>JADGDG010000056.1 GCA_016744995.1 Gammaproteobacteria bacterium
CGGACAAAATCTAAACACGCTGAATAGCTACAGTTTGTTCTAACTTATTAGTCAATGCGACTAAAAAGCCCGGTCACCGAAAGGTGAGCGGGCTTTTTTGTGTGGAAGGGGTCGAATTAAATGCCCTGAACTCATATTTATTATTAAGTTGAGGAACTTATACTCTTTGATTCTGATCTTGGATGTGTTCAAAGTTACTCCTCCCTTGACTTCTTATGAAGAAATAACCATGTATTAGTTAATGAAATAAACAAAAGGATTACATTAATGGAAGAATATAACCAACTAGTGGCGGTTATAGCAATGAGTATGGGGGCTGCATGGGCAAGTGGTATTAATCTTTATGCAGCTATTCTTATGCTCGGTATCATGGGAACAACCGGTAATATTGATTTACCGCCAGAACTGCAGGTATTGAGTGATCCGATGGTTATTGGAGCCGCAGGGTTCATGTATTGTGTGGAGTTTTTTACAGATAAGATCCCTGGAGTTGATACTGGCTGGGATGCGATGCATACATTTATTCGTGTTCCCGCAGGTGCTATTCTGGCTGCGGGTGCTGTTGGGGATATGTCATCTGTTGCGGGTATTACAGCAGGTATATTAGGTGGTGGAATGGCCTTAACGAGTCATTCATTTAAGGCAGGATCACGAGTATTAATTAATACATCACCAGAGCCAGTGACCAACTGGACTGCCTCTATTACTGAAGACATTGCTGTCATTGCTGGTTTGTGGACAGCTTTAAATCATCCTGCTTTGTTTGTTATTTTTCTGATTTTATTTATTATTCTGGCAATTTGGCTGCTGCCAAAATTGTGGAAGGGGGTTAAGACAGTTTTCAGAGTAATTGGGCGCTTTTTTTCCTCTGCTAATAGTGTTGAAATAAATGATGCTGAGCAGCCTGGTTTTTCGCCTGTTGATGAAAACAAGACGATTAATGAATCTGCTTTGAAAATGGAGTATAAGAAAAAAAATTGAGGCAATTCTGATCTATGTCAATAATAATGAAAAAAAACTTTTATTCTCCCTGTTTGTTGGTTATAGTTTCAAGGGTAAACCCTAGTTAAATTTTGAATTTAATCAGGTAAGTATAACTATAAAGAAGGGAATATATGACCAATTCACTTATAAAGTTTTTTGAGTTTGGAGTTTTCGTGCTTTCAATTTCTACCATTTTTTTTGGTGCATATTCAATCTACACTTTATAAATATCTCTTTATTTGTAAAAATATGGCTTTAACCCAATAGATTTATATTTATTATGTTGAAGTCATTATTCATTTTAAAATATGACTTATACAGGTTAATCTATTCCATTACTGAAAATAGGTTGCTTTGATTATGTGTCACTATTGTTCCCGGTTCCTTTTCGTTATTGCTTTATTTCTTATACTTATTCATCCACTTCATGCTGCTGATTTTAATATCAAACTCAGAAAAACAGATATTAATGACTTAAAGCAGCAACTCATGCCAGCATTTGACCAGAGTATTATTTATTTGCGTGGAACGCTTAAATGCCTTCAGCATGGAAAACCAATTGAAATCTGTCTTGATGAAGTGGCTATTCATATTGCCAATGAAAATACATCTGCAGATATTTCACAACAAACTGAAAGACATCTACAAATAAAAAAACAAATTTTAGATAAAATTCAGAAGAAAAATATTCCACCAGAGCAGATGGTTTCACAACTGAAATTGTTTTTAGTGGAAGCAGAAAAGATAAAACAATGCATCAATGGTGGTCAGACTGCGAATGATTTGAAAGACTGCATAGTGCTAGGGAAAGGTGATTAGAATTGCTATAAGATATTGATAATATAGTAATAAAGTAAATTTATCTGTTTTTTCTGAAAAGACTATATTTCTTAATGCAGAGCGATTAAACTAGCAAAAATAAAAAAATATATAATAATAATTAAGTTTTACCTACGAGAAGTATTTTATTTCTCAGCTTTGCTTTTTGTTTCTATGAGGGCAGAACATAGCAGTAAATAAATAGAATTTATTTGCTCAAATGTCATTGTTTATAATCCTGGCTCGATCATATAATTTTCTGATTTAGCTTACCTGGATTATATCTATATTCTTATAAAATAAGACTAAAGCGGGGAACTAATATGTTTGTTATGCAAAAAATACCCTTAATCCTTACTGGTATTTCAACTGGCCTTATGGCTTTTCTATTTTTAGCTAATAGCGCATCAGCAGCTACCGGCGCAGATGAATCTGAATCTATACATCATATTTCAGCAACTGTCTGTAAAACATGTCATAAAGAAACCTATAAGCAGTGGAAAGGTTCTATGCATGCGAATAGTACTGCTTTCAAAGATCCCATTCATGGTGCTTTTTATCGAAAAGTTGTCGGCGATCCGGGTAAAGAAGGCGTTAAGACGAAAAACGGCAAATACCCGGTGTGTTTGCAATGTCATGCACCTAATGCTGCAAAAGATAAAGTAACAAAGCTGGATTCTAAGCCTGCCTATTCAGAAGGTGTTAACTGTATTGCCTGTCACACTCTGACGAAGTTTAATGGCATTCAGGGAAAAGATGGAAAATTGAACCTTGGTCTGAAAGCTTATGACTATGGTGATAAAATTCAGGGCACTGGTCGCAACTCTAATTTTAAGCTCTCTGCTTTAACTGCTGGAGGGGATGAATTTGGTTTCACTAGCGATGATGATGAGCAAAAGCCTAATCCACATTTAGGTAAGCCAGTAACAATGGACGGTAAAGACATTCCTGCCTTAGCAATGGAAAGTAATCCTAAGCAATTGAGAACCTCAGATGCTTGTATGGGCTGCCATGATAAGAGAAATAACAGTCATGGTGTGCCACTTTGTGCCACAGGTGATGAATTTATTGCAAGTAATGCTAAGGCTGATTGTCTTTCTTGCCATATGCCTACCACGGGAGGTCGTTCAGATCACAGTATGGGGGGTGGACATAGTCTGGCTATGTTACAACGTTCGGTTGTGTTCTATATGGATAGCAAGAAACAAGGTGATAACATCAAATCTGTTATTACCATGCAAAATAAACAACCACATTCAATGCCTACGGGAGCACCTTTTAGAAATCTCCACCTAAAAGTAACTGCCTACGATGAAAATGGTAATGTTGTCTGGGAAAATGCTAAGGGACACCCTGGTAAAACAGATAAACAAGCTTATCTGCATCTGGTATTAGTAGACGATAAAGGCGCACCAACTGCACCGCCAACTGCAAAAGATCAGGGTGCTGATAATCGTTTAAAAGCCTTTGAAAAACGCGAACTGAACTATGATATTCCTGCAAAGGGTGTTGTTCTGGTTCGTGCTGAACTTTACTATAATCTTCTCTGGCCTGGACTGGTTAAGAAGTTTGGCAAGAAAATCCCCTCAGATGTAACAGCTCCTAAGCTGATAGCAACATCTGAAAACTCTATTTAACTCTGAGCCCTGCCTAATTGCAGCCTGAGAATATTTTTTTCAGGCTGCATTATTTCTTTTACATTGCTAACGTTTTATTTTAATGCTCTTTATAAAAAAGATGACTGTTAATAAAATGTTATCAGTTATTAATTATTTTTTCAGGCATTAATATGATATCTATACGTGTATTTTTTATCTGCAGTTTATCTCTGTTTTTAGCACACTTTTCTATGGCGGCAAAGGTAACATTAGATTCCTCAAGCTGGGGACTTGAAGAAGGAAAAAGTTGTGTTGAGTGCCATAGTAAATCTTCATCAGGATTAACACATCAATGGAAAAACAGTGCTCATGCTGAGGCCAATGTCAATTGTCTTGACTGCCATCAGGCTTATGAAGATGATGAGGATTCCATGGAGCATGAAGGTAGTATTATTGCAGTTATTGTATCTCCTAAAGATTGCGGTCGATGTCATGAAACGGAGTTTAAACAACAGGAAGGTTCGGTACATGCTAAAGCAGTCTCTATCATAAAAAATCGTATGCCAGCACTGACAGAACACTTTGGCAGTCTTTCAATTAATGATGCCGGTTGTGCTAAATGTCATGGCTCAGAAGTTAAGGTAAAAGGGGATGGTACACTTGATCCAACGACCTGGCCAAATACAGGAATTGGTCGTATTAATCCCGATGGTTCCAGAGGCTCCTGCTCTTCCTGTCATGGTCGCCATCAATTTTCCAAAGCTCAGGCTCGTCATCCCAGCGCCTGTACACATTGTCACTCAGGACCAGATTCACCAGACAAAATCGTTTATGAAACATCAAAGCATGGAATGATGTTTGATGCTCATAAAGATGCAATGAACATGTCTAATGACAGCTGGGTTGTTGGCAAGGATTATTCGGCTGCACCAACCTGCGTGACTTGTCATATGGGTGCTGCAGGGAAAATGAAATCAACTCATGATGTGGGGATGCGTGATGCCTGGAATCTGAATCAGGCGGTGTCCACACAACAATACCTGGCTATCTTTGAAGATGGTGACCGACGGGAATTATCAACATCTGAAGCCATTCCCCGCCGAGGTGAAAGTATCAGGAAAATGGATGGCAGCATAGCGAAAATAAAAGCAGTTGCTTCACCCAAGCGGCGACGTAATGCAATGAAAAAAGTGTGCCTGGAATGTCATAGCAAAAACTTCGCAAATAATGCTATGAAGCAGTTTGATAATGTTGTTGAACTCTACAATGAAAAGTATGGCAAACCGGCTCAGGCGATTATGAAGGCATTGTATGCAGATAAATTATTGACACCATCACCCTTTGATGAAGCTATAGAAATTACTTACTGGCAACTATGGCATAAGGGTGGTACCCGTGCACGGCATGGCGCTGCAATGGCTAGTCCCAGTAGTACCTGGGAAGGTCTGTCTGAAGTTGGTGCTGTTTTTTATGGTCGTTTTCTGCCGCAGGTACGAACAATTGCCAGCCCGGAAAAAAGTGAAGCATTGATCAAGAAATACGTGAAGGATTCTGAACATCATGACTGGATGAATTATCCTGATAGAGTCAGTCCTGTTTTTGATCATGAAGAACAGGTTGATAATAAAGGAAGCAATAATGAAAATTAATGATTTACTGCCATCCTTTATTACTCGGCATGTATTGTTTGCGTTAATTTTTGGCGGCATTTCAGGTATTGCATTTATTCTTTTTTTAATTGAATTTGACCACTATACTAGTACAGAAGAATTTTGTACTTCCTGTCACTCCATGGAACTGGCTGCAGAGCCCTATCGAAATTCGGCGCATTATAAACCAAAATCTGGAGTACGGGCCAGTTGTGGTGATTGTCATGTTTCAGAAGGTGTTCTGTCAGCTACCTGGGATCATTTTATGGGCAGCAAGGATTTATACAAGCAGCTTTTTGGTCATGATTATGATGATCCGGTTATTAATGCTTTACATTTGCCTGAAGCGGCTTTTGAGGCACGAAAATGGTTTAAAAAAAGGGATTCGGCCACCTGTAAAAAATGCCATGTAAAAGTAGCAATTTATGGCGACCGACCGGATACTTTACAAATTCATCTGGAAGATGCCAAAGATAAAACTTGTATTGAGTGCCACTATAATTTAGTGCATAGAATAATTCCTGATGAAAAAACCTTTAAGCGTGATAAATGGAATGCCATGATAGAAGAAGAATTTGGTTTGCAAAAAGGCAGTGCAAAGAAATTATTGAAGTAACGAGTTTATAATCTACTAACTATTAATTGAGATAGTATTATGTTGTTATCATTAGGGTGTCAGACAATGCGCGAAGGTGTTATTGTCACAATAATATTTTTTATTGCAGGTGTTTTAATTATTCTTGCTGGAGCAAATATTGTGCCGGAGCTTTGGCATTTAAATCACATAGTTGTTTTTGCCGGTTTCATCTTATTGCTTCTGGCACCAATTATATTAATATCAACTTTTTTACTTTCTGTGTTGCCAAAGGCTAAAGAAAGAATGGATAAATGTAATCATTAGGATGCTTTCTTTAGGCTGTAAAACTTTTAAGGATGGTGTAAGTACTGCAATTGTATTTTTTATTGCAGGACTGTGTATGATTTTAGTTGCAAGGTGGGTGATACCTGAAATAGGCTATCTGCCACATATTATTATTGGCTTAGGGATATTGTTATTATTAATGGCACCGATAATAGTTATAGCCAGCTATTTTAAAAATAGGTACAAAATAGATAATTATTAGAGGAAATTATAATGACAGTAGAAAAATTAATTACCGCGATGGCGGGCCTTTTTGTTACTCTGAGTGTTTTACTGGCGGTTTACCACAATATCAACTGGCTCTGGTTTACCGGGTTTGTCGGGCTTAACTTATTCCAAAGTTCATTTACCGGTTTTTGTCCAGCCGCACTAATATTTAAACTGCTGGGTGCTAAAACAGAAGCAGAAAAAGCAACTTCTGAGTAATAAGCCAGAAAATTAAAGCAGTGTACAAGGCTGCAGCTAATGATTTAGAACTGAACTGATAAAAAAGAGTCGGGTATTGATAACCGACTCTTTTTTGGGCTGAATAGTTACAACTTTTGAAACTAAGAATTAATGCTGGCAGGATTGCAGGCGTTGGCTTACGCTTGGGATCATAACTGCGACTGAAACTGTAATGATTCCAACAATACCAAGAAAAATAGCAAAAACACCAGCATAAGCAAAATAAACCGGAGCCATGCTCTTAAGGGATAAGAATTGTGTAGTGATTTCTAACAACACACCAATTGTTAAAAAAAATGCTGATAGCATCACTGACTTTTTCATAGCATTACAAGCTGAACTAAACATACCCACCCCCAGATAAGGAGTTAATTTAAATTTCAATATCTGTATATTATAGAATGCTAATATAATAGTCAAGTATTTCCCATTAAAACTTAGGGTAAATACCTATGTGGTGATACAGATCACAAAAAAGCCCGGTACGGTTGACCGTATCGGGCTTTTTAATGGATCCATCTATCATCTTGAGCCGTTGTCCGGGCTTTGACCTCGAGCAAGCGACTCAGAACAAACGACTTTGTCTGATATCGTTACTTACCAGCGATTTTATTCAGCTTTTCAGCCTGAATAACCTGCCCATTAAGCGCCGAATCTTTCGCATTACGACCAAAG
>JADGDG010000057.1 GCA_016744995.1 Gammaproteobacteria bacterium
CTTTTTGGTCGAAACAAATTTGATCACAATTCACCATGAAAGTCGATCAATTTCTAATTTTTCAGTGAGTTACCTATTATATTCGTGGGGATAACTCAGTTATGATACATCAAAAAAAATCTAAAAAATTCCAGTGGATGCAAAAAGACGCACCACTGATTTAAGCGTTGACCTTAATACAGTGTTCCTTAAACCATAATGACAATTCATTTTCTTTGAGAACATCTGATGCTAAATTTTCAAATGCAATCGTAGCATCCACTTCTGTTGCATTAAGTTTAAAGCCATTAATTTCAAGAAACAAAGTACCAATAGTGAATGCTGTTCTTTTGTTTCCATCAACAAACGGATGGTTTTTTGCAATACCAAAGCTATAAGCAGCAGCAAGATCAAAAATTGAAATACTAGAGTCATAGCTAAATTTTTGCCTGGCTCTAGCAAGAGCAGAATCTAATAATGATTTGTCTCGGATTCCACTTCCACCACCATGTTCAGCTAAAAGTATGGAGTGTACGGATTGAACAATTTCATCAAGCACCCAGGTAGGTTCTCTCATTTAGCTAGCTCATGGAGAGTGTTTCGATATCGCTTCATTATATCTTCAGCTACTTCAATTTGACTTTTGAAGTCATCCTGATAGGGGGTTAAAGTGAAGCCATCGGGGTTTTCTACAAGATATAAAGCATCTCCTTTTGATACTTTCATCTTGCTAAGTGCTTCTTTTGGAAGCAAAATGCCCATAGAGTTCCCAATTGAGGTAACTTTTACTTTTAACATAATTAATGCCTTTCTGTTAGTACACATGTTATTACATAGTATAGGGCAGTCTAACCAGAAAATCCAGCGGAGACAAAAACACGCCCCGCTGAAATTGGCGTTATAAACTCAATCACCTCCTCCAGATTGAATAAAACAAATTGTTAGACTACAATGTAATACATAGTATTTAAAAAGTGGGTGTCGTGATGGGTGTAACAAGTATAAGACTACAACCTGAAATTGAAAATCCCCTTAATAATTTGTCAAAAAAACTAGATAGAAGCAAAAACTATCTTATTAATCAGGCAATTAAAGAGTTTTTGGAGCGAAAGTCTGTCGATGAGCAAAGATGGAATGAAACTTTAGAAGCCATTGACTCTGTAAAATCGGGTCGTTCAATTGATGAAAAAGATGTAAATGAGTGGCTTGATAGCTGGGGCTCTGAGAATGAGCTTGAGCCTCCAATTTCATGAAATTTTCATATTCGCCAGAATCAATCAATGATCTAATTCGACTGAGAGAGTTTATAGCAATAAAAAATCCACAGGCTGCACAACGGGCTGCAAATTTAATAAAAAAAGGGATTGCTCAATTAAAATCATTCCCATACCTTGGAGTCAAAGTTGAGCAAGCACCAAACCCTGATATTATTCGAGATTTAATTATTGGAAGCTACACAGCCCGTTATTTAATACGCCCGGAAGAAATTTCAATACTACGAATCTGGCATCACAAAGAAGAAGAAAATCGTTTATAACCGGTTGCTCATGGAAAGGTTGCCGTTGGTTGAAACATCAACGACAAGCTTCCCAGAGAACCGAACGTTAGATTTTATGTGTGAGCTCTAAATGATACTTAAATATATTTTGTTTGTTTTTATAATCTCATGTTTAAATGGTTGTGTTAGCTTTAACAGTAATCATAATAATCGAAATGAGGAATGGGGAGGATATAAATATGATAGGGAATATAGGCTAATATCTGATGTTTTCTTACTGAAAGTAGATACTGATATTGGTGATGAACTCATGGGACTTAGTCCTGAAAATAATCTACCTGTGCAAGCAGGTTATTATAATGCTCCTAAGTCGGTTAAAGAATACCTTAAAACGAATGGAAATGTCGAATATGCTGATGATGTAATTGATGTAATATATTCTGGTACTATAATAAAAACAATCTTATTAGAAAATACAAAATCATTAAGTTTATGGTTTGGTTATCTTAATGGAAATAATATAAAAGCTATGGTTCAAGATGGCAAGCATAAAGGCATAGTTGTTGATATACATGACATTAGTGCTTTTTGTAAAGATGGAAAAATTGAAGAAATCATTAAATTTAAGCCAGACCCAAGATTATTAGTGCCAGTTAATGATGTTGATATAGTTAATTGTAATACTGTTATAAATAATAATTCTAAATGATCAAGAATTTGCACTGGAAACCAAAAGCTATGTTTGATCGAATAGCTTTTGTTTCCGGTGAAATTGACATTGGGCTCATAAAGCCAGGAGTCTGCATTTCTTTTCCTGTATTCATAAGGGTGTATTTCTTAGAGTATTGAGCAAACAATTATGTGTAAAAATTAGTTATGGCAGAATTATTACTAACGATCTTTGCAGTTGTTGTTTTGGCTCCAGCCTTTATTCCCTGGGGTAAGGTGTTTACTAGTTACACTATTTGCACCTGGTTTTTATTGTGGGCACTGTTTTTCTTCCAGATGGAAAGAGAGAGTATTCCCAGGTATGATGGTGGCATTATATCTGACAGTATTGGGATAATATTTTTTATTATTGTATTTATTATAGTTGTTTCAGTACGCAGTCTATTTCAGGTTGTTTTACGTAAATTAAGTGCAAATAGAAAAATCAAAAGTACCATGGTAAAGTAAGTTTGGTTTGTAAGTATATAGCTTTTTTGCGTGGTGCTCGTTATGGTACGTTGGTACGGTTGAAATGCTTAGGGTTGGTTACTTTTGGCCCAAAAAGCCCAATAATGCGTTCAATCTCGTTCGCAAAAACACGCTCACTGAAACCTCCTCATTTCTGGCCTTTGTGCCTGCACTTCGCGTAGGATATCACAAACTCCATAAATAAGTCGGTCTGGTTAACTTGGTGTTAAGCAAATGAATTAAAGCCAGATAGTATTTTTAATCATCTTTTTTCCTGGGGTTGGAATAGGTCTGATTTCCAGGCGAATAAAATCCTTTTTATTATCTATTATATTTAATGCTGTAACGTCATTCCTGGTGGTGTCAATTCCAGTAGTGATAATATTTTTTGCTGCTGAAGATCCGGGGCTTTTGCCAATGGTTATACCTGTTTTATCCCTGTTAATGTTCGCTACTAGCTTTTTCGTTAGGGCTGTATCAGGGTTTAGAGGACGTGATGCTTAATAAGGTGCTCAACCATCGTTCCGGGCAAATTCAATTTGTTCTGACAAATCCTTAAAGGCATCTTCTTCACCTGAAGCAAAGTGTTTAATCTAACGACATGGGTGGCATGGGACAGTCAAGCACACTGGATACTGCACGAAGCATTTCAATGCTTTTGTCACTCACTTTGCCATCATGCAAAATCACTGCGGTACAGGCTTGTAAGAATCTTTGTTTTAATAGTGGTTTCATTTGTGCCAGCTGATCGACTGCCTGATTGAGCTTTTTGGGTGAAAATTCACTGTATGGCATGTAACGAAGTGCCCCTGCCCTGACGGATTTAATGCCGGTGGCAAATGCGGCTTTTGCTTCCTGTTCTTCATCGTGTTCTATCATCGCTAGCATTGAGAGGATCAATTCTGCATCTGCCTTAACAGCACCCAACAGATAGTGGATTGCCCTGGCTTTTTTTCTAAGGCCAAAATGTTCATCCAGTTGTTGTAATACCAGTCGCTGAATAAACCACTCTTTCAGATCAACCGTGTTATCAGCGGAAATTAAGGCTTCCACGGTCTCTCTAAAAGGTTGGTATTGATTGACTGACAGTTGTTTTAGAGCGGGCATACTCAATTCAACCAGCGGTAAATGCAGTTTTTTTGTTAGCGCTTCAAAATCCTGGAGTAGATCCATCGTATATTTTGCTACTTTAGGATCAGCTTTGTTTTCTAAAATTGCCTGCTGACTTTGTCTGTCTTTTATATTATTTTGCAATAGCATGGCATAAATTATGGCCCGGGCACCATAAGGTTCTTCTGTGGCTGTCTTGATTTTCTTCGGTATTTCATTGATCAATTCATGGGCATAAGCAATGTTTTCTTCTTTAATTCGACCAACTTGTGCAACGACCTGTTCAGCCGCCTGTTCAATTCTTTTTCCGGAACTGGCAATAACAGCCCCCGTCAACACTGTTTGAATAAGCTGATCATTTCTTGCTTCTTTTTTAAGCAGTGCTTCTTCAGTTGAGCTTTTATCCATTTTCTGACCCATTACTGGCTCAAATTTTGGAACAATATATTTGCCATTCCAGTGAGGTTCAACCCGTTTAATACGTTTTTTTAAAGGAGGGTGTGAGGCAAAAAGTGATTGCCAGAAACTACTGACACCATCAGCAAAATAAGCATGACTGAATTCTGCGGCAGAGGGTGTTTGCAGTACTGAGCCGGCATTAAGACCGCCAATTTTTTTCAGTGCATTAGCAATGCCCAGGTTGTTTCGAGTAAACTGAACTGCTGAAGCATCAGCAAGGTATTCCCGTTCCCGGCTGATCACGGCTTTGATCCATTGCCCAAAAAACTTACCCACACCACCAATAACCATCAAACCCAGTCCCAACATCATAAAAGCGAAGGCTCCATTACCTTTACGACTGCGAGAATGTCTTGAATACGCCACACTGCGAAAAATAAATGACCCAATCAGGTAGATGATCAGAATGCCGTTCAACACTCCAATTAACTGGATATTCAACTTCATATCACCATTAAAAATATGACTAAACTCATGCGCAATCACGCCTTGAAGCTCATCACGACTGAAGTTATCCAAAGCTCCCTGCGTAATACCAATGACGGCATCCTGTGGTGACTTTCCAGCGGCAAAGGCATTGATTCCAGCTTCATCTAGTAAATAGACATTGGGCACGGGTGAACCTGAGGCAATGGCCATTTCTTCCACAACATTGAGTAGAATTCTCTGTTTAGGATCCTGACTATTCCTGGGAATGAGTTTGCCATTGAGCATTTCAGCAACGGCCTGCCCCCCGGAAGAAAGCGAAACTATTTTGTAGAGACTGCCTGATAACACTAGTGCCGAGACTCCAAGTCCAATCGCTATAAACTGTTCCCAGCTAAACATTCCTCTGGCATTATTAACCGTCATTGTCTCGACATCAGCACTGGTAGAGGCAAGAAAGAAAATGATCAGGAGGTTAGTCAGAACAATCAGCCCCAGAACAGCCAGAGCAAATAAGAAGACTAACCAACTGGTTTTACGTTTAGCCTGAGCCTGAGCTTCAAAGAAATTCATACGCTATGTCTGCCTAAAAGGAAATATCCTGGGGTGACTGAATCTGCTCACTATCTGCAAATTCCAGTAGCGTGGCATCGATGCTATGCCCGAAAATCCCGGCAAGAATATTCTGGGGAAAGGACTGTTTATAGATATTATAAGTCATAACCTGATCGTTAAATGCCTGACGAGCAAAGGAAACTTTGTTTTCTGTACTGGATAGTTCTTCACTGAGCTGCAACATATTCTGATTTGCTTTGAGATCAGGATAGTCTTCAACGGTCATATTAAACCGCCCCATAGCTCCTGTAAGACTCACCTCTGCCTGACCAAGCATTTGCATTGCCGCACTATCGCCCACAGCATTATGAGCAGAAGAAAGTCCTGAAGATGCAGCATTTCGGGCAGCAATTACAGCCTCTAGTGTTTCCCGTTCATGTTTCATATAGCCCTTTGCTGTCTCCACCAGGTTGGGGATCAGGTCATAGCGTCTTTTCAACTGCACTTCAATCTGGGCAAAGGCATTTTTATAGCGGTTTTTCAATGCGACCAATTGGTTGAAAATAGCGATAAAGTACAAACCAGTTACACCTAAAATGACCAGTGTAATAATTGTGGAAACATCCATATTAACTCCTTTTTTTTCTTACTCTTTAGAGCGGTAAAGCGCAGGTGTTATAAACATCACATCACCATAACTGAAAAATCGATATTATATCTGATCTCTGAAATAGCTGCTAAATGCCCTTAGTGACTAATATAAGAAACTGCCAATTATGTGGCTGGTTTAATTTGCCCCAGCAATTGCCCCATTTGCACTGGCAGATCAGGCTGTAATTTTTCATCCCACTCAATTGTGTCTTTGGCAAATAATAAGACAACCGTTGAACCCATATTAAAACGTCCCATTTCCTGGGCTTTGATCCTTTTTTCCTGATCCTGATACTGCCAGCGTTGTATCTGTTTCTGCCGTGGTGGGGTAATGACGCCTTGCCAGGTAGTTTCGATACTGGAAACGAAGATAGCGCCTACTTGTATCAGAGCCATTGGGCCCGCAGGTGTTGAAAATAGTGAGAGGACACGTTCATTACGGGCAAATAAACGCGGGATGGTTTTTACTGATGCTTTGTTGACGCCAAATAATTGTCCCGGTATATGCAGCATTTCCTGTAATGTACCTTCTACTGGCATGTGAATACGGTGATAGTCTCGTGGCGACAGGTAAATCGTTGCAAATTTACCATGACGAAAAGTCTCCGTTAAAGACTGATCGCCACCTACTAATTCATTTAAAGAAAAATAGTGCCCTTTTGCCTGAATTAACTGTTCATCTTCAATATCGCCTAATTCACTGATGGCACCGTCAACGGGGCAGCAAAGCTCATCAGGGCTGGTGTTATCAATTCGGACATTGGCTTTTAATTGCCGGGTAAAAAAATGGTTAAAATCCAGAAAATCAGTGCTTTTTTCTTTGTCGGATTCACTCATATCAACATTAAATAATTTAATAAATTGATTGATTTGCAGATCTTTAAAACCCTTGTGTTTTATCCGCATAAAACGATGGATCAATGAAGATAGAAAGTGTTGAGGCAATAAAAATAATGGCCAGGTTTTCAGGTAATCAAGCAAAGAAGCTTTTTCAATGTCTGGTTTATGTGGTTGAGGTGAATTCATGGGTAATTCAGTACTCCCGGGCATGAATTATAGGTTTATAATGCTTAAGATATAAGGTATGATCCCGAAGCTCAGCGTTTGGCTATGATTATACAAGCACTGTTTTAAAAATTAAGC
>JADGDG010000032.1 GCA_016744995.1 Gammaproteobacteria bacterium
TGTAATGACTAAAACGATTAATAAAGAGACAGCATTATGGATATTGCACCTGGGAAATGAACCAGCCTACGCTTATGCAGACAAATTACTGGAGTCTATTTATCATAGTGGGGGAGGTGTTGGTTACGTCCTTAATGATGTGATTGAGCGAATTAGTTGGAAGCAGCAGAGAACATTGAACCAGTTGTCAAATATCAGTCAAAATTACATCTGGTCTTATGAAGTATTAGACAAGCCAGATGTTTTTTCGGAACAACAATCGGCATTGTCTGCAATTATTGCGCACCAATGGATTTCAGCTGATTTTAATCGACGTTTTAAGCAACGAGCTAATCAAGGCTCTAATCAAGGATCTAACCAACCAGCTTCAAATAAAACACAAAGTAATAGTCAAACTGAGCATCTGGATGGTTTACATCATCTGGCTAAAAAGAACTCAGTGGTTTCACCTTTTTCTTCCATGATTGTTTTAGTGAATAAACGTCAGGAAGAGGAACTGGAAAAACTATCAAAAGAAAAAGATCGATTTAAACGGGATATTGATCAGGGTAAGAAATCCATTGTAAAAGGTAATGATCTCTTTTCCGTATCCAGTGTTCCAGAGCCAGAGGAATGGGCCTTGATCATTGTCGTTATGTTTATCCTGAGTGCGGTTAGCTATAAAAAGAGGCAGGAGAAAAAAGGGATGCGGGCATAAGCAGGTGTCGCAATGTATCACCAGAATGAAATTATGGTTGTTCTGTAGTAAGCACTTGTAATAACTGTCTAATAGCTTAAATTTTGATAAAAATCAGGATGTTAAGAGCAAACACCTGATGCTATTGACCCATTTTATAAAACTGTTCTTCGCACTGTTGAAGTATTAAATTGGCATAAGTAGTGATCATTTTTTTACCATTTGTATTTAATTGTGCATCGTCAATTATGAGTAGTTTTTTGTTATAAAAAGAACTGCGGAAGTCTAAATCAAAGAATTGTTGATTGATTTTTACAATTGGATGACTATTCCTCAAACAGAGAATATCAACTTGTTCAGCCTTAAACGGCCAGTCCAGTTCATGGCTTTTTGCGGTAACCTGATGGTGATAAAACAACTGTGCAAGGCGTTCATCCAAGCTGTAGTATTGAAAAGGGGCATACACAGGCGAGGCAATGGCATGATTAGCCGATACCGACAATAACAAACTAAAAAAGGTAAAGGTGAGTTGTGATTTCATAGGTTTTTCTTAAATCAGCTTTTTGTTCATGCCTGAAAGTGATAGTGTAACAGACATTGATTTACCATTATTCATAAATAGAAGGGTCATGTATTGAGTTTTTTAGCTACATTTTAATTCCTTAGGTATTACCTAAATGTAATTCTTGATAAGTCAGGGAGATCTGCTTTGTTTAATTTATCCTGCAATACATATTACAACATTCCCTGCTCAACAATAAATTTGATAATTTCTTTAAGACCGGTTTCTTTTTTCATATTGGCAAATATAAAGGGACGCTCACCACGCATCTTTTTTGCATCACGTTCCATAACGTCTAATGAAGCACCGACATAGGGTGCCAGATCAATTTTATTGATCACCAGTAAGTCTGATTTGGTAATACCAGGACCGCCTTTTCTTGGAATTTTATCACCGGCAGCCACATCGATGACATAGAGGGTCAGATCGGATAGTTCGGGGCTAAATGTTGCACTGAGATTATCGCCGCCACTTTCAATAAAAACTACGTCGAGATCTTCAAAACGTGCTTGTAAATCACTTACTGCCGTGAGATTCATTGATGCATCTTCACGAATCGCTGTATGTGGACAACCACCTGTTTCAACACCTAATATTCGATCTTCATCCAATGCGCCATTACGGATTAAAAACTCAGCGTCTTCACGGGTATAAATATCATTCGTTACAACAGCAATATTATAATCATCTTTCATGTTTTTACATAATGCTTGCAAGAGTGCTGTTTTTCCTGAGCCAACGGGGCCACCGACACCCACTCTTAAAATCTGATCTGACATTTATTTTTCCTTTTATTGTATTATAGGGCTTAAAGATTTATGAACGAAATAATCGGGAATACTGCACTTCATGCTGGGCACTGGCAATACTAAAACCGGGAGCCAGGGTTCCGATTTCATCATCAGACAGCTTTAATGCATTTGATACACTATTATTAATGGCTGGAATGAGTGCGCTGAGAATTCTCTGGCCTGCAGTCTGTCCCAGAGGAACCAGCTTAATACTGGCTGCCACCTGATTTTCACACCATGACCAGAGAAAACCTCGCACAGAATCCTGAACAGGGATCTTCCAGACCACAGCTGCTAATGAAAAGATAACGGCAAAACCGGGTGTGTCAATTTGTTTGACCAGTGCCCGATATTGATTAATTGTATCAATGGGCAGGTTGTTATTTTCTGGTTCAGTATTGGATATGGGTAAAATATCATTGAGCAGCCGCCATAATGCCTGACCCATTTGTTGATCTTCAAGATATAATTCACTGGACTCACGACTGGCCAGAAGGAACTGGTTCCACTTAATCAGGGCATTGAGGTCATTGCTCTGCCAGGCCTGATACAGGCGGATAAGGATGGGTGCATCAAGCATCCCCAGTGAATCCTGTAAGATGCCTTTGATCCAGTTTTGTGTTTCAGACTCGTTGCCTACCCAGTTTTTTTCTATAGCGGTTTCTAAACCTTGAGAATAAGCATAAGTTCCAATAGGCAGAGAGGGACTGATGAGTTGCCAGAGGCGTATCCATGCATGAGGCTCAGTATCAGTCATGTGCGTGCTGATGCTCATGAGAATGCTGATGTTCATGAGAATTGCCACTGCCGCCATAGGCTCCGCTTTCTGGTTCAAAGGGGGCTTTAGTGGTATTCACATTGAGTCCCAGTTGTTTGAGCATGTCATCTAAAACATGATCATGCAGATAAGTCAGAGAGTTATTTTTTATTTGCAGTGGTACATGACGATTACCCAGATGGTAACAAGCTCTGGCCAGAAGTAATGCATCATTGCTTTGCACCATAGAAACAGTTTCATTGTCAGCCTGCACCTGAACGATTGAATCATCTTCAGCCAGAAGACAGTCACCACCACGCAAGACATTGCCTCGTTGAAGAAAAAGACCTGCCTGGCGACCATCATCCAGTGTGACTTTTAAACGACTTTTTTGCCTCAGTTCAAAGGGCAGTTTAAGTATTGCCGTTGCCGGTTGAGGCTGTGATAATTTCTGAGTAATTTTTAGCATAAAGTTAATACAATCCAATCTTTAAGATAATGCGATCTAGAATAAAAAGTAACGCTGTGCCAGAGGTAGTTCTGTGGCTGCTTCACAAACCAGTAGTCGGCCATCAGCACGAACTTCATAGGTTTGGGCATCAACTTCAATGGTCGGCAAATAGTCATTAAGAATTAAATCAGACTTAGTGATTTTACGTGTATTTTTTACTGCGACCAGACGTTTTTTCAGCCCAATTGAAGCAGCAATATTATTATCGACAGCTGCCTGAGATACAAAGGTCACACTGGTGTTTTCCCGGGCGGCACCATAAGCTCCAAACATAGGACGATAGTGAACCGGCTGTGGTGTTGGAATCGATGCATTAGGATCACCCATTGGGGCTGCGGCAATAAATCCGCCCTTAATGATCAGCGAAGGTTTGGCACCAAAAAATGCTGGTTTCCATAAAACCAGATCAGCCAGCTTACCCACTTCAATGCTACCGACCTCATGAGCAATGCCGTGAGTGATTGCAGGGTTAATGGTATATTTAGCAATATAGCGTTTAATTCGCTGATTGTCATTACGCTTGGGATCACCGTCCAGTGGCCCAAACTGTAGTTTCATTTTATGTGCTGTTTGCCAGGTACGGGTAATGACTTCACCCACTCTGCCCATCGCCTGAGAGTCAGAGGCAATCATACTGAATGCCCCCAAATCATGAAGAATATCTTCGGCCGCAATGGTTTCTCTGCGAATTCTGGATTCAGCAAAAGCAACATCTTCGGCGATACTGGCATCCAGATGATGGCAGACCATGAGCATATCAAGATGCTCATCGATAGTATTTACCGTAAAAGGGCGGGTTGGATTGGTACTTGAAGGTAACACATTGGCTTCACCACAGAGTTTTATAATATCTGGAGCATGGCCGCCGCCAGCACCTTCGGTGTGATAAGTATGAATAGCACGATGTTTAAAGGCTGCTAAAGTATCTTCGACAAAGCCTGATTCATTAAGGGTATCAGTATGGATAGCAACCTGAATATCCATTTCATCAGCAACTGATAAACAGGTATCAATTGATGCCGGTGTTGTTCCCCAGTCTTCATGGAGTTTCAGACCCATAGCACCAGCAGCCACTTGTTCTCTTAAAGGATCTTTCTGGCTGGCATTGCCCTTGCCCATAAAACCTAAATTCATGGGAAATTGATCTGCAGCTTCTAACATACGATGCAGATTCCAGGCGCCGGGGGTGCAGGTGGTGGCATTGGTGCCTGTGGCAGGTCCAGTGCCGCCGCCAAACATAGTTGTCACTCCTGACATCAGTGCTTCTTCAATTTGCTGTGGACAGATAAAATGAATATGGGAATCAATACCACCCGCAGTAACAATCTGACCTTCCCCGGCAATGACTTCTGTTGCAGGGCCGACAACAATGCTTACTTTTGGTTGGGTATCAGGATTGCCTGCTTTACCGATACCAGTGATACGGCCATTTTTAATGCCGATGTCTGCTTTGACGATACCCCAGTGATCAACAATCAGGGCATTGGTGATGACCACATCAACAACATCTGCAGCACAGGCCTGACTTTGTCCCATACCATCACGAATAACTTTACCACCGCCAAATTTCACTTCATCACCATAGATGGTGTGATCGGCTTCTACTTCGAGGATCAGTTCTGTATCACCCAGACGAACCCGATCGCCTTTAGTGGGGCCATACATTTCAGCATAGGCCTGTTTGGAAATTTTACTCATGCCTGATCCTCCAGTTGTCCCATAACAAGGCCATTGAAGCCATAAATTTTTCTTGAACCAGAGTATTCAACTAATTCGACTTCACGTTCCTGACCCGGTTCAAAACGTATTGCAGTGCCTGCTGCAATATTAAGACGAAAACCTTTACTTATTTCACGTTCAAAATGCAGTGCTTTATTGGTTTCATAAAAATGATAATGTGACCCCACCTGTATGGGACGATCACCTGTATTAGCAACAATAACAGAGACTGTTTTCATCCCGATATTGAGTTCAATATCACCTTCGTCAATAAAATATTCACCTGGTATCATGATGTTCTCCTGTGCAGGTCTTAGTAAACTTTTCATAGTAGAATGTTTGAGCAAAGTTGGTATTAAGTTATAGGATCATGAACTGTTACTAATTTTGTACCATCAGGAAAAGTCGCTTCTACCTGAACATCGTGTATCATGTCAGCAATGCCATCCATGACATCATCAACAGAGAGTAAGGTTGCACCATATGACATCAGCTCGGCAACCGTTCTGCCATCACGGGCTCCTTCCATAATTGCCGCTGAAATAAAGGCAATAGCTTCAGGATGATTTAGTTTTAAGCCCCGGTCTTTGCGCCGTTCAGCCAGCAGACCTGCGGTAAAGATCAGCAGTTTGTCTTTTTCTCTTGGGGTAAGCTGCATATGATTCTCCAGTTTTTTGAGATGGTTTGTCTCTTCTTCACTCTGATGAGTCAGTCAAAGATAATATTTTAAAAATGAGATTTAATCTATACGGTAAATGACCTAGTTTTGATGGTTTGCCGTAAGAAACAGGATCAGAGAGGGCTTATGTGTTCCATATTCTTGGAATATGGGCCTTTTGCTGCATAATTTCAGGTCGAATTAATTTCCAAACTTCAATAAAACAATGCCGGGCTTGCTCTGCCTGTTCTCCCAAAAAACGGCAAATCAATAAATCATCTTTAAGGGTGACACTAATATGACCCTTGATGCTGTCTTTTGTAAAAGAGGCTTGTGCAAATAAGTCCTGAACGGCCTGAAGCTGTGTTTTTGTGCAGTGTGTTGCAATAAGAGTTGCGGTTAAAGGCATATGATCCATACCCCATTTTTCCTTTAACATAGAGGCTTGCCCCTCAATCTGGCAACGCTCTATAAATAAAGGTTTGTCTTCACGCCATAACTCAAAGTGCTGCCTGCATTGTCCGGAAGTGTAGGGTTCCGCACTTGCCTTACGCCCCAGACAGAGCATTTCCCAACCAATAAAGCGGGCCTTTCTGGATAATTTAATGAGAGTTTTTAAATGAACTTTACTTTCATTGAATAAGAGAGTTTCCTGAGGTAGCCATTCCAGAAATGCAGAATCTTCTACTTGCAGCGTTTGGGTTAGTGAGGCAACTTTGCCTGCTGAACGGTAAAATTTTCCAGCTGCAGGAGTGGTAATAAGTGCGTGAGCTGAAGCTTCAATATTGGCATTAATTTTAAGCTGATCACCATGAACAACCCCTCCTGGAGGGTGTAGCAGGTATATATGACACACTTTTGGTGATTCTGGATAAAATGGCTTTTGCACCATTAATGGGCCAAAATGAAGATTTCGACTTAATATGGTTTTATTTTTTTTAGCTGTAAAAACTAATTCTAATGAAGCTTGCCATCCCTCATGTGTTACGCAAGAGTGGGGGGATTCTAAAATCGTCATTTGGTTCACTTAGTATGGGCTCCCGGGAAATTTGACTTGATTATAAGTCTTTTAAAACAGCAAAGCCAAAAAGCCTGTTAATAAAATGACTATCTGACATACAGAAAAATATTTTTTCTTTCAGAGTCTGGCTAAGGTGATGATCAGGCATATGGCTGATGCATTCATCGTTCAAAATCAAATCAGAAGTATTTCAATTTTTTAAAATATCTTTATAAATAAATTTAATGATCTGTTCATCAGTTCAGGCTTGAGCATATCATTAGATATTTTTTAACACTCAGTGATTGTGACGGCAAGACCACCCAAAGATGTTTCCTTAAATTTTACAGACATTTCTTCACCCGTTTGTTTCATTGCTGCAATGCATTTATCCAATGACATAAAGTGTTTACCCGTTCCGCGTTTAGCAAGGGAGGCAGCAGTATATGCTTTAATTGCACCAAAACCATTTCGTTCGATGCAAGGCACTTGCACGAGCCCATGAACAGGATCACAGGTCATGCCAAGATGGTGTTCGAGGGCAATTTCAGCAGCATGTTCTATCTGTTGAGTGGTTCCTCCCCAAACAGCACATAGTCCAGATGCAGCCATGGCAGCAGCAGCACCCACCTCACCCTGACATCCTACTTCCGCACCTGAAATTGAGCTAAGGTGTTTGATGAGACCGCCTATAGCACTTGCAGTTAATAAAAACTCCCTCACTTGCTGATCAGTTCCTCCCATATGGGTTGTGAAATAGTATAGTACCGCGGGTATAACTCCAGCTGCACCGTTTGTAGGTGCTGTAACCACCATATGTCCCGCAGCATTTTCCTCATTTACTGCCATTGCATAGGCGCATAACCAATCGTTAACATCTGTTTCTCTGGGTCGTTCATGCAGTTGCTGATGCAGTTCTTTTGCACGCCGGGGTATATTCAGCCCCCCTGGTAAAATACCTTCCATATTCAACCCTCTTTTGATGCACTGTTGCATGGATTGCCAAATTAAATCCAGCCCCCGATTCAGGGTTTTCTCTGAAATAAGAACTGTTTCATTGAGTTGCTTCATCTTCGCAATTGATAAGCCACTATCTGTTGACATTTTCATCATTGATCCGGCTGAATTAAAACCATAGGGAAAGGGATCTGTTGCTTTCATTTTAAGGGGAGCAACCAATTGCTTCATCTCTGCCGATCGGCAAATGAAGCCACCACCAATAGAGAAGTAGGTTTCTGAAATAAGCAGGCTTCTGGTCTCACTAAATAGCTCAAAAATCATTCCATTTGGGTGTTCTGTGAGGGGCTTGCCCGTATCAAAAACAATGTCTTTGCTTGCAGAGAAAAGCGCAATATGTGTGTTATCTATTTCAATGGATGTTTTTGTCCATATTTGAGCAACAAGAGCATCTAAATCCTGAGCAGCCACATCCTTTGGTAAGTAACCGTTCAGACCTAAGGCTATGGCACGATCAGTTGCATGACCTTTTCCTGTTGCTGACAGAGATCCTTTGAGTGTACATCGAACAGTAATATCTTGAGCTAGCCCGTGTGTTAAACAATATTTTTTTGTGAGGCAAATAAATTCCCATGCAGCTAACATAGGCCCCATAGTATGGGAGCTTGATGGGCCAATACCAACTTTAAACAGCTCAAGAGCACTAATAAACATTTGTTATTTCCTGGGTTGTATTCAAATGCCTTTTTAATAGTATTTTAGTTGTATAAAACCAACTAATCTGGAGGCTGACATAAATAACAATAATATAATTTTTATTGGTTTGGATACTCATAAATAACTCATTGAATTTGCTTATGCAGAGGATTGCTAAAGCTCTGTGCCAGAACACTTTGGATGAATTTTTATGACCAGGCAAGTTATTGTAAAATTCACCCGGAAAATGCAATCAAAATACCCAAATGCAATACTTTACTCGTTTGTTCTATGTTAATAAATTATTAGCAACTTCTACTCGATTTCGTCCTTTTTCTTTAGCAAGGTAAAGGGCTTTATCTGAGCGGTTTACTAAATCAGCAGGCGAATCATTCTCAAGCATACTGGCGACACCAATACTTAGTGTTATTGATAAGGATTTGCCTGCGAGTTTTACATCCTGCTTCTCTGCTGCCTGACGAATTTTTTCAGCAATATCCGCGGCTTTAAGCAGCTCACATTCAGGTAAAATAATAAGAAATTCTTCTCCGCCCCAACGAAATAATATATCTGATTTTCGAATGTTTTCTTTAACAGTCTGAGTTAAATTTTTCAGTACAACATCACCGCCAGAATGTCCATAGGTATCATTAACTTGTTTAAAGTGGTCAATATCAAACATTATGGTTGATAATTGGCTTTTACGACGTTTTGATTGATTGTATGCCTGTGAAAAAAGCACATCAAATACCTGACGATTTGCTGCTCCAGTTAATTTGTCCGTAGTGGCCATGGTTTCTAACTTATGTTGATAACGGCCTATGATCAGGTTGACTAAAAATACTATTATGATTGAAAAGACAGCACTGACAAGCAGGTTAGTCATGAAGGTCTTTTGGATCAGTATTTCTGCTTGATTTTCTTGCTGTTCGACAATAAGATACCAGTCAAATTCAGGCACAAACCGACTATTTAAGTAAGTTTTTTTACCATTTTTTTCATAAATAACAAAACTGCTGGGTGAGCTAAGAATTTTGTTTGAAAATGTTGATAAACCTTGTTCCTGATGTATGTTTTCCATACCGTTATGAGAAGTGCCACGTAAAGTGAGACTTCCTTTTTTATCAATAAAATAAATCTGACGTCCGTAGCGATTTTTATAATTTTCTATTACTAATTTAACCGCGTCTACAGCCAGGCCAACACCAATGGCTCCAAGATATTGACCATTATAGTCATATACCCGATGGTTAATAAATATTGTTAATGATGTTTTATTAGCAGTGTCGATATCAACATTAATCTCATAATCTTGATGCATACCCTGTACCCGAAAATACCAGGCGTCTTGTGGGTTTATTTTATTAACAGTTTTTAAAACACCACTTGAGTGATAATATTTATGTGTTTTCTCTGAGATAAAAAAACTGGTCACGGTTCCATACTGTACCTGAATTTCTTTTAAAAAACGTATGATAGCTGCTTCGTCTTGTTCACCATTAATTACCCAGTCACGAACAAAGGTATCTTGTGCCATTATTGATGAGATAAATATGGGCTGTAAGAGATCTTGTTGTATTTCAGAATAAATGTTATCACTTGTTAGTGGTAGTGTCGTTTTTTCAACCTGACTGATAATTGATTCATGTGCGACAAAATAACTGATATAACTTGTTGATAAAAATCCGACTAAAAGTAATGCTGTCAATAATGTCACAAAACGAAATTTTCTATTCCACATACAATAATCTCAAATGAATTAAAAAAGGTGATCCCCCAGCTTTGCTGGTGGGGTGACTATCAAATATTGACAAATACTCGAGAGCATATTTAAAGATTTGCTTATGTGAAAAAAAGTATGATTGAAGAAGGACATTTGATGCCTGAATATGCACATATTTTAATATCAATATCACCCAGGCATTCAGTTTATAAATTGTTGATACAACCCGTAGCGTCTGTGTGGATTTTTTAATTAAACCTTTTTTTAATTAAATCTTCTTTTAATTACGTTTTTCTTCAAAACTTTCAACACCAGCATCCCATATATATTTAACAGAGATACCTACAGCTAACGTAGTCCCTCCGATTAATAGCAAGCTGTGCCCGACAGTTCCAGCCACCGCTGCTGCAAAACCTGTTGCGACTCCCGTACTTATAGCTTCCTTTCCAACGACAATACCTGCATCAGTTGCGTTAATCTCACCTTTTTGATATTTTTTAAAATTTGTAGCTCCTGAGCTTATAACTCCAATGAGTCCACCGAATGCAGCACCTCTGGCAGGTGAGCCTGATAATAAATATAAAAAATTCATACTATAATTCTCCCAAATAAAAATTATAATTAAAGGATAGGAAATTCAATGCTGTTTTTCAAGCTGTAAATCAAGAATCATGGCTTTACTGATATTTTAAATCTGGAAAATATAAGCAATGCTATAATATAAAAAATGCTTGGAAAAATAGCTCTAAACTTACTCATAGTTATGAATACGATATGTATTTCGACCAGCTTCTTTTGCCTGATAAAGTGCTTTATCAGCATTACTCATTAATATTTCCAGATTATTTTCATCTTCATGATTATGCAGTGCAATACCAATACTAGCACCAACAGATAACATATCTTTACCAAATGGAACTGGCATTGGAATTAAAGACATAAGCCTTTCAGCAGCTATTTTAACATTTTCAATATTTTCTGGATCATAAAGAATTACTGCAAATTCATCACCACCAAGTCTTGCTATAAGATCTGTTTCACGGAATGCCAGGGTCAAATTTCTGGCAACTGATTTAAGAATTTCATCTCCAGCCAAATGCCCATAATTATCATTAATGGGCTTAAATTTATCAAGATCAATGGCTAGAAAGGCAAGTATTTTCTCTTCCCGTTTAGCAAGGGAAACCATTTCGTAATAGCGTTTTTCAAACTGATTTCGATTTGCCAGGCCTGTTAATGAATCAGTTAAAGCCAATTGCCTTAGTTCACTCTCAGCTTCTTGTCGTTTTTTCTCATTATCCTTGAAAACATGTAATGAATATTCCATTTTGCCAAGTTCTGTTTGTTCATTTTTTACTACCTGGCTATACCAATCCAGATTGACATCCAGATTACCATGAGCCATTTCTGACATAATCATTGACATTTTTTTTACTGGATAAATAATTTTGCTTGAGAAAACCCAGTAAATAAAAATCGCAATAATAATTATAAGTGCAATAATTATTATTGTATTGATGCGTTCTGTTTGACTAATATTTAATATTCTGTAGCTTAGTCGTTCAGACTTTGTCTCGATCTGGTTTATGATCTCCTGATCCAGCGCTATTAAACCTCTCAAAGCATAGGCATCGTTTATTGTTACCTGTTTATCTATCTCCTCCGGTGTTAATTTATTTGCAACTCCCTCATCAATTAATTTGATATTACTTTTATACTTTGTTAACGCTAGTTGAATATCTTGCAAAGCAGTTTTTTCACCTGACGATGGTTGTAATTTATAATATTTATCTATAATCGATGTTACATTAGTTATCGAGTTCAATGCTTTATCACGATATTTTTTGTCATATCGGAGAATATAATTCTTAAATGAATGAATCATCCCACCATAGCCTAACTCAATTCGAAGGTCAGCAGCCAGAACTGGCTTCTGTTGCTTGTCTTTATAATAGATATATTTAGATTCAATTTCAGAACGCAGAACTTGCAGTCCGCGTAGAGCACGGGAATCATCAATTTTTACCTGCATATCTATTTCTCGGCTGGCACTACCTTTTGTTATTTCTTTGCGGACTAACTCAAGACTTGCCTGATAATTATCAAGCATGTCCTGCATATCATTAAGTACCAGTTTTTCTGCAGGTGTAGAACTTAATGCATAATATTGTTTTACTATTGACTGAGCAGCTCCCATTGATTGTTGCAATTTTACAAAATGATTAAAATCTTTACGTAAAACATAATTTTTGAAGTCATGGATCATGCCGCCATAACCCAACCTGGCATGTAGTGAATTAATTAAACGGGCTTTTTCAGCATTCTGTGATTTGAATGATACCCACAATTCATTAATTTCATTTATCTGTTTAGTCAGATGCATTGTCCCATAACCAAATAGTATTGCCATCAGCAGCAGGGAAATAAAAATAATAATAGATAATTTATGTAGAGATAATTGATTCAGCATATTTGTCTTGATAATTATAGAAATATTATCAAGTATAGCTCACAGTTTTAAATTGAACAGAGAAGGGTAAGGGTTAATTAACAGTATATGCATTAATAGCCTGATTAAGACTAAATTATTGTATCTAAGCTGACTCTCTTCTACTCAAATGGAGAGGCAGATAATAAAACAGTGTCTGTTAATGGCAAATAAGGTATTATTTTAATATGCAAACAATACAAAATATAGAAAACACAATAAAAGAAAGCTTAGCTGTGATGGTGTACTTTTCTGCACCTGGCTGTAATGTATGTCACGTACTAAAATCAAAACTTATAGAAGCACTAGAAAAAAATTTTAAAGAGTTTAAAGTTGAGAGTGTGGATATAAGTATTGAAGAAGATGTTGCGCCGCATTTTGGTGTTTTTACAGTACCTACAATATTAATTTTTTTAGGTGGTAAAGAATTTATTAGAAAATCTCGGAATATGAGTGTTAATGAAGTTGTAAGAGAGATAAAACGTCCTTACGATATTATGACTTCTTAAACTTACTTTACATTGACTATTATTAATTCCAAACTGAATTCCAGAAAATAGTTCAATAGCAGTTATTTTCAAAACATTATTGATTAGAACGAACGTTCGTTTTATAATAATAAAATGACTAAAACCAGCAAAAAAGCAGATCTTCCTACTAAAGGAGTGCATGAGCGTGTTATCAATGCATCCTTGCTCCTGTTTACAAAGCAAGGTTATTTCAATACCTCAGTGCCTGATATCGTAAAAGCTTCTGGTTGTAGTACGGGTTCAATTTATCATCATTTTAAAGATAAAGAGGCTATTGCAAGAGCTTTGTATGAAAGCCTGGTCATGCGTATGAATCTGGCACTTGATGAAATAGAGATGCAATTTCCAGGGTCAAAACAGCGATGTCGGGCTGTGATTGAGTTATTGTTTCGTATCACCGAAACAGAGCCTGAGGTCATGGAGTTTATTTTATATGCAAAACATAAAGAGTTTTTACCTGGAAATAACCCTATTTGTTCATCCAGACCCTTCCAGAAAATGCGTGAATTTGTTACTTCAGGAATAGCTGATGGTGAACTTGAGCCTGTTGATGATCTGGTCGCAGCTGCGTCACTCTATGGTGGAGCCTTACGTCTGATTTTTTTACGACTAGATGGAGTAATAGAAAATTCATTAATGGAAAAACTGGATGATGTATGGAAGTGTGCATGGCGGTCAGTGGCGGCTTAAGGCGTCTGTTTTTTTATATAAAAAATTAGAACGAACATTCTTTCTAATGATAAGTTTAAAGGTGGTGAAGTACAATGTTTATGATTGAGTATAAAGATACCGGCTGGCGGTATTGGCTGGTCACAGCGGTATTGCTGACATTCGGTGTTTTGGGTGAACCTATTGGTTTTGTTCTTGCCATAAGTCTTACTGTGATACAGCTTATTCATTTCATTTTTAATGATCGTAGTATTAGCAGTTTCTCTGTCCAGGTTCGAGTCTGGTATCTCATGTTTCTTATCATTGCCTTACCCGAACCAATGCAGTTGATATTCTGGATACCCTGTATTGGTACCTGGGCTCAGGTTCTATTTGGTTATTGCACAATGGCTCGGTTGGTCTCTCTTTTACCGTGGAATAGGGCTGAGTTATTTTCACTGAAGTTATTAATAAAAACATTCTTTTCCCGTCCAGTGAAAGGCAGTGTTAAGCAAGGATTTTCTGCTTCAGAGAAATTACAGAATTAAATAAGTTCACTCCTCTCTATCATTATTTTAACCCCAGGATAATTATTATGAAAAACAAATTCAATCAGTCACAATTTCTTGTGCTAATATTCTTTATTTTTTTATCATCAGTGCAGGTCAAAGCTGAAAAATTCAATGATGCCACCGCTTTAGCGGGTATTGGTCAGGCAAAAAGTGTTTTTTTGATTGATTTCACAAACCCTAAAAAAACTGCATTCTATCTTGATATAATTCGCGGTACTCATAAGGGATTGATGCATCAAAATGTGAAATCAGATATGGTACTGGTTTTCATTGGCAAGACAGTGCAGTATCTGAGTACTGAACCTGATGATGAATTGGCTATGGAATATGAGTCAGACTTAGCATCCATCCAACATTCGATAAAAGAGTTTGCGAAGCTGGGTGTTAGAATGGAAGTTTGCACAATTGCAACAAAGGTGTTTAATGTTAAGAATAATTCAATACCCACTGAAATGAGTTTAGTTGGAGATGGTTTTATTTCGCTGATAGGCTGGCAAACCCAGGGTCATAAACTGGTTCCAATTTTCTAAAACTCATAAACCTTTAGCTAAACAAAATTTACCAACCATCATTTGGATAATATAAAATACCAAATTAGATGGTTGATAAATTTTACGTTACTTCGTGATAACTTATTATTTTTGGTGAATTTGTATGGAATTTTTTAAAGAGATTGAAGCTTCTGATTTAGACACAATAAAGTTTAAAAATTTATTGTCTATTAAAAATCTTCCTGTGTTATGCCAATCAATTTACTCAGTAATATTAGATGAACAAACAAATGGCATTATTTATTGTCTCTGGGGTGAATTTGAAGTTAATCGTGAGGAGTTGAAATATGGTATCCGATTTTCACTGCCAAACTGCCCTAATTCGCTTGCTTGGTCAATCACAAATGATAACGAATGTGATAAGATTATCATTCACTGTACAATCAACAAACAGATACATGATAAAGATTTTACTGAGTCCATTGAAGAATTTATGGGTGATTGGCAAAACGGAATAACTTCGGGTATTTAATTTTATGAAAAAAACTTTTTTTAATTTATTGATTATTCTTTTTGGAATATTGTTATCTTTACCCCTATTATGCTCAGCTGAAAGTGAAATTATTGTTCCTGTTTCACCTGAAATCGATATTAATGTTGAGCTTTTTCCTGCATCTGGAAAATATCTGGTTTTATGGTTGGCTCCAGAATATGGCTGGCGTAAAAATCATCGCCTCATGGCTCACCAACTAACTGAACAAAAAATTGAAGTCTGGTTAAGTAATATTGTTGAATCACTTTATTTGCCTCAAAGTACAAATTCGCTTAAACAACTGGATGGAAAATATGTGGCTGCTCTTATTGACTATGCACATAAAACAACTGGAAAGAAAATTATCGTGGCAGGAGATTCTTATGCGGCATTGACTGTCTTAAGTGGTGCGCATCAATGGCAACAGAGACATCAAAAATCCCCGGTTCTAATTGGTGCAATGCTTTTTACTCCTTCACTCTATGCTTTTATCCCTTCACTTGGCTTGCCTCCTGAATTCATGCCCATTGCTTCTGCAAGCAATATTCCAATGATGATTTATCAGGCACAAAAAAGTGGTAATATCACTCAGTTTAAGCACTTGCTTGAGCAGTTACAACAACATGATAATCCGGTGTATTCGAAAACTGTTCCCAATATCAGAAGTCTTTTTTATAGTGAAGAGCCAACAGAGGAGATGATAAATAATATAAAATTATTATCTCCAAATATCAGGAAAATGATTGCTGTTCTGGAAAAACATGATATCCCTGATAAACCCATTCCTCTGAAACGTATCAAAATAAAAAATAGTGGAATTGATAATTCAATTAAAGCATTTAAGGGTAATGATATCCCCAATGCAATTAAATTGCTTGATGCCTCTGGAAATACTTTTAATAAAGATGATTTTAAAGGACAAATTACGGTTGTTAATTTTTGGGCAACCTGGTGTCCGCCTTGTGTTCAGGAAATTCCTTCATTAAACCGTTTAAAGAGAGAGATGACAGGCCTGCCGTTTGAACTCATTTCAATTAATTATGCAGAAGATAAAGAAACTATTTTAAATTTTATGGAACAAGTGAATGTTGAATTCCCGGTATTGCTGGATCATAATGGTGACTTTGCAAAAAAATGGAAGGTGATCACTTATCCTTCAACTTTCATCATTGATCCCTCAGGAAAAATTAAATATGGCGTCAATGCAGCAATTGAATGGGATGATCCCGAATTTATAAACACAATCAAATCATTGCTGTAGCGCAGGAGCTTATTTAAATATAAATTTACTCTAATATAATATCCTGCTATCTATTTTTTCAGTGTAAGTTATAAAAAATCAAACTCTATTTTAATTTACACTTTTAACTTATCCAACTCCATTTTCATTTGTTCTACAGCGTAGTTTATATCATTTGTAATTGAACGCATTCCAGCCACATCTTCCCGATTTTTTCCTGCTATTTGTGACACGCTGGTGATTCTTACCTGAACATCTTCAGCTGCATTTTTTTGTTGTATAGTATTGGCTGCAACCTGTATTAATTGATCTGATATACAGCCAATTTCTTCATTTGTCTGGGCCAATAATTCATCTGCCATATTGACTTTGTTAACTGTTTCACTGATACGCTCGCTACCGTGATGCATGACATTAACGGCTATATGAGTACTTTCCTGCAATGCTTCAATTCTGCTTTGAATATCGCTGGTAGATTCCTGAGTTTTATTGGCCAATGCTCTTACTTCATCTGCAACGACAGCAAAACCTCGTCCTTGTTCTCCTGCTCTGGCTGCTTCAATAGCCGCATTTAAGGCAAGTAAATTAGTTTGCTCAGCAATGCTGCGGATTACACCAACGACATGCCCAATTTCAGTTGCATGAGTTTCTAAAGCATTAATTGTTGTTGAGGCATTTTGTATATCATCTTCCAGTAAATTGATAGTTTTTCTCGTGTTCTGAACACTGTTTAAACTTTCACTGATATTATTTTTGCCACTTGCTGCCGAGTCTGATGCATTATTTACATTAGATGAAACATCAGCAATACTGGCAGTCATTTGTAAAATTGATGATGCTACCAGTTCAGTATCCTGGTATTGCTGTTGTACTCCTTGACTTGTTCTATTAGAAATTTTTTCCAGCGATCGTATTTGTTCTTTTATCTGATTGGAATGTTCAAGAATTTTGTGAACAATATCACGAAAACTGCTATTCATAGTATTGAAGGCTGAAGCGATTTCTCCAATTTCATCAGTGTTCAGTATTTGTATAGTCTTAGTTAAATCATTGTTTTTTGAGGTTTCTAAAATTGTTCTATGTAAACTAAGTATTGAACTAACGATATTATTTGATACCAACCATGAAATAGCAGTTGCTAAAGAAATGATGATGATGATAATTAAAGCTGAATCTTTAATTGTTTGTAATACAGTTGCTTCAAGATCATCCAGATAAATGCCAGTGCCTACAATCCAACCCCAGGCAGGGAAACCTTTAACAAATGAAATTTTTCGTTGAGCAATAGCATTATTTTTTGGACTTTGAAAATAATACTCAACAAAACCAGAACCATTTTCTTTTACTTTAGTCACCATTTCCTGCCAATGATGTTTACCTTTTGCATCCTTTTTGTTGGTCATATCAGCTCCATTTATATCTGGCTTAATTGGGTGTGATATTACTTTGTGTTGCATATCATTTATCCAAAAGTACTGCTTGCCATCATTATAACGCAGAGTATTGATAAGCTTTATGGCTTTTTCCTGAGCTGCCGATGTTGTTAGGGTTCCATTTTGTTCCAGTTGATGAAAATGAATTAAAATACTCTGTGTACTTTCTACCAGATATTGGATACGTTTTTTTTGGTCACCAAGCAAGGCTGATTCAAGCGTTTGTATAGATAGTGTGGCTAAAATAAGCATACCCACTATGGTTACAAAGGTTATTAATAAAAGTTTGTATTTAATTTTTAAGTGGCTAAGCAACTGGGACATGATTTTACTCCGATTGGGACTTACTAATATGGCAAGAGGTAATTTCTTAAATAAAATTTGACTAAAATTCCAAAATTTATTCTAGTTCAGTTACCTCTGCCACCAAATATTAGTGCATCTATACTACCTTATAATACTAGCATTTAATTAATAAGTTTATAATGTAATAATACTTAATTATATTAATACTAAGTATTGTTAACATTAATAATTGATACCAATACAGGAGATTAAATAGTGTCTGGGGCAACACATATTGTAATGACGTTATTCACACTCTAACGGGATGAATGTCTGCAGTGCTGGTATGCCGAAACACGAATCCGGCGAATACACTTAAAATAGCAAACCCAGCCACTAAAGGAAGAATATTACCATTATATAAACGTCCAATAAGTATGCCGACTGGCATCGCAATAAAGGTGGATAATGAACCCACAACTGCGGCGCCTATACCCGCAATATGCCCCAAAGGTTCCATTGCCATAGCACTGAGATTGCCGAACAGCAGCCCTATACAAAAAAAGGTGAGAAAGCCATAGAGAATAAAACTGTAAAGCGGGGGCAGTCCATTAAACATCAATGCGAAAATAAAGAAAAGTGATGAGAAAATGGAAATAGAGAAGAGGGCATAACCACTGATTTTACGCATACCATAGCGCATGACCAGCCGCGCATTAAGAAATGAAGCCAGACCGATTGAAACAGCAAAAAGACCAAAATAGAGTGCAAACAGGTTACCTGTATTGTAAGCATCTTGAAAAATCTGTTGTGCAGAACTCAAATAGCCGAGAAAAGCGCCAAATATAATTCCTGATATGACGGTATAACCCAATGCTGTACGGTTCAGACAAGTCTCCTTGATACCTTTGTAGATATGTACCAGAGAAAAAGGAATACGCTTATTCTTTGGCAGTGTTTCTTCTTGCCGAATGCTGAACCATAAAAACATGACCACAGCAAAAAACAGAAAACTAACAAAGATGGCTTCCCAGCTCCATAAGTACAAGATAGCTTCACCTATTGCGGGGGCAATGACAGGCACAAAAATAAACACACTCATGATAAAGGACATCACTTGTGCCATTTCACGACCTTGGTAACGATCCCGGATGAGTGCCATGCTGACAATGCGAGGCCCGGCAGCGCCAAGCCCTTGTAAAAAACGACCAGTGAGCATGGTGGTGAGATCAGTGCTGTAAATTGAGAGAAAACAGCCTGCCATATAAAAAATAAAGCCGATATATATAGTGTTTTTACGGCCAATGCTGTCAGAAAGCGGACCATAGATGATCTGACCGATAGCCATTCCCGCAAACAGAATCGATATGATAAGCTGGTTATCATTTTGATTAACGATGTTAAGTGCCTGCCCGATTTCTCCCAAAGCAGGAAGGGTTGCATCGATAGCCAGGGCTGTCATGGCGGTCATCAGTCCCATCATAACTACAAATTCGACAAAAGAGGTGTTATCCGTTCGAAGCACCATTCATTAAACCTTTCAGAACTAAAGAGCCATTAGCCAAACTTGAATTTGGCCACCGTCATGTGTAGTAACATAAATTTATATACAGTAGCTGTGTGGAAAAATTTAAGTTGCTTAGAAGTATGTGTAGTAAAATATAAACTTTTAATTGATAATCACTTACTAAAAAGAAATTGATTCAGTTAAGTCCCCATTTGTGAGTAATATGAATGCATCTGTTTAATAAAACAATAACAAGTAAGTATAGTATTTCTATAAAAACACTGATTTATACAATGGTTTTTCTTAGTATCACTGTTTTAACCATTTTATTACTATTTTTTCAGCCTTCCTTTTTAACGGCAGATGAGTCAAAAACCAGTGCATTACTCTTGTTGATTATTGCTCTATGGGCCACGGGCATTATACCAGAACATATTACGGCCCTGCTGTTTTTTTTCAGTATGATTATTTTTTCGCTGGCGCCTGCTGATGTTGTATTTTCAGGATTCACGTCAGCCGTATACTGGTTGGTTTTTGCTGGCCTTATTCTTGGTGTGGCTATTAATGAAACAGGTTTAGGTAAACGCTTTGCTGATCAGATAGTGATACATCTTGAAGGCAGTTACCTTAAAATAATTGCCGGCGTAGTTCTCATTGGTGTGATTTTTAGCTTCTTAATGCCGTCTGCAATGGGTCGGGTTATCTTATTAATACCCATTGCTCTGGGTATTGCAGATCATTTTGGTTTTTCTGCAGGTTCTAACGGGCGAACTGCAATTATACTTGCGGCAATTTTTGGGACATTTATTCCTGCATTTTCAATTCTTCCCGCAAATGTTGCTAATATGATCCTTGCTGGTCTTGCTGAGAATCAATACAACTTTTTATTTCTGTACGGAGAATATTTACTCCTGCATTTTCCCATTTTAGGCATGCTCAAAGCAGTGACAATTATTCTATTATTGATGTGGCTTTATCCAGACAGCCCCTCAGAAAAACAATACCGAGAATTATCCGTCAGCAGAAAAATAACAAAGGATGAATCAATACTACTCGTATTGGTTGTATTGCTCTTACTTCTCTGGGGTAGTGATTTTATTCATCATATTTCACCCGCCTGGATTGCATTAGGTGGTGCAATATTTTTGTTATTACCTGGAATTAATATTGTAAACCCCAAAGCATTCCGTGAGAAAATTAATTTTTCATCCTTATTATTTGTCGCTGGTATTATAGGCTTTGGTGGTGTTATCAGCTCTTCTGGCATTGGTGATATTATGGCACAAAGGTTTTTGTCGATATTACCTATGGAACAGGGTGAAAATTTTGTCAATTATATGCTGCTTAATTTTATGGCCACTATAACTGGTTTTATGACTACATTGCCGGGTGTGCCGGCGGTATTAACACCCTTGTCAGCACAACTATCACAAGCAACGGGCCTGCCATTGGAAAGTGTTGTGATGACTCAGGTCATTGGCTTTTCTACCGTGATGTTTCCTTATCAGGCGCCGCCAATATTAGTCGGTCTGAAAATGGCAGGAGAGAATATTTCCAGTGCAATAAAATTTTGTTTTTGGTTAACTATAGTAAGTCTGTTGGTTTTAATGCCCTGCAATTATTTTTGGTGGCAACTTATGGGTATGTTCTAACAAATATGTTTTCTCTTTATCATACCTGTGCTTTCATCAACTTTCTGTCATCAACGCTCTGCCAGAGCCAGTTTGACACCTAATGCTGCAAAAATGACGGCAAATGTTCGTTGCGTGTTTTTTATAATCTTGGGTGAGCTGACCACATAAACTCTTACTCCATTGGCAAACAAGCCATATAATATAAAAATAAGTAATGTCATCCCCATGAAAATACTACTGAGTATGAGCATGTCAATAATAGGTGCCTGAGTTTGGACGGGCAAAAATTGTGGTAAAAATGCCAGAAAAAATAATGATAACTTAGGGTTTAGAATATTGATTAGAAATCCTCTAAGACTGATTGAATATGCATTCCTCACATTCTTTTTATCTTCTAAATTTATGGCCCCTGTTTCTTTCCACATAGACCAGGCAAGATAGAGCAGATAAGCAACGCCAATGAATTTAATTACTTGAAACATTATTGCGCTCATATGGAGAATGGTTGCCAAACCCAAAACACTGGCGCATAAATGTGGAATAATTCCAGCCGTACACCCCAATGCAGCAAATATGCTCGCTCGCCAGCCTTGAAACAGTCCGGTTGATATTGTGTAAATAACGCCTGTGCCAGGAATTAAAACAACAATTAAAGATGTGATAAGAAATTCAGTGCTGAGCATTTATTTCTCCAATAATGTTATCAATATAAATTTTCAACTTAAGCTCTTTATTTATATCATTTTATTTGATACCAGCCAAACGCAGATTGTCAATAATATTTTGTAGTTTATTTTTATCTTTGATTGGAAATATTCGGGCAATATCATTCAGGGTGAATTCTGGTGCGATAATATCAAGCTGTTCAGCTGCCCATTCAGCCTCGTCTTTCATATTTAGGCGGCTGAGTGTCGCTATTAACATCACATGTGATGTGAGCAAATTGTAGTTTTTTTCCATGGCATCCTGTAGCGATGAAAGTGCTTTTTCATTTTCTCCCAGAAAATAATAGGCCTGACCGAGGACCGATGCATAGGGTGCTGGATAATAGGGATTGAGATGCATCATGTTACGTAATATTTCCACACCTTTGCTCTCTTTGTCACTATAAATATAACTTTCAGCCAGAGTGGCACGGCCATCCGTATAATTTGGATTCAGAGCCAGTGACTGATTTGCCGATTCAATCGCCAGATTATATTGTTGTTGATTCACTCTTGCATAAGCTAATGCCCAATGTGACTGTGGAAGTTCTTTATTAATACTAATGGCTTTTTCTGCCTTCTCTATGGCAATGGCAAGAGAGTTTTCATTCTCAGGATCCCAGTGGTAACGGTGGGCATCAGCATAAGTCAATGACTGTGCACCATAAGCTCGTGCAAACGCAGGATCAGTGTCAATGGCTTTCTGAAAATACTGTCTGGCCATCAAGTTTGCTGTTTTTGTATGTTGAACATAGAGTGATTGTCCTTTCAGGAAAAAATCATATGCTTCAATACTACGGGTAAATTTTTGTGATACTCGCCTTTTTTCTTCTTCAGTCAATTTAATTGACAAGGTAGATACAATTTGGGAGGTAATAGCATCTTGTACCCTGAATATTTCGGTAATTTCCCGGTCATAACTTTCAGCCCATAACTGATGGTGTGTCGTGTTATCAATCAAACGCACATTGACACGGAGTGTGTTTTCAGCACGTTGTACGCTCCCTAACAGACTATAGCGAATGTTCTGTAGAGTCTTTGTATTGTTGTTTTTCGGTTGTTCACTGGGAGTTGCAATGACTTGTAAGCCCGACACCTTAGACAGTGCTGTACGAATATCAGCGGTTATACCATTACTAAAATAGGCCTGATTAGCAACATGACTCAGGTTTTCAAACTGGAACACAGCAATTGAAGGTGACTTACCCAGAGGAATCGGAGGATCACTTGCTTTTTTGTTAAAGGAATACAGCATAATACTGGCAAACAGCAATACAAAGGCTAACAAAATGCTTATTTTCTTATTAAACCAATTTGCTCGACCCTTATTCTCAGCAGGATGAGTCTTGCTGGTTTTATCCCAATTAACGGGTGCTATCAGGCGATAGCCTTTTTTTGTCACTGTTTCAATGTATTGAGGTTGGCGAGAATTATCTCCCAGAGCTTTTCTCAACCTTGTCAGACAAGTAGTCAGTGCATCATAGCCCGTAACTTGATCAGCCCAGACTGCTGTCTCTAGTTGTTCACGACTTATGACATCACCTTGATGACTGGCAAGAAACACCAGCAAGGCCATAACTTTGCTTTCCAGTTTAATTTGCTGCTCAGCGGATGTTATCTGATTTCCATCAACATCCACATACCACTTTGAGACATAAAAATTCATATTAAATCGATTGTTCCATGTGTTAATGTCGAATGCAAGAAGAACTATCCTATTGTTCTATAACGACTTATTCTTTCGTCATATAGCTGTTAGAGTTCAGACATAACTTTACAGCTATTTTAAGTTATAAATGCTACCTGATTTAGGTATAGTATTCTGGATGTCATGAAAACATTCATTCAAACATTTTAACAGTAAAACAGGAAAAATAAGATGAAATTTATAACAGCGTTAATTCTAATGTTAGTTTCCAGCATGACACATGCCGATGAGGGATTAATGGTCAGCACTAAAAACTTATCATTATCAACTGCAACAACAATTGCACAAGCTGCCATTGTTGCCTGTACCGGGAAAGGTATTCAAATTGGTGTCACGGTTGTTGACAGACAAGGTGTTGTGCAGGTGACTTTACGTGACACTATAGCTGCACAAATTACAGTTCCTATTAGTAAAGGAAAGGCTTATACCGCTGTTAATTTTAATGCTGCAACCTCAGCACTTGGCGATCGGGCAAATGGGCCAGTTGGTCGTGCACCAGGGATCATAATGTCAGCTGGAGGATTACCAATTCAAGTGGGAGGCTCATTGGTTGGTGGTGTTGGTGTGAGTGGTGCACCTTCAGGAGAAACTGATGAAGCTTGTGCTCAAGCTGGAATCGATGCAGTCATTGACGATCTTGAAATGTCTATGTAAAAAATCAGGCTTATTATTCCAACAGTGAAGAGAGCAAGTGTTTCCATATCGCCTGTTTCAGTACGAATAATAAGCCCCTCATACATTATATGTGTTGGATCTCCCATTTCTTGAAAAGATTTGGGGGTTTTTGATTTTATAGATTCAAGTGTTGCTCTTGCCATTCCTTGCAAGCATCAGTTTTCCCATATGTCTAAAGGTAATTGTGGCTGGTGTGATTGATAAGATATGTTAGAATGTTTTTTCTTGAAGCCATTTGAGTTTGAACTCTTGCGCTAGTTTGAATTATTGTACTAATGGGTTTAAGCTATTTTTAAATACAAATAATTTTTAGTTTAATAAATTTTATCATAAAATCTTCTGATTTTTTGCTAAAGTATTGATTATATTATAATAATTCTGACAGGTAGAATTGTCAATTGATCTCAGAAGAGGATGAGTGATGGCTGGAATAAATAAAGTAATTATCGTAGGTAATCTGGGGCAGGATCCTGAGGTGCGCTACACTGCCGATGGCAAAGCTATTACAAATATCAGTGTTGCAACCTCTGATTCCTGGACTGATAAAAATACTGGTCAGAAACAGGAAAGAACTGAGTGGCATCGTATTGTTTTTTTTGGCCCCATTGCAAATACTGCTGGTGAATATCTGAAAAAAGGTTCGAAAGTTTATATTGAAGGTAAGTTGCAAACCAGAAAATGGCAAGATAAAAATGGCCAGGATCGTTGGACAACTGAAATTGTCGTCCAGGGATTTGGCGGCACATTGCAAATGCTGGACAGCCGTACAGGTGGTGATACCGCCTTTGGTCAGCAGCAAGGAAGTAATCAGAATTTTCAGCAGAATCAGGCACCTCTACAGCAGCAGGCACCGCAACAGAATTTTCAACAAAACCAGCCACAGCAACAGCCAACTCAGCAACCACAGACTGCTCCAGCAAGTCAGCCTTTTGAGGAAGAGTTTGATGACGATATTCCGTTTTAGGCCACACCCTTTTCATTTTTGTTGAAATAAAACTAAGAAGCCTTGTATACCAAGGCTTTTTCTTTTTTTTGAGTATTGAAAAAGACTTAATTTCTTACAAATGAATTAACAGAGCGATCAAATTACCATGTATAGATTTGCTGTGTCTGTAAGAAATAACTCACTAGACCCTTGATTTTATAGTATTATAGAGTGTTGTTTCATAAACGATAACTCTTGGGTAACATTGATGAAGAGCAAGAAAAATTTATCCTTTTTAATTATTTTAGCTGTAGTATTTTTACTGATCTTTGTTTTACTTTCCACGTTATTTCATAACTATACTGATAAATACGTAATTCATGAAGCCGAAAAACTGGCGCAAGACTCCCTGCTAACTCACCGTGCAATACATAAATATATCAATACAATATCAAGGCCAGAGTTGTACCGTCTAAAAGATGAAGGGCTGCTGTATAAGGAATATTTTTCACCTAAAACCATGTCATTTACTTATACTGCTCGCGGAATTAAAAGCTTTCTTAATAAGGAACGAAAAAAAGCTGGTTTAGACGAAATTTATTTTAAATTAGCATCTAATAACCCGAGAAATGAAATTAATCGAGCTGATGAGCAGGAAAGTCAACTTCTAAAATTTATGAATGACAATAAGTTGGAAGATTATCGAGAAGTTATTCTGGATAAAAGTGGCCATAAAATGCTCTATATTGCCATACCCACCAAACCTATTACAAAAAGCTGTTTAAAATGTCATGGTGATCCGGCTGATGCCCCACAAGAAATGGTGGCACTATATCCCGATGCTGTTGGCTACTATGAAAAAGAGGGTGATATCAGAGCACTTATATCCATTCGTATCCCCCTGCAGCAGCACATGCGTGATGGTGAAAAAATATCTACTATATTTATAGTCATTACCTTTATAGCCTTATTATTGATCTATCTATTAATATGGTTTTTTATTTATCGTATTGATCATCAACAGCAGCTTATTCTTGATATAAATCTTGAACTTGAACACCTTGCAACCCATGATGTGCTGACAGGTTTGCCTAATCGTCGACACTTTAAAGATTATGCTGAAAATAGAATTATTCAGGCACAGCGAAGTAATGAGAATGTCGCATTTCTCTATGTTGATTTAGATGGCTTTAAGGCGATTAATGATGACATTTCCCATGTAGCAGGAGATTTGGTGCTAACAACTATTGCCGATAGATTTAAAGCTTTTGCCAGACAAAATGAAATGATAGCTCGTATTGGTGGTGATGAATTTTGTATGGTTATTTATGGGTTTAATAATGTGACTGAATTGGAAAATACAGCAAAACGCCTTATTGCTGACTGTACTAAGACAATTAAAATTTCTGGTACAAAGGTGAAAGTTGGGATGAGTATTGGTATTTCAATATATCCTGAACATGGTAAAACCTATGATGAACTAATATTATTGGCTGATGATGCAATGTATCAGGCTAAAAAGAGTGCAAAGGGTTCTTATTTATTTGTAGGATGATGGGGTGTGTCATTAGAAGAATCACTCATATATACAGGTCTGGCTCTCAATAAGTGACAGTTTTAGTCAATTTTTTAATAAATTTACGAATAAAATGTTATTTTTGTTGATGTTTGCCCCCAAAATCACTAAAATCGCGGGTAATTTTCTATGCTTCTCAGCAATCAGGCAGAATTCATCTTTGCAATCTGTGTTTGCCGAAGCAATTTTCCAATTATTTATAGTTATTTATAGTTCTGCGCCAAAAAAACATTGGTGTTTGGTTTTTTATTGTCAAAACAATAAAAAGAAAAGGCAACCTATAAAGATTGAGAATGATTAACCCGATTTTTAGTATAACCAGAGAATATTATGGCTGATTTAAGCAACTACCGTAACATAGGCATCTTCGCACACGTTGATGCGGGCAAAACCACCACCACTGAACGTATTTTGAATTTGACGGGTAAGACCCATAAGATTGGAGAAGTGCATGATGGTGAAGCAACCACCGATTTCATGGAGCAGGAGCAGGAGCGCGGTATTACTATTCAGTCTGCGGCAACATCTTGTGAGTGGGATGGGCATCGTATGAATATTATTGATACACCGGGACACGTTGACTTCACTATTGAAGTTTACCGTTCTTTAAAAGTGCTTGATGGCGGTGTGGGTGTTTTCTGTGGTTCGGGCGGTGTTGAGCCTCAATCTGAAACTAACTGGCGTTATGCGAATGAATCAGGCGTTGCGCGTGTGATTTTTGTCAATAAACTGGATCGCATCGGTGCTGATTTCTATCGTGTCGTTGATCAGGTTGAAAATGTTTTACAAGCCAACCCTTTGGTTATGGTATTACCCATTGGCATTGAAGACGATTTCTCAGGTGTTGTTGATCTATTGACCCGTAAAGCATGGGTATGGGATGGTTCAGGCGATCCTAAAAAATATGAAATACTAGATGTGCCTGCTGATATGGTTGATCAAGTTGAAGATTATCGTGAGCAGTTGATTGAAACGGCTCTTGAGCAGGATGATGAGCTGATGGAAGCTTATCTGGAAGGTGAACAGCCTTCTATTGATGACATCAAGCGCTGTATCCGTAAGGGTACCATTGCACTGGACTTCTTTCCAACACTCTGTGGTTCAGCATTTAAGAACAAAGGCATTCAATTAGTACTGGATGCGGTTGTTGATTATCTGCCTAATCCAATGGAAGTGGCTCCTCAGCCTGAAGTTGATCTGGATGGTAATGAGACCGGTGAAATGGCCATTGTTGATGAAGACAGACCGGCACGTGCCCTGGCATTCAAGATTATGGATGACCGTTTTGGTGCACTGACCTTTATTCGTATGTATTCAGGTCGTGTTGATAAGGGTATGACTTTATTAAATACCTTCACGGGCAAAACTGAACGTATTGGCCGTATTGTTGAGATGCATGCGGATTCTCGTGAAGAGTTAGATTCTTGTGTTGCAGGTGATATTGTTGCCTTTGTTGGTTTGAAGAATACTCAAACGGGTCATACTTTATGTGATCCTAAAAACCCAGCCACATTAGAGCCAATGGTTTTCCCTGATCCCGTTATTTCTATTGCTATATCACCTAATGATAAGGGTGGTTCTGAAAAAATGGGTATTGCTCTGAACAAGATGGTTAAAGAAGATCCTTCTTTCCACGTTGAGACAGACGAAGAAAGTGGTGAAACCATTCTTAAGGGTATGGGTGAACTCCATTTGGATATTAAAATTGATATCCTTAAACGTACTCATGGTGTTGATGTAACCGTTGGTAAACCTCAGGTTGCCTACCGTGAGTCGATTACTCAGCTTGTTGAAGACAGCTACACTCATAAGAAGCAGTCTGGTGGTTCTGGTCAGTATGGTCGAATTGACTATATTATCCAACCAGGTGAGCCAAATACCGGTTATACCTTTGAGTCTAAAGTCACTGGTGGTAATGTCCCAAGTGAATACTGGGGCGCTATTGATAAAGCCTTTGGCCGTATGATGAACGAAGGTGTTCTGGCTGGCTTCCCTGTGGTTGATGTGTCTGTTACATTGTTGGACGGTGCATACCACGCCGTGGATTCATCTGCTATGGCTTTTGAATTAGCTGCTTATGGTGCTTACCGTCAGACTATGAAGAAAGCGAGTCCTCAACTACTTGAACCAATCATGAAAGTGGACGTGTTTACACCTGAAGCTCATGTTGGTGATTGTATTGGTGACTTGAACCGTCGTCGCGGTATGATTAAGGATCAAGAATCTAACCCAATGGGTACTCGTATTAAAGCAGAAGCACCTTTGAGTGAAATGTTTGGTTATATTGGTGACTTGCGTACCATGACTTCTGGTCGTGGTCAGTTTTCAATGGAATTTTCTCACTATAGCGCATGTCCTAAGAGTGTTGCAGAAGTAGTAATTAAAGAAACCTTAGAGCGTAAAGCGAAGAAAAAGAAGTAAAACTTCTTTCAATATCTTCTTTATTTATAAAGAGAGAAATGGCCAGACACTTGTTGAGTGTCTGGCCTTTTTTTATCTGCAAAGACAATTGTCTTCAAGTTTTTTATAAGTTATCGAAATTATATATGAAATGTCGTAATGGCTGTGGTGCCTGCTGTATTGCACCTTCAATATCTACCCCTATTCCAGGTATGCCAGATGGAAAACCTGCGGGAGAGAGATGTACACAGCTGGATGAAAATAATTCCTGTAAAATATTCGGGCAATCATCCAGACCAGGCGTCTGTCTGTTATTTCAGGCAAGTGAGGAATTTTGTGGTGATACGAATGAGTTTGCTTTACAGCGCATTACTCAACTAGAGGTTGAAAGCACACCGTAGAATAATATTGGATGATTAATTGTGAATGTTTAATTAATTACTTCTATGTTAGAACTCAGTATAATAATGTTTAATTTAATATTCAGGATTGATCAAATCAGTGGAAAAGCAAGAAGTATCAGGGACTGAGAGCCTTCAGCGGGACAAGAGCCTTCAGCAGGATAAGAGCCTTCAGCGAGATAAAAGCCTTCAGCAAGATAAAAGCTCTCAGCATGAGGACAGCCCTCAGCCAAATGAGGAGAGTTCAAAGGAAGAACCTATTTTTTGCCATGTACTGGCTGGAAAATCAATTACTGTACTGGGTACTGCTCACGTATCGAAGACCAGTGCTGATAAAGTGCTTGAATTATTAGCTACTGGTGAATATGACGGAGTGGCTATTGAGCTATGTCCCAGCCGATATAATAGTATGATTGACCCTGATAGTCTGGCTAAAATGGATCTGTTTCAGGTCTTTAAACAAGGCAAGGCTTCTATGGTTATTGCTTCACTTGCCCTGGGTGCCTATCAGCAAAAAATGGCTGATGAATTTGGCATTGAGCCTGGTGCAGAAATGCGTATGGCTATTGATCAGGCAAATGAAATGAAGAGTGAAATTCATCTCATTGATCGAGAAGTTGGTACGACCCTTAAACGTGTTTACAATAATGTACCCTGGTGGAAAAAAATGGGTATTATAGGCGGTTTGCTGGGTAGTGTTGTTTCTAATGAAAAGGTGTCTGAAGAAGAAATTGAACGGCTTAAAGAAGGTGATATTTTAGAAACGACATTCTCTCAATTTGCCGAAGAAGCGAAAGAATTATTTGAGCCATTGATTGATGAGCGTGATCAATATATGGCAGCCCGCCTGGAACAGATAGTGACCAGTTCTGATAATCAGTCAATTCTTGCTGTAGTCGGAGCAGGGCATCTGAAAGGTATTGAGTCCTATCTGGCAAAAGATGAACAAGTAACGGCTCCAGAAGAATTGCACAACAAGGCGCAGCAGACAATCGACAGACTGGATGCGCTACCGAAGAAAAGCCGTTGGCCAAAAATTATTCCATGGATAATTGTGGCTATTATAATTACCGGTTTTGCTATTGGTTTTAACAAAAGTACCGAACTGGGTGTGCAGCTGATTATTTATTGGGTGCTGATCAATGGTTCTCTCTCTGCTTTAGGCGCGGCTTTAGCAAAGGGACACCCTCTGACTGTGATGGGTGCCTTTTTTGCCGCACCACTGACCTCTTTGAATCCAACAATTGGTGCCGGAATGGTTACTGCAGCCATTGAAATGTACTTAAGAAAACCAAATGTCGGTGACTTTAGCGAGTTGAGAAGAGATACCACACATGTTTCTGGCTGGTGGAAAAATAAAGTTGCCAGAACGCTGCTGGTGTTTTTCTTTTCAACCATAGGTTCCGCTATCGGAACTTATGTTGCAGGTTTTAAAATATTCGAGAGTCTGGTTAGTTAGGCTTGTTACTTCCCCTTTGTCAAAGGGGAAAAGTCAAAGGGGAAAAAAGCTATTTCTTATTTTTTTTCTTTTTCATATACTCGCGCATTTTTTTACATTGATCCTCTCGTGCAGCTGTTTCAGTAAACCAGATGTAATCAAAAGGGAGTTTCTCTGCAGTCTCACTCCAGGCTTTTGCATATTCTGTTGGATTAAACTCACCTTTACTTACTTCCATAAAGGCAAGGCTCACAATTTTTAGCTCAGGCGCTTCCTGATGTAAATAGTAGGGGACTCCATAATCCGTTCGGGTGTGCCCTGAGCCGGCAATTAAAATTAATTGATTCATCTTATCCGGGACTGTTTTTTTCGGCAGAGAAGAGAGTATGCTCTGTGTCATAGCAAGATCTCGAACTTGTTGGCCTAACAACATCGGAGAGAGCATTTTTTCAGGCAGCATATCGCAGTGAGAAGAGAGAATTTCCTTCATGAGCTCTTTTTTTAAAGGTTCATCATATTGATATTTAGTCAGGAGATCCTGATATTGCTGATCCAGCACTATGCTGCCCTGTTTAATGACATTGCGTATGGTTTTAATATTTAAATTAGCAGCAATGATAGGGAGCTCGTTATCAATGCTGCTGTAAAATATAGGGTAATAATATTCCCACTCCGGCCAGCCTGATTTTTCCCAGTTGATCCTCTGAGAGAATAACTCAACTTTTTTTGCACTGTTCAATTGAGTCGTATTGTCAGCGGGAGAATAATACTGGCTTTGAAATTGATTGATTGCGGCTTGTTTGTTTTGATTGAGCATTTCAAAGGCGACAATAGGGGAGTGTTTAATATTATTTAAACTATTTGTCAGTTCAGTGATAACCTGTGCCTGTAATTGGTGATGTCTGGCATTGTCATGGGTTTCACCCAGCAATATGATATTGCTTTTTGCCAGTTGAAGACTTAAATCTTTTCTGGTGACGATTTTTTGATCGGCAACAGACCAGATTTGATCAATGAGCTCATGTTGAGTGATTTCATATTCGGGTGAAAAATTGTTCAGGGACTGACTCTGGCAGGCACTTAAAGTTAGAAATATAATAGAAGTAACGATCAGATGAATTATTTTAATCATAAAATCCTCATACACAGGCTATTTGGTTAATGATATTGTACTATAAAATATCTTGCATAGATGATTTTATCAATTATTATGATCCTTCAAAAAAACATGTACTTTTTCAATGCTGGGAGTATGGGTGATTCACCAATGCTTTCAGGAGGAAACTACTTTTTTATGAGTATGAGAAACTTTAGAACACTTTTTTTTACCGTCTTCATTATCTTGCTGCAAGTGAGTTTTCTGGCGACTTTATCAGCAGCATCGCCAGCAGCTCAAAATCCATTGCTTAAATATGTCCCCGCAGAGACGTTGTTTTTTTCGGGTAATACAGAATTAGTTAATCTGGTCATCTTGTCATAATAGGAACTTTGGATTTTATGCTCTGGGTTTGACTAATGACAATAGATAAATGACTTCTTTTTTTACGCTGTTAAGCAAAATGACTTTTAATATAATTTGTCACTACTGTCTGAAATTCTTCGGCGATGTTATTACCTTTTAAAGTGACTGTTTTTACTCCGTCTTCATAGACGGGGGCTACAGGTTTTTCGCCATTGCCTGGAAGGCTGATACCGATATTGGCATGTTTGCTTTCACCCGGTCCATTGACGACACATCCCATAACGGCAACACTCAGTGTTTCAACGCCGGCGTATTGTGTTTTCCATTGTGGCATGGATGTTTTTAAATAATGCTGAATGTCTTTGGCGAGATGCTGGAAGGTATCTGAACTGGTTCTGCCGCATCCCGGGCAGGCTATAACGGTGGGTGTAAAAGTGCGCAGTTCCAGGGCCTGTAAAATTTCCTGGGCAACCTGAACTTCTTTTGTTCGAGGTTCTCCAGGTTCTGGTGTGAGTGAAATACGAATGGTATCCCCAATTCCCTGTTGTAATAAAATTGATAAAGCTGAGGTTGAGGCAACAATACCTTTACTGCCCATACCGGCTTCTGTTAAGCCAAGGTGTAAAGCATAATCACAACGTTCACTGAGATCACCATAAACTTTAACCAGATCCTGAACACCGGACATTTTACAGGATAGAATGATTTTATCATGTGGCAGCCCTTGCTGTTCGGCTGCACGAGCAGAATCTAAAGCTGAAGTAATCAAGGCATCATGCATTACGTCAGTTGGCTCTCTGGGCTCACTCAGGTGATTATTTTTGTCCATCATCCGAGCCATTAACTCCTGATCCAGACTGCCCCAGTTGACACCAATGCGAACGGCTTTATTATTTTGAACGGCGATATCAATTAACTGTGCAAATTTATCGTCACGAGAATTACCACGACCTACATTGCCGGGGTTGATCCGATATTTTTCTAATGCCTGAGCACAGTCGGGGTACTTGCTTAACAGCTTGTGACCATTAAAATGAAAATCTCCGACAAGGGGGACATCCAGATTCATTTTTTCCAACTGAGTACGAATTTGGGGAACGGCTTGAGCCGCTTCTTCTGTATTGACGGTGATGCGTACCAGCTCAGAACCGGCCATTGATAGCTCTGCACATTGTTTCACTGTGGCAATGACATCAGCAGTATCGGTGTTTGTCATCGATTGAACAACAATGGGGTTATTACCACCGATAAGAACATTGCCGATTTTTACTGGTGTGGTGATTTTTCTCATATTGTATTTATTGTCTTTATGGTTTATCAGGTTATTCTTTATAATACTCGATATCAGCTTTACGACCATAGCAGTAATTTGAAAATCAAGAGAATAAAGAAGGGGGCGTTCGGACGAAATGCTGAGCCTGTCGATTGCACCCGAGACTGGTTCGTCTAACTGGGGACGCTTCAGGTACGTCCATGTAACGCTTGCTGTCGCCGTCCATGGCTCCAAACACCCCAGTTAGACGGACCAGTATCGTGCACACTCTTCTACCTCAGTTGTCCTCACTGGTGTTGTCCAAAAGCAAAGAAAAATCA
>JADGDG010000058.1 GCA_016744995.1 Gammaproteobacteria bacterium
TATCGAGTTTTGTCAATATTTATGGGTTTAGGAGATATTTGCACTCCAGCGCTAAGTTAATTTGATTTTTGGACTTCCAGAGAAATTATAAAAAGGTAAATTCAGGAACATCGAATTTATAGTGGTGTCTCTTTGCCTTCCATGCATTTCCTTTATCTCATTAATTACTCTCTGCCTTCTGGCAATGATTTTTCAATGGGCCAGTCTATAAATGCAAAAAGCCAAATTATCACTACATTTAAAAAAGGAACGTAACTACTCAGCGTATTCATCTTTTGCCCGATTTCTGCGTTATTTTCGTACTCAAATGGTCACATATACTTATATGCTCACATTCTCCGTGCGCCTCTTTGAGGTGCCGTAGGCATTGTGCCTTGAACTCAAGCAAAATCTAAACACGCTGAGTAGTTACAAAGGAACAAACAATAAAATTGCCCACCAACCAGAAAAACCGGCTTTATTTGCTACTGGTGCAAATAAAAATAAAATGGGCAAAATAACAAGTAATATTCCTGCCAGCATAAATAATTCCAGGAATCCAATAGCCATAATTACTTACCTTCAAGTGATTTAACATGCCATGCTGAGTAAGCCAGAATAGCAGCGCACACAAATATTCCAACAAATGGAATTAGCAAAGTAAAACTGAAATTTTTATTTAAACCAGCACGCCCATAAATCCTCCAGGTAGGATAAAACAGAAGTATAATTATTAAGAGTGTTTCATAAAGTAATTCTTGCATAGTGACCGGAACATAGTTTATTGATTTTGTTGTTAATGTTTTGCTCAAGATAACACCTTGCTCTGCTGACCGTAGGGAACAACAGCAACCGGAGATTCAGTAGCAACAATTTGTTAGCAAAATCACTCTCTCCAATGTTGAGGTTCATTTAGAACATTTGAGCATTGAACTTTGCCGTTTGCTGACTCTAAAGCATCATCATTCAGGGATTGAACCATCCATGCAGCTGCATGTTCTTCTGGAATTGGATATGGGGCTTCAAATCCTTTTTCTCCGGCGGGGAAAAAACCACAACGAGGATAGTAGCTTGGATGTCCAAGAACAAAGACTAATTCTGTTCCAGCTTCCTTTAATTGCTTTATGCCTTCGTTGATTAACTTTTCGCCAATGCCTTTTTTCTGCTGCTCAGGAAGTATTGCTAAAGGTGCAAGGATCTGAGTTGATACTGACAATTCAGTTTGGGTGATTGTTGCCTTAGTATAGAGAATATGTCCAATTATCTTTTTGTTCTCTAATGCAACTAACGACAGAACAGGCATTGCTGTTTTGTCATTAAGTAAATCATCTACGAGCTGGGCAATTTCAGGGCCTTTCTCTTTACCAAAAGCTTGATTGTGAACATTCAGTATTTCTTTACGCTCTGATTCTTTTGCTTTTCTAATTTCCAATGTTAATTCCTTAAATTGGGTGCTGACATTACTTGCCTGGCTGTTTTGAATCACTTGACAACATGTACTTGTTACACCTCAAAATGCTCAGTCTAGTCTCTAAGTATTATGTCAGGGTTCAAATAAAACATTTTTTTCCATCCCTGGCTAGCACTATCGATTCGCCACACATAAGGCAAGGCCGTTATAATAGAATAATGTATGTGTGGTTGTTTTCCTTTTGCATTTCCACTATCGCCCACAGTACCAATTAGATCACCTGAACTAATAAAACTAAGAGCAGTTGTTGATATACTTTCCAAATGAGCATAATAGTGAAACCTCCATTTTGGCCCCAATACAATTACAATATTACCGCCTAAAGAATTACTTCCAGTATAGATAACAATACCATTACAAGATGAGTTAAGTTCCTGGCCTTTTTTGCCAAAGATATCAATTCCTTTGTGAACACCAGATTTACCCCAGGGCTCATACCAAAAGGACTTATTATTCCAGTCAGAAGATCTAGCACCTTTAACTGGTATGGTCATATTTTCTGGGATCAAAAAACCACCCAAAATTATAACAACTAAAAATATAAGGCTAATTTTCTTTTTGTTAAGAACCATATTTTAACTTGCTGTGGTAAAACATTTAAAATAATACGCCACACTTTTTGTGGTCGCACTTAATTGATTTGCCAAGTGCTTTATACCACAACCAGGTATAAATGAGGTGAATTATGGCTAAAAACACTGGCATTACTCTGGGTGATCACTTTGATGGTTTTATAACAGGTCAAGTAAAAAGTGGTCAGTTTGCCTCTGCAAACGAAGTCATCAGGGCAGCACTTAGATTACTTGAAAACACAGAAACTCGGACTGAGACATTGAGACAGATGATGAACCAGGGTGAGCAGAGTGGTATTGCTGAATATAACAACTTCATATTTATCCACTGATTTCGTTTATTGTTAATATTCTTTTGTAATTAATAAGCACTTTACATTACTGAGGCGATGCTCTTCAACATTGAGAAGCATAACGTTTAAATTACCGGAAAATTATAGCTTTGTGCCCATAGGCGCAAAGCTATAATTTATCCGAGCATATTTGCCTTGTTAGGCATCTATTCGCTCCGTCATCACCTGGATTTATTTTTCCGATTCGCCCATGGATCAATATTCTTTCCCGAGAGGTGCTCACCCCACTGCTCTCGCGAAGCAGACTTATTTGCACGCTTTTCGCACAGCCGCTCAGCATCTTCAAAACTCAGTTCTTTAGGATCACCCGGCACTTGGTCTTCTGGAATAATCCGCGCCCTTGGAGATAATGAAAACTGTTCAGAAGATGCTCCAGGTAAGCTTTTATACTCATACAAGTAAAAAACTTCAACTTTTTCACGTGCCCAATCCGTTTTCTTTAAAAATTTAACACTGGAATCAATACTTGGATTGGTCTTAAAACAGTTAATATTTAAATAGGCAAATAGTATCTCAAAACCATACTGATCTACTATTTCAATCAACAAGCTTTTCAAACTAACACCATGTAAGGGGTTGTTCTTATAATTGATCTTATTGCTCATACTAATGTCATCCCAAAGTGAGTAAATAACGATATTGAACCAGTAACTCCATAGATAAAATATAGCAGCTTATTTAATGGGTGGCTAATATGTTCTTCCTACACCGGGCCTATGACTCCGAAGAACCCAATAATCACTCGCTCTAAGTTAACGTGATCATCTGTATTGCTTTCCCCTGTCAACGCTTAACCCCTACCCTTACGGATAACAGCCCATGACTCGGAGTTCCAGCGAGGGAGCTAACCCTTTCTGGATAGAGGGCTTTCACCTCCAATTTCTTACCGATTTAGCTCGGCGCACTGGCTGTCTTCAATTACCGTTTTCTTAGCTTTCGTTTTCAAATTCTACTCTATATTTACCCAAAGAAACCGCTAAGGCTTTTTCTTTTGCAGAATAGCTATTAGTTTCGTTGTACTTAGGGCTCTCAATACCCCAGACAATAGAAGAATCAGTAATTTTTTTGTTCAGGAGACCATCTAATGCTGCATCAGCCACCAACTCCCTTCTCTCAGCTAATCGTCTTGGTAAAGACCACCTATCCCAAAAGACGATATTGCCATTCTTTACTAAACTATTAGCTTTTTCAAAAGCCATCTTTGTACCATCAACTATTCTATAACTAATAAAATGATGAGGTAAGCTTTCGACTTTTAATGCAAACTTCTCAATCAAATATGGACTATTTAGTTTCCTTATGCTCTGAAATACTTGACCAACATTGCTTGCATCTGGATTACATGGAGTTGATTTTTCGCCATTTTTTAAAATGATTTGCAATTTGTTTAACATGATCGTTGCATCATGTAGTGGCAACCATCTTGAATTAGGTCCAGCCAAAAACCTATATTTAGTTTGGTTATTTCCTTCTTTAATTATATCGACTGATTTCACTTCAATTCGTGCATCAATAGAAGGTGGTAGCAGTCCCCAAGGCGATGATAGTTTACCAACCAGCCAAATTACATCACCTTCTTTAATGTCCTTTGCTGGCCAAGACTTTGAACGCGTTACGTGGTACACAGGTTTATTAAACCCACTTTCATATGATTGAAGCTCTGAAAACCAAGGAGAAGCAATATCTTTCGGATATCTCACAACAATCTTTCTTTTTACATAGTGAATGTATGCATTTGACATAAAACACCCCTATATTTGTTATAAGCTTGCGACCTGAAGAAGTTAACAGTTAAATCTAAAACAACACGCATCTTGGTGATACTGTTACAGGACAGCTATAACTTCATTCTTTTTTTTTCAACCAATACATTATTTACCATCGAATTATATAAACATATATCAGTGACAATCAGTTAATCAGATCATAATATTTCTGATTTTAATTGCCACTGATGTTATTAACAAATTCATATAATTAAATTTCATAAGTCATCTGCCTTGGATCACTATATTAATTGATATTATTTTCTAGATAAATTCTCATTGGGTTTTCTTCTTTCATCTTGCCTATTGCTTCATGTTTAAAGCTAAGCATGTTGTTTAAAAAAACAGGAACCCATAAAGGTCGTTTTGATAATGTATTAAAAACCTTAATATATTTCATTCCAATAATTCTTATTGGCTTAACATTAGTAATTGTTTCCCATGGTATTGAATAGTATTTACCCCAAAAAGTATATCCTCTTAAATATTCATCAGAAACTATTATTTTATAATATCGAGTTATTGCAAATGTTAAGATAATTGTAATTATAGTTCCAAACACAAATGCATCTGGATTTATATCAAAACCATCTTCAATTAAAACAAACAGACAATATCCAAAGAAAACATGAATAAAAGATATAATAAACTTTGATCTATAAATTATTTGTTCTGGCATTTAATTCCTTTCATTCTAACGTTGTGTTCAATTTTCACCAGAGCTTCCAGAGAAGAAATTAAAAAGAGAAATCTTCTCGTTATTCTCAAAGTTTTTATTAGTCGCTAAGATCTGGTGATACATGGCAACACCTGATTATATTTTTTAGATTACGATTGTAGTCTGTTTATTTTTTGTTTAATAGGTCTTCTACCTAGTGCAAGTTCTTGCTCTGAAATTAATGTTTCATTCTCTATTTCATGTAACATTTTATTGTATTTTGATTCTTCTAAATCTGTTGGCTCAAAATTACCTGGGAGACTAGATATATTTAAATGTTTAAGATATTTACTAATAGCTTTTCGATCTATTTGTATTTTGCCATTTCCTGACCAATGTCTATCTTGATTGTTTTTCTTTACACCCGAAATCCAGTACTCATCACCTGATCCCAACTCATAATAATTGCCGCTAATACCAGAACCTTTTAAACTTTTAAATGAACAACCATTGAAATATATTGTTGCTCCTGATTTTGATGCTCCAGAAATCCCAACCCAGGCAGGGCCACTATCACTAAAGCCTGTTTTCAATTCTACATAAACTAATTCTGATTTCATATTTTGCTCTCCAGGTATAACGAGGGAGTAGCATAACTCCATTTTTCTATTTTTCAAAATGCATTAAAATCTAAAGCAAGACATTACAGGACATATATGGATACCTCTTAAATATCAATTACTTTTTAAACCAAAATTTATAGCTTTATTAAAAAATCGCATAGACCCAGCAATCAAATCCATAACCTGGTTATATCTTAATATTCTTCATCGTTGTCATAAGGGTTTAAATGAGGATAGTCTTTTCCTATCAAGTCAAGAACATCAAAACTTAATGCCATCATATGTGCTAATTTATCAAGATAAGATTGATATTCTTCTTTAGGGTAATTTTTTTTCATTTCACCAATGAGCAAATTAAATTTTTTGTTGCTAAAAACAATATGTTCACTAAGTTCAGTAGAAAATTTCTCATCCATTTTCTATATTTCCCATTTAAAGTTTCTGCTCAACCAATAATATTGTTTTTTTTAATTATTCTGATTTATCAAATATAACGTCCGCATTTGCGGCGGTTTTGTAGCGAGGAACGAGCGAAAAAACCGTCCAAGCCACGTAGTGGCTGATGCAAGATGCGTTTGTTATGCATTTGGCCCTGCCATAAAGACTGCTACTCCAAATAATACAATGGCAAAACAAAAAATAGCCTCTGATAAACTGGACTTTAATATTGATATTGTATGTTCTAGTTTAAGCTCTGCTAGATGCCCAAAAATAGCAACACTCGAAAATAACAGCGAGAAACCAACAAAATTTAGATTGTTACCTTGATAACAATAAATGCCATTATGTCTTTCATAGCAAAATCCGTCACTAGTAAACGTATAAATTGCACAAGCAATAAAGGCTAATGCAATTAAAGATATAGCATATATTTGGTTTCGAGTTTTTGGCTGTATATTCATCTATTTGAGTGCATAACGACTGGCTAAGCCGTCAAATTGTAATTGACTGGTCTTTTTCAGCTAATTAGTGTCCATCCATAAATAGCATTTTTTATGATTCAAGCTAAAAAAATGCTACACAGGATCATCATCAGTTTTTTTAAATTTAAAAAAACTAATC
>JADGDG010000011.1 GCA_016744995.1 Gammaproteobacteria bacterium
GAATTAACTCCCCGATGTTGGAAAGATAAGTTTGAGGCTGATCCTCTTTTATCAGATTTGGCTAGGTTGGGGAAATAGAATCGCAGATTGATCGCTTACCTTCTTCTATAGGTTGACCACTTGTAGCCATATTGTCTGCAAGCAAGACATAATTGTAAATAGACTCAATATCCATCTCCTAAACCTGCTTATTTTTCTTTGCTAAGATGTAATAACTTATGGGCATGCAGCTCCCAATTTTTACCATCAAATTTTTCAACAACTATTTCCTCAGGCTGGGGCTCAAGACAACGAACATTGATATCAAACCCATCAGGATTGGAACGTGGTATATAAAATGATTTTATACCACAAGTTTTACAAAATTTATGCTTAGCCTCAGCAGAGTCAAATGTGTACGTTGATAGATTATTCTCACCCTGTAGAAGTTTAAATTTAGATTTTGGGACAATTAAATGTAAATAGCCAGATTTTGAACAAATACTGCAATTACAATCCTGGCACTCAATTTTTTCAGGCGCTTCAATCTCAAATTGAACTGCACCACAATGACAACCACCTTTATATATCATGACACTCTTTCTTTTTTCTCATATTTGACAGACAACATCACTAAATAACTGTTCCTGGATAGTACGCACTGAGTATCAGCTTCTATTGTTTATTATTGTGTGATTTGACGCAGTCCGAGCACAATAATAAACAATAGAAGTTGATACGGTCTTTCGGTAAATAATGTTCATTATTTAAAAACAGTTATTTAGGTATTGTTGGCAATATAACGTAAATGTTCACCATCAGTTCCACAACAGCCGCCAAGAATTTTAACCCCATATCGAGTATTCAGCTCAAGCATTAACCGTCCCCATCCAGAAACACTATCAGCTTCTAGCTGCTCTGCTTCATCAAGCTCAAAATGTTCTAATGAAGAAGCATTAGCCTGACAGCCAATCAGTCTTTCAAACAGCTTTATTGGCTGTTCCTCAGGACAGATAAATGATGGGAAAGCACAATTAACCATATATCCCAGTGGATTTATAATAGTATTATTATCAATGCGATCAATAACATCTGATAGTGAAGAGCCATCCAGTACCTGACCCTTTTTTGAGACAACAAAGCTGATAATGTATGGAATGTCGGTTTCTTCCATTGCTTTGGCAATACCCAATGCTTCATCAGCACCTGGAAGTGTTTCTGCAATGAGAACATCAACCTCACCACTCGCAAGTTGTTCAATTTGCCAGGAATGAAATTGTTGTGCCTCTGCTTCAGACAAGCCTTCATCAGGTTGATAACAGTCATTTTTGCAGCCTATTAATCCAGCAATTTTTATTTTATCAGTATAATTTTTTTGCTTCTGGCGGAATTCTTTCAGGAAAGTAACCGCATCAGCATTGATTGAGATTGGTACATCTGATGAAATAACCCTTAAATAATTTGCCCTCCATGTTGGAGTGCACACAATAAGCGGCATATTTGAATTTTGGGCAATATCAACATACTCTTGATAAATGCCCAGCAGTGCTGCTTTTCCTTGCTTATTATAAATTAGCGGTGCATTTAATAATTTTGGATGTAATTCAATATCACTCGAACGCCTTAAGCGCTCTACAACAGCTGCTTCCATTAAAATTTTATTATGACTATCAATTAGTTGTTTCATATTTTTGCCATTGTATTTCCCTCTATAGTTAGTAGAAGGTGTCTATATTAACGATGGAAGTTTATGGTACAAACCAAGATTTTTTTATGTAATGGCAGGCATACCATACAGGAATGCTCCTATTAAAAAGAAAATAGTAAGACCGACAGATGCCTTGTGTTTTAATTTGTAAAAGAAAACTTGTTGTACAGCTCTAAATAACCATAAGCATGATATTAACACTAACAATGAATTACCTAGCTGTGTATTTAATAATTCATGAGTATGTACAAATGATACATAAGCAAAGATAAAAAAAATAAATGTAATACTTATATTTAAAACCTGTATCGTTGCTTTATTTAGATTGTTTAATGTTCCTAATGTCTCTGGCCATTTGAATATTTTCCAGAATAGTACGTGAAAAATAATAAGTACAACTGAGTAGACACCACCAGCAATGATAAATATTTCATTCATATTTCTTCACATAATTAAGATAGTGAGACGTGCTGGATTTATACCCATAATATAGCTCTGAAACTAATTTTCATTTAGTTTCAGCTTAGCATCTTCAATTGCAACAGCCATTCTAAATACAGGCTTACCTGTTTTATATTTACCCCATAATAGAGATTTTGGTTTACCACATTCTTTAGCCGTATCTACTTCAATAGAATAAACAATAGCCTCCGGATTTTTAAAAGATTGTTTCAAACTACCACAAATCAAACCTATATATTTAATTTGTTTGTCAATTGATAATTTGAGCTTATTCTTCACTATCCGTCTGGTTTGTAACTCAAAGAATTCAGCAGGTGAATTGTTGCTGCAAGCAGATGAAAAACCAATTATCAATTCCACAGCACTTCCATTATTTACATCAGCACTATTCGCAGGTCGTATATTTTCACAGCTGGAAAATACATTTTTTGCATACAATATAAATAAAAATAATAGTAAAATTTTTTTTAGCATCGATGATTAACTCCTATATTTTATTACATGCAACGCCAGGTTGTTTGTTCACAGGGACTTTGTTTAAAAAAAACATCAAACCCACTCATTTTTTGATAATTACTATGTACTTATATCCGCTGTAGATCTTGTTGGCATAAACAGGCTCATATGGGTTAAAGATTTTGTTTCTATTTTTTCTTCCGGACACATGCTTGTTATACAAGTTTTGTATTTGGTGTTAATACTCCGTTATAGCTAACTAACTTACCAACCATTGGTAATGTTAATGTAACTGAGAATTCATACATGCCATTTTTTATGCGTTTATATGCATGAGAAGATGGAAATAACCAGGTTGGCATAGGAACCCCCATAAATTTCACTTTTCTCTGAATCCAATACCATCCCCCATCTAGAATTTTTACTCCGAGGTTTAGTGATAACTTGCCAGTCGTTTCACTCCAGTACCCAGTTGGATAATGCCCATTTGGGGTAAACACTGAAACCATTCTTTGATTTGAATTAAACTGACGAATCCAATGTAGTGATCCACCCTGGTGTGCAATGAAAACCTTCAAGTTTTGTTTTCCTGCACTATTGGGCAATCCGAGTTTTATTGCTAACTTGCGTCCTATTACTCCAGCTAAACCTGAACCAAACTCAAGATTTACTATACCAGATAGCTCTCCACCATTCCTATGTAAGTCTTGAAGTAAAGGATCAAGCTCAGAAAAATTTTTTCCAAACCATTTAATAACAGGATTATGCATGTGTAACTCGTAATACCTCAATAATTTGTTAGCAAACTTTCAAGAATAAAATCACCTTTTTGTCCAATCATACGATCACCATTTTCGTTTGTAAGCGTATAGTTAAAAAGAATTACCTTGTTTTCAAGTCTGTAATAATATGCTTTTCTTGCATCTCCAAACATAAGTTTTTTACCAGAAGCATTAAATTGTTTAAATTTAACTGGACTACCATAAGCCTCTGCCTTAATGGTAATGTTGTTTTCTTTAAACTCAATAACTTTATCTGCTTTAAGTTCAAATTCATTTGTTGTTATAACAACATTATTTTTATAGGTGTTGACACCTTTTTTAAAGTCAATAATTGAGTCTTGTGATTTTATAAGCAAACCATTGCTTTTTTTTAATTCAACAGAAAGAGCACTCTGTGAAATAAAAATAATAAATAGTGCGCTAAGTAAAAGAATTTTCATAATTAATATCTGATCCTTTCTCCCGTTATCAACTATAACAAATCAAGAAAAAACATTATATCAGATATTGACTACAGTTAATCTACTGATATTTTTCATGTTTATTTCCAGATTTGAGTGAGTATTTTAATTATCTCAGCTTGGTTCTAATCAATTGAATTAAACAAACGTTATAAAGTGTCTTTTTCCAATATTCAGGCTTTTATGCTTCATCTGAAAACTGAATGTGTTTTATTATTCCTTATACTCCAGGCTACAAATGAGCTAGAATAAGCTATTCATAAAAAATGTACTCTAAATTGAATGACCGCTTCACGACCTAAGCAGCAATTTGTTGATTGTTTGAAAATCAAGAGAAAAAGAAGTGGCGGCGTTCAAATAAATGCGTGTAAAACGACTGCAAGATATACTGGTGCAACCAATTGGGGCCGCTGCAAGCACATCCATGTAGCGCTTGATGAAAACATCCATGTTTTCAGACACCCCAATAGGTTGCACCAGCATACCTTACATTCTCTTAAGGCATTTATTCTCTCTGGGAGTGTCCAAAATCAAAAGCAAGGAAAAAGCCAGAGCAACAGCTAACCCCCTTAATCCCCCTTTGAAAAAGGCAGAAGTAACAGCACAATAGCTCAAGCAAATGGGCTCCTATGCTTTTGATTTTTCTTTGCTTTTGGACAACACCAGTGAGGGCAACTGAGGTAGAAGAGTGTGCACGATACTGGTCCGTCTAACTGGGGTGTTTGGAGCCATGGATGGCGACAGCAAGCGTTACATGGACGTACTTGAAGCGTCCCCAGTTAGACGGGCCAGTGTCGGGTGCAATCGACAGGCTCAGCATTTCGTCCGAACGCCCCCCTTCTTTTTCTCTTGATTTTCAAATTACTGCTATGGTCACAAAGCAACCATTTATTTAAAAGTGCACAAATTTATGAAACACTATAAAATACATAACGACTCATAAAAAAGGTTCGCATTATGGATCTGGAAATCCGTCATCTGAAAACACTGGTTGGTCTGAAAGAAAGCGGTAGTTTAGTGGCTACTGCAGAACAACTGAATCTCTCTCAGTCCGCATTATCACACCAGCTTAAAGTCCTGGAAGCTTATCTGGGAACACCGGTACTGGTTAGAAAAACCCGTCCTATGCGCTTTACCCCGGCAGGTCAGAAATTACTTGAACTGGCGGATAAAGTATTGCCCATGGTGAAACAAACTGAACAGCAGTTATCCCGAATTAAAACAGGTAATAGCGGCAGTCTTCATATTGGAGTTGAATGTCATAGCTGCTTCGACTGGTTGATGCCGACATTAAATCAATATCGCCTGGATTGGTCTGATGTTGAACTGGATTTATTAACCGGTTTTAACCTGAATCCAACTGACTCTTTGTTGCGCTCTAATATTGATTTGATCATTACGTCTGATATTCGCACCAGTGATGAGATCACCTATATCCCCTTGTTCAAATATCAATTATTACTGGCCGTTTCCGCACAACACCCACTGGCCTCTGAAGCCTGTATTTTTGCTGAAGATATGTATGATGATACCTTAATCACCTACCCGGTTGAACGTGAACGCCTGGATATTTTTACTCGATTTTTAGCACCGGCAGGTGTAGAACCCAGCCTGGTCCGACATTCACAGGTCAATGCCATGACCTTGCAGCTGATTGCCAGTAATCGCGGTGTTGCCGCATTACCTTGCTGGGTGCTTAATAAAAAAGTATTGCAGCAATATGGAATTAAAGCCCTGCCTTTAGGAGAACAAGGCTGCTGGGGTACACTCTATGCGGCTATTCGCAATGAAGATGCTCAACAGGCTTATTTTACTGCCTTTATTAAACAGGCAAAACAAGTCATAGAAACTCATCTTGAAGGTATTACCCCCATAGATAGCGCTACAACAAAATAATGAATTCAGATATTATTCTTTTTATTGGTCACCTCTGGCCTGAACCCACCTCCTCTGCAGCAGGTTATCGAACACTTGCTCTGCTTAAAGCCATTGTTAATGATACCTGTCCCAATATTGGAACAAAGCATAATAAACACTGGCAGCTTCATTTTGCCTGTGCCGCTGACAAAACTGAATTTTACTTTGATTTAGAAAAGCAGGGGATCATTTGTCATGAGATAAAACTGAATGATGACTCTTTTGATGAGCTTGTTAAAGGCTTAAAGCCAAAAATCGTTTTTTATGACCGCTTCATCACCGAGGAACAATTCGCCCCTCGTGTTCATGAACAATGCCCAGATGCAATTAATATCCTTGATACTCAAGATTTACATTTTCTACGCAGAGCACGTCAAAAAGCACTCAAAAGTGATCAAAAAATCAATTTGCATTCCGATGATGCCATTCGTGAAATAGCCGCTATTTTACGTTGTGATCTCAGCCTGATCATTTCAACTTATGAAATGCAGTTATTAGTCCAGGAATTTAAAATTTCACCCGACATTCTACATTATTGCCCTTTTATGTTGACACTGGATCAAACTGCTCATCAGGACTCATTTTCAGCACGGGAACATTTTGTCATGATCGGCAATTTTCTTCACCCGCCAAACTGGGATGCTGTACTCTGGTGTTACCAATCCATCTGGCCTCTGATTCGGAAACAGATGCCTCAGGCTCAAATACACATCTATGGGGCCTATTGTTCAGATAAAGTCAGACAATTACACCAGCCGGATAAAGGTTTTATTATCAAGGGTCGAGCAGAAGATGCTATTGAAACACTGAGACATTACCGGGTAAATCTTGCCCCCTTACGTTTTGGCGCGGGAATTAAGGGGAAAATTGCCGATGGTTTTATTGCCGGAACACCCTGTGTAACAACCGATATCGGTCATGAAGGCATGGCTGATAATCTGGCCTGGGGAGGTTTGTTGACCTCCAGAAACAAAAATGGACATCAGAACGAACAGCAAATTGCACAAGCTGCCATTGATTTATATAAAGATGCTTCGCTTTGGCAGATCAGTCAGCAAAATGCTGAGCAGATAGTGAGTAAACGGTTTGATGAAAATCAGCATTCATCAGCTTTTATAACTCGTTTACATCAGCTAATAGAAACTATTTCTGAGCATAGAAAAAATAACTTTTATGGTCAGATATTACGTCATAATCTCTATCGCAGTCAGTATTTTATGAGCAAGTGGATTGAAGAAAAAAATAAAGAGAAATAGCTCACACAGCTGAGATATAAAAGACAGTTAAACTTGCCAGTCAACTGTGCTGGTCTATAGTTGTAGTAGACAAATCTTAACTCTATAACTCTGGGTACTGTTTTTATGGATTTTGCTTCTCTTGTTGGCATTTTTTCTGGTTTTGCCCTGATCCTTTCTGCCATATTATTAGGTGGCAATTTAACGACATTTATCAATGTCCCCGGGATGATGATCGTCTTTGGCGGAACCATTTCTGCAACTTTATTAACATTCCCATTAAAAGATATTTTAACCGCATTTAAAAGTGCCTTTATTGTTTTTGGAAGCAGCAAGCAGCAGCCCGTTCAAGTGATTCAAATCATGCTTCAACTGACTCAACTCAGTCGCAGAAAAGGTTTACTTGCGCTCTCTGAAGTAAAAACAAACTCACCTTTTTTAAAGCGTGCCTGTAATCTCATTGCCGACGCCTCTGATGAACAAATGATCCGCCATGTTCTGCGCACCGAAATTAACTCAATGAAAGCCCGGCATTTTAACACTCAGGATGTGTTTAAAAAAATGGCCACATTTGCACCCGCATTCGGCATGTTAGGCACATTGATTGGTTTAATTCAGATGTTGAGCACTCTGGATGATCCCTCTACTATTGGCCCCTCAATGGCAGTTGCATTATTAACTACTTTTTATGGTTCCTTATTAGCAACAGTTGTGTTTCTACCCATTGCCGGCAAGTTAAAATCTCGTACCATGTTTGAAGTCATTAACCTCGAAATTATGTTTGAAGGGGCTATTTGTATTCTCAAAGATAATAATCAGTTGTCCGTTTATGAAAAATTATCCTCTTATTTATCCAGAACACAGCGTCCATCAATGGGCGGCAGCTCTAAAAAGTCAACGAAAAAGAAATAACCATGAGCACCTCAACAGAGTCTTCTAAAACAGAAAACCTGCAACTTTCAGCACCTGCTGTTAATTCAGCTGACAGCACTGCAGATTATGAAGATGACAGTATCATTGATGACATTGCTGATGAAGAAGGTGCACCAGCCTGGATGGTCACCTTTGCTGATCTGGTCACTCTTCTTCTGGTATTTTTTATTTTACTATTCTCAATTTCATCTGTTGAGACTGAAAAATTTAAATCAGTTTTATCTTCAATTCAAATCGCATTAAATCAAAACAACCCGGTTGCCAGCCAGATTATTATTCAGCAGGTTGTTCCCGCAAAAGAATCAAGTCCCAGTGAAATTACTCCCATTATTCCACAACCGGGCACAGATGTTGCCGAACAAGCTGAAGCACCTGAACCCTCTGATAACGATGATCTTGTCAATGATATTGAAGCCATGATTCTGGAGCAGCAGCTAGGGGATTTTATTTACGTTTACACAGAAGGTGAGCAAATTATTATACGCATAAAAGGAACCATACTTTTTCCTTCAGGTGATGTTGAGCTTTTTGATGATGCCTTACCCATTTTTGATGATATTTATGCTTTATTTAAAAAATACCGTGACTATAATATTGATATAAAGGGATATACCGATAACTCACCAATTGCAACTTCTCGTTTCCCTTCCAACTGGGAGCTTTCCGCAGTTCGAGCAACGACGGTTTTGAGATTTTTTATCGATCAGGGAATTAATCCCAAACGGATGTCTGCAACGGGTTACTCTGATTTATTCCCTATTTCAAGTAATGAAACAGCCGCAGGCCGGGCACAAAACAGGAGGGTGGAATTTGTTCTGGAAAAAGAGGAGTGACAGTGTCATAAGCATTGAACTGGATTCTGATGAGCGTCGTGATGGTGTACGTATTAAGCCCCTTGATGAAATTATAATCCACCATGAGGAACAGCGATTTAAGTTGATTGACATTAGTTTTTCCGGACTGGCATTTCAATCCAAAGCCGATTTGTATGCAACTGATGAGAGTATTGAAGTCTCAATGTCATTGCCGCTGGGGAACTCTGGTATCCTGTCTGAAAAAAAACTATCCATTTCCAGTTTAATCAAAGTTATTAATATCTATAACACAATTTATCATTGCCGCTTTATCAGTTTGAAACATCAGGACAAATTACTCCTGGAACGATTTATTTTAAATGAACAAAAACGACAGATTCATTGCCAGAAGCACTAAAAAAGAAAGAAATCTATTGCAATATCAAGCAGACTTCCATATCCTTAAAGCCGTATTTTTAGTTTAAAAACAATCATTTATTATTAGTTCATTCTAATATAGATTGATTTTTAAATTGTTTTTTTAATAAATTGATGCTTTTTATATTCTCACTTGTTTTGATACACGCTGGAAACAATTAATCCAGCAACGATAATCAAATCCAGAATGTCTGAATTAATATACCCTGAATCTTTATGAATAAATATCTAAAAATTGGCTTAATTATCAGTGCACTAAGCCAGCTAGGTGCCTGCTCTATGGCACAACTTACAGTTAAAGCCTCCATGCCGCTTATTGATGGTGGTATTACTGCCATGAATAAACAAGCTGATCTAGGCATTGCAGCAGCAGCAATACCTGCAAATATCAGCCTGATTGAAGGCATGCTGGTTAATGACCCCAATAATAACAAGTTACGTCTTTATGCTGCACAGGCCTACTACGGTTATGCCTTTGGTTTTATTGAAGACGGCTTTTCTGAAAATGGCTTTAATCCCCAGGCTAATCCCAATCGTGCAGCAAAACTGTATGAAAAAGGCTATCACCATGCCAGGCACGTTTTAATCTCAGAAGGATTAACTGAGCAGGATCTTCATGGCGACCTGGAGAGTTTGCAGTACAGCATTAATGACTTAGATGGAGATGCAGTGCCGGCATTATTCTGGGCCGCATCCTGCTGGGCAAAATCCATTGATTTAAATCGTGACAAGACTCATAACCTGGCTCAATTACCCAAAGCAGTCATGCTGATGCAGCGAGTACTCGAGTTGGATGAGCATTACTACATGAGTGGCGCCCATATTTTCTTTGGTGTTTATTATGGCAGTAAGTCTCCGATGCTGGGCGGAAACTACAAACTGTCTGAGCAACATTTCTCTTTGGCCAATAAGGCAAACCATAACAAACTACTGGTTTCTAAACTTTTACAGGCACAATATCTTGAACGCCAGAGATTTAATCAACAGGGCTTCCATGAGCTATTAACCCAGATTATTCAAGCCAGTGATACGTTGTACCCTGAACAGACTTTGATTAACCTGATAGCCAAATATAAAGCATCCTTATTATTGAAAAAAGAAACGCTATGGTTTTAAAGGGACGGGGTTAAAAATGAGTTTTAAAAAGATGATGTTAAAAATGATAGCTTTAATAATAAGACCTCATATCTCAATTATATTCGGGGCTCTGTCATATAGCCTGTTATTCAGTCTGATGCTCTCAACCAGTGTCAGTGCTAAGGAACAATATACCTTTAAATTTGCCACTCTGGTGCCACCAGATACCGCCTGGATGAAAGAAATTGATCGCTGGGCTGATGAAGTTTACCAAAAAAGCAATGGCCGACTAAAATTTAAAATTTATCCCGGTGGTGTCATGGGCGATGAGCCCGATGTCTTACGTAAAATCCGCAGCAGGCAATTGCAGGGCGCTTTTTTTACAGGCTATGGTATTGGCCGTATTTATTCATCTGCCCGAGTGCTTGAAATGCCCTTTTTATTCCGCAATACCGATGAATCTGATTATGTCCGGGAGCATTTAATGCCGGAAATTGAAGCCGGCTTTCGTTTTAAAGGATTTGAACTTTTGGGATGGCCTGAAATCGGTACTATTCATTTCTTTTCAAAACACCCCATCAATTCATTAGAACAACTGAAACAACGCCGCATCTGGCTGTGGCAAGGTGATCCGGTTGGTGAGGCATTTGCCAGAGCCAGCGGCATATCACCAGTACCTCTGTCGATTATTGATGTTTACAGCCAGCTGACCGCCAGACACGGTAGCATTGATACCGTTTATAATTCTGCTTTTGGCGCCTTAACGATGCAATGGCACACCAAATTATCTTATGCCACCAATGTTGCCATGACCAATGCCATTGGCAGTCTGGTGGTCAGTAATCGCTTTTTTAAAAAATTACCTGAAGATTTACAGCAATTACTGAAGTCAACCGGAAAAACAACTGGTGAGAACATTAACCGTATTACCCGACGTGATAACCATGAAAGTATTACTTTACTTAAAGAAAGCGGCATAAAATTTATGTGGGACTGGAATGAACAGGAAAAGCGGGAAATGATGTCAATACGTGATGAAGCCGCAGCAAGCTTAATAAAATCCGATTATATCTCAAAGAAAATGTTCTCACGCACCACAACCTTGTTAGATGAATTCCGTGCAAAATAAAACACCGACCACGTGGCAGAAAACTATTTTTTCTTTTTGTTTGAGATTTAAACACGGGTTGATCTTTTTTGAGAAAATCATTGCTGCAGGTAGTCTGCTATTGCTGCTTGTTATGTCGATGATACAAATTATTGCCAGAAATTTCTTTGAAATTGGTTTTTCTGAAATGGATGTCATTTCACGACATCTGATTTTATTTATTATTTTTATGGGTGCAGCTCTGGTTTCTGAACAAAATCGTCACATTAAAATTGACATTCTGACCCCGCTATTAAATATTGAACAACAAGAAAAATTGATACGCCCCCTATTACTGCTCTGCGCTTTTATCAGCGCAGTCTTTGCCTGGTACTCAGTTGGGTTCTGGCTTGATGAATGGCAATACGCACCGGCAAATGAACGCTGGTCAGTTTATCTGGCATTAATTCTTCCTGTTGGATTTTTTATTCTGGCCCTGCACTTGCTCTTACTGACCATTACCGGATTTGAACACCAGCTTATTTTAAGGGAAAAAGAAAAAAACTCCTCAGAACAATATTCTTGTTCTGAGCCTGTTTAAATCTTGTCTAAATAAAGTTTTATGATCATTTTTGTCCTGATTTTAATTTTTCTGGCTATCATCGGCACTCCTCTTTTTGCTATCATGGGTGCCGGAGGTTTAGTTGCCAGCCATTCTGCTGAGCTCCATCCCAGCGTTCTTATTATTGAAATGTATCGCCTTGCTTCTCAGCCCAACCTTATTGCTATCCCCCTGTTTACATTTGCAGGGATCACTCTGGCTGCCGGCGACGGCACCAAACGTTTAATAAAGCTCTTTAATGCACTTCTGGGATGGATGCCCGGCGGACTTGCTATTGTTACCATCGTTTCCTGCTCTGCTTTTACAGCTTTTACCGGTGCCTCAGGCGTCACTATCATTGCACTGGGTGCCCTGCTCTATCCTATGCTTGAACATGCGCAATATCGTCACCGGTTTTGCCTTGGTCTATTGACCACCTCCGGTTCTCTTGGGCTTTTGTTCCCACCAAGTATGGCAATCCTGCTTTATGGTATTGTTTCCGGCGTCAGTATTGATGAACTCTTTATCTCCGGTATGATCCCAGGTCTGGTTCTGCTGGTAATGCTGTCTCTTTTCAGTATTTATTCCGCACCAAAATTTAACATAAGAACTCATGAGTTCTCATGGCGCCAAATGGGTATAGCACTTCGAGAGTCTGCCTGGGATGTTGCTTTACCTGTGTTAATCTTTGTCGGGATATTTGGCGGCTTTGTCACCATTACTGAAGTAGCAGCATTAACTGCAAGCTATGTTTTGTTTGTCGAAACCGTCATCAGTAAAAAAATAAACCTGCTTAAAGATTTACCTCACATACTTATTGACACAACAACTCTGGTCGGCAGCATATTAATTATTTTAGGTATGGCGATGGGTCTGACTAATTTATTAATTGACTCACAGCTGCCCATGAAATTACTGGAAGTGGTTGAGCAGTATGTTGATAGTCAGCTGCAGTTTTTGCTACTGCTTAATTTATTTTTACTTATCGTCGGAGCAATGATGGATATTTTTTCTGCCATCGTCGTTGTTGTACCTCTTATCATGCCGCTGGCCGTGCGTTATAATATTGATCCGGTTCATCTGGGGATTATATTCCTGGCAAATCTTGAAATCGGTTATATGACTCCGCCAGTTGGTATTAACCTGTTTATTGCCAGTCAGCGCTTTCAGCAGCCTATATTAAAACTATTCCGGGCAACCTTTCCCTTCCTGTTAATTATGCTGATCTGGTTATTACTGATCACTTATATCCCATTTTTAACAACCTGGTGGCAAAATTAACAACTGCGCAGTATAACTGAATCAATTATGCAGCTACTCAATTACTTCCAATTGATGACTTTTATTAACCAGTCATTATCTTCAATGCAAGATAGGGGGAAAGATTTAACACAATAATGGCTATTTTATACTGCGCAATATATTGAAAATAGGCTTTTCCCAAATCTCTTTTATCGAGACCAAACATCTTTGAATGGATATCTGATATCGTTTCCCGCATTGAAACAATTAATATTGTTGAAAATAACAATAATCCGATATTGAGAATACATAACCAACCTAATAATTCTGTAACAATTTCAACTGACATGAGAACACCTGTCTATATTTAGTAGAATAAAAAAGTCATCTACGAAGTTATTAGTAATATCTTATTTTTAACATCCTGATAGAGCAGTTGATGCCCTTTTGAATTCGGGTGCAGTCCATCTCTGGAAAGATACTCTTCCTTATTATTTTCAACTAAAGGAGCATAGAGATCAAGATATTCACAGTTCATGTCATGCGCAAGATTTTTAATTGCTAAATTATAAGTCTGTATATCCCGGTCAAATCTCAATTGTCCATATTGATTTATCAGTCCTTCTGTTAAATCTGAAATTGGCAACAGACTCAGCAATAAAATCTTCGCCCTGAGTTTTTTTGCTGACTCAATGCAATACCTCAAATTTCTTATAAAATAGTATTCCGGGACGATATTTTTGTCTTTATGGATCACAATATCATTAGAACCATAAGCCAGTACAACGAGCAAATTCTGTCCTTTGATACTACGTGCACAAACTTCTGTCTCAAAGCGCCTCACCAGACCATCAGTTGTCTCTCCAGCAATACCAAGATTATATAATGAGATTTCCTGCCTCGGAGTTTCAGCAAATTGGCCAAAATATTCAGCCTTCAGACGGTCAGCCCACCCTCCAAATTTCAGGTCTTTTTCACCATAAGTAATACTATCGCCAAAACATAATATTTTTAACATAAGTTATCCATTAGTTTTCTCAAGCAGAAGTTCATAGTCACCTATAGACTAGCAACACCATTTTTTTCTAAAATTATATAACAAATAATTTTTTATCATGAGTTATTTAAATCCATAAATATAAACTAAACTATAAAAAAGAGCCTGAAGGACTTGCTCCATATTACTTATTCATCAACGGTTATAAACATTATGCTGTCACAAATAAAAAAAAATTCTCTTTCATTGATTAGTCTTATTGTTGCACTCTCAGCATTATCCTATAACACCTGGAGGAACGAACAATCGGAGTTCAATCGCAATATTCGTTATGCTGGATTTGAGGTGTTACTGCATATTGGTGAAATACAACGAATCGTCTACCTGGCACATTATGATAAGGATACTAAACGGGGCAACCCTCGCAGTGGATGGGTTGAAATATTAGTGATCAAAGATCTAAGTCAACTTATGCCTGAATCTGTCTCTAAGGCTTCTGATGAACTTTATGATAGCTGGAGTCAGCATTGGGATATATTAGGAACTGATACTGACATTGGCGTTGCAGATATTGATCACAAGATTAATCAGTTGCGCATCAAGGTATTGGAAAGTCTTAAAGTTCTTGAGTAGGCCACACACAAAATATCCGAAAAAATCTGTTCTTAGCGAAATTCATTAAAGATTCATAAAAGTGTCGTTTACCTGTCATATCTGTTCACTATATTAATTTTAAATTAATATAGTGAACAGCCATAAAGGTAATATAATGGAAAAGCAGACCAATACACAAAACACAATTTATTTATCAGACGCCGCTCGATTTGAGGTAAAACTCTCGGATGATCAGAATGAACTAAAACAGGCTAGAAAACTACGCCTGACCGGGTTCTCAAGAGTTAAATCAACATCATCTAAACACATAAGCCCTGAAAGTAATTTTTCAAATTCTAATGATAATGATTTCAAGAAAACAACTGAAAAAGGCCTGATAAAAAAACTTATTGAACAACATAAACTGCTCATTCATGATGGCTATGATAGTTATGCCCAGCACCTTATTGTCAAAGATTTAAGAACCTTAAAAATAGTTGCTTATGTCAGGATCATTGATGCATTTACTGCATTTAAAATTGGTGGTTTCTATAGTGAAACTCAGTTTAATCTCAGAGAAGTGTTTAACCAGCAGAAATATCTTATGGAAATAAGTCGTCTTGCTATCCATCCTGATTATAATAATGAACAAATTGCCCAACTCCTCTGGTCTGGTCTTTCTCAATATGCACTAGATAATGGAGTTGATGCAATTATCGGTAGTTTATCAATAGCACTGGGTCATGATATTAATCAAACCAGTCAATTAATAGCACAATTAAAAGCGACACAAAAGAATAACAATAAAGTAAGAGTCAGCCCGTATCAATTACTGCCAGAAAATAAAAAAACATTTCGACTTAACTATTCCAGAAGCAATCATAATGCCCCCTGTCTAAATTTCCTTTTTTCCAAAGGGTTTACTCTATGCGGTGACGCACACTGGAACAAATCATTAAATACTGCAGAACTGTTCGTCTATTATGATGTCGCTAATACCCAGCATGTCCCACACTGCATACACATGAATGAAGTCGAACTGGGATTGCTTTGTGAATAATAATACGCAATCTTATTTATCCAGATATGGAAGAGATGCTAATGAAATTTCTTTCCCTAACACCTGCAAAGCCTGATTCATTGCAATGACTAAGTCATTATAACCCAGACCATTGACTGCCTCCTCAATTAAAGAGACTTGAGTTAGTACCGGCTGATCATTTTTATCAAAAATGCTCCAGCGCGCCTCTAAAAATACTGATTTCCCCAACTGCCCATCAAAACGACCGATATCAATAGCAACTCTGATATCCAGAGGGTGCTGTCTGTCTTCTCGAGGGATCCAGTAAACTCGGTTAGAATTTAAATTATTAGATAAATTAATCACTAATAAGCGACTGATACTATCAGTGACAGGCTCAATCCAGCGATTAAATTCAGAAATATTTAAGAGATGCTTTGAACTTCGAGTAACAATTTGAGGCCGGTTTATGTACTCAGGGAGATGAACCGGCCCTACTCCGACAATACGACCTTTTTCAATACCTACCAAGGAAGCATTACTGCTTTCTTCCAGTTGATAAAAACTGGTCTTTTGCGAAGTACCGCATCCCGGTAGAAAGACAAGCATCAAAAGGACGGCTACTAAAGTCAAAATATTTTTAATTTTAAAAAAAGTCATTTATTCATATTCCTTGTTAGTGTCCATCTGCATCCCAAGGGCACTTAATGCTGTTATTCTACTAATATTTTTTCCCCTGAAGCAATGCTTCGGGATGACGTTCCAGGTATTCAGTAAAAACACGCATTGATTTAGCCGCTCTTGAAAGCTCTTTTAAACTGTGTTCCAACTCATTACGCACAGCACTTTTATTATCAACAATAGCATCAATATTTGATAAGACAAGCTCACTTTTATCAAATGCACTGGTAGCTGAAGTCGTTAATCCGGTTAATTTTTCATTCACATTAATGGACAGGCGGGTTAATTCCAGTAGAGTTTCACTTAACTGTTTCTCAGTACTGGTTAAAAGGATCTTAACCTCTGCCAGACGTTCCTGTGCTGATTGAGATAATGGTACAATCTGTTTATTAAGATTATCAATAAACTGCCGACTACCGGCAATCGTAGCATTAATATTATTAAAAATATCTTTAGCATCTTTATCTGCAAACATTTTATTAATTTCAGTCACAGTGATGATCAGACTTTCTGTTAATTCTTTTAATGGAATGGTTTCAAATAATTTTTGCAATTTTTCCAGATCCGATTCAACTGTCGGGATCTCCAGATACTTCTTATCAATCCCGGTAATTTTAATGGGCAGAGAGGGATCAAATTCAAATTCAACTACTTGCCTTCCTGAAACAAGGCTTTCAAGAGTCAGTCGGGCATGGAGGCCGGCTTTAATCATATCGACCATTAATCCCAGAGCTTGATCTTCTGTCAGGGATGAATCATCCTCCCCCTGAATCATCAGTTCCATAACTTCCTGTTTCAAGTCAATATAAACCGGCACCAAACTCTGCTGTGTTTTATGATCGTGATAGAGCTTGATTTCAGCCACTGAACCTATATTAACACCACGAAATAAAACCGGAGAGCCGACATCTAAACCGTTCACTGTACCGGGAAAAACAGCCATCAAGCGCATGTCATTTTTAAAGATTCGACCGGTTCCTAAAACTAGAAAACTGATCACAATTAAAATAATTGCTCCAATAACAAAACCACCTACAACCGTTGGATTGGCTTTTATGCTCATGATTTATAACCTCTCAATTCCTCTTCTTTGGCTCTTGTCAAAAAGGACTGAACCTGCTCATGCGGAGTATCTGATAATATTTGTTTCGGATGTCCTCTGGCAATAATTGTCTTCTGCTCATGATCCAGGAAAATAGCATTATTTCCTATGGCAAAAATACTGTCTAATTCATGTGTTACAACAACCATTGTAATCCCCATACTTTCCTGCAACTCTAATAAGAGATCATCTAATAGCTTTGAACTAACCGGATCCAGACCTGCTGAAGGTTCATCAAAAAATAATATAGGCGGATCCATTGCCATGGCCCTGGCAATACCAACCCGCTTTTGCATTCCACCACTGATCTCTGAAGGATAGTAGTCTTCAAACCCCTTTAAGCCGACTAAAGACAACTTAAAAGCAGCAATCTTACGGATTCTTCTCGGACTGTATTGAGTTGTTTCAAATAGCCTTAAAGAAACATTGTCTATCAATGACATTGAACTGAACAGAGCACCATTTTGAAACATAACGCCAAACTGTGCCTTAATTCTCAGCTGCATTGCATCTGATGATTGCCAGAAGGCATAGCGTTCATTGTAATTTTTACCACAAAAATAAAAAACATCGCCTGCCGCAGGCACATTCAGACCTGCCATTGCTCGCATTAAAGTACTTTTACCACTACCACTATTGCCCATAATGATAAAAATATCATTACGCTTAATATTAAAATTTAAATTCTGCTGAATCACATTGTCACCATAAGCCAGACTCAGGTTTTCAACAACTATAGCATCATCAGAAAAATCCGTGTCATTAGAACCAGTCTTGTTAAAAACAGTGCTATTAAAAACAATGTTATTAGAGAATTTAGCCATGATCAGATCCCCAGCACACCATAGATAATGGTTAAAATAGCGGCACAAATAAATATAATGACGGTTGCAGTCACCACAGCTGAGGTTGTTGATATTCCCACAGCCTCAGCACTATTCCCACAACTCATTCCTTTTTGACAACCAACAACCGCAACAATCACGCCAAAAACAGCTGACATAAAAATACCTGCAAAGACATCATTCAAACCCACGGATTTAATAACCACTCCGGTATATTGTTCCAGAGAAATATTCAGTAAGCTATAAGCCACCACAGCCCCACCTAAAATACCCATAAAGCTTGCATAAATAGCTAATAGCGGCATCATAAGCATCATACCGATCATTCGGGGAAGAACCAGAAATTCCATTGGTGATAATCCCATACTTCTCAGGGCGTCAATTTCATCGTTTACTTTCATAGTCCCCAACTGTGCAGCAAAAGCCGCCCCTGAACGCCCAGCCATAATAATTCCGGTGATAATCGCAGCAATTTCTCTGGTCATTGCCACACCGACCATATCACCGATATAGATTTCAGCACCAAACTTTTCCAACTGCATCGCACCAATATAGCCTAAAATTGCTCCCACAAGGAAATTTAACAGACTGACAATAGGTACAGCCTCTGCACCCGTCTGCTGCATAATCAACCAGGTATCAGAAGCACGGTAAACAGCCTTGCCTCTGATCATGGCAAAAAACGCAACACCGGCTTTGCCAATAAATTCAATCACATCACCCACATCTTTAACGGCAGCAATGACATCAGTACCCACAATATGAAGAAAAGAACTGCTTGTTTTTTGGCGAGATTTTAAGTGTCTGGAAGGTATTTTTTCAGATAAAGTTATCAGGTGATTCATTTCCGGGGGCAGCTGTGATAAATCAAACAGAGTCTGATGTTGTTCACAGAGTTCACTGAAGCTAAGAATGACAGTCAAAAGCGCAGAGTTCCAGGCAGTGACCTGCTCCATTTGAATAGTGACTGATTCAATCTTATTTTTTTTATTAAACTGCTGCTCAAGCTCATACTCAAACTCTTCTGGAAAATGACTATCCTGAGCCCAATCCCCACTAATCTCAATATCTAGTATTGAGTTGTTATGGGTAATTTTATATTCTGGAATAGAGTTATCCACAGCCTGCCTGTCTTTAATCTTAGAAACATTAATTATAGCGAAGAAAAGAATAACTTACGAATTTGTATTGTTATTTATATCGATCAACACAGACCGTAAATTTCAGGTGATGGAGTTTGCTGTCAATATTTTCCCAGCCTGTTGTTTTAAACCCCACATTACCAAATTGACCGGGATAATTTTCAGGAGGATCAATAGTCTGCAGATCATCATTCAGATAAAGCTGAGAATGTATGGGAAAATTATCCGAAATATCCAATTCGACCACAAAAAGCCCCTGCTGACTACTGAGAGAAAATTTTTGAGCAGCTATTTTATTAAACAGGGCTTTATTTTCAGAAGGCCTGCCATTAACTGGCAGGTTTAAACGCTTTTCAGGTGAATGTATAGCCAACGCCGGTTGCTCAAAGGTATTATTCCAGTCCATAGTGGTAATGGTTGCTAAATCACTGAAAAAAAATGAGATCTTAAAAGGAATATCAATAATGCTGTCCATTACAAAACCATCCGGCATCATGACGTAATCAATGTATAGTGCAGGACTTTTCAGCTTCCAGAACACTTTCACTTTGTTTTCTGTACGTCGAATAATCCGCAGTGGCCCTTGTTTGACATTCACCAGTTTTGAAGAGTAATCATCATCCGTTCTTTTAAAGGGGAAGCCAAAAAAATTACCGATATGACGTATTTTCATTGTATCCGTCAAATCAGGACTCCACTGCATATCCACTGTCCCTTCCATCAGTCGCCAATGAAAGGCATCGACTAAAAAAGGTTTTTCTTTTGAGAAAAGAACCTTAAACAAAGGACTGGTGAATATGTCCTGCTCTGCTTTATAACTGACTACTTGTTTTTTCAGACGAAAATCAAAAGGGGCATTCAGGGCAATATAAACCCAGCCTATAATCTTTTTCTGTTCCGTGTCAGCGGATTCATCTATTATTTTTATTTCAATCAGTGATAATTTTTCTAATAATTCAGATGATGTGCTGAGACGTAAACCGCGATCTTTTTTTCTAAAAACCAGCTCATCATAATCATTGAAACTGTTAATGTTTGCTGACTCACTGTGGTTATTATTGAGGATATATCGACCCTGTGTATCTTTATGATCAACTTGAAAAACAATAGGCTGAGCCTTATTTTTTAATACACTCAAGAGAGTTAATTTTTTTACATTCGCACTGGCTAACTCGGGGATCTCAAGTGCTGAAATAATGATCAGACTCTCCTCACTGGAGCACACTGAGCCAGAGTTAATTGTATAGGTTTTTAGAATTTGTGCTGATAATAAGTGACTGCATAGAAGGAGAATTAAAGAGACAAGAAGTTTATATTGCATTATTTTTTAAACTGTCGCCAATAAATCACAGCAGCAATAACAAATAGTAATATTATTGGATAATTGAGCCAATAAACATAAGGTGTTGTTCCTGTTCTTGGTTGTATTTTACCATTAATGGCCGCCTGCTTAAATTGCGGCCCTCTAACCATCACTTTGCCATTAGAGTCAATGAGTGCAGAGATGCCACTGGTGGTACTGCGGATCAGCTCCCGACTGCTTTCAAGCGCTCTCATCCGAGCCATTTCAAGATGTTGATGAGGTGCAAAAGAGTCACCATACCAACCGTTATTTGATAAATTAATCATCAGTTGGGATTGTGGGATCTGACTCATCATGTCCTGAGGAAAAACATCTTCATAGCACAGAGTAACAGCCGCTTTAAATCCTTTAATAAGAATAGGCGGCTGATCGTGATCGCCTGCACTAAAACCAGACATAGGCATATTAAAAAACTGAACCAGCCCACGGATTATAGCGGCCAGAGGGACATATTCACCAAAAGGTACAAGGTGGCTTTTATAATAATGTCCCTGCTGTCCCCCAAGATTGGTTAAGGCATTGTAATATTGCTCAGTATCATCATCAAAGATAGGCAGACCTGTCACTAATTCGGTATTAGTTTTCTTCGCCTGCAACTCCAGATTATGGTAAAAAGTTTTTTCCAATGTATGATAAAAAACAGGAATAGCATTTTCCGGCCAGACAATCAAATCATTATCCTGCCATTGATTCTGGCTCAGTGAAATATAAAGTTGTTTGGTTTTTTCCAGTTGCCAGCGATCCCATTTAACCGACTGATTCACATTGCCCTGGATCAGAGCAACTGATAATGGTTTGCCTGAAGGCTCACTCCACTGAATCTGCCCCAACAAAGCCCCGCCAATAAATACAATACTCATACCTGTGAGACTCATCATTACTTTAAGTCGAATAATCAACAAAGTTGAGAGCAAGATCACCAGCAGAGACAAGCCATAAATTCCAATGACAGGTGCATAACCAGCAAGCGGTGTTTCAATAAACGGATAGCCTGATAATAACCAGGGAAAGCCTGTGAGTACCCAACTTCGAAGCCATTCAAAAAACACCCATAACACTGGCAGATAAAACAACAGCATATTGGAGTCCCTGGTTTTTAGCTTAACTCTTAGCTTAAAGACGGCCCAGGAAAAAAAACCATAAAAAACCGATAGTATTAAAATAAAAAGACTGGTAAAAAAGATGGCCAGTGACCAATGAGCAGCACCAAAGTCATGGATGGCAACATATACCCATGAGATACCCACAGCAAACAAACCAATACCAAACAACCAGCCTTTATAAAAAGCCTCTTTGGCACTATGGTTTTGCAGACTTTGATACAAAAAAAGGCTGATGGGTAAAAAAATCAGATAGGAAAACAAGCTTGAATAGTTGTTAAACGGTGCAAAAGACAGGGGAATTAGTGCCCCCAGAAAAAAAGAAAAAAACCATGAAGAAGCCCCTTGCCTTATCCATAAGAGCAAATGTTCAGGCAAAAACTCAACAAGGCTGGCCTGACATGAATAAACACCATTAGAATTTTGATTTAGCATTTAATTTAACATTTAATTTAACTTTTGATTGAACAATGACATTAGCTGGATGGTGCTGTAACAGCAACTCGAATAACTCTCAAACTATGAATACGTCGATGATCCGAACGACTGATTTTAATAAGAAAATTACCCACCTCAATTTCTTCACCCCTTTGAGGCATATAACCAAAAGCATTCATCACAATGCCGCCAATGGTATCAAATTTATTGCTTCTGAAATCGGACTTAAAAAAGTCATTGAATTCATCAATTTCTGTCAAAGCCTGAACGGTGTAGACACCTTCACCATGGGAGACAATGTTATTTTCTTCTTCAACATCATGTTCATCCTCAATCTCACCAACAATTTCTTCCAGAACATCCTCAATTGTCACCAGACCCGAGACACCACCATACTCATCAACTACCAGAGCCATATGGTTTCGATTTGCACGAAAATCTCTCAATAATACATTCAGTCGTTTACTCTCTGGCACAAAAACAGCTCTGCGCATGTATTCCTTTAAATCCAGTGTTTTATAATCTTCCTTAGCAAAGAAATTAAGCATGTCTTTGGCAAGAATGATCCCCTCAATATCATCACGATTATCACCAATCACTGGAAAACGAGAATGTGCTGAGTCAATAATACAGGCAAGAATATTTTCTGCATTATCATCTCTCTCTATGACAACCATTTGTGACCGCGGGATCATCACTTCTCGCACCTGCATATCAGTTACTTCCATTACTCCTTCAATCATAGACAGGGCTTCGCTGCTGATAACATTACGTGATTGTACATCCCTTAGAATTTCAACCAGACGAGATTTGTCATTAATTTCGCCAATTAAGGCATGACCAATTCGTTTTAATAGATTTCGGCCTCTGCTCTTCAGAGCAGAGGCCTTGCCAGGTCGTACTTCTTTCATTTATTTTATAAACCAGTTTTATTAACAATAAGCAATAGGATCAACAATTTTACAATAGCCCATAAAAACATGCAAAAATAAGAACCCGATATCTGTCATAATACCCCGGCTGCCCAGATTGGCAAACCACAATAGAGCAATCCCAAAACAGCTTAAAAGTGTTGCATCATTTTATTATTTCATTTAAATTGAGAATTTTCTCAGCAGGAGAATCAATGGATAATATCATAACTAAAGCATCAGCTATGTCTCATATTATCCTGAATAAATTATGAATATTAAGTTTTTTTTAATGACTATTTTTATCAGTTCATTTGTTATTACTGTTTTAACAGCTTGCCAGTCAAATGAGTTAACAACAGAGGAGATAGCCACTCAGAATGCCGCAGATGCTGAAGTTTCAGCCATTCTATTTGAACATGAACTGGATAGCCATGCATCCTATAATGTCCATAAAGATGGTTCAGTCATTATCAGATTTGATAAATCTGTATCTTCAACGGCTTATACATCTGTGGTTAATCTTTTACGAACAAAAGAAGAAATTAATGGTGTTTATGCAAAGCAAAGCGGATATGAAGTTTGCCCCCTGAAATCTATACGGTGAATATATTTTTATCATAAACCCATGAGAAATTATTATAGGGAATAAATTCTATTCCCTGATTGAGTATAATAATTCATCAGAGGCCAATATGCTTTTAGATAACTCTTCGGAAAAAATATACCCCCTGGTCTCATACTCAATCAGGGAGTAATACCATGCTGTAATAGCCAACTGCGATCCAGTTCCCAGCTGACCCGGCTAACATCCTTGTCTGACATAACGGTTTCTCTCGCTTTGTTTTGTACAAAAGCTAATTTTTTTTGTGCGCTTTGAAACTCAGCTGATTGTAGTGATTTATTTTTTACTTCGGGGAAAAGCAGACCTAAAATTCGACTCACAGGCACATCAGTTGAACGGGGGCTACTCATAATAGCGGTTCCATTGTTAATACGAAGCACTTTAAAACGGTAAGGAAATTCATTAATACTCTTTATTGATTCTAAACGATCATTGAGTTCACTTACTTTAGGACTTTCATAGAGAAAAACAAATGTCATAACAACAATAAAAGTTCCTAAAATAGCAGCATATATTTTTGTTCCTCTATCCATTATTGAACCTCCTGACTTCACTGCTTATATCTTTAATTATCATAAATGAGATTTCTCAAACTGGTCAGTTTGAATAACATTCAGAAAAATTAATTTTAACGATTCTTAATAAATTGAGTGACCGCATTTAAAGGAACAGACTCATTACTTATAATCACTTCAATTCCCCTTGACTGCATTTTCCTTATGAAGCCTTGACCACAACCTGAAGTGATCATTACATCTACATGATCAACTGGATGCTCAGCACCATTAAATTCATGAAAAGACATATCCTTGGGTAAATCAAGACGTTCAGTTTCTAGCCATTCACCTTGTGAATTTTTTGAGAAAATAATAAAACGTCGTGTTTTTCCAGCATGTCCTGTAATTGTTTTAAAATTTTGACTGGTTACTGCAATTTTCATAACTGACCTCATTAAATAGTATAAGTTTTTATATGACAGTCTTGATTGTATGTACTTGAAGATAATAATTATGCCAAATAAACAGAGCGCTGTAAGTGACAATGTCACTTTGTAGTTTTTATAGATAAAGAAGAAAGTACTGGCATTTCCACTATGGGATGTTCTGGTTAATTCAATTACTGTTGTTTAGGTTTAGGTTTAGGTTTAGGTTTAGGTTTAGGTTTAGGTTTAGGTTTAGGTTTAAACTGAATTTATATTTTGAAACTGGATTTATAGACCCAATTATTCATATGGATTTGAGATGTGAAATGATTTAAGAATTTTTATTTCCAGAGCTTCCATGATTTCAGCTTCATCATCGTTTATGTGATCATAGCCTTTCAGGTGCAAGACACCATGAACAACCATATGTGCCCAATGAGCAGCAATCTTTTTACGCTGCTGCATTGCTTCTTCAACCACCACATCATGACAAATTATTAAGTCTCCTAATAAGGGGATTTGCATTTCCACCGGGAGATCTGGCGGGGCTTCAAAGGGGAATGACAGCACGTTAGTGGGTTTATCTTTGTGCCTGAATGTCTGGTTTAATGACTGGATTTCATCCTTAGCAACAATGCGAATGGTCAGTTCATATTCATCTTTGCAAACGTTCTCTATGCCTGAATCTAAGTTTGACTCTGCCTGTTCTGTGACTAGTGACTGACGTATCCAGGACTCAATTTTTTCTTTTTCAGGCAGGCTCTCTGAGGAAACCATCGCTTGCAGATCCAGATAGAGAGTGAAATCACTTCTCATTTTTAATTAGTCATTTTTTTCATAGGCATCAACAATTCTTTGTACCAGTGCATGTCTGACTACATCTTTAGAATTAAAATGAGTAAAACTGATACCTTTTACTTCGGATAATACTGTTATTACATGTTTTAAACCCGACGGACGACCGCCGGGCAAATCAATTTGAGTAATATCACCGGTGACAATTGCAGTTGAGCCAAAACCAATACGAGTGAGGAACATTTTCATCTGCTCCTGAGTGGTATTTTGTGCTTCATCTAAAATAATAAAGGATTCATTAAGACTCCGACCACGCATAAAGGCCAGTGGTGCAACCTCAATTACATTACGCTCAATGAGCTTGCTAACTTTCTCAAAACCCAGCATTTCATAGAGTGCATCATAAAGAGGACGCAGGTAAGGATCAATTTTTTGTGATAAATCACCCGGTAAAAAACCCAGATTTTCTCCTGCTTCAACTGCAGGACGGGTTAAAATAATACGTCTGACATCATCCCGTTCGAGAGCCTGAACCGCACAGGCTACTGCCAGAAAGGTTTTTCCGGTACCTGCAGGACCAATACCAAAACTGATATCATGATGCTGAACACCCTGAAGGTAATTTAACTGGTTTTTGCCCCGAGGTTTAATAAGACTTCGACCGGCTAAAATTGAAACATCGTCCTCAGCTTTATTTTTTTTATCACTGACTGCTTCTTTTAATTGAGCTTCAATACCGGATTCCTGTAAAAACAAATGAATTTTTTTCGGATCCAGCACACTATTCGAACTTTCTTCATACAAAGCTTCTAATACTGAAACTGCGGCATCTCTGTCTTTTGGCTTACCCGTCACTTTGAATTTATTGCCGCGGTTAGAGATCTGCACTGCAAGACGTCGCTCAATTAAGCGCAGATGTTCATCCAATAAGCCGCAAAGATTAACAAGACGGTGGTTATCAATTGGTTCTAAAACAAGTTGTGATGCATTCATAGAGTCTCACCTGAAATCAGTTCGCCGCGCAATGAATTACTCAAAGCCCGAGTTATTTTCACCGGAATTATTTTACCAATAAGATCCTGCCCCTTAGGATCAAAGTTCACGACACGATTATTTTCTGTTCGACCAGCAACTTCTGTGATATCTTTTTTTGAAATACCATGGACTAAAATCTGCTGCACCGTACCCACCATTTGCTGCGAGTATTCCAGGGCATATTCATTAATACGTGCCTGTAATTGACTGAGCCTTTGCTTTTTGACTTCCATGGGCACATCATCCGGTAATGATGAGGCTGGCGTTCCTGGTCTGGGACTATAAATAAAACTAAAACTTTGATCAAAACGTATGTCTTCAATGAGTTTCATAGTTGCCTGAAAGTCGGCATCCGTTTCACCGGGAAAACCCACAATAAAATCAGAGGAGATATAAATATCCGGACGTGCTTCACGAATACGTCTTATCTTACTCTTGTACTCCAGTGCTGAATGACCGCGCTTCATCATACTCAGCACACGATCCGATCCGCTTTGTACAGGCAAATGTAAAAAACTCACCAGTTCAGGCACTTCACGATAGACATCCACCAGAGGATCTGAAAATTCATTAGGATGAGAAGTGGTATAGCGAATACGCTGAATCCCTTCAATTTGAGAAAGATAATGGATCAGCATTGCTAAATCAGCGATATCACCCTCATGGGTTGCACCGCGATAGGCATTGACATTTTGGCCCAGCAGGTTGACTTCAATAACCCCCTGCCCAGCCAGAGAAGCAACTTCAGCAACAACATCATCCAGAGGCCGGGAAATTTCTTCGCCACGAGTATAAGGCACCACACAAAAAGTACAATACTTACTACAACCTTCCATAATGGAAACAAAAGCAGTGGGCCCATCTGCACGGGGTTCCGGTAAATTATCAAATTTTTCTATTTCAGGAAATGATACATCAATCACAGGATGGTGAATGGTCGATACTTCATCCAGCATTTTCGGCAGGCGGTGTAAAGTTTGCGGACCAAAAACCAGATCAACATAAGGGGCTCGCGCGCGTATAAGCTCACCTTCCTGACTTGCAACACAGCCACCCACACCAATGACAATATTCGGATTCAACTCTTTCAGCTGACGATAGCGCCCCAATAATGAAAATACTTTTTCCTGAGCTTTTTCCCGGATAGAGCAAGTATTAAGCAATAAAATGTCCGCATCCTTAGCTTCCTTAACCAGAACAACGCCATGGGATTCATTGAGAATATCAGCCATTTTTGCCGAGTCATACTCGTTCATCTGGCAACCAAAGGTTTGAATATACAACTTACCGGGCATCAGAATGCTTCCTCACATACTTTAAGGGGCTATAGGATATTTATACAGAATTTAGAACAACGGCGGAAAGTAACATATTTTCAGTTTTTTTTCCATAAAAGTTTTGTTTCTTCAGCTCACTGTCTGAAAAAGATAAAATCACCACCATTATGGCCCACTTTTCTGACATTAGAATATTCAGGGGTTTGATCAGCATTGAGAATGACATTATCTCGTAAGCGGGAGAAAACCTCTTCTGCTTCAATAACATCTTTAGTATTTTTTAAAACATCCAGTAAGGCTTCAGAAAAAACAGAATGATTATCCCCTCCTGAATCCGTAACCGGCTCCAATCCACCTGAAGTGATCACTGTGCGGGATTTTTTCTTCAGCAAACGTTCAATCAGAGAATATCTTTTTTCAGGATTAGTAAATTTTACTGAAATACTTCGAGCAAGTGTTCCAGAATAACAGGAATCAGCTACCACCAGAACATGCCAGGATTGCAATGCTTTCAAGGTATCCGTCACTTCAGCTGTTGAAATCCAGTTGGAAGTGAAATCACGTTCGGCATCAATCGGTAACCAGTAACCACGCTCAGATGCATTATCCAGAACACCGTGACCGGCATAATAAATCAGGAGATTATCATCTTTGGTTAACGTATTCCTAAACTCGCCCATCGCCTTAAGCGTATCATAACGATTAGCATTAAGAAGCAGTTTGACCTTAAAACCATAATGATCTTTAAGCAGTTTGGCTAAACTACTGGCATCATTCACTGCTGTTTTTAATTCGGGTAAATTTTTATAGTCATTATTGCCAATAATCAATGCATGATAGTTTCCAAAATTAAGATGTCCAAAACCTTGTTTTGATTTTTTAACTATCGCCTCTTTTTTATTATTACTTTTAGCTGTGTTTGAAAGACTGCTCACCCTGAAAGTTGAATCCAGCAATAATTTCTTTCGCTGCTCATATTCTTCCTGAGAAATAATATTTTGTTCTTTCAGGGAACGAAGCAAATTAAGCTGTTCAAGAAATTGCTGCTGTTCTGGTTTCAGTTTAACAGCAGTTGTTTTAGTTTTAGTCTCAGCAACAACAGGTTTAGCTATTTTACTTATAGTTGTCTTGATCTTGTCAGCCGATGTTTTAGTAAGCGTTTTATTTTTATCAATATCAGTCGTTTTATTCTTAACTACCGCTGTTATTTTCTTTTTCTTTACAGGGTCTTTTTTAGCTTGATAAACGACTTTAGGTTTGCTTTTTTTCTTTTTTATTACAACTTTTCGCTGTAATAATTTATTTAACTTCTCGGATGTTTTTTTATCTGATGAATTTAATTTAAGCGCCTGCTTATACGCAGAAATTGCCCCTGTATTTTTTTGCTGTGATGCATAAACATCTCCCATTGAAACAAACAGTTCAGCATCTTTATCGTTGATTTTAATTGCCTTCTGACAAGCGTTTAATGCAGTTTTTCCGGTCAGGCGAGTACAGCGGATTTTATTAAGTTTAAATTGGCTGGATTGATATTTTGAAGATGATTTGTTTTCCGACTTTGTTCCCAGCTTTTTATTTTTCAACCATTGCTGCTCTTTATAATTACTTTTTGCAATTAAACTTTTTTTTAAAAAATAATCATCATTGGGGAAAATTTTAAGAGCCTGCGCATAAGCCTCAAGTGCCTGTTTGAATTTTTGCCGTTTATCAAACGTTCTAGTCAGTGCAACATGTAAGTCACGATTTTTTGAGTTAGAGCGTAATAGTTGCTGACAGGCATCAACCTGATCATACTCATCACCATCGCCCATAAGACAGTCTGAGAATGTAGGAGGATAAGTTGCATAAAGCGTATTGGCAAAAAACAAAAGACTCATGCTTATCAGTAAAAATAAGCAACAACGATATAAATAATTGAGTCTAAAAACACGAAAGTATTTATTCATACTATTAATTCAAGCCGCCATGAAAAATATATAGTTAAAAGTTATGTCAAAATAATAAAATTTTATCAAATAGTCACCTCTTAAGATATGAACAGTTATTTAGTATTGAAAGGCTCCAGTCCCTGCAGCATTTTCTGATTTATTATTAAAATCAAATTCCCATTCACCTGATGGCAAACGAATTAAACCAAATAAATATTTTTTCTCTACCGTTTGATAAGGAGGATCTTCTTTTTCAATCATTATGATAATTTCATCTTTTAGTTGTTTAACAGCATCAGAATTTTGTTGTGCCAGGCGTTTAATTTCATCTGATAAAACAATCAGTTCCTCATGCGAATTCGATTTTATAACTGCATGGCTCAAAGTAATAATCAGATCACTTTGCTCAATAATTACATCCACATTTTTTGACCAGTTTTTTGCTGCCATTTTAACGTTATCACTGGCATCTTTAGAATCTGCAGCGAATAAAATATGATCACGCGAAGCGGATATTGCCTTAATAAATCCATACCCCAGCCCAGGGCCGTCATTTCGCATCTCAGGTACTATTTCAGGAGCCATAACATGTTGAACATGTTTGATATGCATTTTCAATAACTTCATATTATGAGAGTTTTCTACGGCATACCGAGCATGTTCAAGAGCGATTTTTGCTTCCTGCTCTGCAGTAATAAATAAACCTTGTTCATTTGGTGTATCCCGCCATGCTGTCATTGCATGCCCCACATGAACATGAGATATTTTGGGTGCCTGTGTGGTTACACAAGCAGCCAAAGTTAATGACAGCATTAGAAAAGTAACAAACCGATAAATGACGTTAATAATTTTATAAAAGTTCATGAGCCATCTCTGTGCAGTGTATAATAAAAAATCTGAATTCTGATCTTCACTATTAGTTTTTATTATTATTTCTTAATTGTTATTTCTTAATTGTTATTTCTTAATTGTTATTTCTTAATTGTTATTTCTTAATTGTTATTTCTTAATTGTTATTTCTTAATTGTTATTTCTTAATATAGTATAGCCATAAATAAGGATGATGTGCGCATCGATTACTGTTCATCCAGAGCAGCTCTGTGGCAGAGACAGACATAGCCTATTCATGCCCAGTCATCAGTACTGGTCACTATTTCCCTTTAGAAGCCTGATAATAGTCTACTTTATAACCATTATTTCGAAGTAATTGTAATAATCCATCATTACCCACCAGATGCAGTGCACCCACCAGAACCAGATCAGTCTTATCATCATTGATTAATGTTTCAATATAAGGCAGCCAGTTCATATTTCGGGTAACAATAAGACTCTGATACAATTCTGGATATGTATCAATCATATCCTGCAAAATAATATTCTTCATTTTGTCCATATCACCTGAGCGCCATGATGATCTTATTTGCTCAATAGTGAGTTTAATCTTACTGAGATCATCGAGGCTATTCAGAATTAGCTCATTTTCATTTCCCTTACCCATATTGACCAGAAAACTTAACTGTTCATCTACTGTCTCCAGAGCCCCAATTTCTTTCCCGTCCTGTTCAGCCAGAATCCAGAAATGCTCATCAACCCCCATCAATACCATGCCCATACGTTGAAATTCAATTGCAGACATCATAATAACAACCATGCCCGGCTTCAACACATCAATTTGAGCCATCGGCAGCTCGTCTGAAAAGTAATCCGACAGACGCTTATAGGTCTTATCATCCAGGACATCCCGAAGCGTCTCACCCGGCAGGTAGAGCATCTGAGCCATCAGCTTTTTGGCAAATTCTGGTTCTTTCGCCAGCCCAAGATCTGTCTCAAAAATTATTTTTTGCGACTCTGAAAAAGCCTGCTCATATTCCACCGGTAATGGATAATCTTCTTCTCCAAGAACATGGATTGTCCCACCAAGATATAAAATATTATCACCCTTAGAAATTTGCCAAAGAGATGTCTGGGCAAAACAGGGAAAAGAAATAATCAGGAAGATTATGAATGTGAAACTAAAAATTGGTTTATCAAATTTCATCTTAATTTTTATTTATGAATTAATCTAATCTTAGTAAAGCTGAGCTTAGTTAATTAGTGGAGGGAATTAAGGATTTAAAAATAAAGTAAATTTTTACTCTATCAATCATTTGCTTGAGTATAGCAGAAATTTTATCAGAATTAAGCGGTTTACTTAAATAGTCACTATACAGCCTTCACACGCTTATCTTTAACCATAGCCATGACATTGGCCGCTATAGCAATGATGGATTGGAAACATTAAAAGCAAGGGCTTGGCTCCCTTGCTTTTAACCGCTGTCTATAATTTAGAAATCATAACCACGTTCATCATGAGATGCGATATCCAGACCTTCTGTTTCCTCTTCACGATCCACACGCAAATCGACGAACAAACCCACGAACTTTAAGATGAGGTAAGTCATCACTGCAGTGTAAGCCAGAGTTGAACCAATGCCGATAAGCTGAACCATGACCTGACTGCTCATATTCATACCTTCAACATAGCCTTGACCGGAAAAGACCCCCAGACTTGCTGATGCAAGAATACCTGCGAGGAATGTACCCAGAATACCGCCCACACCATGCACAGGAAAAACATCAAGAGAATCATCCAGTTTTAACTTTACCTTAATAAATTGTGTCGCCATATAACAAACGATACCCGCAGACAATCCTATCAGCAGCGCACCAGCAGGGCCAACATAGCCAGATGCCGGTGTAATAGTGCCCAGCCCGGCCACCATACCCGTCACAATACCCAGCACAGATGGTTTACCATGTTTTATCCACTCAATTGCCGCCCAGGTGCCAGCACCGGCTGCTGCTGAAATGTGCGTCACCAGCATAGCCATTGCCGCATTACCGTCTGCAGCCAAAGCACTGCCGCCATTGAAACCAAACCAGCCAACCCATAACATACCTGCACCAATAACCGTCATGGTCAAATTATGCGGAGTCAGTGCATGTACACCGAAGTCTTTGCGCTTGCCAATAACCATGGCTGTCACCAATGCTGCTGTACCTGCGGTAATATGAACCACCGTACCACCGGCAAAGTCCAGCAATCCCATTTCATATAACCAGCCGCCTTCAGCCCACACCCAGTGAGTAATCGGCACATACACAATAAATAACCAGATGGCACTGAATAACATCATCGCTGAGAAACGTGCCCGCTCAGCAAAAGCGCCGACAATCAGGGCGGGAGTAATGATAGCAAAGGTCATTTGAAATAAAGCAAACAGACCTTCGGGGATGGTACCAGAGACACTGCCTTCCATCACTCCGGCAAACAGCACCTTATCAAAACCGCCTATAAAAGCATTCATAGAACCACCATCACTGAATGCCAGTGAATAACCAGCTATCAGCCAAAGTACAGACATAATGCTAGTAATTGCAAAACACTGCATCAATACTGACAGAACGTTTTTGGTACGCACCAGACCACCATAAAAAAGTGCCAGTCCCGGTAGAGTCATAAACAGAACCAGTGCAGTTGAAATCATGATCCAGGCGGTATCTGCACCATTGATACTATCAGCTGCGGTGGCACTGCCCGAAAAAAAGAGCAGTAAAAGAGAAATCAGGCTCATACCTGATAATTTATGATTTTTTGTCATTGAAAAACCCTTTTAAATTTTTAGATGCTGTATTTAAGCAATTTTTGCACCAAAATCGAACATAAACTTTAATATCAAAATGTTAGCACCTATTTGTTATTAATTTTTATATATAAAAGATAACGATTGCACCAAATAAAACCAGACAGCACCAAAAATGCACTTTTATGGTGCATTTTAAGCTTTTGGCTTCATAAAAAACTTGTATAAAAAAGGAATAACAAACAGAGTCAGCATGGTTGAAAAAGCGAGCCCCCAGACAATTGCAGTTGCCAGAGGCCCCCATATAAGCGATTTCCCGGCAAAACCAGTGGCCAGAGAAAAAAGACCGGCAATGGTCGTTAAAGATGTGATCAATATAGGGATTATACGCCGCCTGGCAGCAAAAATAATCGCATGATTGACACTCATACCCTGTCTTAATCGGGTATTAGCCGCTGAAATCAAAACAATCGAAGCATTCACAGCAATTCCGACTAATGCCACAATTCCATAGAGGGTGTATAAACTCAGAGGATTATTGGTCAGAAATAAACCAGCAACCACCCCTGTAAACGCCAGCGGGATGGTTGCAAGGATTAATAATGGCTGAAAATAGCTACGAAATTGAGCCCCTATAATAAGATATATCAGACCAACACCCATTAAAAAAAGATAAGGCATTACATTTAAGCTTTCTTCAATATCATCCAGCTCGCCGGAGAAATCCAGGCTCACACCAGGGTGTTTTATTTTTAGTTCACGCCATTGCTGCTGGATAAAATGATTAATCTCCAGAGTATTACGCCCTCCGTCTTTAATATCTGCCTCCAATAGAATCACTCTTTGCAAATTATAGTGACGGATTGGATTGCGTGACAGTTTATAGTCCACATGGACTAATTCACTTAAAGGAATGGTCTGAACTTTGTTTTGCTGATGGTCGAAAAAGCCGATAGGTGTCTGTAGCCAGGTTTCAATATCGGATGAATACCTGCCTTCCATATTTGCCTTGACTCTCACATCAATTTCTTCACCACGATGTTGAAAGCTGGTGACAATCTCCCCCTCAGTCAATAAACGAATATCACGTATTACCTGAGCAGCGGATAAGCCGGCACGATGTACAGCATCCTGATTAAGCTGCAGTGTTAATTCCTGAGTACCAGCGCTATCCAGCACCATAACATTTTCAATTTCAGGAATATCAGCAAGGGTTTCTGTTAGATCAACCATCGCATTCTGGATCGTATTAAACTCAACACCCTGCACTTTAATACTAACAGCACGAGTCACTGGCGGCCCGTCTTCCAATTGCAAAATGGACATTTCTTCTACACCCGTCATTTGCTCAAATTGCTGCTTTACTTTTTTATGTAAAATCTGCAAAGCTTCAGGTGTTGTCTCAGGCAAAGAAATAATAATTTGCCCATAGTGTTCTCCAAAAAGCGGCTCTGTCTGGGTAAATAGCAGCCCTGAATAAGCAGCCATTTCTCGGTAGTCACTGCGCTTTAATGTCTTTTTTATCTTAAGCTCAAGCTGATGAAGCTTTTCAAGTGTGTAGTTAAGAGGTGTTCCTTCCTTCATGGTCAGATTGGCATAGAAAACCGGAAAAGGTTCTCCCGCAAAAAAATTAATGGTAATTTTGCCACTTTGCAGGGCATAAATAGAGCCGCTAAACAATAAAAACAAAGCAAATAACATAATTTTTGGATAGCGTAGAGAACGCGTTAACATTCGTACATAAAAAATCTGCAATGCATGGGTAAATTGTTCACGAAATTGCTGCATACGGTTAAATTTAGAGGACTTCTTAATTGAATAATCTGGTTTACTGGCAATCAAGTGGGCTGGCAGCATCCAGTAAGCTTCAACCAGACTGATTGCCAGAGCAATGGTCACCACCAGAGGGATCACCAGCATAAATTTTCCCATAATACCGGGCAGCAGCATCAACGGCAAAAAGGCAGCCATGGTCGTTAAAACAGATGCAGTCACAGGAGAAATGACCTCCTGAAGTGACTCAATTGCAGCTTGTGTGCTGTGCATTCCTGAACGCATTTTTGTATACATAGATTCAACCACAACAATCGCATCATCCACCAGCATCCCCAGGACAATAACAACACCCAGTAAAACAGCATTATTAATCGTCTGTCCAAGATTATGCAGAACCCAGAATGTACCGGCTAATGTAAAAGGGATACCAATTGTAGTAAAAAAAGCGATTCGAGTACCCAGAAAAAACCAGGTAACCAGCAGGACGAATAATAAACCTAGCAAAGCATTATTCTGCATAATATTAATTGCTTTACGCGTTAAAGAGGTATTATCATCCAGCAAAGTAATATTAATACCTGTGACCAGACTGAGATGGTTTTTTTCTGCAATAAAAAATTTAAGATCATCAATCATCTGCAGGGTGTTGATATCATCTTTTTTAAAAACCGAGAGAATAATTGCTGGTTCGTTATTATAGAGCGCTTTAGTGCTCAGCTTATTTTGTCCCTGATAAATTTTAGCAATGTCACCTAATAAAACTTGAGACTCAATTCCCTGCACTGGCAATTTTGCCAAGTATTCTGGATCATTACTGGTTCCTTTAATGCTGATCAACCATTGCTGATCCTGAAGATTCATTGAACCTGCTGCGGTATCTTTAAATTGAGTCTGAATTGTCCGGGCAACCATTGAGGGAGAAATTCCTAATCCTGCCAGGCGTCCTATATCAATTTCAACAATCATTTCGGGTTCACTCACACCAATCATATCAACCCGTTCAACAAAAGACAGGCGTTCCATTTCCTTATCCAGTTCCTCGGTATAAAAGCGCAGATTGTCATCATAGGCTTTCCCCTGAAGCACCAGTGTCGCTGTTGGAAAAGCACTGGACGAGGTGAGTTCTAAAATAAGTGGTGATTCAGCTTCTTCTGGAAGGCGGGTATTTTCAACATGTTGGATCTCACGACGCAGATCAGCAAGGCGTTTATCAAAGAGGCGATCATCCAGATCTTCAAAACGTACCAGAATGCTAGCCATTGACTCCCTGGAACTGGAAGAAATAAAACGAATATCTGAGACTTTGGCTATACCTTCTTCCAATGGTTGAGTAATTCGTTTTTCAATATCTTCCGGGGATGCTCCCGGCAATACGGCATTAATTTGAATCCAGTTAAAATTTATTTTTGGATCTTTTTCTTTGGGCATTGAGGCATAGCTTAAAAAACCCATCACCAAAATTAACACAAAGGTCAGATTCGCTAACACATGGTGCTGTAAAAATTGTTGCAGAACAGGCTTATTTGACACCAGCTTATTGCACCTCTAACGGCACAGGAATGCTCACTGTCTGGCCCTCTGATAAGGCATTCCTTCCCGAAATAATGACCTGAGTATTTAATGGTAGATTGATAACTGCTGTGCGGCCGATTAATGCACCTTTTATGGCATAAAAATGAGCTTTATGGCTTTTATATAAAAAAATACCAACCTGAGCATTACGCGTAACAAGAATGTTAGCGGGTATATGCATTGCTCTGAGAGTAATTTCAACCACACCATAAGCATCTGGTAAGGCTTTATTATCAATAAAACTCAAACGAACTCGTTGATGACGCGCTCTGGTTTCTATACTCGGTATAATGGCTCTTAGTTTTAAGGGATAGGGTTGATTCCTATAGATAAAATTCAGTGCTGTGTAGTCCAGATCATCCACAACAACAATAGGAACCTGGACTTCAACTTCCAGATCATCAACATCAATCAGTCGTAGTAGAGGGCTGTGTACGGAAACAGTTTCACCAATGTTAATTAAACGTTCAGCTATCACTCCCGAAAAAGGCGCTTTAATTTTACAGCGTGAAATCATTTTCTCTGACTGACGTATTTTACTCACTAAATTTTGTATCTGCGCAGATAGTTTTGTCACCAGCATCGCCTGCTTTCGATGAGCTTCCTGAGACACACTTTTACTCTTCAATAATTTTTTTGAACGTTCAAATTGATAGCTGAAAAAAAGCTGCTCTGCTTCTAATGCTTTTTTCTGTGCAACCAGCTGCTCTTTATTCAGTTCATAATCATCACATTCAAGACGGATTAAAAGCTGATCTTTAACCACCACATCACCAATTTGAACATAAATCTCTTCCACCAGGGCTGAAAGTTCTGAGCTGAGCAGACTATTTTGCAGTGTAACAACCTGAGCCGGAGCTGTTTTTACTGGATGAAAAACCAATTGCTCCAGAGCTTTAACGGTGACGGGTATATTGTTTTGAGCATAGGCAGGAAAATAAAACAAAAAGCTCACCAGAAGGATCAGCAAATACTCTTTCATTCTATTCATTTAATCGACTGCCAGACATTCTCCATGTGTTCAAGTGAGGCTTGCTCCATTTTTAATCGATCATTGTTGTAATGTACTTCCAGTTTTCTAAATCTCTGAGAAAATTTATGATTACTCATACGTAAAGCTTTTTCCGGATCAATATTTAATTTACGTGCCAGATTGACACAACTAAACAACACATCTCCCAATTCTTCTTCTATATTTTCAAAGGAGCCTTCAGCGGTGGTAATATCGGAGCCTTCAGCGGTAATATCTGAGCCTTCAGCGCTATTCAGCTCATAACTTTTCATTTCTACAGCCAGCTCATCTATTTCTTCGACGATTTTAGCTAATATATCTTCTGCACAATCCCAGTCAAATCCAATCTGAGTAGCTTTTTTCTGTATTTTTACCGCACGGGTCATGGCCGGCAAAACCTTACTGATCCCATCCATCAAACTGACTGCCTCCTTTACTGGCTGGGAGTATTCATTTCTACTCTGCTGCTTTTCCACTTCCTTTTGTTCTTCCCAGGCTTTCAAAAAATCAGCCTCATTCTCATATTGATGATCAGAAAAAACATGAGGGTGTCGGGAAACCATTTTATCCGAGATAGCCCCGGCAATATCGTCAAAATTAAATAATCCGTCTTCTCTGGCTAATTGAGCATAAAAAACCACCTGAAATAACAAATCACCCAGTTCCTTCTTAACCTCATCCATATCCCCCATCTCAATGGCCTCAGCCACCTCATAGGCTTCTTCTAATGTATATGGTACCAGAGACGCATAATCCTGTTTAAGATCCCAGGGACAACCACTATCAGGATCTCTAAGAGCAGACATAATATCAAGTAATCGTATCAACTGTTGCATACCAGAACAATTTCCTTATTTATCAGATCGTTTTTGTTAGTTGGTGCTGAGTTGCAGATGAGAGAAGGGCTGTGCCTGGAATAATTTCAGTGGTTAGCGATTGCATGGTGAGTAAAATTTCTGGGCGGGAGCTTGCCTATAGATCAGCTACAGATCAAACACACTACTTCACCTTGTCGTCATATTAAAATTTAGTTATTGAGCTTCTACCGCCAGCAATGCACTGATCACATCATCCTCAAGATTAATCCGATCAGCCAGCAATTCACCCACTGAATTAAGACAATGCTCCAGTTTATCACAATCCAGTGTCGAAACATCACTATTGTATTTATCATGAAAATCAAGAATTTTCTGAGTATTATCAACAAGTTCAGGATAGACGCTGTCTGCTATTTTTAACACACTCTGACGGCGTTCTTTATTATGTTCAAGGTAATTGTAAAGATTAAAATGAGCCTTTGCACTGTAATCAACCATAGATTCACAAAAGTCTTCCAGTACTTCCTGAAGCGTATCATCCATTTCAAATGGCTGATACGACATAACTTCTTTATACTGTGCCAGAGTTTCAGTACGAGAATCAACCAGGGATTCAATGATAGTGCGAGATTGTACTCGGCGTTCTTTTACAATTGTATCGACCATGTATACCATCCTGTTACTTATAATTTTTTGTTCAGGGCCTAAATTTGAGCTGCGAGTGCTCAAACCACTCAACCTCAAAATGCTACTTTAGACAATTATTTTTTAATTCAAAAATATCTTTTTTACATCTTACCTATTATTTTGTAAAAAATCGAAAAAAAATGGTATATTCAAGCTATATAAGCAATTAATTATTCATTTGTTGTAACCATTTGTTTAACATAAACAGATTCGATGGGATAAACAACCTTAAGCAAATAGCCATTATCAAAAGTCCTGTAAATGAGTGCCACCAACTCTGGATAAAACTAAAAACTAGACTATAGTTACATTATTGTCTGTACAGACATGATAAATCTCTAAAGCTTTATATTTATCTGTCGCTATATTTATCATAACAAGCAGATTTTACAATTGTATTTTAGATCGGGGTTAAAAAACCTGTATCGTCTTTAAGTGCCACCAACCAAATAAATTTTGCCACTGTCCTAATTTGGTAATAGTCTCTTTTAATAAAAAGAAGACCCTATAATAAGACGGTGGAATTTTATGCTAGATAAAGAGAAACCAATTATGCCTAATTTTATCCAATCAGTTGATGAACGTACAAACCTTGCGGGGACTAACAGACTTGAAGTTTTGTTATTCAGTCTTGGTAAAGATGATTCGACTGAACGACAAGAAGTTTACGGCATCAATGTGTTTAAAGTTCGGGAAGTTATGCAGGTGCCTGATATAACCCATGCACCGGATATGCCTGATTCTGTTGAAGGCATGACCAGTCTTCGTGGAACGATGGTGCCTGTGGTTAATTTGCCTAAATTTTGCGGTCTTAATATTTCTGATGAACCACAAATTTTAATTGTCACTGAATATAATAAACACATGCAAGGTTTTTTAGTGCATTCAGTCGAAAACATTCTACGTCTTCAGTGGAGTGATGTAAAAGTACCACCACAAATGATGTCTGATCAACTTGGAGGACTGGTTACGGCTGTCACTGAACTAAAAGATGGCCGCATTGCAATGATTATGGATGTTGAAAAAGTTCTGGCTGAAACAGCTCATTTTGCTCAGGATGATGCCTATTATGAGGGTATTTCAACGCTGGAAGATCAAGGTTTCACCGTGATGTATGCAGATGACTCTTCTGTTGCCCGCTCACAAATTGAGCGTACTCTGGAGCAAATGGGCATAGCCCATGTCAGCGCCATAAATGGTGCCGAAGCCTGGACAAAGTTGAAAGAGATTGCCACTCGCGCTGAAACAACCGGATTGCCGGTTAAGGATTATATCCAGGCCATACTAACCGATGTTGAAATGCCCGAGATGGATGGTTATGTATTAACAAAACATATTAAAAATGATCCTCGTTTTGCAGGTATACCAGTTATTATGCACTCTTCCTTATCCGCAGATGCTAATATGTCCCTGGGTCGAGGGGTCGGCGCTGATGCCTATGTGGCAAAATTTGAACCCAAGGAGTTGTCAAACAAACTGGTTGAAATACTTAATCACGAGACTAAAGCACTGGAGAAATCCTAGCTAATTTCAGTTATAATCACAAGGATGTAGAGAGTAAATTAGGAAAGCTCACCGGGTAAGGAACAATTCTTGACTGCAATACAATTACGACTCAGAATATTGATATTGCTTCCTATATTCTATTTAATTATCCCTCCCCTGTTTGCAGCCTCTTCTACCATAAAAGAGCAGGAAAAAGAAGTCACAGAAGCATCTCCTTCTGGGGATAAAGCCCCTGCTCAAACCTCATTTTTAACAAAAAAACGCAATATTACAATTGGGATTTTAAGCCAAACACCCCAGAAATCTATCAAGGGCACCCCCTGGCAATTCAGCTTTGAGCGATTAAACAAGCAATCCCAATACAACTTTATCCCGTTATTTCTCACTGCCAAGCAATTAAATAGTGCACTCGCCAATGATGAGCTGGACTTTGTTATCTGTGATGCCATTTATTACCTTATGCTGGAAAAAAAATATGGTTTATTACGCTTACTGACACGTACAGAACAATATTCTGAAAAATTTATGACTTCAGAAGGACTGTCTGTTTACACCTGGGATAAAAACTCTGATATTACCCGACTTAAGGAGCTAAAAGACAAAAATATTGGCGTAGTTGATAGTAACTCATCTATTTCATGGTTATTTCTGGATAAATTTTTATTTAATCATGGCTTAATAGACAAAACAAATATTAATATCATCCCCATTAAAGACATGGAGCAAGCTTTAATATTATTACAATCTGGAACATTTGATGCCATCATATCGAAATCAGGTTTTTTAGATAAACATATCGCTGCAGAAAAAATGGAAAATCTGAGGTTGATTAATCCCCGCCGTGGCTGGCAGGCTCCCTTCCTGCACAGTTCCGTTCTAATACCCGAATGGCCGCTGTCAAAAGCCTGGTATATTGATAACCAGCTGGCCAATGAAGTTGTTTCCTTATTACTGAATCAACACGGTAATAAACTTAATGAAACAACAGCCTTTTTTCTTCCTCAATATTACTGGGATATCGCACAAAATTATAATGCTTTAAATGAATTATTCAGCTTTTCCGAACAGATAGAAGCGGACAACAATCCAGAGCAGGCCAGTTGGCCTCAAAAAATACAATACTGGATTAGTTTTATTATTATCTGCTTTTTAGTTGCTATCCTGATCATGTATCTGCGTTCATCCAGAGATCTCAATAATCGACTCACAACATCAAAAGAGTCTCTGGAGCAAGAAATTAAAGAACGTCAGCACGCTCAGGAACAGGCACTGACCCACCAGGCCGAATTAGCCCATGTGGCCAGACTCAGCACCATGGGCGAAATGGCGTCCGGATTAGCCCATGAACTCAATCAACCCCTCTCCGCAATCCACACCTATGTGCAGGGATGTATACGCCGAATTAATATGGGTAATGCTGATTTGGATGCCATTGTAAATGCCTTACAACTAACAGCACAACAGGCTGACAGGGCCGGCGGTATTATTCGTCGTTTACGCAGTTTTGTACGCAAAGGCGAATCTCATAAAACCTATAGTGAAATTAATCAGATTGTCAGTGAAGTCACTGGTTTCCTCGAAACACAGTTGAAAAACAAGCAAGTAAATCTGATTCTGGATTTAGAGGAAGATTTACCACCGGTGCTTGCAGATATTATTCAAATTGAGCAAGTACTGATTAATTTGCTTAAAAATGGTATTGAATCAATGTCCGGTATTGAAAAACCCTCTATAATTGTGACTACCAGACGTTGTAACCATAAATATATTGAATTATGTGTTATTGACAGTGGTCACGGAATCAGTAAAGATAAGCTTAAGCGGATATTTAATCCTTTTTTTACGACAAAAAACAGTGGTATGGGAATGGGTTTATCTATCAGCAGTTCTATCATTGAAGCACATGATGGTAAACTGTATGCCGAAAATAACACTGAACAAGGTGCTCGATTTTGTTTAACATTGCCAATTACAGAAGAACACTTAGGAAGTAATAATAATGAGTAATGATGCTATCGTTTTTATTGTGGATGATGATGAAGCGGTTCGACAGTCTACTGCCTGGCTAGTTGAATCAATTGGACTGAAAGTCACCACATTCACCTGTGCAGATGAGTTTTTAGAAAATTACAATAATGAACCAGGCTGTATTGTTATGGATGTCAGAATGCCCGGCATGAGTGGACTTGAAGCTCAGGAAGAAATGAAAAGCAGAGGCATGACACTGCCTCTGATCTTTATTACCGGTCATGGTGATGTCCCTATGGCCGTTCGTGCCCTGAAACGAGGAGCCTTTGACTTCATTGAAAAGCCATTTAATGATCAGTTACTTCTGGATGCGGTACAGAGAGGACTCAAAACAAATAGTGAAGCAATGGAATCCCTGATTCAAAATGAATCCATTGATAAACGTATCTCCTCTCTTACACCAAGAGAACATGAAGTGATGATGCGAGTCACTGAAGGCAAGCCCAATAAAGTGATTGCTCATGAACTAAATGTCAGTATAAAAACCGTTGAAGTTCACCGTGCTCGAATGATGGAAAAAATGGAAGCCAGCTCTGTTGCTCAATTAGTTAAAACAACCATACAGGCCAGCAGAAATAATATTCTTTCATAATGACTCAGCGTGTTCATCTTTATGGCCCATTTCATCTACCACTCCCCTCTTTTGCTTAACTGAGAACAAAAGAGGGAAAGCCCCTATAGTTCTCTTTTTTTATGACATTCTCTGAAATTATCAACATAATTTTACGGTGCAAGTCTCATTAATCTAAATAGATGCATATAAAAAAAACAGCAAAGCACGCCTATCTTATTGTTAATATTATACTCACAGAGCAATCCGAGGGTTAACCCTCTTTTTTATTACAACATACCCAATTATCCTCAGGGCCCTGATCCCGTAAAGTATAGGTATTGAAGCAAAAGAATTGCTTTAAAATTTGATTAAGCAAGAAGCTATTAATCAAAGATAACAATAAAAAACTGTGATGGAGCTTAAAAATAATAAAGGAGAGGAGCAGGGAAGGTATATAAAAAGTAAGGATATTGATAAATAATTAATTAGGAATATCCTTATTTCCATGGATGGAAAACAATGATGGGGGGAGGATGTTGCTGGTATTTATTAAAGCAACTCCAAAGGCAATATAACTGGCACACAATAATAAAGATATGCCCTTTATATTGCCTTTCATTTTTTATATCTAGCATTCAGCGACTAGTTAGTCCTGGAAAAAGCCTAATAAAGTAGAAGCTCCCTTATTTTTTCTTAAAGCAGAAAGATCTCTACGAACAAATATCGAAGATCATGAAAGGGGGCACCACCATGAATAAGCGTTGGAATGATAGAAAACCTTCCTCAGTTGATTTGGTTATCAACTATCCTGCCTTAGGCCTATTACGCGGCAAAGCAGTTAATATAAGTCATGACGGCATGTTCATCGAAACAGCAGCCCTGTCTCTTTGTAACTATACAACAATTGAAATAAACCTCAGCCTGCCTGAACTTTCCATGTCCCCTATCAGTCTTCAAGCAACGATCATCCATAATACAGATAAAGGTATTGGCGTGATGTTTACCAATAAAGAAGATGACACAATTGTCAGCACATTACATCAATACGCCACTTCTCCTGCTCAGCAATTTGCCTGTTGAGCTAACTCTCTTTCTTATTTCGAATGACACGTATTCGGGTGCCATGCTCAAGTGAAAGCAAAATTTCCTGAGCAGAAATTTCAAGGGGAAAATACGTGCCCGATATTTTTGCGCCATTAATACTGGCTCCATCTAATAATGACCCTCTGAAATCAATACCTCTTATGTCACTCATTCTAAAATAAGCTCCCCTGAAATCCAGACCGACTGCATCGAGTCCACGTAAGTCAAGTGAGCGAAAATCACTTGATTTTAAATTACAGTATTCTCCACCCTGTTTCTTAGCATTAAATTCATCTATTTTTCCGTCTCTGAGAAGTTGGTACATTGGATCAGTTGAAATGGAAGGTGAGTTAGTCATTTTTTTTACCTGTTTAAATGATATCTAAGATATTTACTATAAAGCCTTTAGCCAAAAAAATTTTATTAAGTTAATTAGAAGTGTAGACTATAGCTGATCAATTTTCCTTGCTGGTGGAACATAACCCTCAGGTCTGATGGCAATACGACAGCTGATCTGCGTGCATAATTGATTATTCTGATCATAAAAACCATATTCAAACACTGGATTAGCACGCCCTCTTTTATTCATTTGCTGCTGAATCTCTGTTAATTGTTTATCTGAAAAGTTAAAGCGCAACTCCAGATCAGTTCTTCCTTCACGAATAAAATTTAATTGTAAATTCCGAGTCCATACTTCACAACCCGGAAATGATTTTAAACAGGCCAGTGCAGCAATCGGATCAGCCAAAGAAGCCTGAAAACCACCAAACATACCTCCTCCTGGATTTTTAGATATTCGAGTTAAAGGCAGTTTGATACAAACCGAACGCCACAGAGGATCCATTTTCAATACTCGAATATTCATTAACCAGAACGGTGGATAAAATCGTAGTCGAGTCGCAGGTGAAAAGTATTTTATAAAAACCATCAATAAGCAATCCGTTCCAGGCTGATCATTTTATTATTATCATCAAATATAATTCTGAAGCTGCCACTAACTCCATTTTGACTCACATGCTTTTGCAGTGCACTAGCGGGGAATTGAATCGTCTGTCCGGATGCAATCGTCACCTGAACTGAATCCACATCACCCTGATAATATTTCAGATATTCCTGTGCACTGATTTCAAGTCGAAAGCGAATTTCATTCATTTAAAAAAAACCTTAGGTAATTTCTCTTCTTACATTGTATTTTATTTATTTTATACTACAATCAGCCAATAAAAAATAATGACTCGCACCCTGACTCATAAAATACTCTAATTTAAATTTATCTTGAAAGGAATACTCCGCTATGAAAATGCAAGACATCAGAAAAATCGCAAAACAAAATGGTTTAAAAACCAGCAAACTCAATAAAACTTTACTGGTCAAAAAAATTCAATCAAAGGAAGGTAATTTTGATTGTTTTACTTCTGTATCAAACGGCTATTGTGATCAATCGGGCTGTATCTGGCAGGAAGATTGTTTTAAGTTAGGCAAAAAATCAATCGCCCTATCATAAACTTTATTCAAAAATTGAACCATGCAGCGATATGGGCAGGAACCTTTATATCAGGTTTCATGTGGTAGCCCGACCTCTTAATCTGAACAAATCTCTTTCCATTTCTTTTCCAGCCGTTTTACCGATACAGGTTGCGCTGTTTTTAATTCTTGTGCAAACAAAGAGATCCTGAGTTCTTCAATCAACCAACGAAACTCTTCAAGTTGTGTCCTCGCGAAAAATAAAACTTCCGGTGTATTCTGATCTTCTTTTAAGGTTTTTTTCTGCACTTCATATTTGTTCCAGAGCGGAGTGATCTGCATTTGATTGAGTCCATCGCGCCGATGATCACTTTTTGCTTTATCAAGTCTGCTTGTCATTCCTTTAAAATATCGAGGCAGCCGTTTTAGCCAGATTAAAGGGGTTTGTGCAATGAAGTTTTTAAAAACAAGTTGACTCTGCTGTGCCTTAATATCCGCCAGAGTACTCACCAGATTGAAAGGAATATTTCCTTTCAATTGTTTTGCCAATAAATGATTTGCTTGTAAAACATTGAGAACCGTCTGACAAACATCGGCTTTATTTTGATCAAGTCGAATCATCACAGATGAGAACAAATGATCAAAGGCTTCCTTATTACGAATATGATTAATATTCATAACTTCCTCACCAAGCGTATCATGAATACAATTCAGCAAAAGACCGTTGACTATATCCTGCTTTAAATCGGAACATGAACCATAGCTTGTAAACAACAAACAAGCTTTATCAATATAGGGTAATTGTTTTAGTAAAATTTTTAATTCCTTACTCAGCAACAACTTTAATAATCGATAAACTCCCTGTCCATGATTGTCATTGGCTATTGTTTTCTGATCATAAAGTTTTATCGCTACACTGTCTCCCTTGTCCTGTAGTGCAGGATAAAGTGTCATGGTCATGCCATGGCGCTCAATGAATAATTGTTCAGGTAAGGGGTTAAAATCCCAGCTTAGAATACCTTGACGCTCAATTGAATTGTCATGCTGAGCCAATCCATCTGTTGTTTGTTCCAATTGCTCCAGCGCGCGCTCTCCCCATCGCTGTTTCAATACTGATAAATTTCGACTGCTGTCCAGCTCATGTCCCTCTGTATCAATGATTTTAAAATTCATTTTTAAATGCTCAGGGATCTTGTCACTAAAATCAGCATGGGCTTCCTTACCCATCTCATGCTCTAACTGATTAGACAGAGTATAAGACAGCCTGGATTTTAAAAACTCAAGCAACTGTTCAATCAAGTAACCATTACGATATTGTTCGTGCTCCAGAAAAGCAGTAACGGTATCCGGTATCGGAACAAATTGTTTGCGGATCACTTTAGGCAGAGCCCGCAGCAGAAGTGTAATTTTTTCCCGAATCATACCCGGAACCAGCCAGTCAAAAAGTGCTTCATCCAGCTGGTTGATAACAGGCAAAGGAAAAACCAGTGTCACGCCATCAAGCTCATGTCCAGGCAAAAAGTGATATTCAAGGGGCAGTTGCAAATCACGATTTATAAGGCTTGGAGGATAGAGTTCATCAGAAACATGATCCACTTCTTTTTTAAGTAAATCAGACTGTTCTAATTGCAGATGATCTGGGTCTTTTTTTTCTACCTTTTTTCGCCATTGCTCAAAGGCTGCCCGGGTGTAGATAAAGGTTTTCTGATGGCTGTTGCTCAGTACCCATTCATGTTCAATCCGCTGTTGATAGAACTCAAAAATAGCCAGCTCATCTACTAATAGATCTTTACGTCGTGATTTGTGCTCCAGATGTTCCAGCTCATTAATCAGAGCCCGGTTGTATTTTATAAAACCAGGTGTTTTACGATTTTGATCTTTATATTCTCCCGTTACCAGTGCATCTCTGATAAAAATTTCCTGAGAGACTTCGGGATCTATGGGGCCATAATTCACTTTCTTTCTGGCATTAATGATCAGACCATACAGGCTGACTCGACTCCATGCTGAGACCTGGCCACTTTTTTCTTCCCAGAAAGGTTCATAATAGTGATGTTTCAATAAATGCTGTGCCTGCTGCTCCAACCAGAGCGGTTCAATAGCTGCAACAATTCGAGCATAAACAGCCGATGTTTCAACAATTTCAGCAGCCATTATCCATTTTGGTTTTCGTTTATACAGGCGAGAACCTGGAAAAATACCAAAGCGCATATTCCGAGCTCCCAGATATACATTTTTTTCTTCCTTAGAGCCAATATTACCTAAAAACCCCGTCAACAAAGCCTGATGAATTGAGGCATAATCCAGCTTATCTTCATCATCGCTCGGCCGTTCTGTATTAAGAGATGGCAAATCATTATGCCGAAAGCCCAACTCTCTGGTTTGTGTATACAACTGCTGATACAGTTCACGCCACTCCCGCATGCGCATAAAAGACAGGAAGTTAGCCTTGCAATATTTACGTAATTTATTTTGTGTCAGGTGTTTTCGCTGCGCTTCATAGGTAACCCACAAATTTAAATAGCTAATAAAATCGGAGCGTTTACTGGTATATTGCGCATGTTTTTCATCAGCAGCCTGTTGTTTATCTGCAGGGCGTTCTCTGGGATCCTGACAGCTGAGACCCGAAGCAATGATTAAAACTTCTGAAAGCACATTTTGCTGCTGAGCAGCAATGATCACTCGGGCAATTTTAGGATCAACCGAAAGTTTTGCTAAAGAACGGCCTATAGCAGTCAATTTTCGGGAATAATTAATGGCCCCCAATTGTTCCAGCAATAAATAGCCATCATTAATTTGTTTTGCTGAGGGATTTTCTATAAATGGAAATGCCTTGATATCACCCAGTTTTAGAGACAGCATTTGTAAAATAACCTGTGCCAAACTGGTTCTAAGCAGCTCAGGTTCCGTAAAACCTGGCCGCTGATCATGATCTGATCCGCTATACAGGCGAATGGCAATGCCGTCACTAACCCGCCCACAGCGGCCACTGCGCTGGCGAGCAGAAGCCTGAGAAACTTTCTCAATAGGCAGACGCTGGATTTTATGACGCACACTATATCGGCTGATCCGAGCGAAGCCTGTATCAATTACATAACGAATACCAGGTACAGTTAACGAGGTTTCTGCCACATTGGTCGCCAGAATAATACGCCTCCCCTGATGTGCTGAAAAGATCCGACTCTGTTCAGCAGGAGGCAATCGGGCATAGAGAGGTAATATTTCCATGGGTACTTTATGCCCTTGAAAAAGTGAGTGATGTTTACGTAAAGCTTCAGCTGACTCACGGATCTCTCTTTCCCCAGACAAAAAAATCAATATATCACCTTCTGTCTCCAGAGCCAGTTCATCCACGGCTGCTAAAATACCCCCGACCATATCACCTTTAACTGACATAGAATCAGCTTGAGAGCTTTTATCAAGCTGATGGCTCTTATTTGGCTGAAGCCCTTTATTCAGCTGAAGGCTCTTATCTAGCTGAAGGCTCTTATCCAGGCCAGTATTATCACCTTCCAGAGAACGATAACGAATTTCTACCGGATAGGTTCTACCTGATACCTCGATGACCGGGGCATTGTTAAAAAATTGAGAAAACCGGTCTGTATCAATCGTAGCAGAAGTAATAACTACTTTAAGATCAGGACGTCGAGGCAATAACTGCTTGATATACCCCAGAAGAAAATCAATATTCAAACTACGCTCATGCGCTTCATCAATAATAATTGTGTCATAGCGATTCAATAAACGATCCGTCTGTGTTTCCGCCAGCAAAATACCATCAGTCATCAGTTTTACATAGGTTTCATCTCGACTTTTATCACTAAAGCGGACTTTAAAGCCTACTTTTTCACCCAGCGGTGTCTGCAGTTCTTGAGCAATTCGTTCTGCGACACTTCTGGCCGCCAGTCGACGGGGTTGAGTATGGGCAATTTGTCCCATAACTCCCCGACCGATTGTTAAAGCAATCTTAGGTAGTTGAGTGGTTTTACCTGAGCCCGTCTCACCGGCTACAATAATAACCTGATGTTTGAGCAACAGCCTTTGTATTTCTTTTAGTTTTCTTGAAACAGGTAACTCATTAGGGAATTTTGGCTGTGGCAAGGCAGATTTTCGTTGCTCTACTTTGCCTATGGAGAGCTTAACTTTATCCTCGCAACATTTTAAAATACTACGAATTTGGCTTATCAGAGTTGTTTCAGGGGCCTTACTTTTTTTTAATTGCCTTATCAGCCTGAACACCTTGTCCAGTTGTTTCTTCTGTGGATACCGGTCAAAGAGATAACATTGTTTTAACTGCTTAAGTAAATACGTGTGTTCCTGCATATATTTCTGAACAGATGTATTCTGAGATGGATGCTGATTCATATTTAAGTTTTTTAAAATTTGATTTTAGACGGAAATCGGATTATAACCGAACTGGTTCAAAAAAATGCGACTTCATAGTACGCTTTTAAATTGTTTCTGCTAGAATTAAAAGATATAGAAGCCAAAATAAAACCTGAATTTGACAATCATGGCCTGGAGCCTGTCCTGAAGACACAATCGACCCAATATTCAGGTTGAATCAAGGAGCGGAAAAAATAACACCGTTCCTTAAGCCAGGAGACTATCCGAAAAATCGGAAGTCCCTAAAATGGTAATCGGAGTAATCAAATGGCTGCCGCGCCTAATCTTGATGTTAATGTAATACGAAAATTCACCCCTTTAGATACCCTGAGTCTTGATAAAGTTCAAGAAGTCATTGATAAGTCTGCAGTGCAGAAGATCCCTGCCGGACGAATGCTTTTTAAACAGGGTGACAAAGATAAATGGACCGTTTACCTGCTTGCTGGAAAAATAGAGCTAAAACACGCCAAGGGCAAAAAACAAATCATTGAAGCAAAATCAGATGATGCTAAAGTTGCCATTGCTAATGAAATTCCACGTCCAGCATCCGCCAAAGCAAAAACCGACATCAGCATACTTATTATCGACAGGGACTTACTGGATATTCTACTCAATTGGAATGCACCATCCAGCATCGAAGTGTCTGATTTAGATGATGATGAAGACTGGATGACCCGGTTTTTACAATCCAGTGCTTTTCTACAATTACCCGCAGCTAATATTCAGGCACTGATGATGCGCCTGGTTGAAACACCTCTTGCCCGGGGCTCCAGCATAATAAAAGAAAACGATCCCAATGATGACAAATTTTACATCATTCAGCAGGGTCGTTGTGTTGTCACCAAAACAAATCCTAAAACCGGGGATGAGATTGCTTTAGCTGAACTTCGCCTGGGTGATGGTTTTGGTGAAGAAGCCTTAATTACCGGAGGTTCGCGCGGTGCCAGCGTCGCCATGAAAACAGATGGTGTCATTCTCTCTCTCGATAAGAAAGATTTTATCGATCTGCTTGTTTCACCTCTGATACACCGCATAGAGCAAAATAACATTGCCACTCTTGACCATCAGGAAGTTCAACTGGTTGATGTCAGAAATGAAGTTGAATTCGCGGCCAATGCATTATCAAACAGTATAAACATTCCCATCGATCTCATTCGTACACAATTAGATAAACTTTCACCTGAAAAGCACTATATAATTTATTCTGGCCATGAAAATCGGAGCATTGCCGGTGCCTTTCTATTTATTCAGCAAGGCTACGAATGCTCTATTATTGAAGGTGGTATTGGTGAAGCTGATATCAGCTCAGAGCCTGAAATAACTGAGGAAAAAGAACCTGCAGCAGTGCCTGCTTCAATATCAACAGTAACGCGTAAAGAGGCAGCATCTTCCGAGACCTCCAATACTGAAAAAGAAAAACCCCAAAGCCCTGAGGATAAGGATGAGGAGACCAGGCAGACAGCCTCTAACCGCCGTAACGAAGTCGTCACATCTCCAGAAGTAGAAGCCGCACGCAATAAAGCCGAAGCACAATCCCAGCAATTGACTATCGCAGAAAATGCTCGAAAAGAAGCTGAAGGCATGGCTGCTGAACTGAGAGGTGAAGCACAGACAGCACTTAATAAAGCCGAACAGGAAGCAAAGCGAGCTCAGCATGCAGAGCTCGCTCTAAAAACAGCACAACTCAGAGCCGTACAACTTGAAGCTCAGCAAGAGGAACAGGGACAATCATCCCTGGAACTTGATAAGGTCAAACAACTGGTCGAAGAAGAAACTCGGCTTAAAGCCGAAGCTGAAAGCTCTCAACACAAAGCAGAACAGGAAGCCGAGCAACTACGAATTGAAGCTGATTCCGCTCGTCAACAGGCTGAAAAAGAAGCGCAACGTGCCACTGAGGCTGATGCAGCACGAAAAGAAGCCGAAGAAACCGCTAAAAAGCTTCATAAAGAAGCTCTTCAGAAAAAGTCTGATGAGGTAAACAATGCTTTATCAAAAGCAAAAGAAGAAGCTGAGCGTGCCGAAAATGCTGAACTTGAAGCCAGCCGTCTCAGAGAAGAATCTGAACAGGCCCGAAAAAAAGCTGACGATGAAGCCAAACGAGCCGAAGACGCCGAACAGGCAAGAAAAGAGGCCGAGGAGGCCATCCGCCAGGCAAGTCAGGAACAACTCAGTGAAAAAGAAGCTGCTTTAGAACTGGCTCAGAAACAATCTCAAAAAGAGGCACTCAGAGCTGAGCAAGCCATAGGAGAGGCTCAGCGGGTTCGAGAAGAAGCAGAGCAGGCATTACAGCAATCCGAAGACTTAGCCAAACTATCCTCGCTGGCCGAATCTGAGTTATTAAATGCCAAAGAAGAAATCGAACGCCTGAGAAAAGATGCCGATGCCCGCCAGCATGCAGAAATCCATGAAGCCAGGATTAAGGCACAGGAAGAAAAAGAACGTGCTGAAAAAATTGATACTGATAGAGAAGCCGCATTAGCAGAAGTTGAACGCCTTCAGCAGGAAATGCAGGAAGCCAAAGAACAAATGGCTGCTGAGCTGAAAAAACAACAGCAGGAACAAATCAACCAGCAGGAACAGCAGCATGGGCACCTGAAAGCCTCTGCTGAAGATGAAATCCTGCACATGAAAGCCGAAATGGATGCAGCACAGGAGGCTCTGTCCGAGGAATACGCACGCTTAAGCATGGAGCAGGAGAACGCTCTACAGGAAAAAATTAACCAGGCTCAGATAGAAGCCGATCAACATGAAAATCAGCGTCTGACAGCAGAGCAAGCCCGCCAGGATGCCCAAAATGAGATGCAACGTCTTGCTGCTCAGATGAAAGAAGAGAAACTGGTACGAGATGAGCAGGAAAAACTACGCTCTGAAGAACTGGCTGAAGCCCAGCAGCGCATCGACAGTGCCAACGAACGTGCTCAGGCAGCAGAAGCTTCCCGCAAAGAATTTGAAAATGAATTAGAACAGGTTCGAGCCGAAACCCATCAAGCTCGTGAAGAAATGGAGCAGCAGCGCCAGAAAATGGCTCAGGAAATTGAGTCTGAGCGTCTGGAGCTTGAAGCAGCAGCATTAAAACAACGAGAACAGCTTGAAGCTGAAAAATTATCACTGGCAGAAGAAGCTCAAAAACTGGAAGAAGAAGCTCTGAAATACCAGCAGGAAATTTTGGCCTTTAAAGAGCAGGTCGAAGCGGCAAAACAAGAAGCAATTAGTGAAGCAGAAGAACTTCGTATACAAAAAGATGCACTCAATAAACAACTTAAAACTGATCGCCTGGAGGCAGAAAAAGAAGCCAATGAACTAAAACAACAGTTAGAAGCCGATCGCCAGGAAGCATTAAAGGAAGCTGAAGAGCTGAAAAAACAAATTGAAGCGGATCGCCAACAGGCAATGAAAGAAGCAGAAGAGCTCAAAGAGCAATTAGAGCAGATCCAGATTAATAAAAAACTCCAGGAACAATCAATTGCCCTGCAAAGAGATGAATTAGAGCGTATGCAGGCTGAAGCAGACAATGCCCGGAATCAATTGGAAGCAGAATCACAACGCACTCGTGAAATTGAACGTCAAAATGCTTTGTTAAGAGCAAAAGATGAAGCCCGAAAACAGGCTATTGAAGAAGCTAAACGCCGTCGTGAGCAACTTATGGGTAATGCTCAGCCTGCCGCCCCTCCTCCAGTATTAAACACTCCAGCTGATAGTTCTTCAGCTGATGGCTCTATACCCACTGATGGCTCCTCACCAGCTGATGGTTCTATACCCGCTAATGGCACTGGCTCTACAACAACTGACAGTTCTATTCACCAGGATCTTAAAGCAGCCTATGAATCAATAAAAAAAGAAAATGGTGGTTAATTTTAGCAATTAAGCACACTGAGTTTCTCATGCCTGATTTATCACGATACTCTGTTCCGGCTGAAGCAATTGAGGTGGCAACAGAAATAAAACGCAGTCGGTTTATTGCTCATATTGCTCACTGCAGCAATAGTAATGAAGCCTTTGAAATCATTAAACAGGCCAAACATCGTTACCCTGATGCCCGCCATCATTGCTGGGCATTTATTGCCTGCCCTCCCCGCTCAGCATCCTCAGTCCGTTCCAATGATGCAGGTGAACCTTCCGGCACAGCAGGAAAACCCATATTAAATGTCCTTCAATACAGTCATTATGGGGAAATTATCTGCGTGGTCAGTCGCTACTTTGGCGGCATTAAACTCGGTGCAGGTGGTTTAGTTCGCGCCTATAGCAGCAGTACCCAGGCAGCTTTGGATAAACTAAGCGTTAAAGAAATTATTGAAGTATCACCCATCCAACTTCAATTCCCCTATCCTTTTGAATCTTCTATCCGCCACTATCTTGGCAGCCTTAAGATAGTGATTGATCAGGTTATTTATCAGGAGCAGGTTATTTTTCAATTAAATGTAGATAAAACACTCATAAAGCAAATCGATCATCATACTCGTAACCTGTGTAAGGGTGATGTAATATTGAATAAACCTGAAAAATAAAGGAACAAACAACATTCCCATGTCTGAGATAAGTCGATTTAATAATAGTCTGGATAATTTTTTTAAGCGCTTTATTAACACAGCAAATGCTGAAACAGGAGAGCTGCCCGTAGCCCCGCATGAACCTGACTGGCCCTCACCCTGCCACCGGGGTAAGGCTTTTCTCTCTGAAGAAATGCTTGACTCAATTCATTGGCAGCCCATGCAAAGAGAAGTTAATACTGACCTATCAGGTCTTAGTCATGCTTTAGATATAGAAGTGCGTCAGGAAATACAATCTTTTTATTGTCAATACTGGTCTGAGCAGGTTGATGCTATTTTCCAGCAAGGTAATCTTACCCTGCTGTTTGTTTGTAATGAAACTGACATGGAACGACTGATTAAAAACCAGCTCGGACATGCTCTGAGTAAATTACGAAATAAACAGCCTCTGAGTTTTTTTATTGCCTGCACAGACTCCGACTATATTATCAGTGTTGAACAGGGATCTGGTCAGGTCATTCTGGAGCGCCCCGGCTATCCTGCAGAAAGAATTCTAGCCCCTAATTTGACTCAATTCATTGATGAACTGGAATACGGCAAATTATCATCCTAAAATAAGTTTATGCTAAAAGATTTTTTTGACAAACTTATTTATAAACCTGATCCCATTCGCCTCTATTCTGCAGGGATAAGCGATGTCGGGCAACGCCGGGATCATAATGAAGATAACTACCTTATTGATGAAAAGCTGGGACTTTTTATCGTTGCAGACGGCATGGGAGGACACGAAGCCGGTGAAATAGCCAGTAAACTAGCCATTGAAACTATTTTTAATCATATAAAGGGGCTGGATGCCAGCTACAAAAAAAACACTAGAAAAGCACAGGCAGATACCGCAAAAATAATTAAAAACTTATTACAAAGTGCCATTGAAGAAGCAAATAACCAGACTCATTGCTACAACATTGCTAAAGGGATCCCAGAAGGCAAGGGCATGGGGACAACGGTCACAGGTTTTCTAGTCAGCACACTGGACGGCCCCGGAGAAAAAAAACTCTATTCATTTAATGTCGGTGACAGTCGAAATTATTATTATAATAATGGCAGACTCAAACAATTAAGCACTGATCACAGTCACTATCAATTATGGGTAGAAACAGGCAAAGAAGGCCCACCTCCAAAACATAATATTATATACAAAGCCATTGGCCCCTGGCGAAGGATTCTGGCCGAGCAACATACATTTAAAGTAAAGGACAAGGCACTTTTTTTGCTCTGCTCTGATGGCCTCAGTGATATGCTTTCCGATCAGGAAATACGCCAGATCCTCCATTCAAACCGAAAAAAATCACTCAAAGAAATGGCTCAGGCACTCATTGATGCCGCCAATGATGCAGGAGGAAAAGATAACATAACCGTTGTGCTGGTCAGACCATGAGTCATTTATTCCTGCTACCTTAATTCATAAGCTGTGCTACTAGTCACAATCAACTTCCTCTGCTGCCCGGATGATCAGCTCTGCACCATTTTCTTTTTTCCAGGCATTTTCACTCAGTACTCTGCGAAAATGCTTTGCTCCATTACAGGAATGCATCAGTCCCAGAACATGTCGCGTCAAATGAATTAAAGGCACACCTTTAATCATTTCCTGTTCAACATATTCCGCATATTTTCTGATAATTTCTTTGCGTGTGGGCTTAATCAGCTCTGAGCCATAGAACAGACGATCCACATCAGCCATAAGATAGGTATTATGATAAGCTTCACGGCCGATCATAACACCATCCACATGCTCAAGATGCAATTGCATATCAGCCAGTGTTTTAATACCGCCATTAATCGTAATATGCAGCTCAGGAAAGTCTTTTTTCAGTTGGTAGACAAAATCATAACGCAGCGGCGGCACATCTCTGTTCTGCTTGGGACTCAGACCATCAAGCCAGGCTTTACGAGCATGGATAGTAAAATAGCGGCAGCCAGTCTGTCGGACTACCTCGACAAGTTCCTGAAGCTGCTCATAGTGATCTTCATGATCAATGCCAATTCGTGTTTTTATAGAAACAGGAATATCAACACTGTCCACCATAGCAGCAATACACTCAGCAACCAGTTCAGGTCTGGCCATCAGGCAAGCACCAAAAGCACCTGACTGCACCCGATCGCTGGGACAGCCGACATTAAGATTCACTTCGTTATAACCATACTTTTCAGCAATTTGACAGCATTGGGCCAAAGCAAGCGGATCACTGCCCCCCAGTTGCAGGCTTAATGGCTGCTCTTGTGGGTCATACCCCAGAAAACGTTCCAGATTATTACCATGAAGAATGGCTCCCGTAGTCACCATTTCACTATAGAGCCACATATTCTTAGAAACCAGACGTAATAAATAGCGAAAATGGCGATCAGTCCAATCCAGCATAGGTGCCAGACTTACTTTTCGAGGATTTGTCAGTGCCATTTTAAAAAGGATCCTGCTTTAATAATTAATATGAGTAAGAATAAATGTGAAATTTCAGATTGAAAAATCAGGTCGTATAGTACTATACTTTGCAACACTCATGATCCACAAAATTAGGAAAACAATGCATGATTGGCTTTATCGATTCATTTTATGGCAATATCTATCGGTATCGATACTCATTAAAAATTTCACTACTGGTTATAAGCTGCCTGTCTTTATTTTGTCTGTCAATTTTTCACTCCGTACTGGCAAGTAAGGCCAGCGCCCAAATTAATCTCAGCGATCCTTATAAAAAGCAGCGAACTCTTTTTTTAAAAGCAGAAAATGCTTATAAAAAGAAACACTACAGCCGCTATAAAAAGTACTATAAAAAACTGGACGGCTATCCTTTACAGACTTATTTAAAATACAAAGCCTATCATAATAAACTTGCCACTCTCAATGAACAGCAGATATTGCAGTTTTTTAAAGACTATAAAGAAACTCCTTATGAAGGCTGGCTGAGAACAGCATGGCTGAACAGGACAGCTAAAAAAGAACAGTGGCAAAAATATCTCAATGCCTATACACCGCAAAAATCCATAGAGCGGCAATGCCATTATCTCAATGCCCTGATAAAGACAAACAATGAAGATAAAGCTATGGAACAGGCTCCAGAAGTCTGGCTGGTAGGAAAATCTCAGCCCCGCAGTTGCGATCCCGTTTTTAGCAGCTTTAAAAAATCAGGCAAAATTACACCAGAATTACTCTGGACACGTATTAAACTGGCCATGAAAAAAGGCCGCACCAGTCTTGCCAGCTACCTCGCTCGCTCACTCAATAAAAAAGACCAGCAATGGGTTAAAGAATGGATAAAAATATATCGTAAGCCTGCTCTTGTTCTTAAAACCCCCTTACTCAAACAGACTCATCCAATGAAAAGTAGTATTCAGGTTCACTCTGTTAAACGCATGGCACGTCGGCAACCTGAAGCAGCAATAAAATTACTAGCTGAACTATCAAAAAACAATAAATTTTCCCAACAGGAAGGCGATCAGATGTATCGTGCCATCGGCATGAAGCTGGCTTATCGACACGGTGAAGGTGCCTGGTACTGGCTGAATAAAATCAGCGATGAAAACAGCGATAAAACTGTGCGCCAATGGCGTGCACGCAGCGCCATCCGTGAGGGCAACTGGCCTGCCATTACCGATGCAATTAACCGTATGTCAGAAGAAGAACAAAAAGACTTCAGGTGGCAGTACTGGCTGGCAAGTGGGAAAGAACAACAGGGTGATAAAAAAACAGCCCAGGCCAGTTTTTACCAACTGGCTAAAAAGAGAAGCTATTATGGTTTTTTAGCAGCAGACAAAATGGACATGCCCTATGAATTCCAGAATGCTCCCCTGACACCGGATAGTCAATCTCTAAACGCAGTTGCACAGCATCCCGGCATCTTGCGGGCCCGTGAGTTTTATCTTCTGGGACGAACTACCAATGCCCGAAGAGAATGGTATTTTACTACTCAAAAACAAATGGGCAATGATGAGCGGGCAATTGCCGCCAAAATTGCTCAGCAGTGGGGGTGGCACAACCGTGCCATTATTACCATGGCACATACTGATGAACGTAATGATATCGCATTGCGCTTTCCTGTCCTGCAAAAAGAACGGGTTACTAAATACTCACAAGAACAAGAAATACAACCAGCTTATACAATGGCAGTGATCCGCCGTGAAAGTGCCTTTGCAACCGATGCTCGCTCAAGAGTCGGGGCCCTGGGTCTGATGCAGATCATGCCAGCCACAGGAAAAGTCATTGCCCGCAAGCTTAAAGTTAAATACAGCAGTAAAAGTCAATTACTAAGTCCGGAAACCAATGTAAAGTTTGGCACAAAATATCTGAATATGATGCTTAAGAAGTTTTATAAACAACCTGCTTTGGCCAGTGCAGCCTATAATGCCGGAGGTCATCGGGTAAGAGCCTGGCAACCAAAAGATCAGGATATGCCCGCTGAACGCTGGATAGAAAGCATACCTTTTAAAGAAACCCGTGAATACGTCAGTAGTATCCTGGCTTATACAGCCATTTATGAACACCAGATGGCACTTCCACAAAACCGCTTGAGCTCAGTCATGCCGGACGTCCCAAAAAAATAGCCCAGGTAAACCTTAAGGTTAATTTAAGCTTTACCCATTAAACTGCTCAGAAATTTCTTATTGAGTTGAAAGTTTAATGAAACTGATAAAAATACTTTTCTGGTACTTTTTTGCTTTTGTATCAATCTTTTTTATTGGCAGGTTCGCTCTCTTTGCACTTTACTTTGATCGTTTCTCAGTAAATAACAGTATCGGTGACAGCAGTTATTGGCTTAGTTTTTTATATGGCCTGAGAATGGACGCTATTATAGCCTGTGCTACATTAATTATACCGCTTATTTTATTGAGTTTATTTCCAAAGCGGGCCAGAGTATTCATTAATCGGTTTCTTTCAGTTTATTTTCTGGCAGCCTTCCTGCTCTTTATTTATATAGAAAATGCCACTTTACCATTTTTTTTGGAATATGATGTCAGACCCAATTTTCAATTTGTAGAATACCTGATTTATCCCCGAGAAGTCTTCAGTATGATTTTTTCAGCTTATAAAATAGAATTATTAATTGCGCTGTTTATTATGTCTGTTTTTACCTATGGTTTTACTAAAAACAAACCACTTCATGATTTTACCGCTGTCTTTGATATTTCTTACTATAAACGGATCCTGCTGTTTTTTCCTCTGATTTTTTTATTGGCTCTGGGTGTCCGTTCTTCTTTAGGCCACCGCCCGGCTAATGTTTCTGATGCCATGTTCAGCAATAACCGAATTATTAATGAGATCACAAAAAACTCAATTCACAGCATTGCTTATGCAATTTACAGCAATAACAAATATGCTAGTGGTCAATTAAGCAAATATGGTGAGATGGATATCAATGAAGCGATTAATAGAGTAAGCAAATTATTACACATCAAACTAGGCAATAAACAAAATCCTTTCAGTCGTGAGGAAAAAACACATTTTCCGATCAAGAAACCCAAAAATCTGGTCATTTTTTTACAGGAGAGCCTGGGTGCACAATTTGTAGCTGTCACAGGCGGCACACCTGGTATAACACCAAATTTTAACCGACTCAGTCAGGAAGGAATACTGTTTACCAATCTTTATTCTAATGGTACCAGGAGTATCAGAGGCATTGCTGGCAGTGTTTCTGGTAATTTTTCTGTTCCCGGCAAAGGTGTTATTAAACGCAATAAATCTCAGAAAAATTTTTTTACGGTTGCCTCTTTGTTAAAACCAAAAGGCTATCACTCCTTGTTCTTATATGGTGGCGAAAGCCGTTTTGATAATATGAAAGGATGGTTTTTGGGTAATGGCTTTGATGAAATTATCGATCAGGAAAAGTTTATCAAGCCTGAATACACTGGCACCTGGGGCGTCAGTGATGGTGACATGGTCAAACGTGCCAATCAGGAATTCAGACAGTTGCATAAAAAACAACTGCCTTTTGTCGCTGTGATGTTCAGCACATCTAACCACTCCCCATTTGATTTCCCAAAAGATAAAGTTAAACCTATTGACGGTATCCCTGAAAAAAGTGAATTAAATACCATTAAATATGCCGATTATGCCATTGGTGATTTTATTAAAAGGGCAAAAAAAGAAGCCTGGTATAATGATACGGTCATTGTTATTCTGGCTGATCACAATATCAGAGTCCGGAGTAATGACATACTACCAGTTGAACTCTACCATATTCCCGGCATGATCCTGGGCGGTGGTATTGAACCGGAAGTGATAGAGGCATTAACAACACAGCCCGATATTCTGGCAACAGCACTGGATTTAACCGGCCAGGATTTAACTTACCCCATTTTGGGGCACTCTGTTTTTTCTAAAGACAAGCAGGCAGTCTCACTGATGCAGCTCAATGAGATTTATGCACTTCGTGTAGACAATAATATCACCGTATTACAGCCTGATCAGAAAGCCTTAAGCTTTAACTTTCGAAATAAAATAATGATCCCATCAGTTTACAATCAAGAGTTTGAAAAAAATGCTCTGGCTTTCATTTTGACGATGAATTACCTCTACAAAAATCAACTGTTTCATTAAGGGGAAAAGGCATAGGATATTCAATCAAAAAACAGTGCCGTTAAAACATCTGAGAGAGCATGAAAGAAGTTAAAGAAATGTTCACATTTTAATATATTATCAATACGCTATTACAATGCAAGTTTATCCTTGTTCTTTCTCTATGCGTTTCATCATACTAAGCCAATGATTTAAGGCGTTTTTATCATCAATGGCAATCATTTTATTATCTGATAACCACAGGCCTTTGCTATTGAAACTGAACATAACCGTAAGATCTGTTCTATCGGATTTTTTCAATAAATTTTTATTGAAGTTATCTAAAATAATCGGCATGGCATCGAGGGAGGGGTAATAACTTAACACCATATGCTTTTGTTCATCAGGCATTTTGACATAAGTAATTCTCAGTCGTTCAGAAGGGATATCCATAGCTATAAGAGTAAAATATTTAGCAATGCTAAAGTCTTCGCAATCACCTGCATTGCGTATTAAAGTCTCAATCGGGGTCGCCCAATAATCTTTCTTATCCCATAACTCTTTATCTGAAACCCAGTGCATCTGGTTAAAGAAGTCATTCACTGATTTTATTTTTTCCTGCTCAGACATTCCCAGACTGTGATGAATCAATGCTTCCCAATCAGTAAAGCGCTGATTTGTTGCTTCATCATGCGTGGCATTTATCTGGTGATTGGCTTCAGCCATAAGAAAATCGTATTTATCATTATGATCCTGATGTTCAGCATGAACGCTAATACTACAAAAAGGAGCTGAGATAAATGACAGCTTAACCAGATTTAATGCCAGATATTTTGAATACTTTGCAATCATACAGTTTCTCCTTTTCCAGAAAACACTCCGAAAATATTAGCTGAGAAAATCATATTTAAGAAATCCTACTTTTGAGTTTAACACTTGAAAAAAAGCAGACCCTAAGTATTTATACGTAGTTCCACAACAATAGTCAATTTATACTATTTTCTATTTATAATTTTTAATTCAGCTGTTAGCATGAGCATTTATCCTAGAATAATCAGTTCACACATAACACATGGAAAATTAGGCCTATGAAGCAATATCTTGACCTGTCTCAAAGAATCGTTGATGAAGGTATCTGGATTGATAACAAAAGAACAGGCAAGAGCTGTCTGACTGTCATTAATGCTGATTTGACCTATGATGTTGCTAATAATAAGTTCCCTCTGATCACCACAAGGAAGAGTTTCTGGCGATCTGCAATTGCCGAAATGCTTGGTTATATTCGCGGCTATGATAATGCTGCTGACTTTCGTAAACTAGGGACTAAAACCTGGGATGCCAATGCCAATGAAAATGCAGACTGGCTTGCCAACCCCTATAGAAAGGGTAGCGATGACTGCGGGCTTATTTACGGTAAAATCGCTCGAAATTTCCCCAAGCCAGATGGCGGCAGTGTTGATCTGCTTGCTCAGATTGTTGATAACTTATCTAAGGGGATCGACAATCGAGGCGAGATTTTCACCTTCTATCACCCTGGCGCATTCCACATGGCCTGTCTGCGCCCCTGCATGTACAGTCATCATTTCTCATTGCTGGGTGACACTCTGTATCTCAACAGTACTCAGCGCTCATGTGATGTTCCATTAGGATTGAATTTCAATATGGTTCAGGTTTATGTACTGCTGGCTTTAATGGCTCAAATCACAGGCAATAAACCCGGACAGGCCTATCACAAGATAGTGAATGCCCACATTTACGAAGATCAGCTTAAACTCATGCAGGATGTTCAATTAAAGCGTACACCGCTTCCGGCACCACAATTAAAAATTAACCCCGATATTAAATCCCTGAAGGATCTGGAAACCTGGGTCACTCTGGATGACTTTGAAGTGGAAGGCTACCAGCATCATGAGCCCATTAAATACCCTTTTTCAGTTTAGCCCGAATAAATATCATTAACAGATGTCCTTGCAAGACGGGCATAATATCGTGCCCGGTAGATCAGTCTTTTTTGGTTTTTGCTGTCTTCAAATGCACTTCGATCATGCAAAACATTGTTACTGACCAGCCCCATACCTGATTCAAGCTTACCCTGATAGCTGTATTTTGAATCCACTTTAAGATAATATTCCAGGCGCATTAATGCTTCCATCACCAGGGGATCATTTTTCCAGATAACATTTTGAGTTCTGATGGTATAACGCATGTGCAAATCACCTGTCACCGAATCAACGGAAAAAACCGGGCCTGCTTCCTCCTTTCTGGCAATCACTCCATCCCTGCCAATTCTGGGAGGAATAATCATCGCATCATCAGCCATCAGGGCACGGATAAAATCAGGATTTTCTTGTCTTAATTGAAGATAGATGATTTCATGATCCATTAATCGATTTTCACCGCCTTCAGGAGCCGGCACCACACAGTGCAGGTTCAAACCATGTATCTGCTTATCGGCGGTATTGTAGTAACCGTCTGTATGCCAGTTAATTGCACGGTTACTATAAGGAATGTAATTCTGTCTACTGCCATCATCAACCACTTTTAAAGAGGTCAGGCCTGTTTTATCTGCCAGCCAATTATGATCCAGGTCGATTAATTTGAAAGCTCGCCCCATTGATAAAGGAATTTCAGGATCAGGATCATCAGCAGTTTTTCCAGCATAAACCACCATATTGGTTTTCTGGCATAAGCTCAGAAGCTTTTGCTGCTCTGCAACAGATAATGATCTTGGATCGTTCAGCTCAACTACAAGATCACCCAGAGTTTCTGGATAATCCATCAGTTTTGCGTCACGCCATCTGTGGAATAAGTCATCATTATCCAGATCAAATGGTGTCTTTATTGGTGCAATTTTTCTATTACTTAAAGTCATGATTGTCATCTCTCTATAAACAACAGTCCTTAACTGCTGCCTATCCATAAATTTGAAGTACTATTTAAATACAATTTAAAAAAAAGGGAATTGATGAAGATCAGGCAATAATTATTTAGGTGGGTTTTATGAGTGAAAGTTTTATATGTTGTTAATAAAAAAGAACTTTATCTAAGATTTTAACCAACTTTTCTTGTTTAAGTGGTTTTTCAACGAAACCATTCATGTGTGCAGCACGACATAACAGGCGGATCTCCTCACTGGCAGTTCCCGTGAGAGCATAAATCGGCGCATAAGAGAGTTTTTCTTCCCTGATGATAGTTGCCGCAGCCAGTCCCCCGACTTCAGGCATTTCCAGATCCATAAAAACCAGTTGAAATTTATTTATTTTACATAAGTCAATCGCTTGCTTGCCATTTTCAGCAAGACTCACATCAAAACCCAAATTATCCAACATCTTATTACCAAGCATCAGATTAACCTTGCTGTCATCAACAAAAAGTATTCTTCCTTTGTAGTTTTTTGACTGCTTACTCATCAATTACTCATTTCGTATGTATTTAACATTAATTGTAGTCTTTATCTTACATTAGTAAAATATTTTTAGCAGTAATTCATATTTTATGTAAATTTTTCAAAAAAATAGAAAGAGTTCCGTTTTTTTTGCTACAAGGAATGATCAATGATAAACTGATGGGATTAGATATAAAAATTTTATAAAATTATTTTATAATAATATGACAAAAGTGACTGGAGAGAGATAAATGGCCGTAAATTCTAATACTAAATTAACCATTATTGCAACAAAAGGAACACTGGACTGGGGCTATCCTCCATTTATTCTGGCAAGCACTGCCGCTGCACTTGGCAAAGACGTCTCAATCTTTTTTACCTTTTATGGCTTAAGACTTTTATTAAAAGACACCAGTTCTTTAAAAGTATCTCCAATTGGTAATCCTGATATGCCTATGAAAATGCCAATGGGACCTGAGTGGTTCAGAGCAATTGACTGGGCACCCAAAATACCTAATGTTGTATGGCAGATCCCAGGGATTGAAACATTTGCAACCACAATGATGAAAAAGACTATCAAAAATACAGGTGTTGCGCCTTTAGAAGAACTGCGCGATTTATGTCAGGAAGCAGAAGTTAAATTTCTTGCCTGCCAGATGACTGTTGATCTGTTTGGTTTTGATCAGACAGACTTCATTGACGGCATTGAGTTCGTTGGTGCAGCAAGTTACTTTGAAGAGTCCAATGACTCAACTTGTACCCAATCACTATACATGTAAACATATACCACACAAAAGTACGTGAGACAAAAAAGGGGCTGATTCAGCCCCTTTTTTATTGTTCCTTATCTATATATTTATGTAGCTGCTGTTCAGAGTGTTCAGATATAAAGTGATATATCAGAATCCCCTGCAAAATCAAAAAAAGCTGAAGCACCTGCATAGGTTACTTCATCCAGAAAGGTATTAATATCCATCTCAAATAAATCAACCGTCATCTGACAGGCAATGAATTTTACCTCTGCTTCCAAACATAAATCACGAAGCTCATCCAGAGGTACAACACCTTTATCTTCCATTTTCTTTTTCATCATAGACGTCACAAAACGTTGCACTCCAGGCAGTACCTGAACCAAAACAGGAATAGGGATCGGCATTGGCATCCCGGGATTACCTAAGGGCGAAACTTCAAGATCCAGATTTTTCTGAAGTAGTTTTAAGCCATAAAAAGTAAAGAAAATTTCAACCTCATAACCCAGAGCAGCGGCAGTTGAACTTAAAATAAAAGGCGGATATGCCCAATCCAATGTCCCTTTTGTCGCAATAATAGCCATTTTTTTATGCATTTAGATTTCTCCCACTATTGCTTCCTGTCTGATAGGAGGACCATAGTAAATACAGACCAAGCAACAACATGGGAAAGGATAAGACCATTCCCATTGTCAACCAGTCCATAGCAATAAAGCCCTTATCACCCATATGTGCATCAGGCTGTCGAACAAATTCTACTAACGAACGAAACAAACTATAAAAAATTAAAAAAAGACCCGAAACAGCCTTTCGTGGCCGCTCTTTGCTTGAATAAACCCACAATATCACAAACAGAAGAATACCCTCCAATAAAAACTCATAGAGCATAGAGGGATGCCTGGGTAAACCCAGTGGATCGCTGGGGAAGATCATTGCCCAGGGCAGATCCGTGGGACGCCCCCATAATTCAGCATTTATGAAGTTGCCAATACGTCCTGCTGCCAACCCAAAAGGCACCATAACAGCAATAAAGTCAGTAACGGTAAAAAATGTTTTATTATTTTTTCTGGCAAATAACCACATTGCAAATAAAACACCAAGGAGACCACCATGAAAAGACATACCGCCTTTTTGCACCTGAAACAGGATCAACGGATCCTGTACAAAATAGCCCCAGTTGTAAAAAAGGGTGTAACCAATGCGCCCCCCTAGAACGACACCCAGGGCACCATAAAACAGCAGATCATCAATTTGTTCATAATTCCAGTTAACATGAGCCTGCTTACTTTTCAGGCGAGCAAAAAACCAGAAACCGGCAAATGCCACAAGATAGGTAATACCATACCAGTGAATTTTTAGCGGCCCGAGAGCCAGCGCAACAGGATCTATTTCGGGATAGGCTATCATCAGGCAGGCGTCACTCTGGAAATAAAAGATTTAATGTAGGCGGTTTCCGGTAAAGCAGGATGAATAGGATGATCAGGGCTTTGGTGGCCCTGTTCCAGGATCTGAACAAAACGATCCACATGACGAGCAGCCCCCTGAATTTGCTGCACCAGAGTATCAACCGGCATGTGGTGGGAACAGGATGCAGTGACTAGCAAAGCATCACGTGTGCAAAGTTGCATCGCCATTTGGTTGACACGTCGATAAGCATTCAGACCCTCTTTAAAATCTTTTTTCCGTTTGATAAAGGCTGGAGGATCAACAATGACAATATCAAACTTTTCTCTTTCATTACGCAGGTGTTTAAGCACATCAAACACATTACCCTGAATACTGCTAATGTGCTTAAAATCATTCATCTCTGCACTGCTGTCCAGCCAGTCAAGTGCCTGCTCTGAAGCATCAACGCAAAAAACTTCACTGGCACCCGCCGCCGCTGCTTCCAGTCCCCAGGCACCAACATAAGAAAATAAATCAAGTACTCGTTTATCTTTTGCATAAGTCTGAACTCTGGCACGATTCATACGATGATCATAAAACCAGCCGGTTTTTTGGCCTTTTTCTAAGTCCACTTGAAAACGGGTTTCATTTTCTTCTATTTCAGTCAGACCAGACAGGTTTCCTAAAACCACTTCACTATAGAGATCCAGACCTTCCAACTGTCTCATTTTTACATCATTCCGTAAGAGGATAACGGATGGTTTCAACACTTTTTCCAATGCTTCTATAAGAGACTGACGCTGTTGCTCCATCCCAGCAGTGCTGATCTGAACAACCAGCGTATCATTAAAGCGATCCACAACAACTCCCGGCAACAAGTCACTTTCACCAAAGATAAGCCGATAGAACGGTTTGGAAAATAAACGCTCCCTAAGGGAGAGGGCAATTTTAATGCGGTGCACAAACAGAGAACGATCCAGTAATATGCTCGTTTTCCGGCTGATAATTCTTGCACAGATTAAAGAATGCGGGTTGATATAAGCAACACCAAGGGGTTTTCCCTGAGAAGACAGAATAACAACCTGCTCACCTGCGGTAAAATTTTTAAGTGATGTTTTTTGGGTATCAATTTCATTACTATAGACCCAAAGATGGCCTTGATTTATTCGACGCTCCTGACCTTTTTTAAGATACACAGAAGCTAATTCATTACTCATACTTATTTGGGCTCATTTCGGGTGGGAGATAGTTGGCTAAACAGGAGCTAATGATAGCACATATAGGCTGGGTGAGTAACTTAAGGATAAGATTTATAGCAGGCAGGATTGAGTAATCCAGCCTGCTTTTGAACGCTTGAACGTTTTAGAAGTTAATGAGCTTCACTCAGTGATATGACATCTTCAGCCTGCAGACCTTTTTGCCCGGAGACCAGATTAAATTCAACATCTGAACCCTGCTTTAAAGTACGATATCCATCACCTCGAATTGAACGAAAATGAACAAATATATCATCGTGCTCTTCAATAACAATAAAACCAAAGCCTTTGGCATTATTAAACCATTTAACAGTTCCTACTTCTCGTTTTTCCATTTTTACATCCCCAACAAAGAAAAAATAACCGGTGACAGTAACGATGACATCCAGGTCACCAGTCTAAAAGGCACATAACCTTCAGACACTTCAATTTATACGCCCATCAATTTGCTTATGCAATATGGCAAAATAAAAATATTGTGTAAAAAAAAGAATTTGTAGTACTGGTATGACATATTGCCAATAAAATTAATTTTTTTTATTCATATTATAAATATAATAGCTGTTCACAGGAAGTTAAGATTGGCGTTAGAAGTGTCGACAAAGGCAGGCAGCTCTAGGAGTTCAGGAAATATTTCATTATTTAAGTAATAAAAAACCCGAATAAAATTCGGGTTTTCCCAGCCATAAACAATGACAAAAATAGGTTAAAAATCAATCAAAACTAAAAGCTCATATCAAAAACTGACTGGAAACGAGCTTTAAATTCATCCATTGTAAACTGATGATTTTGAGTACCATGGTGTTCGATCTTAATTGAACCTAGCAGACTGGCAATACGACCGGTTATTTCCCAGTCAAGGTTATTCATCAGACCGTATAACAAACCACTACGAAATGCATCACCACAGCCAGTGGGATCATTCAACTGTTTTGCTGTAACTGCCGGGATCATAATACTATTATCTTTAGTGACAATTTCTGCACCTTCACCACCACGGGTAATAATCAGAGCTTCCACCTGAGCAGCAACTTCTGCAGGACTCATACCCGTTTTATCCAGCAGCATCTGCATCTCATAATCATTCACTGTCAACCAGGTCGCCTGCTCAAGAAAAAGCTTTAGCTCCTCTCCACCAAACATCGGCATTCCCTGACCGGGATCAAAAATAAATGGAATGTCCGCTTCTTTAAATTGCCGTGCATGTTCAATCATACCGTCACGTCCATCTGGTGACACAATACCAATCGTGGCCCCTGATGCATCAGCCACTTTATTCTGATGTGATTCGCTCATCGCGCCCGGGTGAAAAGCAGTGATCTGGTTATCATCCTGATCAGTTGTAATAAAGGCCTGTCCGGTGTAACTCTTTTCAATTTCTGTCAGATGTTTCTGGGAAATTCCACATTGATTCATCCATTCAGCATAGGGAGTAAAATCTGATCCGATGGTTGCCATTGGCATCACATCTCCTCCAAGGAGATTCAACGTGTAGGCAATATTACCCGCACAACCGCCAAATTCACGCCGCATATCCGGCACTAGAAACGAGACATTCAGCATATGAATTTTGTCTGGTAAAATATGATTTTTAAAGCGATCTGGAAAAACCATAATATGGTCAAATGCATATGAGCCGCAAATAAGAGCCGTCATAATATTCCTTTGTATTGATATTTGAGCGTTAAATGTTAAAAAATAATTAAATAAATAGTTAAATAAAAATAAATAGTTAAGTAAATAGAATAAAAATCCAGACGACAGCAGCATTAACCATGGCTAAAAAAACTGCGGCAGAGCCCATATCTTTTGCTCTGCCAGAGAGTTCATGATGTTCTGAGCCAATGCGATCAACCACTGCTTCTAATGCTGAATTTATAATTTCTGCAATCAGTATAACAAACAGACTGGCAATCATAAGGGCAGATTCAAGCCCTGTCACGCCCAGCCATATTGCCAGGGGGACTAAAAATAGTCCCAGAATTAATTCCTGACGAAAAGCCGCTTCATGTTGATAAGCTGCGCTTAAACCTTGCCATGAATAACCCGCCGCTGCAATAATCCGTGCTATGCCTGTTTTACCTGGTTTCACTTATTATCCTTATAATAATAATTTAAATCCAGTTCTCTGGCCGCTTTAACATCATCCAGACGTCTGACAGGCAGTTCAAAGGGAGCATCCTTTAATAAATTGGGCGTCTGCTCTGCTTCTTCTCTGATTTTGCTCATGGTATCTACAAAGGCATCCAGATCATTACAACTTTCAGTTTCTGTCGGCTCAATTAAAAAGCATTCCGGTACTAACAAAGGGAAATAAGTCGTTGGCGCATGGTAGCCATAATCCAGCAGACGTTTAGCAAAATCCATAGCATTAGTGCCATGCTGTCTGGCTTCTTTACGTAAGGTTAAGATGAACTCATGACTGGCTCGACGTTCAGGAAATGCAATTTCAAAACCAGCATCAGACAAGCGCTTTAATAAGTAGTTGGCATTGAGCGTTGCATAGTCTGCTACTCGCTCCATGCCATCACGGCCCAATAGGAGTGCATAAATATAGGCACGCAGTAAAATACTGATATTACCCATCCATGCAGAAAGATGACCAATACTTAATGGCAGTTCTTTTTCTGTGATCCAGCTATAGGTTTTCCCATCATAAGCAACCATTGGCACTGGTAAAAAGGGTTGTAAGCGCTCACTTACTCCTACTGGGCCAGCGCCAGGCCCACCCCCGCCATGAGGCGTAGAGAAGGTTTTATGCAGATTCATATGAATCACATCAAAGCCCATATCTCCAGGTTTGACTTTTCCTAAGATCGCATTCAAATTGGCGCCATCATAATAAAGCAAACCTCCAGCTTTATGTATCATATCAGCAATGATTTTAATTTTTCGCTCAAATACACCCAAAGTTGAAGGATTGGTCAGCATAATACCTGCGGTTTGAGGGCCAATTATTTTTTCCAGAGCCTCAATATCAATGTCACCCTGCCCATTGGTTGGGATTTCTTTGACCTTGTAACCACACATGACAGCTGTTGCTGGATTTGTGCCATGAGCCGCATCGGGTACAATAATTTCACAGCGCTGGGTATCATTATTATTATCATGGTAGGCACGTATCATCGCCACACCGGCAAATTCACCCTGAGCACCAGCCATTGGGGTTAGAGAGACCTGCTTCATACCTGTTGCTTCCACCAGCATATTCTGCAAATCAAACATGCAGGACATAACCCCCTGGCTCATTGAGGCATGCGCCATTGGATGACGCCCGGCAAGACCCGGAAGTTGCGCCAGTGTATTGCAGGCTCGGGGATTGTACTTCATCGTACAGGAACCTAATGGATAAAAATGGGTATCAATTGAAAAGTTCTTTTGTGACAGGCGAGTATAGTGGCGAACAACTTGCAGCTCAGCGACCTGAGGCAGTTCTATTTTTTGTTTTCTCAATACAGATTCAGGCAGATTTTGGCAGACTGCACTGACATCAATATCAGGTGCCAGAGAAGAGCTTAAGCGATTATTATCTGACAATTCAAAGATGAGGTTTTCAGCTTTTTGTTCAATAATTCGTTTACTCATGACTGTGCTCCCCCATCAGTGGTCAGTTCTATATTTCTGAGATGGGAAAGAACTCGACTCAGGGTATCAGCAAAGAATGTCAGTTCATCTTCTGTTTTTGTTTCAGTAACACAAATCAGTAATAAATTTTTACCGGAGTCAGCTGAAACATTAATGCCGCCAACAATATCTTCTTCTGCCAGAGCTTCCAGCACAGCATCAATATTCACATCAAGTGAGATAACAAATTCATGAAAGACTTTTTTTCCAAAAGGAAATTCAACACCTGCCACATCTTCAAGGCCAGAGATTAATTTTTGTGTATTGGCAACACAGGATGCCGCCACTTTTTGCAGACCATCCGCACCAAGGAAGGACATATATAAGGTTGCTGCTGTCGCCATCAACCCCTGATTTGTACAAATATTTGAGGTCGCCTTAGAACGACGAATATGCTGCTCACGAGCCTGTAAAGTCAGGGTAAAGCCGGTTTTACCATCCAGGTCAATGGTACGCCCGACAATGCGTCCGGGCAGTTGCCGCACCAGCTTTTGTTTACAGCCAATAAAACCAATATAGGCACCTCCTGAAGACAGGGGGATCCCCAGCGGCTGGCCTTCTCCTACGGTGATATCAGCACCAGTTTCACCCCAGTTCCCCGGAGCTTCCAGCAACGCAAGGGCAATAGGATTCACCAGAGCAATGACCAGGCCACCCTGTTCATGTGCCCAATCTGTTAACTCATGAACCGCTTCAAAATGACCAAAATAATTAGGCTGTGGAATGATTAAAGCAGCAAAAGATCCTGCTTGCTCCTTCAGTTGATCAGAATTAATAGTGCCACTGGTACTATCAAAATCAATTAATTCCAGAGTAATGCCCTGATTTTTTACAATTGTCTCAACCACCTGACGATAGACTGGTGAAACATTTTTCGGCATCAGAATACGTTTTGATTTGGCTTTGCGATTGGCACGAACAGACATTAAAACAGCTTCTGCCAAGCCGGATGCACCATCATATAATGAGGCATTAGAGACATCCATTCCCGTCATGCCGGCAATCATACTTTGAAATTCATAGACGACCTGTAATGTCCCCTGACTGGCTTCCGCCTGATAGGGAGTATAAGACGAATAGAATTCACCTCGAGTAGTTATTTCCCATACTGCAGCAGGAATATGATGCTCATAAGCCCCGCCACCGGCGAAGCACATTGGTGTACCATCCTGCATTGCTCTTTCAGTAAGAAGACGTTGCACTGCCATCTCAGATTGTCCAACAGGGATTGTATTCAGGCTATTGTTCGCTAAATGTGAACGCAATTCCTGTGGAATTTCATCAAACAACTCATCAATGGAATTTACACCAATGACACTAAGCATGTGTTTTACTTCATCAGGTGTATGGGGAATATAGGGCATTATTTTATCTCAATGTTTTTTCGACTAGTGTGATTCAGACTCAACCAGCTCGGCATAATCTTCTGGGCTCATTAAAGCATCAAAGTCATTTTCTTTTAAGGGTTGTATACGAAACAGCCAGCCTTCATGGTAGGCATTGACGTTAATCTGTTCCGGTGCATCTTCGAGTTCTTCATTAATAGCAATAACTTCACCTTCAATCGGACAATAGATATCTGATGCCGCTTTCACTGATTCAATTACGGCACAATCCTGCTCAGCTTCATACTCATCACCAATATCAGGAAGTTCAACAAATACCATGTCGCCTAATAAACCTTGAGCATGATCAGTAATTCCGATAGTTATAGAACCATCATCTTCAACACGAACCCATTCATGGGATTTTGTATATTTTAAATCTTGAGGGATATCAGTCATTTTTTTTACCTTATTTCTTTAAACCTATAATTAATTAAATTCAAACTAATCAACCAGAACCTTACCATGACGAACAAATGGTAATTTAACAATTTTTGCTTCGAGTTGTTTTTTTCGTATAACCACCAGACAGGTATCAGCAGCATCTGACGGTACTCTGGCAAAGCCAATAGCCTGTTGCATTGTAGGAGAAAAAGTACCACTGGTCAGCTCCCCGGTCAATGCATTATTTTCAATCAAAACTTGCTGATGAGCCCGCAGTACACCTTTACCTTTTAGGATCAAACCCACAAATTTATAGTTCAAGCCCTGCTCTTTTTGCTTTTCCAGTGCAGAGCGGCCGATAAACTGACGTTTTTCATTGCTAAAATCAACCGTCCAGCTTAAACCACTTTCCAACGGGGATTGTGTTTCATCCATATCATTGCCATAAAGATTCATGCCCGCCTCAAGCCTTAAAGTATCTCTGGCACCTAGGCCACAAGGCTTAATACCTGCTTTTGCCAGTTGTCTCCACATTTGCTCAGCCTGATCATTTGCGCAGACAATTTCAAACCCATCCTCACCCGTATAACCAGTGCGGGCGACAAACATTTCCTTATCAGAGCCGGCATTTATTAGCAGGGCATTAAAGGGTTTTAAAATCTGTGCCCCTTCAATATCATCGCCCAGCGCTTTAACCGCTAACTCCCGGGCATTAGGCCCCTGCACAGCAATCATAGCCAGATCATCACGCTCATTAAGATCCACAGCCATATTGCCAATCTGACTTCGCATCCAGGCCAGATCTTTTTCCCGGGTGGAGGAGTTTACAATCACTCTCACCCAGGCATCATCCATCGAATAAATAATCAAATCATCGATAACACCACCTTCATGATTCAACATGCAGCTATAGAGGGCCTTACCCGACTTACCAGCAATTTTAGCCACATCATTTGCCAGCAGTTTCGCCAAATATTCATTCACTTCGCAGCCACGCAGATCCACAATAGTCATGTGACAGACATCAAACATGCCTCCATCGTTTCTGACCTGATGGTGTTCATCAAGTTGTGAACCATAGTGAATCGGCATATTCCAACCGCCAAAATCAACTAGCTTAGCTCCCATTTCCTGATGGGCTTTAATGATGGGAGTTTCTTTCAGGGTCATATTGTCTGCCTTTGTTATTTATAGCTCTTATATGTAAGGTTAAGTAAGTAATTTATAATTGAGAAAAGAGTTCGCAATCAATCTTCAGCATGATAAGACGAGCGAACCATTGGACCAGACTTTACCCAGCTGAAACCAAGTTCTTTAGCCATGGTTTCATAAGCAGAGAATTGTTCCAGAGAGAGATATTGCTTAACCGGAAGATGATATCGGGTGGGCCTTAAATATTGCCCCAAAGCAATGCGATCCACCTGGTTGGCCCGCAGATCCCGCATAACCTGATAGACTTCATTTTCAGTTTCACCGAGCCCAAGAATAATGGAGGATTTAGTTTTAACCCCGCTCACTTTCCCGGCAAGTCGAAGCATGGCCAATGAACGTTCATATTTACTGCCCTTGCGAACTTCTTTATATAGTGAAGGCACTGTTTCAATATTATGTCCCCAGATCAGAATGACTTCTCTATCAGAGCTGGGGGCTGTTGCCAGTGCCTGGGTTACCAGATCAACGGCTTTTTCCTGACAATTTCTAAAATCCGGAGTTAAAAATTCAATACCAATGGCTGAATTCATTTTTCTTAACTCAATAAACGTATCCGCAAAAATACCCGCACCGCCGTCAGGCAGTTCATCCCGGTTAACAGAGGTCAGCACCACAAAATCCAGTGCCATTTCGGCAACGGCTTGAGCAATTCGAACCGGCTCTGATTGATCCACAGCTTCCGGCTGCCCAGTTTTTACAGCACAAAAACCACAGGCGCGGGTGCAGGTATCACCCAGTAACATAAATGTTGCTGTGCCACGATTCCAGCACTCACTTTGGTTGGGACAATGGGCTTCTTCACAGACAGTCACTAGCTTATTATCACGAACACTGGCTGCTGTGGAAGCAAAATGGGTTTTATCCGTTAAAGCCTGACGAATAAATGTCGGCATACGACTGCCATTGGGTTTATCTGAATGATCAAAAACAGGAATGATCCGCTGCGCAGGTGTTTTCCTGTCAGGATTAATTTTGCTCTGCTGCTGTGATGTGTTTGACTCTGTACTCATAACCCGGCTTCTGTAAAGGAATGTGCTGCACAATTAACTAACTCATGACTTGAGCGGCTAAACATATTTATGCAGCCTGTGCTAATTATGAAATAAAGCACCCCTCTGTCCAATTACCTGAGAGCTTGAGCCCCTTCGGTGGATTATTAATCACTCTCCAGAGTCAACGAAGCTTGTAAATTGTCTCTAAATCAGACAATCCAAAGCATTGAAATCCACATAGTTCTGAAACCTGAGCGTTTCCGGGTGAGTTGCGCCTTCGGTGATGATTCAAGCAAGAAGCTATTTTAATCAGGCTCCTGGAATCATTCTCTCCCATGCAGATGTGCGTTGAATGCTAATAATACCGCTTATTCAAAAGTCAGGCAACTGATTTTATCCAATTTTAATATATCCCAATTTAACAATTCAGCTTAGCTGAGCAGTTCTTTACATTTCCGCAGGGCTTTCTTGGGCTGAATTTTCGCGGACAGCCATAAATTGTCAATTTTTTTTACAGCAAAATCGAATAGGACACTGAAGTGATATTTAAGTGTCATGATTTTTTACACCTGCAATCAACCTAAGCAAAAAAAGTACACTAACTCCCTGAAAAGACATACAAAAGAATTGTGGCATAAGAGTTGCTCTATTAATACATGATTATACAGGATCACGTTTATTAAAATAGATTAAATTAAAATGACGCTCTAAGCTCTTTTTATTAAATCAGGCGAAGTCATTTTCAAGCATAGATTCACAGGAAGAATATAATTAGCTATGAAACTTAGGGATAACAATAAACAAACCAAGCCGGCAAGTACTTTGATATTTTTTCTACTCTTGCTTTTATTGATATTGCCCTCTGCGGCAACGGCACTGGATACCCAACAAACACAGCCGCTATTATCTAAAGCACCTCTTATTACTGACCTGAATACTTACGGCCCCATTAGAAGCAATGAAGGACTATGGGATATTTCAGAACAGTTACGTATAAAATCCAATTCAGAAATTACGACACCTCAGATTGCAGTTGCTCTTTTTGAAAACAACCAAAAAGCCTTTAGAGAGCAGAATATTAATGGTCTTCTCATTGGTGCTGTCCTGATAGTTCCTGCTCAGGAACAGATATTAAAACGCTCTAAAGCGGATGCCTTCAGTCTTTTTTTACAGCATTGGGAAGTATGGAAAACAACAGAAGCCGGAACAGATGCGGTTATCAATAACACACCGGTAGAAACATACATAGAAAAAAAAGCTCTTAGCATTAATACAGATACTCTGCCAGCTATCCAGAAGAGTACGATTAAAACATCTCAGCCTTCAGACATTTTTGAAGAACAACAAATTTTAGTTGAAAATACCTTTGTAAAAGAGTCCGTAAAAGCAACCACTCATAAAATTCAGCTCGAACAGCAGCCAGCTAATAAAACTCAAGCCCTCAACTTAGTAGCTCAGTCCGAACTTCAAAGCATCTATCAGAAAGCATTACAAAATATTTCAAAAATAGTCCTGACGATTAAACAGCAGCTTGTATTTTCAATACCAGGCCAACACTCATCCAGATTAGCAGCCCCATTTGCAGTGATATCCATTATAGTCGGACTATCTCTTCTTGCCTCTCTCGTCTGGTTATACCGCTGGCAGAAAATTGACCTGAGTGAAATTGGCAGCTTACCTCCCTGTAACAAAAATATAGTTTCAGAGGCATCAGATTCAGAAGCAAATGAAGTTCAACTGGCTAAAAAAATTACTCAAAACAATGACTCGTTCTGGCTGGCAGAACAAGACGATGATGAAATAATAAGCCATGATGTCTCTGACAACATCACAGCTCCCGTTAATATCAGTAAATTTATTACTCCAGTCAACACAAAAGATAATAATGCAAAGCCAGGCCGAAAAGGAAAAAATGTATTAGAAGCTGCATTTGGAAATGAGATTTATACTCAAAAGAACAATCTCATGGAGAAAAATAAACCTAAAGTAAAAGCAGCAACTTTAAGCCAGCCACAAAATAATAAATCAACTAGAACGTGTTTGCTTGACTCAATTGAGGAAATACGATTTGTCAATGAAACAACCCGTGACTCAAAAATCAATGCGTTTTTTGATATCACACAAACTGAAAACTTAGCTGCAGAAATGCTGGCGCATGATTTTACTTACCTCAATAACAATGGAAAAATCGATATTTTTATTCAGGAATTTGATGAGATCATGGTAAATATAACTCGCTTTGTCACTCACTTTGATCACACTTCAGAAGAACGGGAAAATATTCTTCAATTTAAATTATCGGTTCATTTTATTAAAATATTATCTGAAATGATGCAGGCAGATCGCTTAGAGCAGTATTCAACCACGGTCATTGAGTTTTTAGAAGATATATTAATTGGACAGACTCAGATGTCACCAGACATCGGTGATCGCTTAGTTGGTGTCATTAATTCATATAATGACTATATCAATTCCATAAAAGAAAAGCATTGCAATAGCATCGAGGCCTGACTTCCCCCGACCCAATGAATGTAACAGCAAGCAAACCAGGATAAAATGCAAATGATAAATATTATCATTTGCAATCACACTTATGTTTCTGTAAAATCTAGTCCATAATCAGACAACTCAATTCTGACACAATACTAATTTATACTATGCCATTTTTCATAATGCTCAGGGCCTGATCCTGGCAGCCATAATCTGAAGGTTCAAAAGATGTCTTCCAAAAGAAATTTAATCCATAAACTTATATCATTCAAAGTCCCGCAACTCAGCTCAATCCTTGCAGGAACACTATTATTGTCGACCTTTACACAGCCTTTATTTGCCAGTGAAGAAGTAAATCTATACTCCGCCAGAAAAGAAGCATTGATTAAACCCATTCTAGAAACCTTCACCAAAGAGACGGGCATTGAAGTGAACCTAATCACCGGCAAGGCTGATGCATTGTTACAAAGAATAAAATCTGAAGGTAAAAATACTCATGCTGATGTTTTCATTACCACCGATGCCGGTCGTTTATACCGGGCAAAAACCGCAGGTGTCCTGCAGATAATTCAATCTGATGTGCTTAATAGCGCTATTCCAGAAAATTTACGTGATCCAGAAGGTTATTGGTATGGCTTATCCATGCGTGCCAGACCCATTTTCTATGTCAAAGGAGTAATTGATCCCAAGGAACTCTCCACTTACGAAGCTCTGGCTGATGCTAAATTTAAAGGACGCATATGTATTCGTTCATCAAATAATATTTATAATCAGTCTTTAGTCGCTTCAATGCTTGCTGCTGATGGTGCTGAGAAAACCCAGCAATGGACTAATGACTTCGTAAATAATTTTGCTCGTAAACCAAAGGGCGGCGATCGTGATCAAATCAAAGGAGCAGCCTCGGGTCAATGCGATATTGCCATTGCTAACACCTATTATTACGGCCAAATGATAAGCGGTAAAAAAATTGATCAGAAAAAAGCAGCAGAGGCGGTTACTATTTTCTGGCCTAACCAAAAAACACGGGGAACCCACGTCAATGTCAGTGGAGCCGGAGTCACTAAATATACAACAAACCGTAAAAATGCCCAAAAATTAATTGAGTTTTTAGCCACTAAAAAAGCTCAGCAATGGTATGCTAGTGCCAACTTTGAATACCCGGTTCGCAAAGATGTTGCAGCGACTGACTTACTTAAGACATGGGGCGATTTCAAAGCCGACACCATTAATTTAAATCAGTTGGGTGTCAATAATGCTGAAGCAGTAAAGATCATGGATCGTGCAGGTTGGAAGTAAGTACATTTTTATATTTATAAGTAGTAAGCTAGACTGTGTAATAATCGCTTTTAGTGTTCTACATAAAAACCGATAAACATAAAAGCTTGCATGTAACCACAATAATTTGACTACTTTTTTAAAAAATCATTTTAATCGTTGGCAGCTGGGGGTGATTTTAATCGCCCTTCTTTTTGCTGTGCCTGTTATTACTGTGTTCAGCTTTGTCTTTGAGGGTCAAAATGATGTCTGGCAACATCTGGTTGACACCGTGCTTGCCGATTATATCAGCAATTCTCTCCTGCTCATGATCGGAGTCAGCTTCGGCACCCTGAGCATTGGCATTACCACCGCATGGCTCACCAGCATCTGTGAGTTTCCCGGTCGAAAATTTTTTCAATGGGCACTATTATTACCATTAGCGGTGCCTGCCTACATCATTGCTTACACCTACACCGGTATGCTGGATTTTTCCGGGCCGCTACAGACTCTCCTTAGAGAATTTTTCGGCTGGGGCCCCAGAGATTACTGGTTCCCGGAAATACGTTCAATTGGTGGCGCCATGATGATGTTATCACTGGTGTTATACCCCTATGTTTATTTACTCACGCGGGCTGCTTTTTTAGAACAGTCCAGTGTCACTCTTGAAGCCAGTCGAACTCTGGGCATGGGCCCCTGGAAAAGTTTTTTCTCTATTGCTCTGCCTATGGCACGGCCGGCAATCATTACCGGCCTTTCTCTGGCACTCATGGAAACTTTAGCCGATTTTGGTACTGTTGAATATTTTGGTGTGCCTACGTTTACTACAGGAATATTTCGCACCTGGTTTGGACTGGGTGATGCTACTGCCGCTGCACAACTGGCATCCATGCTTTTATTATTTGTTTTTTTCCTGATCCTGATGGAGCGTTTTTCACGTCGCCAGGCACGTTATCATCAGCAGATTGGCCGCCAGGCCCATGCCCGACGAATTAAATTATCTTTTAAACAGGGCTGGATTGCTTTTATCGCCTGTTTAATTCCATTAGTGCTGGGATTCGGTCTGCCATTTGCGCAATTACTGAGCTGGACCATAGAAACTGCCGATGAAATGATCAATAGTGACTTTTATGCATTAGTGCTAAACAGCCTGGCTCTGGCTCTTATCACTTCTTTGCTGGCATTGGCACTGGCTCTGTTTATGGGCTATGGACAACGATTAAACAATACACGCTTTATCCGCCTGATGGTGCGCATTGCTTCTATGGGTTATGCAATCCCGGGAACAGTCATTGCCATTGGAGTGGTGATCCCCTTTGCATGGCTGGATAATACGGTTGATGACTGGGCACGAAATCAATTTGATTTTTCAACCGGCCTTATTCTCTCAGGGACTCTATTTGCTCTGGTATTTTCTTATCTGGTACGCTTTCTGGCGGTTTCAGTCGGTTCAGTTGAGTCCTCATTAGGAAAAATTAAACCCTCCATGGACGATGCTGCTCGTTCAATGGGTTATAAGCCCTTCCAGGTGCTGCAAAAAATACATATCCCGCTGATGAGAACCACTCTGCTCACAGCCATTCTATTAGTCTTTGTCGACATTTTAAAAGAACTGCCAGCCACTTTGCTATTGCGCCCGTTTAACTTCAATACTCTGGCAGTCCGGGCCTATGAGCTGGCAGCAGATGAACGCCTTGCCGATGCCTCCAGTGCTGCCATAATGATCGTTCTGACCGGTATTATCCCGGTTATCCTGCTCAGCCTGGCCATTACTAAAAATCAGTTTGAGCCTTCAGCTTGTGGGGAGCCTTCAGCTAGTAGAGAGCCCTCAGCTAGTAGAGAGCCCTCAGCCAGTGGAGAGCCTTCAGCTCATAAAGAGTCTTCAGCTTGTAAAGAGCCTTCAGCTTGTAAAGAGCCTTCAGCTTGTAAAGAACCTTCAGCTGGAGAAAGGCCCCCAGCCAATAAAGAGCCAGAAAAAAATGATTAATACGCTCCTGCAACTTAACAACATATCACTCAGTTATGGCTCCCATACAGTGATACAAAATATTGATCTCTATTTAGATGAAGGGGAAATAGGCTGTCTCCTGGGTTCTAGCGGCTGTGGTAAAACCACCCTGTTACGCAGTATTGCAGGCTTTGAAAAACCCGATCAGGGAAAAATTCAAATCCGTAATAAAATAGTGAATAGCAACACTATTAATACCCCCCCGGAGCAGCGGAATATCGGTATGGTGTTTCAGGATTTTGCCTTATTCCCCCACCTCAGCGTTAGAAAAAATATTGCTTTTGGCCTGATTAAGCTTAAAAAAACAGCAGTAAAGCAACGGGTCAATGAATTACTTGAGATGATAGATCTGACTGATATTGGCGAAAAATACCCTCATCAACTCTCTGGAGGACAACAGCAGCGTGTTGCTCTGGCCCGCGCTCTGGCCCCGAAACCCGACCTGTTGCTATTGGATGAGCCCTTCTCAAGTCTGGACATTGAACTGAGAGAACAATTGGCTGCGGAAGTCGGTAAAATTATCAAACATGAAGGTATTACTGCTATTTTAGTCACCCATGATCAGCATGAAGCATTTGCCATGGCTGATAAAGTGGGTTTATTACATCAGGGCAAGATGCTCCAGTGGGACACACCCTATAATTTATACCATAGACCATCCTCTCAATATGCAGCTAATTTTATTGGCCAGGGAGTTATGATCCCTGGAGAGGTGATTGGTGATCAAATAATAAAAACCGAGTTGGGCAATATCCATGGAAAAATGCCGGATGGCTGCCGGATCGGCTGCCTTGTTGATGTTCTAGTACGTCCCGATGATATTATCCATGATGATACGAGTGAATATCAATTAGAAATCACGGATAAGGTTTTTCGTGGTGCAGAATTTTTATATACCTTAAAAGTCAGTGAAAGCAGCAAGATACTTTGCATCACCCCCAGCCATCATGATCACCCAATTAACAGCTTGCTGGGGATCACTCTGGGTATGACTCATATTGTTGCTTTAAAAAAGGATCCGTGATCAGAAAATACTATATCAGGGCCAGAGTCAAAATTGTTTTTCTACAGTTTTCCTTAATTTACTGATATTTATTATAGTGACTATGACTTAAATACAGGCCGTGCTAAAGATGGTAATTTTTCGCTGAACCCCATGCCGAATAGTCCCATGGCACGTTTGATCATTAAGTTTTTTAATGGATTGAATTTATCCGCAATATTAAGTCCTGAATTGCGTAATAACTTGAGTGGAGTGATATCATTACTGAATAATCGCTTAAAGCCATCCATTGCCGCCAACATGGCGATATTGTCACCTTTGCGCCGCCTTTCATAGCGTCGTAATACAGACATAGCACCAACATTTCGCTTTTTGTCTATTGCAAGTAAGAGTTCTTCTGCCAGCACCGCCGCATCTAACAAGCCAAGATTAACCCCCTGCCCTGCAAGCGGATGCACGGTATGAGCGGCGTCACCAACCAATGCCAGATGCTCCTGAACATATTGATTCGCATGTCGTAGGCGTAATGGAAAACTGCCCCGCTCTGAACTCAATTGAATTCGTCCCAGAGAACTACCAAAAGTGACCTGTAATTCCTGACTAAAATCATGCTCATTCATATTAAGCAAACACTGTGCTTTTTCTTCAGTGGTAGACCAGACTATGGAACTTTGCCCACCCGCAAGTGGCAGAAAAGCCAACGGGCCATCAGGCATAAACTGTTGCCAGCAGGCATTTTGATGAGATTCGGAAGTTGTAACATTACAAACCACAGCATTCTGATGATAAGCCCAACTGCTCAGAGTAATACCCGCCTGTTTTCTAACCCAGGAATTCGCACCATCTGCACCAATAATTAATTGAGTTTTGAGTTTCAGGCCATCGCTTGCAGTCAGTTCAACACCCTGTTCATTCAACTGCATTGACTGTAATTGCACCGGCATAAGCAAATCAATATTATCAAAGTCAGACAAGCGCATCTGCATTGCTTTTTGAATCACCCTGTTTTCAATAATATGCCCTAAATCAGCCTGACCCACCTCGGTGCTGTCAAAATGAATCTGCCCCTGTCCTGTTGCATCCCAGACATGCATTTTATCATAGGCGGCAACACCATCATGCTGCATATTTTCCCAAATTCCGAGATTTTCAAAAATATGCTGACTGGCGTGCGTAATGGCACTGACTCGAATATCATGAGAACCCTCTTGCCAATCAAAATTGCTTTGATAAGCCTCAACTACTGCAATCTTAAGTGAACTATTTCCCAGGGCACAAGCCAAAGTCGCTCCGACCATACCTCCGCCGACAATAATAATATCGTAGGATTGTTCTTTTTGTTGTTTCTTTATTTTGGTCATTTTTTTGTCTTATTAATATTCAGCAGGGGTCAACATCATAGCAGATCCTTACAACAGCGATTTCCCAACAGCCATTTTGCTCATTTTTCCCTGTAGCATACCACAGCCCATTGCTTCATGAGCAATAGCATGTTTCAGAGGGGGGAGAATATCAGTCATCAATAGCCCGGAGTTTCTCAAAACAGCCAGAGAGAGAGATTGATTTGAAAAGAGTTTAATCAAACTATGTGTAATTCGAGTCACTTGCCTGATATCAGGCTGACGCCACTGCCAATAGCTGCTAAGTAATTTTCTGTTTCCAGGATCACCGGATTGACTGGTTTGAATTTCAGTGGTGATTAATTCAGCCAGTGCAGATATATCACGCAGTCCCAGATTAAAACCCTGCCCGGCAACCGGATGTACACCATGGGCGGCATTGCCAATTAAGGCCACTCGATCCTGATACGCCAGAGTCTCATTATCAATGGTCATCAGTACCAATGGGTAACTTGCTCTCCGACCGACTTTATTAATCTGCCCCAGGCGAAAACCAAAACGCTGCTGCAGCGCCTGTATAAAATCTGCATCATTCAATGCCATGATCCCTTCAAGTTGTTCATCCTTGACGGTCCAGACCAGAGAACTGCGATGACGGGTCAGGGGTAATACCGCTAACGGCCCGGAATCGGTAAAGCGTTCATAAGCAACGTTATTATGGGGTAGTTCTGTTTCAATATTGGCAATAATTGCCGTCTGCGCATAGGCTTGCTGATTGATCTGGACACCCAAAGCTTCACGGGTTTTAGAATTAACACCATCGGCAATGATCAGCAGACGAGCACTGATTGTTTTAGAGAGTGTTTTAGAGAGTGTTTTAGTGACTTTTTTATCGCCAGTTTGCAAGCCGATAATTACTTCGTCCGGAGAGGTTTTGAGATGCTCAATGGTGGCTGGGCAAAAAAGATGTATATTATCTTTTTGTTTCATTTGTGCAACTAGCATTTCACCCACAACACGACTTTCAACTACATAACCCAGAGCAGGCACGCCTTCCTTCTGGTGATCGAGTCGAGTCACTCCCATATGTCCGCGATCAGAAATATGAATCTGTTTTATCGCCTCAAAACCGTCCCCATCTCGCTGGATCAGTTTGTCCCAGAGCCCCATTGAGTGGTAAATTTGCCTTGAGCTCCAGGCCAGTGCCAGACAGCGGTCATCAAAACTGGGCTGACTTTGCTCTTGCTGATATGGGTGTGCTTCAAGCACTGCAATTTTTAAGTCTAATGGCGCCAGTGCCAGAGCCATAGTTGCACCCGACATACCACCGCCGACAATGACAATATCAAAATGCTCAGTTGATTGTTTGGTCATTCTGTTTCGTTCCCACTCATCATTTTATTAAGTGTTTTTTAGATTCATCTCATTCAGGCGCACTGCCAGCAGATAATATAGTATCTGCATACACTGGAAGCACTGGCAAGACACTCATCCTCGCGGCTTCAGCGTTTCTTGCGCACTGTTTTCCTGATGGCTTTTTTTCTCACTGCTTTTTTCCTAACCGCTTTCTTTTTTGTCACATTTTTTTTAACAGATTGTTTCTTAAGCGATGATTTCTTTACCGTGCTTTTTGCTCCAGGAAGCACTTTATTGTTTCTTGACACAGACATAAGTGCTTCAATTTCAACCACACTTTTAAGCGCCCCGGCGGTGAGTACTTCATACCCGGTTCGGGTAACACGCACATCATCCTCGATCCGAATACCAATATTTCGCCATTTCTTCGCTATCTTCCGATTATCTCCGGTATAAATTCCCGGTTCAATGGTCAAAACCATGCCTGGTTCCAGCATGCGCCACTCATTATCAATTTTATAATCACCCACATCATGGACATCCAGCCCCAGCCAGTGTCCAGTTCGATGCATATAAAAAACTTTATAGGCTTCATCTTTAATTAATTTATCAACTCGTCCTTTTAACAAACCAAGACGAACAAGTCCCCTGGTGATCACTTTAACAGCCACTTCATGAGGGGCATTCCAATGACTGCCAGGATAAACCATTTCAATTGCTGCTTTCTGTGCTTCCAGTACCAGTTCATATAGTGCTTTTTGCTCCGGTGAAAAACGTCCATTGACTGGGTAGGTTCGGGTGATATCAGAGGCATAGCCCTGATATTCACCTCCGGCATCGACTAAAACCAGATCACCGGATTTCAAAGGGGCATTATTCTCAGTGTAATGTAGAATACAACCATTTTCACCACCACCGACAATGGATGGGTAGGCCAGATCACGACAACCATTAAACAGGCACTGATGCACAAATTCTGCTTCCAGCTGATATTCAAGCAAGCCCGGCTGACAGGTTTTCATTAAACGTTCATGTGCTTTACAGGAGATACCGGCAGCTTTTTTCATCATTTTAATTTCAATGGAGGATTTAAACAGTCGCATTTCATGTAAGAGATGATCCAGGGCTACAAACTCACCCGGTGCATTCACTCCCATGCGTACTTTTTGTTTTAATTGATTCACCCAGCCCATTAGACGCTGATCAAAATCAGCATGGATACCCATAGTGTAAAATACTCGGGTTTTGTTCTCCATCAAACCAGGTAGTATTTCATCAATATCAGTGATAGGAAAGGAATCATCTGCCCCATAACTGGCTAAGACTCCTTCCTGGCCAGCACGACGACCATGCCAGACTTCCTGTGTCTCATTTTTTTCACGACAAAAAAGAACATATTCGCCATGCTCTCGCCCTGGAATTAAGACCAGGACAGATTCCGGCTCCCAAAAACCGGTTAAATACAAAAAGTCACTATCTGGTCTGAATGCATAATTAACATCCCGATTTCTTACCTGCTCCCCTGCAGTAGGCAAGATGGCAATGCTGTTACTGCCCATATCCTGCATTAAATGTTTTCTGCGTTTTGCAAATTCTTTGGTTTCTATCATTTTTATTTTGACTCAAACTTAGTATAATTAATGCATCGTTATATCACTATCCGATAGATCAACAGATCGACGAACTGGATTGATTTCTTCATTCACTAATAACACACCGATACGAATAAATTCAATAAATTCAACAATGGCTTGTTCATCGCTGTCATCCCCGGCCAACTCATAATCTTCAACCGTGGCAATTGAAGCCATAGCTTCAACAAATTCAGTAACTTCTGCAGGATAATCAGAGAATTTTTTTATACCAGCCAGGCTCAATCCCATTAAAAAGCCCTGAGCCCATTCCGCAATCGCTTTTAATCGAATGCTTTCACTGGCATCCTCAGGTAAAAGGGGATAAAAATTGAGGTTATTATCAGAAAGTGCCTTAACTGTCTCTAAAAAGAAATCTTTAAATGATTCGGCAATGGCTTCAAGTAATAAACCACGTGAATTCACCACATTGGATGCTGCAGAATTATCACCCAGAAAAGTGAGCGCTAACCAGTCATGTATATTCAGCTCACTATTACCACATAGAACCCCACACAGGGTACCATGTACTTCTGAGGGGGATAATTCACTGTCTAATTTATCCAAATCAGCTCTTATTTGCTCAATACCTACTTTTGATGACATATAACCTTCTTAATAGTCATTATTAGCCAAAACTAATCAATTTTTAAGTCTCATTAAGGCTAGAATCTATCCTTAAACGTGATTTATTCTCCATTATTGGAATTATAACCCAGTTAATCAATATTTCCCTTATAGATTGTTACTTTAGCATTGACCAATGCGACAATGACTCTTAATATAACAAGAGTTAAACCTTAGGGTCAGAATCAGGCTTAAAGAAGCAGGATAAAAACAGGGTAGAAAATATGGTCGAAAATGCAATTGCCACAGAGACTGATATCGAATTAAAACGTCTGGACGAAAGTGTGGATATTTTACTTGGAACCATCAGCCAACTTAAAGAAGAAAATGTCCAACTACGCTCACAGCAAGAATTCCTGCAGGTTGAACGTTCCAGACTCATGGAAAAAACCGAAACAGCACGAACCCGTGTGGAAGCCATTATTAACCGCCTAAAAGCTATGGAGAGTAACGGATGAAAGAAGAAACTGTACCCGTTACCGTTAAAATTCTTGAAAAAGACTATCGCATTGCCTGTGCCGCTAATCATAAAGAAAGCCTGGAAGATTCGGCCGCTCTGTTGAACAATAAAATGCATGAAATTCGCACTTCAGGTAAAGTCATCGGAAGTGACCGCATTGCTGTTATGGCTGCACTCAACCTTGCCCATGACTTATTGCAGCAACAGCAGCAGACCAGTCATGATAATCAACTCAAACAACACCTGCGCCAATTAAGAGAAAAAATTGACGGCGCTGTGAATGAAAGTAAACAGATGGAGCTTTAATTAGTTTGTATATTAAAAGCAGTTCGACTTATAAACATACAAACCAGGCAACTTATTTTGCCCTGCAAGTTTAAGATGTTATAATACCGCTATGTGAAAGTTCTCTCTGAGCAGGTTAGTGAACTGGGTACTTCTTGAGCCGTAATCTTTTACCCCGGGGATGCGCGCCTGGTACTGTGTGCATGCCTGTCCTTTAGCTGCAATTTTTATTGCAGCTAAAGAGAACAGAAAGCCTTATTTATCAGTCATATCCCCACTTGAACCGATAGGTTCAAGAGCGAAAGTTGACGACGGCCCAGACTGTCTTTCACTCTTAATTTCCGGTGACTTCTTATTAATACTCAAGTTATTGACACGCAATCACTTCGAAAAAATTTACGCCAACAGCGTTGCCTCCTTTCAGCAAGAGAGCAGCATCAACATGCAAAGCGTATATCCCAGCGCATAATTCATTCAAAAATTTATCAACAGGCCAAATACATTGCACTGTATTTACCAGCTGATGGTGAAGTTGACCTATCCACATTGGTAAACAAATTACAGTCCAGCACAAAAAAATGTTATTTACCGGTCATTTTATCCCGACAACAGGCAACTATGGCTTTTGCTCCCTATGGAGAGCACACTCGCATGAAGAAAAATTGCTTTGGTATTCTTGAACCTGTATTCCAGAAAAAACAATTAAAAACAGCTAAACAGATCGATCTGATACTGGCCCCGCTGGTAGGCTTTGATGAGCTTGGGAATCGCATAGGAATGGGAGGAGGATTTTATGATCGGGCTTTAGCGCATTTAAAGTCTGCTAAGAACCGACCTTTAAAACCCAAATTTATTGGCATTGCACACGAACTGCAAAACGTCCAGAAACTCAAGTCATATGCCTGGGATATTACTCTGGATGCTATCGTCACAGAAAGACGCTTCAGCTATTTTTAGCAATAGTGTTTTAGTATGGCTAACCTATAAACCAAACGAAGTTAACCCTGTGATCAGCACACCTGCTAAAACAAAATAAGTTAGAACAACAACCGGATCACCTGTTCTTTTGCGTAACAGGGGTTTGCGTAATAACGGTTTACGAGCCAGGCGTTTACTGCCAAGACGACACAAACCCAAAGAAGCATTAGAACTGTATGCACTCATAAAAAAACCCACAAAAAAAAATTAAAACAAAGATATTTAGTAACTACTCAGCGTGTTTAGATTTTGCCCGAGTTCAAGGCATTTTCGCACGGAGAATGTGAGCATATAAGTATATGTGACCATTTCCAAGTGCCCCTTGTGGGTAGAGTACGAAAATAACGCAGAAATCGAGCAAAAGATGAATACGCTGAGTAGTTACGATATTTATTATTAGTATGGATAGAAACTATCCCTAAATAGACACCATTCAGGGTATTCACCTACTACTAGTGGGTATATTGCCTACAATTAAATTTGAATGCAAGATATTTCCTACATTTATGTGAATTATATCAAAAACTCTCTATAAGCAGGATTATTCGTCTCATCCCAATAATTGTATCCCAGATCATCCAGATACTTATGAAAGTTATCCAAATCATCGTCAGGTACTTGTATTCCCGCCAGTACACGTCCAAATGCCGCACCATGATTACGATAATGAAATAAACTGATGTTCCAGTTCTGTCCCATACCTTTAAGAAATCTCAGCAAAGCACCTGGTCTTTCTGGGAATTCAAAACGATAAAGATGCTCATTTTCTAATTCAGGTGCATGACCACCCACCATATGTCTCAAGTGCAGTTTTGCTAATTCGTTGTCACTAAAATCAATAACAGAATAACCTTTGTTAATGAGTGCATTAAAAAGAATTTCTTTCTCTTCCTCTGCATTACTGGTCTTAACACCAACAAACACACGAGCCATATCCTCATGAGAATAGCGATAATTAAATTCAGTAATTCCCCGAGTACCTACAATTTTACAAAATTTCAAGAAACTGCCCGGCCGTTCATCAATCGTTGCCGAAAACAGAACTTCACGATGTTCACCCAATTCAGCACGTTCTGCAACATGGCGTAAACGATCAAAGTTAATATTGGCACCACTATTAATCGCCACAAATGTTTTATTAACAGGCTGTTCATCCCGGATGTATTTTTTTAATCCCGCTACAGCTAATGCACCCGCAGGTTCAGTCACAGTTCGAGTGTCATCAAATATATCTTTTATTGCGGCACAGATTTCATCGGCTCCTACCAGGATGACATCATCAACACATTTTCGTGCCACCCGGAAAGTCTCTTCACCCACTTGCTTAACTGCAACACCATCCGCAAAAATACCCACCTGATCCAGAACCACACGCTCCTGTGCTTTTAACGCATGATATAAAGAGCCCGCATCATCCGGCTCAACACCAATAATTTTGATCTCAGGATAGAGGTATTTGATATAAGCGGAAATACCTGCAATCAACCCCCCGCCGCCAACGGGTACAAATATCGCATCCGGATCCTGCTCACACTGCTGCATGATTTCCATAGCAATCGTGCCTTGCCCGGCAATCACGTCAGGATCATCATAGGGGTGAATAAAAGTTAAATTTTGAACCTGCTCCAGTTTTTTGGCATGCTGAAAGGCTTCATCATAACTATTACCATATAGCTCTACTTTTCCACCCAGACGTTTCACTGCGATTACTTTAATATCAGGTGTTGTTTTAGGCATTACAATTAATGCATCAAGACCCAATTTGTTGGCAGACAAAGCAACACCCTGGGCATGATTACCGGCAGATGCAGCAATCACACCCCGATCTTTTTCTTCCTGAGTCAACTGCACCATTTTATTGTAGGCACCGCGAAGCTTAAACGAAAAAACAGGTTGCAGATCTTCCCTTTTTAGCAGGATCTGATTGCCCGTTCTCAGTGATAAGTTTACCGCAGGATCCAGCGGCACCTTATCAACGATGTCATAAACCCGAGCTTTAAGTATCTTTTTTACATAACTTTCTAACATAGTTGCTAAGTTACCAATATTTTGAATTGTTGTCTAATAAAATATAACAGGTTAAACATAAAAATAATCTTCTGCCATTTGACTCTGACCCCTTCCACGAAGGATAATATCATCAAAATTCAGGAGAAAAAAATGAACCAAGATGAAATGAAACTGGCTGTCGCACAGGCGGCAATCGAACATGTTGTGAGCGACACAATTATTGGTGTCGGCACCGGCTCCACCGCCAACTTTTTTATTGATGAACTGGCAAAAATAAAACATAAAATTAATGGCGCTGTTGCCAGCTCAGAAGCTACTGCAAAACGCTTACGTGGACACGGCATTGAAGTCTTTGATTTAAATTCTGTCAGTGACATGTCTGTTTATATTGATGGTGCCGATGAGACAAATAAAGCCTTTCATCTAATTAAGGGCGGCGGTGGTGCACTGACCCGTGAAAAAATTGTTGCCGCAGTTGCTGATAAATTTGTCTGCATCGTCGATGAGACAAAACTCGTCAGCTACATGGGTAAATTTCCCCTGCCGGTAGAAGTCATCCCCATGGCACGCAGTTATGTTGCCCGTGAAATTGTTAAGCTCGGTGGTGAACCCGTTTTGCGTGAAGGCTTTACCACAGACAACGGCAATGTCATTCTGGATATACACGGCATGGAAATAATGGAGCCCGTTAAACTGGAAGAACAATTAAACGCCATCGTTGGTGTTGTCACCAATGGTTTATTTGCACAACGTCCTGCTGACGTACTTCTGGTCGGCACACCTGATGGCGTCAAAGAAGGATTTTAGAGAGAAAAGAAAGTCTGTAGTCGGTTGTCTGTAGTCGAAAGCAAGAGACAAAAAGCACGTCAATTCAGCTGTTGAAAAGCTGAACTGTTTTGCCTAAAGCGTCTACTATTTGGTTGATTTTTCTTTCGACTACAGACAACCGACTACCGACTTTCTCTTACAATAACACCCTCTCTATCCCATCTTTCTTAACGGTTTCGATGAACTCTTTTTGCCAATTATCCCCGAGTATCTTCTGACACAGCTCCACCACGATATACTCTGCGGTCATTCCCGTTTCTCCACGGTAACGGTTTAAGCCCTGCTGGCAGGCCGGACAGGTTGTGACCAGTTTGATTTCTTTGTGCTGGGGGTCAGTGGTCTCATCACAGGTGATCATACCATTGATGTTTTTATTCAACTCTTCCTGTTTACGATATCTTAATTGTGACGAGATGTCTGGTCTTGAAACAGCCAGTGTACCCGACTCACCACAACAACGATCAGACAACACTACATTATCACCCAAAATTGATTTTGCCACACTCAGGGGCTGTTGTGTTTTTATGGGTGTATGACAGGGATCATGGTAGATATAACCACCTGCCTGGCTATCGGCATCAAGGGTATAGCCTTTTTCTGCCAGATACTCATGAATATCCAATAACCGGCAATCCGGAAAAATTTTCTGGAATTGATAATGTAAGAGTTGATCCATACAGGTGCCGCAAGAAACCAGAACTGTTTTAATATCCATGTAATTCAAGGTATTGGCAATACGGTGGAATAAGACCTGATTTTCAGTTGAAATAGCCTGTCCTTTTGCTTCTTCACCACCTGCCGTTTGCGGGTAACCACAGCAGAGGTAACCTGGAGGTAAGACAGTCTGTGCGCCCGAATGATACAGCATCGCTAATGTTGCCATACCAATCTGACTGTACAATCGCTCTGAACCACAGCCTGGGAAATAAAAGACTGCGTCAGAGTCTTCAACTGAGTGAGAGTCCTCAACTGGGTGAGAGCCTTCAGCTAATTGAGAGTCCCCAACTGGACGAGAGCTTTCAGCCAATTGAGAGTCTTCAACCAAGCCAGAGCTATCAATTGAGTTAGTCTTATTATTGACTTTATCAAGATCTCTTAAAATAGGAATTGTCGTGGCGTCTTCAACTCCAAGTAATTGCCGCATCGGCTGAGAAGGAATATCTGCCGGCATGGGTTTTTTAACAAAATTAATCACCTGCTCTTTGACCGGCATTTTTCCATAAGTCGTATGAGGTTGCTTATTACCGGCAAATAATCCAACTCTCTTTGCCAACTCATGGCCCAGACGCTGGCCTTTATAAGACCATTCAATCATGACTTTGCGCATTAGCTTAATAACTGCGGGATCAGTGACATTAAGAAATGCCATGGCCACTTTATTCATTAATGAAAAGCGTTTTTGTTTACGATTGCGCAAAATAGTACGCATATGAATCGAAACATCACCAAAATCAATATTCACCGGGCAAGGGTTAAAACACTTATGGCAGACAGTACAATGATCCGCCACATCATTCATTTCATCAAAATGACGTAAAGAGATGCCTCTACGAGTTTGTTCTTCGTAGAGAAAAGCTTCCATAATAAGGCCCGTACCAAGGATTTTATTACGCGGAGAATAAAGTAGGTTAGCTCTTGGAATATGAGTACTGCACACAGGTTTGCACTTGCCACAGCGCAAACAATCTTTAATTTCATTATTTAAAGAACCCAGCTCACTGGCTTCCAGAATCAATGCTTCCTGCTGTAACAATTGCAAAGAAGGCGTATAGGCGTTTTCCAGTCCAGAATTTGCCATAAGCTTTCCTGGATTAAAATAATTATTGGGGTCTACCTGTTCTTTATAGCTTTTAAAAGCTGACAAAATATCATCACTGAGAAATCTCAGCTTGGTAATGCCAATACCATGCTCACCTGAAATAACTCCGCCAAGAGACTCAGCCAGAGCCATAATTTCTTCCACCACTTTATCTGCGGTTTGCAGCATCTCATAATCATTTGAATGAACCGGGATATTGGTATGGACATTACCATCACCCGCATGCATGTGCGTGGCAACAAATAAACGTCCCGGCCGAATATCAGCATGGATCTGATCCAGATGTTCATTGACACCTGAAAGATTAAGCCCACTGAACAGTTTTTTGATCGGTTTTTCCACTTCATCTCGATAGGAAACCCGAAGAATTCTTTTTTGTAATAACTCAAAAAAAGTCATCTGTTTTGAGGTATTATCTTCTATCAAATGAGCAGTTTTAATTTGCTCACTCAATTGTTGAGCAGGTGTATCAAGTTCTTCTAATAGTGTATTCCATCGTTTTTGAATACTCACTGTTAACTTTAGTGCGGCTGTTTTTTTATCCTGAACAATGTGATCTGCTTCTTCAGAGCCTTCGAATTCGGGGTTTTTTGATATTATTTTCAGATCAGAATGTAAGTATTTATCAACTGCTTTAACAATTTTAAGTTTATTTTTAATCGAGTGAATAATATTGATGCGCTCAATACCCAGAGTATATTCTGCCAGTCGATCCAGTGGGATCACCACATCCTCATTCACCTTAAACGCATTGGTATGTGAGGCAATTGCCGCCGTTCTTGCCCTATCCAACCAGAAATATTTTCTGGCTTCCGGACTAACCGCAATAAAACCTTCAGCATCACGTGCATTGGCCAGCTCAACAATTTTTGCCGCCGCCTGAATCACTACTGCTTCATCATCCGCAGCAATATCGGCCAGTAAAACCATTTTTGGCAACTCCGAACGGGGCGATTTGGTCGAGTAACCAACCGCTTTAATATAACGTTCATCCAGATGTTCAAGACCAGCCAGAACAACACCTGTCTGAGTTTTAAGGTAATCAATGGTTTCAACAATCGCTGGAACTGAGTTGCCCATATCTGAACCAAAAAATTCCATACAGACTGTTCGAATATGTTTTGGCATCGTATGCAGAATAAATACCGCAGAGGTAACTATCCCGTCACAGCCTTCTTTTTGAACACCCGGTAAACCACCTAAAAATTTATTAGTAACATCTTTACCCAGACCCTGTTTACGCAAGTCTTTGCCAGGGATCTCAAGTATTGTTTCTGACTCTATGTCTTTATTATTTTTTGCCAGACGGGTAATTTTAAAACGAGCAACTTCTACTTCATGGATTTTACCCAGATTATGATCCAGACGCTCAATAAGCAGCCAGCGAGCATCTGGTGTAACCATTTTCCAGGAAAGTAGATTATCCAGTGTGGTGCCCCACATAACCGCTTTTTTCCCTCCAGCATTCATGGCAATATTACCACCAATACAGGAAGCATCCTGAGAGGTCGGATCAACGGCAAAAACAAAACCCTGTTCATCAGCTATATCAGAAACCCGTCTTGTTACAACACCTGCTCCTGCTGCTGCTGTCGGCACCTGAACTTCAGTTGTTTCTCTTTGTCCATTAATCCGGCAAGTGAGGCTCTGTTGAATTACCTTGCCAAGCAAATCCAGCTTTTCTGTATTAATAACGACGGAATTAGCCGTAAGCGGTACAGCTCCCCCCGTGTAACCCGTGCCGCCTCCGCGAGGAATGATGGCCAGACCTAAATCGATACAACCCTGAACCAGAGCCTGAACTTCTTCTTCTGTATCGGGCGTGAGCACCACAAATGGAAATTCTACACGCCAGTCACTGGCATCAGTAACATGACTTACCCTGGAAAGTCCATCAAAGCAGATATTATCTTTGCGGGTTAATTTAACAAGTTTTTTATAGACTTTACGTCGCTGAATCTCACTCTCTATTAACCAGCCATTAAATTCATGAACGGCTTTTTCAGCACTGGATAAAAGCTCAAGAACTAATTCATTACCATCAGCACGCAATCTGATTTGAGTTAAACGATGATTTAGAGCCTCAAACAGTGCATCCCGGCGTTTAGGATTTTCGATGAGATCATCTTCAATAAATGGATTTCTTGAAACAACCCAGATATCACCAAGCACTTCAAATAACATTCTGGCCGAACGGCCAGTGACTCTCTTAGAGCGTAAAGTATTCAAAACATCCCAGGCTTTTTCACCTAAAAATCGAATAATTATTTCACGATCAGAAAAAGACGTGTAATTATAGGGAATTTCACGAATATTGGTCAAAACAGTCGAACTTAAATCATTCATTAGGCAAACTTGAGAGTAGTGAAAAAGTACAGTAATTGTATCAATTATACAGACAAAAGAAAAAGGATAGAATATGTGGTGATTATCAATCAGAACAAAGTAATTGGATTTGCAGCTTGACCCCCAATACCTTTCCGAACTGCTTTTTTCTGATTTTATTTTTTTTTATGATCAGAAAAGAATCAGGATCTTATTTCTATTGTTAATGACATTAGCTCTGTACACATGAACAAAAAAAGGCAGTTACTTTCGTAACTGCCTTTTTTATTTCTAATCTTTATTATTAATTTATAAAAACTAATAATAAAGTTCTTACCGGAGTAAGCTTAGAACTTGTGGATGATACCAACAGAGAAAGCATTTGCTTTTTCATCGCCTATACCTAAACCACGGCCTTCACTATCATGTCCACCACCCCAAGAAGTGCTGGTTGAACCAGTGTCGTTGTCTGTTGATGCATATGCAGCATAAACTGTAGTACGCTTAGACATTTTGTGGTCTAAACCAATTACCCACATATCAGCACCATCATCATTAGCACTTGAAGTTTCATCACGATCGGCATACTGGAACTTGATAACGTTGTTGCCCATTGTGTAAGAAGCACCTAATGACCAGATATCAGTGTCATCACCATTAACACCAGATACGTCAGAGATATCAGCATAAGAAGCTAATACTTTGAAATCACCAAACTTGTAAGAACCACCAATTTTGAGGTTCTTCTGGTTTTCAGTACCACCAGTGATGCCTTCGCTATAATCACTATAACCTAAAGCAAGAAGCATTGGGCCATTGTTATAGATAGCATTGAAAGACCATGCATCGCTATCATCAGTTGCACCATCAGGTCCGCCTGGGTGAGAAATAACATAAGCAATAGTTGAACTGAAGCCATTCATGTTAGGAGTAACATAAGCGATAACGTTGTTAGCACGAGCATCCATTGCACCAACATTCAGGTTACGGGTATCACCAATTCTGTCGCCAAATAAGTCAAGTTTACGACCAACACTCTTATAAGGAGTATCCCATTTACCAGCTAGAGCAGTACCCCAGTCGCCAGATAATGTGATAGCACGATTACGTTCAGTAAGGCTACTGCCGTCACCGTCCATATCTACGCCCCACTCAATTAAGTAACCGACTTTCATGCCGTTACCTAGATCTTCAGAGCCTTTAACACCGATGCGTGAAGAGTTAGAGTTCAATGACCACTCGTCATATTTGTTACCAGCAGAGCTAGAACCATTGTTGTCTTTGTTGTCTACAGATGTATGAATTTGACCATATAGAGTTGGTCCAGAAGCAATAGCCATCGCAGGAGCGATAACGGCAGCAGCTACAGCAGCAGCAATTAGTTTTTTCATTATTAATTTCCTTAATATTATTTAAGATGTAAATCTTTTGTTCTTTGCTCCAAAAAAGTGTTTCAAAGAAAGAATTTATCACTTTTATGTCACAATGTTTCACTGACAGGTATCAGTTTAATCCTTTTTATCTGAAATGCAACACTTATCTTTCAAAAAAACGACATTTTTTAATTTGTATTAAAAAACATGTTGTTTTAGTACCACAAAACAACAAAAAACAAAACTTAAAAGCATATTTCAATAACTTAATGATACTTCATCAGAAAATAAATTAACTTATTTAATCTTTATCGGTGTTGTTTTAGAACAACATTAAAAAAATAATGGTAGTTATGCTCAGCAGAATCAAAGAACTTAAAATATTCATTTATTGCTCTCTAAAGCAATAAAAAAAGCCCTGTCGATTTCTCGGCAGGGCTTTTTTTATATCGAAAACTGAATAAACAGCTTTCAGTACTTTTAACGTTTTGAGTATTGTGGACGTTTACGTGCTTTATGCAGACCGATTTTCTTACGTTCGACCTGACGAGCATCACGTGTCACGAATCCAGCTTTACGTAGTGCTGGGCGTAAAGCTTCATCATATTCAATCAGTGCACGAGTAATACCGTGACGAATTGCACCTGCCTGACCGGTGTTGCCACCACCATTGACATTAACTTTGATATCAAATTTTTCCAGCAGCTCAGTAAGTTCTAATGGTTGACGAACTACCATTCTGGAAGTTTCACGGCCGAAGAATACTTCGATGGGGCGATTATTAATAGTAATTTCGCCTTTTCCTGGACGCAAATAAACGCGTGCAGATGAGCTTTTACGGCGACCTGTTGCATAATATTGTGTAGTCATAATTTATCCTGTTGTTCTACTCTACTATTAGTAAGAGCATTTTAGTAAGAGCATTTAGTCGTCGATTAAAGTTCGAGAGTCTTTGGTTGCTGAGCAGTATGAGGATGCTCACTGCCGGCATAGACTTTCATTTTTTTATACATAGCACGACCTAAAGGATTCTTAGGCAACATACCTTTGACTGCTTTTTCAATCACACGCTCAGGTGCTTTTTCAATCAACTTTTCAAAACTGATAGTTTTTAGATTACCAACATAACCAGTATGGTGATGGTACATCTTACCCGTTCTTTTGTTACCAGTGACATGAACTTTTTCAGCATTGATTACAACGATGTAGTCACCGGTATCAACGTGTGGTGTGTATTCTGGTTTATGTTTACCACGAAGACGTCTGGCAATTTCTGTTGACAGACGACCCAGGGTTTTGTTTTCAGCATCAACGATATACCAGTCACGTTCAACAGTTTCTGGTTTCGCACTATATGTCTTCATTGTTACAGCGCCTGTATATTAAAATTTTGTTTATTCAACATAAGCATTCCTGTTTATTATTCTCTTTGCAATATGAACTTAATTAAAGTTATTACAAAAGAAGAAGAAACACTTGTGTTTCAAAGAGCCCGAGATTATACATGAGTTTTAATCATTAAAGAAGTATTTTTTAAAATTAATCAGGATTGTTTTATTTGTTGTATTAATCAGGATTTTAGCAAGAGAATGAGTAATAAAAAATAAGGCGCAACCAAGGGGGGGGGGGAGCTGCGCCGTTATAAAAACCACCAAAGGAGGATGGAGGTATAAAATAACTGCTGTCACTTCATGTGAACAGTAATCAGTTGAATAATAATATACTAATACAGCCTGTCTTTGTCAATAGCCTGATTTAAATTAAGCTTAAAAATGTTAACTGTTTATCAGTTTTTTCTGACATTAGTGGCGAAAAGAAGTCTGTTGTCCAGTGTCAATGGTCTTTAGTCAAGCGCAAGGGAATAAAGAAGCAGCAGGCATTATCAAAAGAGATCCTTAAAAATTCTCTTTGCTCTCTAGCTTTGACTATGGACAACAGACTTATAACTTATTTTAATCTGGTAGCTGTAATCGTTTGACGATTTTTCCTTTTAACAGGTGCTGCTCTATAATTTCATCCAGATCTTCTTCATCAACAAAGGTGTACCAGACGGCTTCGGGGTAAATAACGATGACTGGACCCTCATTGCAGCGTCCCATACACCCCCCGCTATTGATACGAATTTGCCCTTCTCCATGGATACCCAGCTCTTTACATTTATTTTTTACATATTTTCGCATTCTGCGGGTATCAAAACGCTGGCAGCAAGGACCTCCATCATCACGTTCGTTGGTGCAGACGAATAAATGCTTTGAGTAATACGACATATTTATTTGTTAACTCCCTATCTTAAAAAAGGATTGTTTTCTGATTGCTGTTATAATAGCAAAATTTACACCTTTAGTGTTTATGTCGGCAATTGTTGGAAGACAACCCCCTCAGTCCCCCTTCTTAAGAAGGGGGAAGTTAAAAACCGAATAAACAGATGGGCACTATTTTAGTTTTTGGATTATTTTTTGACTCTTCAGCAAACAATTTCTCAACTTGCCAATCAATGCGTACTATGTGGCCTGTGCATTCCACATTGCCCGACTTATATGATTTTTAGAACTGAAAATGAATCACCCCGAGGTCGAATCACTCTTTTTAAAGCTCTGGCGGAAAAGCAGATTAAAGCGAGCAAAGCTTTATTAACATCACTTGATCATTGTCTGGGTTGCCGTGCCTGTGAAAAAATATGCCCATCAGAGGTTAGCTATACCCAGATTAGTCTTCTGGGCAGAAAGTTCATTGCCAGTCAAAACACTCATGCTCAACAGTCTCTTAAACAAAAGCTGAGCGAAAAAGTATTAACCACACCATCTTTACACCCTCTAATTAAACTCTCAGCAAAAGCTGTTGCACCACTGAATTCTTTGCTAGGTGCGAAGGGTAGAAAAACATCTGCACTGAATACTCTGGGAAATTTAAGCCATGAAATAACATCAGGCCCATCACAGATATCTTCATTACAGGGATATTATCCCGCCTCAATTAAAACAAAGAGTCAAACAAATCCTCAAGTAACTTTGTTTAAAGGATGCACTGGCGACCTATTTGAACAGCAAACACTCATCGATGCTATTGCACTCTTAAATGCCTGCCAGTTTGATGTTCTGGTGCCTGACAAACAACAATGTTGCGGCGCAATAAGCGCGCGCCAGGGTGACATTGATCACATGGAAACTCTGGCCAGACAGAACATTCATCAGTTTGAATTATTATCAGCAAAGAGTCAGGCATTTATTTCAATTACCAATAGCTGTACCGGACAGCTTAAGACTTATAAACAACTGAGCCATCTCTCTGGTGCGGAAAAATTTAGCCAGAAAGTGACTGATATTATTTCTTTTTTGGCATCCGCAATTAAGAACAGCCCAATACAGTTTGCCCCGCTCCTCGGTGAAGAAAAAATGGCGCTAAAAAATACTCAACAAATTGGTGTTCATATCCCCTGTAGTTTAAAGAATGTCTTAAAAGAAGAGTCTTTATTATTTGACTTATTAGAAAACATTCCGGATATTCAGTTAATTACAATTAACGATCAGTATTGTTGTGGTGCTGCCGGCAGTTATATGCTTCAATACCCAGATATTGCGGATAAATTACTTAGTGAAAAAATGAATGATATTGCAGCAAAGCATTATCAGACGATTGTTTCGTCAAACATTGGCTGCAGTCTGCACTTTAAGCAAGGTCTAAAAAAGCATGAGGCGCAAATTGCTCGAAAAGTAGAAGTACTGCACCCTGTTCAACTATTAGCACGTCAGTTAATTAAAACTTTAAAATGATCACGAGGAACAAATATGTCAACAACCAAGCGCCAGTATTCAGCCCTTGATCACTTTCTTTTTAATATTGATACCGGTGTCCGGACACTTATGGGCACACCCGAAGTAACCGAAAGAAAAAACCCTGCCAAAGAACATACAGAGGGAAACCTCAGTGATCCTGAAATAAAATTATCCGGCCGTCTGATGCGGATCAATCACGCCGGTGAAGTGTCTGCTCAGGGACTGTACCAGGGCCAGGCCCTGACAGCCAAATTGCCTGATGTCCGTGAACAAATGACTCGTGCCGCTCAGGAAGAAAATGATCACCTTGACTGGTGTGACAAGCGATGCAAGGAACTGGGAACACATGTAAGCTATTTAAGCCCATTCTGGTATATGGGCTCTTTAACACTGGGGGCCATTGCGGGCAAAGCCGGTGATAAATGGAGTCTGGGTTTTGTGGCTGAAACCGAGCATCAGGTGGTTCGACATCTTGAGAGTCATCTGTCTCAGATATCACCTGAAGATAATAAAAGCCGCGCTATTCTGGAACAGATGAAAAAGGATGAGTTGCGCCATGCTGTCATTGCAGAAAATGCCGGAGGTGCTGATTTGCCCAGGGCAGTAAAACTAGCGATGAAAGTCATGTCAAAAGTGATGACTCAGGGGGCTTATTATATTTAAGGCGCTTGCAAAATTGCTCTTCAAATAAAGAAATCAACAAAACTCTTTTGTTCCTCAAGTACACTGGCATTCTGGATTTTTGCGTAGGTATCCTGAATATTTTTTTCACTCTGATCTTTTTGCCCACCCAGTAAATCAACTTCCGGTGTATGTTCACCAATATATGCTGTTTGCTTTTCTCTATTCTGCTGGGATATATCTAAACGAGCTTCCGCTTCCATTCTGGATGCCTGTGCGGCAACAGAGCGATCCTGAGCTGATGGGTCAGCGGGAGCAGTGGCAGCCCTTCTGATCTTTTGTGCTTTTATTAACGTTGCCTGTGGATCACCGGCAACCGCAGCAGTATCAATGCTGACTTCTCCCCCAACAGCATATCTTTTGCCATCAGGACCTGTTTCATAATCAAAGCTGGCACCACCCTGAGCCAGGCTTCCAGCAGCCGCGGAATGTGCCTGCTCATGCGCTTTGACCTCTGCATCACGGCGTCTGAGTTCTTCAACTTCAAATTGTTCAGCTTCAGTCAACTCACTCTCTGATGGCAGTGAACCTGTTTGCTCTGTTTCTTCCGACTTGGCCTGCCCAGGCTTTGCCCCTGATTCAGATAATTCAACTTTATCGAGTGTATTTTTTTGCTGTTCTTGTGATGTTAAATGATTTGCTTTATCAGAAAAGATAAAACTATCTTCTGAAGACGTAGAAGCACGAACTCCTGTGGCTTGAGCAACAGAAGGAGAAAAGCCAGAAGTTTGTTGCCGCAAAGTATTGGCGTTTAGTGTATTGCTGACATCCATTGCAATCCAATCCATTTAAAAAAATAAGTATCCATTGCTATTAGCGACTATTAAAACTGAAACTTTAGAGGCTCTTTTAATATCAAGATTCAATTCCATTCCAGCTAAAATACTAATCAGAACGCAGTTATTTATGTTTGGAAGGATTGAAGTCAAATGGCCGTATAGTTATTTTTACTATAAATTTCAGACTTTTATACTATATTTAATTCCACCTGCAGACAAGCAACCTCAATCCAGACTGTAATTGACGTCCATTTATAAGCAAAAACCTGTTAAAATCAGTCGCATTTAATATTCCAAAAAGCACAAAAGGTATATATGAACAGACAAAACTCATTCAATCGAGAAGAGTTACTCCAATGTGGTCGAGGCGAAATGTTTGGTCCAGGCAATGCTCAATTACCATTACCCAATATGTTAATGATTGATCGAATTACGGATATCAATGAAGATGGTGGTGCACACGGCAAAGGCGGCATTATAGCAGAGCTGGATATTAATCCTGATCTGTGGTTTTTTGATTGCCATTTTAAAGGTGATCCGGTTATGCCCGGCTGTCTGGGTCTGGATGCTGTCTGGCAATTAGTTGGTTTTTATCTTGGTTGGTTAGGCAATCCTGGTAAAGGACGTGCATTGGGTGTGGGTGAAGTTAAATTTACAGGTCAGGTTTTACCGACAGCAAAGAAAGTCACCTATAAACTGGATCTAAAACGAGTCATTACCCGCCGTCTTGTATTAGGCATTGCAGATGCCAGCATGCTGGTTGATGATAAAGAAATTTATACCATGAAAGATCTTCGTGTCGGACTATTTACTTCCACAGAGAGCTTTTAGTCAAGAACAGTGTATGCTCAATTTGCAACCCCCTCAATCCCCCTTCTGAAGAAGGGGGAAGCTAACAATTAAGAATTAGCTAAAGCTGCGTGAGCAACTGCAAGGCGGGCAATTGGTACTCTGGGGCCTGAACAGGAAACATAATCCAGGCCAATCTGGTGGCAAAAATGAATGGACTTTGGATGACCTCCATGTTCACCGCAAATACCAATCGACATACCTTTACGACTGCCTCTGCCCCAGTTAACAGCAAGTTCCATTAATTTACCCACGCCTTCTTCATCCAATACTTCAAAAGGATTATCCTGAAGAATATTACGCTCATTGTAGAGTGGTAGAAATTTATTTTCAGCATCTTCACGAGAAAATGAGAAGGTCGCCTGACTGAGATCATTGGTGCCAAAAGAAAAGAATTCAGCAACTTCTGCCAAAGACTCTGAGCGCATACAAGCTCTCACCACTTCAAGCATCGAACCAAATTTGTAATTCACAGTCAGATTATAACTTTTTTCAACTTCAGCATGAATGGAATCAGCAAATTGTTTGATAAATTTTAGCTCCTGCACAGTAGAAACCTGCGGGATCATAATTTGAGGCTGGACATCAATACCTTTTGCAACACACTCTGCAGTTGCTTCTAAAATTGCACGGATCTGCATGGAATAAATTTCAGGAAATGTAATACCCAGTCTGACACCACGATGCCCCAACATAGGATTGGTTTCATATAGCGCCCGGACTTTTTTGAGCATACTTTGTTTTTTATTTATGGCTTCTTCAACCAGAGAGGGATCAACCATTTGCGGTAAAGGAATTTTATCGGTGGTACGGCGACCATGACTACCTCCCAGAAGATTCATGGTATTACAGAGAACACTAGCACCCGCAGCCATTCCATGAAGCTGTTTTAATTGCTCAATTTCACGCTGTAATTGAGATTCCGATGGTAAAAATTCATGAATTGGGGGATCCAATAAGCGTATGGTAACCTTTCTGGGTGACATCACTTCAAAGATCCCTTTAAAGTCTGCACGTTGAATGGGCAATAATCTGTCCAGAGCCTGCTGTCTTTGTAATTTATCATCCGCCACAATCATTTCAATCACCATAGGCAGACGTTCCGGATCATTAAACATTCTTTCTGTCCGGCATAAACCAATACCCATAGCACCGTATTTAATGGCCTTAGTCGCATCGGAAGGAGTATCTGCATTAGCCAGTACTTTCAGTTTGGCTACTTCATCTGCCCAACCAAGCAAAACATTAAGTTCATGAGTAAAATCAGCTTCAACTGTAGCAATTCTCCCCTGATAAACATTGCCACTGGTACCATCAAGAGTCAGCCAATCACCTTCTTTAATAATAACATCACCGATATTTGCCTGACGCAGATTAACATCGACAACAATACCCTCTGCGCCAGCAACACAGGGCTTGCCCATGCTTCGGGCAACAACAGCCGCATGGGATGTTTTGCCTCCGCGACTAGTCAGGATCCCCTGAGATGCAAAAAAGCCATGAATATCCTCTGGTTTGGTCTCCTCTCTGATCAGAATGACTTGATCGCCCTCTTTGCCAAGTTGCTCAGCCCTGTCCGCATCAAAAATAGCTTGTCCGCTGGCAGCGCCCGGTGATGCAGGCAAACCCTGGGCAAGTGCATCAATACGAATATTAGGATCAAGTCTGGGATAAAGCATTTGCTCCAGATGCTGGGGATCAATACGCAGTAATGCCTGTGGTTTGTCAATAAGTCCTTCCCGCTCCATTTCTACAGAGGTTCTGACCATTGCTACGGCATTCATTTTGCCATTTCGTGTTTGCAGACAATATAGAATTCCACGTTCCACTGTAAATTCAAAATCCTGTATTTCACAATAGTGAGTTTCCAGTCGAGAGCGCAGTTCTTCAAGCTGCTTATGCATTTCCGGCATTTCCTGAGCCATCTGCTCAATGGCTTTTGGTGTCCTGATGCCAGCAACTACATCTTCACCCTGGGCATTGGTCAGATATTCACCATAGAGACGATTTTCTCCCGTTCCCGGATTTCGGGTAAAAGCAACACCTGTTGCACAATCATCACCCCGATTACCAAATACCATGGTGCAGATATTGACTGCCGTACCACTAGCCATCGCTGGTGTAATATTAAATTCACGACGATAATCAATGGCTCGCTTACCCATCCAGGAGCTGAAAACAGATTTGATGGCCAGTTCCAGTTGCTCGTAGGGATCTTCAGGGAAAGCACGGCCTGTCTGCTGTTTGACAATGGAGAGAAATTCATCACAAATAATGGATAGATCATCAGCAGACAAAGCGATATCTTCTTTAATTCCTTTTACTGTTTTAATCTGAGCAAGTGCTTCATCAAAGGACTCATCCGCAAGCCCCAGAGCCACTTTACCAAACAATTGAATAAAACGACGATAGGAATCATAGGCAAAACGAGGATCGCCTGTTTGTTTAATTTCACCCTGGAGGGTATCACTATTTAACCCGAGGTTTAGAATAGTATCCATCATACCCGGCATCGACATAGCAGAGCCTGAGCGGACCGAAATAAGCAGGGGATTTTCAGCATCACCAAATTTCTTCCCTGTTTTTTCTTCCAATGCCGCCATCTGCTGCTGGACTTCCTCCATCAGGGAGTCTGGCAAAGAGTCTGTTTCTGAGTCAAGATAACTCAAACAAGTTTCTGTCGTGATAACAAAACCCGGTGGGACATTTAAACCAATTTGAGTCATTTCACAAAGATTAGCGCCTTTTCCACCTAATAACGCTTTATTTTTTCCATCGCCTTCTTCAAAGGCATAAATCTGTTGAGCCATGTTTTAGCTCCCCCTATGCTGTAAATTTATTTAAACGTTTAACCATAATATTATGTATACTTTGCGGCAGAGTAGAAATACGCAGAACTTGTGAGGAATTTCTTAAACCATGCGCCCATAAAGTGTGTTCATATATCTTGCATGCATTTTCATTTCTTCTTTGAGCTGTTCCCAGGAAAACCGCCATTGCCAGTTCCCCTCTGTAGTACCCGGGGTATTCATTCGATGACCTTCACCAAAGCCCATTAAATCCTGCATCGGCAAAATAGCCAGTGTGGCAACCGATGCCATAGCAGTATGCATCAAAACTTGATTTAAGGGTTCATAGGGAAAATTGAAATATTGTTTGGTGTAATGTTTTTCATCTTCACTCAATGAATCCAGCCATGACAGGGTCGTATCATTATCGTGAGTTCCAGTGTAAACCACACTATTGATCTGATGGTTATGAGGCAGGTAAGGATTGGTGCTTTCCCCTGAAAAAGCAAATTGCAGGATTTTCATACCCGGCAAATTATACTGCATACGTAATTCATCCACCTCTTCAGTAATAATACCCAGATCTTCTGCCACCAAAGCTAAGTCAGGATAGGTCTGATATAAGGCATTCAGTAATTTTTCTCCAGGTGCTTTAACCCAGGAACCATTAATGGCTGTCTCTTCTTCAACAGGAATCTCCCAACTGGACTCAAAACCACGAAAATGGTCAATACGAACCAGGTCAAAAAGATCTTGCTGAGTCTGGATCCGCTCTACCCACCAGCTGAATTGAGAGGCTTCAATAGCATCCCACTGATAATGAGGATTCCCCCAACGCTGACCTGTTTCAGAAAAATAGTCTGGAGGGACTCCCGCTACAACCTCTGGTTGTCCCTCAGCGTCCAGTTTAAAAAACTGACGCTGAGCCCAGACATCTGCGCTGTCATGGGCAACAAATATCGGTAAGTCACCAAAGAGATAAATACCATGCTCATTAGCATAATTTTTCAGAGAGGCCCACTGACTAAAGAAAATATATTGCTCAAATTGATAATACAAAATCGAGTTTCTAAGACGATCCTGAGCCTCACTCAATGCATCTGGATCCCGATTTTTTAAAGCATCCGGCCAGTCCATCCAGCCTTTTTGCTGATTTTCTTTTTTTAGCGCGCTATACAGAGCATAATCTTCAAGCCAGAATTCCTGCTCTTTTATAAACCGTTGAAATTCATGACACTCAGTTTGCTCATCCAGACTAACCTTGTTTGAAGCATCACCTGACTCAAAATCTTCCAGACATTTATTCTCATGTCTTTTATTATCATGAGATTCTTCAAATTGTCTGCGAAATGAATTAAAAGCTATTGAAATACACTTTGAGCGGCCGAAGACATCAGTAAAACAATGATGAATATCATGCTCAGCCAACCAGCCGCGATCAACAAGCCATTGCAGATCAATTAACTGAGGGTTTCCAGCATGAACAGATAAAGACTGATAGGGGGAACCATCATCATGGGTAGGCCCAAGTGGTAGTGTTTGCCAGACAGTGAATCCTGCATCTTTTAGAAAATCAACAAAACGATAGGCATCTTCCCCAATCACACCATTACTATACGGCCCCGGCAATGAGGTCAAGTGCAATAAAACACCAGAGCGACGTTTATCAAGAGGTATTGATTGATTGTAGTTAAGCTTTTGCTTTTGTATTTTACTATTTTTTGCTGTCTTCATTTCCATCCCTGTCATTTTATTATTCCTGTCCCGGTCTCATCGTCCCACCAGCTGCAGGTGCACCACTGCCCTGTGTGAAAACCTGAGTCAGGTAACTAGGAGGCAGAACGCCGAGATACTGATATAATATCGACAGATTCAGGCGAAATAATGATTCAAAGCTGCTGACTGAATCAGCAGGATTATAATCACCAAACCACCAGAACCAGTCCGAGCCTTCACAAACTGCTAATTGTTGCTCTGCTCTTGCCCGTTCGCCTGGATCCAGCTCTCCACTCTCAATCACATGATCAAAACATTCTTTCGCCTGAATCAACATATCCCAGCCACGATTTTTAGCCTGATCACCTATCCAGGTAGAAAAAGAACCATAGACCCAGCTGCCGGCAACCAGAGAAGGTAGTTTTGTTGGTTCTATTTTTAAATCCATGCAATCAGAAAAGGTAGTTAACTCGATATCGGGATGTTCTGCTAAACGCTTATATAAGGTTGTCAAAAAATAATAGCCATTTTCAGGATAATATTCCCAGGCATTTTCACCATCAAGAATAATGGAGACAACTCGCCCGCTTTGATCTTCCCGATAGTTATAAATCGTTTCAAGGTGCTCAATCAGATTACCCACAGCATCATCTGCATGCCATTTGGAATAAGTAAAACCAATGAGGTCAGAAAGCCCATCATCCCGGAAAAAAATATTAATAGGGCTGTTAGTCAGCTCAAGGCTATTATCAGGCTCAGGACTTTTATCCGGATCAAGACTGTTTTCAAGTTCGTGGTTGTCTTCAGGCTTTACAACATAAGGTCGGTGCAATCCAATATCATTATAAACAGCATCCATCATTCCAGCCCGACTCAGGCTGTTATTGAGGACACTACCGCCTGTCGCAGCCCATTTAAAACCATATTCAGATAAAATATTCAGAGTTTCATCACTGACAGCCCCTTCAGAAGGCCAGCAGCCAATTGGTTTAAAACCAAAATGATTTTTGAAAATATCAAGCCCCTGCTTAATATGCCAGTGAACCCGTTCTTTACCCCCGGGATAAGCAGGTTTTTCCGGCAGAGGTACATCCGGCATGGCTTCTCTAGCCGAGTTAAGATCCAGCATCAGCGGTATAATGGGATGTGCATATGGTGTCACTGATAACTCAATTTGTCCAGATTGTGCCAGACGTCGATAACGCTCAATAATAGTATTGTGGATCTCGCCAATGACTTCCAGCAATAAATAACGATCATTGAGAGTATAATCACTCTCTTTAAGGATCAGTCGTTTGATACGCTGATCATTGCGTTTAACGGTTTCACCAATCCAGGCAAGATGATGCCATGTGAGTAAATCAAACAGGTATTGCTCATGAAGATAAAAAACAGTATCCGGATTCTTGATAAACCACTCTGACATATTAGCCAGTTTCTGATAGGCAGGAAAACGATCAATCAGGCGTTCTCGATTTGCTCTGAGACAGTCATTAATGATTTGTAATCTTAAAGGTGGACTGGAAGGTAATTTGCTGCAAGTCAGATTAGCTAACAGAGGATCACGAAGTGCTGTATTGTGCTGTAAGAAATCTTTAATCTGATATTTATAATCTTCAATCTGTTCTAATAAAGTCGGGGTAAAATTGACTACCGCTCTGGCACCGGGAATAGATTCCAGATGATCAACCATATCAACATAATCTTTAATCACATGTAGATAAGTCCAGGGTAATTCATATTCATTTTTTCTTAAATCACGATACTCCGGCTGATGCATGTGCCAGCAAACAACAACTTTCAACTTATCTTCAACGGCAGAACTCATTTTTTCCCCTTCAAATATACTGTGCTCTAAGCAACTATTATTTTATTTTTCACAAATTTACATATGTTTTTTCTGCTGGCAGCACTAGCACCTTGCCCAAAGCATTAGTTTTAGATATGCCCGGGACGCACACCCTCCCAGGAATGACAATTATGTAATCGTGCAATAAAACCTTATGTATGATGACAGATTGGGCTCAACATCATAAATCCCAATAGCTGATACCATTCTTATTACCTGAAGGTATGTCTTTTGTGTCCAATCATATCTGCAGTAACCAGGACAATTCCCTTTTCAGTCACCCGAAAAAGTTTCTTGTCTTCTTCACTATCTATACCGATTGTCGTGCCATCAGGTATCTGAGTGCCTTTATCAATCACTGCATTTTTTATGTGGCAATGTTGTCCTATATGAACATCCGGCAGTATAACCGAATCTTCAACCAGAGAATAAGAATTCACCCGAACATTAGAAAATAACAGAGAATGACTGACTTTAGAACCTGAAATAATGCACCCGCCCGAAACCATAGAGTCAACCGCCATACCCCGACGCTCATCATCATCAAAAACAAATTTTGCTGGTGGTAATTGCTCCTGATGAGTCCAGATCGGCCAGACATCATCATAAAGGTTTAATTCTGGTGAAACACCGATTAATTCCTGATTGGCTTTCCAGAAAGCATCAATGGTCCCGACATCACGCCAATAGGTCTGACTTTGTTCTTCTTTATTATTAAAAGAATAGGCATAAGCACGGTATTTGCTGACCACATTGGGGATGATGTCTTTACCAAAATCTCGGGTGGATTCGCTTTCATCAGCATCCTTGATGAGCTGTTCAATCAAAAAATCCCGGTTGAAGATATAAATACCCATAGAGGCCAGAGCACAATCTGGATTGCCAGGTACATGTTTTGGATTTTCAGGTTTTTCAGCAAATTCAACAACCCTGTTTTTCTCATCAACTGCCATCACACCAAAGGCTTTTGCTTCTTCCAGCGGAACTTCGAAACATCCAACCGTAAGATCAGCCTGGTTTTCCACATGTTTGGCCAGCATCACACCATAGTCCATCTTGTAGATATGATCACCCGCAAGCACCAAAATATATTCTGGGTCATGTGCCCGGATAATATCAAGATTCTGATAAATGGCATCTGCAGTCCCTAAATACCAATTATCTTTAATGCGCTGCTGTGCGGGTAATAATTCAACGAACTCACCAAAGTCACCACGAAAATGTCCCCATCCCTGCTGTATGTGCCGTATTAATGAATGGGATTTGTACTGGGTGGCCACCGCAATTCGTCGAATGCCGGAATTCACACAATTTGATAATGGGAAATCAATGATCCGGAATTTGCCGCCAAAAGGCACACTTGGTTTGGCTCGCCAGGCAGTTAGTTCTTTTAAACGTGAGCCCTGCCCCCCTGCTAAAATAATCGCAAGAGTATCACGGGTGATTCGACTGACATAACGATGAGAATTTTTGGTTGACACTGACGACTCCTTGTATAAAGTTAACCTGAAGTATGACACTCAAAATAGTTCAGAAGTTGAATAAAATACAGTTTTAAGCAATATAAATCCAATAATAACTATTCAGCGTGTTTATCTTTTTAATATAGCACAAACTTTGGCACCATTAAGTTAATAAGAAGCAATCATTGATCACAGTCAATGAATCTGCAACGGTTCAGTAATTACTGGCAATTTAAGCTATTATAGAGTGAGCAAATGACAGTATAATGAACCTAAGTCTATCAACTTTCAGCAGGAAAGCTCATGGTAAAGAAATACCAGAAATCATCCATCAAAAATGATTTATCCCGCATTATTGATGCCAGACATCATGACCCGTTTAATGTGCTTGGCTTTGATCAGAAAAACAAACTCATTCGAGTTTATCTGCCCTATGCTGAAAGCGTCTTTATCATCACTTCAGCAAAATCTAAGCAACAAACAAAAGAACCCGTTAAACGACTGCCGGACAGCGACTTTTTTGAATGGCAAGGTGATATAAGCTCTCTGGGCGATCATTTTAAACTGAGCTGGACTGATAAAAGCAGTTATGAACATGAAAGCTATTACCCCTACACTTTTGCTCCCCAGATCAGCGATTTTGATCTACATCTGTTTACTGAGGGCAAACTGCTCAAATGCTATAACATGCTGGGCTCGCACGCGATAGAAGTGGACGGCATCCAGGGCACTCTGTTTGCTACCTGGGCCCCTAATGCAGAACGAGTCAGCGTTATTGGAGATTTTAATCAGTGGGACGGCCGCAGCCACCCCATGAGAGCCCGAGGCAGCAGTGGTGTCTGGGAATTATTTATACCCGGGATTGATTCAGGTTCATTGTACAAATACGAAATTCTAAACCGCCATACAGGGGAAGTATTAGAAAAAATTGACCCATATTCCAATCAATACGAATACCGTCCTGCAACTGCATCAATCACCTCCGAACAGGATCAATTTCAATGGCAGGATGAATCCTGGCTGGCATCTCGCAAGGAAGATAACTGGCAGCATGCCCCATTATCAGTCTATGAACTGCATCTGGGTTCCTGGCAAAGAAATGAAAAAGGCCAGTTTTTAAATTATCGTGAACTGGCTCACCGTCTGGTGGATTATATAAAACCTCTGGGTTTCACCCATATTGAATTACTACCGGTCACTGAACACCCTCTGGATGCTTCCTGGGGATACCAGGCCACCGGATATTTTGCCCCCAGCAGTCGTTTTGGCAGCATAAATGATTTTAAATATTTCGTTAATTACTGCCACCAATATGGTATTGGCATATTGGTTGATTGGGTGCCTGCTCACTTTCCAAAAGATTCTCATGGTCTGGCAAAATATGATGGCAGCACTCTATATGAGCATGAAGATCCACGCCTGGGTGAACATCAGGACTGGGGTACCCTGATTTATAATCTGGGGCGAAATGAAGTTAAGAACTTTCTTTTTTCCAGCGCCTTGTTCTGGCTGGATAAGTTTCATATTGATGGACTACGTGTCGATGCTGTGGCTTCCATGCTTTACCTTGACTACTCACGGGAAGAGGATGAATGGCTGCCTAATAAATACGGTGGTAATGAAAATCTGGAGGCCATTGATTTTATTAAAGAGCTGAATCATCTGACTCATGTCGAATATCCCGGTACAGTGGTGATTGCAGAAGAATCTACCTCCTGGCCTCAAGTAACACGCCCTGCCTGGCTGGGTGGACTGGGGTTTACTATGAAATGGAATATGGGCTGGATGCATGACATTCTGAACTATATGCAGATGGATCCAATTCATCGCCATTACCACCATGATAAACTGACCTTTGGCTTATTATATAGTTTCTCCGAAAACTTCCTGTTGCCTTTTTCTCATGATGAAGTGGTTCACGGAAAGGGCTCTATGCTAGGAAAAATGCCAGGTGATGACTGGCAGAAATTTGCCAACTTACGCCTTTTATATACCTTCATGTTTACCTATCCGGGAAAAAAACTACTCTTTATGGGCAATGAATTCGGCCAGCGTGCTGAATGGAATTTTGATAAAGCACTTGATTGGCAAGAACTTGAATCTGACTCCCATCGGGGTATTAAGGATCTGGTCAGCCAGTTAAATGAACTTTATAAAAACATACCAGCCCTGCATTATTATGACTTTGATGTGCAGGGATTTGACTGGGTAGACTGCCACGACTCAGCTCAGTCCATTCTTATTTATCAAAGAAATGGCCCCAATGACTCAGTTCTCATTGTATTGAATTTCACTCCGGTTGTCAGAGATAATTATCGTATCGGCGTACCTTTTGGCGGGCATTATGAAGAACTCCTTAATTCTGATTCCAGCTACTTCAATGGCTCAAACACAGGAAATAGTAATCCCATTGCCAGTGAACCGACTCCCTGGATGGGCAAAGATCATTCCATAAATATTACTCTGCCGCCATTAGCCGGATTAATAATTAAATTGATTAATTAAACTCTTATCTAACCTATAGCTAAAGGCTCTCTTTTATAGATATGAATGCAAAAAAAAATAAAACCCTTTTAAAGAAACCTAAATATAATATTTTATTTGTCAGCAGTGAACTTCACCCCTTTGCAAAAACAGGTGGTCTTGGTGATGTGTCCAGCAGTTTACCAAAAGCACTTAAAGCTTTAAAACAGGATATTCGAGTACTGATACCCGCTTATCCCTTTGCCATTGAGAAAGCAGCTTCAATAAAACATGTTGCCACAATCAACCTGCCTGAAAGTGGTTTTCCCGGCCAGCTTGGACTCAGTACCCAGCCAGGAGAAATAAGAAGTGTGGCAATTCTAGAAACTAAGTTGCCCGGCAGTCATGTTAAAGTATGGATGATAGAGTCAGAAATTTATAACCGTTCTGGTACTCCTTATTCTGATGAAAATAATAATGAGTGGGAAGACAATGACTTTCGCTTTGCTCTGTTAAATTATATTGCTGTTGAAATAGCCATGGGGCGAGCTTCCCTGGAATGGCTGCCCGATGTCGTTCATGGTAATGACTGGCAGGCAGGCTTAATTGGTGTTCTTCTTGAGCAAGAACATAGCGAAAGCCAAAAAAGGCCTGCAACAGTCTTTACCATTCACAATATGGCGCACATGGGTATTTACTCAAGAGAGCGCTTTGATGCCTTAGAACTCGAAGCCCATTTATGGAATCATCATGAATTAGAATTTCATGATGATTTTTCATTTATCAAAGGCGGACTGGTTTTTTCAGATCGGGTCAACACCGTCAGTCCAACTTACGCAGAAGAAATACAAAGTGAAGAATTTGGCTACGGCTTATCCGGTTTATTGACTTATCGTAACGAAAGACTTTCCGGAATTTTAAATGGAATTGATATGAAAGAATGGAATCCTGCAAAAGATCCTCATATCAAGAAAAATTACTCAATAAAAAGTTTATCTCAAAAACATAAAAATAAAATTGCACTGCAAAGCCACTTTAACCTGCCCAGAAAGAAAAAAACTCTGCTTCTGGGTCTGGTTGCTCGTCTGGTTTATCAAAAAGGCATTGATCTATTACTGGAAAATATGGAAGAAATCCTGCAACTTCCAGTACAGATTGCAATTCTTGGTTCAGGTGATCTCGAACTAGAAAGCCGCCTGAGATGCTGGACAACAAGATATCCGGATAAAATTCAGATTCAGCTCGGCTATGATGAATCTCTGTCGCATTTAATTGAAGCAGGCTCTGATGCTTTTTTGATGCCTTCCCGGTTTGAACCCTGTGGACTGAACCAACTTTATAGTTTACGTTACGGCACCATCCCTATTGTCAGAGAAACCGGAGGACTTGCCGATACCGTGACCCACGCTTCCAAAGAAAACCTGTCCAATCATACAGCAACAGGAATTGTCTTTCTTGAATCAAAAGGTTCTACCATACTAGATGCCATCAACCTGGCTTCATTGTTGTATCAAAATAAAACAATCTGGCAGAAACTGATGGTCAATGGTATGAAGCAGGAGTTTTCCTGGAAAGAAAGTGCCAGACAATACCTCAAACTTTATACTCAAGCGATAAAAGACAGGGATAAATACAAAAAACATGCACCTGTTTTTTAAATATCAGACTTAAAACAACTGCAAGGTAAGCTGGTACAACAACCTGGGAACGCTTCAAGCCCATCCATGGGGCGCTTGATAGAAAACGTCCATGTTTTCAAACACCCCAGTTTGTTGCACCAGTTTACCTCGCAGTCTCTTAAGGCATTTATTCTCTCTGGGAGTGTCCAAAATCAAAAGCAAAGAAAATTGAGCGGTTGCTTTTTTAAACAGTATTACAATCGTTTCTTAATATTTTACTTGCCTCAATCATATTGAGTAAGGCTGGTTTCACTTCATCCCAGTGGCGGGTTTTTAAACCACAGTCTGGATTCACCCATAATCTTTGAGCAGGGATCCTCTGAGTGGCTTTTTGCATTAATTCAACCATGGAATCCACACTTGGAATAACAGGTGAATGAATATCATACACACCAGGACCAATTTCATTAGGGTATTGAAATTCATCAAACACATCCAGTAATTCCATATCTGACCGTGATGTCTCAATGGTGATCACATCAGCATCCATTTCAGCGATGGACTGTATTATGTCATTGAACTCAGAATAGCACATATGAGTATGTATCTGAGTTTCATCCCGTACGCCATTTGCCGTAATACGAAATGATTTAATTGCCCAGTTCAGATAGGATTGCCATTGATTTTTCCTTAACGGCAGACCTTCTCTTAATGCAGCTTCATCTATTTGAATGATCCCAATACCCGATTTCTCCAGATCCAACACTTCATCACGAATAGCCAAAGCTATTTGCAGACAGGTTTCCGAACGAGCTTGATCATCACGTACAAATGACCAGTTTAAAATAGTAACAGGGCCTGTCAACATACCTTTCATTGGTTTATGTGTCAGTGACTGGGCGTATTGAATCCACTCAACTGTCATTGCTTCGGGTCGTGAAATATCACCATAAATAATGGGCGGTTTAACACATCGTGAACCATAGGACTGCACCCAGCCAAATTGAGTAAATGCATAACCAGTTAATTGCTCACCAAAATATTCAACCATATCATTTCGCTCAGCTTCACCATGAACCAGTACATCAAGGCCTAAAATTTCCTGCTCCTGAACACTACGTGCTATTTCAGCTTTCATTGTCTGCTGATAATCCTTTTTTTGCAGTTTACCCAAACGGTAGTGACTACGAACTTCACGTATTTGTTTCGTTTGTGGAAAAGAACCAATCGTCGTTGTTGGATACAGAGGTAACTTATAACACTGGCTTTGTTTTTCTGCACGCTGTTTATAAGGAGACTGACGATAACTCATACCTTCCGTTATGGAAGCAATGCGATCTTGCACTGTTTTATTATGCACATTCTCTGATCCTTGACGAGACTGAATGGCTTTTTTATTGTCTGACAATAAAGCTATAACGCTTTCTCTGCCCTGTTCAAGAGCATTTTCTAAAATATCAAGCTCCTCTAACTTTTGCACAGCAAAGGCCAGCCAGCATGAAATTTCATCCGTTAATTTATTTTCACTATTCAAATCTACAGGCACATGTAACAAGGAACAAGAAGGTGCCAGCCAGAGCCGATCACTTAAGCGTTTATGGATAGGTTCGAGCCAGTTTAGAGTTTCATTTAAATCTGCTTTCCAGATATTTCTCCCATTAATCACACCCAGTGATAAAATTTTGTGTGAAGGTAACCAGTCAACTAACTTTATTACTTCTGCATGATTATTAACTGCATCAACGTGCAACCCATTAACGGGCAACTCACAAACCAATTGTAAGTTTTCCTGGAATTGACCAAAATAAGTAGTCAGTAGTATTTTTACTGGTGCATTTTGTAATTGATAATAAGCAACTCTCAGTGCATGCTGCCACTCCTGAGTAAGCTCTGTCACTAAAACAGGCTCATCAATTTGCAGCCACTCAATATCTAGATTTCCCAGGGTATGAAGTAATTCACTATAAACACTGAGAATATCATCAAGTAGTTCCAGCTTATCCGAACCATCTTTGGATTTTCCTAGCCATAAATAGGTCACAGGACCAATAATGACGGGCTTGATATTATGTCCCTGACTTTTTGCTTCTTCAATTTGTGCCAGCAAGGTATCGGCATTCAGTGAAAATTTTGTTTCTGTATCAAACTCAGGTACGATGTAATGGTAATTTGTGTCAAACCATTTAGTCATTTCACCTGCATGAAGTGTTTGACTTGAACTGCAGGAGCAGCTTGTATCTTGAGCAGTCGAACCTCCTCTGGCTACTGAGAAATATTGTTCTAAAGTCTTCTCAGAAGAATTATTCTCATGTTGTTTAAATCGTTTGGGAATATTGCCCAATAGATAACTCATATCCAGAACTTGATCATAAAGAGAAAAATCACCAACAGGCAGCCAGTCCAGTTTTCTCTGCTGATGCCAGTGCAACTGACGTAACTCTGATGCAGATTGTTGTAATTCCATTTCAGATATTTTACCTTGCCAATAGTTTTCCAGAGCTTTTTTTAGCTCTCTGTTTTTTCCAATTCTGGGAAAGCCCAGATTGTGAATAGTTGTCATGATATTTATTGCTCCCTTATATGCCGATTGGATTGCTATTCAATGACTACCATTGTATTTATATTTTCTATGAATAATAATGATTATTTTTTAATAAATTATGAGAAAAACTCATGGTTTATTGAGAAATGGATCAATTCTTACAATTAATCAGGTATTAACTAAGATGATTGAAGCAAGTCACCTGCGAATTATCCAGGCATTGGATAAAAATGGAACTCTGACTGAAGCTGCTAACGCATTATGTCTGAGTCAGTCAGCGCTTTCTCACCAGATCCGTTATCTGGAAAAAAAGATGGGTATCAAGTTATGGCAAAAAGAAGGGAGAAATATACGTCTGACGCAATCAGGTGAACTATTATTACAAACAGCACATAAAGTATTACCCATTCTTGCTCAAACTGAAGATACTCTTAAGGCCTATGCCACCGGCCTACAGGGGCGTCTGAGAATAGGAGTTGAATGTTATCCCTGTTATGAATGGTTGACGAGTGTAATTGATCAATTTGTACAGCAAATGCCCGATGTGGATCTTGATATTGTTAATAAATTTAAATTTTCAGGACTTGAAGGTTTATTGAATCATCACATTGATATTCTGATGACACCTGAGCGGGTTAGAAAAGAGCAAATCAACTATACGACTTTGGTTGAATATGAATTAGTATTGGTAACATCAATTCACCATTCTTTAGCAAAGAGTGATTATGTGCAGCCCGAATATCTGAGCAAAGAGACCTTATACACTTTTCCTGTAGCAAGAGAAAGGCTGGATATTCTCACTCATTTTCTGCTTCCCGCACACTTTGAACCCAAAAAGCTTCAGGAAATTGAATCCCTGGAAATTATGCTAAAAATGACTGAGTTACAGCGAGGCGTTTGTGTCTTACCAAAGTGGTTAGCAGATAGTAATAATACGAATAAGCGATTAAAAACTATTGCGATAGGCCCCGATGGCATGCACCGAAAACTGTATCTTGCGATGAGAGAGACTGATATGGAGGTCCCCTATATTCACAAGTTTATTGAGAAGGGACAAAAAGCCGCTGATTTTTAAGAGAATTGTAAGGTAGGATATTTTATTTATGGAAGTTGAGATATAAGGCTTAATTTTCACTTTAGGCAGATTGTCACTTTAGGCAGATTGTCACTTTGGACAGATTGTAGTAGCTGAATAAAAAATATATTATAGTTTCTGTTTAAATACTCGCCTGATATCTTATTCATCAGCCTGCATGCAGATATGAATATAGCTGTATAGTATTGTTTTTAATTGAGTATTTCAGGATTATTAGCCTTTGAATCGATTTAATCTATGAGAAACCAATGAATCAGATTTCTATTTCTATCGCCGGATTTTCTATTATTGCTTCTATTCTACTCTTTTTTCAAAAACGTACCGAGACAAAAACAGCCAAAATTCTTGCCCGGATATTACTCTGTATTTTGATAATTATTCAGTTTATACAAGCGATGTTTATCGGCGGTTATCTGTCGTTTAGCAGTAGTATTTCTTTTTTTTATTTACTATCACTGGGTTTGGTTGGACCAGTATTTTATCTCTATAGCCAACATATCATACAGACAAATCTGGCATGGACTATACAAGAAAGTTGGCATTTTTTACCGGTAATAATCTTTTCTCTGTCAGGATTTTTGTTTCCTGATCACTTTGCTATGGTCTATTCCTTAATGTTTTTACTTGGGGGTATATATATGAGCCGTCTGGCCTGGTCCTTATATCTGCTGCGAGCAAGGCGAACATTGTTTAAGATGGAATTTTTATTTACCGCCAGTTTTTTAGCCTGGTCACTTGTGGTTGTATTAATGGGTATTTTAAGCTCACAAGTAATGGAATTATTACTCTCCGCCCAGACTATCATGTTGTCACTATTAATTGCTGCAGCCATTCATATTCAACTAAACTATCCTCATCTGTTAAGCTCACTGGAAGAAATTGCCACTCGACAGTATCAAACATCAACCTTGCTGAATGTGGATTGTGAGTCTAAGAAAAACCAGTTAGAGGAGTTGATGAATGTTAAGGAAATTTATCAGGACACCGAGCTGTCACTTTCGTCTTGTGCTGAGATGTTATCACTTAAATCACACCAACTATCTGAATTGATTAATACTCAGCTAGGCATGAGCTTTTCTTCATATTTACGACAACAACGCATAAAGGCTTCAGAAGTCTTATTAAAAACTGAACCCGAGGTATCTGTACTTGCCATTGGTCTTAGTGTTGGTTTTAGTTCTCAATCTGCTTTTTATTCTGCCTTTAAAGACATTCATTCCATTGCACCCGGTCAATATCGCCGACAAATACTAACCAGATGATAATTCTGTAAACTTATAAATCATTGAAATTAAACAACATTAAATTTTTATATTCCTGATTTAGCAATCAGGAAGTCTTATTCCACCCACTTTGCTGTAATCCTATCCAGTTTATTCTTTTTCTATAAAAATAAGAAACTGCTCAGGAGGCAAACCATCATGTATCTCACCGTGAAATTAATTCACATTATCAGTGCTACTTTACTGTTTGGCACAGGTCTGGGTAGTGCCTTTTATATGTTTATGGCCTATCGAAGCGGCAATATGAATGCTATGGCTGAAACAAATCGTATTGTCGTTATTGCTGATTTCTGCTTCACAACACCGACAGTGATCCTTCAATTAGTCACTGGTCTGTATTTACTAAACTATCTGGGACTTGAATGGACATCACCCTGGAGTCTATCAGTATTAGGACTCTATTTATTTGTTGGGGCGTGCTGGCTTCCTGTTGTCTGGTTGCAGATCTGGTTAAGAAATAGAGCAAAGCACCTGGAGACTCCTGATGCGCGCTATAGACTGGGTATGAAAATCTGGATGATTTTAGGCATTATGGCATTTCCCGCTGTCATCATTCTTTACGCGTTTATGGTGTATAAGCCATTCTTTGGGGGGTAAAGGCTCATGTCTCAAAATAAATATATGAATATACTAATCGTTGGCGTCAGCGGCTTTATAGGTCAGTCTCTTTATCATGCTCTTAGTCAGAGCGGACATAGTGTCATCGGTTGCAGTCGTCATGAAGTAGCTGATATCAATTGGAAAAAATTTGATTTCAAGCAAAATCAGGATAAATGGCAGCAGCAATTACAGGACATTGATCTGGTGATCAATGCTGCTGGTATATTCCAGCAATCAAGTCAACTCATAGCCAGCGGCGAAGGTTTTTCTCAAGTTCATGAGCTGGGTCCAAAAATACTATTTGATGCTTGTAGAAACTGCAATATTAAAGTAATTCAGATCTCTGCTATTGGTGCAGAACAAGACAATCCAGTCACCGATTTTTTACAAAGCAAAAGAAATGCAGATCAATGTTTGCTCAAAAATGACTTACCTAATGTTGTTTTATATCCCGGAATCGTACTAGGAGAACAGGGAAGGAGCACACAACAGCTAAGTCTGCTTGCCTCCTTGCATTGTATTCCACTTGTTTTTGGGCGGCAAAAAAACTTGCCTCTAATCAGTATTTATCAACTAAGCGAATTTATTATAGAGCTTATCAATAACTGGCCTGAGACAAGTCTTGCCAGGGTATTAATTGCAAAACCGGAAACCATGGAAAACTTATTAACTGATCTTCGTCATTGGATGAATTTAGGAAAAGGCTGTTTTCTAGTGGTGCCAAAGCAATTAACCAGGCTGGTATTTTATTTTTTTCCTAAATTATCCATTGGTGCGTTTAATAAACAAAGCATTATTATGTTAGATAATTATTCCAATAAAATAATACCTATCAGTAACTTTTCTCAAGAAAGTGCATCAGAATCATTACTAAAAAACTCAGCAACAAAACATTTTAAAAAGGATATACAAATAAAAAAGTTATTTTATATCAACCTTTTTGTGCTGGGGCTTATTTGGATTGTATCAGGGCTCAGTTCAATGATTAATATTGAGCAAAGTCGTGAATTAATCTCCCTTATTGGAATTAATGGCAATTTGGGTGATGTAATTATTTCTATTGCAGCATCAGGTGATATTTTACTTGGTTTATTCTTGTGGGCAGGTCTGTGGTATCCACGTTTAAGGAAATTGATCATCTATACACAAATTGGAGTCATGATAATTTATAGCATTATTCTATCAATAATGATCCCAATTTTCTGGCTGCATCCCTTTGCACCCATTGTAAAAAACCTGGCAATATTAATATTAGCAATGTATCTGCTTGTTGAAGAAAAAATAAAATGATTTTGCAAAAAAGGAGAACGATTTATGTTTAAAAATATCTTATCAGATCAATGGACATCCTTAAGTCCTGTATTACAGAAACATTATGGTCTCAATGATGGTGAAAAAATTAAAATGCAGGGTGAGTTATCAGTAAAACATGGGAAATTTATTAAACTATTAATGCCATTAATTCGATTAACCGGGGCACTTGTTCCTGTCGAAGGGGATAAATTTATTGTTACGGTAGAAAACAAAAGAATAGGAAATACATTTTACTGGCATAGAAGCTTTCAAAAAGATAATAAAATTTATAAATTTAATTCAAAAATGCAGCAATTTGGCAATGATATTATCGAGTTTGTTGGTTTTGGAATTGGTATTCGAATGGGCCTGCAAGTATCTGATGGGGGACTTGTTTATGAAGACAAAGGTTATATTTTTAAAATAGGTAAAAAATTGATACCAATACCATTGAATGCACTAGTAGGAAAATCTGTTATTGAAGAATATGTCAGTAACTCTCAGTGTCAGGATGATGCAAATGATTTTAATATGAGGTTTGTCGTTAATCATCCCTGGTTTGGTTTTGCATTTAGTTATAGCGGTTACTTCAACTGTATTGATCCCAGGAATAACTAAATAAGAGCATTGAAAAATAAAATGAATATTATCCTTCTTACACCATTACGACGTTTTATTGCAAATCGTTCAGGGCTTGGCTACCAGATACCTTTAGGACTTATATTTATTGGCGGCCCGCTAATCGATGCCGGTCATCAGGTTAAGTTGATTGATAATGATGTTCTTGGTTGGAATGATAAACAATTAGTAGAGAATTTAAAGCACCAGCAGCCTGATTGCATCATGATCGGTCACAGCAGCTCCACAGCATCTCATATGGTTGCAATGAGAACAACAAAGAAATTACGTGAAGCATTTCCACATGCTTATCTTATTTATGGTGGAACTTATCCAACCTATGCTGCACAAAAAATTCTCGAAGAAAATATTTGTCTGGATGTTATTGTACAGGGCGAAGGGGAAGAAACAGTTCTTGAACTCACAAAAGTACTTACCCTTTGCCGTAAGGATCTTAGATCGGTTAGAGGTATTACCTGGCGAGATGAAGATAAAATCTACACTAATTCTCGGCGGAAACCAATTAATAACCTCGATCTATTTCGTCCAGGGTGGGAGTTAGTTGATTGGTCAAAATACAATATGTTTGGTTTTGACACGTCAGCTGGTATGCAATTTAGCCGTGGCTGTACACTGGCATGTACTTATTGTGGACAGTGGGGCTTCTGGAGAAAATGGCGTCATCGCTCCCCAGAGAATTTTGTCGATCAACTGGAGCTCCTTGCTCATGATTATGCTGTTAACATTGTTTGGTTAGCCGATGAAAATTTTGCCGCGGATCAAGAGTCTGCACGAAAAGTTTTGGAGTGCATAGTTGCTCGCAACCTGGGACTTTCACTTAACCTTAATATGACTGCTGCAGATGTTGTACGAGATGCTGACTTACTACCACTATACAAGCAAGCTGGAGTTGATAATATTATATTAGGGATAGAGTTTTTAAATGATTCAACTATTGAAAAAATCGGCAAGAACAATCCTTATGCTGTCAGTTGCAAGGCAATTAAACTCTTACGGGAAAACAACATAGTGAGTTTAGTAAATATCATATATGGAATTGAGACGGAAAATATAAGTTCATTATGGTATACATTCAAGTGCTTATTCAAACTTGATCCTGATATTCTAAATGCTGTTTATATTACACCACATCACTGGACATCTGATGGGCGCAAAGTGAATAGTAATCAAATCATCCTGGAAAATCAGCATTACTGGACTTATCGAAACCAGGTTTTATCAACACCGCAGCTTCATCCATGGCAACTTTTTACCGCAATTAAACTCACAGAAACTCTGTTTCATCTCCGGCCTGTAGCTCTTTTTCGTATGCTCTTTGGCTTAGATCAACGTTATAGAAAAATTTTAAGAGCATATCTGAAAGCAGGATTTAAAGTAATTATTGCTGAGCTATATGAATTTTTATTTATTGTAAAATACAGCAAAGTCGGGCTTATTAAAAAGGTACCAGGGTTTCCATTAAAATATCGACATTCGAGACACTCTTGCAATAAAAGGAGTCAGAATAGTTGATTTTTATTCTTTGTAAATTAGCATTCATTGGAGATCTCCGTAAATTCAACTGATCTGAGCAGTGGCTTTTTAATACATAGCCGCCCTCTGATATTTTAATAAATCTGCACATAATTATCCCCATTGACATTATCTTGCAATTATGTGAATAATTATCATTATCATTTGATGGCATTTTATTTTTATAGACGGATCTATTCCTAGGGTTTTTACTATGACGAGTGAACGATTTGGTATCATTATCAAAGCATTGTCTAGCGGCCGCCACCCAATGTATGATAAACCTTTGACCCAGGATACAACACTGCAAATTCTTCAGCACCGTCAGGTGCAGAGAGCTCTGCTTTACTATGCTGGAAAGTCCTCAAGCCACAATAGCAAGGAAGCCGGCCTCTTCCAGGCCCTGGCAGACTGCCAAAATCCGGTGACAGGCAAGCCTCTGAATAAACAGGAAGCCTGGAATTTGCTGCACAATCCCAGTGTACTAGAAATGCTGAGACACGCAGCAGATCCTTCCAAAGCTACAGCTGCCCCCCCGACAAGCTTCAAACGCAATACATTAATAAGTGTGGTGATCCCCCTGCTGATCCTCTGGATGGGTGTACTTATCTGGTGGGGATTGGAGCATTATTCCCGCCAGCCCGGCAGCATTCATGACCCGGTATTTAAGCCCTATCTTAAGCGTATCAAACCGCCAGTGAGAGATGAATATGCTATGGCATCCCGGAAGCCTGCTGACATTAAAAAATCAGACCGGGACTTGCATCGTCTCCAACAATTTCTCAGCCGTTACTCTCGTAGCGGAGCGATCCTTAATAAACCAAATATTCCAGATCAACTGGATGCTCTGGTGATGAGCTCACCCAATCGATTGCTGCCATTGATCAACACTAAAGCCTTTGCCTTATTGGAACTTGATCATTCTATGGCAAATGCCTTGCGGCAAGCAGGACTGAAAAACCTCCAGGTGTTGCAAAGCGGAGAAGAAGCACCTTCCCACTGCCGCGCCGTCGGCAGTTGGACATGGCCAGTACGTGAGTGGTTGTCATCAGGCATGACTGCAAACCTGTTTCACTCGTACACAGTTGATGGCTGTGCAAAGAAAATGCCGATACAAGCTGGAAGCATTATTGCTGTGTGGGTGGGATCTGATGAGAAAGCCCTCAGCAACGATTTGATCAACGCCTGCACACAAGTGGTCTTTGGCCGGGACGATCAATCAGATATCAGTTCCGAGCCATGGCTGGATGTTGCTAACTGTGTCGATGGTACATCGGTCTACCTGGCAGCAGGTATCGGCCCGGAGAGTGTTATGGTGTCAACAAAAAATTCTACACTGAGACAAAAACAGCTGGCAGATGTACTGACCTCGCTGCCAGTTGACCAAAATATCGACTCAGCACACTACACCAGTTATATAGCGCTTTACCACCTGGGCAGAGTAAGTCACGGAAAACTAAATATTGAATCAGGGCTGCTTCATTTTAAACAGTTGATCAATGGCGAAGGCAGCACTGAAAACTGGAAGACTGTGGTTAGCGGCCCCCAGCGCATCAAGACCAGACGACGTGCAGAAGCAAGGCTAAACCCGGATTGCCGTAGAAAACCCATGACTCATAGGGCACAGGCCAAAACTACTTCTGTACCTGTGACACAAACAGAGGACAACACACCCAGGATTTTAATCAACCGTGATCCCAGAGTGTTTGATAATATTTGCATGGGTGACACTTTGATATTTAACGTCTATGCAGCCAATATCAAACGCATAATGATCAGCTTTGATAATGCCAATGCTAAAGATTTGAGTGGGATTCAAATTATTCAGTCGGTTAATTTTCAGAATTCTGTCGAGTTTACCACACCTCCTGACTGGCACGGCTTCACCACTATTTCTGCGACAGGCTTTACTGAAGTGAGCGGCAAGCCTTCCATTGCAGGCAATAAAGTAACTTTTAATATTAAGCCCAAATTGCTACAGCAAGAAGCAAATAGCCGGGCAGGCGTAAAAGAACGCAGAATTCAAAAAACTCTACGCCCAAAATCCAATATTGTTGCAGACAAACGCACTGTAAAAGAGTTTTTTGAAATATACATTGAATTAAGAAATTCTTTTGATCCGGCCTGGAAAAAAATGTTTGCCCCCGATGCGGTGATCAGCTACAGGAATACCACTAATAAAACAATGAGTATCTACTCAGCTGCCAGGGGAAGGGATAATCGTCTATTATTAAAACAACTCAGACAAAAATTAAAAGCCAACAATGAAAAAGGACTCTTCTCAAATATAGAAATTTTAAGACATAGAAATGGCTATAGAATTAAGGCAAGCCGTTACTCAAGCTATTATTGCAGCACCGACAAACATTATTACATAACCGTTCTTCCAGATACCGACGGTCAATTAAAAATTACTGCTGAACGTTTAGCATTCCCATCAAAACCAGAATGCAATCCAGACAATATTGGTACATAAAATCTGGATGTATGCAGCAATAGTCAGAGATCAAAGCCAAAATAAAATGCCAATAATCGCTTATTGGCCAGAAAACCCATATGACAAATATCTGTAATTTACCAATTTACAGCCCTACAATCCTCTTTTTTTCACCTCTATTATCATATAGCCATCCAACCGTTATAACTGTAATCTGGAAAACAAAATTTCTGTAAAGAATCTCTAACATGAGCTTATCCGCAATTTGTTAAAATCCCGGCATAATAAAATTCTTTGTCAATATTGAGACACTGCATCAGTTCACCCTGACACTGGATTCTAATTGTAATTTACCAATTTAAAGCCATTCGATCCCCCCTTTATCAATTTTTTTCACATCATATAACCACCCACCAGTTATAACCGTAATCTGGTAAACTCAATTTCTGTGAAGGATCTCTAAAATGAGTCCATGCACAATTTGTTAGAATCCAGCCATGAAAAAATTCTTCGCCAATATCAAATC
>JADGDG010000012.1 GCA_016744995.1 Gammaproteobacteria bacterium
TTTACAAAAAACTTCATAAACAAAAGGCTGATGAAGAGCAATTGGCTCTATGGTAGCTGTTCATAATACCCCGCAGCTTGCTGCGGGGATTTTTATTTTGAGTTGGATCACTTTCTGTCAATATTTAGCATAAATAATAATCATTACTCCTTTGTGTTATTATTAGCCTCTTTTTTCCATAACAAACCCTCTTTAAAACATGACTGATTTATATACATCATTCTTCGGAACATTTTTTTCAACATTTACTATCGTGAGTTTTGCAGAGATGGGTGACAAGAGTCAGTTAATTTGTATGCTCCTGGCCAGCCGCTATCGCGTCTGGCCTGTCTTTTGGGGAGCCATTACAGCATTTGCTTTGCTCAATCTTGCCGCAGTTATTCTAGGAGTCATTGTTGCCCGGTTAATACCTGAACTGATCATTACCCTAGTGGTCGGGTGTCTGTTCCTGTTTTTTGGCTACCTTGCATTGACTGCCTCAGAAGAGGAAACAAACAGCAAAGATCAAAAACATCTGAGTCATGGTATTTTTTTGAGTACTTTTTTATTAATTTCAGTTGCAGAATTTGGCGATAAAACACAGTTAGCCGTTGCAGGGCTGGCTACTACTTATGAAGCATATGCGGTATGGTTTGGTGCCAGTCTGGCTCTCAGCGTAACAACAGGATTAGGAGTCTGGGCAGGATATACTCTATTACAGAATATCTCAGAGATACTTCTACATCGTATCAGCGGCCTTATTTTTATAATATTTGGTGTTCTTTCATTCCTAAGTCTTATTTAGTATCCATACTGGTATTACTGCATTTGAAGGAATAGAAATATGAACGCTCTATCTTTTTAACAAACAAGGCAGGCAAATAGCAGTGCCATACAGGGCTGCTAAGCTGATCTAAGGAATTTATAATTTATGTTTGATCAACATCATGTAAATGATATTGATTATCGTTTATAATGTTTTATTATTAATATACAATGCACCAAATCACTTTAACTTCTTTTCATCCAGATAATATTTTATGCACACCAAAATGGATAATAATTTGAAAAATTTCATTCACAAGCTGTTTGTAATACTGGTCATTTTCAACATTGGACTCACACTATCACACGCAGATGATAAATTAGAAAAAATTACACTTGCCGGTCCCTTTGCCGCTGTTTCTGATCCGTTAATACGCATGATAAATACCGGGGCATTAAATGATATTGCCCATAAAGTTGAGTTTGTTATCTGGAAAAACCCGGATCAAATGCGAGCATTGGCTCTCAGGGGTGATGTCGACTTCATTGCGACCCCAACCAATGTTGCCGCAAATCTTTATAATCGTGGTGCTGATATCAGGCTATTAAATGTCTCTATCTGGGGCGTCTTATGGATGGTGTCACGAGATGAATCTTTAAAAACAATTGCCGATTATAAAGGCAAAGAAATTGCTATGCCGTTTCGTGCAGATATGCCTGACATTATTTTTTCAAAACTGGCTGAAGAATCCGGACTTGATCCGAAAAAAGATTTCAAAATTCGCTATGTTTCAAATCCTCTGGATGCCATGCAATTACTTATTATGCGACGGGTTGATCATGCCCTGTTGGCTGAACCGGCTGTGTCAATGGCACTTCGAAAAACAAAATCATTCCCCATGAAAATTATTGCACCTGATCTCTACCGCAGTACGGATTTACAGAAAGAGTGGGGAAAGTTATTAAAGCGTAAAGCACATATTCCTCAAGCCGGCATGGCAGTCATTAATAAAAAATTATCCAAAGCAACCATTCAGCGTTTTATTGATGAATATCAAAAGGCCACTCAATGGTGTCTTGAACATCCAGATGAGGCTGGAATAATGGTGGCAGAACGCATTGACATGCTGACACCTGAAGCCGTTTCTGATTCAATCAAAGTCAGCCAGTTTAAAGATGTCCCGGCACAGGAAGCACGTGAAGAACTGGAATATTTTTTCACCATATTACATGAAAAAACCCCTGCAGTAATTGGTGACAAACTTCCTGATGATGGTTTTTATTACCCATAAACAGAAGCTAAGAATTCATGACAAATAAATTTAAAGCGCTTTAATTGAAGCCAGAGAAGACTGTAACTTCTCACACAAAAAGATAGAATGAACGCACTTTTAAACATCATTAAAAATTTTCCCCGATATCTCTGGAGTGGTTGGGGTGCGGTATCGAGTATTTTTCTCTTTATTACCTTATGGGAGTTTGGCTTTCAACAATATGGGGAGTTGGTTCTCCCCTCTCCCAAAAACACTTTTCACACTTTATGGACAATGCTGCACACTGACAACATTATGCAGGATGTTCTCATTACGGTAAAACGTGCCATATGGGGTTTTGTGATTTCTGCCGGTCTGGGTTCTTTTTTAGGCATGCTGGCAGGTTTATTTGTCACTGCATCCATCATGAGTCGGCCCATTATCACCATTCTGATGGGCATGCCACCTATCGCATGGATTGTATTAGCCATGATCTGGTTTGGTACCGGCGATAATACCGTCATATTTACAGTTGTGGTGGCATCATTTCCAATTGTATTTGTTGGGGCATTGCAAGGCTCAAGAACGCTTGAAGGTGATTTAAAAGACATGAGTGACAGTTTTAAAGCTCCCCTGTTAATGAAATTCACCGATGTTTATTTCCCCCATATTTTTTCCTATATATTCCCCGCATGGATAGCTGCGCTGGGCATGAGCTGGAAGATAGTCGTTATGGCTGAATTACTTTCAACACCGGATGGTATTGGTGCAGCTCTGGCCGTCACCAGAAGCCATCTGGATACTGCTGGGGCTTTGGCCCTGGTCACTATTATGATCGGTTTTTTGCTGTTTATTGAGTATGTCTTTATGGAACCCATTAAACGCGAGGTAGAGCAATGGCGGGATTAGATGCAGAACTACACGTTCAACACTTGAGCCATAGTTTTGGTCCCCACGAGATTTTACGTGATATCAGCTTTAGTCTAAAAGAAGGCCGTGTCATCTCAGTAGTAGGCCCCAGCGGCGGTGGTAAAACGACCTTATTGCATTTATGTGCAGGCTTTCTGGATGTTGAAGAAGGCAAAGTCACAAACACCTTTAATAAACATGCTTTTGCTTTTCAGGAAACACGTCTGCTCCCCTGGCAGACCACACTGGACAATATTGCCTTTGGACTCAAAGCACAGGGTATGAAAAAACAGCAACGCTATCAATTAGCCACTGAAATTGCCTTACGCTTTGGCCTGGAAAAAAAAGATTTAAGCAAATTCCCCAAAGATCTGAGTGGTGGTATGCGGCAAAGAGTTTCATTTGCACGAGCATTGGTAATAGAGCCGCAATTATTATTTCTTGATGAACCTTTTTCAGCTTTGGATATTGGTCTGAAACAGGAGTTGCAGCAAATATTGATCCAGTTAATCAGTGCTGGCAGACTGACCGTATTTTTTATTACTCATGACCTCATGGAAGCGATTAAGCTCAGCGATCAAATAATCGTTCTTGATGTTGATCCCGGGCGTGTTGCACATACCTTCACAATAGAAAAGCCACAGCAAGAGCGGGATGATGCCTACGTCTATGCTGAAACAGCAAAACTCTTAGCAAACCCGGTTATCATCAAAACCTTTGAACTCAGTATTGCTTCAAGCAGAAACAAATCGGACAATGGAGTAACCGCCTGATGAATGAAAGCAATGTTGAAAACAGCTCTGAAAAATCCCTGCCAGGCCATATAAAAAGTGCTACTAAGCACTATGATAATTATCCTCAAGGGAATTTTCATCCCTTGCTTGCTTATGCCTTTCGGCCTTTATTTATTTTATTACCAGCTTATATCGCCATCTCTATTATTCTCTGGGGATTCATCTGGAGCGGCTCACTCAATATACCCTTTATGACAAACATTATGGCATGGCATATTTATGAAATGATGTTTGGTGTTGCCAGCGCTGGCATCATCGGCTTTATTCTTACTGCAGTGCCTGAAATGTATGATGGAGTGACACCTGTCACAGGCAAGACCGTTCTGGGTATTACTGCCTTGTGGTTATTGGGCCGTATTGCTTTCTGGATGGTTGACATCATCGGCATTTATACCGTTGCAGCCATTCACATTCCCCTCTTATTGTGGGTCACGGTATTAGTTGCCAGACCTGTTTTAGGTGATCCTCTCCAGCGAAATGTCAGCCTCGCTCTGATGTTTCTGGCGATTGTAGTATTGCAATGCTGGTTTTTTGCCTCTATGGCAGGACTAGTGACAAGTGATTTTATGAGCATTCTAAAGGTATCCCTCGGTGCCTTTATGGTACTGGAGTTATTAGTCCTGCGCCGTATAGCAACCGAAGCCATTAATGAACTGCTTGAACAGGATAATATTGATGACACCTTTATAGCGCGCCCTCCTGCCTATAATATCGCTATTTTTACTGTTTTATTATTTACCATCATTGAATTTTTCTATCCGCAAAATACTATGCTTGCCTGGCTGGGATTTGCTGCGGCTGCGGCCATTTTAAATACTCTCAATGATTACTTTCTGGATGATTCAAACATTGTTTTTAAGCCTTTTGTTTACCCCTTAATGCTGATACTTATTTTTATGGCTGCAGGCTATGGAATGATGGGCTTTGATTATCTTTATGATGATCTCTACGGCATCAATCACTTTCGACATTTTCTCACCACCGGTGTTTTCGGCTTATCATTTCTGATGGTGATGATCATTGTCGGCACTATTCATACAGGCAGAGAATTACATTCAGATAAGTGGATAAATCTGAGCATTGCACTCATTGTCATAGCCACATTAATCAGAACGTGCATCCCATTTATGCCGGATCATAGTATGACTATGTACACAGCTTCAGCATTGATCTGGGCCATACCATTTATCATCTATCTGGTTCGTTTTTATCCTCTGTTAAGTCAACCAAGAGCTGATGGCCTGCCAGGATAAAGTTTTTAAAAATGCTTGCTATCAGGAAATATTGATCTGAGATTTATTTTAGATAGCTTTTTAGAATAAGGATGACCTTTTCAATTTCATCCTTGCGTTGTTCTGGAGTAATACCTTCAGCACCGAGATGTTCTCTCAGATGACCCTCCAAAACTTGTTTCATCAAACCATTCACAGCTCCTTTAATAGCAGCAATTTGTTGTAACACAGACATACATTCTGTTTCTGTTTCCAGAGAGCTTTCCAGAGCTTCTGATTGCCCTTTTATCCGCCTGACACGAGCTAATAATTTTTTCTTGTCTGCTATTGTATGAGCCATTTTTTCTCTTCCCTTTAAAATAATAGTATACTGGGGTATAGTATAATACAAGTCATTAATTCTGACTATGCTTTTATAGAATTTCATTCCTTTACAGGTGATCTGCAATGCAAAACAAATCCACTATTCAATGGCATCATTCACATGATTATGCCGCTGATAGCTCACATAATGAAAAACAGGTAAAAACTGTTTTTTGGTTAACGACTATTATTATGGTGCTGGAAATTAGCGCAGGAACCTGGTCCGGTTCTATGGCCTTACTTGCTGATGGATGGCATATGGGCACCCACTCTGCTGCTTTTGCCATTACTATTTTTGCCTATTCCTATGCAAAAAAACATGCTGACAATCAATCCTTCAGTTTTGGCACGGGGAAAGTAAACTATCTGGGTGGCTTTGCCAGTGCTGTTGCATTAGCCATTGTTGCTTTAATGATGGCCATTGAATCCATTCAAAGGTTATTTGAACCACAAAACATTCTCTTTAATGAAGCAATCCTGGTGGCTATTATTGGATTAACTGTTAACGTTGTTTCCGTATTTTTATTACATGATGACCATCACCATGATCACCACCATGAGCATCACCATCATGATCACAATTTGAAAGCCGCTTATTTTCATGTTTTAGCGGATACGCTCACATCAATACTGGCCATCATTGCCCTGCTGGCAGGCAAGTATTTCGGCTTAATCTGGATGGATGCACTAATGGGTATCGTGGGTGCTGTGGTTATTTTTCGCTGGTCATATAACTTGATCAGGGAATCCAGTGATGTATTGCTGGACAAGTCGGACAGTCCATCAACTCAAGAAAAAATTGCGGGTGTTATTCAAGCTGAAAATGAAACAATTATCAATGATCTTCATGTCTGGAAAATTGCCCCCGAACATCAGGCAGTCATTTTATCTATTACTGCCAGAAATCCACATAAACCTGAGCAATATAAAGAAAGACTCAGACAATGCTTACCTCAACTATCTCATATTTCTATTGAGATTCAAGAGCTATAAATTAACCTTCGATTGTTAACCATTGGTATTGCCATACGCTTTGAATAGTAACTAACGAATAAGCTTATTTAGCCGGTAGATTCTGCATTTTCTTCTGCTTTATCACCTTTAACAACAGATTTTACTTTGTCAGAAGCATTTTGTGCAGCACTACTAATTTTTTCTCGGCTTGACTTATCTATATAAATATAAGTCGCTAAAGAACCTATTGCTGCACCAACAACACCAGCTGCGAGTATATGTAATCCCATGATGGACTCCTTTATAAATTATAATCAATTAATTTTTGTCATCTAATAATAAAATAGGATCGTAAATATAAAATTCAAGGTTTAGCTTAAAATAAAACCTATATAATCAACGAGTTGAAAATGATAATCAGTTTAAAACATGAATGCAACTCAGTTAAAAACCAAATTCCAGTTCAGAGCATGGTTTTTAAACAGGCTATTAAAACTTATTTTATTTAAAAAGTCGTCCTGATGCCGGCATAATAATAACGCCCCACAGTTGCTCCCAATGCATCATCAATACTAGCGTCCCCAATATTATTAATGCCGCCATACACCTCTACCTGATCATTAATGTCATAGGCCAGAGTAAGATCTGATGTCGTATAACTACTTGCACTGTCAGTATTTAGTTCATCCGTATATTGCTTACCCACATGCCTGAGACTTATAGATGATGACAATTTAGAATTAAATTGATAGTTTGCAATAACCGCAGCAGAAACTTCAGGGGTAAAAGTCAGATCTTTACCTGTTGCTTTGTTTTCGGTATCCAGTAAAGTCGCATTAAATCCAAGATCAAATTTATCATTAGCCTGATAAGTTGTGGCTAATTCAAGGCCATTAATTTTGACTTTCTCCAGATTTTCAGAAGTATAATATTTTGCAGGTGTTCCAGAGTTTTTAGCAACTAAGGCTATTTTGTCTTCTATCTCATTATGAAATAAGACCAGTTCTCCCCAAAATTTCCCCGTTCTTTTTGAAACCGCAACTTCGATTGATTCAGAAGTTTCGGGCTGTAAATCATAGCTGCTGGTTTTAGGCCCAAAAACCACCTCGGAACCAAAACGCCTTGCATCTCTGAAAAATGGTGAAACAACAAATAATTCTGCAGCATCCGGAGCTCTAAAGCCCTGAGAGTAATTTGCTCTGAGATTTATCCCATTATCGAGGTTTTTAATGATGCCCGCATTAAAAGTAGTTTCAGAATCAGTGTCACTGATATCATCATACCTTGCCCCGATAACAGCATTGAGCGTGCTGTTAATTTCAATTTCATCCTGAACATAAAATGATGAATAATCAGTTTTCTTTTTTACAAATTCACTTGAAGTTGGATCAGGATTAATTGCTGAAGAATTTCTGGTTTCTTCTCTATATTCAAGACCAATAGTGATCAAATTCGTGTTGTTGGCAAAAAATGAAGTTGTCGCTTCAACACCATCAATGGTAACGTCTGCACTAAACTTTGTATTAACAGGTGCTGGTGCAAAACCCAGTGCTGTGGTTTCATTTCTCTTTTCATAATCTGAACGATAGATCCTGGCTTTGAAAATCGTATCATTGGCAGTAGCATGTTCGATGTCAAAAGATATATCAGTTCGGTTATTATCATCTTCTGAATTAACCGGCGTATCCTGGACTAAAACCCTGTTAAACGGCAGCATCGGTCTTGGTTTTGGATGAATACCAATATAATCACCCTCTCTGTCTTCAGTAAAATAATTTACGTCCATGCCGACTTTTGTCCAGTCTGAAATTTCATACCCAAGACTGATACCATAGTTTTGCACTTCAGCATCATCACGAAAAGTAACACCCAGAGTTCCCGATTGTCCATTGATCGGATCAAGCACTGGTGCATGTGTGATCGGATTTAGTGCTTGCTGTGAGTAACTTTCATCTACTGTAAAAGGTGTCGTATTAATAACAGAGGCATAGAGTTTATAACTGAATTTTTCTTTTTTCCCCATTGTCGTTAGATTGATGCTTTTTTCTTTAGCATCACTATGACTGTTCTGGCCATATTTAACATCAAGAGTAGTCACAGGTTTGTCTGCTTTTTTTGTAATAATGTTAATCACACCACCAATAGCATCTGAACCATAAAGGGTTGACATTGAACCTTTTACTATTTCAATTCTTTCAATCATGGCTGTAGGTATTCGGTTCATCTCATAGGGATTTTCTGTTTCCGCAGCCAATCGTCTTCCATCGATAAGGATCAGCGTACCATTTGCACCCGCCCCCCTTATTGAAATACCCGCTTTTGAAACACTGCTGGGATGTGGAAAACTGCCATATTGCAAAGTAAAAGATGGCAGTTTATTGAAAACATCACCCACTGTTGATGCACCAGTTTTTTTAATCTGTTCAGCTGTGATCACTTCAACACTTGCGGTGACACCATCAATTGATTTCTCTGTTTTTGTTGCTGTGGTAACAATCATCGTTCCCAGATCAACTGTCTCACCAGCAGTAACAATTCCAGGTGTAACTGTCAGCATTAAAAAAAGTGCAGAATTTTTGTACATAACCTAACCTCTCGATAGTATTGATAATGATTTACATTATCATTATAATTAGCATTCAGGTTAGTTTAATTGATATACATCAATATGTAATTAATTACTGATATTAAATTTAAACTTTTCTAATTGTTTCAGAGTTCAATTCAACCACTTCCTCCGAAAATGGAAAAAATAAGCTAAAAGAAACATGAAAAATTATGCACAATTACTTGCATCTGTAATCGTTATCACATATCTGATTGGTATGAATAATAGATAATTTCATCATAATAAAACGACATAGATATCAGAAAAGGTTATGTAAATAAATGTATACAGAATTTGCAGATCATTATTTGATATGGGCAAAGCAAAGCCATGATCTATTAATTGATGATTACTATGAATTACTCCTGAATGACACGAGTTATAGATAATGGAACTTATTAAACTGCATCAATTTCGGCCTTTTTGGGGTTTACCCAATGCCAGCCCATTCTGTATGAAGGCAGAGACGTATTTACGTTATGCAGGCATTAACTATAAGACAGTAGCCAGTGACCCAGGAAAATCACCCAGCAAACAGATCCCCTATATCACATCTGAAACGCAAACAATTGCTGATTCCCAACGGATTATAGAGCACTTTGAGATGGCACTGGGGAATAAACTTGATGCCGGTTTATCTGAACAAGATCAGGCTTTAGCATGGTTTATTCGCACCCGAATTGAAGAGGAACTTTATTGGCAGATAACCTATATGCGCTGGGGAGACCCTCAGGGCTGGAAGGTGTTTTTGCCTGATCTGAAGAAATACATGCCAGGCTGGAAAAAATATCTACTGCCATGGATTATTCGCAAAATGCTTTTGAAAAAAATGCGACGCCGTGGTATGTCTGCTAAAAATACAACAGCCAGCTATGCACCTGGGGTTACATTGCTGGAAGCGCTTTCAGATTATCTTGGCAACAAGCCTTTTTTTCTAGGTGATCAGATCAGATCTCTGGATATGTCACTTTATGCCTTTCTGGCAAATATTATTTATCAGCCTTATGCAAACATTTTACAGGATCATGCAAGAGAATTAACTAATCTAGTCGCTTATTGTGACAGGATCAAAGAGATGGTCTGGAATGACTGGCAACCTGAGCCAATATGAATTCACACTCCTGCCATTGATTGACAAAAAAGATACTCGCCCTTGACGATACAATTAAGGATCTTTCATATAATGTCTAAGTTATAACCGGTGAATGCTTATTCACATTTTTTTACTCTCAATGTGAGTATTTTTAATCAGAAAACTGACCTTAGTCATGATGAGAGAAATCATTGGATCATCCTCAAACGGAAGAAAAACAGGCTTAGATTTATTTTTCTTACAATCATGAATGGCTAAACTGAGAAAACGCTCATCCGGTAAAATGAAAATATGTCCACTTCCAATATGAACCTTGTATTGATTTGTCTTCCCCTGAACGATAAGAAATCGGCCTTTAATTGTTACCAAGTGACTTATGTTCAATCTGGGAAGTAAATTTTCGATGATTGCTTTACGAGTTTGGGCCGTCTTTGATAAATCCCCTGTTGTATAACGATGCCAATATTTATGGAAGCTTAATGGCATATCATGTTCCATTGGATCATTACCTATACTGGCAACACTGGTAAACAAATCAATATCACGCATCGTTTCAGAAAAAATCAATGGTTCTATTTCTGACAAAGCGATCGGTTGTTCGTTTTCAGTACAAAACTGAAACCAATCAGTTTTAACATAATGCCAAATTCCAACCTCATTAAAATCATCGGTCTCATCATACTCAAGCATCTTTAGTTGTGCAATTACACCCCATTCAGGAAAGCTTTTTTCTGCCACATCTTCCTTGCGTCCATTATCATATGAACCTAGTAAGGAATATTTCCAACCACGCAATGCCGCCAGTGTTTTAAATTGATGCTGTTTAACAATATGAGAAGTCATTTGATAGGAATAATACGCTTCATCAGCTAAGGTGTCAGGTAATTGGTATATTTCACGGTATGCCTGTTTAAAAGGCTGTTTGATTTCCATTTTTTTTAATCGTGCGCGCCAGGCCAGAACATGATCTGCGTCTGAGTCCATGGGATGCCATAAACTGACATGACAATTTTTATCGGCTAAAACAGGCTGACCATTTTCATCAAGCCATTGCTCATTAATAAACAATGCTGTTTGTTGATCAAGACACCAGATAAGCCTTCTACTGATAAAACTAAGCAAACCATGATTCAGGTAGTACTGTTTAAAATCAGGCAGCTTCCAAATTATTTTTTTACAAAAGAGTCGTTCAATACGATCACGCTGTACTATAGATGATTGTCGAATTTGTTTTTCTACATGGCGAATCTCTTTTAGCTTTGCCTGTAAGTTTGCCTTTTTTTTGATAACAGACGGGACAGTTTTTTGTACTTTATTATCAGCTTGTAACCAATATAAACTTGTCTGACCAATATCAGTCAAACTCAGCTCTAGATCATGATCAGCAAAAGACTCAACTCTTTTACCTGCGGTTAAACCAAATTCAGGGACAGTAATTTCCTCAAGCTGATCGATACTTATAGCCCGATTTTCAGCGATTCCAATGAGATACTTTTGTATCATTTTTTGCGTACTATGTTGTCTTATGGTCAGTTTCAGATGGGTTAGATGGTGGATACCATGTCCCCCTCTGGATTGTGCCAGAGTGTAGATTACTGCATTGCCGACACTTTCAGCCATCGGCCCCTGTCCAGGTATAGCTTGAAAACATTTTTCCGCCAATCGGCTCATGTTTTGTAAAGAACGACGATCATAAAAACGACTCATTGACCAAAGTAGTCCTTTTAAAATATGAAAGAGCTTCTCTTTGCTGTATTTATCATTAACATAATGTTCTAAAAGTACTTGTTTAAGAGCATTTTTATCGTTCAAACACACCAACCAATAATTGATCTGTTTTTTAAAAACCTGTGCCTTGATGCCATCAATCAAAGAATGACTGTGCTGCAAAAACTTTTCAGAGGGTATTGATGATCGAGCACTAGAACAGTGTTGCAAGAAAGCATACCATTGTTTTTGTCGTTCACCAGACATTTTCTCAATGTCAATTGTAAATAATGTGTCCTTTAGCAAAAGCAAAATGTCATTATCTATAATATTATCTGGTTCATTACTTTTCAGCAGTCTTGCTAAGGTATTAACTGATTTTTTTATTCTCTTGGTATAGCTTGTAATATCCCCAAAATAATCAGGATCAAGATATGGAGCAATGGTAGGAATATCCAAAATCATTTGAATGTCATCTGACAATGATTTTTGTAAACCATACTTTTTAATGTATTTTTCAATATAGGTAACAAATTCTGAAAAAGGGCTGAAATCAAGGCTTATCCTTACCGGAGGTGTATCTCCATAGTAATAGATGGCTTTAAATAATTTCCAAAAAGAAAAATTCTCTGGAAAATCAATTCGGGTACGCATAAAGCTATGTAGCAAACTGCAATTGATATCATATAATATTTTCTTAGAACCATCTTTATATGAGGTAAAATCAGTGACTCTTGAGATTGCCTTAATTCTCTGTGCCATATATTTTAGCGCTTCAATTTTACTGCAGCCAGTCAAATTTTTAAGCTTTTCATATGCCTCACAGTCTGATAATGGCAAACGCATGTCAGTATGTGTGCTGGAAATCGATTCCCAGACATGCAGCTCAATATCGGTAAGAAATTGTTGTACTTGTGGATTGTGCTTTATCTGGATTTCATTATTTAATTTAAAAATTATTTTTTTTCTTACGTCTCTTTTGCTCATAGCTTACCTGCTTAGGGATGTCATAGTAATAGTCAATAGAGGTGCTCTACTACTGATACAACGAAGGAAATTGTACCACTCATTCAGTGCTTCCTTGTCGGAAGCCACATCCGCACGAGAAAAGATTGCCTTATCAAAAGACAAATTTTGCTTGTTCTTTGTTGATATTTACATTTATTCTTTTTACTGTCAAGGACGCTTAATGTTCACATCAGGTCCAGCTCATGGTCAGATCATGCTTTGAACTAAAGAATAAGATTTTATAAAAATATTTTGAACTTATTTCAATTCAGAGGATCAGCTTAGTAACCTAATTTAAATAATCACAAATACTCTTGTAACCCTGGCTTTTATAAATTTACTTGACTTACAAAACAAAATAGTGAATGATAATCATTACTATTTATCGCAAAAGACTAGTTATGAATACATGGAAACTTTTTATGTCCGAAGGCAGCTCTGCTTACCAGCAAGCCCAGTGGCATTTAGCCTTATCAAAATACAAACAGGCTATGTCTACTGCTGAAATAGCCTTCCCAAAGCAGCTTAAAAAAGATGCTAATACTGCCTTAGCCAGTATAGTTGTGGTATTTTTTAATCTGGCCGATACCTATATGTGTCTTATGCATTATTCTCAGGCAAGACAACAGTATGAACAATGTTTTGGCTTTTTAGAGCAGCAATTAAAACACAATAACACGGATCCTGACCTCAATGAGGCCATTGCCCGAGCTTATTCTCAGGTAAGAACAGAATGGTTCCTCTTTAAAAAGCAGCGCGAAAGAAGGATCAACCTGCCTGATCCACCAGAACTGGAACGCATAGAAAATAAGCTGCAAAAAAATAGTTTTCAAAGTGTACATTACATGCACTAAGAGCATACCAAATAACACGTCCTGACCCATACGCATGATAATTTAATTGTTGGATAAAAACTGAGGACACTAAAAATGATAAAGTCTATTAGTCTCACCAAAATACGAAAGATTTTATGACCGAAACAAGTGCAAAAAAAGATGAAACTTGCCGTTTCTGTTCAGCTACACCACATCGATGTATCTTAATCGAAGGTAAAAACGGTTTTGTCGCCTTAGATCGCCATCCTGTCAGTGACGGGCATTTCCTGGTTATTCCGTATCGCCATTTTTCTAATTTCTTCGAGATAAACAACGAGGAACTCAATGAACTGTGGTTGCTTGCGTCTCAGGGCAAGGAGATGATCGATGAGAAATATCATCCAGATGGATACAACATTGGCATCAATATTGGCAAGTGGGCTGGCCAGTCTATCCCTCACTTACATATCCATGTTATTCCACGCTACAAAGGTGATGTTGAAGATCCCAGGGGAGGAATTCGCGGGATTATTCCAGAACAAAAACTCTATACAATCCTGCCTGATTAAAGATCAGCAATTGATATTGCATTCCACATTTACATGGCCAATTCAGCAGCCTGTGCATGCCAACAGATGGATTTTTCATCCCTGTTGATGTTGTCATTCCAAACTCACATAACAGCCTAAGTTAAATCCCACAATAAGTGTCACTTTATGCAATCACTGCTCTTTCTATCAGCTGTTATTTTTCTTTAAAAGAAGATAATAACAATCATTATGCTCACTATTTTTTTGACTACCAAGGCAATAAAACTGAGTTTGTACCGATAGAATCACCACTAAAAAGTGTATTATTTCCATAAAGAATCTCCATGAATTAATAACTAATTTAGGCGTTCAGGGAAAGGGAATTATTTTCTTAAAAACGTATTTAAAAACCTTGCGACGACGTCAGACAAGCAAAGTTTTATTAACATTTTGGAGTATTTTAACTCTATTAAAGAGATATGATATGCTGAGGGTAAAGCAATAAGCACAATGAAAGTATCTTTTGTTCAAAGGTCTATATATGAAGTGCAAGTAACAAAAATTCCAAGAGTAATTTGCTCTTAAAATTTAGATTAAAAGATCGCCGCACGGTCATTGGGATTGAACCGTACGACTGGATGATTTATGGTCTTTTTGGGGTCTTATATTCAACTTCTTTCTGGACTGGTTCCCAGATGGTTTCATAACCAACAAAAAACGCTCCCTCAGTTATAGCCTTCTGACGTGTTGTTAAACGGTTAGCTTTACCTTCAGGAACTTTTGGTCTGGTTGCGGGTTGTCCGTGTGCACTCATAAATAACCTCTTACTAAAAATTCGTGGTAGCCACCGCAAAAAATTACAGTTAAAAACTATCCCGATATAGCTTCTATTTTACATCTTTTTAAGCACAGATGCCAAGTAATTTTCTGTTTTAAAACAGTCAGAAAACAAGCAGCATTTTGTTTACAATATCGATCAACAATATAAACAATAAAAACAATAAAAATAAAAAATTAATGAATTTTCATGTCAACATACAGAACAATTTATTAACTTGTCAGCTTACGATAAATATCAGTAACTTTCTTCGGTAATTTATGAATATCCTCAATGAGTGCATAGTTTGCTGCGCCATACATATGTGGTAAATAGTCACCTGAGTCTTTATCTATAGTGATGCAATAGGGATGGATGCCCTTCTGTTTAGCTTCAAATAAAGCTTTTCTGGTGTCTTCAATACCATATTCACCACGGTATTGATCATCATAATCATCAGGTTTACCATCTGACAGAGTGATTAATAATTTTGTTCTCGCTTCTACTTCTTCAAGTAGATGGCTCACATGACGAATGGCAGCTCCCATTCTGGTATAATCTTTAGCAATAATGCCACTTATCCGTGCTTTTACTTCAGCATTATAGTCTTCATGAATGTGCTTAATAGGGTATATCTCACAACGCTTTCTGGATGTGCCGGAAAAACCATAAATAGCATATCTATCATCCAGAATTTCTAATGATTCACATAATAAAACCAGGGCTTCACGTTCAGCACGATTGATCCAGCCTTTGGTTGAGCCACTCATATCAACCAGAAATATCACAGCAATATTACGCTCTTCTTTTTGACGTCGAATAAATATTTTTTCACTGAGTTCCATACCTATACTGAGATCAGCATAACTTTCAACAATTGCATCAATATCAAATTCATCACCCTGTGATTGTCGTTTAATATTTATATTTTCATCTTTTAGTTCTTCAAAACTGCATCGTAAAGACTTAATGATCCCCCTGTATTGTGAGACTGTTTTCTGTATAAAATCATCATAGATGCCAGAAACTTCAACCTCACGCAAAACACACCAATTTTTGCGATAATGTTGTCGAATATGATCCCATTCATCATAGAAAAAAGCATCCCTTTCATGATAAACACCTGACCAGACATCTTCAGAGTTGTCTTTTGTCTGATGATTTTCAATAACGTAATGACTTGATCCCGCTGCTACAAGATATTCTTCCGGTATTTCACCGAGATCCTGATAAATATTGCTGATAAGACTTTGCATCTCATCAGATGGCATAATTGCCTGTCCATCTAATGACAGTTCATAACTAACCGTGTCAGTAAATTGTTCTTCATTAATGGGAGTATTGAGCTTTTTGATAGAAAAATTATTTTCTGATGTTGGCTCATTGATAGTTTCTTTTTCTTCCTGCACTGGCTTTTTTTCAGCAGAGATTTTGGCCAATAACTCCCGAAATAATTTTTTTTCCTTTAAAATACGCTGATTTTTTTTATAGACAACTTCATCCGAATTCAGAATACCCTGAAAATGAAAAGCTACCGGGTTAAGCAGTGAATAGTGTTTTGCTAATAATTTAAAACTGGTTTCTACAGTGCAACTTGTATTGCTCAGTGTAAAAAAAACAGGCTGCCATTGTTGTAATTGCTGTAACTGGTGATAATCTTCTAAAAAATGACTGATTTGTCGATAAAATCCAGGCAATTTGTCTTTAACACGCTGAAGTAAACGGATGGTTTCAATGTTGTGAAATAGTAATAAGGCTTTTTTTGAATCTTCATAGGACTGAATTGTCCAATCCAGGTCATAATGCCAGGTGCCATACCAGTTTTGTGCCCATAGGTAGACTGTCAGTAATTTATAATATAAATAATTTTTTTCCTTAGAACCATAATCACTGATAAGCCCGGGTAAAAAAAGTGTCTCAGTATCCGTATAAATGCTGTCAGCTAGCGCAATTTTTAAAGGCCGTCCACTCAAACCGCAAACGTAAGTTGTAAGTACTTTTTTAATTTCATCTAAACTGACGCCCTGCTGTTTTTTAAAAAAATTATCCGCAAACTTTTGACTATTGTGTAATACAGTCATTGATAACTGCAGTCCTTTCTTATCAAAGGCTGACATTGACTCAATGATCCAGCTTTCAACTGCTTCCAGGTTTTGTTGTAAACAGGTGACTGCATTGGCATAATTAGCAGCAAACTGATAAGCCATTTCAGCATTTGTGGCAGCAATTACAGAGACCCAATGCAAGCCAAATTGCTGCTGTTCTATAGTCAGGTTTGCCATTGTTGATGCCGGGAGGTTGGCTGAACGTCGAAAGGATAAAACAGGATCAAGATATTTATCCAGCTGTTCTTCCATCTCTTGTGTATTTAATTTCAATTGGCTTTGAAGTTTTATTTTACTCATAGTTAACCTTCTGACGTAACTTATATTGATCGTATCTGGCTGAGGGCTCTTTAAAAAATAATTAAAACAGAGAACTACAAAGTTCATTAATTGCAGATAAAGTTTCCGGATCGTCTGTGAGGGCTTGAGCGATAGATGATTTACAGGCCACAACTGGATCAATACCATCCTTAATCAGCAAAGCAGCATGAACCAATAATCGTGTGCTTGCCCCTTCATCAAGGCCATTGCCTTTAAGGTTCCGTGTCATATGAGCAAATTGCACCAGCATATTAGCCATTTCTGGTGAAACACCTGTTTCATTAAGCAGGATTTTGCACTCTATTTCAGCACTAGGATAATCAAATTCCAGGGCAACAAAGCGCTGTCGGGTACTTTGTTTAAGATCTTTGAGGATACTTTGATAACCCGGGTTATAGGATATAACCATGCAGAATTCATCTTCTGCATTTAATACAACACCTTTTTTTTCCATGGGTAATACACGACGGTTGTCAGTAAGTGGATGGATGACAACTGTCGTGTCTTTTCGCGCTTCAATAATTTCATCAAGATAGCAAATAGCACCGGCCCTCACCGATTTTGCCAGGGGTCCATCTAACCAGATGGTCTCCCCACTGGTGATAAGATAACGTCCAACAAGATCAGAGGCAGTTAAATCATCATGGCAGGAAACAGTGATTAAGGGTCGTTTTAAACGCCAGGCCATATGCTCCATAAATCGTGTTTTTCCACAACCAGTGGGGCCTTTTAACAGGATGGGCAGTTTATTGCGATAAGCGGATTCAAAAATACTTATCTCATTATCCACAGCCTCATAATAAGGCTCATTTTTAATAAGATATTCTTCTGCTAAGACTTCTTGTTTGTCTAATGCCATAAACCCCTGCTCAATAATGATTATCATTATCAATTATACAGGATTTTATTATGTTTGATAAAGCCTTTATTACACTTATTTCAGGGTTAACGGACTGGATGAATTTATCAACATATCCTGCCCCAGATAAAGTGACACCAGAAATTTGTGATATTTTCCTGTTCTGAATAAACTTCTGGACAATGCATTTTATTGGCTGGCAGTTCTAAAATGGATACTGATCAAAAGCAATTTTATCAACCAACTGCATGGCTTTATCACGATTAGCAGCAATTTCTTCAATACTGACTTTATCTGCCTTGAAATTACCCATATATTCTTCAACTAAGGGTGAACGTTCAACACCTTCCTTAACAGGGAATTCAAAATTTTCCCTTGCATACTTATATTGTGCCGCAGAGCCACTTAAGTATTCCATTAAAATAAGTGCATTTGCTTTATTGGGTGCATTCCTGGCCATGGCTATGCCACTCACTGCCATATGTGTGCCGCGATTACTTTGATTTGGAAAGATCAGGTTAACAGATTCTGCCCAATCTATTTGTTCCGGATTTTTTGTATTGTAAATCATCTTGCCAAAATAGTAGCTGTTTGCTATCGCTATATCACATACTCCTTCATAGATTGCCTTAACCTGAACACGGTCATTGCCATAAGGCAGACGGGCAAGGTTGAATTGAATTTCCCTTAACCACTTTTCTGTTTTGGCTACACCATGAGCGATGATCATTGAACTAATTAGGGAAAGATTATAGGTATGCTTAGCGCTGCGAATGCAGATACGGCCACGCCATTCTGGTTTGGATAAATCTTCATAGTTCTTTATTTCACCTTCCTTTACCCGATTCTTAGACGCATAAATTATCCGTGCCCGAGCAGTAAGTCCAAACCAGTGGTGGTTGGGATCACGATACTGAGCAGGAATGTTTTTTTCCAATATTTCACTATAAACAGGTTGGCTAAGGCCATTTTTTGCAAGTTTATATAATGGAGCAATATCAGTAGTGAGTACGAGATCAACACGAGATTTTTGATTCGATTTTTTTAGATAATTTATAATACCTATTTGACTATAGATAACATTGACTTTTATTTTTGTTTCATTAGTAAAAGCATTCAAAAGAGGCTTTATCAAAAAAGGTTGGCGATAGGAATAGATATTGATTTCCTCTATTCCAGCATTGACACTATTATTCATAAAAAATAAAAAAAGTAAAAAAAGTAAAAACTGTTTTTTAAAAAAAAGTAAAAACAAATTGAACTCTCCCAAACCGGATACCAAAGAAAACATTATAAAGCTCCATCAAAACAATTAGTCACGAACCTTCATATCGCATGAGCAACTGCAACTTTTTTACTAATAAGCTCACAAATGCTGTCAGCTTTAAGCGGGCGTGAAAAAAGATAACCCTGACCTTGCTGGCTGCCCATCCGGCTTATCAGTTCATACTGATTTTGTTGCTCAATACCTTCAGCTGTCACCTTAAGATCAAGCATTTTTGCTATCATCAAAATTGCTTCTATAACAACAGTCATATGGTGGTTACCATCCATCTGGCTGATAAAAGAGCTATCTATTTTTATTCCATCAACCGGATAAGTCACTAAGCGTTCTAATGTGCTATGCCCTGTCCCAAAATCATCAATATGGATCCCAATTCCAAGTTTTTTTATTTGTTTTAACTGCTCAAGCATGACATCTTCAGTACTGTGAATGGCACTTTCAGTAATTTCAAGATTTAAGTTATATGGCTTAAGTTGATTTTTGTTTAGCAAAGAAACTAAACGCTCAACATTATAATTACTATGCAATTGTTTTGGTGAAACATTGACATTCATAAACAGGCCTGACTCCCCACTATATTCAATAAAGCGTCTCAATTTTTGCAGGGCATTTTCCAACACCCAGTCTCCCATTGCTGTAATAAGATCCAGTTCTTCTGCAATTGGAATAAATTCAACAGGTGAAACTTGACCCAGTTCTGGGTTTCTCCAGCGAAGCAAGGCTTCAAAACCTACAATTTCTGTATTTTTCAAAGAAACTATTGGTTGGAAATGAACCTCAAGCTCCTGATTTTCCAATGCGTCTTTCAGATGCAATGCCAGTATCACACATCGTTGTGATTTTTCTTTCATAGCTTCATTAAAGGTCACTTTATGTCCACGTCCCTTGCGTTTGACTTCATACATAGCGATATCAGCACAATGAATTGCTTCTTCTACATCTGTCATGGCCTGATCAATAATATTGATACCCATACTCACTGATGTTTTAAAATGCTTGTCATCTTTAAAAGTAAAAGGGATTTCCATACTTTTCAGTACCCGATCAGCCAGGCCAAAGATAATATCTTCATTATTGATATCATGCATAAATACAGCAAATTCATCCCCGCCAAAACGGGCAATATAATCAGATCTGCGAAAACAGTGTTGAAGCCTTTCACTAAACAACACTAATAACTCATCTCCGTAGGCATGTCCCAAAGTATCATTAATAATTTTAAATCGATCCAGATCAATAAAAATTACTGCATTAATCCCGTGCACAGATTTTGGTAATAACTTGTCCAAATGCTGGGTAAAGCCATACCGGTTTAATAAACCGGTCAGACTGTCTAATTCAACTTGTTTTTTTAATTCGATTTCAGTTTTTTTGCGCTCAGTTATCACTGAAATTGAACCCTCATGATAGTCTTCACCATCAGTTCTATTTACAACAAATGCATTTTCAGTAACCCATACTGATTTACCATCAAACGTCATTCCTTCCCATTCAAAATTAAGTACCTGTCCATCACGCTTTAATGAATTCATTAATCGTTCATAGCTTAGTGGGTCACGATGCAATTGCTGATGAACATTATGAACTTTGTCATACATATCCTGTTCACAGGAATAGCCAAAAGCATTAGCAAAGGCGGGGTTCACTTTTAATAAACCAGCTGAAAACGAAACACGATAAATACCATCAATGGATTGTTTAAAAAGTTTTGTATATTTGCTTTTGGCAAATTCCAGACGCTGCGTTCTCTCATTCACCAGATAACCAATTCGAAGAGCATTTACCCGAGAAGAATAAACGTACCCAACAATCATCAAACTGCTTAAAAGAATGGCTGACAAAGTAATACTAGATGCTGAAAATGGTTGATTAAAAAGAGCATCATCCTGATCATAAAAATTAAAAATTAACCGCTGACTCCCTAATATAAATGTCTTCTTCCATTGCTTGTAGCTTGCAACATCATTATATTGACACGCACCAAAATGATGCGAATTACTACTTCTATAAATCACATTGGTAAATGAATTTTTTCTGCTTCCGAGGCCAGTCTGATTTGTTACATTTGTTTCACTCATTATCATCAAACACAAGTCTGAATTTTTTAATTGGGAGCCAAGCAAAACTTCAATAAATTCATTCATATGAATCCTGGCATTAACAAATCCAAGTAAAAATTCATCTTCACCCTGCTGCTGCCGGTTTGAATACACGGGAAGCGCCATGCGCATCTCGGTGACAGACTGATGTTCAGATATACCCACTTGTAATGATTGTTGTCTGTGAGCATTTAATAGCATGGCAGACCACGTTGCAGATTCTGCCAGGTTTTTGCCTAATTCTAAACCATCCATTTGTGCAGAAAAATTATAATAAATAGGAAAAATATCTTTTAATTCAGGATGTTGATTGTTACTATCAAGTATAATATCAAAATCAAACTGTCCATCTAAACGAGCCTTTTTAACATAGTCATCAAGGTGCTCTACAGGAACTCTTGGCACCCACTCAAATGTCGCGATACCATAAGCCGTGATAGGTTGTTCTGTGATAAAGTCATCAAAAAACTGTCGGCTGATTTCAGGATGCAGTTCAATATAACGGTGTAATGCCTGTAAGAGGGTTTGCAGTTCTGAAAAGATCGTGTTGACTGCCTGAAATTGAACTTCTGCTCGCTCACTAAGAGAACGCTCATAATTTTTTTTCTGAGAATCAGCCAGGATTGAGTAAATTCCTGCTAACAGAGGCAACAATAACACGATGGCTAATAGTGTTGTGTAAGCCGGTGATTGTTTGATTTTCTGAAACAAAATAAGAATTCCCACAAATATTAATGATAATCATTATCATTTAATTATAGCCATTCTTAAAAATATGTCCAGTCCACTGACTCCTGTATGCGGAAGAGATTTTCACACCTAAAAGAATTATGATCTGATAAAGGACACGGAGTTACGGGTATTCACCCAGGTTGATGATTTTTCAGGATAATTAAAATCTAATTCCTGAATCATCTGGAATATTAAATGAAGACCAAATATATCGGTCAGCATCAATGGAGCAGTCCAGATTGGCAATTATCTGGATGCCAACTGGACAATGCCAATGCAGGGTAGTTTGGTAAAGGTTTTGAAGTTGAGCATGACATGGTCAGATAAGCCAATGTCTCTCACATTGATGCAAGATTTACAGGTGAAATACTTGCTTGTTTTAGAACTTCTTCAATTTCCGGATCAGTATCTACTTTCCCGCCAGCCTCAATTTCTTCTTCGCTCGCATCACGGACAGTTAAAATTTCAAGCTTGAAAATAACCTCTCTACCGCAGAGAGGGTTATTGCCGTCTACAGTCAGTGTCTTATCATCCATTCGGGTGACTATAAACTCTTTTGCTTCACCTTTTTCATTTTCCATAACAATAGTCATACCGACTTCCCGGTATTCTTCCGGCACATTACCAATATCATCCGTAAAAACCAGTGATTCATCTCTAGGACCGTATAATTGCTTGCAATCAATGGGCACTTCTATAATATCACCCATGGATTTACCTTCCAGTTCATCCACTACTTGAGGAGCCAGCGTCTCATTTACACCATGAACATAACCCAGAGGAAATTCTACCAGGGTCAGCACTTGTGCCGTTTTTTTATCAAGCACCTCATAGGTCAGCTCAACATATTTATTATCTTGTATTATTTCATTCATAACATATCACTTTAAAAATAGCACTTAAAAAATAGATGCACCAAATATTCTAGTTTCACCTCTCTCATAGCCTAGTACCAGTCTTCCTAACCATTCACCTTCCTTTTTAGTACTTCTGACTTTAAAAAGCACTGACACATGCTGGCCTCGACGAATGATCCCTAAGTAATCATATTCTGGTGATAAACTTCGTGTCAGTTCACTTTTAGCAAATTGCTTACCAACTTCTATTTCATTAAGACCGAGCAATAAATCATAGGAAAATTTCCGGATAAATTTACCATACTGGCCTTTGTTTGAGTATTTTATTAAGTCATCCCACATAGGAAGTGCTTCTGCTAAAATCTCTTCATCTGTATGGGTAATATAATTTATCTCAGAAATATTATCTTGCTCCGCTGTTTGTTGAGTCATATATTAATCCTCTATTTTAATTTACATATATCATTCAAAAAAAAGATCAACAAATATTTGTTGATCTTTTTTTGCTTTATAACATTGATGAAAAGTTTGCTTTAACCCGCTTGCTTTTCTTCCTCATCTCCAACGATGTGGTAACAAGGTGCTTTTTCCATTGTATATTCACCTGTTTTAGGATCACGATGAGATACAGTTAATACATGCCAGTCTTTATCATTCAGTTTCATGGCATCACCCCGGTAGTAGTAACCCGGCCAGCGAGTTTCCTTGCGGAACATGGTGTGCTGCAAAACAGACTCAGAGGTAAGATGACGATGCTTCAATTCCCATGCTCGCAGCAATTCATGGATGTCTTCTGCAGCAATCTTTTCAAGATCTTCTTCCAGCAGCTTCATTTTCTTCAGGCCAATGTACAATAACTTCTCATTGGTCATATAGTTAACCGTTACACCACCGCCGTATTCATCCATTAACTTCTGCAGACGATCCAAACCCTGGCGTGGATTGATATAGTTAGGATTAACACTGCCAGCAGTGATTTCATTACGATTAACTTTATAATGCTCCATTGGCTTGTAGATTTGTTCTTTACGCTCATTAAGCTGCTTGTCTGAAACAACAATACCTGCGGCTTTACCATCATCGATATACTGACAAGCCGCTTTTGCTGCAAGACGACCTTCAGTAAAAGAGCCTGAAGAGAAAGCATGCGGTGTACCACCAACAGCATCACCAGCACCGAATAAACCTTCCACTGTGGTCATACGGTTGTAGCCCCAGAAATATTCTGGTGGTGATATATCCTCTGGACCTGAACACCAGGCACCACACCCCGTAGCATGAGAGCCCATAACGTAAGGCTCAGAGGTAGTCAACTCAGGATTCTCATGTTTTGGATCAACATCAGTCGCAGCCCAAAGTACCGCCTGACCAACGGTCATGCCCAGGAAGTTATGCCAGCCAATTTCTTCAAGGTGAGGATCCTGGAAAGCCTCCATGGTCACCATGTGGATAGGACCACGACCAGCAGCAACTTCATTGATAAATGCATGGTTGCGCAGACAAGTTGGTATTGGCTTGTGGGACAAGTGCTGATTTTCCGTATCCAGATATTCCTTGCCGACCATTTTCGTTAGAGCCGGAAACCATTTTGACTCATACTCTTCGCCGTTACAGTTTTGAGTATAAGTTTTCAAGTGTAGGAAATAGGCACCAACAGGGCCGTAACCATCCTTGAAGCGAGCCAGTACAATACGATTTTCCATCTGGGTCATTTTTGCCCCAGCTTCAATCATCAAACCATAGGCTGAACCTGATGACCATGGTGCATACCAGACACGACCTGCACCTTCACCAACCGAACGTGGTTTAAAGATGTTGGACGCACCACCAGCACCAACGATAACTGTCCTGGATTTGAACACGTGGTAATTTCCAGTACGTACGTTGAAACCAACGGCACCTGCTACGCGGTTCTCTTTGGATTCGTCCATCAGCAGATGGGTTACACAGATACGATTGAACACCTTGTCAGCCGACTTCTTCGCAGCTTCAGCAACCATTGGCTTGTAGGATTCACCGTGGATCATGATCTGCCAACGCCCTTCACGCAGATAAGAACCAGATTTTGGGTCACGCATTATCGGCATGCCCCATTCTTCGAACTGGTGGACTGCAGAGTCTACATGACGAGCCATATCAAATAGTAAATCCTCACGAACCATGCCCATCAGATCCATACGTGCATAACGGACGTGATCCTCAGGATTGTTTTCACCAAAACGGGTTCCCATGTAGCAGTTAATTGCATACAGACCTTGCGCAACTGCACCAGAACGATCAATATTGGCTTTTTCAGCAATAACGATTTTTTTATTTTTACCCCAATATCTTGCTTCAAACGCAGCGCCGGTACCACCCAATCCAGCTCCGCAAACTAAAACATCAATATCGTCTTCAATAATTGTTTTGTAACCCATTAGTAATACACTCCTTCTTTCATAATCAAACCATTAGACTCCAGCGTATGTAAATCACCGTCATCCAGTCGAATGTATTTAGGCTCATTGTACAGTAACTGACTATCTCTCATTGCCTGTTCAGGTTCAGGTTTTTCTGAAATTTTTGGAATATCCTGACCCCACGGCTTTGTTGTAATAGGTGCAAGAAGGCTTATGTCTTTTTTGCCGTTTCTAAACTTAATTCTCCACGCAATTGTACCTTTTTCTTCATCACGAACCACTCGAACACTATGTCCAAGTGGTGCAAAATCTGCGTAACCTCGAACATCAATAGCATGATGCGGACAGGACTTAACGCAGGAATAGCACTCCCAGCACATGTTTGGTTCAATGTTGTAAGCGCGACGAGTTGTTTTATCAATGTGCATGATGTCTGATGGGCAGATATCAACGCAGTGACCACAGCCATCACAGCGAGTCATATATACAAAAGTAGGCATTTCTTTTCCCTTTATTATTAATTCAGTCTACACACTATTTACTAATAGTGATGAGGTGATTCACGTTTAATACCAAGCCCCATATTGGCTGGATTTTTACCCATATATTCCGGGATATCTGGAAACTTTGCCTGTACGGAAGGATCCGTCAGGTCGAAATCTTCGGGCAGTTTCTCTCTCGAACCATCAGCTTTTGTAACGCGTTTTTGGAAAGCGGCAGCAGGCTTGAAAAACATATGAGCAAATTTTGACCATAGTACGCCGCCAAATAACACGGTGCTCGATAAAATGAATAATGCAAAGAAAATCGTAGACCAGCCAGCAACGCCTTGTGCCTGTAATAGTGACCAGATCAAAGCAAATGTTGCCATCGTAAGAAGTGAAACAATAAACATATCTGCACGAACAAGACGATACCAGGGATGCCCTTCTGCAGACACATCAACTCGAATAGCAAACCAGAACCAGTAGCCACCAGTACAAAGCATCAGAGCACCAATATGCCAAAATAATGGCAGAGCGACAGGTGTTGCAATCTCAGGGGTTGGATAAGCAAAAATCATAATAGCAGTGGTTGCAACAAACATAATGAAACCATACATGGTGAGAAGATGAGACATTCTGCGTTGCTGGTTTGAAAACTCAGATGAAGTTAACACTTCATTAGCAACCGTTTTTAGCGCAAGTGATGCTTTATCACTACTGCTCACTTCGCGAGTTGCACTTTTCTTTGCTTTCTCTGAATTTTCAAAAAAGTATTGGGCACTTTTTTTATGGATGGTATCGATTATTGTACCCCCAACTACCAAAACAAACATTGCAATAACATATATTTGCATGGCTACAGGGGGAATAAATGCCGAAAGTTCAGCAAAAGGATTGGTAGTGAACATCAATGAGACTCCTAAATGACAAATATAATTGTCTTTAATAGTAATAAAAGTAACAATAACAATAATGATAATCATTATCAACGAAGTGAATATTAACACTTCCTAAAAGACATTACAATTGATCTCATTTAATTAATTATCATTCGTTTGATCTTTGTCAAGAATGAAATCTGCTTACTGATCATATTTAAAATAATGTGCAGTTTATAGACAAAGCTTGACGCACACAGTTTAATAGATGATAATGATTATCATTAACAAATAGAACTTGAAAATGGAGTTCGAAAATACAATTATGAAAGACTTTAGCACCTTTGTTTTGCATTCTTCTATTTATAAAGATGCATTTGATAAAATGTTCAACAGCATATCCTGGAAACCTCATAATCTGGAATTTATGGCGGACGCTGAAACTAAAAGTATGTGGTTTTACCGCACACTTGTTTCAGAAGAATCGAAACTTAATATATGCACAGCTGAGCAGGCAAGTTACCAGGGTGAACAAATTCTCTTGTTATTAGACCGCCTGTATGTATTGATGGATGACAATACTGAAAACCAGCATTTACTGACTATGCTTGCTGTATCAACTGGCATTTGGATAGCAGATCACAATGGAACAATAACTGAACTCGAACTTATTGTCAGCGGTATTGCATCCTTTGCTAACAAATCAACGTATCAACGGGATCTCGAAGAACTTTATGAAATCAGCTTACAGATAATATATGCGGCTGATGATTTTATAAAGTCCGATCTTGATAAACGCAATAGTCAGCGGCCATGGCGGTATCTGTGTTTAAATCACTGCATTGTTGCAACACGTACTGGAAATGGTGAGTTGGCCAGATTATCTTATGATCGTTTAATCAAGTATCTACCAGAAGAAGCTGAAGCTTTTTTTAAAATGGGAATACAAAAAGTAAACTCTGGAAAATACTCCCTGCATTGCCAAAACATGATCCGGGCATACTATGACATGTATCGCTCAGAACCTCCTCAGCAGCAGGAGACGAGTATGCGTCTGAACTGAGCTTTTACAAATTACAAGGATAATCATGGTGCAAAATAAAATGAATATAACTGAGGCACTGCAATGGGCAATGCATGACTGGTCTGACTGGTCTGGCAACGGAAATAACAGCTCAGCTTTCCACTCTAACTCTATGCAGGCTTCTGCTGCTGAAACTACTTCATCTTCTATTTATAAACGTTTTTATACTTTGATAAAGATGGCCCAGCATTATTAATAAAAGGATTTCATTTTGAAAAAAAATGAAAAAAACAAATCACCAACTTCCTGGATCACTCTGGAGTTCCAACCTTCAGAAGATTTTTCAAATGTTATTATCAAAGGTGCATGGGATGATTGGAAAGGTAACATAATGCATAAAAAGAAAAATGGTGCATTTTATGTCCGTAAAAAAATTCCAGTAGGAGCCTGGGAGTGTGGATTCAAGTGCAATGATGATATATGGCAGATTAATCCAGACATGAAAACAACACCCTCTCCTTTTGGCTCTCTTAATAATATTATTACTGTGAGATAATTTTTTATGATCCTGGCAAAAATGAATAATACCAGCTGGATAGAACAAATTACAGAACAGTGGCTAGTCATTCATTTTGGCCAGATAACCATCCGAATGAGTATGGAGGATTTCTACATTGTTGCTTCAATGTTCCATATAGCCGCTGGTGAAGAGATGCCTGACGAAGAAGTATGCAGCATCATTGTATTAAGTGATGGAAATTATATAGTGGCTTATCGCTCCTTTGCAATGACAATGTGTGAGATCGTTCTTAGCCGTTTTGCTAATCTATGCTTAATGGGAGTGGAGCAGCTTGAGATTAAGACTTGTAAAAAGCAACAGAATCACAACAACAATAGATGGGGACATCTGTCACTTGTATCTTCTTCAGGAAAGATCATTTTGTAAAATTTTTGTAACTCAGTAACCTGGATGTTCATTCATAGTAGATTCAGCTGATTTTTCTTGATTAAATACTACTATTGTATTCTAGTTCAGCTGATATCTGGTGTAAGGATTTATGCACCGATGTCGTGCTTGATCTCGATGGCACTTCAGCTGCAGAAGGCGGCTGATTCAAACGCTTATCAGCTAATACAAATAAACCCAGACTGACAGCAACTAAAAAAATAAAAGGCAGGAGCTGACGGGACACAGCAATGCTTCTAATAGTGATCTCCTGACTCAGAGATTTGCTGGATGAGCAGTTATAATTCTTCATCAAATCTCCAGTTTCAAATATTTCCTCGATAAACATAAACTATTTACCTAGATTGTAACTGATAATCATTCTCACCTCAAGTCTGTTGTTATTTGTTTTTTTTAGCCTTTTTTTTATAACCAATATTTATGGCCTATCGTCTATCGTTATAACCAGTCTTTATAACCAGTCTTTATAACCAGTCTTTATAACCAGTCTTTATAACCAAAGTCCCTGCAAGTTTATCATGCCAGCCTTGCTTACGTTTATCAAAACCAACCCATATAATACCAAGAAGCAAGGGTATCATCGAAACATAGTAGCCAATATAACGGATAATAAATTGACCTGTTGTAGGCTTGCCTCCTGTTTTTTCATCAATGATTCTAACTCGAGCAAGCATTTTTCCCGGTGTGGCAGATTTATACATCCAGAAAATTATCACTGCAATCGCTGGAAAAATATAATTGAATAAAATATCCCACACACCCTGATTCATAGATCCATTAAACCAGTAATCCGTTCCATATATAGCAGCAAGTACAGGTGCAGCAATAATTATAATAAGAATAGTGTCTATTATTGCTGCACCTGTTCTAATCCAGAATCCGGCGTATTCCTGCTTATGCATTTTAATTCCCTCCATGTGAATGATATATTGATTTATTTAGAAATCAGAGTCGCCGTTGTTGATCGCACGGCATTATTTCTTAAATATTTGATACTGATCACTTGTCCAGTTTTCAGTGCTTTTAATGTTATGGAAATGTCTTTAATATTATCAATAAGCTGCAGATCAATTTGCAAAATAACATCTCCTTTTTTTAACTCAGCAATATCAGCGGGAGATCCTGGAACCACTCCATCCAATTTATAACCTCCTCCTGTCCAGGTAAAATCTGGAATAGTGCCCAGGCTAACCTTACGCACTGTGCGCAACTTATCATGCCTGTCAGGTTGATGACTGGCTGTATTCAGATTCACTGTCATAGGAGCTCCTCTGGAAGCTAAATATTCAATCACTTCATGGCTAACCTTTGCAATCTGTAACAAACCCTCCAGATCAATTTTTTCACTTGTATCACTCGGACGGTGATAGTCCAGATTGACTCCAGAAAAAAGCTGTACAGCAGGAATACCAGCTTCATGAAAACTAATCTGATCACTGGCATCCAGCTCTTCTTTAACCAGGCTTATCTGAACACCCGTAACAAACCCAATCCCTCTGAATATATGCGGCCATTGGGTTGCTGATCCAGTCCCAAGAACCAATAGTTTTCTCCCCTCCAGCCGCCCCACTGTATCAAGGTTCAACATACCGATAATTTGCTCCACAGGAAATTTCTTTTGTAGTTTAAGATATTGCTTTGAGCCTTTTCTCCCTGCTTCTTCTGCCGAAAAGGCAACAAAAATAATGCTCCTCTCCGGTTTCAATGTTTTAAAATTAGTTTCCCCATAAGCTCTGGCAAGCTCCAGTAAGACAGCAACACCACTGGCATTATCATCAGCTCCATTGTGAATTTGTCCTTTATTTCCCTGACGAACATCAGGCCACCCCAGGCCCAGATGATCGTAATGAGCACCAATCACAACACTTTGGCCGGCATAATCAGGATTTGTTCCGGGAATTATAGCCACCACATTTTTCAGCTCAGTTTCCTGTTCAGTCTCTCCTCCCTTTTCAGTCCAGCTTTGAAAGAATGACTCACCATCACCGCCGGGTAGTAAGCCTGCTTTTTCAAAGGCACGGGCAATATAATCTGCAGATTTATTAAGACCTTCTGAACCAAAACCTCGGCCTTTAAGTTCATCTGATGCAAGGTAATTAATGGAATCAAGCATACTATACGCACTGAACAAAGAGGGTTTTTCAGCCAGGGCCGAACGTTTATTTAAAGCACCTCGTGACTGTTGTGCATCAGTAGTAAAGTTTATTGTCATTGGAGAATGCTTTATCGGCCATCGACCTTTATTCTGGTTGGATGGCTCTACTCCCGCAAAGGAGATGAAACTGTATTTGTGGTAATGTGGTAATTTTCGTGCAAGACCCGGCAAGGCATCAATACGACTGCTTGCTATCAGGCTTATAGGTGTTTTATATTTATTGTTGCGACGAACCGTCAGAGCAATGGAGTGATCAGCATAGGGAATAACTTCAGGTTTGGAACTCTGATGGTTAAGGATCAGTTCTTTTTGTCCAAACTGAACATCATATCCTTTCGCAGCATTCTTGAAGTGTTTCAGAAACTTATTGTTTAAACCCAGTAGAGTGACGGCATAATTTTCAGCTAACTCTTTAATTTCATCATCCCATTGAATAACCACCGAGTCAGATCCCATTTTTTTCATTGCTTCAGCAAATTGTTTATAGGCATTTTTCTCCTCTGAAGATGAACTGCCCGGCAGAACCACCAGCATTTTTTTGCTGCCGAAGACTTGTGTAAATGCAGGGGGAGTTTCTTCAGTAAGCAGCTTTCTAAAGACATCAAACTGTGGATCAATATCAAGCCGCAGCGGCTTTGTTTTCAGCTTCACTTCAAACTGCTGATGCTTTTCAGTCATAAAAACTTTAGACTGGAATGCCTGAACCTGATCATCAAGTGTCACTGCAAATGGAACCGTCAGCTGATAAACCGGCTCTATCTGATCCTGTACCAGTTCAAATGACAATACATAACCATCCGGAGCCGCTGTTACCTGAGCTTTTTTCAATGATAATTCAGGTGCTCCCGCTCTGTGTACCCATTGTTTAAAGAAGTGTTTAAAAGGTTTTCTGGCCGCTAATTCAAATATCTCTGACCAGTCTTCAAAGGAGGCTTGATGAAACTGAAAAAGTTTATAAAAATTTTTCAAAGCATGGACAAAAAGCTCATCACCCAGTTCAATTCTCAACATGTGAAATATCATTAATACCTTACCATAACCAACAGCCTCTGAAACAGAATCATGTCTTCCTCTGAATTCAGAAACTGGAAAGTCATGCCCCTTTGCAGCATAATCTGAATATTTTTGCAGGCTTTGTTGTCGATAAGCTGTACCTTGCCCCTGCTGCTCCTTAATTAAATGATCAGCCAGATAGGATGTAAGCCCTTCGCTCCAATTGCCATGTTCATAGTCAACATAAACACTATTTCCCCACCAGTTGTGCAGAATTTCATGGGGGTAGGATGAGTTTATTATAAATGGCAAACGAATAACTTTTGGCCCCAGCAAAGTGAATGAAGGCATGCCGTAACCGGTTTCCCAAAAATTTTCAATCAAAGCAAATTTACTATAGGGATATGCACCCAAAAGATCCTGATACATTTTCAGAAATTGAGCAGTTGCATTCAGATATTTGTTGGCCAGAGTTTCATCAGCACTGCGCAAATAAACCTGTGCTGTAATACCATCAGTCTGCTGTTCATATTCAACAAATTGTGCTGCAATTAAATAGATTTCTTGCTGGATGTGAGATTCCTGCCAGCGAACTCTCGATTGCTTACTATCCTGTGCATCTGATCTCCGATGTTGTGTTCTTTTTCCCTGACTGACTGCAGACCATTTCTCAGGAAGATTGATTCTCATATCAAAGATAACACCAGTTTGATCCAAAAACTCAGGATACCAGTTTGTTTTGCCTGAGAGGTAAACACCTTCAGAAGATATAATCCCGCTAGTGTTGCGAAAACCTCGTGAAAGTTCTTTATCAGTACTTTCAAGGGCACTGTTAATTTTTCCCTGATAAGCCAGCTTGAATGTTCTTAAACCATCAGGTAAGACAACATGATATGCAATAGATTGTTTATTAAATTTTAATTGAGCAGCTGTATCCAGGGGCTTAAGTTGAACATTTTCAGTTAATACCAATGGTGTAAAATTTTTGTGCAAGGTAAAAATAATCTTTTTATCAGATGCAGTTGTTAATGCTATTTCATCAATAACCTGGATATTATGAGATTCAGGTTGAATTTGAATATCCATTTGATGTGAGATCACCCCCTCTTTTTGCACAGAGAAACCTACATCAGTAAGATCATGACTTGCAAAAGAAGCATTTCCAGTCAGCAAGAGCAGCAGCAACAAAACAGCATATTTAAAAGGTAAAAACTGAAAATTTTTAATGGTCATAAAATCACGGTAGCTATGGTTTAAGTGAGTGGTTTAAATAAATAGTTCAAATAAACGGTTTAAATGAGAGGAATAAATGAAATGGATAGATAAAAACTCCAAATGAAAAAATAACTTATAAATCAATTGTAAATGACAATCATTATCAATACAATAAATTCTATGATAGATTTGATTTTAATTGAACAGAATAATACTTCTGTTCATTTTATTCCAGATTAACTTTCCCCGGTCATTATGAGGACATAAATTATGAAAAAAAAGCTGACAGGTTTGTTATTAGGTGGATTTATTGGCTGGTGGGTTGGAATGAACATCGGTATGGAACAACCTATACTCAATAACCCACTAGTAAAGGGGCAGAGCTTAGGACTTCCTGAATGGAACGTCAAATCCGTAAAAGAGGATATGAGTTCCAAAAGTAAAGATTTATACAAAAACACGGATTCAATCAAACACTATTAGATAAGAGATTTTCCTGAAAAACAGCTTTATGAACATCTCCCATACTTAAAATACCAACCAGTTTGTTATTCTCTGTTACTGGAATGCGGCGAAATTTCCTGAGCCACATCATTGATGCAGCTCTTAGAATTGGCTGCTCCGGCGATACCACAAAAACATCTTTGGTCATGATATCTCCTACCGTTTTAACCAGTACGCTGCTGTAATCTTTTTCCATTGCTTCAAAGTCAACTTTAGAGCCCCCTTCTACCAGTTCACGCATATCCGGGAACATACTGCACAAAATATCTTTTTCAGAAACAATACCAATAAGCATACCGTCATCATCCACCACAGGTAAGCCACTGATTTTATTAAAGCACATGATGGTAGCGATATCTTTTATCGTGGTTTCTTTCTTACATGTTTTAATACTAACACTCATGGTATCTTTGACTTGCATTTTAGTGCCTCACTTACAGCAGTATTATTTACAATTTCACCAAACCCTTAATGGGAATGATTATCACTTAGTGTTTTACTAATGTCAATTGACTTCTTAAAATTTTATTTCTTCACAAATATTAGAACAAGCTGAATTATTGATATATTAAATCGTATTGCTTATAATTCGCACTTAGTTTACTAATTATTAAGGATGTTCCATGACTGATATGACTGATTTAAAAACAAAAGAGCAATCTTGCAGCACTGCCACTGATTTTTATAAGCTGGCATCTTCAGTCAAAGATGATCCTGAATATGTGAAGACTCTCATGGAAAAATCAGAAGCTCAGTGCCAAATGCCCCTGGATTATATTGCTGCTGCAAAAGGATTTGCAGAATTACTGGATGAAGAGGAGTATGCAAAAGATTTACTGGATCAAGCTGAAAATACCTGTTTTGAAGCCAAAGAATTTGCAGAATTAGCCCATGCTTTCTTCACTCTTTTTAAAGATACTGAAAAAAGCAAATCATTATTGGAACAGGCGGCTGATGATGCCAGTCAGTTAGATGACTTTATGCTGATTGCTAAATACGCTCAGGAAGATCTCAAAGATGATGAGCTGGCCAATCAGTTTATGGCAAAAATTGAAGAAAATTGTAAATCTCTTGATGATCTGTATCAATTATCTAAAAAGCTGGTTACAGAGCAGAATGATGTCCCCACAGCAAAGGAATTTTATAAAAAAGCCGCTCGTTTTTGTGATGATATATCAACGAGTATCCAGTATGCCAACGGGGCTGTTGAATTATTTGATGATAAAGACTGGGCCGGACAAATATTAGATGATGAAGAAACCAATTGCCAGTTTCCAAAAGATTTTGTTGATCTGTCAAAAGGTTATAAACAAATTTTAAATGACAATGAAAAAATTTCTGCATTACTTGAAGAAGCTAAAAATTATGCGATGACCGGTGAAGAAAATCTTGATCTGGCTCAGGGCCTATGGGAGTTATTAGAGGACAAGGACGGTGCTGTAGAGGCCTATAAGAATGCCCTCCCTGATATCACATCAAAAGAACAATTAATGAATATAGGCAAGCTGATTGCTCAGGATTTGGGTGATACAGAGCTGGCAAAATCTCTCTACCAAAAGGCAGAAGCTAAAATGAATATGGCTGCTGAAGTGAAAAATTTTGCTCAGGCTATTGTTGATGATCTGGCTGACAAAGACTATGCCAGTGAAATTTACACCAAAGCCAGTGAAAATTTTACAGCACCCAGTGAACTGGTATTGTTTGCTTCAGAGATCATCAAAAACCTGGATGATAAAGACAGAGCCGCAGCTCTCTATCGTCGTGCTCTTGAAAAAATGGAAAAATTTGGTGACTTCACTAAATTATTTGATGATCTGCAAAACTCATTACCCGATGCTGAATTATCAAAAGATGTTTTATTAAAAGCCAAAGAATCCGCCTCTGAAACAAAGCATTTGATCGATTTGGCACAAAAAGCCATTGACAGTCTGAAAGATAAAGAACTGGCAATTCTGCTCATTAATATGGCTGAAGACTTTGTCACCAGTCTGGGTGAAATGAGCCAGGTTGTCGTCTGTGTAGAGAAAAATTATGCTGATGATACTCAATGGAATCAGGAATTACAGAGTAAATTACAGCGACGTGAAGCCAATCAGGAAAAATATAAAGAATTCCAGGAGCGGGAAAGCAAGGCTAAAACCTTTGCCATGAATATTAATCTCGTTAGAGATATTATGGCAGTGCTTGATGACAAATTTTATGCAAAAAAAGTACTCAGCAACCTCCAGGAAATGCTGGAAAGCGGTACAAAAAATTATTTTGATCTACTGGCACTCTGTGATGCCATCAATGCCTACCTTGATGACAGCCAATGGATCAAACAAATTTTAGAATCCAACATCAATGATTGCCAGCATTTTAGTGATATCAAACAAATCACTCACTGGACAAGCTGTACTATGTCCGACAAAGACACCGGTGCAGAATTAACCAGAGATTTTTATCAATTGTGGCAGCAAAAACTGGAACAGCAGGATAATAAAAGTATTTATGACTACACCAAATTAGCTTCTGCCATTTCCCAGCATCTCAGCGATAAGACCTGGACCGATGAATTGCTAATAATGGCAGAAAAACTCAGCAGCGATGATTTTTATGCCCATACCAGCATTGCATTGGTCAGGCAAAAATTTGATTCTGATAACTCAAACATATCCTATTTCAAAGATATTGCAGCTTATATCCACTCCCCGGAAGAATTGACAAAATACATTCAATACCTGGGGATGCGTGATATCAGCCTGGAAACAAGACAACAGGTTTATAAAGAAATCATCAACCAGCACCCTGAGTTGGAGAGTCACCAGTCAATAGCGTCATAATAATCATACAAGCCCCTCAACTCCCTTTCCCAATAAGGGAGTTACAAGTGATGCCAACTCAATATAAGATGGCTCTCCTTTTTTCAGAGCTTAATGTTTCCAGAGCCAAATATTTCCAGAGCTGAACACTTCCAAGCTTATTGAATATCAGTTATAACTGATATTCAATAAGCCACGAACAGAACGGGCCATAGATTCATAACTATAATTAGAAGTCTGTTGTTCCTTCCTTCTTTGCAGATCACTAAGCGGCGAGCCGCTATCCCTGCATGAAACATAGTGAAAAAGCTTCTTAATTAAATTATTAATCACCTGTTCATTAGATGAATAACACTCATCCGTTTGAAAGACTGACTGCTTAATTAACTTCTCAAACTCCGCGCCATAAAAATCCAGCAGACAGTAACCATTTAACTTGCTGCATACTCTGAGATAAGGCGTATCATTTTCAAATCCTGTGTCAATATAGTAGTTCATAAACTCACCTTTTATAATACATAATGTAATGATAACCATTCTCATTTAAATTTCAAGGAAAAATTTGTTTTTTTGCATATATTTAATGGATAAAAAGTCCTCAGCAAAAAATCATCCTTTTATTGAGCATTAACTTCATCCCATTGTGCAATATAAACATCTGTCGCTCTTGGCTTAGCTGGATTTCGATTTGAACCAAACGCCAGTTTTTTTCCATCGGGAGAAAACATCGGGAAGCTGTCGAACACATTGTTATAAGTGATCCTCACCAGACCGCTGCCATCGGACTGGATCAGATACAACTCAAAATTATGTCCGAATGCTTTTAAATCTTCATGCCAGTCATCCATATTGCTGGAAAAAATGATGCGTTTACCATCAGGATGCCAGGATGGTGCCCAGTTTGTTGCACCATTATTCGTCAGGCGCTTTTTATTGTCCCCTTTTGAATCCATGATCCAGAGATCAAGTGGTGTTGCGATAATATAATTATTGTTCATATTATCTTGCCACTGTGCTTTTTCTTTCTCAGTTTGAGGATACCAGGCACGCCACACAATTTGTTTTCCATCAGGAGAAAACCAGGGGCCGCCGTCATAACCCGTGGTTTTAGTCAAACGTTTTACGTTAGCACCATCAGCATCCATAATGTAAACATCAAAGTCCCCTTCTCTCTGGGAGCCAAAAACAATTTTTTTTCCATCAGAGGAAATAATTGGTTCGGCATCATATTGAGGATTATCCGTCAACCTTTGCAAATTTGAACCATCTGCATCAGCTTTAAAAATTGAATATGGATATAAAGGCCATGCATATCGAACTTCAGAGGGGAAAACTGGCTTAGGAGGACATTGCCCATCAAGATGACTGGTGGATGCAAAAACAATAGACTCACCATCAGGATAAAAAAATGAACAGGTATGAGCACCATGTGCAGGACTGACTCGCTGTTTATTTGAGCCATCAATATTCATTGTCCAGATTTTATCGCACTGTTGTTTCCCGCGGCTGGACTGATAGATTAATTGTTGCCCATCATGACTAAAATAAGCTTCTCCATTGTCTCCCTGATTGGTCAATTGAGTTACATTCTTCATATACTTGTCTTTTGAAGAGATTTGCGCCGGTCCCCCCATGCTCTCATATGCGTAAGAGGCCGGTAACAAAGCCAGAATTAAAAGTAGAACAGTAGTCAAGCCACTCATCAGTTTTGTTATAATCATATGCTATTGGTCACTTCAGGTTAAAGAAGAAATCATTGTAAATAATAATCATTATCATTTCAATTAATTCTAATCGAATATGTGATCAATTAAAAGAATGCTTTTTCAGCCTGAATAAATCAGAATTTATTTTGATTTAAGGTAACACTCAAGCATGCCGGAATGGCTTTCTTTTAGCTGCTTTCTTAAGGTAATTGATTGTTCTTTCTCAGTTATTTCAGTCTGTATTAGTTTATGTAAAATTACAAATACTTCAGGGGCCTGTGTGTCTGAGATGATATGATGGGAAATACCAGGCATTTTTATTAAAAGCCAGCAAGGAAAATTTTTCAGGCCCCACTGATTGTCAAGCTCACGATCCTGGAAATCATGCCAACTATTTTTTAACATGGGATCATTATTAATCAGCAATTCAAGATGTTGCTCAGAAAATTGCCAGAAGTATTGACAAACAGCCTGAATGTATTGCTCTTGACGGCCTGATTTTCTTAAAGCTATGACATAGCGAACAAAGAGTCTGGGTTGATGTTTGGCAGAAGACTGTTTTTCAATGCTGTCAATTACAGCCTGCCAGTCTGGGATCTGTTCAAAACAAACTGATGTATGCAGCCCTTCTATTCCTTGAAGATCATCAATATAGCCAGCCAGACGACGCCAGAATAAAGACATGTAGTCACGTTCCTGACCGGCAAGGGTTTTTCGGGCTAATGGTGCCAGCTCATTAAGTAAATATTGCATTTCCTCTTCAGGATCACTGACATTCTCCTCTTCAAGTGCATTGATTAAGGCATCCAATAGTATTTTAGCCGGTTTAATGATCTCATTCTGCGGCTCAATATCATATAGAGCCTGAAAGGTTTGGCTGGAGATTTTAATATTTCTTGAAATCAGAGCACGTTTTAAATCATTACAGAGGTTTAATGACTGATTATCAAAAAACAAATCCATTTGATCATCTGTCTCTTGCCGAAAATACTGTGTATTCAGATACTCTGAAAGTACACTATTGTCAGGACAAATGGTTAAATTTTTATGAGTATTTTGCTCCCATTGCTGCATATAGACAGGTTCTGAATTCATTTTTAATGAAACAACATAATGTTTTGCTTCATTTAACAAGGGAATGATCGCTTTCTTTTTAGACTCTAATACTTCTGAAAGAGTAGAATATTGACCCATACGCCATTGCTCATAGTCTGCGTAGGGTAATAAAGCAGTACGCAATAATAATTCAATCGCCTGATAACTGCCGGTTTCAATAATTATTTGATCGACTTTATAAATAAGTTCTTTATCAAATTGAATTTTTTGTTTTGTCTTCATTATTTGAGTCAAATTATAGGCTTGAAAAAGTCATTAAATTTTATGTACTATAATTATGTACTATAAATAGTCAATCAATAATGGTTTTTTATTGAATCTAAATCAGGCAGACCATAACTATTGCTGTTTGTCGGTTTAAAATCAATTTCATGGGAAAGTGCATCTAAAATAAGATCGAGCGTTTTAATCGAAACCGAGGCCAGTTCTCCCCTTTCGAGTTTACCAAGAGTCACTCGACTTATTCCTGCTGCTTTGGCAAGTTGAGCCTGAGTTACCATCCTATCTTTTCTAAGACTTTTTATCTCTTTTCCAATCTCGAATAATTTCAACGGGTAATTCCTTATATTGTGTCTGCTTCAGAGAGAGTTCCCAGGTGGTTATCATTTTTGAGCCAATATCTTTAAAGTTTTTATTGTGTAATAAATATTTTTTTAAATCATTAATGCTTTCGATTAATGCGGCAATGCACTCATCATAATATCGAGAGCATTCTGTTAAAGAAAAAAAACAATGCCGTATACCAAACTTAATCAATTCTTTTTTTCCTGCCCAGTTTTTTTTCCCAAACAAAGTGAGAGCTGGCCTGTCTTTGTAAAGATAGACACAGGTATTGATAATATCATAAGCTGGTGCATAGTTTATTTCATGGATCTCTTTATCATAGAGTATACCGAAATTCTTTAAATGAGCATCTCCGTTTTTTAATAGATAATTCATAACAATGGTTTTATAAAAGTGTCTCATTGACTCCGTTTTGTTCGTAGTGACAGCATAAATAACTTTTGCTACGGATTCATAACTGCCGCTGTATTTTTCATCTCTATTTTTCCCCTGAAGGACTAATACTTCTTCAAAACCTAAAAATTCATTGGTGGATTTATTATAATTAAAACGCTCAACCAGTAAAAATTTATTATTCTTGGACAGTAAAATATTGGGTATTAATACTCCCGATTTTTCAACTGCTTTAAGACAAAAATATTCATTAAGTGCCAGTTCAGGATATTCTTTACCCCATGTTTTAATGATATATTCTTTACTTGTTAGAAGCGTTTTATCTTCAAGAACAGCAAGCGTTTTTGGCTGCACCCCTGAAATCGCATTTTTATATAAAAATGTATGCAATACTCTAGAAAACATATCTTCATCATCATTTTCAAGAACATCCTCAATATCAATACGACCAAACAGATGTTTCTTAATGGAACTTGTGTAACAAAGCCGCCCTTGAATATTTGAACTTAAATACGAAAAAATCAGAAAATCATCAACATAACCATACTCTTTGCTTAATAGATTTTTAAAAATTTCAAATAAATACCCTTCCGGGATATTCATATCAAAAATGGGGTGAAGTTTGTGCCGCCATAGATAAGAGGATTTTCTATAGGGCATGATTAAGGATATTGGTGATACATTACTCGTGTAGTTAAAAGCATATTGATGTTGTTCTTTTTCAAAAAAAAGCTCTCCAACTTTTTTTTTATCTATCAAAACATCAATATAGTTCATTGTAAGCCACCGATTAATGATAATTATAAATTTCATTATTGTTTATACTTATCAAAATGTAAAGTATGTTTATCGTTAATTAATATCTATCTGTTTTTTCACTGCTTGTGCTTCCCCCTTCTAGCAAAAGTAAACACCATGAGAACCTGAGGCAAAGAATACCTACTGGCTTCTTCAAATAATTTAATTTAAGACTAAGAGACTCCTTATTTATTAACTTCATTAAATATAATAATAATCATAAAAATCAATAAAATAATTTATTTTTGCAGACATCAGGTTTCCGAAGATACAGATAGCATTCTTTTTAATTGATATTTGTCAATTTTATTTCTGATGATTGTTACGGCCTTTCCCTGAATGCGATATACTTAAAAGATTACTAATGATAATGATATCGCTTCTCATATTCATTCTGCTTTAAAAGGCACTTTTTTAAGAAGCGTGTGTATGGAGTTTGTCCAGTGAAAAATGATAATTTAAAAAAATCCGGTCTGAAAGCAACTCTGCCTCGCCTTAAAATTCTTGAATTGTTTGAAAAAGGTGAAGAGCATCATTTAAGTGCAGAGGATATTTATAAGAAGCTCGTCTTGCTTGATGAAGAACTGGGCCTTGCAACAATTTACCGTGTCCTGACACAATTTGAAGCAGCAAATCTGATTGTCCGGAACCATTTTGAAGACGGGCGCTTTGTCTATGAACTCAATAAAGGCCCACATCATGACCATGTGGTTTGCGACCGATGCGGAAAGGTTGATGAATTTGTTGATGAAACCATTGAAAATTCTCAGCGAGAAGTTGCAGAAAAGTTTGGTTTTAAAATAACCGCTCACAGTCTTCAGATATTTGGTATCTGTCCCAAATGTCAGTCAGAGAGTTTACAACAATCATAAAAATCTTGCTATTTTAATAGAATTCCACTATCTTGTGCTTTAGAAATCGAAACAACACTATATGTAGATATTTATATAAATAATAACCACAGGGGAATCCGGTGTAATCCCGGAACTGTCGCGCAACGGTGATAGGAAGCATTCTTCCTTAAGTCCGATTACCTGTAAAAGCTTTAATAATAAAAACCCGAGTCTCGCGTACAGGCTCAGGGTGGAAAGTCTTGCCTGCTCTCTTGCCTTCTTTCCCCTCTGGATCTGAAACAGACTCTAAAGCCAGGGGATAAAATGCCAACCAATACACCGAACGAGACAACAAGCAACTCAATAGTATTGAGCAGTCTTGCTGATACCAGCCCGCAAAATGCACTTCAAAATGCCAGTGAAAGCGCTTCACCCGTTTCTGAAATACACGCCTTTGCCCGAGTGATCCGGCGCAATGGCAAACAGACTGCTTTTGATCGAAGTAAAATTCAAATAGCACTCACTAAAGCTTTTCTTGCAGTCGAAGGCAGCACTGCAGCAGCTTCCAGCCGGGTACGAGAAACTGTCGAAAATTTGAGCTTGCAGGTAATGGAAGCATTATTTCGCCATTTATCAGAAGATAGTACCGTTCACATTGAAAACATTCAGGATCAGGTTGAGCTGGCCTTAATGCGCAATGGTGATCAAAAAGTGGCACGTGCTTATGTTCTCTATCGTGAACAACACGCACAAAAACGTGCAGATGAACTCATTTCAGAAAAACAACCAAGCAGCATCAAAATTAGACATAAGGACGGCAGCAGCCAACCTATTGATAATAATTATTTACTCAAAATTATTAATGAAGCCGTTTCAGGGCTTCAATCAGCAAGCTCAGAGCGGCTGAATAAAGCTTTATTTAATTCAGTCTATGATGGAATGAGTGAAGACGATCTTTACACCACTCTGGTCATGAGTGCCCGCAGCATGATTGAGTCTGAGCCTGATTACTCACAGGTTTCTGCACGCTTATTACTGAATAATTTACGCCGTGAAGCACTAAGCTTTATATACAATATCGATCAAAATGCCACTCAGTCAGAAATGTCTGAACTGTATGCCGATTATTTCAAAAACTATATTAAAAAAGCAGTGGAGCTGGAACTTCTCGACAATGAATTACTGCAATATGATCTGGACAAACTGGGTAAGGCATTATTGCCGGAACGCGATCAACAGTTTAATTATCTGGGCTTGCAAACACTCTATGATCGTTATTTTATTCACCAGGAAAGCTGCCGTATTGAATTGCCGCAAGCCTTTTTTATGCGGGTTGCTATGGGACTTGCCTGCAATGAAATAAACCGGGAAGAACGCACCATTGAATTTTATAAGTTGTTATCATCCTTTGACTTCATGAGTTCAACACCAACCCTGTTCAACTCAGCCACACTTCGTCCCCAATTATCATCCTGTTACTTAACCACCGTACCAGATGATCTGGATGGTATCTATTCCTCTTTTAAAGACAATGCCCTGTTATCAAAGTTTGCCGGCGGTCTGGGAAATGACTGGACAAGAGTCCGGGGAATGGGCTCACACATCAAAGGCACCAATGGCCAGTCGCAGGGTGTTGTGCCCTTTTTAAAAGTTGCCAACGATACTGCAGTCGCAGTCAATCAGGGTGGTAAACGCAAGGGAGCCGTCTGTGCTTATCTGGAAACCTGGCATATTGATATCGAAGAATTTTTAGACCTGCGTAAAAACACAGGGGATGAAAGACGGCGTACTCATGATATGAACACCGCCAACTGGGTACCAGATTTATTTATGAAACGTGTAGTGGAAGAAAAGGACTGGACTCTGTTCTCTCCAGAAGAAGTGCCTGATTTACACGATTTATATGGCCGGGAATTTGAGAAAAAATATCAGGTTTATGAAGAAAAAGCCGCAAAAGGTGAGATTAAATTAGTTAAAACAGTTCAGGCAGTAGAATTATGGCGGAAAATGCTGGGCATGGTATTTGAAACAGGCCATCCGTGGCTCACCTTTAAAGATCCCTGTAACATTAGATACACCAATCAGCATGTTGGTGTTGTGCACAGCTCTAATCTCTGCACTGAAATCACACTGCACACAAATGATAATGAAATTGCCGTGTGTAATCTGGGTTCAGTGAATCTGGCCGCTCATATTGATGATAATGGTTTGAATATGCAGCAACTGGAAAAAACCATTCGCAGTGCCATTCGTCTGCTGGATAATGTTGTGGATTATAATTATTACTCAGTCCCCCAGGCCAGAAATTCTAACCTGCGTCATCGCCCCATCGGGCTGGGCATTATGGGCTTTCAGGATGCCTTATACCAGTTGAATATTGCCTATGACAGTGAGCAGGCTGTTGAATTTGCTGACACATCAATGGAAGCGGTCAGTTACTTTGCCATTAAAGCCTCATCAGATCTGGCTGTTGAACGTGGCCAGTACTCCAGTTATCAGGGCTCATTGTGGAGTCAGGGTATTCTGCCCATTGATTCCAGTAATACGATGATTGCTGAACGAGGTAATTATATAGAATGTGATACCAGCAGTACCATGGACTGGGACAGCTTACGTAAAACCATACTTAAACAGGGCATGCGCAATAGCAATTGTCTCGCCATTGCACCTACAGCCACAATCTCAAATATATGTGGTGTCAGTCAATCAATTGAACCCATTTATCAAAACTTGTATGTTAAATCCAACCTGTCCGGTGAATTTACCATCGTCAATCCTTATCTGGTGAAATCACTTAAAGAAAAAAATCTCTGGGATGAAGTCATGGTAAATGATCTAAAATACTATGACGGTTCAGTCGCCCATATTGATCGCATTCCAGACAATATAAAATCACTCTATGCCACAGCATTTGAAATTGATACTCGTTGGTTAATCGAAGCCGGTGCCCGCCGACAAAAATGGATTGCTCAGTCACAGAGTTTAAATCTATATATGGCCGAGCCTTCCGGGAAAAAACTGGATCAACTGTACAAACTGGCCTGGGTGCGTGGTTTAAAAACCACTTATTACCTGCGTTCACTGGGTGCAACTCATATGGAAAAAACAGTGAGCAATTCAGACACTATTGAGCAAGAGCCTGCAAAAATATGCTCAATACTTGACCCTGAATGTGAAGCCTGTCAATAACAACTCAAGCGAATAAAATCGAAGGAATCCAATATGTTAAACTGGGACGATCCAATTGCATCATTTTCACAGACCTATCAAAATAAGGCATCTCAAAACACTGGTGAAAAAGCACACCATGCTGGACAAGAACTAAAAAAACAGTCCGTTAATACCCCCCCTGCTCCCACAGAACTAATTCAGTCCAGCTCAATGCAGCCCGTCTGTGCTGATGATAAACGAGTCGTCAATGGAAAAACAGATATAAATCAGCTGGCACCGTTTAAATACCCCTGGGCCTGGGAATTCTGGCTTAATGCGAATCGAAATCACTGGACTCCCCTGGACATCAATATGTCCAAAGATGTCCATGATTACCAATATCGCTTAACTCTGGAAGAAAAACATGTTTATGAAAATGTACTATCTTATCTGACCACTTCAGACATACTGGCTATGCGTAATATCGGCCTTGCCGTTATGGAAAAAATGACCGCACCAGAACTACAGATCTACCAGGCACGTCAGGTCTATGAAGAAGCATTACATACCTGGACCTATCAGCATTGTATTGAATCCATTGGCCTTGATCAGGGCGAGATTTATAATCGCTATCGTGTGGTGCCGGCAATTAACGGTAAAATACAAATGGCCAATGAAAAAATAAATTCTGTACTTCGCCCGGACATTGATTTAAGCAACAAAGACGATCTGGAAGATTTTGTCATGTCCTATCTGTTTTTTGCCGGCATCTTTGAAGGCTGCTGGTTTTATAATGGTTTCAGCCCCATCTTTGCCTTACAACGCCGGGGATTGATGACCGGTACCGCAGAACAACTACAATACATAATGAGAGATGAAGTATTACATTGCGCATTTGGTATCCGCGTCGTCAACCAGATCATTGCCGAAAATAATATTAAACTCGATGCAAGAGCAATCACCGCTATGTGGCAGGAAGCAGATGCTTGTGAAACAGAGTACGCTAATTATATTATGCAGGATCCGATATTAGGCTATAGTGCCGAGGATCACATTGCACAATTTCGTTTTATCGCCAACCGGCGCGCCAAATCTTTAAAATTAGAGATCCCCTTCCCGGGAGCAGAAAATGTTTTAGGCTGGTTAGATGAACAAACCAATATGCGCAAGGAAAAGAATTTTTTTGAAACAAGAGTCACAGAATATCAGACTGGGGGTGCCTTAACCTGGTAATAGATGGAGAACAGAGCTGTATTTTTACGCTGGGAGGATGAGGCAAGACCACCCATACTCCCAGAGATCATTTTACCATATCAGGCATTATCAGCAGCTTGTCCTGAATGTATTTCAGCAGAGATTTTTTCGATTTCTTTATCGATAAAAAATAAGCCACTGCCCTCTAGCCCAATCATTTCTATCTTATCAGTGATCGATTTAAAGGTTTTTTCTTCCTCATGCTGCTCGGAAACATACCATTGCAAGAAGTTAAAAGTGGAAAAATCCCCTTCATCCTGAGCAATTTTTGCCAGTTTATTTATTTCTGTGGTAATAAGAACTTCATGCTCATAGGTCTGCCTAAATACTTCAACAATGGATTCATAATCACTGGGGGGAGCATCTATCTGACCAAGTATCGCCAAACCACCCGTCTCATTAACGTAGGTAAATAAACGCTGCATATGCCCCATTTCTTCAGTCGCATGTAATTGCAGAAATTCCGAACAGCCTTCCAGACTCTGGTATTCACACCAGGCACTCATTTGTAAATAAAGGTTTGATGAATAAAATTCCAGATTAATCTGGCGATTTAAAGCATCCAGCATGTTTTGGCTTAGCATAATAATATTACTCTTTTATTAAATTGACACAGAATCGAAAGTATACAATAAAAAGGAGTAAAAGACAGGAATAACACATTTTGCCGGGAACATGAGCATCTGCCCGTGTTATATTCTTATAATGTCAAACACAGGTGAGATGCCCATGCTCCCGGCAATTGGCAAAGATGTGCTTTATATCGACTTAAGAAACTTAACCAGTGATTCACGATCTTGTTTGCTCATGGCAACATATTTCTGTTTCGCTTTTTCAGCTTCACCACCATGCCATAAGATTGCTTCAGATAAGCTTCTGGCCCGACCATCATGCATAAAATTGGTGTGCCCATTGGTAATTTTGACCATACCTATGCCCCATAAAGGCGCCGTTCTCCACTCATATCCATCAGCATCAAAACTGGGCCTGTGATCTGCCAGTCCTTCACCCATATTATGCAGCAATAGATCGGTATAAGGCGAAATTTTCTGATTCTGCAATCTTTTTCTGCGATGTTCAGTACCCGTAACCATATCCGTTCTATGGCAGGCATTACAATTCGTCTCAACAAATAATTGCTCACCTCTCTGCACATCCGGGTTATCCAGATAATCACGTCCAGGAATACTTAAAAATTCCAGGTAGGTTGTCACCTGCTCTAATTGCGCAACCGTCATTTCGTTCTCATTACCGGAAGTACCATGAATTGCGTTTTGGCAATCCATTTGTTTATCCGTACAGTTCTGCATAGTAAATTGGGGGTTGGTCACACCCATATCATTCACTGCAGCATCAGCCGATTGTTGTCTAATCGTTGGTGTTTCAGCTTTCCAGCCATATTTACCCACTGACATCTTCTGCTTTGCTACATCCCAGACCATATTAGGTTTACCCGAAATACCATCGCCATCTTTATCATCTGGATCGGCATTTTCTAAAATTGTTTTATCCGCCAAAGCATCCAGCAAACCAAGACCAGCGACATGAGGGCCAACACGGGGTGAAATCATTGCATCTTTTCCCATATCACCATAATTAGCTTTTACAATGGTATAAATTGGCTTACGTAATGAATAGCTTTCACCATCGGCAAACTTGCCTTCTATAGTTTCATAGGAAATATCAATCTCCACTTCAGGTTTATGTCCTTCAATTGCTTTATCCGCCAATTGTCCACCATAAATGGGATGAGGATTAGGCCCGCCATGCATACCTTTTCCAGGAACACTGACCCTTAATAACAAACCAGCAAGAGCTTCACCCGGTTTTTGAGGTGGTGCAGCACGGCCATCAGAAAAATGACAGCTTTCACATGAGTCACCGTTAAACAAAGGTCCCAGCCCATCTCGATCTCTGGGATAAGAGTGCTGACTATTCTTATCAGCCACATTAAATGCTCTTTCAAAAAAACCATCTCCCTCATCAAAAGCTTTTGATAAGCCCCAGGGGAGATTACCTGCTTCAACCGTAAATGAATTTGGACCGTATTGAAAGTGAGTCAGATCACCGGCAGTCAATGATTTTTCCGGCTTGTCTTTTAAACCATTCAAAGCATCAGGATCTTCACCATAAGCTGCCGAGGTGGGGAAAATTTGAGTTTTATAATAGGCATAAGCAAATACACTGCCTGATACTACCAGAGCAATTGCCACTGCAATAGATTTAAATTTATATTTGACTATGGGCTTAGAGTTGGTTTTAACTTCAGACATGGGTACTCCGTCAGAAAAGGTTATAGATAAATAAAACACTTTATTTATTACCTTCACCCACAGAAGCATTAATAAACACTATATTATAATGCAACCTTAACATTCATTGACATATATATCAATATAAATATTCATATATGTATATTTATACTATTTTCTTCGTTCCTGTTTTAAACGCCGCTCGGATACTGAACGATTTTCCAGTTTAAAGCTTCGTGAATTTGATGCTCTTTTCCTTCGTGTCGTATAGCGACGATTTCTTCGACGGCGATCCGGTCCGGTATAAGTATCACACTGAATGATATTATCAATGACCTTAAAGCGTTCTAATTTATCATCTAATGGGAGCAAGGGAACTGTATATTCATGTGCACAACCGGCATTAATAATGATCTGTTTTTTATTACCAGGTATTTTTTTAAAAAAAACACTGAAATTTGAATATCCCTCATGCTGAATCATTTCACCATATAGCTGTATAAGGTGATTTAAAACAGTTAAATGTGCATGTTCTGATAACTGTTTCTTAGACAAATGCAGCTCCTTTAATCGAAATCATATGATTATCCCAACTTTTATTTGAAGTCATCAAAAGTGATAATTGATTAGTTTCAGGATTAACAGCATGTAATTCACCTTTTGATGTAGATATAATAAAGGCATCTTGCTCATTATCAAAAATCACACCATAGGGTTTGTGCAAATCAATACTGGAGATAAGTCTTTTCTCTTTGGCCAACCAAAAGGTCACCAAATTTCCTTTCGGACTGGTTACAGCATAAATTGAACCATCCACATTAAAAGCAGCACTCGCGGTATAATAATTCATTCTGCTCAGATTTTTTTCATCAAGCTGTGGATATTTAAGCATCAAATCCCCTCTTTCATGCATAGCAACCAAAGGAACAGGCTGAATATGTTCTCCTTGATATTGCAAAGCTGCCACAACAGTATCATTTTTTGAAACAGCCAAATGGCGAATACTGGACTGATGATTATCCAGTGTATATTGTGCCAACAAATCACCATTTATACTGTCAATATAGGATAAATTAGGCTTCATAGTGCTGATATTTAACTTCTTTCGAAGTTGATCAGGATGGGTTTCAATACCACCATTAGCAATAACCAATGTTTTTGAATCTGTTAGCAGTTTTATATCATGAGGCCCGATACCATAGCTATCAAAAGAGGATATGACTTTATAGTTATCACTGCTTCTGATAACTATACGACCTTTTGCATGATTAAAATCATTTTCAGTAGTAAAAATCATCTGCCCGTCATGACTAAAACAGGCATGACCATAAAAGTGCAAACCGGAATCACTGCTCACAAATTGAGAAATGGCTTGTTTATTTATACTAACTTCACAAAACTGAATGCCAGGACGGCGACCAATCACCAGGATCGTATCGGGTTTGGCCGGATGCAATAAAACATCATGACCCCTAAAAGGAATTGATACATTCACTTCCCGATCATTATCAAACCAGGAAATATAATAATTCATACCTCGTATTGTCTTTTTATAACTGGCTGAAACAACGGGAAGTACTCCCCTCTTAGTCCCAGAAGCAAATACATTACTTATACTGAATCCAAGACAATATGCTGTCACACCATATGAAGCACTCTTTGTAATACCTTTTGAAATAAATTGTCTTCGATTCATTTTAATCACCATCTTCTTCAAACACTAGTTTAAGATCTAATAACTTAGCCATTTCAGTCAGATCATTCTGTAACTCTTGTAATTCATGAAAAATTGCTTCAAATTCATCTGGTGGATTATCATAGTTCTTCTCAATCGGCAAAGTGAGCTTATTAAATAAACTGTTAATATGATCAAAATGATCACTGATACGATTGGCTAAATTTTTGTCTTTTACATAAATCAAATGATAAAGACCCATCGTATTAATATCACCATAAACTTTATCAACACCTAAGAAAATAGCTTTTATGTTATTAAGAGAATATTGGCTGCGCCAGGCATCTAATTTTTCAAAATCAGGATCGCCTCGAAAAAAATTAGTGGGTAAACCAATTTTATGCCAGACAATTATTTCCAGTGAATTTAACATTTGTGCAACAATATTCGTTGTAACCTCTTTTTGATCAAGATAAAATTTCCCCGTTACTTCTTTAAACTGATGTTTGGCACCATCAGGATCCTGGTTCCAATATTTTTTTATTTTAATAATATTTTCGGTAAGATCAATCGCCATTTTTTTCAATAACAGGCAACTTGATTTTTCTTCAAATTTCGATAAAGCAACCTGAGGATTATTATCAGCAAACAATAAATACTCTATTGAAGCAAAACCAAAAATTGTTCTTTCTTCTTCTCCTGGATGAAGAGAGGGGTCCTTAAGAACAGCATCAATTACGGTCGTATTGATGGGCAGTTGATCAATTTGACGATAAACATATAAAGATTTAATAGGCGAAATTTGATAACTCCGACTCTCACGCCAAAGAATAATGGATTCTTTCCATCGCTTTTGAGCCAGCAAAAAATCATCCATTAAGCGGCTTTTTAATTGAGGTTTACAAAGCTCAATGATTGACTCATTCAGCAGTAAGACACTCTCTTCCACTGCAAAAACTGATGGTTCATAGACATGATCAGCAATATAATGGCTAACGTTCTTCTCAGTGATATTATCAAATTTTTTATCACGCAATTGATCATTTTCTTTATTACAGCCAGACAGGCTAAACAGAGAGATAGCAGTGATTAGCAGTAATAAAAATATTTTAAATAGTTTTTTTTTCATTATGACAACTTTCTGGTGGGGTTTATGGGCGCTTAGGATCATACAGATCAAAATTGATCTGTTTATAAAACAGTTTTTTATCTTTGATAAAACGCTGATACATAATTAACTGCTGTTGTTCAAATCGTTCCGGATCCGGTTTATGTAAAGGATCAACAAGAGGATTCAGATAACCTTTCTCCTGAGTTGCACAGGCAGTCAGAGCTAAAAATAAAACTGACAATCCCATAAGCTTTAAATTTTTCATTGCGTTGCCACCTTTTTAGAAGTGATAAATTTTCCAAATAACTCATAAGGTGTTTTCCTGGAGATGATTACCGCATGAGAAGAAGACAGCGGCCGAATGAATTCTGCCGTAAAAGTCATAGCTGCCAGATCCTTGTAAAAAACTGATGTAAGTAAGTCCGGTTTGAGTCCAATAAGTTCTGAACTGTTATTGTTAAGCTCAATAGTATAAACATAATATTCGTATTGCTTATAAGCACTAAGCAGATACGCATTAATCGGTCCCATTTTCCAGGAAATTGTATCAACTATCTGCACAGCATCAGGTTTATCACCAGGTATTTTCTGTTTATATTGAGAATCCGGAGTAAGATTCAGTACTGCAAAACGGCTCATATTTTTGAAGTGTTTTAGAGTTCCTGAATTAACACGTTCTTCATTACCAAATTCATCATCCAATAAAGCTTTGCCAGTCTTGATATAATCGTGATCTGACAAGCGACTTGTAATCTCATCTGAAGCCGATTCTGCATCATCAGAGTTATCAAAAATATGTGGCGTTATTAATAAGATTAATTCCTTTTTTACTTTTTTACGATTATCTTTACTACCTATCACCCCAAGAATAGGAATATCTCCCCAGACTGGAATTTTATCCACATCATAGACTTCTTCTTCAGAAATCAAGCCACCGATTGCAATAGTTTTACCATCTTTAGCAATCACTGTTGCCATCATATTAGCAGTATTAATATTATCAATCGTAATGGTTTCACCTGATCCACCATCTACAACAATATCAGTGCCTCCGGGTGCAACACTAGAGTTATCCTGAAAGATGCGCAATGTCACAGTTTTATCTTCATTAATTCTAGGTGATATATCTAAAGTTGTACCGACATCACGAACTTCTGTTTCAATCGTAGTCGTAGTTAATACACCAGTTTGATTTTGAGAGGTATCGGTAGAAGCACCTGTTATCAGTGTGCGCTCCTGACCAATAAATATTTTTGCACGACGATTATTTACAGCCATCAACAACGGTGTAGCCAGGGTATTAATACGATTATCTTTTTGTAATAATTGCATGCGAAAACTCAAGGTATCATTTAGTATTGAAAAATTGAGAGTTCGCCCTGTTAAAATACCAAAATTACCTGCACCAAGTGATTGCTTTGGCTGTTCAACAGTAACAGCAGCATCACCATTACCAATCGTTTGTGTAACCGTTTTGCTGCTTGCAGCATCAAAGTCAAATACAGATGAAAACTCATCTCCTAACGTAACTTCCAATATTTTCATTTCCAATAAAACCTGGGGGGTTGGTTTATCGAGATTCTTAATTAAATCATCAATGGATGCAAGTGCAGCCTGGTCAGAAGTTCGAACAATCACAAGATTATGAAGTTCGTTATAGGTCACGTAGATTGTTTCTTCAATCTGTTTGTTAACAACTTTTACTTCATCCAATGAAACAATCGGAATTTCATCATTAATGGTTTTTCTATTTAAAACCTGCAATTGAGCTGTTGTGAGTTCTTTTAAATTATTAGGATCAGTCGAATCCAAACCACCACCTCGGTTTCCACCACGATTATTGCTCCCATCACGGCTATTATTTCGGCGAGTTGAATTTGAGTCTGAAGAACTACTGGAAGCGATAAAATTTTCAGCATCATTTTGATCTGGTTCAGTTAATTCAACACGTTCTCCATAGAGAGCTTCAATAGTCTGTGCTGCAATAGTTACATTTTCCTGTTTAAGAGTATAAACTCTGGTAAAATCTTTTTTAAACACAACAATGTCTTTTTGATACTCTTCTGCTGTCATAATAAGCACAACATTAGTTTCTTCATTATAACGATACCACAAGCCAGCCACTCTGCTGATACTGTCTACAACATCTTTAACCGTAGTGTTTTGTATGTAGACACTTACCAGTTTATCGCCTGCTTCCTGTGTTGCAACAATATTGACGCCAGATTGCTCTGCAATAATCCTGATGGCATCCGATAGCAGAGCATCATTAAATTCTATTGTTCCTAACTTGACATTCATTGCTTCTTTTGCAGTAGCATACACAGTATCGCTTATTAAAAGCGAATTTATCAAAAGAACAGTACAAAAAATAGAATAAGAAAAAAGTTTTAATTTTATTATAAACAGCTTAATCATCTTACTACGATAACCTCTTCACTATCACCCGCATTAATAACACCGGGTTCAACAATAATTGTATTTTCATGAATTTCCTGAATATGTATCACCGATGTTAATCCAAGTGCTGATAATCCAACTCGATCATTTTCTTTAACCATATAAGTCACTTTTCCATTCAACTCCAATAAAGCAACGCGTGTACCATCAGGTTTTTTCACAACACCTTTTAAAACCATTTTTGGTAACTTGTCAGTAAAACCTTTTTGCTCAAATGGCAGGGAGTCTTCTATTAATCTTCCACCACCAGTCAATGATTTAGTTAAAGCAAAGGGATCTCTAAAAAATTTAATTTTTATTTCATTTTTTTCTTTAGAGGATCCATTTTGATTAACGCCAGCCTCTTTCATTAATTCATAAACTTGCTTATCCTGAACTTGAGTACTAGAATTATTTTTTTCCTCAGCATCCGATTTTGAAAGCTCATTTAAGTTTTCATCAATTTGATCTGATAACGACTGAACTTTCAAAGTTGAATTATTCTTTGTTCCTTCATCACTTAAATCATTTTTATGAAGCTTTTTATTGAGCTGCTTATAATAGTTATCAAGAACATCCATGTTTTTATTAAGCTCTGTAGCTGCACCCTCTCCAACATATTTAGAAATAATTTTTTGAGCATTTCCTTCTTCAGCTAGAGCTGTAAAAAAAGGGAAAACGGTTATCAATACAGTAACTGAAATTAATAAGGATTTGTTTTTTGTATATATCTTCATAGCACTACTGCCCACCAGTTGATACTTTTAACATTGCAGAAAAAAAGGAGAGATAAACAAAGCCTATTGTTCCACCAATAATAACGGTTAAAATCGGTTGAATCATCTCACCCATTAGTTTAATACGTGCTCTTAATTCTACCTGATAGAATTCAGCCATCTGCATCATGACGGTATCAAGATCACCACTTTTCTCACCAATTGTAACCATATGCTGCATCATTAAAGGAATTAATGCATGATTGAAGCTAGAGGTCAATGTCCCACCCTGAGTAATTTTATTAGCTGCTGATTCAAAAGCTGTAAAAAAAGCATCATTTTTTATCAATTGTTTTGAAGCATTTATTGCATCCAGAATGGTCATACCACTTTTTAATTGAATTGCCATTGACCAGCCAGTTTGAGCTAGAGTTGCGGCGGTTATATTCTTGCCAATGACAGGCATTCTAACCAAAATGTGATCAATAATTTTTTTTCCGCCAGCCGTTGTATAGGATGCAAGAATAAGAAAAATCGTTGAAGAAAAAACAATTGCAATTATAGCGGCATAATCTTGCATAAAGGCAGACATATCCAACATTAACTGCGTAGACCAGGGCAATTCTGCACCTTGCCGCTCCAAAAAGGTAGCAAATTTTGGAATAATACTAATTAACAGGTAGAGGATCACTGCAATAGTCACAAAAATTAAAATAACTGGATAGATCATGGCAGCCATTAAAGCACGTTTAACTTCAGCTTTACGTTCAAGGTCTTCAGCCAGACGCTCCATTACCTGATCCAACTCACCACTTTTTTCTCCACTTTCAATCATCTTAGGTAAAAAGTCACCAAAGATTTTTTCTTCCTGAGCAATTGAAGCTGAAAAACTTTTTCCCTCATTGATTCGATTGGCAATTGCTTGTATTGAACGGGATAGTTTTCGTTTCTGCACCAGACGGCTATTAGTTTCAAGTGACTCAAGTATTGTGCTTCCTGAATGCAGCATAAGTGACATTTGTCTGAAAAAAGTGGCTAAATCATAGCTTTTTACCTTTGCATGATAACTTGGCAACAGCCACTCAAATTTTTTCTGTTTAGCAAAAGGATCATGCAAATTGTCACTAAGTTTAATTTCTGTAACATATAATCCCTGTTCTCTAAGTTTTTCACTGACATCTTTCTCATTTGAACCATCCTGAGTACCTTGTCGATCTTTGCCCTGGCCATCAACTGCTTTAAAAAAATAGGTATAAGCCATCAGTATTCCTTAATCTTCAACTGTATGGCTTCATCAAGACTGGTAATGCCTTGAAATACTTTATTTCGACCATCTTCCCAGAGACTGAGATATATTTTTGCCTTGCTTCTTAACTGGTTTTCATTATTACCCTGCTCAATAAGATGACCAATATCAGAATCAATCCCAAAAAATTCATAGACACCTGTTCTTCCACGGTATCCCGTTCCCAGGCAATGTGGACACCCTTTAGCCCTGAATAAGTTCACTTTATCTTTATCGTTTATTTCAAGTATAGAGAGATCTTCATCAGTAGCTTTATACTCTTGCTTACAATGTGTGCATAAGCGTCTAATCAAGCGCTGAGAAACTACGCCAATTAGCGAAGAAGCAATTAGAAAACGCTCACAACCAATATCAACCAATCGATTAACTGCGGCTATCGCATTATTTGTATGCAAAGTTGATAGTACCAGGTGACCTGTCATTGCAGCCTTTAAAGCAATCTCTGCAGTATCATGATCTCTGATTTCACCAACTAAAATGACATCAGGATCATGACGTAAAAAAGATCTCAAAGCACTTGAAAAAGACACTTTAGTACTAACCTGTACCTGAGATATACCATTAAGAAATTGTTCAATAGGATCTTCAACTGTCAAAATATTAAGCGCTGCAGTATCAAGTTCACGAAGAGCAGCATAAAGAGTCGTTGACTTACCTCCACCAGTTGGTCCCGTCACCAGAACAATCCCAAATTTTTGATTGATCAGAGTTTTAAATTCAGTAAGTATTCTTTGCGGCATACCTACATTATCAAGTGACATGCCTTCGTCATTGCCTGCCAGGAGTCGAATCGTTATCCGTTCACCCCATCGCGTTGGGATCGTAGCAATACGCATATCAATATCATCAATAGCCCAATCAGCCATTTGAAAAGAAATTCCACCATCCTGAGGGAGTCGCTGCTCAGCAATATCCAGATTAGCAAGAACCTTAATTCGATTAATTAATCCCTCAGCATCTTCTTTGCTCAAACCTCTACTGTATTCTTGAAGGTGTCCATCAACACGGAAACGAATTCGTAAATAGGCTTTTTCGGGCTCCAGATGAATGTCAGACGAACGTCTGAGCCAGGCCTCTTTGACAAGGATATTAAAAATATCAATATAATCGGGTTCTTCAAGCGCTTTCACCTTGAAGTTAATTTTTTGATGATAATAACGGGCAATTACTAATTGCAAGCCATCAGGCTCTGAAAATGCCGTTTTGACTTTTTTTCCCAATAAACGAGAAATCGTATCCAGAGCAACTTGATCATCAGGATCAGCCATTACCAAATAAAGTTCGCCCTCTCTATAAACTGGAAAAACCAGGCGCCGTTGAACCGTATTGGCCGGTAAACGCTGCAGAATATCATAAGCAGGGATCAGTTCGTGCACATGAAAAAATGGAATCCCTCTATATTCAGCCAGAGATTGATAGAAAGCTGAAACCGGCATTCTATTTTCAAAACTGATAACATCAAGCACTTCTTTACGCTCACGTCTTGCTTGCTGCTTGTAATCTAATAGTTTGCTATCACTTATTAAATCCGTTTGAACTGCTGCATTAATAAGAATGGATTCATTAACTGCCACGATTTTTACTTCTCTCTTTAATTATTACTGCTTAGTCGCAAATTAATGCATCCAATAAATATTAGCCTGCTCCGGCATACTGGAATGTTTTCTTTAGATTGATCGGATTATGACAAATTTCTTCGGCAACTATTCGCTCCAGATGCCTGTTTTTAACTAGCTCAACCAGAGATTGGTCAAAGGTCTGCATACCTTCACTTCGCCCTCCTTCAATCAATGAATAAATTTGTTTTGTTTTATTACTGACAATAAGATTTGATACGGCCTGATTTACCATTAACACCTCAACTACAGGCAAACGTTTTGAACCCGCAGCATTAGGAACCAATTGCTGTGCAATAACAGCCTTTAAAGCCAGAGAAATCCTGTGACGCGCAACGGTTTGTTCGTCACCAGGAAAGCTACCGATCAACCTTTCAACTACCCCTATTGCATCTGCTGTATGCAAAGTAGATAGTACCAGATGGCCTGTTTCTGCAGCAGTAATTGCTGCCCGAATAGTTTCCAGATCACGCATTTCACCCACCATAATGACATCTGGATCCTCACGTAATGAAGCTCTGACAGCACTGGCAAAAGTCATTACATCAGAATGAAGTTCTCGCTGGTGTATCAGAGACTTTTTATTTTGATAAACAAATTCAACGGGATCTTCAATAGTAATAATATGAGCATCCCGATGATTGTTGATTTCATTTATAATACTGGCAAGAGTCGTACTTTTTCCACTTCCAGTTGCACCACAAACAAGCACCAGACCTGAAGATAATTGTGATAATTTTACCATTACCGAAGGTAATGCCAGTTCATCTATTCCTTTGAATGTATTATCCAGGTGACGAATTGCGAGTGTTGGTTTACCCATTTCCTGATAAGCATTAAAACGAAATCTTTCATTATTTTCATTCGTATAGCCAAAATCGATATGACCATGCTCAGTAAAAGAATTTTGTTGAACTTCATTTATAATGGAATACAACATTTTTTTTACATATTCACTATCAAAATGAACATCATGCTCAGTGTGTAAAAGACCATTTATTCTAAATACAGGATGCCAATTACTGCTAATGTGTAAGTCAGATGCCTGTTTTTTAATAAGTTGATCTAGTAGTTGTGAAATCTTATCTTTATAATTCATAAAATATTATTTTTTAATTTCTTTATATTGCAATTATCATGTCAACTTGAATCAGTTTTTTTACTGAAGGTTTTTCAAACTCATTTGGTTTTAAATCAGCTATAACTGCCTTAATATCAATTCTTACAACAGAAGCGTAGTAACTTAATTCATCCATGCCATCTAGAAACTTTAACAGGCTTGAAAAAGTAGCATAACTACTCACCGAAATTAACTGACGGTTAAATTGATTAGTTAATGCTAATTGTTTTGAACTCTCATCTGGAGGGATAGTCGAATTTTTATCCCGCCCGGCTAAAGTACTCATAGTTGTTATTGCTACACTGGTATAGCGGGCATATTCTGCTATTTCCAGCCTCAAGGCTTCAACTTTCACCGGCTGATCAAGGGGCACAAAACTGCGTTCCATTTTTTCATATTTAGATTTATAATCAGCTAAAATTGGATCTATTTCTTTAAGCTTTTTCTCATATACAGTCGCATCTTCCCCTATTATTCCAAGAGATTTATTTTGCACACCAAGTCTATTTTCTTTTCTTGATACCAGGTTTTGCATTTCAAAGATGTCTTTTCCTAAACTAAGATATACCGCACCAGTGTAAACACCAATCATTAGAGCACAAATTAGAACCAATACAAGATTTTGGTCTTTTTTTGTTAAATCATTCCATTTTTCAAACATATTTATTTACTATTATTTATTGGATAAAATTATTGCTTTAGAGCAACTTCTTTATTCTGTATATTTTGTATTATTTCATTTTTTTTAATAAGCCAAAGGTTAAATGAATATCCATCACGGCCTAAACGTTTGCTAAATTGTTCAACCTGTACATCAAAGGTCACCAGATTAAAAGGTTCAAGCTGTTTATTAAGTCTTCCTACAAAGCGTTGTGCATCCTGATTACTCAATGTCGAGCCAGTAATTCTGATACCCGATTTTCTTTCATATTCTTTGAGCGTATCAAGGACAATATTGCTATTAACACTACTAGCAATACTTCTTAATAAATCGGGCAGAGTACGAATTCGTGAGTAAAGCTTATCATTTAATATGTCGTATTTACTTTTAATCTCATCGAGTTCTTTTTCTTTTCCTTCGTAGAGATCTTTAGCATTATTGGATAGTGAATTTATCTGATTAAGCTGATTAGATACTTTACCTGCTTTTGTGTACTTTTTTTCTAATACTTCCAATTTCTCTGTTAAATGGTTTAAATAAAATCGTTGGGAAATATCAAAAGCTATGAGGCTAACAAAAATCATAGCGGGTATGCCATATCGCCAAAAATCAGGTCTTTTCCAAACCGGGGGGGAAGGGTCATCCGGTAACAAACTTGGTAAGTTATACAGTCTGTCTTTCTTTAACAATGCATTTTCAGCAAGTCCCAAAAGCCAGGGTGAATCTATTGTAGGCTCATCACTATTTTCTAATAAATTAAACGAGCTTGTTATCCGCACTTTACGTTGTAATTGTGCTTCTATCTTATCAATAATTTCAGATGAAAATTCTTCATCTGAAATTATATCAATGCATTCCATATCCGGTCTGAGCTGGTCAAAGCATAACGAAACAAAAATTGATTCATTTAATTTCTGCTCAATTCTTCGTTCAATTCGGATTGAAACTAATTTTCCTTCTTTCATCCGATAGCTGAACAATTGCTCCTGAAAGACTTCTACAAACAATAAATCACGTGCTGCAAGGCTGTATTTGTTAACTATTGATTTTGCACTGCTGCCATAAAGTGGGTACAAATTAACCAGTTTAATACCATTAGATTCAAAGCTATACGTCCAGTGGTTTCGACGATGTTTATCAATGGCGCATACATTCCAGTAATGATTTGTTTCACCTTCGTCATTTTTAATACTGCTTCCTAACCAACCACTGACCACTTGTGCATCGTGATTGACCAGATGCTCTTGCAAACTGAGGCATTCGTCGAGGTCATCTCTCTTTATCAGCTTTAATTCCAGTGCAATCTCACCAAAGCGGATCCTTTGTCCCTGACTTTCATGTATTTCCATTTCCAGAGCAATTTGATCTCTTTGCTCTGCATTGATACAACCTCTTCCTTGCAATAGTGCACCGATGGTAGTAACGTCGTTCAATTCTGATAAGAAAGGATCAACCTCCCACCGAACTAACTCCTGCATTTGCTGAAAATCTCGTGGTTTTTGGGGATCCACAGGCAAATCAATAATGCCGTTTACCACCTCAATTGAACCAAGTATCGCTTTTGTCGGCCTTTGCTCTCCCTTCTTATCCAGTTTCTCCAGGATTTCATTAATAGCCTGAATTGTATCGATAGAGCGAGAGTGAACGACACTCCCCATATCAATTCCATTTTTATTTTTGTGGGCAACACAAGCCATCATGTCTGTACCCGTGTATAAAAAAACCAGTATGGAGTTCGAATTGAGCATGAACTTTTTAAAATTATTCTTACCGGGCATTGATTTTAATACTTTTGTCATGCTTTCCTGGTTGATAGAATTCATTCGAGTCTCCAGTAGAAATGGATTTCAGGCAATGTGCTTCCCGATATCAAATCAAGTCCATAAGGGAAAGCAACATTTATCATAGGATCAATATATTGCGAACCATCCACTTCATTAACCAGAATAAATGAGCGTGCTCCCCAGGGGATATAAGTGTCATTACTTGAATAGTTATAGGTAACAATTTGCACAGTGTTATCAGCAACTGAATGTGTGCTGATATCAATCAACTCACTGAGATTATCAGCAGCGTCTCTATCAACTGGTGCAGCCGGCCAGCTATCGATTATTTGTCCATCTACCGGATAAAACAACTTAATACGTAAATTGCTTGCTGTACTATTTGTATTGGTCGTTAATGCTGGCCCTGTACAGGTTGTTGGAATTACTAAATCTGGCGTACAAGGATTAATCAGATGAAAAACAAATTTCAAACCTTTAATATTTATTTCGTGATCATTACTGCTAATAATTGCTTCAGGAGGTTTAGTCGGATCCACAGTCGGTGATTTTGTTGCAGGGTAATCCCGCTCATAATGATTCAAATTATTATAATCAACAACCGCAGCGGGGTTAACTAATCCATCTTTAGCCAGACTTTGAATAATAAATTCATCATCTATGCTATCTGCATTGGTATCATTCAGGGTTATTGACCAGCCATAATTAGGAGCGCTGCCACGATTTCGCCAGCCATCACGAAAGGCCAGCTCATTGTTGCTATCAGCATTTACGATCAAATAAGGCCCCTGCCAACCATGCCAGAGTGTTGATGCCGTGTCATATTGCCATTCACAGTCATCAGCAACACCATCTCCATCACCATCAGCTTCATCTGTTCCGTCTGCATCACAGTCCATTATTTTGGTTGTTAACTCTTTTAATGATTCCGGCAAGCGCCCCATATCCGCGACAAAACCATCAACGATCAAAGCACCCATTTTATCTTTTAAGCCTCTGCCCGCAATTGAGGTACGTATTTTATCAATCCGCTGCTGGGTATCAATAAAGTGAACTTGATCCTGCTCACCATCCATTGTCGTTAGAGCTACCATTGCAGTCGCAGCAAGAATTGCGACAACAATAAGCAGTTCTAATAATGTCATACCAGAGTTAGTCTGAATCATATGCTTTGACATCATTCAGCTCCTTTATTCAGGCATGCATCATGCTGAAATCCCACTAATAATAAAGCTGGCCCACGATTATAATTATAACTATGTAATGCCAGCCAGTTTATAGTTTGTTCTGGCATGAATGATTCATTAATAATTTTTGTCAGTTTATCATTCACATATACTGCTATCACCTTTCCCTGTTTACTTCGAATAAACATTTGGTGACGAACCAGTGGTAAAGGTTCAACACCCATCATAGCCAATGCGTTAAGCAAATATTCAGCATTGGCTTTTTTTGGTAATTGCTGAATAACTGCTGAAAAACATAAGGCTCTGGGGAAAAAGATGAATTTTTCACCTTTTTTTTGGGTTGAGTTTCGAGCGATCAAAGTATCAAGATCAACTGCCCGATTATCAACCTTATCGACTTTTTCAATTGCTTTGTTTTTATTGTCTTCCGATTCAATTGCATAACTAAACTGAAAAGACAATATCAAAAAAAAGTAAATTATTTTTATAGGTAATTTTTTCATAATTAATTAAAACAGATGACATGATCATCATTTTTTGGATCATTCATTCCAGGGGCACACTCATCGCTGGCGTTAACACCGCCATAAAAACCATCAGCTCCCATACTGATCAACCTTGGTTTACTGTCCTTAAACATCAATAGGTAAGGGCCTCCATAACGAGTAAGATCATGAATATTAGAATCAAAATCTGCTGACAAAGTGTTTAATATGTGCCAATCCAGCAATAATTTATCATTGTCTACCTTATTTGAAGTTTGATAAGCATCATTGACAAAGGGGTCAGCAATACCATATAGATCTTTTAAACTGCCGCTATTATTAAGCGGAGGTAAGCCTGAAGTAAGGCCATAATGTGGTGTAGGGCTAAGCGCAGGGTTATTATAATCCTGTATTGATAAACTATTACCAATATCAACAAACTCTGCACGATTTTGAAGGTACGGGCCGTGCCAGCCTCTTCCTGATTCAGGGGACCAGGCCATCACCTCTTCACTCGTCACATTATTTTTAATTGGTGCAGCATACAATTGCCAGAAATTTGCCGGTGATTTAAACCAATAGGACTTGATTTGATTAACATTGGGATCACCTGAGTTTATTACTGGAATGCTATTAATATCAACCTGACCGATTCCACTGCCGCCAGATAAAGCAAAAATACCTTGACCAGGATAATAACCCGTGTCTTTTTTAAATTGTTTAATTGCCAGGATAATTTTAGCCATTTCAGCTTTGCTAATACCCTCAGCTGTGTCGTCAATAGATGGTAAATAAAAAGCGGTACCGATCCCTGCTATTACTACAAGAATTGATAGGGAGACTAATAATTCAAGCAGGCTGAAACCTTTTTTATTGTTTCTGAATGGATGATGGTATTGTGATTTACAAATTAATCGTTTCATTATAGTCCTGTTTAACTTACCAAATAAAACACAGCCTCCAAAAGGAGGCTGTGTTTTTACTAACGTTTAAGTAAGTAATATGGGGTTGTTAGATGGTGTTACGCTGACCATCCCACTCTCCCAGTTCTTCTTCTTTGGTATCGCCAGCACCGTCAACCACACCAACAAATGCGACCTGATCTGTTGCAGTAATAGTCAACGCACCAGTAGTGGTCCACTCACCAATATCAAAGATACCGATAAAACGATTGTATTTTTCTTCACTAACATGGCGATAAACTGGCACTGAAGTCATACCACCCAGATTATTAGCATTAAATAAAGTAGAAGCAGGCCCGATGCCAACAGTCATATACACTGGCTCACCAACAACGGTAGAACCTGCAGTACCATCAAATTCACTAACTGTAGCTGGTTGTCCAGTCAGACGCTCTCTGCCGCCAGTCCAGACCATAACAGAATCAGCTGCCTGCAGTGTACGAGCAAAGCCACAACCATTACCGGCAGGCGTTAAGAAGATATTGCCTGGAACAACCGCATTATCACGTCGGTTAATCAAATCTGCTGTATCCGCACAAGTACCGCCATCTTCAGGGTCACCACCAAGGGTAATATACTGCAATTGTGACATACCAATATCACCCATTACTCCGACAATATCAGCATTGATTGCAACTTCAGCCACATCTTGAATTTCAAGGTTACCATAAGGTGCAACACCAGACAGTGCACCACTACCAGGATCAGTTGTTACCTGAATAAGTGAGTCAAAGTTATTTGGCAACTGATTTTTATTCAATACACGATATGTACGAATTCCCTTATTTAGCTCATCCATCATTGCAACGTGTGCAGCAGCAGAAGCACGAGCATCCGTATCTTGCAATGCCAAAGTTGCTGTACCAGCAATAGCTGCTAAAATAGCAACAACAACCAGTAATTCAAGCAGTGTGAAACCAGCTTGTTTTTTCTTAAGTCTTTTTGCTTTAGCCTGAAGTTTTTTGTCTGCAATATCATTCACGTTAACTGCATCAAACTTTGTCATCATTTCACGAATTTTAAATTTACTAAACATTTTTTAGTCCTGTTTTTTTTGTCTTTACTAATAACTAGTTAAAGAGTTGTTTTTAACTAATCGACTCCCACCTCAGGACCACGATTACGATTTTTTATTTAAATTAGGAAAACTTCTTCCGATCCCACATCGGTGTATTCATTCCGTTGATACAACCACTTTTTTCCATAAGAGTGAATTCTTTTTAACCCTCAGGCTAATAAGCAATCAGTTTATGCCATTTTTGCATTTTCAATAACACTATTGTCTGTACTATTAAGTTGATTGATATTAGTGCCCATCGGTTTAGAATTTTTAAAGTCAACAATATATCGATATTGTTTACCACAATGTATAATGACTTCTTTTTGTCCTCTGCGCAGTATTTTCATTTCAACCTTTATTTCTCCATATCCATCATGTTCAAAAACTGAGGCATAGAGTTCTGTAATCTTTTCCAATACTTCCTTATTCATTTCTAACGTTGACATCAATTAACCTTTTTAAATACTTTTAAATCATTAACATTAACTGAATGACTATCTAAACAATTATCTAAATAATAATTATTCATAGTTTCAAAAAAATACTAAATCCTTAGAACTGTTCGTTTCTGTTGCCAAATCCATTTCAATTGAAAAGAAAAATGAATCCTAAATCACAATAATAAGTATTTAAATATATTCTTTAGCTTTAATTAAAGAATATATTTAAATAGTTATATATATCTGATCAAATCATTATCTCGCCCTTGATGCATGAACATTAACGAGAACAGTAATGAGAACGATTATCATTATACTTATAAAAAAATGAATTTCAAGTTTTTTTTGACAAAATCATAATCCTAAACTAGCTCGAACTAATCTACAGGATAAAAATTAGAAATTAATAATTATAATTCAATAACTTAAAGATATTTTTGGTCAGGGTGATCACAACAAAAGACTTTGTAAATAAGCAATAATCACCCTTATTCTCTCTTTTATAAAGAAAAAAACTACTCATTAAAAGAACCGGGAAAATCCTTATCACTTAATTTAGGATGATCTCCAAAAATTTCTCTCGCTTCCAGATAAGATTTTTTAGCTCTTTCAAAATCCTGAAAATACAAATAAACCTTCACTAAATTAACAGCGACATCAATATACTGTTGATGATAATTATTATTCATCGCCCAATATTTATATTGAACAAGATCATAATCACTGCCAATCTGTAGAGAATAATCCAAAAGACCATTCATTATGGTAAGCGATTGCTTTTCATAAAAAGGGTTATGGGTAGCATGTTCTAAATAAACAACTCTCTTAAGTTCTTCATTCGTTTGTTGTGCTATGTAAACTTGTCTATATTTAAGATATGAAAATTCTTCTGCACTTTTTAAGGTATGCCATGCTCCATAAGAGGAGCCTGTTACAACAATTATAGCCAATATAAGCCATAGGATAACTAAAGTATTCTTACACTCAAAATAATACGCTTTACTATTCAGTCTCATCCCGTAATACAAAAAGAATATAAATAATAAAAGGTGTAAAAATGAGAGCGTAAAAGGATATGACAATAATGACTGAATCAAAAAAGGGCTTATCAAAGCTAAAGACATTAATAAATGTTTTTGCCCTCTTTTAATAAGCAATCTTGTATAATAAAAAATAAATAGTATAACCAGAATAAGTACAATCACGCCACTTTGAATCATCCAGTACAACAATTCATTATGTGGATGATAATAGTTGACTTTTGTCAGGAGTGAATATTGCTCCGGCGTCATATTCGTTTCGTAAAATAAAACAAAGCTTTCAGCAAAAGCACCTATTCCATACCCAAGCCATGGTTTATCCAGAAACATTTGCAAGCTGATAAAATATAAAGGCACCCGTGCATTTTCCCCAACAACCATACTATTCATCTTTTTTACAAAAAGATCATCTGAGCCTGTAATAGAAAAAACAGGCAAAACCAGAAATAGCATGGCTGCTATAGCCAAAGAAGCCAGCCAAATACTAAAGTTTTTGACAAAAAATGGACTCTTTCGCAGTGCTAGAACTAATAAAACAATTCCAATAGTAAAGGCTAACAGGCCGGTTCTTGAGCTCGATAAGATTAGAACATAGAAAGATAAGATCGTTGACAGCACCACCAGTAAAGTGAAATATTTATTACAATTGACTCTCAATTGTAATAATAAAAATAAATTGACTACTAAAACAAATGCAAGAAAAACTGCAAGAATATTAAATTGTTGAAAGACACCCATTGGAAGTATACTGTGGAAAGACAAAGGGAGATATTGGATAACAGAAAAAATGGATTGGTTTACATCATAAACCTGAATAATGGAAATGATAGCCTGAAGTAATCCTGCAATAGAGAGTACCAATAAGATGTAAATAATATGTTTTTTAGAAACTCTATATTGTAACAATGAAAAAAGAAATAAAGCTGTAACGAAAAACATCAAGCCAATAAGAGCAAGATAAACTCCCCCTAACTGCGCTCTCCACAACCCAAACAGAAATGTAAACAGCAACAGCATACAAAATAAAAGAAAATTATTTGTAAAGTATAATTTTTTAGAAAAAAACACAGCGGTTAATGTATAGACAATAAAAAAAGATACAATCAGAGATATTGCAACATTAAAAGGAATAAAAAGGGCGTGAAAACCAAAATTGCTCTGCGAATAAAAACTACTGGAAACAATGGTTAATAACCAGAAAACCAGCCATTTACCATCCAGAGGTTTACTAATAACATTCATAATAAATTTCCAAAATAATTATCCATAAAAATACAATTTAAATTAAATGAAGTTCGTTGAAGTTTCCTTAAGGGAAACCAGGGCAATCATATAATATGATTTACAGACTCGACTTACATGTAACTATTCAATTCAATACATTTGAAATTAGCAACTCACCTACTTCATCTAAAATTTTCACCATTAGTTCCTTTCCTTTGTTATTATTCCTGAATAATAAAAGTGGGTTGTTGGTTCAGTTAATTTTACTTTATAATATTTGGATCTTTTTTATAACCGCCCATTTGGCTAGAAATATTACACTCTATTAGTCAGGTTATCACTTGAATCCAAGCCATAATTGCAATCACGAATTTTAAAGATCTCTTCTTCTGTAAATATCTGATAAAATTGACACGTTTGAATTTGAGCCTGAATTAAAATAATCTCCAGAAACCATCAGATGGGAATTAATACCCAACAGCTTTTTCGGGAGTATTTTTTTGAGTATTGCTGATTCCCTGAATAGCGATATTATAAGGCTTTAAATCTGACTCAAGGGAAATTGTGCCAGCATCCTTCTCACTGTAGGCCTTAATAGTTAAAACAAACTCCCTGCCCCTACTAAGAACAGAAACCTTATACTTCAGAATAATAACATTGAGGATTTATAGTAAAAAAGACTGTCCTGTATTTTTTTAATAGTATTTAATATGATTCCTTTCTGCTAAAAACTGAACTGATTTAAGCGACTGGTATAACTGACTAAAACTTGATCTTTTCATATCCTATGCTGTTTGTTCCAGTTTTTGATTATCCCAGTCTCTCTTCGATTCAATCAAGGCCATTGTTTCTCCAATATTTGTAGTATTAATTTGGGGGATCAAAATCGTCCCCGGCCCTTTGGATGCTTCACGTAACATATCCCGATGATCCATGTCAGCCAGATATTGCAAGACTTCCTGAGCACTCAATGTCGGTAAAGCGGCTGCAAGCTCCTCCATTGCTTCCTTTGCACCCTGTGCATAAATTTGACGCTGTTTAACATAGGCACTTGCTATTAATTCCAGACTTTCAGCCTGCGCCCTTGCTTCACCGACTTTAAGAATTCGAATGGCTTCAGCTTCATTAACTGCTGACTCACGCTCACGTTCAGCAGCGATTACTCGATTAAATGCAATTCTCACTTCTTTTGAGGGCATGGGCTCGTCAACCAGAACGGTCACTATTTCAAAACCAAATCGAGACATTTTGGCCCGTAGTTCCAATTTAACTGCTGTAGCAATTTCTTCTTTTTTGGTATAAAGCTCATCCATTGACAGCAGTGCTGTCTCACTACGAACAACATTAAGGACATAGGAAGATATTTGTTGAACCGGTGATGCCAATTCATAATAAGCTTCACGGATCCTTGACTCAATGACTTGATATTGAACTGAAATCGGGAAAGTAACAAAAGCATTATCTTTTGTTTTAACTGAGACTTCTTCTTTCATCTGATGCAGCTGTAAGGAAATCGGCTCTGAAATCTTCATCAAAGGCAAAGGCAGTTTAAAATTCAAACCCGCTTTAGCAATAAATGAAAATTTCCCAAAAAATTCCACAACAGTGGCCGTTTTTTGCTTGACCACAAAAAATGAAGTCCAGGCCACAAAGGCAATCAAGACAACAAGAAATATCTCAAATAAAAAATCCATCGGGTTATCCAAAATAATTCCCTTACATCAGACTATATTAATCATAAACTGCTTAAAAACAATATTAAGTGAAATAATAGTTCAATTTGTTCTTAGCAAATATTTTATGTCCTTATCAAGAGGGATTTTATAATCATAAGATGCGATCACTTTACTATCTACTGTATTGATAACTTTTGCAGTAATGTAGGCATAATCAATTGCCACTGCATAAGTGCCTACGATAACAGCCTGAGCATTATGCACTGAATCAATTTTTTTTAAATCTCTGGATAATAAAAACTCACCTGATTTTTGTTCTATCCTGACGTTTTTCCTTAGAAGCATTTCCTCAATTTTAAAGCCTGAATTAGAAAACTGTGTTGCCACCTGTTGTGATGTAATGCGTCCAAAGGATGATGACATGTCCAGATTATTCACACTAACAAAACTTGCCACAAGAATTAAACGCTCATCAAGCTCCTTAGATGCAATATTTAACAAATATTTACCGGCCTGGTGATTTGAAGCAAGCAGATCAGATTTCTCTTTAGGTTTCTGATACATTCCCCCCTGACAAGCCGTCAGCAAAATAACAATCATAAATGCCATGAGAATTAGAAATATTTTTTTCATTGGAATCCTTTACTCTGAAACAACTTTAAATTGACGATTGTCTTCTTGTTTATAGTGTTTATAGTGACTCTTATCACCCGAATTAATATAGTAGATTCTCGAATCAGACATAATGATCTTATTATTTTCAACCGCTCTGGTAGTTATAATCACTTCTACTGGGCTGGCACCCGTTTCTTTTGTACTGTTGAACCATTCAAGTTGGGCAACAATTGGTATTCCAACCAGGCCCGGAGTTCCCCAATGTGATGCATCATACAGCATAGCCATATTTGCCGCTATTAAGGCATATGTGCCAAACTTAGGTCTCAGATATCCGCGATCATTATGAGTCAATATCTGAACATCATAATCAATTTTAATACTGTTTTTGGTTTCTTGTAATTCAACATCGACAACACCCTGTCTGACCAGATGGCTTGTGATTAAATCACCAAATGCCTTTTGAAATGGACTTGGCAAAACAATATAAGAAGCATCACTTCCACCTTGTACAATTGGGCTTCTTTTGATATATATTGGCTTAGAAGACTTTGGTAATCTACAAAGTACATTTTTTGCTTCTATTTTTGCCAGTTCATTCCAGTGATTGGCTGCTTGCATTTTTTTCTGATAAACGGTTGGGGAAGCTTCTCCTCGCGGATACTCAGAATGTGTATTAATTGCTGCATTGTTGCAACCAGTTACAAACACCGATGCTGCAAGCAATAAAAAAACAAGTCCCTTCGACATAAAAATACCCTTTATCCTAATTTAACTTAACAAAAAAATTACATAATCCACTGAATAACTAATATCATTCTAACCTTAACAGTAATGATAATCAATATCATTACTGATTTGATTAATAAATATCTTTACACATAATTTTTTCAAGTGGCATGTCTGGTACGGATTTGTACTCTGAAAAGAACACCTATGATAAAAAAGTCAGACCTAAATATTGGGTCTAACCTAAATATCCTACAAGTGATTATCACGTTCATTTCCAGGGTATCAACATGATATCCTGCAGCTGATAAATGATTACTCTAATATTTTTTGTCCTCAAATATAGAAATTTTAAAGACTTGCTTGATAAAGCAGACAGGATTAATTTCTTATATTTCAAATGGATAATGTATTTTTCAGAGCTGACTAATTAAATTAGGAATAACTTACTTTAAAATTATGAATATTTAGACTTGTAACCAATCTTTGAATTATTAAAATAATTGGTATTATTCAGGAAAGATTATGAAATAAATGATTTTTGATTTTGTTTTTTTAGTGGCTTATTTTTATCAGAATAAATGATGTGTGAGCGTTTTCGGGAAGACTTGACAGCCCGATAGCGTGCCAGACTCATAAAAAAGCCATTAATTTTATCCTTCAGATCCATATAATTTACTCTTAAGCGCACTTCAAATAAAAAAGCCAGACTGTCACATTCAGCAGTCTGGCTTACGTGTCCCAAAGTGATAAATCATCCATGCAGTGAGTATCAGGTAAATCAAGTCAACAATATTGGGATAATTATTCAGACCTTCACCAAACGTAGGAGTTTCAGCAAACGTAAGGTTTAACTGATCATCTCACTACCTTGAATTTATTGATTTGGGACTTACCATTTTTAAAAGGCTATAACTCTGGGTAAAGTTTTTAGCCATCCATTAAATGATAATGATTATCATTATAATTAGTTGTGATATTTATACAAGCTTTTTTTTATTTTTTTTAAAAATGAATGCTATTTGTTTCTTTAATTCAATAATCTGTTTCATTTGGAGCACTTTCCCCTTATCGTTATAGCGTAGCTCAATATACTCATCTATCAAGGCAAATATTTGTAAAAAATTATGTGCTTCATTTTGATCCTGAGAAACAATAGTCAGCCTTTTTCTCAATGCCGCCGGACCTTCATTTTGAAAAATTTCAATGCCCTGCTCCTGCAGCTTTTTTAATAGCTGCTGATAGACAGCTTTTAATGTCACGGTTTGTTTTTTCCAATGAGTTATCCTTACAACTGCAATGGCAAAACAAATAAGGAGTGTTAACAATAGTATTAGCCAGGCTATATTAACTTTATCAAGTCCGGTTAGGGCTAATAATAAATATTGATTGCTCTGATCATATTGAACTATCCACACATCCCATAAATAATCCATATATTCAAAATATTGCTTCACTTGATATTTAAAAATAATGGCAAATGCTGAATTATCAACAGAATTTAAATGCTTGTCTTGAACATTATTTTGTTGTGTCTTTTTTTGCTCTGCATCTTCAGAAAGTAATTGTGAAATCAGGTCATCTTCAAGTATGCGTTCTATAGGGATCACTGCAGTAGGATCAATTCGAAACCAACCATCGTTACTTAGCCACACTTCAACCCAGGCATGGGCATTGGCTTGTTTAATGGTCAGATAATCACCAAAACGGCTTGTATAGCCACCTTTATAACCACTCACGATACGTGCAGGTATTTGTGCCGCCCGCATCAGCATGGCAAATGCAGTAACATAATGTCCGCAATAGCCCTTCTTCCCCTGAAACAAGAATTCATCAATGGGATCAGATAAATATTTTGGCACATTTCGGCTATAGTAAAATTCTTTTTGTGCAAACCAGTTTAATGCATGCCTGAGCAGTGTTTTATCATCAGGATATGTTTTTCGCCATTGCTGCCCTAAAGCAATGGCCTTACTAGCCAAACGTTTATTTTCAGGTAATTGCAATGCCTGCAATAACAGGGCCTGTTGATCATAGTTAAAAGCCCCCGGGATTCTGGGGCCAGCATAGCTGATCTGTGTATATTGTACCGACTCTTGAATGGGCTCTTTTGCCAGCAGTAAATTATCCTCAGAGAGTACCGCCAGTGCATTTGAAATAGACTGCAGCTCTATGGGTGTGCCCAATGTAAAAAGCCATTGCTGTTGATTAGCTTCCTGATTAATGATGTATTCAAATAACTGTTCTGTTTTTATTTTAGATATATTATTTACTTTGGCAGGTGCCTGCAACTTAAAATATGATTTCAGATAATAGTCACTGAGCCATTGCTTTCCATCTGTAAAATAAAAAGTATTAGCTCGCCAGTACAATTCATTTGAGGCGGGACGATGCTTATTAAATTTTACCCGAAAAGCAGTTTCCTGGCTTAAAGAGAGCTTATTTAAGTCACCAGGATTCAAGGTCTTAGACAAGCCAGAAGTCCCCTGAGCATTTTTCCTTATGCTATCATCGCTGCCTATTGATGATAAATGCCAAACGGGAGAGCCTAAACGGGGGAAAATAATAAAAAGAATAAGCACCATAGGTGCAGTCTTTATCAATAGTCGAACGGAACTGATGAGATTGTTCTTAAATGATTCACCGGGAAAGTGAAGCATAATAACAAAGGCTGTTAATACAATAATATAGAGAGAACTATAGGAAAATAATATAAATGAATTATCAAAAAACAACAAGGCAATCACAGCAAAATAACATAGAACGATCAGTACCTGATAATCTCTTTGTGAGTGTGTTTCTAAAGGTTTTAAGCTCAGCACCAGACAAAAAAGAGCCAGGCCGATGATATTTATCCGCAACTGATCCCAGTAATAAGTAATGAATAACATTCCTGCAATCATAAAAATTGTTTTTATTACTGTTTTCTTCCGCTTTGATTGCTCCTGAGATTCAGTTTTTATTAAAAAAAATTCACTCACCAGAATAATACAAAGAAAGAAAATATATGGCCATGGTAATAAGAGTCCATAGGGCAAAACAGCAGCCATGACCAGGCCAATGGATAAATATTTATGTTCAACATTGCCTGGCATAACTGACATTAAGATTGAGCCAATGCTATAAGACATTGATGATAATGCTCAGTGCCATGATTAGCTTTTATCGTATGTCCTGGAATATTCAAACCATAGTAGAAACCCTTTTGATGAGCCTGTTTTATCCAATAACATAATTGCGATAACTTTTGTTCTTTTTTCAGCAAACCAAGATCATCATATTTATAAACAATTTGCTTATTCTCTTGTTCATCTTCAAATATTTTTGTCATTAGCCGTTCAGTACGAGCATAAGTTTTCCAGCAGATTTTTGATAAAGGATCACCTTCCTGGTAACGTGATAATTCTTTAAACTGCTCAACACCTGTTTTGTTTGGTACAGATTGTCGATGGCTTTGATCACTGACATGGTGATCAATCGGTGCTGGATATATATAAAAAGTTTTTTTCTCATTAGAAACACGCTGTGTCCATTTAAACAATGCTAAAGGGTATTGACTGGAACAGACAAACTCAGCCAACTGAAAGCACCCCCTGCTGATCAGCTCAAATTCAAATTCCTGTATTGTCTTTTGCACAATGACGGGGCGTAAAAAAGAAGTAACATGTTTCATTTTTTCCTGTGTAATAATATTGACCAGCTGGTATTCACAATACAGGAAATTAAATTGATTATTTTGTTTTTTTCTGATGCTTAAAAATTGAGTTTTAATCCCGTTGGGTTCGCCCATAAAATGACTCTTGAGCGGATAGCAAAGAATTTTCAAATCTTTGATATTTTTCCAGCCCTGATAAAAAATCAGTGCATAAAGACTGAAAAATACAAACACAAGCAAATAGGCCAGGCTATTATTATAATTAATTGCACCAATAAACAGGGTTAACAATATGAGTAAAAACAGCCTTCCAAAATAGGTTAAGCTAACTGACAGGATCTTCATTGATAATTTATGATCTCAGGGAATGGCAATATCCATCAAACGAGCAGCGATAATTTCATCGGTCATTGAAGGATCAGCCGACATCAGCCGATGATTAGCGACATAGGGTAAAATGATTTGTAAATCATCCGGTAAAGCATATTCCCGGCTTTCAAGATAAGCCCATGCCTGAGTCATTCGAATGAGTGCCAGTCCGGCACGCGGTGATAAGCCGTAAACAAACAGACCGCTTTCTCTGGTGTATTGAATAATATCTTCCAGATAGTCATAAATAGCCTCTGAAAGATGGATCGAGCGAACCTGTTCCTGATAGCATAAAATATCCTCAGAGCTGATAACAGCCTTAATCTGTTCCAGCTGCTGTCGGCCACTTTTTCTTTGCCACAATGCTCTTTCTTTTTCTTTGCTTGGATAGCCTAATGAAATACGAATAAGGAAACGATCCATTTGTGATTCAGGTAACGGATGTGTTCCAAGTTGTTCATGTGAGTTTTGTGTCGCCACAACAAAGAAAGGTTTTTCTAAATGATGTGACTGACCATCCACTGAGACCTGATATTCTTCCATCACTTCTAATAAGGCACTTTGAGTTTTTGATGAAGCCCGATTGATTTCATCAGCTAACAGTAGATTAGTAAAAACAGCGCCTTTTTTAAATTCAAAGTGATGAGTATCCCGATTAAATATGGAGACACCAAGAATGTCTGAAGGTAATAAATCAGAGGTGAATTGAACTCTTTTAAAATTCAAACCACAACTGATTGCCAGCACCTGAGACAAGGTTGTTTTCCCTACCCCTGGAATATCTTCTATCAGCAGGTGACCATCAGCCAAAAGACAGGCCAGAGCCAGTTTTACCTGGAGTTCTTTACCAACCACTATCTGGTTAATTTGCTCAAGAAGTTGTTGAATCAAAACAGTTCTCAGTTTTTATTAAATAAATGATGCCAGTAAACAGACAATTCTCAGTGTTGTTGGGAAGTGCACTTATTTAATAGTAATTTTTCCAACCATTCCGGCTTCTTCATGACCTTTAATCGTACATTTCAGATCATTTATATTGCCGCTTTTTACCGGAACAAACCACCATTCAGCCGTGCCACCGGGATAGACTTCAATTTCTCGAATGCTGCCTTTAATTTCAGCAATAGCTTTACCATCTGCCCCTAATACCTGAGCTTTTCTTGTAAACACAGATCGTGATAAACCTTCTGAACTGAAGTAATGTTTTGTTTTACCAACATTGTGTATGACCAGTTTATAGAGCTTACCTGTTTCAAACTCGAGACTCGATGGCACAAAAAGGTAAGAATTATCAGTATCACCCAACTGAACATCGACTGTGATCGGTTCCTGTTTGGTTAAGTCACCAGAAGCAATGACACTGCCCCAGACAGTAAAAAAACTTGAAATAATTAAAATAAATACGATTAAAATTTTCTTCATAGCTTCCTCTTCCAGATGAGATACATTTCATTTAGCTGTTTTATGCAAAATCTGCCATCAATAATAAGTAACAAAACACACAAATAATAATGATTCATATTCTCATTACAGACATTATATGTCAATGAATTTATCAAACCTCTACTCATTACCCATTGACACTATATTTCATGTAATAAGTATTTAAAGAAGGGGAATATTATTTCTTGTGAAAAATCATAAAAAAAAGCCAGACCACAAGATTAGTAGTCTGGCTTAAGCATCCCGGCAAGATTATCGCATCCATGCATGAGGTTTCAGATGTATTGACGTACATTATTGGGAGTTAAATAGTAATTATCACCCTACGCCTCATTTTAGCAACGGTATCACCTAAGAGTATCTCATTTAGTCTATTATTATTCAGAGGGAGGCTTTGAATAACGACTCAAACGAGAATGATTATCATTATACTTTAAGAAAAAATAAAAACAAGCTTTTTATATTAAATTTTTTCCATAGCGGTAAAACATCCCACTCTGAATCACACCACGCAAAAATAAAAAAACTACAAAACTAAACCAATAAAGATGAAGAGAGTGATAAGCTTGTACCATATAAAAAAGAACTATATAAACCGCCAGGGACATCATGACACTGATCAGCATAGCTCGTGTAGCGGTCATGCCGATAAAAACACCATCCCATATAAACCCCAAAGTGCCAGCAAAAGCCATAATAGATATCCAGACAAGATACGGTTTTACCGCAGCAATAAGTTCTGGTTGATTGGTATAAAGTTCAAGCAGCCGCTGACCCGCAAAAAAATAAATCAGAAAGTAAATCGCAGCCAATCCAGTCCCCCAATAAAATGAGTAGCGGATAGCCTGAGAAAAATGACACCAGTCTTTAGCGCCATAATATTTTCCCACCAGACTCTCAGCGGCAAATGCAAAACCATCAACACCAAAGGAAACCCATGAGAGAAACTGCAGGAGTATCACCGTCACAGCTAATGCCATTTCACCCTCTTTGGCACTCTGCGAATAGAGCAACGCAAAAGCAAAAGTAAGTGCTATAGTTCTAAAAAAAATATCCTTATTAATAGTAAAAAATTTTGCCAGCTGGGCACGATCAAAAATAGACTCAAAGGAAAGTCTGTGCATTTTATCCTTATACTTATAGAGCAAAAGCAAACCAGCCATAAAGCCAGAGTATTGGGCAATCAAAGTACCATAAGCAGCGCCTGCAATATCAAGCTTCAAGACATAAACAAAATAGTAACTCAGTGCAATATTAAGTACATTAATAAATAAAGTCAGGATTAGTGGAATAATGGCATTCTGTACACCAAAAAACCAACCAAAAATAACATACAAACCCAATGTTGCAGGCGCTGCAAAAATACGTATATCAAAGTATTCTATAACCAGTAAATAAGTAGCAGCGTCGATATTTAACAGATATGACGTTGCTTTAATGAGAGGCTCTTGAAAAATAATAAGAGCAGATGCGATCAATAGAGATAGAAATAAGGCTCTGCTTAAAGTATTGGTTAATTTTTCACGACTTTGCTCGCCAAAAGCTTGAGCAGTCAGACCCGTGGTCCCCATGCGTAAAAAACCAAAATTCCAGTAAATGAGGTTAAAGACCATCGCAGCAATGCCCACTGCAGCAAGATGTAAAGCCGAGAGATGCCCCATCAAAGCAGTGTCGACTGAAGAAAGCAGAGGAACCGAGATATTACTCAGAATATTGGGAATAGCGAGCCGTAATATCTCCCTGTTCATTAGCTTTTTATGTTGTCCGTGGTTTTATTAAAAAATAGCCATTATCCTAACATATTTTAGCCTTAGCGCTCACGTATACTTTCCTGTTTATATCTCAGTAACGGCGCCATAAAAAATTCCATAATTCGTCGTTTGCCCGTCTGCACTTCTGCTGTGACCGCCATACCCGGCATCAATTTCACCACTTTACCATTGACCTCAATGGTGCTTTTTTTCATCAACAAATGCATTCCATAAATCAATCCTCTGTTTTCATCCGCCTGAGCATCATCGGATAACGTCACCACTTCACCATCAATCACACCGTATTTGGTAAAAGGAAAGGTATGAATTTTAATTTCAGCCGACATGCCTTCATGAACAAAGCCAATATCCTTGTTTTCCAGAAACACTTCAACCTCCAATGCTTCTTCATCCGGGACAATCAGCATCAATTGTTGTGCCTCAAGCACAACACCACCCACTGTATTAACAGTCAGGTTTTGCACTTCACCGGAAACCGGCGCATACAGAATTTTCTTTTTATGACGATCATGAGCCTTGGCTAATTCTTCCTTGAGTGTTGCTATCTGACGCTGGGTTTCAGTTAGATCAATCAATTGCCTTGTCTTGGTTTGTGCTGTAAGCCCTTTGAGTTGCTGTTCGACCTCCATTTCAACCGCCTGTAATTGTTTCAGTCGATGCTGCTCTGCGGCATAGTCCTGAGCCAGCTGAATACGCTCCTGCTCCAGTTTCAGATAATCCGTTTCTGAAGCAAATTTTTTGCTATGTAAGTCTTTCACTGACTGGGTTCGACGTTTGATCAGCGGTAAGACTTGTTTTAATTTACTGATCATTGCCTGAGTCACTTCTTGCTCAGCCTGTGTTTTAAGCAGGGTACTGCGCAACGTCATTAATTGTGCTTTGTACTGCTGCCATTGCTGCCAGAGCAAACGCTGATGCAGTGATTGCTGTTGAGGGGATACATCTGCAATCATCGTCAGTTCCACCGTAGCAAACTCAATCGCCTTATGTTGTTCAAAAGGCTTGTCTAAAAGCGTCAGCATGGCCTGATACACACTGAGCATCAGTTGTGCACTATGCAATTCATTATTAAGCCGCTTTTCATCGGCCAGAGTCAATGTGCCATCCAGCTCGATTAGTGCCTGTCCTTTGCTCACTGATTGTCCTTCATGCACCAGAATACGTTTAACAAAAGCTTTTTCCAGCGGTTGAATTTGTTTCACCCGTGAACTGGGGATAATTTTTCCTTCAGCCGAAGCAACAATGTTAACCTCACCAAAACTGGCCCAGATGATCAACAGGACAATAAGACTGATCAAAGTCCAGACTACAATGTGCGCTAGAGGATGCGCCGGGGTTTCCTGAATCTCTAATGCTGCTGGTAAAAAAGCAGCGAGTTCCCGATTTTTTGCTTGATCACCCAAAGTTTTACGTTGTCGCCAGGCATCACTCAGTACAGAAAGAATACTCATACAGAGGTATCCTGAACATCACTCTGTTCAGTAGGCGATAGTATTTTGTCAGACACTTTATGGAGATTAGGTGAGTGGTTCTGATAGCTGTACAAACGTGCATAATAACCGTTTATTTCCAACAGGGCATCATGATCACCCTGTTCAACAATATGCCCTTTCTCCATCACCAGGATCCGATCACATTGCCGGACTGTCGTCAGACGATGAGCAATAATAAACACAGTGCGTCCCAGACTGATATGAGCCATATTATCCTGTATAAGGCGTTCAGACTCATAATCCAGCGCACTGGTGGCTTCATCAAAGATCAGAATTCGCGGATTGCTGATCAGCGCTCTGGCAATAGCCAGACGCTGACGCTGACCGCCTGATAAATTGCTGCCCTGCTCACCCACCATATGATCATAGCCTTCGGGCAGCTGTACTATAAACTCATGAGCACCTGACAATTTAGCAGCAGCCACCACCCGTTCCATAGAAAGTGAAGGATCGGTCAGGGCAATATTATCCCGGATACTGCGGTTAAACAGAAAATTTTCCTGCAAAACCACACCAATCTGCTTACGCAGCCAGGCAGTATCCACCATGGACAAATCCACACCATCAAGCAAAACCCGTCCGGATTCAGGAATATAAAGGCGCTGGATCAATTTTGTAATGGTGCTTTTTCCCGAGCCGGAACGACCCACAATGCCGATCACTTCGCCGGCTTTAACATGCAGATTAATGGTGTCCAGAATAACTGCCCCTTCAGGACGGTAACGAAAACGTACCTGTTCCAGAGCAACAGCTCCCCGCAAAGAAGGCAAACGAGAGCGGTTAGGATTAAAACCGGACTCACAAGGGGTATTGAGAATATCACCCAGACGGGCAATGGAGATCCCGGCCTGCTGAAAATCCTGCCATAATTGCACTAGCTTCAAAACAGGGCCACTTACCCGACCTGCCAGCATATTGAAGGCAACCAACTGACCAACACTGATCTCACCACCAATGACCAGATGAGCCCCCCACCAGATAATACCCAAAGTCACCAGCTTATTAATTAATCCGGCAATCTGACTGGCGACATTGCCTAAATTCTGACTACGAAAAGACGCATGCACATAACTGGACAAATGATCTTCAAGCTTACGCCGCATTTGAGGTTCAACTGCCATGGATTTTACAGTGCCGATACCGGTTATTGATTCAGTTAAAAAAGCCGTATTAGCCGCCCCATGTTTAAATTTTTCATCCAGCCGATGACGTAAAATGGGGGTAATAAACACCGATAAAAGGACATAAAAAGGTATAGAGGCCAGCACGATACCCGTCAGAGCAGGACTGTAATACCACATCACTGCTAAAAACACGAAGACAAATAGCAGATCAATCACCAGCGTCAATGCCGTACCGGTGATAAAGTTACGGATCGTATCCAGCTCCCGAACCCGGGCAACATTCTGCCCCACCTGACGGGCCTCAAAGTAAGCCATGGGTAAGGCCATTAAATGATGGTATAGACGTGACCCCAGTTCAACATCCACTCGATTGGTGGTATGACTGAAGATATAATTACGCAGACCACCCAGTAATGCTTCAAAAACCACTACCACGAAAAAACCCACGGCAAGCACATCCAGCGTGGTAAAACCACGATGAACCAGCACCTTATCCATCACCACCTGGAAAAACAGAGGTGTCACCAGCGCAAAGAGTTGTAAAAAAAAAGAGACTATCAATACTTCACTGAACAGCTTGCGGTATTTTACCAGCGAAGGAATAAACCAGGTAATATCAAACGTCTGCTGTAACCGTTCACCCAGACCGTGACGACGTGTCAGTGCAATCAGCTCACCCGACCATTGCGAATCAAACTCATCCAGAGTTAAGGATTCAGGAGCAGTTTTTCTTAAGTCATGGATAAGCACCGTGATCACAGGTGGGCTATTGATCTCAGATTCTGAGCTACCGGATGACTCCTGAGTCGCCAGTCGTGCCAGAATAAAATAGTCACCGTCACGACCTTTAGCAATCGCCGGCAACATCGCATTATTAAGTTCTGATAATGACGGCTTTAATCTTTTCGCTTTCAGAGTCAGCGCTTTTGCTGCCCGCAATAACTCCGTATCAGCAAAACATTGACCCGGAGAGGCAAATTCATGTGCCAGCTGAGTGGGCTCTGCCGGCAGCTGGTGAAAGCGGGCAATGGCGACCAGTGCCTGCAGTCCTGTATCAAATGATGGTGTCTCTTGCTGATTTTCGCTCACACAGCCTGCCAGGTGTCTGCCAGAACAGGTGCCAATGCCTCTTGTGCTCCAACAGGGATCACATTGCCCACACCACTAGGCACATCAAAGGCTGCCATCGCCTGAACTAATAGCTCCACCTGACTGTTTAACAAAACAGAGCCAGCCACTTCGATTTGATCCAGTTGATAATCACTATCACTATACCAGTCTTTGACCATCACCTGATCATCTGTACCGGCTACAGTGATCCGCAAACTATCGCCACTCTGGCTCAACCAGAGATCTCCAAGTGAGGCTTCATCAAAACGCAGAATATCAAAACTATCCTCTAGCTCATCAAAGTTATTGATAGTATCCCGCCCATTGCCTGCACCCATGATATAGCGATCATCACCCGCTCCACCGTTCAGATAATCATTGCCTGCACCGCCGATCAAAATATCATCACCATCACGACCTGATAAGCTGTTGTTTTCAGCATTACCGGTGAGTTGATCAGCAAAGTCAGATCCGGTCAGATTTTCAATTTTGGTCAGCACATCACCTTCGGCTGTGCCGCCATGACCCAGACCATCTTCAAGACTGATTTGCACCGCTTCTTCGGACTGGGTATAAACCGCAGTATCTCGATCCGCTCCACCATCCAGTTGGTCGGCACCTATACCGCCCCGCAACCAGTCATTACCGGCACCACCAGCTAACTGGTCATTACCTTCTTGTCCAGTCAGGCTATTGTTCTCGGCATTACCGGTAAGCTGATCATCAAAGTCAGAGCCTGCCAGGTTTTCAATATTGATCAGCACATCACCTTCAGCTGTACCACCATGGCCCAAACCATCTTCAAGGCTAATTTGAACGGCTTCTTCAGATTGAGTATAAGCAGCAGTATCTCTATCATCACCACCATTTAACTGATCCGCACCTACGCCGCCTAGCAGCCAGTCATTACCGGCTCCACCGGATAACTGATCATCACCTTCTCGTCCCGTGAGACTGTTATTTTCAGCGTTACCCGCTAATTGATCAGCAAAAGCAGAGCCAGTGAGATTTTCAATATTACTTAAGACATCACCTTCAGCTGTACCGCCATGGCCCAAACCATCTTCAAGGCTAATTTGTACAGCTTCTTCAGATTGAGTATAAGTGGCAGTATCTCTATCAGCACCACCATCTAATTGATCCGCACCTATGCCACCCCGCAACCAGTCATTACCTGCACCGCCAGCTAACTGGTCATTACCTTCTTGTCCAGTCAGACTGTTGTTCTCGGCATTACCTGTCAGCTGATCATCAAAGTCCGATCCTGTCAGGTTTTCAATATTGATCAGCACATCACCTTCAGCTGTGCCACCATGACCCAGACCATCTTCAAGGCTAATTTGAACGGCTTCTTCAGATTGAGTATAAACGGCGGTATCTCGATCCGCTCCACCATCCAGTTGGTCGGCCCCCATACCACCCCGCAGCCAGTCATCACCTGCACCACCAGCTAACTGGTCATTGCCTTCCTGTCCATTCAGACTATTGTTTTCGGCATTGCCGGTGAGTTGATCATCAAAAGCTGAGCCAGTCAGGTTTTCAATATTGGTCAGCACATCACCTTCGGCTGTGCCGCCATGACCCAGACCATCTTCAAGACTGATTTGCACCGCTTCTTCAGACTGGGTATAAACCGCAGTATCTCGATCCACTCCACCATCCAGTTGGTCGGCCCCCATACCACCCCGCAACCAGTCATTACCTTCACCACCAGCTAACTGGTCATTGCCTTCCTGTCCAGTCAGACTATTGTTCTCGGCATTACCGGTAAGCTGATCATCAAAGTCAGAGCCTGCCAGGTTTTCAATATTGATCAGCACATCACCTTCAGCTGTACCACCAAGGCCCAAACCATCTTCAAGGCTAATTTGAACGGCTTCTTCAGATTGAGTATAAGCAGCAGTATCTCTATCATCACCACCATTTAACTGATCCGCACCTATGCCGCCTAGCAGCCAGTCATTACCGGCTCCACCGGATAACTGATCATCACCTTCTCGCCCCGTGAGACTATTATTTTCAGCGTTACCCGCTAATTGATCAGCAAAAGCAGAGCCAGCGAGATTTTCAATATTACTTAAGACATCACCTTCAGCTGTGCCGCCATGACCCAGACCATCTTCAAGACTGATTTGTACCGCTTCTTCAGACTGGGTATAATCCGCAGTATCTCTATCTGCACCACCATCCAGTTGATCCGCACCTATGCCGCCCCGCAACCAGTCATTACCGGCACCACCAGCTAACTGGTCATTGCCTTCCTGTCCTGTCAGACTGTTGTTTTCAGCATTTCCAGTGAGTTGATCAGCAAAGTCCGATCCAGTCAGGTTTTCAATATTGGTCAGCACATCACCTTCAGCTGTACCACCATGGCCCAAACCATCTTCAAGGCTAATTTGAACGGCTTCTTCAGATTGAGTATAAGCAGCAGTATCTCTATCATCACCACCATTTAACTGATCCGCACCTATGCCGCCTAGCAGCCAGTCATTACCGGCTCCACCGGATAACTGATCATCACCTTCTCGCCCCGTGAGACTATTATTTTCAGCGTTACCCGCTAATTGATCAGCAAAAGCAGAGCCAGCGAGATTTTCAATATTACTTAAGACATCACCTTCAGCTGTGCCGCCATGGCCCAAACCATCTTCAAGGCTAATTTGTACAGCTTCTTCAGATTGAGTATAAGCGGCAGTATCTCTATCAGCACCGCCATCTAATTGATCCGCACCCACACCACCACGTAACCAGTCATTACCTGTACCACCAAAAAGTTGATCATCACCATCACGACCAGAAATACTATCCTTGCCTGCTAAACCATAAATAATATTATTGCCTTCATCACCAGCAAGACTATCATCATCACCTGTACCCGTTAAAATATTTCCTTCTTCAACCTGTAAAACAAAAATATCACTGGCTGTTTTTCCATACGAGTCAGTGACACTCACCATAATATCCAAACTGGCAAGTGAATCATTATCAGGAATACCACTAAAGGTTGCTGTCAGTGCATCAAAGCTGAGCCAGGCTGGTAAAGCAGCACCGCCGGCTAAACTCGCATTATAAGTTAATGTATCATCAATATCCGGGTCTATAAACGTACCTGCTGGAATGGCATAGCTGTAAAAATAACCGGCACTAATATTTTGGTCAATAATAGGAAGGGCCAATTCAGGTGCATGATTAATTAATGCTTCCAATTCATCAGCAGCATAAGAGAGTAAAGGAAGTTCACTGCCGCCAGCATAAATCTCTAATAAGCCCAGGCGGTTACCCAGAAACCAGTCACTGAAGGTAATAGTGTCTGACAGGCCATAGCGTAAAACCAGATCATTACCAACTTGCTCAGCCAGTAAATCATCTCGTGTAATTTGATCATCACTCGCTGCCGTGCCATAAAGTTTTACTGTATCATCATTGCTGGCATCAAGAATGGTATCATCACCATCCCCCTGACTAAAGACAAAGCTATCATTACCCATACCACCGGTCAGGGTATCATTGTCTCGACCACCGCTAAGCAAATCAGCTTCTGTTCCTCCATCTAAGGTATCATTGCCATCATCACCATATAGTCGATCAGCACCACTGCCTCCAGTTAAGAAATCAAAACCTAAAGCACCCATCAGAACATCATTACCACCAGCACCATTGATGTTATCATTTTCAATAGAGCCAGTAATGAGATCATCAGAAGCACTACCCGTTTCATTGACTGGATCAAGCAAAGCCCCAACATCAGGGAAAAAGACAAAATTAAAATCACTGTCAAATACCGAACCAATGGTGTCAAACCCAGCGCTTTGTTCAGCTAACGCCAGACGTTGGTATTTAGATTGCCAGTAATAAGATATGACAATTTGATCATCCCAAATCGATTCACTGCCCAGCAACGAGCCAGAATTGAGAGTCTCACCATCTGCAAATTCAAATTGCCAATCAGAGCGTAAGTTTAAGTTATCATAATCATCAGTAAAAAAGTTAAAGGGCAAGGTCAGGGTTTCACCTGTACCATTAATACGCATCACTATAGGTACACCAGTCCATCGGTAATATTCTTCAAATAATGAAAAGTCAGCACCAAAGGTATCAGGCCTGTAAAAAGTGACATCATCACGATTTAAACCTTCTAATATTATTCGAGTGCCATCCTCTGAGTCTAAGGATGCAAAACCTCCTTTATTAAACAGCACATCATTACCATGACCTCGGCCAAAGATTATGGTGCGATCAGCGCCAAGTAAGTGTTCAGCAAACAGATCATCGTCACCACTACCACCGTTAATAATCGTTTCATTCCAGTCACCACGAATATAATCCGCAGAGACTTGTAAACCCGGTATGCTGTCTGCCACCACTAATACATCATTGCCACGACCACCTAATAAGGTGTCATTGCCACCGGGAGCCAGAATAACATCATTACCTGCTTTACCATTTAAAATATTGTTACCGCTGTTGCCCTGAATACGATTGCCAGTATGGTCACCTGTACCATTGATATCATCACTGCCCAGCAGGGTCAGATTCTCAATATGCTGTTCAGAATTTAGGGTATAACTATTATCCGTTTGTACAGTATCATTGCCGCCATTTTCGGCTTCCTCGATGACATCATCACTATGGGTAATGGTATAAGTATCATCACCTAAACCACCTATTAAAACACTGCCAAACCCTGTGCCTGTCAGCTTGTCGTTATAGTCAGAACCGATGAGATTTTCAATACTGTCAAAAGTATCACCTGTGGCATCGCCGCCTGTGGCGGTACCAGTGGCAAGATTGACGGTGACGGCACTCAGGCTGGCTGAATAAGAGGCGGTGTCATTGCCTTCACCACCAAAAAGATCATCACCACCACTAAGCCCCTGAAGTTCATCATTGCCCTTACCACCATCTAATATATTGGTTTGGTCTTCACTACCAATCAGAATATCATCATGGTTAGAACCTGTCAGGTTTTCAATATCATAGAGGATATCACCTTCGGCATCACCACCACTGCCAATTTGATCATGTAAGGAAACAGTCACTGCAGTAGAGCTGCTGGCATAAGAGGCAGTGTCATTGTCATCACCACCATAGAGATCGTCTTCACCTGCTCCACCTTCTAAATAATCATTGCCCCCATTACCTTCCAGTGCATCATTGCCTGCTCCACCATAAAGGTGATCTTCATCACCACTGCCATTCAAAATTTCATTTGCATCACTACCAAAAACAATTTGATGATCAGATAAGGAAAGTCCATTGCCATCTACATCCAAAGATAATGGACTACCATCAATTGTTGTCCCAAAATCAATATAATCCCAATTACCATCAATTGCGATAGTATCTAATTCATCTGAATAATCAGTATCAGTCAAACCATACTGCATTTTTATCTCTAACATTTTAAGGCGATCAATCAAATATTGGGGCGAGAAATTATCAATATTTAATTCACCGTTGATATTGTGCGACACATATATATCAGCATCACCAGTAACAATAAATGGGTTGAGTTCAGTTAATGCATAACGATAGGCTAAGGCTTCAATATCATTGCCTTCTGCTATTGACAAAGCAAGTTCAATGTTTATAGGAGTAATAGATAACGTCAAACCACTGCTTCGGAACCAGTCTCCAATTGTTTTTACATTTTCAAATAGATGTGTTTCTTCTGAATCTGAATTAGTGACAGGAATACCGATATTAAACAGTTTGCCAAGCTGATCAACCATACCACCAAAGGCAGCTCTATCATCATTATCAATAGCATCTAATAGAATGCCGGTATTCTCTGTTGTTATATTTACATCCAGTGTTTTTAGCAATACACTAGCCGCATTATAATTGGCAAAATCAATCATTGTATAATCAATTGCTTCATCTACAAGTTTCAATGCCCAATAAGCAGGAGCAAACTTGCCTATAAAGGCAGCAGCCACTCCACCATAAGATTCAAAAGTATTGAATAAAGTACGGCCAAATGTTGCTACTGCCTCTAATGGATCAATCGCATCCTCACCTTCAGTAAAAACTGTGGAATTAAATCGGATTCTATCCTCTTGCCAGGCTGGCCCTCCCATTAACTGATTACTGAAATTCATCATTTGTGCCCAGCTAAAATCAGTCGGTAGCTCTCCTGCCCCATTACCCATGGCTGTGTCAACAACACTGAAAAGAGAATCAATGGCTGTAATCGGCGGAAGACCAAATTCTCGTAAAGCACTTTTATAACTGGCTTCAATGTCTATTGTGTTGGGTAAAGTATACTTGTCATCAAACCCATCAACTTTATTGTCACTAAGAAAATTCAGATAATTTTCAAGATGCTGTTGCCCTACGGCAAAAAATTCATCATCACCCCAAATATGGCGATCTTCACCTACACCAGAATTTTCCCACTGCCAACGTACCATTTGATAAAAAACACCCGGAATTGAAAGAGGATCAACATCAATGGCTACAATTGGGCTGGCTAAAAAAGCATAAGCATCCCCTTTTTCACCTAATAAAGCCCAGGCTTCAGAGAGTTTATCACCACCTTGGTTTTTTAAATCCATTAGTTTAGTAAACTCTTCTTCTGTAATAATAATTTCTGCCATAATTTCTTACTCCATTAAGTGTTATTGGTTATTGATTTGTGCTACTTTTTTAACCTGATAGGCCTTGCCTGCCATTTCAAATTGTTTCAGTTTCTCTACCACTTTATCAGCCATTGATACAATGTGTTCAATATTCCTTCTGATAAAATAAATATCAACTTTAATGTTGTGGTAGGGGAAATAATAAAGATGGCAACCTAGAAATAAACCTTTTGTTTCGTCATTACAATTAATATAATATTTTACTTTATCGTTTTCGACTTTTTCATAGTAAACATTATCTAAATAGGGTTTTCCAGCATTTAGCTTTAGAATATCTGCAAACTCTTTTCCATATTCATATAATCGTTCTTCATAGGCTTTAGCATTAAATTTTGGCCTTAACTTACGAAACCGCCTTAAGCCCTGTTCTGCTTGATCAGATATCTCTTCAATATATTTAGGATCATAGCGTCGACTCATTAAGTGTCGGTCTATATTGACATTTCCTGTAACACTAATTTCCAGTTTTTTACCGGGGCCTGCTCGCCAATACATTTCATCATGGCGTTCTTTACTCCAGGGTTGGGCATCCGGAACAGTGGCATGCAGCTGGATACGAGAGACCAAACCATCGGTTGACTTTCGCCCATAACCTGTTAACCAGGTCTTCTCTGGTATTAAAAAAACTGTATTATCAAGGGGGATAAAGGCCATCCCATTTTTTGTTTCTACAGGGTCACTTGAGCGTGACTGTTTATGATCAGAATTACATCCAGAAACTATAAAAATGACCACAGAAATAGTGAAAACAACTATCTTTAAAAAATTTGATCTTACTAGTTTCATATTTAGTTTCTATTTTTTTTAATAATCAAAGATAATTCAATTGATGATCTTTTTAATACAAACAAGCCTGACTAATTAACTATAAATAATTCAGAGACAGACACAATCCCAACAGAGTTAATAAAACAAGATAAAATTATAACGAGCCAATGAATCAATAAGAATTCAATATTCTTAAAAAGACAGGACTTATAGCATTGAAAAAAGATATTGCTGACGTTCAGACAATAGATCCAAAGAAAACTTGTTATTCCATAACATCATCTTTGCCGGACGCCACATCCGCACTAGAAAGGAAGGATTATCAATAAAAGCCATTTAATTGATAATGATTCATATTCGCATTTAGAAACATCTGTGTCAAGTTTTTTTCTGTATTTTTTTAAGCTGACTCCACAATCAACTTTCATCACCACGAGTGTGAATTACAAACACCCATTATTTACAAAAATTTTATTTCAATAAAACTTTTGGTCTTGGAAAATCAAAACATGGGGTGGAAGCGGTGCGGAATTTCTCCAAAAGTTTTCATTGTTTTATCGCTACTGGAGAACAATTAAAGTCATTTTGCCAAAAATATAAAAGGCATTGAATTCAGGGGGGCAATGCAGGTTGGAGATTATTTAAAGACAATAGTCTTATACCCATATTACCTTAAAACCAACTACTTGTAATTTTAGTCTACTATACAAGCTCTGTGGGGAATTATAGATACCCATCATTCATGAGAAATTTTGGGCATCAATCATTTACAACATGGCTCATTTGGTTTTTAGTTGTTTTCTAAATCTCAAAAGATCTGTGGTTTCAATTACATATTGTGCTGGTTTAAACAAACTGACATCCGTATCAATCTGTTTGTTTGAACCTTAACTCTAGAAAATAACTTGCAAAACATTGAACCGCCAGTACCCTGATCACTCTCACTACGATTCAACTAATTATTCCAGGTTAACGTTCCCGAATACTTTCCTGTTTGTCTATTAATATCGGTTGATATTTTTGCTCACTTATCCAGGCAGCCGCATTAAAGAATTTCCCATGATGACATCACTGAAGCCCTGTGAGTTGTGATCTATAAATCGCATCTATCCTGACACAAGGTGGTAGTTACTGCTTCACGGGAGATGTCTGCCCCATCGTTGGATAAAAAACTAATTTAAAAGTCCCTGCATCTTTATCAAAGTATTTTCCAGCAAACATAGCCTCTCTTAAGGTTTTTAAAGAATCCGCATTGAAGTAAATACGTTCTAATAAATGTGATTGATTGTTTTCGTTTTTATACAGGTTATATTGAAACTGAACAAGTCCATTATCTAAATCTTTTAAAGTATAATTAACCAAAAATGGATGATTATCTAAAGCATAACTTTGTGAACGAAAACCCGTCTTCACCTGTGGTATCAATACCGGTCTAATCATTTGAAAACTAAATTTTGGTACTAAGGTATCCTGAACAAATCGCTCATTCTCTAACTGAGCAACTCGAAGCTGACCTTTTTTATTGGCATCAAATAAAAACTCAATATCAACTGGTTTTCCCTGAATATCAATAATCAATCCAAATTTTCCCATCTGCTTTAAAAAATCAACACCATTAATAGCAAAAAATAAGTAGCCTTGCTTCTCACCCTGACTATTTTTAATAGTAATATCTAAATTACCAGGGAAAGAGCGGTTACTAGCAAGTTTTTTATACTTTAAATCAAAGACGTAATCATTGCCTTGTTTATCTTTAAAGGAAAAATTAATTGTTGTTTTACCTTCTCCCAGATCACTTAATTGTAAAGATTTATTAACAGCAAAACTATCACCACTAATACTTAAGTCAAATGGTAAAGTTTGTGCAACAACTGTTTGTATAGAAGCAATGGCAAAACTTGATAAAAATGTAAAGGAAAGTATAATTTTCTTCATAATAAAAATCTCATCTTAATAATAGTAAGGTTAATATTATCCTGTAGAGATTTTATTCAAGCTAGATGTTATGCTACACACTAGCAGTATGATTATCCGCCAGAGTTAACTGTGCTTTAGCACATTGACCCATTACCATAAATCCCATATATATAACAAATGAATCGTTATACCCGCTCAATAATTGGTCTGTTTTTTACCATTACAATTTTTCTCAGTGCCGACATTTATTATAAATATCAACAATTTTTGTCTTATCATCAAAATATGTCTACTAAAACAATGATAAGTACTGCCGCTGAAATAGAAACTCTTATCAGCTCACTAAATCATCAACTCAAACTTTTTGTTCAACAGGAACATACACTATTATCAAGTCTTTATCATTACCATAAAACTCAAAAACATAATAGCAATAAAGACGAAGAACACCATCAAATTAAGCAACAGTTGAACACCCTGAAGAACAAAATCGCTGATTATTTTCCCGGCTATATTGAATTTACTTTAGCCGATCACGGTGGCAACATCCTGCTTAACCAAAATAGTTTTAAAGCTTATCCCTTGTGTCGTGATAATATAAAACAAGCCATTAATTCTGACTCTAGCCAGCAACCACCACTGAGTTTACACAGCAACCCCGATAAAACGCAGCAACATTATGATATTATGCAAACCTTTAAAATAATAACAGATAAACAATCAGACAAGGCTATTTTCTTTATCAGCTACCCTATTACACCGTTAAAAAAACTATTAGCACAACGTCAAATAAAGAATCACTTTTTATTTATTGTTAACAAGCAGAAACCACAAGATATTGAATTTACCGCTTTTGAAAATAATCAACAGCATATCAAATCATTCACCACCAATAGCAGTGCAATCTTAGCCAATAAGCAATATAAACCGTTTAGGATTAAGCAAACCCATTGGGCAATTATGGATGGTATAAAAATTGATTTTCAACAACGACAAAAAAATAGTCTCATTATTCAACACAGTTTTATTGCTCTATTTTTTCTGCTAATTTGCGCTTTATTTCTTTATATTATTCGCAAAGAAAGCGAAAAAAGCAGCCAGACTCATTTATTACTTGAGGGAGTAGAAAACGAGAGAAAACGTATTTCAATGGATATGCATGACCATATTCTGGCTGACATCACCCATATTTCCAGAAAAATAGCATCTAAATCTCACTGCAATCCACAAACTGTCAATAAGCAATTACTCAGCATTAGCCAGTCAATCAGAGATCTTATTGATGATCTGCATCCAAATAGTCTTGATTTATTAGGCATTGAAGCTGCATTACAAAGTTATATCAACAAACATTTGAGTGATACGTATTATCCTGATCATCAACTCACTATTGATGATCAAATTGAACAACAACTCAAACCCTATCAAAAATATACGTTATTTCGCATTATTGTTGAGTTGATTAATAATATAATCAATCATTCTCAATGCAGCTTTTACTCAGTCAGTGGTCATATTAACGGTAGTAAAATTGAGTTTGTTATTGAAGATAATGGCATGGGTTTACAAAAACAAAACAATACCACAAACGCCTCCACTCATCAAAGCCATGGGCTGAGTAATATTAACAGCCGTTGCCAGATATTAGGAGCCAAATTGACGTTTGAAAACAAAATTCCTCAAGGCACACTCACTAAAATCCAACTTGAGCTAATAAATGAATAATACCATTGAACTCATCATTGCTGAAGATAACCCCAGAGACAGAGAGTTTCTATGCTCTGCATTAGATGCTTATCAGTTAGCCGTTGTTGATAATGGAAATGATGCTTATCAGCTCGCCACCCACTCAACAGAACCTTATATTATCAGTGACTTACAGATGCCTGAATGCAATGGCATAGAGCTCGCCAAAAAAGTCTGGCAAGAAAGACCTCTGGCACGGATCATCTTTTGGACTCAGTTCCAGGATGAAGTTTATATCCGCTCACTAAGCGATATCATTCCTGCAGAAACAGTTTATGGATATGTGCTAAAAAACAACCCCTCAGAGCAACTACTAAAAGCCATCAACTTTGTCTTCCATGAAAGCCAATGCTGGATTGATCCACAAATCAGGCCTGTACAACAACGAACACAACAATCAAAATCAATGATTTCTGATCTGGAATTTGAAGTATTAATTGATATTGCTCTGGGTTTAACCGATGAAATGATTGCAAAACGCCGTTATTTATCCAAACGTGGTGTTCAGAGTCGTCTCAAGTCCCTTTATGTCAAACTCAAAATAGAGCATGATAAACTTAGCCTCTCACCCTTTGGTCAAAAAGTAAACCTGCGCTCCCGGGCCGTAGCCATAGCCTTGCAGCGGGGATTAGTCAATCCGACAGAACTCAGCAATGCTGAGGCAGAGCTAATGAACTGGTTCAAAACAATTCCTATGTAGAGATATTTTCAATAACAGCAGGCATATTTATAGTTTTTTAGTCAGCAATTGTTTATGCATACTGCTCATCCAAAAAGTATCTGTAATATCAGTGCTTTAACCTTTTTTTGCCATGAAGATTCAAGCTCAACACACCCCCTTCACAGATAAAAAATAAATTATCTCAGCTGGTCTTACAATCATCTCCTTATCAGGGGCAATCTGTAAATATCATGGACCAGACTTTCAAATAATAACCCTGAAAGAATATTTACAGGACTTTTACACACTATCTGGTTGCACATAATTTAAATAATAGATATATTATTGTAAATGATTATCATTCCCATTAAGGAATTTTTAGAACTAATTCATTTTTAAATATTTTGTAACTATTCAGCGTGTTTAGACGAAAATAACGCAGAAATCGGGTAAAAGATGAATACGCTGAGTAGTTACAATGTTTTTATCAATGAATTTTAAGTCTTTTGATTTATTTAAGAATTTAATTTATTTAGGTAAGTCAAGTAATTGACACACTTTGTGCAAATGCCAACTTACTTACACTAAAGGCCACTCTAATGAAACTTTTATTAATGATGGGATTATTTTACATATTGATGATTATCATCATATGTATAAAACCACTAAAGATGTTAGATGAGACTAAACACACTATTTTCAATCATTCAGGACGTATTATTACTCTGGAGAATGAAAGTATTATTCAGTTTTCCGAACTGATCAAGCAACTTTTAAAAGCAGATTATATAATCTTAGGCGAAGCACATGACAACCCAAATCATCATGCTCTTCAACAAAGGATACTAGCTGCTATTATCGCTGCCGGAAACCGGCCTGCGGTTGTCTTTGAAATGTTTAATCGCGAGGACTCGGGTATCATTGCCTCAAATTATCGCAAATATCCCAATGAGCCTGACCAGATTGCAAAAGCAGTACGATGGGATGAATCTGGCTGGCCGGCATGGAACATGTATCGACCTATCATAAAAACAGCAATGGATGCTGAGCTGCCGGTAATTGCTGGTAATCTGTCCCGACAAAAAGCGATTCAAATTGTCATACAGGGACAGCAGATTTTACAACTTATGGAAAAGAAAACAGCCCTGCAAATGGGTTTACTCAAACCTCTTGGCAAGAATGAGGAACAGGTTCTACGTAAAATAATAACTCAAACACACAATGAAATACCCTTACCAATGGTATCAGCCATGGTGACAGCACAGCGAGTGCGTGATGCAACTCTCGCTGAATCTATGATTATACATAATCACGGAAAAGGAGTAATTCTTATCACCGGAAAAGAGCATGCAAGATCGGACTATGGCGTTCCTTTTTATTTACGACATCGTGAATCTGATGCACATATTGTGAGTCTTGCCTTTGAAGATGAGACCGAAACAACAGATAATAAACGGCAGATTTCACATTATCCTAAAACTTATGATTTCATTTGGGCATTATCTGATATCAGTGCAAGTGAGAGTGTGGCACATCAATGAATACAACAATTTTAGATTGACAAATTTCTTGTGATAGTTATGTTGGAATAGTTGCTGGCTTTCTATTTTTATGTTTTTTTCTATTAAAAAATAAATCAGTCTTCAATCCATTCAGGTCCAATTTTTGACATTGGTACAGCACATTCCATTAATAACTTTATTGCTATCCCTGGCGGGATTGTATCTTTACCCATTTCAATTACTTCTTGTGCACTGACACCAAACAAAAGCGGCCTTTCTGCAGGAGATTCACAATATTTATCAACTATGGGTAATATCACAGGCCATAGCTTTTTAACAAGATCTATGGGGAGAATACTCGGCATATTCTTCTCAGGAACTTGAGGTATACCAAATTGTTCCCCTCCTATACTTGAAGATACATGTTTAAAGATACTTTGGAGATCAGGCAGACAATCCTTACCAAAGTGTTGAGCTGTACCTCCAGCCAACGACCAAAAAGAAACAACATCTTCTACCAAAGGCTTATTAACAAGATCTCCAAAATAGTAATTATTTCCATCATTACCGCCAACAATTATAAATGCTTCATTTTCTTTAGCTTTACCAGTATTAACAATTATCTCCCTTACTGCCATATGACACGCATAACCACCAAGTGAACCTATGCATGCCAGCAATGTTTCAACATGAACACCGTGCTCGTTTTTCAAGATCTTTATAAGACGTTGCGTGATTTCCTTTCCTCCAATCCTGGCACCAATGAGAGGATCTTCTTTTCGTTTCTTTTTTATTAAGCTGAGAAGGACATCCTCCTGGGTGTTGGAAGCTTGAACGAATGTTTCTTGCTTGTTTTTCTTGGCGAATAATTTTCCAAACATTTTCTCGTTTCCGTTAGCGGTGAATAAAAATAAAACATACGTGCCAATATACAGTTAAACTTTTAACAAAGATCCAGTTATAAATTTATCTGAAAACAAATGTATGAGGCAAAATGCACAACTTGAAGTATTAAACAATGCTAAGGCTAATGGTCAAATAATAGCTCTAAAGATTTCTTGTCATTCCATAACATCATCTTTGTCGGAAGCCACATCCGCACTAGAAAGGAAGTGTTATCTAAAAAATACAGTTGATAATGATTTATATTCTCATTAATAAATCTTTATGTCAATAATATTCTTAAATTGAAAAATGATGAATATAATCATTCTGCCATTAATTGTCATTTTTTAACCATAAATTAAACACATTTAGAATTCATAATAGTGTTATCACTGGACATAGAAAAAATTTCCTTCATTCAATATGGAACATTATTATGATAAATAATAGCAATACCCTAAGCACACAAAGCAAGATTGGAAACAAACAATCAGAACACTCATGGGTGCTGCTTTTTAGTTCTTTATTCTCTATTATTGCTGCACATTTCGTCACAATTAATTCACTTGGAGTCAATTATATTTTAGTCTGCATTTCAGGCATCTCTGCAATGATTTTTGTGAGAAAAAAATTCCAACAAGAAATTACAAATAATGAATATTTATTAATGATCAGTGCAATAATAATGAGTCTATTGTTTATTATTCGACAGTCAGAAGTATTGTACTGGCTTAATGTATTCTCAATTTTTATGATCATCTGCTTAGCCTTTGCTCAAAGATATACCGGCTCTATCAATAACATTCCAATGATTGCCTGGTTACTAACCCCCTTTCATTTCATTCATCTCTGTTTTATCAGTGCAACACAGTCAATTTCTATTGGCTTTACTCCTGCATCATTTTTAACCGACAAACAACAATATATTCGTTCAATTATCCTGGGCATATTCTGGACTCTGCCTATTTTATTGATTCTGGGTTCTTTATTAATGTCATCAGACAGTCGTTTTGAGCATTTTGCAATGAAACTGTTTTCATTTAAATTCTCAGAATTTTTTAAAGAAATACTGATTATTATTATTTATTTTCCACTTGTGAGTGCTTTTTTCTATGCAACTATTTTAGGCTCTGCATTGAAAGCACATCAGGAAAAAAAATCATCTCTATCATTGGAAGGCATTCAGATATTAACAATATTGACATTGATTAATCTATTATTTTTAAGTTATATCTTGATACAATTCAGTTATTTCTTTGGCGGAGATCAACTTATATTAGAAACTGGAAAACAGACTTATTCATCTTATGCCCGGCGAGGTTTCTGGGAATTAATTACTTTAGCAATAATTGTTTTACCATTATTACTCATCGCACATTGGTTACAACGAAATGAATCAAAATCACTGCAAATCTGGTTTAATCGCGCTTCATTTTTATTAATTTTTTGTCTGGTTATTATTGAAGCTTCAGCAATACATCGCATGTATCTCTATGTGAAAATTTATGATTTAACTGAACTGCGATTCTATTCCAGCATATTTATGTTTTATATGATGGGAGGACTCATTACTTTCTGTGTTACTGTTCTCAACAATAAACGAGGACAATTTATTACTACGATGGTTATTAAAACTATTGTTGTAATTTTATTTCTCCATATTATTAATCCTGACGCTCAAATCAGCCAGTATAATATGTCCCAGAATCAATACAGAAGTATTGATACACACTATTTAAAAAAACTAAGCACTGATGCCTATCCAACTATTTATAGCAAGAGAAGCTCATTGGATACAAGAGCTTCATGTGCATTACAGAGACAATTAAAATCTAAATTACAGCAGCTACAAAACAAATCATCTCAATGGAACTGGTCACTGCATCAGGCTCATAAAGTGATCCAGCTGTGGAAGGAGCAGTGCACAAAGAGATAATAACGAAAGAAAACAGATTCTGGCATGGTAGTAAACAGCATAACAATTTAAGGGATCTCATATATCGACATTTGGATATCATCGGGTGAAAGAATTCTTTTTGTGCCATCTTTACTATAAAATTTGGCAAAGATCAGTTCTCCATTCTTAAAAAAAAATTTATTTTTAAGCTCACCCGAACGATAGTATTGCCTTGCATCACCATTCAACAGATCGCTCTGATACATGACCGACCACTGCTTCTCACCTGTGGAATAATAGGTTGTGGTGAAACCATGCTTCTGATCAAATTTATAATTAATTTTTTTGGTGACCACACCTACCCGGTTATAGTACTGCTGTTCTCCTGTAATTTTTCCTGACAAAAAATGGCTACGTTTTTTATAGGAACCATATTTATAGTATTCATCAGCTGAACCATTCTTCATCCCCATTCGATATTTAATAAATTGTTTTTTCTTGCCAGAAAGATAAAATTCTCTCACTCTCCCATGAATTTTCCCTTGTTTGTATGGTAAAGCAGATTTTAACTGCCCGGTTGAATAAAAAGTCTGCAGCCATCCATTAAGAGGTTCAGATGTCTGTTTATTATAAACAATATCATTTTTTGTCAACACCTCTTCTGCTGTAAAATATTGTTTTATGCCCTGAAAATCATCTGATGGCATGATTTTTTTCTGAAATACCTGCGCTTCTGTAATAGCAGCTCGAACTGGAGAAATAAGTTTTAACTGTCCCTCACCATTGACAATACGCCCTACTTCTATGGACTCTACTAATGCCAGAGAACCCTCTTTAATGTTGGCAATATGATATAAAACAATTAATCGCTGATAGCGAGAAGAACTGACTTCACTATCCAAAAGAGCCTGGTTGCTTCCTCGCTGCTTGTTTAAAGGTGAACTTCTGCTGCCCAGACCCACAGCCATGTATATTGGAGTCCCTTCTTCACAACGGCTGATATCAAGCCAGCGATCATTTTCATAAGCTGAGTTATCCTGAAATTTAACGCTAACATTTGGTGTATTTAAATTACCGCTGATATCACTATTATTTCCTGACCAGATAACCACCGTTCTCCCTGCTTTTAACGGTTCCGGATAAGCACATCCACCGGTTTTATCCATATCATAAAGACCCGCAGTCAGGCCTTTATTAAAAAACTCTTTTATTGGCCAGAACCAACTATCAATTTCACTGCAGTATTGATTGTTGCCTTGATGACCTGATATAACCATCCGTAATCCAAGACCTGAATTGATAAGGTTATCAGCAATATCCTGAGGTAATACCATTAAAGCAAAAGAGTTGTGATTTATTAACGGCAACAGATGATCCGGCGGAGTTACCAGTAAAGAATCAACCGCATTGGGCAACTGGGATTTCATAGGATCCAGTTTATTAGTAGTACTATATTTATACAGTTCGGAATATAATTTTTTTAGATGCTCATTAGTAATAGCAGCAGAAGCTTTATCAGAGGAATAAATATACCTGTATTCTGATTCAAGCCCGGAGCCATCTATTTTTGTTTGAATAGTCCACCAGGCAATAACACTCATACAGATAGCGATAACAAAATAAATAACACCTCGGGTATGTTGGCCAAAGTTTTTTCTCCCAGTCTTATCTTCTGAGATTTTTTTTACAACTTTCTGTTCGATAATGTCACATGCTTTTAAACCTGAACTCTTGACAGCAGCCGCAGCCTCTTTCTTACTTTCAGCTTGAATATGTAAGATCTGTTCCTTACCATTTTTGTCCAATGCAGTAATTTTATAATTCATAAAAAATCCTTTTTACAAAACCAGGATTTTCACCTTTTTTTTGTACCATCATATGAAAAATATCCATTAGGAATTGAATGCTTAAAATCATTCCCCCCCAAATTAACCTGCCACCACGACTTTCCTTTTTTCCCTGCCTTTGATGCCATAAAAGCAGGTACATATTCACGATTTTTTTTCAGAATAAATCCATTGCCAGAGCCAGGAATTCCTGTCAACCAATGGCCATTAACACTGACATAAACTCTACTATTATCAAAATCAATGGCTACGCAAAAAAGATCATTATGTTTGTACCACTTTGAGTGTCCCCTTGGAATAATACTTATTCTTCCTAAACCCTGAGTTGCACCGGCTTTGATCATCGCTATACTGGTATTCGTGCCAGCACTATCAGCATCTTCCACTTGCAAACGAGCCTCAAAGTAAACCTTTCCTGCCGAAAAAGAAGGTGATGCAAACCAGGCTGAATGAGCACCTCTTTCAATCCGTGGCGCGATTAATAAACCCTCTTCAATCTGAGGAAAAAACAGACTGCGAAGACTTTGAATTGCTTCTGTGCGGGTATATTTTTTATTAAGCCAGGTGTAATGATCTCTCTCTGAGAGCAGCACTGCGGGATAATCGGGATCGGCCTTAACTCGTTTTTCCTCAGGGAGCAAAAATTCTTTAGTCTGCTTACTGATTTGGAAGGCACTTTCCGGCTCATAACTTCCCTGGAAAGTGGTCGGTAGTTTACCGGCAATTTTTTTTGTAAAATCATCAATATCTAAATCATGATTACCCCCACTTTTGTAATTCATGCTTATAATGCCATGACTTTTCAGAAAATGATGTTCCAGGTATTGGACAATAATATCATCAGCATTTGTTGTTGAAACTCTCTGAGTATGTCTTCCCATTGCGACAATAGTCTTTACCTGGGCTCCAGGTTTAAGGATTACATCCCAAAGCACAGGATTATGAGCTGAAAGGAGCAGCATAATCGGTTTATCTGTTTCATGAATAATTATCTGAACTTTGCCCTGAGGTTTTTTCTTTGACCTGTATGTTAAATTGTGACGTTGTGCAGTCGTTAATTTTCCCTGATAAACAGATATAGCATGCACTTCAAGTCCTTTTGCATCATACATAGGCTCTTGATGCCTTATCGGAGTTGTGGGATGTCTTAACGAGAGTTGGGGATATCGTCTTGGTGTTATTAATCTGGAATATAATTTTTTACGATGCAGCTCAATATTTTTTGCCTGAAGTTGAGTTAAAGATAAATTATTTTCCTCTGATATGGTAGTGCCACAGCTCTCTTTTCCTTGTGACACATATAGAGAAAGGTTGTCATAGGCCTGCACATATTTTTTCATGTCTGGTGAAGTATAAGGCTGGGAAACAAAAGTGTTGCTCCGTTTCAACTCTCTGAATCTTTTTCGTTGATTTTTAAGAAGAGTTTTTTTCATCACCTTCATTCGCTGTATTTCTTTACTTAACATTAAAGGAATAAACTTACAGAACCGTTGTTGTTGTCCTGTATCTAAGGTATATGATTGCATTATTTGTAAGGCAGATTGTTTCTGACAATTAGCGGATGCTTGTTTGCAGTCTTTCACTTCCAGGTTATTTTGGCACTCAGAGATAATATTAGCTCTCACAGTCGAATTTGGGTCACCTTTACTATTTATTACAATACTTGATATGTGCTGAGTCTTAATTAAATCAAAAGAATAGTCCTGAAAAAATTTTGGCATTTTTTTAGCTATATTCTTAAATAAATATTCCTCATATTGGCTTTGATTTATATTGCTCTCATCTGAGCGCATACCAGAAGTCAGATAAACGAGCCATCCAAGGTCACGACAGGATATTGCTTTTTCAGCTGCAGACGCTTCAGGTCTTATAAGAATGAGCATTAACATTAGAAATAACAATTTTATGGGATTCATTTATATCCAATAAAAAAAACCAGACCTTAATATCTAATGGTCTGGTTAAGCTTCCGGGCAAGAGGTTATCGCATCCGTGCATGAAATATCAGGAATATCAACGCACATGCCTGGGACATGTAGTCAGTATTACTAAAAACCTCATTTTCGAGCATAGATAATACTTAAGAGTATTCTTATTTGATGCTCATCGTTTGAGCGTGGAGTCCCAAGCAATAAACACAAATGAGAATGATTATCATTATAATCAAATAAGAAATAAATACAAGCCTTTTTTAAAAAATGCTTGTTCTCTACCAACCGTTCCAGACTTATGAAAAAATTTTCTGAAATATATTTCTCTTTTTCTTCCCGCTTGTTTTCCCCGGCTGTAAAAAAATATCGGTATATAAATTATCTTCTGATAACCCAAAGGCAGGGAATATTGTCTGACATGACTGGATCATTACCTGCGGCCCGGCGGCATAGACCTGACTCCTTGACAGATCAGAAACTTTTTCAACAACACTATTTGTCACAATACCTGAAGCCCCATGCCAGGGAGCTGAGCTCTGATCAGGCTCAGTCAGAACAGGAATATAATGAAAATTGATGTACTCCTGTGATAGTTGAGAAAAGAAGTCATCATGAAATAATTCATATTGATTTTTTACCCCCCAAAATAAATAAATCTCCTCGTCTTGCACCTGAGATAAACAATCTTCCAGAAGTAGTTTTACCGGCACGATACCCGTACCACCCGCAACAAAAATAACCTTTGAACTTAGTGTCTGATTAAGTAAAAAATGTCCCCTGGGACCTTCAAACATTAATGGGTAACCTGTAGAAATTTCATGCCTCAGTAACTCAGAAAATAAACCTTTTTCATGGACACGAATATGTAATTCAATTTTCTGGCTCAGTTTTTCATTATCCCTTTCAGGCAGACAGGCAAGAGAATAAGCTCGTTTCTGATCACCCTGCAAAAGTAACTCAATATACTGCCCTGGATAATAATCAAATTGATTAGAATTAATTTCCAAAACCAGTTTGTATACATTGTCAGTCAATGTATCCACCGTAATGACTTTCGACTGATACCTTTGAGGTTCTATTTCAGGATAATCGTTATTTTCAGGAATAAGCAACTCCAAATCTGACCTGGCTTTTGCCATACAGCAGAGCATGGCACCATCCTTGCAATCCTGCTCACTGAGTGCTTCAGGTTTATAATCATGCAGATATTCAAATTCACCCTGAGTAACAAATACCTTACAACTGCCGCATTGCCCGTTACCACAGCCATAAGGCAACATAACTTTTTGTCTTATAGCTGCTTCAAGGATACTTTCATTCTCATTAATCGAAAATTCTTGCTCATTCGGTCTGGTTTTTACATAAAACATTTTTTACCTTTCTGTCAATACTTTTATTTTTCAAGTGCCTGAGCATATCGAATAGCTCGTGTGCCGTATAAATCCCAGTTAACAATATCATCATCACTGACAATACCATCAGGTCCCAGTGAAAAGAGATCAAACACTTTACCGCTTTGCACTGCAGGATAGTGATATTGATAGTCATGCCCCCAGGGATCAATTGGTAATTTTTTAAAATATCCTTCATCAACTAATATGGACAATTCTTGTTGATTTTTTGGAGCAGGTTTGCCTGTATCAAAAACATAGGCACCCACACCATTATTGATTAACGTTAAGCCATCACGTGCTTCTCTTATCATTTTTTCATCATCACTTTCTTGCGCATCAACCATCTTAATACCAACAACAAGAGTGACACTGACAAAAATCAGTATAACAATTACTTCTATTAAGCTCATTCCCTGTTCTTTTTTTAACCTTAGTTCAGTTGACACCACTTTAGTTAACATTAGTTTGCTCCTTTTTCTCAGATTCAGTACCTGCTGTTTGCTGACTAATGGTTATATTTGCTTTATTTTCTACCATCAGCACTGGTGGAATAATAAAACCTTCCAGTGCCGGAATTGGAGGAAACTGAAACTCTTTGACATTCTCAAGAATTTCCTGCAATGCCAGACGATACCAGAGTTTACTCTCAACTTTTAATGGCCCTTTTACATTGGCAGGCACATTAAACTGATAGGATATGGTATCGGATTCCTTAGCAAGGATGGGCTTACGAAGATAATTCATCCTTTTAACATCAAATAAAATATGCCGTTTAATTAATTTGTCATCATCATCCCAGAGTTGCTTGAGATAAAGAGCAACCACATCGGGATCAATTTCACCTGTTTTATCATTGAACCAGCCATTATGATAAACAACATTATCAGCTGCATCTTTTACTGTCAGTTCAACCCACATATGCCGTTGATCTAATGGCCCTGTGGGTAAATTATGACCTGCGCCGCTATTGGTTATCACCACATCCAGCTGAGTTTGTTCTCCGGCAATGGCCTCTCTGGTATTGATTTTGACATCAGCCGCTTCACGCAGCAGTGCTTTGATCATTGAATTCTGCTTTCCCAGATCGTCTATCCATTCTTTTGAGCTAAGAAACACATTATGTCCGGGTACCCAACCACCTCTTAAAGCAACCAATACATGTTCAGGCAGAGTGTTATCCGTTAACAGATAGTTGTTGCCAACAAAACGATGAGAAACTACTTTCTTTGGCTTCTCTCCATTTTTCAGGGCCTTAACATAGCCCGCAGGATCATCTGTCATATGACAGTCCTGACACTGAATGTTATTTTCTGCATAAGCACTTAAGCGCCACTCATCAAAGGTTTCCTGAAAGTGCAGAGGAAAATCACCATTAACACGTGTAGGACGTATTTCTGTGTGACAGCTGCCGCAAAATTCTGACTGGCCCAGAAGCGGATTATGTTTCTTAGCCTGCATTCCCCGGGCATGTTCTTCCGGTGCTGCAAGGATCATTGCCGGACTCATATAGCGGTTAATTTCATTAATATCAAGAGTTAAACCACCATTGCCAATCAAAGGTCTTGCCTCAGTTGCAGTATGGCAAACAATACAGGTTGCTCCCTCTTCAAGCGCTTCATTGGGTCCTACCTGTGGTACAGGTGTGCCTTCTCCTGCCAGAATACCCAATGGTTCATGGCAGCCGTCACACCAGCGGACTTTTTCTGTGGCTAAATCACCGCCATGTTTACTGGCCAGTTCATTTACCGATATGGCATTTTCATAAATAACATCAGGGCCTGTTATTGCATGTATTGAGGAGGCCCATTCTTTATATTCCTTCTCATGACATTCTGCACAAAAAGTGGCTGATGGTACTCCCCGCCAATTGACCAGCTTGTCATCTTTGGTTTTCCATTCAGATGGATAGAAGGGACTATTATTGGTCCAGGGCATGGAATAATGTTCCAGATCTTTACCAACCACTTCACCATTACTAGCCTGCCAGGGTATTGCAATAGTAAAAACACCAAAAACAACCAGACAAATTGCTGTGACAATAATCATTTTGTACACTGGTCTGGTGATAACCATATTAATTTTCATTGAATGGACCTCTTTCTATCCCAATTTTTCATAAATCTGTCTTATTAGCACTTGTTAATTCTTTTTTGCTGACCATAAAAAATGCATCAATAGTATCGGCAGCATAATGTATGTGGCCCAGACATGGATATTATTGAGCAGCATTAATTGCTCAAAAGAATACAAATGCAGATAGCCCAGAAAAAAAACAGCACCCGGCAAGGCGATACTTAATCCTGTTAAATAAATAATCAATAACAGCCAGGTCAGATAAACCCCCAGCTTGCGTTGCTTCAGATGTAATGGTGTCTCATCTTCTTCCAGTCTTATTTTCCAGGGAATGAGAAAACGCCACCATTGAAGTTCTTTGTCTCTTTGATGCAAAAAGAAATACACCAGAAACAACATAAAGGATAATCCTCCTCCAAGTAAATGAAGGGTTAAAACCATTTGTGATGCATTCCAGTTGATTTCATGCGAGACACCAAAAAACCAAAAACCACTCACCAGAGTCACTGTAAAACTGATAATAAATGCCGATAAAAAATTGGTCACATTTTTATAGCTTTGTGTTTTTTTCTGAATGACATCTTCTGCGATGGTCAACTTAAAAAAGCTCATAGATACTCTCCAGTGATGCTAAAACTTAATTACATTGATAATCATTACCATTATACGTATATGCATAATAAATCAATTGACGTATATCAATACAGTTTATTTAAGTTCAAATTTGATAATCCCAACAAGAAAAAGCTATACTGATTGCCATTGACTTCAGTTCATTAGTTCAAATCAATTATTTCAGGCTATCAATGAGTGTTTTTAATTTAAAATCTTTAAGAGAACAGGCTGGTTTAACACAAACCAGTTTGTCCAAACGTCTCTCTATCTCGCAGGTTCAGATCAGCCGCTATGAGTCTAATCCTGATACCGTTCCAATTGGCCTGATCAATGAATACCTGGAAGCCATCGGCCTGGACTTACCCACCGCAATTCAACTTTCAGTACAGGAAGCAGCACCTACCGCAATGCAGCTCCCTGCCCCAGCGACTGAGTTAACTCAACGAATTGATCTGGCCTGTGCCTATATGGATATGATCCAGACTGATCAGCGCATTAAACAACTGGGCCTGCTTGAAAACACAGAGTTTTGCCAGTTGCTCAAGCATAGTCATAGAAAACCCACCATTCTCATGGCTGGTCATTTTGATGCTGGGAAATCTCATCTGGTGAACACCTTATTAGGCGCTCGTTATTTACCCACGGGTTATCAGCCTGAAACCCGGCTGGTTATACAAATACATCATATTAGTGATAAGCCAGAATTTATGTCAGAAGATGTCTGGATTATGAAGAAAGGATTTGAGCAGAGCCGTTGGCAAGATGAAACACATTGTCAGCTCAATAAGATAACCGCAGGTAATACACAGACTTTAAAAGAATGGGCCTCACATAAATACCCTATTCCTAAAACTAAAGAATCGATAAATAATGATCTTGAAAATAATGCCGTACTCCAGGATGCAGGTAGTGTTTTATTATTTCTTGATGCGCCGGTTTTAAGAGGCTGCACTATTATTGATGTGCCCGGTGACCTTAATTCCCAAAATGATGATTTAAAAACAGTTAACCTTGATATCAATACGGATATATTGATTTATACCTCCAATAGTAAAGGCTTTATGTCTTCTGCAGACATTACTCACCTTAATATGCTGTTTAATAATATAACACCCATTAACTCATGGGACAGTCAATTCCCATCTCTGGGCAACATCTACATCGTTGCCACTCATGCCGATCCATCTTTATCAGATAAGCAAATACAGGATATTATTTCCGGTGGTTTAAAACGACTTGAAAGCACTCAAAACAATCATTCTAATATTGATTATAAAATACTAAACAACCGATGTTTCAAGTTCTGGTCTGAGACACTTGAGCGAAGTGATGCATTGAAAACAGACTTGCAGCATTTACTCTCTCAATCTCTACCCATAGCATTTGCAAGGCGCCTGGATAACGAAGTAACACAATTACAAAGCGACATCCAGCAGCGCTATTCTCAGGTAGTACAGACCTGTAAAACTCTTGAAAAACTTCTGCTCAATAAAAGCAGTCATTTAAGTACAAACACTATTATTGATTCATTTAGCGCTTCTTTCAGTAATGAGGAGCAAACCGTTCAGAATAATATTAGTCACTTAGAAGCAAGCATTATCAACAAAATTGATCATTTGAAAAATGAAAGTATCCAGGCTATTGATCACTTATATGACAGCATTGTATCGGCTGATAATATCGAAAAAATAATTCAGGAACAATTTCCTGAAAGTCAGGATGCAAAGCTCTATGCCTCAGGTTTTATTTTTAATTTGCTTCAGGTGCAAATTGATCAGGTGCTTACAGACTATTATTCACAATTGGAATCATTGTTTTTAGCACAGCTTATTGAGAACAGTAACAGTTCCTTAACACTTAATGAACAATTAATTCCTATCAGTTTACCCATTCCTTTAAACATACGAGGCTTCTTTTTTGGCAGTATGGCCAGTCTGGCTGGAATCACGCCAATGGCGGCCTGGGCTTCAACGTTAGGAACCTGGGGAGGTTATCTTGTCTTGGCAGAAAGTACAGCAGCACTGGGATTCAGCACCAGTATGACAGCCACTGCAGTTACCACTGTTGCCGCAATCGGTGGTCCAGGTATTTTTGCAACCGGGCTTCTTATAGCCGGGGCAGCATTGGGCAGCTCATTTATGGGCACATCATGGGAAAAACGACTAAGCAATACAATTATTAAACATTTTTCAAAGCATCAGCTCAAGCAGCAATTTCTTAATGAAATTAATATTGGCTGGGAACAATTTCAACAAAAAATGTCTCATCAATTACAGGCAATAGGCAGTCAGCAACAAGATTATGTACATTCCATATATCAGATACTTAGTGATTCTGATGCACCAGAGAATGACATATCTAAGCTTATCCAGTTGTTAGAAAAAAATCAGAGTTTGTTTGCCAGCCTGCCATGGAAAACAGTAGAGAAAATGGAGTTAAACATTTGAAACAAAAGAAATACAGTGACAGGTTCGTCTGTCTTAAAGCTCCTCTTTAAGCAATTTATGTAATATTTTTTTCATGGCTTTATCATTGTTTTATCATTGGACTGCTTAAACTCTGTTCACTGTTCGAATCAACTCAACATCAGGGAGGTTTTCACTAACTTCATTATACGTTTTATATTTTTCTAACACAGAGGTGACAACTTCTAATGGCTCTGACCAGATCTCAGGTAAATCCGCTTCTGCTTGCAGATTTACTGGATAAGCCAACAGCTCCTCTGGAGGTAAAAACTGAGCATTAATTTGTGTGTTATTTCCCCGGGCATCAATACGATACCAACCATAATTTTTTAGAAATACCGCATTGAGGCCATGCAGACAATAGGGTGCACCAAGATCATTAATACTCAATCGTTGATAGCACAAACCCACAGGAATATTGTTAGCTCTGAGTAGTGCAGCCAGAAGATGACTTTTGGCATAGCAGTATCCGGTTTTAAACTGTAGTACGTCTGATGCCATGCAGGTCACTGGATTAAGCTGGTACTCCAGACTGTGTTTAATATTATCACGTACCCACTCAAAGCAATTTTTTACCAGTTCTTCTTCAGTGGATGAAGCAGCAGATAAGATACTTGCAAGTTGCTTGATTTCAGAATTTTCCCAGTTAATATAGCGTGAAGATTCTAAATATGGCCTCATATTATTCATATTTACAGCCATTTGGTCCTAAGATCAGCTTCATAAATCTCTCCCTAATATCATCCAGCTGGAAAATGAAAATTCTTGATTCCATAAGCTGTTGATATATTATTTTCTTAATTTGATCAAATAATATTTTAATGCTTCAATATTTCAATGCTTTAATATTTCAATGCTCTAACATTTCAATAGTTATGACTTACTTTAAATGACTCAATAGTTTGATATTTAACACCATGTCGGGTATCAATGGATTTTAATAACACAAATTCAGTAACTTTCCATTTAATAGATTCTATCGCTATTTTATTCAATTTCTCTGATTTTCTTGATAGTGTGACATGTGGCTTGTATGTTTGCTGTGAAATAGCAATATCAGATTGTTTTGCAGCGTCTAAAAGACATCGATTTAATATCAACAAAGATTCGGGGATGGTATTCAAGCCCAGCCAGGCAATCTGTGGTTTTCTAAAAAAACCCGTTTCATTTAAACTCATTTCAAACTCAGGAAAAATAATTTTCTTAGCTTCATAAACTACTTTTTGCAGCTGTTTCTGTGTTAACTCACCTAAAAACAATAACGTCAAATGTATATTTTCAGTATTGACCCAACGTCCATAACAAGACAATTTGGAACGGCTCAGAACAATTTTTTTTCGTATTTTATCACCCGGGCTTAAAGCAAAGAAATAACGACTCATTGATTAACTTTCTACTACAGTTATTTTTTTTTAATGATAAATGACAGTATCTCCCCTTCGGTATTTTCCTCCAGAATGGTATGCCCCAACTGCCTTGAAATGGTATGAATTTCATTGATAAATTCTCTGTTATTTGCGATTATCTTAAGGTGATCCCCAGAAGCCATCCGTGCAAGAATAGCTTTGGTACGCATAATAGGCATAGGACAATCCAGATTTCTTATGTCAAGCATCTCTTCAAAAGCCAGGTTTTCGCTCATAGTTAATTCCTAATCCGGTGTGAATATTAATTGCTCTTGCAACCATTGATTTGAGTATATACGCAACAGCATTTTAAATAAGTTATCTGACTCCTCTAAACCATCAAAAAGGATGCTGGTGTTTAAGGCAAACATGCCAAAGTATTATTCTACTGTTCGTAAGGATAATATATCATAACTCTAAGCAATAATAATTGATTTTTCCTGCTTGACGGTTTTTTGATTCATGTCTATATTACCTTAAGTTCTGAATATTAAAATTGCTTTAGTCATTTAATCAGGTTCATTTATAGCTATAATATTTGGCTCCGCCCTCCATGAAATAATATTTTTTTATCCCTTTGTTTTCAAGATAATATTGTAACCATCTTACCTGTTTTCCTGAATTATCATAGGCTAAAAGAGTTTTATCTTCCTTAATCGCTTTGTTGATATAACGTTCTAGTTTTTTTGTATTATCAAGAGGTGCAGACTTATCAGCCAATAAAAAAAGACCATTTCCTCTACGTTCTTTTAAATCACGAATATCAATAAGTACTGATTCCTGTATCAATTGTTCAAAATCACTAAGAGATATTAAATGCTCTTTTAACTGACTGCTGGAAATTAATTTATCCTGAGAGAGTGGTGATTCTCCCATAAATACTGATTCATCAGGATATTGCTTTGCCCATTCAAAAACACCTGCATCAAAAACAAGTACATTTGATAACTTAGACTTTACTGCTGCTTTAAATGACTTCATACAACGTCGGCCATTGCAGTAGAAAACGATTGTATTATCTGTTTTGTGAGCAAGTGCATTAATTTCAGCAAAAAAATCATCAGAATTAACTGGCAAATTAATAGCACCTTTTACTTGTATTACGTTATATTCAAAAGCACTTCTGGCATCAACAACAACATACTTGTTATTAATATAGCCATTATAAAAATCACTTAGGGAAACATAAGGGATGTCAGGGTATTTTTTTCTACCAGGAAAACCCTCATCTCCTGCATAGACAGAAGATGTTGTTATAAACAAGCATAGTAAAAAAGAAATAATTTTTGATATAGTCATTAAATTGGACACCTGAAATAAAGAAACATAAAAAATTAATCCAAAGCCCTTATTGAGACAATAGACTGATGATTATTGCTATTATAGTAAAGATATTGGCATTCAGCTTTTAAAATACAAAAGTCTACCTCAAAAAATACGGCTTAAACAAAAAAAATTGTAGAGCAGTTCACATTTTTTAGAAAAATTTTTTTCACAAACAGCTCTTACCCAGGACATTGAGCTTAAAAATAAGTTTAAAAAATAGATCTTAACTAACGTATTGCAATATTTTTACAATATTTCATCAATTAATTTAATATTTTTCACATTTAAACTTGATTAAACATTATTAGATACTATACTTGACAATAACTATATGTAATTACAGAAAATGGCTGCCTGCATCGAAAGAGCAGGTTCGCAAAGCTACCATTCTAAGGGTTCTATTTAAAACCTAAGAAAGTGGGGTTGCCTGAAAGATTACAATCATCATCTGTTTTTCTCTGTGATTATTACATTTGACTCGTTCAAGAGCTTATTTAATCAGGAGTTATAACATGCACAAAATGATAATCGTTTTTTTGTCTGCTTTTTTTCTCTCATATGGAACAATCGTTGTCGCTAATGATGATAATAAGCAATTCCCTAAAAGAAAATTTTATCCTCAACTGAACTATATTGATACTCAAGAACTTTCCAAAGGTTTAAAGACTGCTTATTACGATGTCATTGATGTTCGTTCAGAAACTTCTTTTAAAGCACTTCATGTTAAATCAGCAACAAACATCTATATTAAAAGTAAAACATTTGAGCAGGAAATATTAAACTTTGTTAAACAAAGCACAAAACCACTTGCTGTCTACTGTAATGGAATTTCCTGTTCAAAAAGCTATGAAGCATCAAAAAAAATGCTCCTGTTGTTTAAAAATAAGCATATCGATAAAAAGGTGTACACTTATGACTCTGGTATTAATGCCATTGCTTACGCCCATAATGAGTTTGTATTAAAAGATGGTAAAGCGGTTTCAGAAACAAATCCACTCATAGAAATAGATAAAATCAAAGAACATACACTAAAGCCAGTTAATTTTGAACAATATCTGGCTGAACATTCAGCAGAAGATTACGCCATACTTGATATGAGAAATAAAAGTGAAAAAATAATACTTAAATTATTTATGTTTCATAAAGAAAAAAACATTACTCTTGATGAAAGAGAGAAATTAATTGCATTTTTAAATAAAATTAAACATGAGGAAAAAACCTTATTGATTTATGATGCTTCTGGGCGACAAATTAATGGTTTATATGAACTATTAAACATTACAGGCATAAAAAAATGGCACTATATGGAAGGTGGTGAGTTCGGTTATTCAGAGTATGCAATACGTTCTGCAGGATTGTAATGATTAGGAAATCCTTTTGGAGCATCACGATGTTGCACTAAAGGCTAAGTCAGTCATTTTTTCCTACAATTGTCATATTGAAACACCAAAAAACGCAGGGTAAAAAACTTAGCCTGAAAAATATGAATGTTAATTATTTAAATTTTGTTTTCAAGCGCAGCAAAATATCAGAGGCACTTTGAGCCCATAGTTCCAGGATTGGAACCACATCAGCTAATAAAATACCTGAATTTTTATCTTGTTTATTTTTACCTGATTTTAAATCGACAGTTTGCCCTAACAATTGACCATCAACAGAATCAAGCAGCTTAACCTCAGTCATCACTCGAATACGCTGCTGTTCAGCTCCTGAAGCTCTTTTAGCACCAGTAAAGACCGCAGCAACAGGAATGTACTGGTAACCTTTCATATCATCGTAGCTGGTAAAAACACTAGTAATTGCCGCTTGAAAACGAATAGTACCTGCACCGGCATTATCAACAAGATTAAAGTTTTTCGACAACTTTTGTTTTAAAAGTTCCTGATATTTATCAGCAATTGCAACAAGAAGTTTAGAATCAGTTTTCTGCTGCCCATCTGGGGTAATAACAACGACTTTATCAATCATAATACTATTATATTGTTGCCAATCAACATTAGGTTCAAGATAACCTAATCGTCCTGGATCTTGTTTATCTGGCTTGAGGTTAGAATAATCATTTAGAAATCCAGAATAATTTTCCTCCGTTATTTTGTTAGATGCACAACCTGTTAATAATGCACCTGAAACTAATAAACTCAGTATTATTTTTTTCATTTTCTTTCTCAGTTTTTAATTATAATTTCCAAATTATGCTATCACAGACATATAAATCATTTTTTTCAAATGCACCAATTAATGTGTTTTCCTTACTAAACAACTATATTTAGTTTTACTTTAACCTGTACCTATTAGATGCATAGCCTCCGAAAGCAGTCATTTCATTATGTACACACTCAATTTCTTCCAAATCTACTCATTACCAAAGAGACCACCTTCAGGAGGGATAACCCCTACCGAGCTGGCATAGTCATCCCAGGCATCAATAAGACGCTGTCTAAGCTTTGGGTTCTGGGAAGATAAATCCTTACTTTCACCCGGGTCAACACTCAAATCAAAGATCTGCCATTCACTCGAACCAAAAGGTTTACTGATCCAGGTCCCTTTGTGGGTGCCAATCCGAATCGCCTTGAAGTTATTATACTCCCAACCAATCGCCTCATCTGGTTGGTGAACCACTGCACTGTTTTTTGATAAAATCGGAATCATCGACTTGCCGCGAGGTTGCACAACTGGCTTTCCGTTATAGTTAGCTGGGTAAGTTATTCCTGCAAGTTCAAGAAAAGTGGGTGCTAAATCCATCACATGCGCTACGCCATTCACAGTCTCACCCTGATGGGTAACACCAGGTCCGCTGATGATCAGCGGCGAGCGGATCCCGCCTTCAGCAAGGAAGTTCTTGTAGAGATAAAAAGGCGTTGAACTGGCTTGTGCCCAGCCAGGACCCTGTGCAATTCGAGACCCGCGTTTGCCCCAGTTAGAGAATCGGTTATCAGAATTGTGTTCCATCCAGTCTTTATCGGTGTCTGGATAACTATCCATCTCAAAGCCATTGGCACCGTTATCCGAAAAGAATACGACAAGAGTATTCTTTTTCTTTCCTGAGCTTTCCAGATACTGGAGAACACGTCCAATATGATGATCAATATTCTCGATCATCGCAGAATAGATTTCCATACGACGTATTTCCATCTTTTTCTGCTCAGTAGTGAGTTTTTCCCACTGTGGAACCTGCTTCATCCATTGTCCAGGAACGGTTCCATCAGGAATAATTCCAAGTTTCTTCATCTGAGCAAGACGTTTTTCACGCAAGACATTATAACCATCATTATATTGTCCTTTATAGAGATCAAGCCATTCATCCGGCACATGCAAAGGGTCATGAGGTGCCGTAAAAGAAAGATAGGCAAAGAAAGGTTTGTCATCTTTTTGCGCATCCATATATTTGACGATCTGATCAGCGTAAAATTCTGTAGAGTAAAAACCCTGAGGAACATGGATCCGCACACCGTCTTCTCGGTAAGTGGGCGTATAATTAGCATACATCATCCATTCATCATCAAAGTGACTTGTCCCACCCTGAAGCATAGTATAGACTTTCTCAAAACCACGTTTAGAAGGATCCTGTTCGGGCGCTTCACCGAGGTGCCATTTACCTGCCATGTAAGTATGATAACCAGCAGTCTTTAAAAGTGAAGCTATCGATACCACCCGATCGTTCAGGAAGCCTTCATATCCAGGTTGCCCAACTTGATTTGGAGTAAGTAATTCATTCATGTTACCGAGGCCGGCAACATGGTTATCATTTCCAGAAAACAGCATGGATCGAGTAACGGAGCAGCTCGGTCCCACATAAAAATTGGTAAACTTTACGCCTTCATTAGCAAGTGTATTGATACTTGGAGTCTTTATCTCACCACCAAAGGGAGTGATATCCGAGTAGCCCATATCATCCACCGCAATTAATAAAATATTCGGTCGATTTGCTGTTTCAGCAGCAGTCCCAAAAACAGGAATGAGAACGAGCAGCATAAGAATTAATAATTGTTGTTTCATTGAAGCTCCTTACTTAGATTGTCAATTTTGCTATTGTTTTCTATCATAAACATACAATGATATGTTAAAAGGTATAACGTACCGTTGTACCAAGAAATATAATATAGTTCTTATCAAACTCACCTTTCACACGCCCGCCTGCAGTCATTTGATCAACTTTTTCATCCCCGGCATACATGAAAGTTGAACCAATGGCAAAATCCAGATTTTTTTTACCCTTCCAGGCATAAGCAACAGATAATTTAATTATTTCATCAAAAGGTAAATCTAAGGTACGATCCTTATCGTCAACTGGTGAACTATCATAAGAAAATCCTGCCGTCATTTCGGACTCAGGAGTGATTTTTTTTGCAATGCAAAACCAATATGCCAGGTATCTTTGAAATTCCTATCTAATGTCGTAACAATACCATTAATCACACTAATGTTGTTTTTACTAAATTCTGACCAATCTTCCCAGTCAACATTTGCATAGAAAGTGTGTTCATCATCAATTTGGTATTTCAAACCAACTTCTAACAATTGAGGATTAGTCCAATCCAGTTCCATCTTCTTTTGGGTTGCTGCTGGCAGAGAGATATTTTTAAATTTAATGTCACCTTCCAGATCTGTATCAAATTCAGCTCGATAAACAATGCCTAACGATGTTTTTTCATTTAGTTGATAAGTTAGTCCAATAAAAGGCTGAATTCCCCAGTCATCCAGTTCATCAAAAATTACTTTACCATCAGATGATGGATTCGGCGTTGGCAGCGCAATTTCTTGATGAAATTTTGTATAGACTATGGATATACCTGCACCAATAGACAGTTCCTCATTAACCTTATACCCCAAAGAAGGTGACAGGGCCAAACCTTCCAGACTTACCTCAGTGACAGCATATCGACCGACAAAATCATTACCATAATCCATCCCTCCACCTAGAACACCCACAGAAGAAAAACCAAAATGGATTTTATCTGTCAGTTTTTTTGTTATAAAAAAAGAGGGTATAGGTGTTATTTCACCGGCATTTCCCCCATCACTACCACCTGCTTGAGCAATATCTGAATCAAATTTGATTTTAGGAAATAAAATCTGTATACCAGCTGATATAAGATCATCATCAAGTTCAGTCATACCTGCTGGATTGGTCCATGCTGCATCCGCACTGGAAGTATTGGTGACATTGGCTACACTTGCTGTACCCAGGCTGTTTGGTGTGCCTATTTCTGAAAGATAAAATCCAGCTGAATACACCTTTGAACCAAAGACTAATATAATCAACAAGAGTACATGTTTAGTATATAAGCGGGTCATAACTTATCCCTCAATAATGTATGCAACACAAAACTTTGACAACTATTTATTAGTAACTAAGGTTAATAGTATGGTATAAACGAAAAAACATTGTCATCAAAATTCCGAAAATAACCATAAATTATTGATACTAGAACAGAACGCAATGATATTACTTAATCAGACATTTGATAGTTTTGAAGAACTTTCTTCTCTTGCCAGCCTTTGGAGTATTGATTTTAGTCAACTGAATTCTGAGCAATTCAAATCCAGCATATTTCAGGCAAAAACCGATTTAATACTTTTGTCCCATGTGCATTTTGGTTGTGGTGTTGAACATAAGGGAGCCACACCAGCAGGCATGAGAACGTTTGCGTTGCCTTATGCAGATTGTTCTGAATTTAGCTGGTTTGGGCACAGTGTCAAGCAGAATGATTTATTGATTTTTCCAGTGCATGGTGAAAATGATGCTTTCTCCAAAATTGGATTTAAGGTAATGACCTTTAGTTTTCCTGAAAGTGAACTGGTGAAACTTTTTGAAGACAATAGCATTAATAAAATTTCTCACTTTCTCAGGCCATGCGAAATGGTTAAAAACATCCCCAATGAATACTTAGATGAATTGAGAGTATTACTCTTTGAACTTGGACAAGCCCTAAAAGATACTGAACACTCTGAATATCGTTTATCGTTCATTAAAACAGCTGAAAAACAGATCATACTCACCCTCTTTAATGTTCTAATTGAGACTAATTTAGACTCTCAGAACATCAATCAAAAACATTTTAAATTACTAAAACAAGTGACTAAATATATTGATGATCACATAGACGATAAAATACGTATGCAGGAACTGTGTCTATTAACCCATGTTTCAGATCGAACCATTCAAAAAATATTTAAAAATGCCATTGGACTGACACCTAAGTCTTATATTTTGGGTAAAAAATTATATAAGGTCCATCGCCTGTTGTGGAATGAAAAAAACTCTGATGTAACGATAACTGAAATTATTGCTACTACAGGTTTCTGGCATATGGGACAATTTGCAGCAGACTATTCAAAGTTATTTGGAGAATTACCTTCAAAAACAATTAAGAGAACCAAACTCTGAATATTCACCACGGCCCAGTACATAAATCATTTCCTGAGGAAATTCTTCCTTAAAATGCTTTAATAAAAATGACTCACCTCGTTTTAAACAAACACCTTAATATTTTCCAGCTTTAAGGGCTAATAATTCATAAAAATGTCACTAAACTGAAATTCTATTGTAAAAAAGATAGAGGATGATCAACCAAAAAGAAGGTTGATATTATGATCGATATAGAAAAGACAGTTAATGAAAAATTCCCGGCAATCAAAGATAAAACCGGGGTTAGCATTTTATACAAGATGTTAAGAACAATAACCCATGAAGATGAAATTAATTTATTTATTGAAAGCAACCAGCATTTACGTGGTTTTTCATTTCTTGATAAGGTACTAGAACATTTCAACTTTTCCTATCGCGTCAGTAATCATTCTATAAATCGGATCCCTTCAGAAGGTCGATTGATTATTATTGCCAATCATCCAATTGGTTCACTAGATGGTTTGGCATTATTAAAATTAATATCAAGCATCAGAAATGATGTCCGCATTGTAGCAAATGATGTCTTAAACCAAATTGAACCACTTAAATCACTATTTTTGCCCATCGATAATATGTCCCAGGATGACTCACAACTAAGGCTTCATAAAAATAACTATAAATCCATGCTGACCAGCCTGGCTAAAGAAGAAGCTTTAATTATTTTTCCTGCAGGAGAAGTATCCAGAATTACCCCTAAAGGTGTTAAGGATGGCAAATGGAAAAAAGGATTTTTAAAGCTCGCAAAAAAAATGAATGCACCAATACTGCCAGTTTTGATTAAAGCTAAGAATTCAGCTCTTTTCTATGGCTTGTCAACAGTCTATAAGCCATTTGGCACCATGTTATTAACACATGAAATGTTTAATAAAGAAAACGATGAAATTGCATTCCATGTAGGCAAGCCTATTTCCTGTAAAAGCACTGAAAAACTTAAACTCAATAAAATTGAATTAGTGAAACGTTTTCGTAAACATTTATATCGATTAGGGAAAAAAGACAGAAACACACAACAATCACTTTTTGAAACCATAGAGACCATTGCCCATCCTATTAACCGTCAGGAATTGAAAAAAACACTTTACCAGGCAGAAGTATTGGGTAAAACAAACGATGGAAAAAAAATATTTCTATATGATTATGACAATGATTCTCCTGTTATGCATGAAATAGGACGATTAAGGGAACTTGCATTTCGCTCTGTTGAAGAAGGCACGGGTTATAGTAAAGATCTGGATGAGTTTGATCATTATTATAAACACATCATTTTATGGGATGAAAATGATTTAGAAATAGTTGGTGCTTACAGATTAGGTGAATGTCTCAATATTATTGAAAAAAAAGATATCAATGGCTTATATAGCAGTACTTTATTTGACTTAAAACCAGAAATGGCAAGCTACCTGCCATATGCGATTGAACTCGGTAGAAGCTTTGTCCAGCCAAGATATTGGGGGCGAAGAAGCCTGGACTATTTATGGTTTGGCATAGGAGCCTATCTACGGACAAGACCAGAAATCAAATATATGTTCGGCCCCGTCAGTTTAAGCAATGCCTACCCGGAAGAAGCAAAACAATTATTGATATCATTTTATGTTCAACAGTTTGGCTCACTTCAGAACTTAGCACAGGCCAAAACTCCTTATTCTGTCAGTAACAAATACAGTGATTTGTTTGCAGGAGATTATAAGTCAAATTTTAAAAAGCTAAATTATTTTCTTGATGCCCTGAATGTTAAAGTGCCGACGCTGTATAAACAATATTCAGAGTTATGCGACAACACCAATGGTAAAAATGGCAGTCAATTTATTGCATTTAATATTGATCCAGATTTTAGTGATTGTATCGATGGGCTTGTTCTGGTTTCAGTGGCTCAGATAAAAGCGAAGAAAGCTGAGAGATATATCTATAATGATGAAACCAAATAATAAGAGAGCTTACTTAGAGCTTTTATTTAAAAAATCAATGATTAGAGATTCAATGAGCTTTTGAATACTGGTTTCATTCTCAATTGCTTTTATTTTTAATGCTTTAAGAGTTTGTTTGTCCAGGCGTAACGAGGTGCTTTTTTTGGTATTATTACTACTTTTAGCCTTTTTTTTGTTCTCGCCAGGAGCTGAGATTTGAGTGCTGCTGACTTCATTTTTTTGGCTTGTTTCAGAATTTCTTGTTTCAGAATTTATTGTGGACTTCTGAGCATCTACCTTTTTTTTGCTTAGTTTTTTTTTCACCTGATAATACCTTCAAAAGTAGAAAATTTATATTCGGTGGCAAGAATAAGCATTAATACTGATCATTGCAAGAACAAATGGGCCTAAATAAAAATTTATGCCCATTGTTTTAAGCAATAATTGGCCAAAGATACTATGATAATTTGAGTATTTTCAAATAAATTAACGATAGTTCGTTATGACCTAAAGCCAATTTATTATTACTTTTTCATCGATTTCTTTAATTTTTTAATCTTCTTTGCTTGTTTAGAAATTTTAGCATTTCTTGATTTAATTTCTTTTTTAATCTTCTTAGCTTTTTTATTAGCCATTGTATAATCCTCATAAGTTATTTTAAAGGTGACGTAATGACGTCATTACGTCAGTAAAACTATAATAGTTTATTTAAAATTTATGTCAAGAAATTTTTTAACAGCCTTCAATAATGTAACATCAGTGTGCTACATAACTGCTGTTTAAATGAATAGTATGCTTTCCTCTGGTTCTTGTCGATTTTAGATACTTTTTCAAAACCAGAAGAATTAGGTGAACAATTTATATTTAATTGCGAGTGCAATTAATAGATTCCATCATAAGTATTACCATATATTCTTAAAAAGACATTTTTTTCTTGCGAACACAAATGTAATGTTATAACATTTCATCCATAAATTAATTATCTGATTAAAAAATACATGAAACACACTTTAAATAAAAATAAACAAGAAATTTTACAGGCTGCTCAGAAACAGTGCCTGAAGCATGATTTACGCTTCACAAGCAAACGCAGCAACGTGCTTCAATTGATGTTACATGAGAATAAACCACTATCAGCATATGACATTATGGCTGACTACAAAACTCAATATAATCAAAGTATTTCTGCCGTATCGGTCTATCGGATGCTGGATTTTTTAATCCATGCCCAGTTAGTACATAAATTAGCCAGCAGCAGCCAGTATATAGTCTGTTCACATATCACATGCCATCACGCGCATGAAACACCGCAATTATTAATTTGCGATACTTGCCATCAGGTTGAAGAAATAGGCATTGGAACATTACTGACCTCTGAATTAGAGGCCAATATTGCTGCTACAGGTTTTAAATTACAGCACCAGCAATTAGAACTGCATGGGGTATGCAGTAGTTGCCAGAAGTTACACTAATCCCTTACACTAACCTGAGGTTAAATCATGTATAAATCAGTCTGTTTTTTGTCATTGGCAATGGCATCCAGTTTTTCTTATGCCGAGTCAGCACATCAACACGGTATAGCATTATTAGATATTGTTATGTCAAAACAACAACTTGTAATTGAACTGCACAGCCCTGCTAACAATATTCTAGGATTTGAGCATCAACCAAAAACCGAAGCACAACAACAGCAGCTGACTAACAGTCTGTCCTTACTGAAGCAAGCGGAGAGTTTATATATCGTTCCAGCACAAGCCGGATGCGCATTAAAACAGGTTCAGATTGAAAACCCTTTTAAGTCCGGGGAGCATAAAGAACATGAGGAACATGAAGAACATGAAGAACATGAAGAACATGAAGAACATGAAGAGCATGAAGAGCATGAAGAGCATACAGACATAACTGTATCTTACTCATACCATTGTCAACAATCTCAGCACTTGAAAAGCATTAATACTAAAGGTTTATTTAAAAATTTTCCTAACATTGAAACCCTGCAGGTACAGTGGGTCAATGAAAAAAAACAATCAGCTAAAACACTAACTCAGGCAGATACTCTCATTGAATTTAATCAGTAATTTTTTATGAACAAGCAAGTCATCCATTTAAGTAATATACGCTTTCGTTATTCAACGCAGGATAAGGATATTTTAAATATTGAGAATTTGCAGGTGTATGAAGGCGAACACCTTTTTATTCAGGGCAGCAGCGGTAGTGGAAAAACCACATTACTCAATATTATCACAGGCATTAACCAAGCTTACACAGGGGATGTGAAGATACTGGATAAATCGTTGCAAAAGATGTCAGTTATTCAACGAGATCAGTTTCGAGTCGATGAGCTGGGGGTAATTTTTCAGCAATTTAATTTATTGCCTTACTTATCTTTGTTGGAAAATGTACAACTACCCTGCTGGTTTTCTAAACAACGAAAGCATTTGGCTGGAAACACCAGTCAAATGGCAAAACGTTTATTAAATGAATTGGATATTCCTGAAAAACTCTTTAACAAAGCAGTCAATACGCTTAGTACAGGCCAGCAGCAGCGAGTTGCAATGGCACGTGCATTAATAGGACAACCTAAAATAATTATTGCTGATGAGCCCACCTCTGCTCTGGATTCCAATAACCGCAAACGTTTCTTAGATCTATTATTTTTAGAGGCAGACAAACAGGGCAGCACGGTGGTGTTTGTCAGCCATGATTCATATATGGCACAATATTTTCCACACAAAATTGAATTATCAGAAATTAATAGAATAAATTCTGACCTGGCTGCAGCATAATATCCTATGAAATTATTAACTATTGCAATAAAAAGTGCCTGGAATCGAAAAATCAGTTTATCACTGGCTATATTTTCAATTGCAATGAGTATCTTATTATTATTAGGCGTGGACAATATACGCAAACAAGCAAAAAATACCTTTATCAATACCATTTCACAAACAGACTTAATTGTTGGTGCACGGAGTAGTCCTGTTAACTTGTTATTGTATAGTATTTTTCATATTGGCAGTGCAACCAATAATGTTTCATATAAAGCCTATCAACACATCAAAGCCCAGAAAAATGTCAAATGGGCTGTACCTCTCTCCTTAGGTGATTCCCATCGTGGTTTTCGTGTCATGGGCACTAATAGTGATTATTTCCGTTACTATCACTATGCCAATGAACAAAGCTTACAGTTTCAGCAAGGCTTTCCTTTTATAACTGTCTACGATGCAGTTATTGGCTATGATGTTGCCCAGGCACTTCACTATAAATTAGGTGATGAAATTATTCTCAGTCATGGCCTTGCTGCACTCAAACAGGCTCAGCATGATGATAAACCTTTTCGTATTGTTGGAATTTTAAACAAAACCAATACCCCGGTTGACCGCACAGTGCTCGTTTCTTTACAAGGTATAGAAGCCATTCATATCGACTGGCAATCCGGCACCCGCTCGCCGATTAAAATCTCTGCTGAAACAGCTGCTAAAATGGGCCTGGAGCCTAAAAGCATCACCGCTTTTATGCTTGGGGTAGAAAATAAAATGACTATTTTCCGGCTACAGCGACAAATCAACCAATATGCTAATGAGCCTTTATCAGCAATCATCCCCGGCTCAACTCTGGCCTATTTATGGCAAACCATAGGTCAGTTTGAACAAATATTGATGGTAGTTTCTGCGCTGGTTTTAATGACGGGTTTAATGGGCTTACTGACCACTTTATTAACCACATTAAATGAACGTCGCCGTGAAATGGCAGTACTCAGAGCAGTCGGTGCACACGCTTACCATGTCATCATTCTCTTTATGCTGGAAAGCATGTTTGTCGTTGTTACCGGATGTTTACTGGGGATCATGTTATTATATGCCATACTAACGACTGTGCAGTCTTTTATTGCAAATAATTACGGCATACATCTGGTAGTTAATCCACCTGATACACAGCAGCTCTTAATATTTCTTATAGCAGTATTACTGAGCATACTATTAAGCTTGATTCCTGGATTTATTGCTTATAAACGTTCACTACAAGATGGCCTGATGGTAAAAATATAAGTCATGAATTTAAAAATAATCTACCTCTTATTGTTATTATTTACACTGGTTGCCTGTGAGAATAGCAATCAAGATACCGCCAGTGAAACTTCTCCAAAAGAAACACCACAAGTGGAAAGCCTTACCACCATTGACTGGGATAATTTAATCGCGGCATCTCATAGTGAAGAGGCTATACTAGCTAAATATCAGAAACAGATTGACAGCTTAGAGGAGGATAGTCCTGAGCTGGGTGAGCTCTATTCAAAAATTTATAGCGAACTGGACAATGCACCTTTAAATAAAGCAATACACAACAAATGGATCAAGATATCTGGATTTATTGCACCTCTCAGCTATCACAGTGGCAACATTACTGAATTTTTATTAGTACCTTATTTTGGGGCTTGCATTCATGTACCAGCACCGCCAGTTAACCAAACTGTATTGGTAAAGACTGCTTCAGATAAAGGTATAAAGCTCGAAGATTCATTTGAACCTGTCTGGGTTTCTGGTCAGATACAACTTGAAGGTAAAAAAACGGATATTGGTACAGCGGGTTATAGTATAAAAAATGCTAACATTGAGCTCTACACGGAGGATCAGATTAACTTATAATCAAGCAAACAAGCATGCTTAAAATATCTTTTTTACATAAGCTCCGATAATTTTCTATCCTTGCCGTGTCTGTATTTAATTCCTTGTTTATTTCTGTGTTTTTTTCAGCAATTTAATTGCTTCCACAGAAACAGGAGTTAATTGATTATTTTTTATTTCCAGACAATCAATAATTTGTTTTTTCATTGATCTGGCCCAGAAACGAACCAGGTGTTCAGCCATAGCATCAGCCGCCTCTTTCTGAGTTTTTCCCGGTGCAATATTACAGGCAATCTGATTAGCCATTTTTATTAAAACATCCGGGGCTTGTACATCCTGCGCACTATTCATTTAAAACCTCAATTTGATAATTGATATAACACTCACTCTGCTAATCCTGCCGTTCAACTATAAGAAAGTCTAAGATAAACATTAGCCTTAATTATAAACCGTAAAGCGTCCGGGACGGGCAAAGCCAATCAATCTTAAACCCGAGTTTTTTGCCAGATTAAGCGCCAGTGAAGTTGGAGCTGAAACTGCGGCCAGCCGAGAAATCCCCACCTGACAGGATTTAGTCACCATTTCATAACTTGCCCGGGAAGAAACCAGCACAATACCTTCAGCTAAATTTATTTGCTGCTGATAAAGAGTGCCGATAAGTTTATCTAGTGCATTATGCCGCCCCACATCCTCACTAAGCCATTGCATTTTTCCCTGCAGATCATACCAGGCCGCACAATGACTAGCCCCTGTCTGCTGCTGTAAAAGCTGTTGTTCATTGAGTGATAAAATGGCCGTTTGTAATAGTTTGCCGTCCAGATGTTCAACATAAGGCACTGCTGGTACAGGTCGGATTGCCTGCTGCAATGACTCAGCCCCACAGAGACCACAGCCTGTACGTCCAGTTTGATTACGCCGCCAATGCTTGAGTTTAACAAATTTCTCGGTACTGATATCAATATTAAGTTCAATACCATCTGCCGTTATCATCGTGTCTACAGCATAAAATTGTTCAACAGAGTCAATAATACCTTCACTCAAACTAAATCCCAGAGCCAGCTGCTCAAGATTATTGGGTGTTGCCATCATCACCACATGAGAAATGCCGTTATAGACCAGTGCAACAGGTGTTTCCAGTGCCACTTTATCATGCTCTGCTGCAAATATTCCCTGCTGCCATTTATCCACTTCATAGACTTCATAACAGTCAGAAGCCTTATTATAAACATCATTAGAAGATAAAATTGAATCCTCTTCAGTGGCTTTTTTGAGCACTTTAAATGACATTATGAATCACCTTCTTTCATTGCATCAGATTTTTTTACTGATGCCTGCTGTAAATATTCAAGTTGTTGATCATTAAATAACTGACTTGAATTCTGCCAGACAGATGCCTCACTGACCTGAGTCACTTTAACCGCAGTGACTTTGTACTCAGGACAATTGGTCGCCCAGTCAGAATTATCAGTGGTTACGACATTAGCACCACTTAAGGGATGATGGAAAGTAGTATAAACAACACCCGGCTGCATTCGTTTGCTTATCAGAGCATGCAGAACAGTTTCTCCCGTGCGGCTCTTAATGCTCACAAAATCATTATCATAAATACCCAGATCTTCTGCATCATGGGGATGAATTTCCAGCACATCTTCCTGATGCCAGTGAATATTTTCTGTGCGCCGTGTTTGTGCGCCGACATTATACTGACTAAGTATACGTCCAGTGGTTAACAATAAAGGAAAATGACGATTAACACGCTCTTCTGTGGCGATATATTCAGTAATAGCAAAGTGACCCTTCATACCGACAAAATCATCAATATGCATAATAGGAGTACCTGCCGGTGCTGATTCATTACACGGCCACTGGATAGAACCCTTGTCTTCCAGAAGTTTATAATTAACACCGCTGAATGTCGGTGTGAGGCGAGCAATTTCATCCATAATTTCAGCCGGATGAGTGTAGTTCATTGGATAACCCAGAGCTTCTGAC
>JADGDG010000013.1 GCA_016744995.1 Gammaproteobacteria bacterium
CCAGTTGCATCAACAATTAGCCACCATTGTGGGCGGGGTTACGGCGCAACTGACCGGTGAAAAAGCTCAGGTAGGCATGAACATTGCCGGGACTGCCGATACCTTTAATCGCCAGTTGCATCAAAGAGAAGTGGATGAAATAAAAGCACAGGCAGAAGGCTTTCAACGCTTTGCAAAACAAAGAGGTGTCATTCTTACTGAGGCTCAGGCAGAAGCACGTCTTATCCGTACCATGACACGTGTTGCAGATGAGCAGACGGCTATTGACGATGGCTACCGACAAGATGAACTGGCCATCAGCTATCTGGGGCACAATTTTATTAATGTAACACCCGAGGATTATAAAACCCCTGATATTAATTGGGATGTGGTATACAATAATCCTCAGACTTTTGCTAATGCTCAGCTCTACAGTGGTTCAGGTTTAACACCACAGGAAGTAAATGCTCGTAATAACAGCGCCGGTGCCACCGTTGCCAAAGTATTAGCTGCGAGTCTTGCGGCCTATGCCGTAGCACCCTATGCCTTGACTGCCATGGACAGCTGTCTGCTTAATCCCGTTTTATGTGTTAACGAGCTGGGTCTTGTTGCGGGAGAAGTAGCGCTTGAAGGCTCTGGACTGGGTGTGACTGGAAAGTCTGTGCTTAAGAACTCAGGGAAAGTGCCTGGGGGCAGTGTTGTTACGATGCATCAGGGGGTTGATGTTGCAAAGGAAGCAGTGATTGGGCGAAAGCTTGAATACCTCTTCGGTAAAGCAACGGGCCGTGCCCATAACATCGAACGCTCGACTGACATGCTCCGTCAAATGGAGCGGATCGGCTTACCGGATACTGCTGCCAATCGGAAACTGATGACGAATCACTTCCAAGGTGTTTTGAATGATGCGACGAATATCTCTGGGAAAGGGCGTAACGGTGAGGCGATCCGTGAATCATTGCTGATGGGGCCGAATGGTGGGGTAAAAGTCGAAAGCATTTGGGACAAAAATACCCTGCAAAGCTTCAAGCTCAAAGGTGTTGGCAGTCGTTATCGGCATTTGGAAAATTGAATATGAAATACGTTTGCGGTTCATTTCAGATTGTTTCTGAACGAGAGTTTCGAGATTATAGTGACCTTGATACCTTCGTCACGAAGTCCGGCACGCCGGGCATCATGCTCGGAGAAGATGCGTCGGACTATATGGCTTTTTTCGGGATTGAGGTTAGGAAGCCATTTTCAACCGATAAGTATCGCATCGGCGTGGTTCTCGACGATCAACGTGGCGGCCCAATCCTCTGTCCAATTCATTGTAGGGAACTGCTCGCAATCGGGATGAACAACTGCGTGCATTTTTTGAATTTGGAAAGTGGCACAGTGGCCAAGCGATTGGAGCTAGGTTGCACTCTGCATTATGTTCTATGCAATGACAGGTTTCTGGCAGCAGTTTACGAACTTGGTGCTGTTGTAGTTCGTGCTTCCGACTTGAAAGAAGTTGCTGAAGGCAAATGTGACGTCGTCGCAGAAGCATCTTTGTCTCAAGAGTCATTGACGCTCATTTCAATGGATGAAGTAACGACTGAAGTTAATCTTACCTCTGTTGAAAAAACGTGATCTACTGCTGCCACTAAAGGGTAATGGATCCTAATAAGTTCAAGTGTATTTTTGGAATAAATCAATACAAGACATATATTACAGCAGATATAGACACCCATAATTTAAATTTCGTACAAACATGTATTGGGTAGCAAGGGGGACAATTAAGGCCACCCACAATTTGAATTCTGGCTTAGTTCAACTGGGCAGCAGTCAAATCGACCAATGGCTGCCCAGGTCAGTCCCTGCAAGGCATAAATCCCAGTACACTAATACTTAAGGCCCTGTATACCATTGCCGACGGATTGATGGCACAGAGACCACCGGCAGTGATTTTAAAACCGATGCCATGGTGGCGGGGCCAGTCAGGCATTAACGGAAAAGCTGGTACCTTCAAGTACCAATAATCTAAGTCTTGCAAATCAACAACTCAATCAGCAGCTGAAAAACCAGCTGCATCAATAATTAGCCAACATTGTGGCCGGGGTACGTAATGAGTTTATTAAAGAAGTCCCCGAATTACCCGAATCATCCGTGGTCATTAATTATAACGAAGACAACGAGGTGGTCAGTTATACGGTTGTTAATAAAAGTCAGGGCAATCGTCCGGTATTAATTTTTGAGCCAAAAGAGTTTGAAGCGTATAAAGCCGGTTCATTATCAACCCGGGGGTTATTCTTATTATCACCTCAGTGGAGTTTTGACATTGGCTCTGCGGCACTGTATGCCGATGAAGAGAAAAGCCTGGGTTACATTACTGATGCGGTCACAAGCCCTGAGTATATTTTTACTGCAATTACTTCTACAATGGGGGCATCGGCTTATTTGGGTAGAAGCAGTGTTGTTACGGTGCCTAAGGGGGTTGATGTTGCAAGGAGTGGGGACAAAGTCATCCACATAGGCAAAGTTGATGATTTAAAAAATGTGCCTCAGAATCAAACAATCTTAGACGAGCTACCAGACTTGGGTAGTCCCAAAGCTAATTGGAAACAAAATTCATCTGTTCTAAGAAAGAAAATACATGAAGGTTATGAAATTCGTGATGCATCAAAGCATCGACTAAATAGTAGCCCAGATCCAACACCCTTGCGGCCAGATAGAACAGTTGGTCAAAGTTTCTTAGGTGCTGAGCGTAATCTCCTTAAAAATAAAGGACTTAAGCCAAAATGAGCAAAGCAACACAAAATAAGTTTATTGACTTTATTAACCAAGCTCAGATTAAATTATCTGCTGAATTTAATATTTCAAATAGAAATACTAAAATTGATGAGTATGTAACTCGTATAAGTTTTAATTTCGGAAAAGGAATAGTTGAATTTCTATGTGGTCCACCAGAGTACCATGCAGAAATTTTTATATCTGTCCAAGATGAACGGTCAAAATTAAATCGATACGATTTAGCAAGGCTTATGTCAATTCCTCATCTCAGAAATTGGGTGGTTAAAAATAAGCCTAATATAAATCATGGTGATAAAATTAGAGCTGAAATAGACTGGTTTATTTTGTTGTTAATAGAATTAAGGAAGCTGCCAGAATTCAAATCTCTTGAGTAAATAAAGACACTAATCGGTTAAATTACACTACGATACACTGTTAAACCTGCTTTACACATGCTGCAAAGGGAGGAAATAAAATTCCTTGGGGGGTCATGGAGTAAATACAAAAAGTTAATGTAAATGGACAAGATTATGCTCAAGTTGGTAAACGATTGTATAGTGAGCATGCTGTAAACAGAATGCAGCCAGGTCTGCGAAGGCATTCATCTGGTGGTACGACGGGTGGATTACCAGAAATTTACCAATCGGGAACACATGGAGATTTTGGACGTGGAGTCGCCCCTCAATTTGTAGAAGATGCTATTTCATCTGTTAAACCAGCTCTCCAACAGAATGGCAATTTATCTTATACATCAGGTTCTCTTCAAGTAATAACAAACCAACAAGGAGCAGTCGTAACTATAATTACGCACTAAAAATATACTTATGACTAACTTAAAAAAAAAATTAATTGCTCTAAAAAATAATGCTATTACAGAAAAAATTGCAATTGATGAAATTCAAAAAACTCTTTCTAGTCTGCTCTTATCAAAGTGTGATTTACAAGATATAGAAAAAATAGCTAAAAAATTTGATAATGATTTGGAGTTGATAATTTATACATTGAAGCTTGAGGATCAATTAGAAGCAGCTATAAATATTATTAATGAGGCTTTAGAATATCTAGAAAAAAACTCTTGAATTAGATATGACTGGTGGTACAACGAAGTCAATAGAGGAAGTTGAAGTTGGTGGCGAAGTCTTTGCAATAATTTTATTGACGTGACACCCGAGGATTATAAAACCTCTGATATTAATTGGGATGTGGTATACAATAATCCTCAGACTTTTGCCAATGCTCAGCTCTACAGTGGTTCAGGTTTAACACCACAGGAAACAAATGCTCGTAATAACAGCGCCGGTGCCACGGTTGCCAAAGTATTGGCTGCGAGTCTTGCGGCCTATGTAGCAGCACCCTATGCCTTGACTGCCATGGACAGCTGTCTGCTTAATCCCGTTTTATGTGTTAACGAGTTGGGTCTTGTTGCCGGTGAAGCAGCACTTGAAGGCTCTGGACTGGGTGTGACTGGGAAGTCTGTGCTTAAGAACTCGGGGAAAGTGCCTGGGGGGAGTGTTGTTGCAAAGGGGGTAATAGATCCTAATAAGTTCAAGTATATTTTTGGTAAAGTTGATAGCAATGCTCATAATGCAGCAAGGTCTAATCAGATAGCTCTAACAATGGAAAAACTTGGCGTACACAATAATGCGAAAGGGCAACAGTTATTGAATCAACATTTCACTTCTTTAGTGAAGAGAAATGATAATATTACAAAGACCTTTTCTACTAAACACGGTAACTTTGAAGTTAGAGAGTCGTTATTCTTCGGACCATCAGGAAAAGCTGTAAAATTTGAGACTACTTTTGAAATATCATCAAATGGTTCTAGGATCTTCAATACAGTGATCCCTAAAGGCTCCAATGCGAAGTTTTCTCCAAAACAATAAAAAATACAACCCATTAATTTTATAAGTTGTGAGACAACTACATGTTAATTATACCTGAAGATTTTGAGCTTTTAGAATTTTTTGAAAGTGAACCAGTAGAATGTGAAAGTTCTTATATGTATCGATTTACAGATCAGAATGGTGTTACTCTATTATTTTCTTTTAATGATATTGAGAGTTCTATACAAGCAAGTTTATCACTACAGGATAATATTATAGCCCGTTATAGTCAGGAGTGTGCAAAAGAAATGACTATTGAAAATGATACGTCTGGTCGTTATATTCGTTGTTTATTTGAGTTTGATGATGTTAGTTCAGACATAAAAATCTATGTCAGTCCTTTTATTTCAGTACAATTGACAGCATTATCATTTAAAGAATAATAACAACCGATTGGAACAATTAAGGCCACCCACAATTTAAATTCTGGCTTAGTTCAACTGGGCAGCAGTCAAATCGACCAATGACTGTCCGGTCAGTCCTTAGCTAATATCAGTACTGACATAGCCGCCAACCCCGCAATCACCTCATCACTGAGCCAGTCCCTGCAAGGCATCAATCCCAGTGCATTGATACTTAAAGCGGGTCTGTACGCCGGCAGTGCGACACTGACGGGGCAGGACATCAACCAGAGCTTAAGCCAGTTTGCGTTTCAGGTGGTGGGTGATATTGCCCAGAAGCAACTCACTCAGGCACTTAAGCAACACCAGATTGCCAGCAATAGCGGTAATCAGGACAAGCAAGTTTATTGGCAAAGTCAGGTCAGCCAGTGGGCCGAAGGCGGCGCCTATAAAGTGGCCCTGCACGCCATTGCTGGCGGGTTGATGGCACAGGCCACCAGCAGTGATTTTAAAACCGGGGCTCTGGTGGCCGGGGCCAGTCAGGCATTAGCGGGAGCATTAACCGAAAAGCTGACGCCTTCAGAGACCAATAACCTAAATCTTGCCAATCAACAACTCAACCAGCAGCTGAAAAACCAGCTGCATCAGCAATTAGCCACCATTGTGGGCGGGGTGACCGCGCAACTGAGCGGTGAAAAATCATCGGTAGGCATGAACATTGCCGGGACTGCCGATGCGTTTAATCGACAGTTGCATCAAAGAGAAGTGGATGCAATAAAAGCACAGGCAGAAGGCTTTCAACGTTTTGCAAAACAAAGAGGCGTCATTCTTACTGAGGCTCAGGCAGAAGCACGTCTTATCCGTACCATGACACGTGTTGCAGATAAGCAGACGACGATTGACGATGGCTACCGACAAGATGAGCTGGCCATCAGCTATCTGGGGCACAATTTTATTGATGTAACACCCGAGGATTATAAAACCTCTGATATTAATTGGGATGTGGTATACAATAATCCTCAGACTTTTGCCAATGCTCAGCTCTACAGTGGTTCAGGTTTAACACCACAGGAAGCAAATGCTCGTAATAACAGCGCCGGTGCCACGGTTGCCAAAGTATTAGCTGCGAGTCTTGTGGCCTATGTAGTAGCACCCTATGCCTTGACTGCCATGGACAGCTGTCTGCTTAATCCTGTTTTATGTGTTAACGAGCTGGGTCTTGTTGCAGGTGAAGTAGCGCTTAAGGGCTCAGGACTGGGTGTGACTGGAAAGTCTGTGCTTAAGAACTCGGGGAAAGTGCCTGGGGGCAGTGTTGTTACAATATCTCAGGGGGAAACAACTCTCGATTTATTAAAGAATGCAGAAAGGACTAAAAGCGGTCTTAAGGTCGATAACGCTACACTGCAAAAAATTGGCGCTGCCGAGGCTGGAGGAGGAAAAGGTTTTTCTGGCTTAACTCCCAGCATAGTTCAAAATAAACCAGCGACATGGCATGGTCAAAAAACTGGTGGCACTCAAACTGTTATTAAATATCAAAATGAAGCAGGTCAAACTGAATTTACTGTTCATACTGTGACCGATGGAGCTGGAAAAGTTATCCACCGTGATTTTGATTCCGTTTTAATTCAATCTGGACAACAGGTGGTTAAATAGCATGAACTATAAGGCGCTTTTTGGAGAATTACTTAAACAGTTTTTAAACGGCACATTAAGCCGTTCAGAGGTTGCAGAGAAAGTTGCGGTTACGATGCCCATTGACACAAACTACATTGATGACAAAGATTTAATGAATGATTGCGAGTGGGCTCTAAGGCACATTAACGAGGCTGACTACTATTCTACTGAAAGTGAACTTAAGTACTATTTAAGTTGTTTGAGAGGTGAAAAGGAATATAACCTAAAGGAAAGAGATAGCAATATTTAAGTTATTTGTATTCCTATATAATACAGAACAACAAGCAGATATAGGCACCCACGATTTGAATTCTGGCTTAGTTCAACTAACTAGCCACCATTGTGGGCGGGGTTACCGCTCAACTGACCGGTGAAAAATCATCGGTAGGCACGAACATTGCTGGGACTGCAGACCAATTTAACTGGCAAATGCATTATGATAATTTTTTTGAAAAGCTCACGGCTTGTCATAACCAAAATTCATCCGACTGTCAGCAATTACAGCACATGGCCGGAGTACGTAATGAATTCGTTAAAGAGGTTCCCGAATCATCCGTGATCATTAATTATAACGAAGACAACGATGCGGTCAGTTATACGGTCATTGGTAAAAATCAGGGCAATCGCCCGGTATTAATTTTGAGCCAAAAGAAATACCGTATTTAAAGTTAAAATTCCAGCAGGAACAACTATACATACAGGACATGTAGGATCTCAAGGCGGCCATTATGTTAGTGGAACACAACAAATAGTTGTTGAGCAACCTTGGTTAATTGATGGTGTTAAAGTTTTAGGTAGCTCTTCGCTTAAAGAGGATAATGTATGAGAAATCTAATTTTATTAATCTCAGTGATAGATAAAATTATTGGACTCTTAATCTCTGTTGGAGAAAAGAACTGGTCTGTTTCATTTCTAAGCTTTCGTGAACGCTCCAATGAAACAGATGACAATCATTTAGAATTGCTTCGCAGCGATATTCTTCGAATATATGGAGGTATGGGCTCATTCTCTGATCTTATTTTATATGGACAAGGTCAACCATTGATCAAAGAAAATCAAAAATTAGAAGTTCTAAGAAAAAAGCTGTTTATGCTATTGAATGATAGATAAAGTTAATATCGACAGAAAAAAGAATGCGATCACTTATAAATAAGTCCATTCCTGGAAAACAGAGCAGCAAAGTATGCTAGTAAGGATAAACCTGAAAGTATCAGGCAGATTGAAAAAAGATAAGAGTAATTTATTGGATAAAAATGTGAAAATGTCCCCAACCAGCAGTTTAGGGTATTCCTCAGGCTAACGTCTGAAAGGAAAAAGCAGTCATTTTGCTTAACAAAGAGACAAATAAATAACTTCTAACATGAAAGAGTTTAGATGAAATTGGAGCCCTTTCATGTTAGTTGCGGTAGCCATCAACTGACTCCATGTCAAATTCAGTTTGATTTGCTTCTATACCCATCTCTTTCATTTTGGATTCGAGTTTTCGCATTTGACTTTTCAACTCAACCAACTCATGACTATTGTTGTCCAGTCTATACATTTGCTCTGTTCCCAGCTGATAAAAACGAAGGATTTTGATGGCTTTGACGTCTCCTTGATCAACGGCATCTTTAAGGCAGTTCATGGCATTATAAATATACATCAGGTGGCGTTTCAAACGCCATGCATACATGGCTTCTTTCATCCAGCTGGCATCTATAAAGAAAGCATTTACTATCCCGAATGTGATCAGTAAACCAGCAAAAGCACCCAGGAAATTGAGAACTATGTGGTTATTGAAAGATTCACCAAAGTAGATAATTGTAAGTCTGGCGGTAATAAAGCCAATAATAATAAATATTCCCATAATAATCATGGTTGATTTACGGGTCTGCTTTCGATAGTGAACCGGATCAATTTCTTCAATCTTAAACATGTTGTTTCCAGGCCTGGCAAAATGAGAAAGTGATTTTACTGGTATTTTATCTGGCTGTCATCTCTTTGAGGTTTGGAGTACAAAATATATGGTTTGACAGAAATGGCCACAATTGACAAATCTTGAGTGGTTTAGTACTCATGAAAATTTTCTGTTTCGACTGCATTAATGTATGATACCAACATGAGGGAACCTTTTATAAGTACTTATGTTTTTAATAGAAGTATATGTGCCATAAAATGTTCTTTTTCTATATTAGGTTAAACCCTAATTTGTTGATCTTCCGTCGTTTCAAAAGATCGACACCCCTTTTAACCTGACAATCATATACATATAAACTCTGAATTTTAAACTGTCACCTGATTCTTTTTAAAAGAAAAAGATAGAAAGTTTAAAGAGGAGTACTAATTATTGATATTTTGACAAAGTAAGTAATACTTCAAGTAGAACTGATTTTAGTTATGATAATTATGATTCAAAAGGTTCTTCGCTACTTTACATAGGACTTGTGGAAAAATAGTGAAAAAAATTATACTTGTATTTATATTTGTATTTATATTTATATTTTTTAATAATTTATATGCTTATGAAGTAGAAGATAAACTCAAATCTATTATTGTTGGTAAAATTGCTAAGTTTATAAACTGGAAAAATTCAGATTCAAAAGAATTTGTAATAACTGTATATAAAAATCAACTTGGTGATTATTTTAATTCTATACATAATGGTAAAAAAATTAATGATAAAAAAATCCGCATAGAATACATAAATAATATTGAAAATTTAAAGTTCACCAATATTTTATACATATCTAAGGCTACATCAGCCGAGCTATCATCCATATTTAATTATACCAACAAGAAAAACATACTAACAATCAGTGACTTGCGTGGCTTTGCCCAAAAAGGTGGAATAATTCAAATTTATTCACTCTCTCAAAAACTTAAATTAAATATAAACCTGCAAAAAGCAAAAAAAGAAAATATCAGAATAAAGGCATCTCTTTTAAGAATGGTGAATATAGTGGAAGGGGATAAGCCATGAAATTGCTTAAGTATCTATCAATAATTAGTACTACACTATTATTTACTTCAATACATGCTGCTGATGATCTGGATGATAAAAGTTTAGAAAGCCTTTTAAATGAAACAATTGAGCTTAAATCAGAAATTGGTTCAAGAGAGCAAGCAAAAAACTTTTTAGACTCAAAATCACCCGTAGATGTTATAACAGCAAAGCAAATTGAAGAATCTGGACAAACAAAGCTAACAAATGTACTTAAATACTTTGTTCCTGGATTTAATACTATCGAAACTTCAGTCTCAGATGGAAGTGACCATATAAATGGTTTTACTTTAAGAGGGATGAATTCAGATCAAATTCTTGTGCTAGTTAATGGTAAAAGGCTGCATACCTCTGCACTAATGAATGAGATATCTAATATATCGGGAGGAACAACCCATGTTGATTTAAACACTATTCCTGTTGTAGCAATAGAAAATATTGAAATATTAAGAGATGGTGCAGCCGCTCAATATGGTACAGATGCAATCTCCGGTGTTATAAGTATTATCTTAAAAGGGAAAAGAGATAACAATACAATGAGCCTGCATGCTGGACAGAGAAAAAAAGGTGATGGTGAACAAGTTCAACTGGATTCATTTTTATCAACTCCTTTAAATTATGATGGTTTTGTAAATCTGGCCATATCAGCTAATCTACAAAACAGAACACAGAGAGCCGGAGAGGATAGAAGACTTGACCCACCAAGTGTGCAAACATGGATGGGACTTCCTGATTCAAAAAATATATCAGGCGTTTTAAATACAGAAATAGCACAATATAATGATAACGTAATTTATTCAAATGCTATTATTAACTATAGAGATAGTGAATCAAGTACATTTTATAGAATACCGGATGAAAACCGAGCTATTTATCCAAATGGATTTTTACCAAAAATGAATGCTAAAATTCTTGATTATTCATTTACCCTTGGAGTCAAAGGAAAGTTTAGTGATGATACGCAATGGGATATAAGCAACGTATATGGGTATAACAATTTTCATTATTTTCTAAATGATACGATGAACTATACATTAGGAGCAGCCTCTCCTACAAGTTTTGATAATGGTAATTTGACATTTATACAAAACACAACTAATTTTGATTTGAAAAAAACTATTGGTAAATTTAATCTTGCAGCTGGATTAGAGTATCGATATGAAAATTATAAAATAGAGGCGGGTGATGAAGCATCCTATATAGGAACAGGAACTCAAGGTTTTTCAGGATTTAGTTTAGAAGATGAGACCGACAGCAGTCGTGAAAATTATGCAACATATCTAGATGCCACTTATAAATTTAATAAAGACTTCTCAATGGAGGGTGCCCTAAGGTTCGAAAATTATAGTGATTTTGGTTCAACTCAAGATGTTAAAATTTCATCAGCGTATAAAGTAATAGAGAAATTATTACTTAGAACAACAGCAAGTACTGGCTTTAGAGCACCATCATTAGCACAATCAAATTTTTCACATACATCACATTTTGTAACAAATAATCAGCTATCTTTAAAAGGAATCTTTACACCTGACCATGCGGTATCTCAGGTACTTGGCGCACAAGAACTTAAGCCTGAAAGTTCAACTCATTTTACACTTGGCAGCGTTTATCAATTTTCAAATCAAACATCATTAATGATCGATTATTTTTATACAAAAGTGGATGACAGAATATTATTATCAGATAGAAAATCAGCTTCTACACCGGAAGAACAAGCTGTATTTAATACTTATGGTGTTTCAAATGCGAGTTACTTTACAAATGCAATAAATACAAAAACTCAAGGTATTGATATTAAGTTTAATTCCGAATATACATTTGATAATGGTTCTAAATTGAATTCTACAATTTGGTATTACTATGGTGAAACTGAAATTACCGGATTTAATGAAGAGGTATCATTGAATAAAATAAATGATATAGAAAATGGGCAGCCAAAATCAAACTTTAGAATTTTAAATAACTATAAAGTAGATAAATATAATTTTACATTGAATATTAGCCGGTTTGGCTCTTTTTCATCTTCTCTTGGAAGTGGTGTATACGATATTGATCCAGTGATAACAACAGACTTAGATGTAAATTATAAAGTAAATAGTAATCTTGACATTTCTATAGGTGGTACTAATATTTTTGATGAAACACTAGACAAATGGGATAGATCCAATATATTTCTGGGGTATGACGGCATTTTGACTACTACAAATAATTCACCAATTGGTGTTAGTGGAGCGTATTACTATATTAAAACTTCAATAAAATTTTAATTATGAAAAATAAAATACTTGGTTCAATACGAAAAAAACTGATTTTCATACTTAGTATAATCGCCGTAATAGCAATTATATTAACTACTACGACTATGTTTATATATTTTTCTAAACAAAGAATATCTGTAGACAAAAGTAGATTAGTTAATTTATCTAATATAATGGGCACGAATCTACTTGCTTCATTGTCTTTTGATGATAGACAAAGTGCCATAGATATACTGTACGCACTTAAAGTTGACAATAGTATTGATGGGGCATTTTTACTCAAAAACGAAAAAAAAGAATTTGCGGTTTATATCAAAAACAATATAAATAAAACTAAATTCAAAAATAAACTTTTTAATATAATAAACACAGAAAACTTTATTTTCAGCCAACTAAATACATATGTAGACGATGAGAACATAATAGTTTCTAAGCCGCTATATTTAGAAGGTGAGCATATAGGCTCTTTATTTATTGTTTCAAATAAAGATGAAATCAAAAAAACTTTAAAAGAAATAATGTATGTTCTTTCTTTGGTATTTATTGTATTAATATCAATAACACTTCTTATAGCCTCTAAATTGCAAAAAATATTTACAGGGCCTATTTTTGTATTAACTTCTGTTATGAAAGAGATTGAAATAAATCATAATTATAATCAAAATATAAGAAAAAGTAGAGATGATGAATTTCAAATACTTTTTGATGGTTTTAATACAATGATTAAAACTATACAAGAACAAAGTACAAGCTTAAAACTATTAGCTGATACAGATCCAATGACTCATCTATATAATAGACGATACCTTACTAAGGTATCCGAATCTATTTTAGACTTAGCAAAAAGGAATGAAACAGATTTATCTGTACTCATGCTGGATATTGATAAATTTAAAAATATAAATGATGCTTATGGTCATGACGTTGGCGATGATGTAATTATGTCTCTTGCTTCAACACTGCAAGAGGAAAGTAGAAAAAGTGATATTATAAGTAGATGGGGCGGTGAAGAGTTTGTGATATTATTAGCAGCTACAAATATTAATGGTGCATTGGTAATATCTGAAAAAATCAGGAAAGTTGTCGAAGAGTTAGTAATTATGATAGGAGATGCAGAGGAACTCAAATTTACAGTTAGTATTGGTATATCTCAAATTAATAAAGAAAAAGATGTTAGTATTGAAAACTCTATTAATAGAGCAGATAAAGCACTGTATGAGGCTAAAGAAACTGGTAGAAATAAGGTTTGTATATATTAAATCGTCAATATTATAAAAATACCTGCTTTTTTAGTTTATTAAAACTTCTCAATAAAACCTCATTTGAGAGCAAGGCAAGTCGTTAGATAAACCATTGTTTACGATGGCTATATTCTTTATTTGTACGATAATCAATTTATTATATTAAAGATAGTTTTAGGATTTTGTCTGCTCTATACTGGATGAAATTGTAGCTATACCTGTAGTACATTTTTGTGATTCAGCCTATTTAACCTTTTAGGCGACCAGGCCAAAAAGTACTCATCTAAATATATTGTGCTGTTGCCAGAGAGGTAAAGTATAAATGGTTCGAATGATCAGCTTTAATCTTGTGACATGTATGTTTGCACTTCTAGTGGCAACATACATGCTCCCCACTATGGCCGCTGAAATAAGTGAGGAAAAGCGTGAGCTCCTGATTGCCAATTATATATACCGTTCAGCGATTTCTCGTCTGAGTGTAGAAGATGACTCGGACGGCATGGACTTTTATAGTTTTGAAAATACCAACTGGTTCTGTATGGAAGATCACTGCATAAAGAAAAATAGAAAAATCGTGACGAAAAATGTCCGGCGACTCTACAAAGTGGTGGATCGGTATATGATAAATTGTGAGGATGATCTGGAAGGTCTTCGCAGTACACTGGACTCATATGCATCAGATGACTTAAGCGAGATAGAAGTTAACTCTGCTGGTGATCATCAAAATTTTTTTTCGACCAACAAACTCTTCCAGTTAATCAATCGTGTCACTAATTCAAAATCAGGTGAATACCCTCGTACCTCAATGGAATTGGAGAGGTACCTTAATCGTTCTGGAAAGGTGCTTGTGAGCTGCGACGCATTGGCTACCGTGCTCTCGAGTAGCAATCCAGAAGTGAAAAAAGCGAAGGAGCAAGGAGTGGCTTGTCAGCCCTATGATCGCTTAAAAATTTGTCTGGGGGAGTTTGCTGAGGTCTCGCAGGATATTTACCATAAGAAGCTCAAATATCGTGAAGAAAAGGGCTATAAGCTCATCAACTTACATGAACCATACAAGTTTATGTCCTGGCTAAAAACTAAGAGTGAATAGGATCACAATATCGACATTCATGGCTTGTTAAAATAAGTTTACAGGGTTAAATTCAAAGAACTTCAGGGAATGATAATCACTTTGAGAACTTTTCTTATAATCAGCATAAAATCCTATTGAGTTTCATCACTGTATTTCATATTTACCTAATCTGGATCAACTCAGCTGCACATATCATTCACAATAACTAAAATAGAATGACAGCTATGTTATGCTTAAAGGCAGACAAATCAAAAATCAGTAATGACACACTTGAGGTTGATTCTAATGTCCGAGGAAAAAACACACTTTATCACCATTGATGGTAATCAGGCTGCTGCTGAAATTGCACACCTTTGCAATGAAGTGATAGCAATTTATCCTATTACTCCAGCTTCACCTATGGGTGAATGGTCAGACGAATGGTCAGCAGTTGGGCGCAAGAATCTATGGGGCAGCGTACCTGAAGTCATTGAAATGCAATCAGAAGCGGGTGCAGCTGGAACTCTCCATGGCGCTTTACAAGCCGGTGCCTTAGCCACAACATTTACTGCGTCTCAAGGGCTGCTGTTAATGCTGCCCAACATGTATAAAATAGCCGGTGAACTTACACCGACAGTGTTTCATATAGCCGCCCGCTCTCTGGCCTGTCAGGCTTTATCTATTTTTGGTGATCATAGTGATGTTATGTCAGCACGCATGACTGGTTTTGCCATGCTGTCATCCAACTCACCTCAGGAAGTCATGGATTTTGCACTGATTTCTCAGGCTGCAACTCTGGAGTCCCGCATCCCGGTTTTACATTTTTTTGATGGTTTTAGAACCTCACACGAGTTAACAAAACTGGAAAATATCAATCATGATGTAGTAGCCGGCATGATTAATGATAAATTGCTCACTGCCCATAGAGCAAGGGCCATGTCACCTGCTGATCCAGTTATTCGAGGCACTTCACAAAACCCTGATGTTTATTTTCAGGCACGCGAATCAGTAACGCCCTTTTATCGCAAAATGAGCGGTATTATGCAGGAAACTATGGATAAGTTTGCAGATCTGACAGGTCGGCAGTATAAGCTATTTGATTATATCGGTGCTGAGGATGCACAGAGGCTTATTATCCTCATGGGATCGGGTGCCGAAACAGTGCATGAAACTGTGGAGTTTTTAAACAGTCAAAATGAAAAAATTGGCTTAATAAAGGTTCGCCTGTACCGCCCTCTTGATACCAACAGTCTACTACAGGCCATACCTGAGTCTGTTAAATCGATTGCCGTATTGGATCGCACCAAAGAACCCGGAGCAGATGGCGAACCACTCTATAAAGATGTAGTCACTGCTATAGCCTCACAGCTACATGACAAAAAAGCACGTTTTAGTACGATGCCGATCATCGTTGGTGGGCGCTATGGGCTCTCTTCAAAAGAATTCACTCCGGGTATGGTAAAAGCCGTTTTTGATATGTTGGCAGCACAGCCAAAAAATCATTTTACCATTGGTATTCATGATGATGTTTCTAAGACTAGTCTGGAGTGGGATGAAAATTTTCGCACCTCAGCTAATGCTGAAACTTTCCAGGCATTGTTTTATGGACTTGGCAGTGATGGAACTGTCAGTGCCAATAAAAATACTATTAAGATCATTGGAGAAAGTACCAGCAAGCAGGCACAGGGTTATTTTGTCTATGATTCAAAGAAATCAGGTGCTGTCACCATCTCACATTTACGTTTTGGCCCGGATAAAATTCGTTCCAGCTATTTGATCGGGGATAACGATGCTGATTTTATCGGCTGTCATCAACCCATTTTTCTACAGCGTTATAATATGCTGAACAAGGCATCAGAAAATGCCGTATTTCTACTCAATAGCAGTTTATCAGCAGACGAGGTGTGGAATAGTCTGCCAACAAAAATGCAACAACAATGTATTGATAAAAAAATTCGCTTTTATACAATTGATGCTTATGCAGTCGCTGCAGAGGCTGGTATGGGCAAACGCATTAATACCATTATGCAAACCTGTTTTTTTGCTATTTCTGGAATTTTACCGCAACAAGAGGCTATCCAGTCGATTAAAGATGCAGTGGAAAAGACCTATGGTAAAAAAGGTAAACGCATTGTAGAAATGAATAATAAAGCCATAGATAAAACTCTGGATGATTTACAACAAATTGCAGTACCAACACAAGCTGATAGTCAGTTTGAAATTAACCCGCCGGTCAGCACAGATGCTCCCGAATTTGTACGCAAAGTAACCGCAGCAATTATTGCCGGTAAAGGCGATGAGCTTCCTGTCAGTGCCTTCCCGGTTGATGGTACTTTCCCTACAGGCACCGCAGCCTATGAAAAACGTAATATCGCTATGGAGATCCCGGTATGGGAAAATGATATTTGCAGCCAATGTGGAAAATGCCCGTTAGTCTGTCCACACGCAGCAATTCGCAGCAAGATCTACCATAAAGATGAATTAAAAAATGCCCCGCAGAACTTTAAAACTATGCCGATGATTGGCAAGGCATTTCCTGAGGCTTATCACATCAGTTATCAGGTAGCACCGGAAGATTGCACTGGCTGTGGACTATGCGTTGATATATGCCCTATTCGCGATAAAACCAACGCCAGCCGAAAAGCTCTGAATATGCAGCCTGTCATTGACTTACTCGAACAGGAAAAACAAAATTGGGCATTTTATCAACAACTATCAATCTATGACAGACGTGAACTTAAAACCACAACTATTAAAGGTGCCATGGTCCTGGAGCCCTTATTTGAATTTTCCGGTGCCTGTGTCGGTTGCGGGGAAACACCTTATATCAAACTGGCTTCACAATTATTTGGTGATCGTATGCTGGTCGCTAATGCAACCGGATGCTCTTCAATTTATGGCGGTAATTTACCGACAACACCCTGGACAAAAAATCAGCAGGGCCGTGGTCCCTCCTGGAATAATTCATTATTTGAAGATAATGCTGAGTTTGGCCTGGGTATGCGAGTCAGTGTCGATAAGCATAAGCAGCAAGCCAAAGGATTATTAAATAAATTATCCCCAGAGCTGGATAAAAGCCTGGTGGAAGATATTTTAACTGCTGATGAATCAACCGAAAGTGGTATTATTGCACAACGCCAAAGAATAGCAGAGTTAAGAAAGGCTCTGAAAAATTTTGATACAAAAGAAGCCGGCTTATTAATGGATCTGAGCGAATACCTAGGTAAACATTCCGTATGGATCATTGGCGGCGATGGCTGGGCATATGATATTGGCTATGGCGGACTTGACCATGTGCTGGCAAGTGGGCGCAATGTCAATATTCTGGTACTGGATACAGAAGTTTATTCAAACACCGGTGGTCAAACTTCAAAAGCAACACCTCGTGGTGCTGTAGCCAAATTTTCATCAGGCGGAAAACCTTCTGCCAAAAAAGACCTGGCGCTACTCGCTATGGAGTATGAAAACGTATATATCGCCAACATTGCCTATGGCGCAAAAGACATTCAGACCCTTCGTAGTTTTCATGAAGCTGAGGCACATAATGGCCCTTCTCTGATCATTGCATACTCGCCTTGCATCGCACATGGTGTTGACCTGTCTAACAATCACCGGCAGCAAAAGCTGGCCGTGGAAAGTGGTCACTGGCCACTATTTCGTTTTGATCCAAGCAAAGCCGCACAGGGTAAGAACCCTTTGCATCTTGACTCAAAGAAACCTGCTATTCCTTATCGGGATTATATAATGACAGAAACCCGCTTTAGCATGTTATGGCATTCACACCCCGAAGATGCAGAAAGATTTCTACAGCAAGCTCAACAGGAAGTGAATCATCGTTACAATTTTTATAAGCAACTATCTGAAATAGACTGGGATGAAAACACCACAATAAAATCAGCTCGTTCAGAGGTATCTGAGCAGGACAGTAAACATCAAACCAAGAAAGAGGTGCAGTAAAATGGACTTATCAACGGATTACCTGGGATTAAAACTGAAAAACCCCATTGTTGCTTCTTCCTCCCCTCTTACCTGGGAGTTGGATAAAGTTCTGACACTACAGGATGCTGGTGCAGCAGCTATTGTTATGCCCTCAATGTTTGAAGAGCAGATAAAAAATGAACAGGAACAAATGGATTGTTTTATTCATCAACAATCCCTGGGGCATTCTGAGGTTGAGAATTACCACCCCAGTTTAATTGACTATGAAGAATATCTTGATAAATACACTCGACGTTTACAATTATTCAAAAAAGAGCTGGATATTCCGGTTATTGCCAGCTTGAATGGTATTAGCAATGGCGGCTGGGTAGAGTATGCACACGAGCTGCAAGAGGCTGGTGCCGATGCACTGGAACTGAATGTTTATTATATTGCATCCGATCCCGATGAATCATCTAACACAGTAGAACAACGCTATATCGATATTTTAACTGCAGTGCATCAACAAGTTCAAATTCCTGTTTGTGTCAAACTTTCCTCACAGTTCAGCTCAATCATACCTCTGGTGAAAAGACTGCAGCAAAGCGGCGCTTCAGGGGTTTCCTTATTCAACCGATTTTATCAACCGGATATCGATCTGGATAGCTTAAATATTGTCCCCTCTCTAAAATTATCAGATTCCAGCTCAGCTTTGTTACGTATACGCTGGGTAGCCATGTTACGTCAGCATGTGTCCATGACTCTGTCTATTACCGGCGGCATGCATAATGCTGAAGATGTACTTAAAGGCTTGCTCGCTGGTGCAGATGTTACCTGCATGTGCAGCGCATTACTGGACAATGGTGCCGAACATATTAGCCAGACATTGCAGCAAGTGACGCAATGGATGGAAGAAAAGGAATATCTATCAGTAAAGCAGCTAAAGGGAAGTCTGAGTTATGCCAAGGCCATTAATCCGGCAGCTTTTGAGCGCGCTAATTATCTGGAAATACTCGATAATTATTCTTATGCGGCTGGAGTGATGGTTTAGTTTTACCTAAGGCGCTTTTACTCAAAGTGTTTACCTAAGGTGCTTTGACTACACCAGCGTAAAAAGGCTCCTTACACTGTATATTTAAGGGCTTTGTCACTTTTGAAATCAGAGAGTTGATAGGATTAACAACACTACTAACCAGAACATTCACTTTTTTGACCGAAGGTGAATCCAGGCTGCCTTTCACTTCTTCCCTGTAGATAGGACAACCATGTTTATCGATAGTTGCTACATTAAAGTTAACAAAAGTCTGATTGATTGCGTTGATCTGCCCTGTAGCCGCAAGTCGGTGTTTATCCGTTGAAAAAGCAACATCATTCATAGAGGCAATACCATCAGAAAATTTTATCTCTGAGTTGAGCTGTTTAATATGGCTGGTTCCCTTATTATCAAAGCTATTCATGAGCTTATTGTAATCATTACCTTTGGTCACAAGGACTCCGGCAGGTCCCAGCAGTGCGACTGCACCAATATCCAGAAGGCCAACACTTTGAGAGCTTTGAAAATCTTCCAAAACTTTATTCACATCCATACCATTTAAAACAATATCCTTAGCGGTTGTTTTTACTACACCATTTTTTATTTTAAATTCTAATTGTTGTAAATCACCGGATAAATGCGTATCAACGGCAACATAACCTTCAAGAACACTCGGCATATTCATCAGTTCTGAAAGCGGCTGTAAATTTAATTTATTACTGCTAATATCTAGCTGCCATTTTGAGAGCGTTTTTTTCTTATCCGTACTCAGAGTAAGCCCCCCTTTTGCATTGATTTCAGAATCAATTGCAAAAACTGACAAGGTTTCAAGGTTAATCAGCTTATTTTTTCCAGTTATAAGCAGTTTAATATTTTTAAGTGCTTCTGACTTTTTCAGCAAGCTTTTACTGGTAAAATTAATCAGACCTTTTTTTGCAAACTTTTGCAAAAATAATTCAGATCGGAAATCAATAGATTGTCCTTTATGTAATACTGGAATATGATTTAATTTCAAAGAAAACTGATTCAAATGGTATTCATCTTCTTTTTTTATTTTGAAATTAATTGTTTTACCATCAAACACCAATGACTTGATAATGAGCTCGTTAAGAACAAATTTATTGCTTTCGAAAATAGCGATTTCATGGAGCTTAATATGTGCATTCTCTGTTTCTAACCAAAACTCTTTATCGGATATTTTAAGTTTGGGCAGATTAAAGTCCATAGTTCCAAGTTGTACAACATCCGGCTGCAGCCAGTCAGGTTCCAGAGCACCTTCAGGTGTATGATACATGAGTTTGAATGACAGCTTGCCATCTGCATCAAAAATCAATGGTGGGGGTGCATGCTTCTCACCCCCCTGAATGAAACTAAAAACCAGCTTATCAGCAATAAAATCACCTTTCTTGTCACTAAAGGCTAATGATAAATCCACAAACTGATACTGATTGATAAAAGCTTGCTTTAATTTCAGTTTGCCCATGTAATTATAACCGACCAAAACTCTGGGATCATCAATGACCAGTTCATAATGATCAATAATGGGTAAAAAAGACAAAGAAGTATCAACCTGATTAAGTTTAACCGAGACAGACTCTAAATCATCCCGGTAGTGGAATTTATCAATAAAAAGTTTTATGTTGTTTATTGCCAGATGACTCAGTGAAAAATTTTCAGCTTTATCTGATTGATTTTTCTGGCTGTCATATAGAGGTAAAAAATTAAAGTTGTTCTTCTTATCACGGTGTAAATTAAGGTTTTTTATATGCAATTCAACTGAGGTAATTTCAGGTTCACCAATATAAATAGAATTGAGGCTTATACCCAGTTGTAAAGATTGAATATCAGCGATTATTTCTTTACCGTGAGACAACTTAATATCATTTGCACTAAACTTTAAACCTGAAAAAAGTGTTAGATTAAGATCACCTTTTATGTCAAGATTTAAGCCTGTTTCCTGTGCGACCAAATCAGATATTTCAGTCTTATACTGGTTAATATCCAGAAAAGCAGTCAATAAAATTGAAACAATAAAAATCAGTAAAATAATTGATGCTATAATTTTTATTAATGTTTTAATTATTTTTTTCATTAGCTTGCACCCTTCCCTATGCTTCTTCCAGCTCTTCGCTCAATTCCATCCACTGTTCTTCTGTGTCATCAAGCGACTGGATTAATTGAACTTGCTGCTGTAACAATTCTTTTAATTGATTTTTATTACTCTCTTCATAGATTTCCTGCTCAGCTAATTGAGCTTCCAGCTTTTCTTTATCATGAGTGAGCTTATCCATTTTTTTCTCAAGCTTTGACAACTTGTTTTTTAAGGGTTGAAGGCGCTTACGGTTTTCTGCATCCAGACGTTTTTGTTCTTTTCTATTAGGAGTAACTTCATTAACAGTTTTATTTGTGACCGTTTTATCATTTGAGTTATCTTGAGCTTCCTTTTTTTTCTCTTCCGCAATCCAGTTTCTATAATCATCCAGATCACCCTTAAAAACATCCACCTTTTGATTGGCAACCAGATAAAATTCATCGGTCACACTACGTAGCAGGTGGCGATCATGTGAGACAATGACCATGGCCCCTTCAAATTCCTGTAAAGCAAGGCTGATTGCATGTCGCATATCCAGATCAAGATGATTGGTCGGCTCATCCAGCAATAATAAATTTGGTTTTTGATAAACTAAGGTTGCAAACACCAGACGGGCTTTTTCACCACCTGAAAAAGGGGCGATTTTTGACTCAACCTTATCACCACTAAAACCAAAACTACCCAGATGGTTACGCAATGATTGTTCTGTTTCCTTTTTGCCAAGACGTTTACTTTCTCTAAAGAAGTGCTCCATTGGCGTGTCTTCAGGATGTAATTGTTCTAACTGATGCTGAGCAAAATAGCCAATGTGCAATTCACTGGAGCGCTCAACCCGACCAGCCTGAACTTTAAGCTCATCTGCCAGCAGTTTAATCAATGTCGATTTACCAGCACCATTATGACCTAACAGACCTATCCGTGAACCCGGCTGCAAATTAATGTGAACATGTTTTAAGATGGTTGTGTCGCCATAGCCCAGTTCAATATCTTCTAAAGAGATCAAAGGATTTGGGACTTTTTCTGGTGCATGGAATTCAAAATGAAACGGGGAATCCACATGAGCCTGGGCAATTAATTCCATTTTTTCCAGAGTTTTTACTCTGGACTGTGCCTGTTTTGCTTTTGTGGCTTTTGCTTTAAAGCGGCTAATAAAACTCTGAATGTGCTTAATTTCCTGCTGCTGACGCTCATAAAGCACTTGCTGTTGTGCTAACTGTTCCGCTCTAACCCGCTCAAACTGTGAGTAATTACCACTGTAAATTGTCATGGTCTGATGCTCTATATGAGCAATATGAGTCATCACACTATCAAGAAAATCCCGATCATGAGAAATCAGTAAGAGAGTCCCCTGATATTTTTTTAGCCATTCTTCCAGCCATAGTACCGCATCTAAATCCAGGTGGTTAGTGGGCTCGTCCAATAGAAGTAAATCAGAACGGCACATAAGTGCCTGGGCCAGATTAAGGCGCATTCGCCACCCTCCGGAAAAACTATTCACCGGATTATTCAGCTGGTTTTGTAAAAATCCCAGACCGGATAAGAGTTGCGCGGCCCTGCTATTGGCTGTATAGCCATCGACTTCTTCCAATTGGGCATATAATTTACCTAATAGCTCACCATGACCACCCTCATTAGCCTCTTCTATTTTATGTTCTATATGCCGTAATTCTTTGTCACCATCAATGACATAATCAACAGCAGAACAATCTGAGGTAGGTGATTCCTGTGCCACATGCGCAATAACCCAGCTCTGCGGTATAAAAAATTCTCCATTATCAGGATGAATTTCTTTATTTATCAATGAAAAGAGACTGGACTTACCGCAACCATTAGCACCGGTAATACCCACTTTCTGGCGAGGATGAATGGTAATATTGACATCCTGGAGCAATAACTGGACGCCATGACGTAATGAAAGGTTTGAAAATTTAAGCATAATTCTGCATCAAAAAAGGTTAATAGCGCTATTGCGTATTTTTTCAATTTTGGGAGACTATACTGTATTGATATAATGGAGCATAAGATTATAAAAATACACAATAATATGAGAACCAAAATACACTATTTTAGCAATTAATTATGATAAGGAACAGCAAAACGTCCTGCTTGATCACTTACGACACTAACAAACTCAATCCATTGATAGTTTTTATCATGTCAGTGATACCAGAACTCTAAGAAGCATTAGCATTTCTTCATTTCCTTCAGGCATAGTATTATTTTTTATGAATTAAAAAGTAATAATTTGAATTATTTCTAAATCAAACCATTATTGATGATTAGTTGGTGGTTACATTTTAAAACAGGAGTCGATCACAAATAGCGGTACTTATATATTGATTTATTTTCTTTTTATTAATATGTAGCAATAAATTCTTAACGTGTCATTTTTTTAACAAAAACAACAACAAAAAGTGCGATAGTAAAATTTCCAGTAAATGCTTCAAAAGCAGCAAGAGGTCTGGAGGCTCCAATTGGAACCAGATCACCATAACCCAAAGTTGTGAATGTCACTACACTAAAATAAAGGCACTCTAAAAAACTAATAAAATTTGTATATAAAGTGCTTGATAAATTAATCTGTACAACTTTTTCACCTGACTGAATTCCAAGAAAAAAATAAAAAATTGCACTGAGACCAATTAATAACAACGAAAATAAAACCACATTTAATGGCCTTTCCCCATAACCACAAAACCAGTCAACAATTTGTGAAATTATACGTTGAAGCGATAGCCTGGGTAACTGGTAACGGCGCATGACCATTTCTTTATAAAAGAAGTACCCCGAAGTTTCAAATAAACCCTGACTCTCGGCAGTTTTTCTTAGATTTCGATATATTTCTTCCGCCTGCTCCAGGAAATCAAGCATTTCCTCATGATTATTTTCACGACAAGCTTTATCAGCTTTTTTTTCCTGCAGCAGTTTTTCTCCCCATGTCACATTTTCAATGCGAGCATTGGTCAGTTTCACTCCTAATAAATTACAATCTTCTAAATTGGCACAGTGGAGATTAGCATTTCGTAAGTCTGCTTTCATCAAAGAGGCACCATGTAAATCAAGGTGAAAAAGGTGTGCTCCACATAGTTTTGCATGGTATAAATCAGCGTAAGATAGATCATATCCATCTTGAGAATTATGATTGACTAAATTAAGTTCGGTGAGAACGGCTCTTTTTAATGAAAAACCGGTAAGTGGCTGTCCAGTTTTAGCTTGTTTTTGGAGTTGTTCAGCTAGATCTGAAGCTGTTTTTATTTCGCTATTATCATGCCAGAAACAAAAATTTTCTTTTATTGATTCATTAATTGAATGAGTTTCCACCTGTTGTTGACACCGATAACCTTCTGGGGAAATATAACAGCACTGATGAGAGCTTGCCATCTTAAGCTGTGGTTCATGTTCATGATTCACAACATCCCCCTTTTATGCACATTTTGCTAAGAAAAATATTTCTTATAAAACTTCAGACTATTCTATATATTTAGTCTATAAATTAATGCTTTTCAACTTTATAAGCAATTCTCCAAAGCAAAAAAGCCTGTCAAATATCCGTATTGAATATTTGACAGGCTTTTAGGGGTAAAGCACTACCAGAGGAAAAAGAGTATTAAGTAATTAATTACTCACTTTCTTCTTCACCTCCAGGGCTGTCATCAGCAGGATCGTATCCTTCTGGCAAGTTATGAGCAATACCCTTATGACACTGAATACAGGTCCAGTCATTATCAATTGCTTCTTCATGACGATCTGCACTACGTGATTCCTGCTTATCGAAATCCATAGAATCAAAATCATGGCAGTTACGACATTCACGAGAATCTGTACCTAACATACGTTTCCATTCGTTTGTTGCCAATTGTAAGCGTTTAGCATCAAACTTTTCAGGTGTATCAATTGTTCCTAGCATCTTATGATATAACTCATTTGAAGCCTTGATCTTACGAATAATTTTGTGTATCCACTCTTTTGGAACATGACAGTCCGGACAAGTTGCTCTCACGCCCGTACGGTTTGAGTAGTGAATGGTTTCAGTATATTCCTGATATACATTTTCTTCCATTTCATGACAAGAAATACAAAATGACTCCTGGTTAGTTGCTTCCATGGCAGTATTAAAACCACCCCAAAAAAGCACACCCAATACAAAACCAAAAAGTAGTACTTTAAATGTACCTTCCTTTGAAAATAATCCCATTGTTTTAATCCCGTTCTCTAAAATATAAAAAGCATAAAAAATAATAATAAATCTAATCGACGGATTATACTCCATCAATTAGATCATTAGAATACACACATACAACTAGTGTGGATATATTTTAGATGCCTTCATAAACATTTTCGACCAGTGGTGCATCCTTAGTTTGGGGCGCATGACACTGGTTGCAAAAATACCGGCGGCTAGAGACTTTCTTCAGAGTATTACCATCGCGATCGACATAATGACTATCTCCCACCTTTGGTGCTTTTTCTTTCTTATAAGCCTTTTCACTATGACACTTCATACAGCCATTACCTTTTAAGGTAATTTTATATTTATCAATAGTATGAGGAATCATAGGCGGCTGTAACTTAAAGTTACGTTTAATGCCCCCTTCAACTGTATCAATTTTATGCTTCATCACTTTATTGGCATCAGCATCCAGTGCATGATCACCACGCAATGATTGAACTGACATTGCCGCTGATGAAAAGATCATCACAGCCATCGCTAGTAGAAAAATCGTCACTCTCTTTTTAATAAAAAGAGGGCTTGTAGATTTTATTGTTTTAAACATTTTTTATCTCCATTTAAAGTCTGTAAATAATATTACAGTTTTAAAAACAAAAGCATTTAACTCTTAAAACGACTGGTGAAACTAAATACATTTTCATCACAGATATCAATACAGCGACCACAATTAGTACAATTAATTTCGTCTATCATCGGACCGATGCCCTTATCTGCCCCTTTCAACGCAGGTCTTATCACCTTTGGTTCAGGACAAATAATAAAGCAATCATTACAATCATCACACTGGTCACGCTCAGAGGCACTCACCCGTATTAAACTTTTTTTACCCAAGAGGCTATAAAAAGCACCTACCGGACAGAGATGACCACACCAACCTCGTTGACTGATAAACACATCAAAAACGAAAATAGCAATAATCACCATCCAGGCCCAGCCCATACCAAAGATGATCCCACGGAACATCAATGACACAGGATTGAACAGTTCCCAAACAATTGCACCTGTTATCAGTGGTAAAATCAATGTCAAACCCAATAACCAATAGCGAGTGCTTCTGGAAAATGGACTGGACACTTTCAAACCAAGTTTTCTGCGTACCCAGGCTGCCATATCGGTCACAATATTAACCGGACAAACCCAGGAGCAATAAACTCGCCCACCAATTAACAAATAAAATGCCAACACAATGACAACACCAATCAAGCCTTCTGTTACTGGAAGATTCCCAGCCATCAACGCTTGCAGCATCACATATGGATCGGACAGAGGTAATATATCCAGTGTTAAGCTGGAGGCCATATTCCCTTGCACAATCCATACACCAAACAACGGTCCTGCTAAAAATAGTGCCAGAATACTGAGCTGACTGACTCTGCGAAGAAGCAGCCATTTATGTGCTCGTAACCAGCCTTTTTTCTCATTAGCCTGTTGTCCAACTACATGCTTTTTTTGTGCTGTCATCATTTGCTCTCCTGATTCTGCAGCTTTTTCAAACTGTCCAGAGGATTAGAAGAGAAAGGTGTTTCATCTGATGCTTTTGCCTCTTGCGAGGAGCCGGGTGGCAATTTCAGCCCACCTTCATTAAAGTCATAGCTCACACCTTCAGGCAAATTATACCGATGTTCGACATCAGGAGTTACCAGACTCTTCCCGGCAACTTGTTTCTGTTTCCAGCCAAATCGATAGTGTTCACCTACCAGGCCTTTTGCCAGCTCCATAGGTAAGACCTTGATTGCAGCTTCTTCCAGAATGCATGCCTTTTCACACTTGCCACAGCCAGTGCAGGCATCTGAATGAACCACCGGAATAAACAGTGCATGTTTACCCGAACGACGATTATGTTGCATCTCAATTGTAATGGCATCGCCCTGTACAGGGCAGACATTAAAACAAACTTCACAGCGTAATCCCTGAAACGCAATACATTCTTCCTGATCGATAAGTACTGCAAGACCCATGCGGGCATCTTCAATTACTTCCAATTCATGGCTTAATGCATTAGTCGGACAAGCCGCTACGCAAGGTATATCTTCACACATCTCACAAGGTTTATCCCGAGCAATGAAATAGGGTGTGCCAAAAGCAACTTGTTCACCCAGTTCCGCTAGTCTCAGCATATCGTAAGGACAATCCCTGACACAAAGTCCGCAACGGATGCAGGCACCTGAAAATTCACTTTCAGGTAATGCACCAGGGGGGCGGATAACCCAGGCGGGAGTGGACTCTACCTGGCGGGAATATGTCCCCATCCCAAGTCCTAGCAAGCCTGCACCACACGCAGTTTTAAGTGTATCACCCAGAAACTTACGCCGATTCAGTGTTGCTTTAGATGCTCCAACCTGTTTTGTTCCTGAATCAACAGAAGCCCCCCGGCTTTGCTTATCAGACATGTGAAAATTTACCTCTTATTTGTTTATATATCTGACTGACTTAACGCTTCCTTCAAGCAAACCTGAAGTGTTGAGTCAATCAATGCTAGTGTCGATATCTATTTTAGACAGAGCTGATATTTTGCCCTGTCTAACTCTGTATTTTTTCCACCTTTATTTAAAAGTTAATATTGATTTAAGCTTTCACAACCTTACAAGCACATTTCTTGTAATCGGTTTCTTTAGAAAGCGGATCTGTTGCATCTAATGTCGCTTTATTGATCAGACGACCAGCATCAAACCATGGAACAAAGACCAGACCTTCTGGTGGCTTATTCCGTCCCTTGGTTTCAACACGTGCCTCAATCTCACCACGTTTTGTCATCAGTTTAGCAACAGAGCCATTACGTAACTTACGCTTCTTGGCATCTTTTTTGTGCATATAGATAACCGCATCAGGTACTGCTCTATAAAGTTCAGGTACTCGACGAGTCATCGAACCAGAATGCCAGTGCTCAAGGACACGACCGGTACATAACCAGAGATCATGCTCTTTATCTGGACTCTCTGCTGGTGCCTCATAAGGTGCAGAAATAATTTTCGCACGGCCGCCATTTTTCTTATGGTTACCATAGAAATAGGCTGCACCTTTTTTACCCTCAGGATTATATTTAGTAACATAAGGATCATAACCTTCACGGAAACGCCATAATGTTTCTTTGCCATCCACAACAGGCCAACGTAGGCCACGTGCTTTATGATAAGTATCGAAATCAGCTAAATCGTGTGCATGTCCACGGCCAAATGAAGCATACTCTTCAAACAGACCTTTTTGAACATAATAGCCAAAGTGTTCCATTTCATGGTTATTGTATTTATTACCATCAGCATCAGTGACTTGCTGACTAGGGAACTTATTAACCTGACCATTTTCATATAATACTTCGTACATGGTCTTATCCATGTATTCCGGCATTTTAGCCAATAGTTCTTCTGGCCATACTTCCGTCATCTTAAAGCGTTTGGTGAATTCCATCACCTGCCATAAGTCAGACTTAGATTCACCTGGTGCAGAAACTTGCTCACGCCAGAATTGAGTACGACGTTCAGCATTACCATAAGCACCCTCTTTCTCAACCCACATTGCTGTTGGTAAGATAAGATCAGCCGCCATAGCAGTAACCGTTGGGTATGGATCGGAAACAGTAATAAAGTTTGCTGGATTACGATAACCCGGCCATGTTTCTTCGTTGAAGTTCGCTGCTGCCTGAGCATTGTTGGTACACTGAACCCAATAAGCATTCAATTTACCATCTTTAAGCATACGGTTTTGCAATACAGCATGGTAACCCGGCTTAGGATTAATAGTACCCTTAGGCAATTTCCAGATTTTCTCTGCAACATCACGATGTGCTTCTTTCTTAACCACTAAATCAGCAGGTAAACGATGCGAAAAAGTACCAACTTCACGAGCAGTACCACAAGCTGAAGGCTGACCAGTCAGAGAGAATGGACCACTTCCAGGTGTGGAAATTTTACCCGTCAATAAGTGAATGTTGTAGCATAAGCCATTCGCCCAAACACCACGTGTGTGCTGGTTGAAGCCCATTGTCCATAAAGAAGTGATCTTCTTATCTGGATCAGCATACAATTTTGCCAATTTAAGCAGGTTTTTCTTAGGAACACCTGACATTTTACTGGCTTTTTCCAGAGTATAAGGTTTAACAGACTTAGCATATTCCTCAAAACTAATTTTTGGATGTGCGCCTTTGGTCTTGCCGTTATTTTTTGCAGCTTTTTCCAGTGGATTCTCTGGACGTAAACCATAACCAATATCGGTGGTAGCCTGATGGAAAGCAACATGCTCTTTGATAAAGTTTTTATCAACTGCATCATTCTCAATAATATAGTTAGCAATGTAGTTAAGAATGGCTAAATCGGTTTGCGGCTTAAAGACCATGCCATTGTCAGCCAACTCAAACGAACGATGTTTAAACGTTGACAATACATGCACCTGACTGTCTTTCTTTGTCAGACGAGTATCAGTGATCCGTGACCAGAGAATCGGGTGCATTTCTGCCATGTTAGAACCCCAAAGAACAAATGCATCCGCATGTTCCAGGTCATCATAACAACCCATTGGCTCATCAATACCAAAACCACGCATGAAGGCACCAACGGCAGAAGCCATACAGTGACGAGCATTGGGATCAAGGTTATTAGAACGGAAACCAGCTTTAATCATCTTGGAAGCAGCATAACCTTCCCAGACAGTCCACTGACCTGAACCAAACATACCAACAGCCGTTGGTCCTTTTTCTTTCAGTGTGGCTTTCCATTTGTCAGCCATAGTGTCAAAGGCTTCATCCCATGATACTTCAGTGAAGTCACCATTTTTATCGTACTTGCCACCCTTCTTACGAAGCAAAGGTTTCGTTAAACGATCCTTACCATACATAATCTTGGTCAGGAAATAACCTTTAATACAGTTAAGACCTTTATTGACAGGTGCATCCGGATCGCCCTGGTTAGCAACCATTTTGCCACCCTTGGTACCAATCAGAACACTACAACCCGTTCCACAAAAACGGCAGGCAGCCTTATCCCAGCGAATACCATCATCAGCAGAATCTGCTGCTTTGGTTACGCTAACGGGTAAGGTTACACCTGCTACAGTTGCGGCAGCAGCGGCTGCGTTACTCTTTATAAAATCACGCCTTGTTATACTCACTATACGATCTCCTCTTCCATCGCTGTGTCATTTGCTTCTTGATGATAAATCATTGCTACATCAATCACTCCCTTGATATTATTTAAAGCTGCCATCTTGTCAGCTAAAGCTTTCTCACCACTATCTTCCAATGTGACGATAATCTTTCCCTCTTCTACTCCGCCATAAACATCTATGCCATCCATTTCAGCTAATAGCTCACTGATCCCGGGTGCATTTTTCGGTTTTGCATTAACAATTACACTACAAATATTCATGGTTTTCTTCTTATATAAATGGTTATTTATTAAATAAAACTATTTCACTACATGATGACTCTGAAAGGACAAGTTTTATGTTGCCCGCAACAGGATATTCAGGTCAGTTATACACCGGAGACTTCTTGTGCTACTGACTCATTCATCAAAGTAATTGGTGTCAATGTAACTGCATGTACCGGACAAACTGTAAAACATGATCCGCAACCAGTACAATGTTCAATATTAAGTTTCGGTTCAGCGATGCCGCCTAACTTTAAATCAAATTTGATAGCCTCATCATCACAGGACTCACCACACGAACGGCAAATCGTTGCATTCATTGAAAGGCAGTTTGTCAGGTCTATATTGGCCTTTATATGCCATGGAGGGAGGTAAGATTCTGGTGCAGAAACTTCCGCCCGGTTCTTTGAAACTAAAGTATTTGAAGCCAAAGCAGCCTCGGAATTGATTGGAATTTTTTTCAGAGCGCTGGTTTCACAGACATTAAGACAGTCTTCACAGAAGTCGCAACCCCCACGGGTAAAATCCATTTGCGGGAACCCACCCCGTCCTTTAACAATCAGTTCATCAAAGCACGCATCAACACATTTATCACAACGAGTACAAAAGTCCACGAAATATTCTTCAGGTATAGCCCAGGGAGGTCGAAAAGGATTATTTTTACCTTTTATGTCCCCTCTCAGCAGCTGCATTCGTGTAATCTTGGTCATTTATAAATGCGACTTCTCAACTTTAAAAACGTTGTATTTAAGTTAACGCTATCAGTGTAGCAGGGCCTTGACTTAAATCAAGAGTAACCATGCTTTATCAGTGGTTATTAATTTAGTAATTTACTATGTTATTAATATTATTTAAATTACAATGACTTAAGATTTTTCTCTACACTCTTATAAGCATCACTGCCCTGAGGTAATTGCGGTAATAACAGGTTCCAGAAGTTTTTAGCTTCAAGATTATCACCCGCTACACGGGCAAGAGACCCCGAAAGGAATAGAGCATCCAGATTTTTCGGGTTTTGATCGACTAATTGTGCAAAAACAATACGTGCATTATCCAATTGAGCAACATCCCCGGTCTTGATAACCGCATTGGAATAACTCATTAGAAGCTCAGCATCACTATTATTTAATGCCACTGCCTTAGCATAGGCTTCTGCTGAATCAATATGACGGTTTAACACTCCATAAGATTTACCCAGTGCTTCCCAGCCTTTAAGATCCTGTGGATTTTCTTTAACGCGTTTTTCAACTCGTGCCACCATTGATTCTATAAAAGCATTTTCTTCTTTGGAACCTGTCATTTGCTGCCCTGGTGCTGGTCCCTTAGCAGTTGGGGTGCCTGGCTCTGGAGCTGGAGCTTGCTCTGAACCTGCTGGAACAGACAGCGCATCCGCAGCACCTGGTTTAATCTGGTTAAGATAATTTGCCACTATTTGTGCCTGTTCACTATTTGCCGGCAGTAAAGATAATAAACGAGTCCAGCGTGCTATAGCAGAATCTTTATCACCCATTTCAGCATCAAGAAAGCCCATAAACCATAGGGCATCACCATTATCAGGTTCTGCCAGGAGCAAGGTATTTAAAAGATTGCGTGCCTGCTCATAGTTCTCTGGCTGACCAGTCTGCATTAATGCCTCGACATAGTTGATTTCCAGTTCAGGGATCTGTAGTTCTTGATCTTTTTGAGCCAATGAATAAGCCTTTGCATAAGCATTAACGGCGTCATCATAACGCTTTAACACAACATAAGAGCGTCCCAGCATATTCCAGCCCTGGGCATTTGTGCCGTCTTCCTGTAATTTCTTTTCCAGAGAAGTGACCATCGAACTGATATCAGGCACTTGATTTTGAGAGGCATGAGAATCGTTAGTCACAGGTTTGGCTAACACGATCTGTTCAAAATTTTCCGGCATAATGGCGAGATAGCTCAGGACAGAAATAACAGACACAAAAATCACCAGTGGCAGAGCTAATTTTTTAGCACTGGAATTTGAAAGCTGTACTAATTCAGCCGACGCAGAACCTTCTGCATCATGAATCAGGCTGTGTTCAATTTCATTTTGAGCCTGAAGTCGAGCATCTTCATCTAATAATCCATTGCTAAAATCTTGTTCAATCTGCTCTTTCTTTTGCTCATAAAGTTCAATATTTAATGCTTTACGCTGATCAGCCTGTATCTGGCTCTGGGATAACTCACTCTCTGAAAGAGTTTTAAATAAAGGCCGTAATAATAATGCAATCGCAATAATCAACAATGCTGCACAAATTAACCATAATACCCACATGCTTGTCTTACCTTTTATTGAAGTCTTTAAGTCGAATGTCTGGAATCTGTTGTCATAAGTTGTGATCAACAGAGTAATTTCTAACTTGTTTTGTAACTATTTATTCTTAAGTATGGTCTGAAGCTTTTCTTTTTCTTCTGCAGAAAGTTCGGAACTGTCTGCATTATTTTCTACTTTATCGGCTTTAATTTTTTTCAGCATGGCAAACAGCGCCCAGAACATCAACACAAAGGGACCAGCCCAAAGTAACAGGGTTTGAATTTTAAACGGAGGATTATACAAAACAAAATCGCCATATCGATCGACCATAAAATCTTTCACCTGCTCTTTTGTTTGACCCTTTTTAAGCATCTTGGCTACTTCCCGACGCAGATCACCTGCCAGCTCCGCATTGGAATCAATTAAGTTTTGATTTTGGCACACCAGACAGCGAAGCTCTTCTGACAGCTCAAGATAGTCATCTTCAATTTGAGTGTTGTCAAAAATAATAGGATCTTTAGGTACTCCCCTCTGACCTGCTGAAGCCGACATTGGCAAGAGGCAAAACACTAATAGCACCGAGAAAAAGCAAGACAATAAATGGTTATTTTTCACACTTTTCACCCTGGCCTGATTTTAAGCTTTCAATACATGGAATAATGATATTTTTTAAATCCTGAATATAAATAGGGCCTGTGTGTTTGTATCGAATATTGCCTTTTTTATCGATGACAAATGTTTCTGGAACACCATAAACCCCCCAGTCAATACCCAAAAGGCCATCTTCATCAAAGGCACTTTTTACATAAGGATTGCCTCGATTTTTCAACCAGCGACGGGCATCAGCAAGTTCATCTTTATAATTAATACCATAAATCTTCAGGCCTTCTTTTTGCGCAGCATAATTCAGCACTTCATGCTCTGCACGACAGGAAACACACCAGGAAGCCCAGATATTAACCAGAGAAATCTGCCCTTTCAATTCTTCACTACTAAAAACCTGCTGCGGTTCGCCAACAGTTGGCAGGGAAAAATTTGGTACCGGCTTGCCAATCAGAGGAGAAGGCACGTCACGAATATACTGTGCTTTCATAAGGCCAACAACAAGTAGTACCACAAGTAATCCAAAAATTATCAGCGGCGTTATAAATTGTTTCTTCATTCTACTTTATACCCTGTCTCTTATTTAATCGTTGATATTTTTATCCAGCACCTTTAATCGGTAGCGCCGATCCAGAACTGCAACCAAACCACCCAGTCCCATAAAGATACATCCCAGCCAAATCCAGCGAATAAAAGGTTTATAATAAACCCTTAAACTCCAGGCACCATTATCTAACTGTTCTGCGAGAGCAACAAATAAATCACGAAATAAACCGGCATCAATTCCTGCCTCAGTCATTGGCATACCACGAACCTGATAAATTCGTTTTTGCGGTGTCAGAACAGCAACATCCTCACCCTTAGGGCCAATAACACTAATAGCCCCTTCATAGGCAATATAGTTTGGTCCCTGTTGACTCTTTGCACCTTCAAAGGTAAATGAATAACCACCAAGGCTAATGGTATCCCCTCTCTCCATGCGTAAGTCTTTCTGCAAACTCATTGACTCAGTAAAAGTCACACCTACCACAAAGACAGCCACGCCAATATGGGCCAGATTCATACCATAGAATGACAGTGGAATTTTTTTCAATGCAGTTCCGATGCCTCCTTTATTGCGTACCCGCCCAATCAGGCTCATAACAACACTTGAAAAAATCAAAGTTGCCAGGCCGATGCTCAGGGCGACCATTACGGAGCCTTTTTCAATAAAGAGCATTGAAAGTCCAACTGAAAAGGCCACCACAAATGGAATAACCATTTGTTTTGCCACTCGTTCAAAGGAGTCATTTTTCCAGCGCATCAGAGGTGCCATTGACATAATGACTAATGCCGGCAGCATGATAGGAACAAACACCGCATTGAAATAAGGCTTGCCTACTGATAATTTACCCAAATCAATTAACTGATCGAGCAAGGGATAAAGAGTACCCAGCAAGACCATGGCACAGGCAACCGTCAGCAGGATATTTCCCAGCAACATAAAGGTATCTTTAGAGAACAGATTAAAGTTACCGCCGCCACTCATTGATGTCCCACGGATCGCGTATAAAATCAGAGAACCGCCAATCACCAGAATAAGAAATGCCAGAATAAAGGAGCCACGAGTTGGATCAGACGCAAATGCATGCACAGAAACCAGAACTCCGGAACGAACCAGGAAGGTGCCGAGCAAACTCAGAGAAAAAGCCATGATTGATAATAAAACTGTCCAGCTTTTAAACGCACCGCGTTTTTCAGTCACCACTAATGAGTGTATTAATGCAGTCCCCACTAACCAGGGCATAAAGGAGGCATTTTCGACTGGATCCCAGAACCACCAGCCGCCCCAGCCTAGTTCATAATAAGCCCACCAGCTTCCCAGTGCGATACCCAGGGTCAGGAATATCCAGGCCACTACAGTCCAGGGACGAGACCAGCGAGCCCATGTAGAATCCAGTTGTCCTGAAATCAAACCCGCAATGGTAATGCTAAAAATAACAGAGAATCCGACATAACCCATGTAGAGCATAGGAGGATGAATCACCAGACCAAAATCCTGTAACAGTGGATTGAGATCTTTACCGTCAATTGCTGCAGGAAATAAACGCTCAAAAGGATTTGAAGTAAAGATAATAAATAATAAAAAGCCTATGCTGAGCATTCCCATCACAGACAAAACTCTTGAGGTCATGGCAATCGGCAGACTTTTACTGAAAAATGCCACCGCCACAGTCCACAAAGAAAGGATCAATAACCATAATAAAAAGGAGCCCTCATGAGCTCCCCAAACTGCGGATATTTTAAACATTGTCGGCAAGGCGGAGTTAGAATTTGCTGCAACATATCGAACGGAGAAGTCATCAACCACAAAAGAATAGACTAAGGCAATGAATGCTACTAAAATAAGAAAAAATTGAGCCGCCACAGCATAACGGGAAAACTGCATCAATTGAATATTATTTTTATGTGCACCGATTAAAGGTAAGCTGGCCAGAACAATGGATACAGCCAGAGCAATCGTCAGAGAAAAATTACCAATTTCAGGTATCATTGTGCCTTTTCTCCTGACTCGCTTATGCTTTTTGCTTTATCCAGTGCATCCTGAACCGGAGGAGGCATGTAATTTTCATCATGTTTAGCTAAAACGTCTTCTGCAATAAAACGATAATCATCAGAGAGTTTACCCGTGGCAACAATGCCCTGCCCTTCACGAAATAAATCAGGCAGGATCCCGGTAAAGGTAACTGGAATGGTTTCAACATTGTCAGTAACATCAAAATGAATGGTTAAACCATTTTCTTCACGCTTAACACTACCATCACTCACCAGACCTGCAAGACGGAATGAATGTCCATCAGGTGCTTTACCTGCTTTTACTTCTGAGGGGCTTAAGTAGTATTGAATATTTTCTTTTAATGCCATGGTACCCAGTGCTACAGCAAGTCCAGTGCCAGCCAGGATAAGTAAAACCAGGATCAGACGACTTTTACGTTTAGGATTCATGATTGCTCCTGCTTGTTTTCAGACTGCTTATTGGCAAGTTGATGTTCCTCTCGGCGGTATTTCATCATTAATTCTTTAACAATTAATTTTTTGTCCATTATAGGTTTAATCGCAACATATCCCATAATAAACAATGCCAGACCATAGGATGACCAGACATAGGCACCATATTTGCCCATTTGCAACATTTCAAGCATTTTTAACTCTCTTGGTGAAAATAGAGGGTGGTGTCAAATGACATACATTAGCGACAGCTGGTATGATATTTATTCCACTTGACTCCGGCCCCGGATGTATAAAATAACTATTGAGCTTTAATAATCGCTTTAACCCAGCCATTATTCTGCTCAGCATACAAGACTTTATTACGCGCTCTCATTAAGACCACAGTTGCGTAATAAAGTTTAAAACCCAGGGCCATTAATAATAATGGGATCAACATTGAAATATGAATGGAGGGTGTATCCAGTTTGGTTACCGTGGCCCCCTGATGCAGGGTATTCCACCATTCCACAGAATAATGAATGATCGGAATATTGATCACCCCCACTATTGCTAGAATGGCACATGCTCTTGCTGCTGCACGAGGATCTTCAATGGCTGATTCAAGTGCCATGAAGCCCAGATAAAGAAACAATAAAATAAGTTCAGATGTCAGTCGAGCATCCCAGACCCACCAGGCACCCCACATGGGTTTACCCCAAATAGAACCGGTAACCAAAGCAAGGAGAGTAAAAGCAGCACCAATTGGGGCACTGCTGCTGGCCACGACATCAGCCAGTTTGATTTTCCAGATCAACGCAATTGCGCCCGAGGTAGCCATTACCATATAAACAAACATTGACATCCATGCCGCAGGCACATGAATAAAGATAATTCGATAACTATCACCCTGCTGATAATCAACCGGCGCAAAAAATAAGCCGTCAATACTGCCAACAATCAAGAGTATAGCCGCCAGCCCGCCAAACCAGGGGATCAGCTTCCCGGAAATACGATAAAAATGTTTCGGTGATGCAAAGTGATAAATAAACTTCATCACTGATTTCCAGATGTTCATTATTCAAGACTCACTCTAAGTGCTGCAGATGTGGCAATGGGTGCCAGCGTCAGACAAAAAACCATAAAAGCAGCCAGAAAATAAAGCTGACCACTAATCGCTAAACCAGCCATACTGCTTCCAACCGCATTCGCAGAAAAAATTAATACAGGGATATACAGGGGCAATACTAATAAGGACAATAACATGCCGCCCCGTTTAAGAGCCACCACCAGAGCCATACCTATGGCACCAATCAGACTCAAAATAGGTGTTCCTAATAATAGAGTAATCATCAGGGTGACGATCGCATCCGGGCTGAGAAACATAACAGTGCCCAGAAGGGGCGAAAAGAGAATGATTGGGAATCCGGTAATTAACCAGTGAACTAGAATCTTAGCCAGCACCATAACAGAAAGCGGGTACTCACTCAAAAGCATCAACTCAAGAGTCCCGTCTTCAAAGTCAGAGCGGAACAGGGAATCTAATGAAAGCATTGAAGCCAGCAAAGCAGCAACCCAGATAATACCCGGTCCGATTTCTGCAAGAGTCTGCTTTTCAGGACTGATCCCCAAAGGAAAAAGAGTCACAACAATAACAAAGAAAAACAATGGATTAAGTATTTCACTCTTATGTCTGAATGCCAGACGTAAATCTCGTTTTAATAAGCTAAGAAAAGCGTTATACAATCTAAATATCCTGAACTGACGAATTGAAAACTATAGGTGGAACTTACTAACAACATTTTACAGTGTTCTGCTAAGACATTATAGTATTAAACTGACAAAGTCATCTTTTTTTTATATTTCATAAAAATAACCTTTTGATTTACAATGATTTTATAAATAATTTCCTTGATTTTAAAAACACTAAAGCCTAAATACTGAAAGGTCGTGACAGATTTCAGATGGTAATTTCACCCGAGGGTAACTGCAGATACTTTGTGGTACAATTTTCCAGATTCACATCCTGGTGTGTCGTCAGCAGAACCATTCCGTTATTATCAACATGCTGCTGAATCATTTTCAGAAAAAAACCTATGCCAACCACATCAAGTGAAGTGAAAGGTTCATCTAAAATCCAGAGCCGGGTTTCAGTCAGCATAATTTGGGCTAAAGCAACCCGTCGTTTTTGGCCTGCTGACAGCTGATTGCAGTACATTTCTTCAAAACCATATAAACCAACTTTTTCAAGGGCATCCAGAATTTCCTGCTCCGTCCGGGGGATGCTTAACTCACAATGGCTGCGAATATTTTCTACTGGGGTCAACTCCAGTTTAATGCCTAATTTATGACCCATAAATGCAATCTGCTCGTTATACTCACTGCGATATTTACGGCAATCATAACCATCAAAACTTACTTCACCACTGACGGGCAAAGCCAGACCAGCAAGAATTCTTAATAAGCTGGTTTTTCCAGTACCATTTTCACCCTTGATATGGAGAATTTGTCCTGGTGACAGTTCAAAACTCAGGTCTTTGAATAATTCCCGGTAGCCCCTTTCACAGGTCAGATGACTGACAAACAGTCCTTTTATATTCTTTTGCCCTAAAGGAATTTTTTCTTGATGTTTTTTTTCTTGAGACACGTTTTTAGCTCTTTAAGTTCATAAGTGGTGGTCGCAACCTCGGCATCCATGCCTCTTTGTTGCATTTCCACCGTCCCTGGCGGTCGCAACCCCGGCATCCATGCCTCTTCGTTGCATTTCCACCGTCCTTGGCGGTCATATTAGTTAAGTTGTCTGAAATTCGCAAATTCAGGTTTAAGATAATTAGAGCAAGTGACTGTTTTCTGGAGCTGTTTTTTTATTAGCTAATAGATTCGCAAAAAAGTTTTACACAGTCAAGTTAGTACAACATTCATAACACAGATCAGCTATATCAGCGTTATCTTTTATAGATTACATGTCAATACATTTTTTAAACTTATTATAAGCCACTGTTTTTAAATAACTTATTATGACTTCTTTTATTTGTTTATTTTGTAACCAATCTGTAACATATCTCAATAGCAGCTTGGCTTCAGAGTCTTACCCAAAGTTTATTCACAGAGTTATCCACAGGCTTTGTGGATAAACAGTCTATGACCAATACCTATATGGGTTTAGTCAAAAATCAGGGGTTCCAAACTTTCAATTATCTGCAATTTATCACCGAGCTTGAGTCGATTATCACTGGTAAAACTTAATTTATGCAATAAATTTTGCCCAAAAAAAATTTTATTTTTCTTTTTTCTGTATTGAGCCAAAGTCTTCAGGGGTTCACGACTTTGTTTTTCTCCTGTCTGAGGATCAATGGTCGTTATAATACAGCGCGAACAGGGTTTAACTGCATAAAAATCAATCTGGTTAATTTGAAAATGCTTAAGAATATCTTCTTCATAGGCTTCACAGCCGGAAAGAACAATATTGGGGCGAAACCGGCTCATACTCAGCTCAATATCAACCCGGCGATTTAAATCTTCCAAAGAGGCTTCACTGATCACAAGATTAGGAAAGCCATCAGAGAAACTGGCAATATCGTCTTTTGCATGAATTGCATAATCCGGATCAACCGGACGCAGGGCCATTTCTGGCATGTAGACTAATTGACAGTCAATACCCAGAAACTCACTAAACCAGTTATCAATCGCAGTATTAATATGATGTGCTTTAACTTGATCATCCCAGCAGATAACCTCGACTTCATCATATAACTCAATTTGTTCATCGGGATAAGGAATGATTAACACAGGCATGTCAGGTGCTCTAACTGATAAACCATAATCCATAACACACGACTCAAATGAAGGTTCAATTAATGCCATTCGAGGATATTGCCGTTGGGTAATAAAACGATTGTCTTTATCCACCAGCATCCAGCGACGATCATATTTAAAGCCCCTTTTTTCCAGTTGAACACTGTCCAGAGAGATGCCTTTCATTGATTTTATGGGATAAATCCATAGCTGGGAAACACAAATATCAGTCATATTGCTTACCTTAATTTTTGAAATAAAATAAACTTTTATATTCTTAAGCCTGTTTAGGATAACACCGCAGACCCGTTCAAGAATATAGCTGAAAAAAAAATCAAAAAAGACTAGTATTTTTTTTTCAGTATCATATAATACGCACCACTTCGGAGCGGTAGTTCAGCTGGTTAGAATACCTGCCTGTCACGCAGGGGGTCGCGGGTTCGAGTCCCGTCCGTTCCGCCATTTCTTATTATCATTATTAGATGACAATAAAATTACTCACTTTTGATCTGGATGATACTCTCTGGCCTTGCATGATTACTATCTTGCGTACAGAAGAGCGCCTTCACAAATGGTTTGCTGATCACCATCCTGAGATCCCCAACCAATATTCAATTAAGCAATTACGACAGAAGCGTTTGCGGCTGGCACAAGAACATCAGCATATTGCCCATGATTTAACCGCCCTGAGAAAAAAATCTTTTGCCCAATTGTCGCAAGAACTGGGTTACTCCCCGGAACAGGAACAACAGTTTATTCAACAGGCGTTTAATTTTTACTTTATCGAACGTAATCGAGTCAGTCTTTATGATGACGTGATCCCAACCCTGGAACGACTGAAAAATAGTTACCGTCTTGGTGCAGTAAGTAATGGCAATGCCGATATTTATCAAATTGGTCTTGGACACTTATTTGATTTTTCCTGGTCTGCAGCCGACGCAGGTCAACAAAAACCCCATCCAATTGTCTTCAACTCATTGTTAGATAAAGAAAATTTAAAACCTGATGAACTCATTCATATTGGTGATGATCCACTTACTGATATTCAGGGAGCACAACAATCAGGGGTTAAAGCAATCTGGCTCAATAGAAATCATTCACTCTGGCCTGAAAAACTTAATCCACCTTTCATAGAGATAGATCAATTAAATCAATTGCCGGACATAATTAACACGCTATAATGGTGATTTATAGAATTAGTAAATTTGGGGCATAAGGTTGGGAGGCTGAATGGCTTACGTTATCACATCAATTGCCTGTGTTTTATTTCTAAGTGCCGTACTGCTGTTTTTTTTCACTACCCCCATGAAACATATACTGCATTTTTTCTTTGCACCACGCTGGATTAATGCCGTCATTGTTGTGAGAATGTTAATGGGCTTTGTTATTATTTCTGCAGCTCCTTTTACCGGCTTTCCTAATATGATGTTATTTCTGGGGATTGTTGTTATTTTTCTGGCAATGACCATGCCCTTTTTTTCGGAAAACACCCTTTTTCAAATGTCTGAATGGTGGCTGGCACAATCTAACTGGATGCTACGCCTCTATGCCCTTATCTTTGCACCTATCTGGATGTTTTTTATCTTTGCCTCTCTACCTGATCCAACAATCTTACATGAAACTCTGGTCAAGATTTTACCTCATACACATTAACTTTATTCATACCTCCTATCGAGATAAGCAATAGAGTACTGAATCAGATAAAACTCATCTACAAGACCATTAATTCCTGCTAAAATACTCTTTTTTTCAGTATAAATAATTGGTCTAATACAATGCCTCAATCAACATCAAACAACTCTTCAATTCTTCAGCGCAGTCAACGCTTTGCACTTCTGGGATCCCAGCTTAAAGAGCGTATCCTATTCTTAGATGGTGCAATGGGTACAATGATTCAGCAATATGAGTTGGATGAGTCTGATTTTCGAGGTGAACGATTCAAAGATTGGCCATCGGATCTTAAAGGCAATAATGATCTATTATCCATTACCCAACCGCACATTATAAAATCAATTCACGCTCAGTACCTTGAAGCCGGTGCAGATATTATTGAAACAAATACTTTCAGCTCAACCCGCATTGCTATGGCCGACTACAATATGGAAGAACTGGCCTATGAATTAAATGTGGCTTCTGCAAGGCTTGCCCGTGAAGCCGCTGATGAAGCTGAAGAAAAAGATAGCATACCCCGTTTTGTTGCCGGTATTCTGGGACCAACAAATCGTACTGCCAGTATATCACCTGATGTCAACGATCCGGGCTTTAGGAATGTCAGTTTTGATCAGCTGGTTGAAGCTTATTATGAGGCCACCCGAGGCCTGGTAGAAGGTGGTGCTGATACCCTGATGATTGAAACTATTTTTGATACACTCAATGCTAAAGCAGCTGTCTTTGCAGTTAAAAAATACTTTGATGATCACAGCATTGAATACCCTGTTATGATCTCAGGCACCATTACTGATAAATCAGGCCGTACTTTATCTGGTCAGACAACCGAAGCATTTTATAATGCTTTAAGCCATGCAGAGCCCATTTCCATTGGTTTGAATTGTGCATTAGGTGCAGGTGATTTACGCGCTTATGTAAAAGAATTATCCAATATTGCCAGCTGTGCTGTTTCTGCACACCCCAATGCCGGCCTGCCAAATGAATTAGGTGGTTATGATGAATCCCCGGAGGATATGGCCGAACAGCTTGAAGAATGGGCAGCATCCGGCTTTATCAATATCATTGGCGGCTGTTGCGGAACCTCACCCGACACCATTCGTGCAATCAAAGCAGCCATTGAAAAACATACTCCGCGCAGCATTCCAGAAGGTGACAGACAATGCCGCCTTTCAGGTCAGGAACCATTCAATGTTAATGATGATTCACTCTTCATTAATGTTGGTGAACGCACTAATGTCACCGGCTCAGCTCGTTTTTTACGCCTGATCAAAGAAGAAAATTACGAAGAAGCCGTTTCAGTGGCTCAGCAGCAAGTTGAAAGTGGTGCACAGATCATTGATATCAATATGGATGAAGCCATGCTGGATGGTAAAGCAGCCATGACTCGTTTTTTAAACCTTATCGCCGCTGAACCTGAAATAGCAAAAGTACCCATCATGGTGGATTCCTCCAAATGGGAGGTCATTGAAGAAGGCCTGAAATGCATACAGGGCAAAGGTATTGTAAACTCCATCAGCCTTAAAGAAGGTGAAGAACTATTTATTCACCATGCCCGATTAATCCGTCGATATGGTGCTGCAGCTATCGTTATGGCATTTGACGAAGAGGGTCAGGCCGATACCCAGAAAAGAAAAATTGATATCTGTACCCGCTCATATAAAATCTTAACTGAGCAAGTTGGCTTTCCTCCTGAGGATATTATTTTTGATCCCAATATTTTTGCTGTAGCAACCGGCATTGATGAGCACAATAACTATGGGGTTGATTTTATTGAAGCCACACGAGTCATTAAACAAACACTGCCTTATGCTAAAGTATCCGGTGGTGTCTCCAATGTTTCTTTCTCTTTTCGGGGTAACAATCCCGTTCGTGAAGCAATTCATGCGGTATTTTTATACCATGCGATTCAGGCTGGCATGGATATGGGCATTGTCAATGCTGGTCAGCTGGCCATTTATGATGACATCCCAAAAGAGTTACGAGACACAGTAGAAGATGTGGTACTCAACAGAAGCCCGGATGCCACCGATGCCCTATTAGAAGCTGCTGAAAATTATCGTGGCGATGCTATTGGCGGCAAAGGCCGGGTAGTCGATCTCAGCTGGCGTGAACTGGGTGTTGCCGCCCGACTAAGCCACGCCCTGGTCAAAGGCATCACTGATTATATTGATGAAGATACTGAAGAAGCCCGCTTAAAATTTGACGAACCCATTGAAGTGATTGAAGGTCCATTAATGGACGGCATGAATACCGTGGGGGATCTATTCGGCAGTGGAAAAATGTTTTTACCACAAGTGGTGAAATCCGCCCGGGTAATGAAAAAAGCCGTTGCCTGGCTAATGCCCTTCATTGATGCCCAAAAAGCAGAAGCAGCCAAAAATGGCCAATCCATTATCAGTAATAACGGCAAGATATTAATGGCAACAGTTAAGGGTGATGTGCATGATATTGGTAAAAATATCGTCGGTGTCGTCCTGCAATGTAATAATTTTGAAGTCATTGATATGGGTGTTATGGTGCCTGCGGAAGACATTCTGAAAAAAGCTAAAGAAGAGAATTGTGACATCATTGGTTTATCCGGACTTATTACACCCTCACTGGACGAAATGGTTCATATAGCTAAAGAAATGCAGCGTCAGGACTTTAACATTCCCATTATGCTAGGCGGTGCTACAACTTCCAGCATTCACACTGCTGTAAAAATTGAACCCGAATATGAGCACCCTGTCATACATGTTGCCGATGCATCACGTGCCGTAGGTGTGAGCCAGAGTTTATTATCTGAGAAATTAAAGAGTAACTTTGTACAGACCATCAAAACTGAATATCAGGCTATTCGTGATGCACGCGCGAAGAAAGGTAATAAAACCAATCAGATCACTCTGGAACAAGCTCAAAAGAACAAGCTTCCTATTGATTGGAATAAAGAGACCGAGACCAACAAACCCAGTTTTACAGGCAGTAAAACATTCATAGATTATCCTCTTGAAGAATTAAGAGAAAGAATTGACTGGGGGCCATTTTTCCAGACATGGGAACTCAAAGGCCGCTTCCCTGCCATTTTAGATAATGAAAAATATGGTGAAGAAGCTCGAAAAGTTTATCAGGACGCCACTGATATGCTGGACAAAATTATTAGTAATAAGTGGCTTAAAGCCAATGCTATTATCGGCTTTTATCCCGCAAATAGCATTGACAATGATGACGTAGAACTCTATCAGGACGACTCCCGTACAGAAGTGCTGCAAAGATTCCATTTTCTACGTCAGCAAATGAAAAAACCTCTGGGTAAATACAACCAGTGTCTGGCTGACACAATTGCGCCCAAAGACAGTGGTATACAAGACTACATTGGCGCCTTTGCTGTCACCACAGGTATGGGTATAGAAAGCAAACTGGCTGAATTTGAAAAAGAGCATGATGATTATCAATCTATCATGCTCAAAGCTCTGGCTGACCGCTTAGCCGAAGCATTTGCCGAAAAAATGCATGAACTGGTACGCAAACAATACTGGGGCTATGCTGCTGATGAAACACTGGATAACGAAGCACTTATAACAGAGCAATACCAGGGAATTCGTCCAGCCCCCGGCTATCCTGCCTGCCCCGATCACACAGAAAAAGGCACTCTCTGGGATTTGTTAAATGTTAAAGAGGAAACAGGCATTGAACTCACCAGCAGCTATGCCATGACACCTACGGCTGCTGTTTCAGGATTTTATTTATCTCATCCTCAGGCCCGTTATTTCGGTACAGGTAAAATCCATAAGGATCAGGTTGAAAACTATGCACAACGTAAAGGCATCACTATGGACGAAGCCGAACGCTGGCTATCACCGGTGTTAAGTTACTGAGCAGAAGTTTAGTTTGAGTAATCATCTCTATTATATACACGAGCCAATGTCAGTTGGTCTACACAAAGGAAAGTATCAATGAAAAAATTCTTTATTTTACTCATCACCTTGTTACTACTGATATCGGCTCAACACTCATTCTCCGAAATCTATAAATACACTGACAAAGACGGCAACATCCGATTTACTGATAAAAGACTTCCTGAAAAAGCCAACGCAGAAACACTTAAACTTAAAATCAATACCGTGAAAAATCCAAGTATTTATAATCACTCGTTAGGCACCAGTGACAAAACTATAACGAGCAATGCATCCGACAAAACTATATCGAACAGTACAGCCGACAAAATTATAATGTACAGTGCAACCTGGTGCGGAGTCTGCAAGACAGCAAAAAAATATTTTAAAAATCAAGGCATCCCGTTTAGAGAGTATGACATTGAGAAATCAGCCAAGGGGCGCAAGGATTTCAAACGCTTGAGAGGAAAAGGTGTGCCTGTTATTCTTATTGGTGAGCAACGAATGGATGGATTTGATCGCTCCTACTTTGAAAGGCTGTATAAAGGTTAGTTGACTCAAAACATTGAGGGAGTCATATCAATTAAGACTCCCTTTAGTTATTCTTACTTGTTTTTATTGTAAGTGATACTCGCCAGCGGTTTCATTGTAGATAAAAACATTAGAACTACTTTTTCCTGCTGCTGTAGGGTTGCTCTCCATGTATTGGTTCACATCACCTATATTAGCCACATCCGGTTTAAAATCTGCCGGGTTTACATACTCCTCAAACTCAGCACTCCATACAGCTTTGCTATTAGCATCATCACTATAACTTACAATACCTTCCTGTGTGCTGTTTTGGTGAGTTGCTTCACTGTAAATATTAGATGACTCTTCATAGATCAGACTTGATAAAGAATTGTCGGCCTGGACAGTCCCGGTAATTGCAACTGAAGCGAATAGAGCAGAAGTTAATAATGTTTTTAAAGTTTTCATGGTAATATTTCCTTTTTTGAGTAGTCTTAATATTTTTATTAAGTATGGGTAAAGTTTAAAGGAAATATTTTTTTAATCTGCTCGTAATAATACGTGAAGAATTTCGGATTATACTTAGAGATGTCTGGTCTTTATCTTTTTCCTGAATATCAAAAATTGTCTAATAACAAGCAATAGAGCCAACATGAACAGTAAAAAACCAGTAAAAACAAATACCTTATATTATATACACGATCCAATGTGCAGTTGGTGTTATGCCTTTAAGCCTGTGTTGCAAAAACTACGACAGCAACTTCCGGAGGAAATGGAGTTTACATCTTTTCTGGGCGGTCTGGCTGCTGACACTGAGTTGCCCATGCCTGAAGAGATGCGCCAGCAATTGCAGGCAACCTGGGAACGCATTGAGAAAAAGGTGCCGGGTATTCAGTTTAACTATGATTTCTGGATCAACTGGAAGCAAAGCCATCCAAGACGAGCGACCTACCCTGCCTGTCGTGCCGTGATTGCCGCCCATACTTTTGATAATAAGTCAGACAAATACACTGAGTATCAGTATCAAGAGTCAATGATTGATGCAATTCAAAAAGCCTATTATCAGAATGCCCTTAACCCTTCTGATGAATCAGTTCTCATTCAACTGGCTGGTGAAATTGGTCTGGATGAAACTTTATTTCAATCTCAGCTTCAGGCCGGTCACACTCAAACCGAGCTGGAAAAACAAATAAGCAAAAGCCGACAAATGAATATACGATCCTACCCTTCTTTAATATTAAAAATTGAGCAAAGCTTTTGGCCTGTCAGCATTGATTATCTCAACTCAGATCCCATAATGGAAACGATCAAGATGTTGATAGAATTTGAGTAGTCGTAATGTCTGATTAAACTCTACTTTTCATTTTCTGTTGCATTCACCTACAGGTAATTTATTGGTTGTTTGAAAATCAAAAGAAGGGGGGCGTTCGGACGAAATGCTGAGCCTGTCGATTGCACGTGAGACTGGTCCGTCTAACTGGGGACGCTTCAGGCTTTTAGTTATCAAAGGTCATCCATGTGACGCTTGCTGTCGCCGTCCATGGCTCCAAACACCCCAGTTAGACGAACCAGTCTCGCGCACACTCTTCTACCTCAGTTGTCCTCACTGGTGTTATCCAAAAGCAAAGAAAAAGGAAAAGAAAGAGAAAGAGAAAGAGAAAAACTACAATTTTCTGAGAGGATCATTCAGAAAGCTGTAGTCATTTCAGGGTGCAGGTTATGGTGTAACGATATTGAACCAGAAATTAAAAGTATCTAACATTGCTAAGAAATCATCAAAAACTTTCTTATCTCCTTTTAACTTCACTTTCCCGTCCTTAATCAACTGCTCAAAAGTTGATTCACCTAACTGAATGCTATTCATAGCTTTCATATTCAGCTCTAAAGTAACATCTGCTTCTTTAGATTGTGTTTGACTATGGTTAAGCACTGCATTTTCTATAGTTAGTGTATAATGGCTATCAAGATCAGTAAAATCTACATTGATTTTGAAATTCTTACCCGCAGCCTTTTCTGAATTGAGCCGTACAGCAAGGTAATCAAATAACATGTCGGGTGACATTGCACGAATTGTGTCAGGTGTTGCCGTCACAAGACCGCCACTGCTTGGAATTCCATTACGTAATTCATATGCACCTTGAAGATAAACTGAACGCCATGGGCCAGATTCTGACTGGTAGCCTAGTTGCTCTAAAGCATCAGCAAGTAATTCTTTTGCTTGTGAGTTTTTGGGTTCAGCAAAAACAGCATGTTTCATTACCTCAGCAACCCAACGATATTCTCCCTTATCAAAAGACTTTTGTGCTTTAGCAATAACCTCTTTATTACCTCCCATGAACTCAATGTATTTTTTTGCAACCACTTCCTGAGGCAAGTTATTTAAATCCGAAGGATTACCATTATACCAACCCATATACCTTTGATAGACAGCACGGCTATTATGCCTTAATGTGCCATAGTAACCTCGTGTAGCCCAATTATTTTCAAGTTCTTCAGGCAGTTTAATCATTTCAGAAATTTCTTCACCATTGTAACCCAGGTTCATTAGCCGCACTGATTCATCATGGGTGAATTTATAGATATCACGCTGCTTCTTAAAGTAGTCGACAATTTCCTGATTTCCCCATAAAGGCCAATGATGACTTTGAAACTTAACAACAGCATCTACTCCCCAAGTTTCAATAGTTTCATTTAAAAAGCTTGACCATTTCTGTGCATCACGAACAACTGCACCACGTAGTGTTAAAATATTATGCATCGTATTTGTGGTATTCTCTGCCATCCATAATGCTTTCCACTCTGGGAACCAGGTGTTCATTTCAGCAGGGGCTTCTGTTCCTGGTGTCATTTGAAAGACCATTTTCACACCATCAATTGTAACTTCTTCTCCCGTTTTTTTAATTTCTTTTGATGGTGGAATTAAACCAGCTTCACCGGTTGAAGTTGTTTGTCCCAAACCACCATTAACTCCGCCTTTGGCATTTCGGGGTAACATGGCACCATACATAAAGATTGCCCTGCGTCCCATTGCATTACCAGCAATCACATTTTCAGACACAGCATGTTCAGTAAAATGTTCAGGAGCTAAAACTTGTACTTTCCCATTTTTTACATCTGCTGCTGAAATAATGCCATGAGTACCACCATAATGATCCAGGTGGCTATGACTATAAATAACAGCAACAACAGGCCTTTCACCAAGCTCTTTATTAATAAGATCTAATGCCGCCTTTGCTGGCTCAGGAGAAATTAAAGGATCAAAAACAATCCATCCTGTTTTGCCTTTAATAAAAGTGATATTGGATAGATCAAAACCTCTGACCTGATAAATAGTATCAGTCACCTTGAATAAACCATGAATCATATTCAACTGGGCATTTCGCCAGAGACTGGGATTGACCGTATCAGGGGCTGCTTTGTCCAGACTAATATATTTTTTGTATTCCTCAAGATCCCATACAGGATTTCCTTTGGCATCTTTCATTGTCACAACTTCAGGTTTAGTAATAAAACCACGCTGTGCATTTTCAAAATCTGTTTTATCGGAAAAAGGCAATGATTCCAAAACAGCCTGATTCGCTTTAATTGTATATTTTGATGCAGCTTTGGGGGCCGTTGCAGATAATACATTTACCGATAAACATATAGATGAGGCAATAATGGCAACTTGTTGATAGAGCTTCAACGTTAATTCTCCTTAATAAATTTTTCAGATATTATCTCAGTAAAATAGTATATTAATTTATTATTAAAACATCCAATGCAAAAATGATGCTTTTTTGATAGCTTTTATATATGTTAGCATTTCATGATGCATCTCAAGTACACCTGCTATTTAGAAGAAAATTATGCTCATGCAACTCAGAAGTTGTTTGTTGCACAGCCGACTTTAAGTTGTAATCCCTCAGTCACCTATCTTGATTTGAAAACTCGTTTTGGCATTATGTTTTTACTTATGCTTTCGAAGTTCTACTAATTGATTCAGTTGGTGGGTACTGAATACTATTTTTCAGTGTATTAATTTGCTCGGTGGAAAATTCCGGAAATGGTAATTCCTGGTTTTTAACCATTTCATTTATTTTTTCTTCCGCCACTATTACTGATTCATCATTTCCCTGAACCGTCCGAGTCATTAATACCTGCTGTTCTGGAATAGCTAGCTTGATTGCCTCATGAGTCAGGATATCCAGTATGCGTAAGTTTATATCTTCAGAAATGGCTTTATATTCTGCTAAGTCTTTAGTATCAACGTAAGCATTCATTACGATAAGAAAGCAATCCCGTTCAATGTCTTCAAAACGAACCCGTGCTGACATATCAAGTATTTTTGAGTGTGCAATGATTAATGCTCGTAAGCTGATCAATAAAAGTCGTATTTGTGCTGATGTTGTTTTCAGGGAAACTCTTAATTCCTTTTTATACAAACGATTATCAATAGCAGAAAAATTGACAACGCTACTGGATGCAAAAACCGAATTTGGTACAAAAACAACTGAGCGATCCAGTTTTCGAATTCTGGTTGAACGCAAGCCAATCTCTTCAACTGTTCCTGAAACATTACCAAACTGACAAAAATCCCCAGCTTGAATGGGTTTTGCAAGATATAATGTAAAAGCACCAAATACATTCTCTAGTGTTTTTTGTGCAGCTAATGCAACTGCCAGGCTGCCGATACCCAATCCAGTTAAAATAGTGGCAACATTATAACCTGCTTTTTCAAACCAACTCAGAATAATAATGATCACTATCAGTATTTTAAAAATAGTGATTAGTGGCCTGACAACAGCTAATGACTGATCATTTTTTATGGCTTTATTTATGACAATAGCTGTCACTAATTCAATAATACCTAATGCCAGAAAAATACCTGCAAGATAATTGAGCACTCCAGATTCCAGCCATATTCTAGTACTGAGAGGCAGTCCAAAGCTTCCAATGCTCAGATTAATAAAAACAAAGAACAAAAAAAGTCGCAAGGGAATGCGTATAAACTTAAGCATATTTTCTTTATAAAGCCTGGAAAAAGAAAACAGTACTTGTAAGAGCGCGCGAGCTAGAGCCGACAAAACCCAGCTCATAATTACAAGGAGAAGCAAGCCTATAAATTGCCAGTTTTGCAGGCCAAAAATTTCAAAATCTGGTAAATGATTCGATATGGATTCAATAATTGGGTTGTAACCTAATTCCTTCCATAATTCAGGTATGTGAGCAACCGTTGTGCTTGATACCTTCCAGATATTACCATTTTTATTATCAGGCACCCGTTGAAGGTAAATGGGAATTTTATCGGTTCTGGTCTCCAAATGGCCGATAAGATCTCGATAAATGGGTAAACCGTCATTTTTATGCCCTTCATATTTATCGCTGATAAGCGAAAGGTCAAGAACTCTTTGTTGCTTCCAGAGTATATGAAGTTGCCGCACAAAAGATTCTGCCTGCTGATTAGATACTTCTGGTTCAACATAACGAAGATCCAGATAATTTGCAGCCTCTTTCCAGTTTCGGTTATTAAGATTATCTCTAAGAGCTATCAGTGTTTTTAGTGGTGTACTTCTATTAAATGCTTCATTTTCATTATTCTCAACTTTATTTTCACTAATGCCATCACTTCTTTTTTCAGCCTCAGTAATATCTTTAATGGTTAAGTCTTTCGCAAATACTTGTGGGATACATAATATCAGTAACCACAATAACACATGAAAGGTTTTTTTTATTGTCAGTTGTTTTAACATTTTTTGATTTACTCGTTAGTTTTGCATTGCACAATAAGTATAAGAAATCAAAAAGGAATTCCTTCTGCAAAGATAAATTTGCCATCATATTTAAGGCAGATTCAAAGCTTAAAATATTAGCTTCATGGAGTATGTTATATTGATTAATTACTTTTTAAAGCAGGTGGCATTATCACCATTAAGTAACTTAACGTAACACATAGCATTATCAACAGAACAAATTAACTTATCAAATTTAATATACTAACTAAGAATTGAGTGAGGCTAACTCTTTATATGCTTTATCAAAAGGCGTATATTCATCATCATTATCAGCATGCCCTTCATGCAACCAGAGATTTTTATTCACCAAAATATATTCCATACTGACCGTTGTTGCTTCGTATACAATATTACCTAGAGCTGATTCAATTCTTTTTTCATCACTATAAAATTGTTCTGATAAAGCCAGTATAATACTCGGGTGCATCTCCCAGTTCTCTGCAATTTTAATAGACAGATGTTTAGATAGCTTTAATAAGCTTTCCTGAAATTGCAAAGATCTTGGTGCTATTGTAAATTCTTTTATTTCATTTAACTTTTTAATAACAATTACCATGCCAAGATTGCCCAGAATTCCAGCTAAATAAGCATCAAATGGATCATATTTGTATATTTCTGCAAGAGTGCGACAGGCTGCAGCTGTATTAACTGCATGAGCCCATATTTTTGTACCTGAGTGTTTAAGAAAATAACCACTTTCAAACATCATAATGGGCTTAAGAGCCACCTTCATAATTGCTATACGTATTTCCAAAAGACCCATTTTAGCTATTATATGCTCCAGTTGTTCATCTTTAACCTTCAAGTTATATGCAGAACTATTAGCCACTTTAATTATTTCAACCAATATAACAGGATCTGAAGCAATTATATCGGCAACTTGTTTCCAATTAAAATCATCTGTTTTTAAAAGATGAAGTAGTTTTGGAACAATACCTGGTAGTCGAGGAATGTCTTTAGTTTGAGAATGATCCCACTTAATTGTTTTTTCAAGCGATTTAATTGCATCACTTTCAAAAGTATTCAAACTCACTTCCAAAAGAGAACTCACACCAATAAAATATTGAAAATACTTACCTTCCAGTTTCGAGTACAAGCTTCCATTCTGGGCTGACCATGGAGATATTTTTGATGCTTGATTACTTCCAACAACCTCTATTGAAGCTTTAGAGAAAGGCTGAGTATATTCAGCATTATTGCCTGTAAGAAAAAAAGCTTTTATTCTATTTATAAATTCCATACTATTTCTAATACTATTTTTGATTCTACTGATGATATATAAATTGTTGCTTAATTTGATACTATCATTCAATGAGTTTAATAAACAGCCTATTAATTATAATGAACTTCAAATATTTTTTAGGGTATATTTTTTGTGTAATAAAATAGACTCATATCATATCGAGATATTTCTGAGGATCCACATTCCAATTTTTATCTGATTCAGAGGTAATTACTTTAAGTTTTTCCTGCTTCGAAAGATCAATTAATTTGGGTTCAATTGTTTCACGCTTTTTTGTATTTAAAAAAACAATTACACGAGGGAGAAGTATATTTTTAGTGTTTTCCACAACAACGGCCAGATGCTGGTTACTTAACATGACCAGCGTAGCTGGAGGATAAATACCAACACATTGAATAAATTCTTGGATGAGTTGCGGGTTAAAATGAGAATTAGTCCAGGATAGCATTCGTTTCAATACTACGGAGGGATCTTTCCCCTTGTGATAACAGCGATCAGCTGTTAGCGCATCGTAAACATCAACAATAGCTGACATTTGTCCTATTTGACTAATTTCATCCTCTTTTTTTCCATCAGGGTAGCCAGAACCATCATATTTTTCATGGTGCAGGGCGGCAACATCCAGTGCATTTTGATTGATTCCAGGAGTTTTTTCCAAAATAATTTTGCTGTCGACCACATGACGACGCATTATGATAAATTCTTTGTCTGTCAGTTTACCCGGCTTATTTAGAATTTCGGGTGGTGTCAAAGTTTTACCAATATCATGTAATAGTCCACCCACCCCAACATCCTGAATCATTTGAGGTGACATCCTGCGATATTTCGCAAAGGACATCATCAAAACACCTATATTAACAGAATGTTCAAATGTGTAGGTGTCCATATGGCGAATACGTGACAGGCCAAGTAAAGCATTATGGTTTTCCAACACTGACTCTGCCATTTTGTCTACAATTGGAGTTACTAATTCCATTTCAACTTGTTGCCCCAGTTTGACATTGGACATAATTGTTGTAATAGCGTGTTCAGCATGCCTTTTAATTTTTTTTGCTTCTCGACGCATCTGAATCAGGTTGTTTCTTTTGGGGGCTGCACTCTCTTTCTGTGACGTTAGATTTGGATTTGTTTTAACAGGTATTGATTTGGGTTTATTTTTCACTACATCCAAACCTTTTTCTGTATTTATTTTTAAGGTCTTTATTCCTGCATCAACGATCTTTTTAATATCATCTTGTTTCGAAATAATAAATTGGTTGCGTGCAAACGGATGATTGATCCATGTACAATCCAGCTCATGGATATACATTCCTTTTTTAAGCTTGTTAGTATGAATTGTTTTTATAATATTGTTCATAAAATGATATTGTTCCTAATAATTTAGAACATTCAGAAATGTTGATATGTTGGAATTTACTCTTTGAAGCCAAAGTTATCATCACGAAGTATTTGAGGATAGGTACAAAAAAGTTCAACTTTTATGGTGAATCATGATTAAACTTATTTAAGAGAATGATTGCTATTTAACAATACTAAACAACTCATCATATTTAAACATTTTTAATATGCTAATTAAGCTTTCTCGACAATTTTTTAGAATAACGTTGCTTGCATCCCCACCTGCATGATTACGAAGTATCAATAGTACACTTAAACCTGAGCTGTCAATGAGTTCTGTTTGAGATAAGTCAACTATATAGCTGTAGTTATTATCAGAGGGTATTGTCCTAATTAATTTTCTTACTTCATCAGTATTGTTGGAACCTAACTTTCCTTTAATTTTTATTTGAACCCATTTATCTGAGTCATTTACCGTCAGTTCAATACTCATCTCTAGATTTCCGCTTAAAGCAATATTAAGTTTTAGAAGTTAACTATATTGGTAATAAAATTGCTAATAAAATTAGTCACAATATAAGAAATATTCATAATATAGTTTTTAGTCATAAAATGTGGTATGAATACCAGAGAAATTGATCAAATCAATCATCATCCAATATCTTCAACGTTAGCCCCCTCAATAGATTTATTTTTCAAACACTATCATAATAAAAATTATATTAGTTTATCCTTAAAACATCCAATGCAAAAATTAATGCTTTTTGATAGCTTTTATACATGTTAAAATCATATGCTATATTTAAAAATACATCTGTTATTTAGAAGAAAAATGTACCCGTGATTAATTCTCGATTATTGAAACAATTTTTTATCCTGTCCCAGGAAGAAAATTATGCCCGTGCAGCTCAGAGATTATTTGTTGCGCAACCAACCTTAAGTCGCAATATTCAATCACTGGAAGAATCATTTGGTCAAAAACTGTTTGATCGAAGCCAACGGCACCTTATGCTAACTCCTTTTGGTAAAATGGTGGTTCAACATGCAGAAAAAATAACAATGGCAATGACGGCACTTGACAATGAAGTCATGCAATTTACTAATTTGCAATCTGGAATTTTAAATATTGGCGTCGGGCCTTTTCCTGCTGAAAGTTCATTTAGTAAAACAATTGGTTTTTTTAATGCTCAATACCCTAAGATTATTATCAATCCAGATATCAATAACTGGGAATACTTACACCAGCAATTATTATTAGAAAGAATAGAGTTTTTTGTCGCTGAAACTTCCGACCTGAAGCATAATAAAAATCTCGAAATCACACCCTTTACCCAACATCCGGCCTTTTTTTATTGCAAAACAACTCACCCCATCTTGGAAAAGAAGAAAATCACACTTAAAGACTGTATTCAATACACTCTTATTCATACAGCCTTACCCAAGCGAGTTAAAATGACACCAGAATCAGCAATCAACCTGTCTGATGCTTTTGATGCCAAAATTAAATGCGATGATCTCGGTATGAGCAAGAGCATTGTGATTAATAGTCAAGCTATTGGAATTGGCACCTATGGAACAACAAAAGAGTTATTGCTGGAACAAAAAATTCAGATAATACCAATCACATCTCCCAACTTGAAAACTCATTATGGTATTGTGAAAAAAAAGGGGGCTACTTTATCACCAGCAGCTGTAAAATTTCTCGAACTGCTTGATAAGGCTGAAAATGAACTTTGCCGACAGGAAATTGAATACTTTTCTTCAATTCATAAGGGTTTATTTCTCAGATAATGCATTTACTCCTCTTTATTATAACTATTTGGTGCATGATTGATGATTAGCTCAATCATTCCAATCGCTATCCAGGGTATTGTGATTTTACTTATGTTTGTTGTTGGTCTGGAGCTGACAAGCAGACAGTTACGAGAACTGATATCTCATATAGGTACACTTACCCTGGTCGCTCTGCTTCAGATCATGCTATTAGCACTGACTTGCCTGTTTCTCTACTGGATAGTACAGCCAGAAAGACAGATTATGTTAGGTATTATTCTGATTGCAGCCTCTCCTGGTGGTGCTTTGTCAAATTATTACACCCTTTTGGCAAAAGGGGATATTGCATTTTCTGTCAGTCTGACCACTTTAACCACACTGCTGTCATTTATTAGTATCCCACTATTTATCAGTGGATTGCTTGCTATCATTGGTTCACCTGAGAGTCAGATTTCAGTACCAATAATCCCCCTGATCTATCAATTATTTTTATTATTAATCATACCCGTATTAGCTGGTATGCTATTTCGTCATTTATTTTGCTCCTGGTATATTGCCCACCAAAAGCATTTACAAATAATAAGTTTCTCAGCACTATTACTATTGATCCTCTTGATCACCTGGGAACATACCGATTATTTACTTGAAAAAATTGAGACTCTCGTTACTTTATCACTTTTATTTAATGGATTAATGGTATTTTCCGGTTTATTAACCAGTGGTTTGCTTCGCCTTTGGCTGCCTATTAACAAACAGAGAGTTATTGCTCTGTTAATTGAGCTGCCTGTTAGAAATCTGGGTATCGCGGCTTTACTGGGGACTTCAATATTAGGTAATTCAGAAATGGTGGTACTTTGTACTGCATTTTTAATCTTACAAACACCACTAATCATTTTCACCATCTTTTACTATCGCTCACATAAGCTTCAGCCCTAATCAGAACATACTGAGTTGAGGCATTTTACCCTCTCCGTTTATTCATAACAGGTAATGTCTACTTTCTGGATAGATGCGATTATTTCTTATTTAACCTAGAGCACTGGTTTAGGTCAAACTTGGGTCAGTATTAAATTTATCTAAAAACATTACCAATATTTAACCTTCAAGGTATAACTGTCTTAGGTCACGACACTTGTACTTATCAACATTATAAATATACAGCCATCAATTTATTTATACTTACGCCACAAATAAGTGTAGTTACTATATTTTTTATCAAAAATCACTAATTGGAGTTATTCTACAGCCTCAACTTTGCGTTCAATATTCACCAGAGTTCCAGAGAAGAAATTGAAAAGGAAACCTTTTTGCTATTCTCAAAATTTTGATCAGGCACTAATCTCTGGTGATACATTGCTATACCTCTTTATGACTTTTTGCTATACCATCAAGATGAATTTTTCTTGCACTATTTTTTCTTTCAGTTTCTTTTTTTCTACAAGAACGACACCGAATAGCAATTTGCTCTAATCTTCCACCCGCAATTTCATACCACCATTTTTGTTGTTTTGCTGTCCATATTTCATGCGAATAACAATCTTTACAAATAAATAGTTTATCAATATAAAATCTTGGGTATACGGGGAAAGGGCTATTATTATACAAGACAAGAACTTCTTTGTTGGCTAAAACTGCTCCCTCAGGAATTTTTCGTGATGAATAAACATCAATCACTTTTGAAAGTTTCTGTGCTTTCTTAAGCCTCTTCTCTTTAATTTCTTTCCGCTTTTGTTTATTGCTTTTCATGAGTTTTTAATAGCATAACATTGTCATATAGCTGTCAAAAAATGCGTAGATATTTTTTAGTCAGCTGTATGACAATGTTATGTGATTGTTTCTTAACACTTCTACATTTTACTGATTGTTTGTCCGAACTCTTTTACCTGGTTCCAATTTGTGAACTCAATATTTGCTTTTGGATCGGTAGGACCTTTTGTAACCCACATTATTAGCCTTATCATAAAACGATCCCAATATTTATATTTTTGATAATCAATTTTCCCTGCAAAAACTGCTAATTTTTTTGGTTTCCAGGATATTTGCATTAGAAACTTTTTTAAATAAGGATTTGTCTCTGGTTGGTTTTTGTCTGGTTTACGTGCCACAACATTGACAGAAAAAAATGCATTAGATTTTTTTTCTAATATCTTTAAGTTAACTTTTATAAATTCGTAAACTTTTGCACTGTGTTTTCCATAACGAATACTAGCCCCAATAACTATTTTATCGAACGAACTTAAATCAACTAATTCTTTATCATCTATTGAAGCTAATGTTACTTGATTACCATGCTCTTCAACAACTTGTAAAAGATAAGAGCAGATTTCTCTAGTATGTCCATCTGTAGTTGAATAAATGATAATAATTTTAGCCATCTTTTGAATATTTACTCTTTAGTTTTCACAATACTAACATCCTGTTCAAAGTTTGGCAGAGCCCAAAGAGCAGAAATTTAAAAGAGAAAACAACTAAACTCTACTCTAAATCTTATTGCTCGCTAAGCTCTGCTGATACATTGCAACTGCTGGTCAGTCCATTTTTTCATTAATATAAGTGACAGTTCGTTTATTATACTTTCTTTGTTGAAAATAATTAATCAAACCAAGCCATTTTGTCGATAATTTCCCAAATAGAGAATATACCCCATTTGCGTACATATCCGTTGTAATTCTAGTTACGTTCCCTCTCTCTACAAATGAAACTACACAGGTCATTGATTCCCAAGGTAAGTACGGACATCCCTGCTCTATTTCTCCATCAATATTTTTAGTTTCATATGAATAATTAAGCATATATCTATGAGGTTTTTCAATCTTTTCAAGTTTTATAATACATCTAATTGAAATATCTCCATGAGCGGTCACAACACTATAAAGTTTACCTATATCCTCAATCCCTAAATCATTTGTTGTTACATATGCTTTATCAAAAACACCAACTTTGTTGTGGAGGGAAAAAACATCCAATACAAAATCAAAAACTGGTTCAATTGATCGATTAACAGTACAGCTCGTTTTGAAGTATTTCATATCAATGGTAAATTCATTACAATTTTTTAATTATTTCTATCCATGAGCAGTAACAAACAATTCTAATTTTCTAAGGATGTTTTCAATATTATGTAGCCAAAGATCATTATGACCTGCATCTTGTATAATATGTTTCTCTTTTTTACCAAGGTGTTTTATAAATAGCTTATCACTATGCCAGCTACTAATAACTTTATCATCAGATCCATGAATAATAAATAATGGCTCATTTACTTTATCTATTTTACTCAAATTATTAAAACGGTCAAATGGTAAAACTGGAAATTTCGTTACAACACGAAATGCACTTACAAATGGACTTTCAAGTACAAGTGCAACTACGTTCTTCTGTAGCGCAAGGTTTACAGCACTTCCACTTCCAACAGATCGTCCCCAAATAATTATATTTTTAGCAGAATACCCCATGTGAATAGCAGTATCATAAAGTAACATTGAATCATTGTAACAAGACTGTTCAGATGGGGTTCCTGTTGACAAGCCATAACCTCTATAATCTATTGCTAAAACTGAAAAACCATATTTATTCAGTTTGTTTGCGATTACATCAAGATGTCCCAGATCTTCCTGGTTTCCATGAAAAAATAATAGTAAGTATTTTTCTTTAGAAGATCTCCAAAACCTTGTTGCTATCTGTTCACCATCTGGGCTTGAAATAAGTTGCACACCATGTGTACTTTTTGTGTAGCTACTATCATTATAAGGAAATATAAATCTTTCTGAGAAAAATAAAGCAATGAAAAATAATATTACATAAATAATGATTAGAGAACGAAAAAATCTTTTCCAGCTTAATTCACCAACAAGTATAGTTCTCCAATTTATCTTCATTCTAAAATAATTATTCCTACTATTTTATTCCTGAGTTAATTTGTTTGATTTGATTATATTACACTATAAGCTAACGTCGTTGCAATTTGGCACTAGGGCAAGGAAATAGGTAATTATAAAATAATTATCTTTCACCAACTTCATGAACTTTTAAAAAAACCACTAAGCCCCAGTGATCAAATTCATGACTTGGTTATATGCTTTTGATGATTATTATACAATTGACAGTATAGCCAAAAACAAACCAAAGACCGTAAGTGCTATAGGACGCCAACAATCAAATACAGGAAAGAAATCACCTGTTTCTTTATTTTCTTTTAAATTTGACCATGTATAAATAACGCCCAATAGTGTAAAGACAATTCCTGTTATAAATGGATAGTTTGACATATTGCCTTCTATTTTTGAATCCAATACATCTATCCCAAAAAATCGCCAAGTGAGGAAAAAAATAAGACCTAATACAAGTAGTGTAATATATGCCCAATCACTAAACCCTTTAGGTTTTGTTCCTTTCATGTTTGAAAATCCTTGATCACATAATGTCGGGTTGTTTATTCACAGGGACTAAAGAAAGAGAACAATAAAATTTTTACTCTCTAGGAACACTCAACTCAATTTTTAGAAATCGCTAAGCCCCTGTGAACCAACCCTTGGTTAGATATTATTAGTTCATGCTCTATTATAGGGATATTTTTTATTTACTAAAAAGGCAGTATATCCACCAAAAAATAGGGCAAAAATCATTTCAAGCCATGCCTCAACTGAGACACCTATAATGACAGCCAAAATGGATCCCAGTATGTAAATTGTTTTAGCAATTATATCTTTTTCATCAGGTGTAACAATTGAGGGCAACAATACAGTAAGAATTGCCGAAATTGAAACACTTAGTATAATACATCCTCTTTCTATATTTCTAAATGAAGATGAATAACAAGTACCCGAATGAAAACTATCTGTTGGACAAAAAAGATATCCAGCAACATATGTTATATATGATGTCAAAAAAATCAATGACACGAGACCAATTGATGCTGCTGGCAATATTAAAAGATACCTCATTAATTTTATCATTGCTTGAGCGCCATTACAGGACAGCCATAATTTCATTCCCGATTACTGGTTAGAGTTTTGTTTTAAAAATTTAACAGTTAAGTCAAAAGTACTTTATGAGTGGCTTGTTAACATTGCCAAAGACAAAAAGTCCCAGTGGAAATTTTACTTAGAAATCAATCAGTTTCACTTAATTCTTCTTTAGTATTTTCTGGTTTTTCGTTGTATTCGTTTACTAAGAACAGAAGAATCCCTTTTGCTTTAGCCATAGTTCCAAGAATAACAAAAAATAATGCTAAAGGGACAATTCCTGCTTTAATTGGGCTTTCAATAGATGAAAAATAACTTGTGTAATAGAAAAATAACATTAAATAGCCTAAACCAACAACACCACTAAAAAAACCTTTCTTGTAATATTCATTGCCATTTTTAATAATTTCTTCTTTTTTCTGCATTGAAATTTTATCAAGAGGAATAATATATTTTTCTAAAAAATAGTGAATAAAGCCAAATGAAACAAAAAGTAAAACAGGATAAATCATGCCTTTAATTGACAAAGGTGATACATCCTTATTTATTAATGTTATATCAGCATTACTTATTATTAAAATTGATATTATTGTCAATATAAATAGTAATATTTTAATAATACACCTCGATAAATCCTCTCTCTAATATCTTAGCATTTATACATTGTGTGCAGCATTACGTATAAATATCTGTTGTACAACGCCAATACAGGATATATATGGACACCCCTTACCAATTTAGCGGCGACAACTATTCTGACACAGGGGGCTCAAGACATGTGGAGCTTTGGACGTCAACTGCAACACTTTTTTAGCTGCTGTTCTATTCATAGACTCTTTAAGTCCGCATAATTAGCCAGCTTTATTATATTACAGAATCTCTGCCCCAAGGAGGCATTCTTATTTTTAAGCTGCCTAAAATACTCTTTTACTCTTTTATCCACCGTAAATATATCTACATACAATGCTAAAACAGACATATGTTTGTCAATCATATTACTACCGTGTGCTCTTTTCTCATGCTTCATAGATTTATCTAAATATTCCCAAATAACCCATGTAGTACTGTCGCATGGGGATATATCCTTAGCCTTATTTTCAGGAATATTAAGAGATTTCAATATTTGCCGCATCTTTGAATTATAAACAGCTAAACAACCTAAATCTCCAACTGTGGTATTTGGTGTGACCTGATCCATCCTTACGCCAGCATTACGAACAAAAGACTCATATAAAGAAATTGAAGTATTTGAATACAGTGGTAGTGCTTCACTAATTATGCTTTTAACAAATTCTCTAGCAACCCTAGATGGATCTCTTATCTTAATGTCACCTATTGATTCTAGGTTGGACACTAGCCTTTTTTCATACCTCCCAATATATTTTATAACCTCGTCATGACTTTTTAGCTTAAAGTTGCTCAACTCACTTAATTTAGTATCATTAACTTTCTTATCTTGAAGGTGTGATATTGACTCTATCTCTTTATTTCTTTTAGAATCCATGTATCCTAGCAAACGAGCTTCAGAGTATACCTGCTCAAATTTGTTTACGAACGACTCTCCTGAACAGTACTGAATTAGATTTTCTCTGAATTTTTTAAAAAGTACTTCAAAATCATAATCCGAGCTTTCAAGTAAATACTTTACCTCCAACTGGTGAATGTCATATATAGAGCCAAGGGCTCTATTGTCTTCAAAACTACACATCCAAGCGACAGTGGTAAACTTACTAATTAACGACCACCTGCCAAATATTATTGCCTCATTCTCGTGCTGTAATATTTCTTGAATATGATGGATAGTTATAAAGGGAATAAAACCATTTTCATTTAAAAATCTGACTACGTCCTTCGCATTATCAGAATTCTTGATATTTCTAGAGTAATAATCTTTTGCTAATTTTCCAAATATTGACGTATCAATTGATATTAATCTTGGTAAGATCATTGAAATCACTCTAGTGTAACGTCGCAAATAACCGGGATCAAATGAAGTGCAGCAGAATTTGCGATCCGAGTTAATTTGCTTTGTTAGCGCCTGCATATACCAACCAAAATACTACAGACATGAATAAACCACCAAAACCATAAAACATGCCTTCAGCATACGGAGGAGGTTGAGGCCCAATTGATCGAATTACACACCAAATTCCAACAAATGTTCCAACTATCGAAACAAATATCACATTCAACAAGCCTAAACGGTTAAGAACATATACAGATGGCACCCCAACAATAAAGCCTAATACCAGCGTGATAATTAGATATGTTAGAGAAAGTGCTGGCAAATACTCCAACCTAGGATAAATACGACCAATGGGAAAACCAATCCAGTAATGGATGACTGCTAGTATTATTGAAGTTGCTGCGGATCCAATAATAATTGCGGCACCAACTCGTTTCCAATTTATCTTAGTTGACCCATTCATAAGCGCTAACGTTTGGTTGAGAGTTCATCAGAGTTCCAGAGAAGAAATTGAGAAGGGAAAACTTTTCGAAATTCTCCAGACTTTAAATAGTCGCTAAGCTCTGGTGATACACTCCGACCACTGGTTAAGTCTTTTACTCGCCAACACATAGCTCTTCAAGAAACTTCGTAAGTGATGGCGATAAATTCGTCATGTTATATTCCCAAGGTTCGCCATCATAATTAGCCTCTTCGTGATCCCAGTGAAATAGAGCACCTAGGGTCGATTTTTTTAGGGAAATACAAAAAACATCTCCCCCAGGACTTTCACCAATAGGTAGATAGCCCTCTGGAATCATATCTTTGTGCTCTTTAATCTGGCGAAGCAAGTCATCGTGATATGTTTCACCACATATGGCATAGAAGTGCCCGACATAATCAAAGTGTTGACCTTCATGGCGAACACCATTTAATACTGGCCTGCCACCATTATGTTTTAACAAAAACAATTTATATTTGGTTGGCAATTGATAGCCAATTTTTTCTTCAACATTTTGCAAGTCATTTTCGCTAATCGAATTATATGATTCTATGAATTCCATTCTGATTCCTTCATGACTTAACGCCTGCGCCTGAGGAGCGAAAAGCTTTGATTGTGCTTTTTCAAGCAAAGCTTTTCGCTTCCTTCAGCACGCATTTATTAGAAATTAAAGTTATTAATACTCATCAGTCATAGGTGGCACTTTTTCATCAAGTATCAATTTTTTTGCAACTTTAACAAAGGTATCTTCTTCAATCGATTTTTCAAAGCTATCATAAGCATCATCATCAATATCTTCAGCATTATAGAAATTAATTTCATTTCCATTGTAATAACTAAATTCAGCCCCATCACCAAAAAGTGTGACCGTTATAAAGGATTCAATATTAGGATTCATGAAACACTCAAAAAACTCTTTGGAAAACTCATAAGGTGCTTCATTTATCTGTATTTCAATTGTCTTATCATCTAATTTCTTTATAAAAAATGTTTCACAAAGTTGTTTATCAAAATCTTGAATATCTGGATTAAATACTTTTGATGCATCAAAACCAGCATCTTTGAGGCCCTTTAGTTCTCTTTGGAAAGGATTTTGACTATGCGTATCATACGGATCAAAGTCTTTTAATATTTCAAAAACGGTGTCAGCTTTATCTGTATTATTAAAAAGCATTTCACAATTAAGGCTATCATCTGATGACATGTTTTCTCCTCTTGTACATAGTTAACTCGTATTTCTAACATCTTAGCATTACGTATAAATGTCTGTTGTACAATGCCGCGTGGATTGCCTGTAGACTTATTAATGGAAATTGTTTTTTGACATTCAAACCGCAGAAGGTGATTCATGACACTCTGTCTTCTGTCAGAGTGGGATGAGACCTTAATTGAAGCCGAAACCGGGTGATTTCCATGGCTTAACAGACTTTAATATACTCTTTTTTATCATAACAAACAATAATAGACCCTCAATCTGTAAGGTTGCTTTGTTTGGCACCCTTTAACGCCTTTTGTGCTGGATATCTATAGGGCTAAAGATTGTCGTCGATATTTTAATAATCCTTAAATTGTGGCTGTCCATAACCACTTCAACCTTATTCGTTAGGCAGATTATTCAACTATACCCTCTCGCTCTAAAACTTGACGAATATCCTCAAATATTGCTGAAATATTTCCCTTTGGAAATCGAATTTGCCCTAAACCTTGAATATTGCTAAATTCTTGACACCCATCCTCCAACAGAACAATTGCCCTTTCGAAACCAAGCCTACCTTGAAATAAACCAACTTCATGAATAACATTCATACGTGCATGATGATTACCGTCTGCTTGTTCATCTTCAGCAGTCATTATTAAAAAAGCAATGCATGCTTGATCCAACATTTGAGCAAGACGAGTAATATTAGTAACACCAGCTACAGGAACTCTATTAAACTCATCCCAAGGCAATCCCATTCTTTCACTAGCAAAGTCCTTAAGTTCCCGCCAATAGGGTGACCGACCATGACCAATAAAAATATTGGTTCCTATCCTTTCTTCGACTACAGTTTTCTTTTCCAAGTTTTCAAGGTGACTAGCTAATTTCGATACATGCTTCTTTAACTCAGCGCATGTTTGGAACGGTTGTTTAGTAGCTATTGCATTAGCTAAAACAGCAATATGAGGAGGAGCAATTAAACCTTTTTCAATTGCTATCATATCTCTTGACATCATTTGTCCAGATGGCCTTTGATATTTGATAAAATCACTTTCAGAAAATATCTTAATTTTTTCTATTTTTTCAACCAGCCCCTTTAAAAACTTATCATTTTCAGGGTCGAAACTTGAATAGACAAGTGAAAGAGTTGATGATTTTATTTCCTCAAATAACTCATTTGCTTTTTCAGCCTCAAAATTAATTTTTTCTAAGGATGGGTTTCCAGCATTTTCATTTATTAGCTGAACAACATCGTTAAACTTATATTCTCTCCATCCTCCCCGAGTTCCACTAGAGAATGCATCTTGAAATCCCCATTCCTGACTGAATTCCGCACCAGGTGGAGGAGAATTAAAATTTTCATAATAGACTCTAGAGTGATAGCCAAGCCAAGACCCTGACCAAGATTCACCAACATTATTGGCTGATTCAGTAAGGGCATCTATCTCTGGGAATTGAGACTCTGTAAACTGATTAAGCTTATTTGCCAACAAAAATAAATCCTTTGAAATTGTCACCCTTACTCCTTATTGGTTGCCTAACGAGGCTGTAGAATTTCTCTATTTTTAGAAAAAATATATTTTTTTGGAAACTTATTACTTATAAAAACAACAACTTAAAAAGTTTAATTTTTCTAGAATTTGTAAAAAGTGAGTTATTCTACAACCTCAACGCCAAAATCATCGGGGCGTCTTTTTGCCTCTGATGCATTTTCTGGTTATATTTTTATACAGTAGAGCAGCGCAACATTTTTTGGACGACTTTCTCCACCATTTTTACGAAGACGAAAATTAGCATCTCCAGGACCAGCAGTTCCAACATAGGCCCATGATGACCAACTTCCATCATCTGGAACAGTAACCTCTCCGGTTGCTGGCATAGCATTGACCCCACCTTCAACTTTATGAATTGATACGGACATGTCAGGCTGCTTTTTTCCTGGTTCTCTTTGACCCTCTGGATCTACGCTAACTTGAGACTTGTCAATTCCTCTTATAAAACGGCCATACGCATTTTCGTACTCCACCCAACCAGAAGGACATTCTTTACTTTCAAATGGCACGATAGCTCCTTGGATATATTCATTTAAAATTGACTTTTGTTCTACGACATACTTTCCGAAAGCTGCTTCTTCTCTTTTACGAAACTGAATGAGAGTTTCCTCAGTTTCGTGAGCACTATTATTTAATTGGTCTATCTGTTCACCTAGTTTTTTTATAGTGTCTTTTGAAGTGTTGAGTGTTTTTATACCCCAACCACCAGACACTCCAAATATAAGGGCGATAACTCCAACCACCCAAACAATGTTTCGCAGTTTTTGAACATGATTTTCAAGATTTTTTATTCTTTCTTCCATAACTCTATACTCGATAAGTTTAATTTTTGTCATTTTGTAAATTTCAAATATAACGGCCAGCATCACCGGGAATTTGCGGTGCAAAGCAGAGCAAATTTTCCGAGTGAATGCGATTGTTAGCTTTCATTTATTTCAACCCGAGTGGAGTATGGTACATCAGGGCCGCGCCCCAAATAAGCAGTCCCCATATGTATGTACTGGCCTTTCGACACTTTTCCTATCCCATCAGTATCAACCCAGCTTTCACCTACAGAATTAAACCGATTATTCTCGACGGCTTGGTTTTCAAGGTTAAATGTACAACTCCCGTCGACGGTTACTGAGGCAGGTTCACTCTCGTTTAACTCATTTGTGTCTGTGTTAATTGCATCAAGGACAATAATATATTCAACTGCGAGCTGATTGTGATCCTCAGTGATAAAGGCGTTAATTTGATGGGATTCCAAGTCGGTCAACCTAAGGTTATTTTTGGACACTATACGCGTTAGCTCTTCTTTCATTGCCTCAAAAATATCCGCAGCTAATTTCGTTGCTTCTATATCCGGTCTATTTTTCTCTAATATATCTAAGCAAGTATCAATTCCAGAAAATACGGCAACTGATACACTCAAGTTACGAGCTTCTTCAGTCAAAATAGGATTGAGTTCCTTCTTTTTATTGTCCTTGTAAAAATCTCCATCGTTACTCACCAGGTAGATATCATACTCTTCCCCTAACTCTAATATGGCTTCCCATATTGCGCAGTCTTTAAATTGCTGACGCTTTGTTGAAGAAGGTGGAAGATTATAATTTACCCGTCTCAAGGCTGATTTTGCATGATCCAGTGTAAAAGGAATCCTCACTAGTAGATTATCAAGCTCAGTAAACCTCTCAGTTATTGAGTTTCTTATTTTCTCTTCGTCGGGTAATTCATAAGGACCATGGAATCCGACGATAGCTTGTATATCCCGAAAATTCCTAGAAATCTTATCTTTGGCATCAGATCCTGCTATTTCAGTATGCTTGTAGATCTCCTCTTCTATTACTTCAGGGAGACCTAGTTTGTGTTTTGCGGTATTCAGCGTATACAGAAAAGCAGATCCCATTGCCGTTCTGAGCAAGAGGTTTCTCCTCCAAGTATTGGTATCTAATAAGACGCAAACTGGTTTATTCGACAACGTTATCCCCCAAAAAAGCTAACAGTTTAATCTAAAGAAACATTCATATTGGCGATACCCGATTCCGCATTTCTCAATTGAACATCATTGATAATTAAATCAAAAATAACATAATTTCAATGAGTTTTGTTTGATTTTATGCATTATTTGCTACTAAAATTCAATTGTTTGAAAATATAACTAAAATATCACACAGTAGAAACCAAGGATCTTTATATTTAGGTATTACTGCTTTTGAGGATTTAACTCAAAAGATAAATTATTATCAATGGATGGTTTTGGTCAACTCAGGTAATTCAGCTTTACTCGGAACAAATGTTGATACATTAAAAGAGCTGCATTACAATTAAAAAAACATCGGGTACTTCAGAGTACTATTTTCAGACTCATCAACCAGAAGGATTATTTTAATGCAGAAACTCGACGATCAGGCAGCTCTGGAAGGAGTCACTGAAGGTAAAGTGGTATGGGATATCAACACTGAAAATCCAGTCAAACTCTCCCGTCTACTTCAGGTGATCGCCAGAACCTATGATGATCTCCTGCGGCAGAATGTCAAGCCAATGATGGTTTTCACCTTCCGCGGATCCAGTACCACTTTCATTACTCAGGACAATAGTAAATTTTCAGGTGAGGTGCTGGAAGCAGTAGAGCTGATTCAGTCCACTTTACAGAATTTGGCTAATAGAGATGGCATTACTCTAGAAGTGTGCGCTATTGCCTCTAATCGCATGGGAGTAGCACCTGATGCATTACTTGAATGTACGCCTTTGGTTGGAAACACTTTCTGCTCACTGATCGGTTACCAGGCCAAGGGGTATGCCTTGATACCAGTGCATTAAACCTTCCAGCCTGGAACACTATTTGGTTGTTCTCTGGGTGGCACAGCATTCTTCACCTGATAATGACTTGCAGCAAAAGAAAAAACAAAATTCACACAATTATATCTTACTGAGTTAGAGTGCTGTTGCTTTTGGACACTCCCAGAGAGAATAAATGCCTTAAGAGAATGTAAGGTAAGCTGGTGCAGCCAATTGGGGTGTCTGAAAACATGGACGTTTTCATCAAGCATTACATGGATGTACTTGCAGCGGCCCCAATTGGCTGCACCAGCTTACCTTGCAGTCGTTTTATACACATTTATTTGAACGCCCCCCTTCTTTTTCTCTTGATTTTCAAACAACCTATAAATTGTGCCCTGAAAGAAGTACCTTTGGGTGCCGCTATGATCATTTTCCTGCCATTCATTTAAAAGTGAGCATTTTAAATACCGTGTGCTATTTATCCATACATTTTGCTAATAGGGACTGCATCTTTTTCAGACCTAATTCCTGACAATAACGGACATTGCGCTCAGGGATCAGCTCCGGCTGTGGATAATGCTTTAATGCTTTTTCCAGACTTTCTTCCCGAATAATATGCAGGCTTGGGTAAGGTGAACGGTTGGTATAATTAGCCGGATCATCTTCACCACTGCCAGAAAAACAATAGTCAGGGTGGAAGCTTGCCAATTGATAGACACCCTCATAACCTTGAGCAATCAATAATTGATTAGCGATATCCAGCAGCTCCAGATAATCATTAAAATCCTGAGCAACGTGTACCATGATAAAAAGAGTAGTCTCAATCTCTGGATTATCATCCAGCCGTTCACACTCAGATAGTAAATTTTCTAAAACCTCATCTAAACCTGAAGCCTTATCAACAAAGAAACGTATACTGCCTTTATCCCGCTCTTTTTTAGCAAAGGGACAAATATTATGTTCAATAATAATACTATCCAACCAGCACTGAGTTTGCCTGATATATTTTTCCATTTATGTTCCTGTTTAAAGAAAGAATCTATAAATATAGACCCGTTTTTGAACCTGTCCTGGAACAGGCTCTTAGGGTATTTACTAATAATCTACCATTAATTGTCAGGTATTTTTCAGCGCACCAAATAAGATCCATAAATAATATTTTGCCTTTTTTTTGTGCAATTATTTTTTAAATAAATACATGCCAAAATATTTTATAACTAGATTTCATATACTTAAAAATAATAAGATTCTGGTATGGCTTATGCATTCTATTAATTACTATTATTAATCAATAGACCTGAGAGAAATATTATAAACATTTTACGGTTTTGTCATCACGGTGTCATAACTATTCCTTAGCATAAGCACTGAAAATTTAGGATCTATCTGTATTGTCAAAGTTTTTAAAAGTTCTATAATTCAGAAAATCAACCTGGGGGGAACCAGACAATGATTAATCAGATTCATTTACCAACAGGCAATAAGTTGAAACACCATCAATTTATTGTAAAATTAACACCGACTATCCGTCATATTCTTGAGAAACTCATCATACTATTGATGCCCATTCCAGTCTTTATGCTGTTCACCGGCATAGAAGGTTTAATCGAGCAAGAGTCGCCAGAAAATCTTGCATCATTGGGCACTGTAGGTTCAGGTTTTTTAAACTTCCTTGAGATGCATTCACTCATTATTATTGGCGCATTGGGTATCACATTTATTATCTGGTTTTTAACCAGAAATATTTGGAGTTCTTCTGAACATCGTTCTTTTGAAAATTCAGACTCAGAATACAGCGATGAATACGAGGAATTTGTTGACAAAGACTTACTACCTTAAGCAGAAAAGTATACTCCTGGCTTTTAAAATACCTCTTTCTAATAACATCGTTATTTAAAATATTCTTATTCAAAAAGAGTTTAATGAAAAATCCAGCAAGGTAGCTCCCGGCTCACCTGATTAATCCGCTTATCTCTACTGCGTGCACCCTGCATTAATGATTCTAAATATTCCCAAAATAACTTAGAATGGTTCATATGTATTGTGTGCACCAGCTCATGCACTAAGATATAATCCAACAACTCTTTGTCAATAAAAAGCAGACGATAATTCAGATTAATATTTTTCTTTGAAGAACAGCTCCCCCAACGCGTTTTTTGAGCCCTGACCGTCAACCGGTTATAGGGTAGATTAAATTCCTGACTCAGCTGATCCAGACGTTGCTCCAGATAGTAACGGGCATAAGATTTAAAAAAAGTTTCCAATAAAACAAAAACTGTTTTTTTATCACTTAAATCACCACTAATTTCTAATTCATAGGTATTTTTTTGCTGTATTGTTAGAGGATCTTCAGCTGCCGTTAATGAACGATAATTGACAACAAACACCTGCTCTAAGGCTTTCAGATTAACACTTTCAGGCAATTGACATGATTTAATCGTCGGTACTGATTGTTTGCGTTGCTGTAATTTATTAATTGCCTCAGCCAGCCAAAGCTGTTTACTCTTAACAAATTCCGGAACTAATTCCACCACCTTACGTTGACTCATAGACTCAGGTACAACTACAACAACTCCCTTGTCCAGCGAAACAGTCAAACGCATGTATTTTGCCCGTTTTGAAAGACGTATAGAATATTTTTTAAGGAGTTGTGAAGAAGAAAACAATTTGTTTTAAATACCTGTCGATAAAAACCACATAAATGTTAACTGAATATTAGAATTAAACCATTTTAACTGCTATGCTGAAATCATTCCAATACTTAACTGTAATAAATGACTGATAGAAATAAATGGCTGAAGCAACCTCAACTGAATATATTGAATTAAAGCGCTCTGTTGATCTGCTTGAGTTAGGGATGTATGTTTCCCGTCTGGATCGTCCCTGGGAAGAGACAGATTTCATCTATCAGGGATTTCAAATTAATACTCTGGATGAACTGCATGCTCTAAAAGAAACCTGTGAATATGTCTATGTCCGGGCTGCCAAGCAGCAATGGCACGTTGAACAGGACAGCCTGCCAGATAAAAATATTTCACAGGAAAGAATTACCTATATTAATAAAATTCCAATTGATCAGGAATTAAATCACGTCCGCTCTGCTTATAAAGATGCCTGTTCTCAGACCAGCGCAATTCTCGATACCATCCGTCTCAGTGGTGAACTGAAAGTCGAACAGGTCAACCAGGTAGTTGATGATTGTGTCGATAGTATTTTACGTAATGATTCCGCTTTGGTCTGGCTCACTCAAATTCGGAACAAAGATAACTATACCGCCGAGCATTCTTTAAGAGTCTGCATTTATGCCATTGCACTGGGGAGAGAGCTCGGTTTTCGAGAATTAGAACTGCAAAACATTGGTGTCTGTGGTCTTTTACATGATGTCGGGAAAGTTCGTATTCCAAAAGACTTGTTGCAAAAGCAGGATAATCTTAGCGAGGATGAAATCAAGATCATGCAGCTGCATCCCATTTATGGGAAAAAGCTGTTGATCTCAAAATCTGGTATTTATCCTGGGGCAGTTGATGTGGCTTACTGTCATCATGAACGCCTTGACGGCTCTGGTTATCCCAGAGGAATTACAGCAGAGCGTATTCCCTATTATGCCAAAATTATTGCTATCATTGACTCTTATGACTCTATGATATCCGACAAGCCCTATAGCAAGGGGATGACAACATTGGATGCCTGTCGGCACATCTATCAATGTAAAGATACACTTTATGACAAAACAATTCTGGGCCATTTTATTCACTTTATAGGAATTTACGCACCGGGCAGTTTGGTGGAAATGAATTCCGGAGAGGTAGGGATCATTATTGAAACTGATAATGAAGAAGGAATTAAACCCCGAATATTATTGATCCTGGGCTCTGACAAAGAAGAAAAAAATGAACGAATTATTGATCTGAAAAAAGGTGATATTTCATTCACAAATACTCCTTATATTATTAAAAAATCCCTATCAAACGGTGCTTATGGCATTAAGATAGAAAAATATCTGGACAATATCATTCTAATCCCTGATTAATAAAACAACTAACTGATCTAAGTCAATTTGAATGCTTTAGTTTTTATCAAAATGGCCGATACATTTATATAATACTTAAATATTTAATCTGGTTATCATTTATGAATAAGCGTGAGATAAAATTTTCTGTTGGCTTAAAAATTATTGTCCCTCTGGGCTTTATTTTCCTGGTAGCAATGTCTCTTTCTAACTGGTTCTATACCAGTAATCAAACCCGACAGTCTCAACAAAGCGTCATAAAACAAATGCAGGGTACGGCAACAAACTACTTCGACAGTCTCAATACGATGATGTTAACCGGAACCATTTCTACTAAAAAGATCCTGCATGATAAAATCCTTAGTAATAAAAATATTATAGAACTGCGAGTACTTCACGGCGAAGGTCACCCGCCTGGTACCAATGATAGCCCTGAAAATAAAATTGTTGATGATCTGGATGAAAGAGCTATGAAGGGTGAAGATATTATTGAATGGGGAGAACTCGATGGTAAACCAGTTCTTCGCTATTTAAAACCTTTAGTGGCCAAAAAAAATTACAATGGTGTCAATTGCCTGATTTGCCATCAGGTTCCTGAAGATACCATCATCGGTGCAGTCCGCATCACTTATTCGATGGAAGAAGAACAACAGGCGATTAAAAAGACCTTCTGGACTGGCATTGTTTTAAATTCTGTCATCTTTATTGTCGGTCTGCTTCTTGCTCTGCTTATTTTCCGCCGAGTGATTATTGCACCATTAGAGACATTCCGAAAAACAGTTTATATTGTTGAAGAAAAGAAGGATCTTGAGCAAAGAATTCAAGCTGAAGCAAATGATGAGTTTGGCTTAACCGCCGATGTCATTAACAGTCTGTTAGAAGAATTCCAGAGCATTATCAAGGATGTCTCAGGCGCCAGTCGTAACCTGTCTGATTCATCTACACAACTTAATGACATCACTAGTGACACACTAGCCAGTATCAAGGAACAATATACAAGGATTGAAAGTATTTCTGAAATTATCCAACTGCTGACCAGTAGTTCCCATAAGGTTTCTTCCAGTTCCGTAGAAGCAGAAGATGCTGTAAAAAAAGCACTACAGGATACTGAACAGGGTAACGCAATAACGGGACAGGTTGCAGAGAAATTAAATACCCTTGTCCAGAGTGTCAACGATGCCAGTCAGATTTCGGTTGCTCTGGTTGAAGACAGTCAAAATATTTCTCATGTGCTGCATACCATTAAAGAAATTGCAGAGCAGACCAACCTTCTTGCACTCAATGCAGCAATTGAAGCGGCCCGAGCAGGTGAACAGGGACGAGGATTTGCCGTAGTTGCTGATGAAGTCAGGCAGTTATCACATAAGACACAGGAATCAACCATTGAGATTCAAAGTATTATTGAAAAACTGCAGAGTAATTCTGCAATTGCTGTTGAGAAAATGAAACAAAGTGCTGAACTGGCGAACCAGACAACAGATGGAGCCAAAAATGCAGAACAGGCATTACATGAGATTGATCATTCCGTGCAGACAATTTCTTTAAAAAATAAAGAAATTGTGAGTGTTGCAGAAGAGCAGAATATTATTACCGCTAATATCCATGAAAACATTCAAAAAATACATGAGCATGCCACTTTTTCTCATGAGAAAGCCCAGGACACGAATAGCTCAAGTGAACAATTATTACAACTTGCTGAAATGCTTGAGCAGTTAGTGGCCAAATTTAAAGTTTAATTAAGTAGCATATTGATTGTTTGATGCCTGGCCTTTCTGATGAGTGGACACAAGGTGTCTGGGCTTGGGCTACTACAGCTAATAGTTAAAAATAGCCCCAATTGGTAAGTGATCAGATAATTTACACCATCTTTTATGTTGAAAAGACAAGGCTTCTTGCAGATGGAGACCGCGGTAATAGATCCTGTCAACCTGCAGAGTCGGTCGCCAGACGGGGAAAGTCCGCGCATGCTGACCGGAATAATCCTTAAATGCTTCTTTGAGTCCTAAATCAATTTTCATATGTTCCAGAGCACGTTTACGCCAGTCATTAAAATCTCCAGCCATAATCAACGGTTCATCAGATGGGATTGTCTCTGCAATAGCCTGAGCAATCATGCCCAGCTGCATTTCTCTTTCTGCTTCAAATAAGCCCAGATGAACACAGACAAGGTTAAGATGTGTTTTATTTGGTAAAAGAATTTTGGCGTGCAAATAACTTCGGCTGGCAAATTTAGCCTTGGAGAGATTTTTATTATGCCATGAAATAATTGGGTATTTACATAATATACCATTTCCATGATGGCCTTTTTTATAGACCGCATTTTTGGCATAAAGAGAAAACGGCCAGCGATTTTCAGCTAAAAATTCCCCCTGAGGTTTTAATGGCCATGAATCAATTTTTCTTCTGCGTTTATGGTGCTCACCCTGAAGCTCCTGTAAGAAAATAACATCAGGGTCAATAACTTCCAAAGCCTCTCTTATACCGAACAGAGTAAAACGACGATTGGCAATACTAAAACCTTTATGGATATTATAGGTCAGTATTTTTATGCTGTCAGGTATCTCTTTCGTTTTATCAGTCACTATGTTGTTTTATTATTACCTTAGTTGTAAACCGTAAAATGGTTCACCGCATTATTACATGTTTTTAAAGTGAACGGCAGCTTTACGACCTAAGCAGTAATTCGCTGATTGTTCGAAAATCAAGGGAAAAAGAAGTGCCGGCGTTCAAATAAATGCGTATAAAACGACTGCAAGATATACTGGTGCAACCAATTGGGGCCGCTGCAAGCACATCCATGTAGCGCTTGATGAAAACATCCATGTTTTCAGACACCCCAATAGGTTGCACCAGCATACCTTACATTCTCTTAAGGCATTTATTCTCTCTGGGAGTGTCCAAAATCAAAAGCAAGGAAAAAGCCAGAGCAACAGCTAACCCCCTTAATCCCCCTTTGAAAAAGGGGGAAGTAACAGCACAATAGCTCAAGCAAATGGGCTCCTATGCTTTTGATTTTTCTTTGCTTTTGGACAACACCAGTGAGGACAACTGAGGTAGAAGAGTGTGCACGATACTGGTCCGTCTAACTGGGGTGTTTGGAGCCATGGATGGCGACAGCAAGCGTTACATGGACGTACCTGAAGCGTCCCCAGTTAGACGGACCAGTGTCGGGTGCAATCGACAGGCTCAGCATTTCGTCCGAACGCCCCCCTTCTTTTTCTCTTGATTTTCAAATTACAGCTATGGTCGTAAAACAGACATTCTGTTTTAATACGTCAGTACATAAATTTGTGAGGCTATTATTAATTAAAACTCAATGAAATGTTCTGACGACACCAGAAACAACACCGAGAATTTGCACTTCTTCATTTTTCAGGAAAATAGGCTGCATATCAGCATTAGCTGGCTGAAGACGAATGCCATTTTTTTCAATATAAAACTTTTTTAATGTCACTTGTTCATTATTAATCAAACACACAACCGACTGGCCATTAACAGCACTTTCTGTTTTTTCAATAATAACAACATCTCCATCCTGGATATTATCATCAATCATTGAATGTCCACGAACTTTCAGAGCATAGGTATTTCGACTGACCATCGTGTCAGGAACACTTATGGACTCTTGCTGCTCAACTCGTTCAATCGGCTGCCCTGCAGTAATAAAGCCAAGCAGTGGTATTTCAACCAAAGTGTCAGCTCCCATATCCTCCATGACTTCTAGTTCCGGCGTCCAGATTGAGCGCTTATTTTTGGGTAACAAGTAACTGATTTCTGCCGACATACCACACCTCGTAACATGTTATTAATTTTAGTAACTACTCAGCGTATTCATCTTTTACCCGATTTCTGCGTTATTTTCGTACTCAAATGGTCACATATACTTACATGCTCACATTTTCCGTGCAAAAATGCCTTGAACTTGGGCAAAATCTAAACACGCTGAATAGTTACTAATTGTATTAATAAAGACTATACAGTTTTTGTACACTAATCAAGTAAAATAGGATTAAATGTCTATTTTATTTAATCCTGAGCCCTACTATTCAACAGATTCAACACCAAACATGTATTTATAGACAACACCATGAATAATCGATGACAGAGGAAGAACCCATATCAGGCCAATCAACATTGGAATTGAAGCAGCCATAATTAACAAACCCAGGACTAAATACAAAAAGAAGATTTTAAACCAGTGTTTAGTTACAGCTTTACGTGATACTCCCATGGCTTCCCAAAAGCCCATGCCTCGATCAACCATCAATGACATGGCCATGATATAAGCAAATGACAGGTAGATGCCCGGGAGAACTAATAGAATATAACCTAACATAGTAAAGATAACTGTCACGATAACAAGAAGAGTCAAAGGAATAATTAATCGATAATGACCAAAGACAGACGCAGCATTGATATCTGCATCTACTGAGCGGTGAATGCCCATTAAAACAAGACCCGCTAAAATGGGATAAAGAATAGGTATGGTAACCAAACTGGGCCCAATTGCCCAAATCATTCCTTCAGAAAAACGTCCTTGTTCTATCAACAGTTCCGGATCAGGTCCAATAAGGGCGAAAAGAATATTTATGGCAACAGCCACAACAATATAAAAGAACCAGGCTAGTAGAAAAGTTCCCTTGACACCCTTTGTTCTTTCCCATGCTTCACCAAAAATTTCCCCAATGGTAAAATCATAATCACCATTAATCCCGCCTTCCAGTGATCCCTGTCCATCTTTACTGATGATATTTTTTTCTAAGGGTGCTTCAGGGGTTGCATAGGGATTTGAGTCAGAACTCTCATTATAAGCAGTCAGCTTGCTAGTTTCATCATTTGAGGCAATCTGTACTGCACTATTTTTCTGATTCTCGGTATATTTTGAAATATAGATTCCGCAATCAAGACATTCATCACCTTGAATATTTTCAGAACCACATTTTGGGCATTGAGGTGTTGAAGGAGTTACCTCACCAGAATCAGCATCTTTTTCTCCTGCCATGGGTTCCAGTGATAAGCCGCTGGGTTCTGCTGCAATTTCACTCAACTGGATAAGCATGCCGCAGGATTCGAATGCAGTGGCATATTTCCTGGCTTTGGCCTCATCCAGATCTTTCTTTACAACAACATCCGATGTTGATGAGACTATTTGCTGAGCTTTTTTTTCACTGATGCCGAATTTAGCACAAAAACTACTGATAAATTCTTCTGCCGTGACACCTTCTTTTAATCCGGTGTAAACTACATTAAATTTGCTGTCCAATTTATTATCCCCTCAATATATATTTACTAACATAAAATTTAATTCTGTTTTATTTGCTAAAGAAATCATGTCAGCAAAGCGACAACGACCCATTTTATTGAGCGATGGCTCCAGGTTAGCTGATGGCTTTAAGTGAGCTAATGGCTCTAAACTAGCTAATGGCTCCAAATTAGCTAGTGGCTCTAATTATTTAATTAAACCACTTATCTTCATGTCTTTAACAACAAGTTGCGCAAGCTCTTTGACTACTTTTTCGCCCGAAGAAGCATTGACAGTTTTTGTTTTTCCTGCCCAAACCAATTTTTCATTTTTTACCGAATAAACTCTGGTTTCAAGTTGAACAATGCTGTCGGTAATTGTATAACCCGGTCGATAGACTGCTTCATAAGTTGAGCCATAATAACCTCTGTAGCCATAACCATAGCGACCATAATTTATACCCATTCGAGGAACATAATCAACCCGAGGCGCCACATCACGTTGTTTTTCTATAACTCCCTTGAAGCTGGTAATAAGGACTGAATCAGCTCCGGTTTTTTTGACCACAGCAAGGATCTTTTCTTTGCTATCAAAATCATCTTGCTCCGGCATCTGGGTATAACCTGCAATAGCCTGCTTACCTTCTGCATCCACCTCTTTAACAAAAGTTGACTCAAATGCCCGGCGCTGAATATCATCTTTAAAAACACCCAGAACAAGGACTTTTTGGAATTTTGGGCCTGTATAACTTTCATCATTCCAACGTTCATAGAGTCGCGTTTGTGAAGAACAAGCCACTATTCCCAGGACTATTCCCAGGATGGTAACACCTGACAGCACAGGCTTGATTATTTTTTTAAACATTCATAAATCCTTATACTAGTATCCTGGTTCATCTTGATTTCAAGCGAGTTATGACAGATACTAATCATCTGTTCCGGTCAATACAAAAGCAAACATCATGAATGAAGCAGAAAAACAAACAATACGTGAAAAACTTGAAGCACTTAAGCTTGAACACCGTGATCTGGATGAAGCCATTCATCATATGCCAAAAACCATTCACACACAGATGCAGCTTTCCCGACTTAAAAAACGTAAACTAAATCTGAAAGACGATATTATTAAACTGGAAAACATATTGCTCCCGGATATCATTGCCTGATATTCAGCCGTTTAACTTATCCGTGCAGTAGAATGTTTTTTACTTTTTCTCATTCATTAACAAATTGCGCCTGACATGCTCAGCAAAACCAATGCCAACTTCTGAATAAAAGTTATACACTTCATTAGCGCCCGCTGATTTTAATAAACTGATTTCATTATCATACATGGCAATCGCGGCAATATGACCATCAAAACCTTTTTCTTTTAACTGAGTCACAGTAAATAAATTTTTATCAATATCAGGAAGATTTAAAAAGACCAGCGAAACCTCAGCCAGATCAACACTTCCCCAAAAATCTTTATCCATAACATCCGCATAAATCACTTTTTTATTGTCTGTTTCATGCGTTTTAAAAACATTCGTATCAAAATCAATTCCTTTCACTCTATCAGGGTAATAATAGTTTATATCCTGATAAACACCAGTACCAATTCTACCCATACCAAAAACCAGAACGTCAGCCCCTGACACATCCACCGGCAGTTCATCTTTCAGACATTTTTTAGTCTGCCAGAGTTTGAGTCTCTCAGAATAGCGAGTATATAACTCATGGGCCATGGCATTAAGAGGTGATGCAATTACAAATGTCATTGCCAGAGCAATGGCAATTGTGATCAGCCAGGACTGACTCATCCAACCGTTACTGACACCAATGGCACCGACAATAAGGCCAAATTCAGAATAATTTGCCAGACTCAAAGACGTCAAAAAAGAGGTTCTGGCCCTTAAATGTGTTTTAAGTGACAGCCAGAAAAAAAGCAGTACTTTGGCAAACATAAACAGGGAGAGTGCACCAGCCAGAATCAGATTTTCCATGGTTGGTGTTCCTGAGAGCCCAATATTGACAAAGAAGCCCACAAGAAAAAGATCTTTAAAATTATAAAGCGTTTTTGAGACTTCACTGGCTTTACTATGCTGAGCTAATAAGACACCAAAGATCAAAGCACCCAGATCAGCTTTCATGCCCACCAGTTCAAATAAAGTTGCCCCGCCAACAGCCAGAAGCAAACTGTATAGAACCAGCAGCTCACCGTGTTCGACTTGATCCATCAACTTATAAAGTACAGGGCGGATCAGAGGCAATCCAAAAAGACCCAGAGCCCAGATAGAAGGTATTTTACCCGTTGAGGCCGTTAGAAAAACCACGGCAAAAATATCCTGAACAATCAGAATACCAATAGCAATCTGCGCATAAAGAGCCCCCATCTCATTCTTGCCTTCCAGAACTTTAACAGCAAAAACAGTGCTGGAAAAACTCAGAGCAAATGCTATCAGCAATGCACTCCAGATATCAATATTTGCAAAGGTTTCGATACCCGTATAACTTAAAGCAAAAAACAGACTGGCATAGACAATTATGGTAATTAGCATATGGGATGAGGCAACACCCCATATCTGAATTCGCAGCAGGCTTTTTACATCCAGTTTCAGACCAATAGTAAACAGCATCAGGGTGACACCCAGATCAGCAATTTCCCGAAGCTCATGAGTGCTTTCCAGCCCAACAGCTTTAAACATAAAACCCACACCTAAAAAACCGACCATGGGTGGAAGCCCTAGTTTATAAGCCATCAGCCCCATAAAAAAGGTGGCGATAATCCATTCGGTTTCCTGAAGTGAAATAACAATCCAGTTTAAATCCATAGTGTATAGTTCCAGCCTTTTTTTATTATATTTATAAGTTTGTAAGTTGTATGTTTATATGTCAGTAGAATTTAAATATGGTGTTCCCATTGTCATGATCTTACATAAAAACATACCTGTATATCAACATACTACTAATCTTGCTGTATTTCTTTTACCAGATGAATAATAGGGTTCCACTTTGTCCATTCAGATTTGGGTGCATCATGTAAGACAAAAAAACTGCCTGGGGGGAGTATTTTACCCATATTTATATTATCAGGTGTTGCAAAGGCAATCCCTCCAGCCAGAATGGCTTCCAGAGACTCAGTTCTGATTTTTGAAGCGCCAAACAAACTGAGTTCCATATCAATACCGCTGGCATGCCAGAATTTACTATTTTCACGGATCAATGGTTTAAAACGGTTTCTAATACTCAAATGTACTAGTATCTGATCAGCAGTATCAGCAAGTTCATAACCGACTACACTACCAACCTTAACCTGGCGATAATAAACTGGATCACCCGTCTTAATAGAACTCAGACGAGAAGCTGTTAAGCTGATATTGAAACCTGTGTTTGACTGCTGAATCAGTGGTTTTTCTTCCTGACCAATAAAGAAGTCCGTGCTATTGCCCTTCACTGGCTGAACTCGAATATAACTGCCTTTAACCAGAGTATCAAGATTTTCTGTTCTTGCTAAACCAAGCTTGGCTGTACTCACCCAAAAACGAGATTTTTTGCCTAATAAGGGCTTTAATAATGAGTTTACTTCTAAGGTGACCCATATTGAATTTGAGTTTTTTTCATTCAGGGTGATTTTTTCTACACTACCAACATTAACTCCCCGGTAATGTAACTGGCTGCCAACAACCAATCCCTTCGGCTCTGCAAACTGCACTCGAATATAAAAAGCATTGGCATGTGCCGCATCATAGTCTTTAAATAATTTAAAGTGGTGGCCACTTCTAACCTTGCCTGATTTAGATTTTGACTGTCCTGAAGGCTTATAGAGAGCAATCCCGCCTTTTAAAATACTTTCCACTGAACCGGTCTGTATTTCTACTCCGGCAAGGCTGGCATCAATGTGAATTCCTGATGTATTATAAAAACGAGATTTTGAGGTTACCATATCCATATATTGAGGCCATATATGGATCAGAATATTAATATTTGTGCGATCCTTTGCCAGTTCATAATCCTGAACGTCACCTATTTTAATCTGGTTGAACATTACCGGCGCACCCACAGAGATTGAGCCTAAACTTGAAGTACTGAGCTTTAAATGCAGGCCAGGATAACTTTTATCAAAGGGAGGTCGAGTTTGGGTTACTTTAAAGGATGTTCTTTTTTTTGTGCTTGAACCAATTCTGAGAGTAATATAATCCCCATTAATTAAAGTATCCAGGTTCTTTACTTCAGTAATGCTTATTTTGGGTCTGACCATCCAGAACTTTGTATCCTCAAGCAGGGCATCTTCGACTAAAGGATTTAACATTGCTGTAGCAAGAACTTTTTTCTTACCCTTAATTGGCTTCACTTTTTTGATCGTTCCTAAAAGCATCCCCTTATAAATAATTTTTGTAATTCCTTCAGTCAACCCTGTGGCATCATTAAAAGACAGAGAAATTTCAATCCCGGCCTGGGCATTTTCAAAATCACTGAAAAGCTGGAACGTATCACCATTCTCTCCAGGATCAGAAGCTTTTTTAAAGTCTGGTGTAAAAAATGCAATGCCGCCTTTTATTAGCGCAGTAATTGATTCCATCTTAACTTTAAGACCCGACACACCTCCAGTCACACTTAGACCGCTGACATTATAAAAGTGAGTACTTTTTTTAACTAAATGAGCAAATTCTGGTTTGATAAAAGCTTTTAATTGCACTGCTTCTGAGTCGATTGTCAGTTGGTAACCTTCAATATGTCCCACGGGTATATTTTTATAATAAATGGGCGAGCCCTTGGTCAAAGAGCCTAAGACACTTGTCTTAATAAAAAAATGCAGACCGGGAACATTGGCAGAAAGTGCTGGAACAGATTCAGATACAGTAAATTCTCGTTTAAATTTTCCTTTTAGAGTTGGCCTCATTTGAATATAGTTACCGCTCAATAAAGCATCCAATCCTGAAATGCTCAGCAAACTAACACTGGGTTTAACCACCCAGAATTGAGTGTTTTCCTTTAATGCCTCTTCAAGTAATGGATCAATATTTGCCAGTACAATCATTTCATTGGTTTTTTTATCATAAGTAAATTTTCCAATACGGCCGACAGAATGCCCCTGAAACTTGATTTGAGTAACATTTTCCTGAAGTGAGTCTGCATTTTTAATCCGCAAAATAATAGGAATACCCACCTGCGCAGTTTCAAAATCACTATAAAGCAGATAAAAATTACCGTTTTTTGCCGGCTTGCTTTTTTCCTTTCTTATGGGATTATAAAATGCAATCCCCCCGGCAATCACAGAAACAAGTGATTCTGTTTCAATTTCAATACCAGATAAACCTGCATCAATTTTTATCCCGCTGACATTATAAAAATGTGAGTTCTCTTTAACCAGGTGAGCGTACTTCGGCTCAATTAAAACCCACGCATGTATTTCAGTATCATTTTCTTCCAGGGTATAGTTAATAACTTCTCCCACAGGAATTTGTTTATAGTAGATTTGTGTCCCTCGATCAATGGATGATAAGTGATTTAAGCGGAGTTTAATGTGCAGACCGGGAGATGAGGTTGATGGCGGCGGCGGGATTTCCAGTGCCATAAAATCACGTTTAGATTTACCTGTCTCTTTAGTATTAATGGCAATATAGCGGCCGCTTAACAAAGTATCCAGACCTGAAATACCTGAGAGTGAAATACGGGGCTCAACAATCCAGAATTTAGCATTTTCATTAAGAAAATCTTCAGTTCTTTTATCCATTTCAATATGCAAAATAACATTCTGCAGATCTTCTGTCACCACTTTGTCTTTGACAATACCGGTAATAATGCCCTTATAAAGCACCTTTGTTTTACCTATCTCAATACCCTCTGCCGTCCGCACTTGCAGAGTAATCATAACTCCGGCACTCAAATAACTCTTAACAAGCAGCCCCAGACCTATCAGTAAAGCCACAATCGGTAAAATCCAGACTGGTGAAAAGCTTTTCTTTGCATTGATCCTGGCCTGTGCAAACTGCTCAGGATGATTAGTTTTTGTTTCACTATTATTCATAAATGGTTATTCACGGGCTGTTTTTTTATGGAGGGTTCTAAATGATCATCAGATGGTTTTACCGTATCGCATTGAGTATCCCAAAGCAAACGGGTATCAAAACTACTGGCAGCCAACATTGTCAATACAACAACACTGCCAAATGCTGTGGCTGCACCTCCAGCTGTGATCACTGCAATACCACTGATGTTTACCAGAGCCGCTAAAATAGAAATAACAAAAATGTCCAGCATAGACCAGCGTCCAATAAACTCAATAAAACGAAACATTTTAATGCGCTGTCGATCACTCATATTAATTTTAAACTTTAATGATAACAGGATCATTAGGATCCCAAGCATCTTGAAGACGGGCACAATAACACTGGCCACAAACACGACAAATGCTACAGAGTAAGAGCCGTGATGAATTAATACAATAACGCCGCCAATAATTGTTGACGGATCATCCTGACCAAAATAAACCACGTTCATAATAGTCAAAACATTGGCTGGAATAAAGAGTATCATGGAACTAATCAGCAATGCCCAGGTTCGATTCAGGCTATTGGGCTTGCGCTGGTGAAGCTCTGCACCACAACAGGTGCATTGCAGCTCAGTATCAGGAATATAATGATGAATTGAATGGCATTCAGTACATAAGATCAGACCAGCTTCCTTACCTGTCATTGCACTCATGAACACCCCTCCTGCTGATCTTTCTTTTTAAGCAGAAGCGCCCAAACTTCATGGTGATTAATAGAAGATGTCGCCAGAATAGAAGCCACCAGTAAACCAGCATAGGCCCACAAACCAAAACCTGCCTCAATTTCTGCCATCGATAAAAGTTTGACCACAGAAACAATAATACCCAACATATACACATCCAGCATCCCCCACTCTTCAATATGGTGATATAAGCGGAAGAACCACAACAGACTTTTATGAAAATAGTCGACAGACAGACTGAAAGTAACAATAAATAACAGTAGTAAACGCAACAACGGCACCAGCATGCTGCTTAAAAAGGTCAGGATAGCTACCAGATAATAGTGTTCTTGCAATAAAACACGAGCCCCTTCAATCAGACTTTGCTGCTGTGCAAAACCGGACATACTTAATGTCATTATTGGCTCAGTTACAGCAGGGAAAAAACAGATCAACGCAGTGATACTATAAGCCAGAGATTTACCAATTGTATTATGTTTCTGCTGGTATAACACATGCCCACAGCGAGGACATTCTAACTTGCTGCCTTCAGCAATTACCTGATTCTGAATAATCAGATCACATTCATGGCAGAGCAGAATTTCTGAATTAATAGGCTTAACTCCAATTACACACGCAAAACAATTAAAGGCAATGATTCTTATAAGAATATAGCTAAAAATAGTTTACAAATCAATAATATCAAATAGATTTTCGGGCTGTTTTCAGAGTTTGATGTTAGATTATTTCACAGTGAAACAGATATTTATAGCAGTTTCAGCTGATGGCTTAGTTTACAGAACACTATCTCTTATTTCATCTTCAATCATCTGAATGCTTGATTCACTTAGCATTAATTCATTCACGGCATTTAGATAAAGTAAATGACATTCCACTGAATTTTCTGTATCAAAACCTGATGAGTTTTTATTGTATAAATATCGTGCCAGTTTTAAAACCGAAACCATAGTTAATGATTGCGCATCAAGCTGCTCTCTATAGGTCGAATAAACATGATGATGTAAATAAATGGCATTACAGACAATATTGGATAAACCCCATTTTTTGGCTAATAAGACACCTATAGAGGGGTGCGTTACACCATAATACTCCCGCTCTAACAAAACCAGAGTAATGGGATGGATCTTTCTTTCATTGCGAAGTTCAGTATAGGTTGGAGCATTTTGTTCCAGTATAATCGTACCGACATCATGGAATAATCCAGCCAGATAAAATAAACCTTGTTGACCACCGGAAATTTCAGCACCAATAATTTCAGCCACTAAACCAATCTCATGAGAACGAGTTGAAATTGTTTCAAAGCCTTTAAGCGATTCATTAAGTGATTTTCTGTAGGCGGGTTGTACAATAATATCTTTTAGCTTATCCAGACCAAATAATTTTATTGCATATTCAAGTGAGGTTACCTCTGTTTTCAAGTTGTAATAGGATGAATTAAGTGTTTTTATTACTTCCGATGAAAGACCGATGTCTTTGCTGATGAGTTCAATAATTTTATGTTCATCAGGCTCTGCCAGAGCCAGTTCATTTTTTAAATCGATAAGAAGTGTTGAAGGTGATGGAATTTTATACTTGTTAATTAAAGAAACAGCATTACGCAGTTCATTTTTATCAATTAAATTTTCTAATCCCATTGATTACCTCATAAAAAGAAACCTTAGAAAATACCTGTTGAACCAAACTCTCACATAGTAAACTTATATGTGTTATTTAAAAACTATATTTTAGCTCAACATGAGGTATAAGAATATCTTTAGTCAAAATTAATCCTATTCACCAACAAGAATACGCCTCTGGGCTGTATACATCATACGTATGAAGTCATATTCAAATGGAGTTAGAGAATCATAGTATCTGAAATCTGTATTGGCCCTTTTATCCACTCCCATCAAACCATAATACAAATAAATCCAGCCTTCAGCTCCTTCGTTTAAACCGAAACCTTTCAGGTACAGGTCAGCCACAAGAAAATCAGCACCCAGCCCTGCTGTATCTCTCAAATTTGATGGTCCAAAAAATGGTAAAACCAGATAGGGGCCTTCATTTACTCCCCAAAAACCTAGCACCTGACCAAAGTCTTCCTGAATTCCCGGAAACCCCATGCCTGTTGCAACATCAAACACACCGACAAAACCAATCGTTGTATTTGAGATAAAACGCATGCCGTTATTCACCGTTGTCTTAGCTTTCAATTGCAAAGCAGCATTGAGAGTGTGATTAATGGTGGTCAGATTAGAATAGATATTATGAATACCCTGCCGTAAAAACAAAGGGATATAGGAGCGATAACCGTCTATCACAGGCAATAGAAGATAATCATCCAGCTGAGCATTAAAATTATAAATACGCCGGTTCATACCTTCCCATGGGTCATAAATATAAACAGTATTGACCATATTCGGCACCACACCTAAAGATTCCAGGGTATTCATTGCCGGTTCTTCATCAGCCTCCTGAATTTGGACTGAACTACACCCTTGTAAAATAATATACACAGATAATATCAGGATAAAACGTAATCGGGTGAAGGTTGAAGAAGTGATTGTTTTCATTTCACTCCTCCTTCAATAGCACTATGTAAAACCATATTATTATGACTTATCAAGCTATTATCTGAAAAGAAATCCAGCATCTCATTCACATTTTGTTTGTACTGGATATTACCCAGATGACCACCATACGGATAAATAACCGCCCGGCCAGGAAACAAAGAGGCCAGTGTATCAATTTCACCTGGCAACAAGATAGGATCATCAGCATTATGCATTAAACCAATTTTACTGCTTGAGCGGAGATAATCTTTTATTGATTCCAGGCTGGATTGAGCAATCAGTTTTTTTGCTGACAAACCTGTTTTCTTTTCAAAAGCAGGCAAATAAAAGTTTTTAATATAATCATTAAACCCGAGTCGGTGAGCAACTTTTGAATACAAAGTCAATGACGTAGAAGCTGTCAGAGTTTTTACCCGACTTTTGGGCACAATATATCCCTGCTGATTAAAGACATCAGCACCAAAAATCATCCCGGTTGATGCAATACGGAACACAAAACCAATCATGACTTTCATTTCATCTTCAGTAGGCGGCTGCTCTTTCATAATTTCATAAAAGAATTCTTTACCTACACCCAATTGTTCATTTTCTTTATAGAAAACAGAAGCTTTATTAATGAAACGATTAAAAAATTCATTGAAATTATCAATCCCACCAGGAATATTTTTTTCAAACAGATCATCCAGAATATCAACTGAGTTAACCAGGCTTAAAGGAGGATTAATCAATAAAGTTTTCTTAAATTTAAAACTTTTTTTCTTGCCATTTGTATTATGGTCATCGATATAGGTAACAAAGGCGGCATGTGACGCACCAAGGCTATAACCTGTCAGATAATAATCAGAGATCAGAAGTGCTTTATGCTTAGCCATAATAAGCTGCATGGCATTATAAATATCCTGACTGTCTCCTGGCAGATTTCCCGGCATAACGGAACTGGATGCGTTATACATAAAGTTCGGGATTGTTGGAGAGCTTATGGCGATCACATGATAACCAGCCTGGAAAAAGATTTTTTGCAGAATTTTAACTGTAGCAGAGCGGTAACTGGCGCCGGTACCGGCTATAATAAATATAAGCGGTGCTGTTACTTTATGTTGAGCAATAGAATATTTCAGCCCCCCTCGCTCATACCAGAAAACCTCCGGGATAATACGTTCTGGAAAAATTGAAATTTTATATTCCTTGTCAATACCCCGGTCAAACTGAGCGTTTTCAGCAGGCATATTAACGTATCCCGGCTGTCTCACACGCAGTTCGGCCGGTGTTATTCTAAAGGCTTCAGGCGTACCCACTACAGTTGCAGCAATTGCACTTTTTATAGGATAGCCATAATTTTCAATAGCAGAATTTTCACCAGCAGAGTAAATTATGCTACTGCTCAAGAGCAGATAAATACACAGCAGATTTCTTATCACATTCATATTTTTAATTCATTTTTTAATTCATTAGTTTTTTAAAGCTTCTTCTCAGAAAGAAACTCATTCTACCACTGATAACCAATTTTTAATCGATAGGTGGTATCTGTTTTATGTACTGTTTTCTGGGGCTGGCTATCATACTCCAGTTCAACTTCAGCACTGGCAACCAGTCCAAATTGCAAAGGAAAGCGAAATCCGGTCCATGAGGTCATTGTTATCTTATCGGTCTTCTCTATATCCCAGAGCCCTCGTTGTTCATGGTAAAACTGGGTCAGATCATTAAAAAGGAAATTATCATAGTTGATATACCAGTTTAGAGCTAAATAGTCTAAATCATCAGCTTTAATGTTATCTTCATAAACTTTAACCAGACCGACTTCAGATCTTAAATTTATAGCTTTAGATTCATAAAACTGGCGTCCAATATGAGGGCCAAGAGTAGTACGCAGATTCAAGTCCGTAAACCGATCTCTCTCAAATGACAATTCAACGCCATAATAACGTTTCTTAGTCGTAAAATAATCATATTTACCACTTATCAGCCAATTATCCGCTGTTGTCGAGCCACGAGAGTTATCATTTTCCAGAGTACCCGTAAAAGTATAACGATCAATCAAACTACGAAATTCAATGCGGCCATCCAGATCAAATTCATCTTTTATCGTATTACCATGCTGGGACTTTAGAGACACATTTGCCTTGGCGGTTATTCTATAACCCTCTCCAAGACGCCATGGATCGGGATTAATAAAAGCAACATTATGCGTTTTAAATGCCGTCCTCCACTCTTCACCCTCTTTTTTAACCTGGCTCACATCACCTGTATTACTCACAAATCTGGTTTTGACTAATTCATCTGTCACCAGCATTATGGTTGTCGTTTCATCTGTTTTAAATGACTTCACCTGATCCCATTTTACTTTAATAGTTCCGGCATAAGAGGTTTTAAATTCAAGTGTGTTTTTTTCCTGCCGAAGGATCGTCCCCATTAAAACCGAACCATCTTTCATCACCAGTGTATCAGCCCATAAAAAAGGACTCACCAGAGCAAAAAAAATACAAACCATTAGTGTTCTAGAGCATTTATTGGCATATTTCTGTTTCATTAAGGTTCTTTTCCAGATAACGATCATAATTCAGGTTAATTGAGCGTTATTATGACAATGTAAGAGGCGTATTTCAAAAATATTTTGTAACTATGTCCCTTACTCTCCTGAAGTTGAGGGTTTTCATTGAAGTTGATGTCTATGGTATGAGATAGTTGCTTAATCCATTAAATTTGTTATAACTAACATACCCAATGTGTGAGTCCAATTTAAACAAAAAAATGAATAAGACGTTTCATTCTTTTTTACATCAGCAAATCCTAATACTTCTTGGTTTATCACTATTTCCCGGACTGGGTTATATTTTATTAGGCTGGATTAATGATGTCATTATGCCTGCTTTAATTTGGTATGGCTTAGTTATTATCACTTCAGTCTGGGGCTATCGGCTGCACCAGACATTTCTTCACAAATCTATGACCCGGACTGAATTAAGCCTATGGCACCAGCAGCTGAGATGGTTCTTTTACACCCTGTTTTCACTCTGGACCTTAGTCTTCCTACTCTATTGCAGAGAAACAGAGAATAATCTTCACTATATAGCAATTTTTACCCAAATTGGTGCCTCAGTTGTCGCCTCAACCCTGCTTTTCTCAGATAAGAAACTCTACATCCCTACTCTTGTCATTATGATGCTTCCCTTAACCATTTATTTTGCCGGAATTCAGCAATGGTATGGTTATATTCTCTGTTTGTTTTCTTATGTATTTCTTGGTGTCCTGCTTTATGGTGCCAATAGCAGCAATAAGCTGTTATTAAAAACACATTACCAGGCCTCCCATGATCAATTAACGGGTCTCTATAATCGAAGTCAGTTTATTGATGAATTGCAGCAAACTATCAATAGTTTAAAATCCACAGGGCATTATGCCTACTTATTGCTGATCGATCTGGATCATTTTAAAACAATCAATGATTCACTGGGCCATGATATTGGTGATCAATTATTAGTGAAAGTGACTGAACGAATGAAAAGCCATATCAGTGCTCAACACACTTTGGCAAGATTAGGCGGCGATGAATTTATTATTATCAGTCCAGAATTCAATAATAAGGAAGACTGTCAAAAAGCGGCTCAGCAATTTTCTGAACAGTTGCTGAAAAAAATTAAAAATAACTACATTCTTGAGCCTCATCACCTATACATTAGCGCCAGTATCGGCATCAATTTACTGAGCAATAGAGATATAAAAGTCAGCAACTTTGTTAAAGAGGCTGACATAGCCATGTATGAAGCCAAAGCTTCTGGCCGAGATGGTGTGATTTTATTTAGTGATGATTTTTCCAAAAAAATTGAAAAAAATTTGGAAATAGAACGTCTACTGCATTTTGCTCTGGAAGAAAATGAAATTAAACTTAACTTTCAACCCCAGTATAATTTATCCCAGACAATTATTGGTTGTGAGGTATTGGCTCGCTGGAATAATAAAAAATTAGGTATGGTATCACCCGCTGACTTTATTCCCATTGCAGAACAAACCGGTATCATCATTGAACTGGGAAAATACATCCTGGAGGAAGCTATTATCCAACTTCACCAATGGAATAACAAAGGTCTTATTCTGGAGCAATTTTCAATTAATATTAGTATAAGGCAAATTTTTCATCACAGTTTTGTCGAGGATGTAAAACAAATTTGTATGCGTCATCACCTTGATGTCTCACTTTGTTCAAAAGTAATTTTTGAGCTTACGGAAACAGTTGCAGCTGAGGATATTACAAGACTTATTATGATCATGAATGAGTTAAAAAAATCAGGCATTCATTTTTCCATGGATGATTTCGGCACAGGTTATTCATCTTTAAGCTACATAACCCAACTGCCTATTGATGAGCTTAAGATTGATCGATCTTTTGTCAGTAATTTACATGTAAATGAACAAAATAAAGCCATGGTTTCCAGCATTTTAAATCTGGCTAAAACGTTTAAATTAAGTGTTGTTGCAGAGGGTGTCGAAACCTCCAAGCAGCTTGATTTTCTAACACGAAAACAATGCCATATATTGCAGGGTTACTATTTTTCTAAAGCCATCAGCAGTGAAGAATTTGAAGCTCTGTATTTTAAGAAAAAAGCTGCTAATTTAAGTAACACCTGACAGTACTCTAAACTCTATTGCTCTATAGCCTCACTAATAAGACGCACCGTTATCTCTACAGCTTATTGATCCTGAGAAGTTTAAACGCCACCACTATGAACCACTTCATAATATATCTTTTCCAGCTCATTCTTGTGCTCAGTTTCTTCCTGAGCAAGAAAAGTAAAAACATCTTTTATTGGGCCTTCGGGGGCACTTTCAGCTAAAGAATTGTACTGATCCATTGCCGCCTGTTCGCGTCCCAATGCATACTGAAGGATACTTTGATCATCTGGCTTGTCACCCAGTTCAGGCAGTTGAATACAATCTGAAAAGCGCTTATTATTGGGCGGTGTCATAATTTCCAGCTTAATTTGCTCTGCAACTTCTGGTTTATCTGCTAAATCAGTAAACAAATCATAATGAGCCTGCTCTTCAATCACTAACTCATCCAATAGATAACGAATTTTTTTACTCACTTTAGGCGCAAGTTCTGCATAAAAATCTCGTGCTGTACGCTCAAATTCCGTAGCCTGTTCAAGAATTTCCCTTAATGTAGTACAAGCCTGTAGTTTCTCTTTACCTGAAATAGAATCCGCCACTGTATTTTCCCTTTTAAATTATAGATTAAATGGCCAGGAGCCTTCAGTCTGCAGTTATGTAACAATGAATACTGGCAGCCACTCTATGACCATCAGCCACAGCATGAACAACATCCGGACCATTGACACAATCACCCGCTGACCAGAGCCATGACTCTGAAGTTCGGCCGTCACTATCAATTTGAATACGCCCCCGGTTCCATTCCAGCTTTTCGGTTAATTCATCACCAAGTAATGAGATATCAGAAAACTGACCAATTGCCTCAATCACCGTATCACAAGCATGAATAGTTTCATCACCATTATCATAAACGGGCGCAAAGCGCTTTTCACTATCAAAAATAGACAGCACCTTCCAGGTTTTAAGACCGATCAGCTTGCCTGACTGGTCAATTTCACATCCCTGCGGGCCACATTGATCCTGGATGATAATACCCTCTTCAAGTGCCTCTTTTATTTCATCAGGATCGGCCATAAAATGCTGCTGCTCTTCCATTGCAGTGAGCACTACATCCACCTGCCCATATTGCTGTTTTTGTAATCTGGCAATTGAACGTGCAATATCCATAGCCACATTACCACCACCAATAATTACTGCACAATGCGGCAAGTGAAATTCTTCTCCTGCCGTAATTTTATCCAGCAGGTCAACGGCACGATAAACCTTTTCATGATCGGAGTTAGGAATACGGGTCTGACGTCCTTCCTGCAAACCAATTGCTAACAGTACGGCATCAAAATCCTGTGTCAGCTGCTGCATGGGAATATCAGCACCGATTCGAGTGTTGTAAACAATTTGCACTCCCATTGAAACAATGGTTTCAATATCACGATCCAGTGCATCATAAGGCAGTCGATATTCAGGAATACCATATCGTGTCATACCACCTGCGGCGGCCTTGGCTTCATAAACAATCACTTCATGACCCTTTCGCACTAAATCAAATGCGGCCGTTAAGCCTGCCGGGCCAGCACCAATAATAGCAACTTTTTTACCTGTAGAGGGTTCTGGATCGCCAATGATTTCACGATATTTTTCATGAGGTATCTGATCAATGATATGACGCTTAAGCCAGCGAATAGCAATAGGCTCACCTTCGTGTCTTGACGCACAGGCTGATTCACATTTACGAGTACACACTCTGCCGCAAACATTAGAGAATGGATTAGTTTCGTAGAGCAGTCTCAATCCCTGTTCATAGTCACCTTCACGTACTGCATTAATATAATCCGGGATAGACATATGAGTCGGACAGGTGGCGATACAAAGGCCGCATGCAACACATCGATCGGCTTCAAGTTGGGCCTCTTCTATCGAATACCCATGAACAATCTCTGCAAAAGAATCAATACGAGATTCTACATTCATTTCCCGCATTTCAATACGCTCAGGAGAAACAAGGCGATGCTCTTCAGGTCGCTTATAACCTAACTCAGAATTATCCCAGAATTTTTTATCAACCCCTGGAGTAAAACGAAATGCATCGGGATCGCTTTCAACCCACTTGTATTCATTGGACATGGTTAATGAGCCCGTCATACAAACATCAACACACAAAGCACACCAGCAGCAGCGACCATAATCAATACGCGGGCGCAGACCTGAATCACCCTCTTTTGTTGCTACACTATCCACCGGAAGCATATCAATAGCACCATTTTGGCAAATGGCTTCACAGGTGCCACAGCCAATACATTTCTCATTATCGTTTTGATGAAAACCACGATAACGATCACTGCCAGGACGATCATTCAGGGGATCGGGGATCGTGACCGGATCACGAAGTATATTTTTCCAGGCACTAAAAGGAGACAGGAGATCACGGATACTCATTTTTTCATTACCTCTCAATCTCCGGGGGATAAGTGTGCAGGGAAACCATCAGACCAGCAACATCTGCAATATTCAAATTAACGATCATACGCTCAAGTAAAGCCATGGCATGGGTATAGGAAGGCCCGCGTACATTGACACGACGTGGATAACCACTGCCGTCAGTCACCAGATAATAGCCATATTCACCCCGCGAACACTCACCACGGATATAAGTCTCACCCCGGGGTATCTTCCAGTGCATAACACTGGGTATTTTAGCCATTAGAGAACCATCTTCAGGCATTTTTGCTAAAATCTGGCGTACCAGATCAACCGATTGCAGCAGATCCTGACGCCGTATATCAGCCCGGGTATAAATATCCGAATCCTGCCCCAGTATCGGCTCAAAATCAAGTTCAGGGTAGACCAGGTAGGGCTGATCTTTGCGTACATCTTTAGCCACGCCACCGGCACGAGCATTGGGTCCTGTAACACCATAAGCATCCATCAGATCAATATCAATAACCCCCACACCAACACTGCGTTTTTTAAATACAGCATTGCAATACATGGTGTTATAAACATCACTCATGGTGCTTTCTATTTCACACAAGGTCTCTTCCATTCGTTGCGCAAAACCTTCAGGCAGACGATCACGCACACCACCAGGCAAAATAAACATATGATAAATACGTGCCCCGGTCAGTTCTTCAAAACGATCCAGCATCAGATCACGAACATAGGTCGTCCACTGACTGATCACTCCCATGCCAAAACTGCCGGCCTGACCGCCGCAGTACATCAGATAACTATTAATGCGCCCCATCTCAAGGATTAAGGTTCGTATCCAGTTAGCATATTCCGGTGCTTCAATACCCGCCAGTTCTTCAACTGCGGCAGCATAACAATACTCATTAAAATCTGGTTCAGGCACACAAATACGACAGACGATGGGAAAGCACTGGATAAAAGTGCGGCGCTCCATTAATTTTTCAAAGCCACGATGCAGATAACCCACATGAGTTATACCTTCAACCACTTCATCTCCGCAAACAGTCAATTCAACAGACATATTACCGGTAATACCGGGATGTTGCGGCCCCTGCCACAGCTTCAGAAATTTACCTGATTTCAAATCAATATCAAGACTGCCATCAGCTTTCTTGTTCGGATATTGACTACGATCCGGTTGATATGTCATCGCTACGCTCCATCCGGATAAAGTTTTTGTTTCATATGTTCAGCGGGATCTTTTGTTTCCCGACCGGGGCGTTGACTAAAGGTTTGTTCGGAATATTTAAGGGTATCGAAATCTCGCCTGTAAGGAGGAATATCATTCCACCCTTCCAGGATAAAATCATCATTTACACGGGGACTGTCCGGAAAATCAATACCAAACATCTCACGTAATTCTCGCTGATAAGTTGCCGCTGTCGGCCAGATATCATGAATGCTTTCCATGCTTGCACTATCACGAGAAATCATTACCCGAAGTCCGATATCTGTAGCATTAGCCCGGTTTGAAAGCAGATAAGTTAACTGAAAAATATTATCTTCAAGCCAGTCAACAGCCGTCAGAAGCACCAGATGAGTATAATTTTCTTTATCACGCAAGTGTAAAATCACTGGCCGTAATTGCTCCTGCTTCAGGGTGATAAAAGCCAGATTATCTCGCTGCTCGATTAATTCACCCAATGGAAAGTATTGTTTTAATTTTGTATATAGTTCGTGCATCTGTTTCATCACTCATTCTGGGCTGTTTATTACTAGTTCTGGACTATTTATTACTAGTTCTGGACTATTTATTACTAGTTCTGGACAGTTTTATTACCAGTTCTGGACAGTTTTATTACCAGTTCTGGACAGTTTTATTACCAGTTCTGGACTATTTATTACCAGTTCTGGACTATTTATTACCAGTTCTGGACAGTTTTATCACCCGTTTTAGACAGCTATTACCAGTTATAATCAGGCATATCCCAGTCATTAATTACTTTCTTTTGATTCGCCTTATACCATTCAAATTTCTCAGCATACTCATTGGCACCTTCTGCTTTTCCTGAGCGTATTAGTTTTTTCAAATCGGCAAAACCTTGCAGCAGAGCTTCAGGACGAGGCATACATCCAGCGATATAAAGATCCACAGGAAGATATTGATCCAGACGTTTGATGGTATTATAGGAATCCCAATACATACCGCCGTTAATAGTGCAGGAACCCAGACCAACAACGTACTTGGGATTTTGCATTTGCTCATAAGAACGAATGACACGCTTTAATGTCTTGACTGAAAGATAGCCTGAGATAACAAATAAATTAGACTGGCGCGGCGTGGGTCGCCATTGCACTCCAAAACGATAGGCATCGAAACGTGGTGTCATTAAGGGGCGCATTTCAATGGCACCACAACCAGTACCGAAACCCAGGATCCAGATAGATTCTGAACGAGCCCAGTTAAAAAGATCTTCCACAATTTTACTATATGCCGCAGGCATAACCGTAGGAGGCGCTTCACAATAATAATCACGCAGCGGCTCAACCTCGAATTCGAGTCCATCCGGCCCTTTAATAATGCGTTTTTCTAATTCTTCTTTCATAGATTAAACCAGATCCCTTAGACCAAATCTCTTAAACCAAATATCTCAAACCAAATCTCTCAAACCACGATAACTGCAAGAATACCAATTGGCACCGCCCAGATTAAAAACCATCGAATTGACTGCTCAACACGAAAACGAGGAAAAACAACGCCTATGAATACTGCAAACATATAAATCATAAAAATTTTCACAAAAAATACCGGCCAGTTATCCGCACCGCCGAAAAACAGATTCATAAAGATGACCATTTTAGCAATGGGAAAAATCACCCGGTTGGTCTGCATCAGAGCAAGATAAGATGAGTGATATTCAGTGGGCGGGCCAATGGGAATTTCCTGAGGAGCCAGCACCACATCAAACGGTGGCCGCATCACAGAGCCCAGAAATGAAAGCATTGCGGCTACGACAGCCAGAGGATTAGTAAATAGGGTCCAGTTCAATACACCACCCTGCTGTGCAGCGACAATCTCAGTGACAGAAAGCGTATTGTATTGCAGGGCAATGGAAAACACCGCCAGTGCCAGAGGCAGCTCTGCCATAGTCACTTGTGACAGCCCACGTGAAACACCAATAGCCGCATGGGGGTGTCCGCTCTCACCTGCACCTAAGGCCATACCCAGAGTACCAAAAAAGATAAAATAAAGTGCCAGAATCAAATCCCCTGCAAAAGAAAAATTTGAAAACATTACTGAACCATAAATTGTCGGTACAAACATTAATAAGCCGATACCACCAGTTAATCTGAATACCGGCCCCAGATAAAACATCACACCATGGGTAATCGAGCTTCGCAAACCATAATTTTTAATCAGATCAATGTAATTCTGGTAAATAGGAATACCAACCCGTCTTCCTACCCGTGCACCGATTTTGGCCACAAAAGCATTCATCAATAAACCAAAATTTATAATGATGGACAGGGTCAATAGTGCATAGGGGATTTGTATCCATTCAAACTGCATCTTTTAATACCATAGTTGAAAGCATAGTTGAAACCAAAGTTAGTAGCATCGTTAAAACTCCACTCTGAAAAGATAAACAACAACCACAAAGGCCAATAGTTGAATCGCATAGGTTTGTCCGTTGCCGGTATAAAAGCGACGAAATAAATCAGCGATTGTATGCAGAAGCTCAGTCAGAGTCTCCCAGAAACGGGTCACAAAAGGCTGTATTAAAAAGCCCATGGCTTTACGATAAGGGGCAAAGAAATTCCAGGCAAAATGAGTCGTTTCCGGACGAAAAGGTCTTTCTGCGGAATAGACAATATTAAACTGTTTCACTTTTTGTGCTTTACGATTAACAAACACTAACCAGGCAAACAGCAAAGCAAAAATTATTGCAATAATCACCATAATCGGAATAGGACTCCAGTAACCATAATCACTGGTAATGGTCAGCCCCTGCCAATTCAGTCCTCCCCTGGCAGCACTCTCGGCAAAGAAAGGACTGAGGTAGGCATCAACATGGCGCAGTAGCAAACCCGGAACAACAGCAAACACCATAAGTGCCGCAACATAAATCATCTGCGGCAGCATAATCCAGAAAGGCGCCTCTTTTATCTGTCGGTGATCATCCTTCAGTTGGCCAAGAAAGATGGTGTGGATCAAACGGAATAAATAAAGAAAAGCAATAGGTCCTGAAATAAAGATCAGCATCATCGGTAAGCGATATTCAGATGACAAAATAGCATTGTAGAAAATCCAGCGACCACCAAAACCTGACAGGGGCGGCACACCAGAAACAGCAATAATACCAATAAGAACGGCTATAAATGATAATGGCATCATAGCAATAAGACCACCCATTTTATACATGTCACGCGTACCAGTTCTTTTTGCAACACCACCAACCGAGAGAAATAACATAGATTTGTAAATATAATGGTTGATCACAAACATCAATGCCATCAACCAGCCCAGTTGATTCATCAATGCCAGGCCAAACAATGCATAGCCCATTTGTCCAATTGAGGAATAAGCCAGTAGACGCTTGGCATCTTCCTGAAAAACGGCCATCAGGTTACCGAGAAATGCTGTAAGAGCTCCTATCCAGAGCATCACATAGGTCAACTCAATACCATAAAGCTGCTGCTTGCCCATATTCATCAGCAGTACCATAAGACCAAATAATCCTGCTTTAAGAAGAATACCTGAAACCATGGGAGACACATCAGTTTCAGCCTCAGCATGGGCTCCAGGCAGCCAGATGTGTAAGCCAATGGCCGCTGTTTTTGTCATAAAACCAATGGCTAATAATAAAAACACCCAGGGTGCAATTGGTGCAGCCACATGAGCCAGAGATCCTAAGTTAAACAGTACAACACCCTGTGCTGCCAGCGCAAAACCTGTCAATATTAGAAACGCACCACCTAAAGAGAAAATGATATAGGAAAGAGCATGGGGTTCAGAATTTTTACCACGCAGGATCATAAAATAGGAACCAATGGTCAGAAACTCCCAGGCAGCAAAAAAATGAAAAGAATCTTCCGCAACAACCAGCATTGCCAATCCAGCAAACATCAACATGGCCGAAGGATAGAAACCAATTCGTCGACCATGAACATGATAACTGGCCAGCAGGATAACCGCGCCACCAAGCAAGAAAATAGCGGCAAAAATTATTTGCAGTGGATCGTATAATGGATAACTGATGACAAAGTAAGCCACCATCCCGGCAATAGCCAGAGTGTTTTTAATCCATACAGACACCCATTCTAACAGCAGGAAGCTCAAAGCAAACAGTAGAGGCAATGCATAGAATAAATTATCATAGGCTGAAAGTTCTCCCCAGAGATAAGCTAATCCCCAGCTAGTGGCAAGCGCAGAAAAAATGACCAGTAACTTGTGGGGAACCAGAGACAATAACGGACTCTTATTTTCAACTTCATTTTTTTCTTGCCTTGGCGTTTCTCTTTTAAGGATGTAACCAAACCAGCGGAATAAATAACTAGCTTCCAGTAATGAGCCAAGCAGAATAAAAGCCAGGATCCAGAGACGATTTTCAGTGGCCAGGATCATCACTAAATCCCATTTGGCATAAAAACTTGGGAAGGGAGGTAAGCCGCTTAACATAGCGATAAAACTAACAAAAGAGAGGATCAGCATCGGATGCCTACGTAATACCGCCCAGTCAGTCAAATTACGTTGGCCAATCAAACCCGAAATCCAATAAAGACCCGCTTTAGCAACCGCGTGGGAAAGCAGGATACCACCCGCAATAAAGAGATAGTTATCACCAAGAATGTCACGCTGACCAATAACAGCCAGAATCAATCCCACCTGACCCACAGAAGAATATCCCAGAGTACGGCGGTCATTGGTTTGTGCCAGAGCCAGCAGATTAGCCGCAACAAAGCTCAGCAAACCAATAGCTGTCACCACCGGCAGCCATTGCTGACCACCAATCAATAATAATTTATCCACTGCGTAAACAGCAGCAGAGCCAGCCATTGCCGCAGAGAACATCGCAGAAAAAGCAGGATGTGCTGACTCATATATATCCAGAGCCCAGCCATTGGCTGGAAATGGTTTTGCTTCGGTCAAAACAGCAATCAGCATAAAAAAGAAAGCCAGTGAGCCGATACCTTTCATCGTATCCAGTGACACACCTGCAATAGTATCAATATTCAAGCTGCCGCTCACATGGTAAGTAAAGATAATTCCAATCAGCAGAAAGACCGAAACCAGTTGGGAAATAATGAGATATTTAAAGCCTGCACTCAGAGCCTGTTTGTTTTCAGAAATAAGCAGCAGACCTGCTGTCGCAATAACAGCCAGTTCAAAAAATACAAACAGATTAAAAATATCACGGGTGAGAATGATCCCGCATAAGGCCATAATAAAAACCAGTAACACAGACATGGCTCTGCCGCCCAGTCTGAATAATGATTTACTCATATAAACTGCGGAGAGCAAGCCTGAAAAAATAACTACCAGCAGCAGCACGGCTTCAGCAATGCCCATACGTAAATTAATTGCAAAGGGTGGTTCAGTTCCAGCAGTAAATACCTCAACCGTTGTGCCCCCCTCAACAGCAAAGAATAACAGCCACCGGGCAGCGATCCATGCCATGGAGACAAGCGATCCAATGGTCAGTGCATAAGCAGCATTACGCCAGTTTTCACGCAAAAGTCCCAGCAAGAATGCCGCTCCGAGACCAATAACGATAATGAAAATAACATTTACCATTTCAGCTCCGAAAACTTAGAGATATCAAGCGTTCCTTTACGTTCATATAACTTATAAGCAAAAGCCAGCATCAAAGTAGTAATACCTAAACCAATAACAATAGCCGTTAGTACCAGTGCTTGCGGTACTGGATCAATAATACGTGCGGCCGCTTCTGCCACTGGAACCGCTTCATTTAATATCGGTGCCGTGCGGCCATGCATATATCCGACAGCAACCAGAATAATATTCACACCGGTATTAGCCACACTAAAAGAGACAATAATACGCAGAATATTGTGATTAGTCAGGGCACCATACAGGCCCATAAGAATAAGGATAAACCCTGTTGCCATGGCAATCTGAACCATTATGAGTCCTCCGTTTCAGAAAGATTAACCAGCATTGAACTAAATTCAGCTCCAACTTTAAGGCCAATGAGTGAATAAATAACAGGGATTGCTCCAGCAGAAAAGAGTGAACCCAGTTCACCCGTTGGTAAAATACGATTATCCAGGAAGCCTCCGGCATAGAACAGACCAAGGACACCGATAATAACAAATAACAGACCTGAGATTGACTCAACTATGGCAATAAGCTGATGACTAAAATGACGCAAAGGATCAGTGAGCAGCATCAACAGGATCGCCGACGCAACAATCGCCCCACCCTGAAAACCACCGCCCGGTGTGAGATGACCATTGATAAAAACATAAGCCCCTAATAATAAAATCAGCGGCACCAGAAGATAACTGCCGGTAGTTAACAGTTCACCAGACTGGGGCAGTTCTCGCTGCAGGGACTTACCCTTACGATTGCCTCTTGAAAGCAACATGCCGACAATTGCAGCCGTGAGAAAAAGCACCGTCACCTCTCCAATAGTATCTAATCCTCGATAGGTAACAATAATCGCAGTGACAATGTTTGTTGCCCCGATATCCTGTGCCGTATGTTCAGCGTAATATCTTCCAGTCAGATTTAATTCACTATCCGGTGTATATCCCTGCATAAAAGCTATAAAAAGTAGTCCCAGGCCCAATAAAAACAAAAGTACGATGACACGCTTAATCACGCTGCCCTCCTCGTACTCGTCCCAGTACAAAGAAAAACAGGAAGGTAGTCAAACCACTGCCGATAGCAGCCTCTGTCATAGCAACATCCGGGGCAGCAAAAAAGAGAAATAGCACCGATGCCAGCAGACTTACCAAACCAGCTGCAAGCATGGCAATGGATATTTGTTTCACTTGTATTGCCACAAAAGCAGCACCAATCATGGCCACGGCAAATAATAAAGTAACTGCCGGCATCAGCATCTCATTCATGAGCTCTCTCTCCCGTTATCAGCCAGATCTTTGGTTTTGGCCAGATCTTTGGCCAGCATATCAACAGTTGTTTTTGACGATTTTTCAATGCCGACACGATGAGCTGCGCGTGCCAGTACCTGTGAAGAAAGTGGATTAGTAAACAGCAAAAACAAACCAATAAGCAATAGTTTAAAACCCCATTCAGGATGTAAAAAGCCTGCTCCCAGAAGAATTAACAGGGTGCCTAATGTTGTGGTCTTAGCACCCGCCTGAATACGGTTGAACAGATCGGGCATACGCACAATCCCCAGACCGCCAAGAAATAAAAAAGAAGCGCCGGCAACCAATAATAAGCCACCTAAATAATCAACAAATGACGTCATAAAACTTACTCCCTAAACTAAAGAGTCCATTAAAACCTTCCCTCAAGATAGCGGGCAATGGCAATCACACCCAGGAATGAAAGCAAAGCATAAACAAGGGCGATATCAAGGTAAATGCCACGTTCTTCAATGAGAGCACTAAGTACTATAAATGTAATAGAAACAACGGTCAGCACATCAAAAGCAATGACTCGATCAAATGTTGAAGGCCCCTTAATAAATCTTGCCAGCGCCAACAGGAACGCAATTCCAGCCAATACAGCAGCAATCACAATCATTGTTTCAACCATACATCACCTCAAGGTAGGACTCAAAACCAGCCACTATTTGAGTAGTCACTTCTTCGATGTCAGTGGAGTCTACAGTAACACAGTGGACGTATAACCATTCACCGTCCAGTTCTACCGTCAAAGTTCCTGGGGTGAGGGTAATTGAATTAGCCAGCATCAATCGACCCATTTTGCTTTTTAGTCTGGTACGTACTTTGACGATGCCTGGTTTAATCGGTAATGAGGGGGAAAGGATAATGGCAGCCAGCTTGAAATTAGATTTAACCAGTTCCTTGAAGAAATATGCATAATAAAACAGACCTGCAGCAAATGCCTTTGGGGTAGCGCGGAACTCAGTAAAGAAAGATAAACCACTGCAAAATAAAAGGGTGATACTCAATGAAACAAAAATACCGACAATAAGGCTATCAATGGCCAAAGTGCCATTGAGCATAATCCAGAAAAGCAACAATGTGACAAATAATACAGCCCTGTCACGTATATTTTTTTTCAGTTTACTCCTGGTCTGCAAAAAAATTCTCCTATGATATTTTTCTCATATGATAATCCTACAATATTGTACTATTATTACAATATAAATTTTATTATATTTTCACTTTGATGGGAGCTGGGTCAAATAACATGAAACATTCAGCTTTATAAAAATGTATTTAAGCCATTTGACTCCTTAACTATGGCATAAGCTGTTCCAGGATAATTGAGATACATGGTTCAGATTTTGCTGATTATGAATCAATATTGCTAAGGGCACCATTCGGAAACAGCAGGCTCACGCTCTGAAAATAACAGCAAAAAAATCACCATTGAATTATTTTTGTTCCAATAATATTTCCGTCCTTAAAAACACTTCATCCGGTACACCAAATGCTTTTTTTAATGCCACATCCCTATCCCACTGATTATTGATCCCACCGACGTGGTAGGCATCTTTGAGACTGATGTGATTAATATGATACCAGGGAGAGATAATTGGAAAAAACTGCAGCGGCCAATCAGTACCATAGATCATTTTTTCAGTGAGCCCTTCCTCTTTCATCGCTCGAGATAAATAATTAAGCTTATTAATTTGAGTCAGACTGGAAATATCAACATAAAGATTGGGATACTTCTGAATCAGTGGTAATATCCGGGTGAAATTATCCTCACCTTCACTTTTTCCTGTGGTAGCAATATGCGCGGCAATGACTGTCACACCCTGTTCTAACGGCAATTTTAATCGCTCAGGATCGGCCAGATCATCTTTTGCATTAGCAAAGGATTTTTCCATTCCAGTATGGGTCAACAAGGGTATTTTTAGCTTTGCCATTAATTGATAGAAAGGGATCAAATCAGGACTGGATGGATCAATATTCATAATAGAGGGTATCCATTTGATTAAAACAGCCCCCTTTTCCTTTACCGCCCTTAACCGTTGTAAAGCATCTTTTCGTCTGGGATTGATACTGGCACCAAACAGCAGGTTATCATAAAGAGCCGATTGCGTTGCGACATAATCATTAGGCACATAAATCTGAGTTTCCTGCTTATTTAACAATCCATTGTCATCAACAAAACCATCCATTGCTAAAATAACGGCTTTTTTTATTGTTTCAGAACGAGCAATTTTATCGCTGAGTTTTTTAAATAAAATCTGATCACCTTGCTGAATTAACTCTTCTTCGGTCACATCCATTGACCACAAGTAAAATGGAAAGCGAATATTATTGCGCATTGTTTCATTAATAAAACAACCACTCTCTCCATAACCGAGCCCTGCCACATGGACATGAACATCAATGATGGATTTACCCACACCCGGATTCAAATGCTCAATTTTATGATCCCGAAAGAACATAAACGTAGTAAAGAAGATAATAAAAAGTATAAAGAGAATTTTTTTCATTTAGAGCCTTCCGCTATTATTAAGAGCCTTCCGTTGAATAAGAGTTTTTATTTGTATTGCTCAAAACTTCCGTGTAATCCCGAGCAAATATCAGTGTAAAAAGGTTCATCAGGTTTCAAATAACCATGACGAATAGCAAAATCAATGATAACCAGATTACAATTGATTTTGTAATCACGGGTGGTCGCAACACAATTTAAGACTTTATCAACAGGCCAGAGATAAAATTCTTCCGCTTCACCATCAGTATTTTCAGGCACAAAATCAGCATCCAGTTTTAAATCATAAATAAATAAATTATCTTGCTGCAGTTTTTGTTGTACATCCATCGCGTATGATACCAGAGAAACAGGTTTTGACTGCTGAGCAATATTCTCAGGGACATTAGCTTCTTCTGCACACTCTTTAATCATTGTTTCTTCAATACGATAACCAGCGCCGTGACCGCCGGCCACAAGATGATCTAATTTGCCCGGAAAAGTATGTTTATCTTTGGCACGTCTGGCCACCCAGAGATACAGTTCACCCTCCTTTTCTACCCAGGCATTCAGATGAATTCCATATTTCTGGATCCCAAGGAGGGATGAAGCTGCTCTTTCAATGGTAAAAAATGATGGCTGATTAAATCCTGTGTTAACATTGTATTGTTCACCAACCCATGATGTGATCACTCCAGATTGATACCAGCTTCGGGCCACTTCAGCAATAGCACGGCTGCGGCTGTTAAAATCATTCACATTGGTCTGAAACGTCACTGCTTCCCGACCTTGAAATTCAGAGAATAAAAAAACAGACTCAAAAGGTTTAAAAACATTCAATTTATCTTTGTGAATATAGCCCAGAATTGATGCATCAATAAAAAATGGCAAATAATCATCCGGATTGTATTGATTACATTCATGGATCCAGTTTAGGTAGGCTTTATTTCTTTTTTCTATGGTCAGCATTCAAGCATCCATGATCCTAAAATTCAGTATTGATATCATGTAATAAAATTATTATAATGGTCAGTCTACATAAAAAAAGCAGTCTCACCGGCTGCTTTTTTTATTTTGAAGTACCTATTTTGCCACACACAGGTTTTTTTAGGAACTTTTGTTCACAGCCTTATTACAGGTTTTAGTTTTAGGAGCTATCAGTGTCAGATCATATAATGAATACCTATGGCCGCTTACCGGTCAGTTTTGTCAAAGGTGAAGGTTGTTACCTGTATGATGATCAGGGACAGCGCTATCTTGATGCACTGACCGGCATTGCTGTGTGTGGTCTTGGCCATAGCCATCCAGCAGTTACCCAGGCGATCACTGAACAGGTTGCGACTTTAGTGCACACATCAAATCTGTATGGCATTCCAAAACAGGAAGAGTTAGCGGATAAACTATGTGACTTATCCTCTATGGATCGTGTTTTTTTTAGCAATTCAGGTGCCGAAGCTAATGAAGCCGCCATTAAAATTGCCCGGAAATACGGCCATACTGCCGATGCATTCAAAGATAAAGTTGACCTGCCCACGATTATAGTCGCCAACAAAAGTTTCCATGGCAGGACCTTATCAACTTTATCAGCCACTGGTAATGCCAAAGTTCATGCTGGATTTGAACCTCTGGTTCCCGGCTTTATTCATGTTGACTTTGAAGATATGAATGCCATTAAACAAGCTGCAGATGATAATGATAATGTTGTTGCAATCATGGTTGAACCTATCCAGGGCGAAGGCGGACTAACAACACCCGCAAGCAGTTATTTACAGGAAATCCGGGCATTTTGTGATGAAAAAGGCTTTCTGATGATACTGGATGAAATACAAACTGGTATTTGCCGGACAGGAAAATGGTTTGCCGGACAACATAGTGACATAGTCCCGGATATTATGACCCTGGCCAAGGGGCTGGGTAATGGTTTTCCAATTGGCGCCTGTGTTGCTAAAGGTGCCGCTGCAGACGTTCTGGTTCCTGGAAACCATGGTTCCACATTCGGTGGTAATCCTCTTGCATGTACTGCAGCGCTGGCAACAATCAAAACCATGTCAGAGCAAAATCTTGCACAACGTGCAGCTGACTTAGGTGCTTATTTTCAGCAAGGTTTTAATAAATCACTGGCTGACTTAATCACTCAGGGCGTAGTCAGAGATATTCGTGGCAAAGGCCTGATGATTGGTATAGAACTTAATAAGCCCTGCACTGAACTGGTACAAAAAGCACTGGATAAAAAATTACTGATTAATGTCACGGCTGACAATGTCATACGTTTATTACCCGCATTAATCACCAGTGATGCTCAGGCTGATGAAATCATCTCACTGGTAAGTGAACTCATCAGAAACCGATAAGCGGAAACAATAACCCATACCATAATAAAGAAGCTGCTTAGCAAAAAACACTATTTAAGTTAAGCAGAAGTTATATTTAGCAGAAGAAATGATAATGACAACTGATAATAAATTACGTCACTTTTTAACATTAATGGATTTTTCCAGTGATGAACTGAAAACCATGACCGATCGGGCTATTGTTCTTAAAAAAATGCAACAAGTCGGCGATATTTACGAGCCGTTAAAAAATCGTATGCTGGGAATGATCTTTGAAAAATCCTCAACCCGAACTCGAGTTTCATTTGAAACAGGCATGTTACAATTTGGCGGCGGTGCATTGTTCCTTTCCCCCCGGGATACTCAGTTAGGTCGTGGCGAGCCGATTGAAGATAGTGCCCGGGTTCTATCTCAAATGGTTGATATTATTATGATCCGTACCTTTGAGCATGAAAAACTGGAAAAATTTGCTCAATATTCATCTGTACCGGTTATTAATGCCCTCACTGACATGTATCACCCCTGCCAATTGCTGGCTGATATGCAGTGCTATCAGGAACACCGTGGCAGCATAAAAGGAAAAACTGTCACCTGGGTTGGTGATGGCAATAATATGTGCCACTCCTATATCAATGCAGCACGCCAATGGGGCTTTAAATTAAATATTGCCTGCCCCGAAGGTTTTGATCCCGAGCAGAGTATTTTTGCAGCGGCAGGTGATCAGGTTGAAATTATCCGTGATCCAATGGCTGCTGCTACCGGCTCCGATTTAGTAGTCACCGATGTCTGGACATCAATGGGACAGGAAGAAGAACAAGCACGTAGAGAAATGGCTTTTAATGGTTATATTGTTGATAATAAACTTATGCTGCAGGCAGATAAAGAAGCCTTGTTTATGCATTGTCTGCCTGCTCATCGTGGAGAAGAAGTCAGTGCTTCAGTCATCGATGGCAAGCAAAGCGTTGTCTGGGATGAAGCAGGTAATCGTTTACACGCCCAAAAAGCTTTATTAGAGTTTTTAATGGGTGGAGCCGTTAGCTGAGTAAAAAGCCATTAGCTAAATGCAGAGCCATTAGCTGAATAAAGAGCCCATCAGCCGAGCAAAAAGCCATTAGCAAACTAAGAGCCCTCAGCCAACTAAGAGTCTTCAACAAACCAAGAGCCCTCAGCCAACCAAGAGCCCTCGCAAATAAATAATAACACAAATGCCTATTTTTGAAGTTGTCATTCTGGCTCTCGCAGTCAATGCCCCCATTCAGATCATTATCACCATCGGGCAGTGGCTGCTTATGGCACGCTTTCTTGCCCCTAGAGAAAGAACACTAAGCAATGCACTCTCCTGCCTGGCACTCACTTATAGCACTGCCTTTTTATTATCCCTGCTGTTCTGGCTATTCTGGCCATTTAATCCCGAACTCATCTTATACAATAATCGCATCAGTATTCCAGCCATACTGGGAGAAATTATCGCCATCCCCTTTTGGTTATATCGATTTAATTATTTTAAAAGTAAGGGCTAGCTTATAGCTTAGGGATGGGATTTGAAACTGGCTTCTTAGCAGCAAAGGCTAGTTTCCCAGATTCATCGGGCATTTGCAGATAAAAACCATCTTCACATAAGGCATTTATTACCTGCGTAATATCTGCACGGGCTAGTTTTTTTTCTGGATTTAAATCCAGTGCCATTACAAACTCAAGCTGTCCTAATGTACTTAACAGCATTTCCGGCACACGAGAAAAATCATCCTTCTTCTCAAGATAAAGATAACTATCCGGCTTTTTACAGCCTTTGTAAATTACGGTTTTCATCATCAAAGTCATTTATATCCTAAATAAGTCTGGATTATATCTAACATTCATCAGCTCTGTATATAAATAATATTGAGTGATGATCACATTCAACGGAAAGACAGATAATGATTTTTATCTGATAAATGTCAGTTTAATCTGATAAAAAAGGTGATTTATTAAAAAAAATAATTTACAGCATTTTTTTTTCATGCATTTCTACTAAAGTAATAGATAGAAACCTCAAATGATTTAATCAGTTATTACTAGATTAACATGATTAAACAACTCACCTAAAGTTCACTCCTTACAAAAATTAACACAATAAAAGCGTCATGTTCCAAAATGGGGGAAATCAAATGACTATCAAGTTCAAGCTTTTTTTGATTGCTGGAGGTATTGCAACAGCAATGCTACTTTCAATTGTCTCTATGCGCTGGTCTGTGAGCACTCTTAACAGTTTGACAGAAACGCAGGCATTAAATTATCAATTATTGTCCAATATGTTAACGCTCAGAAGAAATGAAAAAGATTTTTTACTTCGTGATAACATCAAATACTTAGATAAATTTGATAAAAATCATGCTCTGATGATCAACAATATAAACCAACTAAATGACTTATTGGATGACAATAATATTGAAGTTGAAAATTACACATCATTAGAAACCATTATGAAGAACTATCAAGCCAAATTTCACCAATTAATTGATATTTCCAGGCAAATTGGCCTCAGCCCTAAATCAGCCTTGAGGGGTACACTAAGAAATTCCATTCATAAAACAGAAGACTTGCTCAACAAAGTAATCAATGACAAGTTAGCTAAAAATATGCTGATGCTCCGAAGAAATGAAAAAGACTTTATTATGCGTAAAGACACCAAGTATATTGGTCAATTTAATAATAACTTATCAATTTTTATTGATAATATTAAAAGCTCAAATATAGATGAGGCGATTAAATCTCAACTTTTAAAAAATTCTAATATTTATAAAAAAGACTTTTTACAATTAGCAGTGCTCATGGAACAAAAAGGTTTTGATTCTAAAAAGGGGATCCTGGGTGAAATGCGCAGCATCGTTCATAGCAGCGAGGAATTACTGGAAAAAATGAGTACTAAAATTGGGATCAGCATAAAAAATACCAGTGATTCAATACAAACAATGAACTTAATTGCTTCTTTATTCATTGCCACTGCCGTTGTTGGATTCACCTTCTATGTTTCACAAACCATTTCCCATTCACTTTCAAATTTTGTGGAGACATTGCAAGGCATTTGTCAGACGGGTAATTTAACACAAAGAGTTGAAGAAACAGGCAATGATGAGATTACTCAGGTTAGCTTCATATTAAATAAAATGTTGGCTGATTTTCAGGAAATCATTAAAAAACTGCATACTACCTCAACTGACCTCACCAGTTATTCTCTACAATTTATCTCTATCAGAGAGAATACTTTCAGCAGTGTAAAGCAACAACAACTAGAAACAGAACATGTCAGCACAGCAATGATTCAAATGACATCATCAGCCTTGAATGTTGCCCAGAATACCGACAATACAGCTAAAGCTGCGCAACAGGCTAATACAATAACCTCTGAAGGGAAAAGTATCGTTGACACAGCAATAAACTCAACTCAATCCCTAGAAAAAGTAATACATGATGCCAGCACGGTTATTCAACAACTCGGTGAAGATAGTAATAGTATTGGTGGCATTTTAGATGTCATTCGTGGCATCGCTGAGCAAACGAATTTATTAGCTCTCAATGCAGCGATTGAAGCTGCTCGAGCAGGCGAGCAAGGCAGAGGCTTTGCAGTTGTTGCAGATGAAGTTCGTACGCTTGCCCAAAAAACTCAGGAATCTATCGGTGAAATTGAAACCATGATTAGCAGCTTGCAAAAAGGTTCTGACAAAGCCATTGATGCGATAATTAAAGGTAAAGATAGTGTAACCAATAATGTCACTCAAATCAGTCTGGCAGGTAATACATTAAACACAATTGTCACTGAACTCAACTCAATTAATCAGATGAGTCAGGAAAATGCTAACGCAACGAAAGAACAAAGTATGGTTGTCGAAGAGGTCAATACAAATGTCATAGCAATTAAAGATATCGGCTCACAAATTGTCAGCAATATTGAACAACTCAAAGAATCCAGTAACAATATGAGTCTACTGTCAACTGATATGGAAGAGTTGGTTAAGCGCTATCAAGTATAGACCGTGGTTCACACAGGATATTTTTCTCCTGGACTAAGAAACCATGTTAATGCCTGAGTTCAAGGCACAATGCCTACGGCACCTCAAAGAGGCGCACGGAGAATGTGGGCATATAAGTATATGTGACCATTTTCAGGTGCCCCTTGTGGGTAGAGTACGAAAATAACACAGAAATCGGGCAAAAGATGAATACACTGAGTAGTTACGGTGATTATTCACTCACGATAAGCTATCATTAAAGGATAAGAGACTAATTTCATTACACAACAAGGATTATTAGCAATAATGCACAGTACTCATGAAAAAAGAGAATGTAGCAGAATCAGTGTCAGCTTTCCAGTAAGCATTGAATTAGCCAATCAAAGACAGGCCAAAGGCATTGCCGTTAATATTGGCCAGGGCGGAATGTTATTAGAGTGCACCTCCGGCACAGTCTTTACAAAAATGGATGACGTCAATCTCTACCTTCCCTATAATCACAATCTTGGCAATTTTATCATTGCCGCCAAGGTGACACGAGTCAATGGAAGCCAGATCGGTTTGTTTTTTTACTCTGACCCCTCAGAATATCTGCATGAAGCACTCTCTTAGTAAAATGTTAGTGGAATCCTACTTAATTATTTAGGATAATAGCACTATTATCCTAGGATCATCAGTTGAATCATAGTGAAGCCGATCATAATGGGTTCAACTGATGATCCCAGAATCATGTCAGCATAAATTTTATAAAATAAGTTAATCCCGTAAGGACTCTAATATGGATATTTCAATTAAAAGCGTCACTTTATTAACGCTTTCTGCTCTTTTTTCACTCACTTTCAGTACGGCAGCCATAGCAAACGTTCAATATGTGAGTGATGAACTCGTGATCAATATGCGTTCAGGAAAGGGAAATGGTTTTAAAATAATAAAAATTGTCAAAAGTGGTACACCTCTGACCATTTTAGAGCAAAGTTCAGGCTACACTCGAGCCAGAACTCCTCAGGGAGTTGAAGGCTGGGTTCTAAGTCGCTTTCTCATAAAAACTCCAGTTGCAAAAACACTATTAGCCAAAGCACAAAAAGATGTGGCTCAGATGAAAGAAAAATATGATGCTATGACAACAGAACTCAGCACGATTAAAATCGAACGAGACACTCTCCACAGCTCTGAAAACAAATTACTCAACAATAAACAAACATTAAATGTCGAATTGGCAAAGCTCAAAAAAATAGCCGCACGCCCTATGCAGCTTGAAGCTGAAAATGATCAGTTACGCAATGATCTGGTTATAATAGAAGCTGAAAATCGCCTTCTAAAACAAGAATATCAAACACTGGAAGATAATAGCGATCAAGACTGGTTCATGATAGGTGCAGGAGTCTTATTTGGTGGAATGATTCTAGGACTGATTTTTCCAAAACTTCGCTCTGGTCAGAAAAAAGCTAATTGGAACCGATTGTAGGTTAAGAACATTAAATAAATTTAGCTATTTGAGATTTTTGTTGCCATTTTGTAACGGCAACAACAAACCTGTTTAGAAACATCAATAGAACAGCTGATTGGCTTTTTTAATGATTAATTCAAATAAGTATTATGTTATTCATAGCCTAAAGCACAAATTACATTAAAAATATTTAGCTTCTTTTAATAAATTTCTAAGCAACTCAATCACATCCTCACCCATAGAGTCAAAACACAAGCCAATGTACTCATCACAAATATGAGCGACTTCTGCTTTAATAATCGTCGACATGGTGCATTGTTCTCTCGAAGCAACAAAACAGATCGCTAGTTTTTCTTTTTCTTTAAAATCATAAGAATTAGGCTCAATAGCACAACCCAATAAGCTCATATTAATAATTTTAGATTCAAGGCGGGTATTAGTGACTTTGATAGGTGAAACAAAAACTTCGAGACTGATGGGATGTCTGGGATGTTCACGGCGTTCAACGTTTGCAGAAGAAATCATACCTCACCTCCAGATTATAATGCATGATGTTGTGTCTTTTAATTATTATTAATACTATATATTGTGGCATAAAAAAATAAAACTGCCAGTTATTTGAATAATTATTTCTACTGCGGGGCGGGAAGCATCAGAAGGCATTGTCAAATGGCGTAGCGGGCCATTTGACAATGCCCTGGGAGCCTCCCCTAAAAACAACCGGACTAAAATTTTCGCTTTAACTGTGAGACATCACGAACCGCACCACGAGATGCAGAGGTTGTCATGGCAGCATAAGCCTGTAAGGCCTGACTCACATGACGAACCCGCTCTTTAGGCTGCCAGGCATCATCAGCTTTGGCTTCCATGGCCTCACGACGTTGATGCAGCTCTGTATCATTAATCCTAACATTTATTTTTCGATTGGGGATGTCAATTTCAATCATATCACCCTCTTCAATCAAGCCAATTGCACCACCTTCAGCAGCTTCAGGAGAAGCATGGCCAATAGACAGACCTGAAGTCCCTCCCGAAAAGCGCCCATCGGTCAATAAAGCACAGGCCTTGCCCAGTCCTTTAGATTTTAGATAGCTGGTCGGATAGAGCATTTCCTGCATACCGGGCCCACCACGAGGACCTTCATAACGGATAATAATCACATCACCTGATTTGATCTCATTGTTTAAAATAGCAGCAACCGATGAATCCTGACTTTCAAAAATACGAGCCGGTCCGGTGAAACAAAGTATAGAATCATCGACACCAGCCGTTTTTACGACACAGCCATCCACAGCGATATTGCCGTAAAGAACTGCCAAACCACCATCCTGACTATAGGCATGTTCCTTGTCACGGATACAGCCAACACTGCGATCGTCATCCAGAGTTTCCCAACGTCTGGATTGACTGAAAGCTTCCTGAGTCGGCACCCCTCCCGGACCTGACCGAAACATTTGCTTAACATCCTTATTATCAGAGACGGCAATATCATAATGGGCAATAGCCGCAGCCATTGAGTCACTATGGATCATATTCACATCATCATTAAGTAAACCCGCCCTGGATAACTCCCCCATAATTGCCATAACACCACCGGCACGATGGACGTCTTCCATATGATATTTCTGTGTACTGGGTGCCACTTTACATAAATTGGGCACTTTTCTTGAAAGCCGATCAATATCATCCATAGTAAAGTCAACTTCACCTTCCTGGGCCGCAGCCAGAAGATGCAAAATCGTATTGGTCGAACCACCCATAGAAATATCAAGACACATGGCATTTTCAAAGGCTTCAAAGGTCGCAATATTTCGAGGCAAAACAGACTCATCATCTTGCTCATAATAGCGTTTTGTTATACTGACAATCTGGCGTCCAGCTTCAAGAAAAAGTTCTTTTCGATCAGCATGGGTAGCCAGAAGAGAACCATTTCCAGGCAAAGATAAACCCAGAGCTTCAGTTAAACAATTCATTGAATTGGCTGTAAACATACCAGAACATGAGCCACAGGTTGGACAGGCAGAGCGTTCCATAATGTCGGTATCTTCATCTGATACTTTATCATCTACCGCAGCAACCATTGCATCAACCAGATCAAGGTGCACTTCTTTTCCTTGCATAACCACCTTGCCCGATTCCATCGGCCCGCCTGAAACAAAAATAACCGGAATGTTTAAACGCAAAGACGCATTAAGCATTCCCGGTGTGATTTTGTCACAGTTAGAAATACACACCAGCGCATCAGCGCAGTGTGCATTACACATGTATTCCACTGCATCTGAAATAATTTCCCTGGAAGGCAGACTATACAACATGCCGTCATGCCCCATAGCAATGCCGTCATCCACAGCAATCGTATTAAATTCTTTTGCCACACCACCGGCTTTTTCAATTTCCCGGGCAACTAACTGTCCCATATCTTTCAAATGAACATGGCCAGGAACAAATTGAGTGAAAGAATTAGCAATGGCAATAATGGGTTTTTTAAAATCATCATCTTTCATTCCTGTAGCACGCCATAGTGCCCGTGCACCCGCCATATTTCTGCCGGCAGTAGTAGTTCTTGAACGATATTCTGGCATAACGAAGTCCTTAAAAAAGTCTGTGGTATATTAATTTAATTAATATTATATGAATTAATGAAGAATAAGAATAGCCAGTTGTTAATTTTTTACTGACTGGTCAATAATAATTTTATGCAATGCATCAGCAGGCATTGGCTTATAAAAATAGTAACCTTGAATATATTGACAGCGGCTTTGCTTAAGAAAACGATATTGAGCATCTGTTTCCACACCTTCGGCAATAACTTTAAGCCCCAGAGCTTCAGCTATGGCAATAATAGCCCGAACAATGGCTGAATCATCACTTTTACGTGGCGTATCGATAATAAAAGCACGATCAATTTTGATCGTAGTGATAGGAAAACGTTTGATATAGCTTAGGGACGAATAACCTGTACCAAAATCATCAAGCGCAATTTCAAAACCCATATCCCTGAGTTTATAAATCACAGATGTTGTATGGTCATCGCCATCAATAATGGCTCTTTCAGTCAGTTCCAGGCCGATATCTTGTGTATTTAGTTGGTATTTCTCCATCATTGTATGAATTTTATGGATAACAGCAGCATCAGAAAATTGCCTGTTGGAAAGATTAACATCAATGCGAAAATCCTTAATACCCATATCATGCCATTGCCGGCGTTGCTTACACACCTGTTCAAAGACCCAATCACCCAGGATGACAATCAGGTTGGATTTTTCTGCAATCGGTATAAAGATTGTAGGTGAAATAAACCCCTTTTCAGAATCATTCCAACGTAAAAGAGCTTCGCAACTATTAATTTTACCTGTCTGAATATCAACCTGAGGCTGATAAACGATGGAAAGTTCATTATTTGTACAATTAAGATCTAATACCTTTTGAAGGCGTGAAGCAATATCAAGATGGCGTTGAATTTCATCATTCATCTCGGTGGTATAAAAGCAATATTGATTACGCCCGGCATCTTTTGCTTTATACATTGCTGTGTCAGCATTTCTTAACAAAAGATTAAAATTATCACCATCATGAGGAAAAACACTGATCCCGATACTGAGTCCCGAATAAATAGCATGTTTCTTCAATATAATAGGCTCTCGCATGACTTCAATAATTTTTTGTGCAATAACTGATAGTGCATCCAGATCATCTGCATCATTAACCACTAAAACAAATTCATCACCACCAAAACGTGAAAAAATATCTTCATCACGAATTATTCTCTGTATCTTGGAAACTACATTAATTAACAGTAAGTCACCAAAATCATGTCCATAGGTATCATTCACCATTTTGAAGTTATCAAGATCAATAAAAAACAGTGCAAGTTGATGGTTTGAGTAACATTTATGCTGTAATAAAAGTTTTATCTCTTCTTTCAATAAATTGCGATTCGGCAGGTGCGTTAAATGATCATAATTTGCCAAAAACTTTAAATCTTCTTCATTGCGCTTGCGATGACTGATATCCTGATGTGTACCACAGAGTCGTAGAGGTTTGCCTTTTTCATCCCATTCAACAACTGCTCCAGAGCCCTGAATCCAAACCCAATGCCCCAATGAATGCCTCATACGAAATTCAGCAGAATATGGCTGATTTTTTGCTATAGCCCCTTGAACCATTTCCATAGTTTGAGGTTTATCATCTGGATGAATTCTTTTGCTCCAGTCAGCTATTGTATATCCCAGATCAGATTCACTAAGACCCAGCTGTTTTTTCCATATCAAATCCACATCATGTGCACCCGTTTGGAAATCCCAATCCCAGAAACCTAAAGAAGCACCCTGCAACACCATTTGTATTTGTTTTTCACTGGATTCAAGCTTTTGCTCGAACCTGAACTTTTCTGTAACGTCCTCAGCAATACAACAAATAAGACTAGGCATGCCCTGATTATCCAGAGCAATGGGAAAGTATAGGGCACGCAATGTCTTTACTTCATCATGAATAGCCACCTCAAATAAGTTTTCTTTGACTCCGTTAAATTGTCCATCATCAGTTTTGCACCAATTTAAAATTTGAGAAAAACTGGTATTGTTTTTGTTTGCACCGTCAGGTTCAGACTGAGTATCAGGGAAATAACGTTGATAACTTTGGCTGTTTTGAAACAATCGACCATCTTTATCCTGAATCGCAATTAAAACAGGTGCATGTTCCAGAATGCCTTTTAAAATATTGGCCATAAATGAAATAGGTCTGGCAAAATAATGGCTTATTTTACTGACCAGAAACAAAGAGACAATTAATAACGAAACAACCAATATCATCAGATAAATCAGTCCCTTATAAACATCATGCCCAATTGTCTGTGTAGAGATCATCATCCGTACAAAACCTGTTAACTCATTCTGATAACCACTTCGATAAGGCAAGAGTACCTCAATATCATCACTGTGCTTCAGGATCAGGAAAGCTTTCTCTTCATTGATAATGGGGGCAGCCATCTTTATTTCTACTTTCTGGCCATTTTTAGAGCCATCGCTATGACCGATAACCACGCCATTAATATCAACAATTTCAATATAATTAATATCTTCAAAAGATTTAGCAATTTCTTCAATTAACAAACGGGTGTGGTACTTGCCTGAAAAACTAGTACGAGTAATGGCGATATTTAGAATATGACTCGACAGTAAGGCCAGACGTCTTTCTTCTTTTTCCATAACATCCTGATAATAGAAACCTGCAAAAGAGGTAAAAATCGAGATGACAACTAAAATCAGAAAACCAAAAGACCAAATAAGTTTTGCGTCTATTCGCTCAACAGAAGGGAGTTCAGTAAGGTTTTTAGGCATTAATTAACCACTATTTTACTAATAGTGTCACCTATCCAGACAGGGCTATTTGATACCCACGGCTTAGTAAATTCTTGTAATATCGAACCAGGCTTGCCGGGGTAAAGCTTAATTGTTTCTTTAGTAATAGGAAAAACTGGAATTAACTTATGTCCAGCAGCCTGACGCCCCTTTAAAATATCTATCGCTGATAAAAATGCTTCCCTGCCTATAACCGCAAAAAATTGCGCAGAATCAATAACTATTATTTTTTCCTGTTGCAAATAATTAATAGCCTCTGGATCACCATCTACAGTTGCGACCATTATTTCATGACGATTGGCTCCTAATAATGCATTAACAATACTGATCCCCCCACCATCATTCACAGTGAAAATAACATCAATTGAGTGTTTTTCAGGAAAATCATTTAATATTTGCTGTGCAGCCTTTCTACCGCCAATTGGTTCAACTGCCTCATAAGTTGATATAATTTTATAAGACTGCTTTTGTTCTGCCAGAGCATCAATAAAACCGTCAACACGCAGCACTGTTGATGAGACATGAGGATAATCAACCAGAACAACTTTAATTATGTCATCATTTTTAAATTTTGATGCAATATATTCACCACCAAGATAACCAGCCTGATAGTTGTCCGAGGTTACAAAAGAATGAAGTTTTCCACCAGTAATGTATTGATCATAAGCAATAACAGGAATTTCCAGTTTATTTGCTTTTTGCAGTGGTTTAGACAGAGCTGCATTATCAGTTGGCTGGACAATTAACAGGTCTACTTGTTTATCAATAAGTTCATACATTTGCTTAATCTGGCGTTCAATACCCTCATCACCATTACCTGCCACACGAGAGATTACCTTTATCCCTCTTGTGCCACTTTTAAGGGACTGAAGATTAAATTCTTCAATTGCAGTTTCAAGCCCCTCACGCATGACAACCTGACCGGGAATATCCATAGACCAATATAAAATCCCTATATTGTAAGGTGACGCTTGTTCTAGTGAGGTTGCAAATAATACTTTTGGCAAAAGAATAAAGATAAAAAGCTGTAATAATTGCTTAGTCATTTATGCGGCCCCATACAGAAAGCTCAGCAACAGGAGACTGACGCTGAAAGACAAATCGTGACATAAAAAAACCAGTTAAAAACATAAGCAAATTACCAATAATAGCGGTGTAATATAAATCAAATGGCAAGCCCCAGCCATCGGGCAAAAGCCCTTTCCTGGCCAGAATAGTCCAAATTGTGAATAAACCTGTAAGAATTAAACCGCTCCAAACAGCTCTGGCGTCCCCCTGATCAGTAAAAAACCCTAGCAAATAAATACCCAGAACTCCTCCTGAAACAATAGCAACAAGAATAGTTGCTGTATCCTGCAATGTTTTAGTTTCTGCTTCCATGAGCAAAAGGGCGCCAATAATCATTAAAACAGAAACAAATAAAGCAATAAACTTAGCCACCATTAAATAATGTTTATCTCCTTTTTGTGTTTTAGAAAAACGTCGATAAATGTCGACAATAGAAACTGTTGATATGGCATTTATACTAGAATCCAATGATGACATCGCAGCCGCCAATGCGGCTGCGATAACAATTCCAGCTACACCTGAAGGTAAATAGTGATTAATAAAATAAGGTAATATCTGCTCCGCTTTTTGCTCACCATTGAGAATTTGAGATGCTGTCTCAGTTGGAAACACCTGAAAGAAAACATAAAGAGCCGTACCAAGGAACATGTAAAAAGCCCAGATAGGCAGACTGGTAAAGGCGCAAACAAACATTGCCTTACGCGCTTCAGAATCACTTTTAGAAGCACAAAAGCGTTGTACAGTATTCTGGTTAGCAGAGTATTCGGTCAACCAGGCCGTGAGTCCCATTAACAATAGCATAGTTCCTGTCTTATCCTGTAAAGAAAAAGACCAGTTAACAGGGACAAGCTGACCGCTTTTTAGTTCAGCAAATGCCAACTTCCCATGCTCTGAAGCCATATCAATAATCTGATTAAGACCTCCGGGTAAGTGGTTGACTATAACCACTAAGCAAAAAATACCGCCAGCTGCCAGTACAATCGTCTGCAAGACATCGGTCCAGATAACAGCATCAATACCTCCAACAATGGTATAAACCGCAACAAATACACCACCCAGAATGATAGACATTTCAGAACTTAAGCCAGTTAGCTCATGGATTAACAAAGAAAGTAAATATAAGATAAGACTGATGCGTACTAGTTGCCCCAAAATAAATGTTAATGCACCATAAACACGAATTGAAGGCCCAAAGCGATCTTCCAGATATTCATAAGCAGTGATAGTATTTCCTCGACGGAAAAAAGGAAGAAACACATAAGCGGCAATAAAGATAGCCAGCGGCAACATCAAATTAGGCAAATACCGAAGCCATGCTGTTTTATAAGCGTCACCCGGATAAGCCAGAAAAGTAATCGAACTGATGGAAGTGCCAACAAGACTTAATCCAATAACCCAGCCTGAAAAAGAACGACCACCGACAAAATATTCTTCTGTGCTGGTATTTTTTTTGGAAAAATAAAGGCCTATGGCCATCACAATAAGAAGGTAGCCCAGCAAAGCAAGTAAATCAGGAATAGAAAGTGACATAATGTTTAAGTTAAAAATCCAGTAACGAACACCCTATAAGAATAGGTTAGCTAATAAAATAATCTTAATGTTATAATGTCTAAAGATATATAGAGAAAAACATGACAGATTCTAACACAAATTCGCCTGAGGGCTCATATTTAACAAGCAAAAAAGAATTACACTTTGTGCAATGGTTTCGTAATGCTGCCCCCTATATCAATGCCTTTAGAGAACAAACCTTTGTTATTTATTTCAGCGGGAATGTACTTGCTGATAATGAATTTCCTTCACTAGTTCATGATATTACTTTGCTTAACAGCCTTGGAGTTAAGCTGGTATTAGTTCATGGTGCGCGCTCACAAATTGATAAAAAACTTAAAAAGTTAGGAATAAAGTCTGAATATTCTCAGGGGCTTCGAGTCACTGATAGTGAAACAATGCAGGTCATCAAAGAAGCGTCCGGTAGTATTCGACTCAATCTCGAAGCACTGTTTACCACTAGCCTAAAATACACCCCCATGGCCGGATCACAAATCAACATTATTTCCGGTAATTTTATTATTGCCAAACCTAAAGGCATTATTGATGGAATTGATTATCTGCACACGGGTGATATAAGAAAGATTGATACCAATTCAATTAGCTACTCTCTCAATGCAGGTGATGTCGTACTACTTTCCCCAGTCGGTTATTCTCCAACTGGAGAAACATTTAATATTAATGGTGAAGACCTTGCCACAAAAAGTGCAATTGAGTTAAAGGCTGATAAACTTATTTTTATCGATGATGCCCGTGGCATTGTTGATAAAAATAATCAATTACAGCATGATCTGACCACACAGGAACTGAAAAAAATCATCCAGCTCAATGCAACTCAGCATAATGAAGTGACTCGCCATTACCAGCGTATTATTCATGCCTGTGAATCAGGAGTACAGAGAGTTCATGTCATTGATCGTAACCTTGAAGGTGCTTTATTACTGGAATTGTTTACTCAGGATGGCGTTGGCAGCCTGATCAGCACAGATGTTCTGGAAGATATTCGCAGTGCCACTATTGAAGATGTACAAGGCATTATTGAACTCATCGAACCACTGGAAGAATCCGGTTTGCTGGTTAAGCGCTCAAGAGAGCGCCTGGAAACTGAAATTAATAATTTTTATGTAATAGAACGTGATAAAAAAATTATTGGTTGTGGCGCTCTTTATGTCAGCAAGAACAAACAGCAGGCAGAAATATCCTGTATGGCAATTGCCCCAAAATATCAATCAAAGGGTCGTGGTGAAAAAATATTTGAGCATATTTGTGAGCAAGCAGGCGGCAAACAATTAAAACAAGTGTTTATCCTGACAACACAGGCAACACATTGGTTTAGAGAACAGGGATTTATAAAGACAGCCATTTCAGAGCTACCCAGTGAAAAGCAGGCTTTATACAACTATCAACGTAATTCAGCTGTATATGTTAAAGAGTTATAATAATTTGTGAAAAATTTAAATATAGAAATAGAAAAGAAATATATCCCATTTTTAAAGTGGGCAGGTGGTAAACGAAAAATTATTGATAGAATAAAAGAAATACTACCTGATGGAAAACGTCTGATAGAACCTTTTTCAGGCTCAGCAACAGTTTTTCTTAATACTAATTACAAAAAAAATTTAATAGCCGATACAAATAAAGATGTTATTAACTTATTTAATCATTTAAAAAATGAAAAAAAAGAATTTGTAGATTATTGTAGCCAGTTTTTTATTCCTGAGAATAATGATCCTGAAAAATATTACCAGTTCAGAAAAGTTTTTAATGAAACAGAAGAAACAATTTTACGAGCAGCACTATTCCTATATTTAAATAAGCATGGTTATAACGGTCTGTGTCGTTACAATTCGTCAGGTGGATTCAATGTTCCCTTCGGCAAATACAAAAACATTCGATTTCCGGATAACTATATGCTTGAATTCATAAATCAAACTAAAGACGCTAAATTTGTCACCCAGGACTTTGAGAAAACATTTTCTCAAGCTAGATTAGGAGATGTTATATACTGTGATCCTCCTTATGTGCAACAGAATGCAAGTAAACAAACATTTAAGTACCACAAAGGTGACTTTGGTTTTGCTGAGCAGGAAAAACTGGCAGAATTAGCAAAAATAACGTCTAAAAAAGGGATACCTGTACTTATTTCCAACCATTTGACAGAGTTTACACAAGAAATATACAAAGGTGCAGAACTAAGCACTTTTAGTGTGAGAAGAAGTATTAGCTGCAAAGGGGATGATAGAAAAGAGGCGCACGAAGTCCTCGCTCTGTTTAAAAAGAAATAATCCTAACGATACAGATACATGCAACCATTAGACTGAAACATTTATATTATTCCCAAGGTTTTCAGTCGGCTGCGGAACAGCATCCTGTGATTGAGTATCTGTTTGAGATTCAATATCTTTGGTTTTTTTATCAACTTCATTATTAACATTAACATCTGCATTTTTAACTGCAGTATCAACAACAACACCCGTTGAAACACCTGAAATATCCATATTAACCTCTCATAAATGAAAATTATAACTAGTTGCTGCTATTAGCGGCACATTAAATATAAACTTTAGCTTTAATTCAAATTTTAATCCATTCCCACAAAAAAAAAGCCCCAAGCAATGAGCTTGGGGCTTCTTTAAGACTGTCTCCAGTCGTGTATAACCCTGGCAGTGACCTACTTTCGCATGGGAACTCCCAAACTATCATCGGCGATGACACGTTTCACTTCCGAGT
>JADGDG010000059.1 GCA_016744995.1 Gammaproteobacteria bacterium
AAGTTGATGAATATCACCATTTGCCAGACCTTCTAGTGCAGGTCCCATCGGTATCAAGGTACCAATCAGGCCAAATATGGGACCCAATTTTGCCATCCTGGTCAAAGCTCTTAATCGATTTTCACAAAAGGATTCATATTCCGCAATTAAATGATAAGCTTTCGCCAGGCTAGAGCTTGCTGCAATTCGGTTGAGGTAGTCTTTGAACAGACCTTGATTAGGGCAATTTACAGGGATGTTCTTATCAGGTTCAGAGTTATGGATCCAACTTGATACATCATTAAGGTAAGTCATACTCTGACGGTAAAAAAACACATACCCAGAGGCTTTGACAAGACTTTGTAATAATAAGACTAACAATAAGGCAATGCAGGGGATTAGCAATCCCGATGAAATAAAGCTAAGCACTTCAAGAAAAAAACTCATTAACGACCTCTTTGTTTCTTAAACTTAAAAAAATCAAACCCGCTCTTTTTAAACCCATTGTTCATAATCAATTCCAAGCCTCTTACCACAATCACCATAAGTACTAAAGCAAGGAGCAACCAGGCAGTCTTTATGTAATGAAACTCATAAAATTGAGGAAGAGATTTGGGCCATTGACAAAAACTCAGCCAACTCAGGCACCAGAGCAAGAGCATATAAAGAAGTAATAGATTACGACTCCAGATCCATCGTCGGTGTATTTGTAAATAGAAAAATCCTAATAACAATACAGTGAATGCAAAACCAATGGTTTGCATACTGAATGTCAGTTCAAACCAACCCGATTGATACAGTTGTAATTGCAGATATACAATGGCTAAGATCCCTGAAACTCCGATATAAGCTGAGCTTTTGTGGTAAAACCATAAAAACCAGGACTCCAGACAAAGTCCCAGTGCAATTAATTCATGAAATGGCAATAAATACTGCTGCCACTGCAGCAGACTTTGATTAAGCAGCCAGGGCTCCAAAAGCCAGATCATAATGATTAGTAATAAGGTGAGCCCAGCGACTTTGTTAATCTGAAACCTGCTCCATTGAACCAGCCACAAATTGAGACTGAGCAGTGCTGAAAAAAATAGAAAGGTCTCAAACGTTATCACGACGCTTGTTCCAGAAACTCACTATCAATATAATAATAATAATGATCAACACTAGGCTAAACCAGATTTTTTGCTGTGAGCTGGTTTTATGAGTGCTAGCCTTTTGGTTTTCTAATCTATTGTCTTCTTTAGATTGTCCGGCTGCCTGAGTTTGTTTTAAGGCCTCTTCTGGTGCATTACTGGACTCATTCTGTTTGCCATCTGTTTGCTTATTCATTTCAACCAGAACAATGGATTGAGTGTCTGTCTCTATCCCTTCTGCACTATTGATGGCGAGCTGATAAGCCTCTGAAACGGTCTTATCAAGCTGACTGACTATATAAGTTTTAAGCTCAGGATTACCACAGGTAAAATTTCCACAGCCTGCTTCAAACTGACTGACCAGATCAGCATGAAGCTGAGCCAATGCTTTAAGTTGAGATGCATCAGGTGTCCAAAATCCTTTACGTGAAGCTTCCAGCAATACACCAGTCATATCCTGTAAAGCATATGGATTGATCGTTTTAAAAAATTCAGACAGCTCTAATTGATGCTTATCTTCAATATAGGTTTGATACAATTCTTCCCATAAAGCCGGAGTAATGGCCTCTGGCCTCATGGCACTCCAACCAAAGGTGTTACGAAAAGTTTCTGCAAAGGTCTCAGCACTACTGGCACCCCCTTTGGTCAAGGCCTTAATATAAGTTGGATTAAACAAAGTACTCTGAGCTTCTAACCAGATGGTTTGATCGATGGTGGCAACTTTAGCTTTGGCACTATTACGATAATCATTAAAATAAGCTTCAGGAGTCTGACCTGTCACTCTATTTACCGCGGCATTTAACCCCCCCATAAATTCATAAACATGATCCAGACTCAAAGCCCCCCAGGTGTTACTGCTTCTGGGTTGCACAATGATATCAGTATCCAGTAATGCGGCGGCAAATAAATGTTCGTGAAACTCTCCCCAGGTCCCTTCCTCACCATAGACCGCACCCATATTTTTGATATATTGCTTAGCAATGGATTGCTGGCTTTGCCATTTATGACTGCTTTCAACCAGTCCCATAATAGCTGTACCGTATTGATTATTGACCCCACCAAAACTTCTTCTTATCGACAAATTTTTAGCCGATAATGGCGGCACCCCCTTATCCAGTAAATATTTCTCAGCTTTTCTGACCCCTTGAGCGACATAATTTTCATCTTTATCGTCAGCCCCAGCAGCCATTTTTACCGCATCTTCGATTAGCTTTAATCGGGAAGCCGCCAGATCCCTGAGCTGTCCGGCACTTTGTACGACGACATCAATCCTCGGGCGTTTCAGCTGTTCTTCGGGGATCAGTCTAAGTGATTGTATTCGGCCAAAAGGATCACGAACAGGCTCAACGCCTAACAGGTAGAGTATTTCAGCAATAGTGGCCCCCTGACTATGAATAAAACTGCTGGGCCATAGGGTGAAAGCCACTTTTTTGGGTAACTCACCATGATTCTTTTGGTGTTCAGCCAGCAAGGTATTGGCTAGTTCCATGCCCACTTTCCAGGCTGATTCGGAAGGTGTTTTCTCTGCATCAATGGCAAACATATTTCTCCCTGTGGGTAAAGCCAGAGGATTGACAATGGGATCACCACCGGATGCCGGTTCAATATAGCCACCGTTTAAAGCATTTAATAAGGCATTTTGTTCAAGCTCCGAGGCTGTTTTTAAGTAGATAACACTTTCAGGGACTTTGTCCAGAAGTACAGTTATCCTATCCAGATTTAGGGCAAGCTCTTCATAAAGCGTATTTTTATTCTGATTTGCTGCATTGTGACTCTTGGTGATACTCAGAGCATTATTGTTACCTCCACCACGCCCATGACTCACCTTTGCTTTGCCTGATTGCTGGCTTGACTGACGCCAGCTCTGCACGGTTTTTAATAGCCTGGGATCAAAGCTTGCTCTTAGAATGGTCTGTGTTGATTGTCCGGCAAGACGTTGTTCAATCCAGCTTGTAACTATTTTACTTTCCCTGTTTTTACTTTCCCTGTTAACGTTGCTTTTATCAGCCTTCATCTTTAATTGTAAAGACAGCTTCTGTATTGCCGTATAATGATGACTGAAGGTATCAGAAAACATCTGTTGGATAGTGTTGAATATCTGCTCTTCACTATAGGACTGTCCCAATGTGTATAAACCTTCAGTGATATTTTCCGAAGCCAGGGTTTCAAGCCATTGTGATACCGGGTTATAAACCCTTTGCTGCCAGTTATCCACCCCCTCTAAGTCCGACTGTGACAGGTTTAAGGCTTTATCAATGGATAGAGCTTATATGCGCTCTATAATGTCCAGACGCAATTGTGCCTGGACACTACCCTGAGAGAGTGAGTACTCATTGATTCGATCACTCAGTTGTTTTGACTCACTCTGTAAGCCAGCCACAGTAAATGGAGGCGTTAAATGATTCAGTATGGTGGCATAGCTGCGACGTTTTGCAATAATCGCTTCACCCACATTTGACATGGTGTAAATATAAAAGTGAGGGATAGCACCTAATAAAGCATCTGCCCAGTCTTTTTGTGACAGAGCTATCTGTTTTTTTGGGGTAAACTCCAGACTACCATGAGTACCAAAGTGTATAACGGCATCAGCTGAAAAAGCATGTCTTAACCAAAAGTAGGCTGCCGCATAGGTATGCGGCGGTGCTTTGTCCGTACCATGAACCAGTTGAAAGGTATTATCACCAAAGCCAGGCAGTGGCTGGGGCAATATGGCCACATTGCCATATTGCAATCTGGCGACCGCGATACCTTTTGAATCATCCACCAGAAAACTTCCAGGTGCTGTACCATACTGTTTTTCTATTTGCTCACACATAGCATGAGCCAAAGACTGGCACCATTGACGATAAGTCTCCGATGGTATAAAAGCTGGATAATCTGATTGAACAAAAACCTGACTAAGACCTTTTCCTTTGGGTGTCATCACCACACCCTGTTGATTTAATTGCTGTTCAAACTCAGTAAAATCATCGGGTAATCCACTTAAGTCATAAGCTTCTGACTTAAGTCTGTGTAAGGTATTGAATAAGCTTCGACTGACTTCCATATTACCGGCCACCAACGCATTTTTTCCAGGACCTCGAAAATACACTATGGCAATCTTTTTATGTTGATTGGCTCCACTTTTAAGTGCTAAAAAGCCATTTAACAAATCCACAAATTTTTCAAGCCGCTCTGGAATAACATTAAATATTGTGTAACCGGATTTATTGGCAAACTGAGCATTAATAACATAGGGTGCAATGGCACCATCCAGCTCTGGCAGGACAACATTCATACTTAATAATGATCCAGAATAGCCTTGTGGATCATTGAGCCAATTGTCATACTCTTTAAATACGGACAAGGGAGAGAAAACTGGAATATTCTTTTCTTTCAACCACTGGATAGCCTGCTTTGCACCTTGTGCATGCAAACGCCCATGAGGCATAAACACGACAGCATCCGGCTCAATTTGCTGCAGGAATTGTAAGCGACGATGACGGCTGGCAATTGGATAAACCCGATAGCCTTCTTGCTCCAGCCTTTTGATTAAGGCATCAATATGTTCCCGATTAGCATTAAATGGCCCTGGAACTGAAGTCAATAATGCGATTTTCTTTCCATCTGGATGAAAACTATTTTGTTGCTCATAGTAAGCCTGATATTCATTTAATTCTGAAAAGATAGCTTCCGGTGAAAAATGAAAAAAACTATCCTCACCAATAATCAACGGCTCATCAGGCTCTACAATGCTCAGGTACTTTGACTGTATTTTAGTGCGAAAATAGCGCAACAGGTTTTTATAGTTTTTTAAACCAGCATTGTTAAGGTATTGACTAACGATGTTTTTATGAGTTTCAGGAATGCTATTAATATTGTGAGCCGGATTCATGGCACTATCCACCAACACATAACTGGATTGCGATACCTGTTTAAGCTTATCCAATTGCAATGCAGTCAGTTTAAGCCCCCGCCCGAAAATCAAAATAAAATCATAATCATCTAAGTCTGAAAAGGCTTCTGGTTTGAGCTGCTCTATAGCCACCCAGCCCGTCTGTTCAGCCTGAGCAAATTTTGCCGCCTGAAAGGCCTGATAGTTGACCAGTGCCACTCGCGTTGGACCGAAATAGCGGTTGAATAGATAAGTTCCAAAGAGTATTAATACAATCAGGCTTAAAACAGTAAGCCCGTATTTTCTATTAAATAATTGGGCTTTAATTTTTAAATTTAATGTGTCAGACATGGTAAGGATTTTCAATCAGCATTAGAGGTATCGTTGTCTTAAGAGACAAGACAACGACCGATTTATTAAAATTGATAACTCAGATTCACAGAAAAACTGGTTCCTGGTTCAGCCTGGGCATCCAAATCCCCATTGGCATCAGCACCTTTAGCATTAGCTGACCAGTATTTTTTATCAAAAACATTGTAAACTGCTGCATCAATACGGACTTTGGAGTGAGGTTTCCAAAACACACTGACATCATGAACGGCATAACCAGACGGCTCATATGGTGTCAATTTTTGCCCATGTCGTTCTAATGATTCAGCATCATCGGCTTCTGCAGCAGCTCGTATGAACCAGTCAAAACCAACTGTGGATGCCGGGTTCTTAAAACTCAAGCCTAATACTGCCGTATTGGGCCCCACACTGTTTAACCCTTCTCCAGTCACTTTATTTTCTGCATCGATA
>JADGDG010000014.1 GCA_016744995.1 Gammaproteobacteria bacterium
GGGTGTTCATAATAGCCTCCTGGCTACTCAATTTCAGGAGGCTTAAGAATATTTTATTCAGGGAGACCTTGGAAGGACGTCGGGGAATGATCGCTTACAGAAGAAGAACTCTCTTTTATTGTAAATTCAGGATATGAAATAGTTGTTAATCTAGGTCTTGATGATGCAGAATACTCATTAAAAAATGAGGCATTATTCTTTAATAAGAGGAGTGTTCAATACTTTCATATTCCAGTTATATTCCAGGATCCAAAGGAAAGTGATTTATCACAATTTATGGAATTACTTGAAAAATATAGAGAAAAAAGAATATTTATTCACTGCGCTGCAAACAAACGAGCTTCAGTCTTTATTGCACTTTACCGAGTAATAAAGCTTGGCTGGCAAGAAAGCAAAGCCTTAAGCGATATAGGTTTAATTTGGGAGCCAAATGGAATATGGCAATCATTTATTAACCATCAGCTAACAAACAACCGGAGTGCATCAGATAGTCGTCGAGCAATATAGCTAGCAATTTTGAACATTTCTTCTCACTGGGTATATCCAACACAGTTACAAATATGTAAGTGCTCTCTGGTAGGAAAATAAAAAATGAAATTTTTCCAGCAATTCTAACGGTAATGTGTCTTCTGTTGATGGTTAATCAAGCCTGTTTTAACATGTGGAAAAGCTTTCAGCCGCTACGCCCCAACAATTTCCCTTTCGATTCATCACTCTGATGCCATTATCTGATAAAAAGTTGTCGCTTGTGACTCAAAAGTCTTAAAATTCAAAGAAAAATGAGCTTGCCTAAAAATAAGGATAACTTGAGAAATTGAAGCATCAATATGTTTTTTGGGAAGCAAAACAGAGAATGTCAGGTATTTAATGAGAGTAATATATAAATGTACAATATTCAACTTAAAAACTGAGTTCATATCACGATTGATTCTTTAGGTTGCCAAACTTACAAAACCTGTTTTATGTACAAAAAACATAGATACACTATATGGTGTTTGTGATTTTTATTTCTACTAAATATAGTGTTTTTGATGGTTTCTGCTTGATTAAAGTAACATTAATTGAAGCTTTTCTGAATAAACCTATCTTAGAGGCTGTTTTAGTACAAGTTCTGTTTTCCCTGGTATCAGCGGTGATTATTCTTTATGCCTGCTTCGATCCTCATCACCCCCATTAACAAGATGTAATAACATACTGATTTATCAGAAAATTAGTCTTGAAAAATTAGTGAAAGTTTTCCTAAGTCATTGTCACAAAAGAAAGAAATTAAAAAAATACACGATTTTACTTGACCTTGTCTCCAACAGTTTCTATAGTTGCAAATGTGGGGTAAAGTGGATCAGAATGGATCAAAATGGGTTAAAGTGGTATCCGTTGGATAAATAAGGCTTTTTTTACCATTTGAATCATTATTTCCAAAAACCTTAATATGAAGTGAAATTTAACCGTTAATATTTTGGTATTTTACAGTGCTCAATGGTGTAAGCAAACTCAATCTTGATGTAAAAGGGCGTTTAGCGATTCCAAGTCGTTATCGAGAACGGCTGATGGATGATTGTGCTGGTCATCTGGTTATTACTTTAGATACAGAAAAACGTATGGTGATCTATCCATACAATGACTGGAAAGAGGTTGAAGCCAAGCTGGTTAAACTTTCCAGTGTTAATAAGGCTGCCGTGAGAATAAAACGTTTATATCTTGGGCATGCAACTGATTGTGATATGGACAAAAACGGCCGTATTAACCTTCCTCCTTATTTAAGAGAGAAGACCGGGCTGACAAAACAAATTGTTTTAGTGGGTATTGGTAATAAGTTTGAAGTCTGGGATGAAGATAGCTGGACTCGCGAATGGGAAAATGATGAAGAACTGGAATTATCTGAGGAACTGGAATCACTTTCTCTTTAGCTCATATTTAAACCCATATTTAAAGTAAGGTTAAAGGCAGATTATTTAAATTCTTGCTCTTTAAAACATGCTCTTTTAAAGAAATCAGCTGAATTGTTATGACCAATAAAGAAATGAATTTTGAACATAAACCGGTACTGCTCCGAGAGTCAGTTGAAGCACTTGCGATTGAGCCTGATGGTATTTATGTTGATGGCACATTTGGTCGAGGCGGGCATTCACAATATATACTTGAGCAGCTAGGAAGTAACGGTCGGTTGATTGCCTTTGATAAAGATCCTCAGGCTATTGCTACCGCAGAGGAAAAATTTTCAGATGAGTCACGATTCAGTATTCATCATGGTTCTTTTGCTGAACTGGAAGAATATCTTATAGCACAGGGTTTGTGTGGCGAAATAAATGGTATTTTGCTGGATTTGGGCGTTTCTTCGCCACAGTTGGATGATCCGCAAAGAGGTTTTAGTTTTCAACAATCTGGTCCGCTGGATATGCGCATGAATGATCAGCTGGGTATGAGTGCTGCGCAATGGATTAATAAGGCTAAAGAAACTGAGATAGCCAATGTCATCTATGAATACGGTGAAGAACGTTATTCAAGGCGTATTGCCAGAGCGATTGTTTTAGCCAGAGAGGATGAATTATTAAATGACACCAGACAATTAGCTGAAATTATTAAACAGGCTCATCCTCGATGGGAAAAGAAAAAACATCCGGCTACGAGGAGTTTCCAGGGTATACGGATTTTTATTAATAATGAGTTAGGTGATCTGGATGAATGTTTACAGCAAAGCTATCGCTGTCTGGCAAAAGAAGGGCACTTAGCGGTGATTAGTTTTCATTCGCTTGAAGACAGAAAAGTAAAACGTTTTTTTAAACGCATGGTTGAGGGTGATAAATTGCCGCCTGATATACCCATTATGGATGAAGCAGTCAATCGGAAAATGAGGTTGGTGGGTAAAAGAATAAAAGCAGGAAAACAGGAACTGGATGAAAATCCTCGTGCCAGAAGTGCGGTACTGAGAGTTGCGAGCAAGTTATAAGTTTGATGATATAGATTTTAAGATATAGGCGTAAGAAATGAGTGGCAAAGTATTATTCATAATGATTTTGCTGATTGTCACGTTTGTATCGGCTATCAGTGTTGTTTATGTGAAACATTATAATCGTAAACTTTTTGTTGAGCTTCAGCAGCAGGAAAAACAAAGAGATGATATGGATGTTGAATGGGGAAAGTTGCAAATAGAGCAAAATACCTGGGCAACACATGCACGAATTGAGCGTATTGCAAAAAAAAAGCTGCAGATGATAACGCCTGATACCAGTGATGTCATCTACATAAGACAATAAAGACACAAGTTTTAAATACGATATGCTGACAACAACATGGTGAAAACAAAGGGTCAAATACAAACCTATCGGATCAATTTTATTTATCTGATTCTAGTTGTGGTTTGTTGCGCGCTTATCTGGCGGGTTCTGGATTTACAGGTTGTTAATAATGAATTTTTAAAAGGGCAAGGAAATGCCCGTGTGCTGAGGCAGCTGGAAGTCACTGCTCACCGGGGAATGATAACAGATAGAAATGGTTATCCTCTGGCTATCAGTACACCGGTTTCATCAATTTGGATTAATCCAAAAGAGTTTGAAGCAGATAATAAAAAAATTTATCAGGTTGCAAAATTGCTTAAGCTGAACAGCCAATATATAAAAAACAAGGTAAAAAAACGCGCCAATAAAGAATTTGTCTATATTAAGCGACGTATTAACCCTGCTCTGGCACAGCGAATTTTAAAGATGAATATTAAAGGTATTCATGTACAGAGAGAATATCGACGTTACTATCCGGATGGTGAAATTTTTGGCCATGTTCTGGGTTTTACTGATGTTGATGATAATGGTCAGGAAGGAATGGAACTGGCTTATAACGATTGGTTAAGTGGTGATTCTGGTCGTAAGCGTGTGGTTAAAGATCGTCTGGGTCGTATTATTGCAATTGAGGAGCAGATAAAAGCCCCTCAGCCTGGTAAAGATTTAAGCCTGAGTCTGGATCGTCGAATTCAGTATCTGGCATATAAAGAACTAAAAAAAACAGTACAACAACATAAGGCAAAATCAGGGTCTATCGTGATATTAGATATTGAAACAGGTGAGGTAATAGCCATGGCGAGTCAGCCAGGGTTTAATCCCAACCGCTTACAAGATCGAAAATCAAGACTGTATCGCAACCGAGCGATAGCAGATCTGTTTGAGCCGGGTTCAACAATGAAGCCCATCTCTATTGCTGCGGCATTGAATAGTGGTCGTTATGGTCCATCAACACAGATCAAAACAGGTGATGGCTGGTTTATGATTAATGGTAAGACCATTAAAGATACTCATGCCTATGGCACCATTGATGTTTCCACTGTGATACAAAAATCAAGTAATGTAGGCACTTCAAAAATTGCCCTAAGTTTGCCTAAATCATTATTATGGGACACGTATTATAGTTTTGGTTTCGGTAATGATACTGGAAGTGGTTTCCCTGGTGAGTCTTCAGGACGTCTGGTACGTCCCCGACGTGTTTCAAAAATAGAGCAGGCTACACTTTCTTTTGGTTATGGCATGTCAGTGACGAATCTGCAATTAGCCAATGCCTATGGCATGATTGCCCGGCAGGGTAACAAGATACCGGTTACTTTTTTATCTCAGGCTGCTAATGATGAAATTGAGTTAACACAAGATTCAACTCTGGCCTCAGGACAGAGAGTAGCACTATCATCACGTTCCCTGAAACAAGTGAATAAGATGATGCAACGTGTTGTTAAAGTCGGTGGTACAGCGCCTAAGGCTGCAGTTAAAGGTTATAAGGTTGCCGGGAAGACAGGGACCGTAAAAAAAGCCTCCAGACATGGTGGTTACACCAAAAAGAAATACAGTGCAGTGTTTGCCGGTTATGCACCTGCAAGTGCGCCAAAGATGGCGATTGTTGTCATGATTGATGAACCTGCTAATGGTGAATACTACGGCGGCCTGGTGGCAGCACCTCTTTTTTCTACTGTGATGTCAGGTGCTTTACGCTTACTTAATATTGACCCGGATGATATCAGTCAGCCTGATGTTGTGACACAAATAGAACAACATATCGGGAGGCAGGGATGAAAAGTCAACTGCCCATAGCCAGAAGCCTCAACAGGCCTCTGGCGAAACCCATAAAAAAGAAAGCTGAAAAGCACTATTCTCATAACCATCTACAGTCACTGTTAGATGGTTTTGTTGATTTTAGTGGGGTCGAAAATTGTGACCTTAATTTCAAAGGCTTATCGATTAATAGTAAGAAAGTACATGAAGAGTATCTGTTTTTAGCCTGTGCTAGCGTAGGGCATGGCTTACAAAAAGATTTACAGCATGGTATTGCCTATGCGGGTGAAGCGATTAACCTTGGTGCCAGTTGCATTGCCTGGGAGCCGATGACAGAGCTTGAAGATATGCCGGAAAGTTGCTCTGTTGAGAGACATGGAGAGATGTTTCATGTGCCCTTAATTCAAGTTGAAGCACTGCATGAAAAAGTGGGTGAAATTGCTGCACGGTTTTATCAGCACCCAAGTCATTTACTCAATGTAATTGGTATTACCGGGACTAATGGCAAAACATCGATTGCACATTTTATTGCACAGTTAATTCATGCTCAGGATGTGACAGAAAAAAATGAATCAAAAGGGGCAGCAAAAAAATGTGCCGTGATAGGTACTCTGGGTAATGGTTTTTATGGACAGCTTGAAGCTGGAACTCATACTACCCCGGATGCAGTCACTGTGCAGGAACTCATTGCTGACTTTCGTGATAAGCAGGCTGAAACTCTGGTGATGGAAGTGTCCTCTCATGCTTTATCTCAGGGCCGGGTTAATGGGGTTGAGTTTGATTGTGCAATTTTCACGAATCTGACTCGGGATCATCTGGATTATCATGGTGATATGAAATCCTATGCAAATGAAAAACTGAAATTGTTTCAATTTTCATCTCTTAAGCAAATTGTTTTGAATCAGGATGATTCATTTTCAAAAATAATTATTGAATCAATTAAACATGATTCATATAGCCAGAAATTATCGATTATTCGCTATTCCAGAGAGGACAGGAATGCTGAATATTTTGCTGATTCTATCAGCCTGAGTTCTGAGGGTATTTCTTTTACCTTATATATAAATGATCAAGCTGCTGTTGAAATAAAAACATCAATAGTGGGTGATTTTAATATTGACAATATACTGGCGTCTATTGCCGCATTGCATTCTCAGGGGTATGACTTAGATGCCATTGTGAGCCGTGTAGGAAAATTAGCAATTGTTCCAGGACGAATGGAAAAGATAATGCTTCCCTCTTCAGAGAGTGGAGTATTACAGGATGATTTACCACTGATTGTTGTTGATTATGCCCATACTCCCGATGCCATAGAGAAAGTGCTTGGTGCGTTAAGAGCACACACCCGGGGACAACTGATCTGTCTCTTTGGCTGTGGTGGTGATCGTGATAAGGGTAAACGTCCATTGATGGCAGAAATTGCTGAGCAATTGGCTGATCAGATTATTGTCACTTCGGATAATCCGAGAACTGAATCTCCAGATCAGATTATTGCAGATATTATGGATGGTTTTAAAAATTCAAAAAATGTAGTGATAGAAGTTGAACGAGAAAAAGCAATTTACTCAACATTGAGTTCAATTAATACAGGGGATGTTGTGCTCATTGCAGGCAAGGGGCATGAAGACTATCAGGAAATTAATGGTCAGCGTCTGCCTTTTAGTGATAAGGGCTGTGTACATCGTTTTTATAAAGAGCATTTAACAAAACGATCAGGAGAGGCTTGTAAATGAATCAGACACTCGCTCAGGTAGCCGCAGCATTAAGTGTTGATTTAATTGGAGAAGAACGGGCTTTTTCAAAAGTGAGTATTAATACCCGCACTCTGCAAACTGGTGATTTATTTGTTGCACTCAAAGGTGAAAACTTTGATGCTCATGAATATGTTGAGCAAGCGGAAGAAAAAGGAGCCTGTGGCTTAGTTGTCGAACGGCTGTGTCAATCAGTTTTACCTCAGATTGTTGTTCATGATACTCGAATTGCTTTGGGTGATATTGCTTCTTTATGGAGCTCAGCATTTACTTTGCCGATTATTGCCATTACAGGCAGCTGCGGTAAGACAACTGTGAAAGAAATGACAGCTGCTATTTTTCAAAAAAAATATAAGCAAGGATCTCATGAACACAAAGTGGTGTTAGCAACAAAAGGTAATCTTAATAATGAAATTGGTGTACCGCTTACGCTGTTGAGACTCAGTAAAGAACATAAAGCAGCAGTAGTAGAATTAGGTGCTAATCATATTGGTGAGATTAAGCAGCTCGTCGATATGGTACAGCCGGATGTGGCTGTGATAACCAATGTAACTCATGCTCATATTGAAGGCTTTGGTTCAATAGAAGGAATTGCTCAAGGTAAAGCAGAGATCTATACCGGGCTGGAACGTGGTGGTACAGCAGTGATTAATGCAGATGATCATTTTTCGGATTACTGGAAAAGCTTTTGCCGGGAACAGTCCAGTTTAAAAGGTCTGATTAAACAAGTTACTTTCGGTATAAAAACAGATGCGGATATCAGTGCGGACTGCAAACCATTAAGTGAGGGTTTTGAATTAACGATTAAAACACCTGAAGGTAATCAAACTGTCCATTTAAAACAATTTGGTTTACATAATGTTTATAACGCTCTGGCCGCTACAGCAGTTACCTTGTCAGCTGGTTGCAACTTAGAGGATATAAAGGCTGGACTGGAAAGTTTTACTAATGTCTCTGGTCGCTTAGAACGGAAAGTCGGGCTCAATGGCGCAATAATTTTTGATGATACCTACAATGCGAATCCAGGTTCAGTGCGAGCAGGGATTGATGCTATAAACCAGCTTGATGGTGAATCTGTTTTAATTCTTGGTGATATGGGGGAGCTGGGTAATGAGTCTGCTCAATTGCACTACCAATTAGGGATTGATGCGGCGAACATGGGGGTTAGTCAGCTATTTACAGTAGGTACTATGAGCCGGGAAACAACTCTTGGCTATAATTCAGTTTCTGCGGATCATAATAATAAGAAAATGGAAGCAATTCATTTTTCAGATAAAAATGAATTAATTCAAAAGGTGAAAAATAAGTTGAATAAACACAGCGTTATTTTAATCAAGGGTTCCAGAACCATGTCAATGGAAACTGTCGTCAATAAATTAATTGACAGCTCCTTAACAAGTGAACAACAAAAAGGTGGTCAATAATGTTACTGGCCCTGGCTGAATACTTATCTCAATTTTACAGTGGGTTTAATGTTTTTTCATACTTAACATTACGCGCAATTTTGGGAATTCTAACAGCATTGTCCATTGCATTACTGGTGGGACCGTTGATGATCAAGAAGCTTAGTGTTAAACAAATTGGACAGGTTGTCAGAACTGATGGCCCGGAAAGTCACTTTAGTAAAGCCGGTACTCCAACAATGGGTGGTGCACTGATCCTGGTGGCTATTGCAGTCAGTACTTTACTCTGGGGTGATTTAACCAATCATTATGTCTGGGTTGTATTGCTGGTGACTCTATCATTTGGCATTGTTGGCTGGATTGATGATTATAAAAAGGTTGTACATAAAGACACAAAAGGATTAATTGCACGTTATAAATATTTCTGGCAAAGCGTAATTGGTTTAATTGCTGCAGTTTATTTATATGTAAGTGCACAAACACCAGAAGAAACATTATTGTTGATCCCTTTTATGAAAAATGTCTTTCTTGATTTGGGTCCATTTTATATTTTACTGACTTATCTGGTGATTGTTGGCAGCAGCAATGCGGTTAATTTGACAGATGGTCTGGATGGTTTGGCAATCATGCCGACCGTTATGGTTGCAGGTGCATTAGGTGTTTTTGCATATCTGACGGGGCACTATAACTTTTCAGCCTATTTAGGAATTCCTTATATTCAGGGGGTGGGTGAAATTGTTGTGATTTGTGCAGCCTTTGTGGGAGCTGGTTTAGGATTCTTATGGTTTAATACCTATCCTGCACAGGTATTTATGGGTGATGTAGGTGCTCTTGCTCTGGGTGCAGGTCTTGGTATTATTGCAGTGGTTGTACGTCAGGAAATTATTCTGTTTATTATGGGTGGCGTATTTGTTATGGAAACAGTCTCAGTCATACTGCAGGTAGGCTCTTATAAATTAACGGGAAGAAGAATTTTTAGAATGGCTCCTATTCACCATCACTTTGAATTGAAAGGGTGGCCAGAGCCCAGAGTGATTGTTCGTTTTTGGATTATTACGGTTATTCTGGTTTTAATTGGTTTGGCATCATTAAAAATACGTTAAAGACTTATATTTTAAACATGCTAAAGGCTTATATCTTAAATACACTAAAAACTTATGAACATAACAACACTTAACAAACAATTTGACTTCAGCATACCGACATTGATTGTCGGTATGGGGGGTACTGGTTTGTCTTGTGCTCGCTATCTTAAACAGCGAGGTTGTTCTTATGCTTTTGCTGATAATCGTAAGGAATTATTAACACTGGGTGAAATAAAGGATCAATTTAGTCCTCTTGAAGTATTAACGGGTGATTTTAAATTTGAACAATTTATAAATTATAAACAGATTGTTGTCAGTCCCGGCATTTCAATTCGCTGTGAATTATTTACTTCACTGATTGAAAAGGGATGTTTTGTTCTGGGTGATATTGAGCTTTTTTCTCAGGTTGTTAATAAACCGGTTATCGCCATTACGGGTTCAAATGGAAAAAGTACAGTAACAACACTGGTTGAGAAAATAACACAGGAATGCGGTGTTAAATCCATAGCAGGCGGTAATCTTGGTGTTCCGGCTTTAGAACTTTTGGAAACAAATAGTGACCTGTATATTCTGGAGTTATCAAGTTTCCAGTTAGAAACAACTTATAGTTTAAAAACACTTTCAGCTACGGTTTTAAATGTCAGCGAAGATCATATGGATCGATATGATGATCTGAGTGATTATCGAAGAGTTAAAGAAAGTATCTATAATAATACTGAAAATGCGGTTGTTAATATTGATGAAAAAATAACTCTTCAAAGAGTTGAAAGTGCACTTGCAGGCAATGATGAAAAATATACCATAATTACATTTGGTGAAGAGCCTTCAGCGGATAAAGAGCCTTCAGCGGATAAAGAGCCTTTAGCAGATCAAGAGCCTTCAGCGGGTAAGGATAAAGAACCTTCAGCAAAATATTATCTGCGTAACGACGATACTTTAATGAGATGTAAAAATGAAATCATTCAAGCGAGTAAAATTAAACTAAAAGGTAGTTACAATTACATCAATATCCTTGCAGCACTGGCATTGCTTGAGCCATTAAAATTGAATATGCAAAAAATGCTTGCAGTAATAACAGAATATAGTGGTTTAGCTCATCGATGTGAATGGGTTGCTCAAGTTAATGGTATTGAGTTTTATAATGACTCAAAAGGAACCAATACTGGCGCAACAATTGCTGCAATTGATGGTTTTGAAACAGAAGAAGATAAACAACAGTTACTGAGAAAAGTTATTTTAATCGCCGGTGGAATAGCAAAAGATGCTGACTTTACTGAAATGGGCACGGTTATAGAAAAAAAAATAAAAGCCACTGTTTTAATGGGTGTTGATTCGCAACAGATAAAGAGCAGTGCATTAAATGCAGGCGTGGAGAATAGCGTTCTCTATTCAGTTGATACAATGTCTGAGGCAGTTTCAAAGGCATATAAACTGGCAATAACAGGTGATACTATTTTATTTTCACCAGCCTGTGCCAGTTTTGATATGTACCAGAACTATATAAAACGTGGAGAAGATTTTAAAGAAAAAGTTTTAACATTGAGTTCTGAATTTAAAACTAAACTTGAAATGAATAGTGAACTCAAACATGTCAGCTGAAATAATGATAAATTCACGAACTAAAAAGCAGGCTGCATCTGCTGGAAATATTAACTTGCTGAGTAAAATGTTTCAGCAGAGTGCCAAAAATCGAAATGAAAAAATAAAACTAAAAAGCAAAAAAGTCAGTAGAAAAAAAGAGCTTAGTTCGACAAAACAAGTAACTCAGATTGTTTTAGAAAAAGACCAGAAATGGTTGTTTGACCCATGGATACTAATTATTACTGTGAGCATTATTACCCTTGGCATCACCATGGTTGGCTCAGCTTCAATATCAATTGCTGAACGTAATAATGGTGAACCTTTTTATTATTTATATCGACAGCTTATAGCTACAGGGCTAGGTTGTGGAATTGGTATCATTGTTTTGTTTACACCCATTAAATTCTGGCAAAAAATGGGACCATTATTATTATTGGTGACTTTGATGTTATTAATTGCAGTGCTGGTGCCTGGAATTGGCAAAGAGATAAATGGCAGTTCACGATGGATAGCAATGGGTGTTTTTAATCTGCAAGTTTCAGAACTGGTTAAGTTGGCAATGGTTATCTATCTGGCCGGTTATCTTGTCAGACATAATGAAAACGTTAGAGAAACAATAAAAGGTTTTTTTATGCCAATGATTGTTCTGGCTGCTATTGCTGTTTTGTTGCTTATGGAACCTGATCTTGGTGCCACAGTGGTTATTTCTGTAACGGCTCTGGGTATGCTGTTTTTGGGTGGTGTTCGATTATGGCAGTTTTTAGTACTGATTTTGATTATGGCAATAGGTGTTTATTATTTGATTATATTAGAGCCTTATCGACTTGTTCGCATACAGTCTTTTATGGATCCCTGGGCTGATCCATTTAATACTGGTTTTCAGTTGACACAATCATTGATTGCCTTTGGCAGAGGAGAATTAACAGGGGTTGGACTAGGTAATAGTATACAAAAATTATTTTATTTACCTGAGGGGCATACTGACTTTTTGTTTGCTGTGCTGGCAGAAGAATTAGGGGCTATTGGTGCTATTTCAGTCATTGCTTTATTCAGTGCGTTAGTTAGCCGGATCTTTATACTGGCAAAAAAAGCAGACAGGCTAAACCAAACATTCTCAGCTTATCTGATGTTTGGTTTAGCAATCTGGATTGGTTTGCAGGCTTTTGTCAATATTGCCGTCAATATGGGGGCATTGCCGACTAAAGGCTTAACGCTACCATTAATGAGTTATGGCGGCAGTAGTATGATGATTATGTGTGTGGTGATAGCCCTGATTTTACGAGCTGAACATGAAACTCGATATAAATGTCCTTTAGGTAATATGCTATGGGCTAGAATTTTAGGGGCTCATATTGTGGCTTCATGTGATACAGAAAATGAAAAAAAATCTGGGAAATCTTTTTAATATGAGTCAGTTAACTAATACTCAATCGGATAGTGATGTGTCGGCTAAAAAAATATTGATAATGGCTGGAGGAACAGGAGGGCATATATTTCCTGCTCTGGCAACAGCTCATGTGCTCAAACAAAAAGGCATGCATATTGAATGGCTGGGAACACAAAAAGGCATGGAGTCCAGGATAGTTCCTGAAAATAACTATCCTATTAATTATATTGAGATTGGTGGACTGAGAGGAAAAGGACTTAAAACATTATTAATGTTGCCATTTCGCTTATCACGAGCTCTGTTTCAGACTTTAGGTGTTTTTCGAAAACTAAAGCCAGATGTCATTTTAGGTATGGGCGGTTTTGTCACAGGCCCTGGTGGTATTGTTGGCTGGTTAATGGGAGTACCATTGGTTTTACATGAACAGAATGCTATAGCAGGAATGACCAATAAAATTTTGTATCGATTTTCAAGCAAAGTACTGGCTGCATTTCCTGGTGCCTTTGAACAAAATAAACAGTCAAAGAATAAATTGAGCATTATTGGCAATCCGGTTCGAAAAGAAATTATGATTCTGGGTGAACCTGAATATCGTTTTGAAAAAAAGTGGGCTGATAGTGATACGGAACAATTGAATATATTAATTGTGGGTGGCAGCTTGGGGGCTGCAGCTCTTAATGAAGCTATCCCCAAAGCCCTGGAAGAAATTTATCGGACAGAACAAATAGAAACAAGTGCTTTTGATAAAATTAATATTCGTCATCAATGTGGTGTAAAAAATCTGGGACCTACAACAGAATATTATCATTTCTTTCTGGGGGCAGCTGATAAAAATGAAAAAATACAATCAAAAATTGAAGTTGAGGTGATGAGTTTTATTGATGATATGGCGGCAAGTTATGCATGGGCTGATTTGGTTATTTGTCGTTCAGGTGCGCTTACAGTGAGTGAAATTGCATCAGTTGGCATTGCTTCGCTGCTGGTGCCTTATCCCCATGCTGTGGACGATCATCAAACGGCTAATGCTGATTATCTAGTAAAAGGTGGTGCAGCATTTGTCGTTCAGCAGAAAAAATTAGATACGGTAAAATTAATTAAAATTTTAATGTCATTGGATAAAAAAGTAATTTTGGATATGGCCACTAAGGCCAGACACTTATCAATAAACAATGCAGCAGAAGTTGTTGCAGATGAATGTCTGTTACTAGCAGGTTAATGATGATGAACCCTACAAAAGAAACAGTTGAACACAATATGATTAAAGCACATAACGAACTGACAATGGGGCGAATTGAGCATATTTATTTTATTGGTATCGGCGGTGCAGGTATGAGTGGTATCGCAGAAGTTTTGCTTAACATGGGGTATCAGGTTTCAGGCTCGGATTTACAAAACAGTAAGGTGACAGAACGTTTAAAAAATGCAGGCGCAGTAGTTTATCAGGGGCATAATGCGCACCAGATCGATGAGGCCCATGTAGTGGTGACATCAACTGCAGTGAGTCTGGACAATCCGGAAGTTCAACGTGCAAAAGAATTGAGAATACCAATTATTCCACGCGCTGAAATGTTAGCCGAATTAATGCGCTTTAAATTTGGTATTGCAATTGCCGGCACCCATGGAAAAACGACCACCACAAGTTTGGTGGCCAGTGTGTTGGCAGAAGGTGGCATGGATCCTACTTTTGTTATTGGCGGAAAGCTCAATAGTGCTGGAACCAATGCAAAACTGGGGGCGAGCAAATATCTGGTGGCTGAGGCTGATGAAAGTGATGCTTCTTTTTTGCATCTGCAGCCGATGATTTCTGTTGTAACCAATATTGAAGCTGATCATATGGATACTTATGGCGGAGACTTTGAAAAGTTAAAGTCAACCTTTAATGAGTTTTTACATCAGCTGCCTTTTTACGGTTTAGCTGTTTTATGTATTGATAATGATGTTGTTGCAGAGCTTGTGGATGAAATTAGCAAGCCAGTAAAAACCTATGGTTTGAATAATGACGATGCGGATGTGCAGGCTTATGATATAAAACAGAAACTGAATAAAACATCCTTTAAAGTATCATGCAAAGATTTAGAAGGGCAGCATATTGACTGGATTGATGTCACTCTGAATATGCCCGGTTTACATAATGTACAAAATGCTCTGGCAGCCATTGTTATTGCTATTGAGTTAGGTGTTGAAAAAGAAAAAATTACCTCTGCTCTGGAAAAGTTTGAGGGCATAGGTCGTCGCTTCCAGATGTATGGTGAGCTTAATATTAAAGGACAGAAAGTCATGCTGGTTGATGATTATGGCCATCATCCGACAGAGGTTGAAGCAACAATTAATGCCATACGAAGTGGCTGGCCGGATAAACGTCTGGTGGTATTATTTCAGCCGCATCGCTATAGCAGAACCAGAGATTTATTTGAAGATTTTGTGTTTGCCCTGAGTCAGGTCGATCAATTATTGTTACTTGAAGTTTATTCTGCAGGAGAAGATGTAGTTGCAGGAGCTGATTCTCGTGCACTGAGTCGCTCAATCAGAAACAGAGGAAAAGTTGACCCTATATTTATTGAGCAGCATGAGCAAATCAATGAGGTATTGCAAGAGACTTTAAAAGAAGGTGATATTTTATTAACCCTGGGTGCTGGAAATGTGGGCGCTATTGGTGCTGATATCTTTGAACAATTTGCAGCTGAAAAATTGAAAGTTGAGCATTGATCAGATCATGACTCAGAAATTAACACTTAAATCTGAATTACAAAAAAAACTTCAGAGTGCAAAAGATGAAGGTTTATTGCAGGGACAATTAAAGCTGAATGAGCCATTATCTCGTTATACAACCTGGCGTATAGGTGGTGAAGCAGAATGTTTTTATCAGCCGGAAGATGAGAAAGATTTACAAAATATATTAAGATTAATTCCGGAAGAAACTGAAATCTACTGGATAGGTTTAGGGAGCAATTTGCTGGTCAGAGATGGTGGTGTAAAGGGCGTTATAGTTTATACCAAAGGTGTATTAAATCAGCTTGATATCAATTGTACTGAGACAGAAGAAAAACCACAATGTTACATCTCAGCACAAGCAGGTGTTGCCTGTGCTATCTTTGCCAGAAAAGCAGCCAATGAGAGTATTAATGGTGCTGAATTTTTATCAGGTATCCCTGGAACTATGGGTGGCGCTTTAGCGATGAATGCGGGAGCATTTGGTGGTGAAACCTGGGAACATGTTATCAAGGTGAAAATGATTAATCGTAAGGGAGAACTTATTGAGCGTACACCGGATGATTTTGATGTCCGGTATCGTTCTGTCTCCTTAAAAGCCCCTTTCCTAAAAGAAAGGTTTCTAAAAAAAAGGAGAACTAATGAGTGGTTTATCAGTGGCACGTTTAGTTTTGAAAAAGATGAGCAAGGTTTAAAACAGAGTAAGCAGAAAATTAAACGTTTACTCACCAGGCGTGCAGAAACTCAGCCGACGAAACAGGCGAATGCCGGCTCAGTGTTTAAGAATCCTGACAATGATCACGCTGCACGTTTGATTGAAGTGTGTGGTTTAAAAGGTGTTTCAATCAATGATGCTCAAATTTCACCAAAGCATGCCAACTTTATTATTAATAAAGGACATGCCAAAGCGGAAGATGTTGAAGCTCTGATTGAAAAAGTAAAAAAAACAGTATCTGAGCAATATCAAATAGCTCTGGATACTGAAGTTAAAATTATTGGCGAACACTTATTGCAGGGAAAAGAGTTTCATGAATAACCATGCTGACATATACAACGCCTTTGGCCGAGTTGCTGTTTTGATGGGCGGTGACTCTGCTGAGCGTGATGTTTCTCTAAAAAGTGGTGCGGCGGCTCTGGGAGCATTAAAACGTAAAGGGATTGATGCTTTTGGGCTGGATTTACGTTTTAACCAGATTGATGATGGTCTGAGTATTTGTCAGCAGCTTAGTGCTGAAGAATTTAATACAGCATTTATAGCATTACATGGTCGGGGAGGAGAAGACGGTATAATTCAGGGCGTGCTGGAGGCACTTGATATTCCCTATAGTGGTTGTAAGGTTGCGGCATCTGCAATTGGTATGGATAAGTTGCGTACAAAACTGCTTTGGGCTGGTGCGGGTTTGCCGACTCCTGCTTTTGAATTAATTAAAGCATCCGATTTATTAGGCGACGATAAAGGTTTAATTGATTTGTTGATACAGCGGGTTGCAGTATCGTTGAGTTTTCCTGTCATGGTAAAACCAGCTCATGAAGGTTCCAGTATTGGTATGAGTAAAGTGCTTGGACAGGATTCATTGTTAGAAGCGTTATTGACTGCCGCAAAATATGATAAAGAAATTTTAGTAGAACAATGGATTGTTGGAAAAGAATATACGGGTGCTGTTTTAGCGGGGAATGCTTTACCTTTAATCAGACTTGAGACGCCTCGTGAGTTTTATGATTATCAAGCTAAATATGTGAGTGATGATACAGACTATCACTGCCCTTGCGGTCTTGAAAAAAAACAGGAAAGCCAATATCAATTATTAGTTATGGATGCGTTTGAGCGCATAGGTGCAGAAGGTTGGGGGCGGGTTGATTTTATGTGTGATGAACAGGGACAGCCCTGGTTAATAGAAATCAATACAGTACCCGGTTTAACCGATCATAGTCTGGTTCCTATGGCTGCAAGAAATGACGGTATTGAGTTTGATGACTTAATTGTCCAAATTTTAAATACTGCTGTCTCTTATGGCTGAGGTAGATAATATTGAAAGTAAACGGGTAAATATTTTTACCCGATTATTTTTATGGCTGGTGATGATGATAATTATTGCATCACTTGGCATTGTTGTAAGTTGGCTTAATAAACCGGGTAATTTCCCATTTAAAAAAGTGGAGTTAGTTAACCAGCTTGAGAATCAGGAAAGTAGTGAATTACAGAGGATAGCAGCGGAGGCATTAAATGGTGGTTTTTTTAGTCTGGATGTCGATGCATTCAGAGCAGAATTAGTTAAACAATTACCATGGGTTAAATCAGTATCGGTGAGAAAATTATGGCCAGATAAATTGGCGATAGAAATTATAGAGTATAAACCAGTTGTTCGTTGGCAATCGGTTGATAGTCATTCATCAATGCAAGCAAAACAATTGTTAAGCCGGGAAGGTGTTATTTTTAAGCCTCATTTAACGGCAGCTCAAATAGTAAAGTTTGAGCAAATGGTTTTGTTCTTTGGGCCAAAAATGAATGCCGGGAAAATATTAGAAAAATGTTATGTTATTAGCAAAAAATTAACTAGTCTGGGATTGGGGATACAACACTGCGGGATGAATAATAGAAGAACCTGGAAGCTCAATCTGACGGGTTTTAAAAAAAATAGAGCAATAACAATAGAAATTAAATTAGGTAAAAATAATGTTATCCAGAGCTTAGAACGATTTGTACAGGTTTTTTCCGGAAAATTAGAACCATATCTGGACTCAATTGAATCAGTTGATTTACGTTATAGCAATGGATTTAGTGTTAAATGGAATACAAGTGGCCATTCGCAAAAAGAAGTAATAAACAAACCTCTTATACAATAGAGAAGGGAACAGGATTAAAAAAGGCATATGACTAAGCGAAATGATAAACGTCTCATCGTCGGTTTGGATGTTGGTACATCTAAGATCTCTGCGATAGTTGCTGAAGTCGCTACCGATGGTGATGTAGAAATTATCGGTATGGGTAAGCATGCTGCTCGGGGAATGAAAAAAGGTGTGGTGATTAATATTGAATCCACAGTTCAATCAATAAAACGAGCGATTGAAGAAGCAGAGCTGATGGCAGGATGTGAAATTCATTCGGTTTTTGTTGGTGTTGCAGGGAGTCATATTAGTAGCTTAAATTCTCATGGAATGGTGGCTATTCGTGATAAAGAAGTCTCTATTGAAGATCTTGAAAGAGTGATGGATGCTGCAAAAGCGGTTGCAATTTCAACCGATCAAAAAATTCTGCATGTGTTACCCCAGCAGTTTTTAATTGATGATCAGGAAGGTATTCGTGAACCGGTTGGTATGTCGGGTGTTCGTCTTGAAGTTGATGTGCATATGGTGACAGGTGCTGAAAGTGCTGTACAAAATATAGTCAAATGTATACATCGTTGTGATCTGGAAGTTGATGATATTATTCTGGAACAATTAGCATCCAGTTATTCTGTGCTAACAGAAGATGAAAAAGAACTCGGTGTTTGTCTTGTGGATATTGGTGGTGGAACGACTGATGTTGCAATTTTAATTAATGGTGCTATTCGCCATACCAGAGTTTTTCCTGTTGCAGGCGATCAGGTGACTAACGATATTGCTGTGGCATTAAGAACACCGACAAAATATGCAGAAGAAATAAAAATTAAATATGCCTGCGCATTGAGACAACTAACGAATCCGGAAGAAACAATTGAAGTTCCCAGTGTTGGTGATCGGCCTCCACGGCGTTTGGCTCGTCAGGTTTTAGCAGAAGTTGTTGAACCTCGATATGAAGAGTTATTCAACCTGATCAAAGGTGAGTTACAACGAAGTGGTCTGGAAGAATTTTGTGCCTCAGGAATAGTGCTTACTGGAGGCAGCTCAAAAATGGAAGGTGCGGTGGAACTGGCAGAAGAAGTGTTTCATATGCCAGTCAGGATTGGTATCCCTATGGAAGTAGAAGGCTTAACCGATATGGTTAAAGATCCCCGGTTTGCAACTGGAGTTGGCTTAATTTTATTTGGCAAACAAAATCAGGAAATGAGTGGTTTTGAGTTTCCAGAAAATAAAGGATTTGGTGGTATTTTTGCCAAAATGAAGAAGTGGTTTCAAGGTAATTTTTAGTTAGTTTGTAGTGACTGTTGTTTGTAACAATTGTAGTAAAGACAGGTATAGGAAAAGTAGTATTGCTGATGTCATTTAAATGGTTTAAGTGATGGGCAAAAGGACATAAGTTTGTAAAGCATACAAAGTGTTGGTAGTAATTTTGGTTGTTTTATTTTTTATTTTAATGATTTATCTTTCATTGGCAGTGAAGAAGGAGTAAGTAGGAATGTTTGAATTAATGGATACAACAAGTGATCGAGCTGTAATTAAAGTTATGGGGGTCGGCGGTGGCGGTGGTAATGCTGTTGAACACATGGCAAATAGTAATCTGGATGGTGTGGATTTTATCTGCGCCAATACGGATGCTCAGGCGTTAGCTCATTCATCAGCACGAACAGTGTTGCAAATTGGTAATGAGATGACAAAAGGCCTGGGTGCTGGTGCTAACCCAAGTGTGGGTCGTGAGGCGGCAATTGAAGATCGTGAACGCATTATGGAAGCGATTAACGGTACGGATATGTTGTTTATTACTGCGGGTATGGGTGGAGGCACAGGTACAGGTGCTGCACCTATTGTTGCTGAACTGGCAAAAGAAATGGGTATTTTAACAGTTGCTGTTGTAACCAAGCCTTTTCCATGGGAAGGTCCTCGTCGTATGAAGCAGGCAGAAGATGGTATTACTGAGCTGAGAGAATATGTTGATTCATTGATCACTATTCCCAATGAAAAACTGCAGGCTGTGCTGGGTAAGGGAACGACATTACTGGATGCTTTTAAAGAAGCAAATAATGTCCTGCTGAATGCGGTTCAGGGTATTGCTGAATTAATTACTCGCCCTGGTTTAATCAATGTGGATTTTGCTGATGTCCGCACTGTTATGTCAGAAATGGGTATGGCAATGATGGGTACGGGTAGTGCAACAGGTGAAGATAGAGCAAAAGATGCTGCTGAGCGAGCAATTTCCAGTCCATTACTGGAAGATGTCGATCTTTCTGGTGCCAAAGGTATTCTGGTGAATGTGACTGCCGGCATGGACATGTCAATTGGTGAATTTGAAGAGGTGGGCAACTCCATAAAATCATTTGCTGCTGAGAACGCCACTGTGGTTGTTGGTACAGTCATTGATCCGGAAATGAATGGTGAGATGCGTGTTACCGTTGTGGCAACAGGAATTGGATGTGCTGCACGAGTTCAGCAAGAAACAGCTGGCATTAAGCTGGTTAAAGCTGAAAGCCATGAACAAATACCAACTATTGATCATAGCTCTATTGTTGAAGAACCAGTTGCCGCTAAAAAAGTTTCTGGTGGTGATTACTCCTCTGATGGAGAAGTTGAAGATCTGAAATATCTTGATATTCCAGCTTTTCTTCGTCGCCAGAACGACTGAGCAGTTATATTTTAGACAGCAAAAGGTGTGAAATGACGGGTACAAAAATGCTGCTGATTAGGTTATAGAATGAGTGGCAGGTGGGAGCTCCGATGAGAACTTGGGTCTGAGCTAGGAGATTTGTAGTCAATATGGTACACTTTGCCGCTGAAGGCTTTATCATCAATCAGGAATATCGTCAATGATAAAACAGCGTACGTTGAAAAATAGCATTAAGGCAACCGGAGTTGGTTTACACTCCGGTGAAAAAGTGTATTTAACACTCAGGCCTGCGCCAGTTAACACGGGAATTATCTTTCGCAGAGTCGATCTGGACACGCCCGTTGAAATTCCAGCAAGAGCTGAAAATGTGGGTGACACGACACTATCCACAACTTTGGTTAAGGATGGAGTCAGAATTTCAACTGTGGAACACTTATTGTCTGCAATGGCAGGTATGGGAATTGATAACGCTTATATTGATCTCAGTGCGCCAGAAGTACCGATTATGGATGGCAGTGCAGGCCCTTTTGTCTTTTTATTGCAGTCAGCAGGCATTGTGGAACAATCTGCACACAAGCGCTTTATTCGAATCAAACGAAATGTTGTGATTGAAGAAGGTGATAAATGGGTGCGTTTTGAGCCCTATGAAGGGTTTAAAGTCTCATTTATCATTGATTTTGAACATCCGGTGATTCAAGGACGCTCCCAGAGTGCAGAGATTGACTTTTCTTCGACTTCTTTTGTTCGGGAAGTTAGTCGAGCCAGAACGTTTGGTTTTATGAATCAGATAGAGCAGCTCAGGGCTAATAATCTTGCCTTAGGCGGCAGCTTAAATAATGCTATCGTGATGGATGAATATCGAATTCTTAACGAAGACGGTCTGCGCTATGAAGATGAGTTCGTTAAGCATAAAATCCTGGATGCCATTGGTGATCTTTATCTTTTAGGAAGCAGCCTGATCGGTGCTTTTAGCGGCCATAAGGCAGGGCATGCACTTAATAATAAGATTTTGAGAGAACTTCTGGCGGATAAGTCAGCCTGGGAAGAAGTCATTTTTGATGATGAAAATTTAGCACCAATCTCTTATATGAAGTCCATTGCTATAAGTTAACTTTTACTTTAATCTCTTATTTTGCCCCTGTGCCATATGGTACAGGGGCAGATGAGATTTCTGTGTTGCTTAGCTTCTTTCAACTACTGCCCTCCGACATTGCGTGCCAGTCGTATTAAAGCCTCTTTTAATTCATCATTTTCTATAAATTGTGCGCTGTCCTGAATAATTTCAGCGGCATTATGAGAGTAATTGGGCATCTTTTTGTCTTTTTTTGTGCTAATATTAGCAGAAGCTACTTTAATGGTGATTTTTCCTAGCTGACTGAATTGAGGCTCGGCGCTTATGGAGCGTTTTAATGTAGGAGTATAAAAACGCAGCTTGCTGGCCCATGCGGCGCTGATAGCAGAAATGATCAGGCTTTGTTGTTTTCCCTTATTTGATAGACGGCTGGAAAACCCTAAAACAGATATTTTTCCAGAAAATTCATCTGGAAGATAAGTTAAAACCCGTTTTGTAATATATTCAAGATAACGGCTATGTTGCAGCAGACGATCAATGCTGATGGCAGGTTGTTGAAAGACTTTTTTCATACTATTCGATGTTAGATATAGAGTTGAATGGATTGTAGCATGGAACGCTGTCTCATTAACCAGTTTATTAAAAGAACCTCTCAAGGTTGTTATGAATATTATTTTAGTAAGAAAACGAAGCGGGGCAACATTTGACATTAATTTGTCTCGAAGTTTTACTGTCATTTTCTTTTTGCTGCTGCTCAGTATTCCAGTATTGACCTATTATCTTGGTCTCATTTCTAATGATCGTGTGCCATCAATTGCGGACTTAGATAAGCCCGAACACATTGAGCCTATTCGAACAAAATTAAATCAAATTATTGGCAGTATCTATCAGGAAGAGCTCGTTCATCAGCAAGAAGAACTTGATGCGATCAAGTTGCATAACCAGGAAAATATTAATGCTCTGACTAATAGCATGGCTAAGTTACAAGCCCATATTATTCGCCTTGATTCACTGGGGCAACGCTTAACGCAAGTTGCTGATCTGGATGAAAAGGCATTTAATTTTGATTTTGAACCTTCAATGGGAGGCTCGATTGATCCTCAGGAAGTTCTTAGAGAAAAATTCACATCTGAAAATATAAAATATGGTGAATTTATTAAGAGGATGACACAGATAACCCTGGACATTGACAGCAGGTCAAAACAATTAACGATTCTGGAAAATTTACTCATTGCCGATCACTTTAAACTGGCATCAACACCGACTGGAAATCCAGCAGAAAAAGGTTGGGTCTCTTCCTTTTTCGGTATGCGAAAAGATCCATTTACCGGTCGTAAAAAAATGCATAAAGGTGTTGATGTTGCTGGAAAGTCAGGCTCATCCGTATTGGCAACCGCAGGTGGTGTTGTTATTCAGGTGAAAAAACAGCAGGGTTATGGCAAAGTGGTCGAAATAGATCACGGTTATCGACTCAGTACCCGTTATGCTCACAATAAGACAGTCTTAGTCAAGGTCGGTGATATTGTTAAACAAGGACAGGCTATTGCAACTATGGGGTCAACCGGGCGTTCAACCGGTCCGCATGTGCATTATGAAGTTTTACGAAATGGAAAGCAGGTCAACCCTCAGAAGTACCTCAGAACCGCTCAAAAGTAACCTTTATGGCAGGGGTTGGAGTTTAGCTATTATTACTCATAAGCTCCTGCACCCTTTTTATCTTTTTTTTTGTCCCAATATTAATAATTCGTCATTAATTACATGGTCTTTGTGCTATGCTAGATGGCTTAGACAAATAGAGTAAGAGCATAATCCATCCGAGGTTGGAGTCAAATGATATCTGGGACTCAAGTCAAATTAAGAAGATATGAGTTCAGACCATCTGAGGCCAATCCTTTCAACATGATGATGCTCTTTTTATACATTACACAATTAAGCTTATACTAATTATGGTTGCAAAATTTTTTAGAAAACTTTTCGGAAGCCGCAATGACCGGGAAATAAAACGTTACTCCAAACAGGTAGTTGGTGTTAATGTCTTTGAGGGTGCATTACAGGAACTGACCGATCAACAACTCCAGGAAAAAACCGATGATCTCAGGCATAAGCTTGATGAAGGAAAAACCCTGGAGGATATACTGCCGGAAGCCTTTGCCGTAGTGCGGGAGGCCAGTCGCCGAGTTATGGGAATGCGTCATTTTGACGTTCAGCTTATTGGTGCGATGGTCTTAAATGAAGGTAAAATTGCTGAGATGCGCACTGGTGAGGGTAAAACCTTAATGGCGACACTGGCAGTCTATCTCAATGCTTTAAGTGGTAAAGGTGTGCATGTCGTTACCGTCAATGACTATCTGGCCGAGCGTGATGCTAAATGGATGGGCAAGCTTTATAACTTTCTGGGTTTGTCGGTTGGGATCATTTTGTCTGGTCAGGACTCCGAGAAAAAACGCCAGGCCTATGCCGCTGATATTACATACGGTACTAATAATGAGTTTGGCTTTGATTATTTACGCGACAATATGGCCTTCTCAACAGAAGAAAAAGTTCAGCGGGGGTTAAATTTTTCTATTGTTGATGAGGTTGATTCCATCCTCATTGACGAGGCCAGAACACCACTGATTATTTCTGGACCTGCTGAAGATAATTCAGATGTTTATCAGCGAGTTGATAAGTTGATCCCAAAACTTGTACCGCAGGAAGTAGTTGAGTCACTGGAAGAGCAGGAAGAAGAACCACCGGGTGACTATACGGTCAATGAGAAAGATAAAAATGTTCTTTTGTCCAATGAAGGGCATCAGCATGTTGAAGAATTTCTGCTTGAAGAAGGGCTGATTGCAGAAAATGAAAGTCTGTACGACCCCTCTAATATTATCCTGATGCATCATATTAATGCGGCATTGAGAGCACATAGCCTGTTTACTATAAATGTGGATTATATCGTCAGTAACGGTGAAGTGGTTATCGTAGATGAATTCACCGGTCGTACTATGCCAGGTCGACGTTGGTCAGATGGTCTGCATCAGGCGGTTGAAGCAAAAGAAGGGGTGACAATTCAGGTTGAGAATCAGACTCTGGCGTCCATCACCTTCCAGAATTTATTCCGCCTATACGACAAACTTTCAGGGATGACGGGTACAGCAGATACTGAAGCCTTTGAGTTCCATGAAATTTATAGCTTGGAAGTTATTGTTTTACCAACTAATAAAGATATGCAGCGAAAAGATAATGGTGATCTGATCTTTCTTACTCAGGAAGAAAAATTTGATGCCATAATTGAAGACATCAAAGATTGTCAGCAAAGAGGCCAGCCTGCTCTTGTTGGTACAGCATCCATTGAAGTGTCTGAATTACTTTCAAATGCGCTGCAGAAAGCGGGCATTGAGCATGAAGTTCTCAATGCCAAACAACATGCCCGTGAGGCTGATATTATTGCTCAGGCAGGGCAGGCCGGTCATATTACTATAGCAACAAATATGGCTGGTCGTGGTACGGATATTGTTCTGGGTGGTAGTATTGATGCAGAGATCAATAAACTTGATGATCCCAATGAAACAACCATACAAAAAATGCGTTTGGAATGGAATGATCGCCATGAACAGGTTTTAAATAATGGTGGTTTGCATATTATTGGTACAGAACGTCATGAATCAAGACGTATTGATAACCAGTTAAGAGGTCGTTCAGGGCGTCAGGGTGATCCGGGTTCATCCCGTTTTTATCTGTCACTGGATGATAATCTGATGCGAATTTTTGCCTCAGAAAAAATGGCTGGTCTGATGCGTAAGCTGGGTATGGAGAAGGGCGAGGCTATTGAACATAAGTGGGTCACTCGTTCTATTGAAAATGCCCAACGCAAAGTAGAAGGTCATAACTTCGATATTCGTAAGCAATTGCTGGAATATGATGATGTTGCCAGTGATCAGCGTAAAGTTATTTATGAGCAGCGTACTGAATTAATGGCCACTGAAGATATTTCTGAACTGATCGTTGATGTGCGAACTGATGTGGTTGAGCAGTTTATTGATGGCTTTATTCCAGCTGAAAGCATTGAAGAACAATGGGATATTCCAGGTCTGGAAGAAGAACTGAAAAAAGAATTTTTAATGGATCTTCCAGTTGCTCAATGGCTGGCTGAAGATGATGATCTGCATGAAGAGCCATTAAGAAAACGTATCCTTGAGAAAATGGTTGATTCTTTTGACAAAAAAGAAGAGCTCATTGGTTCTGAAATGATGCGCCGTGTTGAAAAAGGCGTCATGCTGGAAGTACTGGACAGTCTCTGGAAAGAACATCTGGCCGCTATGGATTACCTGCGTAAAGGTATTGGCTTACGTGGTTATGCACAAAAAAATCCAAAGCAGGAATACAAACGAGAGTCGTTTGAATTGTTTACTGATCTATTAGACCGTGTGAAACATGATGTCATTTCCCGGTTAAGCATTATGCAGATCCGCGAAGAACCTGATATGAGTGAATATGAGCAGCATGAACAGCCTGAGATGGAGTTTCAGCATGATGAAATGAATACTCTGGGTAATAATAATGCTCAGTCTGCTCCTTCTGTTGAAGAGGAGCAGGAAGAGAAAGCCCAGCCGTTTGTCCGAAGTGGACAAAAAGTGGGTCGTAATCAACCATGTCCCTGTGGATCAGGTAAAAAATACAAGCAATGTTGCGGAAAGCTGAGCTGATCCCGATCGCATACTAAAGGTTTATGCTTACAACTTATACCTATAACTTATTACCTACAATAGTGCCCGCATTCCGTGGGCATTTCTATTTTTGTATATTCAGGTAGAAAAATGACAACAGCAAATGCAAGTCCATCAATGACCTCGAGTCTTCCTATAATGCATCCTGTTCCCGGATTTAAACTAGGCACTACCTGTGCAGGAATTAAAGTGGCTGATCGCAAAGATGTCGTAGTCATGTCATTTGATGCTTCAGCCAATGTAGCGGGTGTTTTTACCCAAAATGCCTTTTGTGCTGCACCTGTTCATATCGCCAAAGCACATTTACAACAGAAGTCTTCAAACCCTGTTCAGCACTTTGTCATTAACACTGGAAATGCCAATGCCGGGACTGGGGCGCAGGGAATGAATGATGCTCTGAGTACCTGTCAGCAGCTTGGTGAATTGACTGAAACGGGCAGTGAGTCGGTATTGCCTTTTTCAACTGGTGTTATTGGCGAATCATTACCAGTTGATAAAATTATTCAGGCATTGCCCGATGCCCTGAATCTTCTGTCTGAAAATGGCTGGCAGGATGCTGCTCAGGGGATCCTTACCACAGATACTCGAGCTAAAGGTGCTTCAATTCAGCTGACTCTTAATGGCCAAAAGGTAACGATTACCGGAATATCCAAGGGCTCAGGAATGATCTGCCCTGATATGGCAACGATGCTGGGGTTTGTGGCGACAGATGCATCGATTGAGGCTTCATTATTACAGAAAATACTGAAGCATGGAGCAGATCACTCTTTTAACCGAATTACAGTTGATGGTGATACCTCAACTAATGATGCCTGTATGCTGGTGGCCACTGGGAAATCCAAAGCCCCTACGATTGATAATGAACAGCATCCTGATTACCCAGAGCTGCTCAATGCTATCACCGATATTCTTGAACAACTGGCCAAAGCTATTGTTCTGGATGGTGAGGGTGCAACAAAATTAATTAATATTAAAGTAAAATCTGGGGAAACAGAGCAGGAATGCAGTGATGTTGCCTATACCATTGCGCACTCTCCATTAGTTAAAACTGCTTTTTTTGCCAGCGATCCAAACTGGGGGCGAATTTTGGCGGCAGTGGGGCGCTCCGGCATAAGAAATATGGATATTGACGCTCTGGAAATTTTTCTGGATGATGTCTGTCTGGTTCGAAATGGTGGTAAGGCGGATGATTACACGGAAGAACGTGGTCAGGTGGTTATGGATCAAGATGAAATTACAGTAACTGTTAATCTGCATCGAGGTGGCTTTAATACCCAGATCTGGACCTGCGATCTTTCCTATGATTATGTGAAAATTAATGCCGAATATCGAAGTTAGTTCATATCCAACCGACAAAAGCCTTCATGTTGCGGTGGCTGTTATTATTAAAAATGGTCATGTTTTAATATCAAAAAGAGCGCAAAACGTTCATCAAGGAGGCTTATGGGAATTCCCTGGTGGTAAAGTAGAGGTGGGTGAAGGAGTTTCTGAGGCACTTTATAGAGAAGTTAAAGAAGAGCTGGGTATTAAAATCCAACAGACACAGCCTTTAATTTCACTGGAACATCACTACCCAGAGAAGATCGTTTATTTAGAGACTTTCAGAGTGATGGTCTTTGACGGCATCGAATATGACTCTGATTCTGGTTTTGACTCTAATTCCAGCTATGATTTAAACCATGGGAAGCCACCCCGTGAACAACAAGGATTAGAAGGTCAGCAGGTTAAATGGGTGCCTTTGGAACAATTGAGTAACTACTCGTTTCCACAGGCAAACAGGGCAATTATTGAAGCACTTATGTTGCCTCAGTGTTATCTGATCACCCCTGATTGCGACTCTGAGAGCGATGATACTAATTCATTTATCAGGCAGTTTACAAGCAGTATCCTCAATGATGAACAGGGTGGGCTGGTTCAGCTACGCATAAAATCTCTTAAAGGCAGTGCACTGAGTGAACTGGTGCAGCAGCTTTGTAATATTGCTCAAAAAAATAATACTCAGATCCTCGCAAATTCATCCATGTGCTTTGGTCGTGATACTGCAGATCTCACTGAAACACAATCTCATATTATTAATATGGCTGCAGGTATCCATTTAACCAGTTCTCATCTTCATGAGACTTTTGCCGAAGATTATCGTCAGAAATTTCCTGATAAAATACTAGCTGCTTCCTGCCACTGCAAAGCTGATATTGAACGAGCCAATGATTTAAAGCTTAATTTTATTGTTATTTCACCCGTACAGCAGACGGCATCACATCCTGAGAGTAAACCACTGGGCTGGGAGGCTTTTAAAACACTAACATCCTTTGCTAAAATGCCAGTTTTTGCTCTGGGAGGAATGACTCAAAAGGATATTAAGCGAGCCCAGGAAAATGGTGCCCAGGGAATTTCAGGCATCCGCAGTTTGTGGGGAAATGAAAACTTGTAGTCAGGAGTCTATTGTCAAAAACAATCAGTGGATATCTCTGATCCAGCTCAGTAATCACATATAGGATAAATGATTGAATAATAAATACTTTCGCCTGTTAATTATGACCTCTGTTATTATTCTGGCATTAATTTTTGTACAGGATTTTGGTGATTTTCTGGATGAAAATTCGGATAAGATCGTTAAGTTAGGAGTGAATCCTCATTGTAATGCAGCAAGCAGTATCTGCAGCGCATCAATTATCAACGAGGGTGATTTTCAGCGGCTTAGTTTGAACATTAAAAAAGCGAAAAATTCTGAATCAGAGTATTTATTGGCTGTTACTGCAGTTGGTTTTGACTTTGAGGGGATTGAATCCATTTCAGTTTCATTTGAAATGCCGGGTGAAGGTATCGAAGAGAATACGGCTCTTTTCTCTCCTGATAAATCACTACAGCAGGTTGTACCAGAAAACTGGAATGCAGTGCTCAGGCTGCCATCCATATCAAGCGGTCGAACTGATTGGCTGGCAGTCATTCGATTAAAATCCACAATAAAAGAATATCGTGCCCAATTTCCCTTTCACTTTAAATAAGATTTAAACGCGTTGAGTTGTTATAAGCTAAGTAGTTATAAAAAGCTAATTGATAAAGCCGCCTGAATTATCACTTTCAGGGGGATCCGTAAATTGCTCTGATGTTGAAATTGATTCACCTTTAATTCGGTGCTCTTCGCTGGCCCAGGCGCCTAAATCAATTAACTGACACCGCTCAGAGCAAAAAGGGCTCCAGGGTTTAGAATGATAATAATCATGCATTGTTGAGCAGGTTGGGCATTTAATACTGAGTTTTTTCATAATTTAAACATCTACAATGCACAGCAGGAAAGTTGAAACTCAATATTGTTTGTGCAAGGGGCGGGGCGTCCGCCACTAACGGGCAGCATAAAGCGAACACTAAAACGATGTTTGCCGCCACTCATCTCCGCATAATAACCAGCATCAGCAGGTACAATCACTCGAATAAGCTGAAAAGGGATACTGGTATCCAGTGATTGCTGATAAAAGCCCTGCTCGGCAGTTATTGGTGTGTTGATAGCACTCTCTCGTAATAAACTTAAAATGACATCAATTGACAATCGATAATTATCCAGCTGACTGAGCCATGATTCAAGGATTTTAACTCTTTGCTCGGATTCCTGTTTGAGCCAGAAATGGTAAATTGGAATATCAAAATCACAACTGCCGCCAGCAATTGCATCCCGTTGACGGATGAGTTTTAATAGTTCAATGTTGTTTAAATCATGGCCATTGTGTTTTGATGGGCTCAGATTTTGAGTATAGGTTGTCAGTTTTTTTAGAGTATCATCTAAAATAGAAGGATCCACTCCTGGTCGCGAACTGATTGCTACTAAAGCAGAAGTCTGGCGTTCCAGCTCTTTAACCAATTCAGAGCGTAGATCGATGCGACTCATAATGTTCAAAATATCAAGAATATGACTGATTGTGGCTCTGCTGTCCCAAACAGTATAACCACGCATAGAATAGCGGGCTTGCTGAAATAAAAACTCCAGGCGCAGCATGGTTCGAATTCGTTCATTGAGGGGAAGCTCGTAAATAGTGGAATCTGTCACGTTGTTAAATACTTCCTGTTAAATTTTTTGCAAGCAATAAAGCTCTATCCAGACATTGTCCAATATCTTGCACACGGTTGCAACAATCATTTGTTAAGCAATTGACTGATAATACTTCAGTAAAGAGGCGACTTGTTGCTGAAGCTCTAAGAGTGTACCTGAATTATCAATAATATCATCAGCTTGTGCTAATCGAGTCTGGCGATTTACTTGAGAATTGACTATCTTTTTAATTAAATCGGGTGAACAATTATCCCTTGCAGAGCTGCGCTCAATTTGAAGCTCAATGGGGATATCAATGACTAAAATACGATCAAAATTATAATCTGATTTTGTTTCAAAAAGTAGAGGAATTGCAATAATAGCAATGTCAGGACTTTTGTACCTGAGTTGAGAAAAAATTTGCTGATAAACCATGGGATGTAAAAGCGTTTCGAGTTGCTGCTTTTTTTCTTTTGATGAAAAGATAAGCGCCCGTAATTTTTTCCTGTCCAGATAACCTTTTGCGTCAAAAATTTCTGTGCCGAATAACTGCTGAACTTGTCTTAGAGCAGACTCCTTATTGGGGTTATTCAACGAGTTATTCAACGAGCCAGCCAAAAGTTCACGGGCGATTATGTCGGCATCAATAATTTTCAGTGAATGCTCAAATTCAGAATTTAAAGCCAACTCCTGAAAAAATTCAGTCACTGCTGTTTTGCCGCAGCCAATCCCTCCTGTCAGAGCAATTGTCAGCATTAGAGCCCTGAAATTTTAAAATAAAATTGCTGAATAGGCTCACCCCATAACAAGTTAATAAAACCTGCGGAAGCAAGGTAGGGACCAAAAGGAATGGGAACACTTTTGTCACGGCCCATAAAGACAATAAGGGAAATGCCGACTAAAGCTCCTACCAATGCTGAGAGCAGAAGAACAAGAGGTAATGCCTGCCAGCCCAGCCAGGCCCCTAAAACAGCTAATAATTTAAAATCACCATAACCCATACCTTCTTTTCCAGTAGCCAGTTTAAAGAGTTGATAGACACTCCAGAGTGCCATATAACCCGCCATTGCGCCAATCACACTAGCCTCAAGAGGAATTGCCGAGATTTGCAATAAACTTATCAATAGTCCAAGCCACAATAAGGGCAAAGTCATATTATCAGGCAGCAATTGCGTATCAAAATCAATCATTGTCAGGGCAATGAGAGTCCAGGTTAAAATCAATGCAGCCAGAGTAAACCACTGAACACCAAAATAATAAGCCACCAAAGTAGAGAGAACCGCCGTTGTCAGCTCAATAATTGGATATCGAATGGAAATACCCGAATGGCATTCAGAACACTTTCCTCTTAGGAAAAGCCATGAAATTACAGGTATATTTTCCAAAGCCGTGATTTTATGTCCACAGGATGGGCAGCGAGAGCGTGGTACAGAAAGGTTAAATACCTCTTCTTCATTCACCTCTTCTGACTGGTGTGTGTCAGAATTATCCTCATCAGCAAGAAAAGCAACACAGTCCGATTTCCATTCATGTCTCAGCATGATGGGAATGCGGTGGATCACTACATTCAAAAAACTGCCCACTAGTAAACTGAATAAAAATGCAATGGCAAGAAAAAATTCTGGATTGTCTTTTAAGTATAAAAAAATATTCATAAGCCCTTAGCCATATGTAAGCCCTTAGCCTGATATATAGGTCTTTAGATAACATTACCCATCTGGAAGATTGGCAAGTACATTGCCACAACAATACCACCAATAATGACACCTAGGACAGTCATGATAATCGGCTCCATTAAAGCAGTCAGGCCATCAACCAAATCATCAACTTCAGCTTCATAAAAGTCTGCAACTTTACCCAACATGGTATCAAGGGCTCCAGATTCTTCACCAATTGCGGTCATTTGAATCACCATATTTGGAAATACACCGGTATTGGTCATGGCTTTATTTAATTGTGTTCCAGTGGAGACTTCCTGTTGTATCTGATCAACAGCTTTACTAAAGACGATATTACCCACCGCACCTGAAACCGAACCAAGTGCTTCAACCAGAGGAGTGCCGGCAGCAAACATTGTCTGTAATGTACGGGCATAACGAGCAATGGAAGCTTTTTCCATTATGGGGCCGACAATGAGTATTTTAAGCATGATTCTGTCAACCGCCTCACGCATTTTTCGTGAACGTTTTTTGAAGAAAAAGAAGGCATAAACTCCCGCACCAATAGAGCCAAAAAGAAGCCACCACCATTCCTGTAAGAACTTTGATAAATTTACAACAAATTGAGTTGGGGCTGGAAGTTCAGCGCCAAAGTTACCGAACATAGTCTCAAATACGGGTATGACAAATAATAATAAAATAGAGACCACGATAATGGCGACCAGGATAACTGCAATAGGATAACCCATCGCTTTTTTAATCTTGGACTTAATTGCCTCAGTTTTTTCTTTATAGGTTGCAACTTTATCTAAAATCGAGTCTAAAATACCCGCGTGTTCACCGGCCTGGACTAAATTACAATACAAATCATCAAATAGCAGTGGGTATTTTCTTAATGCTTCGGTCAATGAGCTGCCACCTTCAACTTCTGCTTTGAGACCAAGAATCATCTCCTGCATTGCGAAGTTATCATGGCCATTACCAACAATCTCAAATGATTGAACGAGAGGGACACCAGCTTTCATCATAGTGGCTATCTGGCGTGAGAAAATAGCAATATCCAGTGGTGTAATAGCTTTTCTCTTTGGTCCGCCAATGCCAAACAAAGGCTTTGGTTTAGGCTTAATCTTCAGTACATTGATTCCTTCGCGTCTGAGTTGAGCCTTGGCTAAAGCGGAATTTTTTGATTGAACTTCCCCCTTTTTCCTATTTCCATTTCTATCAGCACCTTCCCAAACAAATATGGGTGATGGTTTTTCTTTAGTCGCCATTATTGATCCTTAATTATCAATGCCATTATTCGAGCTGCTTGCATAATTGCTCTTGCTTCACCTTCTTTAAGCCTAAAGTAGGTGCTTTGAGGGGACTTTTAAGTTTTTGTCACTTACTAATCCTTAGTTACTCTATTAACTTCTTCCAGACTGGTAATCCCATCCATCACTTTTTTAAGCCCTGATTGCCTTAAATCAGGAATGCCTTCTTTTTTAGCCTGATTAGCTAAATCCATGGCATTGCCGCCTTCCATTATAATGCGTCCCATTTCTTCTGAAATTTTCATTACCTGATAAATTCCTACCCGGCCCTTATAGCCTGCATTACAACTGGAGCAACCAACAGGTTTATAGACGGTAAATTCCATAGCTACATTTTCTTCAGTAAAACCTTCTTCTAATAAAGCTTCTTTAGGTACATCATGTGCTGTTTTACAATTTTCACACAGGCGTCGGGCAAGTCGTTGAGCTATAATCAGACTAACTGCTGAAGCAATATTATAAGGAGGAACACCCATGTTCATTAAACGACCAAGTGTTTGTGGCGCATCATTGGTGTGTAGAGTTGATAATACCATATGCCCCGTTTGAGCGGCTTTAATTCCAATCTCGGCAGTTTCTAAATCACGAATCTCACCAACCATGACGATATCAGGATCCTGACGTAAAAAGGAACGAAGTGCCGTAGCAAAAGTCAGGCCTGTTTTGGGGTTGACATTAACCTGATTGACTCCAGGCAAGTTGATCTCAGCAGGATCTTCTGCTGTGGATATATTAACCTGTTCGGTATTGAGAATATTTAAGCCAGTGTACAATGAGACTGTCTTACCCGAGCCGGTAGGGCCTGTTACCAGAATCATGCCTTGAGGTTTAGATAAAGCATCCATATACAGATCTTTTTGAAAGCTCTCATAACCTAAGGCATCAATTCCTAACTGGGCACTGGAGGGATCAAGAATACGTAATACAGCTTTTTCACCAAAAAGTGTTGGACAGGTACTGACACGAAAATCAATGGCTCGATTTTTAGAAATTTTCATTCTCATACGCCCATCCTGAGGAATGCGACGTTCAGAGATATCAAGTCGGGACAAAACTTTGATCCGGGCCAAAATACGAGGTGTCAGGTTTACTGGCGGTTTAGCAACTTCTTCAAGAATGCCATCCAGTCTTACGCGAACCCGAAAAAATTTCTCATAGGGTTCAAAATGGATGTCGGAGACTCCTTTATTAATGGCATCCAGTAATATTTTATTAACAAATTTGACTACGGGGGCATCGTCTTTGCCATTGCCAGTATCCTCGTCTTCTTTTTCTGTGTCTTCGTAGTCAAGCCCTTCTAAATCTTCATCGTTAAAATCAGACATATCCATGCCGCTATCAGCATCTGATAAGGCTTTTTCTATAGCGATCTCAAGCTTGTCGGCTTCAACCAGAATGGCTTCTGTGCTTAATCCAGATTGAAATTTAATTTCATCAAGAGCAGCAATATTGGTTGGATCGGCAACGGCAATGAATAATCTTGCCCCTCGCTTAAAAAGGGGAAGAGCATGATGTTTATTGATCAAATTTTCTTTAATAACGGCAACAGTTTCTTTCTCAAACTCAACGGTACTAATATCAAGAATGGGTGTACCAAATTCAGTTGAAGCAAGGGTTGCTATGTCAATGGACTTGACCATATTTTTTTTTGTTACATATTGAACAAAAGGTACTTTGTCTTTAGCCGCAGCATCTATGGCACTCAGTGCATCCTCTTCATTAAGAAAATTTTGCATAACAAGTTGTCGTGCCAGACCTGTCAGCTGAGATGATTGTTGTGCTCGTATCATAAGTGCCCAATAGTTAGCTATGTTTGAAAAAGTTTATGAAGATTGACATACTCTATTAATATATTCTAGTACGAACTTTAATTATAGCCAAAAAATTATTGTTTTTTCTAAAGAAAATATCAAAAATGAGATATATTTCAATAAATCTCTTATAATTTGAAGAAATACCATGAAATTTTTATGGTTATGACTAAGTTGAATGAACAATATTATGCTTAAAAATGGAAATAAAAATAAAATTGGCATATGGAATGCTTACTTAATTCCTGTCGGGTGTAGAAAAGCACCTGAACAGGGACTAAGAAGCCAAAACATTTATAAATAAAGAATGGGGAGTGTTGTTCAATGATAAGCAAATACAACAATCATAAGGGTTTTACACTGATTGAATTAATGGTTGTTGTAGCAATCATTGGTATTTTAGCTGCTATCGCCATTCCAACCTATCAGGATTTTATTGCCCGCTCACAAATTGCTCGTGTATATGGTGAAATATCCGCGTTTAAAGCCGGGATTGAAGATCAATTATCACAAGGAAATATGCCTACAGGACCTGCTGGTCTTATTACTATTGGCTATGTTAACCCTTCGAAAATACAGGCAGCAGATCCTGTATTGACTTTTGTTGCTTCAGGCTCAGGGACATTAGTGGCTACATTGGGTGGAGATGCGATAAATATAATCTTAAACACAACGATTACACTATCGAGAACTGCTACGGGAGTTTGGAGCTGTGCAACGGATGGCGGTGGTGCGCCTGGGTATAAACCGTCACATGCCCCGGTTAGCTGTCCATAAATCGATAAATATGGACTTAAAGCTAAGAGCTTTCCTTAATATTTATAGGCTCTGTTTTGAGTTAACCTCCTGTTAACCCTCTTTGTTTCATGTCTGTTGGTCTCATATGGATAGCTACCCTGCTATCCACTCGTTTATTCTAAATAGAAGATTTTTTTTCTTGTGAATGCGATCAAGATCGGATTAATAAATTGTGACTGTATAAGTGACAATTTGCATAAATTGTTTTGTCACTTAGTGACATAATTGTTAATTGTTAGCAGAAAATAATCAAAATCACTATTAACTCTCTTTTAAGTCAGGAACTAATTGATTGATATAAAAGCAATTCAATTTATTGGCACAAAGAATGCTTTAACTATTGTAAGACATAGGGCCGTGACAGAATATTCTACATAGCTCATTTGCTCACAATGCTAAATTTTAGTATTAATTATTTAAAGGAACTCATTATGATGAAAAAATCAAACAAAAACCAACAAGGTTTTACATTAATTGAATTAATGGTTGTTGTTGCAATTATTGGTATTTTAGCAGCGATTGCTATTCCAGCGTATCAGGACTATATCGCTCGTTCACAATATTCTCGTGTATTTGGTGAAATATCTGCACTTAAAACAGGAGCCGAAGATCAACTTGCACAAGGTAATGCTGTAGCTACTGCTGCACAGATTGGTCATGTTAATGATTCAGATATTCAAGCCGCTGCTCCTACTGCGGTTATAGCACTTGCTGGGGCTGGAACCATTATTGGAACTATGGGTGGAAACGCTTCTGGTGCAATTGCAGGTCATACTATAACACTTACCAGAACAGCTGCTGGTGCGTGGAGTTGTACAAGTAATGCTACTAACCAGGCTTTACTTCCATCTGGTTGTCAATAAAGTATTATTTTACAAGTTCATGAGTTCATGTATTTTGCTTATGAACTGGAAAGAATAAAACCTTAACTTGTTGTCTCAAGTTAAGGTTTTATTCTTTTTAGCCCATTTCTTTGCTTTAATAAAGGGTGTAGCATTTACTGAAATATAAAGTCCAAATAGAAAAAATTGCAAACTCCATTAAATAAACTGAGCCTGAATTTTGATATGGACTACGCTAAAAAGACAGATTGTCTATTCTAACTAATTTTATTAGTCTGTTTTTTTTAAGGCAATAACTGATAATAATGCAATTTATTAAATTACTGCTTAAAAAATCTATCAACTCCCTTTAATTTCATCAATTTACCTTGTACTTTTAACCATCCTATTTTATTACCTCTATAATAGTTATATTGCATTTCTCAACCATAAAATAATCTATTGAAACATTAAGATTATCTTTTTTCAGGGTCGACTAATTATTGATTTTATTCTTTAATTTCATCATTTTAAAAGATCTGCACCCCAAAATTAAAGACAATTCAATTTTTATAGCTGTAACTTATTGAATATGCTAATCTAAGTTTAATTTCTTTAATTTATAACGAAATTGTCGATAAGTGAGGCCAAGTAATTCTGCCGCGGCTTTTCTATTCCATCGAGTTTTTTCTAATGCCTGTCTGATATGTTGTTCACTAATTAATGGACTGGATACCTGACTAGAGAGAGGAGATGGTGACGTTGTCGTCTTTATATCATTGGATGATGGACTTGCAGCTTCTTGAAGTGATAAGTCAGTAATTTGAATAAGTTGATCATCACATAGTGCAACAGCTCGTTCCAGAATATTTTCTAACTCTCGTACATTTCCGGGAAAAGTATAAGATTTCAGTGTGTCAATTGCTTCGCTTGACAGTAGATAATGATTTTCATTGTTTGATAATTTTTTTAAAAAGAAGTCAACCAGAAGTGTGATATCATCGCATCTTTCTCTTAAAGGCGGCATGGATAATTCTATGACATTGATCCGATAATAGAGATCCTGTCGAAAATTTCCATCTGAGACCAGCTGTTTGAGCTCCTTATGGGTGGCACTGATGATACGGACATTTATTTTTTCTTCTTTTTGAGAGCCTACCGAACGGATGGCTTTTTCCTGTATTGCCCGGAGTAATTTAACTTGCATTAAAAGGGGTAAATCAGCCACTTCATCTAAAAAGAGAGTGCCACCATTGGCAGCTTGAAATAAACCCTGTTTATCCTTGTTTGCACCTGTAAAACTGCCTTTTGTATGTCCAAAAAATTCACTCTCCATCAGCTCTGAAGGAATTGCACCACAGTTAACTGCAATGAAGGGGCTGTCTGAACGGGAGCTGAGATTGTGAATTTGATTAGCGGCCAGTTCTTTTCCTGTGCCAGATTCGCCACTGATATAGACAGGGGCCTGACTTTTTGCTAGTTTTTCAATTAAATTTCGGGTTTTCTGCATAGCATTGGAGTGACCAAGCAGTGTTTGTTTCTTTTCTATTTGAATTGAGGTGTCTGCTGAAGAGTTGTTTTGTTTAATAGAATCCTGACTTTGACCCTGAGATTTCTGAGCCAGTTTAATGGCAGAGTTAACCAGGTTTCTAAGTTCTGCAAGTTCAAGTGGTTTTGAGACAAAATCGAAGGCTCCTGCTTTTAATGCCTCAATTGCAGTATCCATATTACCATGTGCACTGATCATAGCGACAGGAATATGGTTAGACTGCTGTTGTATTTTTTTGACCAGTTCAATACCGTTGCCATCGGGCAGACGCATATCGGTCAGGCAAATTGAAATATTATTTTCATTGAGCAGCTTATAGGCTGTTTTTAAATCCCCGGCAGAGAGGGTATTAATGTCCATACGATTTAATGTGAGTTCCAGGAGTTCACAGATATCGGGTTCGTCATCAACAATCAGGGCAAGATGTTTTTTCATTAATTATTTTTTCATTGAGTTCAATGGTGCATGGTAAATTCTGCAGGTTTTTGTCTACAGGACATATCACTATTGCATTGTTTTACTCTATCCACATGGGGTATTTAGAAAATATTCGGGATAGTATATGGCAGCTAAATATTCAGTTCGATTCTATCAATAAGGATCTTAAATTGTGATTTTTTAATCTGCCCTTCTTTATTATAAATGCTGATATCACCGGATTCTGTGACTAACCAGACTTCTTGTGCACCAGCCTCGATAAATAATTGGGTTTTCTCAAGCATTTCTTTACTTGTGTTGGATGGAGATATTATTTCAACACAAATTTCTGGTGCCGAAGAAGCATATAGTTCATCTTTATGCTTTTTGATATAGCCATGGCTTCCCCAGGCAACATCAGGGACTCTTATTCCATTAGAAGTTTGAATGGCAAGTTCTGTAAAAGTATGACCTTTTAGGCTACTTCTTAATAACCATGTTGTTTCAGCTTGCAACAGGCTGTGAATTATTGATGCCGGACTCATTTCAATATTCCCTTTTTTATTGAGTTCAATTTTATAGGGTAAATCTTGCAGGCTTTTATCTGCCAGGACATCTTGCCATTGCATTGCATTGCTCCATTTAGTGCAGTTCTTAAGGGAATAATAGCACTAATTGCAGACAAAATCTTTTATGCTTTTTTCCGTCTGGAATCAGCAAAATTAAGTTGAAAGCATGCTCCTTCTTTTATTGGAATATAGACCAGTTTTGCTGAGTTACATACGGCCATTTCTCGTGAGATATACAGGCCCAGGCCGGTTCCTGTGGCTTCGGTGGTAAAAAAGGGTTCAAACAGTTTTGGTAAATCATCTTCAGGGATACTGGCTCCATAATTCATCACTTGCAGATAGGTATTTTTAATGATGGCATCAATACCGGCAGTGATGACAATGGGGCGGAAATGATTATCTTGCTCAATTGTGTGCCTCAGAGCATTTTGAATCAGATTATTAAAAATCTGATGCAGGTGTTGGCGGTCAAATTGAACCTCCAGTTCTTCATTTTCAAATTTCAGATAAAATCGTTCCTGAGGTAATTGTATATAATCATTGAGAAATTCTTTAATCCATTGAAATAAATTAATATTTTCAAATTCTGCATGTTGTCGTCTACTTAAATCCAGTACGGTGTCAATAATCTCATTAACTCGGATGGATTGCTTGTCAATGATGGTAGTCAGACGTTTATCTGTTTTTTCAAGGAGAGGGGATTCATTTAATAATTCCCCGGCAGTTCGAATTGCAGCGAGTGGGTTTCTTAATTCATGAGCGATGCTTGCTGTTAATCGACCCAGTGAAGCCAGCTTTAATTGCTGAGCCTGTTGAGCCAGCTCGGCATTATCTTCAATAAAAATTACCGTGCCGCTATTCGTTTTATTGCCCAGAGCGGCAAACTTTATATTTAGCTCAGTTAATCCATTATCTAATTTTATGTTCTGATCCTTGTTATTAGGTGCTGTTCGCCAGGATTGAAATAAATCACCTAATTCCAGAGAATACTCATAAAGATTAGTCTGTTGTTTTAATGTTTTTGTTAATTTAAGTAAGTTAATGGCTGTGTCATTGACTAACTTTATTTTGCCTAGAAAGTCGACAACAATGACTGCTGTTTGCATTCGCTGCATAATAAATTGAGTCAGTTGTTCCATATTGGCTAGATCAACTTCTCTCTGGCTGGCAATTTCAACACTTTCTTCTGTTTTTTTCACCAGATAATTAGTCAAAAAAGCAGTTAGAAATATAATGCTGCCTAATAAACCTGTTTGAGCATAAGCGGGAGGGACATTAAGTGCCAGGTTCAGATAACTTTGATCGATAAGCAGAACCAGCGTCACCATTGCCGCGTAAAAAATAGATGAACGTCCCAGTGAGAGTATGCTGGTAGCGGCAATGGGCAATAGCAGCAGCAAACCAACACCACTTTTGACACCGCCACTGGCATGCATAATAAGAATGATGACACAAAAATCAAGAATGATATGTATATGAGTTTGCAGCCTCAAATTGGGCCAACGCCAGCGAATCGTGATGCCATTGAGAATACTGGCGATAAGATAACCAAAACTGGCAATTTGAAACAATTCAGTATGGGTGCTGCCAAAGGGTTTAATCTGCATATTAGAAAAAATTATGGCAACAAAAATACCGGAAATTAATAAGCGGTATAAATTAAGGAGGTGTAATGGCCGCCAGGATTTTTGTTCCGGACTTATAACCGGATTAAAGTCAGGCAGAAGAAAAGAAGCTTTTGCTGTTTTTTCTTTGGTTTCTGATTGAGGCATAAAGTTTATTGTTTATGCTCAAGATAACTGTCGAGATGCTGGTAGCTGCAAAAAAAATGCTCATCCTTATAAATGCCTTCGTCTTCGGGGATATGAGTTTTACAATAGGCACATGCTTTGATTTTCTGCACTTGTTTGGGCTGCTCCTGAAATTTTTTCTGTTCTTTTTGCTCAACCTCTTTAACCCGGGCTGACCAGGTTTTGTTAAGAAAACGATAGCCCATCCAGGCTAAAAAAAGGATACCTAAAATAAGTAATAGTCGACCCAAAAGAAAAACCCTCCTCAACTCTCTCTTTATATCCAAACTAGCTAAATGAGGCTAATTTGTTATTATTAAAAATGACAAAGAACAAATAATAGCAGAAATAGAAATTTTTTTATCGGATGACTCTAAAATAACTTATCAATAGTGCTCAGCTAAGTTAAAATATTGCATTAGAAAAAGATTGAAAGTGACATACAAAAAAAATTGGTGAAATATCATGAATTTACATGAGTATCAGGCAAAACAGGTGTTTGCTGACTATGGTATTCCTGTTCCAGCGAACCGAACAATTCGTTCTGTTGCTGAAATTGAACAGGCTGTCAGTGAATTAGGTGGTAATGAGTGGATGGTCAAAGCACAGGTGCATGCTGGCGGTCGAGGAAAAGCCGGAGGCGTAATAAAAGCCAAATCAGTGGGTGAAATCAAAGCTTTTGCAAACAAAATGTTGGGCACAAATTTAGTGACGTTTCAAACCGATGCCAATGGTCAGCCTGTTAATACTCTGATGATTGAAGTGCCAAGCTCAATAGAGCGTGAACTTTACATGGGCGTGCTTATTGATAGAGCATCAAAGAGAGTTACCATTATGGCTTCTGAAGCAGGTGGTATGAATATTGAAGAAGTGGCTGCTGAGACGCCGGAAAAAATAATTACCCTGGCTATCGATCCCGTTAATGGTCTGATGCCTAATCAGGTCAGAGAAGCTGGCTTCGCTATGAATATGACTCCGGTTCAGCAAAAAGGTCTGATGGCAGTCATGCAGGGTGTGTATCGAATTTTTATGGAGAAAGATGCCTCTCAGGTTGAAATTAACCCATTGGTCATCACTGGTGATGATGTTGTTATGGCTCTGGATGCTAAAATCTCACTGGATGATAATGCTCTGTATAAGCATAAAGATATGCAGGCGTTTCATGATCCCTCACAGGAAGATGATAAAGAAAATCATGCCAAAGAATTTGAACTAAATTACGTGCCTCTGGATGGTGACATTGGCTGTATGGTCAATGGGGCTGGTCTGGCAATGGCCACAATGGACATCATTAAAAATAATGGTGGTGATCCGGCTAATTTCCTGGATGTGGGCGGCGGTGTGACCACCGAGCGTGTAGCCGAAGCACTTAAGCTGATATTATCTGACTCTAAAGTAAAGGCTATTCTGATTAATATCTTTGGCGGAATTGTCCGTTGTGATTTAATTGCAGAAGGTATTATTGCGGCGGCCAAAGAGGTCAAACTAAGAGTTCCTGTGGTGGTTCGTCTGGAAGGTACCAATGTTGAATTAGGACGTGAACTACTGGAAAAAAGTGGTTTGGATATTATTTCCAGAGGTGATTTTACTGAAGCTGCAGAGGAAGTTGTTAAGGCAGCAAAAGGAGCGGGTGCATAATGTCGATTTTAATTAATAAAGACACTAAAGTCATTTGTCAGGGATTTACCGGGCAACAGGGCACTTTCCATTCCGAGCAGGCTATTGCCTATGGGACAAATATTGTCGGCGGTGTAACACCGGGCAAGGGCGGACAAACGCATCTGGACAGACCGGTTTTTAATACCGTTAAAGATGCTGTGGCACAAACTGGTGCAGAAGCAACTATGATATATGTCCCCGCAGCTTTTGCCGCAGATGCGATTATGGAAGCGGCCAATGCCGGTATTAAAATAATTGCCTGTATCTCTGAAGGCATACCAGTACTGGATATGCTTAAAGTGAAAGCCAGTCTGCCTGATAATGTCCGCCTTATTGGTCCTAACTGTCCAGGATTGATCACCCCGGGTGAATGTAAGATTGGCATTATGCCTGGCAATATACACCTTAAAGGCAAAATTGGTATCGTATCCCGCTCAGGTACTCTTACTTATGAAGCAGTGCATCAGACCACAATTACCGGTCTGGGTCAAAGTACCTGTATTGGTATTGGTGGTGATCCTATTCATGGTATGAATTTCATTGATTGTCTGGAGTTGTTTGAACAAGATCCTCAGACAGAAGGTATTATTATGGTTGGTGAGATCGGTGGCACTGCAGAAGAAGAAGCCGCTGAATTTATCAAAAATAACGTCAGTAAACCCGTTGTTGCTTATATTGCTGGTGTTACTGCACCCAAAGGCAAGCGCATGGGACATGCCGGAGCCATTATTGCTGGAGGTAAGGGCACCGCAGAAGAAAAATTTATTGCCCTTGAAGCTGCAGGAGTCAGTATTACCCGTTCACCAGCAGAAATGGGCAAGGTCATGCTGTCTGTGATGAAGTAAAAGAATGTTTGTCGTCGGTGGTCAATTGTCTGTTGTCTAAAAGCAGGCTCATAAAGCTTTTGGCCGCCGACAAATGACTAGAGACTTTCTTTTCCATAAATTGTCGGGATAGGCTGACGCTTGTGCTCTGTACTCACATAAATCTTAATTAATTTTTCCTTTATATTGTCATCAACCTTTCTGCCCTCAAGAAAATCATCAATCTGATCGTATTTAATGCCTAATGCTAATTCATCCGCTTTAGAAGGGGCATGGCACTCCAGATCGGCTGTGGGAGTTTTATTAATTAATTGCTGTGGCGCACCCAGTGTTTTGGCTATTTGTCTTATCTGACGTTTGTTCAGGCCAAATAGTGGAGCCAGATCACAGGCGCCATCACCATATTTAGTATAGAAACCTGTAACATTCTCTGCTGAATGATCAGTACCAATGACTAGTCCGCCTAGGATCCCAGCTATTTCAAACTGGATGATCATTCGGGTTCTGGCTTTAACATTTCCTTTTGCAAAATCGATGGCATATTCAGGTTGCGTGAGTAAGTTCTGTTCTTTTAGCGCACTCAAGGATTCCTGATGAATCTCATCTGTTCCGGGTTTAACATTTACGGATAAACTCTTACTGGGTTTAATAAAGCCCAGAGAGGTTTGTGCATCCTCTTCATCAGCCTGCACACCATAGGGTAATCGGATGGCAATAAACTGATAAACAGTTGTTGTTTGCTGGGTATTGAGTTGCTCTACTGCAAGTTGCGCCAGTCGACCACAGGTGGTTGAATCAATACCACCACTAATTCCCAGGATCAGATTCTTTAGCCCGGACTGTTTCAGTTGTGTTTGAATAAAGCTGACTCGTCTTTGAATTTCAAAGTCAGGATCAATTTCAGGCAGAACCCGCATTTCATTAATAATAGTTTGTGCATCCAAGAGAGTATTCTCCGCTTTAACTTATTGGTAACTATTCAGCATGTTTAGATTTTGCCTGAGTTCAAGGCATTTTCGCACGGAAAATGTGAGCATATAAGTATATGTGACCATTTGAGTACGAAAATAACGCAGAAATCGGGTAAAAGATGAATATGCTGAGTAGTTACACTTATTGAATATAAATTTTACACTGATGAGTAGATACTTACCACTCGCAATGTATTAAAAAATCTCCCTACCCAAGTCTTTTAATTTGATGTAATATACTGAAATTAATTATCTTGACACTGGGCAGTTGCTGGAACTCTATTTTCAGATAGTTTTTCAGGACTTCCATAAGGAAATATGCAAATGAAAAAAATTGAAGCGATTATCAAGCCATTTAAATTAGATGATGTCCGTGAAGCACTCTCAGAAATTGGAGTGACAGGCATGACCTCTACAGAAGTCAAAGGGTTTGGTCGCCAAAAAGGGCATACTGAGCTTTATCGCGGCGCAGAATACGTTATTGATTTTCTGCCAAAAGTTAAGTTAGAAATTGTTATCCAGGAAGATATGCTGGAACGCTCTATTGAAGTTATTACGGAAGCTGCCAGAACAGGAAAAATCGGAGATGGTAAAATTTTTGTTTCATCAATAGAAAAAGTCATTCGTATCCGTACTGGCGAAACAGACAGAGATGCAATCTAAGCAATCAAAAATAAGCCTCTCTCCCTTAGAGGCTTTGTACAGGAATTATCTTAAAATTTATTCCTGAGGTTTCATCCAATCAGGAATTCCGGGGATAACACCTTCCTCTTCATAAAAAACACTTTCATGAAATTTATGTGCATTGAGGTTATAAACCCGTTGCGCATCCTGTGCCAGTCGAGGTTGATCAAGTTTCTGATAGGCACTAATCATAATCAGTAAAGATTCACTGATTGCAGGGGTTTGCTGATAGTGTTCAACAACATAAGATGCCCGATCAACCGCCGCAATGTACGCTCCTCTCTCCATATAATATTTAGCCACATGTAATTCATGCTTGGCCACTTTATTTCTCAGATAGCGCATGCGCATCAGCGCATCTTTTGTATATTTACTATTAGGATATTTTCTGATCAACTCACTGAAATAATTAAATGACTCAAGGGATGAATTGGGGTCGCGCTTGGATTCATCTTGGGGAAATATGAATTCAAAAATACTTTTCCGGGCAGGAAAGACAATAAGGCCACGTAAGTAATAGGCATAATCAACATTGCCATGCCGAGGGTGTAATTTAATAAAACGATCGGCAGCGGCAATGGCGGACTCAGGCTCACTAAATTTATAATAGGCATAGGCTGTTTCCAGCTGGGCTTGCTGGGCATAGGCCCCGTGAGGATACCGTGCTTCTAGTTTCTCATAGAGCTCAATGGCTGATTTATACTCACCTTCTGCAAGGTTTGCCTTGGCTTCAGCGTATAATTTACTGGCAGACCAGCTCTTGGTTTTATCAACTTCTTCTGGAAACCAGGACTTAATTGTTGAACAGCCACTGGTAAATAAACTGATGAATATAACCAATAGAATCAGACGAAACTGGCGACTCTGATGGAGCGAAAGAGTTTGAAAAAGAACTTGAGGCATGAGTCTGAACAATTCCCGATAATTAATTAATGACTAACGAGCTAGTATACTGGTTTTATAGCTAAATATCATTAAGAAATAGGTTATACTTATGCAGATGAAATTAGAAGAAAAGACTCAAAAAATTGAGCAAAAAGAATTTGAAATACCCATGACGGCATTTGGTCAACGACTGGATCAGGCTGTGGCACAACTGCTGCCGGAATATTCTCGTTCACGCCTGCAACAGTGGATAAAAAAGGGTAATATTCTGTTAAATGGTGAATCTTGTAAATCTAAGACAAAAGTCTCGGGTGGTGAAACCTTGCAGGTGACCATAGAACAGGAGCAGCAGGGAGAGTGGCAGGCAGAAAAAATACCCCTGGATATTGTTTTTGAAGATGAAACTATTCTTGTTATAAATAAACCCATTGGTCTGGTGGTTCATCCAGCAGTAGGTAATTATAACGGAACCTTGCTCAACGCCTTGCTGTATCACTGCCCTGAATTGATCAATGTACCCAGAGCCGGTATCGTGCACCGTCTTGATAAAGATACTTCTGGAATATTAGTGGTTGCTAAAACACTGCAGGCTCAAACTCACCTGGTGAACCAGCTGCAGAACCGAGCTTTTGAACGGGAATATGAAACCATTGTTCAGGGCGAAATGATCAGCGGCGGTACAGTGGATGAGGCTATTGGCCGTCATCCTGTGCACCGGGTCAAAATGGCAGTGATGAAAAATCCAAATAACGGAAAAGAAGCCATCACCCACTATCGTATTAAAGAACGTTATCGGGGTTATACCTGCTTACAGGTCAAATTAGAAACCGGTCGGACCCACCAGATCCGTGTTCATCTTTCCTATATCAACTTCCCGGTTGTGGGTGATCCTGCTTATGGCGGACGTCTCAGGCTGCCGCCTGATAGTGATGATTCTTTAAAACAATTTTTAAATTTTTTTAAACGTCAGGCACTGCATGCGCGGCGTCTGGGACTCAAACATCCGGAGACCGGGGAGTGGGTTGAGTGGGAAGTTGAGATACCGGAAGATATGCAGGAACTGAAACGCTTGCTTAAAGGATATACGGAAAAAAAGTTATAATTTTTCCGGGAGCATGGGTGGGCTGCCCATGCTCCCGGCAGAGAAGATTGTACATATTACAATGAATCCAAAGTTTGATGAATTCGGAGCCTTCTTGTTTGGTAAACAGATGTTAAAAGAACAGATTATTATTCCAGAATGGGATGTACCCGAAAACATTAAATCATTGGTTACCACCCGGCAGGGCGGCTATAGTAAGATACCTTATGATAGTTTCAATCTTGCTGAGCATGTTGGTGATAATCTTCTCCATGTCCAACAAAACCGTCAGAAATTAGTTGAATACCTCCCATCAGAGCCGATTTGGCTTAATCAGGTTCATAGTAATGTTGTCGTTAATGCCTGTACCTCAGCCATAGGAAAAGATGCTGATGGCAGCTATACTACCCAGCGCAATGTGGTTTCAGTGATTATGACAGCAGACTGCCTGCCGGTTTTAATTACTAATCGGCAGGGTAATGGCGTTGCTGCAATACATGCTGGCTGGAGAGGTTTGCTTAATGGCATACTTGAACAGGGTGTCTGTCAATTATTAAAAGCCAGCCAGTGTCAGCCTGAAGATCTGTTGGTGTGGCTGGGGCCTGCTATTGGTCCTGAAATGTTTGAAGTGGGTGATGAGGTAAGACTAGCCTTTCTGGATAAATCTTCAAATAAAGAGGCAATCTCAAAATGTTTTCTTCCATCAAGCTATCAACAGGAAAAACTGGTTGTTCAAAAACGCTTGATCCAAAAACTCTTGATCCAGAAGAAGTGGCTGGCCGACATTTATCAGTTGGCCAGAATACGATTATCATATATTGGCATTGAAAATTTTTCTGGCGGAGTTTTCTGCACTTATAAACAAAAAGAACAATTTTATTCTTACCGGCGTGATGGAAAAACAGGGCGTATGGCCAGCCTGATATGGTTTGAATGATATTTTATTAATAGAAGGAAAGAAAATGAGTGAATGGAAAATGCTGACTCTGGTGGGGCAGGATAAACCGGGTATTGTGGCTAAAATAACGACGGCTTTATTTGAAGCTGGCTCGCAACTGGGTGAAGCTTCAATGATGCGTCTGGGGGGGAATTTTACAATTATGCTCATGGTAAAAAGCGAACAGTCTGTTGAACAACTCAATCAAAGCATTGAACCCGTGGTAAAAGAAATGCAGCTGAGCAGCTCTTTTCAAAGTATTGAAGCCAGCTTACACCAGCATGAGATCCCAGATACCAGGATCACTGTTTATGGCGCCGATCGTCCTGGGATTGTGGCTAAAGCGACCAGCGGTTTGCTGGATGCCGGATTTAATATTATGGATCTTGAATCTGACGTTGCCGGTGATGAAGCTAATCCTATCTATATCATGCATATTGAAGGGCTTGCAGTACATGGTTCTGAGGCTTTGGAACGAGCCATGGAACAGATAAAAATAAATGGTGTCCATGTTGATGTGACCCCTATTGATGTAATGATAGGATGATGGAATCACCATGACTGTATTGGATATTTTAAAATACCCCGATGAAGCTTTAAAACAAATTTCACAACCAGTTGAATCCTTCGATGAAGAGTTATCTACTTTTTTGGCTAACCTGGAAGAAACCATGAGAGCAGGCCCGGGTGGTGTGGGTATTGCTGCTGCACAAGTGGGATATTTTAGCCGAATTGCCATCGTTGATGTCTCATCTAAGCCTAAAATCAAGCACAATGGCTGTATGATCCTAATTAACCCGGAAATAAAAACATGGGAAGGTATGAAAGTGGGTCGGGAAGGCTGTATGTCTGTTCCGGATTATACCGGTAATGTGATCCGTGCGGAGAAAATTACCCTGCAGGCATGCAATGCACAGGGTGAACTCTGTGATTATGAATGTGAAGCTTATGAAGCTCGTGCAGTTCAGCATGAGCTGGATCATCTTGATGGACTGTTATTCCTGGATCGCCTTGTGAGTCGGCGCACAGATCTCTTTAAACGTAAAAAATATAAGTAAAACAAAGGGTAAAATACATTGTTATATGAGCTTTCATAGCCTCTTCTGGTTAAAACTTATCCACAACTTAACTGCATGAATAATAAAAAGAAACAATATTGTTTAACTGATTAATCAAAAGAACTTGAAAAAGTTATCCACAGGCCATATTTACTGAGTATATAAAGAATTTGCCACCCGGAGTCGGAATCAAATAGCACAAGGAAATCAAGCTAACAAGAAACATGAGCTAAGGTTATTTGACTACGACCCCTTATTATACCAGAAAACTAAAAAAACTTTCAAGAGGTACTATTGAATGAGAATGGATAAACTAACCAGTAAATTCCAGCAGGCAATTGCTGATGCTCAAAGCCTGGCAATTGGTCGAGATCACCAGTTTATTGAATCAATTCATGTCATGGTCGCATTGCTGGATCAGGACAATGGTACAGCAAGGCATTTGCTGACCCAGTCAAATGTGAATATTAATTTATTACGCTCACGCCTGGCTCAGGTACTGGATCAGATGGCCAGTATTGATGGCTTTGCCGGTGATGTTCAAGTGTCACCTGAACTAACTCGCCTGCTTAATATGACGGATAAACTGTCTCAGCAGCGCAAAGATCAATTCGTTTCCAGTGAGCTTTATATATTAGCTGCAACTGATGACAAAGGTCAGTTAGGTAATATTTTGACTGAACTTGGGGCCAGTAAAGCGAATATTGAAAAAGCCATTGATAGAATGCGCGGCGGTCAGACGGTGGATGATCCCAATGCAGAAGAACAGCGTCAGGCTTTAGAAAAATATACTATTGACCTCACTGAAAGAGCTGAGCAAGGGAAACTGGATCCAGTAATTGGACGTGATGATGAAATTCGTCGCACTATTCAAGTCCTGCAGCGCCGCACAAAAAATAATCCTGTACTCATTGGTGAACCCGGTGTGGGTAAAACCGCTATTATTGAAGGCCTGGCACAACGCATTATTAATGGTGAAGTTCCTGAAGGCTTAAAACATAAACGTATCCTGTCTCTGGACATGGGATCTCTTATTGCTGGTGCAAAATTCCGTGGTGAATTTGAAGAACGTCTGAAAGCCGTATTGAGCGATCTGTCAAAACAGGAAGGCAGTGTCATTCTGTTTATTGATGAACTGCACACCATGGTGGGAGCCGGTAAAGCGGAAGGCTCTATGGATGCTGGTAATATGCTTAAGCCAGCCCTGGCCCGTGGTGAACTGCATTGTGTGGGTGCTACGACTTTGGATGAATATCGGGAATATCTGGAAAAAGATGCGGCTCTGGAACGTCGTTTTCAAAAAGTGCTGGTGGAAGAGCCTACGGTGGAAGACACTATTGCAATTTTGCGAGGTCTTAAAGAAAAATATGAACTGCATCATGGGGTTGATATTACCGATCCAGCCATTGTTTCTGCTGCCATCCTGTCACATCGATATATCTCTGAGCGTAAACTGCCTGATAAAGCCATTGATTTGATTGATGAGGCCGGTAGTCGAATTCGTATGGAAATTGATTCTAAACCTGAAAAAATGGATAAACTGGAACGCCGTATTATTCAGCTTAAAATTGAGCGTGAAGCATTAGGCAAGGAGTCTGATCCAGCGTCTAAAAAACGCCTGACGATTTTACAGGATGATATCGCTGAACTGGAGTTGGAATACTCTGAGCTGGAAGAAATCTGGAAATCTGAAAAGGCTGCTGTACAGGGGACTCAGCACATTAAGGAATCTTTGGATCAGGCAAGGAAAGATCTGGAAACAGCTCAGCGAGCAGGTGATTTAGGGCGTATGTCAGAATTGCAGTATGGTCGGATCCCAGAGTTGGAAAAACAACTGGATATGGCCTCTCAGGCTGAAATGATTGGTATGGAGGAGCAGCCTAAGTTATTGCGTAATCGAGTCACAGAAGAAGAAGTGGCTGAAGTTGTGGCAAAATGGACCGGCATTCCTGTTGCTAAAATGCTGGAAGGTGAAAATGATAAGCTACTGCGCCTTGAAGAGCAGTTACATGCCCGTGTAGTTGGTCAGAGTGAAGCCGTGACAGCGGTATCCAATGCCATACGCCGCTCCCGTGCTGGTTTATCTGATCCGCGACGCCCCAATGGTTCGTTTTTATTTTTGGGGCCAACTGGGGTTGGTAAAACTGAATTGACCAAAGCACTGGCCAATTTCTTATTTGATACTGATGAAGCCATGGTACGTCTGGACATGTCAGAATTTATGGAAAAACATGCTGTTGCCCGTTTAATTGGAGCGCCCCCAGGTTATGTGGGTTATGAAGAGGGTGGTTATCTGACTGAAGCAGTTCGACGTAAGCCCTATTCTGTAATTTTGCTTGATGAGGTGGAAAAAGCACATCCCGATGTCTTTAATATTCTTCTGCAAGTACTGGATGATGGACGCTTAACCGATGGTCAGGGACGTACCGTTGATTTTCGCAATACGGTGATTATTATGACTTCTAATCTGGGTTCTCAGCGAATCCAGGAGTTAAGCGTGCTCTCTTCGAACCGAAAAGGATCACAGTCACATGAAGAAGCAGAGGCTGAGTACCAGTTAATGAAGTCTGAAGTGATGGATGTTGTGTCACAACATTTTCGTCCGGAGTTTATTAACCGCGTTGATGATGTCGTGGTTTTCCATCCATTGGGGAGAGAAGCGATTCATAAAATTGCTGAAATTCAGATGCAGGATCTGCGTACTCGTTTAATTGATCGAGAATTGGATCTGATTTTGTCAACAGAGGCAATGAATCAAATCAGCGATGCAGGTTTTGATCCCGTTTACGGGGCCAGACCTCTTAAACGAGCAATACAGCAATTATTAGAGAGCCCGTTGGCTCAGGAGATCCTGGCAGGCAAGTTTGTTGCTGGTGATCGGATTGAAGTTGATGTTATTGCTGATGATTCACAGGGACGAATGAGTTTTAAAAAGAAGTTATAAGTTATAAGTTGTAAGTCTTAGATCTTTTTGATTTAGGACTAACAACTTCAGATTTTTTTCAATTCTCTTCCTTAGAAACTTTACGCAGTACCCAATCCAACCCCTTTGCAGGCAATAAGCGTTTCAATGTGCCAAACAGGTGAGTTGGAAAGGTGACATAATAATGTGCTCTGGGATGGGCACTTTCCAGGGCATGTTCCAGCTTTTTATAAACGGCTTCCGGAGGTAAGGTAAACGGTACGGCTGGCTCTTTTTTTTGTAAGCGCGCCTCCATACCTTCATAGCTGCTTTTAAAAAAACTGCTCTCTTTATTAATATTTTCCTGATATTTTACAAAAGCATTCTTGCGAAAAGCACTGGTGATGGGGCCAGGTTCAATGATTGAGACTTCAATGCCGCTGCCATATAATTCTAATCTAAGAGTGTCTGCCAAACCTTCAAGGGCATATTTAGAGGCATTATAAGCACCTCGAAAAGGCAAAGAGATAATGCCCAGTACGGAACCATTATAAATGATCCTGCCATAACCCTGTTGACGCATAACAGGAATAATACGATTGGTTAACTCCTGAGTGCCAAAGACATTGCTTTCAAATTGCTCTTTTAAAACATGACGTTGTAAGTCTTCTACGGCACCGGGCTGACCATAAGCCGCATTATTAAATAATGCATACAATTGACCCTGAGTCAGTTCTAAAATTGTATCAACTGCCTGGTGAATAGATTCACTGCTGGCCAGATCAAGCTGCAGACTTTCAAGTCCCTGTTCTTGAAGCCGGACAACATCCTCTGCTTTGCGTGCAGTAGCAAATACCCGGTAACCGCGTTGCTTGAGTTCATGAGCACAGCACAGACCGATTCCTGAAGAACAGCCAGTAATTAGTATTGATTTTTGTTTTGACATATAATCTGTTTTAAAGTTAAGGAAAATAATGGATTGCTGTTGTTATTTCTGGAATTTTGGCTATTCTTTTAACTAGTGTTCGAGACACCAGTTAAAAAATTCGTCAAAAGAATAGTCATATACTAAAACAAAACATTTATTGATGCATTAGAAAGGTAGTTATTGAGTGGATATAGCAACGATCATTGGAATTATTGGAGCACTAGCCATTATTGCGGTGGCAATGGTTCTCAGTGGTGGCATTATTTTATTTATTAATGTGCCGTCAATGCTGGTGGTTTTTGGTGGTGCTTCATTCGCAGTAGTGGCCATGTTTCCTTTGGGGACGACCATTAGTTCATTTAAAGTAGTCTTAAAAGCAATTTTAAATAAACCTGTAAGCTCTAATGAACTGATTGAAAAAGGTGTTGAACTAGCCACTATTGCCAGAAAAGAAGGTATTCTGGGTCTTGAAGGTCAGGAAATTCCGAATGAATTCCTGCAAAAAGGCATTAGCCTGTGTGTCGATGGACATGAACCGGATTTTGTACAACGAATGTTATCTAAAGATATCAATCTTGCCGTAGAACGACATGAACTGGGTCAAAAATTTTTGATGAAACTGGCTGATATGGGCCCGGCAATGGGTATGATTGGTACGCTCATTGGTCTGGTGGGTATGCTGGCAAATATGGATGATCCAAAAACCATCGGCCCTTCAATGGCGGTTGCATTATTAACCACTCTTTATGGGGCTGTCTTAGCAAATGCCGTCTGTATCCCCCTTGCGGACAAGTTAACCTTTGTGATGGATCAGCAACGCCTGAGTCGAACACTAATCCTTGAAATTATTGGTGCTATCCAGGAAGGTATTAATCCCAAAGTCATGGGGGAAATGCTACAAACCTATTTACCTGAAGGTCAACGTGCTGTTGCTGAATAAGAGCCCTTAGCCAATAAATTTATGACAAATGATTATCTGATTTTAAATATAAGGCTGCTTCTGGATGGATGATGAGAAGCCCTGCAAATGCCCGGCAGGCATTCCTGCCTGGGTTCTAACATTTGCTGATCTTATGTCTCTTCTGATGTGCTTCTTTGTACTATTGCTTTCCTTTGCAGAAATGGATGTGCAGAAATTCAAACAAATTGCCGGTTCCCTTAAAGTGGCCTTTGGTGTGCAGCGTGATATTAAAGCGGTGGAAATTCCCAAAGGGGTAAATATTGTTGCCAAAGAATTTAGTCCTTCCCCCCCACAGCCCACTGTTATTAATGAAGTCAAACAAGTTACCAGTGATGACACACAGCAGGAACTTAAGCTCATTAATAAACTTGAGCAATTACAGGATGAAAGCAAAGAGCTCAAAGACAAAATGGAGAATATGTCTGAAGCGGTGGCAGAAGCAGAAGGTTTGAAAAAACAGCTGAGTAAAGTTGAAGCCGAAATTGCTGAAATTGAACAGGAATTAAGTGAACTGCAGCAGAAAATGGATCAGATGCAGGAAAATAAAATCAAAGAAAAAGCCGATGCATTAAGTGCTGCCCTGAAACAGGAAATTGAAGCCGAGATGATTGATGTGGAAGCGAAGGATGATAGTATTATTATTCGCATCCGTGACAAGGGTTCTTTTTCAGCAGGTTCAGCCAGACTCACGGACGACTTTATTGAGATTCTTGAAATTATTGCTGAAGAATTAAGCAGTACCCAGGGTAATATTATTGTTGCAGGCCACACCGATGATATTCCTATCAGTACGGCTCAATTTCGTTCAAACTGGGCTTTGTCGTCGGCTCGTGCGGTGGCGGTGACTCATGAGTTACTATTAGACGATCGCCTGGAAAAATCCCGCTTCAGTATTCAGGGCTTTGCTGATGCCAGACCATTGGTTGGTAATGAAACACCTGAAAGCAGGGCACAAAACCGCCGAGTTGAAATTATTATTTCACAAGGTAAAGCAGACTTGGGAATTACTCCTGATGAAGAGCCAGGCGTGTCTGATGGAAAGACTAACCGTACAGACAAGAACATAAATAAAAAACCATCAGGTGTTCAAAATAAGGCAGACTCAAATAGAGCAAATACAAATAATACCAGTGTTCCTGAGCAAGAGACACCAAGTTTTATTCAATTTTAAGGGATAGTATGAATTCAAATGTTCAAACAGATGAGCGTCGGCAGTATTATCGGATTGATGATAGTGCTATTTTTTCTTATCACGTCTTAAAAAAAGAGCTAAAAAAAGAGCTAAAAAAAGAGCTAAAAAAAGAGCTCAATAAAGAGCCAGCTGACGTGAATAAAAACATTTCGACTGCTTTTGAAATGATTGAATTATTTGGTCAAATGAATCAACAAATGAGCGTTGCTCTGGGTCGTATCAGTGACCACTCAGCCGATATAGCCACTTATCTGAAGGGGCTGGATAATAAAATAGAGTTGCTGGCTCAAATGTATTTGTTTAAAGACAATGGGTCTGATTTAGAACCTCAGCGGCAGATTAATCTTGGTGCAGGGGGACTGGCATTTGGCTCAGATGAAAAACTCAAACAGGGCACCTTGATTGCCATGGATATGATCCTGTCCACTGACTTGCTCTGTCTGCATCTGACAGGGCGAGTGATTCAGGTTTCCAATGAAACAAATGGTGATTTTCCCTATCGAATTTCTGTTGGCTTTGTTGAGATATCAGATACTGAAGTTGATCAAATTATTAAACACATCATGCGCCTGCAATCTGAGCAACTGAGAGCTAAAAGAGGATCCTAGGAAAAATGTATCTAAAATGGATTTTTCTCAGTAAGCTCTTTATTCTTAGATAAGCTCCTAATTTTCTTCATTGATAAATCCTACGTTTTTCATGAGTTTTATCCCAGAGAGAGTGAGCTTGAGATTTATCCCATTCATCCCAATCTTAGACTGCAATTACAATTAAAGACCAAACTTAGGAAAATAATATGCCAATTTATGAATACCGCTGTAATGGTTGCGGTCATGAGATGGAATTGATACAAAAAATGTCAGATGATCCAATGAAAGATTGCCCGGTTTGTAAAGAGTCGAAGTTAAAAAAACTGATTTCTGCGGTAGGTTTTCGTCTCAAAGGCAATGGCTGGTATGAAACCGACTTTAAAAATAGTAAAAAAAGTAGCAGTTCCGACAGCTCTTGTGGCGGCGGTGGCGGTGGTTGCGCTTCAAAGTAACTTATCCCTTGTAGTCTGAGCAAACAAAGCTTAAAATTATCGGTTTTATATAGATAAACGTGAATTATAATCAGGAAACAGGGTATGCGAAGCCATTATTGCGGTCACTTAACACAAGAAAACATTGATCAAGAAGTTCTTCTCAGCGGTTGGGTGCATCGTCGCCGTGATCATGGCGGTGTTATTTTTGTCGATTTGAGAGACTGTAAAGGCATTTCACAAATTGTTTTTGATCCTGACATTCCTGAAATGTTTATGCTGGCTGAAAAGATTCGTAATGAATTTGTTATTCAGGTTAAAGGCAAGGTTCGTCAACGTCCTCAGGGAACAGAAAACCCGGAAATGACTACCGGGCAAGTTGAGGTGCTGGCTCTGGAACTGAGCGTTTTGAATGCTTCAGAAACCCCTCCATTTCAACTCGATGACGACGATGTTTCTGAAGAACACCGTCTACGTTACCGTTATATCGATCTACGTCGTCCTGAAATGCAAAAACGTTTGAGACTGCGTTCACAGATCACCCGTATGTTGCGTAATTATCTTGATGATAATGATTTCCTTGATATTGAAACTCCTATTTTGACTAAGGCGACTCCTGAAGGTGCTCGTGATTATCTGGTGCCCAGTCGAACACATCCGGGAGAGTTTTTTGCTTTGCCTCAGTCACCTCAATTGTTTAAACAATTACTGATGATGTCAGGAATGGATCGCTACTATCAGGTGGTTCGCTGTTTCCGGGATGAAGACTTACGAGCCGATCGCCAGCCGGAATTTACTCAGATTGATATCGAAACTTCCTTCATGGAAGAAGAACAGCTGATGACTATGATGGAAGATATGATGCGCTCTATCTTTGCCAAAGTGTTAGAACAGCAGTTGCCGAACCCATTTCCTCGCATGACTTATGCAGAAGCAATGAATCGTTACGGCAGTGACAAGCCGGATTTACGGATTGAGCTGGAGCTGGTTGAAGTTGCAGATGTGTTGACCGATGTTGATTTCAAAGTCTTTTCTGGTCCTGCAAAAGATCCTGATAGCCGTGTTACAGCATTGCGTGTACCCAATGGTTCAGCTCTGACCCGCAAACAGATTGATGGATATACTAAGTATGTTTCAATTTATGGTGCCAGAGGATTAGCTTACATAAAAGTCAATGAGATTGCTGCTGGTCGTGAGGGCCTGCAGTCACCGATTGTTAAATTTATTCCTGATGAATCTCTGACTACTATTATAGAAAGGACTGGTGCTCAAGATGGCGACTTGATCTTCTTTGGTGCTGATAAAACAAAAGTGGTTAACGAAGCTTTGGGAGCTTTACGTATTAAAGTTGCTCAGGATTTAGATCTGGTGAAACATGGCTGGCAACCTCTCTGGGTGGTTGACTTCCCGATGTTTGAATATGATGAAGGTGGCAAACGTTGGACTGCATTGCATCATCCATTCACATCACCCAGTAGTGATGATCCTCAGGAGTTACTGGATAATCCCGGTAAAAGTCTGTCCAAAGCCTATGATATGGTGCTTAACGGCACAGAACTGGGTGGCGGCTCAGTTCGCATTCACCAACAGGCGATGCAGCAAAGTGTCTTTAAATTGCTGGGAATTGGTGATGAAGAAGCGCAGGATAAATTTGGCTTCTTACTGGATGCATTAAAATATGGCTGTCCGCCACACGCAGGTATTGCCTTTGGTCTGGATCGTCTGGTGATGCTTATGACCGGTGCCAGTTCAATTCGAGAAGTCATGGCATTCCCAAAAACACAATCAGCAGCATGCTTGCTGACATCAGCGCCGTCAGAAGTGAGTCCTGCTCAATTGAAAGAGCTGGGCATTAAGAAGCGTGAAGTTTTAGCGGATAAATTAGCTGAAAGTTAAAGCACGATTGATATAGAATTTAATGACATTGTTTTAGATGATACTGTCTTAAATGATATAGTTTTAAATGACATAGTATTGAAGAAAGAAAAAAGAGGTTTTCATGGCAGGTCATAGTAAATGGGCAAATATCCAGCACCGAAAAAAAGGTCAGGATGCCAAACGAGGAAAATTATTCACCAAACTCATTCGTGAAATCACCGTAGCTGCCCGTCTGGGCGGTGGTGATGCGGATGCTAATCCACGCTTACGAGCGATTATTGATAAATCATTACGTGCCAATATGACTCGTGATACAGTAGAACGTGCTGTAAAACGTGGTGCAGGCGATACTGATGGTGAAAACTTTGATGAAATTCGTTATGAAGGTTATGGCCCAAATGGTGTTGCTGTCATGGTTGATTGTCTGACCGATAACCGCAATCGTACGGTTGCTGAAGTGCGTCATGCCTTCACCAAGTCTGGTGGAAATCTGGGTACTGATGGTTCGGTATCCTATTTGTTTAGTAAAATCGGCATACTGAGTTATCCCGTGGGCAGTGATGAAGATGCCATCATGGAAGCTGCACTGGAAGCTGGCGCAGAAGATGTTGAAACCAATGATGATGGTTCCATTGATGTCACTACATCATCGGATGACTTTATGGATGTTAAAGATGCCATGGTTGCTGCAGGCTTTGATCCGGAAATGGCTGAAGTGACCATGAAAGCAGCAACCAGTGTTGAGCTGGAGCTTGAAGACGCACAAAAAGTTATGCGCCTGGTGGATATGCTGGAAGATCTGGATGATGTACAGAATGTTTACTCAAATTCTGAGTTTTCAGATGAGGTAATGGTACAGTTAGCCGAAGGTTAGATTTAACGAGGAGGGTATTCATGAATCACCTCCTCAGTACACTGGAGCACATCATTTCTTGAATGCTCAGTGATTTTGAAGTTTTGCTTTAATTATAAGGAAAGCCGCTCATCTTAACCCCCCCCAATACAACAATTATATTAGGTATTGATCCCGGTTCATTGAAAACCGGCTATGGTCTCATAGAATCTGCAGGGAACCGACTTCGATTTTTAGAGTGCGGCACCATCAAAACCGGCGGAGGCCCTTTACCTCCCCGATTAAAAATAATTTTTAATGATATTCGTCAGATCGTACAACAGTGGTCTCCAGATGAAATGGCAATAGAAAATGTTTTTCTGGCACGTAACCCTGATTCAGCGTTAAAATTAGGGCAGGCTCGAGGTGCGGCTATTTGTGCTGTTATGGTTGATGATATTCCGGTTGCAGAATACAGCGCCAATCAAGTCAAGCAGGCCATTGTCGGTAAAGGTCATGCAGCAAAAACACAAGTTCAGCATATGATTAAAATATTACTGAATTTAAATGAAACACCCCAGCCGGATGCTGCGGATGCACTGGCTATTGCCCTTTGTCATGCTAATACAAGAAAAACAATAACCGAGCTAAAAAGTAAAGCCAGTGAGCGATACCCTGCAGAAGTGCTGAAATCAATTCGCGGCAGACGGAAAAAACGCTTTAAGATATAAATCAGTTATTAAATATACAAATATACAAACTTAAAACAGGCTCCCATGATTGGACGATTGTCAGGTATTCTGATACAAAAACAAGCCCCTTTTCTGATGATTGATGTGCATGGAGTCGGCTACGAAGTCCAGGCTCCCATGAGTACTTTTTACAATTTACCAGAGCTGGATAAACCCCTTGTGCTGCTCATTCATATGGTGGTCCGTGAAGATGCCCAGTTACTCTATGGATTTTATAGTGAATCAGAGCGTCGGCTGTTCAAAAGCCTGATTAAAGTGAATGGTGTCGGTCCGAAATTAGGCTTAACCATTTTGTCAGGCATTAGTGCTGATGAATTTGTTCAGGTTGTTAAAAACAATGACGAAACAGGTCTGGTACGATTACCCGGCATTGGCAAGAAAACTGCCCAGCGATTAATTGTGGAAATGAAAGATCGTCTGGATGACTGGCAGGATGAATCTGAAGCAGGACTGGACAAAAGCACGACTGCATCAGATAATTTAAATCCTGGACAGGATATTATAAAAGAAGCCACCAGTGCACTTATTGCATTAGGCTATAAGCCTGTTGAAGCCAGTAAAATGATCAGTAAATTAGATAAGCAGAATCAAAGCAGTGAATCCTTAATTAAACAAGCTTTAAAAAATACCGTCAGATAACTTATGTTAGGCTCTTTATGTCAGGTTTTTTATGTTAGAAAATGAACGTATTATTTCAGGAGTTGAAGTAACGAATGAAGATCAATTAGATCGTTCTATCCGCCCTAAAACCCTGAAGGATTATGTCGGACAGCCTTCAGTGTGTGAGCAGATGGATATCTTTATTCCAGCAGCCAGAAACCGCAATGAAGCATTGGATCATGTGCTTATTTTTGGCCCCCCTGGCCTTGGGAAAACCACACTATCACATATTATTGCTAACGAAATGGGCGTTAATTTGCGTCAGACATCAGGACCAGTACTCGAACGTCCTGGAGATCTCGCTGCTTTGCTGACCAATCTGGAAGAAGGTGACGTATTATTTATCGATGAAATTCACCGCTTGAGTGCCGTGGTTGAAGAAGTTTTGTACCCTGCAATGGAAGATAATCAGCTGGATATTATGATTGGTGAAGGACCGGCTGCTCGCTCAATTAAGCTGGACTTACCGCCTTTTACCCTGATTGGTGCCACCACAAGGGCAGGTTTATTGACTTCACCTCTACGTGATCGTTTTGGCATTGTGCAGAGACTGGAATTTTACTCGATTGCTGATTTGACTCATATTGTCAGCCGTTCGGCAAAGATTATGGCTATACAGATTGACCCGCATGGTGCCAGTGAAATTGCTAAGCGCTCCAGAGGTACACCCCGTATTGCCAATCGTCTGTTGAGACGTGTCCGGGATTATGCAGAAATTAAAGGCGATGGACTGGTCAATGTTGATATTGCTGATCGTGCTTTGAATATGCTGGAAGTTGATCCCATGGGCTTTGATATGATGGATCGAAAACTGATGTTGAGCATTATTGAAAAATTTGATGGCGGCCCTGTAGGTGTTGATAATCTGGCAGCAGCGATCAGTGAAGAAAAGGGAACTATAGAAGATGTTCTGGAACCTTTTTTAATTCAGCAGGGATACATCATGCGTACTCCAAGGGGGCGGGTGGCAACCGATATGGCTTATTTACACTTTGGTCTGCAGAGGTAGTTCACAGCGTTGATTATCCGGAGCCAAGAGGCATGAAATACTTATATTAAAAGACAATATGCATCCAGTAAAAAATATTCTTTCTTTAAAGGTCTTAAGAAGAATTCTTTGTTTAATTATTACTGAATTTTAGTTATTGCTCAAGAATGAAGTTTTCACCTTATATTTCACTTTTGGATAACACGCAATTACTAGAAATAAACAGTTTATGGATGAAATTAATCCAAATTTACCGGATTATTTTTATAATGAATAGCAACAAAACGACCTAAGCAGTAATTTGCTGATTGTTTGGAAATCAAGAGAAAAAGAAGTGGCGGTGTTCGAATAAGTGTGTATAAAACGACTGCAAGGGCAGCTAATGCAACAACCTGGGGACGCTGCAGGCTTTTAGTTATCAAAGGTCATCCATGTAACGCTTGCTGTCGCCATCCATGGATCCAAACACCCCAGTTTGTTGCATTAGCTGCCCTCACAGTCTCTTAAGGCATTTATTCTCTCTGGGAGTGTCCGAAATCAAAAGCAAAGAAAAAGCCAGAGCAATAGCTAACCCCTCAATCCCCCTTTGAAAAAGGGGGAAGTAACAGCACAATAGCTCAAGTAAATGGGCTCCTATGCTTTTGATTTTTCTTTGCTTTTGGACAACACCAGTGAGGACAACTGAGGTAGAAGAGTGTGCACGATACTGGTCCGTCTAACTGGGGTGTTTGGAGCCATGGATGGCGACAGCAAGCGTTACATGGACGTACCTGAAGCGTCCCCAGTTAGACGGACCAGTGTCGGGTGCAATCGACAGGCTCAGCATTTTGTCCGAACGCCCCCCTTCTTTTTCTCTTGATTTTCAAATTACAGCTATGGTCGTTAAGCAGCATAAGTATGAAAAAATTTAAAGAACCATTTATATTATTAGAAAATAGATGAATTGCATATTGGACGAGAAGACTAATTCATCTTTGAAAGATCTAATTAAAGCTTTATCCTGGCAATCAGGCGTATATCGGATGGTGTATACTTGCTGAGTTCGAATACTGAATTGGTTTTGCTATAAAAATCAAACCTGTCACAATAATGAACATCTATGGGTTTTATCTCGTTGCCGATGAAACTTTATTCACTTAGAATAGTCAGTTATATGAATCAGTAAATTCAGACTAGTGCTGTTTTTCTACTAGTTTGATGTAAGAAATGGATGAATGATTGAATAATCAAGAGTTTTTGTGGCCTGTTAGAGTCTACTATGAAGACACCGATAGCGGCGGAGTGGTTTATCATTCCAACTATTTAAATTTTATGGAACGAGCCAGAACCGAGTGGCTGAGATCAATGAATCTGGAACAGGATGATATTGTCAAAGAGTATGGTATTTTATTTGTTGTTCATTCTCTATCCATCAGCTATATAAAACCGGCCCTGTTTAATGAGGCTCTACTAGTCAAAAGCAAAATTCAGAAATTAAGCCGTGCCAGTCTCATTTTTGAGCAATTGATTGTCAGACAAGATGGTGAAGCTAGTGAAGAAATTTTAACTCAGGCTTCGGTAAAAATTGTCAGTTTGGGAGTAGAGCCAAAAAGACCGGTGCCTTTGCCAAAAGCAATTTATGAACAATTTTCTAATTAAACTGATATTTCCGGATAACTATTAATGCATACAGATATGTCAATTTTTTCCCTTGTCAGCGGCGCCAGTGTGATGGTTCAGCTGGTTTTGCTAAGCCTCCTGCTGATTTCTATTATCTCCTGGACTATGATTTTTCAAAAATGGATAGTGTTAAAAAAGGCGCGGGATGAAGCCAATTTATTTGAACGCCGCTTCTGGTCGGGAGCCGATCTGGTGGACTTATACAAAGCCTTAGCACAGAGAAAAGATGCCCATGGGATGGCCAGTATTTTTGAGTCTGGGTTTCGAGAATACGCTAAGCTGCATAAGCAGCCAGGAATTGACAATGATGCAGTGCTGGAAGGTGCGCAACGAGCGATGCGTGTGACCATGAATCGGGAAGTTGATCGAATAGAAGCGGGTCTGCCATTTTTGGCAACCGTTGGTTCAACCAGTCCCTATGTGGGTTTATTTGGCACGGTCTGGGGAATTATGAATTCATTTCGTGCCCTGGGGCAGGTTGAACAGGCGACTATGGCAATGGTTGCGCCAGGTATTGCTGAAGCTTTGATTGCTACGGCAATGGGATTATTTGCTGCCATACCGGCAGTCATAGCATACAATCGTTTCTCCTATAGTGTTGAGCGAATAGAGGCACAATACGATGCCTTTATGGAAGAATTTTCGAACCTGCTGAACCGTCAGGTTCGCAACTAATGGCCAGAAAGCGCCGCAAACCCATGGCCGATATTAATGTTGTACCCTATATTGATGTCATGATGGTGTTACTGGTGATTTTTATGATTTCAACCCCTCTGCTGACTCAGGGAGTGAAAGTTGAATTGCCCCAGGCGAATGATACCGAGTCTCTGGATCCTAAGCCCAGTGAAACAGTGATTGTAAAAGTTGATTCACAGGGGCAATTTTATTTGACCTTTGGTACGGGAAAAGAACATTCTGTAGTTCGTGACGAACTGGTGGCAAAAATACAAAATAAATTATTAGAAAAGCCCAAACTTTCTATTTTAGTTGCTGGTGATAAAACAGTTCAATACCTTTATATTATGGATGTTCTGGCTTTATTGAGTCAGGCTGGGATCCCCAATGTCGGGCTTATGACTAAAACCATAGATAATAATCAGGCGAACTAATGTTTTTAAAGATGGTTGCTAATGATGTTTGACTGGATTAAGGAAAACCGCATTGCTTTTATCATAGCGCTGGTCTTTCATGTGCTGATTTTAGGTGCTTTATTTATTAACTGGCAAATGGATAGGCCAGAAAAAATTGTTATGGAACAGGGTGATATTATTCAAGTGACCTCTGTTGATGCTAATTCCTATGAGGCTGAAGTAAAAAAAATAGAACAGAATAAACAAGCTGAACGTCGCCTTGAACGCCAGCGTATTGAAAAGCAGCGCAAAGCCGAGGCTCTAAAGGAAAAGAAGAAAAAACAGGCGCAGTTGCGTAAAACAGAAGAAGTAAAACGTAAGAAGGCGGCTGCAGCCAAAAAGAAAAAAGCTGAACAGACAAAAAAACGTAAAGAAGCGGAGAAAAAAGCAGCCGAAGCGAAGCGAAAAAAAGAACAGAAAAAGCATCAGGAAGAGCTAAAACAAAAAGAACTGGAGCAGCAGCGTCTAAAAGAACAACTCCTTAAAGAAAAGAAGTTTCAGGAAGCAGAAAAGAAGCGCAAAGCAGAACAAGAAAAACGCCAGGCAGAACTCAAACGTCAGGAAGAAAGAGTCATCGCTGAGCGTAAACGCCTGAGTAAAGGTATTGTTAATCGTCATGTTGCCATGATTGCTCAAAAAATTGAGCGCAACTGGCGCCAGCCGCTTGATGCACCTTCTAACCTAAAGTGTAAAATAGATATTGTCTTACTGCCCAGTGGTAAGGTTGTTTCAGTTAAAGTGGTTGATAGCAGTGGTAATCCTTCTTTTGATCGTTCAGTTGAAACGGCTGTCAGGAGAGCTTCGCCATTGCCTGTCCCTGCAGATAGTGTTATTTTTAAACAATTTGAAGTTATGAGATTAAGATTTGAGCCAGGACGTTGATAAATGCAAGCCATAAAATTAAAAGTGCGATTTACATTATTACCTTTAGTCTTTTTTTACCTTCTGTTTTTTGTTAATCAGGTTTTTGCGGTACTTGAAATTGATATTAGTGGTGGTTTTCAAAGTGCTGATCCCATTGCGGTGGTGCCTTTTTCATGGCCCCAAACTGGTAAGGCGCCTGTTGATATTGCACAAATCATCATTGCCGATCTGACCCGCAGTGGTGTTTTTTCACCCCTGAGTGTCAACCAGTTGCCGGAACGCCCAGCAATGGATGGAGCCATTAACCTTCCTCGCTGGAAAAATACTGGAGCAGAAAACCTGGTGATTGGTCAAATTGTTGCTGTGGATCAGGGGCGCTATGATATAAAGTTCAAAATGCTGGATATTTTTACCGGCAGAAACAGTATTGAATACCAATATACGGTTGAGCGTAAGAATCTACGCCGGGTTGCCCATCAGATCAGTGATAAAATTTTCCAGGAGTTGACCCATACTCGTGGTGCTTTTGATACTTTGATTGCCTATGTTGTGGTTAATAATGATGTGAATGCTAAAAAACGAGTTTATACACTGGCGGTGGCAGATTCTGATGGTTATGATGAGCAAATCATACTCAAATCCAGAAAACCGATTATGTCACCGGCATGGTCGCCCAGTGGTAAACGACTGGCTTATGTCTCCTTTGAGAAAAATCGTTCGGTAGTTTATATACAGGAGCTGCAGTCAGGTCAGCGAAAAATAATGGCCCAGTTTAAAGGCATTAATAGTGCCCCAGTCTGGTCTCCCGATGGCAAACGACTGGCCATGACTCTTTCCAAAGACGGCAATTCTGAAATTTATGTGATGTACGCTGCCAGTGGCGTTTTACAGCGTATTACTAACCATTATGGTATTGATACAGAGCCTTCATGGGCGCCTGATGGCCAGTCTTTAATTTTTACTTCCGATCGTGCAGGTAAGCCGCAAATTTACCAGGTTGCTATTAGCCAGAAAGGTCGTGCCAGCACACCAAAGCGTTTAACTTATGAAGGCGACTATAATGCGGGTGGCAGTTTTTCACCGGATGGGCAGTCATTAGTTTTTATTACCCGCAATCGTGGTAGTTTTCGTGTCGCTATTTTAGAATTATCAACGCGTTATTTACAAGTATTGACGCATTCTAAATTAGATGAATCGCCGTCTTTTTCACCCAATGGTAAAATGGTTTTATATGCAACTGAATTGCGTGGTCGAGGTATACTTGAAGCAATTGCAGTTGATGGCAGCAGTTCTCCACAGCGCTTACGTGTTTTGAGCGGCGATGTGAGAGAGCCTGCCTGGTCACCCTATCGTCATCGATAATCTTAGGAATTAAATATTATGAGCATTTTCTCGAATTCTTTTTTGCAAAACAACATCGTAAAAAAACTCCCTGTTTTTTTAATTATGCTGCCGTTAACATTTTTAGCCGCCTGTTCAACCACGGATACAGATGGCACAGCAAATAACGCTGCGGTTGAAGATCGAACGGGTGGCGCTAATGGTGAATTAAGACCTGGTGATGAAGGTTATGAAGGCCAGACTGGTGGTTACAATGATACTGGCATGACTGATGGCACATCGATGAATGGACAATCCTATAGTGGTGATCCTTTGGCTGATCCCAATAGCCCTCTGACCGTGCGTACTATTTATTTTGAATACGATAGCATTACCATTAATCCTGAAGGTCAGTCGGCTTTAAACGCACATGCAGAATACTTGTCACTCAATCCTGATAAGACTCTGGTTGTTGAAGGGCATACTGATGAGCGTGGCACCCGTGAATACAATTTGTCACTGGGTGAAAGAAGAGCTCGCTCAGTGGCTGATTTCTTAACTGCTTCCGGCGTTCAGGGACAGCAAATTGAAGTGAGAAGTTATGGTGAAGAAAATCCAGTTGCACTGGATCATAGTGAGCCAGCCTGGCAATTAAACCGCCGTGTTGAGCTTTTGTATTAACATCGCACCGTTTTATTGAGACCCTTTATGATTTTATTAAGTTTCCATCAGTCTGTTTCGAGTTTAGCCTCCACCCTTGTTCGCCTCAGGGTACCTGCATGTGTTAAAAGAATGAATAAGACGGGGGCAAAGCAACAATTTAACCGCTCCGGTTCTTATTTGCTCCTGATGATCTCACTATTATTAATAATGCCTGTCTGGATCACACCTGTTTTTGCTGAATCTGAAAACAATTACAAAAAACGCCCTTTAGATGTTCGGGTGGATAGGCTAGAGCGTTTAATGGGTTCACAGAAGCAGCTGGAACTCTTGTATCGAATGAAACAACTGCAGGAGGAAAATCAGCAATTGCGTGGTTTACTGGAAGAGCAGTCAAATGAGATGCGTCTTATTAAGCAACGTCAAAAAGAGCTCTATACTGATTTAAACCGGCGTTTAAGCCAGATGGAAGGTAGTGGTGTTTCAGAAGCAGTGATGGGTGTATCACCATCAAAGCAGGCTATCACTTCAAAAGAAGTCCCGGGCACTGACAAAAATGAGTTGCCAGTTGTTCTTGATAAATCCAGTATTGCACAGACAAAGTATGGTGTGACGGAGAGGGAAGAGGTGCCGGTGGTTGCAGAACAAAACAAAGCAGCCAAAGAGCCCATTGCAGTTTATAAAAAACAAGCCATGTCCAAAAAACAGCGCATGGATGAGCAAAACCTCTACCAGAAAGCTTATGACGAGCTCAGAGCGCGCCAATATAACAAAGCCAGAGAGTCATTTACGGGGGTGATTAAAAAATATCCTGGCGGTAACTATGCTCATATTGCTCAGTATTGGGTGGCTGAATCCAGCTATGCTCAGCAAAATTATAAACAAGCGATTAGTGATTATCAATTATTACTTGATGTCTATCCGACGAGTCCTAAACAAGCGGAAGCTGGATTAAAAAAAGCCTATAGCTTCTATGAACTGGGTGATAAAAAAGGGGCTCGCCAAACCTTAAATAAACTTTTAACTGATTACCCGGATACGACTGAGGCGGGACAAGCAAAGCGTCTGTTAAAACAATTATAAAAAGTTGTAAAATATTTGCAAAAAAGCTTGCCATAAATAATAAAAACGGTAGAATATGCGCATCTTAAAGAGACGGGCAATTAAATTGCTGTCTATTTTAAAACACTTCCAGAAAGTACCTTAAGGCTAAATAAGCCGAAGGGCCGTTAGCTCAGTTGGTAGAGCAGTGGACTTTTAATCCATTTGTCCGGGGTTCGAATCCCCGACGGCCCACCATTATTCTTAAAAAGAGCTCTGTAATTTTTACAGGGCTTTTTTTATTTCTATCCTGTTATTTTATCCTCTGAATCCTCAAGACAGCAGAAGTTAATATTATAAAAACTAATATTAGTAATATCTTATATAAATGCTTGCTAATATTTAAACATCTCTATATAATTACACGCAAATAGAGGTTGAGGGGTAATTAAATTTTTACTTTTATCAATCCGCTGTACATTTGATCAAAGAAATCTATTGCTCACAAAGCAATAAAATTTTGTCATCCGTTGATGATAACCAACACAAGCGCAACACAAACGAATTAGTTTATTTATAAAATATTGGAGAGTATAAAATGAAAAAATTATTAATTGCTGCAGCGATTGCTGCTACAACTGCGTCTATGGCTGTATCTGCTTCTTCATGGGGCCCATTGAGTGATGGCAACAGCAACACTAACTGGAATGGCAATGGCTATAACAACATGAACAACAATGCCTATGGTAATGGTTATGGTAATGGTTGGGGCGATGGTTCTGGTGATGCAGACATGGACGGTGATGTTGAAATCACTATCAAAGCTCGTGGCCGTGGCCGTGGTAAAGGTAACACTCGTGGTTCAGCTTATGGAAATGGTAACAGCAACTACAATGGTTATAACAACTCTAACTTCCGTGGCAATGGCGACAATAACTATCAAAATGGTGGCAATGCTTATGGCCGTCCAGCACCTATGATGCAAGCACCAATGCCAATGGCTGCTCCTGCACCAACTGCACAACAAACAGCTCAGATGGAAGCTCATCAGAAGCGTATGCAGGCAATGCAACAGCAGCAGCAAGCTCAAATGCAAGCGTCTCGTCAAGCTTATGAAGAGAGAATGAAGCAATGGGCTGCTCAAGCGCCAGTAGCACCTGCTGCTCCAACTGCTAAATAAGTTCTGTTTCCCCTTTTGTAAGGGGATAGAAGTTATTTATAGTAAAAAAGCCCGTAACAGGAAACTGTACGGGCTTTTTTTATTTTGAGCATATAGTTTATGAAAACAACTTATTAATAATCCAGCTTTTATCGGCTTTGTGTATACAGCTAATAATTTCATCTGAATCAATACCGTAGGAGCCCAGGGGGATGCTGTCAATTATTTTAGGGCAGATGCCCTTCTCTCTGCGGAGTGTTGACAGATCCAGAATTTTTAATATATTGACCTTTTTTTCTGTGCATCCCGGAGGATCATAACTTTTGGCATGAGTCTGTGATGCTCATTTTGTTCGACTATGACTGCAATTTCTTTTGAATTTAATTCAATCAGAGAGCCTGCTGGATAAATTCCTATTGACTGGATGAATTCTTCAATCAATTCAGCCTGAAATTTAGTATTCCTAAGCTGATAGAGATGTGCCATTGCTTTAGTTGCATCCAGAGAGTGGTCACTATTACGCTGGTTTGTGATCTTTTCGTAGTAATAGACTATTCCTGCAATTTGTGCCGGAAGAAAAATTTTGTCTTGTCTCAATTTTCTGGGGTAACCAGAGCCGTCATAGCGTTCACAATGTGCTGCTACTGTTTCAATAGTTCTTCTGGAAAACAGACTCATTTTTTTTAATAAGCTTACGGAAATACTGATGTGTTTTCGATAAATAGAGCGCTCTGCACCTTGCAACTCATCTGAGTTTTCCAATAACTGCCGGGGTAAATGAGCTTTACCAATATTAGCCAGCAAAACAGCTATAGATAATTCAGTTAATTCGTTTTTAGGTAATGACAAATGACGGCCAAAGGCAATGGCCCAGATAGTGGCTCGAATGGAGCGGTTGTGAGTGTGAGTATCTTTGGCCTTAAGGCGGGAAAGCCATAAAAAGGCATCAGGATTACGAATGATGCTGTCAACCATTGCACTGGCGGTTGCTTTAACTTGTTTTATTTCAAAATTATTGTCTGCAGCTATCTGCTTTAATACTTCTTCTGCACTCTTGGTAATGGTTTCATAGAGCTTATTTGCTGTTTTAAATTCTTTTTCAAAAGGTGTTCGCTCAATATACAGAGTTTTATTACGCCTGAGCTGCTTTCTCTTTTGAGTCTGCTCATGATCGTCTGTTGTATTGGAGTGAGTTACGTGCTCATCTGAAGAGGGTTGTATGCTGAATTTTGTTTTACTGCCAGAAGAAATAGTTTCCAGCTGGCTTATGTCAACACGCAGTTTAGTTAGATCAACATCAATATAGACAAATTTACACAGTGAGACTAGTTTCTGAATGTCTTTCTGATCTTGAATGTAAAAGCCTTCAATAGGATAAGATGTTTTTATCCAGGGTACATCCAATTTTGAGACGTACATCCCCGGGGTAAGACTTCTGACATCGATCTGTTTACTATTGACGGTCACTCTAATATCTCTAACTAACAAAAATTGACCATAAATAACTTATTAAGCTGAATATAAATGAGTTGTTTCAACTTGGTATTTTAGGTTTAGTGTTTTATTTTAACATAGATGGCCTGGGGGGAAAAAAAGATATATCTATCACATTATTTGAAATAACCATAGAATTAGCTCACACTTCTAATAAAATGATTGAGTTTTTAAGTATTATTCACTATATTAGTTAGTAAACTATTGTTTTTACTTTATAATATATTAATATACAAAGTGATTGTTTTTATAGTAAAAAAAGAAAAAACTAATTTTATTGGCTTGCAAAGTAGTAAAAAAGATAATTTTTTAATTTGCCTGATAATATTAAATCATTGTTAATAATAATGTTTTTATATTGATATGGTAAGATTTAAGGGCAGCATGAGTTTTTCATGGATAATAATATAATAAATGCCGTTTTGTTAACAGATTCATCAACAATTGATGGTTTGATCGCATCTTTGCTGGACAGAAGTCGTTTTAAAATTAAAGCGATTCACTCAAGTGAAGATGATTATTTTCAGAAAATTCTTGATTGTCATCCTGAATTGATTTTTATCCGTGGCATGTTAACAAATCTGGATGGCCTCTCTGTATGTGATCGAATTCGCTCACATCCCTCGCTCAGCCAGGCTCGTCTGGTTTTTATTTCATCAAATACTCACAATCGAGAGCATGCGATTGACCATCGCGCCAATAAATTTTTACAATTACCGTTTTCGCGCCAGGACTTGAACCAGGTTATTAACCCCTTATTTGAGCAAAAAATAAAACTTTTACTGGTTGATGACAGTAAAACCTGCCGCAGATTAATTAAACCTTTTCTGGAACAGGAAGGTTATGACGTTTTTGAGGCTGATAATGGTGAGCATGCGTTAAAGATTATTCGCAGTACAAATATTGATGTCATTGTCAGTGATGTCGAAATGCCTATTCTGGATGGCATCACTTTATGCAGGATTATCCGCCAGCAGGATAAGTTATCAACTCCAGTTTTATTATTGTCTTCACAACAAACAGATAAAGCCATTTTAAGTGGTTTTAGTGCAGGTGCTGATGATTATATTATTAAATCTGATCACTCTGCGACCCGTAAGGTTGTTGTACCTGAACTTTTGTCTCGAATTGAACGTTTATTGAATTCTAAGAATTCACAGGGACGTCCTGAGCATATTTTAGTAGTAGAAGATTCTGCAACGATGCGCTATCAGCTTAAAAACTCATTGAAAATTCAGGGTTTTCAAGTTGATATTGCTGAAGATGGCCTGTCTGCATGGGAAAAATTAAATATCAATCAATATGATCTTGTGATCACTGATTATGATATGCCCTATGTTGATGGTCTGGAACTGTGCAGCCGTATTCGTCAGTCTAACCGATTTGAAAATCTACCGATTATCATAGAAACCAGTAAAGATTCTAAAGCCGATCAGGTTAAAATACGTTCTATTGGCATCCAGGCTTTTATTACCAAACCTTTTTCACCGGATAGAATGATTGCTGAAGTGGAACGAGTGCTGGCTGAAACTCGGTTAAAACATAATCAGAATGCAATGAGCCAATATTTACCAGACTCAACCGTAACGCATATTTCCAGCAATAATATGAATGTCAATGGTCCTATTGTAGAAGACAAATTCAGGACTTTACTATTTCTGGATATTGTTCAGTTTACTCACATGTCAAGCCGCCTGGCTTCAAGAGACGTGGTAGTTTTTCTAAATACTTATTTTGACCGTATGGTTGAAGAATTAATGCGCTTTGATGCCACCATTGAAAAATTTATTGGTGATGGTATCTTTGCTTCATTTGATCTGCAGGAAGAGGGTGCATTTCGTTCAGTCTGTGCGGCAGCGGCAATGCTCAAAGCATTGCCGGAATTAAGACAAATGACGGGACTGGATGTTCATATGCGTATTGGAATTCATTCCGGCCATGTTATTTCAGGCGATATTGGTAGTCACCAGTCAAGAAGGGACTTCACCCTGATTGGAGAAAATGTCAATATTGCTGCTCGCCTGGAGCATTTATCCAAACATGATGGTATTTTGATCAGTCATGCTACCTATAAAATGATAAAAGATCGCATCACTGTGATCCCGACACCGCCGTTGAAACTAAAAGGTATCAAAGAACCTGTTCAGGCTTATCTGGTTAAATCAATTAAATCATTCCATTCATTTTTTCGGAAGATGGAGAAAAAATCTCCTTCAGGAACACAAAATAAAAATTCTATTGAGAAAGTCTTTAATTCACCTTTTTAAGAAAACTGAACTATGATGTAAAAATAGACTATGATGTAAATATGAAATATTATTTAATCTGCATTTTTGTTATTTTTCTTAGTTGCGTTACAACGGTAAACGGTGCTGTAAAGGATGCCAATTATTATTTAAAAAAAGCATCTGCAGCTTACAATCAGGGTGATTATCCAAGAGCGGAACAAGCATTCAGACAACTATTAAAAATGAAGGTTTCCCTGCACAGAGATTTTTATTATTTTTATGGAAAAACACTTTTTCATAATGGTCATTATAAAAAGTCAGAACATAACCTGAGCTTATATACTGAAACTGTCAGCAATAATAGTAAATACAGTGCTGATGCTAAGCGCTTATTATTACAGACAGAAAAAAAGTTAGCTCAGCAAAAGCCAAAAAAGACAAAGAAAAAAAAGAAAATAGCCCGTCTTCCAAATGTTCCCGAAATGATTCGGATCTCCGCAGGCTCCTTTACTATGGGTAGTAATCATGGCTCAGCGGATCAGAAACCTCCTCATAAAGTTAAAATCAAAAAAGACTTTGCTATTGGAAAATATGAAGTCACATTTTCTCAATATGATGCCTTTGCTAAAGCAAACAGGCTAAAAAAAACCGATGACTTTGGCTGGGGCCGTGGTAATCGACCAGTTATAAATGTTTCTCTACAAAATGCTAAAGACTATGCGCTCTGGCTCAGTAAAAAAACCAATAGAATTTTTCGTTTGCCAACTGAAGCTGAATGGGAATATGTTGCCCGGACAGGTTTTAAAAAACAGCTTGGATTTAATGACTTGTTAGGTCTGGGTGATGCAAATTGTGATGATTGCCGTTATTTCTGGGAAAGTGCTCAAACCATGGAAGTTGGTAGTTTTGATGCTAATAAATATGGTGTTCATGATCTTTTTGGTAATGTCTGGGAATGGACTTGTTCGACATACACCCGTCAATATACCGGTGATGAACGTTACTGTGCGGATAAAAATGACCTTATTGGAAAAACCATTGCAGTCAGAGGGGGAGGGTGGAATTCTTTCAGCGCTATTTTACGTTCCTATGTACGCTATAACAATTTCCCCAATTATTTTAGCAATGAGCAGGGCTTTCGCCTGGTAGAAGAGCTTGAGTAATAATTTTTTTAATTAAAAACTAATCATTCAATATTAGTTCATACTATTTCAATGAACCAATCCAGCTTGCGCTTGCACCTCTGGTTATATCAAGAATAATATCAGGAAAAATTCCAAATATAATAATGAGTCCCCCAAAACTGATGCTGAGCAATAACTCCCGTGTGCGTAAATCCATTGCTGTAGCGACCACATCATTTTTAACAGGCCCTAAAAATGTACGTTGATAAATGGTCAGGAAGTAGGCTGCTGCCAGAACTATTCCAATCAAAGCTGCAATTCCAGCACCCGTATGAGTTTCAAGAACACTGATAAGAATTAAATTTTCAGCAATAAAGCCATTAGTTCCCGGTACCCCTAAACCTGCCAGGCCAAAGATAAAGAAAAAACTGGCCAGTAAAGGCATTGTTTTTGCGACACCACCCAAGCTTAAAATTTCAGTTGAGCCAGTACGATGATGTAAAAATCCAATAAGAATAAACAGACCACCAGCGACCAGTGTAAAATTAAAGAGCTGAAATAAAGCGCCCTGAAGCCCCTGGGTTGAGAACGATGCAATCCCTAAAATAACCAGACCTACATGGCTGACACTGGAAAAAGCCAGCATTTTACGTAAGTTTGTCTGACTGATTGCAAGAACTGCTCCATATAAGACACCGACAATTCCTAGTCCGGCTAACAACCAATGAAAATTTTGAGCAGCGTCAGGTGCTAATGGTATAGTAAAGCGAATTAAACCATAAGCACCCAGCTTAAGCCCTGTCATGATAGCTGCGATACTGGCTGGTCCTTCCATTGCAATGGCTGGTAACCAGGTATGTAAGGGGAAAATTGGGGCTTTAAATGCAAAGCCTAATAAGAGTAAAAAGAAAATTGTGGTTTGAAGCTCTGTAGGCAATGGACTATTTAATAGTGTCATGTAGTCAAATACCAGCTCACTGGAAGCTGCTTTTGCATGTTCAAAAGCCGCAAGAATAAAACCAAAGAGTAAAGGGATACCGCCTGCCATCATAACCATAGTATATTTTACTGCGGCATAGCGCCTGTTTGGGCCTATTCCCCAATAAATAATCAGAAAATAAATGGGAATTAAAGTCAGCTCCCAAAACAAGAAAAAGAGAATAGTATTGAGTGAAATAAAAATGCCGAGCGTTGCTGTTTGTAATAGCAGCAGTAAAATAAAAAATAAACGCGGCATGGTTCGAATACTATTCCAGGAAGCAATAATAATCCCTATAAATAATAAACTTGTTAGTGGTAAAAATAGGATTGATATACCATCAATGCCAACAATATAATCAATATTAAGGCTGGGGATCCAGGCCAGGCGTTCAATAAACTGGAAGCCTGCATTGGTTTTATCAAACTGAAAAACAAGTATCAGAGAGAGCAGCAACGTAATTATATTTGCCAGCAATGCAATCCAGCGTGCCTTTAAATGATCAGATGTTAATAAAATAATTGCAGATGCAATGGGCAATATAATTAATAACAGACTGAGAATAGGAAATCCTATTGCTGACTCAGCGTTTGCAAGAGTTGTTTCTGAAATCATCAGAAAATCCTTAAAGTATTTATGTTATATAACGTTAGGTAAAAGGTTTTGTAACTACTCAGTGTATTCATCTTTTACCTGATTTCTGCGTTATTTTCGTACTCAAATGGTCACATATACTTATATGCTCACATTCTCCGTGCAAAAATGCCTTGAACTCAGGCAAAATCTAAACACACTGAATAGTTACAAGGTTTTTTATAAGCCTAATGAAGATGGCTGTATAATTCACCCAGCCCATGCATGGAATTTTCAATTAAGCCAAGCCATGGTTCTGTATAAAATCCAGTGGTTAATAAAGTAATAATAATCATTGCTGCCAGGACTTCTTCTGAGCGTGATGCCGGGGCAATAGCCTTTTGATGCCAGCTGCCGATTTTTGGGGATAAAAATGCTCTTTGAAAAGCCCAGAGTAAAAATCCTGCGGCCACAACGTTACCCAGTGCAGCGGCGATAGTAATTAGTGCACCAAAGCGATGAATTGAGGCTTCAAGTATTAAATGTGCGGCATCAAATCCAGGCGTGCCGGGCATGCCCACAATGCTGAGGCCGGAGATTAAAAAAGTGATGCCGATAAAGGGTATATGGTCAAACAGCCCGCCCAGTTTTTTTAATAACATTGTATTTGTGCGCCAGAAGACAAAACCTGTCATAAATAACAGCCCCGAGGTTGCCAGACCAAAATTAATTGACAGTAATATAGCTCCTTCAAAGGCAGTTTGATTCAGGCTGAACAAGCCGATAATAAGGACGCTGGTATGACTGACAACTGCAAATGAAAGTAGTCTGCGCAGATTCGCCTGCATCATCGCCATGATTGCAGCATAAAAAACACCGGCTACTGCAAAAGTGACAATATATTCATGCCATTGAATGACTGCTTCCGGCAATAGCGGTAAAACAAAACGTATTAAAGCATAGATGCCCACTTTTAAGCCCAGTAGAAAAACCAGAGCCATAGCGACCGTGCCATGCTCTGCCGTAAGCGGCAGCCAGCCATGTAGAGGAAAAATAGGGATGCGAATACCAAGACCATAGAATAGTAGAAAAAAGATAATGGACTGGATACTTCCATCCACAGCTACGTCTTTAAGCAGCATGAGGTCAAAGGTCCAGGGATTTCCTGTTTCATGGGTATAGTTCCAGCCCAGCATTGAAACGCCTATGGCAAGAAGTAAAAGGCCGGAGAGCATGAACTGCAGATAACGTGCTATAGCCAGATCGCGTTCCGGTGAAGTGGCCCAGCGGCGTAGCATATAACCAATTAAAGACAGCTCAATAAAAGATATCAGTGTAAACCACATCAGATCGAGAGTGGTAAATAAGCTCATCAGACAGGCTTCAATAATTAAAATTGTAAAAGGCAGATGCTTTGGTCGTTCAAGTGGAATAATATTGCAATAGATCATGACCATGATACTTAACAGGGCTGTGAGGAGTATAAATAAAACACTCATGCCATCAACGCCGGTATGATATGACAGCGGTGCGAGTAGAGTGAGTTGCTCCGAGAACTGTATTGCTGAGTTTGTCTGATCAAAATGTCTGAATAAATCGACAGCAAAAAACATTTCAAAAACAGTCAGGGCAATACCAACATTCATTAATTGTTTTGAATTGCGAAAGCCGTATAAAACAAAGAGTCCTAATAACGGAATGATCTGCAAGGTGCTTAATATGGGATAGGCTGACTGAGAAGCCCAATGAATTTCAGTAATGGTCACTTGCCTCTCCCTAAATGATGACTGCAAATGTAATCAGGATTAGTAATATTAAATATCGCGGCTGACTGAGCAGTTCTTCAATCTGGAGCAGATAATGTCCTACTATATTGAGCACTTTAAGCAGGCCGTCGCCACCGCTTTTTAGTACCAGATGTTCTTCAAACCAGAACAGCATGTCGGCGAGATTTTCCAGTATTTTACCTGCAATGCCGTGTCCTCGACTAACTTCATATTTCTCTGCTGCACTCATCTCAGAGGCAGACTTATGCATTTCCCAGTCAGCGATTGAAGTGATGGCACTGGTTTGTTCAGGTAAACCCACCAGGCGATTAATGACTCTTTCGTCAAAACGATCGGTATCATGAGCAATCCTTTTAATCGGTCTGACTAATAACCAGTCAGCCATGGGATCAAGCCAGAAACGTTGTAAGCTGGCAGTATACAGCCAACCCTGTCGTTTTAATATGGGATGTACGGGGCGTGTTTTGTGATCCATCATGTGCATTATGGCTGGTGCATGTAAAAATTGATAAGCTCGCCAGATTGCATGTAAGACAAGATGCCAGCTGGCTAATTCAAACCAGCCCATACCGCAACTAAAAAACATCAGCCCCACCTGTGATGTGGTGGAGAAAATTAAATTACTTTTTACATCGGTTTGCACCAGGTTACTGAAGAATCCATAAGCGACTGTGAGCAGACCAATCAAGGCCAGAGTGGTCATAATAATTGGAGCATTGTCCAGAACAGGTTGCAGGCGAATGATGAGATAAACACCAGCATGTACCATGAGAGAACCATAAAAGATGGCACTTGATGGTGTCGGCCCCTCTATTGCGCGAGATATCCAGGGGGCAAAAGGTACCTGAGCTGATTTTGCAATAGCCGCCAGAAGAAAACTGGCCGCCAGGATATTACTGCCCAATGGACTTAATGAATCGGCGCTGCTGAGAATTTCATTCCATTCCAATGTCTTGAGCAGATGGAATGAAAGAAATATTGCAATGATAAAACCGGCATCACCAATACGATTGGTGATAAAAACTCGAGTGGCATTTTGGGTTGCAATCGGGCGATCGTAAACATAAGCGATGAGCAGATAGGAGCTGACACCTGCCAGCTCCCAGCCAGTAAACATCAGAACCACATTGCCAGCCATTACAATAAGCAGCATAGCCCCCATAAACAGGTTCATAATCATGAAAAAGCGCTGATAGCCTGCTTCACGGTGCATATAATTAACGGAAAAACGAATCATCATAACAGAAATAATCGCCACCAGAGTCATCATGACTAAAGCAAAGGTATCCAGGTTAAAACTTAAGGTAATTTGATAATCACCACTGCTGAACCATTGTGCCAGTTCCAGGTGGCCTGGAATACCGATAACTATGGCATGTAAATCAACAGCAAGGACAATTAATAATGATAGCAGAGCTGTGCCATTAGCAATTAAGGTGGTTTGCTTTTCACCGGACTCACCACGATTTTTACCGCTGATAAAACCAATCGCAATGGCTAAAGTGCCCAGCATGGGTAAAAGCGGAATTAACCAGACAAACGCTTTGAGTATTGAATTTGCTTCGTTCATTTGCTTTCTTCCTTGGCCTGTTCTGTCTGACATCCGCGAATGTGATCACCTTCAGGCTGACTGATTAATGCCAGATTCAAGGCATCGCTATGGCCTGCATACCATTGGGAAGAGACTTTGACTTCAGGTGTTTTTTCCTGTTTACCTGTCCATGGGACAAAGCCTTTATCGGGTTTAAACTGAGTAATTTTATTGCTGTCTGGATCTTTGGCTGAGAGTAAAATCCAGCCTTTACCAATAAGTTCCTGCAGGGCTGGTTGGGCTGTATAGATTTTAGTCAGCACTTCGATGCTATGTTCAACGACAATTTGTAAACGCATGGCTTCATGAATCTCAATCATCTGTCTTGGCAGGCCAGTTCTTAAATCACCATTGCTGCCATCCATAACACCGAACAGGCCATTTACATTGTGGGTAATTTTAGAGCCGCTTCCATAGCGTTCATTATCCACTGTTGAAAAATAATACTCCAGGCTGATACCAGCACCCACAGGGCCATTGGCCAGAAGCAGCCCTTCGAGGAGATCACCCTTCGGATCAGTGCTCGGATCATAGGAAATTAAAAAGATACGGCGATCAAAAAAGGCCCCCTGAGTAGCACTGCGACGTCCAATAAAACAGATTGCATTGGTGGCATGGCCTAATTCGGGACGAGCCTGACTGAAGTCATAGGCACGACCAACAATATGTTCAAGCGCTTTTTCTTTAGTGGTACTTTGTGGATTTGGAGCTGAGGCCAGACGGCGACAGCGTTCATGAGCTGACCATTGACTGGCTTCATAAACTTCTGCTTTCATTTTTTCAAATGCATTTTTTAATTTGCCAGGGATTTGATCGGTATCATACCAGATGAATTTTTCATCACAGGTATTGTGCTCTGTTCCTAAAAACCAGGTATCTGTAGTAATATCGAGTCCACGTTGTTTTAATAAGACACGAATTTCAGGCCGATTAGCAATGGTGGTAAGGGTTCGGGCATTCGGGCCGCTGTGTCGCCCGCTGCAGGCACCACAATCATATGCGGCCAGGTGAGGATTATTCTGGCTGATAGAACCGTGACCGACAATAACAATGAAAGGGGCAAAGCCATTAACCAGACCAATATTGCGGAGAAAGCCTTCAATTCTGTCGGCTTGCTCTAAGTCGGTAAAGCCGATTTGCTCATCACCGGGTTTGGGTGTTTCTTTTTCATGCTGGCAATTAACGGACACTTCTGTGGCAATGCTTAAATCAAATTTATCCCGTAATGACTCAGCCAGTTCACCAGTTTGTCTGGGTAGAAAGACTTTACCAATCAGGGTCACTAGTGCCGCAGGTGCTGACAGTGCAATAAGGACTGCTGTAGTTAATAAATTACGGCGTGTTTCCTGTTGGATAAGCGCTTTAGCCTGTAAACGCCAATTGCGCTTTTTCTGGTGTTTGGCAAGTAATGCATCCTGACCATGATGAGCAACTTCCTGGAATTCATAACAGGGTACTGTGACCACAGGGCACAAGGGAGAAGCCTTATCTTCATCCAGACCCTGCCAGTTAATATGCATACCAAAATGAGCCGCAGCACCGAAAGTTTCGATATTAGGATTTAATTCTTCCAGGTGGCGACGAATGCCTTCCTCTCGATCATCCATGCAGAAAACCAGCTGCGCATCCGGTAGTTCTTTTCGCTCTTTCCAGCGCCCTCGCCCTTCATTGTCAACCAGTGTATTAAAATAAATCTCATGGTAATGGTGTTCATAGGCCTGCAGCCAGATAAAACCGCTGGTGTCTTCGTCCATTTGATTGATCAGAGTAAATATTTCATCAATCTGTGGTTGTTCTAATGTGCTGATATCCTGGGCCGTAAAACCAATATACTGAAATAGGCGAAACAGAGGCCAGGCATGTTTACTGACACGATAACCCGGTGTTTTGGTGCCCACAGGGCTTTGCTGCCAGGTCCAGATCATATTAGCCAGTTTCAGCCAGTTATCTTCATTGGAATGATTGGTTTTAGAGCGCTCAATCTGATGGCTTGAAAGAGTGGATAAATATTCAGGCAGGCGCTCATTATGGAGTGTGTAGCGAACCAGGAAATCAGAGCTGCGGTGACGAAAATAATACCTAAGTGTTTCTAAACTGGCTTCTGTACGCCAATATTCACTACAGACTCTTTGTGCAAAAATACGCTCTAATACCAGACGTACAGCCAGATAGTCCAGCATATTAACCGGTGTAGTCAGACCGTTGTATCCGGGTTTAGTGTGTCGCCAGAGGAACATCCCTGACCAGCCTGGTAATTCCAGTGCAAGATGTTGAAGATAAGCTGTCCAGCGGTTTTTATTGATCCCCTGACGCTGCAGCTCCTGAATAATGGTGTCCATAGGATCATCTGACAGAGCATCCAGGTTGTCACTCCAGTCATCCAGCTCTTCAAATATCCAGGCCAGATCTTCATGAGCACTTTGTCTCCAGAAAGCATAAAAGCCCTGTTCCTGAAAGTTGTGCTTCCAGGCTGCCATCCCCTGATCTAAATAAGAAGCCAGATAACGTAATAGAACTGGCCGAATATCATCCATTAAGTCAACACCCGTGAGGGCTTTAATGAAACCACTAAGAGTATTTTTTTGTCCGATGCTATCCAAAAGATTAGTCAGAAGCTTTTTAGATTCTTTTTGTACCTGTTTTTGAATATGAGAGCGGCCGGCATCTTTTTTATTGCTGCCTTTTACCTGTTGGTTAAGCATTTCTTCTGCACGATCTGGTGATATATCAATCATGTCTTCTGGATGCAATAACAAATGATCCAGATCCAGAGCTTTTAGAATGCTCTGCCAGAGTTCTGAAATAACATCTTCTTCTTTTTGCTCTGAACGCTTCATTAATGCCTGACATTGTTCCAGAGTCAAGTCATTTTGACAGGTTCCCAGAGCCTGGAGCTCTTCGATTTGCCAGGTTAACTGGCAATGGGTGACAGGTTTAAGTGAATATAGCAAAGTACTGAGGATGATGTCTTTATGACTAATACTCTGATCATTGTGTGAATAAATGATTTTATCCAGTTCCAGATCACTCTGTTCTGCGAGGACGCTTTGCAGATCTTTAAGGGTAATTCGGCCCTGAGAGAAATATTGGCGAAATTGCTCATTGCTGAGATAACCTTTGGCGCCGGTGGTTGCTTTAGATTGTGCCAGAGCTTCAGGAAAGGCCATATGCTGATAGCCATGGAGAGTATTATGGTGGACAAAATCTTTGATAGAGGCCTGTGCCGGCAGGACATGCTCAAGATGCTTAATTAAATGCACTATCTGGGCACGCATGTCATTCATATTGCCTGTTTTACCATGGCTGTTCTGGATTGAGCTTTGGGTTACAGAAGTTTGGCTAGAATCTGACATTTTGCATAAACTCCTTTATTTTAAGCTCATAAATAGTTGACTGAAATTATTGGTTGAAGCACTCATTAAATCCAGCGTGAATGCTGGGAAAAACCCAATATATAAAAATCCAAATACCAGAATACTGGCGGCAAATAATTCAACTGGTTTTAAATCACTGATATCATCCATATTCCCGTGGCTGGGGCCAGTAAATAAACGTCCCATGGTTCGGGCCGCATAGGCTGCACTGATCATTACCCCAATGCTTACCAGTAAGACGGTCCAGCCCCATTGTTCAAAAGCACCGATAATAACATGCAGTTCGGCAATAAAACCTGCTGTGCCGGGCATGCCTACGGCCGCAAGAAAGGCTAAAGAGGTAAACACTGCAAATCGAGGGGTTATCTTAACCAGAGAACTATAATCGGTGATTTCCCGGGTGTGAGTGCGCTCATACAACAGACCGATGAGTAAAAATAAAGCGCCCGCCACCAGACCATGGGCGACCATTTGCATCAGGGCACCGGTGATACCTGAAATATTTAATGCTGCAATGCCTAATAATACAACGCCCATATGACTGATGGAAGAATAAGCAATCATGCCCTTTAAATCCGATTGCCGCCAGGCTAATAAGCCTCCGTAAATCAGACTGAATAGTGCTAAAACCATCAAAAATGTCTGTAAGGATAAAACGGCTTCAGGCAGCATAAATGCGGTACGGATGAGACCGTAAGCGCCCATTTTTAATAAAATACCAGAGAGTAATATACTGACAGGACTAGGTGCTTCAACATGAGCCAGAGGTAACCAGCCATGTATAGGGAAAATGGGCATTTTGACCCCGAAACCGACTAAAAACCCAAGAAAGATCAAAACCTGTGTTTGTTCTGGTAGTGCCCGGGCACCTTCGAGCATAGCATCCATGGCAAATGAGTGGCCGGGTGTGGCATCAAATAAAACCAGCAGACTTAACAGCATAAAAACAGAGCCGCCCATGGTATAGAGGACAAAGTTAAGTGAAGCCATGCTGCGGCGTTTGCCACCCCAGCGATCAATCAGAAAAAATAACGGGATAAGAGTAAATTCCCAGAAAACATAAAACAGTGACCAGTCCTGAGCCATGAAAACACCCAGCATGGCACTTTCAAGCAGCAGCATGAGTAGATAATAGCCTTTGGTTCGTTCGGTGATGCTCTGGGAAGCGATAATGGCAATAAAACATAATAAAGTGGCCAGTAAAACCATAGGAAATGAAATACCATCAATGCCCAGAGCAAAAGAAGTACCCATTCGAGTATTCCAGGGGACAATTTTACTAAATTGAAGGGCACTGCTATTGGTATCGAAGGCAAAAATAAAGCTGATGGCATAAAGAAGAGTTATAGAGGCAAATGCTATGGCTGCTGTTCGAATCAAGGTTGATTGACTTGGCAATATGCTGATGATTATTGCGCCAATGACCGGTAGCAATAATAATAATGTTAGACTATGCATGAATTCATTCTTTAGTAAAATGTTTTAGTAAAAAACAGGGCTTTGCAAAAATAGGTCTGGAATATTATTGCCAGAATAAATTTGCCAGTAAGACATAGCAAGATATAGAAATTTCTGGAATAATGGCGACAGATTATACGTTAAATAGTGATTTTAAGCCAATTCGGTTTTGATTCGTTTTTAATAAAAAAAACACAATTAATGATACTACTACAGACAAATAAGTAAGGTAAAAGAAATAAATGGCAGCAAGCTCCTATGATGCACAGGACATTGAAGTTTTAAATGGTCTTGACCCTGTAAAAAGGCGTCCTGGAATGTACACCCAGATTGAACGGCCAAATCATCTGGCACAGGAAGTTATTGACAATAGTGTGGATGAGGCAATGGCCGGTTTTGCCCGTCGTATTGATGTTCTTCTCTATAAAGACGGATCTTTATCTGTTAAAGATGATGGCCGGGGTATGCCAGTTGACCTGCATCCAGAAGAAAAAATACCTGGAATTGAGCTTATACTGACTCGCTTACATGCGGGGGGTAAGTTTTCTAATGACAACTATCAGTTCTCAGGTGGTTTACATGGTGTCGGTGTATCCGTGGTGAATGCTTTGTCACTCAAACTGGAGATCTGGGTGCGCCGTAATGGTGAGGAGCACCACATGGCATTTGCCGATGGTGATAAAATTCAGGATCTTGAAGTGATTGGTGAAGTGGGAAAACGCAACACCGGCACGACACTTCGTTTTTGGCCAAATAAAAATTATTTTGATACTACTAAATTTTCTGTTCGCCGATTAAAACATGGTCTTAAAGCCAAAGCGGTACTTTGTCCCGGTCTGGAAATTAATTTTAAAGATGAAAATAGTGGCGAAAGTGAGTGCTGGTTTTATGAAAATGGTTTGTCCGATTACCTGTTGGATGAAATCAATGGGCGTGAATGCATTCCTGCCATTCCCTTTACCGGACATCTTGAAGGCAATAATGAGCAGGTAGAATGGGCTGTGCTCTGGCTGGATAAGAATGGTGAGCCTCAGGATAGTACACCTATTATGGAGAGCTATGCGAATTTAATTCCAACTGCACAAGGTGGTACGCATGTTAATGGCTTTCGCACGGGCTTGACAGAAGCGATACGTGAGTTTTGTGAGTTCCGTAATTTATTACCCAGAGGGGTAAAACTAACCCCTGATGATGTCTGGGACAGCTGCTGTTATATTTTATCGGTTAAATTACTGGATCCGCTATTTTCAGGCCAGACTAAAGAACGTTTGTCTTCTCGTGAATGCGCCTCCTTTGTCTCCGGGGTGGCAAAAGATGCCCTCAGCTTATGGCTCAACGAGCATACGGAAGATGGTGAGCGACTGGCAGAGCAGGTTATTAGTCGAGCTAATCAGCGTATTCGTGCGGGTAAAAAAATTGTCCGCAAAAAAGTCACTCAAGGGCCTGCATTACCTGGAAAACTGGCTGATTGCACTTCTTCCGATTTTAACGAAACAGAATTATTTTTAGTGGAAGGGGATTCAGCCGGAGGTTCAGCCAAACAGGCCCGGGATCGATATTTTCAGGCTATTATGCCTCTGCGGGGCAAAATCTTAAATACCTGGGAAGTGGACTCGACTCAGGTGCTGGCTTCTAACGAAGTACATGATATTTCAGTGGCAGTGGGTGTTGAACCCGGTTCCTCGGATATAAAAGGTCTCCGTTATGGCAAAATTTGTATTCTTGCCGATGCAGATTCGGATGGTTTACATATTGCTACATTACTCTGTGCTTTGTTTATCCGCCACTTTCAACCCTTAGTGGATGCTGGTCATATTTATGTTGCCATGCCGCCATTGTTTCGCATTGATGTCGGCAAACAAGTTTTTTATGCTCTGGATGAGTCAGAGAAAACAGGCATTCTGGATCGGATTGAGGCTGAAAAAATCAGAGGTAAAATCAATGTTCAGCGCTTCAAAGGACTGGGTGAAATGAATCCTCTGCAATTAAGAGAAACCACCATTGCCCCGGATACCCGTCGACTGGTTCGCTTGACTATGGGTGAAAATGATAAAACATACCAAATGATGGACATGCTGCTGGGTAAAAAACGGGCAGCTGATCGCCGTGCATGGCTTGAAAATAAAGGTGATATGGCCGTTATTTAAAAGACGTTGGTGGTCGCTATGATAGTCCGATCTCTGTTCCTCTTAGTATCAACTTCATAATTATAAATACATTAATATAAGAACTTAAAATATATGTCCGAAACTACTTTCCAGGAAGATGGAACAGAGTCACAACCTATTAGAGAATTTACCGAGCAGGCGTATCTGGATTATTCCATGTATGTCATTTTGGATCGGGCTTTACCGCATATTGCGGATGGTCTGAAACCGGTGCAGCGGCGAATTATTTATGCCATGTCTGAATTGGGCTTGAAGGCCGGGGCAAAACATAAAAAGTCAGCCAGAACAGTTGGAGATGTTTTAGGTAAATATCATCCACATGGTGACAGTGCCTGTTATGAAGCCATGGTTCTTATGGCACAGCCTTTTACCTATCGTTATCCTCTGGTTGACGGGCAGGGTAACTGGGGCTCGCTGGATGATCCAAAGTCTTTCGCTGCCATGCGTTATACGGAATCAAAATTATCCCTGTTTTCAGAAGTTCTGTTAAATGAGCTGGGACAGGGAACAGTTGACTGGGAGCCTAACTTTGATGGCACCCTGGAAGAACCTCGCCTGCTACCTGCGCAAGTCCCCCACATCTTATTAAACGGCACCACTGGTATTGCCGTGGGTATGGCCACAGATATTCCTGCTCATAACCTTAATGAAGTTGTTAATGCCTGTATTCTGCTGCTGGATTCGCCTAAGGCGACAATCGAACAGATCTGCGAACAAATTAAAGGGCCTGACTATCCAACGGATGCTGAAATTATAACTTCGCAGGAAGATATTCTGAAAATTTATCGCACGGGTATTGGTTCGATCCGGATGAGGGGATGCTATGAAAAAGAGGGCAGCGATGTGATCATTACTGCCTTGCCTCATCAGACTTCCGGCAGTAAAGTTCTGGAACAAATTGCAGCACAGATGCAGGCAAAAAAATTACCCATGGTGTCAGATCTTCGGGATGAATCAGATCATGAAAACCCTACTCGACTGGTCATTGTGCCTCGTTCTAACAGAATTGATGTTGAGCAGGTGATGCAGCATTTATTTGCCACAACCGATCTGGAAAAGTCTTATCGGGTCAATATGAATATGATTGGTCTTGAGGGGCGCCCTCAGGTCAAAGATCTGAAAGCTATTCTTGAAGAGTGGCTGATGTATCGCTTTGAAACAGTTCGCAGGCGTCTGCAATATCGTCTGGACAAAGTGGATGATCGTCTGCATTTACTCGATGGCCTGTTAATTGCCTTTTTAAATATTGATGAAGTTATCCATATTATTCGTACAGAGGATAAACCTAAACCGGTTTTAATGGCACGTTTTTCTTTGAGTGATATTCAGGCTGAAGCGGTACTCAATCTTAAGTTACGCAATCTGGCTAAACTTGAAGAAATGCAGATCCGTGAAGAACAAAAAGAGTTGCAGATTGAAAAAAGCTGGCTGACAAAAACTCTGGGATCGCGCCAGCGCATGAAAACCTTGATCAAAAAAGAACTGCTTGCTGCTGCTGAAAAACATGGTGATGAACGTCGCTCACCTCTGGTTTCCAGAGAAGCGGCAAGAGCAATGGATGAAACTGATTTAGTCGGGGCTGATCCTATAACCGTTGTACTCTCTGAAAAAGGCTGGATACGTGCGGCAAAAGGGCATGATGTTGATGCTCTGGCACTTAATTATAAAGCTGGAGATGGATTTAAAGCCAGTACTCAGGGGAAAACCAATCAGCAAGTGGCTATTTTAGATAGTGCCGGGCGAAGCTACTCTTTAACAGGACATACCCTGCCCTCTGCAAGAGGGCAGGGTGAGCCTCTGACCGGACGTATTTCACCGGCTGGAAATGTTAATTTTATTTCTGTACTGATGAACGTGAATGAAGAACAATTGTATCTATTTACAACCGATGCCGGATATGGTTTTGTTGGTAAACTCAGCGATATGTTCAGCAAAAATAAAAAAGGCAAGGCACTCATCAAGGTACCTGCAGGTGCGCGGGTACTCGAACCGACTCCAGTAAATGATATTGAAACCGATAAAGTGGTTGCAGTAACCAATGAAGGCCGTTTATTGATTCATTCCCTATCAGAACTACCTATTCTGGCAAAGGGAAAAGGGATAAAAATAATTTCAATCCCCTCGTCACGAGTGGCTGAACGTGAAGAATTTGTTGAGGATATCATTATCTTACCTGAAGGTGAAAAATTAACTATTATTTCGGGTAAACGCCATCTGACATTAAAAATGTCCGATCTCGAACATTATATTCATGAACGAGGCCGCCGCGGAAATAAGTTGCCAAGAGGCTTGCAGAAAGTTGATGCGATTTATGCGGGAGAAAAACAATAAAAATTATTTAACTCTGGAAAGGATGGGCGACCAGCCAGCCTGTTTTTTGATATGGGCAAGTTGCCCATATTGCTATCACCCGTACTGCTATCAATAGTCTTCTTATGAAAAACTTGAGAAATCAAAGTCCAGTGATTCACTGGCTTCCTGTAAAAAGTCACCCTGGATAAAGTGTGCTCCTGATTGCCATATGACCGAGAGGGAGCCGGCTTCTTCAACAAAAGGGACAATTGTCTGGATATTTAACTCATTCGACTGGGCGCAGACTTCATTTAATTCGGCTAATTTATCTGCATTTTTGGCAATGTCCTGTACTAAATTAATGTCCAGTTTTAGAAAATCTACATTAATGTGTTTGAGCAATGTAAAAGGGTTTGTTTCATGGCCAAAATGTTCAATAGAAAAATGACAGCCGATTTGCTTTAATTGTTTGCTTAACTGCTGTGTCTGGCGCATGTTTTCTGCCACATGGGTTGCTTTGACTTGAAAAATAACAGACTCAGGCTTGAGTTCATAACGTTCCAAATTATGTTTCACCCAGGCAATGAATTTATCATCAGAGAGTGATGCGCTGGTGAGTTTTATAATAAAGCGATTGTCATGTCCTTCTTTAATACGTTTAGAAAGTGTGCGCATCGCTTCAGCAATTATCCAGCGATCAATATGAATGGAATGTCCTGAAGCTTCTGCTGGAGGTAAAAATTCTCGTGGGAATATGGTGTCACCCTGCTCATTATGAAGGCGGATAAACAGTTCAAAATTTTCACTGCCTTCGCCCAATAGATTGACAAAGGGTTGAAATACCAGAAAAACTCGATGTTGTTTTATGGCATTTGTAATTTCATTAGACCAGTATTTAAGCAGTTCCTTATCACCCATTTCACTGGCATCGGGGATATGCAGCTGGATTTGGTTGCCGCCCTGTTCAATTGCCTGGATACAGGCTCTTTGCACATAAGTCAGACTGCTTTGTGAGCCATTGCTGGATGAATTTATCGATAACAGACCAATACTACAGGTTGTTGTAATGCTTTTATCACTGGCATCAGCAATGTGATCTTCCACAGTTTGACGTATATTTTCAGCGAGCTTCATGGCTATTGCTTCATCACTGGTTTTAATGATTGCTGCAAAGCGATATGATTCATAACGAGCCAGGAAAATATCTTCATCACAAGTTTTTTTGATTAAGTTTGCAATCTCAACGATGATCTGATCACTATTAATGTCACCCAGCTGTTGTTTTATCTCAAAAAACTTATCAAGTGTAATATAAAACAAGTAGGCATTATTATTGTTATCAACTGCATCAGTAACGGCTTCTTCTAGATATTTAAGGAAAAAACGACGGTTATACAAGCCTGTTTCCTGGCATTGGTTGTTAAGTGTTGCAAGCTTTTCCTGTAATTTTTCCTGAGCCTTTTTGCTGATGCCATCATTCCGGATAATAATTTGAATGCATTCCTCCCCTGACATACTGGCAGGCTGAAATTCCATTTTTATTTGAAATTCAGTGCCATCATCTTTAACACCAGTAACTTTCAGGGTGTTATCTGTATTCTTATCAGAGGAGGTCGAGTTTGATAAAGTGTGTTTATTTAGTCCAGAGTTCAATTCAGAATAGTAGCGCAATAACTCTTTAAGTTTGTTGCTATAGTCGGAAGAAACCAGATCCATAACCGGCATGGCTTCAATATCTTCACGGCTTTCATAACCAAACATTTTATAGTAAGGATCATTTGACAAAATATGCATGCCTTCATGAATATAGGCGATGGCATCTCTTGAGCTATCAATCAGTTGTTGGCAACGTGTCTCAGAATCTTCAAGCTGTTTTCTGAATATAGTTTCGCTGCGCAGGCCTTTTAAAGCATTATATTCTTTTTTTATAATAAGCCCGATTAATTCTTCGGGTTCATCGGGAACGACTGCTGTAACGCCTTGTTTCATTAAATCCATAGTGCTCTGCACAGACTCATTGCTCAGAAGAATAAGTGCGGCATCGCTGTTTGCCTTTTCCAGCTGGCTAAGTGCTGTAGTAATATTAAGGCCAACCACATTTGCAGTGAATAAAATGATATCGTAATTTTTTTTATTAATTTCCTGTTCAAACAACTCTGCTGTAGTAATGACCTTTGGACGCAAAGTTAATCCACTATTCCTCAAACTATTACTTTTTTCTACTGCTTCATTCTCCGAATGATTGACTAATAAGAGTTGAATTATATTATCTTGTTTCACTGACTATCCTACTATCCTGTAAAATTTTACTTGATGTCTTCGATCCTGCTATATGAAGTCGTTTAGTACATTATAGACCAATGTAGAGGCTTATGTTCTTATTATCTATTTATAAAAACTCGAATCGTCAGTTATAAATCATTCCATATGGAGTCAAAATCCGTATCACTGTCTAATGATAAAGTATCATTGTCAGCGTTTTTTGGAGGAGTTACTTTTTTTGTATGAGTACCATAAAAATCCTCGGCCAGACTGTATTTGAATCGAGAAAAATGAGAACTGATCTCCAAAGTGTCCAGCAGGACAATTTTTGTTTTGACACTGGTAATATTTGAATTGATCAGACGATATTCATCGAGCATGACTTGATCGCGGACTTTATATCCCAGAGCGGTAGTAATGAGAGTTTTAGGCTGTTTCATTATTGGGATTGCAGGCAGCATAATGGCACGGGATTTCATGCCTTCCTGCATACTGACAAATTTTGCCGTACTGACTGCTATGGCATTTGGAGCAATAATTTGTACCCCAATTTGAATTTTGTCAGTTTGGATGCATTTTAGCCAGCGAATGGTGCCGACAAACCAATAGCCTTCTTTTTGCCCTGTTTCATGGCTAATTGCAATGAGTTCTCCTACCTTAGCGTTTATTGAATCATTGTGATCCCATAAGAGACAGTAACCACCAATACTCTCGTTGACCATTTCCCAGTCATGGGGCTTGTTGGGATCGGCTTTGCTCTGTGAGGCTTTATCTTTATTCTCATCTTTACCTGAGTCAGATAATGATTTATTCTGGAAAACTTCTCCCCAGATGTCGCTGACCTTTACTGTTGATTCTACGTGTCGTGAACTAAAACCATTGTCAGGGAGCGAGTTCTCACTGAGTATAAATTTACCACTACTCTCGGCTTCTTTGACTTTCATCCAATCTGGTTCGGTATTGCCATTTAAAACATAGTGAACATTATTCAGACCAATAGCAACTTTTAATTTTGCATTGGCTGGACGTCGACTGTGCTGCCTGTTTGGGGCAATTCCCCAGGACAGAGAAAGCTGTTTTAAAAGTTCAACATTAATTTCGGTGGTTTGAGTTTCAGGACCATGAAAGTGTTCAATCAAGTGAGTATAATCAAGCCTGGTTGTATCGATTGTCCAGGTAGCCTGCTTGTCCGGGACATCTTGAGGTGCGACAAAAGAGGGTTGAGAGTCTTTAGACAGGTCAATGACCAAAGCGTCTTTATCTTCATTATCCTGATGTAAATGGAGATCAGCTAATGCAGACCATTCTTCTAATTGTTTAAAAATTGAGTACGTATGATGTTGTGCCATACGGTAGGGATCAGCAATGGAAACTAATAATATCTGTAAATAAATATTTTTAATTGTGGTCTCAGTCACCAGCTGCAAAGAGGGATCGGTTATTTTTTTATTGAGTATTTTCTCTTTATGGGCTAATAAAAATAACTGATGTACTTCAGACCATTGTCCCCTTCGAGGTGCATTGTAGAACTGATAATTGGCAATAATGGCCAGGCTGTTGTGACGCATGATACGCTGAATGACCAGAGCCATTAATTTGCGTTTTCCAGGACAAAGAAAAAATACTTTACAATTTAGCAAATCTCTTAAAATGAGTTTATACCCGAGACTCACCTGTTTGTGCAGCTTCTGTATTAATATCGCAATACGTGAGTGCTTTTCATCCAAAGGCAATTCTCGGTTCAGATTCAATTGCTTCAGATTTGAGGCAAGCTCTACGATAGGTTCATGAATTTTTTCTAAAAAATACAGACGTTTTTTATAAGCAACTAAGTGTTGATTGGTTTCTTTTAAAGTTATGTAAATGGTTTTGGTTGAAACCCTTATGTTGGCTAAGGGGAGTGTATCAAACCATTGATCAATGGCCTTTATTTGAAATTTGAATCCGGATTTTCCTGCTTTTGTTTGTTCCGGCAGTATTTTAAATAAAGCTTGCTCTGTCGTTTGCAAGTCCGTTCTCCACAGAAAGTCTATAAAATAATGAGAGCAGGGTACTCGGGTAATACCTGAACACATATTTATTATTTTTATTGGTTATTATATTAGTATAGTCTGAAATTCAGACTATACTGTGCTCTTAATCATAAAAAGCCTCTTTTATTTACTTACCGAATTCTTCCTCTTTGATAAAAAGTATAGGAAATGTTTTGGCCTATTTTATTGATTTCTAACTAAAATATAAAAAAATCACTGATGTATTCTAAACGACAATTCAAAAAATGTCCAAATTAGTAAAAGTATAGCATTTTTGATTGTTTTTAAAAGGTAGAATCAACTCACTACTGGCCTTTCAGGCACCAGAGACAAATTTAGCAGAAGCAAAATCTACGAGGAAAACTCTGCCAGAACTCTTCTTTTTGTCCTCATTGATGATCCTATCAAGATGGGGGTTTAAGTTTGTCTTCAGGCATCGTTCCCTGAGTGAAAACCTCCTTGACATTTCTACGTCGTTTTAGCCAGGATTTTATTGTACCGGGTAACATTCTGATGGCATAGTTATAATAAATAAGATGAAATAACTTCAGGCGCCATTTGACGGCTTTATTGTCAAAAATATCACCTGCCAGCATAGAAATGACTGCGGACTCAAGCTGCCAGTCATTTTTTGGGGCCATAAACAAACGTTGTATGGCTGGTGAAGTAAAACGATAAATAAACCAGCACATTTCATTGATCCCCTTGCGCAGGCGTTTTTCCAGTTTGTTACAATAGAAAGCGGTTTTATCAGGATTTTTAAAAGCTTGATCAATGGTTTCTGCGGCCTGTTCAGCACCGCTCATGCCAAGATAAACACCACTGGAAAAAACTGGATCAACAAAAGCAAAAGCATCTCCCAGTAGCATAAAATCACGTCCCCACATTTTCTTAGAGGTATAAGCAAAATTACCCGTTGCCCTGATTTCACCTAGATTTTTGGCGTTTTTCATGCGTGCAGATACCGCATTATTCATTGTGATAGTTTGCCATAAAAACTCTTCTGTAGAACCCGTCAGTGTTTTCAGATATTCAGGCCAGCAGACGGCGCCAACACTCATGCTGCCGTCATTCAGGGGGATCATCCAGAACCAGCCGTGCTCAAACCAGTAAATACTGATATTTCCTTCATCCCTGCCAGTGCGGCGTTCAACATTTGAGAAATGGCCAAAAATAGCAGAACTCTGATGATCCGGATTTTTCTGTTTGAGCTTCATTGTTCGGGATAAAAGAGAATCTCTTCCAGAAGCATCAATGATATAGCGGCTATGTAATTGCCCAGATCCACCATCTTGCTTTTTATAAGAGGCAATAACATGACCAGCTGAAGGAAATTCAACTTGTGTCACCTTATGTTTTTCCAGTACGCTGACACCTTTATTTTTACAATTTTCTAACAGGATGTGATCAAATTCACTGCGTTTAACTTCGTAGGCGTAAGGATATTTTTTATTAAAGGATTTTTCAAAATAGAATGTTTCGCGCTGCCATTGCTGTGTCTCTGGATCAAGTGCATTAAATTCAGCACCATGTTTAATAATGCCAATTTCTTTTATCTGTTCAAGGACACCCAGGCGTTCCAGAATGGGTAAGTTCATTGGTAAGAGTGATTCACCAATATGAAATCGAGGATGCTCAGCTTTCTCCAGCAGGCAGACACTATAACCTTTTTCACTCAATAGTGTGGCAGCTGTGGTGCCTACAGGCCCGCCTCCAATAATAATAATGTCATATTGTATTTTAGTTGAATTCATTGTTTATTCCGTACCAGAGACATTGGAGAAAATGATATTGGTCAAAATGAAGTAAAGATAAATAGCCTCGGCTTTGCTTCATTATTTTTATCTGATAATATCAGAATAACGTAATAATCTAAATAGATGCAAAATGATTAAAGTTTCTCCCATAGAAGAAATCGATCACCTTGATGCGCAAACATTTATAAACAACTACAAAAAAAAGAATAAACCTGTTGTTATAAAAAAGCTGACCGAAAATTGGCCTGCTCAAAAGAAATGGAGCTTTGAGTATATTAAAGAACTTGCAGGCGACAAACAGGTTCCTCTTTATGATTGTGTGCCGTCAAAAGACCGAAAGCATCAACATGCCCCTGCTGTGACCATGTCTCTGGCTCAGTATATAAATCGTCTAGAGCAGGGAAAAACAGATTTACGTTTATTTTTTTATAATTTTCTCAGTGAAATTCCGCTTTTAAGTAAAGATTTTTCATATCCTGAAATAGGACTCAAATTCTTTAAAAAATTACCTGTATTGTTTATCGCGGGTGCTGGAACAAAAGTACAAATGCATTTTGATATTGATTATGCCGATATATTTTTGTGTCATTTTGGTGGAAAAAAACGAGTCATGATGTTCTCACATGAACAAACTCGATATATGTATCATGTACCTTTTTCCTATAGCAGCTTACATGATGTGGATTTTGATTCCCCCGATTATGATAAATACCCTGCTTTAAAATATTTGCAGGGTGAAGTGGCTGAATTACACCATGGTGACATTCTTTATATCCCTCCCGGTTACTGGCATTATATTGTTTATGAAGAGGCCAGTTTATCTATGGCTCTCAGGGCGTTCCCAAGAACTCCTGTCAATTTTCTCAAAATGCTTAATAATCTGCTGATCATCCGAACAGTTGAAGGATTGATGAGAAAATTTATCGGTCAATCATGGAATAATAGAAATGAACGTCAGGCAGTGATTCAAACTAATGAGGCAATTGCAAAAAAATCTACTAAATTGGTTTGAATTCATATATTCTTAATTACAATCTTTTTTTAGACTAGGGAAAATATCATGTTGAATAAAAATATTATTTTATTAATTCTTGTATCCATCTTTATCATTGGTTGTCGAACAGCCCCTGTTATGACAATTACTGATGCACCTATCAACACCGAATCCGGGAAAGCACCCTCTTTATCAGCGGTCACTCATGACATTGTTCAGGCGGGGATTGCACTGGGCTGGCAAATGGAAAAAGTACAGCCGGGTCATATCATCGGCACACTTAACTTGAGAAAACATATGGTTCAGGTTGATATTAATTATTCACAAAGCAAATACTCTATCTTTTACAAAGACAGCCATGAAATGAGATATGACGGTACTAATATTCATGCAAATTACAATAGCTGGGTACAAAACCTGGATAAAAAGATAAGTGCTTATGCTTATGGTAATAATTAACTTAGAACAGAACATCGCCCTGAAAAAATAAAACTTGAAGGGTGTAAGTCTATTTTAAGCGAAAGCTAGTCAACCGCTGGTCATAAAAGAACAAGGAGCTTAAAACTAAATGAAAACATCTATACTCATGTCAGTAATTGGTTTCATTCTATTTGTTGTGTCCGTGATAAAAAGTATTGATACTAATTGTTTTCATTGTAAAAAATATTTTGTATTGGATCCGTTAATGATGATGCTATCATTGGTTTCTTTGATAATATTGAGTGCAGCTTTCGTCAGACTTCTTAAAACAATGGAACCTTTACAACTTAATTCGTATAACGCAGTATCATTAATTGAATCTAGTGCATATGAATCACAGGTTTCATTTCCACCACAGGATATTAGTACTGAGCTCTAATCTGTAGTCTGATGCTATTAATTCAGGCCATATATTATAATTTGTACATTGGTTTTAAGCGACTATATTAGTTCAGCTTTATAATTTAAAATTCTTTAAAATAAGGGGCTTTTTTATAACAAAAATTTGCTTTGGAACACAATGTAGTATTAACAGGCCATCCATAAAATGCTCACCTATGACAAAATATGATGTAACTTAAAAATAATCACTCTGGAAAAGAAAATTACTTTCCAGGGAGTACGGGTATAATTGCAACTAATGCATAACAAATTGCTGCTGATGGAAAATAAAGGGAAATACATGAAAACTATGAATTGTAAACAACTTGGTGGTGCGTGCGAAAAAGAATTTCACGCCAGTTCTTTTAAAGAAATTGCAGAAATGAGTAAACAACATGGAATGGAAATGTTTCAAAAAAAAGATGAAGCGCATCTAAAAGCAATGAATAAAATGCAAGAACTTATGCAAAAACCTGAAGCGATGAAAGATTGGTTTGAAAACAAGAAAAAAGAATTTGAGGCATTGGCTGACAATTAAAAAGTAGAAATTGACCAGGAAATCTGCGAAATGCACGTTCTTGTCATTGTTCTATGTGCCGCAAGGTTTTTAAGTGCGCAAGCTTCTGCATATGCTCAGGTAGAACCTGAGGACTGTTCATGGTTAAAAGGTGAAAAATGGAAAAATCTAGTTATTCTACACCCTCGTTATATTTCTTAGGAGAGTAAGTGGAAAAATCTGAAATTCAAATATCAAAAGGATTATATGAATATATGCTTTCGGTATCACTACGTGAACACGATGCCTTAAGAGAATTGCGCGAAGTTACAGCTAAAGACTCCAGTGCAATTATGCAAATTCCACCAGAGCAAGGTCAGTTCATGGCATTGTTAGTGAAAATTCTTAACGCAAAGAAAACTCTGGAAATTGGTACGTACACCGGATACAGCACATTAAGTGTCGCATTGGCAATGCCAGATAATAGCAACACAATTACTTGCGACATTAATTCAGAATGGACAAATATTGGCAAGAAATACTGGAAACAAGCGGGTGTAGAAAATAAAATTGATCTGCGAATAGGCCCAGCATTAGATACTCTTGATGGACTAATAAATGATGGGCACGAAAATACGTTTGATTTTTCTTTCATTGACGCAGATAAGATCAATTATGATGGATATTATGAAAAATCACTAAAATTGTTATGCCCTGGTGGGCTCATGGCTATTGATAATGTTTTTCTTTTTGGCTCTGTTGTTGATCCGGAATTACTGGATGAAGACTTAAAAATAAGGATATCGGATACAGATATCTTGGCAATGCGTACCCTCAATGAAAAGATCAAAAAAGATGAAAGGATAGATTTGACTATGCTGCCTGTAGCAGATGGACTTACACTGGTACGTAAGAAATAACAGGTAAATAAAAATCAAATTAAGAAACATAATAAGGCCAGTCAACTCAGATATTTTGTTATGCCATGCTTCACAAAATTCTGATTATTGGCGACATTATGTTTTCAAAATTCTGAATTTAATATTTCAGCAGTCTTTCATACATAAAAAGATCCTGTGTTATATGAGTGTTGGTTAATTGAATTTATAACTTGAAATAACTATTCCAGATCAGTTAGTTATTAAATTAACTGTTTATTCTGCTCTCATTCTGCCGATATTGTTCGTCACTAAAAATCCACTTTACGACGTTGTACTTTTTGCTGGCCCCGCCTGGTTTTATGATCCATACGTCTTCGTTTTGAAGCTTTTGTCGGCTTGGTCGTTCTGCGTTTTTTCTGGGTAAGCATCGCTTTTAGAATAATAGCAACTAAGCGATTTAAAGCATCTTCACGATTTTTATCCTGAGTACGAAAACTTTGAGCTTTAATGATGATCAGACCATCCCGGGTAATATGATGATCATTCAGTTTCATTAGTTTTTCTTTGTAGCTGTCAGGCAATGATGAGGCTTGGATATCAAAGCGTAAATGAACAGCGGTTGAAACTTTATTGACATTTTGACCCCCAGAGCCCTGAGAACGAATAAAATTCAATTCGATTTCCTGAATGGGAATAGAGACTTGATTTGAAATTTGCAGTAAAGCACGATTCATGATTGTAGTCGATTTAACCTCTTGCCTTAAATAAGTGTTCCTGAGTGGTGTCCAATGAGTCAATGAATAGAGGATATACTATTTCGTGATTTGACGCAGTCTGAACGTAATAGTATATCCTCTATTCATTGACGGTTTATATCTTCGATATGGACACCATTTGGAAACAGATATCCAGATGTAAAAACAGGTATTTGTGCATCAGAGAGTTAAAGCCTTTAAGCTTAATACTTTTCAGGTGCTTTATTGGTCATTGCAGCCCATAAATCTTTGCGGTTAAAGCGTGTTATAAGCAGTCTTTTTGCGACCATTTTTGTGATTTTCTTAATATCCTGCCAGGGTTGAAAATGACTGGCTCTGCGGTTTTTATGATAAATGGTCGGAATGGTCACCACAGAAGTAAAATGTCCCTGCCAGGCTGCTTCGATAATGACTTCACTTTCAAAGACAAAACCCTCACTGTTTTTTAATTGGACTAATTTCTTCAGCAGTTTGACCGGATAAGCTCGAAAGCCGGATTGGCTATCAGTGACACCATAACCTGCTGCCCATGAAATCCAGAAATTGGCAAAACGATTTGCCAGAAATCGGCCCAGCGGCTGCGTTTTTAAATTTCGTTCACGGGCACCAATCACCAGATCGTTGCTATTATCCTGATGAGTCTGTAATAGCAGAGGGATATCTTCAGCCCGGTGCTGGGCATCGCCATCCATGGTGATAACAACATCAAACTTTTCCTTTATTGCTTGTTCAAAGCCATGCCAGAGGCAACTAGCCTTACCCTGATTGTTGTTGTTTTCTATAATACAGAAAGAATATTCATCACTCATTGTCTGTAAAATACCGGCAGTGTTGTCACTTGATGCATCGTTGACCACTATGAGTTGATCGGGTTGTTGCTGAAGAACTGATTTGATCAATGGCTCAATGGTGGCTGCTTCATTATAGGCTGGAATGAGAACCATCCACTTTATCCGGCTCATATCATCCCACCATTAATTGAAATGACCTGACCGGAAATATAAGCGGCTTCATCAGATGCCAGAAAGCTTACCAGAGAAGCGACTTCGCTGGCCTCACCCGCTCGCTGCATGGGAACCATCTGACGAATTTTTTCAGGTGGGAAATTATCTTTACTCATGGCTGTTTTGATAATACCCGGTGCCACGACATTAGCTGTAATGCCTCGTGATGCCAGTTCAATTGACAGGGACTTACAAGCACCACTTAAGCCGGCTTTAGCTGCAGCATAATTCGCCTGACCACGATTGCCGGTAATACCGGCAATGGAGCTGATAGCAATGACTCGCCCCCAACGGGTTTTCATCATGGGCAGCATCATTGGCTGGGTTATATTAAAAAAACCATTTAGAGAAACATCAATAACATCATCCCATTGGGACTTACTCATCCCGGCCAGAGGTGCATCCTTATGGATACCGGCATTATGGACTAGAATTTGAATAGGATGTGCCTGTGTCAGTTCTGTAATTTTGGCTGAAGTTTGCTCAAAGTCAGTCAAATCAAATTGAATGGTCTGAGCAGATCCGCCTGCTTTAATTATGGAATCAACCAGAATCTGAGCGTTTTCTATATTTTGATTTGCGTGAACAATAACATGGTGACCGTCATTGGCCAGACGCAGGCATATAGCCTGACCAATTTCACCACTGCCACCGGTAACAAGAGCATATTTCATAATTAATTACTAAGTTTGAGTCAAAAAAACAGTAATTTTACCTGAAATAAGCGACTCTTGCTCACAAGTTATATCAAACTGGTAAGTAAAGCCGTTTTCATTACTCATTAACTGTTCTACTTTAATGATAAGAGTTTCTGTTGCTGGTGACATATTGTCTGAAAGAAAGGGTGTTTTTATTTCAATATTACGGACAGTGGCAATATAACCAGACTGTGCTGTATTGGATAACAGGGAGCCATGTACTGCCATTGCCTGAGCTGCATATTCAATACCATTAATTGAAGTGATCGTGCCGTTCACTCGCAACGGGTTATCTGCATCCAGATGACTGGTGGCAATTGCGGTTAAAGATGTGTCATCGGATTGAATGACTTCATGTAATAAACACATGCTTCCTGCATGAGGCAGTCGCTGTTCAATATCATGATGAGTGAGTTTTTGAATGAGTATTGTCCTATGTGTTTTGCTGACTAGTCTTATTGCTTGTGCTGATAGCTGATCTGGACATTAAGTCCTTGCTCGAAATAGGGTAGTATGATGGTTTCCTGTTTTTGTTGAGCAATGGTATTCAGTACGGGCAATATGCTGGCCTGAGGGTTTGATAAACGTAATTCCTCTAAAGAACTATCTGATAAAGCAGTGATGGCTTCCATGCCGTTGCCTGATGATATGTCAATCCGGGCAAGCATATTGTCTGAATTCTGGCTTAAAGTCAGGGCACAGGCAAATTCTTGTTTCATAGTTAACGGGGAAGTTAATTGGGAAAGGAAAGCTGGTGGTGGTGTTTCGTCATAACAAACCAACAGGCAATCTCGCTGCTGCGTATTGTCTGCTGAATTTAATTGCACTGCTGCTTCAAGCAGACCCGCTGCCAGGCTATCATTATAAGCTGTAATGCTAGTACTGGCTGTTTGTGATTGAGTGGCAATCGACCAGTAACCTGCAGGTGCATTATGCACAGAATTATGAAAGCGAGTGGGTGATACCGGACGTCCATCCATGGCCAGTGCCAGACTGATCTGATTAAATGTTGTTAAGTCACCATTACTGCTGGAAAAAATTTGCAGACACTGGCTGAGTTGTTTCGGATCACCTGTCTGCTGTGCCGCAGATAAAGCCAGTTGGGTCACTCTTGTTGCGCGTCTGCGTTCATTGGCAGGCAAAAGTGTTTCAAGTTTTTTACCAATGGGTGCAATAGAGTGTGTTCCGGGGTGTTGAAATATTGATTGAGCTTCATGCCAGTTTTTTATTCCTGGTGCAGTAATACCAATGGCTTTTATATAACAACTTAACATGGCTGATCACTAAAAATCAGACAGCAATTATTGCCGCCAAAGCCAAAAGAATTACTGACAACGGTATGTGCACTTGAGGTGGAACAATTGCTCATAGACGCTGGCGTTAAAATAGTTTGTGTAAAAGCAGGATCTGCTGTCAGAGTATTAAGACTTTGCGGCATAAAGTTGTGTTGAATGCAGAGCGCACTATAAACAGCTTCAACGCTGCCTGCTGCGCCCAAAGTATGCCCTGTCCAACCTTTGGTTGAACTGCAGGCAACAGGAGAAGAAAAAACTTGTGCCAGGGCTTTATCTTCCATTTGATCGTTAACCGGGGTGGCTGTGCCATGCAGGTTTACATAATCAATCTGCTCAGCATCCATTGCTGCACTTTCCAGAGCTTGCTGCATAGCCTGATATGCGCCACGGCCTTCCGGGTGAGGGGACGACATGTGATAGGCATCGGAACTTTCACCATAGCCCCGTAGGTAGACAGGAGCTCTTTGTTTGCCTGCGTGTTCGGCTTTTTCAAGTAAAATAAAGGCTGCTCCTTCACCAACAGATAAACCATTGCGGTTCTGATCAGCGGGCCGACAAACATCTTCGGCCACCAGTTCAAGAGAGTTAAAGCCATAGAGTGTGGTCAGACAAAGACTGTCAACACCTCCGACAATAGCAGCATCACACAGGCCAAGTTCAATATAGCGGGCAGCACTGGCAAAGACCTTAGCACTGGAAGAGCAGGCGGTTGAAATAACCTGAGTCGGGCCTGTTAACTGATATAGCTTACGGACAAATTCAGCAACAGAAAAGCTATTATGTTGTTCTCTAAAATGACAGGAATCGGGTAATCTTCCTGTGCTTTTAAATAACTCGGATTGATAAGCTAGTTCGGTACTAAGAATGCCTGAGGTCGATGTCCCTAAAAATAACCCCAGTCGGTCAGCACCATAGCGCTGCTTTGCCTGTTCAACTGCAAGTTGAAAGTCATCCTGCTGTAAGGCCAGACAGGCCAGCTGATTGTTGCGGCATTGATAGTTTTTTAAACTGTCTGGTAATACTTGCTGTTCAATTCCATCGATTCGGCCAATCCAGGTATCCAGTTCTACATCTAAAAAATCATTGGCTCTCAAGCCCGTAGTCGCATTTTTTAATGCCTCAAGGTTTGCCTGATTGCCACAGCCTGCGGCAGTGGTCACAGTAAAATGGGATAAGATTAACGGGAGGGAAGGAATAGCAGTTTATCCTATAATTTTATTAAAATTTATTAAGAGTTTGAGCTGTTGCATTGTCAATAAATGTCCGGGCCAGTAAAAAAGAATACAGAGCCCCCAGAGAGGCTGTCAGGCCAATGGCCTTGAGTACGGGCAAATCAGACAGGCTGAGCGCGCCGAACATGATCAATGTTGAGATCAGGCAAATTATAACAGAAACATGAGCAACTTCAGGGAAATTTGTTTTTTTGTTTGAACCCTGTACGGGTATGAGCATAAAAATACTATAATCAATGCCCAGACCAATGACTAATAGCAGAGTGACCAGGTGGAAGACAGACAGACTATAGCCCATTAGAAGTAAGGTGGCGAAAGTTAATATAACTGCACCGGTAAAAGGCCAGGCCACAAGAAAAAACTTTGATACTCGTTTGTAGAGAGGATTTTTTGCAGAGTTATTTTGTGAGAGAGGTTGTAGCGGAATTTGAAAAAAAAGTACTGCAAAGATCAGCAGACTGCCAAACAGGAACCAGAGCAGAGTATTATTTCGATAATTGCTCAATATGGTTTCTGTTTGAGTTTTTAAGTCCAGCAAGCGGACAGAAAAATCCACTTGCTGATTGAGTGATTGGATAGGAATGCCTTTTTTTACCCCCTGGAGAGGAATAATAGCTATCCACTGTTTGCCTTCAGCATAAAGTAAGATCTTTATTTTATCGCTTATAAAGTCACTTTTATGGGGTTTGTTCAAAAGTGACTGGATGCTAAGCATCTGCATTTGTTTACTCTGCGTCACTGAGGCAATGAAGGGTGAAAATGCTGCTGCAGACAGTGGGCTGCTTTTCAATACTTTTTCTAAACGTTGTTTTAGCTCACTTTCTTCAGGTAGTTTTTCCTGCTGCATTGTTTGAAATTTTATGCTGGGTAAATAATGATTTGCCATATCATAAGCAGAAATAAATCCCTGTCTCTTTAATTTATTTAAGGGTGCTTTTAGTAATTCAGATTGTTGTAAAATGTCTTCAATTGAGCTTGATTGAAGTATTAATGCATAACGTAATTCAGGCAGACCCATTGAACGACGTAATTCAAAATCCAGTTGTTTTTGTTTCGCTGGTATGGGACTCATTGCAGAGAGGTCGTTTTGCCACAGATGTGACTGTTGAGTACCTATATAAATCAAAGCGATAAAAGGGAGAATAATGGACAACGATACTGTCCATTTTGGTAAGGGTGCTTTAATCAGAAAGAGCAATATTTTAAAGGAGGATAAATTCTTGCTGGCGCTAATATCTTTGTCAGCATTATCAGATAGAGTGTTCTCATAAATAGAAATCTGAGGAAGTAAAAAACGTGTTACTCCTGCAGCGGCTAATAAACCACTCATGGCAAATAACCCCAATTGACGCAGGCCGGAAAAGTCAGATAAAGTTATTGCCGAAAAACCAATAAGTGTCGTTACTAATCCTAAACGAAGTAATGGCCAGACAGATTGCATGATGGCGGCTTGTGATTGCTTTATATTCGCAGATGAAGCATTTTCTGCTGAAGACTGAGAAAGTAAAATATGACTATAAAGATGCACCGGGTAATCAACAGCAATACCAATAATAGTAATACCAAAGGCGATAGTGATACCGTGAATAAAACCATCAAATAAAATAACTGTAGACATGCCCGTTAATATGGCAAATCCAAGTGGTAAACCGATAAGTATCAGGATTTTTATTGAACGAAAAAACCAGAAAAGAAAAGCCATTAAAGTGACAGAGGCAATAACCGAAATAAACTGTATTTGTGTGCGAATGGCTTTTTTTGATTCAAGAGCAAATACGGGAGCCCCTGTTAAAATATAAGTCAGATTGTTATCGGTGCTAATTAATTGCTCAAGATGAGCTGTAATTATCTCTGTATTTTTTTTCTGTTGTATCAGATCGTAAGCTTCTGAGCGAGTTTTAATAAACAGCAGACTTTGTTTTTTATGTTGATCAAACCAGACGCCATGATGTTTCTGTAACTTTTGAGTTTGCCATTGCTTAAGTAAATTAAACCAGAGCATTTGAGGATCTTCTGAAAAAAGTTTTTGTTCCACAGAACCAGGCATAAATTGTAATTTTTGCAATAACTGATCGAAAGTATTAGTTAATCCGCTATTTGAGAAGTCAGCCTCAGAATTAGATTGTAATAAATAGCGATATTGATAATAGGGTTCTATTAGTAAATCATTAAACGAAATATTGCCATTGTGTATTGAGACAAATTGTTTATTGTTTTTTAATAGGGCAGTTAATTTTTTATTGATATTTGCCAAATGTTTTGCAGGATCATTTCCCTGAACAGTTGAAGGCTCTTTTTTAAAACCAGTTGAAGACTCATTTACATTAAGCGCTGAAGGCTCTTTTTTAAAACCAGTTGAAGACTCTTTTACATTAAGCGCTGAGGGCTCTTTTTCAAAACCAGTTGAAGACTCTTTTACATTAAATGCTGAAGGCTCTTTTTCAAAAATAGTTGAAGACTCTTTTACATTAAATGCTGAAGGCTCTTTCAAAGAAAGTGAAATTAATAATATCTTGCCTGCTTCGCCCTGTGTCAGCTGGTGTTTCATTACGCTGTCAATGGTATCCTGGGCTTCAGGGAGAAAGAAGGTAATGTCTGAACGAACTTGTAGAAAGTTGGACAGATAAATAATAAAGCCCAGGCCTATAGCAAGCCATAAAAAAATAATAGATGATGATTTAAATGTCAGTCTACTCATCTGGTAGTGTCTTTATAATAATATCTGTAAAATACAATTCTGATCGTTCACCACCCAGACCAGTCATGGTTATCTTAGTAATGTGCTCATTCTGGAAAAAAACATCAATTTTTTTATCAGCTTGTTGTTCTTGTGAAAAAGGATCATTTACCAATGATTTTAATTCAAGGTGAATTTTCTGATTGCTCAGGGAATTGATTTTATATTGAAAATATTGCTTCAGTGCAGATGCCTGTCCCTTAAATAATCCGAAAAAAAGTGCTTTAAGCTGTTTGAACTGAGGGAATTCATTGAGTGAAACTTCTTTTTTTATTGTTTTGTCTGATGATTCAGAGTCATAACTATAAAGTGTTAATTGATCCTGAATAATAACAATTTTCTTCTTTTCAGGATGTTTCACATATTTGATAAAGGTTTCCGGACTAATGTATTCAATATATCCCTGATACAATCTGGGTTGTTTAAAAAATAATGAAAAGCGTTTTTCTTCATAGGCAAGTTTAATATGCTTTATTTCAGAAAAAGGTGAAAGCAAATTTTGTAATGCCTGATCATCCTGTGCATAAGTTAAACAGGATGTGAGCAATAAACAGAAAAACACAAATTGTTTAAATGATTTCAAATTAAATGCTCTCAAAATCTTGCCAAAAATCATAAAAATTATACCAGTTATAAGGGTATTCTACGGCATGCTGTTCTAAAATGTCAGCATATTCCTGCATGAGCAACTGCAGTTTTAAGTCCCGTTCTTTTCTGGGTAAGTCGACTTGGTCACGTAATTTATGAAAGTACACATCATATTGATTACCGCCGCGATGCAGGGCAAAACATAAAATAACCGGTGCTTTTAATAAATAGGCAACGATTAAAGGCCCTGTTGGTAGCTTAATGTTATCACCTAAAAATTGACAATGGGTCGTCCGGACATCCTGATCAATTCTATCTGCTAACATACCAATGACATAACCTGCTTCAATATCTTCCTGTGCCCGAAGCATAGCATCAGGTGAGCCAATATGAATGACATCATTTTTTAATTGAGGGTTTAATTTTTCAAAGGCTCGGTTAATATTTTGTTGATCGTTATTATGCATAAGTGCACGAATTTTAATGTTGTCAGCCTTGTTGGCTAATGCCCTGAGAGCATCAAAGTTTCCCAGATGTGAGCCCAGTAAGACCACACCTTTTCCTTGTTTAGTATAATCAGTCAATAAATATTCATTATGAAGCCTGATATTAAATTTTTGAGTTTTTCCACTAAGAAAAAAAACCCTATCCAATAACATATTGGCAAAGCTATAATAGTGCTTATAGAGTTGTAAAATACCCGGCTTATTTTTTTTTGCTGTTTTAAAGTTGCGTTTTAAGTAACGTTTTGAATATTTTTTAGTGGATGAATTGAGCACAAAATAAAGAACGATTGGAAATAAAAAAAGTCGACCAACGGTACGGCCAAGATTTAAAATAATCCATATGATTAAATCAATTAGCCAGGGACTGCCGCGATCCTGAGTTTTCTTCCAGTTCTCAGCCATATCTGAAAGAACCTCTGACTATTATTGTTGGTTTGTTATCTCTGATTTCAAAAGCAATTTGCCCGTTTTTTTTTGCTTCTTTATAGTGGATGGTATAATGAGTGTCTGCTAATAAAACTTGAATGAATTTTGAGTTGCTGAGCTGTGTAATTTGTTTATTTGTTTTATTCTGCCATAAACGTATGACCTGATCTAAAATTACCACTGCCGGGACAACAGGATTGTTGGGAAAATGCCCGGGGAGCGATGGATGTTTATGGCTAATAAGCATCTTTTGCTCAAATGAAAGATGCGTACTCATTATATTTTTTTATCCTGTTGCTGTAATAGTTTTTTTAGCTCCGCCTGAGGTAACTTTCCAGTTGCATTTCTTGGTAAGGAGTCAACAAAATAAATTTTTTTAGGCAGAAAAATATTTTCAATGCTTTGTAGTAACCAGATGCGTATTTTTTTTGTCATCTGTTGTTTATTAATATGAATCATGTCATTTGGATTATTTAATACAACAAATGCAACCAGTTGATCCTCTTTTCTGCCTATAAAATTATTACTTTGATCTTTAACTTCCTTAAAACAACTGATCTGATAAAAACAGGCATCTCTGAGTTCTTCACAGGTTTGTAAATGATGATTTAAATATGAAAGTGATGTTCGTTTTCCTGCTAAATTAACTAAGTCTTCTTTTCTTCCCTTGAGAATAAAATTCTGTTCATCTAGCAGTTCAATAATATCATTAAATAAAAAAGTTTGAATTGAACGGGTGGTATTGATTTGAATATCATGCTCATTAAGTGCTTTGAGACTAATATCCTCAAGTACAGTCCATTGCTCTGTTTTTATTGTTTGTCTATAAGCCATTGAACCGACTTCAGTACAACCAAAAATTTCCATCACTCTGGCGGTATAACGTTGTTCACATAATTGTGCCAGCTCTGACTGCAATGGTGCTGTTGCAGATATAAACTGTTTAATCCCCGGTAAAGCAACATCTGTTTTAATGCAGGCTTTTAAATGTAAGGGGGTTGTAATGAGATTGACTTCAATGGTTTTATTTTTTTTGTGTGCATATTGTGCCAGTGCTTCCAGACATTGGGTGATATCCTGTGGAAAAAAGGGTTTATGAGAATGCAGCAGAAAACCCTTTTGTAAGGTGAGCATAATACTGGTTTCTAAACCATACATATGTTGAGAGGGTATTGTTGCTAATAGCGCAGAGATGGTGTTGTTATTATTTTCAATATGATTGCAACTGTCTGAAAACAAATCATGACTCAGATGTTCTGCTGCACTTGTCAGATCATACCATTGTTTGATATAAGGCTTAGGCTGTCCGGTACTTCCGGAAGTAAAAATAATAACCGTATTTCTCTGTGCTTCTATATCAGGAATAATTGACCACAGTTCCTGCTCTGATAGTTTTTTTTCAGATGATAAATTTCTTTTATCTAGCAACTCTTTTAGGTCAATGGTTTGATTACTGCCAGATGATTGTTCATGTTCTGAGTCAATTTCAGATAATACTATCAGTTCTGCATAGTTTTTTCTTAATTGAGTCAGAACATGAGGAGTGATGGTGGAAGGGAATAAGCTGATACTCTGCTGTTTTAAAGCCAATAAGAAACCCAGCAAAAAATAATATCGTTCTTCGTAGAGATTGAGCAGATGTTGGTGAGCGGGAATTTTATCAGCAAGATAATCGACGGTTTGCAATAATTCAGCAAGACAAATTACTCTACCCTGAAAAAAAACAATGGGAGAGTCTAATGAGCTGTCCTTAAAAACAGGGAGAAAAACAGGTTCAGTTGTCATCAGCGTAGTAACTCACGTTGATCAATAGTCATCAGCTGCTGGATAAATCGAATGGGGGATACCCATTCTTTAAACCAGAACATTCGAAACAGCCATTCTGCAATAAAAAGTCCTGACATCAGCAGGTAATTAATAAAATTGGTAAACAGAGACCAGGTTTCCAGTGAAGCAAAAAAAGTCAAAATCAGGGTGTTAATAAAAAGTAATACAATTAATATCACCCAGACCCAGGTTACTTTTTCGGTATATTGCATGGCACCGGGTTTATCCTCTGATTCAGTCAATTGGTAAAAACGACTGATTAAAGGTGTATGCCCCGGTAAAATTGAACGAAGAAAGGGGTATAAGATAAGCAGAATCATTATTATAGGTGGCAGATAGATAACGGAATGATTAATAAAAAGGTATGAAAACAGAGCAATAGAGCAGAGTAGAAAAAAAACACCTGATTTAATGGTTATTAATTTGTTGAGTATATTGCTGTTAGCATCAGAGTTTGGCAGAGCTGAAAAAGGTTGCGCTACGATAAAATAAAAAACAGGTAATAAACAGGCGGTGATAAATGGCGCCTCATAAACAACACTGAGGTGTACCACTATGGGGTAGATAAAAAATTGAAATCGAGCAAAGGTGTCTAACATATCAATACTCGTCTCTTAATCTCTGTGTTGTTTATAAATAGTAACCTCAGACAGGGATGAATTACTTAGTTTTGTTTTCAGCAATATATTGAGTCAGAGTACGCAAAGAACGAAAAATTTCACGATTATTGCTGTCATCAGAACGTAATTGGAAACCAAATTGCTGGGTAATTGCCATTGCCAGTTCCAGGGCATCAATTGAATCCAGAGCCAGGCCTTCGCCAAAGAGGTGATCTTCTGGGTTGATATCTGTGATTTCAATATCCAGATTTAAGGTGTCAATAATGAGTTGTGCTGTCTGGTTTTCCAGTTTGACATTGTTTTGTACATTTTGTTTTATATGAGTGTTGCTCTGGTTCATTCTTGCTAACTTTTTAAGTTTTTTAATAATCCTGCTATTATACCATCTATTTTTTACAGTCTGAAACCATATATGATAGAAACTTATGTTTGAATCGCTTATGCCAGAGAATAGTGCTGTTCATATTAAATATATGCCGTATAGCCAGCTTCCGGCGGTCTTATCTGATATTTATCAGCAGCAGAAGACACCTTTGCTTTTGCTTGATCACTTTCAATCTGTTTCGTCTTTTTCTGATCAGGCCTTTCACCCGCCAGAGCAGTCATTTACTCATCTGCAGTCAGGTCTGGAAAGTATTGATGAAAAGCAATGTGAATTGTGGGTTGGTAAGGGGCAATGGACCCAGGGCCAAAAGAATTTAACAGATGGTGCAGAGTTATCATTCTGTTTTAACCAGGATGTGCTGATTGGCAGTTTGTCTATTTCTCTACCGTCTGGTTCTTCTCTGCAATGTCTTAGTCAATCCTTTTATGAGCAAATTATTGATTTTATCACTGCGCAGAATAAACCCAGCTTACTAAGGATGTGGAATTATTTTCCCGATATAAATCAATTGGATGACTCATCAATTAATTCTCTGGAACGTTACCAGGAATTTTGTATCGGCAGACATAATGCTTTTGCATCAAGTATAAAAAAGAAATTTGAATATCCAGCAGCCAGTGCCGTCGGTGGTTGTTCTGAATCTTTTTCATCAAAGTTGGTTATTATTTTTATTGCCATGAATCAGCCGGGAAAATTTTTGGAGAATCCAGACCAAATCAGTGCTTATCAATATCCGAGTCATTATTCTCCCAAAAGTCCTTCTTTTTCCAGAGCATCAATTTATCAGGCGGAAAAATTTCAACAATTGTATATTTCAGGTACTGCCAGTATTGTGGGACATGAGAGCAAATTTCAAGGTGATATCATCAATCAGACGCATCAGACAATAAGAAATCTGCAGCGTTTGATAGAATATAGTAATGAAAAATATGCTGCGGATAATACTCTTAGTTTGATTCCTTCATCTGTTGGTGCACTCGTTATCAAAGTTTATTTAAGAAACCCTGCTGATAAAGTGAAGGTTGCTCCCATCATTCAGGCTTTTTCAAATGATTCTGAGTATATCTGTTATTTACAGGCTGATATTTGCCGTCAGGAGCTGGATATTGAAATTGAAATGCTGATGACATTAAACCGGTAATTTACTTTTTTCTCCGGCAATTTCTCTGACCAGCCGGGGCAACATATAACCGGGCAAAGCATCTCTAAGTTGTTGATATATCCTGCCTGCATGGTTATCACTGACCTCAAAGTGGGCACTGCCCTGAACTTTATCCAGCATGTGCAGATAATAGGGAATAATATGATGTTCTATCAGTAATTCACTTAATTGCCTCAAGGTCTCAACATTATCATTTACACCCTTTAATAAAACCGACTGGTTCAGGAGGATGACATTGTTTTTGCGGAGTTTTTCTATACTTATCTGTGTGTCTGAGCCCATTTCCTGAGCATGGTTGATGTGCAGGACCATAAGGATCTGAAAGCGATTATTGTTCAGAGCTTGAAGAAGTTCATCATTGATGCGTCCAGGCTCGACAATGGGGAAACGGCTGTGGAATCTGAGGCGTTTAATATGAGGAATTAATTCCAGCATGGATATCAACTCAGTCAGACGCGCATTAGAAAGAGAAAGAGGATCTCCGCCACTGAGTATGACTTCCTTGATAGATGGATCTTGCAGGATCAATTGCACATTCTTTTTGATTGCTCCCCACAGGTGCCCCTGGTCATCGTATGGATAGTGCCGGCGAAAACAATAGCGGCAATTAATAGCACAACTTGGGGTCACCAGCATCAGCGCACGGCCATCATACTTCTGTAACAAGCCGGGCTGACAAAGACTATTCGCTTCCTCCAGGGGATCTTTGCTATAAGCAGCACTGGGTTTCAACTCGTTCTGGACAGGAAAAATCTGCATTAAGAGAGGATCCGCAGGATTGCCAGACTCAATCTTGTCCACATAAGAAGCAGGGACTTTGAAGCGAAATTCCTTTGCTGCATCGGCTGAAAAAAACATCTGCTGAGGTGTCAAATCAAGTTGCTTCAGTAATTCTAAAGGATCGGTATAATAGGCTTTGTCCTTACTGATGGCCTTACTTTTAAACTGGTTTTCATCTTGAATTCGGGGTATCATATCGGATTAATTTAACTGTTATTTTGAAGTCATTGAGTTTTTTATACTTTTGCATATTTTGCACTTAAAAACATCAGTTAAAACATCTTTTTCATGTTCTGTTTATAATTTTTATTTAAAGAGTGATTTATGGCGAGCTACAACACTAATGAATTTCGTTCGGGTTTAAAATTAATGATTGATGGCGATCCCTGCTCAATCCTTGAAAATGAAGTGGTTAAGCCAGGCAAGGGCCAGGCGTTTAATCGCGTTAAAATTCGTAATTTAAAGACCGGACGTGTTGTTGAGCGAACTTACAAGTCCGGTGAATCGGTTGAAGCTGCTGATGTGATGGATACTGAGCTGCAATATCTATATAACGATGGTGAACAATGGCACTTTATGCATCCGGAAACATTTGAACAGATGGCTGCCGATAAGACTGCTGTTGGTGATGCCAATTTATGGCTGAAAGAACAGGATATGTGTACCGTGACGTTGTGGAATGGTAATCCTCTGGCGGTAATGCCACCGAATTTTGTTGTTTTAACGGTAACCGATACTGATCCGGGACTGAAGGGCGATACTTCAGGCGGTGGTGGAAAGCCAGCAACTCTTGAGACGGGTGCAGTTGTTCAGGTTCCTTTGTTTATTGCTATTGGCGAAGCGCTTAAGGTTGATACTCGTACCGGGAAATACGTTTCTCGTGCCAAGGACTGATCTTTCGTTTACGAGTCATTAGTTTAAAGTAATGTAACTATTCAGCGTGTTTAGATTTTACCCGAGCTCAAGGCACAATGCCTACGGCACCTCAAAGAGGTGCACGGAGAATGTGAGCATATAAGTATATGTGACCATTTCTAAGTACCCCTTGTGGGTAGAGTACGAAAATAACGCAGAAATCGGGTAAAAGATGAATACGCTGAGTAGTTACAAAGTAATATGATAAAGCACTGGCAAGCGTCAGCTTCGTTTGATTTAATCAAACTCAGGGCTGATACACTCAGAAAAATACGTTCTTTTTTTGATAACAATAACGTGCTGGAAGTTGATACGCCAACCCTGTCTTGCTCAACGGTTCCTGATCCCTTTATTGAGAGCTTCCGAACTCAGTATTTTCCACTGACCCAAACTATGCAGACTGATAATTACTATCTGCACACCTCGCCTGAGTTTCCCATGAAACGCCTGCTTGCTTCGGGAAGTGGTTCTATTTATCAAATTTCCAAAGTGTTTCGCCAGGGGGAATCCGGACGAAAACATAATCCGGAATTTACTTTACTTGAGTGGTATCGAGAAGGTTGGGATCATCATCAACTTATGGAAGAAGTCAGTTCTTTACTGAATTCATTATTGAGCCCATATATCGATTTGACAGAACCAGATTTTATTACTTATGAAGAAGCTTTTAAAAAAATATTGAATTTTAATCCCCATACCATTTCAAGATCCGATCTGCTTGACTATGTTAATAATGCTGGTCTGTCCAATGTCCTTAACCATGATGAACACAGAGATCGTTTTTTAGAACTATTATTCAGCCATGTTATTGAGCCCCGCCTTGGTGTTAAGAGCGATGATAATGGTAATATCAGGCCTAATATTTGTTTACTCTATAATTATCCGGCCAGTCAGGCTTCTCTGGCGAAAACAGCCTTATATCATGGTCAGTTAGTTGCTGAGCGATTTGAAGTTTTCATTAATGGCATGGAGATAGGCAACGGCTTTCATGAATTGAATGATGCCAGGGAGCAAAGAAATCGCTTTACAGCGGACAATTGCAGCAGAAAACAAATGGGTATAAAGCAAATTCCTATGGATGAAAATTTTCTTCAAGCTGTCGCAAGCTTACCCGAATGTGCCGGAGTGGCCATTGGTATTGAGCGTTTATTAATGGTGATGAGCCAATCGGATCATATTAATGATGTGCTGGCATTCCCATTTGAACGAGCTTAAGCCTAAATAAGGGAGGAGAATGCGTGAACAGTCAATATGGTCTGGTTTTTTGTCCACGCTCAGGAAAATCTGAAGGCAATGAACAGCTGCTTGATAAGTTGTTCAATACTGGCTTTCTTGGAGAACCTTTTTCTCTTCAATATGAAGGACAGTCAAAACAACAGACAGGCTATCTGACAGGTGAGAACTTTTTAAAACTCATTACCTTTTTAGGATGCTCGCCCCAGCTGGCTGTGGTGCCGCCAAATGAATATTCACAATGGCATCATTTTTGTCATATTGAAATACAACAACATCAGAGTCCACGTTATTATAAGGGACTGAAACATTCCAAATGCAGCTGTCCGCAATGTCAGTCCAGAGTGTCAAAAGTATTGCCGGATCTTGCACAATGGTCGCCAGGTTCTCTGCAGCTTGTTTGCCCAAAGTGCCAGCAAAAGACTCTGGTTGAAGATTTAAGCTGGCGTCATAGCGCAGGCTTTGGATCATTGTTCATTATCATTCACAGTATCTATCCCAGTGAAGCCGTTCCCTCGGATAGGCTAATGGAGCTACTCAACTCAGGGCCATTTTAGGACTGGGATTATTTCTATTATGAATAATAAATGAAAGGGCAGTATCTCCTGCTGCATTTTATCTAAAAGGGTTTAATATTTTTGCACCCGTTTTTCTAAAATAGCTCACATTTCTTGTTACTACAGTTAATCCGTTTATAATTGTTGTGGCTGATATTCTTTTGCAGTATTAGGATATTTTCTTGATAAAGCATCAGGTAAATAAACTCACCACCACCTTCCATCAGATCTTTTTCATGCTGATTTTTAGACTTCTTTAACTGTTCCTCTAAAGATCCTGTGAGTATTGTTTGTCTTACAATACTTAGGTGAACATTCTCTAACTGCTTTGCAGAGAGATACCAAAAATCCCAATCAATTTGATTACACCAATTCACTTTAATTACTCGACAAAATAAAATCTGTAACGCTCAACATGCTGAGTAAAAATCCAATCTTTAATTTCTGATTGTTGTGCTAAACCGGCAAAATACTGATTCAGGTTTTCTGCAGTATGTTCAAGTAATTTTAACTCAGGAGTCGATTTTACAAAAGTTTCCACATGCATGACATACCAACGTTCTGTTCCCGCCTTTATAGGCTTGTTGGCCAGCTCAGAAATATATCAATTCCAAAATTTATTATTTTGATACTTTTCCAAATGCTTCATAAAAATCCTTTTATTCATAAACTTGGTAATACATAAAGAAAGTAAATTTAGTTCTAAATTTGGCAAACTATAATAATTGCACATTATTCATAATAAATAAAACAAGTCACAAATTCTCAATAAATGGCAGATTTGTAAGCAAAAACTGACTTATCCCAAGTTAATAAAGGGTTATAATTGTTAAAATTTAAAAAAGATTAGCACGAATCTGATAAATCCATTATTCAAGAGCCGATCTAATCAACTGTTAAATGTCAAAAATATTATGGGACATCGTAAAGAACTAAAAAATATTGCAAACAGTATTATCTATTCATTCAAGAGTAGAAATAATGATATTGATGGGTATTGGGAGTTAGGAAAATTATATAAGTTTGCTAACAGCATGAATACTGATACTGTTGAACTTGATCTTTTATCATTAAAGATTAAACCAGAATCTAAAGAGTTTTTTCATCTTGTAGAATCTTGGCAATCAAAATTAAGTTTAAAACTAAATAGTAGGAAAATACCTTTTTCTTGGTTAAGCTCTGCGACTATAGTCATAAAATTTGACCAGAAATATGATGAAAAATATCATTTTTGGGATTCTTCAATTGGGGAGCATTGCACCTGTTTTTGTAAGCTTGTTACAGATAATGGTTCGGTTTACACAATAACTACAGGTACAAACTGTAGACCACATGATCCTATAAAAGAATGCCGAAGTAATAGAAGAATTAAAATTTAACCAAAGTTTGCAATGGATCACAGGGACTTAGCGATTTTCAAAAACCGAGTGGGTTTGATCAGGTGTATTTTTTTAATAATGTCTTTCCCTGTCCCTGTGCCCATTGAAACTGGCGTTAAATGCCAAAAGAGGGAATTGTGGCGAGTCATATTAACAAGAAATTATTCATATCATGTAGCTTACTAATAATACCGAATATTGCTTTTGCTAATGCGGGTGTACCAATGATTTTTTTGGTTATGCCAGCCTTAGCTCTATCACTCATACCAATAATCATTATTGAGGCAATTTATTTATCTAAAAAACTACAACTACAAGAAAAAGAAGCAATAAAGACTGCAACAGCATCCAATCTTCTATCTACTATAGTTGGCGTTCCACTAACTTGGGTAATTTTAGTTCTAATTCAAATGATTACAGGTGGCGGGAGTGCATATGGAATTGATACTTTATTTGATAAAGCATTAGCCGTTACTTGGCAAGCTCCGTGGTTAATTCCCTATGAACCTGAACTAAACTGGATGGTTCCAGTTGCTGGCTTAGTATTATTAGTACCTTTCTTTTTTGTATCATGGTGGTCAGAATATTTTATTACAAAAAAAATGCATAAAAATATAGAGCCAATATTAGTAAAAGCACATGTACTAAGGGCTAACTTAATTACTTATAGTTTACTTTCACTATGGCCTATTGTTATGCTAATAATACCGAGTGATTAAAAAGGAATTTAACAAGCAATCGGAGAGTGTCACAGGGACTCAGCGATTTTTAAAAAGGCTTTGAGTGCTGAGAAAGAGTTTTATTTATAATCACCTCTTTCCTTGTCCCTGCAAACTCTCAATTGAACGTTAGATTTCAATAAATTCATCACAAATAGGAAAATACTAAAATGGAGTTGAAAATTGCTGAACATTCAGATATTGAGGGTGTGCTTGAACTTCACTATAAATATCAAGTAGACTCAATAGATGAAGAAGATAAAAAAGATGGGTTTGTTACGACCCCTTTTACAAAAGAAGAGTTAAGTAAGTTAATAACCCAGGAAAATGGCTTATTTATAGTTAAAAAAGATGAAAAGATTTTAGCTTATGTGATGGCAGCTTCATGGCAGTTTTGGTCAGTGTGGCCAATGTTTGCTTTTATGATAAAAGATTTACCAAATTTAAAATATTTAGGGCAAACATTAAGTACAAAAAACTCTTATCAGTATGGTCCAGTATGCATAGATAAAAGCGTAAGAGGAAGTGGTGTGCTAGAAAAGATATTTGATTTTGCAAGGGAAGAAATGTCAAAAAAATTCCCCATATTAGTCACATTTGTAAATAAAGTTAATCCCAGATCTTATGAAGCCCATACAAGAAAGTTAGGACTTCAAGTAATACAAGAATTTGAATTTAATAATAGTCACTATTTTGAATTGGTTTATGATACCTGAGTGATCCCCACGAATATTTTAAACAAGATCATGAATATTCTTTGTAAATTTTGATATCTGCCCAAAAATCATTAGGAGTTCCTTCTTTTTTATTT
>JADGDG010000033.1 GCA_016744995.1 Gammaproteobacteria bacterium
CTGTTATATTTTTATCATCCACTTTTACATCCATCACAATCTCTCTTTTAATTTTTAATGTACTCCATTATCCTGGAAAAGTTTATTAAACGGTAGTGAAAAAGTTTTAATTACTTGATTTAAGATAAGTTTTAGGTGATAAATGTAAATAGGTCATGAAGAGCAATTCTTTTTTAATATTAGAGAAATCTTGTGGGTGAGTAATAGAGTTTCATACTGAGTAATAAAGATTCATACTAAATTAGTTAGCATTAGAGAGTGCTAATTATGTCGCTAATGACCCAGACTGTGTGAAAATTCCACAGTGAAAAAATAAATCTACTCTCATGTGAATAGTTTTACTACTTCATAACTGAATTATCTTAGAATTTAAGCTATTGCTCATTTATTATCAATAATTTAATGCTTAAACAGATTTGATTTTAGTTTTCACACAGTCTGGACCTTAATCGGCTATTCATTTTAAATAAGAATTAATCGTATCGATCCCGAAAGCGACCATTTCATATCACCAATAAGCTGATGGAATAAACCGTCAGCCATCAGCATATAACAGCCATTTGATGCTGTTCTGTAAAATGGCAGTAGCAGAGCAATAGCAGTCAAATGCTATAAAATAAAACGTTGTATTTCAGGCTGTTTCAATCAATATTCAGATAATGAGACCAAAATATTACTAATCATTTTTTATAGGAAAATTCTTATTCGGGATGAAAAATGACCTTTAGCTGGCATTCGAGACAAATAAGATTGGTTCTCAACTTTCTGGATAGCGTTAATTGAGGGTGATTTATTCTGAGAATAATATTGCCATTTATACGGCTGAATTCTACGCATAGTTGTCATTTAAATTTTTCTCAGAACTGCTCAAAATGAAGACTAACCAGGAATAAATTATAAGAAGATTTTCGTATCAGACAGGTTTATCAATTTTCCAGCCATGAAACCAGAAAAACACTCAATATTAACAGCAATACCATCCCGATGAACAAATGGAACCCTGTGAATGAGATATTTTTTGAAATGGTGGCTTTGGTGGGACGATTAATTGCTGGGCTCTTTCATCTTCACAATATCTGTGAAAGCCATTTCTCTGTAATGATGCAATGGCTTTTATAGATGATGCAAACGCCATTTCATCAATCACAAATGAGTTATTTTCAATGAAATACACATTGCAGGATTTATCTGAGACATTTTCGATAAGTGCCCAGTTTTGTTGGAGGCGTTCAACTGATTTAAACCAGTAGTCTCTGTTTTTAATTTTCATACTTTTCTATGTTTTTTTCATGTAGGGGAATTTGCACCAACAGGCAAATTTAAGGAAAAAGGAATTTGTTTATGGGCGATAATTTATCATTGAACATTAAGAAAAAAATCATCCATTAAAATTCCAGTTGAGGGTGCTTTTTAGCAAAATTAATTACTGTTTCTTTCTTTTGAATTATTTCCAAATATTTTAAATAAGTCAGTTCAGTCAAGTAAAGCGGATCAACAGTACCATTAATGACCAGTAAAAAATGTTCCTGCTCTTCATTCTCTGCTGATATTTTTCCTTCTGCTAATTGTTGCATGATAAATCCACAATGAGTCAAAGTCTTTGCTTGTTCAAAATTGAAATCACCTGAACGACTAAAACCATAAGGAAAATATTTTTCATCATGAAATTGAATGCCAGAAATAAAGTTGTTTGAAGACATCTTGTTTTATCCAATGTTAACTAAATTAATATAAATCAATTCTGCAGAGTGAAGAGTTTTAATCATCCCAGTCAAAGTCATCTATATCACCATCAAGAAGTTCCTGGAGATTTTTACGCTCCAAATAGGCGTCTATTTTTCTTCTCGTCTTATGCTGTTCCTTGGCGCGTAAATTTTTTATTTGTTTTTTATCATCTAAAAAATCGTCATCCAAAATTGAGTCATTAGATTTTTTTTCCATAACACCCTCTCTTAGGAATTAACAGTGCTTTTTTAACAAAAAAAATAAGAAAACAAAAGAAAATAATTTTATTGGTAATAACAAAAATAATTTATTAATAATTATTGAGCATTTCTGTGTAAAAAATATTAATTCAGTTGAGGCTCACCTAGCAGATTTATAATATTTATCACATTAGAAATAATTTCACTATTTACATTTTCCCTATGGTAACAGGCGAAAACAGGACGATTGATCACAGGCGCTTCTTCTATATAGTACAGTTGTTTATCTAATAAAGTCTCAACTAGACGCAATGGCAGATAAGCACTACCACCATGATATAAAATAAATTCCAAAGCAATTTTTGCCAGGGTAGTATGCAGAACTGGAGGTTGGATATCCTGAAAAAACTGGGCATGAGTGATATTAAATGAGGTTCCCCAGTCTACAGAGACATAAGAGTGATTCAACGCTGTGTGCATATCTTGATCTTTTTCAGTTGTCACCATGATCAACTCAGCCTGTGCTACTGGAACAGATGTCAAATCAGTCATTTTTGCAGGTTCATAGACCAGACCTAAATCCAAAGTCCTTTCCATTAAACGACGAATCAGCACATCTTGTTCGTAAGATTCAGCACGTAAGGCAATCTCTGGCAATGTTTTGTGAATCTCATTCAATGCATCTTGAAGGAGGAGATCCCATAATCCACTGGAGGTGCCGAGAGCAAGTACCTTTTTTTGATCTTTTTTTAACAAAACATCAGTCTGTGCTCTGTCCCAGGCAATTAATATTGTCTCTGCATGATGAGTCAAACGCTCTCCAGCAGCAGTTAATTGCAGATTATTGCGATAACGTGTAAATAACGGGGTTCCAACAAACCGTTCAAGTTGTTTAATCCTGGCGCTTACCGCAGCTTGGGTGAGATAGAGATTTTCAGCCGCTTTACCAAAATGTCGAGTGTTTTTGACTTCTAGAAATGTTTTTAGTAATTCGGTATCCATTAACTTAAACCACCTTGAGACGAATAAATGTAATGTATGTAAGTATATTTGAAGATGTATATCAACGATACCTTGCGGGTGATAGATAATGATATACAAATTTATAATTGAAAACTGTAAAAATATATTCATTGTTACGATAAATATATTTTGATTTACTTTGATGCAAGTCTTATGGAAATTATAATTGTAATGATGAAAAAGAGTAATTAAATTAAAATTGATTTTTAGTCGTCAAACTGTTTGGAATACCAGTAAAATTAATGTATAAGTAGCATTTATGCTAACATCAACAGAGATTCTACTTAATGAATATCCTCTTTTTAATGGACTCTTGGGACAAAATTGATCCCGAAAGTGACTCCACGATTCGTCTGATCCATGAAGGTGTTTCTAGAAAACACACGGTGGCTTTAGCAACCGTACATAATCTGACGATGCGTGAATCATCTGCCTTAGCTTTTTGCCAGGTATTTGTTAAGTCAGATACAGTTCCAGCCAATATTAAGACTTTTTATACTAAGGCACGATTTCGCAAGGTGAAACTCCCATTAGGAGGATTTGACGCAATAATTATGCGCTCAAATCCCCCTTTGAATGTCACTGCATTGAACTTTTTAGACTCGGTCAGAGATGATGTGTTTATTATGAATGACATTGATGGTTTACGCATTGCCAATAATAAACTTTATACCTCATCATTTGACGATCCCCATAACCGTTTTATCCCAAAAACTTATGTCTCTAAAACGCCTGATTATTTAGAGTCAGTACTAGAAGCATCGGCGACTGATAAAATGATAATGAAGCCGCTTGATGGCTATGGTGGCAGCGGTGTCATTATGGTTGAAAAGCAGGCAATTGCTAGTTTTCACTCCTTATTAGAATTCTATATCAGTAATAACGATCGGGGAAATTATGTTATTTTACAAGAATATGTTGAAGGCGCTGAACAAGGCGATGTTCGCATACTGATGCTCAATGGCGATCCCATTGGCGCCATGAAACGTATTCCCGCTTCTGGTGAAGTACGTTCCAATGTTCACGCAGGTGGTAGCGTGGTGAAACACAGTCTCAATAAAACAGAAAAAGAACTCTGTAAGCTTATTGGCCCAAAACTGGTTCGAGATGGTCTCTATTTTGTTGGTATTGATGTAATTAATGGTAAGTTGATAGAAGTCAATGTACTTAGCCCTGGCGGTATTATGCGTATTAATAAACTCAATCGCACTAAACTTCAAGTTAAAGTGATAGATTTTATAGAAAATGTCGTGAATGCCAAAGAAACCATTCAAGCCAGAAAAACTGAATTCATGAAAGCAATTGAAGATGCTTAAACTCTCTGAAAAAGCATGCCTGACAGCGATTAAAAAAGGGCAACACTTTGAGGGTATTGTTGAAGATGCCTTTGAAATTAAAATAGAAGATTATGGCTTTTTTATCTGTACAGCCATTCATGATGGTCATAATTTACGAGAAGAGCTTTCTGATATTTGTTTATTGAATGAAACGGACAGGCTCTATGAAGAAGATCCTTTCACGGGTGAAATGATTGCCGCCATGCCAATCACCTTAATCGCTTTGGATTCTCGCTATGAATATGATTTAAATCGCCCAACAGAAAACGCGGTTTATGAAGAAGCCTGGGGCAAATCTGTTTGGAAAACACCGTTGTCTTCATCCCAAAAGCAAGCCAGTTCAGAAAGGCATGCCTTGTTCTATCGAGTACTGGAGGCAATCATAAAAAAAATTGAATTGCTGCATGGCAATTGCCTTGTGTATGACCTGCATTCCTATAATCATATTAGAATTGAAAAAGACACGCCCACATTTAATATTGGCACTGAACAGTTAAATACAAAGCACTGGGGCAAAGTCATTAAACATTGGAACAAGAGCCTTGCCATGGTTCAACTGCCCAATCTTGAAAGTCGTTCAGCTATTAATGAAGTCTTTTGGGGACGTGGCTATTTAGCTTGCTTTGTCAGGAAACACTTTAAACATACTTTGGCTTTACCGACAGAAATTAAAAAAGTGTTTATGGATGAAAATTCAGGGGAAGCCTATCCTTTGGTTTTGAATGAACTGAAAAGTGGTCTGAAAGAAGTTTTTTTGGCCAATGCTCTTTTTTTCTCTAAACAATCCAAACCTAAAACCCCGAAACTTAGAAGTCAGTTACTGTCATCTAAGATTGACCCAGCTCTCGTTAATCTTGATAAACAACTCTATAAACTTTGTCGAGGTATTGAAACACTCAGTTATATTAATCCCAGAAATATTGTTAAAGAAAAACGACGTTTCTTTAGGCATCATTTTAACTACAATCCAGAATTCACCTATCGACAATTAGAAATCAATCCATTTGAATTTCGAGAAACACTTTATCGTTTACCTGAAAACAATGTCACGGATATCAGTATTCAGCAAATGTATCGGGATGTCATTGATACCTATGCCACTAAAATTGACTTGTTTACAAGCATTGGCAGTGATGATTTTCTCTATAATTCATTACGCTATTATGGAGAGCCTAGTACCGAGGATTTAGATGCCGCTCATTTTCTACTGTACGCCAAAGAATACGACCTTCAGGAAGAACCGAATATTGATGCAAAAGAAACGAAACGTCGATTTCTTCAGGCTTTAGATGACTATGGTATCCACTGCAAGGTAGAAATAACCAATAAAATCATTGCCTCAGCGATGGTTGATAATAGTAAAAAAACGATTCTTATTAATAAATCAATACAAGTTAATGAAACCCAGTTAAAGGCTTTAATTCACCATGAATTAGGGGTTCATATTGTGACCACAATGAATAGTGAACAACAGCAACTCAAAGTGTTTAAGCTTGGCTTGCCAGGAAATACCTATACCCAGGAAGGTCTTGCTATTCTGGCGGAATATATGACTGGCAATTTAAATTTATCACGCTTAAAAACATTGGCTTTAAGGGTGATTGCCGTTAAGAAGATGGTCGACAATTTTGATTTTAGTCATACTTTTAAGACTCTGGTGAATGATTATGATGTTGAACAGAATGAAGCCTTCAAGTTGACTGCCCGTGTCTATCGGGGTGGGGGGTTCACCAAAGATTTTTTATACCTTCGTGGTTTGAAAGATGCCTTAAAAATGTTTCAAAAAGAACCGCTATCTGGACTTTATGTGGGTAAAACAAGTTTCAAGTATTTAAAACTCATCAATGAAATGACTGAAAGAGGTATGGTTTCATCTCCCAATCATTTACCGATGTATTTGAAAAAAGAAATGAAGTTACAAGCTAATCCCATTCTGGATTACTTATTAAGTTCTGCTATTTAAATCATCAGTATCTTATAACACTCGTGAATCAGCTTAATAAAAATTATTTATGGTAATGATAAAATAATGTGTGTTGCGCTTTTTAAATAAATAGATAAAAATCATCTTAAATATTATTTGAGGATAATTATCAATGTTGGAAAAGTTATTTCCATTTGTTATTGATACAAGAATCATTAATGAAAATTATCGCTATCATAATTTGCGAGCACATTTTTATGCGGAGCAGTACATAGGTGAAATCTGGAAAAACAATCAAAAAATAGCTGTTTATCAGGGTAGTGATCTGGACATGATTACTTCAAATCTACGTCATTTAGTTGATTTTTTAATTGATAGTCACTCTTTTACAAAATAAGGTATATATAAAACTTTTGGGCATTGAATTATTAAAAATCTTTCTTGAAGTTAATAAAACGAAACATCTTGGTAAAGCTGCTGAGAACTTTTATCTGACTCAAGCTGCAGTCAGTTCCAGAATATAACAATTGGAACGATTTATTGGTTCATTATTATTTACACGTTATCGTAATAATATTCAGTTAACAACGATAGGTGTTCGTCTTGTTCATCATGTCAGCATAAATGACAAAACGGACATTCACTGAATGTTATCCAGATATGTCTGTCATGCATAAAATTATCTATTGCCTATCATATATTACTGATCATATTAAAGTATTTGATACAATTATTGGTAACAGTAATAAAGTTGAACTATAGATATACTGTCCAATCAAGTCCCTAGTTTGCTTGCTAGGTACATAGGAATTGAATCTTAATTAAAAAAACAGTCTGTATGGAATAAAATCATGATGGAAGAAGAAACATCAGTAAAGAACGAAAGTGAATCAACAACCTCAGAGCCTGAAGAAATACAGGTGCCAAAAAAGGTAAAAAAAAATAAAAAAAGTAAAAATAAAAATAAAAAAAAGAACAAAAAAAAGAACAAAAAAAAGAACAAAAAAAAGAACAAAAAAACAGGTCAATCTTGCATTTGCAATTTATAACATCTTCTGAAAAAAAACATAAATGATCTTATGATGAATATAATCTGGAACTAGTTGAAATTATCTACCCATCCAACTACTGTAAAAGGTCAAAAGCGTGTTGGAGAAAATGACTGTTCCCATTCAAAGAAGTCACTTTTAGTCACCATAAATATTATTAAATCCGTCCGCTTATTGTACGTTTCAATATTTTCATAAAAACAATTTAAATATCCATATGCTCTGACATCTCCAACGCATCATCTACCTCAAAACCCAAATAACGTACCGTGCTTTCAATTTTTGCATGCCCCAGTAACAGTTGAATGGCTCGAATATTTTTTGTTTGCCGATAAATAAGAGATACTTTGGTTCGACGCAGTGAATGAGTGCCATATTCATATGGATCAAGCCCAATATCCAAAACCCATTTTTTAACAATTCTTGCATATTGTCTGGTTGAAAGGTGTTCTGATTTTTTAAATTGGCTTTTAAATAGGTAATCATTACCACCCAAGTTTGCATGTTTTATTAATTTTTCAGCAGCATCTCTGGTTTGCTCAGTTAATTCAAACTGTACACTTCGCCCAGTTTTTTGTTGAATTATCATAGCCCGTTTACTGATATGTAAACCATGGCTAATGTCTGACACTCTGAGTCTAACAAGATCACAACCACGTAACTTACTATCAATTGCCATATTGAACAGTGCAAGTTCCTGGATGTTATGGCTGACTTGCAATCGAGTACGTATACTCCATATTTCTTTTAGCTTTAAGGCAGGCTTCTGTCCAGTCAATTTACCTTTATTCCATGGGATATGCTTGCTTATCATATGATTAAGGGCTTTCATAATAAACCTCCTTTTTATATGGTTATATATCATTTGTCGGCATTTTTTAAAAAAAAGTGAATTTTTTGAAAAAAGTTGAAATTAATACGCCAATGGCGTATGATTAATTTATGGTATTTATTGAAACAAATATTTTTACTCGCCTTATTACAGAGCTTATGAGTGATGACGAGTACCAAGAACTCCAAAAGGTATTAATTAAATCACCTGATATGGGTAATCTTATTAAAGCTTCTGGTGGGTTACGTAAAATTCGTTGGAAATTACAGGGAAAAGGAAAGAGTGGTGGCGTCAGAGTTATCTACTACTGGGTTGTTAATGATGCCCAAATTAGAATGCTTTATGCTTATCCTAAAGGAAAACAAGAAAATTTATCAATTGAACAAGTTCGTATGTTGAAAAAAATCATTGAGGTATGGTCAGATGAATAATGAAATGTTTGAAGAATTGCTGGCTAGTGTTCAGGAAATGGATGATATTGTTAAAGGAAAGTCAAAACCATCCAGACAATTTGAATACCCAGAGCCAGAGGTTAAATTAATTAGAGAAAAAACAGGTTTATCTCAAACCCGTTTTGCTGCATTAATTGGCGTGAGCAAACGTACATTGGAAAATTGGGAGCAAGGTAGAAGGAATCCTACTGGACCTGCACGTTCCTTACTAAGACTAGTTGATACAGATCCAGATTATATGATCAAAGCACTACATAACTGATTCAATATTTCTTCATAATTTCTGATGTATAAGAATGACTGTTTGACTCCAAAGAAGTCATTTTGAACATCATTCACAATAATTTTAAATGTCCGTTAATTGTACGACTGAGACAATTGTGTAATTTTTTGAGTGAAAACTGAATGGATTTTTCTTTAAAAGAGTAAGAAGTGCCTCTTCACAGCATATAGCCGTCAATTGATGCTTTTTTTCGATATGACTGCTTACCGATGCAGAGCTGACATTCTATGTGTCTATGACCTAGTACTTTCATCTCAATATAAATTAGTATTTTCTAAATCAGTCACTAAGGGCGTAAACCAGCCATTGATGAGTTTTTATCTCAATTACTAAATTTCCATATAGCGGTTATTGCCTGGCACTTTACTGCATTAATATTGAGGTTATCGACTTGCCTGAAGTTCAACCCTTTGCGGTCATTTCAAATTTTACTCAAACACTTTAAAAAGACAGGCTAACTGATGAGAATAGCTGACATTGATCAAACCCCAACACAAGAATTTTGATTTATGTATATGAGCCCCACCTTTGCCCCAAGATAACTTATAATTCTTCGCCTAAGCTCATCCATACCATCAATTAAGAGAGACTCATAAAGATAGTTGGCCGTTGTCTGAAGAATGTTAATACCTTCAAAACACTGGAAGACCCAACGTAATGTGGGTGTTGGTGTGGGTTGATTAATTTGATTTGGAATCGTTGCTTTCACTACTTTCATTGAAGTTCTTAATCGCCTCTGTGCAATAGAATAGATGAGCAGTGACAACGTCATAATCATTAGTAATGCATCAATTCTACTGGGCTTTTTAATGAACAGTGATGAGACAAAAAACAATGGATCTTTTAAAAATCTAAACCCTCTCTCAACACAGGATTGCGCTTTATAACGTGATAAAATCTCTTCGCTGGACAGAGCAGATTTATCTGCATTGGTGCCTAATACAAAACAAGATTTCTGTTCTACTGCTTCATTAATAACTGCTTGATTAATTTCAATGTCACCCATCACTTGCCATTCAAATGACTTAATGGGTGTGTTTGGTTTTGGTCGTCCTTTACCTTCGTATTGTGGATAAGCAGTACAAACTGGTTTTACAATGCGATGAAACTTCTGTTTCTTATCCAGCTCATCAAGTGCTTTTTTTGCATCGTTTTCACAAGCAAATCTTTGAGCCTGAAGATGAAATAACGCTTTCTCTAAAGTCTTTAGTGATTTTATTGTTCGTCTTAAAATTGTTTTTTCTGCTCTTTCTTTAGCGGCTTTAGAATGGACGACTAACCAACGTTGGTTTATCTCCATATGGTTAATTTCTTGTTCATAAAATTGATAGTTTTCATCTATAACATGCCAGAGCTCTTTTTTTAATGCATTGGCTATTGCCTTATTTTCTTCTTTTATTGTAGACGGAATTCGAGTGATGAATTGAATTTGTGATAAAAATTCACTGTTTTTCTTATGATAAAGCTTACTGTCAGCAATACAGTATTGTGTTCTTTTGCTGGCCTTAAATGACTCAATCAGCGCCTTGCTTCTTTCTCTAAAGATTTTATTATCAGATGCATTACCATCCCAGTTTTTACAAGCTAGAGGAACACCGCCATCCTGGCTGACGATCATTTCCTGAACCACTTGTTTCAAATCAGGACGATGGTCTTTACTATAACCATGAGTGATCTGTATAGGAATCTCTTCACCCTCATCACATGATGAGTCATAACGGCCTGTTAGGCTATATGCTGTACTATCTAATGATTGAAAATCTGTATTGACTTGCTCTGATAGGCAGGCTTTTTGAGAAACTAAGGAAAATAAACTTTCACAGCCAAACTGATAGCTTTGATCCAGTGTTCGGCCTAATTTATGACGATTAAAATGGCTTGCTTCAACACCTGAACGGAATAAATGCTCCATGGGTAAATTGGTAAAAAATTGAGGGGTTAAGCTTAAAGGACGGTTTGAAAAACCTAATCCATTCATTATCATTCCTTTTATTGCCTCACCTGGGGTAATTTCTTGTTTGTCATCCTGAGGCAAGTGCTCATCAATTAATTCGACTAAATCTAAGTCATTTATAATACCAGCAACGATTCCATGATGGTCTAAACGTTTGATTTTTAATGTCATTACTACCTCCAAGTGAAGGTAATATTTTAAATAATTTGGGGGAATTTTGCGAACAATTAATAAATCAAAATTTGTGACCGTTGGTCAGATCAATGTAAGAGAATAGTTTAATTTCTTCCAAGTTAAGTTGTTAAAAATAGCGGACGGCTTGCGGAGTGAGATATGATGCGTTTGTTATACGCCTGATTGTATAAACTCTAAAAAATCACCTTGATTTGCTCTTCAAATTCTTTAACTTGTTGCGCTATATATTTACCTTTGAAAACATCATGAAAATGGAAAGACTCCAGTTTTTCTAAACCACAGAATTGCATAGCTAAGTGTGTAGAAATTAAAACATCATCTACACTTTTTCCTTGAAAAAGTTCATCTACTGGACCAAATGCATTTTTTGGCGCATTCCAAGTAGAGCAAAGCATATACTTCTTGCCTTTCATTAAGCCACCACTTCCATATTTTTTACCTGGATCTTTTCTCGTACGACCATCATTAATATAAAACTTTTGCGGTAGTAAAATGGTATCCAGATATTTTTTAAACAATCCAGGTACTGAAAACCAATACAAAGGGAAAGTGAATTAATATTTTATCCACCCAATCAAACTTTTCATACTCTAATTCCGCGGAATACCCCTGTTCTACTATTGTGGTTTTCACCTCGTAACCTTTATCTAAAAACGTTTTTTTTGATAACAAAGATATAGTATTACTTAATTTTGCTTCACCTTGACCCAATGTTTCATATCCATTTACAATTAAAATTTTTAGCATACGAAGTATCCTTTATTATTTGATAACTATGTGTTTAATAATATTCTCATAACAACTCAAGTTCATAATGACTGCCTACTTATTTTACTTTATATTCAATGATTTTGATTTCTAACAGCACTTTTGGGGAACATAGCCTATTCGGGTTAGATCCCGAATTGTTTTAAGTTTACGTTCATTGGTTTTGACTAAAGGAAGATGGGAACAGTTCTGGGAAAAACTTGATCGTTATGGCTTTCCTGTTGCAGCTTAATATTAATGAACATCAGATCGTGATCACACCCGCCAAAGGCCAAAGGTGTTGCTGACGTTTGAAACTCAAAGGATATGAGTCACAGGCCTTCAGCAAGTGCATAAAACTCAGAAACAGACCAATACCTAGTTGTACCAATCATTTCGGTGATGTGAAGGTATTACATCCTTCGCTTCGTTAACAGCACATCCGTGTGCCACTTTTGCCTTGGCGAAAAAACCTGTCTTTGACAATTGCGCTAAAGCGAGGCGAGTGAGCAGCCCTTCTCTTTCAAGCATTCGCGGGCAGCCCTTAATTTACCATATTTTCCGTTGATAGTACTTCATCGAGCTGTTCTTTGGTGAGTAACTCTTGTTCCAGGACCAGATCATAGACACTACAGTCTTGCTCTAATGCTTTCTTGGCAAGAGCGGTGCAGACTTCGTAACCTAATTGTGGATTGAGCGCTGTGACAATGCCAATGGAATTTTTGACGTTGGCTGCGCAAACGGCATGGTTAGCTGTGATCCCTTTGATGCAGCGAGCACCCAGGGTATCCATGCCACTCTTGAGGATCTCGATGGACTCAAACAGGCTCTCGACCATAACTGGCTCCATCACATTGAGTTCGAGCTGACCCGCTTCAGCAGCTAGGGTAACGGTCAGATCATTGCCGATGACCTTGTAAGCTATCTGGTTAACCACCTCGGGGATAACTGGATTTACCTTACCGGGCATGATCGAGGAGCCTGGCTGCATCGCGGGCAGGTTAATCTCATTGAGTCCAGCTCGTGGACCAGAGGAGAGCAACCGCAGATCATTACAGATTTTGGAGAGCTTGACCGCCAACTGCTTAAGGGCTGAGGAGTACATCACCAACGATCCTGTATCATGAGTGGCTTCGATCAGATCGTCGGCCAAAACAATGTCTCGTCCTGTGACCCTGCTTAGGTGCTGAACGACCCGCTCACGATAGCGAGGCTCAGCATTCAGCCCGGTTCCAATCGCTGTCCCTCCCATATTGACGGTGAGAAAAGGAGTGCTGCAAGTCTTGAGGCGCTCAACTTCATTGCGCAGACTAGTGGCATAAGCGCGAAAACTTTGACCTAAGGTCATTGGCACGGCGTCCTGCAACTGAGTGCGGCCCATTTTGAGAATATCGGCAAATTCAAGTGTTTTATCATCGAGCAGAGCAATGAGCTTGTGAACCTCGCCCAGCAGCTTATCGTTGGCGTCCATCAAGGCGATCTTAATAGCCGTTGGATAGGCGTCGTTAGTCGATTGGGAGCGGTTAATATGATTATTTGGGTGACAGTACTGATAGGCACCGCGTGGGTGTCTCATGATTTCCAGAGCTCGATTGGCAATCACCTCGTTACTATTCATATTGGTGGATGTGCCAGCTCCCCCCTGAATCATATCGACGATAAATTGGTTGTGCAGCATTCCCAGGCCAATTTCATCACAGGCTTGGCAAATAGCACCGATGATAGCATCTGGGATATGTCCCAAATCATGGTTAGCCAGGGCAGCGGCTTTTTTAACTTTCGCCAGCCCTCGAATAAAGTCGGGGTAGAAGTTCAGAGTGATGCCACTGATGTTAAAATTTTCCAGAGCTCTAAGGGTCTGAATCCCATAGTAAGCAGTCTCGGGTACTGCTTTGTCGCCCAGCAAGTCATGTTCGATCCGCTGACCACCAGATCGGTACAGCGTGGCGATACTTTCATAACGACTACTAGCATGTTCCATACGGCGAATGATGATTTGAGAGATGGTCGCTGAGATTTTCAGAGCCAGATCGCCACGCTGGTTGAGCAAGGAGAGTAAGGCTTTTCGTTCGAATCGATAAAAAACCGTGTCAGACAGTAGCCTAGCGCAGAGTCCTTGTTTGTGTACCGGGGCAATCAGGATGGTCTCTCCGATAAACTCATGATCTGAGAAAACCGTGAGGCTCTGCTCTGTATCGCCCTGATCATCAACTAGCTGAATACTGCCGGATGCAATCACATAGAGAGCATTGGTGAGATCATGACTGCGAAACAGTATATCCCCTGCTAATAGTTGTTGATGCTGGGCATGCTCTGCAAAAATTTCCAGTTCATGGTCGGCAATGCCTTGAAATAGTTCAACTTGACTCAGGCATTCGATGATAGCTTTTAAATCCATATTAAGCACTTTCCTTTTAAGAAAGGTGAATGGGTGGTGAGATACATTTTGTCATTAGAGCCTATGTATAACAATGAGGTATGCTTTCCGATTCAACCCAAGTGGGGGTTGTGGTCGCTAGAAGATAGGAAATTTAATGATAGTTTTCAAGTTATTATTTAAAATTCAGACATTAAATTTGGCTATGTTCATGTTAAGTGTTGTTTTTAATTTTTTGTACTATAATCAAAAGTAGTACAAATAGAGGTAAAACCTAATAAAATCAGCCAGTTAAATTAAAATGATCGGACTGAGGTAAGTAAGCTAATACAACACCTTGATGATGATAACAAAGTTATCTCAATGATTGAATCATCACTTGACGAGAAAAAACACCAGCAATTCTCGCTGAGATGAACAGTTGAGCAGTAGTACCATTTAACAAGCACTCCATAGAAGTTTCTTCGCAGTAATTTAAAAAATATTCAACAAAGTTGAAAAAAGGCTTGCATTTTGCAAACCAAGAGATCAAACTCTTGTTTTTCAATTGGTTAAACGGTTTTATGTCAGAGAATATTCCTATTTTATCTTTGTGGTGCTATTAATTTGGCCTCTCAAAGTAAACACAAAAAGCATTTGAGGGGCGGACTGCATTCGTGTAAAATTCGGAATTAGCTGACCTAAATTATTGATTTTTGGTTTTGAATGTTGATTTTTTTTACTAGAAATGGGTTTCTCAAAATACTCTTTTATTACAATAAGTTACAAATTCTAATTCCGAATTTTACACGAATGCCAGTCAAGCCTCAAGTGTGCCCTTTCTCATAAATATCTCTCGAAGCCAAAATTTCCTCAGGCCACGCCGCGAAGTTTTTGAAACTTTTCACGTTCTTGCGGACGTTTACCTTTCAATTTACGAATCAATAATGAATGCGACTGCATTTCAACAGGTGGTGTAATCCCCATTAACTCAAGAATAGTTGGCGCAACATTCGCAAGGCCTGCACTCGATGAAAGTTTCCAGTTATCATCATCAATTACCAGGCAAGGCACAGGATATGTTGTATGCTGTGTATGTGGTTCACCAGTAAACGGATCCACTAGTTCTTCACAATTACCATGGTCAGCCGTGAGTAATACAGAATAACTCGCATTTTCAGCTGCATCCAACACTCTGGTAGCTTCCCGATCGAGCGTCTCAACTGCTTCAATGACTGCATGACGTTTTGCAGTATGTCCAACCATGTCTGCATTAGCAAAATTAACAACAATGAAGACATACCGATTTTCATTGATTGCGCCAACCACTGCATCAGCCACACCAGCGGCACTCATAGAAGGCTTTTGATCATAAGTTGCAACAGAAGGTGAAGGTATTAATATCTGAGATTCACCACTAATAAGGTGTTGTTCTCCCGCGATAAAAAAAATAAGTGACATGCGCATATTTTTCAGTTTCAGCGCAATGAAATTGAGCCAAATCCAACTCACTGAGTTCTTGTCCCAATGTGACTGGTGGTTTTTCAGGTTCAAAAGCATAAGCCAATGATAAGCTTCGATCATAAGGCATCATGCAAGTAAATTTGCCCAGAGGTGCTTCACCTCGATCAAAACCATTAAATTTGGGGTCGCCTAATGCGGCAACAATCTGACGAGGGCGATCTTTTCGGAAGTTGAAAAATATGACAGGATCATTCTGAGCAATTTTAGAAAACTCCGGCAATATGATGGGTTGGATGAACTCATCTGTTTACCCTTTATCATAAGCTTCCAGAATGGCCTCTTTAGCTGTCTGGGCATGATGCCCTTTTCCATTGACCAGCGCACGCCAGGCACGTTCAGTTCGATCCCAACGCTTGTCTCTATCCATCGCATAATATCGGCCAGTGATACTGGCAATCGCCCCACCGCAATCAATTAATTTCTTTTCAATTTCATCGAGATAGTATAAAGCCGAACTGGGTGGTGTATCCCGGCCATCAGTGATCATATGTAAAAGAGGACGAACCTGACGTTCTTTACATATGCGTATCAGGGCTTTAATATGATCCAGATGACTGTGTACTCCACCGTCAGAAACCAGGCCGATTAAATGAATAGGTCGTCCCCTAACAGCTGCTTCAATGGCGGCATTATTAAATGCAGTATTAGAATAAAATTCACCACTGGATATGGCATCATTTATTCTAACCAGATCTTGTCGAATAATATTTCCAGAACCCAGGGTCAGGTGGCCCACTTCCGAATTACCCATTTGACTATCTGGTAAGCCAACTGCATCACCGGATGCATTTAATGTCGTGTGAGGGTAACGGCTAAAATAATCATCAAGATTAGGCGTCTCTGCTTCTGCAACAGCATTGTTTCGTTTACTTGGGTTTATGCCAAAACCATCTAGTATCACTAGAACGACAGGTCGGCGTGGTACGCCAGGAATTAGGTTCATCATCCAGCCCTTCCATTAATAAATGTTTAAATTTGAAATTATGAAAAAAATTAGACGTCAATAGAATATTCATAAGTTATTGAAAGTTATTCAATAAATGTGCCACTCATTGGATCAGGCGGAATATTCTATGTATATCCCTATTAAATGAAGAAAATAAACTACAGGCTTGTTCAATTAATCATTGTTAAAAAAATCCTTTCAAATCGACTACTCGGCAGCAAGCTACCGAGCTTAACGCCGATTTGATTGACCTCCGGCCAACCAGGATTTTTAGAAAGTCACTCTGGGGCAAGCCCCATGAGATTTCTTTCTTTAAACTCCAGTAATTTGCACTTATTATGTGCAAAATATTTTATATAGGGCAATTTTTGCACATTTTTTTTACAATTTTATGGAGACATAAGTGTCAGTAACAGTTTTAAAGCGAATTAGTATAATAATATATCAATAAAATATTTGGCATAATTTATGCTAGATCATTGTTAATGGTTTTAGAATCACATCAGGATATATCAACTGATTTCAATTTTTCATTTGCATGAATTATGAGGAAAAAAGTATGTTAGCTGCTATTGAGCACGGTTTTTTACCCTCTGGTAAATATATTTATAATCATGACATTATGGATTATACCGCAGAGAATGTTGTAGAAAACAAATATCATTCAGCACAGGCTTTGGGCATTACTGAATCTTGGGATCGTATTCAATTGCATCCAGATTTAAAACCTTTATGGAACGGGATCAGAAACCATTACAAACGTATTAAACTGACTCACAGTAGTCAAGTGATTTGGGAGCTTGATAGAAAACACCTTGGTATACAGAAAGGTTATGAACCTTCTGTCTGTTTTTATGGTCAAAATGAGCATTTATATTGGGGGGATAAACAATGGTTTTCAGTTGTTAACTCAATTATCTTAAAAAATAAATTTTATACATTGGCAAAGGAATTGGATGTTCTGGTACCAAAAACGCAATGTTATGACAGTGTTATAGATATTAATATCAATGCACTCAATCATATCAACTTCCCCTGTTTTTTTAAATCAGTGGTATCCAGTGAATATATTTATAGGTGTGAAGTAAAATCAGATTTAATTCTGGCGATGCAAAAAATCCCGAATAACATACCTGTGCAGATACAAGAAGAGGTAAAAGCCGAACGATTTATCACTCTCCAATATCGTATTACTGAAACAGATGTGATTCGTTTAATCGCAGCTGAGAATATTCAGGATGGATTGATTTATAAAAGGGGATGTGTTCCTGCATCTCATGAGCCATGGAGAATGGTTGATACTTTGGCATACTTGCTTAAAGAAATGGGTATGCAAGGTATTATTTGTTTTAATATGGCCGTTGTTCAAACAAAGCATGGCTTACGTTTTCCCCTTATAAAGTGTACTCCTCGTTATAAAGACATCACTTATTCAAGCTTGATTGCTCAGAAACTGAATATTCCTCAATGGTGTACTGTCACGTTGGCAACTCGATTTAGAAGCATTGAAGAAATTGACATCAAAGATATTGAATATAATTGTAACACTGGAGAAGGAGCCATTATCGTAAACTGGGGCAGTATTATACATGGAAAGTTAACATATATGCTCTCAGGCGAAACAGAATATCAGGAAATACTGGCAAATGAACTTAAGGCACGTTTAAAGTGAGAATAAGTATTAAATCAAAAATGAAGAATATTTTTTATGGTCTGGCTAGAAAATCAACGTTCAGACAGAGTCTGAATATTGTACATATTCAGGCTGAACAAGTAGTAGCAAAAAATTGATATTGTTATTTAATCTGGTTAGAGGTTGGTCTTAAACATTAATTAGAAAATAAAATTATACATAATTGAGAAAATAAAAATGAGTGAAAATGAATCGCGTTTACAGTCTATAAGAGCAATTACAAATCGTTCTCCTATGAGTTTATCCTCAACGGAGCCATTAAATACTATTTGGGCTTGTGATGTATTTAATCTTGCTACCATGGAGGAGTCATTATCAAAAAATGCCTTCAAAGCGATAAAGAAAACGGTTCAAACTGGTGAGTCTCTTGATCAAGCCACCGCCGATGTGGTTGCAGCAGCAATGAAAGAATGGGCTATTGCAAAAAATGTAAAATTTTTCTCGCATATTTTTTACCCACTGACCAATGCTACTGCAGAAAAACATGATGGTTTTATTATTACCAATTCAGAGGGTAATGCGATCACTGAATTTACTGGCAGTCTGTTAATTAAAGGTGAACCAGATGGTTCATCCTTCCCTAATGGCAGCATTAGAATGACTAATGCTGCACGTGGTTATACTGCATGGGATCCCAGTAGTCCAGTTTATATTATACATACTGAAAATGGGTCGACTTTAATGATCCCAAGTGTTTTTATGTCATGGACTGGTGAATCTCTTGATAAAAAAATTCCATTGTTACGATCAAATGATGCGATGAATAAAGCAGGAAAGCGTGTTTTATCGTTAATGGGTGAAAAGAAAATTGCTCATTTAGATTCCAGTTGTGGTGCCGAACAAGAATATTTTCTAGTTGATTCTCACTTTGCAAATTGCCGACCTGATTTACTTCTGGCTGGACGTACTTTATTTGGTAAGGCACCTGAAAAAGGTCAGGAATTTGATGATCATTACTTTGGTGTTATTCCAAAGCGTGTTCAGGTTTACATGCAGGATGTCGAAGATCAACTTTATCGGTTGGGCATTCCAGCTAAAACGCATCATAATGAAGTAGCACCTGGACAGTTTGAAATTGCACCTTATTTTGAAGCGGCTAATGTGGCCTCAGATCATCAACAACTACTGATGACAATTTTAAAAATGACAGCCAAAAAACATGGATTTCTTTGTCTGCTTCACGAAAAACCTTTTGCTGGAATTAATGGTTCAGGAAAGCATGTTAACTGGTCAGTAGGTAATTCAACTCAGGGTAATCTATTAGATCCTGGTAAGACACCCCATGATAATTTAAATTTCTTATTGTTTTGTGGCGCAGTAATACGTGGCGTTCATAAATTTGGTCCATTACTGCGTTCTGCCATTGCATCAGCAGGCAATGATCACCGTTTAGGTGCCAATGAAGCACCACCTGCTATTTTATCAGTCTATTTAGGAGAGCAGTTAGAAAAAGTTTTTAAAGATATTAAAGAAGGAAAATTAATAGCCTGTAAGGAAAATGGGGAAATGGATCTGGGACTTTCACAAATTCTTAATTTTGAACGAGATCCTGGTGACAGAAATCGTACATCCCCCTTTGCTTTCACAGGAAATCGTTTTGAATTTCGTGCTGTTGGATCCGAACAATCAGTGTCAGGGCCGCTTATTGTAATGAATACCATCTTGGCTGATTCTCTTAACTGGGTTGCGGATACGCTTAAAATCAGTCTGGAAAATGAAGAAGATAAAAGTTCTGCTGTTATTAGCGTGTTGCAGGAGTTAATGAATAAGCACGGTAATGTTGTATTTGGTGGTGATGGCTATTCCAGTGAATGGCACACAATGGCTGTTGAAGAACGGGGCTTAAAGAATATACCAAATACTGCTGATGCTCTGCCAGTATTGCAGGAAACTTCGGTGAAGGAATTATTTGAAAGTACTGGAGTTCTGTCTTCTGTCGAATTGATGAGCCGATATGAAGTTTATTCTGAACAATATATTTTATCTCTAGAAGTGGAAGCAAAGTTAGTCATTGAGATGGCAAAAACAATTATTTACCCAGCAGTAGTGACTTATTTAACAGAATTATCAATTCTCAGTTCTAATTTATCAGGAAAGAATATTTCTTTTGATGACTCTGTTTCTTCTACAGTAGCACAGGAAGCAGGTGCTATGATGTCAGCAGTGACGGTATTGAGTCATGAAATTACTAGAGATGACTTTGATTCAACTAATGAACAAATGCAATTTTTTGCCAATGATATTTGTGTTCTTATGGAAGAAGTTCGTACTCATGCAGACATTTTGGAAGGTGAAATTGCTGATAAATATTGGCCGCTGCCTAAATATCGCGAAATGCTCTTTATAAAATAAAAGGGAAATAGAAGGGGATGGTGGCGTTTTCATTGCCACGCATAAAAACCTTGGCATCATGTCTTTTAAGTTAATGCGTCTATTAAAACGATAATAGAACTCTGCAAGATACCGGGGTAAATGTTTTGAATTGATTGAGAGGTAGCTATCTCTCATAGAGTTGAGGACAACTATGCGGAACGTCATGATGAAGTAACAGAACGGCGAGTCGTTAACTTTCTCATCTCTGACGAGAAAAATCCGGGATCAATATTATCAACACTGGGTTATGCCAGGGAAAATGCTCGAACAATACGGGAAATTTTACCCCGAGAGGCATTGAAGAATTAAATTCCTTCTACCATTATGCATGCGATACAAAACAGGACAGTTATTCTCGGGAGGGTCGTCACGATTATCTGTTGAAAATTATTGCGGGTCTGCAATGCCATGTTGGTCTGATGGCGGGGACAATGAGCCATAATACCGCCTATAATTTTATCAATCTGGGAAGAAAACTCGAACGAGCAGAAATGACCACACGCATTGTAAACGTGAAAGTTGAAAATCCGATTTTAGATCAGGAGACAGAACTGAAACTCTTCCAGGATATGCTATGGGTGAGTATGTTGGAAAGCTTAGGGGCTTATCAGATGTACCGTCAAAGTATGCAAACACGGATCAATCGAATTGGTGTGCTCACGTTTTTATTCCATTGGAAAGAATTTCCTCGATCCCTGACTTACTGTAGCGAAAATATTACTTATAACTTGTCCTGTCTGCCCAACAATAATGAAGCAATTAAGATTCTTAAGCACTTTGCAAAGATGGTTAAGGAGGCATCCATCAGTGAAATGGATGACGAAATATTACATGGCTTTGTCGATCAGTCGCAGATTTGCCTGAGCGAACTTCATAGTATGATTGCAAAAACATATTTCCCGGCTCTCATGGAACAGAAAGCTTAACACATGATAATAATCGCCTGGTACTTTGAATCAGTAATAAGAGGGCAATATTTTGATTAATACACAAGAAAATACAAGACTTTACTCACAACCCGATCGACGAGGCACCGATGAACGTCAGCTGAAATTACAGCATATCTGCCTGCAACTGGCTGCTTTAGGTCATAATTGTCACCTGGGTACCGACCGCAGTAATCTGTCGGTGTCTGACAGTTTATTAAGAAACTACAACCAACACAGACGTCTGCTGGTTGATTATCGTTGCCCAGCGGATCAACGCATTCAAAACTTTCTCAATCACTATTTTCGGGATAATGGCGTTGACACCGAAATTAATCTGCCTGGAGAAACCTTTAATCTCAACCAGGCTGGCCTGGCCAGAGAAATCTCTTTACCTTTTTCCCAAAACAAGTATAAATCACCATTAGTAGAGTCCTATCGGGTTATCCAAGGAGTATTACATAACCCTGCCAGTGATCGTCGAACTACCCAGGGGGTGTTTCATATCGTCGAAGGCGGACTACCAATTCCCATAGATAAGCGCGCAGTACCCGTCAAAGTCTATGCAAAGTTACTACAGGCTGCATTGCAGCCCCCCTCTGAATTACTGCAATTACCTATTACCAGTGACCTTGATACGAAGGTCAATATGTGGGTATCTCTATTGCTCAGACCTGCTGTGCGCCCTGAAGTTGCGGGAGTACTGCCAGAAAAATCGTTGGAGATCCGCTTTTTTGCGCCTGGTAGTCTGGTAGCCAATCTGGATTTTGTCGAATCGATATTTGGCAATGCCGGCGATGCTTTTTTGCCTGAAAATGATGCCGCACTCGATATTCAACACTGGACAGGTCATAGCGGATGTATCATCCTGGCCCCCCATCTGACGAAGCTGAGCAAAAAAGTGCTGGGCCTGCCGCATTATGATGATGCCAGTGAACGGCAGCGTCAGGATGGTATGTGCTGGACCAGTGAAGATGAGCTTTATAATGATGGGCAGGCCTTTAAAATTGTCTGCCGCAACATGGAAGGTGTCATTGTTACCCTGATTGCAGACAATTATTTTGGTTATAGCAAAAAGGAAATTAAATCCCAGATAAGCTATTCTGCTAATCTGTTTGGTGGCTGTGAAGAAGAACACGCAGGCGGTGCTCTGGCATTTCCACGCTTTAACCTGGGTGAGCTCTACCTGCCCCAGGACTCCGATATGACCGATAGTCATACATTTGAAAAGTTATGCCAACAACTTAAAAACAGCATTGAAATAAAGCCAGAAGGTTATGCGATCGACAATCGCTTTGCAGATATAGTTTATGTCCCAGAAGATACCAAAATTGACATGCAGCACACGCGTGTGAGTTGGCAGAAAAACGAAGCACCCAATGCACTACAAGAGATACCCTTACTGCCCGATCGAACCTATGTCTATCCCAGCGGTTTCAGAGTCATAATGAAAAAACATCCGCATGCACCCAGTTGGAGACTCATTGGCACTCTGGGTGAGGGCACCCTATGCCATAAACCCAGTACAGTCTCTGGTGGTGGCAAATCTGAAATTTCCAAATCTATTCAGGATCTGATGATTTCTGGCCCGGTGTTTGTCAGTAACCTTGAACAGGACCTTAATCAGGTCGAGCAGATCTTTGATTATGATTACTCAAAACGTTTTCGAGATGGGAAACAAAGTAACTACCGTAGCCGCAGCCTGCTCAGTAATCGCCGGACCCTGGGTTCGGTCATCAAACTGCTGACACCATCATCCACACGATACAATGATGAGTATAATCAGTGGTTGGAAAGCATTCCCCCCAATATTCTGGCATTGGTTTATATGCTGAAACGTTTTTACAAACCCAAATGGGGTGAAAACTGGCGCAGCCTTTTTTCAGTTGATGAGGTTAATGGTGAGCTAGGTCATGAATTAAAATATGAAGGTCGCAGATTAGAGGCCAGCTATTTACGTATTGGCACTCGTAGTGATGGCACCTGGAGACTGTTTAAACTGCGTCAGGATTTCGTAGCCGCTGGCAAAGTACAGATGGAGGATGATATTACAGTATCTACCGTTGTGCCTGTGGATTATGTTAAAGGGCTTAATCCAGAGTATAGCGATCCGTGTATAAAGTTGGTACACAATTGTGAATCCCGTCTCTTTCAACGCCCCGACGATGCCATTAACCCTGGCATGGACAAACAGACAGAGGCTGATTTTTCGACGAGTGATAATTTCATTTCCAATTTTGAACCTCTCCAGCCAGAAGATGCCATTAACATGGCCAATAATGTTGTTCATTTTGAAAAATTTACCAACCCTCTGCGTAAGCTAATCCAAAAAGCAGCCATAGCTGAACCTGGAATTTATTTTGTCTCCTCGGCACAACCCCGTTTAGTCAATGGTAAACCCAGTCCCAATGTCCGCTACTTACAATTACGCCCAGACCTGGTTGACCCTGAGTCTCATTATCTTGCGGTGACTGGTACCCGACTGGCACGTGGCCTGGACGCAGATGAACCAGTCTATTTCCCAGTTAATGCGGTTTTACAGGGACGACGTAATAATCCTCAGGATTTAAAAGCGAATGTTCGCTCGTTAGCTGTTTACAACCCTATCCATTACCAGGAATTACCCGAACTGTTTATGGATTTGATCTGTAGTCTTACAGGTAAATCACCCTCAACAACTGGAGCGGGTTCAGAAGGCGCCATGACTAAAGGGCCATTTAATGCACTGTCCACTACCGCTGATCTTAATACTGCGCTGGTCACGTTTATCTTATGTGGTCATGATGGCTTTTCCAGTGCTGCTGGTTACATTGGTCAGCAACATCGAATTGATCATGATATCAGTATGCTGATCCCAGAAATATGGTGCCGTCTACCCGTCAAAGAACGGACTCCTGAGCATTTAATTGATAAGGGTTATTTCGAAAAGTTGCATGATTTTGAACACAATGGCAATAAAGTATTCGCCAGCCGTTTGGGTTATCGTATGACTGAACAGTTTGTCCATGCTTATCTAGGTAAGATTTTTGACCGGCCCATGATTGTTTTTGACGACACCATGCTGCGTCCTGAACTTCAGGACATGGATGCCTATGTTGACGGCGTTAATAATATCGTCGAAGCGCAGCAGCGCGTTGCCCGCAATTATATTAAAGATGGCAGTATCCAGGATGCCTGTCCGCCATTACACGCTCTATTACATATTATGGCCAACGGCAGTTATGATGGTAAAACGATTGATGATCCTGAAATCCGTCTCTTATTCACCCGGGATTATTTACTGAACAGCGATTGGTATCATGAACGACTTACAAATAAGCAAACGCGCGATGCGGGACTCTGGCGCATGAATCACGCTTATGTTATTGAACAGTTAAGCCAAACCCTGGAATATGAAAGCGATAGAAAAATTGATCTTGAGGCACGTTTAAAAGAAGCTGAACGAATGATTGGCGTGGTGAGCAGTGACAGTTATATTGAACGACTCAAAGGAACGCTTGGGGCAGACTGGGTGCATAGAGAACAAGAAATTCAAGCGGTTTAATCGTTAACTGTATATAACGAACCTGCATGGCTGCAGCAATATGTGAGGCATGAAATGAATGAAAACAGTCTGTTATTTAATATTCTGATTTATCTGCTCGCTGCAGTCATTGCGGTCCCCATTTTCCGAAAAATTGGTCTGGGCTCAGTTCTGGGTTATCTGGTTGCCGGCACTGTAATTGGTCCCTGGGGTTTGGCCCTGATAACCAATATTCAGGATATTCTGCATTTTTCTGAATTTGGCGTCGTATTATTGTTATTTTTAATTGGCCTGGAATTAGAGCCTAAACGATTATGGGACATGCGCCGTTCTATCCTTGGCATGGGCGGTGGGCAGGTCATTTTTTCCAGTCTGTTACTTTTCCCCGTCGGTTTGGCCTTTGACTTAAACTGGAGCAGTGCCTTAATCATTGCTATGTCCTTATCCCTGTCCTCCACAGCCATCGCTCTGCAAATATTAAATGAAAAAAATTTATTATCCACGCACACTGGAAGTTCCGCTTTTTCAGTACTGCTTTTTCAGGACCTCGCGGTCATCCCAATGATGGCCATAATCCCACTCCTCGGAGGCAGTGAACTAGATAACGAAGGGAGTTTATTCTTTGATATAAGCAAAGCTATTGGCGTAATTGGTCTGGTGATCATTGGTGGTCACTATCTTACTGAACCCATATTTCGCATTATAGCCCGCACCCATATGCGCGAAATATTCACTGCTTTTTCACTGTTACTGATCATTAGTATTGCCCTGCTCATGGATATGGCTGGAATGTCTATGGCTCTGGGCAGTTTTTTAGCTGGCATGTTGCTGGCTAAATCCGAGTTTCGTCATGAGCTTGAAGTGGAGATAGAGCCCTTTAAAGGCTTATTAATGGGTTTGTTTTTTATTGCCATTGGTATGTCTATCAATTTCGGTTATCTGCTTGAACATCCTGCTTTGATCATGAGTTTGGTATTAACTCTGATTGCGGTAAAACTGCTGATTTTATTATTAATCGCCCGTCTGTTCTCCTTTACAGGCAGCCAATACCCCTTATTCTCAATTCTACTCTCACAGGGTGGTGAGTTTGCTTTTGTATTATTGGCCCTGTCCGCTAATACTGGTGTTCTGGATAACGAATTGATCGAGCCATTAGTGGTGGTTGTCGCCCTTTCTATGGCGACTACACCGCTTTTATTGCTGCTCAATGATTTTTTTATCGAACCACACTTTGCTGACCCCACCCCTGTTCCAGAACATGAGGCCCTGGGAAATGATCAGCATCCCGTTATTATCGCTGGATTTGGTCGTTTTGGACGAGTGGTTGGTCGATTATTACACGCTAATAATATTCCTACTACGCTGCTTGATCATGAACCAGATAAAATTGATGATGCCCGAATGTATGGCTATCAGGTCTATTACGGTGATGTCCGAAAACCCGCTTTGTTACGCTCTGCTGGTGCGGATACAGCCAAAATTATGATAATCTGTATCGATGATCCACAAATGGTACTCGACGTTATTGATACTGCGAATAAACATTTCCCTCATCTGATCCTGCTATCACGTGCCTTCGATATGGGACATGCCTTTGAGATATTAGACAGAGGGGTCGATTTATTTCAGCGAGAAATGCTCAGCTCGGCTATGGTATTAGGGGAAAAAGCCTTAATTGAACTGGGTTATGGCGACAAAGAAGCTCAACAAGCCAGTAAAGTTTTTGCCGATCATGACCGCAACCTCTTTCTACGCCTGTATAATGCCGATGCACTGGAGAAACGTATTTCTATTACTCAGCAAGCCTATGATGAGTTAGCCAAGGTTCTCGCTGGAGATGACGAACAGCAAAAGAAAGATTTTGAAGATAATTAAGTAAAAACTCAATTTATGCTCTTCACTCACAAAAGACAGACTGAAATATGAACTTAATTTTTATACAGGGATTGTGTAGTCGATATTATTTTTTATGATGTGCCTTTTTGCTGTTATTTTAATTATTAACCAAAATACAGCCATTTTTTACTTTAAACAAGCATAAGCAGACCCCTCCCCACTGGAGTTTGTTCTATTGTTCACGTCAGGGCTCTTACTTTTCGCTATAAATTATGTGACGATTTTCAATAATTGATCGGCCGTCAAGGCCAAAATACCAAACATCAGGTGACACATGACTTTTTCTGGCCCTCTGACTCGAACCACACGGCCACCAAACTCATCTTTTAACCGACCATTAACCCGTTCTACAGTTGAACGCTCATTATAACGCACTGCTTCGGCTGTCTTATGACCAACGATTCGGCTGCGCTTATTTTCGGCCTCTAGTTCAAGCTTAAGTGCTTTATTTCGCCTTGGATTAATATCGATAATCGGTACATGTCCAAGTTCTTTACTATGCTGATGAATTTCAGGCACATCATAAGCTGAGTCCATTAAATCATACAAATTGATCACTCTTTGTTTACTTAACTCTGCCATAGGGATAGAAGCCTGGCTATCATGCATCGATGCTGAACTTAACAAACAGCAGATTGGGATACCTCCATCTGCTGCATCAATATGGAACTTATAGCCTATCCAGTGACTGGTATTACCTTTACTGTTTTTCTTTGAGCCCACATTGCAAGCAGTGGGTAAGTCATCAAGCATTTCCTTTAATGACATTTCTGTTATTTGTTTTTCTATTCGCCTTTTTTTCTTAGGAGCTTCGTCACCTTTTTTAGGCCTGCCCACTTTTCGTTTTTTTACTTGCTTAGGGATCACTTTCTTTTCAGGTTTCTCTCTGGCCTCAATAGCCGTTGAATCTCTGGAGATATGACCGACAATTTCATCTTTATACTGCTCAGATATAAACGTTTTCTGAACTCTCTCCAACAACTTACTTTTTGACAGTTCGGCAAATGCACGTGAAAAAGTGGACTCACCTGGAATATCACTTTTTCTTTCCCAGCCACAAATTCGCCTTATTTGGATGTCTGTCTCCAGTCGCTCTATCAATATTCTGGTCGTCGGCATGTTGTATACGGCTTTTGCAATAAATGCTCTGGCTATTACTGAACGCTCTGCTGGGGGCCGTCCGCCCCTCATTCTCGTACTCATAAAAAATGCACACTCATAGTGCATTTTTTAAAATCAACTCATCATCTAAAAACCTAAGTCATTGTATTTATTACAATATAATTAAATGGCAGACATCTTGCTAATTCAATGTATAGACAAACACTCCAGAATACTGGATTTCATTTGTTTTGCTCTATAGAGCAAAACTTAACAACTGATAAATATAAAATACAATACATTGATGAATCAACATAATATTATCATTTTTAGTGATTTAGACGGCTGTTTACTGGACCACAATAACTATAGTTTTTCGATAGCAAAACCACTTTTGCAGCAACTGGAAAAACTGGGGATCCCTCTGATCCTCAATAGCAGTAAAACTCAATTAGAAATTGAAAAAACTCAGAGAGACATGAACCTTAATTGCCCATTTATTATTGAAAATGGCGCAGCTATTTATTTTACGATGGAACAGACTAAGCAGCTTGTGAAGCTTGAAGGTGAAACACTGGATTACGTCGACCACTATGCAATAAAACGATTTGCTCAATATCATGAGCAAATATTATCAGTAGCGAATAGACTTAGAAAAAAGTATCAATTTCAGTATAAAGGATTCAGTGATATGACAACCGATCAAATTTCAGGCTTGACTCAACTATCCAAAGAAGACGCTTTTTTGGCCAGTCAACGCAATTTTTCAGAACCATTACTATGGCAAGATAATCAAGCTCGTCTATTACAATTTAAACAGCTTTTGTCAAATCAGAAT
>JADGDG010000034.1:0-20731 GCA_016744995.1 Gammaproteobacteria bacterium
TGTTTATATCTACAGCTTCTTCGTTGGTGGTGAAGAGGAAGCAGCAGCTTAATTATGTGCTTATGTGAGTAAGTTTTATGTTCATGTTTGTTGGTGCTGGTCACTGACAAACATAAAAACAAATTAACTTCTCAATATCACTTTAATTGAGTTCAAGAAAAAGGGCGGGGTTTAACAACTCTGCCCTTTTTTTATGCTTTTAGTTAAGCCTTAACACCCCATCCTCAATATTCCTTTAACTATTCCACTAACTCCTCTATAATTCTGATCATTTATTAACCTCTGATCAGGATACCACTTTTGAGCATCAGTAAACTTTTCCAGCAAGAATTACGTCAACATTACTTATTTCGTCGCCTTCCTGATGAAGCAATTAACAGTATTCTTGGACAATCAAATTTAACATCATTAAAACGAAATGAGGCATTATTTGATCAGGGAGATGAGGCAAGCCGCTTTTTTCTGGTTCGAAGCGGACAGATCATGTTATTTCAAACATCACCTGAAGGAAATGAAAAGGTTGTTGATATTATTGCCCCTGGGCAAACATTTGCCGAGGCAGTGATGTTTATGGAGGGCAACCGTTATCCCGTCAATGCCCGTTCAACTTGTGAAACCGAGTTGTTTTATTTTGATAATGCTGCCTTTACAGAACAACTGCAGAAATCAAATGCTTTATGTTTTGCAATGATGGCAGATATGAGTACCCGTCTAAAAGGGCTTTTAACTGAGATCAGTGAATTAACAATTTATAATGCAAAACATCGCCTGATCAGCTATCTGCTTGGTCATATGAATGATCTCCAGGATAAACCAACAGTAAAGCTCACAGCCACTAAATCAATGATTGCCTCCCGCCTGTCTATTACCCCGGAAACATTTTCACGCATTTTATCTAAACTGAAAAAAGAAGGTCTAATTAGCATTGATGATGAGGCAATCACTTTAGTTAAACCTGAACAATTAAAAGAACTTATTGGTGAATCATTCGAAAAGACCAAAAGGGGCTGCATGTAACTATTTTTTTGTTGTAATACTGAGACAGCTAAAACAGCCTCAGGGCCTAAGTATTATAAGATACCAAGCCTGCCCGAGATTATTAAAGAGCTCATTAGTAAAGAGCTTTGTAGTAACTATGCTCCTGGACAGTAAACCTACTGACCAGGACATTCATTTCATTTACCCATTGTTAAACTGTTAAACCTCATTGCTTGAACTTGTCACAATTTCTGGGCTACTAACAATTCCCTGAGCCATCAAATTAATCAATGAAATACCATTGTTAATTTCATCAGTCACCTGATGCTGTTCTGTTGCCAGAGTCTTATCTTATCCCATAAGGAAAAAACAATTAACACCATTCCCGGCCTGATTTTTGCATGTATTTGTATGAAGGACAAAATAATGACACTAAATATGAAACGAATAAAACAAATAAGTCAGAAGCATTCGCCAACAATATTGACTATTACATTAATATTACTATTTTACATGCCCCCTCTCATTGCCAGTGAAGACCATTCTCACGAGAAAATTCGTGAGACTGCAGTAGAGCTCGTACGCTCACTTATCCCTGAAAACATCACCATTAAAGAAATTGTTGCTGGTAAAATAGATTCAAGAATTCACTTCAAACAGTGTTCACAAGCTCTGGAAGCCAATTCAAGTTTAGGTAAACGTATTTCAAAAAACTGGACCATTGGTATTCGCTGCTCAGGTAAATCAAGCTGGAAAATTTATGTCCCGGTTAAAGCCATGCTGACTCAAAAAATGCTGGTCAGTAATACAACTATTACCCGTGGTGAATTAATAACAGCAGACAAAATCAGACTTATCGAGCAGGAAATTAAAAATCGAGATAGTAAATATTTTGTTGATTTAGATAATATACTAGGAAAGGAAGCACGAAGAACCATACGACCTAATCGAGTCATTAATAGCTCAATGTTACAGGAAGCCTTAATGATACATAAAAAAGAATCGGTTTTAATTTATGCTAAAAATTCCAATATCCGGATAAGCATGAAAGGCACGGCTCTTAAAAATGGCCGTTATAATGAAATGATCAAAGTACGTAATAACAGTTCTAATAAAATTATTGATGCCATAGTTGTAGACAGAGGCGTTGTAGCCGTCAACTTCTAACAAATAAAGTCACAAAAAGTTAAAGTTTCCCCATAAATAGCCGATAATATAGCCAAACGGGAGAGTAATAAAAATGCCAATAAATATAAGCCATATACCAAATAATGCTTCACAGACCAACAGAACCAATGAACATCAACAGGCCAAAGAGGCTCATCGTTCTAGCAATAGTTCTGACAGCAGCTCCAACAATATAGCGAGCCAATCTGCAGAGGCATCACTTGGTCAGGATTCAGTTAATCTGACCCATTCAGCAATGCGCATAAAATCATTAGAAGCACAAATTGCACGATTACCCATTGTAGATACACAGAAGGTTGAGCAGGTTAAAAGTTCAATCAGCGAGGGTACTTTTGAATTTGATTCAACTCGTGTTGCAGAAAAACTCATTAACTTTGAGAGAGACTTACTTTAATCTTATTTTAAGCCCTGCTTATAGACAATACTGACAGGATAAAAAAATGGCCCCGTTTTTAAATACTCAAACATCAGAGCAAAACTCTATCCATAAACAAAGCACACAAGAAAATATTTTGTCAGACATATTAGAACAAGAACTTCTTTGTCTGGAACAGCTTATTCAATTGTTAAAAACTGAGAATGCCGCTATTGCCGAACGTAAGACAACATTACTCGACAGTTTACTGGATAAGAAACTCATGATGCTCAGTAAACTGGAGCAACAGGACAAACAGCGCCAGATTTTTTTTGAGCAGCAGACAGGTGTTTTATACAATAGCTTTGATTTTTCCCGCTTTATCCACCAGCATCCATCACAAACTATCCAGAGCAGTTGGCTGGCAGTCAAAACAAAACTTCCTGAGTGTAAAGAACAAAATGAACTGAATGGCCGGATGATTGCAGTCAGAAAAAATAATACTGAACAGCTATTACAGATATTATCAGGACAGCCTGTAAACAATACTCAGACATACAGCCATCTGGGTCAGGCCCGTGCAAACAAAAAAACAACACTATATAACACAGCAGTCTGATTTGACCTGTCCGACAGCACCACAAGGACAATGCATTGGCATTTAAAAATCAATTTTCTTTTTTCAATTCTTTTCTTACTTTCAGGAAGAAAAAGAACAAACCTGTACAGCGAAAAGTCTTTAATACTGAAGAGACAATAGCCCGCCTGTTAAAACAACTTCAGCAACACCTTGTCATCATGACAGCAAAATTTTCATCCGATCAGGAAACCTATAATACGGCTATTATTAAAGTCGATTACACAAAAAAATTATTTTACCTTGATGAACTCATTCCTGACTATGGTAATGAACAGATAAAAAAATCAGGTAAAATTACACTGAGAACACGTCTTGATGGCGCAATACTCACGGCCGAATGTACCATGAAAGCTGTTTCTGAGGAAAAAGGCATTCCTCAATACATCATGTTTTTTCCAGAAAGAATTCGCTCAACCCAGCGTAGAGAAAGTTATCGTATCAACATCCCCTTGAGTCAACGCATTCAAGTCAATATGCAAACTGAATCCGGCACTTTTATTGCCGGATTTCTCAATGACATTTCTTTCAGCGGCATATCTATTCGGTTAGAACGCAATCAGAACTTTGAGCTGAACAATGATGAAATCATCCCATTTCTTACCATTCATCTTGATGAAACAATCACCTGTGAAATGGATATCAAACGTATTTCAAACACGCTTGGCCGAACTATCGTCTCGGGCCACCTGCAAGAAATTTCACAGGAACATAAAAGATTCATTCAAAAGTTTATAACCCGGCTGGATCGAAACAAACGAAAACAGGATCAAAAATAGCTCCCAGCAGGACAATACAGCTCCACTCACTCTACCTTTTATGATATATTAGCCACGATATAAGCCCCCGTAGCTCAGCTGGATAGAGCGACCCCCTCCTAAGGGGTAGGCCGGACGTTCGAATCGTCTCGGGGGCACCATTCATAAAGCAGAAAAGAGAACAATCGATGCTGAATATATTTGTAAATCACTCTAAACCAATGCCTGTATCAAGAAATTTAGCCATCTCCCTACTCTTTCTTAGCACTTTATTGATATTATCCGCTTGTTCGCCTCATCAGGGCACTGGAAACTGGAAGGCAAACACCAGGAATTCACATAATATCAATACTATTAATATTTCATTTGAAGGTAATGCTGATTTTTATAGCGAAGGTAAAAAAGACTCAATCCGCCGTTGTTTTTGGTCTGCAGTCGCTGAGCAAACCATGAAAATGCAATGTGTTTATTCTGAAGACACTGATAAAACAGTCAAATATCAATTTGTAGTCACAGAAAAAGGTCATGCAAAATTGACTCTTGATGATCAACTGATTGCCGAATTCACTTTACTGAAACCAGAAAAAGAAGCATCATTCTGGTAACTTAGCAGGGGCAATAAAGCCACTTTACATCTAATCATCTATATACGAGTATTCAATGAACAAAAATTTCCTGCTTTTTTTTATTACTATCATCTCATTTGCTTTTATCCTGGTCAGCACTGTTGAAGCTAAACGCTTTGGCGGCGGTTCTTCTTTTGGTGGAAAAAAATCATACAGTTCCCCGTTTAAACAAAAAACAACTCAGAAAAAATCATTTTCACAGCAAAAAGCATCTGCAACAAACCAAACACGTAAACAACAATTATCCAAACGCGGGGGGCTTATGGGTATGCTGGGTGGTTTAGCCTTGGGCGGCTTACTGGGTGCACTCTTTTTTGGTGGTGCATTTGAAAATTTCAACTTCTTTGATTTTATTATTATTGGCGCTATTATCTGGGCGGTTATGTGGTTTATAAGACGCAAAGCCCCTGCTCCACAAGCACGCTCAGCAACATCAGGTGCCTATGATTTTGATATAAATAATTCTCAATCTGATACTTCAACAAATAAAAATGTCACTCAAACGCATTTTAAACTTAATTCAGATAAAACTGATGCCAAATTCTCTGATAAAGAAGCCAGTTTTGCCGATAGCTTTGGTATGAATTCTGGCCAGGATAATAAAAATCAAGGTGCAGAACAAAGCGATCAATCTGATGATATTATTTTACCTGACTGGTTCGATCAGGAAGAATTCCTGGATGGTGCCCGTTCAGCCTACACTTTACTGCAGCAAGCCTGGGATAGCGGCGATCTGGAATCAATAAAAAATCTCTCCACAGAGTCTATTTTTAATGAAATATCCCGCCAGTTTGCAGCAGAAGGTTCACAGGGTACAACCCGCATCTTACAACTCAATGCTGAACTTATTGATTTTAATGAGCAGGATGATCACAGCGAGGCTTCTGTTTTATTTGACGCATTATTAGATGAATCAAATTCTCCTGATGATAGTACTCAGGGACGTGCAACTCAGGTAAGAGAACTATGGCATTTTGTCAGAGGAAACAATAGCACAGAACCCACATGGTATTTAGATGGCTTGCAACAGCTTGATTAACATTTTAACCTGAAAGATCACTAAATTTCAGCTTAAAAAACTAAAACCATCAGCCTTTACGCTGAACTAACATACAGCTGAAACACTAGCGCCTTGATACATAGCCGGGAAATACATCTTTATCAATCATGATCTCAATGAGATTAATAGAGTTTTTATAATCTAATTTTGGCAAAAAACAATCCAGATCAGCTTCAGAGCTTATTTTGTAATGCTTAATCCCAAATGATTGAGATAGCAGCTCATAATCCGGGTTAACAAAATCACAGTCAATATACCGCTCCTCATATTGTTGAAATTGATTTTTCCGGATCAAGCCCATAGTTGAGTTGTTAAAAAGAATGATCGTCACAGGCAATTGATAATTGACTGCAGTCATAATTTCCATACAACACATCTGAAAACCACCATCACCAATAACCGCAAAAATACCCCATTCATCAGGAAAATTTTTCGCTGCAAAACAGCCCCCGATAGCCGCAGGAATAGCATGTCCTAAGGAAGAAACACCTGAATTCGGATAGTAACGATTCTCAGATGAGACATGAAAAAAATTCTGGGCAAAAATGATATTATCATCAAAAACCATGATATTTTTAGGAAACAGACTTTCCAGTTCAGAAAAAAACAATTTAACTAATGGAAAACGTGTACTCAGATTTTCCATATCACTAGCAGTATCATCACGACTGCCTTTGCCTTTAAGCTGACAGGCATCCAATAAATGAGCTGACTCTTTTCTTTTTACTATACCGGCTTTGAGTTGTTTTTCTAAAGAGAGGTTAACTGCCGTCAAAATAGTCCTAATATCACCTAAAATAGCAACATCAGCTTTAAAGACTTTTTCTAATTGTTCAATATTATTATCAATTTGTGCAATTTTTTTATTTTTTAATAGATCTTTATTCCAGACATAGCTGGTACGTTCATTAAAACCAGCGCCAAGGAAAATAACCAGATCGGCTGTTTCAAAGATATAGTGATAAGCACCACTATAGGAGGTCACTCCCAGACTTCCCAATGAAAGCCTGGAATGTTCACTAATAACCCCTTTACCTTTAAGACTTGAAGTAACAGGGATCCCCATTAAATCACTTAACTGAGCAACCTGGGCCTGGGCACCAGAAACAATACAGCCATTACCAGCCACAATCACTGGAAAAGATGCCTCCTGAATTAATTGAACGAATTCATTGGCAGCATAAACATCATGGCGAAGGTGATGATTATTTCCAGTGGTTTTGATTTGCTCAAGAAGACTGTCATCAACAAGCTCTTTCTGAATATTAAAGGGGATACTGAGCAACACCGGGCCTGAACTATCAGATAGCAGGATTTTAGCTGCACGATTGAGGACATTAGCTAAATAATCAGTACGTTCGATTAATTTAGTGTATTTGGTAATACTCTTGAATAATGCATCCTGATCAATACTACCACCCTCTCCGGAACTTTCCTGTAAACCGCCTTTACCAAAAATATGAGTCGAAGTCTCACCCGTAATGATCAGAACAGGCTGCTTATCAACATAGGCATTGGCGATGCCTGTCACTAAGTTTGTTGCGCCAGGCCCGGCAGTCGTAATACAGGCAGAAATCCCCCCTGAAGCTCGAGCATAGCCACCAGCCATAAAAGAAGCACCCTGCTCGTGCTTAGCAAGCACTGATTTGATAGAAGATTTATACAAACTGTCATAAATCGGCAGGATATGAGCGCCTGGCATACCAAAAATATGGTCAATTCCAAGACGCTCCATAAAACGGACTATTAGCTCACTGACTGCAATTTTCATAGGATATAGGTGGTTATTTTACTTATAATATTTTAATAGTGAGCTATTATATTTTTTTTAAACGCTGACTTCCAGTATTTAAAAAGGGATGTAGAAAAGAAAGACCACTTCTATTCTTCATTTTTTTGTTTATACTACTGATTTCAATAAAAGGCAATAAACAAGTCTATGGGAGATAAAACAATTCCTTATCAACACATTTTCTTATTGAGCCATATGCGGGCTAATACCAGTTTAATCAGCCATATTTTAGGCTCTCATCCTCAAATTAATGGTTATTATGAAAAACACCTCAGCTACCACTCACAGGCCGATCTCATTAACCAGGAACAACTGCTGATTTCCAGCGAAGAAAGTGCCCATGACCATCCCCATGAAGACATCCAATATCTCTTTGATAAAATACTTCATAATAGTTATACGCTGCAGCTGGAAAATTTGAACCCACAAAAAATTAAAATACTAATTTCTATCAGATCACCTGAACAAAGCATAAAAAGTATTATTAATTTGTTTCGCAACAAAAAAACTCAACATCCCTATGCAGCACCGGAAAATGCAGTTAACTATTATATTCAACGAATTAAAGCATTGACTGTATTTTGTGAACAGTACAAAGGACAATATTATTATTATGATGCCGATCTTATTCGCTCAGCCCCCAAAAAAAGTCTGAACCACATTCAAAAATGGCTTTCTCTTGCAACCCCATTGAATGAAGAATATCAAATTTTTTCACTCACTGGAAAACCCCGGGTTGGTGATTCATCTGACAACATGAAAAGCGGCCATATTGTCAAACAGCAAACAAATTATAAGACGATAGTCATTCCCGCAGAACAATTGCAACAGGCAATATTTGAAACCAATAAGCAGCGACAGACTATTATTAAATATGCTATTGATTCAATAACAAATTCATAAGCAAAACACATGGGCTGACATAAAAGTGCTGGTAAAATCAATAACAAAACTCTGTAAGACAACTGTATAAATGGAGGGCGCCTGAATCGCCCTTACAGGGAGTTTCACCTCAAACTTCTTACCTATTTAGCTCGGCACATTTGGCGGCTTGAATAATATCATCCAATTATTCTATCCCTCCTTTGATTTTGATCCGTCCTGCAACACGAACAAACAATAAATTTATTTTTTGTTTTTCATCCGTATCATAGTTTTCAAAATACCAATCAACCCATTCAATCAAATTTGAGCCAAAATCAACACCTGCTTCATTAACTAAATGCACTTTAATTTCATCAACTGATTGATCAATAAAATCATCTGATGTCTGATATGAGCCTATAAATTCAATATTTTCTAACTTGCAGGCAAGATCACAAATTAATTCTAATATAGTTTTTTTCATAAGTTATCTAAATTCTGAAATGTCTTGGCAAATTCCAGGACAAATTTGACAAGCTTTAACAACTTTGCTTTCATATTGAAACATCAGCACATTTACATCTTTCCCTTGCCCTATCTGAGATAGAACATATTTGAATAATAAAAGCATATAAAAAATTAAATTTGGAGGGAGCAGACCATGAATTAAATAAGGTCAGACTCGTTTGATACTATCATGATAAGCTCTGGACTTTCTATCACCACCTTTATCTCGTGGATTCATCGGACAATTAATTTCATTTTTAATCATCGCCTTAAAATAATCTCCTGTGGGTGCAGGATCGCGACCACCACGACCAGTTAATTGTTTATTTCTTTCATTCTCTCTTTGACGTCGCTCTCTGTCTTTTGGATCTTTAGGTTTATCACGACGCTCTTTATTACGCTTTTCCCTATTTTTTAGTGGACACTTTTCATCAGATTACTGATTATAAGCAATCAATGGGGTCAGGCTCGACTGATATTTACCAACCTATGGACTGTAAATTACGTATCACTTTATGCTCATTTTTGAAAAAAAATTTTCCTTTTTCATATTCCAATATGTAACTGTCTAGAGCTTGACGTAGACCAATACTCATATCAAAAGTTATTCCTTGAATAACAAATAATTGTTCAAGGTTAGATTCAGATTTGCTGTAAGGAAGGACTTCCAAATTATATGTAAGTTTTGACTTAATGTCTTCAAATTGCATTTGTATAGTTTTAATAAAATTATCATAATCAGGCTTCTTTCCTTCAAAAATAGATTTTTGAATATCCTGAAATTTTTTGTCAGAATACATATTTGCTTCAGGTATTGCTATGTCAGCCAGAGCAGCAACAGGATCATCATAACCACTCCTGTTAAGAATCTGCTGTACCCTTTCAAGAGCATGCTGGTTTATAAAAAAATCACTTATCAAATATATCTCCCTTATAGTCTTTAGGCATATTATTCCTTCTCCGGTAGACAAATTTCATCAGGGGATCCCTCATAGTCTGACTCCATTAATTTCACCTTCTACTTTGATTTAGGTTTTTCTGGTCTCTGAGTTAGATAATCATCAACATTAACAAGCTCTGCAAGGTCTTGCTCGTTACTGATATCCCATGCAGCTTCTCTCCACCTCTCAGCAAGCTTTGAATTTTTCTCAAACCCCTCTTCACCTGAATCATAACAATCTGACAGATAAAGACATGCACTATTATTACCTGACTCAGCCGCAATTTTAATCAAGTGCAAACCTAGTTCTTGATTTTTAATTCCTCCTTCACCATTCAATAACATTGTTCCTGCATTCCACATAGATTCCACATATCCATTTTCAACAGCTTCAAGATACCAATACAAAGCATCACGTTGACTCTGACATTCATTACTTTGCGCAAATTTTACTCCAAGCACATTCTGCGCTGTGCAGTCGCCATCTTCAGCAAGTTCAAGTAACTCAGAAAGCTCATTTTTATTCATAATTATCGGACTCTTGGGCGTCCACATGAACAGGTAACTTATCTACCACTTTCGAAGCATTGAACAGGACGCAGTGTCTGGCCTGACACCCTTTAAAACCTTGAAAAATTCAATAAAATTAAACTCATTTGATACTATCATGATAAGCTCTGGACTTTCTATCACCGCCTTTATCTCGTGGATCCATCGGACGATTAATTTCATTTTTAATCATAGTCTTAAAATAATCATTACCAGGCACCCATGATTTATTCGTTGCTTCTCTGATTATATTAAGCGCTTTTTCATCGAACTTTTCTGTAAACAAGGCACGATAAGCAGTGCAACGATTTTTTTTGGTTTTACCCAAAGCATCGTAAATTGAATGATTAACAACCAAATCACTCTCTTCTTCTAAAGCATTATACCGATAACTTGACCCGGGGTATTCTGCTGCTATTCTTACCATGCTAGCTCAAACTGGATTTAATTCAATGTAACGATGATATCTCAAGACATAATGCTCACTATCTATGATTGTCGCTTTATAACGGCCTTCCCAAAGAGTGCCTGTACGCTGATAGATATAATTAAAATACTGAACATAATAACGTCCCAACATTTAAATCACTTTTGAAATCCCCTCTCTTTCATGAGGTGTTATTAATAGGTGAACATGATTCGTCATTAATACATAGGCATGAATATCACAATAATGCTTATCACAAGCCTGCCATAGCTTATCAAGACAAAATTGATACCCCCTTTTTCATAAAAAATAGGTGCCCGATTATTACCACGAACAATCACATGCTGCGGATGTCCAACTAAAACAAAACGAGGCAGACGGGCCATAGGAAAAATCCACGATTAAAAGTTTTCTTAATCTGCTACAGAATAAGGCCAAGATCAATCGAGTCTGACCCCATTGATTCTAACAATTTATGTCCTATTATTTTTATAGCTTTTCCCTTTGGGTACATCTAAAATTCTTTCATCATTAATATCCCTTAAAGCAATAAAAAAACATTTTATTAATATATATACAAATTTTGGTAGTACCATTAATTTAGGTAATAATTTTTTGTTTTTAAACACCAAGTTAATTATCGCTCTATCAGCAACAAGATATCCATGTTGTGACGCTTTATGGTAATAAATTGAAGCTAAGTCAAGGTTTTTATCTAACCCTAACCCATATTCATATAAACAACCCAGCCAATAATAAGCTCTTATATATCCATCATTTGAAGCATTCTTATAATATTTAAAAGCATTTTTATAGTCTCTATTTGAATAATAAACACAACCCTTACCATACAATGACTCAATATCTCCTTGCTCAATAGCCTTTTTGAACCAAATTAAAGCATTATCCGCATTTCCCTTTTCATAATATGCCCAGCCTAAATATCTTTGACAATCTATAGATTTTGAGCATTGTTTCTGCTCACAAAGATCAGTAGCTTCTGCAACTCTACCTTGGGCTACTAAGTGGTAAGCATTTTTCCAACAATTACTAATATTATTTTCATTCATAAATTCAAAATTTCTCACTTCTATATGGAATTATTCCCTAAATTAATATTACTCAAAAGATTATTTATACTTTTAAAAATAAGGTTTTTTGTTACTAGGACCACAGGGATCATTATTTGTATCAAATCCAGGATGATTTGGATCTTGAAGCATATCAGGAATTCCATCATTATTACAATCCATTTCAGCACACGCAATTGGACTAGGCCAGAAGGCAAGTGGAATACCAACTCCTATTCGAGTCCATGGTGATAAACGGGAGCCAGGAGGAGTGGCTTTTGGTGGTGGAGACTTTGTTGGTTCAGCAGCTGCTTCTGAGCCCTTTGTCCGGGGTATTTCTGGTTCTTTAGTTGGATCAATAGGCCCAGGTCTCCCTGGCACTTGACCTTGTTCAATTGGCGGACTTTGTGGGTTGTTAGGAGGCTCTCCCATACCTGATAAACCCCACACAGCAACTACCGCCTGTACTGTCTCTCGCCAACCCCACTTTAATCCATAAGGATCAATATAGCCTAAAGGGTTACCACCAACATACCCATAAGTATTGAGCCCACCATCAAGTCCAATCGGGTCACTGGTGATGTATCTCCCCAAACTCGGGTCATAGTACCGAAAGTAGTTATAATGCAATCCACTCTCAACATCATAATACTGCCCCGCAAACCGCAATGGATTCTCTACCGTCTCGACCATCATACTCACTGCACCAAAGGCATTATAATCTGCTGACCAGACCACCGTCTGTGCCTGATCGGTCATCATCTGCGGTGTGCCTAAATGGTCTCTGTGATAATAGTATACCCCTGCATTATTACCATATTTGATTAATGCTATCGGCTCAGCGTTATAATAGATATACTCGCGTATAAGATCACCCGCACCATCGACCTCTGCGATCAATTGTCCATTTTGATCATAAACAAACAGAGTTTCCACCCCATTGATACTTTTTATGACCCGTTCACCCCAGACATTATAGGTGTAATCAGCGCTCTGATTGCCATTTACTAATGTACTTAAACGATTGGCGTTATTATAACTCAGACTCATACCATGAAGTGACGTACTATTACCATTGGGATCATAAGTTACAGTTTGATCTTGTATACCGCTCAGAGAATCCAGCTGATTGGCTGTATCACTATAGGTCAATAAAGTGATCAGACTATCGTCCTGTGTTGCCTTCGTCCGGTTGCCCACCCCGTCATATTCATAGTTCATGTGACCCAGTACACTGGTCGCGTCTTTTAATCGATCCAGTTGATCATAATCAAAGCTCTGATTGCGACTGGCATCCTGGGCATTAATGATCGCCATCACATTGTCCACTAAGTTATACTCTTGACTGCGTGAGAAAACACTCTCACTTTGTATCGTGATCAGACGGTAGTTTTGATCATAATCCTGAGTATGCAGCAGTCCATTGCCCAGTGTGTACTGTTTGATCCCCCCATAAGGCATCATTTGTTTTTGTTCTAGCAGCCATTGTTCACTGCTGTTATAGGTGCTTTTTATTCCGGTTATTTCATTATTGCTGTCACGAGTGTATTCAATAATGCGTCCACTGGGATAGGTGATATGACTGAGCTGGTTTTCATTATCATATTGATACCCAAGATTAAAGGTCTGGCCTGAGATCTGTTGGGTTACCTGGGTGACTCGTCCCCAGACATCATAGATGTAATCGCTGCCGCCGCCGGCATCAGTGATTTGACTGAGTTTGCCCAGTCCATTGACATTCTGATCATAGTCAATGTGCTGGTTCAGGCTGCTGTCAGGGTAACTGATATCCACCAGTCGGTTGAGTGTGTCGTAGGTGTAGGTGGCGGTGATGCCACGGGCATCGGTCAGGGTATGCAGCTGACCCAAGGGATTATAGGTATAATTTGTTGTACCGCTGTTAGGACTGCTCTGTTGGGTTTTCTGCCCCAGGCCATTGTAGCTGTATCGGGTCACCAGAGTGCGTGGATCGGTGACTTTTTCCAGCCAGCCCCGGTTATTGTATTCATAGCTTGTCATCTGGTTATCGGGATCTTGCTCAGTCAGCAACTGGCCTGCTAGATCGTAGTCATAGTGTGTCTGACGATTCAGTGCATCGGTGTGTTCCGTCAGCAGTCCCAGTGCATTATATTTAAGCTGTGTTCGCTCACTGCTTTGAGCACCAGTCTGAGTCATTATACGACCCAGCGGATCAAACTCAGAGTGCTCTATCTGAACCAGAGCACCGCTACTATTCCGGGTTTCCTGTTTTATCCGATTGCCCCAGGCATCCAGTGTGTTGTTGAGTGTTTCATTTTTATAATTGGTGCTCTTGAGCAAACGCTGGTTCAAGTCATATTCAAAAGTGCTTGTCTGATTGAGGCTGTTGGTTACACTATGCACATTGTCGGCACTGTCATAGGTGATCTGATTCAGGGTGATCAGGGTACCAACGGTATCCTGACGCTGTATCATTACCAATAAATTACGGCTGTTATAGGTGAAGGTGGTGGTATCCAGCTGATCGTTGGGCGTACTGCGATCACGGATCAGTTTAATCAGATTACCACGAGTGTCGTATTGATAACGGCTGACATGACCCAGTTGATTAGTGGTCTTGATAAGACGGTTAGACTGATCGTATTGTAACTGTTCAGTATGTCCGTTTGCATTGCTTGTCTGGGCAATATTACCTTGACTGTCATACTCATACTCTGTCTGCAGTTGTACGCCATAGCCATGATGAGAAATTTTAGTGAGGTACAGGCCATTATAGGCAGCCCCGTATTCCCGTTCAATAATATGACCATCAGGCAACTGGGTTGTCAAAAGTGAACCATGCGCATTGTAGCTGTAGCGGGTGATTTGAAACTCACCATCCACCACTTGACGGCGCTGTTCCTGAAGAGTGGTCGGCTGACCTTCCCCATCATGATTATAAAGCCATTCGGTACGAAAAACAGAGTTCGGCTGGTTGCTTGAAACAATCGCTTCACTGCTTTTTTGAGTGCCGTCATAGGTCCAGGTGGTGGTGATCACTTCTCCGTCACTAAGGCTTTCCTGCTTTGTCAGCATCGCACCATCACTGCGATAGGTGTAGTCCGTGAGCCCCACACGTAAATAGCCAGGGTTGGCATTAATACCCTGCCAGGTATACACTTCAGTGCTTGCAATACGACCGATGCTGTTGATCGTGTAACGATATTGATCGCCATTGGGCAGTTGTTTCTGGGTGATAAAACCTAGTTCATCAAACTGGTAGCGGGTGACACTTTGCACAGGATTGTTACCCAGATGATCACGGCGGGTTTGTGTCACCACAGTCTCAAACAGATAGTTACTATAGTTAAACGCCAGAGTATCAAAACCATAGTCTTCCCGGATCACCCGATCCTGCGGATCATAGGTCAGTTTCAAGACTTCACTGCCCTCACCTGCCTGAAGCCAGGTCAGGTTGTGGCGATCCTGAAAGACGCCATTGAGCTGATCTTCATAGCGATAACGATGTGTTATGTTGTCCAGTCCGTTCACCTGGATCAAATTGCCTTCGGTCAGACCGGCAGTATTATCATGCAGGTATTCAATGCTACGCCCGTCACTGCTGCTAACATTCGCCAGACGCCCGGTGTCTTCATTATAGGAAAAGTCAATAAATTGCCCACTGAGTGTCCCGTCAGCCAAACGGCCCTGAATACGGATCAGACGATGGGTATAAGCGTACAGACCCGGTTTTGCCGGATCAACGGCATAGGGTGAAGTGCCCATCAGGGGCAGTTTCCCCCGGCTGTCATAGAGGTATTCATGGCGATTGCCACGCTGATCCATTATCGCCAAGAGCAAGCCTTCATCACTGTACTGCTGAACCTGACCATTGAGAAAGCGCAGGGTGAAGCTGCCATCCTGATTTTTATTCAGCTGGGCTTTCTGGTTGGTGATTGCACCCTGATAGGCGCCCCCAGTTTTAATGAATTTATCACGCTGGCCACACTGGCGTCGTATCATGATACTCTCATCCGGGTATTCATAAAGCTGGTAGTTGTGGGTGAATGCCCAGCCATACCCCAGAGGACTGTCATAGCTCGATTGACTGTTATATTCCCGGCGTAACTGGATGGGATAGACATCCTTCACGATGATATCAATGATCTGTTTTTTTTCTGCACCATTGTACAGGATCACAGATTTTCCCTGACAATCGGGTGGTTCCGGGTTTTCCGGATCACCAGGGCCATTTGGCCCGCCCTCTCCACCTTCTCCACCTTCTCCACCTTCTCCACCTTCTCCGCCTGGTCCACCGGAACCACCCGGCCCTCCAGAACCACCCGGCGCTTGTGGATTGGGGTTATCCGGTGGTGTCACAGGTTGTACATGCGGGTGCGACCAGCTCAGTTGCTCTGGCAATAAAAATAGCAGCGCACTCAGCAGCAAAGCCGATATCAGATACCGGGCCATATCAGCCGATACTTTGCCTGTGTGGGAAACGAATGTCAGTGGATTGTCCATAACTCTCAATGCTCTGTTTTGTTTAAGGGGCTCAAGGCGATCATCTCTGTGATATCGGTCGGATAATAATCATGACTATTTGTGCTATTTCCGGAGCCGTTGTTCATAGTTTACTTTTGCCCAGTCAGATTTTTTCTTGTTCCCAAGTTTTTGGTAAGCTTCACTCATAAATAACCAGATATCACTGCGTTTTGAGTTGATTTTGATCACCTGTTGATAATCATTGATGGCTGCTTGCCACTGTTGCTGATGGCTTGCAATGACAGCCCTTCTAATAAAAGCCTCTTCCTTGACGGTGTTATCCGTTGTGACGTCGAGCAGCTGTGTAAGTTGCTGTCTGGCATCCTCCCAGCGCTGCATACGAAAATAGCTGTCGGCCAGACCTCTTAATGCTTGCCAGTCTTTGTTATCATTGCGCAGGGCAATAAAGTAAATCCGATTAGCCTGATTAAATTGCCCCTGACTTTTTAGTTGTTCTGCTTTGGCATAATCCGGCGTACCCTGTGCGCTCAGTAACACAGGCAATAACAGGAGTAACAAAAACAGCAGGCCAGGCCAGATTAATAGCCGATGGCTGGTTTGCGGCGCTACAAGTATCAACAGGGTTGCTTTGGTCTGTTTATTGGTCATTGTTTGTGGTCTCAATTAGTTTATCAGGATGTTGTTTTTCTGATGGTGGTATTTCAATCCGGACACTGGCAGCACCAAAGTGACCCTCATAGCCTCTGAGGTTCACAGTAATATAGTGCTCGCCTGCACTGAGCGTATTGGGATCAAGATTCCAGGTCATTGGGAAAAATCCCACTTCATTCTCAGTACTGTATTGACCATCTATAAATAAAATGGGTTCAAAACGATCATTGATCACTCTGGACTGATCACTGGCTTTGATATTAAAACGCAATGGCGTAAGCTCTTGTATGACAGGCAAACCTCGGGCATTTATTTTTAAGTCGGCTGGCAATACGATGCTTACGGTAAAATCACCCCGTTTATCCCGACTTTGCTGGTGATGCACCCGCATGCGTTTTTTAACCGGTTTTTTACGAATTCGTTTGACTAACGGCCAGTGCTTAATGTCTATGTCTGTGATGTGTTGTACACTCGGCCCCACAAGCAATGTATTATCACTCAGGGAAAAGGCCTGGGCATAGATCTCAATATTTTCCAGCTGTGTTAAATCCACAGTGCGGGAATTATCCAGACCATCCCAGTTAAATTGGTGTTTACCATAACGCCGCGGTAGCCAATCGGTAAGCATGGCCAACAAGGGGCCATTGTCAGCCAGGCCTGCCCGCAAATTCACTCGGGCCAGTTTGCTCAGACGGTAATTAATTGTCTGCTTTGCTTTGTCCCAGATGATATTGGAGACTTTCACTGGGTTGCCCCCCGTCTGATCAGTGACATCATATTCTACTTTTCCCTGCTGATTTTCTGCTATCAGGGTGTAGTGATAAGCTTCTGCCGGCACCGGTCGGTTCATTTGATCCATACCCTGCCAGAGGAAAAAGTGCTCACCTTTATCCATAACCCGATTGGAATTAAGCTGACGTATCATCAGTTCCCGATCATCAAAAATGCTCAGTATGACCTGCGCAGGCTGATCCAGAGTATAATAAATTTTAATACCGGCCTCGCTGCTGCCATCCATGTATCTGGGGCTGTGATGCACATGTGACAAACTTAAAGCATGCACCTGAGTGAGCAGGCAGAAACAGAGGGTTATCATCAGAAAGATGGTCGGCTGAAGCAGCATTATTTTCCGCTCATTTGTGTTTATTGGCTTTAACATAGTTTATTGTGATGGCATCATTGTGTCTGATTTTTGGGGTTGATAAAGAGGATATCTGGCCCCTTCTTTAAAATCGGTCAATTGCTGCACGCTCTGTGGCAGCTCTGGATTCACACGCCAGATATTCACGATTCCGGAGCGAGTGGATTCAAAAGCCACTGTCTTTTCATCCGCAGACCAGCTGGGTCTGGCATCCAGCGCCGCATGCTGTGTCAGTCGCCGGATGCCTTTGGCATCAGTGATCCAAATCTCATAATTACCGCTGCGGTTACTTGAAAATGCTAAGTTATGTGAGGGCGACAGGCTGACATCCAGGTTATACAATTGCTCATGGGTCATTTTTTCCAGAGATTGCCCGGATAGTGAGTAACGCCAGATATCATGATTTTGCTGGTTGTTTCCTGAAAGGAAGTACAGCTGCTGACTGTCTGCTGAAAATACCGGCTCATGCTGAAAACCGCGCATACGTCCAATGGCGATGCTTTGTCCGGTTTGCAGAGAATACAACCAGAGCTTGCTGTAGATATCATCAACAGGGATCTGAGAAAAGGCCAGATAATGCCCATCCGGAGATAAGACTGTGTCATTGGGTGGATTTTTTTTCTGAGGCAGTTTAATGGTCACTGGTATTTCTGTTTTTTGTCTGAGGTTGAGTTTGACCAGTTCACCCTGATTACCTGCAACCAGAAGCATGTTATTGTCAGGATACCAGGACAGACGGCTTTTATCATAGGGAGAACGGCTTATAAGCTGAGGATTTTGGCCATCTGCATCCATCAGCCAGACTTGCCAGTAACCGTGATCAATGGCCAGAAATGCTATTTTTTCCTGAGCAAGTGTTGTACCCGTTGATAGCAGGATGATAGTAATACTTGCAAGGAATTGTCTGAGTGGATTCATTAATTCTGCCTTATTGATAAAGCTGTAATGAACCACGGTAAGTGGTTGTTTTACCGCTTACTACACTAGTGGCCTGAATGATGTAGGTGTAGGTCCCTTCTTCATCCACCAGAATGCTATGACTATCAGGCTCTTCTGCCTTAAAATCATAACCTCGCCATTCAAAGTGGTGGGTATTGGTTAATCCATCGGTCTGAGCCGCTAAAACTTGATCATCTATCAGGATTAACCCTGAGGGATCTTCAAAGCTAATCGTACAACTATTATCAAAACTTAAACAAGGCGGTAGAAGTTTCACACTGATCCGGGCATCCTGATCAATTTGATAAAAAACCTGAGCAATTTGATTGTAGCTATGGATCACCCGATACGGATCAGATTGAATTTCAATATTGGGAGCAACACCGGTGCCAAATAATTTTGGGCTGACTGCTTCAATGACAACCGAAGCATTTCTAATGGCTCTGGTGGTTAATGTGAAAGCACTGGTCACATTGTTCGCCAGAATGCGACCACTAGTGTCCCGGATATCCCAGAGAAAGGTATGTTCACCGATGCCTATCGCTCGATCAAGCAGGATATTCAGAGGATTTTTACTATCTTTAATAGTAGCATGCAGTGGTTTTTCATTATTAATATAAAATCTTACATATTTGTTTTGATGCGGTGCATAGTTATTAAAAACTGATTGTGTTCGTGTTAACTCTTGATAACCTCCGGCATTATATAGTTCTGATGCACTGCCATTGGTTGCAAACAATTCAAAGTGATAGGCATCATCGGGCAAATAATCCCCATTAAAATTTTTCCCATCCCACTCAATTTCATGCTCACCTGCACTGCTGAAGGTTTGACTGACTTCTGCCACCATCTCACCACCCGATTCAGGAAACCAACGTAGATAGACAGTTGCCGGTGTTTGAAGATTAAGTGTAATCTTGAATGTTTCATCAAAAGAAGGTTTAAACGAAGACTGATTATAGCTGACATTTTGGAATATGATTCCGCTATAATTATGCACACCACTGGAAATATTATCCAGGGTAACCAGAGCTGTTTGATTTGAGCCTGATATAGTTGCTCTTATATCATCAATATTGTCAGTACCCCACCAGTTTTCATCAAAAGCAAAGGGAGTTGTGCCTGAGATACCAGATAAAATAACATTGGTACTGCTGTTATTTTCAATATTATTTGCTCTGATTTCAGGCGTTGGGTTTGCCCCTCCACCAGTGCGTTTCAGTGTGATCCCATTCTGGTTTTCACTGATGATATTATTTAAAATTTGTGGTGATGCCCCATTCTGCACCACTAAAGCAGTCTGGTTTGCATGAAATTGGCTATTCTGGATTAAACCACCCGCTTGTTCAAAGTGAAGCCCATTAACAGCAGATTCAATTAAGGCATACTGAATATTGACATTTGTTGCTGCTGGCTTAATATGAATCCCTTGCCAGTCAAAAGCTCCCGAGGGAAATGCCGGGGTAAATCGAACCTTATCAGCCGCAGTACCATTGACCAACAGCCCACCCTCAATGGTAATTTTTGCTCCTTGAGCCATTCTGAGTGTCACCCCTTGCTCAATTGTCAAAGTCACACCTGCTGGTATATTAATATTACCGGGGCTCAGGTAGGTTGTCCCCTGAGTTAGCGTAGTATTCTCAGTAATTGGTAAGTTTAGGAGTGTGTCTGTAGTGAAACGCCCCCCTTCTGATACCAGGAATGAACTAAAATCAATCCAGGGTGCTTTGGCTATATTGTCCTGGTGATCCCGGATCTTCGCGACAATCGTATGCAGCGCAGTGG
>JADGDG010000034.1:20831-26232 GCA_016744995.1 Gammaproteobacteria bacterium
TTCAATACCATACCAGTCTTTTAAAGCGGTACTGCCGTCCACTGCCCCAATAAATTGTATCGGGGCATCCACCGTCCCCTGGGCATTGATGGCACCATTGACCGTCAATTTTGCTGTACCTGGAAAATGCAAAATGCTGCCGGCCTCAATGGTCAGAGTTTTTCCCGACGCCACCTGCAGGTTATACATCACACGATACACCTGGCCGGCCGGCAATGTCATATCTTCATTGACCACACCGCCAAGAAATTCCGCACTATCCGGTTCACCCTCTTCTGATACCAGGAATGAACTAAAATCAATCCAGGGTGCTTTGGCTATATTGTCCTGGTGATCCCGGATCTTCGCGACAATCGTATGCAGCGCAGTGGTGCCCCACCAATTGTAGCGGGCATCCAGAGTGACACTGGCAGCATTGGCAAAGGTATTGGCGTAATAGTTGTAGCTGGTATTATCAATGGTATTGTATTGGATCACCGGCCCGGGATTATTGGCCTCATCGGTATTCGAGTAATACCCAAGGACCGTAATACCCGTATTATTATTAATGATTTTATTAGCACCATTAACCACCGGACTGGACTGATTGGCAATATGCAGACCCGTTGTGTTGGCTTCAAGTGTATTACCGGTGATCACGGGCGATGAGTCAGCCAGAGCAATACCCGTCCGGGTATTATGAATGTGGTTATCACGGATCTCACCCGAAGAATTAACTAAACTGACCCCGGTGTGTCGGGGTATAGCATGGATATGGTTATTGCTGATATCAGCATGGCTATTGTTCAGCTCAAGTGCAGATGAATAATTCATATCATGGAGATGGTTATTATCAATGGTGGCACTGTTAACGTTATTGAGTTGAATGCCATAAAAATTATGATGAAAATCACTATAACTCAAAGTTAACGGACTATTATTGACTTGCAGACCGTGCTCTGCATTGGCAACTTCAATATGCGTCAGAATGGACGGGGATGAGCCGTCTGTTATTTCAATACCATACCAGTCTTTTAAAGCGGTACTGCCGTCCACTGCCCCAATAAATTGTATCGGGGCATCCACCGTCCCCTGGGCATTGATGGCACCATTCACAATCAGTGTAGTATTATTGCTAAATTTAAGAATAGCACCGGGTTCAATTGTGAGCGTGGAATTATCCGGGATCATTATATTTGAAATGACAGTATAAGTTGTATCCGCTGCTAAAGTAATGTTATCGAGCGTACCGGAAATATCTCCGACAGGTGCATAAACAGGAGGAGTTATCACCTCCTCAACCAGAGGTACATCCATGTCAAGCACAGGCAAGACAATGTCATTCAGCATGGCACGTTTGATAATTAATAAATCGGCAAGATTAAGCTCATTATCCACTGCACCTACTGGTGCAACATTAGCAATAAATACTTCATCCGGGGTTAATTCTGGAATTAATGTATCATTCAACGCCTGCTTCAGGATTAGATAATCTGCAAGAGTAATTTGTCCATCAGGCTCTCCCCGTGGAGCTAAATCACCGAGTTGTACAGAAACTGCAAAAGATAGTTTCATTAATAACAAGCACATGAGTCCCAATAGTATTAAAGCCTTTTTTTTCCCTGGCTTTTTATTGGGAAAATTATTTTTCAGCATGACAGCAGATCGGGTGATAATAGACATGAGTATTGTCGCTTCAGTTATTTAAGAGTACTGTTGGTAAAGGTCCTGTCACTTCATTACCCGCCAAATCAAAATAGCGTATAGAGCTTAAACTAGGTGTGTCATAAAACTCGTTATCATCTTTGGAAAGAACAATGGAAAAATCAATATCGCTATAATGCATCTGACCGGTGGCGTTGATTAGATAAGCTGTAATGATATCGCCGTTGCGCTGCCAATCTATCATATGATGGGGACGCTTCGCCCGGATAGATTGCTCCGTCACCACACGAATGTCTTCATCCGGTACAGTGCTAAAGTTTAACTTTTCCCTGGTCGGAGCATAGAGAGTCACTTCAACCGCTGCATATTCAGGCCATTGTGTCTCATCTTGCACGGCTTTTACATCAATTCGGGGCTGGGGCATCAATCGACTCAAATCGGCTACACCATCTTCAGTCTCTTGATAATAAAGTAATGGATTAGGGCCCCCTTCACCGGGTAGAATTTCAAAAGCAATTTCAATCTCTTCAACTGATACCGGGGGCTGGTAAACAGCATCTGTCTGTATTTTAATAAAACCACTACCCACAGGCATGGAATTCGGCAGATCAACAATAATCATTGTGACATAGGCACCCTGAGTGGCTGTGGTCGAAACATCGGTCCAGGCATAACTTTTATTATCCGGATATAAGTTAAAAATTGACTGAATATAACCCGTCAGTTCAATGGGCTGTTCGGAGGATTGTGACGGATAGTAATGGACAAGTGTATTATCTGGAGTCATACCTTCTGCAGCACCAGCCGACAAGGTGATCGTATCACCAGCTTGAGCTTTGTGGGGGTAGGGTTGAACACTAAAACAGCCATGTAGTGCAAATACAGACACCATTATAAATATCAGCAGCAACTTATTATTGGTTTTTAGTTTCATTCGATTATTAATCCATTTTAATCTAATATTATTAATCTATAACACTATCAATTTTCAATTAATAATGCAAATCTTTCTCATTTAGATTATTATTGCATAATGAAAACTATTTTATTAAAATCTATATCCCTTTCTTTGATTGTTATTTTTCTTGTCACAAGTTGTGACTCAAAAATACCACAGGTTATTATCTACACCTCTGTTGATCGGCATATTTCTGAACCTGTTTTTAAACATTTTGAACAAACCAGGAATATAAAAGTTAAAGCGGTTTATGATACTGAAGCCAATAAAACAACGGGGCTGGTCAATCGTTTGATCGCTGAACAACATCAACCTCGCGCCGATGTATTTTGGAACTCCGAAATTGGTCGTACTTTGATGTTAAAAGAACGGCAGGTGCTAGACATTTATAAAGCACCTGATGCAAAATTGCGTCGTAGCAATTTTCGAGACAGTGAACATAAGTGGACAGGACTTGCTGCCCGTGCCAGGGTCATTATTGTCAATACCAAGCGTATTCAGGGTTTGGACTTTCCTGCTCATCTGGATGCATTTACCGATCCAGTCTGGCGGGGCCAGGCTGCTATTGCAAATCCCCATTTTGGTACTACAGGTACTCATTTTACTGCCCTCTATAGTTTATGGGGTAAGAAACGTTTTAACCTGTGGCTTAATGCGCTCAAGAACAACCAGGTTGCAATTTTACCCGGCAATGCGCAGGTTAAAAACAAGGTCAGCACTGGTGAATATGCCTTTGGACTTACTGATACTGATGATGCTCTTGCTGCACTGGCAGAGGGTGCTCCAGTTAAAATCATTTTCCCGGATCAGGAGCATCTTATTAAAGAAAAAAATGATTTGGGTACTTTTTTAATCCCAAATACTATTGCTATGATCAAAAATGCACCACATCCCGAGGCAGCCAGAGTGTTTATTGATTTCCTGTTAGCACCACAAACTGAAGCACTTTTAGCTGCTGGTCCCGGAGGTCAAATTCCCTTATCACCTAATGTTCAGGGACCCGCTAACCTCCCCCCCATTTCAGAGTTAAAATTAACCCCTGTTGATTACCCGCTGCTGGCACAGAATCTTGAAGCAATGTTGGCGTCTTTTCGTGCAGTATGGTCGGATTAATGTCGGCAATATCATTTGATAGCCGCCGTATTTTGTCTTTTGGCTCTATCCTGGCATTTACTGTTCTGGCGGTATTACCCATCCTTTTTTTAGTTGTATCATTATACTTAGATCATTTTTCCACCCCCACTAACATTAGTTTTGATGCATTACAGTCATTGTATCTAAATAGTCTTTTTTTCAGCAGTGGTGTTACTTTTTATTCGTTATTGCTAGGCGGAGGTCTTGCCTGGTTATTTAGCAGAGTGACATTTCATTATCAGTTTTTTTGGCTGGGTTTGTTTTGTCTCCCAGTTTTTATACCCATTAATATTCTGGCCAACAACTGGTCAAGCCTTCTTGGGCAGCATACGGGTTTAAATTACATGATCTCACTATGGCGGCCAGAAATAAAAACGCTATTCAACTTCAGTCCATGGATAAGTGCAAGCTGGGTACAAATTATGTCTTTTTATCCTATCAGTCTGCTAATTTTTTTTGCTGGTTTTCAACGTTGGGATCAGCGTTGGAGTGAAGCCTGTTATTTTTCTTCCCACTATAGAATGCTCCATTTTATTCTGTCCTGGCGGTATTACCGTCACTATATTGGTATTTCTGCTTTACTGATCTTTTTCTTTAGCTTTTCAGACTTTGCCGTTGCTGATCTATTTCAACTGCATGTATATGCGACTGAAATATTCCTGCAATTATCGGCATATAATAACCTTTCCGGGGCCATAATTTTATCATTACCTGTATTATTAACAGGTGCTGTTTGTTTATTTTTTCTTTATCAATCACTTGAACAGATCCCTCTAAGCAATGAATCTGGAGTAAGCCGGCCTGTCCTCTCAAAAAAGTTATTCCCCATTCAAGAATTTATGATCCAAATTTTTTTCCTTTCCTTAATTATTGTAATTGTCGGTATGCCATTGACAAATCTACTCATCACTATAGATAACTGGGGTGATTTACTTAATATGCTGCAACTCATCTGGCAAGATATACTTCTGAGCTTTATTATCAGTTTTGTAGCAACATTGATTTGTGTGCTATTAGCCTTAGTTTTGTCATACAACATTCATCGAAAATTAAACGCTCTGGGCTTATGGACACGTCTTGTTTTACTTTTTATCTTCATTCTACCCTCTTCAATCATTGGTGTAGCCTATATTAATTTTTGGAACCAACCTTATTTACCCGATTTGTTTTACCAACAGGGTTTAATATTACCTTTTGCTTTAGCTCTGCTGTTTCTACCTATTGCAGTAGAACTCATGCTTCTGCAATTAAAAAAAATCCCTATCGCTGAAGAACAAGCAGCTCATCTTTCCGGTATACCTTTTTATACGGCTTTACGAATCATAGTTTTACCCAGGTTAAACTCTATAATTAAGATTGTCTTTTTATTATGTTTTATTTTTTGTTTTAATGAATTAACCATTAGCTTATTGATCACACCGCCAGGTTTTTCCAGTTTGCCTGTACGTTTGTTTTCTATGGTACATTATGGCTCTCAATCATTGGTCGCAACACTCTCCGTGCTGCAACTTCTGATCCTGGCTACACCCATTTTTTTGCTCTATCACTATAATTTTTTTCTATTCAAAAAAAATATTTAATCAACAAGTTAATAAAATCATGAGCCTGACCATTAAAAATCTGAGTTTTTTTTATGATAAGCAAATCATACTGAAACAACTCAAT
>JADGDG010000002.1 GCA_016744995.1 Gammaproteobacteria bacterium
ATTAGATAGAGAAATCAATACTATAGGTTACATAAATTTTGATGAAGAAAAGCTATACCACCTGCATACACGAGTAGAAGGCTGGGTTGAAAAATTAGAGGTTAAAGCAACAGGAGATGTTGTTAAAAAAGGCCAAAAATTATTTGAGCTTTATAGCCCGGCATTGGTAAACGCTCAGGAAGAGTATGTTACTGCATTACAAAGTCAGAACCGTCTACTAATCAGAGCCTCTAGAGATCGATTGCTTTCTCTTGGAATTACCTCAGATCAGATAAAACAACTGGCAAAAAGTAGAAAAATTAAGCAGCTAATCCCATATTTTGCTAAACATGATGGTTTTATTCAAGAAATGAAAATACTTGAAGGTATGTTTATAAAACCCTCTATGAATGTTCTGACCATAGGGCAAATTGATACCGTATGGGTCATTGCAGAAGTCTTCGAACGTCAAAGCGGCTGGGTTAAAGTTGGACAAACAGTTGATATGAGCGTTGAAGCCTACCCAGGAAAAAACTGGAAGGGAATAGTTGATTATATCTATCCAGTTCTGGAAAAAAACACCCGAACCTTAAGAGTCAGGATCCGCTTTAATAATCCAGATCAATTATTAAAACCCAATATGTTTTCACGATTAATTATTCATAGTCGTTTTACTCAGGAAGAATTATTTGTGAAACGCGAGGCTATTATTCGAAATGGTCAGATGGAGAGGGTGGTTAAAGCATTGGGTGATGGCCGGTTTCAATCAGTAGCTGTGAAAACGGGTGAAGAAAGTGGTCATTACATTCAGATCATCAAAGGTCTTAAAGAACACGATCAAATTGTAACTTCCGCACAATTTCTGATTGATTCTGAATCCAGTCTGACAGCCTCTTTTGAGCGTATGGAAGAGCCTGACGATATGCCAATGGCTGAAATGAGCAATGTTAATAAAAATAAAGTCTGGATTGATGGTCAGGTTATTGATGTGATGAGCGGACATAACATGCTGACAATACAACATAAACCAGTGCCGGCATGGGGATGGCCTGATATGCTCATGGATTTTCCTGTAAAAAAATCCATTTCATTAAATGATTTAAATGAAAAACAAAAAATACGTTTTTTAGTTGAAAAATATGATGATGGTTCAATAGAACTGATTGAAATCGAAGGCTTTACGGCAAGTAAAAAAGTACAAGATTTAAACCAGCAATGGATAAAAGGAAAAGTTCTTAAAGTTATGCCGTCAAAACAAAAGCTGACACTTCTGCATGAGCCGGTAAAAATATGGGGCTGGCCTGAAATGGAGATGGATTTTCCAGTTATTGCATCGATGGATCTCAGCCCATTAAAAGTGGATACTCAATTTAATTTTCTGGTTGAAAAGCATAATGATGGCTCTATACAAATCTTAGAGATAAATCGAGAGGGTTTGTAATAATGATTGCCTCTATTATTCACTGGTCTATAAGAAATCGTTTCTTTGTCATCTTATCAAGCCTGATCATGTTTGGTTTGGGGATCTACTCCATCAAACAAACACCCATTGATGCTATTCCTGATCTATCCGATGTTCAGGTTATTGTTAAGACATCGTTTCCTGGTCAGGCACCACAAGTCGTTGAAGATCAGGTCACCTATCCACTGACAACAGCCATGCTGTCAGTTCCAAAGGCTGTTACTGTTCGCGGATATTCTTTTTTTGGTGATTCCTATGTTTATATTATATTTGAAGAGGGGACTGATCTGTATTGGGCTCGCTCAAGAGTTCTTGAGTACCTCAGTCAGGTTGCAGCCTCATTACCATCTACTGCAAAACCTCAATTAGGACCCGATGCAACCGGAGTTGGCTGGGTCTATGGTTATGCCTTAGTTGATAAAACAGGAAAAACAGATATCAGTCAATTACGCAGTTTACAAGACTGGTTTTTGAAATATGAATTACAAACTGTTCCGGGTGTTTCAGAAATAGCAACAATTGGAGGTATGGTCAAACAATATCAGATCATTGTTGATCCGGAAAAATTACGAGCCTATAACATCCCGTTAAGTTTAATAAAAACAGCCGTTAATCTAGGCAATCAGGAAGCAGGGGCTTCAGTCGTTGAAATGGGAGAGGCCGAATATATGGTTACTGCCACCGGATACCTGTCAAAAGTGGATGATATAAAAAAAATTCCACTGGGATTAAATACTAATGGCACACCCCTGCAACTAAAAGATGTGGCCGATATTATTACCGGCCCGCAAATGCGCCGTGGTATTGCTGAACTTAATGGCGAAGGTGAAGTCGTTGGTGCCTATGTCGTTATGAGATTTGGTGAAAATGCTCAAACAACCATTGAGCGGGTTAAAGCAAAACTTGAAGAGCTTAAAAAAGGCTTACCAGATGGCGTTGAAATCATTCCAACCTATGATCGTTCTACTTTAATTAATAATGCAGTTGAAAATCTGTATGAAAAACTTCTTGAAGAATTTATCGTTGTTGTCCTTATCTGTGCCATCTTCTTATTTCATTTTCGCTCATCACTGGTTATCATTTTTAGTTTGCCCATTGGTATCCTTGGTGCCTTTGTTATAATGCATGCTCAGGGTCTCAATGCCAACATCATGTCGCTCGGTGGTATTGCCATTGCCATTGGTGCCATGGTTGATGGTGCAATTGTGATGGTGGAGAATGTTCATAAGCATATCGAGAAAACACCACTGACAGATAAAAACCGCTGGCAGATCATCGCCGATGCATCCGTTGAAGTAGGGCCGCCATTATTCTTTTCCCTGTTAATCATTACCATGAGTTTTTTACCTGTGTTCAGCCTCGAAGCTCAGGAAGGTAAGATGTTTGCACCACTTGCCTTTACAAAAACCTATGCAATGGCAATGGCTGCCGGTCTGTCCATCACCTTAGTCCCTGTTCTGATGGGCTATTTTGTGCGCGGAAAAATCCTTCCAGAACATAAAAACCCTGTCAATCGACTGGTGACCTGGATATATAAGCCCATTATTAAAATAGTTCTTGATGCACCTGAGACAATGATATTTCTGGCAATTATTACACTGGGTATTGGCTTTTGGCCGGCTACTCAAATTGGCAGTGAATTTATGCCGCCTCTTGATGAGGGTGATTTAATGTATATGCCAACCACTTATCCCGGCATTTCAATTGGTAAAGCCAGAGAGCTATTACAGCAGACAGACAAGCTGATAAAAACTTTACCTGAAGTAAAAACTGTCTTTGGAAAGATTGGCAGGGCAGAGACAGCAACTGATCCAGCACCCTTAACAATGATTGAGACTGTTATTCAGTTTAAGCCCAAAAGTGAGTGGAGAGAAGGGGTCACAGCTGAATCCTTACGCAAAGAACTGGATCAACTGGTGAAGTTCCCAGGTTTAACTAATGCATGGGTGATGCCCATTAAAACCCGTATTGATATGTTAGCCACAGGAATTAAAACCCCTGTGGGTATAAAAGTTGCCGGCCCCGATCTTAAAGAAATAGAAAAAATAGGCAAGCAGTTGGAATTAGTGCTTAAAAATATAAACGGTACTGCTTCTGTTTATTCAGAGCGTGTTGCTGGCGGGCGATATATTAAAGCCGATATTGATAGAGATAAAGCCGCTCGTTATGGCTTAAATATTGCCGATATTCAGCAAGTCATTATGACAGCAATTGGTGGTATGCGTATATCTCAATCCATTGAAGGCCTTGAACGTTACCCCATTAATGTACGCTATCCTCAAACCTATCGTGACTCAGTTGAAAAAATCAAATTATTACCCTTAGTGACAAAAAATAATCAACGCATTGCATTAGCAGATGTTGCTGATATTCGTGTTGAAGATGGTCCACCGGCAATCAAAAGTGAAAATGCACGTCTAAATGGCTGGACTCTGGTTGATATTGAAGGCAGAGATCTGGGTTCATATGTTGCAGAAGCTCAAAGAGTCGTTTCAGAACAAGTTAAATTGCCCGCAGGATATTCAATTGCATGGTCAGGGCAATATGAATATATGGTTCGTGCTAAAGAACGCCTTTCAGTGGTGGTTCCATTAACACTGACAATTATTGTTTTGTTACTTTACATCAACTTCAGAAATATTATTGAAGTGCTTATTATTATGGGCACATTGCCTTTTGCTCTTATTGGCGGTTTCTGGCTGATGTACCTCATGGAATTTGATATGTCAGTTGCTGTCGGAGTAGGCTTTATTGCCCTGGCTGGTGTCACAGTTGAGATTGGAGTCTTAATGCTGGTCTATCTCAACCAGTCCTATTACCGTATGTCCCATAAAGCACAAAGCAACAACCAATGTATCACTGCGGAAGATGTTAAACAGGCGGTTATGGAAGGGGCAGGGCAAAGAGTACGACCTATTGTAATGACCGTAGCAGCAATTGTGGTTGGCCTGATACCCATTATGTACAGTGATGGCACCGGATCTGAAGTAATGCAGCGTATTGCCGGGCCGATGATAGGCGGCATGCTCAGCTCTGTCGTGCTGACATTATTAGTCATACCAGCTATTTATTATTTATGGAAATCAGTCACACTGAGCAAATGTCCTGATGATAAAAGCTCGCCAACTTAAGATTGTTCGCTATGCTCACCAAAACGTTTATCCAGATAAGAAATTATATCATCTGATTCATACATCCAGCTCACCTCATCATTTGACTTGATGCGAAGACAAGGCACTTTAATCTGACCACCACCAGCCAATAACTCCGCACGTGCAGGCTCATTTCGTGCTTCATATGTTGGTATTTTTAAGTCAAGCCTTTTTATTGCCCGACGAGTTTTAAGACAAAATGGACAGGTATAAAACTCATATAAAGCCAATGATTGAGTTTCAATATCAACTGACTCCTGGGCTTCAGGTGAACGTTTAATTCTTTTAGGCGGGATAAAAAAACTAACTAAAACAAACAAATAGCCCAGACCATTACGTAAAGATTTTAAAAGCATATTAATTCTCATAGAAAAAAGGTATGAGACTTTACCATAAAATAAATAAGGGTGACAGTATTACTTTATGATAAGTTGATGATTAAGCAATCTAAGCATGATGAGACAATTTGTCATCATGTTGAAAATAAACAGCATTGGAGGCTGCAAGGTTGGTTTTGGATGGCTTGATTCAAAATACTTTGATTAATAACGCTAATAAGGTTCCTTTTCCAGGGAATTTACCTGTTGTGGGCAATCTCTTTAAATGCTCAAAAGTGGAAACCATAAAATCGAATCTCATAGTCTTTATTCGGCCTGCGATATTAACCCGTTCAGTCCTGATGAATTAAATGGCACAAAGTAAATATGCGTTTATACAACAGAAACAAAAGCAATTACGGTATTGCCAGATTTATCTGACAAGAAATTAATTCAAGAAAATATTCAATATCTAAATCCTTTCCTTGAGTTGCAATAAACTATATTTGACCATCCTTAGTAAAACTGGTGAAACTTCAATTCTTGTTTTATACTGAACTCAATTTTCTTTTTCAATAAAATCAATAGCTTTAGAGACTACTTAAAAAACAAACTCTGAATCTTGTTTTTCTATTATTCAAGAACCGATCTAATTAACTGTTGGACTTACAAGTAATCATGAGTGATGAAGTCGATAAAACTTTAGTTTTACAAAGAATCAGAAATCGTATAATTGAACATCTTGAACTATCTTCATCTTATGAAGAACAAGAAAACTATGAAATCTCAGAGGTAATTAACGGCTGGGAAGATTGGGTTATAGATTCCTGGGAAAAAGATTATGTGGAGCCAGTTTTTTCAATTGAAGAACAAAAATCACTAAAAAAATTTGATAAAGTTTGGAACAATACAGCAGGTTCAACTCCTGATCCGCTCCCACAAATGGATGAGTTGTTCAAACTCAAAGAATGGCAAACTTTAGTTTTGAATGCTAAAAATGCTCTTGCTGTTTTCTCAAAGCGTGGTAAATTTAGTGAAGATGTTATACAGTTTTAATTTTCATTATTTAACGAAGGTCCAACAAGAATTTGCAATGGATCACAGGGACGTAGCGATTTTTAAAAATAAACCGAGTGGGTTTCAAGGAAGTACTGTTTTACAAAATCTTTCCTAGTCCCTGTGTCCATTGAAATTAGCGTTCTGTTTAAAAAGTGTCAAACATGAATAAAATAGCAAAAAAATTTAGCGAGCAAATAAAAAGAAAAGCCATAATTTTTGATATTGGTGGTTTTAGACCTCCTGAAGATCCACTTCACTCATGGTTTGGTAAAGTTTCATTTTGCGTTCAAGATGAAGAGTGGCCACTTCAAAATGGTGACCCTATGCATGCTCTGGCTCAAATCAATATCTGTCAATTACCTTTCAGAACTCCTGGTCTTGAAGATATTGACTTTATAGCAATTTTTGTTGGTCCACATGAGCTTCCCATAGATGCTCCAAATGGACAAAACTGGGTTATAAGAGTATATAAAGATATATCAAAACTAGTATCTCTCAAGCAGGTAAATACTAGTAGCTATATCAAGTCATTTCCAATGAACTATAGAGTTATTGATGACGACTATCCCTGCTGGGAAGATGTTGCCTTTAGCTGCCCTGAAGAAATTTCTGATGACTATTATGATTTGTTTGATAATAGTCATGGGTTTAAACTTGGTGGTTGGCCATCACTTATCCAATCTGAAATATATTGGGCACCTTGGAACAAACATGAAACAGAACCAAAGTATGTTTTTCAGATAGATACGACTGAAAAAGGTAACTGGATGTGGGGAGATAATGGCATTGGTTACTTTGGTAGAGGTACTGCAAAAAAGAAAAAAGAAGAGTGGGCACTAGAATGGCAGTGCTATTAAATATAGCAACAGCACAGAACAAGATTATGGAGCGGATCACTGGGTCTTAGCAATTTTTAAATAAAATTACTTGATTACCCATAAAGCTCCGCCATCTTCAGTAGCTTTCCATTCATTGGTGGCGTTTTAATCGCCACGCATAAAAACCTTGGCATCATGTCTTTTAAGTTAAAGCGTCTATTAAACCGATAACAAAATTCTGCAAGATACCGAGGCAAATGTTTTGAGTTAATGGAGTGATAGCTACCCTTCATAGAGTTTTTGATATTACCTATCATAGTGTTAACCCAGATAAACTCAATTTTATCAACACTGGTTGCACCACCACCTGTGACTAATGGAATATGCTTACAGTCAGCTTCTTTAACCGCAGGAAAGCAATTTAAGCCATCCGAGTAAACAGTACTTCCAGGTGTTAAGTGAGCCTGTGCCCACCGTTTTATTTCACTGGACTTAAACCCTTTGAGCACATTTAAGTTCATTGCAATCGGGTGTCCATCTTCATTAGTAGAAACGGCTGCAATGAAAGGTGTTTTATTTTCTGAACCACGACCTCTGGAACCACCTCGGTGCTCACCACCCCAGTAGGCATCATCAATTTGAATGATACCAGATAAAGGTTTACTGTCATCACGCTCTTTCATAACCTGCATGATCTTTTGTTTCATACTCCAGGCTGTGTTATAGCTTACCTTAAGCTGTCTCTTTAATTCTAATGCTGAAACAGCTGTCTTCAATTGAGTCATAAGATGAATCGCTAAAAACCACTTAGATAAAGGCAGTTTTGTACTATCAAATATTGTCCCACAGGTTGCTGATGTCTGATGGTGACAATGGTGGCACTGATAAAGATGACGCTTTTCTAAAGTGCAATAGGTTTTGTTGCCACACTCTGGGCAAACAAATCCATCCGGAAATTTCCATTTAAATAAGGCTTGTCGGCACTGTTCGTCAGTGCCATAATCATTAAAAAGCTCAAATAAACTGTAGCCTTCCTGGAACTGAATTTTATTTTTTGCCATCATTGTACTCCCCGCATAATCTATACTTTAATTATAGTACAATTATCAAAATATAGCGGAGGTTTGTGGGTAATCAAGTAAAATTATGAGTGTGTTGAAAGGGTATCATTTTTAATATTCTCTTTCCCTGGCCCAGTGCCCGCACATAATTACGTTGCCTAAAAATTACACTCTACAATGTGGACAACCATGGATGTAAATCAATTTAAGAAAAATATAGAAACAACATTTGATGATGTTTCAAACAAATATGATGAAAACAAGTTCTTTGCTCTTTCGGCAAGTAGAATGGCTGGATTAGTCCCATTTATGGAAAATATGAAAGTTCTTGATGTTTCTACTGGAACAGGAACTATAGCTATTGAGGTGGCTAAAAAGTATCGACATGCAAAAGTAGAGGGGATTGATTTATCGTCAGGGATGCTAAAGCAAGCAAAAAATAAGGCTCAAAGTGAAAGACTAGATAACATCGTATTTAAGCAATGTGACGTAGATAATATGTCCTATAGTGATGAGGTATTTGATATTGTTACTTGCGGCTATGCACTATTCTTTTACCCAGATATGGAAGCATCATATCAGGCAATATGCAAAACAATAAAACCTGGTGGAATGTTTGTCTTTTCTTCGTTTACAGAAGAAGCTTTCAGCCCATATGCAGAGGTCTTCTTACAAAGACTAGAGAAGGATTATAAAATTGAGGCCCCATCACGAATCAGGGAAAGACTCAAGACAAAGCAGCAAATAGAAGAATTGGCAGCAGTAAGCAATCATAAAAGCGTCAACGTAGAGCACCATACTATTCGTTATCCCATCACTATAAATGAATGGTGGTCATTACTTAACAATGCAGGCTACAAATCACTCCTTAATCAATTGAGCCATGAACAACTAATACAGTTCAAACAAGAGCACCTAGCTGAAATTGAAGTGAGTTCTGAGGATGGTGTTTTAGTTCTTAATACAGATACATTGTTCGGACTAGTGCATGTGTAGGACGCACATAAAGGCTAACAAGAATCTGCATCTGAAAAAAATATGGATAGTACTATTAAGAGTTTATATACGCTGATAATTGACTATTGTGGTGCAACTTTTATCATGCAAGCAGAATCAGAAAGCTTGAGTAATGCCCCATCTAAATGTATAAAACAATGGAACATACAAGATATTGATGCCGAGTTTACTAAGTCCGACAAAGCTGAAATCCTTTCACAAATAGAAAGTGAAAATTTTGTACTTCTTGATGGCATGAAAAATGTTTGGTGTGGTAGTCTTATGTTAAGAGAAAAGCTTATGTTACTAAATTTAATTTTAACAAATAGTGAGATGTAGCCAGCGTTTGCAATTTATCAGTGGGACTTAGCGATTAGTCAAAATTTAGAGTTTTGTTTAAATGCTTTCCCTTTTAAATTTCTTCTCTGGAAGCCCCACTGTAAATTGAAACGAACATTATGAGTCTTAAGTGATTATGAAACGTGATGCTTACCAAACATTTATTGGTGCAAAAGGTGTTGCCTTTACATGGATAGGTGCCGCCATTGGTCCTATCTTTTTTGTTATAGGTTTAGAGCCTGAGCATCGCGCCCATCTTGTATTAGGTCTTATAAGCTTTATTTTAGTAGCTATTTCTGTATTAGATGGAGTTAAAGCATTAAAAGTAAATTCTTGGCCGGGTGTACTCGCATTTTCAATAGTACCAGTGATCTTGCTTATTGTAGGTATTGTTTTTGCGTTATCACAGGGGGCTAACTAAGAATGAAGTTAATAATGGTCGCAAGAAAAATTGGGACAAAAGAAAAATATACCCGACTTATTATCGGAACTGTTTCTGTCCTGGTCTCGATAATATTTTACATGTGGTATGAGTTTAGTGAGACATATTTTTCAAAGAATATAAATGAATGGAAGATTGCTATTTCATTCATTTGCTCCGTTTATGGAATAAGAAACATATATTCATTTTTTACAGGGAATATAGATGAGTTTAAAATACAATGAACCACAATGCATTTAACCAGGTTATGGGGTTTGAATGCTGGGTCATAACGATTTTAAAAAAATCATGAGTTTGGTGGAAGGTTGTCACTTTTTAATTACTACTTTCCTTGACCCAGCCCAGCAGCAGCCGTACATATTGGCATTAGGTGAATTAGGTGAGAAAACATGAATAAAAACATAGCAGGTAAGTACTTTGGCACCGAAGTTAATGAAAAATGGTGGAAACGCTACACAAAAGACAAAATGTTAGCAAGAGGAAATGGAACATTCTCATACAACGAGCAATCAATATCATTTTTACGACAACTTACAGAGAATCCAATTGATATAAAATTTGAAAAAATTAATGAACTTAAAATTGGTAAATGGCATGCAGGTCAGTGGGGAGCGGGACAACTAATTATTAAAGTAATATGGGAAAAAGACGGGCAAATATTGAGCTCAGGTTTTTCCATATCGAAAAATCTTACTGAAATAGAAGAGATTATTTCAGAGTTAAATAGAATAAAAGATATGATCAATAAGTGACACCACTCAACAAGAAGCAATGAGGTTGTTAAAAATTAAAATATTAACGATTATAATCAAAGAGTTTCATTTATTAAGAAAGTTGGATGAACTGCAACGCTCTTGTTTTGAAAACACTGATACCAAGTTGATTAAACACTTAATTTTAACTTCCATCCAAAATCCTTTTTTTACTTGTAGTAAAAATAATACAAGCCTTTTAGTAAAACTGGTTAAATATTACTTCTTTTTTTATACTAATAAAAAATTTATTTTTTAATAAAATCAATGGCTTTAGAGGTTGTTTGCAAAAGAAATTGGAACTTTGTTTTTCCATCACTCAGTAATTGTTCTAAGTTTTTTTTGTGTTAGGTGAAGGTAATGTCAAAAAATAAAAATCAACATTATGTATCTGCTTTTTATCTCTATAATTTTACCAATGAGAGTCAAAAAAAGTCATCCGGGCATAAAAGACGTAAAACATCCATATGGCATTTTGATAAAAACAAAGGGATGTTAAGGAAAGACCTATTGAAAATTTAGCGACTGAATCATATCTTTTTTCTTTTCAAAAGGAAGATGGTGAATATGATCATTCACTTGATGAAGAATTAAAGCAGGTCGAATCTTGTGCTGCTAATGCGTTCTCTGAGCTTAGTAAAATTGTTGCATCTTTTAAAAAGAGTTCTCCTAGGGCAGTGAGTGTAAACGATACAATAATTCAAAGTATTATTGAATTCATGGTGTGGCAATTACGTCGTCATCCTGATTTTGTGGATGATGTCTATCAAAAGTGTAAAAAGTCATGCGAAAGAAAAGGTTGGAAAATGAAGCCAAAAGAAATGGCTTTGGATGTCATTTCAGGTTTTGGAAGAGATGAATATTTTGATTTTTCAGCGGCATTGGAAGCTAAAAATAAAACAATTATTTTTACTACCAACGTTAGGACGGGATTCATTACTACTGATGAGCCTTTTGTTAGGTATAATGGTACAAATCCTGATGGTATATCTCATAAAAATACAGAAATATATTTTCCATTATCATCAAACATGCTTATTTATCTTCATGGTAATGAGAACAAAAAAAGCTTTAGGGTAGATAATGATCGTAAATTTTTGAGAGACTTTAATGTATACATGGCTAAAAAATCCAAAAACTATATATTTGGAAATACAAAAAAGCATGTTGAGAGTATAGTTAAGCGTATCCCTCCGTAATAAGAAGTTTTCCTTTTCATCTAATTTTATTGAAACTTCTAAATTACTTTTGTTTGTCCAGAGTAGTAGTTCTTGAAAGTACACTTTATTTTCAGGGGATTGTGAAATATCAAAGGATGGTTATAGTTTTGAGGATAGAATTGTCACAAAAATTAAGGTTTAGTAGGCATTTTGATCTAATTTAACATAATATATATTATGCGAAGTTGTATTGTATCCACCTATATAATCATTAAATTTAGTTATAAAGCATTAAAGACAAAAACAAATAAAAAGGGACAAAAAAGAATTTAGTATAATATCGTGTATTTTTTGCTCATCAAGGTTCAGTGGCTCAAACCATCTTTTCATAGCTAAGTATGGCGACTTATCAACTAAGTGTTCTAAACTATCTTTTTCTTTTTCAAGAAAGTCATATAACAGCTATCAAATCAATTCTTTTACCATTAAATTTTTTATCTACTCAATTAATTCCAATGCTATTAAGCTATATCAACTTTCCATGTTATTACTGCTTGGTTCGAAAGCCATTGCTGGTAATCATTTAGATTCTGCAAATCCCATTCATCATATTCACTAATTTTCTTCGCCAAAAGAAAGTTGGTAGTTAAGTAGAATTCTTTTTTATCCTCAAAAGTTGACCGCTTTAATTCATCTGTATCTAACAAAATAACATTGCCCAATCTATCCTGAACATCATTAACACCTTCTCCAAAATACTCATACCAATGCTGTTCAGGGTGATATGGACAAATATGTTCTAAAGTTGTTTTTAAATAATCTGTCTGATTTCCCAATGTAGTTTCAATTTCAGATAATAAAAATCTAATTTTTTTAGATGATTGTCGGCTCGGCATTTTATGAAATTCAAATGCATTTGAAAATGTTTGATCATCAGGATAAAGCTTTTTAAACTCACCTCCATTTTTAATATGACTGGCTCTTTTATACTCACCAGAAAATATTTTCATTGCAATTTGGTTGTATGTTTTTTCTTGTTCACTGGGTGAATGATGACAAATAACATTGTATCGTATAGATAGTACATATAAATATTTTACTGTTCTAACAAACTCTTCTGCAGAAAAAACTGTAAATGCAGCCATAAATATGGTTAGTGGCTGTTTAACCTTGAACAAATTAAAGCCATCGAGATATTTTCTTGCTTCCCTATATTTTGAATCCTGATTTGCCCACCATTCATCATAAGGGCTTAAAAGAGATGCATAGATAGGTGCATATTCATTCAAGGAATTTAAATATAAATAGGCAGATTTAGGTGTATCTGCAAGGCTCCTTATTGAACTAAATAGCTCTTTCTTAGTTACCAGTTTTTGCTGAAGATTATGATGATACCGTATAAAGTCTGTAAAATTTGATTCACCTAATTGGGATACAATGTCAGACCAATTTTCATCTAATTCATCTAACTCTTCATCAGCAACATCATCATTTTTGGTTATTACTGAAAAGAAATAGTTTTTTAATAAATCTGGTGTTGATAACTGTACTCCTCTTGCATTTAATGTTTCAAATACCTTATAAGCGTTAAGCTCATCTTGAACGATAATGTTTGTAAAAATCATTCCTGAAGAAAGTTTTTCAATAAATTCTGCAATTTGAGCTCCTGAATTTCCCATGGAATTTTTTGAGTAGAACTGGAATGCATTATGTAATAATTTATTGGTTGCTGTTAAGCCTCTTCTATTAGGTGCATCTAAATTGCTACAAATTGATTTATAATGAGTGCCATTATTTCTATTCAAGGATAGTTTATTATCCACTTTTAACGATATGGCATTCTTTGAACCTATAAAACGATCACTTAAAACTGACAAACGTTCTTCATTCTCTTTTACTTCAACTCGTTGATCAATTAAATCTTGAATTTGCTTCATAGCAGCTAACACCACTAAAGACAATGTTACTAAACGTTGCTGTCCATCAATAACTTCATAATCATGTGCACCTTTACGTTGAAGTACAATATAGCCCATGTAGTGATAATGCTCTTCTTTTAACGTTTCAATGTCAGCCCACAAGTCTTCCCAGTGTTCTTGTTGCCAAGCATAATCACGCTGGAATCTTGGGACTTTATATTTCACCCCATTACCTACAAGTTCTTGAAAGGTTTGATTTTTGGGTTCCATCAACATAAATTTTGACATGATTTAAGTACCAATATGTGTTTATTATTTAAAAAAGTAACAAATGTTAAAGTTATAATAGTACTGTCCGCACTATTTGGTAAGACATATTTTAGCAATTTAGTTGTCATTGCTATCATTGTAGGTTTCCCCTGACCTTGCCTCATACGAGATAATGTTGAACGATCAGGTCCAAAGTCATCCTTTGTGTCAATTAAATATATTATCGCATAAATGGTTTTACAGTGCTCCTAGAACAATGATGTATTGAGACTTATTAATTGACACATTATAAATGATCAAATAATTATGAAATACACTCTCAATGCCGACAAAATTGTCATCTCCTTGAGACAAGGATACGGGCCCAAAAACCGTAATATTCCCCTGGCAGGCATGTCAAAACACAATGATTTAATCCATAAGCTTTGTGTCAGCGTATGTGCCTACGGATATGGAAAATCAAATTTCACTCAGGCATCCTATATTAATAACTTCCTTGCTCCAATTATTACATACCTTAAACACAGGGCAAATTCCTCTCCAGTATCACCTGTGCAATAGCAAGATTTCATTCTCGGCTTTATGCAATTTTATTTATGCAGTAATAAGTGGAGTAAGGCCTCAGCACGAATTAGAATTGAGTGCTGGACCAGAGTAATACGAACCTGACATACTTTAAAAACCAGGCAAGGGATAAAAAATAAGAAAATATGCAAGAACAACTGAAAACGACACAAGAAATATTTCCTTTAACTTTTGTAGAAACGTAATGGTTTTCTTTGTTTTCGCATAATGAGAAAAAACAATAAATGCATGAACTTCAGAGAGTTTAGCTGCACTGACGTACTGTTTATTGGTATTCAGTATGGTTAAAGCTCTACCCTCTACCTCCCATCGTAATAGACACCTGTAATAGTTGAAGGAGACTTTGCCCCTGTAATCGCTTGGTAATTATACAACTTCTGTCATAAATTTATTCACTTCCATATTATCCTGTTTTTCCAGGCACTCTGTTCAGGGCATTTTTGTTCCTGGTATTACCTGTGCCACCTTATCGAAGGTATAGACACCTTGTAAGGTTTTGCCTGTTCTTATTGATTGATACTGAGCCTTATTAACAATCAACGCATCTGGAAAATCAGCTTCTTTATATTTCCTGCCAACTTTTACAGACTTTGCTTTGGAGTAATCACTTAAAGCTCTCCAAACAGTTTGGTCATCTTCAAAGCAAAGATTAGGTTCAGCAAACAAAGCATTTATAGTTTCTATAATGCCTTCCTTATCCAAGTTGTATCTTTTGCCTTTTAGTGTCCAGATAGTTTCTACCAGAACAATATCTGCAATTAATATCTGTTTTGATCCTTCAATGATTAATGATGCTTTCCTTGACTGTTTAATATCATCATTAAGTAAATATCTCAGCAAAACATTTGTATCAATGGCAATCATGAAGTAATAGCACTTTGTAATGAATCTTCATCACTAATCTGTTTGTTGATTTTGAGATCTTTAAGTAATCCCTTGGCACTTCCAGGAGTTTTTTTAATGATCGTGATATGGCCATGATTATCAACATAGCTGTTATATTCATCACCAGGAGCAATATGTGCTTGCCGACATTGTTCAGCTGGTAAAGTGATTTGTCTTTTTGCACTGACTTTAGGCATTTGTATAATTCCTTACTTTTAAACAATAAGTAAAGAATAATAGTTTCTTTACTTATTGTCAATATGTAAAGAAGCAAAAGAGAAATCTAAATCAAGAAACTTCTAATCATGCTTCACATCGAGCAAAAGTCTCACTTCCAATGCATTTAATTTAACTGAGGTTCCTGAAATTCAAATATTACTGAAATCACATTGTAATCCCCCCGAAAAATGTCAGAGTTTGACATGCTTTACTCTTTAAAACTAAAAAGACTGAATAAAAAAACGAGTAAAGGGATTAAAAAAAAAATTAATGCCATTAAAAAAGAAGAAGATAAAAAAAAGAAAAATAATTCACTGCTATTGAGTGATTTTGTAATAGTTAGAGTACCTCTATATCCAAAATGGAAAAAAATAAGAAAATATGCAAGAACAACTGAAAATGACACAAGAAATAATCCCTTTAACTTTTGTAGAAACGTAATGGTTTTCTTTGTTTTCGCATAATGAGAAAAAACAATAAATGCATGAAAAAGATAATATACAAATATAAAATTGGCAAATAATATTAATAATGCGGCTCTACTACCAAAATTTGGTAAGTCGTAAACTTTTAAAATTGAAGGATGAATAAGACCAATAATTCTCTCAACTTGTAAAATAAACTCCAACTTGTCTATACCAAATTGAGGTAGTATAAAAAAAGCCAATGATAATAATCCAAAAACGATATATGAAACTTTCTTATGAAATTTTTCACGGTCAATCTGCCAAACAACCAATTCTTTATTCATATTTTTTTCTCTGTAACAGCTCCAGAACCGTCAGGTGTAGTTCATTTTTAATCATTGTTGAACAGCAAGAGTTAAGCCTGATTAAACTCAAACAATGGCTCCCCTTTTTTTACTTTTTGTCCCTCTGTAACTAACACTCCTTTTGAAATTCCCTTAAATAATTAAATCTAAAAGTAATATTCCCAGTAACTATCCCCTCTTCCATCTATTGATGATGAAGAGTTAGAAAACTTAATTAATATCCTGAGGAAATAAAAAGTAATAATTCTAGCTGAAATAATTCGTAGTAGCTCAGACTCCACCTTATGATATCTTGTCAAAGTTATAATAAGCCAGAATTTCATTACTGGCTTTTAATCATATTTTTGAACGGCTAATTGATTTAAGTTAAACCACTGCCATCATGATGATGCTCATCATCGTCATCCAGCGGATGACTGGGAGGGGCATAGTCTGCATCTTTGATTGTATTCCCATGTGCTGCTTCATCACTGCTTGAGCCAGCTTCAGCCTTTTGAATAGCATGCTCAGAAGGGACGGAGGCTTTTACAGGTGCATTTTCAACCTGATGTATAAGTTTTTGTTCAACTGAGTCCGATTCTTCATCCAATAAACCAGCCACTTTTTCCATAGCCTCTCTGGTATCTGCTATAAATTTACCTGAGCGAGAGTCTTCAAGTAAATTAGAGGCATGGCTTAGATCAAACTGGAGTTCATCGACTTGCTGAGTTTGTTCTGGCTCATCATGGGCAACCCCCGTAACAACAGCTGTTGCTGCTGCATTGGCTGAAGTGTCAATATTAAAGTGGCTGCTGTAGTTTGAATGACTAAGAAGGACTGTATTTCCAGCCAAATCGGTTCCAGTTACTTCTACTTTATAACCTGCATCTGCTAAAGTAGCCGTTGTTACATGCCAGTTTCCTTGAGGATCTGGTACGATGTGAAAGGATTGAGTATCTACATGTTCTCCATCTTTTACAATAGCTACCAGCATATCTGCAACACTACCATCTACTGTTCCACTTATAGTATATGAAGGATTATTACTATCGGGTGTGTTATTAATCGCAAAAACAGGTTTTGTAGTGTCATAAGTAAAGTCAAAATGTGTTACGGGGCTTTGATTTCCTGAAACATCAGTCTGGCGTACATCCACACCAATTTGACCGTCATTTGCAGGGTTAAAATTTGCAGACCATGTTTGTCCTCCATCGACACTGTATTCAACAGTTGCCCCCACCTCATGAGTGACATGAAGCTGTGCATTTTGAGTTATTTTATCATTTAAAAGTTGTTGATTGTGAGTATGATCTGGTCCTGTGTCGTGTAATAATTCAACAATAGGTGCTGTTGCACTATTATCTAGCGTAAAGGTAAGTGAGGTTGGGGTTGAAACGTTTCCTGCCATATCGGTCTGTCTTACTTCTACTGTATTTGAACCATTTTGAGGTGTAAAACTCTTTGCCCAACTATTTCCACCATCAACTGAATATTCCACAGTCGCACCTGCTTCATGATGTCCAATTTTAAGTCCACCATCATTAGTGATGTTATCAGTAGCATCACCTGAATTGCTATAAAGCTCTACACTTAATTGTTCTACAGAAGTATCTACTATGATATCTAAGCGACTTGAACTAACATGAGCTGTTGAACCTGGTGGTGTTGCATTAGCAGTAAGTGTATGTATCCCATCACTAAGAGCTGATGTTGAGATATAAAAAACACCATGTGCATCCGATACTGCTGTTGCAATAACCTTACTACCATCCATAATTTCAACTTTTGAGAATGGAATATCAGTCCATCCTGTGATTTCAGGTGTAGCATCTTTAGTGACTTTATCAGAACTTGAACTTCCTGTGTCGCTATTGTAAGCCAGGCTTATTTGTACATCATTTGCTGCTCCAGTATTTTGCGGTGTTACTGCTGGTTGTGTCGTTGAAATAACAGGCTGATTGGGTACAGAAACTGACACAACTGGAGGAACATTAGGTATGGCAACAATCTGTCCATCGGGGGTTGTTTGCGTTTGAGCGGTTAAGGTGGCCTCACTATTAAAGGTAATAAATTTACTCTCTAGTCCACCATGATTGTCAGATACTTTTATTTCAAAAGCTTCTTGTCCTGTAAATTTTCCGGTTTTAGGGTCATAATTCATACCTGTAACAGAATTATTTTGAGCATAATTATAAGCCCCTGTTATTGGATCTACGGTTAATATTCCATAATGCCCTACTCCATTCACGGCACTAAAAGTATGTGTGTCTGTTGTATCGACATCTATCGCAGTGAGTGTGCCTGAGGTATTACTTGTTTGGTTAACGCTTAGTTCTGGAGCATCATTAACCGGTGCTACATCAAGTGTAGCAGTAGTATGGGTCATGCCTCCATGATTATCCGTAACCTCATAACTAAAGGTGACTTTTCCATTAAAATTTGGATCTGGAATATAATTAACATTGCCAGAGCTGTCCATAAACGCATAACCATGATTTGCAGATACATTTGCAACTTTTAATATATCGGTTGCATCTACATCACTGGCATGTGCCAATAATTCAGCCTGTGTTATTATTGCGCGAGTATCTTCATTTATTCCTGGAAGCACTACTGGTGCACTGACTGATGGTGTATCATTTGTCCCCGTGATAATAAAGCTTAAGGTTTGTGCTTGAGATGTACCATTAAAAGAGTCAACTGCTTGTACATCAACATGTACTGTCATTGACTCACCTGCTGCTAAGTGCTGAAAGGCTGGTTCTGTTGGATCTAAGGCGTAAATACCTTGAGCATTCAAACTAAAACCTGCCTGGGTTGATGATGTTGTAAAGGTAACTGTATCCCCTGTATCGATATCAGTAGCAGTCAGTCGACCAAAAACAGCTCTTCCATCTTCGGTTCCTCTTTGGGTCGCTACGGTATTAATCACTGGATTATCATTAGTACCATTAATGTTAATACTCACATCATGTTTTGTTCCATCTACAGAAGTCACCACAATAATATCAGTGATACTCTCACCTTCTTTTAAATGTTGAGCTGCACCATTATCCAGTGTATAAGAAAGTTGTCCATCTGCAGTAATAGTTGCACTTCCATGCGCACCTGTTAATGGTGTTGTTTGAAAGTGTGCTTGCCCGGCATCGGCATCAGTAATACCCAGTTGAATGGTTGCAGTGGTATGGGTATCTTCTGTAACATCTACTGTGGTGCTTGTGATCACGGCACCATCAGGTGTGGCAGCTATTACAGTAGTGGCGGTTGCTCTTATCACACCTCCTTCATCGTCAACAACACTATACATAAGGCTTAAAGGACCATTATAATTTGCATCTGGGATCACTGTATAAACACCATTTACCGGACCATTAATAATGGCATGCAGAGATACAATATTACTACCTATACGTAATACATCTGATGTATCTATGTCTGTAACATGTGACATTAACTCTGCTGCTGTTACTGTAAATGATTTATCTTCTGTTCCTGTTGGAAGTACTACGGGTCCGCTGACTGTTGGTGCATCGTTTGTTCCAGTGATTGTCACAACTATATCATGAGTTGTGCCATCAACACTTTTAACACTCACAGTGTCGGTAAGTGTTTCACCCTCTGCAAGTGCCTGGATATTTGGTTTTGAATTATTAATAACATATGACCAGCTTCCGTCTGGTGTTAAAATAAGATGACCACCGAGGGCACTGCTATATCCACCCTGGTTAAATTTAGTATCAAACTTTGCTTCACCTGCATCAGAATCTGTAATATTTAATTGTCCACCAGTACCAATCTCACCCTGCGCCATAGAGACCTTCACATCTTCTTTGGCACTTCCAGTGTCAATGCCAGTTATAACTGCAGCATCACCTGTTCCTGTCAGTTCAATTGCTAATACCGTTGAGGATGATGCACCTGCACTATCTGTCACTGTAATTGGAATATCAAGTCGATGATGTTGGTTTTGCACTAAGCTCTGATAGGCTTGATTACCTGGATCAAAACTATAGCTTCCATCGGCATGAAGTGTAAAGCCTGCAGGGGCATTCGTTGTGGTAAATGTTGCCGTGTCTTTATTGTCTACATCATGCGATAGTATTTGACCTGTTACGGTATTTCCATCTTCTGTTGCCACAATTAGTGGAGGTGCCGCTATTATTGGTTTATCATTTGTTCCCGTAATAGTTGTTGTCAGTATTGCTGATGTTGTGTTGCCTGCTTTGTCTGTTATCTCATAAGTGAGTGTATCAGTTGCTTTATCACCTATGGCCAGATGTTGAGATGCTGCGGTATCTACAGTAAATGTGTAGCTTCCATCTGTGTTTAGTGTATAAATTCCATGTGCAGTTTTTAGGGCACTTGTAGCATTCACAGTTTCCCCATTGGCATGGTCATCATTAGTGATCACATTTCCACTTATTGCTGTTTTTGCATCTTCATCTGTTGTAGCGGTATCATCGGCAGCATTTATTGCCGTATCAACTGTCACCGCTAAACTTGCAGAGTTAACTGGTAGTGTTGCGGACGGTGCAGTTGCCTGCGCGCTGATATTATGAACCGAATCAGTTAAGACAGAGGTTGTTACTGAGTAGTGTCCGCTCCCATCAGAGGTGATTGCTCCAATCTTTGTCGTACCATCATAGATTTCTATTGTTGAGAATGGAATATCAGTATGCCCTGAAACAGTTGGTGACTGATCATTAGTAAAATTGTCAGTATTTGACGAACCGGAATCACTTTTAGCATCCAGATCAATAGTAACCCCATTTACAGGCGTTGTTATTACTGCATTTCCAGGGTGAGTTGGTGAAAGGACAGGTTGAGTGGTTATTTGTGGCAAAATAACCGGGGTGCCTCCAGGCAACACTGATGCTGCAACGGTTGCTGCTGCATTGAAGGTCACAAATTGACTGACTTCACCACCATGACCATCACTGACATGCACTTCAAAGACATCCTGTGCACTATAAACGCCAGTTTTTGGATCAAAATTCATTCCAGCAACCGATGCATTCTGGTGGTAAGAATAGTCACCCGTTATGGGATCCACGGTTAGAGTACCAAACTGACCAACACCATTGATGACTGAAAATATTTCTGTATCCGTTAGATCGGTATCAGTTGCAGACAATGTACCTGTAGACCCATTGGTTTGTTGCAGACCCAGAGTGGGCACATCATTGGTACCCGTTATGACCATTGAAATAAGCTGTTTTGTACCATCTGCAGTGGTGACTTCAATTTTATCAAGTGCCGTCTGACCTGCTGCCAACGATTGTGCTGCTGTATTATCCAGTGAATAGATCCAGTGTCCTGTGGCATCAATACTCAAATCGCCATGACGGCCATGAACTATTACTGCCTGAAAATGTGCTTCTCCAGGATTTATGTCTGTGATATGCAACTGACCACTACTTTGAAGTTGTTGATCTTCTATTACCGTACCATTGATGGTTCCGGTGATCACAGGTGCATGGGGTGTCATCATAAAAATAATGCCTGGAGCAACACTACCTTGCAAATGATCAACAATAGTACTGCCAGAGGGTAAATTTTGCGTATTGGAATTGGCAGGATCAAGTCGATAAAGATAGTTTCCAGTACCAGAGCTGTCAGCACCAGTCATCGTAAGGTAGCCATATTGTGTGGCAAATACACCCGCCTGTCCCTGATTCATATCCAGAGAACCGAAAAGCGTCAACCCAGGATCATCATAGTGCCTTTTTTGCTGGATAGTTATATGACTTTGTTCATCCATTTTGATATGTTCATCGAGCAATTTATCCTGAATATCCCAATGCTCGGGATCAATATGCTCACTATGCCCAGTAATAAGTGTTGGCTCATCAAACAATACACGTTCATCATTAGAAAATGTAAATTCTTTACCGTTATTTAATAAGATGATCGTCTCAGGTGTATTACTTGATATCACCGAATCATAGAGAAAGACGGCATCCCCCTCATGAAGAATTAACTCATGCCCATGTCGAAGCACTTTTACGGTTGAATGAGGAGATATTAAAATACCAATAGTAATGTTATGAGGCTTAGAACCAGATTGAGTGACCATATCTCACCTTATTAGTGGTTTAATGAAGAGTTAGTTAAGGAACTTAGAGTTTTTAGAAGTTAAAAATATAACAGAGAAATCATCTATGTACTTGTCAATGTAAGACAAGTTTTTTGTCTTTTTCAGACATATATTTTATTATAGAATCAAATAAAGAAAATCCTACAACATCAAAGAAGATTAGCTCATGATACTCAGTTTGTGCAAAATTTTAAGCTGAATGTATAGGTGTTAAAATTTTAAAACTGGTTTAACGACATATTCTAAAATACTTTTTTTATCAATAATAATATTAACTTCAGCTTGCATGCCTGGAATAATTTGTAGTTGACCACCTTTTTTATCATTAATGCTCGTTTTTTTAGTACGCACTCTAACCTGATAAGAGCTGATCCCTTTTTTGTCGGTAATGGTATCGGCACTGACATATTCAACTGTACCGATTAAGCCGCCATATTTGGAGAAATCAAAGGCTGTAAATTTCACTTTTGCTTTAAGTCCTTTATGAATAAAGCCAATATCTTTTGGTTTGACTTTCACTTCAATGAGTAATTGATCATCCAGTGGGACTAAATCCATAATCACCATACCAGGGCGTACAACACCACCAATGGTATTGACGTATATTTCTTTAATAGTTCCAGCTTCTGGTGCAATTAAAATAGTTCTGGCCACCTTATCTTTGAGTGAAGTGGCTTTAGCCTGAATTTGTTCTAATTTGATTTCTACTTCCGAACGTTCTTTTAGTAAGGTTTTTTTATATTGTCGGATGACTGATAGTTTTTTCTTTTCTAAAGAATGAAAATTTGCCCTTGCCTGGGGTATGAGTAATTGTGCTTTTTTAAGACTGGCATGTAACTCATTCAATCTTTGTTTTTCCTTGATATATGCCAATTTAGAAATGGCTTTCTTTTTAAAGGCGGCTTCATTTACTTCAAGCTCTTGTGCGGCTATTTTATAGTTCTTACTTAAGATATTGAAGTTACTGCGAGCAGTTTGTAATTCAGCATCCGCTTTGGTCACTTCAAAATCAGATTCATCTATTTTTGCTTCAATACTTTCTCGGCTTGAGTTAAACAATTGTATTTCATGTTCTTTAACACTACTATGTTCATCTAATTCTTCCGAAAATTTAATTTCTTCTTTTCCATGCACTTCAGCATCCAGACGTTGGACTCTGGCAATGAGTTTTGCGTAGGTTTTTTGTTGTTCTGCATAAGAAGAAGCAACCGATGTGTCATCCAAAATGGCAACAACTTCACCTTTCTTGACAATTTGACCTTCCTGTACTTTTAGTTCTTTAAGAATACCACCTTCAAGATTTTGTATGGCTTGAATTTGTTTTGATGGGATCACTTTGCCATTTGCTTTAGCCACTTCATCAATTGGCGATACAACGGACCAGACTAACAGTGTGGCGAGAAGTAAAAAACTGACCACGATTAAAAAAGAAGCACCTGCGGGTGCATGTAATAAACGTGCTTCACTGGCAGATGAAACAAATTCCAGTTCATCTAATGGGACATCTTCAGTCCTTTCTTTTTTAGCATTGTGGACTTCCTTAAAGAAGGTGATTGCCTGACCAAACCAGCTCATTTTTTTTCTCCTGATTCAGATGTATTAGCAGAAGGTGTTTTTAGCTGTTTAGCCACTTCTCCTTTGGGTCCAAATGCAGCAATTTGACCACTTTCAACCACCATGATGTCATCAACTAAATCAAGCAGTGAAGAACGGTGTGTGGCAATAATAACGGTTCGGTCTTTAACAACGGCTTTTAAACGATTTCTTAAGAGAGCTTCTGTCGTTTGATCCATTCCTGAACTAGGTTCATCTAAAATTAAGATTTTAGGAAATAATAACAAAGCCCTTGCTAAGGCGACCAATTGTCGTTGACCACCCGATAAATTTTGCCCTCCTTCACCCACTTGCAAATCAAGTCCCATGGGGTGTCTATCAGTAAAATCAGTTACACCAGACAGTCTTGCCACTAATTCAACTCTTTCATCATCCACCCAGGTTGCACCCATTTTAATATTGTCTTTAACAGAACCCAAAAAGAGTTGAACATGTTGTGGCACATAACCAATATGACGGCGAAGCTCATAAGGATTGATTTGTTGAACATCGGTACCATCGACATAGAGTGAACCTTCTGAGGGCAAAAAATAACGCATCATTAATTTACCAATGGTTGATTTTCCAGAACCAATGCGTCCAAGCACTCCAATTTTTTGACCTGGCTTTATTTTAAAGCTGACGTCATGAAGGGATTGCACTTCAGCTTCTGGGTAAGAAAAACTGACATGGTTAAACTCAAACTGACCTTGAATCTCATTTTTTTGTAAATAAGTTTTGTGTATATCCATTTCGACAGGCTTTTCCATCAGTTTTTCAAGTGATGAAAAGGCTGCTTTTGCACCGTGAATACGGGTGATCAATGATGCAAGTTGTCTCATAGGGGCAATCGTACGACCGAGTAACATGGTGACAGCAATCAGCCCCCCCATGGTTAAAGAAGCATCTTTAATTAAATACACACCAAAAACCACGACTGCAACTGTCGACATTTGTTGGACTAAATTTGAAAATGATCCAACAGATGTGGTGAGTAATTTTGTTTTGATATTCCATGAAGAGATTTCACCTGTTGCATCTTCCCATTTTTTTTGATTACGGGATTGCATATTATAAGCGCGAACGGCTTCTGGTGAATTCAAAATTTCAATCAACATACCATTTTTTTCAGCACCTGCTCGATATGTTTGTTCGACTGTATATTTTATGGAACGATGTGCATAGAGACTGTAAACAAGAATCAATACCATGGCAACAGCAGGTACTATCACTAATTCACCACCCATAATTGCGATAACCGCGAGAAAAATAAGAGTAAAAGGCATATCAATTAACAAGGTCATCGTTGATGACGTAATTAAATCTCTGACTGACTCAAAGTCGTTCAATTCTTTTGCCGCAGAACCTACTGATTTAGGTCTTTCACTCATTTCAGTGGCTTGCATTTTTTGAAATAATATCGATGACAACATGACATCACTCTTTTTTCCTGCAACATCAAGAAAATAAGCACGCAACATGCGCATAAGAAAATCAAAGATATAAACGATGGTGATACCAATAGTAAACGTCCATAAGGTGTCTAAGGCATCATTGGGAATAACCCGGTCATATACATTTCGGGTAAATAATGGCGCAGCCAATGCAAGAATATTAATTAGAATCGAAGCAATCAGTACATCTCGGTAAATTTTCCATGAACGAGCTAATGTTCCCCAAAACCAATGATTGACCTCATGGTTTAAGGTTTGCTCTTTTCTGCCTTCAAAGTTGTGTTTTTGTTTGATAAGAAAAACATAGCCACTGTATTCTTTAGTAATGTCTTCAAAGCTGAGAGTTTCTTCAGAATTTCCACACTCAGGGCGCATAATTTTTACTGTTTTATTATCATGGTCGATATTGAGTAAAATGGCGGTTTTTCGATCCTTTAAAAGCAAAACGGCAGGTAATGTTAATTGAGAAACTTTTTCAGGTGAACGTTTTAGTAATCTGGCACTTAAACCTGCTCTTTCTGCCGCAACAATAAATTGTCTGGTATCTAGCTGACCATCCTCAACGGGAAGACCTGCAACAAGAGAATCTCTGGAATAAGGATTTTCATAAAGACGAGTAATTAATACTAAAGCATCCAATAATGGATCAAATCGAGTATCACTCAGTGCAGCATCATTCCAATCGTTCATTAACATTCCCAAAAAATGGATGAAATTTTATGACAAAATTAAATAATAAATAAAGCTATTAATTATATCTAATTAACTAATCATATAAAGGATAGGTAACTTAATGATACTTTTCAAATTATAGGTTGAAAATATGGTATTTTTATGTCGTAAGCAGTATAAATGCTATAAAGCCTAACTATAACCACTACATGACTGGTACGGATCGATATGAGAGTGGTGCCGAAGAACCGATATAAAATCATTGAGAGTTCGAGTGTGTATTAAATGATTTAGATATCCATATGCCCTGACATTTCCAAAATATTATCCACCTCAAATCACAAGGGGGTATCCATCTTTTCAGCACACTCTATGCAGTGTGTATTGGTTGGATCAACCAAAAGTCTACGGAGAGCAATATCTTCATCACAGGCCAGACAATAGCCATATTCACCTGAATTGATTCGTTGAAATGCGCTCTCAATACTTACAAGTTTGAGCTTACGCCTTCTTGAAGCATCAAGAGCTATTTGTTGTGCCTGCATGGCATCCATACGAGAAATACGGCCAACCTTTGTCTGATCTAGTTCTACTGGCTTTCCAGTTTCTTTTGAGGTCTTTTCCTGTTCCTGGAGCTCAGATTTCATCTTCAGTAACAGTAGATTTATTTGTTTAAGGGCTTTTTTGTCCATACAAATTTAATTTTCTCTTTAAGGAAATATATTTGATACTGAAATATTATTATAGCCTAAAATCATTGTTTATTATTTTTTCCAAAATTAATCTGATTCAAATACAATCGCTATATCATGTCATCAGTCGAACGCTTATAATATGAACATACAACTATTCAATAACATGAGACTTCAGTGCAAAAAAAGAATGTAAAAATTAAAAAAGGGTTTCTTTTTTCAAAAAAGAATAAGGTTTCTGTTTGGGCATCAACATACCCATATGCTGATATTCCTGAAGCATATTTTGAAGAAAAATTTAGCAAAAATAATACTCGTGCAAGCAATACCTGGTCTAATAACTTTAAAATGCGTTATTTTTCTCCTTCAAAAATGGAAACAAATGGTGCACACGAAGGTACCATTAACATCAGGCAAGCAGTTGGTGAATGCTCATTTTCTTCTTCCTTTATTGAAGTTTTGATGAGTAAAGCAAAAAAGAAAAAGCTCAATGAAATTACCTGGGTTATTTTATTATTCGAATATGAATACAGCGGCAAAATTTCTGGCATCGAAAGTGATGATTATGTCACATTAGTTGGCGCATTTGATTACGACGATGATGCTGAAAGGCTGATTGAAGCTGATGATGAATAAGACTCTGAATTTGAAGAAAATCAATTCAAAATCAATGGTGATATCTATTGCTTGAACTAATGAACAGTCAAAAAGAAAACATTAATGGATTTTGAATTTAGAAAAAATATTGATGGCCAGCCAACTGCCAGATTTTCCATGGGACACGAAGCTATTGGTCTCTGGTTAAGCGAAGAGATAAGTAACAATAAGTCTAAGATAGTACAAATATTAACGCTGATAGAACAATTTGAACGAGGCAGTATTGCATTTAAAGAAATAATTGGTACTGAGTTTCAATTAAGCATTAGTCACATTGGGGTAGAAATAAAAGCCTTAAATTTAGAGGCCTTTTGTACGAATTCAGGTATGGACAATTTTAACAATAATGAATTTAGTGAAAACGATGATGATCGTTCAGAAGATGTAGAACTTTACGATAAAGAATCTTGCGCTGAGTGTGGTTTACATGACTTTAAAATAGCTCTGCTTTCATGGCAGGAGTATATCAACTAATACACACCAAGCTCGTTCTGGCTTAAAACTGGAGCTTCTGGTTGTCCACAATAACTGGCAAGCGCAGCAAAGTGGATATATTTTATCAGTATTACTAATTTTTGTTCCAAATTTTACCAAAGTAAGTTATAAGAATAACATGAAAATCCCTAAACGAATCCAACCCTTAGTTGAAGATGGGCTGATTGATGAAGTCATCAGTTCCTTAATGAGCGGAAAAGAAGCTGAAGTTTATATTGTACGCAGCGGATCTGAGATCCTCTGCGCCAAGGTTTATAAAGAGGTTAATAAACGCAGTTTTAAGCAAGCAGTACAATATCGAGAAGGTCGCAAGGGGCGTAATAGCCGCCGTAACCGAGCAATGGAAAAAGGCTCAAAATTTGGCAGGGTTCAACAAGAGAAAGCCTGGCAAAATACCGAAGTTAATGCGCTCTATAGCCTTTCTGATGCGGGGGTTCGAGTGCCTAAAGCCTACGGCTGCTTTGACGGCGTCTTGTTGATGGAGTTAATTACCGATGGCGAAGGCCAGGCAGCACCGCGTCTGAACGATGTGTCAATGTCCTCTGAACAAGCCTTAGAAGATCATGCTGTTATGATGCAGTACGTAATGCGTATGCTTTGTATTGGATTGATTCATGGCGATCTGTCAGAGTTTAATGTATTGGTTGATGAATATGGCCCGGTAATTATTGATCTGCCCCAGGTAGTGGATGCATCAGCTAATAATCAGGCAAAATGGATGCTGGAGCGGGATGTTAATAATATTAGCGCCTACTATGCTCAATACGCACCTGAATTACTCAACAGGCAATACTCCAAGGAAATTTGGGCATTGTATAAAGCTGGGGAATTACACCCGGAAGCCGAGTTAACAGGCTACTTTAAGGAAAGCACACAAACTGCAGATGTGGATACCGTATTGGAAGAAATAAAAGCCGCCTTTGCCGAAGAACAACAACGCCAGCTTAGGATGCAAGCTCCCAGTTAATACTGAGCCAGGATATTGGCCATACCTGTAACAATTAAATTTAGATTGCTTGTTACATTATCAGTAGATTCAGCAATATAAGAGGACGAATGTGACCACAGGTTGGCCAAATTGGCCAGCATATGGTAACACGTTACTATATTGTTTCTTGCAGCTTAAACAGCAACAACTTTATTTGCACAAGGACCTTTTTGCCCCTGGCCAACTTCAAATTCCACTGCTTGACCCTCATTTAGCGTTGCAAAGGCGCCGCCACTTTGGATTTCTGAATGATGAACAAAAAGATCTTTACTGCCGTCTTCGGGGGTAATGAATCCAAAACCTTTATCAGCGTTGAACCATTTAACTGTACCTTTACTCATTTTTTTTACTCATATTATTGGTGAATGATATTAAATTTATATTCGAATTCACTGGTTCGAATATAAAGTGATAGGTTTTGACAAATGACATAACAAATCAGTAAAAGTCATTGTAGCAGAGTTATAACATTAATTAATGAGGTTTTCATAATATTTATAAGAAAAACAGCTTTATCAAGCTTAACAAATATTAAACACCCCTATTCCTGGCGAAGAGCGCCTTGTTAAATCAAGTCTTCAAATGGTTTTGATAGAATTCCCAGGCGGTTAATGTATGAGCACATTTTTTACAAATAAAGTGTGTCAAACTTTCAGTATCGCCGAATATACCATCATCTTTGTTTACATTAAAATAATGTTGGCATATATGACATTTTTCAACAATAAACTCTGCAGTTGGAATTCTCTCCAGCACTTCAATAAACAGTGTTTTTAGTGGAATATACTCAGCGAAATCAATGGTCTTAGAATTAACATTCCACTTAACTTCTTTGATATTAATTAGTCTGACCAGAAATTGCCAATATTGCTCATCATATTTCTTCTTAACTTGTTGGTTGGCTTGTTCAATTGTCCATGAGCTTTCTTTTAAATGCTTTAAAGTCATTAGCAAACTCCTTTTATGTCATCACTCCAAAAGGATTTTTTCTGGAACCGCGAGCTCCATTTTGTGTGTTGTTTTTTTTACGTGAAAGGCTGACTTTTTTGGCAACTAAGCCTCGGCCATCACTGTGACACTCAAACTCTACTAGTGAACCAACCTTTAAAAATGAACATTTAATAAGCTCATTTTTTCTCACCATAATATCCGGACCTGTCCCATTTTCAAGAAAGCCGTATCCCTTGTCTTGAAACCATTTTTTAACTATTGTTTGCAATTATTCACCTCTTATTTTTTATCCTCATATTCAATTATGGTCACTCCATTTATACTATCATAAAATGTGACCTGGAATAACAAGTCGTATCGCCTAATTGAAAAATTCACCTAAATTTACGCCCAAACAGAGATTTGAGGCTCTTGATGATTTTGTAATTTTTACAAGGGCAACATTTTTTGCTCATTAAAAATATTATACAATCATAATTTATGAATGTACTTCAATTTAAGGTAAAATCAATGCAACTACTCAATTTACCAGAGTAGGCTCTATAATAAGGTAAAAAAACATGTATTCCGGTGAAAAATTTAATAGCATCACTCACCTCGTGGGTGGTGTGCTTGCTTTAATTGGACTTGGTTCCTTACTAACGGTTGGACTGCAACAAGAGAACCTGATTATATTTTTTAGTTTTATGGTATTTGGACTGATGCTGGTTATACTATATACTATGTCTACCTTGTATCACAGTTTTCACCTGCCAAAACTTAAGAAAATATTTCAACAGCTTGATCACATCTCAATATATCTACTTATTGCAGGTACTTATACCCCCTTTATGCTGGTCTCTCTAGGTGACGGGAATGGCCCTCTTATGCTCAGCTTTGTCTGGGGACTGGCTATTTTGGGTATTTTACTTGATTTATTCATTAAAAAACGAATTGAAGCACTGCAAATAATTATCTATTTAATGATGGGATGGGTTTGTACACTTGAATGGGATAACCTTAAAGACGCAATAACTGCTGCCGGGGTTTTCTGGCTTGTTGCAGGGGGTATTTTTTATACGATTGGAATTACTTTTTATGCACTGGATCATAAGAAAAAACTTCGCCATGCTCATGGAATATGGCATCTTTTTGTTTTGAGCGGTTCGGTGAGCCATTTTATTTCTATCATTGCTTATGTCAGGTAAGCAGGAGAATATCAATGTACGGTAAAAATAATTCATTATCCAGCCTGTTGGGCGACTTCAAAATATCTGAAATGACAATGCGCTATAGTCGTTTTATCCCTAAATTTTATAATCTGGTTAAATCATTAGGCTTCCAAGCAGGTAAAATAATGCCTTCAAGGGCATTTTGCTCTGATGAAAGTCAGGGGTATCCCATTATTTTAATTGCCAAACATTTTGGCTCATTCCCTTTTAATCATGGTCGAGTCGGTGGCATTGTTGCCACTGACCGACATGCACCCTATTCTCACCATGGGAAGGATCTGGTCATTATTCAGGCCAGTCACGTCGGTTATGACCCAGATTCTGAATCTTTTGGTTTATACCGAAGATTGCAAACAGAAGATACTTGTGAAACTCCGAACTGTGGAAAAATAACTGGCGCATTGGAGTGGTATATTAATGAATACAAATTTGCCAGCCAAAATATTTTGATCACTAAAATTGAAGGCAAAATTAAAGTTATTATTGATAACCGATTACTCGATAAGAATAGAGATCAGGGCTTATTTCTTAATTTAGATAAAATTATACAGGTAGATGCCTTAGGAAAAATCGCACCTGAATACTCAAAAAGTACAGCCAAGATTTTTCCTGTCGCATCTGAATTAATTGAAAATATAGATCCGCAGAATATTACAAATAATCAAGTTATAGCCATTGATAAAAACCTTAAGCCGGAACTGTTCTTTTTTAAACGTGTTATCAGTATGGATAGTGAAGGTCGTGATCACCTGGAAAGAAACATGATTAATGTCATGCCTTACATTGTCACCTCAGAGTGGCCTGCATTATCCGCAGCACAGGCAACCTCACAGATTGAATTTGATCGCACATTTAGAACCATAATTGAAGAGCCTAGTTATAAGAATAAAAAGATATTCTTTATCTCTGGGCTAAATATTGATATTTCACCAAGAAAGGGACAGTTATTTCCATTAACAAAATTTATTCCCTGGGCTGCTTATATTCAAGATGAAATGGGTGGTTATCAAATATGGGAACAGGCTGAAATATTTGATAAATTAGATGAGCAATCAATTGAAAATCCAGATCAAGTTGATCTGGAAACTGCCATCGAAATTATGGAAAATGCTGAAGAAATTACTTTACCTTTTTAATTTAAGCTGACTATTGCTCATTTCCAAGATGATTCGATAATAATAGAATCCTTCCATTACGAAGAACTTTTACGCTTATTTCATCGCCATTGTTCAATAGTGACAGCTTTTTTCTGATCTGTTTAAAAGTATTCGAGTTCCCTTTTATAGTAATGCCCAACATTTCGACAATAATATCGCCACCAAGAAGAAATTTTGTATCATAAATAGTCGTTGGAATTGTGCCTCCTTGAATACCCAGTTTATCAGCAATTGAATCACGGGCAACATGTTGTACTAAATATCCAGCTTTTTGCGGGACATTCAATGCCCCCGCCAGCTTAGTGATAATAATTCCATCCAGTCCACTCCAGATCGGTTTTTCTTCCAGTAATATTTTTTTTGACATATTGGATGTGACAGCAAAACCCAGACCTTCATTACCGCCTGAATGGGTAATAATATGGCTGACAATGGCTATCACTTCACCCTTGTCATTAAACATCGGGCCACCGGAGTTACCGGTATTAATCGCTGCATCGGTTTGTATTAATTCACTCATCCCCAGTTCAGTATCAAGATCACCGGGAGCATAGCGTGCACTGACAATACCCTTACTTATCGTATGGCTATAGCCATAAGGTGCCCCAATAACAAAAATTTCATCCCCTACCCTGGCCTGATCAGAATCCCCTAATGGCGCAACTTTTAAAATGTCAGGAATTTGTTTAAGTTGAATGAGTGCAATATCTGCTTGAGGAACAGATGAAAGAACATGTGCGGGTATTTTCTGGCCATTTAAAAATTCAACGGTAATATTATCCGCAGAATGAACCAGATGAGAGGCGGTCATAATCTTTCCGTCCCTTGAAATAACAACACCAGAGCCAATATTTTTTTTATTAATGCTATTATTTAGAACATTCTTGATTTTTGCTTTGCTATCTTCAATGTGTATGACAACAACAGTTGGGTTAACCTTTTTGAAAACATGATGAAGGGAGTGGGAAAAACAAACTGATGGTACTAAAAAAAGTAGAATGATTTTAAAAAGCACAATATTTCCTGAATATAATAATTTGATGATAATTTTATCTTGTTTTTAATTGTCTATCCATCAGAAATCATTCTCTCTTTCCCCCCAATCATCTTTTATGGCTAATATTTCATCCAGAATACTCATAAACAATTGAATAAGTTTTGGTTCAAAATGGTTACCACTGCCCTGCTCTATGACTGATAGTGCTTTTTCAATAGGCCATGCTTCTTTATAAGGGCGTTTCATGGTTAAGGCATCAAATACATCAGCTATAGCAACAATTCTGGCTGATTCAGGAATATCTTCTCCTGATAAGCCTTTTGGATAACCACTCCCATCCCATTTTTCATGGTGTGCTAAAGAAATCTCGGCAGCCATTTGAAACAATTCCAATGAACTTTTATTCAGTATTTTATGGCCAATAGTAGTATGCGTTTTCATAATAACCCATTCATCATCGGTCAATTTTCTGGGTGCCTTGAGTATTTCATCTGGAATACCTATTTTTCCAGTATCGTGCATGGTCGCTGCAAGAGTCAGAGCCTTAACTTCCAGGGTACTCCAATTACTAGCACGTGCTAGTGCTGCACTATAATCAGCCATGCGCCAGATATGACTACCGGTATCTGTATCATTATAGTGACCGGCAGTACCCAGCATATGAATTGCTGATTTTTGAGTCTCATATAAATCTTTGGTTTGCAATTTGATGATTTTTTGACAGGTTTTTTGTTGATTTGCCAATGCCAGGTGTGTCTTAACCCGAACTTTAACAATGGCCGGATTGACTGGTTTTGTAATGTAGTCAACGGCACCTAAATCAAAACCTTTTTGCTCGTCTTCAGTTGCCAGCATTGCGGTCACAAAAATCACCGGAATATTAACTGTTTCCAGATCCGATTTAAGTCGTTTACAGACTTCATAACCATCCATATCAGGCATCATGATATCAAGTAGAATAATATCTGGTTTAATTTTTTTAGCAATTTTTAAAGCAATTTGACCGTTAATTGCAGATTTAATATCATATTCACCTGAAAGGATCCCATTCAATATGTCAAGGTTCATTGGTGTATCATCAACAGTAAGTATTGTTTGTCTATTAATTTGTTTCATAGCCAGATTATTTTTGATTAAAAGTCTTTATCATTTTTGAAATAATTTCATCAGCTGACTCAAAGTCATATTGTTCAATAAGATCCTTTAATGTATTAATAGGTTCAATATAAGCATTTGCAATTCCATGGTGCAATAAATCATTGACAAATTGACCTGATTTAGAATCATAATCGCTTAATAGAATTTGTAATTCCTTTAAAGAAGTTAATAAGTTATCATCAGTTAATTTATCTTTATTACAAATATCTGGTGTTTTTTCACCCTCTTTCGCTTTATTTAGAAAATGATTAATTAATTTGACAGTCTGTATTAGATCAGAATGAGCTTTATTAAGATGCTCAGTACAGATATCAAGGGGGTTATTTTGTTCATTTTGACTAATACATGTTTCAAGCAATAGCATCTCCTGCTGCAGGGTATAAGCTCCAATATTACCACTGACCCCCTTGAGAGTATGTACCATTCTTTTTGCATCATCAAAATTATTTTCGATTAATATCGTATTAATTTTATCAAGATCATTAACATGTTCTGTAAGGAATGTTTTAAGGATCTGACTATAGACTTCTTCATCATCTCCAAGTCGATGTAAGGCTGAGATATAATCAAAAGTTATTTCATCTTCTGAAATTATCTCTGAAGCATCCTTCTCCAAATAATCCATACGGGCATTAATAGTCGTATCTTTGTTTACCCACTTATTTATTGTAATAAACATTTGTCTTATATTAATTGGTTTTGAAATATAATCATTCAGCCCGGCATTAATGACTTTCTCATGATCCCCAGACATGGTACTGGCGGTCATGGCAATAATTGGAAGATTTTTAAATTTTAAATTTTTCCTGATCCTTCTGGTTGCTTCATAACCATCTAAAACCGGCATCTGTATATCCATCAAAACACAGTCAAAGTCATGCATTTCCAGAAGTTCTATCGCTTCCAGACCGTTATTAGCAATAGTGACATGAATATTATTTTTTTTGAGCAGATCTGCAGCCAGTTCCTGATTCAACAAATTGTCTTCAACAAGAAGAATATCTTTCCCTTCTAATAATTTAACACTGTTTTCATATTCTTCTGAAACAACATTTTTCTGATATTTAGACTGCTCATTAGATTGCTTAAACTGGACAGTAAAGTGAAAGTTGCTACCAACATCAGGTGTGCTTTCAACCCAGATATCACCACCTAAAAGTTGAGCCAGATTTTTAGAAATACTAAGACCCAAACCTGTGCCGCCATATTTTCTTGTTGTCGATGAATCAGCCTGACTAAATGATTTAAAAAGCTTTTCCTGCTGCTGTTTATTGATGCCAATTCCCGTATCTTCTATGGTGAAATGAATTCTTATATACTGGGGATCATTAGCCTGCTCAAGAACAGAGCGAATGATAACACTTCCCTGTTCAGTGAATTTTATGGCGTTATTGCCTAAATTTATTAATATTTGAGACAGTCTTAAAGGATCACCTTTCAGATTATCTGGAATGTTTGAATCAGTTTTAAAGATTAATTTTAACGATCCTTTATTTATTTTTTCTTGTAATAATATTTCAATATTTTCCAGGACGGATGAAAGCTCAAAATGAACAGTTTCTATCTCTAATTTACCTGCTTCAATTTTTGAAAAATCCAGTATATCGTTAATAATGCGCAATAGTGATTCTGCTGAATAATGTACTTTGTTGATATAATTTTTTTGTTTTGGATTTAAATTAGTCTGCAAAGCAAGATATGACATACCAATGATAGCATTCATCGGTGTTCTGATTTCATGACTCATATTGGCGAGAAAATTACTTTTTTCCTTATTGGCCTGTTCTGCCTGGATTTTAGCATCCACCAATTCTTTTTCATTTTTTTTGCGTTCGGAAACATCATGAAAAATTGCGACAGAACCTATGATATGATCCTCTTCATAAAGCGGGACTGATTTTATAGAAACAGGAAAAAGTTCTCCTTTTTTATTGGTAAAATGTTCATCTTCCGAATAATAAATTTTTCCTTGCTCAATACTTTTATTGGCCGGACAATCTTCTGCGGCGACATGTTTTCCTTCATGTGTTTGAAAGTGAATAATATTATGAATATTATTACCAATAAGTTCTTCTCTACTCCAACCTGTTAAGTTTTCTGTTTCCGGGTTGATAAAAATGCAATCACCATGAGTATCTAAGGCATACACTCCCTCCCCCATTGCATCCGTCAGTCCCTGTAAAAAACGATGACTTTTTTTAATCTGCTGTTCCATTGCTTTACGTTTTGTAATATCTGTCCTGATTGAAATGTATTTAAATGGTTCACCACCTTCATCTAAGAAAGGGACAATTGAAGCAGAAACCCAATAAAAGCCACCACTTTTTGTTTTGTTTTTTATCTCTCCCTGCCAGACATTTCCAGAACTGATTGTTTCCCACATATCAACAAAAACTGCTTTTGAGTGTTCATTTGATTTGACTATGCGGTGGTTATTACCAATAAGTTCTTCTTTGCTAAAACCGCTTATTTCACAGAAACGTTCATTAACGTAAGTAATATTCCCCAGAACATCAGCACTACTGACAATAGCATGCTGGTTAAGGGCAAAAATTTGAAAATTTAACTCTTCAGCAAGTTTGTTTACTTTCTCGTTAGAATTTTGCACCTGTCTTAAAATAATAAAGCTCAAAAAACTAACAATAATAATAATGATAAGTGAAAAGGATAATTGTAAAATAGTATAAAATTGTTCACGTTCAAGGATAGACTTTTCAATGATCTCTAATCTATTTTGACCTTCAAAAAAAAGACGATTAGCATTTTCAATCATCCGGTTCATCATAGGAGAAACTGATTGCAGCTTATGTTTGATTTTATTGGAAAGCTTACGGTACTGATCTTTATCATCTTGAAAGATAAAGTGATCTCTTTTAATAATCAAGGCAAGCATATTATCAATGACGTCTTGCACGTGATTTATTCTAGGCCGTAATTCAATAATTTCTAGAATGTATTGCTTTTCCTGGTTTTCAGGGTTGAAGCTTATGATTTGTTCTACATCGTGCTGGTTAATTAAATTAAGGTTCTTTATTCGGATAACCTCACCACCATCTGAGAGCACATTTAATGCACCATTAATATCCACTATCTTCCTGTTTAGCTTTTTTTGAATCAGTTGCTGTCGGTTTAAACCCTGGCTAGTCACCATTTTATAAATATTCGTTTCAATGTAACGAATATCTGAAATAATAATGTCTCCTATTTTCAAGCGAGCATATTCATTTTCAACACTCTTCTTTAACTCTTTTGTTAAATGTGTAAAGCCAAACTGCAAGCCAATTAATAAAATAAATCCAAATAGATAAATAGCTAACTGTAGATAAATCCGGCTCGATGAAATGCCTTTGGACATGGAGCCTGAAAAAAGAGCGTTTGGGAGTGAGATTGATTTCAATACAAAGCCTGATTCATATCATTAAGTGGGACGAAGCCATACTTTTTAAATATAGATAAGCCAAATGGTGAATGTGCATAAGTCATAAATTGCCTGGTAAGTTGGGGATATTTTGAAAACTTAAGAAAATTAAGCGACAGGCGCTTAGGTTTTGCTTCTTCAGGTGATAAAGCTATTGTTTCAATGAAATTAATATTATTTTTAAAAAAAGCGGTTGCTTTCCAATTAATAATAACATCAGCATCACCTGACTTTAAAGCACGGTTCAAAGTTCTGGAGTCCATGCTTTGATAAACGGCATTTTTTAGTACCTCATTGTAAATACCTTTTTTTATCAATATAGTTTGGGTTTCTCGTCCAATACTACCAAGCTCAGAACTAGCAATAACAACATTTAGATCATCTCTCAAAAGATCGTTTAAATTTGAGGTGACATTTTTTGGATTATTTTTGGCTACCATGATCACAGCCTGATTAAAGCCTACCTCAACATCATGACCAAGCAGACCATCCTTCATATGTCGTGTTCGATATGAGTCTGAACCAGGTAGATATAGATCTCCCTTGTGACTGCTTTTTAAATTTTGATAAAGTTCTTCAGATCCTCCCTGACTGATTATAATTTTAACATTATGTTGTTTTTCAAAGGAATCAGCAATCTCCCTGATAGGATAGACCATTGTTATCCCGCAATAAATAAGCAGCTCTGGTTTTGAGGCATCTGTTTCAGACGTACTATCACAAGCGGAAAGGGTCAATAGAATGGAAAAAATAAGAATAAAAAAAGTAACTTGAATAAAAACATTAGAGGCTGGAAAAGGTTTAATCATTAAGGACTGCCATTTAGATATTTACACCCAATGATAGTTAATATCTGCGGGAATTCAAGTCAACCAAGGCTTATTCTCAAATTGTTTATAAATCAAACAGCTTATTGTCATCCTATATATTTTGCGCCCGGCTACAACAAATTTAGCCATTTTGTATCCTTCTAAATATCTAAAAAACATTGATTTTTTTTGTAAAACACAATTTATACTCAGTTTTTTCCCATATATAGGCCAATTTCTGATAGAATTCATGGCTCAAATTTACCGTAAACCTTATCTGTTTCCACCTGCAATTCTTTTTTATTAAAAATAAATAAGAAATTTGATAAGGATCATATCTTTTTAACTTTAAAATAAGATATTCTTCTACGGTTTGATAACTTTTGGTTGCATTGGTTGATCCGGTGCGTAATTTCAATATTTGGAGATATTACATGATTAAACCTCATGGGTCGGATGAATTAAATCCTTTATTTGTTTATGATTCAGCTAAGAATGAAGCCTTACACAAAGAAGCTGAAGGTCTTGCTTCTGTTGTTGTAAGCTCAGCCACTGCTGCAAATGCAGTAATGCTAGGCGCTGGTTACTTTAACCCTCTGACTGGTTACATGAACAAAGCAGATGCCCTCTCTGTTGCTACTGATATGAAAACTGCTTCTGGTCTTTTTTGGCCGACTCCAGTTCTAAATTTATTACAAGATGCAGGTAGTATTAAAGCAGGCGATCGTATTGCACTTAAAGATCCAAATGTTGATGGCAATCCTATTCTTGCAGTCATGGATGTCGAATCAGTAGAAGAGTTTACTGATGAAGAAATTGCACTCATTTCTGAAAAAGTATATGCACCAAGTCCTGATGAAGCACACCCCGGTGTTGATGCTTTTATTGCTCAAGGCAAAGTCTGCGTATCGGGATCAATTCAAGTATTAAACTTCTCCTATTTCCAGAGTGAATTCCCTGATACATTCCGTACTGCTGTTGAGATCCGTAATGAAATTGCAGAACGTGGCTGGAACAAAATCGTTGCATTTCAAACTCGTAACCCTATGCACCTTGCTCACGAAGAACTTTGTCATATGGCAATGGATCGTTTAGATTGTGATGGTCTTGTTATCCATATGTTACTTGGTAAGTTGAAGCCAGGCGATATTCCTGCTCCAGTTCGTGATGCAGCGATACGTAAGATGGTTGAACTGTATTTCCCTAAAAATAGTGCAATGGTTACTGGTTATGGCTTTGATATGCTGTATGCTGGCCCAAGAGAAGGTGTTTTACACGCTGTTTTCCGTCAGAATATGGGTGCCACTCACTTTATCATTGGTCGTGACCATGCTGGTGTTGGTGATCACTATGGTGCATTTGATGCCCAAACCATTTTTGACAATGATGTTCCTGCCGGTGCATTAGATATTGAGATCTTCAAAGCAGATCACACTGCTTACTCTAAGAAGTTAGACAAGGTCGTAATGATGTGTGAAGCACCAGATCATACAAAAGATGACTTTGTACTTCTTTCTGGTACCAAGGTTCGTGAAATGTTGGGTAAAGGCATTGCGCCACCAAAAGAATTTTCACGTCCTGAAGTGGCTCAAATTTTAATGGACTACTATAAAAGCATTAACTAATTTGGATAACTAATAGGCTGAAGCCTATTAGTTATGTAAATGATTAAAAAAGGCCTGATCAAGTAATTGATCAGGCCTTTTTTATTAAATTTGTCTGTGAAATCTTAAAAAGAACTTAAAATCCAAACATTTCTTTCAATTTAGCAAAAAATCCTTTTTTGACAGGTGTTTTTCTAGTTGTGGTACGTTTAGCTGTTTTGCTTTTGGATAGTTCCTGCTGGAGCTGCTGTTGAAAGTCAGCAGACATCATTACAGTAGCTTCACTCTGATCATCAGAGCCTGCAGCACTAAAAGCTGAGTTATTAAAAAATAAGATTTGGTGCTTTCCTATTCCGATAATATCACCATCTTTGAGATCATGACGCGTCACTTTCAGATCATTAACAAAGGTGCCATTGGTACTTTTCATATCTTCTAAAACAGCACCATCAGATGTGCTATGAACAGTTGCATGATGGCTGCTTATGGCTAAATTATCAATAGAGATATCATTCGTTGGTGTTCTACCAATCTTTATGTCTTTTTTATCCAGTACAAACTCTTGAATGTCCTGACCATCAAATCTTAAAACCAGTCTCATCTCCACTCCCAATAAGAATTCTAAATTTAATCGAGCCGTTTAATCATAATAATGATGAAAAATCAGTATATATACTAATCACTATGTTGAATGTTAGACCATTATTATATGATTTTCACTTAAGAATATCATATTTATTACAAATTTTTAAAAAAACTTTTAACCTTATTAATAACCCTCTTCGGCTCATTATGTAGATTAGCTTCCTTTTGTAAGCTTATTAAGCGTTCGTTTTCAGAGTCAATGCTCAGACCAGAACTAATAAAGGATTGAGCTTTTTGATATTTATATTTATTCAGTTCACTTCTGGCAAGCAGCTCGTAGCGGTAGACTATGTTTTTTATACCTTTATTCGCTTCCTTATTATGGATATCAAATTCAAGCACTTTTTGGAAATAATATAATGCATTATCATTCAACGGTGTTGTTAATTGATATTTCTTTAATGAAAGATCACCTTTTTTTAGTAATTCTCTTATCATTTTTTCTTTATTTTCACTGTTAACATGAGAAAGTGCTTTTTGTACTTTAAGTTCCTTTTTAACCAATTCAAGCTCTTTATCTTTTTTATTTAGTGCATCCTGCTGTTCAAAAAACTGTTGATTAGAAAGCAATTGTTCAGTGTGTGTGTTTTCTGCTGCTTGTTTATTAATCAACTCACTATCAGTGTCTTTGTGCAAAGGTTGGTGATTTTTAACGATTTGAACCTGATTATTGTCTTCATGAATTAAAGATTCATCATAATTTGATTTTATAGATAATTGAGGATCAGGGGAAAAATATTCGTCCCATAAGGTTTCTTTATTGAGTAAAACAATGAGCAACAAAATAACTAATAAAAATATTGGGCTGAAATAGTTGCTTTTGTGTTTTATAAGCTGATTATCTTTAATCTTTGCCACATACTCAACAATCACATGAGTATCAATTAACTTTGTTTCAGCACCCTGTTTTGTTAAATTGGGGTGATCTTTTAAATATTGAGTAATAAAGCGAGAAACTAATTTGGTATCAGATAATCGATCATCCGGTGCTTTGGCCAGGAGGCTTTCCAGCAGAGGCTGTAGCCCCTGAAGTGATTCAGGAAGTTTAGGGACGGGTTCCTGAATACTATTAGCAATAGTTTCTATTTCAGTTTCACCTGTAAAAGGTTTTTCAGCCATTAACATTTCATACAGCATGATTCCCAAACTATAAATATCGGTTCGATAGTCAAAGGGTTTACCTTGAATGAGTTCGGGAGATGCATAGGCGGGGCTGGCATACAGTTCATCAGAGCCTAAAGCAACTTCTTTTTTTGGTTCGATTCTGTGGGATATACCAAAATCAGTTAAAAGTGGATTGTCCCCTTCCCTGAATAAAATATTCGCTGGTTTGATATCGCCATGAATAATGCCTTGTTTATGAATTGAGTGAAGTGCATCTGAGACTTTACTGATAATATCCAGGACAGTAAAAGTGTTAAGCTTTGTAAGGAGTCGTGTTTCTAAGTCCCCATCGGGTAAATATTCCATAGCAATGAAATTATGCTTACCGATACTGATAACATCAAACACAGTAATAATATTGGGATGTTTTAATGAGGCGATTATACGCCCTTCATCTATAAAGCGTTTTTTGATTGCATCATCAAGTTTTGGATTAAGAAATTTAAGAACAACCTGGCGTTGCAGCGATTGTTGTTCAGCCAGATAAATAGCCGCCATACCGCCTTTTGCAAGCAGTTTTATTACATTATATCCAGCAATAGACTTCATAAAATATCAAAGACTTCCAGCAAACACAGACTAAATAACAAAGTACCAAATTGATGCGGCAACTATAACAGAAAATAGAATGATAAGCAGAGGTAACAGTGTCTTAGATGGATTAATTGAGATGTTGTTCTTAGAATTAGGCTCATATTCTAAAATAACATCACCATTATTATTGGCTTCAACATCCGCAATTCGATCGGATAAATTTTTAATTGTATCAGGGTGGTCTCTAAGATATTTTTTTATGTACCTTGAAATCATACGAGCATCACCAATCCGTTCAGTCTGTTCTTTAGCCAGCATATGGTTGATTAAAGGTTGTAACGGTTTCAAATGCGCTGGGAGTTCTGGTATGGGCTCCTGGATACTATTTGCAACTAATTCAGCATGGTCTTTGCCAGTATAAGGTTTTTCACCAACAAGCATTTCATACAAAACAACACCAAGACTATAAATATCTACTTTTTGGTTAAATTTTTGACCCTGCATAATTTCCGGGCTTGCATAACTGGGACTTGCCAGAATATCTTGTGATTGATCCCCCTCAGGAATTATCAGATCAGTTCGTTTGGAAATACCAAAATCTGTTAATACTGGACAATCATCACTTCTGAACACGATATTAGCCGGTTTAATATCACCATGAATAATACCTTTGCTATGCACCAGGTAAAGGGCATCTGCTAATTCAAGCGCAATTTCAAGGGCCGTATTAATGCTGATCCCACCAGCCAGACGAGCTTCTAAATCGCCCCCTTCCAGATATTCCATTGCATGATAAAAATGAATGCCCACTCGACCAACGTCAAAAACAGGAATGATATTTGGATGTTTTAAAGAAGCAATAATCCGGCTTTCTTCTAAAAACAAATTAAGCAGCCTGGTATCAAGTTTAGGATCTAATACTTTCAACGCCACTTGACGTTTAAGAGATTCCTGCACTGCAATATAAATGGTTGCCATACCGCCTTTGGCAAGAATTCCTTGAATTTTATAACCTTGAATAACACTCATAATATAATAAACTGTGACCTTGGCCTGATTAAACATTAAACCGATAAAAGCATATAAATTAGTAAAGACCTATATCAGAAAAATATCAACTTATAATGCCAATCTATTAATAAAATTTGAAAAAAGAATTGTACCGCATATACAAAAAAAATCTTGTAATATAAGGCCTACATCATGATGATTTATAGGGTAAATACAATGTTTGTGAATGAGGAAAGTAAGAAGGATATAAGAAATGAAAAAATAAAATTTTTACTATCAACTTCTATGAAGCTGATAGTAAAAACTGGACATTTACTCTTCTGAGGTAGTTTCAGCGTTATCAGCGATAATAGCTTTCATGCTCAGGCGAATACGGCCCTGCTTGTCAATCTCAAGAACTTTAACATCAACAAATTCACCTTCAGTCAACTTATCAGTTACGTTGTTAACACGCTCCTCACAAATTTGTGAAATGTGTACCAATCCATCTTTACCTGGAATGATAGTAACAAAGGCGCCAAAGTCCATGATCTTAGTCACACGACCATTATAGATTTTGCCAACTTCAACATCTTGAGTGATTTCTTCAATGCGGCGTTTACATTCTTGTGCAGCAGCATTATCAACAGAAGAGATTTTTACAATACCTTCATCATTGATATCAATGTTAGCACCAGTTTCTTCACTCAAACCTTTAATGGTTGAGCCGCCCTTACCAATCACATCACGAATTTTGTCAGGATTAATCTGAATAGTCAGAATGCGAGGCGCAAAATCCGACATTTGAGTACTAGCAGATGAAATGACTGCGTTCATTTGTTGCAAAATATCAAAGCGTGCATCTTTGGCTTGAGCCAATGCAATTTCCATGATTTCTTTGGTAATTCCTTCAATTTTAATGTCCATTTGCAGGGCATTAACACCATTTTCAGTACCGGCTACTTTAAAGTCCATATCACCAAGATGATCTTCATCACCCAGGATATCAGTTAAAATAGCGAAACCGTCATCTTCTTTAATCAAACCCATTGCAATACCGGCAACAGGTGAAGAGATAGGTACGCCAGCATCCATCAATGACAAGCTGGTTCCACAAACGGAAGCCATAGAGCTTGAACCATTTGATTCAGTGATTTCTGAAACAACACGAATTGTATATGGAAATTCATCAACCGTTGGAAGCACTGCTGCTACACCACGTTTTGCCAAACGACCATGACCAATTTCACGACGCTTAGGTGTGCCTACACGACCAGTTTCACCCACACTATAAGGAGGAAAGTTATAATGAAGCATGAAAGAATCTTTGTAGCTGCCTTCTAATGCATCAATGATTTGGGCATCACGTGCAGTACCAAGAGTAGTCACCACCAATGCCTGAGTTTCACCACGGGTGAATAAAGCAGAACCATGGGTACGATCAAGAACACCAGTACGAATATGTAAGGGACGAACTGTTTTTGTATCACGACCATCAATACGAGGATTACCAGCAATAATATTGCTTCGTACAACTTTCTTTTCTAGTTTGTAGAATGCACCTGATAAATCACTGGCAGAAAATTTTGCATCTTCAGCAGAAGTGACTTTTTCAATTAATGCTGAACGAATGTCATCCAGTTTATTGAGTCGCTCTAGCTTATCACTGATTTTGTAGGCATCATCAACAGCAGTTTCGCATTCACCATTAACAGTACTGGTAAGTTCTTCATCAACTGCAACTGGAGTATATTCTGAACGAGTACTGCCAACTTCTGCAACAAAAGCTTTTATTTCAGTAATAACTGTTTGGAATTGTTCATGACCAAACATTACAGCACCAAGCATGATATCTTCAGAAAGCTCGTCGGCTTCTGACTCGACCATTAAAACAGCAGTATCTGTACCAGCAACAACCAGATCAAGTTCTGATTCGTCTAATAAATCACGGCCAGGATTAAGTGCATATTCACCATCAATATAACCGACTCGACAACAGCCAATTGGGCCATTAAATGGGACATCAGCAATAGACATTGCTGCTGAAGCACCAATCATTGCTGGAATATCAGGATCAATATCAGGATTCAGAGAAACAACCGTACAAATAACCTGAACTTCGTTGTAGTAGCCTTTTGGAAAAAGTGGACGTAAAGGACGGTCAATTAAACGTGAAATTAATGTTTCATTTTCACTTGGGCGACCTTCGCGCTTAAAAAAGCCACCAGGAATTTTACCTGCAGCATAAGTTTTTTCTTGATAATCAATAGTTAATGGAAAGAAATCAGCACCGGCTCTGGCTTCTTTTTTAGCCACGACAGTAACAAAAACTGAGGTGCCCCCGACATTAACCATGACAGCACCTGATGCCTGACGAGCGATTTCGCCTGTTTCAAGTGTTACTTTTTCTGGTCCAAACTGGAATGTTCTTGTAATTGGTGTCACGCTATTTTTACTCCGTTGATTCGACTGAAGTCATTACTGAAACTTTCGTTTTATCAGTTAAAATCATAAGTTTCAGTAATATAGTGAAGTGTTTGTGATGATAAATTTTTATTTACGTAAACCTAACTTAGAAATGAGGGAGCGATAACGTTCGTTATTTTTTCTCTTAAGATAATCAAGCATTTTTCTACGCTTGCTTACCATTCTTAAAAGACCCTGGCGAGAATGATGATCATGAATGTGAATTTTAAAGTGTTCAGTTAGATCGATTATCTTTGCAGTTAATAAGGCAACCTGAACTTCTGCTGACCCCGTATCATTTGTACCACGGCTATATTCTTTTACTATTTCGCTCTTCTGTTTTACAGAAATCATTTTACTACTCCTAAAAAATTAAAGTATCAGAAAAAACATGCACTTGTAGTACATACTTAAACCGAATTGCTCAACTAAAGGATGAAACTAATATTTTTGATATCATTAATTGATATTAAAATATACTGCTCCAAACAAGGCGTATATTTTACCTGCTCAATTTACTTATAACAAGCAATATAATGACTTGTGTAACTTGTTTACGATTAGAAAGGCTGAATTTTACAGAAACAACAATCGTTTGGGTTTTAGATGTGAATTATCATCCAAAACGGCCAAAGCTATCAATGTTTTTTTATAATACAAGCGGTAATCACTTGAGTTGATATCAGGCTGTACATCAATAGTTATACCATGTTGAATTTTATCTAATTGCCCGGCATTTAAATCAATGGCTGGGAATTGTTGTATAGCAAAATCAGTGGGCAGTAATAATTGATCCATGGTTTTAAAATCTGGTTTATTGTCTGTATCATCTGTAGAATTAAATTGAGATAATAATTGTTCCAGAGTAATTGCCTGAGAGAGAGAGAAAGGCTCTGAATCAATACGTCGCAAGGCGCTTATGTGGGCCCCACAACCAATTTTTTTTCCAATATCTTCACAAAGGGTACGAATATAAGTGCCTTTTGAACACTTGACTTCTATTTCAATGAACGCCTGCATATTGGAACTTTGAAGCTCAGCAGCAGTATTTTTAAGATCATAGTCTAATAAAGTGATATTAAAAATGGTGACAGGACGGGACTTACGTTCAATTTCAATGCCTTTTCTGGCGTATTCATAGAGTGGACGGCCATTATGTTTAAGCGCCGAAAACATCGGAGGGGTCTGTTCCTGTGCACCCTCAAAGGAAGAGAGTAGTTCTAACAATTGGTTTTTTGATAGTTCAGGCACTGGGCTTTGATCCAGTATATCACCATCTGAATCACCAGTCGTTGTAACTGTCCCAAGAGCACATTTTGCACGATAACTTTTATTAGCATCCAGTAGATAGTGGGAAACTTTAGTCGCTTCGCCCAGACAGATAGGCAACACACCCGTTGCAAGAGGATCAAGGCTCCCTGTATGCCCAGCCTTCTGTGCTTGAAAAAGATGTTTTACTTTTTGCAAGGCTTTATTGGAAGTAATACCGGCAGGTTTATCTAATACCAGAATACCATTGACAGGACGGCCTTTTCTTTTGCGCGCCATTTGAAATACCTGAATATGTAATTATGTTATTTCTTAGGGCTTCGCTGCTCATCATCTGCAACAGCATTATCAATTAGTTGAGTTAATTGTGCACCATGCAAGACTGATTCATCATAGCGGAATTCTAAACGAGGGACGATACGAAGCTTGATCCTCTGGCCCAATTCATATCGGAGAAAGCCAGATGCTTTATTCAATCCTTCCTGAACTTTTACTTTATCTTGACACTGCTTTTGAGCACTTTTATCTGGATTATTGTCTTCCAGATCAGCATTTATTACCGTGTAAAATACTTTTGCCAGGCTGAGATCACGAGTGACATCAACCGAAGTAATTGAGACAAATGCAAGACGAGGATCTTTAACATCCCTGGTCAGCATTGTAGCCAACTCACGTTGCACCAACTCACCAACTCTTCGGCTGCGGCTATAATCTGCAGGCATTGTTACAAAGTCCTTTTCACTTGAACTCTTTCATAGACTTCAATTTGATCGCCAGGTTTAACATCGTTGTAATTTTTAACACCGATACCACACTCAGTACCAGATTTAACGTCCTGAACATCATCTTTAAAACGTCTTAAGGATTCAAGCTCACCTTCATAAATAACCACGTTGTCACGTAAGACGCGGATTGGACTATTACGTTTAATTGTTCCATCGACAACCATACAGCCGGCAATAGCACCCAATTTAGGTGAGCGAAAGACATCACGCACTTCAGCAAGTCCCATGATGATATCTTTAAACTCAGGTGCCAGCATACCAGTCATTGATGTTGTTATTTCATCAAGAATATCATAAATAACACTATAGTAATGCAGGTCAACTGCTTCATTATCAATAATTTTCTTGGCTGAAGCATCAGCTCGAACATTAAAACCGATCATGATTGCATTTGAAGCAACAGCAAGTTGAGCATCAGATTCATTAATACCACCGACACCATCAGAAACAATATTCACCTTAATTTCATCAGTAGAAAGTTTCTTAAGTGCATCAGAAATCGCTTCGACTGATCCTTGAACATCGGCTTTAAGAACAATATTCAGTGTTTGTACATGGCCATTTTCCATTTTACTGAACATATTTTCTAGTTTAGCTGCCTGTTGACGAGCAAGTTTAACATCACGGTATTTACCCTGACGAAATAAAGCAACTTCACGTGCTTTACGTTCATTTTTAACCACCAGAACTTCGGAGCCGGCAATTGGTGTACCAGAGAGTCCCAGAACTTCAACCGGGATAGAAGGCCCTGCACCTTTAATGGTATCGCCATTTTCATCCATCATGGCACGAATTCGACCATAATCCTGACCAGCAATGATCATGTCACCCTTATTCAATAAACCATTTTGAACCAGGATTGTTGCAACAGTACCACGTCCCTTATCCAGACGTGACTCAATGACAATACCTTTGGCGGGACCATTTGGAACAGCTTCAAGCTCCATCATTTCGGCAGTAACAGAAATGGCATCAAGCAAATCATCAATACCCTGCCCTGTTTTAGCTGAAACAGGCATAAACATAACATCACCGCCCCAGTCTTCAGGTATCACATCAAGAGCAGATAATTCATTTTTTACGCGTTCTGGATCAGAGTCTTCTTTATCAATTTTGTTAACCGCAATAATAAGGGGAACACCAGCAGCTTTAGCATGTTGAACCGCTTCTTTAGTTTGCGGCATTACTCCGTCATCAGCAGCAACGACGACAATGACTATATCTGTCGCATTTGCACCTCGTGAACGCATTGATGTAAAGGCTGCATGTCCCGGTGTGTCCAGGAAGGTAATCATGCCTTTGTCGGTCTCCACATGGTAAGCACCAATATGCTGGGTAATACCACCTGCTTCACCGTCAGCTACTCTGGATTCGCGAATATGATCCAGCAATGAAGTTTTACCATGATCAACATGTCCCATAATGGTAACAACCGGTGCACGTGATGCTTTATCACCACTAACAAGTTCATCCATTAAATTATCTTCAATTTCTTCTTCTTTCATCAGAACGGGTAGATGTCCCATTTCTTCGATAACAATTGAAGCAGTTTCCTGATCAAGCATTTGATTAATTGTCACCATGCTGCCCATGTTCATCATGACTTTAATAACTTCGCCTGCTTTAACCGACATTTTTTGAGCTAAATCACCCACTTTAATGGTTTCTGGTATATTGACATTAATAACTTTAACTTCAGTAGGTTTTTCAAAAGCATGCTGCGTTTCTATATCAGGCGCGTTAAAACGTTTCTTCTTATGACGACCTGCATTACCAAAACGGCCGCCTCCACCACCTTTACGCTGATTATGGCCTGCACCACCTTTTTTAGGTGCAACATATTTTGCTTTATCGGGATGCCTCTTCTTCGTATCAGCACTTTTGTTTCCTGTTTCTGCAGGCGCCTTAGCAGTGCTTACCTGAGTTTTAACAGCCGCTGTCTTTCTTGGTGCTTCTTTGAGGATGGGTTTGGTCTGTTTTCTGGCCAGTTGTTCAATTTCACGAGTTTCAGTGATCTTGTCCTGTTCAGACTTTTTCTCTTGTTCTTGAGCCGCTAATTCGGCTTCACGCTTCTTAACTTCTTCCGCTTTAGCCTGTTCTTCTGCCTCTTTAGATTTAATGTCTGCTACTTTCTTTTCATTTAGCTCTACTTCTTGTTGAAGTTTCGACTCCTGAGCCACGCGACGTGCTTCAAGTAATTCTGCATCACTCGAAGATGGCTTTTCATCCAGGGCACTTCTTTTCACATAAGTGCGTTTTTTTCGAATTTCGACTTTAACTTTACTGCTCGACTTAGTACTACTCGATACAGATGTTAATTCACTGGTGGTTTTACGTTTTAAAGTAATTTTATTCGGTGTCGATTTACTGACCGAACCATGCTTGTCACGTAAATAAGCCAGTAATTTACCTTTTTGTTCATCATTGATAGTGGAATCAGCATTATCCACTTTTATTCCAGCATTGTGCATCTGCTCAATAAGACGTTCAACGGGCGTGCCTATGGTTTCGGCAAATTGTGCAACCTTTGTATCTGACATGTTTTGTATCTCCTCGCCCTTTTACTTCTTATCTTCAGTGTCTGTTTGTGCTTCTTCTTGCTCAGCTTCTGCAAACCAGGGAGCTCTTGCCGTCATAATCAACTCAGCTGCCTGTTTTTCATCCATAGCCTGCATTTCTAATAAATCATCAACGGATTGCTCCGCAAGATCTTCCATGGTAATAATATTTCTTGAAGCCAGTTGATGAGCAAGCTGTTCGTTCATACCTTCCATTTCGAGGAGGTCTTTTGCCGGTTCTGAATCACTTAATTGTTCTTCATCCGAAATGGCCTTAGTTAATAACACATCTTTAGCACGTTCTCGCAATGCTAAAACAATTTCTTCATCAAGTTCTTCAATATCCAGCATTTCCTGAAGCGGTACATAAGCCACTTCTTCTAATGAAGTAAAACCTTCATTTAAGAGAATGATGCCTAAGTCTTCATCAATGGATAAGTCTTCAAGGAGCCCATTAAGGACAGACTGAGTTTCTTCATCACTCTTATTTTCTGCATCTTCAACTGTCATAACATTGAGATCCCAGCCGGTCAGTTGAGAAGCTAATTTAATGTTCTGACCATTACGACCAATAGCTTGTGACAGCTGTGATTCATCCACAGCGATATCCATAGAATTTTTTTCTTCATCTACCACAATGGATTTGACTTCAGCCGGGGACATGGCATTAATAACAAACTGTGCTGCATTCTCATCCCAGAGAATAATGTCAACACGCTCTCCAGCCAGTTCATTGGAAACAACCTGAACACGTGAGCCACGCATACCGACACAGGCACCAATGGGATCAATTCGATCATCATGAGTTTCAACAGCAATTTTAGCACGTAAGCCAGGATCACGGGCAGCATTATGAATTTGAATTAAGCCCTCACCAATTTCCGGGACTTCAATTTTGAATAATTCAATAAGGTAGTCAGGTGTCACACGACTGAGGCTTAATTGCGGCCCTCTGGACTGACTCATGGCTTCATATAGATAACCTCTGATGCGATCACCATTTCGTACAGGCTCTCTGGGGATCATATCTTCTCTTTTTATAACGGCATCTATATTATTACCAATATCAACAATGACATTGCCACGCTCTATACGCTTAACAACACCCGATAATAATTCTCCAACTCGCTGCTGGTATTCGTCTGCTACTTTCTTTCGCTCAGCTTCGCGGACTTTTTGAACAATGACCTGCTTTGCTGCCTGTGCGGCAATCCGCCCAAATTCAACAGATTCTATTGGTTCTTCGATAAAATCACCAAATTCAATACCCGGATTATCATCGATGATTCGTGTGTATAAAACCTGTCTGTCATAATATTCAAAGGGTTCTGTTTCATCATCGAGCACCTGCCAGCGTCGGAAGGTTTCATAGTCGCCTGACTCTCGGTCAATGGACACTCGGACGTCAATATCTTGACCACTCTTTTTCTTTGTGGCAGTCGCCAATGCAGTCTCAAGTGCATCAAAAATAATATCTTTTTCTATTCCACGTTCATGTGAAACAGCGTCTACGACCAGAAGAATTTCTTTGCTCATAATTTTACCTTAACAATTTCCGCATTGTCAGTTATATATTTATTAGAGGTTCGCTTAAAATTTTGCGACTATGTTTGCTTTTTCAATATCGCTAAATGGTATAGACAATGACTCATTTTCAATATCAAACACCACATTATTATTATTTACAGCAGTAATTATGCCTTTAAATTTACGTTGACCATTTTCTAATTGTGGACGTATTGTCTTAAATTTAACTTGTTCACCAATAAACTGTTCATATTGTGACAATTTGAACAGCGGCCGATTCAAACCCGGTGATGATATTTCCAATGAATATTCATTGCTGATCGGATCTTCAACATCTAATACTGCACTGAGTTGACGACTCACATTGGCACAGTCATCAACGCCGACACCATTTTCAGAATCGATAAATATACGCAGGATAGAATGTCGCCCCTGTGAAATGAACTCGAGCCCAACAAACTCATAGTCCATTGAAGTTACAACAGGTTCCAGTAAATCTTCTAATTGTTGTGTTTTTATCGCCATGTATTAATCGTCATTCAGGGGTTTATGCACCCTTTAGTATAAATAAGATATTCTAAAAATAATCTTGCACAAATAAAAAATGGGCCAAAGGCCCATTATAAAATCTACTCCAGATTAACTATGCTATCACCAGATAAGCTGAAACAGATTCAGGAGTCTGCAAATAACTCCTAAAATAAGGTTAAATAATCATTCAGCTACTTAAATATGTATCTGACCAATAATTATTTGGCTAGATTATAGGGACATATCAAGTTCATAGCAAGCTCTTTATGATAAAAAAAAGGAATACGAGTCACTCTCTATCTGATTGAAAATCAACGTACAAATATTACCAGCGTCCACTGTTTTGGAAAGCAAGAAGTAAGTTCTTAGGTGTAATAATTCCACAGAGTTTATTTTGGCTGTCCACCACAGGCAAATGGTGGATATTTTGAGAATAAAAGATTTCAAATAAATCTAATATATGTTGTTGTTCATGAATAGTGATGGCTGGTTTAGTCATTAAATGTCCTGCAAACTCAGGCTTGTCAGTATGGCTTTCTGATGTTTTTATTATAAAATCAGATATTTGTTTAATAATACTCGAATCAGACTTAACTATAATCTGATTTAAAAAATCATCCATACTTACAACACCCAAAACATATCCAACGCGATCAATGACTGGAAAGGCATGAATTCTATGTTTAATAAGTAATTTCCAGACTTGCTCAATATCAGTATCATAATCCACACTGATAACATTAGAGGTCATAATATCCCGACAAAGGATATCCCCCATTTTCTTTTTATGAGTATGCATTAACGAGCGATTAAAGATCTTATTTAATTCATCTTCAGAAACATCCACAAAAACATCCATATCAATCAATGCCTCATGAAGATCGGAACGCTGAATCATATTCGGGCGTTGTGCATCGGACTTATCATCTTGATTTAATTCCCTTTTAGCCTTATTAATATCTCTGATACCATTTGGATAACATCGGTTTGGAATTAGATTATTAATAATAATTGCCCAGAGCAGCATAATGAACAGATTAATTCCAATTGGAGTAAACATATACCAGTATCCCAACTCAGTAATGGCACTGCCTCCCACCACAGCTGTTAATGCAGTGGCACCTCCAGGCGGATGCAAAGAGCGGGTTATATACATGACAAAAATTGCCAATGACACAGCCAGAGCTGATGCTATGACCGGATCTGAAATAAGTTTGGCCATAGAAATACCGATAAATGCTGAAAACAAATGCCCGGCAACAAATGACCATGGTTGAGAAAGTGGTCCTTTAGGAACAGCAAAGAGCAACACTGCAGAGGCCCCCATAGAGGCAACCACCCAGGGAAGGCTGTGAGGATCGAGGTAATATTGGCTGACCAACATTATAAGGCCAATGCTGACTAAACCAGCCATAGCAGAAATAATTTTTTCCTGCAGTGACACATTGGATTTTCCCGGTCCGAAAAGTTTTGCTATTTCTTTTATTAACATTTTGTTATATTTTTTTAGAGTTAATGATACAAAATTAAAGTAAGTGCTAAAAAATAAATCAGTGCTATAGTTAAATAATGAGGTATAAGCTTCAAAATTGCTTTTTCTTAAATCTAAAATCAAAAGCTGAAATACAAAATGACAGAAATTGATCTCATCGTTAACCAGTTTATTCTTGAAGATGGCAAATTATACACTCTACCGGAACTGTATCACCAGTTAGAGGAAAAAATACGCTCAAATACCGCATCTATTGAAGAAATCGGAGAAATTATATCAACAGATGCAATACTTAGCGCAAAAATTCTTAAAATTGCCAACAGTCCTCTTTACGGTTTCCGCTCTGAAGTGTCAACTTTAAACAGAGCTCTAAATCTTATTGGCCTTGCTGAAGTTAAAAACCTGATATTATTTGACGCGCTTGCTGGTCAATTTAATGAGTCACCACCCTGTAAACACATTAAATTAGAAGACTTCTGGCGCCGTTCTGTGTATCTTGCCTTAATATCAAAACGTCTTTCAATTAAATTAAAACACCCTGATTCTGAACGCTTGTTCATTACCGCGATAATGAGCCGTCTTGGCCAATTAGTTTGTTGTTCAACTCATTCTAATGAAGTTTCTGAAATTTTTAAAGAACACCTCAATTCACCTGATAAATCAGAATTTGAAGTTGAGAAAGAGCTATTAGGTTTTACCTTTAATGAAGTTAGCGCTAAAATACTGGAGTACTGGAAAGTACCTGATGAAATAGTAAAACCCTTAAGTTTTTTACAAAATCCACTTAATGTGCCCGAAGTCATTAAAAAAACCTATCTAACTGATATTTTAATACTCAATGTTGCAACAATATACAGCAGAATTTTAGAGCGTGATGAGTTAACATCTAATACTGGAGAACTCATTATTGAAACAGCAGAGACCTATTTATCTCATATTGATCCAGTTATAAATGAGGCTCTGGGCATTGATACAAAAACCATTGAGGACATTTTGCTTGAAATAGAAATGGATGCCCTTGAAATTCTGGGTGTTATATTCCCAAATAGCAACTTGATTTTTTAAACTATTGCCCCGTTTAATCTAAACACGCAAGTCTGGAAGCAAAGACCGTAGGTGTCACACAGAAATTACTTCGGTAGTATTTTTATAATGATCTAAATTTATTATTAATATGACAAAAAAGAAAATATATAAAGTCTCATTTAAGGGCGTTATCTTCCCTGGCTTCAACAAAGAGCAAGTAATAGATAATATTCATGATATTACTCGAATTCCAAAACAAACCATTAGCAGGAAGTTTTTCTCAGGCAAAACAGTGGTTATTCGCCACGCAGATTCTCAGGAATATGCCTCACGATTGCAAAAAACATTTTCTCAGGCTGGTATTGAAACATATATCAGTGAATTGACAGAAACCATCGATGGTGAGAAACAAGTAGAGCCTGATAAACTTAGCAAAATAGTTGATACAAAAGAAGTCACTAGCTCTTCTATTCCATCAAAGAAAACTCAAACCTCTATATTTCCCAAAATAGCAGCTGGCCTCGCAATTATTGTCATTATCTCTATTGTTGCTTACTTAATGATTGATGTAGAGCCATCTGCGACATTAGATAAAGAGCCATCAGCGGTCTTAAATGAAGAGCCCTCAGCGGTTCTAAATAAAGAGCCCTCAGCGATCCTGAGTAAAGAGCCATCAGCGGTCTTAAATGAAAAGCCTTCATCAAAGTCTACACCACAAAAAACGGCTAAAAATTCACTACCAACGACACCTGTCGTTCCTGAAACCTCAATTGCAGAACTTCCCTCTTTTTTAGCTAAGGATAAAATAATTGGCCTGATTAAGCTAACAGACAAATCAGAGTTTAGACAACTCTTGCCATTTATGAGGCTATTGGCTATCAATACCACTTATCATGATGTTATTAAACAAAAGATTTCAGCAAAAGATTCAGTGTTTATCATTAGCAAAGAAAAACCACTGTATCTATTTAAAACAAACGAATTTAGCGGCATTATTCTGAACACAAAGAATAAACTGCCTCAGACCTTACTCGCCAGCTATAAAACGGCATTAAGTAAACAATATCAGGATAAAGATTCAGGGATTTGTGAAAAAAACACATTAGTTGTGCAAATTGTAACAACTGACACTCGATTATTAATGACTACTCATGCAACAGCATTAGAATCTATACCCGATCTGAAAACTCTGGAGACTCTTTTCCAGCACACTGATCACAGTAAAGCCTCCTTTAGCTTTTTTTATAAAACCCCAGTCCCACTATTACAAGATAGTGAATTGAACAAAAGCTATTACCTGGCCTTATCTTCAAGTAACAAAGAAACTCATCTTTCACCAGACCCAACTTTTTATAAAAATAATATTGCACTATTTAATCAGCTTGATATAACCCCTGATAATGACACAAACAAAATACTCAAAACTCATTTAACATTAGACAAAAGCTTGAGTCTGGCTCAACTTATTATTTCTCAAATGTATCCCAAAGATTTATTAATAAATTCTCAATCATCAATTCCTTTTCAACAACAAGAAATTGCAAAAATTAATAAATCAAACTCAGCTGAAAATTTGAAACCTTATCAAAAAAACCTTGATTTAGAATTATTGCCTCAATGGCAATCGGGTCCCTTTGCAATAACAACCAACCAGTTCATTTTTAATAATAATTTAGTGCTTGAATTGCTGGCTAAAGGGCAAAATATAAATAATCTGATGGAGTATTCAAACTCTGCCTATCTGCAAACAGACAGGGTAATGAACCATCAAGGGGAAAATATTTTAAAGAATAATTGTGCTGATAGTGCTAGCAGTCAGAGTTATTTCCAGGATATTGACGGAGAGCAGGAAGCATATATTAATGATGACTTTTTAACTTACCAGACTATTACAGCTAAAGCACAAGTACCGATTAAAGCTGGTTATAACAATACAGACATCAGTAAAGTTGAAGGTAAAATTGTTCTTCAATTACCACTTAAAATTAAACAAAAAGTGCTTAACATTGTAGACAATACTCACTACTCTCAATTTAACCAATTTTCAATTTTATTACAAAATCATCCTGAAACTAATTTGCTTGAGTATACTGTAACCGGGCAGATTAAGTACTTTATTACATTGAGAGCATACAACTATGCAGGTGATGTCATTAATAGTATTTCACTCTTTAAAAAACCACTAGCCAATAGCAGCAGCACAGTTTACCAGCAGACTTTTTCAGAGCCTGTTGAATTAATAAAACTATTTTATAGTAAAGAAAATACAGTCATTAATTACCCGTTTACTTTCAAACCCACAATAATTGTAACCGACTCACCTTTATTAGTTAATAATGAAAGGCAAGATATTCAACCCATTGCTTATAAAAACGAAAATTTCAAACCAATAACAAATATACTCAAAAATGACAATCCCGCCTGGTTAGGTCAAAAAATACCTGAAAACAAGTTGCTTCAAAACTCATCATCACCGTTTTATATCAGTGTATTCCTCCAGAATAATAGCAAGGATCCAAAAAACATTGATGCTGTTTTAAATATCAAATCCAATTTGTCCCCTTTTATAAGCCAGAATATGACCGCAGTTAAAGTTTCACTCAACGCTGGTAAAAAAATACTGCTGGATAATATTGTTAGCTTTAACACAAGCGAGTTTATTGAAAATGAAGAGAATATAAATCAATCTAAACAGCTTAAGCCACCACAAATATTTCTATACCATAATAGTAATACAGCGTTTGAGTCAGCGACGACAAATAATCAACTTAATGGCTCAATCACTTTGAGCCTGCCTAAATCATTTAAGTCACACTCAACACCATTCTCCTCACTTGGACAAACTATAAAACTTGATGGTTTATTCGTTAAATCAATACAGCAGGATAAGCATCAGATTCAATTTAAAATAAAAGGTGATATAAAAAACCTGGTCCAATTGAGACTTTACAATCAAAAAAAGGAATTGATTTCAGAGTTGTTCGAGTTTAAACATTTAAAAAAGAACAATGCACTTATCACCCTGCTTTACTATGGCAAGATTGACTTGATTGACCTCATTCTTGCCCAGGATTCCGAAATTAAAACTTATCCGTTTAATTTTCATATGAAATAATAAAATTGTAAATGCTGCTTATTGATTTAAACCTCAAGTCTGATTTATTTCTTAACTTTTTAAAGCTACACCACAACCAGCACTTATAAAAATACCACCGGTTATTTTATTGAGATACTTTCCTAGTGTTGAAGTTCTAAGAAAGACATTTGCCTTATCTCCTGCTATTGAATATATCATCATACATACAAATGCTATAAGTCCGAGAGTAATTGTCATAAGAATATACTGCAACAGAGGTGTATTATTAGCAGATATAAACTGAGGGAATAATGCGGTAAAAAATATAATTGCTTTTGGATTTCCTATTGCTATAAAAAAGGCCTGACTAAACAGACTAAAAACAGAAGTATTGTTTTCATTAATATTATCAATATTTAGCATGTTTTGTGTCGGTGTTTTAAATAACATGATCCCAATATATATTAAATAAATAGCACCAATATATTTAATTATTTCAAATAGTATTCCAGATGTTGTAAAAATTATACTCAATCCTGATATTGCAATAATAGCCTGGATAATTGAAGCTAAAGTATTTCCTAAAGCTGTTGAAATTGACTTTTTATATCCATATCTGACACCATGTGTTAATGCTAATAACATGCTAGGTCCAGGGATAATCGATGCCATAAAAACAACAGAAACATATATTAACCAGAATTCTATATTCATTTTTTCTCCTTCACATACATTTTATCATCGACTAATACATTGATTTTTGTTTCCATCAGCAGGGACTTTTCAGGCATTTTTCTGATGTAAGTAGTCAAGAATATTAACCATCAAACTATTTATTGAAGCATACCGTTCTTGAGGAATTGAGAGAATATCTGCTTCTGCTTGAATGTACTCACCATCAACAAGTTCATCATTGCAATTTTCAACAATTGCCTGTGCAGAACTGGGCGTGGTTTCTAGGTGAAACTGCAGCCCAATAACATTTTTACCAATTTGAAAAGCCTGGTTTTTACAACCTTTGCTTGCAGCAATTTGCACTGAGCTATTTGGTAAGCTAAACGTTTCACCATGCCAATGGAAGACTTCAATTTTTTCAGGAAACATAAATAAACTATCATTTCCTTCGTTAATAGCTTTAATTGGAAACCAGCCAATTTCTTTTACTTCATTAGGGAAAACTTTAGCTCCCATTGAACTAGCAATAAGTTGCGCACCTAAACAAATTCCCAAAACAGGCTTTCCTGACTCAATGACATCTTTTATAAATTTTTTTTCTTTTACCAACCAGGGATGATCTTGTTCGTCATTAATACTCATCGGGCCACCCATAACAATAAGAAAATCAATATCTTTTATTTTGGGTAGTGACTCTGACTCATAGAGCCGAGTACTGCTTACCACATATCCAGTCTCATGAAGCCAGGTTTCAATACTGCCGAGATCTTCAAAAAACACATGCTGTAAGTAATGTGCATGCATATAAAACTCCTTTTAATGGTGTGACTTAGGAGACATTATAGGATAGCTGTTATTTCATTTCAGTACTATTTGTATATTCCAAAATATCACCTGGCTGACATTCTAAATATTTACATATTGCATCAAGTGTTGTAAACCTGATAGCTTTTGCCTTTCCTCTTTTTAATATTGATAGATTTTGCTCAGTGATACCTACTAAATTAGCCAATTCATTTGATTTCATTCGCCTTTTCACCAATATGAGGTCAAGATTAATTTTAATTGCCATAAAGATACCACTTATATCGTCATTTTATTTTCATCAGCCAATACTCGACCTTCATCCATAACCCATGCAATAACGTAGACAAAAGCAGCTACAACAATCACAGTTAATTCTTCAGATCCAAACTCAACACTTAAGACTCTTTCCCCCACAGGGTTTCCTAATGAAAAAAGAACACTTTTAATTGCCTCATAAACTACTGTCAAAAAAACCCAAATAGCTAATAACTTAGCGGTTTTTTTGAACAAGACAACATGCTCAAATGAAAAAACAATACCTTCTTTATAAAACAAGAATATCTTCCTTAAATTTAGGAGGACATAAATTAATACTGTGAGCGGAAGTAAGCTTGAAATAAAACCAGCAGCCTGTATTGTAATTGAAAGTTCGTGTGGAGCGATTAGTGGAGAGCTTGTATTAACTGTCACTAATGGATACGCAATACGATTAATAAAGTACCAATAAGACATGTAGTAAATAGGAACAATTGCAATACCAATTGATAGAGTTCTATAAATCCAATTGCTTATTATTTTTACCCTCAAGATATTCTTCATATGACTAAGCTCCAGTATCTAATTACAAAAGACAGCATAGATTATAGAATAATTATTATTGTTTATCAATAATTAATTATTGATAAACAATAATGATTTAAGATTTCTTTTTACATAGCTAATGCAATGTCTATGGGGAGAAAAGCTTTATCCAGGTTTTTTTAAGCTACAAAACATTACAGCCCAGCTACCATTTAATTTAAATATAGAGCAGACAAAAACCTAAAACAAACTATCTGCGCACATATTATTTGATTAACGCACCTTCAGAGCAGGTGATCTGGACTGGCAGTTTATGAGCTCACATGCATGACAAAGGCGATTGCAAGAAGTGCCCAAAAAAGCATACCAATCAAAGCTACATTTTCAGATTTTAAGTAAGTAATATCTTCTGTTTTCTTAATCAGCGGAAACAATGATCTTTTTTTGTGTTCACGCAATTTTTTATCTTTCTGATGTTGCTCAGGTTTTAGATGACCAAATGAAACTATTGGAGTTAATAGGTACCCTGTGCCATAAAAAACACCCCAAAATACAAGTTCAACTGTGATGTAAATTAATAAAAATAAAAGATCTTCCATTTCCTTCTTTGCTCAATAATTCCTTGTAATAAAATACTGGTGAATGTCTCACTCACAAAATCAATAAATCTACACTCACAGAATTTAAAAAGCTTTATTAATTATCAGCCTACCAGTTATTCGCAACACCAGATTTCTTTTCCAGCATGGCTAAAAAGTCCTTATGAGAACTTATTTCTTCATCCGATGGGATTAAAATATTAAGTGCATCACGACTCGCACTTAAGCGTTTAATCGGTTCAGCGCCCCCCGTACTTGCATTCTCATCTAATGTTAAGATGGTCTGTCCACCCGTCATGGCCAGATAAACATCAGCCAGAATTTCCGAGTCAAGCAAAGCGCCGTGAAGTTGACGGTTACTATTATCTATAAAATAACGTCGGCACAGCGCATCCAGATTATTTTTTTGCCCCGGATGATTGTCACGAGCAAGCTTTAAAGAGTCCAGTATACTGCAGCTGATATCTATCGGCTCAATGCTCTGACCTGTTTTCTTCTCTAATAAAACAATTTCATTATTAATAAAACCGACATCAAACGGCGCATTGTGTATAATTAATTGACTGTCTTTAACAAATTCCAGAAACTCATCATAAATATCAGCAAATAAAGGCTTATCAGAAAGGAATTCATTAGTAATTCCATGCACTTCCAGAGCACCCTGATCCACCTGTTTTGTTTCCGGGTTGATGTACTTATGAAACGTATTGCCTGTTAATTTACGTTCAACTAACTCAACACAGCCAATTTCAATGATTCGATGCCCCTGAGAAGGTTCCAGGCCGGTAGTTTCCGTATCTAAAACAATTTGCCTCATAGTGACTCGATCCCCCTGTTTGCTAATTCATCCGCTATTTCATTTTCACGATGCCCTGAATGGCCTTTTACCCACTTCCAGGTAATGTCATGCTGTTGTACCAGTTCATCCAGCTGTTTCCATAAATCAACATTTTTCACTGGCTTTTTACTGGCTGTTTTCCAACCTCTTTTTTTCCAGTTTATTATCCATTCTGTAATGCCTTTGCGCAGGTATTGTGAGTCAGTGGTCAAGATAACTTCACAAGATCTGCTCAGTTGTGCAAGACCTTTAATTGCAGCAGTCATCTCCATTCTGTTATTTGTGGTATTCAGCTCACCACCAAAAAATTCTTTTTCTGTATCTTTAAAAACCATAAGTGCACCCCAGCCTCCTCGGCCAGGATTACCTTTACAGGCACCATCAGTATAAATGTAAATTTTATTTGTATCCATGCGGCTCTTTATTTTTTAGGTTTTATAGTTTGTGTGATGTTCTGAATGCTTGTTTGATTTCATATCAGCTGTTTCAACGGTATTAGGTGATAAGAGTCTTTTAGATAATTTCCAGCCCTCCCGTATAGGTGTCATAGTAGAAACTCGTTTTGTGGCCACAAGAAGATAGCCTCCAGCAGGTAAAATTTTTGAGAATTGACCTGCCTGCTCCATAAATTCTAATTTTTCTAATAGCACCGTACTTCTGATAGGAGGTCGATAAAAATACTCGTTTACAAGGGTGATGTCAAATCCAAGCAGCTGCAGCCAGTCCCGCAGCCGTCGCTGGCTGATAAGATGGCCGCAAGAAGGTAATGGTACCTGATAATTTATTCCATTCTTATCTCGCATATTTTCTGCGATATGCTTTTTTAATTCCCAGTACTTATGCCACAGCCCCCACAAACTAAACGGGTTAAAGCCTAAAAAAACGGCCTTTCCTTCGGCAACTAGTACCCGTTCAACCTCTCGGAGGATCTGATGAGGATTTTTCTCAAATTCAAGAGTATGAGGTAATAACACGGCATCAACTGAATGATTTTGTAAAGGCAGTTGTTCAAAATTTGAAAGTAAATGAGTCCCAAAAGAGACCTGATTGACTCGTTCAAGGGACTCAAATATAAACTGGAATGATGTTCTGGAATTTGCTGTCAAAGCAATGGCATTTTCATTATGAATATTATCAAGACAGCCAAGCTGTATCAGGTTGTAGCCAAAAATCTGCTCAAGCAGAGGCTCAAGTGACTGCTTTTCACTCTTAAGTAGTATTTGTCCCAAATCACTGCCATACCAGTCACGAACCATCAACCAGGGATCATCATAATCAATAAGGCTGGTTTCGTCTTTATTTTTTTTCTTATTGAGAGAAGTGAAGAATTTTTTTGGTTTATTCATTTGTATTTAGGATTTATTTCAGATGTATTTAGGATCTGGCTCTGATTATATTCATTTTTATAACAAATTTATGTCATAATCAGCCTCTATGAATAAGGTTCAAAAAATATTACACAATAATCAGGATGATGTTAGCCCTGCTATTTCAAGAATACCAGCCTTTGATGATAATTATATCTGGTTTATTCATGGTGTTGCAGAAAAACAGGCTGAGAAACAGATTATTATTGTTGATCCCGGTGATGCTGAGCCCGTTATTGATGCAATAGAAAGTAATCAATACCTTCCTCAGGCTATCTTTATAACACATCATCATGGTGATCATACGGGTGGTATCAATCAACTGCTTAATAAATATGATATTCCTGTTTATGGGCCCAAAAATGAACCAATACCCCATTTAACCCATGCTTTATCTGACAAGCAAACAATTTCCATTGACTCAATGGGGTTATCTTATGAAATTCTCGACGTACCTGGTCATACCATTGGACATATTGCTTATTTGGGGCATCTAAACTTATTTATCGGCGATACATTATTTGCCGGGGGTTGTGGGCGTATTTTTGAAGGTACAGCCAAACAAATGCATAATTCATTGTCCAAATTACTTAATCTGGATGCTAAAACTCTAATCTTCTGTGCTCATGAGTATACACAGGATAATCTGAATTTTGCTAAAATAGCTGAACCCGGAAATAAAAAATTAGCTCAGCGGATACTGGATACCTCTAAAATGCGTTCAAACAATGAGGCAACAGTTCCTTCAACCCTTGAACTTGAATTACAAACAAACCCTTTTTTACGCTTTGATCAAGACTCTGTCAAATCTGCGGCTGAAAACTTTTCTAAACAAGCACTTAAGACTCCTGCTGAAGTCTTTAAAGTGGTACGGTATTGGAAAGATACACTCGACTAATTATCTTTAACTTCTATTGGTAACTTATAACACCCTATTATGACGATAAAATATTTATTTTTAATTTTTTTTAGCCTGATTTTTATCAGTGGATGCAGTTCACTCGATAAGGCTTCCCTTAATAACAATTCAGAAACGGTCTCAGTTAAAAAAGAACCTGACTATCTCAGCGATATCAATGCTGAAATAGAAGGTAAACAGGCTGAAGATGCGCCCATCATTTTATCCACAGATAACTTAGCACACACAGATGAAACAAAAAAAAGCAAATCCGATACAGGTGATGTCTGGCTGCGTTTGCCTGAACTCTATCAGCTTTCTGATATACAAAATAAGCGCATAGATACCCAGAAAAAATGGTTTTTAAAGCACAAAAAACACCTGAAGGATGTCTCTAAACGCGCAGCTCCTTTCCTGTATTTTATTACTGAAGAAGTTAATAAGCGTAATATGCCGGGAGAGATTGCACTACTGCCTATAATAGAAAGTAGTTTTAGACCCCGTGCTTACTCAAACATGAAAGCTTCTGGTTTGTGGCAATTTGTGCCTGCAACAGGCCGCTCTTTTGGTCTTAAACAAAACTGGTGGTATGACGGACGCAGAGATGTGTATCATTCAACGCTGGCCGCTTTAACTTATCTACAGCAACTCAATAAATATTATAAGGGTGATTGGCTGCTTGCTCTGGCCGCTTATAATGCAGGCGCAGGGAATATTAATAAAGCAATAAAAAAGAACCTTAAAAAAGGCAAGGCCATTGATTATTGGTCATTGTCATTACCTAAAGAAACTTATAAATACATCCCCAAGCTGTTAGCCATATCTCAAATCGTGCAAAATAAACAGGCACTTGGTGTCAACTTGACACCTATAAAAAACACACCTCATTTGATGCTGGTTCAGACAGGTTCTCAAATTGATCTGTCAGTAGCTGCAAAAATGACAGATCTCAGTCTTAAGGAAATACGCAACTACAATCCGGCGTTTAAACAATGGGCAACTGATCCCGATGGCCCACACCAACTATTTTTACCCATCAATCAGGTAGAGAAGTTTGAAAAACAACTGGCATTACTGGATAAAGAAGATCGGCTTCAATGGCATCGACATAAAATACGTTCTGGTGAAAGCCTGAGCGTAATTGCTCATAAATATAAAATATCTGTTGCGGCATTAAAAAAATCAAACCATTTAAAAAGCACTCGTATTCGGGCTGGTAAATACTTAATGGTACCATCGGGCGATGCGAACAACATACCTGTACTTGCTAAAACATCATCAAAGAAAAAACATGTAAATAAACAAAAAATCTATAAAGTACGCCCGGGGGATTCTTTTTGGAAAATTGCAAAAAAATTCAATCTTTCTCACAAAAATTTGGCTGCAATGAATCACCTGTCCTCTGGTGATACTCTTTCTATTGGACAAGAGCTAAGCATTTCAAACCAGGCTGTACAGCAAAGCTCAACAGCAAGCAGCAGTTCCATGAAAAGCACTCAGAAAGATGTCATTAAATATAAAGTTAAATCAGGTGACTCTCTCTATACAATTTCAAAACAATTTAAAGTCAGTATTAATGATCTGAAACGCTGGAATCAGCTGGATGTACAACAATACCTTCAACCAGGCCAGGAACTCAAGGTCATTATTATTGCTTCGAGTCAGCCAATCTGAATGAAAACCTATGCAATTACCTTTTTTGATGATAGTGAGTCGCTTTCAGGACAGACCTTTCCATTAATTAGAGGGAAAACACTACTGAACAATATGTTATTACATAGTGTAGTCACTCACTCTAAATGCGGTGGTAAAGCAATTTGCGGACGTTGCCGAATCAAAATACTTTCGCAACAGGATCACTGCAACAAACCAGTTGAAGAGGAAAAATTGATCCTAAATGAATCGCAGATTGAACAAGGCTGGCGTTTGGCTTGTCAGGTTCATTGTCTCAGAGATATCCAGGTCTATCTTCCCTCTGTCACGGAAATTGAGAAGCAATCATAAGCCGCTGGATATATTTGTATTTTTATTAACCATTACCTATAATTTTGTTATGAAACTAAACTCTTATAAACACCTTTTCAACATATCACTGGCTTTTTTTATTGTTTTAACAATGAGTTCTTGCTCATCAATTATTTCATCTGCAGCTAATAAAATGGCCAGCAATCTTTCTTATACTATTTTAAACTCAGATGATCCAAAAACAGTTTCCGATGGCGCGCCTGCTTATTTACTTTTAATGGACAGTTTTCTTGTTGATTCTCCAGATAATCCAGATCTGCTTCAGTCTGGAGCAGGTCTGTATGGTGCTTATGCCAGCATTTTTGTTTCTGATCCTGTTCGAGCTAAACGAATGTCAGAAAAAGCCCTGGGTTATGCTGAGCGGGCACTCTGTATCTCAGATAAAGAATTGTGTCAGATCCGAAAACAGAACTTCGATATTTTTTCCAGCTATGCTAATCAAATAAATAAAAATAACCTATCATCCTGGTATATTTTTGGTACGGCCTGGGCTGGCTGGATTAAGGCTAATAGCAGCAGTATGAGCGCTATTTCAGATTTACCAAAGGTCACTTTAATCATGTCTACGATCGTAGAAATCGATGATTCCTGGAAAAATGGACAGGCTCAATTATATCTTGGTGTGCTTAATACTCTGTTACCACCAGCACTTGGAGGTAAACCTGATGTTGGTCAGAAGCACTTCAAACGTGCCATTGAAATCACCAGAGGGCATGATCTGAGCGCAAAGGTTCTTTATGCTGAAAAATATGCCCGGCTCATGTTTAATCAGGAGTTACACGATAAATTATTAAAAGAAGTCATTGCAGCCGATCCTTATTCTGAAAATCTAACCCTTATGAATATTTTAGCTCAGGAAAAAGCTCAGCAACTTCTTGCCTCATCTCATGACTATTTTTAATTGCTTAAGTTATAATGTAAAATTCATGCCCAAGCTTTTTAATATGGAATAAATATGATCACCCATTTATCTCGTCTTTTTTTACTTTTTTTTCTCATTTTATTCACTATCAGCCCGGTTAACGCAAAAACATTTAAAATCGCTTCCTTGTCTCCTGATGGCTCAGACTGGATGCAGACAATGCGTGCTGGAGCCAAAGAAATTAAACAAAAAACCAATGGCAGGGTCAAATTTAAATTCTACCCCGGTGGTGTTATGGGTGATGATCAGGCTGTTTTGCGTAAAATTAGAATTGGACAACTCCATGGAGGAGCTCTGGCTGGTGGCAGTCTGGTTAAAGCGAACCAGGATTATCGAATATACAGCTTGCTGCTGACTTATAAAAATCAGGGCGAAATTAATCACGTGCGTCAGCATATAGATCCCACCATTAAACAGGGCTTTGAAAAAGGCGGCTTTGTTATCTTAGGCATGGCAGAGTCAGGCTTTGCTTATTCAATGTCTTCTAAGGAAGATATCAGCAGTATAAAAAAACTAAGACAACAGAAAGTCTGGGCTCCCAGTAATGACAAACTCTCTCAGGAAACACTGCAATCTTTTGGTGTCACTCCAATTCCTTTACCTTATGGCGATGTACTTGCTGGATTGCAGACAGGATTAATTGACACGGTGGCAATGTCACCCATTGGAGCTATCGCATTACAATGGTATACACAGATAAAGTATGTCAATGATATGCCATTACTCTATTCATTAGGCATATTGGCAGTCAATGCAAAAGCCTTTAAAAAAATAAAACCTGCCGATCAGAAAATTGTTCGTGAAGTTATGAGAAAAGCCTTTGATGCAATTGAAGTCACCAATCAGAAGAATAATATTGAGGCACTCGAAGTTCTTAAAAAATCAGGAATTAAGTTCATTCAGCCTTCTTCTGAGGACTATAAAAAATGGCAGGGACTCGCAGATAATGCCAATAAAAACATGGTTAATTCAGGCCAACTAGACTCTAAGTTAGTGTCTCAGGTTAAAAAATTATTAAAAGAATATCGCCAGAACCAATAATTAAATGATTAATTTTTTAAAAAAATTACGTGATAGTTTGCTGCAATTTGAAGCAATACTTTTAGTCTCGACTTTTTTACTTATTTTAGCCATTGCAGTACTACAGATTTTTCTCAGGAATTTTTTTGATTCTGGTATTTTGTGGGCAGATACTTTTCTAAGAATTGCAGTACTCTGGATTGGCTTAATGGGTGCAATTTTTGCCAGCCGCACTAATAATCATATCAATATGAATCTCGGATTAAAATACCTCAGGGGTAACAGTCTTAGATTTGTCAAAGCTATTGTTCATTTGTTTACATGCATAATTTGTTTCATTGTTGCCTGGTACGGCATTAGCCTGGTCATTATGGAATACGAATATGCAAGCATTGCTTTTGCTTCCATACCTGTTTGGCTCAGCGTCAGTATTATTCCTCTTGGCTTTGCTATTATGGGGTTACGATATTTCACTTTAGTCATTCTGCTGATTGCTGATCAGAATGTGAACGATCAGCCATCTCTGGATTAATGGAGATGGATAATATATGAGCAGGTCCATTTAATGCTTTTTTTTATTATAGTCACCTTATTTATTCTGGCCTGGTTTGGTGCCCCGCTATTTACTTTAATTTTGTCGGTATCAATCATTGGTTTTACTTATCAGGAAATTGATTTAACCGTTATTCCTATTGAACTGTACCGAATAACGAACACTCCCCTGTTATTGGCTTTACCTTTATTTACTTTTACCGGTTTTTTAATGAGTGCAAGTAACACCTCACACCGCCTGGTCAGGCTATCCAGTGCATTATTGGGCTGGATCCCTTCTCAACTGGTTTTAGTAACACTCATTGCAAGTGCACTATTTACAGCATTTACAGGCGCTACTGGTGTCACTATTGTCGCTCTGGGAGCACTGCTTTATCCTGCATTAAAAGAATCAGGCTATTCAGAGAAATTTTCTTTAGGCTTAATCACAACTTCAGGTAGTCTGGGATTACTATTGCCACCCTCTTTACCGCTTATCTTATACGTTGTCATAGTACAGCAACTGGATCTTGAGCAGAGTATCAGTATTGAAGAGGTTTTCTTAGCTGGCATTTTACCAACACTGCTTATGATAATTACTTTATTTGTCTGGAGTATCTGGCAAGTAAGGCATCAACCCGTAGTACGAAAAGAGTATAGCAATAAAGAATTACTATCCGCGTTGCGTGAATCAGTTTGGGAACTCCCACTCCCCTTTATTGTCCTTGGCGGTATTTTTTCCGGCGTGTTTGCCGTATCAGAAGCTGCAGCGGTCACAGCACTCTACATTATCATTGTAGAAGTATTTATCTATAAAGAGGTCAGTCTCACCCAATTACCTAAAGTCATTCAAAACTCAATGACAATGATTGGGGGCATACTTTTAATCCTGGCAAGTGCTTTAGCAATGACAAATTATCTTATTGATGCAGAGGTTCCAATCTTATTATTTGAATGGATAAAGAACCATATCGATAGTCAAATTACTTTCTTGCTATTATTAAACATTTTTCTGCTTATATTAGGTGCAATTCTTGATATTTTTTCTGCCATTGTCATCATCTCCCCCTTAATTGTCCCGGTGGCAATTAGTTTTGGTGTTCACCCGGTACATCTTGGGATCATATTTCTTGCTAATATGCAGTTAGGTTACTTAACCCCCCCTGTTGGCATGAATTTGTTTATTGCCAGCTATCGATTCAAAAAATCTATTTTTGATATTTATCGTTCAACTATCATTATGATGCTGCTCCTGCTTGTTTGTGTTTTAATCATTACCTATGTACCATCACTGAGCCTGTTTTTTATTAATTAATCAATTTTTTAACTCAACTGTCACTCCCTTAACAGTTTTTTGTTAAAAAGCAGTCTAAACTCTAATTATTGTTAAAAAGGCATTGATTTAATGAAAGTTTTAATAGTCGAGCGTTCAAGACTCCAACAAACCGTATTGTCACGCATATTCTCAGGTGAGGGAGCTATTGTTTCACTGGCACATAATTATGAAAATGCTTTAGAACGTCTTGTTGAGGAAGATATTGATTTAGTCTGTACTGCCTGCCAGCTGGAACAACAACAAAACGGCATTGAGTTAGCTCGCTCTATTCGCCAAATTGCCAAATATCGTGAAATCCCTATATTGCTCATTGCCTCTTCAAATAATAATTTATCTACCCATGAAGCTTACAATGCCGGCATTACTGAAATATTTGATCGTAGTAGTTTTAAACAACTTTCAAATAAAATTCAGTCATTACTAAAACGGCGTACCTGTACCATCAATGCTCATATACTATATATTGAGGACAGCCAAACTGCAGCTGCATTAACCATGCGTGATCTCAAAGAAGCCAAAATTACTTTCGATCATTATTATAGTGCCGATGAAGCATTTATTGCCTATCAGGAAAAGCATAATGATTATGATATGGTCATTACAGATGTTGTACTTGAGGGGCAGTTAGATGGTCTGGGTTTTGTTCGGGCAATAAGAGAAATTACTCCAGAAAACTACAAAATGCCCATACTTGCAGTCTCAGGACTTGATGATACATCCAGGCGGGTAGAATTACTTCGCTCAGGTGCCAATGATTATATTGTCAAACCCTATGTCAAAGAAGAGTTATTAGTGCGTGTCAAAAATCTCATCATGACTAAACATCTATTTGATCAGGTGGAATCTCAGCAAGAGCAATTATATAAACAAGCCATGCAGGATCACCTGACTGGCTTACATAATCGTCATGCAATGGAAACTCTTTTGCCCAAGCTTTGTAGTGCTGCTATACGCCATAAAAAACCCCTTGGAATTTTGTTCTTCGACATTGATCATTTTAAAGAGGTTAATGATAAACATGGTCATATTGTTGGTGATGAAGTCCTCGCACACGTGGGTGAAATTATATTAAATAATTTTCGTGCAGAGGATTTTAGTGCACGCTATGGCGGTGAGGAATTTATTGTAGTGCTCTATGACACCACCTATGAACAAACGATAAGCATCGCAGAAAAATTTAGACAGAAAGTAGAGAATACTGATTTTTCTAAACTAAAAATTACTATCAGCATCGGCGTACTGACGACATTTGTCAATTATGATACTGATATCCATGAACTTTTCGATCAGGCAGATTCCTTGCTGTATGAGGCTAAAGAGTCTGGAAGGAATAGAGTCTGCTCAAAGGATCAGACCCGATTAAATTTTAAAAGTAATATGCATTAACCTTTTGTCCTGTTGCAAAACAAAAAGCCTGTAGAGTAATTTATCAGGATGATTTATTTTTTTTTACCGATTTTCTATGACTAAAATTGGCAATATCCCGCACAATCTCACCGTAAGGAAAATCTTCAAGAGAACCATATTGCTTTATAGTATATTCTGAAATTTTAGTCACTAATGGCAGTTCGTTTGTTTCCAGCTTTAAAACCCGGTGCATTCCCTCCATGCCGCCACATTTAATTTTCATATATTGTTGATGAGTTAATGGCTGATCCTTATTACTTACCCCTAAAATAAAACGAGCATTATTTTCTAATTGTGCCACTAATTGATGACAAGTATCCAGGTGATTATCCGGATTTTGACAATCCATTTTACCCGCACATCGATCCGTTAGTCGAGCATATTTACAGGCACACCATTTTCCAATAACAGGCTTGGAAAAAGGACACAATTTAGTATCACTATTCATAATTGTTTAAATTCAATTTAGTTGAAAATTAAATATATGGATTAATATAGAAAAATCAATACTCATAATGATTATTAGAAATTAGTTGACAAAAAATCTCAAGATAACTATCATAATAACCAACCTATTTACTAAGGTATTATTTTACCAACTATTAACAGGAATTATATAATGGCCAGAAAAGGAAAAAAACGCTCCATTCAAGTTTGGGGATGTGATCTTGAAGATGGAACAAAAATTACTAACAATGATGATGGTATTGTCAGTGTCATTGTAAATGGTGATCATAGCGTGACTATAACTGATATGAATAATGTGCAAAAAATTGTTGAAGGTGCTCGCTGGGTCTCTTACGTACCTCGCCAAAATTAGTCTTATTAGCAATATAAATCCACATACAAAAATGGAAATATAAAGTTTTATGAATAAATCACTGCCCAATTATTTAACAAAAATGACAACAATATTGCTTTATAGTGTTATTCTTTCCCTAAGTCTATCTATCTCGGCTTTTTCTAATGATGCCGTAAACAACAGTGTAGAACTCTCTGTCAGTGTGGAGCCAGCTTTAAAAAATAGCTTAAACCCGGAACATACTCTTTTTGTTTATGCGCGAGCAGCTAAAGGCCCACGGATGCCTTTAGCAATTGTTAAATTAAAGGCAGGCGATCTTCCCCTTGTAACACAATTAGATGCCAGCATGGCAATGATGCCGCAAATGTCATTAAAAAAATTCCCTGAAGTCGTTTTTCTGGCACGCATATCTGCCAGTGGTAATGCCATAACTCAACCCGGCGATCTCATTGGACAGTCAGCTATATTAGAATGGCAAAAGCTGGATAAGCCTGTTTCTATTGTTATCAACAAACAATACTGAGGGTAGTTAGTGGAATTCTTTATAAATAAATTATGCTGATACTAATAATTAATAAGTCGGCATGTCAGAATCAACAAATCGTGCCCATGCAGCAACACCTCCAGTAAGATTGCAAACATTTTTAAACTGAGCCTGCTCCAGAAAATTTCCTACCATTCGGCTGCGAATACCATGATGACATATAACGATAATTTCCTGATTTGGATCCAGTCTGTCCAATTGGTTTGGAATTGTCTGCATCGGTACAAGCTCAGAACCTTTAATATGGCAAATCTCATATTCCCAATTTTCTCGGACATCGAGTAACAATGGTGTGTTGCTGTTCACTGATAAATATTCATGAACTTGTTGTGGGCTCATTTCCTGCATTGATACATATTCCTCAATGTAATTAATTAGTATTTTAAATGTCAATAATAACCTAGCATTTTAGTCAAGTAAATGTATTTTTAACAATATAAACAAATAAACATAAGTGATTTACTTATGAAACATAGGGATAAAGTTTTTTTGTAATTAAAAAAATCATAAAAACACCCTGTTAAATTACTTGACTTCTTTGCTTGGTTATTCTATGTTTGTTATGAAGACGAACTTTTATAGTTGTTATAGGAGAAACTGTCATGATGCAACACAGATTAAGCACAACTGATCCAATTTCCTTACATGAGGTCAACGACCTGACGGGAAAACCCTATCTTATAGAAGGCACTCAATACAATGATCTGACGATTTACTTTGAAAATGAAGAAAATCGACAAATTTATGAAGATATTCCTGTTGAATGTCCAGGTAAAGATTTTAGCCATGATGTCGGCAATAATATTGATGAAGGAATTGATGCAGGTTAACTCCTGAATTAAACAGCATCAAATGGATAATTTAAAAGTTAGCAAAGATGAATTGCTTGAATTCATTTCAGAAAATCAGCAATGGTCTATGAATGATAATAAGCTTCATTGTGAATTTATATTCAATAACTTTGTTGCTGCATTTGGATTTATGACACAAGTTGCCCTGATTGCTGAACGAGAAAATCATCATCCTGAATGGCTCAATGTGTATAAAAAAGTCGTGGTAAACTTAACAACCCATGAGGCTGGCGGAATTACAAAGAAGGACTTTAAATTAGCCAAAGTAATGGACAAAATAGCAGAGCATATTAATTTAAAATAATAAGATTTCAGTTTATTTAGATTTTGTCCTCACTGACAGGAGAAATCATCATGTATCGCCGTTTATTTTTTCTCTTTCCCAATAAGGAAGACACTAAGAAAGCAGTTCAGGATCTCGTTCGAGAAAATATTAGCACCAGACAAATGCATTCACTGTCCAGGCCGGGAGTCAATCTGGAAGGACTACCTGCCTCTGCACCCAATCAGCGTCGTGATATGCATGCAAAGATAGAAGATACTTTGTGGGGATTCAATCTAGGCACTTTTTTTACCGCCCTGATTATTCTGGCTTTATCTGTGATTTCGGCCAGTTATTTACTTGCCGCAGCAGCACTGGTGGTAATGATAGCCACTTATTCAACAGGTTACTATTACCTCACCAAACCGACCATACATTTAAGTGGCTTTCATGCCGCATTCCAGCACAATGAAATTTTATTAATGGTCGACGTACCTAAAGGGCAAGTAGCTAAAGTTGAACAAATCTTACACCATAAATGCCCTTCTGCCTCAGAGGAAGGTATTAGCTGGACACCTGCTGATTTGAGCATGAACGTTTAACAGGTAGTCTATTTTATTTAAGCCAGAGATTTATAGATACGTGTAATAATATATTCAGCTATTAAAATAGTAATTACAACAACAATAAATACCACAAGTCCATGAACTGGCCCGGTAAATAAGACCTGGTCACCAAAGCTAATATTTATTGCTTCAAGAATAATGAGTTTAGAAATAAAAAGTACTGCCCAGGTTGATAATACCCTTAAGACTTTAGCTTTTATGCCTGATTTGGATTTAAAATAATTGGCAATACGATGCTCAATGATAATTGTTAACTGCAATAATATCTGTAACAAGATGGCAGCAAATAAAGAAATGAGAAATGAGTCAATCAGGACATGACTCCAAAATTCATCAAAGAGATTTAGAACAGTCAAATCAACCAGAACGGCCAGAGTATATCGCATAAAGAACTGCTGGTGATTTGTGTGAGAATCAAACTGTTTTTCTGGTAAAATTTTCTTAATCATTGGGTTGTTAGTTTTATTAATTATTTGTTGGTTTAACTATTTGTTGTTAAAATTTTATATTAAAAGCAAATAAATGATCTGGGATTAAATAATAAATATTAATTTATTCAGCATTCAGAGATAATATCATTTAATGCTTGTATAGGATTAGAACTCGCTGTTATAGGGCGCCCAATGACCAGATAGTCAGAGCCCGCAGATAAAGCTTCGGATGGAGTCATGACTCGTTGCTGATCACCAATAGCTGCTCCTGCCGGTCTGACTCCAGGAGTCACCAGACAAAATTCCTGCCCCAGTTGCTGCTTTAAATTACTCACTTCAAGTGGTGAACATACAACACCATCAAGACCGGAATCTCTGGCTAATTCAGCTAGTCGTGATACTTGAATTGCAGGTTCAATATCCAGCCCGACTTCTGCAATATCCAGTCGAGATAAACTGGTCAAAACAGTCACACCAATTAAAAGTGGCTTGTGATCACTTTTATCAATGGCTTCACGAGCATATTCCATCATTTTTCTACCACCTGAAGCATGGACATTTACCATCCATACGCCCATGTCTGCAGCAGCCTGACAGGCTGCTGCAACAGTATTCGGGATATCATGAAATTTTAAATCAAGAAAGACATCAAAACCTTTATTTATTAATTTATTGACTAAAGAAGGGCCACAACGGACAAATAATTCTTTACCCACTTTCAAACGGCAAAGATCCGGCTGAAGCTGATCGACAAGTAAGAGAGTCGATAGTTCATCTTTAAAGTCCAGAGCAATAATAACTCTTGGTTCTTGAGCGTACATCATATAAATTCCAGATTTTTAATAAAATATAGTAATAGAGGCGTTATTCAAAGTCATCAGCGAAAGTTCAGGATACTAACTACTCCCCTTCAATTCCCTGAATCGGTTTAACAGAACTCCAGGATTTACAGCCAGGGCAATGCCAATACATTGATTTACCATTAAAACCACATTGTGTGCATTGATAAACAGGCTTGTTTTCCAGTAATTTAGTGGTAATTTCCTGCAAAATGAGAAGATTATCATGAGCTGTACCCTTAGTAAAATCCAGACTGATATCAATCAATGAACTTAAACCACGTATTGAAGGTTTTTTTCTAAGAGAATCAACAATAAAAAGTGCAGCAGATTTATCATCTTTTGTATGCTGAATTTGCTGAGCGTACAGTAATACCGAAGTAATGCCGCCATATTTATTTAAAACATGTTCTAAATAGGTTTTTATTTCTTTATGATTGTTCAGTTCTTTATAGCAAAACAAGAGAGATTCAAGAACTTCTGAAACCATTAAAGGATCCTGTTGTTCTACTCGCCTGTAGGCTCTTGTTGCTGCTTTATAATTACTCAGACTTTGATTGATTTCACCTTCTAAAATACTGGAACGGACTGAATTTTTATCAGTTCCGAGCGCTTTTTTAACCAGTTTTAAAGCACCTTTTGAATGGCCAGCTTTATAATCAATCAAGGCTAACTCACAATAAAAATGAGCAACCTGTTGAGCATAGGATTTATTAGATGCTGATTCCAGTTTTTTTGCTATGAGAATAGCGTCTTCCCAGTCATGCTCCTGTTGATAAATAGATAACAATAAATTCATCGCAGAAGGAACGTGAGACTGTTTTTGAATCAGTTCCTGAAACAGATTTTCTGCTCTATCTAATAAACCAGCATGCATAAAGTCTCGGGCAAGTTCATATAAAGCATCATTTCTTTTGTTTAAACTAAGGGAGGGTTTGGCAATGACATTCTGATGAATTTTTATGGCCTGTTCAACCTCGCCGCGCTGGCGGTACAGGTTACCCAATGAAATATGCGTATCAACCGTTTCTTCACCCACTTCCAACATGCCGACAAAAACGTCAATGGCTTTATCAGTCTGTTCATTCAGAAGAAAATTAAGACCTTTAAAGTAGTCAGAGCTAAGAGAGTAAAGTGGACTATTTGATTTTTTTTCAGTGTTATTTCTATTAGTGTTTCGGCCAAGAAATACACCAAGGATAAAAGCAATAACAATAAATGGTAATACAATTAACAGTGGTGCATTGTCCATCATGTAACCTGAAAATCAGTAATTGATATAAAAAATCCACTTCAGCAGAATAGCCAGTTAGATGCCCAATTACTGTATTTATTTGAGTTTATCAGGTGCTTCAATAAGAGTCACCGATGTTTCTTCTGATTTTTTAAGCTGTCGCTGAGTACGTCGAACCTGGTGTCGTAAGCCTAAGATCACCATACTATTAATCAACGTAGCAAGTAGGGCTCCAATCATAATTGCAGCCACTAATAAAATTGAAAGTGGTTGCGTAATACTGCCATAGTAGTAATTAAAAACGACTTCCTCGGCATTAACAATTGCAATCGCAACGCCAAAAGCCATAAACACAAGTAAAATTAAAATGCTTAATAATCGTTTCATTTTTAGTTACCGACTCGTTTATTCTTATATCAAAGAGTAGATTAAAAAATCTCTTTATTACGAGTTTTGTTCACCCGCTCTCTTAGTTCTTTACCTGGTTTAAAATGTGGTACGTATTTGGATGCCAGAGTCACTGCATCTCCAGTTTTAGGGTTACGGCCAGTTCTCGGAGGACGGTAATGTAATGAAAAACTACCAAAGCCTCGAATTTCAATCCTCTCACCTGTTGCGAGTGTTTGAGCCATGAGATCAAGCATTGATTTGACTGCAAGTTCTACATCTTTGTAAGCCAGTTGAGACTGTTTTTGAGCTAGCGCTTCAATCAACTCAGATTTTGTCATTTTTAATATTATCCTTAGGTCGACCGGTCATAATTTTTTAAAAAATATTGCATTTTAAAGTCTTTTATAAAGTCTTTCCACCTTCTGAAAAACTTCATTAATCGATAGTGTTGAAGTATCGATAATTTTTGCATCTTGTGCTGCTACCAGGGGTGACGCACTGCGATTTATATCACGTTCATCACGTTCTTGTATTTCAACAACAAGGTCGGCGAGTTTAACATTATTTCCTTTCTCTATCAACTGCTTATAGCGTCTTTTTGCTCTTTCATCAGCCGATGCGATTAAAAATATTTTCAACGAAGCCGCAGGAAAAATTGTCGTCCCCATATCACGTCCATCAGCAATAAGACCTGGTGTTTGCAAAAAAGCTTTTTGACGTTTGAATAAAGCCTCACGAACCTCAGGAATTGCCGCCACTTTAGAGGCATTATTTCCAGCGATTTCGGTTCGAATAAGTGCTTCAACATCAACACCATCCAAAAGAATACCGCCAGTGGGCAAAAATTCTACCTGCAGATCCTCTGCGATATTTGCCACTTGAACGGTAGCATCAAAAGCAATGTTATTTTGTACACAAGCAAGTCCTGTCAGTCGATAAAGTGCACCGCTGTCTAAGTAATGCCAACCTAATTTAGCAGCTAAAAGTGCTGAAATTGTTCCTTTACCAACGCCACCAGGGCCGTCAATAGTAATAACGGGTATAGCCTCAGGTTCCGTTTTAATTTCTTGTGTCATGAAGAAACCTTTAAACCCGTTGACTGAGCCAGTGAAATAAAATCTGGGAAAGAGGTATTGACATTCGCGCAGTCTTTAATAGTAATATCACCTTTTGCAGTTAAAGCAGCCATTGCAAAAGACATAGCAATACGGTGGTCACCAAGACTATCAACCGTGCCGGAGCCAAACTCACCACCATTAATAATCATACCATCTTCTGTACCTTCACAATCAATGCCCAGAATTTGCAGGCCATCTATCATAGCCTGAATTCTGTCACTTTCCTTTACTCTTAGTTCTTCAGCGCCCGTAAGTATTGTTTGCCCTCTGGCACAAGCTGCCGCAATAGAAATTGCAGGAAACTCATCAATGGCCAGGGGTACCTGATCCTCAGGAATATGAATACCATTTAATTGGGCATAGCGTATCCGTATATCAGCAACCGGCTCACCGCCGACCTCTTTTTCATTAGACAAAGTGATATCGGCTCCCATTTGCCTGAGTATATTAATAATACCAGTTCGAGTCGGATTAATGCCAACATGATTCAGGCTAATATCGGATCCCTCTGCAATACATGCACCCACCATAAAAAAAGCAGCCGATGAAATATCTGATGGTACATCTATATCACATGCTGTTAGTTTACCGTCTCCCTGCAGACATATCTTACTGCGTTGTTCATCAAGACGAGTCACTTCAAGTTGGTAGCCCAGGCCCTGTAACATACGTTCAGTGTGATCCCGTGTCGGTGCAGGCTCCGTTACACAGGTTTCACCCTGAGCATAAAGGCCGGCCAGAAGTACACAGGACTTGACCTGAGCGCTAGCCATAGGCAGTGTATAGTCAATCCCGGCTAGCTGAGTACTGGTATCACTATGAATAATCAATGGCGCAGTACCTTTTTCATCAGAGTTAATATTTGCTCCCATTTGAATCACTGGATCCGTCACACGCTTCATGGGCCTGGATGATAATGAGTGATCACCTGATAAAGTTACATCAAAACCCTGAGAAGATAATAACCCGGTTAAGAGGCGCATAGACGTGCCAGAATTACCCAGATCAAGAGCTTTTTCTGGTTTTTTTAGTCCGTGCATCCCTACTCCATGGATAGTAACCTGACCTTTTTCATCCGGGCCAGTTATTTGTACACCCATCGACCTAAATGCTTTTAATGTCGCCAAAGAGTCTTCACCCTGTAAAAAGCCAGAGATTATCATTGTGCCTTCACTGAGGGAACCCAGCATAATAGAACGATGTGAAATAGACTTATCACCCGGCACACGAATTTGTCCAGTAAGACACCCCCCTGGTTGAGCGATAAAAGTAATGGCTTGTTCGTATGACATAATGATCCTAACGACTGAATTCTGTTAACTTTAAAAAGCTATAGTGTACAAAAATAAAAACTAAGTTCAAGCTATATATTGACGACCAAAAATAATTAACTTTAACTTACATATTCAACCCATTGTTTTTGTAAGATTTTGTTGTTGCTAGCAATGATCTTTCTTGGCACAAGAGATTGTTCAAAAATAGGAGTGCCTTCCAATGTTTCGGCCACGCATCCAGATTCCTCAGCAATTAATAAACCTGCTGCATAATCCCATAGCATTTGTTTACCATGAAGATAAATATGCCCCCTGCCAGCAGCAAGCCAACACCAGTCAAGTGCTACTGAGCCAAAACTTCGTTGGGAACGATAAGGGGGCTCAGTAACCAGTTTAACTGAGAGCTCAGTTGATAGTCTTTTAAAATCAACGATAGCCATACATTCATTTAAATTCAGAGGAGCATTTGAAGGGCTGATAAGCTGACCATTGAGCCTGGTACCCTCCCCCTTAACCGCTGTGAAACACTCATCCCTCATGGGATCATAGATAAGACCAAAAACAGTTTTAGCATTAATAATTAAAGCTAATGATATAGAAAAATAGGGAATTGTCGAAGCAAAATTACTGGTTCCATCAATGGGATCCAGACACCAATAACCGGAATAGTGTTGTGAAAAAAAAGTGCCCAGTTCATCTTCAGGTAACTCTTCGGCAAAAAATCCGTAATCAGGAAAATGTTTTTTTAGTTCAAGTTGTATATAGTTCTGAACCTCAATATCTGCCTGAGTAATTAAGGAGCCATCTGGTTTTTTTTGGGCCTTAACTTTTGTGTAGTATGGCAACAAAACATCTCTTGAAGCCACTTTAACTATAGATTCTATTTTATTGATATTTAACATATTATTTAAGAAGTGTTATTTATAAGTATTATTAAAAAAATAAGCAATATCAGTCATAGTCTGATAGTATTGAATATTAATATTTGCTTTTTTAAAATCAAGTGCATCTGGATACCCGCTGGCTTTTTCTGCCTTCCGTTTAGAACTATCTGCCCATGCAATAACCCATTCTGCAATTGCAGGGATTTTGGAAGGATCGATTTGATTGGTTGCATGAGTCAGGATCTGATAAAAACCATTTCTGGAAAGTGAATTATAAACATCGCTCAAAATAGAAATATTGTTCAAAATTAAACCCTTCTCGAGCTGTTTTGTTTTTTCACTCATCAGCTGAACTCGTGTTTTTTCAGAATGAACTTTTAAAGCAGATTGAATGTCTTTGTAATTATCTGAACCATGGGAATCTTTAGAATGTGAACTGATAAAAGCCTCAAGAACAATTAAAGCTTCATGAATATTGGCTGTATTACGTGAACGAGATATAATTTTATTACAAAAAGAGTTTAATTGCTTTGGGTTTATTTGTATTGAAAGTGGTAAATCGGAATTCATTGCAAGATCAGCTCTTTATCAAGGGGGTTATTCAGAAGTATTTTTTTTAATAAAATCATCTCTACTTTGCTTCGCCCGAACAAAGACTTCTTTTAAATAGTCCGCATCACTATTTTCCAGTGCAGTTCGCAGATCATTTAAATCCTGACTAAAATGTTTAAGGTGTTCGAGTAGTGCATCCTTATTAGCCAGACAGATATCCTGCCACATGGAAGGATCACTGGAAGCAATGCGGGTAAAATCACGAAAGCCACCTGCTGCATTTTCAAAAATTTCCTGTTTTTCATCCAAAGTAGTGAGAGTATTCACCAGAGAAAACGCCAGAAGATGTGGTAGATGACTGGTCGCGGCTAAAACCAGATCATGATGTTTCGCCTCCATCTGGATGACATCAGCCCCTGCTGCTGCCCAAAGTTGAGAAACCAGCTCAACAGCTGCAAGATTTGTCTCTTTCAGTGGTGTCAGAATGACTCGATGTTGCTGGTAGAGTTCCGCAAAAGATGCTTCGACACCACTGTTTTCAGTGCCGGCAATAGGATGGCCTGGGACAAAGTTTTCTGGTAAGGAACCAAAAACAGATTGAGCCGCATTAATAACACTCATTTTTGTACTGCCGGCATCAGTGATAATGGCATCAGCTTGCATTGATTGTTTAATTTGCCGCAATATTTCCTCAAAACTGCCCACTGGAGTTGCAATAAAAATTAAATCTGCATGTTTCACCGCGGTCGAAATTTCCGTAGAAAAGTCATCAATCACACCCAGTTCAACTGCTGTTTCAAGATTTTTAGAATTTCGACCACAGCCAGTTATATGCTCAACCAGATTGGCTTTGCGTACAGCTCGGGCAAACGAACCACCGATAAGTCCAACGCCTATAATGGTCAGATGATTAATTTTTATCGAGTTATTTTTAATCATAATCATTGTACATAAAAGCGCTTAGGCCAAAATTTTTTTAAGGGCTTGAAAAACACGTTCATTTTCTGCCATAGTACCCACAGATATTCTTAAATATTCATGCATCTGATAATTTGCTATAGGGCGAGTAATAACACCTTCATGTAATAATTTATCATAAATTTGTGCGCAATCAGTACCCACTTGCACACAAATAAAATTACCGGCTGATGGAATATAATTTAGCTTAAGAGATTCAAAACTACGATTCAAATAAGCCATGCCCTGCCAGTTTAATTCAACACATTTGAGCAAGTGTTGCTGATCATTCAATGCTACTGCTGCAGATTCCAGTGCAAAGGTATTATTATTAAATGGTTGCCTGACACGATTTAAAAGATCGGCAATAGCTGACGATGACACGCCATAACCTACTCTGAAGCTTGCAAGACCATAGGCTTTTGAAAAAGTACGTGTAATAACAAGATTCTTAAATTGCTCCAATGCAGGTATCATAGAATGAAAAGCATCAGAGTTATTATTGCTGGAAAATGGTGAATCCGGATGAGACGCATATTCTTCATAGGCTTCATCAATAACAACAATTATATTTTCAGGTACTTGATTTAAAAAATCATGTAATTGACTGGCAGGAAGACAAGTTCCAGTTGGATTGTTAGGATTAGCAATAAAAATTAAACGAGTTTTTTTTGTGACCGCATCCAGCATAGCATCCAGATCATGTCCCCAGTCTACAGCATCAGTGATAACAGCAGTTGCACCCACAGCCTGTGTGACTATTGGATAAACAGCAAAAGCATACTGAGAAAAAATAACTTCATCATCTATACTGGCAAATGTCCTGGCTAATAAATCAAGTACATCATTAGACCCATTTCCCAGAGTGATCTGCTCTGATAACAGATTGGTGCCATCAGTGGAAAATTTTTCAATCAGTTTATTTTTTAAAGTAAAACCATTGCCATCAGGATATCTTGCTAATTCTTGTGGCTTGCTTAACAACAGACTCAAATGTGAGAGTACCTTTGGGCTGGGACCTAAGGGATTTTCATTTGAAGCAAGCTTTACCGCATTTTTTACCCCATATTCACGCTCAAGTTCATCAACAGGTTTTCCTGGAATATAGGGCTGCAGTTGTGCTACACAATCAATCGCAGATGGAAGTGCCATTATAAAACAGCCTTTGGATAGGAACCTAATATTTTTAATAAACTTGACTGCATTTTTATTTTTTTCAATGCTTCCGCCACAGCAGGCTCAGATGAATGACCATCAATATCAATAAAAAATAAATATTGCCAAAGTCCACTTTTGGATGGTCGTGACTCGATTCTGGTCATCGAAAGTCCACTCTCAGAAATCGGTTTAAGTAAATCAAATAGCGCACCAGATTTATTAGCAGAAGTAACCATGATCGATGTTTTGTCAAATGATGAATCGTTTAATTGCTCTGAAGCAGAACCACTTGATTCAACTTCTTGCTTGCCCAGGATAATAAAACGAGTTGTGTTATCGGGCTTATCCTCAATTTTTTCAGCCAGTAAATTGAGCTGGTAAATTTCTGCCGCAGCATTACTGGCAATAGCAACAGCTCCGGTTTCAATAGAGGCAAGCCGAGCTGCTTCGGCATTACTATTCACAGCGATTCGCACAATTCCCGGTAAACTATTATCCAACCACTCACGACATTGTGCTAATGATTGTTGATGAGAATAAATTTTTTTAATCTGCTCCAGAGATTGTTGTTGACCCATAAGATAATGATGGATCCTTAAAGTGACTTCACCACAAATCTTTAAAGGTGATTCAATAAGCATATCTAAAGTATGACTAATAACGCCTTCGGTAGAATTCTCCACTGGTACAACACCATAGTGACAGGTCTCTGCATCAACCTCTCGAAATACTTCATCAATTGTTGAAAATGGAATTGTTTTGACCGAGTGGCCAAAATGTTTGAGAGCAGCAGCTTGAGTAAATGTTCCTTCAGGTCCTAAAAAAGCAATTTTCATTGGTTGCTCAAGAGCCAGACAGGCAGACATAATTTCACGAAAAAGGCGCGCCATCTCTTCGTTGCTGATTGGACCTTCATTGCGTGTCATAACCTTGCGTAAAACAGATGCTTCACGTTCAGGGCGGTAGAAAACGACATGTTCATCAGCTTCAATATCAGCCAATTTAGCATCAGCAACCTGTTTAGCACAAGCTGCACGCTGGTTTAGCAATAACTGAATCTGTTGATCAAGATGATCAATTTGCTCACGTATTTTTTTGAGATCTTCACTCAAAATGTTTGTCCCTTTAAAGGTATTTAGTTACTTTTTAAGATATAACTCTGACTGCTAAGACGCCATCAATTGCTTCCAGAGTCTCAACAATATCGGAGGCTACAATATCATTAACATCAACGATAGTATAAGCAAGCTCACCCTTTGACTTATTAACCATATCCACAATATTTAAACTGGCATCAGCAAGTAAAGATGAAATTTGTCCTAGCATATTAGGCACATTACTATTAGCAATCGTAATACGATGACAACCTTCTGCTTTGGGCATACTGACTTCAGGAAAATTTACTGATAATTTAATATTACCATTTTCAAGATAGTCACGAACATTATCTGAAACAATTATGGCACAATTATCTTCAGCATCTTGAGTTGAAGCACCAAGGTGCGGCAAGGTCACGACATTAGGTACATCTTTAAGAGTATTATTTGCAAAATCATTCACATAGCCATAAATATGTCCTGATTTTAAGCCTTCCGCCATAGCTTCATCATCAATAATTCCACCGCGAGCAAAGTTAAGAACAGTAACGCCTTTTTTAATCAACTTAAGACGATCAGCATTAAGCATATTGCGTGTCACATCGACCAAAGGAACATGAAAAGTAAGAAAATCAACTTCAGGCAACATAGCATCAAAGCTTGCAGCTTGTTTAACACTTGAAGAAATCATCCATGCCCCTTGTATCGTCAAGCCGGGATCTAAGCCAATGACATTCATGCCAAGATCTTCAGCCACTTTTGCAACTGCACGGCCAATAGCTCCCAAACCAACAACCCCAAGGGTTTTTCCAGGCAGTTCAAAACCACCAAAAGTTTTCTTGCCAGCTTCTACTGCTTTGCTGATTTCTGCATCTGTTCCATCCTGAGCTTTTGCAAACTCCCAGGCTGGCCCAATATGACGAGCAGACATGAGCATACCAGCAAGCACTAATTCTTTAACTGCATTTGCATTAGCGCCAGGTGCATTAAAAACAGGGATGCCTTTTGCACTCATTTTATCAACAGGGATATTATTAACACCTGTACCAGCGCGTCCGACAGCTTTAAGACTTTCAGGAATATCCATTTCATGCATTTTAAAAGAACGTAATAAGATTGCATCTGGATGCTGAATTTCAGAAGCTATTTCATAGTTTTCTCTTGGAAATCTTTCAAGACCTGCAACAGAAATATTATTTAAAGTCAGAATTTTATTCATGGTAATTTCTCGTTTGTTTAAGTTGACTGGTATAAACCGTTCAAATTATTATATGCGCAGACTATTTTTAAATATTGATAAAAATAGTTTAAAGCTTGTCTACACATTAAATAATAAAAATTTAATTTATGAGTTTTCTTTAGCAAATTGATTCATAAATTCAACGAGAACATCAATACCTTCAGTTGGCATTGCATTATAAATACTGGCACGCATACCACCCACTGAACGATGGCCCTTTAATGTAGCCAGGCCTCTTTCGGCTGCCTGCTCTAAAAAAGAAGCATCAAGATCAGCATTTTTCAAAGTAAATGGTACATTCATCCATGAGCGATAGCGCTTCTCAACTGGGTTTGCATAGAACCCACCACCATCAATTGCGGCATATAATTTATCTGACTTAGCTTTGTTGATTGCTCCAATTCCTTCCAGTCCGCCTTTTTCTAATAGCCACTCAAACACAAGTCCGGCCAGATACCAACTATAAGTCGGCGGCGTATTGTACATTGAGTCATTGTCAGCATGGGTTTTGTAATTCAGCATAGCCGGTGTATTTTCAGAAGCCTGACCAATTAGATCATCACGAATAATAACAATGGTTAATCCAGCAGGTCCAACATTCTTTTGAGCGCCGGCATAAATCATAGCAAATTTTGACACATCAATTGGGCGAGACAAAATTGTTGATGACATATCTGCAATAAGCGGTACATCTCCAGTATCGGGAATATAGTCAAACTCAACACCACCAATGGTTTCATTTGGCGTGTAATGTACATAGGCAGCATCTGGATTCAGTTTCCAGGTTGAAAAATCTGGAATTGTAGTAAAAGAAGAATCTTCAGAAGTTGCTACAACATTTACATCACAATAACGTTTTGCTTCTGCAATTGCTTTTTTAGACCACATACCTGTATTAACATAATCAGCGGTCTTCTTGTCACCAAGAAAATTCAAGGGAATAGCAGCAAACTGCTGGCTGGCACCACCCTGGAGGAAAAGAACCTTGTAATTATCAGGAATAGACATCAATGTTCTTAAGTTAGCTTCTGCTTTACTGGCAATTGACATGAATGCTTTACCACGATGGGACATTTCCATTACGGACATCCCTTCATCATTCCAGTCAAGCATTTCTTCACTGGCTTTTTTGATCACAGCTTCAGGTAACATTGCGGGACCCGCACTAAAATTGAAAACTCTAGACATCTTTTATCCTTGTGAATTTAGTAATAAAAAAAGGTGAAAAAAAACAGCAAAATTGAGCTTGTGCCGCTTAAAATAGTTAGATTTTTAGAAAGTTATTGCCACCAAAGAATATGATTTCTAGTTTCCTTGTCACTCAAGTTCGAGTGAGTTATTAAGGGTATAGGAGTGAAATTGTTGGCTTTCACAACCGCTTCAGTCAGTCTCCCCTATTTTTAGGAGAGAGAAAAGAGAAGCAAAATAAATATGGCAATAATTTTTAAAATTTAATATTAATCCTCAGTTGGTGGAGTATTTTCCTCATCTGCTGCTGAGTCATCACTTCCTGAATTGACCGAAGGATCTTTATTCTCTGAAGGCTCTTGGTCAGCTGAAGGCTCCTGATTAGCTGAAGGCTCCTGATTAGCTGAAGGCTCCTGATTAGCTGAAGGGTCTTCCTCATCTATTTCATCATCAATAACAGTTTCGCAGACTCGTTCAAGTTGAACCAGCTTTTCATGCTTTGTTAATCGGATCAGGCGAACACCCTGAGTATTTCGACCCACAATTGAAATTTCAGTTGAACGTGTACGAACGATGGTGCCACCATCAGTAATAAGCATGATTTCACTACTTTCATCAAGTAGAGTCGCACCAACCATTGCACCATTCCGTTCGGATGTTTTTATTGCAAGCACGCCCATACCACCACGTCCTTTAACAGGATACTCAGAAATTTTTGTGCGTTTACCATAACCGTTTTCAGTGGCTGTCAGGACATAACGATCCTCACATTCAGGTGGCACGACAATGAGTGAAACTACTTTTTGCTCACCATTCAGTCTTATTCCACGCACACCCGTGGCTACACGGCCCATAGAACGAACCAGAGATTCATTAAAACGTATTGCTTTACCTTCAGTGCTGAATAACATGATATCCTGTAGACCATCCGTTAATTGAACGTCAATTAACTTATCACCCTCACGCAATTCTATAGCTCGAATACCATTTGCTCGAGGTCTGGAGTAATCTAATAATGGAGTCTTCTTCACTGTGCCGTTAGCCGTTGCTTGAAGTATATACTGACCATCCACAAATTCCTTAATCGGCAATATAGCATTCACTCTTTCACCTTCAGATAAAGGTAATAGATTAATAATGGGACGCCCCCTGGAACCACGGCTTGCCAGTGGCAATTCATAGACTTTTTTCCAGTAAACCTGACCAGCATTAGTAAAACACAATATAGTGTCATGACTTGAAGCAACAAAAAGCTTATCAATAAAGTCTTCTTCTTTCATTGATGTTGCTGATTTACCGCGACCGCCACGGCGTTGTGCCGCATAATCAGCAAGAGGCTGTGTCTTAACATAGCCTTCATGCGATAATGTCACCACACGATCTTCTTCTGTGATCATATCTTCCATACAAAGATCATCTTCTGACTCTCTGATTTCTGTACGACGTTCATCACCATATTGATTTAATATAGCTTCAAGCTCTTCACGAATAATCCCCATAAGAATTTCGTGGCTTGCCAGAATAGAAAGATACCATTTAATTTTCTCGATGATTTCTTTGTACTCGACAACAATTTTTTCAATTTCAAGACCGGTTAAACGGTGCAGACGTAAATCTAATATTGCCTGGGCCTGTACAGGTGAAAGATGATAACCATCATCCGAAAGGCCATATTGTTTTTCAAGACCATCAGGGCGAGATTGTTCTCCCCCTCCGGACAGCAATTCTTTAACTAAACCTGGTTCCCAGGGCTTGGTAATTAATTTTTCTTTGGCTTCCTGAGGATTAGCAGATTCTTTAATGGTTTTAATTAAAGGATCAATATTAGCCAGAGCGACAGCCTGACCTTCCAGAATATGTGCACGTTCACGTGCTTTTCTTAATTGATAAACCGTTCGGCGGTTAACCACTTCACGACGATGACGAATAAATTGCTCAATAAGTTCTTTGAGATTAAACAACTTTGGCTGACCATCGACCAGAGCCACCATATTAATACCAAAGACATTCTGCATCGCAGTATGTTTATATAAGGTATTGACTAAAACATCAGTTGATTCACCACGTTTGACTTCAATAACCATACGCATGCCGTCTTTATCCGACTCATCACGCAGCTCTGAAATACCTTCAATTTTCTTTTCTTTAACGAGTTCTGCAATGCGTTCGATCAGACGTGCTTTGTTGACCTGATAAGGTAGCTCTGTAACCACGATACGTTCGCGGCTGTTAGGCATTTCTTCTATTTCAACCCGAGCTCGAACACGTATTCGACCACGCCCTGTATGATAAGCTTCATGAATACCACGGGAACCATTTATGATACCGGCTGTAGGGAAATCAGGTCCGGGAACCAGCTTGATTAAATCAGGGATACTGATATCAGCATCATCAATAAATGCCAGACAAGCCCTGACTACTTCACCCATATTATGCGGAGGTATATTGGTAGCCATACCAACTGCAATACCGGAAGAACCATTTATCAATAGGTTTGGTATTTTAGTAGGCAGTACCACGGGTTCATGTTCAGATTCATCATAGTTGGCAGTAAAATCGACCGTTTCTTTATCAATATCGGCAAGCAGCTCATGAGAAATCCTGGCCATACGAACTTCGGTATAACGCATGGCTGCAGGCGAGTCACCGTCAACCGAACCAAAGTTACCCTGGCCATCAACCAGCATATAACGCAGAGAAAAATTCTGTGCCATTCGAACGATGGTATCGTATACAGCAGTATCACCATGAGGGTGATATTTACCAAGAACTTCACCAACAATACGGGCTGATTTTTTATAGGGTTTGTTGAAATCCATGCCAGCTTCATGCATGGCATATATGACTCGTCGGTGGACTGGCTTAAGGCCGTCACGGACATCGGGAAGTGCTCGTCCTACAATTACGCTCATCGCATAATCCATATAGGACTGCTTCATCTCCTCCTCAATATTAATATGAAGGAGTTCTTTTGCAAAATCTGACATTGAGTGGTTATATATCCATTTTTTTTGATTTTCTCAACTGACTGATTATCTCAACAAACAAATTGAATCTGCTGTTAGAGATTAGAAAAGGTATCAATCAGGTACTCTAAAAAACTGAAATATCATAGCACATATCATTATCTTATGTGCTCTATTTGCGTTCAAAAAAAGGATATTTTTAATGTTTAGCCAACATTTGTCATTAAAGCTTTCATTTTTGCAAGATCAGGATTAAATACCACTCCTTTTTCGGTGACTATGGCATCCACTAATTCCGCAGGAGTGACATCAAATGCCGGATTAATTGCCTTTGCACCTTTTGCTGCTACTTCCAGACTGCCAAAACCTAAAACTTCTTTCGTGGAGCGTTGCTCAATAGGAATATCATCGCCACCAGCAATGTTCATATCAATGGTAGTTGTCGGTGCAACCACCATAAATTTGATGTCATGATGTCTAGCTAATACCGCCAGAGCATAAGTACCGATCTTGTTGGCCACATCTCCATTTGCAGCAATTCGATCAGAGCCGACAATAATCCAGCGGATGGGGTTTTCAGTATTTTGTGATGTTTTAATCATATGTGCAGCTGCTCCTTCAACCAGAAGTGAGACCGGAATGTCATCGTGAACCATTTCCCATGCTGTCAGACGTGCACCCTGGAGCCAGGGACGAGTTTCATCCGCATAGACATGCCTGATCTTATTTTGAGCAAAAGCGCTCCGTATCACGCCTAAAGCGGTACCATAGCCGCCGGTAGCCAGCGCACCGGCATTACAATGAGTAAGTACTGCACAGGGTTCAGTAATTAATTGTGCGCCTAATTCACCCATTTTAACATTAGCAGCAATATCATCTTCATGTATTTGTCTGGCAACAGTGAGCAAAGTTGCAATGGGATCCTCCACCGCGAGATCTTTGATGAGTTCACGCATCAGGTCAATTGCCCAAAATAGATTAACGGCAGTAGGCCTGGAACGTGCCAATATTTCAAGATCCGTTTCAATTGCCTGTTTCCAATTGTCCGGGCTTTCACTGAAACGTTGTTTTGCTGCAATGACAATACCATAGGCGGCAGTAATTCCTATAGCAGGTGCACCACGCACCACCATATCAGTAATAGCCTGAGCGACAGACTTAACATCAGTTAGAGTAATGTAAGTATGCTCTGCGGGTAATAATCGCTGATCCAGTAGCTCCAGTGCATCATTTTTCCAGATAATGGGTTTAATGGAATCATAGGCTTTAGTATTCATTATTAAAATTTACCTTTATTAAAATTTACACTATCTTATAATCAAATGTGCGAAAGAAGTATACTTAAACACCAAATAAAAATTAAATTTTGAGATCCCTTTGCCTAATACAAATAATAAGTCAAAAATGACACACAATAAGCGACAGCAGGTTGACTCTATAATTCATGCCGGCTGGATCATACCTGTTGAACCCGATGAGACAATTTATGAAAATCATTCTCTGGTTATTAAGCAGGGTAAGATCCTGGAAATATTACCCTCAACTCAATGTGTTGAAAAATATGAGAGTCACACCGAACATCATCTTAAAACCCACGCCCTGATCCCCGGCCTGATTAATACCCACACCCATGCTGCTATGAGTCTGTTGCGTGGCATTGCTGACGATTTGCCATTAATGGAGTGGTTATCCGATCATATCTGGCCAGCTGAAGGTAAGTGCGTTAATTATCAATTTGTAAAAGATGGTACTGACCTGGCCATAGCAGAAATGCTCCGCGGCGGAACAACCACATTTAATGATATGTATTTTTTCCCGGATGCCGCTGCAAAATCCGCAGATGAAGCTGGAATAAGAGCCTCATTGGGTATGATTGTCATTGATTTTCCTTCAGCCTGGGCTCAAGACAGTGATGACTATCTACACAAAGGCCTGGAGTTACACGAGCAATATCGACACCACCCGCTGATATCGACAGCTTTTGCTCCCCATGCCCCCTATACCGTCTCTGATGGACCACTTGAAAAAGTAAAAACCTACGCCGAGAAATTAGATATTCCAATTCATATTCATCTTCATGAAACAAAAGATGAGGTTGAGCAAGCAGTTGCTAATACCGGTTTACGACCCATTAACAGACTTGCAAAGTTAGGTCTATTATCACCTCTTTTAGTAGCAGTTCATATGACACAACTGGAACAAGATGAAATTGAGCTACTCAAGCAATATGGTGTCCATGTTGTGCATTGCCCGGAGTCCAATCTAAAATTAGCCAGTGGGTTTTGTCCGGTTGCGGCTCTTTCAGATCGTAATATCAATATTGCTATAGGCACTGATGGTGCCGCCAGCAATAATGATCTTGATATGATCAGTGAAATGCGCAGTACTGCGTTATTAGCTAAGGCTGTTGCTGCAGATGCCTCTGCAATACCAGCTCATACAGCTTTGAAAATGGCAACTATTAACGGAGCCAAAGCTCTGGGTCTTGACCAAATAACAGGTTCATTGGTTGAGGGTAAATCCGCTGATATCTGTGCTGTCGACCTGAATAGAATTGAAACTCAGCCCGTTTATCACGCTATATCACAAATTATTTACTCATGCAGCCGGGATCAGATTACTGATGTCTGGGTACAGGGCAAGCACCTGCTTAACAATCGCCAGTTAACCACACTGAATGAAGAGCAAATTAAGCAAAAAGCAGCTCAGTGGGGTGAAAAAATCAGACTTGAGGTTGAAAGTTAAGGCTTATTTCGACTTTTGATAAAAAATTGACGATAATAGCCTACTGGAATTTGCAAATTTAGGAATATAATGACTTCAACACCAGATCAGCAACAGGAACAGCAAACTACAAAGGATCACTTTAACAATGTTGATACTCAGGAAGTTGCAAAGTTTGAAGCCATGTCTACACGCTGGTGGGACAAAAACGGTGAGTTTAAACCACTGCACGATCTTAACCCATCACGCCTTGAATATATAAAAAACAGGGCCCATGGTCTTCAGGGAAAGCTTGTCCTCGATGTAGGTTGTGGTGGAGGGATCCTGTCTGAAAGTATGGCACATGAAGGTGCTGATGTTACTGGAATTGACATGGGAGATGCCAATCTGACTATTGCAAAAATGCATCTCTATGAATCAGGTGAAAAGGTCAATTATCAGAAAATAACTGTTGAACAACTCGCTGCTCAATCACCTGGTCAATATGATGTGGTTACCTGTCTTGAGATGCTTGAACATGTACCTGATCCTGCCTCTATTATTAATGCCTGCAGAAAACTGGTCAAGAAAGATGGTCATGTGTTTTTCTCAACTGTAAATCGAAATGCTAAATCTTATGCCATGGCAATTATAGGAGCGGAATATATTATGAAGCTTTTACCTAAAGGCACCCATGACTTTAAGAAATTCATCCGACCTGCTGAGATGGATCAGTGGGTTCGAGCGGCCCAGCTCAAAACACAACATATTTCAGGTATGTCCTATAACCCTCTAACGGGCCATTGTGCGCTCAGTGATAATGTCGATATAAACTATCTTGTTCATGCGCGTCATATTTAATAATCTGAGATTGAGATAATGATCAAAGCCGTTCTTTTTGATCTTGATGGCACTTTTGCAGATACTGCACCTGATTTAGCCGCCGCATTAAATCAGGTTCTGATAGAAGAAAAACTGCCTGTCCTGCCCTTTGAAACAATACGCCCTGTGGTATCACATGGTGGTGTTGCACTAATTAAACTTGGCTTTAACTATGATGAGCAACATACTGATTTTGAAAGACTAAAATTAAGGCTTCTTGATATTTATCAAAATAACATCAGCACTCTGACTACTGTATTTGAAGGTATCAATGAACTTCTGCTAAATCTGGAGGCAAAGAACATCGCCTGGGGAATTGTCACTAATAAACCGGCCTGGTTAACCGACCCTTTAATGCAGCAGATGGGCTTTACTCACCGTGCTGCAACCATTGTAAGCGGGGACACAACGACTGAAAGAAAACCACACCCGGAGCCACTCTTTTTTGCCTGTCGACAAATCAACTGTGCTCCAGAAGAATGTTTATATGTGGGCGATGCAGAACGGGATATAATTGCTGGAAAAGCTGCAGGCATGCGAACTCTGACAGCACTATTTGGTTATATAGAAGAACATGACAAGCCAGAAACCTGGGGAGCTGATGCCATGATCCAACACCCAGGTGAAATTGAAGGTTTTTTAACCTGAGCTTATTTCTTTAGAGAGTATCGTTGCTACTTTGACCAAAAGCATCATCCATGGCTTTTTTTGAATCATTGTAAATTTCTTTACTTTTATTGGTGACCCCCTCTTGTAATTCATCAAACTTTTGATTAAATTCCTTCATGGTAGATTTCTCAGAAAATGGATTTGTCATCAACGGCTGATCTTTTCCCAGATTCACACCAACCCACAAACCTATCATCCCACCAACCAGTAAGCCCAACAACAAATCTTTCATTTCAATACCTCAGAAAAACCACAAAGAGCCTTTAGTAACTACAGGGCTAAAGACACATATTAGAAATATAGTTATTTTATCAATAATGAAGTATATTACACATTACTGAATAATGTGTATCAAATTCTCTATTTTTTCATATAATTTCCCTATAAAATGCTAACTTTTGAGCAAAAAAAACAAAAAGCCTATCAGTACTGTATAGCAATTGCCAAAAACCACTATGAAAACTTTCCAATTGCCTCCCATTTGCTCAACAAACAATTACGTATCCCAGTTAGTATTGTCTATGCTTTTGCAAGAACTGCAGATGATCTCGCTGATGAGGGAGTGGCTGGCAAACAAGAAAGACTGGAGTCTTTGGATAATTACATCAATGAGCTTGAACAGATTGAAGCTGCTTTAAGAGTTCACTCCGAACAGAATAAAGTTGATTTTCTACACCTGTCGGATAATCATATATTTACAGCACTTGCGCAAGTCATTTATGAATTTGACATACCTGTCATCCTATTTTTTAATCTCATTCATGCGTTTAAGCAAGATGTGGACATAACACGTTATCATAATTTTGAACAGATACTTGATTATTGTCAGCGAAGTGCCAATCCCGTTGGGCGTATTTTATTACACTTAAATAAAAGTGCTACACCACTAAATCTGAGCTATTCAGATGCAATCTGCACCGGTCTGCAATTAATTAATTTTTACCAGGATATTGCACAGGATATGGATGAAAATAACCGTCTTTATCTGTCTCTTGATGAAATGGCTCATCACCATGTTTCTATCAATGACATTCAAAATCACCTTAACAATGAGTATACTAAGTCATTAATTCAATGGCAATTACAAAGAGCACGAAGGATTTATCAGTCTGGCGCTCCCCTTTGTACTAATTTACGTGGTCGCTTTGCCATTGAAATAAAAATGATTTATGCCGGCGGATTGCTTATCCTGGATAAACTCGAGCAAAATACTGCTTCAATGTATCTGCGACCACGTCTTAATAAAATAGATAAATTTAAAATTCTCTGGCGAGGATTTTCTCCTTTTTTTCATTAAGTTCCCCTTTTTACTTGCCTTTATTTCATCAAATGCTGAAAATAGTAGTTATCTTTTCCTGATCAAAACTTAAGGCTTTATTGAACCTATTTATGATAAGTTTAAAATCCCCATTAAAAACAATTCTTTCCACATCTCTTTCTGTCAAAAACAGACTGACTCGAGATATTATTCTGCTTGTTTTTCTCTTAATTTCAGTCTTTTTAATATTTTCCTATTTTTATTCCAAACAAATTCAGAATGATATTACTCAGACCATTATCTCAGCAGCAAAAGAACAAGTTATTGATAAAAATCACCGTATATTTGATCCCATCAGTAATAATCTTTCACTCTCCAGGAAATGGGCTGAGTTAGAGAAACTCAATACTGATAAAAAAGATGTTTTTAATAAACGCTTTATCCCTATTATGGAAACTCTGCCACAAATTTCATCAGTTATTCTGGCAACTTCAGAAGGTGATGAATATTTTTTAACCAGAAAGGATGGTAAGTGGTTATCAAGACACACAAACCCAGAAAAATATGGTAATAATAAAATAAAATGGCAATTATGGAGCAGTAATAACATATTAATCGAAGAGTGGCAGGAAGAATCAGACTATGCACCTCATAAACGCCCCTGGTATCAGCTTGGTCTGGAAACAAATCGTGAATTCCCAATAAAATGGACCACACCCTATAGTTTTTATACCCAGGAAATACCTGGCGTCACGGGAGTAACCCACTGGAAAGATGAACATAAGGTCACTTATATTTTAGCATTTGATGTCACACTCTCCGACATTGCCCAGTCATTATCCAGCACTAATTCAACAACAAAAGACATTTCCTATTTAATTAGCCCAAATGGCCAGATTATTCTTCCTCCGGGTGATCCACCTTTAACAAAAGGTTCTTCTACAAAAGGAAGCTTGTTCATTCCCGGTGATGACAAGACTAATTATGTCATTTTTGACTCTGTCAATAACTGGATCACCAGTCAAAGCAAACTGGATCAGGCTAAAAGCTTTTCACGTAATGGCAAACTCTGGTGGTACAAGGTATTTGCTTTAGATACCTATCATAACTCTATTTATGCAGGTGTTATCGTCCCTGAAAAAGAACTATTTGATATCATCAATGATAATATTAAATTCATTTTAACCGGAATTGCATTCCTGGTATTTTTAACACTGGTGCTGGTCAATATTTTAGTTAAAAAATATGCTCACCAACTTAAGGATGTTCCTAAAACAAGTATTTCAACCCATGATTTTACCAATGAAATCTATCAACTTCTCAGACTGGGCGAAAGTGAAACCCTCGAATTTAAATCCACAATGCGTAAAAACCTTAAAACAGGAAAAAATGGCAAAGAAATAGAAATTGCCTGGTTAAAATGCCTGGTGGGCTTTATGAATACTCATGGAGGCATCTTATTAATCGGTGTTGATGATGACGCGAATATATTAGGAATTGATGAGGATGAATTTGAAAATGAAGATAAAATTCTACTTCATTTCAAGAATTTGCTCAGCCAGCACATTGGACTGGAATTCTCCAACCTGATCAATCTGATAATCAATCAAATTGAGGATAAGACAATATTGGTAATAGAATGCCAAAGAGCAGAGCGCCCCACTTTTTTATATAATAAAAATACCGAAGAGTTTTATATTCGAAGTGGTCCATCCAGTGTTAAATTGAGCATTAGTAAGGTGCTGAAATATGTCCAGAACCGTTACTAAAGGCCATTATTCAGTCTCGTCTTCAAAATCCATCTGGATACCAACCGCAAGGCCCGCCCTTGAAAATTTGCCGTGGTAACGTCGGGCTTTCTCCAGATTACTGGTTTTTTTGATAACAACACGGCCCACAGTGGCTTTAAAGAATTTTTGTTCAACGTCTGCATCAGATAAACGGGTAATATTGATAAGATTATCCATGACTTGTTTCTTTTCAAATCCCGTCACAATCTCACCCATAAAAACCACCGAGTAGTTGACTTCTTTATCAACAGCAGACATCATCAATTTCCTTAAAGTTTATGAATAGTTAGTCTATTATTACTACCAAACAAAGCTTACTAGCCTTATAATAATAGTACATCCAAAAAAATAATGTAAAATATTATTGATATTTAACATTATTATATTTTTACATAAAAAGCTGATATTGAGCAAAATTTAATAATTAATATGACACCCGATGAATATTGTCAGGAAAAAACTCAACAGAGCAGTTCCAGCTTCTATTATAGTTTTTTATTTTTAGATAAATCCCAAAGACAAGCAATGATGGCTTTGTATGCCTTTTGCCGAGAAGTAGATGATGTCGTGGACGAATGCTCAGATGTATCTATTGCTGCCAATAAACTTAATTGGTGGCGTGAAGAAATCCACAGTCTTTTCCACGGAAAACCCAATCACCCGGTAACACTTGCTTTAAAAACAGCCTTGGCTCATTTCCCCTTACAGGAAAAATATTTTCTGGAATTAATATCAGGAATGGAGATGGATCTTCATACTACTCAGTATCATAATTTTAATGAACTGTCTCTATACTGCTATCGGGCAGCTGGTGTCGTTGGACTACTGACCATAGAGATTTTAGGCTATAAAAATGAAAGCGCACACGAATATGCTCATGATTTAGGCATTGCTTTACAACTGATTAATATTTTACGAGACGTTAAAGAAGATGCAGAACGTGGACGAATTTATATTCCTCAGGATGAATTACAACAATTTGATGTCACTCAATCCATGTTGCTTAAGGGTGAAGGCTCTAAACAAATTCAGGCTTTATTTGAATTTCAGGCACAAAGAGCCGAACAATATTACAACAAAGCATTCTCTTCTCTTGAAAGCTCTGATCGATTTTCCCAAAGAACCGGTATTATTATGGCCGAACTTTATCTAGCCTTATTAAAAAAAATAAAATCACAAAATTTTCCTGTGCTGGTAAAAAGAGTCAGCGTTAGCAAATTAAAGAAACTCTGGATTGCCTGGTCAACCGCCAGACGTGAATATAAGCTTTCTCAAAAAATCATATCACATAATTCACAACAGAGCTGACTTGTGATTTCTAAAAAATCCTCTCCAATACAAAAAAATAAAGAGATTATTATTATTGGTGCAGGTTGGAGTGGACTTGCCTGCGCTGTTACACTGGCTCAACATGGACACAAGATCTGTATACTTGAATCGGCAAACCAAGCAGGTGGTCGCGCGCGCGGGGTGAGCTTCAAGCACTTTTTAAACAAACAGGTACTTGATAATGGTCAGCATATTATGCTGGGTGCATATCATGAAACACTCAGTCTATTTAAACATCTAAATATCAAAAAAAATCATATCTTCGAACGTCAGCATTTAAACTTTAATCTTTATTCACCAACCCATTCACAAATTCAACTAAAATCACCAATACTCCCGGCTCCTTTACATTTGCTTGCGGCGTTTATCAGCATGCAGGGACTGGCTTTTTCTGAACGTTTAAAGATAATAAAAATGACCCTCAGGTTGGCTGTCACACAATATAAACTTAAGCAAGATATGAGCGTCAGTAATCTATTGCAGCAGTACAGTCAATCCTCCATAACAATCAGTGTATTATGGGAACCTCTTTGTCTGGCAACGATGAATACCCCTATAGAAACTGCATCTGCCCAGGTTTTTCTTAATGTGCTAAAAGACAGTTTCAGCAGAAAACGAGCAGATTCAGATCTGCTTTTTTTTCGTCAGGATCTATCCTCTACCTTTAGCTCACCTGCCATTGATTATATACTTCACCACGGTGGAGAAATTCAATATAGGGAAAAGGCACTTAAATTGCGTAGAGACACAGAACATTCTTTTTTTGTAGAGACATCTCAAACACAATACAATTGCAAAACCATTGTGATTGCCACACCACCACACATTACAGATAAATTGCTGGTACATTTTGCATCAAATGATATCGCCTCTGAACAAAACATACTTAAACCACAGGGTGCCTCATTAAGTTATCAGTATGAAGCAATTTGCACAATTTATTTACAATACCCAGTGGATACCAGACTGCCATACAGAATGGTGGGATTATTTGATTCCATTGCACAGTGGGCAATTGATCGCTCAGTGGCTAATCAGCCAGGATTGATTGCAGTCATTATTAGCGGCCCGGGGAAGCATCAAAAGATGTCACATCAGCAACTTGCTGAAGCTGTCCATAAAGAATTAAGCTTCTGCCTGCCTGATTTACCCGAGCTCATAAATTTTCATGTCATTCGTGTAAAAAGAGCTACATTTAGCTGCCGGGTCAATATAGAGCAGCAACGACCAGAAAATGATACTCATATTGATGGACTTTTTCTTGCAGGCGATTACACCAATACACATTATCCTGCCACTCTTGAAGGGGCAATAAGAAGTGGTAAAGCAGCAGCTGAAAAAATTATTGAAGCAAACAACAATAGAAGCTTTACCCTATAGCTTTTTATCGCTAAAATATTTTCTATATGGTTTTTTTCATAGAGAACTTATTTCATAATATAAAAAACCAACAATCATCGACACCTCTGAGGATCAAGTCAATGTACAATTATTCCGCCCCCGCTCATTTACTAAACGATCGAATTATTCTTGTGACCGGTGCAGGAGACGGAATTGGTAAAATCGCGGCAAAAACATATGCAGAATATGGAGCAACTGTTATTTTGTTGGGTGAATCTCTAGATAAACTTGAAATCGTTTATGATGAAATAGAACAGGCAAGTGGTCCCCAGCCAGCCATCTATCCAATGAATCTTGAAAGTGCCACGCCAAAAGATTACGAAGACATGCAAGTAACCCTTGATAAAGAATTCGGTCGCCTTGATGGTATATTACACAATGCTGCACTCCTGGGTTCGCTAATGCCCATTGCTCAATATGATATGGCACATTGGGGAAAAGTGATGCAAGTTAATTTAAATGCACCTTATATGATCACACGTACCAGTCTTCCCCTGCTAGAAAAATCAGATAATGCTTCCGTTGTTTTTACCAGTGATGATGTTGGCATACAAGGTAAAGCTTATTGGGGAGCTTATGGGATCAGTAAGGCCGCTGGTGATAACTTGATGCAGATCCTGGCTGATGAAATGGAAGTTAATACTAACATGCGCTTTAACAGCATAAATCCTGGAAAAGTGGCAACAAGCATGCGCTCAAAGGCTTTTCCTGGTGAGAATCCAGAAACAATTGCTAAGCCTGAAGATATTATGAGCAGTTATCTCTATTTAATGGGTGATGACAGTAAATCAGTAAACGGCCAGATAATCAAAGCACAATCTTGATGCCACAAACTTTTCCACTGTCTATGAATCAAGGTATCATAGGAATAAAATTGGAAACGCCCCGCCACTCAGGAAAAGCAAGGGGCACAAAAAAATAAATCACATTAATTGCTATTATGGATATCAAGGATCTCATTTTCACGAGCTAGCTTACCCTGTTTAGCACAATCATTACGACGTTGATCAATTTCATTCAGATAATTTTGATCAATATCGCCCGTTACATATTCACCACTGAATACCGAGCAATCAAACTGGGCAATATTTTTGTTACCTTTTTGACAGGCTTTGATTAAATCTTCCAGATCCTGATAAATCAGCCAATCTGCACCAATTTCATTAGCAATTTCATCTGAAGTTCTATTATGAGCAACAAATTCTTCGGGTGAAGGCATATCAATACCGTAAACATTAGGAAATTTTACTGCAGGTGAAGCTGAAGCAAAATAAACTTTTTTAGCACCTGCTTCACGAGCCATTTTAACAATCTGTCTCGATGTCGTGCCACGGACAATTGAGTCATCAACCAAAAGCACATTTCGCCCTTTAAATTCAAGCTCCATAGCATTGAGTTTTTGCTTAACGGAACGCTTTCTAAGCTTTTGGCCCGGCATAATAAATGTTCGACCAATATAACGATTTTTTATGAAGCCTTCACGATATCGGACGCCTAATGCATTGGCCAATTCCAATGCTGATGAGCGGCTGGTATCAGGAATTGGCATCACCACATCAATATCGTGTTGTGGATAGATCTTTAAAATTTTATTAGCTAATTTCTCACCCATTCTAAGACGAGCCTTGTACACAGAGATCCTATCCATAATTGAATCAGGACGAGCAAAATAGACATGCTCAAAAATACATGGAGTAAACTGGGGATTATCGGCACATTGCCTGGTATGCACTGCACCTTCGGCAGTAATAATAACGGCTTCGCCCGGTTTAATATCATTGATTAAATCAAAGCCCAAAACATCAAGAGCAACACTTTCAGATGCAATGCAGTATTCAATGCCTTCCGCAGTTTCTCGCTGGCCATAAACAATGGGGCGAATACCATTTGTATCTCTAAAACCGACGATACCATAACCTGTAATCATGGCAACACTGGCATAAGCACCACGGCATCGTTTATGGACAGCACTAATGGCTTTAAACACATCAACTTCATTGATCCGCAGTTTATGAGATGTCTGAAGCTCATGAGCAAAAACATTTAATAGTACCTCAGAATCTGAATCTGTGTTCAGATGCCTGAGATCTTGCTTAAAAATTTCTTCTTTTAAATGATAAGAATTAGTCAGATTACCATTATGAGCAAGCGCAATACCATAAGGAGAGTTCACATAAAGCGGCTGAGCTTCTGCTGAAGAGGAACTGCCTGCGGTTGGATAACGAACATGCCCTATTCCCATATTACCCTGTAAACGCAACATATCATTGGCTGAGAAGACATCTTTAACCAGGCCATTGCCTTTGCGCAAATGCAGGCGTTTGTCATCATAGGTAACTATTCCTGCAGCATCTTGCCCCCTATGTTGAAGAACGGTTAAACCATCATAAAGATCCTGGTTTACATTATTTTTTGCAACAATACCGATAATGCCACACATAAAATTTACACCTAAACTAATAATGAATTTTTGCAGCGATATGAGAAGGTAAAAATTCCTTCATCATAATTGCAAGTTGTTGAAAATGAGGGATTAAAACTGAATCTTTCCACCATGGATCCTGTGGAACCAGGGTAAATCCAGCCAGAAGTATGAGTATACCAACAATAATAATACCTCTGGCAATGCCGAATAACATGCCAATTGCCCGATCAGTACCAGAAAGACCGGTTCTATCAACTAAAGTTGCAATAAGGTTACTGACCAATGCCGCAATAATCAAGGTCAAAATAAACAATAAAGCAAAAGAAACTAAAGATAATAGAGATGGTGGTAGACTTAAGTAAGGATCAAGAAATATGGCCATAGGGTTCATATAAAGAAAGCTCACCCACATAGCCAGAATCCAGCCCGCAAGAGCAAGGGATTCACGCACAAAGCCGCGTAGCAGACTGATCACCATAGAAACAGAAATTATGGCAATAATAATATAATCAGGCCAGATGAGTGACACTTATGAGTCTCAATTCTCTAAAGTTATAAAAAGTCATTACAAAAATAAAAAATAGCTTAACCAAAGGCTAACATTCAAGGGTTAATATTTAATAATAACAGTGTTTTTAAGTTTAAATTGTTTTTCAATCTGTTTTTTAATCGTGGACATTTGTTCAAACTTCAAATATGGGCCAACCCTGAGACGATATATTTTGCCATTTGGGGTTTTGATAGATTCTATATAGGCCTGATACTTTTTTTTACGTAGCTTATTTTGCAAAGCATCGGCATTATTCTTTTTTGAAAAACTTGCAATCTGCAGCGTATAAGCCTTATCAACTTTTGATGAAACGGGCCTGGTGATTTTTTGATATTTAATTTCAGACGCAGGTTTCTGTTTATTGAGCGTTTTTAACTCAGGTGTTTTTATATTTTCCCTTTCAGGATATGAAGAGACTACCCGGGGCACAGGCATAACTATAGGTTTTGGTACTTTGGCTAAGACAGTATTAAGATTTTTAGGCATTTCAGGAATATTGTCACCAGAAATTGACTGCTCATTTGTTACCCCGCCATTAAGCAACAAAGGTATAATAATAATACCCAGGGAGACCAGTACCAAAGCCCCGATAATGCGTTGTTTAATGTTCACGTTAAGCTCGTTTTCACTCATGAGATACGGTTTTATCTGCTGGTTATTGATGTAAGGGAGTTAGAATATTCATGGCGTCAGTCACTGTATAAAAAGAACCAAAAACCAGTAGCGTATCCATTGAATTAAACATCCGTTGATTCAAATTATAATCATGATAGGCCTGCTCAAAAGTGTGAAAACAATTCACTTTTGTTTTTACACTTTGCGCAAGCTCATCATTATTTTTCAAAAGCATTGCAATCTCTTCAGCCGGCATAGCTCTCGATGTATTAAGATCTATCACTCGCCAACTATCAACCATCGGAGCAAGAACTGAAAGCACTTTTAATACTTCTTTATCTTTTAGCATACCGACAATAACATGTAACTTCGCTGCTTTTTTTGATAATTGCCTGAGTGAATCCCTAAGTACCTCAGTTGCCTGTACATTATGGGCGACATCAAGAATAATCAATGGTTCTGTTGAGACAATCTGAAAACGCCCAGGCAGTTGAACATTTTGTAAACCTCGTTTAATTTCAGCTTGAGTTACTGGGCAAGATTGTTTTAATAATTCCAGCACCATTAAAGCATTGGAAGCATTTTTTAACTGCGCTGAGCCGTGTAAATTCGGCAAAGGCAGATTATAACGGCAAACATTGTCACTCTGTGCGTCCAGATTTTTATCCAGAAACAACCAGTCCCATTGTTGTGATTGTTGTGATTGTTGGGGCTGTTGTGACAGTTGTGTCCTTAACTTATAGTGATAATTAACAGAGTACTGAAAAAAAGACAGCGACTGATGTTCAGTAATACGTTTAATACTCTCTGGTAAATCTTCATCACCAAAAATTGCCGGTTTATTTTTTCGGTAAATACCAGCCTTTTCAATACCAATACTTTCACGATCAGAGCCAAGCCAGTCCTGATGATCAATACCAATGGTGGTCACCAGAGCCACATCCGGCTCAATGATATTGACCGCATCAAGACGGCCTCCAAGACCTACTTCAAGTATAACAATTTCACAGGATTGCTGATAGAAGATATCCACTGCTGCTAGTGTAGCAAATTCAAAATAAGTCAGTGTTAATTCACTTCGAGCCTCATTAATTCTTTCAAATGAATGACATAAAAGCTCATCTTTGACTGGAATTTGGTTAATTTTTACTCGTTCATTGTAGTGCAGTAAATGAGGAGATGTATAACTGCCTACCCGATAACCAGCTTCAGTCAATATTGATTCCAGCATAGCCACGGTTGAGCCCTTACCATTTGTTCCCGCAATGGTAATGACCGTAAAGGGATAATTATCTTTAGCCTTTAAATCAAAACAGGCAGGTAGTAGTCTGTGCAATACCTGCTCTACCCTGTCTAAACCCAGATCAATCTCAGATGGATGCAGGCTTTCTTGCCAGTCAAGCCATTGCTTCAGACTTTTAGGCATACAACCCCGGACATAGAAAGAACATTGAGTCTATAAGCAGAGTCAGTGGCTTAGCACGAGTTAACATGAGTCTAAATTATGCCCGTTTATTCATCATCATAGAAAGCAGATTAACCAGCTTGCCACCCATTTCATGACGTGGAACAATCATATCTATGGCACCGTGTTCAAGCAGGAACTCACTGCGTTGAAAACCTTCAGGTAATTTTTCACGTACTGTTTGTTCAATAACACGAGGTCCGGCAAAGCCAATCAAAGCATTAGGCTCTGCTATATTAATATCACCCAGAGTGGCAAAACTTGCTGACACACCGCCCATTGTCGGATCAGTCATTACGGAAATAAAAGGCAAACCCCGGCGACGCATTTTACCCAGAGCAGCACTGGTTTTTGCCATTTGCATCAGGGAAAATAAAGCTTCCTGCATCCGGGCACCACCACTGGCAGCAAAACAGACAAAGGGTAGATCCTTATCCAGACAATGATTAACCGCTCTGACAAATTTTTCACCAACAACCGCACCCATTGAACCACCCATAAAGCGAAATTCAAAAGCCGAAATTACTAATGGAAAATCATTTATCTTTCCTTCCATAGTAATAAGGGCATCCTTTTCACCGGTTGATTTTTGTGCCGCGCTAATCCGATCTTTATATTTTTTAGAGTCCTTAAATTTGAGTTCATCAACGGGCTCCAGATTTTCTGAAAGTTCGACCATTGAGTCATTATCAAATAGATTTTCAAGACGCTTTCTAGCCCGGATACGCATGTGATAATCACATTTTGGACAAACCTCCTGATTTCGTTCAAGTTCAACTCGATACAATACAGCACTACAGGCTGGACATTTATCCCAAAGCCCTTCGGGTACTGCTTTTTTTGATGCTCCATCAGTATTGATTGATGGTAATAAGCTTGTAAACCAATTCATAATAGCTTCTCTATTTTGTTATGTGCTCATCACTCGATGAGGTTTATGCATCCAATGCGGTACGCATTGATAATAATACCTGACTGATTTCTTCAATAATTTTTATATTGCCTTCAGCGTTACTGAGGGCATGTGCATTTTGCTCGACCAGATTCACCAGAGCACTGCCAACCACAACAGCATCGGCTACCTGTCCAACTGCCGCAGCAGTTTCAGCACTTTTAATGCCAAAGCCCACACCTATGGGCAAATCAGTCACTTCATTGATAATTTTTAAGCGCCTGGCTACTTCTGTCGTATCCAAAGCTGCAGTTCCTGTGACACCTTTAACAGCAACATAATAAATAAATCCACTGGCATATTGACAGATAAGTGCCATTCGCTCTCGAGTTGTTGTCGGTGATAAAAGGAAGATTGGATCCAGTCCATTTTGTCTTAAAGCAGGAATATAATCCTGAGCTTCTTCAGGTGGAATATCAACTGTAAGAACCCCGTCTACGCCGGCGCCAGAAGCTGCTTTTGCAAAAACATCGTAGCCCATAACTTCAATAGGATTAAGATAACCCATCAAAACAACAGGGGTTGTATCATTAGTTTCGCGAAATTGTTTAATAATAGCCAGAACATCAGTCAGGGAGGTCCCATAAATTAAAGCTCTTTCACTGGCTTTTTGAATCACGGGGCCATCTGCCATTGGATCAGAAAATGGCACCCCTAATTCAATTATATCAGCACCGGACTGCACCATGGCATGCATCAAATCCAGTGTAATTTCAGGGTTTGGATCACCCGCAGCAACATAAGGGATTAATGCTTTTTTATTGTTATTTTTAAGCTGTGCAAAACAACTTTTTATACGACTCATTGGATTAAATTCTCTCAGCTTATTATATCTGTTTGTATTAAATTATAAAGATTAAAATTCAATACCATCAATGGTTGCAACTGTATGGATATCTTTATCACCACGTCCCGACAGATTCATAATTATAATTTGCTCTTTATCCATAGTCGGTGCCAGCTTAGTCACATACGCAATTGCATGACTGGACTCTAATGCAGGCATTATCCCTTCTGTGAGAGTCAGATCATGAAAACCTTTTAATGCCTCTTCATCTGTTACTGCGACATAGTTGGCACGACCGATGTCTTTTAGCCATGAATGTTCTGGTCCTACTCCAGGATAATCAAGCCCTGCTGAAACAGAATGTGTAGGAATAATTTGTCCATGGCGATCTTCCATTAGATAAGTTCGATTACCATGCAAGACCCCAGGTTTTCCAGCACATAGAGGTGCAGCATGATTCCCGGTTTCCAGCCCATGTCCTGCGGCTTCAACACCGTACATAGATACATCTATATCATCCACAAATGGATAAAAAAGACCAATTGCATTTGATCCGCCACCAATACAGGCAACCAGGGCATCTGGTAAGCGACCTTCATGAGTCATAATCTGTTGTTTTGCCTCCCGCCCGATAATAGCCTGAAAATCTCTGACCATTGCAGGGTATGGATGTGGGCCAGCAGCTGTGCCAATAATATAAAAAGTATTATCGATATTGGTAACCCAGTCACGCATGGCTTCATTAAGAGCATCTTTGAGTGTTCTTGAGCCTGACTCCACCGAGACAACCCGGGCTCCCAATAATTTCATGCGATAAACATTTAGCGCCTGACGCTGAATGTCTTCAGCGCCCATATAAACAACACATTCAAGCCCTAATCTCGCTGCTACCGTTGCCGTCGCCACACCATGTTGACCCGCACCAGTTTCGGCAATAATACGTGTTTTACCCATGCGCTTTGCCAATAACATCTGACCAACCGTATTATTTACTTTATGAGCACCGGTATGATTCAAATCTTCTCGTTTCAGGTAGATCTTTGCTCCACCCAACTCACGACTCCAACGCTGCGCAAAATATAGAGGTGATGGACGGCCGACATAATTAGTCAAATCAGAGTCTAATTCGGTAACAAAATCCGGATCCTGGAAATAATGAATATAAGCCTCTTTTAGTTCTTTAAGTGGCTCCATCAAAGTTTCAGGAACAAAAATACCGCCATACTGACCAAAATGGCCGGTTTCATCAGGCATATCAGACAGCTTCTTACCAACTTGATCCTGCTTTTGCGTTGTCATTACTCTATTATTACCATTTATCTTTAATATCTAAAATTGTTTCAATGTTCAATTAATTATTCATCATCTGTACGTGTAACATTATCAATAAACTGAATGATTTTTTGTCTGTCTTTCTTACCCCTGGAGGCTTCTACTCCGCCACTGACATCAACGGCATAGGGTTTTACCTGCCGAATTGCCTGTGCAATATTTTCAGGAACCAACCCCCCTGCAAGAATAATAGGGAGATTAAGATCATGAGGAACTTTATCCCAATTGAATATTTCACCTGTGCCGCCCGGGATCCCTTTTTTGTAGGTATCAAGCAGCAATCCTCTGGCACTGGCAAATTCATTTTGCACCGAATATAAATCAACTCCTTCCTTCATCCGCACCGCTTTAATATAAGGGCGGTTAAATGAGGCACAAAAATCAGCTGGTTCATTGCCATGAAACTGAATGATATCAATAGAAACCTGTTCAATTACGGTTTCTACTTCTTGTCTTTCAGCATCAACAAACAAGGCCACACTCGTCGTAAAAGGCGGTAGCGATTTTACAATATCAGCGGCTTGCTCAATCGACACATATCGAGGACTGGGTGCATAAAAAACCAAACCGATGGCATTCGCACCAGAATCACAAGCAATTTTGGCATCATCACATGAGGTGATGCCGCAAATCTTAATCTGGGTCATTTTCTATGTTAATGTAAGATTTTAAACACGAAATTATCCCATATTTTAGTATTATTTCCTATAGAATACATAACATTCTGGTAAATGATGTCTTATAATCCTGAATATGTCAGTTGATTGTACTGATTTTTTCAGAATTATTATTAAAATTCATACATAATCAATTTTAATCAAACCTTTTTATTGCTATTTCAATGATATTTAAAGAAAAAACATTCACTCTCTTCAGTCTAATCATGCTCATCTTTTATATAAACAATTTAGCGGCTGAGGACATAGCACGTTATGAAGTAACGGGGAATTCTATTATAAAGCCATTAAATGATCTAACGGGTAAGCCTGAACGAGGACAAGAATTATTTCGTGATCAGAACAAAGGCAACTGTCTCGCATGTCATCGGTTATCCACTCTAAACGATAGCTTTCAGGGAAATATCGGCCCGTTACTCGATAATGTCACACTCAGATTAACTGAAGCTCAAATCCGTTTACGTATCGCTGATATGAAACAGGTTAATCCTTATTCTATTATGCCTGGCTTTTACCGTTCGCCTGAGCGAATTAACCGTATCTCTCCTTTATATGAAGGCTCTACTATTTTAACAGCTCAAGAGGTTGAGGACATTGTCTCATACCTGGTATCACTCAATTTAAAATCATCAGGTGAATACAAATGAAGCCTTTTAATTTATCACTTTTTCAGTTTCTACTCCTGTTTATTGTCTGCCTGCTTTTAATCTCTTCCCCATTAAAAGCAGAACTCATCTCAGGTTATGATTTTTTGAGCAATCAGGCTAAAGAAATGCAGAATGATGATTTTCAAAATCCGGGTTATGCAATGATTGAACAAGGTCTCACTACATATAATCGTAAGGGTGAAAATGACAAACTATGCAGTCAATGTCATGGTGAAAATGGTGATAAATTCATTCCTGAAAGTATTGCTCAGTTTCCTAAATTTCATAAAATTCTAAAAAGGCCCGTCACTCTCAGAGATCAGATACAATTATGCTGGGGAAAACGCCTGGATAATTTTCCTTTACTCTATGATGACACGGACTTACTGGCTCTGGAAACAATGATACGAAACAAGGCCTATGGTGAAGAAGTCAATGTTAATATCAGCGGAAACATGCAGCCCTATTATGATGCAGGGAAAAAGTTTTATCTCACTCGTTTTGGCCAAATGGACATGAATTGTGCCCAATGTCATGATATTTATACTGGGAAAATGCTGCGCGGCCAAAAATTATCACAGGGGCATACCAATGGATTTCCTTTATTTCGCCTTGAATCTCAAAAAATGGTCAATTTACCCCAACGACTGCGAGAGTGTTTTCGCTCATTACGAGCCGAAACTTTTGCGCAGGATTCTGATGAGTTTCGGAACCTTGAAATCTATCTTAACGCTCGAGGCAACGGCTTAAAAATAGAAACACCAGCTATTCGCTATTAGATCGATGAAGCACTATAGGTCATCTTCGGCCCTGCGCATTATTACTCCACTTTTTTAAATATAACGCTATCAGGATAAAAAGTCATCCAGGCAAACCAGAAGGATGTCACGATTGGTATCTCATTATTATTTTTATCCAATATTTTTCCAGTACGGTTTTTTGCATCAAAAATAATGGTTAACTCTTTTCCAGAAAAGATGTCTTTATAAGGAGATTCTACTTTTGCAAGCTCCGCAAAGGGATAAGCTTTAGTTTTTCCTGAAATTTTAAGACCAAGAACATATTCTTTTGGATGATAGTCTGAGTTAAGCTGGCTTACAGGAAAATATAGTGATTTACTCTTATCATAGTCACCATAGGGTGTTTGAGAATAATTTCGTTGATAACCCGTCTTTTCAGATAAAACCAGAGTATCATGATGTTCATTTTTCCATGCTTTCCAGGTGGTATGATTTAGAGGAAGCATCTCCAGTTCATAGCCTTTCATTGGACCGCTGATGGCTTTTGATAATAATTGTGACCACAGAGAATTGGATTCTCTATCATAAAGCAGGACATCACTATTATAAAGCAAACCCGAAACACCAAAGCTTGTGTTGTGGCCATTCAAGCTGGCAGAATAAGCCACTCCACTGCCGCATAATGGACAATAAGTAATTACCACTGCCTTTGTTTTATGCAATGTATTAGCAAAGGTATCATTCACAATTTCATGATAGTTCAAAATATTAACAGGATAAGCTTTGGCAATACCATTAATTTCTAAAGCAAGCACTCTGGAATCATCGGAAAGGAAATCAGCCTGTTTTGCAGTGATAAAAACGGGAGCATCAATGGCAGGAATACCATCTTTAGCTGGTCCACCATGGTGGATTTCACTACTGTTAATAAGAGCATCTGAGAGATCAAAGCCATTATTTTTAAAAAAAGCTGAAGCAATTTGATCTTTTAAAACAAGACTAATAATAATGAGGTATACTGGATATAAGATCAGGCTCCTGATTTTTATTTTTTTCATAGTTTATTCCCAGCCATTTACCATACAGACCTGAGAACAGGATAAATGCTTTCAAACATTGCCTGAGGTAAAGCAACATTATTTTCCTATAAAATAGGACCTGTTATTTACTTACGATATAAATTAAAAATATTAATCCGTTAAGCTGATAGAATTTTTATAATAATAAAAATAGTCCACTACAACTGACAGGCGCTCAATCACAACAGAAGTAATATGTGTTTTTCCATCCACTAAATCTTCTAAAAATTCAATCACCGTATGTGAAAAATACTTCAAATGAGCCGCCTGCATCATTTCTGAAAGATGTTTGATTAAGTGGATAGATAATTTAAAATTAATCAAACCTTCTATATCATCCGGGTTGTTATGAATTATAGCTTGCTGAGTGTTTAACTTTGAAATTAACAGTTCAAATTCATCGATAAAAACCGTTAAGTTATCACTAGCTATTAACTGCTGAAATTCATCTTCAAGGTTAGTGGCTGTTGAGGTATTTTTGAATAGCTCATGCCATAAGTTAACATTGTCACATTGAGTCAGGTAGTTAAACGCATGAGTTCTGGACGCAATGGATTGGACATGAAAATTTATAATATCTTCAGAGGTATGGAAAGGATCACCCGAGGAGCTATCAGCTCCTGTCGTGCAATGAGATGCAGAGTCTGAGCCCCCCTCATTTCCATGCAAATGCCTGCAATTTATTTTGCCATTATTACCAGCCTGAGGATTGATAAATTTATAAATATCCACTTCTTCAAAAGCAAAGTGTTTTTGTAAATTATTTGAATATGAGCCTGGCTGCTCTGTAAGAATGACGCCAGATAAGATTTGTTTAAGTTGAAGGCTAGCGATAGATAGCCCTGAGCTGCAATAACAACTTTCATCTCTAAAAAATTCTTCCTGAAAATTCATAAATACTTTGACTTCTTGTCATTAAATTGATAATTAGTCGCTAATATATCAAATTAATGCACTTACGAGTATAAAGAATTTCCTACATAAAGTGATTATTTTATAGTATTAGTTCTTTTCAGTGTATTTCCAGGAAATTAGAAAAGCAAAAAAAGAAATAATTGCAGCAATGGTAAATGTCATACTAGCACCACTATTTTCCCATAAGTAACCACCGTAAAGGCTTCCTATCGCACCACCCAGACCAAAACTTATACTGCTATAAAGTGCCTGCCCTTTGCCTTGATTTTTACCCCTGAAATATTTATGGATATAGGCAATAGCCACAGCATGGTAAACTCCGAAGGTACTTGCATGAAATATCTGAGCAAAAATAGTAATGTAGAAATTATCGATAAAATAACCGACTAACAGCCATCTCAAAGAGCCTGAAAACAAACTGGCCAGCAAAAGAGTTCTTAAGCCAAATTGTTTAACAAGCCAGGGCATCAGAGCAAAGGCAATAACCTCTGACAGCACACCAATTGCCCATAGAATTCCTATCCATGATTTTCCGTAACCATTTGATTCTGCATAAATTGTATAGAATGTATAATAAGGACCATGACTAGCCTGAACCAAGAGACAGGCCAATAATAAGGCTAGAATATGTTTGTTCTTTAATATTTTTAGTATTGACAGGTGTCCCTGTTGATGACGGATCCCGGAATGATCAACAACGAGGAATGTAGAAATAACAATGCCTGACAACATTATAATCACCACAACAGGTACATCTGAAATAGCAATCCAGTTGAATAATATGCCGACACTGGTGACTGAGAAAACAAATCCCAAAGAACCCCAGATGCGGATCCAGCTATATTGATGCTCGTTGTTTTCCAGATGGTTGAAAGTCAGTGCTTCAAATTGGGGTAATATTGCATTCCAGAAAAAACTGAAAACAAATAGCACAAGAAACAACCACCAATAGCTCTGAGCCAGAAAAATTCCAGCATAAGCAAGTGCTGCCAATACCGCACCCAGTCGAATTATAAAAAGACGATTGCCCTTATGATCAGCAATCCACCCCCATAAATAAGGCGCAATAATTTTAGTGCCCATGATAACGGCCATTAACTGGCCGATTTCAATAGCACTATAACCGGAATCAGACAGGTAGGGTCCAAAATATGGAATGAAGGCGCCAAGAGTGGCAAAATAAAACCAGTAAAAACTGGAAAGGCGCCAATAGGGTACTTGTTTTATCAAAATAACTAGTTGTTTTTCTCGGCAGGAACGCTAGCAGGTATCACAGGGGTTTGCGACTGGACATTTGAATTTTGTGCTTTATGACGCATCATGTGATCCAGTAAAGTGATTGCCAACATAGCTTCAGCAATAGGTGTCGCCCTGATACCTACACAGGGATCATGGCGTCCTTTGGTCACAACTTCAATGGGCTTGCCGTCTAAATCAACACTTTGACCAGGTAAATGCAGGCTTGATGTTGGTTTTAAAGCAATATGAACACTGATATCCTGCCCAGAGGAAATTCCCCCCAGTATTCCGCCAGCATGGTTAGATAAAAAACCCTCGGGTGTAATTTCATCACGATGTTCTGTGCCTTTTTGCTCAATACAATCAAAACCGGCACCAATTTCAATCCCTTTTACCGCATTAATACTCATCATGGCATGAGCAATATCGGCATCCAGACGATCAAAAATAGGTTCTCCCAAACCAGGGGGCATTCCGCTAGCCACCACAGAAATTCTGGCGCCAATAGAATTACCTTCTTTGCGCAGTGCATCCATATAGTTTTCCATCGCTTCGACCTGAGTTTCATCAGGTGAAAAAAATGGATTATTATTCACTGTATCCCAGTTAAAATTTATCTCACCTGGTTTGGCCGTTTTTATAGGGCCCAATTGTGATAAATAACCACGGATCTCAATACCATGAACATCTTTTAAGTATTTTTTCGCAATTCCACCTGCAGCAACACGTGATGCAGTTTCACGGGCAGATGAACGCCCTCCCCCACGATAGTCGCGAAAACCATATTTTTGTTGATAGGTATAATCAGCATGGCCAGGACGAAAGGTATTTTTTATATTGCCATAATCCTTTGATCGTTGATCATTATTATGGATAAGTAGTGAGATAGGTGTACCCGTTGTTTTTCCTTCAAAAATACCTGAAAGAATATGAACCTCATCATCTTCACGTCGTTGCGTAGTATGCCTGGAAGATCCAGGCTTGCGGCGATCGAGATCAAATTGCAAATCAGCCTCACTGAGCTCTAATCCCGGCGGGCAACCATCAACAATACAGCCAATGGCCTTACCATGACTTTCACCAAAAGATGTGACAACAAAGAGTTTTCCAAAAGAATTTCCAGACATAGTTATTTTATCGTTTGTAAGTTAATATGTTTTTTTATTGTAGCAACAAATGGGTTTCTTCACAAAAATATCAACAAACTTAAATACCTGTAGGCGATGTGATTTTAGCTCGCTATAATAAAACTGCATACCAACAACAGAGATATTTAACAGGATATTAAAAATACTATGCGTGTGTTAATTATTGAAGATGAACTCCAGCTTCAAAAACAAATTGCAACTCGATTAGAAACTGATAATTTTGTTGTCGACACTACCGGCAATGGCAAAGAAGGTCTTTTTTTTGCCACAGAATATCCTGTCGATATTGCCATCATTGATATTGGTTTACCTGAAATGTCCGGCATTGAAATTATCAAACATCTGAGAAAAGAAGGTAACAAACTCCCGATATTGATCCTCACGGCCCGCAGTCGCTGGCAGGATAAGGTAGAAGGACTTGAAGCAGGTGCTGATGATTATCTGGTGAAGCCATTTCAGATGGAAGAGCTTCTTGCCCGCATTAATGCTCTGCTGCGAAGAGCCTCCAATAGCAGCTGTCAACAAATTTGCTTTGGCCCTATCTGTGTAACCCCGGACAGTCAACAGGCCTCTCTCCATAATGAGCTGCTGGAATTAACAGAATTCGAATATAAAATCCTTGAATATTTGATGCGCCGGCATGCAAAAGTCATAGCCAAATCAGAACTATCTGATTATTTATATCCTCATGATGAAGATCGTGATAGTAATGTCATTGAGGTTATTATGGGGCGCTTAAGAAAAAAACTGGATCCTGAGGGAAATATTAAACCCATTGAAACCATTCGAGGCCGGGGTTATTGTTTTAACCTTAAAGAATAAAAAACTCTATAAAAATGAATCCTATTATTAAATTCACCTCAATTAATAGCCGAATCATACTAGGCGCTGTCATTATTGTCGGTAGTTTCATGTTACTCACTGGATTAACCCTGAGTAAAACATTTTACAATAGTGCTTATTCTTCCCTGGAAGATCGTATGACTGGACAGGTGTATCTATTAATGGCTGATCGTGATATTACAGAACCCATCCTTTCAGGTAGTCATGCCACTGATCATCTGAAACGTCAATTGGCCAATCGTAGTGTCTACTCACAATTATCTGGTTATATTACTCAGGCTGATGGCACGGTTCTCTGGCTGTCTGATCCAGATATCGAAACAACGCTGCCTCCAGCTCTGGCACTAAAAAATGGGAAAAAAGAACATGGAAGAAAGATTTTTCAGAAATATAAAGTCAATGGAATCCCCTATATCGGCCTGAGTATTCCGATCTTCTGGGATTTTAAAAATCCAAGATTTCCTTTGATTTATCATATCAGCGATAATCTAACCCTGCTCAATAATAAAATTTCCGATTATCAATACAGTCTATGGTCAAACTTGCTGCTAATGTCCATTATACTATTTATTAGCCTGTATCTCATTTTACGCTGGGGACTGAAACCTTTAAGAGAGGTCGAACAGGAAATTAAAGCCGTTGAACAGGGAGAACAGGAACAGCTGGAAAAACAATATCCTGACGAAATCGCTCCACTTACGGAAAATATTAACCAATTAATACAATATGAAAGGCAACAACAACTGCGCTATCAAAATGCTCTGGCTGATCTGGCCCATAGCCTTAAAACACCTCTGGCCATAATAAAGGGACAAAACTCTAATACAGAATACTCTCACTCACTTGATCAGGAAACAATTAAGAACATTAACAATGCGGTTGATCGGATGAATTCAATTATTGAATATCAACTACAAAGAGCCAGCAGCAATACCCCCTCACCTCATATTCAATATCTTAAACTGGAACCAGTGACACAAATCCTGCTAGACAGTATGAAAAAAATATATCGTGATAAAGCAATTGACTACCATATTTGTATAGAACAAAATCTTCAGTTTAAAATCGATGAGGGCGATTTTATGGAAATCTTGGGAAACCTGCTAGATAACGCCTGTAAATGGTGTCAGCAACAAGTAAGTTTAAATGTTTTCTTACAAAACAAACACCTTCATATAATGATCTCTGACGATGGTCCAGGTATTGCTTCAGAAATGCTCAGCGATATTACTAAGCGAGGAGTCAGAATCGATGAATTGACACCGGGGCATGGTGTTGGACTGGCCATCGTCAAAGATATAGTTAATGTCTATAGCGGTATAATAAACTTTAATTCAACAGCAACCGGCAGTTTGGAGGTCAGTATTATTTTTCCAATCTAGGATCATGAAAAAAGCGCTGTATAATACCAACAGGTCAAGCTTATTTAAAATATTCATCCAGTTGATCTTTGGTCAGTAAAAAGATGCCATGGCCGCCATGTTCAAATTCAAGCCAGTAAAATGGTAGATCTGGATAATGCATTTGCAAGGCAAATTCACTATTGCCCACTTCAATAATTAATATTCCCCCACTTAAAAGGTGTTCAGACGCCTGCTCCAACATTGGAATTACCAGTTCAAGACCATCCTCCCCTGCTGCAAGTCCAACTTCAGGTTCACTGAGATATTCAACAGGCAGACAGGCCATATCCTCCGCATCAACATAAGGAGGGTTGGATACAATAATATCGTATTGTTTTCCCTTCAAATTACTGAACAAATCAGACTGGATAATATTAACCCGATCGACGAGTTCATGTTTTTCAATATTCTGCAAAGCAACATCCAGTGCATCTTCTGAAATATCTACCGCATCAACTTCAGCATCTGGAAAATAATAAGCATTAGCAATTGCAATGCAACCACTTCCAGTACATAGATCGAGTATTTGATGAACTTTTGTTTCATCAACCCACGGCTCATAATGATTTTGAATCAGTTCTGCAATGGGAGAGCGTGGCACCAGTACCCTTTCATCAACATAAAATGAAAGTCCGGCAAACCAGGATTCATTGGTTAAATAAGCAGCAGGGATCTTTTCCTTTGCACGGCGAAATATGATGTCGGTGACAGCATGCTTCTCATTATCCGTCAGTTTAGAGGAGAAATACACAGAATGAGTATCGGGTTCAAGGTTAAGTGTATATAAAACAAGATAGGCTGCTTCATCAATTGCAGTTGAATTCCCATGCCCGTAAAACAGTTCAGACTGCTTAAAAAGACTTGCTCCAAACCGAATAAAATCCAGAATTGTCTCCAGAGAATCCTGCACAACATCTTTGGTGTAATTAATTTTTGTCATTCTAAAAAAACCTTTAGCCGATAAATCAGGTTAACAAATAAAACACGTAAGTAAATTTTTTACATTGTACTATAAATCAATGATTTTAAAATCGATGAATGTTAATTATAAAACACCGGTCAAATTTTCTGCTAAAATAACTGCAGCAGAAAAAAACCAACCGATCAACTTATTGATTTACTTATTAGTTAGCTCTGCTTTATCTTTTAATTTTTCATGCCTCATAAACATAGGATATTAAAACTAAGCTCATGCAATCATTACCCATAATGTTATTACTTCTATTATTGATATCACCGGTTGCATTAGTTGCCAGTGTCCCTTCCAATCAGCTCATTAATGAGGCTCAACAGGCATCCAGAACCGGCAATTATAAAGCTGCATTGATTCATCTGAAAAATGCAGCAAAAGATGAACCTGACAGCATTCCAGTTAAATTAGCACTTGCTGAGTTGTTCATACAAACAGGTCTTGGTTCTCAGGCTGCAATAGAACTTGATAAGGCATTATTTTTAGGTGCTAATGAGGATAAAATACAGTTATTACGGATCAAGTCCCAACTTATTCAGGGGCAATTTTCTAAGGTAACTTCTGAAATCAGTAAAATTCTTAAAATTCAACCAAAAGATATAGGTCGAATACGGGCACTTCAGGGACAAGCCTATCTAAATCTGGGAAACATAGAAAAAGCACGTAGCTTATTTCTTCGTGGCTCGCGTTTAGCACCTGATTCATTAGAAGTGCAAGTGGGCCTGGCCCGCCTCTATTCAATTGACAATAAAAACAAAAAAGCCAAACTGCTGATAGAGTCACTCTATAAACAGTATCCCTATAACACAAATGTTCTTCTGCTAATGGGCAACTTATATCGCCAGGAACAGAAATACACTCAAGCTTACAACCTTTTTAAAACAGCCGTTGAAATACAGACCGGAAATACTGCTGCACGGCTCGGTATGGTTACATCATTGGTGGGTGCCGGTGATTTTTTACAAGCGGATTCTGCAGTAAAAGAACTACTTTCTGTAGATGCAGAGCATGAAACCGGTAACCATCTTCAGGCAGTCATTGCCTATCAATTAAAAAACTATACTAAAGCATTACAAGCAATCCAGATCATCAAAAAAAATAATCGTCATCACAAGGGAGTATTATTAGTCTCTGGCTCGATTTACTATCAACAAGGTCAATTTGATGCTGCAGAAACTGATCTTAAAGGTTATTTAGATCACAAACCTGACGATTCAGGTGCACAAAAAATACTCTCAGCAATTTATTTAAAGCGCAATCAGGGCTCAAAAGCCATAGAGTTATTAGAAACCGATGAACCCAGCAGTGATATTGCAATTTTATCTCTTTTAAGCAGTGCTTATAAAATGATTGGCAACACGCAAAAGAGTCAATTATATTTAGAAAAAGCCTTAAAACTCGCCCCTGACAACACTAAGCTATTAGCACAACATCGTCTAAATGCAGTCACAGATAATAGTTCGCAAATCGTTAATTTGATTGATGATAAGTTTGAAAACTTTCAAACTGTCGGACTACCTAAAATATTACAACTCTTAAACACAGACAACGAAGAAGCAATAAAACTCATAAAAAATTACCAAAAAACAGCTCCCAATAATGTCATTCTTCACAACCTTCTTGGACAAGCTTATCTTAAAAACAATGAGCTTGGTAATGCAAAAGCCAGTTTTAATCATGCCCTGGAAGCCAACCCTGATTACCTACCGGCAAGGATCACTCTTGCAAGAATGGCCTATTCACAAGGCGACAAAAAAAATGGCGCACGAGAATACCAGTACATTTTAAGAAAGGATCCTGATAATGAAACAGTGATGATGGATTTAGCTAAAATAAGCCAAAAAGAAAATAATATCAATGATATGCTTACCTGGCTTAATAAGGCAAGGCGTTCTAATAAATCTTCCATAGCTTCAAGAATTATCTTAAACCGTTATTATTCAGGTATTAATGAACTTGATAAAGCTTTGCTCATAAGCAATGAATTAGTTGATATTCAGCCTCAAAACATACAAATATTAAAATTGCATGCTGATAACTTACTCAAATCAAACGATCTGTCTCAGGCTATTCGAATTTATAAAAAAATTGTTGAATTGTCACCTGAATCTGCCCAGGCTTACTATTGGTTAGCCAGTTCTCAGTTTTTATGGAAAGATTATAAAAATGCCCGAAAAAATTTCGCTGAGGTCATTGCAATTCAACCTGAACATATTATTTCCAGAAATGCCATAATAAAAATTGATCTAATCTTTAAAAAGTATGACAGTGCACTCACTCAGGTCGATGAGCTCATTGAAATTAAGCCCGATATTTCTTTAAGTTATGAAACTAAGGGTGATATTCTTATGAGGTCAAATATGCCAAAGAAAGCTATTAACTCATATAAAAAAGCCTTATCATTACAAGAAAACAATTATTTATTAGTTGCAAAAGTTGCCAAAGCCTATGCCCTGACCAACCAACTTGAGCAGGCTGCTAAGACCTTTGAAACCTGGCTCGAAACTCATCCCAAAAACACTAAAATCCGTATGATGCTTGCAACTCTCTACCAGCAGACCGGACAAATTCAAAAAGCCAGAATTCATTATGAGTTCATTATTAAGAAAAATCCTGATAATCTGCCTGCAATTAATAATCTGGCCATTATTTATGCGAGCCTTAATGATCCCAAAGCATTTGAATATGCTGAAATAGCCTACTCACTAGCTCCTGAAAATTCTAATGTCCTTGATACTCTGGGATGGTTATTACTAAATAATGGTGAACATAAGCGAGCATTAAAGCTGCTAAAAGAAGGGGTTAACAATAACCCATCAGATTTTGATCTTAGATACCATTATGCCGTTGCCTTAGAGAAGAACGGATTAAAAAAAGAAGCTAAGACTCAATTAAATATGATTGTTCCCGTTCCTGGAAAGTTTGAAGCAAGGAATGAAGCAAAGAAATTACTGCAGAGTTTATAACAAAAAAGCCCCGGGTTTCCGGGGCTTTTTAATATGCAACTAAAAAATTTTATTACTTATATTTTTTTCTTGCCAGACCTGCAAGTCCTACTAACATAAGCGCTAAAGGAGCAGGTTCAGGCACGTCAACGTTACCACCACCACTTAACTGACCTGTAAAGGTGATCCAGTCATTATTGCAAAGTGGGTTCCAGTGAACATTAATATCATTAGCACCTGCTTCCAGGCTATCCATCAGACTTTGTCCAAAAATACTGTATTTACTTGAATCACTGGAATCGAGCAAACTGATCGAAGTCTCAATGACATAATGCGTACCTGAATAAATACCCATATCATCAATAACACCATTAAGAACTGTACTCTGAGCAACATTTAATGCCTCCGAGCCAAGCTCTCCAGAAACTGGGTTAAGACCATCATTGGTTGAGTTAGGTCCTTGATTCCACCCTGTCAAGTCAAATAATTCTCCGGCTTTCCATGATTCGCTCGCACCATCATCAAAACCATTTCGATTATGATCCTTTACAACCAGTCCATACTCATAACCATTACCACTAGATGCTGAAAGAGAACCACGTCGCTGACTATAATTGCTACTTCTGGCATCACCATCTAAATCAAAGAAGATATCACCATAAGCCCATGAACCACTCGGTCTTAAACCTGTTACAACAGCTATATGCAATGTGTCATTTTCTACTTCCAGATACATAGCCTCAGCATCATAATTTTGTCTGCCAAGGGGAGCATTATTTGTACTGGCCTGGTTAGAGTAATTCGCACTGCCTGATGTCGTTGTATACTTGCGTGAATAGCCATTGGAATCATCGACAACATAAGAGACACCCTCTTTAGCAGTCCAATCATTATTTGAGTTGCCTGTAATAGAGCTAGCTAGCCAATCATGGCCACCATTTACCAGAACACTTGCCTGGACAGCAAAAGGAGCTGAAAGTAAAAGTACTGAAGTAAAAGATTTAAAATAATTTTTCTTAAGCATTTTAAGAAACCTCTGAATAATATTAGTAAAATAAATTACACTTAAAATTTATACTTACTTTACATGCACCAATCATGCCATATATTTTTATCGTTTAATATCAATAAGATAGATAAAGTGCTATGATTAATTAAGTTGTTGTGTAAAATTTACTGACATTATCAGCTAATTATTATTATGAAGTTGTAAAAGAATATTAACAAGTATAATAAAGAAGAGAAGAAATTACTGTGAACAGGTTTTAAACATTGGTCAATTTATTACGAAGGGAATATATTTATGTAGATAAAATAACATACTGTTACATCAAGTAGACAAATACAGCATGTTACTTATCAGGAACTTTATTTAGAGAGTTTGCGACGTCTATAACTAAATCCAATTAATCCAAGTCCCAGTAGAGCAAGGGAAGTAGGCTCTGGAACATCCCTTGGATCAGGGATAACACTACCAAAAGTAATATCATCAAAAACAATCTGATTCGAAACACCGGCAAAACTGACAGATTTAGCTAGTCCATTGAAAGCAACACCAATGGCAACAAAAGGACAAAACTGAGCACCGTATTCGCTATCACAGGTTGAAGGTGTCAGAGCCAGATCAAGTGAAGCAAGTAAGTTGCCTGTTCCATTTATACCGTCAAAAACTGAAATACTGCCTGTTTGACTATAAGCAGTATAAAAGAATGAAAAGCCTGTATCAAAACCGGCTTCCATATTCATGAAGGTTTCAGAGCCAGAAAGGAAGAATAAACCACCTTTGTCTGAATTAGGGTTACCTTGCCCGCCACGAGAAGTATTACTGCATGAAACCCCTGGAGTGTTGAGACAAATCGCCTGTGCATTACTAGAGAAACTTACACCATAATCAGTCCCGGAAGTACCATCACTACTTGTACCACCATTATAAAAGTCATTTACAAATGCAAAACCACTAGGATATGAGCCATTGACCCCCTCAAAATCCAAAACAACTGGCACAGCATAAGAAGCCATACTAAATAAAGTGATGAAAACACCACTCAACAATATCGATAATTTTTTCATTGTGAATATTCCTTTATTAATATTTGATTAAATAAGACATACCTCTCGCTTGTCGTAATAATTTAAGCAAAATCTAAACCAAATATTCTATCACCCTGTTTGGTAAACATATTCATTAAGAAAGTTTATTGACAATTGTCATTTACACCAACAATTGTAAAATATTCTGACAGTTTTATGCATAGTTTGAACTTTTTTTACTTCAGACAACGTCCAATTGAATTTTTATTACAGACACTACCATCAAACCAGACAGTATTTGCAAGTACTGCTCCTGTAAATTTAATCTTAGAAGCTTTAGCACCGGTAAAATCTGCATAGCTTAAATCTGCTTTTGTAAATATGGTTGAATTTAAAGTAGCACCGCGTAAATCAACCGCACGCATGCTTGCACCTGTTAGATTAGCATGACTGAGATCTGCATGGGATAGATTTGCATAGTCCATCTGGCTGGATTGCAATTGAGCTTTGTTAAAGCGGGAATTTGTCAGTAATGTATTTTTAAAACTGCTGTTTTTAAGACTCTTTGCACTAAAATCTTTACGTTGAAGGTGACAGCCATCTAAAATAACTCCATTCTGACCTTTTGCTGTACAATTAATTTGCGCCAATGGATCATCCGGTGTGAACATAAAAAGAGCAACAATCAAACCTGAGACAATAAGAATCATACTGATGATCCCTAATACACCGGTCGTTTTAATCTGCAGATGGGTTGTTTTTTTTCTTGGCTTATATATTTTCTCTTTACCATTGGCATCAACCTCTCGAATTTCGCCGCGCTCATCAGCCCATCGCCTTGCTGCTTTTAAACGTTCTTTATAATTGGGCTCATTTCGATGTTTAATAACATCGGGCATGACTTCACGAATTGATGACGCTTTACGCCAGACATTTTTGTCTTGACTCAACATATCAGAGGGGTGAATACGGCCAAGCAGGATATTTTTACTGATAAAACCCGTTGCATAGGGGCCTCTTACACGCCCTTTTACTTTGATATACCATAATTGAGTTTCTTTATTCATCAAATGCCTAAATTTTATTTTTAGTCTATACTTCTTATAAACAAAAGAATAGAACAGGAACAATGCACCTCATTGACTTATCAAAACTCTCTGCTGAAATTAATCGAGTTAATACTGATAAAAGCAATAATGTCAGCAGCAAACAAATCAATGATCTATTGACCTCTGGTTCTACTGAAAAACAGCGGCTGGCAATTGGTCTCCTGTTAAAGCAAACACTGCAAAGCATCAGTAATGAGGGTTTATTAAGTATTAATGTCCCAAAAGCACTATTAAGTGCCAAAAACATATTACCCGATGCATTTACACAACAGTATATTCAAGACAGAGTTCAACAACACAAGCTTGCACAGTCATTAGCAACACTGCAATTTAAACCGCCTCCGTTAACTGTTGGCACGGTGAACCAATGGTTTTCAGGGCAGCTTATCCAAAGTATAGTCTATCAGGGCACAAAAAATGGAACAGTATCGCTATTAATTAATCAATCTGGGCAATTTAACCCTGGACCTTTGTTAAAATTCACCGAGAAAGCCATTAACACTGGATTAATAAATAATACACAGTCAGTTCAGGTAAAAACAAACCTTAATCTTCAGCCAGGCCAGCAACTATTACTTCAGGTCACAAAAAATCAATCTGAGGTTTCATTTAACTTAAAACACCCGCCTGGCGAAAGCCATATCATCAGCCAGTTTATTAATCAGCATGCAGCAAAACAACAAGCTCTTCCGGTATTACTTGCGACACTTAAAGAAATAGCCACTCAATCTAATTCAGCTAATACTTTTTTTACTCCAAAATTTAAAAACCAGGTTGACACAGTATTACAACAATTCCCCAATTTATCTCAACTGACATCAGTGACAGCAGTTAAAGATTCAATTCAGAACTCAGGGATATACCTTGAATCTAAAATACTCAAGTCTAATATTAATAGTAACACACTTATTTCAAGCTCTGACTTAAAGGCGGCCCTATCACAACTGGTCACTTTAATTAAAAAAAATGAAGCCGTATTATTACCTAAATTATTAACCCTGGAAAGCGGCTTATATAAAACCATTTCATCTGAAGGTTTATTAAAATCACAACCTCGCGGCTTAAATTTTTTCTTCGATTTACCCGCAAATGTTTCTCATGCCCAGGTTCAAAAAACAGTACATGATACGAGTCTGTTTCAACTGAATAATCATCATCTGTTGCAAACCAGAATATTAGACCAATTAGAGGGTGTTTTATCTCGCATTGTAGTCAACCAGCTGCAAACCCGTGAAGGAGGTGAACAATCTTTTTTAAACCTTGAAATTCCTTTTCGACATAGTGATCAACAGGAAGTTTTGCAACTAAAAATCAGAGAAGGATTCAAACAAAAAGAAGGTCAACAAGGTAATAAAATATGGACAGTTAATCTGGCATTTGAGCTAAAAACACTGGGCGGCATTAGAATTTATATCACCCTTGATAAACAGGATCTTGCAATTCAGTTCTGGACTGAGAATAAAGAAGCCCAGCAATTATTTCAAAAAAACTTCAGCCTGCTGAATGAACGCTTAATTGAGGCTGATTTTACAATATCTCAACTAGCGGCTTTCCACGGCATCCCGGAAGCAGCGAAAAAAGAACAGAAACAGAGTCAATTTATTATTGATGAGAGAGTATAAGGTCATATGGCAGATAAAAAGACTCAAAAAAATGATCAGGATAGTATGCCCTTTAAACAGGCTATTGCCCTTCATTACGATGAACAGATTTCAAATCCAATTCCTAAAGTCACTGCAACAGGACAAAATGAAGTTGCCCAACAAATAATTGAATTAGCAAAGGAGCATGGTATCCCAATCCATGAAGATCCTGATTTAGCCGTATTATTATCACAACTTGAGCTTTACGAAGACATTCCAGAGTCTCTCTACCGAGCAGTCGCTGAGGTACTTGCCTTTGCCTATATAGTATCAGGAAAAACACCGGACAAATTTCAACTTTGAATTAACATTTAATAGACTGATAATTGAATATATTAATTATTTCTCATATTTAAGTTGACAACTATTAAACATTGTTTTATTATTATTGCATACCTTAATTTAAAGACGTAATTTAATTTCGTCTTTTTTATTACAACATTATTAAACACTGTTTTATATTGAAGAGCAATAATTATGACACTTTATGATATCAAGCCGCAGTTTCAATCTTTTTTACGTCCATTAGTAAGGAGTCTTGCTGATAAAGGTATCACAGCTAATCAGGTTACCCTGTCTGCGGCAATCGGATCAGTTGCTATTGGTATATTGTTGTTTCTATTCCAAAAACAACACACATTATTTCTAATACTCCCCTTCTGGATGTTTATACGCATGGCTCTTAATGCAATAGATGGGATGCTGGCAAATGAGTTTGGTCAAAAAAGTAAGCTTGGTGCTTATCTTAATGAAATATGTGATGTTATTTCTGATACTGCGCTGTTTATTCCTTTTGCTTTTATAGATCCCTTTCCTCTGTTTGCTGTTCTTCTGGTTATCTTTCTAGCCTTACTCAGTGAGTTTTCCGGTGTACTGGGAACAGCAATTGGTGCAACACGTCGTTATGACGGCCCAATAGGAAAAAGTGACAGAGCCCTCATCTTTGGTGCTATAGGTTTATGGTTGGGAGTCACAGGCTCTTTGCCGGGCTGGTTATTCTGGTTGATGCCAATTCTTGCCCTGCTTCTGTCAATAACAATTTTTAACCGCATAAAACAGGCTTTAGTCGAAGTTAAATAATGCCCACACAATATAAACAAAGGATCTCTATTATGAATGTAACGGCAACAATAATAAATAACAGGTCGAATGATTTGGAGCTGGAAAAAAATTTTGCCCCAGACCTGTTATCCTCAAATAAGGATAAGCTGGATTCAGTTATTAAGCAAAACTTCATAACACATGACAACACTGAGCTTTTTTATCGCTATTGGCCAGCAAATGGGAAGCCAAAAGGTGCAATCATTTTATTTCATCGGGGCCATGAACACTCTGGGCGTCTATCTCACATAGTCGATGAGTTAAATCTGTACAATTACGATTGCTTTGCCTGGGATGCCAGGGGACATGGTCATTCTCCCGGTGAGCGGGGTTTCAGCCCCAGTATGGCAACATCTGTTCGGGACATCCAGAGTTTCATCAAGCATATCTCCACCCGCTATGGATTTAAAGAACAGGATATGGCCATAATTGCACAAAGTGTCGGTGCGGTTCTGGTGTCTGCATGGGTTCATGATTATGCCCCTAAAATCCGTTGTATGATATTAGCTGCACCTGCATTTAAGGTCAAATTATATATCCCTTTTGCACGAACCGGGATAAAAATCATGCACAAATTGGGTGGTAATTTTTTTGTTAATAGTTACGTAAAAGCAAAATATCTAACACATGATCAACAAAGAATTCAATCATTTGAAACTGACCCTCTTATCTCAAGGGCTATATCATCGAATATTCTTTTATCACTCTATGATACAGCTGAGCGAATTATAAATGATGCCGCTGCCATTACAGTACCCACTCAGTTACTGATTTCTGGTTCAGACTGGGTTGTTCATCATAAGCCGCAACATAGATTTTATGAACTTCTCGGCAGTTCAGTGAAAGAAAAACATGTCTTTGAGGGTTTTTATCATGATACTTTAGGTGAATCCGGACGCAAACCTGCGATCGACAAAATACGCCAATTTATTTTAAAAAATTTTTCTCAACCAGCCTCTATATCTGACCTGAGTAATGCTGATAAAAAAGGTTATACACAGGAAGAATCAAGACAATTAGCAACACCACTATCACCTTACTCATTAAATAATCTCTATTGGATATTCACTCGACTGGCTCTTAAGGCTGGCGGATATTTTTCTAAAGGGATCAGACTGGGCCAGGAAACTGGGTTTGATTCTGGCAGTACCTTAGATTTTGTCTATCGCAACACACCTGAAAGTACATCAGCAATCGGTAAGCTTATAGATGCTAACTATTTAAATTCAGTTGGCTGGCGTGGTATCAGACAACGTAAAACCAATATTGAAGCACTTCTGCACCAGGCATCCGATACTTTGTGCATTAAAGGCAAACCTGTCAACATCTTAGATATTGCTTCTGGTCATGGGCGCTATGTATTAGAAGCCATTGAAAAAATGAAAAACAAGGCAGATTCAATTTTATTACGTGATTATAGTGACTTAAGTGTTCAGCAAGGAAAAGAATTAATTAAAGAAAAAAACTTAAATGACACCACTCATTTTATCAAAGTCAATGCATTTGATGCCTCAACTTACTCCCAACCTGAGCGGCCTGTCACACTAGGTATTGTTTCAGGCCTCTATGAATTATTTTCAGATAATGATCTCATCAGGCAGTCCTTGCAGGGTTTTTCTTCTGCAATACAAACAGGTGGGTATCTTATCTACACTAATCAGCCATGGCACCCACAATTAGAAATGATAGCCCGAACTCTCACCAGTCATCGTAATGGCCAGCCATGGATAATGCGTCGTCGAACTCAGACAGAAATGGATCAATTGGTTGAGTCCGCTGGTTTTACTAAAGTTGAACAGCGTATAGATGATGATGGGATCTTTACAGTTTCATTGGCAGTGCGGAACTAATCAGTGTCTGTTTGTAATTTATTTCTTAAAGGTACTTGTTCTGGTAATTATTATGAATAATTTTATTTCTCAAAGAATTGCCAGTCGTTCAAATTGGAAACAATCTATTTTATGGCTGCTGTTTCTCGGATCTTTCTTTTTTATCAGTTATAATTTTTCCAATTGGCTGGCATCACAGCAAGCAGAAGTATCTCATTTGTTTTTTTCCTGGGAGTATTCAATTCCTTTTGTTGCCTGGACTATTATCCCCTATTGGAGTATTGATATTCTATATGTCATCTCTCTATTTGTCTGCAATACAAAAAAAGAATTAAATATTCATGCAAAAAGACTGTTAACAGCACAAATCATTGCAAGCCTCTGTTTTATCTTATTTCCAATGGGTTACACCTTCGAACGACCAGAAACCAGTGGCCTGTACGGCTATTTATTTCAAGCATTGGACGCCTTCGATCAGCCTTTTAACCAGGCTCCCTCATTGCACATTGCCTTATTAGTTATAATATGGGTTATTTACCTTCAACATTTACCCAAAGTTTTGCACTGGCCCTTTCATTTGTTATGTGTATTAATCGGGATTTCTGTATTAACCTGCTATCAACACCATTTTATTGATATACCAACTGGTGCACTTTTAGGCTGGTTTTGCATCTGGTTATGGCCGGATAATGGACAGCAAATGTTAGTTCAAAGTCCACAAATAAAAGGCAGCAAAGGTAAGCACCATTTAAAAATCGCCTTATATTATTTAACTCCATCTGTAATTCTCAGCATTATAGCAATATCACTACATGGCTGGGCTTTATGGCTTTTTTGGCCTGTATTTTCACTATTTATGGTGGCTTCATTTTATGCCTTCATCGGCACTGAAGGTTTTCAAAAATCTAAAAATGGAAATCTGAGTCTGGCAAGTCGATGGTTATTGTTTCCATATCTTTTTTCTACAACAATTAATTCTGCTTTATGGAGCCTCAGGCTGAAGATAAATAAGTCATCAAAAACAAAAACCACAAATAATATTATTGATAATTTGTGGCTGGGACATTTCCCTTCCATAAATGAAATCCAGGAGCAAAAATACCAGACAGTCATTGATATGACAGCTGAAATGCAAAAACCAACAACAAATAAAAGCAAAGAGCTTAGCTGGCATACTTTAGCCAGTCTGGATTTATTACCACCAGAAAAACAAAATTTGTTAAAAGCAGTTGATTTAATTGAATTACATATCAATGCAAAAAAAAATGAAACAATTTTAGTTAGCTGTGCTTTGGGTTACTCAAGAAGCGTTATAACTGTGGTTATATGGTTGGTTTTAAGCCTGCGGGTCAAAACAATTGAAGGGGCCATTGAACTGGTAAAAAAGAAGCACCCACAAGCTATTATAAAAAGGAGTGATTATATTTATTTATCAACTATTATTAACCAGACAAAACAGTCTTAAGTAGTTATCACGGGTAAGTCTGGCGATCGATTCAACGCTGGTATTACGCAGTTGTGCTAAAAATTCTGCAATGTGTGCTACATAAGCTGGTTGATTCTTCTTACCCCTCATGGGTACTGGAGCCAGGTAAGGTGAGTCAGTTTCAATGAGTAGTCGGTCATCAGGAACAAATTTAGCCACTTCCTGAATTGATTTAGCATTTTTAAAGGTCACTATGCCTGAAAATGAAATATAAAAACCCATTTCAAGTGCTTTCTCAGCAGTTGGTAAATCTTCTACAAAACAATGCATGATCCCGCCAATTTTTTCAGCATGTTCTTCCTGAAGGATCTTTAAGGTATCATCCCGTGCATCACGGGTATGAATAATCAGTGGTTTTTGGGTTTCAATAGCCGTTCTGATATGAATTCTAAAACGTTCACGCTGCCATTCAAAGTTTTCATTAAGTGGATCACGACCATCATTCATAAAATAATCAAGACCAGTTTCACCAATAGCAATCACTTTTTTATCTTTAGATAAAGCAGATAGTTGCTCAATACTGGTTAGAATTTCAGGAGAATGACAGGGATGAAGCCCAACCGAGGCATGTACGTTAGGATAATTTTTTGCAGTTTTTAAAACTCGGGGAAAGCTATCCAGATCAACTGATATGCTTAAAATATCGTAGACCTGGTTGTGTTTTGCTAATGCAATGACATTATCCATATTATTATCAAACTCAGCTAAATCCAACATATCAAGATGACAATGAGAATCAACAAATTTGAGTGGTGTGTGCATCGACATGAGGTATAACTTCTTTTAGGATGGATTTTAAATGTACAGACTTATGATTATTACGATCTTGCGTTTTAATGAGCTTACATAGTATGGGTAGGTCGATCGGATTTTAGGGCACCCGCAAGATAAGTTTCAATCTTTTTTTGAGCCTGACCGTTATCCTGATCACTAAACTGTACACCCACGCCAGCAGCACGGTTACCCTGCGACCCAAGCGGTGTGATCCAGACAATTTTTCCTGCAACAGGCAGCTTGTCTTTTTCATCAAGCAGTGTGAGCAGCATAAACACTTCATCACCCAGTTTATATTGCTTATTTGTAGGGATAAATAATCCACCATTAGAAATAAAGGGCATATAGGCTGCATAGAGTGCATTTTTGTCTTTAATAGAAAGTGACAAAATACTTTGTCTGGCCTGGCCGGGTCGCATCATAGTACCGAATACTCTTTCTTCAAACGGGTTAAACTCAATGAAGCATCTGAAATCACTGGCGCAAATTCAGGTGCGATTCATATTAACATAAAAAAGATTATTTTTTACAATTTTTCCAATCAATCAGCAGATTTTCGAAAAGCAGGTTAATGTTAACCGAACCCTGAATTTCATAATATGCTTTATTAATTAAATCAGATAGTTGCAATATTCTTTTTAAGTATAGTCTATTTGATAATAGTTTCAAGTCATCATAATAATCAATGTTACTTATTGTGTCATGTGCACAGTTATGGGCAAATCTCGCCACATCAGAAACCATGGAATCCATCCAGTAAATAACGTCATATGGTGTAAGATAAAGTTGTTTTTTAGCAGTTTTAGTGCGTTTAGCTTTGGTTTGCTTGCCTTTGGCTTGCTTAAAGAGTGCTTCGGCAATTTTAACTGGATCAGACAACTCATTAATAATTGAAAAAAGGTGCTCAAAAATACTGCGTCTGAATTCCAGCTGTTCTCCTCTGGACAAATCCAGTGCTAGTAAAGGCGCACCGGAAGACAATGATAAAAGTAACTGAGCATTCTCATTTTCTGGGATCAGGCACTGCTCCAGCCAATGAGTTGCAACTTGTCTCTCGGGAAGCATCAGATCGATAGTCTGGCATCGGCTTCTGATTGTGGCTAGTAGTGCCTGTTTTTTATTGCTAAGCAAAATAATGATTGTATCAGCAACTGGCTCTTCCAAAGTTTTTAACAAACTATTGGCTGCATTCAAATTCATTGCTTCAGCAGGCTCAATAATGATTATTTTTTTGCCTCCAAACTGACTGCTTAAAACGCTCCATTGAATGAGTGCTCTGATATCATCTACCGGTATCACTTTTTTATCTTCAGGTGTTGTAATATGGTAAAGATCAGGATGATTAGCAGAATGAAAAAGTAGACAGGAACGACAAGATAAACAAGGTTCAATTTGTCCCGATTTCAATTCCGGTGACTCACATAACAAAGCTTTAGCCAGATAAAAAGCCAGCTGTTTTTTTCCTATACCTGCAATACCAGCTAAAAGTAATGCATGTGGAAAGTTCTGAGCTTCTTGCATCTGTGAAAAATGTTGAGTAAAGAGTTTATTCCAGACAGAAGCTTGCCATGGAAAAAAAGCACTTTGTATATAAAGGGGTGAAGCTAGTTCATCATCCTTAGTAGAAGGTGTTTTTGCCATATTATTCACTTAACCTGAAGTTAAACCTGAACAGTTAATTTTTCCATCACTACCGACAGTTGTTTATGAACATCTTCTATTGATGGTTGGGTATCTATTACATGAAAACGTTCTGGATTATCATTGGCCAGTTTAAGATAAGCTTCTCTGATCCGATTAAAAAAACTCAATTGTTCCTGTTCAAAACGGTCGGTTTCCCCTCGCTCTCGTACTCGTTGCATACCAATATCAACGGGAATATCCAGAAGTATTGTAGCATCGGGTCTTAAACTGCCTTGCACCCATTGCTCCAACTGAGCAATTTTTTCCCAGGATAAGCCACGCCCTCCTCCCTGATAGGCAAAACTGGCATCCGTAAAGCGATCACTGAGAACCCACTTTCCCGCTTCAAGAGCAGGAATGATTAGTTCATTTAAATGTTGAGAGCGGGCAGCAAACATTAATAATAATTCAGCATCATCACATAGACTGGTATTTGCCTTATCAAGTAAAAGATCACGAATTTTTTCTGCAACCGGCGTCCCGCCAGGTTCACGAGTTGAAATGAATTCAATATTTTTTTTATTCAAATAATTCTGAATGAAATGAATATTGGTTGATTTTCCAGCACCTTCGGAGCCTTCAATCGTAATAAATTTACCTTTGTTCATTGTGAGTACTCTATTAAACGGTTCTGTTTATTTTTTTCCACGGCCCTTAAGAATGTATTTTCTAACTGCACGATTATGGGCTTTAAGATTGTTGCTGAAGACATGTCCACCAGAACCATCTGCAACAAAATACAAGCTTTTTCCCTTATCAGGATGTAAGACTGCATGGATCGCCTCACGCCCTGGTATAGCAATGGGTGTTGGCGGCAGGCGTGATATCTGATAGGTATTATAAGCCGTTTTCTCATTAATATCCCGACGACGGATATTACCTTTATAGCGTTCTCCCATACCATAGATGATGGTCGGATCAGATTGCAGGCGCATTTTTTTATTCATACGCCGGATGAAAACACCGGCAATTTTATCACGTTCATTACTGACACCCGATTCTTTTTCAACGATTGATGCCAGTATTAATGCTTCATAGGCTGTTTTAAGCGGTAGATCCTTATCTCTTAACTGCCACTCCTGTTCCAGTACACTCTGCATACCGTCATAGGCACGCTTAAGAAACTGGAAATCTGTCGTCCCTTTAGGGAACTTATATGTATCTGGATAAAGAAGACCTTCCAGATGACTATATTGGGAGTTTAACTGCTTCGATAACTGAGCAATAATTTCTTTATTATTAGCTTGTGCAAAAATTTCTGTAGCTTTCAAATTGGGATCATTTTTTATCCGTTCAAGTGCTTCATTAAATGTCCAGCCTTCAACTATTGTCAATGAATATTGGTTAACCACGCCAGAAACAAAAAGATCGATAACATCAACAACTGTCATACCTGATTTAAGGGAATATTCACCGGCTTTTATTTTTGTTGCCTGTTTTGATAAACGGGCATAAAGTCGAAAGTATTCGGGGTGTTTTATCACTTTTGTCTGATTTAGCTTTTCTGCAATATTACGTACCCTGTCACCTTTATTCACTGTAAATATCAGATCTGAGGTGCCCTGTACGCTAATGGGAGTCTGTAGATAAATCTTATATTCATTCCAGTACCAGCCAGCAGCAAATGTTGCCAAAATAATGAACACAGCAATTAATTTAAAAAATTTTTTTATCATATTTGATCGAATTCAAAGTCCAGTATTATCAAAGTCCAGTATTATCAAAGTCCAGTATTATCAAAGTTCAGTATTATCAAAGTTCAGTATTATCAAAGTCAAATGAAAGCATTATTATTATCTGACATCAGGCCGCTTAATAGTTTTATTAATCACTGCCGCTAATCGTGACATTATAGTTCTTTCAGAGTGCAATGGCTCGTGATCCCAATAAGCTTCTTCAGCGATGCTAATTGAAGCAACCGGTACAATACCAAAAACACTATTGCACAAGAAAATCTCTGAGGCCATCATTAAATCGTGCAAACTGTAATGCTCTTCCCCTACTATAATATCCATTTGATCGGCTAAAACCAAAATGGCTTGTCGTATTGTACCTTGAACACCACAAGTATCAATTTTAGGGGTATATAAATGCCCGTTATTAACAAAAAAAATGTTGCTGCTCGTGCCTTCAATGATCTTTGACGTCATTGATGGTGGATAAGTAGATGAGTGGTAAGAACCTCTGAGCATAATCCCTTCCTGATAAGCTGTACCAGAAAACTCATTACGTCCAAGTACCTGTTCAAGGCGATTCAGGTGTTTAATTCCAGCCAGCGCAGGCTGAACAGCAAGACGTGTCTGACAAACTGTAACAGCTATACCACAATGATAATCAGCGGCAGCACGCTCAGGCCATCCATGTATTGTAATAACAATGGTGGGTATTTGTGATCCAGGATATAGATACCCCCGACCACCCTGCCCGCGGGTCGCTATAATTTTTATAACTCTATCTGACGATGAAGACATTTCAAGCAATGCATCTTGTGCAATCATGGAGTGGATTTGTTCTAGAAACAGATCTTCTTTCGGCAAACTAATTGCCAGACGCTTTGCCCCCTTATTAAGTCGCTGCCAATGAAGCTCCCAGTTGACTAATACCTCATTAACATAAGCGATTGTTTCAAAAAGACCATCACCATAAGCCAGTCCACGATCACTGATATCAACAATGTCCGTAAAGGCTTTTTCTGTCAAAGTAATGTCTTTAGATTCACCTTGTGTTTCATTGCGTGGTAACATTGTCATAAAATCTTTAGGCTCATTTTAGTGTTTGCAGTATGCCCTTGGCCTTAGCGCGAGTTTCTTCTAATTCATTTTTTGCAATAGAATCAAATACCAGTCCTGCTCCTGCTCTAAAACTGAGCTTATGGTGTTTTTCATCTGAAAAAGTTTCTAATACCATGGTCCTGATTAAAATATTAAGATCCATACTGCCATCCAAATTTATATACCCCATCGAACCAGTATAGGCACCCCGTGAACATTGTTCTAGTTCGGCAATAATTTCCATACAGCGCACCTTAGGACAGCCTGTAATAGTCCCCCCTGGAAATAGTGCCCTGATAATTTCACCAGGAGTTTTTCCCTCCTGCAACTTGCCCCTTACATTAGAAACAATATGATGAACATGGGCATAACTTTCATTGCTCATTAATTCATCCACGATAACACTGCCAGGCTGGCAAACTCTTCCCAAATCATTACGAATTAAATCAATTAGCATAATATGCTCAGCTTGTTCTTTAGGATGGGCATGAAGTTCATTAAGCAAACGGGAATCTTCTTTTTCAGAAGTACTTCGAGGATGGGTTCCGGCAATGGGTCGAGACTCCAGAACATTATTTTTAACTTTTAGCAGACGTTCAGGAGATGAGGAAATGATGGTTGCAATTCCTTGCTCTGTTTGAATACTAACAAGACCTGAAAAAGGTGCTGGATTTTCCTGACTCAAAAATTGAGATAATGAAAAGGCGTTTTTTATATGATCTTCAGACTGAAACTTTGTAAGCCAGAGTCTGGAAAGGTTAACCTGAAAAACATCACCCTCTTTTATATATTTTTTTACTCTGGAAACTGAATCAATAAATAAATGGTCGTCTTCTTCCTGAAGTGATTGCTTTAAATGCTGAAGAGGTAATTTATCATTATTAGATGCCTGTATTAATTTTGCATCACTTAAAAGTTTGTCTAAACATTGACTATGCTTAATTCCAGCTTCACTAAGAAAAAAAAGGCTACTTTTATTATGATCATAAATTAATGCCTTTTTAACCCTTGCAGCATAAGCGACAGGTAATAATTGTCTATCAATAGATTGTTTTAAACAAGGTTCGATTTGCTGTGCCAGCTCATAGGCTAAAAAAACAAACCATCCTCCGGTGAAAGGTAAATCAGTGGCCTGAGGCTGGGATTGTTTTTCTATGGTAAATAACTTATCAAAAGCATCGAGAAATAAATCATCCGGCTGAATATCAATTGAGCTTGTGGAGCTTAATTTAAGTTGATGATCCAGTTTTAACCACTCTTCAGGTTCTACAAACAGAATATCAAATCCCGAGGATTGAGCATCAGTCAGCTGATTATATTCAGTTTCAGATTGATTTAAACTGGAGCTGGATTTTTTACTAGAAGAGCTTAATAAAAAAGGGTATTTTTTTGGATAGTGATGATAAAAATGAATTAGCTCAGGAAATTCCTTTTTTGAAAGTTCAGTCAATTGACAATCATGAGTCATATTCTAAATTTTTATCATTGTGATAAGAGGTAATAGGACATCTCTCTCTGAAACATTCCTGCTGAGAAATACCCTGAGAGAAACATAAACCCGTCTGATCAGTTACACTTTTCCTAGAATCAAAGTACCATTGGTACCACCAAAGCCAAATGAATTTGACACAGCATAGTCAATTTTCATTTCTTTAGCCACAAGCGGCGCATAATCCAGATCGCAGTCATCGCTTGGATTTTCAAGGTTAATGGTCGGTGGTGCAACTTGATCACGTAGTGCCAATGCAGAAAATATCACTTCGATACCACCCGCAGCGCCCAATAAATGTCCGGTCATAGACTTCGTTGAACTCATTGTTAAATTATAAGCATGGTCACCAAAAGTTCGTTTGGCCGCTTCAGTTTCTGCTAAATCACCTGCTGGAGTTGAAGTACCATGAGCATTCACATAATTAATTTGTTCAGGATTTAAACCTGCATTTCTAAGAGCAGAGTCCATGCAGCGACTTGCACCTTCACCACCTTTAGATGGCAGTGTCATATGGTATGCATCACCACTCATACCGAAACCAAGCACCTCGGCATAGATTTCTGCACCACGAGCCCTGGCAAATTCATACTCTTCCAGAACCACGACACCTGCACCGTCACTCAAAACAAATCCATCCCGGTCTCTATCCCAGGGTCTGGATGCAGCTTGTGGATCATCATTTCGTTTCGACAAGGCTCTGGCGGCAGAAAATCCAGCCAGTCCACAATATGAACTGGTCATTTCAGCACCGCCAGTGATCATAACATCAGCATCGCCATACTCAATAATTCGAGCAGCATCACCAATACTATGGGTTGCTGTTGCACAGGCAGTGGACATAGCCAGATTAGGACCCTTCATGCCATATTTAACTGACAGATTACCAGATATCATGTTGATAATATTACTCGGAACAAAAAATGGAGAGACCTTACGAGGGCCCCCCTTCAAGTAATTATCATAACCTTTTTCAATTCCGGGCAAACCACCAATACCGGAACCAATATAAACACCCACTTTCCATGCATTTTCTTCAGTGATTTCAAGACCTGAATCTTCAATAGCCTGGATGGCTGCAGCCATACCATAATGAATAAAGGTATCCATTTTTTTAGCATCTTTAGGAGTCAGATATTCATTGATATCAAAGTTTTTTACTGAACCTCCAAACTTGACATTGAAGGCACTGGTATCAAAATGTTCAATCGGAGCAATCCCACTCTTACCAGCAAGAATATTATCCCATGATTCAGTGACATTTAGTCCAACCGGACTAACCATACCCATTCCAGTAATAACAACTCGTCTTTTAGCCAAGACAATCTCCATAAATAATAACAGGGTTAATTAAACCACCAAAAAAGTAAAGCCGGATTTTAATAATACAGGTATCACAAGCATTATTAAACACGGCTTTACAATAAAACATCTGAACGATTAAATAATTATAGACAATATACCTATAGATATTTAATTATGCGTCAGTATTTGCACTGATATAATCAATTGCCAGCTGAACGGTAGTGATCTTTTCAGCTTCTTCGTCAGGAATTTCAGTGCCAAACTCTTCTTCAAGCGCCATGACCAGTTCAACGGTATCTAAAGAGTCTGCACCCAGATCATCAACAAATGAAGCTTCAGATTTTACTTCGTCTTCTTTAACACCTAACTGCTCAACAACGATCTTTGCAACTCTTTCTTCAACACTACTCATTTTAAATCTCCATAATTCTTTGTAACTCACCTATGTACAAAATTACATACTGAACAGATGACAGAAAGTCCCTGAAAATTAGGCGTGTTTATTTACGTGACGCTATTTTAGTGAAATCTTATCCGATATACCAGTATTAGATGCTAAAATTTCACATATTTAGTTTATTAAAATATTCAAAAATACAGGTTTACCTCTGCTTTTCTATAAATAGTTATATAACTATCTGATAAACACCTGTTTATTGAAACAAGCTGGAAACTAAATACTAACTAAATCCTAACTAGGGCATGTACATGCCTCCGTTTACGTTCAAGGTCTCACCAGTAATATAAGCCGCTTCATCTGATGCCAAAAATCCAACTGCAGAGGCAATTTCATCAGCTTCGCCAAGACGGTTTAAAGGAATTTGCTTTAATAAGGCAGTTTTTGCTTCATCGGGTAAATTACGCGTCATATCTGTATCAATAAATCCTGGTGCCACCGCATTTACAGTCACTCCCCGAGAGCCAATTTCTCGAGCCAGTGATTTAGTAAAGCCTAAAATACCTGCTTTTGCTGCTGCGTAATTTGCTTGTCCGGCATTGCCCGTCAAACCAACAACAGATGCAATTGATATAATACGGCCTTTACGAGCTTTCATCATCGTCCGCAAGCAGGCTTTAGACAGCTTAAAAACTGAAGTCAGATTGGTCTGTATAATGTCATCCCATTCTTCATCTTTCATACGCATCATCAGATTATCACGAGTGATTCCCGCATTATTAATCAATATAGAGGGCATCGCATAATCATCTTTCATTGCTTTTAATAGCGCATCAATACTGCCCTGTTCTGTGACATTAAGCACCATACCCTGCCCTTTTACAGCATTTTCTTTCAGGTAGTCAGAGATGTTGTCTGCCCCTTTCTGCGAAGTAGCTGTACCAATCACTGTCACACCCTTACTTCCTAGCTTGAGAGCAATTGCTTTACCAATTCCTCGGCTTGCACCACTAATTAGTGCAACTTCATTTTCCATAGACATCAAGATAATTCCTCAAAAGTTTTATCAATTGTTGCAGTATCAAATATTGGATATATCGATATCTGACGATTAATTCGCTTATTCAGGCCAGTTAAAACCTTTCCCGGACCACACTCAATAATTTGATCAGTCCCTTCTGCAATCATTTTGTTGATCACTTCAACCCATCTGACTGGCTTATAAAGCTGTTTTACCAATGAGCCTCGAATTGAGTCTGTGTCACTTTCAATAGTGACATGGACATTATTAATTACTGGGATAACAGGACGTTCAAAAGAGATGGTTTGTAGTTTTTTTTCCAGCTTAACAGCCGCACTATCCATGAGTGCACAATGTGATGGCACACTGATCGGCAATTTAATTACTTTTTTTGCAGCTCCATTTTTTGCCAGTGCCATGGCCTGCTCAACTGCATCTGCATGACCTGCAATAACAACTTGCCCGGGCGCATTAAAGTTAACAGCAGATACAATGCGTTCACTGGTCTGTGCAACTTCTTCACACACTTTAATCACATCATCATTCTCCATACCCAGGATAGCAGCCATAGCACCTTCACCTGCTTCAACAGCATCCTGCATATAACGACCACGAGAAGCCACAAGATCTATAGCATCTGAAAAGTCAATGGCTTCTGCACAAACCAAAGCGGTGTATTCACCAAGACTGTGTCCGGATAAAACGGCAGGTACTTTCCCATTTCTGTCTTTCCATATTTGCCAGAGTGCGTAACCTGCAGACAACATAGCAGGCTGTGTAATACGGGTTGAGTTAAGTTTTGATTCCGGCCCTTTCTGTGTTATTTCCCAGAGGTCATAACCAAGAACATCACTAGCCTGTTGAAAAGTAGAGGCAATAATTTCGCCATAAGAAGGGTTTTCATCAGCAATTGTGCCAAGCATCCCAACTGATTGAGACCCCTGACCTGGAAAAATAAAGGCTATTGACATCGTTTCATCCTTTTTCCGGTGATATTTTTAAATGATATAGCATCCTAAGAAGCCTGCAGTAGTACAGATTTCTTACATTTTAAAATATCAATAATTATTAGTATGCAACAATTATATATTAAAATTTTATTAAAGCAGAACCCCAGGTAAATCCACCGCCAAAAGCTTCTAACAAAATTGTTTCTCCACGCTTTATTCTGCCATCTCTTACTGCAGTATCGAGCGCCAAAGGAACGGATGCGGCTGATGTGTTACCATGATTTTGGACTGTTGTGACAACGCGTTCAGTGGACATTTTCAGTTTTCTTGCCGTGGCATTGATAATTCGAATGTTTGCCTGATGAGGTACCAGCCAGTCAATATCTGACTTTTCCATATTATTAGCCGCCAGTGTCTCATCGACAATTCGTCCCAGTGTATTGACTGCGACTTTAAAAACTTCATTACCTTTCATTTCAATATGAATGGCATCTAATCCATCAGAGTTTATATCTGAGATCCCACCATTTGTTTTCAGCAGTTCAGCAAAACTTCCATCGGCATGGATGTGAGTTGATAATATCCCAGGTTCTTCACTGGCTTCAATAATAACTGCTCCAGCACCGTCTGCAAACAAAACACAGGTTGAGCGATCAGACCAGTCAACAATCCGTGAAAGAGTTTCAGAACCAACAACCAATGCTCGTTTTGCAGCCCCTGTTTTTATGTATTTATCAGCAATATCCAGTGCATAAATAAATCCAGTGCAGACAGCTTGTACGTCAAAAGCAGGACTGCCGTGAATATCAAGACGCTGCTGTAATAGGCAGGCTGTACTTGGAAAAACTCTGTCAGGCGTTGTGGTAGCAACAATAATAAGGTCGATTGACTGGGGATCAATATTAGCTGACTCAATAGCATTTCTGGCAGCAAATTCAGCCAGGTCACAGGTTGTTTCACCCTCTGTCACAATATGGCGCTGCTTAATACCAGTACGTTCCGTTATCCATTGATCAGATGTGTCAACTATTTTTTCAAGATCAGAATTGGTTAACACTTTGTCTGGCAAATAACTGCCAGTACCCATAATACGAGAAAACATTTATAAAGATTGTCCTATTCTTTAAATAATCAAAAATTGTAGCACAAATACAATGTATTCATTCATTTACTTACAGAATTTGTGAGCAGACATGAATATTGAGAGCAAGTCAACGACAATTAATTATCATCAACGAAGGTATTTTCTAATACTTTACTGATGCGTTGAGGCACATTATTTTCAACTTCCAGCATGGCTACTTTGATTGCATTGCTGAATGAAAACCGATCCGCACCACCATGACTTTTGACAACAATTCCTTTAAGACCAAGCAGGCTGGCACCATTGTATTTGCGGGGATCAACTTTGCTCTTAAAGGCATTTAATACCGGCATAGCAACCAGACCGGCCAATTTGGTCAGTATATTTCGGCTGAATTCTCGTTTAATAAAATAAACAATCATTTTTGCCACACCTTCAGATGTTTTTAATGAAATATTACCCACAAAGCCATCAGCAACAACTACATCAACCACACCCTTGTAAATATCATCGCCTTCAATAAAACCATAATAATTCAATGAGCTGTTTGATATTAACGTTGCAGCTTGCTGAACCTGCTCATTGCCTTTCATAGCTTCCTGACCAATATTCAATAAGCCAATACTGGGGTTTTCGATATTATCAATTGCACTGGTAAGAACCGAGCCCATTACAGCAAATTCCAGTAAATGCTGCGCTGAAAGATCAACATTTGCTCCAAGATCAAGCATATGAGTATGCCCGGTTTGAGTTGGTATCGCAGAACAAATGGCAGGTCGATCTATACCCGGTAGTGTTTTTAGTACAAACCGTGCAGTAGCCATTAATGCCCCGGTATTACCGGCACTGATGCAGGCGTCAGCATCATCTGACTTAACAAGATTAATGGCGACACGCATGGATGAATCTTTTTTTCCGCGTAAAGCAGAGGCAGGCTTCTCGTCCATGCCGACCACTTGTGTGGCATTATGAATGGTGATCTGTTTTCTGAGCAAATCTGGACAATCATGTAAGTGCTGTTCGATTGCCGCTTCATCACCAACTAAAATAATTTTCAAACGAGTGTATTTTTTCAGGATATCGATAGATGCGGGTACCGTAACATCAAGACCTACATCACCACCCATGGCATCAATTGCTATAGTACTATTATGTAAGTTGCTTATCATTATTTACCATTATATAAATTTTCCCTGGCACAAAAAAACAAAGCCTCAGGTTATTCTGAGGCTTTGTTTCAAGTCAGGTGATCCAAAAAATGAACTACCTATATCAGAGTTATAGAGGCTAAATAACTTACTTTCCTAAAACCTTACGACCTTTATAGTAACCATCTGCAGTGATATGATGACGACGATGTGTTTCACCACTGGTTGGATCGATTGATAAGGTTGGTGCACTCAGTGAATCGTGAGAACGACGACTACCACGACGAGCTGGAGTACATTTACTTTTTTGAACGGCCATTTGATTTTCCTTTTAACTCTATAAATTACAATATTATAAATATATTATTCATTTCTAAAAAATAAAAATGAGGTTTCTGACTACTTTGGTTATAAACATGGGCTATAAAGCTTACTTGTAACGGTATGCTTTCCAACACTTAAACTAAACCAAAATAAAAAATTACTTTTTGAGTTGTTTTAAAATGGCAAAAGGATTGTCTTCATCTTTCTGTTCAGACAGCCCTGCACCTGCGTCATTAGCCTCAACATCATCCCCTGTTATAAATTCAACATGTACATCACAGTCTTTGCCAATCTCAGACTCTGAATGCATGGGAATTTGCGGGAGCGCCAACAACAACTCATCTTCAATTAAAATTCTTGGGTCAAAAAGTTCTTTTTTCTGCAACCAGAAAATATCATACAGAGAATCTTCTGCTTGTTGCTGATCAAAATCATTTTGCACAAAGGCTATTGAAACAGGGCATTTTAACTCAAGTTTAAAATTATCCATGCAGCGCTGACATTGCAAAGTCACTTCAGCACTCACTTCCCCTGTTACAATTCGATTGCCTGATATATCACGCTCAAAAACCAGGTCATACTGTATATCACCCATATTTTCAATGATTGATTTAGTAAATCGGACTAAATCTTTGTGCGATTCTTCCAGTGAAATGACACCCTTTAGGGTGATACCCTGGTCAGTATACCGCTGATAATCAACTCTTTGCGGGATACGTTCCCTCATAAATTCCCACTAACCCAGAATAATGCGGTATTTTATTGTTTTTGTATATTCTTGTCAAAATATTAAAGCAATTAAATCCATTATTTTCAATTATTTGCTCACGTCTGCCTTTTTTTATTGACATATGACAGATTTAAGCCATATTTTATAGATAGTCAATCAAAAATGATCGGGGAAGATAAGTGATAAAAAAAATTCTTATCGCTAATCGCGGTGAAATTGCAGTACGGATAGTACGTGCCTGTGCAGAAATGAATATCACATCTGTTGCTGTTTATGCTGATGCCGATAGCCATGCTCTACACGTAAAAAAAGCAGATGAAGCCTATTGTCTCGGCCCTGATCCAGTTGGCGGTTACCTCAATGCTCATCGACTGGTTAATATCGCCCTTGCATCAGGTTGTGATGCCATCCATCCAGGTTATGGCTTCCTATCTGAGAATCCGCTATTTGCACGGATCTGCGAGCGAAGAAATATCAAATTTATTGGCCCAACTTCTGATGTCATAAAAAATCTGGGCAACAAAACTCATGCCAGAGCCACAATGATTGAGGCGGGTGTTCCCGTAACACCGGGCAGTGAAGGCAATCTTGAAAGTATTGACGATGCATTGAGAGTAGCTGAGGGCATCGGTTATCCTATTATGCTAAAAGCCACATCGGGTGGCGGTGGACGCGGGATCCGATTATGTAATAACAAGACTGAACTTAAACACAACTATCCACGAGTTATTTCTGAAGCGACTAAAGCTTTTGGATCTGCCGATGTGTTTATGGAAAAATGCATTTTGAACCCCAAACACATTGAAGTACAAATTTTAGCTGATGAGCATGGCCAGGTTATCCACTTATTTGAACGCGATTGCTCAATCCAGCGAAGACACCAGAAACTCATTGAAATTGCCCCATCACCACAATTGAACAACGAGCAAAGAAGCTTTATAGGCGAACTCGCAGTTAAAGCTGCTCAAGCATCAGGTTATACCAATGCTGGTACGGTGGAATTCCTCATGGCTGAGGACAATAAATTTTATTTTATGGAAGTCAATACACGACTGCAGGTTGAACATACCATAACAGAGCAAATTACAGGTATTGATATTGTCCAGGAGCAATTTCGTATTGCCAGTGGCCTTAAATTACGTTTTAAACAGGAAGATATTCAAATTCGGGGATATGCCTTAGAATTTCGTATTAACGCCGAAGATCCAAAAAATGACTTTTTACCTACTTATGGTCGTATTACTCGTTACTTAGCCCCCGGAGGACCGGGGGTTCGCACCGATGCCGCAATCTATACCGGCTATGTGATCCCACCCTACTACGACTCTATGTGTGCAAAACTTATTGTTTGGGCACTTGAATGGGATGAAGTCATTCAACGTTCAAAACGAGCATTAAAAGATATGGGTGTTTATGGAGTCAAAACAACTATCCCCTATCAGCACGCAATTTTAAACTCCGATGATTTTATTAATGCTTCCTTTAATACAAGTTTTGTTGAAGAGCACCCGGAATTAATCAATTATTCGGTTAAATGTTCACAACAACATCTGGCACTTGCATTTGCTGCAGCAATTGCAGCCCATCAGGGAATGTAACAATTCGTGCATACCAGAGCAATCAAATATTAAATAGACAGGGTATAACAATGGCAAAAATCAGAGTAACCGAAACAGTTTTAAGAGATGGTCATCAATCTCTTATTGCCACACGTATGCGTACAGATGATATGCTGCCCATTTGTGAAAAACTGGATAGAATTGGTTTTTGGTCTCTTGAAGTCTGGGGTGGAGCCACTTTTGACAGTTGCATTCGTTTTTTAAAAGAAGATCCCTGGGAGCGCCTGCTGCAATTAAAAAAAGCACTACCCGACACCCGCTTACAAATGCTGCTCAGAGGCCAGAATTTATTAGGTTATCGCCATTACTCTGATGATCTTGTAAAAGAATTTGTAAAACTTTCAGCCCAAAACGGCATTGACGTATTTCGTATTTTTGATGCCTTAAACGACGTGCGCAATTTGAAAACGTCTATAAAAGCAGTTAAGAAAAACGGCAAACACGCACAGGGGGCAATTTCATACACAACCAGTCCAGTCCATAACAATAAAATTTTTGTCAAAATGGCGAAACGAATGGAATCAATGGGCTGTGATTCCATTGTTATAAAGGACATGGCAGGCTTACTGACACCCTATAAAACATCCGAACTGGTCAAATCATTGGTTGATTCAATTGATATCCCTGTCCATATTCATTCTCATGCTACAGCTGGCCTCGCCTCTATGTGCCAGATGAAAGCAATTGAAGCCGGCTGCCGTGGTATTGATACAGCCATTTCATCATTTGCAGAAGGAACCAGCCATCCAACAACAGAAAGTATGGTCGCAGCTTTAATTAATTCACCTTATGATGCTGGATTAAATTTACCCGACTTACAGAATATCGGCAGCTATTTTTATCAGGTCAGAAAAAAATACCATCAGTTTGAAAGTGAATTTACAGGACTGGATACCCGAGTTCAAGTGAATCAGGTACCCGGAGGTATGATTTCCAATTTATCCAATCAATTAAAAGAACAGGGTGAACTCAAGCACATGAACGAGGTATTGGAAGAAATACCCAGAGTTCGTGCTGAGCTTGGCTATCCACCACTAGTTACACCGACATCACAAATAGTAGGCACTCAGGCAGTACTTAATGTGTTAACTGGTGAACGTTACAAAACCATAACCAATGAGGTCAAACTGTATCTGCAAGGTAAATATGGCAGGGCACCCGGTAAAATAAATAAAAAAACCAAACAATTAGCTATTGGCAATGAAGAAGTAATTGAATGTCGTCCCGCAGATTTACTAAAACCAGAACTTTCAAAACTTAAATCAGAAATAGGTGATCTGGCTAAAAGCAAAGAAGATATCATTATTTATGCCATGTTTCCTGACATTGGTAAAGAATTTCTTGAACAGCGTTCCGCGGGGACACTCACCCCCGAATATCTGGAGCCTGTTGGTGAAAGCGAGGCATTATGCCCCAGTGCACCCACAGAATTCTTAATTACTTTGCATGGGGAAGAGTATAATATTAAGGTCACGGGAACCGGACATCATAATCAGGAACGTCGGCCATTTTATATGACTCTTGATGGCGTCCCAGAAGAAATTCAAGTTGAAATCCTCTCTGAACTTGACGGCTCTTTAGACAGGCCTACAGGGAAAAACAGTAAGCGTCCAAAAGCAACTGAACCAGGCCATGTTACAACCTCTATGCCAGGAGTTATTGTTGATGTGCTCGTCAAAGTAGGAGATGAAGTTGAAGCAGGCACAGCGGTTATTATTACTGAAGCCATGAAGATGGAAACTGAAATTCAGGCACCAATATCGGGAAAGATCTCTGAAGTTTATATCAGCAAGGGAGATTCAGTGAATCCTGATGAGATTTTAATTGCTATTGCATAGAACAGTCATTTTTTGATTAAAAAAACACCAGGCAAATTAAATAAGAGCAATTGACATGCACAAACTAATATCAATGGTGTTTTTTGTCTGTTTTAGCTTAACACTTCAAGCCAGGGAAATTGCAGGCATCACTTTTCATGATTCAATTCATATCCCAGGCGTTCAATCAGCACTAAAACTTAATGGCCTTGGGATAAGAACAAAGTTCTTTTTTAAAATATACATAGCCGCGCTTTATGTACAGAAAAATTCAAATCAGGCACAAGAAATAATATCAAGTCCTCAAGCAAAACGTATGGTTATGCATATTCTATATGATGAAGTTGATAGAAAGAGAATGACTGATGGATGGCTAAGCGGATTTAAAGATAATTTATCCGAAACTGAATTTACAAAATTAAAACCCGACATTGAACAGTTTAATACAATGTTTGAAACAACTCATGCAGGTGATATAATTTTTCTTGATTTTATACCCGGATACGGCTGTAGGATCACAATTAAAGGACAGGAGAAAGGTACTATCAAAAATCCGGAATTCTACCCCACACTATTAAAAATCTGGCTGGGTGAAGAGCCTATTTCAAGCAGATTAAAAAGGGAACTTCTAAAAGTTCAATAATCAGTGTATTTTTATATTGCCGTTTGTGCAACCTAAATAAATGCTATTTAGACAGGTACTATAATAAGAACAGTAAAAACACAGGCTAAAACAAATAAAGTCATCATTTCATCTATCCTTTTATCTAAAAGAAGAGAACATCCTTATATTTGAAGTCCTTTTAAATACAGTTTAAGACTTCAATATTGTTATTTCCGTGAACATACTCTCAATACATTAAATGTTTACCGATCTTCATCTAAATTGAGCACCAGTTCTTATACTTATAATAGTCCTCATTGTTGTTCATGTAAAGTAATCTATTAAGAAAACAACTTATAATATTGTTTTTATTGAAGTAATAAGGCTTATATTAGTTTTTTTTATTTTTTAATAATATTAGCTGTTTTAGTTCTTCAATTTTTTCATCAAGCATTTCCAAAGTAACCACATGATTTTCCAGTTCTTCTTCTTTTTTTAATTTCTCATGCTCTTCATTCAATACATTTACAACAACACCAATCACCATATTTAAAAAAGCAAATGCAGTAAAGAAAATAAAGCTGAGATAATACATCCAGCTCAAAGGATAAACTGTCATTGTCTCATACATAACATCAGTCCAGTCCTCAAAGGTCATTACACGGAACAATGTCAACATTGAAATTGCTATATCATCCCACAACACCGGGTTGATGGTTGCAAAAAAAGTACTGCCTATCGCTGCATATATATAAAAAATAATAAACATAAGTGCAACAATATAGCCTAATTGCGGTAAGGCAATTAGCAAAGAATTGAGTAACATTTTAAGTTCTGGGATGATTGAAACCATTCTAAGAACTCGGAAGATCCGAATTAAACGACCAATAATTGCCAGCTCACTGTCTTCAACTGGAATTAAACTGGTAATAACAATTAAAGTGTCAAATATATTCCAGCCGTGTTTGAAAAAATCTTTTTTATGCTCTTCCCCTATAAAGCGAATAATAATCTCTGTAAGGAAGAAAAAGGTAATAAACCAATCCAGCAAATGAACAATCCAAAGAGTAGTTGGAGAAATATTATAGGTTTTTGCACCAATAACAAGCGCTGAAAAAATGATAATTGAAATAACAAACAGTTCAAAAATTTTATTGCTGCGCAGTGTATTGAATCTTTCTTGTAATGAAATAATTTGCATAATACTTATCGGGCGTTGTTCATAATAGTTTTCATCTCTTTTATGGCATTTTCTAAACCACAAAAGAGCGCCTGTGCAATAATTGCATGGCCAATATTAAGTTCTTCAATATCTTCAAGCGCGGCAATGGCCTGGACATTATGATAATGCAGACCATGACCTGCGTTAACATGCAGCCCAAGAGATTTTGCATATAAGATACCCTCTTTGATCCGTTCAAACTCCAACTGTTGCTCCATTCCATGATAATCTGCATAGTGACCTGTGTGGATTTCTATAACTGGTGCATTGACCTCTGCAGCCGCATCAATTTGTTTTTTGTCAGCATCAATAAACAAAGAAACTCGCACATTTGCTTCGGCTAATTGTTGGCAGGCATCAGTCATTTTATCAATCTGTGACGCAACATCCAGCCCACCTTCAGTGGTGAGTTCTTCACGTTTTTCCGGAACCAAACAACAATCTGAGGGTTTTACTTGAGCAGCAATCGTCAGCATAGGATCAGTGACAGCCATTTCCAGATTCATTCTGGTTTGCAGAACATCATTAATCAGATAAACATCACGCTCTTGAATGTGCCGTCGATCTTCTCTCAAATGAAGTGTAATGGCATCTGCACCAGCAAATTCTGCATCCATAGCCGCTTTGACCGGATCTGGGTATCGTGTACCGCGGGCCTGCCTTAATGTTGCGATGTGATCAATATTGACACCCAATAAAATGGCTGAAGTATTACTCAAAACTTTATCCTCTATAAATTAATAACAATTCCTGAAATCAGGGAAGTTCAGCGTCCCTATTTTAAACAATAAAGTTGTTTAAACATTTCACGACTTTTTAGCGGTTTATTTCCTAAATGCTGTGCTAGAGCACATTTTAATAACTGTTTACTTTGTTGCAATGATTTCTTATCACTTAATTGACCAGCGGCTAGATCTATTAAGGTTTTACCACTCAATACAAAATTATTTTCATCTTCTATAGGTGTTGTCGTAGGACCCGAATCAATGATATATGCATATTGTTTTTCAGCTTTAACCGGTAATTCTGAATGAATATCAAAGCTAAGATTAAGGCCGTAACCAAGATATTCCAATAGTTTCAACTCAAATATTCTCAACGGCATTTCATAGTGTTCAGAATTCTGGTTAATCGTATGAGAAAGAACCGTTAAGATTTGTGTGTAGAGTTCAAAGATTGAATGACAATCTGTATTTGATGGTAATAAACGCAACAACAATTCATTCAGATAGTAGGCACAATATAAAGACTTTCCAGATAAAGACCAGGAAGCTGAAAGCGATTCGGCTCCCAGCTCAATATTTTTTAAAATCAGTAGTTCACCTTTTCCAGTTAGTGAGACTTTAAGTTCCTGGAACGGTTGTATAAGTGTAGACTGGTTTTGTTTAGATTTTTTGCCCTTAACCCCTTTAGCGATGGCACTGATCAGGCCAAAATCACTCAGGAAGAAATTAATAATTAAGCTGGAATCTCTATAATCATAATGATGGAGGACAATGGCCGATTTATCATCCAGGTCGACTCTAGAATTCATCATTCTTTATAAAATCGAAATATCCCAGACTTTTCAGAGCCTTTTGATCATCAGACCAGCCTTCTTTAACTTTCACCCATAGTTTCAAAAAGACTTTTTTATCATAAAGCCTTTCCATTGAGATCCTTGCCTGTTTACCCACTTCTTTAAGCTGCTGACCTTTATTACCAATGATAATACTTTTCTGATTGCTTCGTTCCACCCAGATAATAGCAGAAATTTTGATAATTTTTTCTTCATCTTCAAAGGCTTCAACTTCAACTGCAATTGCATAGGGCACTTCCTGCCCCAACAAACGCATTAATTTTTCTCTGATAAGTTCTGCAGCAAGAAAACGGTCAGACTTATCGGTAATTTGTTCTTCTGGAAAATAAGCTGCTGATAAATTTAGGTGAGACTCAATTTTCTGTTCAAGCTCTGCAACATTGCTCCCCTTTGAGGCAGAAAGAGGCACGACATGTGCAAAATCAAGCCGTTGACTTAACTCTTCAATAAAGGGAAGTAATATTTCTTTATCTTTGATTTTATCCACTTTATTGATTGCCAAAATTATTGGCTGTTCACATCGAGATAAAAGTTCAATAGCATATTCATCTTCAGTAGTGAGTTTAATACCATCAACAACAAAAACAATGACATCAACATCCTGTAATGTAGACATTGCTTCTTTATTCATATAAGTATGTATTGCACCCTTATATTTTTGATGCAGACCGGGAGTATCAATATAAACAGCCTGAGCAGTCTCAGTGGTTTTGATACCCAGCAATCGATGGCGTGTTGTTTGTGGTTTTTTTGAAGTAATACTCAGGTGAAACCCCAGTATATAATTTAATAAGGTCGATTTACCTACGTTTGGTCGTCCAATTATGGCAACATAACCACTTCTATAGTTTTCTGGATATTCGGTCATTGTGATATTTTGTGTGAATTAAAATAGTTTTAGATAAGAGAAAAAATTAAAATTTAATCAGTTAGTAATTTTTATAATTACCAGGGAATTTTTTCCAACATGAGTTCAGCACTTTTTTGCTCAGCCGCACGTCGACTACTACCCTCTGCTGTAATGGTGAGTTTCAGTTCTTTAATCTGGCAATCAACCTGAAAAATTTGAGCATGCTCTTTACCATTTACTGATATAACTTTATACTGTGGTAGTGCATATTTTCTTGCTTGCAGTTGTTCCTGTAAGCGGGTTTTAGGATCTTTTAAATCCAGAGTTTTGATATTATCAAGGCGTTCTTTATACCAGGACAGAATACAGCTTCGTGCCTGTTCAATGCCAGAATCCAGTGTAATCGCACCAATAATGGCTTCCATAGCATCAGCAAGAATTGACGCCCGGCGAGAACCGCCACTTTTCAATTCACCACCACCCAATTTAAGATACTGCCCAACCCCAATCTGACGTGCAATGCTTGCTAAGGTATCTCCTTTAACAAGCAAGGAGCGATAACGACTTAAATTACCTTCATTATCATCAGAAAAACGCACATAAAGTTCTTCAGCCATCACATAACCAATAACTGAATCACCAAGAAACTCCAGGCGCTCATTATTGTTTTTACCCATACTTCGATGGGTTAATGCATTTTCTAAAAAATTAATGTCATTAAACGTATAACCTAATTTTTTGCAAAGACTTGTCAGATTTGTATTCAATTACGAACCAGCTCAACAGATTTATTGCGCTCAACCAAGATAAAAACATTGCCCATAAAATGAATTTTATCATCATATTCAAGATAGACTGTGACTGTATCACCATCTTTTTCAATATCAAAAGCATCCTGGTCAATGTCCCTGACCTGATTAATAAGCATACGATTTTGAATCAGTTTCATGATATCTCTTTTAGATTTTTGTGTGATACCGGGTTCTTCTTCTAAAGACTCTAAAATTCGGTTCATGGTATGATTACTAATAACATAGGGAGTAACAACCATTGCAAGATAAGCAAAATAGAGGAAAAGAGTTATAATAACGAGCCAACCAGTGATCGTGAAACCTTTTTGATGTTTGTATTTCAAACTCTGCTTTAACATTTTTTATCCTTTTTTATCCCATTAAACTAAAAAATCAGTTTTAAATGATATTATCTCATTAATGAGTATAGTTAAGCTGTAAAATTATTCAATTGAATCGCCTATACGCTCCCAGAAGAGCCCCTGTCCTACATCCCAATTAAACCAGATCATGAAGGCTTTGCCAACCAGATTCCCCTCTGGTACCAGCCCCCAAAACCTGCTATCGTGACTTTCATCACGGTTATCACCCATCACAAAATAATGACCTTCAGGTACAACAAGGTCAATTGTCGCATTCTTATAAAAATCTGAAAAATACATATGACTCGGATCCGGCTTGCCCGGAACTAATAAAATATTGTGCTTCACTCCGAGTAAATCTTCATTTATCAGGGAAGCATCATTCATTTTTTTCCCTGAACCCTTTCCTTGATAGGAACCTGAGCTTTGTTGAACCATAGGTTTACCATTAATAAAAAGTTGTTTATTTCGATAAACGACATGATCTCCAGGTACACCGATCACACGTTTAATAAAGTTAATAGAAGGATTAACAGGATATCTAAAAACAGCAACATCACCATTTTTGGGCTTTCCGGAATCAATAATTTCAGTGTTTAAAACGGGCAGGCGTACGCCATAACTGAATTTATTAACCAGAATAAAATCACCGACCCATAAATTGGGCATCATAGATTGCGATGGTATACGAAATGGCTCAAAAATAAAAGAACGTAAAATTAATACAATAAAAAATACTGGAAATAAGGATTTTGCATAATCAATAATAATGGGATCAGCTAATATGCCATCACGCTCCTCGGCAGTCAGGTTTTCTCCCTTACTGGCAATTTGTGCCTGCTGCTTAGCCAATCGATCTTTTTCCCAAAGGAACTTATCTAATATCCAGATAAAGCCAGATACAAAGGTTAAAACAACTAATACTAAAGCTATATCAAAATCCATTCTTTTCTCTTTGTTTTATTTTTTTGGAGGGGATGATGGGTTCAGGTTTAATCTTTACCAATATGCAGCACAGCTAAAAAAGCTTCCTGTGGTATCTCAACGTTGCCCACCTGCTTCATGCGTTTCTTGCCTGCTTTTTGCTTTGCCAATAATTTTTTCTTCCTGCTGATATCACCACCATAACATTTTGCAGTGACATTTTTTCTCAAGGCTTTGACATTAGTGCGGGCGATGATCTTAGAGCCAATAGCCGCCTGAATGGCAACATCAAACATCTGCCGCTGGATTAATTCTTTCATTTTTTCAGTTAAATCACGGCCCCGGCTTAAAGCCAGATCCTCATGGATAATTAATGATAATGCATCAACTGGCTCACCATTAATCAAAATATCCATTTTCACTAATTTTGAGGCCTCAAAACGCTCAAAATGATATTCCAAAGAAGCAAAACCACGACTGACGGACTTAAGGCGATCAAAAAAATCCAAAACAACTTCATTCATTGGCATTTCAAAGGTCATATTGACCTGATTACCAACATATTGCATTTTTTTCTGTACACCACGCTTTTCTATACATAAACCTATCACATTACCCACATACTCATGAGGTAATAAAATATTTGCTGAGATAACTGGTTCACGAATTTCTTCAATGGTTGAACGATCGGGCAAAGCTGCCGGATTATCAACTTTGATGATTTCACCCTTGGTCGTCAACACTTCAAATATAACCGTTGGTGCAGTGGTGATCAGATCGAGATCATATTCACGCTCAAGTCTTTCCTGGACAATCTCCATATGCAGCATACCAAGGAATCCGCAGCGAAAACCAAACCCCAGAGCCTGAGACACTTCTGGTTCAAAAAACAATGCCGCATCATTGAGCTTTAATTTTGACAATGCTTCGCGCAAACCTTCATAATCATCTGATGTGACCGGAAAAAGACCGGCAAAAACTCGTGGCTGAATTTCTTTAAAACCTTTTAAAGGCTTATCACAAGGATGGTGTGCAGTTGTTAAGGTATCTCCAACCGGAGCACCATAGATATCTTTAATGCCAGCAATAACATACCCAACTTCTCCTGCAGCAAGATATTCCCTGGCCTCACGCTTAGGAGTAAAGATACCTACGCCATCGACAGAGTGCGTTCGTCCAGTGGACATCACCTGCATTTTATCTTTACGTTTTAATGTACCTTGCATAACGCGCACCAGAGAAACAACGCCTAAATAAGAGTCAAACCAGGAATCAATGATCAGAGCCTGCAATGGTGCTTCACGATCACCCTCTGGTGCAGGAATGTGTTTAGTCAGATATTCCAGCAATTCTTCAACACCTGCACCAGTCTTCGCGCTACATTGCGGCGCCTCCATTGCATCCAGACCAATTACCTCTTCAATTTCAGTGATCACTTTGTCAGGATCAGCAGCAGGCAAATCTATTTTATTCAGAACGGGTAAGACTTCAAGCCCCTGCTCAATTGCGGTATAACAATTGGCTACACTCTGTGCTTCAACACCCTGTGAAGCATCAACAACTAACAATGCTCCTTCACAGGCTGCCAGAGAACGCGAAACTTCATAAGAAAAATCAACATGCCCCGGAGTATCAATAAAATTAAGCTGGTAAGTCTGACCATCTTTAGCATGGTAATCAAGAGTCACACTCTGTGCCTTGATGGTTATACCCCGCTCACGTTCAATGTCCATGGAATCCAGAACCTGAGCTTGCATTTCCCGATCACTTAAGCCACCACAAATTTGAATAATTCTATCAGACAGGGTCGATTTGCCATGGTCAATATGGGCAATTATTGAAAAATTTCGTATAAAGTTTAAATCAGCCACTCAATCTCCAGAAAATCATTCTTATGTCAATAATTTATATCAATAAACAGGCGGAGGATCATAACAAAAAAAGGGGTAAAAGTAGAGGAAAGTCTTCATATAGCAAGATTAAACAGAAAGGTATTGTTCAAAGGCTGCTTTATCAAAAAAATAATGACAAATCTCATTTTCTGCCGCATCTGTAAGAACAGGGATAAGTGTTCCATATTTGTCCTTTAATGATTGTTCTTTATCAACATTAATCATTTCTAAAACAAGGTTGTGGCTTGTTTCATAGGGTTTTAATAATTGCCGCATATCTTCACACAAGTGACAGCCATTTTTATAAAAAAATTTGAATTTATTCAAGTATTTATTCCATTTCAGGTATTTGAGTATAGACAGAATACAGATTTATGCAGACAAATTGCATTGATCCTCAATTTGATATGACGGCTTGATTGAGGTGATTTTTTTTAATACGACGGGCTCATACTGGTAGGACATTTTTTGTTGCAAAAAACCGTTTTGTCTATCGTGGGCTATTTTTTTTGAAGCAAACAAACCCATTATCAGACCTGAAAAGGAAGCCAGTATAGAAGCCAGATCAATCCATTCAGGTAACCAGATTTTAGCAGCAAAAACGGCTAGACCGCCAAACAAAATCATCGTCGCTAAAGGTAGGAAATAGATCAGTAATGAACCGCTGACTAATGCAGACTCCTGCAAACCGATGATCACTCTATCACCAGTTTTTAATTCAGTCATATCAGTATCGCGTTCTTTATGTTGAATATTCAGGCAACGAACAGATGCAAGCTTATTACCTAAAACTTTAGCCAGCACTGATGTGCCACAGGTGTTTTTAACCGAACAGTGGCCACAACTTGACTTTCGCTGAGTCTCAACCCAGACATATTTACCTTCACATCGAGTAACAGTCGCCTGTTCTTCAATCATTATTCATAGCGCTCACATTTAAGCTATTGAGTTTTATTGCTTTAATAAAATGAAAGGCACTCACTATCGGTATAGCACCAATGACAGTCACCTGATGCCCTTCAATGGTTTCACCGACCACATTAACTGGACCAAGCTTTAAAATGCCGTTAATGACTTTTCTTGATTGCTCACTCTCTTCAATAAAAACTGACACCGATGATATACCATCACTCAGTTGAAATTGATAGGCTAATTTATCAGTCTTCTTAATATAGGCTTTTCGAAATGAGACCGGCTCATAACCTGCAGGAATACTTTCTTTAATAAAATACCGTTCAAAAGCTTGTTTTAATCCGTGAAATTGTTCCTGACAAGTTTTTGACTGGCTTAAAACGTATTTACTGTCCATTTTAGAATGTATACTTATATCCGTAAAAATATACTGCTCAACAACTTTGCCTTTATTGTCTAATAATTTATATTTTAATAGGGTTGAGGTATCGGGTTCAAACCACAATTTATAACTATATCGGTAAGGATCTTTACTTTTAATCAATAAGCCTACTGCCGCCATACCTGCTACAGTTTCAATACCTGATAAATTAAAATGATAATATCGCTGCAGTTCATGATAAAAATTATTTATACGAAAGGGAAAACTTGAAGACATAGCCTTAAACTGGTATTGCCAGTTATTACTCAGAGAACAAAACTGGTTGTCCAAAACTCTTGAACTCTTTTTCTGTCCACTGTCCATTGGTACATAGGTTTCAATGACCTGACCGCTTTCATTATTTTCTCTATGCACTTTAAGTGTTTGAATTTTATCTTCAAAAAAATAAACAAATGTCCCATCAAATAACTGATTTGAACCATTCTTAACATATTTATCTAATAGTTTTTTAATTGATAAGTTATTATATTTTTTATTGTCAGGCTGTGAATTTGAAACTGCAGAACCTGGTAAAATATTTTCGCTAACTTTTGACTGTGATTCACTGACTGATGTGAAGCCGGATAGAACGACAAACAATAAAATGGAAAATACAAAATTTAATCTGAATAATTTCATGAACTGAACGCTCATATTTTTTAGCATATTTTATTTACCAGACTCTATGTCAACCACTTAAATTTTATATAATACCGGATTTTATTAAAATATGTATTTTATTCACTAAGCTGATAAGTTGCTGTGCGAATTTTAGGTTGTAGATTATAGGCCGCCCGGTAATTTTCATGCTCATTGATATATTGCCTGACTTGTCTGGACAGTGCAGGATCAGCTTCTATCCACTGATACTTCTGTTTTTTATCCTGGTTCATGGCATTGCTCCCAACCGTTGCTGTTGAAGCATAGGATGCTGGAAGAGATGAAGATAACTGAATTAATGAAGGATTTGGCTGACTCTGAAGCACGCCAGATGTGGCTGCAACATTATCACTAAACTGACCGGATTGATCTGAATTAAGACTTTGTAAAGAAAAAAGAGTAACAAACATGACAGAGGCAGCAACAGATAAGCCACTAATAACCTTATGCTCAGAGCTCTTCTTAAACAGTGTCTGAAACCAGCTATTATTGGCAATATCTTCAGTTATGCCTGCTTGTAAAGAAACAGCATCATCTGAAAAATGGGCCGGTAAGCTTTCTAAAGCATGAGAAATATTGTTTCTTAAATCATTACTCGTGATTATAGCCTCAGATACTTGTTCGTTCATACAGTCATTAACAAGCTGCGATCGAATATATTGTTGTTTATATTCAGAATCATTGAGCAAGGCATCAATAATTAAAGACGTTTCAATATCAGATTGCTCTGCATCAATAAATGCAGAGAGCCTTTCGTTTAACTTTCGGTCATTCAACTTTTGGTCACTCATATTCGGCTCATTAGTTTGCTGCTGTTGTTTAAGCATGTTCATCTCGCTAAATCAAATCACTGTGTCAGTATCAAACTCAATTAAAGTAAGACTTTAATCTCATTATCTATTGCCTCCCTGGCCCTAAAAATTCTCGAACGTACCGTCCCTACAGGACAGTCCATAATATCCGCTATTTCATCATAACTCATTGCTTCAAATTCCCTTAATGTGATAGCAATTTTTAATTCTTCCGGCAAGCCGGAGATCACTTGATTGATAGCTTCTTTAATCTGCTCTGTGGCCAGACTCGCTTCAGGTGTTGTATTATCATGCATCGCACTACCGCCATCATAAAATTCTGCATCAACCACATCCACATCAGAGCGTGGCGGACGACGACTCTGGGCAGTTAAATAATTTTTAGAGGTATTAATCGCAATTCGATACAGCCAGGTGTAAAATGCACTATCGCCTCTAAATCGAGGTAATGCTTTGTACGCTTTAATGAACGTTTCCTGTACTACATCCAGTACTTCATCCCGGTCATGCACATAAGGCAAAACTAACTTGGCCAGTTTATGCTGATATTTTATAACTAAAAGATCAAATGCACCTTTATCGCCCCGCTGTACTCTTCTGACTATCTCCAGATCAATTTTATTTTGCGATTCATTATCGCTCATCAGCATCCCATTTTTTCATTTGCAGGTCATAAGTGAAAGTTTACATGAATAAAAAAAGTCCGACAAATGAATAATCGCTATTCTCTGACATTTAAGACAGAAACAATAAAAAAAAGTTCATTGAAATAAGAGCCTTTAGCCAAAAAAAATCATATTAAGTGACTTTTATCAACTTAGCTGTATTTTGAAAAATCAGCTATAGTAAATTCTATGTTGTTTTATAGCTTTGTCTAAAGATCACTGACTTCTTTTGCTTGCCTAAATCTAATTTTATAGTATTAATAAAATTTATTATCATATAATATTGTTTATATGAACAACCAATTAAAAATACAGAACTTATGAAAACTGAGTGTTTTGATGTCATTATTGTGGGAACAGGTGCTTCTGGGTTAACAGTTGCCCTGGAGTTGGCTAAAAGCAGGTCAGAGCAAAATACTAAAATAGCACTCATTTCTAAAGGTCCTATTCTTGATGGCTCAACACTTTATGCCCAGGGTGGTATTGCAGCGGTACTGGATGAAGACAATGACAGTATCGATTTTCATGTTAAAGATACAATCAATGCAGGCGCAGGACTCTGCCATGAGGACAGTGTTAATTTTACTATTGAGCACAGTAAAGCAGCCATACAATGGGTAATTGATAAAGGAGTCAAATTTTCAAAAGAAGAGGATAACTATCACCTGACACGTGAGGGCGGTCATAGCCAGCGTCGGGTCATACATGCCGACGACGCAACAGGAAAGGCATTGTCTGAGGGCTTAGTTGCTCAGGTTAAACGACACCCAGATATTACACTATTTGAACATCATATGGCTGTCGACCTCATTATATCCCCCTCCTCTCACAGTCAAAAAAAAGAGGGGCAATGTATTGGTATATATCTGCTCAACACCCAGAATAACCAAGTCACCGAAGTGCCTGCCAAATTTACAGTTTTGGCCACTGGAGGCGCCAGCAAGGTCTATTTGTATACCAGTAATCCAGACACTTCAACTGGAGACGGCATAGCCATGGCCTGGCGAGCAGGATGTCGGATTGCCAATATGGAATTTAATCAGTTCCACCCAACCTGCCTTTTTCATCCTAAAGCAAAATCTTTTTTAATTACTGAAGCCCTGCGTGGTGAAGGAGCCAAGCTCAAGTTACCTGATGGTACCGCGTTTATGCATAAATTCGATGAACGCGAAGAATTAGCACCTAGAGATATAGTTGCCCAGGCCATTGATTATGAAATGAAACGCACAGGTTCAGATTTTGTCTATCTTGATATCACCCATAAATCACCCGAGTTTATAATAGCTCACTTCCCTACTATCTATAAACGCTGCCTCACATTTGGTATTGATATCACCAGCGAGCCCATTCCTGTTGTGCCTGCCGCCCACTATACCTGTGGCGGCATTATGACAAATCTAGATGCACAAACCGATATTCCAAACTTATATGCGATTGGTGAAACAGCCTTTACCGGACTTCATGGAGCTAATCGAATGGCCAGCAACTCATTACTGGAATGTCTTGTTTTTGGTAAAGCAGCTGCTGACAAAATTAAATCTGAGTTAACCTATTATGATTGTATGCCCGAATTACCACCATGGGATGATAGTCGGGTAACTGGCTCTGAAGAAGGAGTGGTCATCACCCACAACTGGGATGAATTACGCCGTTTTATGTGGAATTATGTCGGTATTGTTCGCAAAAACAAACGTTTATTATTAGCCAAACAGCGAATAAGATTACTCCAGCGTGAAATTGACGACTATTATCGACAATATATTATTAATAGTGATTTAATTGAGTTAAGAAACCTTGCTACCGTTGCAGAATTAATAATAGATAGTGCGATGAGGCGCAAAGAAAGCCGTGGCCTCCATTATACCTTAGACTACCCGTATAAAGATGATCAGACATTTCTTAACGATACCATTTTAGTGCCACATAATTATTGATTAACAACAAGTAAGCATATTTATTTTTTCTGATACTCAGGAGAAGCAACCTGATCAATGCAGTAGTGAATTACAATCTGAGAATTCTGAAGTATCAGGCCAGAGTCTTATAAAACTCTGGCATTCCTTTTAACCCCGCTGATTTATAGTCCTCAAGCAAAGCCTGTATCATTGTAGTATTTAGAGAATTATTTTGACTGCCAGAATGATCTTTAAAATGACCGTGCTTTATATTCAAAGATTCACCACCCAAAGCCTTAGAGCCATAGTACATATAATCATAAAGCCTTCGAAGTGAAATTTGATGAGTTTTTCCTGAATATTCATAGAGCCAGTCACTAAAAGCCAGAAAATGCTCAAATGCCTGATCAGCTAATAATATTTTTAGTGAATTCTTAAAATGCCCGCTATTAGCAAGCAACTCCCAATAACGGGCAAAACGACTAACCCGCTGAATCAAAGCAAAGTTAATTTGCCTGGTAGCCAGAATGCTATAAGGTGCAGTGGGTTCAAAAATTAACTGATACTCCTCAGAATGACGAATAACAGGCGTTCCTCTCAAACGTTTTAAAATTCCTAATTGAATATCATGTGGTTTAAGTTCATACAGCTGATTGAAACCTGAAGCAAAACTATTTAAATCTTCACCGGGCAAAGCAAAAATCAAATCGGCATGGATATGTGCCCTGGAATGAGCCTTAAGCCAGTTGAGATTCTCTTGGGTCTTTTTATTATCCTGCTTTCGACTAATTAAGCTTTGTACTTGCGGATTAAAGCTTTGCACACCTAACTCAAATTGCAAACAACCTTCAGGAAATTTTGCAATAGCTTCTTTTAAAGCACTTGGCAACCGGTCAGGAATAATTTCAAAATGTAAAAAGAGCTGTTCATCAAGGCGTGCAAGAAAAAAATCAAGTATTTTCAAACTGGTCTGAATTTTTAAATTAAACGTTCTGTCAACAAATTTAAAATTTCGGGCACCCCGGTTATAAAGATCTTCCATTTGTTTCAGAAAAACATCGATGTCAAAAGGTAATGAAGTTTTATCCAGTGCAGACAGACAAAATTCACACTTAAAGGGGCAGCCTCTTGATGCCTCTACATACAATACTCTATTTTTAATATCTTCTTCCGTATAGTATTGATACGGTAATTTAAGCTTATCCAGTACCGATTCCTGATGGTCAAATATTTTTTCTTTTGGAAAAGAGTCATCAGTTTTATGTTTCTTAAGGATCAGACGGCAAAGAGCATAAAAAGCCGTGTCGGCTGCTCCTCGTATAAGGAAATCAGTTAATTGATAAATTTTCTGTTCTTCATATTCATAACTCACTTCCGGCCCACCAATTATAATCGTAATTTCAGGGGCAATTACCTTTAATAAAGCAATGACTCTGGTGGTGTGCTCTGTATTCCAGATATAGACACCAAAACCTATAATTTCAGGCTTTTGGAGGAGGAGCTTTTCAACAATATCTGTCGGTCTCAGGTGACTTGTAAACTCTAAAATTGAGGTTTGTGATTGAAGTTGACCAAGATTTGCATAGAGATAGCGAAGACCAATCGAAGCATGAATATAACTGGCATTAATAGTGGTGAGAAGAATATTAGATTGACTGGTAATAATAGCCTGGCAGCCTGATAGATTTAGCTAGATTTATAAATTGGACACACAAATTAATTGCATACCCATACAACGATGAAAATTGTGCTCTCATGTTGATGGGTATGGCGCAGATAGCAAACTACTGCGATGGCTGTTGATATGGGTTTCCATAACCATAAGGATTATTATAGGGGTTACCATATGGGTTGCCATATTGAGGCTGTGGCTGATAGTAGTTGTTTTGCGGCTGTCCATATTGATAGCCATATGGGTTGTAGACCTGTGCTGGCTGAGCAATAGGAGCAGGAGCAGCTTCGACCGCAGCTTGCGTAACTGTTTCAGTTACCTCTTCTGCAGCTTTAACAACCGGTGCAGCAACCACATCAGCTGTTTGCATCATAGATTCAACCATTGGCAGAACTGAAGGCATTGGTGCCGGAGCTGCAGCCACTGGCTTTATTTCAACTGGAACAGCTTTAGCTGCAACCTCTTCAGTTGCAGCAGCTTCTTCAACTTCAATAACAGCCTTGGTAATGATTGTTTTTTGTTCTACTTTCTCAACAATAACAGCCCCTGATGCTGTTTCAGTGGCAGGAATTACTGCTACAGGTTTAATATCAACCGTTTTTACTTTTTCAATACTGACTATAACAGGCTGTAAAGCAGCGTCCTGTGCACTATCATCTTGCGTTGCAGCTATTGAGTTTGTCTCGCCATAGCGCTGCTCGCTATCATAAGAAATATAAAATCCCATCCCGACAATCAATGCAAGCATTATGACATAAAAGCTCATATCAGAGGACTGCGCTGCTTCTGATGAAGTACTTTTTGAGGAGGAATTACCATTATCAATTGCACCCATTTGTTCAAGGGTATCATTTAGCTTTTTGCTTGTTTGTTTATCCACGTATCTCTTCTCCATATACTATTATTAATGTTGCAGGCAATAAATTAAGAATTCTCTAATACTATCCTAAATAGCTTTCAAAAGTAAAGCCTATCTCTTACCACCAAATCGTGTGTCTACCTGAAAGCACTCATGTCAATTGAACTACATTAATTCTTCAACAGCAATTAATGTAGTAAGAATATGCTTCTGTCCTGGATTTAGCACAACTTTATTACGATTAACGTTTGCCGATTCAATGCAAACCATCGTTAACCAGGATTCATCAGACATATCACCCATCGCAGCAGATTTTTTCTGCCAGGGGTTCCAGACCACAGTAGAATTTGAATTATCCTTAGATATTATAATTTTTCTATTAAATCCATGATCAAAAAGTTGTATTTCAGCCTGTGTATCAATAAAAACCCGATCGGTCTCACCATTAAACTTAAGCATGCCATCCTGCTGAAAGGATTGACCACCACTTACTTTATCTCTGTAGTTTTTTTGGTCAAGCCCATCAATACTCACATTATGGATATCACTGACATTAAAATAACTGTGAAGCGCCTCAGTCACAATAACAGGCGACTGGCCTCTGTTTTTTGTCTGCATTTCCAACTTTAAGGTCTTGTTTATTGTAATGGTAAGGGATAAGTCACAGTCGAAGTGCGGCTGTATCTCGTGATGACTCAAACAGATATCATAACAGGGCATTGTTAATACCAGCTGAGTACCGCCATCAGGCAGACTTTGTGTGCTTTGAATTTCCCATAAACTTACTCTTGCATAGCCATGGGCCGGTAACGCTGGATTTCCATTTAAATTTTCAAATTTTTCACTAAAATCACCAACCTCTTCATTAAAATCTCCAACCTGCTCACTAAAATCGCCAAACCAGGGCCAGCAAATGGGAATTCCACCACGAATTGCCCTGGCCTTCTGGTACTGTGCTTTATCACTTAGCCAGAGTACAGACTCATCCTGAGCATGGGGCTTGAAATCGAGTAACTGACCACCATAAAGACTGATCCTGGCGCTGGCAAGTGAATTATTAATATTAATAATTGGCAAGCCTGAGGTTGTTTCAGTGATAGAAAGCTCATCCTCTAAAACAAATTGCTGTAGTGATTGTGTCATAATTTTTTATTAGATAAAAATTAAATAATTCATTGATTTGATTTTAAACATTAAACTATAAACATAAACTTGTTATATTATCCTAGAAAAATCGGTTGGATCATAGTGAGAACGATCAGCTTGCCGAAGATTAAAGGCTTTACAAGTTATTTTAGCTTTATTTATAGTCACCCTATGGGCGAGATCAAAATATTTTGGAAAGTCTTTTAGATTCAACCGATTTTCCAGAATTATTAACTATAACAAACAAATTGCTCATAGTTTATTTGACCGTTATCAATAAAAGGATATAGTAATGAAAAATCTGCTGAGGAAGCTTCTGATATTTGTGCTCATAATGTTGCCAGGCTATGTTTTTGCAGACATTGCAGTTCTCGTGCATGGGTATCATAGTTCAGGACATACCTGGCGCCATAATGGCATTACAGCGATTTTAGCCTCTAATGGCTGGCGAGATACCGGTACCTATACGCCTCAGGGATATATCGCTCTTTTCAATCAACAATTAAGCAATTCAGGGAAACAAATTGTCACAGTTGAACTTCCCTCAGAAGCCCCCGTTGAAATTCAGGCTGATCTGCTCAACCAATACCTTGATGACATCAGCCAGCACTTTCCGGATCAGAAAATACACCTGATTGCCCATTCAGCTGGTGGTATTGTTGCCCGTCTGGCTTTGGTCAATAATTATTCACAAAATGATAAGTACAATGTAACCCAGCTTATTACCATTGCTACACCGCATTTAGGATCACCAATCGCTAATATGGCAGAAAAAGCCTCTGATACACCCATAGGTTTTTTTGCCCCCATTATAGGTGCCAGTGAAATTAATCGAGCCGAACTTCTATACCAACAAATGGGCAAAGAAGATGTCAACCACTTTCTATACAGACTCAATCGTCTGGCACATCCCCCAATGCGTTATAGTTCAATAATCAGAGCCAGTGGCTCTATTATAAATGGCGACTGGCTGGTACCACCACCAAGCCAGAATATGGCTTATGTCCCTGCCATTGGAGCTGGCGCCAAAGTATTCTTAACTCGGGGGAAACATCAGCTAAAATATGATGATGCTTATATTCTCATCCAATTATTGCCCTGATTGCTCTAAAAAAGGTCTGAAAAAAAAGAAATATTCCTCTATAATAATCGTTTAATAAATGACTTAATTTAAGTTATAACAAGGTTCACCATCAGGTCTCACACTAATTATGCCATCTAGTAGTAAATATTTTCAGAATGTAGAGCAGTATCGCAAAGATATGCTGATTAAAACAGAACTTTGCCAACAGTCCATGCAATTTTGTACCACCTGGGGCTTGTTCTCACCCCGTGCCATTGACGAGGGTTCAAAACTGCTATTAGAACATATTAAGGTAAATAGTGATGACAATTGTCTTGATATCGGCTGTGGTTACGGCCCTCTTGGACTCACTTTAGCAAAATTAGCTCCCGCGGGTAAAACAACCCTAATTGATAAAGACTTTGTTGCTGTAAATTACACAGAAAAAAACATAAAACTCAATCACTTAAAAAATTGTGAAACCTTTTTAAGTAATGGTTTTGATCACGTAGATGCAAGAAAATTTGACCTGATCGTTTCTAATATACCAGCAAAGGTAGGTAATGAACTATTAAGTTTATTTTTAATTGATGCCTTGAATCATCTGCAACCGGGGGGACGCTTTTATGTGGTGACAATTACAGGGATCCGTAAGTATATCGAGCGTTCTTTTAAAGAAGTTTTTGGGCACTATAAAAAAGTAAAGCAAGGCAAGGCTTATACCGTTGCCATGACAATTAAACAATAAAAATTAAATAATAAATTAGTCCTTAGCCTCCGCGGTAATAATAACAATGAAAATAAAAAAACTGATCTTTAGTGCCAATGACTTTATTTCAACAGCATTCAAAGTTTTATTACTTACATTATCAATATTACTATTAAATGCCTGCACAGATGAAGCTGAAAATAAGAAAAATTCAACAGTTCAAAAAACCAGTGTAATAGAAGCACCTCAAACTTTCACTTTTTCTTCAGAGCAAAATAACTCAACAGAAGTCAGCACAAAAGATTGGAAAGCCATTAAAGAATCTGAAATAATACGGATAATAGTCCCTTACTCATTCCAGAAAAACAATTTTATTCCTATACAATCAAGTTCTTATGGCAATGAGTTAAGGTCAATATTAAATTTTGCAGAAGAGCACAAGCTGCGTCCTGTATTCATTTCAACCAGAGAGTTTTCTAATATGCTGCCTCTGCTTGAAGCAGGCAGTGGTGATGTTGTTATCGCAAACCTGACAATAACTGAAACACGAAAAGAACGAATTAACTTCACTATTCCCGTCATTCACAGCATAGAACAACTTGTTGTTTCCAGTTCATTCAATAAAAAAATCACCCTTGATACTCTGGGAAATTTAAAAATAGGTGTTCGAGAAAACACCTCCTTTTGGGAGACTCTTGCAGACTTAAACACTCAACAAACAAATGATCAGGAAATTCAGATCATTAAGCTTGACGACAAGCTCTCTGCTGAGGATAAATTTAATCTTATCGTACAAGGTGAAGTCGATGCCGTTATTGAAGACAGTAACCGACTGAAGCTTTTTATGTCATATCGCAAAGATATTAAGACTGTTATTGATTTAGGAAAAGAGCGTCCTATCGCCTGGGCAGTTCGAAAAAATAATCCAGAACTTCTAAAGCGACTCAATCGATACATAAAAACTGAAAAATTACTCCAGCACCTGCCTGATATACGCTTTGGCGATTTAGATATAATTAAGAAGCAACGACAGTTGAGGCTGATCACCCGTAACAATGCTTCCACCTATTTTCTTTGGAAAAACCAGCTAATGGGATTTGAATATGATCTCATCAAACAATTCGCCAAACAACAAAAAGTTAGTTTAAAAGTCCTGGTCGCCAATGATTTTGAGCAAATGAATGACTGGCTGATACAGGGCTATGGTGATATTGCATCTGCCGGACTGATAAAAATAGCAGATCGGGAAAAGTTACCCCTTCAATTCACAGAACCCTATCTTTATGTACAAGAACTGATCGTTCAACGAAAAAATGACAAAACCATAAATTCACTATCCGATCTCGCGCAAAGGACATTTTATGTTCGTAAAAGCAGTTCCTATTTCAACACTTTGCAAAGGCTTCAGAATAAACTGAACTCAGAAGGTATTCATTTTTCCATAGAAGCAGTTCCTGAAACGATGGAAACAGAAGAAATTATAAAAAATGTCATCAGCGGTAAATATGATATTACACTAGCCGATTCCCCTATCATTGCCATTGAAGAAAGCTGGCATAGTGAATTAAAAATTTCTTTACCTTTAACTGGAGAACAAGGTCAGCGCTGGCTAGTGCGCAAGACTGATAATTTGCTTCTGAATGAATTAAATAAATTTATAAAAAAAGAATACAAGCAACTGTTTTATAACATAACTTATAATAAATATTATAAGAATTCACGTAAGTTATTTGATGAAAAAAAACGTGATAAAAATGATAAAACCATTTCACCTTATGATCCTCTAATCAAGTCACTTGCAAAAGAATATGATTTTGACTGGCGTTTGATTGCTGCTCAGATCAATAAAGAAAGCCAGTTTAACCCTAATGCAAAATCCTGGGCTGGGGCAAAAGGTCTCTTACAGGTCATGCCCAGGACGGCTCGTGAAGTGGGGATTGATGATCTTGAAAAACCTGAGAATGGTTTACGCGCAGGTCTAAAGTATATGGCCTGGATTGATGCCCAGCTGTCAAATGAATTGCCTGCTGATGTTCAAGTCTGGTTTACCCTGGCAGCCTATAATGCTGGATTAGGACATCTCAAAGATGCCCGCAGCCTGGCAGCAAAAGAAGGCCTTAATCCTGATCGTTGGTTCGGCAATGTTGAAAAAACTTTCTTACTACTTTCAAAACCCAAATATCATAAAAAAGCACGCTATGGCTACGTTCGTGGTATAGAGCCAGTTACCTATGTAAAACAAATTCAGGCACTTTATGAGTTATACAGCAATAAACACCCGGATGAGGCTTAGTGTGACTCATTCAAATAACCCGCACGACTCAAATAATCCACCAGAATCTTTTTCTTTTAAGCGTATTATTGCTTCAGCACTTCAATACAAATCAAAACTGATTTATGCCAATTTTATTGCCATTTTTGCCGCATTACTGTCAGTACCAATTCCATTAATCTTACCTTTAATGGTCGATGAAGTGCTGCTTGATAAACCTGCAACGGCTATCTCGGCAATGAATATGATATTACCCCAGAGTTGGCAAAGTGCAGTTTTTTATATCATTACTGCTTTATTGTTTTCAGTGTTTCTTCGCTTATGCTCTGTCGCACTCAATGTCTGGCAAATGCGTATTTTCACTATTTTAGCCAAATCCATTACTCTGCAAATGAGAGAGAAACTATCACTATATCTAAAAAAAATTGCAATCAGTGAATATGAAACCATTGGCAGTGGTGGTTTTGCATCACATTTTGTTACCGATATAGAGGTTGTTGATCAATTTATCAGTGCTACCATCAGTAAATTTATTGTTGCAGTTCTATCCATTATCGGCACTGCTGTTGTTCTTTTATGGATTGACTGGCAGCTTGGCCTGATACTGATAGTTTTTAACCCTATTGTGATTTTTATTACCATTCGAATGGGGAAAAAAGTCAAAAAACTTAAACTTAAAGAAAACAATGCCATTGCACTTTTTCAACAGGCATTAGTTGAAACACTGGATGCTATTCATCAGATACGCGCTGCTAACCGGGAAACACATTACATTCAACGTTTAATTGATCAGGCCGCTCAAGTCAAAAAATACTCTATTGCATACTCCTGGAAAACAGATGCTGCAGGTCAGCTTTCCCATGTGGTTTTTTTATTTGGTTTTGATTTTTTTCGTGCAGTCAGTATGATAATGGTACTGACATCCGATCTCTCCATTGGCCTGATGTTTGCTGTCTTTGGTTACCTCTGGTATATGATGGGCCCTGTGCAACAGGTATTAAATATTCAATATGCCTATTTCAGTGCCAAAGCATCTATCAGCCGATTAAACAAAATTTTTGAGCTGGATCAGGAAAAATTTATTCCATGTAAAATTGATCCTTTTGAAAATGAAAAAACTATTGCAATTGAACTTAAAAATATATGCTTTAAATATCCTCAAAAAACAACTGCAGTTGAAGCTCCTGCTCTAGCTGAAGGCTCTATGCCAATGCCCGCTGAAGGCTCCAGGCACATTACGGATTCCACGCCAACTATACCTGATGAAGAGACCGCATTAGAAAATGATTACATATTAAACAACCTTTCTCTTAAAATTAATAAAGGAGAAAAATTAGCTCTGGTTGGTTCCAGTGGTGGTGGTAAATCAACTCTGATCCAGATTTTATTAGGGCTTTATCCCATTGATTCGGGTGATATTTGCTTTGGCGGCATATCAATTTCTGACATTGGCTTTGAGAAAGTCCGGGAAAACACGGCTGCAGTTTTACAACACCCTGCTCTTTTTAATGATACAGTTCGTGCCAACCTCTGTCTCGGCAATAATTTAAATGATGAGCAGCTTTGGCAGGCCCTCGAAATAGCTCAACTGGATGGTACCGTAAAAAAACTACCGGAGCAGCTCAATACTATTGTCGGCCGCCAGGGCATACGCCTCTCAGGAGGACAAAGACAACGACTAGCCATTGCTCGTATGATATTAACGGATCCAAAACTTATTATTTTAGATGAGGCAACTTCGGCACTGGACAGTGAAACAGAAAATAAACTGCACAGTTCTCTGCAAACTTATCTTAAAGATAAAACCACATTAATTATTGCTCATCGTTTAAGCGCAGTAAAACAAGCCGATAGAATTGTTGTTATAGATAAAGGCAAAATTATTGCTGATGGCACTCATAAAGACTTAGTCAGTAGTAATGAACTTTACTTCAGACTATATGGTATGCATTAGCAGAAAACAACACAGGTAAGTCAGTAGGTTTACTGGATTAGAATTCGAGTAAGGTACAAATCACTGATAACCTTTTTTCCACTCAAGTTTTTTAAACGCTCAGCAACTCTTAGTGTTAATTCTTTTTGAAGAGTTTTCTTTTGTTTTTGTGTTTGAATTACTTGTCGCTTTAAACCGGAAGTATAAGTAATAATCGTATCTTTGATAGCTGCCATATGATGTCCAATTAACCATTTGTCAGCTGATTCATTAATTTTACAATAGATTTCCAGTGTCAAAAATGTCAGTGTATCATTTTTTTGCTGATCAATAACATTGACCACAAAAGTATGCACTTTAAAGTAAGTTGATGAATCGCTTTTATTATCTGAAATCTCAGTATTTATCTTGCCTGATGCGTCTTTCTTTTTTGCCTTAAAGGTAGCTCCCATTCCCTCAAAACGAGCCTTTTGGCTGGGAAGTTCTTCCGTAGCAAGGCTTGTGGAAATGAAAAAAATGGGCACAAAAAAGAAGATAGAAAAATATGAAATAAAACGCATTTATTAACTCAGTATATATGCAGTAAAGTACCAGTTCTCAGACATGTTCCTTGATTAGTATAAACTAATTGCTCCCATTCACCTACTCAGTATTATGCATATGGACCGCCGTTTGGTAAAATGAGCGATCCAGAGTGGTGCGCAAATCACCATCAATAGACAGTTCATCCATTGCTTTTTGCATACATAACAGCCACTGCTGACTTTCTTTGGCCCCAATCGAAAAAGGCATATGGCGTCGACGTAACATCGGATGGCCATATTTTTCAATATAAAGATCGGGCCCGCCTAACCAGCCGGACAAGAACATAAAAAGCTTTTCTCTTGAGACTTTCAAAGACTTTGCATGCATTTTCCTGATCGGCTGTGTTTCAGCAAGTGTCTCCATATGATCATAGAAGCGATTAACGAGTTCAGAAAGTCGTTGTTCACCACCTAAAGCAGCATAAATGTTTAGATTTTCAGGATTTATTTGATTAGTAGAAGACATAAGAACGCAGATTTAACTCGGATAAGATAATCCACCCTCCAGGTGCAAATGCCCTGAGACACAAAGAGGGAGGAGAATAAGCAAGCAATTTAGCTGGTTAGTTCAAGCAGCATTTTATTCAAACGGCTGACAAAGGTCGCAGGATCATCTAATTGACCGCCTTCACTCAATAAAGCCTGTTCAAACAAAATACGGGTCCAGTCATCAAAACGTTCACCCTCGACATCAGTGCTTAAACGTTTAACCAGTGGATGCTCAGGATTCAGCTCAAAGATGGGCTTATGTCCCATAACATCCTGACCCGCTTGCTGCAGAAGGCGCTCCAGGTTGGCACTCATATCATGCTCACCGGTCACCAGACAAGCGGGGGAATCAGTAAGACGATTAGTCATTCTGACTTCTTTAACATCATCACCAAGAGAGTCTGTTACTTTTTTCAGAAAATCTTTGTATTCTTCCTGAGTTTTTTCATGTTCTTTCTTCTCGGTCTCATCTTCCATTTCTCCCAGGTCAAGTTCACCGCGGGCAACAGAAACGATATTCTTTTCCTCATAAGTCGGCAACGACGACATCAGAAATTCATCAACACGGTCTGCCAATAACAGGACTTCAATTCCCTTCTTACGGAAAACTTCAAGATGTGGACTATTTTTAGCAGCAGCAAAACTATCAGCAGTGATATAGTAGATATCCTTCTGCCCTTCTTTCATGCGTGAAATGTAATCATCCAGAGAGACTTCCTGCTCTTCTTTATCATCTGTAGTACTGGAAAAACGCAGTAATTTTGCAACTTTATCACGATTAGCAAAGTCCTCACCCGGACCTTCTTTCATAACACGACCAAACTCTTTCCAGAATGCCTGATAATCTTCTTTCTGATTATTGGCCATTTTTTGTAACAGGCTCAAGATTTTTTTCACAGAGCCTGAGCGTATATTATCCAGAACCCTTGAGTTTTGCAGAATTTCACGAGAAACATTCAGCGGTAAATCATTTGAGTCAATAATACCTTTTACAAAACGCAGATAGTTCGGCATCAGTTTTTCGGTTTCATCCATAATGAAAACACGACGAACATAAAGTTTAATACCATGCTGACGTTCGCGCTCCCACATATCAAAGGGCGCACGCTTTGGTATAAATAACAAAGAAGTATATTCATACTTGCCTTCAACCTGATTGTGGGAACGTGCCAGAGGCTCTTCAAAATCATGGCCGACATGCTTATAAAACTCAGTGTATTCGTCATCAGAAATATCATTTTTTGAACGGGTCCAAAGAGCCGAAGCACTATTGACTACCTCATATTCAATAACATCTTCTATGTCTTTATCTTCTTCTGCTTCTGCTTCACCATCCTCAGTGGGCATTGGAGGCACAGCTTCTTTTAGCATCTCAATGGGCACAGTGATGTGATCTGAATATTTACGAACAATTGTTCTGAGACGCAAGCCATCCAGAAATTCATCTTCATCCTCTTTAAGGTGCAGAGTAATTTCTGTCCCACGCAACTCTTTATCAACCGTTTCAATATTGAACTCACCTTCACCGGCAGATTCCCATAACACCGCCTGATCGGATGCAGTACCAGCACGGCGAGTACGCAAGCTGACTTTGTCAGCAATAATAAAAGATGAATAAAATCCCACACCAAACTGACCAATAGCATTGGCATCTTTTTTCTGATCACCGGTTAAAGAATCTAAAAACTGACGAGTCCCTGATTTGGCGATGGTGCCAATATTATCAACTACTTCATCACGAGACATGCCAATACCATTGTCAGAAATAGTAATAGTTCGGGCATCTTTATCAAACGACAGAGAGATTTTAAGCTCTGTATCACTTTCATATAATTTACTTTCGCTAATCGCCTCAAAACGCAATTTATCAATAGCATCTGACGCATTGGAAACCAGTTCTCTCAGAAAGATTTCTTTATTACTGTAAAGCGAGTGAATCATCAATTTTAAAAGTTGGTTCACTTCTGTCTGAAAACCTAATGTTTCCTTATGCGCTTCTACACTCATTCATTATTCCCCTTAGGATAAATTCAGTTTTATTTGATATTGTTACAAAATGTGGGGCTTAATTATTCAGTTTCAAGAGATCCTCGAATACTTTAATTGAATCGGGTAAAATAGTTGCAATAAAGCCTGCTTTTTTAAGATTAAGGATTAAACCATGCCCACCGAAACCATCAATACCACGCCCTTTGATGATCAGAAACCCGGAACTTCCGGATTACGTAAAAAAGTTACCCATTTTCAGCAACCTAATTATCTGGAAAATTTTGTACAGTCTATTTTTGAATCAATTGGCGATTTTAGGGGCAAAACATTAGTTCTTGGCGGTGATGGGCGATATTACAATCAATACGCCATTCAAATTATTTTACAGATGGCCAGCGCCAATGGCTTTGGCAAAGTCCTTGTGGGACAGAACGGAATTCTATCCACACCTGCGGCATCTGTTGTTATTCGAAAAAAACAAGCATTTGGCGGCATTATTCTTTCAGCAAGCCATAATCCCGGAGGACCTGATGAAGATTTCGGTATTAAGTACAATACAGGCAATGGCGGCCCTGCCCCGGAAAAAATTACTGATGCTATTTATGCTAAAACAAAAGAAATTTCTCAATATTTAATAGACAGCTCTGGCAATAAAATTGATCTCACTCAATTAGCTACTCATGATTTAAACGGAATGACAGTTGAAATCATTGACTCCGTGGAAGATTATGCCCAATTAATGAATGACTTATTTGACTTTGATGCCATACGAAAACTCTTTTCAGACGGTTTCACACTGTGTTTTGATTCCATGCATGCAGTGACCGGCCCCTATGCAATAGAAATACTGGAGAATCAACTGGGAGCACCTCATGGGTCTGTCATAAACGGTATCCCACAAGAAGATTTTGGCGGTGGCCATCCAGATCCAAATCTTGTTCATGCTCACCAACTGGCTGAACTGATGTTTTCAGAACAATCAACTGACTTTGGTGCTGCATCTGATGGGGATGGTGACAGAAATATGATTGTCGGCAATAACATTTTTGTCACACCTAGCGACAGTCTGGCTATTTTAACGGCTAATGCCCATCTGGTCGCTTCATATAAAAATAAAATAATGGGCGTGGCCCGCTCTATGCCAACCAGTCAGGCATCTGATCAAGTTGCCAAAAAACTGGGACTCAACAGCTATGAAACCCCGACTGGTTGGAAATTTTTTGGTAATCTTATGGATGCTGATAAAGTGACCCTCTGTGGAGAGGAAAGTTTTGGTACCGGTTCCAGCCATATCCGTGAAAAAGATGGGCTTTGGGCTGTACTCTTCTGGCTGAATATCCTTGCTGTACGTAAAGAGTCCGTTGCTGATATTGTCCATAAACACTGGCAGGAATATGGTCGGAACTACTATTCACGGCATGATTATGAAGCCATAGAAACCAGTTCTGCCAATCAACTCATGGATAAACTCCGTGAAAAAGTGACCAGCCTCAGCGGCACTCAGCTGGGCAATCTAAGCGTCAGTTATAGTGATGATTTCTGTTATACCGACCCTGTTGATAATAGCATCAGTGAGCATCAGGGGATCCGAATTGGTTTCACTAACGGTTCAAGAATTATCTACCGTTTATCAGGCACAGGTACCAGTGGTGCCACATTGAGGATCTATTATGAAAGTTATGAAATAAATCCTGACAATATGGATATAGAAACTCAGCAGGCTCTGAGCGGATTGATTAATATCTCTGTTGAAATCAGTGAACTTAAAGCTCTCACAGGCCGTACAGAAGCCACTATTATTACATAATGTTAAAACTGCCTGGAAATATGATGGACAATCGCACATGTTGAAATTTTTACAATGACAGGCAGTCCCATCCAAAAAAGCTTGACTTACCCATGGCATCAGGACACAAATAAACCATGTTTACTGGAATTGTACAGGGCACTGCTCCTGTTGTAGAGATCATAAAGAAAAAGAACTTTCAAACTCATATCATTGAACTTGATGATCCCTTACTCAAAGGCATAGAGAAAGGTGCTTCTATAGCTCACAATGGCTGTTGCCTCACCGTCACAGGGATCAATGGCCATAAAGTGTCATTTGATTTAATGCAGGAAACACTCCAGATCACCAATCTTAGGGATCTAAAAACAGGCAGTCATGTTAATATTGAACGTGCCGCCCGTTTTGGCGATGAAATCGGCGGCCACCAAATGTCAGGTCATATTTTATTTACGGCCAATATTATTGAAGTAGATTATAGTGAAAATAATTGTCAGATCTGGTTTAAGATCCCCGGGCAATTTAAACGTTTTATATTCAGCAAAGGCTATATTGGCATAGATGGTATCAGTCTGACCATTGGTGAAGTCAAAGATTCGAGCTTTAATGTTAACCTGATCCCTGAAACTCTGCAGCGAACCAATATTGCAGACAGAAAGCCGGGCGATAGAATTAACATTGAAATTGATCCGCAAACTCAGTCCATTGTTGAGACAGTTGAACGATTTATGTCTGATAAATTTCCCTGATCAATCTTAAACCTGTATACAAATCTCTGTTCTGATCAACCACTGCACTTTGGTAGGTAATGATGGGGTAGATAATGATGGGGTAGGTAATGATGGGGTAGATAATAATGGGGCAGCTAATGATGGAGCGGGAATAAAGAGTTCTTTTTAGTAATTTGGTTTAATTTTATCTCTATCTATAACAGGCATATTAATTTTTTGTAGTAATCTTTTATTTAAGGACTCTTTTGCTATCCTTCGACTATTTTCTAATATTTTTTTCTGTTTTTCAGCTTTTTTTCTAAGACTTTTTAGGCCGCTATGATACCTTTCAAACTTCAAACCACTGGTAACAACTTCTATAGTTTGTTGATATCTTTTATTAAAAAACATTTGCCTGGCCTGATTATAGTAGGCCTGAGTTATCTTTAGTTTTGCTTCTCTGGCAATATAGGGATCATTCCTACCCAGGATACGTTTTAGAACAGCATAGGTTCGGATAGCAGAGGTCATATCCTGAGCTTTAAGTTGAGAACTCAAAGAGGTTTTTAAACCTTTGATTTTTGCCAGGCGCTGCCGGGCCTTTTGTTTCACCTGTACAATATTTTCCAAAGCCACCAGGATAGCTTCTTCATCATCCATACCAAAAATGCCTCTGGTATAGTCTTTTGACTTATCAAGTAAACGCCTTGCTTCAACCAAACGTTGTTTATCTCGCATTGAAACTGATTTTTTCAGATATAGGAAAGCCAGTGTTTGTTTTTTCTCATTCAACCATAAAGAACGATTACCTAATTTATCATGTAATTGCGTGAATATAATGGTGACATTATTATCCCAACCTTGTGAAAATTTATGTTCATTAATAAGTTCAGATAGATTTTCTTTTAATTCACTTATATTTTGTGAAGACACCTTGATTCCAGTGTTTAATTCTTCAGGATCACCAGTCAAATAAATGTTACCATTATCCTGTGAATTTTCTAGTGATTTTGATTTATCGATAAGATTTTGCAATATAATATCATCAGGAAAAATGCTATATGCTTTAGCAAGCAATTGGTTTGCTTCATTAAATTCATGATCTGATAATAATCGTTCTATGTGATCCTGGTAGATTAATAATAAACGCTGATCTTTCACCAAAGGATGATTATTTTCAATTTTTTTTACTTGATTAACAAGCTCTAATATCTGTTTATGTTCAACACTGGTACTGGGTAATTGTGAAAATTGAAGAATTTCTAATAACTCATTAAATTGACTATTGAGATAATTAATTTCTAAAAATTTATACTTTTCAAAAGATTCTGCCAATCGAGCTACCTGAGCAGAATCAGAATAATACAATTGTGAAACCCTTAATAACTCATAGGTTTCATTGTATTTATTATTTTTATACGTCTCATCATTCATGGAAAATGCATTATTTAAAAAAGGACTCTTTAAGGTAATAATACTCTGCTCAACTAATTCCAACCATTGAGTCTTAATCTTCTCCAGAACATAAAGTCTGGTCTGATGATCAAGTGTGCTGATATGATGCTGTATTCTAGAAATTTCATCACTTACCACATCTGATTTTAAAGAATTGACCTGTTCAATAAATTTTGTCTGTTGATAAAAGTAATATTGTTCCTGTATTTCAGAAAAAAAAATAGTAGCAAAAACAATCATTATAATAAATGAAGAAATTAATATCGGCAGCTTACTTTTCTTCTTAAAATTATAAGCATTGATAAACATTTCCATATTTTCAAAGCGATTTTTACCTTCAAATTCCAACGCTTTTTTTATTGCCTGAGATTTCCTTTTTAATTGTGATTTATCCAGAGAGGCTATTTTCTTTAATTTAAACGATTTTTTTTTAGCTTTATCTGCAGGCAATCGTTTATAAGGGTGCTTCCCAGTTAATAGTTCATAAAACACACAGGCAATAGAATATATATCATCATGAGGTTCAGGAGCTTCCCCTTGAAGCATTTCCAAACTAGCATAGGTAGGTGTCAAAGCCCCAAGAGCAGTTGGATCAAACAGGGTTTTATCTTTTTTATTATTATCCTGTAACTGTTCATGAGAAATTTGACAGGCACGGGCAATACCAAAGTCAAATATTTTTGCTACTTTAGTATCTGTAATAAAAATATTACTGGGTTTTAAATCTGAGTGAATAATACCATGCTGATGTGCATATAGAAGCGCATTGGAAATAGCATTTATAATTATAGTGCCTTCTTCTTCAGTCATTCCCTGAGGATATTCTTCCGCAATCAACTCATCAAGTGGCTGCCCCTGCAACAATTCCATTGTCATATAAACAACATCACCATCACGATCAAAATCATGTACATTAACAATATTAGGGTGTGATAATTGTTGAGACTTTCTTGCTTCACGTTGTAAAGCAATCAATGATTCCGGATGATTTCGAAATTCTTCATTTAAAACTTTTACTGCAATATAAGGATTCTTGTCATGTGCTTCTTTCTTCCTCAGATCAATTGTCTTATATACTTTACCCATACCGCCAACACCAAGAACTTTCACAAGAACAAAGCGATTATTAATAACACTACCAATACTGACTGTAATTTTTTTATTGCGAGTATTCTTCTTCTGTTTTTTTTTTGCATTTAAATTTACAGAAGCAATCTGAGCTACCTCCTGATTTTCTTTTAATGGCCTATAAATAACTGTTTTATTATGTTCAGACTGAGCAATAATTGTTCGTTCATTCCCAGGAGGATTGGCAGCTTTTTTAATTTGTAGAACGGTTAAATTATCGGTCATAATAAGTGCTATTAGTGTTTCTTTATAACAATGATAGAAATATTGTCGGAAGCATCACTAAGCAAGGCCTCTCCCAGTAGTTTATTGGCAATATGATCTGTTTTATCTTCTTTTAGACTTGATATGATGACATCACTGGCAATTTCACTATATAAACCATCGCTGCATAATAGTAATTTATCTCCTGATTGAATTTTAAACTGATTGATATCAACCTTTAATTCTTTATTGATACCAATTGCACGAGTAATAACATTAGATTTTGGATGTGACTGAGCCTGCACTAATGATAACTGCCCACTATCAACCATCTCTTGTACTAAAGAATGATCCTTAGTGATTTGATAGAGTTTATTATTTCTAAAAATATACAAACGACTATCACCAACCCATAAGCAGTAACAAATATCATCAAAAATATAAGCAATAACAACAGTACTACCAGAAATAGTATTATCATTATCTATTAGTGAGCCTGAATTAATTTTTTCATTTACTTCTATCAATGTCGCTTCTATTTTATCAATAGAGCTTTCGAGATTATTACCTTCTAATTTTAGCTGCATTAATTCATTAACAATCGACTGACTAGCCTGATCACCTGCTGAATGACCACCCATACCATCAGCAACTGCAAACAAGTTGAATTCAGGGTGAGTTAATATGGAATCTTCATTATGCTTTCTGACATAACCTTTATGTGTTCTCTGAGCACTGCTAATCATATCTAAACACCTATTAAAGCTGGTGTATCACCGACAACAAAAAGTGACTTGAGATTATGCCATACTTCCCGATCCCAATTACCATCAAGAAATGAAGAAAAACCATCCATCTCTGGCAAACCTTCACAAACCAGAAATGAGGGTTTTATGTCTTCAGAACCAGAAGTCCACCATAAACTATAGGCAGAAAATGCCTGTTCAATAAAAAAATGGCTGATAGCAGGAAATGAACTCAGAGGATTGGCATTAACTGGATCCATAGAAAAATGACCCTGAAAGCGTTTTTCTTTATGAATTTCATTCAATTTCTCATTGCTATTAATTCGACTGATAACAGGAGCACCTAATTCAATAAGACTTGCTTCTAAATCATCTAATTGAAAATTATCATCCAGAGTTGATAAAGCAATCTCTTCTGCCTGTTCCAGCCAATGATGACATTCATCAATGAGTGCAACTGGTTTTACTGCTTCTGTAATGTGTGAAGCGATAGTCAGAGGAAAATATCGTCCCACTCTATCAACACTTGGAATAACAACCCCGACGAAAGAATTTTCACCACAATTACCATCTGATAAAATAAATTTCCATACCGGTGCCACCAGAAAATAATCCAGCCATTTATCACCTAATTGTTCCTGACTGGTTGCCATTGCTTTTTGTAACCAGCTATCCCAGGGATCAATAAATGTTCTGGGAAGATTTCGTGAGAGAAAATCCCCATGAGTGGGTAATTTTCCATAAAATCCATTTAGTTTACTCATATAAATTTATAACCTCTGCTACAACTTTCATCAATTGAGTGATTCAGGTGCTCTATAGCGCTTTAACAAATTATGACTAAAGGGATTCTTGACACTATTGGCAATCAGTTCAAATTTAGCCTTCTTCCCTTCTAATATATAATCAACAATAAAGTGATCATTTAATTTGGTACGCTTAAGTTCATAATTATCCATAATTCTAAAAAATGCCCAGGGACCATTTTCTTTGTAGGCAACCCGATCACCATGGAGATCTTCAAATATTATTTTAGCTTCATTGTGATCAGTATTTCCCGGCCACGTCATCTTGCTGGGTATTAAAGGGCCATGTTGGTAAACCACTTTTTGTTTCCCTAGTCGCAGTTCAAAGCGAGCAATATTTGAGTCAAGAAACATTGGCTTTAATGAATAATTAATTTTTGGAAAGTCTTTATCTTCCTTAAAAAAAACCTTGCGTATATTTTCAGCTCGTTGAAATTGTTTAAGTGCCTTATGACTGATCGCCAAACTAAATCCTTCCACCTTTTTTAATGTCCAGGGGATCCGTCCTGTGTTAACAAAGTCTTTCAAATACGTATCAAAAAAGCTTGATTCAATACCATCTGGCCTAAAATATTCAGTAAAATCTACCAAAGAAGCTTCATTATTTGCTTTTGAATGCAATGGGTAACGATTTTTCATACTGCGCTTATAAAAACCCATAACGCTGGACTGATAAACATTATTCAGAAACTGATTGCTCTGCGCAAGAACCAGCCCCCATGAATTACGAGAAATTGATTTCAACCAGCTTTTAAGCGGTTCTGGTGATCTGGAGGCTAATAATTTCAGCTTGCCAACCGGATCCTGTGCGCCGCCTTTTAGTCGTGCTTTTGCCAGTTGATAAGCCGTTTCACCATCATCCATAGTATTAGCCAGATTATTCAGATAAGCCTGTAGTTCGGCCAAAGCCATCATTATTTCATTGAGATGTGCAGGTCTGTTATTTTGCTGTTCAATGGTTTTATTGATATCAAAAAACTGTTTCTCAACAATATCAGTAGGCTTATCTGGCAGGTTTATAAGTTTGCGATCATTAACCCGTCTAACCATCCTAATCATTGAACCCGTTCGACCTGTTACCTTTCGGGTTAGTTCATTAGTTAACCCCTTGTTCTCTTCTAGTATTTTTCCATTAATTGGCAGTTGACCAAGACGGGTATTTTCAGCAACATTTTCAATCACACCACGAAACGGTGAATAAGGTCCAGTGATCTGATTCAGGGCATTAATCGCCTGATTAACCGTAGCAAAATGATTGATTGATAACTCATTTATGGCACTGTTCCAATAACGGGCATAATCTTCAAGATACAATGATTTTACCTTATCACTGAATAAGGTAATATCTGATAGAGTAAAATCACCATTTTTTGTACCAAGAACCCAATTTTCTTCTGAGATTTCTTTAACATATAAAAAACTATCTTTCAGAAAAATATTTTTATAACCATCATAAGTATACAAATAGGGAATAGAACGAGTAGTACCTGAAAATACCATATTCATTTCAGGACCTACCTGTGCTGAGAAAGTAAATGCTTCATTGTTGGCATTTTTTGCTTCCAGCTTTATACGATTATAAATCTGTTGATGTAAAGGCACTTTTTTTAACACCGCTCGGGCCTTTTCAACCAGTGCATGATTAATTCTTATGGTGCCGAAATCTGAAGTAAAGAGATTGCCAAGATGTTTTTTTAATTGTGATTGTAATTCTGCCTGGCCTTTCATGTGAGTGGTCCAATCCAGTTCCATCCATTGTTCAACAAATTTATTTTCAAAATGTTTGGGCAAGCCCATCATAAGATAAGCTTTCAATGCTTCAAATAAATAGTCTGGTTCATTAATACTCGAACGTATCTGTTGTTCCAGACGATGTTTCAGAGCAGGCATAAAGAATTGTTTAAGTTGTTCTGTATAAGCAAGAGAGATAAAATCATTAAAATTATTACCCTGATACAAACCCAATTGCATGGATATTGGCACTGATTGTGCGGACGGAAATATTTCATTCAGTGAATTAAGATACTGTAATTGAGTATTAATAGAATCAAAACGAATGCGATTTAAATTAAGCAAGTCATCATTGTATTGAGTTAATTGTTCATCAACTTTTTTAATATTAAGTTCATTTAATGTAAAGCTGGTAGACCATCCCAAAGCACTGACCGCAGCAATAAGAATGGCACTTGCATATGAAATTCGCTGTAGCCAGAGGATTTTTTTTTCAAAACGACGATTGACTCCAACAAGGTTAGCTTCGGTAAAAATCACCTGTTGTAACAAGTTTTTAATAAAATAGCTTTTTCCTTTAGTTTGCATGGCAGACAATGCCTGTCTATCAATATCAAAAGAATCCATCAGGTTGCCCATAATACGGTCAATGGGAGTCCCTTCCTGTGTGCCACTGGTTAAATAAACACCACGCAAATTGGGGCTTTCATGAAAGCGGGAAGAGGAGAAGGTCTGTCCTATAAAGCTATTAACACCCTCTCTGATAGCTTCTAACTGCACAGGAAATTCAACTATTTTTCCTCGACGCTGAGGATCTCGTTCATAATTCAAGCGCCATAACAGGCGCTCATTAATATTCTGCAGTAATTGTTCAAATTGCTCACTAAATAAATAACCTGGAGTTTGTTCCTGATCAATATCATAATTTTCTGGAAAGGTCATTCCCCAGACCTGTTCCCGTTCATCACGTCCCAGATCATCAAAAAATTCTGAAAAACCAGCAACCAGATCACTTTTTGTTATTAATAAATAAACCGGGAATTGAATATTAAGCTGTTCTTGAAGCTCTAAAAGTCGACTGCGAATGGCATGAATGTGGGTGTTTTTTTCCTGTTCTGTCTGAGTCAGAATATCCTGAAGACTAATTGCGACCATAACACCATTAATGGGTTGTCTTTTACGATGTCTTTTTAACAACTTTAAAAAACTACCCCAGGCAGCTGAATCATTTTCAGCATGACTATCCTGAGTGGTATAACGACCAGCCGTATCAATTAAAACAGCTTCATCAGAAAACCACCAGTCACAATTTCTTGTACCTCCAACTCCTCTGACAGCTTCATGACCATATTTTTCAGCCAGAGGGAATCTTAGTCCAGAATTCACTAATGCCGTTGTTTTACCTGAACCAGGTGGTCCGATAATGACATACCAGGGTAGATCATAAATATACTGCTTACCATGATTGTACTTGCTTGAGTGCTTAAGGATATGCATAGCATCATCAAAGCGTTCACTCAGGACTTTAACTTCTTCATCTGATACATGCTGATCATTAGTATGACCATCTTGTTTCAAACCTTCAATTAGCTGCTCATTATTTTTCTTCGCCTGTGCCTGAATACGAAGATTATTTAAGCCCCACAGTAAAAGTAACACCATAATCGAAATCAGACGTGTGATTTCAGATCCCAGAGGCACTTTACCTGCAATAGCCACAAGAGGACCCAAAAACCAGATCAGAATTGACAAAGCAATGACACCAAGAAGTGTTACAAACCATTTCTTAGTAAATATCTCCTTAATGGTTTTCATAAATTACTCCATAAAGTCTGAAATTGTTTCCCATTTATATTTAAACTGGATTCCTGCTGTTGTCTATTCCTTTGCGGTGGTTTAACAAGACGTTCCATTTTAGGAAATTGAGAAGTTGTTGACTGATAGCTTTCATCTACTTCTTCATTAGATTCTAAGTGCTTTGATGGAGAGACAACAGCAGGACCCAGTTTTATAATTTCACTAATAACAGGAGTTGATGATTGATCGAGCATATAAGTAAAACTGGAAAACATGGCCAGCAAAATAACTGCTGATAAAGCACCTACGACCCATAGAGGGACATAACGAATTAATGCCCCTCGTTTATCGGTGACTCCACGCCAATTATTTGATAACTCTTTATTAAAATCATTTTTTAAACTTCGCAACTGACGATATAGATCTTCTCGTAAGTGTTCAACCTCACCAAAGCCGTTATCAAGCACACGGTATTTCCCCTGAAATCCAAGGCTCATACAGATATACATTAATTCAAGAATATCTAAATTTTTAACAGGCTCTTTCAGCAATCGCTCTAACAGCAAGTAGAATTTTTCCCCTCCCCAGGTTTCCCCGTGAAACATGCTGAGAAGACTTTGCTGGCTCCAGTCACTTTCCTGTCCCCATGGTGTACTGGCCACTATTTCATCTAAGGAAGTACAAAGAATGTATCGAGCCTGAAGAATTTTGTCATTGGCAATCCCTGAACGACCGCTATTAATTTCAAACTGCTTAATTTCATCCTGCAATTTGTGCTTCAACTGAGCTACATTTTTATGCATTATAGAATTAGATAATTTAATCATCAGTGATAATAATGTTGATGCATTGTGTACCAGTTCATTAAGAGTATTGAATGAAATAGTTTCATCTGCAACCATTTTTGTCAGAGGACGGTTATCCGTCATAATATATCTGGATGACTGTTTATGTATTTGTTTTGAGCTAGATTGATGATTTGTTTGCTGATTATTCCGATAACTAATTATAGTTTGATCGGATGAACCTGAGCTTGACTGAGATAATGATTGACGCTTTCCACCCGGTCTGGGTCTTATTACGGTGTTATCGTTAGGAAAACGAATCACTGTTTTATCATCCATAATTATTATCCATAATTATTATCCATTATTTCTTTAATACAAACCAATTAACATATAAAACTTACTATTTAATCGCCCAAAATTCCATTTCAAGATCTGGGAAGTTACCACTGACATGAATGGCAAAACCACCTGAGTTTGCTAATTGAGACCAGGTTTCCGATTGACTGTCTAATTCAAAATAAGTAAAACCCGAATGATATGGAATTTGACGAGGTGCAATGGGTAAAACCTGTAATTTAACACCGGGTAATTGCAAATTAACTAAATCACGGATGTGTTCAACAGGTCCTATTTTAACCTGCGTTGGGAAACTACTGCGGACTTTTTCATTTGATATACTTGCTTTTACGGCAATAATAAAATGAGCAGTTTTAAGAAGATTTTTATCATTAATTGTTGCGACACTAATGCCATAATTTCTATCTTGAAGAGTAATTTGAATGGCATTTTGTTCAAGAACCATACTCAGAGATTGACGGATCCCGGACATAATTTTAGCAAAACAATCCGTTGGTTTTTCATGATCATAATTGACTGAAAATTCAGGACGTCTGGCAGTAATAGTAAAAGTTGATAATTCTCCATATAGAGAGCTTAAGTGTTGAAATAAATATTCTGGATGTAAAATATTCTTATTTAATAAATGTCTAAACAATGATTCACTTTTATTAACTAATTGTAATAACAGGAAATCGGTAATATCTGAAGTACCTCCTTTACCTGAAGCTGTGATCCGACCAGCAACAGATTCAGAGCGATGTGATAATAAACTAATAACTTCTTTATGATAATTTTCAATATTGAGAGAGGCTGAGCAATTTATGGTGGTTGGTATAAAGTCATCATCAATGATAATACTTTTATCTGCTCGAGACTCAACGATTTTGCATAAGCTTAATGCAATATATTCACCTTCTAATTCACTTGCGATCATTATTTTAAACTTAAGAGAACCTAAATCAATTCGTGCAACTGAATCAATCCCAATATTATTATCACGCACATCATGTTCTTCAACAAAAAAACGAGAATTATTTGAATCTTTTGATAATTTTCTGTCTGCTTCAGGCATTCCTTGTGCGATAACAGGAAGTACAAGATACACAATTTCATCTTTAATTTTAGTAGAAATATTTAAAAACAGAGGAAGAATATCAGTATTTTTAATTGAAAAGACGGTGCCATCCGGCATGACACCTTCACAGTGATTGACAACTATTTTACCAAGACCTAAATGTTGTTCATCAATTGAAAGTTTCTTTATTCCCCATGCATAATCATTAAAAAAAACAATGCTTTTATTTCTTTGATCCGTCATATAACGATCATGCTGCTGAAAATGCTGTGGTCTTAAAAACATTCCTTCAGACCAGATTACTTTGCTATTGAACACAAAAAACTCCCTTAAAATTACCCATGTATTAATTTATATTAGTTAACATTTGTTCCAAATATTTATTCATGTTCATCTAATAGAATACTGTCTGCAGTAAGTTTTAAAGAGAGATAATTATGAGAACCCCGTTCTAAAGGTAAGACCAACCTCCACTTTGCTTGTCCTATTTCCTGATAGGCAACCATAACACCAATAAAATTTGCTCTCTCATTAAATTCTAACTGAGCTTCAAACCGTTCATTGGGTTCAAAGTTTTTTTCCTCTCTTCTAAGAAAGTCAGCTCCTAATATTTCTTTTTCATTTTGATATAGAGCAGCAAAATCTGCACTTTCAAAATTTGATGGAGAAACTAACGAATAAAGACGGACAACAACTGGTGAAGGACGACCATTTTGGTCAGGATTCAAGTCATAAGTGGACACAACTTTTAAATCGAGTTTTGTTTTTGTCGATAGAAAGTTTTTCGGATCAAATACTTCACGTAAGACATCACTGGAAGTACAAGAAATTAGAAATTGACTACTAAAAACCAGAAGAAATAAAGATATAATTTTTTGTCTATAAGTCACAACAATTCCTTTTGTTATAATAAGTTGATTTATTATGTATTAAGCATTAACTTTTAACTTTGCCTGACGAATATCATCAATCTGGCGCTCATAAGCTTTAGAAAACTCACAAGAAAAAAATTCCGTAAAAACATCATCTTCCTCTTTAATCTCAACATATAGATCAGTAAAGGCATCCCAATAACGTGATTTTTTACTGCCCAACCCCAGAGATTTTAATTTATTAGCATTATCAGTAATTTTTTCAGGTGAAAATTTTTCAAGCAAAGAATTTAAAGCTGATTTCATCCCGGCCATCACACCAAGTTGATGCTCTTGCAACTCCACAAATGATTCCTTAATTGCCTGCTCAGAATTAAGATAACCTGATAAAGGATTAACTAACATATAATGAACCAGTTGTTCGTAATTAATACAAAACTTAAGAGGATTGTTTTCTTGTGATTGTATGGTTGTCATTGATAAACGAAACTCATTTTTTAAATGTGCTCGTGAGATCATTGTTTTCATAAGGCCTGACATAGAATTTTTTGCAATATGAGCAATATTTTCCATTACTTCTGGTAATTGCTCAGCTGAGATGTCATTCGGATCAAGTCCCATTGTTATCAATAAAGTAGAAATGGCTTCAGAATGCTGTTCGGGGTTGTGCTTACTAGAAGATTTAAGGTGTGTGTATTTTTCTTGAACTTGTTCGTGAGGATGAGTTTCTCGCGCCTGAATATTGGTTTTAACTTCAATTATATTTTTAACAACAGATGCAGAATTTTTTATCTGCTTATTTGAGTTTTCAAAATCTTTTTTAAAATCCTCAAAATTCCCAACATGATTTAGTTCTTCCTCATGTTCAACTTTATTTGGTATAACCGACGGAGGAAATTCATTCTTTTCTTCAATAGTTATTTGAGTAGTCTTATCCAACCAGTTTTCTGGTATTGCATTGGGTAAGTCAAAATAAGACTGAGTGGATGAAATCGGATCCAATACAGAATTAATTGGATCACATTCTGATAAAATGTCATTTCCTACAACACATCCTGGTGTAGAAACCTCAGTAAAATGGCTTAAAGGATCAATATGCTGATTTATTTCCTGGGGTGCACTGGAAGAAAAGACGGCAGCTGATTGTGTTGCAACCAAAGTTGCCTGAATTGAATACTGACCCAGTTGAAAAACATCGCCATTACGGATAATGTGTGTTTTGTCACCTAGAGCATATTGATCTTTATTGATAAAAAGACCATTAGTACTGGTATCTATAATAAGAAAATGGTTATTTTCAAAGTAAACTGAAACATGTTGCCCAGAGATGAGGCGTTCAGGATCATCGATCAACCAGTCATTTTTTGAATTTCGGCCGATTGTACCACCCGCAGCTTTGAAAACAAATTGAGATTGTTTTTCAGACATTGCGTGTCGTTGATGACTAATTATTTCAAGTAGTAAATCCATTATAAACTTCCGTGTTACTCGACTACTTGTTACGCGAATATTGACAACGTAACGATAAATACTTCATATCCTATGAAACAGAAGTTATTGTAGCATTATTAAAGTATTTTTTATAGCTATTTTGGTATCATTATATTCAGTCGAGATATTTTTTCCACTAATGTCCTTCTCGATAATTTTAAAATTTGAGCTGTCAGAGTCTGATTCCAGTCATTGGCTCTTAAATTACTTTTTATCAAATTGGTCTCATAGTCCTGCATTACACTCTTCAGAGAGTTAAGAGGAAAAGAGAAAATATTACGATTATCAGTGTCGGAATATTGATGCTCATTATTCACTCTTTCGACTACCTCAACAGGTAAGTGTTGTTCCAGCAAGATCCCATCGTTATCACAAAGTAAAATTGACCGTTCAATAATATTTTGTAACTCTCTAACATTACCCGGATAAGAATAACGACTCAATAAATAAATTACTGTAGGAGAAATACTTTTAATATGGCGTTGATAAGCCTGAGCGTATAATTCAACAAAATATTTAATCAGTAGAATAATATCATTTTCACGTTCACATAATCTGGGCAAGGTGATGGGAAATATGTTTAAGCGATAAAATAAATCCTGACGAAATTCACCCTCGATAATTTTGGTCTCCAGATCACAATGTGTCGCCGCAATAAGGCGCACATTCACCTTATGACTAGTGCTTGCACCTAATGGTCTTATTTCCTGTTCTTGAATAACTCTTAGTATTTTAGCTTGTATACTAATCGGCATATCACCAATTTCATCAAGAAAAAGAGTGCCGCCATCTGCCTGATCAAAGAGCCCGGATTTATCCAGTTCAGCACCTGTAAATGCACCCTTCTTATGTCCGAACAATTCACTTTCTAAAAGAGTTTCAGGCAAAGCAGCACAATTTTGACTGATCATAGGCTGATTATTTCTATGGCTTTTTTCATGAATAGCTTTTGCAAAGATCTCTTTTCCGGTACCAGTTTCTCCTCGTAGTAAAACTGTTACATTGGAATCAACCACTTTATCCATTAATCGAAACACATCAGACATGGCATCACTTTTACCAATAATGGCATAATCATTTTTTTTCTTAATGGATTGTTTAAGACGTGTATTCTCATGTTCCAGAGCCTGATTACTTTCATCCAGAACTTGTATCAAATGATTATTGTGCGAGACCAGATTAGTATTATTAATCAATACTGCGGACAATGAAGAAAATGCATTTAATAATTTATGATTAATTTGTGATGAGTAATTATATAATTCAAGAAGGCCTATCGTGATCCCCTCATGATCACACAGAGACATCACCAGAACAGAGTTTGTCCGACAGGAAAACAGCTGATCAAATTCAGTGATATGCGGTACCTGATAGGATGAAAAATTATCTTCTCGTTTTAATTCCATTAAGCTCCCTGTTATAGCACAATAGATAAGATAATTATTGCTATTGATCACTCCTTTTTCCTGAATGATAACTTTGGAGAAACTCTGTTTGTTAGAAATAGGTGATAAGCTGAAATTAATTTCCTTAATTGGTGAGCCTGCAATACAAACCTGTTTTAAATAAAAATATTTTTTTGTAATATCAGGAATATAAATCTTACCACCCTCAGCCTGAGTAATTTTTATGCTTTCCTTAATAATAGCACCCAACAATTTATTAATATCATTTTCACTGGCCAGTTCACGAGTCAGATTAATAATATATTCTAAAGCCTGATTGTTATTTATTTGAGATTCAGTATCAATATCATTCATAATATATTTATACAAATTTATACTCAAAAGCACCCTGTTCATTAACCTGTATCATCAGACTATTATAGCTATTATCCTGACTGAGATGTTCCAACAGATGAGTTGATATTTTTGGGATCATGTTATGGTTAATAATATGGTCAATATTTCTTGCGCCTGTTTCAACATCCTGGCAACGCTTTGAAATAGCATCAAGAACATCATTATTATATCTTAATTGAATTTTATGCTCATGATTAAGGCGTTGAGATATGCGTTCAAGTTTAAGCTCAGTCAGTTCAGTCATTACATGTCCATGGACAGGAAAATACGGAACAATTGTCATGCGTGCAAGCAGTGCAGGTTTGAAATATTGATTGAGTACCGGTTTAATTGCATCAATCAGAGTCTTATAATCAGGTCTTATTGGATTAACGTCATCATTTGTTTCATTACATAATTGAGTGATAATATCGGCTGCCAGATTGCTCGTGAGTATAATTGTGGTATTTTTAAAATCTATTTCACGCCCCTCGCCATCATTTAATACCCCTTTATCAAAAACCTGATAAAAAAGGTTCATAATCTCAGGATCTGCTTTTTCAACCTCATCGAGTAAAACTACAGAATAGGGCCTTTGTCTCACTGCTTCAGTCAGAATCCCCCCCTCACCATAACCAACATACCCGGGAGGAGAACCAATTAGTCGTGAAATCGTATGTTTCTCCTGAAACTCTGACATATTAATCGTGGTCATAAAACGTTCACCACCATATAATAAATCAGCCAGAGCAATCCCCGTTTCAGTCTTTCCTACACCACTTGGTCCTACTAGCAAAAAAACACCATTGGGCGCATCAGGATTAGATAAACACGCTTCAGAAGTTCTGACAGTTTTGTCTAAAATATCAATGGCATGATCCTGACCTTTAATCCGACTTTTCATTTTAGATTGAAAATTCATCAGTCCCTGTCGTTTACTGGACATCATCTTACCTAAAGGTATTCCAGTCCAGTCAGCTATCACCTTACCTATTAGCTGTTTATCCACTTCATACGAGACCAGAGCAATATCATCAGATTCAATTAATTCATCCAGCTCTGTGCTCAATTTTGAAAGTAGATTGATTAACTCAACTCTATCTTCCCCTGAATCCGGTTGCTCATGAAGAGAGGCCAGCTTCTGGCGAGTTTCAAGAATTTTATTGGCTATAAGCGATTCATTTAACCAGCGAGTTTTAACTTCATCCGCAAAACGAGCTATTTCTGATAACTTTTTTTTCAATGAATCACTAACACTGTGATCAAGAATCAATCCCATATCGATATCACGTTGAATTGCTCTTATCTCACGCTTCAATGAAGTCTTCTGAGAAATATATTCATCCAGGATGGCTGGTTGTGAAGAGATACTGATTTTTACCCTGGCACAAGCGGTATCAAGTACATCAATTGCCTTATCGGGTAATAAACGTCCGGAAATATAACGTTTAGACAATCGAGCCGCTGCCTCTATCGCATCATCACGAATATAAACACCATGAGTCAGCTCATACTTTTCCTTTAGTCCACGAAGAATAACCATAGCCTGCTCTGCTGAAGGTTCATCTAATTTCACCAGTTGGAAACGTCTGGCAAGGGCAGGATCTTTTTCAAAATACTTCTTATACTCACTCCAGGTTGTTGCCGCAATAGTTCTCAGTTCACCTCGTGCCAAAGCAGGCTTTAATAAGTTTGCGGCATCATTGCCACCAGCCTGACCACCTGCACCTACTAGTGTATGTGCTTCATCAATAAAAATAATAATAGCCTGCTCAGAAGATTTAACTTCATCAACTACGGCTTTGAGTCGCTTTTCAAACTCACCTTTAATGCTGGCCCCAGCCTGAAGTGATCCCATATCAAGTCCTAACAGACGAACATTTTTTAAAATATCAGGAACATCACCATCCACAATCTTTAAAGCCAGCCCTTCCACTACCGCAGTTTTTCCAACTCCGGGTTCACCAACTGCAATAGGATTATTTTTTCGACGTCTGGCAAGCACATCAATAATCTGACGTATTTCCTTATCACGACAAAAAACCGGATCAATTTCACCCTCAGCAGCCTGTTGAGTAAAATCTATAGTGTATTTCTCTAGTGCATTTTCTGTTCTGAGTTGTAAACCATCAGAAGCATGAGCTGCTGCAGATGTTGAATTCTCATGTGCAAGTCTGCCCTGCAATAGATTAAATAATTTCTCTAATGAAATCGACTCCATTAAATCATAGTAAGCCATTCGACCAAAACGATTAGGATTAGACAAAAGAGCCAGGATCATTGCTCCTGTAGAAATATAATTTATTTTAAATTTAAGAGAACATAAGAGCCATGACTCTTGCAGCCAATCAATTAGTAAAGGTGAAAAAACTGGATGTGAGGTATTGCCCGAACGTAAATCCTGTGTTAATTGAATCGCTCTGTTCACTTTAGTCTCAGATACCTCAAATTGTTTCAGTATGAGAGCCAGTTCATTATTAGAAGAATCCAGTAACTCTAGTAAAAAATCTTCTATGGTAATTTCATAACCACCTCTTGTAACACATTTACCACTAGAACCCTCTAAAACTAAGCGAGTATCCATTCCCAAGTGAGCAATCAATGCATCTAGATTTACATCCATTCTAATAATCCTTTATTTAGTTTTATCTTTAACTTTAACTTTAAATTTCTATTCAAAAACCATCTGAAAATTTATTTTTCTTCCTCCTTCATTAGCTGGGAGGATAAAATTATTTACGCCCTTCCTTGGATCACAACTGATTTCTTTACCTTTTCATGTGCTCCAACCCAGCTAGACCAGCCTAATTTTTCCTGATTATGATGACTTAAAGACAAACTCGGCACATCCTGTTTAATGAGCTGCAATTCAATATCATATTCAAGTTGATCACGAAGAATATAATCTACAATTTTTTTCAGTGACATATGATCCTCACCATCAGGTAAAAATTTAACAAAACGTTCATAAGATAACTCTGTAATTTTTATCCTAAATTTTCCACTATGGTCTTCTACCTCTTTACCCAAAACCATATCATGATTAAGTGTCGCACATTGCAGTCCAAGGCGATTCTGTTGATCTTCAGAAACTTTTACAAAACGCTTCATATTTGAACAAATATAAAATGAATCCAATTTAAAATAAAATCGTAATATCGACTCAATAACACTGGCAGAGTGACATCTCATCCCAAGCATACCAATAAACGGCAATAATCGATCCCAGTCAACCTCAGAAGCAATCCTCTGATCCGGCTGCACCAGACCACATAAAGCAAACATCCAATTAGTAAATGGATCACTGCCCTCATCTTCAAATTCATTATATTGTCTGTTCTTGTGTTGCTTACTCTTGTGTTGCTTACTCTTGTATTGTTTACTCTTGTATTGTTTACTCTTGTATTGTTTATAGTACCTGTATTTTTCCCAGCACTTATAAACCAGTGATATCATTCGATGGTTAAACAGATCCATAAAATCCTTAGTTGAATCCTCACCATTTTTAGACTGTATAATACCTTCACTATAAAATGCCGGCAGCGGTGATACCGTACCATATAGTCCCAGGAAATTAATGGTCATTGTTGCTATTCGTTTTTTATCCATCTCCTGTATAGAAACGAATTCAATATCAGACTTGTTGTATGATAATTGCGGATTGACTGAAAACTGAATTAAAGTTTTTTTCAGTACTTCCTTACCACCTGTTTCAGAAACCAGATGATTATAATCATTGAGCAATTGAACTGCCTGAAAGAACGAATATTGTTCACTATGATTAATTAAATCATAAATTATATGATTGGCTGTTGACCTATCCTGGATGGCCACTTATAAATCTCTCCCTGTTCAATACCATGAACAATTAATTCATGAAATGAGTTCAGTGATACATAAAGTGAAAAAAACTCATTCAATACCGTAAAAAATAAAAACATCTCACCTTCATTAGTAAACTTAGATTCCAGAACTCTCATTGTGCTGCAAATTCCCCGAACAGGACGCCCCTGATACAAACGATCAACTCTCTCCACTTTAATCGAATCAATACCCTCTAAGCGATGCTCACTGGCCCTAGCCTGCTGGCGATCATAATAACGGCGATAATCATACGTAGACAATATAATTTTTAATGCCTCCTTATTCATTAGAGACTGATAATTTAATGACATATTGGATATAAGCTGCCAGTGAAAGCCCTTATCCATGGGAGGAATAAATTCAGGAGTTACCTGAGAAATATTTGCCACATTGACAAACTCAGGTAAACCTTCACCAGGAATATTTATATCACCAATCCCCAACTTAATCGGCAGGTTGCGGTTGGTACATATAAGACTGGCTTCAATGGTTTCACCCTGAAGTATTTCACCCTGTTCATAATGATCCACAAAACTGATAAAACTGTCTAAAGCCTGACCATCCTGAGATTCTTTCACACTGACTTTATAATATAACTGTTTTCCTGAATCATTAAGACCATGATCGAATGATTCAAAGTAAGGATATTTCTTACGATTGTGATCACTATGTCCCCAGGCTTCAACTTCTTTTACCTGATAGATTTCATAATGCTTTGGATTGATAGCTGAAGGTAATAAACGATAATCAACATGCTTATGATCAAGCTGTATTGGCGCTGATTTATGTTCAAATAAATTAATGACAGGTGTGCAATAAAGCCTGAATGTCTCCTTGTTAATTACAAGACCAGTATCCAGACTTCTTGAAAACTGACATTCAAATTCTAAACTGGCCAGATTATCAATATCTAATTGTTCTAACTTTTTCCCTAAATCATTCAAGTTCTTAAAATCAATAAACAGGTACTTTTCAGACAGTGCAAAGTATTCCTGAAGAATTCGATAGCCATTAAATAGATTATTACTATAGGCTAATAAATTCTCATCCCCAGAAAAACCAGCAGGTTTAATATCGTTTAAATCAAGTGAACTTAAATAAACACTTTCCCCTTCTGTATTAATAGCACTGATCCGAACACTCTTCAGATAACGGCAAAAAAACAGGTATAACAAATGGGATGTCCGTAGATCGCCAAAAAGGTGGAAACGCAGGAAAGTCAGTGACATTTCTTCAAGATTGCCCTTACCATCCAATAATGACAGATTAATCCTTATATTTGAACCTGTTGTCTGTATTGAATGCCGCACATCAGAAATAATAAGCGGATATAAGTCAACATCATAACAGGTTTGAAATTGACATTGGGTGCTGTCAATCGGAGTTGATAAAACCATGCTTTTACGTTTAATCTGTTTTTTTTCTGACAAACCACGCATTGGAGTCATTTGGATAATACTTAAAGATGGGATAGGTTTAAGAAAATTTGGCCATAATAAATTCATTACCGAATGAGTCAGTTCCGGTAATTCATCCTCAAGCTTTTGACGCAGGCGGCCAGTTAAAAAGGCAAAACCTTCCAATAATCGTTCAACATCCGGATCTTGCGCCTCTGTGGCTAAAAACGGTGCCAGCCTTGGGTTATTGTCCGCAAACTCTGCGCCCAGACTCCTGAGTGCCGTTAATTCATCTTGAAAATACTTATTAATAGACATGTAAGACCTAGGCTCTTACAATTGCCTGACCTGAACTGGTCAGAACGGTTTCAAAAGACAGGTTTTGCACATCATCATCAACAAAAACTTTAGTGATAATACTGAATTTTAATTCAAGTGGTTTATCAAAATCCGGCTCATGTGTGATATGAACTGACTGAATTCTAGGTTCAAAACAGTGTAGAAAATCGCGGATAGAAAGTTTTAATTGATTAATAGCATCTGGAAATTGGGAAACAAATTCTGAGAAATCCGGGATGCCATAATCTTCTGATGAGACAAGACTGCCTTTGCGAACATTAAGCATATTTTGAAGACTATTCAAAATAGAATAGTGTAAACTGCCGTAATCAAAACGAAGTGAATAGCCGTGACTATCACTGTTGATACGATCAAATAGTGACTTTTCTGAAATCATTTTTTGCAATCATCTGCGTTATTATTGTTAATCCATTAACTCTGAATATTTAATTCGAAATTATTATATAATATTATAATAATATATAAAATAGTCATCAGGGTTTTCCCTTGAGTAGAGCAAAAATTTGCTCACTCCATCACAATTAAACTTGTTGACGGTGCTGTTGAGCATCTTTACTTACTTCAAGTTTTCCAACCAGAGATAAGGTAAAATCAGCACCCATATATTTAAAGTGTGGTCTTACCTGAACCGATGCCCGATACCAACCTGGCTCCCCTTCTACTGACATAACTTCAATTTTGGCTTTACGCAGCGGCCTGCGACTCCTGATTTCAATTGAAGGGTTTTCCTGATCAGAGACATATTGTTTTATCCATTTATTCAGACCGCGTTCAACATCTGATTTTTCTTTCCATGAGCCAATATTTTCTCGCTGAATCACTTTAATATAGTGTGCTATTCTATTGATTATAAACAGATAAGGAAGCTGTGTTCCCAATTTAAAATTAGTATGTAAGTCTTTTTCTTCTCGTGTATTACCAAAACTTTTAGAGCTTTGAACTGAATTAGCGGAATGAAAAGAAGCATTTTCTTTGGCTCGTCTAAGAGTTAGTGCAATAAAACCTTCTTCTGTTAATTCATATTCCCTGCGGTCAGTCACTATTATTTCAGTAGCCAGTTTTGTCTCAATTCGCCCAAGAGATTCATAATAATCATGGATCATTTCTTCAACCAGACCTCCTGCGGCAGGACCAATAATATGTGGACACCAACGGTACTTAGCAAAACTGTCAACCAGACGTAAGGCAAATAAAAAGGCTGGATTCCCCCACAAACTATTTCCGTGCTTTGCATGCACCTTTTCCTGATAGTCCAGCCCAAAGCATAAGAGTTTTTCAGAGTCTGAGTGATAAGATCGTCGAACTAGAAATCGAGGTAAAACCAGACCAACATAACGAGAGTTTTCAGTTGTTCTAAAGCGATTCCATTTTTTAAATTTTGGACTTTCGTATATATCATGCAAATCAACAATAGCCGGCAGCTCTTTCATATCATCAATGTCAAAAAAACTACAATCTGCCCCGGCTATAAATGGCGTATGCGCCATTGCAGCAATACTGGCCACCTTCTGCATTAAATTAATATCAGGCCCCTTAGGACCCAATTGATAATTAGCAATCATCACACCGTAGGGCTCACCTCCATACTGACCATATTCCTGGCTATAGACGAGTTTATACAAACCTGATTTAATAATCTCAGGTGCGTCCTCCAGATCATCCTGTAAATCTTCTTTTGAAATATTAAGCAGCTCAATTCTGATATTTTCCTTAAATTGAGTATGTTCAACTAATAAATAAAGGCTGCGCCAGGCAGATTCCAGAGCCTGAAAAATATCATGATGCAAAATGGCATCAACTTGCAGTTTAATATTTTTATCTATTTCAGCAATGAGGATTGTGGCTGAGAAAGCATCAATCACATATTGGTGCTCAAAGTGTTTTAGATGAGATTTTAAAATAATTTCAAGGGCATATTGAAGTATTGCCTGATCTTCTGATTCAACTTCTGATTTGAGTTCCACTGAAGAAATATGTCTAAGAATCGAGTTTAAAACGGGGGATAGAACAAGATCTTGCACGATTGCATGGTATGTAGAAGCAGTGTGTTGCTCGTCCAGTTGAGCGGTCATAATAAATTCCTTTTATATTATCGTAGCATGATACTCTTTTCACAATAATATTTATAGTTAAAATCACAATAAGTTTAAGCCATTATGGATATCATTAATGGATAACAGTCAAAGCAAATCCTTGTTCACCTCTTTTCCTATTTTGATATTAAAGAATATCATATATAAATTCTATGATAAAAATTACTTGTAACCTTAAAACAGTCATAATCTTTCACTTTTTTCTTATTTTTATCATAAGAAATTCATTGTTTGGTGATTTTATCACTGATAGAAAAATCTATTACTAATACAATCCTTCATACTTTAATTTATAGGAGTTATTAATGAAATTAATTAATATTATATTTGTTCTAATCGCTTTTGGTCTACTTCCCATGGCTTCATTTTCTTCTCAGGAACCATCTGATCCAAAAAAACAAACACCCTGGAAACTTTATGTTGATTCTAAAGAAGCCTATGAAATGAAACAAAAAATGGGTGATAAAGTGCTATTTATTGATGTCCGTGATCCCATTGAGATCATGTTTACCGGCTTTACTGATATGGTTGATATTAACATACCTTTTAAGATATCAAATAAAAATTCATGGCATTCCAAAAAGCCAGTATTTGCAATGGAAACCAATCCCGATTTTGAAAAGGCTATTGCTTCCACTCTCGTAGACAGAGGCCTGACAAAAGACACCCCCATTATTCTTATGTGTCGTTCAGGCGGAACTCGTGGCGCACCTAGTGCAAAACAATTATGGGGCAAAGGTTATAGCAAAGTTTATGTTGTGACCGATGGTTTTGAAGGTGGGAAGCTCAAACAAGGTGAGAAAAAAAACTGGCGCTTAGTCAATGGTTGGAAAAATTCAGGCTTACCCTGGTCATACAAGCTAAACAAAGAAAAAATGTATTTCAAGCAGTAAAAAATTGTTTCACCACCCATCTGGATATTTAAAAATCTGAACTATCCGATGGGTGTTTTATATTAGTTCTATTAGTGTAGTGACTATCTGTTTGTGATTCAGGCAAGCAAACCAAGTGAACGGTATGTAGCGCGTCCGGCAATACCATCAGGCTCCAGACCATTTTCTTCTTGCCAGGATCTTAATTCAGCATCAGTATCCGATCCAAATCGTCCATCCACCTGAATTCCAAGTGCCTGCTGAACTTTGCGAACCCAGACACCTCTTGAACCTTTCTTAACAGTTTTGAATTTAACATCAGGAATAATTTCCTGTTGTCCCCCAGACATAACAATTGCAGTGGCACGTACCCCTTCAACACGTTTGTTCCAGCCTTTGCCAAAGACATCCCATGTTGAGAGTTTACGCAAAAACATCAAACGTAGATCACACACATCATTCGTCATCTCAATTGGTGATTGTTTGTTAATTTTGGCAAGTGTTTTCGGACCAATTGCACCATCCTGCTTAGCGCCTACTGCTGCCTGCAGCCATTTTGCACTTCGCCCTGGCCCAGAATTCACCGCCGCATCAAATACTGCATAATCCACTCCACCTGGCAGCTCATCACAATGGCATTTTTTCCAGTAACCAGAACGATAAATTTTCTGAAGTTCTTTATCAGAGATATTACGCAGATCACTTTTAGATTTATTAGCACCGAAGTGTCGTCTATAAGTACGTAAAGTGACTCCTTTCATTGTTGCACCACCAGGATCTCTTGGATGATCTGCCCAGCCACCTTCATGTATCAATACATGCCTGAGTGCACTCTTGAAGCTCTTTTTCATAAATCATTCCTCATTATCAGACACCAATAATTTAAACCCAGTTATTTTTTGGGGTTAAGTACGCGAAATTTACAAACCGGCAGATAACTATGATCACCCATAAAGTATGATCAGCCATAACGTTAAAGCTTAACTATTTCTTTCATCACATCCCAATCAGTAAAATACATAGAATGACTTTCACCATTTGCACGTTTATCTAATGGGACTGTTGTGGATATTTTATGATGATTAAAATTTTCTATATCATCGGATACTGGAGACTTCGAACATAACCAGTCATAATCAGAATAAAAATCTGTCCAATTTTCCAATTTCCCTATCCTGAGATAATTTTCTACATGTTCTAATGCTATCCTTACTCTATCAGAACGACCTTTGATAATTTCTAAAGGCCCTCCCATTGTAATTAATTGTTTTACTGGTAGATTTTTTTGATCAAATTCTGCAATCGTTTCAGTTGCAACCACAACACCAAAACTATGACTCAAAAGTGTCACATGCGAATAGAGTTCTTTATTGGTATTGACACCGCTTAAGGCCTTATATAAACGTCCATTTATTTTGTGTTTGAGACCAAGACGATTTTGCAAATAGCACTTCGTGGCAAATGAGATATCAATAATAGCGGAAACTGGAATAATAGCCATTAGTATCGATACGAATAACCAGATTTTCCAGCTCCCCATTGCAATACCAATATTTTTAAACCAGTTAACCCACTCTTCTGACAATTTATAACCAAGGATATCAGGGCTAGCCCCTATTGCCGTAATTGCTGCTGCAATAGCACCATAATACCAACTCACAAATATCAGCAATGTAAATATAATATTAAATACCATATATTTTGATTGACGTACAGATGACCAGGCTTTTAGGGTACCAAACCAATAAAACAATAGATCAAGCCCACGAATTAATTTACGCATTGCACGCTCATGACTTAACCTGGGGCGAAGATCCGACCAGAATATTTCTCGAATTTCAATTATTCTTATTTGATTAGAAAATTCAATTTTAATATTTCGAACACCTGCATGATCTACCTCATGATCATCCAGACTATTAAATACAATCCCTTTACCATCACAATAATCCCGTATACCATCCACTAATTTTTTAAGATAGACTTCAGGCTCACTATCATTCATACCTGGAACAAAAATTATTAAGTCTTTAGTCTCACTCATGAATTCACCTTATATTTATGGCTGACCTGGATAATAGTTATAAAAGAGCTAACGCATGTGCATCAATTTATTATAATTTATAGATCTATTTTAAATTTTCTGGCGGAAAACACCTTTCAAGTAATTTACTGAACAACTGATAATAAAATAAATACAGAGAATGTTCTTGATGGTTTTATATAACGAATAGCGATTAAATTCTGTATTTCAATGATATCGGGGGAGGTTTACTGTGTTTCAATATTATTTGCATAGGATGACCTTTTAATTAAAACACATAAAATAATATGAATAATTTTAGATGCTCTGTTTTTTAACAGAAAAAAAGGGATACCGAAAGATAATAAATAAGCTGCCTGAGCAGCATATTTATGGATAAGCAGACCATTGAATTGCTCTACTAAGGTTTACCAGTATTGTTTTAATTTCTTAAAACTACTGGTCACAAGGGACTCGAACCCACCGGCAGAAATATTTTCACTTCAGCGGAAACCGTCAACTTTTTGCGTAGACTAAAATATAGCATGATATGTAATACCGGATCAACAAAAGTTTGAAATTATTTTTATTAGTGAATATTTGTTGCAACAAAGTTAAACATAAAAGCAAACCAAATTCCCTTTTTACCTATACCAATATTTAGGAAATAATTGGCTCAAGAAAAACAGTTTTTCAACTACTTTCAGGAAAACGAATTTAACTCAACATCATTTTTATTGGCGGGATTGTTTTTGGTCCCATGATCAGCTGAGCTGTTGGGAATAGGACGAACTTCCATAACAACTAACTTTGTCCCATCTGGTAAATCTCTGACTGCTTTTGTTTCTGTTTTATCATTATTTTTATATTGTATTATTTGATTATAGGTTGCGTTCGCTGCCTGATTTTTTGTAGTTTCTAATGGCCAGAAATTACCCTTATTCTGTGGTCCACCCAGGCGTGATTCATAAACATGATCAAGTTGCCAGGTAACATTTGAAAAGCTTCCCTGACTCACTAAGGCGGCATCCTCTTCCTTCCCGGATGTATTTTTAATAGCATCATTTGCCAAATTATTCAGAATTCTTTTTGCTTTTCTAAAACCTGCACTTTCACTACCACGCTTATTCGGATTTAATTTTGTGAGACCAATACGAGCCAGAATCTTGTCCCCCCCAAGCTTAACCGATTCTTTCTTACCCTTATCATCAATATGTTCCAGACTCACTCCATCAGTAATACTATGAGCAACCGGTTTTAAATTATCTGGTTTACCCTCTAATGTAGTAATGGTTGGAAAATCTGATTTTGTTTTTAAAAATCTAAATTTAATCGGTGTACTGGAACCACCATAGGGCCAGCCTTTTTCAGGATCATATTGAGCAGCATTGGCAACGTTAGGAAAATTTTGTACTTTACCTGTTTCAGGTGCAGCTGGTTCAGCATCTGTTCCATGACTGGAAGAAGGTATACCGGTTCTGGAACCAGTCTCACTAATATATTTGTCTTCATGAAGGTTTTTAACTGTTGATACCTGATAAGAATAAGGATCATGAGGTTTTGTTTTCCAGACCACTTTTTGATTAAATATAGCATTAGCAGCCAGATTCTTAGTTCCACTCAAAGGCCACCAGTTAGCAGCAACATCTTTACCATCTAAGTTTAATTCTCGAACATGATCAAGGTGCCAGATTTGATTTAAGAAAGTTGATAATGGTGAAAGTTTAGTTTCATTAGTTTCAATGCCAGACGTCTCTTGATCATCACTGATGCTGCGAAGTACTTTTTTAATTTCATCCATCGGTGCTCCATCACTTCTACTGGACTTTTTAAGCAGAATATCTCCAGTGCTTTTAAAATTGCCTCTTTCAACTGCCAGATTATAACCATTGATGTTGACGCCTGTATCAGCAGAGGCACCAAGAACTTTCGGAAAATCACTCTTTGTTTTAAAATAACGCACTGGAATTGGTTTTGTTTTACCATCAGGCAATGATGCTGTTTCAAGTTCTGTTTGTCCTAAAAGATCAGCAAGTTCACCTAAAGCAGTATTAAGTTTTTGTTTATCATCGGCCTTAGTTTCATTTTTTCCTTGACTTAATGACTTAAGAATTTCCTGGATTTGCTGATATTTAGAATAAGCTCTTTTCCTGACTTCTGAGTCGGCACCATCTTGTTCAGAGCAATAATCTGAAACCAGTGTTTTTTCACTGGCCACATATAGCTGGGCATTATTTTCAGAGCCCTCAAAAAACAAATTATGATCATTGCCTTTTTTGTCTTTAAATTTTGTTCTGCTTTTCCACCAGTTAAGCACCGCATCTTTGCCCGCTTTTAGTAGATCAATAAAACCTTGTCCACCTTTAATCGCTTTATCAATTAACCAATCAATAGCTGTATCAACTTTTTCCCTGACCTTCTCTATCATTTCTGCAATACGTTTGCCTACGGCACCAAAACCAAATTGATTAGCCAAAAAGCCAACCACTATGGGAACCGCTTGAACCAGTGAATTTTCTACATAAGCAGCAGCATCTGAAATTTTCCCTTTAGCAATTGAAGCAATACTGATAAGCATACTTTCAACAATTTCTAACATTTCCTTAATATAGGCGACAAAGGATTCAATGGCTTTATAGGTTGCAATTAAAGCATTAATAACCGGAGTGATCCCGGTAACGTCCAGTAGCGATAATAACCAGCGTGATGCCGTTTCAATAATGACTCGATTAACCCAGCCCACAACACCATCTAATACGGAGTTCCATAAATCACTGACTTTTTCTTTGATTTTTTCCCATAGTGCTTGCGGTCCACCATTAATGACATCACTAATCCATTCCCATGCACCAGTTGCATGATCCACCATCTGTTTAATACGTTCTTCAAGTTCAGGCTTGCCCAGTTTTTCTGCCACCTTCTTAATGATCCGTTGAACTGATATGCCCAGCACATCAAGAACAAAGGTCAAAACAGCTTTGAAACTAAATGATGTGGGTGGTTTGATACCGGCGCCATCCAACTGACCAAATAACCAGTCTGTAATACCACTGAATAAATTACTAAAAATATTACCAAAAAAATTAAAGAAACCTTGTTTAACTGAGCGTAGTAAATTACCAATAAAGGCAATAGGATTCATCAGGATATCACTAAAGGCTGTCGCACCTTTAATTATTATAGATAAGACAAGTTTAGCGGGTAAGCCGATTAAATTAAGCATGGACTTAAAGAACAGCCAGAGAGCACCTAATAGATCACCATCAATAAATATACGGGCTAAAATTTCTAATGCTGTATCTCGAACTTTTGCCCAGATGTCACCAACTTTAATGAGTTCACCAAATAATGGAATACGTCCCAGAATCTGTTCAATAAAGAATTTTTTAATGGGCTCTTTTATGCACTTTGGTAACAGCCACCAGACAGGTCCCAAAAGGAGATCTGGTAATTTAGATAAAATATTAGTAAGAGTATCAACAATTTGTTTTAAGATATTGAGTATCGGCTGAATAAATTCAGATAACTTGACCAGAGCATCACCAAGCAGACTAAAAACACTCTGAACTGTTTCTACTGACCAGGTTTTTAATTTATCTAATGACTCCTGCAACCATTGCAAGGTATTGGTGACGCTTGTCAGCAAAGGAGTATTCATCAATGTACTGAGGAAATTTGTACCAACGCTAATGACAGCACCAATTTTTTCTGCAACCCATTGCCCGGCAAAAAGCAATTTATCACGAAAGGCGAGAATACTATTTAGTATTGCAGGTAACAGCTCTTCTCTTAAGCTGTCCTGTCGTTCAGCAACATTACCTCCCTCATCTTCATCCAGTGCAGATGCTGTGGCAGTGACACTTTGTAACCAGCCATTGATGGTTTCACGTAAATTAAAAATGGCTTCAAGAGGCAGCACTTCTTTAACTTTTGTGATAACTTCCTGAATGGGTTCAGTAATAGGTTTGAGCTCTTCTTTAATAGTATCCCAGGCCGCTTGTGCTTTATCAGTGATCCAGGACATCAGCCCTCCTTCACCATTGCCTTCACCTGAAGTCAGACCCAGTTGTTCCTTAACCCAGTCCCAGGCACTGCTCATTGCATCACGTACCGGTTGTGTCCAGTTCCAGATATCAGTACCTAAATCACTGATAAACTGCCACACATCACCCGCAGTTTGTTTTAGCCAGTCCAGCACTGGAGCACCATAGTCAGACCAGAGATTAGTAAAAAACTCTCCTATTGGTGCTAAAAAATCACTAATAGCAGTCCATGCATCCCCGGCAATAGCAGCAGCCATTTCTTTTAATTGCTTTAAAGCAGCAAATAATGGTTCACAGTTGCCATTAGCCAGAGCAATAACTATTTCACCAGCAGTTGCTAAAAACCCACCGAAAATTTCAAATATAGAACCCAGTAATCCACTACTATTACTTAAGCCGTCAAACATGGATGAGGCGGCATCAGATATTTTTTCTTTGAGGTAAGTAAAAATACCTTTACTTGAAACTTCTCTTAAGAACTCCACAAACTCAGCGGAAGCAACAGTTTCAACCAGATCTAAAAATCGGTCTGCACCCCATTCAACCGCATCATCTATTTTATCTGAAACGAAATCAGTTCCGGAATCCCATGCATCACCGGCAACATCTGTAACATCAGTGGCAACATCAGCAATATCACCGAAGATATTTCTTTGTATTTTTGTTTCTGATTGCTGAACTTCCTCTGAAGAGCTCAAGCCCTGATAAGGTGCTGCACCCTGCTGAGCCACATGTGTAAGTTCATGTGACATAAGACGACTGTCATTAGCACTTTCCCCCTGTCCAAGCCAGATATGATTTTTAAAGGTAAATGCCCGGGCCCCGACAGATGCAACATCAATTTGATCCTGAGACTCCTGATGAACTTTAACCTCACTGAAGTCATAAGGTAAAACAGCAGTAACGAATTTCTTTAGCCATGAAGAAAGGCGAGAGCCGCCTCTGGGATTGTTAATGCGTTCTGCGATACCAGCATGTGGTGATGGAGTCTGGTTTTCTGCAACATTACTCTTTCTTTGAATACTGGCTTTCTTCTGAGCAGTATTGTTCTGACTTTTAACCTCAGTCTCTTGAGTGAGTGCCGTTTCATCCTCTTCAGTTTTACTGTTGACTTCAGCATCAGTTTTACTTAATGGGGAAGCTTTATGTTGAACTAATTGAAGTGCTGCATGGTTTTGTGGATCATGCAGTTGCCTGGAAATATTATCTGCTTCTTTTTCATAATGGTCATTGGCCTGTCCCAATGTCAGCGCATTTGGTTTTTCCTTGCGTAAAATCTGACTAACATAAACTTGCTGTTGCGACTGATTATGTGAGCGTGATGCATATACAGTCGCAGAGCTGCTTGCAGCAGTGCTCTGAGATTTTTTCTTTGACGGTGCATACGCATGTGTTTGCATAAAGCTAATAACTCATTCTTATTTATCTTAGATTGGAATCATAATCTTTAACCGTATCCGGTATAACTGTTTCTTCTGCCCCGGGTAGTATATTATCTGAAACTTTCCAGAGATTATTTTGCCAGCTTTCTTTATCAGCACCCAATGGAGTAATTGTAATTCCAGTGATGCAATTTGCTAAGGAGTTTTGCCGTATGATTATAGTTCGACCTAACACGCCATAGACTCTTAATCCTTCATAAAAGAATTTTGTCTCTGCTTTAATTCCAGTGGCTATCATACGATTATTTTCCACAATGAGATGTTTGCAATTGCCCACCATCATGGCACGGGGTGCAATCGAGATTGTTGCAGGCTTTGATAATGACATGCGGTTATTTGAAATTGTCACCGTTTCTGCCTGTAAACCACTACTATTTTCGACATCCATGCCACCATTACTGATAGCAACCCGGATAGCTTCGCTGACACCTTGAATATTGTTATTAATAATTTTTATATCACCTGCCTTTTTTCCTGCGCAGATAATACCGGCATAACCTGTACTGGGATTATTTTCTTTTTTACGAACAAACCAATTCCTGGCTTCCGAAACAGAATCTCGAAAGTTGGCATCTGCCAGCAGACTTTTCTGGATACCGAAAAGATAGTTTGTTATGGATTGTTGATCCTTGATATCCTCAGGTGGCTGCCGGTTAATAATACTCCGCCAGTTGGAGGTACTGAGTACCGAATCAAAATTAATATCAAACTCTCCCAGAGTCAATGAGACTGTTCGTGATTTATCGACCTTATCTTCTACCACGGGATCAGAGGTGGCAATCAGATTTATTTTCTGACGAAGGCTTAATAAGACATTTGGATCTTCATTTAATTTATCAAATGCATTAAGTCGTTTTAGAAAATCACTATCGGGTTCCGGTGACCTGACAATACGTTCAATTTGTCCTTTAACATAACGGTGGGCTGCCTCCTTAGAACTATAATCATCTGCTATTGGTGGATCTTTCTGTATTTCTTTGGCCCATGCATTTTCATCAATGGAAGATTTTAAAAAAACATTATAATCACCCACTTTGATTAACACATTGCCCTTCAAAGAGTTTGAATCTTCAACCAGCGCAGATTTTTTAATTAAAATCTTATCCACGAGTTCATGTCGCAAATTAATATTGGTTTGGTGGTCACGGGCAATTCGTTCAAATGTTAAAGACGGGGGACGTTTTGCAACCCCGATGGTATTATCTTCAATTAAAGCTCGGGAAGCATTTATGATAAGCATTCCCGACTGATAATCCCCCGTGATTAAATCACAGGATTTAATACGTGAAGAATGCACTCCGTTTTCACTCATGACAGTCAGGCAACTTCCAATGCGACGAGTCCCTGCTGCACATTTCAGCCGCAAGTATTCAATTGTAGCCTGTGGACAATCACTCAGTGTCACAACACCGGTGGGTTGATTATTTTTACCATTTAAAAAAGGCTGAAGTGACTGACTTTCAATATTCAGGTCACGAATAGTAACTCTTTGACAACTACTAACATGCAGTGCACATTTATTATTTTTGACTACAATTTTTGTGGCCGAACCTGCTCCGGTTATTTTTATACTGCCTTTGTTATTTAAAAATACCGTTTCCTCAAATTCAAAATAACCAGCCTGAAAACAAAAGTTGGCATCTTGACCCGATTTTACTTTATCAAAAATTTCCTGAATATTATTGCCTGGCTCAAGAGTAAAGGAAACACAGCTATTGGTTTCTTTAGAGCAAAGCGAATTAATGGCATCCTGAACACTGATAATTGAGTTATCAGTACGCAAATCCTGGCAAAGTCCTGCATCTTTATAAAGAGGGATATGTCTGGCATCCATATCACAAAGAATATTCATAAGAATATTTTTTACAGTTTCCGGTTGTTCAATGGGTATGGGAAGTGAGGTTAACAGACTGCTGAGGTTTTCTTTTTTTTCAGGGACAGAAGGACAGGGAGATAATTCAAAGGCAATATCTTCCGCTGTCAATGACTGAATATCAGTACATAAATGATTTAAAGCCTCCTGAACGGATTGTGCTTCAGTATAGCCTGCATCATTTTCCTGGGTGATTAAACAGGCTGCATTTTCACGATCCAGCGGCAAATGACCGGCATTAAAAAGGCATAGTAAACTGTCTAATAAACCTTGCACACTGGGTTCACGACTATCTTTAATCAGCCACTGGGCATTACCACCTTCATTCAATAAATTAAGGACTGATTCATTGGATGATGACTGACATTCAGGCGGCCTGTAGGCAATATTATTGGCCTGTAAATGTTCGATGGATGCAAAAGGCAGGCGTCGATGTTTCAATAAAGTTTCTGGATCTGCATTTCTTTGCCAAAGTGATTCAGCCCAGTTAATAATACCGGAAGAAAGATGAGCAATGCGGTAATAATGGTGCTCAATACCTTCTGGTTCTTCTGCCAGTAACAAAGCCTCATCTTGTAATTCATCAATTTCTTTATTGCGTACAGCAGTATTCCAATAATCACCAGCAATAAAGTTTTTACCTTCCAGCTCAAGTTTAAAGACAATGCTATTCAGGTTTATAATAAGCCGTTGCTGAGCCGGTTCAGCACTGACCTCATCAGGTTCAAGTCCCAGATAATCTTGAGCATAACTTCCAGGATAACTGCCATTAAGATAAACATAAGCATGTTCATTAAATGATTTTTCACTATCACTGAGAGTCGTCCCGCGGTCTTCACCACTAATAAATTGCCAATTATCATCAGCAACACGATGTAATGTGATGGTGCCGTCCCAACGACGGATTAATTTATCTGCATTAACAGCAGGATAGGCATTATGTAGAAATAGTTCACCTTTTTTTGGAAAAACACTAGGATCTGTTTCAATAAAATGTCGGCCTGAATGTTTCTCACTGCTAAAATCTTCATTCTGCCCGCCAAACATTTCATAGCAATAAGTATCCTGTTTAAAGCCAATAGGAATATCACTGCTTTCATATTGTTCTGCAGCATTTTCACTTGACCATTTTAAAACCAGAGTATCAATAGTCTGGCCAGAATAAATAACTTCATGAACCTCCACTCGAAACAGATAGTTTTCCCTACTGTTTTCAAGTTCCACTTCCCTTGCACAGGGATCACAGGTATCTGGACTTGTACTGCCCTCACGTTGATGTAACGTCAGAGTGGCATTACCTCTGATTGGATTTTGCAATAAATCTTCAGGATCGATACTGGCAGGACATAGTTTAATCTGTGCCATCGTCTTTGTACGGGTGCAGGTATCAGCACCCTGTAAAGCAGGATCTCTTAATTCTTCATCTTCCAGATAATTAAGCTCTCTTTCCCAGACATCCAGGTATACTTCATAATCATTCTGGGCAGGAAAATTATAAAGACTGACACCACCGACTACTTGTGGAGCATCAGGAAAATCCTGTTGGTTGAGATAATCAAAATCATCGTTATAGTCATCGCTCCCCGGTACAATAGCAGCTGAGATACCATCCACAACCATTGAACCCCACTTGAGTTCCCCGGTGGGATTTTTATAGTCATCATTATAATGGATAAAACCACCATTTTGCGGGGCACCAGCGGTCACTAATTTACCTATAGCTGAACTGACTCGTAGCTTTTCAATGTCAACTTTTTCATTCCAGTCTGCATCAGTCAGCATTCTGCCCTGCTGTTGATAGACACCAGAGTAACGTTTTTTTACATCAAACGTTTTACGTGAAATCTGTGTTTTCATTAGTTTTTAAATCCTTTAGTCCTAATCTTTTATGAAACCCGATGGAGATTAAATAACTGCTCCTAAAAAGGCATTCACTGTTTATATACTGTTTCTGCGCATAAATAACTATTCCCTGATAGCATGAACTGAGTATCAGCTCCGATTATTTAATTTGGCCTGTCCCATAAATGTTTATCCGGAATAACCGCCATTTCCATACCAATAGGAATAAAATCTTTTAACTTTTCAGTGATGGCAGCGAACAATAAGCTATAACGCTGCTGGTGAAAGGCTCCCGCTTCCCCACCATCTTCAGCACCAAAACGTACTAATTCTGAACAGGCTGGATGCAGCACTCCGCAACTACGTCCTGATTCAGTCACACTATAATTTTTATTAAACATTTCCACATCCGCCGTGGTACAGGCAAAGACCTGAACTGTCTGTATCATTTCAGAGGATGGATCATCATCATTTTTTGGCTTGCTCAGTGATTGCTCCGGGTGAAAGCGGCTATAACGAAAACAACCTTGTATCGGCCCGCCAGTTGATAGACTCAGATCTTTATAGACAGGTTCCAGGAAGATACAGTCGCTGGCATTTAAGTATTCAACGATTGCTCGACCCATTACAGTACAGTACTCCAGATTCACCCGACCAATAGCCGCCCGGAGTGAGTTAATAAGACAGTTTTTAGCTTGAATGACTAAGGTGTCAAGTTCGTGAACATGAGATTCAAGATGAAATAAGGCACAACTCTCAAGTTCAACAATTGCCGTATGTGAAATAAGACTATGCTGAAACTGCAAACCTTCAAAACGAACTTTATACTCTCCAAATAACTCAACTTTACCTTTTATATGAATCGGCTGAAAATGCTCATGACCATAGCTGCGATTGCGGAAAATATGTACTGGTTCCTCATCATTTTCATCAGGTAAAATCTGTTCAACATATTTTTGAAAATTACTGCCGTCAAGTTCTTTTTTATTCCATTGCACACCAATAGAAGTATGACCATAAAAACCATCAGGCGGCGGCACATAGAGTAATAGTTGTTTGGGATGAACATGCCCCTTATCCCAGCCCGGAGTCCTGATATCAACCGTGCGCTGACTGACATCATCATAACTGCCGGGATAAAGTGGTGCAGCATAAGGACTGGCCTGACGCCATGAAATTTGTTCACCATTAAAGAGACTTTGCTTTGAGCCGGGACTGTATTTATCAACACTGACCGCTCCAGAATAACAACTGGTATCAACCATGGTTGCTGCTAGTCCGGGATGTCGTGCACTCATCCTGGCAATGTTTAATGGCAGGTTGCTTTGATAACCATAAGCTTTGGCCGGCATAATGGCTTTATCTATTCTCGGGGTTACAGCAACCCGCTGCCAGCCTTCCTGCATTTCAACTTCCATCTGACCGACTGATTCTGCAATTGACTCAACACAGGGTCTGGTGCCTTTAGTTTGTCGCCAGGAAACGGCATGACTGATTTCATCCCGTCGGCCTTTTACGTCTGGTGAAAAAAGCGGTGCATCTAACAGATCGGCAAAATAAGGCAGAACCCAGGACTGACAGGCAAGTTGTTCATCCTGCCCATCATCTTCAGGGTTATCAGGAAATGAATCCGCCAGACGCTGCTCAATGGTTGTGTGAACTTGATCCAGCAAGCCGCCACAGGCATTCAGAAAGTGCTGTAAATCACCCTTATCCCGTTCTCGATAAACCGATGGCAAACTGGCATAAAGACGCCGGGCAAAATTACTCTGTGAAATTTTTGTCATTTTCCATAATTTCCTTGTAAATCTATCTTACAAAAGGCTCTGCAAGCACACTAATAGTATGGTTGTCTAAAACAACAATGATCTGGCTATTAGCAGGTCTGATACTTTTAATTAAACGCTTTGAGGGATCATGTTCATGCCCAAAAACCACCTGTCGATAGGTTAACCTGGGCTCTGCACTATTAACACTTGTCTGGCTGATAATACAATCAGAGTTTTCAACACCTGTCACTGACTCAACAGTTTTGTATATTTCACTGCGATATAATACCTGGCCTATTTTTCTTGTCGTTAAATTGAAGGCATTTTCCAGAGCAGCAATAACTGCTAATTTTACATTCTCATGATCATATTCTTCATATTTAACCCGAATGATAATATTCAAATGGAGTTCAATTTTCTGACAATCTGTAATTGTTATTTTAACACCGGGTAATGCCGCCTGAGTTAAATAATGCCGGAGTTGCTGGTTCAGCCCGGGGCTGACACTGCCTCCACCGGCCGGGATAATTACCACTTCAATATTTTCATTTTGTGCAAACTTGATTTTCCTGCGCACTGCACTGGCTTGCCAGACACTGCTATGGCTGGCTGCCAGACTGATAAAGTCACGTAAAGAAACAGCACGTTCGAAGGTCATTAAGTTAGCAGACGCCGTTTGCCTGATAGAGGCAACAGACTCGATACCATTGCCACCTGCTGCAGGCAGTGGCTGAGTGTGATTGATAATTAGATTATGTGGTTTAACAGCTTTGATTAATGAGCCTGCGGGTAAATTTCCCACAGTTCCTGTACCAATACGGAATCTGACTCGAATATTATTTTTTCCAGTTGGTAGACGGCGGGCTTTTTTGCCATCACCAAAACTAATTTTTAAATAGCCCTCTTCCGTCATCCTTACTACATAATGAGGATCGGTCGGGCTGGAATAGTTTAAAGTTGATTTTTGCTGCCAGATCCTGCCGTCAATAATTAGCTCAATATCAGCACGGACACCTGAATTCATTTCCGGATCAGCCACAAAGGCAACATTTTTAGTTTCAAACACAAAACTCTGATGTATTTCTGTGGCATCACCACTGCCCAGTATTTTTTCTGGTTTAGTTTCACCATGACCAACAGCCACAATATTAGCCGATATTATTGTTTCACCCGACATGTAAGGATCAACAAGTGCTGGAGCAATCGTTATAGCAGGCACTCCACCAGGTTCAATTTCGATAATAGTTGCCTGATGAGTCTTTTGCTGACATTGAATTATAATTTTTTGACCTCGTTTAAGATCTTCAGGAATAAAATCCAGCTCAAGTTTTGCACCACTTATGAGTGATTGGTTACGGTTATACTGTATTGCCTGTACCTTTGTTGAAAATAAAGCACGCACAGCAGAAACTGTTCCAATTGAAAGATCATCATCCAGCACACTATAATCAAGAGTTAGTTGATAAGATTTTTTCAACTGCTCAATTTTAACGATCTGCAACGCATGGTATGTTTCATCACAGCGACACAACAACCATTGATCTGAGCTTAAGTCTTTAGCCTGACCACTAAATTCTAAAACATTTGCTGCACTACTAATCCCGGAAACTTTTGCCACAGGCTGGCTATCAGGCATCTGATAATACAGAGTATCCGCACTGTTCTCTGACTCATCAACTCGTTGTAATGTCTTATCTGTATTTTCAATGATATCATTAATTCCAACTTCACTTACGTGACCATTAACATGAGTAAAAACTTTTCCATCCTTGCGGCAACTTGATGGTGGTAATATCAGATAATAGTCTTTATCATTTTCATTAAATTCGATAAGCTGTTTATTTGCCGACAATAATAGATATAATTCATTACCTGCCTGCGGTATTTCATTTCCATCAAGCTGGATTCGATTGTTTTCAATCGCAATAACCTGAGCTTGCTTCCATGTGCCATTCAGCCAGCAAATCAAACTCCCTACCTTAAAATTGAAAACCTGTTCCAGTAGAACAACCTGAGGGCCATGAAGTTTGGGGCTCTCATGATAAGCATCATTAAACAGAAGAGTCAGCTGGTATAAATGCAGATCCTGAGAATTATCAATGCCACTCAATATAAGATGATTGTCTAATATTTTTTCAATAGTAATTGCATATGTACGGTTAATATTGCCCACTTGATCTTTGACCAGAGCAATACCTCGATAACCAGCTGATAATTTTTTATCAGCTGGTTCAAATGACATTGTAAGCAATGGTCGTGATGGATCAGTATCATCAAACAAAAAAACCTCATGATTCTGATCCCATTGGTAAGGATAAAGCCTATTAAAATCACTATTAACTTCAATGTCTTCAAGAGTCTCAAAGATCAAAGGTGCGCTACCATCTTCAGGGGCATTTTTTACCTGCCAGCCGGCTTCAACTTTACCTGTTTGTGAGGCTTTAACCATTAGTGCAATATCAGTATATGCAGAAGCTGAAGGCGCAGGATAATAATCCAGCATTGACACCAGACGTCTTATATTTTCCCATTGTGTTGCAGTACCAATGTAACCTTCATTGGCATAGGCATTAAGGTGTTCCAGCGTAACGTGAACAGAACGAGAAAAACTTCTCATCAGTTCCCAGGCATAATCCCGCCGTTCGTCATGGTATTGTTCTAACAGACGCTGGTTCTTTTCTGAATGAGTCTCATGACTTAAGATGTTTGCTTCAAGTTCAGACCATTTGAGATTATTGTCAGGATCTGTAAATTCATCAATCATAGACTGGCGCAATGTTTCTAACAGAGTGATGGCATTCGCATCAATATATTCAAACCGGTTTAAACCAGAGCGATTCCAACGGGAGAAGTCTTTAATATGGCTCATCCTTTACGCCCTCCCGATATTTTCAGTGTATAATAGCCACGCTCAGGTTGATTGGCTCTATTGTCACAGACGGCCACTTCCAGTCCACTTAAAATAATTTGCCCAAAGTCTGAACGATCCAGATAACGCTTACCCACTCGTTTAAATCTATTTAAGCAAACGGTCTCAATGCCCTTGATAGCCATTAGGATCTGCACAATATCACTGGCATAAATATCTTCACCAAAATTCAGGTTGCCCGGTGAAAAAAATCCATTATCATTAATTCCAAGAACCTGCTGTACCATACTGCGTATTTCAGACTGGAAATAATTATCAGAAATCCTTAACGATAACGACATACTAATACCGACGGCCTGAGCATCCTGTAATGCAGATTCCTGCCCCAATAAACGATAGTTTTTTAAATATGCCTGTAGAAGAGTACGTAGTGTAGGCTGATCACTATCCCAGTCATAAATCGTTAGATTGCGTACTCTATGAAAGTGGTTCACTGAGGATTTAATGTCTTCTATACGTCGGGTCAGGCGATTGCTTTCATCTCGATCAAGCCCGGCAAAAGAAATCTCTTCCAGAGTGTCATCAAGATTTAAATTCTGCCAGCCGACAATAGCAATCTGAATTGTATTCCAGGAGCCACTCCATTGATTCCATGAATAGGCAAGCTGTACTAATGGATGCAGTTTTAAATTGTCCGCATAATCAGACAGTGTCACCATGCGTTTTTGTTCATGAATGGCATCAGGCCCTGCTCTGCGTGCCGACTCCATTAACTGTGGATTTTTCAACCAGGCATTTTCTAACTTTTCAATGGCAGTCTGTGCATTATCAAGCAACTCATTGTCATCTTCAAAACCACTGTATTGAACCGCATCATAGCCGATAAATTTAAGTAATCGACGTACAGATTCAGGTCGACGGGCAGTCTCAAGATAAGCTTCTGAGGCAGTTCGATCTATCATGTCTGAGAGTTTATCAAGACTGGCGGCTAATACTTCTGCTAACACCACTTCCATGTCTGCCGGTGTCCAGCGTTTTCTTTCTGGAAAGCGAGCTATTAACTCTTCCAGCATTGCCAGCCTGTAGCCATCATAATCTCGCTGCAGCCAATCAAAATCATCACCGATTTCAGGCAGAGAGGCAGGCAATGTCACTTTTCGAATACCGCAGTCTGGACAGTTCTGAATAAAATTTAAATCTGTTTCTGGAATATTAGCCATAGTAGTTTATTGCTTTAATTTGTAGTTATACTTATAGTTTTACGTATAGTTACTTGCTTAAGAAAAAAATATAAGTTTTGCAAGTATTGTTTATCCTGGTAAATTAATTAATATTTCTTGTCTCTCAGAATGGTTCAAAGCTGCAAGCGTATACTCAACAACGACATATAACTTTTCATTGTCACGTTCAAGCAACACATTCAGTGATTTCGGATCAACCTCCCCTTTTAATGCTTCTACTAAAGAGGAATACAGGCGTTTACGCGTTGCTTCCTGCAAGGCAACATTATTAGGCTCAAAAATTAATCGGTTAATTCCGGCACCAAAGTCACTTCTGAAGATGCGTTCATCAGGACTGGTAAACAAAACCTGTTCTATCTGTTCTTTGATATGAGCAATTCGTTTACTGGTGTGCGCACCATTTTGTCCAATTGTAAATGGGAAGCCCATATATTCAACTGCATCCAGACGACTCATGAGCATGTAACCTTAGTTGAAAGTGTTGACATTTCACCCTGTGGTATGGGTGGTGATGTTGGCGTACCAGGCGCTGTAGTGGTATGCATATGTGTGGCAAACAAAGTCAAAAATGACTGCCCCTTGATCAGAGGTTCACCACCAGTCCCGCCAAGTGAAATTTGAGAGCCTTTGATGACTACCTGCGTCCCTTCAACAGCAATACCACCTGAGTCCATACTGATAGTATTACCATTACTATCCTCAACAACAAGACCTGAAGAACTCATAGTCAGATGATTTCCCTGGCTGTCCTGAATTTTTATTTCACTATTCCGGGCATCTAACATAACCTGACTACCGTTTGAATCGGTCAATGAAATTGAACCATTTTCATCCATTAAAACCTCAGAACTTTCACTATGGTGTAATATAATTTTTTCTTCACCTGGTGCATCATCAAACTGTAGACGATGACCACTATTGGTTTTTAACAAGCGTGTTGTTGGTTCATCCTTAGCGGCTTCTTCAGGTATTTCATCCGGACGCCAGAATGTGCCAGTCCAGATAGGCATATTAAGCTCCCCTGCCTCAAACTCAACCCACACCTGCGCATCTACTTCAGGTACCATAAACATTCCCTGATCATGCAAACCGCCATAAGGTATGCATGGAAGTGCCCAGCCGCTCACTACTTCGCCCAGCAGAGATGGAATCTGAAGTTTTAAGCGTCCGAGTTTTTGAGGATCTATATTGTCTGAAACCAGACCGCGGTACTTGCCGTAATATTTATTTTTAGCTTGTTCGGCAATTTTTTTAACTACAGATTCCATTAACACACCTCATTTTTGCCTTCTTCATATTTTTAACACCTTAAATTAATGCCGACAATCGCTGTTCGCTATGGCTGATATTGTTGCCATAAGCATTACGTAACAAAATAAATTGCTGTCGGTAACCATCCTGGTGAAACGTATGGGTAACCTGATCAACGTAATAAACACCACCATAACGTTCACCCAGACCATCGACCTGAACCGTTTTAGCAACATGCAATACATGGCCGTAGAGGGTCCCGTCCAACTCACCTGTGGCTTTAATTTTCATAGCACTTTCATTAGCTTTCATTTGCGCTTTAGCCCGTAGTTCTTCCTGAGATACACCGGCTTCTCTATCCATCATCCAGACAAATTCATCAAGACCACTGGAGGCACTGCTTGCCGAAGTCTCACCTAAAAGGCTTAAATCAGACTCAATGATCTCCTTTGTAACCACGGCTTTATCCAGTTCAGCAAACTCAAAGCCTACTTTATCAGGCTTGTGACCATCATCTTCTATATGGATAGAATTACAGCTGGTTGATTTTCCAGAATAGACAAAAATAGTCTCCTGAGTATCACCTTCCAGACGCATCGGACCAAAATATATTTCTCCCTGAGCGACAATAAACTCAAAACCATTGGCTTCAGCCCGCATTCTCAGAAAGCGGTTATCAGTCGCATTTTGTAATAGCACAAGAGACTTATGACCACTACCATTTTCAAATGAGACATCCAAATCATATTTACCAGCAATTTCTGATAACATGACTGAATCATCAACAGGACTGTCTGATCCCCAATCTTTTCTAATCTGCTCCCGATCCATTTTTAAAGACTCATCAATGCATTCAACAATAACAATAGTTTCACCAGCATTTTTTGGATGATCAACAGAAACCTGGCGGATATATCCACGCATCACTTCTTCATTGTAGTGACCAAACTTAGCTTCAATTATAATGCTTTGCCAGGGTACTAAAAGAGCTTCATCCTGTATTGACCATTCACCCTGTTCATTTCTCCTGGACTGTAAAACCAATGTTGCAACTGCCGGTCCGCTACGACTGGATTCCACCACAACTTCAACCAGAGCAGCATAAAAATCCAGCATTTCCTCCTGCTCTGAACCCAGACGGATAATGACTTCTGCCGGTTCTCTCTGCTTTTCTTCAAGTTGATCTTCTGTGCCCATCGTCTATCTCATTTAATCTTAGGAATAAGCAGAACATCACCAACCATTTCATCATCCAGCAGATAATCGGAAAAAATAAACTGCGGATTAGCATCAACAATACGCCACCATAGTCTGTCATCGTTGTAAAAAAAATTTGCTAACAAATCCAGTCGGTCACCAGATTTAACAATGTATTCCAGTACACCTTCTGCGGTATCAATTTTCCTCGGTCTGATCCCGGAAAAAACTTCATGGCCCGATTCATCCACAGCAAAGAAACGACTGTTTTTATAGCGTGATTTTTTTAAAAACATTTATTAACCTTAGGATAATTCAATTATCTATTTAATATCTGGCTGTAAATTATGGAATCGTCACTGAATAGCCAGACTGTGAATTATAACGACTTGCATTATTTTGTTGTCTCGACTTTTCTGCAATATAATAGGGATTATTGCTTTCTATCACCTTCATACCAATTGAAACATTGGCTCTATAAGGTACTAAAGAGGGTAAATGAGCAGTTTCTTCAACACCGATACTGGTTAAAAAAATTGGTAATACCTGATCCCCCCAGACAAATAAAAATACCGAGGAAAATACATCACGAGAAAAACCACTATCTTCCCCCTGTCCAAGACTGGCTAATATCTGCTGTCCATCAGGCCCCTGAGCTTTTGGTTCTAACATTGATTTTAAGGTGTCCAGTTCAGGACTGATGCCATACTGATCCGCAATAGCATCATTATTTGCCATACGCTCCGTGGCATCCAGCAAGATATCAATGCTGATTTCTTCATTATTTACTGCCACCCCCTGTGATATTCTGGGTGTTTCTCCTGCTGAGTTAAAATCATAACCACTTTCATTACCCGGTGTATCATTGCTTGCAAAGGTAATTTGCCGGCTGCGTGAAAATGCAGCTGGATTAAATTCAAACTGCAACTCTAGTCTGGGTGAACGCTCTGTATATTCAACCAGTAAACCCTTGGTTATTTTTATCATCATTTATGCTATCTTTTATCAATGGCTGTTTTAACTGAATTAACAATTTTTTTTGCTATTTGTATATTGCTTTGTGCTGCATGTATCTGTATATCTCTTAATTTCAATGATGCAATATGTCTGTCTTCTGTCACCTGTATTTTAGCCAGTTGTTCACTGAGAATTTTTCCTATTGCTTTTGCTCTGTTATCCAGCTCTGATGGAAGACTGAGATTTAACTGGCCTATTTCGAGTACAGAATCTTTCATCAGGACAGATGCTCCGCTAAATGCCCCAGATCGCTCCGGCTTCGTTTTCTGCCTTCTTTATTCAATTCACGCCAAATTGCTTTAGCCATTTCATGCATTCCAATCTCTCCCCCTTTAGCTGCTGCCAGGTAGGCTGCATGTAAAGCCGCATTGCGAATACTACCACCAGTCATGTTAATGTCATTGGCAATAGCTTTAATATCCAAAGCACTTGCACGCGGTGCTTTCTTTGGCAACAGAGTATCCCACATCACTAACCTTTGTTTTTTATCAGGTCGTTGAAATGTAACTATCATCTGAAAACGTCTGGTAAATGCACTATCAATGTGATCGCGTAAATTGGTGGTCAGTATAATTGGCCCCCGATGACTTTCAATTCGTGATAAAAGATGACTGACTTCCATATTGGCATAGCGATCCCGTGCATCTCTGACTTCACCTCTTTTGCCGAATAAGCTGTCCGCTTCGTCAATTTGCAAAACAATTTTTTTACCATGAACTGCATCAAATAAGACATTAAGATTTTTCTCAGTTTCACCAATATATTTTGAAACCAGCATCCCAAGATCAACTCGATAAAGAGCCCAGCCAAGCTCTGAAGCAATCACACTGGCCGCAAAAGTTTTTCCTGTTCCTGATGGCCCGCTAAACAAAGCCAGCGGACCACCAATATCCAACCCCTGCCACTGCTCAACAACTACATCCCGGTATTTAACCCAATCCACATATTCACTCAACATGAGTTTTCGTTCATCATCAAGAACCAGTTCATCCCATGAAACTTTTTGTGTCACTAAACTGGCACCGGGGATCATTAAGTTATGCTGTCTGCCGCTGAGTTGAGCAATAACTGTTTTTTTTGCAATGATAGGTGCTAATGGTGAAAATTCATCACGTTGAATTAATTTGTTAGTATGTAAAAAACCATCGTAATTTAATTCATCAAGCAGTTCTCCCACTTCATCCGAACTAAAAGCCAGTAATTCCTGCAATAGAGCTGCAGAAGGATACAACTGATTATTCCCCTGAAGCTGGCGGTATAATATCGCTATTTTTGGGACAAACTCAGGCGCAAGAAGGCAGCTCATAATATCCCAGGCCAGTGGTGAGATACCATCAAGTTCTAATCGACCCCACTGAGATTTTTTCCAGTTAAGACGTAACTCATTCGTTTGTTTTTGTAAGCGCTCCATTTGCGTTAGTTCATCACTGCTTATTTTTTCACCCGCACGCTGGCTGATAACATTGAATGCCAGTCGTTCAACTCGCTGCCATTCACAGTAGATAGGCAATAATATATCTTCTTGATTTTTCATAACTTAATTAGTGTAAAACGTGATGAGTAAGGGATTACTTTTAACTGTTTTTAATGCATTTGAAACAGGATCGGTATAGGTTCTCTGAGCAATTAATTGCACCTGTGCACTGGTATCAACCATACTGGAATCAAAAGGCATTGGCATAGAGATTAAATCCACCGGAATTTCACCATCCGGATCTATTATTTCAGTTAGCGGTTTATGTAAAATAGCAGGATCCTGTTCTAACCAGCCATTTTGACTATTCCAGATTAACCATTTAAAAGAAATATCTATTGATAAATCTCCTGCAAGCCAAACTGTCATAGTCTGAGTATCAAGATTAACCATATTTAAATCGAACTGTATTGCATCGATACAAATATCATTCTCAACAAAACAAATTGCTGGTTGCCAATGATTTAAACTAACATCAACTGTTTTCTTTCTCGATATAAAAACATGGGAAGTTAACTTGTCTTTTTCCCATTCCTTTTTTGTGTCACTATTAATCAGTGTACCAATGCTTCCCACAAGCTTATCGGTTTGTTTTCTTTGCAGTGGCACAATAGGTCCCAAAGAGAACTCATAAGCAACAGATGGTCTGAAGCTGGCATCATTTTGTGTTGACCATAACTGATTAATTGATTCATAATTTAAAGGTTGAAAGATAGCTTGTAACCGAACACTTTGACCATTGACCTCAACATTGGACATTACAGGAGATTCATGAAACAAACGAATAATTTCACCAATCATTCTGAGTTCAAATTCACCTCCAGTAATATTTTCAGAAATATCATCCTCACCAAAAGCAGTAATCAAACAAAACAAACGCATTAACCAGGGTTCTCCTGGATGACCATTCGATGCGAAACCAGAAGGTTCGAAACGATTAAAAAACAAATTGACCCGGTTCATTTTTGGCCCGGCGGCCGCTGCACTGGCTGGAGCTCCCATAGTGACATCGATACTATTATTTTCTGCATCTAATCCATTTCGAACAAAGTTTTCTACAGCAAGACACATAATTGATAATGAAGATTCAGCAATAAACATCGTTATATACCACGCAAATAAAGCAATTGTGAAACATTATCATTATGCCGGGTAGAATTTCTTTTATTTGTTTTTTCCACCTGTTTTGACATAACCACTATATCTAATTTTCCAATAGTTACCCTGGGGGGGCTCGCTATAACATTTTTCGGAGATTGCTTTCTTTGAGAGCTTTGGCTTTGAATACTATGATTTTGAGACGTATGATTTAGCTCATTTGTTTGTGAAGGCCCTGAATTTTCTCTGTCTGGTTTTATGATATTTTGAGTTTTTATGGGTTCATTAATAAATTTTTTATCTGTTTTTTTAACTACTGAAGTTGTTTTATTATCGGGGATATCTTTCTCAGGCTCTGGCTTAGATTTTTTTTCAGAATGAGATAAAGGATTTAATGTCTTAACGGCTGTTTCATTGTCACTCTGTGCTTGCACAAATGATTTTTTTAAATCTGCTGTTTTTAACCGACTTGTTTTAGCTGTATCATCTGATAACCAGTCAGATCCCAATAAATCTTCTTTAACTGGCACATTCAGTTGATTTTTATCCTGCAATGATACCTTTTCAGCTTTATTTTTTACGTGAGCTGGAAACAATTTATTATTTTCAAGCATTTCTGAATGAGCTTTATGATTATTTTCAGGCGAATTTTTTAAGAGTTCAACCGAAGGTTCAACAAACAGCTTATTTTTCAATGCAGTACTTTTGAGTTCGGCTTGCTCATTTACCATATCCACTTTTTCAGCAATAAATGAATCAGGCTGACTTTTCAAGGATTCATTTGTTTGAATAGAAAGTTTTTCATCAGTGTTATCATTCTGAGGTTTCACAAATTTTGGCTCAGCCTCACATACCACGTTATTTATTGTAGAAAAAACTAAAGATTTTTTTGCTTCAGTGGTATTATTTGTGTCTTCAAACCGACCAGAATTCTGATGCTTCTCTATAGATAGATCTGAAGCTGAGATCATGGGTTCAGGGATTATTTCATCATAATTTTTCTGCTCATCATCAGCAATAGAATCCTCAGTAATGGAATAATTGAGGCTTGAAGCTTTTTTTTCTGATTTATTCTCAACCCGGATTGGCATTCTGGAATGAGAGTGTTCATTTTCATTTGACCCAAGGTTAAATTGAGCATTATTATTCTCAGATTCACCAAATACAGGAGGCACTACACTTTCCTGTAAAATGTCAGGAGACAAATTATCTTTAGCCTGATCAGAGTGAATCATACTATCGTGTGACACTCTGTCATTCACAATACGACTTTTATTGTCACCAATTAATGAAGTAAAAAATGACATTAGACATAATCCTCTATAAACCAAAAACCCCGGCATCCTGGCTTATTAATTTAAGATAGTGTTGCCGACGTTTCTTCGACAACATTAATATTTCTTTCTCTGACCAGTGATAAACACTGGCAATCTGGTGTATTTCTACAGGCAGATTTGATTCTGCTAAAAGCGGCAGGCAGGCATAAGGGTCAATAAAAACATTATTTATCTCATGACATTCTACACACTGCCCCTGTACAATTTGCGTTAGTTCTGGAGATATTTCTTCAACCTTTGCTTCAATCAAAGCAATATCAGCATCTGTAAGCTGTGAAATATCCTTTTCTGTTTGCAGCAGACACTCTGATAGTTTTCTGGAAACCTGCTTTTCCAACTGCAGTGCCTCAACTTCCGACAGTCCTTTACAATCAGTAAGCTGACTGATAAAAATTTGATCTTCTGCCGTGGGCACTCTGATCCTGAGCCGGCCAATAGAAGTTTCAAGCTCTGCCAGAGGATAGTCATCATTCGCTGTTTTTACCGGTAATTGCGAAGGGTCAAGATTAAAATCAAACCTGGTCTGGCAAAACTGACATTCAACACTGTACCAGTATTGAGTTAAACCCAGTGTTTTGGCCAGCTCCCGAATAAGAAATTGACGATCACCAATGCTCATTCCATTCTGAATAATCCGGCTATCAACCGTATGACCATGCTCATCCAGAAGCACGTGATTTAAAATAAAACTGACCTGACTTGCAGCATCCGGCAATTCTGACAGGGTTTCAGACAGCTGCATTTCAAGTTGTCCATTAAACTCAGAAAACTTGAAGTATCGACTGACTTGAAACTCAGCATTCCACGCTCCACCAGGTAATTTAATACACTTAGCCATACATACGCTATCCTGTGTATCCTAAGATTCAGTGGGTTCTGTCACACTGCTATCACGCTGCCAACCTTCATGCTGCAGGGTAACAGTCTGAATACCCACGGCATTCATAGTGCCTGCATCAAGTTCTGGCAGTGATTGATATTCTGAAACCCAACAACGAAATACCTTATAGGAAATAGCGACATTACCCTGTAAGTTCAAAACATTAACAATAATATCTTTGCGAAAGTCTTTTAAAGAAATGGCACCATCACCATCAATATTATTAACCAGGTTGGCCCATTTTTCGAACACAGTGTCATGAGTTAATCCCTGCTCAAGAGTAATTGCCTCATAAGTGGTTCCACCAGGCATGACACGTTCATGAGAAGGGTCGCCTGCACTGCGCCACTTAACGGCTTCAGTGGTTTTTTTTAAGGCGCCCATCTTCCTCATACCAGCAACAACCTGGCCATCTATAATGATTTGAAACTTAAATGTTCTATAGGGATCGTAGCGGTGAGCATTGACACTAAATAGGGGTGCAGCCATTGCGTTCTCCTTTGCTTAAATTTATTATTTATTGACCAACTATTTGTTGAATTCGGACGATGACAAATTCTGCAGGCTTTACTGGCGCAAAACCGATTACAACAATAACTTTACCTGCATCTATATCGCCCTGAGTCATAGTGTCTCCTTTTCCACATCGAACAAAAAAGGCATCTGAGGCTTTTTGTCCCTGAAATGCACCGGCTCGAAATAAACCATTCATGAAGTTTTCTATATTGGCACGTAATGATGACCACAAAGGGTGTGCATTAGGTTCAAAAACAGCCCATTGGATCGCCTCATAAATGCTTCGTTCAATAAAAATTGCAGTACGTCTCACAGGTACATATCGCCACTCTGGATTAGCTTTGGTCGCCAAAGTGCGGCTTCCCCATAGTACTGAACCAAATCCGGGAATTTTACGAATACAATTAACTCCCATAGGATTTAACTGATCTTGATCACTGGCATCAATATCAGCCTCTAATGCAGATACTCCAGTCAGCTGTGTCTCCACACCTGCAGGAGCCTTCCAGACACCACGATTACCATCAATTTTTGCCCACATACCAGCAACCATTGCTGAAGGCGCTATACTCAGTGTTTTATTGACATTGGGATTAAGATCTTTATCAAAGAATGGATTGGAAATTTTTACCCAGGGGTAATACAGAACTGTATAGGTTGAACTTGGTAAACCTAGAGAATCAACATCATTGCTGGTAACAAGTGTAGATGTCGAAGCAGGATCAACAATCAGCATCCGGCTTTTCAGGGATTCACAATGCGCTTTAGCGACTTCAATATTAGCCTGTCCAGCAGCACCATCCCAGGTTTCACCCGGCATAGTAATAATACTGACATCAGTAATTTTTTTCAGCACAGTACCAAAGAAATCGGTATAATCATCACTTCCCGGTGAATTAGCCACACCTCCAGAGAGTGCAGTTCCCTGCTCCAGCAAGCCCAGATCTTCTTGTGGGATCACATTTGCAGCACCATGAACAGTAATGGTAGAAGCTTCTGAATCCAGAGATAGAATTGAAGCTAAATCACTTTCACCACCATCACCATCATATATTTCAACTTCTGAAACTGCACCGGCCACACCGCTGGTTAATATAAAAGTGCGTTCATCAGAAGTGGTTTCATAAATGCAGGTAAAATCCTGATATTCATCATCAATACTAATTAACCCAACCAGTCTTTGAATTTCTTCTGCAACTGCATCGCCATCATCTGCATTATTTGTCCCTCCAAGAGTGAGTGCATCAGTATCAAGGCTGATCCGTTGCGCTCCAAGACCATTAATGTTAACAACCATTGTTAAAGTATCTGATAAGTTCTCAGTAAAGAAGTTATTTGCACTAACAATTTGCTCACCCGTTATGGCACCGAACTGGTACTGGACTTCAAGGGTTTCTAATTCAACTTGAATTACATCAGAGTTTTCATTAACCTGAGTTATAATATATTGACTTGAATTTGGATTCATACTCAAATCAGAAAATATTTCACTTACTTTAAACTCACCATCAATCTGAGAACCAATTTCTAAATCAATTTTTTGCTGCGAAGTTGAGGCTTTAACAACTCGATAATAGAGTTGTTCACCCCATTTACCTACACTATTGGCAGAGATTTTGATAGCATCAGCAAGTGAGACTTCACCTGTTAAATGTGAAAAAGCAGCAACAGGCGATATGTCGGTATCAACCACTCGACAAATATAAGCCGCCTTACCACCATTTTGATAAAAAGCCTGAACAGCAAGCCCCATGGCATCACTGTCTGAATCAATTTCTCCGTAACTACTGATGTAGTCATCCCAGCTTTGAATTAAGGTTGCTTCACCTGCCGGGCCTTTTACAGCCTCGCCGACAAAGGCCGTAATCGAAGTTGAAACACCTTCTATAGGTCTGGAACCACTCGATACTTCTTCTACATAAACGCCGGGATGTAAATAGGTTGGCATAACACATCTCTCCATGGCCGAAAGTTAATAATACGACAATATTTTTTTAGCAAGCCTGATTTTCAAAAAAATACAAAGCTGAAAACAGTTAAAATAATATCAATGATTGTTCTGTACAGATAAAAGCGAAAAATCTACCACTACAAATTTACTAAACTTAATGAATGTCAAAAAATAAAACATATAAAAGCTGATGTTTTTCTTAGACAAAAAAAGTCCTTATCATCAATTATGACAACAAAATATTCAATGTAATTTCAATATTCTTATTAGAGAGGGGAAGGCAAACATATGTGAAATCCTTATCATCCATAAATCAATTAGAGCAAATGGTTAAAATCCATTTTTGGCACTAATTATTTTATAACAAAAAATTGTTTTAGATACAACAACTTTTTAAAAATTCAAAATCAGCTAACAATAAAATACTAATCTTTATCAAGTAAGTAATTGTTAATATTCTTAGTAAGTAATAACACTAACTACAAAGATGTATTCAACTATAAATTAAAACTATAATTAAAACTATAATTTAAAAAGAGATTGCACCAACAGACCCTAAAATAAGTTAAATTGAACCTTAAATATTTGAAAAATACATCCTGACACAAAAAAATACAAAATAATATCATCTTTTTCTTACATTTATTCATTAGATTTTGATTTATTCGCTTTTAACAAACCTAACGGTAAAAATAACGGTCAATTATTGTGTTAATCAATATAATATAAAGGTTTGTATTTGTTTTATCCAGCTATGGGAGAAGGGTCAAGAGTGAAAACTGTCACAGAATGCGTAAGCAGCCTGCCAGGCAAAACCACCGCCAGGCATCCGAACGTATAAATGTGATATCATTACTTTGAGACATATTGTTTGTGCTCCTAAGTCATTGATAAAACATATTTGACATTGAATTATTTCACTGGAAAGATAGAAGCCAGCGATTAATTCTTTTGAAAAATCAGCTGCGATATATTTATTTGAGGTTTTTCTTCGTTTAATAGTCCTGCCATCTTAAAAGGATGAGGATCAGCCTGACATGCCTATTTATTTTTTTTGTCGTGTAAAATCTTAATCTGGAATAAAGTATTACGTTCATCTTCTTCCAGAGAGGATTCAATAAAACGAATGGTATCTTTGTGGCATGGAATCACATTGTATTTCAATGCATTAACTCTTTTTTGAGTTTTTCGTTGTTCCTCTAACATTCTCAACAATGAAAGCTCTGCTTCACCTAATTGTGCACACAGACTGACTGTATCAATTAAATGACTGCGTGTATCATCTAAACTGGCATCACTCTTTAACAAACCTACTGGCTCCAGCGGCAGCTTATTGATCTGTATTGAAGGATATTCCACTCCAAGATTAGAGCGAGGTAAAATTTTAATTTTTAGTGCGGGTTTCAGACGTAATGCTATCTGACGTAAATTCTGACTGCCCATGCGCATCTGGGTAATGCCCAGCCAGCGATAAGACTCTGTCAGAGATGTTCGGGTTTGCTTGCGAAGCTGGCGATAAAATTTTAATTTTTCATAAACCAGACGAGTTAAAATCTCCTTTTTCCGCTCCAGTAACTCATAACCTTCTTCCAGAATGATGGTTTGTTTTTTAAGTTCCAGCAGGGAATTTTTGGTCGGCGGTACGTTTAATAACTTTTTCATCTTACGGGTTCCCGGGGTGGCCCTCCCAATGATGATATCGGGCTAAATCAGCCTCTGACACGCGTGACAATACAGAAGCAGGCAGTATAGATAAAAGTTCCCAGGAAATATTTAAAGTCTCATAGATAGAGCGCTCCTGCTGTTCATCCTGATTAATATAAATTGCCTCAAAATCACGCGCAAAGGATAAAAAATGATTATCTTCTTCAGATAACTCATCAGCACCAATAATGGATGCCAGATTTCTCACTTCCTGTGCCTTCGCATAAGCAGCAAAGAGTTGGTTTGCAACACGGATATGATCATCACGTGTATCATTTTTACCCACACCATCTTTCATCAATCTCGACAGTGATGGAGATATATTGATTGGCGGATAGATGCCCTTGCTATGCAATTCACGTGAAAGCACAATTTGTCCCTCGGTAATATAACCCGTCAAATCAGGAATAGGATGAGTAATATCATCAGAGGGCATACTCACGACTGGCATCATAGTAATTGAACCATGGCGATTTTTAATCCTCCCGGCACGTTCATAAATACTTGCAAGATCTGAATATAAATAACCGGGATAACCCTTTCTGGCAGGAACATCACCTTTTTCTGTGGAGATTTCCCTTAGTGCCTCTGCATAGTTAGTCATATCGGTCAGGATAACCAGCACATGGCGATCCTCATCAAAGGCCAGATATTCTGCAACCGTAAGTGCAGTTCGAGGTAAAATTAATCGCTCTAAAGTCGGATCATCAGCCTGATTGATAAACATTACGACATTACCCAGGACCCCATTGGATTCAAAATTATTTTGAAAAAACAAAGCATTACTATAAGATATCCCCATAGCAGCGAACACAATGGCAAAATTTGATTCTTCACCCAGTAACTTTGCCTGGCGTACAATTTGAGCTAACAATCGATTATGCGGCAAGCCAGAACCTGAAAAAAGTGGTAACTTCTGTCCCCGAACCAGAGAATTCAGTCCATCAATAGCTGCAATTCCAGTTTGGATAAATTCCTTGGGATAGGCACGAGCTGCCGGATTTACCGCAGCTCCATTCACATTGCGTTTTAATGAAGAAACAATGGGTGGACGATCATCCCGGGGTTTTCCTATACCATTAAAAATTCGCCCAAGAACATCAGTCGACAAAGACACTTGAAATGGTTTTTGTAAAAAACGTACCCAGGTACGTTCTAAGTCCAGATCATCAGTACCTTCAATCACTTGAATAGTCACCAGTTCACCAGAGATTTGTACCACCTGACCATTGCGCTTATGGTTACGATGATCAGTTACTATAACCTGATCGCCATAGGCTATTCCAGGAACACTATGCATAAATAGCAGTCCACCATGAGCAGCTGATGCCTGACGATACTCAAGCCCTCTCACAGTTCTTGTTCTCTCACTATTAATCTCTTCACATTCAATCCCTTCATAATAACTCCTGCGTATATTCAAGGCGATATTTTTGAAAATCACTTTTTATCTGAATAATAAATTGTTTTAAATTCTCAGTTTGTTCGCTGCTATAAGTACTCTTACAACGTTTTGCAGTTATCAATAAGGGCAATTTCTTCAGTGCCTGAACCGACATTCCAAGCACAATCATCTTTTCCCCCTGATGATATATGATGAGCATCATCTGCAATAATAAGAACTGCTTCTCAGGAGATGCATAACTATCCACTTCATCCAGAGCACTTTGCTGTAAAACGCCTTCTTTGATCAAGTCTGCACCTTCAAGCACCCAGCGTTGCTCCGATGATAAGGCTTCCGGCCCCACCAGATTAACAATACGCATCAATTCCTGAGCCTGAGAGAGTAATGATAAGGATTCTGCACGTAATTTCAGCCAGTCCGGGTGCACATTTGCAACCCACCAGTCTGCGGTAACAGCAACATATTCAGAAAAACTCTCGGTCCATGATACCGACGGATAATGTCTGGCATCAGCCAGTTCTTTAGATAATGCCCAGAAGGTTTGTACAATCTCCTTAGTATGACCAGTGACAGGTTCAGAAAAATCCCCTCCCGGTGGAGATACCGCACCGATTAAAGTGACCGAGCCTTGATCCTTTCTGACAGGATCTTTTCCACCCGAGTCAGAGTTATTTTTTTCATGACCAAGAATGTGTACTCGCCCGGAACGCTCATAAAATGCAGCTAATCGGGAAGCCAGATATGCAGGATAACCTTCTTCAACCGGCATTTGCCCCAAACGCCCGGCAACCTCACGCAGAGCTTCTGCCCAGCGACTGGTTGAATCAGCAACCATCACTACATCAAGCCCCTGATCCCGATAATATTCGGCCATGGTGACACCCACATAGATTGAAGACTCTCTGGCCACCACAGGCATATTAGAGGTATTAGCCACCATAATAGTGCGTTCCATCAAAGAACGTTTACTTCTTGGATCGATCAATTGTGGAAAACTCTCCAGTACATCAACCAACTCATTCCCCCGCTCACCACAGCCGACATAGATCACAATATCAGCATCTGACCAACGGGCAATCTGTTGCTGAATCATGGTTTTTCCTGCACCAAAAGGACCAGGAATAGCAGCTTTACCGCCTTTTAATAAGGGAAAAAATGTATCAAAAATACGCTGCCCGGTGATCAGCGGAGCAATAGAGTCAGCACGGCGATTAAAAGGTCTTGGTGTTCTCACAGGCCAGCGATGAGAAAGGTAAAGCAAATCTTCTGTGTGCTGCTCATTTTTAATGCGTGCAACAGGCTCATTCAGAGTATAAGAACCTGTTTCTGCCAGCCATATCAACCTTCCGGAACAATTGGGCGGAACCAGAATCTGATGGATAACAAGCTCTGTTTCTTTCACTGTCCCCAAACTCATTCCACCACTGACAATGCTTTCCAGTTCAAGAGTTTGGCTGGCATTAAACAACCATTTTTTGTCACGATTTAAAGCAGGGATGCTGACTCCTCTTGGAATATAATCACCTGACAGTTGCACCAGATCCAGTAGTGGACGCTGTACACCATCAAAAATCTGACCTAACAGACCTGGTCCCAACTCAACTGATAAAGGATGCCCCAATGCTTCAACTTTTTCGCCCAGTATTAAGGAGCCCGTATCTTCATAAACCTGAATCAGTGCAGTACTGCCTTCTCGCCCAATAACTTCTCCCAGCAAATTAAGTTTGCCAATGCGCACCTGTTCACCAATACAGGCCTCTGTCAGCTCTGCCCGTACCAAAGGACCATTAATCTGAGTCAGTTTACCGTCCATGAATTTTTTCACTTTCATGACTTAATTCTGAGAAAAACAGTTGCGCTACTCGCTGGTGAATACTTTCCGATAATCGTTCAATACGCCCCTCAAAGGTATTATCAATGCGTATTAAGCGCTTTTGATCATAGATAATAATTCCACCGCTCATGAGGTGAAATTCTTTTGATAATTCAATTGTTTTTTCACCCTTTACTTCTTTGATAATACTTTCCCATTGATGTTCTATTTTATGGTGATCGGTTTTATTAAACTCAATCAGCAAGTGTTTACTGTCAATCGCTGTCATACCATACTGGATAAACTCTATGATGAGTTGTCTGTATTGTTGCTCATTTTTTACAATATCAGCCATTTTCAATCTGGCCTGAGAAATCACATCTTTAATTAATTGCCAACGTAATTGATCTAATTTTTTTTGCACATTTAATTCACTGGATTGCACTCTGTTTCTATAGATATTTTCAGCTGACATTTTGGCTGCCATGACTTCTTTTTCTTCGCGTAATTTAAGACGTTTATTTTCATCATCAATAAAATGATCGTGACTGCGTTTCGCACGCTGCAGATACTCTTCAGCCAGATCATTGGCGCGCTGCATGAGTGCCTTTTCAAGATCTTCTACTTTTAACTCTGAAGTCATTTGTTATTTTCCAATGTGCCATTGCCCAGAACCTTTGTCACCAGTTGTTCAACATAGGGATGATACTCATAAGATGCATTAATTGATGGAACTTCAGTCACAATAATATTCCCACCATGGATACGAATATCAGCCAGAATCGGACAGGGAGCCTGTGACAGGTATGTTTCCAGTAACACTAATGCTTTTTGTCGACTAGTGAGCAGTTCCAGCAAGATTTTTTTCATATCTTCTGTATCAGCATCAGGCCATGTTTCAAAACCTAACAGGGCAAAACCCTCCATTAATGGACGCCCTCCCATGGCAATCATGCGTGTCATTTCAGGCACTAGATTTTTCCCATCAGTAAAATTGATACCACCAAACCATAAATAGCAACACCTTCAGCTAGTCCTAAATAAATAAGACTGCGTCCAAAATTTTCCGGCTTCTCAGAAATGGCAGCAAGTGATGCAGCACCAATGGGACCAATAGCCATACCAGCAGCATAGGTTGCAATACAGGTGGGTAATGCAACACCAATAAAAGCCAGCCCTTTACCAACGGAAAATTCAGGATTAACTGCGACAGCCAAAACTTCATTCGGCATAGCCATAGCTTCCTGCATACCGATAATCAATATCCCGAACAATGCCAGTACAAATGTTGATAAATTAATAACAATTGAGCTTTTTAGCCATACAGGTGCCGTTTTTGCATTATTAAGGGGGTTAATTTCAAAATAAATCCCCAGTGCTATGACGCCTGCCAGGCTAAGTGATAATATTAATAGTGATATTGTCATATTGCATATCCTCTAATTTAATTCCGTAATTTTTAGTTTTTGAGGTGATAATTGCATCGGTTTAAATAAATAACCGTCAGCTGTAAAAAACCGTGAAAATCCTTCATAGTACTCTAATCGTAACACTTGAATAGCAACAATAGCACCTTCCAGCAATAGAATAAAAAGATTTCCTATAATGATAACAGCCCAATGCCCTGCTTCATTAGCAGTAGCGGCTAAGGTAAATAAAGCAATCGCTAACGCACTATGGTTTAAGGCAAATGCAGCAACTCTTAAAAATGAAATCGTATTACTAAAATAGGCGATGATGACATCATATGTTTCAAATAAACTGACCAGAAAGCGTTCCGCAGATGAACCTGAACTTTTCATCCATTGATAGATAAACATCACTATCAGGGGTATTATCATAGATAATAAATTCAGACTCGAAAATTGCTCACGACTCAGTTCAAAAATACTCCAGAGAAGAGCCATATAAAATAATAATCCGGTAATACCGCGTGAATTAAAAATGGCCGCTTTCAGCAGACTATTTTTCAGTTGATTATAAATACTGATTATATTAAGCAGCACAATAAAACAAGCCCCCAAAAGCAGGGCCAGCTTCAGCATCAGCATAGGATGTTCCATCGGCGATAACCACAGGCCGGGCAGGATATGCTCATAGGAAAAAACACTGCCATAGATAAACCCGAAAAGCATCGATGAAAGACCGATAGCCATAAAAAATGAAGCATACTCAGGCCATTTTTTATTGATGAACCATGACATACCAACGATACAGGCTCCATGTCCTACATCACCAAACATCAGACCAAACATCAACACATAACTCAGCGTAAAAAACCAGCTGGGATCAAATTCACGATAACCTGGAGCACCATAGTTAATCACCAGTTTTAAAAAAGGCTGGAGCCATTGAGGTCTTAATAAATACGAGGGCGTTTTAGCGTGTTCCTCTGGTTCAGGTGCACGTGCTTCAATGATAACTGGGTTGACAATATGCTTATCCAGCATATCACCTATGAGCGATACTTTAGATAAGGGTGCCCAGCCATTAATTTCAATTAATTGTCCCTTGCGCAGCATCTTTCCACTGAGTATGGCATAGGGTTTTGCCAACGCCAGTGAATCACCCGAATCCATAATTTCCTGTTTAAAACGTTGTTGCAGCAATGACCATTCAAATTCATGAATGGAAATTTTTTCCAGAATGTTTTTTTTCTTTTCATCCAGAGTTGAACAGACTATTTTGGGGTGTTGATGAAATTCACCGGGTACGTCTAAGCTTTGAAATGAAGCTGAATCCAGCAAAGCCTGAATAGCATTATTTTTTTTAATACCGGCAATTATTACATGTGCACTGTCTTTTTCCTGAACATAAACAGAAAGATAGTAGCCTTCAATTCCAAGAGCATCTTTTAAGCGTGATATATAAGATAAAGGAATGATACCAAGACGAACATCGAGAAATTTAAAATCCTGCTGCAGCATACTGAGATCAATATCAAGATCTTTAAAATGATTCAATAGTGAAAACAGATGCATAAGCGAGTTTAACTGCTCCTCCAAAAATCTTTTATTTTCTTTATGTTCAGAGCAGATCTTCCATATTTCATTCAACCGGCTTTCTACTGTCAATAATCTGTGTTTATTGACAGTCATCAGTTTATTGACTTTTTTTACTGGTTCTATTGCCAGATAGTGTGAAATTTTTTCCCATTGAGACAATGTATTATTAAATATTCGACCATAGGCAATGCCCTGTCTGTCAGGTAATCGTTCATCAGCATAGCTTGCTCTGGAAGGGTCAAAAAATCCTGATTCAGCGAGTATCACAGAAGCCATAGGTGCATCATCAAAACGCATAAATAAAGAAATATAGCGCATCGTTTCTGAGTGGAACAGGCTCATATACTGCCTCCAATTGCAAAAGCAATTTCATCATCAGATAAATGCAGTAATTTTCCTTTAAACAAAGCATGAAGCTGCAGTAATTGTTTCTCTCTAAACACCAGATAAGCAAATGCATGAGTTAATGAAAAAGCACTTTCTTTAAGCATATTCGCAGCATATTCAATAATATCTTTTTCCAGATTGAGTTCAACCTGGTGAATCGACTCACAGTCTTTTATCAGTGAACCGATTTTACCTGGAAGCATACTATAGAGTTGATCCAGTTTTTTAATTTGAGATAGCTGAACTAAAACTTTAGAGTTTAAATATAAGCCACCTGAAACTAATAGAAAATAACTATGCGAAGGTGATAAATGATATGAAAGACGATAACGTAATAACCAAATTAAATTAGTCTGATCAATAATACGCCCCAGTAGCGGTTGCAGTAAAGATTGCTCTTTATCGCTTAAAACTCTGAGTTGTTCATTTAAACCAGTAAAATATTGGCGATTTAACGCAGTTTCAATGGCAAACACATCCTGTTTTTGTTCAATGCTCTTACTTCCATAGCGTGCAATGGCAGCAAAAGGTGTTTTTTCCAGCAGAGTTAAAACTTCCGAAATATTGTCAGCATTGAGCAGAACATCAACAGGAAGCATAGCAAAACTCCCCAGAGGAGTAAGCTCTGCTAGTACCTCTTCCTTTGAGCGCTGTAATGATTTGCCTCGTAAAATAGTTTTAATATTTTTTAACTCAAAGCGTCTTATCCAATAGATAAAAATATCTCGTTCATATCCAGAAAGAGAGCGAATAATCGAACGAGCATCTTCCAGGAGTACTGACAAAAATAAATTGTCCATATTGCCTGCAGGCAATAATTTAAAATGAGATTGAGTGAGTTTTTGGATGATATTGTCGAGCCCTTTATCCTTCAGAGTAGGCAGGATTTTCTCAATGGGTTGTTGGATTAAAGCGGAAATTTCAGCATAATTTAGCAGACGTTTTGAAAAAATCATGATCATGGTTTGCAGATAGGCATAATGAGCGATTTTAAGCATAGCTAATTATTCTCTGTATTCAAAATCAAATCCAGAACATCACTAATAGCCTGCTGTTGATACAACTCAGATATCTCAATCAGATGCTCCCGACGTTCCTGGTAACGTCGTTCTAACTCATTTATCTGTGTTTGTGCCCGTTCTTTAGCTTTATTTGTAAAGGAAGAATGAATCTCTGGAACTCGCACTTCAAAACGTTGCTCAGCTCGTTTAACTTCATCTCGTGCTTCATTAACTAATCGGTCACGTTCCTGTTTTGCACTGTCTACAATTTCCTGTGCTTTAAGCTCCGCATCTAATAATCGCTGCAATACATTTTTCATGGAATTATTTCACCAGTCAGTTCATGTATATGAAGATTTTTCCTCTTACCTCAAGAATATTAGAATAAGCAGTAAAGGGCAATGATTCTAATCAAAAATAAACAATGATTGAATGATGTTTTTTTCAAATAAATATAAGTGTTTACCTGATGTCTTGCACAATGCTGATCAGAGCCTGTTGAGAGCAGATTTTTTGGAATTGGGTGTAAAACAGTTGTTGAATCAGGCGAGTTTGTTTAGAATAGGAGCGTTTAATAAGTATTTGATTAAGTATTAAATAAATCAATATTTAGTATTAAAATTTCGGCTAATCAATGAGCCATACTGTAATCTTAGGAATCATCATGAGTGAATTACTAATGGAACCATCGCTAAAAGCAGAACTGATGTCTACTTCACGGATAACGGATATAAAAACCGATGAAGTAAGAGAAATGGTCTTATATATTGATGAGCCCTCATTTCGTTATCGTGAAGGGCAAAGTATTGCAGTGCTGGTGCCGGGTAAAGATGAGTTTGGAAATTCTGATCATAAACGACGCTATTCTATTGTTAAAGGGATTCAGCACCCTTCTAAAGAAGGAACTGAGTTGACTATTCTGGTTCGACGTTGCTTTTATATTGATGATTTTAATGGTGAACGCTACCCTGGCAGAGCATCAAATTATTTATGTGATGCGAAAGTGGGTGATGCGATTTCAATTACAGGGCCATATAAAAGTCCATTTACCATTCCCGGTGATAAAAATGCCAATATTCTAATGATTGGCACAGGTACAGGTATCGCCCCTTTTCGCTCATTTATTGAACACATCTATAAACAAAAAGGTGGTTGGGATGGTCAGGTTAGATTATTTTATGGAGCTAAAACAGGCCTTGATTTGCTGTATATGAATGATGAAAATAATGATTTAGCCAATTACTATCATGAAGAGACCTTCCACGCTTTTAATGCACTCACAAATCGACCTTTATCAGGTGAAGAAAAAGCATTAGAGAATTCTTTGAAAAATAATCTTCAGGAGGCATGGGATTTAATCCAACAAGCCAATACTTATGTATTTATTTCTGGTCTGGAAAAGGTTGCTCCTTCTCTGGATAAGGTAATGATTGAAGCTGCAGGCTCTGAAGAAGCCTGGAAAGCTTTGAAGCAAAAAATAAAAGCAGGAAATCGTTGGTCAAAATTGCTCTATAATTGAGCATTAGCTAAACTGTAAATGATTATAGAGACTTTGCATCCAGTCCAGCATCTCTACATTTCACGGTGAGTGATAAAGCAGCATGGAGTTTTTAACTTCAGGCTTGACACAACTACCGATGTTTTGCTCATTTGTTGCTCACCAAGCTGCTTAGTAAACCCGTTTGGCATTTTCAATTAACTCTAAATTTAGCATGATTGGCAGCTATGGTTGGTAGCATGGTTGGTAGGTAGCAATAGTAGAGCCGCCCATGCCCGGAAGCCCACCTCCCTTAAACAAGAGCGTCAGTTTTTCCTGGCAGAAAGTGTTTATCCCGTAACCTTTTGCCTCTAATCAGCAACTTGATAATTAAAATGTAAAACATTTTTCAGATCATGAGCATTATTATAGAAATAACCTGTTTTGCAGTATAAAAGAGTGAAATCATTGATTTAATTATAATTTAGTTTAGTATTAAACTAAATTTTTAGCATAAAAGTTGCAATTACTGCTAATTTGTCACTTTATTTGTTGTGGTGTTCTAAAAATCTGAGTTTATTAATGAAATTATTTCTTAGTATTAAATGGAAAAGCATAATATTACTCAGCACAATTACCATAGCAATTCTTGCATCTGTTGTTTTTTACACAATAAACAAAACCCACACATCATTTGAGCAACAACGTTTAGAACAATTCCAGTTTAATAAGGAATTATTAATCAAGCTTTTATCTAATAAGCAAGCGAGCCTGACTCAGATTTCAGAACTTGCTGAAAATCTAATATATACAAATGAGTATTCCCCTTCATCACCAAACAAAGCAGCTCATATTAATAACGTATGGAAAATTTTAAATGAGCAAATGGATATTTTGTTTTTAGAAATTTGGACAAGCCCAAAACAAGCAATTGCACAATTTTCCGAACTTGAGAATGACCCTGAGCAGAAAATCTTTAGAAAAAAACTATCTGCCTATGTCAATCAAGCGGTAACAAAAGGAGAAACTCAATCTTTTTTGCACTGTAACGAAGATTGTATATTTTTTAATATTGACCCCATCGCCCATGATGATGAAGTCCACACCATAATTACAGGTAAAAGTTTAGCAAATGAATTTTTCCTTTTTCACCAGGCAATTAATGAAAATGCAGGTATTATCAGGCAAACCAACACTAGCAATATTAGGCCGCCCTATATTTCCAAAGATAAAATAATAAAAAATTGGCAAATAGACATAATGGCCATGACTGAATATGAGTCATCTATTCAATTATTACAATCAATATCACAACTTTTCCCGGATTTAAAAAAAGTTGAAGAAAAGCTGATTGGTTTTGAGGAAAAGCATATAAGCATTGCAATACTGGAAACGGGATTAACAGCATTAGATGATCCCATTTTTCAAACACAAAAGGTTAATTTTATTATCCTCAATGATGAATCTGAAAATTATTTACAATTAAAAAGAAACATTAAGGATATTATTTTAACTGGCTTATTAATTTGGTTGGTTTCTGAATTAATCCTTTATTTTGCCATGAACACTTCGGTTCAGCGGCTTACTAATTTATCAAGCTCTTTAAAACTATTAGCCCAGGAAAAGTTTGAAGCTGCTAAAAAAAGTATTAATACTAAAAAATCATCTAAATTTATTGATGAATTTGATGAGTTAGAACATACTGAGATCAAACTCACCAACCGCTTACAAAGTTTAAACCTGACCAATAAAACCTACAAAACCAGTATAGAAAATCAACTATCACAAATAAACCGTTCAATGGCTTTTTCACAAAGAGTTATTAATGAATCCAGTTCTTATATTCTTATACAAGATATAAATATGAACATTGTATTAATTAATACAAAACTTAAACAGTTAATTGATACTAAAGACAAAATAACTCATCATAAGCACACCAGAGATAGTTCTATATATAAAGACATATCATTTCATAACCTTTGTTCTAAAAAAACTTACCCAAAAAACTTTGACAAACAAATCCGTAAATTATTAAACCGAGAACTCAGCTTCTATAAACACGATGCAATTTTTTATGATACTAAAAAAAATAGCAGCATACATATTTCCTGGTCTCATGTGCAAGTTGAAGATGAAAATGGAGATCCTTTAATTTTATCTGAAGGAAGCGATCTTACGGAGCGTGTTAATGCAGAAAACAAATTATTATGGATGGCCTATCATGACACATTAACAGGCCTGCAAAATCGAACTGCTTTTCATGAAGCACTACAAAAAATAATTGATAGAAAACATAATGCCTTAATCCTATATATTGATATTAACCGATTTAAATCAATCAATGATTTATTCGGCCAACAAACTGGGGATGCCGTGTTATCTGCTACAGCAGAACACTTAAAAAACCTGACACGAGTAAATGATGGAGTCTTTCGACTGGCAGCTGATGAATTTGCTGTTATTTTATACAGAATAGATATTAAAGCAGTAAAAAAAATCATAGTAAAATTTTCTCAGGAATTACAAATGGATTTTGATCTTAATTCCATTGTTACACCTAAAATCTCTGAACAGCAAGAGCAATCAATACAAAACTTTATTCATTATGATTGTTCCATTGGCGGTTTACTAACCGCAAATATGAACCAGGCTGAAGATATGCTTGGAAAACTTGTGTATGCATTATTTCTTGCAAAAAAAGAAGAAGGCACCTTATGGTATTTATATGATAACAATGATGACCATTTACACGTAATTAAACGTGAGAATTATGTTGCCCAAAAAATTCACTATGCACTGGAACATGATTTTGTACAACTTCTATTCCAACCAATATGGAGCATTGAAGAAGAAAAAATTTCTCATTATGAAGTACTGACACGAATAGTTTTTGATGATGGAGAAAAATTATTTCCAGATGAATTCATTCAAGTGGCCGAAAGAAATAGTATGATTCATCAGCTTGATGACTATATTATGGGAAAAGCATTTAAAATACTTGCTGAGAAAATTCAAATAGATCCTGATATACGCTTTTCAATTAATGTTTCTGCACCAACCTTACAGCAATCTAATTATGATCTAATTGTAACCAATCAATTAAATCAACATAATATCCCCGCAGAAAATGTCACACTGGAAGTTACCGAAACCTCAGTAATAAGCAATTTTGGTTTGGCAGTTCAAAACCTGGAAAAACTGGTTGATAAAGGATTATCTATTGCATTAGATGATTTTGGGGTTGGTTTTACCTCCATAAATTATCTTAGAGAAATGCCTTTAGCTTATGTTAAATTAGATGGTTTATACATAAAAGATCTGGTTGAGAATTTTGAAGATGAGGTTTTTGTAAAATGTATTACAGAAATGGCAAAAGCCTATGGCCTTAAAGTAATAGCCGAATATGTAGAAAACGAAGCAATATTAAACAAACTAAAAGACTTAAAGGTTTCCAATGCTCAGGGTTATTTCATTGGCAAACCAGAATCATACTTTTTGCCAAAAAACTTTAAACCTAATTCCAAATAAATATTGAATAATCATATGAAAAAAAATAATTCCATAGCTTTAGTAATAATTGGACTAATAACACTTTCTTACAACAGCTACGCATTTGACTATTCATTTAAAGGTTTTGGTACGCTACAAGCTGCAATAAATTCCGATGAGTCTGCTTTTACAGGTATAGATGACGACGTAACGTTTAAAGAAGGAACTAAACTTGCGGGGCAGTTAAATATAAGCATAACCGATGATTTATCTATCACCTATCAGGGAGCTATTAAATACGATTACTTAAACAATTACGATCTTAAATATTATACAGATTTAGCCTTTATTTCATACCAATCCACCGACTTTTTACAGACTCGCATTGGTCGCCTTAGAACGCCATTTTTTTTAAATTCTGAATTTCTTGATGCCAATTATTTATTACCCTGGGCCAGAAATCCTATTACTGTCTATGGCCAGGTTCCTATTTTAGAATACGAAGGAATTGATTTTATTTTTTCATCATCTATCAATGATGACTTCGACTATGAAATTCAAATAGCATATGGTGATGGTGAAGAGTCTTTTTTATACTCTAATACCGTAACAGGCAATAAAGATAAGATTAAAATGAAAGGAAACGGTATACTTTTTTTAACTGCATCCTTATTCTGGGGTGATTATACACTAAGAATAAATCACTCAGAAGCCGAAGCAGATATAGACACAGAGCTACCTTTTTACATTCCATCTAATGCCTTTCCAGATAAAGACACAATGACATTTAATTCTATTGGATTTAAATTTGAAGATGAAAAATACTTATTAATGGCTGAATATGCAACAAGACGAACAGATAATAGTTTTTTTGTTGAGCCTATAGATGGCTATTATATAACCGCTGGCTACAAATATAGAAATTTTATGCCAACACTTACTTATGGTCATTCTAACACCCCAAGTAGTTTATCTAAGGATTACAATATCACCAATAATCTAAGTTTTATAACAGCAAGCCTAAAGTGGGATTTTGCTCCAACAGCAGATGTTAAACTGGAATACTCACACTATAAAAATGATGGACTGGGAGAAAATAATTACCAAATCAATCTTGCACCTGACGAATCAGGAAATAGACCTGAAGAATTTGGTATTTTCTCAATATCTGTTAATTTTATATTTTAAAGCATAATAAAATGAAAATAATCTCCATATTACTTTTTAATTACACCAGCAGCATAATTTGTACCCTGCTGCTCAGCACACAAATTCTCTATGCAGAACAAATTGCAATCACCAATATTGCATTTGACCTGGATAATAAATCCATAAAAAAAATACTTCTGGCTAAATCCAGTAATTCCAGACTTTATTTTCTTAAAGACAGCAATAAAAGTAACCAGTTTACCCGTAATTATACTGGAAAATCAGCACGTTCAATTAATAGGAAATGGCAACGACTGGTATTCTCAGGCAGAGCAAAACCTCCGGTTATTGTAGAAGATATGGAAGAAATGATTGATAAAGTATCATCTGATAGCAAAGCTGTAGGACATATTGACGCCAATACTTACATTGAAAATCCCAAGGTTAGAATAGTAAAATAAAGACATTGTTTTTCTTTTCCAGTTATTACTGACTTCTTAAATTTTCCACTATTATTTAATAACATTATTCTTTTTTTAAGAAAAATAAAAAACTGACTGGCTATGTTTCTTAGCCCAAACATTATTATTAGTTAACTCAGCGGCTATACAGTAAAAGGCGATCATGTACTATAAATAACAAATCAGCCCGCTGATCGTCATTAAAATCTTCAACTAAAAGCTCTCTGGGTGCTGATGTCGTGCCATTTTCATCATCAAGAGACAGGCTGTCAAATAATTCAAAATTCAACAAACTGCGCCACTGCTTACCATTAAAGCTCAGGATCTCAACCATATGAGAATAGCTGGAATCAATAGCTATCAATTCATCACTATGATCCTGATCTAAATCACCTGCAGTAATAAAATCAAAATAAACTTCATCCAGCGATGTTTCAAATTGTGCTGTAGATTTAAATGAAATATCATTCTCTCCAACAGGGATGATCCAGAAACGATCACTGCCCAGATAAACAATTCGTGATTTTTGTTTTTTGGAAGCCGGCCAGACATAACTGTCAAGCAAATCAATCTGACCAACCTGATAGGAGTTTAAAGCACGAAAAACCATGGTTTCATCCTGCTTATAGAGTTCCAGACGTTCACTATTAGCCTGGTATATCAATAACTCTTTTGCCTCATCCTGATCAACATTAACAGGTAAAATCGATGCTACACGACGGCTCTTATCAACAGTATTATATTGATCCAGAACTTTTAATTGCTGTTTTTTTGACCATCCTATAGCTCGGGCAAAACCCTTTCCAGCAATAAACACTTGTTTACCCTCACCATTGCCTAATGCTCCCATAGTCATATCACCGGGCTTAATATTATCCAGTAATCCCCTGCTGAAATTTTTATCTTTAATTAAGCTAAATTCCCCATTACTACGTTGGAGCAGTACAATTGCTGGTTTCTGCATAATAAAAATAAGCAGGTCGTATAATCCATCATGGTTAATATCAACCGTCTTTATTCCAGAAGGATCAAACTTCAATTGACTCAATTCCACCTCCTGAACTGTTTTCCAGCTTGCTGACACAGCATCCTTTTGTATAATACGCAGTAGTCTTTTTTTCTTATGTTTATAAAGCGTAATTAATGACATAGTATTAGAGGAAGCAACAGGACTTGCAGTCAGAGCGATAGGTTGACCTGAAATATCCAGTGGTTCAGGGTAAGTAATTCTATTGTTATTAATAAAGCTCGACACACCCAGCAATTTTTCTTTCTTACTAACGCTAAAAAGTTCATTATGGCCATCATTATCCAAATCCGCAATGGCCAGTGCTTCAACTGCTGAAAACGAAGGATAGGCTATAGGGTTGGAAAACTGGCCATTACTTTGCTGCTTATAAAACCATACTTGTGCTCCCTTGTAATCACCCACAACAATATCCTTCAAACCATCACCATCCAGATCACCAATGGCATAGTTAGGTGATTTGACGCCATCCATGGCCAATGGATACACATGAGGTAAAGCAATTGAATACGGGCTGTTTTTTTTATGATTCAGGCTAAAATGACCAACATTAACAAGGTTCATTTTTTTCTGCACATAGGCCAGACTAACTGCATCACTGCCCTTTTGCCTGTAAAATGATATCTGTTCATTCGGTGTCGGCAAGGCAAACATCCTTTCTGCACCAAATGTACCATCACTATTTTGCAGATTTACCCGTAAAGAATAGCGACTATTTCTGGCAAAATAGACAATATCAAGTCGCTTGTCCTTATTGATATCAACGATTTTTAAGGAAAAATAATTACTCTCTGATAAAGGATATTGCTTGATAGTAAAGCCATTATTAGCATCCTGATATAATATATACAGAATTTCTTTACCTAATAAAATAATATCCTGATCTCCATCCTGCTCAATATCAACAACTTTAAGCGATTCTTTATGGGTCGAGGGCTGTAGAAAGTCAAAATGTCTGGCTTTGTGCCATTGATCATTTTCTTTTTGAAGATAGATACTTAAACCATGAAGCTTACTGCTGACAATGAGATCGGTACGATTATCCGCATTAATATCAACGACCGCTAAAGCATTCATTTTAAAACCGGTAACCAGACCTTTTTTTACAAAACGTGAATCTTCAAGTACTGGCTGCCAGTTTTTTTGTAACTGCTGTTTTTTTCTATAAAGATCAGCTCGATTTTGATATAAAATCTCAATTTTAGTCTGATCATTGTTGATCAGGATAATATCTTTTGCAGAATTATTATCTATATCTGCGCCACTAACTGAGCGGGTATTCCAGTCCAGTTTATAGATCTCAGGTCCTGTGAAATTAATACTTTTGTCATCTGCAGATAAAACTGTGCTGGCACTCAGAAACAAGCATAAAAAAATAATAAGCTGATGGCTAATTTTAAAAATCATAACGTTCCAGGTCATATTGGTGAATAATTATTTATTAAAAATGTTTCAGCGTCACAGTGAATCTGGAAACATTCATATCATTATAGCTTGTATAATAAACAGACTTTAATACATTGTTAAAGATATTACTTTCTGTCCTTTCCTCAGTCATTTCCACCTGTGGCCTCATACGACAGCTGTTTTGTTCCGGTGCAGGCAAGGCAATTAGCTGCAACATAGAAAGCAGCTCACGACTTGTTGTTAAAAATGACGGACCTTGTGTATAAGTAATTCCAGTGACATTATTCGGCAATGATGACATCAGCTCAATTATTTCATCTTTACTGGCAAATGATTGCTGAGTATTTTCATCGCGGATCTGACTGACAGCATTTTCCAAAAGAGGTACATAATTTGATATCAGCAATAAATTATCCGTTAATACGTAAGCAAAAACACTATTAACTTCTGAAAAATCTTTGTAAGCATAGGGATTGTAAATCTGAATACTGCTATCTAAATACTTTTTTTCACTAAAGAAGGGAGTGAAATTATATTCTTTTTTAATAGCATTCAGAGCCAGGTTCACACTTTGCTGATCCAATAAAGTAACCGCATAAAAATAGTTTTCCGCAACATTAGCATTTAATTCGTCTTCATCTTCATCACTATTATCTATGATCGGCATTTTATACGAAGCTGAGTATACAGTTTGCCCCAAACCTTCCGTAAGGGCCTGTTCAAAATCAACACCAGAACTTGCTGATAGTTGATTTAATTGCAGTCTAATCATGGGAACATAGCCTGCAAAAGGGGAAGTTTCAGGCTGTGACATAAATTGTTGCCAAAAATTAGAAAAATTAAATAATGAGATGGAGGCAGTTAATGGCTCACCATCAATAAAAACTGGCCATTGCATTTCCTGTGGTTCAACTTTAAACAACTTCATAAGAGCTGAATCTGCCTGATGATAAGTACTTACATTCATTATAGTTTGTTCTTCATCCTGTCGTGCAGTGATATAAAAGGAGTCAAAACCGGCACCATTGAAATAATCAGGAATATCACCGAACATCTGTTCCTCTCCATCAACTTCATCGACTTCATCGACTTCATCCATTGAGTGAAATATTTCCTGTATTACTGAGCTTAGCAATGAATTATTAACATAGACTAACCAGTCATATTCTCCATGAGCATTTGCCATAGTCTCAAAGGAATTTGATTCCGATAAGTTATTTTCCAGATTATTTTCATCCAGAGTCAATATCAGTTCTTGCAATCTGTTTTTTGAATTACTGACAACCAGAAAACCATCAACAATTGCCCAGGAAAAATGCTCTTTGCTTTGCTCCGATGTAATGTGTGTACGGGTATAAGTTTCTGTTGTTAAAAAAGACTCCTGCTCTTCTATATATTGTTCACCTTCTTGCAGATGACTTTTCAGATAACGCATATAAGAATCCAGAGCATTTATAACATCTTGCTGCTTACTACCAATATCAGCAATAAACTGTACAGCATCCGTTGTTGGAAAGTCTGGAATACTTATCATAATCTGGCCGCTGAACAGACTCATTAATTCATCGATAGAATAACCAGACATCTCTTTTGACCAACGTTCCCAGCGAGGTTGCTGCATAGATACTTTCAATGGTTTAAACTGTTGTTGTAATTGCTTGTTATGCCATATTTTTACCAGCGGATTTTCTTTCCAGGTAGAAAAGAAAGTACTGGCATTTTTAATCAGTACAACAGCACTACTTTCATGTGAAACCAGTTCTGGTAGAAATTGAGTGTTTATTGAAGGAGTGACATCCTTTGCAGAATCATTTGCAGCAGCAGGAGCAGTCTGGCTTAGGCTCAACATTAACAATGCTGATATAAAAATCAGCCGTCTTGATAATTTTTTCATTATAATAGCCTTTTTTAATTCACAAGAGCTGGTTAATTTTATTTGTTTTCAGGCATGCTAAAATAGCGAAAACCTGCATTTGGATTTCTGACATCAAAGGCATAAGCATCTGCATTATCTAAAAAATACTTTGCTTTAATACCAGGAATAGCAAAATTTAATCCCTCAATGCCTACAGAGCTGATTTTCATATTAATAACCCCTATCACTTCACCACTGAGATTAAATAGCGGGCCGCCGGAATTACCCGGGTTAGTCTGTACCGTGCTCTGAATATAAAGTTGACCATCAATCTGACGATTAGGCATACTGACTATCCCCTGACTGACGGTACGATCCAGCCCCAACGGGCTGCCAATGCTGTAAACAGTTTGCCCCTGTGCCGTTTTTTTCTCAGCCGAAAAACTGACTGCCTTGAGTTTATGCTGCCCTACATCTTCTATTTTTAACAAAGCCAGATCAGCATAGGGGTCAAGAGCCACAATACGAATATTATTAAAAATAATTTTATGAATACCTTTTGCTTCTTTTTTAAACAGGGTGATGGTTAACTGGGTTTCCTGGTCAATTACATGATAGTTTGTCACCACATAACCATCGGGATGGATAATAAAACCTGAACCAAGACCTACTGGAGTTCGGACTCTAATCACTGATTCTGCATTGTTTTTAATATTTTCTTCAATAGAAGATTCTTGCTGATTTTTTGCAATCGTATATAAACCTTTATCAATGCTGGAAATTTGTTTTGCATTATTATACTGCAGCTTATTCACTTCATTCATGGGAATAGTCAGAATGGTATAGCCAACATCAATAATTAAACGTTCTGACTTTTTCTGAATTAATTCACCGGTGATCACTGCACCACCAGTTAAATTGACAGATACCCGTTCTAATGCAGTTGCTGTAAATGAAGTCAGTACACCTGACAATAATAAGCTCAGCAATAAAAAACATCTGAAAGAGTATAAAGTGCAGTTAAAAAGAGCTTTTTTAAAATACACGAAAATTTATCCTTAATAATTTATTATTCATTATCTCATATTTATTATAGAGTATTTTCCAGGCGATTTAGTTCCGTAAATTTCTTCTATCATAATTCCACCACTTGTGAAAATATAAAATACATCATCTAGAAAATTTACACTACTATTTTTAGTTATAATTCTTCTTCAAATAACGTTATTATGACCTGACACTAATATAAAAAAGCACCCCCAACTATCCATTTCTTAATATTGATCACTCTTCCATTAATATTTTTAACATTTGTTCATGACGATTTAAAAAATCTTTTGTAATAGAGTAATGCTCCGTATCTTCATAGGATACTTCATAAATTCCAGTCTCAGAAAACTGATATATTTTTGATCTTGGATAAGCTAATAAAATTGGAGAATGTGTGGCAATAATAAATTGAGAGTTATCCTCTACCAATTGATGAATTGCCGAAATGGCAGCCATTTGCCTGGCAGGAGAAAGTGCTGCTTCTGGCTCATCCATAATATAAAGTCCATTTCCACGAAGCTTATTAACTAATGTTGCCATGAACGATTCTCCATGAGACTGCTGGTGAAGTGATTTTCCACCATAACCTCCAAGATAACCAGTCTCGTCCATTAGTGTTGCAAGATTATAAAAGCTTTCAGCACGAAGAAAATATCCATCTTTAGGCTGTTTAAAACTTTTTATTGTCTTTAAATATTGGTGCAAATCAGAATGAGTTCTACTTGTAAAAAACGTAGACTGCTTTGTTCCACCTTCAGGGTTGAACCCTTGAGAAATTGCAATTGCTTCAACAAGTGTTGATTTTCCTGTACCATTTTCACCAACAAAGAACGTAACATCAGGGTGAAATTCTAAATAATCTAACTCTTTTACCGCAGGAATAGAAAAAGGATAGTCCTCAAAACTATTAATATCATCTCTTTTTAATTGAATTTCCCTCAGATAGGGTCTATCTTCAAAATTCATGCATGCCTCATGATGTTACAGTTACTATATAGAAAACTTTTTTTCCGTATAGACATATTAATAATTCTTTATGTTGCTTTTCTAAGTGATTATTAATATCATCTTCTTACCGTTATCAACTATAACAAATCAGGAAAATTCTTTGTATCAGATTTTGATTACACCTTATATTCCGATATTACCCATATTTATTGCCCGATTAGAATGAGTTTTATATTTTTTCAGGAAAAAAAGGGCACGATTTAAAATCGCACCCTTGGTGGTTTTCTTGCGCCATCTCCATTTCACACCTTTTTTCTATTAACTATCAATTAATATATGTCCTTAATTAACTTATTCTTATTTCTATTTAAGCTCATTAATTTCTAAAATATTCATATTTATTTTCTAAGCTGATTTTTTCAGCCTCACTCAATATAACACCATCTAGCCAAAGACTCTTAAGTGATGTTAAGTCATTTAAGCGAGGTAGTATTCCTTTTGATGTTAGGCGAGTTTGATCTTCATATCCACCCAAAGACAAGTATTTGAGATTAGGTAATTTTAAAAGCAACTCCAGATCTTTTTCATAGATATCTGTAGCCCAAATATCAAGTGATTCCAATTGTGACATTTCAGATATTTTTTCAAGACCTTTGGAAGTCAATTTACTTGCACCTATACTCAGCTCTTTGATTGCATTTGATTTTGACATGATTGTTGCCATCTTGTCAGAAAATTCTGTTGCTTCAAGGTCAAGTTTTATAAGATTTGGTAATTTAAGTAAAGATACTAAAGCTTGCTTGCTTAAAGAAGCATTTTGCGCTCCAATTTCTTGCACTTTAGGTAACTTCGCTACTTCAAACAGATCCGCCTCAGTCATATAGTTATTGCATCTAAACTCCTTTAGAGTAATTGCTTCTGAAAAATTCACCAACTTACCTGGATGTTGAAGGGCCAGAATATCTAAAATTTCTAAATCAGGTATAGGAATTACATGCCGCATGGCAGTTCGATTGACTGAACTCCAGAGAAATAACTGTCGAAGTGATTGTAGAGAAGATAGCCCACTAGCTATTTTTATTGTTAAGTTTTTTTGTTTTGTCAGACGAAGCGTTTCAATTTTTTTATATTTTTCTAATTTTTTAAGATCAATTTCTGAATATGGCCCTTCAATAGATATCGAAGCTTCATCTTTTATATTTTTAGTCACCATTACCTCAAATATATTTTTTATGTTTGAAATGTATTACAGGATAAACCACAGTTTCATTCCTACCATTTGATGGGTGCCTACAACTACCTTCTTAAGACACCAGACAGCAGCATTACAGAATAACCACAACTTCAGTCCTTACATTTGATGGATGCCACAACTATTAACTGAGGATCAACCAAATTTATATGAACCCTTATCAATTTTCCAATCTCCATTTTCTTTGATAAAAGTAATAATATGCCTAAATTTTTTACTTATTCTAACTTCCACAATTACTGTTTGATTATTAATTTTCTCATTTCGTATTATTTTTCCTTTCCTCTTCCGTTCAAGGGCAAAACCTTGCAAAGATACCAACATCATCTCATCTGCATCACCACCTCTTTTTAATTTTTTATTTATTTTTTCTATTCTTTCTTGAGAGAAAAACTTAAATACTTCTTTGATACTTTTGGCATTTATTATAGTTATATCATATTCTTTCAGGATATCTAGAGGGGTTTCTCCATCTGAGAAAGCAGGTACAGACACCATAAGAAATATTATAAACAATAATTTTTTCATTTTTTACTCCTATTAAAATAACGTTTAGTATAACCGGCACATTTTATATGCCGTGTAGAAAATTGAAACGACGTATAAAATACTCAGGTTGATGTGTATTACAGGACAGAGAGCTTTCAGCTCCAATTTCTTACCGGTTTAGCTCAGCACACTGGGTGGACTTGATTGTTTCTTTTCGGATAACTCTTGTTTTTCAAAAATTAAAACGGCATAAAATATTGCTATTGATACTACGCCTGTTACAGCACCGAAAAATGCCCATAAAAACGGTTTTGCACCATGTTTTTTTGCAACAAGAAACAGCCAAATAGCTACTGCTATTTTTGTAGCAAATGCAAGTAAAGGCTTTATAGCTGACAATATTATAATGACTTTTTGTAAATCGATATTATTTTCTTTAAATAATTGAGATTTGTTGTCAATAAATGCACCAGTATACTCTGTTAACAACCATGACAGGCTTGTATTTACAATATATTCAAGTATAAAAAGCGGTATAAACCATAAAAGTAATTTTTCTAGATCCTTCAATTTTCATCCTTTCAGCATTTGCGAAGTCCCTGTAATACAAACCAAGCGCTCGTTAGATAGTTTTAGTACATCTTATATTGATTTTACTTAATATTGACTGATTAAAATATAGTGTCACATGTTGATCAGTACCTATGGGACTGTATTGCAGGACAACCATAAGTTCATTCCTAGCATTTGCTGGGTGTCTACAACTATTTCGGTGTCTACAACTATCTCTACAGCCAAACCTATTAATAATGCCGATATATCCATAATATTCCATTATTTAAAAATAATGTCCGGATCACCGAGCAAGTTTCTGCTGTCAGATTTTTATCATTAGTCCCGGTGCATACGCCGACCAGTATAGTGCAATCGTGCCTAAAAAAGTAAATGTAAAAGTTAGAAATGCTAACTTTTTAATCGAGAAATAAAGTGATATAGCTAATCCTAATGTGCATATTATTGGTAAAGCCCACCAAACTTTTATTGTTGAAAATACAAATTTTGAATAATTATCTTGATCAATATTAAAGGAATGCCAAACATTTAAGAAATAATCAGCTCCCCCATTGCCAATATTATATATAAAAAAACACTGAGCAATGACCATCGTAGAGACAGCCCCCACTAAAAATAGAATTTTAAACATATGATTTCACAATACAAATTTTAACCTAACAGTTAGAGCTGCATTTTCGCACAGATTTACAAATGATAGTGAGAATTATTATCCTTTTATTTTCCCAAAATCAATTATATCAAATTGAAAAATTTCTTTGTATCAGATTTTGATTACACTTTACCTCCGACATTCCTCATATTTGTTGCCAGATTAGAATGAGCTTTATATGTCTTTCAGGCAAAGAAAAAGGGCACGATTATAAGTCGTACCCTTGGTGGTTTTCTTGAACTACCTTCAGATTAATAGCCAGAATCTTCAAATTGTGGATGTTTTGAATTAATTCCAGAAGTCTCTATTTTATGCAAGATTTTACATAATAGACTGATTTTATTAATTATTATTCTTAAATACAAGGTGTTTTAAAGGTTACTTATTTATAATAAAGTTGATAGTTATCACTATTTTTTTAAAAATATCCTGGATATTTGTCGTCATCCGCATCACACTATTGGTTTATCAGATCATAATTTTTCTTGGTAAAATTTAAAGTTAAAGTTAAAGTTAAAAAAACAATTAACCAGTACTTGAAAATTACAATAAACAAAGTATGTAATAAATGCTTAAAAAATCATTTATTTTTCAATGTTTATTCTTTGTTAATAATAGAAGAAGGGAAATCTTTAATATAAATATCTTGTTTATTAAAGGGGATTTCTATGCCATCGAGCAGAAACTGTTTGTAAACCAGTTCATTCATCGCATCGATAGAACGGCCGCGTAGCACTGGTTCATCAATCCAGCACAATAGTTCAAAATGCAAGCCTGAGTCACCAAGTTCTCGAAAACGGACTCTTGGTTCAGGTATGCGACAAATGTCTGGCTGCACTGAAGCAACAGCCATTAAAACTTTACGAACCTGGTCGATATCACTGCCGTAAGCAACTGAAACTTTAATGCGAATTCGATATTTTTTATGCGGGCCGCCTGATTCATTAAAAATTTTAGTATTGCCCATTATAGAATTTGGAACAGTAACTTCGACATCATCCCGGGTTAGCATACGAGTACTGCGAATACCAATATGAGTGATCTCCCCTCTTTCTCCTGAATCTAAAACAATAAAATCACCAATCTTATAGGGTGTGTCCACCATAATAAAGACACCAGAAAATAAATTGGCCAAAGTATCTTTAGCCGCAAAACCTACTGCAATACCTATAATTCCTGCAGATGCCAGCCAGGCTGTCATATCAATATCCCATGCCTGGAAAACCATATAAATGGCTAGAGCAGAAATAATGACTATGGAGATATTAAGAAATAAAGGAAGTGTTTCGATTCTGATAAGAGAGTGAACATTTTTACGATAAGCCAGAGAAATAATTATAATCCGAAAAAATCGTATAAAAAACAGCCCCCATATTAAAATACTGATGGTTGCAACCAGTGATACAGTTATATCATGCACACGGGGAGGTAAATCAAGCCAGTTAATAGCAGCACCTGTACCGAGGAGGATCACTGTATAAAATATGGGTGCCTGAAGAACAGCAATAATTTTATTATCCAGATCTGTTTTTGTATTGAGAGCAAAACGTAAAACAATGCGGGTAATAATAAAACTACTCAGCTTGGCAAGGCTGATAGAAATGAACAAGATAATAAAGGCTTGTAAATAGAGGTTTTCACCCACTAATTCCATATAAGGTTTTAACCAGTTCCCCAGGCTAAACAACAAGTCCGCAGTTATTTCTTGTTCAGAATCCATTTTATTGCCCTTTATCTATAATGAGAACCTGTTGTAAAATAATTATAAATGCCAGGTTTTGAATATCGAATTAACAGAGAAATAAAAAGCGTGCATGAGTCATTCAGCATTGTAAAGACTTTTCATTTCTTTTAATTAAATATTAACCCTGACGATAATAGTTTTGTTTTTTAGACTGACTTCCTGCTTTATTGCTCTGACCATCTCTTTTTCGTGCTGTAGAAGAACCGCGTGTTTTGTTCTTACCTGCAGGTTTATGTCCACGGGCATTTTCACCCGAACGTTGACCATCCTGATGCCCATATTTTTTATTTTTTGGTTTTTTGGGCTTATTATGCTTAGCAGGTTGACGTAATGTTGAAACAGGTAAATCATGTACTGGATCAAAACCTTCGACATATTCCCGCGGCAACAATTGCTGAATCAGGCGTTCAATATCAGACAGTAACTTAAACTCATCGGCACTGACCAGAGAAATTGCTTCACCCGTTGCACCCGCACGACCAGTACGACCAATACGATGGACATAGTCCTCCGGGACATTGGGTAAGTCAAAATTAACAACATGAGGCAATTGATCAATATCCAGTCCACGGGCTGCAATATCTGTTGCCACCAGAACCTGAACAGCACCTCTTTTAAAATTTGCCAGAGCCTTGGTGCGTGCCCCCTGGCTTTTATTACCATGAATGGCCGCCGAATGGATACCATAGTTTTCCAGGTATTTAGCTAATCGGTTAGCTCCATGTTTTGTCTTACTAAAAACCAGTACCTGCTGCCATTGGTTCTGGCTGATCAAGTGCATCAACAAAGCAGATTTTTGTTTTTTATCTACTGGACAAATCCACTGTTTAACAGATTCTACGGTGGTATTTCTGGGGCTGACTGAAATCTCAACAGGATTATGCACCATTCCCTTGGCAAGATTTCTAATATCATTTGAAAAAGTTGCTGAAAACATCAGGTTCTGGCGTTGCTTTGGTAAATAAGAGATTATTTTGCGAATATCATGGATAAATCCCATATCCAGCATTCTATCTGCCTCATCAAGAACCAGGACTTCAAGGTTGTTAAATCGGACTGCATTTTGATTATAAAGATCCAGCAAACGCCCCGGTGTAGCAACAAGAATATCCACACCCTTTCTAAGCTTTATCATTTGTGGATTAATTTTAACCCCGCCAAAGACAACAGTTGAACGTAAAGGCAGGTTTTTACCATAGGTTTCCACACTTTTTTCAACCTGTGCCGCTAATTCTCGAGTCGGTGTCAATATCAGGGTTCGAGCCTGATTTGCCTGTGCACGTTGCCCTTTAGACAGAAGTTCCAGAATCGGCAAGGTAAAGCCGGCAGTTTTACCTGTACCGGTCTGAGCAGCAGCCATAACATCTTTACCCTGCAAAACAGCAGGAATAGCCTGAGACTGGATAGGTGACGGTGTGTCATAACCTTGTTCAGCAATAGCATCAAGGATTGGGGCTGATAGGCCAAGTGAGGTAAAACTCATAAAATTCTCTTAATAAATTAATCACAATAAACTCGAAGAGGTGTTAGTCACCCCCTCAAACAGGCCGTGTAGCTTACAGGAAACTGCAACAAAATGCCATAAAAATTAATTACATAGCATTAAAATTCAGGTACTGCTCTACCTCAGATATAATTTAAGTTATTATAGGTAATAGTACAGCTTAAACCTGAGTAAATATCAACAAGGAAGTCAGTCTGGACGTCTGAATCAAAAGCAGTAAAATAGCAATTCAAAAAATTCAATACCTGACTCAGAGCTTTTAGCAAAAAACGGTGCCTGTAATTGTAGAGACCTGTTAGGATATGGCATCAGAACATCAAAAGATTAAAGTTCAGGGACTGACAAAAAGCAAGTGCCCGGCTTTATTCAGGATACTTTTAATAGTCTGAATGGTATTCTGAAATACCAAAAAATTCTAATTCCAAACTAATAAACACAAGAACGGGATTCAATATGTTCCAATTGATAAAACGGCATTCATCACTTAATAAACTAGTTGTGCTCGGTATTGTACTGGGGATTACTTTTGGTATTGTTTTGCCAGAAATAGCCTTACAGCAGAAAATTATCGGCTCTGCATTTGTCAGTCTGCTTAAAATGCTGGTTGTCCCCTTAGTTTTTGCTTCTATTTTTGCCGCAGTTTCAGGCCTTGGTACTTTGGAACAATTAAAAAATATCGGCTTAAAAACCATTATGCTCTACTTGTTCACCACTGCTCTCTCTGTCTTTTTAGCCATTATTGTAATGAATATTTTCAATATTGGGGAAGTGGTTTCAGTACAGGGACTGAGCTATGATAAAGCCTCAGAAATTGATGATATTTCAGCAAGTTCTATGGTTCTAAGTTTTATTCCTACAAATATTTTTCAGGCTTTGGCAACCGGCGATTTAATGAAGGTCATTGTTTTTGGTGTTCTTTTAGGTATCGCCACTTTATATATGGATAAAAAAGAACATGGCATACTGCTGAATTTTGCTACTGCCGTCAGCAATGCTATGTTAAAAATTGCAGAATGGGTGATTAAATTAACACCTGTTGGTGTCTTTAGTTTAATCAGTTATGTCGTTGCAGAGCAGGGTATTGATGTTATTATTGGTCTGTGGAAATACATACTTGTGGTTCTTCTGGTATTATTTATTCATGGTTTAATCACTCTACCCTTCATATTAGCCAGTCTAACTAAAATTAATCCCTATAAATATTTAAAGGACATAAAAGAAGTCCCACTTATGGCTTTTTCAACAGCATCCAGTGCAGCAACCCTACCTGTTAGTATGAAGGTTATACAGGAAAAAGGCGGCGTTCGTAAAGAAAGTGCTGCATTCGTATTACCTTTGGGTGCAACGGTTTCAATGGATGGCACTGCAGCTTATCTAACCATTGCAGTTATGTATATTGCTAATTTATCCGGCGTAGTTTTGGGCTTTGGTGATCAGTTGCTACTGGGTATTACTGTTGTTGCCCTAAGTGTTGGTGTCGCAGCCCTGCCAAGTGCATCTCTGGTTATGATGGTGGTTATTTTACATGAAGTTGGTCTATCGGTTGAATATTTAGCTTTAATTGTTGCTGTTGACCGGATCCTTGATATGGCACGAACCTCCCTTAATGTCACATCGGATATGGTTGTCACTAAAGCCGTTGATATACTCAGTAATAAATCCTGATCAGTCACAGTTAACTAATAAGCAACAGGGAACTTATTGTGATTTTAAATAAACAACTCAGAGTAGCTATTTTATTGTTAATATTGCTCATTGTTGCCCTGGGCAATTGGGCAACAGACAGACGAGCAACCGATTGGGCTCATAGTTTAAGAGTTGTTATCTATCCCATAAATGGTGATCAGAGTGAGGTGGCAGAAAAATACATTCAAAATATTGATGAAGATAACTTCAGTGCAATCAAACCCTTTTTTGTTGAAGAATTAGAAAATTATGGCATTATATTAAACGATCCTATCAATATAGCCATTTCCCAGCCAATCAGTCAGCACCCGCCACATCCCCCGGAAAGAGGTAATATTTTTCAAGTCATTCTCTGGAGTTTAAAATTACGCTACTGGGCTTTTCAACGAGATGAATATCAGGGGCCTAAACCTGAGATACAGGTGTTTGCACTTTATTATGATCCACAAACCACCCCTGAAGTCAGACATTCAACGGGCATGGAAAAAGGACATATTGCCATCATCAACCTTTTTGCCCATAGAAGACAAAATCAGACTAATCAGTTTGTTATCACTCATGAACTTTTACATACTCTGGGTGCTACTGATAAGTATAATTTATCAGATAATCAGCCCATCTACCCTTATGGTTATGCTGAGCCTGAACGTGAGCCTCTTTATCCCCAGGTATTTGCAGAAGTCATGGGAGGACGGATCCCTCTAAGTGATAACAATAGCGAAATCCCTCATTCTCTCAATCAGGTCATCATTGGAGAGCAAACTGCCAGAGAAATTCATTTATTGAAATAGCAAGGTATAGACTTATTACATCTTAGTACACGGTGGATTATTTTTTATTAGATAATAACGATGAGGCATCAACATAGGTTACTTTTTTTACTTTGCCATCCGCGATTTCCGCGCTGCAATCTTCAACATCGTGTTCACCACAGGAACGTGTGCATCCACCACAACCAGCTTTATAACCTCTATAATCAGGATCTTGTTTCGCCAGCCAGCCCTGAAAAACAACCCAGAGTACACATAATAATGGCAGAGCCAGTAAACTTAAAAGATGTGTCAGCATTTAATAGCCCTCCCTTCTTAATAATCAAAAATTAGTTCAATAAACATTTATACAGATCTAGGTGGAACTAAAGAGTCCGGCAAAGCCCATAAAGGCCATTGATAAAATTCCGGCAATGATTAGATTAAATGCAGTACCTCGAATTAAAGCCGGGACATCATTTATTTCAGTTTCTTCCCGAATGCCCGCCATCAGAACCATTGCCAGAGTAAAACCAGCCCCCGCACCTAATGCAAAAGTTAAACCTTCAACCAGACCATAACCCCGGTTAGTTGCAAAAATGGCCAGACCTAAAATTGCACAGTTTGTGGTGATTAACGGCAGGAAAATCCCCAGAGATTTAAACAAACTCGGACTGAGTTTTTTGATACTCATTTCAATAAACTGTACTGTACTGGCAATCACCACAATAAAACTGATCAAGCGTAAATAGGGTGCATAAATCAATACATAAGTATTCAATATCCAGGCGCATAAGGCCGTTATCACTAAAACAAATGTCGTAGCTAAACCAAGACGAAATGAGGTCTCCAGCTGTCCGGAAACGCCCAGAAAAGGACATAGCCCAAGAAAATAGGCAAGTACAAAATTATTAACCAGTAAGGTGCTGATAAAGATCCAGAGTAAGTCATCCATTACTTGTCTCCATCAACATAAGCCATGCGGTCTGATTCAGCCACTTTAAGTAAGAATTCTCTGCGACGTTCAGTAAACCAGTTAAAGAACAATAAAAGTAATCCTAAAGTTAAGAAACCACCGGGTGGTAAGATCATAATCACCCAGGATTCAAAGTTTGTGCCAAAGAGATCAATACCAAAAAAAGCACCCACACCTAATATTTCACGAACCGAACCCAGAGCAAACAAGGCAATCATAAATCCACCTGACATACCCACTGCATCCATAACGGCATACTTAACATTATGTTTAGAGGCAAACGCTTCCTGACGTCCAAGGATCATACAATTAGCCACAATTAAAGGGATAAAAGCACCCAGTTCCTTATGAATAGCCGGCAACAGAGCCAATAAACTATAATCAACGACCGTCACAAAGGTAGCAATAATAATAATATAAAGAGAAATACGAACTTGTTTGGGGATCCATTGTTTAAAGCTTGAAACCAGAAAACTTGAGCCCACCAGAACAAAAAAAGTAGCCAGCCCCATAACCACGGCATTAATTGCTGAGTTAGTCACTGCCAACATCGGACACATCCCAAGAACCTGAACAAAAACGGGATTATCCCGCCACAGGCCTTTGATCATTTCCTCATATGCACTGCTATCTGTTGCCATAGTACTTTATCCGCTATTGGTTATCTTGTTTTTCTAACACAGGCTCACTGCCCTGCTGAGGCAGACGTGGTGACCATTTATTAAAGGCTTTATTAATAATTCGAACCACAGCCTTGGAGGAAATAGTTGCACCGGTAATGGCATCAATTTCATTTTCCTGAGTCTTTTTGCCTTTTTTTACCGCTTTGATATCTTTGCTGATCGGCAAATTACTAAATTCACCCACAAAATCCATATCCTTAAAAATCTTATCACCCAATCCCGGCGTTTCCCGACTATCGAGAATTTCCATACCAACGACATTTTGCTTCGATGACAAATAACCAAATAATACATGAATGGTATCCTGAAAGCCCGGTCCCTTGCCCTGAATGGCATAGCCAATAAACTTTCTTTGCGGATCATATCCAGCAAAGATCATTTCATCATCCATGCCTTCAGCTTTAACCACTATCAATTTATTATCTATAAAATGTAATTTTTGCATAAAACTAACATCAGGAAGCACCTTGAATACGGCCTCACGCAGTTCTCTTGCCTTATTTTCTTTAATGGTCTCAAAAGTCAGCATATAAATGGCAATGATAATGATACCGGAAATAAAGCCGGCCACCGCCATAGAAACAATTAAACGGGTACTGCTGGGTTCCTGAGTCACTATTGAACTTGCTTTTGTCTTATCGTGTTTATCAGTCATTTAGTTTTTAACTCTTGCGACCAAATATTTTAGGTTGAGTATAACGATCAATTAACGGTGTTGCAGCATTCATCAATAGTATGGCGTAGAGCATGCCTTCCGGTAAGCCGCCATACAAGCGAATCAATACAACCAGAAAGCCGATACCAATACCGAATATCCAGCAACCCTTTGGTGTTAAAGGAGATGTCACCGGATCAGTAGCCATAAAAAAGGTGCCCAGCAGCAAACCACCAGAAAACAGCGTAAATAGTGGTGAAGGATAATTAGAATCCGCCCCGTTAATCAGTAACATGGCCAGTGAAAATAGAGATGCCGTAAGGAAAATAGCTGCCGGAATTCGCCATTCAATGCCTCGACGAAATAACAGAAATACCCCGCCGAATAATAATAACAGACTGCTGGTCTCACCTATCGAGCCAGCAGTATTGCCTAGAAATAAAGAGCTCAGAGCTGTGGTTTCATGCTCAAACTTCATCAAGCCCAGGGGGGTTGCAGTACTCAGTGCATCATATTGTCCCTGCATAAAAGGCCAGGCCAGATTACTACTGTGAATTTGAAAAAAATCTCCCGGGCCGCCAGCAGCTCCCCAGGTTGTCATAGCAATGGGGAAAGTACCCAGCAGAAAAGCACGTCCCAGTAACGCAGGATTAAAAAGGTTGCTGCCCAGACCGCCCCAGATCACTTTACCCAGTCCTATACTCACTGAGCCACCCAGAAATGCCATCCACAGAGGCAGACCAGGGGGCAAGGTTAAACCGAGCAGCAAACCCGTTAAACCAGCACTGGTATCACTCATTGCAAAGCGTCTTTTGTCTTTATCAGTAAAAACCCATTCAGTTAAAACTGCGCCGGCAATTGACGTGATAAGTATCAGCAAAGCTCCCAGTCCAAAAAACCATAAAGCTGCTGCTGTCGCTGGTAATAATGCAATCCACACATCTTTCATTGCGGCTGGTGTGGTCAGTTCCTGACGCAATAAAGGCGCTGACTGTAATAGTAATTTAGGATCTTTATTATTCATCATTATTTATCGTTAAAAGCTTAGGATTCAACCTTTCTGTTTCTCAAATTATCTTTTGCTGTACGTATATGCTGAACAATAGGAATATTTGAAGGGCAAGCATAAGTACAGGCTCCGCACTCGACACAATCCATCACATTATATTTATCCTGCATATCTTCAAACAGCCTGGCCTTACCCAATAAAGCCAACCGTGAAGGATTAAGAAAGTAAGGACAGGCTTCAAGACATCGGGCACAACGAATACAGGGGTATTCCGGCGGGCCTGAAGTTTCATTTTCCGTAAAAGCCAGAATACCAGATGTGCCTTTTAATATCGGTGCATCTAAATCAGCAATCGGACTGCCCATCATAGGCCCACCGCTGATAACTTCCCGTGTCTGTTCTTTCAGTCCTCCGGCAAAATCCAGAACATCCCGGATGGGGGTACCAATGGGGACAATTAAATTTGCCGGTTCATGGACACCTGGACCGGCAAGGGTCACAATTCGCTCAATCAGCGGCATACCATGATCAAAATAATCAGCCAGTGCAACAATAGTACCGACATTATTTACTGCTATACCGATATCGCGGGGTAATTTGCCTGCTGGAAGTTCTTTATTATAAATGCTTTTTATCAGCATTTTTTCAGCACCCTGCGGGTATTTTACTTCCAGGGGCACAATATCAATAGCCATCTCAGCAGTCAGATATTTTTTTAACTGACTGATGGATTCAGGTTTATTTTTTTCAACGCCGATTGCCACTCGCTTCGCGCCCAGCTGCTTACGCAGGATCATACAACCACGCAGCACCACTTCCGGACGCTCAACCATCAGGCGGTGATCATTAGTTAAGTAGGGTTCACACTCTGCCCCATTGACCAGTAAATCTGTGATCCTTTGTTCATCTGGGATCGAATATTTCACATGGCTGGGAAATGCAGCACCACCCAGACCAACAATGCCCGACATCTGCACTGCATCAATGAATTGCTCAGAACTCATATCCTCAACATTGAGGCTATTTTTTTTGCTCTGAACAAACTGCTGAGTCGCATAAGGATCTGCCTCAATTTCTATAGCCTGTCTGAATGACCCATCAACATAACGATGCATACCAATAGCAGATATTTTACCGGTCACAGGACTGTGTAAAGCGGTAGAAATAAACCCCTTAGGCCGGGCAATGAGTTCGCCACGCTTAACCAGATCGCCTGTTTTCACAACCGCTTCAGCAGGTACTCCGATATGCTGTCCAAGGGGCATAATATATCGGCTCACAAAGGGAACTCGCTGAATCGGCAAATCTGCAGTCTGATCTTTATGGTGCGGCGGATGTACTCCGTGCGAGAAACTTCTGTTTAAGGCAAAAGGTAAAGAAAACAGACTGCTTAATGAAAATAATTTAGACATTAATTACTGCTCGCGTATATTGGCTGCATCATAACCAGCAAGGCCTAATAACTGATTGCGTATTTTAGTATGAGTCTCAGCCTGATAATTGGCATTAATCCGGGCAACTTTTGCATCATAATCAGCCTGCAAAGCATCCAGAGCCGCCTGATGCTCAGAACGTAACCGCTGTTCCACACATTGCTCAACATGATCAGTAAAGGGCGTCACTATACCAGCCAGTTCCAATAATGTTTGCCAGGCACTTTGTTGGTCAGCCACCATTAAAGCAAATTCGTTGCTGACTACCATTTTAATTTTTTCACCATCCGGATCAGATAAAAACACAAAGGGTGTTTTTTTCTTTTGCTCCGCTATGGAGAGATTCAGCCAGTCGGATAGTTCTATCGGAGAAGCATCACCGGGTGCCAGTTTAGAAAAATGAGATTGAAAACGTGTTTCATTGACAGCCCATTGAACAGGCGTTAGTTTATTCTCTTCATTCTCTTGAGACTTATTGTACAAACTCAGTCTTGAGCCAAACACACCTTCTTTTTGCGGGTTATATCGAAATAAAGGAAACATACCGCTGTTAACAGCAAGTTGTGCCTGCTTTAATGTTTGTGTCGCAGCAAAACCATGACGTTGAGGACTGGGTGTATGAATACAAAGGAGCCCGGCATTATTGTTATCAAGCAACTCATGAACACTACGCTGAAAATGGTTATTATCAGCAATAGAGGTTTGTGCCACATAAGCATTTCGCTGAGACATGGCCATCATGGCCAGATTACTTCTGGAATCAAAGCGACGATTAAGCTTATACTCATGCAGGCCTTTGGTCACCAGACCAGCATCCAGTTCATGAAAAACAACAATCTTAATTGGATAATCTGAGTTTAATAAAAGTGCAATTTGAGAGAAGCCATGAGTGCCTAGCAAATCATCACCACCCACTAAAAATAAAGGTGGGCATAAATGTTGTTCTTCATCTGTCAGGTCGCACCAATTCAGATGTTCCCGCTTTTCAGTTTCTTTTGCATATCGGGAATCAACCATTGCCGTAGCCTGACGCATCAGACTCACTGCTGATAAGATATCATTAATCTGTCCCTGAATAAGACCCGCTGCAAGCTGTGCACTTTCTCCAGTGACATCAATATTCACCGGCACATGGAATGGATTATTGGGGAATGTTCCAGCCCAGGAGGCAATCGAACTTGAAGTAATACACAGGCTATATCGTGAACGACCCATACCATAAGAGCCTTCAGAGAGTTTCCAGTGCAATTCATTAAGCTGTAAAACTAACTGTACCAGCTCATGGGTTCTAACGGCATCAATCGCAGCGCTATCCATGATCTGAGATGAGTCTTCTAACAGCGAATTTAAATCCACCTGACGAGTTTTAACATCAGATAATTTTTCTGACAGATAAGTTAGATTATCAGTAGGCAAAGCTTCTGCTAATGAACTGTTTATTTCCTGTTTTAACTCATCACGCAAGCAGTCAAGCATAGCGATAAACTGATATAACAACGGCTGCTGATGATATTCAGCAGCACTTAATAATTGCCGCATAGCAATTTTTTCACCGGATGCCAGTTCAGCCTGATCGCCTCCGGATAATGCAAAAGCATTATGCCGGGACATCATTAAGGCAGCACCAGCAGCCATTGTTTCTTCCTGTTCAGACTCCTCCAGCAAGCGCTCTATGGTGGCAGATGAAGTATCCGGTGTTTGCTGCCAGATCTTCCATTGCTGCTTTAATTGATAGTTCTGGCTGGATAATTCTTCATTTGCTTCAATGAGTGCAGATGATCCACAAAGTTCAACACAAAGACCACAGCCCTTACAACTATCGGGATTTATAACCAGACTAAAGAGTTCACCGCTATCATTTTGTTTCTTTTCCTGCGAATAAAACAAGGCATCACTCATGACAACGGGCAGATCAGCAATCGACATGTGTAGTTTTTCAAAATCAGTCTCAATTGCATTGAGTCGTTCTTCAGGCAAACCGGATTTTGCTTGCAGCCAATCAAAGGCATCACTGACTAATTCACCAGCATTGTGAGCTTCAATTTCATTATTACGACAACGCTTTGCTATACGAGAAGCCAGTTTCCCTGACACCTGACGCACCACATCAGCCCCAGTCATTTTTATACCGGTTTCAATCAGTGATTTGGGCGTTAGTGCCACCACTGCAATTGCACTATCCGGACAGTTCGACCAGCAGATCCCACAGGCTGAACATTCTTCAGGCTGAAAAACGGGCACTTTGGCATGGCAATCATTGAGTTCATGACGGTGATGAGTCATATCATTAAATGTTGCCGTTAGAGAAGGAACCGTACCCGTTGCAAGATAGGGATCAACGGTCAGCTGACTGGATTCACCCGCCTGTTCTAAAATCCCCACCTGATCCCAGAACCGAGGTAAATTATCATAGGATTCAGTTGCCTGTCCCATATTTTTTACCATCTCTGAGACTTCAGACAATGTGGGTTGATTATTAGCCGCTGAATTCATGGAAACTGAACTGGAAGATAGGGAGGGATTTAGTGCCGCATTCTTATGTTGGTCACTTTCTTCGACCACACTATTGAGAGTTTCTTTAAATAATTCGGTTAAAGTATTGCTATGTTCTGTGGTATTTGTATTAATTAAAGATTCACGCAGTGCAATTACTTTACGAAGCTTTAAATTTAATCGGTTTTTGTTCAGCAGTACAGCCGTCAATGTCGCCAGGTTCTGTTCCCATTGCAATTGACTATAACTAATATTGCAACTTTCAGTATTGCTCTCTGATCCTTCAGCAGAAGCTACTATTTGAGATGCATCAACTTTATACACCTGAATATTTTTCTGAGAAATCAACTCAAGACAAGTCTGACGCACAGCGTTTGACAAATAAGAATCCAGTCGCTCACCATTAAATATCAGCACTCCGTTTTCAGCCAGCTTATGACAGGCATCTAACAGCGATGTTTCATCTGCTGACAACACTATAAAGAAATTAACCAGACTGGTACAGCCTGCATTATAAGGACTTTCAGCATGGGTCACATAGTCAGTTTGTCGTTTTGCCCACTGTTCCCAGGACGAGGCAGCCGAGCTGCGAATATAGCCGCCTTTTAAAGCATAAAGAGTGGCTGACAGATCCATTGCAAAAGAAAAATTTTCCTGTCCGTCGTCTCTGTGACTGATAGCAAAATTGATTGAGTTCGTCGCATCTGAACACAAAGGCAAACACTCACCTTTAGCATTAATACCAAGCTCACTGATCTGCGGGTAATAACGTTCCAGAGTATCAAGCATCACCTGACGCTTGGGATGTTGTTCTTTGGTTTTACTGAGCGCACCTTTAACATCATAAGAAACAAAAGGCACACCCAGATACTTCGCCTGCGTTGAGGCTGTTTTTATAGATGATACTGCGGCGGCTTTTATAGATTTAACAAGTACTAATAAGTCTTCAGGATTAAGTGACACGCCTCCAAGCCCATAAATAATTGAACGAAAATCAGGAAAACTGTTCAATGCGGATTTATCGGTTAATTTTTTATGTACAGCCGCACGAATTTCACGCATCAGCGGTGCATCATCAGCAAGTGGAGTTATCATTCTTTCCAATACAACAATAGTATTCGAGCTGCATTTATTTTTTTTCAGTAAATCAGCTAATTGAGTACTATCAAATGGACGTAAGCTATGTAAGCCAATAACACCTGCATTGATCTTTTTATCTGACTTCTTGAGTGATTTTAACCAGGTGCTGAAAGTTCTCAGCGTTTCAATCGCACTTCCCTGAGCAATAAAAATAACATCTGCTTTTTTTAAGCCAAAAGTAGATATAGAATCGTATTTACGGCTGCTCAGTTGAGCAAAAGTATTAAAGCTTTGTTTGAGAGATGCTGCCACCAGATCTTCAAAATAAACATCACCGGCAGTCTGCCCTAAAGAGTACACTTCGGGCGTCTGCATGGCCCCCTGTAAAACGGGAGTATCAAGATCATGCCAGCGATGAAGCCGTTTTCTCTGGCCTGAAAACAACTGTTTTTGTGCATTAGAGGGTGCATCAATCATATCATCTGCACGACCAATAAATTGTTTGATCATTTCAGCAGACGGCAGGCAGACATTTTGTGCAGCCAAAGCTGTTTCAGTACCGTCAATGACCACAATACCCGGTGTCAGTGTCAGTTCCGCAACATGACGAGCAATAAGGGTGAAATCAACGGCTTCCTGAACATTGGCTGCAAATAGCACAAAACAACCACTGTCCATTGCCTGATGCAGAGCTTCATGGCCACTGCCGGTGCTATTAGCCTGACTGCTTGATAGACGGTTATCGAGATGAATGACTAAAGACAAACGCCGACCTACTGCTGTTTTGAGTAGATCCTGACAGGCTGAAAGATCCTGTGCGCAAAGAAAGACCGTACTGCGGTGCCCTGACAGGGTCACTCCCATGGCGGCAGCCAAAGCCCCTCTGGGTGAATCTGCGTATTGAACACTGAGCGATTCACCGAAGAAATTATTGCTTAGCCGCTGCTGCTCTGATAACCAGGCCAATGCTGCACCCTGTTCAATAAAACCTCCGCCTAAAGCTGCGACTTCAGTCATACAGGCTTCAGTCACTGCAATCGCAGTATTGCCATCCAGCACCGTTTCAATACCATCAGCAAGTTGCCCTGCAAACTCAGGCGAACCAAAAATCTGGCGGTATAGACGAATTGCAGTTTCTGTTAGATTTAGCATAAATTTTTAAATTGTCAGGTTTATATGTATGTTTGTATACTTTAGTTACGAGCTATGATTACGAGCTATGATTACGAGCTATGAAACGCTTCTCTTCATCGCTCAGTTCAACAAACTGATTGCCTTCAAGCCACTGAATAGCATCAGTCGGACAACGATCAATTGCTTTTTGAGTTGTTTTATCCGTAGTAAATAAGCCTGAGGCATAATTTACTACCGGTAATTCATTAACCATTTCCATCAGACCCACCGGGGCATCGGCCACACATTTTCCACAGGCATCGCAGCCGGCACTGCAAAGAGCCATGACCGACTCTCCTTCCAATGGAATATTACACTGGACATAAAGCTTTTCTGCCAGCGGGCGTAATTCAAAAAGGTTTTTTGGGCAAATATCAACACAATCAGAACAGGCCGTACAATTCTCTGTATCCACAACCGGCAGACCATTATCATTCATATGAATAACATCAAAAGTACAGGCTATTTCACAATCGCCCAGCCCCAGACAACCCCATGAACAACCTTTGCCGCCTCCGGAAATCACTGCAGCTGCACGACAACCTTCAAAGCCCTGATATTCTGCAATCTGAAAAGCCTGTCCCTTGCCACCAGCACACTTCAAACGAGCGATGATTTTTTCCTGAGCACCTGCGTCAACACCTAAAAATTCAGATAAAGCATCAATATCATCTTCTGAGGCCACAGTACAACCGCTGGGACTGACATCACCTGCAACCAGTTTTAACGCAAACGGAAGACAGCCAGGTTCACCACAGGCACCACAATTTGTGCCGGGTAATAATTCTTCAGTTTCAGCAATCCTGGGATCTTCATCCACTTTCAGATAATGATAAGCCACAGCAAGGATCACACCAAAGAGCAGCCCCAGGCTGGTCATGATGATCGGCGCTGTGATAAATTCAGTAAAATTCATAGTTACAAGCTCAGGATCACTTAATTAAAAGGTTTTGCACGTTCAATCAGTTCATCAAGGCCAGACTCACTCTCATCCCATGGCTTTCCAGGATGAATACACTTTGAAGGACAAATCTCCGCAGCTTCAATCATCTGCAAGTAGGTTCCCGCTTTTAAATCTTCAATAATTGCCTGATTAGTATCGTTATAAACAAACATTAACGGATTCATATCAGTACAGTCATTACAGGTAGTACATAAAGGTGAGTCAATCCACGGATCATCAAAACTTTCTTCTGGCTCTTCAACAATCACTTCATCAGGCTCTTTATCAGAGCTTTGTTCAACCTCTTCTGGCTTTACATCTGAAACTACGCTTTGCGTACGAACAACTGCTCTGCCAGCTGATAAATCCATACCTAAAAGCATATCGGTCAAACGACTCATAACTTCTGCAGCAGTTTCAGTTTTAATCCGTTCAAGCTCCTCATCAAATTCTGCTTTAGCCTGAGCGACCTGCTTTGCCACTTCCATTTCCGCATCTGATTTAAAGCGTACTTCTGCTTCTTCAATATAACGACTGCGAACACCGGACATTTCCTGTAGAGAATGCCAGAAATTCAGCCTGTCACGGCAGGCATGAATTAATGCCCTGGATACCGCCAGCATACGCAGGTCATTGTCTTTATTAACTGCCCATATATAGGGCACAAAATTATCAACATCCTCATAAGGTTGTGCCAGATATTCAGCTATAGGTAATAACTCTTCCGAATCACATTCAGCAGGCACAATAGCAAAGTGATGATGCAGTCTTGGAATTAATAAAGCATAATCCGCAAAGGTAAAATCAAGATCCAGTTCAGTCACCTCACCGGATTCATCCTTGTAGGTAAACTGCTGCTGCGGCCAATCACGTTCAGGCTGTGGATTTCCACTAAAATCAAAACGCTCAGCCGCCGAATCCCCTGCTCCCGGATCAACAACAAAAAATGGATGAGCACGGCCTTCAAGTGCAGCACCAGCCACTAACCAGGCATTTAGCCCCGAATCCTCACCGACTTCACGCAAGCCCACATTAATTAAATGTAAACTGGTACGTGTCGCATTGAGGGCAGTATTAAAATGTGATAACAATAGCTCGTGACGTGCTGCAGAACATTGTGTAACAACAGCCTGGCGATGACTGATACCAAGATAACCCAACTCCGTGCGATAATTATGGAATGGATCTTCATCGGCTTTTGCACCAGGGTTATTGTGAGCCTGAACACGTACGAAGATATTAACCGGACGGCCGGAGTTAAGTAAGTGTGAAAACGAAACCATACTCTCATCAACCAGACGATTAGCTGCTTCCAGAACAATTACTGAAGGCACTAAAATAAGTTCTTTCTTGGAAAAAGCTTCCCAGTTAAAATTATTGAACCAGGGATCATGAATATTTTCGTCATAGTGATTTTCAAGCTCTAACCTGGCAATACGGGCAGCCGCAAAAACCATGGCTAATTCCTGAGCTTCCTGATCAAAAATTTCAGTTGCCCTGAAACAGGGATCATCATGATGTTCACTGGTAAAACAAATGCTTTCATCAAGCCATGATGAATTATCCACGACATTACTGGCATGAACAATATGCACCAGAGTCTCTTTTTCTTTAAACTTTTTCAATACCTCAAGAGCATCTTCAATACGCTTGCGACGGGCAGCAGACATAGAAACAGAACCTTGTGAGTGCTTCACCACTTTGGATAAAGATTCTGTATTAAAAAACTGGTTTGATGAGATATTTGATTTTAATGAACTGGCTGATTTAGCCTCATCCTGTTTGGTATCATCAACATCCAGAAGTATCTGTAAGGACTGAATATAGTCCTGTGTTTCCTGTTTAAATTTAATCAACTGCGGCAGTGACTGCTTGCTGATTAAGTGCATTAATAAATGTAATGCAGGAAAACGGCCATAACCCAAAATCAAACCATCATCAGGAATGCTTTCTATTAGCTGAGCAATATCTTTTTGTAACTTAAGCTGGTTATCCTCATTAAAGTTTAAATGTTGAGTGAGTGTCTCACAGGCTTTAACAAGCATAGGCTTTATTAATGTCGGCCCTTCAGTTTTTCGAATGGTTTCTCTCAATGATCTTTCGATCCAGGGGAGATTATCTTTCAGTGCGATAGAACTGCCTTCCGAAGGAGCAAATGCTTCAACGCTCTGATGCAGAAAATCAGATACAGGAACTGCCAGAGAAGGATTGAATTCTTCAGCTGGATCATAGGGACACAAGTATAATGGATAATCATAGCGCAGTTGTGAAGCATCACGATAAGCAGATAATAATGCCGGTAAATAATCATCACTTAAGGATTCCAACTGTTCAGTCACTGTTGGATTTCCTAAATGAAAATGCCGTAACAAGTGCATTATTTGCGGAGTATCAGCACTCTCTTTTGAGACCAGAGGTAATGCAGGTAAAAATTGTGAGCTATTGTTTGATATCATTGTCTTTGTGTTCAATACAAAAAAATAAAGAGTTAAGGTTCAGGCTAATAATAAAAGCAAAGCGCAATTTATTAAATTTGGAACTTGTCAAAAGCAGCATTTAAGCCGGCCACTTTTTCTTCATTAGTCATTCCAACACCTTTACTGGAGTGATCTTCATACACAATGGCATCAGGATCTTTAAATAAAATACCCAAAGGAATGTTTTCCTGATCCCTTGCATACTTCATAGCACCCAGCCAGTCTTTTGGATCATGTTCAATGACATTACTGAAAAGACGCTTCACATTATCATCAATGGTGATGCCATCTTCATGTTCCAGAAGTATAAATTTATCAGGATTATCCTGAAGCGGCTTAGTAAATTCCTCGGAAAAAACTGGGCAGCGCTGAAGAACTCTGACAAAACTCGTCCCTCTGTGCTGATGCGCAGCTTTAATGGTTTCATATAGCAATGGTGGATTCCAATCCACAACCTGAGCAACAAATGAAATATTAGTAACACCCAGAGTAATCGTCAAAGGATTCAAGGGTGGTAATATCGCACCCTTAGGGTGAGTATTGGTCTTTGTACCCTGCTGAGTGGTTGGTGATGTTTGTTTTTTAGTCAGACCATAAATACCATTATCAAATACCAGAATAACCATATCCATATTCAGATGCATAGTGTGCAGCCATGGACCAGCACCAATAGAGAAACAATCACCATCACCCGTTGCCACCCAGACATCCAGCTCGGGACGGCGGGATTTTATACCATTGGCTACAGGCAATGCACGACCGTGTAAGCCATGAAAACCATAAGTGCCCATATAATGAGGCATACGGCTGGAACAACCAATACCAGAGACAGCAACACTCATCTCTGGTGCAACCTGAGCATCGCGTAAAACCCGATGCACAGTATTCAAAATGGCAAAGTCACCACAACCGGAACACCAACGCACATCACCGCCAGCACCATAATCATCCAGTGTAAAATAACGTTCAAAAACTTCTAAAGACCAATCTGCTTTTATTCCAAACATAATATATCCTCTCGACCCTTAAGCATTTATAGCGTCAAGACGCTTTTTAAGTTCATCAGTAACCAGACCCGGTTGTAATGGATGTCCATAAACAACAGACCAACAGTCAATATCAATAACAAACTGTGCTCGCAGAACATTCGCCAGTTGAGCATAACGTCTGTTTTCAGTAGTTATCATTGGAGCCCCAAGTTCATCGCTATAATTAATTTCAATAGTCATCACTTTTTTGTAACGGCTGAAAATATCTTTCAGACCCGGTTCAAGTGGTGATAAAAAGCGCAAATGCAGCGAGGCAATTTTATGACCTTCCTCTTTAAGATTGTCGACAGCTTCTTCAATGGCGCCAATAGTTGAGCCCCAGGCAACCACTAACAAATCACCCTCATCATCCTGAGAATCAACACCATGGATAACGGGTGGCTTTAAGGTACTTTGCAAAGCCGCTATTTTGCGACTCCGGTGCTGTGAGGTGATCTGGTTTGTTTCTGAGTTATAAGAAACTTTGCTGCGTTCAGTGTGCGACAAGCCAGTCAGGACGTACATACCATCTGGCTGACCAGGAATCGGTCTGGGAGATAAACCAGTGTTCTCATCCCAGTCATAAGCAGGGACTTTCTTATCCCATGGTGATTGATCAACTGGTGCTGAAAACCATTCTTCTTTAACCTCCGGACGAAGCCAGGGTTGTACTCCGGTAGCCAGATTAGCATCTGTGAGCAAAATAACAGGTACTCTGAACTCTTCTGCCAGTTTGCGAGCCATGATCACAAATTCAAAGCATTCTGGAATAGTCGCTGCTGCAATGACTATTTTTGGTGCATCACCAGGCTCGCCGTAAAGTGCAGCCAGTAGATCCGACTGCTCCACTTTAGTTGGCAGACCGGTTGAGGGACCACCACGCTGTACATCAACAATCACCAGCGGCACTTCTGACATCACCGCCAGACCAATCATTTCTGTTTTGAGCGCCATGCCTGGCCCTGAAGTTATAGTACAGGCAGTTTTACCTGCATAAGAGGCCCCAATAGCAAAACCAATCGCAGCAATTTCATCTTCAGCCTGATGCACAAAACCACCGACATCCTGAAACACATCTGCCACATAATGAGAAGCCGAAGTTGCCGGAGTAATTGGATACATTGAAATCATTTCCATACCGGCAGCCATAACACCCAGGCCCAGCGAAGTATTACCATTAGTCACAATAATCCGTTCCAGATCTTTATCAGCACCCTCATAGGGTGGAATATCATAGAAGTGTTCAAGATTATTTTTGGCAAATTCATAACCTGCAGTAAAAAGATCCTGATTTGGTTTAATGATCTTTTCACCTTTATGCTTAAAGGTATTATGAATCTCATTCAAGCCTAGTTGAGCATCACGATTATAAATTCGACATAACATGCCCAGAACAAACATGTTTTTACCTTTACGAGCATTGCTGACGATTTTCAGACATTCCTCTTCCAAAGGTAATTCATGGACAATTAAACCATTTTTACGAAACTCATCGACTGCAAAAGCATATTCGTTACGAATTTTTTCCTGAGGATCAGAGGCCCATTTATTTTCTAATAAAACAATAGTACCGTCTTTGTATGCACCATTAGCAATACGGGCATAAAGCACCTGCTCGTTAAAACCAACCACTAAGTCAGCTTCATTACCCATATTGGTCATAATTTTTGAGCCAACACGGATGCGATTACCACTACCACCTGCGGGGGTTCTTGCGGGAGGCTGGATTTCAGCAGGAATAATCTCTACCGTCCAGATACCGTTACCCATTTTACCGCCAATGGAGCCAAATGTCTGGCCACATTTCTGTGCACCTTCACCCGAATCACTTACAATCTCAACAATATGTTCCTCAATGGTTTGAGGTGTTTGCAGAGGTAAAGTTACTTGATCATTCATCTTATCAGATTCCTGCTTCATAATTTCTGAATAGTTAATGGTCTGCTGACCGATATTCAATTTTAAAAAATTTAACACTTATTTCTTTGATACATTTCAATCAGCCTTTTACTCATAGAGAAAAAGAAGAATATATTGAAAAGCATAATTAAACTAAGGAGCTCTTGTACTCATCAAGAAAATGGTGCAAAGAGCTGTCAACGATAATCACTGCGCCGTCTAACAAATGACAGCGGCCGCTGCCGGGTAAAAACTTACACAAGTTAATCAACGATTCCAAATCAGCAAAGCTTGCCTGACCTGTATCAATTTTATTAAGCAGCTGTGAAATATAAAAAGTACCTGTTTTACAAGGCGGACATTGCCCACAGGATGAGTGGGCATAAAAATTAACATACTCAGTAACACGTTTAACAATACCTGTCCCTTCAGAGACAACAATCATAGCACCAGTTCCCAAACTGGAACCTCGTTCCTTAACTGAGTCAAAATCTAACGGAACATCAATGTCTTTGGGGGTCAGAATAGAGCTTGATACACCACCGGTAAAAACGGCTTTTAACTTCTTGTCCTGCAGCATTCCACCGCCATGAGTGTAAATAAGCTCAGTGAGTGGTGTCCCCATAGGTAATTCGAAAACCCCCGGTTTTAACACATCACCGCTGAGGCAATACAATTTAGTTCCTGTTGAGTTCCCCAGACCAAGTTCCTGAAACCATTTCGCACCCTTTCTTACAATATGCGAGACATTCGCCAAAGTTTCCACATTGTTAATCAGAGTGGGACAACCGTGGACTCCTGAGATTGCAGGATAAGGCGGCTTGCCTCTTGGAAAAGGAAAGTTTCCTTCAACAGATTCAATAGCAGCAGTTTCCTCTCCACCAATATAATGACCTGAACTCTCCATAACACAAATAGACAATGGGCGTGCAAGCTGAGCTTCTATCTCAGTAAAGTAATCACAAATTTCCCATTGTTTTACTGCATGACGCATATTTTCCAGAGAAGTTTTCTGCTCTGGATTAATATAAAAAACAATTTTATTAATCTGGTTTACCAGTGCCGCTATTAATGCACCTTCGATAACCTGATGTGGTGAATGAGCTAAGAGGTACGCATCTTTAAATGTTCCCGGCTCATCTTCATTGCCGTTACAGATTAAATATTTATCTGGAGCCGCTTTCTGAGCTGCGACAAACTGCCACTTTTTGCAGGTTGGAAAACCACCGCCGCCCAGGCCTCTTAAACCAGCATCACAGACGAGTGAAATAATTTCAGAAGTATCTGCTAAAGCTTTTTTTATACCCGTGCCGCCATTACCTGCAAACCATTGATCAATATCCGTTGCTTGTGAGTCCGGGTGTAATAAGACCTGATTAATGGGCTGATGGCTTTTAGCTGGCTGATGGCTCTTAATGGGCTGATGACTCTTAATAGGCGGCTGATGGCTCATATATCACAGCCCCCACAATGCGAGGAACTACCTCTTTTCTCACAGCTGATGATTGCTTCGTAACGAGCATAATCAGGGAATAACAGCGGTGATTTAGTATTCATCGGCATATTATTCAGCGTCAGTTCACGGCGTAAATTACTGATATGATCAATACTGATCTTCTTGTGTCCCCGGTTCTGGGATTTTTTAACTGCTCGTAAACCTGCTCTTCTGCCAAAACTGATAATATCCAGCAAGGCATTTCCCATCAGGCGATTTCGGCCATGAATACCACCACTGACCTCACCGACGCAATACAAGCCGGGAATATCTGAAAGACCATTTTCATCAATCACGACACCACCGTTCTGGTAATGCAGTGTTGGATAGACCAGCATCGGAGTTTTAGTAATATCAATATCACTTCTTAAGCCTAACTGCACCAGTTTAGGGAAACGTTGATTGAGTAAACCTGGATTCCTTGCTTCCAGGCCCGGCGTATCTAACCAGACACCCTGCAAGCCTTCATTGCCGTCTGCAGAATTTCCAACAACACCTCGACCTTGTTCACATTCTCTGATAATGGCTGCGGCAACAATATCTCTTGGTTTAAGCTCATCAACGAAACGCTCGCCAAGGGCATTAATCATATAAGCACCTGATGAACGCACACCTTCCGTTATCAAGGTGCCTGTTAAATGCTGTGGATATGCAACACCTGTAGGATGATACTGAAAGGAATCCAGATCTCTGAGCCTGGCACCTAAACGATAGGCTAATACCAGACCATCTCCAGTTGCGCCAAAATGATTTGAGGTGGGAAACTGATTTAAATGAACACGACCAATGCCGCCCGTAGCAATGATCACCGAACGAGCTTTAATCTGTATAAAGCTGCAATCATGAAGTGATGAAATAATCGCACCGGCACAATGGCCAGACTCATTGCTTAACAACTCCACCGCAGGACTGTAATCCCACACGTCCACGGAACTATTGGCAACGGCTTCACGCAGAACCCGTATCATTTCAAGTCCAGTATAGTCGCGAAAATAAACCACACGGTTAGCGGATGTACCACCTGCTTTACGTGTTAATAAATCACCGTACTTGTTTAAATCAAACTGCATACCTTGCTGAATCAACCATCGAATGGTCTCAGGACCATCCATAACCAGTTGTTTAATCAGATCTTTAATGCCTTTTTTATGACCGGCTTTATAGGTATCATCGTAGTGGGACTGAGGTGTGTCGCCTTTTTCAATGGAAGCCTGAATACCGCCTTCGGCCATTACCGTATTACTATCACCCAGACGTAATTTTGTAGCCAGAATTACCTTTGCCCCTGACTCTGCAGCCATAAGTGCGGCAGCGCATCCTGCACCGCCGCCGCCAATGACCAGAATATCAGTTTCTTTAATTCTTGCGCCAGCAAGATCCGTAGCGTCAATGCGAGAATCTGCCTGTAATATTTTTGCCACCTGTTTATGACAGCGATCACCTTTATTCGGCCCAACCTGAAGGTTTGTAATAGTTTCCTGGCGATGATCAGGATGAAATTTCTCTAATAACAGACTTTCATCGATACTCAGCTCAGTCGCTGGAAAGTCATCTTTATTAAGATAAGCATCTAAAGCCTGCTGATAAGAAATTGAACCGCTCATGGCTGATTTTTCACTCATGACTGTCCCTCTTCTAAGTCACTGCTCTGCGTATCAACAGCATGAGTCACCACAGAAAGCTCACCAGTACGGATGGCTTCCAGCTGGTTAATTAAGTTAGATGGGCGAGTATGGAAATACCCGGTCACACGGCGTGAAAACAGTCCCACATGATTGGGGTCAATGTATTCAGGGCAGCCGGTCATGCATAAATTACACATGACACAATCAATAAACTTTTCTCCCGCTTCACGAAAACGGCCTTTTACGGCTAAATCAACCCCGCCTTCAACATCAATGCCTTTAGGGCAGGCTTTATTACAGCCATTACAATGGCGGCATTGTTCAGCTTCAGGAAAAATACGGTGGAATTCAGTTTGCACATCCCATGATGTGTCAATTTCAGATAATTTATAACTATGTCTTGATGGCGTATCAAAAACGGAAAAGAAAACAGACATGCCCTCTTCGACCAAAAGCTGACAACCCAGCTCCATGGTGAGTTCTGATTCATCGGCACGGCGTACCATCACACGACAGGAACCACATACTCCATCCAGACAGCCAACCCCTTTAACACGAGGATAGCCAGCATGCCATAAAGCCTGGATGACAGACAATGTAGCAGGTGCGGTAATTTCCTTGGCATTAATCGTTAAAGTAACATCACTTTTCGATTGTTTGCTATCAGACTTTTTTTCAATTGAGTCTATATTAATAATCGTTTGATCGCTGCTCATTAAAAGACCGTAAAAAATTAGGGCCTTATAATATACTAAAAACACAGGCCTAAGTCATCATAATTTCCAATATAGGACTATGTTTACTGCAAAGTGGCATTTTCAAACATGTTTCATGAATTTTATCAACACTATCAAGGATTTTTTTTACATTTCATTGATTTTTCAGATATTTTTGCATCAAATTTATCTTTATTTATAACAAAACGTTCATGAGTCCCTGTGGAAATTAAATCAAGCCCGTCATGTGCTTCTACAGAAAAAACCAGTCTTTTCCTGTCAACTTCCATTAACTCAACATTAACTTTGATCTCAAGACCCGGAGGGGTTGGCGCTTCGTGAGAGATAGCAATATGTGTCCCAAGGGATTGTTCTTCCGGCCAATCCAGATGAGGTTTAATGGCTTTAATACAGGCCCATTCAAGCAGTCCAACTAAAAAACCAGTAGCAAATACCTCAGGCATAACTACAAACTCAGGTGATTCTGGATAGAGAGCCGGAACAGTCTTCGAATCCGGAACAATAAAAGTATGTTCGTAACAAATACCTGGTTTAAGAGAGTCTTTCATTTTTGTTCTCCTGCTAAACAATTGATATATCTTTAAAGATTATAAAGACTAGTATATATTGATTGGAAATAAAAACTTAAAGGGATCACTATGAATTTCCAGCAAAACTATGTTCAGTCAATGACTCAACCTCAGACTTTTTGGGGCAATGCTGCTGAGGATATTGACTGGGAACGAGCCTGGGATAGCGTACTTGATGAGACCAATGCTCCCTTTTATCAATGGTTTGCAGGCGGTGAACTCAACACCTGTTACAACGCACTGGATCGACACATTGAAAACGGACGTGCAGATCAAACTGCTTTAATTTATGACAGTCCGGTCACTGCATCCAAACAAAATTTTACCTATCTTGAATTACGTGATCGAGTTGCTGTTCTGGCTGGCGCTCTACGTAATATGGGCGTCGTAAAAGGTGATCGTGTGGTTATTTATATGCCGATGATCCCGGAAACAGCCATGGCAATGCTGGCCTGTGCACGTATTGGCGCCATTCACTCTGTTGTTTTTGGTGGTTTTGCTGCCGATCAATTAGCCAGTCGCATTGATGATGCTAAGCCTAAAGTTATTTTATCAGCCTCATGCGGCATTGAAGTGACACGAGAAATTCCTTATAAAGATTTATTAGATACTGCAATCGAACAAGCTACCTTCAAACCTTCTCACTGCTTGATATTTCAACGCCCTCAGGTCAAGGCTCAGATGACAGCTGGAAGAGATATTGACTGGCAGCAGGCCTGTGCAGAAGCACCAGCTATTGACTGTGTCACGGTTGCCTCCTCCGATCCACTTTATATATTATATACCTCAGGAACAACAGGCAGCCCCAAGGGTGTTGTTCGTGATAATGGCGGTCATGCTGTTGCCATGTTGTGGAGCATGAGAAATGTCTACAATATTCAGCCAGGAGATGTTTTCTGGGCTGCTTCGGATGTAGGCTGGGTGGTTGGACATTCTTATATTGTCTATGCACCCTTATTAAATGGCTCCACTACCCTGTTATATGAGGGCAAGCCCGTCGGCACCCCTGATCCGGGTGCTTTCTGGCGAGTGATAGAGGAGCATAAAGTCAATGTGTTATTTACAGCTCCCACTGCTTTCAGAGCAATAAAAAAAGAAGATCCCCTTGGTAATTACCTTAAGAAATATGATTTAAGCCATTTCCACACACTCTTTCTAGCGGGAGAACGCTGTGATCCAGACACTCTGAAATGGGCAGAGGAACTTCTCCAGGTTCCAGTGATTGATCACTGGTGGCAAACCGAAACCGGCTGGGCCATCGCATCCAATTGCCTGGGCATCGAAAAATTTCCGGTAAAACCTGGCTCCCCTGCCAAGGCAGTACCCGGCTATGATGTTCGGGTACTGGATGACACGGGTAATAACGTCTCAGAAGGTCAAATTGGCAATATCGTTATCAAATTACCGATGGCACCCGGCTGTTTAATGACCTTATGGAATAATGATCAGGGGTTTATTGATGCCTACCTGAAACACTACGAAGGTTATTACTTAACCGGAGATGCCGGGTATAAAGACAGTGATGATTATTTGTGGATCATGAGCCGCATTGATGATGTGATTAATGTTGCAGGCCACCGCCTCTCTACCGGTGCATTTGAAGAAGTACTGGCCAGTCATCCCGATGTTGCAGAATGTGCTGTTATAGGCGTTTCCGATAAGCTAAAAGGGGAGCTCCCCCTTGGTTTAGCTGTACTCAAATCAGGTGTTAATCGGCCGCATGCAGAAATTATTTCAGAACTTATTGCCCTGGTGCGTAAAAAGATTGGTCCTGTGGCCGCATTTAAGCAGGCCATTATCATTGAACGCCTGCCAAAGACTCGTTCTGGCAAAATTTTACGGGGAACAATGCGCAGCATTGCTGATTCCAGGGCTTATACAATGCCAGCCACAATTGATGATCCAGCAATATTAGATGAAATTGAACTGTCTTTAAAAACAATTGGCTATGCCGGAGGCAGTTGATAAATATTGATTTTAATAAGATATTATTTAATACAATTCTTAAATAATAGTGGCGGCAAAACAACATCCTGACTGGTTGTGAATAAGAATCATTATATTTATAATACCCAAAAGTTAATAATCAACCCAAGGGTAGACAATGAAAATACAAATATTCTTATTCATACTATGTTCACAAGGCCTGTTAAGCATAGTTTCTGCTGCCCCCTCAGAAGATACCGCAGAAAGTTTAGGAAAAATGCTTTATTTTGACCCAAACTTATCATTAAACAGAACACAGTCCTGCGCCACATGCCATTCTCCTCAGCTTGGTTTCATTGATCCCAGAGATAACGGTGTTCAGGGTATGGCCTCTCTGGGGGATGATGGTAAATCAATTGGTGATAGAAATGCACCCACTGCCTCTTATGCCAGCTTCAGCCCGGATTTTCATCTAAATACTAAGGGCCAGTACATTGGCGGGCAATTTTATGACGGCCGCGAAAAGGACTTAAAAGGTCAGGCCGGAGGCCCGCCTTTAAACCCGGGAGAAATGGCCATGCCCGATAAAAAAGAAGTGGTTAAAAGGCTTCTGGAAAATTCAACCTATCAATCTCTGTTTAAAAAACTTTATGGAGAGAACATATTTAACAATATTGACCAGGCTTATCTGGCAATGACTAAAAGTATTGAAGCATTTGAAAAAACCGATCTGTTTTCACCATTTGACTCTAAATACGATCGTTATCTCAAAGGCGAGTACAAATTAACAAGCCAGCAAGACCTGGGCATGACTTTGTTTTTCTCACAACAATTTACCAATTGCAATATCTGTCACCAACTAAGAAAACTACCCTCAGCAAAGCAAGAAACCTTTAGCAATTATGAGTACCATAATATTGGCACCCCCGTAAATACTATCCTAAGAAGCAAAAATGGTCTGGGCGAGAAACATATTGATCATGGTCTGTTAGAAAATCCTTTGGTACAGGATAAAAATCAGGCAGGCAAAATTAAAGTATCGACATTAAGAAACATTGCCGTTACCGGGCCTTATATGCACAACGGAGTATTTAAAGATTTGCGCACCGTGGTTCTTTTTTATAATAAATACAATAGTAAAAGTGAAAAACGTCAGATTAATCCTGAAACCTCCAAAAAATGGCGTGCACCTGAAGTCAGTGAAAATATCTCCTTAAAAGAACTGAAAACCGGCCCTGCTCTGGACAATAAACGTATTGATGCTCTGGTTGAATTCTTAAAAATATTAACGGATAAGCGCTATGAACATCTGTTAAAGCCCTGAGTACTTCAACCATAGCCAGAGTCAAACATTTTAATATTGTCGACACATTTATTTGACAAATTGCAAAAGTCGGATTATATTTAGTATTAATTCAACTTATTGTCGACAATTAATATGACAAACACCTCAGTAACAACCATTGCTGAAAAGATTTTTGAAAATTTATGCACTGCCATTGTGAAAGGTGAAATGCCTGCCGGCAGTAAAATAAGTGAACCTGAGTTATCAATGCAGCTTAAAGTAAGCCGTGCTTCTTTACGTGATGCTATTGGTCGACTTGAAGCCTGCCGTCTGGTTACTCGCAAAGCCAATATCGGTGCCCGGGTCGTTAGCCTCAGCAAACACCAGTTAATTGAAATCTATCAGGTTCGTGAAGCTTTGGAAGGCATGGCTGCCCGTCTTGCTGCACAAAATTGTACTGACCAGGAAATCAGGAAGCTGAGGCAACTGGTGGAACACCATACCCGGGAAGCCAATACCATTGATGGCGCCAGCTATTTTCAGCAAACCGGCGATTTAGACTTCCATTTTCATATTGTTCAAAGCAGCCACAATGAACACCTGATCAATCTGCTTTGCCATGATTTATACCATTTAATGCAAATGTATCGTTATCAATATGGCCGGGCAAGCCATAGATCTGTCGCTGCTACAGAAGAGCACCGCTACGTTATGAATGCCATTGCCGAAGGTGATGGTGAAATGGCAGAGTTATTAATGCGTAATCATATCCGTAAATCACGTCAAAACATTGAGCAATTATTAGAGGCACAATCATGAGTCAGCTATTAACCCCCGGGGCACGTTTTAGAGAAGCTATCAAACAGGAACATCCTTTACAGATCATCGGTGTCATTAATGCCTATACAGCAATGATGGCCGATCAAACAGGTTATCAGGCACTGTATCTCTCTGGAGCCGGGGTAGCTAATGCCTCTTATGGTATTCCCGATCTGGGCATGACCTCATTGAATGATGTTTTAACTGATGTGCGCCGTATTACTTCGGCCACCGATCGTCCTCTGCTAGTAGATGCCGATACAGGTTGGGGCAATGCCTTTAATATCAGTCGAACCATTAAAGAAATGATCCGTGCTGGTGCCGCTGGTGTGCATATCGAAGATCAAGTACAGTCAAAACGCTGTGGTCACCGTCCAGGAAAATCAATTGTCACTGAATCTGAGATGGTGGATCGAATTAAGGCTGCTGTAGATGCCCGTGTTGATGATTTTGTCATTATGGCTCGTACAGATGCTCTGGCAGTAGAAGGACTCTCTGCAGCCATTGATCGTTCTCTGGCCTGTATTGAGGCAGGCGCTGATATGATATTTCCAGAAGCAATAAATAGTTTATCCGAATATCAGGCTTTTTCTGAGGCAGTCAATGTCCCAATCCTGGCCAATATTACCGAATTTGGTGCCACACCCCTGTTTACTACCAGCGAACTGGGCGATGCCGGAGTTGCTATGGCACTCTACCCCCTTTCAGCTTTTCGCGCCATGAATGCCGCCGCACTTAATGTCTATCAGGTGACACGTAAACAGGGTTCGCAAAAGTCTGTGGTTGATACCATGCAGACCCGTTCTGAATTATATGACATTCTGGGGTATCACGACTATGAACAAAAGCTGGATCGATTATTTTCAGAAGGTAAAAGCCTTTAGCTGCTGGAGCACAGGTATTTCGCCTGTACTCTCAGCCAATGTCTTTTCATGTGCAAACTAAAAAAGGATGAAAACAATGGGAATCAAAAAAAAATCAGTAGCATTATCTGGCGTGGTTGCAGGCAATACTGCAGTTTGTACAGTCGGGCATACAGGCAATGATCTGCACTATCGCGGTTATGATATTTTAGACTTTGCCGAGAAAGCAGAATTTGAGGAAGTGGCCTATTTATTAATTCATGGTAATTGGCCAAATCAAACTCAATTACAGACCTATAAGAGCAAATTAAAGGCTCTGAGAAATTTACCAGAATCACTCAAACTTTTATTAGAAACTATCCCGGCAAACGCCAATCCTATGGATGTTATGCGTACTGCCTGCTCTTATCTGGGAACACTGGAAGCAGAAAAAGACATCAACGATATACAGGCAACTCGTGATATTGGTGATCGCTTAATGGCCTGCTTTGGTTCCATACTGGCTTATTGGTGGCACTTTTCTCAAACTGGCAAACGAATTGTTGTTGAAACAGATGATGATTCTATTGGTGGTCATTACTTACACTTATTACATGAAAAAACACCCACAGAACAACAAGTCAGAGCCATGCATACCTCATTGATCCTCTATGCTGAGCATGAATATAACGCCTCTACGTTTACAGCTCGTGTGATTGCTGGCACCCATTCTGATATTTATTCAGCACTAACGGGAGCTATCGGTGCTCTACGAGGCCCCAAACATGGTGGTGCCAATGAAGCTGCCAGTGAAATTCAGGGACGTTATGAAAATGCTGATCAGGCAGAAGCTGATATTCGTAAAAGAGTGGCTGCAAAAGAAATTATTATCGGCTTTGGACACCCGGTTTATACCGTTGGCGATCCCCGTAATGACATCATTAAAAAAGTGGCCTGTGAACTGTCCGAAACTCTTGGTGATATGCGTATGTACTCTGTCGCTGATCGACTGGAAACTGTCATGTGGGACATGAAAAAAATGTTTCCTAATCTTGACTGGTTTTCAGCGGTTTCTTATCACGCACTGGGGGTTCCTATTTCACACTTCACTCCCCTGTTTGTCATTTCACGCACCACAGGCTGGGTAGCACATATTATTGAGCAAAGAACAGATAATAAAATTATCCGCCCCAGTGCCAATTATATTGGCCCTGATCCTCAGCAATGGATACCCATTGAAGAGCGGGAATGAGTCAAAAAGCAATAAAAAAACTGGCTTGAAAAATAACAACTAATTTGAAAATATGAGCACCAATATGAGCAGCAATACAAACAATAATATAAAAAGCAATGTAAATAATAATAGCAATGTCGAAGATAACCTTCGCCCCGATGCAGATAAAGAGCTGGCTGATATTGCTGAATATGTCAGTAATTATCAAATTACCTCCGATGAAGCAATAGATACAGCCCGTAATTGTCTGATGGACAGTCTTGCCTGTGTTCTGATTGCGCTGCAATACCCGGAAGCAGCCAAACATCTTGGCCCAATTATCCCCGGAACAGTGGTTCCAAATGGTGCCAAAGTACCTGGTACTTCATTTCAGCTTGATCCAGTCAAAGCCGCCTGGGATATTGGCGCTTTAGTTCGCTGGCTGGATTTTAATGATACCTGGCTGGCAGCAGAATGGGGGCATCCTTCTGATAATCTCGGGGCTATTCTCGGCTTAGGCGATTATCTGAGCCGTAAAGCCATTGCAGAAGGTAAAGAGCCATTAACAATGGGTGATGTTTTACAATATATGGTAAAAGCCCATGAAATTCAGGGAGTTCTGGCCTTAGACAATAGTTTTAATCGAGTCGGTCTGGATCATGTGGTACTGGTTAAAGTTGCTTCTGCTGCCGTAGCAGGAGAAATGCTGGGACTGGACAAAGATCAAATTATAGACACGCTTTCCCATGCCTGGGTAGATGGGCAATCTTTGAGGACCTATCGACACAGCCCTAATACCGGTTCACGAAAGTCCTGGGCCGCAGGTGATGCTTCCAGTCGTGCCGTTCGTCTGGCTATGATGGTTGAAAAAGGCGAAATGGGCTTGCCCAGTGTGCTGAGTGCGCCACAATGGGGTTTTTATGATGTCTTATTTAAAGGTCAAAAATTCAGTTTTCAAAGATCCTACGGCACTTATGTCATGGAACAAATTTTATTTAAGATCTCCTTTCCAGCCGAATTTCACGCACAAACTGCGGTGGAATGTGCCCTGCTTCTGCATCCTCAGATTAAAAACCGACTCACAGAAATCAGCTCAATTCAGTTAAAGACTCAGGAATCCGCCATTCGGATCATTTCTAAAGAAGGTCCTCTTTATAATCCTGCTGATCGTGACCACTGCTTACAATATATGGTCGCTGTTGCACTACTCCATGGTGAACTTACAGCAGAACATTATGAAGAAGCAACAGCTAATGATCCTCAAATTGATCGCTTACGTGAATTAATGACTGTTGAGGAAGATCAACGTTACACCAAAGATTATCATGATCCCGATAAACGCTCTATTGCCAATGCAATACAGGTATTTTTCCAGGATGGCAGTTCAACTGAAATGATCGAAGTGGAATACCCTATTGGTCATCGTCGCAGACGTGATGAAGGCATTCCGGTCTTAGAGAAGAAATATCACAAAGCCCTGTTAAGTCGTTTTCCTAAACTAAAAGCACAGACAATTTATGACCTCTGTCTGGATGCAGAGAAATTAAGCGCAACGCCAGTCAATGAATTTATGGATATGTTTGTCATCTAAAAAGTGACACCAGAGGTATATTTATATACTCTCTGGAAACATCAGAGATGTATTTCTTAAGCTTTTATATTTCGTTTATTATTGAGATCTTCTGTTCTTTCTCTGATATGTTCAACAGATATTTTAAACGCTGCAGATTCTTTATCACTGAGGTGTATCTCAATTATTTTTTCAACACCATTACGCCCAAGCACCACAGGCACTCCGACAAATGCACCATCAACACCATATTCACCTTCAAGGTAGACAGCGCAAGGCATGGTTTTGTGATCATCTCTTAGAATTGACTTAGCCATTTGAATTACAGCAAGTCCCGGTGCAAAGTAGGATGAACCGGTTTTAAGCAGATTAACGATCTCAGAGCCCGCGTGCTGAACCCTCTTCACAATCGCTTCAATACGTTCTCTGGGTAATAATTCAGCTATCGGCTGACCATTCACCTGACAATGATCCTCAAGAGGTACCATCAAAGCACCATGATCACCTAAGACCATGGTAACAACTTCACTGGAACCGATATTCAACTCCTGGGCAATAAAGTATTTAAAACGGCCGCCATCAAGAATGCCAGCCATACCGATCACCCGTTCTTTACTGAAACCACTGATATCATAGGCAAGTTGGACCATAGTATTGATGGGATTAGTGACAACAATCAGAATACAGTTCGGAGAATACTCAATAGCCTGCCTGACAACAGACTCAAGAATACCCGCATTGATCAGGAGCAGATCATCTCTGGACATACCGGGTTTACGAGACACACCTGCGGTAATAATAACCACTGATGAATCCGCAGTATCTTTATAATCATCAGTTCCCGTAACAATCACATCACTTTGGATAAGTGCCATTGACTGAGTTATATCAAGCGCTTTACCCTTAGCCAGATCACCATTTTTATCCAGCAGCACAACATTGCCAAGCTCCAGAGTTGCAGCCGAAACCGCAGCATGAGCACCGACATTTCCAGCACCAATTATTGTGATTTTTTCCATATAAAAACCTTATACCTATACTTAAAGCAGTCATTAGCCCCTACGAAATCAGGGTCATTATTATGCACTGAAAGCGCTCTGTGGGCAAATTTGATAAAAAGGCACAGGTACAGGTTTTCTTATTTGCAGGCATCCGGCAGGATAATGTACAATTTGCTGATTTTCAACACAGGGTTTTATAAAGGATAAATTGAAAATGAAAACTCACCACTTTCCAGTGCGCGTCTATTACGAGGATACCGATCACTCAGGCGTTGTATATTATGCAAATTATCTAAAATTTATGGAAAGAGCCAGAGAAGATGTCCTCGGCATTGATGTCCTGATCAACCTCTGGAAAGAAAAACAAATTGGCTTTGCGGTTTATTCTGTTAACGTGAAATATACCGATGCTGCTGTATTTGGCGATCAACTGGATGTTCGAACAACATTCAAAATGGACAGCCAGTACCGTGCCGTTATTAATCAGGATATCTGGAAAAAAGATGCAAAAAAACCCTCCATAATCGGTGTTGTTGAGCTTATCTGCATTGACAAAGATAATCGCTTATTAGCATTTGAAGATGTTATCAAACTCCCCCTTTAAACCATCTGTGCGCAGTTTATCTGTCTAATGGGCTTTGTATCGTCAAGCCGGGGTTATTGAGTGTATGGGGATAGAACATCGTTGTTGTAATATTTTGTACTTAAGAATAATAACTAATAAAATCAGACTATTGTGTAAACTAGTTGCATAAAATAGAGACTTCTGGTAAACATATTGGGTAAGAGATGGTTCTGTGGATGAGGCCTGTCATACTGTTAGGGCACAAAATGAAATAATGAACACCGATTTTAAAAAGCCACCACCAATAATTCATTCGGCAAAAACACTATATTATGCAGTAAATGATGAATCTGTTGAGTTTACAGACAGAATTAACTTGTTTGTTGGTGAAGTTGAAAATTTCAAAAAATTAGGTGAAATGCCTCTTTTAGCTATTTGTGAAAATTATTCGGAGGAAAAAGATACTGTACTGTTTTTTTGTGATTCGAATTGGGAGCCTCAAGGCGTATTTGGTACCAAATCTGTTGAACAAGCAAAATCTAAAGCAGAAATTGGTTATAAAGGAATTACAAACAAATGGATAAGTGCAAATACTTCAGAAGAAGAATTAAATAAACATCTTAAAGATCACGGTATTGACCCTGATGCTGACTGGTGGAAAGTGAGTTGCACATTTTGTGGTAAATCTCAAAGTGAAGTTGAAGATGGTTTATTGTCTAATGAAAAAGCAACAACTTATATTTGTTATGACTGCATAAAAGATTTTTATAAATTCATAAATGAAGACTAAATTTACCCTAAGTGCTTGCATTTGAAAATCTGATCCATGCGATTTATTCAAAATATGAGTCTGGTTTAAATTTCAGAGCACTAAATTAAGTCTCTGGAAAACTAGTTTTCCAATGAAGCTAATGTTATGTGTAAAAAGATCAGCCTGAAGAGTTGGAAAAAGTAATGCAAGAAATAAGCAGTAATCCAGGCCACTCACCATTTGATGAATAAACATCACTAGGGCAAGCCCTCTCGCTTAGGCTCGACTTTCACTTCGTGAAACGGGGAATTTAACCCGCCCAGATTAAAAAAATAAGTTGGATCAAATTATGGCGATCTCATAATATCCCGATTAGACTTACATGGAGTTTGTACTCCAACAAGGAAAACAAATGCCTGAACTAAGAATTAAATACCACTACGAATATGGACTAGCAGACACTGGAAGACTGGGGTTATATGACGCGGCCACTGCACTTAGAGGCATATCTAGAGCTAGTGCAATTATAACACACGCATTTTTGAATGGTGAAGTTCGCACTCATGGGGATGCTGCAAAAGGTGCTAAATTTTACATTAATACTCCCAAACGAGGAAGTTTTGTATATGAAGCAACAATTTGGTTTGCTGGCGCTGTTACAAGTGGCGTATTTTATGACTTTATAAAGTATGGTTTCAATGAGGCTGTAGGCAAACTTAATAATGAAGAATATTACAAAGTTTTGAATGATCGTATTGAGCCAACTATTGGGGAACTGCCTGCCGTTTTAGAGTCCTCATTAGAGGAGATTCATAGACCTATCAAACAAGATAACGAAATAAAGCTGACAATAGCCCGCCCAAGAGGTGAAAAGCTCGCTGTCTTTGATTCAGATACCGCCCTTTATTTATTACCATCGACTGTACCTTCACCTCACGAAATTTCAGGAAGTGTGACCAAATACAATTCACTTACTGGATGGGGTAAATTTTTTGATCTTATCGAAGGCAGGACGATATCGTTTAATATTAAGCTAAATAGCTCCGAAAGACAGAAGTCATTAATTACCTGGTCACTACATGAAAACAATTTGGGGCGTGATGGGATGCTTTATTTGGGAGCAAATGCGGTCACTGCCCCTACTGGGAAAATTAAGAGGTATATTGTTCACAATGTCAGTGATTCCCCATTTGTCTAGCCTAAAAATAATCTAGGCCACCTATTATTTGGTGATAAAAAAACAAGTGGAATCAAATTGAGGCTATCTCATAATGCCTGACTACGTTAAACCGAGTAATCTAGGCCACCCATAAAAAATTTTTTAAAAGTGGAAAATTTTCCATTAATTTACATCGTTATCTTTTAAACCAAAAAAATAAACCACAGCAAAAAGGAGTAAACATGTCAATTTCAATACCTTTAAACAAAATGTCATTTGAAGAAAAAATGCAAGCTATGGAATTACTCTGGGATGACTTATGCCATAGTTCAGAATCTATAGAATCACCCTCTTGGCATAAAAATATACTAGATGAGCGAGAGCAAGCTCTGATAGGAGGTGATGATAAATTCATTGATTGGGAAGCAGAAAAAAAGAACATTAAGAAAAAAATTGAATGAAAATAAAAATACTATCAACCGCTAGCCAAGACTTAATTGATAGTGGAACGTAATCCAGGCCACCCATAAAATGTTTTTTAAAAGTTGAAAACTTTCCATGTTTTATGGCTAATATCAGAATAAGTGGAAAATCCTTACAGTTATAGTATATTTTAGACAGAAAATTTTCCATTAATTTGCATCATTAGAGTACGAATTCGGATTATTCATACATGGGTACAATTAGTAGTTACTTTAAAGCACTTAAGGCATCAAGATGCTTCGGAGCTGCTTTAAAGTATGAAAGACAAGGTGATTTTAAAAACGCACTAAAATAAAGTGATCTAGGCCACCCATCATTTGATTCTGGCATTTCTGCACTTTCTGAGAAAGTATCTGGTGTAATTGTTGCTTGTTAAAAACTGCCATTACATAAATTAATAGTTGCATGGAGTTTTGATGAAAAATATACAAGAACAAATAATCATATGGCAGATTATTCTGCAACTTCTCCTTATTTGGGTATTATTGGGATTAAGTTGTACATCAAGCACAGGAATTAGCGATTATAAGTTGCTGAATGTAGAGGAGTATATTGGGCTTAGTTATCGTCACTTCCAAATTGTATCAGTTCTAGTAATCTGTGCAATAGCACCATATACAATACAATTAGCCTGGAATAAGTATGTCTGCACTTTACCTAATATTAATCCAATGACTTGGTCTCATGGTTTTGCTGTACTTCTTGTTTTAGAGATTTTGAATGTTTACTATAACTAAAATGTTAGTGCATACTGAGACTATTGTATTTTAAAAATGATTTAGTTTATGAAATAGATAACAAATGAGGTTAGATTTTGAGAATGAAGCGAACCAAAATCTGAACAGCAACCTAGGCCACCCATCATTTTATCTGTAATTGAGGTGAATTCCAGAATTTTGCTGAGGCCCATTACACTGATAGCTTGAGAAATAATAATGTCAATTTGGTCTAAATATTCTGAACTTCAAGAAGCTGGCGAGTACAAATCTGCCATACTCTTACTTGAAGCATATGCAACCAAAAATAATTGTTTGCAAGCAATGTTTTTGCTAGGTCAAGAGTTGGGAGTTTATAGTTACCCGTCAATAACAGATTACTCAAGATCAGCATACTGGTTTAAAAAAGCATCTGATAATGGACACAATGCATCTCGTTATGAGTTTGGTCTTGCGTTAATTTCTGGAATAGGTGTTGATGTTAATATTAACGAAGGAAAAAAATTAATCCTAAGTTCGGCAGATAGTGGAAATAAATTAGCCCTGGAAGTTGTTTTAGGTAAAATTATATTATCTAAAAAATTGAATTTTATTTTAACTTCAGGAAGAAGTTGAGATATAAGGCTTTACTATATTCTGAAAAAGCATCACAATAAATATACATAAAATTAATGTAACTAAAAGAGATCTAACCAGAATTTAAATTTGATTTGGACACATTTCCTTGTCAAAATATGAAATATTACGAATGAGCATACTTTTAATTTCTATACTGAAAGTCAAAAAATCCAGTTATTGTGGATTTATAAAGGTAAAAGGTAATCTCACTATTAAAATAAGAAGAAGTAAAAAATTTTTTTTATTAATAAATTTAATCTTAGCATTATTCTGTTTTGCAATGAATGAGGTCATCCTTTACTTTGTAGGTGCTTTTTTTATTCTTGAGGGTATCGCTTACTATCTTTATTTCCAGAATAAATAAACAATGGGTAAACTCTATTATACATCTGGTGAAGAAATTAGAATTGGAGATATTGTTAATTTTTCTGGTTCAATAGGAAAGGTTTTATTTATTATTCAAACTAAGCAATATAGTGAAAATTATCCAGAATCTGATTGGAGCTATTTAAAACACGGTTTTGGAGTTGAAACTGAGAAGTATGGATGATTCATCAAGCAACACATGATGTAGATTTAGAAAAATTCAAATAGGTTACAACCAGAGTTTGTTAGTAATCGAGACCACCCATCATTTGGGTTTTAAATATTTACGAAAGTTTTTTCCTTTCCATTTTTCTCTGAAAGCTTTGGTAAAAATAATATTAACTAAAATGAATAAAATATTACCATACAAATATAGTAATCTGACTCCAACAATTATGAGTGAATCAAGAATCTACAAATATCTTGACGAACTTTTATTATTGGCAGAGACTCATGAATATAAAAAAAGTGACATTTGTGAAGGTTTTTGTGAACTAATACAAACACGCTTATCTGACAACTATGCAACAATAAACATCGAATATTCTTCGCGAATTTTTTTATGGCTTAGTGATTATTCACCAAATTGTATAGAGCACTTAGACTTGTATCTTTCTGTTTTAGTAAATTTAAAAAACACAAATGAGATTAGAGTTTTACTTACAAAGAAATTAGAGAACCAGAATACAAAAAAAGAAACAGAGTTAATTTTAGGTGCATTAACTGAAATTTCGACTTAATAAAGTAAGAGATGGCAACTATTCTGACACAAGGAGGAGAATAGATGTTCACGATGGATCGGAGTCAACGTTCACAATTGCCTAATCATGCATTTTTTTACTATCAGAGGGTGCTTCATCTCGGTTGTTCATTCCGTAATCTCTGCTTACATCTGCAACTCTTAGTCTATAATTACTAAAAACACCTCCACGGCCCTTTTCCTGAGCATAACGATGAGATTCTAGATTTCTCCACTCTTCTATGGCTTGTTCATCACGCCAAAAGGAAAGCGAAAGCACTTTGCCTTCTTCAACAAGACTTGAAAAGCGTTCTATAGAAATAAAACCATCAATTTTTTCTAATAGAGGCTTTAATTCAGCTGCTATATCTAAATATTCTTCTACTTTCCCTTTTGCGGGAAATACTTCAAAAATCACAGCAATCATAATTAATCCTTTTATTTTTTTTAGTTTAATATTTCAATGTCAGAATCTCTGATGTACCCAGTTGGTTTTTAACCAAAATTATCAAATATTTCATGTATGGCAGGCACGGGTAGAGATTTCTTATGGTCGTCAAGATAGATAAAGTAACCCTTAAGTGACTTGCACTCATTATTATGAGCCATAGTTTTCCTTTTTTTTAGTTTATCAATAAAATCGATTTCAGGCACCCACAAGTTGAAGATCATTTTGAAGGAAAAGTCTGACTTGTGATTCTTTCATAAAAACCTTACAATCTACATGGAATTAAACAAGTAAAATTTTACTGTTTGAGTAAATGTCATATAAGCAGTCATTGAACCAATTTAATTGATGAATATAGACACTAATAAATAAGGATGGATTGTGCCAAGCCACAATCTTATTCATGGTTGGGCAAGCTTGAAATATCACTTATATAAAAAAATATATTTTGAAACACAAAGATCAGAAGTACGAGGTCAAGTCTTGTGATTTATTTTTTTATTAAATACTAAATTGTGGACTAATCGATAAAACACGGAAAAGAAAGGGGTTACTCTATACCTCGTTATGCTACTTTAAATTAAAAAGGAAAATAAAATGTATAATAAACTTGCTCTAATCGCTTTGGTAACAACTTTGTTTACTGGTTGTGCATCTGTTCCCATGGAAGATGGCGAAAAATCTGAATCAGCAAAAATGTTTAGTCCTCCAGCGGAAGGTAATTCTGGCCTTTATATATATCGTTCGGGTAGTTTCGGTGGGGCTTTAAAAAAAGATATATGGGTTGATGGGGATTGTATTGGAGAAACAGCTCCCAATATTTTCTTTTACGAACAGGTTTCAGGTAATAAGGAACATAAGATTTCAACTGAGTCTGAATTCTCGCCTAATGACTTACTGATTCAAACTGAGGATGGTAAGAATTATTTCATTCGTCAATATATAAAATTGGGAGCATTTGTTGGCGGTGCTGGCTTAGAATTGGTGGATAATGAAAAAGGACAAGAAGCTGTGAGAGGTTTAGAAATGGCAAAATCAGGAGTATGCAGCAAATAACCTAATCGGGCAGCCGTAGGGGTTTAATCCCCCCAGTCCAGCCCATACCATCCTGTATGCAGTTCCGCACAGGGTGGTTCACTAATCAGGTAATCCAGGCCACCCTTCACAAAATTGATAATCTTATAGAATGAAAGCATTTAGCATTTTAATAACAGCCATACTTTTGACAGTTTTTATTGGTTGGTATACTGATGTAAAATACGACAAAGCACATAAAATACAAATATTAAATGTAACAGGTATATTCAGCACGCCAGAAAAAGCGGCATACGCAACTGATATGGATAAACCCATATTATACCTGCAGCCTGAACAAAATATATTTGTTCAACAAATAACATACGGAAAAGATTTTATGGCCATAAAAATTGAAACAGAAAATAAAGTATCTGGTTGGTTAGTATCCGATGGCAATGTTAAAATCACTAAACCATAGTACTTAACCAGAACACAGCTTTACAAGCAATCAGAGTGTATCATGACAATATTAGCAACAAATATGATGACAAATAAGTTTATTTACACATTAATAGCACTTTCTGGTTGCATGACAATAATTGAAGTGTTATTAAATTTACAAGGAAAAGAGATATCACTGTCAACACAATCAACATGGAGCATTGTATCTTTCTTTTTGACTATTTTATGGGTCTATTATGATGCAAATCGAGAAGATTTTGATAAACCCTTTGATTTTGGTTTTTTAGTTTATATATTTTGGCCTATTGCACTTCCCTGGTATTTAATCACTACTCGTGGATTAAAAGGCGTGTTAATATTCTTAGGGTTTATATTAATATGGTTAATGCCCGGGCTTGCGGGATTGATTGCATATGTATATTTTGCATAAAATTGATAACCTGAATTTGGAGAGGGATAAATGGATTGGGAAAGATTTCATTATATTTGCAGAAGAACTCTCCATGAGATAGGAGAGCACGAAAGCATTAATGAATGTATTGAACGTGTTGAAAAATCCACTGCTTGTGATTTTTATGGTCGCTCTGGCAAGGCCGACTCGATTTCACAAAACTTGCTGATGGAAATTAAAAACAAGTCTGATCGCTCAGAAGCTATAAATACATTAGAGATTTATAGCGCAATGGATTTGTCAAATCTACTGACCGAGTCAATTCACTTCAGGAGAGTGGTTGCTTATTTAGCACTTATTCTAACATTATTTATTTGTATTAGTGGTATCTATCAATATGTGGTCACACCTGCATTTTTAGAAGTATTTGAATCATTTAATATAACAATACCAGCCGAGCTTGTATTTTATCAAGATTATTGGATATATTTTGTAGTTTTAATATTGATTGTAATGTCATTATCACTTTATATTGGTCAGACCTTAAAAAAAATAATGGCATTTAAAGTAAACTTACTCAATACGTTCTTTGTCCAATTTTTTGTCTCCAGAAAAATAAAATGTTCATATGCGTCAATATTAGAAGCCATTTTTTATCCTGTTTCTATAACTTCATCACAGACAGGAAATAAAGTCTGTAACATTGATGAACATTTAAAGGATATAGAACAAGCAGGGATGGATTTAGCAATAGAAATATCCTCAATTGTTAAATTAGAAAGAAATAAATTAGTTGATAAAAGTGAAAAATTTATGAATATATTGTCAGCAATTATTGCAATATCTGTAATTTATATAGTTTTAAATTTTCTGGCAAGTGCCTATTCACCAATATTTAGTTTAGGAGAATTAATGTGATTAAAGATAAAGGATTTACTTTAATAGAGCTGATGGTGGTTGTGGCAATCATAGGTATCCTGGCTTCTATTGCACTACCGGCTTATCAGGTTTATATCCAAAGGAGTGAAGTAACAGAAGCATTGAGTATGGCAAGCACCATCAGGGAGAATATTACTAATTATTATGTTGAGAATCTGGAATTTCCTTCTGACAACGATGCCGCAGGTGTCCCTGCTCCCAAATTTTTAATAGGAAATAGAATTACTGGTGTTGTTGTTGAAGATGGAGCAATTCATGTAACTCTTGGAAATAAAGCTTCAAATCCCTTACAAGGTAAGGTTCTTACTTTCCGCCCTGCTATTGTTACTGGCAGCCCAATAAGTCCAATTGCCTGGTTATGTGGCTATGATGCCCCGGTAACTGGAATGGAAGCTATAGGTAAAAATAATACGGATCTGGATAAAGTTTTTTTACCTTCAGCTTGCAGAGGTAAAACTTAAAACAATTCACAAGAATTTTCGCAGGATCAAAAAACAAGATCCTGTCTATTATGGTTAAAAACATAAAGCAGCATAATCATAATTTGTCATATTTTACTCACAAAGTTGACAGAATCATTTGATTTAATGTTGGTTTTCAAGGAGTAAATCATTATGTTTATTGCACATTTACCAGCCGGATATTTGTTGTCAAAATGTTTTGAAAGCAAGTCTAAAACCCAAAAAATACCGTGGAAAATTTTTCTTACTCTTGGATTAATAGGGAGTATTTTACCCGATTTAGACTTGTTTTATTTTTATCTGATAGATGCTCGTCAACATCAGCATCACTCTTACTGGACTCATATTCCTATCTATTGGATTTGCATATATTTTTTTGCTGCTGGTATTTTTATACTAAAAAAGAATAAGAAGATGTTGTTTATAACAACATTTATATTTATTGAGATCATGTTACATATTTTTTTAGATACTATAGCAGGTGGTATCCTGTGGGCTTATCCAAAAAATACTGAATATTTTTCTTTTTTTACTGTCTTGCCTCAATATAACTGGTGGGTATTGAATTTTATTCTTCATTGGAGTTTTTTACTTGAAATTGCAATTCTTTTATTGGCATTCACAATTTTCAAAACATCAAACAATAAAATAACTAAAGATCTGAAGGTATTGAATAGTGAAGCCTGATGAGAGTTTAAAATTTTGCTTAAATGATCCTTTGATAACTTGACCAGAACAATATGTGACAAAGAAGGTTTAATCAGTCATAATATTTGCCCTTTATGGCTGTAAAACATCACCAATAGAACAGTTGGATATAGGAAGGGCTTTTATAATTTGAAAAATAATCCTGTCACAGATCCTCTGGATAAACTTCCAGAAATTCTTAAAAAGAATTTAGATCAAAATTTATGTGTCTGTAATGAGGTTGTTAAGATGGATATTATCAATGCCATCATCAATGGGGCTACAACAGTGGGAGAGATCAAAAAACAGACCTTTGCCACTGTAGGAAGCGGTTGCTGCACACAACAGGTGGAGCGTTTGATTGAGTGTCTTTGCTCAGCTGAGACGGAGAAATAACTCCCTTCCCTGCTTAAACCGGGGCAGAGTAAACAAGGTTATGGATCAACTTTCACTATTGCATGAATTATCTGTCAGACAAATCAGCCCCCCAAATTCTCTCCAAATATTGATCTCGTCCTGAGAGATAACGATAATAATTGTATCGTAGTGGATTTTTTTTATAATAGTTCTGATGCTTTTTTTCTGCTTTATAAAAATTTCTGAAAGCTATGACTTCTGTGACTATCGGCTTTGAATAACGAAAAGATTGCTCCAGTCTCCTGATGGATTGTTCTGCCTGTAACTTTTCTTTTTCACTCAAATAGAAGATTGCAGAACGATATTGGCCTCCCCGATCATAAAAAGATCCCCCTGCATCTGTGGGGTCAATCACATACCAGAGTTCATTTAAAAGCTCATTATAGCTGACTTTTTCTGGATCATAGATCACTTCAACTGCCTCAATATGTCCGCTTCCTCCAGAAGCAACTTGCCGGTACGTCGGATTTTTTATATGTCCCCCGCTATAGCCGGATATGGCTTCTATCACACCGTAGACCTGTTCATAATTTGCCTCAACACACCAGAAGCATCCTCCGGAAAAATAAGCTTTTTTATATTGCACATCTGGGGAGGAGTCTGCCCTGTCCTCATTTACAGGCTGATCGTATTTCTTATGGCCGAAGGAGACTAGCAGAAATACTAAAAGGAAATAAGCTGCGAGTAGTGCAGGGAGAAAAAGGTTTTTTTTCATTTATTATTAGTCACTTACGATCATTGTACCAGAACTTACATTGATTTTTTTGTTTCAGCTTGTGATCCATTTTCCAGAGCAAATGAATATTTTTAAAGGCCATTTCCAGACCACCAAAACGACCAAAGCGGCGACTGGAGGTAATGATGCGATGATCAGGGTGATATTTGATGATCTTCCAGCATTGATTCACTTTTTTAGCCTCCTTTTTTAAGCGTTTTGCCAGTGTAAATTCCTCACCCGCATAATAACTTTCATCAAAACCATCCACTCGTATAAAAGCATCACGCAGGCAATACAGAAAAGGACCAACTGTAATATTTTTTAATGCCATTAAATAGTTAATACCATACTTAAAGATATAAAAACCAATCCCTTTAGAATCTGGTATCGTCCAGGCTCCCCCGCCGATCACTTTACCACTGGAAAGGTTGTTTGATACTTTATTGAGAATATCACCACATATTAAGGTGTCAGCATCAACAAAGACCAGATAATCTCCAGTCGCTTTTTTTGCCCCGGCATTTCTTGCCCGGGCAATTTGGTTTTTTGCTTCAAAAACAACTGTTGCTCCCAAAGATGCAGCAATTTCCCCGGTGCTATCTGTCGAATTATTATCAACAACAATAATTTCAACATGTCCTTTATAGTGAGCAGTTGCCGCAATAAAAATAGATTTATACGTGAGTGCAATAAAATCTGCTTCATTAAAGGCAGGGATCACAACTGAGATTGACGGTTTCATTAATGGCTGACCTGAAGCAGAGCATCAGTGCTCATAAATGCTCCTGGCCCTGTTTTCAAAGGATGAAACAATCGATCGTGCAGTATCCATTAATACCACCTCAAAAACAGGTCGAAGAAGAATCGAAGAGGCTTCACAGTTGAGGATAAAATCAATCTGGCTACCTCCCTCTTTTTCAGACGGCCCTTTTTTGCCCGCTAGTTTCTTATCCTGGGACTCTTTAATTGGAGAGAAATACCAGTCAATTGAAAATTTTCTGAATAGTGGGTCGCTAGAAACGATATGAATATGGCGGTTAGCTTCTAATGTGGTTGTCGTGCGAAAACGTTTGTATACCAGACCCAGTTGAATAACCTGATCAGTCACATAAACTTTGTGACTGGAATTAATTTGTTGTTCTCTGGCGATATTGGCATAATGCCACAGGGGTAAAAACTCAGGGTAACGTTCAACCTGAGCTACAAGTTCAAAAATCTGCTGGGGTGAATAACAGAGTCTGCGTCTTTCCTTGTATATAGCCATCAGAATTTATCCTGCACTCCCGGTTGAGCGAGCGCTAATCCGGAAATAAATGATGAAACAATGCACCCCGCCCTCACCCTACTCTGGTGGCGCCTTATGGTGCGACTTTGACATTAATTTTAGCATCTTATAATTAATAACAATAAATCGATAGAATTGCCAGAAAATAGAACATCGACAATATTTAGTAAACCCCGTTGGTACGGGGGGATAATAAGCCTGTTGATAGGGCTCTTTATTCTTAACTGCCATTTTTTTCTCCTTAATCTTGAAACTCTTAGCCTGTAAACTTTAGTCTGGAAGCTCTAATCTGGAAACTCTTAATCTGGAAGCAATGACCAGCCAGGTTTAAGCTGAGCCTGATACATAAACATGTGATGCAGTGACCATTTCATCCAGTGTCCTGCAAGACCAATTTCACCAAAAGTGAGACTCATATCACGTCCATACACCGGATATTTTTCATAATCAGGTACCACTGGATAAACTGTCATAGAGGCTGCTGTACCATTAAAAAAATGCATCCCTGTGGAAGCCAGACATGCTGCACCCATTTCTGCCATAGAGGCTGTATGAGTTGGGCTATTTGAGCCATTGATCATGTCACGAATGCTTAATGCAACAGTCTTACCAATATTGGCAGATGGCATACCCGTTCGTGGTGGTGTGGGATTAATCGCAGTGCCATTGGGACTTTGCATGGGTTTACTGATCAGATGTGGTGGTGCAAAGGCAATGCCTGCAGCGAAGATGTTCTTAAACATGGGCGTCTGATACGTCTGCGGCCAATCTTTTGCACTCCATTCATCATAAGGTTTCGGCGTATAATCACCATCAACTTTCATCAGGTTATTGGGAGCAAACATTTTATCAGTAATATCTTCTCCTGCCTTATCAAAAGACTTAAGGCCAACGCCTGCAAAAGGCGGGATCAACATGGTAAAATCAAATTCAAGTTCATGAAATTCACCATCAAGGGTCTCATAATGAATTTTATCTTTTTCAACTTTGGTTACATGGGCTCGGGTGATCCATTCTATGCCGCGTTCAACCATAAGTGACTCACCGAAAACCTTACCATTGGTAATATATCCACCCCGAGTTAAATGAATCCCCCCCATACCAAAATCACCCAGCTCATATTCATTACTAAGCCAGATAATACGAGCTTTTTCTCGTACCATTGCATCTCGTAAAGCATGCTCGATATTATAGATATATTCAAAGGCAGCCCCTTGACAGGTGCACATACCATGACCGGTTCCAATAACAAATGTCTTTGTTTTACCTGATTTCATTTCAATGATCATTTTTTGCAGCCATTCATTAGCTGCAACAGCATGCGCAGGCGTACAAACTGAGGCACTGAAACCATTATCTGGCCCAAGCCCTTCAGTAGCTGCAAAATTGAGCTTTGGCCCCGTGGCATTGATCAGATAGTCATATTCTATGGTATCAACATCACCTTCTTTTAACGGTCCGGTATATTCAACTGTAACATAAGGCATATCATTTTTATCATTTCCTTCCGGATGGATAGAAAGGGCTTTTGCCTGACAATAATGAACACCTAATTTTTTATAAACAGGCTCCAGTTCAAAGGTCACTTGTTTCGGTGTCATTTCACCCACACCCACCCATATATTTGAAGGTATCCAATTCCATTTACTATTGGGGGTAACGACAATTATTTCATGTTCCTTTGGTAATAAACGACCAAGATGTCTGGCGGCAGTATGACCCGCAACTCCAGCACCAAGAATGACTATACGAGCCATGATATCCTCCTTCATTTGATTGTTTTTTTTAGTATTGAACTCTTAACCAGGACCTATGTACTATGAACTCTGAACTCTGAGCTATCGAGTCATAACGACTTTTTGGTATAAACCACCAAACATCGTTTCTTTTTTTATTTTTTTTGGTCTTAATCCTGCAGGTACCCATTCAATAATCTCTTTGTTCCAGACTGCTAGTGCAAAAGGCTCAAGGACAGTGAGTATGGGTACCATAATATATCTGAATGGATTGGCCCAATGGGGTTTGTGATAGTCAACAAAAATAACCTTGCCGCCTGGTTTAACTACCCGCATTGCTTCTTCTACTGTTTTTGAACGGACATTTTCAGGTTGTTCATGGAGAAGAAAAAACACCACCACATTATCAAAGCTGCAATCATCAAATTTCAAACTGGTTGAATCCTGATGATGCAAAAGTACATTACGATGATTTTTTAGTTTTCTATGTGCATTTTCGATCTGCACTGGTGCAATATCAACAAGATGCAACTCACTGTCTGCATCTAGACGGCTTGCCATTTGCTGTGAGAAATCACCATAAACACAAGCCACCTGAAGGTTGTTTCCAGTGATTATTTTTCCAGCCTCATCCAGGGCTGCATCGCGAAGCCGGGCAAAGTTGCCCCATAGGATCAAATTAACCAGCCATTGTCTTTCAAAAATCTGTACCGAAGTAGGATGGACATATGCCCACCAGTAGGTTTCTTCCAGGTATTTGGGTACTTTTAACTCCTGAGATATTGTTTGCTGCTCATCAAAAACTTTATAGTCTGATGCCGCATTAACAACAGTCTGTTCATGCATAATTAATTCTCTCGCTATTTTAATGAGACCGGTATAAAACAGGTTACGAAACAGTGGCTGTAGTAGGCAGTGGTTCAACTATTATTTTGTTATCCAGATCACCCGCATTGCCAACACCCTGTTTAATGTTTTTAAACTTTCCCATGCGTCCCAATTCAATTTCAATTGCTACTTTGGTCAAAATGGTAAAGACAAAAGCCCCAAGAGCATAAATTCCAACTGAGACACCCAGTTCCATCAATGTTGGTGTATATTCAAAGATCTCCCCCAGAGGAGTAGGAATAAAGCCGGTAACAACCAGCCCCATGCCCTTCTCAATCCAGATACCAACAAAACCCAGAACACAGGCAATATTCAGGGTGACCATATTGTTTCTGGTCTTATGTACCATCAATAAAACTAACGCAATTAAATTAAACCCGACAGCTGTCCAAATCCATGATTTAAGACCATCAAAACCATCCAGACCTAAAAACAGGTAATGCATTGATGCCGCATGAGCACCTTCAAAGTAAAAATCGGTAAACAATTCTGCGGCAACGAAATAAAGGCTGATCTGCATAGCGATGGCCATAATAATCGCCAGCATTTTAATCACCCCCTGACTTACCGGATAGTCAGTAAAACGACGCACCAACTGCAAAATAATAATCATCAGCGCAGGGCCTGCCGTAAACGCAGATGAAATAAATCTCGGTGCCATTAGAGAAGTGTGCCAGAACGGACGTGCAACATTGGATGACAATAACCAGGCGGTAACGGTATGAATAGATATCGCCCAAAAACAGGTCAAAACAACCCAGAAGAAGTATTTTCTTACCGGTACCTCAATACCCTTATAGTGATTAAATAAAATATACATAGGGATAAACAGGTTTAGAAAAAGATAGCCGTTCAATACCACAATATCCCATGCAAGCATCGAACTGGGCCAATTAAATTTGCCCAGATAGGGTAAAACATGCCACGCCCGATCAATGCGTCCAATGTCTACACCAACAAAACCCATGGCAACAAGAACTGAGGAGAGCGCCATGGCTTCACCAATCAAGACAACAGACTTAACATCTTTACGGTGAAAAATATAAGCCGGTACGGTTAACAAAACACCTGCAGCAGCAATGCCCACAAAAAAAGCAAAGTTGGCAATATAAAAGCCCCAGGAAACCTGATCACTCAATCCGGTAATAACCATACCGTCACGCAACTGGTAGGAGTAACTCCATCCTGTGATGCCAATTAAAATTAACAGAAAGAGCATCCACATGTAGTATAGCGGCCCACCCCTTAAGGCAGTTTTCATACCATCCATTAGAAAAGTAAAAAATGTCCTCATGTTCTTGCCCTCGCTTCATCAGTGAAGTACCAAAATTTTGGTTCTGTTCCAAGTTCTTCTTTTAAACGAAAAACGGTTTTATTCTCAAGGATCCAACGGATCTCGCTTTCAGGATCTAATAAGTTACCAAAGACTCTGGCTCCAGTGGGACAGGCTTCCATACAAGCAGGCTGACGCCCTTTACGAGTACGCTGAGTACAGAAATGACACTTTTCAACAACTCCTTTCATACGTGGGCGATTGCCCAGATAATTGGTGTTGTGATTCAGATCTTCAGTCGCAATTTGTGGTTCTGTCCAGTTAAAGTGTCGTGCCCAATAGGGACAGGCTGACATACACATACGACAACCGATACACCAGTTATAATCGATTACCACAATGCCATCCGTATCCATCCAGGTGGCTTCAACTGGACAGGCTTTAACACAGGGTGCGTTATCACATTGCTGACATTGCACTGGTAGATAGTATTTACCTTTCATAGGTACTGTGGCCGGATCATAATAGTGATCGGAGTGCTCTAAATTTGAATCCCCTTCATCCATTTCCAGGACACGAATATACTGTACCTGTGAATCACGCCCCTGATTGTTTTCTCGAATACAACCTTCGACACACTCACGGTAGCCTCGACATTTAGACAGATTCAGAGCATAACCAAAATAGGTATCTGGCATAGGCTTAGTATCTTCACATTTGATATCTACACCAAATTTTCGTTTTGCTTTACGTTTAATTCGATCCAGAGCTTCAGTCATTTCTTCATTTGTCATTCTGGTGTAATGATCCTGAAACAGATCCCCCATGGCATCCATAAAACTTGAGCCGCCCCAGGATGGTTTTGCCTTTGTTGCCTCAACAGCTGCGGCAACACCAGTTGTTGCTGCAACGCCGGTTGCACCTACCATTCCAATACGTTTGAAAAAATGCCGCTTTGCCAAATCAGGCATATTTTCAGCTTCTTGATGAACGTCTAACAACTGTGGGCTAGTGCTGTACTTAAGATCATTAGTCTGTTGAGGACTCTTAACTTCGTGATGTTCCTTAGCCTGCTGATACCCCTTAGTCTGATTATTACTCTCAGTATTCTGATGGCTGATAATGTCCTGAAGGTTTTTTGGGAGTTGTTTATCAGTCATGTTTTTTCTCCATTTCATCTTGAGGTATATGACGTTCCCAAACTTTGAGATTTAAGTGTTTGTCTTTTTCTTTCATTCGTTCAAGACCTGCCCTGACGGGTGGTATAGGCTGTGGTTTTCTTGCCATAAAAGGAGGTCGATGAGGATTATGGCAATGAGTACAGTTGTATCTTATTTTTTCACCCTTCCAGAAATAAGCTCGTTTTCCATGAGCACCGTAATACCAGTCTTTTTGTCTATTAGAATGGCATTGACCGCATACTTTCCAGGAATCATTAAAATCAACCTTAGCATCACGTACTGTACGCAGATGATCACGATCTTTTGCATCATGGCAGGTGAGACACCATATCCGACCTTCACCATGCTTAAGAGACACTTCATGTACCGGGGCAAGCATTCGAGGGGTTTCATTGGTCTCCCAGTTTTCATGACATTGAGAACAAGGATAAAAAGTAAGGTGATCCTTTCGAGGAGGCACGATTGGTGGTAGTTGATCAGCATACTGATTAAATTGCTTCTCAGGTTCAGTCGCCGGGTTAAAAGTAATACTTTTTGGAGCCGCCTGAGGAATAAGCTGAATCACTTCATCAGCATTTAACCAAAAAGCTTTTTCCACTTCCTGTTCCACGGCATAAGAACTCATAGGTATAAAAAAAAGCAATATAAGCCCAACTATTTTAGCATTGATAAACATCCTATCTTCCTCCTGGGGATGTCGACATCCGATCAATATTTTGATTCAGACTGATTTTATAGGTGAAGACTCATTTGAGATTTGAGTAATAAGTAGCCAGATTTACAATATCAATATCACTCAAACCTTTAGCAATGGCTCCCATCATAGGGTCATTACGGGAATCATTCTTATAATCATGAATCGACTTGTTTAAATAACTTTGCAATTGCCCTGCCAGACGAGGAAAAGCCGGCTGTCCATTGACAGCTTCTTTACCTTCCCCATTGAGACCGTGGCAGCCAATACAAACAACAGATCTAAGCTTACCAGCCTCTGAATCAGCACTCATTTTAGTTTCATCTGCAACCACCAGTGAAGCGGATATCAGCAGAGTACAGGTTGCAACCCATCTTAATAACGTTGGTGTTAGCATTGCATTTTCCTCAATTGGTTATTTTGAATCAGAATATAAACACAAAAAAAACAGACACACAAGTCATTGTTTTTTATGACACATTGACATGTATCATTCTGTTTTGCTCATTTTTTTCCTGACATATTGTCAGAATGACCTGATTAAGAAATAAGCTTTTTGAAGTGGTTTTGAATTTTATATTGCAATAATTTTTTATAATTTTAGTAAATATTGATGCAGAGATTTTTAGGAGAAAATGTCTTATGAACAAAGGGGGGATGTTAGAATGAAGCAGACAATTTATTGATATTTATTTTTAAAATATTTTAGTTAAAAAAAAGATTTTCATTATTTTTTATTTACTAAAAATTAATCATGTCATATTGTCATATAGCACAATAAATTATTTTAAATAATTTTAAAATAATTTATATTTTTAGTTAAATTAGTAAATTTAAAGATAAAAAAAGAAAATTTTCAATAATATATTTAATATAACAAAGTTTATAATCACTATTGATTTAAAAAAATATTTTAATAAGTACGAACCTTATGATAGTGCCTTTTTTAGTTTATCGGCATCATTATTGCTACGTTACAGCCATAATTATATTTATATAACAACGGAAATAGTAAAAATTTATTCAGATATGATCAATTAACCATGAACAACAATAAAATAACCACTGATGAAGCACTTGAATTATTAGTTATTCTAATTAAAAGATTATTCACTGATAAAATTTCATTAATGAAAAAAGAACCCATAAAACGACGTTTTGAAAAGGACTTATTCAGTCTGCTTGTTGAGCTATCAGCTGAACCATCCATTAATATCAACCTCTATCCAATATGGGTTCAGCGTCTTGTCTACGAAATACTCACTCAATATGTTATGTTTTATAGCCTGCAGCCTGGACAAAATCTGGATATTGATATACATCCCGGCATGAGTGAAGATGAGAAAATCTCAGCCCTTCTTTGCCATGAAGTCATGCCTAAATCATGGCCCTATCCCCAGTCCGTCCCATTATAAATCCTGTAGGCGTTAGTCTGTTGTTACAATAAAAAGAGATAACACAGCACAAATCCTGATGCAAGACCCGCCAGAAAGGAATGGCTTGTCAGCCAGAGTGCTGGCAAAGAAACAATCCGGACAAGTGTTAATATGAATGTCAATGGCTGCGGTTTTTCAACCGCCTGTTTCCAATCCAGTTCAGTTAATTTTTCCATAAAACCCTGATTAACACATCCCTCAAGACTAAAAATATGTATGTCATCACATGATTGATGTGCCAATCTCAGATCGCGGGAAAATTCATTCCAGCTTAACGGGGTTTGATCCATACCATTCAATTCTACACCTCCCCCAGTCGAACCCACGGCAACTGAGTCTGCTCCACAGGCATAGTTACATAACACTGCAGCTCCATAGGGCCTGAAAAAGCTTGAATAGAGCATTAATACACGACGATCAGCTGGAACATCTGTAACACCTAATAAACGAGCATAGATGCAGGAGCCGGCTTTGCGATCATCTTCCATAAACAAAAACTCATAACTATCCACTGAAAAACCATCATTTTTCATTCTGGTTACCAGCGCATGGTAAATCTTACAGGCATCGTCAAAGCATTTTTTTCTAAATAATCGTTTAAATATTGCCGGAATTATACGTAGCTTATGAGAGAGTAGATGTTGAAATTCACTGATGTCAGGCTCAATATCAATACCCAATCCTGACCAGGATAAATTATGCTTGTTTGACCATTTAAGAAATTCCTCATATCCAGAAACAGCTTGATCGGCATTAGTCATATTATACCAATAGCCCTGCTCCATTGACAGTAACTGCCAGGCAATAACCGGAATATTGTTTTTATTCAACAAACGCACAACACGAACCCGCTCATCACTAAAATCCAGTATACCAAGACTGATGGTTGCATTTATTGTTTTCAATTGCTCAATAAGGTGGGGTGAGAAAAAGAGTTTGTCTAAATCATCAGCGTATAACTCACAAAAAAAAGTCAGTTTTTTTGGGGCACCTGTGTTCATATTGCATGTGGAATAATAACAGCCTTAGACCAATAGATGGGGAGGGAGTCAGTCAACCATTGATAACTTTTATACGCTTTTTTGATCAAATTCAGCCATTCTCTATTATTAGACATTCGTTATACCTTTGAATTAAACTTAACATTAAGTTCTATATTTATTAAGCAAGCAAGGTACATACCAATAATAAGAATTGGTGTATTATCAGGCCATGATATTGTTATTAGAAATGCTTAAATGATTGCAAGGAAATTAAATTTAATACAGAAGCTAGCTCATAATTAAACAGTTTACATTCTATACGCCCGTCTGTTCAGCAATATCACTTGAACGGCGTTGGTAATTTATCTGACTTTGAGTCTCTTCTTCGATCAGCTTATACTTTCTGATCAAACGATACACCTGGCGTTCACTAACCCCCATCACTTGAGCAATAGTCGTTCGATGGCCTGCGTGTTTTTCTAATAATAATTTTAAATAGGATGCTTCTATTTCCTCAAGTGTGGGATCCTCACCAGCGGGAATATCCAGTTGAAAACCATGTTTTCCCTGTTCACAGCCTTTCAGATTGAAATGTTGTCCACGAATAATTTTACTTTTTCGCGAAAGAATAATGGCCCGTTCCACCATGTTTTTTAATTCCCGTACATTACCCGGCCAATCATAGGAAATGAGTTTACGCATGGCTTCTTTGGCCACTGTTTTTTTAACACACATGGAAAAAGTGTGATTACGAATAAAATGCTCTACTAAAAACGGGATATCATCACGCCGTTCTCTCAAGGGTGGTGTATAAATACTAAAAGCATCCAGACGATAATAAAGATCCGCCCGGAAGTCATCAGATTCAGACATTTTCTTTAAATCACGATTTGTCGCAGCGACAATTCTGACATCCGAGATCAGATCAAGGGTGCCGCCTACACGTCGAAATTTTCCAGTTTCCAAAACACGAAGCAACTTTGCCTGGATCACAGGAGGAATTTCTCCAATCTCATCAAGGAATAGCGTACCGCCGGAAGCACCCTCAATCAAACCTTTTTTCTTGCCATCTGCACCGGTAAAAGAACCTTTCTCATGACCAAATAATTCTGATTCAAACAAACTTTCCTGTAAGGTACAACAATCCACTGCAACAAAGTTTTTTTCAGCACGAAGACTCTGCTCATGTATGGCTCTGGCTACCAGCTCTTTACCAGCACCACTTTCACCCAAAATAAGAACATTCATATCACTTGGGGCCACGGCATCAATTAATTCTTTAGCCTGTTCCAGAGCTGGGCTTTGACCAATCATAAAGGGATGTTTGTCATTATGCGCTTTCATTCGTGATTTACAGAACTTATGATCTGCTTCCAGAGCTGCTGCTTCCAACACTCGCTGAACAATCAATGTCAGTTCTTCCGGACTCACCGGTTTAGTCAGATAATGTGCCGCACCCGCATGAATAGCTTCCACTGCATTCTGCACTGTGCCATAGGCAGTCAGTACAATCACAGGCTGTGACTCAATGAATGTTGGTAATTCATGAATACAGTCACCATCAGGAAGGCGCATATCCGATATGATCAGATCCGGTTCATGTTTATCAAGGTATTTTCTTGCAAGTCCCAGACTATTGACCCCAACGGCCGTATGCCCCATATTAACCAGTTGATGGACAATCATCTGATTAACCAGGTCATCATCTTCAATAACTAATATTTTGCCATTCATTATTTCAACCTCTCTATAGAAGCTTCAGGGATCTTCACAATAAAGCAACTTCCCTGACCTAATTGACTTTCAACGCTCAGCACACCATCGCAGCTTTTTACAATGGCCTGAGATATTGGCAGACCTAATCCGGTACCATGAACATTATCCGCACGTCGGCTAAAGAAAGGCATGAAGATACTACCCAGATTTTCCTGAGAGATGCCAATACCATTATCTTCAAAACGAACTATTATCATTTCTTCTTCCTTTGTACCGATAATTTTAAGCGTACCACCCTCTGGCATGGCATGAAATGCGTTTTGTATCAAGTTAAGAAAAACCATACGCAGTTCACTCTCACTGGCAAAAACACGTAACAATTGTTCCGGGAATGATTCAATGATCTCTATAGATGATTCATCAGCATCCCATTTCACAAGACTATAAACATCCTCTACTGCTTTACAAACATCCACTAATTCCTGCTGACCCAACGGTGCAGAACTGAGCCGCAAAAGTCGGTCAGTCATTTGAATGCATTGATCCATTGACTGCGCAGCAATTTCCAGATAATTATTAATTTCAGGAGAACGTCGTTCTTTATCACTATGAGCTTGTTGTTGCTCTTCAAGCGTCACCTTCAGTGAATTGTGAGCTAATTTCATAGAGCTCAGTGGATTATATATCTCATGAGCGACATTAGCAGCAAGACGTCCCAGCTCAGATAATCGCTGTTCATGGGTAAAACGAACTTCATGGCTGAGATCACGAATAGACTCCACCATCAACATTTTCTGTTTACCATCTTTGATGATAGTCATTGGTGCGGCAAATATCTCAACATCCAGAACCGTCCCATCACACTGAGTGTGATGACGAACTACTTTAAAGGGTTCTCCAGTTTTTTGAACTTCCTTTAGGGAACAGCTCATCAAATCAGAAGGACAAGGTGTGTCCCTGTTTTGTGTAGCCACATAACATTTTTGTCCGACCCAATATTGATTTGCGCATCCAGTCTGCTCACGAAATGTCTGGTTCACCAGCAGCATATTAAAATCTTCATCAATAATACGTAAACCATCAGGAATAGCATCTACCATGGCTTGCAGAAAAAATTGCTCCTCTTCAAGATCTTTCATACTGGCCTGAAGGTTTTCCGCCATAAAGTTAAAGGTGTCACCTAATACTGATAGTTCATCATTGCCCGCAAGTTTTACACGAGTATCCAGTTGGCCTTTTGCTAATGAATGACTGGCATTACTCAAGGTTTCCACTGACTTCAAAATAAAGCGATGAATAAACCACCAGCCACCAATTAAATTAATTATCACTATCAAAGCACCGGCGCCCATAAGGAGCAGAGTTGTATTACGTGCTTTATGTCGAATAGAAGAGGCATCATAATCCACAACTAAAATGCCATTAATCGGATTATCAGCCATGACACCATGACATTCCTGACATGGAGGTTTATTGTGGACAGGTCGGATACTTCGCAGGACTTCAATACCCTGCTCATCCTGAATAAAATAAGTGATTGGCTGTCGATTTTTAATCCAGTTGCCATCCAGAACCTGATCAATGTATTTTATGTGACTGGAAAAACGGACACGACCCTTAGGATTAACGATCTTTACACTCTTAATGTTAGTTTGCAGACCTAAACGTTTTACAATAGTAGCCAAGCCTGACAGATCGCGTTTAAGCATGGCATTTTCTAATGAGGACTGGAGCAAATTATTGACATCTCGGGCAGCCAGAGAACGTTCTTCTTCAAGTTCAGATTGATAGAAAGTCAAAAATAAGGCCAGGAAAACTAGTGAACTGATAATAAAACCGGCAATTGTTGCCACTGTAAACTTGTAATTGAGATTTTTTACTAATTTACTCATCGCTGTACATTCTCCCAAACACACCAATTAAACAACGTTGAATGTGTTAATGCACTGGGTACTCCCCGGTACTTGCAACACTATTATACTAAGGAAAAAATATATATCTCTGACATTTTGTCATATCTGTAAAAAAAATTAACATCATCCTAAATAAATATTAAAAATATTCCCTCTAATAAGTACAAGTACTCATCACAATGATGCTAATGGCGTATCTCTTGCTATATATCTCGTAGTAAACATTTTCCATCAACTAGTACCCATAATAAGGAATAGATATGCATATACAAAATCGATTATTACAAGGATTACTGACTGTCTCCCTGGCTGCTTGTGTCAGTAATACTCAAGCTCAGGGATCTGTTTCCAGTTTCGAACAATCCCTGGATAAGAGTTCCACAAGTCTTAAACAGACACAATCACAAACTGAACTTGACAATATGCCAGCCAATTATGACTTGAAGGCGTTTGCAATGAAGCTAAAAACTCGAGGTTGGGATGTTAAACACAAATCCGATGGCAGTTTAATTTTGCTTCCTGAGACCCCTTCAGATCTGCAGGCAGGAAAAAATACCTCAACAAGCACTCAATGGCAACAATTGAAACAAAAGTTTCAAGAAGCAGGATGGTCAGCAGTAATTGATGCGGACAGCTCCATACGGCTAACTCCCCCAGATAGCGCAACTAAAGCAAGATCATCAGAAATAAATCCGGTAATTAAGGGCGACAAAAGGTATTCCTATAATGACATGCAACAAAAACTACAAGCAAGTGGCTGGGAGGTTAATAAAAATTCCGATGGTAGTATTCTTCTCTATCCCCCTGAAGAAGCTACACAAAACAATGCTGCTTCAAAAATGATTGTTTCCTGCCCCGGCATTAAAACCTCAAGCAATATCTCTTTGCCTGTTGATAGTTGGCAGGAGGCCCATGATATAGCACAAAGCTGGTTGGATCATGAGTCTATTGCTGATAGTTCAGTAGGTAAGATCCGCAAAATATTTAATGTCTATATCATCAGCATTGTTGCTGATAAAACACCTTTTAATCTCAAGCACCAAATCGCAATAAAAAACACTAATGGTGCAATAATTATCCTAAACTGACCCCATTATGTCAGGGTGAATTTCTTATCCTGACAAATTGTCACTGCTAATAAACTTCTGAAGAAAACACCACAAGTATTTGTTTTTTAATATTATTAAAAAAACATTTACATAATCATAACAAACAACTTAGCCACCACCAATAAACCATTAAGAGAACTCCCTGACACAAAGTCAGGTTTTTATAATCAAGCAATTTAACTTAAAGATTAAATAATTGATATATCTTTTTTCTTTCAACGACTTACAATTTTTTTTCAAGTAATGGCACAGGCGTTGCTACACAGAGAATCAAACACACAAAGCAACTCACAACTAAGTCACAATTAAGGATTCAATTTATGAATATAAAAGTTAAGACTATTTTAACACCTTTAACGTGGTTATTTATGACTGCCACTGTTGCCACAACAGTCACGGCAGCAAATTATCCCATTGCTGGCACGGCTCCTTCACAGCGGCCTGAAGGTGCACCTTCTATAGAATGGGTAGAACACAATCGTGCATGGTTTCAACATGCCCTGACGGGTATCAACCGGCCTTATCCTGGCAGCCTCTACTTTCTGGACAACCAGGGAAACTGGTACACACCTTTTACCCATCCCGGTATGACAGGACCTTATGACCTGCGGAGATGGCATCACTAATTTCAGGTTATTGTGACAAAGGGGGTCAGCATTTTCTTATCACAATAACCCGCAATATCTGACTGGAATGGTTCCAGGAAGACTCTAATTCCTTAGGAGGAAAACATGAAAATTCGAATGCTAACATTGACTAAGCAAATTAAAAAAGTTTTGGGCGCAGCAGCTATTGTTACTGCAGTTGCAGCAACTTCTGTTAGTGCCAGTATGTATGGCATGAGCGGCATGAATGGCATGTCTGGAATGAACGGCATGGGCGGTATGTCTGGAATGAACGGCATGAGCGGTATGTCTGGAATGAATGGCATGAGCGGTATGTCTGGAATGGGCGGTATGTCTGGAATGGGCGGTATGTCTGGCATGAGCGGCATGAATGGCTACTTTAAGATCACTCCCCAGGGACAAATCTTCTTTTACCCCGCAACAGGTATGAGTGGCATGTCTGGCATGAGCGGTATGTCTGGAATGAACGGCATGAGCGGTATGTCTGGCATGGGCGGTATGTCCGGAATGAACGGCATGGGCGGTATGTCTGGAATGAACGGCATGGGCGGTATGTCTGGAATGAACGGCATGGGCGGTATGTCTGGAATGAATGGCATGGGCGGTATGTCTGGAATGAACGGCATGGGCGGTATGTCTGGAATGAATGGCATGGGCGGTATGTCTGGAATGAACGGCATGAGCGGTATGTCTGGAATGAATGGTCGTTGGGTCTGGAGACCTGCTGGCATGAGCGGTATGTCTGGAATGAATGGCATGGGCGGTATGTCTGGAATGAACGGCATGGGTGGTATGTCTGGAATGAATGGCATGGGCGGTATGTCTGGAATGTCTGGAATGTCTGGAATGAACGGCATGGGCGGTATGTCTGGAATGAACGGCATGAGCGGTATGTCTGGAATGAACGGCATGAGTGGTATGTCTGGAATGAACGGCATGAGCGGTATGTCCGGAATGGGCGGCATGTCTGGCATGAGCGGTTACTTCAAGATAACTCCTAAAGGACAGATCTTCTTCTACCCTGCAACTGGTATGGGCGGCATGTCCGGAATGAATGGCATGAGCGGTATGTCTGGAATGAACGGTATGGGCGGTATGTCTGGAATGAACGGCATGAGCGGTATGTCTGGAATGAACGGCATGGGTGGTATGTCTGGAATGACTACCTGGAGATAAGATCATTTTACTTCACTCCACTGCACACGGATGTGCATGATTACATGTGCAGGGATGCACTATTTATTACAGGCGCCTGGAAGCGCCATTTTTTTAAGTAGCCCGAGGTCAAAACAAAATGAAAAGATATTATCTATTCCTGACATTAATTCCACTATCAATATTTGCTATGACTCTCCCTGCAGCTGAAAAGACAATAGATTATCAACGTGCACAATGGGATCCTATCCATTTCCAACCTGCTATCGCATCAGCAACTAATAAACAATGTCTGAGCTGTCATCAGGAAGTGCTTGATCGAAAGCTACAAACAAAATCACCGGCTGGTGTTGAAGCAGCATCTACTCTGGCCTGGTATCAGACACTAACAAGTTATAAAGGTCCACAACAAACTTTTCATCAACGCCATTTAACTAGTGATCTGGCAACACAGGTCATGGATATGAAATGTACAACATGCCATCAGGGCAGTAATCCACGTGAAGAGGCTATCATTCCACCAGATCAAAATCAGGATCAATTTACTTTACGTAAATCAGTTAATCCCGAAACTTGTCTTATGTGTCATGGAGAGTTTCCAGATTACAAACGTATGGGACTAACATCACACTGGAATAGCTCAAGAGACATATTTCAGAACAACTGTCTGCTTTGCCATGTCGGTGTTCGTACAACACGCCATCAGGTTAATTTCCTCAAGGCTGAAGCCATAGAAACAGCAGGCAAAAAAGATTCTGATGTCTGTTTTGGCTGCCATGGCGGTCGCCAGTGGTATCGCATTTCCTATCCTTATCCCAGACATGCATGGGATGGAATGGCTAAGGCAACACCCGATTGGGCAAAAGATCGACCCACTGAATCTCACCCAAGATTTAAACTCCAAACCAAAAAAGTAAGTAAAAAATAATAAACCTGGCTTAAAGGAAAATAAACTATGAGTATTAAAGAAAGCTTTGACAAGCTTCAGCAACGTCTGAATCTTAGCCGACGCTCCTTTTTAAAAGGTACGGCAACGGGTGCAGGTGTGCTTGCAACCAGTGGTCTGGTAGAGATGAAATATGGTAAGGAGGCTGAGGCTTTTGCCTATGAACCTTATCCTAAAGATGATGAGCTGGAAACAGTCGTCACCAGTTGTGCACACAATTGTGGCTCACGTCACATGCTAGTTGCACATAAATGGAAAGACGTTATTGTCCGTCTGTCCAGTGATGACGGTCGTTATCAAAAAGGTGGGAAATTCAACAAAGACACAATGGAAGAGCCACAATTAAGAGCCTGTTTACGGGGTCGTTCTTATCGTCAGCGTCTCTACTCTCCTGAGCGGTTACTTTATCCCATGATGCGTGTCGGTGAACGTGGTGAAGGAAAATTCAAACGTGTTTCATGGGATGAAGCACTGGATTTTGTGGTTAAGAAAATGAACCACCTTAAAAGCACCTACGGGCCCACCGCAATTCTGGATCAAAGCTATGCAGGCGCATCCTATGGCGTACTACATAAGTCTGACCAGATCGAAGGTTTATTAGGTCGCTTTTTAGGTATGTTTGGATGCCGCACAAACTCCTGGTCAGTCCCCTCATATGAAGCAACTACTGCCAGCTCAAAGTGGACTTATGGCACCATTCAGGATGGTAATGAGGACGATACTTACGCTGAATCAAAACTGATGATTATGTGGGGCTGGAATCCAGCCTATACCTTTCATGGCGGTAACACTTTTATGTATATGCGTATGGCCAAGCAGCGTGGTTGCAAATTTGTCCTGATTGATCCGCAATACACTGACTCAGCCGCGGCCTATGATGCCTGGTGGATCCCCATCAAACCAAATACCGATGCTGCCATGATGGCTGGTATGGCACATTATATTTTTGCTAATAACTTACAGGATCAGGAATTTATTAATAGTTTTGTTCAAGGAATGGACGCAGGAACTATGCCTGACTGGAGTAAAGATTCAGCCAATGGTACAGAAAATTTCAAAGATTACATCATGGGTACTTATGATGATCAGCCTAAGACTCCAGAATGGGCCGCTAAAATCTGTGGTGTTCCTGCAAAAGACATTATAAAACTGGCAGATATGTATGCCACAACCAAACCAGCTGCTCTAAAAGCATCCTGGGCACCTGGACGTAACGCCTATGGCGAGCAATACAGCCGCATGGCTGCAGCATTACAGGCAATGACTGGTAATATTGGTAAACTCGGTGGTTGTGCAGAAGGTGTCGGTAAAGGCTGGCATGCTGAAGCTGTTGCTTACCCTTATGATCAATATGCCAATATCTGGTTCCAGGCCATTAAATCGGATCGCTGGGCCCATTGTGTATTGAATTATCCCAATGTTAAACGCGAAGAGGTTGGTCTCTGGCCTCGCCAGGATGCAACTGACGGTCAAATTCCTAATATTAAAGGGATTTTCTGGCAGGGCTCTGACTGGCTCAATCAGCTCACCAATATCAATAAAGATCTTGAAGCAATGAAAATGCTCGAACTGGTAGTCTGTATGGATTCTACCATCACCCCCTCAGGTATCTGGGCAGACATATTATTGCCAGTATCCACTCACTTTGAACGACACGACACTGCCCTGCCCTGGTATAAGGGACACTATTACATTCATCGTCCAAAAGTTATTGAACCCATGGGCGAGTCAAAAACTGACATTCAGATTTTTACTGAATTAGCCTATCGCATTGGCGGTAATGTCTTTGGTAAAGCCTATAACCCCAAAGCAAACCGTGATTACTTCCACGACAATGATGCGGTCGATGAGGCTTATCTTAAGGAGTGGTGGGAAACACAGGTTATGGCTCATCAACATGTTGAAATGCCATGGAATGAGTTTAAAAAATATGGTGTCTATAAATTCAAACTGGATCGTCCACATGTTGCTTTTCAGGATCAGATAGAAAAAGGCAAACGCTTCCAGACTGCTTCAGGAAAAATTGAAATACTCAGTACTCAACTGGCTAATATTGCTGACTGGAAGAAGACCAAATACGGTTATCATATTCCTTCTATTCCAAAATGGATTGAACCCTGGGAGTCATTGAATTCACCAAAAACCAAAAAATGGCCCTTTCATATGATTTCTCCACATCCAAGATGGCGTACGCACTCTATCTTCAATAACTGTTCCTGGTTACGTGAGACCTATGAACAGGAAGTAACTATGAACGCATCTGATGCAAAAAAGGTGGGCATTAAAAATGGTGATACAGTCGAAGTATGGAATGACCGAGGAAAAATTATTCTTCCCGCTTATGTTACAGAACGTTGTATGCCCGGCGTATTAGTAGTCCATGAAGGAGCCTGGATGGATCTGGATGAAAATGGCATTGACCGGGCAGGCAACCCAGACTTTCTGACTCTTGATGAACCTAGTCCTGCCGGTTCTTTTGCTTACAATACTGTGTTATGTAATATACAAAAAACTGATCTGGTGCATCGTCCCGGCTGGGACAAACTGGCTACTTCCCGCGCTCATGTTTTTCGTCGCGATTACTAATCAGACTTGAAGGAATAGAAGATGTCAATGAAAAAAGATGTTAAGAAAATACGGGAAGCAGTTAAACGCACTAAGCGTGAAACTTACACCCCCGTCAAACCTGATATGCAGATGGGATTCGTTCATAACAATGTAGACTGTATCGGCTGCCGTGCCTGTGAAATTGCCTGTAAAGACAAAAATGGACTGGCTCCAGGCCCCCGTTTTCGCCGCGTACAGTATATTGAAGGTGGCACATATCCTGATGTATTTGCCTATAAGGTAAATATGTCCTGTAACCATTGTGCCGAACCAGCATGTTTGCCCACATGCCCTACCGGGGCAATCTTTAAACGAAAAAAAGATGGTATTGTCGATATTGATTCCACTCTGTGTATTGGTTGTCGCCGTTGTGAAGCAGCCTGCCCTTATGGCGCACCCCAATACGATCCATCCGAGAATATTGTTAAAAAATGCAATATGTGTGTAGATGAAATTGATGCCGGCAGAAAACCCTACTGTGTCATGTCTTGTATGATGCGAGTACTGGATATTGGTCCTATTGAAAAAATTTGGGATGGAAGTCTTGAAACAGTTGCTTATGGTGGTAAAGATAAGGTTTCTCGTCAGGTAAAAAATATGGCCAATATTGAATTGACTAAGCCCTCTATCGGTTTTATTGCCCACAGTAAGGGGAAATTAAAATGAATGCTGCTTTACCCAAATCAGATCTGCCTGATTTTTTGAATACCTTTAGAATTCGTGTTGCTGAAGATCTTAATTTAATTGCAACCCTTCATGATCGTGAACCAGATGCAACTCTGCTTAGGGAGCTGAAAAGAATTGATTTTCCTTTTTGCCTGACATTGATACCAGAAATTGGTCCCGGTGCACAGGCACTATTTCTTTTAGAAGAAGCATTAGCAAAACTCTCTGTTGATGTGGATCAGTGCACTCTGGATGATCTGGCTGCCGACTACGCCAGTATTTATCTCAATCATAATATTTCAGCATCTCCGGAAGAATCCGTGTGGCTGGATGAAGACAGTCTGATCTGCCAGCAGAGCATGTTTGATGTGCGCACCTGGTATAAAACTTATGGTTTGGAAATCCCTGACTGGCGGCAAAGACCCGATGACCATCTGGTTTATGAATTGCAGTTTATTGCCTGTTTACTAGAAAAAGATAGCAATCTGAAAACACTGGAGCAAGCCACTGTTTTTATGGATGAACACTTACTTCGCTGGCTGGGTAACTTTGGTGAACGTGTTCTGGGACGTTGTGATACTCAATATTTTGCCAGCATTGCAGCACTCACTGCCGTCTATTGTGAAGATCTTAGAGATGTTCTGGCAGAAGTGCTGGAACAACCTCGTCCCACAAGAGAAGAAATTGAAGAGCGTATGAAACCTAAACAGACAACAGAGGAATCACCTGTTCAATTTATGCCCGGCATTGGCCCGGCAGTTTAACACTGGGAGTTTATCCAAAGTATGTTCTCTAATTCCTGGATAAACTCCTGATCATTCAAACATCAGAGGATTTTTTATGAATCATTTATCTAAATTTTTATCAACTACTGCTACTGCCTTTATTTTAACTACACCGGCCTTTGCAGGTGACGCTGCTGCTGGCAAAGCAATATATGATGGCGCAGGTGCCTGTGCCTCCTGCCATGGTGCTACTGGTGCTGGAGATGGCATTGCCGCTGCAGCATTTAATCCAAAACCCGCCAGTTTTACAGAGGGGGTATTTAGATTGGACACAGATGGTGATGGCAGCAAAGGGACAGACACAGATTTAGCAAATGCAATAAAAAATGGTGCTGCAAAATATGGTGGTAATGTCGGCATGCCTGGACGCGCTGATTTTTCTGATGCTCAGGTCAATGATCTCGTTGCATACATTCGTTCACTTAAGAAATAAAATTTTACTCTTAAAAGGCACACCATGTTAAGTAGCAAAAGGCATCTTTTAAATGATATATCGCATGAATTTCATCTGCCTGAAATAGATGCTGATGCCTGTGTTCATGCTCTCTGCAATGACACCGATTGTCATGCCTGTGTCGATGCCTGTCCAGCACAGGCATGGATACTTGATGACGAAACTCTGGGGCTGGATATTGAGGCTTGTGATGGTTGTGGGCTTTGTGTTCCTGCATGCCCTCCTGGTGCAATACATATCCATTTTCCCTGGATCACTCGTCAAATAGGTGCACGCATGGTGGCACTTTTTGCTTGTGATAAAAGTGGTATTAATGACAGCAGTGGGATCCTCCCCTGCATTCATTCTTTAGGACTCAGACAACTCTTACAGCTTTATAATTCTGGCATTGAACATTTATTACTGGCCACAGCACAATGTGAAAACTGCTCACGTCAACCAGCAGAGAGTCTTTATCAGCGTTTGGAGCAACTTAATTATCTACTTTTTGAACATAATAAATCACCAATACTTATTATGCAGCGTTCAAACGAAGTTTGGAAAAAAGTATTTAGAAGCGATGAAACAGTCAGCAAAGGCACTCAAATATCAAGACGTAGTTTTATCAGTGGTGGTGGACAAGAGTTACGCAAACAATTATTGATAATCGATCCTCTTAACCATTCTGAGTTTCAAACAATTCCCCCAGGTCAATTATTAATTGACAGCAAGACCACTAAAGTTCACTGGCCATGGACACCGCTTGTTGATGAAAAACAGTGTAATGGCTGTGATGCCTGTATAAAACTCTGTCCCACCAGCGCACTCAATTTTTTAAAGAGTAATGATGATTCATCGGGAATGTGCGAATTGAACCTGGTGCAATTAAGGTATGAAATAAATCCACAAAACTGCACTGGATGCGGTATTTGTACAACAGTCTGTGAATCGGAGGCCATCAGTATACAATCCTGGTCGCTGTCCACAGCTCATAGTATTGATCTGATAGAAAATAACTGTACGGCCTGTGGCAATGATTTTCACTCCCCTGAACAACACATTTTAACACAGCAGCTAAAGCAACCGAATAATATCCTTTGTCGTATTTGTCAACTTCATAATCATAGTGCCAATCTTCACCAGGTACTGGACTAATTCTCAGGAGCTGAATTATGTCACAACGACATCCAATTATTGCAATAACCGGATCTTCCGGTGCCGGCACAACGACTGTTAAAGATACTCTCGAAAACATATTTCAACGAGTCGGTGCTCAGGCTGCTTTTGTGGCGGGTGATAGTTTTCATCGCTATGATCGCAATGAAATGAAAAAAGAAAAAAAGAAAGCAAAAAATAATGGCAAACGATTGAGTCATTTTGGCCCCGAAGGTAATATTTTTAAAAAACAATTAGAGCTTTTTCAGAGCTATGGAAAAAATGGTACTGGCAAACGGCGGCTATACATTCATGATGATGACGAAGCTGCTGTTTTTGGTTGTAAAGCGGGGACTTTTTCCGAGTGGGAAGATATTCCCAGCGGCAGTGATCTTCTTTTTTATGAAGGACTTCATGGCGGCGTCATTACTGATAAATACAATCTTGCTGATGAAGTTGATTTATTAATTGGTGTTGCTCCATCTATAAATCTGGAATGGATTCAAAAAATTAACCGTGACACCAAAGAACGCGGCTATGATCACGAAGATGTCTGTGAAGCTATTTATCGTCGTATGTATGATTATATGAACTATATTTTACCGCAATTTTCAAATACTCATATTAATTTTCAACGAGTGCCTATTGTTGATACATCCAATCCATTTATGGTACGACAGATACCAACACCGGATCAAAGCCTGGTCATTATTCATTTTTTAAAGTTTCAACCTTCTATTGAATATAAATTACATTTAAAAGGTTTAATTGAAGGACTTCAGATCACAACTTATAGCACAGTGGTAATTCCAGGTGGAAAAATGCAATACGCAATGGAATTAATTTTAACCAAACTTATTTTAGAGCTTATGGAAAAGCGTGGACATTTAAGTGACAACACAATTTAGACAGATTTAAAAACAAAGATCACGGCTATATAGCTCAGATGGTTAGAGCACAGCATTCATAATGCTGGGGTCACTGGTTCAATTCCAGTTATAGCTACCATATTTATCGGTAATAATATTAAAGGTTCATTATGCCAATCAATACAAACGGTGATTGTATTACACCAGAAACACACATTATAAATAATCAATGCATTGATTTTAAAGAAAAAAGGTGTCAACAATTACAAAAATTATCACACGAACATAATGACTGTATTTTATTTGCTGAAAATATTGCTGCAATCGCTGCTACAGCTGATAAAGCTCAGTTATCAGAAGGTATAAAATTAGTACGAGAGTATAACCTGACAGAGCTTGAGGCACATTTACGGCATGAAGAACAGGCAATTTTTGCTGTAATAGTACAACACCATAAAGAGCATATTAATCTCTGTATTTCTTTGGGTAAAGAACATGGTTTTATCAGAACTCTGGTCGAAGAAATGACTGCCGAAGCAATAGCACCTGAAACAGCCCAGCAGGCTCTTGCCGATTTTTCCAGCCTGTTAAAACATCACACACTTGAAGAAGAAACTAAATTATTTCCAATTGTCGAATCTCTGTTTACCGAACAACAACTCGACGCAGTCCTGGACTTTAAAGCAGCAAAGGTATTGTAATGAATAATGAACAAAAATGGCTCTCTGCAATTGCAAAATATCATCAAAATAAAGGCAAAAAAAACGCTAGTATTGTCCTGCTTCCCGGTTACCAGCCAGAGTTATGCATGATGTTATGTAACCACCTTGAGTTGCAATCTTTTGATTATAGAACAGAAGAAATGCAGGCCTTTGGTCATAAGGCAGATTCTCTCGATCTGAGTCATTTAGACAATTGTTTACGAACACATTCACAATCAAATGGTGTTTTTGTACATAATGTTGAAGCCTTATTATGTGTCAAAACAAAACAGGAGAGGCGTCAATGGCTACAGTCATTTTTAGATACTGACTGGCAAAATCCTGTTTATATCACCATTGCTGTTTTTCAGGATGATGTCCCTGAAGAACATCCACATGTATGTGATCTGGAATTGATGCGCATCCCCAGAGAAGCTCTGAAAACAGCAGCAAACAATCCAGGGCAATTAAAGTATGAAGCCGCTGGGATTAAATCAAGAGTTTATTGAATTTGTTTTAATAGTAAATTTTTAAGATTATTAATAAACTTAATCACTTATAAGTTTTCTTTTAATTATTTAAAATTCAGCACTCAAATTGGCTATGTAGCTCAGATGGTTAGAGCACAGCATTCATAATGCTGGGGTCACTGGTTCAATTCCAGTCATAGCTACCACTTTAGATCAGATAAGTATCAGTTATCTGATCATAAAGGATAATAATTTTTAAACATTGGGCATTAATAACAATTAAGGAGAATTTATGCCAGAATACCAATTAAAGTTCACAGAAGAAGATGAATCTCGCCAACGTATACTCAATGAACTGCTCATGTTTATCAATATCATGGATAATCGTCCACTTGCCGTCACTACCTTAACCAAAGAACAAAGTGAGAACTGGGATAAAGAGGGTGATATTGATTATCAAGATGCCTATGGACGACAGATCATTGAACAATTCAATGATGATATTACCGAAACACTGATTATCTGCGATTTTAATGCCCTGCCTGTCGCCCTGGCAGCTCTTGATAATAAAAAATCATGGCAGGCTATCGGCATTGACAAACGACTGCGTGTGGAAATTGCCTCAGTACTAAAAATCGAATATATTGAATTTGATCCTCAGATCAGCAAAAAATAGCGCATAGATTGATAAATAATTGTTAAATAAAACTCATTAGTGTATAATGAAAAGCTAATTTTTTATTGCAGACCAGTGTTTAATTTCACCTCACTATTTAGCTATAAAAAACTAATTACCCTCGAACTGACAAGATTAGAATCATCAATCATTTTATTTTAATTAGGTTTCAACTTCCATGGACAAGCAAAGAGATAACTTAAAGAATATTGAGGCTTTAACAACCAAACTGACCCATGCTCTTAAAAAAATTGATGAACCTACCAGAAGAAGCCTGGAATCAAATAATCTTGTAGTAAGCGGTATTAGCATTACCTTACAACGAGTTCAAATTGGTATAGATAAAGCATTGAATGACAAACCAAATAAACCTTTAGTCATTAAAGCAATTAAATGAGACCCCCTCAATCTCTAGAACAAATTAATCAACTCTTATCAGCTCTCACCAACAACCTGTCTTAAACTTAATCACCGATCCAATATTCCATATCTGACATTAATTTAACTCAATCAAATCAATTTATAATTTTTTAATTTCAGATGTAAACTAAATCAGTCCAATTGATAAGTGACTTGTACTTGTTTGTCCTGCATAAGTTCGCTAAGAAAAGCGTTAATTTTTAGCATTAACCCGAATTAATATATGCTTATATTTATGCTAGGCTTAAGCTGTACTTCTTACCTGAGGTTTCCGCAGCAAACTTGCCGGTTTAAATAAGTTTGTTGATACAACGGGTCTAACAGGTAGCGCATACCGGGTACGCTAAAGTTTGGTTCGCCTCCATTCTAAGGAAGTATATGCCCTGCAGCCAAAGGCCGAATGAGAGATAATATTTGACCTTATCGGGCTTAGTAATGACTGCAGGGTTAATACCCTCCCCTCTTTTTGTTTCCTAAAGAAATTAACCTGTATTTTTAAAGGTTATTCCATAAAGCACAACTAACTTGCTGTTTCATAAAACTTATCCACTTTACACAAGAGCCATCAATTATAGAGATGATATAGGTTTAACCCTATATCATCCAAGTCAATAGTTATTTTATTTTATTTTTTAAGTCATTGATATTTAAGTACTTTAATATTACTGTTATATGACTGTATAAAAAACATACAATTTATAGGCAACATAACAGGTGTCTTGTTCCAACGCAGTTATTCAAACTTATCAACAAAGTTATCCACAGGAACTGTGGATTGTTTTTATAGGGATGATTGTATTATTTATGTTAATAAAAAGTATTGAAAAACCTGGTGAGGCACACATCAACTGCTTGAGTAATTAAAATCACAGAATAAACTTTTTAAAAGTTTTATGATGCTCAGACTATCATTAACTGGAAAATATATATGGATCGAGGCACTAAAATCTATTCCGCTATTTTGGGACTTGTCTGCCTTTCTCTGGCCGTTGTATTTTTTTATGAACCGGCCAAAGTAAAAGAACTGAACGATAAACTGAGATCTATTAAAGAAATAAGGGCATTTCCATATCATTTCAGGGTATTACGGATCAACAATGACGAAGCCACGCTGAGCAGCCCTGTTTCAATTGAACTTCCCTGTGGGGAGGTGATTGGAGTGATTTTTCCAGCAATCAAAAATAAATCCATGCTTTCACCAGAATTCCAAAAAGCAAAAGATTTATTAGCCCGAGTTCAAACACTGACAGAAAATGCGGTTAAATCTGATCCACAAATAAAAACCATCATCTGGGAACTTGATCGGGCCTGGTTAATTCAAAACGGTATTTCATTAAACACGTATTAAAACTCCACCTTGTACCCAACCCCGTAAACTGAGTGAATAATTTCATCAGCACATCCCGCCTGCTGAATTTTTTTCCTCAAGTTTTTAATGTGGCTGTCAATAGTGCGGTCGGTCACAATACGATTATCATTATAAAGTACATTCATCAGTTGCTCTCGTGAAAAAACGTGGCCGGGTGCATTATACATCACTTCCAGGAGTCTGAACTCTACAGGAGTAAGTTCGAGTCGATTTTTATGATATCTGGCAGTGTATTTTTTAACATCCAGAATAATAGGCATAAGCTGCTTATGTTCTTGTGTATCAGCACTTAAATTTTCATATAAAGCCATTCGACGAAAAATAACCTTCGCCCGAGTCACCACCTCTCGGGGATTAAATGGTTTACAGATGTAATCATCTGCACCAATTTCCAATCCAATAATCCGATCTATTTCATCAATTCTGGCGGTGATCATAATTATCGGCACCATTGAAAATTGCCTGATTTCACGACAAATTTCAATACCGTCCTTACCCGGTAGCATTAGATCTAATAGTATTAAATCCGGGGAATTTTGTTTCACCCATTGAGCCACTGATGTGCCTTCATACAGGGAAAAAGTATCAAATTGACTGGCCTTAAAATAATCCTTTAATAAGTGATTAATTTTTTGCTCATCATCAACGATTAATATTCTTTTTTGCATAGTTTCAATTAAGTCTATTCTCAGTATTTTGCATAGGTAAAAGTATGGTAATGCTAAGACCGCCTGATGCTGATATTCGTGCATAGATCTTACCTTCATGAGCAAGAACTATTTGCTTTGCAATAGCCAGCCCCAGACCTGAACCGCCACTGGAACGAGAACGAGAAGTATCAACCCGATAAAGACGCTCAAAAATCTGCTCCAGTTTGTCATGTGGTACGCCCGGTACAGAGTCTGATATTGATAGCTCAATATTATTATCAATTACCTGCCCTTTAATATTAACCTGTCCTCCAGCATCGGTGTAGCGCAAGGAATTCTGTAATAAATTGCTCATAAGCTGGTACAGTCTTTGTCTGTCGCCAAGACATTGAAATTGCTCAGAGAGTTTATAATCAATTGAGAATTTAATATTCTGTTGGACAAATAAGAGGGAAAAATTTTCTTCAATTTCATTAAAAAATTCATCTAGAAGAAATGGTTTTTTTTCATATTTCAATGCCCCCATATCTGCAATTGACAATTGATACAAATCTTCAACCAGTTTGTTTAAACGTTCAATTTCTTGTGTGAGTGATTGAATAGCCTCTTTTTTTAATGGCCTGATGCCATCATCCAATGCCTGCAGTTCCCCCTTTAAAATAGCAATGGGTGTGCGTAATTCATGGGAAATATCAGCAATCCACTGTTGTTGAGACTGCTGATTTTTTTGCAGGGTTATCGCCAATGAATTAAAGTCCATTCCCAGCTGGCCCAGTTCATCTTTTTGTTTAATTTCTACTCGTTGCTGATAATTTCCAGATGTCAGTTCACGTGCTATACGGGTCAGGACACTCATACGTTTGCGAAAATAAATTGAGATAAAAATAGCAACTAATACAGAAATAAATACGGTACTCAGGGCATTGTAGATAAAGGCCTGATCCTGTTTTCGGGCAAATATTTTATCTAATTGATCGGTAATTCCAGCAAATCGGGCTCGTTGAATATAAGCAACAATACGGCCGTCACTTGTCAAAGGAAAATACTCCGCATTTTCCTCTGATAAAACAGCACCCACAATATGTTGTTTGTTGTGGTCAACCAAAGCAACTTTACTTCTACGTTTGTTGCCTTTAAAACCTCTGCTTTGAGCAGGCATTGCCCGAATTAAATTCCTTTCCTGCCTTATAGCCTGCCGTTCTTGCCTCAATACTTTTCTAAACCGATGTTCATCTTCCTGAAATGTTGTTGTTTTAGAAAAATCAGGTTTTAAACGCAAATAATAGAACCAGACACGCCTTTTATTACGAATAAAATCCCAATTTGAATTTTTTTCATAACCGAGCAACAAATTAGCAGCAAGACTGTCCTGTTCTCTTTGCTCCTGTTGCTCAACGTATTCTTCAAAGCTATTTTTAAAGCTGAGTTGTGATAATCCTGTACTGATCAAGACAGAGAAAGTAATCGTCACGATCAGAAGTAAAGCCAGTTTGTGCCATATTTTAAAGGTCATGATATCAATAGTATAAGTTCATGGATTTTACTTATAGTACTCCTTTTTGAGTTCACTTTTATGTTTTTTGAAATAATTCACATTTTCTCCACATTTAATCCATATTCACTACTTATTTATTTTATAAGCTATTCAACATGGTAAGTAAAACAGCTTACATTTATTTAAAATAACTCAAAGGTCTCATTTAAAGGTCTCATTATAAAGGAAAATATTATGACAAATAAAATCAATAAGCTATTGATAGCTGCAGTATTAGTTTCTCTAACCTCTATTAGCTTTGCTTACGAGCAACCTCGTCAGGAGCGTGGCGGACGTATGGCACAGGAGTTAAACTTAAGTGCCGAACAGCAAGAGAAATTTAATAGCATTATAAAAGAGCAACGTGCCACTGCAAAAAGCTGGCGTCAAAAACACCATGAAGAAACAAGAGAAAAATTGAGCCAGATACTGAACGAGGAACAGATGAAAAAACTGGACGAACTGAAAGATAAACGTTCCAAAAAAAGAAATATGCGTAAGCGTGACAGATAAGTCTTGTAGTTTATTTCCTGCCCCATACAATAAGAAATCATTGATTCAAGTCACCCTCTTATTGTATGGAGAAAATTTTGATTAAGCAGTTACCTCCTCTGGCCCTGTGGCCTCATTTTATCCAGTTTTGCAATATCCCCCGTCCCAGTAAACATGAACAAGCCATTATTTCTTACATCCGTCATCAGGGTGAACAGTTCCACGCAGCCATTGAGCAGGATAGTGTCGGTAATATCCTCTTACGAGTCCCAGCATCAAACGGTTTTGCCGATGCACCAATTATCGCACTACAGAGCCATGTTGATATGGTTGCACAGGCTAATAGTGATAATAAGCATGATTTTTTAAAGGATCCTCTGCAGTTACAAATCACTGATGGCTGGCTAAAAGCAAGCGGAACCACACTGGGGGCTGACAATGGTATTGGTTGTGCTGCGATGCTCGCTCTAATGACCGATGAGACTATCACACACGGCCCACTGGAATTATTATTCACAGTGGATGAAGAAGCTGGAATGGGTGGCGCATTTGGTCTACAGTCCGGCTGGCTGCAAGCAGAAAAACTGCTCAATCTGGATACTGAAGAGGAAGGTGAGCTTTATATTGGCTGTGCCGGGGGTGTGGACATTAATTCAACCCTGAGCCTGCAATGGCAGCAAAGTAATGGCGAGCTGGCTAAAATCAGTCTGAGCGGTTTACTAGGCGGCCATTCTGGTGTTGACATTCATTTAAATCGAGCTAATGCTAATATTTTATTAGCTCAGGAACTTTTGAGCATAAGCCCGAACTTTGATATTCAAATACAAAGTTTTATGGGTGGAAGCCTGCGTAATGCAATTCCCCGTGAAGCCTTTGTTCATGTCTTTACAACAGATATTGAAGCCCTCACACAATGGATTAATAAGCGCAGTCAACAACTCAGAAAATTGTATTTCAGCAGTGAAAAACATTTGAGTTTGAGCATTGATACGGCCCACATCAAAAGCAATGATGCCCTGTCAAAAAAACACAGCACTCAATTGCTCAGTTTAATTGCTTCTCACCCCAATGGAGTCATTAAAAATTCAGATATTATGCCCGGTGTTGTGGAAACATCAAATAACCTTGGTGTCATTGAGCTTAAAGCAGGACACGATCTCAGTTTGCTTAATTTATGCCGCAGCGCCAGTGACAATGAACGCGATGCCCATGCCCTGAGAATTTCGCAATACCAACAGCAGTTTGGCTTGCATGTGAATATCTGTGGCGCCTACCCTGGCTGGGAACCCAATTCAGAAAGTCCTTTATTGAAACAGGCCTTAGAATTGTATAAAAAACAATTTAATCAGCCAGCCAAAATACAAGTAATTCATGCAGGCCTTGAGTGCGGTCTGCTCTCAGGTGCCTGCCCAGATTGTGATATGATCTCATTCGGCCCCACAATAACAGGGGCTCATTCCCCCAGAGAACAGGTAAATATTCAAAGTGTTGATAAGTTTTGGGCGTTTCTGGTTGAATTCATTAGTCAATTAGCTAAGCAGCCTAAAGTTGATGCTGGCAAAATATGCTAAAATGTAAAGAGTAGAATAAATTATATAAAGGCAGCATCACCTTGACACATTCTAATGAAAACAGACAAAATCTAATCAGTGAGTTAATTAATGTATACGGTCTGGAAGAATATGAAATTTACCTGATCGATCTATTTCCATTAATAGAAATGATCTGGATGGATGGCGAAGCCCAGCAATGCGAAACAACTTTGGCCACTAAATACTGCCTAAATCGCATAGCAGAGCTGGAAAGCCAGTCAAATGGAGAATCCCCTCTCACAATTGAACAAGCCAATACATTTCTTGATAAATATTTAAGCAATAGGCCTGATCCTGAGTTATTAAAAACAATCCGCACCTATGTCAAGCCAATACACCTGGCTCATTCAGATCCCGTGATCAATGATGAGCGAAAACAGAACATTTTAAATTATTGTATTGATATTGCCGCTGCTGCAGTCCATAAATACCCCTATGATATGCATGAGAGATTTATTAGGGAGGAAAAGCAATTATTAAAGGAAATCATTGAATCCCTGTATTGTATTTAGATTTTTAAGTATAAAAAAGATTCATCTATATAAATGTCACATTATGAGCTTATTATGGTTCATATAGAAGTCCAGGCCAAAGAGGAAACCATCATTGTCTGAGAATAATTTACCTGGAAACGAGAAACCAGAGCAAGCAATTGTTGCTCCCATCAGTGAAATTATTGATGGTATCTCCCAGGGCATCACAGAAAATAATGTCTCTGCAATAGAGCAACTGCTTAAACCGCTTAATCCGGCAGAAACAGCAGATATCATGGATGCTCTGCCAACGGAAGAGCGCCGACAGCTTATCAAATATATTCCCGATATACTTGACGGTGAAGTCCTGTTACACATGGGTGAAGGCGCAGCCATTAAGCTAGTTGAGAACATGGACGCAGATGCATTGCAATCTGCAACCGAGTCAATGGACACTGCTGACGTCGTTGAATTACTGCATGAAGTTCTTCCCAAAGAAGCTGCTGATGAGCTGTTAGACAGCATGGATCAGCAACGTCGGCAACGCATTGAATTAAACCTGAGCTATGATGAAGACACCGCTGGTCGCTTAATGCACACAGATGCAATCACTGTGCGTGCTGATATCACCATTGAGGTTGTCCAGCGTTACTTACGCCGCCATGAAAAAATCCCTGAAGATACTACCGCATTAATCGTTGTGGATCGTAAAAATCGATATCAGGGGGCCATCACTGTTCTCAACCTTTTTTTGCAACCTGAGACAACCCTGATTGCAGATATTATGGAAGATAACTGGCGTACACTGGATCCGAATATGCCAGAGCAAGAAGTAGCCAGAAGTTTTGAAAACCATGACTGGTTTTCTGCACCAGTGGTTGATAAAAACGGCTACTTTCTAGGCCGTATCGTGGTTGATGATGTCATCGATGCCATTCGTGATGAAGCCGACCGTGCCATGTTGGCCCCCGTTGGCCTTGATGAAGATGAAGATTTATTTGCACCGATGCTGCCCAGTGCACAAAGGCGCTCTGTCTGGTTAGCACTCAATCTTGCCACCGCTTTCCTTGCATCCTGGGTTATTGGCTTATTTGAAGCAACACTGGAACAAGTTGTGGCATTAGCCGTATTGATGCCCATTGTCGCCAGTATGGGCGGTATCGCCGGCAGCCAGACATTAACTCTCACCATCCGTGGTCTGGCTATGGGGCAGATCGCCGACAGTAATACTGCCTGGTTATTAAGAAAAGAAGTGGGTATCGGTATATTAAACGGTTTAGTCTGGTCTGTGGTGGTCGCCGCTATTACTTACTTCTGGTTTAACAGCGTGAAGATCGCACTAGTTATCGGGGCAGCTTTGACACTGAATATGCTGGCCGCAGCACTCGCTGGAATTATTGTCCCCTTAAGCTTAAACCGTTTAAAAATTGATCCGGCCTTATCTGGTGCTGTGGTACTAACCACGGTGACTGACGTCGTTGGGTTTATGTCATTTCTTGGACTCGCCACATTGTTTTTGATTTAAGAAAAGCAAGACTTGATGTATAAGCAATGCTATGATCACACAAAGATAACTTAGGGGTATATTTTACAGTGAGCTCGAAAAATCAATATTTACGTCTCACAGGTTTATTTTTATTTCTAACTGTATTGATCATTTTGATTGTCTGCTTCCTGCAGCTTTTCGTTCAATCTACTAATCAATTGTTATCTGATGGCATGTATGCACATTATTTACTTAATACTTTCTCTAATCCTTTTTTTGCCATTCTAGGTGGCGTTGTATTTAGTGTCCTGGTAGGCTCATCCAGCATTATTATTACCCTGTTGGCAGCAATAGTCATGGCAGGATTCCCTTTTAGCAGTGCTATTTTTATGTTATTAGGTGCCAATATCGGTACCACATTTCATAGTTCGTTAAGTCAGGTGATCCCCGATGCTCAGGTAGACGACAAGCGACGCATGATGACTATCAGCTCAATGCATTATTTTAATAACGTTATTGCTTTTGCACTGTTCTTCCCCTTACAAATATCCACAGATTTTCTGGGACGCAGCAGTCAATATATGGCTCAGTGGTTTGATGGACTGATTAGTGAAAGGGCATTAGACATGTCAGCACTGATTCAACCTTTAACTGAATCATTGCCCATGGCTAACCATCCAATACTTATGATTTTTTTATTCATAGCTCTGATAATATTTTTTATGAGAGTCTTTTTTATTATACTACGCTTAATATTTGATCCACTTGTTATCAAAATACTAACACAACAAATTAAGCATGGAAAAATGCAAAAGAGAGTTTTATTAGATGGCATCTTTATTTCCAGCTTATTACAAAGTTCCAGCAGCACAATCTATATTCTGATGCCTCTTGTGCGGAAGATCACCTGTAATATCCCCTTAATCTATTCCCTCATTTTAGGCATCAATGTGGGCACTTGTTTTACTACGATATTATTTGCATTTTTGTTACAAAGTGAAGTTGCTTTAAGTATTGGACTTGCTCACCTGTTTTATAACGTCTTCGCCTTACTCATCTTTACCTATATTCCCCTGCTCAAAGAACTGCCCATTCTCGCCAGTCGATATCTTTCTGTATGTTCCTATGGTTACGATAAAGAGCATCATTAGCCAACAATAAACATCGGCCATGAAACGCTTCACAGGAGACATTATTTTTGTGGATTAATTTTAGTGATTTTTGATCCCTGAATGCCCGCTCCAGCCATTAACCCACCCTGACCAAAGCTAAAAACATAGACCGATTCTTTCATTGACATTGATGTCATTGATTTTGCCATGCCATCATCAACAATAACAATACTGGGCCCGACACCCACTTCCCAACCATCACTGCTATTAAGATATTTAAGTGCCTCATCATCCATAAAGAACATAGTAAAACTAAAAGATTGTGCTCCGGCCTGAAGGCCATAAGAACCTGCAAAAGTACTATAATAGGCAATAGTTTTGCCATTTTTTTTCAAAGCACCTTCACCATGTTGACCACCGACCATCAAGCCTGCTTTGAGTATTTTTGGAAACACCAGAATGGCCTTAGCTTTTTTAGCAAGTTCAGCAGCTGCCGGTGTTGTTTTGAGTAATTTAGCCAGCGCAGCATCAGCATCACGATTAATTTCAGCCGCCGTCATACCAAGGCCCACCTTTTTACCCACATTGTCAGCAAGTTTCGCTACCCTTTCACCTAAAGCAAAGGTTTGTGTCGAGAATAAAAAAAGAACTAATGAGAAAAGAAATATATTTTTATAATTTATGGACATATTAAACTCCTGTTTGTAAATTTTGAAATATTTGTGAAGCAGATCATTAATTCAGCGGTATAATTGAGTATTCAGGTAAAACAAATAATTCAGCAGAAACAGCCTGTTTTTTATAGTTTAGCAACGCTCTTGAATGCTGAAGACTTTTATCTTTTCCTAGTTGATCAATTTCCTGCACAATCAATGGAAAGCCATTTTCTAAATGGCTTTTTGGATAAAAAATATGTCTGGCCAAATCACATCCTTCATGAAGATCAGCGGGGATATATCGAAGCGTTTCAGCTTGTTGTCCGGCAAGGACTTGTTTAAATTGTCCCATAACTTCCACAACATCTGGCATCAAACCCGGCACTGTTACCATTTCGGAGCACAGTTTATTATTAACAAAAAGATGGTAGCTATGTGTCTGCTTACCACCAATTAACGGTGCATTTTTATCAATAGCCTGCTTCACTGTGCGCACTTTAAGTGCCATAGGTGAAGAGATGATCACTGGAGCCAGTTTAATTTTTACAATCTGCTGTTCTTCTGAACTCACACTATAAATAACTTTTTCCTGACGATCATAGAGAACAAAACCATTATCAGCATCTGCACCCTGATTGATACTATCATCTATACGTAAATATTTGTCAGTAATGGTCATAGTGACAGGATTTTTACCAACCCCTTTTTCATACTCTGAAAAATGAATGACAGTCGCAGCAACAAGCTCAATTTCTGCGTGACTGACAAGAGGCAGGCAAAGAGAGAATAATAGACTGAAGATGATCTTTGTTAGTGTTTTTTTCATTTAAAATTATTTACCATGTGTTTATAGTTTCTTTAAACCCTGTTCACGGGTTCGCTCTTCTGCCTGCTGAAACATTGCATCAAGGGAACGTTTAAAGACAGGCCAGTATTTATCTACAACCATCACTCGCTGCTGTTCTAACCAGAGACCGCTGGATTGATCATAATTCATTTGTGCAATCAACAGGCTGCGGCGACTTGAATAAAAATGAGATTTTAACTTATATTTCATTTCTTTCATGGTATAGATTTTATCATCCCGTTTTAAGTCCGTTGCACTATAAATCTGAGGGACTAACCAGTCGAGTTTATCTAATACTACCCATCGCGCCAATTCACCTGGATCAGATAAATACCAGTTGCTGATAGTTCCCCATATACCTGACTGCATCCCCGGGTTCAGACGCTGTTTTTCATTCTCATTTAAATAGCCTTCGCCCGTTATCGGGAAGAAAATCATACCCTTAATCATTCCCTGCTGCCGGCAATCAACCTGCTTAACATCTCGTTTAAACTGCTCAGCAATTAATTGTTTTGCTTCCGGAATTTCTGACAGGGGAAGTTGTTTTTTAAATAAATGTTCCAGTTTACGCTCATACCAGTCACCGCCATTGGGACCAATCAGACGTTCAAAGCCAACGCCGCCCGGTTTAAGCAGATAAAATTTTACTGCTACCTCCAGGTGATGTAATTGATTGCTTTGATCTTCATAGATAAAATCAATTTCACCCAGTGTTGTTTTAAAAGCACTTTTATTTAATTGAGGATTTCGTTGAGGGTTCAGTTGAGTTTGCACCTGGATGTGATCACTATAAGCAAGCAGTTCCCCCTGCCTGATGAGTTGCTGGATGGCAAAAGCCCAATAAGCTTCAAAACGAATTCCCAGACGCCATGATTTATATTTTTCAAGCCATTGAATTAATTCAGTCGGATCAGAATCCAGGGCCTTAAGAAATGGTCGGAGAGACTCATAGAGCTCAAAACACCATTTTGAACTGACACAAGTCGAATAGAGATCAGATTCATTTACTAGCCCCGGACTGATCATCGACCAGACTAGTGCACGAACCTGAGGCTCATGATATTGACTGTATTCAAGAATTCTATCCATAAAAACTCAGATTAAATTACTGAGCCCCCGATGCAAGTCATTCTGAATATCTTCAATGGATTCCAGTCCCACAGCAATACGCAGGAGGCCATCACTGATGCCTGCTTTTTCACGTTCTTCAACAGGGACACGGCCATGAGTTGTGGTTGCCGGATGAGTAATCGTAGTTTTCACATCACCCAGATTGGCTGTGATTGAAAGCAGGCGTGTTTTATCAACCACCTGCCAGGCCAGTTCTCTGCTATTATTTATTAATTCAAACGACAATAAGCCGCCAAAAGCACTTTGCTGCTGCGAGGCTAATGATTTTCCCGGATGATCATCAAGTCCCGGATAATAAACTTTGCCAACCGCCGGATGCTGCTCTAGCCATAGAGCCAAAGCCATTGCATTATCGCAGTGTGCTTTCATCCTCAGATTCAACGTTTCCAGACCTTTTAAAAAGATCCATGCATTAAACGGACTCATGGTCGGCCCGGCAGTCCTCAGTACGCTATAGACCTCTTCGCCAACCAGCTCTTTGGAACCCAAAACAGCACCACCGACTCCCCTGCCCTGGCCATCCAGGTATTTAGTAGCGGAATGTATAATAATATCAGCCCCCAGGGCCAGAGGTTTTTGTAACGCTGGTGTACAAAGACAATTATCCACCACCAGCAGACAGTCATGCTGATGTGCCAGTTCAGCCAGCAGCTTAATATCAGCAATTTCAACCAGAGGGTTTGATGGTGTTTCAAGAAATAAGAAGCGGGTATTATCCTGAATTGCCGCTTCCCATGAACTCAAATCAGTTAAATCAACATAAGTAGTCTCAACCCCAAAGCGAGCCATAAAATTATTAAATAAAACCACAGTAGAACCAAAAATAGAGCGCGAAGACACAATATGATCGCCAGTTTTGAGCAGCCCCAGACAGGTACTCATAATAGCCGCCATACCTGAAGCAGTAGCAACACAACTTTCTGCACCTTCCAGAGCCGCCAGACGATCCTCAAATGTTCTCACCGTGGGGTTGGTAAAACGTGAGTAGATATTACCCGGTTCATCACCGGAAAAACGTGCTGCCGCCTGAGCTGCCGATGAATACACATAACTTGATGTGGGAAATATAGCCTCATCATGTTCTGCTTCATTGGTTCTTCGGTAACCAGCCCTTATAGCAAGGGTATCAAATCCGAGTTCTGCTTCAAAATCAGAAAGGTCATCGCCGTTCATATCCGTCTCTCTATCTCTAACATTAACTGTCTACAGTACAGCTGTTTAAACAATTCAATAGGATAATCCATTTACCGGGAATTGACCAGAGTCAAATGATTTCTGGTACAATCAGAGCAGCAAATTTATAAAAAATATTTAAATTGAGTTTAGAAATGAAAACAATGAAAGCACTGGTAAAAAAACACGCCAGAGAAGGCTTATGGCTGGAAGATGTATCACTTCCTGAAGTGGGTAATAATGATGTCTTAGTTAAAATTCAAAAAACAGCCATTTGCGGGACTGATATCCATATCTACAACTGGGATGCCTGGGCACAAAAAACCATTCCTGTTCCTATGACCATTGGACATGAGTTTGCCGGCGAGATTGTTGAAATGGGTGCCAACGTCAGCGAGCTTGCAATCGGTGACATTGTTTCCGGAGAAGGACATATTGTCTGTGAGCGTTGTCGTAACTGTTTGGCAGGCAGACGTCACCTATGCCCGAATACCATTGGTATTGGGGTAAACCGAACGGGTTGTTTTGCTGAATATCTGTCCATTCCAGCTAAGAACGTATATCGGCCTAATTGTAAAATTCCAACCGAAGTTCTTGCCTGTTTTGATCCCTATGGTAATGCAGTCCATACCGCCCTTTCATTTAATATGGTCGGTGAAGATGTGTTAATCACCGGTGCCGGACCGATAGGCATTATGGCCGCCATGGTGGCATCACACAGTGGTGCTCGGAATATTATTATTACTGATCTGAACCAGTACCGTCTTGAACTGGCTAAAACAATTGTGCCTAAAGCCATAACGCTCAATGTCAATGACGGCCCTATTAAGAAAGATTTTATGCGGAAACTGGGTATACTTGAAGGCTTTGATGTCGGTATGGAAATGTCAGGTTCACCTCATGCTTTTCGAGACATGCTAGGCAATATGATTAATGGCGGGAAAATTGCCATGCTGGCAATCATGCCTGAGGGAACTGGTATAGACTGGGATCAGGTGGTTTTCAAAGGACTCATTATAAAAGGCATTTATGGTCGGGAAATTTTTGAAACCTGGTATAAAGGTACCATGATGGTACAAAGTGGCATTCCTCTGGAAAAAATTATCACTCATCGATACAATTATAGTGATTTTCAAAAAGGCTTTGACATCATGCGTTCAGGTCAATCCGGCAAAGTTATCCTCAGTTGGGAATAAAGGCAAAAATATGAGTTTTACACAAGCAAAAGAAAGTCTGAGCAAAGATCTGGCTGAAATTAAAGCCGCTGGTTTATGGAAAAAAGAGCGTATTATTGCTTCTGAACAAAAAAATAATATTACTCTGGCTGACGGCAGTCAAGTCATTAATATGTGTGCCAATAACTATCTGGGCCTTGCCAATAACCCCGAAGTAATTCAGGCAGCAAAAGACAGTTATGATCAATGGGGCTTCGGCCTCTCCTCAGTACGTTTTATCTGTGGTACTCAATCTATACACAAAACTCTTGAAGCCAGAGTAACTGAGTTTCTGGGCATGGAAGACACTATTTTATATGCTGCATGTTTTGATGCCAATACCGGTTTATTTGAGACTATTTTAACTAAAGACGATGCCATTATTTCTGATGAACTCAATCATGCATCTATTATTGATGGTGTTCGATTATGCAAAGCAGCACGTTATCGCTATAACAATAACGATATGGCTGATTTAGAAAGCAAATTAAAAGAAGCAAAAAAAACAGGTGCACGGAGAATTTTAATCACCACTGATGGTGTTTTTTCTATGGACGGCAGCATCGCACAATTAGATAAAATATGTGATTTAGCAGATCAATATGACGCTATAGTGCATCATGATGACTGTCACGCAGTGGGTTTTATGGGCAAGACAGGACGCGGTATACATGAATATCACAATGTCATGGATCGGGTTGATATTATTACCGGAACATTTGGTAAAGCATTAGGCGGTGCATCAGGGGGTTATACCTCTGGCCGCAAAGAGATTATTGAGCTATTACGCCAACGCTCCCGTCCCTATCTGTTTTCAAATACTCTGGCCCCATCAATTTGTGCAGCAACACTCAAAGTTATGGAGATGCTCAGTGCTTCAACTGAACTCAGAGATCGTTTAGAAGCTAACACACAATATTTTCGTGCCGGTATGAAAGAGGCAGGTTTTGATATTTCACCAGGCAATCACCCTATTGTTCCCGTAATGCTGGGTGATGCAAAACTGGCTCAGGAAATGTCACAAAAATTATTAGCACGTGGCATTTATGCCATTGGCTTTTTCTTCCCCGTGGTGCCCAAAGGCAAAGCACGGATCAGGACCCAGATTTCAGCTGCACATACTAAGGATGATTTGGATAAAGCCATTGCCGCTTTTGCTGCAACTTATGCAGAGTTAAGATAAAACTTAATAATTAACCTGTTTATTCATTTAATCGATTCATATGTTGCCTTTGCACCGAAGTAATACGCTTTAATGGGCACGACAACTATCCTGACACATGGGGTAGAAGCCCTGATAGAAAATTCGTTATATTTTTATTTAATATATGTAGTGAATGTGTCTCTACCTTTTAGTCTCTACACATCAAAATCTCTATCAATAGTTGCAGCGCCATTAATATTTAATTTTTCTCCTAAGAAGACAAGGCAGGCATCAGCAAAATCCATGGGTAAATCAGAATACCTAATTA
>JADGDG010000060.1 GCA_016744995.1 Gammaproteobacteria bacterium
AAAAAAATATTTAATCAACAAGTTAATAAAATCATGAGCCTGACCATTAAAAATCTGAGTTTTTTTTATGATAAGCAAATCATACTGAAACAACTCAATTTGAATCTGCCAGAATCATCAGTTTCTGCAATTACCGGTAATTCAGGACAGGGAAAAACAACTTTATTACGTTGTATTTCTGGTCTTGAAACAGTTACACAGGGAACTATTTACTGGAAAAACACTCAACTTAACAGCTCTTCGACAACCACTCCACCCTGGAAAAGAAATATGAGCATGGTATTTCAGGAGCTGGCTTTATGGCCACACATTTGTGTCAGAGATCATTTGCAGCTGGTACTTAAACACCAGCAACCTCATCAATGTGACAGTGCTTTATCTGTCGAAGAAATTCTATCCGAGTTTGAAATTGATACATTGTCTCAAAGATATCCAGCACAGTTATCTTTGGGCCAACAGCAACGTCTGGCCATTGCACGTGCCCTGATCGGTGATCCCGCACTCTTATTATTAGACGAGCCTTTTTCATCTCTGGATGAGCGTATGACAATAAAGTGTTGGGAGTATATACATAATTGGCACACCCGCGTTCAGTCAAGTATTCTTTATGTCAGCCATGATCTTCAATATACTATTGAGCAGACTGGTCATATATTCCATATGAGTAACGGTAAACTGAGAAAAAGATGATTATGAAAGATTTCAATATCAATAAAAGAGACTGGTATTATGTTTTCTTGTTTTTATTATTGATGTATTCCCCATTGGTTCAAAGTGATGCTGAACAGCAACATCAATATGTTACCTGGCAAGGTGCTGAAATGGATAAAGCCGCTTCTATCTGGCTAATAAAACACTTTATTGATCAGGATGCTGAATTTAAATTTTTGCCTTATGGCTCACTTATCCCCAGCGGATTTTCTTTTGATGTGCCTTTATCAAAATTTAGCAGAAACCATAAGCAATCAACTTTTGATACTTTATTAACAGAGTACCAACTCCTCTCTGATCCCACATTAAAAAAAATGGCACAGATTGTTCATGAAATAGAAATAAATACCTGGCGCCCCAAAGCTATAAAAGAAAGCATTTTGGTTGATACTGAGTGGGCAATAATACAAAAACGCTATGGTAAGCAAACACCACCTATAAACTGCATCATGGACTTCTTTGCTCAACTATATCAACAATTGAGCAAACAAAATGCTTCATTTTTAAATATTCAAAACCTTTCTGAAGTTTGCCAGAAAAATTAGTTATTCCTGAAATTGACTTATCATTTTGTCCCATGACTGACGATCAGTACGATAGTTCAATAAAGCAGAAATCATTTGTCCTATTTTTTTCTGCCTGTTTTCAATCGATTGAATTTGCTGATATGCCCTGGACTGTTTATTAAAATTGTACTGAATATTAGTAATAAATTTCCGCACCTCATTGATCGATTTCAGGAATTCATTTGATTGATTCCACCAGGCATTTTTATTATTTATCACTTTCAATAAATCATCACATTTTTGCAAAACATTATGGTGTTTTTGGTCATAGAGATCCAGTAATTCTTCCTCTACAACGGCAAAAGTATTAGTTAATAATTGTTGCTTATAATCTTTAACTTCTATATTTGATTTTGACAATCTAACCACGCTAAATAGCATTAAATCACCCAAAAACTGACGTTCAAATTCATCTGACAAATCAATATATTCAATATTGTCTTCAACACCCGGACGGTATTCATCTTTAAAATCACTTTGTAAGGTTCTGGCATGCAGCATGGGTAAGTTAACCGAAGCAAAACGTTCTTTGATCTCAGATTGAATCAACCGCCCTGCTGTTGGCCCGGACATTCTCAATCGGAGCTTGCCAAAGGGAATAATATATTTTAGCCCTTCCAGATTCGTAATATAATTACCGGGGTAAATCGTTCTGGCAGGCACAATGGATGTATAGCTATCTGTATAAGAAAAATAAGTCTTTCGAGTCAGATGCTCACCAAAAAAGAAATAATTAATACGTTGAGAAAATGTCATCAGACAAGTAGTATGATCATGTTTCTGTTTAACAGGACAACAATAATCATAAGTTTTTCTGAGCGTTCCAAGGCCAAAGAGATGAGCCATATCATGATAGGCGGCATCATCAGGTTTTATTTTTGATTCAGGATGAAACTGGCATTCCTGCGCAGCATCTTTATCAGATAATTGTTGAAAAAAAGCAATCACATCATCGAGGAAATTGCCTGACATCACAGAAGGTGAAACCGGTGGGTCACACACAAGTTTACCGGTTAACATGGCAATATTTTCTTTATTAAATAGATAGTTTATATAATAAAAATAATTAAGCCCATAGACATATTCATCCCCTTGCGGAGTGATTCGATTAACACGAAATTGCTGATCACTATCAACAAAGTAAAACAGCACATCTTCTTTGTCTGGCATATCATCCTGAGAAATCAACTGTAAAGCCTTTAAATAACTCAAATTTCGAGTAACAGCCTGCCCCTTATGATAAAAATGTTCCGTTGAAGGATCACCTATAATGGAACTAACACTATGACGAACATTTTCAGGAAGCATCATCATTAATTCATATTGTTCCTCTAAACCATAATGATGAACTCTCAGACCTTTTTTGGTATATTCTTCAGCCAGTTCAATATCTGTTTCAATATGAATTTTTTCTTTACTGTCTTCAACAATAACAACATTAATCTTGTGGAAAAAACTTTGCCTACCTTCAGAGGATGAATAGCCTCCGTAGGAATAGAGCTTACAGAGTTGAAAAATACTTTCCAGACAGCCTCTTAAATGCTCAGGCCGATCGGCGATAGGAATACTTAAAATAAAATCATGCTGCTTTTTATGTCTGGAAGCAGGAGTTAATTTTTGAATTAAACTCTCCTGTTCACGAAATAAGCTCTGGTAGTCCTGCAGCAGTACATCAAAATTGTCAGATATCCATAATTCTTGTTCCAATAACGGATAAATATCATGGTATAGAGAAACAAGGTTTTCTATTTTCCGAATGTTATCATTCTCTTGCTGTATTGTTTCAAATTGAATTTGATGATCTTTAAGATCAGGGATTTGCAAGAGGTATTTCTGAAAGATTTGCTCTAGTAAACTGTTGTTATGAATGGTCATTGTTTTTTTGTTAGTAAAATGATGGTACTGCTTATTTAATAAATTCTACAGAAGTTTTATGATACAACACATTAACACAATAATCACTTAACCCAGAAGAAGGATTAACTTCATGAATAGCAATGAAATTTTAAATGCATTTCATTTTAGACATGCCTGCAAGGTATTTGACCCAGATAAAAAGATCAATGATGAAGATTTTTCATTTATTCTTGAAACAGGCCGACTGAGCCCAAGCTCTTTTGGCTTTGAACCCTGGAAATTTCTCATTGTACAGAATATGGAGTTAAGAGAAAAACTTAAGACCGTTACCTGGGGAGCTCAGGGTACACTCCCAAGTGCCAGTCATTTTATGATTATATTAGCTCGCAAACAAAAAAGCATGCGTTATGACTCTGAATATATCACTCATATGATGAGGGATATTCACCACCTTCCTCAGGATGTTATTGAGGGACGAGGTGCAATGTACCAAACATTTCAGGAAAATGACTTCCATTTATTGGAGAGCGAGCGTGCCAGCTTTGACTGGGCATGTAAACAAACTTATATTGCTCTGGGAAATATGATGACTGCAGCGGCAATGATAAATATTGACAGTTGTCCGGTAGAAGGTTTTAACTCAGATAATTTAGAAACAATAATGACAAATGATTTTAATATTGACCATTCAGAATTTGGTGTTGCCTGCATGGCGGCATTTGGTTACAGAGTCAATGAACCTGGAGCTAAAACCCGGCAAACTATTGAAGACCTCTCTACCTGGTATAATTAATTTTCTGTTTTTATTTTCTGATTTGTGGGCAATGAGATGGACATCAACTTACAGCTGCACAACGTCCTGATATCCACTTTGCTGTGATTAAACCCCAGATCCAGCAAGGTATTAAAATGCTTCACTATATTCGACAGTTTCATCTCAAATAAACTGCCACCATTGTAATCAAACCCGATTCAGGCATCCATATATACCTGATTTATACTTTAGTATTGATTAATATAATAACCTAATAAAATAAAAATAGACTTTTGAACGCAATAAAATTTGATAAAAATTTGATTTAGATCAATTGTGAACTACTATAAGAGTAATCAGTCAATTAAAAAAGCCGAAGTCTTGTCCTGCTCGACTTTGTATTTGCATCAGGAGTATCTTTATGAACTTTCTTCGTCGATTTAGTATGACCCACCGGATGTTACTCATCAATGCCCTGTCTTTTTTTGGAATAGTTATCATTACATTATCTGCTCTGGCACAACTCAAATCTGAATTGATGAGTGAAAAATCAGTACAAACCCAGTATCTGGTAGAAACGGTACATAGTATCCTGGTTAACTATCACACAATGGCCAGTCAGGGGAAAATGGACAGTGCAGCAGCCAAAACAGCTGCATTACAAACTATAAAAGCTCTCAGGTATAATAAGAGCAATTATTTCTGGATTAATGATATGCAGCCCAAAATGGTGATGCATCCTATCAAACCAGAACTTGACGGCAGAGATCTGTCTGGCATCAAAGATCCCGATGGCAACCTTCTGTTTGTTGACTTCGTCAATATGGTAAAGAGTAA
>JADGDG010000015.1 GCA_016744995.1 Gammaproteobacteria bacterium
TGGTAAAACCACTTACAGACAACAAATTATTAACCTGGATTTGACAAAAAAAATTGCTGACTGGGATGTTGCTGGAGGTCTGGAATTCAGACATGAAAATTATCAGATTCATCAGGGAGAAGAAACTTCTTATATTTTAGGCTCTGAGAGCAATTATGCGGGAGCACAGGGATTTCCTGGATTTCAGCCTGAGAATGAAGTTAATGAAAGTAGAAGTAACATTGCTGCCTATCTTGATACAAAATATCATCTTAATGCAAAGGTGGATATTGGTCTGGCTGCACGCTACGAGAACTATAGTGATTTTGGTTCCACTTTTGATGGTAAATTATCGCTGTCCTACAAACTTGCCTCAAATTTTTTGATGAGAACCAGCGCCAGTACAGGTTTTAGGGCTCCCTCTTTGTCACAATCCTATTATACCGCTACAACAACGGGACGCTCAGGTAATACACTCTATCAAACTGGTACTTTTGCAGTCGATCATCCTGTTTCCATTGCCTTAGGTGCAACGGATTTGGAGGCAGAAGATTCTACACATTTTACTGCTGGTTTTGTTTTTCAGCCCTCGGAAAACTTTTCATTTTCAACTGACTATTTTTATACAACTATTGATGATCGTATTATGCTTATTGGTAATATCAAAGAGAGCACTTCGGCTGAGGTGAAAAATATTTTAAATAGTTATGGAGTGGGAAGGGCTCGCTATTTTAGTAATGCAATCAGTACAAAAACACAGGGAATTGATCTGAGGCTCAATTACAAACATCAGTTTGCTGATAAAAGTGTGCTGAAAACTGGCCTCTCTTATCATTACAATCGTACCGAGGTTAGTGACATTAATACAGCACCTTCAATTTTAGGTGAAAATGGGCAAGATCTATTAGTGGACGATTTGACGCTAACAACACTTGAATCTGGGCAACCCAGAGAGAATATTAAGCTTTATAGTCAATATCATTATAAAAATTATACTATGGTGCTTAATATAAATAAGTTTGGTCATTACAAAAGTGTTTTTGGGGCAGTAACATATGACTTTGATTCAAAGTGGACAACCGATGTTGAGCTATCTTCTCAGGTGAGTGACTGTTTTAACATAGCAATTGGTGTTCAAAATCTATTTGATGAATATCCAGATAAATGGGATGAAACCTCAAGCTCAATAACAGGACCTGATCAGGTGATTCAATATTCTCAATATTCACCATTTGGCTATAATGGAGCCTTTTATTATATTAGAATGGGATTGAATTTTTAGGCTCTGTATTAAATAAATGTCACTGCTTATCCAGCAATGCCCGACCTTTAAATCATCCTTCCCTAAAAACCAGGTAGGGTAAGGTTTTTATGGATTTCTGTGCATTAAACACAACATTCTTAATGATGATGGTGAAGTGATAGATTTATCTTGGTATCCATTACGGTATTCTAAGGGAACATCACTCGACAAAATAAAATCTGTAACGCTTCAACATACTGAGTAAAAATCCAATCTTTAATTCCTGATTGTTGTGCTAAACCGGTAAAATACTGATTCAGGTTTTCTGCAGTATGTTCAAGTAATTTTAACTCAGGAATAGATTTTACATAAGTTTCCACATGCATGACATAGCAACGTTCTGTTCCCGCCTTTATAGGTTTATTGGCCTGCTTAGAAATATATCGATTCCAAAATTTATTTTTTTATATTCTTCCAAATGCTTCATAAAAATACTTTTATTCATAAAGTTGGTAATACATAAAGAAAGTAAGTTTAGTTCTAAATTTAACAAATTACAATAGTTGTACGTTATTCATAACAAATAAAACAAGTCACAAATTCTCAATGAATGGCAGATTTGTAAGCAAAAACTGACTTATCTCAGGTTAATATAAAGATATAATTGTTAAAATTTTAAAAAGATTAGAACGAATCTGATAAATCCATTATTCAAGAACCGATCTAATCAACTGTTGTTAGCGAGTAATATATAATGGGTGTAATAGGAAAAATATATTTCTATCTTACAGTGAGTGAATTTGCAAAAGTCTGGAGTAATTTTATAAATCAATCGGACTTCTTAGTAAGACCAGAACCAAGAATAGGAATTAATCCATTCACTCAAGAAGAAATTAACTTTGAGTCTCCAGAAACAACAGCAAGAGTGCAACATGACAACAAAATAATAGGTGACATTTATCTGTCAGAAGATGAATCACCATATTTGTGGGTAGAATGTTACTCTGAAAAAGAAATTTTAACTAAAATGGCAATTGAAATTGCAGAACACATTAATTGTGATTTTAAAGAATAGCACAAAGTATCACAATAATTTGTTCTTAATAATGTTTGAACTAACCAGGATTTGGTTGGTATCAAAAGGACTCAACGATTATTAAAAAAGTGATGAAGGTTTGTGAAAGAGTTGAATTTTTAAAGTTCTCTTTCCTTGTCCTTTTGAACCAACAAACCGACGTTGAGGCTGTAGTATTACTCAAAACTAGTGATTTTTGATTAAAATTACAAAAAATGCACTTATTTGTGACGTAAGCAGAAATGTGTTGGTAACCTATATATGTAGTATATAGATAATTATAAGTCAAATATGACGTTATGTTAGTTTTTTGAAAAAGTGGGGTAAAAAATGGTAAAACCGAGTTATTCTACACCCTCGTTGGCTATCATAACTACCTATAAACGATTTAATTTTAAAAAGGAACTTTTATGAATATATTAAAAAAAATTATCTTTCTTGTAATGCTGATTTCATTTGATGCTTATGCAATTCAAGAATATTACATTGAAATTGATAATCAAAAATTTGATATTGTTGAAGGTGAAAGCAGGAAAATAAAACTAAATAGTGGTAATTCAATTGATGTTAAATTAATAAGAAAATATGAAAAAATTAAAGGAAAAGTTATTTCATTTATGCCACTTACTGATTATGAAATGAAAAAACAAAGCACAAGTGATTCCAATCAATATATGTTTATAAATTCATTTGGACGTGGAGTGCTAGTTATTGAAATGATAAATGTGAGTTTTGATGCTTTAGAAAGTCAAGCAGTAAAAACTATATCAGAAAAAATGATTAATAAGCATAAATTACTTGGGTATAAGATTGTTACAGAAAAAAAGATTTTTACTACAAAGTCAGGGCTAGAATATCAAGTTTTAAAGCATAACTTTAAATCAGATATTGGAAGTGTATCTAGAGATATTTATTATAGTAACTCTAATGTTGGTGCTTTTATGATTATGCTAATGTCTGATAATAAGGCTTCAAATATAATTAATAAAAAATTAAAAGATTTATTATCGACAGTCACTATTTTATAATAATTACAATATAATCTTAAAATTAGCCAACCAGTGCCCATTGAAGCGATTGTTATATCAAATGAAAATACATACATGGGAATAGCAAAAAAACGAAAACGAAAAATTATTGTAAATGATTCGGAGTTTTACTGGTATGTAGCAGAAGATTATGAATCATTAGATTTAGGTACAATCCATGCCTTAACTATAGCATCTGATGATAAGAAATTTATTGTTAAATATCCAGTTCAACAAAAAAATGGTACTCACAGATTTTTGATTGTTTTGGGCAAGAAATTTGGTGGTACAGGTAAATGGGGAGATAGTTGGCAACGGGTTAAATGTCCCATCTGGGAGGTTTCAGAATGTATTTCCCCTAAAATTGTTAGAGAAATAATATTGTGGTCTTTATCTAAAAAAGAAATTATATTTGTTGATTATAAAGGCAGTTTAATTTAAATGAAATATAACCAGGTGTCGAAGTGTATCACAGGGACCCAGCGATTATTAAAATTCTGGAGAGTAACGAGAGATTTTCCTTTTTCAATATCTTCTCTGGAAGTCCCTGTGAAAACTGAACATAACGTTAGACCACATAAAACAACGAGAGCATATTATTTTGAATAAGATTATTTTTTTATTATGTATCCTACTATTTTCTTTTAATTTATCGGCATCTGAAAGAGTTTCAGGAACACAAATTACTATTGAACCACCTAAATTCCTTGAGCCTTCAACACAGTTTCCAGGATATATTGATGCTGAATATGGTACTTCTATTATGGTGACAGAAATACCAGGCTCAATTACGGAGGTTTCAAAAGGCATGGAACCAAAAGTTCTAATGAGTCAAGGTGCCACATTTTTAAGTTCAGAAAATATAAAGTTAGGTAAAATCAATGCAAAATTGATAAAGTTTAGCCAACCTGCTTACGATACTGAATTTGTCAAGTGGGCAGTATTATTTGGAAATCAAACTAAGTCAGTACTTGTTGCTGCCTCATTCCAAAAAGAATTATCCGAGTCATTATCTGAAAAACTAAAGAAGTCTCTTTTGACTGTTCGGTGGGTTCAAGATTACAAAGTTGACTTATATGAAGGTTTGATATTTCGCATAAAAGAAAATGATAAATTAAAAGTTGCAAAAAAAATAAATAATGCTCTATTATTAACTTCTGATGGTGTATTTCCAATTACAAATAAGAATGCTCCTTATTCAATTATAGCCCCATCATATTCAACTACATATGATATACATGATTATAAAAAAGATGCTAAAGAAAGATTATTACAAACAAAAGAGTTTTCAGGAATTGAAATAATAGAGCAGCGTGAAACAGAAATTAACGGTCTAGAAGCTCAAGTTTTGTTAGCAAAAGGTGTAGATAATAAGACTAAAACTACAAAATTTATTCACTTCTCAATCTTATACGCAGGAAAAAGTTACTATATCATTCAATCAACATCAGAATTGAACGAAAGATCTGATATTGAAAATTATTTTGATAAACTTTTAAATAGCTTTATTGAAGTTTAAAATTGAATTAATGACTCTAGAAAATAAACGCATTGCCTAACGAAAAATTTGCAATGGTTCACAGGGACTTAGCGATTTTAAAAAAATAAACCGAGTGGTTTGATTGATTTTTTTTAACAACGTCTTTCCATTTCCCTGTGCCCATTGAAATAAACATTATATTGCGATTCATTTAGTGAGGTACTATGAAAACAATCGGTCTTTTAGGTGGTATGAGTTGGGAAAGTACCGTTGGGTATTATCAAGCAATTAACAAAGGTATTAAAGAATCTCTTGGTGGTTTACATTCTGCTAAAATCGCTATGTATAGTGTTGATTTTGATCCGATTGAGAAGTTACAACACAATGGAGATTGGGAAGGTACTGCAAAAATACTTTGTGAAGCCGCTGTCAATGTACAACTTGCCGGTGCTGACTTTTTACTTATCTGTACAAATACTATGCATAAAGTAGCCCCTCAAATAGAAAAAGCTATTAATATTCCTCTACTTCATGTTGCCGATGCAACAGCAGAAATTCTTGCAAAAAAAGGAATTAAAACAGTAGGATTGTTGGGAACAGCTTTTACAATGGAACAAGACTTTTATAAGGGGCGTCTAGAGGAAAAGTACGGCTTAACTGTTTTGGTTCCAAATGAAAACGATAGAATAATTGTTCATAATGTTATCTATAAAGAACTTTGTTTAGGAAATTCACTCCCAGCCTCAAAAACTGAATACTTACGAATCATTGAATCATTAGCAAATCAAGGAGCTGAGGCTGTGATACTTGGTTGTACTGAAATAGGCATGTTAGTTGCTCAAAGCGATACTGAAATAACTCTTTTAGACACTACATATATTCATGCTGAGAAAGCTGTTGAGTGGGCAATATAACAAAGCAAATCAATCAGACGCATTTATGGCTGTCATTTTTTTGCTAAAAAAGACAGCAAAAACACTATGCGATGTTGTTTGCGGCGTTAAGGCTCAGAAATAAAATGCAAGATTTAAATAAATTACAATATACTACAGGATAGACATATTTGCATTCCAGTATAGAGCAGACAAAACCTAAAATAAATTCTGTCTGGAATACAAATTATTTGATTATCTTACAAACAAAGAATATACTCTGTTTCCATTATGATTAAACGGAATTAATCAATGCCAATCCCAAAAAAACAACAAATCAGCCTTTCTGATACTCCTTTTTATCACTGTATTTCTCGCTGTGTTCGACGCACATTTTGTCCTTAATCACATTTGATTTTGCTCTTTATTTTTCTTTGCTTTTGGACAACACCAGTGAGGACAACTGAGGTAGGAGAGTGTGCGCGAGACTGGTTCGTCTAACTGGGGTGTCAGAAAACATGGACGTTTTCTGTCAAGCGACCCATGGACGGGCTTGCAGCGTCCCCAGTTAGACGAACCAGTCTCACGTGCAATCGGCAGGCTCAGCACTTCGTCTGAACGCCCCACCTTCTTTTGATTTTCGAACAACCAATGAAATCCACCCTGGAAGAAGCACCCTTGGGGTGTTGCTATGATCGTAAAACTACAACTGTGAGCCTATGCATAAATCTATAGTTCATAAATATCATTAAGAATTTTTTTTGTCCGAATCGTCCAGGTATGTTTTTCCAAAATTTCCTGAGCTGCAGATTTGCTGATTTTATCCCTTAGCTCCTTATTATTTAACCAATCTTTTATCTCTTCATCGTTGTTTTCATTTATAGGAAGATAGTGCTCATAAGGTTCAAAAAATGTATCTATATTTCCAAAATAATTTTTTTTAGAGGTATTATTAAAAGCCAGAACACCGCCAGATGCCATACAATCAAATAATCTAAAATTAAGTCCGAGTCCATCATGCAGGTTAATTTTACTTGTCTGGTAGATCCTACGTATTTCATTACTATTTGAAACATAGTGATGATAATAATTTTTGAACTGAGACCAATCCTGCCAGTTATTTGAGCCATATAAATGAAGGTTATTTGAGTGTTTGAGTGCCAGATTAGCTAAATCCAGACGATTTAAAAGGCGGAATGTTCGTATAGTGATATCATAACGTAAGGTTTGGTCGGCTATTTCAACCTCTTTGTTTAGTGTTTTCTTTATTATTTGAGATGAGAGATCTTTTTTGCCTCCGGTTTTTATGTCTTTCATGATAAATTGTCTATTCTTCAATTTAGATATTTTTTTAAAAAAATCTGAAAAAACATGTTGTTGATCTTCTGAGTGAAATAGGGGGCGATTGAGTTCTTCCTCAGTCCAGGGTTTTGGAATATGGCCTAAAAAAGAAAAATCACATTTGTGTGTATGATTTTGATGATAATAGGAGTGACTTGATGTCCCCGGTGGTAACCAGTCAACCATATGAGTTGCATCGGGTTGATAATTTTTAGACCATGAGGATACAATATAGTAAGTGATCTCACTGCTTTGAAAGTAACTGGGATTGTGTCCGGGGAGATCAACTATCCAGGCAATATGTTTAACTTCTTTGGGTAAAAAAGGAATTTCATGGCGGCTTCGGTTCATTTCAAATAAAACATCAGGTTGGTATTGATTACAAAACTCAAGCAGTGAATCTTTATCTAATAATTCACAAAAGGTTATGACTTCTGCACCATTTTCTTCAAAACCACGTTTCATTCCGAATAATACAGACATATAAAACGAATTGGTTCTGGGCATACAAACTGCAATTTTTAACTTTTTCAATTAAAATTTCTCTTAAATTTTTTTATGATCTGCTTTGAAGTTTCATAGTGATTCAGGATATCATGTGCTTCATATCTTTCAATAAAAGAGTTTATCTGACTTAAGTGTTCAGTGGTTTCAATAACATGATTAATTTTGTAATCCAGCATAACTAATGAAAGATTTTTCAGCCAAAGGAGGGCAAATTCAATTTGTTGATTAATGACTGAATGTGGAATTTCTAATAGAGTATTAAGAAGTGCTAATATGTTGGAGCAGAAATTGTTATTTTTTCTTATCAATAAATAAGCAGAAATAGAGCGCATTTTATATAAATCAGATTTGAGCCTCTGATCTGAAAACTCTGCTTGTGAAAATAATTGAATATAGAATTGAATTTCAGATTCATATTTATGTTGACTTATTTCACTGTACTCTAAAGTCTGTGCAAGTGCTCGTGCATCCATTGAGCCTATATGATTTATGTCAATTTTTTTTAAAAATTCATCAGCTCTCTGATTAAGGCTATTGTGTAATTTTGAATGATCATCTGAAAATGGTGAAACAAGAGTATTTTTGTTCTGCTCAATCTGATTTAGAAATTCACATAGAAGGTGAGTTCTAAGTGCATAAGAGGCATGTTTACAGTCTCTTGAAATTGAAATTATATCAAGCTCAGGGGTATGTCGGATGTATTGATAGGGAAATTCTGTATCAATATAGGCGTATTGTTTATCAGATAATGACTCAAGAAGAACCGGCATATTAATAAATGCGGGTTTATTGTTAAATTGTATTTCCAGCATATTTTTTAACTGAACAATCATATCACTCAATAGTGGATTGCCAATGGTGCTATCGTTATCTTTTCTATAATATTCTCCATTGAGTAAAATAATATTAATGGATGGATTTCTTTGATAGATTTCATTAATTGTATTGGTGATCGTTTTAATGTAAGTCTCAATATCTCTGCTTTCACTCAATGGTTTTTTATAAGGCTGAAAATTATAGTTAAGGAGGCAGTCACTGACATTCTCAACACTGCAGTAAATATTCTTATCCTTGTTGATTAATAGCTCTGCTGGTGGAAAAATTTCCAATACAATATGTTGAAAGGATGGGACTTTATTTAGCCAGTTCAGTTGTTCATTAAGAGCGGGTCGTGTATGACAATTATTATCAATTTGTTTAATAAAGTCATTGTTCTGTGCATTGCCTGGATCAGTGTCAGTTAGTAATGCAGGTAGAAAATTGAGTGCATAATGGTGGTCAATTGTAATTTGATTAAGTAGTTTCTCCTCAATTTCTTTTTTTAAATGGCCAATGATACAACGACCAATACCTAATATTTTAATGCTCATATTTAACTCTTTTAAACTCAGGCTTCGTAATGTTTCAGGTTTCTTATAATGCGCTCAAGGCCAATTTGTTTGATATTGTTTTTATTAACATGTTCCAGGCATTCTTTTAAATAATCAAGCTGTTTCATATTAAATATATCTTTATACTGATAGATGTTTTCTTCTGGATAGGGGCCTACAATGGGGTTAAAAACTATAATTGTTTTTAATTTATGAGCAATATCAAGACTCTTTTTTACATCAAATATTGTTGATTTAGAGATCATATAGTTCCATTTGATAATATCATCACAGCCGGAATTAGATTCTTGTTGTTTTTTTGAAAAATATTCAAGATTAGACCAGACTGTTTTAAATTGATTTGTTACTCTGATTTTTTTGAATGTTTTTTCTTCAGGAGAATCAATTGAAATAATAAACTTGATTGGGTTGTCTCCATCAACCATATTATCAATCATTTCATGTGTAATGATTGAACCATTAATTATGATGGTTATTGTTTGGTGAGGTTTAAGCCGTTGTTTTAATTTAAGCATTGAAGCGTAGAACTTTTTGTCTGTAAATACTTCACCTCCCTGAAAACGAACATTTCTTATGTATTTCATATTCATTAATATCTTTGAATAAAGCTCTGAATCAATATGCTCTTTGGCATGATGATCCTGCTTGCACATAATACAGTCCATGTTACAGAGTTCATTAGTTTGTATATCAAAACTATATGGAAAGCTCTGAACAATTGTTTCCCGTTTCTCTATTGATTGAATTGATTGATTAATATTGTCATAGACTTGAGTGTTTTCAGGTACTCCTTTTGTTAACTCAACGGGAAATTCATTAACAGTACTTAGCTTTCTAACGATTTCACATTCTGGATTGCAGCCTGAATCACTATAATTGTTATCCAGAATGTTCTTGCGAATGGTCTGCATGATATCTGAGTTCCATGCATCTTCGATGCTATTACTATTGATATTACCAAGTTCAGTTGAATTCATACAACATGGCTGGATACGGCCGTTTCTACGAATAAACAAATCACTCCAGGGAAAGTGACAGTGTTTTAATTTTATACTCATAATTTAAAATGCTCTTGTCGGTTCAACGCTCAATTTGTAACTACTCAGCGTGTTTAGATTTTGCCCGAGTTCAAGGCATTTTTGCACGGAGAATGTGAACATATAAGTATATGTGACCATTTGAGTACGAAAATAACGCAGAAATCGGGTAAAAGATGAGTACCCTGAGTAGTTACAATTATTTTAACAAAATGATTCTGCTATGGTTGTTGCCATTTTTTTGCTAATACTCTCATAACTGAAGGTCTCGTATAATTTTTTGGATGCTTTTTTTGTAATTATTTGTCTTGCATCTTCATTATTCTTATAGTATTCCGCTAAATGAATGAGTTCGTCTTCATCCTTATAAAAAATAATTTCTTCATCTTCCTCAAAAAAGTTTTCAATAGGGGATGAGTCATTATTTATTTTTCGTGATAACATAAATGCACCAGAAGCAATAATTTCTATGGCCCTCATATGTAAAGTTGTTCCAGGACTTATATTCAGACAAATTTTAGCGTGATGCATCAGGTGATTTAACTCAATACCATTTTTGGCCACGCCTTTCGAGTAAGGTTTAAAAAGTGGTATCTGTTCCCATCGATTTCCATACAGGTGAATGTCAAAATTATTATTGGAGTTGATTAAGGCTGCTAAAGGTCTTATTTTCATTTGCAGAAAAAATTCATTTGCAAATCTTGTTTGAGGCTGAAAATCAAAGAGGTAATGTAGTTCTTCATCATCTTTAAAGCCAAACTCATGAAGAATGTTTTCAATAAACTTTGTTATTCCTGTATTAGGTATCAAACAAAAATCACTTAACTCAACCAGTGACATATCTTTTACGAACAAATAAAGGTGATAAAATATTTCTTTAATTTGTTCTTCATTAATAAGTCTGTCGTTAACTGCTTTTTGTTCATAAATATTTAGGGTAAATTCATACTTTTCGGGACTGTGAATCGGATAGAAGGTTGTAGACAATTGGGGTAAATGTGTTGCGGATAAAATATCGCAGTTATATTGTACTTTCTTCTCGACAGAAGGATAATAAACTTTGTCATTATAACCAAGGTGTAGAAAATGAACAGGATGATCTTTATAAACAGGTAAATTTTTTGCAAGATCAACCCAGCGTTCAGCAAATACAAAAGTGTAATCTAGTTCTGAGGGGGAAATTTTATTTTCGGTGATGTTAGGCAGCATATCCTGTATCCAGTTCACAAATGGAACTGATTTTGGCACTGTAGGATATTCACTTCTAAAATGATCGATAATAATAATCAAATCAGGTTTAAAATTATTGATTGTTTCTATGACACCGTCATTAGTCATTCTCTTATGATCGTCTGTTTCAGAAAATAAAAGTGTTGTTGCCCCCTGTCGCTGGAAACCGTCGATTAAATCTCTCATGCAATATTTTAAAAATGAAGTAAATCGGCTGGTCAGGCCTAAGACTCTAAGTGAACTGATGTTTTCAGGACTAAATTTATCTTGCCATTGCTTATCTGAAAAAGCTGAGTAATACTCATCTACTTTTCTCATTAATGCATTACTATTGTCGGTTCTTAAATGAAATATGTCCTGTGATAGCTTATCCATTTTCCTGGCACTGGTGCCTGGCCTTGTGGTAACGGTATAACCTGGTACTGGATTCTCACTGCTTAATATTGTTTTTTCATAATCCTGACTTGATTGTTCAATGAACAGATAAATGCGTTTACTTGATAAAATTCTACTTAAGTCATGAATAATTAAGTTAAAGATAAAATATTGTATGTTTTCTTCAATGATGTAAATCGGGACTTCCATTGTATGCCCATCAACAGGTTTGTGAGTGTGTTTGAACAACTCTAATAATTCACACCCTGAACCAAAACTCATGACTAATGATGTACTGAGTTCATGTTTTTCACTGATTCTGTTGAGTGATTTACTAAGTGAGTTCTGATTTAGTTTAAATAACTTTTTATTATTGAAACTCACTTCAAGTGCAGAATAAATTTTATCATTGTAGTCGGTACACAGAATTTTAATTTGATCGGTTTCAAGAATGTTAATAACTTTTTCGTAAAATTCAATATGATGTGTTTTTAAAGTTTCTAAATTCTTATTAAGCAGATTTTGGCAATGTTCAAAGAAATCATCTGAATTACTTTCCAGTATTATATTGCTATAGTTCAGGCTACTCTTTTTTAATAACTTCTGTTTTTGAGATTGATTGAGTTTTAAATAGTTATTAATTAGAAAAATTAATTGTTCATTGATGCTTTTCTTAATCAGTGAACTGGGAAGATTGATGGTTTTTTTGATATGGCATCTCAGAAGATAATAATTGATTTCCTGATTGTCTGAAAAAACATAATCATTTTTATTAGTTTTAAATGGGTAAAACTGCTCAATTTGAGAGGTTATTTGATCCCATAAAACAATGTTAATACATGATAAACTTTGATAACTATTATCGAAGGCATTTCTTTGAAAGGTAAAATGAGGATTATATTCAATGTATTCTCTAATGCTGTTAATGGGCTTTAAATCATCGAATTCATTATAGTCCTTTTCAATAAGAACTGAAAAACCATTGTTTTCTAAAAACTTTGATATTTTTTTGAGTGATTGTTGGTCATCATTCTGCTTGCCAGTCAGTATATTGACTGGGATAAAGACTCTTAACTGTTTTTCTTTAAAATCAGGATTCAACTGACGGGCTTGCTTGATAAGATTGTCAAGACTAACTTTCTTATTGTGTAAAGCTGTTTCAATTCCTGCTTTAAAATGCGAACTTATTTCACTTTTTAATGCAGTTTCTAGTCCTTCATGCAGCAATAGTTCAGATGGAAATCTTATTGATGTTTCTGAGAAGTATGGGATCATCTCATTTAAATTAACATTAATTAAGCTTTTATATTGTTCCAGATTTAATGCTTCACCATGATAAAAACACAGTTGTCTGCTTGTTATGTGATCACTTAAGCCTTGTTGAAATAATGGTACTAAATTACATTGTTTTGCTGTGTTTAAAGCCTGAAGCTGATCAATAAAATAGGTGTCTTTGTGTGTGGGCGGTTTGTGTTTATTGGTTTTTCTATAATGGAGAATATCTTCAATGATATCGGGTGAATCAGCGATAAGATCCATCTGATGACCATTTTTATAAATGATTCTGGTAGGGATTGGCAGTGTATTAAGAGAGAAAAAATCAACAAATTCAGATTGTGTAACCTGAATCAAGTTTTCCAATGAGCTGTCAGTGAGAGGTCCGTCGTAGTAACAATACTGGAGTCGTTCCTTACCATTATCTGTTATGATTTTATTTTGCTTCTCAGCTTCATGATAGGCCTGCTCTAAATCAAGAAAAAAAGTATCCATATTTGTCTTTACTGAAGTTGTTTTTACAAGTTGCTGCATGTTTTTATCTTATAATGAGTCAAAAATTGGTCACTTTTATTAAATCTGTGATACTGTTTCATTAAATGTGCAATTTTCAGGCCATTAGTAAATTAGGATAGCAGTTCGTTCAAATGAGTCAAGGCTCTGTGCCTGCTATCAGGAGTGAACTTCTTTGTGGTGCATCTTTTGCATGTTTACTCTTTAATATAATGCGGTATTAAACTTATTTAATATCGTGCTGAACTATTAAATGTTACTCAAGGAGATTGATTGACAATGAGCTGTGGATTTTCTGCCCTTATCCCACTTAGAGGTGGTTCAAAGGGAATTATCAATAAAAATATTAAGCTGATGGCTGGCAAACCGCTTTGTGCCTGGGTTATTGAAAGTGCTGTGAAGGCAGAGTCTGTTGATTGTGTTTATGTCTCAACTGAATCATTTGAAATTAAACAGGCGGTAGTTGAAATTAACCGTCAGTTTATAAATCATGATCAATATAAGAATAAATTAAAAATTATAGACCGCCCAGATAAACTGGCCAATGATACGGCCTCAACAGAATCAGTCATGCTGCATTGTCTGGAAGAAGTTGATTTTGATGCTCTGATCACAATACAGGCAACGTCGCCAATGCTCACCAGTGATGATCTGAATCAGGCTGTCAGGCAGTTTAAACAGGAAAAACTGGATTCATTGCTTAGTGCTGTGGTATTTAAACGTTTTTTATGGAATGCTGATGGTGCTGCTATTAATTATGATCCCTGTAAAAGACCCCGACGTCAGGATTTTACCGGGCATTTAATGGAAAATGGTGCTTTTTACATCACTGACCGGGATTTATTAAAAAAAGAAAAATGCCGTCTGGGCGGCAAGATTGGGGTTTACACCATGCATGATATTTCCGCAATTGAAATTGATGAATTATCAGACTGGGCAATTGCAGAAGCAATATTGAAACAAAAGGTATCAGGTGATATCTAACGAACTGGTTGTAATAAATGATAATTGAACGTAATTTTTCCAAATTTGTTGTCTTTGATGAAGAGAGCATTCTTAATGCTCTGCAAAAAATCAGTGAAAACAAATCGGGTATTATTTTTGTCGTGACTGCAGCAGGGATTTTGTCCGGTGTTGTGACAGACGGTGATATCAGGCGCTGGCTGACAGAAAATAAAACGCTGAATCTGGATGAATCGATTGCTCAGCTTGCTAATACCAATTTTCAATATGCTTCAATTGATGATGATCCCAAAAAAATTTCCAGCCTTCTAAGTGAGCGGATCTGTGCGGTGCCATTACTTGATCAGCAAAAAAGACTCAAGGGTGTGGCTTTATCTAAAGACTTAAGATGTGAAATTGAAGATATTGTAATTAATGAATATTCACCTGTTTTTGTGATTGCTGAAATTGGTAATAATCACAATGGCTCTTTTGAGCTAGCGTGTAAGCTTATTGATCAGGCAAAAGAAGCCGGAGCTGATTGTGCTAAATTTCAGATGCGTGATATGGATGTTTTATATCGAAATTCACAATCAAATGATGCTGATCTGGGGGCTGAATATACGATTGATCTGCTTAAGCGCTTTCAACTTTCAGATAAAGAACTCTTTGCTGCCTTTGATTATTGCCATTCAGTTAATATTATTCCTCTGTGTACACCATGGGATAAAAGTAGTTTTGTTAAATTAGAGCAATATGGTCTTTCCGCCTATAAAGTTTCTTCTGCTGATTTTACCAATTTTGAATTGACCCGAACCATTGCTCAAGCTGGAAAACCATTGATTTGTTCAACTGGGATGGCTACTGAAAATGAAATCAAGCAGGGTATTGCACATCTTAAAACATTGAATGTACCTTATATCTTATTGCATTGTAATTCGACCTATCCGGCACCGTTTAAAGATATTAACTTAAAGTATATGAGTCATATCAGAGAGTTAGGTGATTGCCTTGTTGGCTATTCCGGCCATGAGCGTGGTACAGCTGTTGCCGTGTCTGCTGTCGCTCTAGGGGCTAAAATTATTGAGAAACATATTACTCTGGATAAAAGCTGGGAAGGTAATGATCATAAAGTCAGTCTCTTACCAGAAGAATTTAAGCAGATGGTGGAAGCAATACGCCAGGTTGAACCTTCACTAGGAAGCTCAGTCAGTGAACGAATGATCTCCCAGGGTGAAATGATGAACCGGGAAGTATTAGCCAAAAGTCTGATTGCTTCGGTTGCAATTAAGAAAGGGAGTGTTATTTCTCGTGATATGGTTGATATTAAAAGTCCGGGGCAGGGAATACAGCCCAATCGATTAAATGATTTACTGGGACGGGTAATTTTACGGGATATGCAGGCCGCTGATTTTTTCTTTCCCAGTGATTTGGGGGAAGGACAGGTTCAGGCAAGAAACTATCATTTTAAACAACCATGGGGAATTCCGGTTCGTTATCATGATCTGCAGCATCTGAAAAATATGTCTAATATGGATTTGCTTGAAATTCATTTAAGTTATAAAGACATGGAACTTGATTTTAAAGATTTTATTCCTGAGCCGCTGGATCTTGATCTGGTGGTTCATGCGCCAGAACTCTTTTCTGGTGATCATACTCTTGATTTATGCTCATTAGATGATGACTACCGGCAACGTTCTATCACTGAACTTCAGCGTGTTATTGATTTGACCCGCTCACTGAAGAGCGTTTTTTTAAAATCTAAAAGAACGCCTATTGTAACGAATATGGGTGGTTTTAGTGATACAGCACACCTGGATCAGAAACAAAGAACTTTACTCTATGATCTGCTGGAAGAAAGTTTGTCAAAGCTTGATATGAATGGTATTGAAATTATTCCACAAAGTATGCCGCCCTTTCCATGGCATTTTGGTGGTCAACAGTTTCATAATCTTTTTCTTGATAGCGAAGGAATTAAACTTTTTTGCCAAAAAAATAATATGCGTATTTGTCTGGATGTTTCTCATACTAAACTGGCCTGTAATCATTATCATTGGTCATTATCCAACTTTGTTAAAGAAGTTGGACCCTATATTGCCCATTTGCATCTGGCGGATTCAGGAGGAGTTGATGGTGAGGGCTTACAAATAGACGAGGGTGAGATCGATTGGATAAGCTTGTTTCAGCAAATCAATCAATATGCACCAGAGGCGACTTTTATCCCTGAAATCTGGCAGGGACATAAGAACAATGCTGAAAAAGCCTGGCTGGCTTTAGAACGGCTTGAGAAGGCGGCTAAACGAAGCCAGTAGTCATTAGTCTATTGACAGCAGACTAACGACTATGGACAACAGACATTATTTTTCAGCTAATTTCTTTAGATAGGTATGAGCCACTTCATTTGCAGGTTCGTGCTCCAGAATGTGTTTAAAAATAAACTCTGCACCGTCTAAAATTTCCAGTTCCATATAATACATACCGAGTTTAATCATTGCTTTAATATCAGATGGGTTACTTTCAAGATAATCTGCATAGGTATCCAGTGCCTCCTGAGATTTTCCTGATAGTCGATAGAGTTCTGCTAGCTGCAGTGTATAGATAGGAGATATCTGCACCAGTGACTGCAGGCCTATTTCTGTGATCTCAAGATTACCTTGATCGAGAGAATGAGAAACAAGCTGCTTTAAAGCGCTTTCCAGGGTAATTTTAGAATCAGCTTGCTGATATTCCTGAATGGCCAGGTCAGTTTCGTTGTTTAAATCATGGATGTATCCTTTCACCAGATGAATAATTGCCTGAATGTCATCATCATCCCGTTGATTGAGAGCGTTAATAAGACGTTGCAGGCCAATTTTATTTTCATGAACAAAAAGTTCATAGGCTTTGGCATCAACGCCTTCAAGTGTGGCAAATTCTTTAGTGCTATTGTATTTCCTGGTTTTTAATAGATCACCTTCAATAAGCTGTTGGTAATAATCCACTAAAAACTGAACGTCCTGTGCCGATATTTGCTGGTACAGCTTCGGGTTTAAGGTTTCTACCAGTGTGATACGATTGGGTTGGATATCCTGCTTCCACTGTTCAATCATTATTGAAATATTAATCCTGGCACAGTTCTTATTGTCTTCCTCAACTTCAAATAAACGACAGCGAGTTCGCAGTAAGGCATCTTTAACTTCCTTCTTAAATTTAGAGATTCCACTGGATAGTGCACTATAATAAGTATGTCCAGATGCCTCAATCTCTTCATTCGTCCATTCGCTATCACTATCCGGGCGAATAAATTTTAGAAACTCTTCAGTACCAAAACTGATGCAGATATCAGTCAGACTGCTTAAATGATTTTTACGCAGGCGTTTTTCCAGCTTATCCATTTTGATTTTATATTTAAAATCTTTTTCAGGATTATTATGAGCAAAGAGTTTCTTATTGTACTCAATGCCTTCTTTTGCCATACTTTGAAGTGTATCAAGAAGCTTAATGGTGTTGTTCAGCTCACTAATGATTCGGATATTGTGCTTGATTAAGCCTTCACGCTGTTTTTCGGGTTGAAGGGCGATGGCACCGTGGTTGAGCAAAGAGTCTTTTAGAGGTGTAATGACTTCCAGTGGTGATATGTCTTTAATCGGGATGTACTCAATGGTCTTAATACTGGCTGCATCTGGAGAGGGATTAATCATCTGGCATTGTGCTTCATGGGCCATTTCCCCCTGAATTTCAAGCATGTGTGCGGCATTTAAGAAATCAGACTTGGTTTCTGCCCAGTCACCGTTATTGGTTTTAATTGATTGTCCGGAAAAACCAACGGGAGGGCCGGAAAGACGTTCAATACTATCAGATGCATGAGTATGTCCATCTGGGCTGAAACACAAGTCAACACCAAAAAGAATGATCTGACTGGCACCCATAAATAAAGCCAGATCGATTGATGTATTAGTAACAGTTGGCCCATTGGCAGCAATATTTTCTACATTGTCACTACTATCCCATGGATATAAACGATCCAGATAGTACTTTTCACCCTGCCATTGTCCCAACAACTGACTATTAAGGTGATTATAATAAATTAACGTGCTGTTATCACTTAGCTTTAACATCTCTTTACTGATTTCAAAGTTCTCAAAATTGGGATCAATACTTAAGATAAAATCGGGTTTTATTGAAGTATTAAGTATGCGTTTTGCGATTCGTGAAATAATAAAAATAATATAATGCTGCTGGTGTTCTTCAATCCAGGGAATATAGCGATCCAGTGAGGGGCCACCTGCCAGAATAAGTACCTGTTTTCCCTTACAGCGATCTCTAAAAGTCAGGGCTGGCAGGTTGTTTTCAGATAAATTTGCCAGACGGCGTTGAATAAAGATAGAATTTTGCAGATTTCGGGTAACTTCCCAGCTGGTTAAATTGATTTGATCGCTTAGTTCTTTGTTGAGCACTCGATAGTCATTCAAAAAGTGATATTGTGCCGCGAATGATTTAATGATTTTAACTTTGTTCAATAGAAGATATTGCTGAATATTAAATTTTTCAGCCTGTGTTTCCCAGTTTTGCGTATGACAAACTGCCATCCGTTTTTCTTTACTGAGATCATAGTTCCTCTGAGATAGCTCAATGACTTCTTCAAAATCAATAAATAAAGCGGCACTGCCTTTTTTCAGACCATTTTTTTGTAAATAGAATGGCATTAGGCCAGAATCACAACCAATGACAAGATAGAGTGTTTCCTCTGCATTCATTTGTTCATCAAAGAAGGGAACAACAAGAGATTCATAAGAAATTTTATGGAAGACATTGCCATTGACTGAAAAGAGGTAGTGCTCATTAAAGGGGTTAGGGATGAGTTCACCGAGCTCTGTTGAGGGGGTATTTTTTTCTAGTTCAATCACAAATTGAGATCCTTTATCTAACTATTTATCTAACTATCTGTAAAACCATCATTTTATCTTAGTATATCGATAGCTTTATGGAATGTAAAATACGGATATAAATTGCTTTCTACAAGTTTCTACTAGTAAGTTTTTACAAGAAAGCATAAATCAGGCCAGCTTTCCTGTTATTGCATTTTATAAAATAATTTAACTTTTTTCTAAAGAAAAAAAATCCCCTGACGCTAATAAGTTCAAGAGGCGGTGAATATTCCAAATTTTTCTAGAAATAGGGAGCACGAGAGTATATCCGCATAGTAAAGTTCTCCACAATTATATGTATTTTTACAGGAATTAGTGGGGCATATCACAGGAGTTGTCATCATGGCACAAGTAATTAATAGTAATATCCCATCTTTAACCGCACAAAGTAACTTAAATAGAACTAATGCCGGCTTAAGTACAGCACTGGAACGTCTGTCTTCTGGTAAACGTATTAATAGCGCAAAAGATGATGCGGCAGGTATTGCGATTGCATCACGTTTTACTGCTCAGATCCGGGGTTATAATCAGGGTAATCGAAATGCAGCAGATGCGATTTCTCTGGCTCAGACTGCTGAGGGTGCTTATGATGAAATTTCAACCAACTTACAGCGTATTCGTGAGTTATCAGTACAGGCATCTAATGCAACTAACAGCTCGACTGACCGTATTGCGATTCAGACTGAGGTTAGTCAACTCCAGGCTGAGATTATTCGTGTTGGTAAAACACAATTTAATGGTATTGAAGTTATTGGTAGTGGTGCTGGCGGTTTTAGCTTCCAGGTTGGTCCTAATGCAGCAGCTGCAGCAAATAACATTACTGTCACCACTGTTTCAACAGGTGCATTAACTAACTTTAGTGAAGTAACAACAGGTACTATTTCTGGTGGTACTGGAGTAAATGCTCAAAGCATGATCTCTAATGTGGATAACATGTTATCTTCTGTTAATACCCAACGTGCGACTCTGGGTGCGGTGCAAAACAGATTTGAATCAGTTATTCGTAATGGTGAAAATGCATCAACTAATCTAGCGTCTTCTCGTTCTCGTATTGAAGATGCTGACTTTGCTCAAGAAACTGCAAATCTGACCAAGTACCAGATACTGCAGCAAGCAGGTGTCTCTGTTCTTTCTCAGGCTAATGCCTTACCACAAAGTGTCTTAGGCTTATTAGGATAGGGTTAAGGGAATAAAAATAAACTCCGGATAAGCAAACGAGCTTAATCTGGAGTTATTTTTAAGGAGTTTAATCATGACAGATTATACAATCAGTAATAGAGCTTCTGCTGAACTAGCTGCAGCTTCTGTTCGTACGTCTGTACTCTCCGGTTCTGCTAAAGTCCCTTCTTCTCAAAGCAGTCAGTCTTCTAACAGTGCACAAGAAACAAAAGCTGCTGAGGAAAATGTCAGTACCAATAGACTTGATGATCGGCAAAAGCTTGCCGCTCAGGAGTCCCCTATTGATAAGCTTAGTAAAGTGCTTCATGAAGATCCGGAAAGTCTGGATAAAACCATCAGCAAGCTTAATGACTCATTACAAAATATCCAGAGAAATCTGAAGTTTAGTGTCGATGATGGCTCAGGAAAAATTGTTATAAATGTGACTGATAAAGAGACTGATAAGGTCGTAAGACAAATACCTTCTGAAGAAGTTCTTCATTTGGCTAGAAACTTGCAGGCTTTAAGTCAGCAGCAGTCAAGTCAGGGGATTGATGAACAGTCAAGGCCTACAGCTGAAGGAGTGTTTTTCAAGGGCAGTGTTTAACATGCCTGCCGGCAATTGGTTTAAATACAGAAAAATGTATATGAATTGATTGCGTTGAGGGGTATCCTCATATTTATAGCCTCGGAAAACTATCCGGGGTGTTTTTTCAGGAGATTATTATGGCTGGTTTATCTTTAGGTGGGGTCAATCTTGATGTTCAGGGACTAGTTGCCCAACTTATGCAGATAGAGAGCCGTCCTCTCACTCGTCTGATTGAAAAAAATAATGAATTTCAATCTCAATTAAGTGCATTTGGCCGTTTAAAGGGTGCATTATCCTCATTTCAGACTTCCATGGAGAATTTAAGTTCTCTGGATAAATTTGAAGTCTATAAAACCAGTACCTCAGAAACAGATACTGATCGCAGTTTTACTGCAACGGTTGATAGTAATGCAACCACAGCAAACTATAGTATTGATGTCACTCAACTGGCAACCACAAGTAAATATGGCTCAGACAGCACTAACCCTTTTGCTGATACAGGTACAACAACAATCAGTACCGCAAGTACTTTTGACGTCAGTGTTAATGGTGAATCCATGTCTGTTGCTGTGGATGGGCTGACTCTTCTTGAAGCAAGAGATGCAATCAATGCCTCAGCAAATAGCAATGGTGTTGGTGTGACTGCTTCAATTGTTTCAACTCAGAGTAATGAGCATTTTCTGGTGCTTACGGGTACAGATACGGGCAGTGATAATGAAATAGTCATTACCGATAATGATGCTAAAACTAATTTAAAGTTTGGTACCGGCACCACCATGCGAATTCAGGAAGCTGTTAATGCTACGATTGAAGTAGATGGCCAGTACACAATTTCCAGCGCTTCTAATACGGTACAGGATGCCATTTCAGGTGTCACTCTTAATTTATTAAAAACAAGTACCGCTGCTGCTGATTTAAGTATTGAGAGGGATGAAGAATCTGTTAAAACCTCAATAGAAAGTCTGGTCAGCGCATTTAATACGCTCAATAGTACTGTAGCTGATTTGAAGGAAAATGCTTTGCAGGGAGATAGTATTTTAAATAGCATTTTTAATGGTATTAAATCTGAATTCAATACCTCTGCGGGTTTAAGTGGTTCATTTAACTTTTTGTCAGAAGTGGGTGTCACCAGTGATGCGAAAACCGGTGATTTAATTCTGGATAGCAGCAAATTGACGTCAGCCATTAGTGCTGATTATGATTCGGTCTCACAATTGTTTGCCAATGACAGCCAGGGTGTTGCTTTTCGTCTGGATACGTTAATGGATCAGTATTTACAGTCAGATGGTCTGATTGATAATCGTCAGGATGGTTTAAATTCTCGAATTGACAGTAATTCGGATGATCAGGAAAGGGTTAATTATCGTCTTGAACTGATTGAAGGTCGATATTTGAAACAGTTTAGCGCCCTGGATCTATTGATTTCTGAATCTAATTCAACCAGTAGTTATCTGACACAGCAGCTTGCATCTTTACCCGGATTTAGCAGTAATAATTAGTAAGCAATTAAATTAAGCATTTTTTTTGTTTTAAGCTTTAGAAAATTGATCTTTAGCCGATAATAAATATGAACAGGATGTATTTAAAGTTATTTAATTGACGCAGAAGATTTTTAAAGGATATTTTATGAATTATGCAAATAATCAATCAGCGATGAATCAGTATCAGCAGGTAGGAAATCAGAGTACTGCTGCATTTGCCAATCCTCATCGATTAATTCAGATGTTGATGGAAGGCGCACTTGAAAAAATATCCAAAGCGAAAGGATTTATGAAAAATGGTGATATTGCTAAAAAAGGGGAGCATATTTCCTGGGCAATCTCTATTATTGAAGGTTTACGAGTCAGCCTTGATCATTCTCATGGTGGAAAGATTTCAGAAAATCTTGAAGCACTGTATGTTTATATGAATAGTCGCCTTACACAGGCAAATTTAAATAATTCCATAGAAATGCTTGATGAAGTGACCCATCTGTTACTGGATATTAAATCAGGCTGGGATGCCATTCCTCAAGATGTTATTGATGACCATGCTAAAAGCGCAGCAGGTGCACAACCATCATCCCTGGCAAAAGCGAGTATTTAACTGGTTTTTAATTATGGATAAACAATTAGAATTAACTCGATTTCAGACGATTAGTCAGCAAATGCTCGGCTTAGCTAAAGCAGGTGATTGGGATAAAATACCAGCGCTGGAGAGTGAACGTAAACAGATGATGCATGCATTTTTTGAGACAGCTGATTTACAGAAAAAACTATTACCTGAAGAAAGTGAGCAAGTAGCTGCTTTGATAAAAGAAGTTCTGCATATTAATGATAATATTTCAAAATTGGCAGAGCAGGGGAAGCAGCATCTTAGTCAGGAACTTCAAGGGATGAAAAAAAGGCAAAATGTTCATTCTGCCTATCTGCAAAATAGGTAAACTTTTCAAGCTTTATTCATAAACCTATACTTATAAATCATTTATAAACAACTTTATCTCGTATTTGTATCCAACTCTCGCTGTCTAACCTTTGTTACTCAAGTCTTATTATTCAACCATTGTTATTCAACCATTGTTATTCAACAACAGGCACATTCATAAAAATATCATAATCTAAATCTTTGATAGAGCGCTGCAGGCCTTTAAGTGAGTTTAAATTGATAAACAGAGGTTCAGTGATGTTTGCATTAACCAGAACCAGGCCATCTTTTTTCACCTTGTTATCATCTTCTTCAATATTGGTCACTACAACCATCATAATAATTTCATCCGAGCCTTTAGAGTCCAGCAGCTCGTACTCCTCATCGGGCAATGAAACTTCATAATAGAAATTAGCCAGTGAAGGATCAAAAATTGTGTAGGCGGTATCTGGATCAGTCGTTGACTGCAGCCAAAAAACAACCGGACCTGTGCTGGAATCCTCTTTATGAAATAATTTAAAATCCTGAGGTTCAGTGTTATTCAACAAACCATAAGGGAAGTGGATAACGGTCTCTTCTGCAACTTCCTGTGAGCCAAAACGAGTTGTTTCAATCTTCATTACAAACCTTTTTTAAAGTACTTTTTTTAAGTAAATGTTGTTGTGTTAGATCATAAGCCAATAAAAAAATAAGTTAAGCCTGATAAGTTATTATTTTATAATAACTATTATTACTTATAACCTATAATCTGTCAAAAATACAGATTTAAACAGGGAATAATCTTTTCTTTTCCGCCCAGTTCAGAATAAAGTGACATTTTTTTGACTTAGAACAATTTTTTGACTTTACATTCAGAAAAAATCCACTATATTTCTACTGTGAAATTGTAATATCTTTATTTCTGCCCTTTAGAGCATATTTTTTATTGTTTTTATGTCATCTAAATTCATAAATGACAATAAATTGACAAACTTGAGGTTATTAGTGACATTCCATCCAGAAACACAGAACTCTTTATTAGACACCTCTTTTGTTGGTGAAAGTGTTGTTATCAGACAGGTTAAGAAGTTAATTATTCAGGTGGCTAAAAGTAATGCCAATGTTCTCATCCTGGGTGAGTCAGGTACGGGCAAAGAGGTTGTGGCCAATTGTCTGCATCAAATGTCCAAACGACAAAAAGGTCCCTATGTCCCGGTCAATTGTGGTGCAATCCCCAGAGATTTATTAGAAAGTGAACTTTTTGGACATGAAAAGGGTGCTTTCACTGGTGCTTTGACCATGCGTAAAGGCCGCTTTGAAATGGCAGAGGAAGGGACTTTATTTCTGGATGAAATCGGAGATATGCCCCTGGCGATGCAAGTAAAAATTCTGCGGGTTCTGCAAGAGAGAATTTTTGAACGTGTGGGAGGTAACAAAAGTATTCAAGCTGATGTTCGTGTTATTGCTGCGACACATCGAGATCTGGAAGATGAAGTCAAAGCCGGTCGTTTTAGAGAAGATCTTTTTTATCGTCTTAATGTTTTTCCCATAGAAATCCCATCACTAAGAGAGCGATCTGAGGATGTGCCTTTATTATTTCATGAATTAAATGAACGCATGAAAGAAAACTCTGAGAGTTCAGTGCAGCTTACACCAGAAGCAATGGCTTCTATTATGCAGCATCAATGGCCGGGCAATGTCCGGGAACTCTCTAATCTGGTTGAGCGTCTGGGTATTATGTTTCCGGAAGAACCTGTAAGCTGGGAGGATTTGCCAGAAAAATACCAATATGATATCTCTCATATCGAACAACTGCCTGAAACCGATATTTCCCGCACACAGGACAATAATGAACAAATACAGATGGATGAAAATTCTGCTGAAGGGGCCCAGCCTCATGAGTCTGGGCCAGCAGACAATAATGCTCAGTCTGTGGATGCTGATGAATCCTCTGCAAATAGAGGAGTATTACCTAAAGAAGGTTTTGATTTAAAAGATCACATGGCTAATTTAGAATACTCCTTAATCCAGCAGGCACTGAAAGAGTCAGATGGCGTTGTGGCTCATGCGGCTAAACGCCTGAATATGAGAAGAACAACTCTGGTAGAAAAAATGAAGAAATATGAACTCATGTTTGGTGGGGTATGAGATGACTTTACCTGATGCTGCTTTAGCTATATGTGACGCCCTTCAATATCTTTGTTAATACATTCTGTACTTTGTGAAATCATAGCTTTCTACCTCATCCTATTCAAGCCAGAGCGATAATGGAGGCTGAGGAAAAGTAATAAAAAAACCCCGCCAGGGATTAGCTGGCGGGGTTACTTGAGAGCCTGCGACATATCTTGTGGCATAACGCCTGTAGCCAGTTATTGGCTTGTCGAGCCTCTTCAAATTTTGGTAGCAACAAACTAGCTCTTGTGATTAAGTATGATCTAAATATTCAATTTTGTCTGTAGGATTTTTTAGTTTTTAATGAATTATTGATCCTAATCAAATAAATAATTGAAACTAAATCCAGCCTCGTATTTTAAATTCTGCACCAAAGCGCACCAAGTAATAATTACTCTGGAACAGTATAACGGTATGCTCAGGCTATGGTAGGTAAAACTTAATTTTAGATGTGAGCTTAAAATCGGATCACAGAATTTTTATGGTAGAGACATCAAGGGTGACATTGAAATAATGTTACTTTCTTTGACTGAAAGAGAAATCTTACAAAATCAAAGATTTAGCAATTTTATTTGTTTTTATCAGTACTACTGTGAGAAGTGGTGTGATAAGGTTGCCATAGATAGATAAAAGTGCAGAGATTTACTACAATAAAACATAGTAATTTAGTATGAATTTAATTCATTATATTATGTCTTATCAATATAACAGCGATAAAATCTTTACTATTAGAGATTACTATACTATCGTGTAAATATAACAGTAAAGCAATTAAGTTTTGAAAAAATAGGAGATAGACGAATGACAAATGAGCAGGACTTTGGAATTTAACGAAGTTACCTATCTGTTTGGTTTAAAAGGCGCCTATTTGGCGCCTTTATCAATTCTGATGTCAGCAATTATCGGTGCTAGTGTTGCTTTGTGGGCTGTACGCAGTAATAGGAGTATTGCCAGGCTAAAGAACTCTATGGACTTTATCAATAGCTTTAATGAGGCAAATGACATAGCAAAAGGAGTGACTGAAATTGTTAAATTAAGGAAAATTAGTGAGCCAGATAGAAAAAGTATGGCAACGCCTAGCGGTCAATGTGAGGCAACCATTCATATCAGAACCGTCTTGAATTATTATGAATCAATGGCTATTTGTATTAACCATAAAATATATGATGATGAAATTATTAAAGAAACATTGTTTTCTACTGTTGTAAAAATATGGAAAATTTGCAAACCTTTTGTTGATGAACAGAGATCACAAAGAGATACAGATACGATATATCAGGAATTAGAAGGACTGGTAATAAATTGGAATGCTAGCCCACTTGAAAAGAAAGAATTGAATAAATAACAAAAAAAGCAAAATAATAAAAACCACCGCTCTGGTGATTTTTTATACCTATAGGGGGTATGGGCTGTCAGAATATTGATGAGAGAAGTATTTTTTTAATGAAAGTCACATAAAAGGACATACAATTTACTACTCTGTTGTTAAGCAATTGAAATATAATAAGATGAAAAATATGAGGCGATGTTTCCTTCTGAATAAAAACATCGGTCGTCATGTCATAGAACTGTCGCCAAAAAAATGCCACTCCTTAACAAAACCATCCTGCAATACAGATTAAAAATAAATTAACTAATTGTTTTTTAATAATAATATTTAATATGGTTTACTTATTGCTTTAGTCCATGTATAGAATCATAGACTGGAGTATATTATGGGTTTGGCTGCAATACTGGAAACTGCATTAGTTGAAACAAGAACAATCCCCTCTTTTGATGAAAATGTGATTAATAGCCAGTTATCACAAACACCGCTGCAAGAATCGATTACGGAAACCCGTCTAAAAGCCTTATTAAAGGCCTTGCCTGCGGGAGTTGTTGTACTGGATGGTAAAGGTCTGGTGCAGGAGTGCAATCCGGCAGCAATTGAATTATTAGATGAACCATTGATTGGCCTGTCATGGCGCTCTGTTATTGATCGTGCTTTTGATCACAGTCGGATCTCCGGTCAGGACTCTGTAACTAAAAAAGGTCAGATTGTCAGCATTTCTACCTGTCCTCTGGGTGATGATGTACCGGGCCAGATTATCTTATTGCAGGATGTGACAGAAAAACGTCAGCTACAGACAAAGTATGATCAACAAAAACGCCTTGCCTCTATGGGGCAAATGGCAGCTCAGCTAGCCCATCAGATCAGAACACCGATTTCAGCTGCATTGCTCTATGCCTCACACTTAAAGTCACCTCAACTCGATAATAATAAACGTTTACGTTTTGCAGATAAGATCCTGACACGTATTCAAAGTCTTGAACAACTTATTAATGATATGTTGTTGTTTTCACGAAATGGCATGCAAAATCGTGAAAGTCTTCCAGTACAGCAGTTGTTGAACGAGCTGAAGCAAGCCATTGTGATACCTGAAGGTAAGCAAAATGTAAAAATTACCTTTGATTATCAACCCACTGAAAAAATCTTTATCTCAGGTAATAGAAATCTTCTTATTAGTGGTTTGGTGAATCTGGTTAATAATGCACTCCATGCTGTTGATGGCTCTTGTTGTACTGCGGAGGGCTTAATACCTGAAATAATAATTAAAGTGTTGCAGCCTGTTTATGGTGCGATTGATTTTAGTGTTCATGACAATGGCAAAGGAATAGTGGCAGAAGATATGGACAAAATCTTTGAACCATTTTATACCACCAGACAAAAAGGGACTGGACTGGGGCTGGCTGTGGTTAAAGCAATTGCAAATGCACATGATGGTGAGTTGTGGCTTGACTCTTCAATTGTGTCAACGACTCGATCTTCACATAAGTCGCTATCAGGCTGCGTCTTTATAATGCGTATTCCCACACAAATTCAATCTTTGATAAATAATAGTACTAATCATTTGGAGAATTCAAAATGATCACCGGAAACAACATCAACTACCAGGCACCTTTAATTCTGGTTGTTGAAGATGATGAGGCTTTACGAGAAGCACTGGTTGATACTCTGGATATGGGTGGTTATAACGTACTTGAAGCTGATAATGGCCGTGCAGCTCTCGAACAGCTGTCGCAGGATGAGTCTGGTGAAATTGATATTGTGATCAGCGATGTGCAAATGCCGAAAATGGATGGTCATCAATTACTCAAACAAATAAAGAGACAATATGATATCCCTGTTTTGCTTATGACCGCCTATGGCACAATCAGTAAAGCTATTGAAGCAATGAAAGATGGTGCTGTTGATTATCTGGTGAAGCCTTTTGAAGCCGAAGTGCTGGTTTCAGTGATCAGTCGTTATGTTGGCAAGAGCATTGAAGATCATCAGATGATTGCTGAGTCAGAAAGTATGCAGAAAATTGCTCAACTCTCTAAACGTGTGGCTGCCAGTGATGCAACCGTGATGATTGGTGGTTCTAGCGGTACAGGCAAAGAAGTTCTGGCACGTTATATACATAATAATTCAAGCCGTAAAGACAAACCTTTTGTTGCTATTAACTGTGCAGCCATTCCAGAAAATATGTTAGAAGCAACTCTTTTTGGTTATGAAAAAGGTGCTTTTACCGGAGCTTATAAAGCTTCTTCAGGAAAATTTGAGCAGGCTCAGGGCGGGACTTTATTATTAGATGAAATTTCAGAGATGGAGCTCAGCCTACAGGCAAAATTATTGCGTGTACTGCAGGAAAAAGAAGTTGAACGTTTGGGCGGGCAGGAGTTGATTCCACTAGATGTTCGGATCCTGGCAACGTCTAATCGAAATATGGCTGAGCAGGTTAAGAGACATAAATTTCGTGAAGACTTATATTATCGCCTGAATGTGTTCCCTATGATTATTCCTGATTTAAAAGACAGGACAGAAGATATTGTGCCTCTGGCAAAACACCTTATTAATAAAATGGCTAAACAAAATGGCAGTGAAATACCTGAACTTTCAAGAGAGGCTGAGTTAAAACTGCTCAATCATAACTGGCCCGGTAATATTCGTGAAATGGATAATGTGATCCAGCGAGCCTTCATTCTTCATCTTGATAAAATTATTACCCCGGAAGATATGCCTATGGAGTTGATTTCTGATGGTGTTTCAATGATAAATGCTGATCTAGACGCTCAAAAGATTTCTCCTACTGAAATACAAGCTGAACAAGCCATAAAAGAAACTAATATTAATCAGCAAGAATCTGCTGAAGTCAGTTCAAATTTAAATGAAGAGTTACGTGGCCGGGAATTTGACAAAATATTAGAGATCCTTCATACCACTATGGGCAATCGAAAAATGGCTGCAGAGAAGCTGGGCATCAGTCAACGAACTCTGAGATATAAGCTGGCAAAAATGCGAGATAATGGAATTGTTGTTCCTGGCGGTTTTGGCGCGAAAACTGCTTAACAATTATTAGGAGTGAACTAATCTTTTAGATGACTATTTTTTGACTCCGACTCATATTGAAGAAATACCAGACCAGAAAAAGAGCAAGCTAATGATTAATGATATAAACACCTCAAGTATGATGCTGCAAATGCGTTCAATGGCTGATATGGCCAGCACTAAAACCACACCATTAGAAATTAATAATGAAGGTTTGCCCAATGTCAGTGATAAAGCAGCCCCGGATGTTGATTTCAGTAGTTTACTAAAATCTGCCGTACAGCAGGTTAATTCCTCTCAGGATGTTTCCGGGGATTTAAGAAATGATTTTATTGCGGGAAAAGAAGGCGTTAGCCTGGCACAGGTTATGATAGCCTCTGAAAAAGCCGGGGTTGCTTTTGGTGCATTGGTTGAAGTTCGAAATAAATTATTAAAAGCCTATGAAGAAGTAAAAAATATTCGGGTTTAAGTGGAGTAATAGCAAATGGCTGGGGAAGGAAAGAATACTAATTCTATGATGGCTTTACAAAACATCAGTGAATATCCTTTATTAAGACAAGCAGGATTGTTGGCTGGCCTGGCTGCCAGTGTTGCTTTAGGTGTGGCGATTGTTTTCTGGTCACAAGCACCAGATTATACGACTTTATACGCTGAGCTGCCCGATGCAGAACTGGCTTCTGTTGCAGATGCCTTAAAACAAAGTGGTATCAAATATAAAATCAGTGCCGGAAATATTATGGTTGCTGCTAATGATATTGAAAAATCACGCATGCAGCTGGCAGCTCAGGGCTTACCCAATATCCGTCCAGAAGGTTTTGATATTCTAAGTGCAGAACAAAGTTTTGGTACCAGCCAGTTCATCCAGTCGGCACGCTATCAGCATGCCCTTGAGGAAGAACTTGCACGCTCTATATCAGCATTAAGGAATGTTAAATCTGCCAGGGTTCACTTAGCTCTGCCCAAAGAATCTGTATTTATTAGAAATCGCAAAAAAGCCAGTGCATCTGTTGTGGCCAACTTGTTTTCCGGACATCGTATGACGGATGATCAGGTCTCTGCAATTATTTATATGGTTGCTTCAAGCGTTCCGAACCTGCAAGTTGAAGAAGTCACCGTGGTTGATCAGATGGGACGTTTATTAACAGAGTCTGGTGATAAAGAACAAGTTTTGAATTCTGAACAGCTGGAGTATACCAACCGGGTTGAACATAATTATGTTGAGCGGGTAAATTCCATTCTGACTCCTTTTTTAGGTTCTAATGGCTTTAAAGCTCAGGTTAATGCAGACATTGATTTCACTAGAATTGAAAAAACATCAGAAATCTTTAATCCGGATTCAGCAGCGACACGCAGTAAACAGCAATTAGTTGAACGAGTTTCTGCGTCAGGTAACATCGGCATTCCAGGAGCCTTATCGAACCAGCCTCCTGGTGGTTCAATTGCACCTGAAACTGCTGCTGGCGGTGGAGGTGATAACGAGGATGAAGAACAAAAATTCAGACTCAAAGAAACAGTGACCCAGAACTATGAACTTGATAAAACCATCAGTCATACACAACTGGCTACCGGTAGTGTAAAAAGAATGTCAATTGCTGTGGTTATCGATGACAAAAGAGAAGTAGCTGAGGATGGTTCAGTTGCTATAACCCCAAGAAGTGAAGATGAATTAAAGCGTATTACTGCATTAGTTAAAGAAGCAGTTGGTTTTAATGCCCAAAGAGGTGATACTGTTAATATCATTAATGCTGGTTTTGTGGCGCCGGATGTTGTTGAAGCACTTCCCGATATACCTGTCTGGGAGCAAGCATGGTTTGCTCCAGTCGTCAAACAAAGCTTGGCAGCATTGGTTGTTCTTTATATAATCTTTGGAGTAGTTAAACCTGCATTTAAAAGCTTATCCAAACCACATAAAGAAGTGATTGGTATAGAAGGTGAAACTGGAGCTGAAGGACAGGCCGCATTGGCCGGGGGTGAAGCTGGTGGTATGGGTGTAGATGATGCCGATGCCTTACCACAACCACCCGATAATTATGAAATGCAGCTGGATATGGCACGTAAGCTGGTTGTTGAAGATCCTCAAATTGCTGCTCAGGTTGTTAAAAAATGGTTGGCAGTCTGATTTAATGATCAGCTTAAATGCTTGATATAAACTTTGATATAAGAAGAAGTAGAGATAAACATGGCGGATGATGATTCAAAACAAGGTTTGACTGATCTGGATGGTATTCAGCAGGCCGCTGTTTTTCTTATGTCAGTGGGAGAAGAAGAAGCTTCAGGTATTTTAAAACATCTTGCCCCTAAAGAAGTTCAAAGTCTGGGTGAAGCCATGGCAACCATGGCTAATGTCGATAAAGGCAAAGCCACTGATGTATTGCAGAACTTTAATACCATTGTGGGCGGTCAGACCGCACTGGGTATGGGCTCAGAAGATTATCTACGCAATGTTTTAAACAAAGCTCTGGGTAAAGATAAAGCTGGTGGTGTCATTGACCGTATTTTATTAGGGCGTCAATCAAAGGGTCTTGAAGCGCTTAAATGGATGGAACCTCGTTCAATTGCTGAAGTTATTCGTCTGGAGCATCCTCAAATCATTGCCATTGTCCTCTCATATCTGGAAGCTGATCAAGCTGGCCTGGTGCTCTCAAATCTTCCTGAAAATACTCGTGCGGACATTATGATGCGTATTGCCAGTCTTGATGCAATTCAACCTGCAGCACTTTTTGAACTGGATGAAATTCTGGAAAAACAATTTGCTGGTCATGAGGGCAGTATCCGTTCTTCCAGTGTCGGCGGGATCAAAACTGCAGCTGATATTCTGAACTTTGTCGATGGTACTGCTGAAGCAGCCATTATGGAAAATATCAAAAATGTAGATGAGGATCTGGGACAGGAAATTGAGGATAGTATGTTTGTCTTTGATAACCTTTCAGGTGTTGATGACCGTGGTATTCAGGCTCTGTTAAGAGAAGTTTCCTCGGATATTCTTATTGTTGCTCTTAAAGGAGCAGATGATGAAGTTAAGGAAAAAATCCTCAAAAATATGTCTAAACGGGCAGCGGAAATGTTGCGAGATGATCTCGAGGCGAGCGGGCCAGTGAAATTGAGTGAAGTCGAAGATGCACAACGTGAAATCCTGAGTGTGGCACGTCGTATGGCTGAGTCCGGTGATATTGCACTAAGTTCCGGTGGCGATGAATATGTCTAATCGTCTGGATCCTCAGAATTCTAAAGTGAGCAGCAAAGAAAGCAAGGTTATTTCAGGGAAAAATCAGGCCGACTATAAACCCTGGCAAGTGCCTGATGTGCAGTCACTGGCACAACAAAAAAAGGAAAAAGCCGGTCTTTTAACAGCCAGGCAGTTAGAAGCACTTCAAAAACAAGCCTATGATGAAGGCTTTCAGTTAGGGAAAGAGGAAGGCTATAGCGCGGGTCTGGAGCAAGGGCAGGAAGAAGGACGTCAAATAGGTCTACAAAAGGGACATGAAGAAGTTTCTCTTTCGGTCAAATATTTTGAGCAGATCATGACGTTTTTAGCCAAACCCATTGAGCAAGTGAATCAGGAGGTTGAAGAAGAACTTATTGGTTTATCAATGGCTACAGCAAAGCAAATTATCCGCCGGGAAATTAATGCTGATCCAGGACAAATTGTTGCTGTTGTTAAAGAGGCACTATCAGCTTTACCGTCAAATTCAAAAAAAATAAAAGTCTATCTGCATCCCCTTGATGCTCAAATTGCCCGCGAATACCTCACTGGAGCAAGTGGTGAAAACACACTTGATCCAAATGATGAAGTCTGGTCTATTGTCGATGAGCCTAACATTACCCGCGGAGGTTGCCAGATTAAATCAGAAGCTTCACAAATTAATGCCAGCATCGAAACTCGTATTGCAGAAATTGCAGCACGCATTCTTGGTAGTGAAAGGACTGGCAGTGAAAGAGACAATGGTGAAAGAACAGCTGGTGAAAAAAGTGGTAGCCATTTAAATGCTCAGTTAAGCGACAGTGCAGCCCCAACTGTTGAAGATAATGACTGAAATAACGCAACCCGAAGTAATAGAAAGCCCTTCTGATTTTTCCACATCCCCTGGTTTTTCAACTCAGTGGGCAAAGCGTCTCAAAAATGGTCGGAACAATATTGAAAAGAATCCAGTTTCATTAAATGTGGAAGGCAAACTCACTCGTATGGTGGGTATGACCCTTGAAGCCGTCGGGTGTCAATCTGCAATTGGTGGTCGTTGTCTTGTTGAAGGTGTCGATAAGCAGTTTATCGAAACAGAAGTTGTGGGTTTTTCTGGAGATAAATTATATTTAATGCCGACCGAAAGGATCAGTGGTATTTTACCAAATGCCAGAGTGATACCGACCTCAGACTCTTATAAAGTACCAGTTGGTGTTGAATTATTGGGACGGGTTATTGACGGTGCCGGTAAACCTTTAGATAACAAGGGGCCTCTGCAAAATATTAATAGTGCACCTCTTATTAGAAAAACAATGAACCCCTTATCCAGAGAGCCGATTCACATACCAATGGATGTGGGGGTTCGTGCGATTAATGCAATGCTGACCGTAGGACGAGGCCAGAGGATGGGGCTGTTTGCCGGAAGTGGCGTGGGTAAAAGTGTGCTATTAGGCATGATGACTAAATTTTCCAAGGCAGATGTCATTGTAGTTGGTCTGATTGGTGAACGGGGGCGTGAAGTAAAAGAATTTATTGAGAACATTCTTGGTCCTGAAGGTATGGCCCGCTCTGTTGTTGTTGCTGTTCCAGCAGATCAGTCTCCTGTTATGCGTTTACATGGTGCTCAGGTTGCCACCAGCATTGCAGAAGATTTCCGCGATCAAGGCAAGCATGTCTTGCTCCTGATGGACTCTTTGACGCGATTTGCCCAGGCTCAACGTGAAATTGCACTTGCTATTGGAGAGCCTCCTGCAACAAAAGGTTACCCCCCTTCAGTTTTTGCAAAATTACCCGCGTTGGTTGAAAGGGCTGGTAATGGTAAAGCTGGCGGCGGCTCTATTACAGCCTTCTATACGGTTTTGACGGAAGGTGATGATCAGCAGGATCCCATTGCAGATGCTGCTCGAGCTATTCTGGATGGCCATGTTGTCTTATCAAGAGAACTTGCCGAGAGCGGACATTATCCAGCTATTGATATTGAAGCCTCTATCAGTCGTGTTATGACTGAGGTAAGCGATGAATCGCATTTGGAATTATCAAGGCGATTTAAACAAGTTTACTCAACTTACCAGCAAAACCGTGATTTAATTAATGTGGGTGCCTATACTTATGGTACAGAGAAATTGATTGATGAAGCGATTGAACTACAACCCTCTTTTATGGATTTTTTAAAGCAGGGAATGAATGTTGCTGTAAATTATGAAAGCAGTCTGCATGATCTGGAAGCGGTGATGACACAACCTACTCAGGTACAACAGGCAATGAATACTACTCAACCTTCTATAACCCCTGGTGTAGCTTCAGCCAATGTTTATAAACAATAAAATGTAGCAACACATACATGTCTAAACTAAAATCTCAACGCATGAAGCCGGTGAATCAGCTGGCTGAAAAAAAAGAACAGCAGTCGGTTGTTATTTATTCCCAATGCCTTGCTAAGGTAAAGGCGTTGGAAGAACAATTGCAAAAGCTGTATTCCTACCGGGAAGGCTATAATCAGCAAATGCTAAATTTATCTGCAAAAGGAGTTGGTAGTCATCGTCTACAGGACACACTGATGTTTATGAATAATTTAAACAAAAGCATAGAAGGGCTTTTGATACAAATACAACATCAAAAGACACTCTGCGAAGAAAAGAAAAAAGACTGGATGGTCAGGCATAACAAAACAAGGATCTATAGTAAGGTCACTAAAAAATATATTGCTGAAGAGCAAACTATTCAAAATAAAAATGAGCAAAAATTGCTTGATGAATTTAACCAGTCATTGTTCCAACGTCAGATCAATTCTAAGCCCGACTCCAAATAACATACTTCAAAAGCCAACATAACAGACTCCAGGTCTCTTTTTTAAATTGGAATTAATTCCGCTTTAAAGTCATTTCTATAAAGCTATTTCTACATAATTTGTCTAATACATTAATTTATATGATTTTTCCAAATTGTCAAAGTTGGTATGAGAGTTGCATTATCATAAGTTAAGTACATAAAAGTTAATTATTTGACGAATGAGATAATGGAAACTGCAACTTTATTAAACATTAAACCAGCAGAACCACGTGGTTCTAAAACCATGACAGAACAGACTCTGGCTATGGTTTCCTCTGATAAACCTTCTGCTAGTAAAGACAGGGCGGATAGTTTTAAGTCTGCACTTAAAGATCAAATTGATAAAGAATCAAACGCTGCCCGCTCTGATAAAAGTTTGCCACAAAACGGCAATGACTTGCCTAAGAAAGAAATGGCAACTGATACTCATGAAAAGCAAACCACCGCTAATAGTGCAGAAACCAATGAGCAACCACGAAATGATGAGCAGGAAAATAATGCGGACTCTGAAAAAAATCATGAGCTAAATAAACAACAGGGGACAGGGACAAGTTCGTCTGAAAATGAACAAACTGAAACTGAAACTGAAACTCAAGATGTAGAAAAAAATATTAATCAGGAAACTGAAGCAGTAAATAAACTGTTGCAGGAAGAACTTTCAGTCACAGACAATGATGAGTCAGAAGCTGCACAACCCATCCACTCAGAATATCCAGTTTTTCCTGTGGCCTCTGATGGGCTTATTCCAGATAAAAAGATTTATTCAGAATCCACTAATAGTCAACTTAGCTCAAGTCAAGCTTCAAAAGTTGTTAAGCCTGAAATACAAGCGGTCTCGGGAAACTTTAGTTCAGCTTCTGATGCAAATTCTAATTCTAATTTTAATTCAAAAAATGAATCGGCTCTGGGGAAAAGTGTTGCTGAATTTCAGCAGTATATTGAAATGTCCAGGAAGCATTCAACTGCCGGGGAACCTATAAGCAGTGTTAAGTCATTTGAACAAAATTTGAAAAATGGATTAGCTGCAGCATTATCTCCTGGTAATGACATGAAGTTATCAGCTAATCAGAATCTAAACCAGAATACTGCTTTGCCACAAGTAACTTCAACGACTGTTGCTCAGGTAATACCTCTGGATAAAGTGAATACCTCGTTGAATAATGCTTCATTTTCAATATCAAAAACAACGATGTCTCTAGGAGTAAAAACTCCAGTTGGAAAATCAGGTTGGAATCAGAATTTTTCAAACCAGATTTCTATGATGGTAAATAATGGTGTTCAGCACGCGAAGATAAAATTAAATCCTATGAGTCTTGGTCCGGTTGAGGCGATGGTTAAATTGTCGGGTGAAACCGCCGTAGTTAATTTATCGTCACTGTCTCTAACGACCAAAGACGCTATGGAAAATGCCATACCAAGATTAAAAGAAATGCTGAATGAGAATGGGTTTTCACAGGTTGATGTGAATGTCTCTCATCAGGAGAAAAAAGAACAGGACTCAGATACAAGTTCAAACAATGAGCATGGTAATTCCACTATGCCAGGTGACGATCAATTATCAGAAGAATCATCTGACTCTGATTCAGTGGCACGAGCTGCTGGTTTAGATGAGCAGGGATTAAAAATTGTTGATTACTATGCTTAAGGAGAATAACAATGGCACAAGTAATAAATACTAATATCTTTTCATTAAATGCACAGAGAAATCTGAATAAAACTTCAGGGCAGTTAGCAACTGCCTTGCAGAGATTATCCTCAGGTCTGCGCATCAATAGTGCAAAAGATGATGCAGCAGGTCTTGCAATTGCATCACGTTTTACAGCACAGATCCGTGGTTATAATCAGGGTGTTCGAAATGCGGCTGATGCGATTTCTCTCGCTCAAACTGCTGAGGGTGCTTTTGATGAATTAAGTAACAATCTGCAACGGATCCGGGAGCTATCGGTACAGGCAGCGAATGCGACCAATAGCTCAACAGACAGACAGGCGATACAAACTGAAATTTCTGATCTTAAATCTGAAATTACACGTGTCACCAGAACTCAGTTCAATGGTGTCGAAGTGATTGGATCTGATGCACAATCCTTTTATTTCCAGGTGGGACCAAATGCAGGGTCTATTGCTAATGGTATTGTTGTTAATACATTAGATATACGCTCAGATGTGACTTATTCAGCAATGATTTCAACTGATGCAACAGTCTTTATTAGTGGTGGCACGATCGCATCAATGACCAATGCTGCGCTTTCGATGATCACTAAAGTTGATGACATGCTACAGGTCATTAATACTCAGCGTGCTATTTTAGGTGCGGTGCAAAATAGATTTGAATCAGTGATAAGAAATGGTGAGAATATCAGTGAGCAGTTATCTGCATCACGTTCGCGTATTCAAGATGCTGATTTTGCTAAAGAAACTGCGGCCTTAACTAAGGCACAAATACTTCAGCAGGCTGGTACAACGGTTCTGGCTCAGGCGAATGCTGTACCACAAAGTGTTCTATCATTACTCCAGGGTTAAGTAATGATGTGGTCTATTTGAGGTAAGGAATATAAAATGACTCAAATACATCAAAGTGCTCTGCCTGCTCATCATTCAGTTGATGAACAATCTCACACTATTAGTGGGCAGAATGATCAGAGTGCATCTGGTAGTAGCCAAAATGTAACTCATGATCAGGCATTGGGTACAGTTAATATATCATTTAATGCCCATATGCGTCTGAGAGCTTATCAGGATCAAAAAAATCCATCAGATTCAGAAAATTCTGCTTTATCTAATGCTGATTTATTAAGTCAAGGCTTATCAAGTCAGGGTTCACCAGTTGATTTAAAAGAACAAAAATCTGAATTGGATGATTTCGATCAGTCTGTTAAGTTAAAAGATGATCCGAGGAATAATAGCTCATCCTCTTTGAAATTTTCTGAACAGATCACCGAAATGCTTTATGAAGTTCAAGATAATATTGTTAAGACCTCTGAGCCGGGTTATCACTATCTTGTGAATATGCTCAATAATTATCGTTCGAGTGTTGAAGATCCTCAGCAATTGCAAGAAATTATGCGCAAAGAAGAGTTTTACCTTAGTCGCAGAAAACCATTTATGGAGAATGCTGACTTTCAAAGTTATAGTCAGGTACTTAATCAATTTTCAAATATTGTTGAGCGTCAACAATATATCTAAAACAGCTAATTTCCAGCCATAAGTCTATTTCCTCATACCTGATAAAAAAGATATCGTCGAGTGTTTGCCATCATGTGTAAAACAGATACTGGTTAATTTCATCATATTGTCCTATAACTTTAATGACACTAATTTTTATTAAAGCTTTTTGTTGACTTGCCGAAATTATATTTACAAGCCCATTCTCTGAGTCTGGGAAATAAATCAGGAATATCTTATGTCTTTTGATAATAAATCCATGGACTCCAGTGCCAGACAGTTTTTAGCAGTTGCATCTGTTCAGGCAGAATTATTTGCAGTAAAGAAGATCTCAAAACGGATCTCACTGAGTGCTAAAAATGCAAAAGCCATTGCTGCCAGAGCAGGGAGTCAGGCAATGGGATTTCATCCTATCACTGACTTTATTGATGATGTGGCCATTAATATTACACAATTGGTTGAAAAAATTAATGCAGAGGCTTTAAAATTATCGAGTTTTGCTATTTCCAATCGTAATCGCAGCAGAACCATAAAACAAATGAAGCTTGCAGCTCAAAATATGGTCAAATATGCCGATCACCAGGGCATAAACAAGAGACTGTTGGAACTGGAAAAAATGAAAAAACAGTTTCTTATTGATTTTGCGCGTAAAAATAGTGACTTACTGGAATTGCTTGCAGAAATTAGAAACCAGCTTCAGGCAGCTGAAATGATCTGTACGACCTCTCGTACCGAAGCAACTCGTGCTGGTGATTTTCAGATGAACCTGGAAGTGGTCGCTGATGAAGTTTCAATTGCTGTGAGTAATATTAAAGATACATTGCAAAGCAGCAAGTCCCACCTATCTCAAATGTCTTTACGTTAGTATGTTAACTAAGCAAGATATAAAATTAATCAGAGAACCGAAAAAATGATCACACAGACTATATATGATGGCAATTACCAATGGATAGTCATGGGACGAGATCCAGATAAGCCTGAGAAAATTATCGATACCAATCAGTATATTGTTAAAGATGGTGAGCGAACCTTATTGCTTGATCCAGGTGGTATGGAAATATTCTCATCAGTACTGGCTGCAACACTCAGTATTTCTAAGCTGGAACATATTACAGATATATTTGCTTCCCATCAGGATCCTGACATTATTTCCTCTATGGGCTTGTGGCATGAAATGTTACCTGAGATCAAACTTCATGCATCAGGATTATGGGAAGGTTTTATCAGACACTTCAGCAGTGGTGATGTTAATTATGTACCTATTGAAGATAAAGGCGGTACACTTCGTCTTGAATCAATTGATCTGCAATTTATACCTGCACATTACTTACACTCTTCTGCTAATTTTAATGTTTATGATCCCAATGCAAAAATACTCATGAGTGGTGATATTGGTGCTGCCCTGGAAGCACCGGGAGCACCTATGTTTGTTGATGATTTTGATAGTCATAAAGAAAAAATGCATTTTTTCCATAAGCGCTGGATGCCTTCAAATGAAGCTAAAAGAGATTGGATCAGACGAGTCAGAGAGCTGGATGTCGATATTATGGCTCCTCAGCATGGGCGCCTGTTTAAAGGTGATGATGTGAAGCGTTTTCTGGACTGGTTTGAAGCACTTGATGTTGGTATTGCAGTACATGGCGGTTAATGAACAGTCATTGAACTTAATAAACCTTAAAAAAGTCTGCCTGGCAGGCTTTTTTTTTGCTTGAAAAAGAGCATGACAAACCCTATATTATTACTAATTATTGAATATAAGAAATAGGTGATATACTATATGAGCCTTCAAACACTGATTGAAGAAAAATTAACTCAGGCTTTTACACCCGAGTATTTACTGGTTGAAAATGAAAGTCATATGCATAATGTGCCCGCTGGCTCCGAAATGCACTTTAAAGTCCAGATCATATCGGGTAATTTTAATGGTCAAATGCTGCTCCAACGTCATCGTTCAGTCAATAAAGTACTGGAAGCAGAACTGGCTGGGCCAATACATGCTTTATCTATTCATACTTTTACCAAAGAGGAATGGGAACAACGTAATGGTCAGGTTCCAGAGTCACCACCTTGTCAGGGTGGGGGGAAATAAATCTCTTTACTATATGTAAAATGTAAACTATAAATTTAACGACAAATCTCATAATGATAAAAAGGAGCTATCATGGCGACTATCGAAGTTACAGCAAAAAATTTTAATGATGTCATTACTAATAACAAATTTGTTATTGTTGATTTCTGGGCACCCTGGTGTGGCCCTTGTAAGGGGTTTGCTCCAGTTTATGAGGAATTGTCTGAGAAATACCCTGATCTGGTTTTTGCAAAAGTTAATACTGAAGACGAACAGCAATTGGCTGGTGAATTCCAAATTCGTTCTATTCCAACACTAATGATTTTTCGTGAACAGATCATCTTGTTTTCACAGCCAGGGGCTTTACAGGGCTCACAACTGGAGCAGGTGATAGAACAGGCCCAAGGGTTGGATATGGAAGAAGTCAAACAAGACATTGAAAAGCAACAGGCAGAGCAAGAAACTAAACAGTAGGAGCAAGTAGTAAGCATTAAGCATCAGGTGTTAAGTCAGGGCAAAAAGCAGAAATTCTGTGCCTGATCTTTCGTTTAACTTAATGCTGATGCTTGATACTTAACGTTTTAAATGAAATTCTATTCTGAAGAAATTAAACTGGATCAGCCAGAAAAAATTGGTATTTTACTGGTTAATCTTGGTTCACCCGATGCGCCAGACACTTCATCAATTCGACGTTTTTTAAGAGAATTTTTATCCGATCACCGAGTGATAGAAATACCTCAATTTCTCTGGCAGATTATTCTTAATCTTATCATATTACCTTTTCGTCCTAGGAAACTGGTTCCTTTGTACCAATCAATCTGGACTCCGGAAGGTTCGCCGCTGGTTTCCATTGCGCAAAATCAGAAGGCTCAATTAGAAAAGCTCTTTTTAGAAAAACCATTGTCAGAAAAAACAGCAGATATGCCTGTCAGTTTTGCTCTGGCGATGCGCTATGGCAATCCAGATATTCGTTCAGCGCTACGCCAGCTGGCACAGGATAATGTTCATAAAGTCCTGGTTTTTCCAACCTATGCTCAGTATTCAGGAACCACAACCGCCTCTATTTTTGATGCGGTGAGTTGTGAACTGCAAAAATGGCGCTGGATCCCTGAATTACGCTTTATCAATAGTTATTATGATCAAAAAGAGCATATCCAGGCGCTGGCAGATTCAGTTCAGAATTATTGGCAATCCCATAAAAAAGGCCAAAAATTAGTAATGTCTTTTCATGGATTGCCCGAACGAAATCGGACACTTGGTGATCCCTATTATGATCAATGCCATAAAACAGCTCAATTACTGGCTGCAAAGTTAGAATTGAATGAGTCACAATGGCTCATCACATTTCAATCACGTTTTGGCAAAGCGGAGTGGTTAAAACCCTACACCAGTGCTTCATTGGAAGAGCTGGCAAAACAGGGTACTCATTCAGTTGATATTATCTGTCCGGGATTCTCCATTGATTGTCTGGAAACTTTGGAAGAAATTTCTGTAGAAAATAGAGATGTCTTTATGAAAGCTGGAGGTCAGGATTACCAATACATCCCTGCACTTAATGCCTCAGCAGAAAATACTAAGGCGATGGCCGCACTAATTGAACAACATATTAAGGGCTGGGCTTAAGAAGTGTCAGTAGTTTGCAACTGGTCTGTTGCCTGCAACAAACCACTGAGTCCCCCTTCATCCAGGTTTAACTTGTCAAACCTTCAAATGGTTGCACATCAACCATTTCACCCACTTCGATACTGCCGCTTTCTGCGGGTATGATAATAAAACAATTTGCCTTGCTCATTGCTGTCAGGACATGTGATGCCTGCATTCCTGCATTTCTGACTGTCAGTTCACCCGTCTCGGACTGCTCCAAAATACCGCGTTGAAAATCTGTACGTCCAGGACGTTTTTTGAGTAACTCTGCTGTTTTAGCCTTTATTTGCAGGGGTAAGACAATTTCCTGACCTTTCATGCGTTTAAGAGCCGGCTGGACAAACTGATAGAAGGTTGCAATGACTGCAACAGGGTTTCCGGGCAGTCCAAAAAACAAACTATTGCCTAAAGTGCCGAATGCCAGAGGTTTCCCAGGTTTCATGGATATTTTCCAGAAATTTATTTGCCCAAGCTTTTCCAGCGTTTCTTTGACAAAATCGGCCTCTCCAACTGACACTCCACCCGATGTGATAACCGCATCAGCTAACTCACCCGCTGTGTTAAAGGCTTGTTCAATAGCCTGACGATCATCAGGGATGACCCCCATATCAATCATCTCAACATCCATGTTTTTTAATAAGCCATAGAGAGAGTAGCGATTAGAATCATAGATATCGCCTGGGCCCAGAGTTTGACCAATAGAACGCAGTTCATCACCTGTGGAGAAAAAGGCAACTCGGATTCTTCTGGAAACCCGGACTTCAGCAATGCCCTGTGTGGCAAGGAATGCAAGATCAGTTGGTGAGATCTTCTTTCCCCGGGATAAAAATGTCTGTCCGGTTTTTAGATCGTCACCCGCTTTTCGGACATTGGCAAAAGGTTTTGGAATGGTTGTAATAGTGACTGATTCTTCATTCGTATTTTCAGTATGCTCTTGCATAACCACTGTATCAACACCATCAGGTACTTGAGCACCAGTCATGATCCGAATGGCCTCACCGGAAGCAATTTCGCCATTATAAGGGTGTCCGGCAAAAGACTGTCCGGTAACCTTTAATGTCAGAGTGGTTTGCTCTGAAATGTCTGAACTTTTGAAAGCATATCCATCCATGCCGGAATTATCGCAGGGAGGAGTATCAAAGGTGGCAATAATGTCTTTGGCTAAGACTCGACCTAGTGCATGACGAAGATCAATTTGTTCAGTGCCTTTGATTGCTTTAGTGTCCTTAATGATTCGTTTTTGTACTTCACTGACACTAATGAAGCGATTGGCAGCAGGGGAAGGATTGGTCTTTTGGCTCATGGTTCTGTTTTCCTGTAAAAGGTATTTATAGAAGTTTTGTTATAAAAGTTTTGTTATAAAATCAGCTATTTCAGTGATGTTATTGATATCCAGCATTGGACAGGAGACATTGTCTTGAACTTTTATTCCTGACGGTGTCTGATCTGTTGCTATGGCGATGATATTTGAGTCATCCGGGAATAAGAGCGGTTTGCCCAGTGCTGGTCGATGGAGTTCAATTTTACTAATAGCCTCATGCTTAAAACCCTCCACCAGTATCAGATCAGTTTTACTTAGGTCAAGGTGAGGTAATAAGGCAAACAAATCAGGCTCGGTCATCTGTTCCTGTACTGGCTGTTCAACCATTAGTGCCCAGCGTTTTGCTGAGGCAACCAGCATCTGCTCAGCACCGGCTTTACGCAGTCGGTAACTGTCTTTACCCGGTTTATCAATGTCAAATTTTTCATGGTGGGTGTGTTTTACCATAGCCACACGAATATTAGCTTGATTTAGCTCAGGGATTAACTGTTCTAATAGAGTTGTTTTGCCGGTACCACTGAATGCAGCAAAGCCTAATAAGGGGACATCATGATAGGTCGTGAGTGAAATCATGGGAGAATTATATCATAATGCTGGTTTAAGATTTAAGGTGCCAGGTAAACATGAAGAAGTTAAATTTCTCAGATGTTGAGATTATTAAAAAAGAAACTGCTTATCATGGTTTTTTCAAGGTAAATCAATATACTCTACAGCATCGTCTGTTTGATGGTGGAAAAACCACAGAGTTGACGCGGGAATGTTTTGAGCGGGGGCATGCAGTGGGCGTACTGGCCTATGATCCCTGGATGGATAATGTGGTCTTACTGGAACAATTTCGTATTGGTGCTTATGTTTATGAAGAAGAAAAGCACGGAGACAATACTGAAAACTGTGAGAGCCCCTGGTTATTAGAAATCATTGCCGGCATTGTCGAGCCGGGAGAATCTCAGCTTGAAGTCGCTCATCGTGAAGCAGAAGAAGAAGCCGGTCTGCAATTGCTGGCACTGGAATCAATCGGTAATTGCTACTCCAGCCAGGGTGGCAGCTCTGAAACCATCCAACTTTACTGTGCCTGTGTAAGAAGTCATGATGCAGGTGGTATTTATGGTCTGGAAGAAGAGGGGGAAGATATTCGAGTGATTGTTATGTCTTATCAGGAAGCGGTTCAACAACTTAAAGAAGGCCATTTGAATAATGCCAGTGCTATGATTGCTATGCAATGGTTAATGTTGAATCGAGGTGATATTCAGATAAAATGGCAGGAATTGAAATAATCCCTCTGAGTTAGTACTTTATGGCCATAGCGGTATCCCAAGAGTGCTTCTTTCAGGGTGTGATTTATTGGTTGTTCGAAAATCAAAAGAGGGGGGGCGTTCGGGCAAAGTGCTGAGCCTGTCGATTGCACCCGACACTGGTTCGTCTAACTGGGGACGCTTCTAGCCCGTCCATGGGTCGCTTGACAGAAAACGTCCGTGTTTTCTGACACCCCAGTTAGACGAACCAGTCTCGCGTACACTCTTCTACCTCAGTTGTCCTCACTTGTGTTGTCCAAAAGCAAGGAGGGTGTAGACTGTATTGAGCTCCGGATTAAATTTATGGTTCGTTTAGGTTTTTCTTAATATCGTTGTAATCAAAATTGTAAATATTTAGTTCAGAACCTTGATAAACTAAAGATTCTCTTGAACCAGCCCCTAATGCAAGTTCTTGGAAAGCTCTATGTTCTATTTGAGTTAAACCACCTTCTAGTTTCTCCATTGGGTGAATGACTGTTAGAGGTGATAGAACTAGAAATTTATGTTTTGATAAAGTATGGATAATGTGTTGTAAAATTTTTTCTGCCGCAACAAAATTTGAAATTAACGTTCTTGGGTGAGAAAACGGGTTAATAACTTTTGTATTTAATTCTTTTTTTAGTAATTCTGCACTGCTGCCAATAGCAGTAACTATTTTTTCACCCTTACTATTTTTCTTTATTGCGATGAATGGTTTTTCATCGTAAGTATTTCCAGAAGTTATTTCTGTTGCTTTAATTCTGTTTTCCCAAATTTGAATGTAAAAAACTGGGCTTAAATTATTAAATATTTTTTTGAACATGTAATTTTCTTTTTCTCTTAAATCTACCACTATGCGTTTTAGATTATTACCAAATTTCAGCATATTTTTTTTGTAAGATCGAATTTCTTCAACAAAAGGATCTTCAATTATTTGATATACCTCCCAGCTCTTCTGATGGATATATGTATCCACATGATTCAACTAATTCAATAATTTCTTTTTTGGTTTCAGCGTTATTTATAAGTGATTTTATTTTTTTCAGTCAACATTAAATTTATTTGAAAATTTTACCAATTTTTAACCTTCAAATGATGGCTGTCTTGAATCATTCTTGTTAGTCTCCTGCAATATTATAGTTATCACTGCCCCCCATTGCTTTCCAAATATTCATAATTGACTCAATATGCTCAAGTGGTGCATCTGGTGAGAACCTTAGCGTTAATTTGCTTTTTAAACTAGAGATATCAACTGAGTGTGAAGTGAGTAAATCTGTATTACAGACAAACCTTACTTCTTTTTCATTCCTAAATATCTTTCTCTTGTTAAAGGGGGGTAAGTAAAGAGTGTTTGAGTAATCTACGTAACCAGAATTGAAAGTGTTTATATCAGCATCATTTGTCCATGATGCTTCTAATATACTTTTGAGCTCGCCATAGGCTATTACAACGCCGACACCTAAGTTATTTTCTGCATATTTATGCCAAAGTCATAGGTAAGATCTTAAGAAGTTGAAATGAAGCTCAATTGATGATCAAATAGGAGTTACCACACCACTATTATCATTACAAAAAAGCTTCAAATGAACATTACCATAATCATAAAAAAACTGAAACAAGTCTTAAGCGAAAAGAAATTAAATCGGTTGGGCAAAGAAACAGGATTTACTCAAAGAAAAAGGAATGTAACGGCATTTCAACTGGTTACCGCCATGATAGGTGCGCTGGGAGAAAAAGACACGCGGTACTTATCCGATATACTCAGGTATTTTAATCACCTGACCGGACAAAGTGTAAAATACAAACCGTTTCATAATCAGCTCTGCAAAGAGGCATTGGCTGAGTTGATGAAAGCCGTTGCTGACAAGGTTTTTAGTTGCTGGATAAATGATGTACTACGGTACAACAATCGTCATTTTTCACAGTTTAGCAAAGTGTTGATACAGGATGGCAGTTCCTTTGCTGTTAAAAACAGTTTAAAAAACATCTGGCCTGGACGATTTACCAAAACAAGTCCAGCAGCGATAGAACTCCATGCAACCATTAACCTGCATAATGGTAGTTTTGAACAGGCAACTATTACACCAGATACGTTCTCAGAAAGAGCGGAAATGCCAGTGATTGAAGATTTAAAGGGCTGCTTATTTTTGGCAGACAGAGGCTATTATTCCAGCGAGTTTATTCTCAAATTAGATGAAGCTGGCGGTTACTATGTCCTAAGAGCCAAAGGCTTAAAGCGAGCACGGGTTCATCAGGCCATTCAAGGTGATGGCAAGAGGCTGGTGAATAAAAAACAGCCACAATTATCGGCACTACAGACACGGTTACCTAAAAGGCAACTGGTTGATATGGATATTGAAATTAATGGTGAGTGTGTCAGGTTGGTCGCAGTATGGAGTCCAAAAGAAAACCGACATACTTATCTGGTCACTAATTTAAACAGGCAAGAATTCAGTACACTGGAAGTGACTCATATTTATCGCATGAGATGGCAAGTAGAATTATTGTTCAAAGAGTGTAAATCTCACAACAGTCTGCATGGTTTTAATACAGAAAAAGCCTCGTTGCAGGAATCACTCATTTGGGCGAGCCTGATATCAATGACATTAAAGCGATTTATGACGGGTAGCATTGAACAAATGTTCAAAGTAGAGATGTCAACCATGACGGTTTCTAAAACGACCATTGTTTGGTGGTATGGTATCCTGGAAGCTATTGTACAAAAACGAAGAAAAGCTTTAGTGAATAGAGTCACTGAAGCTTGTGAATTTTTAAAAGAGAATGCTTGCCGAGCCCATTCAAAGCGTGACCGGAAGACAGGGATTCATCAATATGGTCTGGAGCCTGCATTTTATGCGGCTCTTTGATAAAGAGCGGGTAGGTATTTATATGAAATTTAAAGATAAATTCCTTAAGTACCTACCTATGATGCCAAAGTAAGTAGTCGTCATCATGATTATCTAAACTAGTCCAACAAGAAACCAGCCAATGCGATCTCATTCTATCTAAATGGTTATCCAAAAATATTGGCAATATATCTTTTTGACACAATATTTTTTGAATTGCATGTTTATAATCTAAAGGGATTTCACTATCTTGTTTATCCTCAAAATTTTTAGCGCTACTAAAGTAAACTAAATTTTTACTAACAAACCATATGAATTTAGTAGGAGTAAAGTATCTGCATATTAAATTGTTGGCACGTGGCTCAGTAAGTTTATCGGATATTCGATCAAGTATAAGCTTGTAAGTATTATCCCAATAAATATTTTCATTTGCATTATCATTGGTTAGTGTTTTGTATAGAGTGTTTATTTCGCTCTCAAATTTACTAGTATCAATATGAGCATTATCTTTATTAGGAATGTAGTGATCTGGGGGTGTAGAGTTCATATGTGAGTTTACTTATGTTTTTATAGCCAACGTTAGCTTAAGTGTTCAGTTGGGCTTCCAGAGAAGTAATTGAAAAGGAAAAACACTCGTAATACTCCAATAACTAAATAATTGCTAAGCCCAACTGATACACTCCTAACTCTGGCTAGAGCTAAATTTCTAATCTACTTAGCTGATTGATTTTTTGTTTCTACCGATGCAAACGCAATAATGGAGGATAAAAATAACATACTTCCATATAGAAGATAAAATATTTTTGTTTTTAAGCTTTTCCCGCTTTATATATTCTAACCTTATTTGTTAGAACACCTGAAAATTTTACTCATCATCAAAATCAAAATAAGTTCCAGGTGCTATATGATCGACTTTTGGTTCACGATCATCTCGATTTTTATTGCCTTTTATTGGTATTCCATAAATGAGGCTCTTAAATGGCCAAGGAATCTATGCTCTTGGAAAAATACCTGGTGAATGATCATAAGCAATATGTAGAACTATACTTGAACCAAAAATCGGTACGAGCCAAACAAAAAAGATTTGAGCAACACGTTGCTGTTTTCCCAAGTCGTCTTCACTTAGTAAGAAAATTGTAGCTAATACATTTAACCAGATTAATATCAACAGCTTAGCTTTTACACGTTATGCGTAGCATTACGTATAAATGTCTGTTGAACAATACTGCGTGGATTGACTATATACTTATGAATGGAAATTGTTTTTTGACATTCAAACCGCAGAAGGTGATTCATGACACTCAGGCTTCTGTCAGAGTGGGATGAGACCTTAATTGAAGCCAAAACTGGGTGGTTTCCATAGTTTAATATACTCTTTTTTTTCATAACAAACAATAATATATCCTTAACCTGTAAGGTTGCTCTTTTTACCATTTAACGCCTTTTGTACTGTACACTCATAGAATCTTTGAATTATGGCTGTCTTGAGTCATGGTCCATGGGTCGCTTGACAGAAAACGTCCGTGTTTTCTGTCACCCCAGTTAGACGAACCAGTCTTGCGTACACTCTTCTACCTAAGTTGTTCCCACTGGTGTTGTCCAAAAGCAAAGAAAAAGCAAGAGTAAATTTAGTCAAGTAATAAAGTGTCATACTAAATATCGAAAAAAGATAATCTAAAACTGCAGGTGCTGCCCCTAGTTGTTTAAGTTTGGATCTTTAAGAAATTCAGTTGCTCCCCAATTAGCTTGTAATACCACACCTGTATTGGTTAGCTGATAAAGTGATATTCCTGGGACAAGAGAAATTGCCTCACCAATTTCAGCACCTTTTCCTGCCAGCTTTATAGTCGCATCACCTGACGCGCTTACTTGAAGGCCCACTGTTGTAAATTGTTTAAAAACGGTCTCATTTGCAAAAATTACAACGCCATTAAATGATTTATAGCCCAATCCAGGCCCTGTTCCAGCTCTAATAGCATTCATAAAAATAGGCTTTTTAGTTTTATTATCAAAAACAACACCATAGCCATTGCCTGCTACATAGATAAGCAGATTGACTATCTGAGCGTCAAAAACACCATAACCATAAGCCTTTTCAATTTCATCTTTGGCTTGTGGATGCTTCATGTATAAATGCTCAAGTACTTCTTTTTCCATTGTTAAAATTTTCTGGCGTGTTTTTTTGATGTCCTCTTCTGACAAAGTATCAAAATCATGTCGTTGCTCGGTGATAAATTCATCATCTGCAAATACATGTAATTGTAATCCCATGAGAAAAATCATAAAAAGGGATAGACTGGTTAATAAATTATTAGATTTTGTGCGCATAATGTTCATGTTATTTATTTTTTCTTTAATTTTTGAAGTTAGAAATAGTGTGTTTCATATAAACTGTAGATCTACTTGAGTATTATATGAATGATTTAGCACTGCTGAATGGACTCCAAACAGACAATCTTTTTCATTATCCACTAAAATAAAACTATTACAGGATAGCCACAATTCACTGTTCTCCTAAAATAAACTTGTTTATAAGTGATCTCATTATTTTTTCAGTCAATATTAAATTTATCTGAAAATTTTACCAATTTTAACCTTCAAATTATGGCTGTTTTGAATCACTTTTATTGACTCAAACATTCATATTTATTTGCAAAAGTAAAAAATACAATACAAATATTGATACAGCCCTTAAAGTAACTGAGTAATAATAAGTTGTCATAATATATTTATGGAATAATTTACCATATCTATAGATTTGATCATATGTAGCACCAACAGTATAAATTAATAATGAAACTGAATACCACAAAAGACACTCACTTGAAAAATTGAATGCCTTATAGGATGCATAAAGTATCACAACGGAATTTATTATAGTCAAGGGGACTTTAAGTACCGAAATCCCCTCAAGCTGTCGTTTACACTCAATATCTTTGTAGATAAAAGGTATAAATATTAGAGCAGCTATAGCTGTAAGGGCATAAAATACTGAAATTAATTTTACTATGATTTCCATTTTTGTATGCTAACAGTTAAATCTAAAGAAACACGCATATTGGCAATACCCGGCTCCGGATTTTTCAATTGAACTTTCTTGATGATTAAATCAAAAATAACATAGTTTCGATGAGATTTGTTCTAATATATGAATTACCTGGTACTAAAATTCCATTATTTGAAAATAAAACTAAAATATCATACAGTAGAAATTGAGTAATTGGCTTTCAATTCTCTTGTTGCCTGAAGCATGAATTTGGCAATACCCCTAAATTCAGGGCAAAGAAATTTAACCCGTTGGGTAAATAAATCCGTATAGGATTTTCTCTTATTGAGGTATTGTCATGATACAATTTCAAGTTGAAAATATAAGATAGACAGATGAGTCATGCATAGTTACTTCTTACCCATAGGCCTAATATTTGCTTTCCTGTTCGCCTGGCTTTTTCCTGAGATCGGTCAATGGTTAGGGCCGGAAGTGCTAATTCCCTGGATGGTGGTAATAATTTTTCTTGTCAATGGTTATCAGACTCGACTACACCAGATAACCGGGGATGTCAGTTTGATCAAAACAATCATTCTGGCAATATTGATCAATTTGCTAATCAGTCCATTCCTTGGCCTGGCTGTGGTCTCTCTGCTTCATATTCCCTCAGGGGTAGCTTTGGGATTGGTCGTAATGTCAACAGTACCAGCAACCCTTTCGTCAGGTATTGTTATGACTCAGATTGCTGGGGGAAGTGGCCCAAAGGCCTTGATATTGACCATATTACTTAACATAATAGGGGTCTTTAGTATTCCTTTTATACTGGAACTGCTCCTGGAACATATGAGCCTGATTTCACTTTCCCCTTGGCTTTTGTTGCAACAATTACTGTTGATCGTACTTCTGCCGTTTGTTATTGGAATGCTATCCCGATCAATATTTCAACAACCGGGCAACCAATGGCTTCTGGCCTACCTTCCATCAACCTGTGTTATCGGTACCGTTTGGCTTTCTATGTCTGCCTCAACAGAGACCCTTGGACAACTCAATCTTCCATTGTTGTTATGGATTATTCTGGCCAGCATGAGCATTCATGGAGGCTTGATGCTATTGTGCTGGTTATCTCGTTTACTTCATCCCTCTGAGCGTGGGGAATGGCTGGCATTACTCTTTACCGCTTCGCAAAAGACTTTACCGGTTGCTGTGGGTGTGCTTACTGCGCTGGAACAACCTGCCGGTCTGGCGCTGCTGGCATGTATTCTTTTTCATTTCCAGCAATTATTCATTGACTCTATTCTTGCCTCCTGGCTTAAAAAAAGCAGTTTAAAGCATTTCCGGTCATAAATATAAAATACAGAGCAGTTCTGCATTTCTAGGTGCAATTAATTCAGCGGCAGGTGGGGGAGGTATTTTAATGGTCGGTTTAGGTTAATATGGTCTCTGTGTTTGATTGGCGACATTTATAATTAACTTACATTTTAATGGCAATATTTGCCACAATTCGAGTAAGTAATAGTTTTAATAAAAGGCTGGCATTATGGTAATGCCAGTGATTACGTCCGTGATCTTATTCGCCGTGACCAGCAAGATCGGGAGCAAATAAAGATATTGCAGCAAGCCATTAGTAAAGGTATTGAAAGTGGTATCAGTGATCGATCTATGCTTGAAATTTTAAAAAAAGCACGTAAAAAAGCTTGCTCTCTGAATGAATTATAAACTCTCAAAAGAAGCTGATAACGATCTGATTAATTTGTATCTGCATGGCTTTAAAAGCGTTGGTGAAGCACAAGCTGAATAGTACTATTTTGAATTAGAAGACTGTATTAAATTACTTTGTGAAACACCTCTTATGTGCAGGCAACGAACGGAGTTCACTCCTGCAGTACGGATACATAATCATAGAAGTCATCTTATTATTTACTGCATCCAGAAAGATCATCTTTTAGTTATTCGAATTCTACATGATAGTGTGGATATTCAAAGGCATTTAAAAAATCTAGAATAACCGCTTTTTGGGATTTAACTCAAATGACAAATTTTATTGAGTTGAGTACTGCTGCTCTTGCTTTTTCTTTGCTTTTGGACAACACCAGAGAGGACAACTGAGGTGGGAGAGTGTACGTGAGGCTGGTTCGTCTAACTGGGGTGTCAGAAAACACGGACGTTTTCTGTCAAGCGACCCATGGACGGGCTTGCAGCGCCCCCAGTTAGACGAACCAGCCTCACGTGCAATCGGCAGACTCAGCACTTCGTCCGAACGCCACACCTTCTTTTTCTCTTGATTATTAAAGAAAACATATAATTAGCCGCCAATAGACCTAAGCTTGATTTATGGAGTATTGATTTATGGAGTATTTATGTCAATTGATTCAATATTAGGAACAGCTCAGACGGGGATGCAGACAGGTCTGAATGGGATTAAGAAAAATGCGGCTAATCTGGCGAGTAAGGAAGCTATGCAGGGTTCAGGTTCAGTTGTAACAGACATTGTTGAAATGAAAATGAATAAATATCAAGTGCTTGCCTCAGGTAAAGTAGTTGAAACGGTTGATGAAATCCTGGGCTCTCTGCTGGATGAGAAAGCCTGAGTCAGAATGTTTCTCCCCAATATCACTTCAAATGCTGATTTCCTATATCAGCTCTAGCTCATCACAATCTTACATTCTCAATTTTTCTTAAATAAGTATTCTATCCTGTACTATCTGCTATACTTAAATCGGGTCAAACTTCATCTATACCCGTGATACCTGGAAATGCAGACGTCGTTATTTTAACTTAAAGCCTCAATCATGTAGGTCTTATACATTCAATCGGCTTTAAGTCAAAATGCCTCGCTGAATTTCCAGGTATCACGGGTATATTAATATTGAAATCCAGGATATCTGTTCAGAATTAATATGTATTCATCTGAAGGTAAAGAAATTGCAGAACAATTGGTGGAAAAGTATGCACCACTGGTTAAAAAAATTGCCTATCATATGTCAGCTCGTTTGCCGGCAGAGATCCATATAGATGATATAATCCAGTCTGGATTAATTGGGCTTCTGGATGCCGGGAAGCATTACGATCCCAGGCAGGGAGCACAATTTGAGACCTATGCAACCATTCGAATTCGTGGCGCCATTCTGGATGAAGTCAGACGGACAGACTGGGCACCGAAATCTGTACACAAAAAAGCCCGGGATCTATCTGCAACAATTCAGGAAATAGAACGCCGAACTGGTAGAGATGCGCGTGATGTTGAGGTAGCCCAGGAAATGGGTATTAGTCTTAATGATTATTATAAAATACTAAAAGACAGCAGTGCCTGCCGCATGCTGAGCTTTGATGATTTGGGTACGGATGATACTCAGAGTCTGGGCATATTTGAAGATCGGCAGTCGAGTGTTATGGAAGAAGTTTTGGATGATGAATTTCATCAACGGCTTTCTCTGGCAATTGCAGGTCTGCCTGAACGTGAAAGAATGGTTATGTCTCTGTATTATGATACTGAAATGAACTTAAAAGAAGTGGGCGCTTTGATGGGGGTTAGTGAATCTCGAGTCAGTCAATTATTAAGTCAGGCACAATTACGCTTACGCGCACGGATCATGGACTGAATTTCGCTATTTTATGACACATACTATTATTCAATCACAGTATAAGACAACGACTCCTACTGGACTTTATGAAGCTAACTATCGTCGCCTAATTCGCCTGGTTCCGGGTTTAAAGACGATCGCTGTTAATGATCCCTTTTATCTTCATTCTACCCAGATTATTTTTAAAATCCTGAAACAATATAAATACACCAGTGTAATTTCTCTGGAGCAAGTATTACAAATGCATTCAGTAAATAATAGGGAAAAGCCGCCATCAGTCGCTCATCCAGGCTCTATTAACATGGAATTACGTGTTTGCTATGATGCCTGCTTAGTGGAAATTATTGGTTATCAGGGCTGCTCACCCATTCAGTCTGCTAATATCTACCCCAATAAACATATGCTGCAGGTTGATGAGAAAAGGCAACTTAATCTTTTTTTAAAAGAGCTGTTGGAGCATTCGCTAAGGTCTGAAAATCAGTTTTAAAAAAACAAGTTCTTTTTGAAATGTTGTGTATTCAGGAAATTCAATCAGTATTATGGCAAAATTTTTATTCATTATTATAGGCAGCCTTGTATGGCAAATAGCCATTGCCAGTGCAGGCGATCTTGAAAAAGGTATTAATTTTTTTGAACAAGAAGATTATGTAAAAGCCAGACAACTCTGGCAGCCATTAGCTAATAAAGGGGATCCCCGTGCCCAATATAACCTGGCTTTACTGCTGAATAAAAATATTAAAAATAACGAACGGAATGGTCTGCAAAGGCAAAAAGCCAATGAATATTTGATAATGAGTCGTTCAGCAGGTCTTGTTGATGGTTATTTCCCCAGTGTTTTAATAGCCTCTATTTCTACTGAAGGTTCCCGTTTCGCAGGGGGCTCTGGTTCCGCTGAAGGCTCTGGTCCCACTAAAGGCTCTATCTCTGCTGAGGGCTCTGTTTCCGCTAAAGGCTCCAGAATTATAGTCGATCCAATAGTCTGGCTGAACCAGCAGCAGAAAAATACTTATACACTGCAGCTGGCAACAGGCAAAAGTAAAAAAAGTATGCAGATAATGTTGGAGAAGCTGTATGTCAGACAAGAGTTAGGGCAACCTGAAAATCTTTATATTCACAAAGTTGAAAAAATAGAGCAGCAGAAAATGACTATTCGTTATATATTGGTTTATGGGATTTTTAAAACCTATCAGGATGCTAAAGCTGAAGTGGACAGGTTACCGGGTTCAATACAAAAATCAAGTCCATGGATTAGACAATTTGGAGCAATACAGTCTATAGTAAACAATTAAAGAGTGGGATAGTATTGGCTGTAATAATAGTCTCAATGCTCAGATGAAAATAAAAAACTGATCGGTCATTTATAATCTTTATGAGCTGAGCGATATTAAGTCTGAAGGCATTCAAATAGTATAGTAAGAATTGACAATGTGGTTATGATAATTCATTTGCCTGAAAGTTCTGATTATAAGTTGTCATTTTTTTGACAGCTTGGTTATTTTTAATAAATCAGTACATATTCATTGATCTTGCAATTGTTGGAATAAATTTTGCTTATCTTTTTTACGAGGTAGCATGAGTTTTTTATGCTAATGAAGGTGAATTGAAGGTAAACTATTAAAAGTGTTGGGTAGCAGAAGTATTGGAGCGCATGAATAGACCCAAACTATATGGAACTTATTATTTTCATCTAGTTTGGCTCTGTAGAAAAACTTCATTAATATAAAATAGGATTTGATTATGGCAGATGAAGATCTGGATTTGGATGGTGGCGAAGAAGAAGAAGTACCAAAATCATCAAAAAAAATGATGATTATCATTATTGTGGGTGTTGTTTTACTGATAATTCTCGGCGTCGGCGGTGGAATGTTCTTTGGTGGTTTTTTTGATGATGAGCCGGTTGCAGCTGAATCTTCCCAAAATGCAGAGGGTGAATCAGAGGGTGAATCAAATTCCAGTGATTCAGAAGAAACTTCTGAAGCAATAGCCGATATTTCTTACTGGCCTCTGGAACCCGCATTTGTTCTTAACTTTGAAGGTAAGAGCAAAGCACGTTTTATGCAGATTGGGCTTGAGGTGTCTACCACGAATGAAAAATCTTATGCGGCGGTGAAGAAACATCTGCCAGTCATTCGGAGTGAAATTGTATTATTACTCAGCGGGCAAAAATACGAAGAAATGGTGACGCCTGAGGGTAAAGAACAGCTTAGAGCAGAATTAATTGAGACGGTTAACGTGATACTAAAGCAGCATAAAGTAAAGAAGGGTATTGATAACATTTACTTTACCAGTTTTGTTATGCAGTAAATATGAATGAATTTCTTAGTTGAGCCCCTAACCAATACAGAATGAGTAGGATAAAATAGTGACGGATTTACTTTCACAAGAAGAAATTGATGCCCTGCTGCATGGTGTTGACGATGGCGATGTCGATACGGATGATGAGGACGAGGGAGATGGTGGTAGCAGACAATATGACTTCAATAGTGAAGATCGCATTGTTCGCGGCCGGATGCCAACGCTTGAGATGATTAATGAGCGTTTTGCACGCTACCTGCGGATCAGTATGTTTAATTTATTGCGGCGTTCGACAGAAATCTCTGTGGGTGGAATACAAACAATTAAATTTGGTGAGTACATTCATACTCTATTTGTTCCTACCAGCCTTAATCTGATTAAAATGAATCCGTTAAAAGGTACAGCACTACTGGTCATTGAGCCAACACTGGTCTTTATCCTGGTGGATAATTTTTTTGGTGGTGAGGGTAAATTTCATGCCAAGATTGAAGGTCGGGAATTCACTCCTACAGAGCAGCGTGTTGTGCATATGTTTATGGAATTATGCTTTGAAGATTTGGTTAAAGCATGGGCTCCAGTAATGCCTATGCAATTTGAATTTAACAGTCGGGAAGTCAATCCTCAATTCGCCAACATTGTCAGTCCGACAGAAGTCGTTGTTGTGAGTAGTCTGCATGTGGAACTGGAAGGCGGGGGTGGGAATATCCATATTACCATGCCTTATTCTATGCTGGAGCCCATTCGTGAGTTGCTTGATGCTGGTATACAAAGCGATCGAAGTGATGTCGATGATCGCTGGAATCAGGCACTGGGTGATGAAATTAAATCAGCTGAAGTTGAGATATCATCTACTTTGGCCAATACCTCATTGACTCTTAAAGAAGTCGTTAATCTTAAAGAAGGTGATATTATTCCAATTGATCTGGAAGATGAAGTGATTGTTTTTTCTGAGGGGGTGCCCATTTTTAAAGCTAATCATGGTCTTTATAAAGGCTATCATGCAGTAAAAATATCCGGCAAAGTAGAACGTCCAGCACACCTTGAGACAGGAATTCCTTTCCTGGATGATGGCTTTTCACAATCTGAAGCAGAAGATGGTGTGGGTGCAAAGGCGCTGCCAAAACATGAGCTGTAAATAGTTTTATAGTATATAAACCATATCTGGATATATAAAAATGAATGACGAAACAGAAAACGAAGAAATCAAAGAAACAGAAGAGGATCCCTGGGCAGAGGCCATGGATGAGCAGGCTGAATCAGAGGCGGCAGGATTTGAAAACCTGGAAGATGATGCCTCCTCTTCTTCTGAAAGTGAAATTAATCTTGATGTAATTCTGGATGTTCCTGTTGATATTTCAATGGAAATTGGACGCACTAAACTAAGTATTAGAAATTTACTGAAATTAAACCAGGGCTCGGTTATTGAGTTGGACCGATTAGCAGGTGAGCCTATGGATGTTTTGGTCAATGGAACTCTGATTGCTCATGGTGAGGTGGTTGTGGTGAATGATAAATTTGGCATTCGCTTAACCGATGTGATTAGTCCAATTGAACGAATCAATAAACTTTAGTAGTTTTGATGACCATTCATTTGATAAATAAATGTAAAATCAGACTAATTGTTCTTGGCATATTTTTTATTACAGGTCTGTTTTCGCCTGTTGTTTTTGCTGAACAATACCAGGCACCTCAGCAGAGTGAAGCCAAGCCTGAATCTTCAGAGAGAAAGGTGTTTTCATTCCTGTCTGAGGAAAGAAAAAATGTACCAGCTAGTACTACTGATGCACTCGGTGTTTCTCTGGGACTCATTTTTATCTTATTATTAATTTTTTCTATGGCCTGGTTTATGAAAAAAATGGGCTATAGTAATTTAACCGGGCAGGGGCAATTAAAAATACTGGCCACATTAAATTTAGGGCAAAAAGAAAAAATTGCTCTGATTCAAGTCGGCAAACAGCAATTACTGGTTGGTATGACAGCCACACAGATTAATACATTGCATGTATTGGATGAACCAATTGATGAAACAGATATTGGAGCATCGACTAAAAGTAAGACGCCTGTCAGTCACCCATTTGCCGATAAATTATCAGCACTTCTATCTAAGAAAAATAACTGATATGGAAAAAACTCAAGCTAGTCATTTTTTGCATAAGTATCGGATGTCTCATCTTCTTACTCCCGGCGCTGGAATGCATATTCTGTTAATTTTTGTTTTAATTTTTTTACCTGCTCTAAGCTCTGCTGCACCGACTCTGGATGCACTTACGGTTACGACTGGACCGGATGGCGAACAAAACTGGTCCGTTACTATTCAGGCGCTGGTTTTGATGACTGTCATTACTATGTTGCCGTCTATGATACTGATGATGACTTCCTTTACCCGTATTATTATAGTTCTGGCCATTGTACGTCAGGCTACCGGCTTAATGCAGGCCCCACCTGCACAGGTTCTGGTAGGACTGGGGATTTTTATGACAATGTTTATTATGGCTCCGGTATTTGATCGCATGTATAACGATGGTTTTAAGCCTTATCTGGATGAACAAATTGGTATAGAAACTGCACTGGAGAGGGCATCTATACCTCTGCATGAATTTATGCTGGCGCAAACACGGGAAAAAGATCTGACCATGTTTTCAGAAATTGCCAGAAAAGGACCCTATGACAATCCAGCTGATGTGCCTTTCACTGTTTTAATTCCATCCTTTGTGACCAGTGAATTAAAAACGGCCTTTACCATTGGATTTTTGATATTTATTCCCTTTTTGATCATTGATCTGGTGGTTGCCAGTGTTTTGATGTCCATGGGAATGATGATGTTGTCACCACTGATTGTTTCTATGCCGTTTAAATTAATGCTTTTTGTACTGGTGGATGGCTGGTCAATGATAATGGGAACATTGGCTTCAAGTTATTACATCTAATCAGAAAGTCTATTGATAATGAGGAGTAAATAATGACACCTGAAACTGTTTTAGATATTTTGCAGGGTGCGGTCTATCTTATTATTGTTCTGCTTTTGATCATTCTGCTTCCGGCTTTGGCGGTGGGTTTGACGGTGAGTATGTTTCAGGCTGCGACTCAGCTTAATGAGCAAACACTGACCTTTATTCCAAAACTTCTGGTGACATTTGCAGTGCTTATGTATGCCGGACCTTATATGTTGGGGCGTTTGATGGAGTTCATGCACCAAATGTTTATTAACATCCCGTTCTATCTAAGCGGCGGCTAACATGTTTACCACCGCTGAAATTACGGCCTTTGTCGGTGCCTACATCTGGCCCTTTATTCGTATCAGTGCCATGATGCTGGTGGCTCCTATTTTTTCAACCCGCTCTATTCCAGTTCGCTTTCGAGTGTTGATGGCTTTTACAATAACTCTGGTTGTTGTGCCAGTTTTACCTCCCTTACCTTTAGTTGATTTTATCAGTGGTGAAGCACTTCTTATTGCCATCCACCAGGTGCTTATTGGTGCTATTATGGGATTTGCCTTGCAGTTGGCATTTAATTTGTTTGTTATGTCAGGACATATTCTTGCTATGCAGGCGGGACTTGGTTTTTCCATGATGAATAGCCCTCAGGACGGTATTCAGGTAACGGTTGTGGGGCAATTGTATTTAATGCTGGCTACCTTTCTGTTTTTAGCTCTTGATGGGCATTTAATTATGATCCGGGAAGTGGCCAATAGTTTTAATATCCTTCCTATTGGTACCAGTGGTATTTCAAGCACTGGATACTGGATGCTGGTTAGTTGGGGCAGCCAGATGTTTCAAAGTGCTGTCATGATGGTCTTACCTGCAATGACAGCATTACTAATGGTAAATATCAGTTTTGGGGTGATGTCCAAGGCATCTCCTCAGTTGAACCCCTTTTCAGTGGGTTTCTTAATTACTATTATTTTTGCTTTTTCTATTATTTATATTACTATGCCGACACTGCTGCCTTATTTTGAAAGAATTATGACCTCAATTTTTCAACTTATTGATGATATTTTGCAACATAGTGCAGCGCAAAATGGTATCACTACAATGGATGTCCTGTTGCCTGATTTAAGGTGTTATTGCTAATGCCTGAGAATGAAGATGGTCAGGACAAGTCGGAAGACCCGACGGAAAAAAAGAAATCGGAGTCCCGAAAAAAAGGTCAGGTTGCCCGTTCTAAAGAATTAACAACCTTGTTTATGTTAATTGCGTCAATTGTTGGAATTATGATCTTCTCTGGTGATATGCTCGAAGTGATCACTGCTATTATGAAAAATAATTTCTCTGTAGAACGTAGTGTGCTATTTGATTCAACACAGCTCTTTAAGCATTTTAAAGGGGAGTTGTCCGCCATGGTTTTTGCTTTGCTGCCTCTTTTTTTCTTAATGCTGTTCACCGCAATATTTTCCAGTGCACTTCTGGGTGGTTTTAATTTTTCAGCGGAATCTATTACACCAAAGTTAAGTAAATTAGATCCAATCAAAGGACTAAAAAAGATTTTTGGGACTAATGGCATTATTGAATTAGTTAAAAGCATCTTAAAAATTATGCTGATGGGCGGTGTGGCTGTTTACTTCCTCTGGAAGGCAAAAAATGAGATTTATGGGCTCTCTGAAGAACCATTTCCCGGGGCTTTCATTCACGCCATGGAACTCATCAGCTGGCAGTTTTTATTAGTATCCCTGACTATGATTGTTGTTGCATTAATTGATGTGCCTTACCAGATATGGAGTAATACTCGTCAGCTGAAAATGACTAAGCAGGAAGTCAAAGATGAATCAAAAAACTCTGATGGCAATCCTGAAGTAAAAGGCCGTATTCGACAGAAACAACAGGAAATCGCCCAGCAGCGCATGATGTCTGATGTCCCTAAGGCAGATGTTATAATCACCAACCCGACGCATTTTGCGGTTGCTCTGAAATATGATATAGAAGGCTCAGGTGCTCCCATAATGTTAGCCAAAGGGGCCGATCTGGTTGCCCTGCAGATCCGTAGTGTCGCCCAGGCCAATGATGTGCCTATTATGGAAATCCCCCCTTTATCACGGGCAATTTATTACTCTGTTGATATTGGCCAGGAAATACCTGCAGGACTCTATGTTGCAGTTGCTCAGGTACTGGCTTATATTTTCCAGTTAAAAAATGGTGATGTTGAACAAGACACAAAACCAGATATGTCTAATCTGCCTATACCTGATGAATATAAATATTAATTTTTAACATATCTCTATTTTGAAAGTGTCGATTTTGAAATGTGTCGATTTTGAAAAGCGTCTCCAAATCAGCTTCTGACAATTCTCTTCATTATTGATTTTCCAGGTTGAACCTATCTCTGGCTAAATACTTACTCAGTGCTCAATCGGCAAGCCTGCTGACTTCCATTCAGGAAAGCCATCTTCCATACGATGGGCAGTGATGCCTTTTTGTCTGAGTTTTTTAACTGCATCAAAAGCAAGGACACAGTGAGGACCACGGCAATAAGCAACCACCTCTTGTGTGGTGTCCAGTTTGTTCAAATGTTCTTCTAATTCAGATAAAGGTATATTAACAGCCCCCGGCACATGACCTGCTTTATACTCCTCAGAAGGTCTGACATCCAGAACGGTCACTAAGCCATCCCGAACCCGCCCCAGCAGTTCGGTAGCTGGAATTGGTTCCAGATCATCTTTAACGGTCAGGAAGGTATTAAGCAGTTGTTGAACATCTGCCAGACGATGCTCTGCTACATGACGAAGTGAAGTGAATAAATCAATGACATCATCACCGCTGAGACGGTAAAAGACTTTTAAACCCCGTTTAGTACAGGTAATAAGTCCTGCCTGACGTAATAACTTCAAGTGCTGAGAAGTATTGGCTACAGATAAACCGGAGACTTTAGCCAGCTCATCGACACTACGCTCACCCTGAGCTATAAACTCAAGTAGTTCAAGACGGTTGCCATTGCTCATAGCTTTACCGACACGGGCAAATTGAGCAAAGAGCTCCTGCTTGAAATGATTACTTGACATAAGTCGAATTCCTTCTATAATTGTATTCAATTGATTAATTGAATACTTATGTTTTGTTAATCAAGTATTCAAGAGAATAGCTTAATTGTTCTCTTAATTATAGTGATACTGGCTGAAGAAAAACAGCAGGTCCTTCTTTATATTAATAAAAAATTATTTACGAGCGTTTCATTCATGAAACTGGCAGGAACTATAATGACATTCAATGAATTTATCTTAGAAAACGAAGCAGCGATAAGGTTAAATTTCTTTTTTTATGTGTTTGCCATTATGGCAGTTTGGGAAGTAATTGCTCCCAGACGGGCTTTAACTGTCTCTAAAAGCATTCGCTGGGTTAATAATCTGGGCCTGGCTTTTTTCAATTCGCTTGTATTACGTGTTCTGTTTCCTGCTGCAGCGGTAGGTGTTGCTGTGTTTGCTGAAACTCATGATTTGGGGGTGCTCAATTATTATCAATTACCAGATCTGCTTGCTATTGGAATGGTCGTGGTGGTGATGGATTTCATTATCTATCTACAGCATGTCATCGTTCATGCAGTGCCGCTTTTATGGCGGATCCATCGGGTTCATCATGCCGATCTGGATTATGACGTGACCACCGGGGCTCGTTTTCATACTATTGAAATCATCCTTTCTATGCTGATTAAAATTGCTACTATTATCGTGTTGGGTGCACCAGTTGCTGCTGTGGTTATTTTTGAAGTTGTACTCAATGCTTTAGCGATGTTTAATCATAGCAATGTGGGCTTGCCAAAACCTTTTGATACTTTTTTACGCTGGTTTATAGTGACACCTGATATGCATCGCGTGCATCACTCTGTTGAAGACGATGAAACCAATAGCAATTTTGGCTTTAATCTAACCTGGTGGGATCGGTTGTTTGGTACCTATCGAGATCAACCTCGTGGAGGTCAATCAGGCTTTACCATTGGTATTCATAAATATCGGAATATAAAACAGACGAACTGGATCATCGGTATGTTGATGTTGCCATTTAAAGGCAAAGTGAGTGAATATGCGATTAATACCCGTGGCTGGACTAATGAGCAGAAGAACGGGAATTAACTGAGCCCAACGACTGAATTACATTGATTATGTGAGTAAACTTTTTTGATAAACAAGGAGGAATGAATTATGAATATTTTAATTATTCTTAATGAGCCACCCTATGGCACTGAGCGTAGTTATAATGGTCTGAGAATGGCTAAGTCCCTTAGTAATGATGAGGTTCATATCACTGTCTTTTTAATGGCTGATGCGATTGTCTGTGCCAAGTCTGGACAGAAAGTGCCGCAAGGTTTTTATAACCTGGAGCTGATGCTCAAATCAGTTGTACGTAAAGGTGATGTTTTAATGTGTGGTACCTGTATGGATGCACGGGGTATTACAGATACAGATGCTATTGATGGTGCTCAACGCAGTACGATGAAAGAACTAGCAGAGCGAACTTTAGCAGCAGACAAGGTATTGGTCTTTTAGTCATAAGATAAAATGATGAGTCAATTAATACGCTATTATTCTCGGCTTCGAAATATGGTGGCTTTTTAGCTGTCTTTTGTCGGCACTGAAGAAACTCACAACAACACCGCATTAAATAATATCATTATAATAGGCGATTTGATTTCTCCCATTAAATTTTGCTTGATATAAGGCTTTATCTGCCATATTGATAACTTTTTCAGGAATAACTGTTTTAGAAGCAGGGGTGTAGCATATGATACCAGAGCTAATTGTTATTCTTGTTTCATTATCTAAACGTGTCTGATGTTCAATCTTTAATTCATATACAGCATTTTGTATGGCTTTTGCTATTTTAACAGAGGTCGTTTTATTTGCTGCAGATAATACAATGATAAATTCTTCACCCCCATACCGAGCGACAAAGTCAATTTTTCGTTTTAATTGCAGCTTGATGGTTTTAGCTACTAACTGTAAAGCTTTGTCTCCCATAATATGTCCATAATGATCATTGTATTGTTTGAAATAGTCTATATCACATAGAATTAAAGACAAAGATTGATTGTTACGTTTTGCCTGAAGTAATTCCTGTTTAAACATGACATTGAAGTAGTGTCGGTTTGGTATATCTGTTAGTCCATCAGTCATAGCCATCTGACTTTGTTTTATTAACTTACTTTCAAAGATCAGGCCAAAATAAATTAATAGTTCTACCACAATAAAACCAATAATAGCGACCAAAATACTGTTGATTAATCCTTTATCAAAATCTCGAACTTCATTTTCAGCAGAAAACCAGACTAAAACAGAACCAATTGATTTTCTGGTAGAGTCAACCGTTCCAAGATAATTACGCAGTGGGAACACACCTACACCAAAATATTGGCCATTAATTTTTGTCAAAATTGTTTTTTCTTTATTTAATAACTGCTGTACGCTTATGTTCTTCATTAATGATTTTACTTGCGTTTTATTGGTAAATCCTTCTAACAAATGATTATTAATTATGGGATGGGTGAGTGAATATTCTTTGATAAATTCTGGCCACATGGTATTTTTCGTATGTTCAATAGTCATTAATATGGCAAAATCAGCTGATAAAGTTTCTTTAAGTTGTTGCAGCATCAGGGCAAATGACGTACCAGCTTCTAAGGCACCAATATGTATTTTATTTCCTGTTTCCGGATCTTTAGAAAATACTGGAACAACTCCACGAACACCTGCATATACACGGCCAGATTCAAAGCCTATTGTATTTTCAAGTGTGGTGTTAGCGACTACGATTGAATGACGAATATCACTGAGGTCATCACCAAATTTGTCAGGTTTGTGTACACGTAAAAATGAAACAGCTATTGGCAAATGAAAATGCAGTTGTCTGCCCTTATAATTTTTTGTCATTTCATTCCAGCCACTTGAAACGAGTTGATATAATTCTTTACGGATCCTCAGTGCTTCTATTCCTCCGGCACCTCCGCCTTCAGCTGCAACAGCACGACTTCCTTCTAAAAAGAGCTGATTTACACGCTCATCATTGGCAATATACGCAGCTGTCTGACGCATAAAACCACCCACTTGAGCTAGAGTTAACTGGTAGGTATTTTGAAGCTGAAAAGTTTTTTGTTCGAGGCCATATTGCAGGCTTTGTTTTGAATTTTTATAACTAATATAAACAAGTAATAAATCACTTGTAGCAACTAAAATACTAACTAATATAAATACAATAGAAAGTTTTTTTAATTTCATTGGATAGATTCAGATAAGTTATTTTTTTTACATTGTAACATTATAATGATATTTTCTGTGTCAAAATACTTGCTTTTTTTATGCTGCCGAGACAGATTAAACGTAATTATCCTTAAACTTAAATAAATTACTTGAACTTACTACGGGAGTCTAATGCACGGAGTCTTCAGCATCTTGAACGCTCTCGCTACGGTTCAACTAATTTAGATTAAATGGATTATTAGTAGACTTCTTTTATCTGCACTCATCATGTAAAATACTCTTTTTTTCCTTCCTGAGAGATGAAATGACTGTAAGAACTCGCTTTGCTCCAAGTCCAACTGGCTATTTACATATTGGTGGTGCCCGTACTGCTCTGTTTTCCTGGCTTTATGCCAGGCGACATCAGGGAAAATTTATCCTGCGTATTGAAGATACGGATAGAGAGCGTTCGACTCAGGAAGCCGTGGATGTGATCCTTGAGGGAATGCAGTGGTTGGGCTTAGACCATGATGAAGGACCTTTTTACCAGACAGAGCGTATGGATCGTTATAAGGAAGTTATTGAAAAACTTCTGGATGATGGTTATGCCTATAAATGCTATTGCAGTAAAGAAGAGCTGAATGCGATGCGTGAGTCACAGATGGCAAAGAAAGAAAAGGCTCGTTATGACCGCCGTTGCCGGGGCATTGAGCTGCCGCCTGAAGGCAAGCAAGAAGTACTCCCGGTGATACGCTTCAAAACTAATATTGATGGTGAGGTGGTTATCAATGACCATGTTAAAGGCCAGATTATTATCAATAATAAAGAACTGGATGATTTAATTATTGCCCGTGGTGATGGTACACCAACGTATAACCTGGTTGTGGTTATTGATGATCTGGATATGGGTATAAGTCATGTGATCCGTGGTGATGATCATCTCAATAATACTCCTCGTCAGATTAATATTCTTAAAGCAATGGGTGCACTGATCCCGGAATATGCACATTTACCGATGATTCTGGATGAGCAGGGGGCGAAATTATCAAAACGTCATGGTGCTGCGAATCTGTTAAATTACCGTGAGGAAGGTTATCTGCCTGAAGCACTATTAAATTATCTGGTTCGTCTGGGGTGGTCTCATGGTGATCAGGAAATATTTTCAATTGATGAAATGATTGAGCTGTTTGATCTGGATGATATTAATAAATCAGCATCATCCATTAATCCTGATAAATTACTCTGGTTAAACCAGCATTATATTAAGGAAGGTGAGTCGGAGCATGTTGCAAAACACCTGGCCTGGCATATGGAAAAACAAGGGATCAATACTGATAATGGCCCTGCTCTGTCAGCCATTGTAACGGCTCTGGCTGAACGCAGTAAAACCCTGCTCGATATGGCACAAAACAGCCGTTATTTCTTTGAAGATTTTGAAGACTTTGATGAAAAAGCAGCTAAAAAGAACCTTAAAGCTGCTGCACTTGAGCCCCTGAAAAAAATGCTGGAACGCTTTAGCGCTACAACTGAATGGAATGGTGAAGCCCTGCACAAAATTGTACTGGAACTCACTGAAGAGTTAGAACTAAAACTTGGTAAAGTTGCACAACCTCTGCGTGTCGCTGTAACGGGGGCAGGTATGTCACCATCAATTGATGTCACTCTGGAACTAATTGGTCGTGACCGCTGCCTGACTCGAATGGCTAAAGCCATTAGCTACATTGAAGCAAGAGTTGCAGCGCAGTAAGAATGCAGATCTAATGTCCCGTTAATAGCTCGACCTTGATAAACTCAAGATCTTCCGGTCGGGCATGCATGACGATGATATCATTTTCTTTTAACAGCAGATCGGGTGTTGGCTGTTTACCCCGAATACCACCCCGGCGTAATGCCGTAAAAACAATATTGCGACCATTCAGATTAATATCACCAATAGTCATACCGATGGCTTTAGAACCCGGGTGTAAAACCATTGTATACATGTGTTCGTTAATCATGCTGGATTCAGCGTGTGAGGCTTCTTCTCCGGGATAATAACCACGTAAAAACTGATATCGATCTTTTCGGGCTTTGGCAATATCTTTAGTGATCTCATTAAGTGGTACATCAAGATGTAACAGCAGATGTGATGCCATAATAATTGAGGATTCCAGAGTTTCCGGGATCACATCTGTGGCACCTTCGGAATACAATTCATCCAATTTACTTTCATCCACACTACGTACTAAAATTGGAATATCATTTCTTAGAGAACGGATCTGTTGGATTATTTTTTTTGCTGCGGAGTTGTTTTTTATTGTGATAAGTATGACCCGGGCTTTATCAATACCGGCAGCCAGTAAGATCCTTTTATGAGTGGGATCACCATAAACAACTGTTTCACCGGCTTCCTGAGCCTCCTGAATACGGATGGGATCTAAGTCTAAGGCTATATAATGCAGGTTCTTTTCTTCAATAAATCGGGATATGTTTTGACCGATATGACCATAACCACAAATAATGACATGATCGGATAGAGCTTTAGTTTTATGTTCAATTTTCTGAGCAATACTGCGTCGGTTTGTCTGGTAACTCTGTCTAAAAATAAATTTGGTCCAGCGGCCATTATTAGCAATAATCCAGGGAGTAAACATCATGCTTATAATGATTGCGGATAATACAATCTGGATAGTTGCCTGTTCAATAACATTGTAAGTTAATGCCAGAGTCAGCAATGCAAAACCAAATTCACCCCCCTGATTTAATACCAGCCCAGTACGAAGAGATACACCTGGTGAAGTACCAAACAGATAGCAGAGTAGTGTGACAATTAGTGTTTTTGCAACGATTAATAACAATGCAACCAAAAGTACCCAGTGTAACTGTGGGATCAAGGTGTTTAAATTTAGCAGCATACCGACAGTAATAAAAAAAAGTCCGAGCAGGATATCCTGGAAGGGGCGAATATCCACTTCAATCTGATGCCGATATTCTGTTTCACTTAACATCATTCCAGCAATAAATGCACCCAGAGCCAGAGAAAGTCCTGCTGCATGAGTTGCCCATGAAGCGGATAAGGCAATTAATAATACAGAAAGAGTAAAAAGTTCTGCGGAGCGAATATCGGCAATTGCTCTGAATAAAGGGCGTAAAATCCAGTGACCTATTGCCAGCATAACAAACAGAATAATGCCGCTTTTTATAAAAGTGCTGATTTCAAGCGATTGAAAAAGAGGGCCATCGCTATTGAGTGTTGGAATGAGTACCAGAAGTGGAATAACTGCCAGATCCTGGAAGATAAGAATGCTTAGAGCAAGATGCCCATGACGTGAATTGAGTTCCAGTTGTTCGGACAATTGTTTGGTGACAATTGCTGTTGATGATAAAGCAATAATACCACCGATAATAATAGCTTCTTTGAGGCTCTGACTAAAATACCAGTCAATACTACCTGCAATGACAGATGTGAGCAGTACTTGTGTGCCGCCAAGACCAAAGACTTCTTTTTTTAAAGCAATTAACTTAGGCAGGGAAAACTCAAGCCCGACGGTAAACATGAGAAAAACAACACCGAATTCTGCAATAAAACGAACATCCTTGGTATTTTCTATCAGCCCCAGAGCATGGGGGCTGACAATAATACCAACCACAAGATAGGCTAGAATCGGGGCAACTTTAAAGTGCTTTAAACTGGCAATAGCAATGACTGCCAGTGCCAGTAGAATAATAATTTCCTCGAATATAATGTAGTTCATTAAAACAGTATAGTAGAAGGAATTACGTTCGGACAGTTGCAATTATGAATGATGATTTTTGCATGTTTAATTTTGTGTAACATTAAAAGGCAAGCGATTGGGCAGGGTTTCTTTTGACGTTTCTTTTACACAAAATTAAGCATTCAAAATTTAAAATTACCCTTTTGTTCCTCAGACACTTTTACAAAGACCTTTTAATACCATATCGGTATGACTGACAATTCCGATAATCTGACCATGTTTGACCACCGGAGCACGTGACAGGCCAAGCCGTTCAAACATACGGGCGCAATAACGAATATCCATATCCTGATGAATTGTGACTGCAGGTTTGGTCATGACTTCATAGACATTAGTTCGCTCAATTGACTTGTCAGCAGCAAGGACTTTTTTGGCAATATCTGAAATAACAACAATGCCCCATTCGTCATGATCATGACGTTTCTTGACGATTAGTGTCTTCGTTTCAACATGCTGCATCTCAAGCAGTGCTTCTTTTACGGTTTTCATTCCGTCAACAAAATCAACTTTATGCTTCATAACATCTTTTACTGTGATTCTTGTAGGATTCATATTCTTTCCTCGACAGTTTCGCTTAATTGTTGGATCTGATGTGAAACACCAACGGCATCTTCCACGTCAATTTGAAAAGCAATGCCGGTTCCCGGTGAGTTATCGAATTTACCAACATCACTGATTTTTTCCAGAACACCTCGGCTCAGATGTTCTTCAACCAGTAATAACAAAACATCCCGCTGGGTTTCCAGGGTCAGACCAAAAAATGTTTTAGTTTTTTTGATCCCCTCACCGCGGGCATTATTGATAACAGTTGCACCGGTTGCTCCAGCCAGTCGACTGGCATCCAGAACGGCATCAGTCACGTCATCATTTACAAAAGCAATAATTAATTTAAATCGCATTGCCAATCTCTCTTTTAGTTACTCTTCATGAATCATTTAGTTTTTTCTTCTGTCATACCATGCGGATAATTGTGCATAGGCCAGTACCGATATAATGGGAAACAGGCTGGCAAATGCAATTAAACCAAAGCCGTCAATTAAGGGACTGCGTCCGGGCACACTGCTCGCCAGACCAATGCCAAGGGCAGCCACTATGGGGACTGTCACGGTTGATGTTGTGACTCCACCGGAATCATAAGCCAAAGGGATAATTAATTTTGGTGAGTAAAATGTCTGAATCACCACCACAATATAACCACTGATAATAAACCAGTGCAGGGGCAGTCCGGTGACGATCCGCCATGAACCCAGGGATATGCCGAATGCAACACCGATTGCTACCGCAATGCGAAGCCCCCAGATACCGATAGAACCACCAGAGACCTCATTGGCTTTAATGGCGACAGCCAATAGTGAAGGCTCTGCTATGGTGGTGCTGAAGCCAATGGTAAAAGCAAATACATAAACCCAGAAATACTGGCTCCAGTGAAATTCTATGGTGTCCGGGATGCTTCCTGAGACAGATGCAAACACAGACTGACGGATAAATTCAGGGTCAGTTAGCTGAGAGGCCATTAATTTACCAATCGGAAATAAGGCATCTTCCAGTCCCTGTAGAAATAAAGCGAGGCCAAAAATAACATAAAAGAATCCAGTAAGAACCCGTTTCAGATTAGGTATTTTTTTACGAATAACAAAAAATTGAAAGCCGAATATGATGCCGGCAATGGGCAAAACATCGGTAATGGTGTGCAAAAATGTCCAGAAGAATTCAACCACTTCATTCATGAATATAACATCCCATAGGCCATTACAAAAATCATGGGAGTTAATGAAGCTAGAGCTATCAGACCAAAACCATCCAGCATGGGATTGCGTCCTTTAATACTGGAAGCCAGACCAATACCCAGAGCAGTCATTAGTGGTACGGTGATTGTGGAGGTGGTGACACCACCGGAGTCATAGGCAATACCTATAATTTCTATGGGGGCAATCATGGTCATGAAAACTACCAGCATATAACCACCCATAATGATCCATTGAATGGGCCAGCCCTTAATGATTCGAAATACACCCAGCATGGCGGCCAATCCAACTGAAATGGCAACGGTATATTTGAGTCCCTGGGCATATTGCTTGATGGCAATGTCGGTGGTTTCAATTACCCCGCCCTGTGCTGCGATGCGGGCAGCTTTTTGCGACACTGCAATAAGGGCAGGTTCAGCAACAGTGGTGCCAAAACCCAGGCAAAAGGCAAATGTCAGTAACCAGAAAACACTGCCTTTGCGTGCAAAAGAAAAGGCCATGGATTCACCAATAGGAAATAATCCCATTTCCAGACCATATACAAAAAAGGTAAGTCCGACAACGACAAGAATGGAGCCTATGACAATTTCATCCATATTCGGGATAGGTTGCTTTAATATAAATATTTGAAAAAAAGCAATAACAATTGCAATAGGAGCCAGATCTCTTGCGCTGGAAGCGATGGTCTTAGCAAAATGAATGATAGGACTCTTCATCAGTAAAAACCTGAGTCTGAATAATGAAGAAAATAGGGTGGTGTAACCACAAGACCTCAACTATATTTAATGTCAGATAGTGTTCTATTCTTAAAGATAAAGCTTGATCAATCAAGCTTATTTTAAAAAATAAATGCTAAAGGATTATTTTTAATAACCGATACTGCCTATTGAAGGACATTTTATTTAATACAGCAGCAGGATAGATCAGGGCCCAATTATGAGTGAAACTGCAGAAAATACCGAAGGTTTAATTACTTTTGATGATATTTTAGATATCACCATGGCGACCAGTTACCATGAAAAACTTGCTGAAATGCTGAATCAACATAAAGTAATCACTTTAGATGGTGGTGAGATTGAACGAATAGATGGTGCAGGTTTACAAATATTGACTGCTTTTTTTAAAACAGCCAGGTCTCTTAATATTTCAGTTAAATGGCAAGCATGCTCGGATAGTTTAAAAAAGAGTGCTGATTTATCAGGTTTGACTGGCAGTTTAGAGATTGACTGACTATCTTGTATGTATCACTTTTTATTTTAAGCACGTTTTGTATTAATACTGGAGAAAATAAATGTCCAAAACAATTTTGGCTGTCGATGATTCGACTTCAATGAGGCAGATGGTTGCTTTTACACTTAAGGGTGCGGGCTATGACGTCACGGAGGCTTCAGATGGGCAGCAGGCATTGAATATTGCCAAAACCAGAGGTTTTGACATGGTTCTGTCAGATGTCAATATGCCTATTATGGATGGCATTGAGCTGATTAAAAATTTACGGATCTTACCTGATTATAAATTTACTCCGATTTTGATGTTAACCACAGAAGCAGGGACGGAAAAGAAAATGGAAGGTAAATCAGCCGGAGCAACTGGCTGGATTGTTAAACCTTTCAATCCTGAACAATTATTAAATACTGTGAACCGTGTTCTTGGTTGATATGAGTCATCAACTGATTAATAAAAGTCATCAACTGATTAATAAAAGTCATCAACTGTTTGATATGAGCCATCAGCTGTTTGACAAAAGCCATCAGCTAAATAAGCTGGAAATAAAGCTTTAAGACAATTACTTGAGCTAATAAATAGTGTTTCCTTAATTATAGAACTTGACGGTGAATCATTGTCAGGGAGTGCATAATGAGTATTGATTTATCACAATTTAAACAAACCTTTATTGAAGAAAGTGATGAAGGACTTGATGTACTTGAATCAGGTTTGTTAGCTCTGGATTCTGGCACTGCAGATGATGAAACTATACATGCAGTATTCCGGGCTGCTCACTCTATAAAAGGGGGAGCAGGTACTTTTGGTTTAAATGAAATTGCCAATTTTACTCATGTAATGGAAACCCTCCTGGATGAAATGCGTGATGGACGACGCGAAATCAGTAAAGAGGCAGTTAACCTTCTACTTAATTCAGTGGATGTATTGCGAGAATTAATTGATGCCGCCAGGGATGATGTTCCCCCTGATATGTCAAGAGCTGATGAAGTAAAAGCATTACTTGATGCAATGTTAGCAGGAGAAGATGCGCTCGAACAAATAACAGAAGTGGCTTCAGGCTCAACTGTTCACTCAGACGAAGTTCAAAATGCAGACTCCCGACAAGCAGGCTGGTTAATAAAATTACATCCTCATGAACATATGCTTCGTACAGGTAATGACACAGTGCGAATGTTTAAAGAACTCAATACTCTGGGTGATATGGAGAGTACAGCTAATTTTTCTGAATTGCCTGAATTTATCCATATGGATCCAGAACTCAGTTATTTAAGCTGGGAAATTATTTTAAAAAACAATGCGGAACTGGGTGATATTGAAAAAGCAATGATTGAGGAAATTTTTGAATGGGTTGAAGATGATTGTGATTTGATTATAGAGCCTCTGGTGTCGGAAAACACTGAGGCAGTTGTCGAAGAACTATTGGGTGAAGTCTTACCTCAAGGAAAAAATGCAGATGTTGCTGCAGGCTCTGCAACAGAAAATGTTCTGCAGTCACATATTGATACGCTAATGGTTCAGGATGATGGGACGACCAAAACAGATAATAAACGTGCATCTGCAGATGAACAGACTACTGAAAATGTGGTATCTGATATAAGCCCTGTTCAAAAAAAGGCGGAGAAAAAGAAAAAACCAAAAGTAGAAGGTTCAATTCGTGTCGGTACCAATAAAGTCGATTCATTAATCGATATGGTAGGTGAACTGGTTATTACACAATCCATGTTGTCTCAACTAGGTGAACATTTTTCTATGGATAAACTGGAAACGCTACGCAGCGGTCTGGCTCAGCTGGAACGCAATATCCGTGAGCTGCAGGAAAGTGTTATGCGTATTCGCATGTTGCCCATTAGTTTTTCTTTTCAGCGATTTCCTCGACTAGTACATGACTTAAGCCAGAAAATGTCAAAAAAAATTGAATTAAAAATGTCTGGAGAGCAGACAGAACTGGATAAGGCCGTCATGGAAAAAATAGGTGATCCGATGGTTCATCTGGTCAGGAACTCACTGGATCACGGCATTGAAGAACCTCATATACGCCTTGCTGCCGGTAAAGATGAAATGGGCATTATACGTTTAAATGCTTATCATCAGGGTGGTTTTATTGTCATAGAAATCTCAGATGATGGTGCTGGTCTGCCCAGAGATAAATTATTACAAAAAGCCATTGAAAAAGGTTTGGTCTCTCCTCAGGATAATCTCTCTGACGAGAAAATATATGATCTGATTTTCCACCCGGGGTTCTCAACAGCTGATCAAGTCAGTGATATTTCTGGCCGGGGCGTCGGTATGGATGTGGTTAGAAAAAACATTAAAGATCTAGGGGGCAAGGTTGAAGTCAGCACTATGCCTGGAGAAGGAACAACATTTACCATCCGATTGCCTTTAACTCTGGCAATCTTAGATGGCCAGTTAATACAGGTTGGCCAGGAAACTTATATTATTCCTCTGGTCTCAATCATTGAGTCGTTTGAAGTGGATGTGAATAAAATTAATTCAATTGATCGGGCTAATGAAGTTTATCAAATTCGTGATGAATATATTCCCCTGATCAGGCTTTATGAAGTCTTTGGTGTGCAGCCGAAAACAACTTGTTTGCAGGAATGTTTGCTGGTTGTCGTGGAAGGGGATGGTGGTAAAGCAGGACTTCTGGTCGATGATTTACTCAGTCAGCAGCAAGTGGTTATAAAAAGTCTGGAAACCAATTATAAGCGGGTACCAGGATTTTCGGGTGCCACAATTTTAGGTGATGGCACAATTTCTTTGATTCTGGATATGTCTGGTTTGCTGGTGCTGGCTAAAGAAATACAGCCGGAGCCAAACTATGCTAATGCTTAAGCAGGTGAAATAGATGAGTGAGACTGAAGAAGTCATAAATGAACCGGGTGGCCATGCAGGAGACTCAGAACAGTATCTGAGTTTTATAGTTGCAGGTGAAGAATTTGCAATTGATATTTTACGAGTTCAGGAGATAAAAAGCTGGGACAAGGTCACTAATCTGCCAGGTTCACCGGACTATGTTGCAGGCGCTATTAATTTGCGTGGAACTATCGTTCCAGTAATTAACCTGAGGAAACGTTTTCTTTTACCGGATATAAAATTTGATAATACGACGGTTATTATTGTCCTTAAAGTTTTTGGTGAAGAACATGATCGAACTATGGGGTTAATCGTTGATGCAGTTTCAGATGTACATGATTTACAACATAATGAAATTCGCCCTGCTCCAGAAATGAAAGGTAAAATTGACAGCCAGTTTGTGAGTGGTCTGGCCACAATTAATGACAATATGGTTATTGTTATAGACATTGATACCTTAATGAATTCTGGTGAACTGGCATTAGTTCAGGAAGAAGACTAAACAGGCCTGATATGAATCTTATAAATACCTTAAAGCTGAATCAAAAATTAATTCTACTAGTCTCTGTGCCACTGCTGCTGTTGATTGGCTTTGCTGTCGTAAAATCAGTTTCATCGTTATCAGCCTATCGAATGATGGTGCAATTGGAGTCCATGATTGAGCTGGATGTATATGCTGGCAGCCTGGTGCATGAATTGCAGAAAGAACGTGGTATGACGGCTGGTTTTCTCGGCAGTCATGGGACTAAATTTGCTGATGAGATTGTTGAGCAGAGAAAACTTACTGATGAAAAAAGAAGAGCCTTACAGGTTTTTTTAGATGATTTTGAGTTGCACTCAGCGGGTAATAATATTAAAAATGGTTTAAGTGAAGCATTGGAACAAATCAGCCTTATTGAATCAAAACGTACTCAGATTAATGCGCAAACTATTCAGCTAAAAGATGCAATTAGTTATTATACAAAATTGAACAGCTTATTTCTTGGTCTGATTTCCGGAATATCATCAAGCATTCCCAATGGTGAGTTGGCGGTTATGACTACGGCTTATGCCAGTTATCTTCAGTCTAAAGAGCGAGCGGGTATTGAACGTGCTGTATTATCAAATGTATTTGCACGTGATGAATTTGGCACATTATTCCCTAAATTTCTTTCCCTGCTAGCAGCACAGAAAAATTATATGGATGTTTACCTGTCCCTGGCAAAAGATGTTGATATTGCTTTTTACAAAGAGACTTTGCAGGGAAAGGAAGTCGATGAGGTAAAACGGATCCGTCAGGTTGCTCGAGAAATGTCTGCTGAAGGTGGATTCAGTATTGATGCAAGCTATTGGTTCAAGCAGTCAACGGGGCGCATAAACCGTTTAAAAAAAGTAGAAGACTATTTATCTGAAAAATTAATTGAAAAGACTCGTTTGCTGAAATCAAGTGCTTTTAGTACGTTGCTTCTAAGTCTGATCACTGCCTTGCTTGGCCTCTTTATTTCAATCCTTCTGGGCAAAATAGTGATGCGGAGCATTCTAACTCAAATTGGTGGAGAACCTGAATATATAGAGCAGATTGCTGTAAACATTGCTGATGGCCGACTGGATATGGCAAGGAATATGGGCCAGGGTAGTCAAACAGGAATTTATGCTGCAATGATTAAAATGCAGCAACGCCTATCTGATGTGATTGAGAACGATATACAGAAACTGGTTAATGAGGTGCGTGAAGGAAACTTGCAGCAGCGTATAAATTTGCAGGGAAAAACCGGTTTTTATAAAGAACTTAGTATTGGTCTTAATGATGTGGTTGATGCCAGTGAAAATGTTATTAATGATACAGTGCGTGTCTTTGCTGCCTTATCTCAAGGGGATCTTCAGGAGACAATCGATCGTGAATACCATGGTTTATTTAATCAGTTAAAGCAAGATGCAAATGCTACGGTTGATAAGATCAGGAGTGTGATTGAGATTGATATTCAAAGCATTATTAATGCAGCTAAATCAGGTGATTTAACATGCCAGATTGAACTTGAGACTAAGGCTGGTTTTTTTCGAGAGTTAAGTACCGGGATCAATCAGCTTATTTCAACTCTGGATATTATTTTTAAAGATATTGGTGATGGTATGGAAGCCATGTCCAATGGTGATTTAACAAAAAGGATGGATGGTAATTATTCGGGAGAATTTGCTGAAATTCAGCACTCTTTTAACACAACATCCTCAAATCTTTTAGGGATCGTTAGTGAAATTCGTTCAGCATCGAGCCATATTTCAACTGCGGCCAATGAAATTTCACAGGGTAATACTGATTTAAGCCAGAGAACTGAAGAGCAGGCTGCGTCACTGGAAGAAACAGCATCCAGTATGGAAGAGTTAACTTCAACAGTTAAACAAAATGCTGAAAATTCACGTCAGGCTAATCAATTGGCTGCTGAGGCAGTGGAACAGGCAAAACAAGGAGGCCAGGTTCTGGATTCTACTATTTTAGCTATTGAAGATATCAGCCAGTCCAGCAAAAAAATAGAAGATATTATTAGTGTCATTGATGAAATTGCCTTTCAGACGAATTTATTGGCATTGAATGCCGCCGTTGAAGCCGCACGTGCTGGTGAACAGGGCAAAGGTTTTGCCGTGGTGGCAGCAGAGGTCAGAAGTCTGGCCCAACGAAGTGCAAGTGCTGCAAAAGAAATTAAATCTTTAATTAAAGACAGTGTTGAGAATGTTGATGAAGGGGTGCGTCTGGCTGGAGACTCGGGTGAAACTCTGGGTGAAATTGTTCAGTCAGTCAGCAAGGTGAGTCATCTTATTGCTGAAATTGCTGCTTCCAGCAATGAACAATCTCAGGGTATAGGACAAATTAATCAAACCATTATCCAGTTAGATAAAGTGACCCAGCAAAATGCAGCTCTGGTCGAACAAGCGGCTGCAGCCAGTGAATCAATGGATGAGCAAGCGAAAAGTATGAATGATATGGTCGGTTTTTTCAGCACGGGAAAACAGGTCAAATATGATCCAAAACACACTCGTCAAGAAACAAAGAATGATGCCAATGTTTCAATTGAGAAGGCACCGATTAAGCAAGAAGTAAAACCTGTTGATGTCCCCACACTCGCATCATCTTCGCCGTCAGTGGCTAAAGATGATTTTGAATGGAAAGAATTTTAATTATGTAATGTGCATTTTGTAAGTATTAATAAAAAATAGATCCTGAGTAAGGTAAAATATAATGAAAAACAATCAACCAGTAACTAATAATGAAGTCAAAATGCGTGAGGGCAGTGTTATTGTTTCAAGAACTGACCTGAAAGGTGCAATTACCTATATTAATCAGGATTTTCTTGATATCAGTGGTTTTAGTGAAATTGAACTAATTGGTAAGAGTCATAATATTGTCAGGCATCCTGATATGCCTTCAGCTGCATTTCAAGACTTATGGGCTAAAATGAAGTCAGGTGAACCCTGGGTTGGGATGGTGAAAAACCGCTGTAAAAATGGTGATCATTACTGGGTAGAAGCGAATGTTACACCGGTTTATAAAAATGGTCAGATTACAGAATATTTATCAGTTCGCAAAATACCCACACAAGAGCAGGTCAATGGTGCGGAAGTTTTATACCAAAAGCTGAATGCCGGAGCAAGCTTACCGGTGAAGAATCCACTGGTTTCTCTATTTAGCATTCGCAATCGTATTATTGGTGCCAATGTGCTGATGAGTTTATTTATGCTGGCATTGGGCCTTAATCTATTTGGCAGTGCCACTATAGGTGTGATGATTTTTGGTATCATTACTACCATCATACTGGCTGTTTTAACAATTATTCAAGTGATCAATCCTATCTCCAGGATGACTCAGACGATTAAAAATTTGCAGGAAGATCCTATTGATACAGTTGTTGATTTTAATCTGAATGATGAACTGGGTGATTTGCAAAGAGTACTTAAATCATTACAAATTAAGGTAGGTTACGACATTACACAGTCACGCGAGGAAGCTGAACAGGCACATCGTATCAGGGAAGCTTTAAATAATGTCACCAGCAATGTCATGATAGCAGATACTGCCTATAATATCTTTTATATGAACCAGTCTGTTACAGATATGTTTTCTAATATTGAAAGTGATCTGAGAAAAGAACTACCGGATTTTAATGCCAAAACTCTAATAAATACTAATATTGATGTTTTTCATAAAGATCCTTCACATCAGAGGGGATTATTAGACAATTTAACATCAACTTATACCGGCACAATTAAAATAGGAGGTCGGACATTAATAGTTACAGCCAATCCGGTAGTTAATTCAGAGGGAATACGCAGAGGGACTGTTGTTGAATGGCAGGATCGTACTGCTGAGGTTAATGTTGAGCAGGAAGTTGAAAACATTGTGGATGCCGGCCAGCAGGGTGACTTGAATCAGCGTATTGAACTGGAAGGAAAATCAGGTTTTCATAAACAATTGGGTATTGGTATTAACCAGTTACTTGATGTTGTTACAGAGAGTTTTACTTCGATATCTGACGTAATGAAATCACTTTCAGAAGGAAATCTTACCAGGAGTATGGAAGGTGACTACTCTGGCGATTTTGCTGAAATACAAACGACTATAAATAGTACTCTTTCAACTCTTAGTGGACTGGTGGGTAATATTCGTGGAGCCTCGGGGCAGATTTCATCGGCAGCCAATGAGATCTCCCAGGGTAATACAGATTTGAGCCAGAGAACAGAAGAGCAGGCCGCATCACTGGAAGAAACAGCTTCCAGTATGGAGGAGTTAACTTCAACGGTGAAGCAAAATGCAGATAATGCTCGTGAAGCCAATCAGCTTTCTGCCAGTGCTCGTGATCAGGCAGAGGAGGGAGGAAAGGCAGTAGAGTCTGCTATTGTAGCAATGAAAGAGATTAATAACTCCAGTAAAAAAATTGAAGATATTATCGGTGTGATTGATGAAATTGCTTTCCAGACTAATTTGCTGGCACTTAATGCTGCAGTTGAAGCAGCACGTGCCGGGGAGCAGGGTAAAGGCTTTGCTGTTGTGGCATCAGAGGTCAGAAGCCTGGCTCAGCGAAGTGCGGCAGCGGCTAAAGAAATTAAATCACTGATCAAAGACAGTGTTGAAAATGTGGATGAAGGCACACGCCTGGTGGATGAATCGGGCAGTATGCTGGGTGAAATTGTGGGCTCGGTACGTAAAGTCAGTAATATCATTGCTGAAATTGCTGCATCCAGTAGTGAACAATCACAGGGTATTGAGCAAATTAATCAGGCAATTACCCAACTAGATGAAGTGACTCAGCAAAATGCCGCGCTGGTGGAGGAAGCGGCGGCTGCCAGTGAATCTATGGATGAACAGGCAAGAGACATGAATGAAATGGTTGGTTTCTTTGATATTGGAGAGGTTGCTGAGACCATACAAAGTATGCCTAAAACACCAACACGGACTGTTGCACCAACTGTTGCACCAACTCCTGCAGCAGTACCAGTTGCGAAAACTGCACCCAGTGCCGCAGCATCAGATGATGACTGGGATGAATTTTAAAACCTGTGCTCAGTGTACACCATTTAACTTCAGTTATTTAGAGTATAAAGACTTTGCTTTGAATCTTGCTTTTAGAACTTTGTTTTTTTGAGAGAACAATGAGTACAGTAAAAAAAGAGTTTAAATTTACCGACCAGCATTTTAACATGGTGCGTGATATTATTACTGAGCATTCAGGTATTGTTCTGACTGATGGTAAGCGGGATATGGTTTATTCTCGTCTTGTCCGACGTTTACGTAAGCTTGGTCTAAATAATTTTGATGACTATTGCAAGCTCCTTGAAGATCAAAATCATGAGGAATTTACTCATTTTTCAAATGCGATCACAACTAATCTGACCTCTTTCTTTCGAGAAAAGCATCACTTTGAAATGATGGCAGAGACTGTTTTACCAGATATTATACAGAAAAATAAGGCCAGTAAAAAAATTCGTATCTGGTCTGCTGGATGTTCAACGGGCATGGAAACGTATTCAATTGCGATGGTACTAAAAGAAACTCTCCCCAGTGATTGGGATATTAAAATCCTGGCAACTGATCTTGATACTAATGTTCTTGAAACTGCGTCAAATGGTATTTATAAATATGATAGTGTCACTGGAGTGACTGATGAGCGTATGGCACGCTGGTTTATGCAAGGCAGTGGTGCTAATGAAGATAAAACCAAAGTGTCAAAACAATTGCGAGAGCTGATCACATTTAATCAGCTTAATCTTTTAAAGCCTTTTCCTTTTAAGGGACCATTTGATATTATTTTTTGTCGAAATGTGATTATTTATTTTGATAAAGACACTCAAAAAGTTTTATTTGAAAAGTTTGCTAATATTCAACCAAATGATGCTTATATTTTTATCGGGCACTCAGAAACACTTTACAATGTCACAGAACGTTATAAACTACTGCAAAAAACAGTCTACAAAAAAATGATATAAATCATCGCATAAATAAATTCTTGTACTAGAATATAAAATAGATATTCAAATACATTTGCTTACTTGGTTAAAGAAGTCGTAATGGTACAAAAATCGTTCTATGCCCATCAAGATAATGTTCTTCCTGAAGCACTTCCTGGATTTGAAGGGATTAACCGTTACTGGGATAAATTGCATAATTCTTTTGCGGCTAAAATATTACCCGGAGAATATTATGTCACAATGAAGAATGAAGTCGTTACTACTGTGCTGGGTTCTTGTGTCTCAGCCTGCATTCGTGATAAGGTTTTTGGCGTTGGTGGTATGAATCATTTTATGTTGCCGCATACAAAAGGAGATGTGGTGTTTCATATTGATGCGGGCCCATCAACCACTGCTTCCCGATATGGTTCCTATGCGATGGAAATGTTGATAAATGATATTCTTAAACATGGAGGTCGCCGGGAAAATCTGGAAGTAAAAATATTTGGGGGTGGGAAAATTCTAACAAATATGAGTGATGTTGGTTTTCGTAATATTCAATTTGTTGAAGAGTATATTGCACTGGAAGCAATCCCCCTTATAGCAGAAGACGTCGGTGATATTTATCCTCGTAAAGTGGTTTTTCATCCCCATAGTGGTAAAGTAAAAGTAAAGAAGCTGCGTTCGCTGCATAATGATACTCTTATCAAACGGGAAGAAGAATATCAGCATAGTATTGATATTAAACCGAAAACCGGTAGTATTGATCTCTTTTAGGAATAAGCTTTAAATGTCAAAAAAAATAAAAGTATTAATTATTGATGACTCTGCATTAATCAGGCAGTTATTAAAGGAAATAATGAAAGGCGATCCTGCGATAGAAGTGGTTGGTACAGCATCTGATCCTTTAATTGCCAGAGAAAAAATTAAAAAACTATCGCCTGATGTATTAACACTTGATATTGAAATGCCAAAGATGGACGGCATTACATTTTTAAAAAACCTGATGCGCTTACGTCCCATGCCAGTTATTATGATTTCCACATTAACGGAAGCCGGTGCCGATGCCACTTTAGAGTCGCTTGAAATTGGCGCCATTGATTTTATCCCCAAACCTAAAGTTGATGTTGCTGAAAAATTACAAGATTATGCAGTTGATATTATTCATAAAATAAAAGTGGCCTCAGTGGCCAGAGTTAGATCATATAGGGATACTAGCGTTCCCTCTGTTAGTGAAAAACTTTCAGCAGATGCTGTTCTGAAAAAAACACCTGCAAAAAGCTTTAAAAAATATTCAGGAACATATGAAAAAATTATTGCAATTGGATCATCCACGGGTGGGACAGAAGCAATTAAAGAAGTTTTAATCAGCATGCCCGCTGATTCTCCTGCAATTGTTATCAGTCAACATATTCCTGAGGCCTTTAGTTCCCCCTTTGCCAAAAGAATGAATGGTTGTACTGCTATGACAGTTCATGAGGCAAAAGAAGGCCAGCCTATTATTCAGGGGAATGTTTATATTGCACCAGGCAGCAAGCATTTAATTGTTGAAAAAAATGATTCTGGTTATATCTGCCGCTTAAATGATGGCCCACGGGTTAATCGCCACAAGCCATCGGTAGATGTTATGTTTCGCTCAGTGAGTCAGGTAGTTGGTGCTAATGCTATCGGTGCTATGTTAACAGGGATGGGTGATGATGGTGCCCGTGGAATGAAAGAAATGCATGATCAAGGCTCGGCAACTATTGCACAGGACGAAAAATCATCGGTTGTCTGGGGAATGCCGGGCGAAGCTGTAAAACATGGTGGTGTTGATCACATTATACCATTAGGTAAAATTGCTGATAAATTACTAGCTTTATGCAGTGACTAGAAAATGATTATGACTTTTAAATTGAATTTGTAGTTTCTTATTGGAGAAAAGAATGTCTGTGACATGTAATGTAAATGGTACAAATGTAAAGATCAGTATTTCAGGACGCTTTGATTTTTCAAGCCACAAAGAGTTTCGGGAAGCCTATCGAAATGCACCTTCTGGGAGCGATAATGAATTCACTATTGATATGTCGGGAACAGAATATGTTGATAGCTCAGCACTTGGTATGATGTTGTTATTGCGAGAACATGCAGGTGGCGATCAGGCCAGAGTTTCAATCAGCGGATGCCGTAAAGAAGTGAGAGACATTTTGATTGTTTCAAATTTTGATAAATTATTTACTATTTCCTGATCCTTTCTTTAAACTTTAGTTAATAAACGATTATTCTACTTAGAGTGTATGAAAATATTAATTGTTGATGATGATACGACAAATCGACTGGTTTTATCTGCTTATCTGAAAAAAGACGGATATACAGTTGTTGCTGCTAAAAATGGGGTAGAAGCCATTGAACTTTTTCAGCTAGAAGAGCCTGATTTGATTTTAATGGATGTCATGATGCCGGTGATGGATGGTTATGAAGCGACCATAAAAATAAAATCAATGACTACGGATAAATTCATCCCAATTATATTCTTAACGGCAATGACTGATGAAAAAGCACTCAGTCGATGTGTTGAAGTGGGAGGTGATGATTTTTTAACAAAACCCTATAATCGAGTTATTCTTAAGGCAAAAATTGATGCATTGGAACGTGTAAGCCAATTGTATAATACCGTTTATGAGCAAAAGCGTGAACTGATATCACATCAGATCAATGAAGCTAAAGAACATGAAGTAGCACGAAAGGTTTTTGATAGTATTTTAAACCCCGGCTGTTTATCGTCTGATAATATACAACTGCACTTATCGCCGATGTCATTATTTAATGGTGATGTGGTTCTGGCCGCTGTTAAACCAACAGGTGGTTTGCATATTTTGTTCGGCGATTTTACCGGTCACGGGCTTGCTGCTTCACTGGGTGCATTGCCACTTTCAGATGTATTTTACAGTATGACTGCAAAGGGCTATTCAATTAGTGATATTGTGCGAGAAGTCAACCGTAAGTTGAAGCAGCAATTACCAACAGGGATGTTTTTAGCGGCTTGCCTGGTTGAGATTGATATTATTAACATGGTTCTAAAATATTGGAATGGTGCGATCCCCGGAGCCTTTTTACACAAGGGTAATTCTATAATTGAATTAAAATCAAAAAATCTGCCTCTGGGGATCCTGGATGATTCAGGCTTCAGTGATAAAGTTGATATAATTGAAATCCATGATTATGACCGAGTAATTTTAAGTACAGATGGTATCCTTGAAGCAGAAAATAGTGAAGGAAAAATGTTTGGTGCTGAACGCTTTACAGAGTGCTTGCATGACAAACTTGATAGTGATGTTGATTTATTCCAGCATATTCTTAATGTATTGGATGATTTTACTCAGGAACAGGAACAAACAGATGATGTCACCCTGGGTGTGATCACCTGTGATATCAATTATATCAATCAATTGGTTTCTCAAAAGAGTGCCTTTAAAAAATTTGTTCCGACCCATTGGAAATTTGACTTGTATTTTTTTTATGATGCAATCAAATCCATTGATCCAGTTCCTTTAATTAATCAGATCCTGAGTGAGATTCAGGGACATCAGGTTCAGCAGGATAAATTAAGTATGATATTGACTGAACTCTTTTGCAACTCACTTGATCACGGCTTATTAGGACTTGATTCAAGTGTTAAATCAACACCTGAAGGCTTTATGCAGTTTTACGCAGATAAAGAATCACGTCTGAATGAACTGGATAGTGGTTCAATTTTTATTTCCGTTAAAAATGAGCCCCATGAGACAGGAGGTAATCTGACTATTGTTTTTGAAGACAGTGGTAAAGGTTTTGATGTGAGTAAAATTGAAGACAATAATGCTTCACAGACAGCAATTGATGAAAGCTCACCACTTAAATTTTCAGGAAGAGGCATCTCTCTAATCAGAAATTATTGCCAGTCAGTCACCTATAACGACACTGGTAATCGAATTGAATGCATTTATTCGTGGACTAACAATGAGACCTAGAACTCTCTATTAAAGGCTGCGTTGATTTATACTTAATGCATAACGCAAATTAATTTTTACTGGAATAATTATGTCAATTGATCTGGATGTAATCAATGAGCTGAAAGAAATAATGGGTGATGACTTTGATGAGTTAATCTCAATTTTTATTTCAGATGGACAAACCCAAATTGAAAATCTTAAACTTTCTATCCAGTCATCTAATGTGGAAGACACTCGGCGCTTTGCTCATACGCTGAAAGGAAGCAGCGCAAACCTGGGTTTGAATGCATTATCAGAAAGCTGTATGACTCTGGAGCGTAATGCTGCTGAAGGTTTACCTGAGGATGCAAGTGAACTATTGGAAAATATAATCAATCGTTATAACACTGCAAAAGAAATACTGACAGAAAAATTGTAGCTTAGTTTTATTAAAAAATAGTTTATTTCATTGTTTATTTAAGATAATAATCCTGTTTTTTCAATGTATATTTGTAACTCTATGATTTGCAGTATATAATTACAACAACTCCATAATCGTTGAGGTATTTTGTCATGGCTATTAAGAAAAAAGTAGTTGCTAAAAGAAAAGTAGTTACAAAAAAATCGGTTGCTAAAAAGTCGGTTGCTAAAAAAACAGTTGCTAAAAAAACAGTTGCTAAAAAACCAGCTGTTAGAAAAGCACCAGTAAAAAAGAAAAAAGCAGTTGCTAAAAAAGCAGTTGTTAAAACAGCCAGTACGGCATCTGTTGAGCTAACAAAGGAGCATAGTCGTGCCGTTACAGCAATGGAGCGTGCTGCAAATGCATTAACTAAAGCAACAACTGTCGTTAGTGCCGCTGTGGACAAAGCGAAATCTGCAGCGACTAAGGCAAAACAGACAATGCGCCCCGCACAGAAAAACGCGGCAGTGAAAGCACGAGAGCGTGTTGCCTCTTTAAAGGCAAAAGAAAAAGAAGCTATAGCAAAGCTGAAAGAATTTCAAGCTGATGTTGCCGGGCATGAAAAGCAAGCAGCTGAAATAGCAAAAATGGTTCTTTTGAAGGCACAGGCAGTTGCAAAATATGCTGGAAAATGGGAAGCAGATTATCTTAAGAAGCTTGCTGTAAAACAAAAAGCTCAAGCTAAGAGAAAAGCGGCGGCTGCTACAGCAAGAAAAAAAGCAGCACTTGCTAAAAAGAGACTCGCTAAAGCTAAAGGTTAATTTTTAGTCGGGGAATACTTAAAAAGCACGAGAACTTTATATGTTTTCGTGCTTTTTATTTTTTAAGTCTGAGAACTTCAGTGTTAATCCAATGCTAAAGTGAAGTTAATGGTTTTGAGATGTTCAGCTTCCTGCTGAAGGTCAACCAGTGTCAATGGATGCTGTTCAAAAAAATCATCAGGGAACTGTAATTTAATTTTTTGATTTTTTGCGGTTGCTATGATTTCCGGTAAAGTATTTTCACTTCTGTCTCGATGTAAGAGAATGCTCAGGCGCAATAATATCGCCAGATAAGTGACCGACTGACGACAGTCTTTAGACAGTGTTTTAAAATCCTTCTTAGGAAATTTTCTTCTTTGTGCTCGAATGAGCAATGCCAGATGATGCTGTTCTCTTCGGGAAAAACCAGGTAAATCTGAGTTCTCAATAATATAGGCGCCATGTTTATGATATTGGTTATGAGCGATAGATAAACCCAGTTCATGTAATGCGGCAAGCCACTCAAGTGTTTGTTCACTTGAAAACTGTTGTATTGACCACTCATCCTGAACCTGTTGATATATATTAAATAAAGTTTTTTCAACTTCTTCTGCTTGTCGGGTATCAACATGGTACTGTTTGAGCAAATGGTTAATAGTTCTTTGTCTGACATCCTCATGGGTTAAACGCCCTTGAAGATCATAAATAACGCCTTCTCTCAAAGCACTGTCAGAGACATTCATTGAATCAATTTTAAGCACTTTAAAAGCTGCGTATAAAACAGCAACGCCACCAGCAAAAACAGCTTGTCGTTCGATATTCAGCCCATCCAGTTCCAGCTTATTAATCATCTCCTGGCTGATCATTTCTTTAATCAACCATTTCAATCCCTTGGTTGTAATACCTGGATAGGGTTCTTTAGCCTCTTCTTTGTCATGATGAGCCCGGAGTACTTTGCCAATAGACTTAATTGAGCCGGATGCCCCGGTTGCAAATGTCCAGCCAACATTTCTATAAGTTTTTTTGATGTTTTGTAATTCAAGTCGTGCATAGAGCTCAGCAATTTTAAAGTTACTTTCACTGAGTTGACCATCTGAAAAAGCTTTTAAGGTCATACTGACGCAGCCCATATGTAAACTTTCTGTATAACTGGGGCTAAACCCCTGGCCAATAATAAATTCGGTACTACCGCCGCCAATATCGATAACCAGACGCTTTTCAGAGTTATCTGATTGACTATGAGCCACTCCGAGATAAATAAGACGAGCTTCTTCCCGGCCTGCCACTACTTCTATCGGGTGGTCAAGAAGTATCTCAGCCTGTTCAATAAATTTGGCCCCATTTTTTGCTTTGCGCAGAGTGTTTGTGCCGACAATACGAATATTTTTATTGGGTATATTTTTAAGTCGCTGGCCAAAACGGGCAAGACAATCAAAACCTTTTTGTTGAGCTTCTTTAGAAAGTTTACCCTTATCATTTAAGCCGGATGCCAGTCGAACCATTTCTTTCATTCGATCGATAATGAGCAACTGATCATTTCTTAGTTCAGCAACAATCAGGTGAAAACTATTTGAGCCCAGATCAATTGCTGCAAATACTTTTTTTTGTGACTCCGTTGGTAAATTAGACGGTTGATTAGAGATTAATTCAGAGATGTTATTTTCCATTAAATTTTATTGCTCAATAATGTAGTTACGTTATTTTTAATCAATTATATTGACTTTAATTCGATAATTCATATCAAGTTCAGAACGACGATTGCTTGAATAAAGTGTGCCCTGGCTATTCTGGTTTATCTGACTGTTTGCTCCACCAAGGTAAATCCACTCGCCCAGTCGGCCCGTGACCATGGTGTCAGCTGAACGTGTATTAATTTGACCGGAGTAACGATCGCTCATAGAGTTATTCCTGGGGCGAACTTTTAAGGTCACTCTATCACCATTCAGTATTGGATAGACTTCAAATCCGGAGGTAACATCTATTAATTCAACAGAATGTTGCGGAGGATAGTATTTTCCTCTTTGCATGTTTGGATAGTTCGAAGAATAATAGGGAACTTTTTGTCCTGTCTGAATAAAAGCCCAGCTGCCTTCTAGTGTTCGGACGGTATAATTATTTGGATTGTTTTGTGTACGGTTACGTCGTGTGTGTGTGGTTTTGATGACTGAACCATCTTTCCCATATCGAATGGTCACATTTGGATTGGTATTTTCAGGAGCACGACTGCTGATACTGGTATCACTGCCAGTTTTAATCCGGCCTTCAATGCTGTCTTGCTGATAATTGTCATAGCCTCCCTGAAAACTGGAGACTTCAATGAACAGATTATGCAGAGGTTGATCGAGTTTATTAAGAAGTTGTTCTATTTCATCAAGAATTGATTCAGGTGCTTTAACAATTAATAAATTGTTTCGGGTAGTAAAATGTGCCTGATCTGCATACAGAGGTGCTATGGTTGGCAACAGATTTTCTGCCGGCTGTTGAGTTTGAAATGTCCTGACAGCATCACCTGCCAACAGACTGGATGGCAGTAAATAGCAAAAGCAAATTAACAGGAGTGGTATTGCATAGTTTTGCAAGTTAGGCTTTAACATCTCGATACCCATAATATTGGACTCAATCAGATAATCGGGCTGATTAATCACCGCATTTTAGCATAATTTATTGGTTCATCACATTGCTATAAACTTATTAAATGAGTAAATTTAAATTTAATAAAGTTGAATTTTGTGCAACATCACAAGACTAAGAATATTCAACATTTAAATTACCCCTTTATAGGCTTAAGCGGCGTAATGAGCTATCTATAACAGCGTAATTCCATAATTCTTCAAACTGCTCGGTTAATTGTCTGGCCTTTAAGGGGGCGTAGAAATTGCCATAAGCTTCAAACCGTTCAGGATGATTGTGTACGATATAGGCTCGATCATCAAAAATAATATAGGTCTCCAGAATATCTTTATGTTCTTTTGCCGTGACTTTAACTTGCATATGGCTGCTGATTCGGCGGGCTAAATTGAGCAGTTTATGGCCTTTTTGCGTCATGGGCTTTGTATCCTGAACTAAGATATGAATATGAGTTCTTTTATTTTTTATAGCCAATAATTTGATACATTCATAAAGTTCATCTGTATCAAATAGTGTGTGCTCAAGGTCATGACTGAAAATAAGAATGCGTTGTGCCGCCTGTTGACTCATTGCCAGGATTAATTGCCGGAGATCTTCTCTGCTATCAACTTCTATAAGTTCATTGGTTTCACCCAAATTATGTGAGCTCAGATCAATCATTGTTTATTCCTTGGAAATAAAGGCGATGACTATAAAGTCATTGTCATTTGTTTATGCGCTATACCGGCATCAGAAAAAGTTTTGCCGGTGGTTTTAAAACCTGCTTGTTGATAGAACTTTGTGACATAGACCTGTGCATTTATAACAATTTGTTCAATATTGTTTTTTCGGCAATGATTAATACAATATTGTAGTATATTTGAACCAATACCCTGGGCACGCCAGTCTGTTAAAACTGCCATTCGTCCAATATGTGCCTGTTTATTTTTAATAATAATTCTTGCTGTCCCAATTGCAAGTTTTTCAGTCTGGCTCTGATCTGAAAGTAATTCAGCCAGGACATGAGTTGCTTGCTCATCCAGGCCATCCCACTCTAACTCAACTGGTACCTTTTGCTCCTTAATAAAGACATTTTCCCGAATTTGTTTTAATTGTTTATTTTTGCTTTGCCAGGAGACAATTGTTACTGAAATATTCATGTTAAGAATTATAGCATTGTTCCTGAATTGTGCAGACTGTGTAATTGATCCTGGTTATTAATTATTGGGCAATTTGATGCACTCCGGCACAATAATGAATAACCGCTGTACTCTCACTTTAAAAGATAAAAATCTGATAATAATCTGAAATTATGATAAATTTTGTAAATTCTTGTTAAAATTCACTTTTTATCAGGTATTTTATTCAAGAATCTATAGATTTTCATAGAGAAGTCTAATAGAATACTGCGTTCAGTAATTTATACATTATCAGGAGAAAAAAACCATCGCAGCCCCAAGAAGACAGTTTGATAAATCAAAATCAAATAGAACCCGTATTAATGATGACATTACAGCCAGAGAAATTCGAGTAATTGGTGCTGATGGGGAGCAGGCTGGAATTATGAGCCTGGATGAGGCCAAACGGCTGGCGAGCGATAATGATATGGATCTTGTGGAGATTGCGCCAACGGCAAAACCTCCTGTTTGTCGTGTGATGGATCACGGCAAGTTTATTTTTGAGCAGAAGAAAAAGAAAGCTCAGGAAAAGAAAAAACAGAAACAAACTCAGGTCAAAGAAGTTAAATTCAGACCAGGGACTGAAGAGGGCGATTATCAGGTCAAATTACGCAACCTGACTCGTTTTCTTGAAAATGGTGACAAAACTAAAGTAACAATAAGATTTCGTGGTCGTGAAATGGCTCATCGTGAGCTGGGGATGGACGTACTGAATCGAGTTGCTGCTGATCTTGAAGAACTGGGCAACGTTGAACAACGTGCTAAACTTGAAGGTCGTCAAATGACTATGGTTATGGCGCCAAAAAGCAAAAAGTAACAACCACTCTTCAGAGGCCTTCCTCGGCCATCTTTTTGAGTCCAGTGTTGTTTTAGTAGCTTAATCTTTTAATTAAGAATTTTTAATTAAACTCTTTTATTAAAAAAATGAATGCGTAGATATTACAGAGGTGTATTATGCCAAAAATGAAATCCAAACGTGGTGCTTCCAAGCGTTTTAAAGTAACTGGTTCCGGCCGTATTAAACGTGGTAATGCTAACCGCAGCCACATCCTGACTAAGATGACAACCAAGCGTAAGCGTCATTTGCGTGGTCCTGATTCGATTGATGCATCTGATGCACCAGCAATCAAGCGCATGTTACGTTTAGTTTAATCTGATAAGGAGCACATAAAATGGCAAGAGTAAAACGTGGTGTTCAGGCACACGCCAGACACAAAAAAGTTATTAAGCAGGCGAAAGGTTATTCCGGTCGTCGTAAAAATGTATTCCGTGTTGCAGTTCAGGCTGTTACTAAAGCGGGTCAATACCAGTATCGTGACCGTCGTCAACGCAAGCGTCAATTCCGTCAATTATGGATTGCACGTATCAATGCCGGCGCGCGTGAGAATGGTTTGAGCTATAGCCGTATGATCAATGGTTTGAAAAAAGCGAATATCGAAATTGACCGTAAAGTCCTTTCTGATATGGCTATTGCTGATAAAGCTGCATTTAGCGTGATTGCTGAACAGGCAAAAGCGGCACTTTCTGCATAACCTGCTTTAGGAGCCTGTTAGCGAACAGGTTCTATGAGTTATCAAGCTCTTGATGTATAAAGAAAAGGGGGGAAGGCGAAAGTCTTTCCCCTTTTTTGTTTTGTTTAAAGATGTTGGTAAAAATTTGTAACTATTCAGCGTGTTTAGATTTTGCCTGAGTTCAAGGCATTCTTGCACGGAGAATGTGAGCATATAAGTATATGTGACCATTTGAGTACGAAAATAACGCAGAAATCGGGCAAAAGATGAATATGCTGAGTAATTACAAAAATTTTAGTTAAATTTAATAGAGGTCACACGGTGGAAAACCTGGACAAGCTGGTTGAAGAAGCGCAGCAAGCAATTGCGGCTGCAGATAAAATTGATGTGCTGGAACAGATTCGTGTTCAATATTTGGGTAAAAAAGGTGCAATAACCACCCAGATGAAAGGTTTAGGAAAGTTATCAGCGGAGGAACGTCCTAAAGCTGGTCAGATCATTAATAAAGCCAAACAATTGGTTCAGGCACTTATTTCAGATAAAAAAACTGTTTTGCAGGAAATTGCCTTAAGTGAGCAGCTGAGTTCAGAAACAATTGATGTCACTCTGCCGGGACGTGGCGAACGGATTGGCGGTCTACATCCTATAAGCCGCACCCTGCAGCGTATTGAATCTCTATTTGCTGAAATGGGTTTTGAAGTAAAAACAGGCCCGGAAATCGAAGATGATTATCATAACTTTGAAGCGCTCAATATCCCAGAATCGCATCCTGCACGCGCGATGCATGATACCTTTTATTTTGACCCGCATACCGTACTAAGAACCCATACATCACCGGTTCAAATTCGCACTATGGAAACCCAGGCTCCTCCTTTGCGTGTGATTGCTCCAGGTCGTGTGTATCGCTGTGATTCTGATGTCACTCATACACCGATGTTTCATCAGGTTGAAGGACTTATGGTTGATGAAGACGTCAGTTTTACTGATTTAAAGGGTATTTTGGATGATTTTCTAAAGCAGTTTTTTGAAAAAGATCTTAAAGTTCGTTTCAGACCTTCTTATTTTCCATTCACAGAGCCTTCAGCTGAGGCAGATATTGAGTGTGTTATGTGTGGTGGTGAAGGTTGCCGTGTCTGCAGTCATACAGGCTGGTTAGAAGTATTAGGCTGCGGTATGGTTCATCCTGAAGTGTTCAGGCACTCAGGTATTGATAGTGAAAAATATCAGGGCTTCGCCTTTGGAATGGGGGTGGAACGTTTGAGCATGCTGCGCTACGGAGTTAATGACTTGCGTCTTTTCTTTGAAAATGACCTGCGTTTTTTACGTCAATTTGCTTAAACCTCTCCCAAAAAGTTATACAGAATAAGAAGTCCAGGAAATAAGATATGAAATTTAGTGAACAATGGTTAAGAGAATGGGTTAACCCGGATTTAAGCACCAGCGTATTAGGACATCAGCTCACTATGGCTGGTCTGGAAGTTGATGCGATTGAACCTGTTGCTCCTGCCCATAGTGGTGTTGTGGTGGGTAAGATATTAAGTGCTGAAAAACACCCTGATGCTGATAAACTACAGGTTTGTCAGGTAGATGTTGGAGAACTTTCAGAACAACCTCTGCAGATTGTTTGTGGTGCCAAAAATGCACGTAAAGATTTGCTTGTTGCCTGCGCAATGGTTAAAGCCGTATTACCGGGAAATTTTAAAATAAAGAAATCCAAACTGCGCGGAGTGGTTTCTATGGGCATGCTTTGCTCAGAAAATGAGATTGGTCTGGCTGATAGTGCTGAAGGTATTATGGAACTGCCGACTGATGCACCCGTAGGTACGACACTTAATGATTACCTGAAACTAGATGATGTCAGCATAGAGCTGGGAGTGACGCCCAACCGTGGAGACTGCTTTTCAATTGCCGGTGTGGCACGTGAAACGGGAGTCATGACTCGCAGTACAGTGACTCCGATAGTAATTAAAGAACAATCAGTCACTATTGATGACCACTTAAATATTAATATTGAAGCACAGGAAGCCTGTCCTCGATACGTGGGCCGTGTTATAAAAAATGTCAATGTTAATGCTGTTACACCTATGTGGATGCAGGAAAAACTGCGCCGCTGCGGCAGTCGTTCTATCAGCCCCCTGGTTGATATTACCAATTTTGTGATGATTGAGCTGGGGCAACCCATGCATGCATTTGATCTGGATAAGATTCAGGGGCAAATAAATGTGCGTATGGCATCACAGGGTGAAAAATTAACTTTGCTGGATGGCCAGGAAATTACCTTAAATAGCGATAATCTGGTGATTGCCGATAATAATCAGGCTCTGGCTCTGGCAGGTATTATGGGTGGTAAAAGTTCTGCAGTGAGTGATGACACACATAATATATTGCTTGAAAGTGCTTTTTTTCATCCAGAAAAAATTATAGGCAAGGCCAGAGCTCATGGTCTGCATACTGATTCATCCCACCGTTTTGAGCGTGGTGTTTCTCCTGAGTTGCAAGTAAAGGCAATTGAACGGGCAACAGAACTTATTCTTGAAATTGCCGGCGGTGAAGTAGGGCCTGTTATTGAGCAACGTCATGATAACTATATTCCCAAAGCAAAGCCTGTTTTTCTAAGAAAAAATAAAATTACTAAAGTTCTGGGTGTTGAGATAGATGACGAAACTGTGAAGGACGTCCTGAACCGTTTAGAAATGAATGTGGTAGACTGTGAAGATGGATGGCAGGTAACGGCACCTGCATTTCGTTTTGATATTGAATATGATGTTGATTTAGTTGAGGAAATAGGGCGAATTTATGGCTATGATAAGCTGCCGTTTACCTTGCCTCATGGCGCCATTGAAATGTCAGCTTGTCCTGAAGATACAATTAATGAGTTAAAAGTAAAAGAGCTCATGGTGAGCCTGGGGTATCAGGAAGCAATCTGTTATAGTTTTGTTGAGCCAAAAGCACAAAATTTAATTACTCCGGATAACCCCGGTATAAAACTAACTAATCCGATATCTGAAGACTTATCCGTTATGCGGACCAGTTTGTGGACTGGTTTGATTGGTGCACTGGTTTATAACCAAAACCGTCAGCAAAATCGTATTCGATTGTTTGAAGTGGGCTCGCGGTTTGTACCGGGTGCCTTTGAAACGGATGGCTCTAAAACTGAAAATAAGAGCCGGGATAAGGTTCAGGGCAAGAGTGATTTATTACAGGAAGTGATGATTGCCGGCATTATAAATGGCAGTGCTTTCCCAGAACAATGGGGTGAGAAAACTCAGGCTGTTGACTTTTATGATTTAAAAGCTGACGTTGAAGCACTTTTGAGTCTAGGTGGTAATTTATCGAGTTACCATTTTTCTGCAGAGCAAAATCCTGCACTGCATCCTGGACAATCAGCCAGAATTTATAAAGATAATCATCCGGTTGGCTGGATGGGGACTTTACATCCCAGAGTGGCAAAAGCACTGGATGTAAAAAGTACAAGCATACTTTTTGAGCTGGAATTTGATGCAATTTCATCTGCAAAAGTACCAAATTTTAAAATATTATCGAAATTTCCTGCAATTCGTCGAGATATTGCTATTATTGTTGATGACGAAATAGAATCATCTGCTATAATTAACAGTATTCGTCGGACAGCCGGGGAGACTCTTAGTCAAAAAGACAAAGAGAACACTGATAATGCTGGTACCAATATTAGTGTGGAACTATTTGATGTGTACATTGGCGAGGGTGTTGATGCAGGCAAAAAGAGCCTGGCAGTCAGCCTGAGTGTGCAGGAGCAATCCAGGACATTAAAAGATGATGAAATTGATGCCTTGATCGAGGTAGTGTTGAACAACCTGGATCAGCAGCATGGAGCTAGACTTAGAGACTAACTTTTGTCAACTAATGTTGAATAAAATGTTGAATAAAAAAGTGTATAAAAAAGATACAAAATAAGAGATAAAAGATGGCGCTGACAAAAGCCGATATGGCAGAAAGATTATTTGATGAATTAGGGCTTAACAAACGCGAAGCAAAAGAGTTTGTTGAAGCTTTTTATGAAGAGCTGAGAATTGCTCTTGAAACAGGTGGACAGATAAAGTTATCTGGATTTGGTAATTTTGATATCAGGGATAAAAGCGAGCGCCCTGGTCGTAATCCAAAAACCGGGGAAGAGATCCCAATCTCTGCCCGCAGAGTAGTTACTTTTAAACCTGGACAAAAACTAAAGGCTCGGGTAGAAGCATATGCTGGAAGCGTCGAATAATAATGAACTTCCCGTTATTCCGGGAAAACGCTATTTTACAATTGGAGAGGTCAGTGAGCTATGCGATGTTAAACCTCACGTACTTCGCTATTGGGAACAAGAATTTCCCAAGTTAAAACCTGTCAAACGCCGTGGTAATAGACGATATTACCAGCGTCAGGATGTGATTATGATCCGCCAGATCCGCAGCCTGCTCTATGAGCACGGTTATACGATTGGTGGTGCTCGCCAGAAACTTGAAGGTGAGGAATCCAAAGAGGATGTGACCCGCAGTCACCAGATCATTGCTCAACTCAGAACTGAATTAGAAGAAGTTCTGGATATCCTGAAAATGTAACCTCGTTGTTTTTATATATAGTTAGAATATAACCAGAAATACTAATAGCTCATCAGGCAACGGAAGCGCCTGATTTAGATTTCGACAGGGAACGTTATGCACTACGCCAACGCCAATACCAGCCGCTTTAATTTTACTATTTTCAGTCAAACCAATGCCAACCAGACCGATCAGTTTAATGAACTCCGGGTTTATCAATTTGACCTGCAGGAACATCTTTCCAAACACTTTTGCCTCAAGCTGGATTTTGTCTGTGAAGAGCAGCACCTTGAGCACCACGAATTGCTCAAGAAAACCGCTCTGCTGAGCATTCAT
>JADGDG010000016.1 GCA_016744995.1 Gammaproteobacteria bacterium
CCAGTTGCATCAACAATTAGCCACCATTGTGGGCGGGGTTACGGCGCAACTGACCGGTGAAAAAGCTCAGGTAGGCATGAACATTGCCGGGACTGCCGACCAATTTAACCGGCAAATGCATTATGATGATTTTATTGAAAAACTCACGGCTTGTCATAACCAAAATTCATCCGACTGTCAGCAATTACAGCACATGGCCGGGGTACGTAATGAATTCGTTGAAGAAGTCCCCGAATTACCCGAATCATCCGTGGTCATTAATTATAACGAAGACAACGAGGTGGTCAGTTATACGGTTGTTAATAAAAGTCAGGGCAATCGTCCGGTATTAATTTTTGAGCCAAAAGAGTTTGAAGCGTATAAAGCCGGTTCATTATCAACCCGGGGGTTATTCTTATTATCACCTCAGTGGAGTTTTGACATTGGCTCTGCGGCACTGTATGCCGATGAAGAGAAAAGCCTGGGTTACATTACTGATGCGGTCACAAGCCCTGAGTATATTTTTACTGCAATTACTTCTACAATGGGGGCATCGGCTTACCTGGGTAGAAGCAATGTTGTTGCGATACCTCAGGGGGGTGGTGCAAAGGGAACAGCTGGCTCGATAAGGAATGTTAACCCTACTAAGGGAACACAAAACTGCGTCAATTGCTCAATAGCGACTGATGCAACTCTAACCGGTAGAGCAGCCTCTGCGTTACCAGGAAGTCCAACTAGTATTAGAGCACTAGAAAAGTATTTTGGTAGTAGTTTCGAGTCTGCTATCTCTCGTTCAGGAATTGAAAATTCATTGTTGAAAGCAGGCAATGGTGCCCGAGGTATCGTTTTTGGTTCTCGTGGCAGTCAAACAGGCCATGTATTTAATGTCGTGAATCAAAAAGGGACTATTCGCTTCTTGGATGGCCAGACTGGAAAAGCAGCAAGCTTCGATGGTTTTCAAAGTTTACACCTATTAAGGACGAACTAGCGATGAATACGATTTCAGCAGATGACGCCAGAGAAATTGCGAATGAATATCTATTGAGGTTGGAGCTAGAGGTTGGAGAGTCCTTGCAACTCGTCGAAAAAGAAACCCTAGAAAAACCTTTTGGTTGGGTGTTTTTTTACAATTCAAAAGATTATTTAGAAACAGGAGGCTTCAAATACATGCTAGCAGGTAATGCCCCATTTATAGTTGATAAAAATAATGGATGTGTACATTTGACTGGAACAGCAAAGCCAATTGAGGGTTATATTTCTGATTTCGAGAGACAATATACAAAGTGATCCGAGTCTTTCTGTTAATAATACTGACCTTAGCCATTCCCTCATGGGGAGTGGTTGCTTTGTTAGATAAAGACTTTCTAGTGATGTTGAGTACCAATTCCATGGAGTTGGTTGTTTTTTGATTTTTCCTGAAGATGAGGTTAATTTTGACTTTGGTCCTGATAATCATAGTGATGGGTTTGATTTATGGCGTTTAACCCAATACGTTTCAAGCCAATCAAATAAATACCCTCAATATAAAGATACTGAACAGCTAAAAAAAGATTTTGAATACGCCATAGAACAAGGGGTAATTGCTAAATTAGATCATTCTTACTGTAATTTATACTTTTACAAACAAGATATTTAGATGGGAGTACTACTTCCTCAAAATCTCTTCTGGCTGTAGATCCTGCCGCTTATGGACACTGCCCGTACTTCAAAGAGTTTTGATCTGATTTCATAAATAATCCGGTAGGAATAGAGCAATAGTTCTTTAACAGCTTCGTCATTCAGCTCTACCACCATTTTACCAATCTTAGGTAGCTCATTTAGCACATCCATTTTTCCCCGAATATCCTGAATTACTTTTTTCCATAGTACCGGGAATCGTGAGCAATAAAATCATTGAAGTGATTCAAGACAGCCAGATAGTTATAACTACTGGGTGGCCTGTTAATAACTACCACGCTTTTGATTTGTTATATATCAATTGATGGTCTTAATTACCTCTTCAAAAACAACCGCAATATGTAAGCAATCAGTCCCCGACATTCTTCCATGTTATCCCTGAATAAAATATTCTTGAGGTAGTTAAGGCCACCGGCAGTAATTTTAAAACCGAGGCTCTGGTCGCAGGGGCCAGTCAGGCATTAGCGGGGGCATTAACCGAAAAGCTGGCCCCTTCAGAGACCAACAGTCTAAATCTTGCCAATCAACAACTCAACCAGCAGCTGAAAAACCAGCTGCATCAACAACTAGCCACCATTGTGGGCGGGGTGACCGCGCAACTGAGCGGTGAAAAAGCTCAGGTGGGCATGCGTATTGCCGGGACTGCCGATGCCTTTAATCGACAGTTGCATCAAAGAGAAGTGGATGCAATAAAAGCACATGCAGAAGGCTTTCAACGTTTTGCAAAACAAAGAGGCGTCATTCTTACTGAGGCTCAGGCAGAAGCACGTCTTATCCGTACCATGACACGTGTTGCAGATAAGCAGACGACGATTGACGATGGCTACCGACAAGATGAGCTGGCCATCAGCTATCTGGGGCACAATTTTATTGATGTAACACCCGAGGATTATAAAACCTCTGATATTAATTGGGATGTGGTATACAATAATCCTCAGACTTTTGCCAATGCTCAGCTCTACAGTGGTTCAGGTTTAACACCACAGGAAGTAGAAACCCGTAATAACAGCGCCGGTGCACCGGTTGCCAAAGTATTAGCTGCGAGTCTTGCGGCCTATGCCGTAGCACCCTATGCCTTGACTGCCATGGACAGCTGTCTGCTTAATCCCGTTTTATGTGTTAACGAGCTGGGTCTTGTTGCCGGTGAGGTGGCGCTTGAGGGCTCTGGGCTGGGTGTGACTGGAAAGTCTGCGCTTAAGAACTCGGGGAAAGTGCCTGGGGGCAGTGTTGTTACGATACCTCAGGGGGGTGATATTGCAAAAGGAGCATCATTTAGCTCTCCTGACAAACATGTCTCAAGTGTCGCTAATGCTATTGAAAAAGCATATCCAGGGCATGTAGTGGGTGTTAATGTTCCTGTTCGTAATTCCGCTGGAGATATGGTTACGGATGCAGATATTTTGCTTAAAAACGCTGTAATCCAGGTTAAGTCTGGTGGTGGAAAAGGAATGACAAGTCAGCTTCAGAGGACTGAGCATGCGACAGGCTTGCCAACAATTGGCTATGGTCCAGACCTGAAGCAATCTATTTTAAAAAATAGTACCTCAACTAATGATCTTCAACTTTTGATTGATGTGGTTAAGCCATGAATTCTGTAGTGTTGTTTACCAATAAGAAAAAATGGAAGCCAGAGATGTGGATGTTCTTAATGGAAATGGGTGTATCAGATAGAGGCCAATTCGTTGTTGAAACATCAAACTCTTGGATTAGTGTTTATAGGTATGATGAAGTGTTTAATGATTATGACAAAGATGAAGAACAATTAGTTAGGTCTCTTGTACATAATCCCGTTCCTTATCTAATTGAATGGAGAGGAGATGAATTACTAAAGAAATTTATTGAAGATTTTCCATTAAATAATAATGCAGTCATTGATAACGATCATGGAATTATTTGTAATATCTCAAAATTAAAAGGAAAACCTGTTAGTGACTGGGTTAGAGAAAAAAAATAAAGTACTAATGTTGCAAACAGAGTGAGACGATAATTAAACGATAGTTAAGAGTACCCATTAATTGGGTAAAAGCTAAGACCTTGAGGGAAAGCTGGATAAGGTTTTGAAACAGGTAAGGATGCCTAATCAGATGTTTTTAGCTCAGCGGACTCAAGTAAAGTCCTGGCCAGGTTTTCACCGGATTACTGGCAAGAGCACGGTATTGATAATGCAGCCATGTCGATTTACAATGCTAAAGACTGCCCTGATGTCTGTATCAGTCCTGTGGGTGCATTAAACACTCTTGAGTTTTATGAACCCATTGCACAGGAATTAGCCTCAACAATTGTCTTGCTCAATGAGTCACGCTTAAGTGCTGAGCAAGGTGAGTATTTAAGTGCATTCGGCTTTTTTACACTGGCTTCGATTGATTTAACGCCGGGTGGTAAAGCGGGGGCAGGTCAGGTAGTTAAAAAGGTAACTGCTCGTGCTGGTGATAGTATTGTTACGATACCTAAGGGGAGTGGTGTTGCAACGGGTACAGGTGCATTTAGTAATGTTGCTCCAGCAACAGCAAAACAACTACAGAAGAAATTTAAACATGCGGGTGATTTTGGTGTATCAGGCAATTACAATTCAGCTAATGCACTGAAATTCAATCAAGCAATTCAAAAACACTTAAACTCATCAGAAACTAAACAAATATCAGGTATTTATAGGGGGAGTCCAGTTACGTTTTACACTAATCCTAATTCAGGTTTAACTGTTCTTCAGAAACCCAATGGTAGCTTTTTAAGTGGTTGGAAACTCAATCCACAACAGCTTCATCATGTACTCAAGGATGGGAAGCTATGAGTACGATTGAGAAATATATACTACTTATAACACAGTTTGTATTGGATGAAATAACAGCATCTCAGTTTGAAATGTTGTACTTGGAAATGTTTAAGGATGAGATGGATGGTTTGCCAGAAGATATTTACGATGTTCTAAATAACTTATTTTCAGATATAGATGCTTACTGTGGTGATCCTGATTTACGTGATGGTGAAGATCTAGATGATAAAGAATTACTCGCAAGTGCAAAGAAGGCTTTAAAAAGGCTAACTTGATGTTGCAAAGAGAGTAGATAACTCTGCAATTGGCAAGCCTCGCACTGGAAGTGCTAACAAACTCCCTGATGGTCAACATGGGTTCAATGACATCATTAATAACTATGCTGGCTATGCCGCCAAGTTTGACATACCAACCAAAGGACCTAGCGGTAAAGTTGTTCGAACATCTAAATTAAGGCAGATCACAGGCAGTAACAATGGGCGTGATGGAGTCTTTGAGTGGATTATTGATCAAGGTAATGTCACACATCGAAGATTCATACCCGGCGGTACTGTCACTGGCCTGCCTAACCAAATTCCGAAGAAATAGGGAGCATTGTCATGTCACCGATTAAGATAATGATAAATTTAGGGCTATTGTGTTGGCCCACTATTCTTTTCGGGTTTAGAAAAGGATGGGTAAGTCGGAAGGATGTTATTGATTATGCAGTCGATCTTCTCATCAACGGAAGTGATAATGAGGATATTGCGATAATCGCAGGTGGTGAATCTTTGGGCAATGATGAACTATTAGACATGATTTCGAATCAGGTTGAACAGGCTAAAAACTCTGCTGCTCTTGATAAATGGCGATTGGCTTATCTTCTTAATATTGCAGAGTCAGATGAGAACCAGCAGACCAAGCTTGATAGACTACAAGAGGTTTATGCGAATTTTGATTATCCTGAAGATATGGCTTCGTGCAGCATATATTCGCAGGATGAAATTGACCCTCTTGTGGCAATGATGCAAGTTGTAGAAAAGTTGAGGAGTAGGCTTACACAGTGATAATTTAATATTGCAAAGAGCGGAGATGATTTTGTTGATCTTTATCGAGTTGTTGAACCAGATGAACTCGCAAATATTCGGGCAACCTAGCAACTTATTAATCGTGGATCGGCAGAAGGAAAATACTTTACAACTTCATCTGAACACGCTTCTGATTGTGCAATTATCAAGCAGCTTGATAAGAAGTTCAAGCATGCTTTAGACTTCGGTATTAATAGCACAAAGAAGAACTCTGAAACACTTGCTCAGTTTGAACCAGCAATAAAAGAACAATTAAGGCCACCCATAATTTGAATTCTGGCTTAGTTCAACTGGGCAGCAGTCAAATCGACCAATGGCTGCCCAGGTCAGTCCCTGCAAGGCATAAATCCCAGTGCACTAATATTAAAGCAGGCCCTGTACACCATTGCCGGCGGATTAATGGCACAGGCCACCGGCAGTGATTTTAAAACCGGCGCTCTGGTGGCCGGGGCCAGTCAGGCATTAGCGGGGGCATTAACGGAAAAGCTGGCGCCCTCAAGTACCAATAGCCTAAATCTTGCCAATCAACAAATCAACCAGCAGCTGAAAAACCAGCTGCATCAACAATTAGCCACCATTGTGGGCGGGGTTACCGCGCAACTGACCGGTGAAAAAGCTCAGGTAGGCATGAACATTGCCGGGACTGCCGATGCCTTTAATCGCCAGTTGCACGAAGATGAAGCACAAGCCCTGGCTGAACAACTTCAACAAATCAAACAGGACGCCTCCTTAACATCACTCGAAAAACAAAATGCCCGTTATGATGCGTATGCCGTTGTTTGTTACTTAACACATTGTAATGCCGGTATTGACAGTGATACTGAGCAAACTCAGCAGCTGGGACAACTTAAACGACATGGAGAGCAATTAGCCAGACAGGACAGTCCCGTTTATTTGCATTTTAAAGCACAACAGGAAAACAATTTATTTGTCTATGATGGTGGCTGGACAGGTAAAGATGCCTGGTCAGATGTTTTTAGCTCCGTGGACTCAAGTAAAGTCCTGGCCAAATTTTCACCGGATTACTGGCAAGAGCACGGTATTGATAATGCAGCCATGTCGATTTACAATGCTAAAGACTGCCCTGATGTCTGTATCAGTCCTGTGGGTGCATTAAACACTCTTGAGTTTTATGAACCCATTGCACAGGAATTAGCCTCAACGATTGTCTTGCTCAATGAGTCACGCTTAAGTGCTGAGCAAGGTGAGTATTTAAGTGCACTCGGTTTTTTTACACTGGCTTCGATTGATTTAACGCCAGGTGGTAAAGTAGGGACGGGACAGGTAGTTAAAAAGGTAACGGCTCGTGCTGGGGGGAGTGATGTTGCAAAGGGGGCACTGTGGACGGCAACTAAGAAAAAGACTGGTGTTCAAAACGCTTTTGGGCATTGGAAGAAACATGGTTCAGAATTTCCTGAGTTCAAGAACGCCAAACAATATGTTGAAGCTACTAAGAGCTTCATGAACAGCCCACCGAAAGGCTCTTTGACAAGAACTCGTTCGAATGGAGATGTATTACGATATCACGAGAAATCTAATACATTTGGTATTATGACGAAGGATGGAACCCCTCGGACTATGTTTAAGCCTGACCCATCGCAGCACGGATATCGTACAAATCTGGAGTACTTCAATGCCCAATAATAATGACAAAATGGTTTGCCGTGTGTGTGGTTTAATGCAGTTAGATCCACCATGGGGTGAAGATGGAAAGTCACCCAATTATGAAATTTGCTCTTGTTGTGGGGTCGAGTTTGGATATGAAGACTCTTCAGTAAACGGCGTTAGTACCTATCGGGAAAAGTGGTTAGAAGGCGGAGCAAACTGGGAGGATAGCGATGAAAGACCTAACAATTGGAGTGCAGATGAGCAATTGAAAGATGTACCCCTAGATTTTAGGTGACGAGTATCCTCCGGTATCTCCGTAATTTGGAGCGGGCTACCAGTATGATGTAGTGCGATGCAGTATTGTTGCAAAGGGGGCAAGGAGTCCCGCTAATGGTCTTAAGTTAAATAAGCAGTTAGGAAGTCAACAGCAACTTGGAGAAAAAGGAACTACGATTGCGGGACAAGGTGCAGGACAATCTTTCCGTGATTCAAACCGAGTTGTTAAAGAATATGGAGGTAATGTAGTTAAGGCCACCCACAATTTAAATTCTGGCTTAGTTCAACTGGGCAGCAGTCAAATCGACCAATGGCTGCCCAGGTCAGTCCCTGCAAGGCATAAATCCCAGTGCACTAATATTAAAGCAGGCCCTGTACACCATTGCCGGCGGATTAATGGCACAGGCCACCGGCAGTGATTTTAAAACCGGGGCTCTGGTGGCCGGGGCCAGTCAGGCATTAGCGGGAGCATTAACCCAAAAGCTGGCACCTTCAAGTACCAACAGCCTAAACCTTGCCAATCAACAAATCAACCAGCAGCTAAAAAACCAGCTGCATCAACAACTAGCCACCATTGTGGGCGGGGTGACGGCGCAACTGAGCGGTGAAAAAGCTCAGGTAGGCATGCACATTGCCGGGACTGCCGATGCCTTTAATCGACAGTTGCATCAAAGAGAAGTGGATGCAATAAAAGCACAGGCAGAAGGCTTTCAACGTTTTGCAAAACAAAGAGGCGTCATTCTTACTGAGGCTCAGGCAGAAGCACGTCTTATCCGTACCATGACACGTGTTGCAGATAAGCAGACGACGATTGACGATGGCTACCGACAAGATGAGCTGGCCATCAGCTATCTGGGGCACAATTTTATTGATGTAACACCCGAGGATTATAAAACCTCTGATATTAATTGGGATGTGGTATACAATAATCCTCAGACTTTTGCCAATGCTCAGCTCTACAGTGGTTCAGGTTTAACACCACAGGAAGTAAATGCTCGTAATAACAGCGCCGGTGCCACCGTTGCCAAAGTATTAGCTGCGAGTCTTGCGGCCTATGCCGTAGCACCCTATGCCTTGACTGCCATGGACAGCTGTCTGCTTAATCCCGTTTTATGTGTTAACGAGCTGGGTCTTGTTGCGGGTGAAGTAGCGCTTGAAGGCTCTGGGCTGGGTGTGACTGGAAAGTCTGCACTTAAGGGCTCGGGGAAAGTGCCTGGGGGCAGTGTTGTTGTAAAGGAACCAAAGAGCTTATTCCATTATACTGATGATGCAGGATTGGATGGGATTTTAACCTCGAAAAAGCTTAACCCATCACTTAAGGCAAATAACCCTAAAGATGCTCAATATGGTGATGGGCAATACCTATCCGATACTATCCCAGGTTCCAGAACAAATGCAGAATTATCTCATGACTTTATTGGAATTCCATTCCAAGGAAATAAATTTAAAAATTATATTGAAATTGATGTAACAGATTTAAATATTACCAAAGGGCGAAATGGTGTATTTATTGTTCCAAATAATGTTCCACTTGATATTTCTAAACGAATCATTGGATCAGGGAGTAATTAGAATGGAATATATTAAAGTTGCTTGGAAACATAACTCTAAAGAATACCCTTCCGTTATGTATAGTGAGTTATCATCTGATCGCTACGAGATTAGAAAAGTTGAGTGTTTTTCTGATGGGAGCAGTACTTATGCTTACGATAAGAAATCTACTGGTATGACTGCACTTGGTGAATTACCAGTGCCAGCATTAAGTGAAATTTCTGGAGATGCTCAATTCGAACCTACTGATATAAATAAGCAGGAATTTGAAGAAATTTGGACTAAAGCTATCTCCTGAGAGTGAATGCATATTGGAATATTGCAGCCTGGCTCAATTTTAAAGGTCAGTGGCACTGCTAGAAACAAATTTGCTCAACCACTAAGTCCAGCTGATGCTGGATTTAAAAAGATTGACACCGGGTCATTAGATCCTGCTCATCAGTTTGGAGTACAAAGGGCAACAACTGAAGGAGCACTAAACACTTCAAACTCTACAACCACCAATATTAGACAATAAAATGAGTTCATTCTATGACTTCAATGCTTGATGTTATGACATTTCTTTTAAAGAAATATGTTGCTAGTTTACCATTACCAACATTATCAGATATTTTTGATCAATTGATTTGGTACTTAGATGACAATGGTAAGGAAATAGAAGAAGTAAGACGTAAATGGCTTTTCTCTGAGAATAAAAAAGAAGTTGAGGTGGCACTTTATATATCAGAAACCTTCCCCTTTGATTCTTATGATGAAATACATGATTGTTATTCAAGTATTTGTAAAAAATGGCCCGAACTATGTCCGTGTTGTGATGAAGTGATTAATAATTGGAAACAGCAGTTTTCTATAAGTTAACTGATTAGATATTGCAACAGCACTGAAATCTTGAAAATCAGCTGCATCAACAATTAGCCACTATTGTGGGCGGGGTGACGGCACAACTGAGCAGTGAAAAAGCTCAGGTGGGCATGAACATTGCCGGGACTGCCGATGCCTTGAATCGCCAGTTGCACGAAGGTGAAGCACAAGCCCTGGCTGAACAACTTCAACAAATCAAACAAGACACCTCATTAACATCACTCGAAAAACAAAATGCCCGTTATGATGCGTATGCCGTTGTTTGTTACTTAACACATTGTAATGCCGGTATTGATAGTGATAGTGAGCAAACTCAGCAGCTGGGACAACTTAAACGACATGGAGAGCAATTAGCCAGACAGGACAGTCCCGTTTATTTGCATTTTAAAGCACAACAGGAAAACAATTTATTTGTCTATGATGGTGGCTGGACAGGTAAAGATGCCTGGTCAGATGTTTTTAGCTCCGTGGACTCAAGTAAAGTCCTGGCCAAATTTTCACCGGATTACTGGCAAGAGCACGGTATTGATAATGCAGCCATGTCGATTTACAATGCTAAAGACTGCCCTGATGTCTGTATCAGTCCTGTGGGTGCATTAAACACTCTTGAGTTTTATGAACCCATTGCACAGGAATTAGCCTCAACAATTGTCTTGCTCAATGAGTCACGCTTAAGTGCTGAGCAAGGTGAGTATTTAAGTGCACTTGGTTTTTTTACACTGGCTTCGATTGATTTAATGCCTGGTGGTAAAGCGGGGACGGGGCAGGTAGTTAAAAAGGTAACTGCTCGTGCTGGTAATGCTGCGAAGAGTACAAAGCTCTATCGTTCTGTAAGTGAAGCTGAACTTAAGCAAATTCAAAAGACCGGAAGGTTTGAAGCTGGGCCTAATTCCCTCGGAGGAAAGTTCTTCGCTGAGAGTGCTGATGATGCGAAGAAATGGGGAGATGCTTTTGGTAACTCTCGAATAGTAGAAATACAATTACCAAAAAATATTGCCGATGGATTGAAGCGATGGGAACGCTTAGATGGAATAGGACCAGCTAGATACGGTGAACTGAATCAGCTTCAAGATGCCATAATCAAGGAGGTGAAATGATGTGCATGATTGTCGAAGTGCTTGTTACATGGCTTGAATCTAAGGCTATAATACTCCCCGATACTTTGCGTTACAGTACAGCAGCTAAATTTGAAGAAGATGAAGAAACTTGGGAAAAGGAAGCTTGGAGCATAGTATTAGAATTTACAGAACCCCCTGCTAAACAAGGCAATCCGTCTCGAGGTAAAGCTAGATTTCTAGTTGAAAATGCTCCAGAGGATCGACTCGTTAGTGGAAAAATATTCGAGATGTATGAGGGTATGAAGAAAGTGGCTGAAGTAACGATCCTCTGATGTTGCAAAGAGTGTAAGTACTGGAGCTTCAAATGTAAACGCACCAGCTGCATCAACAACTAGCCACTATTGTGGGCGGGGTGACGGCGCAACTGAGCGGTGAAAAAGCTCAGGTGGGCATGCACATTGCCGGGACTGCCGATGCCTTTAATCGACAGTTGCATCAAAGAGAAGTGGATGCAATAAAAGCACAGGCAGAAGGCTTTCAACGCTTTGCAAAACAAAGAGGTATCATTCTTACTGAGGCTCAGGCAGAAGCACGTCTTATCCGTACCATGACACGTGTTGCAGATAAGCAGACGACGATTGACGATGGCTACCGACAAGATGAGCTGGCCATCAGCTATCTGGGGCACAATTTTATTGATGTAACACCCGAGGATTATAAAACCTCTGATATTAATTGGGATGTGGTATACAATAATCCTCAGACTTTTGCCAATGCTCAGCTCTACAGTGGTTCAGGTTTAACACCACAGGAAGTAGAAACCCGTAATAACAGCGCCGGTGCACCGGTTGCCAAAGTATTGGCTGCAAGTCTTGCGGCCTATGCCGTAGCACCCTATGCCTTGACTGCCATGGACAGCTGTCTGCTTAATCCCGTTTTATGTGTTAACGAGTTGGGTCTTGTTGCAGGTGAGGTGGCGCTTGAGGGCTCTGGACTGGGTGTGACTGGGAAGTCTGTGCTTAAGAACTCAGGGAAAGTGCCTGGGGGCAGTGTTGTTGTAAAGAGTGAAGTACCGAAAACACGTGAAGCCTTACATTCTGATTTAATCAGCAAAGGCTTCAATTTAAAATCAAAGAGTAATGAGAATGGTTATACAACCTATAAAGGTCCAGATGGTTTAAAAGTTGATGTAAAACCTTCAGGTGAAGTTATTCTTACACAAAGAGTATGGAAAGATCCGAACAATACCAATTTAGGCAAAGGACAGGTTAGACTTGATTATGATGGAAATCGTTTGCCCGGAGGTTTTGGAAATCAATCACATCAAACTAACCATTTCGTAGAACCATTTAACGGTCCTATAAAATCAAGGCGCTAGGTTTATAAATGAGCTTATTATCAGACGTGAATTTAGGTGCAGTTAAATTTTCTATTGATGGTAGAAATATTAATCTAAGTTTTTTAGATATGTATGATTTACAACCGTTGATTGATTTACAGTGTTGTGGTGTATGCATGCTTAATATGCAAAATACTTTTGAAGATGATGAAGGGTTTGCCTGCTATATTGGAGAAGTCAATTGTATTGTAGTGGAAAGGAAGCATTTGAAAGATTGGTTACAGGAGCATAATTATAGTTTTTCTGGAAATACGGGTCTTTACTTACCTGGAAATGGTGATTTAAAGTGGTTAAGTTTAGATAGTGGAGAAATTGTAATTGATATTTTATGCCAGGATGTAGTTTCGATTAATAGAAAAGTATAGTTGTGAATATCTATCCGTAAAAAACAAATCCTGCTATCGCAGGGCTGTAGGAGCTATATTTGCGGTTGTTTTTGAATATCTCCCATCTTCAAATCCCTTCTTTTATGCACTACAGCCAGGGTAGTTAAAACCACCCACAATTTGAGCGTTGGCTTAGTACAACTGGGCAGCAGTCAAATCGACCAATGGCTGCCCGGTCAGTCCTTAGCTAATATCAGTACTGACATAGCCGCCAACCCCACAATCACCTCATCACTGAGCCAGTCCCTGCAAGGCATCAATCCCAGTGCACTGATACTTAAAGCGGGTCTGTACGCCGGCAGTGCGACACTGACGGGGCAGGACATCAACCAGAGCTTAAGCCAGTTTGCGTTTCAGGTGGTGGGGGATATTGCCCAGAAGCAACTCACCCAGGCACTCAAACAGCACCAGATTGCCAGCAATAGCGGCAATCAGGACAAGCAACTTTATTGGCAAAGTCAGGTCAGCCAGTGGGCCGAAGGCGGCGCCTATAAAGTAGCCCTGCACGCCATTGCCGGCGGGTTGATGGCACAGGCCACCGGCAGTGATTTTAAAACCGGGGCTCTGGTGGCCGGGGCCAGTCAGGCATTAGCGGGGGCATTAACGGAAAAGCTGGCGCCTTCAAGTACCAATAGCCTAAATCTTGCCAATCAACAAATCAACCAGCAGCTGAAAAACCAGCTGCATCAACAATTAGCCACCATTGTGGGCGGGGTTACCGCGCAACTGACCGGTGAAAAAGCTCAGGTGGGCATGCACATTGCCGGGACTGCGGACCAGTTTAACCGGCAAATGCATTATGATGATTTTATTGAAAAGCTCACGGCTTGTCATAACCAAAATTCATCCAACTGTCAGCAATTACAGCACATGGCCGGGGTACGTAATGAATTCGTTGAAGAAGTCCCCGAATTACCCGAATCATCCGTGGTCATTAATTATAACGAAGACAACGAGGTGGTCAGTTATACGGTTGTTAATAAAAGTCAGGGCAATCGTCCGGTATTAATTTTTGAGCCAAAAGAGTTTGAAGCGTATAAAGCCGGTTCATTATCAACCCGGGGGTTATTCTTATTATCACCTCAGTGGAGTTTTGACATTGGCTCTGCGGCACTGTATGCCGATGAAGAGAAAAGCCTGGGTTACATTACTGATGCGGTCACAAGCCCCGAGTATATTTTTACTGCAATTACTTCTACAATGGGGCATCGGTTTACCTGGGTAGAAGCAGTGTTGTTACGGTGCCTAAGGAGGTTGGTGGTGCAAGCAAGGTAGCAACATTAATTAGAGGTGTTGATCAAGCTCATCCTGCTTATGATGATGCTCTCAAAGGACTTGTGCAACCACGAGGAGGCACTGCAGGACATTTAAATGCTAATGCGCACAGTGCAGGCCGTACAGCGAACAGTAACTTATCTTCATGGACTACTAATGCTAATGTTGCTAGAGATTTTGCAACAAATGATTCTGGGATAGGTGTTATTTTAACAAAAACTGTACCACCTAGTAATAGGATAAAACCATCTGTTCCATTTTTACCTAGTGAAAAAGAAGTGTTATTGCAGAGAGTTATTAAAGGGGCAGGTGTTAAGCATGTTAAATAATAATACAAACGTGTTGTTAAATGACTTACTTGAGCGAGTTGATGATAATAGCCCAATATTGAGAGTAGTGTCTGATGTTAAAAAAATAATACAAAATGCAGCAGAGATAAATGTCGTCTCACATACAGATACTGATGAAACTAAAACAGAAGAATTGCAACATACATATCTTTTAAGATTAAAAAGGTATAAGAATAATATAGATCAAAATATGAAGGGTTTTAGTGAATCATGTGAAAACCTTGGAAAAACAAGTGCAAAATTATTAAAATTAATTATTATTCAAACAGATAAATTTGCTATAACAATATGGTATAGCAATACTGAAATTGTTTGTTGTTTTTATAGGAATGATTAGCAAAGGGGAACAATTAAGGCCACCCACAATTTGAATTCTGGCCATATGCTCATTCCACTCCAACACCAAAATCAGCGGAGCATTTTTTTACCATCGATGAATTTTGGTTAGGTGATATTTATTATAGTTCTACATTTTGGAAAAAAACTACGTCCCAAAAATTTATTGCCTGCATTATTTCCTTTTTTGGAATTTCTTAAAACAGTATCAGAAAGGCTGATTTGTTGGTTTCTTGGAGTTGGCATTGATTAACTCAGTTTAATCATAATAAAAACAGAGAGCATTCTTTATTTGTACAACAATAAAATTATGAGTATAACAGATGATTTGTTTTAGATTTTTGCCTGATCTATGACTGAAATGGAGTTGTGTCCTGTAATATCCCTAAGCAAAAAAAAGCCCCAGAATCCTCTGAGGCTTTTAAAGCAACAAATTGAAATAACTTAAAAAAATTTATTTCTGTGCTTTCTTTCTAGCAAAACCTAATCCGGCTAAACCTAAACCAAACAAAGCAAGAGTTGCAGGTACTGGAACAGGATTAGTAGGTACAACTTGTGACGCAACACCAATAGTCATATCATCAAAACCAAACCAATCTGAAGAATTGGTATTACCAAAAGTAATTCGAGTAAAAGGGTTAGCCTCATCAATAACTCCCCAGAATAGTAGTGAGCCATCAGGAGCACTTACTGTATTGTCAACAGTAAATTGAGTCGTTCCGCCACTTAAGAAGTCCAAAGTAATTTGACCTCCAAAATCCCCAATATCAGTTCCAAAAAAGCCAAAGGCAACAACAGCAACACTAAAATCAATCACAAAATCATCATTTGTTTCCCAATATTGTGTACCAGAAGTTGCAAATCTACCGCTACCACCACCACTGCCAATGTCTCCGTTGCCAGAAAGTGTAGCAGTACCTGCAACTCCAAAATCAATTGCTATTGGTCCTGATGTGTTTGGAGCAAAAGATTCAAAGTCTTCAGTGCCAACACCAGTTAAGTTTGACTGAAAAGAAGTGCTAGCAGCCATACTATTTGCCTGAGAACCATTAGGGTTTAAATCTTCACCAAAAAAGATAGATGAGGCCTGTGTTGACATCGAAAAAACTAATAAAGAAGCTGTGCTGATAAGTTTAAATGTATTCATAATCGATTCAATCTCCAAAAAATGTATGCTTATATTATTATAGAATTTTGTCAACATTATTAAGCAATTATAATGCCACATTAAGAATGGGCAATTAGAATCTTTTCTTAATAAATATTAATTGGCTTGCACCCCTTGTCATACCTGGGATCTATCTAATAACATTCAAATAAAAAAATATAAATCATTATAGACTAGTGAGATTTATTCATTCACTACTGGCATAAAAGGTATTTATGTAAAAAAAACTGACGTCTATTTTTACCTACAGAAGATACTGTTAAATAGAACAAATCATCAATACACTTACAAAAATAATGGTATTTATTAACTTCTGGGGGATATCATAATCTTTTAGCTGGAACTGTACTTATTTTCATTCGGGTTAATATCTACATCTCAAAAAAAAATGTTAAATAGTGTTAAATAAATCGACACTATTAGATTAAACTCCTGCTATTGATGTTTTATTAAATGTACTACTTAGCCGTTATACTAATCAGATGAAGACCTTTAGATTTTGCTTTTAAGCTTAATTTTTTTTGTTGATAACTGTTTAGGTAATTAGAAATATCTTCTAATTCAACTCTGCCTTTAAAAACTTCAAATAATGCCCCTACAATAAAGCGTACCATGTAGCGTAAAAAGCCATTGCTACAAATTTTAATGTAATAAATATTTTTACCTAGCGGTGAAAAATTAGCAGAATAAATATCACATTCGGTCACTGTTCGCACCGTCGAAACTGTTTTTTTATCTTTATTACAATAGTTTTGAAAATCATGAGTTCCAATAAATAACCGACAGGCCTCTGTCATTTTCTCAAATCGTTCCTGATGTGAAAATTTATCAAGAGGATGGCCTAGTTCACAGCCAATAATATCGTTAAACACAGGATTCGTCAGCTGAGAAAGAGAAAAGTAATAATGATATTCTTTTACACTTGAAATGGTATGTGGATTAAACTGCTGGCTACATGGCTCACAATGCATCAGTTGAACATCATCAGGAAGTTGAGCGTTCATAGCCATTTGTAAACGTTTTGCTGGGATCTCATGTTCTAAAGCAATTCTTGCTAATTGGCTCATGGCATGCACACCTGCATCGGTACGACTGGCACCCGATAAAGAAAACGCTTGATATTTAGTGACTTTATTCAGCGCCTTTTGGACAACCCCCTGAACCGTGGGATTTTTTTCATGGGTATGATCAAAAGCTTGTGCTTGCCAGCCAGAATAAGCAGTGCCTTTATAGGCGATAGTCACTTTATAATAAAACATAGGAGATATTGGTCATGATAGCGCATCACTCTAAAGCATATTGCTTAAAAAATTCGTGGAGTTCCCTCGGCATAACACTTTATTACCTGACTACACTTGCTCTTGCTTTTCCTTTGCTTTTAGACAGCACCAGTGAGGACAACTGAGGTAGAAGAGTGTACGCGAGACTGGTTCATCTAACTGGGGTGTCAGAAAACACGGACGTTTTCTGTCAAGCGACCCATGGACGGGCTAGAAGCGTCCCCAGTTAGACGAATCAGTGTCGGGTGCAATCGGCAGACTCAGCACTTAGTCCGAACGCCCCCTTCTTTTTCTCTTGATTTTAAAACATAATCAATCACCACTATGCTCATAAACCAGCATTATGGTAATACAACATAAATCCAATTTATTCATCAATTCCCTGACTAGACAGATATTCATCATAGGTGCCTTTGAAATCAATAATACTACCCTCTTTGATTTCTATAATGCGAGTCGCCAGAGAAGACACGAATTCACGGTCATGGCTGACAAAAACAAGAGTACCTTGATAAGTATCCAGTGCCATATTCAGTGACTCAATGGATTCCATATCCATATGGTTTGTCGGCTCATCCATAAATAGAAGATTTGGTTTTTCCAACATCAATTTACCATAAACCATACGTCCCATTTCACCACCTGAGAGGACTTTAACTGATTTTTCAGTATCATCACGAGAGAACAGTAAACGGCCAAGAATACCACGAATGACTTGATCATCATCACTTTCCTGACCCCATTGATCCATCCAGTCAAATAAAGTCATTTCCGCTGCAAATTCATCAATATGTTCCTGAGGATAATAACCGATATCTGCATTTTCTGAGAATTTAATACGACCTGATTTGGCTTCAAGATCATGAATCAGGGTTCTTAATAGGGTTGTCTTGCCGATACCATTAGCACCGATAATAGCAATGCGTTCTCCCACTTCAACCAGCATATCTATTTTTTCAAATAAGAGCTCATCATAACCATTACTGAGATTTTCGATTTCAAAGGCATTTCGATACAATTTTTTAGCTTGTTCAAAGCGAATGAATGGATTCTTTCTGGAAGAAACTTTAATATCATCCAGCTGAATTTTTTCTAAACGTTTACGACGGGAAGTCGCCTGTTTTGCCTTAGAAGCATTAGCAGAAAAACGTTCAACGAATTTTTGCAGATCAGCCATTTCGACTTTCTTTTTCTCATTAGAATTCAATTGACGCTCTCTGGCCTGAGTTGCAGCCAGCATATATTCATCATAGTTACCTGGATAGATATTTATTGAACCATAATCCAGATCAGCCATATGTGTACAGACACTATTGAGGAAGTGGCGATCATGAGAAATAATAATCATAGTACAATTACGCTCATTAAGGATGTCTTCCAGCCAGCGAATAGTATTAATATCCAGATTGTTGGTCGGCTCATCCAACAGCATAATATCAGGCTCAGAAAATAGTACCTGTGATAATAAGACTCGCAATTTAAAACCCGGTGCAATGGCAGACATCGGACCAAAATGCTGGTCAACAGGAATACCAACGCCCAGTAAAAGCTCCCCGGCTCTGGACTCAGCAGTATACCCATCCATTTCACCAAACTGAACTTCCAAATCAGCGACCCGCATTCCATCTTCTTCACTCATGTCCGGGTTAGCATATATTTTGTCGCGTTCTTCTTTGACTTTCCAAAGTTCTTCATGGCCCATGATAACGGTATCTATAACACTGTATTCTTCATAGGCAAATTGATCCTGGCGTAGTTTGCCAACACGTTCACCGGTTGTCGTTGTCACCGTACCACTGGTTGCATCCAGATCACCACCGAGAATTTTCATAAAAGTTGACTTACCGCAGCCATTGGCTCCAATGAGACCATAGCGGTTTTCATCACTAAACTTGACTGAAACATTTTCAAATAATGGCTTGGCGCCAAATTGAATGGTGAGGTTTGCTGTTGATATCAATGTACTCTTCCTGATTGGTTCTTTGTTGGCGATAAAATTTGATGCGGTATTATCCTGTATTCGTTATAAAAAATCCAATTACAATATTCATAGTGTTCATTATCCATTGGTCAATGCCGTTTATGTTAGATAATAGTACAAAAACTATGGACATGTTGATAAAAGTACATTATTCTAGGCTAATACATTTATAAATCAACATACCAATAAAATAGTTCAATCAACAGGAGAAGGGATATGCCAAGAGGTGGTAAACGCAGCGGCGCTGGTCGCCCCAAAGGAACAGGTAAATATTCTGAATCCACCAAGGCAATTCGTGTACCTGAAAGTATGGTAGAACGCATTCTTGAATTTGCTCACTCCGGTGGTTTTAAACTTCCACTATACGGAGGTAAAGTTGCTGCCGGCTGCCCTGCACCTACAGATGATTATATTGAAGGTATGCTGGATTTATCTGAACACTTAATTCATGATCCCGCTTCTACTTTTTTTGTACGTGTCACAGGGTATTCCATGATAAATGCTGGAATTCACCCGGATGATATTTTAATTGTTGATCGCAGCCTTCAAGCAAACCATGGAAAAATTGTTATTGCAGCCATTGATGGTGAACTCACCGTTAAGCGCCTCTATAAGAAACAGGGAGAGGTTCGTTTAATGCCTGAAAACGATGATTTTGAACCGATTGAAATCGGCTCTGAAGAAACATTACATATCTGGGGCATTGTCACCAACGTTATCCACACCGTGTAAAATAGTTACAAAAATGAGCTCTTAAAAAAGTAGCTATCGTCCTTTTTTTTTAGGATAATCCCTGCTTCACTTTTTTATCTATCAAAAAAATGGCCAGGATGACCAACTATGTGGTTTAAAAACCTAAAAATCTACCGATTCAGCAAACCTTTTTCAATTGATTCCGAGCAACTGGAAGCACAACTTAGTGAGAAATCATTTCAGCCATGTGCTTCAACACAGGCATCATCCTTTGGCTGGGTTTCGCCTTTAGGCAATAATAGCAATGATAGTAGTGTCTTATTAACCCACACTATTGGTAAATCTACCATGTTATGCGTCCGCCAGGAAGAAAGAATTCTGCCATCCAGTGTTATTAATGATGCTCTCAATGAAAAACTGGATCTCATGCAAGCCGAAAGTGGACGCCGTCCTGTTGGCAAACATAAGCAAAGTATTAAAGATGAACTTGTTTTAACGCTATTACCTAAAGCCTTCACTCGTTCAAAACGAACTTATGCCTATTTTGATCAGGATACCCAACTCATGTTCGTCGACGCTTCCAGCAATAATAAAGCTGAAGAGCTAGTTGAGCTTTTGAGACAAACACTAGGCAGTCTGCCTGTTGTACCATTAAAAACCAATACACTACCCATCATAATGATGACCAGCTGGTTAAAAGGTAATGATTTAAAAGACGACTTCCTCATTAAAGATGAGTGCGAATTACGAGAATCTGATGATGAAGGGGCAATTTTACGTTGCAAACGACAGGATCTCAGCAGTGAAGAAATCCAGATGCATCTGGACAGTGGAAAAGAAGTGACTAAACTGGCAGTTAGCTGGAACGATAGCCTTGAATGTATTATCGAAGACGATCTTTCCATTAAACGCCTTAAGTTTTCTGATGAGTTATTGGAGCAAGCTGCAGATGATGGCGCTGAAGATGCCGCTGCACAGTTTGATGCTGACTTTAACCTTATGACCGGTGAATTAGCCCGCTTTATTCCAAGGCTGGTCGAAGTCATGGGCGGAGAACAAAACTCAGCAATAAAAGCACCATCCACTATAGAGCAATAGAATATAGGATTTGTAGGATCAATTCCTACAAATCCATTCTTCTTCATCAAAGTCTGCCTCTCACAGGCGCCAGCCTGAAAACAATATGCTATAGTAATACTCGTCAGTTACTGAAATATAAAAATTCATAAAAAAAGTCAGTAAATCAACTTATTTATTAGAATTATGACAGGAAGTAATACGCATGAAAAAAAGACTTTCAACTCTGGTTATTTTAGCCGGACTTTATGCAACTATCTATTCCACTGCTTATGCAAACACTCTGGAAGATGCACAACAGGCTATTGATAAGCATGATTACCCCACCGCAGTTATTCATCTTAAAAATCAATTAAAAAAGACACCTGAAAATGCGCAGGCACGATTTCTGCTGGGCAGCATCTATCTCCAGACAGGTAAACTGGATTCCAGCCTGAAAGAACTAAGCCGCGCTCATAAGCTGTCATCCGATGACAACAATATACTATTTCGCTATGCTGATGCACTTCAGGCTTCCGGTAAAAATAAAGAAATAATCGAACTTTTCAAGAAGCCTTTTGATGAGAATAAACTTGAAAGTCAGCGTCTTACTTATCTTGGTTATGCCCATATGTCAACCAACAAGTTAGCTGATGCATCACAGGAGTTCAAGCAAGCTAACCAACTGACTGAAAGTGCAAATGCTTACAATGGACTTATCACTCTGGCTCTTTATGAAAAAGACTATAAACTGGCTGATAAACTACTGACAAAATCACTGTCGATTGAGGCTGAAAAAGCCACCACGTTACAGTTAAAAGCAAAGCTTGCCAACCTTAATAAACAATATGAGCAGGCTCTGTCAATTTACAATGATTTAATTAAAAAAAATGCCAACAACCTTTTATTACATCTTGAACGTGCTGCAACTCTGGCCATTCTTAAAAAAAATGAACAGTCTAAAGCTGACTTAAAAGTCATATTAGATAAAGTCAAGAATCATCCACAGGCTAACTTTATTAAGTCGCAGATACTATTACAGGAAAAAGATTTTATTGGTGCTCAAGAGGCTGCACAGATCGTTGTTAATGTTGCCCCCCAGCATATGCCAGCGGCCTTTGTTCTGGGTGCAGCTAATTTTGCATTGAAACATTATAATCAGGCCGAAGAATATTTAACAATTTATCTGGCCTCTAATCCAGGAAATTTAAAAGCACAAAACTTACTCGCCAATGTATACCTGGCTCAGGGTAAAACTAAACAAACCCTGGTTATTCTTGAAGGTCTTTCTCAAGAACAGCTTGAAAGTGACCCTTTACTACTCGTTACTCTGGGTAGTGCTTATATTCAAAAAGGCGATACTAAAAAAGGGATCACATACCTGAGCCAGGCTCAAAAAATAGCGCCTGATAACCAGAATATAAGAAAACGCCTCATTGCCGCACAATTTCAAACTGGAGAATTAGGCGATGCCATTGATGAGCTAAAGCAACTCATTACAATTCAAGAAGGCTTAACGAATTCAGAGCAAACAGCAAAGACAAATTATCTGCTGATCATCTCCTATATCAAACAAAAACAATTTGATAAAGCTGAAGAGAAGATCAATCAGCTGCTTCTCAGCACACCTGAAGACACTAAGTTATTAAATCTGAAAGCATTAACAGAGCAGCTTAAGGGTAATACTGAAACAGCCATAGCTCAATACAATATAATTTTAGAAAAAGATAAGGCTAATATCCCTGCTTACATGGGTATGGCTCGCATTTCTGCACTAAAATCAAACTGGGAGGAATCAAAGGCCTACTTTGAAAAAGTGATTGAAATTAATCCAGAAGCACTTAAAGCTTACTTAGGTCTTGCAGCTATTGCCGAAAAACAAAATAAGCCTGACATGACAGAACAACATTTTTTTGATGCCATAGAACAGAGTAAAAAGAATATTCCTTCTCAACTCGCCGTGGCAAATTTATTAAGTCAGTGGTATCAAAAGAACAAGCAGCCAGAAAAAATATTAACTCTGGCTAAAAAGCTGGATAAACAACATCCTAATGAAAATACAGTGCGTTCTTTTTTAGCTCAGGCACAGCTCATTAACAATAAAAATGAACGTGCGGAACGCACAATAAAGACCATTATTACTTTTGATAAAAAAGATGTTAAGCATCGTGTTTTACTGGCCCGGCTTATTAGTCAGGACAGCAAACGTATCAATGAAGCAATGGAACTCATCAAAGAAGCCAAGAATATTCAACCTGAGAATCAGTTGCTGTTTTCTTTAGAGGCCAGCTTACTGATTGCTCAGAACAAATATAACGAGGCCCATAATTTGGCGAAAGTTCTTCAGGAACAATTTCCTGATTCGACAGCAGGTAAACTATTAGAAGCTGATATCTATCGTGCCCAGAAAAAATACGACAAGGCTCTGGTTATTTATCAGAAAGTATACAAAAACGACACTAGTGAAAAAATATTTTCGGCAATTATTGATATGCACTTAGCACTAAAGCAACATGATGAAGCAATTTCACTGCTCGCTGAAGCAGTGAATAAAACCCCTGATGATTTTGCAAGCTTATTCAAATTAGCTTCTTTATATCATGAAGGTCAACAGTTGGAAAAAGCTGAAATGTACTATCAGCGCGTTTTAGATAAGAACCCAAAGCATATTGTCTCTCTCAACAATTTAGCCTGGATTAAAATAGACAGTGATATTAAACAAGCAGTTAGTTTAGCAAAACAGGCTTATGATCTGGCTCCGGATTCTCCATCAATTGTGGATACTTATGGTTATTTTCTGGCTCGGGATGCACAATACGAAACAGCTCTTGAGCTCTTGGAAAAAGCAGCAGCAGATAAACCCGAAGACATGGACATTCAATACCACCTCGCATTTACTTATGAAAAACTAGGGCAGTCTGATAAAGCTCGTGAAATTCTGAAAAAAATTGTTCCTTCAGAACAAAGCTTTTCAGAAAAAAACAAAGCTCAACAATTACTTAAAGAAATTCAATGAGTTAAATTATATAGTTCCATCCTATGTATTAAAGGATGGAATAGAATAAATTGATGAAGTACTCAGCATACTGACAGAACTCACTGGTTCCACAAAATTCATTTTGCCGTAGAAGAAAGTTTGATACAAATTCTTGAATATCCAGGGTATGGGGAACACAAAGATATTCATGATAAGTTATTGGAGCATATTGACGAACTCCATGAAAAAGTAACTTTAGGCAATGCAGCCGTTTGAACCACTCCACACCCTTATCCTCAATTTATTCTCAAACAGCCTACTGGGCATGTAATACGGATAAACCATGAAAACCAATAGTCTTTATATTGCTTCAATAGAACCTAAATCTGGAAAACTGCTTATCACTCTGGGCTTGATGGAACTGCTGAGCAGACGTATTAAAAAAATTGCATTTTTCCGACCCGTCATTGATAAAAACTCTGATATTAACAGCAATGGCTCTGATAATGATATCAATCTTATTCGCAGTCTCTACTGCCCGGATATGGATTATGATGAATGTTATACCTTTGAACTCGAAGAAGTCAAAACACTGGCTTCTCAGGGTAAAACGAAACAATTCTATGAAAGACTTCTGGTTCACTTTAAGGAACTTTTAAAAAAATATGACTTTGTCCTGTGTGAAGGTTTAAACAGTTCAGGTTTTCTTTCTATATTTGATAATAATATTAATCTTGAGATTGCCAAAAACCTCGGGATCCCTTTTACCGGAGTTATAAACGGCATTAACCAGAATGCCCGGGAAGTTCAAACAGAAATAACCATCACTGAAAATATTATTCGCAATTCTGGCTGCACCCATTTTTCCACTTTTGTTAATCGTCTTTCTTCAGAGGCTATTGAAACTCTTAAAATCGATAATACTTCCGTCACTGGTAATATTCCGGTCTTTCTCCTGCCTGAAGAAAGTGAGCTTGATAAACCTACCCTGGCAGATATATCAAAGAGCTTGAATGCCAGCTTTGTGCTGGGTTCATCCGATGATCTCTTTCGTGTCGTGCAGCAATTTAAAATTGCCACAATGACCATAGAACACTTTTTAAATTATATTGAAGATGGTGATTTGATTATTGTCGGCGGCGATCGGGCAGATATCCTGCTGGCTTCAGTGTGTGCTTTATCATCCCAGCATTATCCCAACCTTTCCGGTATCCTTCTGACGGGAGGTTATACGCCTCAGACTAATATGCTTAAGCTATTACAGGGAATGGAGATCCCAGTACCAATACTTTCAGTTCCCAGTGATACTTTTAGATGCATCCGTCAGCTTGAAAAAGTCCCGGCTGAAATTACAGCCGAGAACCAAAGGAAAATTGCTTTGGGACTAGGCCTTTTTGATGCTCATATCAGCGTCAATAACCTCATTCAGCGCGCTCAAATTTCTATGTCTTCAAGCATGACCCCGATTATGTTTGAACATGTTTTATTTGAACGTGCCAAGAGCAAGCTCATGAGTATTGTTCTGCCTGAAGCTTCTGATGAACGTATTCTCAGGGCCACAGAAATTCTTTTACGCCGCCAGGTAGTCAACATCATTTTGCTGGGCAATAAAACAGAAATTCTTGCACAAAGTGCTTCATTAGGTCTGGATATTGAAGCTGCCACCATCATTGACCCCACACAATCAAACCTTCTAAAACCTTACATCAGGACATTTTTTGAGTTGCGTCAGCACAAGGGGCTCACTATGGAAGCCGCAGCTGATGCCATGGCTGACATTTCCTATTTCGCCACCATGATGGTACATCAGGGACAAGCCGATGGTATGGTTTCAGGTGCCATCCACACCACGGGAGACACCATTCGTCCGGCACTTCAAATAATAAAAACCAGTCCCAACATTTCTGTGGTTTCCAGTGTATTTCTGATGTGTCTTGAGACTGAAGTGCTGGTTTATGGTGATTGTGCCATCAATCCCGATCCTGATGCTGAACAATTATCAGAAATCTGCATTAGCTCAGCAGAAACAGCTTCATTATTTGGTATAGAACCACGAGTTGCTATGCTTTCTTATTCAACTGGCTCTTCAGGTCGGGGAAAAGATGTTGATAAGGTAAGAGAAGCGACATTAATTGCTCAGAAAAAATGCCCTGATCTATTGATAGAGGGACCTATTCAGTATGATGCCGCAATTTCACCCGAGGTTGCCAGCACAAAGCTCCCCGACAGCCCACTGGCAGGACGTGCATCCGTCTTCATATTTCCTGACTTAAATACAGGAAATAATACCTACAAAGCAGTTCAGCGTTCTTCCGGTGCCATTGCTATCGGCCCGGTTCTTCAGGGTTTAAAAAAGCCAGTGAATGATCTCAGCCGAGGTTGCCTGGTGGCCGATATTATCAATACCGTAGCCATTACTGCTATTCAGGCTCAGTCAATCCAGCAGGAACAATAAGTGATAAAAATTCTGGTGATCAATTCAGGAAGTTCTTCCCTAAAATTTCAACTTTTTGAGATGCATGATGCTACCCTGGATCCAACTCAAAAACACTGTAATCTTTTGGCATCCGGACTGATAGAACAGATAGGAGAAGCAGGCAGTTCAGCATCAATACAGTATATCAATGACAATGCAGATAACTCTGCTCATGATAGCACCAACAAAAAAAAGCACCATGTGAATAATATCATTGCCGATCATCAGCAAGCCATTGAAACCATGGAGCTACTGCTCAATGAAAGCGGCTGTATGAAGAATATGGAAGAGCTGTCGGGAATTGGCCATCGTGTGGTCCATGGCGGTGAGGATTTTCATGATCCCATTATAATTAATGAATCCGTTTTATTAACAATTAAGAAGCTGATCCCACTCGCGCCGCTACATAATCCAGCTAACCTGACCGGTATAAAAATAGCTCGTCAAAGGGCCCCCCAAATACCTCAGGTGGCAGTATTTGACACCTCTTTTCATCAAACAATCCCAGAGCATGCTTATATTTACGGTCTACCCTATAATCTTTATGAAAACCAACATATCCGACGCTATGGCTTCCATGGTACTTCACACCATTATGTCTGCAAGCAGGCTGCAGACTATTTAGGCAAGAGTACCTCAGAGCTGAAATTAATTTCCATTCACCTTGGCAATGGCACCAGCGCCTCAGCGGTTCAGTTTGGAAGATCCATTGACACCTCAATGGGCATGACTCCATTAGAAGGGCTGATCATGGGAACACGATGTGGTGATATTGATCCAGCCATACTGTTTTATCTTTCTCATGAGACTCAATTCACTATAGAAGAACTGGATAATTTATTAAACAAAGAAAGTGGTCTGAAAGGAATTTGCGGCCACAATGACATGCGTACAATTATTGAACTGGCCGAGCAGGGAGATGCCAGGGCTGAGCTAGCCATTAATATTTTTTGTTATCATATCAAAAAATATATTGGTGCTTATCTGGCAGCACTCAATGGTGCCGATGCTATAATTTTTACCGGAGGCATTGGTGAAAATTCAAGTTTAATCCGTGAGCGTGCCTGTCAGACACTTGATAATCTGGGGATCAGCATTGACACCCAGAAAAATAATCAACACGCAAAAGAAATTCAGAGCAAAACCAGCCAGACAAAAGTACTGGTCATTGCAACCAATGAAGAGCTTGAAATAGCCTTACAGACGATTAAACTGATTCAATAAAAGCTGGCAATTTCGGCCTGACCAGTGAATAAGTAAAATATTATAGTTAAGTAAAGTATAATAGTTAAGTAAAATATTGCAGCAGGGTTTGTATCAGAACAACATTGAATAAATCAATAAAAAATGCACAGACCAGGGGCACAATGACAAATGCCAGATGCGAAGGACCATAGCGATTAGTGACGGCCGTCATATTGGCCATTGCTGTTGCAGTTGACCCCAGAGAAATACCACCAAAACCAGAACATATAACTGCCGCATCGTAGGTTTTTCCCATTATTTTAAAAATGATAAAAAGGGTAATCGCAGCGGCAATAACAAATTGAGCGGTTATAATGGCCAAAATGGGTCCGGCCAGCTCAACAATGACCCACAATTGCATACTCATCAGGGACATTGCCAGAAAAATACCCAATGAGATATCAGCGATCAATGCCATTGCCATAGTCCTGGCATTCCAATCCAGCCAGGTAAATTTTTTCGTCACCTTAGGCGTAATAAAACTACTAATAAGAATACCGGCAAACAGGCAAGTCACAAACAAGGGTAACTTCAGGCCTACTTCTTCAAGAGATTCATTTAGCACCATACCAATCATAACACTGAAATGAATGCCTAATATCGCATGTAAAAAAGCAAAGTAATCAATTTTAGGATCCTTTTCAGCATACGATATACCAACATCCTGTACATCAGATTCAGCTGGTTTAAGATCATGCTTTTTAATCAGGTAACTGGCAATGGGTCCCCCCATTAAACTAGCCAGAATCAAGCCAAAGGTCGCACAGGCAATACCAATTTCCATGGCATTATGGATGCCGTACTCTTCTGCAAAGGTGGGAGCCCACGCGATAGCAGTACCATGACCACCAATCAATGAGACTGTACCGCCTAACATACCCACTAATGGCTCCAGTCCAAACAGAGATGCTACAGAAATGCCCACAACATTTTGTATGATCATATAAAGAATGGTTGCTGTCAGAAGAATAATCAGCGGTTTCCCTCCTTTAACCAGATCCATAATATTGGAGTTTAAACCAATGGTGGTAAAGAAATACACTAGCATGATATCTCTGGCCGCCAAATCAAATTCAACAGAAATCCCAAAACTAAAATGAATGATGGCAAACAATATAGAGAATAACAAACCACCCACAACAGGCTCAGGGATGTTAAAATCGCGCAGTACAGCAAAATGCAGATTTAAACCCTTGCCGATGAATAACACAAGAATGGCCAGAGTCACCGTAAAAAAAGATTGCAGTGCCAGAGTATTTTCAATTAATTCCATTGAGCTAAAGTCTCCCCCTTACTTAACCGTATAACCTTTGCCTTCCAGGCAGGCTGAATAGGCACGGTTGTATGTATTGCGACTATTAGCATATTGATTTGCTTCCTGCTGCTTCCATTGCTCAGTTTTCTGCTCTGTTTTATTATTGGCAGAACTTTGTCTTACACCGCCAACTAAACCACCTGCAGCAGCCGAGTTTCTAGCGGCACGAGAACTGTCACCAATAATAGCACCCAATGCAGCACCAGCAAGAGCGCCTCTTACAACCCCCCCTGATTTTTTCTCTTGTGCGGGAGGTGGCGTCGATGTTGTGGGCATTGCCATCGGATCAAATCCTGTTTGTTGTTTTGCCCAGCCATAACAGGAAAATTTATCTGTTTCCATTTGTTCATTACTTTGACCTTTGGCAGGAAAAATAATGAGATCTGCAACAACAAACTGGGTTAAACCCGCAGTCATTATTAAGGCAGCAGTCAATTTAATTAATATTTTCATTTTTGTTTCCTTAATTTTAATTCTATAAATACAATATATTTTCATTCTTACTGCTTTAATCAGACTTCATCCCGATACTCTATTTTAAAAAAGATGGAATACAGTACCGGCACAACAATCAGTGTCAACACAGAAGCAAAAGCCAGTCCAGACATAATAATAATGGACATATTAACAAAAAATACATCTGATAATAGTGGCACCATGCCCAAAATAGTAGTTGCCGCCGCCATCATAACCGGCCGCATTCGACTGACGGCAGAATCAAGAATAGCTTTAAAGGATTCTATCCCCTCTTCAATCTGCATATCAATTTCTTCAATTAATACAATCGCATTTTTAATTAACAGACCTATAAGGCTCAATGCCCCCAGCAAACCCATAAAATCAAAAGCACCATTAAGGGATAAAAGCCCGGCAGTTATTCCAATGATTGCTAAGGGTACCGTTAACCAGATAATTAAAGGCTGTCTTACCTTACCGAACAGTAATATTGTCGTCAGTATCATCATCAAAAAGCCGCCCGGTAAAGCAGATGCTAATGAATTTTGAGCATTGGTTGCATCCTCATATTCCCCACCCCAGGCCAGCTGATAGCCTGGAGGTAAATCCATTGCTTCTATCTGGGGACGCAGACGTTCAAATAATGCGTCAGAATCAACACCGGATTCAGGGTTACACGAAGCAATAATTGTTTGCCTCCGATCACGCCCTCTTATGATAGTGTCTTCCCAGACAGTTTCAAAGCGCCTGACAACCTGAGCAATAGGCACAGATTTTTGCAATACCGGACTCCAGACCTGAATATCCTGAATATTACTAATATCTTCACGTTCCTCATCAGTAGCACGGCTAAGGATAGGTAATAAACGGATACCATCCCGGTAAAGACCAACCTGACTACCATCAAAGGCATACTTCAATGCCTTAGATAAATCTTCATAATTAATACCTAACTGACGTCCAACCTGCTCATTAAAAATTGGTTTAACCAGTTTAACCGGCTGGCGCCAGTCATCGCGAATTTCCTTTGTATCGCCGTTATTACGAAAAATCTCTTTGGCCTGCTCAGACAATTGCCTTAAAATTGCACCATCCGGACCGCTGATACGAGCTTCAATCTTACTATCCCGTCCTGGGCCAATACGCAAAGGTTTAATAATGGGTTCAATGTTGGGAAAGCCCTTCATGTAGGCATCTGTCTTTTCCCAGATCTCAGCAATCTGTTCACGTGTTTCTGTTTGCACGATAATTTGTGCATAAGCCGGACTACGCTCTTTAGGCTCATAAACTAACGAAAAACGTTGATCACCACCACCAATCAGTTCCGTTGTTTTAACCACACCCGGAAGAGCACGAATATAATCACTGATTTTTAAAGTATCATCACGGGTTTTATCAATATCAGTGCCTTCTACTTCCCAGACTTCAACAAAAAATATCGGCGTATTTGAGTCCGGGAAAAAACCACCACGTACAAAGCCAAAGCCATAAACAGCAATGGCAAATAAGCCAATAATAATGGCTATAGTCAAACCACGAAAGCGCAATGCTTTCTTTAAAAAGTTACGATAAAGCATAAAAATAAAACCTGAGTAAGCATCATCAGGACTCTTAGGATCTGTATTTTCTTCGGATCCTTTTTCTTTAGTGACTTTTTTCTTAATAAAAAGTGCGCAGAGCAATGGCGTGGTGCTCACAGCCGTCACCCAGCTGAGCAAAAGGGAAATCAATATGACATAAAAAAGGCTCCGACTGAATTCACCGGTCGAATCCTGTGACAGGCCAATGGCAGAAAAGGCCAGAATGCCGATAACGGTTCCACCTAGTAAGGCCACTGAATTTCTGCCAACAACATCTTTGGCTGCTTTGGCTGCATTCATACCGGACTGTATCCGTATCATCATGCCCTCTGCGATCACAATTGCATTGTCCACCAGCATTCCCAGGGCAATAATCAAAGCACCCAGAGAGATCCGCTGCAAGTCAATCCCGTACATTTCCATAATTAAGACCGTACCCGCAACAGTGATCAGCAATACTGCACCAATAATCAAACCCGCGGTAACACCCATAAATAAAAGCAAGACGATAATAACAATGACAATTGCTGCTGCGACATTCAGCATAAAACCAGAGACTGAATTTTTAACTTCCACAGGTTGGTTGTAGATCACATTTAGTTTCATACCTAATGGTATCAATGAGGTAATTTCGTGCATTCTTTGCTCAAGATTTTCCCCCACTGCAACCACATTCTCGCCAGACTGCATTGAGATACCCAATGTCAAAGCAGGTTTACCTTCGTAATAAATGAGTAAATCAGGTACTTCTTTGTATTCACGCCGAATTTGAGCAATATCTTTTAGATAAACAAGAGTTCGATCCGATGAGCCGATTAATACATCACCAATCAAACTTACGGATTTAAACTCACCGGTAGGCTGGATGCGTAAATATTCATCCCCTACCAGCACCTTTCCGGCATCAGTCACCACATTCTGGGATTGTAGAATCTGACCAATTTGTTCTAATGATAAGCCCAGTTCGCCCATGCGCTGTCTTGAGATATCCAGATAAACCACTTCATCCTGAGCACCACCAATAACAATTTTTCTAACACCATCAACCAGAACCAGTTCTTTTTTCAGAAAATCAGCTGCATCTTTTAAGTCACGATAACTATATCCCTCACCGGAAAGAGCCGCATACACGCCATAAACATCAGCAAAACTATCAACAATAACTGGTTGTTGAGCTCCAGGGGGTAGTTTATACAGCATGTCCGCTATTTTGCGCCGAACCTCATCATAAATATCAGGAAAATCATCTTTGTTGTATTTATCCTTAAAGGTAATGCTGATGTCTGACATGCCTGGACGTGAGATGGACATCTTGATCCACTTCACCTGCGGCATAAGTTGAATAGCTTCCTCAACATGGTAGGTTACTTCATCATAAACCTGTTGAGCCGTTGCGCCAGGGTACAGGGTAATAATTTTGACATCTTTAATGGTAAACTCAGGATCTTCTAATTTACCCATATTCAAAAAACCACTATAACCACCCACTAGAAATACTATCACCAACAACCAGGATACAACCGGGTTTTTGACCGAATATTCTCCAATATTCATAGTTTATTATCCCTTTTCCTGTGTTTGCTGTTGGTCATTCTTCATCACAGGTCGTGCATGTTCTATATTATCTTCTGCCTGCTCTGATACTTTCATCAGGGTCACTTTAAGCCCCTTATATAAAAAGGGCACGCCGGCAGTCACCACACGCTGTCCAATATCCAGACCATCTTTTATCTGAATGCGATCACCATCCATAGTGCCTACTTTTACAGGGACTGGTGCTACCTGCATGGTTTTTTCATCCACCACCCAAACACTCCCCTGCAAAGCAACATCAGCAACAACAGCACTGACAGGAAGATAAAATATATTTTCAATATCAATAAACTGGCTTAAATCAACTTTTACCATTGCTGTCATTCCAGGTAAGATAATGATATTTTCAGGTTTTGGCATCGTATAAGTCACAGAAAATGTTTGCGTGCTGGCATCGGCTTTGGTGGACATTTCTTTAAACAAAAGGGGAAATTCTTTGCTGCCTTGAGACTGGAACATAGCCACAACAGGGATTTCATGCTTTAACTTTGATTGCTCAACAACATCAACACCTTCAATTTTTTTAATACGCAAAATCAGATTTTCAGGCAGATCAAATTTAACTTCCAGAATTTCATTATCATTCAGTGAAATAATTTCCTGTTTGGCCTGAACTTCCTCAAAATTTTGAATGTGACGCCTGGCCACAGTGCCATCAAAAGGTGCACTAAGCTCCGTATATTCAAGCTGTTGTTCAGCAAGGTTTAAATCTGCTTTTGCACTGAGAAAAGAAGATTCCAGTTTGTCATAATCCATTTTAGAAATATGGCCTTCTTTAACCAGCTTTTTACCCCGATTGTAATCATTTGATGCCCGGGTAAACAATGCCTTCTTATCATTCACAGCAATTTGGAAATCCGTGGGATCCAATTTAGCAATAACATCCCCCTGACTCACTAAATCCCCTTCTTTAACCAGCAATTCCTGCACTTTACCGGAAACACGAAAAGCTAATTCTGCTTTTTTATTGGCATCAATACGTCCGGGGAAATTTCTAATACCCCCGGCATCCGGCACTTTAACAATAATTGTTTTAACAGGTCTTACTTCTTCAACCTTTTCAACCTCCTGTTTTTTATCACAGCCGGAAATTAACCCAATAGAGAGAAGCATCAGAATAAGTGCATTAAATGAGTGAAATCTTTTCATCATTATTCCATTTTTTATTTAGAAGAGGATATAAAACTTATTGTAAGGCCAAATATCATTCAAATACAGAGTTGATTATAAATAATCAATTATAATTTCAACATTTAACATTTAACATTCAATATTGATCCTTTACAATAGAACAATCACTTCAAGTCAGGAATCATCACGTGCCTAATAGTCAAACGACATCACCACCATCCAGTATCAGTATTATTCGCCCTGATGACTGGCATTTACATGTTCGTGATGGTGCCGGACTTAAATCAGTGGTGCCATTTACGGCCAGTCAATGCGGCCGTGCCATTATTATGCCCAATTTAACACCTCCAGTAACTACGACAGAGCAGGCGAGCTCCTATCGACAGGCCATTTTTGATGCTATCGATAAAAACTCAAATTTTCAGCCGTTAATGACCCTGTATTTGACAGATACGACCCCACCAGAGGAAATTGAAACAGCTGTTGACAGTGGAATAGTTTCTGCAGTCAAACTTTACCCAGCTGGTGCCACAACCAATTCTGATGCCGGGGTCACAGATATTAAAAAATGTTATCAGACACTGGAGATGATGCAGAAACTAGGTTTGCCACTACTAGTCCATGGTGAAGTCACTCATCAGGATATTGATATTTTTGATCGTGAAAAAAAATTTATTGATCAACGCCTGGTATCCCTTGTCAAAGATTTTCCAGAATTAAAAGTTGTATTTGAACACATTACCACATCTGACGCGGCTGATTTTGTTATTCAAAGTTCATCTTATGTAGCCGCAACAATTACCGCACATCATTTGTTAATGAATCGCAATGATATGCTGGTTGGGGGCATTAAACCACACCATTATTGCCTACCGATTCTCAAACGTGAAACACATCGAGAAGCACTGATCAGGGCAGCAATATCCGGCAATAACAAATTTTTTATGGGTACTGACAGTGCCCCTCACAGCAAACACAACAAAGAGACTGCATGCGGCTGTGCCGGCATGTTTACAGCCTTTGCAGCGATTGAATTATATGCTGAAGCATTTGATAATGCTGATGCACTTGACAAATTAGAACAATTTTCCAGCTTAAATGGTCCTTTATTTTACGGTCTTGAGGCAAATAGTGATAAAATCACCCTCCAGCGAGAAAAGTGGACTGTTCCTGATGCCTTTGATTTTGGTGATGATGTCGTTATCCCATTAAGAGCAGGCCAGACAATTAACTGGAAAATCACGTCCTAAGATAATTTAAAGAAAAATACATGGCCAAAACCAAGAAAAAAATTAAGGAAGAAATTCCAACAACAGGAATTGCAGCAAGATTCAGGGGATTTTTACCCGTTGTAGTGGATGTTGAAACTGCAGGATTTAATCACAAAACAGATGCTCTATTAGAAGTGGCTGCAACATTGTTGCGCATGGATGAAAACGGTGATTTATTTTGCTGTGAGACATACGCTTATAATGTTGAGCCATTTAAAGGCGCCAATCTGGATCCCGCCGCATTAAAATTTACAGGAATCAACCCCTTTAATCCATTCCGAATGAATAAACCTGAAGATTTTGTTCTCAAAGAAATCTTTCTACCCATCCGCAGTGAATTAAAAGAAACCGGTTGCACCCGTGCAATTTTAGTTGGTCATAACCCCACATTTGATCTTAATTTTATTAATGCAGCCATCGATCGAAATCAGATTAAACGCAATCCTTTTCATAAGTTCAGCACCTTTGACACGGCAACACTAGGTGGCCTGGCTTATGGACAAACCGTTTTATCTCGTGCCGCACAGGCTTCAGGAATGGAATGGGATGATGAAAGTGCCCATTCAGCAAAATATGATACAGAGCAAACAGCAGAATTATTCTGTCGTATCATAAACCGCTGGCATAAGCTTGAACGACTGGAAAAATCATTGGCCGATGAGTCGAGTTAACACCTCTGACCACAAATAACACCATGATTATTTATGCAACTTTTTTTACTCAAAAAACTTCATTCATATCCCATTCTATTAGCAATGACAATTATTTATTTTGCCATTGGTCTTATAAATAACACAAGCTATGCCGCAGACAATCCCTCATCATCTGCAACACCTGAAGTTATTATCACTATCAATGGCATTGATGGTGATTTAAAAACAAATGCCCTGGCTTATCTTGAACTTAAAAAAAATCTGAAACATCCTCACTTTTCTGACGTCTGGCTAAAAAAACTACATGACAAAGCTGAAGAAAATATTCGTGCTGCGCTGGAGCCCTTTGGTTATTATCAGGTTCGGGTAAGCGGCACTCTTGAGCAACAGCAGGGAAAAAATACCAGTAACACCTGGCTGGCAAATTATACGGTCGTTCCCGGCCCTGCAGTGAAAATTATCGACCTTAAACTCATCATTCAAGGTACTGCAGAGAATGATCCTGAGGCAATTAAAATTATCAGCAATTTTCCCATTCGGCCCGGTGATACACTGCATCATGGCAAATATGAGGCGGCAAAAGAGAAGTTAATTGCAGATATCGGACGCCTGGGTTATGCACAAATCAAGGCACAAAAAACAAAAGTCACTGTTGATCCTGAAAATAACACGGCAAAACTTTACATCCATCTTGAAGGAGGGAGCAAATTTTATTTAGGTAGATTTTCTTTCAATCAGGATATCCTTCATGAAGATTTTATCAAGGGTTATATAAAAGACATTAACACGGGCGATCCACTTTCTCAGGAAAATTTGCTGTCATTACAGGACTCTCTATTAAGTTCAGGATATTTTTCTTCCGTTGAAATAAGACCGCAATATAATCAATCCACTCCCCTTTCTAAATCTGAAAAACAGGAAGCTGGAATAGAACATAATACACAAAATAATAAGTACGTACCGATTGATATTACATTAAAACCTGCTAAACGGCATAAATTAACTCTGGGAGCAGGATACGATACTGAAATCGAGGCAAATGTCAGTTTTCGCTGGCAGCACCGCCGTTTAAATCATTCCGGTCATAATACCGATATCTATAGCAAACTTTCATCAAAAAAGAGTTTCATTAAAGGTGCCTACTGGATACCTGTTGGCAATCCCCATACCGATAAAATCGGTATTATCCCAAAGTTTGAAACAGAGGATACTGACAATACAGATCGAGATACCTTCGATCTGGAAACAGGCTACTGGTTTTCCTGGAAAGACTGGGATAGCGCTTTATTTACTGAATATAAATATGAAAAATTTATTAGTGGTGATGAACCTGAAACCCGAACAGAACTATTAAGTCTGGGCCTTAGAATGGAGAAGGTTCAATTTGAAAAAGCACTTTTCCCACGTAAAGGCTGGGCACTTTATGGTGAGGTACGCACTGCAAACACAGGCTTTTTATCCGATATTGATTATATTAGCCTCTACCTGAAATCTCGTTTATTACTTCCCGTTACCGATAGGGGGCGACTCATACTTCGGTCTGAAGTGGGTATGGCAGAAACCAGTGATTTTGATCAATACCCTTCTTCTCTGCGGTTTTATGCCGGAGGTGATCATAGTGTACGGGGCTATAAGTGGAAAGCTTTAGGGCCAAAAGACGATAATGGCAATGTTATTGGCGGCAGAAACCTCATCACCGGCAGCATTGAATATAACCATCAGGTTTCTGAGCGTTGGGTGGTTGCAGGTTTTCTCGATGCCGGTAATGCTTATAATGATAAACTGGATAAAATTTATTCCGGAGCTGGTTTCGGCACACGCTGGATTGCTCCATTTGGGCTGGTTAGAGCCGATATGGGCTTTCCCCTGCAATCTGATGATGAGATTAGTGAAGATTCTGTGGTTTTTTATTTTGGTTTTGAAGTGACTTTATGAAGAGAATTAAAAGACTTTTAAAAACAGTCTTCCTTTTTATTACAGGCATATTTTTCACTTTATTCACACTGACTTTTCTATTAACTGCAACTAACTCTGGATTTCAGTTTTTAATGGATTCCATGCAAGACATCAGCTCTGACCACCTTCAATTTTCAAAAGTAACTGGCAATCTCTGGGCTCAATTTGGCATCACTGATCTTCAATACAACAGCTCAACATTTGAATTAAACATCAGGCAGATTGATATTCACTGGCAACTGAATCACTTATTCAATAAAAAAGTAATCATTCACAGTATTGATGCCGCAGGCATTAACTTTATCCAACTAAGCAACAAAGAAAATACAGATGATTCAACTAATAGTCCAGCACCTGCCTCTCCCATTTCACTACCTGAAATAAAACTACCCATTGCTGTTTTTCTAAAGCAGCTAAACCTGTCAGATGTAAGCTTTACAGCAGCGCCTGACTCTAAGATTGAAACCATTGATGCAATTGCTCTCAGTGCAGATCTGGTTAATGAGCAGTTGAACATACATCAATTAACAATAACTCGCCAGGGATCGTCCCAGGAAACAATTAAAGCCCAGCTTAAAGGGCAGGCCCAACTCACTGGCAATTACCCTCTGACACTACAAACCAACATATCCGCGGAATTCTCTGAGCTGATATCATCAGCTCAACTGCCTGAAAAAAAGAATATAACTGTCACTGGTGAAGTGACAGGCAACCTGTCAAAATTACAAATTAATCAGTCAGTCAGTGGTTTTATTGATGCCTTGATAAAAGTTCAGGCCCGTCAATTATTGGGCAACCTGAAATGGAGCACAGAGGTTCAGTTGACACAATTTCCTGTTAAACTCAAAAGCTCTGATCTGAAAGCTCAGCTCACAGCATCCGGAGATTTAAAACAGGCTGATACAGAGCTCAATATTCAGTTGTCTGAACCTCTTCAAGCAACTCCTCAATCTAAAAGTGTTCAATTTAAAAATGCTAGTCTGGTAGTTAATGGAAATTTAAGCTGGCGGGATGCAATAGCATGGCAAGCAAAATTACAGACAAAAAATATCAATCCAGGACTCATATATGATGAGTGGCCTGGAGCACTGGATATAACATTAGAGAGCAGTGGACAGCTTTCTGGTAATAAACTCTCTGCACAAATCCAGTTAGAAAAATTAGCAGGACAATTAAGAGAAAAGCCTTTATCCGGCAGCGGCCTGTTTCACATTGAGAATAAAAGCCTCAAAATTAAAAATCTGCACCTTTCCAGCGGCAATGCCCACATGGCAGCCAATGGAGAAATAGGCAATTTTGCAGAGCAGGTCAATTTAGACTGGTCACTGGATGTCAAAGAACTGGCTGATTTATTACCCGATGCCATGGGACAGATTAAGGGTCAGGGCAATATTAGCAGCACACTTAATAAACACGCAATTATTAAAGCACAGCTTAAACTGAAGCAGCTCAGTTACCAAAACAGCCATCTAAAGCATGGAGAACTAATACTGGCACTCAATAGCGATCCCACAGAACACTCCAGTATTGACTTAAATGCCCAATCTCTTATTGTCGATTCACAGGAGATACAACAGCTTAAACTCAGGCTCAATGGCCCCTTAAGTAAACACCAGATCAATCTATTTGCTCAACATGAGTCAGCAAGTCTGACGCTAAATACAAAGGGTCAATTTGATATTGAGAAACTTAATTGGAACGGCCTGATTGTACAAACTCTCATTGACAGTAAAAACCTGGGGCACTGGAAACAACAGACACCAGGAAAATTATGGGTCAGTACAGACAAAGTCACTTTAGCATCATTGTGTTTTAAAGAGTCTTCAACCCGAAATAAGGAGTCCTCAACTCAATATAAGGAGTCCTCAACCCGATATAAAGAGTCCTCAACTCAATATAAAGAGTCTTTAACCCGATATAAAGAGCCCTCAACCCAGCAACTCAACACACCAGCAACACTTTGCACACAGCTAGATTGGACACCAGAAAAAGGTCTGGCACAATTAAAATTAAATTCACTCTTATTGACACAGTTCAAAGCCTACCTTCCAAAAGAAATCAGTTATTTAAGCGGTGAACTGAATGCAGAGGCTGATATTAATTTAGGCACACAATTGCTGGCTGATCTCAAAGTGGAAATTAAACCCGGTGAATTAGTGTTTCAACCCTTTGCACACAAACCTGTCCAGTTAAAACATAAAAAAGGTCAGCTTAAGGCTCATTACAATAACAAACAACTTGAACTGCTATGGGATCTTGAGCTTGGCCCCCATAGCCTTTCTGGTCACATAAATATCCCCAGAGCTGCCATTGAAAAAGACCCTCTGAAAGCCCCTATAAGCGGCAATACAAAGATTGAAATCAAAGATTTAAACCTCCTCAGCATTATGGTTCCTCAGATCAGTGATGCCAGTGGCCATTTATCAGCACGATTAAAACTCAGCGGAGATCTGGATTCTCCCAAAGTTTCCGGCCATGCCGAATTTATTGCTGATTATTTAAATATCCTTGATGCCGGTATCCATATTGAAGATATTAATATTCATCTTAAAGATAAAAATAATGGCCATGCACTTGAACTCCTGGGCAGCTTGTCCTCTGGAGGCGGACAACTTGCACTAAATGGTGAGGTCTCACTGGATAGCACTCATGGATGGCCTGTGACAATAGCACTCAAGGGAGATAATTTTCTGGCCGTTAACACACCAGAAGCTTATATTATTGCCTCACCTGAACTCCAGTTCCGTCATGAAAATGGGCTGATGCACATCAATGGTAAGATCTTTATCCCTGAAGCAACACTCACTCCAGTGACAATACCAGAAGGCAGTATTACAGCATCAACAGACATTAAGGTTCTGGGAAGGACAAAAGAGACACCGGCAAACCTTGATTTAAATATCACCCTGGCTCTCAGCCCTTATAATCAAAGTAAGGGGGTCATGCTAAATGCCTTTGGACTTAAGTCAAAAATAACAGGAGAGCTTACGGCAAACCAGCAACCTCGACAATTAATGACCGCTCACGGTGAATTATTTCTTAAAGATGGAACATTTCGAGCCTATGGACAGGACTTGAACATTGGAAAAGGCCGTATTTTTTATGCTGGCGGGTATATCGATAATCCAGGCTTAAGACTGACGGCTTCACGTCAGGTTAATAATACTCAGGTCGGCATAGAAGTATCAGGCTCGGCCAATAAACCTAGGATAAAAGCTTTTTCAGATGATACCAACCTGGAAACTAAAGATATTATATCAATGCTGCTCACCGGGCAGAAAGTGGACAATCTGGAAAATGCAAAAATTTATGCTGGTACTGAAATAGGTGATGGCCTCAGTGTTGGTGTCAATGCAGGAATGGGCGATGAGAGCAGAGAATTTATTACCCGCTATAAATTAACCGATAAAATTCAACTGGAAGGCAGCAGCAGTGCCTCAAAAAGTGGCGGCAGTATTATTTATACTTTTGAAATAGAGTAGCATTAGTTCTTGCCAATATTACCAATTAATTATAATTTAGCATAAAAAAATGCATTTTAAAGCTATTATTTCCCTTTAAAGTCCCAAGTTTCATAATTATTCCATTTTTTTTTGAAATATCTTTGGATTTTTTTTTTAAATAGGTTATAGTCAGTTTGTCCGCATTGGCTCTAGCTGGCTTTCTTAGATTTTTAAAACCTTTTATTACATCTCTGAATTCTCTTCGCGTCGTAGGCACAATGTAATATTTATAATTTAGTTAGTTTTAGGATTTAAAAAAATGAGTACTGGTACTGTAAAATGGTTTAACGAATCTAAGGGTTTTGGCTTTATTAAACCAGATGATGGCGGTGATGATGTTTTTGTTCACTTTCGTGCGATTGTTGGTGAAGGTTTCAAAACACTTGCTGAAGGTCAAAATGTAAACTTTGAAATAGAGCAGAGCCCTAAGGGCCCTCAAGCGGTTCAAGTTCAACCGCAATAAGCTATTCAAGCTGCATTTAGCAGTTATTTTCTAAAGTTGTTATTTAGAATTGTTTTCTTCTTTAAAATATAACTGTGACTTAGCAAAAAGCCTTGCATAACTTCGGTTATACAGGGTTTTTTTGTGCCTCTATTTTAGAAAATTAAGACTACTGTCCCTAAAATTCTGCCATGATATCGATAGCAGCTATCTTAATAGCAGTTTCCCTTCAATCGGTATATATTTACCAGCGGATTGTATTAGAGAACTTGCAGTCAGCGCCGGCACACCATAAACTTCGGTTTCAACCTGGTATCGCTTATACACTCGCTCCAGAAGCATATCAAAATCACCATCTCCGGAAGCCAGCACAATCACATCTGATCCTTCGGCACATTCAATGAGATCCAGAGTAATACCTACATCCCAATCCCCTTTTGCAGAGCCGTCACTACGTTGTATGTAGGGCTTTAGTTTAACCTCAAAACCAATTCCACGCAGTATATTCTGAAATTGAATCTGTTTTTCATTCGCACGATGAATTGCATAAGCATAGGCATTGACTACCTCACGACCCTGAGTTGCTGCAGCCCAAAAAGCATTATAGTCAAAATGACAATGGTATTGATCCCGGGTGGTATAATAAATGTTCTGCACATCAACAAAAATGGATACTTTTTTCATTTAATTTAACTAATGCCTCCTGACAGTTTACTCAAAACTAATAGAGTCTTGAACTACTTATTCATCATTATCTGAATCTTTATCATACTTGTGTTGTTCAGCATGCTTTAATGATGAATAGTGTTCAAGATTACACTGTATTTTATAATTAATGGTATCTTTTGGATATTCTCCCTGCTCATTAAGGCTTCCTGCCTCCATTCCCATGAGAAGACTCAGAGCATCATTGACATGCTCAATGCTGTATATGATAAACTGTTTATCTCTCACAGCCTTCAAGACATCTTCCTTAAGCATCAGGTTCACAACATTACTCTTAGGGATCATAACCCCCTGCTTGCCTGTTAAGCCTCTGAGTTTACAGATATCAAAAAAGCCTTCAATTTTTTCGTTCACTCCACCAATAGCCTGTACTTCTCCCAGTTGATTGACCGAGCCCGTCAGTGCCATGCATTGTTTAACAGGCATTTCAGAAACTGCAGAAAGTAAGGCGCACAATTCAGCCACTGAAGCACTATCACCATCAACCTGACCATAAGATTGTTCAAATGTCAGATTAGCATCAAGAGAAAGCATTTTTCTCTTCGCATAATGGTGTCCCAGATAGGATGAAAGGATCATAACCCCTTTGCTGTGAATATCTCCTCCAAGATCAACTTCACGCTCAATATCAACAATATGACCATCACCCACTCTGACGGTTGCCGTGATCCTGGAGGGCTGACCAAAGGAAAATTCACCCATTTGGAGAACAGATAATGCATTTACCTGACCAATTTTTTCATTATCTGTATCAATTAAAACAGTACCTTTAATAATTTCATCATAGAGCAGATCACGGTATTGATCCATACGATAAACCCGGGCTTCAATGGCCGAATTAACATCGTCAAGATTGATGATATTCCTGGTTGAACCATACTCTTTATGCACATCAGAAGCAGAATTTTGAGATTTGCGCTGGCGATAGTAAAATTCTGACTCTAGAATTAGATCTCGTAGCTCCCCCATATGCAGTGAGATTTTTTCCCCATGATCAACCAGCCTTGAACTTTGCTCAATAATGCGTTCAACCGCCCGGCATTCCAGAGGTGATACTTTTTCCTGACGCTGTAAATTAGCAATCAGGCACGCATATTTATGAGTCATATTCTCACTACGATGAATTTCTTCAGAGAAATCAACATTCACTTTAAATAATTTATTAAATTCAGGATCATTTTCTTTTAACAAATGATAGATATGACGATCCCCAATCAAAACAATTTTTATCCTCAACGGAATAGGATCAGGTTCAAGGGTCAGGTTTCTTGAGAAACTATGCAATTCATCAAGAGGCTCAATAGTAATTAATGATGATTTCAGGGCACGCTTCAGGCCTTCCCAGGCATAGGGATTGACTAGAATTTTTTCAGCATCCAGCAATAAATAACCATCATTTGCCTTATGCAGCGAACCGGGCTTAATAAGAGTAAAGGCCGTAAGAAGATTCCCAAGTCCAATTGCATTGTCTGTTTTAGTCTGATCTTCTTCCCGAGGATTATAATAAGCCAGATGTTCGATACGACCAATTAAGTTGGAATAAGTCGGATTATCTTCAAAAATAATCGGCATCTCATCTGAGTCAGAATTATCAACCAGTACATTCACAAGATAACGATGGAAGTTGGCTGTTTTACTGATGTGTTTGCGTTTTTTACCATTTTCTTTAGAATTTGAATCCTGCTCATAAAACTCTTCAAGATGATTGATAATGTCTTCTTTCACATCCGATAAATAATTAATAACTGGCTTAAAACCATTGTAATCTTTAAATAATTGTTCCATTGCTGAGTCAACCAGTTGTGTCACAATATCCTTATCTAACTGATCCAGAAGCTCTTTACCTTCTTGTTCCCAAGCTGGCACTTTAGACAGAGCTTCCTGAAGTTTTTCCTGATACTTATCAATTCGCTTAGTAAAATCTTTCTGAACATCCTCTGCCAGCTGTTTAAAGCTGTGCAGATTACTGATTTTCCCATCGATAATGGCCGAAAGTGTATAACCACTGGGAGTACGGATCACTGCAACCTGTTCTTCTTTAGCGGCATCAATCAGTTCATTGAGAGCTTTATCGCCCCGCTCATTAATTTCAGTTTCAATCGCCTGAATTTGAGCTGTGTATTCCTCGCTCTGGAAAGAAACGGTGATCAGAGTTGAAATAAGCTTAACCAGCTTTTCCATGGTTTCGCTTAAAGTTTTTGCAGTACCTGCCGGCAGACGCAAAAAACGTGGATGTTGAGGGTATTCAAAATTATTGACATAACACCAGTCAAAGGTTTTTTTACGCTTGACATAATGCTTTTTCAATAATTGCTTTATCAGGGCTGTTTTACCAATTCCTTCCGATCCAAGTACAAATAAATTATAACCTTTATGGTTCATTCCCATACCAAAATCAATTGCACTCAGGGCTCTTTTCTGACCAATGATCTCTTCTAATTCCGGCAGCTCCTCAGTTGTGTTAAAATTTAAATCACGGAGATCACATTTCTTATAAAGCTGCTCTACGGGCAATATATGGTGTGATGGCGTAGTATGTGTTGAACTCATTCTATTTATATCCAGACTATTTTTTCAAAAACTATTTATTTCAAATTCAAAGAAGCTAAAAGATGGCAGCAAAAAATTCACCTCATAAACCCTGGGGCAAAACAAAGCAGAAATTAGAACAACAGGCCATGGAGGAAGCTGATGAGCATTATATCAGTAAATCTCAGGCAAAGCGCGATGTCGAAGCATTGCAGAAGCTTGGCGTTAAACTGATCGAATTATCAGAAAATTCCCTGAAGGGTTTTGATCTGGATGAGCGCTTACTTGATGCTATCCTGCTGGCACAAAATATTCATAGTCATAGCGGTCATCGTCGCCAACTGCAGTTAGTCGGAAAATTAATGCGCCATGCAGATGCAGATGCTATACGCACTAAGCTGGAGCAACTTCATCGCCCAGCCGTTGAAGCTAATGAGCATTTTCATCAATTGGAAAGATGGCGAGACAGAGTCCTGAACGAAGGTGATTCAGCAATCAATGAACTCATCTCTCTGCACCCTGCATTTGAGCGCTCAAAATTAAGACAGCTGCTGAGAAATGCAAAAAAAGAAGCAGAAAAACATAAGCCGCCAAAAAGTGCCCGACAGATATTCCAGTATATCAAGGAAGTTATTCCCGAGCAGGAATCATCATCTGGGCAATGATAGTGAAAGCAAACAGATCTATTTTAAATGACAGGGCAGTTTAATATGTTCCAAAGCAGGGAAGCTCTTACGAACTTTCTGCACATAGCTGATATCAATGTCGGCAATAGCAAAGCCAGAACCACTGACCAGATGATCAATAATACCACCCCAGGGGTCGATGATCATACTGTCACCATGAGTTTCTCTGCCATTGACATGATAACCACCCTGAGCAGAAGAGACCACAAAACATAAGTTTTCAATAGCCCTTGCGCGGTTGAGCACTTCCCAATGAGCCTTACCAGTTGTTGAGGTAAAAGAAGAAACCAGGCACAAAATTTCCATGCCCTGGGTCACCATGTCACGGAATAACTCTGGAAAGCGTAAATCATAACAAATTGCCATGCCTAATTTTCCAAAGGGAGTATCAACCACAACCACTTTATTACCCGCTTCAGTAAATGCGGATTCATTATAAGTACCGCCCTGCTCACCTAAATCAACATCAAAGAGATGAATTTTTTCATAACGAGCAACCACTTCACCCTTATCATTCAACAATAAGCTGGTCGATAAAGTTTTATTTGATTGGAGCCCGGTTTTGATGGGAATAGTACCTGCCATAAGCCAGATTTTTTCTTCTTTTGCTACTGCAGATAAAAACTCCTGTATCGGCCCTTTGGGTCTATCGGCCTGTGGCGTATCAAAAATAAAGTCTTCCGCAATATCCAGAATATCTGATTCTGACATACCCATATGAGCGAAATTTTCTGGCAAAACAACAAGTTCTGCCCCCTGCTTCGCTGCATCTGAAATTAGTCGCCTTGCTTCACTTAAATTTGCACTGACATTAGGCCCGGAAGCCATCTGAATTGCTGCTACTTTTGCCATTTTTTCTCTAACTATTATTATTTTTTAATATAAACTGATCTATTTTCAATGATCAGGCTTTAAATTTCAACTTTAATAAATGCCTGTTCATTCATTCTGCTGTATCAGCATTAAATATTGGATTTTTATCAACCTCATCAGACTTCTTCTCTTTTACAGCAAACAGATTTTTTATTCTATTCAGGGTATTTTGACTGGTTTTATCTTTCTTTATTTCGGGGTTATCCCAGTCACCATTTATCGTATAATCATAGGCTGTCACCTGATTCAGCTGATCACCTAATAATTTTTGTCCAACCCAGACAACTGCGGCGCCAGCTGGCCCTGCAACAGCCGCACCAGCCAAAGGTAAAGTGGCAGAGACTTCAGGTATCACAGTGACTCGTTGATTAATCTTCTGTGTCACCAGTCCTGTACTCCCCCGAACCAGGATCTTGGCACTTGGTGCATGGATACGTAAATTATCGGTATTAGCCATTGCTTTATTAAAGCGAAAATCACCTTCGATTTTATCAAACTCAAAGCCTTCATCAGAAACATCTGAAAAATCCAGTGAAAGCCTGCGCGTAAATGCATTCATATTAAATAAACCCAGCAAACGACCTGCAGCACCAGGTTTTACTTCAACCCACGCCCCTTTTCCAACATTCAGGTTCAATTTACCTTCCATATTTTCTTTACTCAAATCATTCAAACCTCCGGACCAGCTGATATAACCCGAAATCTGTGCTTTCCCCTGCCGTATCAATTGTTCATAACCAAATGCATTCACTAATTTCTCTAAAGATGGGATTTCAGCCTTACCACCCAAATCAACCTCCGGGATCGCATTCCAATGATGCCATTTACCCTGCCCATAAAATGAGAAGTAGTCACCAACCAGTGAAAGTTGATCAAAAATAATACTTTTCCCAAGCCGACTGGTTTTTATATTCATGCGCCCAAGGTTAATATCCCCCACTTTAAAGGAATTAATATAGCCATTAAGGAGAGGAAACTTATCCGGTTCAAAACTACTCTTATTACTCACTTTTGAGTTATTCTTTGCAACATTTGGAGTTTTCATTTTTGCTTTAAATTCTGGGAACTTAATTTCAGTCATGGCAATTTCAATGGGAATTGAAAGCGGTTCAACAAATTTGCTTTGAGAAGCTTTTTTATCAGCTTTTGCAGGTGAATCAAATACAGATTGCCATTGTTCAAACGGAACCTGCTTTAATGCTCCCGTCACTTTTAGAATGTTCTCATCTGGTAATTTTGCTTTATCACCTTCAAATGCAATATTACCTTTGAGCAACTTAAAGACTTTGTCCTTTGAAGAAATATCAAGCAAAAAAGCTAATGAGAGCATTTTCGAAAATTTCATTTTCAAAAGTGCTGAGGTTTTATTCTTGTTTGAACTTTTTATTTCAGCAAAGCTCATCACAAAAGGAGACCTTTGTTTTGCCTTCTTGGTAAAAGGGGCAGGGAGATCAGAGCGAATATTTATCAGGCTCGTATAGATATTAAAAGCCAGAGCTCGATGTGAATTAGGCAAATTAATGTTCAATTTGATATTGCTTGTCCCTGAAAGCTGATCAGTCAGCGGCAATACCATTTCTGAAATCAGGTTAAACTGTTTGAGCTTTTTGATTGAAATTTCACTATCAATATTAACACTAACATTCGGATCCCTTGATGATGATGCATTCTTATCTGTTTTTATAACGACTTTTGCAGGCAATCCCATAATATTAGCAGTTAAGTTCTTCGAGTTAATGGCAGTATTATGTATAAAGACATCCCCTTTAAGATGGTTAACCAAACCTTTTTTTCGTGCAAAACCTGGAGGGTAATATTCAGCATTATTGAGTTTGATCTTAATTTTATTATTTAACTGACCTTTTTCTAAAGGAATATTTAAATCCAGGTTAATGTCAATATTATCCTTGGCATCAATAATATTAACCACATCACTGGAAATCATTTTTGATTGCTTTAGAAATTCAAGCCCATCTTCAATATTTGATTTTATATCCCCATTAATGAGTAATTTACGCTCCAGATAATCCTCTAAATCCACCTGGACATTGTCTGACACTGCAGAAAAAATTTTGCTATGCCTGCCTTTTATCTTCATGCCTTTTTGAGTAAACTGAACTTGTGCATTAATATCCGTTAACTTTGGCCAGCCTTTAGTATACTCAAGCAGGACATTTTCAGTATTAAAGACAATATCCATATTACCATTATGACTTTCATAAGGAAATTCACCTAATTCGCCACGAAAAACAATTCCACCGTCAGGCACTAATCCCGAAATAAGCGAATAATCCAGCCACTTAACCAGCCCCTCATTCATTACTTTTGCGGGTAAATAGTTTGATATCTTTTCAACATTCACATTTTGATAAAAAGCATTCAAATCCATAAAACTCTGGCCTTCTTTTGAAATCCAGAATTTCAAATCAGCATCGGCAGCAAAATCATTACTACTGATATGAATTTTATCGCCACCCACTAACCATTGATCACCTTCTTTTTGCCAATAAACCTCACCTGTTAAGTGTTTAAACGTCCAGGGATCACGAAAAAAAGATTTGGGATATAATTTAATAGCCTGGCTATCAATATAAATATGGCCTATTGCTTCGTTAAATATCAGCTGTGCTGAGAGGTTCCTGATTTTTGGCAAAGCTTGCAGCGAATTCACACCAAAATCATTAATACCCATCTGCACCTGATAGTGCTGGATATCAACTGGCATCTGAGCAGCGTTAAACTGAAAGTTTGTTATGATATTTTCCAGACGCCCTTTAGGTTTTAAAAGTGAATACACTTTTTGATTAAATTGCTCAGGTGCAAAGAAAGATACAACATGAGAAAATTCATTAATATTCAACTGGTCTAAAAATAGCTGCACACTTGACAGGACTTCATCATCCGCTTTTTGAAATCTTAATTGTAAGTATTTTTCAGTTAGCTGTTTTGCATCAACGCTCAGATTCAGTTCATAGAGATCAAGCATCCAGTCAATTTTATTTTTTTCGGTTTCACTCTCCTCATAGTCACTTCTTTCCAATTTAAAATTAGTTGCCAGAGTATCAATATTAATACGAGCATTGTTATTGGTACGACTCAAATAAGCATTTTCTATAGCCAGATTACCGTATACCGATTGTAATTTTCCTTTAATAATTGTCGACCATATTTTAGTATTAGCGGCCATATTATTAAGTTGAAATTCTTCAACTTGCAGGATATCTTTGTTTAAAAAATGCAGTAAAGCTTGCTGATTAAGATTATCAACTGCCGCATAAACCTGGCCATCCCAATTGGATACATTATTAATATCGCCATTGAAATCAAGGCGGACATCAAGATAGGTTGCTGATTCATTGAGTCTTGCTAATAATGAAATCTGGTGCCTTTCATTATTATTTTTCATTTTCAAATTAATTCCAGACACCAGCATTGATGGAAAAACTTTCATTTCATCAAGAAAATAAACCTCACCTTCAGAGAGTAAAAAGTTTGTTTGATTCAGGAAAGGATAATAGGATGAAGTCGTTGTATCAGAAGCAGGTGTACTTTTCTGGGTGTCAATTAATTGAAAATCAGCAATAAAAACATTGCCTTTTTGATCTCGATGGACAACTGTATTAAATCCCTTAAGTGACAGTGTATCAATAACCAGATGGCGGCTTAAAATTGAAGCAGGAATATTTAGACGAATACTGGCAGAACTAAAGTCCAGTATTTTTTCTTCTTCATTTTGATTTCTTATGCTGAAATTTCTCATTGAAATCGATGGATAAAAAAGATGGACACCTATTTTAATTTCTTCAAAATAGACCTGTGTCTGTAGATGTTCTGCAACGAGTTCCCGGACAATATGTGGATTTTTTTCAATGTAGTAAGCTGTGCCATACAATATAAGTAAAAGCATAGCCAGGCTAAGCGTCAAACTAACGAAAAGTGTCCGATGCAATACCCAGATAAATACAAATATTTTTTTGAACAGGCTTAGAGGTGTCACAGGTTAAAATCAGCCTCCTTAGAAGAGCTACATAGGAACAACATCATACTGCTCCTGATGGTATTCATTATCAATTTGCAGTTGGATTGTACGATCCATGAATTCTTCCAGTTCAGCGATAGAGGAAGATTCTTCATCCATCAGGTATTCACCGACTTTACCTGAAGTAAGAACCAATAACTTTTTCGTATCAAATTGCCGGGCCTCTCTGATAATTTCACGGAAGATTTCAAAAGCCACTGTTTCTACTGTCTTAACTGTGCCTTTACCATTACAGACAGGGCAGGCTTCACATAAAATATGTTCCAGACTCTCACGAGTACGCTTTCGGGTCATTTCGATCAAACCCAGGCTTGAGACTTCAGTGATGCAGGTTTTTGCATGATCACGTTCCAGGGATTTTTCAAATGACCGCAAAACCTGACGTCGGTGTTCTGCATCTTTCATATCAATAAAATCAATGATGATGATGCCGCCAAGATTTCTCAGGCGGAGTTGGCGAACTATGGCCTGTGTTGCTTCAAGATTTGTTTTGAAAATGGTTTCTTCAAGATTACGATTGCCGACGTAGCCACCGGTATTTATATCCACAGTTGTCATGGCTTCCGTTTGATCAATGATCAAATAACCGCCTGATTTTAATTTAATTTTAGATTGCAGCGCTTTTTGAATTTCATCTTCAACACCATAAAGATCAAAGATAGGCCGTTCACCGGGATAGTATTCAATCCTTGGTGCAAGTTCCGGGATAAATTTTTTGGCAAACTTCATCACTTTATCAAAAGTTTCACGTGAGTCTATGCGGATAGCGTCAATATTTATATCCGCAATATCACGCATCACCCGCATTGCCAGCGGCAGATCTTCATAAACCATCATAGTAGATTGAACTGCTTTATTATTATCCTGTATCGACTGCCATAATTTTTCCAGGAAAACCATATCTGCATGTACAGCAGTTTCTGAAATCCCTTCAGCAACAGTTCTGACAATGTAGCCGCCGCCAAACTCTGGCAATTGCTTTTTAATAATATCTTTCAGACGTTCTCTTTCAGCTTCATCTTCCAGCTTTTGCGACACACCAATATGGTTAGAGTTTGGCATATAAACAAGGTAGCGGGCGGGTATGGTAATGTGGGTGGTTAAACGGGCACCTTTAGTACCCATCGGATCTTTAACAACCTGAACCAGAATTTCCTGCCCATCTCGAAGCAGATCATTAATGGTTGATTCCTGATCAGAATTTTTCTTTTCGTCCGATGTTACTATATCAGAAAGATGTAAAAAAGCGGTTCGCTGCAAACCGATTTCAAGAAATGCAGCCTGCATACCTGGTAATACCCGACACACTTTCCCCTTGTAGATATTACCCACCAGTCCTTTTCGGCTGGCACGCTCAATAACGACTTCCTGCAGCATACCGTTTTCTACTTTCGCCACCCGTGTTTCTTGCGGCGTAACATTAATCAGCAGTTCATCACTCATATTATTATTTTTATCTCTTTAATATTTAAGATATTGTAACTATTCAGCATGTTTAGGTTTTACCTGACCAATACGATTTTCTACAGTCGATAAATTCCGAATTTATTCAATAAAATATTGGTTTCATAAATTGGCAGACCCATAACCCCCGAGTAGCTCCCTTTAATACAACAAATAAAAAGTGCCCCTAAGCCCTGTATTCCGTAGCCCCCCGCTTTATCAACCGGTTCACCGCTATGCCAATAATTGTCACACATTTTTCTACTGAGTTTTGAGAATGAAACCTCAGTCATTGAAAGAATTTGTTCTGTTTTTTGCTTGTTTTTGACTGCCACTGCCGTCAGAACCTGATGGGTTCTTTCTGACAGACTTAATAACATCTCAATAGCTTGTTGCTTATTTTCCGGTTTACCTAGAATATGGCCATCCAGTATAACCGCTGTATCGGATCCCAGCACCGGAATCTGCTGCTTTGTTTGTCTCAATAAGCCATCATTTGCCTTTTCTAGTGCCAGTCTGGAAACAAAAGCTTCCGGGGGTTCACCGGAATAATGCTTCTCTTCAACAAACTGGGGGATGACTTTAAATGAGACCCCCATTTGATTCAGTAGTTCCTGTCTTCGTGGTGAGCTCGATGCCAGAAAAATTTGCGGGGCTTCATTCATGTAAATATTTTATCGGTGATAGGGATGATTTTTAAGTATGCTATAAGCTCTATAAATTTGTTCACTCAGCAGAACTCTGACCAGAGGGTGGGGTAATGTAAGTGGTGATAGTGACCATTTTAGATCAGCTCTGGCAACACAGTCTTTACTGAGACCTTCCGGACCACCAATTAATAAGGCAATATTCTGGCCGCTATGAAGCCAGTTATCAAGTTGCTTTGACAGTGACTCCGTACTCCATGGCTTGCCTTTTACTTCCAGGGCAACAACCAGACATCCCTTGGGTATGGCATCCAGGAGTTTATCCCCTTCTGCTTTTTTTATTCGCTTCAGATCGGCATTTTTGCCCCGCTTTCCAGGTGCAATTTCAATCAATTTAAGATGACAGTCACCATTGAGACGCTTTGCATATTCATGGTATCCCTTATTGACCCAGTCCGGCATTTTATTACCGACAGCCAGTAAGTATATGTTCACCCTGTTGGCTCACACAAACAGCTATCAGCCTTCATCAGAACCATCATCATAGTCTGGATCATCGACATCCCACATGCGTTCGATACCATAATAATCCCGAACCTGCGGCAGCATAACATGAACCACTAGATCACCCAGATCAACCAGAACCCAGTCACCGGTATTTAAGCCTTCAACGCCCAATGGTGCGACCCCGGCTTTTTTAGCTTCCAGTACAATATTATTGGCAATCGATTTAACCTGACGGTCGGAACGACCACTGGCAAACACCAGAACATCCGTCACACTGCTCCGCCCCATGACATCAACCACATTCACGTCGAATGCTTTCACATCTTCAGCTGCATCAACAGCCAGTGCTTTTAATTCATCTAAATTCATTAAAACTCAGTTACCTTGTTTGATAGAGATTGTAGTATTTTATCAGATTAATAACAGGTTTCGGCATTAAAAAACGAATTGATTGCTCATTTTTTAACCTATTCCTGATATCTGTCGCTGAAATCGACAATTGTGTCACTGCTTCAAGCCGGATGCTGCCGCAAAGTGACTGTTTGAAGGTTTCTCTATCCGCGTGATGAGTCAGATAAAATGTTCGTATAGCTTCAGGCCAGTCAATAATGTCCAAGACCGTACCCGGCCTGTGGCTGACGACAATATGGGCATAATCCAATAATTCCTGCCAGTGATACCATTGATCAATCCCGCTAAAAGCATCCATTCCCATCAGCAGACAGAGTGGGTTATCAGGGAATTCTTTGCGCAGAGCTTTTAAGGTGTCAATAGTATAAGAAGCCCCACCGCGTTTGATTTCACGATCATCCAGCACAAAACAGGACTCTTCTTTAATCGCCTGGGCTACCATTTCCAGACGATGATCTGCCTGAGTTTGAGGTTTCTCTTTATGCGGTGGCAAAAAAGCTGGTATAAAACGCACATGATCCAGCCCCAGAATTTCACAAAGTTCCAGATTAGGTCTTAAATGCCCAAAATGAATGGGATCAAAAGTTCCCCCATAAATACCAATTGGTGCCTTATTACCTAATATGACCATCACCCAGCACAATATACTTTTGTGATGTCAGACCTTCCAGTCCCACGGGGCCACGGACATGAATTTTATCAGTACTGATGCCAATTTCAGCACCCAATCCATATTCAAAACCATCGGCAAAACGAGTTGACGCATTCACCATAACCGAACTGGAATCAACCTCAGCAAGAAAACGTCTAGCCCGAGTAAAATCTTCGGTAATTATAGATTCGGTATGGCCCGAGCTGTGTTTAAAGATATGTTCAATGGCCTCATCCATACCATCCACAACGCGAATGGATAAAACAGGGGACAGATATTCTGTGTCCCAGTCTTCATCCGTTGCAGCAACGGTTTTAACAGGGCTCTGAGTCAGCACATCAGCACTGCGTTCACAGCAGCGTAACTCAACACCTTCCTGCTCATACATTTTAGCCAGTTCAGGCAAAATTTCATCCACAATTGCAGCATCAATTAGTAAGGTTTCCATGGCATTGCAGACACCATAGCGATGAGTTTTAGCATTATAAGCAATATCAATGGCTTTTTTATGATCAGCTGTGCCATCAATATAAACATGGCAGATACCGTTAAGGTGCTTGATCACTGGCACTCGGGAGTTGCCGCTGATACGCTCAATCAAACCTTTACCGCCACGAGGCACAATTACATCCACATATTCCTGCATAGAAATTAATTCACCTACAGCTTCTCTGTCAGTGGTCTCAATAACCTGTACTACATCAGACGGTAAACCGGCCAGTTCAAGGCCATATTTAATGCATGCCGCAATAGCCTGATTAGAATGCAATGCTTCTGAACCACCTCGCAGAATAGCAGCATTGCCTGATTTCATACACAATGCTGCGGCATCTGCAGTGACATTAGGTCTGGATTCATAAATAATTCCAATAACACCTAGAGGGACACGCATTTTGCCAATCTGAAGACCTGATGGCTGAAATTTCATATCCGAAATTTCACCCACTGGATCAGGCAGTGCTGCAATCTGACGCAAGCCCTCTGCCATTCCCTGAATACGCTCCTCATTAAGAGCCAGTCGATCTAATAAAGCATCATCCAGCCCTTTATCCTTGCCAGCACTCAGATCTTTATTATTTTCTTCTATCAATGTGTCCATTGATACTTCTAACTGCTCGGCAATGGCCAATAAGGCTTTATTTTTTGTATTACTATTTGCCTTAACCAATGCTCTGGAGGCCTGACGTGCACGCTGACCGACCTCATTCATGTATTGTTTGATATCCATCGTATTCATCTCTTTAAATTTCTAAATAACGCTTTCCCGCAACACAAGCTAAAATTAATTGCATTTTGTCCCAGGGATCACCTTGTTCGGCTCCCTTAGCCATTTTGTCCGCCAGCAGCAGCTGCTTAAGGAGTTCTTGCCACACTTCCGGCCGAGTATTACGTAAAGCCTGAGCAATCAGTGATTTGCGTTTTGGAAAAATATAAACCCCTTTCATGGCAGCATCAATATTCAAGGGCTGCTTTTGTGTAGCCGCTGTTTCAGGATCTGCCTTTTCAGGATATAGGACTGCTGACATTTTTGCCAGCATTCGCACTTCTCTGGCGAATAATGACATAATCAAAATAATTGACAAACCTTCATGCTGCAGGCCATATAACATTCGAGAAGCCCGTTTTAAATCCCCTGATAAGGTACAGTCAAATAGCTCAAACAGATTATATCGAGCGCTGTCAAAAATGGCTTCTGATACCTGTTCATAGCTTAACTCTGAGTTCAGCTGACCCGTTGACTCGCCGCTTCCGGAATATAAAAGGCTCAGTTTTTCAATTTCCTGATCTGCAGCCAGCAAATTGCCTTCTACACGGTCATTAATAAGTTGTATCGAATCAGCCTGTAGAGTCAGTCCCTTGGATTGCAATCGACGCTGCAACCATTGATTCAACTGCTGACCTTCTATTGGCCAGACAGAAATAATGCCTGCAACCTGATCAACTGCTTTATACCATTTGCTTTTTCTGGTGGCAGATTCCACCTTGCCGGCAACTATCAGTAAAATAGTATCCTGGGGCAAATTTTCACAATATTGAATTAAAGCAATGCCTTTATCAGCAGGTTTACCCGTTGGCATATGAAGTTCAATTAATTTTTTACTGGCAAACAGAGATAATTCATTAGCTGCCGAGAGTAATACATTCCAGTCAAAACCAGTATCTGCTGTATAAACTTCCCGCTCATCATAACCGTAATACTTTACCGCTTTACGCAGCATATCGACACAATCTCTATGCTGTAAAGGCTCATCACCACACACCATATAGACAGGATACTGTCTGGCTTTCAGATCATTTCGAAGTTGCTCACTTCTTATCTGCATATACAGGAGTCAGTCTATTGTATTTAATTATTGCGCAAGCGCTTTTAAACGACGCAAAATCTGAAAAATGGCCGGCTGCATCATTTCCTGGCGAATAATTTGTTCTTCATTATCCTTGCCCAGCACATCATTGGGATCATTCTGAAAATTACGAATAACACTGACTGTCTGCTGCTCCGCAAGCTGTACTCCCTTATTATCCTGCACCACAAAAGAAATATTCAACTGCAGCTCATATTCCCGAATAGCCTTGCCGGAAACATTCAGCGCTTTACGCTGAGTGCCACTTGATAACAGTGTAATAACTGACGTCGATGCTTCAGGCGAAGAGACAATTTCACTGCCCACATTCCGTAAGGCTTCTGCTAATGAACTGCCGACATTAGAATAACCTTTAGTAACAATAAAAACTCTTTCATACATTGCCGGTAACTCAATATCACCACGCAGATGAAAACCACAGCCAGTAATTAGCAATGTCATTAACAGAACCAGAGTGCTGGCACCCAAACGCATTCTATTGTGAGCATTTAATCTATTTATTTGCTTCATTATGCTTCCTAGTTTGCAACAATATTGACCAGTTTACCCGGTACAACAATGACTTTTCGTATGGTTTTACCTGCAGTATTTCTCAGGGCACCATCTGTCTCAAGAGCCAGTTTTTCAATACTTTGTTTATCAATGTCTGCCGGCACTTCCAGTTTATCCCGCAGTTTACCATTCACCTGAACAATATACTGAATAGAGTCTTCAACCAGAGCAGACTTATCCACCTGCGGCCATGACTCATTCACAATTGCACCTTCACGCCCCAACTCATGCCATAATTGATGAGTAATATGGGGAATAACCGGAGACAACATCAGTATTACATGTTCCAGGACATTCTGCTTTAATGCTCTGCCCTGCTCTGTTTTATCCAGAGCAGCAGACATCTTATCCATCATATTAATTAATTCACGCACTTTGGCTATCGCCGTATTAAAGGTATGACGACGACCAATATCATCTTCAACTGCACTAATAGTCTGGTGCAGCTTATGGCGTAATTTTTTTCCGTCCTTATCCAGAAGCTCAATATTCAGAGCAGCAACCGGGCCCTTTTCGGTGTGCGCAATGACTGTTTTCCATAAGCGCTTTAAAAATTTAAACTGCCCTTCTACACCGCTATCAGACCATTCCAGAGATTGCTCCGGCGGCGCTGCATACATCATAAATAAACGCGCGGTATCTGCACCATATTTATCAATAATACCCTGTGGATCAACGGTATTGCCTTTAGACTTGGACATTTTGGCACCATCTTTGAGTACCATGCCCTGTGTCAGCAGGTTTTTAAAAGGCTCATCCCCCTCTACCAGACCTTCATCACGCATTAATTTATGGAAAAAGCGTGAGTAAAGCAGGTGTAATATCGCATGTTCAATTCCACCGACATATTGATCCACCGGCCCCCAGTATTTAGCTCGCTCATCAAGCATTGCCTGATCATTACCCGGCGAGCAATAGCGTGCATAATACCATGAAGACTCCATAAAGGTATCAAATGTGTCTGTTTCACGCTCAGCCTCACCGCCACACTTTGGGCACTGGCACTGGTAAAACTCCGGCATACTCTTTATAGGTGAACCTTCACCTGTAATAACCACATCCACTGGTAACTTCACCGGTAGATCGGCCTCTGGTACAGACAAAGAACCACATTTCGGACAGTTAATAATCGGAATCGGTGTCCCCCAATAGCGCTGACGGGAAACACCCCAGTCGCGCAGACGATATTGCACCCGCTTTTTACCTTTATTAATTTTTTCCAAAGCTTCAGGAATTTTTGACAGTGCTTGAAGTGAAGTCAGACCATCAAATTCAGCAGAATTTACCAGTTTACCTTTTTCGGTAAATGCCTGTTGTTTCAGATATAAGGCCAAATCATCCTCATTGCCCTCTAATGAACAAATAACCGGCTTGATAGCAATATCATATTTTTTAGCAAACTCATAATCACGCTGATCATGAGCAGGCACGGACATAACTGCGCCTTCACCATAGCCCATAAGAACAAAATTGGCCGTATAAACAGGAATTTGTTCACCACTTATTGGATGGATGACTTTAAGACCGATATCCATACCCTTCTTTTCCATGGTCTCCATATCTGCTTCTGCAGTGGACATCACCTTGGCATCAGCAATAAAATTCTGCAGCTGCGAATTGCTCCCGGCCATTTTCACACTCAAAGGATGTTCGGCAGCCACTGCCACATAGGTGACACCCATCAAGGTATCAGGACGTGTCGTAAATACTTTTACTACGGCATCCGAGTCAACAACATCAAAGCTGATTTCAGCCCCTTCTGAACGCCCAATCCAGTTTTTCTGCATGGTGAGAACTTGTTCAGGCCAGCCATCCAGCTGATCCAGATCAGTTAATAGTTGTTCAGCATAGTCGGTAATTTTTAAAAACCATTGTGGTATTTCTTTACGTTCAACCAAAGCATCAGAGCGCCAGCCTCGACCGTTAATCACCTGCTCATTGGCTAAAACTGTCTGATCAACTGGATCCCAGTTCACTATGGCATTTTTTTTATAAACCACACCTTTTTCAAACAGGCGGGTGAATAACCACTGTTCCCAACGATAGTAGTCTGGCTCGCAGGTTGCCAATTCACGTTCCCAGTCATAGGCAAAACCCAGGCGTTTTAATTGTTCACGCATATAGGAAATATTTTCCCGAGTCCATTTACTGGGCGCAACCTGATGTTTCATTGCCGCATTTTCTGCCGGCAAACCAAATGCATCCCAACCCATTGGTTGTAATACATTTTTCCCCTGCATACGCATAAAACGTGAGAGCACGTCACCAATGGAGTAATTTCGTACGTGTCCCATGTGTAATTGACCACTGGGATAAGGAAACATAGAGAGACAGTAATATTTCTCTTTGCTCTCATCTTCTATGACATTAAAACATCTGTTTTCTTCCCAATAATGTTGTGCTTCAAGCTCAATCTTCTCGGGGTTATACGCCTGACTCATTAATTTTTGTTCCTGGATCTCAAAATTTTAAAATAGCTGTGAATTGTAACACTAATTTTTATTCAAGTAATTCCATTTTCAGCTATACTTAAGGCAGAGAAGTCGTTAACCAAAAGAAATAAGTATTTAAGCCAAAGAAAATAAGTCTTTGGACCCAGGAAATAAGTCTTTAACCAAAAGAAACAGGTCTTTAACCAAAATAAATCGTTAACCCGATATTAAAGGATAAGCATATGAGCCAGGAACCCAGCTCCAAAAAGACATTGGATGATGCCGCTGATAAATTAGTCAAAGGTTACAATACCATGTTGGATAAGCTCTCAGAATGGACGGAAAAAGCCGATGAAACAGCAGGCCCCATGATCATCAATGGCGTCAAAGAGGCCGAGGAATTTCTCTCAGAATTCAAACTGTGGAGCAAAGAAGAGATTGATCTGATTTCTCGTTATGTGAAACGTGACTTGCACGATGCCGCCAGTAAAATGGAAAGTAACAATAAAACCTTTAAAGACTGGTTAGAGTTTGACCTCCATCAGGTTGAAGAAAAACTACTTTCTGTTTTTTCCAGTATGGCGGATCAAACACGTCAGGAACTGGATCACTTGAAAGCAACAGCCAATGAATGGCATACCGGTGAAGTCACCAGCATTGGTACTCTGGTTTGTACCAACTGCGGCAAAGAACTGCATTTCCACAAGGCCGGTAGAATTCCACCCTGTTCTTCCTGCAGTCATACTCAATTTAAACGGGCTGGGGATGAATGAAAATTACATTGAATTGTAAAAAATAAATATCAGATGTTAGGAAGATATAACTCTATACATACTTTCCTGACACCTGACACTTAGCTCTATCTATTTATCAGCAGCAACTGCTTCTTCACAAAAGCTTTTCAACTGACCATTTTGTGCCATTTCCAAAATAATATCACCACCACCAGTGAGCTCATGATTAATGTAGATTTGCGGGAATGTGGGCCAATCTGCATAGCGCGGCAGATTTTCAAAAATCTCTGGATCGGTCAGAACATTGACGTAAGAGAATTCAACACCCGTATTAGCCAGAGCTTCCACTGCACGAGCTGAAAATCCACAAGAAGGCATTTGTGGTGTACCCTTCATAAAAATGACAATTGAATTATTTTTGACTGCATCATCAATGCGCTGCATTACATCCATGGGACTGACCTCATTCTATTAATTTAAAGTTGACTGTTTCAATAAGTTAATACTGATATAAGGCTTATACTGACTTTTTTCAAGAGGATTTGTAGTAATTTGATCTCAAATAAATACAGTATTTCTGAATCCATAAAGCAACAGGAATTGTAACTATTCAGCGTGTTTAGATTTTGTCCAAGTTCAAGGCACAATGCCTACGGCACCTCAAAGAGGCACACGGCCCTTTATGGGCGCCACAGGCGTTGTGTGAGCATATTAACTATTGAGTACGAAAATAACGCAGAAATCAGGCAAAAGATAAATGCGCTGAGTAGTTACAAGAACTAAAGGCAAATATTAACTCGATAGTTTGCAAAAGCAGTATATTTCCCTAAAATGAGTAAAATCGGATCTTGTTTATATATGCTTGAATAACGTAATTAATTTTCCTATGTTTAAATGCAAAACAACTTTTTATTCAATTTTCTAAACCCCAAAGATTAAAACCATAGAGCTAAACCAAAGTTTTAAACTATACTCAGGGATCTGTTACAGACAAGCTCCTATATACAAAAACTAAGACACATCTGGAATGACACAAAAAACCAATTCAAATAAAAAATATTATTTTATGTTTACCCTTTATTTTCTTGGATTTGGAGTAGTGGTGGCATTGATGACCTCGTTCATCAACTATAAATCCCGTTTTACTGATATTGAAGATAAAATTTATGATATGGCGAACTCAGAAACTGAGTTCAAAAGGGAATTTTTATTTAATTATGTTTCAGATATTGAAACCTTACTTGCCTCAATCACCAAAAATGATCTGACTCTAAAATATATCCAGTCTGAAAGCAGATCTGATAAAAATAATTTAATTGATCTGTTTTATGCGCTATCTTATTCAAATAGAAATATTATGCAGCTTCGCTATATTGATGCTTCAGGTAAAGAAAGTATTCGAATCGATCGGGATAAAACATCACCTGAATTAATCATCGCTCCAGAAAATAAAATGCAGGACAAAAAACAACGCAAATATTTTAAAGAAACAGCACTATTAATGCCTAATCAATTTTGGCATTCAAATATTGATCTCAATATTGAACATGGAAAAATAGAGGAACCACTTAAACCAACCTTCAGAGTCGCCACTCCATTGCTAGACAAGGGCCAATTCAAAGGCATTGTTATCATCAATCTGATGTTTGAGAATACCATTAGAAACCTGGTTCATTCCGATAGCTTTGATATTTACCTTGTTGATAAAGCAGGAGAAGTAATATACCACCCTGAAAATACAAAATCCTGGAGCAAATATTTTGATGGTGTTGAAAATATTTATAGTATTTTGCCTGTCAATATCAGTAAAATTCTCAACCATAACACCTACAAGGAAGAAGGGGTGTGTTCACAATCTTTGGGAGATTTATTTAAAAATAATGAAGGGATAAGAATTATTCTGACACCTAAGTCAATAATAATGAAAAAAATGCAGGAAAAAAATATCATTTCTGCACTTCTGGTTGCATTAACGGTACTTATTGTCTCTATTCCTCTTTCCTGGGTCGTCAGTATTATCCCGTCTAAGCTGCAGTCAAAATTGGTGAATGCCTACGATAAAATCAGTCAAAATGCTGAAATAATTGATAAGTATGTCATGATATCAACAACTGATAAGAATGGAATAATCAAGACTGTCAGCTCCTATTTTACAGATATTACCGGATACGCAGCCAATGACATTGTTGGAAAAAAACACAATTTATTAAAACATCCTGATACCCCAATTGAAATCCATAAAGATATGTGGGATACCATTAAAACAGGTAAAGTCTGGGAAGGTGAATTAAAAGATCTTAATAAAGAAGGAAATGATTTATGGATACATGAATTTATTTCCCCAGAGCTCAATACAGAAGGACAGATAAAGGGTTTCACATCAATCGCTCAGGATATTACTGATAAAAAAAATATTGAAAAACTATCCATCACTGATAATTTAACAGGCCTTTACAATCGTCATAAACTTGAAGACGTTTTATCCTGTGAAATGGCCCGCTTTGAACGTTATAATAGTAACTTCTCTATTATCCTCTTTGATATTGATTTTTTTAAAAAAGTCAATGATAACTACGGCCATCTAGTGGGTGATGATGTTCTTATTCATCTGGCCAATATCCTCAAAAAAAATGCTCGGCTCACTGACATTGTCAGTCGTTGGGGAGGTGAGGAATTTTTAATTGTAGCGGGTGAAACACAATTAGAGAGTGCCTGTTTATTCGCTGAAAAGCTCAGAGAAATAATTGCAAACTATCCTTTTCCAACAGTAGGAGAAATAACCATCAGTTGCGGTATTGCTCAATATGCCAGTAAAGAAACGGCTTCAGATTTTATCATCCGTGCAGATAATGCTTTATATAAAGCCAAAAGATCTGGTCGTAACAGGGTAATAAAAGGATAAAAAATATCTTCAGCAAGGGAGTAGAAAATCATTCATACTTTCCCTTGCTCCTTTCCTAATCCCCCTACCCCAAACAAGGCAGTTAAATATGGGTCTGCAACCACATTTCCAATAAGGCCATATGCCAGAGTTTACTACCTTTTAAACGAGTCATGTTCTCTTCTGACTCAGGATTTTTCAGCAGACGCTGAATATAATTCTGTTCAAAGATCCCTCGTTCACGACAGCGCTGAGAGGTTAACACATCGGACATCATATCCAGGAATTCACCCCGGACATATTTTAATGCCGGCATAGGAAAATACCCTTTAGGGCGGTCAATGACCGCATCAGGGATCTTACCTCGAGCGATTGTTTTAAGAACATGCTTACCACCATGCCGACCAATTTTATAATGTGAAGGCATTTGAGCCGCCAGTTCAACCAGCTGGTGGTCTAAAAAAGGTACTCTTGCCTCCAGCCCCCAGGCCATGGTCATATTGTCAACTCGTTTAACCGGATCATCAACAATCAAAGTGGTGGTATCCATACGCAGGACCTTATCAAGAAAGTCATCCGCATAAGGCGCTGTCAATAAATTATTAATCATTTCACTGGTGTGATCTTTGCCATGAAAACGTCGAGTCACTGCCTGCAAAAATTCATCATGGTGACGATCAAAATAATAGGGTGCAAAGTGATCAAGCTCCGAAGCTTCTTTATGTTGTGCCGCCTCATCCATTTGCGGATACCAGAAATACCCGGCAAAGACTTCATCCGCCCCCTGACCACTCTGAACCACTTTTACTTCCTGAGAGACTTTTTCTGAAAGTAAATAAAATGCTACGGCATCCTGGCCCACCATAGGCTCAGACATAAAACTAATGGCTTCAGGAAGTCGATCCAATACTGCATGATTGGGGATCATGTATTTATGATGTCGGGTGTTATAGCGTTCCACCACCTGATCACTGAACTCGAATTCGCTCCCCTGTTCATCACCGATGTCGTTAAAACCGATGGAAAATGTACGCAGATCATGTACTCCAGCCTCAGCCAGAAGTGCAACTAATAAACTTGAATCCAGCCCTCCTGAAAGTAGCACCCCGACAGGCACATCGGCCACAGTAATGCGTTTTTTTACTGCACTCATTAAACTGTCATGGATGGCTTCAGTCCAGTCGGCTTCAGTCCAGTTGGATTTAGCGGGATCGCGTATCGCTTTAAGATGCCAGTAGCGATGATATTTCATACCCCCATTGGCATCTATTTTTATTGTGGTTCCCGGGGCTAATTTTTTTACTCCCTCAAAAATAGTTTCAGGGGCCGGAATAACTGCATGCAGGGTTAATTGGTGATGTAATCCAACCGCATCAATTTCAGTATTAATATGTCCTGCTGCCAGTAGTGCCTGCATATTAGAAGCAAACACAAAGCGGTTATCATCTAAACTATAATATAAAGGTTTGATGCCCAGACGATCTCTGGCAGCAAATAAGCTGTAGTCACGGAGATCAACAATGGCAAAAGCAAACATACCATGCAGGCGTTCAACACACTGTTCTCCCCAATGAGCATAAGCTTTGAGGATCACTTCTGAATCACCCTCAGAGAAAAACCTATACCCTTTAGCAATCAGTTCCCGGCGCAATTCAGAGTAGTTGTAGATGGTACCGTTAAAAACCAGAGCCAGCTGCAGTTCATTATCCACTATCGGCTGATTAGAGCGTTCAGACAAATCGATAATAGACAGTCTTCGATGCCCCAGAGCTATAGAACCTTCATGAAAAACACCTTTGTTATCCGGTCCCCGACGTTCCAGCTTCTGCAACATACTATTGAGAACATTCAGATCGGGTTTCGTACCATCAAAGTGATAATCACCACAGATACCGCACATAATTAAGCCCTTTTTCTTAACTTACAACTTGTTCTTAACTTACAACTTAACTTAACTTAACAAATAGTTTACTTATCTTTTGCCTGAGGGGAAGCAGGCAGCTCAACCTGGATTCTGCCTCTCACATTGACAACCACCAGCTTAGAAACAACCCGGGAGACACCTGCTGTGCTTTTAGCAATAGAAATAGCACTTATTGCACTGACATCTGAAGCAACACTGCCGGTCAGAGTCACCACACCGACATTGACTTCAATACCAATATCTTCACGTTTGATATTTTCCGCTGCAGCAAACCCCTGAGCAATATTCACACTGATCTTTGCATCCGATTCAGAAGCAGTGCGAGACATCGGGGCAAAAGCAATTTTATCTTCATAAATTTCACGCTCTTTTGCCATGGATTCAAGAGTCTCTTTTCTTTCTTCAGCTTTCACTTCTGCATTGCTGTCAACTCCTGGGATCCAGTCAGTAGTATCTCTGACTGTACTGCAGGCAGTTATTGTTAAAGTAATGCTTATAACACTCACACCCAATAATGTATTGCTTATAATTTTTGTTTTCATCTTTCCCTATTCTCTTTATGTTGCAATTTTAGTCTGTCCCCAGCCACCACCGCCTGGAGTTTTTATTGTTAATTTTTGCCCCGCCTGCGCAGTAAAAAATATTTTTCCCGGCAGATATTCACCATCCAGTTGATTTTCACCCATCACTCCATCACCACCACCTGACAAGCCCCAGGGGCTATAACGCCGCCGTTCTGTCAGCAAAGTAATCTGTGTTGTCTGTAAAAATTCAATCTCGCGAATTAATCCCAGCCCGCCTTTGTTCATGCCCTGACCTCCAGAATCATCTCTCAGACTATAGCGGCTTATCCTCAATGGATAATGGTGTTCCAGAGATTCAATCGGAGTATTCAGGGTATTTGTCATATGTGCCTGCACGCCACTTAAACCCGGATAAACCTGACTGGCTCCAAGACCGCCGCCAATTGTCTCATAATAATCCCAGTGATTGCTATTTTCTCGGCTGCCCATGGCAACATTGTTCATGGTGCCATAACTGGCTGCTGAAATTTTATCTTTAAAACCATTACCGTTGTCAGCAACATCCTCAATCTGTGCCAATGCCCCAAGTATCACATCAACAATCCGGGTCGATGTTTCTACATTACCAGCAGCCACAGCTGCAGGGTATTGAGCATTGAGTAAGCAGCCCTCAGGCGCCTGTATATCAATCATACTGAAGGTGCCTGCACATGCTGGTGTCTGGGCAGGCATTAAACATCTAAAAACATAATAAACCGCAGCCGCCGCAACCGATAGGGGGCAATTAATATTGCCGCTTGTCTGCTGCTCGGTGCCCGTAAAATCAACTTGGATACCCTGCTCCTTAATATGAAGCGTCACCGAGATGCATATATCTTTTTGTCCGGCACCATCATCATCCAGAAAATCGACAAAAGAATAACTACCCTGCGGTATCTGTGACAGAGCATTTCTGGCCACCCGTTCACCATAGTGATTCAGGTGTTCAAGGGCAGATAAAAAATGCACTTCATCTAATTGACTGATTAATTCACCTAAGCGAAGACTGCCCATCTGGTTAGCACTGATCTGTGCTAAAAAATCCCCTTTTGATGAATCAGGGCAACTCATATTTGTGGTAATTGTTTGCAGGATATTAGTATCAACTGAATCATTACGCATGATGCAAGTCGGTGATATCACCAGACCTTCTTCAAGTAAAGATTTTGATAGCGGCATGGAACCTGGAGTGTCTGCACCAATATCAGCATGATGAGCACGATTGACAACAAAGGCAATTGGTTGTTCAGCATTGCTGAAAACAGGGGCAATCATGGTCACATCAGGTAGATGAGTCCCCCCCAGATAGGGATTATTCAAAACCAGCATATCACCCTTATTCCAGGGCTGAGTTTTCACAATATCAGCCATAGCATAAGCCATACTGCCAAGGTGTACAGGGATATGGGCAGCCTGAGCACACAGGGCACCCTTCCCGTCAAACACCGCACATGAATAATCAAGACGATCCTTAATATTTGGGGAAAAAGCACTGCGCCGCAGTACTGCGCCCATTTCTTCACAAATGGATTCGATGCGGCTGACAAACACACTGAGTTCAATTGCATTCATGCAGATAAAATTGCCTTAATCTAATTAGTCCCCATATTCTACAGTATTACGACTTTGAAAAGAGGCGCAACTTTGAAAAGAATTAAATATTTTTAATTCCTGACCATTTTAGTATGTTATTATTTAAAAAAATAGTTTATACTCTATAAGAAATAGATATTAGAACCCTATTTCTCACTGCAAAACAAACATGGAGCACTCATAATGTCATTTGAACTACCTGCTTTACCTTATGAAAAAAACGCACTGGCACCTCATATCTCTGAAGAAACTCTTGAGTACCATTATGGTAAACACCATAATACTTATGTTGTTAACCTGAATAATCTGGTGGCCGGTACTGATTTTGCAAGCATGTCTTTAGAAGACATTATTAAGAAATCTGATGGTGGTATATTTAATAATGCGGCTCAAGTATGGAATCATACATTCTACTGGAACTGTCTGAGCCCAAATGGTGGTGGTGAGCCAACTGGGGCAATTGCTGATGCAATAAACTCAACCTTCGGTTCATTTGACAAGTTCAAAGAAGATTTCACTGCAGCCTGCATCACTAATTTTGGTTCTGGCTGGACATGGTTAGTTAAAAATAGTGCCGGTGCATTAGAAATCGTTAAAACATCTAATGCAGGATGCCCTTTAACTGATGGACAGACACCCGTAATGACCTGTGATGTTTGGGAGCATGCATACTATATTGATTACCGCAATGTTCGTCCTGCCTATGTTGGTGCATTCTGGAATCTGGTTAACTGGGATTTTGTTAACAGCAACCTCTAACTCCCCCGGAAGCCTGTCCGAGGGTGGCATCCGCCATCGGACAGCCTCCGGCTATCCTATACCAACAGGTGTGCTATAGTTAGAAGTAAGTAACTTTTTATAAAGTTACACTCTGATAAAGTTAAACTCCTATAAAGTTAAACTCTGAGGCACACCAAACTATGGCACACTATAATCTCATTTTTCATGGCAAAATTATTGATGGTGCTTCTCTGGATGAAGTGAAAAGTAACGTCGCAAGGCTCTTTAAAACCAATGCTGCAAAAACAGAAGCTCTTTTTTCTGGTAAAAAAATTGTCATTAAAAAAAATCTGGATGCCGAATCAACAAAAAAGTACCTGGCAATTTTAAAAAAAGCCGGTGCAGTTATCAAAGCCGTTAAAATTGAGATAACAGCTGATAGTCAAGAGCCTGTATCATCAAAAGAGGTTCCAACAATTAATTCTGGAACCCCATCTTCTAATGGTCTAAGTGCTGGTCTGGCTTCCCTGATCGGTCATAATAAGCCAAAAGAAGCAATGCCCGAAGAGGAAAAAGGTTTACAACTGGCCCCGGTTGGCACTAACCTTCTTGAGCATCCATCGTCACAAGCAGAAATAATAGACATACCGGATATAAGCCAGCTCACTCTGTCTGAAGCTGAAACCGGCTCATTAGAAGAATTTGCGACTAAGGTAGAAGCTGTTGAATTACCCAATATTGATAATCTAAGCATGACCGAGGCAAATACTGGCAGCCTGGAAGAATTTGCGACCAAAGCAGAACCTGTGATTCTGCCCGATATCAGTGATATTCATATCACTGAACAGGACAATACACCACTTTCTGATCAAAGCCCTGTAAAAATTGCTGTTGATATACCCGATGTTTCAGATTTATCCATGTCAGAAGCTCAGGAAGGTAGTCTTGAGGGCATCGAAATAAAGCCGGAACCGGTTGAAATACCGGATACCAGCCACATTGAAATAGAAAAACCTGTTGTGGAGAAAAAAACCAGCAAAAAAGCGACCTTTCAAATAAATTAGATGACTATAGTAAGCCAAATCTTACAGCATTAATTTTTTATTTTTAAACGAGTTTAGTATAATGGTGTTTCCTAATATTATAGAGAATAAAAAGGCAGATCCTTGTGGCATTTTTAAGACTAGAAGATAGTGATAATACACATACTGATTTTGATCTAGTCTCCGGACGGACATCCATTGGCCGTCGTTCTGACAATGATATTATTATCCATGATGCATCTGTTTCAAATCACCACGCTCGCCTCAATTTTGAAGAAAATTACTTTCTCACCGATTTACGCAGCTCAAATGGTACCTATATCAATGGTAAGAAGATTTTTCACGTCAAGTTAATGGATGGTGATGTGATTAATTTTGCTGGTGTTCATGCAACTTTTTATGAATAATAATAAAGAAGTCCGCTGTCTGTAGTCGTTAGTCGTTAGTCTGTTGTTAAAGAGGGTTAAAAGCACTTAGACTGCAATAACAACATTGTGTAAGCCCTGTATTGCTACTTTTAATTTTGACAACAGACTAACGACTACAGACCTCTCTTAATTAAACCATTTCGATCCAGTATTTTATAAATTTTTTTACTGGTTTTAGCAATACGTTGTATTTCACCAAAATCAGGCGTTTCTCCATCCTGCAACCGATATTCCCAATCTTCTAATTCAGAATCCAGATAATCCAGTAATTTTTGTGAGCAGCCATTGCATTTTCCAGAGCATAAATTTGCCTCAGGTAAATCAAAAGGTATCGCCTCTCTGATCTGTTTGATCAAATGGCGCATGGCATTTGGTCTATTTGGCTTCATTGGAAATATAGGGTTTTATAAGCGCTTTAAACAACTCAGGCTGCTCTGCATGAAGCCAGTGTCCAGCCGATTTAATTATAGAGAATGAAGCTTTGGGAAATAACTTTCGCGTCATTTTCTGCTCTTCTTTACTCAAATAGTCAGACAGGCCACCGCCAATAAATAAAACACGTTCCATAAAGGGTTTTATATTTTGAGTATCAGGAAAGCCAGTAATATTTGAAATCGATTGTGCAATAACCTCAAGATTTAAACGCCATTGATACTTGCCCTCTGAAAATTGTAAATTTTGCAATAAAAACTGCCGTAAACTACTATCATTGATCATTTCTGCCAGATAGGTTTCAGCATCTTTACGTGAGGAAATTAAATCCAGTGGTATAGTCTGAAAGGCTTTTATAACCTGTGCAAAATCATGTTGATATGTAACCGGGGCTATATCAACAATAATCAGCTTAGACACGATTTCAGGATGAGATAATGCCAGCCACATGGCTACTTTCCCACCCATACTATGAGCAATAATATTAACCGCCCCATGTGGTTTTATCACCTGCTCAATAAATTCCAGCACATCTGCCGCCATGTGAGGATAATCCATAAAATTCGAATGCGGTGATTGGCCGTGATTGCGCAAATCCAGCGAATAAACCATAAATTCATCAGACAATGAGCGAGCAACAGGATGCCAATTGCGATTATTGCCAAATAAACCATGTAAAATCACAATAGGTGGCTGATTTTGTTCTACAGTTTCTGTTAGCAACCTGCTTTCATATTTTGTCGCATGTAACTGCATTATTATTCTTCAATTATTATGACCTCTTATAGATAAACCGATGCCTGCTGCTTGCTAAGATAGTCAGATTTCCTCTTAGCATAGCTGCTAGTGACCTCAGCAAGTTCTTTGGCATTAAATTCACGTAGACCACTTAAGAGTAAATTTTTTGCACCATGGCCAATTTCTTCACCATCAGAGAGTATGGAAAACTCCAATCTCACTTCACCTTTTCTGCCATTCTTCTTCAGTGATGTATTACTGAGTTTTAAATCAATATTATCACCAGATAATTTATCTAAATGTATTTCCATATTTTTATAAATCACCAGAGGGCGTGATGGGTTAATCATGACATTTTCATTCTCCATCAAAGGTACCAGGATATCAGGAAAAGTCTTGCTGGAAAATTGTACATATTTTTTAGATAAGGTCTCAATAAAAGCAGTATCTTTAGTCTTATCGCCGGAAACATGAATATCCATATAATTCTTTTCATTAGCATCCTGCAAGCTGAAAACATCAGCTGTCTGCTCTGGAAAAACCAATTGAGTGGTATCCACTACCATCCCGGAAAACTCAAACTTCATTTCCTGATTGACTCCATACTGTGCCAGGAAAACAGAAAATAATAAGTCTCCAGGCACACAAAAACGTCGATGTTGCTCATCATGAATAGGATTAAAGTCACCTGCCACCCTTTTTGCAAAGGTACTGGCCTGACTCCGGGTAAAACTGACCAGCTGATCATCATCAGTTGATGTAATGTTAAAATAGTTTGTGATGTTCATTGTTGTTCGTTACCGTTTGATTCTTCCCTGATAGCACTTAATAGGATATTAAATTCAGTATTCTAACATTAAAGGGACTTATTCGGATAGACAGATCCCAGAGCTGAGATCATGTTATGAAAAAACTGTTTTCAGGAGTATCGGTTCAGGTATGAAACTGCCCGACTAGTTGAGTGAGTTCCGTCGCTTGAGTTGATAAGGTAGTATTGACTGATTGCAATTGTCTGGTTCTGTTTTGAGCACCTTCAGTCAGGATTTTAATTTCTTCTATATCCTCATTAATCTGCTTCACGCCATCAAGCTGCTCATGAGAAGCCTGCTCAATATCATTATTTTTTTCACGAATAGAAAGCACTGAATCATTCATCTCAACCAGTGCCTTGTCTGCTTTAAGTACCTGAGTCACACTTTTATCAACCTGGCCACTCCCCTGGCTCATTGTTGCCACTGCTTCACGAGATGCACATTGCAGTTTATCAATCATAATTCTAATTTCACTTGTTGCCTCTTGAGTGCGTGCAGCAAGAGAGCGTACTTCATCTGCGACTACAGCAAAACCTCTACCCTGCTCACCAGCACGAGCAGCTTCAATTGCAGCATTTAAAGCCAGTAAATTGGTTTGCTCTGCAATACCACCAATCACATCCAGAACCTGGCTGATATTTTCACTGTCTTTGCTGAGTTGGTTAATAGCCGACGATGTCTGGTTAATATCAAGCACCAGTTTTTTAATAGAATCAACTGTATTAACGACTACATGTTTGCCCTGATCAGCTTGCTGATTAGCAGCCTCTACAGAGATTGTTGCTTCGGAAACACTATTGACCACCAGATTTACATGCTGATTAACCGCTTTAATTGCCTCTGTGATCCGAATTGTATTCTGCTGCTGTTTTTCTGTGCCTGAGGTATTTTCTGTATTGACAACATTCAGCTGTTCAATCGCATGGCTTAAAGAAAGTACAACGGCTTGCACCTGAGCCATCACATGACTCACTCTTTGGGCAAAAATATTAAACCCCTGAGCAACTTCTGCAAGTTCATCTTTACCATTAACCGGTATTCGATAGGTCAAATCAGCATCATCTTGTGTTAAACGATTAAAACCTTTTAGAAGCTCATTCAAGGGCAGAAAAACACTCCTGAAGATTAAAAAAGTGAAGAAAGCTATGATCAGAATACCAAAACCAGAGGTGACAATAACCAACTGTTTTTTGTGTTTTGCCTGCTCCAAAGCCAATTGAGTATCAGCTTTTTTTTGAGTCACAAGGGTTATCTTTTTCTCTGTTAAAGCAATAGAATCAATTGCCAGTTGTTTTTCCTTTAATATATTTTGTATCTCCAATGCATTTTTATTTTTTTTGACAAGTAAATCCTTTTGACTCTCTATTGCTTCTTTCTTTTTCAGTTGATTGTTATTAATCAATTCATCATTTTTTTCAATTAATGCTTCAATCCAGTTTTCAAGCGAATAAAATGCCTGAAGTTTGACAATATCCATATTTTTCAACCATTGAGTCCATAATTCAAAATAAACATTGGCTCGAGAATCAAATCCCATTTCAGCATCATAATTTACAATAGATGAGCGTTGTATCAGAGCTTTTTTACCAATAGCATCATTCATATGATTCACAAATAATGCCTTTAGCTCAGGAGAACTCCAGGTTTCAAAAAGTTTTTGATAAACATCCATACGTGCCAGAAGTGCAATAAAACGTTGAAAGATACTCTGATTAAAAACACCTTGCCCAAGCGTATAAGTGATATAAGCTCTTTCTTGAGAGGCCAGATCAATAATCCTCAACATATTGGTATAACTGGCCAGAATGTTTTGTAAGGTATTATTAGTTACATTTGCTGAAATTCCTTCAATAACAAATAAAGTTGCTTCAGAAATATTTAAATAATAATCAATGGCAGGCAATGGCAAGTTTTTTAATGCCAGAGTCCTGCTGCGCTTTTTCTGCAAACGCTTTGCTAATTTAATTAATCGTTTAGTTTTAAGTGGAAGTTTATTATTGATCTGTTCCAGAAATGAAAGTTCAATAGTCTCAATACTAACCAGATATTTATCTGTTAAAACCCCTGAAGCCTTAAATTCATCGCCAAAATATTCCCCATTACTACCCAAATACCCCAAAGAAAGATCCCTTTCTTTTTGTATTGCAAGAAGAAATTCAGTCAATGTTTTATATATTTTTAGTGAAGACTGTAATGAATATAGTTCTTTGTTACTACTTTGTATTTCAGTGATAGCCGTATCAACAACTTGCAGAAACTGTTTTTTATTCGATACACTTTTTTCAATTTGTTCAATATATTTCTGTTTATTGCTAATACTTTGTTCTACCTGCCCAAGAAAACTTGTCCTTTCCTGAAGCAAATTATCTGCACTCACAAGTGCTTCTGCAGATAAATCAACATTTATCTGCTTTTCTTCGGCCAAATCCACAGCAGATAAGACTAATTCAATAGAATAATAGGTTAATCCTAGGAGAGGCAGCATAACTAACAACATCAATCGATGCCGTAACTTATAATTTGAAAGTTTTTTCTGGATCAATTTAAACAAACTCTTAACCCCTGCTATGATTTATTTAAGTGATTCCAGCATTAAACATAGCGACTAATGTAAGAAAAACTTAAGTTTATAGTGATAATTTAAAATTAGCCTCTGTTTTAATAGAAATCAAGTTAAAAGAAAAAATATGACTCATTACATATATCTGTACTTTATTTAAACAGTGGTAAAAATTAAACCCAGGATTGAGGCTCACATAGAACATTCAATATTATTTTAATCTAATATCAGAAGTAAAATAGGATACAATCAGAAGATATCAGGCAGGGGCTTACTGATATAATAGCCCTGAGCAAAATCAACATGCAGCTCAGATAATATATTTATACTTTTTTCTGTTTCAACAAATTCGGCAATGGTTTTCTTACCTAATGCCCTGGCGACATCAGAGAGGGCCTTAACAAAGATCTTATCCTCCTTATCATGTTCAATTCGTTGAATAAAAGCACCATCAATTTTTATGTAGTCAAATGACATATTTTTCAAATAGTAAAAAGATGAAAAACCACTGCCAAAATCATCTAATGCCACCTGACAACCTAATTCTCGAATTTCATTAATAAATATTTGAGCCGTTTTAAAGTTAGTTACAGCAGAGGTTTCAGTAATTTCAAAAATAATATTACTAGATGATACTTCCGGCTGATTTAATAATCTTTTTATTTCTCTCTTAACATTGTCATTATTAATAGATTGACCTGATAAATTAATTGCCAGTGTAATATTTTCATGGCCCGTCTGATGTAAATTAATAAGCTTATTAATAGCCAGATTTATAACCATTTTATCCACAATCTCTATCAGTCCAAGTTCCTCTGAAAATTTAATAAATTGAGCAGGTGAAAGCAGACTACCATCTTCTTTGAGCACTCTTAACAAACATTCATAATGGCTTATGGTATTTTTCTTTAGGTCTAAAATAGGTTGATAATATAATATTAACCGGTCATTACTAATGGCATGTTCAATTAATTGTTTCCATTCTAAGCGCTCATTGAGCTCTTGATGATAATTGTTATTTGGATCATAAATATGATAATGGTTAACACCGGTCTCTTTGGCATGATACATCGCCAGATCAGCATTAGAGAGCAGATCCTGTATCGTTGTGCCATTATCAGGATACAAGGCAATACCAATACTGGAACTGAGTTGATAGGATTGATGAAAATCACTGACCATTATTTTTTTGAAAACCTGGTTGACATTATTTGCCAGAGAGATCACAGCATTGATATCAACCATTGGCGTAACAATTGCAAATTCATCCCCTCCAAGACGACATAATAGTTCTGATGGCTGGCACAGTTCCTTTAGAGCAAGAGCAACATCAATCAACAATTGATCACCTATACTATGTCCCTGTGTATCATTAACTACTTTAAATTGATCTAAATCCAGATAAAGAAGGGCAAGCTTTTTCTTATATTGCTGTGCTGTCAGCAGCAACCTTTCGAATTCCAGCTGAAAATAATGACGATTATGCAAATGTGTTAATGGGTCATGTAATGCAAGCCAGACAGTCTGTTCTTCCGCATCTTTTCGTTCTGTAATATCAATACCAAGCGAGAGTATTTTTTCTCCCGGATCTAACTGTATACGTGTGTGCAGCCATGATATTATTCGCTTCGAGGAGCTGTCCGCCAACAACTCATCATCCGCAGTGACAATTTCGCCCTGGTTTTTTTGGTATAAATTTCTCAGAGAATTTTCATGTTCTGAGTTATTTTTTACAAAAAGTTCTATAAAATTTTTATCAATAATATCTTCATGGCTGAAAGGTGATAATTGAGAGCATTGTTGATTAGCAGATAATATTTGCCCACCCAGGGTCTGGGTTATGATATAGATGGGTGCCGTTTCAATTAATTGGTTAACAAAGTCACGCTCATATTTTAATTCAACATTTTTATTTTTTATTTGCAACGTGCTTTGCACAACATTATATTCAAGTTTTTCTAATTGGTAGCTCAAATTATAGGTTGTCCGCTTTAATATATCTAACTCATCATAGGTATATTTTTCTGATTTTATGTTTGATAGGAGCGCTCGTATTTGTTGATACTTATTGAATCTTTCAGAGCTTTTTTCTAACTGACTGTCTTTTGCTAAATAAGGTAATGCCTGAGAAAAATGGTTAATCTTGGTTAATGTTTTTCCCAGCAATAGAAGCAATAAAATAATTGTCATAAATAAACTAATGACACCCATAAGAATAATATTATTCCTTTCATTTTTTAATTCCTGATAGTCAAATTCATGGTTGGCAATAATAATAAAATAGGCCTCCTTATTATTTTTACTAACATCAGAAAGACTCAGTGAATAATGCTGTTTATTATAAACAAAAGAATTAATCGAAATACGATTGAATGTTGATTTGGAGAATTCTGAGATGCTATTATTATTTTCTAAATCATTAATTGATTCTTGCTTAAAAGAGAGAAAGTTTTGTAATAATGAGCGATTCCTTTTATCATTTGTTACAGCTAATATTTCATTATCAACAACAAGTCCAATATCAACTTTACTAATTTTTTCAAAATTGATCAGAGTATCAGAAATTGTTTTCCCAACACTAATGACCCCCAGCAACTTTCCTTGTGATTGTATGGGAGTCGCAACATAAATAATACATTCATGATAGCAGTCAATAATATGTTGAGGATGTTCGGTATTTATCACTTTTTGAAATAAATCACTCAATTCTGTATCACGCCGCCCCCATTGAGAGAGATATTTTGATTCTTTATGATAATAGCTAAGATTTTCAAGTCCCCATATGAGTTTCCAGTTAAACCAGTATTGATCGATAAAATCAATCAATTGTTGATCTGCTGAATTATTAGTTGATGTTTTATTTTGTTTTAATTGACTGATACTATCAACAAACTGTTCCATGACCTAGCTTGAATGGATGATAAAATCATCCAGTGTACTAAACAGCTCATTTGTTTGATATTGTAACTGTTCATTATAAAGTGTTTTTGCTTTATAATAGAGTGTGAAGCTAATACTTGTATATAAAATCAACAGGACAAAACTAATAATAAATCCATATTTCCATTTCAAACTGACAAAGGTTTTTTCCTTCCCTTTGTTTTTATCTTCATTGTCAGAAGAGGAAGTCAGAGGTTGTTGTTTTTTATTTGGATTCGAAAAATTCATTATTTAAAATCGTAAAGAAAGCTGTAATGCAAACAAATCCCAATACTGCTTAGTTTTATTCCTGTCAGGATTGTCTGCCGACGATACCCATGATGTGCCATCAATATAATGGTATTCTCCTCTCAGCATTATAGTCGGCGTTATATCCCAGCGTAGCCCGATCATAGAGTCTCTGGTAAAACCCATATGCGCAGGCAGCCCAAGCATTTCAAAACTTTTTCCTTTAGGATCATCATTATCAAGAATATTCACATCATAACGAACAATACCCTGCCATTTAGATGAAAACCGATAGGTTCCCTGAAGATACCAGTTTTCAGATACCGGAAATGCATCCTGGACAACAACATAGTCTTCAAATTCATTTTGTGAGTAATAATATTCACTGGTAAAGCCCCATTTTTCACCATTATACTGAGCAGATAGAATATAGGGAGTAAATCGTGCAGTTCCTGGAGCAAGAATATCAGTAGAGCCTGGTTTATAGTCTAATCTAACATCAACATAACTCAGCGCAAATATATACTTATCATTATCTAAACTATATTTTATCTGGCCTGAAAGCATATTATCTTCTGCCTCTAAATCCCCCTGAGCCAGATCGCCAAATATTAACTTTTGAATTTCATCGTTATCGTTATGAGGTTTACCATAATTTAGCTTAAATGATAACCAGCCATTGCCTAATTGATGACTGCCAAAAAGCTGACCCCCATCAGCAGATAAAAGCAATGAGCGTGAGCGTTCCAGATAAATACTTTGAGGCAATAAAATACTTGGTGTTGTAAAAGCAACATCTCTGGTTTCATTATACAAACCAATAGGGTTTTTAATCCGGCCTAAGCGAATACCAAAACGAGATATATCATTGCTCAACAAATTCACACTCATCATGGCATAATCAACTCTTAAATCACTGCTTTCTACTTTTCCCGCTCGACGGTATAGGGCTTGTGCAGAAAAATCAATTCGATCATTAACCTGCCAAAAAATATTGGCAGCAATTTCAGTCTGATCAAATGAGACTTTATCATCGCTTTTACCATTGTAATTATTATCAGTACTATAAAAAGCACCCTGTGTAAAAAAACCATGCAATTGAAGATTTTTTGCTAATTCAATCGCAAAAGCTGAAGGGACTAGAATAATTGAAAACAAGATAGAAACATTAACATAGAAGATAAATTGTCTAAAATAATTATTCATCTATTATCTCCTGAATAAAATCCAAATTAATAACTTTGATATCAGGTCTGCTTATCTCACCGCTTATATAACCAATTGAATTTTTTGTCTGGCTGATTTTATCCAGCATTTCAGATTCACTTTCTACAATAGTAGGGGCAATACCTGTCCCGGAAAAGGTATACCGGTTCCAGATCCGGCGATATTGGTGAGGAAAAATTCCAGTTAAAGATCTGGAAAATTCCTGATGTAATGGGTTATCATCTGGAAAAACAAATATATAAATTCGTGAACCATCAGGCCAGCTGTTTTGTTGTAAGGTAAAAATATTACGAATATCTTGTTTCGAACTGGGAGGAGAGACAACAGAATCATTAACGATTAATGAAACAGCCTGGCTATTAGTGGCATAGAAAAACAAACAAACCATCAATAAACAATTGATTTCGTAGCTATTTTTTATATTCAGAAAGAACTTGTGCATTATATTCAAGTAGATTTTCCATGCCAGAAATATTAACTCAGACTAATATAAAATCAGATGAGGATCATCAACATTAAGGATAGGTGAGCGAAGACTATTTTTCAATCAATATATGAAAAAAAATAAGTACTATCTGGTCTTTTATTTCGCTTTAAAAATCGAATGATTATAAGGAAAAGCAATATTCAATACAAAAATAATTGAACCTGCAAATTCCAGCATCTCACCTTTTTTTGAGGAGGCCATGATAACCTGAACCAAAAGCAGCAACAGGACATAGGCAATTATTTGATAATTTTGAGCAATAGGGATTGCAAATTTATCAACAACTGTTTTAACACCTTGCCTGGTTCTATATAAAGGGATTAAAACTGCTAAGTATAAGAGTAGTAAAATACCAATACCACGTCCAAATATCACTTTATTCAGTTTAGTGTCACCAATCATCAAATTATGTAAATTAGTCTCACCCTGGGCATTATTTTGAGTAAAAAACTCAGAACTCTCAACATTAAAAATACGCTGTCCCCAGGATATTTCTTCGCCAGCGCCAAAAAAGAAAAACAATGCCAGCAGAGAGGTCATAAATAAGAACAAGAAAGGCTTCTGTCCTTTCAACAACCAGACCCGTTGAACACAAACCGCAAGCCCTATTAACAAGAAAACAACCGTTGACCACTCAGTAAAACCATCTTCCATAACAAAATAAAGCTTAAATGAATCGTGATCGATATAACTCCAGCTAAAACCAAGCAAGGTAAAGAACAAGGCATAACCCAGGGCCAGTTTTTCAAATAGGGACAAATTTTTTAACATTGCAGAAACCTTTTCTCTAAAGCGCAGTAAGTATCAATGACTGATTTTCAGGATAAAATTTTATCATAATAATTAATCTATAATGTGTGATTTAATACGAATTTTCATAATAAATCACATATCGAATTATAATCTAAAACAATGCACTATTAACCCACATATGTGTCACGATACTTGCAGCATAACCTGCCGCAATTGCGGGAGCCCACTTTAGATGACCAAAAAAGGTATATTGACCTCTGGCCTGCCCCATCAAAGCCACACCAGCCGCAGAACCAATGGATAATAGTGAACCACCCACACCTGCCGTTAAAGTGACTAACAACCACTGTCCTGTGGACATATCAGGATTCATAGTCAACACTGCAAACATCACCGGGATATTATCCACAATAGCCGATAAGACCCCTACAGCAATATTGGCTGAGGTTGCACCCCACTGAGCATACATGATCTCAGATACCATGGATAAATAACCCAGGAAGCCCAGACCACCAACACATAAGACCACACCATAAAAGAAAAATAGAGTATCCCACTCCGCTTTAGCAACTGGAACAAACACATCAAATGCAACAATCTCGCCCACTTCATTTTTATCATGGCGCTGCTCATGAGTAAGGCATTTATACTTGGTTTTCTTCAGATAATAGCCTAGAAACTGCAGGTAACTTAAACCGCTCAGCATTCCAATAACAGGTGGTAACCCCAGGAAGTTATGGAAACTCACAGCAGTAATAATAGTCATTAAAAACAGTGCAATAATACGCCTTGCACCTCGTTTCATAGAAACGACTTCATCCGATGATGCTGGTTTATCAGTAGGAATAGCAAAATGCATAATCGCAGCAGGAACCACAAAATTGACCACTGAAGGAATAAGCAGAGCAAAGAAACCCAGGAAATCAATCATACCTTTTTGCCAGACCATTAGTGTTGTAATATCACCAAATGGACTGAATGCCCCGCCAGCATTGGCGGCTACAACGATATTAATACAGGCGACAGATACAAAGCGAGTGTTGCTGCCACCAACTGCCAGAACCACTGCACACATTAACAATGCTGTGGTCAAATTATCAGCAACAGGTGAAATAAAGAAAGCCAGTACGCCAGTTAACCAGAAAAGCTGACGAAAAGAAAAACCTTTACGGATCAACCAGGAGCGTAATGCATCAAACACGCGCCGTTCTTCCATACTATTAATATAAGTCATAGCCACCAGAAGAAACAACATAAGTTCAGCGTATTCCAAAAAATTATGACGAACTGCACTTTCGGCCAGTTCAGACATACCATTTTCCATATAAATCCAGCCAATCATGCCCCAGATAAGGCCTGCAGCTAAAATAACTGGTTTGGATTTACGTAAGTGAGTAAACTCTTCAGCCATCACAAAAATATAGGCTATAGTAAAGAATATTAAAGCCATATAACCTATTGAGCTATCGGTCATATCTATCGGTTGATGCCCTGTAACAGTTTCTGAAGCAAACGCCTGGAATGATGTAAAGAGTAAAGCAATAAAAAATGGTAGTTGTATTTTTTTAAATAAAGTCATAGTTTTTATAAATTGTTGTTTTTAATTAAAGGTGTATTCAGGTACAAGAACTCAAGTAAAGGTTAAGCTCTATAAGAGTACTTCCAGGCAGATGGTCAGGTCAAGCACAGACATGTTACAGCAACTTAGTTAATAGTAAACAAAAAAGCCCCGGTTCAAAAAAATAATATTTTTGAGCCGGGGCTTTTTCCAGGTTTTAAGGACGCATGAAAGGTCAAATTGGAATCTAAAACAATGAACTATTGATCCACATATGTGTCACGATACTTGCAGCATAGCCTGCTGCAATTGCGGGAGCCCATTTCAGATGGCCAAAAAAGGTGTATTGACCTCTGGCCTGTCCCATCAAAGCCACACCAGCCGCAGAACCAATGGATAGTAAAGAACCACCCACACCCGCAGTCATAGTCACTAATAGCCATTGTCCTGTGGACATATCAGGATTCATAGTCAATACTGCAAACATCACCGGAATATTATCCACAATAGCCGATAAGACTCCAACCGCAATATTGGCTGAGGTTGCACCCCATTGAGTGTACATAAGTTCAGATGCCATGGATAAATAACCCAGGAAGCCCAGACCACCAACACATAAAACCACACCATAGAAGAAAAACAGAGTGTCCCATTCTGCTTTAGCAACTGGTGAAAACACATCAAAAGCAACAATCTCACCCACTTCGTTTTTATCATGACGCTGCTCATGAGTGAGACATTTATGCTTGGTTTTCTTCAGATAATAGCCCAGAAACTGCAGATAACTTAAACCAGTCAGCATTCCAATAACAGGTGGTAACCCCAGAAAGTTATGGAAACTCACAGCAGTAACAATAGTCATTAAAAACAGTGCAATAATACGTCTGGCACCTCGTTTCATAGGAACGACTTCATCCGATGATGCCGGTTTATCAGTAGGAATAGCAAAATGCATAATCGCAGCAGGCACTACAAAGTTGACCACTGAAGGAATAAACAGGGCAAAGAAGCCCCAGAAATCAACCATACCTTTTTGCCAGACCATTAGTGTTGTAATATCACCAAATGGACTGAATGCCCCGCCAGCATTGGCTGCCACAACAATATTAATACAAGCAATAGATACAAAGCGGGCATTTGTGCCGCCAACAGCAAGAACTACTGCACACATCAACAATGCTGTGGTCAAGTTATCAGCTATCGGTGAGATAAAGAAAGCCAGTACACCGGTTAGCCAGAAAAGCTGACGAAAAGAAAAGCCTTTACGAATTAACCAGGAACGCAAAGCATCAAACACTTGTCGTTCTTCCATACCGTTAATGTAAGTCATGGCAACCAGAAGGAACAGCATAAGTTCAGCATATTCCAGGAAGTTATGACGAACGGCGTGTTCTGCCAGCTCTGACATTCCGTGATCCATATAGACCCAGCCTATCATGCCCCAGATAAGACCTGCAGCTAGAATAACTGGTTTGGATTTACGTAAGTGAGTAAACTCTTCGGCCATCACAAAAATATAGGCAAAAGCAAAAAAAATTAAAGCGGTATAACCAACCCAACTGGAGGTCATATCCATTGGTTCATGTCCAACAGCTGCTTCTGAAGCAAAAAGCTGAAAAGGAATAAAGATTAGAGCCATAAAGAGCAGCAATTGAAGTTTTTTAAATAGAGTCATAATATCAGGATTAATAAATTGAAAGTTATAAAATACGTTTTCAGGACAATCAGCAACTCTGTACTAACGACAGAGCATGCCAGTACCTTACACATTAAAAAAGGCTGAGTGAAAACAGGGAAAAAGAGATCATTTAAAATGATTACTGCCCAAAATCCGGCAGCAATCAAAGCAGCGACTAGAAGACGATAGACATCATCACAGTCATCACGATCAGGAACAAGATGGTCATGACGCCTCCCGCTCTCATAAAGTCAGGCACACGATAGCCGCCTGGCCCCATAATCAATGCATTAACCTGATGAGTTGGTATCAAGAATGAGTTTGATGTAGCGATTGCAACAGTCAGGGCAAAAACAGCAGGGTTAGCACCTTCAACACCCAGTGCAATATTTACTGCAAGAGGCACTAAGAGCACAGTTGCACCGACATTAGACATCACCAAAGTAAAGAATGTCGCCAATACAGCAATTGACAGCTGAATAACCCAGACAGGCATATCACCCACCACTTTCAATGTCTGCTCTGCAATCCATCCAGCCGTGCCTGAACTTTGTACTGCAAGTCCCAGAGGGATCAAGCTAGCCAGCAGAAAAACCGTTTTCCAGGAAACCGCTTCATAGGCCTCATCAATTTTAAGAACACCAGATAAAACCATGCCGACAGCACCGGTTAATAATGCCACTGATAATTTTAGATCTGTAAATAACACCATAGACAAAGCAATAGTAAAAAAGATTAAAGCTGGTACTATTTTTTGTGGGCGATTTTCTTCATGAGGATATTCTGTCGTTACCACAACAAAGTTTTTATCTTTTGTGATGTGATCCAGATTGGACCATAAAGTATGAACCACCAGAGTATCACCCGCCTGAAATGGCAGATCACGAATACCTTCACCAGCACTCAATGTTTCACCTTCACGGTGTAAAGCCACCATCGCCAGACCATAGGTCTTTCTTAACCAGACATCACGGGCTGATTTATCAATCAGCTGAGATCCTGGTGGAATAACGACCTCTGCCACACCAGAGCGAGCTGAAGATAAGGTATCCTGGAAGAACTCAAGATCATTTTTAACTTCAATTTTATAATCTTTAGCAAATTCTTTGATGTAGTCTTCAGAACCAAGAATACCCAGTACCGTATTGGCTTCAATAGTATAATCCCTGGCAACCCCGTTAGCACCAATGGTGACATCTTTCGTATTACCCTTGATTGCAGCAATAATTCGAATTTTGCCTTCTTGCTCAATATCATTGAGCACATGCCCCACCAAATGACTATCAGCAGGTACAACTAATTCAAACATCGCATAATCAATACCATAAATATTCTGAAAATAATCCATGGTATTGGTTGCCGTATTGGCATCTGCTTTTTCCGTTACTTTTGGTAAGACAAAACGTCCTGCAAGAACAAAATAAAAAATACCCGTGAAAACCAGAGCGACACCAATAGGAGTTACAGAAAACAATCCCCAGGTCTCCATTTGCTGTGTTTCAGGTAAGCCCTGATTAGTTGTTAAAATAAGATCATTTAAAAGAATTAATGGTGATGAACCCACCATGGTCACTGTACCACCCAAAATAGCACAAAATCCCATAGGCATTAACAAACGAGACATCGGTAAACCAGAACGGGCAGAAATTCGACTCACAACCGGAATAAATAATGCCGCTGCGCCCACATTCTGCATAAAAGAGGAAATGAAACCAACTGTGCTGGATACAATAGGTATAATACGCTTTTCTGAGGTACCACCCACATCAAGAATAAAGCTGGCAACTTTACTCATAATACCGGTTTTATCCAGGCCTGCACCAATGATCATAACCGCAATAATGGACATCACCGCATTACTGGAGAAACCATCGAATAGGTTGTCGGTTGAAACCAGACCTTCTTCAAGCCCCATAATCGGTGCAAACAAAGTTGAAAGTCCCAGTAAAACCATAATGGAAATTGCTGTCACATCCACTTCCAGAACCTCAAAAGCAAAGAGATAAATCGTCAGGATCAATAAACCCATGACCCAGGACATTTGTACCGTTGGTACAATGGTCGACATAAATAGCGCTGCGGCCAAAAAGACCACACCTGCTATAATTTTCTTTTTTTGTAGATTAATCTTATCTTTCATTAAACATCTCTTCTAATAATTAAAAATTCACTTCTAACACAAAAGTACATCGTATTATTTAATCAATACAATCGGGACATTAACCTGTCCTTTATACATTTTATTATTTAAAAAATCGTTGATTAAATTGTCTTTGGAATCTGTCACCAGGTACTTCAAAGTTCCCTGCTGAGTCAGATAATCTTTAACATCACTGAAAGAGTCACTGATTAATTTAACAAATCGAATATCAATATTATTTTCCACAAAACTATGCTTAGCCTGCTTATAAAATGACCCTGATGCTATAGTATTAGGTATACCGTGATAAAGTATATCCACTTGACAATCACTTGAATTTTCTAAAATATAATTCACGACTTTCTGATTGGTTGCATCACTACATAACATGGCAATGCGTGCTGAACCCGTTTTAGAAGCAGTCAGTTTTTGATTACGCTCAGGCCTGACCCGAGCAGTAACAGAACGCTCTCCAAGAACATTAGATTTATTTGCTGCAGACAGATATTCACCCGCATATTGCGCTGAAAGGCCATTCATTATTTTTTTTAAACTTGCTTTCATTTTTAAAATACCTTAATTTAACTAAAGTTTTATAATTATCACTCCTTAAGCAAAAATTGAGCCAACTATAAAAACAAAGTAAGTCTTTGTTTTATTGTTACAAAATTATGACACGGAATACTTAGTTAAATTTGGTGTTGCAGATTGTAACATAAAACAACAACTTTATTCTAATCTACTAATATGTTTACCTACTGGCAGTGTTGCAAAAAGCAACACCCTTGTTTCATTACTGCAACAAGGGTGTTAATGTAGGCTTTATATTCACTGGAGATTTTTTGTCAGCTGAAAACTCTTCCTTGTTACCTGCTGAAGGCCCATCTAACATGAACAAATATCAATGAACAGTATCCGCCATAAGACCTCAATCGCATTTTATTCATTAGCAACATTTATTGTTTTACTCTGCCTGTTTGCTTTTTTTAATCTTCTGTATCTACAAGAGCAAGTAAAAGAGGGGGTTGTTATTTCAAATTTCAAAAATAATATCCTTGAAATGCGACTGCATGAAAAAAATTTATTCCTCTATCACAATAAAAATGAACTGGAAAATGTACTGATTTTTACCCAAAAGGGCATTAATAATCTGACTCAACATCACGATAGTTATATAAAGTTACTTTCCCAGGTTGATCTGGACACGCTGGAACAATTATTATCCAGTTACCAGATTCTGCTCACAAAATATTGGCAGCAGTGGGAACATTTAAAAAAAGAAAATGTTGCAGATGCAATCCGTCCACTGGGACATAAGCTATCAGCTATAGCAGATGATTTTGCCTCACAGGAAAGAGAATCTCTGGTACAGTCTTTAAATGCAACACAGTGGACTTTAGCCAGTGCAATATTTATTACCGCACTGATAACCGTACTGATTGGGTATCGGCTCAGTCGCCTGGTGGTTAAGCCTTTAAGAGAGCTTGAGAAAAATCTGAAACCCATTGCCCAGGGCAAGTTTGAACAAATCCCAGTTGATAAAAATGTCCATGATCAAGAAGTTATAACTTTTATCGGCGCCTTTAATCTTATGCTCTATGAGCTGGATTTAAGGAAAAAGAGATTATTACACACCGAAAAGCTGGCTTCTTTAGGGGTATTGATATCGGGCGTTGCACATGAATTAAATAATCCACTGGGTAATATTCTTTCTTCCTGCCAATTATTAAAAGAAGAAATCGACAGCGCAGATCGCCACTTATTAATAGACTGGCTGGAGCAAATTGATAATGAAACAATGAGAGCCCATAATATTGTTAATGCCCTCAGAAACTTTGGGCAACAGCAGGATTTTAATATTGAGCCAATCCAATTGCTCAAGTTAATTGATAATACTCTACTTTTATTACAAAATGACCTGAAGCAATTACCTGCCATAGTCAAAGATATTCCTGAATCATTATTGATTAATGTCGATCATCAACGCTTTCAACAGGTACTGATAAACCTGATAAAAAATGCCATAGATGCTGGAGATAAAACCAACCAAATCGAATTAAAAGCCTCTTTTTGCTGGGATAACTCCAATACTCTGCCTGATAGAGCCTATGTTATCGGGGATATAAAAAAACCACTGAACCAAGCCATTGCCTATACAAGCCTGAGCATAAAAGACACGGGTGACGGGATTGATGAAAAAACAATGGAACATATTTTTGATCCATTTTACACAACAAAAGCACCGGGGAGCGGAATGGGCATCGGTTTATATATCGTACAGGAAATTATTCGTGAGCACTCAGGTGAAATCGGTGTCATCAGCCATAACTCTGAAGCACTTAAAAAAGGTACCGAGTTTATTATCCGACTCCCATGCACTCAATTTAATCAACCTGAAAATCATTAAAAATAAAGAGACACGTCATACCAACAATGAATGCTGAAATAAATAGTTCTACTAATGAACAAACTGTTGAAACTCCGTCTTTATTAATCATTGACGATGAAACAATTGCAATTAAAAACCTGACTCACCTGTTTACCAAATGCGGCTATCAGGTGACAACCAGAAGCACTGGTTCCGGTGGCTTTAAAATGCTTGAAGAACAAAAATTTGATCTCGTCATCACCGATCTGAAAATGGATAAGGTTGATGGCATGGGTATTTTAAAAAAGGCACAAAGCATTGACCCGGATCTTCCTGTCATTATGTTAACTGGTCATGGCTCCTATGAGTCTGTGGTTCAGGCAATGAAGATGGGAGCGTACCACTATTTAAGCAAACCTTATCAACTAGATGAGATTCGTGAAATCGTTAAACATGCTCTTGAACTGGTAGCACTTAAACGTGAGAATAAAAGGCTCAAGTCCAACTTTTCTGATAACAAAAACATCCATCAGATCATTACTCAGGATCCTGTCACTTTACGTTTATTAGACACCATGAAACAAGTAGCACCTTCTGACTGCAGCGTCATTATTTCTGGAGAAAGTGGTACCGGTAAGGAATTAGCCGCACGATTCATTCATGCTAACAGCTGTCGAAATGAAAAGCCTTTTATTGCCATAAACTGTGGTGCATTACAGGAAGAATTATTAGCCAATGAACTTTTCGGCCATGAAAAAGGGGCTTATACGGGTGCAGGCAAGGCCCATGAAGGGCTCATTGAAACAGCTGAAGGAGGGACTCTTTTTCTCGATGAAATTGCAGAAATGTCTCTTGGGATGCAGGTCAAACTCTTAAGGGTTCTGCAAGAAAACGAAATACAGCGCCTGGGCAGTACTAAAGTTTATCCAATCAATGTACGCTTTTTAGCCGCAACCAACCGGGATTTAAATGTCGAAGTGGCTGAGGGCCGCTTTAGGCAAGATCTGTTTTATCGACTCAACGTCATCCGGATTCATCTGCCACCATTATCAGAACGAATTGATGATGCTCCCCTACTGGCTTATCATTTTTTAAGAAAACACACGAAGAGTATGCAAAAAGAAGTCGATGACTTTGATCCTGAAGTCATGGAAGTATTAAATCAATACGGCTTTCCCGGAAATATTCGTGAACTGGAAAATCTCATTGAAAGAGCCATAGTTCTTTCTACCGAAAAAAAAATCACCCTTGCTCAATTGCCTTCATCCTTGACTGAACATTCAATCTCCGTAATGCGTTTTGATAAAAACAAATTACCCACATTGGATGAACAGGAAATTGAATATATTAAATGGGTTCTGGATAAATGTGGTGGAAACCGGACTAAAGCAGCAGAAATATTAGGCATTGATCGGGTTTCATTATGGCGCAAGATTAAAAAACATAGTCTGAACTGAGGTAGATTTCAAAATTTCTTTCTTAAAATCATTTTGTCACCATTTCGAGTCATATGAACACGCTCAAGAAAAGTCTGTCCCAACAGGACTTCGGTTGGGAATGATCCTTCCAGGACCATTGCCTCAACGTTATAAATTAAAATATGCCCTACTTTGACTCTATCCAGATTAATCATGTAACCCGCAGCAATACCTGATGCAGTGCTTGCCTGCATACGCGCCCCCTTCTTGTATTTCAGGCCAATTTTTTTTGCTTCACGGGAGCTGAGAGCAATTGATGAAGCCCCAGTATCAATCAGGAATTTAACTGAACTGCCATTAATACTGCCATGAAGCTGGAACATATTATTCAGATCTTTCCAGACAACCAGTTCTTTACCCGGATCAGGCTTTTTATAACTGGTTGAAATTTGCGAACCTAACTTGTATTTTTTCTGTTCACCATGGAGTTCCAGAACCAGCTCTTCACTATTAGAGCTGATTAAGGTCACCCCTCGATAGGTTTTTCCTTTTCTCAATAACTTCTGCTTACCGTCAATGGTTACCATAGCCTTGTCAGTAAATAATGCCATGACTTTGATTTCATGGCTGGCATAGGTATAGGTCATAGTGAAGAAAAGACTTAATAGAAGTAAGCTCGCTAATACCAATCTTTTTAATTGTTTCACAAAAATTCCATTCAATAAAATTTAACAATTGTAAATAAACAAATCCAGGCAAAAATGCCCGCTAAAACATCATCGATCATAATTCCAAAACCACCGGTCACATGTTTATCTAAATAACGAATAGGCCAGGGTTTAACAATATCAAAAAAGCGGAACAAAATAAAACCGACTAATACCCATTTCCAGTCAAAAGGGATATAAAATAGCGTGATCCATAAGCCCACAAACTCATCCCAGACAATACCTGAAAAATCATGGACTTGCAAATCATCCGAAGTTATCTGGCAAATTTTGATGCCGATAAAGAAAGCAGCCAACGTTAATACAGCGTACAGCCACCATGGAAATTGGATCAGGAGCAGATAGAGAGGAATTGCTGCCAGAGTACCAAAGGTACCCGGTGCAAACTTCGCCAGACCTGAACCAAAACCAAAGCCAAGAAAATGCCAGGGATTACTCCAGACCTGATGACGAGCACGTATCTTATCTTTATCCAAAATGATCATAACCTCTTGTGTGCATTTTTAATTCCTCACCATCAGCATCCAGAAGTCTTAAGCCTTTCTGGGCTGTGATCACACCAATAACAGTAAACTCAGGATGTTCTTGTTTGACTGAAGACCAGTTTTCTTCTGCCAGGGTAAAACAAAGTTCATAGTCATCTCCACCAGTTAAAGCTGTCTCCCAGGCCTTTTTTTTATTCAGACAGACAAGCGTATCAGATAGCGGTATTTGCTCTAAAAAGAGTTTTGCTCCCACATCACTTGCGGTTAAAATATGCCCCAGATCAGAAACCAGACCATCTGAGAGATCCAATGCGGAATGGGCAATACTCTGCAGCCTGAGACCTTCTTTAATTTTTGCCTGTGGATAGTTTAAAGCTCTGAAGGCCTCTTGTTTATGCTGCTCAGATAAACAGGTATAATGCTCTTCATTTTGTTCCAGAGCAATATCAAGCCCGATGGCCGCAGCCCCTAAAGCACCGGTAACAATGATCAAATCCCCTGGTTTAGCACCAGAACGCTTCATAGCATTCTCTTTACTGACATAACCACTGATTTGAATCGTAATAGCTAAAGGACCCCGAGTGGTATCGCCACCAATAAGCTGAAGATTATGCTCAGAAGCAAGTGAAAAAAGAGACTGTGAAAATTGCTTTAACCACTGCTCACGAGGTCTGTCGTTATACATTACTTCAGGCAGGGTCAGACTTAGAGTAAACCATGCAGGTTCAGCACCCATTGCGGCCAAATCACTTAAATTAACAGCCAGTGCTTTATAGGCAATGGCATCAGGGGTGGTATTGTGAGGGAAGTGGACGCCGCTGATAAGAGTGTCAATTGAAATGGCCAGGTTAGACTGTTCTCGAGGAGCAACGATAGCGCAGTCATCGCCAATGCCCAGAACCAGATCAGGCCGTGTGACTTGCTCAGGATCAGCAAAAAAAGATTGAATAAGCTGGAATTCTGAACCGGGCATATTGCTTATTTCACCATAGGGGAAAAAATTCTTTTAATTAAGATCGAATTAATTTATCGCTATTTTTTACGTGCTTTCTTTTTACGGGGAGCCTTCATTTCTTCCTGGCGCAGTTTCCCAGCCACTTTATCCATAATACCATTAACAAATTTATGCCCATCTTCAGCGCCAAAAATCTTGGCACATTCAACAGATTCATTAATTGACACACGATAGGGTATATCAAGACGTTGTTCCAATTCAAAAACACCCACAAGCAGAATTGCCTGTTCAACCGGATCAACATTGCTGAATGAACGACTTAAGAAAGACTCCATATGATCAATCAATGCCATCTTATGGGATGTCACAAAATGCAGAATTTCTTGAAAATAACTGACATCCGCATCTTCCATATCATGTTCACTGATAAAGTGAACTTCGATATCAGTCACATTTTGTTCGCTCAACAGCCATGAGTAAAGAGCCTGAACTGCAAACTGTCGTGATTTGGAACGATTTTTCACTGTTTGCCTCCTAAGCAAAAACTAAAAAAATAAAGCCTGCCCTGCTTATGGGCAAGTTACTAAGCAAAATTTTTCAGAAGATTAACCATTTCAATAGCAGAAAGTGCGGCTTCAGTCCCTTTGTTTCCAGCCTTAGTACCTGAACGCTCGATAGCCTGTTCAATGGTATCGACAGTTAACACACCAAAAGCCACGGGCAAATCATATTCCATACAAACTTGCGCCAGACCTTTTGAATTTTCATTAGCAACAAATTCAAAATGAGGTGTACCACCGCGGATCACAGCACCTAATGCAATAATCGCATCATATTTTTTACTGGCCGCCATACGTTTGGCGGCTAAAGGGATCTCCACTGCACCAGGAACACGAATAATTTCAATGTCCTCTTCCTTGCCACCGTGTCTTAAAATAGTATCAACAGCACCACTTAGCAAAGATTCAACAAGAAAACTGTTAAAACGACTGATTACAATACCAAATTTAGCATTATCAACAACCATTTCACCTTCAAACGTTTTTATATTCATTTTTTATCCTGATTTAGTTCTTTTCTTTTGTATTTAGTGAGTGCTCAAACGGAAGCTGGTTAAGCTTATTTTCCTGAATTATAATATTCAATGACTTCAAGCCCAAAGCCTGATAAACCATGTATTTTCTTGGGTGCAGACATGACTTTCATCTGTTTAACGCCGATGGACTTCAATATTTGTGCCCCCAGACCATAAGTGCGCAAATCTTTTGTTTTACCCGGATTAGTAGACAGTTTGCCCTGCTGTAATTTTTGATAATGCTCTATTCGATGGGTTAACTCACTGCTGGTTTCATGACTGCGTAAAATAACAATCACACCACTGCCCTCTTCATTCATACGCTGCATCACATCATTCAGAGGCCAGCCGCAATCATCCATCTTAGCACCCAGCATATCACAGAAGGAATTTTCCATATGAACTCGAACTAATACCGGTTGTTCCGGATTAATAGTGCCCTTAATCATTGCCAGATGCACCTGACCTGAAATAGCATCATGGTAGGCTTCCAGACGAAAGTCCCCAGCATCAGTAGGCAGACTGCACTCACTGACTTTTTCAACTGAATGTTCATTTTTAAGGCGGTATTCAATCAAATCAGCAATGGTACCGATTTTTAAATCAAATTTGTCAGCAAAATCTTCTAAATCAGGACGACGTGCCATAGTGCCATCTTCATTTAAGATTTCAACAATCATTGCAGATGGTTCAAAGCCTGCCATTCGTGACAGGTCACAGCCTGCTTCGGTATGACCTGCGCGAGTTAAAACACCACCCGGTTGTGCTTCTAATGGGAATATGTGCCCTGGCTGAACAATATCTTCAGGCCCTGCATCTTGCGCAACAGCAGCCTGAATAGTAACCGCACGATCACCTGCTGAGATACCAGTTGTAACACCCTCAGACGCTTCAATAGACACGGTAAAATTGGTTCCATATTCTGCGTTATTTGCATCCACCATCAATGGGATCTGCAACTGCCTGCAACGCTGCTGAGTCAACGTCAGGCAAATCAAACCACGGCCATGGGTTGCCATAAAGTTAACATCTTCAGGGGTCACCTTGCTGGCGGCCATCAACAGATCACCCTCATTTTCACGATCTTCATCGTCAACAATAATGACCATCTTTCCCTGACGGATATCTTCCAATATTTCTTCAATCGAATTAAAATTAGCCATAGTATTTTCTTATATAAATAGTTTTTATTTTGTAAGTTTCTTGTAAGTTATAGTTGTAAATAAATAGTGTTATAAATTTACGTTAAGCCTGTAGTTTGGGGTAATTGCAGTAAACCTCAATAGATTAACGGCTTAAAAAGCCATTTTCTGCCAATAAGGCCATTGTCACCCCCTGTTTGGGCGAAACTTCTGCTGCTTTGTCACCCAATAATAGTCGTTCCAGATAGCGGGCAATAATATCCACCTCAAGATTAACTTCATCACCGGCCTGAGCACTTGATAAAGTCGTCTCATTCAAAGTATGAGGAACGATATTCAGCTCAAAAACAGCACCATTAAGTTCATTGATAGTCAAACTAATACCATTAATGCAAATTGAACCTTTGGCTGCAATATATTTTGCCAGCTCATCAGGAGCCTGAATTTTAAAATGAATTGAACGTCCTGCATGACTGCGCTCAATAATCGTCCCCAAACCATCAACATGACCACTGACAATATGTCCGCCCAGATGCGTGGTGGGCAATAATGCTTTTTCAAGGTTAACCCGGCTACCCACTTTTATCTGCTTAAAGCTGGTTTTTTTCAAAGTCTCTGCTGACACATCAGCCCAAAAGCCATCACCGGGTAAAACCACTGCCGTTAAACAAATACCGTTAGTTGCAATGCTGTCACCAAGCGCCACATCGGATAAATCCAGCTCACCCGTTTTGACATAAAAACGACTGTCCACCCCTTTGGGTTCAATTGCTGCAATTTGGCCGATGGCCTGAATGATACCGGTAAACATATTCGCCCTGTGTTTTTTTCTAGTCTAATTCTAGACTATTTTTTGCTCAACTACTGGTTTTGCCGTAATACGTGGTTTTGCCGTAATACGAAAATCCTTGCCTACAGCACGAATGTCCTGAATATTTAAATTGATCCGCTGGCTCATTCGTTCCAACCCGGGCATATTAAATAAACCTCTGGCATTACTGCCCATTAAATGCGGCGCCATATAAATAATCAATTCATCAACCAGATCCGCTTCTAACATTGCTCCGCTAAGGGTCGCACCAGCTTCCAGAAGAACATCATTATATTGCTGCTCTGCCATCAACAACATTAAGCCATGTAATGATAAAACTACTTTTCCAGACGGCGATTGCTCAGTTGCTAAACAATGAACCTCCGCACCTTTAGCTTCAAAAGCCTGTATTTTTTCCAGCCGCTTATCTGGCATGGATACTGTTTTGCTCGCAGCAGTAATAATATGTGTTGTTCCCGTCAGACCCAACATTTTTGCCTGCACCGGCATTCTAAACTGAGAGTCTAAGATAAGACGATCCGGCTGCCTTATTTCCCCTGATGCCTGATCAGCATAACGCTGTGAACGAACATTCATTGATGGATCATCAGCGAGCACTGTACCAATGCCAGTCAATATCGCTGCACTTTCAGCTCTTAAACGCTGCACATCTTCTCGCGCATCAGGCGAGGTGATCCATTTACTCTCACCGCTGGCCATTGCCGTGCGACCATCAAGACTCATTGCCATTTTACAGCGAATGACAGGTCTGTGTGTCTCCATGCGCTGTAGAAAACCAGCATTTAAGGTTCGGGCTTCAATTTCCAAAACCCCGGTTTTAACCTCAATACCATTTTCCTGTAAACGTTGCACACCATTTCCAGACACCAATGGATTAGGATCCACCATAGCAATAACCACCCGTTTGACACCTGCTGAAATCAAGGCGTCACAGCATGGCGGAGTTTTACCAAAGTGACTGCAAGGTTCTAATGTCACATAAGCCGTCGCACCCTGAGCATTCTCATTGGGGCTCAGCTGAGCCAGAGCATTCACTTCTGCATGTCCCTGTCCAGCATATTGATGCCAGCCCTGAGCAATTATTTTTCCATCACGGACTAAAACACAGCCCACTCTGGGATTAGGCTGAGTACTGTACCAACCCTTTCTCGCCAGAGATATGGCTTGCGCCATGTAAAATTCATCAGTCATCAGAATGAGGCGATTCTAAACGTTCAATCTCCTGACGAAACTCATCGAGATCCTGAAAACTTCGGTAAACAGAGGCAAAACGAACGTAAGCCACCTGATCCAGTTTTTTCAATTCATCCATCACCCATTCACCCAGACGTTCAGCAGGAACTTCGCGATCACCGGTTGAGCGAAGGTTGTACTTGATATGGTTGATTGCCTGCTCAATTGTTTCTACTGAAACGGGCCGCTTTTCTAAAGCTTTTGACATTCCCTTAAACAATTTTTGATCATCAAAGGGCACTCTTGAACCGCCACTTTTAATGATCTTCGGCATCACTAGCTCTGCCGTTTCAAAGGTAGTAAAACGCTCTGAGCAGGTCAGACACTCCCGTCTGCGACGCACCGAGTCCCCTTCATTGGCTAAACGGGAATCAATGACTTTAGTCTCCGGGGCACTACAAAATGGACAACGCATGATTTAAACTCATTTTTTTATATACAAGGTTTATATGCAATGTTGTACCTTTTCTTACTTATACTTTTCTTACTCATAAAAAGTTTATGCATAGACAGGAAAACGCTTGCACAGGTCTAATACTTTTTGTTTAACCTGAGCAACACTTTCCATTTTTTCCATGTTCTCAGGTACACGGTCAGCTTCATCCATTTGGCATAATTCATCCAGAATGTCACAAATCCAGCCAGCCAGATCCGAGCTTTCCTGCTCTTTGAAACCACGAGTAGTTATCGCAGGAGAACCGATGCGCAAACCACTGGTGACAAAAGGAGACTGTGGATCATTGGGTACTGAGTTTTTATTAACCGTAATATTAGCCAGTCCTAAAGCAGCATCTGCTGCTTTACCTGTTAATTGGCGATTGATCAGACTTACCAGGAACAGGTGATTATCGGTACCACCTGAAACCACATCATAACCACGATCCAGAACAACTGTTGCCATCGCTCTGGCATTTTCAACCACTTGCTTTTGGTAGACCTTATAATCATCTTCCATTGCTTCTTTAAATGCCACCGCTTTACCCGCAATGACATGCATCAATGGGCCACCCTGAGTACCTGGGAAAATCATTGAGTTCAGTTTCTTTTCTATTTCTGGATTTGATTTTGCCAGAATGATACCGCCACGTGGTCCACGCAGGGTTTTATGTGTTGTTGAAGTTGTCACATCAGCAATTTGTACAGGGCTGGGGTACACACCTGCGGCAATTAAACCCGCAACATGAGCCATATCAACCATCAGATAAGCACCGACTTTATCGGCAATATCACGAAAACGCTGCCAGTCCATTACTCGTGAATAAGCACTGAAACCTGCAATGATCATCTTTGGCTTGTGTTCAAGCGCCAGACGTTCAACTTGATCATAATCCACTTCACCGGTTGCTTCATTTAAGCCGTATTGAACTGCATTAAATAATTTACCGGAAAAACTGACTTTTGAACCATGAGTCAGATGTCCACCATGGGCCAGACTCATGCCTAAGACCGTATCACCTGCATTCAACAGGGCAAAATAAACCGCTGCATTAGCCTGAGAACCTGAGTGAGGCTGAACATTTGCATAATCAGCAGCAAATAATTCTTTAGCCCGATCAATCGCCAGCTGCTCAGCAATATCGACATTCTCACAGCCGCCATAATAGCGTTTTGATGGGTAACCTTCAGCATATTTATTAGTCAACACAGAACCTTGAGCCTGCATAACTCTGGGACTGGTGTAATTTTCTGATGCAATCAGTTCAATATGTTCTTCCTGGCGGGTTTCCTCATGCTGCATTGCATTCCAAAGTTCATCATCGTAGCCCGCAATTGTCATATCTTTCGTAAACATGAGGATTCCTTATAAAATTAGGTTAAAATAGTGCTTAATTTTTAAAACAGTGCTTGTATAATCATAGCCAAACGCTGAGCTTCGGGATCATACCTTATATCTTAAGCATTATAAACCTATAATTCATGCCC
>JADGDG010000035.1 GCA_016744995.1 Gammaproteobacteria bacterium
TTTGGTAGTTTTAGAATTAAAATAATATTAATCTCAATCCTTGAATGTATTATATCATACTGATTTTAAAGGGTATATTTGTTTTTCGGTCAGACACTAATTATCAAACATTAAATCTAAAGTGCAGGACATCACCATCCTGTACGATGTAATCCTTGCCTTCTACACGCAGTTTACCTTTTTCTTTTGCTCCAGCCTCACCTTTAAATTCAGCAAAATCATCATAAGCAATGACTTCAGCACGAATAAAACCACGCTCAAAGTCAGTATGTATCACTGCAGCAGCTTTGGGAGCTGTGGCACCAAGCGGAATGGTCCATGCTCTGACTTCTTTTACTCCGGCTGTAAAATAGGTTTGCAGTTTAAGCAATTCATAACCAGCTCGTATAACCCGATTAAGGCCGGGTTCTTCCAGCCCCAAATCATCTAAAAACTCTTTTAGTTCTTCTGCATCCAGTTCAACCATTTCTGATTCAATCGCGGCACAGACACTAACAACCGCTGAACCTTCTTTTTCTGCATACTCATTAACCTGATCCAGAAAGGAATTATCTTCAAAACCATCCTCATCAACATTGGCCACATAAACCGTTGGCTTCAGTGTTAATAATTGCAGATCTCTTATTTCCAGCTGCTCATCATCGCTTAAGCCAAGTGTTCTGGCCGTTCCACCTTTTTCAAGATGTTCTTTGATTTTTTCTAACAATACTTTTCGTGCTAAGGCTTCTTTATTTCCGCTTTTAGAATTCTTAACCGCCTTAAGATGTGCTTTTTCTACACTGTCCAGATCAGCAAGAGTCAGTTCGGTATTGATAATTTCAATATCATCAATGGGGTCGATTTTCCCTGATACATGAACAATATCATCATTCTCAAAGCATCTGACAACATGGGCAATGGCTTCTGTTTCCCTGATATTTGCCAGAAACTTATTTCCCAGGCCTTCACCTTTCGAGGCACCTGCAACTAAACCGGCGATATCCACAAATTCCATTGAGGTCGGTAATATTCTTTCAGGATTGACTATCTCAGCTAACACCTCTAAACGTGGATCGGGCATTGGAACAATCCCTACGTTTGGTTCAATGGTGCAAAATGGATAATTTTCAGCCTGAATGCCTGCTTTTGTTAACGCGTTAAAAAGGGTTGATTTACCCACATTTGGTAAACCAACAATTCCACATTTAAATCCCATGATATTTTCTCGTATTGTTCTTCTATTGTTTAGTTATTTTGCATGCAGCTGATTCATTGCCTTTTGCATATCACCCTGCAAGATCAGCTCAATTGAGTCAATTGATTTATCAATCGCACCTTCAATCAATGTTTTTTCACTCTCGGGGGTCTTTCCAAGCACAAAACCGACCACCTGTTCCTTGTTACCGGGGTGCCCGATACCAAGTCTCAGGCGATAGAAGTCTTTACTGCCTAATTGCGAAATAGTGTCACGTAAACCATTATGGCCACCATGGCCTCCGCCTTTTTTTAGTTTGACAGTACCTGGGGATAGATCCAGTTCATCGTGTACAACCAGGATTTGTTCTGCTGGTATTTTATAAAAACGGGATAGTTGAGCAATGGATTGCCCGCTGCGATTCATAAAATTCATTGGTTTTATTAGCCAGATATTTCCAGAAGCAGTGCTTAACTTTGCAATATCAGCTGAAAATCGGGATTCTTTTTTGAGTGTCAGGTTGTAATGGTGAATTAATTGATCAATAAACCAGAAGCCTGCATTATGACGTGTTTTTTCATATTCATTACCGGGGTTACCTAAGCCGGCAATAATTTGTATAGTGGTGTCGGACATTTTATTCAAGCTTTAATATAAAACTTCTTCTCACCCATAGTTTCAAACAATCTGATCCTACAGGTGAGAAGAAGTTTAGAAGATAATATTAATCTTCGCTGGACTCAGCTTCAGAATCACCTTCTGCTGCATCTTCGACTGTCTCTTCATCAGCTGTTTCACCACGAGGAAGAACAACTGTTGCAACGGGCTGGTCATGCTCTTCATCAACTGCAGCAAGGCTGTTAACACCTTCTGGCAATTGAATTTCGGATAGATGTACCGATTCATTAAGATCCAGATTAGCCATATCAATTTCAATATATTCTGGCAGGTCTTTAGGCAGACATGCAATTTCAAGTTCTGTTATAACGTGAGAAATAATGCCGCCACCTTTAACGCCTGGGCAATCTTCTTCATTAATGAAGTGCAGAGGTACATTCACATGCAGTTTTTGTGCTGCATCAATACGTTGAAAGTCTGCATGCATAATCTGAAGTTTTGCAGGGTGACGCTGCATGTCTTTAATAATAACCTGCTCTGATTTTCCATCAAATTCAAGGGTCAGAATATGTGAGAAAAATGCTTCGTCAGCACAAGCATGCACAACATCATCATGTCTGAAAGTGATCATGGCAGGCTCTTTGCCCGCGCCATATATAATTGCAGGTATTCTGTTTGCATGACGCAGGCGGCGGCTCGCACCTTTCCCTGTATCAGTACGCAGTTCTGCAGCAAGAGTAAAAGTTGCACTCATTGGTGTTTCTCCAAAAATAAAAATATAGGTCTGATCTTTTAAACTCATTCTTTTTATGTTCAAAGATGAGAATAAAACCCAAACTAAAAAATCCTGCCATCGCGACCAATTAGCAGGGTGAAAAAGATAAGCGCTGAAAATTAAAGCACTTATCTGGAATTCAAAATTAATCCATATACAATGAGCTTACCGATTCTTCACGGTTAATTCGCATCATTGTTTCGCCTAAAATCATTGCACTACTGAGTTGACGAATTTTAGTACACTGTTTTGCTTCGACACTCAATGGAATGGTATCGGTGACCACCAGATGATCCAGCTCTGAACCATTGAGGTTATCAATAGCCGGACCAGATAAAACCGGGTGAGTAATATAAGCCATTACTTTGGAAGCACCATGCTCTTTTAAAGCCTGTGCGGCTTTACACAAAGTACCTGCAGTATCAACCAGATCATCGATTAAAACACAGGAGCGCCCTTCTACGTCCCCGATAATATTCATTACTTTGGCCACATTCGCTTTGGGACGACGTTTATCAATAATGGCCAAATCCGCATCATCCAGGCGTTTAGCCAGTGCTCTTGCACGAACCACACCGCCCACATCTGGTGAAACCACCATCTGGTCAGGGTATTTCTGACGCCAGATATCACCCAGTAAAATAGGTGAGGCATAAACATTATCTACAGGAATATCAAAAAATCCCTGTATTTGATCTGCATGTAGGTCAACTGTCAACATTCTGTCGATGCCTACACCTGAGATCATATTTGCTACAACTTTTGCTGTAATTGCAACGCGTGCTGAGCGAGGCCGCCTATCCTGCCTCGCATAACCAAAATAAGGCATAACCGCAGTAATTCTTCGTGCCGAAGCACGCCTGATAGCATCAGCCATCACCATCAGTTCCATAAGGTGATCATTTGCTGGCTGACATGTCGGCTGAATGATAAATACGTCTTTACCACGTACATTTTCCATCAGTTCAACCATGATTTCAGAATCACTGAATTTATCAACAGACGCTTTGCCCAGAGGCATATTCAGATGTCGTGCAATATCTCGTGCAAGTTTCGGGTTGGCATTTCCCGTAAAAATCATCATGTCGGAATCGGAATCGGGCACTGTACTGTGTACTCCTATGGATGTAAGCAATAAAATTACATCAATTGTAGCAATTTCCACAAGAAAATCATTGATTAAATTTATCTAGTGAAATTGTCGCAATAAGTTCTATAAAATCCATTTATGATACTGATTTATAAGGTCAAGCAGGTGCAGTCATAGAAGTGGCTGGGCCGGCAGGATTCGAACCTGCGCATGCCAGGATCAAAACCTGGTGCCTTACCGCTTGGCGACGGCCCAACAATAACAACCGAACATTCTCTATTGGTGTCAATTAGATAAGCATCAATTGAACTAAAAATAGATTAAGATAAGTTTAAAAATACGTCTTACCAAAAATGTGGGGTGGATTATACGACGAAAATTTTCAATTGTCACACCCAAATTCATTTTTTTTTAATTATTTTTGTAAAAAAGTAATTAAAGGTAGTTTTCTGCCTTAATAAGAAGCATTTTTTGAGCTGTAGAACAGTGCTAAGTCATCCCGAATACAGTGGTGATATATTTTTCCCTTGAGCGATAAATCCTTCAAATTCATCAGGTTTTTTTGACAAAACCTGCTGAGCATCCTTTTCCAAAGGAAACGCTGCAAAGACACAGGCACCTGTTCCTGTCATCTTTGCCTGTGAAAATTGATCAAGCCATTTTATCGCCTGATCAACCTCCGGAGATTGTACTCGAACAATTTTTTCACAAACATTATTCCCAGCACCAGAAAAAAAGTCAGCAATAGTGATAGGAGGGCAATTACGCTCTAATTTTGGGTGAGAAAAAATCTCAGCCGTTGATATTGAGGTTGCAGGTATCAGGACAACAAACCAGGGTTCATCTAATTGCAACGCTGAAAGCTCTTCTCCAACACCTTCTGCCCAGGCAGCAAAACCATGAATAAAGATTGGGACATCCGCTCCCAGCTGCACGCCTAATTCTGCCAGAGTCGGCATATCCAGATTCAAATTCCATAGTTGATTCAGGGCAACCAGAGTAGTCGCAGCATCGCTGCTTCCCCCTCCAAGACCGCCTCCCATTGGCAGACGTTTGTTAATGCTGATCTGCACACCATAGGTACAAGCTGAATAATCCTGCAGTAGTTTTGCAGCTCTAACAGTTAAATCATCTTCTGGTTTTACACCTGGTAGAGGATTCTTATGTAAAATCTCATCATGGCTAAGTATTTTAAATCGAAGTTCATCCGCATAATTAAGAAATTGAAATACGGTTTGTAATTCGTGGTAACCATCATCACGCTGTGATGTAATGTGTAAAAAGTGATTTATTTTAGCCGGTGCCAGCCATATTTTATCCGAATTATTAATGTGTACGTCCTCCACATCCTGCATCTAAAGAGAAGATGACTCGTCTATCAATTTATCTGGGGAAAGTAACCAGCGGGTAATAATAAGCTTAATTTTAATCATCTGTTTTTGGGCAATTATTTTTTTTGGTAACAGGGTTTCAGTTTTGGATGCTTGCTCCACCTTCATTTTTTTTGGGTACTGAATATGCCAGCCATCCTGAAAAATATCATTAATGGAGTGATCCGCGGCGTATTTCAAACGGGAACTCATATCCGGATTGGAACGGCCTTGCAGCCAATGGCGCAATGAGTTTATTGGAAATTCCAAATCGGTTTCCCTACGTAATAATTGTTCAAGATCCGTGCCGTGATGCTCTTCTGAAGGCGTTCTGACAGAAACATGCTGGGCAACCTGACTCACCTGAAGTTCTGTTTCGCCAAGAGGACCGGTGAAGCTGAGCTGAAAATCCTCTCCTTGCTGAATCCAGATAAATTTTGCATACCAGTTTTCTTCACCATTAATGATGCTGATCCGACCATTGATCGTCCAATTATCGGGAAGCTCAATATGTTGCGGTGGTGTGTTTTCAGATCCTGTATGCTTTGAAATATTTGTACAACCTGGAAGCAATAGGTTCAGGATGAAGATTAGACTAATGAGCGTCCATCCGGAAATTATTTGTTGGCTTGACCTCCCCTCTTCAATCCTACTTCTAAATAAGGGGAAGCCTGGGAGGTGTCTTAGGAATAAAGTACGCAATGTCGCTGCACTTATACCAGCTAGAGTTAGAAAATGCATTGGAAAATATCTGTTATTTTAAGTAGCGAGTTCTGGTGCCAATAAGGACACGATGTTCAGGATCTTTCTTTAAAGCTTTGTCCCAAACCTGTCGGGCTTTTGTTGTCTGTCCTGCAACCCAGAGAATTTCACCATAATGAGCTGCAATTTCAGGATCAGGATCTTTATCATAGGCCCTCTGCAAGTACTTCAGTGCCTCTGTATGATCACCCATTTTATATAAAACCCAGCCCATACTATCAAGAGTCGCAACATCTTCCGAGTTAATTTCTAAGGCACGCTTAATATATTTATAGGCTTCCTGATAACGATTTGTTCTATCGGCCAGAGTATAACCCAGGGCATTGAGAGCCTGATTATCTTTAGGATTTGCAGCAAGAATGGTATGAAGATCTTTTTCCAGCAGATCTATTCGACCAAATTTTTCTGCCAGCATGGCCCGACCATAAAGAATATCATGATTGTCCGGTGCTAATTTTACAGCCTGAGTGTATATCTCATAAGCCTTGGTATAATCCTTGGCCAACGCATAAACTTCTGCTTTAATTTGTAAAATATCAGTGCTCTGTTTTTCATTGCCTGCCTTTGAATGCTCAAGTAATTTAAAGGCCTGGTCAAATTTACTCTGTTGAGAATAAACCATCACCAAACCAAGATAGGCTTCAAAGGTGTATTTACCATTTTTGACTTGTTTGAACCACTCTTCAGCTTCACTATAATTTTCACGGCCTGCTTCTAATTGACCGATAAAATAGGCTGACTCACTGGCATATAAACGATGAGCATGCAGACGTACTAAATATTGTTTTGCTTCATCCAGTTTATCCATTTCAATGGCAAGCAGACTAATGGCAAACAAAACTTCAGGCGCAAGTTCTTTTTTTGCCAATATTTTAACCTGTTTTAAAGCTTGCTCATACTGCTTGCTCTTAACTAATAAACGAGATATTTCCAGCCTGAGCGCGGTATTCTCAGGTAGCTTTTGTAAAATTTCTTCCAGAGTTTGAATTGCCCTGAGATCCTTTTTTTGTTTTTTTAGTAATTCAACTTTTAGGATCAGCGCTTCAATATAGCCCGGTTTACTGGAAAGCAGCTCGTTTAAATATTTTTCAGTTGCAGGGTAATCAACAAACTTAAAAGCCAGTTTTGCCTGATATAGTTTTACCAGGGGACTGTTTTTTTGTTTGCTGGTAAGCTGAGTAAACAATTGAGTTGCCCGATTGTGATCATCAACCGTTTCAATAATAGTATATGCCCGTTTAAAACCTTGCTCGAAAGTATCACTCAGACTAATCACTTTCTGTAAGTATAGAAGTGCTTCTTTATCCTGTTTTTGTGAAATAAGTGATGAGGCATAAATTTGCTGAACATCAATATTATCTGGTTGAATTTCTGACCAGAGTTTTACAGCTTTAAAAGTCTGGGCATCATCTTTTGAAAAAAGAGTGACTCGTGTTGCCTTTTTTGCTAAGCGGCTGTCACCTGTCTGTTTTGCTGCCTCATAGTATTTATCAAATGCCAGAGTATAGTCATTTCGTTGTAAGGCTAATTCTGCCAGCATCAGGTCATAAAGCAGTTCAGGAGTGAGTTCATGGGCTGGTTCGGTTGTTTTCACCGGATGAAAGGCCACATGCTTTTTTTCAGCATGAATCTCGCTGCTCCTGACAGCCTCATTATCCATTTTAGGGTTGCTTGTGCACCCGATTAAAGCTAAAACCAGAAATATCCCCAAAGTGAATAATTTTAAGTTGATAATTCTAAGTTTTAATGATTGTTTGAAATGCATTTTTTCTCCAAAAACAGGGATATTGAACAAACCATATCAATCCTCTGGTTTAGAACGGTTATTAGTCATTAAGTTCCCATATAACTCAGTCAATAGCTTACTTGAGGCTAACTGCTGACTCAAGGCAGCAAATGATTCAGCTACAAAATATTCATTACTAGTTATAAGGCTATTTTAAATGAATTCAAGACTGTCATGTTTATAACATAATCAATATAATTATAGCTGAATTTATAATAATAATGAGAGAATACTTGAGTTTTGAGTAAATTTTGCGCAAAATGCCGTGTTTGATAAGAAAACATTCAATAACCTCAATTTGATGACTCAGGACTTATAACCTATATTTTATGTCGTTGCTTGCACTTGGTATTAATCATAAAACGGCTCCTGTAAAAATAAGGGAGCAATTATCCTTTGCACCGGATACAATCCCTGATGCATTGAAAGATCTAACGTCTCAAAATGCAGTTAATGAGGCAGTTATCCTGTCAACCTGTAATCGCACCGAGCTGTATTGTCAACTCAACTGTGATGAAGAAAATGCCGAAGAAGCCACTCAATTGCTTATTCAGTGGCTTAAAGAACATCATGACTTATCCAGTACTGATATATCCGAATATCTCTATCTGCACCCTGATAAGGATGCCGTTAAGCATATGCTGCGAGTTGCCAGCGGGCTGGATTCACTGGTTCTGGGTGAACCTCAAATATTAGGCCAGCTCAAAACTGCTTTCTCTGTAGCCAATGAAAGTGGCTCAATTGGCCAGTTTCTACATAAGTTATTTCAGCATACTTTCAGCTGTGCCAAGCAGGTCAGGACCGATACTGCCATTGGTGCCAGCCCGGTTTCCGTTGCTTTTGCATCGGTCAGTCTTGCTAAACAAATTTTTAGTGATTTTCAGGAACATACAGCATTACTTATTGGTGCCGGTGAAACAATTGAGCTGGTGGCACGCCATTTACACGAATCTGGCATTGGACGCATTATTATTGCCAATCGAACCGTGGAAAAAGCCCACACACTTGCTCAGGAGTTTGATGGTTATGCTATTTCTTTAAGCGAAATTCCAAACCACCTTGCTGAAGCCGATATCGTCATCAGTTCAACTGGCAGTCAATTACCTATTTTAGGTAAGGGTGCCGTTGAACAAGCTATAAAAATACGCAAGCATGCCCCTATTTTTATGGTCGATATCGCTGTTCCCAGAGATATTGAGGAACAAGTGGGTGAATTAGAAGATATCTTTTTGTATACCGTCGATGATTTAAAAGAAATTATTGATGAAGGTTTAAAATCACGTCAGGAAGCAGCTCTTAAAGCAGAAGATATTATTGAGATCGAAGTCAGTCATTTTATGAACTGGCTACGCTCTTTAAGTTCAATTGATACGATGCGCCAATACCGCCAACAAGCTGAATCTGTACGTGATAGTGTTTTGGAAAATGCAAAAAAACAGTTGGAAAAAGGCAAACCTTCTGAGCAGGTGCTCGAAGAAGTTGCCCGGCAACTCACCAATAAGCTTATCCATAGACCCTGTGTGCAAATTAAACAAGCCGGAATGGATGGCCGAACCGATCTGATTGAAGCGGCAATTGAATTATTTAATCTTCAGGGCAATGAAAAATAAGCACTGAATGCTGTTCTGATCAGTAAAAATGCGACCTTAAATACGCCTGCACATTTATAAATCCAATTTAATAGCCAAGAGTATTCTTGTGAAACCCTCAATAAAAAATAAACTTGAAACACTTTCTGAGCGCCGCGAAGAAATTGCCTTATTACTTTCTCAGCAGGAAGTAATGGCCGATCAAAATAAGTTTCGTGAATTATCAAAAGAATACGCCGAGTTAAGCCCTCTGGTTGAATGTTTTGTTCAATATCAGGAAGCAGTAGAAACGGTTGAATCAGCAATAGAAATGCTTGAAGACAGCGATCCTGAAATCAAGGAAATGGCAGCAGAAGAGCTTAAAGAAGGAAAACAGCAGCAGGAGAGCTTATCAACAGAACTGCAAAAAATGCTCTTACCTAAAGATCCCAACGACGCTAATAATATTTATCTTGAAATTCGTGCAGGCACAGGTGGTGATGAAGCAGCTATTTTTTCCGGTGATCTCTTTAAAATGTACAGCCGATATGCTGAAACTCAAAAATGGTCTCTTGAAATCCTGTCTGAAAATGCCGGCGATCATGGTGGTTACAAAGAAATAGTCGCCCGGGTGGTTGGCCAGGGAGCATTTTCCAAACTTAAATTCGAATCTGGAGCCCATCGTGTGCAACGTGTTCCAGAAACAGAATCTCAAGGTCGGGTGCATACTTCTGCCTGTACAGTTGCCATCATTCCTGAAGTGGATGAAGTGGAAGCAATTGAAATTAACTCAAAAGATCTGCGAGTTGATACTTTTAGAGCTTCTGGTGCTGGTGGACAGCATATTAACAAAACAGATTCAGCCATACGACTCACTCATATTCCCACCGGCGTCGTAGTCGAATGCCAGGAAGAGCGTTCGCAACACAAAAACAAAGCGAAGGCGATGTCGATGTTATCATCTCGAATTACTGCGGCTGAGCGAGAAAAACAACAATCCGAGCAGGCGGCGGATAGAAAGCTTCAGGTTGGCAGCGGCGATCGCAGTGAGCGGATCAGAACTTACAATTTTCCACAGGGGCGAGTTACCGATCATCGTATTAATTTAACACTCTATAAGCTTGAAGAAGTAATGAATGGTGATCTGGCAGCAATAATTAATCCCCTATTGAGTGAATATCAGGCTGAATTACTGGCATCAATGGCGGAAGAATAATACCATGTCAGGATCTCTGCTGACAATTGCCCAAACACTGCAACAGGGAAAAACTCAGCTTAAGACAAGTGATACAGCTAAACTTGACTGCGAAATACTATTACTTAAAGTTTTAAACCATTCGTTAGAGAACTCGTTAGAAAACCAATTAGATAGCCAACAGCCTCCCTACACAAAAACCTGGCTATTAACCTGGCCGGAAAAATTGCTGACTCAAGAACAAAGCCAGCAATTTAACCATTTTCTGAGCTTGCGCTCACAAGGTATGCCTGTCGCCTATATCACAAGGCAAAAAGATTTTTGGTCTTTTACCCTTGAAGTCACAGCTGATACATTAATACCCCGTCCTGAAACAGAGCATCTGGTGGAACATGCTCTGGAAAAAATACCATTAACAGACAAATGCCAGATCCTGGATTTAGGCACCGGCAGTGGTGCTATTGCACTAGCTATCGCCTCTGAGCGACAGAATGCCCAGATACTTGCTACAGACTTTAGCCAACAGACACTTAAAATTGCAAAAAAAAATGCACAAGTATTAAAACTAAAAAATATTTCATTTTGCCAGTCCTCCTGGTTTAAAAACATCCCTAAGCAACACTTTGATATTATTGTCTCAAATCCCCCCTATATTGCTGAGAACGATCCTGATCTCGAAGCAAATGTCAGGCGCTACGAACCAGCAGCAGCCTTACTCTCTGCTAGCAACGGTTTAGCAGATATTAGTGAAATCATTGAACAGAGTCAGAACTATCTGAAACCCGCTGGCTGGTTGTTATTTGAGCATGGTTATAAGCAGGCTGAAGCTGTGCAGGCTTTATTTCAGAGCTCAAAATTCATTCATATCAGTACATTCAATGACTTGAACCACCTCCCAAGAGTGACACTTGCTCAGAATCAAACAGGCTGACAATCTAGGAAACCTCTATAATTTATAGGGTTATATTCTATATTAAGATTTAAATCATAAGCGTAAAATAACACTGACAAGAGTTAGGTTCTTGAGAAACTGTACTTTTTACTTAATGGCAACTATTCTTCAGCAACTTAGTAAAGGCCTTATGTTAAAGTTATAATTTGGGTGGAATCATTTTTTATAGCAATCCATTTTAGGGAAACCTTTTTTAGGAAAACCTTTTTTAGGAAAACCAGAGGAGACTAAGATGAGCCAGCAAGTTATAAGACACCGTGAAATCCACTTCTGCTCACTGCACTCTGATCCAGAGCAAGCACACTCAGCTGTTTTTATTATCAACGACCTGAATGGCGTTCTGATGTCTCATGTACTTGATGATCACCATATTAAAGTCACTTATAATTTAAATAGGATCACTCTTGAAGAAATTGAAGATGTACTGCGTTTTGAAGGCTTTCATCTCAATAATTCAATATTGGCCAAAATAAAACGCAGTATTGTTTTTTACTGTGAAGAGGCCTCTCGGGAAAACACAAAAAAAGAGCGTCTGATTGAAGAAGTTCATGATGAGCACACAGGCGATGTAATCTACTTAAGACACCACAAGAAGAAGCTTTGTGATTGTCGTGATCAACGGCCTGAATCATGGCGGCATTATTTGTAAAGATTTTTTTAGCCTCTCTTTTTAAAAGGGATTTAAACTCCGGATATTCCCCTCTCCTCCCGTCCCCCTTCTGCCAGAAGTAGCCGCCCTGAGGCGAACAAGGGTGGGGCAAAACCAAACAACTAAATGAACAGATGAAGTAACTCTGATTAATAGCCTTTGGTATTTTTTTCTACCCAACGATCCTCAGCACCATCTACCTGCTCCTTTTTCCAGAAAGGAGCTTTTGATTTTAAATCTTCCATAATTTCCCTGCAGGCTTCAAAAGCCTGTTTTCTATGTGCTGTCCAGACTGCAACCAGAACAATGGGTTCATTGGGTTTTATAGCTCCAACTCGATGGACCACCAGACTTTCCATCAGTTGGTATTCGCCAGTAGCTTGCAGGCAGATATTCTCCAGATGCCTTTCTGTCATGCCAGGATAATGCTCCAAGAACATCTCACTAACATCATCACCCTCATTAAAATCACGCATCGTACCAACAAAAATGGCCGTTGCACCATACTGACCATTTAGATCAGACATATTTTTCTGATAGTCATCTAAAACCTTCCAGGGATCAAAAGAAGCAGAGTCAATAACAACTTTCATTCTTAACCTCCTGTCACCGGCGGAAAAAATGCAACTTCATCCCCCTCTTTAACCAATGCCTGAGCATCAACATAATCCATGTTTATAGCAATCAGTACATTGTCTGAACGTTCTTTTCCTTGTGCACAATAATTCCAGATATCATCAACCGTGTTGATCCCCTGTTTTTCAATAACTGCACCATCAATATCGCGATCATCACCCATCAGATCTCTCATGCTGGCAAAAAATTTAACGTGAATACCCATGCTTACCTCATAATACATAAAAAGAGAAGATTAACCCCTCCAAATTTAGTATAATTATACGATATTTTAAATGCTTCCATACTATTTTTCTGGCTAATTTATTTAAACTTATCTAAAGACTTATGAACAAATTAACACATTTTAATACAAATGGTGAAGCACACATGGTTGATGTGGGTGCTAAAGCAATCACACATCGTCGCGCAGTCACTGAAGGCGAAATTACGATGTTGCCGGAAACACTGTCTCTTATTGTTGCAGGTACGCACAAAAAAGGAGATGTTTTAGGTATTGCACGGATAGCAGGCATTATGGCAGCTAAACAAACCTCAAACCTTATCCCCCTGTGCCACCCCCTGGCATTGACTCATGTTGATTTGCAGCTAAAGGTCATAACTGCTGAAAATAAGGTCATCTGCTTATGTACTGTGGAAACTGATGGTAAAACCGGTGTGGAAATGGAAGCATTGACTGCCACACAAATTGCCCTGTTAACCATTTATGATATGTGTAAAGCAGTGGATCGTGGTATGGTTATAGGGAATGTACGTCTAATAGAAAAGGAAGGTGGGAAATCAGGTCATTGGTTCAGTGAGACTTAAATGAATGCTCCAGTAAAATCAATATCACTCCCTCGCTCAATTATGGATAAAAGAACACTCATCAGTGAGAAAAACCCACTCTCACAAAAAGAAGCACGTTTTGAAGATCATGGCCATTCAGGTTGGCTGTATTTAACCAGGCCCAATAGCCCGGTGGTCGTTGCTGATTGCTGGATTTATAATCGCATCAAAGCACCAAAAGAATCTGAAATTTCTCAATTTAGAACTTCATCTCCCCCGGCAGTGGCCACTTATGCTCATTCACATGCTGAATTTACGCCACTGCAATCTGATATTTTTGAATTTAAATGGAGCCCTGACGGACGTTCTGTGGCGTTACTGATCAATGGAATTCCCTTTGGCTTTATCCCACCGGGTGTACAAAGAGGTTATAGTAAACATTTAACTAAAGTAGGCCCATGGGGGCATAAGTGGGATGAGAAGTTATACCTGATCCTGTTTAATGAATCCGGCTGGTCTGAAAGTATTCCAGGATTTTTCTAAGGAGCCAGGCCTGACAGCAGTAGGGAACTTCGATTCTCAGCTCAATTCCCAGAAAAACCCGAGATTTCAGCCATCTTTTAACAAGCGTTTTAAATCAATAATCGCAGTATTTGCCCGTGAAATGTACGAAGCCATGACTAGTGAGTGGTTTGCTGTCATACCGAAACCACTGCCATTTAATATAATTGGGCTCCAGATGGGTGCCTGAGTGGATTCTAACTCACGAATGATCTGTCTTAAATTTAACAGGGCATTTTTCTTTATTAATACTGAACTAAAATCTTTCTCTATTGCATGCAGTAAATGAACCAGAGCCCATGATGTCCCTCTGGCTTCATAAAACACATCATCAATTTCAAACCAGGAAGTTTTAACAAGCATGTTACCTGGTGAATAGGTAGCTTGCTCCGCCTGTGCATCACCCGCCAGATCCGTATTAACTCTTTCTTGTCCAACACTGGCACTCAGTCTCTGGGATAAGCTTCCCAGACGTTTTTCCACTACCTGAAGCCAATCGACCAGATTATCAGCCCGAGCAAAAAACTGGGCATTTTGTTTGTCTTTATTAATTAAACGCTCTAAATAACCGTATAGATAGTCAATACCCTCCTGATATTTACTCTCTGAAGCCGGCCAGAGCCATTTTTCTGAATCATTGTTAAACGAGGGTTCAGCCAGTGCTAAATCCTTATCTTCAGTTGATGTTGACTGAGCCATACTGAAATCGTTTCTCAAAACTCTGGACATATCACGAATTTGCACCAGTACACCATGTTCCCAGTTTGGTATGTTATCTAAAAAAACTCCCGGGGGGGCGATATCATTACTCAGGTAACCGCCAGGTTTATTCAGCAAGGTTTTACTGACATTGATAACAGTTGCAGTCGTTGCAGCACCCACCACAATATTGTCCTGCTTGCCTGTCTTTTCATTTATCTCATTTATCACTGACTGGGCCTGTTCTGTGACATTAAAAAGTGCCGGCTCACGACTCCACAAATAACTTAAAATAAGGCCAATGACCAGCAAGGTCACCATTAACAGACCAAAAGACCAGATAATGCCTTTTTCTTTAAGATTCTGAATTTGATAGAGTTTTATCAGGCGAACAAAATATTGTTGAATATTATCAAACCAATCGAAGACTAGATTCAGCATAGTTTTATATTTGCAAGTTTGTAAGCTTTGAGCCATAAAGAATTATGGCTCAAAGCGATTTATTTCAAGATTTATTGTAGATATTACTACCTGTTTCTTTGAATTGTGCTGATTTCTCTGCCATACCTTCTTTCAAAGCGTCATTAATATCAACAATACCATGCTCTGCTGCATAATCCCGTACATCCTGGGAAATCTTCATAGAGCAAAAGTTCGGACCACACATAGAGCAGAAGTGAGCCACTTTATGCGCCTGTTTAGGCATGGTTTCATCATGGTATTCTCTGGCTCTTTCCGGATCCAGTCCCAGATTAAACTGATCTTCCCAACGGAATTCAAAACGGGCTTTAGACATGGCATTATCACGCACTTGAGCACCAGGAATACCCTTAGCTAAATCAGCTGCATGAGCAGCCAGTTTATAAGTAATAATGCCATCACGAACATCGGCTTTATTGGGCAAACCCAGATGCTCCTTAGGTGTAACATAACACAGCATAGCCGTACCATACCAGCCAATCTGTGCTGCACCAATAGCAGAAGTAATATGATCATAACCAGGAGCAATATCAGTTGTCAAAGGCCCCAATGTATAGAAAGGAGCTTCATCACAGTCTTTTAACTGAATCTCCATGTTTTCTTTAATCATGTGCATTGGCACATGACCCGGACCTTCAATCATAGTTTGAATACCATGTTTCCAGGCAATCTGAGTTAATTCGCCCAGAGTTTTTAATTCACCCAGCTGTGCTTCATCATTGGCATCAGCAATAGATCCCGGACGCAAACCATCACCTAAAGAGAAGGCCACATCATAGGCTTTCATAATTTCACAAATATCTTCAAAATGAGTGTATAAAAAACTTTCTGTATGATGAGCCAGGCACCACTTGGCCATAATAGAACCACCACGAGAGACAATACCTGTCAGGCGCTTAGCTGTTAATGGTACATGCTGTAAACGTATGCCGGCATGAATGGTGAAATAATCCACTCCCTGCTCTGCCTGCTCAATTAAAGTATCTTTAAAAATTTCCCAGGTCAGATTTTCTGCTTTGCCGTTTACTTTTTCTAAAGCTTGATAAATGGGTACGGTGCCAATAGGTACGGGTGAATTACGAATAATCCATTCACGTGTTTCATGAATGTTTTTACCAGTGGAGAGATCCATTAGGGTGTCACCACCCCAGCGAGTCGACCAGACCATTTTTTCAACTTCTTCGGTAATTGATGAGGTGACGGCTGAATTACCAATATTGGTGTTTACTTTAACCAGAAAGTTGCGCCCAATGATCATAGGTTCTATTTCAGGGTGATTGATATTAGCTGGGATAATCGCACGCCCTCTTGCTATTTCATCACGAACAAATTCCGGCGTCACCTCATCAGGAATACTGGCACCAAAGTTTTCACCGGGGTGCTGCTTATGCTGTCGCATAAATCCGGCATCACGCATTTCCTGTAATTTGGTATTTTCACGAATCGCCACATATTCCATTTCAGGAGTAATAATGCCCTGACGGGCATAATGCATTTGCGAAACATTTTTGCCGCTGATTGCCTTTCGAGGCGCACGAATATGTTCAAATCTTAAGTTAGCTAATTGAGGATCATTTTGTCGCTGAGTGCCATAATCTGAACTCGGACCATTAAGTTGTTCAGTATCTTCACGTTCAATAATCCAGTTATCACGCAATGCAGGTAAACCTTTAAGCAAATCTATATCAGCTTCAGGCTCAGTATATATTCCAGAAGTATCATAAACAGGAATTGGCGGATTTTTTTCAATGCCATCGTTGGTTTCGGTGTCATCCTGAATGATTTCACGCATAGGCACCTGAATATCAGGCCGGCTGCCCTGCACATATATTTTTCTCGAACCGGTAAAAGGACGGGTGACGTCTTCAGATAACTGGCTGGTCTGGCGGATAAAATCTTCTGGAATTGCGCTCATACTGGTCCTTAATGTCTCTTACATCTTAAAAAATAAAACAAAAGCCGGCATATGATTGCTAATCAAATGAACCTGTATTGTTTTTACAATACAGCAACACAGATTTAAGCGCTTTCCTACGCCGGTGTGAACCGGATCAGGTTCAAAGGGTGTTTCTCGCCCCATAAAATTTCAGCAATATGAGGACCCCTAGCAGGTTGAAAGTAACTGAATTTGGATAAAATTTCAAGAGAAAAGTGATTAAAGCGAAGAGGCTGAGGCATAAGGCTTAAGAGTAAAGCATACTGCTCTTATAAATATTAAGCCTTAGATCTTAAACCTGTTTATAGTGCTTCGAGTTTTCGCATGCCGGCAGGCAGTAATTTAAGTTCAACCAGAGCTGTAATTAGTGCGGCAAAAAACGAAGCATCTTCATATAACATCTGGTAGTACTGGATTTTCATGGTTAGAGCACTGCCAAAGACAATGGCGGCAAAAGCGATCAGTGAGCCGACGGCTAATGTGGATAAGCCAGTTATGCCCTGCCCAATAGTACAGCCCATTGCCAGTACACCACCAAAGCCCATCAATACAGCACCAATAACATGTGTTATAAAGTCTTTGAAATTATAAAACCATTCAATTCTGAAACTTTTGCTTATCAGAGACCAGACAAGTGAACCTAAAATAACACCAAAGACAGACAGTATTCCGAATGTCAGCAATGAAGCCTGCAAGCCTGAAGCAGCATAACCAACGGTTTGTCCCATAGGATTAACAAAGGTAAATGATTGTGGGGATAATGTTGCTCCCTGAACAGGTTTGCCTTCTTCAGAATCACTGATCATGTCCCAGTTTTCATAAAACTCGACCAAAGTATATTGCTCACCCTCATCAGGAATATCAACCATAACAGAGCTGCTCAGATACCAGCCGGCTACTACGGCCAGGCCAACAGCAATGCCTGCAAACCAATGTTCAGAATTCGTGCGAAAACCTTTACCTTTTATAATATAAACCATAAGAAGAAAAGCAATAGCACTGCCAAGTGCCAACCTCATTTGCATTGGGTTTTCACTACTGAAGATTGAGCCTAAATCTTGTTTGCTATCCAGGCTGATTGCCAGGGGACGGATCCAGTCATAAAACAAAACTGAAAAAAGTGTTTGATCCGAACCTGGAAATGGAGAAGTCATAAAGTAAGCAATGACGCCGACAATCAGAAATACAATAATTGATTTAATATTGCCGCCGCCAATACGAATCAGGGTCTTATTCCCGCAACCGCTGGCCAGGGTCATGCCGATACCAAATAAAAAACCGCCGAGTAAATTTTCAGCCCAGATCAATTGATTGCTGCGATAAGGAGGAAAGCTGCCGTCTGGATTAACCATTCCTGCCGACTCTAAAATAAGCATACCGACCATAGCAACAACAATAGCTAATAACCAGGCACGAAAGCGGCTATAATCACCCATATTGACCATATCTGAGACAGCCCCCATGGTGCAAAAGTTTGTTTTATTAACAATTGCACCCATAAAAAATGCGACACCAAACACAGACCAGAGTAAAACCGTCTGCGCTGCTGAAAATGATTCAAACAGCATAAATTTTTCCCTCAACAGTAAACAAAGTTATTATTAATATTTTTTCTTAACCCCAAATTATACACAACTATTAGCAATAACTAGCTGAAGCAAAAAATATGCCATCACTCTTTCCCCTTAAACTCAGGCCCTCAGCACTGTCTTCTTTTTTTACTTAGGCAATATGCATTCACCCGGTTGCACAATACAACATAGTCAGATTCTACCAAGCAGTGCTGCTACCTTTCAGAGGAAAATTCCTCTATAATCTTAAAATAATTGCTACTATAAATAGTTTATCGGGTTCAACTCGGGCTTAACTCGGGCTTAACTGAAGGAAACCAAAGATGATTGAAATGAATTTTGAAACTGCTCGTCACAATATGATTGAGCAACAGATCAGGCCCTGGAACGTCATCGATCCCATTGCACTGGATGCTTTAGATACAATTCCCCGAGAAAATTATGTTGCAGACAATATGAAAAACTCTGCTTTTTCAGATGTTGAACTGCCGATTGGCTGCAATCAGGTCATGCTGCCCCCTAAAATAGAAGCTAAAATTCTGCAGGCTGTCCAGGTGAAACAAACTGATAGTGTCCTGGAAATTGGTACTGGCAGCGGTTATATGACAGCACTGCTTGCTCATCTTGCAGAAAAGATCTGCACCGTTGATATTCATGAAGAATTAAGCCTGCAAGCTCAGGAAAAGCTCAGTAGTGAAGGGTTTGACAATATCACATTCATCTCTGAAGATGCCACTTTAAACTTTAATGACACTCCTGGACAAAGCATTGCGCAACGTGCTCCTTATGATGTTATTATCTTAACTGGCTCAGTATCACAGCTAGCTGATCATTTTAAGCAAAGTCTCAAAGTGGGTGGACGTTTATTTGCAGTCATTGGAACAGCTCCTGTCATGGAAGCAACTTTGATATCTCGAGTCTCAAGTGAACAATACTCGTATGAAGTTTTATTTGAAACAGAGATCCCCGAACTGGAAAATTCAGTAAAAATGGATTTATTTGAACTATAACGTCAAATCTTGTTCTTACTCTTTATCCAATAGAAATCAGAACGATAATGGAATAATGAATACGGTGGTCATAGATGTTGCACATTAGCCCTCAGAATACAGATTCATCTGGAAATAAGAAAAATGCAACATTTGAAGCCCCCCTTGAATTACTCCTGAGCTGCCATGACAAAATAAAGCATTTTTCCTCAACTCTGGTTGAGCTGAGCATTGCCCTGGAAAAAGAAGGCTGGAGCAGTAAACTTATCACCACTGCTGATCAAATCCGTCGTTATTTTAATATTGCCTCACCCGAGCACCACCTGGATGAAGAACACCACCTTTTTCCTGCCATCATTGCACTTGATCCCAAATTAACGCAACCGGGATCCATAGAAATATTACAGCTTATTAATCGCCTTATTAAAGAGCATGTTGAATCCGATGCGCTTTGGATAAAACTGGATGCAATGCTCGATGAGCAATCAGAAGATTTCAATACTTTAAAAAATTTAAGTCAACAATTTAAATCCAGTATGCATGAACATGCATCTATTGAGAATGAACAAATTTTTCCTTATGCGGAAACACATATCGGTGATATTGAGCTAAGAAAGATAGGTCTGGCAATTGCCAGGCGCAGAGGCATTAAAAACTTTAGCATTTCTTAAACCCAACTGAATTGAATTATTTTCATCCTGAAATAGGATGTTAATTAATATAATTCACGCCTGAATCAGTTTTATCCAAATCTAAATCATTATAGTTTGGAAATAAATCTTTATTTGATAACGAACAGTGAATAAAGATTTCTGCACAATTAGAATCATGATTCCAGTGTGCATCACCACAAATTTTACTGCCTTTTTCAAAAAAATATTCAATGAGCGGCTCATTAAAATCATTAACTTTTTCTATTTTTCTATCCAGAAATAATCGATAAGGTAATACTCGATATTGGCTATCGCTAATGTATTTAGCTTTCAAATGTTGAATAAAAGAAAAAGTTTCTTTGCCATCAATCAGGGATAAGGAAAATGCTCCAATTAATGAATCAATACTATTATGAACAGAGTAATTGACTAAACCATACCAGAGGAGTTCAGCAATCTCTTTGCAATTATACTCAGGATCAATCACCAAACGACTCATTTCCAGTGATGAAGAATTATTATGTAATAATTGCTTTAAATTAAAATGATTTTCACTATAATAGCCACCAATTTTATAGGCAGTATAGGCATCAATTAAGCGAACATAGGCAATAACTTTATCTGCTTTATGATCAATGACTATCAGGTGATCGGCAAACTTATCATAGCCATCATAAACAACTGCTTTTTGTTCAACTTGTACTCTGGTATGAGTTTTATTAGCATGATTATTGTGCGTTAAAAATGTTCTGGGTTGAAATAATTTATAATATCTCTGACGTAAATTATTTGCTTTTTTAAGTTCTTCCTTATGGTTAGTCAGCTTAACTTCCAGGTGAGGATTGTAATATGAATAAATATTTCGTAAATTTTCATTTATCTGATTGATTTCAGTTTTCATTTTTTCTGTTCTTTTATATTTTTAGTACGGACAATATAAATTATTATTGTGTTAGTTTTATGACAATTTATCTAAAAATATAATATGAGTGTGAAAACTCTATGAAATAGCATGAACAGAACGAGAGTTTTAAAATATATAATAGAAATGAAGAAAAAGGGACTAAAATATCAGCACTTTGCTTCAAAATAACTTACAAGCAAACTTTCCCATTCACTAATAAATTTTTTATATTCAGAAGAAGTAAATTTCTCAATAAATTCATCACCTTTATTACTTAAACCTATATATTCATAGCTGACTTCCACCTGAGTTTGAAAATCAGCTATTTTTCTGCACTGGACAGTAATAATGCCCACTTTATCTTCTGGTTCGACCTTGTAAAACTGCACAAAATAAGAATCAGATCTATATTGTTTCGTCAGCCAAATTGCATCAGTCGAAGCATGATCATGGTTTTTTGTTAAAAATATATAGTCCTCATGGAGAGCATTTGAACCCATGACATTTTCATAATCCCAACCTGGAACCCATAGCTTTTCTCCTTCCGCACTAAACAAAGGAAATAGCACTTCTATTGGCTGGCTGATCTGGAAATCTGCCGTATGTTTGATGCTGCTCATAGTATTTCCTGAGTGCTAAGAACCTTGATCACAGAGAAAACAAAGTGCTAAAGAGGTACAACTTGATCTTTGTTTTTTCCGGTGCATTTTTAAGCCAATAATAGTAGTGTGCACAGAGTATCAGCTTCTATTTAAGAAAGGTGGGTGATTACATAAAATATAATCCACCCCTGCATCAAGACATTGCTGTATTTCAACCCTTGTTTCTGGTAAATAACCAATGACTTGTGCGCCTTGCTTATGAAATGCCTGAGTTATTCTTTTATTAAGTAAAGGCAAGCCGTACAGCTTTGGTGGTACGGAGTATATTTTATTTTTACTAATATTCCCCAGAAAAGCCAGGCCGAATAAAATGGCAATTCCTGCCCGATAGCATTCACTCTCACGGGGAAAACAAATTGCTTCAGGAAAGTCATTTAAAAAAAGGCTTTGCTGCTCTTCATCCCAAAAAAGAAAAATTATTTTATTGAGAAGTCTTTTATTATTACTCAATAAAGGCTTTAAGATATTTATTGTTTGTAACGCGGTAGAAGGCTTTATATCAAAAACCCAGTTTTGATCATTAAACTCCGAAATAAATTCATCCAGAAACAGCAGCTTCTCACCTTTTCTAAGCTGCACCTGTTCTAATTGTGAACGAGTCATTTCCTCAATTTTTCCCATTGAACAGGCGGCATGATTCAGCTCAGGATCATGACAAAGTATAATATGCTCATCCCCGGTCGCATGCAGATCAGTTTCTAACCAGGAAAAACCTGCTTTACAAGCTCGTTGAAAAGAGCTTCGGGTATTCTCATCATGTTCCTCTGAGAGGCCTCGATGGCTTATCCATACAGTCATTGTTTAATGTTGTTCCGGTTGTTTTAAACAGGCTTTTATCAAGGTCATCATATTATTAAGCGCACCAGAATTTTGACTCATTAGTTTTTCAGCCACCTCTCCCATCGTTTTAGCTGCTTGTTTATCTGCCAGCATCGTATCCAGGGCACTTTCCAGTGACACTACATCCGTCACTTGCTGTACAGCCTTATGTTGTAAAAACAATTCATTAATAGCGGCAAAGTTAAACATGTGCGGCCCGCAAACAATGGGTAAACCCAGAGCGGCAGGTTCCAGGATATTATGACCTCCCGTCGGCACCATTGTGCCCCCCATAAAAACAACATCTGAGCAGGAAAAATAACCTATCATTTCACCCATAGT
>JADGDG010000003.1 GCA_016744995.1 Gammaproteobacteria bacterium
ATATAAATTGGTATCGGGATACATTAAAGTACTGCCGATATACGAGGTAATAAAACCATTAGGCTGCAGCGCTATTTCCATTAACATTGAATAAGGTGTCAACGAGGGATGTGAATTAACATCACAGAACCAGACCTGTGGTGCCACATCATACTCTGCTGTACAAGCAACGGTATTTTCAAAGTCATGACGTTTACCGTCAATTTCAGTCACACGGTGCATTAACTGCAGATAGCCATTTGGTGTCCGTGGCGGACGTCTGGGAGGATGCTGCGGTGTTGGCGGCGGCTGTTTATATAAGGCAAATTCATGGCCGAAACACGCTTCGATATCGCCCGTAGCAAAATGAACAACCTGTTCTTCTGTTACCACTGCTGGTTTAACTTCAATTGGCGGCATCACTGGCAGACGACTATCTTGCTTGTTAAGGCTCGGCATAACAGTCTTTTTCGTCTCAACGGGAGCAGCTTTAACTTCTTCTACTGGTGCCGCCAAAGGAATACCTGAACGAGCTGAAGCTAATAATTGCTTCTCAGCTTCGCTTTTTTCGGTCAGTTCCAGACACACATCCCGGAAATCAACTACAATTTTACCATCAATAATAATATCAACATTACCGCGAGCATAGGGCTTGGGTGATAAGCCAATTTCTGTTACTTCCAGACGATAAGTCATTAAACGATCTTTTGGCAGGGCCTGACCACGACAACGAATAGGCTGAGGTATATTACGCATAGTCTGAAAACGTGCATCTTGTGTCTGAGTATGCATACCCAGATACAACATAAAGAATTGCAATAACTGCACACAACCTTCAGACATCAATGAACCAGCCAGTACCGGATCATCGCGAAAATGACTGGTAAAATACCACTCATCCGGCTGTAATTCTTTTTCGGCTTCAATGAGTCCCAGGCCCCACAAACCACCATTACGATCAACTTTGGTAATACGATCCAACATGAGGATTTTTTCTAATGGAAAATGCAGTGATGGATTTTTGCCTTGCTTATCATAAGCAGGATTAGCATAACAACTCGCCAAATCCCCTTCCATCAGGTAAAACATGTCTTTTTCATTAAAGGCCGTTTTCTGGCAATGCAAAATGGGTTCAAAAGATGATTTAATAACTCTCGAGCGTATCTCAATTTCTTCGTTGGTGCGGATAACCCCTTTACCAACTGCCAGCTCTTGTTCGGAGAAAAATCCGGCACAGCCATTATCCATTTTAAGGATCATTTTATCGCCGACAAAACACTCATAAGAGAAGAAGAACAATAGATTGTTTTTATGTCTGGCAAATGAGTTTATAGATATCTCATAACGCAGTGTCTGACCTTCTTTGGGCTGATCATCAAGAAATGTTAGTGTACAGTCCAGCAGACGGTACATGTATTTACCCTTATTATCAAAATCAATACCCATATAACTGATTAAGAGCAAATCACATTGTCCGGATTCAATACAAATACAAGTGGGAATTTGTCCATCGGTTGAATACCAGGCATTATGAGGGATATCATATTCAGTGGTCATTTTTGACGGCACAAACTCGCCCTTCTTTGCCTGCATCTCTGTCACGCGGGTGACTAGCAGATAGGGATCCATAGGCAGCATAACGCGCTTTGGATAAGTATCAATAATGCCATAATCAGGTCCGAATACCTTAGCGATTTTACCATAGGCAAATTCACGCAAATCTTCTTCTGTATAAATAACCGTTGACGGCTGATTGTATTCCGTTGGGAATAACTGTTGTATAGAGGATACAGGAGAAGCTGTATTGGTAGATGCTGCAACCGGACGCACTGTTTTTACATCGGTATTTAATACAGGCTGTATTGGCATACCTGCTGAAGGCGAGCTGATACTATTAATAATTGAAGTGGTTAATGCCTTTAATCCTTCATGACGGGAGGCCATAAATTCTGTATGCATTTCACTGAGTTTAATATTATGCTGAAACATTTTTTGCAGCATTTCACTTTTATAACCTTGCATTAGGCTTGCCTTATTGGATACTCTTTGTGGGGCTGTTGTTGAATTCAGCGTTGTTGGATTCAGCATTGTTGAATTCAGCGGTGTTGATGAACCAGCAGCAGATCCTTCTGATAGTGTTCTTTGTCTCATGCTTTTTTCCAATAGATTAGTGCTTGCCTGCCTCTCTTTACAAGAGCCACGGGAGCTGGTGTGAGAATTTACATCTGAGTTCGCAGCAATCTTAACTTCTGGCTGTTTAATTTTCTGCACAGTTGGTCGAACTGATTGCAAAGGAATGACATCAGCCTTAGGCTGAGTCTGCGCATTTTTTTGCACTGATCGCGGAGTTGCAGCAACAGCTTGTTTCAACTGAGTAATGCTTGCCTGGGCCTTAAATTTAATGCGATTTTCATCAGTTAAAATCATTTCTGCAAGTGCTTTCTTACCCAGGACAACTGGTTTAATAAGACCCGGTTTCGCTTCATTTTTCACAGCTTCTTTTGGATACAGCTTTTCTAATGCCATATCCACACCATGACTGGTTAATTTAGCCATCATCCTCAATAATGAAGTATGATCATCAACTCCTTTTCTATTAATACCTACTGCAAGATGATCTTTACCTTTTAAGCTTTCACTCACCCATTTGCTGCAACTACTCTGGGGACCTAATTCAATAAAGATCCGGGCACCATCATCATAAACCTGATTGACCAGTTTTGGGAAATCAACCATATGAGTATAGAAAGTTGCAATATTATGGCCAATAACCTCTTCTTTCATTTCAGTTTTCTGATAGTTTGCTGCAGTATAAAAATCCACACCTTTTATCACCGTTGTCGGCATAGAATGCAGTTTTTTCAAAGCATCAAATTCAGCCTTAACCAATTCGTTATGCACCACATCTTTAATTGGTACAGGGAAAAGACGCCACTTCAGCTTTTTCACCACACGACGGCAGGCTTCATCATCACCAGCAATTACAATTTCATTGGGTGCATTGATAATAATGAGAAAAACACGTTCCTCTTCTGCAAGCACTTCAGCGGCTTTCTCTGGTGATGTCCTCAGAGTATAAGTACCCCAGATTGGCTTTTCATCCTGTTTCGATGGCGGTAGATCCCATGCTTGTCTGACAACTTCCATTTCACCCACCAGACGATTTTGAAATGTCGGTGTATTATGCAGAGTATCACTCATATAGTCAGTGTTATTCCATGCGCCAGATGAAAACAGCATAGATAATTCGCCCATACTATGGCCAAACGCAGCCTCAGGCTGAACACCAAGAATATCCTGTATGATTTTTGTATAAACAATAGAGGACATAATGCCCGATTCAAACATAGCAACTGCATCATCACCCATGACAGCATCCAACTGTTTTAAGGCTTTTTTATCTGGTGCGACCAAAGTCTGAGGATACACATAATGAGTGCGCATCATTTTTCTCAGGCTGGAAGTTGAATCAGAAACCAGATCAGCTACTTCTGGAAACATATAGAAAATATCTTGCGACATGCCGATATATGAATTAAATCCACCCGGATAAACAAAAGCAATTTTGCCCTTTTCTGCCTGTGGTACTGGCGTAAAATAACTGCCTGAAGGTGTAGACCACTCTTCACCGCTTGCAAAAGCAGCTGTAATTCCTTTTTTGGCTGATTCAATCTGCTTAACAAGCTCTTCCGTGGACTGTGCCAGTAAACAGAGATGATAAGCTGATCTGGAATTATTTTTTAGCTCTTTTAATTTGCTCATTGCCAATACTTGCAGAGATCCTGCAAGAGTCATTTCACTTTCCAGGGAACACAGTTTTGTCTGCAATTCCTGTTCAGAGTCAGCACCTACAGGAAACAAAGACAATGAAAGATTTTCAAAAAAATCATTCGCTGGTGTCTGGTGTTTATCCGCTTCAGATAAAATCAAATGAAAAGAGGTATTGTCCTGCCCCAGATTATTAATCGCCGCATAACGCTTTTTCGGTGAAGCATCAGGTGAAGGCTTGTTTAAATTAGAAGAGGGAGACGAATTCAGCAGCCAGGGGCGAGAGCTCTGAGGAAAATAAAACTGTTTTTCATTCCAGTCGGTGATATTTTTTGGCTTATCCCATGCAGGAATACCCGGAATAAAACGTTGGTATAAGCATAGTGCTGTTTTGATCAGGCTGGCAATGCCTGATGCCGCAAAAGTATGGCCAATATTTGCTTTTACACTGCCTAGAGCACAAGTTTGTATGGGGGTATCAGAACCTGATTGCTTCTCATATAGTTGTTTTAATACATTAATTTCAGCAGTATCCTGAGAACTCACTCCACTGCTGTTCAATTCAATGTAGTCAATATCTTGTCGACTGATTCCGGCCTGCTTCAATGCTTCATCTGATGCTTGCTTCAGGCTATTTAATGAACTGTCTTGCTTATCTCTGAAGCCAGCAAAACCTTCTATGCTGGCATAGACTCGTTCAGCTTCTTCAATTTGATCATTGCGTTTTAATACAATGGCTCCAGCACCTTCGCCAATGCTCCAACCGGAACTGTTTTCAGCAAAGGACAAACCTGCTGTATCAGACATTTTATTACGTTGATTCTGCAGATAAACATGTTCAAAACCACCCGCAAGATCAACTGCACCCACGACCATGGCATCCACTTCACCGGCATCAAGAAATAACTTTGCCACTTCCAATGCTTTGAAAACAGAATTTTCTTCTGAGGAAATGGTAAATGCCGGGCCTGAGAAATCCCATAAAGAACAAATTCTACAGGGTATGATATTGCCGATAAAGCTGGTGAACTGATTGATCTCAACAGCATTATGTAAACTGTCTTTTAACAAATCAGTTAATTGCTGCTGCTGTTCTTGCGTTAGCTTAATATTACTATTGCGCAGACTTTCCTGTAATTGCCATGCAGCATCAATACGTCCACGAAACTGATGAATCCCCAGATCCATCTCCATAGCAACAATAACACCAACATTTGCCCCCTTGGGCAGTTCAGAATCATTTAATGCTGCATCAAGCACTTTCATCATTAATAATTGCTGGGGTAATAGCGGTGCCTGTTCTTCCGGTGGAATTTTAAAATGGAGATGATCAAAGTCAAACTGGTCAATAAAATTGCCCTGCAGTACACCGGTCTCTGAATCAAGAGCCAATTTCTCAAGTAAGCTTTTATCTTTATCTATACCCTGCCAGCGCTGTTTTGGTAATGTAGTTCTTAATTGTTTAGACTTATAAATGGTGTTTTCAAATTGTGACAGATTTTTACTTTGACCAAAGTGAGCACCCATACCGACAATGCTGATTTTTTGTTCTGCTACAATTTTTGAATGAGTCTTTTTTGATTTTTTAGCAGATTTCTTCTTGCCTACAGGAGCTTCTTCCAGTATCAGGTGAGCATTGGTACCACCAAAGCCAAAGGCACTGATGGCTGCTATCTTTTTACTTGAGTTAGCTTTGCCTTTACCATTAGCCCTGGCAACATCAGACCAGGCTATGTTTTTTGTTACGATTTTATCCCCGGCAATTTTTCCTGAGGCAGAAGAAGGCATGGGATCATTAACATTAATAGTGGCCGGGATTAAATCATTCTTCATTGCAAGAATAATTTTTAGCATGCCTGCCATACCAGCTGATGTCAGTAAATGACCAAAATTTGATTTTGCCGTGCCCATATTAAAATGAACATTCTTAGCTGCAAAAAAACCTTCCATTGAATCCATTTCAGTGGCATCACCCAGCGGAGTCCCTGTAGCATGACATTCAATATAATCTACATCTTCAGGATTAATATCTGAATCATTATACGCACGCTCATAACAGGTTTTCTGGCCGGCTTCATTAGGACTTAAAACAAATTTACCTTTGCCGTCATTAGATAAACCAATACCATTAATCACTGCATGAATAGTGTCACCATCACAGATGGCTTCATCATAGCGTTTCAAGACAAACATGCCGGCCCCTTCACCCGTATTTAATCCAGCTGAATTCTGGTCAAGTGGTCGACTGATGACATTTTCAGGAAAAGCTTTAAACGTTGAGAAACCTAAGGAAACAAACCAGGGATCAGCAGCACTGACTGCACCGGCTAACATAATGTCAGCTTTATTTGACAGTAAATAAGAACAGGCAAGTTTCATACTATAAAGAGATGAGGCACAGGCCGCATCCAGAACCATAGAAATATCACCTAAATCAAGCGCCTGATTAATAATACTGGCTGGATGGCCAGCAACCATCCCATTACTTAAATCACCTTGTGGCTCCCCCCCCATTTTAAAGTCCGGGGCATCCAGTAAATCTTTTAAGGGCTGTGCCATTGCCTGGTGATAAAGAGGTAAAAACAGTTTATTTGATTTTTTAGTGGGGAAGGAAAGATTACCAAGGATCACACCACAGCGAGACAGAACTGAGTTTTTATTACTATTGTCAGGATCATAACCAGCATCCTTTAATGCTTCACGACTGACGTGCAAAGCCCATTGAAAAGTATTGTCAAGACCATTCAGTTGATCAGCTCCCAGAGCATAGCCCTGAGCATCAAACTGAAAATTTTTAATATAGCCGCCAGTGGTGCAATAGTATTTGTCTTTGGTGCCTTTTTGGGGAGAAAAATAGTCATCTGGATCACGTCCCATATGCTCTGCATCCGCAGAGACACGTGAGTCTTTATTGGCCACCAGATTTTTCCAATAAGTTTCTGGCGTGTCAGCCTCAGGAAAGAGACAGGCAGTTCCAATAATCGCAATTTTTTCCATCAAATAAATCTCCACTTTGAGATCAAGAAATGAACTTAAACTCAAAGCATTATGTAAAGGGGTTGAAGAATGTGCGATCAGGAGTCAACGTCAAATGGCACTCAAACTGAATTAAATAAAGGTTCAGTCGTGTATGCCAGTGACTCCGATATCTGTTGCTATGCACACTTTTAGTCGCTGTTACTTCTTTGGTTTAAACAAAGCATTCAGAGCTTCACTGACAGTCACTTCTGCACCAAATGCTCTTGAGTATATATTACCCTTCTGATCATGTATCACTACATCCGCTTTCATATTTGTATCTGAGGTTGAATCAACATCCAGTGAAATGTAAAAGTCTTCCTTATTTGGAATGGCTTTATAACTCATCACTTTCAAAAACTTCAGCGGCAGACTGCCAAGATGACGATGTTCTCTCACCCAGACCAACATAGCCTGAAACATTAAATCAGTGGCAAAAGGATTAAGAGAGCTAATGGGGAACTGTCCCTGCTCTTTTGTTTTAATGTTTTCCAGATTACACAACAGGGTTAATTTCTTCATTGAAGTATTAACTACTTTTTCAATACCCTGAAATAAAGAACCATGGAAAAGTGTACCATCACTATACAATGATTCCCCTGTAGTATTCTGAGTCTCATTCAAATCAGACTGTGTATACAGCGGCACTTCAGGTATTTCTTTAGCCACTAAAATATCAGCCTTATAATGCCAAACCTGTTTACCCTCTTTGTTCTTCGAGGAAATAGTCACCTGAAGGCGGCTGACATTATTATCATTAGATAATTCTTTGAGATCGACTTGATAAGAATCAGCCTGAGACTTGTCAAAAACAATACCTTTCAATACCTGAAAATTATCACACTCAAAGAATGTCTGGGAAGGATTAATACGCTCACAAATATTAGCCATCCATGAAAGAGCCGTTGCTGAAGGCAATACTGGATTACCACCGATCACATGGTCATTTAAAAATGGATTGTCTTCTAATAACAATTCAGTATTAATTAAAAAAGAGCGTAAAGGTGTGCCTGTTTTATCAACATCAGCACGCATGGAACTGCCCACTAAAAGCTGAATTGTTTCTGCTTTGTCCTGATGCAATTCATTGCCGAAGATTTCAACGCCTTCTTCTATAGGAATAATCTCAACATTACGTTCTTTAAAGTAACGTTTTAATTCTTCAGTCACCATACCACCATCCCATGGTCCCCAATTAAAGGAAACAACATGACATTTTGGATAGAAGGCTCTGAACTGATAAGCAGTTTTATTCAGAATTTCATTAGCAACAGAGTAATCAGATTGTCCGGTATTACCATAGAAACCTGCTGCTGAGGAAAACATCACTAAATACTCTAATGTGTCTTTATTGACCAGTGATAACATGGCTTCAAGACCATCGATCTTAGTATTCAAAACAGCATTAAAATCAGCTTCTGTTTTTTTATTGATGGGTTTGTCAGCTAATACACCTGCACCATGAATCAAGCCGGTAATTTTACCCAGTTTTTTAATCACCGGAGCAGATTGCTCCTTAAGTGCAGCACTATTAGTCACATCAGCACTAATGTATTCAGCCTGACCACCGAGAACTTCAATTTGCTTCAGGGTCTGACTGATTTCACGTTCAGATTTGATTGCTCTTAAACGCTTGTTAACAATCACCGGAGTGGGCATGTCGCCGTCTGCTTTGATTGCTTCCATTATCTTACGCTTAAGTTCAGTTTCATCAGTACATCCTTGCGCCCATGCTGGTTCAGAGCCCGTATAAGGTGCACGACCTGCAAGGATGAAACGGCAATGATACTTCTCAGCCAAAGGCATAATACAAGCGGCTGTAACGCCTTTTGCACCACCACTGACAAGAAATACAGACTTATCTGATATTTTATTGTTGGCTGATTCAGCAGGCTCATGAGCTCTGACAGAACCCACTAAAGTCATACGGCCATTAGTTGAATAACCGACTTCAGCAACCGATAAATCCGGGTCAAAGGCTTCATCAACAAGAAGCTGCGCACCTACCTCATCATCCATAACAGGATTAAAGTCGACTGCACGACAGAAGACATCATTCCACTCCAGGTTAACTGTCTTAATTAAGCCGTTAAGCCCACCCTGGTTTAATTCAAATTTATTCAGGCCCGCAGTACCAATTTCACCATCCATATAAGAGACACTGATAAAGAAGTTACGTCCTGCCGCAGGTTTTATTGTTAATGTGTCTTTTAAGTGCTTCGCAGTAAAGAAAGCCATCTTAAGTGCTGTTGACTCACGTTTACTGAACTTAATCTTGCTGCCTTTGGAAGAAGGCTTGGCACTTAAGTGAATAAAACCATTAACGGTTTCTGCTGCCGTGATGGCACTCAGTGTATTAGCTAGTTCTTCATCGGTTGCTTTAGCTAATTTAACGCTTTTAACACCCTTAGGTAAGCTGCTGGCTTTTGCCACCAGAGAGCCTGGCAGTTGCATAACAATCACATTCCAGCCAAGAGTCTGCAGGTTCTTAGCGGTGTTGTAGGTTATTTTTTCGCCATTATCAGTGATGATACAGGTACGACCTGTAATGCTAATTTCTGACTCCAGAACATCAGGACGAGGCAGATGCTTTTTGACTACGATACTCTCTGTGGTAGAAAAAGAATCCTGATTGGCTGATGTGTCTGACAACTCATGCATAGAAGCCTGGAGAGATTGTTCTGTCAGTGCTCTGCTTATTGTGCTGTCCTGAGGCACAAGACTTTTAACATAATTTACAATTTCAAGCAGCGTGCGCATTTCAGACAGTTCATTTTGATCCATCTCCGGCAGCTGAGGGAACTTACTGGTCATAGCACCCAGTATTTCAACTCGTTTAATTGAATCAATCCCTAAATCTGCTTCCATATCCATATTCAAATCAAGCATTTCAACAGGATAGCCAGTTTTTTCATTAACAATCTCAAGCATACCCCGTTGGATAGCTGCTTCATCAATGACAGTAGAAGCGGAGATTATCTCTATGACCTCATCAGCCGAAGCACTGACGCCTGATTTTGCTTCTACGTAATCAACAATTTCTTTCAGAGTCTGCATTTCTGCCAAATCATTTTGATCCAACTCTGGCAGCTCCGGGAACTTGCTGGTCATCGCCCCCAGAATTTCAACTCGTTTAATTGAGTCGATGCCAAGATCGGCTTCCATATTCATATTCAGATCCAGCATTTCAACCGGATAACCTGTTTTTTCATTAACAATTTCAAGCATGCCCTTTTGGATTGAAGCAGAATCCAGACCTGACGCGACAGGAGCCGCCGTTAACACAGGTGCCGTGGTCGCAACACCGGCTTTAAGTTCAACATAGTCCACAATTTCTTTCAGGGTCTGCATTTCTGCTAAATCATTTTGATCCAACTCCGGCATATCCGGGAACTTGGTGGTCATGGCACCCAGGATTTCGACTCGTTTAATTGAGTCAATGCCCAGATCAGCTTCCATATTCATATTCAGATCCAGCATTTCAACCGGGTAACCTGTTTTTTCATTAACAATTTCAAGCATGCCCTTTTGGATTAAAGCAGAATCCAGACCTGAAGCGGCAGGAGCCGCTGTTAACACAGGTGCCGTGGTCGCAACACCGGCTTTAAGCTCAACATAGTCCACAATTTCTTTCAGGGTCTGCATTTCTGCTAAATCATTTTGATCCAATTCCGGCATATCAGGGAACTTTGTGGTCATGGCACCCAGGATTTCAACCCGTTTAATTGAGTCAATGCCCAGATCCGCTTCCATATTCATATTCAAATCCAGCATCTCCACCGGATAACCTGTTTTTTCATTAACGATTTCAAGCATGCCCTTTTCAATCGCAGCAGAACTAAAACCAGAGTCAGTACCTGAAGGAACAGCTGTAGTTGATACTGTAACAGCAGTCACTGCTCCCGCTTTTTGTTCAACATATTCAACAATTTCCAGAAGCGTCTGCATTTCTGCTAAATCATTTTGATCCAGTTCTGGTAAATCAGGGAACTTGGTGGTCATGGCACCCAGTATTTCAACTCGTTTGATTGAGTCAATACCCAGATCCGCTTCCATATTCATATTCAGATCCAGCATCTCCACCGGATAACCTGTTTTTTCATTAACAATTTCAAGCATACCCTGTTGAATTATCGCAGTATCTATACCTGCAGAAGCAACTGGAGCTGCTGCAACGGGTGCCATTGCACTCGCTTTAAGCTCAACATATTCAACTATTTCAAGCAGTGTCTGCATTTCCGCCAGATCATTTTGATCCAGTTCGGGCAGATCAGGGAATTTGGCTGTCATGGCACCCAGTATTTCAACTCGTTTGATTGAGTCAATACCCAGATCCGCTTCCATATTCATATTCAGATCCAGCATTTCTTCTGGATAACCTGTTTTTTCATTGACAATTTCAAGCATGCCTTTCTGAATTTGTTCCAGGCTGATAGCTGCAGGAGCAACACTCATACTTGCAGGGGCAGCTGATAAACCAGCAGGTGCTGAAGATTTTGCTTTTTCATCCACATACTGGACAATTTCAAGCAATGTCTGCATTTCTGCCAGATCATTTTGATCCAGTTCAGGCAGTTCAGGGAATTTAGCGGTCATAGCACCCAGAATTTCGACTCGTTTAATTGAATCAATGCCCAAATCAGCTTCCATATTCATATTTAAATCAAGCATTTCAACAGGATAACCTGTTTTGTCCTGAACAATCTCAAGCATTCCTTTTTCTATTGCCTGAGAGTCCAGAGCAGACGTCGATGCCTGAGATGTTGCCTGAGCTGGAGTGGCTGCCGAAGCTGAAGTGATAGTTGCTGCACTTTGAACAACAGGTTTAGCAACAGCTGGTGTCGTTATCTGAGGTGTAGTTGTCTGAGGTGTAGTTCTCTGAGGTGTAGTTCTCTGAGGTGTAGTTGTCTGAGGCGAAGGTTTAACGGGGGCAACATCCTTAGAAACAGAGCTCGAAACTGGGTCAGAAACAGGATTTTCAATCCGTGTATCGATAGATGCCGGTTTCGAAACCGATGCAGCAGATAAACTTTGTGCCCCACCCATCAGCTGGTGAGTAGATTTATTAAATTCAATCTGACTTTGTAAATAACTTTCATGAACTCGAAGAGTATCTTGCTGGTACTGGTGCAGATCAGACATACCCTGAGTAATATTATCTGGTACGGATTTGTTTTGAGTGCCAAACTCATCAACCAGATGATGCATCATGTCAAAGAAACCTGAGGAATAATCCTGTTGGTTCTGTAAGTACATTTCATGTGCTTTTAAGGTTGCTGACTGTGTTTCCAACCATTCAGATTGCTCCAGAGGTTGTGCAACATAAACAACTTCCTGTTGTTTTTCAATGTCTTGTAAGTTAGTTGAAGATTGTACTTTAGGTGTATTAATAGGTTGTGGCTGTGTTGTTATTGCCGCGGGTTGACTTTCAATAAGAGCAGGTGCTGCTTGTTGAGGCATTTCCTTTTGTGGCAGTTCAAGTTTAAAGCCGTCATTCAGTGCATCTTCAAAACCTTGTCTGGTTGCATCACTGACGTAGTTTGCCCCATTAAGCTTAATATTCATCATCGCTTTTTTAGTTGAAGGCATTTCAACATCACGTTGATAAAGATCTTTCAAACTGATTTCTATACCAGCTACTTTTAATTGAACTAAAGCATCACGATAGAGTGCATCGCTATTTTTCTTAGGATTGCTGTTCATAGCAATAGCAAGATGGTCTCTGTCACCCAGAATTGAACCAACAAGCTTGGTTAGAACATTCTTAGGTCCAAACTCGACAAAGATGGTGCCGCCCTGATCAGCAATATTATTAATTTCCTGGGTAAACTGCACAGACTTGAGCATATTACCTTTGAAACTTTCTTTAATTTTCTTAACCGACTTAGGATACTGCTTGGCTGTCACATTTGAAAACACAGTCGTGTGAGGCTCATTGAACTTTATTTTATCAATAGCATCAGAGAATGGCTTGTGTGCATATTCAACCAAAGGAGAATGAAAGGCTGCTGAAACCTGTAACGCAACTGCTGAGAAGCCGTCTTTTTTCAGACTCTCTTTAGCATCAATAATAGCCTGACTAGGCCCGGCAACAACCACTTGCTTGGGTGAATTATAGTTTGCAATGGCAACACCTTTGCAGGCCTTTAATTCTTCTTCAATTTCTTTTGCATCTCCCATGACCGCCATCATACTGCCGGCATCATAACCTTCTTCAGGAGGTGTTCCCATAGCAACACTTCGGGCACGAGACAAACTATAGAAGCTTTCATCATTTATAATTCCTGCCGCCCATAGTGCAGTCAATTCGCCATAACTATGACCTGCAACAAAATCAGGCTTGAATCCAGCCTCCTGGGCCAACTTATACAGGCCGGCACTGACCGAACCCACTGCGGGCTGGATATATTGTGTGAGCTTAAGCTTTTCTTCCTGCGCTTTTACCGCTTCATCAGTAAAAACCCTCTCCGGGTAAACAACACGACTAATAGTTGTGTCATTATCACCCAATAATTGCTGGCCCATTTTCGAGAATGCTTCACGCATTGGCGGGAAGTTATTGGTCAGATCCTTACACATATTAATATATTGAGAACCCTGGCCTGAGAACAGCGCCACAACCTTTGCATCTTTAGGCATAGACTGGGCACGATAATGAAGTCCGCTGAAATGATCCCAGACATCTGTGCCCTTCTGTTTTTCTAATTGCTCAAGGGCATTATTCAGGCATTCAATAATTGCCTGCTGATCAATAGCAACAAAGCCGATACGTGCATCGGTTTCCGGTATTTCTGCATTTTCAGCTTCCTGCACAAAATTATAATACTCAAGACCCGTATCATCATTTTGCAGTGAATTTAACCATGACTGACATTTAGAGGACAAATCTTCTGGTTTGCAGGCATGCAGAACAAAAGCACGGGGAGTATTATGCAAGCGGTGATCTTTACCTGAAGATTTACCTAATTCAGGTAAATATTCTTCCATAACAAAGTGATAGTTGCTGCCGCCAAAGCCAAATGAACTGATACCAGCACGACGAGGCACATCAGAGGTATTAATCCATGGCCGGGTATCAGTGTTGAGATAAAATGAAGACTCCTCCATACCAAGCTTTGGATTAGGATTATCAATATTAATAGTTGGTGGTAACACCTTATGGTACAGAGCCAGGGCGGTTTTAATAATGCCTGCAGAGCCTGCCGCTGTTTTTGTGTGTCCAATCTGAGATTTCACGCTGCCAATGGCAATGTGCTGCTTTTCATGATCTTCATAATCAAAGGCTAACTTTAAGCCATCAAATTCTGCTGCATCACCGGCTTTTGTACCTGTTCCATGGGCTTCAAGTAGATCAATGGTTTTCATATCAAAACCAGCATCTTCATAGGCCCGGTCAATTGCCACTTTCTGTCCTGCCGCTCGAGGCGCATAAATGCTCTTAAAGCGACCATCACTTGATGAGCCGACACCTTTAATAACCGCATAAATACGATCATTATCACGCTCAGCATCTTCTAAACGCTTGAGCATAACCATACCAACACCTTCGCCAATCACAATACCATGTGAATCTTCATCAAACGGCTTGGGCACCTCACCATCAGTAAAAGCTGGAGTTTTACTGAAGTTTAAATACATAAAGGGGGAATTATCAGTATCCACACCACCGGTTATCATTGTATTTGCTTTATAATCCAGCAAATCACTAATGGCCATTTTCATAGCAGCCAATGAACCAGCACATGCAGCATCAACTACACAATTGGTACCACCCAGGTCAAAACGATTTGCTACCCGGCCTGCAATCACATTTCCCAACATACCAGGGAAGGAGTTTTCCACCCATGGAATGTAAGCTTTTTTCATTTTTTCAATAAGAATTTGTATATCATCTTCAGCAACACCACTGCTCCTGAGTACTTTTTCCCAAATTGGACCCTGAAGACGTGAGACCAGAGGAGTGATTAGTTTCTGACCACCACCGACACCCAGAATACAACCGGTATTTTCACGATCAAATTCACCATTACCGTAACCGCAGTCTTTAAGTAAATCTCTGGCAACCACTAATGACAGCAATTGTGAAGAATCGGTGACTTCAAGTATATTAGGCGGTAAACCGAATTCCATTGGATCAAAATCAATATCGGGAATAAAACCGCCACGTTTACTATATGTTTTATCTGGAGCTGAAGGATCTGCATCGTATAAGTCATTGATTTCCCATCGGTCAGCAGGAACATCAATCACACAATCAACTTTGCCGACAATATTTTCCCAAAATTCGTGTAAATCTCTGGATTCAGGGAAAAGCGATGCCATACCAATAATAGCGATAGGCGTCTCTTGTAAACGAGAAGCAATTTTTTTGTCGATAATATTTTTATCTTCCATTGTCAAACCTGTTTTCCAACTTTAATATGCACAAATTAATGGGTTAAATCACTACTTCCAAAAGCAAAAACCTAAATGAAAGCAATAGTTTCTATGAAACTGTTCTATAAATGATCTTTTTTAGTCAACTATACATCTAACTATACATTTAACTATAGAGATATGAATTTTGGCTCAATCGATCAAGTAACTGCTAATTTTCAAACAAACGCGGTTAATAGTCAATTCAGATGGCTAAAATAATGGTAATATTATTCAGAAAATTCACATTAGTCATATAAATATCCGGGGATTTAACTCTGATGTAGTTGAGAGAGAAAACTTTATCTTAATTAATAACATTAAATAAATAGAGTATATTATTGATTATTAAATACATTTAAATTAATAAAAACTTAAAGTTGAAAAAAAATATTTCCAGACAAGTATTTATTGAGCACCTGCTAATTGAACCCAAATACTACAATCTGTGATCCCATACAAAATACAAACCCCCATCCATACAAGTGCGTTTTACAACATTAAATTTAACTATAATCTTTCGTTTAATGGCATTTCAACGCTTGTACCCCACTTTTAGGGAGAAACCTTATTCCTGATGTTAACATATGGTGAAGCATATATAACAAAATAATCAAAGAAAAATTTAAGGTATTGTTATTTATACATATTAGATTATGATAAATTAGTATATTCTGAATTTGTTATCTTTTGTGCTGTTTATGTTTCCCGGAGAAACACCTTAAAAAGTAATATTTCACTTGTACTTGAATCTCTAATCAACTGATTTCTTTATTTATTAGTTCTTATTCGCTATAGTTCAAAGTGATATTTACTTGTCACGAAGATAACATCTGGAGCTGTATTAAATAATGAAAACATCAAAAATAAACGATACTCGCTATCTTCTGCCTGATGACCTGACTAAAAAACATTTTATAGAGACCTTAAAATCTTATTTCAGTGTGAAACAGATCGAAAACACATCTGAAAATTTTTCCATTTTAGAGACTTTTGAATGGAATCTTTATCGTCATAACATCCTGGCGGTACGCCATCAGAACCAGTCCATCACTTTATGGAATGAAGAAAATCTATTTGATGATGAACTTTCTTTTGAAATTGAAGAAATAAACGCACGAGATAAATTCTGGTGGGATTTTCCTGATTCTGAAGCCAAAGATATTTTAAAGCCAATGATTGATCTTCGTGCTTTACATCCGGTTTATAAAGGGGTTTTAAAAATTGAAACACTCAATTTACAAAATGACGATGGTAAAGTTTTGGTTTTCTGCCAACTGATATCAATTTATGAACCTGAAAAACCACGTACTCCTGTGATGCGTCAGGTCAGTCTTTCTCCTGTCACAGGGTACGGCAGAGAATATGAACAGGCTGTTAAGCTGTTAGCCTCAATGCAAAGTTTTAAACCCAGCCTGACGCCTCTGGACTCTCTTCTTGGTGCAATTGGGCTAGCTCCCACCCCTTACACAGTTAAACCAGTGTTTAAGTTCCCTCATACGCTGTCAGCACGCTCTGCAGTGAGTTCAATAATTACCACAATGATTGAAAAGCAACGTTTAACTGAACAAGGCATTGTTAAAGATATTGATACCGAGTTTTTACATCATTATCGCGTGGCAATACGCATGGTTCGTGCAGCAATTGTCCAACTCAGAGAAGTTTTTCCTGCACAGGATGTTTCAATGCTGAAACAGCGTTTTGGTGATCTGGCCAGAGAAACAAATCATTTAAGAGATCTTGATGTATTTATCCTTGATAAACAACGCTATATGGATCTGCTGCCTGAATCAATGAAAAACGATCTTTTGCCAATGTTTGATGATTTTGAAAAAAATCGACAGGTTGAAGCCAAAAGGATCAGCCGGTGGATTGGCAGCCGTGCCTATCGTCAGGAGATGGATGAGTTACAAGCACTTTTCATCAATGGTTATTCTGCTGTAGAAACACAATGGAGTGAGAAAACAACCATTGAACTGGCCGTTACTAAAATCCAGAAAACCTATACAAAAATCTATAAAGCCGCTTTAAAGATAAATAACACAACACCTGATGAAAAAATTCACGATATCCGCATTGACTGCAAGAAATTACGTTATCTATTATATTTCTTTGGTAGTGAATTTAAAAAGAAGAAAATCAAAGTTGTTGCAAATCACCTTAAGTCTTTACAGGACAAACTGGGTATTTTTAATGACTTAACAGTACAGGGTGACTTTCTTAAAAATTATCTTTTACAGCTTGAACACAAACCTAAAAAAGATATTATGCTCATTGCATCTCTGGGTGGGTTAATATCAACTCTGTATACCATGCAGGTCCAGGAACGGGAGAAATGTATTAAAGAACTCAGTATATTTTCCAATGATAGTAATCGTCAACTCTTTAAAGAGACATTTATCATTAACACCAAAAGAAAATAACAGCAGATATAAAGAGTCAGACAATGAAAATCATAGCATCCTATAGTATCAAAGGCGGTGTTGGGAAAACAGCAGCATCCGTTAATTTAGCCTATGCTTCTGCCAAAGCAGGTAATGAAACCTTATTAGTGGATTTAGACCCTCAGGGGGCTTCTTCATTCTATTTTCGTATTGGTGCCAGCAAGAAAGAAAATCGTGGTTATTTTTTCTCAAAGAAAAACCGTTTGCTGAAGCAAATTCGCGGCTCCAATTATAAACGACTTGATATCTTACCAGCCAACCTGTCTTTTAGAAATTTTGATATCATGCTAAATAATATGAGTAAATCAAAAAAACGTTTGAAAGATATTTTGTCTTCTCTTGAAAATGAATACGATTTAATTATTCTTGACTGCCCTCCCAACATCAATTTATTATCCGAAAATGTTTTTAATGCAGCTGATATGGTTCTGGTTCCCGTAATACCCACAACACTATCTGAACGCACCTATGAGCAGTTGCTCACTTTTTTTAAGAACAATGGCTATAAAAGAAAAATAATCCATCCATTTTTCTCCATGGCACAAAGCAAAAATTCATTACATCATCAAAGCATTGCTGATCTGGAAAAACGACACCCTGAATTTTTGAAAAGCATTATTAGCTTTTCAACTGAAATCGAACGGATGGGCATCCATCGTGAACCCGTTCTTGCTTACGCATCGAAAAAAAGTTATGTTCAGTCATACCGGACATTATTTAATGAAATTGTAAAAATCTTAGGTAAAAAAAAATAATTGAATGTTACTGAATGTTACTGAAAATAAATTTTATTAAAACGATTGAAGATAATCATGCTTGAAATTGGCGCATTTCCATTTACCTTGAAGAAAGATAAACTCAAGGTTATGATCATCACAAGTACTTCTGGAAAAGCCTGGATATTACCAAAGGGACATCCAGAAAATGATTTAAAAAAACCTCAGGTCGCTGAGCTTGAAACCTATGAGGAAGCAGGTGTCAGAGGAAAAGTCATTGACAGCAAACTCAGTGAAGAATTCAACCGGGATGAAGGGGGAACGCTTGTTATCTATCCACTGCTTATTGAAGAAATATTAGATAAATGGCCAGAAGAAGATATAAGAGAAAGACGCCTGGTCAGTATTAAAGAAGCATTAGAATTAGTCACAAAAAAAGAACATATCAATGCCATTAAGTATTTCTCATCACCTGAGATGACAAAAAAACTCATCAAGAATATTCTTTAAAATTACCTATTGCAGCAATAAAAACAGGACAGCCCGTTACCGAACTGCCCTTCACAAATTTTAGAGTATGGAACTGCCACGATTATGTGCTTCTTTATAAAAATGCATCATTTGAAAACCAAATCTCAAAGTGCCTGTCTCTTATTTTTGTAGAGGACTCATAGCCAGGAACATACGCTAACTCAATTTCAACAAAGCCCTGTAACAGTTCCAAAGCAGTTTTTGCATATTCTTCTTCTCGCTTTCTAAAATATCGCAACTCCGATGTATTTGGGCCTTTTGACAATATCTGTATACCTGGAACAGAAAAACCACCGTTCTTTAATAATCGAGAAATTTCTACAGCTTTCTCTTTTTGCTTTTCACTTTGGATGTGTAAATAAATTCTTGATGGTAACAGCATGTCTTTTTTTATTGGTTTCGGATTTAAGGCAAGCTCCAATTCTTCTATTCGTGCTTGAAGAGCATCTTTTTCCTGACCTGTTATGGATTTTTCTTGTGACTTTACCAGAAGAAGTTCTTTTTCTTTCTTTTTTTCATCATATTCTCCCTGGACAATTATTAAGTAATCATTCCAACGCTCTCTCAATACTTCAGATCGGGTTACATTTCTAAAATACTGTGCAAAGCGGAGGCGAATACCTACATCCTCATGTATGGCATGTTCAATATATTTTGCAATTTGATCTTGCTCTTTTATTTCAATTTCTCTGTTCTGTATATCTTGATTAACAAGAAAAGTAGCACAACCCAAAATAAATGTTCCAAGAAAAAACTTCCAGAATCCCAGCCATTCTTTTAATTTATCAATATCCATTTTATTCCTTTGGCACATAACAAGTGTAGAATAACCTCTGTTCCCGTATTTCCAATTAATCCACAATACAAGATTTTAAAAACATCTGCCACCATTTTGTTCAAGTTATAAAGCAAAGTAAAACAAAAAAATAATGAATGGCCTGGATTAATTGCAAATTCTTATTGGCTTTTTAGTTGCCTGGAGCATTTAAAACTGCTTGAGGATCTTTTGCTATAACATTGAGCAAGACTAAGGCTGGATCATGAGGCGTTCGATCACCTCGCTCCCAATGCCGAAGAGTACTAACACTAATACCAAATGCTGAGCTCATTTTTTACTGCCATAATTCAAAATATTTACCTGATCTTTTAGTATATTCTGGTAATTCAACGATTGTTTGCATGACTTAGATTGTAATCCAACGGGTTATATGGTGGCAATACTTGATAAGCCAGCAGTGTAATATATGAAAAATACAAGAATTCAGATGGAGTAAAAAGCACACAAGTATTATTGAGTGTAAATATGACACAAACACAATATTTCACTAGCGTTCACGAATTAAACGAAACCCCCAATTATTGTAACTCACCCCGGCAAATGAAATATTTCGTGCGCTGCAGGTTAACCAGTTCTCTTTGTTATACCAGCTGCCGCCGCATAAAAAATACTTACTGCCATTTTTTGAGCTTGTCCATTCCCAGACATTGCCATGCATATCATAGAGTCCCCAGGGATTGGCCTGATGTTTTCCTGGTGTTGGCATTGTTTTATCAGTATCGACAACCATCATCCGACGATCGGAGAGATCGCCATACCAGAAATTAGTTATGGTACCCGCACGGCAGGCATATTCCCATTGTTTTTCTGTAGGCAGTGAACACTGCCAGCCTGTTTGTTGATTCAACCATTCAATATAGGCCTGTACCTGATTATAATTAACATAAATAACAGGTCGATTTTCTCTTCCCCAGCCATCATCCGACGGCTGTTTTATATTGTTCATATGGCAGTAGATATCATACATGTCAAACGTAACGGGGGTGTTTAACATTTCAAATTCCTGCATTGCTTCACCATCAAACTGGCCAGCAGGTATAATCACCCAGTTTGCATCACAGATTTTTACCTGCTCAAGTAATTTGTCTTGCTTGACTTTAAATTCAATCAAACAAACTTCTGGCTCTGTCTGAATGTTTTTCTCTTTGCACAGAAAAGTTAAATCTTTATTTTCAATTTGTAATTGTAATACCTGTAACTTAAGCTGACTGATGGTCTCTTGTACACAATGGTTACAAAGTTTTAAGTCTTGATTATATTGTTCAAGGCTGGTGAATTTTTTATCACAGTCAGGACAATGATAAGTTTTAAAAAACATGAGTTATATTTGTACCATTTCTATTATTTTTTAAGTGTTAAATTATATATTTAAATAGTCTGTTAAAAGAGCCGTTGGTTTTTTAAAGTTATTCTGTTTAGGACAAAACAGATTTTAAAGGAGGCGATTCCTTTTGTTGTTTGTATTCGATTTCAGCTAAAAATAATTCCGCCGTTGCCAGTGCATCACTTAAAGCATTGTGAGCCTTATATCTGGGTAAGCCATGACTTTCTCTCAAATTAAACAGACGTAAATCATTAGGTGAATACAATGACGTACGCTGATCTAATCTCTTGCGGGCGATCATCAATGTATCTATAATTGGAAAAACAGGTGCCAATCCATAGAGTTTTTTACAGGTATATTGTAAAAAGTTTTTTTCTATAGGAGCAAAATGGACCAGAATAGCTTTTCCTGCCATGGCATATAATAATTTTTCAATGACTTCTTCGACTTTTTCTCCCTGAGATTTAGTATCATCAGTAATTTGGTGAATAATAACACCCTCTTCTTTTAACTCACCCTGAGTACAAATCACCTGGTGATAGGCAGATGATAGTAATATTTCAAAAGAATTGATGCCGATATGACCTACACTGAGTATTTGATCTTCCCTGGCATTAAGTCCAGTTGTTTCAAAGTCCATGGCTAAAATCGGTGTTTTATTCAGCGCTGTTTTAGGATCAGGAAAAGGCACAGACAAATAGTCTCTCAAAGGGCCAGGAGGCGCTTTAGCGAGCAGACGTTTTCTTTTAGCTTCATACCCAAACCAATGACTAAACATTTTTAACCTATTTTATAGCGCATTTCTACGTAAGTTTGTAAGGTTTGAATTACCTTAAAGGTATCTCTTAAATGACTTCTTTCTAATTTTGAAATTTCAGCTGGCGCCATAAAGTTGTCTGCATCAACACCAAGATTGATTTGTTGAGCCTGATGCTTCATTCTTAACATGCTGATAAATTCAAGAGAATCCAGTAAATCATCAGCACCTTCACGACTTAACGAACGACTACCCCGAAGCCGTTTTAAACGTTCGATGGTATTGACTTCGCTTACACCTTCCGCCAAGGCATAAATGCGGGCTAAATCAACAATAGGCGCTATGCCATTATGTTTTAAATCAAGTGTATCTTTATGCTCACCATCATGGATGAGTACAAAGTCACGAAAAAAACCAAGAGGTGGTTTCAATTTTAAAGCATTAAAAGTTAAATGAGCCAGAAATAAATCATTTTTTGGTGCAAGTTTTAACATCTTCTCTCTAACATCGTTCAATAATTGCTTATCACCATAGAGACTGCGTAAATCAAAGAAAATACTCGAGTACATTAATGCTTTAGGCGAAGGTGTTTTGATCCAGTTAGCAAAATATTCACTCCATTTACTTGCTGGTTGACGCCATTTAGGATTGCTTGCCATGACATCACCCGGACAATAAACATAGCCACATTGATCTAAACCATCACAGACAAATTTGGCTAATGCCGCAAACCATTTGTCATCTTCCGGAGTCATTTCATTAGAAATAATTATGGCATTGTCTTGATCAGAATGACTGCTTTGCTCTCGTCGGGCATGAGAGCCAGCGGCTAACCATGCATAAGGAACGGGAGGCTCACCAAGCTTTTCTTCAGCCAGTTCTATTAAACGCCGGGTGACTGCTGTACTGATTGCAGTAATAATTTTACCAATATGATCAGCTGTTGCTCCCATTTGTACAGATTGTAATTGTAATTGAGGAATAACCTGACAGTATTCCTGTATGGTTTCAATTGATTCAGCTTTACTGATTGCATTAGTGATATAAACAGAATTGCGACCTTCACGACGGAGAAAGTCAGTAACGCTTATAATTCCAGTAAGTTTTTTGTCATCAATGATTGGCAAGTGTCTGATTTGTTTTCGAGTCATTGTCATCACAACTTCAAACGCATTACTTGTTGCGGGGGCTGAAATGATATTAGTGGTCATTATCTGTTCAACTGATGATGAGGTTAGCACGTCCCTGGCAATACAACGCTTCGTAATATCTTTATCGGTTAAAATACCAACGACGTCCTTATTATTTAAGATAATCAGTGATGAGACATTATTATCGGACATGATGATTGCTGCATCACGAATGCTAATCGACATCTGCGCAGTGATAACCGGATGGTGCATAATATCTGAAACAGGTGTTTTCATTAAGGAAGATGTAAGAGTATCTGCCCCCTGAATTTCCACTACGTTTTGCTTGAGTCGCTGTGATGAGTTTTTTTGAAGAAAAGCCAGTTGTTCCGGGTGCTCCTGTAAAATATGACTGATAGTCTGGCATTCAAGCGTATATACTAATGTATCTTCTTCAACATTTATTGTGAACTCAACGTCTTTTTTCAGATGACAAAAAAAAGTGCAGATATCACCTTCACCCAATTTCCCTAATAATTTGTTTTCTTGAGATAATAAGGAAACAGCCCCTTTACGTAATAAGTATAATCTGTCGGGAGTTTTAAAATCTTCAATAAAAGAAGTACCCCGACGAATATATCGAATAGTTATGTTTTTTATCAGTCGTTCAACAACGGCCTGAGGTAAATTCTCAAAAGGATGGACGCTTATTAAAAAGTCAGCGATTTCTTGTAATTCAATTTCCATAAGTTAGTGCTCGTTGCTATAAAATTCACCGAAATAATAACCTTTATTAACGAGACTGATTAAGCGCATTTTTAATTCAGGTGATTGTCTTAATAAGGATGATGCCAGAGTTTCTGATTGCCAGAACTGATTGTTTTTATCAGGCTTCATCTGATAGCGTGTTTCTTTATTAGCTTTATCAACAAAGGAGAGAATAACTTCTTCAAGTGGATGGTTCGACTTAATGATTGTTATATTATTTTTGTTGGAGAGTGTGAGTGTCAGTTGTTCATTTTTGAGTATGCAGGGATTTTTTAAAAGGTTGCAATGCCCTTCTATGCTAAGTTCAAAAAGGTTTCTGCTCTCAGCTTGCTCCTGCTTATAATAATCAGCAGCAATATAACCACCGACCACTAAGAATGGTGCGATAAAAATTGCCATTTTAGTATGGCTGTTCATATTTTTTCCTTTAGCCCAATGTGACTCAGTTGGATCAACTGAGTCACTCAGGTTTAGCCATGATAAATGTTTTTACAAAACATTTAGTGACCTGTTGCAGCTGCTGATGAACCAGAAGGGATACGAATATCTTCGATCATTCTCTGAATATCTTCAGGAGGACGTTCATTAATGATTCTGGAGACAGCAAAGGCTACTGTAAAGTTAACCATAGCACCGACAGCACCAAATGCCTTAGGATCAATACCAAAGAACCAATTACGAGCCATATCACCAAGGAAAGAAGTACCTTTAATAAACATAATGCCTTCATGTTGGAATATGTATAATAAAGTAATGCCAATACCTGCTAACATTCCTAAAACCGCTGCTTTACTGCCAATGGATTTAGCAAAAATCCCCATCATTAATGCCGGGAATATTGATGACGCAGCCAATCCAAAGGCCAACGCCACCGTTCCTGCGGCAAATCCCGGCGGATTTAAACCGAGATATCCAGCGATTAAGATAGAGACAGTCATGGCTATTCTACTGGCCGTAAGCTCCGTCCTTTCAGTAATTTCAGGCCTGAATACGCCTTTTAATAAATCATGAGAAATTGAAGAGGCAATTGCCAATAATAAGCCCGCTGCAGTTGATAAAGCAGCAGCAAGTCCACCGGCAGCAACGAGAGCAATAACCCAGTTAGGTAAATTTGCAATTTCAGGATTTGCAAGAACCATAATGTCACGGTCTACTTTGACCATTTCATTCTTTTCTTTATCTGCAACATACTGAATTTTTCCATCACCATTTTTGTCTTCATATTTCAATAAACCAGTGGTTTCCCAGTTTTTGAACCACTGAGGACGTTGCTCATACTCAAGTGTTTCAGTAGCGGAAGGTTGAATGGTATTCATCAGATTCAAACGTGCCATTGCACCGACAGCAGGTGCAACCGTATAAAGAGCAGCAATAAATATTAATGCCCAACCTGCGGAAGAACGTGCACCTTTAACGGAAGGAACTGTAAAGAAGCGCATAATTACGTGAGGAAGACCAGCAGTACCAATCATCAAAGACAGAGTATACATAAACATATTTAATGTGCTGCCCAGTTTGGCTGTTGTATATTCTTTAAAGCCAAGGTCAGTGACCACTAAATCCAGTTTATCTAATAGATACATTCCGCTGCCGTCAGCTAAAGTACTACCCAGACCAATTTGTGGGATCGGGACCCCAGTCAAATGCAGTGAGATAAAAACAGCGGGAACGGTATAAGCAAAAATCAGTACACAGTATTGAGCAATCTGAGTATAAGTGATGCCTTTCATTCCGCCGAGTACGGCATAAACCCACACGACAAACATACCAATACCGAGCCCCAAACCATAATCAACTTCTAAAAAGCGTGAGAAGGCAACACCAACGCCTTTCATTTGTCCAATAACATATGTCAGAGAAGCAATAATCAAACAGGCAACAGCAACAACGCGAGCAATATTTGAATAGTAACGATCTCCGATAAACTCCGGCACAGTAAATTTACCATATTTTCTCAGGTAAGGTGCCAGCAACATGGCAAGCAGGACGTAACCACCGGTCCAGCCCATTAGAAAGACAGATCCCCCATAGCCTAAAAAGGCAATTAAACCCGCCATGGAAATAAAAGATGCAGCACTCATCCAGTCAGCACCAATTGCCATGCCGTTCAGAATTGGATGTACACCACCGCCAGCAACATAAAATTCACTGGTCGAACCAGCTCTTGCCCACCAGGCAATAGCAAAGTAAAGTCCAAAAGTGCCGAATACGGCAATGTAGGTATATAGCTTTAACTCATCCATTGTCTATTTCTCCTCATCTTCATGAACACCGAATTCTTTGTCCAGTTTATTCATACGATGAGAATAAAAGAAAACCAGAGCAACAAAGGTATAAATCGAGCCTTGCTGAGCAAACCAGAAACCTAATTTATAACCACCTAAGTGAAAATTATTTAACGGTTCGACTAAGATAATACCAAAAAGAAATGAAACAACAAACCAGATACTGAGGCAAATAGCCATCAGTCGCAGGTTTGCTTTCCAATATGATTGGTGTTTATTCATAAAGCTCTCCTTAAGAAGAAATTAATTAATAAATTTTAAACAATCTAATACAGCTGGCTATTTATAGTCATCTTTGAAAGAAGAAATTAATATTAATTATTTGAAACTTCAATACTAATGAGAAAAACATTAAAAAACCAAGGTTTTAGAATATGAAAATTACAGTTTTATTACAAGCATTAAATCTAATTCTATACAATAATTCAAGTATTGAATTTATTAATTCTAATTATCAACAATACCTATTATCCCAACAATATTAAATCCATTATAATTTTAAGGTTTAATTTTTGGAATAATCCATTAGTAAACATTAAGCTGTATCAAAATTAGTGTATTGAGAGTGAACCATGACAAAAAAAATCCAAAGAATACTGATTGCTAATCGTGGAGAAATTGCCATACGAATTTTGCGGGCAGCATCAGAACTTAAAATCACTACTATTTCGATTTATACCAATATTGACCGTTTTTCACCTCATCGGTATAAAGCAGATGAAGCCTACCAGATTGGTGCTGATGATGAACCACTAAAACCCTATCTCGATATTGAAGCGATTATTGAAGTGGCAAAATTGCGTAAAATTGATGCCATTCACCCTGGTTATGGATTTCTTTCTGAAAATGTTCAGTTTGCTAAACGCTGTCGTGAAGAATCTATTATCTTTATAGGGCCATCACCGGAAAGTATGGAACAATTGGGTGATAAGATCATGGCAAAAGACAATGCTGTCGAAGCAGGTCTTCCCGTCATTAAGGACAGTGAACGTTCATTGGATAACTATGATATTGCCAGACAGGAGGCCGAACGCATTGGCTATCCTCTAATGCTTAAGGCAGCATCTGGCGGCGGTGGTCGCGGGATGCGTGTTATTCGTCATGCAGATGAATTAGAACGTGCTTTTACTGATGCAAAAAATGAAGCTGAAAAAGCATTTGGAGATGACACAGTATTTCTGGAGAAATATATTGATTCTCCCAAGCATATTGAGGTGCAGATTATTGGTGATCAGTCTGGCAGCCTGGTACACCTGTTTGAACGAGACTGTTCTGTACAGCGCCGCTTTCAAAAAGTTATCGAGGTTGCTCCAAGTGTAACCCTGAATCAGGAAACACGTGATAAGCTTTATGAGTATGCAAAAAAGATTTGCCGTAAAGTAGGCTATTACAATGCAGGCACTGTTGAGTTTTTGGTTGATAAAGAGGGTGAAATCTACTTTATCGAAGTCAACCCACGAGTTCAGGTAGAACATACTATTACTGAAGAAGTAACTGGCATTGATATTGTTCGCACCCAGATACATATTGCTGCTGGTTATAATCTAAGTGATCCTGAAATTAACATTCCCTCCCAGGATTCTGTTCAATGTAATGGCTTTGCCATACAATGCCGTATTACGACCGAAGATCCACAACACGATTTTATGCCTGATTATGGAACAATTATTGCATTTCGCAGCGCGGGTGGTTTTGGTATTCGTCTCGATGTGGGTGCTGCTTATCCTGGAGCTAAAATTTCTCCATTCTTTGATTCTATGTTGGTCAAAGTTTCATCATGGGGTAGAACACTCGATGGTGCGGTGCAGAGGATCAGTCGGGCCTTAAGAGAGTTTCGGATTCGCGGCGTTAAAACAAATATTGCTTTTTTAGAAAATGTTCTTGATCATCCCACTTTTTCATCGGGAAATGCCACTGTTACCTTCCTTGAAACTCATCCTGAATTATTTAAAACGACTCGCAGCTTTGACAGTGCAACAAAAACCCTTACTTATCTTGCTGATGTTATTGTCAATGGTAATCCTGATGTAAAAAAAGAGGATTTGACAAAACATTTCAGAAAGCCAATCATTCCAGACTTTGATAAAGCAGCTGCTTATCCGAAGGGAACCAAAAATTTGCTGGATGAAATGGGGGCAGATAATTTTGTTCACTGGATCAAAGAACAAAAGAATATTCTTTATACTGATACCACTATGCGTGATGCACATCAGTCATTATTGGCAACACGGGTAAGAACCCTTGATATGCTTAAAGTCGCAGAAGGTCTTGCAAAAAATCATCCGCAATTATTTTCCTTAGAAGTCTGGGGTGGTGCAACCTTCGATGTTTCCATGCGTTTTTTACATGAGTGTCCCTGGGAACGCTTAAGAGAACTGCGAAAAGCAATCCCAAATATTTTATTACAAATGTTATTTCGTGGTTCTAATGCAGTTGGTTATAAGGCCTATCCAGATAATCTGGTTGAGAAATTTATTGAAAAATCCTGGGAAAACGGTATTGACGTTTTTCGTATTTTTGACTCTCTCAACTGGATTGAAGGTATGCGACAATCCATCCAGTTTGTGCGCAATCATACCGGCGGGATTGCTGAAGCCAGTATTTGTTATACGGGTGATTTACTTAATCAACAGCCAGGCTACAAATATAATCTGCAATACTATACCGATCTGGCCAAACGTCTGGAAGATGCAGGTGCCCATACACTGGCAGTGAAAGATATGGCAGGTGTATTGAAACCCTATGCAGCTGCAATTTTAATTCCAGCACTAAAAAAAGCCGTTGATTTACCCATTCACCTGCATTGCCATGATACCTCATCAATACAGGCAGCCAGCTTGTTAAAAGCCATTGAAGCAGATGTTGATATTGTTGACACTGCGCTTAGTTCAATGTCAGGAATGACTTCACAGGTCAATTTGAATTCAATGATTGCTATTATGCAGGGGCAGGAACGTGAGCAGAAATTTAATCTGCCTTCGCTAAATCAATATGCAAATTATTGGGAAGATGTACGTGAAATCTATTATCCATTTGAGTCAGGCCTAAAGTCTGGGACAGCAGAAGTGTATGAACATGAAATACCTGGTGGTCAATATTCAAACCTAAGACCCCAGGCTGTTGCCTTAGGGCTTGAGCATAAATTTGAAGAGATTAAGAAAAATTATGCTCTTGTTAATCATATGTTTGGTGACATTGTTAAAGTAACACCCTCGTCTAAAGTGGTTGGCGATATGGCTTTATTTATGACATCAAATAATCTTACAGAAGCGGATGTCATGGCACAAGGTGCTTCATTGGCTTTTCCTGATTCTGTGATTGATTTATTCAAGGGTAATCTTGGCCAGATTGAAGGAGGCTTCCCAAAAGAGCTCAGCAAACTGATACTAAAGGATGATAAGCCTTTTACAAAACGTCCCAATGAATATCTTGAACCTATTGACTTTGATAAAGAATTTGCCTCATTTCAGGAGGAATTTGGCGACAGCAGAGATTTTCTGGATTTTCTGTCCTATAAAATGTATCCCGATGTCTTTTTAAATTTTCATGAACACATGAAAACATTTGGTAAAGTTAAAAATTTACCAACACCAGCATTTTTCTATGGTATGAAACAAAATGAAGAAGTTCAGGTTAAGATTAGTCAGGGAAAAACCATTATAATCCGCTTGATTTATCAATCTTCACCTGATGAAAATGGTTTATGTACAGTCACCTTTGATCTTAATGGACAAACTCGAAGTGTTCAAATCCGAGATCGTTCAGCAAAAGCGACGGTAAAGGTTAATAAAAAAGCTACGGAAGAGGAACATATTGGAGCACCACTACAAGGTAAACTCTCAATGATATTGGTGAAAAAAGGTCAAAAAGTGAGTCAGAATGAACCGCTTTTTGTGATCGAAGCTATGAAAATGGAAACCACTATTACCGCTTCCTTTAATCGCACCATCAAAGCAATCCATTTACAAGAGGGAGAGTTAGTCGAACAGGGTGATTTAGTTATTGAATTCAGATAATTGTAACGCCATGAAACCTTGTTCCTGGAACTTTTATTGGAGTAAAAGAGCAATAGCAGCAGCGACTTAGTCCTTTTTTAGAATATTTCTTAATTAATATTCTAAAAATATGTGATAATTACTTATTTTAATCAAAATATTATTGGGTCAGTACAATGAGACAAGTACAATGAAACAATTGCTAAGAACTATATTCTCACCAATTCTTAATATTTTTGAATCAGGTTCCGGGGAATTTGTATACAAATCATCACATCGATATATTTTGATTTTTATAGGCTGTATGTTTTCATTGATGGCAATTGCAGTGCTGTGGGTTGCTCAGGGGCAAGATCCAGGTTACTTCTTTCCGGTATTAATCTTTGGTTTAATAAGCATTGTCAGCTTTATAATAGGTTTTCTTGGTACAGACAGAGCTGTGGCCAAAATATGGGGTACCCGTTGACGCTCTCTATGGATTTTCTTATATCATTGGAAAAATATTTTAAAAGTACTAACAATAAATAACTGATATTAAGATCACCAATTGAAATAAGGCTCATAAACTTGTTATCTTAAGATCTTCAAATACAAATTCCGGTGCTTCAGTGTCATTATTTTTCTCAAATATATAGAGTAGATTTGGTTCACTACAAATGTAGAGTGTCCCCTTATCATCCATTGTTATTCCTTCGGGTTGAGGTATTATAAATTTTGCACCCGGTTTGTTTGAAGTAAGCTTTAGTTTACTTATCACCTGCCCTTTCAAATTCATTTCAATAACAACTTTTGACTCCTCACTTAAAACCAGAAGATTCCCAGTTTTCTTATCATGATGCAAACCTGCATAATCATTCAGCTTATTAAGTCCTTTATCCATTTCATTCATATTTTTAAAATTTGAATCCATAGTGGATATTCTTGGATCAGGTATTGCAATTATTTTACGAGGTCTTTTTTCATTGGCAATATAAAATTCTTTTTTGTGAAAATCATAAGTTAAACCTTCAAATCCTTTATTGTTTGATTTTCTATGTTGGATTGTTATAGATAATGCACCATCGTGCGAAACTGACTTCGTAGAATTTAATATTGTTATAATTGATAATGTCCTGTCACGCTCTTCCGCAATGGCAAAACTTTCATTACCAAGATAGATGATGCCTTCTGTATCTAAAAATCCTTTAAGAGTGATCTGACGAAGCACATTTCCTCTAAGATCAAGCTCAACTATTTTTTCCGGATTATTTACAATAAGAAAAAGTGTTTTTGTATCGGGATTAAATGTCAATCCAGAGGCGTTATTATTGATTTTATTAATTTGAATTGATGGTGTTGATAAATGATAAAGTGACAGATCTATTTTAGGTCCTGAAAAACTGATGATGGTTGGAATTTCTATGTGCAAATTAAGTAATAAATTAATAAATAACACAAAGCTGATGACAGCTAAAATAGGACGAGATGTAAAATTAGATACTAATTTATTATTCTGCATGGCTACTACACACCGCAATAAATTGAAAACTTATACTATGATCATATATAAGTTTTATTTAAATCCTATTACAGTAATGCTAAACATTAATTACAGGCCAATGTCCATTGGTGATTAATCGTTGCTCTAAATTATTTAGCCAACATAAATATAGATTTGAAATCAGTTCTTTAAAATAAATTGATAAAAGCTGTCATCTGCCTGTCATTAATCTGGCGTATATTTTTTAATAAATTAATCTGGAGAAATATATGTCAGCTACTCTTGAATTTCCTAAAAATAATAGTGCATTTAAGGAAGATTTTAAATTAAGTGTTTTTATTGCAACGAGTTTAGTCCTAATGGTCGTCTACTTTCTGTATTGGGGCATTGAATATACCAATCATAACTCGACCATATTATTTATTTTAGCTACTCTTTTTGGTGTATTTATGGCCTTTAACATTGGTGGTAACGATGTCGCCAATTCCTTTGGTACTAGCGTTGGAGCTGGTACGCTCACGATTAAACAAGCACTGATAGTAGCTGCAATATTTGAGGTAAGCGGTGCTGTTATTGCTGGTGGTGAAGTGACTAAAACCATTCGTAAAGGGATTGTTGATTTATCACAAATTAATGTTGATCCGATGCAGTTTGTCTATATTATGATGGCAGCTCTTTTAGCCGCAGCAATATGGTTATTAATAGCAACAAAACGTGGCTGGCCAGTCTCTACAACACATTCAATTATAGGCGGCATTGTAGGCAGCTCCATTACCCTGGGATTTTTTATAGGTGGAACTGAAACAGGCTTTTCTTTAGTAAAATGGGATAAAATTGGTACTATTGCATTTTCATGGATTTTATCTCCAGCGCTAGGTGGTCTTGTTTCCTACACTTTATTCTATCAAATAAAGAAATATGTATTACGATATAATGATGAAGCAGAAGAAGAACTAAAGAATATTAAACAGGCAAAAAATGAACATAAAAAAGAACACAAAAAAGCCTTTGAACGTCTGGCAGAAATTCAGCAAATATCCTATACCAGTGCAATGGCACGCGATGCCCATACAGTAAAAGACAAAGACTTTGACCCTGCAGAACTTGAGTCAGAATACTATAAAGATCTTCATAAAATAGAGCAGAAAAAAAGTGATTTGAATGCAACTCAGGCATTAGAAAATTATGTTCCTCTATTCGCTGCAATGGGCGGCATGCTGATTGCAGGAATGCTGTTATTTAAGGGTCTAAAGCATATGGAACTTGGTTTAAGTACTCTTAACAATTATTTAATCATCGGCATGATAGGTGCCGTTATCTGGTTAGCAACAGCTATTTTTGCAAAAACATTAAAAGGTAAGGACTTAGACAAATCAACCTACTTGATGTTTAGCTGGATGCAGGTTTTTACAGCATCAGGTTTTGCTTTTAGTCATGGTTCAAATGATATTGCAAATGCAATTGGTCCTTTTGCAGCTGTTCTTGATATTTTACGTACTGGTGAAATAGGTTCAAGTGCGGCTGTTCCCACTATAGCAATGCTTACCTTTGGCGTTGCATTGATTGTTGGTTTGTGGTTCATTGGTAAAGAAGTGATTCAAACCGTAGGGCATAATCTAACAAAAATGCATCCCGCATCTGGTTTTGCAGCAGAACTGGCAGCTGCAGGAGTTGTTATGCTTGCTTCTGTTATGGGCCTGCCTGTTTCAAGCACCCATATTTTAATAGGTGCTGTTTTGGGTGTTGGTATGGTTAATCATAATACTAACTGGGCTTTAATGAAGCCTATTGCATTAGCATGGATTATTACACTACCTGCTGCTGCAATACTATCAGCAATTACTTTTATTGCTCTTAGGAACATCTTCTAGAATTTCTGTATCATTACATGCTGTTCAAACAAAAAGTGATATACTCACTATAATTTTTTGTTAATGATTAAATTTATTATTGAACATATCACACTTTTAATTTCATATAAAATTCACCAAATTATAATCAAGCTGACACATTATATTTTTATATTTGAATCTTCTTTTTATTTCTTACAGGAGATACGTAATGTTTAATATTAAAATTTTAACTTTAATTATTTTTATATTTTTGACTGGCTTGTATTCAGTTGCTTTTTCAGCACCTTACTATGAAAATCAACATAAAAAGTATAAGAATTTTTATTCTCACAAAGTTTCGCATAAACGTTCAAACATACAATTAGGTCCACGGCCCTTTTACTTAGTCAGCGATATGGATCCTGGCCCGTTAAAAAGAAGTTTACAAAAATGTTCAAAAAAGAATAAATTTAAGAAAACGGATTTTTCAATTGGCCATCGTGGTGCATCCTTACAATTTCCTGAACACACTAAAGAATCATATGAAGCTGCTGCCCGCATGGGTGCTGGAATTATTGAATGTGATGTTACCTTTACGCAAGATCGTGAACTGGTCTGTCGTCATTCCCAATGTGACTTACATTCAACAACCAATATTCTTGCTACTCCCTTAGCATCAAAATGTACTATACCATTTACACCGGCTATCTATGATAACAATGGCAATTTACTTACTCCGGCAACTGCGAAATGTTGTACCAGTGACATTTCTTTAGAAGAATTTAAATCTCTAAAAGGTAAAATGGATGCCGCAAATACTGGAGCAGTCAATGTGGCTGAGTACATGAATGCAACGGCTGGCTGGCGTACTGATCTTTATGCTCAGGATGGCACCTTGATGACACATGCTGAAAGTATTCGGTTATTTAAATCACTAGGGGTCAAAATGACACCTGAACTTAAATCTCCCAGTGTTGCAATGCCCTTTGAAGGAAACTACACACAGGAAGATTATGCTCAACAAATGATCAATGAATACAAAGCACTTCATATCAGACCAAAAAATGTTTATGCACAATCATTCAATCTGAATGATATTCGCTACTGGCTTGAAAATGAACCTGACTTTGGTCAACAAGCTGTTTATCTTGATGGTCGTTATGACGATCCATCATTTGACTTTCAAAATCCATCAACCTGGTCTCCGACTATGTTAGAACTGGTTGAGATTGGAGTAAATTATATTGCTCCACCAATGTGGATGTTATTAGACACGAATACAGCTAATAATATTGAACCTTCAATTTATGCCATGAGTGCTAAAGCCGTTGGCCTTGATATTATCACCTGGACTTTAGAACGTTCTGGCCCTCTGGCAGAAGGTGGCGGCTGGTATTATCAGTCGGTTAAACCGGCCATTAACAATGATGGCGATATGCTTACTGTGCTGGATGTTCTGGCTCAGGATGTGGGTGTTAAAGGTGTCTTTTCAGACTGGCCTGCAACAGTGACATTTTATGCTAATTGCAAAGATCTCAAGTAAAGGTCTTAAATAAGCCTCTCGATCATACCTCATGCTATCCCACAAATGTTTTTTTGCATGAGGTAAGATTTTAACAATAAATATAAGCCTTCCCTATTAATTAAATATTTCTAAAGAATTTACGCCTTATCTATACAAATTAATTTTTAGATGTTTTTTTACTTTTAAATTAATAATCATTGTTTGTCATAATGATGTAATGCGTGTAGGCATATACTATTTAAACACAAACAATTCAAATTCAAATTCAAATTTAAATTTAAATTTAAATTTTTAAACAGGATAAATAGAAATGAAAATAAAACGTAAAGCAATTGTTTTGTTGATGGCAGGTTTGTTTTCTCAAAATAGTTTTGCTGTGACTGAGTTTTATTCAGACGGGCATTTAAGTCTTGAAGTGGCTGGTTTTTCTGACAGCAATGGCAATCAGTTTGATATTGACTCACAACCATCCGATATTTCAATCTTGGGTTTTGATAATAGTGCTGATGATAACACCTATATATCATCTGTGGGTGATGCCTATTCTGAAGCTGTATCAACACCTTTTTCTGACTTGAGTTTGATTGAGTTAGATGTTCAAACATCCGGCTATTCAGGTATTTCTTATGCATTCGCAAATGCAGAGGCAATTGCTTCAGGCGGCTTTAATTTTAACAATAATTCACTTACTGAATCATATAGTGTCGATATGATATTAAGCTACTCGTATAGCGCTATAGTTGAAACCGATACACCCCTGGCACAACAAAATGGTTTTTCAGGAATCGATATTGATTTATTCGGAGATTTTAATCTGAATGAAATATTAGCCCTTTCAGTATTAACTGATATTGAACAAGGTTTATTTGAAGGGGAAGAAATTGATATAAGGTTTAGTTTTTTATTGGAGGCGGATGGTTTTGAGACTGTTTTTGCCTCTATCAGCAGTTTTGGTGAAAGTGAATCGCTGGCACCTGCTGCAGTACCAAGTCCCGCATCAATTTTTCTTATGGCCCCGGCATTAGTTGGGCTGTCTATGCGCAGAAAAAGAAAGTCAGTTTAAGCATTATTAATAAAGTTAGTTAGTTAGTTAAATGTTAGTGTAAACCTAAGAGGATTATCAAGTGAAAACTAATAATAAAATTATTGCAAGCTCTATGCTATTAACAGCAGTCATTTCATCTTCCCTTGTTGCTTCAGCAGATGTTAAAGCTGTTGAATCTGCTGAAAACTGGTACTCACAGGGCCAGCAAGCAACTGAAGATGCATTAATGGATGCAAAAAAAGCAATCAGCAACAGTCGTCGACGTGCAAAAAATATCATCCTGTTTGTTGGTGATGGCATGGGTGTTTCAACAGTCACTGCTGCACGAATTTATGATGGACAGCTAAAAGGTAATATGGGTGAAGAAAACCGTTTGTTTTTTGAAACCTTTCCGTATCAGGCAATGTCAAAAACCTACAATACAAATCAGCAAACGCCTGATTCTGCCGGTACCATGACTGCCATGATGACAGGGATGAAAAGTAAAGCCGGAGTTATCAGTGTTGGTCAATCAATGCCGAGAGCAGATTGTACAACTATCGAAGGAAATACCTTAACGACGGCATTAGAACATGCCGAAGAAATTGGTATGTCCACCGGGATTGTAAGTACTGCTCGGATCACTCATGCCACACCGGCCGCTACTTATGCTCATGTACCAGAGCGTAATTATGAGGATGATCGTGATGTATCAAAAATGACTAATGCAGACGGCTGTAAAGACATCGCTTCACAACTGATAGATCTTAAGGATCGTTATGGCGATGGTTTAGAAGTTGTTTTAGGTGGTGGTCGAAAAAATTTCATAAAACGCATTAATGGTGCCGATCCTGAAGGTGGTGGCAGAGGTGAGCGTTTAGATGATCGTGATTTAACCGCTGAATGGCTGGCAGATCATCCAAACTCTTCTTATGTATGGAACCAGAGTCAATTTGATGCTATCAATCCTGTCACAACCGATCATTTGTTAGGCTTATTTAACATGAGTCATATGGAATATGAAGAAGATAGAGCAAGTGATTCAGGTGGAGAGCCATCTTTGACTGAAATGACTGAAAAAGCAATTGATGTTTTGAAAAAGAATAGAAAAGGTTTTTTTCTGCAAGTTGAATCAGGACGTATTGATCACGCTCATCATGCTGGAAATGCTCAAAGAGCTTTAAGTGATACAATTGAATTTGCTAATGCTGTCAAAAAAGCATATGAGATGACTGATCCTAAAGATACTTTGATTATTGTTACTGCTGATCATAGCCATGTATTTACTATTGCTGGCTACCCTACCAGAGGCAATCCAATTCTAGGAAAAGTTATAGGTAATGACGGAGCTGGAAATCCTAAGTTAAATTATGACTTAGCAAGTGATAGCATGCCATATACAACCCTTGGTTATACCAATGGTTTAGGTTTTGCTGATTTAGAGCTTGGCGGTGACACACGTTATAGTGAACCAAATGCAGCCGGTTCTCGTACAGATTTAACTTTTGTTGATACTGAGGGACAGGGTTTCCATCAGGAAGCAATGGTTCCTCTGGGTTCAGAAACTCATTCTGCTGAAGATGTTGCAATCTATGCAAGCGGCCCAGGTGCAAGTTTATTCCAGGGCACAGTTGAGCAAAATGTTGTTTTTCATGTAATGAATAAGGCTGGTCGATTAAGCAAGCGTTCTGGTTTACCACCTATTCAATAATATTTTTTAGCATTGTTACAGGGAAAGGGATAGTTTCTGTATTATCCCTTTTTTTATTTATTTAGGAGATATAAAAATGAATTTAAAGCAATATTTTATTTTATCAATATTATTGATGACAAGTGCAGCAGAAGCTGAAACCATCGATGTATCTTGTGTCTATGAAACAACTGAATTAAGTCAACAAAAAATTGAAAAAAATAGTCAACATGATATTCATGCTGAAAAACCAATAAAATGGTATTTCTGGCGAACAAATACGATGGTTGAAGTTTCTAATGAAGAACAAAGCTTTGGTGAAAAATGGTTACTGAATGATAAGGAACAAGTTTTTTATCAAGCTTTATATCATGATAAAAAATTCTTACTGGATTTTCAACCTGCCGATCTGGAGCTGTTAGGTAGAAAAACAAATTGGAGTGTACGATCTACTATTTTTCCACAAAATTTATTAAAGAATCTGAAGCAAAAAACTGTCAGTCATTATAATCAATATGAAAAAATTCGCTATGAAGGAGAAATAGCCGGCATTGAATACAAGATTGATTGGCTGCCAGAGTTTAATCTTCCATTTCGTATTGAAAAAAAGACATCGGATGAAACTCTTGTGATTGAGCTAAAAGAAGTTTATCCTCTGACTGAAACACCGTATAAACAACAATTGACTGAAACATATGATGATATGGATTATGCTGATATCGGTGATAACGAAAGTCATCCCGTTGTTGCTCATCTGCAAAATAATAGTGGCATTGAATATCCCCATCAACATTGAACAATGCAGTAATTTGCTGTAGTCTTATGTAGTAGAAATTGTAAGCAGTAGCTCAGACTTAATCTGGCAGTTACCTGGTTTTTAAGTTGTCTGTCAGATTATATTTTGGCTGAATTTTAAAATAATTTTTTGTTAATTCAGATTTTTTACCATAATAAAGTCATCCATCACAAAGCCATTTCCTATATCTTTAACAACAGAATTTACTGTTTTAAAACCTAATTTTTCATAGATTTTTATCGTATTAGTATTATATTTATTCACAGTTAAGGTAATTTTATTAATTCTTCTTTGTAAGGCTAATAGCTCAACAAACTTTAAAGCTTCTTTGCCATAGCCTTTTTTTCTGGCAGAAGAAAGAATATAAAATTTACTTAATAATAATTCACTATCATTTGTAAAAATACTCATATAACCAGTATATTCATTCTCATCTTTTATTAAAAAATATAAAAACCCCTGTTTTATCTGTTCAATAATTGCGGCTTCAGACTGGAATTTATCAAGCATATAATCAACCTGAACTTTACCAATGATCGAAGTGAAGTGCTCATTCCATATAATGCTGGCCAGTTCTTCTATAATTCTTATATCATTATTTTCGAATGCTGGCTTTATAAGAGTTGTCATTTTTTAAATTTAAACCATTTTTTGAGAATATTTTAAATATTCATTTTCATTAAATATAACTGACATCAACCTGCTTTATTGTTTCTGATTTAAGCATTTTTTCTATAAATCTGCTTAACAGCAAATATTTACTTATGAATACTGTACAGGTAAACCATTGCATTTATGTACACTATTCAATAAAACATACTAATTTAACCATACTCCCAATGAGCAATGATTACGGATCACAGTCATTTACAATTTTTTTGATAACATACCCGATGAGTGACCCCAATATTTTTCAAGACTTATCTAAGCTGTTAGTTGATGATATGATTTATTATAAATTTGGTATTTAGGCTATTTTTTCCTATACTCTAGTATTTTACTCGTATTAATCATGAGATAAATAATGAAAGATCTCCTCTTGTTCAAGAATATTTTCAAAGTTTTATCCTTTTTGAGCCTCTGTATTGTATTCCAGCCTATTCTCTATGCTCAGGAAAGCAAGCTTAATTATGCTAAATCGCATGATGTTGATCAAGAAATTAATGACTCATTAGCTTTCTCTACAAAGGGACTAAAAATTGCCTACCGCCTTGATAGTGCACCGATGCAATTTCAAAATAAGAATGGGCATGCTGATGGTGTTTTAATTGACTTATGGCGGCTCTGGTCAATTAAAACAGGCATTCCTGTGCATTTTATAGGTGCTTTTAATGATGAAGCTCAGAAAATGCTTGCCGATGGTCGAGCTGATGTTAATGCGGGATTATTTCAAAGTGAAAAACGCTCACAATTTCTGGATTTTTCTGATCCCCTTATTGATAGTCCCTATTATTTATTTTATCACCCCTCTTTGCAGTCAATCCAGTCTATTGATGATTTTAAAACTTACGCACTTGGTGTCACACGAGGTAGTTTTCATGAGAATTTTCTTCGAAAGCATTATCCAGGCATAAAACTAACATTATTTGATGGTTATAAGGCTCTTTTTTCCGCTGCTAGAAATGGTGAAATTCAGGGTTTTGTTACACAAACTCATTATTTAAATTATTACTTAAAAAATATAGAAAAACCTTCTTCAGAAAAAAATGAAATTGTATATAAACGACTTGAACCTGATCTGTATACTCGAAGCTATAAAGCTTCTGTTCGAAAAGGTAATAAATCTGTCCTTAATGTTATTAACCAAAATTTATCCTTATTGACAATAGAAGATCGGCGTGTTGTTTTGCAATACTGGCTTGGAAAATCAACAAATGAATTTGTATTAGATGAATTATTATCAAAAAACAAACTTGAACTAACGTTTAAAGAAAAACAATGGTTGAAAGCACACCCTGTTATTGATATTGGGGTTGATGGTAATTGGCCTCCTGTTGATTTTATAAACAAAAATGGACAACACAGTGGTATTGTTCATGATTATATCGAAAATATTTCACGTCAACTAGGCATTCAATTAAATATTGTTCCAGGGCCAACATTTAACAAAATGTTAGATAAAGTTGAACAAGGAGAGTTAAAACTTGCAACAACAATTGTTCAAACAGATGAACGCAACAAGAAACTTTGGTTCACAGAGCCTTACTTTATTGCATACAAAGTTATTATTTCTCGAAAAGGAGCAACCTCATACCACACTCCAGAGGAATTATCTGGAAAAATAGTGGTGATGGAAGAAGGCTACTTTACAATAAAAATCATTAAAAAACTTTATCCAAAAATTAAACTTAAACTTGTTCCATCAACACTGGATGCTTTAAATGAAGTATCCTGGGGGAAAGCAGATGCTTATATTGGTAATGGTGCCGTGGTTCAATGGCTTAAGCAGGAACATCAAATTCTAAACCTTGAAGTCACGGGTGATGCGAAGTTAAAGTCATCAGCTCAACGTTTTGCAGTTAATAAAGATGAACAATGGAAACCTCTTGTTGAAATACTGAATAAGGCATTAAAAGAGATTGATTTTAAACAACGCAATAAAATATCTCAGCATTGGTTAGGTACTTCAAGACTCCCTCAAAATATTTTCAGAAGACTGAATCTTACAGATTCTGAACATGACTGGCTAAAACAACACCCTGAAATTCGACTGGGTATAGACACTTCATGGCCACCGATTGAATTCATTGATAAAAAAGGTATTTACCAGGGACTTTCTTCAGAGTTTATTAAAGTCATATCCCCTGCATTGCAAGTAAATATGACTCCTGAAAAAGATCTGTCATGGGTTCAGGTACTTGAAAAGGCAAAAAACAAACAATTGGATGTACTTCCAGCAATAATGCGATCAAAGGATAGAAAGCAGTTTCTTAATTTCACACAGCCTTATCTGAACTTCCCTTTTGTTATCTTTGTCAGAAATACAGAAACCTTTACCACAGAATTATCGGATTTATCTGGAAAAAAAGTTGCTGTTGAGCAAGCATATGTAACGCAAGAATATCTGCAGCAAGATCACCCACAGATTAATTTAGTTAAAGTTAAAAATACTAAAGAAGGCCTGAAAAAATTATCCCTTGGTCAAGTGGATGCATATGTTGGTAACCTGACAGTTGGCAGCTATTTAATCACCAGAGATGGGATGACAAATATTAAAGTTGGCGGTACAACGCCCTACACCTTTAATTTGAGTATGGGCGTCAGGAAAGACTGGCCAGAGCTGGTTTCAATTCTTAACAAATTTCTTGATACACTTTCAGATGAAGAAAAGTCACATATCAGACAAAAATGGTTGTCTGTTAAATATGATGTTAATGTTAATAATTTAATTATTAAACAAGTGATTGCAGGGGCATCTATTCTATTGTTGCTGAGCCTTATATGGATCATTTTTATTCGACGTAAGCAAAAGCAACTCAGTCAGAGTGAGGAACAACTCAGTAAAATCATCAATACAATACCATTAGCTATTGTATTATCTGATCAAAATGGTGTCATTTTAAAAGCAAACCCTCATGTATCAAAAGAACTTGAAACCAATGGAAAAACCGTTATTGGTCGTAATATGGGAGATTTCTATGATGATACTAAAGAAAGAGAACATGTTCTAAAAAATCTCAAAAAAAATGGGACAGCAAAAGGCCTTCTGGTACATTTTCGAACAGATGCAGGAGGTATTGTCACAGGATTATTGTCTGCTATACCAATATGCTTAGGAAAACAGACGTTAAATCTGGGTATATTTGTTAATTTGACTGAACGCATAAAAATGGAAGAAGCGCTTAAAAAAGCCAAGGAAGAATCAGAGCAATCCAGTCAATTTAAAAGTGATTTTTTAGCTAATATGAGTCATGAAATCCGAACGCCAATGAATGCCATTATCGGTATGAGTTATCTTGCTTTGCAAACAAACTTAAATGATAAGCAATTTGACTACATCAATAAGGTAAAGTTATCAGCTCATAATCTATTAGGAATTATTAATGATATTTTAGATTTTTCAAAAATTGAAGCTGGTAAGTTGAATATTGAAAAAACTGAATTTTATTTAGATGACGTATTAGAAAATCTAGCTAATCTGGTGAACCTGAAAGCCGAAGAAAAAGGAATTGAAATACTCTTTAGAAGAGACATATCAATTTCAGATGCATTAATTGGAGATCCTTTACGATTGGGGCAGATTTTGGTTAATTTAGTTCAAAATGCGATTAAATTCACTGATGACGGAGAGGTGATTGTTTCTATTGAATTAGCTCATGATAAAGATAATATCATTAAAATATATTTTTCTGTGTGTGATTCTGGTATCGGCATTGCTCCTGAACAAGTTCAACATTTATTTGATCCCTTTGTTCAGGCAGATAGTTCGATCAGTAGAAAACATGGTGGAACAGGACTTGGATTAAGTATATCCAGACAGATGGTGGAGTTGATGGGAGGGACTTTGAAGGTTTCCAGTGTGCCTGGAAAAGGAAGTACCTTTAGTTTTCAACTTAGTTTTGAAAAACAGCTGGGCGCCAAGCAAAAAGTTTATAAAATTGAACCAGATTTGAGGGAAATGAGTGTGTTATTGGTTGATGATAACCCAACAGCACAAAGGATCTTACAAGATATGTTAGAGTCTTTTTCATTTAGAGTTTTTACCGCAAATTCGGCCAAAGATGCCTATAAAATACTAACTCACAATCAAGCTCAAGAGACTACTCAATCTGAACTGATTGATCTGGTTCTTATGGATTGGCGCATGCCGGAAATCAATGGGCTTGATGCTTCCCACTTTATTCAGACACAATTGAGCTTAAAAAAAATACCTAAAATTATTCTCATTACTGCTTATGGGCGAGAAGAAATAGTGCAGCAGGTTGAAAAATCTGAACTGGATGGCTTTTTAATTAAACCCATTAATCCATCAATCTTATTTGATACAATTATGTCTATTTTTAATAAAGGACAAGTACGTCAACGGAGAAGAGAACCTGATCTTTTCTCAAAACGCCTCAAAGGAAAAGTTTTACTGGTTGAAGATAATAGTATTAATCAGCAAGTCGCCCGAGAGATCCTGGAAGGTTTTGGCTTATTAGTCATCATTGCCCATAATGGTTTTGAAGCCGTTAAACAGGTACAACAGACTCATTTTGATATTGTGTTAATGGATATTCAAATGCCTGGTATGGATGGGCTTGAAGCAACTAAAGTGATCCGTTCAGAAGAGCGGTTTGCAGAATTACCTATTGTTGCAATGACAGCCCATGCAATGAAAGGTGATAAAGACATTTGTCTCAACATAGGAATGAATGATTATCTATCAAAACCAATTGTTCCTGAACAATTGCTGAAAACATTGGTAAAATGGCTAGGTGAAGGTGAAATGAACAAAAATTGCAGTATTGATGTCCCTATAGAGATCACGGCCCATTTAGATGAAAGTTTACCAGAAAATCTTCCCGGAATAGATTTACCCTGGGGACTCAAACGAGTGGGTGGAAATAAAAAGTTATTTTTCAAGTTACTGGATGATTTTAATCGAAATCATTCAGCTTGCTGTCAGCAATTAAGGCAAATGCTGGCTGATAACAATATAAATGATGCCCAACGATTAGTACATACCATCCATGGTGTTGCCGGTAATATAGGTGCTCGCAATTTACAAAAAACAGCTCAATTAATTGAAGCCTCAATGAGAGAAAATAAAGAAGATAATGGAGAGAGGTCAGTTTTAATAGAAAATTTCTGCAAACAAGGCAAAATAGTCTTTGATAGCCTGGGTTTTATTAGCAAACCTAAAAGTAGAGTTGTAAAGACGGATATACCTCAAACAGAAACTGACATCCCTACAGATATTTCATTTGCAGCAGATAATAAACTAGCTGATTTTATTGAAAAGCTTGAAAAACTTTTATCTGAGGGTGATTCTAAAGCACTAACGACTATGGATTCCTTTAAAAGTATGATAAATTCTATAAGAAATGATTATGATAAAGAGTTAATTGCACAGCTTGAGCAACAAATATATGAATATGATTATGATGAAGCTATTGGTACTTTAAGGCTTTTAAGTCAAAACCTATTACCAAAAAATTTATAAAGAGATGCTTTAATGGATGAGCAAATGCCCAGAATTTTAGTCGTTGATGATGAGACTTTTTACATTGATGTCCTGGTTAACCTGCTACAGGATGACTATCAGGTTTCGGTGGCAAAAAATGGACAATCTGCTTTAAAGCTCGCGTTTAATTCTACTCCACCTGAATTGATATTACTTGATATATTATTGCCCGACATCGATGGTTATGAAGTCTGTCGTCAATTAAAAGATAATCCTGAAACCTGCAATATTCCTGTTATCTTTTTGACGATAAAAAGCGAGGTAGATGATGAAATAAGAGGCTTTGAGGTCGGGGCTGTGGATTATATTTCTAAACCAATGAGTCCTCCCATTGTTAAAACTCGTGTTAAAAACCATTTAATGTTAACTAAGGCCAGACAGGTTTTAGAAGACCAGGCCAGGCACCTGGAGCAACAAGTTCAAGAAAGAACGCTGGAAATTTGTCGTACCCAGGATGTGGCGATCTATTGCATGGCATCATTAGCAGAAACACGGGACAATGAAACAGGACACCATATTCGACGCACTCAGCATTACGTCCGTTTACTGTCTGGATTCCTGGAAAATCATCCTGCTTTTAGTTCATATCTGGATAATAAAACAATTTCATTATTATTTAAATCTGCACCACTCCATGATATTGGTAAAGTTGGTGTTCCAGATAGAATATTACTTAAACCTGGAAAACTTAATGATGAAGAATGGCAGCAAATGAAGTGTCATGCACAAATTGGGCATGATGCTTTATTTAAGGCAGAAAAAGAATTAGGCAGCTCCTCATTTTTAGAAATTGCCAGAGAAATTGCCTTGACTCATCATGAGCGTTGGGATGGAAGTGGTTATCCTCAAGGCTTAAAAGGCAATGAAATCCCCATCTCCGGGCGTCTTATGGCACTTGCTGATGTCTATGATGCATTAATCTGTAAACGTGTTTATAAAGAGCCTATGCCACATGAAGTTGCGGTTAAACTGATTATAAGTGAGAAAGGAACACACTTTGATCCTGATGTTGTTGATGCCTTTGAGTTACTTCAGAATGAGTTTCATCATATTGCCAAAACATTTCATGATTGATCCTTCTTCGAAACCAACATCACCAGACAGTCTCATCCCCTACTTTCTATATTATTAGATGTATTAGATTAGTTTTTAAGCTAACGCATTATTTCACCTCATTGGAGAAATGATGCAGAGTGAGCTGTACTCTGTTTTATCCAAATGCAAACAATAGACTTGTTTTAGCTGTAGTAGCTCATATATGTCATACATTCACCTTCAATCTTTCCAGTTCCACCATTTTAATAATTCTGGCTCATGAGCAGAATTGCTGGCGTAATAAACTGCACACCTGAAAACGTACAACACACACCGATCAATATGCTGCCCTCTCAAATCCATCAGTCTTTGATACATATCTTCAGGATTTTCACCTCTGAGGCCAGTAATTTTTAGATACCCTAAATCGACTAAATCCCGGCTCAAACTTTTCCCAACGCCAGGTATTATTTGAAGTGCCTTTAATGAATCTGTTATTGTATATTTTTTGTTAATAATTTCCATCCGGGTTGGGCTTTCAGCTCCAATTTCATACTGATTTAGTCCTGACATAGCGTATTAATGAAAACACATTGCAATTAGCTCGTATCTGTTCACATACAGGCTTGTACTAGTTACGAACAGAAACATAATGTTTGTTTCAAAATCTTCAAACATTTATATTCATTGTTAATTTTTAGTAAATAATTGTTTAAATAATTCTTCTGATTTCTTAAGCCCTATATCTGTAAATAAAATTGATTTAGTTTTGTTAACTGGATCAGAAATTAAGCCCTTTTCATGTAATCGGTTTAAAACTCCCCAGTCAAATGATTTCCAGGCTCTATTATTATCATGTAATGTCAAATACAGTAATGCTATAACTGCTTCATCAATTTTCTCTTGATCAATTTCCATCACTCATACCTCGTTTATGTTATTCACCTTTCTAACGGACATTTAAAGAGTACTGGGACAATGAAAAGCATCCTTAAAAAAAATGTTTTTTTAAACTCTCTCAGCAAACCTTTAAAAATCGCAAAGCCCAAAAGATCCATTTTCAAAGTTTTATTATATGATATTTACTTTTCTATCCAAGCAACCATAGGATCCATCCATTTTTTAATATGCTTATCTTTTTTCCACTTAAATATTTTATGTCCATATCCTGTATTAAGCTTAATCTCATCAAACGAAACAATATCTGAATTTGATAATACGTCCTCACATGAACCAAACTTATGATCACCAATATCATAGATTGATAGTATCTTGCCTTGTATTTTAGAGTAATTCACATCAAATTTATCAGTACACCCAGCTAGTGCTACATATCGTACATCCTTGTTACTAATTATTGATGCTGAAATTAACGATATAACTGCACCTTTTGAATATCCTGAAACAATTATATCTGATGGCTTTACACCAGATTTAATGAGTTTATTTACTTGCTTCGATACCTTTTCGGCATAGTCATTGACACCCTCATCACCTCTTATTTCTGATACAACCAGGTATCCCTTATCTTTAAATTTACTAATAATTTTTCTATAACCAGCTTTCTCACCTTCTTTACCTCCGCCACCATCAAGCTTATATCCATGCATATAAAATAGATGTAGTTGCCCGGACCAGGCCGGAGCACTGAATACAGCCAATAGAATAAAGAATGCGCCAGTATATAATCTAATCATTATGTTCTCCTTGGATACTCAAGCATTACAGGGCACCACAATTTCATTTCTAGTATTTAATGGGAGCCTGCAACTACTATTTTATTTGTTATAAAAAAATTATTTTAATCTCAATCGGCCTCTAAAAAATTCATAATAAAATCTGCAACATTAATTTATTTTAGCTAGAAGTTTTTTTGAAAGTTTCCCAGATTTGCTGTCTGGTATTAACTTTATCGTTTTAGATAAGTATTTTTTTGCTAATTCATATTCAGAAATTTTATAATAACAAAAGCCAATTTCATAATGGGCTTTAGCATAATTTTTTCTAGTGCTAATGCTTGTTCATAGAACTTAATTCCTTCATGGTAGTTTTGATACTGCATCTCTATATTACCTACCCTTGAATACGGTTGAGCATTGGGGTAATCCATTGTGAATTTTTGTTATGTGCTAATATTCTGTAGCTCCAGCATTAAGAATGCAGCAACAGCAGAAATACCCACTGCTCCGCCAAAACCAAAAATGATAATTTGAATTAACCACCTTTTTAAAGGATTGGCATAAAACAAAGCTGCAGTTCCACATGATGAGGATATTGATAAAACTACAACAAACAATGTAAAAACAGCTTGAAGCTTTGTCCCATCACCATAAATATTAACTACGAAGACTATTGCTATTGCCGATAAAGAAAAAAATAATAGCTCACAGAAGCTCCATATACGTTTCCATCTTCTTGTTTCTGCCTCTTTATACCACTCGATTTTTTTAGATAAAGTTTTCACTTCTGCCTCAAAACATATAGTTCAGTTATTACCGGACATCCTTTATTTATCAACCCAATTATTAGTGTCTTGAATCATTTTGTTGCTCAATAGTATAAAGCTCTTTATAGATTAGTGAAATTGCAAATACACCTATTATTGCACTTAAGTAACTTAGTAAGGCAATAATTACTTGCTCTATTAAAGTTGCATTTAATCTGTAGATGACTGATATAAAAAATTGTAATACCCAGGGAAAAATTGCAACAATAAATAAAATGTGTAAATGGTTATTTCTGGAAGTTTTCCAAGCCCATCTCAGACCAGGATTATAACCTAATGCTATTGCAGGAAAAATTATACATAATCTACCAACAATATACATTGATGGTAAATAAGCAATGTACTCAGCTGTTTCAAGACCCATGCCATTGGAAAGTGGATCTAAAAATACGTTTAAGCATATAGTAATGATAATAAATTTAATAAGAAAGCTCATTATGTAAACAATAAATGCAAACATAAAAAAAAGGAACATTTGTTGTATATTAATAGCAACAATTTCTTTTAGAGACTTACTTTCTGTAAGTATTAATTTGTGACAAGTAATTGCTAAATATGTGAATGCTATAAAATAAATAAAAATAAAAAAAGAACCTGATGCCTGACCTGTTGGCAATATTATTACCCAAACAGACCAAATAGCAACTAATACCAAAACTGGAATTGCGAGTACTTGAGAATAAAATGATAAATTATTCCATGGAATAATAAATGAATTAACTATTATTTTAAATATTGATATTTTTTCCATGTATTCAGTTTTTCTAAGGTTCAATTTTTAACATTAACCTGAACGACATTTCAGGATATATATGAACACCCCTTAAATGTCAATTATTTTTGTTATGTATTTTAATCATCGAATCAGTCAGGTGTATCTTCCGGTAAGTCTGGTTTTTTAAAAGAGCTTGGGTTGTCAGCATATGTGAGTGCTTGCCGCCAAACCCAGTTACTCGTGATTAGACCCGCCTGCACATACCCGTTCAATTTTTCGCTATCGTATGGCAAATCAATTTTTGAAAGATCACGAAATACAGCACGAATTATCGTTGCTGAGTTACTATGTGCTGCGCTAATACGCTTGATCGCTTGCTGATCGTTAATTCCAAATTTTTCTGGCTGATTAATCAATCTATATGTTTGAGTCATAACTACAATTGTGTCTTTAAGGGTGCTTCGCAAATTATCAATTTGATGTGCTTTAAGCTTCTTAATTTTATGGTTGGTATATATCGCATAACCTAATGAGACAATTCCAATCAATATTCCAGTTATTCCAAATAGATCCATATTTATAGTTCTCTTTTATGCATAACATTGTGTTCAATTTTCACCAGAGCTTCCAGAGAAAAAATTGAGAGGGGAAAACCTTTCGTAATTCTCCAAAGTTTGAATAGTCGCTAAGCTCTGGTGATACATTACGACACCTGACTATATTTTGTTCAAGTTATGAAATACTATTTGAATTTTTAAAATAGCATTTATTTAAAAATTCATTAAAATCAATCCACCTATAAATGATATGAGAACACCTCATTCTTAAAGCATGCTCATAATAGGAACATTTCAGGACAGCCACAATTTCATTCCTATCATTTGATGGAAGTCTACAATTACTACAACTACTCTTTTACTAGATCTCTTCAAAATAATACCAATTCAAAAAATCTAGATAAGTGCTCCATTTTGGTTCTAGATTTCCATAAACTAAATAATCCATATCATTCCAACTTACATCATAAACAGCACCCGTATTTAGAGAATAGAAGTAGCTCCCTTCACCTTCAATTGAACTAAGTTGCAAATAGACCTTGCAAAAGTTATGGTAGTCATCTTCCCAGTAATCATTATTTGCATTTTGGTAAATGGCATTAACACTATTAAGCTCTTCTCCATTTCCTTTGGGAAATGAACGATATTTAGATATAATATTATAAAATTGACAGCCTTCTTTAACCCCTAATTTCTTTAGAGAGTTTTTTGCCTGTTCCTGATAATATATTCCTTTTTTATAATTAATATTTGGAACTGTATATCCTTTATCTCTGGCCTTTTTTAACTCAGATTCGAAATCTTTTTTGGATTCAGGCCAAAAATTATAACCTAACTTTAATACTAATTTTTCAGAGAGCATACTTTTCCTTTGAAAACACCATAATAATGAAGTGTCTATGATGAATTTTCGCAATCTAACGGACAAAATCACTGTTAGGCCAGTTCAGGACACCCATCATTTGTCATCCTTATTTAATCTCAAACGGTGGGTGTCCACAACTAATTTTTCATTTATGTAACATTAATTTACTCATCAAAATACGTCTCAACTGCTGCATCAGTAAGAGAGTAATAATTTCTTTTTCCTAAGGCTTTATCCATAGTCATTTCTTTTGCTTGTAGAAAGCCCATATCTTTCAATTTTGCAGCTCTTTTACCAACTTTTTGATATGTGCAATCAAGCTCTTGTGCAAGGCCCGACGGGTATTGTGGGCTATCAACCTTTAATGAGTTTATAAATTGCATATCAAATTCAGGCAACAATATTTTATCATCGGCTAATTCAATATCTACAGTTGCATGCTCTATACTGCATGTCCCAGACTTACACTCTGGACACAGCATATCAAACATTTCAATCATAGAGAGCTTCTCATAGTCATGGGTAGCTTTACAGTGAGAGTTATTACAAGTGATATGTTTTGCATTAGACAGATACCCTTGCAAGTTTTTAGTGTTATTAAAACGCCTTTGAATTACATACTTACGATCGGAGCCTCGCCCATAATGGATGTCTTCGCTGACACATAATCCGTAATTTAATGAAAAGAAACTCATCAATTCGCTACTATCTTGGTCTTTTTGCTCATTATATTTAGTTATGAAAAATTGCATTTCTAATGGTTTTAATACGTCTTCCAACTTTTTGTTTATATAAAAATGGCTTGTTGGCGGCTTTGTTTTATCTTTTACGAAAACCTTAGAGTCTGAGACTAAGATCTCTCGTTTATTGATTTTGGCTGAATCAATGAATCGTTCTAGCAATTGATGTAAATGATATTTTTCAAGCTTCATATCAAATGGCTCTCTCATGAACTGGTTTTGAGAGAAATAGGGTTTAACTGTATCAATAAAGTGCTTTTCTGCTGCAATAGATAAGTCATTGAGTGTTATTTTTTTATCTTTTGCAATACTTTGTTGGTTCGCATACCACAAAATCCAACCGACATTCCGTGGTACACTAGATGTAATATCAAAAAGAGCCTTATAATAATCGCCTAATGTAGCTTTCGTTGTATCAAAAAATTCATCGGGTGTTTTTTTACAGAAGAACTGTGTTCTTTTTTCAATTAACTTTTTAATACTTCCTTGTGCTTGGGAGTGAACATCAGTGATAGTTCTCGCTTGATATAATTCGTAAAAATCTAATCTTATTTGTTCGATTTTCTGTGGGTCTATATCTCCGAGATATATTCTTCCTGGGTAAGCTGCAATTTTGAATTTAAAAAATTCATCGGAAAGATTGTTCAGTGGGCCAATAATTACATCTACGAATATTTTCATTGCTTCATGATCGATTTCCGAAAAGTCGTCTAAACAAATAAAAACATGGTTGATACCGATATTTTTTAGCAGCTCTCTAATACTACGCATTATTAGAATAGGGTTAAAACATTTCAAAAGAACTTCTGAAAACTCTTCATTTAGGCTAGATTTATCAGAGTTTAATATTGCATGTTCGGCATTAAGCCCTGCCTTAGGGCCACTTGAGTCAACATTTACATTAATACCAACTTTTTGATTGACTGAATTATTATTTTCTTCATTAGCCAAAACTTTCTTTTGCTTTAGGACTTCAACATCCATATATTCAAACTTTTCTATATCATCAAAGATTCTATTTAATTCTTCCTCAAAAGCCGTTTTATCAGGACCAAAATAATCGGTAATCTTTGCCAGATAAAACTTTAATGTATTTGTTTTAAGTTCTAACTTAATTTCAGCAATTATTTCTTTAAGAAACGATTTATATATTAGGTATTTATTTAAGTCCTGAGCTGAAAAATGATCTGAATACCTCTCCGCACTATAAGAAAAAGCTCTGGATTGCTCGAAGATGCTTTTTACATCAATATACAATGAAAGTCGGTCATTGCTCTTTCTTATATCATGTTGAAGCCTAGCAATGATTGTCGATTTTCCAGTTCCACGGCGTCCAGTAAGGATCGTCGTATTTAATTTTGAAATCGACTTTAATATAAGATCATTATCTAAAGGATCAACATAAAGCTTTTCGATAACATCTTTGCTTTTACTAACATCCGACAAATCAGCTCTTCTACATTTTTTTAAGGAATCAACTAAATTAAAAAAGTTGTCTTTGTTTTTCTGACTAATGTTCATTAATTATCCTTTTAAAAATATCCGCAAAATATGAGTTCGCTGATTGCTACATAACACCTAAATCAGAGGGGTGTCTTTTTTCCTCCACTGCATTTACTGGTTAACTTTTTTCATAACCACGCTCTCTAAGCCAGGGTAGCCAGTTAAGGACACCCATCATTTGTCATCCTTTTTTAATCTCAAACGGTGGGTGTCCACAACTAACTTGTACAAACATCTCCTACTTTATTATCAGTCTGAAGCAGAAAATTCAGGACAACCACAATTTTATTCCTACCATTTGATGGGTGTCTACAACTATCCTCATTTTCTTTCTCCACGCCTATTAATTTAAAACTGTTAGCGCAGGACGAAAAACGCATAACTATGTTAATTAACATTCATTACAGGACAGCCACAAATTCATTTCTACCATTTGATGGATGTCTACAACTACCCATGACTCTGAGTTCCAGCGGGGGGAGCTAACCCTTTCTGGATAGAGGGCTTTCACCTCCAATTTCTTACCGATTTAGCCCGGCGTACTGGGTGTCTTGAATCACTCTTTAATCGGCATTCATACAAAGCCTAAGACCTTACCATTAATAGGGATGTGTTTGTCGTTTGATCACGTTTGATGTTACATGCGGAAATAAAACATCTATTTCTTCGATTCTTAACCGCAGCGTGATATTTTGGAAGTAAGCCATATAGTCAAACTGCTCAGAGCCTTTATCGGTAGAAAATAGCCAATATTGCGCTTCGTAATCACTAGCTGACGCCATTCTTTCCTCAAATGGTATATTTGTAACCACACCAGTTATCCCTCTGCTCTCATTTCGAGTAGAAAAGGAAACATGATGATAGGATGTTGGATTTAGAGCACTAATCGCTTCTCTCAACGGAGAGATAGGATCATTAGTTTCTGGCAAATGTGGATTCTCGTAATCATTACTATTATCTAGCTTCGTGCGAAAACGTGTAACATCTATCTCAGTTGGCAAACCAGAGCCCTGAGGAATTACTGGCGCTCCATTGAACAATCCGTTGTATTCACCAAGCGCTAGAATCGAATTGCCATGGGGCACAGATATTTGTTTGGCGTAACTAGGCGTACCCTCTGGTTGGGGAAGTCGTGCGCCTTCGCTAGGGAATGGCCCTTTCACAATTTCGTGGTAAGGTAAATAGAGCCAAGCTCCATTTTCGATGTGCACCTCCTTCCCAGCTGCAGGACCTTCGGCAAATTTTACGATTTGGTCGTAAAACAATGCCTCTGGCACTTGGCGCTCCGTAAAACCACGGTTGGGCGCAGCTGCAGGTATCGCAACTATATCCCCTCCCTCGGGAACATCCTTACCTGCATGAAAACTGATGGTTTCCGTGTATCTAAAATTCTTGAGGATATAACCACGATGTTCTCCAGTGTAAAGCGGCTCAGCATCTTTTTGGGGCAATGGCATAACATTATAAGAATAGGGCGTACCATCTTTCCTTCCCACGCCCTCATTTGACCAAGTTCCGGCTAACAGGCGCTGAATCACGTGTAGATCTTTTACATTCATTGCATACATTTTCGTTTCTCCTTTCAAAATTTATAAATTTTTTGATTAGTTACCACGAGCAGTTTTAGATGTTATTTTTCAGTCATGACACCTCCTTAGGTTGATTTTTATACATAACGAGGGTGTATAATAACTCAATTTTGCCATTTTCACCCAATTTTTACAAAATATAACATAACGTTATATTTAACTTGTAATTATCAATAGACTATATATGCAGACTATCAATCCAGTTACCCTTACGCCACAAATAAGTGCAATTATTGTAATTTTAATAAAAAATCACTAATTCGGAGTTATTCTACAGCCTCAACGTCTACATTATTGGCAAAAAAACTTGGCTGTTTTTTTCAGCCAAGCTTTTTCTGTCCAGTGCATGTTTTAGTTAAGAAATTATTCGTCACCACTACTTTCTTCATTCTTTTCTGGTGGATCAGGCCACTGGTCTGGAGCCTGCATTTTAGTTATATCACGATAGTTTTCTTGAGAAATTGATTCATCAATTTGACGCTCTATTTCTTGTTGTTTTTCTATCTCAACTTTAAGTTTATCTTCTTTTTCACTCATCACATTTATCCTCAGTTAATACCTCTAGTTTGCTTTACTTCTTCAAAACACCTTAAAAGCAATTTTTTATCATCAGGAAGTTTTGTTTCTTTTTCTTGCAGCCCTGACTCAATTTTTCTAAATTTTTTGAATGCACGCTCTAATGACTGAGAGGTATCTGTATCCTTAACTTGAAGCCATAGATCTTCATATTCAATTCTAAGTTCACCCCATTTTCCAGATAGTAATGCCATTTTCTCAATAGATTTTTGGTAATTTAATATGGGTAAACTTATAGCAGTTAGAGCAGAAATCGATGATAATGTTTTCCAAAGCCAAGGAATTGCCTCCCAAAGTCCCCAACCTGCTACCGTTCCTGAGGCCATGACTGCCAAGAAAATTTTTAGAACTTTATCTCTTTGAGCATAACGGTTAACCAAACACTTCCAATATCTAGCATTCATATCTGCATCAAGCATTGATTTCCAAATTGCCTCTCTCATTCACTGACATCCTCTTTGCTTGCTTAACGATGGAATATTACAGGACAGCCACAATTTCATTCCTAACATTTGATGGGTGTCTACAACTACCCGAATAACGGCCCATGACTCGGAGTTCCAGCGGGGGAGCTAACCCTTTCTGGATAGGAGGCTTTCACCTCCAATTTCTTACCGGTTTAGCTCGGTGCACTGGCTGTCTACAACTACCTAGGCCTAGGGGTTAAACACCTCCGGCTACCCGATTAGGAATTTTTTGTTATTTCTCTCAAATATTTTGAAAACGGCATTGGATGTGGCTGAGAACTATATGCATCTATTATTAGTGTTAAATATGCATACATGCCTAGCAGTACTCCCTCAGGCTCTTCATTGTTAGACCAATGAACATTCTCTTCTTTTACTGGATCAATAAGCCAACCATTATTTTGTACTAAATAATAATCTCTATTAAGTACAGTAATCAGATCTGGCATTAGGTCAAGGCTTATATTATTTGAATACTGATATTCCCATAGCTTCTCTCTTAGAGTCTCCAAGGTAGGGCCATCAAATGCAAATATAATTACTGGCGTTTTTTTAAGCTCAATTATTTGTCCATTTTTTATTCCCCTAATCGAAGAAGATCTAGTAAGATTTTTTATTCTTACACATGAATCTAATGCACTTTTTAAATGTGATGGAGTATCCCCTTTTGCAGTAGTGAGTGTGGACTTAACTTCGATAGTAGCTAGAGCGGAATCATTGAACACCAAGTTAATATCGTTGAACAAGTGCAACTTGGGAGAGCTGATTGGGTATACTATAAGGTCTATTTGACCACTTCTATCATCTTCTTGATCGAATAATTCGCCAGTTACAAATGTAGCCGAATGGGGGAGATGCTTTTCTAAGAAAAATTTAGATAACGCCTCTCTTGCTCCTCCAGTATTATCACCATGCATGGCAATTTTAAACTGTTCACTATTCGAGCGCAGAGCTTTTGCGACATTATTTAAATGTTCTATGAGTATTCTCAAAATTTTCCTTTTTGCCTAGCGATGTAAGTCATTGGAAAGCTTCCACTCTCCATCCAACAATATAATTCTTCAGAATTTTCTCACTCAACATCTATCTTTAAAACATCAACACCCCATCACCACTTAATCAACTCATCCTTCATCAATGACTCCCCAATATTCATACCCAAAGCCCGATAAGCTTCCAACTGCTTTTCATCAAAAAACTGATCCGCCGTCGTTTCATCTGGAAAATCTTTATGATCTCTCTTATAACCCTGCAAACCAACCGACAAACAATCTTCAGGCAATGTTGTTTTAATATAAACTAACTTCCCTTTCGGTTCACCATTTGGATATTTAATATCAGCAACAACGTAACCCTGCTCTGCCAGTGTCAACTGGCCTTCCTCAGACTGTTTGTATTTTAGGTTTTCAAGAAGTTCTTCTGTGATATCAATAGTCACACCAAAATCAATTCTGGCTTTATCAATAATATTTAATAAACTACCAAAAGCAAACTTATTATCCTGCTCTGCGTCACAGCAAACAATTAAGCGACAATGACGTCGTAATAGTTCATACATTGCAAGATTTTCAAAATGTCCTCCATCCGACAATTGGACAAAATCTGATCTTTCATTGAGTTTTTTTCGATTAATAACTTCATTAAAACCAGGGATCAGATAACTCGGACTGGTATTCTTTTTAAATTGAAATTTCTTACCTGATTCAGATTTTTTATCTACTTCAGTTTTTCTATTGGGATTGCTCACCCAATAACCTAACCTCAGATTAAAAATTGACATGAATACTGAAACAAGCGGATCAATAGTAAGACCCTGCCCCGCCACTCCTGCATCTGGATTTGCCGCAGCACCGGATATTGCAACTGCAGTGGGTAATGTCATGGTATTATCCGCAAACTTATCACTGGCGAGCCAGCCAGTTGCATTGGAACCAGAGTATAAGGGAGTCAGGATAAAATTATCCCCGCCCCGGCCTCTGAATTTGGCAATTTTTGACTCGACAAGGATCACATTACTATTGATGATATGGTATGGCATATTATTATCATCTGCCGACAGGCTGTCGTGTAAGGTAAAATGATTTGCCTGTTTCGCAGGCCCTGTATTCGTACCATTGAGAACATCTTCGACATCCGGCATAAACAGTTCCATTAAACGATCCCGGTAATATCGGTGAATTGATACTTTATTGATAGGGATCCAATAAGCTGAAAGTAAAACAAATATCATAACTGCAAAATGAACTAAAAATTTTATAGACTCATTAAAACCCGACAAAAAGTCATAGTTTTTATTAATACCCAGAGCTATTTGGTCAGATAAAACCAGCATACCGATCAGCGTTATCATGACCCCGCCATTTACTAGTATGGAGGTTGGTATTTTAAATAATATTTTTTTATTTGAAGCTTTTCCCAGCCAGGCTATTAAAGCACCTAACATGGCAGTAATTCCACCTGCACCTGTACCTGCACCTTCCATAGATATTAATGAAAACAATGAATTCATACTAAGGATAAGAATAATAAGTAATAATGCAGTTGAGCCAATTAATACGTATTTAATAGATTTTTCCCAATACCTTCGCCAATGATAGGCCAATCCATGATCCTGCTTATGGAACCACGCAAAATATGCATAGGATAATAAACTTATAAGATAGAAACCGACGATAGATATTATCACTGGTTTTGCACATAATTCGTTTGGTATAATATGCAATAAATGAAAAAACAGACTGGCTAAGACGATCAGAGTTACAAAACCCATTGTAATGCTTCTAAGCACAACAGACACAAGTGACGGCAAAGTGATACCATTACCCGGTATCATATATTTGCCATTTTGGCGTAAATGGCGCATGAGTGAAGCTTGATCACGATCCATATCCTGATCAGTATTTGAAAAACGATTTCCACTGCTATAGGGAAAGTCATCCTTCCCGGTGCCGAATTTTCTTTTTGACTGATTACTTTTTTTCCACTTATCCAGCCATAACCAGGATAATGACCCGCCTATATAGCCCCCACCTGAAACCGTAGACATATAATCAAATTTTTCTAGCTTTTCATGTTTTGCAAGTGCCTGAATAACCCCCAGACTAAAGCTGGCTGCCCGTATTCCACCACCTGAAAGCGCCAGGCCTTTCAGATCTTCCGGATCAGAGCCGCGGGTTTTATGCAGGTGTGCTAATTCGGCATCAACAACTGCTTTGGCTCCAGCATATTTTGTGTCATCTTTATCGTAATTGATAAAACCATCTGGGTTTGTGTTATTAGTCATTGTCACTACTCAGTATTAGTGTTTATTTGAATGATAGCTACGCACAGGTGTTCGCCAACTGGAAGACAGCATCACTTCAAAAATGAAAACAGGATAACTACATGCTTACACAAGTGAACAGCAATCACAATCAGTGATATCTTACATCGAGGATATTATTTTTAGTTTATTAATAAGTAACTACTCAGCATATTCATCTTTTGCCCGATTTCTGCGTTATTTTCGTACTCAAATGGTCACATATACTTATATGCTCACATTCTCCGTGCAAAAATGCCTTGAACTCGGGCAAAATCTAAACACGCTGAGTAGTTACGTTAATAATTTGAAGTATTAATATTAAATGGGGGGCGGGGCAATGACTTCTCTTTGACCATTGGACTGGACTGCACTGACAACGCCAGCAGCTTCCATGTCTTCTACCATGCGTGCGGCACGGTTGTATCCGACTTTAAGTCGGCGCTGCAAGCCAGAGATTGAAGCTCGACGGGTTTCGGTAACAATAGAGACTGCCTGATCATACAATGGGTCAGTTTCACTTTGCGGATCAGAGTCACCGGGAATGAGACCACCGGTTGAAACACCCTCTCCAGACAGGATTTCTTCGATATAATCGGCTTTACCACGAGATTTCAGGTCATTGACAACAGAATGCACTTCATTGTCAGAGACAAAGGCGCCGTGGACGCGTATGGGATAACCCATACCTGGCGGCAAGTACAACATATCACCATGACCCAGCAGATTTTCTGCTCCCATTTGATCAAGAATGGTTCGGGAGTCAATTTTTGAAGAAACCTGAAAGGCAATCCTTGTGGGCACATTGGCTTTAATCAAACCGGTGATCACATCCACCGAGGGTCTTTGTGTGGCAATAATAAGGTGTAAACCGGCTGCACGGGCTTTCTGGGCCAGACGAGCAATTAATTCTTCAACTTTTTTACCCACAATCATCATCATATCAGCAAATTCATCAATAACGATAACGATGAAAGGCAATACTTCCAGTTCAGATGCTTGTTCATCAGGAGTCAGAGGATTGGCTGTGAACAGAGGATCTTTGATCGGATCACCGGCATCAATAGCGGCCTCGATTTTTTTATTATAACCGGCCAGATTTCGCACTCCCATGGCTGCCATCAGCTTATAGCGTTTTTCCATTTCAGCAACACACCAGCGTAATGCATTGGCCGCCTCTTTCATATCAGTAACAACTGGTGCAAGTAAATGTGGGATATCCTCATAGATTGAGAGTTCCAGCATTTTAGGATCCACCATAATAAGGCGTAGTTTATCCGGTGACAATTGAAAGATCATACTCAGGATCATTGAGTTGACCCCGACAGACTTACCTGAACCAGTGGTACCTGCGACCAGAAGATGCGGCATTTTAGCTAAATCAGCAACCACTGGCTTACCGCTGATATCATGCCCCAGCCCAAGCGGAATGGTGGCCTTGCTATCAGAAAATTCTTTGGCGCCAAGGACTTCACTAAAATAAACAATTTCACGATATTCATTTGGGATTTCAACACCAACAGTTGATTTACCGGCAATTACCTCAACCACACGAATACTGACTACTCGTAAAGAACGGGCTAGATCTTTAGACAGGTTGGTGATCTGGCTGACTTTAATGCCCGGAGCCAGCATCAGTTCAAAACGTGTAATAACCGGCCCCTGACTGACAGAATCCACTTCAACTGATAAGTTATAGTCGGCTAGTTTTTCTTCGATAAGCCGCGAGGTAGCTTCCAGTTCTTCCGGTGAAGTAACATGAGTTGAAGGCTGTGCATCATCTAACAGCGATAGCGAAGGCAGACCATCAATGGCATCATGAGAGAAGAGTTTGGTTTGTTTGTCTTTATTAACACGTTCACTTTGGCTATTACCCTGAAATCTGGGCTCAATTTTCAGCATATTGCCTGATTTGGCATTTTTTAAATCCATTTTTCGTTGCAGAGCTACTTTTTTTAATGCTTCTTTTTCAGACTTTTTCTGCTCTTTAATAAGCTGTTTTTGTTCTGCTTTAGTGGGCCCTTGGTTAAACGTAGAGACTTGTAATGACTCTTTCTCTGCTTTTTTACGTGCCGCTTCATCACGCCATTTATACCATCGATTAATTAACCATTTATTGCCGTTAATAACCGTTGCACCGATACTATCCATTAACCACAGCCAGGATAAACCGGTAAAAAAAGTGATCCCTATAAGGAATAAGGTCAATAAAAATAATGTCGCCCCGACAAAACTGAATAATTGCTGTAGTTGTATTGAGGTGACTTCACCTAAAATACCACCGGCATTAAGGGGAAAGATCACTGATGGGTGGGTAAAATGCATGCTGGAAAGACCGGCACCAGCAATCATTGTCAGTATAAAACCAATTGTTCGTAAGGTGACATGCCAACCATGAAAAACATCTTCTTCATGACGTCCGCGGTAAACAAGCCAGCCGCTATATAGAAGCATTGTGGGGAAAAGGAAGGCCAGATAGCCAAATAAGTAGAGAAACAAATCGGAAAACCAGGCACCAAACTTGCCGCCACTATTATCCAGTTTAGATGGGTCAATATTTTCTGCAATACTATGGGACCATCCGGGATCAGCAGGTGAATAGGTCAATAAGGACATAAATAAATACAAACTAATGGCAATAAACAAAAAGAAGACACTTTCTTTAATACCACGTACAACTTGAGCGGATAAGCGAGACTTTGCCTTCATGCCTGCAGCAGCAGAGCTTTTTGAATTAGCTTTGTCTTTTTTGGCATTCCCTGAAGTCTTAAGAGAAGAGGCTCTTGCTTTTATATTCTTATTTGATCGGGATTGTGCTTTCTTTTTTACGGTTTGTGGCAAAATTTTTTGTCTTCAGGTTAATTGGCAGAAATTCATGTTAACTGGTATCCATTTGTAAAGCTAATAAACGTATAAAAGCTAATTAAAAGAATGTCTGTTATTTTAATGCAGGATGAATAATTTCGCCAGCATCAATATTAACCCCAGCCTGCAGCGGCTGTGTCAAGTTGTTCGGAGAGCTTGCCAGCTCAAGTAAAAAAGGGATCAGGCTGGCAGACAAAGATTGTGATGCAGTTCTCGGAACGGCTCCTGGCATATTGGTTACACCAAAATGAGTAATGCCATGCTTGACAAAGGTCGGTTGCTCATAAGTCGTTGGCTGGGTGGTTTCAATGCAGCCCCCCTGATCAACGGAAATATCAATGATCACACTGCCGGGCTGCATTTGCCTGACATCATTTTCACTCACCAGATGAGCCGCTTTTTCACCTACGACAAGCACTGCACCGATAAGCAGATCAGCGTCTTTAATTTCTTCCTGGATACTGGCCTGATGTGGATATAAGGCCGTTACATTGTGCCCAATTTGACGTAAAAGCTCCATTTTGTCACGACTTCGATCAAAAACAACGACTTGAGCACCCAGATTAGCGGCGATCCGGGCGGCATTGCCGCCTGCCATACCACCGCCAAGGATCACTACCTTTCCTCTTGGTGCAGCAGGGACACCGCCCAGTAGAATGCCCTTACCACCCATGGAGGAATGTAATAAATGAGTACCAATCTGTATAGAGAGACGACCGGCAATATCACTCATTGGGGCTAACAGCGGCAGTTGGCCATTAGCCATTTGAACTGTTTCAAAAGCAATAGCCCTTAAGCCAATCGTACATAATCTTTGTGTCAATTCAGGCAATGCAGCCAGATGTAAGTATGAAAAAAGAATGTGTTTCCTGTCTAATAGAGACAGTTCCGGCTCAACCGGTTCTTTCACCTTAACAATGATCTCTGATGCTTTGTAAAGAGATTCCGCATCAGGTAAAACGGTTAAGCCTGACTTGATATATTCTTCATCATTATAACCGCTGAGGATCCCAGCCTGGCTTTGAATATAAACCTCGTGCCCCTGAGTAACCAGCTGAGCAGCAGCCTCTGGAATCAGAGCAACTCGCCCTTCTTTTGGTTTGATTTCTTTAGGTATTCCTATTTTCATACTATTAGTCTCTAAAATCATTAAATTAAAAGCTTGGAATTCATTTTGACAGGCCCCATAATTAACTATAAATTATTGTTTACAACTTTCCACCTTTATTTCCATCTTTTTAGGAGTTTTTTCATGAGTGATGCAAAACATTGCAAACTTTTAGTTCTGGGTTCTGGTCCTGCTGGTTATACAGCAGCTGTTTATGCTGCCCGCGCTAATCTTGATCCCGCCATTATTACCGGAATGGAGCAAGGCGGTCAGTTGATGACAACCACCGAAGTCGATAACTGGCCGGGTGATGTCGAAGGCCTGCAGGGTCCCGATCTGATGGAAAGAATGAAAAAGCATGCTGAACGCTTTAATACTGAAATTATTTTTGATTATATCAGTGAAGTCGATTTATCCAGCAGGCCCTTTAAACTTAAAGGTGACTCCAAAAGCTATACCTGTGATGCATTAATCATTGCCACAGGTGCCTCAGCCCGATATCTTGGCCTTGAGTCAGAGGAAGCCTTCAAAGGTCGCGGAGTTTCCGGTTGTGCAACCTGTGACGGCTTTTTCTATAAGAATCAGAAGGTAATTGTTGTCGGTGGTGGTAATACTGCAGTTGAAGAAGCCATTTATCTCTCTAATATCGCTGCAGAAGTCACCATTGTCCACCGTCGTGAAAAATTCAGTTCTGAAAAAATACTGGCAGATAAACTGATCGAAAAATCAAAAACAGGCAATATTAATATTGAGTGGAATGCCAGTATTGATGAAGTTCTGGGTGATGATGCCGGTGTTACGGGCGCCCGTTTGAAGAACACTAAAGATGGTTCAACTAAAGAGCTTGAAGCCATGGGTGTCTTCATTGCCATTGGTCATAAACCCAATACTGATATCTTTGAAGGTCAACTGGAGATGTCACATGGCTATCTGAACACCCAAAAAGGCTCTGAAGCTAATGCTACTCAGACCAGTGTTGAGGGTGTTTTTGCTGCCGGTGATGTGGCCGATCATGTTTACCGCCAGGCGATCACTTCAGCAGGAACAGGCTGTATGGCAGCATTGGATGCAGAGCGTTTTCTTGATGGTAATGAAGATTAACTTTTAATTCAGTAGCCACCGGAATCAGACTTTTAGTTCACCCTCGTTGCCCCCCTTATTTTGGAGGGGCAGCTAAGGGCTTACTATTTATAAACAGAACTTATTTGCTAGCCTTTTGCTAGCCTTTTTTTACTTTATTTACTATTGACAGATACAAGATAATTGCTTATCTTGGTACGTATTTACCCTCTTCTTACCTTTAAAAGATATTAGTCATAGTTGGTTTAAGCTACTATTTGCTTGCTAGCACAAGATTGGATCTTTAAATGGAATGATAATAGATGAAACAGGATATGTTGATAAATAAATCTTTCTTGGGCGATGCTTCCTTAAGCCATCAAAGCACTTTTTCGTGTAACAATAACCTTAGACAAAGCCAATTACCTAAAGTGCTTTTTAATGCCTGTATAGTTGGCATGCTAAGCTTTAGTACAAGTATTCAGGCAGAAAACTTACTTGAAGTTTATGGACTGTCTTACCAGACCGATCCGGTTCTTAAACAGGTTATTTCACAAAGGCAATCTATTGGTGAGGGCTCTGTTCAGGCATTTGCAGCATTTTTACCTCAAATCAGTGCCTCAGCCAGCACCACTGCAATTAATCAGGATAAACCGCAGTCCAGAGACAGCGATGTATCTTATAATCAACATGGCTATAGCCTCGACTTAAATCAGAGCATTTTTGATAATCGTAATTTAGTTAACTACAGAATTGCTAATATCAATATCAATAAAGCAGATGCCAATCTCAGTGCTACTCAGCAAGACCTTATTATTCGAGTTTCTGAAGCTTATTTTACCAGCCTGTCAGCCATTGATAAGGTAACATTTTCTAATGCAGAGAAAAAAGCCATTGGCCGCCAGCTGGATCAGGCAAAACGCCGTTATGAAGTGGGTATTATTGCCATCACTGACGTACATGAAGCACAGGCTGGTTATGATAATGCCAATGCACAGGTTATTGCCGCTGAAAATGATTTATTAATTGCTAAAGAAGTATTACGAGAGCTTGCGGGCCAATATATTGATGACATTGCTCCTTTAGCTGAAAAAATCCCCCTTGAACCACCAGCACCGGAAGATATTCAACACTGGGTTGATCAATCACTTATCGGCAATTTTAGTCTTCTGGCAGCAAAAGAAGACACTTTTGTCCAAAAAGAAAATATTAATCTGCAACGTTCAGGGCATTATCCTACACTGGGATTAAAAGCATCTTATGGGTACAATAAAGCCAATGGCCCTATTTCAAATATTGCCTCCCAATATCATGAAGGTTCAATTGGCCTGAATATTTCCATACCAATTTACGAGGGCAATTCAGTCACTTCTAAAACACGACAGGCTCAATACGATTACCAGAGCAGCCAGGATGCCTATAGTGAAGTGCTTAATGCCACAGAAAAAAATACCCGCAGCAGTTACTTGAATGTCATATCTGAAGTTAGTCGGGTTCAGGCACTGAAGCAGGCTGTTATTTCAAATCAAAGTGCTTTAAAAGCCACTGAAGCAGGTTTTGAAGTAGGTACACGTACTATTGTAGACGTACTGAATGTTCAACGTGATCTCTTTCGTGCAAAGCAGGAGCACTCCAACTCAAGATATACTTACATTTTAAATGTACTCAAGCTTAAACAGGCTTCAGGAGAACTGGCCCGAGTTGATATTGAAACAGTTAATGGCTGGTTAATGCCTTAATCAAACTTCGTTTGAATAAGCTTGCTAATAATTAAGATGGGCGGAGTCGTCGTCCATCCTTCCAGCTCTGAAAATACTCATTCTTTTGATGGCTCACTACATTTACAACAAATCCAATAGCTTCTATACTGATCATTCAGGACAATCTATTTCTCTTCCAGATTAAAGAATAGCCATGTTAAAATATCAGTTAATCTTTTTAGGTGAAATTAACGATTTATTTCAACTAGATAGAGTCAGACATTCATTTAAAAAACGTTTTAAACTATCAGAATCTCAAACCAATATTCTATTTTCCGGCAAAGAAATTATTCTTAAAAAGGATCTTAATCAGCATGATGCTCTGCAATATGCCTTATACATTGATGGACTAGGTGGAGTTTGCTACATTGAAGCCATGAAATCGGAGCTTTTCCTTCCTGAAGGAGTCACTTTTGAGCGACGTAATCAAATCAGACGAGCTCAGACAGAACGTCGCCTTCATGATAGAAGTACTCTCAATATGGACAGACGTATTCATCATGAACGTAGAAGTAGTGTCGCCTGACTTCCTTAAAAAACCGAGCCTTTATTTCAATAATGTCTGTTCAATTTATAGGGACTGTTTATAGGAACTGTATTTAAATTTTATCCCATATTTTTTCAAATTGAGCGGCCTTGTTCTTTTTCTCCTCAGTCGTCAGTTGTGTGGTCTCTGCTTTTTCAAAAAGATAGAGAGAATAGTCCAGTACCTCATTTACCTTCTGAATTAATCTGATATTTATTGAACCTGTCTTGTGGGTCAATTTTAAATAGTCGGTTCTGCTATTATAAAATTTCTCAATAAATGTGTGAGTAAATAAAATGGGTTTAAATTGATGCTCTTTGCCTCCAGGAAAAACAAAGCTATCCAGAACACCGATCTTTTCTGAGTTTTCCTGCTGCAACAATGTCTTGTTTTTTTGTTCAGAAGAAATTTTGGATATTTGCACTGGTTCTGCCATTATACTGAGGTACTCTATGCCCAATTCAATATCAGCCTCAGATGTTTCTCTCATCCAGCGAAGATAACCAACCTGAATATTATCATCAGCATGTTTAATGGCTATAATTTCTCCCATATTTGGGTTAATAGATTTTTTTGAATGATGATTAATTTTCAGGCGGATCCCTTTAGATGATTCATCGATCAGATAAGCCTGATAGAACGAATAAACTGAAGATGCGGGTTCAAGGCTTTTATTTTGCTCAGTATCAAACTTCAATATTTTTGAAGGTGTATCAACCCGAGACAAAAACTGAGAAATACAAGAAACACCAATAGCAATGGTAACTGGCTCAATCAACTCTTTCCTCGGCAGTTTACGAATATTAGTCCCCATCCAGGCACGTAATAACCGATTAAAAAAATAAGCTGTAGTGCCTGTAGAATGATTTTTTTTATCCAGGTAGGATATGAGGTCTTTTGTTTCCAATCCCCAGACTGAATCTGAATTGAAATCAGGCAGATCCATATCACTAATATTACCTAAGCGGTGATGGCTATGGTTTGAAAAAGGAGCTTGATCACTATAGGGCTTTATTATAAACGGATATTCACGTTGCAAAACTTTTTCGGTGTCAACATTAACAACTGCAAATCTGGACCAATGGTTGAGTGCATCCCAGAGTTGAGCCATTTCTGATATAGATAAATGGTAAGGGTTGGCTAAAGAAAAAAGAAGGATTTTTTTATAGAGATCATCAATTGTAAGTTCTGTTTCTGTATTTTCATCAGAGAAGAATTGATGCCTGATGGCTTTATTAATAAGATTTCTTTTTGAAGCAAAGCGATAAACCTGATGAATATCCCGCCAGATATTATCACTGCAGCAAGAATACAGCATGTAGTTAGAATACAATTGCTCATTCAGATAATATATAACTGAATAGAGTGCACAGCTTAAGTCCTGCTGTTTTTCTTTTTGTTTAAAAAAGGGGGTAAAAAAATGACTTTCTGACAAATCATCAATAATTATTTTATGCCCTTTGGCTATTTCAGACCAAAATGCATTCACCATTTCAACAAACTTGATCTTGTTTCCCGCTAAAGGCAGTCCGGTCCCTGAATATTTTTTTGATAATTTAGAGATTATTTTAAGAACTGGTGCATGCATACACTCCAGAAAAATCAGTCGCTCATGAACCGGTAAGTCTAAATCATTCACTTCAGCCAGAAGTTGAAAATAAAGACGTGCCCGCTCCCCCAGCTTAAGGTTTGAATTACGTTTTATCCATTGACTGAGATCCGTAATAGAGGAATAAAGATCTCTACCATCTGACTTACTTCTCTCATGCAGTTGCAGCCATAAAATTGTATCTTTCATACTGATTTGTTACCTTATCAATGCTCAGGCAGTCATAAATAATGTGTCAGCTATTCAGAATCCTTTCTCGGTCAGGCACATGGCTAGGAACTAATCAATCCATTTTCTGGCATTCCTGAACATCCTCATCCAGGGGGCATCTTCTCCTTTGTGCTCTGTAAGCCAGGTATTTTGTACTGAACGAAAAACCCGCTCCGGATGCGGCATCATTATTGTAAATCGACCATCTTCACTACATAAACCCGTGATACCATTGGGTGAGCCATTTGGATTTAATGGGTATTCTTCAGTGGCTCTGCCGTCATTCGAAACATAACGCATGGCGACCAGGCCAGAATTAAGTGCCTGTTGTGCCGTGCCTCCTAAATGGAACTCTGCTTTTCCTTCGCCATGAGCAACTGCAACAGGCATTTTTGAGCCTTCCATACCCGCAAAGAATAAAGAAGGTGTAGGCAGGATCTCAACCATAACAGTTCTTGCTTCAAACTGCTCCGATTCATTTTTTACAAAGTGAGGCCAATGCAAAGTACCAGGGATTAACTCATGAAGATTTGACATCATCTGGCAGCCATTACAAATTCCAAGTCCGAAGGTGTCCTGACGGGTAAAGAATTTTTCAAACTGCTCTCTTGCTCTGTCGTTAAATAAAATAGATTTAGCCCAACCTTCACCGGCTCCAAGCACATCACCATATGAAAACCCGCCACAGGCCACCAGCCCTTTAAAGGCATCAAGTGATAACTCACCTTCAAGAATATCTGACATATGGACATCACGAGTTGAGAACCCTGCACGTTCAAATGCGGCAGCCATTTCTACCTGACCATTAACACCTTGTTCCCGCAGAATTGCCATTGTTGGCTTGATGCCGGTATTAATATAAGGCGCACAAATGTTGTCATTTACATCATATCCAACTTCAGTAAGCAATCCCGGATCACCTGCTTTTAATATGGCATCATATTCTTGCTGTGCACATTCAGGGTTGTCACGGAGTTTCTGCATTTGATAGGAGGTCTCTGACCATGCCCTATGAAACTGCGTTCGGGAATCACTTAGGATCATAGTATTGTTAAAATTAAAATCAATTTGATCGGAACGTGTGGGAATGGCAATCACATGGGCCATACTTCCCATTTTCATTTCTTCTATATAAGTAAAAATTGCATCATGATCAGATTTTCTAATCTGGATCACCGCCCCCAATTCTTCATTGAATAAGGCCGGTATAATGTCTTCCTGGTTAACACAAGTATGATTCATCTCAACATTAAGGCCACAATTTCCAGCAAAGGCCATTTCCAGCAGTGTTGTAAATAAACCGCCATCCGAACGGTCATGATAAGCCAGCAGCTTATTGTTTACATTTAATTCCTGGATCAATTTAAAAAAGGACTTAAAGGTATCTGTATCATCAAAATCCGGAGCAACATTGCCGATCTGTCGGTATACCTGAGCTAAAGCCGAACCACCCATACGCTGACGGCCTCGGCCCAGATCAATCAAGACCAGTTCTGTTGCCCCCTGATCCATCTTTATTTGAGGTGTCAGCGTGGCCCGCACATCCTGAACTCGACCAAATGCGGACACGATAAGAGATAAGGGTGCAGTGACGGATTTTTCTTCTCCCTTATCATTCCAGACAGATTTCATTGACATGGAATCTTTGCCCACTGGTATAGTAATACCTAACTTCGGACAAATATCCATACCCACTGTTTTTACCGCATCATACAGTCCGGCATCTTCACCGCTATGGCCTGCAGGTGCCATCCAGTTGGCTGAAAAAACAATATCAGAAAGTTGATTAATTCGTGCAGAGGCAATATTTGTCAGAGCTTCACCTATAGCCATGCGAGCAGAAGCCGCCTGATCAATAAGCGCAATAGGAGTACGTTCACCAATAGACATCGCTTCTCCGGTGAACTCCTGATAACCACTACAGGTAACGGCAGCATCTGCAACAGGCACTTGCCATGGGCCAACCATTTGCTCCTGCACAACTAACCCCGTCACAGAACGATCACCAATGGTGACTAAAAATGACTTATCAGCAACAGCAGGCAGATGTAATACTCGATTTGCCGCATCCTCAAGATTAATATTCCGGGTATCAAAGGGATCTTGATTCACCTGAACATGAACAACATCACGCGACATTTTAGGCGGCTTGCCCAGCAATACCTCCAGAGACATATCAATAGGTTTATTAGCAAAATGCTTATCATTGAGTATCAGGCGCTGTTCTTTTGTTGCATGGCCCAATATCGCATAAGGTGCACGTTCGCGCTGACAAATCTGCTTAAATTGCTCAATATTATCTGGACTGATTGCCATAACATAACGTTCCTGGGATTCATTACACCAAATCTCCATAGGTGACATGCCATACTCATCATTTGGTACTTCACGCAATTCAAATTCTGCCCCCATACCGGCATCATTAACCAGTTCGGGCAGAGCATTGGATATACCACCAGCACCAACATCATGAATGGACAGGATCGGGTTATTTTTCCCCAGCTGCCAGCATCGATCAATGACTTCCTGGCAGCGACGTTCCATTTCAGGGTTGCCCCTTTGAACGGAAGCAAAATCCAGATTTTCACAACTGCTGCCGGAATTCATAGAAGATGCTGCACCACCGCCCAGACCAATTAACATTGCTGGACCGCCCAGCAAGACAATCTTAGATCCTTCCGGAATATCACCTTTAAGAACATGTTCTGCTTTAATATTACCGACACCACCTGCAAGCATAATGGGTTTATGGTAACCACGCACTTCAGTGCCGCTTTCTGTTTTAACCTTCTCTTCAAAGGTTCTGAAATAACCACAAATATTAGGCCGACCAAATTCATTGTTAAATGCAGCTGCACCAATGGGAGCATCAAGCATAATGTCCAGAGCAGAAACAATGCGATCAGGTTTGCCGTAATCCTGTTCCCAGGGCTGCACTGAGTGAGTTATTTTTAAGTTAGAGACAGAATAACCACTTAAACCTGCTTTTGGTTTTGAACCAAGCCCTGTCGCTCCTTCATCACGAATCTCACCTCCCGCACCAGTCGCTGCACCAGGCCATGGTGAGATAGCCGTTGGATGATTGTGTGTTTCTACCTTCATCAGGATGTGACTGTCTTCCTGTGAGTAGCTGTACTCTGAGGTATTGCTGATGGGGTAAAAGCGCTTTACATTAAAACCTTTAATGACAGCACAATTATCACTATAGGCAGATAGAATGCCCTCTGAATTCTGATGATAGGTATTTCGTATCATCGAAAACAGCGATTTGTCCTGCGCTGTGCCGTCAATGGTCCAGTCTGCATTAAATATTTTATGCCTGCAGTGTTCAGAGTTGGCCTGGGCAAACATCATCAACTCAACATCAGTCGGGTTGCGCTTAAGTTGAGTGAAGTTTTCAACCAGATAATCAATTTCATCTTCTGCCAATGCCAGACCCAGTTTAACATTGGCATCAACCAGAGCTGAACGCCCTTGTTCCAGAATATGAACACTGGTCAGCGCTTCAGGATGGTGTTGTTCAAACAAAGCCTGAGCCTGTTCAATATCGTAAAAACAAGTTTCAATCATTCGGTCATGTAATTCTTGAGCCAGTTCATCCCGATGCAGTTCGGTCAAATTCAGATTACCCGGTATATCGATCGTATACAAAATACCTCGTTCAATACGTTTAATGTCTTTTAAATCACAATTGTGGGCGATATCAGTAGCCTTACTGGCCCATGGCGAAATTGTACCAATACGTGGCACCACTAGAATTTCAGTCCCGGTAAAAGTGATTTCATTTGAATGAGCACCGTACATCAGGATCCGTTCTAATACTGTTTGCTGTGCTGGCTTAAGAGGATTATTTGAATGAATGAAATGGATATACTGACTGGTCACTGCCTGTATGCCAGGTACAACTGCGCGCAGTTTGTGTAATAATTTTTCAATTCTAAAGGGTGATAAGGCAGATTTGCCACGCAGAATAAACATTTACAGATCTCTCTTTAAAGATAATGAGGAAAAATAACAGATAATTCTGATATTCTAGCAAAAACTGAGCATTTTAGGGTGAACACTATTTAATTTTTAAGAAAAAAAGTAAAATAAAATTGAGAATTTTATTTTTATTATGATTTGTACCTGTGTCAGGTCAGATATTCTATTCAGAGCACTAAAAATGAGTGAGAAAAAACAAAGCTTTACCGAAAATCTGTCTGTTGAGCCCAAAGATCGGCCTGCAGCTTCTTTTTTCAAATTATTAGGCTGCTGGGTATATGACTTTATGCTGCTCAGTGCTGTCTGGCTGCTGGCCGTCATTATTTATATTATCCCCGCGCAAATGCTTATTGGGGTTGATGCCACCAATAAGAACAATCTCAGCACCACAGAATTTTCTGGGCCGATTTTTTACAGTTATCTGTTTTTCATTACCTGGTTCTTTTTTGCCTGGTTCTGGACTCATGGAGGACAAACTCTGGGCCTCAGAAGCTGGTCTCTGCGCTTAGAAACAGAAGACGGGAACACTCTTAACTGGGTGCAGACCTTACTCAGATTATTAATCGCCGGCACTCCCTGGCTGGCTGCATTATTTGTATATCAACAGTTGACTATTCATAAAATACTCCCGACACCCTACCAATACGGTGCTTTTATTATCGGTTTTATTGGGCTGTTCTGGATCCTCATTGACAAAAAGAATCGCAGTATACAAGATATACTGACTCAAACTCGTATTGTTTCAGTGCCAAAAAAAGCAAAACGAAACAAGCTTTATTAGGGATTTAGAAACCGATAAATAGCCTCACAATGCTGCTTAAAATTGATGAATGAATGATCACCGCCTGATTCAATTCTCAACTGAGAATTGGCGTATTTACTCTCTGCCAGTTGATAATCCAGAACTTCATCATTTGTTTGCAGCATGACCATTAGATTTTTGGGAGAGGTCAGCCTTTCAACATTAATCTGTAGCAGCTGTGAAATATGCTCCGTAGTCAGTTCATATTGTTTGTTGGTGTAATAATTTGTGTTTTTACCCAAATAGTCCAATAGCAATTCCTGAGGATTAACTGCGGGATTAATCAGCGCAGCCTTTAAAGCAAATTTCTGAGCAAGGAAGGTAGCATAAAATCCACCCAGTGAACTGCCGAGTAAAGCAACCTGAGACGATTTAACATGCTGTTCAATCGTCCGGGACAAAAAGCTTATCGCCTGTTCGGGAAAGTCCGATAGTTGCGGAGCAAGAAACTCATCATGCGGCTGCATAGTCTGCAAATACTGTGAAAAACACTGAGCCTTATAGGATTGCGGCGAACTATTAAACCCATGTATATAAATAAATAACATAATATTGGCGTTTAGTAAGTGATCATACCTCCAGTTCTTTATTTAATTTTATATTCATCCTTAATTTTTTTAATTATTTCTTTGGCTGATTTTTTTTCACTTGAAGATAATTCTCCACCTAATTGTGAAACTGAGTCAGCAGCAGCGGAATAACCATTATCCATAGAAATTTTCAGCCATGCATAAGCTTCAACCAGATCAGAACTGCCACCCTGCCCGTTTGCCAGCATAATTCCAAGATTATACTGTGCCTGATTATGATTTTTCTGAGCGGCTTCACGCATCCATTTTTGTGCTTTACCCATATCACTGATAACACCATTACCCTCATAATACATCACAGCTAACGCAAACTGGGCATTACTTTCCCCTTTTTCTGCCATCGCAGTACAGACATCGGCAGCATCATAAAAATCCTCACTTTTTACCAAATCAATACATTTATTAGCCCATACTGACTGGCTGATGCTCAGCAATAATAACATTGTAAGATATTTCATTTTTTTTCCTTTCTTTCTCAATTAATACTGATTTATGTGTATAAACAATGTTTTAAAATATTCAACGATTAACCAATTCATCAAATTCATTGGGACAGTGGATCACATCATGTGTTTTACGTTTTAAACCACGAAGCCAGCCCATTTGACGAATAAACAACACTAAAAATAATACAAAGAAGATAAGGTGTACCCACCACATACCAATAGCGGGATCAACCAAACCTTTTCTTACCCAGTTCATTGCCACAACAAGCAGGTTTGAATAAGCGACATATAATAGGATAGCCAGAGCCATTTTTGCATAACGTCCTTGCCGTGGCGCACTTTTACTCAGAGGTACAGCAAGTAGAGCAAGAATAATCATCATTAGTATCTGTGAAATACGCCATTGAAGTTCAACTTTATGGCTTAATTTCTGGCTGGCCCACAATTTATCTGATGTAATCGATTCTCTGTCAAGAATTACATTGCCCATGGCTTTACCTTCAAGCAATACACCATAATCTTTAAATTTAATAAATCGATATTCCAGAGAACCTGCCACACCATCATAGCGATTGCCGTTTTGAAAAACGATATAGCGTGCTCCCTGCCTGTTATCAGTAATAATATTGGCGCCATTTGATGCCATTACGCTACTGGTATCACCATTATCAACATGCAGAAAAACATCCGTTAATCGAGTAGGCCCCGGCATATCCTGGGCATATAAAACACGTTGCCCACCATCGGCAACATTGAACTGACCGGGTGTGATCAGTTCGATATCAGCCTCAGCCTTATAGGATTCCTCAGCATGCTGTATTTTATTACTGGCCCAGGGGGCCAGTACCATAGCCAGGGAAATTTCAAGAAAGATAAACGAAAATAAGACGATTAAGATACTTTTTAATAAAGTGCCGGGGCCAATTCCACAAGCAGAAAGAGCAACCATTTCACTGTCTTTGTATAACCGGCTTAGAGCCAGAAGAATTGATAGAAACAAAGTCAGGGGAAGGATCAGTGTCAAACTGGCAATATTTTTGAGGAACAGGAGAGAAAAAAGAAAATCGATAGCAATTTTACCTTCAGCAACAGCGGAAAGCGCACGAAGCAGCTGAGTACTTAATATAATCAGAAAAAGAACGAGAAAAACACCGGCAAATGTCCTTATTACCTCTTTTATCACATAATCCCTGATTATCAATCTATCGCCCTTTGCAATAAGAAGTCATTTATACGCCGTATTAGTGGTATCATTTGTATATATAATTGTATATTTTACTGGATTTGTTTAAGTTTTTCGTTAAACTACTCATATAAATATATTTTAACTATATTGTCCGAGTATTGATGGTAGGACCATCCTACTCCTGTATTAGAGTTCTATCTTACAATAAAATAAACATAATACATAATGAGAGCAGTTAATCTATCTGACATGCTTTTTTTAATTTAGTTACAAATAAAATAGCTATTAGTAATAATTATCAATCAAAGACTGAAAGCAGCAGCCTTTTTTATAGAAATATTGATTATACCGTTATGGAGCCAGCATGGAATTTAGTGTAAAAAGCGGAAGTCCCGAAAAGCAGCGCACCGCCTGCGTTGTTGTCGGAGTTTATGAACCAAGACGATTGACTCCTTCAGCTCAGAGACTTGATGATTTGACTGATGGTTATATCTCCAGTCTTATCCGCCGTGGTGATTTAGAAGGAAAAGCAGGACAAACTTTATTGTTGCATAATACTGAGAATACATTATGCGATCGCATTTTATTAGTAGGTTGCGGCCGAGAACGCGATCTCAATTTTACCCAATACCGTAAAATTATTTCCCATGCAGTCAGTACTCTTAATGATACCGGTTCAATGGAAGCTGTTTTTTATCTGACGGAACTCCCGGTAAAGGGCTGTAATAGTTCTCAACGTATTCGCCATGCCATTGAAGCGGCACAAAATTCACTGTATCGATTTGATCAACTGAAAAGTAAAAAAGATACCGCACGACGTCCTTTAAGAAAAATTGTTCTGACTGTACCCAATCGTCGCGATCTGGCCGGCGGTGAGCAAGCAGTCCGTGAAGGGATGGCAATCACCCAGGGTATAAAGGTAGCCAAAGATCTGGGCAACATGCCTGGTAACATATGTACCCCCACTTATCTTGCGGATCGAGCAAAAACACTTAGTAAGGTATACTCCAACCTCAGTGCAGAAATTATTGAAGAAGAACAGCTTGAAGAAATGGGCATGAATGCCTTTCTATCTGTTTCAAAAGGCAGTCGTCAACCGGCAAAATTAATTGTTATGAATTTTTTAAATGGTGATCCAGCGACACCACCCATATGCCTGGTTGGTAAAGGGGTTACATTTGACTCCGGAGGAATTTCATTAAAGCCCGGAGCCGCTATGGACGAGATGAAATATGACATGTGTGGTGCGGCCACTGTTCTCGGTACTATGAATGCTATTGCTGAATTACAACTTGAAATCAATGTCGTCGCCGTCATACCAGCAACAGAGAATCTTCCCGATGGTCTGGCCAGTAAACCAGGTGATATTGTCACCAGTTATTCAGGCACAACCATTGAAGTATTAAATACAGATGCTGAAGGTCGACTCATTTTATGCGATGCTTTAAGTTATTGTGAAAAATTCAACCCGGCTGTTGTTATTGATGTCGCCACACTTACTGGTGCCTGTGTTGTCGCCCTTGGTAAACATGCCGCAGCTTTATACAGCAATCACAGTCCACTAGGTCATGAGTTGCTCAATGCAGGCAAATCAACAGGTGACCGTGTCTGGGAAATGCCTTTATGGGATGAATACCAGGAACAATTAAAGAGTAATTTTGCTGATTTGGCTAATATCGGTGGTAAAGAAGCCGGCTCAGTCACTGCAGCAATTTTTCTTTCTGCTTTTTGTAAAAAATACAATTGGGCTCATCTTGATATCGCCGGAGTTGCCTGGGAATCTGGTACCAAAAAAGGAGCAACAGGACGTCCGGTCTCCTTACTAACCCAATTTATCATTGACCAATTAGACAGTTAACACAATGATACCAATAACATAATGACACAAATTGATTTTTACATTTTAGGTGAAAATTCACCAAGAAATATTAACCAGATGGTTTGCAGCCTCTGTGAAAAAGCACTCAGTCAAAAAATGACCGTATTTATTTATACTCTATCAGCCGATCAGGCCCATCAACTGGATGAACTTTTATGGACGTTTAAAGCAAATAGTTTTATTGCCCACAAAAATCAACTCAATGAAACAGACAATGAATCCACATTTTCATACCCTGTCATTATTAGTAATAGTGAAGTAAGTGAGACGTATAATCAGTTATTAATCAATTTAACAGCAGAAATACCCGTTTTTTTTAAACAATTTAAGCGGGTGGCAGAATTAGTGGGAAAACAGAGCGATGAAAAAGAAATAGCGAGGAATCGTTATCGTTCTTATCTCCAACAGGGTTATACTTTAAATAAGTATGATTTATAATATCTGTCATACAACATAAATAATTATTGGTATTACTACTTGTGAGCACTGAAGACAACGATAAAGGTAGTCGATTTACATCAGCCATGGGCGATCTTAAAGGACTTCTTGATAAGGAAGGTATTAATGTCAAATCCCAGGAAAAACTGGTTAAAAAAGCAATCGCTGACTCTGAAGATAATTCAGATATTGATATCAGTGATGAAATAATCCCCACACTTAAAATAGTCGAGCCTGACAACGCCGATCTGCATGACAGATCAAATCAGGAAGTTGATATTCCCTATATTCATAATGATATATCTCCAGTCAATTTACCGACGCTCTCTGGTACAATTACAGTGGTAGATGAAAGTGAACCAGGCTTTGTTCCCATTGATGATTCTCCATCAACTCCTTTAGTTGTTGAAAGCTCTAATACAGCTGATCTCGATGATTATATTTCAGATTTTGACGATGATCAGTTAGAAATGGATGGTTTTGCAGATTCTTTCAAAGAGTTAGAGGAAAAAGTAGCTTCTATCACTGAACCGGGACATCTCCATAAATTTAAGCAGAGCGGATCAAACAATGCTCATTTGGAGCAATTAAAATCACAATTACAAGAAAAACTGGCACAAAAGATTGAAATAAGAATAGATGAATTAAAATCTGATCTGCTGGACTCAATAGAATCCGAGATCAATGAACTATTTAAAAACTTAATCAAAAAATAAGCCTGGTCAGCAAAGTTCAGGTGCTTTCTCTCTTTCAGGAGCATGGGTGCCCCGCTTGTCCACATAACAACATATCTTCCCAAACTTATCTATACAGAACAACTAACTGTTTGCTCCTAATTATAGCCTGCACTAAGTATCAGCTCCTGTTTAATCATTTTAGTGGGATTACGCAACCCGAACTCAATAATATGTAATAGGAGCTGATGTGGTTTCTCAAGCAATAATATTCACCATTTAGTAAATTGCTTATATAAAGGTATTACCTTTCCATAGAGATAAGACTATAATGTCAGGTCTAATTTTACCGTCTTATTCTGACCATTTATTCAGAAAAATATTATTTGAGAGAAAGCCGCTACTATGGAAAAAATATATAATCCTCATGCAATTGAACAACGCTGGTATGAGACCTGGGAAAGTAATGGTTATTTCTCACCCAATTTAAATTCTGCTCAAACTTCAAAAAAAGACAGCTACTGCATTATGATCCCACCACCCAATGTGACAGGTCGTCTGCACATGGGGCATGCTTTTCAAGATACTATTATGGACACCCTGACACGCTTCCACCGTATGAAGGGTGACAATACGCTCTGGCAACCTGGTACTGACCATGCGGGAATTGCCACACAGATGGTGGTTGAGCGTATTATTAATGCCGAAGGTCAAACTCGCCATGATGTCGGACGAGAGGCATTTATCGAAAAAATATGGGACTGGAAAAAAGAATCCGGTAATACCATTACCAGACAGCTCAGACGTATGGGCGCATCACTGGATTGGCAACGCGAACGTTTTACCATGGATGACGGCCTTTCTGAAGCCGTCAAAGAAGTTTTTGTACAGCTCTATGAAGAGAATTTAATCTATCGCGGCAAACGCCTGGTTAACTGGGATCCTGTGTTACATACTGCAGTATCTGATTTAGAAGTGCTTTCCGAAGAAGAAAATGGCCATTTTTGGCACATGCGCTATCCCCTGAGTGATGGCAGCGGTTCACTGATTGTCGCCACAACCCGACCAGAAACTATGCTCGGTGACAGCGCTGTTGCGGTTCATCCAGACGATGAACGCTATCAGTCAATGATTGGTAAAAGCATAAAATTACCATTAACTGACAGAGAAATTCCAATTATTGCAGATGACTATGTTGATCCTGAATTTGGAACCGGCTGTGTCAAAATTACGCCTGCACATGACTTTAATGACTATGAAATGGGCAAACGACATGATCTGGCCATTATCAATATCTTTACAGTGGATGCTGCTATTAATGAAAATGCTCCTGAAAAATATCAGGGCATGGATCGTTACGTAGCCCGTAAAGCCATCATTAAGGATCTTGAGCAGTCTGATTTACTGGTAAAAATTGAAGATCATCGGTTAATGGTACCCAGAGGTGATCGCTCGGGCGCTGTAATTGAACCTTATCTGACAGATCAATGGTATGTAAAAATCGGTCCCCTGGCCGAACCTGCAATTAAAGCCGTTCAGGATGGTGATATTAAGTTTGTACCCGATAATTGGAAGAATACTTATTTTGAATGGATGAATAATATTGAAGACTGGTGTATCTCCCGTCAAATCTGGTGGGGGCATCGAATCCCTGCCTGGTATGACAACGAGGGCAAAGTCTATGTCGGACATGATGAAAAAGCCGTTCGTGAAAAATACCAGTTAGACGACTCTTTCATTCTTAAGCAGGATAACGATGTACTTGATACCTGGTTTTCCTCTGCCTTATGGCCTTTTTCTACTTTAGGATGGCCTGAAAAGACACCGGAACTCGATACATTTTATCCAACTAATGTTTTAGTGACAGGCTTTGATATTATCTTTTTCTGGGTTGCCCGCATGATTATGATGGGACTCAAGTTCACCGGTCAAGTCCCATTTAAAGAAGTTTATATCCACGGTTTGGTGAGGGATTCTCACGGACACAAAATGTCCAAGTCCAAGGGTAATGTCCTTGATCCAATTGACTTAATTGACGGCATTGAGCTAGAAGCTCTGGTTAACAAACGAACCAAAGGCATGATGCAGCCGCAAATGGCCAAAAAAATTGAACAGGCTACCCGTAAAGAGTTTATAAATGGCATCCCTTCTTTTGGTACCGATGCTTTACGTTTTACTTTTGCTATCCAGGCAACCACTGGACGTGATATAAAATTTGATATGGGACGAATTGAAGGTTATCGTAACTTTTGCAACAAACTATGGAATGCCTCACGATATGTACTGATGAACACCGAAGGTCATGACTGTGGTATCGGCGGCAAAGAAAAAAATAATGAGATGGTTTTCAGTCTTGCTGATAAATGGATCCTTTCCCGTCTTCAGGAAACTAAAAAACAAGTCATTGATTCTCTCAACACCTACCGCCTTGATCTAGCAGCCAAAGCAATTTATGAGTTTACATGGAATGAATACTGTGGCTGGTATCTGGAACTTTCTAAATCAGTACTGAGTTCGAGTGCAGATAGCTCAAATAAAAACAGTTCAAATAAAAATGATTTAAATTCTGCCCAACAACTGGGAGCACGCTATACTCTGGTACATGTTCTTGAGAATCTTCTGCGTATAACTCATCCGATTATGCCTTATATCACAGAAGAGATTTGGCAACGGGTTGCACCATTAGCAGGTATTACAGAAGATACTATCATGTTGCAGGACTACCCTGCTCCAGACAATGATATCATCGATCAATCTGCTCTGGAAGAGATGAGCTGGCTACAGCAGTTTGTACTGGGTGTCCGTCAGATCCGCAGCGGTTATGATATAAAACCGGGGAAACTTCTCAATGTTTTATTACAAAATGGTTCAGCACTCGATAAAGAAAATTTATTAAATAACGAAAAAATGCTGAAAAAATTAGCACGTTTAGAAAGTATTACCTGGCTTGAGAAAGAGGACACAGTACCTGAATCATCAACCACCCTTGTTGGGGAAATGCAGGTTCTTATTCCCATGGCGGGTTTAATTGATGTTAATGCCGAAAGAGAACGTCTGGATAAAGAAATTAAAAATAACCAGGGTTTTATTAAAAGCCTTGAAGGCAAGTTATCAAATGAAAATTTTATCAGTCGTGCACCTGAAAATGTGGTTGCTCTTGAACGCAAAAAATTATCCGATGCTCAAAGTAAGCTCAACACTTTAACTGAACAGCTTGAAAAACTAAAAACGTTATCCTAAGTAATATAATATTACTCTTCCGACCATTTACCAGATGGATTCATCAGGCAAAATGGTCTGGGCTTATTTTTTTTATATACACAAGACAATTCAAGGTATTTTCTCATGGTTAAAAAAGAAAATGTATTAAACAAATTCTTTAAACCCTTTTTCGCCTCATTTACTAAAGATAAATGGCAAAGTCGAAATCCTGATGTTCGAAAAAAAGCTGTTCAGGAATTGCCTGTGAGTGAGCAGGAAACTTTAAGCAATATTGCCATGAATGATTCAGAAGAATCCATTCGTGCCATTGCAGCCAATAAACTCAGTGACCTTGACTTACTGCAGACCATTATTATGAAAGGTACCAATGGCACAGTTAAAGAAGCTGCGCAGAACCGACTCTTTCAACTCATCTCTGGTTTAAAACACCCAATCCCTGACTATGATGTCAGAGAAAAAATGATCCGTGGAAGTCGTAATTCTGCACTGCTTGAATTTGTTGCAGCCAATGCAGATGAAGCCTCACTAAGGGAAATTACTATTAAAAAGGTCAGCAGAGATCCTCTATTAGGTAATATTGCCCTTTCAGATGACAGTCCGCATATTCGACAACTTGCAGCACAACAAATAGCAAAACGTTCAACTCTGGAACGGGTCACAAAACAATCAAGGCGTAAAGATAAACGTGTTTATAAAATTGTAAAAACAAAACTTGATCATATTATTGAAGACGAAGCTCGCCCTGCACTATTAGCCAAAGAAGTGGTTGAGATCTGTAATAAACTGGACAAATTACAAAAACGCAACCTTCTCTTACAGGAAAAATCAACATTCGAGAACTATGTTGCCCGTTGGAGTGAAATTCAAAATTTTGCTGATGTGCAAACAACTGAACGTTATCATAATATCTGTTCCAGTATCATTATCAGCATGGATGAGCTTGAATTGAGGCTGAAAAAAGAACAGGACGCCATTCAAACTCTTGAAACCCTTCTTAACAATTTATCAAACGCTGTTGATGACTTGCTTAACGCCAGAGAAAATCAGGATCCTGATAATGCTGAACAGGAAGCAATAAAAACAAGTGAAAAAACCATACTTAATCTTGGCCGGGAGTGGGACGAGGTTATAAAATGCCTGACCCATGAAGATGTCATATCAGACTATAATTCAAAGTTTCAATCAATCCTCAATCTTGCTGATGAAAAAACTTTTTTTGAAAACAAAACAGGTGATGACAGCCTGAAAATAATTCAGAGTCTGGCAGAACAATGTGAAAACATGCTCAGTAAACCCGGAGTTATTTTTGAAAAATCCATTTCAGCAATACAAGATAAATTTCAACATCAGATTGACAACGTATATCAGGCTTCAGACTCTGATCATTCTGATCAATCAGAAAAATTAGCTCAATTCCAAACAAGGTTTAACACAGCTATTGTGACCCTCAAGGAACAGCTAAGTATTCAACAGAAAAAAGCAGAAAACTTTAATGAAACAATAGTCACTAAAACGGATAAAATTAAATCATTAATAGAGCAAGGATTAGTATCCCAGGCTGAAAAATTACTTAAGCAAGAACTTAAACTAATTGACAAATCCGATCTTATTTCGAATATTGAAAAATCAAAGCATCAGAATAGCCTGCAAAAAATACATTCTCAGCTTGGTGATTTATCCGCCTGGCGTAACTGGGCACATGATCATGAACGTGAAAATTTAACAATAAAAGCTGAACAGCTTGCTGAACAAATAAATAATTCCAATGACTTTAAGACTGAATACACCGATATTACTTCACAGGTTAAAGACTTCAGAAAACAATGGAAATCAATGCACAGCCATACACAGGAAGAAATGTGGCAACGTTTTAACAATGCATGCAATCATGCTTATGAGCAATGTAAGCCTTATATTGATAAACAGAATGAACAACGTCTTGATAACCTCAAGGCTAAACAGGCACTCTGCGAGCAGTTAGAGCACTATATAAAAACTATGCAATGGCCTTCTAAAGAAGAGCTTGAGGTTAATCAGTCAATTGACTGGATTCAGGTTGATAAAATCACCAGACAAGCCCGAAAAGAATGGGGCAGCATTGGTTTTGTTGATAGAAAACATCATCGTAATATCAATGCCCGGTTTGACAAGTCAATTGAAATCATTCGTGATGAGCTTAAAAAAGTCTGGCAGGTTAATCAGGATAAATTTTATGATCTCATCCATAAGGTCGAAGCATTAGAAGACATAGTTGAAGATAATTTAAATGATGCTATTAATAGTGCAAAAGCTTATCAGTCCGACTGGAAAAAAATTGGTCCTGTATCTTCTTATCAAAGAAATAAGCTCTGGAAAAAATTCCGTGGTGCCTGTGATATCATTTTCAATAAACGTCAGGAAAACATTGAGCAGAAAAATAAAGTCAACACAGAAAAATTAAGAGAAAAAGAAGCTATATGTGAAAATTTAGAAGCGCTTAATCAACAGCCTCTGAATAAAAAGGACCTTGAAAATGCCTTTCTTGACATAAAAAACCTATGGTTCGAGCTAGGTTCTCAATCCAGATCTTTGAGTAAAGAAGTCAATAAACGCTATGCCCTTGCTCTGGAAGTCTACCAGGAAAAAATAAAAAGCCTTAACATTGAACTGGAAAAACAATTACTGGTTCAGATCACCCAGGAAGCTGAATTATGTACAAAGGTAGAAGCTTCAACCGATACAAGCGAAGAAGCAATCAACGAGTTCAGCCAGCACTGGCAAGCTCTCAACAAAGACAAGGTGAATAAATTTCAACTGAGCAAACGTTTTAATAATTCACTTAAATCTATCGTGACTGATAAAAGTACTCAAATACAGGCCGAAATTACAGCTAAACAACATTTCTGTCTCAAATATGAGATTTTACTTGCTAAAGAAACACCCGCTGAATTTCAACAATCACGCATGGAAATGCAAGTTGATTTACTTAATTCAAATCTTGGCAGTAATCGAAGTGATGATTCCAATACAAGCGTTATAACTGATCTGGAATTACAGTTAGAATGGTATAGCCTGAATAACTATTCACAGGATGCAGACTTAGAGGATCGATTTAAACAATTGCTCTCTAATTAGATTAGTCTTCATGTTTTAAGCAGAGTATTTATCTCGAATAGGCAATACAGTATAAATGGAGCTCAAATACTCAATATGGACACTGATACAACGCTAAAACATGGTATAAAAATTCGTCACCCTGAATTTGATTTCAAAAGTAATATACCTCAATACTGGTTTTGCGATAACCCGGTCATTACCCACAATTTTAACGGCTATAATTTGCTGTTTCCTGAATTTGAACGCTTTTTTGTTCGTTCAGTGAATTATTTCAGATCACAAATCCATGACCCAAAATTATTGCAACAAGTTATAGTTTTCAGTGCTCAGGAATCATTACACGCACAAGCGCATGAAGATTACTTTAAAGTGCTTGAGCGACAGGGCTATAAAATTGATCGTTTTTTACGCTATTATAAGCGCTATGCTTTAATGATAGAACGGATGGCAACACCTAAACTCTGTATCGCACTCACTGCAGCCGCAGAACATTATACTGCCACTATTGCCCACATCGTTTTCACTAACCCGGAATTATTTCATGGGATGCATCCCACCATGAAGAAACTTATCATCTGGCACTCTGCCGAAGAAGTGGAACATAGAAGTGTTGCATTTGATGTGATGAAAACAGTTGGAGTCAACTACCCTACCCGGCTGCTTGCATTTTTTATGACATCTCTGGACATGCTTTTATGGTCAACTCTCAGCACTCTCATGCTGCTGCATCAGGATAGAATTTCTTTGCTTAAAAGTTTTCAGTTTAAGCGCCAGTTCAGTAAACAATTCGGCTCCATCAAAAGACAAATGAGACAGTCTTTACTGGCCTATATCAAAGCAGACTTTCACCCCGATGATATTAATGATCTTCAACAGGCACATAAGCAGCTTAAGGAAGTAGGTATTAATGAGTAACACACGATTCGGAGATGGCAATGATGCTATTGCCTGGGCCGCACAAGATGCCGGGGTTAACTATATTTCCCACTACCCCGGCTCGCCAGTTAATCGTGTTATTAATGTCTTAGAAGAATCAAATCATCAATACATTATCAACCACGCACTAAATGAACATATAGCAGCTTTATCTGTTATGGGGGCGAGTCTTTGTGGTGCACGTTCATTATTGATAATGAAACATGTGGGGCTCAATATTGCTGCAGATCCGCTGAACTATTCCGCTGTCACACAAATAAAGGGCGGTATGGTGATTGTCGTAGGCACTGATCCCGGCGCCCGCACCAGTACCGGGGAAGAGGATGTCCATTGGTATGCACCACAATTTAATTTACCATTATTAGAGCCGGCTACAGTACAGGATGTGTATCATTTTGTTCAGCAGGCATTTGAACTTTCAGAGCAATCCCGGCTGCCAATTTTGATCTTTGTACCGGGCAGGTTGGCCTATCAATCCAGTCTTATATCACGCAATCCATCTGAAACAATCAAAAATGCCCCTTTACCTGAGTTTAGTTTTCAAAAAGATCCTGATACATTAATTAATGTTGGTAAAAGAGCAATAAAAAATCATCGTCAGCATATTCTTCGCCTGAAAAAATTTCAGCAGCAATCAACTGATCATTTCAGCACACATTTTAACCCTGAGGCAAGCTTTGGTGTGGTCACCCGGGGAGCCAGTTATAGTATTTGTTATGAAATCATTAGCTCATTAGATCTGACTGATAAAATACACTTGCTCAATATTGAATTAACCTACCCCTTAAATATAAACTGCTTTATTAATTTTGCACAAAACAAACAGAAGATTATTATCATTGAAGATCAGGATGGGTTTCTGGAAACCATGATCAAGCGAGAAGCTTTTGGTCTGATCCAGTGCACGGTTCAGGGAAAAGATCTATTTCCAATCTGGGGAGAGCTGAATGATGATCTGATCAGGAAATATTTGGCTAAAGAATTTAATTGCTTAGCAGAAGAAATCAATAATGATAACAAGCTGGATATTCATATTAACTGCCCTGAGCGCCCTGGTACTTTTTGTGAAGGTTGCCCACATCGTTCCTCTTTTTATGGTATAGACAAGGCGCTTGATGAAATCAGACTAGAGCAGGGAGACCATCTGCAAACTTCAACCGGAATTATTGGCGGGGATATTGGCTGTTCATCATTGCCGCCACATCGTACAGACTGGCTATTATGCATGAATGCTGGTATCGGCATATCTCAGGGTATTGCTCACTTGCTGCCTGAACAAAATCTGGTTTCTACCGGTGGTGAAGGCAGCCTTTTTCACGGCGGATTAATTGCCCTGCAAAGTGCTGTTGAAAATGAAATCAACCTGACTCATATAATTTTTGATAACCGCAGTATCGCAATGACCGGGCATCAAAATTCTCCAACATCAACGGGGAAAGTTGATCTGGAAAAATTACTGGAAGCTATTGGTGTCGAACATATTTTTACAGTCAATGCCTTTGTTTCTTCACAAACCAGCCAAGCGATTAAAGAAGCAACAAAACTTCATGGCGTAAAAGTCATCTGGGTACAGGGAGATTGTGCTCTACAACCCAATCCAGAGGCTCTGAGACGTTTTAAAGAACGTAAGCTGTTTATCCACAATGAACTCTGCAAAAATTGCTCTTTGTGTTATGAACAACTGCAATGCCCTGCTATTATACTGACTGCTCAAAAACTGCTGGAGATTGATCTCCATCGCTGTCGACGTTGTGCAGCCTGCTTAGATGTTTGTCCAAATAATGCCATTGAGGTTGATGATTGCCATGCAGGATAAAACAATCTGCAATCTTATTATCTCTGGTATTGGGGGACAAGGCATTAATAGTCTTGCTCTGGTACTGGCTGATTTTTTTTACCAGTCCGGTTACGGCTGTCAGTTCACTATTCATAAAGGTGGTGCACAATCATTAGGCAGTGTTTATGCAGAGTTCCGGATCAGTAAACAGAAACTAGCCGTATTGGGTCCGGGAATTCCCCATAATCAATTGGATATTCTGATTGCTCTGGAGCCATGGGAAGCTTTACGGCACCTGTCTCTGGCACACAGCAAAACACTTGTTTACGTTGAAACAGAAACCATGCCGTTATTTACCGAAAGAGACTCTGAGCGGATCACTGGAAAAGAGGCAGCTGCTCCACTTAAGCTGCCACAAACACAATTACAAGAGCTGCCCTTACACATCCAATGGCAGTCATATCGAAAGACTGCCTTGCAGAAAAATGGCATTGTAAAAATGGCTAATTATTATGCAGGACTTGATTGTCTTACGGCCATTAAACAGATCTTTGTTCACTGTTCAGACAGCAATGAGAAACATCTCTTTGACAAGCTGTTTTTTAAACAGATAAAAAAAGCTAAACCACGGCTTGATTTAGATTATGACACAGAATAAATGGCAGGCTAAACAGGGAAGACCGGCACAACACTGGCAACCCTTTAAATTGGACCGGGCAGAATGTCGCTTGTGCCCACGTCATTGTCAGCCAAAAAATAATCGCATGGGTTTTTGTGGTGTACGCGGCACTGTTGAAGGGAAATTTCAAACATTTAATTTCGGACTCTCACTGGCAGCAACTGAAGAAGTGATTGAAACAGAAGCAGTCAATCACTTTAGTCCCGGCACCCGAATTCTGAGTATGGGTAATATCGGTTGCATGATGGCGTGTTCCTTTTGCCAGAACTGGGAAACTTCTCAGATAAAGCATCTTGATCCTCAGGCAGTACGACATTATAGTCCTGCTGAAGTGGTAGAAATATGTCTGAAAAATAATATCCCAATGATCTCCTGGACATATAATGATCCAGTTGTCTGGCACGAGTTTATTATTGAAACTTCCACCCTGGCACAGCAACATGGAATTAAAACACTTTATAAGTCAGCTTTTTATATTGAACAGAAACCCGTTGAAGAGTTATTGCAATGTATAGATATTTTCAGTCTGTCATTAAAATCACTTAATGACAAATTTTATCAGAAACACACGAAGGCCAGAATTCAGCCGGTACTTGAGCGAATTAAACAAGTTGCAGCATCAGATAAACATCTCGAGATCAGTCAACTCCTCATTCCCGAATTAAACGATTCAGATGAGGATATTATCCAGACAATTGACTGGGTATTAAAAAACCTGGGCACCGAGATACCTCTGCATTTTGTTGCCTTCCATCCTGCTTATCAATACCAACAAGTTAACCGAACAGACGTCTCCAGCCTCAAACAGGCACGCAGGCTTGCATATTCAAAAGGCCTGAAGCATATCTACCTTGGGAATACTTTGGACGCAGGGTTAAATGATACATTTTGCCAGCAATGCGGCGTACTTCTGGTGCAGCGTTATGGACTGCATGCTAATGCAATTAATCTGGATGAACATTCACACTGCTGTCAATGCGGCACTCTCTCCTCTATCATCAGACCATTATCATCCTCACCTGAATTAACCTTCCCTTCCTTCAGCATGGAGACATCTACTTTTGATAAAGAAGGAGGAGGCCATACTGAAGACACTAAGAAAAAACAAATAATAATCCACTGGCATGAAGAAGCTCAAAGCATTCACATCCTGCAACTTGATGCTAAAGGTGCAAGTGATACTCTATTTATTCGTTCTATTGGTTATAATCATGGTATTAAAAAAACCTTGTCACATGGACTTGAGCGTTTTATTATTTCACGTCAGCATCCTTCTGAGACCGGGGTGGTGATCAGCTGGGAGTCAGATTGCCAGTATCAAGCTCTGGCATTATTAGATCGGGCTCATTATCCTACGTATTCATGTACATCAGAACAACAGATAATGCCGCTTATATCAGATTAAATTTTATAAGGCTAAACTTTATAAGACTAACTTTTATAAGACCAGATTTTATAAGACTTAATTTCATAAGATAAAAAACAAAACAAACAGATAGATAGAAAACAAAATGAATAAAACACATCCGGAAACAGAAGCTCTGCATTTTAGGATCAATAATGCAGAAACTCACCCTGTTGCAACACCTATCTATCAAAACAGTGCTTTTACTGCAGACTCACCCTATTTTTATACTCGTAAAAGCAATCCGAATAATGTTGAATTTGAAGGGGCTCTGGCACTGCTGGAAAAAGCCCGGCATGTTATCAGCACAACAACAGGAATGTCAGCAATTATGCTGGTTCTCCAACAGCTTCACCCAGGCGACCATCTGGTAATTAACCAGTATATTTATGGATGCAGTTATAAGCTCTTTCAACGATATACTGAGCACATGGGGATAACACTTTCTATTGTTGATTTATCTGAACCTTCCGGACGCGAAAATATTCCTGACAATGTATCAATGGTCATATTTGAAACACCCACCAATCCTTTTTTAAAAACCATACCAATAAAAGAAGTGTCTGATATTGCCAGGGGGAAATCACCGGGGGCATTAATCGTCGTAGATAATACCTGGGCAACCCCTTTGTTTCAAAATCCTTTAGACTGCGGTGCCGACATTTCGCTGGCCAGTGCCACTAAATATATTTCAGGACATAGTGATGTTATGGGCGGCTTTATTGCGCTGAATGATGATACCTTAGCCGAAGCACTGCTTGAAACACGTTTTTATTCCGGTGCTATTTTGGATCCCAATAGTGCCTGGTTATTACGTCGAAGCTTACACACATTCCCTCTGCGCATGCGTGAGCATGTTCAAACCACTCAGAGCCTGTATCATTTTTTAAAAACACGTGATGAGATCAAAATTATTTATTACCCCGAGAAATCAACACAACAGTTACGAGACTATGGTGGTATTTTATTTTTCCAATTCAGTGAAGAGCATCAACACAGTTATGCTCAGTTTATTCAATCTTTAACACTTTTTGATACCGGTACCGGTATGGCCTGCGTCAGTTCAATGGTCGCTCAGCCCTGGTCAGGCAGCCATGCATCACTGTGTGATAGTGAAAAAACGGCAATGGGAATTAATACTGATCTGGTAAGGCTCTGCTTTGGTCTGGAGAATAGTCAGGATTTAATCGCTGATTTAGAAACAGCTTTTTTGTCTCTGAGCGCCCTTGAAACTCATGAATAATAAACCGCTATTTCCCTGGAAGCTCGCTCTATTTCCTCTATTGGAATTTATTTTTTTTATTGCAGCTCTTTGGGCCAGCCCTATGTATTTATCTTTGCTTTTTATATTGATTGCAGGTGTTTTATTAAGTTTTAGTATTCACATTTTTTTTCATGAATGTGTCCATTTTAAAGATGAGTACTCGACCAGTACCCATATTCTCTACTCACTCCTATTGGGTTTGCCCTTTGACGGCTATCGAGTCCATCACTTCAATCACCATACCCATTCTAATAGTCTGAAAGATTTTTCAACAACCTGGTACCTGGTAAATAATGAAAAAAAAGCCTATTCAGCCTGCCGTTATACTTTTGGCTGGTTACGACAACTTTCAATAGCAGTTCATGAAGCAGAACCTTTTGATAAGGACATGGACAATGTTAAACAAATTAAATCTCGTATAGGCCCGCAAAAAATAGCCATTATTGGTTTTTACTTTGTCCTGGCATTGATCAGTTTAAAAGCATTTCTACTTTATTTTACACTAACTTATCTGGGCTGGGCATTTTCTGCCTTACATAATTATGGCCAGCATCCACCTGATGGAACTAATACTATATGTACTTATGCTAACAAAACGTATAACTGCATTTTTTTTAATAATGGGCTACACTGGGAACATCATCAAAAACCGGGTTTAAGTTGGGATCAACTGTCATTAGAGAACAATAGCTCTCGAATAAAATATCCACATTTAGTCAATCCATGCATGGAAATCTTAATGGACAAAACATGAATAAAATCAAGCCTGAACCAAATAACAATAATAGTAATAAGCAAACAAATTCCCGACAACACAATAATGGCAGCATCCTGTCATCATTTTTATTGATCATCTGGTATTTGTTCTTAGCAGCCCTGTCCATTACGGCACTGGGTCTGGTTGCACTCTTTGTTGTGTGTATGATTTAAACCATGCGTAAATAGAAATGGAAATAGAATGGAATTCAACCTCATCCATCATCATGACATTCTCGGTTCCGGCAGTCGTCTGAGCTATCAGTTTTTTGTCATTATTGCAATGCTGGCTGGCGGCTGGCTGGTTCGGGAAGACTCCAGTAAATGGCTCATAACAGCAACACAGCGCTGGAGCATACTTGGAATCGCTTTTTTTGGTGCTCTCATTGGTTCAGCTATACCGGCTTTTTTTGCCGGCGGTTTTGTTGAACAGCTTGCCTGGTCTGTGCCCATCACCCCAAAGACCGTCATGGGCGGAATTCTCTGTTCTTTTTTATTTGTTGCAATCTATAAAAAAATAACACTTATTCATTATGATACCAGTGATGGTTTTGCCCGAGGTGCCATTGCGATAATGGCTATTGGCCGTATAGGCTGCATATTTCAACACTGCTGTTATGGTAAACAAGCCTCCTGGGGAATGCATTTTGGTGATGGATTATTACGTATACCCGTACAATATTTTGAAGCCTTTGGCCTTTTCGGTATTTTTTTCCTGATTCAATATTTACACACTAAGAATTTATTTTCAGGACGACGACTCTTTATTGTCTTTGCATTATATGGCCTGCTTCGATTTTCTCTGGAATTCTGGCGACAACAGATCGCTGGTATTTATTTCGGTATTGGTTTCTACCAGTGGATTGCCCTGCTTATTTTATTTACTGGAATTTGGCAAATTAGTCACCGTTCATTCAATAGAAAACAACAAGTTGAAGCTGCATGATATTCCTTCAGGATGCTATTTGTCCGGCACTTGAACAACGCAGCTTACTTTGTCAAAGCGTTCAGCAGGCACATAAAGAAGCACTATCCATAGTCAATAACATCACCGGATACCATTCAATAATTCAGACCAGGCATAAAACAAACAATCAATGGACGGTTACTCTGGGTGATAATTTATTATTTGATCTAACGGGTCTTAATGCCATAAAAGAGGCAATAGATTCTTATCAGGGAAGTTCCAGACAGTTAAACTTTAAGCTCAGACTTTCACCTCAGGCAATACGTGATTATTATAGTCATAATATTTATCTTGATAAAAATGGTCTGATCGAGCTGCCCGTAACAGCGACAAAAGCATCAATCCATAACAATGCAGACACAGACAAACAGGAAACATTAAACATCACTCTCAATGAGCTAAGCACTTCAATTATTTATCCTCTGGCACTCACTAAACCCGATTTAAATAACACACCTCTGGCACTTCTTATACCTTTCAGTTGTGATCATGACAGCCTTTTTGCTAATCAAATTGCACTTTTTTCCCAATTAAATTATTGCTTAAGAAAACAAATAATACGCTCACCCATGCTCTGGTTAAAGGTTTTATTATCCCGAAGAAAAATCAATTTGAAACAAAAATTATCACTTGCGTGGAAACAGATCCACCCCCGGGCTGATATCCATCATACTGCAGTCATTGAAGGTTCTGTTATTGGTGAAGGCTGCCGTATTGGTGCACACTGTGTAGTACGCTATAGTGTTATTGGAAAAAATGTACAATTACATGATGGAGCTAAACTTGAATACTCTGTCGTTGATGATAATAGCTGGCTTATGCATGATCTTGTTTTATATCGCACTGTGGTTGAAAAAAATTGTTTTCTGATACATGGCCCCTATCAATTTTCTTATTTTCAAAATGAAAGTGCAGCTTTTGCCAATATTATGATGGACTACCGTCCTGACAACAAACCCATTCGCATTAATACACCTCATGGCATACGTGACTATCAGGGACGTTTTTTAGGAGCCTTATTGGAAGAAGGAGGCAAGGTCTTTGGCGGTACTTTGACAGCACCGGGTGTTACTATACCGAAGAGGCAGGAAATTAGCTGTGATATTAAAAATATTACTACGGCAAAAAATCTAGGGTAGATGAAAGTCAGGACAGACAGGCTAAGCCGCCTGCCCTGAAAAAACTCAATAAGTTAGAAGCAGATAGTTAGAAGTCCCCTTCTGCTGCACGCTCCATAACTTCAAGAATAATGGTTTTGACAGCTTCCGCTTCTTCTTTCAGAGCAGGAGGCAAAGGTTTACCACCATGAATCATAAGATCCATATTCAAACTATACAGCCATAATTTACCGGCTTTATCTTCAACCAGACTAATCCGACAAGGTAAATAAGCTGAGAAAGCATCATTATAATCCAGCATCTGTGCCGCAGTTAAAGAGTTGCAGAAAAGGAAAATTTTAACAAAGCGGTAATCTTTTCCTGAACGAGCAGCAATGTCCTTTGATAAAGGTAACTCACCCACATTTGCAATATTAAGCTCATTAGCAATCATTTTTAAGCTTTTTTCAACATCTTCAGCGGTTAAACCTTCTTCAACTTCAAAACGCCAGACTGTTGCACTCGCAGCATCTTTTGTTTCCAAAATATTAGTAAACAGTTCTATATAGGTATCTGCTGCACCCGGGTCAAACTCACTCAGGGTATTTTTAACATTCAGATAAAGGATTCCAGCGGCAATGACTGCAACTAAGCCAATTAAGGCAAAGAGATTCTTAAGCAAAATTATTCTCCAATTTTATGATTTATATAAAACAAAACTAAAAATGTTGTCAAAAGATATTATGGTTTTCCATCATCCAGATAGGCGTTTTAAGTGTTTTTAATGCTTTTTTATTATAATAGGGTTTAAAACGTTTGATTTTAAAAATTTTTTTTCAATATAACATAAACGTATGGTTTTTTACCATTTATTCTATAATTTTTGTAACTATTCAAGCAGTCCCTTTTATCTCCGCTTCATTTTTAAATAATGATGCAGTCAAAAGGTTTCGAGTATAGTTTTCTTTAGGTTCATTAAAAATCTGGCTGGTTTCCCCGGTTTCAATAATTTGACCATTTTTCATTACCATAATGCGATGTGCAACCGCTTCAATGACTTTAAGATCATGGGTTATGAATAAATACGAAATTTTATGACGCTGTTGCAGTTCTCTGAGTAAAACCAATACTTGTTTTTGCACAGAAACATCCAGAGCGCTGGTGGGTTCATCTAATAAAATAAGTTTTGGTTCAAGAATTACAACACGTGCAATGGCAATTCTTTGTCGCTGACCACCGGAAAATTCGTGGGGATAACGCCACAGAATATCCTCATCTAAGCCCACTTCAAGCAGCACTTTTTTAATTTTTTCTCGCCTTTGTGCCTTATCCAGATGAGGGAAATGTATCTTCAAACCTTCCCCGATGATCTGTTCAATAGTCATTCTTGGTGACAAAGAAGAGTAAGGATCCTGAAAAACTACCTGAAATTCTTTTCTTAATGGGCGCAGTGCAGTATGTGACAGCTGATCAATTTGTGCATTATTAAAATAAATATCTCCGCTGCAATTTTCCAGCCTTAATAAACATCGTCCCAGAGTTGATTTACCTGAGCCGGACTCACCCACAATACCTAATGTCTCACCTTCTCTTAAAAACAGATCAATATTATCGACTGCTTTAATTGTAGTCCGTGTACGCTTAAAAAAACCCTTGCTTGAGCTGAAGTGGCATTTCAATTGCTGACCGGACATAAGTTGAGGTTTATCCTGCAAACTATCCGTTTCGCCCTCAGGAATGATACGTTCAGGCTCGCTATTGAGTAATTTTATGGTATAGGGATGCTGAGGATCATCGAATAAGCTTTTTACATTCCCCTGCTCGACAATATTGCCATCCTGCATCACACAAACCTGATCAGAAAAACGTTTTACCAGATTAAGATCATGAGTGATCATTAACACAGCCATTGAAAATTCTTTTTTTAATTTTTCTAATAACAGCAAAATCTGCAGCTGTACTGTGACATCAAGAGCGGTTGTCGGTTCATCGGCAATCAGTAGTTTCGGCTCACAGGCAAGAGCCATGGAGATCATCATGCGCTGCCGCTGACCACCAGATAACAGGTGCGGAAATGCATCAAAGCGATAATGCGGCTCAGGAATACCGGTCAGCTCCATTAATTCTATGGCGCGTTTTTTTGCAGCTGTTCGACTCATGCCTTTATGGATGAGCATAGGCTCCATTATTTGAGTACCCACAGTAAACGTCGGATTTAATGATGTCATCGGCTCCTGAAAAATCATTGAGATTTCACTGCCACGTACTTTTTTTATTGCCTCTTCATCCTTTAGCAGATCTTGACCACGAAAACAAACAGAACCCGATGAATACTCAACCTTTTCTTCATCGTGAAGACGTAAAACAGACATGGCAGTGACCGATTTTCCAGAACCAGACTCACCCACCAGCGCCATGGTTTCACCGGATTTAACTGAAAAATTAATATCTCTAACGACATTAATATGACCCGCCAGAGTATTAAAACCAACACTCAGATCAGCTACTTCAAGAATTGTATTTGCAGAAACCTTAGAGTTTTTATTCACTTCATTATTCATATCAGTTATTCGCGCCGGGTATCAAAAGCTTCACGTAAAGCTTCACCAATAAATATTAACAACACCAATGTACCAACCAATACAGAGAATGTCGTCATTGACAGCCACCAGGATTCAATATTGTCTTTACCCTGAGAAAGCAGCTCTCCCAGACTGGGAGTGGAAGGTGGTACACCCAGGCCAAGATAATCCAGACTGGTTAATGCCAGTATGGCCCCACTGACACGAAAAGGTAGAAAAGTGAGTACTGGAACCATACTATTAGGCAAAATATGTTTAAACATAATGGCAACATTGGAAACTCCCATAGCACGTGCGGCCTGAACATAATCCAGATTTCTGCCACGTAAAAATTCAGCCCTGACATAATCGGATAAACTCATCCAGCCAAACAAGGATAATAAAACAACCAGTAAACCAATGCTCGGTTTAAAAATAGAGGCAAAAATAATGAGTAAATAGAGCTCCGGCATGGAACTCCATATTTCGATTAAACGCTGCACCACCAAATCGACCTTGCCCACAAAGTATCCCTGAATACTGCCGACAATAATCCCGATAAGCACACCAATGGCAGTTAAAACCAGGGCAAAAATAACCGAAATGCGAAAACCATATATAAGACGTGCCAGAACATCCCGTCCACGGTCATCGGTGCCTAAGAAATTTTGCTCAGAAGGACGAGCCGGATTGGGTAATGTGGCAAAATAATTAATCGAATCATAACTATAATTATTCAGAGGATAAACCGCCCAATTACCCTCTTTGGTGATCTTATCCTTGATATAAGGATCATTGTAATCTGTCATGGTGGCAAAATCGCCACCAAATGTCTTCTCTGGATAGTCATTCAGTAGTGGAAAGTAATAGTGCTGCTCAAATTGAATAATCAGAGGTTTATCATTACTGATGAACTCAGCAAACAGACTGACCACAAATAAGATAATAAAAATCCACAGTGAATAATAACCCCGTCGATTATTTTTAAAACGCAGCCACGCCCTTTGTCGAGGTGACAGCTCAATCAATTGCTCATTTGATAAATGCTTAGCCATACCCATCCTTAAGAATTCCCTGAATCAAATTTAATACGGGGATCAATCCAGACATAAGACAGGTCAGTAATAAGCTTGGTGAAAAGCCCAAGCAGAGTAAACAAATAAAGAGAGCCTAAAACAACCGGATAATCTCGCCGTACTATCGATTCATAGGACAACAGGCCTAATCCATCCAGTGAAAATATGGTTTCGATTAATAAACTACCGGCAAAAAAAGACGCCAGAAAACTAGCAGGAAATCCAGTGACCAGAGGTATCAGCGCATTTCTAAAAACATGTTTGTAAAGCACCTGATTACTAGTCAAGCCTTTAGCCTTAGCAGTGACTACATAGTTTTTTCTTATTTCTTCAAGGAAACTATTCTTGGTCAGCATGGTCATTACAGCAAAACTGCCAATCACAGATGAAATGATCGGCAGCACCATATGCCATAAATAGTCAGTTATTTTATCAAACCAGCCCAACTGTTCCCAATTATCAGAAGTCAGTCCCTTAAGAGGAAAGACATCAAAAAAACTACCACCGCCAAATAATACCAGTAACAAAATAGCCAGAACAAAACCGGGGATTGCATAGCCCACCAAAACAATAGTGCTGGTTACGATATCAAAGCGTGAGCCGTCTCTCACGGCCTTGGCAATTCCAAGGGGGATACAGGTAAGATAAGTAATAAAAAATGTCCACATGCCCAGACTGATAGAAACAGGCAGTTTATCCACCATTAACTCAGTAACAGATTGGTGATGATGATAACTATCACCAAAATCAAAGGTCAGATAATTTGTCATCATGTTAATAAAACGTTCACTTGCAGGTTTATCAAAACCGTATAAGGCCTTAATTTCATCCAGACGTTGTTTATCAATACCTTCTGCACCACGATATAATTCACTGGCAGTACTACCAGCTTCGGTCATTTGATCCTGTCCGGTCAGTTGTGCAACTAACTGCTCAACGGGACCGCCCGGTACAAACTGGGTGATCGAAAAAGTGATCAACATGACGCCAAATAAAGTCGGGATCATAAGAAGTAAGCGTTTGAGTATGTAATAAAGCATTGAGTTATTAAATACCTGTTAATGAGTCAGGGTAGAATTAAGGGTTCTATACTCTGCTTTAAACCACCAGGTTGAAAGCATCCAGCCTTTCGCTGAAAAGTAAACAGGCAGAGTATCTGGAAATTCAAATTTATCCCAGTAGGCAATTCTATGAGTAGAAATATACCAGTGTGGAACCAGGTAAAATTCACTTAGAAGTACTCGGTCAATAGCCCGAGTCAGACTAATAATTTCATCTCTGTCCGTGGTGACAGATAATTGTTCTAATAAAGAATCAATCGCTGGACTTTTAATACCAGGATAGTTTGCAGAGCCATCCACATCCGCTGTTTTCGAATGCCAGCGACCAATTAACTCATTCCCAGGTACCTGACTTTGCGGGTAACTGGAAACGATCATATCAAAGTCCTTGGTTTCAACTTTACTCTTATACAAGGCAAAATCAACCGTACGATAATCCATGGTAATGCCTAATTTTTTTAAATTTCGCGCATAGGATGCGGCGATTCTTTCAAACGCTTTTTGTGACAATACCAGATCAAATCGAAAAGCCTGTCCTTTACTATTACGTAAAGCACCATTTTTGTACTTCCATCCAGCTTCATTTAATAGTTCAATGGCTTTTTTTAAATTATTTCTTAATGACGAAGGTGGTATCGTTGTGGGCGGAGTCCAGGCATTACCATAAACCTCAGGCTGCAGTGAACTTTTAAATGGTTCCAGCAATGCTTCTTCAGCTTTAGAGATCATTCCTTTTGCCGCCAGCTCAGTATTACTAAAATAACTATTGTTACGCTGGTATTGGTTATAAAATAACATCCGGTTGGCCCACTCAAAATCATAAGCAAGAACTAAAGCTTCGCGAACTCTTTTATCACTGAATAGAGGCTTGCGGGTATTCATAATAAATCCTTGAATACCGGCGCTATTCTGATGGGCTATATTGTCTTTTAAGATTTCATTATTATTAAAAACACGACCGGTATAATCCCTTGCCCACATCTTTGAGTTGTATTCATGGCGAAAGTCATATTCCCCCGCCTTGAGAGCTTCCAGAGCAATAGTATTATCCCGAAAATACTTATAAACTATCTCATCAAAGTTAAACATTCCTTTACGAACACCCAGCTCTGCTCCCCAATAGGCTGGATTGCGCTTAAACTTAAGTTGTTTACCCATATCGTAACTATCAAGTAAGTAGGGGCCGCTGCCAATGGGGGATTTTATCGCCGTTTCTTTAAACTCAAGTTCGCCAACCCAACGCTTTGGAAAAATAGAAAGATAACTACTTAATAACATCGGAAGTTTGGCATTTTTTTCTTTAAAGTTAAATCGAATGGTTTGTGGATCAAGAATAACCGCTGCTTCGATATTGCCCAGAGTTATTTTATAAGCGGGGTGAACATGTTTATCCTGCATCAGAGTGTCAAATGAAAATTTAACGTCTTCAACAGTCACGGGAGTACCATCAGAAAATATGGCTTTAGGGTTTATATGATAAGTAACCGATAAACCATCTTCTGCCAGCGAAATATCATCCGCTAATAAACCATAAAAAGTATAAGGTTCGTCCAGACTCTGTTCCATCAAGGTCTCAAAAATCAGCCCATCAATACCATCGGCAGAAACGCCCTTAAGAAGAAATGGATTTAGGCGATCAAAGGTACGAGTGCCATTTAAATCAAGACGCCCGCCTTTGGGTGCATCAGGATTCACATAATCAAAATGAGAGAAATTTTTAGCATACTTAGGGGTATAACCATAAGCAATTGCATAATCAGAAAAAGCTGATTTACTAATAAATGAAAGGCATAAAAAGAGTAAAAAGCTAAGAGAAAGAAGCGTATAATGATTTATAGTATGACCTTTTATGACATGGCTATGTTGAGTCGGCATTTTTTCCTGAATTTTTAGTCTTTTTTTTAATAATGTCTAGTGTATTGCTTTTATCAAAGGTATCATATCTGTAATAGGATTTTTTACAAGCAGTAATAGCCCTATTTTGCAAAGACTTTTGTTGTCAAATGTTGTCAAAATGACTGATGTCACTCTTGCTATAAAAGAGATACTCTTAAATAGTTACTGCAAACAACTTTTTCATAGAGTTAATAAACCGCATGATGCAACTTATTGACCTTATATCAATTAATTGAATATATCCGTACTTTTCAAGGAGTCAAATATGGGATTTATGCAGGGTAAACGAGCACTAATTGTTGGTCTTGCCAGCAATCGGTCTATTGCATGGGGTATTGCTCAGGCAATGAAACGAGAAGGGGCTGAGCTTGCATTTACTTATCAAAATGAAAAGTTAAAAAGCCGTGTCGAAAAACTCGCAACTGAATGTGATTCAGATATAATTCTACCGTGTGATGTTTCCGATGATGCTCAAATTGAAAAGGTGTTTGAAGATCTGGACAATTTCTGGGATCACCTGGACATTATTGTCCACTCTGTTGCTTTCGCACCAAGAGAAGAACTCAGTGGTGAATATCTGGACAGCGTAACCAGAGCAGGTTTTATCACTGCCCACGAAATCAGTTCATACAGTTTTGCCGCCCTTGCAAAGGCCGGGCGCAATATGATGGAAGGTCAAAACGGCGCACTATTGACCCTCTCCTATCTTGGCTCTGAGCGGATCATGCCAAACTACAATGTAATGGGACTCGCCAAGGCAAGCCTTGAGGCCAATGTACGTTACATGTCTGAATCACTGGGACCTGATGGTATCCGGGTTAACTCAATTTCTGCAGGTCCTATCAGAACACTGGCAGCGGCAGGCATCAGTGACTTTAGAAAAATGCTGTCTCATGTTGAAGAAAATGCCCCGCTACGCCGTAATGTCACCATTAACGATGTCGGTAACACTGCAGCATTTTTATGCTCTGACCTTGCATCAGGGATCACCGGCGAAAATATCTATGTTGATTCAGGCTACAATCATATTGGCATGGGTGCTCTGAATAAATCAGACAGTTAGGAAATTTGTTCCAGCCAATAAAAAAGCCAGTCCCCGAAGTATCGGGACTGGCTTTTTTATTGGCTGCTATTTTTGATAATGCCTCAAGAAACTATAACAATTTTAGCTTGCAGTCATTTTAAAACGAACGCCATTCTTACTCTTGCTCTTCAAGCAGCTTGGCATTAATAACAATATTAGATTCAGAACGGATCTGAAGAGTAGATAGTGCAACTTCTACATTACCCTTATTTTGTAATAAAGCTGCTTTAATATTATCAAATAAGGCCTGATCACCGCTATTGCCGTCTTCTATGGCTTTAATTTCAACAATTGCTATGTCACCATTAAGTAATTTAGTTGTCGCAAATTTCATCTCACGCGGCATGGTGAATGCTTTTGCCAGTACTTCCGGAGAAGCCTTGATATCCTGGCGATCAATGGCGCCTGTAGTTTCAATAGTTAAGGAATGTTCCGATGCTATTTTATCAAGAGAACTGCCATCGCCATCAGTGAGTTGTTTCACCAGTTCATCTGCTTTCTCCTGCGCTTTTGAACTGATTAATCCTTGCTTTAAACGGGTTTGAATTTGCTCTTTAACTTCATCTAAAGGCTTGGCATTAGCAGGGATCCTTTCAATAACACGTATCACCGCAACATGATCATCACTTAATTCAATCAGATCACTATTATTACCCTCTTCAAGCACACTTTCTCCAAAAGCAATGTTAACTAGTTTGCTATTAGAAAAAATACCTTTTCCACCTTCACGAGTTATCAGCTCACTTTGTTTAATAGTAACATTAATCTCAGCTGCCACAGGCTCTAGTGAATCCGGCTGCTCATAGGCAATGGTTTGCATTTGTTCAGCTTTTTCAAAATAAGAAGTTTCAATTTGATCAAACTGAATAGACTCAGTTATTTTATCTTTAACTTCTTCCAGAGGTTTTGCTTCACCACCTTCAATAGAAGCCAGCTTTATTATGTGATAACCAAAAGAAGATTCAACCAGCTCAGATACTTCATCAGGTTTTAAAGAAAATGCTGACTCTTCAAAGGCTGGAACCATTTCACCTCGCCCAAAAAATCCCAGGTCGCCACCATTGTCTGCTGAGCCTGGATCCTTTGAATATTCTTTAGCCATCTCAGAAAAATCATCACCTTGTTTAATCTTATCCAGAACAATCTGTGCTTCAGCTTTTACTTTCGATTTCGCATCATCAGCATCTGTCGGGTAAGTAAAAAGAATATGACTTGCATGACGACGTTCAAGCTGCGTGTATTGCGTCAAATTATCCTGATAGTATTTATTAATTTGTTCTTCAGAGACCGGCAAGTTTTTTGCCAGATCTTTACGAGCCAGTTCAATATAAGCTAATTTTATTTGCTCAGGGTTCTCAAACTGATTAATAAAATTCTGATAATAGGTTTTGATTTCTTCTTCGCTAACTTCAATTTCATCCTGATAATTTTCAGCTTTGATTATCGTAAAAGCAATGTCTCTTTTTTGTTTAACAAGCTGAATGACTCGTTTAACTTCTTGTTCAGAAACAAAGGATGAGGCAACAATACCATTAGAGAATTGCTCGATTAGCAATTGAGTCGTGACAGAATTGCGATAGTTTGATTTACTATAGGAGCTGGGCAAATAACGATTATATAAATCTTCGGAGAACTGACCATCTAACTGGAATGAACTATCGGTACGAATATACAGATCGATTTGATCTTTAGTGATAGATTGACCGGAAGCAGAAAGAAAATTAATCAAGGCCCGATTATTAATTAATTTTTCAAGCACAATTTTTTTAATTAATGCGTCGTTAATTTTACCTTTAAATTCTTTTGATTCATTTTGAACAGCATTCTGGAACTCCTGGATAGAGACCTTATATCCATCGACATCAGCAACTGAAGGATTTACATCAGGAGTGATATAACTATTGATCCCCCATAATGCAAAAGGGATGGAAATCAGAATAACGATGACCCAGGCAAACCAACCCGTTGCCTTTTCTCTGATACTATGTAGAACCATTGATTTATCTCATCCTGTTGATTAAAACAAAAAAACTGACTATTAGGTTGACGCAAAAAAATTTGAAAAAAAAAGCGCGTCATAAACGCGCTTCTTATTATTTGGCGGAACGGACGGGACTCGAACCCGCGACCCCCTGCGTGACAGGCAGGTATTCTAACCAGCTGAACTACCGCTCCAAATTTTAAATAAAAACAGTAACAACTATTATCAAAAATGAACTATCAAAAATGAACAGCATTTAGGCTAGTCAAAGGATAAAAATAATACCACTACTGAATTTAAATGGTGGGTGATATAAGATTCGAACTTATGACCCCCGCCTTGTAAGGGCGGTGCTCTAACCAGCTGAGCTAATCACCCTGTTTACTCTGGTAAATATTTATAAATAACATGATTTATAAAATATCACCTTTAAGAAAGTGGCTTAGTTTACCGCTTCTTTTAGTGCTTTACCAGCTTTAAATGCAGGATTTTTTGATGCTTTAATCTGGATGGTTTCACCAGTACGAGGATTACGTCCAGTACGTGCAGCTCTCTCTCTCACTTCAAAAGTACCAAAACCAATCAATGTGACAGGCTCATTACTGGCAAGTGAATCAGTAATTGCCTTGATGGTTGCATCTAATGCACGACCAGCTTGTGCTTTAGGTAAGTCAGCATTCTCTGCAATCGCGCTTATTAGTTCAGATTTATTCACAAATAGCTCCCCTTTTTTAGGATCTATAAAAAACACAAAAGATTTAACCCATCAATTCTAAAACAGAAATGAAAAATAAAGTTACAGTGTCATTATAGATAAAATAAGAAATTAAAAAAACATTAAATAATACAAGTGTTGTGTAACAACGGATACAGGAAGTATTGAAGCAAAATTTATAGTTAAAATCTAGCAAAATTTATGTTTTCTTTGATATTTATACAAAATAATAATAAAACAAATAATAATACCCCTGAAGTACAGTTGATTTTCAGTCGATAAATATATATTAAAACAAGATCTTAGGGGCCAATATTAAAGTTAAAGTAGTCATATTCAAAGCTATGAGCATCAATTAAAAAAATGACTTTAATATGAAAAATAATCAATACAATAAAACAATAGCAATGAAAATTAAGGCAAAAAAAAACACCAAAGCATGGCTTTAGTGCTTTTTTATTATTAATAAAGACAAAAGATATCGATTAATGCGCTCGAATCGATACTGATTTTTTTCTTGTTTTTCCCTTTGATGCTGTTTGCGTTTGTTTAATTGGAACGGGTGAAGTCTCTAAAGCAATTTGTAATACTTCATCAATCCACTGCACCGGTATAATATCAAGTCTGGAAACAATATTTTTTGGCAAATCCACCAGATCCTTCTTGTTTTCAAATGGGATAATAACAGTCTTTATCCCGCTTCTCAGAGCCGCCAGCAACTTCTCTTTAAGACCACCAATAGGCAACACTTCACCTCGTAGAGTTATCTCTCCAGTCATCGCTACATTCGCTTTTACAGGTATCTCAGTAAGTGCTGAGACCAATGCGGTACACATTCCAATACCAGCACTGGGGCCATCTTTTGGAATAGCTCCTTCCGGTACATGAATATGAATATCTCTGGTCTCATAGATTCCATGAGGTATGCCTAATGAATCTGAACGGCTTCGAACCACCGACATCGCTGCCTGAATGGACTCCTTCATCACATCACCAAGTTGACCGGTAACACTATTTTTTCCTTTTCCAGGCATAACAGCTGTTTCTATGGTTAAAATTTCACCACCCACCTCTGTCCATGCAAGCCCTGTAACCTGACCAACTTGATTTTCCTGCTCAACACTACCATAACGGAAACGACGAACGCCCAGATATTTTTCAAGATTCCGAGTGGTTACACTGACTTTTTTCTTCTTCTTATCAAGTAAAATTTCTTTAACTACTTTACGTGAAATTTTTGCAATTTCCCGTTCAATGCTCCGCACACCAGCCTCTCGTGTATAGTAGCGAACAATATCACGAATTGCACCTTCACTAATCGTTAATTCGTTTTCCTTAAGGCCATTATTTTTTAACTGCTTGGGGATCAAATACCGGGCAACGATATTAATTTTTTCTTCTTCAGTATATCCGGCAAGACGTATAACCTCCATTCTATCCAGCAAAGGGCCTGGGATATTCATACTATTAGAAGTACAGACAAACATAACTTCTGAAAGATCGTAGTCAACTTCCATATAGTGATCAGCAAAGGTGTCATTTTGTTCAGGATCAAGAACTTCCAGCAAGGCTGATGAGGGATCACCACGCATATCCATTGCCATTTTATCAATTTCATCCAGCAGAAAAAATGGGTTTTTTACTTCAACCTTAGACATATTCTGGATAATTTTTCCCGGCATTGAACCAATATACGTCCTTCTATGACCCCGTATTTCAGCTTCATCGCGTACACCACCTAATGACATACGAGTAAATTTACGATTGGTTGCCCGGGCAATTGACTGCCCCAGAGAAGTCTTACCAACACCTGGAGGCCCAACCAGACATAATATGGGTCCTTTTAATTTTTTCATGCGCTGCTGGACAGCAAGATATTCCAGAATACGTTCTTTTACTTTTTCAAGACCATAGTGATCTTCTTCTAAAATGGCTTCGGCTTTGGCAAGATCGTGACGAACCTTGGAACGCTTCTTCCAGGGAACATTTGTCAGCCATTCCAGATAATTTCGAACTACAGATGCCTCTGCAGACATCGGTGACATCATTTTTAATTTATTAAGCTCAGCAATGCCTTTTTTCTTTGCTTCAGCTGAAAGGCCGGAGTCTTTAATTTTGTTTTCCAGCTCTTCAAGCTCATTCGGCACATCGTCAATATCATTCAGTTCTTTCTGAATCGCTTTCATTTGCTCATTCAGATAATATTCACGCTGGCTTTTTTCCATCTGCTGCTTAACACGACCACGGATGCGCTTTTCAACTTGAAGGATATCAATCTCAGATTCCATTTGCGCCAACAGGTGTTCAAGTCGCTCACGAATATCTGAAATCTCCAGGATAACCTGCTTCTCTTCGATTTTAAGCGGCATATGTGCTGCAATGGTATCAGCTAACCGACTTGGATCTTCAATGCTTGAAAGTGAAGAGAGGATTTCCGGTGGTACTTTATCATTCATTTTGACGTATTGATCAAACTGATTCATAACCGTTCGGGTCAAAATATCGGCTTCTTTTTCTTCAATTTTACTGCTTTCACAAATTGAGATTTGGGCAGTATAGTATTCATCTGAAGAAAAAAGATTATCGATATGAGCTCGCTCTTCACCTTCAACCAGGACTTTAACCGTGCCATCAGGTAATTTAAGCAGCCTTAAAATTGAAGCAATAGTTCCAACCGGGTTAATATCTTCAGGTTTTGGATCATCATCTGAAGCGTTTTTCTGAGCGATTAAAAGAATCTTCTTATCTTCTTCCATCGCTGACTCAAGTGCATTGATTGATTTTTCACGACCGACATAAAGAGGTATCACCATGTGTGGATACACAACAACATCTCTTAATGGTAAAACAGGATAAATTTGTGTAGTGTCTGTGATTTTTGATGTCTTGGTTTCATTCTCCATAACGGAGCCCTCTTATCTTGCTTAGTTAAATAGTTAGATAGTTAAGTTTATGTATTGTAATAACACAGTGTCTATTTTTATAATACTTCTTCATAAGCTACAAAAATGCACTTATGAATAACATTCTGTATGCTTTAAATATGGGTGTTAAGGGAAATAAATCAAGGTGAATTGAAATTATATAAGCATCAAACATAAAAAAAGAGGCTAAAGCCTCTTTTTTTATGTTTGAACATTGGGTATCTACCAGGTTCACATTTCAACATCAGGGAGTCATTTAATCAGCCCTCATTCACCCGATGCTTTTTTCTCAGCATTCGCATAGATAAGTAATGGCTCAGACAGACCACCAATCACTGACTCATCAACCACAACAGTCTCAACATCTTCAATAGATGGCAATTCATACATGGTATCCAATAAGGACTGCTCTAAAATAGAACGTAAGCCACGAGCACCAGTCTTTCTTTCCATAGCTTTTTTGGCTATCGCCTTAAGCGCTTCTTCTCTTAAATCAAGTTGAGCGCCTTCCATTTCAATCAGCTTACTGTATTGTTTGGCCAGAGCATTTTTTGGTTCAGTCAAAATCCGAACCAGAGCCTCTTCATCAAGTTCACGCAAAGTGGCAAGAACCGGCAGACGCCCAACAAACTCCGGAATCAATCCATAACGAGTTAAATCTTCCGGTTCGACATCATCAAGCCAGTCTCCAAAGCTCTTCTCGTCTTCTTTACTGGTCACTTCTGCACCAAATCCAATACCACTCTTGTCGGAACGATTTTGAATAACTTTATCCAGACCAGAAAACGCACCACCACAAATAAATAAAATATTAGCAGTGTTCACTTGCAGAAATTCTTGCTGAGGATGCTTGCGGCCACCTTGGGGGGGGACAGAAGCAATGGTACCTTCAATTAACTTAAGCAATGCCTGTTGAACACCTTCACCAGAGACATCACGAGTGATAGAAGGGTTATCAGATTTACGGGAAATCTTATCAATTTCATCAATATAGACAATGCCTGTTTGTGCTTTCTCTACATCGTAATCACATTTTTGAAGCAATTTTTGAATGATATTTTCAACATCTTCACCGACATAACCAGCCTCTGTGAGAGTCGTTGCATCAGCCATAGTAAAAGGCACATCAAGCATACGCGCTAATGTTTCTGCAAGCAGAGTTTTACCGGAGCCAGTAGGACCAATTAATAATATATTACTCTTGGACAACTCAACATCATCTTTTTTATAACCACTTTCCAGTCTCTTATAATGGTTGTATACAGCAACTGAAAGAACCTTCTTCGCTCTAGTTTGACCAATGACATATTCATCCAGATTTTTATTGATCTCGCGTGGCGTTGGTAATTTTTTGCCTGGAACAGAACCGCCCTGCTCCTGAATTTCTTCACGAATAATATCATTACAGAGTTCAACACATTCGTCACAGATGAAAACTGAAGGCCCGGCAATTAATTTTCTAACTTCGTGCTGGCTTTTACCACAAAATGAACAGTATAGTAACTTTCCATTATCATCTTTGTTTTGAGTATCATCACTCATAAAACGAACCTCATTTTTGGGATTGTAAGCTATTTTTCGACATACTAGACATATATAAGACTTCTTGTTGAATAAATCAATCTTTATTCTTAAATTGTTCTGTTAATATTAAACCATACTACTCTCAAACAGGCTCAAATATTAGCTCTCTTCTTCTTTACCTAAATCGCGCTTACTAACCACCTTATCAACCAGACCATAATCAACGGCCTGATCTGCACTGAGAAAATTATCACGATCGGTGTCTTTAGCAATTATATCCATATTTTGGCCGGTGTGATCAGCCATAATCTGATTCAGTTTATCTTTAAGAGTCAAAATTTCTCTCGCGTGAATTTCAATATCAGATGCCTGACCCTGGAAACCACCTAAGGGCTGATGAATCATCATACGTGAATTAGGTAAACAATAGCGCTTACCTTTGGCACCACCGGTTAACAATAATGCGCCCATACTGGCAGCCTGACCAATACACATGGTACTAACATCCGGCTTAATAAACTGCATGGTGTCATAAATGGCCATACCTGCAGTCACTGAACCACCAGGTGAATTGATATAAAGGTGGATATCTTTATCGGGGTTTTCAGATTCTAGAAAAAGTAGTTGTGCAACAATTAAATTGGCCATGTGATCTTCAACCTGACCAACTAAAAAAATCACTCGTTCTTTTAATAAACGTGAATAGATATCATAAGAACGCTCCCCTCTGGCAGTTTGTTCGATAACCATTGGTACCAGACCCAGCGCATCAGCTTGCACAGCGCCACTTGTGATTTCATTATTTATCATTAAGTTACAGTCCTTTTTTAATTTTAAACTTAGAATTTATAAGTATAATCTACCTGACTAAAGGTAGAAAGATGTCTCTATCTCTAGTCAGCAGCCATTTTATTGTTTTGAATTAAGCCTTATCGTCCTCTTTAGGATTCATAAATTCTGTAAAGCTAAATTCTTTTTCTGCAACTGTTGCCTGCTCACAGGCCCAGTCAACAATTTTTTCTTCCAGCACAAATGACTCAATTTCAGCCAGCTTATCTTTATGAGACATATAATAATCCATCACTTCTTGTGGATTTTCATAAGTTGCAGCCATTTCATTGATTTGTTCTTTAACAGCTTCCGGGGTTGCAGTAATTTCATTAACTTTGACCAGCTCAGCCAACAGCATACCAAGAGCAACACGTCGCTTAGCCTGCTCTTCAAATAAGGAGGTCTGCAACTGAGTATCGCCTTGAGTTTCCATCTGGTATTGAGACTGCATTTGCTCTGCCATATTCTTGGCTTCTTCATCCACTAAAGCTTTAGGAACAGTAACATCATTAATTTCAAGAATACTATCCATTACCTGATTTTTGAGTTTGGCAGAAATTGCTTTATCTAATTCAAGCTGCATGTTCTTTTTAACTTCAATACGAAAGGCTTCATTACCGCCGTCAGTCACACCAAATTTTGCAAAAAATTCATCATTTAGTTCAGGTAAAGTGGCTTCTTTAACAGCAGAAACACTAATGGCAAACTGAACATCTTTACCTGCCACATCAGCATAGTGATACTCTTCTGGAAATTTTAGATCAAGCGTCAGTTCATCTCCGGCTTTAGCACCCTTAATACCTTCTTCAAAGCCTTCAATCATCTGTCCCTGACCCAGTGTCACAGGTACAAGCTTACCTTCATTACCCTTGAATGCTTCACCATCAATAGTGCCGGTAAAATCAACAACAACCTGATCTTCGTCATGGGCACCACGTTCAACTTCAGTAAAGCTCTGATTCTGTTTAAGAATATTGTCAACAGTTGTATCAATATCTCCTTCAGAAATGGCAACTTTGGCTTTTTCAAAAGCCTGTCCATCTAATGATACCGGAGTTATTTCAGGATAAACCTCAAATACAGCTTTATACTTAATGGTATCTTTATCATCATGGTCAACCATATCAATTGCTGGCTGGCCTGCAGGTTTTAGTTTTTCCTGATTAACAGCTTCATAGTAACTTTGCTGGAGCTTTTCATTCAATACTTCAGCTTCTACATGTCCGCCATAACGTTTTTTTATGACTGACATAGGTATTTTACCAGGACGAAAGCCATTTATTTTTGCGGTCTTTGTTAAAGACTGTAAACGAGTACTCACTTCACCATTAATATCTGATGTTGGAAATTCAACTATCATTTCTCTTTCAAGAGCATCTTTTGTTTCTACTGAAACCTGCATTTTCTATCCTCGTTACAATCGAATTAATTTAAAAAAACTCATTACCAATATAAATATGAAGACAAATTCATATTGGTAATGAGTTTTAAACAATATGGCTAGCTAATATATGTAGCTAAACCATGCATTATACAATATCTGACAGTGAATATTTAATACTTTTTTTAAAGAAACCAAGAAATATCATGAATTAGACAAAGATAAAGGGGAAATGTCAAAAAAGTTACCGTGTAAGGGTGCGTATGAAGCCGAGCGTAGAAACATGGGGAATTAACAAAAGTGGAATATAACAATATATTATATTCAGGATATGAAGTTTAAATCATAAGCTAATAATTTAAAAAAAGAAAAATGGTGCGGATGGAGAGACTCGAACTCTCACGACTTGCGCCACTGGTACCTAAAACCAGCGTGTATACCAATTTCACCACATCCGCGTATACTTGAATTTAAAACATATTGTCTGCAAAGCTGTTGCTTATAGAACTAAGCATTTTCTAAAGTTTATTTTATGAATACTTTTCTTTTATAAAGTGTGAGTTTTATAAATAAAAGGTAATGGGGTGAACGAAGGGGTTCGAACCCTCGACCGCAGGAGTCACAATCCTGAGCTCTACCAACTGAGCTACGCTCACCACAATATTCTTTAGAATGATACTGGATTATAAATAAACCCAACTAGGCAATGATGGTGCGCCCGGCAGGACTCGAACCTGCTACCCTCGGCTTAGAAGGCCGATGCTCTATCCAGATGAGCTACGGGCGCAGAGTCTATTTCTAAATCACTTTAACAAATTTTTTAAAACTAATCACTTGCAACTAATTACTACGATCAATTACTAATAACAGTGACCAATAAAAACCAATCATAAATGACTTAGTAATAAAATTGGTCGGGGTAGAGAGATTCGAACTCCCGACATCTTGCTCCCAAAGCAAGCGCGCTACCAGACTGCGCTATACCCCGATTAATGTTAGTATCTGCTGATGTGACATTCACTAAATTCAACTCGCATTTGTTAAAATGGCGGTTTATTTAGTAACAGCGACTAAACATCAAGTGGTGCGTATAATAATGAGTTTGCCTGAGCAATGCAAGCGTTTTTTATAAATTTTTGTAACAATTTTACCTGTCTGATATTTACATCATTAATACAGATTATATAAGTGCTTTGTTGATTTTAATAGACCCAAATCTGATTGAGTTCTGCTTCAAAGAAGTCTTTTATTATTATTTTGTACATCATCTAACATTTCTTCTACTAAACCACACTATTATTAGGTAAAATTGCACATTTAAAGCTATAACCCTACACAATATGTCACTTTTGGATGATAAATATAGAATGAGCGCACAAATAATTGACGGCAAAAGTATTGCCAACGAAATAAAGGAGCAATTAAAACAACGTGTTGAAAAACGTTTAGCGCAAGGAATGCGTATCCCCGGACTGGCTGTTATAAAAGTGGGCAATGATCCTGCCTCTGAAGTCTATGTCCGCAATAAGCGTAATTCCTGTGAAAAGGTTGGAATTACTTCTGTGGCACATGACCTGCCCGAAGACACTTCCCAGGAAACTTTATTATCCCTGATTGATCAGTTGAATGATGATGATGGTATTGACGGCATTCTGGTACAACTACCCGTCCCGGCCCATATTGATCCGGAAACAATCACTGAGAGAATTAACCCTGATAAAGACGTTGATGGTTTTCACCCCTATAATGTCGGACGTCTGGCTCTGCGTATCCCGGTACTTCGTCCTTGCACGCCCCGTGGGATCATGACTTTACTGAACCAGACACTCGATAGCATCGATAAAAACATCAAGGGCTTGAATGCCTGTATTGTCGGTGCCTCTAATATTGTCGGCCGCCCTATGGGGCTTGAGCTATTACTGGCAGGATGTACGGTAACTACTTGTCACCGATTTACTGATAACCTTGAAGACCATGTCCGCCACGCGGACATTCTCGTTGTTGCTGTAGGTAAACCAGGGATTGTTAATAGTGAATGGATCAAACAGGGGTCTATTGTCATTGATGTAGGAATCAATCGTCTTGATAACGGTAAATTGATCGGTGATATTGATTTTGATATTGCTAAAGAAAGAGCCGGTTACATAACTCCCGTTCCCGGAGGAGTAGGCCCAATGACCGTTGCAACTTTATTACAAAATACCGTTGATGCGGCAGACGAATTGCATTGTTAAGGTTATAAATAAGAATTTAACTCATAAAACGTATCCCTACAACCCATGCAAAAGTAATCCCACCAAAGAAAAAACCAACAATACTGCCTCGGGAATACCATCGGTATTTCCCGGCAATGGCTTGCTGAGATTCCACAGAAATAATGAATGGACGTCGGCTGTCAATTGGACGAGAAACAGTATGTATTTCAGGTTGAACCAAACGTTCACCAAAACTTTTTTCAACCTGTTGTTCAGCCTTTACAATGACCTTTTGCCATTCATCCATGTCTATTTCACCATCACCATTTTCATCAAAACCAGCAAGTAAAAAATCAGGTCGATTTTTCCATTTTGTCAGGAGATCTCTCACTTCACCTTTTTTATCTAATTTTTCTCTACGACCACCTATTGTCTTAAATCGTCCCAGTATGTACAGGGGTTCACCCACATCGATGCGTTTTTCTGAATAGCGATAATCATTGCTGCCAATGAATCTTGCCAGAGAAAGAGCAGCACTAGCCGAAGCCGCATCAGTGGCATTAAAAGCCTTTGAACCATACCATGTTTTTGAGAAAGACGGCGTGATCACTGCACCTTCCGGATCAACCACACAAATTCCCGTCTCATCCGCTAATAAAAAAAGGTTATCACTGACTCCTGAATTAATAGTTTCCCAACTGCTGTTAGTGAGCGCATAATTATTGCTGGGACCAATATCATACTCTTTTACTTTGTGCTCAATTTTAAAACTATACCATAAACAGTGCTGGCCACTCAGAGGCGAAACAATCGGTGTGCCTTTCATTAAGCGTCCATCCCCCTCCAGTTCAACAAAACCTTGATGAGCCGAACGGATTTTAGATGTCGGGGTATCATCAATAATACGAGAGCGATGAAAAAAGCGAAAAATACCGTACAAACTGCCACTGCAAAGAACAGCGAGAATGACTAAAAGTATAATAATTCCAATATCATCCGCTGTAAGAATTTGTTGTTTAAGGGATTCTAACATTTGAAGATGGGGTATTTGATTTTAAATCAAAGATTTATTGACTAAATAGAGACTTAATATCAACATCAGCCTTTTCTTCTTCGTCAAATTCCAATAAAGATTGTTCTTTAAAGTTGAAGAAACGCGCAATAATTAAATCAGGGAACTGTTCGATACGAACATTATTTATATTAACACTGTCATTGTAGTATTCACGACGATCAGCAATAGCATCTTCCAGGCCGGTAATACGACTTTGCAGATGTTGGAAGTTCTCATTTGCTTTAAGTTCCGGGTAGGCTTCTGAAACCGCAAACAGACTACCTAAGCCTAATCTCAATTGCCCTTCTGCCATCCCCAGCGCGCCCATATCACCCGCTTCTCTGGCTTGGGAAACCCCGGAACGAGCAGCAATGATCTTTTCCAGAGCAGTGCCTTCATAATCCATATATTGTTTACAGACTTCAACCAGTTTAGGCAACTCATCATGCCTCTGCTTGAGTAGGATATCGATATTTGACCAGGCTTGAGAGACATTATGCTTAATTCTGACTAAATTATTATAAATAGTCATGAAATAGAATGCCGCGATAACAATGACACCAATAAAAATAAAAGTTCCTACATCCACAAAAAATGCCTCTTAATTAATGATTGGAAAATATATATAACTAAAGATAGCAAAGATCAAACAATAAATCCAAATGAGATTCAGGCAAATGTGAAGTGGAGAGAAACTTGTTCAGAGCAGTAAGCAGCTTAATAGTTTAAAACATATGCCCTAGTTTGCCTGCTTTGGTTGACAAGTAATGAGAATTATGGGGGTTTTCACCATGCTTCCATGGTAAACGTTCAACAACATCAAGGCCATGCTCTTCCAGAGCATTAACTTTTTGGGGGTTATTAGTCATCAGACGTATTTTTTTAACTTGTAAATGTTCCAGCATATCCCGGGCAATATCATATTCCCGTAAGTCAGCATCAAAGCCAAGCTGTTCATTTGCTTCAACGGTATCAGCACCACCATCCTGAAGATGATAGGCCTTGATCTTGTTAATGAGACCAATACCCCGACCTTCCTGTCGTAAATACAACAACACACCCCGGCCTGCTTCAGCAATATGCTTCAAAGCCGCTTCAAGTTGTGGGCCACAATCACAACGCAGGCTAAACATTGCATCCCCGGTTAAACATTCGGAGTGCATACGCATGTCAACCGGCTCTCCGTTAGCAATATCACCTAAAATCAAAGCAATATGTTCCTTGCTCGTTATATCATCCTCAAAACCACAAATTGTAAATTCTGCCCATTGGGTAGGTAATTTGGCTGATTCAACAAACTTTAACGCCACTGTGATTCCTCATCAGATTGTACTAATAAATTAATCAAGCATTTTAGCATTATCTAATTCATTTGGTAACTGTTCAGCCTAATTTTTTTACAATTCACATATAATGCCTGCTCATAAACTGACTTTTCAAAGTAAACTTATCGGGCTCCTTAGCCTATCCCCTGCTTTCCTTTCCCGGGCTATTTTTTTAATGCGCCGCTTATGCTGCATATTACCCACTTCACACCAATTATTGTATTGAGAAATTTCTTCGGGTGGCCAATAAAAGAAATCCTCTGATTGCGGGCAATAAGTTTTATTTAAATTTACCATAGTCATTCCTTATAAGTTTTTTTAGTGTTAAATTAATTTAATCATTTAAATGTGTTATTCCTGCTGCTCTATTCTGGTTAAATAATGAAGAATAATGTCGGAATTATGGCAGTGATAGAATGACACTTCTGAAATAAGCAGTTGAACGAGCAGGTATTTAAATTGGGCAAACATATCGTTATTGTGGAAGATGAACCAAGTATCCGTGACAACTATGCTGAAATGCTGCTGCGGCAGGGATATCAGGTAAGCACATATGCCACAAAACAAACAGCAGAGACTGCATTCAATAGTAATATTCCTGATCTGGTTCTATTAGATATCGGCCTTGATGACGAGATTGAAGGTGGATTTGATCTATGCCGCCAGCTTCGACAAAAATCAGAAACACTGCCTATAATATTTTTAACCGCCCGCGATAATGACTTTGATACCATTTCAGGCTTACGACTGGGGGCAGATGATTATTTAACAAAGGATATCAGCCTGCCCCACCTGAGTGCCCGGATCTCAGCTCTTTTTCGCCGTGCAAAAGCCATTCACAGTCAGCCTCCACTGGAAGATAAATTATTAACCATTAATCAACTTGAAATCAATCTGGAACGTTTAGAAATCAGATGGCTGGATCAAATTATTGATTTGAGCCTGACAGAATTCTGGATGCTGCATTCTTTGGTTAAACATCCCGGTCATGTCAAATCCAGAGATCAGTTAATGGATGATGCCAGTACAGTAGTTGATGACAGTACCATCACCTCTCATATCAAGCGTATCCGACAGAAATTTAACCAGATTGACGATAACTTCGACTGTATAGAAACAATTTATGGTGCTGGATACCGCTGGCGTTGCCACTAAATGGATAACTCCCCCACTCATAAGCACAGTTATCGTGTTATAGGTTTGCGCGGTAAACTCTTACTGGCCACACTAGCACTTTTTATTTTACCTGTTGCCGGTCTGAGTTACTTAAAAGAATTAGAACATTTCCTAAAAAACAATCATTCTAAATCTGTTCTGGTCATTGCAAAAACAATCGCTACTGTTTTTCATGATAATGCTTCTCTGCAAACCTTGAATCAACTCACTCTATCACCTTATCAGGCAATTTATTGTCACTCACTAAAACATAAAAAAAAAATTGATGGCTATAGTAGCGACTGGTTCGCTTTACAAAACCGACAGCAATTTTTTTATCCCCCGGCAAGTTCGGATAAAAACCTGTCACTGCTCTGCGTTAATGACGAACAATATTATTATTTTTTAATAACCATCAATACATCTTCAAAGAAAAACACCCAATCATTGGGTCAGGTTGACTTAAGTCATCCATCAAAAAAGCAGACTATCAATTTCCAATATCTGAATTATGCCCATAAAATTCAGGATTATTCTTTTGAGCTCAACTCTCCCGGTTGGGTTAACGGCCAGTTAGCCAGTACTTTTTCAGTAACTAATCAGCAACAAATCCCTGCTCAATGGCAAGAAAATGAACACAGTTTTACCTTAGAGTTTAAGTTTCCAATTAATCAGGTTAATCATTATATAGGTTTTAGATTAAATCAGAATAATCAACAAAATGAACTGCAAACGATCGTAGCAAAAGCAGCAACAGCTGAGACAGTAACAATACCAGCCACAAATTTGCAGACTGCATTTATTCAGCTTAATCCAGTCATACTTACAGATCCGCTCAGTACCTTAAAATTAAATCAACTGGTACCGCCAGATACACGCATCTGGTTGCTCAACAGGACACAGTTTATTAGTGCTAAAACAAGTCGTGAATTTAAGTCACACAAGGATTCAAAAAATGACTTTTCCCTGTTGGGCTTGTATCGGCGACTTTATCTTATCCTCAGTGATTATCCTGAACAAAAATCATTCTATGGCAGTAATCAGATACAAATTAATAACCATGACATTCAATTAACACTAGATGGTACATCAACCACTCACTGGCTGGATACACCTCATAGTGACAAAATGCTCTTATCTGCCACCACTCCGATCTATGACAATAATAATAAAGTGATTGGAACTCTGGTACTTGAACAAAACAACGAAACACTTCTGGCACTTCAGGATCAAACTTTTGAGCGCATTTTACTACTGACTATTGTCTTATTTTTTACCGTTGCTCTCATTCTGCTTTTTTTATCAACCCGACTTTTAAAACGCATCATAAATCTTCGTGATGATACTAATTTAGCTTTATCAAATGATGGTATTATTTCAAATCAACTGTATCGAAATGACAATGATGAAGTGGGTGATCTGGCCCGCAGTTTTCACACACTACTCACTCGTATCGATCAAAACAATCAATATTTACGCTCACTGTCTGGAAAATTATCACATGAACTCAGAACACCATTAACCATAATTAAGTCATCACTGGAAAATATGGAACCTGGAGTCTCATCTGAAGAAAATAGAAAATATACCGTTCGGGCCTATGAGGGATGTACACGACTCAACAATCTGTTAAACCGGATGAGTGAAGCCAGCCGCCTTGAACAGTCGATTAACTCCATCGAGAAAGAAAACATTGATATGGTTAATTTTTTGGAAAATTATACTGATTCTCTTCAAGTTGCTCATGCTTCAAGCAAAATTCTATTTGATACCTTACTTAAAGAATTAATCGTCAATATCTCGCCTGAACTTATGGCACAATTATTAGATAAACTTTTCAGTAATGCCATCAGTTTTCACAAAGAAGGTACAGCAATTAAATTTAAAATAAGAAAAGAAAAAAAAGATATGTATATCGAGATCAGTAATTATGGTGAACTCATTAGCAATGATAAAATAGATTCAATATTTTCTTCACTGACCAGCTACCGAACTCAAAAGACAAAAGAAGTTCACCTGGGATTAGGTTTATATATTTCAAAACTCATTTGTGAATTTCATAATGGACAATTGAGTGCAAAAAATAATAAAGAAAATCACTCCGTAAGCTTTATAGTCAGGATCCCTGTCAATTGATAAACACTGGCACTGAACAGTTTAAAAACAAGATCTATCAGACAATTATAAACAGAACGTGCAATCTTTGCTATAATCAGTTATAAGGTTAATTATCAGACCTCCTATTAAATCAAATCTGTTATAAATCACGCATATGGTTCTAAGATTCTTAAAGTTTTTCTTACCGTTTAAACATCTTAACGATCATCAGTTAATTGAGTTAGGAAATCTGATTCAGATAAAAAAAATACCTGCAAATGAAACATTTATTCAACTCTATAGCGACTCACCTTACCAGTATTTCTTAATTGAAGGCACAGTAGAAGTCGGTGATGAGACATCAACCCAATGGCTTATTCACTCTGGCAGTGAAAATTCACGCAACCCGTTATCACGTTACCGCCCCAGTCGATATAGTGTTAAATCTGTATCACAAATTAAGGTTGTTATTGTCGATCTTGAAACCGTCATACAATTTACCAACAAGGCTGCCAAAGAAGATGCCTTTGAAAAGATAAAAGAACATTATCTGTACAAACAATTAATGAAAGATCTGGGCAACAACCGCCTGCAGCTGCCCAGTGTCCCTGATGTCGCACTAAAAATTCGTCAATCACTTTATGATGAAAAGAACAGCTTTAAACATATTGCTAATATTATTTCCTCTGATCCGGCCATAACGGCCAAGATCATTAAAACAGCCAATAGTGCACTCTACCGTTCCATACATAAAATAGATGATTGTCAGATGGCGGTGACACGTCTGGGAACAAAAGTAACTTCCCAACTGGTGACTTCTTTTAGTATGAAAGAATTATTTACCACAAAAAACAAGGCCTTAAAAAAGAAAATGATGGCCATTTGGAAGCACAGCCGTGAAGTCGCAGCACTCAGCTTTGTGCTGTCCAAAATTACGCCTGGCTTTAACCCTGAGCACGCATTATTGGCAGGACTGCTTCATGACATTGGTGCTATCCCGATTATTACCTATATCGACAAACATCAGGATATACTGAAAAACGAATTTGATATTGATTTGTTAATCAATGAAATAAAAGGTGAAGTCGGGGCAGCAATTCTCACAAAGTGGAATTTTTCAGAGGATTTAATTACCACAGCCAGAGAAGCAGACTATTGGCTTCGCCAACCAGGCGAAAAACCAGACTACTGCGATATTATTATTGTTGCTCAGTTACATGCCTTGGTAGGTCAGCCCGATGCAAAAAATTACCCGAAACTGGATGAAGTACCAGCCTTTACTAAACTGGCTCTGGGCCAACTGACTCCTGAACTGAGTATCAAAGTTCTGGAACAGGCAAAAGAACAAGTTGAGGAAACCATAAACCTGCTTGCCTGAGTGCATTAACTGAGAAATCAGGGAATAAAGCAAACAAATACAATCAATATATTAGATTTTTCCAAAAATCTTGCTATATTTATTTTATAGTTCAATCAATTAAAATCGCTTTTTAAATTATATTGCCATTTATTTAACCCGCTTGGCAAAAAATGACTAAACCAAAACATAAGAGACTTAATACATGAATAGAAAGCTCAATCGATTTAGCCTGCAATCACTGCTGGCATTCCTTGTTCTGATCCTGCCATTTTCAATGGTCATTGCATCAGGTGATACCGGAATTGCTGTTGATCTTACATCTTCAACCTATGGAATTATTGCCGTCATTGTTTTCATTCTTGCTTATAGTCTGGTGATTGGCGAAGAATTCTTACACTTAAGAAAGTCCAAGCCGGTTTTAATTGCCGCCGGTATTATCTGGATCCTTGTCGGCATGGCATTTAACAGTATTGGTGAACCACATGCAGCAGGTATTGCCGTTAAACATAATATTGAAGAGTATGCAGAATTATTGCTTTTTTTACTGGCGGCAATGACCTACATAAATGCTCTGGAAGAAAGAAATATATTTGATGCACTGCGTGCATGGCTGGTGTCACAGGGTTACTCACTTAAAATGGTCTTCTGGATCACCGGCTTGCTGGCCTTTGTAATTTCACCTATTGCTGACAACTTAACCACAGCCCTGCTTATGGCTGCGGTTGCTATGTCTGTCGGTGCCGGAAATCCAACCTTTGTTCTACTTGCCTGCATCAATATCGTTATTGCAGCAAATGCCGGAGGCGCCTTCAGTCCATTTGGCGATATCACAACCTTAATGGTCTGGCAAAAAGGCATTGTTCAGTTTGAACAGTTTTTTGCTCTAATGGTACCCTCTTTAGTAAACTGGCTGATCCCGGCAATTATTATGTCGTTCTCAATTCCCAAAGGCCATCCTAAACCCATTGAATCTGAAGTTGTTGTTAAACAGGGCGGCTACTTTATGATTGGTCTGTTCTTGTTTACTATTGCCATGGCAGTCAGTTTCCATAACTTTTTTCATCTTCCTCCTGTACTAGGCATGATGACAGGTCTTGGTTTGCTTAAACTTTTTGCCTTTTATCTAAAAAAACGAGAGAATGGGAAAAAAGGAGTGGAGTCATTAGAAGAGTCAGACATGTCAGATTCGGCCCTGCATGCCGGAGACAAGCCTGAAGGTTATGATATTTTCAGTATTTTAGCCAGAGCCGAGTGGGATACACTGATGTTCTTCTATGGTGTAATACTATGTGTTGGTGGTTTAGGTACACTGGGTTATCTCGCCATGATCTCTGAAATGATGTACAGCGGCGCTGGAATCATGGGTACCGGCACCACAGGAGCCAATATTATTGTCGGTGTACTGTCTGCCATTGTCGATAATATCCCGGTGATGTTTGCGGTATTAACCATGATGCCTGACATGTCATTAGGGCAGTGGTTACTGGTTACACTGACCGCCGGTGTGGGCGGCTCGATGCTATCAATTGGATCAGCAGCAGGCGTTGCACTAATGGGTCAGGCAAGAGGCGTTTATACATTTTTCGGGCACATGAAATGGACCTGGGCCATCGCACTTGGTTATGCCGCCAGCATCTGGGTTCACATGCTGATCAATGCTGATTTAATGGAAGTCGCCTTAAACTCAGCTAAAGCGACACACTAGAGAGACAGTAATAACTATTAATTTTGAATGTTTAATTAAAAACACATCCACTTTGATGTTCATTAAAAATTAAACATTCATAATTAGTAATTCTCTCTCACCTCAATTGAGGTGCAATATTAAAACCACTGATTTCTGCCATTGTTGCAGCCATTGAAGCACCCATTTTTTTAGCAAAACGGTCTAAGAAAGCTTCTGAAACAGTAAAGTCTTTAATTTTTTCTGCACCAATCACATCACGAGCAACAGAACTGCTGCTGCCCAGCTTATCAACCAGACCTAATTCAATTGATTGCTCTCCCGTCCAGACATAACCGCTGAACAGCAGAGGATTATCTTTAAGTTTATCGCCACGGCCTTTTTTAACTACTGCAACAAATTGTTCATGAATATTTTTCAACATGGTTTTCGCATGATCAATATCCCCTTCTTGAGGTTTGGAAAATGGATCAAGAAACCCCTTATGATCACCGGCAGTATACAAACGCCGGGTAACCCCGACTTTTTCAATAGCATTTTCAAAACCAAAGCCGTCCATCAAAACACCAATAGAACCCACCATACTACCCTTATCTGCATAAATTTCATCTGCTGCTGCTGCAATGTAGTAACCACCTGAGGCACAAATATCAACAATGACAGCATAAACTTTCACCTCTGGATGCAGTTCTTTGAGACGATAAATTTCATCATTAATATAAGCAGATTGAACAGGACTGCCTCCGGGCGTATTCATGCGCAAAATCACACCCTTAGTTTTTTTATCTTCAAAAGCATCACGTAGAGCAGTAATAATATTATCTGCACTTGCTTTAGACTCTGAGGAAATGACACCTTCAACATTAATCACTGCTGTGTGTTTAGCTGTAGCCTTTTCCAGTGAATTGGCATCAAATGGTGAAAAAACCAAAACTGCAAGAACGATAATATAAGTCAAAAATGCGAGTTTGAAAAAAATACCCCAGCGGCGAGTTGTACGCCTTTCTTTAAGCGCAGACATGGCCAAATCTTCAACCAGCTTTTTCTCCCAGCCGCTTTTAGCAGTCATTTTGTCATAATCATCATTAAGTTGAATTTCATCTTTGTCCATTTTTTGTTCCTGAATGAGCACACTTAAGTGCCTGTCATTATTAATAAATTTATTTAGGTTTAATGCTTAGCACTTAAATAGCCAGTCAGACATTTCCGAAATACTGTCAACACAGGCTAAAGGCTTATGCTTCAATATATCAGCTTTGTCATGTACACCATAGCTAACAGCCAATGTATCCATACCAATAGAATTTGCCATCAGCATATCATATTCAGTATCTCCAACCATAATGGCGTCACTCACCTCCAGCCCAAACTCATCCAATAATTCTTCTAACATCTGAGGATGTGGTTTTGAGCGAGTTTCATCAGCACAGCGACTGCCATGAAACAGATTTTTCAGATCCGTTTCTATGAGTACAGCCTCAAGCCCCCTCCTTGCCTTACCTGTGGCAATAGCCAGCATAAACCCTTGATCAATTAATTGCTTGAGCATTTTTTTCACATCATTAAAAAGACCCGAAGGTACATCATTGGCAGTAATAAAATGATATCTGTATCGATCAGCAAAGTGAGTAATTTGCACCTCGGTTAATTGCGGATAAAGTGATGCTATAGCTTCCCTTAAACCAAGTCCAATGATATTTTTTAATTGCTTCTCTGCAAGGGAAATAAGCTGTAAATCTCTGGAAGCACATTGCAGGCAGTCAACAATTCTTGCCTGAGAATCCATTAATGTGCCATCCCAGTCAAAAATTATAAGTTTGTATGCGGGCATTGATTCTATTACTGTAGGAGTTAATTATAAAATGGTCGATACACTGTTTGTTGAACTGAGTTAAATTGTTACATTTTTTCTTAAAACAACTAAAAACTGTTCCAGTTCATCACTCAAAGGTGCTTTGACAGTGATATTCTTCCCTGATTCCGGATGTTTAAACGTCATTTGAGCTGCATGTAAAAACAATCGTTTAAGTCCCCGGTTTTTTAAACGCTGATTACAGGCATAATTACCATACTTAGTGTCAGCAGCAACATTATGCCCTAAGTATTTAGAATGAACACGTATTTGATGAGTTCGCCCGGTCACAATTTTGATCTCGACCAATGCAGTATCATCAAAGCGTTCCTGTACGGAAAAGAAACTGGTTGATTCTTTTCCCTTTTGATCCACCCGAACAAAACGTTCACCCGACTTGAGTTCTTCACGCAAAAGAGGAACCGATACTTTCTGTTTTTTAAAATCAGGCAGCCCACATAAAAGAGCCAGATAGCGTTTATCCGTTTGACGATAACGAAGTAAATCCTGTACGGCAACCAGGGCACTGCGCTTTTTTGCAATCAATAAACAGCCTGAAGTATCTTTATCCAAACGATGAATAAGCTCTAAAAAAGGCTGTTCTGGCCTTAAAGCTCGAATTGCTTCAATAATACCATAACTGACACCGCTTCCACCATGTACTGCTACGCCGCTGGGTTTATTAATAATCAATAAACAGGAGTCTTCAAAAATAATAGAACCTTCTATCAATGCCAATAATGATCGCCCTGGAGCAGGCAGTGTTTTCTTTGCTGCAAGCTTAACCGGGGGAACCCTCACGCTATCACCATATTGAAGTTTATAGGTTTGCTTTATTCGCCCTTTATTAACCCGAACTTCACCTTTTCGAATGATCTTATAAATATGGCCTTTGGGGATCCCTTTGAGTTGATTTAATAAAAAGTTGTCAATTCTTTGACCAGCATTTTGGTCATCAATTTCAATATATTTGACAGAATGATTTATTATTTTATGATTCATGCAATATTTCTGTAATTAGACGTTGATGGAATTGGCTTCAGCTGTTATATTGATGCCGTTATATCTTCGCTTAGTGCGGAACTTATATTATTGAGTTTATTAACTATTTATGAACTTCTTATAAACTCCCGGTCAAGCATCAGATCTGAAGTCAGGAAGAAAATATCCTGACAAATAAAGCCTGATTAATGAAGATAGAACCGAATTTGTTAAACATTTCATATTTTATCGAGATTTGTTCTACGAAAAGTAGTAAATAAAATTGATTTTACCCAATTTTAGCTATATTTACGATGAATAGAATGCAGTTTAAACAAATAAAACATCATGTTTTACTTATTTATGATTATTGTCCGTTAAAGGCACCCTGTTAGTTCGGTGCACGGCAATGGAAAGCACTTAAAAACAGTGTTGTACCAGGTTACCCAATTTTTAGACAATAATCAGAAAGGCTTATAGCCAAAGACAAACACAAAAGTAAACGCATGTATAATTTATAGCTCCTGTGTAAAGTTTACAGGAAAAGTAACAAACGATTTATATAACCTGTTTCAACGCAATACCTGAAATGGGACTTGGACAATTTTTATGCTTTTAATAGCCTGAGCAATTGTAAAAACAATGCTTATCAGGCTGAACGTACATTAGCAGTACCAGCATGGATTTATGTAAAACAATAAAAATGCATAACATAAACTCATGTATTGATGGCAGTTTTAACACCTGCTATCAATAACGTATCGCTCATAGCACGCATAATTTAAAAATTGTTATACTTTAACAACTTACTTTGTACTGCTGAGACAGACAAATCTTAATTAATTAAGATTTGAATTTAAGACTCAATACAGACAAGTCAGTTTAATTCTAAGTCTGTTATTTTTTCCCGATATAAGCAATGCTGCTTATAAACTTTATATAGTTGAGCCTAAGAGAATTTTGAGCATAACTATATGAAAAGAATGTTATTTAATGCAACTCAACCCGAAGAGTTGCGTGTTGCCCTTGTTGATGGTCAACACCTGTTTAATCTGGATATTGAAACTACCCAGAGAACCCAAAAAAAAGCCAATATCTATAAAGCCAGAATTACCCGGGTAGAACCCAGCCTTGAAGCAGCCTTTGTTGATTATGGATCTGAGCGACACGGCTTCCTTCCTCTTAAAGACATCTCACGCCAATATTTTAGAAAATCTGTCGAACGCGGCAAACGCCCTAATATATCTGAACTACTTCAGGAAGGTATGGAAGTCGTTGTTCAGGTAGACAAAGAAGAGCGTGGTAATAAAGGTGCTGCTTTAACCACATTTATCAGCCTCCCCGGACGCTATTTAGTTCTGATGCCCAATAATCCCAAAGCAGGAGGAATTTCAAGACGCATTGAAGGTGATGAACGTTCTGAGTTAAAAGAAATTCTTAACCAGCTGGATGTACCTGAGTCAATGGGACTTATTGTTCGTACCGCCGGTATTGGTAAAAACATAGAAGAACTACAGCTTGATCTCGATTATTTACTGCATCTCTGGACAGCCATTGATAGCGCTTCAGTTGAACGCAAAGCCCCCTTTCTGATTTATCAGGAAAGTAATATTGTCATTCGTGCAATTCGGGATTATCTACGTTCAGACATTACAGAAATTATCATTGATGAAGAAAAAACCTATAAAGAAGCTTATGACTTCATGCAGCGAGTCATGCCTCAGCATCTTCACAAAGTAAAACTCTATAAAGACAATATTCCCCTGTTTTCACGCTATCAGATAGAAAGTCAGATTGAAACGGCCTTTCAACGTGAAGTTCATTTGCCCTCAGGCGGCGCCATTGTTATTGATCACACTGAAGCCTTAATTTCAATTGATATTAACTCCGCAAGAGCTACCAGAGGCGGAGATATTGAAGAAACAGCATTAAACACCAACCTGGAAGCTGCTGACGAAGTCGCCAGACAATTACGTTTGCGTGATCTCGGTGGTCTGGTTGTCATTGACTTCATCGACATGTCACCAACAAAAAATCAACGCGCCGTTGAAAACCGTATGAAGGATGCCCTGAAGCTGGATCGCGCACGTGTCCAGGTCGGACGTATCTCCCGTTTTGGTCTGCTGGAAATGTCTCGCCAGCGTTTAAAACCTTCTCTGGGTGAATCCAGTCAAATCACCTGTCCTCGCTGTAGTGGTCACGGTACAATCCGCGGCATCGACTCACTTGGCCTGTCGGTATTACGGATCCTTGAAGAAGAATCAATGAAGGAAAATACCGGACGAATTCTAGCTCAATTACCCGTCAATGTTGCCACCTTCTTACTCAATGATAAACGCGACATCATCAGTGACATTGAAAGCCGTCAAAAAATTACTATCACTCTGATACCCAATGAAAGCCTGGTCACTCCCCATTATAGAATTGAACGAATTCGTAATGATGAAAACATGACTGAACAATATCAGGTTAACAGCTATAACTTTAACCGCCTTCTTGATGATGATGAAGCCAACGGCCTGATTTCAGAACCAGTGAAACATGAAGAGCCTGCAGTTAGAGCACCCACATCAATGCAAGCTCAAAAAGCCAACCAACCACTGACACTGGTCAGACGCATCTGGTCATCTTTATTCAATAAAACTGACACAGCTGAAGAACCTGATACAGTACAAAGCCAACCTTCTGCTCCAGAAAATACCAGGAGACCACAGAAAAACTCACGTAATGACAGAAAACCGGATCATCGCAGAAAAAATGAAAAGCGCGATGCCAGAAAGAAACCTCAAGGTCAGAATAAGCGTGATGACAACCGAAAGAACCAAAAGGGTCAGGCAAAAAACCGTAATCAACCTGCAAAAAACTTACCGATCACTGAAGCTGAAGTACCTGCCATTGTCTCTCAAGGTGAGCAGACTTCAAAGAAAACAGCAGATAAAAAAGCATCAGACAAGAAGTCAAATACGGGCAATAAAGGACGCAGAAAAGCCGATAACCATAGCAAAAAACAATCATCAGCAAGTAAATCTTCTGAAAACACCAATAATACAGCAGCAACTACTGATGAAGCTAAACCTCAATTAAACGAAACAACAGCAAACAAAACTGTTAATTCTACACCTGTGGCAGGAACAACAGCTGAATCAACAAAAAATGAAGGTGAAAAGAAATCTCTAAGAGGCCCCGGAGCCCGTCGTACAGGTCGTAGAACTAGCAACCGTAAAAAAGCGATTAGAAAAGAACCTGCGAATCCAGTTGTTCAGGAGCCTTCAGCTAGTAAGGAGCCTTTAGCAAGTAAAGAGCCTTCAGCAAGTAAAAAGCCTTTAGCAAATAAAGAACCTTCAACTAGCAAAGAGCCTTTAGCGAATAAGGAGCCTTCAACGAGTAAAGAGCCTTTAGCAAATAAAGAACCTTCAGCAATTAACGAACCTATAACTAAAAAGGAAAGTACTACTTCATCAGAAGAGACAAAAGTAAATTCCGAACAAAATAATCAAGAAACAGCTAAAAAAGAAGCACCTGTAAAAAAAGCAGCTACAAAGAAAAAAGCACGTCGTAAGACAGTGAAAAAGAAAGCTTCAGCGGCATCAAAACCAAAAGAGAGCACTACCACAAAGGCCCCTTCGACTAATAATGAGTCAGCAAGTAAAGAGCCTTCAGTAACTAAAGAGCCCTCAGCAACTAAAGAGCCTTCAGCAAGCAAAGAGCCCTCAGCAACTAAAGAGCCTTCAGCAAGCAAAGAGCCTTCAGCAAGCAAAGAGCCCTCAGCAACTAAAGAGCCTTCAGCAAGCAAAGAGCCTTCAGCAACTAAAGAGCCTTCAGCAAGCAAAGAGCCTTCAGCAACTAAAGAACCTTCAGTAAGCAAAATGTCATCTGCCCAAAAGCCTACTGACACTGAAGAAGCACCAAAGAAGGTTTCTGGTCGTCGCAGCAGACGCTCAAGTACAAAAGCAACCACTGGTTCATCCTTGAGTTCTAATCTGGTTGACAAGCGAGATGGCAGAAAAACCAAATAAAGCCCATCCATAAAAAAGGAAGTTTTTACAAACTTCCTTTTTCATAAATGCCATATCACCAGACTAAATAAAAGAGTCTGAGTGTCATCAAGTTAAATGACGTATTTTGATTGCCTCCAGCAACCCCTTACTGGCATCATTAACCATATTAAATACGTTCTCAAATCCCATGATCCCGCCATAATAAGGATCTGGCACTTCATCCAGAGGATGTTCTGGTGCAAAGTCCAGGAACAGACTGATTTTATTTTTGAATTCTTCGGGACAGACCTGCTCTAAAATTGCATAATTTTCACTATCCATCGCAAGAATGTAGTCGTAGTAGCCAAAATCAGTTTCGCTTACCTTACGCCCTCTGATATAACTTAAATCGATTCCATGACTTGCAGCAGCATCCTGAGCTCTTTTATCAGGTTCAGAACCAACATGATAAGCATGGGTGCCAGCTGAATCAATTTCAAACTTATCTGCCAGATCCTCACTAATAACCAGATGCTCAAAAAGGCCATGGGCTGTTGGTGAACGGCAAATATTGCCCATACAGACGAATAAAACTTTTACTTTCTCATTATAATTCAATGCTTTAAACCTATTTTTCAAATGCGATTCTGGTTGACTTTTGTATATTATTTTAGCTCTTTTAGAGTAATAATATCAATGCTTTAAGTATGGCTTTTTAGAATGAAATGTATTGTTTTGATATGCAAACAACTCTCATGACACAGGGAGATATTACCTGAATTAATCACACCATTGAAAAAACAAGTCATAAGTCACAACAATACCACAATAAGCCATAAGTTCTTCTATAACCTCCAAAACTGAGAGCAAATTGGTAATAAAACCAGACAACATGACTGATGGTTTCGTGCTGGTAACAATGCCAGGAATAGATTGTTTTGCTCTTCATAGCAGAATTGTGACATTAGTTAATAGTGCAATGCTAACAACCTGATAGTAGCCTCACTGGCAGTACCCTGCCTGGACTGCAAAATCTAAGTCATAGATGCCACCGGTCTTACTTTGTTTATTCAATATAAGGTGTTTTGGGTTGAGGTCACTTTGCTCCAAAGTTATACAGCGGTTGATGGTAATTGTTTTTGCTTATGGCATTCAATAATATACGCCAGTGCACCATCCAGTGTTTTGTGTGACTTCAGCTGTTTTTCTATGACGGGATCGCTCAGTGAATTTTCTGAATAGTTGTTTTCATAAATTAATTCCATCTCATTATTTTGGCTGTTAAACCAATAATAGGCGGTTTCCTGAACCTCTGAGGCCACTGAATAGACAGACTGGCCGCCCAGAGCGCCCAAGGCTTGCATGATTTTATCCTGATGGTAAAGTTCAGTGGTGCTTAATTCAAAAAATAATATCAGGCGTTTATCCACGATATCGACTTCTTCCGGATAAGGCAGGCCGTCAATATAATGAAACGAATCCACCCACTCATCCGGCAGCTCTTCTTCAAAATCCGGACGGGTTTCTTCTGCCATAATTTCGGCCACCTCGGCAATGCTCGAAACCGGCCATTGTGAGACCATCAAAACACTCCAGCTCATACTCATGATTTTGCCGCCTCCCATAATGCTTTAGCCGGGTACTTTAACTCACGACTGTCCAGTGCCTCTTTTAACCGTCGGGCAAAGGCAATTTTATTCGGGTGTCGTTCCTGCACTGACATCTCACAGGTCTTGAGCACCTCTTTAAAAAATAACAGACAATAGTCTGATTGCCGTTTTGACAGCTCAAAAGAGTGCTCCATGCTGGTAAACCAAAAATCAATCAGATATTGAAAGGGATAAAAAATATTTTCATCCGCTTCTGTTAAAAAAGTATAATTACCGTAAAAAAAGAAAGTATAAAGTTCTTTCGGATTAGGAAAATAACACAACCTCTGCGGCCGGTTCTCAATGGTAAAGGTGTCATCCGTATAACGCTCAATGGGTAAAAAAAAGGCCAGTAAGCGTTCTTCCATACCACCAAAAACACCAAATTCCGGATCGCACGGCGAACGCAGTGCGGCTCTGAAGAATTCTTCTCGTGATTTTTTAAAAGACCTGCCTGGAGTAGCGGTACCCGAATATCGGTTCAAGAGTTCCTGCCAGAGCCCCTGCCAGCGTGCTTCACTTTGATCGGGGTGCAGCCACAATTCAAACAAGGTTGTACAACGATTATCAGCGACCGTCTGATTCATCTCTCCGGTGATGTAATAATCCCGCATGCCGGGATATTCATTGGGGCGTGTAAAAGCCAGGTGTTTCCTTATACTCTGTTTGATGTACTTCCAGTTGGCCCGGCGTTGTTTCAGCCAGTCTTTGTCATCGGGCCGATAGTCTGTTTGCATCATTCGCTCTCTCCAATAATGCTTTGAATCAAATCATCCGGTATACCGGACAGTAATTGTTTTTTTGCATCATCGATGAGCCACTTCTTTATGCTGAACAACTCAATGGTTTTATTTTTTATTAAACTTAGATTTTCTTCTCTTTTGTTTATGCTCTTCTCACTCTTAAAGCCTAAGGAGATCATCACAGAATTTTTCCCCTTTCCCTTAGGCATTGCAATCATTTTGTTGCGCATATTTTTAACCTGTAACTCTGAGGGTGCTTTGGGCTTTTTTTTCCTTTTTGGCGGCTTGAAATCTAATAACCACCATTTGAATCCACTGCTTAATTGAGCTTTTTCTCTATCAGTCGTATCTAATATTAACTCATTATTGGTCGCAGCAATGCGATCCTGTAAAAATTGCTTATGCGCCAGCCCTTTTTCACTACTGTAGGACTTTCCGCTTGTCTTGCTGAGCTTCGTGACCACCTTGCGGGGATAAGACCACGGAGCATAATGTTTTGAAAACCCGGTGGACTGCAGCGATTTGGTTTCAATCCAAAAAGGTTTGGAATCTTTACCTGAGCCCTCTATCACAATATCCACATAACGGCCCAGCTTGACCCCTGTTTGTTTCACCGTGCCGCTGCGATCCTTATCCCAGATTTGAATCAGTTGATACTGTTCAATATCTTCAATTTCACCTTTCTTTTTTACTTCATAGGCCAAATGCTGTACCGCAATCATGGCCAGATGAAACTGAGCTCCGATTAAGGTATTGGGTATTTTACCATTATCTTCAAACTATGGGTGTCATGAATCGCCTATCTATCATTTACAATCTATTAATAACAAACCTACATCATACCCCTTATTTAAATAAGAAAGTCTTATAATCAAAAATCACCTATTTATTTTAGATTGTTTATAAGTATTAAAATAAAGACACTTATAGTTTAAGTATTGCATATTTTATAAACTAATGGTTTAATATAACAAAAATACTTACACTTTTGGTATAACTATGTCATCTAAAATAAACTGGCTGATATCAAATACACTTCCAGGCTCCTTAGTTTTACAATCCTGGTTAACAAAGCATGGGATCAGTCCATCTCTAGCTCAGAAATATACAGCAAGTAATTGGCTCAAGAAGCTGAGTGCAGGTGTCTATGCACGCCCTGGTCGTCCCCCAGAATGGCAAGATGTTATTCATTCCCTGCAAACTCAAAAAGAATTACCCATTCACTTAGCTGGAGTATCAAGTCTGGCCTATCAAGGCAAAGCACATTATCTTCAACTCAGTGGGGAGAAGATATGGATTGCTCTTAATAGCAATGCCCACCTACCAACATGGTTTAAGAATATTAAAGAGTATCAATGGCATATTCTTTCAAATAGTAAAATTGAAAATTTAATTGATGGTGATATTTGCCAAATTGAGGTGAAAAGCACCAAAGTTAATACCAGTACTGTGGAACTAGCAATTATTGAAATACTTGAGTCAGTACCAAAGCATATATCATTTGAATACGCAGCAGAGCTTTTTCAGGGAATGGTTAATTTAAGCCCCAGGAAAGTCCAATCATTACTAGAACGAAATAATTCAGTAAAAAGCAATCGTCTCTTCTTCTTCCTGGCACATTATTATAACCACGCATGGCTAAAGAAATTAGATGAAAGTAAGATTAATTTGGGTCAGGGGAAACGTCAAATTGTGAAAGGTGGAAAACTTTCCAGAGACTACAATATTACTGTCCCAAAAAAGTTCTTAAAGGACATTAATGAGCATGGATAAAAATTCTATTTACTATAAACAGGTTGCGCTACTGATTCAAACTTTACCCTATGTAGCAGAAGAAAATTGTTTTGCACTAAAGGGTGGAACAGCAATCAATCTCTTTATTCGCAATTTTCCTCGATTGTCAGTTGATATAGATCTTGCTTACCTACCGTTAGAATCACGTGAGGATGCACTCAAAAACATTCAAGGATCCTTATTAAGGATCACACAAAGACTTAATAATATTCCAGGATTAACAGCCACACTCCAGGATAATAAACCTGACGAGCTAAGAATTATTGTATCATCAAAACAAGCACAAATAAAAATTGAAGTTTCACCTGTTACCAGAGGAACACTATTAGAAGCAAATGAACTGGATATTGTTAGAACAGTAGAAGATGAATTTGGTTTTGCTTCAATTCAAGTTGTATCTCTTGCTGATTTATATGGCGGAAAACTTTGTGCGGCTCTGGATAGACAACATCCAAGAGATCTCTTTGACATAAAAATTCTTCTTGAAAAAGACGGGATTGATAGAAGCATATTCAATGGCTTCATAACCTACACTTTAAGTCATAATCGTCCTATTTCAGAAATTATGAAACCAAACTGGAAAAATATTTCTGATGTATTTGATAATGAATTCCAAGGAATGACAAAAGATCCCATTAGTCTTCAAGAATTAACCAACACACCAGAAAGAATGATAAACGCATTAAAAGCTCATTTTACACAAAATGACTATGATTTTTTAATGTCATTTAAGCGTGGCAAACCTGACTGGTCAATGGCCCCACATCAACACATTCAAGATCTTCCTGCAGTAAAATGGAAATTAATCAATATACGAAAGATGTCTCAGAAAAAGCATGCTGAATCAATTACAAAACTTGAATATACTCTCACTCACTGGATGGTATAAATCAGCCTTTCTGATCCCCGTTTAATCACTGTATTTCTCGCTATTTTACCCAATCCAGGTCTTCCGTTTTCCAGGTATTATTAAACTCTTTCATTGTTTATTCACTCACACAGTTTGCCTGGTTTGAATTCATCTTTTATCCAGCTATAAGCATTTTTGCTTTCAATCAGTGTTGTTCTGGCACTATCAAAAGGATTATAATATTTTTTTTCAATATCATCCTCAGGATCAAGATCCATTAGTGGTTTGATAATAGCAATAACATCATTTTTTCTGTTTCTAATGCCATTAATGGCCAGCCTTTCACGGATACCCTTAATGACCCATCCCCTGATCAACGAGATTTGACCGTGCATTGTATGCCTTTTTTAATCGTGTGCTTAAAAACATACTCCTCTTCATCTCCGCTTACTTTGCACGTTAACGGCTTACCACCCAGTTTGAGTATAAAGGCCATAAACCTGGGTACAAACTCAACTGCACCGACTCCTGTGGTATTTAAAAGAGTAATTCTTTCTCCATCAAATTTTACTATCTCCGATAAAGTAAAATTGGCAGGTTCCCAGTCATCACTTTCTATCAGTTCTGGTATCATCTCGGCTGCTTCCACTGAATACGGCTTAAACAGTGCTGAAATTTCTTCCGGGTCACACAGTTCATTATGAATCGTTTGAAACAACTCTGCAATTTCCCGCATTTTGTCCAGTTCACTAAATTTAAATTTTAATTCCACCTGGCATTCCATGTTGTCTCCTTCTGGATAATAATTATAATTTATTTGATTGTATTTAAAATCAGGGCCGTTATTTTCTACTTCTTCCCAGGCTTTTTGTATCTGTTCAGGAAAGTCTTTATTCTGATAATGTTCTAAGAGCGTTTTACACATCTTTTGTGAAATGGGGTTATTCTTATCCGTGCAAGGTGACTGCTCAAAATAGATTGCATCATAAAAAATTCTCATTATCCGGTTAAGATCATCATCCACTCCATGCTTAAGACCGACCAGGTGTTTGATCAGGTATTGACCTGGACGATATTGATTGGTATGACCATCACGTAGAATGCCAAATAGGGCATTAAATACCAACATGACTAAAGACTCGCTCACTAAAGCACCTTTTTGAGTTTGAACTCTGGGATCGGTGAATTCAGGTAAATTATCAAAGACTCCACCAATTACAGGTTCTCCCCATAACATCCTGACAATAATTTTTTCTCTGCCTCCAAACATACTATAGTTTTCCTGCAAAGAGCTCATCATCAACATATCGAGTTGATCAACTAAACCTCTACATTCAGCCAAATGAATTGCTTTTGTTATCGTTTCACAATGAAAATCAACAATATTGTTAACCACTTGTTCAGTGGGATCAGGGTGATACCATAGCAAAAAGATCGGCAAGGCATAATGGAACACTTTATCGCCATATTCATCCAGTTTATCAGCATCGTATTCCCCCTTAAAAAACAGGTTTTTATGAGCCATCATAAAACTGCCTCGAAACATAACCTGACTAAACTGTTTTAAATTATATTGAACCTTTTTCCATTCTTCTTTGCGAGCGGCTTGCCATGCTTTATCCTTACTTTTTTCTTCCCAGGCATCGGTATCCCAATACAACATATTTTAACTCCTTAATGATCTTCAAAACATTCTGAACCTAGTGCCGGCAAGTCCTCATAAATTTCTGCCAGCTTATCCCACCATCGATCCAGGGGAAAAACACCAACATCATAGTCATCTAATCCTTCCAGAACATCTTCAATGAATTGTACTTTATTTTCATTCTCCATTAGAAACATCTCTATTTCCAATGGCACCTGCATTTTACGCGTAATATCTTTACCCTGTTCTTTTAAAATACTCGCCCAGTCAAAGGATTTTATTTTGTTGTTGATGTCTTCGTAGGGAATTTGATAATTCTTTTTATCATAAGAGTACCATTTACCACCTTCTAGTTTAGGCCCTAATGTTTCTTTTGCCACGGTATTTTGAAACGTTCCTTCGGGTGCCTGTGCCAGACGTATTGCTACGCGATCTAAATCTGTATCATCTCCCACCGTATATTTCTTGTCCATCCCCTTCCAGTCTGGATTAAGTTTCATGGGTATACCGTTATCAATGGTTTTCTTCCTGTTTTTGCCAACTTTAATCTTCCGATGCTTTGGTTCCCAGGTATGGAACCACCAGATAAAATCATCGGCTAATTGTGTATCACCTGTTGGCAGTTATTATTGGCATATAAGCCATTCTTCATTTGTTTTTAAAACCATATTCTTTTATTGAATAAACATTTTGCTCTTGCTTTGTATCATCCATTTATGACATTATTTGTGACTGAAGCAAATAATAAGAAAGCAACTATTTTTTGAATATCCAACTTAATAAAGAAAAAACGAATGACTGATACAAACAAATTATTACCAGAATCTATCATGCAATTTGCCTATAAAGCGATTGATTATGCAGCAGATAATATACGGCAGACAAACGATTCCTTTACTCCTTTTGCCTTTTTTTTAACGCAGGATGGAGAGACCAGTTTAATACGTTTTGCCAGTCATGATCCGGATGAAGTATCAACCATGGTACAAACTGAAATTGATAAAGTCTCTGATACATTGGCATCCTATGCTATTGCACAGGATGCCTATACTTCATTTGGCGGAGTCAAAAGAGATTCAATTATCATTGAAGTCGGCTGTGCTGCATCAGCCAGAGCCATTCAACTGGTGCAACAGTATTCATCAGAGCCAGAATATCAGGAACACGGCAATGTCAAACTTGTGGGTGAACTGCCATTGCGCATCAAACCCCATTGACGGGCACACAAGAACTCCGGACAACAAATAGCGCTTACCTGTAGTGATATTATTCCATTTTATAATAGCAACGATTTAATACGTTCAATGGCCTGTAGCTCATCATCACTGACTTTCTGACCAAAACCCAAAAAGCCACCACTGGGTTGGGCGATATGAACTGCCAGCTCAATTAAGAATCGCAAGTAGGCTTCATAGTCCCACCAGACCCATTCAGTTAATAACAAGGTTTTTGTTTGTGCCAAAACTGTATCCACATCCATTTTATTGTCAACCAGCAGCAATAAAGAGTCTGAACTGTTTTTAAGGCTGCCGTTCACTAATGAGCAGACAAAGGGATAATCACTGTCCAGACCTGATTTCAGAAAGGTGATAAATGCTGCTGTTTTTTTATCGTCAATCACACCATGAGCAGTCGCGACAGCATAAAATATGGCAAAAGGAGCTTTGAAAATGGTTTGTAAACATTCGGAGTGTTCATTATTGAGGGTATTGGTCTTTTGCTGGGTATACTGCGCTTCATTGGTGTAACCACCCCCTCCTTCGATGAGATAGGAAAAAGCCTTAAGGCCTTTTTGCTCATCACCTGCAGAAAAATAAATTCGATTATTATGAGCATGGGCACTGTCCTTTCTATACCCTCCTTTAATAATTTTATACCAATCTATTTTTTCTTTTTTGTGCAAATTAATGGCTAACATTTTAGTGGTTAAACTGTGACCACCATCCCCAAAAAACAACCAGATATGAGTCTCAGTGACGACTATATTCTTACAGTAAGCATGGCGGTTCAGATGACGTTTTTTAAACTTAATCATATCGCTCAGCTGGGTTTTTTCCAGTACCTGTCCCGTAATTAAATCAAAAACAGTTATTTCAAACGTTTTATGCTGGTATGTATACGCTTTATTTCCAGCAAAGACCAGTGGCTTTTCAAGTCGTTCTGTACACCACAATTGCTTGCCTGTATTTTTATCCAAACCAACAATATGTCGATGTAAAAGATAAAACACCAAAATATTTTCATGAATTGAGGGTTCACTATAGTAACCTTTTGCTACCGAGCCCCCTTCTTCAAACCCATCACCCGCGGGATCTTTATAGATAGTTTGCCAGATCACTTCACGAGTATCTTTATCCCAGCACATGAAATTGTGATTCCAATCCAGAATATAAAGGCGGTCACCATTAAGGGTATATTTAAAATCACAGTCAAATTTGTGTTTCCAGAGCATTTCAAAGGTATTTTTATCAAAGCACATAAGATAATAGTCATCTGGAAGTTCATAATTAATCAAAGTATAAAAGGATTTAGAAAATATTTTACTTGCTGAATAATGTATCATATAGATAGCATCTGGATAATCATGCCAGCTTTGTTCAATTTTTTTTGAGGCGATATCGTAGACATTCACCTGAGTCTCATCATCTTTATTATTAAAAATAACCTTTTTTTGAGTAACGACTATTATAGAACGAATATCTGTCGCAATTTTCTCCTCAGGCTGCTCCAGTGTCCTTTCATTAAATTGAAATAACGTTTGATTTTTTACCACATGAATATGCTGTTCAAAAGAACGGGGGGGATAATCCGTCCCAAATAAATCATTCTGCGTGGTGCAAGGTAGTTTAAGAATTTTCATTGTTTAGTCTTTCTATATTAATATTCAGCCACTTCAACTAAGGTATCATCTTCAATACGCTTTCTGACTGACTTGATTTTTTCAACCAGAGCCGTATATTTATCTCTATCTTTATCTTTCAACTCATCCAAATACCCCTTCAATACACTGTCCATTTCTATTTCAGGTATTTTATCTTTTCCAGGTACACCCACCGTCTCAGACATCCTTTTAAGGAACTTGTCCTTGTCCTTGCCCATATGAGGTGCAATCACCCATTTGAAATCAGCCCCGTTTTCAGCAGAAAAAATAATATCATTGATGAACTCCCTGCGGGCTGAAAGTTTGACCTTACTATTTTTTTTCCCCCAACTGAAGGTGTAATTTTCACCAGAACCTTTCATTTCAATATATTCAAGTTTATTATCAAGATGCAGATCAATTCTTCTACCACTATTAGCAACTCCCCCGTCCTTAAAGGCGAGCTCAAACGATACAACCCGATCTGTAATTTTAGGATTCTTATCAAGATATTTTAACGTATGCACCATACCAATGATTTGTGAAGGCCCTTCTGAAGCCAGATGGCCCATTACTGAATTCATGCCAGGTATAGGGTCGGTAGCAGCATTGAGCTTCTTCACCATGCTCAGAGTGGTTTCTAAATCATCTTCACTGAGTTTATCAAAGAGATGATCCAACTGGTTAATACCATTCACTCCCTTCTTAGAACCCAAACGATAGTGTGCTACTTCAGCCAGACCATCCAGTGCATCTTCCGATAAGTGAGCCATTTTTACTGCATGTTTAGCATATAAGGTTTGGAAGGATTTAGCGACATCAAAAGCTTCATCTTTACCAAAACGTGCTGCATCATCTGCAATCTTGGGTATTTTTTCGGTCACTCTTGAACTGCGTGAAAAAGTGAACACAAAATCTCGTAAGTCTTTAATACTGTTAACACTGCGAACAAAGACATCAAGAATATTAGACCAGGTGCTTTTTATTACATGCCCCAGTGCCTCGGCAAATTCTTTCATTTCCTTAATCGCTCTTTTACTGTCACTAATAAAGAGCTTCAACATCCGGACCATTTCTTTTGCCGCCAGCACACCCACGGCCAGCACTTCCCCTGGCCCCAGATTATTCCAGGCTGACTTTAAAATGCCACGAAAAGATTTCAGACCTGTTTTTAAAGCAGGCAGGGCAATACCACCTGAAGCTATACCAATAATGGTAATACCCACCCCCATGACTGCAAAAGTGGTTTCCAGACCATCAATATCTTCAGTCTTGTCATTGGCATAAGCAATAATGGCTTTAACGATGGTTACAATATCTGAAAGAGATGACATGTCATATAAAAATGAGGCCGTTGTTTTTAAAATATTAACCACATCCTCCCCTAAAAATTCTTCCAGCACCCATTCAGTGAATGCGCCCCAGGTTACTTTATCGGTCAGTCCAACACCCTGCTCCTGAGAGTCACGACGTCTCTGCTGACATTTGGCATCACAGCCTCTTGAACCTTGAGCATAAGCCTCAGATATACCTAAAAATTTAAGCAGCTTATTTGTTTTTAAGGGAATATCCGGATCGTGTTTTGCCACAAACTGCAATTCTTTAAATTCGCTTTGGCTGATCACATTAACAGGTGCCACCAAAAACCCCACCCGAGTGCCGAAAGTGGTTTTATTACCCGTTGCCTGAACATTTATCGTCGCACTGCCATCAGCGCCAATAGTGATCCGGTTTTGAGACAGTGAAATGAGCGTCTGATCAGTTTGTTCCTGACCAATTTTAATATCATCAATATTGCCATATAAGCGACTGCCGACAATAATCTGCTGAGCCGTATTGTGCAGCTCACCACTGGCTGGTACCGATATACGGTAACTGTTAATGCCCAGTGTTAAAAAACCATCAGCGTATTTAAATCCAGCAATATTCCAGTCAGACAGTGAAATAGGCTGTTCTGCCTGAACACTAAAAAGTCCTTCATTGGTTTTAATGCTCGCTTTAAGATAATAATTATCGTCCTCTTTGACCAATTCAAGCTGATAGGCCTGATTATCCCCTACGCCTTTTTTTAATAAGACAGGCGCTCCTGATGGATTTTCAGTCAGACCATCATAAAGAAAACGAATATTGCTAAAGAGTTGATCATTAATTTCTAATGAGGGATGACTTTTGATGCTTAAGTATCCCCCGGCAAATTTCAGACTGGTTCCTTCAATCTGATAACTCTGGCTGAAGTCCATGGTGACACTGCCTATCACGCTGGCTGGTAAATTATTAAGCTTATCCTCCAAGTGATCGCCATGGAACGAATCATCCTTAATCAATTCACTCATGCTATAATGTAAAACAGGTGATGCATTCGGCGTATACAGTCCACCCGCACTGATTTGCATCTCTTCACCCGGAGTGCCATAAACCGTCAGAGGGGTGCTGGTTTTATAGGCATGGACATTCACACCTTTGAGCGTTTCAACATTGACAAAACCATCATTGGCTTCAGCGACAATGGTTTGCAGACCTAAACTGGCTGTTGTTGTAGCCGTTTTCAGATAAGAAACGGGTAAGCTTTTTTTGTAACCAGCAACATTAACCGTGATCACATCATCAGCGGGAAACCCCGGAGAATAAAAATTAATTTGGGCATTGCCGTCGCTGTCCAGATGGATATCTTTTGACTCAAAATGCCCCAATGCAGACTCGATTAAGACGGGCAGCTCTGTGAGCTTATCACTGCCTGAGACACTGAGTGACAAAACAACCGGCGTTATCTGATCGGCAGGGAATGAGGTTGCCGAGGCAGTAAGATTAACACTCAATGGTGTCTTTGAGATTTCAAACTCACCCAGAGCTTCACCAGACTCCACTTTTATTGTGGTTATGCTCAATGAATTATCCACCCGATAGGTGGCTTCAACAAGACCATTGAGTGTCCTTGTCTGCTGGGTCAACAATTCACCCGTATTTTCCATAAACCAGTGCACAGGTGTCTCATCATTCACCAGATTATCATGCTGATCGAATACTTTCGCCGTTAATGTAACGGTACTTTTGGTATCCGCCGGTAATGTCGCTTTATCACTGGTGATTTCAATGTGATGTGCTTTACCGGGAGTAACGGTATAGGGCCCATAAGTATAGGTTGCTCCTTTTTGATACAAAGTTGAATCTGAAGCAAGAATTTCAACGTTGATGTAATGCTCTGTACCCGCTTTTGTGCTGATGTTAATGGTATTGTCGTGGATAATGAGATCCGCATTTGTATTTTCTTCTGCTGAGCCACCATCAGTGACATCCCACTTTAAAAATATTTCTGAGCTGTTATTATTAACTTCTTCCTCAGGTAATGGTGTAAAAACTGCAAACTTAAAAGAGTGCTCATCTGCTGAAAATTCACCCTCCTCAAATAAAGGAAAAAGTTTAAGTCCAAAACCCCACTCCCATAAAATATTACCTACATCATTATTGGTGTATAAACGCATGGTCAAAAAATCTTCTGCATCCAGTGCCCCAAGATGATCCAGATTGTCAAAAGAAATGGTCTGGTCTTTGCCCAGAGTGACTCTGACTTCCTCTTCACCCAACGCAAGAATGAGTTCCTGCTTGCCATCAATGGCCGTGAGCCGCTCAAACTTAGAACTTATCAGTGAATACAATACTTCGATTAAATCCATGTCATTGGAGATAATGGGATCTTCCAGCTTCAGCAGGTTGGTGATTTCTTCTTCTGGCTCCCCCGGATTTTGAATGCGGTTAATTGCCTGCATTGCCAGTTCATACTGACTGAACTGATATTCCGGCCGGTACTGCCAGGCGTAGGCTGGCAGGGGCTGTTTGATGTCATCTTCGTCGTCGTTCTCCTGCTGTTGCTGTTTCAGCTGCCGCCAGGCACTGGTTTCTGTGAGGCTTTTGTCTTCATCGTACAGGGGCACTAAAAACGGTGTAATATGAGTGGGCCGGGTATTGTAAGGCGGTGGTGCGGTGCCATTGGTGCCAAAGTCCGGGCAGTAGTTATCACCGTTGCAGTCTTTGGGGGTGCCGCTGACGTGGATGTAATAATGCTCCGGGGTGCTCAGGTTGCTTTTTACTTTCACTACCTGGGTGTGGCGTCCCGGGGCAATGGCAAACAGGGCCAGGTCACTCTGACTGGCACCGGCCAGTTTGGAGGGTGAGACGATTTTGGCCAGACGGCCGGTGTAACCAAAGTGTTCGCCATGGTCGACACCCAGTCCTTCGGGCAGAGGACTGCCGTCATGATCCAGCCACTGGGTGTACAGGGTCACGGTGGTATCGGAGGTCAGGGCGGCCCCTTCTGAGCCAATGGTGTAACGGCGGCTTTCGTCTTTGGTCATGCCTTCCTGGACGGTGTAGTCCCGCTCTGCCCAGATCTTCAGGTTGGGCGGACGCATAACGATGGGCTTGATTGGTACGGTCAGATCCATGGTATCGGCCTGCCCAGGATCGCCGGCCGCTGTCAGTATCACTCGCTGGGTGCCAATGTAACCGGTGGCTTTTCTATGCCATTGGCTTAGATGTTATTATATTACTGTATTCTGATAGCTTCTGTTGGCAAGATAAAGTCGGAGGCTTATTTTTGAAGACCAGGTCACTTTATAAAGCATTTTGTTATTGCTGATGTTGTCACTTTTTGGGCAATGCAACAGGGCAACTACCCCTGCGACAGGATGGCAAATACTTCTGTTTTCAAAAAAAAGACTATGTTAGAATTTCACTCATGAAACTGGATCACGATCATTCCTACAAACACCTGTTTTCCAATCCTGAAATCGTCATTGATCTGCTCAAAGGTTTTGTTCATCAACCCTGGGTTAATGAACTGGATTTCTCCACGTTGGAGCGCCCCAAAGATATTTTTATTACCGATGATTTACGCGAAAGAATTGATGATGTGATCTGGCGGGTAAAACATAAAAACCGCTGGGTGTACATCTACTTGCTCATTGAATTTCAATCGACTGTCGATCCCTTTATGGCCGTTCGGGTGCCTTTATATACCCTTTTGCTCTATCAGGATCTCATCAAAACCCAAAAGCTGAAAAAAAATGACTTATTGCCCCCCGTTTTTCCTGTTGTGCTGTATAATGGAGAGAAACGCTGGGACAGCAGTACACAGCTGAACGACTTGATTATGGATTTACCCGGTGGGCTGGATCGCTATCAACCCTCCTTTGAATACATGCTCCTGGATGAAGGGGCTTATAAAACATCGGAGCTGGAACACCTGAATAATCTGGTTGCCGCTATTTTTAGACTGGAAAACGCCAGAAGTCGGGAAGATATTATCCTGGTCATGGACAACCTGTTGCAGTGGCTCCAGGCACCCGAGCAGACACTGGTTCGACGCAGTTTTGCCATCTGGCTCCATCGGACTTTACTGCCCAGTAAAACCATTAACGATCCCGTCCAGCAAGTGAATGATTTAACGGAGATAAGAAGCATGCTATCACATACAGTATCTGAAATGGTCAAGCCCTGGCTGGAACAAGGGCGTGAAGAAGGTCTTGAAAAAGGTCTTGAAAAAGAAAAAACACTCTTATTACGTCAGATCCGCCGCCGTTTCAATGAACAAACGGCCTTTAAGGCTCAGGCAATCATAACAGGGATCTCATCCACTGATGCTTTGGAAGCCATTGGTGATTGGATCATTGACTGTGATGACAGCAAACCGTTTCTGGCAAAGCTGGAGCAGTTATAAACAACCTGTTGAGTCAGCCATGGTATGACAGTGCCCATTAAAGAACGGCCTTTATAAATAATACAATTGCTGCTAATATTGTCGTTTTTTGGGCAATGTATATGCTTATTCTTTTACTCCTGCTCTTTTTTCTAATCCGTTTCAACTCACTGACAACCACCTCACTGCCCTGTTCCCGACGCCAAAAACGGGATAAACCGGCTGTTCACTCATTTAATACGCCAAAGCCACCATGGGTTCGGGACGAAGTGATGGTTTTAAAAGCCAGGCTGGCTTATCAGGGGTGTCGGAAAATTGCTGATACCTTTAATCGTTTATATGCTCACAAAGGGGTCACCCTTGGTAAAACCTTTGTCAATGAGGTTATTCGTACACATCAATATGAAATACAGGTGCTCAGACGGCAAATGAAAAACAAACCACCCCGGGACTTTGCTCATAATAATGTCTGGGGAATTGATTTAACGGGTAAGACGGATAATACCGGAAAAACCCATTCACTTTTTGGTTTGATTGAATTTCGTTCACGAACCTGTTTAAGTTTGACGGCTTTAAAAAATAAGTCATCCATTACCTTATTACGGGTGCTTCTGGATTGTGTTGAGGCTTATGGGTTGCCCAAAATGATTAGAACAGACAATGAAGCGGTGTTTACCTCTCAGTTGTTTCAGCTGGGGTTGAAAATTCTGGGTATTCGTCATCAACGCATTCAAACCGCTGCACCCTGGCAAAATGGTCGTATTGAGCGGTTCTTTGGGACATTAAAAAATGCTCTGGACGGCTGGCGAGTGGATTCATTTGGACAGTTAAATGAGGACTTAAGGGTGTTTCGGTTTTGGTATAATCAGGTTCGTCCCCATCAGAATCTTAGTGGTCACACACCCGCTGAGGTTTGGCATGGGCGGGATGTGTTTAAACACGGTTATCGGGAAGTGCAGTATTTTTACCAGTGGGAAGGATTATTGACGGGGTATTATTTACCGACATAACGGTTCCCTTTGGGGCAGTCGATGGATGAGTGATTAAAGAACAAAGGCCCGATTCAGGACTGTCCGCAACACCTTATGTCTGGCGTACAGGTATTTTGTAAATTTGAGAAAAACGGCATTATTATTGGTTAACCAGTTCACAGTTTTGATAACAAGCGGTGAAACTTAATGTCAGAGTGAGTGCCGCTTTTTAAAAAATAGCTTGTTTTTTTAGAGCATCACTCGTGCGGACAGCGGACATGACACTTATATCATTCATAATTCCTAGTTATTCATTGTTTTTACTCCCTCTCTAATATTTGCATGGGATATGACATCTCTAAGACTATTATCACTGACGTGCGTATATATTTCTGTAGTTGATATACTATGGTGCCCCAATAATCGTTGAACATAGCGGATATCGACTCCTGACTCTAATAGCTGTGTCGCACACGAGTGTCTGAGCATATGTGGGGTGATTTGTTTGTTTATTTTTTTATGAATACCTGTATTTCGAATCAATCCTCTGATAAATTGAGTAGAAGCTGCAGCTCCTCTGCTATTAATTAATAAATTATCAGTACCTGGCTGACGTAAAATTCTTTGAGTGACATAAAATTTTAGAAGTTTTATAAGTTCATCTGATGTTATAAATACTCGACGCTGGCGATTTCCTTTGCCTATAATTGAAATAACACCCTCAATTAAGTCAATATCTGAAAGATTAATAGAAACTAGTTCACCGACTCTCATACCTGTGGCAAATAAAATCTCCAATGAAACAATAGTTGTAAGAAGGTTAAACTTTCGAGCAGTATCAAATTGTATGGTATTTAATTCAGAAAGCTCATTTACATTCAAAGGGTTATGTGAAGCACTAAATAATTTTTGCAGTTCTGTACGTGAAAGAGATCTTGGCAGGCGTTTAGGGATTTTAATAGTGATATTTAGTCGATAACATGGATTATGACTAATTAATTCTTCTTCTTCCAGCCAGTTAAAGAGTGTTTTTATACAGGCAAGACGTCTTTTTACACTGCTTTCCTTAAGCTTTCTTTTTTGAAGATAAGCGACAAAACCTCGAATTTTATATTTATCACATAAATTTATATCTTTATTTTCACCTGTATATTTTTTAAATTCATTTAAATCAATATCATAAGCTTTCAATGTATGCAATGAAAGATTTCTTATTGTTTCACAATATGTACTGTATAAGTCACAAGCTTGCGCTATATTCATTATTATTCCTAACTTTTCTGAGTAGTATTGTTAAGTATCGGCACGTTAGGATTTTTTTTAATCTGTCTTATAGTAACAGCAAGAATTATTGAAATAATGTAACTACTCAGCGTATTCATCTTTTGCCCGATTTCTGCGTTATTTTCGTACTCAAATGGTCACATATACTTATATGCTCACATTCTCCGTGCGCCTCTTTGAGGTGCCGTAGGCATTGTGCCTTGAACTCAAGCAAAATCTAAACACGCTGAGTAGTTACGAAATAATCAGATTAAAATTAAGAAATTATTCAAAAAACATCAACCATAATTAGACAAGGTTGCGGAGGAAAAATCGTCAGCTGGATGCCGTTTATCTCATTGTTTAGCTGACACTGGGAGTTACTCGAAGGCCATAAAGAACTATTCAGGGTATGTGAAGGGGGTAAATTCTGGCTCTCTGTCCTAACAGAGCACAAAAGTGTGGGCTTACCTTATCGCTGATGTTAATACACTGTCAGGCTTTTCTGAAGCCATCAATACCTGCTTTCCTGATATGATGATAAGCGTTATATTGCTCTAATGGTACGGAATTTACTTAGATTTGAAGAATTATTGCTCTACTTACTCTTTTCAACAGAGTTTTCAGGCACCATATTAACTGTTGGACAAGTCTTGTCTGAGGTCAGGTCGTGCTTGATAATGATTAGTGCTTCTATGGCTGGACGATAACCTGTATCCGCAGATATATTTATCCACTTTGAACCTTGTTCAACATCGATCGTTACACCAAGACCATAATAAAGCATATAGCCTAATAAATATTGTGCCTCAACATTGTTATTTTCAGCAAGTTTTGTTGCTATTTGATAGGCTTGTTTATATTGTTTAGCAGTAAAGAGATCTTTTGCTATCTGTAGATAATATTCATCCGAGTCAGAAGCTGCCGAATTTGATAATACCTCAGCATTATCTTCAGAGCTTTTGCTGCTGAGTGATGCCAGGGTGCATCCGCTCAACGAAAAACTTAATAGCATCAATAAAAGTATAAATTTCATTTTTAGTCCAGGTTGTTCATATTATTTTTGGGTGACAAAAGCAGCAGTTTTGTTTCATGATCAATAGAAAAATTAAACTGATTTAAAAAATTAACACCGAGCAAACCATCAAATTTATTATCATTCTCCCCTGAAAAGTTTAAATCCAGTTCGGCAACAACAATATCTCTGAGCGTAAAATCACCGATAGACATTTTTTCTATTTTATAAAAATCCACCTCAATTTCTCCACCTGCAGTAAATACTCGATTGTGACCAACTTTTTCAGCCAGTTGTTGGCTAACTAATTGAGCAATGGTATCAGATGACAGAGAAGAATAGGAAGCACCCGTGTCCAGCATCAGTTTAACCGGGTATAAATCAGCAATAAATGAATTAACAATGTAGTGATTGCCCTGTTCTTCCAAAGCAATGCCATTAGATGATGATTGAAATACGATCGTTTCTAACATTTCCAATGCTTGATGACCATAATCGCTATCTTCAGTAATAAGCTGAAGATGTGGTAAGGCCAACTCTCCCGCATTGATATTAATATAGGATTCAGCTAAAGCCAGATGATAAAAAGAAAATTGTGGTTCATTTTCAATCAGCTTTTTAAAAACATCAATGCTGCGTTGCCATTTTTTTGATGTTTGAAACTGCTTAAAGATTTTAAAAGAGAATTCATGTATTTTTTGGCTTATTTTGTTATAAGCCTTATTGTCCTGTGCATAATTTTTGGCTAAGAAAAATGACTCTATGGCTGATTCTAATTGTTCATTCGATACCAGTGCATCAGCCTGAATCATTAAGAGTTTAGAATTATCATAGTTATCTTGCAAAAAAAAATCCAGCAGCACAAATACATTCTGATCAGATTGCCGTGCTAATTTGTCCAGTTCAGCCAATAAAACTGAGAAAAGCAAAGAATTATTTTTAGTTCCCTTATTCTGATACCAGAGCAATGCATCTTCATACTGGCTGCTTTTCAAAAGATGAGCAAAATGTTTCTTATTATCCTCATCGCTTAAAATAGTAAGGGGTTCAGCTTTGTTTTTTACAATATTTGGGGATAAAGTGATGCTAGTTTTTGCTTTATTACCGGTGATCATTTTATTATTCGAACTATAGTAAGCCAAATGTAAATACCAGCCTAATATCGCACCCAAAATAATAAAAATCAGGGCAAATTTAATCTGTTGGTTCACCATTAGAATATCTCTTGCATCATTATGATTTTTTCAGGATGATTCTGGAGGTCACCTTAGAATTATCGTCCGTTCGTTGAATGTCAATGGCCTTCACTGAAATCCCATATCGCGTATTAAGATAAGCAATAAGTTTAATCAGAACATCAAAGTTAATGTTATCCAATTTAACAACCACATTATCCTTTCCTGATTTTTCTAGTACGTTCACAGACTTATTGAGCTTATTTTGTTTAATACTCTTATCCACAATATTAATCAATGAGCCTTTAAATGAAGCATTTGATATTGCGCCCGATTTCAGCTGCTTTATTTGCAAACTCATTTGCTTCAACCAGGTAATATCTTCCTGTACTGTCGTGATCTGCTGACGAAAAGCATGTATAGATTGATTGTAGGGCAGCCAAAGATAAAAGTAGAGAACGGTCCCAAGAATTAAAGGGAGCCCATATAAAAGTAAGAGCCGTTCATTTTTTTTTAGGGATGACCATTTTTGAATAATGACTGACATATTATTTCCAGAGTGATATCATTTTTAGTGCTCATTTAATCTGAAACTAATGACTGAATGAACTTCGCCTTTAATTCTTGATGATGATTTTTCTTCAACTAATAATTCCTGTGTTTTTTCCAAGTTTGATTTAAGCTGATTAAAAATAAAACCTTTGGATAAAACATCAAGCTGCAGGATGCCATCATTGTATCGCATACTTTGAATTCTGATCCCTTTGTGTCGTTGTATTTCAACACCCACCCGGCCCAATAAACTCAAAAAAGAGTGTTTCGATGTGGATTGTTTTTGCACTTGCATTAATTTGCTTTGTGTTTGGCTACGAACATCAATTAAACGCTTTGACTCAGGGAAGGTTTTGAAATACAGCTGTTCAAGTTCTGTTTGAAATGTCTCAAGTGATTGTTCATAGCTTTTCCATTGATAGCCCATCCATGCAAACTGACTTATAAAGCACAGTATTAAAGCACTTATCAAGGTTTTTTTAAACGGTATATTCACGGGAGTGAGGTGAGCTGGAAGATACGGCCCCTGCATCAGGTTGATGCCATTTGATGTTGGTGTAGTTTTTTTTATAGTATTTTTTTCTGACAGCGACCGTTCAATAAAATCTTCTTCCACACATTCCACGTCAATTGAAAATTCCTGCGCTATGGCTATTATTTTTTCAACAGATTCACTCTTTTGTGGCGCATAAATAATGAAACTTTCAGGAAAATTAGTTACGGGATCCTGTTCCTCATCTATCATTAAATCATTCAATAAGAGACGCAGGATAAAATCAACATGATGCAGATCGTGGCTGCTACCCTGTTGTTTGCCCGTTCGGATCAGGACACTATCAGATAAAAAACCAATGCTCCATTGATGTGTCTGCCAGGGCAGTTTGAAAATTTCAGAAGTCATCACAGATACCGGCAGTGACATTTTTTTAAACTGTTCAAACAGATGTCTCATGATCTCATGTCTGACAATAGCCACATGAGTCTGTTCAGAGTCAATATCACCTAAAGCAAAGTGTTGCTGGCTGATATCATGTACAAGAAAATCATCCAGTAAAAAAGGCAGTGCTGCTATAATGCGATTTCTGGATTTGCTGGGCACAGCAACATGGGCATAAAGAACTTCACTGGCAGGCAGCACCACTTCAACATCATGAAACGGGCCATTAGCAGCGATAAAATCAATGAATTCAGCAAACTGTCCGCTGAATATTGCTTTAGTTTCGGGCGTATCACAGCTGCTTTTAAAAACAGAGAGTCTGGTTTGCTCAAAAAGAGATTGCTCAGTAATGACGCCAACATCTTTTGGAAAACAGTGAAACCAGATAATTATGCTATTCAAGATGCCACCCTTCTATCTCACTCATTGTGTTTTTTCTTCTTGTTCTGAAATATTTTTTTCATACCAGTTGAATTCCTGACGACCAAGCACTCTGATCCCTCCTTGCTTATCTCGATAAAGAATACTTTGTAAAGTCATACTAATTTTATCTATAATCACATGACTGCTGACAGAATAATAATTTGAAATAACACCCACCTGTTTCGGTTCAATCGCTTTATCCTGAATAATGGCATCCTTTAAAAAGGACTCAATATCAATAAAAGGGGTGTTTTCAATCTGACTGAGCATTGTTTCTGCCTGATCGTCCAATAAACCTGGAATAACAGCCTGTAATACCTTTGCAGTGCTGGTATTGATATTGATCGGCACACTACTGTCCGGCACCACAAATACATGAGGTTTTAAGGTGTTTATGACTGTTTGATCATAGCCTTTTACTAAATACAATTCAGAAATATGAGCCATTGGTTGATTAGCAGCACGATAGGGTTTATCCAGTGCAATATAAAAAATATCCTCTGCACCAGAGCTGCCTGATGGCTGTTCATTACTGTCTAACCAGTCAACCAGTGTATCTGCTAAACCTGAAGCTAAGTTCAGTGATTTCAAAAGACGTTTGTAGCTGGCTTCCCATTTTTTTTGAACCTTGCCACCTGACACCAGATTGTTTAAATTAAAACGCCCCTGCAAATCAAAGATCACACCATCCAGAGTTGCCTGAGACACATCAAAATCAACTAATGCGGTATTCCAGACATCCTCATGGCTATCAAATTGTGTCTTATTTTTTTCACGCTCAAAATCCTGAGCCAGGACACTAGTTCCCCAGGACTCAATAGCAAGTGAATATTGATACGCCTGTTCTTTAAAATATAAATTGGCCGTACGATAAATCTGTAATTGACGCTGAGCCAGCATATTAATGCTGATAATTGCCACCAAAGCAACTATCATGATGGCCATTAATAAAGCCACACCTCTTTGCGGTTTCTTTTCTGATCCCATACTAGTGCACAATTTCAAATACTCGATAGAGTTCACCAAAATGGTTTGACTGAAGAGACACTTTAATCGCTCTTAATACAAGTTTGTCATCTTCTTCAAATGAAGACTGCCAGTTGATTTGAGCTTCATTGGTCTGCTCTGCCAAAGTGTCAGAGGCATTAATTTGGTAAAAAGAAAAATTCAATTCATCAATTTCTTTCAGCACAACCCGCTTAATTGCTTGTGAATCTTCAACACGATCCAGTACCGGCCAGATTTTTTTTATCAGTTGATGATCTTCAAGATAGTAAGCAACCCGTTGCAGACTGGTGCTATTTCCCAAAGTAAAACGCCCCTGATGAGTAAACTCAATACCGGCAATGCCTTCACTTGTCTCACTGCTGAGTGACCCAATAACTGCCCCATATTCATCTCTTATGGGACGCAATGACAATTGTTGTAATTCTCGTGACATAATTGTAAAAAACATTTGAAATTGCGTCAGGCTTTGCATCTTCTTTTCAGTATGAGCCTGGGTATCCAGTACCTGACTGAGTCCTCCCATGGCAAGTAATGAAATGATTGCAAAAATACTGATCGCAACCATCAGCTCCAGCAAGGTAAAACCAGAGTGTTTTTTATGCGTACTATTTTTGAGTAAGCAAATATTTTTTAAAGAGAAAGTGTTTAAAAATTTATAAGTTGTTTTCATTTTCTAAAAAATTATTTGCTTTAACAATATAAGCTGTTAATGTGATCAATTTGTTGTTGGCAGCGTTATCAGTATAGATGGACACATTCATTTTTCTCATATTTTTATCCGGTGTCTGTATGACCTCATTTTTTATAAACCATTGCCTTTCAGCCATTGTAGCCTCAGTTGATTTTATACCTGTCGCTAACCAGGTTTGAGTGCTCGATAATTCAGCCAGCGTATTTTGGGCTACCCAGAGAGCCATGGTTTTTTCATTCAAATGCGTTGCATGCTTTACACTACTTCCAGTGGTTGAAATCACTGCCCCCAGTGCAACAGAAATAACCAGCAGCGCAATAATAATTTCAATCAAAGTGAAGCCTTGTTCAAATACTCGTGGCTTGTGACCCATCATAAAGTCTCTGCTTTTTTCAGGGACAATTCCCCCATCATGGTACTGCTTAATACATACTCAGTGTTTTTATTATTGAGCCAAAGTTGAAATTCACTGGTTTCACCTGTGGGCAAAAAATAGATTAAATCAGGCTCTTCACTCTCATTAACCAGACTGGCCGCTACTGAGTCTGAGATAATAGAACGCATCTGAATATCATCACTGAGTATCACCGTTTGATAGGGCTTGTTTGACAGACGAACCCATTTCTGATCTTCAAGGCGCGAAAAAAAGTACTCTGCATTGTCATCAGATGTCTCAATAGTCAACCCAAAACTCTGCCCGGTAATAATGGCTTCATCACGTGCCAGCTGTATCATCGCTAACAGGTATTGAGTCTCAGACTTGAGTCGGTCATCACTATGATCGATGGTTAATACAATAAGACTGGTACTGACACCAATGATCAGAACCACAATCATCAGTTCAATTAAGCTGAAGCCTTTATTCTTAAGCACGACACTCACCAGGACAATGCAGTAATTGTTTTTCAATCAAAAAAGATGCCATATCATACTCAGAGCGTTGTGGTGTCGATATCTGCAGCTGAGTCAACACCACCCTTACGACCATCGGAACCATAAGAGAAAATATTAATATCACCGTCTGCACCTGAGTTCAGATAAAGATATTCATTACCCCAGGGATCTTTAAGTAATTTTTTAAGATAACCCTTTTTTTTCCAATTTTTAGCTTCAGGCTGGCCTGAGGGTTTGCTTACCAGAGCTTCCAACCCCTGATCCGTGCTGGGATAGTTAAAGTTATCCAGTTTATAAAGATTGAGCGCACCTTCCAGTGTCCTTATGTCCTGCTTAGCTTTTACAATACGTGCTTCATCCGGGCTTCCCATGATATTAGGCACCACAATTGAAGCCAGTATGCCTAATATAACCACCACAATCATAATTTCTATTAGCGTAAAACCACTTTGTTTTGGATGCTTTCTATATAAAATTTTCTTTTGAAAAAGAGACTGAGACAAGTTCTATGCTCCTACTAATTGATTTAATTGAAAAATCGGTAGCAAAATTGCTACCACAATAAATAAAACAACGGCGCCCATCACCACAATTAATAAGGGCTCAAATAAACCCATCATCGTACTGATGATGGTTTCAAATTCTTTTTCCTGACTATTGGCTGCATGTTCGAGCATTTCAACCAGATTGCCGCTGCTTTCACCGCTGGCAATCAGATAAATGGTCATGGGCGGAAAACAATTGCTTTGTTCAAGGGCTGGACTAATAGCCGCACCTTCTCTGACACGTTCTGAAGCATCCAGTACCGCTTTTTTCATTCTGATATTAGTCATTACGCCAGCAGAAATTCGCATCGCTCCCAGCGCATTAACACCACTGCCCGCCAGAATACTAAAAGTACGGGCAAAGATAGCTGTATTCATACCCTTCACAAGATGTGCTATACCAGGGATTTTAAGCACCAGGGAATGCCAGCGATATTTAAATGATTCTGTACGTAATAAGAAATTAAAAACAGACACTGCAATAACGATGAATAGTGCAATATATAAACCAAAGTTTCGTAAAAAATCACTTAATGCAATCAGAAATAAAGTGATCCCCGGCAGAGTCTGGTCAATATCTTCAAAAACCTGGATCACTTTGGGCACTACATAGGTTAAAAGAACTACCGTAACTAATAAGGCAACAAAAGTCAGCACCAGTGGATACACCATGGCGAGCATGATTTTACTGTGTAGCGCCTGGGAGTGTTCAACATGATCCGCCATGCGCCCTAAAACAAAATCCAGTTTACCTGACTGTTCGCCCGATGCCACGGTAGCTCGATAGAGATGAGGAAAAATGTGCGGAAACTCATCCATGGCAGAGGCCAGACTAAACCCCTCTCTCACTCTTGAACGGATGGCCATCAGGGTATTTTTTACCCGGGCTTGGCTGGTTTGCTGAATCACCGCAGTAAGCGCACCTTCAACAGGGCTGCCTGAGCGGATCATCGTAGCCAATTGACGCGTCATAATTGCCAGCTGAGCTGTGGATATGCCCCGTTTGGCAAACAGCACATGTTTTTTCTTATGATTCTGCCGACGTGTAATTTCAATGATTTCCAGAGGCACCAATGACTCTGATTTCAGCTGATGACTGATTTGTCTGACAGAATCGCCTTCTAAAACCCCTTTTTTTGTTTTACCTTGTGAATTCAGTGCACTGTATTCAAATGCCGGCATCCTGCTCTTCCTGTCTCTATTGTCTCAAAAATTCTAATCTGTGTTCCTGATAAGCCGGAATATTTCATCCGTTGTGGTAACACCGTTTATCACTAGTCTGGCACCATCTGCCTGAATAGAATGGGTCTTTTTCCTGGCCTCAAGTTCAATCAACTGCTCTGCCACATCATCATGGATCATGCTGCGGACTTCATTATTCACAATCAATAGTTCAAAAACTCCGGTTCTTCCCTTATAGCCCTGATGGTTACAAGCCGGACAGCCGACTGCATGAAAAAACTCAAGTGCTTCGTTCACATCAATATCGAGTTTTTGTTTTTCTAAATCCGTGGGTTCATAAGCCTTTTTGCAAACAGAACACAAAACACGCACCAGTCTTTGTGCTAATACTGCCACCAGACTGGAGGATAATAAAAAGGGTTCAACACCCATATCACGTAAGCGGGTAATAGAGCCTGCCGCAGTATTAGTATGCAGTGTTGATAATACCATATGTCCAGTTAAACTGGCCTGTACAGCAATATCGGCAGTTTCACTATCTCTGATCTCACCCACCATCACTACATCAGGATCCTGTCGTAAAATAGCTCTCAAACCACGGGCAAAGGTCATGTCCACTTTGTTATTCACCTGTGTCTGACCCACGCCCTCAAGGTAATATTCAATTGGATCTTCAACGGTAATTAAATTTCGTTTACGATTGTTTAATTCCGTTAACACCGCATAGAGTGTGGTGGTTTTACCCGAGCCTGTAGGGCCGGTCACCAGGATAATACCGTGTGGCTTAGCAATCACTTCCCTGAGTAATTTTTGAGTCACTATGTCAATGCCCATTTTTTCAATACTCAGACGTCCTGCCTGATTATCCAGCAATCGCATAACAACACGTTCACCGCCACCGGTCGGTAAGGTTGACACACGTATATCAATAGCTTTGCCCGCCAGCTTCAATGAGATGCGACCATCCTGAGGTATTCTTTTTTCAGCAATATCCAGCTGCGCCATCACCTTAATTCGTGAAACGAGTAAACTACCCACTTCTTTGGGTGGTTGAATCACTTCACGTAACACGCCATCAATGCGCAGGCGCACAATCAACCGTTGCTCAAAGGGTTCGATGTGGATATCCGATGCATTTTCTTTAATCGCTTCGGCCAGAATGGCATTAATCAAACGAATAATAGGTGCATCATCTTCACTTTCAAGCAAGTCTTCAGGCTCTGCAAGCTGCTGAGCAACACTCAATAAATCAACATCATCGCCCAGATCAATATTTTCAATACGCTGATGGCTTCCCTGCTCATAAGTTGCATGCAATAAGGATTCAAATTTTTTAAAATCAACCAGCTCAAAGGATAACTTCACGGGTGAAATTCGAAATAATTCGGCAACAGTTAAGGGAACAATATCTTCCCGACAATAGACAATGGTCTCAATCCCGCTGTCATTTGAATGAGAAACATTTGATTTGATCACCACACCTTGTCGTTTTGCATAAGCAAAGGAGACATTAAAAAGTGCATCATCTGCAATACCAACGAACTCATCTATATCATCAGACAAGTTCATATTAACTGCTGGTTTATTTTCTTCAAAAGAACCAGATGCAATACTATCCTGCTCAACTCGCCTGATATCGTCATTTATTGCTGACATATCAAAAACCGCTATTGAACTTTAAAAGGGTCAGGTAACATAATCCGTCTCTCATCCGGTTTGATATATTCAGGTAAAACAGGGATCTTCTCTGAGTCAATTAAGCGAACCCCTTGTTCTTTAAACTGCTGTTGTTTATTACGCAAAAACTGGTATTTGTGCATAGCCATTTTATTAGCAAGCACAGGGTTACTCAGTATGTTTGGTCTGATAAACACCATTAGATTTGCCTTTTGAGATTCTGCCTTTGATGATTTAAACAACTCACCAATGACAGGAATGTCCCCAAGAATAGGAACTTTATTTACCGTATTGACAATATTATCTGTAATAAGACCACCAAGAACCACCATGCCACCGTCCTCAACCATTACCGTTGTCTGTATCGCCCGCTTCTTTGTCACCAGGTCAACAGCAGCCACATTTTGAACCTTGGGCAGAACATTGGACACTTCCTGATAAATATCCATAATAATGGTACTGCCTTTATTCAGTCTCGGTGTGACTTTTAAAGTCAGGCCAACATCTTTACGTTCAATAGTCTGAAAAGGGTTAGCCAGACCGTCTTGTGACTGCTGTGTCCCAGTTAAAAATGGCACATTTTCACCTACGATAATGGAGGCTTCCTGATTATCCAGAGTCAGCAATGACGGTGTTGATAGAATGTTACTGTCCGTATCACTTTGTAAGACTCTCAATACAGCCTGAATATCAGCACCATTAAAATAACTTAAACTAAAGATATCTTTGAGTGCCAGACCATCTTTAGCCGCAGCAAAAACACCTGTACCAGAATCAGACTGCCGGGTATTCCATTCAATACCTAACTCTTTTTCTAAACTATAAGATACCTCAGCCAGAATGGCTTCAATGTGCACCTGAGCTCTTGGTATATCGAGCTTTGAAACAACTTCTTTGATTTCAGTGAATTTGACAAAAGATGATTTTATCACCAGAGCATTAGTTGTTTCATCTGCGCTGATAATAATATCAGATGCAGGACTGGCCCCTTTTGTCGTTGCTGATGCTTTCACAATCTCATTTAGAATCGAGGCAACATCTGATGCCTTGGCATAGCTTAAGTAAATCACATTGGCATTTCGCATAGTGTTCACTTCAGAATCTAATTTAAAAATAAGTGCTTTAAGATTCATTCGAGTCGTGGCATCACCACCAATTAACAAACTATTGCTGCGCACATCAGCCACCACAACCTGAGTCAAGGTCTTTTTAGTACGGTTGAGTGATGAGAGTGTTTGAGCCAGTTCTTTAGCCGAAGCATTTTTTAAATGAACTAATTCAATATTACCATCTCCTGGCTGATCAATATGATGAACCAACTCAACCAGACGGTTAATATTATCGGCTAAATCCGAAATAACAATCATATTACTATCTGCATAACCCGCCAGGTAAGCATGTTGGGGGACAAGTGGTCTTAAAATCTGAACCATTTGCATCGCCTGAGTATGCTGAATTTTAATCACCCGAGTGACCAGTTGATCGCCTTTAAGGGCATTCGCTAAGTCATTGGGAATTGCCTTTGATTTAGCAGTTATCCCTTTAATAATTTTAAAGGTATTGGCTTCTATCGTGGGAACAACAGAGTAGCCATGAACATCCAGTAGTGATAAAAAAATCTGATACACTTCATCCGCAGACATGCTCTTCTTAGAAATAACTGTGACTTTTCCCTTCACATTCGGATCAATAATAAAATTCTTTTCAGTAACTTCAGAAACCGTTGTTATCATCGCTCGAATATCAACATCCTGCATATTAAACACATAGGCTTCATCAGCAGAAGTTAAGAATGAGCAGCTCAATAACAGAGCGACTAGAAGCAGCTTCAATTTCAATGTTATTTTTATTAATAAAGGTCGGTGATTTATTATTCTCATCAAATGACTACTTTTGTTATTATTGTTTCTTTAGTATTTGAAGATTTTAATTGAACGATTTCTTCACGTGAATTATGCATGATTACAATATGATTGGGATGAATTGATTTTATCGTCACATTGTTTTTTATTTTATCGCCCACGCTATAGAACAGCTGTTTGCGTGATGAATCTTCAATGATAACCCGGGCTTGATTATCATTGGTTGAACTAATGATGCCAATTAATTTTAACCGAAGCGTGGTCTTAGGCGCTTGCACCTGTTTAACTGTTTCCTTGCCAAAAAGATGCCAACGGATAATAGTTTGTGGTGAGATGTTTTTTTTTGATTGAGAAATAACAGACTGCTCTACAGACACCTGAGAGCCAATAAAAGACTCTGTCTGCAGTTGATAGAATTTAACTCCATTATACATAATCAATAATAATAAGAGTCCAATTGTCATTAAAACGATCATATTTTTAAATAGTATATTACGCATTTCTAAATGTATTTTGTATGCTCTTAGAGTCTGATGTGACGCGAGGATCCAATAAAAAATACTTAAGATCCACAACTACAATCAAACGACTCATAGATGAAAAAAACATAAATTTATTCCTTGAATACAGCAGTATACAACAACAACTCATTTATCCCCATGAATTTTTTAGCTAACCTACTGAAAAATTAGATAATAAAAAATTATCAAAGTGCTATTTAGGCAAAAGATGAATATGCCGAATAGTTACGATAGTCTTAGTCTATATTAACTTTTCTCCACAATGCTGTATTTACACACAATTTATGTTTCACCTTTATGACAGAAACAAGATCAGTCAGCTATAATTTGATAGAGCTTCTATCTGTGTTATGAATTGTTCATTCATTATGATTCTGCTTCTAAAGAACGAGCCTCTGATTCCAGCATGACAGGGATATCATCACGGATTGGAAAAGCCAGTTTATCCTTGTTGCAAATCAGTTCATTGTTTTCTTTATCGTAGTCCAGTTCACCTTTACAAACTGGGCAGGCTAAAATATCAAGTAATTTATTATCCACAATTGTGCCTTTTTATTGAGTCGGTTTATATGTTTTTAACTGCTCTAAAATTGTATCCATTAACTGCTGATCAACCTTTGCCTTAATAGGTAAATACCAGGCATCTGATAAAAAAGAGCCTTTAGCCACTGGTAATGAGCCTTTAGCTGGTAAAGAGCCTTCAGCTGGTAAAGAGCCTTCAGCAAGCAAAGAGCCTTCAGCAAGCAAAGAGCCTTCAGCGAGCAAAGAGCCCTCAGCTAATAAAGAGCAGCACTTTACAGCATCTTTTTCTGTCATAATAATGGGATATAAATCATCAAAGATCAGATCTTCTTTTTTATATTGGTAATGATCAGAAAAAGGATGCTCAATGATCTTCACATCATGTTCTTTTAAAACATTAAAAAATTGCACTGGATCACCAATACCTGCCACTGCATGCACAATTTTACCCTTTAAATCAGACAGAGTCATTGTCCGTGATCCCTTATTGGATAAATGTTTCAATGAAGAAAAATCATAATCCATAAAAAATGATTTATTTTCAAGTTGCCGGGTCAATTTCTTTGCTTTAAAAGAGGCATTCAACTGACCCCGAGAATGATTATAAACAATGTAGTCGACTGATTTTAAACGGCTTTCTTTCTCTCTTAATGGCCCAGCGGGCAAGCATAAACCATTACCATAGAGACGCTTTGCATCCGTTATATTGATTTCAATAAAACGTGACATAGCATAATGCTGCAAGCCATCATCACTGACAATCACATCACAATGGCTTTTTTGTGACAGGACTTCAACCGCATGGCTCCGGTTCGGATCAATCACCACAGGACACTGAGTCAACTTATGAATAAGATATGGCTCATCACCAAATAAGGACACATCCTGTTTGAGATCAACCCGGCGCGGCCAGGGAAAATTATCATCTGGAATGGCACCGTAACCACGACTCACAACAGCTGGTTTGTAACCTGCATTTTTTAATTGTTCAACAAGCCAGATAACAAATGGGGTTTTACCATTACCGCCAACATAGATATTACCGACAACAATGACTGGTAATTGTGCCGAAAATGATTTCAACAGACCAATATGATAAAGAGCTGATCGTATAGAGGCCAGAAAACAAAATAGATAACTCAGCGGTGCCAGAGACAGGCTGACAAAGTTAAGACTCTGCCAGTAATGAGTGATGGATTTCATGATTTAAAGCACTTTAAACATCAACAATGGCAATAAGCTCATATTTCACAGGTTACTCTGGTTTAACTGCGGCAAAAGTAATATGGATAAAGCCCACCTGTCGGGCAGCATCCATTGCAGTCATTACAGTCTGGTGAGTTGCATTTTTATCGGCTGCAATAATAACCCTGGGATCATTTTCATCACCTGCTGCTTCACGTAGAGATCTCATCAATGTATCAATTTGGGTGTTGATGACTTCATTACCATTTACTGTAAAGTTCCCGGTTGAAGCAATAAAAACCTCAATTTCTACCTTCTCTGACTCGGAAATTTCACCACTGGCTTCCGGTAATTCAATATTTAATTCTGATTGTCGATCAAAGGTTGTCGATACCATAAAAAAAATAAGTAAGAGAAACACCACATCAATCAGCGGTGTGACATTAACATCCAGTTCTTCAGGTTTGTTATGACGAAAGTTCATATTAAATATCCGAGTTTTTACGATCACCATGGATCACTTCAACCAGATAAACTGCCTGAGATTCCATTTTTAACAATAATTCATCAACCCGACCACGGAAAAAACGGTAAAACATGACACTTGGAATAGCCACTGACAAACCTGCTGCAGTGGTTAACAAAGCTTCTGAAATACCATCAGCTAAAATTTTAGGATCACCAACCCCCAGGCTGGTGATCACAGCAAAAACCTTTATCATACCAATGACTGTGCCCAGAAGCCCCAGTAAAGGTGTAATAGATGCAATGGTGCCTAAAGTATTAAGAAAACGCTCAAGTTCCAGGACAACCTGCCGCCCTTCTTCCTCAATACTCTCTTTCATTAACTCTCGCTGATTATTCATATTGCGCAGACCGGCTGCGAGAATGCGTCCCAGGGGTGAGTTATTGTAGAGTTTTGTGATGGCTTCATTATTGATACGATTTTTTTTGTGCAGTTTAATGATTTGCTCAGCCAGGTTCGGAGGGGCTATTTTTCTCTCACGCAGAGTCCAGAACCGTTCAACCACGATGGTCAGAGCTAAAATAGAACATAGAATAATTGGGGCCATGATCCAGCCGCCGGCTAATATTAATTCAAACACATTTTTCCCTTAATTCGATCGTATAACACATCCACTAATGAAATAAATTAGAGTAATTTAATTTCCCGATGCCAGATTCGTTTATTCTCAACGCGATATTCTTTTATTGAAAATGAATTATTGGTCATATTGCTCTTAATATCAATAGCCCCGTTGCCTGTATTGTATATTTTCACCTGCATTTTTTTGTAACGCCTTATCACAGCATCAGATGGATGCTGGAAGCGGTTTCTATAACCAAAAGAAAATAGTGCAGCTTCAGGTTGAATTTGTTTTAGAAAACCTGAAGATGATGATGTTCTGCTGCCATGATGAGGCACCTGCAGGATATCAGCTGTTAATTCTGGAAAATCTATAAGTATTTGTTTTTCTGATTTTTTCTCAATATCACCCGCTAAAAGTATCGTCCGATTTGTGGCAGTTGTAATATATAAAACACATGAACGATTATTATTTTTTTTATCATTCAGAGGCATTTTGGGTGATAAAATTTGAAACTGGACATGGTCCCATTGCCATTTTTGACCAGATAGACACTGGTTCACAGTAAAAGCATCAAATAATTGTTTAGTTTGCTTTTTATTAAAATTTGAGGCCAATTTCACATTTAGCGGTTGTGGCTCACCAGCCAGAATTTCATCAATTTCTATCTGCTGTATCAATTCAGAAAATGAACCTGCATGATCTCGATCGGAATGACTGACAATTAATTTATCAACCTTATTCATGCCCTGCTGTTTCATATAAGGAATGATCACCTGGTCAGCCATATTAAACTGCTCACTATACTTATCGCCAGTATCGTAGATCAAACTATGGTTTTGTGTTCTCAGGATCATAGCAAGCCCCTGCCCCACATCTAACATAGTCAGATGTATCTGCCCCTGAGGGATTTTTTCTGCTTCAATAAAGAATGCTGGCAAGATCAACAGTATGCCCAGACTTCTTCCGGGCCAGCCTTTAGGCATTAGCAGCCAAAGACTGCCAACAAAAACCATAACCACAACAAACCAGGGGGGTTCAGATAAATATATCAAACTATTTGACCAGCGACTGAACGTTTCTAAAGTGATAAACAGGCTACTAACAGGCCATTCAAGTCCTTGAAAAATAAGCATGGCAAGCGGTTCAAATAAAAACAGTAGACTAACAGCAATCAGGGTCAACGGGACAATGATCAGACTCATTAAAGGCACAGCAAACAGATTTGCAATGGGTGAGATAATTGAAAATTGATGGAATAAAACCATCAATGGAGACAATAAGCCGATAAAAATAGCCCACTGCAGCCAGATAAATTTCCATAACTTATGCTTAACATCTGATTTAGTCCCAAGGCGTGCCGAGACTGTTAATAAAATAATTGCCACAGCCCAGAAAGACAACCAGAAACCAATGGATAAAGAACTCAAAGGATCAAAAAGGATCACGGCGAAAAGAGCAATCAGCAACACATCAAAAGGCAAAAATTCTCTCTTAAGCATCATGGCAGTAAAGGCCACCGAAAGCATTATTAATGCTCTTTGTGTTGGAATGGCAAAGCCAGCTAAAGCAGCGTATATGATCGCAGTGACAAGTGCAGCAATCGAAGCAATGAATACCGCTGGATATTTTAGGTTTAAAAAACTGACTGAACGCCAGAGAAAATACACCAGCATCCAGATAAAAGAGGACATTAAACCGATATGGAGTCCTGAAATCGCAATAAGATGATTGGTTCCTGTACGCAGAAACATCTGCCATTGTTCAGCACTGATTTCATCTCTGACACCGATTGCCAGAGCTTTGACCAGACCTTTATAGGGATAATTCAATAGAGCAGTATCAATTTTTTTTGCAGCACTTTGTCTGAATTGAAGCAGATATTTTTGAAAAAATGACTGTGATAATGTATTGATCTGGAAACCTTCTCGAATATAACCAGTTGCCAAAATACGGTTTTGATACAGCCATTTTTCATAATCAAAACCTCCATTCAATAGACCGTTTGGTTTTTTTAAACGTATTTTAAGTTGCCATTGCTGACCACTTTCCAGATTTTTATAAAAATGATACCAATTAAGTCGAACCTTGCCTTGAAAAGATTTGTCCCATTGAACAGATGATTCATCCAATACAAGCTGTCGTGCAGTAATAACAAAGTCAAAACTCTGTTTTTTTTCTGATTTTTTAGGTATTGAACTCAGATAACCTTTGACTTCAATTGTTTTGCCTTCTATTTTCTCTAGCTCAAGTACAGGATAGATTTGCTCGACATAAAATGCAGTAGAAGACCAGCCCAGGAGCAAAAACAGACTAAAAGTCAGATAAGTCACACTTCTTTTACTTAAAATATTTGAAAAAATAATAGTGGATGAACTAACAAAAAATAGCTGAGCTTTGTATAATATCAGGATAAGGATCAGTAACAGGCAAAAACAAAAAGTTATATTGACAAGCTGCTTATTTGAAAAAACAGTTTCAAAAGCCCATGAAAATTTTACTGGCCAATAAAGAAAAGAAATATTTCCAATAAGAAACGCGACAATCCCTGTCCGCATAAAATTGTGTTCCTGGAGAAATGCAGTTAATGCTTAAATTAGACGAATTATTATGCCAAAAAGAATTATAAAAAAATACATGCCTGATCATCATACGATCAGAAATCACAAGCATTTACAAATTTTTGGTAAGCTGCTGCATGATGGGAATCTGTGGCATTTTAACCGTCGAACAGTTTCTGGTGCATTTGCTGTTGGTTTTTTCTGTGCATTTATACCTCTGCCATCACAAATGATCATTGCTGCAGCAATTGCCATTCTGGTACGAGTCAATTTACCCATCTCAGTATCGCTCGTCTGGATAACCAACCCTATTACCATGCCGCCCATGTTTTATGCGGCGTACAAAGTCGGTACCTTTGTTTTAGGCCAGGAACCACTCACCAGTGAATATCATCTAAGTGCTGAATGGTTTTCAGAACAATTGCACATTATCTGGCAACCCTTCCTGCTTGGCTGCTTAATCTGCGGCATTTTGAGTGCCATTTTAGCTTATATGACAATACGACTACTTTGGCGATTACACATTGTGCAACATATTAAAGAACGTCGTCTTAGAAAAAAAGCACTGGATAAATAACCAGGAGCCTCCCGAACTCCCAGGGATTATTCCCAGATCGGTTCAACAATCACTTCAGATTTAACTGATTTAGCCAGGAAGCATTTTTCGTGCGACTGATGATGAATTTTTTCAATGGTTTCTCTATCAACATCAACCCCATCGGCAAAAATAACCTCAGGGCGAATAACAACTTTACTGATCACCAGGTCACCCTGCTCATCTTGCTCCAGGTAGGCTGTGGCATTATCTATATAATCCTGGACCACCAGACGTTTCTTTGAACAAATAGCAATAAAAAATAACAAATGGCAACTGGATAAGGCCGCAGCAAAAGCACGTTCTGGATCAGCATACTCAGGAGTACCAAGAAATTGGGGTGCTGATGAAGCATTAACAATTAACCCCTCACCAAAGTCCCACTGGTGATCACGATTATAATCTTTATAAGCAAACGATTCAGTCTGCTTTGTCCAGGTCAGTTTTATATTGTGTTCAGACATAGCTTTATATTGTGTTCCACATAGCAGGCTAGTATTAATTTCCAACTTCAATTTTTAGAGGGATCCATTGGTTCACTGCTTTATTAACAAGACCTTTCTGTTTCATTTTGCTCAGAGCCTGATTCAGGGTATCCAGGAGTTTTTTATTACCTTTTTTAACCGCCCATGCCAAAGGTTCAGTAGTCATGTACTCATATAAACCAAAAAGTGATTTATCCTGAGTTTTGGGTAATACCGTATATTGCCAGATAGTTGGTGCATCATGAATGAAATAGTCAATTTCATTTGACTTGAGGGCAGCAATGCCCTGCTCAACATCGTCATAGGCAGTGATTGTTGAACCATTAAACTCTGATTGAGCATATTGTTCACCAGTTGTATTTTTCTCCACACCAAAGCGTTTGCCTGATAAGTACATCGACATTTTTGAAGACAGATTCATAATATTATCAGCCTTAATCAATATCATCTGTCCAATGGTCATGTAGGGTTGGGTAAAATCAACTCTTTTTTTCCTTGCATCGGTCACTGAAACACCAGACATGACCACATCAATTTTCCCCTTATTCAAAGAATTTTCTAGATCATCCCAGGGCATTTCAATCAACTGGATTGTCATACCTGTCGCCTCGCCGACATTTTGCGCCAGATCAGCTTCAATACCTGATATTTTTCCATTATCCTTAAAAGCAACCGGTGGATAGTTGGTCGAAATTCCCACCTTGAGTGTTTCAGAATAAGCAAAATTAGCCAGTAAAATCAATAAAATGAGAGTAACTGAGGAAACAATTCGTTGCATTTAATGGCCTTTTAGTTTTGTTCTGTCGATGTTAATTTAACATCATAATTAATTTTATAGAAAAAAGCATTATTTATTCTTGATAACTATTCTTTAAGAAAACCTGACAAGCAGTTTATTTCTCATCACATAAATGGCGCTCTTGTTTTTTTGCTTTTTTTATCATTTTTGTTATTGCTTTAAATTCTTTGCAAAGATTATATGTCTGTTTATTGTTGGTAATTATTTTACTCTCTGCTTTCAACTCTTTTTTTATCTTTGCCCTTTTTAATTCCAGAGCTTCAATAATTTTAGCCAGATTATCAGACTTCTTTTTTTGTTTCTTTTTTGACTGATCAAAAAATTCATCCAGTCGAGCCAATAACTTTTTAATACTCATACTCATCTCCCAACTCTTTGACTACTTGATCCTTCACCCATAACACAGAGGCAGCTTTTAATAATTTCCGGCTAATTGAATTTGTAAATCCCACATCATTGATTAATGAAGATGCCATTTTAGAGTCTATTTTATTTTCTCTGATTAATGCATCTATCGTATGATGCAAAGCAAGTTCATTATCACTGGCTTTTTCTTTTAAAACTTCAAACTGTGTCATAATTTCTGTGGCATTAATAGTGGATGAACGAATTTCTTCAATTCTTCGGAAAATTGTCACCAATTCTTCTCTTAATTTATTATACTCATGGATCATGAACCAATTATTACTCTTAGTAAAAAGATTTAAGTTTCTTTGTAATTCTCGGATGTCTTTGACCATTTCAATAATATTTCTGGCGGTTATTTTTAATTCATAGACCTGATTATTACCTTCTTCATCCATATAACTTTGTGAGCGTGATGAATAACGCAGGATTTCACTGTATAAATTTTTAATATCCTGTTGATAGACAACATTAATATCAATATCAAAAGTTTGTGTAGATCGTTTAACCACCTCATGGATCTCCTTATCTGAAAAAATTTCCCTGCGATGTAAATTCATAGCATGAACAATAGTCTCAAGCGATTTATCATAGAGATGAATTGTTTCTTTACGTATGGCTTCCAGAGCAGATGCCGGAATTTCCATGACCTCTTCAGTTAAGTATTTAGGCTGACCACGTCCTTTCTCTCTGGTACAGAATAAAGTTTCAAGGAAGCGAACCAGATGACGAATGAAAGGAGCAACTAAAAGCACACCGACAATATTAAAAATAGTGTGAAACAAGGCTAACTTCATCGCATACTCATCCTCAGAAATACCTAAAAATGGTGCCAGTTCATCAACCAGATCTTTTAATTGATAGATGAAAACAATTGCCACAATTCCGGTAATAAGATTAAAAATAAGATGAGCAACCGCAAGGCGTTTACCATTTTTATTGGATGCCAGAGAACCAAGTACTGCAGTCACCGTGGTACCAATATTTGCTCCGATAGCCAAAGAAAGCGCATTAATATAGTCAATTTGCCCTGTTGCCAAAGCCGTGATAATAATTGCCATCGTCGCACTGCTGGATTGAATAACGACGGTAGCCACCGCGCCAAAGAAGATATAAACAAATACGCCCAAATACCCTGCCATAGCATATTCTGCCAGGTGGAGACCTTCTTTAAGTGTTTCAAAGCCCTCCTTCATGTAAGAAATACCAAGAAAAATAAAGCCGAGACCTATTAAGACATTGCCCAGACCTTTATAGCTATTATGCTTGGAAAACTGCAGGATCACGCCAAAGATCAGCATAGGTAAGGCATATTGAGCAATTTTTATTTTTAAACCCAGAGAGGAAACTAACCAGGCCGTGGTTGTGGTACCTATGTTTGAACCAAAGACCACACCAACTGCAGAGGCCAATCCCATAAGTTCTGCTGAAAGGAAGGAAATGACAATAACTGAAACCAGAGAAGAACTTTGCACTATTGAGGTTGCTAAAAAACCAGTGCCGATAGCTCTGGGAGTAGTGCTGGTAAACTTCTGAAGAATAGTCTCTAATGCCCCGCCACTAAACAGTTTAAAGCCATTTTCCATATAATGCATACCAATGAGAAAGATAGCAATACCGGCAATAATGGTTTTTGCATTTTCATTAGAAACAATAAACCAGACAAAGAAAAGAAACAGTAAAGGGGAAATAATTCGTTTTAGCATAAAGACCAGAGCTCAAAAAATAATAATATCCCTAGAATAGCAGTAGTTCTCTATTTATTAAATGTAAACTCCATTTTCATCTCTGGATGCATTAAAATCGCTTTGCGCTTTTTACTAAACAGAATAAAACCTCTTAATAAAGTAATAAACAGCCAGGAAAAGTTTATCAGCACCACCAATCCGGCAAGCCAGGTGAATTTAACCCAATAGATTGAAATAAGTAATAACAGATAGGAGCTGATATGCAGAACAAACTGAACTTTTGATTGCTGGTTAGTTATGATTTGTTTCATATTCAACACCAGTTTTGGCTCTGCTGACATTGAATCCGGGTGCTTAAATGATAAATTCTGTAAATTAAGATAGAGGAGAAAAGGTACAATTTTTTGCAGCATGCCGATAATTGCGGATATTGCCAGACCATAAATTAATAAGAGTCCCAAAGTAAATTCAGACTGACTTGACCATTTCAGCGGTATGAGTTCCGAATTAGTTCCTAAAACTAACAACCACCAATAGACAATTGAAATCATTAAAGAAAATAAAGAAACACGCCAGAAACTTACCGTTATGTCAGGTATTTTTCGCTTACGCTGATTGATTAATTGCAAAGTATAAATTGTAAAAAAACTTAGCTCAATAGAAAGGAGCAGGTTGAGTATTGCTTGAATATCTATTTTTGTTAGTGCCATCAAGGACATCATTGCCAGGGTGAGCACAATAAGCAGTGAAAGTATTTTTAAGTACTTCACTGAAAAATCAGGTGTCACAAAAAACATTGGAATAACTTGTGAACTCACAGCCATAATAAGAATAACAACCCAGCCTATCAACCCCCATGAAGCATGAATATCAGTATATTCTCTATAATTTATTATTAAGTTCGGGTAAGCATATGCCAGGAGCATGAACAAGCCCAGACCAATAGTAACGATTAAGACACAGAAAAGAATACGAATTAAATAGACTATAAGATGATCATTTAATTGTGTAATAAGTAACGGCAGTAGTGATAGTGCGAATAAAAAAACAGAAACAGCAAGAGAAATCAAAGCCAGCTGGAATAAAATTGTCTCTTGAATTAAAAAAGCAGACATCAAAGACAGTGAACCAAACACTAAAAACAGATGAACAATTGCCACCCGTTTTCTGCCCCCAGGGATCAATTGTCCAATCATAACGGGTATAAATTGGTATAACGCTCCAATCATGACCATCAGCATAAAGCCAATGGTTAATAAATGAGTTAATGCCAATGAACGAGCCTGCCACCGGGATCCCCATATGTCCTGACCGAAATAAAGTACCATCATTGCCGCCAGTACACCAAAAAGCGGAGCTGTGAGAAAAAACCTGAGAGGTATTGAAACGGGGGGGATCGTATTAAGGGACAGACCTTTGGTATTCATTTAGAATGTGCGAGTGCAATAATCATGAACGGGTTTATCATCCTTAATCCAGATAATAATTTCCCAAAACACAGCATTTCCAGAGCTTGCTGATTCAAGAATACAAGAATCAAAGCCATTCTCCTGTAAAAACTGGAACAATGGCAGTGGTTTTTTTCTATGACGCATCCGAATATATTCCCCGGATTTTACTTGTTTGAGAAGCTGTATAACTTCCTCAAATGGTTTAGGGGCTTCAAGTTCGCTGACATCGACAAACAACTCTTTGATTTGTTTTTCCAATATATTTTATTTATCAAAAACTAAAATACTAATTAGTTTTGCCTCATGCGCTCAATGATCTCTACAGCACTCGGTAAAGACTGATCAATCATGGGATAAAGGATCTGTTCTTCTTTCATATTATGCTGCTGCATAGTAACCATCAGTGTTTCCGTCAATGCCAGGAACTGATCTTTATCTTTGCTTTGTGCAGCTTTATTAATTTCATCCAACAGTGCGCGCATTTGTTGATGTTCCATACGCATCATCTGCGTTGGGCCACCAGTCATGCCTGTCACAGTTTCAAACTCAGGGAAAAGAATTTCTTCTTCTCGGGTAAAATGAGTTTCCAGTTCTCTGGCGAACTTATTCCATTGTTCCCCTCCCTGCGTCCAATCATCATTGGCAACAGATTCTTCAGCTTTGGCAAATTGCTCATCACATTCTTTATGATGTGATGCCATAAATGTACTTATTGTTGGTGTTAACAAAGAAATCCTCTCCGTATGATTCTATTTATAATTATAAAGAATTTTACAATTTTCAGTAAAAGCTTCCTTAATCCATATCAAGGTTTTGCCTCATATTTAAGAGCAATCGAAGAGAGCCATCAGCTATCTTCAGCAGTTAATAATCATCAGCTATCAAAGCCTTAAGCTATTAAAATATTCACTCCCGCTTTCGCTACGATTTCACAGGCTAAAGTTGACACTGGCGTACTGCTTTATTTGCGAACAGTCACCACGAAAAACAACTCGATCAAGTTTTTTGTCTAACTGATAATCATACATTGGATCATAATACTGGGTGAGCAGTGATTCTATCCAAATACGATGCGACTCAACCTCTCCCGATGCTTTATGCTCATTCAGTGCTTCCTGTAGTTGCTGATGAATTTTTTGATAACGTTCCCCGCCAAGACGTTTCTGTATTCGTTGCAGGCTGGCAAGCAAATATGCAGCAAAGGCTTCAAATGCCTGATCGGCAGTATTCTCTCCTGACTTGTGTTCTGGGCTGCCTGACTGGTTCCTATGGTAGCTTTGATAATATGCTTCCAGGTCAATGACATAATCTTTCAGGGTTATATTTATACGATACTGAAGTGCTTCTTCAAGAATAACCAGTTTAGATTGCTGCATTTTTTGCTGCAATGAGAGTGGTAACGTGACACTGCCAATCATTCGTCCTTCATCTTCAAGCCAGAAACGATTTACTCCCTGCGCACGATATTGCATCAATATAATTGACAAATAATTCTCAAAATCAATTTGTGAAGGCTGTCCATCCGGGAAGCGACCAAAGCTTGAACCTCGGTGATGTGCAAAACCTTCAAGATCGATTGTCCCGCTTAATTCTTTTAGCAGCCAGGTTTTACCCGTACCGGTTCGACCACCCAGAATAAAAAATTCAGACTCAGCAATAGATTGCTCTAATTCATCCAGTAAAACACGCCGCATGGCTTTATAGCCGCCATTGATGAGAGGTAGATTGACACCACTTTCCTTAAGCCATTGTTGTGCCGTCCTGGAGCGCAGTCCACCACGAAAACAGTATAAATAACCTTCGGGATGTTCTTTGGCAAATGCCTGCCATTGTGCAATACGCTGCTCCTTAAGCTCACCACTAACCAGTTTATTACCCAGTTTAATTGCTGCATCCTGGCCGCTGCGCTTATAACAAATCCCAACCTCATGTCGTTCCTGATCATTCATCAGAGGGCAGTTAACAGCCTTTGGAAATGCACCCTGAGCAAACTCTACGGGAGCCCGAACATCCATAAGAGGAATATCATTCATTAAAATAGAACGAATCAAATCTCTATTAATTGGGCTGGACATAAATGATTAACCTGTTTGCTTATTACTATTTGCTAAATATCAATGGTTCTCATCCCCTGACCCTTGAATTTTTCTAAATACTTATTCCTAAACAGTGAGTTTGTTTTTTTGGCAGACCGCACCAGCACACTCTATTTAGTAATAGTTATTCAGTAAAAAGAACCTATAAGTATGGGGGTAGATTTAAACGAGGCGATTTTAACAAAAAGAGGATGTTTTTACTATATAACTTAATGAGGACAACTGCAGGCTGCAGATAGAACCTGCAGGCGCATACATTTCATGAAATCAGCCTGATTTAGTAAATAGCTGTAATGTCTGAAAAAGACGCAAGATTATGGTGAGTATAAAATATGAATCCCCAATAAAAAAAGCTCATTAAAAAATGAGCTTTTTAGCATTAAACCTAAAAGTAATTAATAATTATACTCAATTAATATTATTAATGATGCATCTATTTCGCAGACATCCTGCCATCGAACTGTGCTTTAATTTTTTAATAATAATGAATTAATAGTATATTTTATTTAAATAAAGTTAACTAAATTTAAGTTTTGCTCCCCCGATTCCCCTCGGTATTTATTGTGCGTATATATAAACATATATAAAAAACCAAAAATAGGAGGGTAAACCCTATATTTACTAGTATTAACTGAAAATAGACTTATACTTCAGCATATTAGATATTAGTAATATCATATAGACTATGCTTATAATGATTAAAAAATCCCATGAAAAAGTTTAAAGAATAAGGTGAAACTGATTTTTATATGGAAAAAAATTAAATTCAGGCCCTACCTTCATTTTTTATTAAATTCATCCTGAATTATGATCACTTCCGTTCAGCATTTTTGTCACTATCAGCGCTCTTAATACAAGCCAGCAACTGTTCTTCAACCAGATTCCAGTCATGGAAATCAGGCTCAATAATTTCAACTCGACTGTCTTTGCTCTCATCAAAGTCCTGCCGGGAAAACTGCTCATCAGAGCGATTTAACAAAAGCCAGCCGCTGTCAGTATGAAAAATACCTTTTACCCGAGTAAACGCTTCACCCTGGACAAATGTATCCAGCTTCAGTTCATCAAAAACAATTGAGGGATCAAAAATCCAGCCGCAACCAAAATACCCCTCACCATTATTTTCAAATTTTTGCCATTGAAAAATAGTCTCTGCCTGAGGTTCTTTTTCTGTTGATGCATGAGAATGATGAACATGGGCTTTTCTCGTATGTGCATCTGGAAAAGCGACACATCGCTGCGTATTACGTTCAGTATCCAGTAATTCAACCGGAAACTGCCCAAACTCAATTTCAGCAGTATGAGCTTTTACAGGCTCATAGGCTCCGATAAATTGATGAAAATGTTTAATATCATCAATAGATGCTTGATCAGCCTTACTGGCAAGTACAATATCGGCAATATTCAGCTGATCAATAAACGTCTGATTATTAAGATATTTATCATCCTTTAGCTTATGTGCCTCAAGCAGACAAATAGTCGCCCTGATATCAAGAACTGTTTGATAAAATTCCCCGGTAAGGACATCCATAACCTTTTTCGGGTGTCCAACTCCCGTTGGTTCAATAAGAATACGTTCCGGGCTGGCCTTTTTAATCAATAAATTGAGGGCTATTTGCAAAGGCAGACCGGCAGCACAACAGATACAACCACCGGGAACCTCCTTAATGAAAACACCATCCCCCAAATCTTCCTGTTCCAGCATAGCACCATCAATGCCAATATCACCAAACTCATTCACCAGGACAGCCCAGTTGGATTTTTTGGGTCGGGAGCGTAATAAATGCAGGATTGCCGTGGTTTTCCCACTACCCAGGAAACCAGTAATTAAATTTGTCGGAATTGCCTGAATTTTTTGTGTCATTTAGATTAAGTCCATTGTTTGAATATTTTAAGGCCTATGATATACCCGTGATACCTGGAAATGCCTCGCTGCATTTTTAAATATCATGGATATAGACGTAGTCTTTCAATTTATATTGAAAATTTTTCAGCAATTTATTGCTTTGCCCAACTGCAATAATAGTATGGGAACCACATAGATATCGGTTAGCAATATCAAAAAGTTGCTCAACGGTAGTATTATTTATCTCAGCCTCCAGAGCCATTAGATAATTATCCGCTAAAATATTTTCATACTGGTTAATCTTTTGAGCAAGCCTTTGTTGACTGGTTTGCTGTTTCAACACAATTTCACCACTAAGCTGCTGCTTAATTTGCCGCAGCTCATATGGGTCTATTTTATTATCACAGAGGGCATTAATATGACGATTAATGCCCTGTATCATTGGGATGAGATTATTGTGGGCCACAGATGTTTTTATAAAAAAAGGACTTGAGTATCGACCTGCTAATTGTTGGGCTGAGATATAATAAGCCAGCCCCTGCTGTTCACGCAAATCAGCAAAGAGTCTGGAACCGGGACCACCGCCAAGAAGCGTAGCAATGATTTTCAGACCGGCCCAGTCAGTAGACTGTACAGGTACCGTTACCACACCATATAATAAATCAACCTGCCTGGCCCCCTTTCGCTCAACAAAATAAAGCTGTGATTTCTTATTGCCCAACCATTTGCTTTCCGGCTTGCGAGTTTTCAACAATGGTTTAACTTGCTTGTGTTTCAGATTTTGTTTCACAAAGTGTCGTTCAATCAGGGCTCTGAGAGCCTCCGGGTCAAAATCACCGGAGATGATTAAGCGGCTTTTTTCTGGCCGATACCAGTTGTAATAAAATTCTAATAACTCAGCTGCTTTAACTGACTTTACCTCTTTACTATCAGGTTGTGCTCTATAATAAAGATGTTCAGGGGGATAGTGTTGCTGATAAAACAACAGCCTTGCCAAATAGGAGCCTGAAGATTGTGTCAGTTTATTTTCCAGCAATTGTTGTTCAATGACTGCTTTAAGTGCCTCAGGCCCAGGATCAATATCAGTCAATTGCTCAGCCAACAGACTCAGACTATGCTCTAAATCCTGCGATAATATTTCAGCAGAAATAATCGAAAATTGAGCCGTTTGTCGATATTGAAGTGGTTTTCCTAGCAGGCTTACTTGTTGTTGAAATTCTTTTTTAGAATACTTTCGCGTGCCCTGCTTCAATAATTTCAAAACCAATGGTGAGACATTTTCATCCCTGCTATTGAATTGATATTTTCCAGTATCAACAACAAGGGCTATACTGATTTTTGGAAGAGCAGGATCAGGCAGATAATCAACAGTTAAACCGTTAGCCAGCACCAATTGATAAAACGGCTCTGGTGTTGTTAAAGCAATAGAAGCCTCATTTTGAGTGATAGATTCAGGTAAAAACTTCAACGGCTGTATAGCTTTAACAAGCTCTGGTTCTACAAGCGCAGATTCCGCATTATCGGGAGCAGTTCCCGGATCATTCCTGGAATAGTGACTGCAGCTACCCAGAAAAAGACAAACAAATACAATTGCAGCAGAATGATGCTGAGCTTTATAAAAATTCATATAAATTGCTGCTCTATCGCCTGACTAAAACTTCGGGGTAATATTTCCATTAACCACTTAACAAAACGTACACCAGGACCCGGAACAATTTCCAGTGCCAACCAGTCATCATCAAAATAAGCCTGAGCAACGGCTTTTATTTGCTCATTGTCCACTGATTGATAGGCATTAAGAGCGGCTATTGCCTGCACTGGATCATCAAAAAATAACACACCGTCACCAATAAGTTCAGCAAGTTCTCGATTATTTGACATTTTGTCCAGTATTAATAGCTGGCGATGTTTTTTCGCACTACACAATTCTGCTTGAGTCACACCCATTTCCTGAACCTTCTGAAGCTCATTTCTTACCAGTTCCTTAATTTGGGAAAAGTCAGCATAACTATGAGGAACCATCCCCATGGCTGTGATCCCAGCCTGCTCAAAGGTCAATGGAAAACCAATGGTTTCAAACACCAGAGCCTGCTCTTCTTTTAATTGATATTTTAATCTGGACGCCTCATGATTAAACAGAATATCAGCTAATAATTCAACCGCATAAAAATCTGAATTTCTTTTCCCCGGAGTGTGCCAGCCCAGTGCATATAAAGGAAAAGGTGCCAGCGGATCAAAGTGAGTTTCTGACTTACCTTTTAAAACAGGAGGCTCTCTATGTCCACCCTGTGAAATGGTCTCCATAGAGCTATTATTTACAGACGAAAAATAATGCTCAATCTTATCTGCTGCCTCTGCAGAATTCACATCACCAACCAGAACAAGAATCGCATTTTCCGGTCGATAATAATGATTAAAAAAAGCCTGTACCTGAGGGGCAGTGGCATTTTTTATTTCGCTTTCAGTGCCAATGATCAGATGATCATAATCTGTACCCTGCCATGCAGAGATCATAAACTCACTGGCTATCTTAAAATAGGGCACATTATCAATGCGCAGCAATTTTTCCTCAAGTACGGCCTGCTTTTGATTTTCCAGATTTAACTCGTTAATGCTTAAATGTTGCAGACGCTCAGCCTCTAACCACAAAGTTCGATCCAGAAAAGTAATGGGTGCTTCTGTCCAGTAAACGGTCTTATCATAGTCTGTTGAGGCATTCACCTGACCTCCCACTTGTCTGATCGCAGCAAAGTGCCCACCATCCAATACATTTTTTGAACCTTTGAACATCATATGTTCGAACAGATGGGCATAACCACTTTCACCCTTATTTTCATCTGCCGCACCCACATCAAATATAAGCCTCAATGAAAAAATGGGCTGATCATGAGTTTCCAGAATATAAATCCTAAGACCATTTTTCAGCTTTCGATAAATCAAGCTGGATAGTTTTAAATTATTGACTTGTTCAGGTGTTAATATGTGGCACTTCAAATCATGTTCACTGGTTTGAGATGCTATGGCATGCATAGAAAAAAAATAGAAAAACAGTACCCCGAGCATTAGAGAAAAAACAATCCTATGAGTTACTTTCATCCATAAACTCCAGTTTTGATAACTTATATTTAATTCACAAATTCAAACAGTTAGGAGATATACTTGATTTATTGTGATAATAGTATATTTTTAGGTATAATGACGACATAAAGTACTTAAATATTATTAATGACAGCATCATTCAGGGTTAACTGTTTATTCTATGTTAAAAGAATTATTAAAAAAACCATTTAAAACATCCATATTTATTATTATTTGTTTTTTAATGGTACCAGTAACAGGATTGGCTCTTGGACTTGGTAATATCACCGTATACTCAAAATTAAATGAACCCTTGAAAGTCCATATAGAATTAATCAATCGCGGCTCTGTTCATATTGATGATATTGTGATCAAAAATGCTAGCCGTAATACTTATAAACGTGCAAACTTGCCAAGACCCATAGCCTTAAATAAGATCCGTTTTGCAGTTAAACAAATTAGCAGCAGTTCAGCTATTGTTGAATTAACAACCAAAAAACCAGTCCGAGAACCCTTTATCACCTTCATTGCTGATCTTAAATGGCGTAAGGGTGGCCATCTTAATCGAGAATATACATTTTTACTGGATCCCCCTGAATTTGTACAAAAACAAATGCACCACCGTTCAGCCTCTCAAAAAAATAAGACCCGGACAAAATCTGTTGTAAAACCTGACTCACGTAACAAAAAGCCACGCAAAACGCCTCGTGCCGCAACACATAGAAAAATTGACTATAGCAGCGTTGTTGCCAATCACATTGATGGCGACACCTATAAAACCAAACGAGCTGACACGCTATGGGAAATTGCAAAAAAAGTTAAACCCGGTAATAAAGTAAGCACCTATCAAACCATGCAGGCTTTATTTGCATTAAACCCTGATGCTTTTATCAATAATAATATTAACTTATTAAAGCAGGGCCAGACACTTAATATTCCAACACAAAATGAAATATTACAAATTAATGGTAAGGCACCACTCTCACAATTAGCCACTACCAATAAATCTGCTGAAAAATCAGCCTTGACTAAGCAAAAAGTCAGCCCCAAAACACAGCCTGATGGCAATAACAAACAAAGAGCCAGTACACAAAAAACACCTGAGAATAAAGCACAACTAAAAATCATTCCCACCAATGAAGTTCTTTTAAATTCCCCGGTAACCAGTAAGGATGACCTTCTCTTAATTAACCAGGCTCTGAAAAGCTCCATTTCAACTATAAAATCACTGCAAAATGAAAATGATGAACTGAGTAAAAAAATCAGCCTTCTGACTAAAAAATTAGTTACGCTGGATAGCCATAATCAAAACTTAAACGAAAAAATCACAGAAATATCAGTTCAACTTGAAGATAAAAAACAGCTTCCTGCTCAACAATCAGAACAAAGTGATGCTTCGAGTACAAATACCAAAAATAATAATAGTTCGGCTGAAAAGACGACTTCAGCAGCAGTAATAAGTAATACCCTGGAAGTGGATTCAACTATCGCACCAACTGGCAAATCCAGATCATTTATTCGTGAGCTGATAACCAGCCCCGTCATTGCTTTTGCATTAGCAATTTTTATCATTATTATTCTTGTTGCTACTTTATTTGCCCTGCGTGGTCAAAATGAAAAAAGAAAGCAAAAAAAGCAAAATCCTTTTGTCCCCTACCCAAAAGATCATGATAAAACACAACGATTATTTTCAGAATCTGGAGTAAGCTCTAAAGATCCAACTAAAGAATTTGCTCCCACTACCCTGCAAGGCACAGATATCGGGGATGAAAAAGATGAAGAAGACATGGATTTCTTTGAATATTTTGAGAAGAAAATAAATGCACCGGATGATATTCCTAATAAAGAAAACAACGAAGATACAAGTGAACTTTCATTTAATCTGGAAATTGATGAAGCTGAGATTGAAGCCTATGAGGAAAGCATTGCTAAACCCCAGAACATCAATAATGCACTCAGTGAAATTGACACCTATATAGCTTATGGTAATTACGTAGAAGCAGAGAAATCCTTACTCAAGGAACTTAAAAACTCACCTTCAAGCAACAGTCTGCATATGAAATTATTTGAATGTTATACTTATTCAAACAAGCGCTTTGAATTTATTAGTCATGCTGAAAAAAATATTGACTTATTAAATTCAGACAGGATACTGCATCATCGAATTGAAAGCATTTATCAACAAACCTGGAATGAACCCCTGAAACTTAATTAATAACCATTCATTTACTTAGTTTTCTATACAATGTCCTTTCACTGATACCCAGTTTACGGGACAATTCAGCTTTATCACCTTTAAAATGTCGCTGTAGCCGTGACAGATACTCATACTCATATTCCTCAAGACTGAGTATCGTTTCCATAACTTGTTCAGATTTGGCTTCATGGGGCTCGAACTCCTGTTTGGATTGATCCATTAATTTGCCCTCCGTACTGCCTTTTTGTTGCGAATAAAATAAATCAGCAGGCAGATGTTCCATTTCTATAACATCTGAATCTGACATCACTCGACCAAATTCCAGAATATTTCTCAGCTGACGAATATTTCCCGGAAATGAATACTGCTTGAAAAAACCCATAACCTCTTTAGAAACCTGCATCTTTTTGTTACCGGTAATACGCTCAAGGATTGTACCAACCAATAAAGGAATATCCTCCTGTCGCTCTTTCAAGGCTGGAAGTCGAATTGGAAAAGTACTGATGCGATAATAAAGATCTTCTCTAAATTCACCCAGTTCTACCATCTTTTGTAAATTTTTATGCGTCGCACAAATCAGTCGGAAATCAGCATTCAATTGTTCGACTCCACCCACTCGACGAAATGTTCGGGTCTCTATGAGACGCAATAGTTTAACCTGTAAACTCATCGGAACATCACCAATTTCATCCAGAAACAGGGTTCCATTTTCGGCTTCTTCAACCAGACCTTTTTTGCTATTGACTGCTCCGGTAAAAGCACCCTTTTCATGCCCAAAAAGTTCACTTTCAAACAAAGATTCGGACAAACCTGAGCATTCAACCGTGACACAGGCCATTGAACTTCGTAAACTCACCTGATGAATAGCCAGCGCAACTAATTCTTTACCACTGCCTGACTCTCCCTGAAGCAGTACTGAAATATCATATTCAGCAACACGATTAATTAAACCTAACAATTTATTAAAAGCCGGAGAATTACCAACCATACCGTTTCGTACTGATTTTGGGCTGGCATGTTTAACAGTTTTCATGACTTCCAGGAAGTATATTTCACCAGAGTTATCCCTGATGGGATAAAGTGAAACATCAACATGTTCTTCACCATAACGAGTATGATGAACATGCAGAACCCTTTGATTAGTCTGTGTAGACTTAGCTAACTGCAAAGGGCAAGACTCACCCTCTTGATCACAGCTATGTGTATATCGGTGTGAGATTGCATAGCAATATTGTTCTTTTGATAAATTTAAAGTGCTGATATCACTCTGGCAAAACTGATTATCAGCAGTAAGATATTCAGATGAATTGCACTCACTGCAATGAGCTTCAATTTGATATAGTTGATAATAAGCAGAATTGGCACAAATAATTTCATATTGATCAGAGACTAATACCGCTGGCTCTTCATAAGAATCAACAACATCCTGTAAATTCAGAACGGGGACTTTTTTCATAATAAACTGCGAGCCTTTAAACAAATAAATATCTGATCACAAAAATAAAAAGTAATACACAAATATAATAGATCCAGCCTAAATTGTGTAGCCGGGAAAAAATATCTTTACTTTTATTTTAAAGAAGTTATCATACACAAAAAGCAATAACTCAGACAAATCAATTTGCTTTCTAATGGTTCTCGATTAAAAACTTTCTTTGATTAAGCTTGCAGTAAAAAAATAATAATAAAACAAGCATTTACTTGAGCTATAAAATGATCAACAAAGTTATAAAGAACCAGAAACATTTATAAATAATTACATTATAATTTACTTATTTTGCTCTCATTATTCTATAGATAAAGAATCTTATAGATAAAGAGCTCAATATTTGTAATATATAATTAATTCATACATTCCTTTCAAATTTTTTTTATTTTCTTTCTTTTTGAAATTATTATGCTATTTTAAATGTCTAATACTCTAAATAAAAATATCATTTACTAGCAATACATTGTTTCAAAAACTACAAACTAATTTAATTATCAGGAGATAATATTCTATGGCTCACGTCGTTATTATTGGTGCTGGAACTGGGGGAATGCCTTGTGCATATGAAATGCGTGATGCGTTAGGTAAAGAACATCTTGTCACCATGGTCAGCGAAAACGAAACTTTTGATTTTACCCCATCGAACCCCTGGGTTGCTGTCGGTTGGCGTCAGAGAAAAGACATCAGTTTTGATAGCAGACCTTATCTTGAAAAGCGCGGCATTAACTTTGTTGCCCATCGTGTTGACAAAATTGACCCTGTTAACAATGAACTTACTTTAAATAATGATGAGAAGCTATCATATGATTATCTTGTTGTTGCCACTGGCCCAAGATTAGCCTTTGAAGAAGTTGAAGGTTCAGGTCCTTCTGCAAACAGTCAATCGATCTGTTCTTTACCTCATGCCGAAACTGCATTTGATGACTTTGAAAAATTAGCAGCCGATCCAGGTCCAGCTATTGTCGGTGCAATGCCATTTGCCAGTTGCTTTGGTCCAGCTTATGAGTATGCATTTATCTTGAACAGAGAGCTTCAGAAACGTAAACTTCGAGATAAGGTTCCAATGACTTACGTCACATCTGAGCCTTATATCGGCCATCTGGGTCTGGGCGGTGTCGGTGATTCTCAGGGTATGCTTGAGTCAGAACTGCGCCAACATTCAATTAAATGGATTTGTAATGCCAAGACAACCAAAATTGAAGCCGGTGTCATGTTTGTTGATGAATTAAACGATGATGGCAGTATCAAGCAACAACATGAACTTCCTTTTAAACATGGAATGATGTTACCTGCATTTAAGGGTGTTGATGCCGTTGCTAATGTTGAAGGGTTATGTAACCCACGCGGTTTTGTAATTGTTGATAAACATCAGCGCAGCCCTAAATTCCCAAATATATTCTCTGCTGGTGTGTGTATTGCAATCCCACCCGTTGAGGCAACTCCAGTCCCGACCGGTGCACCAAAAACTGGTTATATGATTGAATCCATGGTTAGCGCAATTGTGTATAATATCTCTGATGAGCTGGCTGATGTTCAGCCTACTCATGAAGCCACATGGAATGCAATCTGCCTTGCCGATATGGGTAATACCGGTGCTGCTTTTGTTGCAATTCCACAAATTCCACCCAGAAACCTGGCATGGTTCAAAAAAGGTAAATGGGTTCACCTGGCGAAGATTGGCTTTGAGAAATACTTTATTCGTAAAATGAAGTCTGGTTCCAGTGAACCAATTTATGAAAAATATTTATTGAAAGCGCTTGGGATCAATCGCCTGAAGTAAAATTACTAAATTCTGAGTGCTAAGGCTTAGGAAAATCATCTTTAAAATTTCTTTTGATTTTACCTAAGCCTCAGCAACTGGAACCTAACATTATTTGTAACTATTCTATTAATCACTGATCCGATATACCTCAATAACGTTTGAGAGCTGTGTGATCCGATTCAAAGCTCGACTCAACTGTGCAATTCCTACTATTTCTAATGACAACCTCATTCTTGCAGAATAATCTGCTTTATTCGTCGAAGTACTCACACCTAAAACATTAATTTCCATATTAGCTAAAATAGAAGTAACATCTCTTAATAAACCCTGTCTATCCATAGCAATTAATTCAATGATGACGGTATAACACTGATTTATTTCATGATTCCATTCCACTTCGGTTAAACGCTCACTATTTTCTTCTAATGCATGCTGTATATTATGGCAGTCACTGCGGTGAATCGTAATACCACGACTTTTTGTAATAAAACCTATAATTTCATCACCTGGGACAGGTTTACAGCATTGAGCAATCTGAGTTAATACATTATCAACCCCATAAATGGTGATATCACCAGAGCCCTGGGGCAATAATTCAATTGTTTGTTGAATCGGTTCATAAGCCAACTCTTTTTCTTCGTCATTATGACCGCCCAGTTCCTGAATGGATGACGCAATCTGACCTGTGGTGATTTCTCCCCGGCCAATTTCAGCAAACAGAAGATCATTATTATCAAAGTCAAAATATTGGGACAGTTTAGTATGGGAAATATTAGAAATTCCCAGACGATGCAGTTCTTTTTCCAGGATTTCACGCCCTGCCAGCAAATTATGTTCATGATTTTGCTGTTTAAACCAATGTCTGACTTTAGCTCTTGCTCTGGATGTTTTTAAATAGCCTAATTGAGGGTTTAACCAATCCCGGCTAGGCGATCCATTTTTTGTGGTCAGGATATGCACCTGCTCACCACTTTTAAGTTCATAGGTCAGTGGTACCATTTTACCATTGACTTTAGCCCCCCGACATCGTGCTCCAACTTCAGTATGGACATAAAAAGCAAAATCTAAAGGACTTGCACCCTGCGGCATATCAATGATCTCACCTTCAGGTGTCATCACATAAACCCGATCCTGAAATACTTCAGATTTGAAGCGGTCAATAAAGTCCCCCGCATCTTTTTCCTCATCCTTCCAGTCAATTAATTGCCTTAACCAGGCAATTTTTTGCTCATAATGACCCGTTTGTTTGCCACCTTCTTTATAACGCCAGTGTGCCGCAACACCATATTCCGCATGTTTATGCATATCATAGGTACGGATTTGTATTTCCAGAGTTTTGCCCTGAGGTCCAATCACGGCAGTATGGATAGACTGATAATTATTTTCTTTGGGTGTGGCAATATAATCATCAAATTCATAGGGAATATGACGCCAGATGGTGTGCACAACACCAAGAGCATGGTAACAATCTTTTAATTTATCAACATGAATTCTTACAGCACGCAAATCATATAACTGATGAAAACCAAGGTTTTTGCGCTGCATTTTTTTCCAGATACTGTAAATATGCTTAGAACGCCCTGTAACCTCGCCTTCAATATGGTTGTCATTAAGATTTTTTTGTATCACATTGACAACATCATCAATGTATTTATCACGGTCGATTTTACGTTCAGCCAGATACTTTGCAATTTTCTTATAATTACTTTCATCCGTAAAACGAAAAGCCAGATCTTCCAGCTCCCATTTTAGTTGCCAGATACCCAGTCGATTAGCCAGAGGTGCATAAATTTCAGCAGTCTCACTGGCAATAATTTTTTGTTTTTTGGGAGAGAGAGAATCCAGAGTACGCATATTATGCAGGCGGTCAGCCAGCTTGATCATCACCACACGAACATCTTCAGCCATTGCCAGCAATAGTTTACGCAAGTTTTCGGCTTTTAAACCTTCTTTTTTAAAACTGCCTTTAAGATCCGGTTTTAATGTCGCAAAAACTTTCATTTTTGTCACACTGTCAACCAGAGAAGCAACCTCTTGACCAAACTTTTTCTTCAGTTGAGCAAGAGTGACATCGGTATCTTCAACCACATCATGCAGCAGAGCTGCCATTAAAGAAGGGGTATCCAGGTTGAGTGAAAGCAGAATTTCAGCCACTGAAATAACATGGAAGACATAGGGTTCTCCCGATGCTCTGACCTGTCCTTTATGTGCTTTGTCTGCAAACTTGAATGCCTGTTTCAAAGCATCAAGGTCAACATGTTTGTGACTGCTCTTAATCTTCGTCACCAGGGCATTAAAACGCTCCTGAGGCGTATCATGAACATCTGTAATTGCTTCTACGTATACCATTTCTATTAATTATTCATTATGAGACTAAGAACATCTGTTTTTTTTAAAAAAGTACCACACAGGCAGCAAAAATGCCAAGAACTATTGATAATATTTCAGAAAAAGACCTTATATATTACCATGATAGACAAATAAACTATAAAATCCATTAAAAATACGATTAAGTATTCTGAGGCTCTGATTTATCTTTAAAGTGAAAGACTGTTTTTATCACTAATAAAACAATTGGGGCGCTATGCATTAATAAGTCAAAAATATCCAGTGGCTTGACCAAAGTACCAGCCATTAACATATTTATTTTTTCAATTAAGTGAGGTTGCGAACCAATAGGCGCTGAGCCTAATAATACAACCATTATAATCAGGACGGGGAAAGAGAAATTATCGAGAAATTTTTTCATATTATTATTTTACTATTTTCTAATGGATAATAAAGAATAATTGATTTCGTCTTTAATTTCTATATTTAGCTGACATTTATCAATTTTAGACTATATTGCATATTATGAGCAATCAAAAATATAGAAAGACTTTTACCTGTTTTATTTGCATTTGTGTCATTAGTTTATGGACAAGTAATATTACTGCATCCGAAATTAATGACTCTGCACAATATATTGACACGCCCTATTCCGATGAACAAAAAGTCCTGTTTGATTTTTTTCTGGATGAACCACAAAAAATCCACTCAGCCCTTTACTGGCTCCGCTCCTACATGAACACATTAACCGCCTCACCCTACGATCTTGCCCCGGAGTTTATGAATATCATTGTGCTGATTCACGGCACGGAAATAGTCACTCTGGCAAAGCATAATTATGATAAGTATAAAAGTGCCGTTGAACGCATGCGTTACTATGAGCAACTTGGTGTCGAGTTCAGAGTCTGTGGTGATGCCGCTGATGATTATGGCTACACGGCAACAGACTTTCATTCTTTTGTAAAAATTGTTCCTTCAGCAATTGTAGAACTGGCTCACTGGCAAAACCAGAACTACGCAATTATCCGCCCTCTTGTGTTTGAAAAGAAGTTTTCGATAGAAGAAATTCGCTGATAATAGTTTCTAATGATTGTTTTATGGCCTTAGCGGCATCCCGAGGGTACTTCTACCGGGGCGTAATTTATTGGTTGTTCGAAAATCAAAAGAAGGGGTGCGTTCGGACGAAATGCTGAGCCTGCCGATTGCACCCGACACTGGTTTGTCTAACTGGGGACGCTGCAAGCCCGTCCATGGGTCGCTTGACAGAAAACGTCCATGTTTTCTGACACCCCAGTTAGACGAACCAGTCTCACGTACACTCTTCTACCTCAGTTGTTCTCACTGGTGTTGTCCAAAAGCAAGAGCAAGAGCAAGAGCAGCCTAACTTAGTAAAAGTACAATTATGAAAATCTTATTTTTTAACTCCAAATTATGATCAAATTACTCATCCGTTTATTTTATGGTTTTGTCTGATCTACTACTGGAAAGGCTCCTCAATTACTGGATTCACCTCTTATCTCTCGTCCACTATTTTTACAACTTAATGTTTAAAGTTAAAGAGCAGCAATTCATTAAATGTAGTCTTTGACTTACAAAAGCTGTTTTATTCTTTGACAATACATAAATTTGCGTCTAAATTGAATTTAAAGCTAGGTAAGATGCTGTATGGACTTATTACTGCTGTAGGGATTCTGTAACACCCTTTTTAATACTTTCTTTTTTCTTAAGAAAATCAATTCCATTTCTGTTGTACCTCTAAAATATTTATAGCAATTGAATATTTATACCTAAACTATCTTGAAGTGATTTAATCAGTAAACTGTTGTTCTGTTGAAAAATGATGAAAATGAATTGCTCTAAACTTACTGAGCATCAAGTAATCATAATATGCAAATACTGAATAAAAGGTTTGTATACTGATTTTTCAGTAGAAGTTAAAAATATTCTTTATTGAAAAGATGATTGTAAAACTGAAGCTGGGAAATAATTAATGCACAAAAGAATCAAACTCTGATTCATCTCTATGTCAAAACAGTATAAAAAAGTGGTTCAACTAGAATGTTGTCATATGGAATTTTCATTACCATTTATTGGTTAGGAATTCTGGAAACACATATTAATCATGAACTTTTGGCAGTTGGAATTCATGTAGCAGGAGGAGCTACTTCAAATACTGCCACTCGTATTAACTATACCGCATATGAGCTATTCAAAAAATATCGTAGCTGGTAACTACAGATCTTTTAAATATTATAGGACTCTAAATTTAAATTAACTTTAAAGTGAAGGAACTAAAGCTTGTATTGGAGTACATGAACTTCCAATATCCATTAATTCTAAATCTGGGTATAAAACATACAGTTCTTGTCAATAACTTATTATTTTTTTCTAGCACATAAGTGCTTAATAACCTAAAACCTGAAATGGAGAAATTGCATGTCTAAACGTAAACTAAAAAGAAAGCCAGCCGCAGTAAATATGGATTGTGGCATTCCAAACTATAAATTAACAAAACAGGTTAAAAGCAAAAAATCATTGGGAAAACTAGCTGAAGAACAACCTGAGAGAATAAACTGGGCTGGTTCAATTCTTGGAATTCCAGATATTTGGAGATTAACACAAGGAGAAGGGGCGAGTGTTGCAATACTTGATACTGGAATAGATACAGACCATAAAGATCTTGCAGATGCAATTGCCAACAAAAAAGATTTTACAGGTGATGGAATTGAAGATGCTAACGGGCATGGTACACATTGTGCAGGAATAATTGGCGCACGTTTGAATAATATTGGGTTTGTTGGAGTAGCACCAAAATCCGAACTACTGATTGGGAAGGTGCTAGCAAACAGTGGAAGAGGTGCATACTCTTGGATTTCCGAAGGCATTTATTGGGCAGTCGATAATGGAGCAAATATTATTTCAATGTCTCTTGGTGGGCCAAGCTCAGATCCGGAAATGTATACTGCAATTCAATATGCCCTATATAATGGCGTTTATGTCATCTGCGCTGCAGGAAATGAAGGATCTCTATACACAAATAGTATAGGATATCCCGGGCGCTATGGTGGAGTTATTACAGTTGCATCTCATGACTATAATGGTAATCCATCAGGTTTTTCCTCAAAGGGAGGGGAAGTTGATGTAATGGCGCCTGGTAGTGACATTTGGTCTACGTATAAGAATGGTGGCTATGCTGAGCTTAGTGGGACATCTATGGCCACTCCTTTTGTAGCAGGATTGGCAGCACTAATTGTAGCAAAACACAATCGCTCAAACTCAAATGAAACTCCTTTAGACAATAATGAGGATCTAAAAAATCATCTGTTAAGAATGGCTACACACCCTGGTTACCATGACAATCAATCTGGCTATGGCCCACTACAACCTTTTAATTATTTTGGCACTATTTAGAATAAACTAATCGGGTAGCTGGTGGAAGGCAGATAGCCAAACATGAACAACTAATCATCCACTTTTTGACCTGAAATATATTCGTAGGCAGAAGTCCTTTGTAACGACCCTGCCGACGGGTTCTTAAATTTTTGAATAGTTCTAAAAAATAATCTAGGCCACCCATCATTTGAGATTAAAACATAGGCAATAGCTCACCAAATTATCAAGATATCAGAATGAAATTATAGCTGTTCTGCAATGTCATTTTGCTCAATCCCCCTTAAAAAAAGGGGAAGCAACAGCACGATAGCTCAAACAAATGAGGCCCCTACGCTTTTGATTTTTCTTTGCTTTTGGACAACACCAGAGAGGACAACTGAGGTAGAAGAGTGTACGCGAGACTGGTTCGTCTAACTGGGGTGTTTGGAGCCATGGACGGCGACAGCAAGCGTTACATGGATGTACTCGTAGTGTCCCCATTTAGACGAACCAGTGTCGGGTGCAATCGACAGGCTCAGCACTTCATCCGAACGCCCCCTTCTTTTGATTTTCAAACACCCTATATAATCATCATGACCAATAAACCAAAATAATTCAATACACCCATAACTTGAATATTTCAGTGAATGTGAACCTAATCATTTTTCAGTTTAGCTTTACATCACTATAACCAGCTTCGATGAAGTTAAATTAAAATGAATCATTCTTACAAAGAGGACTGGGAGGATCACACTCATTAATAGATAGCTTGATCCAATTGGATAAATAAATAAGTGTTGCCACAATAGTACCTGCTATAAAGCCGACCAGATGAACCTGTGGTACAGCCAGCCAGGTCGTGTGGCTGAATATTGCTTGTTGAGACAATAGTTCCACTATAATTTTAATTGCACTGATTGAATAAATAATCACCGGCAGCTGGTGAATAATAATATTGATATTTATTATTCTGCATGCCTTATGATTTTGCCACTGCTGAAATAGAGTAATGACAAGTAATGTATTGAGTACCCCTGAAAACCCTGCATAATTAATGATTTCAATTGAATTAAACCAGAGGTAATAATCAATAGTAATTATACTGATCACAATTGAAAGCAGTAATAACACTCTATTTTTTTGTTCAATCAGGGAAGAAATAATCACTAAAGCACAGAGATTCCAGATAAGGTGTTCCAGATCAGAATGAACCAGATGGGCAGTGATTAATCGCCAATATTCACCATTAGAAATTGCTGTCTGGTTAAAATAGAGACTTTCTGGAACAGCACCCAATGAAAAAAATAATATGCTGATAAGTGTGAATAGAAAAACAGTAATTTTGTATTGTTTAAAGATTTCTTTTGTACAGCTTGCCAACATCATTTTTTCTCCTGACTTGCAGGGACAAGGCATGCCTTGTCCCTACAGATTTCTGGCTCTCACACAGACTTATCTCTAAGCTCTGCTTCTAAAAAACATCAGCATTGGTAGTAATAATAAGACACTCCACAGATTAAATGCCCCGCCATGTCCACCGCCAACAGATGAGCGATCCTGCTTGTACATAGGCTGCTGTTGATCAACCCGACGACTTTGTGGTGCCTGTTGAGAGCGTACTTTTCTAGCCTGTTGTTCCCTTTTAACCCTGGCGTTATTACTGCGTTTTATATTGTAGTGCTGAAACTGAGCTTCCTCCAAAACAATCATGGATGTGTGCTGAGTCACTAAGCCATATTCTGTTGCAATATCAATGATAGCCTTTTCGGTATCAGAGGATCCACCACTGGACTGATCACTACTGCCATAATTATCAATCTGATCCTGATAGGTTTGTATTGTATGATAGGCCCACAAGCGTTCAATCTCAGGATGAGATGTACTGACTGCCGGGAAAGAAAAATGACTTTTATAAGTTTTTCTTTCACCCGATATTTTACTGGAAAAAGTCACATTGGCTTCCTTATCCTGATTAGTCCAGTAATGTCCCATCATAACTAATTGTTCTCCACGATAAAGACTGCCGGGAGCTTCAGGTTGAATATCACTTACTTTAATTCCTGATATTTTAACCTGAACATCATGCATGGCTTCATAAGATACTTTACTGGTGGCCAGCATAATACGACCGACAATATCATCACTATTTGACACATTTATTGAAAAACCATTTGATGCTTCTGTCAGGTTTTCCAATAAAGGTTTGTTGGCTGAATTGCCCATAATAAAAGTAAAAAGGCGAACATCTTTACTTTTTATTAATTTTATAAATTGCTTTTGTTCAGTAACACCGACATTTGCCACACCATCAGTTACCAGAACAATAGCACTGGTGCGATCACTATCTAACTGGCGTATTGCCATGCTCAAGCCATCATATACATTAGTACCACCCTGAGGTTTAACTGCTTCGACTTGCTGAATGATCTGAGAGATATTGCTGTTTGAAGCCTGTGTATATCCTGATGTTAGTTCAGACGCTCGGTTATTAAATAGAATCACCCTCACCCGGTCACCAGGGGACATTTGTTTTAAAGCCCGTTTGACACCCTCAGCGAGAGTTTGATATTTGCCTTGCATTGAACCTGAAATATCCAGTATAAATACCCAGTCTTTTCCTTTAGCAATTGGTTTAAGGTCAATACCGGGAGTCAGAGTCATCATAAAAGTACCACGACTACCAGCTTCGGGTTTGTAGGTGATCATTTCAACCGCCCCCGGCAAATTGTCGGCAAGACGCCAGTAGACGATCATATCTTTATCCAGAGTATAAACACTTTCAGATGCAGAAATTTTACTTATGGCCTGCTCCAGTTTGTCATCTATATTATTGGAATTGTTATTGGAACTGTTACTGAGACTGTTATTAGGGCTGCCTCCAGTACTAATCGGAGCTTCTGAGGAATTAATTTCACCATTAGTATTTTTTGCTACGTCTGCAGCCTGACTACCCATTTTGACAGTCCAGATCCGTTCATTCAATGAATTAATCAGAGCCTTTGCCTGATTGGGCGCGCGGACACCTTTTACTGGCCAGGAAGATTTAATTTTTAAATCAAAACTAAAATGATTTTTCACAGTATTGTTATTGTTCCAGAACGCCAGCTGCTCTTCATCCACACCACCTTCTTCCAGAGGATAAACATAACGACCGATACCACTGTCCATTTTTGTTTTTTGTACATAGATCAGTTTGATTTTAACTTCCTTGCCTGCTTTGACAGGGTTGACAGAGATCTCGAAGGTTTTATAACCGTTTTGTTCGGTTAAAGCAGTCTGACGACCTGCCTGTTTTTCCTTTTCATAAATATCACGTGCCTGTTTTTTTTCTAATACTTCCCCCACAACTGGCTTGCCGTCAACCCAAAAAATGAATTCACCCACGGCGGCCTTATCGGGTATAGGGAAGGAATACAGTGCCTCTAAATCCTGATTATGAGGATTTTGAAAAACCTGTTCAACAGCAGTGGTTGCAAAGCCATCTTCAATGATGACATTAACTTTGTGTGAGCGTATTTCAAGCTCAGGCAGGTTTGAGTTAACAGGTGTTAACAGGCCTGCTGACAGGACATTGGAAGAAAAGGCAGAGAGCAATATCATTATCAGGCCAATTCTTTGAATGCTTTTTTGTATTAAATGTGACTTTAAAATAAACATGAGGAACTCCTCTTATTAGGTATGTAATTGCTTTAAAATAAATCACTGCTTAATTAATGTTAATAAAAAAGGTTTCAGCTTATTGAAGATGAAACCAGTTCAGCTAATTAATGGCCTTTCTATTTAATTAATTAAACAATGTATTATATAAAATAAATCACCGTTCAATAAAAGTCAAGCAATAATGTATTTTTATAATTTAAAAAATAAAAAATGGTTATTTTGGAAGCCAAAAGAAGTATCTGCTTATTTTTACTGTATTTTGATATACTAATTGTAAAAATGGCGTTCTAAAGCATAGGTTTAATTCAAATGGAACACATAATACATACAGCGGTAATGATACTTTTATTCTTGGGAATAGGACTAGTAGCTTTAAAAGTGCAGTTAAGCATGCAAAAGTCAAACAAGAAGGACAGAAGAAGTTCTGCTCAAGTACAAAAAAAAGATTAGGTCAGGGTTAACATTTCAATCAGACTATATTTTTACCTAAATTGTAAAACATGAATAGCCGCTTTCTGGAAATATACTTATCTCATACCTGGATGGCAGGAATACGAACAACCCTGGCCATCTATTATTTGAAATTAAAAAAATAGCCAACAGCTCACTGAATTTTCAATATATTTAAATATAATTAAGTTCAATTAGTGAAACACTGGTGCTTGCATTATTTATGCTACATCTTTGAAAATTTCTGGGTGAAGGAGAGCAATCTCAGCCAGTTTGAGCATTACACCTGGTGGGGAATAGCGCCCTTGTTCCCAGTCACGTAAAGTAGCAACTGGCGTATGAATCAAGTCAGAAAAAGCTTGCTGTGATAATTTTAATTGTTTTCGTGCATCCCTGATCATAATTTGTTCAGGGGTATAAACTCTATCATGCTGACCGGCAACCGATTCTTTTAGGCTTTTTTCCAAATCAGGTAACATTTCGCCAGCATCATCTTCTATTGCTTTTTTTATGTTTTCAATATTCATGTCCGTTTAACCTTTTTTATATCATTGGCAGTCATATTTTCTTGTTTTACTTTTTTATAAATATAGATCAGCTCAATGACACCCTGTTCAGATAAGTTAAAATAAACAATTCGCGTGCCGCCTCTTTTGCCACTGCCTTTTACAGCCCATCGCACTTTTCTAGCACCTTCAGCATTAGGTATAACATCGCCTGCGTCTGGATTATTCGAAATGAAACTTATAAAATTAAGGCGTTCATTTTCTGTCCATATTTTATCTGCTAACTTTGTAAAAGTTGAAGTTTCAATTACAGTTTTCATAATTCAATCATACGGGAAACCCGTATAAAGTCAATATCTACTTCTGCATTTTAAAAGGCTGTTTCTCCCCAAAAGAGACATTTTAACCATTATTGTACTGGTCTGAAATGGCTGCTGCTTGTATATTCAAATTAGTATTTTGTGCACAAGCCATAATTTTGGATTATCTTTTTTCAATATTTTGTATGACACTTTCTTACTTGACCACATTTGCTCTTGCTTGTTCTTTGCTTTTGGACAGCACCAGTCTCTCATGCAATCAACACACTTAACACTTGGCCTGACACCCTCCTTCTTCATTCTCTTGCTTTAAAAAAACAGTCTGTCTAATCCCTTAAGCCTTCCACTAAACGCTAAAATCAACGATAATAAACCCGTCTGATATAAAGTGTTAATGAGATCCTGAAATGAAGTTTAATATTGAAGAATTCCGTCGTTGGGAAAATAAGAAAGTCACACTACTGGGTATGTCCGGAGTGGGTAAGACCTACCTTTCCACCCTGTTAAGAGACTCACAATGGTTCCATTTTTCCGGAGATTATCGTATTGGTACCCGCTATCTTGATGAACCCATTATAGATATGATCAAGCAGCAGGCTATGAAAGTGCCATTTTTAAAAGAACTGCTTCGAAATGACTGGATTTCCATTGAAAATAATATAAAAATTCATGATCTTGGCCCGGTTTTAAGCTATATCGGAAAGCTGGGGAATCCTGAGCTGGGTGGAATCGAGCTGGAAGATTTCATTCAGCGTCAGGATTTATACCGTCAGGGTGAAGTTGCAGCCATGCTGGATGTTCCAAGCTTTATCGATAAGGCTCAAAATATCTATGGATATCAACACTTTGTAAATGATGTCGGCGGCAGTCTTTGTGAACTGGATGATTTTCAGGTTATTAGTACTCTGATCGAACATACAATGATTTTATACATTCAGGTCACTGATAGCGATGAAGAAGAGAAACTTATAAAACGTGCTCAAAGTGCACCTAAGCCGCTTTATTATCGGCCTGAATTTCTACAGGATGAACTGGCGGTCTACCTCAGAGAAAATGATTTAGAGTATGCCGCTCAAATGATCCCTGATGAGTTTACCCGTTGGATTTTTCCACGACTATTTCATTCCCGGATCCCCCGTTACGATGCGATTGCCAAACCCCATGGTTATACTGTCACTTCACAGGAGGTTTCACAGGTACGCGATCAGCAGGATTTTTTACAGCTATTGGAAACCGCTATTGCAAGAAGTTAAAATTGTTGTCACTATAAGCTATTACTATAAATTATTGTCTAACCCAAGAAACCGAGTATTCATAAGAAATGCCATTAGTTGCTCATAATCATTTACCTTCATTCAGTCGCCTTGAAGATGAAGGAATTAAAATATTAACACCCGTAACAGCTCAGCATCAGGACATTCGCGAGCTGCACATCGGATTGTTGAATATGATGCCGGATGCTGCACTCAGTGCCACTGAAAGACAGTTTTTTCGTCTTATCGGCGAAAGTAATCCAATTGCTCAGTTTTATGTCCATCCATTTAGTCTGGATGAAATTCCTCGCTCTGATAAAGCAAAAGCCTATTTATCTCAATATTATGAATCCTTCAGTGATATTCGCAAAATGGGTCTTGATGCATTAATTATTACCGGTGCCAATGTCAGCGGTCCTGAACTATCCAGTCAACCTTTCTGGGAGCCCTTGATTGAAGTAATTGACTGGGCCTGGGATAACGTTACATCTACTTTGTGTTCCTGCCTGGCCACTCATGCAGTCATGGAATTTCGCTACGGTCAGAAGCGAACTCCGCAAGCAGAAAAAACCTGGGGTGTTTTCTCGCATCATATTTTAGATAAAGACAAAGAAAAAAAACACCCTCTGATTAATGATATTAATACTCGCTTTGATGTCCCCCACTCACGCTGGAATGTGGTCACAGCAGAGCAGTTTAAGGCACAAAATTTAAAAATTCTGGTTGAATCTGATGAGAATATGGTTCATCTTGCCACCAGCCCTGATGGTTTTCGCCATGTTTTATTTCAGGGTCATCCGGAATACGATACGATATCTCTGCTCAAAGAATATAAACGCGAGGTCATGCAGTATTATCAGGGCAATCTGGAGCACTACCCCCCATTTCCGAGACATTATCTTGGCCTGTTTGAAAAAGCCATATTAAATGAATATCGCTTCATTTGTAATAGAGCCCGTGTTCAGGGAGCCGTAACGCCTGATTTCCCCGAAGCACTGATAAACAAAAATATTGATATCACCTGGCATGATACTGCCGTTGAAGTCATAGGCAACTGGATGGGTCTTATTTATCAACTCACCCATAAAGATCGCCATATTGCCTTTATGGATGGTATTGATCCTAACAATCCTCTGGAGTTATGATCCTTTTATGAGAACAGTCACACCATTAAGCTTTATAATTTATGCCAGTTTGATAGTTGTTTTATTTATTAGTCCTTCAGGCTTATTACTGGCCAATGAGCTTCGAGTGGCAACAGCAAGTAATTTCAGCGAGCCACTTAAAATAATAGCTCACCGCTATGAGCAGGCAACAGGACAGAAAGTGACTATTATTTCAGGATCAACAGGTAAGCTCTATGCACAAATCACCCATGGTGCACCTTTTGATTTATTTTTTTCAGCAGATATTAAAAGAGCAGAGTTATTAGATAAAAAAGGTTTGATTGTAGCAAACAGCCGATTTACCTATGCCATTGGCAAACTCATTTTATGGAGTCCGAAAAAAGATTATATTGATTCAGAAGGAAAAATTCTTACACAAAAAAAATTCCGTTATCTGTCAATTGCCAATCCAAAACTGGCCCCTTATGGACGAGCGGCACAGGAAACTCTGGAACACATGAACTTATGGGGCTCCCTAAAGGATCAGATGGTACGCGGAGAAAATATAGGTCAGACCTTTCAGTTCGTCATTAGTGGTAATGCACAACTGGGGCTGGTGGCTTATTCTCAGGTTCAGCGACCTGAACAGCCCATTGAAGGCTCATACTGGAAAGTACCTGAAACTTTTTATAGCCCGATAAAGCAACAGGCTGTCTTACTAAAGGACAGTGAGTCCGCGCGTGGTTTTTATACTTTTGTGAACAGCAAAGAATCTCACGCAATTATCCAGAGTTTTGGTTATGGTTTAGAAAACGATGACCATGCTCAGTGAAGCAGATCTCAGCGCACTTTTTATCACCTTAAAGCTGGCCGCTTTAACAACCATTATATTATTAATAATAGGCACTCCCCTGGCGTGGTGGTTAGCCCGTTCACGCATGCGTTTTAAATTTTTAATAGAGGCTGTCATTGCCCTGCCTCTGGTATTGCCGCCTACAGTTCTGGGTTTTTATCTGCTTATTGCACTGGGACCTAATGGCCCCATCGGCGGCATGATGCAGTCACTGGGCGGCCAGCCTCTGGCGTTCACTTTTACTGGTTTGATTATTGGCTCAGTATTTTATTCTATGCCCTTTGTCGTGCAGCCATTACAAAGTGCATTTACTGCCATTGGTGAGCGTCCGCTGGAAGTAGCAGCCACCTTACGAGCCTCTCCACTGGATCGTTTTTTTACGGTTGTGGTTCCTCTTGCCCGCCCAGGTTTTCTAACAGCAAGTGTGCTGGGATTTGCTCATACTATTGGTGAGTTTGGTGTGGTTCTTATGATTGGCGGTAATATTCCAGGGCAAACCCAGGTACTTTCCATTGCAATTTATGATCATGTTGAAGCTCTGGAATACAGTCAGGCCCATTGGCTCTCTGGCGGCCTGCTGCTGCTTTCATTTGCCATGTTAATTACTGTTTATGCGCTTAATCGACGCTTTTCACTACGCAATGTCAGTGGTATTTCCTAAATGACCATTGAAGCCCGCTTTAAAATCAGCCGACAGAATTTTACCCTTGATGTTGAGTTAAATATTCCCGGCAAAGGTGTCAGCGCTATTTATGGCGACTCCGGTTGCGGTAAAACCACTCTTTTAAGAGCTATTGCCGGTCTGGAACGAAGCCCGGATGGTTATCTTCAGGTTGGTGATAATTTATGGCAGGACGGTAAATTTTTTGTTCCTCCTGAAAAACGTTCTCTGGGTTATGTCTTCCAGGAGCCCAGTTTATTCAGCCACCTGAATATCCGTCATAATCTTGAATATGGCCTTAAACGTGTCCCAAAAAACGAGCGTAAAGTATCACTTGAACATGCCATTGATTTGCTGGGTATCAGCCATCTGTTAGAACGAAGCAGCAATGATCTTTCCGGAGGTGAACGTCAACGTGTGGCAATTGCCAGAGCTTTAGCAGCCAGCCCTAAAATTTTGCTGATGGATGAGCCTTTGGCAGCACTGGATCTAAAGCGCAAACAGGAAATTATGCCCTACCTTGAATCCTTGCATGATGAGCTAAAAATACCAGTGCTCTATGTCAGCCATGCACCAGGAGAAGTCGCCCGACTTGCAGATCACCTCATTCTGCTCAATGAAGGCAAACTAAAAGCTGCTGGTAAGCTGGATGATATGTTAACTCGTCTGGATCTGCCTCTAGCCCATGGAGACAGAGCAGCAGCACTGATCCATGCAACGGTTGCTGGACATGATACTGAGTTTGATCTGACTTATCTTGATTTCCCCGGAGGACGTTTCACTGTTGCACATAAGGATTTTCCCATCAATCATGCTGTCAGACTACGTGTCATTGCCCGTGATGTCAGCCTGACCACTGAACACCAGTCTCAGACCAGCATTCTGAATATTTTTCCGGCAACTATTGATGAAATGACTCCTGAAGGCAGCGCACAGGTGATGGTTCGTTTATTAATTCACGGCGTTCCCCTGCTCGCCCGGATCACACGTAAATCAGCATCAGTACTTGAGTTAAAACCGGGAAAAGAAGTCTTTGCTCAAGTCAAATCAGTCGCTTTACTTTCGTGATGCATCAACTACTTCAGCCAGTGAAAGTGGTTTTGAAAACAGATAACCCTGAATAACATCAGCACCATTAGAGCTGACAAATGCAAGCTGTTCCTGTGTTTCAACTCCTTCGGCAACCACCTTAACACCAAGCTCTTTTGCCAGAGATAAAATCAGTTTACAAATTTGCCGATCGGTCGAACTTTTTTCAATGGACTGCACAAATTTCATATCAATTTTTATTTCATCAAACTTAATTTGAGACAGATAAGCCAGACTGGAATAGCCTGTGCCAAAGTCATCAATAGCTAATTTAAAGCCAAGCCTTTTTATGTGATCTACGACATAAGTTCCATTAATAATATTTTTGATCAGCAGATCTTCAGTTACCTCAAGTGTAATACGTGAAGCATTTATATGATATCGGTTGATCAATTCTTCAACAACTCCGACAAATTTTCTATCTTCAAAACTTTTTGCAGAGAGATTAACAGAAATCGTTATCTGGCCTTCCGTCAGAGCATCAAAAGAGTCAATATCACGACAGACTCGCTCAATGACCCACAGATCAAGTTGTTTCATAAAACCTATTTGCTCCATATAAGGTAAGAATTTACCCGGAAGCAAGATCCCCTGTTCTTTATGGTTCCAACGTATTAAAGCTTCATAGCCCAGGGTTTTACTGCCATCAATATTACACTGGCGCTGGTAATAGAGTACAAATTGATCCTTTTCAAATGCTTCAATAAGTTCACTTTTTAGTGTCAGAATCATATCAGCAGCAGTTTGAAACTCTTTCTTATAAAAAACCCGGCAATTCTTTCCTGCAACTTTAGCTTTGTACATTGCACTGTCGGCATGTTTAATTAATTCATCAACAATTTCTCCATCCTGAGGGATTAATGCAATACCAATGCTGACCCCAAGATGTATTTTAGTATCCTGAATCATAATGGGTTCATTGATTACTTTAATTATACGCTCAGATAATAATTCAATTTTTTTATAACTTTCTTCCAGAGCTTGCTTAACTCCACGCAACAATATAACAAATTCATCACCACCAAGACGGCCCACTAAATCAAAACCCCGCAGCTCTGACAGGATGCGTTGTGAAATGATTTTTAACACATCATCACCATGCTCATGTCCCAAAGAATCATTAATCACTTTAAAACCATCGAGGTCAAGAAATAATACTGCTGACAGAATGTCATTACGTTGACAATATTCCAGTTCTTCACTAATTCTCTGATAACTACTATAACGATTGGCCAGGCCAGTTAAAGCATCACTATAGGCCATTGTTTCAATTTCTTTTTGTTTTTTTATAAGCTGAGTAATATCTCTATCTATTCCCCTATAGCCCAATAGTTGACCTGTTTCATTAAAAAATGGCGCACCACTCGTTAATAAATGAACTTCCTTACCATTTTTATGACGATTAATATTGACCAAATCAATAATTTTGCATTTTTTTGCAACTAATTTAGAAAAGACACTTTGAATTTTTTTTGCTTCTTCCGGATCCATTAATGTAAAAGGGGAGGTTCCAATTATTTCTTCAGGTAAATAACCAAGTATGATCTCAACTTGATGACTGGCATAAGTATAAATACCCTTTTCATTTACCTCCCAGACCCAATCATTCATATTTTCAATTAATTGTGAAAACCGCTCCTCTTTAGCTTCTAATATCTTTTCATTGCGCAAGGTATTTTTATGCAGTACATAAAAAATAAAAAATGATAATATCAGAGTGCACAAAACAATAAAAATTGCCCCTTTAATAAAGGGACTGGCATGAATGGCATAGGGCTGTTTTATAACCAGTGCTAAAGGTGTATTTTTTATAGGATGATAGGCAGCAAAAACTTTATTCCCCAGATAGTCGGCTTGTATAACACTACCCTCTTCGCCCATAAGTGCTCTTCTCATAGGAACTGCAAGATGATGATCGCTCCATTTAATGGCAGGTGGCTGTTCTTTTGAAAAGGCCAGAAAAATAATTTCATCCCCTTTTCTCATGCCAATGAGATATTCTAAACTTAATTCATTTTTTGATAAGGAGATAAAGCTGGATTTAATTTGTGAGACTGTTGCCCGTAGATCATTAAAACTGAACTCATTTTTCTCAATATATTCAGTATCAAACTGAGCAACGTTCGTAATTATTTCAGCAATCATTTCAGCTTTATGCTTCAACATTGCACTTTTATGAACCGTTAGCTGCGTTTGAATAGAATAGATAAAAATCAGAGCAAGTAAAAGAACTGGAATAATAATAAGAAAAAAGATTCGGCTAAAGTTAAGTCGGAAATTAAAGTTCATATCTTAAACTTACTTAATATAATCAACGGATTAATTCCATATGAATTCAGTATGAATTCAGTATGAATACTAATATTTATTTAATTGTAGTCGAAAATATTATTATAGCTATTTTTATCTATTACAATATAGGATTAAACTGACATAAAAATCTTATATATTACTTATGCACTCCATAAGCTTTTTGTTCAGACATTACAACAAAGGCGTTTCGTTAGCATGAATAAAAAAATCACCTACAATTATCTGGCTTTTAATTTAACCGTTAGTTAACTCCTGCCAGGCTGAAACATCATTTCCTCAGGGGAGGAAAAACAGCCTTAAGCAAGAGGTGTTTACAAGAGGAAGACTTGCTGCACCGGCAGAATAATTGCTAACATCGTTCAGAGGGGCAACTTTCAAAGCGATCCATACTTTCCATTAATTGTTATTATTTTATTGTATAAATTGTAGATGAAGCCAAAATCAATAACTATTAGGGACACCACCTATAAACCTCTAATATCTATCTAATTTTATAAATATTAATGACTTAATTTTAAATTTTTGTTATAGTCAGACAATAACCAATCTTTTTACTTGGTCTTTATAAATAAGAACCTTATACTATGAAAATATCTTCATAAAAACGGAAAATAAAATGAGTGTAAAAATTTATCATAATCCACGTTGCTCTAAGTCTCGTCAGACACTACAATTATTAGAAGAAAACGGGGTAAAACCTGAAATCATTGAATATTTAAAGACACCACCTTCTGAAACTGATTTAAAGGCAATTTTAGAGGCATTAAATATGAACCCAAGAGATTTAATGCGAAAAGGTGAAGCCGAGTATAAAGAAAACAACCTGGCAGATGAATCATTAAGCAGTGAACAATTAATATCAGCAATGCTCAAACACCCAAAATTGATAGAACGCCCTATTGTTGTCACCTCAGACAATAAATTTGCTTTAGGCCGACCTCCTGAAAGTGTATTAGAAATACTATAATTAATATTGAGGATCCAGCATATGACCAGCCAAAGCCACTCTGACATGATAAATGAAACAAATATTGGAATGAATGAAGTTGAAAAAAAAGAAGCCAATATTGCTATTTTAGCGGAAGGATTATTTCTTGCTAATCTTTTATTGATCCCGCTGATCCCTTTTCTGGTACTTGTATACTTGTTTAAAAAGTATTCAGACCGGCCTGACTCTGTTGCCTATAATCACCTCAGACAAACCTTGATTGCCAGTGTTCTGGCTGGTGTGTTTATTGTTGGAATTATTGGTGTCTTTTACTTTTTCAGCAGTACCAGTGCTGCAGTTACCTGGACAATTATTATCACCTACTTAACCTGTATCCACAGTGTTTTTGTGATGCTTGGCATCTATGGCTTATCAAAAGCAATGGGGGGGCAGAAAGTTAAATTTCCACTAATATCTTAAAAGCAGGCCAGTAACTTCTCTTGCGTTTTTTCTAATACCTCAGACAGGCTTTATTTCTTCCTGAGGGTATTAGAATGATAAAATTCATTATCAACTCTGCTATCGTAAAGCTAATACCCTGACATTTGTTATAAAAAGCTTTATAAAAATGCCAGAATTTCTTGTTCTATATCCTGCTTATTGATAACTGTTTTTTGAGTAACGTCTTTATCAAATAGTCCACTGATAATATCCGGGATAGAAATATTGGCTTCTTTAGCAATAGACTTTAAAGCATCAATATCACTGGTATCCAGCTCACCGGTCAATGCATTTGCAATAGTGGGTGAGAATTTCGTCCATTCAGCAGTTGAATAGGCAATGGTTGTCAGAGGCTTATCACGGCAAGTATCATAGGCTTTAAAGCAAGTTGCAGTGTGAGGATCCATCAGATAACCACCATTAAATGCCTCTTTGATATACTGTTTGCCTTCTTCATCTTCACAAAAATCTGCAGCAAAAATAGTCTGAAATTGTGCTAATTCTGCTGCACTCAGTTCATAGTGATTATCGTTATCAAGATTTGCCATAAGTTCTTTGGTACGCTCAGTGCCAAACATATCACACAAAATACGTTCCACATTGGATGACTTCAGAATATCCATTGCCGGGGAGCTGGTTGAAACCACAGACATATTACGTAAATCATATTGCCCATATTTAATTAATTGAGTCAGGACATTATTTTTATTTGAAGCAATTAAAATCTTCTCAACAGGCAGGCCCATTTTCATAGCATAATACCCTCCCAGGGCATTACCAAAATTACCACTGGGTACATCAAGATAAACTTTTTCTCCCATACTGATAACATCTTGACGGAGCAGTTCAAGGTAGCTGTAGATGTGATAAATCAACTGGAAAATAATACGTCCGAAGTTGACTGAATTTGCCGCAGAAAGATGAATATTCTTTTCTTTCAGTTTAGCTTTAAATGCAGCCGAGCCTAATAAACGTTTCAGAGCGTTCTGAGCATCATCAAAATCACCATGGATACCAATAACTTTTAGATTTTCGGCGTCTTCTGTCACCATCTGCAGACGTTGTACATCGGAAGTGCCACCATCGGGATAGAGGCAGGCCACTTGTACATTAGCACGATTTTTAAATGTCTCCAATGCTGCAGGCCCGGTATCACCGCTGGTGGCAGCCATTATAAGATAATTTTCATTGCGTTTTTGAGCCAGTGAAGAAAGTACTACACCAAAAGGCTGTAAAGCCATATCTTTAAAAGCTCTGGTGGGACCATGATATAACTCACTGACATACAAATCATGTTTTACTTTAACCAGTGGAACTGGATTAGCCGGATCATCAAAGTGATCATATAAACTCAATGCCTCATCAATTACTTCCGATTCAATATCAATTTCAAAGGCTTCTAAAACAGCCTTAGCTAATGTTTTATACCCTGAATTAACATGTTTCTGTAAAAAGTCTTCCCCGAGTTGAGGTAAACATTCAGGGATATAAATACCACCAAAAGAAGCAATTGGGGCAAGAATGGCCGAAGAAAAACTAACTTTTAAAGGGTGTTCGCCATCATTACCGCGTGTTTCAATAAAATTCATATTAGCACCTGAGTCCTCAACAAAATAAATAGCGATTAATTATACCTAAGCCTGTCAGATAGAGCACTCAATTATTGGCATTTTTTGCTCATATTCCTATTCACCTACTAATATCACATCGGATTCTTTATAATTGCAGCTCTGAAAATAAAAGCCTTAAAAGACATGGATAAACTCTACTCCCCTTTAAATCCCCAATTTGTTAACAAACCCGGCATGAAAAGCCACTGGGGTAAACTTTATGGCAGTGCCTTAACACTGGCCATTAGTAATCTGGCACAGCAGTCTGAGCAGTTTATCACCCTGATCGCCTCTGATATGCCCTCAGCACAAAAGATTAAATATGAATTAAGCTTCTTTTTAAAAGAATCTGGCCTGGAAATTCTTACCCTGCCCGACTGGGAAACATTGGCCTATGATCAATTTTCTCCCCATCAGGATATTATTTCTGAGCGCCTGGCAACCCTGTATCACCTGCCAGGCCTGAAAAAAGGGATTTTGATTGTCCCACTAAGTACTTTGATGCATCGACTAATGCCATTGGACTATATCAACAGCAATACTCTGCTGCTTAAAGTGGGCATGATACTGGATATCTCTAAATTTCGTCGTGAACTGGAAAAAAGTGGTTATAGATGTGTTGCCAATGTCTATGAGCATGGTGAGTTTGCAGTGCGGGGCAGTATTGTTGATTTATATCCAATGGGCAGCACTCTGCCCTTTCGCCTGGATCTCTTTGATGATGAAATTGATTCTATCAAAACATTTGATGTCGAAACTCAACGCTCAATAAACACAATCAATACCATTGATATGATGCCTGCCAGAGAATTTCCTCTGGACAAACAAAGCATTGAACTTTTTCGAGAACAGTACCGCCGTATTCTGGGCGGAGAATTAACAGAGAGTGTAATTTACAACGAAGTGGGACAGGGAATATCACCTGCCGGTATTGAATACTATCTGCCACTGTTTTTTGAACAGACTACAACACTCTTTGATTTTTTACCCAAACAATCAATCATTGTAAACTTTAGTGATCTTGAAGACATAACCACTCAATTCATTTGTGATACTGAGCAACGTTATGAACAATATCGACATAATATCTCACGACCTGTTTTAGCACCACAGGCACTTTTCCTGAAAACTGATGAACTATTTTCTCATCTTAAGCAATATCCAAGAGTCATATGCCAGAGTTTTGAGTTTCAGAAAAAAGCTGGAGTATTTAATTTCAGCAGTGAAAATCCGCCGCCATTAACTATTGCTACGCAGTCCGCAACCCAGATTAATACAGCACTGGATAAACTGAGTCAGTATATTCAGTCAGCAAAAGAAAGAAATCAGCGCATCCTTTTTTGTGCAGAAACAGCAGGACGGCGTGAAACCCTGCTGGAGTTATTTAAACCTTATAAAATTTACCCTAAAAACTTTAATTTCTGGACTGAATTTCAACACTCAGATAAAGCCATGGGGATTTGTATTGCACCGCTTGATGAAGGCCTGCAATTATCAGATATTATCATTATCAGTGAATCACAGCTCTATGGCCAGCAGGTCATGCAGCGGCGGCGGCGGAAAAATAAATCTCAGGATAATGATGCCATTATTAACACTCTGGCTGAACTCAAAGTCGGCGCACCTGTTGTACATGAAGATAATGGTGTAGGACGCTATCTGGGCCTGGAGACCATTACTCTGGGTGATGAAACCACTGAGTTTCTGGCACTGGAATATGCCGGTGGTGATAAACTTTATGTTCCTGTTGCCTCACTGCATCTCATAAGCCGATATACAGGTTCAAACCCTGACACTGCACCATTACATAAATTAGGCAGCGGTCAGTGGGAAAAAGCAAAACGTAAAGCTCGTGAAAAAATCAGAGATGTTGCCGCTGAGTTATTAGAAATCTATGCTCAGCGTGAAGCCCAGCAGGGATTTATTTATCGCTATGAGGAGCAGCAATATCAGGCTTTTGCCAGTGAATTTCCCTTTGAGGAAACTCCTGATCAACAAACAGCCATAGAAAATGTAATTGAAGATATGAGTGGTCCCAAACCAATGGATCGCCTGGTTTGCGGTGATGTAGGTTTTGGTAAGACTGAGGTCGCAATGCGTGCAGCCTTTCTTGCAGTTCAGGGCGGCAAGCAGGTTGCTATTTTGGTGCCCACAACTTTACTCAGTCAGCAACATGCCGAAAATTTTCAGAGTCGCTTTGCTGAGTGGCCAATAAAAATTGCAGGTTTATCCCGATTTCAAACAAAAAAAGAACAAACACTTATTCTAAAAGGCGTTGCTGACGGCACTATTGACATTGTTATCGGCACACATAAGTTACTTCAGGACAGCATTAAATATAAACGACTGGGCATGGTGATCATTGATGAAGAGCATCGTTTTGGAGTGCGGCAAAAAGATCGTTTTAAGAAATTACGCAGTAAGGTTGATATTCTCACCTTAACAGCAACTCCCATACCAAGAACATTAAATATGTCACTAGCGGGAATTCGAGACTTTTCAATCATTGCTACCCCTCCGGCACGTCGTCTGTCAATAAAAACATTTGTTCAGCGATGGAGTGATGAAACAATAAAGGAAGCATGTCAGCGTGAAATCATGCGTGGCGGACAAATTTTTGTGCTGCATAACAATGTTCAAAGCATTGCAAAAAAAGCCCGAGAACTCTCAGATTTAATCCCTGAAGCAAAAGTTGATTTGGCCCATGGCCAGATGCCTGAAAAAGATCTTGAACGGATCATGAGTGATTTTTATCATCAACGATTTAATATTCTGGTATGCACAACCATTATTGAGACAGGCATTGATATTCCAACAGCCAATACCATTGTTATTGAACGTGCCGACCGATTCGGGCTGGCACAATTGTATCAATTACGAGGCCGGGTTGGACGTTCACACCATAAGGCTTATGCTTATCTGACAATTCCTGAAAAGAAAACAATGACGGCTGATGCAGTCAAGCGTCTTGAGGCCATTGAGGCCATAGAAGATCTGGGGGCTGGATTTACCCTGGCAACCCATGATCTGGAAATTCGGGGCTCAGGCGAATTGCTCGGTGAAGACCAAAGCGGGCAAATCCATGAAATTGGTTTTACGCTGTATACTGATTTGCTGGAACGTGCGGTTAAATCATTAAAAGAAGGCAAAGATCCAGACTCAGAAACCTCTGCACATCATGGCACTGAAATTGATATGCATATTCCAGCTTTGATACCCGATGATTATTTACCAGACATTCACACACGTCTGGTTATGTACAAACGTATTGCCAATGCCCGGGACGATGTCGCTTTAAAAGATATTCAGGTAGAGATGATTGACCGTTTTGGTTTACTCACGGATCAAATTAAGAATTTATTTGCGGTCACGTCATTAAAGATTAAAGCGACGCCACTGGACATTCTGAGTATAGACTATAGTGAATCAGGTGGTCGAATTACCTTCAGCGAACAACCCAACATTGATCAAATGAAGATTATTAATCTCATACAGACTAAATCAGTTCTCTATAAACTTGATGGTAATAATAAGCTGAAGTTATTAAAAATGGAAAGTGATATAGCAAAACAATTTCAGTATCTTAATGGCTTGTTAGAGCATCTGGCTGGTTGAACCAGAGGACATAAAAAACATGGGGAGCACCAGGCCCATGTTCTTTATTTCTGTTCTTCACGCAACATTTTATAATAGGCACCAGCCCCACCCTCCATGAAAAAGTAATTCTCCAGTCCCATAGATTCAAGTGTATACTGCAACCATCTGATCTGCTTCCCTTTCTGATCATAAAAATACAACGTTGAGTCATTATCGATTGCTTTTTGAACAATTCGTCTTAGTTTTTTTGTATTATCCAGCCCGACGTTTTTATCCCTAAACATGAAAATGCCACTACCCCCACGGCGTTGCTCACGATCTCTGATATCATAAATCAGAGAACTATCATCTGCCAGTGAATTATTTTCAAAATCCTTAGGGGCTAATAAATGAGATTTAAAGTCAGCTTTTGGAATAATACTTTCTTTATCAATAGGAGACTCACCTAACAAAACCGCTTGGTCGGGATGTGCAAGAGCCCACTCAAAGACACCTGCATCATAGGAGATACAATTTTTTACATTATAATTAAGTGCTTTAATACCTGCTTTATAGGATTTATAACAGGTTCTGCCATTACAGTAAAAAACAATTTCTTTGGGTGAACTATCACGTAACTCTTTTAATTTATCAGGAAATGATTTTTTTGAAACAGGAATATTAATAGCATTTAATATTTTTAGTGTTTTAAACTCATACTCCGAGCGAACATCCACAATGATAACTTTATCATTAACAATTTTTTCATAGAATGCTTCAATACTTATGGTTTTAACAATTGGGAATACTTTACGACCGGGGAAATCTTCATCAGCAAATGAAGAAGCACTGATAAAAAAGCACATAAGAAAAATTGAATACATTCTGGAAAATGAATTAACGCTAAAAAATATCTGATAAAGAACGCTTTGCATTATCGTAAATCCTTAAATATTATTTTCTTTCATATTTGTATCAAGAAGTATAACGAGCAATTAAATTAAATCAATCTCTTTTGCTCATTCAGTTTTTAGAATCTGAATTGGTGCACAAAAATAAACGGTAATTTTTGTTCTTTTTCCACCAGCGCTTTAATAATTTTTTTGTCAACAATAACTTTCTCCCTGACGGGGATATGAATTCAACCTGCAAAATTTTACCTGAATTAAGTTCATCCATTATTGGGATAAGATAATTGCTTTCAAATTGTTCCAGAAGACCAACCCAGGAAAATACATCTTTACTTCGAATTGCTTGAATAAAAGACTCAATAGTAATAATGATGGGGGAAGCTATTTCATCTGCATAAAATATTTCCGAAAAGTGTTCAGGTACAGAGAATTTTTTTCCACACTGAAGATGAGATAGATTTTGTGCTAAAGGATGATCCGAGTATAGCAGCACTGCATTATCAGTTAAGGAGTTTAACTCATCAACTGCTTCTCCAGCTCCCCAAAACCATAAGCTATTAACTGGGAGCTTCTTTGCCTCAGTCCTTTTTTTATTTACCTCACTCTGATGCAAAATCATTTGCATCTCATTAAACAGACTCATCCAGTGATTGCTATCTATCCCCTTAGTTGATTTATCGTTGTTAAATAAGAATGATTTAATTGATTGTCCTAAGGCATTTTCCGGCGGGACTGATTGAATATTTATCGGCTTATCAGAAATAATATACCAACGATCAGGCGATATGCTTTTTAAAGTCCAGAAACTTTCTTCCTCATAGCTGTCAAAAAAATGATTAATTTCATCAACAAGTAAATTTGCCTCATCAATACTAATATCCAGAGAGCCCGTTTGTGCTAAAACAAGCTGATCCCGGTCAGCCATTAAAAAGCTGGGATCGGCACGCATAATCCACTTTTCTTTAAACAATTCCGGATCAGATAAATTATTGACATCAAGCTGATAGGATAAGCTGGCTATGGAGGATTGAGAACTATGGTATGTAGAATGATATGTAGAAGCTTTATCATTGCCCATTTCTTTTAACAGGCAATGATAAAAATTATCCTGGCGCGCATCAAAGGTTTCAGGCGTTAAAAGCTCGCCACGGGACAACATTTTGGAGAAAACAGCTAACTCTGGTAATTCTTTAGCTGGTAATTGATCAAGATAAGGAACCGGGTCAAGAAGACCCGGAATAATAAAGCGAATGGATTTTGACGTTTGCTTAAGCTTAGTCCGCATCAAGATGTTCTAAACGGATACGAACCACATCATTATTGATCGCATCCAGAGTATTGATTTTCGCCAGTGCTTCATCCATATTTTTTTCAATCGTCGTATGGGTCACAATGATAATGGTTGCACTGTCTGTATTCGAACCAGCTAAATCAGCCACAGGTTCTTTTTGCAGCATGGAATCAATACTAATGCCGCTATCCGCTAAAATACGGGTAATATTGGCCATAACACCCGTCTGATCGGAAGCTGAAATACGCAGATAATAAGCGGTCTCCACTTCACTGATGGGTAAAATAGGAAAATCTGATAAAGATTCAGGCTGGAATGCCAGATGAGGTACCCGGTTTTCAGGATCAGATGTTAAAACACGCACCACATCCACAATATCACCAACCACTGCTGAAGCTGTCGGTTCAGCACCAGCACCAGCACCATAATACAGGGTAGGACCCACAGCATCACCCTTGACAAGTACAGCATTCATCACACCATCAACATTTGCAATTAAGCGGCGTTTTGGGATCAAGGTTGGATGAACTCGTAATTCAACCCCTTGTTCAGTACGACGTGACAGGCCCAAATGTTTAATAGTGAAACCCAGTTCACTGGCATAATCAACATCTTCACCAGTGATCTTACTGATACCTTCGGTATAGACTTTTTTAAACTGTAAAGGAATACCGAAAGCAATTGAAGCTAATATCGTCAATTTATGAGCTGCATCAATTCCTTCAACATCAAAAGTCGGATCAGCTTCTGCATAACCCAATCTTTGTGCTTCAGCGAGAACTGAATCAAAATCACGCTGTTTATCACGCATTTCGGTCAGGATAAAATTACCCGTACCATTGATAATACCCGCCAGCCACTCAATCTGGTTTCCTGCAAGACCTTCACGGATAGCTTTGATGATTGGAATACCACCCGCCACAGCCGCTTCAAAAGCAACCATAACGCCCTTCTTCTGGGCGGCAGAAAAGATTTCATTACCATGCTTGGCAATTAAAGCTTTATTGGCTGTGACAACATGTTTACCATTGGCGATAGCTTTAAGAACCAGCTCTCGAGCCAGTGTATCACCGCCAATTAATTCAACAACAATAGAAACTTCAGGATCAGTCACAACATTAATAGGATCTTCAGTTAATTGAATCCCATCCGTTTGACAGATACGGGGCTTATTGATGTCACGTGCTGATGCATGACTGACAATAATATCTCGCCCGGCACGGCGTGAGATTTCTTCTGCATTGCGTCGCAGAACATTAACCGTGCCACCACCAACAGTGCCAAGGCCCAATAAACCTATTTTAACTGGTTCCAAAAGATTCTCCATTTGTTATTTACAATATTTTGCGCGGTATTATAGCAAAACTTAAGATATTAATAAGAAAATCTTTTGCTTAATACCTAAGAGCCTTCCTTAAAGGCACCCACACCGTCTTTTTTGAACATTTCACGCAAACAGCGCATAGCCTGACGAGTTCGGTGTTCATTTTCAATTAAGCTGAAACGCACATGATCATCACCGTATTCACCGAATCCAATCCCCGGAGAAACGGCCACTTTTGCTTCATTGAGTAATTTTTTAGAAAACTCTAAAGAGCCCATAGCTTTATATTCTTCTGGAATAGGAGCCCAGACAAACATGGTCGCTTTAGGTATTTCTACTTTCCAGCCAATAGATTCCAGGCCCGCACACAAAACATCTCGACGTGCCTGATACATATTACGAATATCTTGAACACACTCCTGAGGACCATCCAGGGCCTGAATAGCCGCTACCTGAATCGGTGTAAACATACCGTAGTCCAGATAAGATTTCATGCGTGTCAGTGCAGCAACCAGTGTCGGATTGCCACACATAAATCCCACTCGCCAACCCGGCATATTGTAGGTTTTAGACAGAGAGTAGAACTCAACAGCAATCTCTTTTGCACCCGGCACTTGCAAAATAGAAGGTGACTTGTAACCATCAAAAACAATTTCCGCATAGGCAATATCATGAACTACCCAGATTTTGTGTTCACGGGCAATTTTGACAACTTTTTCAAAAAATTCCAGTTCAACACATTGTGTCGTTGGATTGCCGGGAAAATTAAGCACCAGCATTTTTGGTTTTGGCCAGGAATCTTTAATGGCTTTTTCCAGTTCTGCAAAAAAATCCACATCTGGGGTCATTGGCACATGGCGAATATCCGCCCCGGCAATGACAAAGCCATAAGGATGAATCGGGTAAGAAGGGTTAGGCACCAATACAGCATCACCAGGACCTACGGTCGCCAGTGCCAGATGAGCCAGCCCTTCCTTGGAACCAATAGTAACAATGGCTTCTGATTCAGGATCCAAATCAACATCATAACTACGTTTATACCAGTTACAGATGGCTTTACGCAATCGGGGAACACCACGAGACATAGAATACCGGTGTGTATCATTTCTCTGTGTGGCTTCCACCATTTTTTCAACAATATGTTTCGGCGTAGGCTGATCGGGATTGCCCATACCAAAATCAATAATATCTTCCCCACGGGCTCGCGCTTTGGCTTTCAATTCATTAACAATATTGAAAACATAGGGTGGTAAACGTTTAATCCGCTGAAAGTCGTCGTTCAAGAAAATCGCCTCATCAATGCCTGAAAATATGCCACTTAAGTAAATAACTGGTACTTATATTAAAACGTACCAAAATACTTACCCTGAGTGTTCCTGTCAATCTCTAATAGCACTTTTCTCTACTTTTTTTTAGTTTTTTGCTCTAAGTGCTTTAATTTGGAGATTCGAAGCTGTATATTGCTCGAAAATAACTTAAAATCTGAAAATTATAAAAAAATACATTTTTAAATGAATTACAGGTTTACGACCTAAGCAGTAGTTCGCTGATTGTTCGAAAATCAAGAGAAAAAGAAGGGGGGCGTTCGGACGAAATGCTGAGCCTGTCGATTGCACCCGACACTGGTTCGTCTAACTGGGGACGCTTCAAGTACGTCCATGTAACGCTTGCTGTCGCCGTCCATGGCTCCAAACACCCCAGTTAGACGAACCAGTGTCGCGTACACTCTTCTACCTCAGTTGTCCTCACTGGTGTTGTCCAAAAGCAAGAGCAAAAGAAAAGTCAAAAGCATTGGGGCCCATTTGCTTGAGCTATTGTGCTGTTACTTCCCCCTTTTTCAAAGGGGGACTGAGGGGGTTAGCTGTTGCTCTGGCTTTTTCTTTGCTTTTGATTTTGGACACTCCCTCCCAGAGAGAATAAATGCCTTAAGAGACTGTGAGGGCAGTTAATGCAACAAACTGGGGTGTTTGGAGCCATGGATGGCGACAGCAAGCGTTACATGGACGTACTTGCAGCGTCCCCAGATTGTTGCATTAGCTGCCCTTGCAGTCGTTTTATACGCATTTATTTGAACGCCACCACTTCTTTTTCTCTTGATTTTCAAATTACTGCTATGGTCGTAAAATGTACCTACATAAAAAATCTTTAAGTCAGATCTAACAATCGAAAGAGAACAACCATTATGCTCCAGCTTGAAAACATAGAAAATGCTTATTCATTTCATTCTTATGATGATCATAGTGCAAAATTAATTAAACCAGATAGTAACACCCACTCTCATTCCCTTAAAGACAATCAGTTGCTTGAAATCACATCAACAACCCTGATTTATAAAGAACTCATTATGACTAAGGATCTCCCTTCCTCATTTGATGAATTTGATGAAAACTGTGTCAAAGAACTTCTCAAGCAGGATGCTGATATTTTTTTAATTGGTACGGGTCAAAACTCCAGATTTCCAGACAAATCCGTATTGCAATATATTGCAAAAAACAAACTGTCCATGGATTTTATGAACACAGGAGCAGCATCACGCACCTTTAATATATTAGCCAGCGAATCAAGAAAAGTAGCTGCACTCATCTTTTTTAAATAAAAAGCGATTGTAGTGAGTAGCAATTGACAACTATATGATTAAACACTAGAATGGCCGAAAATTTTTATGGTGTTTGATTACTGTTCTATGCATGCATTTTACAGACAATGAAACTGGGAAATTGGTTAAATTCCAATGCTGCCCCCGCAACGGTAAATGATTGCACGAGAACTCTTTGCTAACACAGCCAGGAGCCATGTCACTGTATAGAAACTTATATGGGAAGGCCATTCTCTTAATGCATTGAATAAATGCATCTCATAAGAGCCATTTGCTCTTATTCTTCATAAGCCCGGAGACCTGCCGTAAGAATAAACTCTAGTATGCGGTGGGCGTGCAATGGGTCAGGTTGCTAATTATACTCACCAATCTGACCTTCGTATTCCTGTACTATTTCACAATATGTCATTACACATTTGTGTATAAGTCCCGCATTAAAATTAAACATTTAATACACACGGGGCGTGTGTTTCAGGGAAAATTATGGCTTATCCAACACCTTTATCCTCAGCTGGTTCAGTAATACTAACTTCAGCTCTTTCTCTTTCTTTGTTTCCTATTACTACTCAAGCAGGACAAAATGACAATATTCCTCAAATTGTCGTAACAGCCAACCGTACAGCAAAAACCGTTGATGAAACGGTTGTTCCAGTCAGTATTATCACGCGAGAAGATATTGAACGAACTCAAGCCACTTCCGTGTTAGAAGTATTGCGAATGACACCCAGCATCAGTTTTACTACCAGTGGTGGTTTCGGCAGTACCTCCAGCATCTCTTTACGCGGCACCAATACAAACCATATTTTATATCTCATTGACGGTGTGCCTCTGGGCTCAGCAACCAGTGGTTCGACATCTATTGAGTATTTACCAATTTCTCAGGTTGAACGAATTGAAGTCGTCAGGGGCCCTCGCTCAAGCTTATATGGTTCTGATGCCATTGGTGGTGTCATCCAGATATTCACAACAAAATCTAGCCAAAAGAAAATGACTGCCAGCGTTGGATATGGCTCTGATAACACCCGGGAAGCAACCATCAGTTATGCTGATGGTAACAAAACCTCTCAATTCAGTGCTGGTGCATCTGTTTTTGACACCGATGGATATGACTTTTATGGTCGAGACAGCTCTGGTAATGCCAACACCCAGGACGAGGATGATGATGCTTATGAAAATTACGCCTTATCTCTTAACGGCAGTCATTTGATCACCCCGGATTTAAAGCTCTCCGGCTTTTACTTACGCAGTCAGGGAAAATCTGACTTTGATGGTTATATTGATAAATCAACTCATACTGACTTCACTGAGCAGGTTGCCAGCGGTACGCTGGATTATTCTGTCACAGAAGACTGGAACAGTCTTATAACAATCAGCCGCAGTTATGATAAGCAGTATAATTATTTATACAAGCCGCCTGCAAAAGGTTTCTTTTTTGTTGATCCAAAAACAAAATTTAACACCCAGACAGATTTCGTCAACTGGCAAAATGATATTGTCGTGCGTGATTCAGATCTGCTTACTTTGGGGCTGGATTATAAAAATGATGAAGTGGACAGTTCAACAACATATGCTGAAGACAGTCGCTGGAACAAAGCCTTTTATTCTCAGTATCTTTACGATGGTGATGTCTTTGACACTCAACTCTCCTGGCGTTATGACGATAACGAAAATTTTGGCTCACATAATACCTGGAGCATAGGTACTGGGTTTTCACTGGATGAATATGTCCGCGTGACTGCATCTTACGGAACTGCATTTAAAGCCCCGACATTTAATGATCTGTATTGGCCTGCTGACGCATTTTTTAAAGGTAATCCTGACCTTAAACCAGAAGAATCCAGAAGTTTTGACTTTGGAGTAGAAATAACAACAGGCCAAACACTTTGGACTGCTCATTATTTTGATACCAAAGTTGACAATTTAATCTCCTATGTCAATTCATTTCCGGCTATCAGTATGATGGAAAATGTCAATGAAGCAGCCATTGATGGCTTTGAATTAGGTGTCACCACAAACATCTATGGCTGGACAATTAATGCCAATGCTTCTTTTATTAATCCCATTGATGAAGAAACAGGACTGATGTTAGCCCGAAGAAGTAAAAGAAATTTAAATATTTCCATGGATAAATCAAGCGGAGCATTCAGTTATGGTGCATCACTTATTGCAAGTTCAGAACGGTACAACAATTCGGGAGAAAGAGAAAAACTATCCGGTTTTGGTCTGATGAATCTTAGAACCGCCTGGCAACTGGACAAACACTGGACAGTCCGGGCAAAAATCGATAACCTGTTTGATAAAGAATACGTGTTAGCAAAACAGTCCGGTTTTGACTTTCGTCAACCCGATCGATTTGTCTTCACTTCAATTCATTATGAAATGTAACTTCATTCTAGTAGCCAATATTATAAAGTGACTGCATGCTAAAAAATCATCCTTATTTTTTTTTATTCAGTCTGCTTTTTCTGGTGCTTATCAGTTTTCTTTTCGCTCTGACAACGGGTTCCGGCCAGCTGCCATCTCAGACACTTATTTCACTATTAGATGGCACAGCCTCTCCTCTGTTTCAGAGCCTTGTCTTTGAGCTTCGTCTACCCAGAGCACTTGCAGCCTTTGCAGCAGGTGCTCTATTATCAATTGCTGGAGTGCTGATGCAGGTTCTGCTAAGAAATCCGCTGGCCGATCCTTATGTACTCGGGGTCTCTGGCGGCTCAGCACTAGCGGCATTATTGGCCATGTTAATGGGGCTCAATACACTCTGGCTGACAGGCAGTGCATTTTTGGGTGCACTGCTGTCTATTTTTCTGGTTTTTTCATTTTCTCATAGTAAAGGCAGTTGGAGCATATCACGCCTGTTGCTCACTGGTATCATTCTGGCCTCTGGCTGGGGCGCACTGATAAGTTTTGTACTGGTCATATCACCTCCGGAAAAAATCCATGGCATGTTATTCTGGCTGATGGGCGATCTCAGCTATGATAGGCCATTATTACCTTCCTATATAATTTTGCTCTTTGGCTTTCTTTTCAGCTTATCAATCAGTCGACAGCTGAATATACTATTGTGGGGTGATCTGCAGGCAGGCAGTCTCGGGATAGATATTAAGCGCTTAAGGACTTATATATTCTTTATATCCTCATTGCTCACTGCCGGTGCTATCACTCTGGCAGGCAGTATCGGCTTTGTCGGTCTGGTGATACCTCATCTGATCCGTCTGGTTATTGGTGCCGATCATCGTCTGTTGATCCCCGCCAGTGCACTGATGGGTGGTGCATTATTAATTATAGCCGATACTCTGGCCAGAACAGTGCTGGCGCCTCAACAACTGCCCGTTGGCGTCTTGACTGCACTTATTGGAGTCCCGTTATTTCTCTATTTATTAAGAAGGAGTCAGTAAAATGTCTCTGCAAGCCAATAAATTGAGCCTGTCAATTGCAGGAAAAACCATTTGCAGCGATTTGGATGTATGTTTTAATCCCGGAGAATTTTGGGGGATCATGGGTGTCAACGGAGTTGGTAAAACTACTTTATTGCACACTTTAATTGGTCTTCGTACAATTAACAACGCTAAAAATAACAGCTCTAAAAACAGCAAACCTGAAACTGGCTATATTACTCTCCAACAAATTAATATTAATGACTTCAGACGCATAGAACTGGCAAAACGTATTGGAATGATGTTGCAGGAGTATGAGTATAACTTCCCTTCTACGGTGATTGAAGCCACACTCATTGGGCGGCATCCATTTATCAATGGCTGGCAGATGGAAGGCAGTCATGATAAACAACTGGCTATCAATGCATTAAAAAAAGTGGGACTGGAAAACTTTCATGAACGATCCGTCAACAGCCTTTCAGGAGGTGAAAAACGACGTTTGAATCTGGCGACCCTGTTAACACAAGATCCAGATTATTATCTTTTAGATGAACCCGTGAATCATCTTGATATTAAAGCACAGCTGGAAATTCTTGATCTCCTCAAAGAAAAATTTGCTCTCCAGGAGCAATGCGGCGTTATGGTAATTCATGATCCCAATCTGGCATATCGATTTTGTGATCACATACTATTATTGTTTAACGATGGTCAGTGGCTATCCGGTAAAACAAAAGATATTCTCACCCGAGAGAATCTAAGTCGTTTATATAATTGTCCAATTCATCTGATAAAAGATGCACAGCACAGGTTATTTGTGCCACTGAAAAGCAGTTCATCCATTGAAAGCTAACTCATATCGTTACAGTCTGGTTTTAATATTTTTGCTGATATCATTAGTTTTCAGTACCTCTGCCAAGGCAAAAATTCAAGTCAAAGATGATAGCGGGCAAATAGTTACCTTACAGCAGCCTGCCCGAAAAGTAGTCAGCTTATCACCCGGTCTGACGGAGCTAATTTATTCTGCAGGTGGTTCTGAATACATCAAAGGTGTGGTCAGATATAGTGACTACCCTGAGCAGGCAAAAACAGTGCCTCTGATTGGAAGTTATAATGCGCTTGATCTGGAAAAGATCCTCAGTCTGCAACCCGATCTAGTGGTTGCCTGGAAAAGCGGCAACCCGAAACATCAAATTGAACAATTAAAAAAACTGGGACTAACAATCTATATCAGTGAGCCTAAGGATTTTATGGATATTCCCAGAACCATAAATGCACTTGGGGAACTGATGGGCACAGAAACAACCTCAAAAATAAATTCAGATAATTTTATTAATGAATTTAATACTTTAAAAGAACATTCCAGAAATAACATAAATAATAGTCGACGAACATTTATCCAGATATGGAATAACCCGGTGATGAGTGTCAATAAAGATCACCTGATTTCTAAAGTTATCACGCTTTGTGGCGGCGATAATATTTTTGCTGCAGCAAAAGGACTGACCAGCACCCCATCAATAGAATCCATACTGGCACAAAACCCGGAAGTTATTATAGCTACTGGAATGGCCGATACTTCAAAAATATGGTTATCACGCTGGCAACAGTGGTCATTCCTTAATGCCGTGAAAAATAAGCAGCTCTACGCTGTAAACCCTGACCATCTGGTACGCCACACACCAAGAATTTTATTGGGAATAAAAGAAGTTTGCCAATTGCTTAAGAGCCCTTAGCCCACTAAAAGCCCTTAGCTAGTTAAGAGCCATTAGACAAACTGTCTAAAACATGCTGAATTTTTTCTTTCGCTATTATTGCAATAGCATTAATTTTTTCAGATTTTGCCAAACCTAATACCGTCACAGGATCCATAAAACTCACTACAATTTTATCAGCATTATATTCACGTATAATGAAATTACAGGGTAATAAATTTCCACAATTCGGATCTGCTTCAATAATTTGCAGTGCTAACTTCGGATTGCATGCACCTAAAATTTGATAGGCTGGAATACTGACATCTAATTTTTTTTTCATTGTCGCCTGAACATCAACTTCACTGACAATACCCAATTGTTGTTCCATTAAAACATTTAATACTCTTTCTTTAACCTCATCAAAACTACCGGAAAGGGTGATATTCAATTCATACATACTCAAAACTCCTGATAATAAACTATAATATCAGTTTATTATTCTGCTTAAGGAATGACAGTGATAATTATCACTGTCAAATTGAGCCGAATTAATAACAATAGTCACACTAATTATTAAACAGAGTCTGAGCCCGGAGTTATTTGCATGAAAAGAGTTTCTATTATTGGCAGCGGTTTTGCTGCATTAACAGCCGTTAAAACCCTCAGCCGCTCTGATATGGATATTGAAATAACAGTTATCAGCCCAAAAGCTGAGTTTCATTACTTACCAGGCTCAATCTGGATACCCTGTAATTTAAGGCAACCTGAAGATCTGATCATTCCTCTGGATAGCTTTTTTCAACGAATGAAAGTAACACACGTTAAAGCAGAAGCTGTCGGGACAAAAAATGCAGGGCGAATTGTTGTCACCAGCAAAGGTGAAATTGAAAATGATGCCCTGATCATTTGTTCTGGTGGGCGATTCCTAAAAAAATTACCCGGCATCGAACATGCCATTACCCCTTGTGAAGGAATTAATGCCACAGTAGAAATCAGAGACCGCCTGATGCAGATGGACAGCGGCACCATCGCCTTTGGTTTTTCCGGTAATCCTAAAGAACCCAGTGCCATGCGCGGCGGCCCAATGTTTGAATTTTTATTTGGCGTTGACAGTCAATTACGTAAGGATGGAAGACGGGATAAATTCAAGCTTATTTTTTTCACCCCATCAGAAAATCCGGGACAAAGACTGGGTCCAAAAGCCGTTAACGGTCTTTTAAAAGAGATGAAAAAAAGGGATATTGAAACTCATCTGGGTGATAAAATGAAACAATTCACCGATCATAGCGTGATCACTGAAGGGAAAGAGTTTCAGGCTGACCTGATTATTTTTATGCCCGGCATGACAGGTAATCACTGGTTTGACAATACCGATCTACCCCGCTCAAAGGGCGGTATGATAAAAGCCAATGCTCACTGTCAGGTTGATGGAATGGATAAAATCTATGTTGCCGGTGATTCCGGTAGCTTTCCAGGCCCCGAATGGTTGCCCAAACAAGCCCATATGGCTGATCTGCAGGCAGAAGCCGCAGCAAAAAATTTAATCGCCGAATTTAAGGATCAGCCGGTCACTCATACCTTCAAAGTTGAATTATTGTGCATTGTCGACAGTTTAAATTCAGGAATGTTAGTAGCCAGAACAAAAAAACTCAATATTATTTTACCTCGCATGAAAGTATTTCATTGGCTGAAACGATTTTTTGAATGGTGGTATTTACGGCAGTATAAATAAAACAGGGAGTTAAAACAGGAAGTTAAAAAAGGGATCTGTTTGCATTAATGCCCCGAAGTTTTAGAAAAAAGATTTATCACAATAACTCCGGCAACAATCAGAAGCATCCCAACTATGGCGGGCAAGTCTGGTATTTGCTGGTAAATAACAGCACTGACTATAGCCACCAGTACAATGCCTAAACCGGCCCAGAGGGCATAGGCAATTCCAACAGGCATAGTTTTAAGTACCAGTGTTAGCATATAAAATGCTATTCCATAACCAAAGACGACCACTAAAGCAGGGACAAGTTTAGTGAATTCTTCGGAGGCTTTCAGTGCACTAGTTGCAATAACTTCTGCAACAATAGCAATTGCCAGATAAAGGTAGGTCATAATTAACTATTCCGCTTTCGATTCTTTCAATGAGTTTATATTATTGTAACTACTCTAATCAAGACAGCTCAATATAAAGAAACTTTAAACTGGGGAATTTGTTTTCTTTTATTCAATGGGTTACTGCTGCAATACGCTAAAAAATCATAATCAATAAACCGATAAGGCAGGTTCTCATCCCGCCCCTGGGGAATGCCCAACCGGGTTGTCTGTACGATTTTTACTGGTCGTTGATTAACATCATCAAGATAGAAACATTGGGCATTGAACTGCTGCTGATCCCAGTCTTTCACTTTGAGATGTAATGCCCGGCATAATAGAGTCTGGCCACTACAGAGTTTTGTTACAGGGCGAGTTGCACCTGAAGGAAGAGGGTTTAAAGCCTGCATATCTTTAATGGCATCTGGGTGAGTGAGCCGATCTTCAAATGGGAATGCTGATTTAATTAATACAGCATTCCCCTTGCCCTGACAACTGATATTAAAAGAATCATGGCCTCGGGCATAATACATATAAATTGTGCCGGGAGGCATAAAAAGGGCTTTACGTTTTTGTGTAAATCCCAGCGAGGCATGACTGCCTTTTTCTTCCAGATAGTAAGCCTCTGTTTCTATGATCCGGGCAGATAACCAGTGGCTTCCATATTTACGTCTTATTACTTTCCCCAATAAGTTCTTTGCCAGGATGCAAGCATCCTGCTGATAAAATGATATTGGTAAATGTGACATAATGCTATTGGATTAAAGAGTCTGTTAAGAAGCTTAAGGGGTCAAACTCCGTTTTTATAAACTTCCGCTAATATTTCTTTCGCCCCTCTGGAGAGTAGGTCATCGGCCAATTCAATGCCCATTTTTTCAGCATCTTCTGCCGGGCCTTCAACACTTCCCTCAACCATATTTTTACCATCAGGAGAGCCGACAAAAGCTCGCATAGATAAGTGCTCACCCTCTAATACGGCATAACCGCCAATAGGCACCTGACAACCGCCTTCAAGACGTTTGTTTAAAGCCCGTTCCGCAGTCAGGCGAATTGTTGTCTCTTTATGGGCCAGTGGTGCAATAAGCTGTAGTGTCTGCTCATCATCAGTTCGGCATTCTATGCCCACAGCTCCCTGCCCCATGGCAGGCAAACTTTGTTCAACAGAGAGATAGCTGGTTATTCGATCTTTCATTTGCAGACGAATAAGTCCGGCTGAGGCTAAAATAATGGCATCATACTCACCATCATCTAATTTTTTTAATCGGGTATTGACATTACCGCGTAAAAATTTAATTTGCAGATCAGGGCGGTTTTTCAGTAACTGGCTTTGACGACGCAAACTGGAAGTACCCACCACAGCCCCTGCAGGCATATCATCTAATTTAGAAAAAGTATTGGAAACAAAAGCATCTCTGGGATCTTCACGTTCACAAATAACTGCCAACTGCAGCCCCTCAGGAAATTCCACCGGTACATCTTTCATTGAGTGTACAGCAATATCCGCATCACCTGCCAACAGACCCTCTTCCAGCTCTTTTACAAAAAGTCCTTTACCACCAACTTTTGCAAGGGGTACATCCAGAATTTTGTCACCCTTAGAAACCATTTTGACCAGCTCAACTTGCAGATCTTTATGACGAGCCAGCAGTTCATCACGGATAAAATAAGCCTGCCATAATGCCAGCGGACTTTTACGGGTTGCAATCTTGATTAGTGTTTTACTCATAATATCCTGTCGATTAACTGTTTAGATTAAACTGTTTTGATAAGAACGTAATTGTACCAGACTCCCTATAGATTCTCATTTTTTATGCGTATTTTTTAATGACTTCTGAGCGTTTAATGACTCTGATTCAGATTGAAGCTGTATAATAAAATTGTGTATTGAAACATCTTCCGGATCAAGCTGTTGCAGTTTTTCAGCATACTTAAGTGCATTCCGGTTATTGTTCATATCCTGATTAATTGAAACCAGTGCTATCAGAATTTCTTTATTATCTGGATGCCGCAGGTAAGCCTGATGTAATATATTCAGTGCTTTCTCAGGCTGATGACTGGAATTCATTGCAATACCGTAAACATAGCTGTAATGAGGCTCCTCAGGTGCCAGTATGGCGGCTTTAGCCAGGGAAGCAATGGCTTGTGGCAATAGCCTCAGACGCACTTGAAGCAGGCCGGTCTCAAAGTGAATATTGGCATTATCCTGAATGTGCCCCAGGCTACTCTGAAGTATTTGTAAGGCATCGGCATCACGATTCAGATCACTATAAAAAAGTGCCAAAGCTAGCCAGGCTGGTGCAAAATCAGGCTGTATTTTTAATGCCTGACGATAGTAATATTCAGTCTTTGGTAAATTATCCATAGCATAATACTCATTAGCCTGCTGCAGTATCATTGCAGCCAGTTCCTCAGCAGAAGGTGTTCCGGGTATGTAGCGTTCATGATGAGCACATGACCATTTAAACATCTGTGCTTGCTGGTATTGCGCACAAGGATTTTTTTTTATAGACAGTGACTGCCCCTCATCCAGAAAAAACCGGCTGGCCAGGATATTTTCTGTTGCGGTTAAGGAGAATATGAGCAGAATACACTGCTGGAGGCTGATAAGCTTTTTAATCAATGTAAATTACCCCCTGCTAGTTTAATTTAACAAAATAAGGTTTATGTGCAAAAATAGGACTTATGAGAACTATACTTCAAGAAACAATCTCAACACAACGTAAAATTCTGGTTAATCTGCTGACACGACCTCTTTCAAAACTGGTCTTAAAGCTGGCACCAGATATATCCAATACTATTCGTTTAGAGTCACATCTGCACGAAGCCATTCCTGTCTTTGAGCATTGTAAATATCTTTATGTTATGGATGAGCATGGAATTCAGATCACCCAAACCATTTTGGCTTATAGCAGCGATTCCAAAAGCCTGGGACGAGATCGCTCAAAACGTCCCTATATGCAGCATGATTTTTCGGTCAATAATTTTTCACTTTCTGAAGCCTATATCAGCAAGCATAATAAACGGCCTTCCATCACAGCAATTCATGTTATAAAAGACTGCCAGCAAAAATTGATTGGTTATCTGGGTGTGGACTATGATCTGCGTGAATTACCCGGCACCACTCACTTGTATAAAGAAAGCTATAAATGGCAGCAAATAAAAGGTGACCCGGCAATTCGCAGTGGTTTATTTGCTCAGCATCGAATGCAGAGTGATATGGATAACAATATTGATAACGTCCTGGCACTTATGCAGGCTTTGATCTGTGAGCATGGGGTTTTTCATGGTAAATTTCATTTTTCCAGCAGCCGTACCACCATCTGGCTTTTTGATGATCCGTATAATTATCGGCTGCTGAGTATGAATGAACTGAACGATCCTGATATCTGTCTGGCTTACCCTCGTCATCCCTACTCTGAACTTGCCAAGGTACCTGAATCAGCCATACCTAAAATATTTGATTATTTCAGGCAATTACGCTTTGCTGATGAAACTATTTATCTGCGGGCAGGCTCAATTAACGTAGTCAATGGTATGATCAGTCTGAATTTCTCCTGCGATGGCTCACATTATCTGCCCTATCAGGAATTTTTGGATAAAGGCATGGACTTCTGGTTTGGTACGGAAGAGGTTGAAGCATTTCAATATGATAAAATTATTGAAAATATCTGCGCTGCAGGCTGTGACTCTGTTTACAACTTAATTAACCAGCATCGGCAGGGAAATCACTCAGAAGTATTTAATAATATTCCTCAACTTGAGCAGGATAAAATAATGCAGGAATTAGAAACCATTATGCAGATTTATTCTCATACTGAATAGTTACTGAGTTAGCTCCCTTTTCAGGGACTAATCCCCGGGACGATATTTGTAATGGCCGGTAATTTTATATTTAAACAGCATATCTTCTAATTGCGGCCCGGAACCAATATTATGGACAATCAGGGGCTGACCCGTTTTATCACTTATACGATGGCTAACAATCCCTATGTGCGGCAGATTGCCGGGTAACATCCAGGTAACAAGATCCCCGGATTGATAATCTTTTGCCTGATTTGTAATAGCAAGCTCATCTCCATTACGACGGAAAAATACTTGCAGATTAGGCACTCTTCGGTGATCGATATTTTTATCAGTTCTTTTAAGCCCCCATATTCTATTTGAAGGATAGTCTGAAAAATTATTAAGCATATCTTCATGAACCAGTCGTTGCAGATCTATGCCAATTTTTCGATAGGCACGAATAATTACATCAGTACAAACTCCCAGGTTTTCTGGAACATCACCATTGGGATAAGCAATCGAGAAATAGGAACCATCGTAACGGACATTAGACTGTGTTCTCTCTATAGCAGAGTGAGACAACTCATCGCCAATAGCTGCGGCAAAAGCACCATGTGAAAATAGCAATGGCAGTAATAAAGTCTGACGTATCATTCAGGCTTAATTATAAACAGAGTTTGCGCAGTGTATTGGTTGTTGACATACTGACCGGAATAACTCAATACCTGCACCACTGTACCTGAAAATGCAGCATATAATTTGCTGTGTTTTATATACCATTCAGTATGAGTCAATTTATTTTTAGCTCTGGCGTATTGAGCCATTGCTACGCGATATGAAATCTTTGCCTGTTGCAACTCCTGCTCAGAAAGCACGGTTCTGTCATAGAGTTCCTCAGCCCGGGCTAATTCCTTTTTTGCTTCACTCTGGTTCAGCCGGGTCAGATTAATTTTTGCCTGAACTTCCGACAACTGACTCTTTATCAGGCTGGTTTCATATTCCAGTAGTAAATCGCCTTTTTTTATCATTTGACCTTCGCTGACAAAGACTTTATTAATAATACCGGAAACCGGAGAAGTGATGTTAAAGCCAGGTGACGATTGCTCTGCCAGTGCATTCACATTCATCATTAGAAAAACAACCAGGGCAAAAGCAAACCTCAAGTTAATTATAGGATAATGTTGATTCGACATATAGGATGTAAGGTGTTGTTTAATGTTCATAATAGCTCATTGAATTTCCAAGAAAAGAATCTAGTTTCGCCCAGGAAACCGCCAGTTCAAAAAAGGTCTTTGCTTTAAAAAGTTGTGCCTGAGTGAGTTTAACCATAGCATCACCCAGATCGCTGGTCACTTCTAATTCATACAATGCCCGGCTTCGATCAAGGTAGAGATCACGGTATTCCATATTAAAATCGGGATCAGAATACTGTTCTTTCAGGTCACTGATTTTAAGCCATAGTTCAAGGATCTGCTGTTCAATTTCCTGTTTAATTCGAGTATGTTCTGCTTCCAGTTGAATCAGCTCACCCATTGTTAATTTTATTTTGGCATTTTCCTGGCCCGCCTGATAAAGGGGAATTCTAACCTCAATACCAGCACGATACTTATCTGAGCTGCCTAATTCACGGGCATAATCTGCTGCCTGTAAATGAGCACTGATCACCGGATATTTTTCAGCCTGAATAGCATCGCGTTTATAGCGTACAGATTTGAGCTGATGCTGAGAGGCTAATAAACGTGGGTTTTGTTTATAGGCAATTTCATAAAGTTGTTCAATATCTTTCAGCTCTCTGGAAACAGATAATAAATGCAATTGTTCCAGATCAGGTTTATCAAGGTTAGCCGATAATTTCCCCGGGCTGATTAATTGTGCCAGACGATGACGGGTTAAGCGTTGATCACTCAAAGCCTGACTTCGATCTCGACGAGTTTTTCGGTAGTTATTTTCTACTTTCAATAACTCAACATCAGAGATTTGTTTTAATTCAAAACGAGAACGAATTTTATCCAGCTGAACATAATCCACAGCCATAGCTTCATTGGCCTGATTATAAATAATATCAGCCAGAAGAACATTGAAATAAGCCTGCATAATATTTATTTTTCGGCTGGAGACGTAGTCATTGTATAAAGACTGAACCGAAGCAATATCAGCAGTACTGGCATCAATATTGGCTTTTGTACGACCAAAGTCATATAGAGATTTATAAATATCCAGACTTAGTTTACTGTCATTGGTTTTATCAGAGGGCACAATTTTAGAAGGATCAACATAACGCAGCCGGCCATTAATTTCAACAAAGACACCCTGTTCAGAGACCGTAAGATCCTGCCGGGCATAAGCCATTTGCAAGCGGCCTGAATAGTTCATCATTTCTGGAGAGTCAGCCAGTGTAGCTTTGGATAAAGCAAATTCCAGTGTCAATGGTTCCGGCAACGGCTCAGATGAGGTAAAGTCAGAAGCAACACCCCCACTAGATAGAAACAACAGTAAAAGCGGCATCAAGGTGAATTTAAAACCACAAGACCGTTTCAATTTCTCGACTAAACCTGGAATTAAGCGCTGACTCATTAAGCTTACTTCTTTGATCATTTATTTGCTTTTGATTTGCTGAAAGCTCTTTTATACTTAGAAAATTTAGTATTTTTGTATTCTTTATCAACAATAAATTGACCCAGCAAGAGAAATTCTTCGGCCGTGGAAGTACGGCCTGTATAACGCATCACTCGCTTACCCTGCAGATCAAAAAAAGCAATCACTGGTGTTGCTCTAACTCGATTTTCTTTAAAAGCAAAGTCTTTTTGTGTCGTGGCTTTACCCTGGAAATTGGTTATTTCTACATCCCCTTCTATGTCCACCGTGAAGATCATAAAATGTTTCTTAAAATAAGCCTGTACCTTTTCCTGATTAAGGACATTGGTTTTCATCCAGTGACAAAACGGGCATTCATCCATTTCAAAAAAGATGAGCACACCCTCTTTTCCCTGCTCTTTTGCGGTTTGCAATTCTTCAGCAAAATCACCAAAATTTGAATCAAAAAAGTGTTCTTCCGGATCCTTTGTTGTTGAGGCAATACTGATATTCATCAGTGCAAAGCACAATATAAAGAAAGTCAGACTCTTATAAACAGGGGAAATTATCAATTGAGTACTCCAATTATTTGTTAGTATTCTGGTTATTGAAATATTGCATATTGTTCAGATCTTCCTGGAAGCATTTGTAAAGTTGCAACAATGGTATATCCCTTTATTTTGTTTTTATATCATATTTGGCAATGATCTTCTTGAGTCTGACATGAGTCAGCATCCCGGTAATTTTCTTTGCGACATTACCCTTTGGATCAATTAAGATCGACGTTGGTAATCCTCGCGGCTCACCTATAGCCTCAATAATTTCATCATTGACACGGGTGACAGGATAGGTGACCAGATAAAGCTCAATGAACTTCATCAGACGTTCATCTTTCAGTCCAGGCTCGTAATTAACACCAATCACAACAGCATCATCACTTTCTAAATGAAAGTCCGATAAATCTGGTATTTCCTTTCGACAAGGCGGACACCAGGTTGCCCAAAAATTAACCAGAACCCATTTGCCTTTATATTCAGATAAAGTATGAGACTGACCATCTGTATCAGTAAAAGAAAAATCAACTGCATAGGCCGGCGCAGACAGAAAGATTAAGGCACAGAACAAGACTAAAAACTGCCTGAATTGATGATTCATCCCTCCCTCTGTCCCCTTTCTGAAGAAGGGATTGGTTAAAGGCAGAATAAATGGATGGGCACTAATGAGAATTTTATTAAAATTATTTTTCATACATCTCTTTAAAAATTTATTAATCTATTCATAAGACCAGATATCAGCTGTAACGTTCAAAAATAGATTTAACAGGTATATCCAGTTCATGAGCCAGAGCTTTATTGCTTTGCCCTATGATCGAGGATAAAGCTTCGTCAGTAGTTGATTTAGGCAACTGATACGGTAGTTTTTGATACAGATCTGATAAAGTCATTGTATCAAGATCAATACCCAAAGCCCATAAATCATTTTTTGTTTTTAAGATCCATCCGAGACTGGCTAATTCATGTAACACTGCATCCAGCAACTTTTCATGGCATAAAAATGAATCATTATAAAGTTGTTCTTCACTTAAGGCCTGCCCGGTTTGAGAAGCCTTAGATAAAACTCTGAGCACATGGAAGGCCGATTGAAAAGCATGTACCGTATAATGATGTTCTGAGTGTGAAAAATCAAATAATGACAAAGAGCGTGTTATTACAGCACCCAATAATGTCACCAACCAGGATATATAGATCCAGATTAAAAAAATAGGAACTGTAGCTAATGCACCATAAAGGCTCGCATAGGTTGTATTATGACTAACATATAATGCGAAGCCTTTTTTAGCCAGTTCAAAAAGAAGTGTCGCACTCGCGCCACCGATTAAAGCATGCAAAAAAGTGACCCGGGTATTTGGCACTACAAGATAAATCAGAGTAAAAGCAAACATTGTCATGATCATCGGAATGATATATAGCAATTGTGTCCTGGCTCCAATACTATCTGCAGCATGAGTGATCAGGGGCAATGACACAATATAAGAAGTTACCATCAGGCTGACCCCCATTAAGACAGGACCAAGCGTTAGAACAGCCCAATAAGTCAAAAAAGTACGCAATAAGTTTTTGCTATTATTGCCGCCCCAGATATGATTTAGTGCCCGATCAATTTGCCACATCAGCATGAGAGCAACAAAAAACAAGCCTAGTAAACCCACTAAAGTTAAACGGGATGCTTTACCGACAAACTCATTTAAATATTCCTGGATTAATTCACTTGACGAGGGAATAAAGTTGGCAAAAATAAATTGCTGAATTTCTTGAAAAAGATCCTGAAAAACTGAAAATGATGAAAAACCAGCAAAAATAACTGAAATTAGTGGGACCAGAGATAAAAGAGAGGTGTAACTTAATGATGCCGCACTTTCAGTGCAGCGCAGGTGTGAAAAACGACGCAGAACAAAGATAAAAAAAGAAACAATACGTTTAAAATACTTTATTTGAACAGACATCTGCATCATCAGCTTAATATGGATTTATTATCATAGTTTCTAAATAGGGTTTCATAAAAAAGGCTTGCATAAAAAAAGGAAGACTTTCATCCTCCTTTTTTAGCTTTAAAAACTATCAGTAAAATTTAATTTTTATGACTGATTAAAAAGCTCTTTAACCGCTTTATCTTGCTCAATGCTCTGCTTTTTAGCTAACTCTGTCTGTTGTAGAGCTTTTGTTGCTAAAGTAGTCGCTTCTGCAGTATTTCCTGCAGCCAGTGCTTTTTCAGCTTTCTTGATAAATTTACCCGTATCACGCCACGCATAGCCATCTTTGACAGCGACTTCAAGGGCAGATTTAGCATCAGTAATAATAACCTGCACTGCTTTCTCATTAGCGCTCATAGCACTTGATGTATCCATATTGGATGATGTGCCGGTACTTTGACAACCTGTTGCAAAACCAATGACTAAAGTAGCCGCCCCCAGATACTTAGCGTATTTTGAAAAATTCATTCTTTTAACAACTCCTGATTATATATTCGGATCTTATTACTTATTATTAGTTAAACACTCTTATTAATTAAGGACTTTAATCGAGATATTTCAACTGAGATATTGTTGTATAAGCTTTTCTCTATTAAGCTATCTCTGCTTAACTTATTATTAAAGTTAACACCACCTTTGAAAACTGTCAAGAAAAGCCTGAATCAAGGGGGCTTATAAAGATAGTTTAATGTACTAATACAGGCTTTTTTAACTCATGTAACCTATAAAATATAAGCTTATTAACAACAATAAGCCTTTATAGGTCAAGAATGTCAACAATATAGCCATCAAATATTCAAATGAGAAACTTTATGTCCCAGATATTAATTTTGTATTACTCGCGTCATGGTGCAACCGCAGAAATGGCCCGTCTTGTTTGCCGCGGAGTTGAAAAGGTATCAGGTATGCAGGCTATGCTCAGAACCGTTCCTGAGATCTCCACAGTCTGTGAAGCAACTCAAAGTAGTATCCCGGATCAGGGAGCTCCCTATGTAAGCGCTGATGATCTGGCGAATTGCAGTGCTATGATCCTGGGCAGTCCCACCCGGTTTGGAAATATGGCTGCACCGATGAAATATTTTATTGACTCTACTTCTGCCAGCTGGATGGCCGGCCATCTGGCAGGTAAACCTGCGGGACTCTTCACCTCAGCCTCAAGCCTGCATGGAGGCCATGAAGCAACCCTGTTATCCATGATGATTCCATTATTACACCATGGCATGCTACTGGTGGGTACTCCCTATAGTGAACCTGAATTACTTTCAACCACCACAGGCGGTACACCATATGGTCCAAGTCATCTTGCTGGTAAGGAAAGTAATCTACCAATAAGTCAGGATGAAAAAAATCTGTGTATCGCGCTGGGCCAGCGAGTAGCAGAAATAGCAAAAAACTTATCTCCTGGTTAAAGCATTAAGATTAAAAGAATACAAATATGACAGATAATTCTCCTGAAACTCTAAAAAAACTTCGCCTATCACAAAATGTAGCCTTAATTGGTTATTTTTCCCTGTTAGTCATTCTAATGGCCAATATTGTGCTAATGATCCCATCCCGACATTTTCCAACGGCTCTGGTCATGCTGGTTATAGTCGGCCCCCTGATGTTCCCTTTAAAAGGCTTACTTAACAATAATCTTTACACCTACCAATGGGCAAGCTTCCTCTCCCTGCCCTATTTTGCCCATGGGATCACTGAAATGTCTGCTTATCCTGAGCTCTGGATCGCCGGTCTGGCGGAAGCACTTGCTGCAGTTGCTATGTATACGGGCTGCGTCATGTATGCTCGAATATTTAAACAACAATACAAGAAAAACCTTAAAAAGGAAGAAGATGAGGTGAACAAGATCTAAGGTTTATAGACAGGACAGGAATGCTTCCCATCCTATCTATAAATATTGCTTTATAAATGGGATGGTTAATTTTCTCTGTGTTGCCAGACTTTCATAGTCCAGTTTATCAAGCAGTTCTATCAAGTCCGTCAAGTCTCGGCTGGCCCATTTTAATAAATATTGGGCAATTTCGTCGGTCATTGCAAAACCTCTCTGGTGGGCCCGAACCTTCAGGACTTCAATTTTATCGGCATCATCCAGAGTTTTGATCTGATAAGTCAGTCCCCAGGTTAAACGTGATTTTAAATCCGCTAAATTAATCTTAAGATTAACGGCACTATTATCAGCGGCTAAAATCAAACGCCCCCGATTATCACGCATACGGTTAAAAAAATGAAACAGAGCCTCTTCCCATTGCCGATCACCCATCACTTTATGAATATTATCCAGACAAACAAGATCCATCACTTCCAGACCATCTAACATTTCAGGGGGGAAATTCTCATCGATTTGCAAGGGCAGATACAGTGCATTCATTTCCTGTGCCTGATAGTAGTTTACTATGGCCTGAAGGAGGTGAGTTTTACCTGCCCCTTTTTCACCCCAGATATAAACAAGTAGTTCACTGGCTTTTTTTAAAGAGCTTATTAATTGCTGATTTCCACCGGCAATATATTGCTCAAACGTTGCCTGTTCTGGTGCTTGAAATGAAAGTGGTAATTGTTTTTTCATTTTATCTGGGACTAAATATTCATTATAGTATTTAAAATACAGGTATAAGTTAAAATAGTAGTAACTACTCAGCGTATTCATCTTTTGCCTGATTTCTGCGTTATTTTCGTACTCAAATGGTCACATATACTTATATGCTCACACAACGCCTGTGGCGCCCATAAAGGGCCGTGCGAAAATGCCTTGAACTCAGGCAAAATCTAAACACGCTGAAATAGTTACAAATAGTATTGATTCTAAATAAGTTAAAACGACATGTTAACAAAAAAACTATCGATTCCACTACAAACAATTCAACATCCTTTATTTTCTCAAAAAGGACTGACTCTTGAAATACTGAGAACGGATAAAACCGATCCGGTTATTTCCGGCAACAAATGGTTTAAACTCAAATACAATCTAATCGAGGCCAAAAAGCAAGGCTGCAAAACGCTGCTCAGCTTTGGCGGCCCCTACTCAAATCACCTGCATGCCCTGGCAGCTGCTGGAAAAGCCAGTGGCTTTAATACCATTGGCATTATTCGAGGTGAACAACATTCTCCCCTGAATCCCACTTTATCCGATATCACCCGTCAAGGTATGAAGCTCTATTATATCAACCGCCAAACGTACCGAAACAAACATTTACCTGAAGTGATTGAACAATTAAAACAGTTAGTGGTCAATGATGATCCATTTAATGAAGCTGAGCATGCCGGAGAGCTTTATTTAGTCCCCGAGGGCGGCACCAATAAGCTGGCCGTTTCGGGCGCAGCTGAAATAGCAGCATTTATTCCTGAAGATGCAGATTACATCTGTGTCCCTTGTGGAACCGGGGGAACAATAGCCGGAATTATTACTGGTTTTTCCCTAAAAACAGATAACCGGCAACAGCCTCATTTATCCTCTGAATTACCCCATAAAGAATCACCTGAAACATTACTTAAAGTTTCTAATAGATCTCTTACTAAACCCCTTATTAAACCCCTCACTAAACCAAGGATACTTGGCTTTCCAGCAATGAAAGGTGGACAATTTCTTGATGAGCTTATTCACCGGCTTATTAAAGAACAAGAACTTCCTGGCAATCCAATAGAATGGGAACTAATATATGATTGGCATTTTGGGGGATTCGGCAAACTTAATAGAGAATTAGCCCGTTTTATCCAGCATTTTGAAAAAAAATACCCTATTGAACTCGATCCAGTTTACACAGCCAAAATGATGTATGGTATTGTAAGCATGGTGGAGAAGGATCTTTTCCCAGAGGGAAGTAAAATAGTACTTGTACACACAGGAGGCTTACAAGGAAAAAGAGGCATGGAGCAAAGATTCCAGTCGCTGATTTCTAACAATTAAGCTCTTAATAAACCAAAATATATTACCAATATCCTGTTATGGAGTTACATAAAGTCATGGAACTAAAAAATACAATCCTGCAGCTTTTTCCCAAGCTGAACGATGCTAAGGGTACTGATGGCATCAATATTCTTGAACATTCCCAGCAAATGACTATCCCAGAAGGAACTACTGTGTTTCATCAGGGCGATCAATGTCTTAACTACCTGCTCATTATTTCAGGTTCAGTTAAAGTTATTACCCGAGCTGAAAATGGTCGTGAAATTGTGCTTTATCACATCACCCGTGGTGGTTCCTGTGTATTGACCACCAGCTGTCTTATTTCCTCAGAAGACTATCCCGCTGAAGGTATCACTGAATCCGATGTTTTAGCACTCGCCATACCCAAACCAATATTTGAGCAGTATATGGGAGAGTCTAAAGCATTTAGAAAGCAGGTCTTTCATTCTTATGGCGATCGCCTTATCAAACTAATCACTCTGGTCGAAGAAATCAGTTTTGCCAAGCTGGATATTCGCCTGGCTAAGTATCTATTGGTTAACGGTTCCGTAAACACCCCAATTAGAACAACACATCAGGCGTTAGCGACTGAACTGGGTTCAGCCCGTGAAGTGATCAGCCGACAATTAAAGGAATTTGAAAACAGAGGCTGGGTGCAGTTGAAACGGGGCCGAATAGAAATCACAAACCACGATGCACTGGCAAGCCTCTTACCCTCAAGCAGCCATTAATATTGAATAAATTAAGCCGTCAGTTAAAAGCAGTTAAAAAACTTTTTTAACTTTCTGTATTTTTTTTAACTTTCTGCATTTTTAAGTGACATTATCACTTAACGAATTTATTTTATCTGGCACAATAAGCTCACTAAATAAATAAATTTTGGAGCTTATAAATATGAAGAACGTTGGCGGAATTGATAAAATTTTACGTATTGTTGCTGGAATTGCGTTAATCGCATCTGTATTTGTACTACCTGAAGTGATGAACCCATGGGGCTACATTGGTGTTGTTCCTTTGTTAACCGGTCTGTTTAACTTCTGTCCTCTTTACCCATTAATTGGTCTTAATACCTGCAGTAAGTGTAAAGATTGATTCAGTTTTTCTTGAGTGGAGCCTTTCTCCACTCGCTCTGATAGCTCATGAAATAATTTTTTTTGCGTAACTATTGTGTGACTATAGCAAGGTGTTTTTTTAAAGTGCAACACTCCCCCCCATTGCATGTTTATTTTAAAAGCACCTTGCTATAGTTATTCTCCCCATGATATTAATTCATTCCATTCCATCATAAAAAGCTAAGCATACACTTCGTTATATTATAATTTGTTGATTTTCTAAGAAAATAAAAACTGTGAACGACTTGGTATTCCCAAATTTTTCTATTGCACTTCTCTAAGTATAATGACAGTATATTTAAAAAAACTCATTGGATGAGCAATAATAAAATTCAAATAGGGGAAGATCCATGTTTGCAAACACGAAAAGTTTAAAGCATTACGCCAAATACAGTCAACTTATCCCACTTACTATTCTTTTACTTTCAAGCAGCATAACGGTCCAGGCATCAGAGTCCTGCACCAGCCTGTTTGAAAAAGGCCACTATAAACCAGCACTGAAACAATGCTCCGTCGATGCAAAACATAACTCATCAAAGGCCGACTATATTTTAGGACAACTCTATATTAAGGGCTTAGGCGTACAGCAAAATATCAATAAAGGTCTTGCTCACTATAGACAAGCCGTTTTAAATAACGATGTGGATTCTCAGATTGCCCTGGGTCAGTACCATGCTGCCAACAAACAATATTTACAAAGTCATATATTCTTTTCATTAGCTATTGATAATGGTAGTTTAAAAGCATTAAATCTTAAGAGTCATGCCTCAGAAAATTTAACTGACCATGAGCTGGAACTTTCAAAAGATTTTCTTAATCTGGTAAAAGTAGCAATAAGTCAACAAAGAAATAATGTCGTTAGTAATTAGTGCCCATCAGTAAATTTTTGTTCTTTTACTGTCCTCCTTCTTCGCAGGGGAGAAAGTAAAAGTTCAAACAAATTGTCCGGCAGCATAGCCCGAAGACCAGGCCCATTGAAAATTATAACCACCTAAATGGCCCGTTACATCAAGCACCTCTCCTATAAAATATAATCCTGCTATTTTTTTAGCCTGCATTGTTTTAGAAGATAGTTCATTAGTATCTACACCACCCACAGTTACTTCTGCAACACGATAGCCTTCAGTAGTATCCGGCCAAAAGTGCCAGTCCTGAAAAATAGCGGCAATTATTCTGATCTCTTCAGCATCATACTGGTTGATGGCTTTATCAATAGAATGAATCTGGCATAAACAAATCACCAGCCGTCTGGGCATTTTTCGAGAAAGTAAATTTTTCACCAGCACCTTTTCCTGTTGTGCCTGCTGAGCCAATAACCACTGCTCAAGATCAAGATCAGGTAGTAATTTAATCTTCAGGGATTCACCCATACGAGCATGTTCAACTTTCCAATAAGAAGAAATTTGCAACACCACCGGCCCGCTGATCCCTTTATGAGTAAAAAGTAAATTTTCTTTAAATGAATGACCTTCATAAGTAATTTCTGCCTCCAGCGCAATACCGGAAAGTTCCTTATATTTATTACTGTCTTTAGTACTATAGCAAAGAGGTACAAGACCTGGGCGGGTAGTAATAATTTTCAAGCCAAATTGTTTAGCCAAACGCAGTCCAAAATCACTGGCTCCCATTTTAGGAACCGACAGGCCTCCTGTTGCAACAACAAGTGAATGGCTCTGATATGCCCCCTTGGAAGAAGTGATATTAAATTTAAATAATTCAGTTTCAGAATATTCAATAGAATTAACCTGAGTATCCAGTTGAATTTTTATCCTATTTTTATTACATTCCTGAAGCAGCATCTGAATAATATCATTAGCACTTCGATCGCAAAATAATTGACCATGTTCTCTTTCATGCCAGGGAATATTGTGTTCAGATAATAAGCTTAGAAAATCATAATATTGATAGCGGGACAAAGCGGATTTGCAAAAATGTTTATTATCAGATAAATAGTTACTGGCACTCACATCATAATTAGAAAAATTACAACGCCCTCCACCTGAGATGCGGATTTTTTTCCCCGCTTTGGCAGCATGGTCAAGCACCAGCACATTTCGACCGCGTTTACCTGCCTCAATAGCACACATTAAACCTGATGCACTAGCACCTATAATCAAAACATCAAAATCAGTCATTATTATTTTTTTTAAAATCAGTTAAAATCAAAGTGGGTTTCTTATATCGACCAAAGACTCTGATTTTAACAAAAGTTTTAAAAAAAACCCCGTCAAATTTATAATAAATTACTGTTCAAAGGCTTTACAATGTCAGATATCGAAAATCGAGTCATGGAACTCGAAATTAAAAATGCTCATCAGGAAGATACCATTGAGCAACTTAACCAAATCATTATCAGGCACCAGGCCTCTATTGATAAATTAAACCGAAATATGGAGCAGATACAGGATAAACTCAGTAATTTACAGCAAAGCAGCTCTAAAGAAGAGCCTGAAGCCCCACCGCCTCATTATTAATACTCATGCTTACTATATTTGAACCTGCTAGCTGAAAATCAAGCGGGTTTGCCTTTGGAGTGTTATTCTTCATAGGCAAGAAGTTCAACATCCGCAGCTTCTTGCCTAAGAACTATAAGAGATTGATATTCTGGAGAAGAATGCCAATTATTCAATGCTTTTATATCAGGAAAGCGTATTACTACCGTATCATTGTATTCATGCTTTCCTGAAAAAACGGAAGCAAGTTTACCTCTGAATACAAGTTCACCATCCCAGGGTTCAATGGTAGCTGGAAGCTTGCTACAGTATTCCAACCATTTTTCAGTATCAATTATTGTTATATGCCCAATAAGATATGCATTTGCCATATTTTAAGTATTTACCTTCACCATAAAACTTCTTTAAAAATAGTCACATGTCTTTTATTATTCAGCAGCTTTACTTAATTGATCCATTAATTGAAACATTTGAATACTAGCTTCTTCTGCTTGTTTAAATTTTTCAATAACTTCCTGAGTACTATTCATTAATTCATTGTTTCTGGCCAATTCAATAACCTCTATTACACTACTATGTACTAAAGCATGTGGTTTTTGAAGTTTACTATAGTTTTCATTTTGGCCAAAGAGTGACTTACCCTCAGATGCGTACCACTGACCAAACTGACAATTTGTATGATCAGATATTGCACTATCAACATCTTTTAATATTACGGCTTTGTAGCCTACTTGTTTAAATTTAACATGATCTAATTTTGCCGAGTTGAGATAGATCTGGTGTGTGGCAGTTTGCGTGTCTTTTGCAATGATCTCTATGCGCTCTTTCAAAGAAATGAAACTTGAATGAAATGCTTCAAGAATTTTAATCGAATCATCAGATGCTTCATTGATATTGAGACTATCCGTTACCATTTCCTTGGCATTCACCTTAAGCTGTCCAATATTTTGCTCAATATCCAGTGTAGCCTTTTGAGTATTAGCAGAAAGCTGCCTGACCTCATCAGCAACAACAGCAAAGCCTCTTCCATGCTCCCCAGCTCTGGCTGCTTCAATGGCTGCATTCAATGCAAGCAAATTTGTTTGTTCAGAAATATTTTTTATCAGAGTAACAACATTATCAATTTCGTCCATCTGTTGATACAAATTGTGAGAATTTGCTTCTGAATTGGCGGCCAGATTTTTAATATTTTGAATAGTAGATGATACTTCATGACTTTGCCTGGTCATTTCATCAATATTTTTGTCTGCCTGACTGTTTAGTTGGTTGATTTCTTCCAGGTAATCTTTATTAGAGGCTAAACCTTGTTGAACTAATTGAATGTTGTTATTTGAGTTATTAATTGATAAATCAATTAAAGATCCCACTAATTGATTCTGCTCTTGTTCTGATAACATATCAGCCAGATTTTTTTCTGATTCCTCAGAGTGTTGTATGGCCTTATTTGCGGCATCTGAGGCATTATCTAATAACAGATTAATGGCATTTTCAATACTGCCAATTTCATCTTTACCTCTGATTTCTATTCTGGCATTCACATTTCCTTTAGATAAAATTTCTTTAACTTGAATCCCCAAACTCATAATGCATTTAACAATGTTTCTCATAATGAATGTCACCAGTGAGACAATAACAAGCGTCAGTAAACCGCCTTTTATCACAAATGAGGAAATACTGTTTTTGAGTAATTCTTCATAAGCAAGATTGGTATTATCACTCAGTTTTTTAACAGATTCAGTTATAGATTGGGTTTTAAACTTTAGCTCACGCCAGATTTTCAGGCGCTTACTCATATCATCTTTGGTGAGTGAACCAGCCTGCACTTTTTGGTTAAGAGCAGTAGCAACATCATTAAATGCAGTATATTCCGTATAAATCTGTTGATAGAGTTCATTGTTAATTTCTTTTAAATAAGCAACGCTGGCAACAACCTTTTTCATTGCTGATTGCATGGTTTTTTTAGCTTTATCGCTATTATTCATAAAAACAACACCAGAAGAACTATTAAAAAGCAGCCCGCCAATAATAATACCGTCCAGTGCTGATTTTTGTTGAGAAATATTATAACTGGCATAATACTTGTCTTTGATTTCCTGCATGGATTGAAAGGTGGTTAAACCCAGCCAAATGAAACCAACAATTGTAATAATAGAAATTAATAAGCTTTTTTGAGAAATTGAAAGGTTCATGATTATTATTATTTCCTTAGAATTTTGTTCTATTGCGTAGAGACCATCAGCCTTAAAGTAATTTATTTAGTAACTATTCAGCGTGTGTACTATTATTAGTATCGGTTCAATAATATATTTCTAAAGTAAAAACCATCACTTTATTAACAAATCATGATTTATGTCAAAAAAATTGTACTTGCGTATTCTACTGATCAGATTTTTACATTTATATTAGGGCATTTATATTAGGATCAGCCTTACTATCAGAGCAGACATTGCAGTACAGCCACTCTTTCAATTACTTTGGTTTTATCCTTAATATTCGACCGCTATCGGTTGAAAAATAGATCCAGCCTTCCGGACTTTCAACAACACATCGAATACGCTCACCAAAGCTTGTCAATAAGCGCTCTTCAGCAACTGCTTTTAATTCAGAATTAATGACAACCCGGTTTAAATGTTGTAATTTTAAAGCACCTGAAAACAGATCGCCTTGCCACTGCGGAAAGGCTTTACCTGAATAAATCAATAAGCTGCTGGGAGCAATAGAAGGAACATAGAATTTAACAGGTTGTTCCATCCCTTCTCTGTGTGTATCTTCTCCGACATTGACTGGCCCCCAGTATTCCTGACCATATGAAATCACAGGCCAGCCATAATTCTTACCCGCTTGTATCAAATTAATTTCATCCCCGCCTCTTGGCCCATGCTCTATAGACCAGAGACGATTCATTTTTTTATCATAAAACAGTCCCTGGGGATTTCGATGACCATAACTCCAGATCTCAGAAAGAATATTTTTTTGACCAGAGAACGGATTATCTTTCGGTATACTGCCATCAAGATTCAGTCGTAAAATGGCACCTGCATGATTTGACCGATCCTGAGCATTTGGGCGGTGACCTCGGTCACCAATAGAAAAAAACACATGGCCATTTTCATCAAAAGTGATTCGGCTTCCATAGTGACGAGTTGTTTTTTCTGATGACTGACTGACGAGCAGATCCTGCCAATCAGTCAAACTATTGTTTTTCAGTTTGGCCCTGGCCAATGTGGTTGCACTTTTATTGCCTGTTTGTTTACTATAAGTAAAATATACCCATCCAGTCTGGGCATAATTATCTGCAACAGCGACATCAAGAAGTCCTCCCTGACCATTATGATAAACAGAAGGCGTATTTTCCAGCCAGGTCAGTTCCTTTTCTTTGAGCTTAAGTAAACCAATTTGACCATCCTTTTGTGAAATAATGATCTTATTGTCTGATAGAAAGGCCATCCCCCATGGTATACCTAAACCATTAAATACTTCTTCAACAGCAAATGAATTTTTTTTATCATGGCTCATTATTTCAAATGAACACACAGGGTGGCTGAAACAAAAAAACAGCCCCATAATTAGAATATATTGAATTCTCAAATTATTTCTTGCCTTACACGATGTCATCATCAGATCATTTCATCAATTAACTCAATTCCATAATATTACCATCAGACACTTTTGTATACCTTACATTTTTTAATCATTATGTGTTGACCAAAACACATAGTCCCAACGTACTTTCCAATGTAAGGCCTTGTTATGTAGTAGTTTTAAGTCTAAAATGTGTATATAAATAAAAATCAATACACAGAGGAGTCTTTAATGAGAACAAATATTGTAATTGATGATAATTTAATGAGTGATGCACTTCAAATAACAGGGCTGAAAACCAAGAAAGAAGCTGTTGAATTGGGCCTTAAAACATTGATTATGTTAAAAAAACAAGAAGAAATTAAGAAATTCAAAGGTAAATTAAAATGGGAAGGTGATTTAAACAGTATGAGAACTGACTAATGATTATGGTGGATTCCAGTGTATGGATTGATTATTTTAATGGTGATGAAAATCCTGAAGTCAAATATTTGGATGCAATTTTAGGTATCAAGCCTGTGGTAATAGGTGATCTGATTTTAACTGAAGTACTGCAAGGGTTTAGAAATAACAAGGACTATAGAAATGCCAAACAACTATTTTCTTCACTAGCAGTTTGCCAACTTTCAAACAAAGATATTGCGTTAAAAAGTGCTGATAATTATCGAACTCTAAGGAAACAAGGGATAACTATCAGAAAAACAATAGACACTATAATAGCTACTTATTGCATTGAAAATAAAATTCAACTCCTTTTTTCGGATAGGGATTTTAAACCATTTAATAAAAACCTGGGGCTAATATCTGCGCTTCAAACATAACACTTTAATAATGAACCGACCGATAGTGAAGTCCAGCCGTAGGCAACATAAATTGATTTGTTATGTTATGTTTTGATTTCAATGCTGCCTTCCATATAAGTAACTGCATTACCTGATATCAACACCCTATCACCTTTAAGCTCACAAAGAAGCTTGCCACCACGACTGGAGACTTGCTTCGCGCGAAATTCCGATTTCCCCAGCTTACCCGACCAGTACGGTATAAGTTGTGTATATGCAGAGCCTGTTACTGGATCTTCAGGGACACCAAATTTTGGCGCAAAAAACCGAACAATAAAATCAAATTCAGATGACGGCGCAGTAGCGATAACTCCACGGAGACCAAGTTTTTTCAAAGCTTCGTGATTGGGCATAATATTCAATACATCCTCTTCTTTTTCGAAGACAGCAATATAATCATCATGTTTTAAACATTCTAAGGGTGTTTTTCCTAAACCTGATGAAAGTAATGACGGGGTACTGCATATTTCAGGAGGTTGAGCCGGGAAATCCAGGGTTAACAAGTTATCTATTTTAGATACGAGCAGCACACCAGATAACGACTCAAATGACAATACGCTTTTCTTGCAGCCCAAAATATTGAATAAAACATAAGCGCTAGCTAATGTAGCATGCCCACATAGCTTTACTTCTTTATTCGGTGTAAACCAGCGAATATGAAAACCATTTTTTATGGGAACAAAAAATGTTGTTTCAGAAAGATTATTTTCCTCTGCTATTGCCTGCATTACAGGATCTGGCAGCCATTCTTCTAATGGAACTACCGCCGCGGGATTTCCCTCGAATTGCTTTTCAGCAAACGCATCAATTTGGTAAATAGTTAATTTCATTGCTCACTCTTAAAATATAACGAGGGTGTAAAACAATTCGGCTTTGTCATTTTTCACTCAACTTTTAAAAAACTTAAGGCAACGTTAAACTTGTCTTGTAATAATCTATATATTTCATATATAGATTATTACAACAGGAAAATTGTTAATCAACGCTCCAAATCATAAATAGTCAAGAAGCCCATACACTCTACTACTAACGCTTAACAAGCCATACCCTCTAAGCGTGTGATGCTTTATTTAAAGTATCTACCACCCATTGATTCAGGCTTTTTCCTTCGGCACTTGCTTTAGTTGCAATGTCTGCATGTAGCTTTGTAGGTACTCGGACATTAAATTTCCCCGAATATTCTTTTCTTGGTTCAATATTTCTTTCTTCACATGCTTTAAGAAAAACTTTGAGTGAAATTAAACCCTCTTTCTTTAAATCCTCAATATTACTAGCGTAAAAATCTGCTCCGCCATTTAAACTAATAAATTCACCCCGAAACATTTCAATTTCTGGATCATATTTTATGGTAGCTCGATAGCCATTAATTTCCATTAAATTCATCATGGTGTTACCTCATTGTCTCTAAACCATTGTCGAATACTTGCAACTGCTCCCTTATCAGTATCAGGGCGGGGTGAGGTCGATGGAATACACGGACTTCACCAAACAGAAAAACTTCAACACGAGAACCTTCTCTTTCAGTTAACTCCGCATCAATGGCTATTAACAATGACTCAATATCATGCCATTTAATATTTGCACTTACTGGATGCGAGAAAATGGCTTCTAGTGTTTTTTGATGTTTGCGCTTCATTTAAAAACAGTACCACAAGATAGTACCATCAGTCAATTTAGTATGTTGTTTAGTTTTTATCTCTTTGAAATGTGTGGATGGTCTTTTAAAAATTTAACGTTGCTTTAAATTGTTACTGCATCGAGGAATTAGTGTGTTAAATGGACTTTACAGAAGTACCTTCAAATTTTGAGTGGTCTCACAACTGGTTTAACAAGTAGTGATTTTTATTTACCAAGTTTAAAGCCAAATGATCAATTTATCTTCAAAAAAAATTACAGTAACCATTTCATTTTTCTGTTTAAACCAGATTTAAGGGAGGGATATACCTGAATATCGACAAGTTAAGCGTACTATGTCCTTTCCAAATTATGCTTCTATCCTCATGTAGATTGCCCTGATTTATTTTCAGACTGAACAGAAATAGCTGTTATTTTATTTGACTTTTCGGTGACTTAAGTTTGTCTCAGCACCCTACTCTCAGTGGCCTTGATTACTATACTGATATTTTCAATATGGTATGATTCTTATTGTCAAAATATAAAACGGAAACACTCATGACAAAGCCATTACTTCTTGTTATTGATGATGAGCCGGATATGGCTGAGCTAATTGGCGATGTAGGTTCTTCAATGGGTTTCGATACAGCGGTGACCACTACTGTCAGTGAATTTCAAAAAACTTATCTTAAAGAACAACCTGATGTAATTGTTTTGGATATTGTAATGCCTGACATGGATGGTATTGAACTGCTTCAATGGATTGGAAAAAAAGGCTCTGATGCTTCGATCATTATTATTAGCGGCTATAGTGATTATATTAAAATGACAAAATTAATCGGGAAAAATCAGGGTTGTCATATTGAAGGTTCCCTTACTAAACCTTTTTCTCTAAATGACCTTGGGCAGTTACTTCAAAAAATTTTTATTTAATATCCAGAGATGTGAATACTTAGACTGTTTGTGCTTGTAAATAAGCAACACCTATACTATTGACCAATATCTGAATGGCTACTATTATTAGTTTACTATTCAGACTAACAGGTCTAAAGAATGAAACTCCAGTCAAAATTACTGCTTTCTTTCGGTCTTGTGTTAGTTGTCAGTTTTACTCTGGTGGAAATCATTGGATATCGACAAACTCAAGAGCAGACATTAGTAGAACTTCGAAAGAATGCATTGGAGATCCGGGGGATCCTGATGGCCACCCGTCGAATCTATCTTAAGCAATTTATCCAAAGTGGTTTACCGCTGAGCCGAAACACCCTCGGCTTTCTACCCGCTCATGCCATGAACCGTATCTCAAATGATTTTTTGAACTGGAGCAATAGCGGGCTGACTTTTAATAATGTCTCTGACCAACCGCGCAATCCAAATAATCAGGCCGATAAGGTTGAGCTGGATGCAATGGCTTTTTTTCGAGCCAACCCTTCAGAAAAAGAACACCTGGCCAGCTTTAAAAATGAACAAGGGCAATCCTTTTATCATTTTTCAAGCCCTATCTGGATTGAAGAATATTGTTTGAAATGCCATGGCAGTCGAGATGAATCACCTCAGACAATCAAAGAACTTTACACCTCATCATACAATTATAAGCTTGGAGAACTGCGTGGCCTGATGAGTATTAAACTCCCTGCTTATCTTATTGAGGATGAAATAAATGCTCAGCGAATTTCTGAATCAATTGGCCATTTGTTTGGTTTTGTTATTACTTTTGCCTTTGGCGCATGGCTGCTGAACAAACTGGTTATACGACACATGATTGTATTGCAAAAAGTCGCAGGTGAACTGGCCAGTGGGAATTATGATATTCGTGCCCCCGTTAAAGGACATGATGAAATGTCTGATCTTGCCATAGCATTTAATAATATGGCAGAACAGCGCCAGAAAGCTGAATCTTTGCTTCGAGAAAGTGAGCAGCAAATCAGAGATTTGCTTAATTCCACTGCAGAAGCAATTTATGGTCTGGATAAACAAGGACATGCAACTCTTATCAACCCGACCTGTCTGCGCATGCTAGGTTATCAGGATGCAACTGAATTGATTAGCAAGGAGTTGCATCCGATAATCCATCATACTAAAGCAGATGGAACTCCACGCACACTGGATGAGTGCCTTATTGCCAGAGCCTGGCGTTATGGTGAAGCAAGCCACACAATTGAAGATATCTTCTGGCGCAAGGATGGTACTAGCTTTCCAGTAGAGTTCTCAGCTTATCCTATTTGGCGTGATGGCATGGTTGTCGGGGCGGTAGCAACCTTCCTTGATATTACTGAGCGATTAAAAAACGAAGAAAGCTTGCGCAGAGCTCAAAAGATGGAAGCTGTTGGTCAGTTAACAGGTGGTATTGCACATGACTTCAATAATTTATTAGGCATTATTCTTGGCAATCTTGATTTTCTGCAACGTATGGTTCTGGATAATGAGAATGCAAAAAAACGGATTCATACAACACAAAAAGCAGCCCTGCGTGCAGCTGATCTGACTAAACAGCTGCTTGGCTTCTCAAGAAGGGAACCAAAAAATATTAGTGCAACTGATTTGAATCAGGTGATACTGGCAATGGAGAGTTTTATTGCCCGTTCAGTAACACCTGAAGTAGAGGTGGAATTTCAATTTTCAAATGAACTCTGGACAACTGAAATCGATAAGGGCGATCTACAAAATGCACTGCTTAACCTTATACTCAATGCACGGGACGCTATGCCTGATGGTGGTAAGCTAACGATTGAAACCTCTAATCAAGTTCTTGATGCCATCTATGAAGAGCAAAATCCAGTAATAGAACAAGGTGATTATGTACAACTTGCAGTAAGTGATAATGGTAATGGTATTTCTACTGAGGTTCTGGAACATATTTTTGAGCCCTTTTTTACCACTAAAGAAGAAGGTAAGGGTACTGGTCTTGGGATGAGTATGGTTTATGGCTTTGTGCAGCGCTCTCATGGCTATATCAAAGCCTACTCCGAACCTGATATCGGTACGTCTATTCGTATTTATCTCCCCCGCTCCTACAATGAAGCGCACAAGTCTGACTCAACAATGGATAAAAAAATAGTTTTAGCTAAAGGAACTGAAACTATTTTAATTGTTGATGATGAAAAAGATCTTCTTGAACTTGCTGAGAAAAATCTTATAGCGCTTGGGTATCAGACAATTATTGCACACAATGGTGAAGAAGCATTAAAAATATTAAATGAAAACGGGAGTATCGATCTGCTGTTTAGTGACGTTGTTATGCCGGGCGGCGTAAATGGCTATGAACTGGCAGAGCTGGCAGTAGTAAAAATAACAACATTGAAAGTACTATTGACGTCAGGGTTCACCAAAAAGGCAGTTTCAAAAAATGGACAGGCACGTTTTTCTGTTACTTTATTAAGCAAACCGTATAGTAAGGTAGAACTGGCTCAGCGAATTCGAGATGTATTGGATGAATGATAATATTAATAATAGCTGGTTGAGAGGATTATTATTTGTCCTCTTAATACCTGTATTTACTTTTGCTTCTGGTTCTGAAGTAACGACTGGAAGCAGAGTGATCACTGCTGCCATTCTAAATGATTTTCCACCACTTTATAGTCGTAATAAATCAGGTGTTCCTGAGGGCTTTGCTATTGATATTCTTGAAAATGTAGCACAACAGAGTGGCTTAACAATTGAATATCTACACGTTGAAAACTGGGCAGCTGCAATGCAGGCCGTGCGTAGTAATCAGGCGGATCTTATACCTGGTATTGGTATTAGTTCGGTTCGCAGTGAAGAATTCTTATTTACAGAAAAAATTGAAACAATCCCTGTTTCCTGTTTTGTGCGCTCCAGCAACCACAATATCAAAGGAATAGATTCTTTGCCTGGCCATCGAGTCGCTGTCATTGATAAAAGTGCAGCAGAAACCCGGCTTAGTGATATGAGTGATATAGAATTAGTTCGTTTTCAAAATATAGATTCGGCTCTGTTTCAGCTTATGGCTGGTGATGTAGATGCTTTTGTTTTTCCTGAACCGGTACTAAAGAAAAAAATGTATATCATGAATCTTGGTAATGATTATCTTAAGGTAGTTGGCAAACCATTAATGGAACTTAAGCGTGGTTTTTTAATGCGTAAAACTGATGAACTGCTGGCTAAACAATTAAATTCAGCCATTAATATCTACACTCACTCAAACCAATATCTCATTGATTATCAAAAATGGTATGGTAAAGCTCAACCATTCTGGAACGTGCGGCGAGTATTTATTGCGATGAGTTTTTTACTTTTCCTGTTGCTGGTGAGTCTGCTTGGCTGGCGTTTTTTTACACTTAAAACTTTGAATGAACGTTTGATGAAGAGTACTGATGAGCGGGAAACAGCCTACAAAGCTTTGCAACAGACTCAAAAACAGCAAATGCTTGAACGCTCTTTGCTAACGTCAATGCTTAATTCTATTCCAGATTTAATATTTTATAAGAATAATGAAAGTGTTTACCTGGGATGTAACCAGGCATTTGAAGACTTTATCGGGCACAAACAATCTGAACTTATTGATCATACTGATCTGGATTTTTTTGCAAAAGATATGGCTGATGTTTTTCGTAAAAGGGATCAACAAATGCTGGCAAGTGGAGAGGCTCAGCGCAATGAAGAATGGGTAAATTATCCTGATGGGCGCCTGGTTCTGCTAGATACGCTTAAAACGCCCTATCTGAGTTCTGATGGTAAAACTCTTGGACTGATTGGTATTAGTCGGGATATTACTGAACGTAAAAAAGCAGAATATTCACTACATCGTAGTGAAACTTTACTCAGAGAAGCCCAGGCAATGGCACACATTGGTAACTGGGAACTTAATCCTGAAACCATGAAGGTAGTCTGGTCGGATGAGGTATTTCAAATACTTGGGATAGATGCTACAGATTGTGTTAGCCCCGAATTATTGGCTAGTGTAATACACCCTGAAGACAGGGACGATGTGCTTTCATCCCTGACATGTGCACAAAAAGGCAATCATAAGCATCATATGGAGTATCGTATTATTCGTCCTGATGGAGAGACACGCTGGATTGACTGTCAGGCTAATCAGGTGTTTGATAAAAATAATAATGCTATTAGTTTGAGAGGTGTTATTCAAGATATAACCGATCGAAAAAAGGGAGAGCATGCCTTGCGACGTGCTCAGAAAATGGATGCTATTGGCCAGCTTACTGGTGGTATTGCCCATGATTTTAATAATCTTTTAAGTATTATTATTGGTAATCTGGACTTTCTTAAACGTCTGCTTGCTGAAGATGAAAAATCCCTTAAACGTGTAAACTCTGCATCAAAAGCTTCTTTACGCGCTGCTGACCTGACAAAACAGCTGCTGGGATTTTCACGTAGACACTCTCAGGAAAAACATCCTTGTGATATTAATCAGATTATATTGGCCATGGATAGTCTGATTGCTCGTTCAGTGACGCCAGAGGTAGAAGTCGAATTGCAGCTAAATGAATCCCCCTGGCTGACTCAAATTGATCCAGGGGATTTTGAAGATGCTCTGGTGAATCTTATCCTTAATGCCAGAGATGCGATGCCGCAGGGTGGAAACCTCACCATTGAAACAGTCAACAAGCAACTGGATTCAAATTATACTGAATTAAATCCTGGCGTTGCTCCGGGTGATTACCTGCAACTTGCTGTTAGTGATACTGGTGGTGGTATTGCTAATGAAAATATTGAACATATTTTTGAACCTTTTTTTACAACAAAGCCTGCAGATAAAGGTACGGGGCTTGGACTCAGTATGGTCTATGGTTTTGTGCAACGCTCCGGGGGATATATTAAGGCTTATTCAGAAAAGGGGATCGGTACAACCTTTAGACTCTATTTACCCCGCTCAGCAGAGCAGAGAAAAGAACCAGGAGAAACTTTGCATGAAAATAATATACCTTTACAGAGAAATGAAACTATTTTGATAGTTGATGACGAAGTAGATTTACTCGATCTTGCTAAAGATTATCTGGAGGAAATTGGTTGCCGGGTTTATACCGCAAGTAGAGGAGCAGAAGCATTAGCAATCCTTGAATCTAATCCATCCATTGACTTATTATTCAGTGACGTTGTAATGCCTGGAAGAATGAATGGCTATGAACTGGCAGAACAGGCGTGTGAAAAACATCCACACCTTAAGGTATTGCTTACATCTGGATTTACAAAAAAGGTTGCTGCCAAAAAAGGACAGGACAGAATTATTGCTAAGTTGCTTACCAAGCCTTATAGTAGAGAAAATCTAATAAAAAGCGTTAAAGAACTATTGGATGGATAATATTAACGTGAATAGTCAAGATTATGATCGACAAAACAAAGGCACAGAAAAGAAAACTGCTGGTAATTGATGATGAACCGGAAATCGGTGCATTTATACGCGATGTTGCATATGAAATGGATTATGATGCCGTTGCTACACATCGTCCTGATCATTTTGAGCAGCTATATTCTGATAACCTTGATGTTATTGTTCTTGATTTAGTCATGCCGGAACGTGATGGTGTGGAACTATTAAGAGTCATTGCTAATCTTGGTTCAAATGCCTCAATTATCCTTATCAGCGGTTATGATAAGGGAGTACTTCATTCTGCGCAAAAACTAGCATCTGAACAGGGGCTGCATGTTGTTGGAACATTAACCAAGCCGATCCGCTACTCCGATCTGGAAGATTTACTCGGCTCAATTGTATTTACGGATAAAGATGCTTTACTTGAAATCTCCAGCTTTGTGGAATTGCCCACTGAAGAGGAGTTGCATAATGCATTCAGAAACGATGAATTAGAACCTTTTTTTCAACCAAAAATTAATTTTTCTAATAATTCTTTAGCAGGTGTTGAAGCTCTGATCCGCTGGAATCATCCTGAACGTGGGCTGCTGGGAGCTGATATTATAATTCCTCTCGCTGAAGCCGCCGGGCTGATGGATATGCTGTCAACAGAAGTTCTTCAACAATCATTTAAAAGAACATCACAATGGCTTAATGAGGGCTTGAAAACAAATATTGCCATTAATATGGCACCCTGCAATTTTAAAGATCTCAATCTGCCGGAATGGATTGCTGATAATATCAATAAATATGGCCTTGGAACTGATCAGATAACCTTAGAAGTAACTGAAACAACTTTGATGCAAGAGTTGATTAAATCCCTGGATATTCTGACCCGCCTTAGGATGAAGAAAGTAAAACTCTCAATTGATGATTTTGGTACAGGCTATTCATCATTAGTTCAACTGCATCGCATTCCTTTTTCTGAAATGAAAATCGATCAGTCTTTTGTTATGAGAGCTACTACAGATAAAGAAGCTCTGGCAATTGTAAAAATGACTATCTTATTAGGCCATGAACTCGGCATGGCTGTCGTTGCTGAAGGGATTGAAGATCAGGCTACATGGGAGCTCCTCACCAAATTGGGTTGTGATATAGCTCAGGGTTACTTTATTGCCAAACCAATGCCTGGCTGTGACATAGTTGACTGGGATAATAAACGAGTGAGATCATGAGTTGGCGCAATACATAAGCCTGGAGACTGTAATTTTTATAACCCCTCTAACAATTATTTTTTATTGATATTCACGTAAAGTACTCTGAGTAATCCCCTTCTTTTTCTCCTGGTTTTAAAACATCCTGAATAAGTACTATGGTCACATAGCTAACATTAAAAAAATGCATATTTCTATAATAAATTAGTATTTACATACAAATTTTCATTTTCCTCACTATACTTTTAAGTAACTTAAATTTTTAGTCACAAGAATAGCGAGAAACGGAATGAAAGCTTCTGATTTATTTGTACAATGTCTTGAAGAAGAAGGTATTGAATATATTTTTGGTGTGCCGGGGGAAGAAAATGCCGACTTCATGATGTCTTTAGAAAAATCAGAAAAAATAACATTCATTCTCACCCGCCATGAACAAGGTGCAGCATTTATGGCCGAAGCTTATGGTCGGCTCACTGGAAATCCTGCCGGCTGTCTTGGTACGTTAGGCCCGGGAGCCACTAATTTAATTACCGGCGTTGCAGATTCTAACATGGATCATGCGCCAATGATTGTACTGACCGGGCAAGGCGCTTCTACTCGCCAGCATAAGGAATCACATCAGATCATGGATGTGGTGCACATGTTTGAGCCAGTGACAAAATGGGCCACCACTATTTTGCACCCGGATAATATCCCTGAAATTGTACGTAAAGCGGTACGCATTGCCCGAACTGAAAAACCGGGCGCTGTATTAATTGAATTACCCGAAGATCTGGCGAAACAAGACACCGATTTAAAGCCGATCATACCACGCCGTTTTCGTCGCCCGGTTGCTGACGACAAGATTCTGAGTAAAGCTTTTGATCGAATCATACAGGCACAAAGGCCAATAATCATAGCGGGCAATGGCTGTATCAGAAAACGAGCCAGTAAACAATTGCGCCAGTTCTGTGAGAAAACCGGCATTGGTGTAGTCAGCACCTTTATGGCCAAAGGCAGCGTTGATATGGATGCCGATTATTGTCTGTATACCATCGGTTTACAATCTAAAGACTTAATTGCCTGTGCCATTGATTCAGCCGATCTGGTGATTACGCTGGGTTATGATATGGTCGAATATCATCCGCGCCTGTGGAATCCTGATGGTACTAAGAACGTTATTCATGCTGATTTTTTACCTACTGAAATTGACAGTAATTACCACCCTGAAATTGAAGTCATTGGCGATCTGGCTCATACTTTATGGATGCTTAATGAGCGTCTGGATCACTATCTTAAAGAACGTTCATTAATCTTTAATCTGCAGCAGCAGACTGCAGTACGTCGTGATATGGCTAAGGAATTAGCAATCTATAAAGATGATGAAAGCAAAGATCGAGTCAAGCCGCAAAAAGTACTTTGGGATGTCCGCCAATTTTTAGGAAAAGATGATATTTTACTCTCAGACGTCGGGGCTCATAAAATGTGGATTGCTCGTCACTATCAATGTCACTCCCCCAATACTTGTCTGATACCCAATGGCTTTTGTTCCATGGGTTTTGCATTGCCAGGTGCCTTTGCTGCAAAAATCGTCTTTCCAGAGCAAAAAATTCTGGCCATTTGCGGTGATGCCGGCTTTTTAATGAATGTTCAGGAAATGGAAACCATCCGTCGTTTTAACAGCAATATTGTCGTTATGATCTGGGAAGACCATGCCTATGGTTTAATCGCCTGGAAACAGGAAAATCAATTCGGCCGTCATACGGATCTGGCCTTTAATAATCCTGACTGGCAGCAATTATCAGGTGCCTTTGGCTGGAGTTACCACCCAGTAAAAGACAGTACTGATGTTAGCACTGCTCTGGAAAATGCCTTTGCCACAGAGGGCCCCTCCTTGATCGTGGTGCCAATTGACTACGCTGAAAACAACAAATTAACTGAGCGCCTGGGCAACATCAGTTGCTCAATTTAATTTTAAAAACTGAGGGAAACATTCAGTGATTAAAGAAGAACATATTGATCTGGTTCAGTCCGGAATAAATATCGCCTCAGGCCTGTTTGTTGTCACTCTGGGCCTGATTATTCTGGCCATCATCATTACCTTCATACTTGACGTAACTCAGACAAAGCAGGCGCTGCGACGTAACTACCCGGTAGTCAGCCATTTTAGATACTTTTTTGAAACTCTGGGCGGTTTTTTTCGTCAATATTTTTTCTCTATGGATCGGGAAGAACTGCCCTTTAACAGAGCACAGCGTTCCTGGGTCTATCGGGCAGCAAAAAATATTGATACCACAACTGCTTTTGGATCCACCCATAATATCAGTAATAAGGGCTCTGTGATTTTTGTTAATTGCCCCTTTCCAACACTGGGTAGAGACGCAACCAGTATAAAACCCGTTCTTATAGGCGAACACTGCGAGCATCCCTATCTGGCAAAATCCATTTTCAATATTTCCGGTATGTCATTTGGGGCATTGTCCAAACCTGCAGTACTAGCCCTGTCAAATGGAGCAAGACTCTCAGGTTGCTGGATGAATACCGGAGAAGGCGGATTATCACCCTATCATCTTGAAGGCGGTGGCGATCTGGTTTTTCAAATCGGCACAGCTAAATATGGCGTCCGTGATAAGGTCGGAAATTTTAGTGATGAAAAATTACGCCTGGTCGCAGCTCACAAACAGGTGAAAATGTTTGAAATTAAATTGAGTCAGGGGGCCAAACCAGGTAAAGGCGGTATACTTCCAGGCCCTAAAGTCACTGAAGAAATCTCAGAAATACGAGGCATCACACAGGGTGAGGATTCCATCAGCCCCAATCGGCATGAAGACATCACCTCTATCGGTGATTTACTTGATATGATTGAACATGTACGAAAAGTTACCGGAAAACCCGTAGGATTTAAAACTGTTATAGGAAGTTATGGCTGGCTTGATGATCTATTCAGTGAAATTCATGCCCGCGGCATTGAAAGTGCCCCTGATTTTATTACCATTGACAGCGCCGATGGTGGTACAGGTGCCGCCCCAGTGAGTCTGATGGATCATATGGGACTTGGTATTCGGGAAAGTTTACCCATTGTCGTTAATAAACTCATTGAAGAAGGTTTAAAGGACAGAATTAAAGTCATTACTTCGGGAAAACTGATTAATCCATCTGATATTGCCTGGGCCATCTGTGTCGGTGCTGATTTTATAGTCTCTGCACGTGGATTTATGTTTGCATTAGGTTGCATTCAGGCCTTACACTGCAACAAAAATACCTGTCCAACGGGTATTACCACGCACGATCCACGCCTGCAGCAAGGATTGAATCCAGAAGTTAAGGCAATACGTGTTAAGCAATATGTAGAAAACATTTGTCATGAAATTGGTATGATTGCACACTCATGCGGGGTCAGAGAACCAAGAGAATTAGGCCGTCACCACTGTCGAATCGTCACAGGCGAAGGCAAGTCTGTTTTTCTTGATGAGCTTTTTCCTGTCAAGCCGCTGAGAAGGCCAAACCGTGCTGAATAAAGTTTTTCTTTATCAAGACGCTATATTTTATATAGCATATACTCATTACATTATTTCTGGAGAAAATTCTCGTGGCCTCAATTTTAAATAACTCAAATCGTCTTGAATTACTCTTATTTTACCTTGGAGGAAAGCGCCGCTTTGGTATCAATGTACTCAAAATAAAGGAAGTCATACCTTGTCCTCCTCTGCATAATCTGCCCAACCAAAGTGCTAATGTTCTGGGCGTGGCAGAATTACGTGATGATACATTACCTATTATTGATCTGGCAAAAGCCATCAGTTCAACACATCGAATTTTATCCAAAGAGCAGATCCAGCAAGGTTCAGTTATAACAACGGAAATTAACCGATCACATCAGGGTTTATGGATCAGCGGAGTTGATAAAATTGTATTATGTGACTGGAAAGATATCTCACCTCCAGCCAGTGGAACCCGCCTTAACAGTTACACCACGGGAGTGACTCTCATCGAAGATGAACTTGTCCAGTTGCTTGATATTGAAAAAGTACTTGCCGAGATACTTGGATTTGAATCCCCTCATAATGAAGAATTAAACATTGAGAAATCAAAATTAGAAGCTGTATTTGGCAAATTAGTTATGATTGTTGATGACTCTTCCATGGCAATAAAACAGACTATTGCTTCTCTGGAAAAAATTGGTCTCCAGCATATTTCTGCCAGTGACGGCAAAATGGCTCTGGATATTCTTAAAGATTATCAAAATGGTGATCCCCACACAATGGAACCCATCTCAATGATCATTTCAGATATTGAAATGCCTGAAATGGATGGTTATACTTTTGTCACACAAGCAAGAAAATTAGATAAATTTAAAGATATCCATGTATTGATGCATACCTCTCTCAATGGCACAATGAACATGAAAAAAGCGACTGCTTGTGGTGCCAATGATATCCTGTCAAAATTTGTTCCCCATGAACTGGTGGAAAAAATAGTTGAACATTTAATGGCATCACCTGACAGCTGATAACAAACATTTTTTAAAAAGGGCTGCTATGAAAAAAACCATTGTTGTTATAGGTATTGGTGAAATGTCCGGCGTCTTCACCCGGGGTCTGTTACGAGCAGGTTATCCTGTTATCCCCATCACCCGTTCAATGAACATCAGTGAAACAGCCAGCCAGATAAATGAACCTGAGATGGTTCTGGTTGCTGTGGGAGAAAAGGATCTGGACTCAGTACTTGAACAGCTTCCTGATGACTGGAAAAATAAAACCACTCTTTTGCAAAATGAACTATTGCCCGATGACTGGAAAAAACATCATCTTATCAATCCTACAGTTATTTCGGTCTGGTTTGAGAAGAAAAAAGGCCAGGATTATAAAGTTCTGGTTGCCTCACCAATAATAGGCCCACATGCGAACCTTATTAAAGAAGCATTAGCAACTCTGGATATCCCCGCCTGGGTAGTTAAAGATGATAACGAAATGTTATTTGAGCTGGTGCGTAAAAATTTGTATATTTTAACCACCAACATCACAGGCCTGGAAGTGGGCGGCGATGTCAATTCTTTGTGGAATGAAAATCGAAAATTAGCCTTAAACGTCATTAATGATGTTTTAACAATACAAAACCATATGACCGCTCAGGAACATGACCGTGAACGTCTTGTGGAAGCAATGGTTGAGGCAATAAATGGTGATCTTGCCCATAAATGCATGGGCCGTTCAGCACCGGACAGACTCTCAAGAGCTTTGGAATATGCGGCAAAAAATCAGTTGCAGGTAAATGAGTTGCAAAGGATCGCCCGCTTGCTGCAACAGGCTTAATGCCTTAATTATTTTTACCATAGCTCACTGCTCAATAAAGCGTTTGATGTGCTCATAATAAAGAGAAAATGCCGAGATAGTATTGTGTTCCGCTTCGGAGATAACGATGAGATTGACAGGTTTATGAGTAAATGCCGTTGCCAGTGCATAAGCATGCTCTGGTTTAACCACGTTGTCATTCTCAGCGATAAGTAATAGCGTGTCCGAATTGATGAGTGCGGCTCTGCCAGCAGAGTCAAATTTATCCTTTAATAGTAAGGGAATTGGGTAGATAGGATAGTGTTTTTTCGCCACCTGTTCCAGACTATCAAATGGTGTGACCAAAACAAGTTTATCAACTGCTCTTTTTGATGCAAGTAATGTAGCCACCCCACTGCCAAGGCTGCGTCCAATAACTGCAATAGACTTGTGATCCGGCACAATATGATCATAAACCATTAATGCATCTGCGTAGAATGCAGATTCTTGCGGTGTACCGGTGCTGCCGCCATAACCACGGTAATTTATCAGGTAAATGCTATGCTCAGGCAAAGTATTACTAAGATCATCGGCATTAAACTCGACGGTTTCAGAGTTCCCGCCAAAATAAATCACCGCATTTTCTTTCCCCGGATTCAAAACAAAAACCTTTATTTGCACCCCCTGATGTTCAAAAATCCTCACATCAAGCCCACTTCCTTCACTTTCAGTTGTGGGGAAATAAATCAATGCCCTCTGGGAAAAATACAAGATTGCCCCCAGCCCGAGATACACAGTGATAGCGATCATAAAAATCGATGTGAGCATATGTTTCATTTTGTGATATGCCGGGTATCGACAAAAATTTATTTTAAGATGGTTTTTCGATAATAAATCATTTCTTCAATGGATTCACGAATATCATCCAATGCCAGATGAGCGCCCTTTTTCTGATAACCACCCATCACTTCGGGATACCAGCGTCTTGCTAATTCTTTCAGGGTACTGACATCAAAATTACGATAGTGAAAATATTCCTCCAGATCAGGCATCCAACGTGCCATAAAACGGCGATCCTGGCAAATACTATTGCCGCACATCGGTGAAACCCCTTTGCCTACATATTGCTGCAAAAACTCAATGGTTTGTGCAATGGCAGCCGATTCATTTATATGGCTGTTTTTAACTCGTTCTGTTAAGCCAGACTGTCCATGATGAGTAGTATTCCATTCATCCATTTTAGCCATAGTTTCATCAGACTGATGGATTGCCAGAACCGGTCCTTCTGCCAAAATATTTAATTCCGCGTCCGTGACAATTGTAGCAATTTCAATGATTCGATCCGTTTGCGGCTCAAGTCCGGTCATTTCCAGATCAACCCAGATAAGATTACGTTGGTCTTGTGTCATTTAGTACTCATTTTTTTAATTAACTTTTATATTAACTTTTGTAAATTCTGGGTATAATTATAGCCAACAAAGCAATTTTAATATACCCGACTAGTTCATAGTTAGAAAACCACTCATTGGAAGTTTATGCCTCTTTTTAGCACAATTTTTATCATTATGGTCATTTTATCTGCTCTTATCCACTTTTGGTTGTCTCAAAGGCAGATAAATTATGTCACTACTCATCGGGAAAAAACACCAGATGCCTTTGCTAAAAAGATCACTCTGGAAGAACACCAGAAAGCAGCAGATTACACCATTGCAAAGGAAAAACTGGGCAAGATTGAACTCCTCATCGGCACAGTTTTGATTTTCATCTGGACTTTGGGCGGTGGCCTGGAATACCTTGATCAATTTATCCGAACTTACCAGTTTGAACCACTTTATGCTGGTGTTGTTTTTATTTTACTCATGGGTTTTATCTCTTCAATCTTTGATATTCCCCTGGGACTGTATAATACCTTTGTTCTGGAAGAAAAATTCGGCTTTAATCGAACCACCTTTAAAATTTGGCTGGTCGATTTTATTAAACAAACAATTCTTGGACTGGTTATCGGCATCCCACTTATTATGGTCATACTCTGGCTAATGGGTAGTGCTGGAGAGTTCTGGTGGGCTTATGCCTGGGCTGTCTGGATGGGATTTAGCTTTTTTATGATGTGGGCATACCCGGCATTTATTGCCCCTATTTTTAATAAATTCACCGAACTTGAAGATGAATCTCTAAAAGCACGGATAGAACAGTTAATGACTCGCTGCGGCTTTCTCAGCAAGGGCATTCTGGTCATGGATGGTTCCAGACGTTCCAGTCACGGGAATGCTTACTTCACTGGTCTGGGCAATAATAAACAAATTGTTTTTTTTGATAACCTGCTTGACTCGCTTGACGAAGAGGAAGTCGAAGCAGTTTTAGCCCATGAGCTGGGGCATTTTAAGAAAAAACACATTGTGAAGCGCCTTATATCCATGACCTTCATGACGCTTGCCGGATTTGCAGTGCTCGGCTGGTTAATGCAGCAATTATGGTTTTATAATGGTTTAGGTATGACCACACCCTCTATTTATGCAGCGCTGGTCTTATTCAGTATTGCATCACCTGCATTTACCTTTTTTCTTAGTCCCATTAGCGCTATGATAAGCCGTAAACATGAGTTTGAGGCGGATGATTATGCGGCACAACAAGCTGATGCCAATAAGTTAATTGATGCTCTGGTAAAACTTTACAAAGAAAATGCCAACACATTAACACCTGATCCGCTGCATTCAGCTTATTATGATTCTCACCCGCCGGCACCGGTAAGAATTGCTCATTTAAACAGACATTAACAGGAACTCAATATGAAATTTCTACCAGCGCAGACGCTATTATGTTTCCCTTTTATTTTACTTTTGAGCCAGTCATCACTGGCTGCAAATCCAGCACATGGCAAAGATCTTCATAATGCCAATTGCCAGTCTTGTCACACATCACTGATGGATGGTAATCCTGATTTGATTTATACCCGCCCTGACCGCCGAGTCAATTCACTTGCTGGCCTGAAAAGTCAGGTAACTCGCTGTAAAACAACAGTTGGCGTTTCCTGGCCCGATGATCAGGTTGAAGATGTAGTTGAATACCTGAATACCAGTTTCTATAAACTTAAATGATTTCTATATCAACTGCAGCCGGTTTCTATGGCCGGGCGTAAGTTAAACCGAAGGCAGCAATGGCGCATTCAAAAGATCCAGGATGAGCGCCTGGCACGGGTCAAAAACAAACAACAAAATCTGTCTGAAAAGTTTGGTCAACTGGATGAAATACTTCACAGCGGCACCATTGTAAGCCATTTTGGTGCAACTCTGGATATAGAAGCTCAGAGCAGCGGTCATATTATACGTTGTGCCCTCAGGCAGAATATTGAAACCCTTGTGTGTGGTGATAAAATCGTCTGGCAGAAGCTTCAGAATCTTCCCGAAGATGAACAGGTACAAGGTGTCGTCACGGCATTAAAACCACGAAAAACCGTACTCGCCCGACCTGATTTCACCTCCCAGATGAAACCGGTTGCAGCAAATATTGACCAGCTTCTGATCGTCACATCCCCTATTCCTGAACTCAATGAAGGCCTGATTGATCGCTACCTGGTGGCTGCTGAGCTGTCAAATATTCAACCAGTTCTGATGTTAAATAAAATTGACACTCTCTCTGATGAGGAGCGAAACAGACTGGAACAACGCCTTAAAGTTTATCAGGACATCGGTTACCCCATTATCTATACCAGTGCTAAAAGCCAGGATGGTATGGATGATTTACTGAAACAACTTGAGGGGCAAGTCAGTGTTTTTGTCGGCCAGTCCGGTGTGGGGAAATCATCTATCATTAACGCCTTGCTTCCTGATGCACATATCAAAGAAGGTGAAGTCTCCCTTGCTACCAATAAGGGCACTCATACAACCAGTGTGTCTCGGCTTTATCACATACAAAATCAGCAGTCAGATTCTGATCCACATACCAGCCTGATTGATTCCCCCGGTGTTCGGGAGTTTGGTTTATGGGCTATTAATAAAGAAGATGTCATCCACGGCTTTATTGAATTACAGGAGCAGACACACTATTGCCGCTTCAGAGATTGCAAACACCTGAATGAGCCGAATTGTGGTCTGCTGGAGGCACTGGATAAGGGAAAAATCAGTGCTCAGCGTTTAGAAAGCTACCAGCGGATTGTCAATTCAGTTGAATCTAAATAAGCAAGATGAAGACACTGAGTAGTTAGTGAAATTTTTTTACCCCGGACAAGGTCTTTAGTAATACACACGATTGTATTTCATAAATGCTAAAATCAGGACACCTAATGCACCTTATATCAAAACTAATACTGCTAGTCGTTATTACTCTGTTTTCACTTCAGTCTATTGCCTCAGAGAACAGGACAGCAATAAAGTGGCATGAATGGTCCAATGAAACATTCGCTCTGGCCGCCAAAGAAAACAAATTGATATTACTGGATATCAGTGCAGAATGGTGCCAGTTTTGCAAAAAAATGAAAGCTGTCACCTATAAAGATGCTGAGGTCATAAAAATCATCAATGACAATTACATCGCCATTAACGCAGACATTGAAACGACCGCAGATGTGCAAATGCTTTATGGCAGCTTTGGTGTACCTGGAACAGTTATTTTGACTTCAGAACGAGATGAACTCAATAAGCGACTGGGTTATATAGCGCCTCAGCAAATGCAATGGCATTTATTGGGCAACCTGCAAGATGCTCCCGACAATAAAATAAGTACACTAACCCATGTCCAATAATGAGGGTAGTTTATCAAAAATATGTATACAATATTATCCCAGACAAATTGAGAAAATAAATGGATAGAAGGGTTTTTATTCTCCGCAGTGGCGGCACTCTGGCTGCTGTTTCTGCATCATCAATTGTTAATGCAGTCATCACCCCGCCAAAATCTCAGACTGATCTGAATTTTTCATCAGTTAAAAATTTTAGCGACTCCGACTGGGTGACCATAGCAACAGTTCAGGATCATTTATTCCCTTCTGAAACTAGTGCCCCCGGTGCTGTAGAAATCAATGCATTGACTTATTTACATGACTATCTCAGTAACCCGGTAACTGATCCTAATGATGTCACCTTCATTTTATCAGGAACTCATTTACTGCAGACTTTTTCAAAACAAAACAGTGCAAACAGCGGCGCTGATTTTTCCAATTTATCACTTGAAGAACGTGAGTTGATACTACGAAAGTTTGAAAAAGAAGCTGCTGGCAAACGCTGGCTGATTAATATTTTAAACTATCTTTTCGAAGCTCTGCTCACCGATCCTGTTTATGGTGGAAATCCAGATGGTATTGGCTGGCAATGGTTAGAACACCGTGCCGGCGATCCCCATCCCCCGGCAAATAAACGTTATTGGCTGCTATAGAGCAATTTTATAAATGCTTCTATCAATAAATAATTAAGAGACAAGCAATGAGTCATGATTATGATATCTGCGTAGTTGGCAGTGGTGCTGGCGCAGGACCGATTATATATACCCTTGCCCATGCCGGATACAAAGTTTTGGTACTGGAAAAAGGCCCATGGTATACCGAGCAGGATTATTTTAAAGATGAATTAAAGACCTCTCTCAGAGGTGGTTATACACCTGATCTCCGAGATGAACAGCATGTGGTAGAAATCGAGAATGATGATGGCAGCTGGCGTCAGTTTCCCACTTATCAGTCCAGTTGGAATTTCTGGAACGGCAATGTTGTAGGCGGTTCCAGTAATTTTATGAGCGGTTTCTTTCATCGGCTCAAACCCAATGACTTTAAACTGCGTTCAAGCTACGGGCCAATTGCAGGCGCAAATGTTGTTGACTGGCCAATAAGCTATGAGGATATGGAACCTTATTATGACAAAGTTGAAAAAGTTGTCGGTGTCTCCGGGCGAGTGATTGATCATCCTTTTCAGGAACCCCGGAGCAGCAAGGATTTTCCCTTCCCGCCAACCGCTGAACACCCTGTTGCCCAACATATTGATAAAGCCTGTGAACGCCTTGGCATTCATTCTATGCCGATGCCCAGAGCCATTCTGTCTCAGCCAGCACTCAATCGTAAGTCCTGTGTTTATAGCGGCTTCTGTGGCAGCTATGGCTGTGCAACTGGCGCTAAGAGCAGCTCCCGTGCAGCATTAATCGATAGTGCAATGAAAACAGGTAACTGTGAATTACGCCCAGAATCTATGGTCACCCACATTCATAGCGATCAGACTGGTAAAATCAATGCCGTTGAATACCTTGATAAAGAAGGTAAAAAACATGCCGTGGATGCAAAGCTCTATGTAGTCGCAGCACAGGCTATCGAAACTGCTCGCTTATTACTCAATTCAAGTGGCCCAAAACACCCTGATGGCCTGGCAAATAACACCGGACAAGTGGGTAAAAACCTGATCTTTGCCGGTGGTGGTGCCGGTTCGGGCCGCTTAAGCTACGATAAATTTTCTGATGAGCAAGTTGCCGAACTGAAGCAGTTTGGTACTTTTGTGAACCGTTCTATCCAGGACTGGTATGAAATCAAAGACCAGAGCCTGTTTAAAACTGATGCCCCGCAAAAAGGCGGTACCATTGATTTTGTCCACCTGCATCCAAATCCCGTTGCCCGGGCTAATCGTCAAACCCGATCTAACGGCCGCTTATTATGGGGGAAACCCCTTAAAGATCGGCTCAAGTCACACTTTACTGAAGGACGTTACATCAAAGTTGAAGCCTTTTGTGACTGGGCGCCCACTGATAATAGTCATGTCAGTCTTGATACCAGTGTAAAAGATAAATGGGGCTTACCCGTAGCAAAGATTAAAGTCGATGTACATGTACAAAATTTGAGAGTCGGCTGGTATCTGGCCAATAAATCAGGTGATGTACTGCGTGAAATGGGTGCAGATAATGTCTTATCTTTTGCTTCCGGCGTCCCCCCCACCAACCTGGTTGCCGGCAGCTGCCGTTTTGGAAACGATCCCGAAACATCGGTGCTTAATGCAGATTGTCAGGCTCACGATGTTGAAAACTTGTATGTCACCGATGGCAGTTTTATGCCCACAGGCGGCAGTGTCCCCCACACCTGGACTATTTATGCTAATTCATTCCGTGTTGCTGACAAAATTCTGGCTCGTCTAGGCGGAGTTAAGGAAACCTGAACGATACTGGGATAAACCCGATAATACAGCATTACTCATGCCTGCATAGCTGATTTTACAGGCATGAATAATATTTATCGGGATGATTTTCCGGGTTTCTTACCAGGCTTTCCTGGATTAATGGGGCGAGATGGTTTTGGGGGTCTGGTGCCTGGTCTTTCCGGATAAATTGGATGCCCGGGCTTAGGATTTAAGTTACGATTATTTCTGCGAGAAATACCATCGTCTTCCTGTTCTGGTTGTTGTTTCTTTTTTAGAGCCTGTTGTTCCTCATATTGACGTCGACGTTCATTCTCCAGTTTTCTTTCCTGGGCAAGACGCTTATCCAGTTCTTTATCTTTATCCATGATCTGCTCAAGCTTTTGTTGGCTCTGTGCTTTTTCATCAGCAGTCATTTTTTTTATTTGAATGTGCTTCTCGGGTGTTTTATCTGCTTTGATTTCATCCGTAAATTCCGTCACACCCTTTTTGTTTGTATATTCATAAACATCCTGCACCGCTGCTGCCTGCATAGAGAGAGTCACAGTAAAATAAAACAGACCAAATTTGAAACAATTGTATTTCATATCTTTTCCCTTTGAATTTAATATATCGCGGCTAACAAAAGTATATCTTACTGTATCGATTATTTAAACCAGATTTTTATAGGCTAAAAGTAGATCACCTGCAATCCCCTTCTTGCCATTTTTATATTCAAACTGTCCAAGTTGAGCAATTGTGTCATATTGATTGATGGATTGATTGTGATTGGAATAATTCACATTAATTGATGCTATGTTTGACTTGTTTAAAGCAACTAATTCCTGTTCACCATTTTGGTTATAAGTTAATAGTTTTAACTGGTTAAAAATACTGTCTGAGGCATCAATTTTACCATCCTGATTGTCATCATAACTTGCCAGCTCTGCAAAACCATGCTGATATCCATTACTATCTCCGAACAGCTCTTTGCCATTATCGATCACACCATTACCATTCTTATCATAGGCTAAAAATGCATCACCTCCGGTTATAATACTGGTCTGTTCTTTACTGCCATCACCATCAACATCAAATAAAACTCCTTTTTCAACACCGGTTGTCTGCAGACCATTGGCATTTAAATCCAAAGCAAGGGGATCTTTTTTCTGTATATTTTCAGCACTTGCTTCAGTTGACATTGAAACCGATAAACTTGCCTGTTCACGGCGATTAATCACACTATTAACCGCTTGTCCTGCACCAGTACTTTCAACTGAAAAAGAAGTTCTGCTGGTTTGTTCTGCCTCAGCTGAAATCGATATAGAATCAAGTTGCTTCTCTTTGTTTACAGCCGCATTTTTAGCTCCGAATGATTTGTCCCTATTTTCTGTCGAGTCCCGGGGATCAGCAGCTATCATCCTTTTTATAATTTGGTAATCAACTGATGCTTCTTTGTTTTTTTGTATTTGTTTCTCAAGATCAGCAGCCGCCTGCTCATCAGAAGAATTAATTGTGCCATTAGCTAAAGCTTTATTGTTCTTAACCGATAAGACATTATAAGGAATTGAGGAAATTGCCATAATTTGCTACTCCTGTTATACATTCCGCATAGAGTACTAAGTGAAACTGTGCTCTGATAGAATCAGGGGATCAGAGACCAAATAGCCTCTTATATGGTAATTTGCGTCCAAAATTCAGCGAACTTAAGCTATTTTCAATTTCAGCAACAAATCCTTAATTTTTTTGTTATAGTTGTTAACATATTTATTAATTTAATTAGTACCCATCCATTTATTTGGATTTTAGTTCCCCCCCTTCATCAGAAGGAAAAAGAGGGAAGAACAAGAATAAAAATTTATGTCAGAAAATAGTCCATTAAATCAGTTTATCCAAAAAGCAGACATTGCGGCTCTCCCTGTTTTACCCCATACTCTCCAGGCTCTTAAAACAGCACTTGAAAAACCCAGTTTTAATTATCGCCAATTGGATAATATCCTGCAATTTGATCCAGCTTGCATGATTAACCTTCTGGCTTATGCCAACAAGGAAATTAACAAAGATTTTGATAAAGATATAAGCCAGGTTGAACACGCAGCTATGTTTTTAGGAATGGAGCGTTTAGAAAAATTCATTGGCAATATTAGCTCACTCCATAGAGTAAAAAGTAAAAAAGTTGCAGCAAAAATTGCTCGCCTGCAGCATCGCGGTATACATGCAGCCTATCAGGCACAAAATTTTGCTCAGCTAATTAATGAGTCATCTGTTGAAGAGATTTACACCAGTGCCTTGGTTTCTCCTATTTCAGAACTGGTCTGCTGGCATTTAGAACCTGTAAAAGCTCAAAAAGTTGAATTACTGGTCTATCAAAAGAAAGCAGGTTATGACCAGGCTCAACGTGACATATTCGGTTTTAGTTATCATGAATTAGCTGAAGCTCTGACTCACCAGTGGAAGATCCCACATCTTTTTTTACAACGCCAGGAAATGAAAGAGCTTGAAACAGCAACAAAAGCAGTAAAATGTCTTTATCTGGCAGAAAAATGCAGCATTTTAGTAGAACAAGGCTGGTACTATAATGAGATGTATCAGCACATTGAGCTTTGCTCCACAATTCTACACTATAGCGAAGCACGTATTGCCAGCACCCTTCATACAACAGCTGTTTATATGGCTTATAATGCTCAGGATTTTTTCCCTGTGCAGACAACCTGCAGTTATTTACCCCTATTACCCGGAAAAGTACCTTATACTCAAGTAATCCCCATAGAAGAAAAGAAAAATATACCTGTAAAGAAGGCTGAACCTGTTGTGCAAAAGCCAAAAGCACCTGAAAAGCCTATGCAGATGAAATCCCAAAGTATCACACTAATTCACTCAGTCAATGATTTTCCCGGATTGATCAGAATGACAATGAGTGCACTTTTTGAAACAAAAATATTTTCCAGGGTTGCTTTTATAATGCTCAGTAAAAATAAAAAACACCTTCAGGTTCGTAGTCTAAAAGGCTGCAATATTCAAAAGTTTAATGAAACCATTCTTGATATGCAGCCGGCAAATTTATTTTCTAAACTCCTGGCCAAACCTCAAACCATCTTTATTAATCAACTCAATCATCAGAAATTTGCGCCCATTATTACTACCGCAATGCAGGAAATGCTGGACACACAAGAATTTATCGCCAAGTCAGTACATGTTAATGGTAAAGCAATTGGTCTCTTTTATATGGATAAATACTCGCTTGAAAATAATGAGAATTTGCCAGAAGAGCTGTCAGCAGCAGAAATGACAAAAGATGATTTTAACCAGATGAAAAAGGTTGCGGCTTTATTTGATAAACAATTAAAGGTTATCAGCTGAATCAACAAAATCTCACTTGGTTCTTGCCATTTTTTTTAGCAATGTATAGTGCTTTGTCTGCCCGTTCAATTAAACTTTGACTTTGATCGTTTTTAATATAACTTGCGGCACCAAAGCTGGCTGTAATTTTATTTATCCTTGTAAAGCTATAAATTTCAACTGCCTGTCTTATCTTTTCTGCCAGATTATATACTCCCTTTTTATCAGTTTGTGGGCTTAATATTAGAAACTCTTCCCCCCCCCAGCGTCCCAATATATCTGTTTCACGCACAGTATTGCTCACAATATGACTAAATTCAGATAAAATGATATCACCCACCTGGTGTCCATAAGAATCATTGACTGATTTGAAATTATCAATATCAATAATGATCACAGAAAAATTACCACTATATCGATTACAACGTTTAACTTCTTCATTAAGAACTTTATCAAGTTTCATGCGATTATAGATCCCTGTCAGACTATCTGTAATCGCTAAAATATTGAGTTCATTATTTTTTTCTTTAAGTTCCAGTGTTCGTTTTTCAACTTTTATTTCCAGTGTCTCACTTAAGTTTTTATAGTCATCCAGTAATGATTGCACCTCAATATTTTTTTCACGAAATATTTTAGCAGCATAAACTAACTTTGAGATCTCATCATTATGAGTGGAGTTGATATTGATTGTATCTTTTGAGCCATGAATCAATTTATTAAATATTTCAGTTAGTTGATTAATTGGTCTGGTGACCGTTAAACCAATAGTATAAGAAAGTATAACCATAATGATTAAGAAAAAAATAATAGCGATGACTAAAACTGACAAATATCTATAAATATTATCTAAAATATTTTTTCCAGTACTTTCTATATTAGATTCTAAAATATCAGCGATTTTTTTTGATTGATATAACATTTCATAAGCATCAGCAGACATAACAACATTAATTAAATACAAATAACCCCTGGTACGCTGTACTCCTTCTAAAAGTAATTTTTCATACGTTGATATTTCTTCTAATAATTCAGTAATGGTCTGATAATTTATAAAATTTCTTTCAAGTTTGACTTGAGCTTTTAGACGAGTCGTTGCATTTTTTAAATTTTGTTTTGAAAAGCGAATATATTTTGAATCAAGTGTGTCAAAATATCGAAAGGCATTTTTTTCTACTGATAAAAGTTCATTACTGATTTGTAAAATATTTAATTTTGAATCATCTGAAGACATGTATACAGTTAATAACTTTGCATAAACACGCAATAATTCTTCTATTTTAGTGCCTGTTTCTCTGAATTGAATATTTATCAAACTGGACTGTAATTTCCGTTGAGTTTTAACTTTCTCAAATGTGGAAATATAATTATTCAGCAGTAAGTTTATTACTTTTAAGCATTCTTTAACATCATTCGTTTGTATTTCAATTGAGGTCTGTTTTAATTGTCCCCGCATGATCTTATATAGAAATTGGACATTTTTTGCTGCCGAGCCATGTCCATCATGAATAAACCGAAGTGCCGATAATTCCAGTTCAGTAATATTGTTGACAAATTTCAAATCTAATTGAGATTGTTTGCTAAAACGAGAGAAATGCTCAAACTCTTTTATGGTGCTTGTGGATGTTGTATAGGTAATTACTCCTATAATTAGAATAATTATAAATGTCAAAAAAAAGCCAAAATAAATCCTCCGACTAAGAGGTGCCAGATGGATTATAAAATCAATCAGGGTTGAATTACGCCAGTACAAATTCTTTCCATTTACTTAGGGTATATTCATACGTACCCATGACACTATTCCATACGGCAATATTTTCAAATCGCTTTATGTAAGATCCTCCTGTTCGAATATCACCTTTTTGTACTGATATTCTTCCATCAATACCTTTTAAACTTTCACTGGCAGGCTTTCCCTGATACCAATAATCCCAATCTGCTTCAGACATATATTTTTTTGCACGAACAGGGTTAGAAATGTAGTATCCTTGCCTGGCAATAAATGCACCAGGCCAACCAGAAAGCCACCAATTCATAAAAGCATAAGCAGCTTCTTTTTGTTCACCCTGAGTTGTCCTTGACAGACACATGACGCCATGCCATGCACGATAGCCCTCTTTTGGTGCAGCATAGACACATGGAATACCCCTGCCATTTAATGAAGACACAGCTGGAGAGAACATACTTTCAATATCAACTTCGCCCGATGCCATCAGGCCAACTGATTGCGAAACTGAAGACCAGACACCTCTAAAATGCCCCTTACGCTTATAGTCAATGAGGATTTCAAATAGATTATCAACTTCCTCACGAGTCATATTGCCGATATCATTACACTTGAACAATCCCTTTGCCTGAGCTGCCAGAGCCAGATCAAACACACCAATCGTGGGTGCATTAACTATTGCCACTTTACCATGATATTTTTTATCTAAAAGCCAGGCCCAGCTTTCGGTTTCATAGGGAATTCCTTTTGCAATCACTGAACTATTATAACCAAATGAATCTGTGTTATGGACATAGGGCATAAAACTGATGGTATCTGCAGGATCTGAGCTGAGTGTATCATCTGGCTGAGTGTAAAGCATTTTATATGGCGCATCACCTTTGCCAACGCTGGCATTGGATGAAATACGCCCTTTTTTTGTTAAATCATTAATCTCATTCCAATATTCTAGTCGATTGACCTCTATTGGCTGAATAGTTTTAGCTTCCCATAAAATTTTTATACTATTTGACCACTGCTCATAAATATCAAATGATTCAGGTTCGGTCGATGCTTTAAGTAAGACTTCTGCACTGCTGCCCGGGTAATATTCGATATTAATCCCCAGATCTTGTTCAGCCTTAAGTCGAATATCCTCTTGCAAGGTGACATGAGTTCCCAGAACTCTGATAGTCGGTTTACGACCAACCGCTTTTAGGATATTTGGGAATGCAAGTGAAGCTATTGTACTTGCACCGATCTTGCCACTGTTTTTTAAGAAACGTCGTCTTTTATTTTCACGCATAATAGTAATTTTTTAATCATTTTTTTAAGTATAGTTCATTTTAAAATTAACATTACATATTCGTGTAGATGAATATAATTGAATTACTGGAAGGGTAGGATTAAGCTTGTAAATATATTTTTACACTGTTCAATAATCCTGGCGCCCATTAAAAGCATGACCTAAAGTCGAACCATCAATATATTCCAGTTCTCCTCCCAGAGGTACGCCATGAGCAATTCGGCTTATTTTATTCGTATATGGTTTCAGCATTTCGACCAGATAGTGTGCTGTCGCCTCACCCTCTACCGTCGCATTGGTTGCCAGAATCACCTCGTGTATTTCTTCGTTTATTATCCGCTGCTTAAGTGTCTCCAGATGTAATTCCTGTGGGCCAATACCATCCAGGGGGGATAAGTGTCCCATCAGGACAAAATAAGTACCCTGATAAGAACCTGACTGCTCAATCGCATACACATCTGAAGGCGTTTCAACCACACAGAGCACGAGTCGATCTCGTTTAGAAGACTGACAAATATCACATAAATCATATTCTGTAAGAATTCGACAGCTTTGACAATGTCCTACCTGCTCTGCCGCCTGACTTAAAGCATGGGACAATTTTCTTGCCCCTCTCCTGTCTCGTTCAAGCAAATGATAAGTCATGCGCTGTGCAGACTTGGCACCCACACCCGGCAAACACCGCAAACTATCAATAAGCTGTTTTATCAGTGGTGAGTGAGCCATTAAATCGGCAGTTTAAAACCAGGGGGAAGATTTAAGCCATCAGTCATACCAGACATTCTGCTTTTTGATTCTTTTTCAACCTGGCGTACTGCATCATTCACCGCAGCAGCAATCAGATCTTCCAGCATTTCTTTGTCATCCATGACGCTCTCATCAATATTCACCCGACGAATATCATGACGTCCGGTCATAACAACAGAGACCATACCGCCCCCTGCCTGACCATTCACTTCCATATTCGCAAGCTCTGCCTGAGTTTTTTGCATATCTTCCTGCATTTTTTGAGCCTGCTTCATTAAACCGCCTAAACCACCTTTCATTTTATTTCCTCTTCATCATTTAACAGGTTTTATAGATTCTTTACGCACCTTTGCATTAAAGGCATTCACTATCATTTGTACTTTAGGATCGGCATAAATTGATTCAACTGCCTGAGCCTGCAATACTTCAGCATCATGTATTTCACGACGCCTTGGTGTGTCCAGCTGTTCTTTTTGACTCACCTGACATTGTTCAATATTCAGTCTGACTGAGCAGCCCAGAAGTTCCACCAAAATCGTAATCAAGCGCATTTTTATTTTATCACTGAGTAAGTGTTTATGCACCGACTCCAGCAACAAATCAAAAAACAGCTCATCATTTTTCTCTGTTTTATTTATCAGGGCACAATGTTTTGCCAGTTGTTGTTCCAAGCCATTTAATTCTGAACGGTTAATCAGCTCTCGCCAATATTCTGCCAGCTCAGTAGTTTCTTTTTTACACGGAATTTTTTCTTGCAGTTGAGTTTTAAATAGGGGCACAACCTCAGCCAGAGATCCCTGAGTTTCAGGCAATGCTCGTTTATCCTCAACAAAAGGCTCTTTATTTCTGGCTGAGGGCTCTATACTTGGGGGTGATGGCTCTTTATTTTGGGTTGATGACTCTATATCTTTGGTTGATGACTCTTTATTCTCAGCTGAAGGCTCTATATTTCTAGCTGATGACTCTTTGTTTCTAGCTGATGGCTCTTTATTCTCGGCCGAAGGCTCTATGTTTCTAGCCGATGGCTCTTTATTCTCGGCTAAATACTTGTTATTCCCTGCAAAATACTTTTTATTCCCCGCTAAAGGCTCTTGAGGTTCATTAATGACCGATTTCTGTAAAGCTGGAATTTCATAGCCCAGTTCAGAGCTCAGTTCAGAGACAGCCGGCTCATTGAAGTTTTCCTGTCCATAAGCATCGATTGGCGGTAAATCATCAAAGCCGGGACTGTGATACTTCTCTGTATCCTGGACAGCATGGTTTTGCTTTATCTGAATTTGATTAACAACTTGAGTCGGTTTCGAAACAGGCTGATTGCTTCGAACTGCAGCTGATGCGACAACACCGGGGTGTTTACTACTATCCCGACTACTATCCCGAGTCGTTTTTACTTCTGTTTGTTTTTTAAGTGTTTTTTTTTCTGCTGCCTGATTGATTCTATCGGGTTTGAGTTTTGTTCTGATCTCAGGCTTAAAAGCCAGCATACGCAATAAGATCATTTCAAATCCACCTTGCGGCTGAGGTGAATAGGGCAAATCTTTTCGACCGTTCAAAGCAATCTGGTAATAGAGCTGAATATCTTCTGGCGTGATAAGTTGTGCGATCTGTTCAACACTCTGCTTATCACCCAGACTTTCATCAATAGCATCTGGAACCATCTGGCATAAAGCCACTCTCTGCATCATACTGATCATTTCAGCGAGAATGGTATTGACATCAATCCCTTGTGAAGTTAATAGTCGGCTTTGCTCAATTAAAGCATTTCCATCGGCATTGGCAAGTGCGGTCAATAACTCAAAAACACGCCCTTTTTGTACACTGCCCAACATTGCCTCTATATCAGCCAGATTCGGCTTACCATCACTATAGGCAATGGATTGATCGAGTAAACTCAAGGCATCACGCATAGACCCGTCAGCAGCGATGGCCAGAGGTTTAAGCACATTACTGTCAACAGGAATATTTTCAGCATTAAGGATCAGCTGCAACTGCTGTTCAATTTGTTCTATGGTCAGACTTTTCAGGTTGAACTGCAGGCAACGAGACAAAATAGTGACTGGCAGTTTCTGTGGATCGGTCGTCGCCAATAGAAACTTAACATGAGGAGGAGGTTCTTCCAGCGTCTTTAATAATGCATTAAAACTGTGCGTTGACAACATATGGACTTCGTCAATCAGATAGATCTTAAAACGACCGCGAGTCGGAGCATACTGCACGTTATCTAAAAGTTCACGTGTGTCCTCAACTTTGGTTCGGGAGGCGGCATCAACTTCAATAAGATCAACAAAGCGCCCCTGATCAATTTCCTGACAGGAGGCACATTCACCGCAGGGGGAAGCACTAATTCCCTGTTCGCAGTTCAGGGCTTTGGCCAGAACTCTGGCAACGGTTGTTTTGCCGACACCTCTGGTTCCAGTAAATAGATAAGCATGATGAAGACGTTCACTTTCCAGAGCATTTGTCAGAGCTTTGAGAACATGTTCCTGTCCCATCATGGTGGTAAACGTTTTTGGGCGGTACTTGCGAGCCAGAACCTGGTATTTCATAAAAACCCTGGATTAGAGAATAATTGTTATCGTCGCAGTATACATTAAATGATGAAACGACAAAAGATTGGGGGATTGAAAATTGTGGGAAGTCTTTAACTGTTTAGAAAAAGTCTTTAACTGTTTAGAAAAAGTCTTTAACTGTTTAGAAAAAGTCTTTAACCGTTTAGAAAAAGTCTTTAACCGTTTAGAGAAAGTCTTTAACCATTTAAAGAAAGTCTTTAACCGCTTAGAGAAAGCATTTAACTCTTTAGAGTTGAGGATCCTTAACTTCTTAAAGTTGAAAACCCTGCCAGCCACACCCCGGCACATGAGTCAGTCGCTACAGTTGCTTCCTTCCGGATCTGGCTGGGTTAACGACCTATCATTGCGAAGGGACCGACAGAGAGCGGGCATTATACCCTAATAATGAAAACAGATGCTACTGAAATGACTGTTTTTTTAAGCTGTTAAATATTTAGTGAAAGCGCCAGGGTCTTGAAGGTGATGAATCAGTTTGATAGACACGGATGCCATTGCTTCTATCCGCTTCTTTTTCCAGCTCAAGTAATTCAAATAGATCTTCAATTTGACGTCTAAATGCAAGTTCTTCCTGATTTTCAGGCAAACGATCAGTGTTGTGGTGTCCAATTGAAATTTTTTCACCATTTAAAAAAGCCGTCACACCTGAATTCGCATCAGAGAAAGACTCCTCCTGTAATTCATCATCCCGTAAATCATGATGCCCCTTAAAAAAATCATTGGGCAAAGAGATATCAGACTGAAGTACTTCTAATCCATCCTCTTCCTGAAAATCCCAGTCTTCCGGGTTATATTTTATTTCTTGTCCCATTAAATACCTTGACAATTAAATTAAAAACAACATTAATACTTATATAATTACTTATATTCTCACACAAGTACCGATTCAACTCAAGTTTCACAAGCAGGATTTTATGCTCAGCATAGGAATAATCTTACACCCAAAATACTTGTTTTATCATATCATAAACAGTGTACTTTAATTAAGCAGCAGCCATCTATGCGAAAAAAAAATTTATTACTCCGTTTTATACTTTTGTCCTTAGGTTTATTGCCCTTTATTTTTATAGCAATTATTCTTATCCCCGGTGTACAAAAGTACCTTGTTGAAAATCAGCTCACTCCCTGGCTATCACAGGCCAGCGTTGATTCTATTCAGATCACGCCTTTTTCCATTGAAATCAAAAACCTTAAGTTGAAATATGAGGCAATTGATATTCAAATCGACAATATTGATAGTAAATTCTCTCCTTTGAGTTTATTCAGTCAGCGTATAAAAATTGATAAGTTGATACTGAATAAGCTTCAGATCGATGATGCATCCCCGGCAGATGAAAAACAGAAGGACTCAAAGTTTATATTTTATGGGCTATTTCCCTACTTTGATACCGGCTTTGTTTATGATATTGGTGTATTAGATATTGATGTTAAATACAATTCATCGGCTACCGGACAGGTTCATGTTTCCCTGAATGCCCATGCAATCAATGAAAATACTAATAATCCTATTTTGTTAAAAGTGACAGCCAGAAGTTTGTCAATAACTCCGGATATTCAGGGAATTTTGCTAGACAGCTCAATCCGACTGAATCAGACACTCACCCGTCCCATCAACGCTCATCAATCGCAGTTTAATGTGACATTATTTGACTCAGACTCTGCTGAACAGCACATTTCTATTCAACTTGATATGGATCAATTAGCTAAACCAGATAAATGGGCCGCCTTTCCTTTTGATAAATATCGGACACATTATCTGCCGGAACTTCTGCATCCTGAAAGCATTGCCCTAAAAATAAAGCACACAAATTCTGATGCAAAAGTTTTATCTAACATTCAATTCAATGGACAATACAATGGTAATGAGGGTGTTATTTCAGGCGCACTGAAAATATTGACCGACAAAACATTAACCAGACAATTCAAATCACTGGCATTACCCGAAATTGAAAGCAAAGTATCCGCCACACTCAAATATAATCTGCGCCGACTCGAAGGCTATATTGATCTGGTCGATGAATTTAATGTTGAAGACTATCTTAAAATGTATACAGTACAGAATAAGAGCCTTCAGCCTGACAAAAGCCTTCAGCCTGGTAAGAGCCCTCAGCTAAACCAGAGCCATCAGCCGGGCAAGAGCCATCAGCCAGACAAAAGCCCTCAGCCTGAAGAGAAAATAAAGCTTAAGCACTCTTCATTACCCGAACAATTTAATATATCAAATCATCTGAGCGCCAGTATTAGTAATAACAAACTGCTCATCAATAGTTTTTTGCTTAAGATATTAAGCAATGGTCAGGAATATATAAATATTTATACTCATAAGCCTTTATCAATAAACCTTGAACATTTATCTGATTTTTTTGAACAAAAAAATGCCGATCTTCTAAGGATCAACATACATCAATTACCATTAACCTGGTTTAATGACTTTACTTCAGACTATCAGATTAAAGAAGGTTTCCTTGATACTGATATCAATCTTGAATTAGAAAACAAAACTTTAAAACTGTCATCAAACCGCCCTTTCAGTTTTAAAAATGTATCAGTAATTGAGCCCACAAACAGCATAGAGAAAACTGAACAGCCAAAACAGTCCGGCAATAAAAATCAAGAAGAAATACCAACAAATCAGGTTTTGTTATTAAACCAGAATTTGGAAGCTGATTTTTTAGTCAGTATTAATAATAAAAATTTGAATTCTCAAATAAAACAACTGAAACTTTATCAAACAAATAAAAACAATAAAGTGCTTCAACAGCTTGATACATCTCTGGCTTTAAATATAGAAGATCCCATTCAATACCTTGAGCAAGAAAAAAAACCACTCCCACCTGTTCTTAGCGTTCAGAGTAAAGGCTTAATTGATCTACACGCCTTAACAAAAATTCCCTATATTTTTAGATTATTAGATCCTAAATCTAAAATCAAAATACAAGCTGACTCTGTACCAGCACTACTTCAATCTTTTCCGAAGGCCCTGTCATTAAACTATGAAGTAAAAGTTGATAACAAAATAAATAAGCAATCAGCAATCTGGGATATAAAGCAGTCAACAATTAACTTTTTTGGTGGTAAAAACACCAAAAATGCAAGTCAAATATTTACTCTTAAAAACGCTCAAAATATACAATTCAACCAAGATAAAGAACACTTTGAATTATTAACTGAGGGCTCATTAATTGCCGCTAAAATCAGTCAATTTAATATAAATTGGCTATCCTCTCTAATGACTCAATATGTGCCTGCTTATAAAGTTTCAGGTGAATTATCTCAAATGAATTTATTGATATCATCACAGAAACAAACGGCCGAGCAACCAGAAAAAACCAATAAAACTCATTTTTTAGTTGATATTAATCCATTTATTCTGAGCAAGCTTGAAGCCTATGAAGATAAAAAACAATTATTCAGTAATATAAAAATAAACACCAAAATTCATGCAAATTATTCACCCGAAAAAATAACGATAAATTATCCATCACTTTCAATTAAAAAGAATACAAATATTTTAGTTAAAAATAGTGGCAGCCTGATAATCAATAATCCAGGTGACGAGAAAAAACAGATTTTAACCATTAAAGGAAAGCTCAAAGGTTTTATTCATCACATAATGAAACTAAGCCTTATCAAACAATATACTCAGACTAATATGGCATTAAATCAAGAGTCACTTTTGGATGCACAGTATCATTTAAAAGTCACTGATAAGAATTTAACGGTTAATAAATCTAAATTTGAAATTTTACATACAAAAAGTAAGGGTCGACTAATATTAACAACCCCGAAACCCATTTCCCTGTCTTTAAAAGATAAAAAACATAATTTCTCTAAAAATGGTCATCTTAGTTTTAAACTGATCAACTTTGATATAAATCCCTATGAATCCATTTTTTCTGAAGTACCGATAAGCTTTGATTTTGCCAATGCACACTTTGACCTGATTCAAACAAAGAAAAACCAACAAATTATTATGCGAGAACCTTTAGTTATTCACAATATACATTATAAGGATAAAGAAAAACGTCTATTAGAGCCGTTTGATATCACCCTTAATTTTACCGCAGCTCAACATAAAAATGTGACTACAGGAGAGATCAAGCAACTTTCAATTAACTTTCTTAACTCTACATCCAGCAGCAGAAATAAAACTAATGCCCTGGATTTTAGCACCGATTTCAAATTAGATCTCGACAAAGAAATCATTCTTTCTGAACTCAATGGCAATCTGGATCTTATGATCACACAATGGCTTAATCAACCTATGTCCCTACCACATAACACACTAAGCCAGGGTACATTGAACACACAGTTTTCAATAAATAAAAACAGGAAAATATCTCATAAGTGGCTAATAAGCAATCTGGTTGATAATAAGAACAAACAGCTGGTTGAATCCATCTCAATTAATGGAACGGGACAATTACATAGCCCCACTGATTTTAGTCTTGATTTGCCCATCATTATGAAGAGTATATCAGGTGAATCAAATCTTTTATTAAAAGCAAAAACTCTTTTACAGGTAAATAAAAATCAACTCTCTATGGATATTGAAGGCAAAGAGATATTTCTAAATGACTTGTTTAAATTGTTAGCTGCCATAAATCCACAATCTGAAATTTCAAAACTTGAAAACACTGAAGAAGAAAAACAAGCAACAGCAGACAAACAACAATCCAGAAAAAATTCACAGCCATTAGATAAAACACCTGCAGCAGAGCCTTTTTGGAAAAGCGGTCTTGATATTTCAGCTAAACTAAAAATTGACCAACTATTTTATAGTGACTATATGTCCTATCAGGATATAACCGGTGAATTATTCATTGATGATAAACAATTACATGCAAAAGGCTTACAGATAAAATTTCATGAAAGTCCAATGAAGCTTGATGCTTTATTAAAATTTGATAGCAATAAACAAAGACCTTATAACATTAAATTCAACACTTCTCTTAGTCAATTTAAAGTTGGTGAGTTTTTGCAAGAACTCAACCCTGAACATGTACCAAGAGCGGATGGCGTTTTTGATGTCAATATCGATATTTATGGCCCACTGAGTAATTTAAGCCAATTCAGAAATGAATTACTCTTTAATCTGAACATTGAGGGTAAAAATGGTGTGTATCATTTAATCCCTTCAAATGACGTCATGATGCGTTCAAGTGGTGCAGCCATGGCCGTAGTGGGTGAAGTTGTTTCCGTTATACCAACCTCTGGTTTTGGTTTGGGTATTGTTAATCGTGTCATTCGTTTTACCAAAGACATTAATTATGATGTGATTAGCATGCATTTAACACGCCAATCTGATCTCCATACTACAATTGATAAACTGCAGATTATTAGCCCGGAGTTACATCTTTTTGCTACCGGTGGATTAACATTTGTTCAAGATACACGATTATTTGATCAGCCATTAGAAATGACAGCTCAACTTGATCTCGCTGGAGAAGGTGCAGCAATATTTTATGGTCTGGGACTACTCAATGATGAACAGGATGAATATGGCTTCTGGAAAGGCCCGATTATTAAATTTTCCGGAACATTAAATCATCAAAATGATAACTTTGATAAAATCATCAGTAAAGCCAAATCAGGTACTGTAGTTGGAGGGATCACCAATCCATTTTCAGGACTCATTGGTAATTTTAAATATCGCTGGTTTGGTGATGCACCAAACTATAACAAGCTGAAAACTGAAAATATTGAAGAGAAAGCCATGCAAACTTCACCTAAAAAAAATATTCCCAAAGAAACAACTCCCATATTGAAGCAACAAGCAGAACGAATAGTGGAACAAAGAGAGACACAAAAAGCACAACAAAAACAAAACAGTTCCTTTTTTGATGAGACCTTTTAACAAGAATCAATTTATTTCAACCAGAGTACCGCAATAATATGTATTTTAAAATTAGTCTCATTGTTATTTCAATATTATTGTCCCTCAGCAGCAGTGCAGCAATATACAAATATAAAGATAAAAATGGAAAAATAATATTCACTGACTCAAAACCAGCATCAGATACTAAAGTTGAAAAGGTAAAATACAGAGCAAAAAAAAATAAAGCATTAAAACCAAAGGTTTCAGTACTAAAGGTTGATAATAAATATGTTATACAAGTTTCTAATCCATTTTATGTTCCTATTGAAATAAAATTTATTTCATCATTTTTTAATCAGGGAGCACACACCAAGGTAATACCTGAAAAAACAGTCAATGATGCTTATATAAGCAATAAAAATATACCTGAATTTAGTTATACCTGGCGTTTTGGTGATCCAAAGGCTAGACCGGATGGCTATCACTATAAAGTTCCCATAATTTCCAGAAAATCACATCAGATTTCACAATCATTCAAAGGAAGTTTTTCACATTATGAGAGACCCAATATTTATGCTGTCGATATTGCCCTGGATCTGGGCACAACAATCTCTGCGGCTCGAAGCGGCACCGTCTTTGCGACAAGAGATAACTTTCATTTAAAAGGACAGAGTCAATATTTTTTAGATAAAGCCAATGTTATAGAAATTGTTCATGACGATGGAACCTATGCAGTTTATGCTCATATTTTACAAGGTTCATCATTAGTCAGCCCTGGTGATAAAGTGACTGCAGGTGAAAAAATTGCCCGCTCAGGCTCAGCTGGCTTTTCAACTGGGCCCCATTTGCATTTTGTTATTCGAAGAAACAGAGGAATGAAAATAATTTCAGATCCATTTACTTTTGTTGATGGTGATGGCCGTTCATTTACTCCCAAAACAGGGATGTTTATTAAAGCCAATCGTAAGTAATAATTTTTAATTTAAGAGCAACTTTCAAAGACAGGCAGCTGGAGATGTTTTTATTTGATGTTTTTTTATAATTAAAAATTCAACACTAATCATTTCCCATATCAGTGACTTGTGGAATAAACTCTGCTATCCGCCATAAAAAAAATAACAGTAATAATGCCGTACAGAGCAAAACTAATTGCCAGATAATATTGCCCCATAAAATGCTGATAGATATTGTAAAACTAATCAGAATAATCCAGGTTGCCCGTTTTTTTGTTTCCCGCTTCATTGTTTTATTATTTTCCCAGCGGCGTAAGTCTTCACCAAACCAACGATTGTTCATTAGTATTTTGTGAAAGCGAGGTGAGCTTTCAGCAAAGCAGCCTGCCGAAAGGATCATAAAAGGAGTGGTTGGTAATATGGGTACTATTACACCAATAATACCCACAATAAAAAATAGACATCCTAAAACAAGAAATATGGAGCGTTTAAAATGTTCCTTCATAAAAATAAAACCTGTAATCAGTAGAGGAAACAAACTGTTCTAATTATCAAATAGCCTGAAATCATGCTGGGATGAAAGTATAAACCTTTTCCAGGTAAAATTTAATTACCACGATTAAAGTATCCTTCATATATAAAAGTAAATAAATGGGAACCGTTGGCAAAAAAGGAATAAAAATTGCATCATTTTTATAAGCTGACAACAAATAATATTTATTCAGGTTCAACTTTATCAGGGTTTATTATTGATGAACAACAGAGAATTGCAAGTCCTTTACCACTCATTAGATGAATATGAGCTGGACATTCTAAGACAGAGTAAGAGGAATGTTGAAGAGAATAAACAAATTAAATTTATTAATTTACAGGCTTATCTTGATTATTTAGCAATGGCCGTAATAAAGAGACAGAACAGAGGTGAATTTGTACCGCATAACATTCAAGAAGCACAGGCTGGTCAGTATCTTTAAGCAGAATTAATCATCCATAACTGAAAGATAAGCCATAATTGCCTGGACTTCTTCAGCATTCATTTCTGCAAAAAAATCAGCATCGTCATCATGTTCCCTTTCACCCTTTGCAAATTGTTTCATTTGCTTGAGCATATACTCAATATATTGTCCTGTCAGTTGAGGCATATTGGAATTCTTTTTACCCTGCCCTTTTTTTCCATGGCATGATTTGCATTCTTTATTATAAGCTTTTTTTCCTAAAGCAAAATTCCCTTCTACTCTGGAGATATTAAAAACCTTCTTGGCAATTAATAATTTATCATAAGCTGATGTATTTTTATCAAACTCAGGCATTTGACTGGTCAATTCAATCCGGGATAAAAAAGCCGCAATGGAAGGAATATCCTCTACAGGTAATTCACGTTCATTTGCATAGGGGCGCATCGGGATATTTTTACGTTTTTCTTCCTTAAACAATTTAAGTTGCTGGGCAATATAGTCCGCTGGAAGTCCTGCTAATCTTGGATATTCACCCTGCTTTCCACCTTCTCCGTATTCACCATGGCAGCCAGCGCAGACTTCATTAATTTCTGCACCAAGTTCTAAGTCAATTTCAAATTCTTTGGCATAAGCAAATTGCACAGAACAAAGTAAAATAGGAAAAATTATTATTTTAAGCATAAAATATCTCATCCCAATCGGGCTGAAAAACTAAAAAATATTGTAGGTTTATTATTATTTATTATAAATTTGTATTTTAAACTAATCTAATCATCGGTGATTGATAAGTAAGCCATAATAGCTTGAATTTCATCGGGCTCCATTTCAGCAAATAAGGCCTCAGAATACTCATGCCAACGCTCTTCCTTAGCAAATTGTTTGATTTGTTTTATCATATATTGGGTATACTGGCCGGTCAGAGGTGGGGTATCTGAATCTTCTTTACCCGCACCTTTTTTACCATGACAAAGCTGACAATCATCAATATAAAGCTCTTCACCCCACTCTATATCTCCTTCAAGCTTTGGGATATTAAACACTTTTTTAGCAACCAATAATTTTTCATAGGCTGTAATTGATTCATCAAACTCAGGCATTTGACTGGTTAGCTTTATTTGAGATAAATAAGCAGCCACTGAGGGGATATCTTCATCCGGTAGTTCACGCTCATTAGCATAAGGACGCATAGGCATATTTTTACGCTTTTCATCCTTAAAGAGCTTAAGTTGTGCAGAGATATATGCCGCAGGCAAGCCTGCTAAACGGGGATATTCTCCATTTTTTCCACCCTCGCCATATTCACCATGGCAGCCGGCACACACCTCATTAATTTCTTCACCCAAAGTCAGGTCGATGTCAACTTCAGCCGCAGCAGTTGCTACAAAAAAAATGAAAAAAAATAAAAACACAAAAGTTTTAAACACAAACTCCCCCTCTATCCCCCTGGCCTGAAACATCTGTTATCAGCAAAAAAGGGGGAGTAATATATTACATAGCTAAAGGATGCAAATCTATACAGGCGATTATGGTAAATCACCTTTTTTGAAAAGATAATAACCAGCATATGCACTAAGAGTGCCTAAGGACACAGGATAGAAAATAGACCAGATGATGTACCCTGTTTCTGAAAAATAATCCAGAATAATATAAGCCGAAGGCCCCAGGATCACCAGTTGAGGATCAAACAAAACCATAGCAGCGGTACGAAATACCTGCAATGGATTAAGAAGAGACAGTATAACAGCTGTATCCGAAGGCAGACCTTCACGGATCATAATACCAAGCAAGATCAGATCCAGAAACAGCAAGAAAGTCAGCCAGACCATAAATGCCAGTCCCTGAGCAACATCAGAGCTTCTTGCCATACTTGAAATCAGCATACCAATTCCTAGAAAACACCAGGCAACCGCCAGCAGCAGACCGGTATAGCTAAGAAATAGTCCCCATGGGATCTCAGCACCTTTTATTGAGGCCCAGATAACCGCACCAATCATGGCCAGAAAAACCGGTAGAAAAACCACGACGAAACGCCCTAAAAAGCGCCCCCAGAACCAGGCAGCTAAAGATATAGGTAAGGAAAGCAGGTATTCAAAAACACCAGCCTCCCTATCGCCTGCTACAGAACGAACCGTGGTAATTAAAACAAACACCGGTAAAATGGCAATAGTCAATTGAATATAAGTAATGAGTAGACGAGTTAACCCGGTAAATCCCATAATACGACTTTCTGTAATACCAAAAACAAACAGCAGAACAACAATGCCACCAAAAACACTGGTATAGACAATAAACCATTTTGCTCGGAGTGATTCAATAATATCAGCCCAGGCTGTTAACCATAAATGTTTCATTTAATTTTCTCTTTAAAAACGTTTTTTAACTTCTTGTTCATTATCATCCGGGGTTGGTATCAAATGACCTAAACTCATTGTATTCTTAATAACATGAGTTCCTTATAGCATTTGAGCCCGACACTTTGTGGATAAAATCAATGATCCAGATTACCACCATGGATATTAAACTTTTTCTCAACTTCATTAATATGCTGAACTGCCTGTTCATAATTTAATGCACCTTCTGCTTTTTCAGGCTGGGCACCGAGTCCATAATTCATAGGAGTTGTCTGCCCTTTGACAAACCAGGCCAGTCTGGCATTAATCCACTCATTGGTTTTAAAATTATTAACCCAGATTTCTGTTTTTGGATCATCCTTATAATTCTGAGTATCTAACCAAAGCACCGCACAACCCATATCATCAAATTTAAAAACCTTTGAACGCTTTCCCTCTGGAAAAACACGAACCTGAGCTGAAAAATTACGCTCACTCAGCATCATCTGACAGCGTTCACAGGAGTCACGATCCCATTTAACTTCAGCAGCACCAGTCTGTTTATCATTGCCGCATGCCGATAAAAAAAGAACGATAGATAAAACAAAAAATAACCGTTGTATTTTTTGCATACTTTGAATCATTGTTTTTGTTCCTCCATGTGAATATCCTGCAATATTGCAGCATAACGGGATAAGACCCCCAGGAAACGCAAGCGGTCGGGACCTGCAACCACTCCCTGCCACAGGATGCCATCCTGTGATTCAAAGCGCCATGCTTTAATCGCCTTAGCAAAGGCTTCATCAGCGCGTTTGATTTTTATTTCACTTTTCAACACACTGTCCAGATCAACAGAATCTTCAACACAATCATCCAGAACCACAATACCCTGATCCATTTCTATCACTCGATTTACCAGCGCAGCAACTTCATCCAAACGATGACTTGAAATCAGCATAACCGCCTCATCTTTCTTTTCAGCAAGCAGCTGAAAGAAAATATGACGAGCTTCAGGATCAAGGTTTGCTGCCGGTTCATCCAGGATTAAGATTTTTGCTTCCCGACCCAGAGCTATACTAATCAATATTTTCTGCTTCTGGCCGCCAGAGAGTTTAACAAAAGGACGGGATTTTAATTCATCATAATTCAGGCCCAGGCGTTCTAATACTGAAATCATTTCCTGAGGATCAGCATCACAAAGACTCGCTGAAAATTGTATTAACTGCCCCACCGGCATTTTAAGTGGAGGTGGCAACTGAGGCACAAAACCAATGTCTTTTAATATTAACTCACGTTCTTCTCGTGGATCATGGCCATTGACCAAAACCTGACCTTCACAGGTATATTCCCCCAAAAGGCAGCGGATCATCGTCGTTTTACCTGCTCCATTTGAACCCACCAGTGCAATTCTATCGCCCTTTTGAATATCCAGATTCATTCCCTTAAGCACTTCAGTACGACGAAAGGTCTTTTTTACATTATCAAATTTAATCATTTATTGCTTCTCTTCCTTAGCATCACTTTTGCTTTCCGGCATAAGAGATCTTGCATCGACTTCTTTTGCAGGTTTATGAGTCAAGCCTTTAAATTCAAAACTCAAGGAACTGGTTGGACAGGCATCGACACACAAACCACAACGAGTGCAATCAGCACCAAGACCCACTTCAACATCAACACTACGGTTTTTAATCGTCAAATCAAGTACGTGAGGAACCAGACAAACAGCCCGACAATCACCTTCATGTTTACAATCAGTCATATCATAGGTCACACGAAGTGGAGACAGAACACCAACCATGCCATAGGTAATACCAATTGGACACACATAACGACACCAGGCCCTGCGTGATAAAAGTATTTCAAACAGCAGCAATAGTGCAACCCAGACCAGCGCAATTGTTGGACCATAGATTATTGCCCGGCTTAAAATTCCTGTTGGCGATATAAATTCAAAAACGGTATAGCCTGTGCCAATGGCAAGCAGAGCAAAAATAACATAAAAAACCGCTCTGACACCTCGATGAAAAGTATAATTTTTTGCCCAACCACGCTTAGCCAGCCATAAGTGCACAACTTCAGCCCACTCTGCAACCAGGTGGTAAGGACAAACCCAGGAACAAAAAGTTCGCCCACCTAAAAGGAACCACAGGATAAAGATGGTCACAACACCAATTAATAAGTTAATCAACACGGTTTTATGCGCCAGCATCACCTGTAATGCAGAGTTTAGATCAGCCATATGAAAGCCAGCAAAACGAGATGCTGTCAGTGCACCTTCAAGTAACTGGATATCCAGTGAAAAAGAAAGCACAAACAGAAGATTAACGGCGATCAAAGTCATCCAACGACGTTTACGCCATTTGTTTTTACTATTTTTATGATGCTCATCATGCAAGGCAATCAGTTCAGCCTTAGTGACTTTCTGACCTTTTTTATAAAAATACATCTTTTGTGCCGATGGTGATAATTCATCTTTGCGGGGTTTACGGGGCGCACGTCCAAATAGCTGAACCAGAGATTCCAGAAAAATATTCATTAATGTCCTCCCTTTTTGCTCTTAGTAAGATATTGTTCACTGAGTGGTCTTTTGGTGAGTTTGTCATAATCAATAATAATTGACGGCTCAGCAGTAGGACAAATCATTTCACAGACACCACAGCCAACACAGCCATCATAAATGACAGGTTTCATATGTTTAACACCATTTTTTTCTTCAATGAGTTCAAGGCCGATAGCGCGTTCTGGCGGGCATTGGTTTTCGTCACCTGATGGAAATTTTCCATCCTTACATTGGTTATAACGTTGTTCAATCGGGCATGCCTGCACACATAAATCACAAATCTCAACATCATAAGGGTGATCTTTTAAGAGAATGGGATTCCAGCGATCAATTTCTTCATAACGAAGTAAACCTTCATGATCAGGGCCCCTCGCCTGTCCTTTAAAGCCTTTGCCTGCCACAGCAAGGCAAAGTTTGGGTTTATCTAAAACAGCAAAGCCCATACGAGTATCATGAGTATAATCCAGAGTATGCGTCAGTGAACCTGTTGGGCAAGCCAGAACACATTGAAGACCATCACATGAAAAATCACAAGCCTGCTCTCGGGCATCAATATAAGCTGTTCCAAGGCCAAATCCTGTATCCATATCATCCAGTTTAACGGCATTAACAGGGCAGACCTGCACACATTGGCCGCATTTAATACAGGATGACAGGTATTGTTCTTCTGATAAAGCACCCGGTGGACGTAACTTTTGCCGTTTACCTTCAGAGGGGATTGGCATGAAACCCAGTAAAGAAATACTGGTCACACCGGCAGTTAAAACCACTGAACGAAGAAATTGTCTGCGGGCTTCCTGGGCTCTTCGTCCAGGACCACGTTTTATATTCTTTTTCTTTGGTGTTTTTTTCACTGCATCAGAAACGCCCTCAGAGTTTGCCTGAGTACTATTTTCTGCATTTGAATTTTTAGCTGAGTTATTCATTGCAAGTACCTTTTCAGTCTTCTTTCCAGCTCGGTTTCGTTTCCATTTTCTGCTTCAGCATTAATATCATCTTCATCTCTGCCATCTCTGTCCACTATTTTAAGACTAACGTCCATCAATGGCTTTTTATCCCTTAATATCATATCCGGCTCACTAAAGGGGGCCAGGCGTTCCAGAAAATCAATCAACTCCAACATGGCAGAACCTTTGTAAAACTGCGCTCCGGGTACATCCTGCCATATACGATCTGCATAGGCGTAAATTTCATGTGGGGTATCACCAATATTATCATCATTGAGATCAAAACCTTCATAATTATCCCAATAATTGCCATCCCATTCATTTCGATTCGCTGTCTTACCTCCGGAAACGATAATTTGAGTGATATTAGCCTTAAAGTGATTATTTTTAAAAATATTGTCTTTCCAGTTAGCTAAAAAACGAATGCCAATACCATTAAATGCAATTAAGTTATTGGTAAAATGATTCTTTGTATCAGGCTGATAGGGAGAAACATCAATTGATAAACCGATAGAACTGAAGAGGATTTTATTATCTGCCACTACAATGTCTGACGTTTCTTTAAAGCCAATGCCAACACCGGCAGCACCCGTTGCATGAGAAATAATATTATTTTTAATCGTAACACCATCACTATACATTAAGAAAATACCAACTGAGTTGTCATAGTACTCATTGTTAGCCACTTCATTATACTGTGAATACATAAAATGCAGCCCATAACGTCCACCGTGACTGATATTATTTTTTATAACGTTATTTTTTGAATACCAGACAACCATATCACGGGTGTTATTGATAGTGTTGTGAGTAATTTTATTATTAAAGCTGTACCATAAGCGAATGGCATCACCACGCATGCCTAGCTCTTCATCTTTTGAGCTAATGACATTTCGTTTAACCACGTTATTTTCTGACTGCTGTAAATCAATGCCAAACAGACAGTTGTCAATAATATTATCTTTAATCACATTAAAGTTGCCACGAACCTGAACACCTGAGTCTAAATCATTATGATGCTCGCCGGAATTTGTTAAATGAAGATTTTTAATCACTGCACCATCGGTATCAAGAACAATAACCGAACCTTTGCCACCAGAATCGATAGTTACTTTATCCTGGCCATCTAAGGTGATTGCCTGATCAATGAAAACAGGACCCGAATAGGTGCCTGGAGGAATGACAAAAACATCCCCTCGTTTCAGCTCATCGACCAGAGGCTGTAATGGTGGAAAACTGGCATAGCTGAAAGAAGTAAAAAGGATGAATGAAAAGCAAATAAATCGTAGAATCATCGTATGGTTGTCTTTGAAATAAGTTTATTAGCCGAGGGCTCTTATCATCGCTAAAGGGGTTGCTAAAGAGGTTAGAGTCAAATGGTATTAAGCACTAAACTTTATAAGAAAAAAATTTAGCCATTTGACTCTGACCCCGGATACTTAAAACAAGCTATTATAAAGACTCTTTACGACGCATTAAAGCAATTGTCGCCAATATCCCTGAGTTTAACATCATTAAACCAAAACCAATACTTGGGTAAGAAAAAGTCGCAAACTGTGCCACCTTACCTTCGCCAAAAACAGTCGGCATAAAGGGTTTAACGGCAAAAGCTCCCATGTCATTTAAAGTGTGGCCATACCACCACAACCAGGAAGCATAATCGATAACAAAGAAAACAGGTAAAGCCATTGGTACCAATATTAACAACCAATAAACTGGATTCTTAGTCGCCCGAGTACCAACCACGATAAGTAATAGCATTGCACCAATTAGACCAAAGAAAACCACATTCGTTGCGATTCTAAGTACTTTAACCATAGGTCTGATTTCATCCTGGTTATTAAAATAACGACCTAAAACCTTACCATAATGCCAGGCCATCAGCTGATAGCCATTACCAACCCATTCATCTGATACACGCTTGTTTGCATAGTCAATATCATAAGTTTCTTTAAGCTGAGTGATCAGACGTTGTTTTTCAGCAAGTTCAGGCTCCTGAGATGCCATAGTTTCTTCTGCATCATTAATATCATCCATACTTTCAACTTCTCTGCCAGCTAAAGAATCTCTTAATTGTCGCAAAGCACGTTCAGAATTAACCGCTTTAACCGAACCAAGGGTTTTATCATTAGCATCCTGATCCAGCTGGTTCATCAGTGCATATAGATAGCCTTCATTTTGAAAATTTAAACCATCAGTTTTATAGATAGTAAGAGTCATCCAGACTGCATTAAACGCAAAGGCAGCACCTAAAAACATCCTCCGTTTTTTGGGATCAGAAATAGCAAAGCCAATGACCATAATAATCAACAAGGTGATGAGAAAGGGTGAAAAACCGCGCTCAATCGGACCACCGGCAGCAATGGGGTACATGCCGACATAGTGATTAATCGTATCCATTTCATGAACACAATCCAGGGCTTCTTCTTCAATAATTTCATCCTTAACCACCAGCGAGCAGCCGTTAAATACACCATTCATATGGAAGTTAATACGCACACCATCAGGGAATGCCGTTTCAGGATAGTTTGGTGCGGTAAGCGCAACCCACCAGATCGGGTTGAAGTACATTATAATCATTATGATCACAGAGGCAGCAGAAAGAGACGTTATAAGTAAAGAACGTTTTGTATCATTCATAAAAGAAGATCCTTAAAAAATATGGCTATAGCATTTTCCTCCCCAAGTCCGTGCTAAACGTGTTTATAATACGTTTACAAAATAGTTTTCAAAAATATAAAAGAAAGACAACTATTTAGTAAAAATATTAGCAAAAATACTTATGAAATTTTGCTTCACCCTATATTTGAGTTATTTATTCTCTGCTGGGATGATGGACACGAGAAGCCCATCATCCCAGCACAGAAAAGTCATCAATATAAAGATTTAATCCTTAATCAAAATCAGGATTTAGATAATCTTTTGATGGTGCTAAATCTTCCTTAGGCACAGGAATACGTGAAACGAAGTTAATTACATCAATCATATCTTGCTGTGAAAAACCTTTGATCTGCTCGACCATATCAGGGTTTGCATTACGGCGCTTACCGTCACGAATCCACTCAAACTGTCTCAGCATGTAGTTATAGTGCTGACCAGCTAACTTTGGATAGAACTTCTCTGCATCACCCTGGCCAATATCGCCATGACATTTCACACAATTATCTTTATACAGTTTCTCACCCTTGGCCATGTCTGAAGTATCAGGCCCTTTGCCATTGTCAGGGTTCATTTTAAGTTTGTAAATATACTCAGTTACATCGGCAATTGCCTGCTCATCACCAATAGACTCAGGTAAGGCAAATGGATACATTGTTGGGTTATCACGATTTAAAGCACGAATATCTGCAAGCTGTTTAATTAAAACTTTTCTGTGCTGACCAGCTAACTGTGGGAAAGTACCTTCTTTGGTACCCCAGCCTTCAGGTAAGTGGCAGGCTGAACAGACTTCAAAGACATCCAGGCCATTTTCCAGGTTGGGTGTTAAGTGTAATGCAGCATCCTGCTCACCACCACCTTTATTCCAGCCCGCTGCTTTAGCATGGGCGTCATCTTCTGATGCTGAAGCAATGCTAGTCATAGCTATTGCGGTTGAGAATGCCAGCATTCTAATCGCTGATTTAAATTTCATTTTGGAAAACTCCCTTATTTTTTATCTATTACTATATAACTATATATTCAAACTGGCGGTATTTTTCCACATCAAAAAAAGACTTTCCTTGACAAAAATCAACTTCAGAAAAATTGACTAATAAAGTAAAGATTACCAATAAAGTAGACCATCAGGCAGTCAGCTCTATATTTTATATCTAAAAAGCTGACCACACTATTTTTACCACCAAAACAAGAGAGAGCTTATTGTTGCTCAGAAAGCCATTGAGCAATTGCTTTCTTTTCTTCGTCAGTTGTGAGGTGAGTAATACCTTTCATTGCAGCAGTCATACCGTTTGAACGAGCACCACTTTGGATGTCTTTCATTTGATTAAAGGCATAATCTGCATTTTGACCCGCTAGCTTTGGATAGGATGGCATAATTGGTGACTTAGCATCTTTACCATGACAAGCAGAACAACCACCTTTAGTAGCATCCAGATATAGAGCAGCACCGTCTAATGCCATAGCACTTGAAGCGAAACCGATACCGCCAACACAAACAAGAGTAGCTGCAATTTGAGTTAATTTTTTCATTCTTATTTCCCATTTAGAGTTTAAATTTTATGAACAGGCTCAGTTAGAAAGAGCGTTCAGTAATAGTATATTCCAGTATAGCTGAATATATACTGAATCAATACGCTTATCTGTAATTTACATTACATTAAACCTAATTATAATAAGGTTTTTATTTTCTATAAATGAAAGAGGGGAAGTGTTTGCACACTCCCCCTCTTTCACTGGTTCAAGCTAATTAAAAGTTATTTTTTGATAACTTTTGCACCATTTTGCTCAAGGTGAGTTTTAGCTCTCAGACCAATGTCTGCAGTTTTAACCTGATACTGCCACCATTGACCAGCCCAAAGTGTCGCATTCTGCCAATCTTTCTTAGCAGCTGCTGCTTCAGATTTCTTCTTAGCTTCATCTGCAAAACCTAACTGGTCAGTTGCATCTTCAACCAGAGCCACAACAGATGGGAAATCTTTGTAGTTAGTACTGGTGATATAACCGACAACTGAGTTAATAATTGCCTGAGTATCATTATTGGTTTTAACCTGCTTCTTATAGTCAGCTTCTGTATAGGCCTGACCTTCAGTGACTTTACCCGCTTTCGCTTTGTAGCCCTTAGGTTTAACTAACAGATAACCTTCCATTTCCAGGTGCAGTGCTGAACAGAATTCAGTACAGTAATAAGGATAAACACCTTCTTTATGTACTTTGAATGTTGCACTAACAGTTTTGCCTGGCTCAAGTGATAAGTTCACGTTGTGAGCATAGATTGCAAAACCATGAGTTTCATCTTCCGCACGCTCCAGATTAGTCAGATGCAGTTCAATAATATCGCCTGCTTCTGCTTCAATTGTTTCAGGAGTGATGTGAGAGCGAATGGTTGTACCATTGACAACAACTCTACATTGACCACTTGCATCACAGGTACGAGTTGTTTTTTCACGACCCGCACGAGTCTTGAACTTGGAACGCTTGTCCGTACGTGAGTTCCAACCAGACTTATAACGTACTGCCGGCTTCAACTTGTCCGCTTTAATAGCAACAACATAGTGTGGTTCGCCCAAAGGTAAAGGCATATCATACAGCAGTTCCATTTTCTCACCGCTGATATCAATCAACTGGTGGTTCTGTGGGTGCAAAGGACCAACTGGATTGAAACGGTCAATAGCCAGTTTGTTTAGAGCAACCAGATATTTACCATCAGGACTAACAGAATCACCTTCCATAGTCATCAAGTGACCAATGTTATAGTGAATAGAAAGCTTATCAAGAACTTTACCTTCACAATAGTTCCACTTACCAACCATGGAATCAACATATAAAGAAGTGTAAACCACACACTCTTTAGAGTCATACTGCGTATGCAAAGGTCCAAGTCCTAATTCAACTTGCTTATGAAGTGTATCTTTCATACCAAGAATGGGGATACCATATGGGTCTTTGCCTTCAAATTTCTTGGCATCAATAGCTTTCTTGATTTTCTCAAAGCTATAAACATAACCATGGCTATCTAGTTTACCAGAAACAATGATGTATTTACCGTCTGGAGAAACATCAACACCATGAGGACTCTTAGGCTCTGGGATCAGGTACAAGGCATTGTTCTTAACCATTGTATCCATCATTAAGACATCATGACCATTGATTTTCTTAGCTTTACCAGCTTTAACCAGCTCGGCAGCTTTCTTCCAGTTAACCACGTGCATGAAGTCAGTATCTTTTTGCGAACAGCCTGCCTCATAGGGAGGACGTCCTTTCTCAATACCACCAACATAACGCTCAGAACAGAAAGAGTTTGTGAAAGACCAGCCTTCTGAAGCACCCTTACCAAAGTCAGATAAATCCTGAGAATATGGAGGAGCCATTACAGTAAAAGACTGCTTAGGATCAAGACGACCCGCTTTGCGGTCAAATTTCCAATAAGTCATACCACCACGGTATTTCTCATTGAATTCTTCCAGAGGAACGTAATTATTTTCAAAAGGTGCGGGATATTGTGCCGCTTCAATAACGTACTCAGTATTTGTTGATACGAAAGCACCACCATGAGACGATTTGAACACTGGATTGATAACAATCTGCTTGGTTTCAAAGTCATGCAGATCAATAACGGCTATTCTTGGATTGGCTTTATCATTAATAAACAGATATTTACCATCATATTCACCATTAGTTTCTGAAATTGCCGGATGGTGAGTATCACCATAGGTCAGTTCAGTCGGGTGCATCTGACCCTGTGCTAATACTGCTTTTGACTCATCATCAAAGCCATAGCCCTGCCATGGTTCCGGTGTGAATACAGCAATATATTTCAATATACGCATGGAAGGTATACCGTAGACAATCACGTGTCCACTTTGACCACCAGAACTAAAGGCGAGGTATTCATCACGTCCACCAGTTGGTGTGTAAGTCTTTGCTGCTGCCAGCAAATCCTTCTGAGTCAGTCCTCTTGCTTTCATTACATCTTCGAGCGAAGACGCAGCGGAAGCACTAGATATGGCTCCCATGGCAATACTGACACCAGCTAGCAATGAGACAACGCTCTTGCTTACTATTTTCATATTTGCACCCTTTTTTGTTAAAACTTTTTTATTGGAAACGTTTCCTGAAAGAAAAATTACAATCATAAGATAGCACAAATTATGTGAAATGAAACATAAAGTGTGTCATATGACGCAGTTTCCTTTTGTATGAATATAAGACCATCGAAGTTTAATAGCATTGATCTACATCAAAAGGCTTATTTTTTAGATAATAATAATTTCAATTAAGCAGTTATTCTTCTGATTATCGATAAAAAACTGATAATAGTGTTGATCAAAAATAAGTCACATTGAGATTAAACTGGGTTATAATTTTGCTTAGCTCGAATGTAGAGCAAAGATGGATGCTTTGAATTATAGGTGGGCGGAATGGCGATCCTCCCGTAGCCCTTAAACCTGTGTTTGTTTGAAATTTTAAAAAAGTTATTAATAAAGTTGTAATAAATGATTAATTCATTGATTAATTCACTAAAAGCCCAATTAACAGCACTTAACAATGACACCAAACTGAATAAATCACATTACCGCTATGCCACTCTGGAAGTTCCGCTGAAACAAGAAATTCCATTATCAGCCGTTGAAATAAATCATAGTTTTTTTATCTCTCAGCCAGACTCTGATTTGACAATAGTGGGACTCGGCTCACTTGTTCACCTGGAGACACTGGGTAAAAATCGCTTCCGCTCTATAAAAACAGAGTTTTCTAATATTACAAAACTTTGGTATCAATCCGGGGAAACAGATATTGATTCTCCTTTTGCTTTTCTGGGCTTTGCTTTTGATGAAAACGATCCCATGGATAAGCAATGGTCCTGTTTTCCAAATACTCTATTGACTATCCCTATAGTTTTAATAAAGAAACAGCATTCAAATCAAATTTTACACGTCAATATTGAGCTTCATGAATCCAGCTATGACTCTTTTTTCAATTCCGTAGAAGACTATTTATTAACACTATGCAAACCCTCTAAAAAGGCAGACAATATTGCTTTAGATACATCCACAGATGGAGCTATACAAGAAAGCTGGAAGTCTCTGGCTGAAAATGCCATTACACAAATCCAGTCAGGCTTGTATAAGAAGCTGGTCACGAGTCGTCAATATTCATTACAGACACTAACACCCGTATCCATATCCCGGCTTATACAAAACCTGATAAGTCATTATCCCTGCTGTACAATCTTCAGTTATTTCAATTCAGGAACCACTATAGTCAGTGCCTCACCGGAAAAACTGGTGACACTCAAACATCCAGATATCCAAAGTAATGCACTGGGCGGCACAATTGTTCGCTCAAAACAGAAAAAAGACAAAACCGCAGATCTAGCTTCACAGCCAGCATCTGCATCCTTACCTTTTTTCCTTAAGCAAGCCTGCAATCAGACTATCAGTGAATTATCTGAAGGTGAAAAATTATTAAAAGAGCATCAATTTATATCTCAGACAATTTATCAAAACCTTGATCCTCTATGCCACTCACTTAAAATGCCCGTCTCTCCTTTTTTGATAAAGTTGCATAATTTATATCATCTGGAAACACTGGTTCAGGGTAAATTAATGGCAGAGTATGATTTATTTGATGTTATTAATGCACTTCACCCTACTCCTGCTGTTGCAGGTTTACCAACTCAACAGGCAAAAAATTGGTTATTAGAAAATGAAAATTATCATCGAGGCTGGTATACCGGTGCATTTGGCTGGTTAGATGGTCATAATAATGGCGACCTGTCGGTTATGCTTCGTTGTGCATTGATTCAAACCGATGAAAACAGCCAGCAAACTAAACTGAACTTATTTGCCGGAGCAGGCATCGTTGCAGGATCCATAGCCGAGGCTGAATGGCAGGAGACCGAGCTTAAAATGCGCACCATACTGGAAATGTTGTAAACTCTTATCTATGAAGCAATACCACAAACCAAGTAATCATTCTATCGGTGCTCTCAATTATCAATGGGCATTTTCCCTGATTCATTATTTTTCTCTGCAGGGCGTCACTCATGCAGTTATATCTCCCGGGTCGCGTTCAACACCACTTGCTCTGGCCTGTGAAAAACATCCTGATATTAATACCTGGGTTCAAATTGATGAACGAAGTGCTGGTTTTTTTGCTTTGGGTCTGGCACAGCAAAAACAAAAACCGGTTATTTTAATCTGCACTTCAGGCAGTGCTGTAGCCAACTGGCTCCCGGCTGTAGCAGAAGCCAGTCATTCATACACACCATTACTATTATTATCCGCTGACAGACCCGCTGAGCTGCAAAATTGCGGCGCTAATCAAACTATTAAACAAGCTCATATATTCGGCTCTTTTGTGCGTGACTCTGTGAGTCTTGAGCATGCAAATGAAACTTTATTAAACAATCATTATTTAAAAAAAATAACGACTCAGGTTTATAGAAAAAGTCTGTATCATAAGCCCGGCCCTGTTCATCTGAATATTCCTTTAAGGGAGCCATTGCTGCCCAGACGGTTTACTGCAGAACAGTTAAATCATTTTATCAATCGATTGGGGCAGCAAGCCATTGAATCTGCAACATCTATTATTCAATCTGAACCCTCTGTCCCTCCTGTTTCATTAAATCAGGCTGATGTATTATCAACAATCCTTAATAATGGCAATGGGTTGATTATCTGCGGGCGTTTGACTCATCAGGAAAAGAAAGGACTTAAGCCCTTATTAGTTGCCCTGGCAAAAAAGCTGAATAGCCCGATATTGATTGATCCCCTATCAGATTTACGACTTTCAGGAGCGATTGAAGATCCTTTTATTTTAAATTATGATTTTTTTCTTCAGCAAGGCCTTTTTAAAGAACACTTTGTTAATAAAGAAGGTAACAATGAAAAACCACTATCTCCTGACTGGATTTTAAGGTTTGGACAGTTTCCCATTTCAAAAAACCTGATGCAGTATTTACAATCATCTGACAGCCATACAATTCTTATCAGTAGCTATGGTGATTATCTGGATCCGATCCATAAAGCTGATACCGTAATACAGACTTCACCTGACGTATTATGTCGTCAATTAATAAGTGCTCCTCTTGAGGCGAAGACAAGAGACTGGCTTGCTCACTGGAAAAATGCCGATCAGGATTCTGAAACACGCATTCATGGCTCAGTGAGCCAATGTGGCGGTTTATTCGAAGGGCATGTCATCAGAACTTTGCTCAATAGTATTGCTGATAATAGTTTATTGTTCAGCGGCAATTCTATGGCAATACGAGATTTTGATACCTTTATTACCCATTCCCTTGCTCAGAAAAAAAATATATCTTTACATTGTAATCGGGGGATCAGCGGTATTGATGGTAACCTCTCCACTTTTTTCGGACTAATAGCCAGCAATGCCAATAAAGATATCAATAAAAAAGGTATTGCCCTTGTGGGTGACTTAAGCTTTTATCATGATATGAATGGTTTGTTGATCGCTAAGCAGTTAAAAAAATCAGGCCATAATGCCACCATAATTATTATCAATAATAATGGTGGTGGTATCTTTAATTATTTGCCGCAAAATCAACTGGACGATTTTGATAAATTGTGGAAAACGGAAATTGATTTAGACTTTCAACACAGTGCCCGTCTCTATGATCTGGATTATTATCGCATAGAAAACCTTGATGAACTTGAAACAAAATTACCCGAGGCAATTTCTCATTCAGGTATACAACTGGTGGAAATTATTATCGATCAACAAACTAGTGTAAAATGCCATAAAACAAATTAGCTGGCTCAGCTCCCGAATGCCCCATTATTTAAAACGATAATATAAATCAAATAATGATAAATGAGAAACTATGACCTGGAAAACTGTAAAGCAATACAACTTTAGTGACATACTCTATGAATATGGCAGCGATGAAAAAACCGGTATTGCTAAAATTACCATTAACCGACCAGAAGTGCGTAATGCCTTTCGTCCTGAAACCATATCAGAACTGATAGAAGCATTTCATCATGCCCATTATGATTCAGACATTGGTGTTATTATCTTTACCGGTGCTGGCGATCTCGCTTTTTGTTCTGGCGGTGACCAAAAGATCCGCGGTGAAGATGGCGGTTACAAAGACTCTCAGGGCATTAACCATTTAAATGTACTTGAATTACAACGCCAGATAAGAACTTTACCAAAACCCGTTGTAGCAATGGTTGCAGGCTATGCTATTGGAGGTGGCCATGTCTTGCACCTTATCTGTGACCTTAGCATTGCAGCTGAAAATGCTCGTTTTGGCCAGACAGGCCCCAAAGTCGGAAGTTTTGATGCTGGTCTGGGTTCCGGCATTATGGCTCGCACTATTGGCTTAAAAAAAGCCAAAGAAATCTGGTTCCTGTGCCGGCAGTATGATGCCCATGAAGCACTTGATATGGGGCTGGTTAATACAGTTGTACCATTGGAGCAATTAGAAACAGAAACCATTTCCTGGTGCCAGGAAATGCTGCAGCACTCCCCTACTGCATTAAGGGTTCTAAAATCTGCATTTAATGCAGACACGGATGGCTTATCAGGAATTCAGGAGTTAGCAGGCAATGCAACAGCTTTGTTTTATATGACCGATGAAGGTCAGGAAGGTCGTAATGCCTTTGTTGAAAAACGAGAACCTGATTTCAGCCGTTATAAGCGCAGACCATAATAGTTAATGGTGAATAGTGAATGATGAATTCTAAATGAATCAGTTTTCTATCTGGTGGCTGGCCATTCGGCCAAAAACCTTATCTATTTCTGTGACACCGGTCATTTTAGGCTCTGCACTTTCATGGCACAGTGATGAAGTTTTTTCACTGCTGACATTCATCATCACCCTGCTTTCTGCTCTTGGTATTCAAATTGGCACAAACCTTTATAATGACGCAGCTGATTTTGAAAAAGGAGCCGATACAGAAGAGCGGCTGGGGCCCCGACGAGCAGCTCAACAAGGTTGGTTAAATGCATATCAGATTAAACTCGGAGCCTTTATAGCTTTTTCAATTGCCTTTGTTTCCGGTATTTATCTGGCCTGGCTGGGCGGCCCGGCAATTATTATTTTAGGTCTTGTTTCGATTTTATGTGGTTACGCCTATACTGCCGGGCCAAAACCCATTGCCTACTCACCACTGGGCGAACTTTTTGTAATGCTTTTTTTTGGTTTTTCAGCCGTTGGCGGCAGTTATTATTTACAGACTCAAAGCATTAATATCTCAGTTATTATTATCGCCAGTACCATCGGCTGTATGGCTGCAGCAATATTACTGATCAATAACTATCGTGATCTGGATGGTGATAAAAAGGTAAACAAACTGACTCTGGTTTATTATATTGGCCGACCTATAGCTCGAAAAGTTTATGTCGCAATGATTGTTTACCCCTATCTGCTTTTATTAATTCTTTTAACTGAATATTCATGGACACTTTTACTGCCCTTTTTAAGTATCCCTATGGCAGCCAGACTGATCCACTATTTTTTAAGTCTGGAAATATCATCTGAATTAAATCAGGTTCTGGCACAAACAGCAAAACTGCAACTAATTTACACACTGTTATTGGCACTTGGCTTATGCATATAACAGACTTTCAAATAATTCCCTATAAAGTAAGGTTAAAAACGCCCTGGCAGACTGCTCACTCACAATTACTATTCCGTCAGGGTTTTCTGGTTAAACTCATTATAAATGACTCACTATCTGCAATAGGTGAATGCGCCCCTATGGAAGCAATCGGTACTGAATCTTTAATTGAGGCACAACTTTTCTTAGAAAAAAAATTACCAGAAATGCTCGGGCAAACTGCTATTATTGACAGCCTTGATGATACAGACTTACACCCTGCTTGCCGATTTGCTCTGGAAACAGCCATTCTTTCCTTGCAGGCCCAGGAAAAAAAGCAATCCATTGCCTCATTACTTAACCCTGAATTCAGTAAAAAGATAAACGTAAATACTATACTGGGTCAGTTAAATAAAAACATCATAAGCAATGCCCGGCAAGCCGAAGTAGAAGGCTTTAAATGTCTAAAAATAAAACTCGGATCAGGATCAATTAAAACAGAGGCGCATATCCTGGAGGAATTAATTAAACACATTGAACCATCAACTACAATCAGACTGGATGCAAATAAAAGCTGGTCAGTGACTGAAACACAATGGCTGTTAAACTTTTTAAAACCCTATAAAAATGAGATTGATAATATTGAGGAACCACTCAAACATTTTGCTTCCAGTGACTATAAGGCATTGCAGGAACACACTGATATTTCACTTGCTCTGGATGAATCATTTTGCAGTCTGAAATTCACCCAAGCCCCGGAGCAATATCCTGTCAATACTCTTGTTCTTAAACCAATGGCTCAGGGCGGCATTTTAAATACTTTACGCCTTGCCAGACTGGCAGAACGAGCTAAAATTAAAACAGTCATTACCAGCAGCATTGAAACTGCTTATGGTTTATGGCCTATTGCTCATCTCTGTGCAGCAATTAATAATGGACAATTTCATGGTATTGCCACCGCCAACTGGCTGGAGGATACCCTCACTGAACCACCCGGGATTAATCATGGCATCATCACCCTCTGACTCTTCGTCTAAGCCTTTATTCAATTATGAATTCATCACACGTATTCATGATATTGACGCCGCTGGTGTAGTTTTTTTTGCCCGTAGCTTATACCATGCTCATGATGCCTATGAAACCTTTTTAAGCCATCATAAACAGTCCATTGCAGCCATGCTTAAAGCTGATTTCATTTTACCCATCAGCCACACTGAGGCTGATTTTAAGATCCCTGTGTTATTGAATGAAGTTATTATGATTAAAGTCTATTTAAATGAACTTAAAGAAGATGAGTTTTCACTTAATTATCAATTTATTAATCAGACAAATAAAGTTTGTTCAACAGCACTAACCCATCACGTTTGCCTTGACAGTAAAACTCATCAAAGAAAAAAACTACCTGAGTCAATTGTTTCATTATTGATTCATAAGTGACCCGAATAGCTATGCTAAACACGATGAAGTGGGCACTGCCTGTATTTTTTTGTCTTTTCACGCCATCATTACAGGCTGACACAATAGCGGCACATTGGCAAAAGCTCAACTATATTGAACAAAGCTTCTATGACATTGCACTAAAAAATGAATATAACTCAGCACAGACACGGGTGCGGAAATGGAATAAACCCTTGTCCATTTATATACAACATGAGGTGGGCGATGAACAATTACACCTTCGTTTAGTAAAAATGCATTTAACGCAGCTGAGTCAAATAACGGGGCTGTCAATTTCATATGTTAATAAAAAAACTGCAGCAAATGTTAATATTTTTCTCACCCGCTCTAATCAGGTCAACTCACTCATCCGTAAAGAAATCAGCCCCAATGCAATAAAACAACTGCGCAATAGTGTTTGTCTGGCTAATATCAAAACTAATAGAAATAGTGAAATTATTAAAGCACTGGTGATTATCCCAATTGATCGAGCCAGAATGCATGGCAAACTGGTCTCATGTATTGTCGAAGAACTGACTCAAATCCTGGGCTTGCCAAATGATTCAAAAACAATTTATCCGACAATCTTCAGTGATAGAAATACCTACAAATTACTTACAGGACTGGACTATTTATTGCTGAAGTTATTGTATTTACCTGAGATTAAAAATGGCATGTCAAAAGCTGAGATAACACCAATTATTAGAAAGCAGCTGAGAGAATGGCAACAGGATGGAACAATAAAAAATGCTCAACAACAAGTGATACAAGGTGAGCTATATGAATTATTGGGCTACCGATAAGGCTTTTTCCATAATAATGACAGATCTAAATAACTATTCTTAAATAGTGCGCACTGAGTATCAACTCCTATTGTTTATTATTGTGTGATTTGACGCAGTCTGAGCACAATAATAAACAATAGGAGCTGATACGGTCTCTCGGTAGATAATATTCACTATTTAGAAATAGTTATTTAGTTCAGACTGTTCAGAAATTAATAACTGAACCGCTTTTCGATCAATTTTTCCCATCAAATTACGTGGTATTTGCTGTACATGAATAAAAACTCTTGGCTGATAAGTTGATTTGATTTCCTGTTTAACCCAGGTTTTTATTTTATCCATATCACCACAGAGCAGAGCAACAATTGTATCGCCCCATTCACTATTATTAATTTTTCCAATTGCAATATCAGTCACAAATTCTGATCTCAAGAGCAATGACTCAATATATTCCGGAGTAATATTATTCCCTCCGCTAATGATCATATTGTCATTACGTCCCTGTATTGACAGAAAATGGCCATCCCACAGGACACGATCATTCGTTTCAAACCATCCATTTTCAATTTTTTCAGCAGTTGAATCGGCGTAGCCGGTAAATACACCCGGCCCCTTTATACTCAGTACATCATCAGCTGCAATGCCTATTTCAAAATCATCCAGAGGAATTAATTTATTTGCTGAGAGGCCCAGCGCAATAGTTGAACATGCCTCTGTCATGCCGTAGCTGATATATATTGGCCAGCCTGCTGCTTGCGCACGGTGAAATAATTGCTCAGATAGTTTATCACCACCCACAATAATATATTTTAAATGATCCGGTACGCATGAATCCCGGCTATGTTCCAGTAAAAGTGACAGCATTCTGGGCACCAGAGAAATATGAGTCACTGAAAAATGATGAATATCATGCCAGACTTTCTGCACATTAAAATCATCATGCAACAACATGGTCGCATTATTAAACCAGCAGCGATAAATAATCATGACACCTGCGATGTGATTTAAGGGCAGACAATTAAGCCAGACAGATGATACTTCAATCGGGACTTGTTTTATAAAACTATGGCAGTGTGAAATGATATTGCCACGACTTAGCAGTGCGATTTTTGCTTTGCTCTGGCTGCCGCTGGTAGCAATAGCTAATGCAAGCTCCTCAGTCTCTCTTCCAAAGAAGGGGGAGCTTAGTTCAATAAAATCTGAGCTGGCAGGAAAAACAGGGCTCTTATGAAGAAAGCCATAGAGTAGATTAAGTACGGTAGAAAAGCGTCTCTGAGATGAAATAATGCCCTGAGACTCTATAGGAAGCTTATTAAGCTTTTGGCTCAGCTTATTCCATGAATAGAGTTTTTCCTGATAATATACATTTAACTCATAATGAATATCATTAGACAACATTAGTGCTTATTTATGCCCGTATGAATACAGGCAATACCAAAAAATAAATTTCGATAAATCACTTTAGAAAACCCGGCTTGTTCAATTAATGACTTCATTTCCTCCTGATGAGGGAAACGTTTAATTGATTCAATCAGGTATTGATAGGCTTCCGGCTGACCCGCCACCAAAGCGCCCAGTCTGGGAATAATGTATTGATTATACAGATTATAAAAAGGGCGAATGGGCATCATTGGCCGGGAAAACTCCAGACAATAATACTCACCACCCGGTTTCAAAACCCGATGAATTTCGTCTAAGGCATCACTCATACTGGTCATATTACGGATACCAAAAGAAATAGTCAGTTTATCAACACTGGAATCAGCAAAGGGCAGGCGTTCCCCAATTGAAGCAATATTCAAAACTTGCTGAGAATTAGCCTGTTTTCCAGCCTGCATCATTTCAATACTGGGATCAACAACAATAACATTAGCACCTTTCTTAGCCAGTTTGCGGGCAATATCACCAGTGCCGCCAGCTAGATCGACAATAATATCTGTTGATTTGAAAGAAATGTAGTTGACGAAAAAATGTTTCCAGATCCGATGAGTACCAAAACTCATAAAATCATTCATTAAGTCATATCGAGAGGCAACGAGCTGGAAAACGCGACGAATTTTTTTGCTGCGTTCATCTTGTGAAACGGTCTGCTGACCAAAGGTATTATCGAGTTTACTCATGTCGGTACAAATCAATGGAAAAAATGATTATACCCGAGTATCACTCAGAGTAGCAATACAGACAAAGTGAGAATTACTAAAACATATACAGAGTACAAGCTGGTGATCAGTTATTGTGTTCATACTACATCAAATCACAATAAATGATCACTGGCTTGTATAGGGGCTTAAGGTTTAACCACCGTCAGACCAACACTCAACCAGGACTGCATACCACCTCGATACCACTTAAGTTTATATGCAGGATAACCCAGTTTAATCAGAGTTTGGATATTGGTTGAAGACTGAGGACACCAGCTGCCATTACAAAACATCACCAGAGTTTTAGCATTTCGGAAGTCACGTTTACCATCAGCAATACGCACGCCAAAGTCTTTACTCAGGATATCATCCAGAATTTTTGTCTCTGATGCCACGGCAAATGTGCCCTGTGTATCCACACTGATCTTATTCCATGGAATACTGACAGAACCTGGGATGGTGCCCTGCTGTACCCATTCAGGTGTTCTCGAATCAACAACCAGAACACCGTGGTCACCATGACTGGAACGTTTAAGATATTCTAAAACCTCTAATTCACCAATGGTACCCACACCTTTTGCAACAGTAATTGGCTGCACACAAAATGGTGGACAGGCTCTGGCTGTGTGAGTAAAAACAGATGGTATTCTGGCCTGCTTATCTGTTTCACGGGAAATTGTTACCGTCTTACCATGGTGAACAACATCAAGTCCTTTTAATGACGGAGTAATATAACCTTTACCAACTACAACCGAGCCGGAAACTCCGCCTGCACTCAGATATGATGGTGTGGTCAGATCTTTCTGAGTCTGTTGAGAAATGGCCTGTTCATAACCAAAACTTCCCTGACGCTCAGCTTTACGAGCTAACTTAGTGGCTTTATCAAACTGCCCTTCTTTCATAGCAGCTTTTGCTTTTTTAATGATCTTACCTGTATCTCTCCACTCACCTTGAACCGATGCAGCATGTTGACGAGAGGTTTCAGCTTTATCTATGGCTGCTTGTGCCATTGCTTTTTTATCAGCAGAAAAAGCAGGGCTGCTCATTGTTGTACTGATAAGCAAAGCAAAACTTAATAATATTGCGGTCTTTGTATTCACATTGTTCTCCAAATCTTAGGATAAGGAATTCTAAAGAATGAACTCCTGAAGATCTCTTATCCCTAAATATATTTTTATCGTTAACAGGCGGTTTACTTACGTGCACCAGGGCCATTGAGTTCCAAATCATTACTCATATAAGTCAAAAAATATTCCAGATTACGATATTGCTCGCCTTGAGCTTTAAATGGTTTTGCTCTGACTTGTTTGTTACAACCAGTAAAGCGTCTATGTAAAGTACCCACTGCACCCCATTTAGAGCGATAAACCGGGAAGTGTGTGGTTTGACCTAAGGCAGGACTTAAAATTTCAGAGCGAATTTGATTTCCGGCATTTTGTATATGGCAGGTTGCACAGGCAAAATTTAACTGACCTCTGCGGGTATAGAAGAATTTTTTACCATCCTCATAAGCTGCTAATGCACCAGCATCTCCTTCCGGGATCACAACCTGAGTTTTTTTACCACGTGATTCAGATGATATATAGGAAAGTATATTGTTAATACTGCCTTTCTTGTATTTTAGTGGTTTTTCACCATTGGCTTTACGACATTGATTAAGCGCTAAAGCCATTGTTATAACCTTGGATTGCTTCTTATCCCAATGTGGATACTTTTGTGCAATAGCAGGTCCGTCAGGAAAACAATCTTTATAGGTTTTTCCATTAGCAAATGGTTTTTCCCACATCTCCTGCCCGTCATCAACGGCAATTTCATAAGGAGGAAATTCTTCAATAGCTTCCCAACTTTCTCTGCCTACCTTGTCATATGCATAAGCACCATTTGCAAATTCTGCTTTTTCAACACCAGGAAATCGTGTTTCAAAGTATTTTGACATTGCTTTTTTATCATCTTCTGGTGTGGCATAAGCACTTGATATTGCAGTGCTTACTATACCTGTCAGAATTAATTTAATTATTAATTTGTTCATTTTTTGACCACTATATTTAAAATAAAAAGTTTAAAAAATAAAGTAAAAAATCGTTAGAAATTTATATGCACTTAAAGTGAATAAATATAATCAACTACTTTATCTAACTCAGTTCCAGTCAGAATTTCATGGCGGCCAAATAAAGGCATAGCCGTTTCTGGATTTTTCTGTGAAGCATCCGATATTTGATCTTTTAAAGTCTGCTTATCTGGAAACCGTGATTTCATTGCAACGAGTGGTGGTGCGATATTACCGGGACTTGCGCCACCAATAATCATATGACAGGCCAGACAGTTTCCTTTAGGACGAGAAAAAGCAATCTCTTTACCTTCCTTTATATTTTTACTTCCGGATTCTGCTGCCATTGAAGCTGACATCGATAGTGATGTGGCAATAAAAGCAGTACCCACAATACCAAGCAGCCCTTTACTTTTTACATTCATTATTTTTCCCCCCAGGGGTCTTTTATTGTTGTGATTATTATTATTTAAAACTGGAAAAGACTCGAACAATCAATTAAAAGGAGCATCTGTAACGATGGGCTGAACGAGTCAAGTGCTTATTATGGCAAGATAGGTGAAAAGTAAAATTAGAAGATGTAATAATTTATATGGTGGTTTTCCTTAAGACAGGCCAAAGATATTCATTTTATTCTTTTACTAAAGCCAGGCTGGATGGGACACTCACCCTCCCAGTAATGAAAGAGTGTTATTAATCAATAAGTTTTAACAAAAGTGCCATCCGCATTAAATCCGAGAGCGTTTTAGCCGCCATTTTTTCCATTACTTTTGAGCGATGAGCTTCCACAGTGGATTGACTGATATTCATTTCAGAAGCAATAATCTTATTTCGCTTACCTTCTATGACACTTAACAAAACCTCTTTTTCCCTCGGAGTCAATTCATTATAATGATTTTCTATCTCCTCCAGACGTGATGATTCACCTCTTTGTTTAGCATCTTGTTCTATAGCCCGATGAACTGTATCCAGCATCGACTGATTATTAAAAGGTTTTTCAATAAAGTCAATGGCACCGGCTGTCACCGCTCTTACGGCCATAGGTACATCGCCATGCCCGGTAATAATAATAATCGGTGGGTGTATTTTTTCTGCACTTAATCTAGCCTGCAGATCCAGTCCACTAATGCCGGGCATACGGACATCCAGAATAAGACAGCCTGGTTTTGAGTCATCAAATTGATCCAGATATTCCTGACCTGATGAAAAGCTTTCCGATCTTAAGCCCACAGATTCCATTAATAATGTCAGAGCACTACGAACCTGCTCATCATCATCCACAATAAAAACACCTGATTCTTTATTCATTTATCCTATCCCCCTCACTCGCTACAGGTAAAGCAAAACGAAATACAGTACCGTCACTATTATCAGAATGCAAATACAATTTGCCATGGTGTGACTCAATAATTCCCTGGCTAATAGAAAGCCCTAATCCAAGACCATTATTTTTGCTGGTAATAAAAGGATCAAATAAGCCGTCTTTAACTTTTTCATCAATGCCCGGCCCATTATCCTCAACCGTCACCACCACAGCATTTCCTCCGGCAACTTCAGTTTTAATCACCAGTAAACGATTATCCTTATCCATCACCTGCAGTGCATCAATTGCATTTTTCAATAAATTCAACAAAACCTGTTCGATCTGTATGGGCTGAACACGAACTTTATACAGATTTTCATCCATTTCACGAATTATTTTAACATTCGATTTTCGAGCTTCAGGTTCAATAAATAATAATACTTCCCTAATTAAATCATTAATATTAGTTATTGAACGCTCCGGCTGCTCTTTACGTACAAACTGGCGTAATTGTTTAATTATTTCACCAGAGTGTTGAGCCTGTAAACCAATTATTTCCAGTATATCCAGAAGTTTATCTTTAGCAATGCCGCCACTTTCAAGCATCTGAATACAGGCAAAAGAATTCGTGGCAATTGCGGTCAGCGGCTGATTGAGTTCATGGGCAATTCCAGAAGCCATTTCACCCATCGTATTTAAACGAGCCATATGAGCAATTTGTTTTTGGTGCTGACGGTTTTCTTCATCAGCTTTTTTACGTTCACTGATATCCCTGAAAACAACCACACTGCCAACTACATCACCCTTATGATCAAGCATGGGAGTACTACTGTATTCAACCGGAAAACTACTGCCGTCTTTTTTCCAGAAAATATCATCATCAATATATCTTGGCTTCATATCCTTAAAGGTTAAATGCACAGGACAGTCTTCTAATTTATGTTGAGTGCCATCAGAATGAGTATGATGTAATAAATAATGCTGGTTAGTGTTTCGAAAATCATTCATATCCCAGTCTGTAATTTCTCTCATTGAGCGATTCATAAAGACACAATGTCCCTCTGTATTAAGGCCATAAATACCATCACATACGGAGTTGAGGATTAAATCGTGCTGATATTCTAAAGAACGCTTGGATTTTTTTAACTGGGCATTCAGCCGGACAATCCAGGTACTCATAATAGTCAGTATGAACAAAGAAGTCAGTACCAGCGCAATGACTTTCCAATACCGCTCAATTGCATCCAGCAGAGTAAAACGCCCATATTTTTCATAAGGTGCCAGACTAAGCTCTTTAAACAGTTCATGGACCTGCTGATAATCCAGGGGCACCGTCCAGCCATGTTGATTACTTCCTGAAGCAGAACTCTTCCTCATTTTAAGCAGCGCAACAGCCACTTTCTGTGCCAGCTGATTTGAGGTATGTTTGAGTTTGCTAAAGGGCCATTCAGGGTACAGCGAAGTACTGTGAATATAGGGAAAGCCATCATAAATAACCGGAGAAATAATTTTAAATTCATCAAGGCTAATGCCGCCTTCTGCAGCCATCTTTTCTAAAATGCCACTGCGAACCATACCAACATCCGCAAAACCATTTTCAACAGCCATAACCACCTTATCATGTGTCCCGGAAAATGAAATGGAGGAAAAATCTTTATAAGGACTGAGGCCTTCTTTTTTCATCAAGCCCCATTGCATCTGGAATCCGCCAAGAGAGGTTTCATCCACTGCAGCCAGTTTCTTACCTCTTAAATTACCTAACTCCCTTATATCATTGCGTATTTTACGAGTAAAAATAACTCCGGCAAAAACATTAAGAGGGATGTCGCCCATATGATTATTCAGTGTCACAATCCGTGATACTCGATAGCGAACTTCCATATTGACGTAAATACCAGAATTTACCAATAAGAAATCAACACGGGCCTGGCTCACCGCCAGATCGATTTCATCAAAATCAAGGGGGATTATTTCAAAACGGTAGGAATCCAGAGTATTTGACAGATACTCTGCGGTTGGTGACCAGGTTTCTCTGGTGACCTGATCACCACGATGGCTGAGAATACCAATGCGGATCAATTCATCATTATCACTGGCCAGCAAAGTCTGAGGCACAATACAGATGATAAGAGCATAGATAAAAAACAATAAAAACCGCATAGTTATAATCAATTTAGAGTCATCTTTATTTTATTCTCGAGGAAACACCTTTAAATACACTAAGGAAAACCATAATATTCCATCCTGTTTTTGTCCATATTTTTTACTTTCTACTTATTGAATAATATAGGGTAATTATTAATGAATCAATTGCCAGGGGCATGTCCTGGAATAAAATATTAAAAGAGGGTGAGCCAATGACTGTTTCAAGACGTAATTTTGTCAAAATAATGGGGATAGCCGGTACAGCAACGACCGTACCTGCGCTTTTTCCAGTCTCAGCAATGAGCCAATCCAGTAAAGCCAGCCCCAATGATTTCTATAGTGTTCCGATGAAAGGTAATGCTCGCATATTGCATATTACCGATGTTCATGGTCAGTTAAATCCAGTTTATTTTCGTGAGCCTAATGTCAATCTTGGTGTGGGCGATGCTTATGGCCGCCCTCCTCATGTTGTCGGTAAAAAATTACTCAAGCATATGGGACTGAAACAAAACTCTCCTGAAGCCTACGCCTACACTTATTTAAATTTTGAAAATGTGGCTAAAATTTATGGTAAAACAGGTGGCTTTGCTCATATAAAAACCCTATTAGAACGCCTGCGTAAACAAGCAGGCGGCAAACAAAATACTCTCACCATTGATGGTGGTGATTTATGGCAGGGTTCCGGTACAGCTTTATGGACTCGCGGAGTCGATATGGTGGAGGCCTCTAACATAATGGGCCTGGATGTTATGGTAGGCCATTGGGAATTCACTTATAAAGAAGAAGAAGTGCTAAGTAATGTCGCCCTGTTCAAAGGTGACTTTATTGGTCAAAACGTCCGGGTTAAAGAAGATGCCCTGTTTGGTGATGAATACTCAACCATGGTGGAGCGCTTTGATGGCAGCGGCCTCTATGACGAAGACTCCGCTCATGCATTTCGCCCTTATGTGATCAAAGAAATTAATGGCGCCCGCATCTGTATTATTGGTCAGGCCTTCCCTCGTACAGGTAATGCCAATCCACAGGAATTTTTCCCGGACTGGTCATTTGGCTTACGTGAAGATGACATGATTTCACTAGTCAATGACATACAGGCCAATGAAAAGCCAGATGCCATTGTATTGCTGTCACATAATGGTATGGATGTTGATATCAAAATGGCACAAAACGTACCTGGACTGAATGCTGTGTTTGGCGGCCATACTCATGATGGCATGCCAAAACCTGTTGAAGTTAAAAACGTCTCCGGCGGCACCTGCCTGGTTACCAATGCCGGTTCTAACGGCAAATATGTCGGCGTGATGGATTTTGATATTCAGGATGGGAAAATCAAATCTATGAATTATCAGATGCTGCCCATTATTACTGACTGGCTGCCGGCTGATAAAGAAATGGCGGCTTATATCCAGCAGATGCGCCAAACCAAATATTCCGACAAAATTATTGAAAGTCGTGCCAGCAAGTTTTTTTACAATAAAGACCGTGTCGGCAAAACCTATGAACAGATCCTCAGTGAAAAATTAGCCATTGCCGATCGTTTACTCTATCGCAGAGGCAATTTTATGGGCACCTGGGATCAAATACTCTGCAATGCATTAAGACATGAATACAAAGCTGACATTGCCATGTCAGCTGGTGTCCGCTGGGGTACCAGCACTCTGGAAGGCGACTGGATAACCATGGAAGATGTAATGACACAATGTGCCATTACTTATGGTGAAACCTATGTTGCAGAAATGACCGGCCATGATTTATTGCGAATTCTTGAAGGCGTGGCTGATAACTTATTTGATCCTGATCCCTACCTGCAATCAGGTGGTGACATGGTACGCGTGGGCGGAATGGATTATACCATTGATCCGAAAAAACCCATTTACGAGCGTATTACTGAAGCCCGCCTTGATAATGGGCATTTAATTGAACCTGATGAAATCTATATGGTCGCCGGCTGGGCTTCCGTTAACCGTACACCTGAAGGACGTCTGATGTGGGATGTGGTTCATGATTACATTGTCAACCAGCGCGGTAAGGATAATATCTTACATCTGCCTAAAATCAACCACCCTAAATTAATCGGTGTGAGTGAAAACCCGGGCATTGCAGATTATCCTGGTAACCTGGGCTAAATAATAATTTCCCTAAATGCTATCTCTGGGGTACCGTCCCCGGGATATCTTCTATAATCAGAACAGGCCATGTATTATTTCATTCAGACTGCGGCAAATCATGAAATAATACATAGCCTGTTCATAGATTCAGTGCCCCCGGCTATTTCTCTTGTTTTTCAGCCTCATCTGGCTGTGTTTTATCCCAGACACGAGATGATTCAGCTTTCGCTTTTTCCCATTGCTGATAAGAATAATCTTTTGTATTATTCCAGCCCTCATGAGAATCTGCTTTAGCATCCATCCAGATTTTGTGTGTCTTTTCTTTAGCTGCCATCCAGTAAGAATGAGATTTTTCTTTGGCATCAAGCCAGGTTTGCTCATCGGTCACACCATCCCAGGCTTCACTGGACTGACGTTTTGCATCACTCCATATTTCATCCGATTTAATTTTTGCTGTTTCCCAGGTCTCTCTGGAAGTTGTACTGGTGCCGTTCCAGGCTTCTCTTGAATTCTTCTGCGCACCATCCCAGACATTATTGGTCGTTGATTTAGTACTATCCCAGGCTTCGCCTGACGCCTGCGTGGTTTTATCCCAGATTTCGCCTGATGCTTTTTTGGTGGCCTCCCAGGTCTCAGTGGAGGCCTCTTTTGTCGCATCCCAGGTTTCACCCGACTTTTGCTTCACTTTATCCCAGCCAGACTGATCTGCAACAACTGCAGTTGACAAAAATAAACTGCTTAGAAGTAAACCCATAACTAATTGCTTATTCATAATGACTTGCTCTCTCAGTTTTTGATAATTACTCAGGATTATAAGTGACAATCATTTCAATTTCACCTTAACTCATACTTGTTCATACGTATTTTTGTGAAGCTCTGTTGGTGAAGCCCTATAATGGACTATAATGATGGTATTCTTATTAAATAGTGGATTAATCAATGGGTTTACTTTTCTTCTACCTCTCACTGGCACTCTTTGTTTCATTTTTATGCTCCGTACTTGAAGCGGTCTTACTGTCAATCTCTCCCACTTATATCGTTTCTATGGATGACAGCTCACCTCTGAAAAAGCTGCTGACAGACTTAAAAGCAGATATTGATACTTCAATTTCTTCAATTTTAATACTCAATACCATTGCTCATACCATGGGTGCAGCTGGTGTTGGTGCCGAGGCTGTGCGTATCTTTGGTGTGCAGTGGCAAAGCCTGATTGCCGTAGTTCTGACCTTGCTTATTCTCTATTTTTCAGAAATTATTCCCAAAACCATAGGTGCCACCTATTGGCGTGAACTGTCAAAACCAACAGCTTATATTATTAAATTTTTAACTCGCCTGCTGCTTCCCTTTTTATGGTTTTCCAGCTTCATAACACGGCGCATAAAAGGCCATGGAACTAATAGCCTCACACGGGAAGAAATTGCAGCTATGGCTGAAATCGGAGAGGAAAGCGGTATTCTGGCCGAAGATGAGAGTCATTTGATTGAGAACTTATTAAAATTAAAAGAAATTCAGGTAAAAGATATTCTTACACCCCGAAGTGTCGTATTTACCCTTGACGGCGACAAAGCTATTAACGATATATTGCAAAATGATGATTTATATATTTTCTCCCGTATTCCTGTTTTTGAAGATAATAGTAGTAATATCAGCGGCCTGGTTTTTGCCAGAACTATATTAAAATCTGCATCTCAAAACAAACAAACTGACACGCTTATAAAAAACATAATGGAGCCCGTTTACCGGGTACCGGAAGATATGCCGGTTTATTTCCTGATCGACCATTTTATCAAGCGCAAAGAACATTTATTCTTAGTGCATGACTCTTATCGTCAATACGCAGGCATTGTCACTCTGGAAGATGCTCTGGAAACTTTACTTGGCAGAGAAATTGTTGATGAAGCAGACAAGGTAGCTGACATGCAGATATACGCGCGTCAAAAAGCAACACTATGGAAACAAGCAGCAAAGATCAAGCTAAAGAACGAATAATAAACTTTTCTAATTCAACTAAAAACAAAACTGATGATGCAACCAGAATTATTCGCACCCAGGCATTGAGATCAATCCCTGTTGTGCCGAATAAAGTCTGCATAGGTCCCAGATAAGTAAATAACAGCTGGAAGACAATTAGAATTCCAACCGCCATCAGGGCATAAGTATTGCCCATCAAGCCATTATAGTTCAGAACATTTTCACGAATGTATCGGGAATTAAATAAATAGAAGATTTCAAACATCACTAAGGTATTGACTGCAACAGTACGGGCAAATTCAATACTGACCCCCTGCTCCCGCTCCCAAAGAAACAAGCCGAATGTACCCACCACCAGGATTAATGAGACAAAAGAAATCCGCCAGATAAACATTCCGGTAAGAAGCGGTTCATGCGAATCACGAGGCGGACGCTGCATAATATTCGATTCTGCCGGTTCAAAAGCCAGTGCCAATGCCAGAGTAACTGCGGTGATCATATTGACCCATAAAATTTGTACCGGGGTGATCGGTAACATCGTCCCAAAGATAATAGCCGCAATGATAATCAGAGCTTCACCACCATTGGTCGGCAGAATAAAGAGAATGGCTTTTTTAAGATTATCATAAACCGTACGACCTTCTTCTACCGCATCTGCAATTGAAGCAAAATTATCATCAGCCAATACTACTTCTGCAGATTCTTTAGCGACTTCAGTACCGTTTTGACCCATTGCGGTTCCGACATCGGCCCGTTTTAATGCCGGTGCATCATTGACGCCATCTCCTGTCATAGCGACTACATGACCATTTGCCTGCATTGCCTTGACCAGTCTCAATTTATGCTCAGGAGTGGAACGGGCATAAACATCAATTGTATCAACCACCTTTCTTAAAGCCTCATCATCCATGGCTTCAATTTCATAACCCTTAAGTACTTTATCACCATCACCAATATCCATTTGTGCACCAATAGCAACTGCGGTCACTGCATGATCACCGGTGATCATTTTTACCTGTATACCTGCCGACTGACATTTTTTAATAGCTGCAGAGACTTCTTCTCGCGGCGGATCAATAATGCCAACCAGACCTATCAGCGTCAGTCCAGTATCCAGATCAGAAAATTTTAATTCCTGATGTTCATGTGCTGCTGCTTTAAAGGCAATAGCCAGAACACGCTGCCCAAATCCCGCCATAGCCAGCACCTGCGTATGCCAATATTGAGCATCAATCGGTGCATCACCATCATGGCTTCGTTGTAAGGTGCACATTTCAATGATCCTTTCCGGAGCTCCTTTTATATAAACAAAGCCTTCACCTGTATGCCCATGATGCAGGGTTGCCATAAAACGATGCTCTGATTCAAAAGGGATAACATCAGTACGCGGCCACTGTTCAAATTCAAATTTTGCTTCCAGCCCTGACTTAAGGCCCAGAGCAAATAAGGCTCCCTCTGTGGGATCACCCTGCATCAGCCACTCATCATTACCTGCTTCAGTTGTAACTTCACTTAAGGTTGCATCATTGCATAATAAGGATGCACGCATCAGTTCAGAAACAATGGGATGATCTGCCATGGACACTTCCTCACCTTCACTGAGAAAAGCACCATGCGGGTTATAACCCACCCCCGTCACTTCAATTAAATCGGTTGCTGTAGTCACTGACTGTACTGTCATTTCATTGCGTGTCAATGTCCCGGTTTTATCTGAACAAATAACGGTCACTGAGCCCAGAGTTTCTACAGCAGGCAAGCGCCTGATAATGGCATGGCGATGTGCCATACGTTGCACACCAATGGATAATGTAATGGTCATTATTGCCGGCAGACCTTCAGGAATTGCAGCAACGGCAAGACCTACCGCAGCAAGAAACATATCAGCCCAGGGATAGGCTCGAAAGCTGACGCCAAAGACAAACGTAGCAATTGCAAACAAACCAATAATCAGAGTCAGCCAACGGGCAAATTGAGAAACCTGACGCAATAAGGGCGTCGTTAATGTTTTAACTTCAGCCAGCATGGCACTGATTTGACCAATTTCTGTGTGCCCTCCTGTAGCAACCACCACACCGCGCCCTTGTCCATAGGTCACCAGAGTGCCTGAATAAGCCATACAATAACGATCACCCAGTTCTGCTTCAGGTGCAACCGGCTCAATCTGCTTTTCCACTGCAATTGACTCGCCGGTCAGCACTGCTTCCTGTATTTGCAAAGTTTTTACATGAAATAAGCGCAGGTCGGCTGGCACTTTATCGCCCGACTGAAGCAATACAATATCACCGGGCATCAATTCATCTGAAGCCAGAGTGTTACGCTGTCCATTACGCAGAACTACAGCCTTGGGTGACAACATCTGGCGAATTGCTTTTAATGCATTTTCAGCCTTGCCTTCCTGCACAAAACCAATCACAGCATTAATGACTACAACACCCATGATCACACCTGCATCAACCCAATGCTCAAGCAGGGCTACGACTATTCCAGAAATGATTAAGACGTAGATTAAAACGTTATGAAATTGATAGAAAAAACGATAGAGAGGTCCGTGGGTACTTGTTTCAGGCAAACGATTGGCACCATAGACTTCAAAGCGGTGCTTAACTTCATCCTCAGAAAGACCTTCTTTATCGCAATCAAGATGAGTAAAAACCTCGTCATCCGGGATTGAGTGCCAGGAAGTACAATCCTCAGGCACTTGAGCAGGTGGAGGTGTCTTACCACAGGCTTTTTTTAACCACCGGTCTAATAAGCCGACATTTTCAGAAGAAGATGTTAATTTCTCATTCACCCAATTAATCCCTCACAGAATAACCAATCAATCAATACTAAGATAAATCAGTGTGTTAAAACCATATTTTCAATAGTTGATAATGCAACTTGTTCTTCAAATTCAATGCCCAGCTGGCATTGACCATTATCTATAGGCTGACACCAGGTAATTTTTCCGGTGGTATTGAGCGATTTAATAGAAGAAGGAATGCTGATATTCAGACGAGTACCAGGTTTAATACAAGCACGGGCATTAAAACACAATCCACCCTGACCAGCATCATGCAGATAGAGTTGATGCTTACCGATAATATTATCGATAACAAAGGAAATGGAGGTATCGGCGGGATACCGAGTAAATTTACGAGCACGCATAATAGCACCTCCGGCAAGGCAGCATAGTGGAGATTAATACCTCTTCTGACTTGAGTGTAGTTCAAAACTTTAGGTTTTCAAGCTGTAATGCGACTTATTATTGGGATATCAGGGATACTGTTATTGTAGTGATTGGGGGTTGTTTAAAATCAAAAGAAAGGGGTGTTCGGACGAAGTGCTGAGTCTGCCGAATGCACATGATACAGGTTCGTGGTGTGGGGACGCTGTGAACACTTCCATGTGACGCTTGGCTGAAAACATCCATGTTTTCAGACACCCCACACCACGAACCTGCAACATGTACACTCTCCTACCTCAGTTGTCCTCACTGGTGTTGTCCAAAAGCAAGAGCGAAAGAAAAAGGCAATGAACAGAAGCCAGGGACATCCAGTATGAGTCAGTTAAAACAGTAAAATAAAGGTGGTAATTTATGGATTTTAGATTTATGCGTTATTCATATTAAAAAAAGTTTTTGAAAAAATAGTTTATATTTTCTGTATTTGTAAGTTTAACCTTACAGAAGTTAATGATATTTTGATTCTAATCAGTAATAATGATGAACAAGAGAAATGCAGAGTTGGATACTGCCAATATTCATGTTTCTTTAGATTTAACTGCTTTATTGAGGTTGTGAATGAAAATTGAGAAAAACAATGATTTTATTACCATTCATTGTGGTTTTTTAGCCCCAACTTATGAACTAAAAATTTCTGAGATTAAATCTTGGGAATAGTAATTCAAGACAGTCTCAATTTGAAGATTACTGGCTTTGATAAATTCTTGTCCATGAGGATTTGAGTGAAATTTTGATTTAAATCTTCTGGCAATTTCTACATGAGGCTTATCCATAATCTTTTTATTGCTCAGTGCTTGTGTTATCCAGAAAGGAATTTCAAGCTCTATAGTAGCTTGTTGAGTGAAAACAGAACTAATTTTTCTGGCAATCTAAATAGAAACTAAGACAGTAATTTTAAGGTTATCAACGCCAAACTTTGAAAGCAAACAAAACTCTGCTATTTTGAGCATGCAAATTGGAACTAAAGGAATAAATAATGAAAAGCGGGAAGAACAGTATTAAACATAGAGACAACACACAGCCAAAACTTTCCTCACTTTCTTTAACTTACGGTCGCTTACTTTTAGCTAAGGCAAGTAACCATCTAATTCGCACCATAACAAGGTGTTTGCAGCGGAGCCAGAAAAACTGGCATGCCATTTTGCTACCGCAAAAGCCACGCCAATTTCGCTGGCCAACTGAAGTACAACGTTATGCATCAAAAGAATATAGGAGAACAAGTTGTCTTTCTTTAATCACATAGACTGGGCCGCAGCTTTAGCAGCATTTAACTTAGCTGCAATCGGTGTGCTTATGCGTATCCAGCCTGTTATGCACAAAAAGCAGATAAAATATTTATCTGGGCTAAAGCAATCGGAGTTTGTTAAGGAGGTTCAGTCATTCCGAGAATTCTACGAGGAAAAAAAGATTGTTCTAGAGGACAAAGCAGATTCTGCAATCTCACAATCGGAGAAAAGAGCATTAGCGGCACAAGATCAAGCGAAGAAAACCAAAGAAAAGTTACTGAATATTGTAAGCCGTCTCAATCTAAAAGAAAAAGAAAATAAAGAATTGTTGCAGGCCATGCATGAAGCTGAAACAACAACCTCGTCAGAGCTATACGAAAGAATGCGACATGGACTAAAAGTGAATGTAATGTCGATAATTTCTAATGCGAAAATAGTAAGGCGGCATCTAGAAAGAAATCAAACTGGTGAATTTCGCAACATAGAATTAATGCTAGGAGATATTCAAAGCTTTGCGGAAGATATTCAATATACAGTGTTGCGAGATGGTATTCCTTACGGTGCTAAAAAACCCTACGTAGCAAAGCCTTTGAAAATCATAACAAATCTCGCTCATTTATCTGGCGTTGTTTCCGCTTCCACCAGTAATACCAAGTCAAGAATAGTATTATCTGAGAATTTGAAGAAGATTCCAATTATCAATAGTGATCCAGAAGTGTTGGACATAGTATTTTATGAGCTATTATCAAATAGTTTACGATATTCCGAAAAGGAATCAGATGTGAAGGTTAATGTTGAATCCGATAATGATGGAGAGGTTGAAATATCTATATGTAACTTGGCGCCAACTCTGTCAGAGGACGACATGAATCATATATTTTATGAAGGTTATCGTACTGAATACACTATGAGAAGAAACCCAATGGGGGTTGGGGCGGTTGAATACACGGAATTTAATCGGGAATATTGGTGGTAAAATCTCGGTTTCTTCAGAAGACGGTGTTTTCTGTACCTCAATCAAGATACCAATTAATGCACATAACAAGACAAATTAACTCGGATAGTTTAAAGCGGCGCTCCTCATTCCTCGTCGCTCTGCTTTAAGCTGACGATTACTTACAACGTTAGTTTGTACTGAAAAAGGAATACTTAAATTGTGATAGAAAAAATATTTTTAGGTGGTGGAGTTTTGGCTGTAATAATTGCAGCAATTTTTTCCATATTTTCAGAAGAAATACATAACTCACTAATAAAAACAAAAAATTCTTTAAATATTTCTTACAATCAATTAATTGATGAAAGAAATATAGTTTCATGTCAAACAGATAATGTGCTAATAAATAAAATACAGCCTAGAAATACTAGCATATTTAAAAAAGGTGATTGTACATATGTTTTATTTATACTATCAGGATTTGAAAAAGATAATCTTGGTGCGGTAGACATTAAATTAGATGCAGAGTTAAAAAATAATAACAATATTACTGTTGATTTTTCAAAAGGTATCACATCTATTACTGACCCAAGGGACTGGGTTAAAGATAACTCAATAAAACCTGTAAGGCAGGGTATTGTGAGTCAATACAAGTTGAAGACAGATGGTTCTATTATTGTAAAAATAAAAGGATTTGTATTTGATGAGGAGTATTTTATTGATGAGTTTTATAAATTATTAATTACTGTGACCGACAGAAAAACTGGGAATTCAGACAGCTTTTCTGTTCCACTCTATTTGAGTAAGTAGTTTAGGCGGCGTTTATAGTAGTCATTTTATTTATCTCCATTTATATGCTTTTAAATAACCTAACATAAAATTAATGTAAATACAATGCATTTTAAAAGTGTGAGCTAACAAATGCGTGCTGATGGACGTTGGTACCAAGAAAGGAGATCGAGTGTTAGAAGAAATATTTGACTATATGGAAGTCAATAGCCTTGACTTAAATAGTGCTGCTAAAACAATCGAGGAGGCTTCTGGAGAAAAACTCATCGACTTAATTAACGGTTTGTCTAGTCTTATTCCAGATAAGGCTTCAATCGTTGACTCTCCGTTTCAATTTGTTGCAAACTCTAGTATGGCTGGTGGCAAGTCTCCATGTATAGTTACAGCATGTAGGCTAGATAAAGTAGCTGCTCTTTCTCAATTCGCGGCTCTTTACGCTGAAAAAATACTTATACCCCGTCCTTTTGATGATCTCTCAGGCCTAGAACCAGACGACATAGATAATGACCTAAGGGAAGATATTAATGCGCGAGTACTGATAATTCATTTTTTGCGCCCATTATTGAAACAAGGGTTAGTTGGATTTGTTAGCAACACACATTACTGCATGGATTGTTATTCCCGGCAACTAGGGGATGTAGCTGGAGAATTCAAGGTTAAATTTGAATCGATTTTTGATTATTTGATCGAACTTTATTCTAAGGAAGTTAAGTACAGTTTAGTTAAGCATGATGGTTACCATCTAATAGAAATAGAAGGTTCTGAAAATCTTGTGGAGCATCGAAGCTCAGCTCTATTTCTAGATGATAATTCCGAACTAGTAAAGGCCATAGGAAAAACTGGAAAGAAAAATATTACTGCAGAAGAAAGTATAGAGTATGGACTTGCATCTGGCCTTGCAGGTGAAATTATGAATGACTTGCTTATACATAACTGGCATGCAGTTCAAGATGGCTCGAACTACATTACTAATCGAGAAATCGATGAAAATATATTTAGTAGAGTTAGAGGGTATTCAAGTAATCAATTAAATCAATCTATCAACAAAGCTCTATCACACAGCCTTCCTGTTCTTAGTGGGGCAAGTTTAGATAAATTAATTAGTTTAAGAATCAATGAGGGTGAATCTTTCCAAGTTTATAGAGATGCTCTTTCGAGTACATTGAACAATAAGCATTTATCGCTCATAGAGTTTGAGCAGGCATTCGCGGATGTTGTTAGGCCAGAGATTAACAAAATAAATTTGAGTATTAAAAATTCAAGAAAATTGTTAGTTGATTCTGTTCGCCAAGATGTAGTGCTAGGTACTGGTTTTGTATCTCTTGGGCTTTTTGGTGGTTTTCTTCCTCCTAATATAGGAGAGTTAGTAGCTGCTTTAGGTGGGTTTCAATACGCATCCGACTTAGTCGGAAAAGTTAATTCTCTCACCAAGGAACCCGAAGACATTTCCAGCGAACAATTCTATTTTTTATGGAAGGCAAATAAGGTGATTGGCGGAGAACTACTATAAAGCCCTAATCGGGTAGCCGGAGGTTTCTCTCCTCCAGCCCCCACAACGCTAGCAATCCAGGCTGAATAATCTAGGCCACCCATCATTTGAGATTAAAAAAGAGTGATTCAAGACAGCCACAATTTGAAGATTCACAATAAAGGCAAACTGGCTATTATCAATGGACTATAATGATATTTGTGACTAAAACCCCAATAGCACCTAAGCCACTTTATACAAAAATATTGCTCTGGCTTTGATAAATTCTTATTAATGAGGATTTGAGTTAAATTTTGGTTTAAATCTTCTGGCAATTTCTACATGAGGCTTATCCATAATCTTTTTATTACTCAGTGCTTGTGTTATCCAGAAAGGAATTTCAAGCTCTAATGTAGCTTGTTGAGTGAAAAAAAGTGAGGCATAATTAAACAAAAACTAGTCAGCTACTGGTTATATTTTTTACCTAACCTCAAGGAAATTTATGAAAAAGTTACTTTTAACTATAGTGATACTTGGTATATCTATTTCAATAAATGCTCAAGATATATCTAAAGAACTGCTTCAAGGGAAATGGTTAATAGTACAAGTCGGTGACTTATATACGAAAGATCTTGGGCTTGGAGAAGACATTTGGGAGTTTAGACACAATAAGTGGATAGTAAGTTCAAGTGGCAAAGAACTACGCCCTGAAGTGTTCGCTGTTAAAGGTAATGAAATTATTTTTGGTTCCTATCGAATTAAGATCATTGAGTTCAATAAGAATAAAATGGTTACGGATGCGAACGGCATAAAACAAACTTTAGAAAAAATTAAATAGGAATAAAAATTATAATGAAAACTCAAATTATTGTTGGCTTCGTTTCATTTTTTTTCATGTCAAGCTTCGCCTATTCAGGCATCTACAAGTGCGAGGGTGTTGACAAAAAAGTGACTTACCAGTCGTATCCTTGTGCCAAGGAAGATAAAACATCAGTAATAAAGACGACCTCAGGTAAAAGCACTGACTATAAACAAAGAAAAGTATCAGCAAAAACCGAACCTTCTGGGCAATGGGTAAATCCAAAGAATCAAAATTTAAAAGCAAGCATATCGAAATCTGGCGGTTTTGAAATGACGGATAAATCTGGTGAAAAACTGAAAGGTATTTGGAAAACAGTGGGCAATGGTAAGTATTCGGTTAAAGCTACGTTTCAAGGAATGAGTTTTCCTGTAAACATGAAGTATGAGGTTGCAACTGACACTCTTCTTCTAAGCAAGCCTGGTCTTCCAAACTCATTTACTCGATACCAACGACAATAAAATATAACCAATAAAGTGGACCTCACTGTCAAGACAACTGAATTAAAAAATAAGATATCAAATATCCATCATTACTCCTGCTGTCATGTAGCCAGTTTTAATGCTGGAACAACTTGTTTCATCACACCGTATTTTTCTGCAGATGTTTTTCCACCATGAGTGCTGTGTGGGCGTTCATGGTTGTAGAACTCAAAATATTTCTTTAATGTAAGCGATCAATCTGCGATTCTATTTCCCCAACCTAGCCAAATCTGATAAAAGAGGATCAGCCTCAAACTTATCTTTCCAACATCGGGGAGTTAATTCAGCCACCTCTCTGGCTGGGTGCAGATTGATCCGCTGCAGCACATCCACTAAATAATGATAGGGATTAACATCCTGTAACTTACAGGTTGTTAGCAATGTCTGGATAGTAGCCACTTGTTCAGCACCAACTTCATTCCAGCAAAAGAGCCAGTTTTTCTTGCCCATGGGAATGACTCTTAATGTACGTTCCAAATGATTGGTATCAATGGCAACATCTGGATCAGACAGGTAAACACACAACTGATCTTTGTGATTATCCACATAAGTCAGTGCTTTTGATAGTGGATTACTATTTTCCAGATCAATTCTCTGGCGTTGTTCATAACACCATTTAAAAAATCCATCGACAACAGGCTTACTGTGCTTGCCCCGATAGTCTAATTTTTTCTGTCCCGTCAGTTGTTTTTTCTGGATAGTTTCTTCATTCTTATAAAGCTCGCCAATCCATTGCATCGCTTCTTCAGCAGCCTGTGTTTCAACTTTTAAAGATTTAAAAAAGTAACGCCTTGTATGAGCCCAACATTGTGCTAATGTCACTTCGGGTTTATTTTTAACAAATCGGTCATAGGCCGCATAACCATCGGTTAATAATGTCCCTTTAAAGCCTTTGAGTTGTTGCTCCACATGAGCCGTTCCCCGACTGCTTGACCAGGTAAAGACGACCTCATCATTCTCGCCATAGATAGGCCAGAACCAGGTGGATTTCATTTTGCCTTTTTGTTTTCTACCCGCTTTGATGGGGGTTTCATCCATTGCCAGCACTTTGCTTTGCAGCACTTGTTGTAACTGACTGTCTGCAATGGGCTTGAGTAAATTAATCGCTCGTTGTGTCCAGTTGGTCAATGTGGCCCGACTTAAAGTAATTCCAGCTTGTTGAAGACGTTGATGTTGACGATACAATGGGATCTGATAAACAAACTTATCGATTAACAGGCCAGCCAGTACACTGACATCCGCCATACCGTTATCAAAGACAGCAGTGGGTGCAGAAGGTGTTGACAGGGTTTGTGTGGCTTTATGTTTGACGACTGGACGACGGTATTCTAAGACCACATAACTGCCAGGACGTTGAGCCAAACGACGAGTGATTTTATGATCAATGATTTCATAGTGCTCAGCCCCTTCACCTTGAAGTTCAGGGGCGGGTATCTCTATGATTTCAACAGGGACTTGCGCATCAAAGCGTAAACCCTGTTCCGTGACACATTCATCAGCACGCTGCTTTGATTTGCGACGCTGATAGGTAAT
>JADGDG010000036.1 GCA_016744995.1 Gammaproteobacteria bacterium
AAGGTTCTTAAGAGACAAGGCGGTCAATATGAAGGCTTTGAGGCAAATTGGGGAGCTGAATAAAAGAGTCAATTTCACTATTTAGGAAGTGCAAATAAAACAGTTAAACTCAGTTTAACTGTTACTTAAGGCTAGATTGATAGTATCATTTGGCCTTTTTTAATTATTGGATATGAATTATGTTTTTTCTTAGATATTTGTACTCCACTTAAACTAATACTAAATATGTTAATCCCATTATTGGGTTATTTTAGGTAAAATTATCCACTCATTTTTCAGAAAACCCATTTTTTAGCGTTTCAACTAATAAACTCTCTCAACTTTGTAATTGTGTAAGTCCCTCTAAGGAATATTTATAAGTGAAAATATGTAATTTAGCATTGTGTTTAATACTAGTATTTGCATCGTTAGTTAAAGCTGAATCGACAGAAAATTTAAAAGATATGTCAGATCCATTAGCGGTTTATACCAGAGGAGGTTTTGGACTTACCGATAGAGGCATTAATATTAAAGTGGGCATCCAATACGATTCGGTCACTGAAAATGAAAATGTCATGAATGTTTTCGAGTTTAAAGGCATTGGTGGTGATGAGCTTGGTTGGGCTGGAGCGGATAAAAGAAGTGATTCTATGGATTCTTTTAGATATCGTAACTTTACGCTTAACAAAACAGGTGCTCGTGGAACACAAATCGATATTACGTATGATTTCCATAGCGATTCAGGCATTGCCAGCTTTAGTGTTTTACAAGGCTTACCAAGATGGCATGGTTTTAATTTCTATCCGCTTTTAGGCGGAGGAATGGCCTATGCAAAGGATGCAATTCAAGATGATGGCACTATAGAGAGTGGTTATTCTCTTCCTGGTGGACTTGCTGTTGTTGGATTTTATGGAAAATATACTATCAATGATAAGGTCTGGGTAAATTACAACCCCTTTTGGAGTGTTGGCTTATTTGGTACCGATATGTTTATGGATCATGGCTTTGAAGGTGATTCAAGTGTTTTAACTCATGAAGCCACGCTGTCTTATAAAATTAATCCTCGTTCAAATATACGCTTTTATGCTAATTGGTCTGAAAATATTGATATTTCTAATGGTGCTCATCGTATTGAATATAATTATCAGTTTTAGATATTATGGACTGAAAAAAATTATGAAAAGGGCATATTTTCTTAGTGATACAGAAGTTGATATGAAGTTTTTATTTTCCAAATAATCACTGTTATCTAGAGCATTCAAAGTACAATAAAATGGATACTATTATGAAAAAAATTATTTCAAGAACAACGTTTATTAAAACAACAGAAAGATCAATATGTAGGCTGTCAGAAATGTGTCTCTTGTTTTTAACAGGACGTCAATGAGTGGCAGGGCTCACATCATGTTAATGCCATGCAGCATGTTCAGCCAGATACGGTATTGGGTGACTTTGAAAAGACTGCATTTGAAAACTTTGGATTGATCACTACTTTTTATAAACAGCAGTTTTAAACATATTATTTCTACAGTCAAAAAAAGTTCTAAACTGCGGTTTTTTGATAACGCATGATAGAAAATTTCATCATAATGGATTAACAATAAACTTCAATACTCTAAGTTATCATCGAAGCTTATTTAGCTCTATGTTCACTTTAAAGAAAGGAGTATTCATGATCTCTAACCCGCAAAAAACATTGATAAAAGCTTTTTTCCTACTCAGCATGACAGCAAGTACTTTTATCTTTGCTTCAGCCCAGGAAAAGAACCCTCTCACACTCAAAGTTGGCGCATATAAATTTGAACGAATTGCTGCTCTCTTTGATGGTCGAGTCAAGATCAAAGGCTGTGATGCCACCTTTGTCAAAATGGGTATAGGAGATATGAATACCAATGTATTTCACGGTCCTCAAGACTTGGATGTGACAGAGATAGGCCTTCACCCTTTTATGCTGGCATTCGCAAATGACAACTTCCGTGACTATACACTTCTACCTATTTTTCCTATGCGGCTCTTTCGCCATAAAAGCATCTTTATTGCTACAGACTCTGGTATTAAAATACCTAAAAATCTCAAAGGCAAGACCATTGCTACACCTGGATACTCTTCAACCTCTCTTACCTGGATAAGGGGTATACTTCAAGATGAATACGGTATCACACCTCAGGATGTTAAATGGATCACTTCAACCAAAGACTCCTCAGCCAAGGAAGCAGGAAAAATTTCTAAAAATGAACAAATTATCCCTAAAGGTATAGACATACAAAGTGGTACAAAAGGAAAAGATGAATCTGAATTGCTTTTGTCGGGTGAAGTGGATGCTCTTTTCCATGCAGCAGAACCCAAAGCTTATGTTCAGGGAAATCCAAAGATTAGCAGTCTCTTTGCTGATTCTCGTGCAGTAGAGCAGGCTTACTATAAAAAAACCAATATTTTTCCTATCATGCACGCCATTGCCATCAAAACAAGCCTTTTGAAAGAACATCCCTGGCTTGCAAAAGCTGTTTTTGATGCTTACAGTGAGTCAAAAGCAATGGCTTATGGTTATATGACAAAACTGGGCTGGGTAGATGACATGCTTCCTTGGTACGGACAGGAATATCAAGCAACAAAAGCGTTAATGGGTGCAAACTTCTACTCTTACGGACTAAATAAGGCCAATAGAAAAACACTGGAGACACTCTTTAGATATTCATTCGAACAGGGGTTAAGCTCTCGTCAATTAACGATTGGTGAACTTTTTGATCCGTTGGTTCATGATCTTAGTGAAGAAAGATAGGAATTATCAGTTCTAAGCAAAACTGTATAAAATAATACAAAGAAAGGTTAATATAGTTACTAACGCTTTTTATAGCTCTACAAGTAGTTATAATTTTGCTATTTGATACAGGATGTACAAATACCATTTAATGAGTGCATTTTTGTAGATGTGATTGGCTTTAAGAGTGAATGGGGAAGCATGGATTCTTATCGGGATGGCAATCCAACATGCCCCAATGAGCGTGCGGGAAGTAATGATTCGCATGAAGATGATTTTATTGAAAGTGAAGGCAGTAATGCTCTCTTTCGTTTAGGTTTTCGTTATCTATTGCCTATTGGTCATGCTAAAAATACTCCTATTCATAAGTCTGTTGTTTAAAAAAATGGTCTATTGGTAGCTGGCAGTGAACCTGGGTGGTGAAAGCTGGAATCCATTAGAAAGTGGTCGGACTTTTACTAATGTTCAATTTTTAGCATTATGGATACCCTATCTTTGCTTCTTTTTTAATCCTCAGGATAAACTGTTTTGAACAAAATTTGTTATACCCTTTTTTTTATTTTGTTTGTAGATATTGCAACTGCTCAGAATGACGTTTATAAAGAGCAATATGTAGGCCATCAGAAATGTGTCTCCTGCCATCAACAGGAAGTCAATGAGTGGCAGGGTTCTCATCATGATAAAGCCATGCAGCATGCTCAGCCAGATACGGTATTGGGTGATTTTGAAAAGACTGTATTTGAAAACTTTGGATTGTTCACTACTTTTTATAAACAGCAGGAGAACAACAATACGCAATATTGGGTAAGAACGGATGGCCCTGATGGTCAGTTACAGGATTATCAGATTAAGTATACTTTTGGTGTTTATCCGTTGCAGCAATATTTGATTGAATTTCCAGGCGGGCGTCTGCAGGCGCTGGATATTGCCTGGGATGCACGCAGTAAAGCACAGGGGGGACAACGCTGGTTCCATCTGCACCCAAAAGAAAAAATTGAATCAGATGATATCTTGCACTGGACTGGGCCAAATATGAACTGGAATTATATGTGTGCTTATTGTCATTCCACTCATTTAGAGAAAAACTACCAGCCTGAAAATGATACATATAATACGACTTATTCGGAAATTAATGTTTCCTGTGAGGCTTGTCATGGTCCGGCAGTTGAGCATATTAAATGGGCAAATGCCGAACAATCAGATGTCCCTGACAGCAGGAAAAATTTAAAAAACAAGGGCCTGACAAACCCCTTAAATGAACGGGATGGCATACAATGGCAGATTGACCCTAAAACTCAAAAGCCCTATCGCTCAAAAGCAAAACAAAGCAATCATGAAATTGAAACTTGCGCCCGTTGTCATAGCAGGCGTACACAATTAGCCAATGATGCAATTCACCAGCCTTTAATGAATGCCTTTCGTCCAGTGCGTTTAAGCTCAAGTCTTTATTACCCTGATGGCCAGCCAAAAGATGAAGTTTATGTTTATGGCTCTTTTATTCAGAGTAAAATGAATCATGCTGGTGTGACTTGTTCGGACTGTCATGATCCTCACAGCAACGAATTAAAACTCCCGGGCGATCAGATCTGTAACCAATGTCATCTCTCTGAAATCTATCGTTCTGAAACTCATCATCATCATAAAACAAATAGCACCAGCTGCATTGATTGTCATATGTCAGCAACCACCTATATGGGCGTTGATGCCAGAAATGATCACAGTTTCAGGATACCTCGTCCCGATCTTTCAATAAATACTGATATTCCAAATGCCTGTAATCAGTGCCATACGACTAATACATCACAATGGTCAGCACAACATCTGCTAGACTGGTATCAAAAAAGACCTATAGGATTTCAAAAATTTGCTTCAGCACTATCTGCCAGTCAACAACAGGAAAAATCGGCTCAAAAGCAGCTGTCTTATCTAATTAATAATAAACAACAACCTTTAATTGCTCGTGCTACTGCTTTAGAGGAGCTGATTAACTACCCCAATCAGGCTTCTTTAAAAATAATCAGCAGGCAACTTCAGCACAAGGAGCCAATGATCCGACTGGCAGCTCTGGAAGCATTGTCTGGCTTTAATATACGCACACAGATAAGTCTTGCATTTTCTCTTATTTATGATGAGACGGGAGCTGTTCGTATGGAAGCGGCACGCCTTTTAGCCTCTGTTCCAGTAGAGCAATTACTCAGTAAAGATAAAAAGCAATTTGAGAAAACTCAGCAGGAATACTTGCAAGCGCAATTATATAATGCTGAACGTCCTGAATCTCAGGTCAATCTGGGGCATTTTTATTATCAACAAGGTAAACTGGGCGCTGCTGAAAATGCATATAAAAGGGCCATTTATTTACAACAGAAGTTTGCTCCAGCCTATCTTGCTTTGGCGCAATTATTGTCTCAATCACAACGTGAAGAAGAAGCGCAACTGATTTTAACTAAAGGAATAATCAATATCCCTGAGAATGCATCAATTCATCATGCCCTTGGATTATCTTACATTCGACAAAATAAACTTAATAAAGCACTGTTTGAATTAGCGTATGCCGCCAATCTGGAAATAAATAATCGGCGTTATCAGTTTGTTTATGCAATAGCTCTGAACTCTTCTCAACAGACTAAGGAAGCATTATCTGTTTTAGATAAACTGCACCAGAAGTTTTCTGATGACAGTGAAATTCTTATTTCATTAATCACTATTAACAAAGAGGCTGGAAACAGGAAACAGGCATTAAGCTATGCTTATAAATTAAATGACTTAATGCCGGGTAATCAAAATGTAAAAAATCTTATAAATGAATTAAAAAGATAAATTTACAGCTGCTTCAAGTTAATGTGCTGAGTAGAATTGTTGATTGGATCGGAACCAGTTTTGCCGTAATTAGTGCAATAAATGAATATCTGTCATATTGAGTTTATTGTTTATACCATTGATCACGCATAGCTTTGAACACTTTATTTGGGTATTTTGCTCGACCCAGGCTGCCGTTATAACGACCCAGGGCTCGAAATAAATTGCCTTTTTCAATTTTCAGATAATAGCTGAGAATGGTACAGCCAAATCGTAAGTTTGTTTTTATATCAAACAGATTATCTCTGGGATGGCCAATTTCCTTGAGCCAGAAGGGCATGATTTGCATCAACCCTCTGGCGCCTACCCAGGAAATGGCATAATTATCAAAATTACTTTCAACCTGAATAACAGCAAGAACCAACTCGGGCTGTAAACCTGAACGAGTGGCTTCACTATGGACATATTTTAAAATTGCCATCCGCTCTTTGGGATCAGGAACCTGTCTGGTCATACGAGTTGACATATCCAATAACCAGACCTGAGCATCAAAGCGATCAACAAAACCGGATGTATCGCCTACTGCTTCTATCAACAGATTTTTTAAATCTTCATCAATAGTCGTCCGGTAATTCTTGTTCTCAGCCTGTACTGCTGTACAAATGCCTGATAGAGCGAAAAGAAGCAAACAATATATGAGATAAAATGAATAACATTGCCTGCTTTCGGTCTTTATTTTCAGCGCATTATTATAGTGCCTGTACATAATCTACAATAGAATCAACAGCTACTTCTCTGGCTTCAGTGTCTGTACGACCTTTAAATTCAAATACACCTTTATCCAGACTACGTTCACCAATAACGATGCGATAGGGGATGCCGATGAGTTCCATATTGGCAAACATGACACCAGGACGTTCTTTGCGATCATCAAAAAGAACTTCAATTCCTGCTGCCTGCAGATCGGAATAGAGTTTTTCAGCCGTTTCCCTGACCCGTTCACTCTTATGCATGTTCATCGGTACAATACCGACTTTAAAGGGTGCCAGCGCATCAGGCCAGATAATACCGCTGTCATCATGGTTCTGTTCAATTGCTGAGGCAACAACACGTGAAATGCCAATACCATAACAGCCCATGCTCATGATTTCTGCTTTGCCGTTATCGTCTAACACAGTCGCATTCATTGCTGCGGAGTATTTTTTCCCTAGTTGGAAGATGTGGCCCACTTCAATACCGCGTTTAATACTAAGAGTCCCATGGCCATCCGGGCTGGGATCGCCGTCAATGGCATTTCGGATATCAATAATTGAACCCAACTCAACGTCTCTTTCCCAGTTAACACCAGTAAGATGCTGGCCATTGACATTAGCACCGCAAATAAAATCACTGCAGGCAGCTGCGCTGCGATCAATATAAACAGGAATTGACAGCCCTACAGGGCCAATTGAACCAGCGTCACAACCTGCGGCAGCTTTAATTTCTACGTCATTGGCAAAAGTAAGTGGTACTGCAACGGAGGTTATTTTTTCAGCTTTAATTTCATTTAACTCATGATCGCCTCGAAGTATCAGAGCAATGACATCTGCCTCAACCTGATCACTCGCTTTAACCAGCAATGTTTTTAGGATCTGCGAGGTGGGGACTTTTAAAAATTGACTGACTTCCTCAATACTATGTTGATTTGGGGTATCAACTATTGTTTTTTCCTGAGAGGGTGCTGCTCGCTCATTAGTAGAGATTGCTTCAGCAAGTTCAATATTTGCTGCATAATCGCTATCGCTGCTAAAAGCGATGGCATCTTCTCCTGAATCGGCCAGAACATGAAATTCATGTGAAGCATTACCGCCAATTGAGCCAGTATCGGCATGAACAGCACGAAATTCCAGTCCCATGCGGGTGAAAATACGTGCATAGCAGTCATACATTATTTCATAAGTTGATTGCAGGCACTGCTGAGAGGCATGAAATGAATAGGCATCTTTCATGATAAACTCTCTGGAGCGCATGATACCGAAACGAGGTCTGATTTCATCTCGAAATTTGGTCTGTACCTGATAAAAAGTAGCTGGCAGTTGTTTATAGCTTTTTAATTCATAACGCACCAGATCGGTAATGACTTCTTCATGGGTAGGGCCAATGCAGAACTCACGATTATGACGATCAGTGATGCGCAGTAATTCAGGGCCATATTGCTGCCAGCGGCCTGATTCTTTCCAAAGTTCAGAAGGCTGTACGGCGGGCATTAATAATTCCTGACCTCCAGAATGATTCATTTCTTCGCGAACAATTGCTTCAGCCTTGCGTAAAACCCTTAAACCCAGGGGCAGCCAGGAATAGAGCCCAGAGGCTAATTTTCTAATCATGCCTGAACGGAGCATGAGTTGATGGCTGATAATTTTTGCGTCAGCAGGTGATTCTTTAAGTGTTGGTATTAAAAACTGTGAAGTGCGCATTAATAGTCTTCTTTTACATAAAATAAGAGGTAGAAAAACGGATATTTTACCCTATTCCTGGGCAGACTCATAGGAGCCTTCAGCTGTTGTTGAAAATAGGAGCCATCAGCTGTTGTTAAAATAGAGCCTTCAGCCGTTGTTGAAAATAGGAGCCATCAGCTGTTGTTAAAATAGAGCCTTCAGCTGTTGTTGAAAATAGCAGCCTTCAGCTGTTGTTGAAAATAGAGCCTTCAGCCGTTGTTGAAAATAGGAGCCATCAGCTGTTTTAAAATAAAGCCATCAGCCGTTGTTAAATATAGCAGCCTTCAGCTGTTATTTAAAAGCAGGCTCAGTCTCTTTTTAAAAAGTTCTGCTATCCCAGCCCCATAAGTGCCGTTGCGCATTACTGAACTCAATATAAATGCGATCAGCTGAAACATCTAACAAGGTGCCGATATGCTGGCACAATTCGCTGGAAAGTTCACTGGTTGCATCTTCAGGTAAGTTAATACTCTTTAACTCAAGGTATGCTGTTGGTTCAGTAGTGCCGGAAAAGGTCATATTAACTTGTGACTCAACTATGACCATGACATACATTTCAGGCTTACCTAGCAGGCTGGCAGTTTTTTCAGAGAGTGAGTGACAACAAGCGAGTTGTTGTTCATCTGTCAGAGATTGATTTGTCTTTACAATAAGGCAGGGCATAATTAAGGGATTCCTATTTATAGTACTAATACGGGGATTAGCCAAAAAGTAGCATTATGTGGTTTAAAAATCTACCATTGAGTGGCACCTGTTAACAAGATATTACACAATAAAATATGCAGAGACAGTAATAAAAAATTATGATGACCCCATTTACTTCATGATACTCTTATTTATCAAGGGTAAGCCCCAATGGAGTCCTCACTAAGATCTTATTAGTATAAGGAAATAAAGTTTTGGGAAGGGGTCATTCGTCTTGTAAGATTAGAATATTATTATATAATTGAATGACTGTTATGGGTTTTAATTTTTATATAGCCTTTAGTATGTTATAAATAAGGTTTCCAGACACTAATAATAAAAATAAGGTTATCAGTGAGTTTAAAGCCATTCTAACGAATGAAAAAAATAATGTAACTACTCAGCGAATTCATCTTTTGCCCGATTTCTGCGTTATTTTCGTACTCTACCCACAAGGGACACTTAGAAATGGTCACATATACTTATGCTCGCATAACGCCTGTGGCGCCCATAAAGGGCCGTGCGCCTCTTTGAGGTGCCGTAGGCATTGTGCCTTGAACTTGGGCAAAATCTAAACACGCTGAATAGTTGCAAAATAATAAAAGTATCTTGAAATAGCGATAAAATAATAATAAATTTAATTAGTTGGGGAGCTATTTTGTGTCCCCCTTAATGTTAATTTTAAAAAAATGTCGCTACAATGAATTGAAGTGTATAGAATACTCTGTTTACTCTATACAAATACAACACTTTTATATTATATAAAACAAGTTAGTTTCAGGCAGACTCTCATCTAGCATAAAGCTGATTGCTGTCTTGTTTTGACCATCTGATGTTTTGTAAATTGAAGACTTTAGTCAGGGCTCAGGCTAACAATAATTAATATTGTAAACATAACTACTAATTATAAAAAGGTATCAAATAATGTTTAGGCGCTTAAGCAGCACTTTTGTTCTAAGTATTGGGTTACTAATAGCTGGACAGGCTTTTTCAAGCAAAATTATTGAAGTCGGGGCTCATAAAGATTTAGAACAGGTATTACTTGGTGGTAGTGTCATTCCTTATAAAGAAGTCACTCTTTCTGCTCAAATGCCCGGACGGGTAGAATATCTGGCTGGTAATGAAGGGGATGCTTTTTCAGCAGGTGCTCTATTGGTCAGTATCAGTGATGAAAGTCTGCTGGCAAAACGCAAATCAGCTATCGCTCAATATGATCAGGCTGTCGCTTCCCTGCAAAATTCTCAGGTCCAATATAACCGTGAGCTGTGGTCACCTAAAACTGAAAATGCCACCCAGATGCCGGGAATGGGTTTGCCCGGTATGTTTGATCAGATGTTTACCAAACAGATGGGTGATACCATGGGTTATGGTGATACGGATGTACAACGTCAGGCAGATTTATATAATCAGGGCGCAGCTGTAAATCAGGCCCAGTCCCAAGTCAGAAGTGCACGTGAAGCTATTAATGAAATTGATGCCAGCCTTAGAGATACTCGCTCTATTGCACCATTTAAGGGAATGATCATTAAGAAGCTGGTCGAAGAGGGTGATACGGTTCAACCTGGAATGCCTCTGATTTCTTATGCCAATACCGACTACATTCGAATTCGTACTGAAGTACCCGTACGATTAATTTCTTCTTTAAAACTCGGGGACACTGTACGAGCTTTCCTTGATGTCAGTGGTATGGTGATTCCTGCTAAAGTTGCTCAGATCTATCCTCTGGCGGATAAGAGCAAACATACGGTAACGGTAAAGTTTGATTTACCTATTGGTACTCTTGGTGTGCCGGGCATGTATGCTGAGGTAGCCATACCTGTCAAAAATTCAAAACTCAATACATCAATCATTATCCCGAGAACAAGTATCCTTGAACATATGGGCAGTTTGCCTAGTGTTTTAGTTATGAATAGCCAGGATATTGCTGAAATGCATGTTATTCGTCTGGGTAAAAAGGTTGATGGAGGTAAATCTTATACCGTACTTTCCGGGCTGAAACCCGGAGATCGAATTGTTGATCACCCACCTAAGAACTGGCGACCAGGTCTGCAGATAAAATATTAAATACCACTTAACTGCTTCTTAATAAGGGGCGTGCTATTTCATTAAAGCACGAAATAAGCAGAGAAATAATAAACAAGCATGAGTAAGTTTAATCATATGGATAACACAAAAAATAAACACAGTTTGGGTCTTGCTGGAACTTTAACTCAAACTTTTATGCATTCACCACTGACGCTATTACTTTTGATTGCCACATTTGCAATTGGTCTGGCGGGCTTTATGATGACACCGAGGCAGGAAGACCCACAAATATCTGTCCCAATGGCTGATATTTTTGTCAGTTATCCAGGAGCATCAACGGAACAGGTGGCTTCTCTGGTTGCTGATCCACTAGAACGAATTATGAGTGAAATCCCTGGTGTCAAGCATGTCTACTCAGCTTCTCAGCGTGATCAGGCCGTGGTTACCGTGCAATTTGAAGTGGGTGAGGAAATGGGCGCCTCACTGGTAAAACTATATGATAAATTGCAATCGAATATGGATAAGATCCCACCGGGTGTTTCTCAACCTCTGGTCAAGCCTAAAGGTGTTGATGATGTACCGCTTGTTGCTTTGACTTTATGGTCTGACAGTCTGGATGATGCTGCTTTGCGACTTATCGCATTAGACGTGATGCAGGAAATAAAGGAAATACCTGAAACAAGTCAGAGCTTTGTGATTAGTGGTCGTCAGGAACAGCTGCGTATTGAAGTTAAACCAGAACGTCTGGCAGGTTATGGTATTACACTGGATCAGATTGCCGGCACAATTATGACGGCAAATAGCGAGAAAACTGTAGGCTCGATTGAATCCGGTGATAATAATTTTAATCTTTACACAGGCTCATTTCTGCGCAATTCTGAAGATGTTGAACGACTGGTCGTGGCAATGCACGGTGGCAATCCTGTTTATGTCAGAGATGTTGCTGATGTAATACATGGGCCCGGGGAAGCACATAAATTTGTTAACTTTTACACAGGGCCTGCTACCACGGAAACTAAAGCTGCCAATGGTTACCCAGCAGTGACTCTGGCTATTGCTAAAAAAAGCGGCACTAACGGTGTCAGCGTTGTAGAAGAAGTACTGAAACGTGTCGAAGCCATGAAGGGCCGTTTAATTCCAAGTAATGTGGAAGTCAGTGTCACCCGCAATTATGGTAAATCAGCCCAGGATAAAGTAAATGGTCTGATGTTTAAACTGGTGCTGGTGACAATTGCAGTATCGGTGCTGATTTTCTGGTTCCTTAACTGGCGTGCAGCGTTAGTTTGTTTTATTGTTATTCCGAATGTCATTCTGGTCACTACCTTCTTTGCATTAATCATGGGCTATACCATTGACCGGGTCAGCCTGTTTGCTTTGATTTTTTCCATTGGTATTCTGGTGGATGATGCCATTGTTGTGGTTGAAAATATGTATCGGCGCTGGGCAATGGATGGGGAAATAACGGACGGCACTTCAATTGATGCGGTCAGAGAAGTGGGTAATCCAACCATTCTTGCGACATTTACTGTGATTGCAGCTTTACTGCCTATGGGAATGGTTCGAGGAATGATGGGGCCGTATATGGAACCTATCCCTGCACTTGGTTCTGTGGCTATGATGTATTCTCTGTTTGCAGCATTTGTATTTACTCCTTTTCTAGCACTTCGATTCAAGCCGGCGATGGATTCTTTACATGATATGGAAGAGTCTGAACATAAAACTGTAAAACGCCTTGATGGCTTCTATCGTAAAATCCTAAACCCTCTGATTGATAGTAAAGCGGCAGGTTACGGTTTTTTGATTGGACTCTTTGTTATTTTCTTTATGTCCTGTAGCCTGTTTTATTTTAAAGTTGTTAAAGTCAAAATGATGCCGCTTGACAACAAGTCAGTATTTAATGTTGTGGTTAACTTTCCAGCAGGAACATCATTGCCAATTACAGCTAATTTAACCCGCCAATTGGCTGAAGACGTGAGAAAAATACCCGAAGTGACGGCAATTCAATCTTACGTCGGCACTGCTTCACCGTATGACTTTAATGGTCTGGTGCGTCATTATTACCTGCGTCAGCAACCCTGGCAGGCGGATCTGAATGTGCAGCTGCTGCATAAAAAAGAACGTGATAGAACGAGCCATCAAATTGCTCAGGCAGTGAGGGAGTCTTTAACAGAATTAATTGCCAAAAAAGTGAAAGATGGCACTTATGCCAAACTTGATGCACCCAAAATTCAAATTGTTGAAATGCCGCCTGGTCCGCCTGTGCTGCAGTCAATGGTGGCTGAAGTGTATGGCCCTACGGCCCATGAGCGTCATAAAGTTACAATGAAACTGACGGCATTATTTGAACAGTCGGACTCAATTGCTGACGTTGATAATTATATGCAGAAACCATACGAAATCTGGAATTTCAGAGTCAACCGTGAAAAAGCGATTCGTGTTGGTGTCAGTGTTGATGATATTAATAAAACACTGGAAATGGCTATGGGTGGTTTTGTCCTTGGTGACATTAAAGATGGCTCGATTCTGGAAGCAACGATGATTGTTTTGCAGGTGCCTCTGGATATTCGTGCCAACTTTAATTACCTGAGCCAGTTACCAGTTCCTACTATGCAGGGCGGCAGTGTACCTCTTGCAGAATTGGGTGTTTTCAACAAAGGTTATAAAGAAGCAATTATCTTTCATAAAGACTTACGTGATGTTGAGTATGTGACGGGTGAAGTGGTGGGTGAATTTGCTGCGCCTATTTATGGTATGTTCGATGTTTGGGATTTGCTGGATCTGGATGAAAATTTGGGACCACGCAAAGAAGTGATTGAAGGCACCTGGATGGGTCCTCCTAGTTCATCTGAAATGCACCATCGTTCAGGTTTTGAGTGGACGGGTGAGTGGACGGTTACCTATGAGACGTTTCGTGATATGGGGCTGGCCTTCTGTCTGGCGATTATTTTAATTTATATGCTGGTTGTTTGGGAGTTTGGTAACTTTATACAGCCTGCTATTATTATTTCACCGATCCCATTGACTCTTGTCGGTATTATTCCTGGTCATGCGATTATGGGGGCAGAATTTACTGCAACATCAATGATTGGTTTTATTGCCCTGGCTGGAATTATTGTTCGTAACTCTATCTTGCTGATGGATTATTCACGTCAGGAAATTGGTCGAGGTGTTGAAATCAGAGAAGCTATAATTATGGCCTGTATTACTCGAACACGACCTATTGTTATTACTGCCTTAGCACTGCTGGTTGGCTCAACAGCTATTTTATTTGATCCAATTTTTCAGGGTATGGCCATTTCACTAATGTTTGGAACATTTGTTTCAACCATTTTGACTTTAGTTGTTATTCCCTTAGGCTGCTTTAGCGGGCGTGGGGCTTTTTGCCAAACCATGAATGAAGATCATCCTGATTATCAAATTTGTCAGAATGAAAAAAATAATGCCAAAGGCAAAACTTCCTCTGATGGGAGTACGATAGTCAAGGTTTTATTTAGTATTTATTCGATTGTCGTAACAGTTGTGCAAGTGATCTGGTGGAGTCTTCAAGGTCTTTATACCGTGATCTTTAGTAAAAAGACAAAGCCGGCAACTAAAGCACCTGCTTCTAAAACAGCATCCAGGCCTGTAGTGGCTGCTAAGCCAGTTTCTAAACCTGCCAACTCCCCTTCTTCTGAGCCAGCAATAAAAGCTGCTGCAGTCACCAAATCTGAGCTTAAAGCTGATGAAAGCAAAAAAGAATCAAAGCTGACACCTGATTTGAAAGAGACTCAGGCCCCTGAAGCTAAAGCTGAAGAGACTAAAAAATCTTCTGACTCTCTTGCTGAACCAGAGGTTGAGCTTAAGCCTTCGACAGTAAAGAAAAAAACTGCAGTTAAAAAGTCAGCAGCAAAAAGAAAGGCTGCCAGCACGAAAAAATCTACAGCTTCGGAGAATAAGTCTGCTGCTACAGTTAAAAAAACAGTTAAGAAAAGAGGGCGAAGAGGCATTCAGTTAAAAGGTGATTTAGGTGAAAAATAGCTTAATGTTAAAGGAAAAATTAACATTAAAAGTGAGCTGTATAGCGTTGTAGATAAGTTTTGATATGAATAAGTAGCCATTAGCATTTATTTAGTAAAAGAAGGCAGACAATTTTTATTAGCAGGAATTTATATGATCACAGTGGTAGGAAATCTTAAAGGCGGTACCGGAAAAAGTACAGTGACTTTTAATCTGGCAGTATGGCTGGCATTAAATGATCATGAAGTCCAATTATTTGATCTTGACCCTCAGGCAACTTTGAGTGATGTTGGTGATATTCGTGAGGAAGATGAATATGAGCCTGTTATCTCTATCAGTAATTCTATGACAGAGTTACAAAATGCTCATAAAGAAGAGGTGCTTATTGATATTGGTACTGCTGATACGGAGTCGATGAAAAAAGCCATTGCTCTAACCGATCGTATTATTGTTCCAGTCCCCCCAAGTCAGGCAGATATCTGGTCAACTCAGCGCTTTATTAAAATGGTTTTAGATGTTCGCGGCAAGAAAAATATGCCGCAAATGCTTGGCTTTGTTAATCGAGCAGACACCCATAGAGGAGTCCGGGAAACCGGTGAAGCTGAAGATGCGCTTAAAATGCTTCCCTATATTGATTTAATTGAAACCCGGTTGTATCAGAGAACAACTTATCGACGTTCCTTTAGTGAAGGTCTGGCTGTGTTTGAGCTGGAACCTAAAGGAAAAGCTGCTGCTGAAGTCAATAAGTTTGCCAGTATCGTTTACCCAGGATAGTTGGACTGTGTCGAGAACTACAGGGCCGGAAATGGTATTTTTTCGCTGGGTGTTGAGTCATTTAACGCTTATTGTTGTATTGTCGTTTGCTATTTATATTTACTGGAACAAAGATGAAATCTGGCCACCAGACAGAATTACAGAGGATTCAGAGTCTCAATACACAGAAGAATTAATAATATCTGATAGTCAGGTAAAACCTGTTGAAAAAACACACTCAGATAATGAAGTAATTTCTGCACCAATAGTTTCTCACTCTTCAAGTGATTTTGCTCATAGGATGAAATTGTATAGACAAACCCTCTCGGTTGAAGAACAGGAGGTTATGGATAATGCTGAAAAATCATTCCAATATGCACCGCTTGAAGGCACGATTAAATACCCTGATGAAAGTGAATTCGAAGCTGAACTAACAGCCGCTAAAAATCTTAATGCAAATAGAGATGAAGAGGAAGCAGCTTACAAAACGAATCTTGAACAGGAAAATGCATTTAATATCTCTGCTAACAAGTACACAGCAAGTGATGAGATAAAAATAAAGAGAGAGAAAAAGCCAAATAAAAGCGATTCTAAAATGCAGACTGGAACATTGCAAAAACAGATACGTAACAGGCAAAGAGAATTACAGGATCAGATGCTTATGCTGATACCGCTTAAAACTGAAACAAAGGTGCTTAAGCAACCCAGGGCGGTTAAACCTGTAATTAATACGCAACAGCAGCGTACTTTATTAATGCAGGCTAGAAAGGCTTTTGATGAACAAAAATATCAGCAGGCGGAAAAAAAATATTTACAGTTAATTAAAGAATTACCAGAACTACCCGATGTTGTGGGAGAGCTGGCCAACCTCTACAGAATAGACAACAAGATATCAGATTATTTAGAAACAAATACTCAATTTGTTACTCGCCTGGTGAATCATAACCGTTTTGATGAAGCCTGGAGAGTTTTTTCAGCAACAAAGTTAATTGATAAAAAAATCGCAGCTCAGCAGCGTTTACTAATCAAGAACAAAGAGGAACAATAAAAAGCCATTAATAGTTAAAAAATGTGTAAGGACATTTTTTAATAGAATCAAAGCAAAAAAATAAAAATCTAGAATAAATAAATTGCTTTATTAGTAAATTCTAATAAACTTAAAATATATCTACCTATTGTGGACGATTCGTTTTACAATAGAGTGATATAATTTATGGTTTGAAATTAATTACTAAGAGGTGGTTAATGCTTAGGAGAGAGAAGAATGCCTATCAAAAGGTTGTACCATAAACTAACAACTGATGTTGATGCATCGGGATTTGACTCAGAGACGCTTGATGAGCGTAGAAAAGATTCTGATGTTAAAGGCCAACGTCTTCAACTAATTGTTTATACAGCGTTGTTTGCATTTATCGTCCTTGCGGCCTATGGTTATTATTTGATTTTTAACTTGACGCATGATGTTCATTCATTATCCAATGATGTCAGGCAAATGACCCGTTCTGTAAATCAGATGTCTATGTCAGTTACGACCAATATGGAAGTCATTTCGACTAACATTATAAAAATGCAGAAAAGTACTGGTTTAATGGCTGACACAGTTGCCAGAACCATGCCTGAAATGTCTGATAATACAACAATCATGACCCAAACTGCTAAAAATGTATCAGATCGTATTGATGGGATCAGCACTAATATTCAGACCATGAGTGTCGGTCTTGTTGCTATGCAGCGTGATATGTGGAGTATGAATAAAACTGTGTCAAATCCTGCTGAAAGTATGTTTGACAGTATGACTCCATGGGGCGGCAGACGCAGTCATGGACAAGGCTCTCCCGGACCATTGGCTTTTCCGCGTCCAGTACGTTAATATCTAGAACTTATTAACGTCTATTCCCTTTAATTAGGAAAAGGAGCAGAAATAGCAATGTTTGAAGGTCCGAGCACACTACTTAAATCAAGACTTCAGAGTCTGCAAGATAATCTGGCCACTGAAAATCCAATTTTAATTGATGCAGTTGATTCTTTTAAAGAACTGGATAAAGTGGCTTATCGTCTTGGTCTGTTAAATACAGAACAATCATTTGCTACGACCATTTCCTGGTGGCCATTAATTTCAGTTTTAGGTACTTTTTCTGCGGGTAAATCTTCTTTTCTGAATAGCTATCTTGATGTTAATTTGCAATTAACCGGTAATCAGGCTGTTGATGATAAATTTACGGTTATTTGTTACAGCCAGGAAGATAAAGTCAGAGTGCTTCCCGGTTTGGCTCTTGATGCCGATCCTCGCTTGCCTTTTTATCAAATAAGTGAAGACATAGAAAAAGTTTCTGCGGGTGAAGGAAGTCGAATTGATACTTATTTGCAGCTGAAAACTTGCAAAAGTGATGTATTAAAAGGCAAGATTTTAATTGATTCTCCAGGTTTTGATGCCGACGAACAACGTAATGCTACTCTAAAAATTACCGATCATATTATTGACCTTGCTGATCTGGTTCTGGTCTTTTTTGATGCCAGACATCCCGAACCTGGTGCGATGAAGGACACTCTGGAGCATCTGGTTGAAGGCACTATTCGCCGTAATGATGCCGGGAAGTTTTTGTTTATTCTTAACCAGATGGATTCTACTGCTAAAGAAGACAATGCAGAACAGGTTGTCGCTGCCTGGCAGCGTGCTGTTGTGCAGACTGGGCTGTCTACAGGGCGTTTTTACTGTATCTACAATGAAAAAATAGCCCCTGAAATTCCTGATGAGCATTTGCGGAGACGCTACAAGGAAAAACTCGATGTTGATATGGGTGAGATTGAACATCGGATGCAGGAAGTCAGTGTTGAGCGTGTGTATCGAATTATTGGTGCCCTGGAAAATACAGCGAATCAAATCGAACATGTTGCTGTTCCTAAAATAAAAGAAGCCATGGACTCCTGGTATCGCTTGGTGCTGATTTCTGACGCTATTCTTTATGGTTTATTGATTGCATCACTCATAGGGCTTTCAGCCTATGCGGATTACTGGGTTGACTGGTCTTTCCAGCCACCCTGGCTCGAGTCACTCAAACAAAGCACTATAGCTCAGGGAGTGACAGCAGGTGTGTTTGTATTAATTTTTGGAGCAATTCATTTTTGGGTTCGCAGAATGGCCGCCAGGAGAGTTGTTAAAAAATTACCAAGCGAAAATGGCCCTGGTAATATAGCGGCTGCTTTTCTAAAAAATACTTTTCCACTGCGCAGTGTATTCGCTATTAAACCTGCAGGTTGGGGTAGAAGAGGCCGTAAAGCAATAGAACGGGTTCGAAATGAAGCTGATAATTTTGTTAAAGCCCTAAATGATAACTTTGCTGATCCATTGGGACGTAAAGAAGCAGAACGTATGGCTTTGGAAGATGAACAAAGAGCCAAAGAAGCATCTCAACTTGCCGAAGAAACTGTGAACTAAAAAGACAGTTGAATTATTCAATTGAAAAAAGCGATGTGTATGCATCGCTTTTTTTGTTTCAGGCTTTTTTTTAGCAATCTGCTATAGTTAAGCATGGAATAATCAGATAAATTTGTTGCGCTAGGCGGCCTGAGGTTGATCCTATATGCTAAAGTAAAAAATTTTATGAACTCAGACTCTTTCACTACGATCACAAATCAGCCCACTTAAATAAAAGTAGCTGATTGTCCAGATCTAATAAACATTATCTTAGGGATCAAATTTATGAATTTTGAAAAAGTTTCGTTTGCTTTTTTTGTTGTCTTTGCACTGACAATAAATTTTGGCTTTTTTATTGGCGAAATTGATAATCCTTCTCATCATCATGTATATGAATTATTTGCTGCGATTGTTATCAGTCTTATAGCAACGGTGATTAAACTGGGAGACCGTTCTCATATTGGTGCAGTATTACTGGCAACCAGTCTGGTTGCAGATATCCATTTGTTTGCTGCTGCTATTATCTGGGGCATTGCAGAGCACATCTCTACAACGGGAGTTACACCGGATGTTATGTCGATAATTGTTTCAGTTTCAGGTGGTGCTCTGATTGCTAATCTGACATCCGTTGTCCTCCTGGTCATTGAAACGGTTGTTGTCAGACGCTAATGAATAGCCTGATTTTTTTATTACTTAAGCGGATACGCTTGCCGATTATGTTGTTGATCGTCAGTTATGCGACGGTGATCCTGGGATTTGTGTTGATTCCAGGGCAGGATGATCAGGGCAATGTCTGGCATATGAGTTTTTTTCATGCCTTTTATTTTGTCAGTTTTATGGGCTCAACAATTGGCTTTGGTGAAATTCCCTATGAATTCACTAATGCCCAGAGAATGTGGACAATATTTGGTATTTATGCCTCTGTGACAATCTGGCTATACAGCATTGGTGCTTTGATCAGCACACTGCAAAATCCTGCATTTAAAAAAATATTAAGAGAAAATGATTTTAGAAAAAAGGTAGAACGAATACGAGAACCTTTTTATCTTATCTGTGGTTATGGTGATACCGGAAAATTATTAGCACATGAATTATCTGAGAATCATATTTTATCAGTGGTGCTGGACATTGATCCAGAACGAATTGATTCACTTCAGATAGATGAACCAGATATTGATATTCCCGCGTTAACGGCCAACGCCTCTTTTCCTGAGGTTCTTAAAACTGCGGGTTTGACGCATGAATATTGTAAAGGTGTGATTGCACTAACCAATAAAGACGATGTTAATCTAAAGATTGCTATCACTGCACGTTTACTCAATAAAGAGCGGATATTAGGTGAAGATATCATGGTGATCTGTCGAGCAGAGACAGCAGAGGCAGAGTCTAATATGGCTTCTTTTGGTACCACACATATTATTAACCCGTATGAAATTTATGCCAGAAGACTGGCCCTGTCGGTACGCTCACCCAGCGCTTATCTGGTTTATGAATGGTTGACTAATCCTTATCATAAAGTGAGATCTGAACCGGTTAAACCTCCTTGGGGAACCTGGGTTATTTGCGGCTATGGCCGTTTTGGCAAGGCGGTATCCAGACATTTAAATTATATCGGGATAAAAACCGTTATAGTTGAGGCTGCCCCTGAAATTACTTTACCCCCAGAAGGCAGCATTGTAGGTAGAGGAACTGAAGCGGTAACGTTGCGTGAAGCTAAAATTATGGATGCTGTAGCAATTATTGCAGGAACAGATAATGATGCAAATAACTTATCCATCGTTCTTACTGCTAAGGATGAGGTAAAGCGGCACTATATAGGGAAACTACGGGATCAGGATCATATTGAGAAGTATGGGGCACAAAGTTTTATTGAAAGAATAGATAATATTGCAAAAACAAAATCCAGTAGAGAGGGTGAATTATTCTCTATTGCCAGGCAGAATTTTAGTCGAAATGAGGCGGTGTTTGAGAAAGCGGAGCTTGATTTTATCATGCAACCAGCTAATATTGTGGCCGGTGAAATTCTGTCAATTATTAAAACACCTTTATTATCCGTTTTTTTATCTCTGGCCAGACGTCAAAAAGATCAATGGGCTAACATATTAATCAGTCGAATCAGTAGTTTTATTGATGATATGGCTATGACCTGGATGATTCAGATTTCTAAAAATCAAACGCCGGCTATCATGTGCTTTATAAAAAAAGAGCATATTACCATTGGACATATTTTAAGGCACCCCAGAAATAGGGATAAATCTTTAAAGTGTGTTGTCTTACTAGTACACCGTGAGCATAATGAGCATATAAGTGGTAGGCATAATATATGCAACCAGACTAAATCAGAAAAATCACGTAATTATTTACTACCTGATGATAATTTTGAGATTCAGCAAGGTGATCAGTTATTATTTTGCGGTGATAAAGAGAGTATGCAGCTGATGTGTTGGTCGGTCAGTAATATTAATACCTATAATTATCTGCATACAGGTTACGAACTGGCAGGTGGTTTTGTCTGGCGCTGGATACATAAGCATAAAATATTAAGACAAGAGAAGAAAGCTGGATGAAGTTCTTTTTATACAAAAATATTTACAGGATGCAATTGAAATGTCTTTGAAATATTATTTTCTATTAGTGCTGTTTATTTTTTTGACATTATTGATACTGCCTGCCGTTGCGGCAAATAATTACCTGTTTCCCAGTGATGTTATGGCGCAAGCAGAACGATATCCCTACGAAAATGAGCGTGGAGGACGCTATACTGAGCAACGACAATGGATATACCCTGAAACATTAAAGGAACCTGGCAGTAATCCATATTATTCAAAACCCGATCAATATATTCCTGCTGATCATAAGCCTGTATCTAAAGGGCAGGCGTTCCAAAACCAAAATTATCGCTACTATAGCGAAGATCGTCAGAAACAATATTTACAGGAACAATATTTACAAAAACAATATTTACAAAAACAACCTGAATATAGTGCTTATAAGTCTGAGCCCTTTGGTCAGTCTGAATATTATAAATACAGTAATTTAAAATCAAATAACTCTCAAACTTATCGTTACCCTGAGAACAATAATGCTGCTAATAGCTCTGCTTCATTTAAAGATAAACCGTATAGCTATGAACCTAATAGCTATAAATCGTATAATTATAATTCTGATGAAAGTACACAACAAAATGTGTACCCGGCTTTATCTCGACCTGCCAGGCAGATAAGACAAAAACGATATAATCGCTCTTATCCAGAATTATTATATCCAAGTGATATGGAAGCCGGGCAGCGTTTTACGAATAATAATAAGTATGTCCGCAATTCTGACTATGCATACAGTGATGACAGACAAATCCAATATGTTCCTGTACCGGTATATACTGTTCCTGGTACCTTACCTGGTACGGTTCCAGGAGTTGTCACTCCAGGAAATATGGTTCCAGGTTATAGTCACCTGAGTCCCCAAAAAAATAATTCAAATCCATTTTTGGGGCAGCAATTTAATCCTTTAACCGGTATGGGGCTCTTCCCAGGGGGAAGCAATCCATTTGATTCATTTTATAAAACCTATGGTAGTCACTCAAAAAATATCAGTCCTTTTGCATCTCCGGAGAGTATGTTCCCTGGATTATCAATTCCCAATATGTTTTCTTCACAATAGTGATACATTTTTCAATTCTTGTTTATGTTTTATAGAATGATTTTTGTTGTTTAATTTTATCATTAAATTCTAATAAACAAAAAGTATCCTGAAAAAATGAAATAGTGTAGTTTTTCCTTTTTCCCTTATGTATAATTGCACAGTTTGCTGAAAGGCAGTACCAATTTAGTTCGAAACTAGTTAGCTAGTTAGTTATAAATATTAGTTATAAGGAAAATAAAATGCCAACATTCGTACGCACAGAAAAGTGTGATGGCTGTAAAGGTCAGGACAGAACAGCATGTATGTACATCTGCCCACACGACTTGATGAAACTG
>JADGDG010000037.1 GCA_016744995.1 Gammaproteobacteria bacterium
CGTATCAAAGGTTAGGGCCAGAAGTAACAGGAAGAAGAATACACTTCCCCCATAAAAAATATTTCTGGCCATGTTTTTTGTGAACACTTCACTCATGGCAAACTCCTATTATTATGTAGGGCTAGTATCGTTTAAACCACCCTTTGTCTCCTTGATGTATATCAAGCACACTTATTCAATGGGAATTAGTTCACAGTTTAGTATTCATAATTTTAGTTTTCAGCTCCCTGACTGGAATAAAGAAAAATAATTACTTACAACGACAGGTCAATAAATTCCAGGCGATGATTGCCACATGGATGCTCAGGTGACGGCCCCTGCGCTAAAACGGCAAAACCTTCATTGACTAATTGCTCTTTAAACCATTGGCGCAAAAACGGCGTCCATTCTTCCAGATCTCTGTCCACTTTGATTGGAAACACACCATAAGAAAACTGTAATGACTGACAGGTTCCTTCATCTGCACTAAATGCCGTTATCCAGACAGGTAAACGATAGCGTGTCACATTTCGCGGCATACTACCCGAACGAGTGGGTGTGATCACTGCTGCAGGTTTGGTATTTCTGACCGATAGCTGCAGATTATGTGCAATGAGATCTTCAATGCTTTTCTTACTTCCAAGGCGCTCCAGCTCTCTGTCTGCCTGTCTGTGCGGTTCAGTTACCGCTGCTATTTCGGCGAGCATACCTGTCGCATCAACCGGGTAACGCCCCATAGCCGATTCACCCGACAACATAACGGCATCGGAACCGTCAAGAATGGCATTAGCAACATCTGTTGCTTCAGCACGAGTCGGTCTGCGGTGCTCAGTCATTGATTCCAGCATCTGTGTTGCAGTGATCACAGGTTTACCATGTTGACTGGCTGACTTCATAATTTCTTTTTGTACCACAGCCATCGTTGAAATTGGAATTTCAACACCGAGATCACCACGTGCCACCATAATACCATCTGAAACCTGTAAGATACTTTCCAGGTTGTCCAATGCTCCTGAACGTTCTATTTTGGCAATGACAAAGGGCTCATAATTCATTTCAGCTGCCGCTTTCTTCAAATCAAGAATGTCTTCTTTATTTGCCACAAAGGATTGACTCACTGCATCAACACCCTGTTTCAAGGCAAATTCCAGACAATTTCGATCATGTTTAGTAAAAGCACTGAATCCCAGCTCAATTCCGGGCAAATTAAGACCTTTGCGAGATCGCAATTCTCCTCCTGCACGTACTTCACAACAGACATCATTACCTTCAACCCGGTTAACCCGCAAGGAGATCAAACCATCATTTAAAAACAACTTATCGCCTGTTTTAACCGTGCCTGGAAGTTCTTTGAAGGTCACAGAGACACGTTGCTTATCACCAACAATATCTTCCGTGGTTAGGATAAATTCAGCCCCAACTTCCAGTTCAACCGGCTCTTCTTGCAGCTCGCCAATGCGCATTTTCGGCCCTGGAAGATCGGCCATAATAGCCAGACGTTTACCAGCTTTTTCTGAGGCTTGTCTGAGTTTTTTAATAATATCACCATGGCTGGCAAAATCCCCATGGGAGAAATTCAACCTGGCAACATTCATTCCAGCACGTAATAAGGCTTCCATCATTTCTAATGAATCAGTTGCCGGTCCGATTGTACAGACAATTTTTGTTTTATTTGCGGGATATCTCATGATGTCTTAGTGTAACCTTATATGATGTCTGATTAGTGTTAAGATTCAAGTAATTTAATCACCTTTCACAGGATAGATCAAAAGAAATTGCTGCTTTTATATATTTTTTATTTAAAAGAGTTCTCAACACATTAACTCTCCTATCATATTGAAAATATTACAAATAAACAAAACTAAAAGATAAAAATTTAAAAAACAACATCTATATTTTTATTCCTGTTATTTAAAAAATATCTAAAATCTGCTAAATTACCCGCTGTTATAATTCCATCATCCATGGTGAACGACACTAATCGCTGCACCTGATAACGATGACTATTATTATCTGAAGGTACTTTAAGAATATGGATTTAGTAAAATCATTAGGCGTACACACCGCTTTCGACAGACTTGATGCCGCTGATGAAAAGAAGCGTTTACAACTCTACATTAACCTGAAATTACACTCTTCAGGACTCCCTGCCTGCGACGCACAAGACTGTGATAATGATTTTTTCTCCATTGCTGACGACCTGCTACAGAGCTATCGTGAAAAATCACGCTTATTATCTGAACACCTCAGTCCGGCTGATAAGAGAATTCAGGAGTTTCTGGATGATTACCTCAAAGACAGCGGCAGTGACAAAACACCTCTTCTGCCTTCTAACACTCTGGTTTTAGATCGCCATGGTGTAGCCCGAGAGCTTTCTTTACCAGCAGAGGGTGACTATTTTGAATCTGAATTTGTAAAAAGCTACCGTGTTGCCCAGGGTGTTTTACACAATACCTCCAGAGACCGCAGAACTACCGCAGGCTCTTTTCATATAGCTGAAGGCGGCTTGCCCATTCCTGGCGATAAAAAATCCGTACCCAAAATTGCCTATGCTAATTTATTACATGAAGCCTTAAACCCACCTGAAGAACTCATGACTCTGCCTTTTACTTCCGGACAGGAAGATGAAGCGCATAGTTTTCTATCTATCCTGTTACGACCTGTTATTTGCCCTGAAATCCCAGCGCACGATCCAGCTCAGTCTGAAGCAGAAAAGACCATGGAGATCCGCTTTTTTGCACCGGGTACTCTGGCCAGCAACCTGGATTTTGTTGAAAGTATTTTTGGTAATGCTGGTAATCCTAATTTATCTGAGAATGATGCCGGGCTGGATATCCAGCATTGGGTTGGACACACAGGCTGTGTCATTCTTGCACCACATCTGGTCAGAATGAAGAAAAAAGACCTGGGTTTGCCGCATATTGATGATGCCAGCGAACGGCAGAAGAAAGACGGCATGTGCTGGGAAAGTGTTGATGAACTCTATAATGGCGGCCAACCGTTTAAGATCACGGCACGTGATGAAAAAGGCGTTATTGTCACAATTCTGGCTGATAATTATTTCGGCTATTGCAAAAAAGAAGTTAAGACTCAAATCAGTTATTCCGCCAATCTTTTTGGTCTGGCAGAAGAAGAACATTCAGGTGGTGCTCTGGCTTTTCCAAGACACAATCACGGCGAGGAGTTTGGTAAAGACTCTCGAACCAAAAATACACAATATCAATTTGCCGATGTATTAAAAATTTATGGCGATGTTATGGATCTTCAGGAAGAGGGTTATGCAATTGATAAATTATATCCTCATATTCTATATGTCCCTGAAACCAATTTAAAAATGGATCTGAATGATCAAACTGTTTCCTGGACTCATAATGGTAAAGAGCAGATCATTAAATTAAAACCCGGGCAAATTTACATGCATCCCAGTGGTTATAAGATCGCGATGGAGAAACATCCTAAAGCCCCGTCATGGCGTATTGTCGGTACTGATGCTGAGGGAACTTTCTGCCATAAACCTTCCACAGTTTCCGGTGGTGGTAAGTCAGAAATATCAAAGGCCATTGATGATGCGGTAATCTATGGCCCCTTATTCGTCCATAAACTTGATAGTGCCATGAAAAAAATGACGGAGATCTTCAATTATGATTATTCTCACCGTTATCTGGATGAATTTGCGCCTGACTATACCGACAACCCGCCACGCTCCCCCTTGAGCATGAAAAGAAGTCTCGGCTCAATGATTAAGATGCTGACCCCTTCAGAAGAAAAATTTACACCAGAGTACAATAGCTGGCTGGAAACAATCCATGAGTCTATCAAAGCACTTGCCTTTGTTATTAAACGATTCTACCGCCCTGAATGGGGCAGTGACTGGAAGAAGCACTTTACTGTTGATATGGTCGATGGTGTTCAGGGGCATGAGCTTAAATACCAGGACAGACAATTAATTATGTCCTACCTGCGTGTCGGCTTTGATCAGAGCGGTTCATGGCGTATTTATAAAATGCGTCAGGACTATATCGTTGCTGAAAAACTTCAAATGGAAGATGATATCAGCGCATCTGTAGTAGTACCTGCTAAGCGCTTAATCAACATGCCTGAGAAAAATAAGCATGAATGTATTAAACTGGTTAAAAACTGTGAATACAGACTGTTTCAACGTCCTGATGATGCAATCATCAAAGGCTTTGACAAGCAGACAGAACTGGAAATGTCACAGCCGGATAACTTTGTCGCCAATTACCAGCCTCTGACATCGGAAATACTGCAGGAACTGAGTGAAGATCAGGTTGAGTTTGATAAATATACTCCGCCTATGCGTAACCTCCTGCTGGACAGCCTTGCTCAGGAGAAAACTGCCGTTTCTTCAGCACACCCATTGATGGTTGATGGTGCTCCCAGTAAGAATCCACGCTATTTACAATTACGTTCTGATGTCGCCCAGCCTGTTAAGCGGTATCTGGCAGAGATGAGTGCTCGTATGCACCGCCGTGCTTCCCTCAAGGAAAGCATTTGTTTCCCTGTCGACGCGGTGTTAACCGGACGCCGGAATAACCCGCCAGAACCTGAAGCAGGTATCCGCTCACTGGCAGTTTACAACCCCATTCATTATCAGGAATTGCCTGAATTATTTATGGACTTTATCTGCAGCCTGACAGGGAAATCACCCTCGACTACCGGTGCAGGCTCTGAAGGTGCTTTAACCAAGGGCCCCTTCAATGCATTATTACCTACAGCTGATGTCAATAATGCTCTGGTCTCATATATCCTGACCGATTACTCAGGTTTCAGCAGTGCAGCAGGTTATGTCGGCCCTGAAACTAAGGTCAATCATGATATCAGTTTAATTATTCCTGAAATCTGGGCACAGTTAAAACCTGAAAAAAGGCGTCCTGCTCATCTGATCAGTAAGGGACAGCTTGAGAAGCTGGAAGATTTTGAGCATAATGGCCAAAAAGTATTAGCCAGCCGTCTGGGCTATCGTATCACCAATCTATTTGTGCATGGTTTTTTTGGTAAGATTTTTGACAATCCATCCGCAGTCTTTGATGAAAAAATTCTTTGTCCTGAAACTCAGAATATGGATGATTATGTCGATGGCATCAATAACATTGTTGAAGCCCAGCAAAAAGTTGCCCAAAGATATATTGAAGATGGCTCTATCGAACAAGCCTGCCCGCCTCTTAAAGCGCTATTATACATTATGGCCACAGGTGAGTTTGAAGGTAAAGATGCCCATGTTCCAGAAATACGAGCAATGTTTACCAAAAAGGCCTTACTCTCATCCGATTGGTATAAACAACGCCTGGAAGTAAAACAAGCACGTGATATTGCCTTATGGAAGAAGCATATTACTTATCTGACTAATTTCCTTGAACTTGGCAGCCATGCAGAGGAAGCACTTCGCCTGCACATTTCTAAGCGCTTAAAAACAGCACAGGAAAAACTGACTCAGGTTTCAAGCACAGCGTATCTGGATGAGCTGGTTGGCACCCTGGGTGCTGATCCGATGCAGTGAAAGAGAAGTCTTGAGTCGGTAGTTTGTAATCCATAGCCCAAAACTAAAAAAAGCCTGCAACTTTGCTAATTTTACCAAAGTTGCAGGCTTTTAAGTTTTGACTATGGTATGGATTACAGACTGCTCTTATTTAGCCGGGTTGACGACTCCTATTTAGCCGGGTTGACGACTCTAAACTGCACTCTCCTATTTTCAGAAGCATTGGGATTACTATCATTGAGTAGTTCATCTTCGCCTTTACCTACCACAATCATGCGGTTGTTTTCCACACTGAACTGACTCAGATGCTGCCTGACACTATCGGCTCTTTTTTGTGATAACCATAAGTTATAGTATGCCTCACCCACTGCATCGGTATGGCCTTCAATAACAAAATAGCAGTTTTTCAGCTGAGGGGTGTTCATTGCCTGAGCAATTTTTTTCAGCATTTGTGAGTCCTGACTCTTAACTGTGGTGGAGTTTGATTTAAAACGGATATTAATAGCAACTGATTTTGCGCCAGCCATACAGACATCTGCTGCCTGATTAGCAGCGAACTGCTGTGACATTTCTTGTTTCTGTGCTGCTTCAGGAACCGGAGTTGGCTCTATTTTTGTTTTTTTCAGGCTGATACCCCGGTATCTGACTCCGCTATTTTGGGGTTCACCTGCTGGCACCAGTCCTTCAGGCATGCTGCTTTGCTTGCTGTTACTCATAAAAGCATTCACTAAGTCATCCGACGAAGGATCTTTACCATGAAAAGAGACAACACCTTCTTCAGCATAAGAGACACTGCTGAGAGAGAAGAGCAGACTGAGACTAAAAATTCCTTTAAGAGCCCATGGTATTAAATGCTGCTTGCCCGATATATGTTTTTTAATCATCAGTTCACTCCAGATTGTTTATTGATATCATTAAGGATAGCAGTATTTATTTTTTTTATTGTGAAATAATATCGTCTTGTATTGTGAAATAGTACCAGGATTTATGGAATACTCCATATATCTAATTCATATTCAGAAACTCTGGTCTGCTTGTTTTGAGAAAAGATTTTATCCAGTTTTTTCTGATAGTCATCACTTGTTTCAATAATTTCAGCTGATTTAAACTCATCACCCAGAGGGGTTGAGCTAACCAAAGCACGAATGCTTTCTTCGCCGTAAGGGTTTTCAACAATGAGTTTTAATTTTGATTTATTACCACCAACAATATAGATCTGACCAGCTTTAATTTTATGTTTTTCTTCAAAAAGGTTGGGGATTAAATGAACAACATTGCCGTCTGCCTGAAAATAATCAAGCTTTAAATAAGCATCTTTATTTGCCACTAAATAAATAATAATATGCTCGCCAGAACGGTAGTACATATCATCTTTCTTGGCTGTCCATATTCTTAATTTCACATCACCCGTATGACTTTCCCCACCTTTTATTTGTCTACTCTTTGATTTATCCCTATCCATAATTTGAGAACTTTTTTCACTGGCAGCAGTTTTTGTTGGGGCAACACCTCTGAAATGGAAAGCTGCTTTTTTAAAGCTGTCTTTATCACTCAAAACTACTTCCGGTACTTCACAATCAAACACCTCTGACTTTTGAAGCTTTCCACTGATCACTTTACTATTGTCCAGCCCTACTTCAAGAACCGTATTTTCGCCAAACCATTCCTGCCGACAGCCTGCATAATACGTGATCACCAGTGATGAGCCTGGCCCCACTTTCATTTTTTCTTTGAAAATAACATCGTCACCAAAATCAGCCGATCGTTTGTCACCACTTATAATTGAAATATTACCTTCTATATTAGTAATGATGCCCACTGGCGGCTCAGCATTTACATGAACGGCAAACATCATCAAAATGATAATTCCTGATAACAGACTTTGAATAAATTTTCTTTTTTTAGTAGTCATGATTTATTTCTCTTATATATTGCTAATGGCTTTCAGATCTTTTACTTCATAAACAAAAATATCAGCCCGACCTTTCAATGCCACATCACCTTTAGCTTCACAATTAACCAGATCTTTGACTTCATCGTGGGCTGTACCGGTTATTAGTATAGGTGCTCCAACTGTTTTAGTCACCCCCTCAACTCTGGAAGCGGTATTCACAGCATCACCAATAGCAGTATAATCCCTTTTCATATCAGAGCCAATGTTTCCAACCAGAGCATAGCCTGTATGCAGGCCAATGCCATTATCTAATTGCGCACGACCTTCAGCTTTCCATTTCATATTTAATACTTCAAGCCTCTGACGCATACTTATAGACGCCTTTACTGCGGCCAGGGTCGGATTATCAATATAAAGTGGAGCACCAAAAAATGCCATCAATCCATCACCAATAAACTTATCAACTGTACCATTGTTTTCCAGAATAGCTTCTGTCATTGCAGTAAAGTATTCATTCAGCGCTTTAACCACTTCCTCCGGTGGTAAATTTTCTGAATACGTCGTAAACCCCCGAACATCAGCAAACAGGATGCAGACTTTTTCCCTCTTACCTTCCAGAGCAATAGGGCTGTCTGAGTTCAGGATATCTTTAACAACCTGTCCATTTACATAACTTTTAAAATAACGAGCCAGTCGTCTTTTACTGCGTTCTTCAATCACAAAGCGGTAAAGAAAGCTCGCGCCAAAACTCCAGAATATTAATAATACGGGTCCAATATAAGGGAGCAGTTTATTATAATTAAACAGCAGAATATTGCTGATTGAATAAAGAAGCAGCACGATAATAGTCAAAAGAATTGCGACTTTGATACTTTTCTTTGACGAGTAATAAACAACTAAAAAAGCAATAAAGAAACTGAGAGCTGTTATTAAGGCTGCAGGCAGCTTATGCAATAAATTCTCATTAATCAACATATCAATTGCATGGGCATGAATAAGGACGCCAGGAGTCTCCTGGGCAATAGGAGAAGGCAAAATATCACCTGAGACATTGGTTACACCAACTAAAACAATTTTATCTTTAAAGTTTTGTTCAAAATAATCTTTATTATCCTCTCGTGCCTGCTGCAGCACCTCAACAAAGGGCAATATTTTAAACGTTTTATTCAATTGATAATTGATTAACAGAGGTTTGTTCTCATCCTGAACAAATGATTTTCCTGTAAAGTGCAATGCAATAAGGCTGTCAAAACCAGGGAGTGATTTTTTATCTTCAATTACCGATTTATATTCTAGTTTAATTCGGCGTATATAGTTGTCAGAATCCGGCAATGTATTAACCACACCAAAGCCTGTTCGTCCAACAATGAGACCAAATTGCTTCATTGGTAAAGAGGTATCCAGTTCCTGGACTTGTAAGCCCTGATTTTTCCTTGATGCAGCACCTATTCCCATAACAATTTTTGTATGGTATTTATTTTTTGCAATAAGCAATGCACGACGTAAGGCATTTTTTTCTTTTGCCGGACGATCAATAAAATCATCAATTTGTTTGGTCCAGATTAAGTCCAATCCGATGACTTTTGCATGGTACTTGCCTAACTTTTCAACAATTTCTGCAAAGAATGTATCCCACAAGATAAAAGGCGGCTTAATTGCTTTGATTGAATCATCATCAATGCCGATCACAATAATCTCTTTTGATACCTCTGGCTGGTGGAAATGATCACTTCTTAACTCATAACGCACATCCAGAGCTTTCATTTCCAGAAAATGAACCATGCCCGTATGTTCCATAAACTGAGTGAGAAACACTCCTAATATGGCAATAATGATATATGGATATTTCATTGTTTCTTTTGCATCACCTTTATTTTAAATCTCTTTTATTTTGAATATCATGCCAATGTTCAGCCCAACAGCAGTCATGGCTGAAATTATCATACACTTTATAAGAAACATTCTTACTAAGCAGCAATTGTTTTAGTAATTTTTTATTGACATCAAAAGGCACAATAGGATCATCCCCACCCCATAAATGATATTGTGGTATGACTGATAAATCTGGAAGAAATGAATACATATCCAGTGAACCACTTAATGGCGTTACTTTATGGTAGTCAGTCCAGCGTAAATGATCAAGATTGGATGCAACCGTTGTTAAAAAGACTACATCCTTCCGTTGAGCGGCTAGTAATGCAGCAATAACACCACCGCCAGAAAAGCCCGCTAGCTCAAATTTATTGATACCCTTTGTTTCTTTTATTTGTTCCAATACAAAATGATATGCATTGATAACATCCTGGCTATAACGATGGCTGCTCCAATACTTTTGCTTACAGCGATTACTCTGCGAGATCATTATAAACTGGCAGGGACGTGCAAGATAAAGTGTATGCTGACTTTGTTCTTGAACAGCAAGACGCAAAGCAGTTGGATTCAATGGCGTTGGATCCTTTGATATTTTATAGCGACTTTCCCAGGCTCTGCCATCACCTTCAATATAAACAACCATTTTATCTGACTTTTCATTTGAAAGTTCTTTTAAATGTGTTATTTTTTCCCAGCCAGATAAACTGAAGATCCCCGTATCAAAAACAACTTTTTCAAATCCTGCATCCTCAGCAATTTTTTTTGCAGTTTCCTGCCGTTCAATTAATCCAGATGATGCACAGGAATTCATTAAAATAAGAACGCAGCAGAAAAATAAAAAAAAAGTTCGTTGTGTCAATTGTTCTTACTCAGACCTTCTATTGATAAATCACAAAATCCCTGCCCTGACTTGACCCAACGGGGGTAATGATAGTACGTTCATCCAGACCACCTCTTTCACCGCTGGAAGCATAGTGACGGGAAGCCATTGCATGTGCTAAAGCAGGAACAAATTTTTCAGCATATTTTTGCAATTCACTAACCATCAGCTGCCCATCTTTGGGCCATTGATCAGCATTATAAAATCCCTGACTATTATTTTTCATTCCATTTAATAAAGTATAGGTGAACAGCCCATGGCCCAATTCACCAAATTCAGGCGCCAGTTGATCAGCACGGGTTGCAGCAATAATATGAATTCCTGTGTCCCTGGATAAGCCTCTCAATGCACGGCGTTGATGAAAATTATTAAACTCATCTGTCACCGCACCTGACTGACAGGCATCAATGATCAGAACAATTTTTTGACTGGGAATTTCTACAAATTTATCCATCATTTCTTTAGCTGACAAACCCACTGAGCGGATGTGTCCAGCATCACGCAAGGTTTTTGTTTCCTGAGGTAAAAAGTACCATTTATTTTCAACCACTATACCGTGCCCGGACATAAAGACCACCAGCATGTCATTCTGGTTTGACTGTTTTTTAGTCTGCTCAAATAGTGAAACAATTGATTTCTTACTGGCCTGCTTATTTAAAATTAATGTTCTGACGAGACCATTTTGCTGGTTTTGATTAACAGACGTTTTACCCAGAGTAGAGGTTGAAAAAGTTTTAAAAATTTCCTGGGCATCAGAAACAGCAAAATCAAGTGCCAGTTCCTTGCCCTGATATTCATTAATACCAATGCTATTCATAAAAACCCGAGAAGCTTTGGCTGCCGCCATTTGCTTAGCAGTAAAAATAACCTGTTGAGATTGACCAGCAATATTTTCCCAGCCTTTTACTTCAACATTAAACCCATTCAAACCTTCAACCGGCTGCACAACAAGAGACCATTTTTTTACTCCCTTATTTCCTTCCTGATAGGTCTTTTTTAACTGCAGTCTGGACTGAGGAATTTTCTTACCATTATGATAAACACTCAAGCTGTGCAGATCATCAGCCTGACCTTCAACTTTTGCCATAATTGCCAGTTCAATTTTTCCCGGTAGTTTAAAGTTTTCCTCACGGGTAAGAATTTTTACAAATACTTCAGGCGGCAGGTAAAGCCCTTTTTCAATTTGTGCTTCAGGTTTTGTGATCATCATCTGCGGTTCACCTGCAATCACTTTCTCTAACAGACCTGGCTCAAAATATTTATCTGAGAATTGATCAAGTTCAAGTAATTGACCATCAGCTTCCCATGAGACATCATGAAAAGCATCTTCATCGCCATCATATCGACCCTGCTTATCTAGTACCGCCCAGCCACTTTTTGTGGAAATAAGTTGAGCAACTTTAGTATCTGATTTTACATCAACCAATAAAATTCCACCCTGACGTTTCGGAACCAGTAAATAGCGGCCGTTTTTATAGAATCGAACTAATTGAGTTTTCAGTTCCTTTAATTGTTTTGTCTTAGAAATGCGGCCAGTTTTAACATTTTGCTGGTATGTTTTATTATTTTTGGTTAATACATTTAGCACATCATTTGAGAAATCAATCACTAAAACTGTTTGCTTAACTGTTTTAATGGCTTGAAAACCAGCATTATTATTACTCACCTTCGTTGTGGAATAAGCGTACTGATCATTATTAAACTGCAGCGCAAATGCCGTTCCATTCTGATTGAAAAAAACTCTCTTTGCTCCATTAGCTAAGATCCAGCTTTGAGAACGAATAAGCTTATTTTTTGACAACTGATAAAGGGCTAGCGTTTTATCATGAGTAGCAACAAGTATCTGGTTTGATTTGTCAGAAATTTCAATTGCATCAATGCTGGATGGCAGCCTGATTTTAGTGAGCAGCTCAGGTTCATTTTTTCTGTCAAAGAGCAATAATTCATTATTAACTGTACTTAATAGTAAATTTTTTGCATTAACACGAACAGCACTAAAATGATTATTCTTTTGCAATTTATTAAGTGCCTTAAAATCTTCACCAGCAACCAGAGGTTTAACAAAAAGCAGACCTTTTTTATCAATCAGGTAGATTTTTTTGCGTTGATGATCAATAGTAATATCTTTGAGTATCATTGATTTCAGATTAAAATGATCAACTTCATTACCCTTTTCCATATCCCAGATACTGACATAACCGCCTTCCATTGATAGAGCTAAATAACGTTTGTCTTTAGAAACAAGCATTTTTTCAGGATATTCAATTTTATTTTTTTTAGTTTTTAGGGTAGGAACAATGGCTGCTTTTACTTGCTTTTTAATTGCATTGGAAATATGGGACGAAACATTTCCACCAAAGGAACGGGCAAAAACAGGAGGAAGCAAAAATAGTAATAATAAAGTAAGCAGAGACAGATAAATTAGCAGTTGCTGTAACTTGTTACTAGATAGGACTTGCATTTTATCACTTTCCTCCTGCCCCTGACTGAGCTATTCAAAAATATTTATATGTTTTTATTATATGTGCCTGACTTAGAATTGATAACGAACATTAGCACTAAGCGTATAATCATTATGACCCTTTCTTAAAAATTCTTTGCTATATGAGACTTCACCCAAGAGATCATCCGAAGCGTTAAAGCGAAGACCAACACCAGCATTCAACCCAAGAGCAGCTTCATCGATAAAGTCATCATCATGAGAGAGATCAAAAATAGCACCCACCGTTCCATAATATTCACCCCAGCTTTGAGGCTGGGCTAATTCAGTATTTAACAGGAACTCTGAAACCGTTACACTATTTACTTTTATTCGGTTGGTCACAGATGGATCAGTAGACAATTTCGCCCGATAGGTATCTGAACCAGTATAGGCATAGTTATATCCCAGATCCATAGTAAAATTAAGCCCATTGTCCAAGCTTGAACTTCTCATAACGCCAAAGCCTAAAAACTGAGTCTCTGAATCATAGTCTCCATCAAATGATGCAATGTAACTAAAAATAGTTCGATCTTCAATGTCAGTACCTGATGAGTCATAACCTACATGTCCATAAGCAGTAAATCCAGAATCAAAATTATAAGCAGCATAAACAGAAAGAACATAACCATCTGAATCTGTCTCACTCTTATCATTAGAGTCCGTCTCTGATGTTTCATAACCTATTAGCCCGCCCACTAATAAATTTGAATTGAGCACCACATCAGCACCAAACAAATAACTGTCCTGTTGCCCTGTAAAATGGGAATTATGAGAAATCATTGCTGTATTTTTAATGCTGCTATGAGTAGGAGTAAACCAGATTGCCATACCAGTACTAGAGCTGCCGGCATTTAATCCCCTGGCACTATAATCTGCACGCGCCAGAGAAAAGTGCCCGGATTGATATAAAGATTGAATGTGATCCGTGTATGTTAATCGAACATGATTAATTTTTTTTCTTAAAATATCTTTATTAATATTTTCTATTGATGCCTCAGCTCTTTCCTGATCTGTATCAGCAATCAGGACAAAACTTTCCCCTGAATAAAGATCCTCAATAATATGAGAAGTTGGAATATCAGAACCTGTAAAAGTTAATGTGAAAAACTCTGAACCTAATGCAATTGGTGGCCCTGTCATAGTATACCCACTGGTACCAGAAGAACCTACGGTTGTGACATTAGGAAATTGTGATATATAAAAAATATTACCTGTAGCCGGGGTGTCAGTCAATGTATAAGTCAATGATGAGGTATTGGATACGGTGTTAATAATGCCATTTTGTTCATAAGCAAGAAATGGTATAAAACCACTGGTGGTTATAGTAAAAGTCTCAGCTCCACAGGCACTACAGGGAACAGATAAGACCTTCAATGCTTTTATATTATTACCGCCATTGAGACTGAGATTCTCAGTAAACGCATGACCCGTACTTAACATTGTAAGTCCGGACAAAGCAAAAATAGCTGCAATCGATAGTCGTTTTTTAATTATCATTAGCATCGGTTCTCTTTATAACATTTCAAAAAAACGTATTCCTATTATAGAGTTTATAATTATAAAAACTTAAATGGCAAACATTATTTAGTAGACTCTGATATCAAAGATGGCATCAGCCACATCAACATCTTTCATTTTTAAATAAATATCTTTCACCTCTTCCAGAGACTGAACAGGCAGTGTTTCAAAGTCGACTCCAGCGATTTCAGAAGGCAGGTGGCTAAGAATATCATCTGACGTTGCAAAACAGGCGAGTCGTTCACTGATCCCATCTTTACTGGCATTCAGATTAAACGGCGATTCACCGGGTAAAATGATCGGTTTATCCTTTGAAACAAATGAATCAGATTTAAAGCGATTTGGAAAAAAACGAATAATTTCACCATTTTGATCTTCAAAATAGCAGTATAAATAAGCATCCTGCTGAGTGCTGACCATGATATTGAATGCTTCGCCTGAGGCCAGAAAGACATCATTTTTATCAGCATAACGAATATTCAGATAATTTTTTATAATCGGCTCAATAACCTCAGTAACAATTATTCCAGGTATAACTTTTTCAGATACTGTTTCCTCAGTTACTGTTTTCTCAGCTAAGGTTTCTTCCGACACTATTAACTTCGCTAAAATTTCCTGTTGTTTCTGAGGTTGTTTCTGAGATTGTTTCTGAGGTTCTTTCTGAGGCATCTCTGTCTGAACTTTGATTGCCGCAGTAACTGGCTCAGAAGTATCCACAGGCATGAACATGGAGAAAGCAAATACTGCTATAAAAATACTGAATAAAGAAACCATATAAAGCCACTTTTTAGATTGAGTACCTGCTTCTGTTTTTCCATTTTTTGATTTTTTACCCAGATCAGAAGCAATTTTCTGGCATTGCTGGATTAACTCAATATAAGATGATGGCCGTTCATCTTTACGAACGGCCATCATCGACAGGATTAAATTAACCACTTTTTTATTCAGTTTAGGACTGATTTCTTTAGGATTCAAAGGCTCTGATGAATTTTTCTTAATCACCATTTCGGTCAGGTTATAACCTTCATAAGGTTTTTTACCGGTAACCATATGAAACAGGACACAACCCAATCCATAGATGTCCACTTTAAAATCCACATTATCCGGATCATTAAACTGCTCCGGTGCCATTGAACTGGGTGTCCCAATCATGGTTCCGACCATTGTCAGATTATTATCCTTATCGGTCTGAGTTGAACGAGCAATACCTAAATCAGCCAGCTTGGGAATAAAGTTAAAATCAGTATCAGAACAATTGTCACTAACATCCAGAGGATTTAGTAAAATATTTTCAGCTTTAATATCACGGTGAATAATGGTTTTTTTATGAGCATAATCCAGTGCACTGGCAATTTTTCCAATGACATTTAAAGCAGTTGATAATTCAACCACTCCTTCATCTCTAATCCAGTCCTGCAAAGTAGGACCTTTGATAAATTCCATAACAAGATAAGGCGATGCAGGATTATCAGCGCTTTGTTTTGTCATACCTGCCTGGAAGCAGGATACAATATTAGGATGAATTAAATTAGCAAGGATTTGTACTTCACGATGAAAGCGCTCAATAAATTCTTCATTAACGGCATCATTGCTAACATTTAGAACTTTGATGGCCACATCACGTTTAAGAAAGGGCTGGTGCCCTTGATAAACAGTTCCACTCCCACCCTTCCCTAGAATACCACTAAGTTCAAGATCTGGAATCTCAGGATAAGACAAATCAACAATAATCGTTTCATTAGAAGTTTCTTGCGCCATCCCCATATCAGAAGAATTGCCGGCAATTATTGTGTGATTATCCTGCTCATGGCTCATGCTACTACGACCTATCCCTATTCCCTGAATTATTGTTTACAGAATATATAATAACATAATAATTACCGCAATTTTAAATGCTTAATGCTGAATATTGAATGAAGAAAACAGGTAAAACCAAACCTGGGCAATTCAGTATTAAGACTTGCCCTTTTGAACTTCTGCCCATTAATATCCGCTCAAACATTCCGTATAGTCATTAATGTGATGCAGCATCCTGGTAACCACTTCTTTGTCCTGATCATCAAAAAAGGGCTCATTATCCAGTTTATTAATGATCTGAATCACACCAATAGGCTTTCGCCTCTGGTTAATCAGTGGGGCAGCAATCATTGAATGAATAAAATAGCCGGTATTTTCTTCAACAGTGTTATTATAGTCCTTATTAGACTGAACATTATTGATAATTTGCGCAAGATTTTTTTCAAAAATCTCATGCACGATACCGCTATTATCGGGTAATTCCAGATAACTTATACCCTCAATATAGGCACTCCAGAATGTGCCCGTTTTGGGGTCATGTATAAAAATGGTACAGCGATCGGCATTGAGTGCTGATTTAAGCGTATCAGAAATTGCTCTTATTTTTTCAAGAAAATCGATGTCAGTCTTTAAAATTTCTTCTAAATCAGTAAAATTGGTGTTAATCATTGGCCAGACTTAATATTAGTAATTATGGATAGTAATCTTTTTACATGACTCCAGCAAAAATAACAATCAATAATAATGAGACTAATCTCCATATCAGCAGCAGCGGCTCCTGGTTTCATGACTCCACTGGTGCTATTTATAAACAATTAAAGCAATTTGCCATCAATCCCGACACTCAGAGCGTTACCTGGGATTTCAGCCAGACCAATGATTTAGATACATCGGGTATTATAATTATTATTGAATTTATGAGACGTTTTGATGCCTCCAGAGTAACCTTCACTTATACCGGAATGAAACCTGAACATCAGCGAATGTTTTTATTCTACCGAAAAAACTTCATTGACAGCCGTTCTCTCCCAATCAAGACAAACTCTTTTTTTTATTCCATTGGTAAAAAATTTGTCCAGCTGCTGCAAGGTTTTCTGGCTTTTAACTATTTTCTCGGCATCAATGCTTACCAATTATGGTTAACCCTTCGCCGCCCCTCACTGTTTCGCTTTAAAGCAACCGTCAAACATCTTGACACATCCGGTCTTCAGGCTTTACCCATTGTCGGATTGACCTCCTTTCTGGTGGGACTGGTGATTGCTTATCAATCGGCCGAGCAACTGCAACAATTTGGCGCTTCTATATTTATTGTTGAAATGGTCAGTATTTCTGTTTTTAGAGAGCTTGCCCCCATGATATCAGCCATTGTTGTCGCTGGTCGCAGTGCCAGTGCCTACACTGCAGAAATCGGTATTATGAAGATTACCGAAGAAATTGATGCGATGCAAACCATGGGCTTCGAACCCCATCGGTTCCTGGTATTACCGCGGATCATTGCTCTTATGATAGCCATGCCCATAATCATTTTCTTTGCTGATATGCTGGGCATATTGGGAGGCATGCTTATCGCAAAGGGACAACTTGGACTAACATTTTTTGAATTTATTTCACGACTTCATGCAGAAGTACCCATCAAGCACATACTCATTGGTTTGATTAAAGCACCCTTTTTTGGTCTGGTCATCGCATCAATAGGCTGCTTTAGAGGATTTCAGGTCACTGGCAGTACCGATAGTATTGGCCGCTATACAACCATTAGTGTAGTAAACGCCAGTTTTTGGGTCATTGCGATCAATGCTTTGATCTCTGTGATCTTAACTGAGATGGGTATATAAGCATGCAGACAAATACCTCCAGGGATAATGCCCTCAGAACCAGCACCCCAAAAAGCATTATTAAGCTTAAAGACATTATCACCCAGTTTGGTCAAAATCGAGTTCATGACGGTGTTAGTTTCAGTATCAATGAAGGTGAAATCTTCGGTTTGCTTGGTGGCAGTGGTTCTGGTAAATCCACTTTATTGAGGCAAATGATCCTCTTACAGGAACCAACTTCTGGTCATATTAGCGTCTTAGGGCAAAATATTAACGCATTGTCACCATCTCAAATTGAAGCCCTGCAACTTCAGTGGGGGGTGCTGTTTCAATTTGGTGCCCTGTTTTCATCACTGAGTGTTCTGGAAAATGTCTCTGTTACTCTTAAAGAATATACTCAGTTACCGCTGGAAGTAATTAATGATATTGCCCATGCAAAAATAAAAATGGTCGGTTTACCACCTCACGCAGCCTATCTCTACCCAGCAGAACTCAGTGGTGGAATGAAAAAAAGAGTCGGCCTGGCACGAGCTCTGGCTATGGATCCTAAATTACTTTTTCTTGATGAGCCCACAAGTGGCCTGGATCCGGCCAGTGCCCGTGCTTTCGACCACTTGATAATTGAGCTAAAATACATGCTGAATTTAACCGTTGTTATGGTGACCCACGATTTAGAAAGCATTGAGTATGCACTGGATCGATTTATTATTCTACATGATAAAAAAATACTTATTGAAGGAACCATGGAGGATGTGCATCAATCACAACACCCTGCACTGGACACCTTTTTTAAAACAAATAAGCATTGAAAAAATATATAACTAAATAAAGCAATTTAAAGTAGATGATATGGATACAAAAATAAATTACACCTTCATTGGCCTTTCAATCTTTATATTAAGTTTATTGATGGCCTTATTTCTCTTATGGATGGGCAAATACGGCTTTGAAGAAACAGTTTACGACCATTATTTAATTCAAACAACTGAAGGGGTCTCTGGACTAAATATTGAATCTCCAGTTAAGTACCGGGGTGTTGAAATCGGTGCTGTTGACAAGATCCAAATCGCCCCTGATAACTCTGAGTTTATAAATGTCTCAATTTCTGTCGAGATCGGCACACCTATAAAAGAAGATAGTTATGCGGTATTAACGGCTCAGGGTATCACCGGTCTGAGTTATATTGAAATTAAAGGGGGTACAAAAAATGCGAAACCTTTAACCAATGGTGCCACGATTACAGCAGGCCAGTCCCTGTTTGATAAGCTTGAAACTTCGGCAACTGATATTTCTGAGCAGCTGGTACAGACAATGTCCCGAATTGATAAGTTGATCAGTGATAAAAATATTGATTCCATTGAAAAATTACTCATTAATCTTGAAAGCAGTAGCAGACAACTGGCTGAACAAATGCAATTATTCCTTAATGCAAAAAACAGTCTGGCAATTGAAAAAACACTGGAAAATACAGCAATTATTACTCAGGTAATGGCAGATAACAGACAAAACATACAGCAACTTTTATCCAGTGGAGTCAACCTGGAAAAACAGGCGACTGCAACATTAAGAGATATTTCCAGTACCAGTCAATCCTTGAATATAACTCTTGCTAAAATCCAGACTAAATTTGATCAGGGTGAGTATGATTTACGCCAAATGACAGAACCTCATCTGGAAGCATTTAATGCTTTATTAAAGGAATTTGAGATTTTAAGTATTCAGGCAAATGAAATATTAGAACAACTAAAAGAAAGTCCGAGTGATTTGATTTTTAAACAAAAACAATACCAATTGGGTCCAGGTGAGCTGTGATTAAAAATACAATACAATACACAATACGACGATTATCCTTATTTGCCTTTACAGTATTTTTAACGGCAGGATGCACGCCATCTGTTAATAAAGTCGATCCTCTGAAATATTACACGCTCCACTATCATAGCACTGAGCATAGCACTGAATACAACACTGAGCACAGCACTGAAGTCAAAGCAGATAAGGCAATTTATGATTTTGTCAAAGTTGATTTGCCCCATATATCAACCAAACATATGACAGAATCCATTATTTATTCTAAAAAACCCTTCCAGAAAAACAGCTATTCACAAAGTCACTGGAAAGAGCCCCTGCCCATTATGCTGCAGGAATGGATGGCACAAAGCATTAATAATAGCAAACTATTCAAAGGCGTTATTCGAGTTGCTTCAAGAGCCAATGTCCCTTTGATGCTGGAAACAGATATCGTTAAATTTGAACATATCGTCTATAAAGACAGAGTAAATGTCTCACTGAGAGTTATTCTAATCCAGTATAAGCAAAGAAAAATTATAAAACATAAACTCTTCAATTATCAGGTCAAAGTAGAAGATGCAAGTGCTGAAGGCGCAGTATTATCATTTAATGAAGCTTTAAAACAATTTAATCAGGATTTATTCCTATGGTTAAAAAATAAAGATAGCAGTTGAGTAAAAATTGCACCCTGTATCAAAATAGTTTATAAATAGACTTTTATTTTAAAGATAGTGAGATCTCATGGCAATTACACAAGATCAGATAGTAGCAATTCAATACAGCGCATCCGTCGGCGATGAAATCATTGATAATAATATGGAGGAAGCTGAACCTCTTTTCTTCATGTTCGGACATGGGCAAATGATGCCGGGGCTGGAAACCCGTATAACCGAAATGAACATTGGTGATTCTGCCGTTTTGGAAATTCCTTGCGCAGAAGCTTATGGTGAACACCAGCCTGAAGCAATTCAAACCGTGCCTAAAGAGCATCTGGCTCATCTTGATTTGCACGAAGGCCTCGTTTTACAAGGTCAGGGCGAGAATGGCGAACCTGTTATGGTGATTGTGAAGGAAATCAATGACGATACAGTTATCATGGATCACAATCACCCTATGGCTGGTCAGGATATCAGCTTTTCAGTCACCATTAAAGATATTCGAGATCCCAGTGAAGACGAACTGAGCATGGGTATTGCGGCTGAAAACCAGCAGCACCACCATGAAGAAGGCGGTTGTTGCGGAGATGGCGAAGCTAATTCCGGTGATAAAGGCGGCTGCGGCTGCCATTAAAGCACTTTAAAACTCCAGCTCAACCGATGAAACATCCATGCCTATGCGAAGTATACAGCAAAAAGTGTGTACATAGGTGGGTGGGTGGGTTAGACCCCTTATGTTTAAATGCTTTCTTTGTTTTCATATATAATACACACTATGTACTTTAGTGTGTATAAATAAAAAAGGGGCTCGCCGCCCCCTCTTTGAGCACTTAAAAGCAGCGCTCAATTCATCCCGCGGGTATTTGCCAAAGATGATTGACATGTTATCCTAATCTTGCAGTACAGGCTGAGGAGCCGATGACTGTAAAGATGATAAGGCGGCTTCGGCCGCCTTTTTCATATACCTTCCATTGAATTAAACAAAACGTCCCAAAGCTGCAGGTCACGTAATTTTAGAGCAAATATTTGAGAGTAGGAATAGGTCAGAAAGACCAGGTCAGTTCTAAAATATAAGATTTTTAACAGAGCGTAGCGAAAATCTCGGGGGCTTGTCCCTGTCTATATTATTCAGTACATGGAACTTCAAAGAAATACGCATCATGTCTTTAGGCTAATGTATCATTTTGTCTGGATACCAAAATATAGGCATAAAGTTTTTATGGAGCCTTATCGTACAACGATGAAGGCGATTATTCAGAAAATTGGATATGATTACGATATTGATATCGTTGAGCTTGAAATACCAGAAGATCATATTCATATGGTTATCAGAAGTATACCCAGGCAATCACCTAGTAGTGTAATGCAAATAATAAAAAGTATTACCGCTCGTGAATTTTTTAGGATTTATCCTGAAATTAAGAAAAAATACTTCTGGGGCGGTAAGTTGTGGACGCAAAGTTACTTTGTTGAAACGATTGGGAATGCAAATGAAGAAACAATTAGAAAGTACGTTCAAGAACAGCTAGTTGAGTTAGATCAAAAAGAAATAAATTCAGACCAGCTGGACTTGTTTTAAAACTCGGTCGCTTGCGGCCGAGATATTTATCAATGACTGTCAGCAGCCGTCCCAAAGCGTTAATAGCAGGATTTCCATAGACTCACGTTCAAAGTGAAAAAGCGGACATTGATAATCCAAAAATATTCACATTGTCACAACCAGAGAAATGGGTAAAATGTACAATTAGCGGACAATTTGGATTGATTTAAATATGGTTAGAAATGACTCCTATGGATGGGAACAGCCATTTCATTTGGTACGCTTTTGGTGTAAAGCGGCCATAGGGTAATTTTTACTGACTAACGTAACATCATTAAAAGCAGCAGGTCAAAAGTGGTGGATTTTAATCTCATGGTGTTTAT
>JADGDG010000017.1 GCA_016744995.1 Gammaproteobacteria bacterium
AAGTTTATCATTCATTGAAGTTGTTTTAATGGTTTCAATTAATTCACTCACATTAAATGAGTGATGTTTCTCATAGACAACACCCACCTGCGGCATGTCTGCTAAACCCGTCTCACGAGCATGTTCAACAAAACCTTTATTTCTCCAGAAAAAACCACCTGGCATAGTTGTTGGGATCACCAGCACGTAAAATAATGCCCTGCCTATAATGGCTGAAATAAGTGATGTTCCTGCCAAAAGAAGATAAGTCCAGAATGATTGAAATTCAGTCAATAATAAACTCAGGCAGATAATTAATGATAGTAACAGCAAAGCATTTCTTAAGAAATAAGCATAACCATAAGTTGTAGCTTGTTCATAAAATGAGGCTGCTCCCTCGCTATTAGCCGATTGAAGATCTTTCCGGTGTAGCCATAACCCAGCCATTTCAAGTACTAATCCAAAACTAATGGTGACTAATAACAACTGATTTAACTCTTGAGGTATCACACCATTGAACGTACTGATCAATGCTACAAAAAGAGAACCCAACACTAAACCAGTGCTGATAAAAGAGCTTGCGGTATTGATATGATTCCAGAATGGACGTGCTTCTATCCGATAGAGTTTATACATAAAGTAACCGCCAATCATCAGACCACTCAGAGCAATAAAACCGGCAATGAATTGAATCGTGTTAAAAAACAGATTATCAATAAATGCACAAAGTGTGAATAAAACCAGACCGGCAAAAAATAAACTGACACCGGCAATTTCCCGACTCACCGGAGAATATTTTAAATTGTAAAAACCACGATAGAAACGATGGGGTTTTCCCAGGTGCATATTTAACTTATAAAGACCCAGAGTAATTAAGCCCACAAGGATGACTAAAGCGGGTAAATAAGCTGAACTCATTGATAAGCTGCCTAAACCACTGGTTGAATCCGTGACCAGCCAGCTGAAAAACATCCATAAAAAAGCCCCCATAACTAACTGGGCACTTAAGGTGAAAGCAATATGGGCATTTTCATGAGAAGTTAATAATTTTTTTAAGTTCCATCGACGCTCAAACCCCTGTTTGGGATCCAGCTCTGGTATAAAAGGACTCTCTTCATAGGTCTTGGTGTTAAGAGAAGTTAAAGGCTCATCAACGCGATGGTATTTTATAGCAGTTTGATCCACTCGTGTCATCTCTCTTTGCGTGGTACGAGTCTGTTGAAAACGAATGTTTGGGTGGGTTATATCATTTCTTGGAAAACCAGGTATATTGACCTTTGCCTGACTGCGATTTTCAGGAATATCTTCAATCACACCGAAATCCAGGGCATTACCCAGACAAGCCGAAGTACAGGCTGGTTTTAAGCCGACTTCTAATCGATCCACACACATATTACACTTACTGACCTGTCCTTTCTCAGGATCAAGCTGTGGTGCATTATAGGGGCAAACCCAGGTACAATAACCACAACCAAAGCAAATGTCAGGATCCTGTAATACTGCACCATATTCTGCAAACTTAGTATAGGCCCGTGTTGGGCAACCTTTTAAGCAAACTGGATCATCACAATGATTACAGGCCATTGAGATATTGAGACGCTGGTAGGCAGGATAGGTTCCCCCTTCAACAAAACCCACTGAACGAAATGCAATATGGGCAGGATTATCATTTTTTTCACTGCAGGCCGCTTCACAGGCGTGACAGGCAATGCAATTATCCGCATTAAAAAAGAAACCATGCTGTTTGTAACGATCTGGGTTTTCACCGATCTCACTGTCCAGATTAATATTAAGCGATTGCTCTCTTAATGGGTTATCACTCTGCACTGTTTCTATAGGAGTCCCATATTGGTTAACAGAGCCACTTTCAGAAACATCAGAATGGGTCTTTCTGAGTATCGCATATTCAGGTTCATTATCTCTTCGTACAAACATGTTCTTATTCCATCATCTATTAAGGTGATTTTTAAATCATTTAGAAATTACGCATTTCCATACTGAGTTGAGCCGCTGCTTTTTGATCTTCAAGGCGTTCAATACGAATTGCCGATTGCTTATACGCTGGCTGTCTTGAATGGGGATCAAGCAAGCCTAAAGTTAAACGATTGGCACAGTCATGAAAATGAAAAGGTAAAAACACCATATTCTTAGGGACACGATGTGTGGGTGTTGCCATAACCACTGCATCCGAACGTCTTGATACAAGACGTACATAGTCACCTCGCCTGATCCCTAATTCCAGTGCTAAATCCGGATTTATTTCAATAAACGGAATAGGACTGTATTTATTATTATTACCAATTTTTCCTGTTTTAGTGCGCCCATGCCAATGCTCAATTAACCTGCCAGTATTGAGCCAGATAGGAAACTTTTCATCAGGAACTTCATTGTTATCAATAAAGGGCAATGGGATTAACTTAGCTTTACCATCGGCATACCTGAAGGTAGCAGCTTCGGTGTATAAGCGCTTACCGCCCGCAGGAGGTGCTTCACCAGCAGAGACTTGTTGTTCAGTATAAGGCCATTGAACACCTCGATTTTTTTCCAGAAGTTCATGGGTCATGCCGGATATATCTGCCAGCCTGCCTTTTGAAATGCTGCCCATTTCCAGAAAAATATCCGCAGAATGTTCAGGAAAATTAATTTTTCCCTTACCTTCTTCTTTAGCATTAAAGCGTTTTGCCACCTGGTTAAAGATCCATAAGTCAGGCTTTGCTTCGCCAGGCGGTGGTGTAATGGCATTAATTAAATTAATACGTCGCTCAGTATTAGTCATTACTCCCTCTTTCTCTGCCCAGGTACCTGCAGGAAGATAAACATGCGCATATTGATTGCTTTCTGAATCTGCATAACAATCCTGCACTACACAAAACTCCAGTTTTTGCATAGCTCGTCTGACTCGCTCAGAATTGGGCAGGGAACTCAAAGGATTAGTTGCAATCAACCACAGGCCTTTAATGTGCCCAGCCTCAATGGCATGATATATATCAGTTTGAAACATACCGCGTTTTTTAGGTAAAAATTCTTCATCAATATTCCAGAATTCGGCAATATCTTTTCTGTCTTGTTCATTCTCCAGCAGTCGATGGTTCGGTAAGCCCGAACAGGAAGACCACTCTCTGGTTCCCATGGCATTACATTGTCCGGTAATTGATAAACTGGTACCACCCGGTTTACCAATATTACCGGTGATCAATGCAAGATTATTAATGCCCACCACACCGTCAGAACCATGAGTCGATTGATTAATTCCCATTGTCCAGATAGACATTGCTGCGTTAGCTCCGGCATACAACCGTGCCACACTGCGTATAGTATCTTCATCAATGCCGCAAATTTTTGCGGCGCTGATTGGATCATATTTCTCAACTTCAGCCATTAATTCATCAAGGCCGTTAGTATTGACTTTAATGTAATCACTGTCCTGAAGATTTTCTTTAAAAATCACATGCATCAGGGCATTTTGTAATACGACATCCGTACCGGGTGTAATGGCTAAATGTATGTCAGCATTTTGAGCCAGCATGGTGACACGAGGATCAACAACAATCAGTGGGAAATGACGTTTTTCCTGAGCTTCTTTAAAACGCCAGTAAATAATAGGATGCTGCTCTGGGAGATTTGATCCCCATGCAATAAGGCAGTTCGTATGTTCAAAGTCTTCATAGCAGCCTGGCGGACCATCAGAACCAAAGGAGCGTTTATAGCCAGACACTGCTGAGGCCATACATAAGGTCGTATTACCATCATAATTGTTAGTGCCAATCAGACCCCGAGTTAACTTCCCCAGTGTATAAAATTCTTCTGTCAGCATCTGGCCAGTAGAAATAACAGCAAAGGCATCACGGCCATATTTTTTCTGAACTGCTTTTATACCATCATGAACGCGATCAAGAGCATCACCCCAGGTTGTTTTTTCCCAGGGCTGATGCCAGTTATTGCGTTGTAAGGGTATTAATCCCCTTCCTGCCGAACTAAACAATTCATGCTCAAAGATACCTTTAAGACAGAGTTTGCCCCTGTTTACATCGGCATCAGCTACTCCTCGAGATGAGACGGGTTTGCCCTCATCATTGAAACCAACCTCGATAGAGCACCCGGTTGAACAATAACCACAGGTCGCATACTTCCACTCAATTATTTTTTTATCCGCAATCTTAATGGGATTTTTTTTACTACGGCCAAATAACATTAGTGTATCCTTGATATTTTGTATTTAAACTAGCCTAAATCAATCGAAACCTGACCATCCTCGACTTTAGCCATAAACACATTTGTGCAGCCTTCATCAGGCCCTAAGGCCTCACCTGACTCCAGGCTGATAGTCCAGTTATGTAAAGGACAGGTCACTTTTTTACCATGAACAATCCCCTGTGAAAGCTGACCCTGTTTGTGCGGGCAGGAATCTTTGACAGCAAAGACTTCATCATTCACGGTACGAAAAACAGCAATATTATAATCTTTTGTTTTAACAACACGAGAACCCTGCTGTGGTATCTCTTCTAATTGACCTACTTCTATCCAGTTTGACATTTTATCTATCCAAATATTTTTTATTTAAACTTGAGTTTAGGAAACAACTTTGATTGAAGCAAACTCATGAGCAGCAACACCACCCGTTGCACGTTCTTTCCAGGGATCAACCTGAGATATTTTCTGTGCCTCAAGGAAGCGCATATTATAGTGTCTACGCTTTTCTTCATTATTAACAATGGTTTCTTCAATTTTGCTGAAACCAATGCGCTCAACCCATGGTGCAGTTCTTTCAAGATAATGAGCATCTTCGCGATAGTACTGAATGAAAGCGCCGCAATATTCCATGACTTCTTCTTCTGTTTGAACATTACACAGAAGATCAGTTGCTCTCACTTTAATACCGCCGTTGCCACCAATATGTAATTCATAACCTGAATCCACACAAACGACTCCAAAGTCTTTAATGGTCGCTTCAGCACAGTTTCGAGGACAACCGGAAACAGCTAGTTTAAATTTATGCGGCATCCATGAGGCCCAGGTTAACTCTTCAAGTTTAATACCCAATGCAGTTGAATCCTGGGTGCCAAATCGACACCACTGTTTACCAACACAGGTTTTAACCGTCCGCATGGCTTTGCCATAGGCATGGCCGGAAACCATTCCAGCATCATTTAAATCTTCCCAGATTTTTGGAAGGACTTGTTTTTCAACACCATACAGACCAATACGCTGACCACCGGTTAAATGAACATCTTTTATTTCATATTTTTCTGCAACATTTGCAATAGCACGCAATTCATCCGGTGTTGTCATGCCGCCCCACATTCTGGGGATCACTGAATATCTTCCGTCTTTCTGAATATTTGCATGGGCTCTTTCATTAATGAAGCGTGATTGCGGATCATCCTGAGATTCATTGTGCCATGCGCTCTGTACATAATAATTTAAGGACATACGACAAGCTGGACAACCATCTTCTGTTTTCCAGTTAAGACTGCGACGCACCTCTTTAATTGAGGTCAGTTTACGTGTACGAATCGCTTCACGAACTTCTTCATGGGAATAATCCGTGCACTGACAGATGGGTTTCGCTTCAGGTGTTTCATAGTCACTGCCAAGAGTTGACTCCAGGATCTGTTCAACCAGTCCAGTACATGAGCCGCACGATGCAGAAGCCTTGGTATGTGCTCTGACTTCATCTAAAGTAAATAACCCTTCGCTAGTAATGGCTTTAACAATATCACCTTTACAAACACCATTACAGCCACACACTTCAGTGTCATCAGACATTTCAAGAATGTGATCACCACCATGACCGGAATCACCCAGGTGAGATTCACCAAATAGCAATTTATCACGCAGATCAGAAATATCCTGACCTGAACGCATCAGCTGGAAGTACCATGCGCCTTCTTTTGTATCACCGTATAAAACTGCACCGACTAATTTATTGTCCTTTAAAACCAGCTTTTTATACAGACCACTGGTGGCATCCTGCATGATCATTTCTTCTGTTGCATCATCACCGATAAAGTCTCCGGCAGAAAATAGATCAATGCCTGTCACTTTTAGTTTAGTTGAAGTCACTGAACCTTCATAGAGTCCAATACCCATCTGAGCCAGATGGTTGGCACAAACTTTTGCCATTTCAAATAAAGGCGCCACCAGACCATAGGTATTGCCGCGATGCTGAACACACTCCCCCACAGAGTAAATTTTAGGATCATAGGTTTGCATGGTGTCATTAACAACAATGCCACGCTCACAGTGCAAGCCTGATTTTTGAGCCAGTTCGATATTAGGGCGAATACCAACGGCCATAACAACCAGGTCGGTTTTTATGGAAGAACCATCTGCAAATTTAATTCCATCTACACGGCCATTACCAGTAATTTCTGCGGTCTGGGCTTCCATACGAAAGTCCATGCCTTTATCTTCAAGTGCTTTTTTAAGCATTTTTCCAGAGACAGAATCCATCTGGCGTTCCATCAAAGTATCAACCAGATGTACAACCGTTACTTTCATGCCATGCTGCATCATGCCGTTAGCGGCTTCAAGACCCAGCAGACCGCCGCCAATAATGGTTGCATGTTTATAATTTTTTGTGGCATCCAGCATGGTGTCTACATCTTTAATGTCACGAAAAGCAATCACCCCTTCCTTGTCATGTCCAGGGACTGGGATGATAAAAGGGGTTGAACCTGTGGCCACTAAAAGACGATCATATTCTTCAACTGTACCATCCTCTGATGTCACAGTACGGGAGATACGATTAATTTCATTAATTCGTTTTCCTGCTCCCGCATGCAGTTTAATGTTATTTTCTTCATACCAGGGCATGGTATTGAGCATAATATCCTCAATGGTTTTATCACCCGCCAACACAGGCGAAAGCAGGATCCGGTTATAGTTACCATAGGGCTCATCACCAAAAACGGTAATATCATACATATCCGGTGCTACCTTAAGCAGCTCTTCAATAGTACGCATGCCTGCCATACCATTGCCGATCATCACCAGTTTTTCTTTCATTTCATGCTCCAATATTTCTGTATGAGGATACTCAAATTACTTTATGTATTCTCTAATGCTTAATACCTATATTCAATATACTCATACTGAAAGCACCGATCGTGCCACATTTTAAATAACTTTATTTATTCATATTATTCATTGGGTTAAAAAGAAATGATAATTCTAAAAGGTAGATTTACATGGATCACGTGTTACTTATGCACCATTTTAGTGCACATAATAAGAGCAGGAATAAAAATAGATGTGCATTATGGTGCAAGCACTTACAGAGCAGATAAATTAGCGGGAAACTGCCTCAAATTCTGAGTTAACAACTGTTTGAAATAAGGCTTCAAGACTATCATTTTCTGGAAAATCAATAGCCAGTCCATCAAAATATTCACCAATTAAGTCTGTTAGTTCCTGCTTCTTTTTTGAGTCCATACCTAAATCTTGAGTCAAAGACAGGCTTAACTCAAGTTCATCAAGATCTTTATCAAAAACTTCAGCAATAAGGGCATTAAGACTCATGGTCATTAATGCCTTGACTGAATCCACTTCATCCACTCCTGCTTTTATGCACATAAGCTTCTCTTGATTAAGTTTTAAGAGCTGTGATTTGGTTGCAATTTTTTTTCTTCAATGCGCCACGAGTTAACATCATGCCGAATGAGGCTGCTTTTTTCCTGTCCAGTTTTAAACAAACAGAACCAGGATCACAGCGTACTATAGTACATAGGAATTCAGGCGATAATTGGCCATCAATAAAGGTGATCTGCAATAAAGCACGGGAGTTAATTTTAATGGCATCAAGATTGATAATGCTCTCACCAACTACAACTCTTAAGCCACCCAGACTGATATCTTCAGTTAAGCCTTTAATTAGCTGACCGTCAGCCAGTTTTATTTGCACCTGACGATTCAGTTCAAGACGCTGACAAACACGCTTTTCCTGCTCATCAGGAGTTGATAAAATATGATTTACCATTAATTTGTCCTACAATATTAGATACTGTTGTAAGCCTAGCACAAAATATATATTTTTGTGATAAACCCTGTTTTGAGGAATTCTATGCCTTTTACCCCAATCCACATGGGTCCGGGAATCTTTATTAAAGCCATTTTACAAGGCAGTTTCAGCCTGATGATTTTTGGCTGGGCACAGATTATTATGGATATACAACCCTTAATTGTTTTGCTAAGCGGCCATGGTCATCTCCATGGTTTTTCTCACACTTATATCGGTGCCACACTGCTGGCACTTTTTTCAGCCCTGTCAGGTAAACCTCTCTCCGAACTGGGGCTTAAAATACTTGGCATCTCAAAGCAAAAAATAATAAACATTTCCTGGTTGGTGGCTATAAGCAGTGCTTTTATTGGTACTTATAGTCATGTTCTACTGGACAGTATGATGCACTTTGATCTCCAGCCATTTTATCCATTGCATACAGTTAATCATCTCCAGGGAATTTTTTCCATAAAAGCATTACATCAGTTTTGTCTGTATTCAGGTATACTGGGGGCGATTATTTATTATGGTATTGTTTTTATAATCAAAAAAGAATAGTTACAAAAAAACAAACAAAAAAACAATCATTCACACAGCAATTATATTATGTATACTCTATTTTCACTTATTATAACTTCCTGTCTTATCATCTGGTTTATCATTATCTACAACCGTTTTATTACTTTAAAAAACCAGGTTGAAGCAGCCTGGAGTGATATCAGTGTACAGTTGAAACGAAGACATGATTTGATCCCGAAACTAGTTGATGTTGTCAGACAATATGCCAGTTATGAACAGGCGATATTGAGCAGGGTTACAAGCTTAAGAGCCGAGGGGCAAAGAATGGAATCACTTAAGGACAGGGATTTAGACAAAACCGGACAACTTGAGAAAAACCTGAGCGAGCATTTAGGCCAGATTAAAATTCTTGCAGAGAGTTATCCTGATCTTAAAGCCAGCCAGCATTTTATTGAGCTGCAAAAAGAGCTTTCAGTGATTGAAGAAACCCTGCAGCATGCCCGACGTTTTTATAATGGTGCCGTACGACTACTGAATACCCGTATTGATAGTTTTCCTGATCTGGCAATCGCCCGCTTCTTTAATTTTAGCTATCGTCAATATTTTCAACTGGATATAACACATGAATAGCAGACATATATCAGCTTATTACTTTATCTGTCTGACATTATTTCTAATGTTTGTTGTTTCTGACAGCCCGGTTTATGCACAGGAAATCATAAAAAATTACCATAGTCATATTGTTATCGAAACAGATGGCAGTCTCATAGTAACTGAAGATATTACAGTTATCGCAGAAGGCAAGGAAATCAAGCGCGGTATTTATCGTGACTTCCCAACACAATATAAAGATATTTATGGCAATAACTACCATGTAAAATTTGAATTATTAGCCGTCATGCGTGATGGACAGGATGAAGACTACCACACCGAATCGATTCAAAATGGTATTCGAATTTATATCGGCAATAAAAACAATTTTCTCCAACACGGCAGCCATACCTTTACTCTGCAGTATTATACCAGCAGGCAATTAGGTTTTTTTGATACTTTTGATGAATTATACTGGAATATAACCGGCAATGGCTGGGCCTTTCCAATAGAATACGCAAGTGCAGCGATTCAACTCCCCCCCAATGTTAGAGTCCATCAGATTGAAACTGAGGCTTTTACTGGTGCTATAGGAGAAAAAGGTCAAAATTTTGTTGTATCAACACCCGATGATCACTCAGTCCTTTTTGAAACCAGCAAACCATTACCACTTCAGCATGGCATTTCTGTTGTTGTAAACTGGCCTAAAGGTTTTGTCAAAGAACCTGATTTAAAGACTAAGCTGCAATGGTTTATTGCTGATAATCAGGCAGCTTTTATGGGTGCGTTGGGCCTGATTATTTTATGGACTTATTTAGTCTTAAGCTGGTTTAAAGTAGGCAAAGATCCTAAGCAAGGAATTATCTATCCTCAATATAAGCCTGATAAACAACATTCCCCTGCCTCAATGCGTTTTGTTCAACGTATGGGCTATGATAATAAAACTTTTTCATCTGCTCTGGTTAATATGGCCGTAAAAGGTTATTTGACCATTACCATGAAGAGAAAGTATTTCACTATAGAAAAAATTGCTCAAAGCGCTCAACTTTCTCTGGGGGAATCTGCCATTGCCCGCTCTCTTTTCAAGAAAAAACAGCAGATCATCTTAAAACAAACAGAACACAGCACTATCAGCAAAGCAATTTCAGCCCATAAAAAAGCACTGGAACGGGATTACGAAAAAAAATATTTTACCACCAACAAACGATTTTTATTTCCCGGCTGGTTCATCAGTATAATTATTTTAGCCGTGACTATTTTTTTCATAGAATCGGTTGATGCACGAGCACTTACGGTATTTTTTTCTATATGGTTAAGTTTCTGGTCTATTGGTGTAGCATTTTTATCTATTTCTGCGTTCAAGGCCTGGAAAGCTGCTCATAACATTTTAACCTTTATCGGGGCTGTATTTTTCACATTATTTGCGATCCCATTTTTGGCAGGTGAAGCAATTGGTTTGTTTCTATTCTGGCAAAATACAGGTGCGGGTATTTTGTTGATATTTATTCTAACCATTGTCACAAATATTTTATTTTACCAATGGATGAAAGCACCCACATTGAAAGGACGAAAATTATTAGACCAGGTTGATGGTTTTAAATATTATTTAACAGTCGCTGAAGCAGAAGAAATGCAATCTAAGCATTCTCCAGAGCAGACACCTGAATTAACGCCGGCACTGTTTGAAAAATACTTACCCTATGCAATGGCTCTGGATGTCGAACAACAATGGAGTCAGAAATTTAACACTATTTTTTCTCAATTAGAACTGCAGGGACAGCCGCATTCCCCTCAATGGTATAGTGGAAAACATTGGGATACTCATAACCTTACTGGTTTTTCTTCTGCAATGGGCAGCACTCTGAGCTCTGCCGTGTCAAGTTCTTCAACTGCCCCAGGTTCCTCCAGTGGTAGTGGTGGTTCCTCAGGCGGTGGAGGTTCCTCAGGTGGCGGTGGCGGGGGCGGTGGTGGTGGCGGTTGGTAAGCTGTTTTTAGTTCAACAATTTTTATATTTTGGACGTTTTTCCCAACTGATTATTTTTTTTCTGAAAACAATCCACCAGAAGAAAAAAACTGTGACTACAAACTGCAGCATAAATTGATAGTGCTCATAAACTGATAAATCCAGTCCAAAGACACCAGTATGACCGGAAAAACCTAACACCGCAGGGATACGGTAAAAGTAATAGCAGGATATTGCAGTGGCAGCAAAAACCAGCGAGATTTTGCTATAGTCTTTTTTTGTGAAACTTTGTCTCAGCTGCCAGTAAACTGCTATAGAAACCAACAAACCCAATAAAGGCATAGCATAGACTTCTCCCAAATGAGACCAGCCTTCTGTTCGATTGCTAAAATCAGAAACCTGAAACCAACCCCAGACGAAACCGGGAAATCCACCAATAAGAATATAATTTGAAAATTGAGAGAGCCGGCTTTCATGATGAACATCATGAATATCACTCACAGTAGAGTCCGGGCAAGGTGAAGTACAATTTTCGCAACTTGAACAATGAGCATTAGTAACAGTGATTAAAGGCTTTGAACCATAAAGTCTTTCAACAGGATAAACAGGGCATAACCTTGAACACCAGCCGCTTTTGCCCTGAAAAAAATAACCCATGATAAAAGCAACTATTGCAATAATAACTAAACCAGAGGCCACTGAAAAACCACTGGTTTCAACATGGCGTAGCGGCACAATCAGATACAATAACAGAATACTGATTAAAAAAAGTAATTCATCTTGCTTTTTGCTTTGTTTAATTTTTTTACCAACGCCAAAATATCTTGTCATTAATGAAGTTGTACTCAATGGACAAATATTGCGCCAGACACCAGGGATCACTGCAAACAAAAAAGGGGCGGAAAAAATAAGGATATTCCAAAAAGCATCCCGGCCAAAGTTATCATCTAATGAGGGAAAAAATCTTAGAGAATCATTAAACAATAAAACTAACAGAAGTATTCCTGACAGATACAAAATAACTTGCAGCAATCGCCAAATTTTCATTTCTTTATCGATCATTTTTGATTTTTCCAAATAGACATTAAATCTGTTTACCTATAAAGTTATTATGAAGCCTTAGCTTAGAGAGAACAGATGTTTCTGGGAACATAGGCGGCTTAAAATAAATATGCAAATTTTAAAATAAAGAGAAGTTATATGAACTATCAGCAAGAACATGATATCTCCTGCCCATATTGTGGTGAAATGATTAACATCCTGATTGATTACTCCTCAGATATCCAGGAGTATATCGAGGACTGTCAGATATGCTGCCGCCCCATTTCATTTCAAATACAATTTATTGGCCAGTCTGCTCAAATCAGTGTTAAACATGAAAATGAATAATTGGGAAATAAAGATGCATTGTAACTCTTCATTTTAGCTGGAAGAATATAGAGTCCGCTCTTTAAGAGCCGGAACCAGAGCTACAGCAATCACCACCACCGCAACCACCACCCGATTTAATAATTTGTGCATCCTTATTCAGAATATATTTCAGAGAAAGATATAAGAGAGTAGCCGATGAAACCTGAGCGATGAAGCCTGCATCTTCCTCATGATCATCTATTATCAGTATTTGTCCCAGACTCTCAGAAAAAAAACTGTCAAATATAAAACCAAACATTAAGCTGCCGATGATCACCGATGAGAGGTAAATAATTAATGAATGTTTACCCAATGTTTTTAACACAACACTCATGGTAATCGTATTAGTTGCCGGTCCGGCTGTCAAAAAGATAAAAGCTGCTCCGGGAGAAAATCCAGCCGTTAATAATGACAGTCCCAGTGGGATAGAGGCTGTCGCACAAACGTAGAGCGGTACAGAAAAAGCCAGCACCAGCACATAATTGAGCAACGGGTTTGCTGAAATATATTCAGCCAGATCCTCTGGCATAAAGGTAACTATAAGTGCACCAATAATTAATCCAATCATCAATGAACGGGCAATATCTTTATAAATATCATCAAAAGCATAGGACAAAATTTTCTGTAAGAGATTATCCCTGTTTTCTGCTTTTACAATAGGAATATTTATAGGCTTGCCAATAATATGTTTAGCCGGTTTGAATTCCATTAAATCAATTTTTTCACTGGTTTCTTGTTCTTTCACAAACACCAGCGTGAGCAAACCCGCCAGTAAAGAAATAATAACAGAAGTTACCAGACGATAGATGGTAAATACCCAGCCAAAAACACCATAGGTTGCCATTATGGAGTCTGCACCAGTAATTGGAGTTGAGATTAAAAAGGTTTGAATAGCACTGCGGGATGCACCGCTTTTTTTCAAAGCACTGACAAAAGGGATCACACTGCAGGAGCACAGAGGTAAAGGAATGCCAAGAAAGGCTGCCTTGATATTAGCCATGAAATTATGCTCACCCAGATGTTTTTTAATAAAAGTATCAGGTAATAGCAGTTTAAAGACACCTGCAATCAAAACACCTATTAAAATAAAAAAAGCGATGGAATTCAGCAATAGCCAAAAGTTTGAAAAAAAATCAAGGATGAGCTCTTTCATTTATGATCACACTATCTGTTTCGTTATTAAGTAAGAACCTGAGCCATATTAAACGCAGCAAAAGATAAAGTCCATGCAGTTGCTGTTGTAAAAACAAAAAGATAAACAAGATACTTCCAGCCCCCGGCTTCACGCATGAAAACCATTGAAGCAGCCAGACAGGGTAAATAAATCATCACAAAAACAATAAATGAAATGGCCGAGGGTAAGCTGATATTAGCTCTTATCTGCTCAACCAGTCCTGCACTTTGTTCATCATGATCTTCACCCAGGCCATATAAAACTCCTAATGTGGCTACCACTATTTCCTTAGCAGCCAGGCCAGTTTCCAGAGCAATAGCCATACGCCAGTCATATCCAAGTGGTGCAAAAAATGGTTCTGATGCATGTCCAATCTGTCCCAGATAGCTGTTTTCCAATTTGTACAGTGCCAGTTCATTATTTAACGCCGCAATTGCTTCTTCATTCTGGAGTTGTTCAATTTTTACCTGATACTGTTGCTCCATTTCCGGCTGTTTGGGATAATTACTGGCAAACCAGATCAACACAGAAGCCAGCAAAATAAAAGTACCGGCTTTTCTCAGATACATCATTGCCTGAGCTGATACGGTATGCCAGATCAACTTGAACGATGGTAAACGATATTTGGGCATCTCCATAACAAAAGGTTCATCATCACCCTTGAAGGCAGTCTTTTTCAGGACCTTAGCAGCAATAATGCCTAATAAAGCACCACTGATATAAATAAGAAAGAGTATATTGCCTGCCTGTGATTCATTAAAGAAGGCACCAACAAATAACACATAAATGGGTAGTCGAGCACCACAACTCATAAAACCGATAATAAACAAAGTCAGTAATCGATCCCGGTCATTTTTTAAAGTTCTTGCCGCCATATAAGCGGGTACAGAGCAGCCAAAACCACTGACCAGTGGAATAAAGGATTTACCATGCAGGCCGAATTTGTGAAAAAAACCATCCAGCAAAAAAGCCACACGACTCATATAACCGGTGGTTTCCAACAGGGCTATACCCAGGAAGAGTATAATAATATTAGGCAGGAATAGGATAACAGCCCCCACTCCTGCAATAGCACCGTCCGCAATGGCTGATGCAAATTCAGTATCACCAAGAAAAGATTTTGTGCCATTAATCAACAATGCAAAAAAAGCATCTATCCAGTCCATGGGAATACTACCTACTTCAAATGTCAGCTGAAACAGGCCCCACATAAGAAACAAAAATATAGGCAGACCAACAAACTGGTTCATCAGTAGGGCATCAATTTGACCGGTAAAACTACGCTTTGTCTGCTTTTCAAATTGAACCGTTTCTGCAACTGCCCCCTTAGCCAGAGCGGATCTTTCATCATTATAAATATCGTCCAGATCTTTGGTATCATAGTGCAGATATAAGTGTTGATAGGCCTTGTTAACAATCGGCTGCAGTTCAGTCCAGATTGGCTCCTCATGAAAGCGTAAATAGGTTTGCCTGTCTTCTCGAAGCAGTTTAATTGCCAGGGCTTTGAGGCTGACTTTACATTGGATTTTCTTCTCTTCTAAAAATGAAACGATATGAGAGATTTCTTCTTCAAATACCTCGCTGAACTGAAGATGCAGGGGATTTTCTTTTTGCTTATAAGACTGAATAATTGCCTGGATGACTTCATCAATACCGGTTTTTTTAACTGCAGAGGTTTTAATACAGGGCACACCCAGGATTTTTCCCAGCTGCTGTGCATCAATATGAACCCCTTCTTTGACGGCTTCATCCGTCATATTAAGGGCAACAACCAACTTTTGATTTAAAGCAAGCAATTCAGTTGTGAGGTACAGGTTACGTTCAATATTGGTTGAATCAACAACATTGAGAATAAGATCATAGTCCTCCTCATCCAGATACTGTCGGGTGACACGCTCTTCGATAGTATAATCAGTAAGTGAGTACGAACCGGGTAAATCAGTAATTTGAAAATCATAACCATCACGATTAAAACGCACCACCTCTTTTCTTACGGTGACACCGCTAAAGTTACCAACTTTTAACCGGGCATTACCCACCGAGTTAATCAGGGCACTCTTACCAACGTTAGGTTGTCCTACTAAAGCAATTTTAATGAGTTTTTCTTTAGCGGCCACTAAGCCACCTCAATTTTTTCAGCTTCTGAGGCACGTAAAGCAATCCGGGTGTTATTAATACGCACTTCCATGGTTTTTTTAGCCAGTGAAAACGCCTCAATATAAATGATTGCCCCTTTCACCAGGCCAAATGAATTAAAACGATTTTTCAGTTCTTTACTCGCTTTAACTGCCGTCACTGTCGCTGACTGCCCGCTTTCAAGATTATTTAGTGTCATTACCGAACTCACACAGCTATTATTTAATCGGTATTGTAAATAATACTAATTATTATTTATATGACTAAGATCAAGTCTGTGTTTTTCTCGATATGTAAAATGGATATAATTTGAAATTCTCAAATTATATCCTATACTTTTCAGGTTAAGTCATTTAAGTTTTGCCAGAGACAGAATCTCCGGTAAGGAAAAGTTATTTTATAATGTGCCATAAAAAGCAAATACCAAAATTAGCACAAATACGCTGTTATCTGGCTTTTATTCTAGTAAGCTGCAGCACATTCACAAGTCTGTACCCACAGAATTCACTAGCTCAGGAACAAGCAGTACAGCTTGAAACCATTACCGTAACTGCAACCCGCACAGGCGAAACCAACCTGCAGGAAACGGCTATTGCCATTACTACTTTTGACAGTATTGATTTATTTGAACGCAATATCAATAATACTAAAGATCTCACCCATGCTACTCCAGGGATGAGTATCAGTCAGAATGCGAACTGGGCACAGGTTTTTATCCGCGGTATCGGCACCAATAATATCTTTCCCGGCTCTGAAACCAGCAGCACTGTTCATTATGACGGCGTGTATATGTCTCGCCCTACCATGGTATTTAATGACTTTCTTGATATTGAGCAGGTGGAAGTACTAAAAGGCCCTCAGGGCACACTCTATGGTCGAAATTCCATTGGCGGCACTATTAATATTAAGCCTTATCTGCCCACTAATGAGCATCGGAGCATCGGCAGTATTGAACTGGGTAACTATGGCCGCACCCGAATATCAGCCACTGTCAGCGGTCCAATGATAGAAGACCAGCTCATGGGTAGTTTTTCTGTTTTGGCACACGATAGTGATGGTTATGTTAAAAACCTGAATCCTGCCGGCACTGACTATTTTAATGATGAAAATCATGAAGGTTTCCGGGGCAGCCTGCGCTGGCTGATGAATGACCGTATGGAATTCATTATCAGCACCGATTACCTGGATCAGAATGAGTCTCCTCCCATGCGCAAGCCCACATACACACTATCTGATGGTACTCCGGCAAATACTGCACAAGTCATCAGCGATCCATGGAAAATCAATTCAAATTTTGATTCGACGACTGAACTCACAAATTATGGCACCCATGGAAAATACATCTGGGATATTAATGAGGACTATGAATTTACCTCAATTACAGCCTACAGAGGGGCTGATTATAAGTTCCATGGTGATACTGACTATACGGAAATCGCTGATGTTGATTTTGCCATGAACGAAGATCAAAATCAGTTTAGTCAGGAGTTTCAACTGACTAAAAAAATCGGGCAGCTGACCTGGCTGGTCGGTACTTATTATTTTGATGAACATATTGATTACAACTTTCAAAACAATACTACTCTGCAATCTGCAGTCAACCGGACATTACCGTCAATTCCCTTGCAGGTCATTCTGGACGCCGAAACAGATACAAGCTCCTGGGCTGTTTTTTTCAGCAGTTCTTATGCATTAACTGACCAGTTATCAGTCATTTTGGGGACCCGTTACAGCTATGAAAAGAAAAAAATGAGCGGTTGTGGCATTTCTACTGCAGTTGGGGGCACTCCAGCAGTTTGTCGCCCTGATGAAAAAGCCAGCTTAAGCGAACATGCTTCCACACCCAAGGTAGGGCTGGAATACCAGTATAATGACGATTTATTTTTTTATGGTACAGTCTCCAGAGGTTATAAAAGCGGAGGATTTAATTTCGGTTACACTGATAATATTTCTACCGGCTTTTCTCACCCAGACGCCGAATTTGACCCAGAGTTCTTAACAGCCTATGAGATTGGCATAAAATCCGATTGGATGGATCATCGCTTACGACTCAATAGTACATTTTTTTACTACGATTACAAAGACTTACAGGTTCAATCCTTCAAAAATTTTGTCTCCACCATCAGTAATGCAGATAAATCAGAAATCACTGGAGCAGAATTGGAAGCCACTTTTACTCCCACAAATAATTGGCAATTTGATGCTGGCATCTCCTGGCTGGATGCAGAGTATAAAGATTTTAAAAATGCAGCTGAGCAAAACAATAATGGTCCGATTCAAATCGATGCCTCGGGTAATAAGCTCAACAAGGCTCCTGACTGGAGTACCGATCTAACCGCCCGCTACTATCAATACCTTCAAAATGGCAGTATGCTGACCTGGCGTGTCAATCATTATTGGCAGGACAGAGAATATTTTACTGCCAGCAATCTTAAAACAAAAAGTCAGGAGGCTTATGGCATAACAAATGTCAGCCTGGGTTATAGCAGTATTGATGGTAAACTGGAACTATTGGCTTATATCGATAATGTTGCCGACCAGGATTATATCAGCGGTATAACAGACTTTAACCTTAACTCAGGTATGGCTGGTGATATTAACCCGCCCAGAACTTATGGTATAAAGGCGGTTTATCATTTTCAATAATTATAGCTACTAATTATATTAGTTCACTGCCAGAGTTATTACAAAAGTGGCCCCTTTGCCCTCACCGTCACTCTGCGCACTAATATGACCACCATGAGCAATTAAATAATTCGCACAGGCATGAAGTTTAAATCCACGGCCAAAGAAAGACTCATTGCTATACTGCTGTTTTTTCACACTGATATAATCATTAGCAAAAATTCGTGTATTTAACTCGGGGTTAAAACCAGCACCATTATCCTGAATCATGATTACGATCTTATCCACTTGTCCAGGTTCACTTTCAACAGTGCTGTTGATCATCAGGTGACGGTTTTCTATTGCCACCAATGCCATTGCTTCACAGGCATTTTTAATAATACTCAGAAAAACTTGCATCAACTGATGCTCTTCTGCATAAATATCAGGCAATACCCCTTGCCTTAAGTCCAGCTTGATACTTTCAGAACGCAACATATTATCCAACATTTTTAAAGCATCACTGAGCAGTTCATTAACATTCAGATAGTCATTCATAGGCTTAACAGTGGTGTATTTTGACTGCAGATGAATAAACTCTTCAATGCGTCGAATGGTATCACAAGCCTTTTCCAGATTGTCTGCATGGCTCTGATAATCATCAGCAATCACCTCAGGCAAGATTTTGGTGATTTGTGTTAACTTGTCTCGCTCTGCTGAATCCAGCTCGACATGAGTTGCCAAAGCATCCGACAATCGCTGCATCAATTTTGGAGCCTGCTTCACCAGATCACTATTATGCATGGCACTATAGGTCTGCTCAGTCTTTGCTTTTAACGGGGTCAATGCATTACCAATATTATGCATGACTTCAATAGCAATTTCTGCCTGCCCTGACTCCCGTGCATGTTGTAGTAATTTAGCCTGAGCCTCTTTCAACTCACGAGTACGTTCTCTTACCTTATCCTCAAGATTTTCGTACAGGTGTGCATTTTCAATAGAAATCGCAGCCTGGGCAGCCATCATCAACATTAATTGTTGACGACTTTGATGAAAAACGTGAGTGGTGAGTTTGTTTTCCAGATACAACAAACCCAATAACTTTCCTTTGGATAATACCGGCTGACATAATACTGACTGCTGCTCTCTGTCCTGCACAAAATAGGGATCATTGTAAAAAGCCTGATAAGAATCACGAGCATCATCCAGAGCAACAGGCTGCTTTAACTTAATAACGTACTGCAAGAGTGTTTTAGGAAGTTCCAGATATTCTCCCAATGGCACATTGTGCAGAATTTTCTGGGTTTGAGTACCCATGCGGCATTCTCCAGAAACCATCCAGTGTGAAAGATGGTTAGAGCTGTCAGCAGAATCTTTAAGCAGTAAAATGGTCCTCTGAGCACCTGCATTTTCCATCACAGTATTAAGAAGCTTCTCCAATACACCGGACAAACTTAATTCACTGGATAGAGAATGAGCAAATTTCATCACCGTATCCAGATCCATGCCCACAGAAGTTTCAGTATCAGAGCTGGAGGTACGAATTGTAGCCCCGGGATTTATTTCACCATGAGTCAGCTGGTTCAATAATTGTGGATAATGAGTTTCCAGTTGCTCAGTTTTTGCCTTAGCTCCCCAGCGTGCCCACATATAATAAGCTCGAGTCAAATAAGCCTGAGCAATCAGAGTTTTATTATGCTGCAGATAAAAACGAGCAGCCAGTTCGCAAGCCAGGGCTTCTTCATGCATGAACTGATTTTCTTTAGCACCTTCAATAGCCACATCATAATGCTCCTGAGCGGCTAAAATATCACCACTTATCCGGCAGCGTTCGGCTTCGACCAGAGTCCATTTATGCTGAAAATTCATAGGAGCATGTTGAGCAAGCCGAAACAAATTTTCCAGATTTTTTTCAACTTCATCAAAAATTGCTTTTGTTTGTGATTTAGTCTTATCAGAACAAGAGGCAAGTTGAATCAGGGAATCATAGAATAAAAGCTCTGGAGAATATAAGGTGCCGATAATGGCATCCTGATAGCTTTTTGCCATGTCAACAGCTTGAGATGCCTTGCCGTTATCATAAAAAAGGTACGCAAGAATGCTCTGATAAATTTGAGCGACACATACTGCAAAACGGTCGTTAGCTTTATGATGCAGCGGCAAACTAGTATCCAGCTGGTAGCTCATACCCTGCAGGCATTCAGGCCTGTTGCTGTCACCGGACAAATTTAAAGTCATCTGGTGCAGCATCTGAGTATAAACCTGACTGACCTGCTGATGGATACCGGCCATTAGCTTTAAATCCCGACTGATATCCTGATTCAGCTCTGACAAATCAACGCCGGAAAAAAAGGAGAAGGTATTTGCCCAGACCAGTGAAATAGCAGAAAAGTGCAAATCACCCACTTCAAGACCAGCATGGGATGCATCCTGCAAAGGTTTAATGCTATCCCGGACTGGTTTTTTATAAAAAGATGGCCCATAAACATTTACATAAGTCAGAGGTTTTTGTGCCTGGGCTTGAAGTTTATCTAATAATGCGATTGCTAATAAACTAAATTTATAACCCGTATCAATATCATTAACTACACCAGACAAAATAAAACCATAAGCCGCATAAAACGGAACAATTTCTGGTGCATTACCATAAATTACAGCCAGTTGAATCCGTTTAAAGACAGCTAATGGAAACAGTGCCGGTGCAGCAATATATAAGGCCACATCAAGTTTTTCCAGTAAGCGCATCCCAGCCAGAATCTTTGGGTCGGTCATTAATGGCAAGTCAATCAATGTAGCAATATCACGCTCAGCCAACAAAGCCTGAGTTTTAGCTAACTCAGTATTAAAGTCTTCCACCCCCGACTGCTCAGGAAATTCAATTCCCAATTGCTTTAAGATAGGTAATGCATATTCAATTGCAGCTAAAGGATCATCCTGAGTAATTAAGCTGAGACAGTGCAGTTGATGAATTCTGATTGTGTCAAGAATATCACCGCTATGATGCAATAAAACATCCGTTAGTCGTTGCTGCTCCGTATAATCAGCCAGAAGAAAAGCCACCTCTATAGTTTCTTCATACAACTTAAGAGTCAAATTATAGTGACTTTTCCAACTGTCTGAGTCATTAGTCTCCAATAAATGCAAACCATTGTGAGAATATTGCCGCGCAGCATCATAGGCAGTAGAACGTAGGGCAATTTGCCCGGCCTGATAATTTAATTCCACCAGCTCTAAGCGTTCTTCCGAAGCAGTTATTAAATGCTTGCCCGCATTTAATTGATTGACAACATTAAAAAGCCAGTCAACAGAATCATCTGATTTATCCTGCTGTTTTAGTAAGCAGCCAATATTCAAATGCTTCTGCGCTTTAGAATCATCAGGAATAAGGGAATAAGCTGCCTGCTGGATACGATCATGGGCAAAACGATATTGTATCTTCAGTGCACCAATTGCTTGTTCACTGTCTGGATAAGAACCCAAATCAGTTGCCAGATTATAAGCTTTTCCTAAAGGAAGAAGCACATTTTCCTGAACGGCTTTCAGGCAATATTCAGCACATTGGCTGGTATTAATTTTTGCAACCAGAGCCAGATTGTTCAAATCAAACTGATGGCCAAAAAGTGATGCCAAAGTTATGACATTAAGTACGTCAGGATCCAGTCGACGCAACCGGGCTGCCATAAAATCAACCACGTCAGCACTGGCTGCCAATTGCTGAACAGAATCCAGCTCATAGATCCAGTGTTCCACTGAATAGTCATAACTCAACAGCTCTTCATCGGCAGCCTGCTGAAGAAACTGATGGATAAAAAATGGATTACCTCGGGTTTTTTGATACACTGTCGCTGTGAGGGGCTGTGCGTAGTCTTTTGAGCAATGACAGGCATCCACCACCAGCTCATTCAAATCATCTTCATTTAAAGGCATCAAAGCCAGAGAATGCATTGGTAATCCACTCTGCCTGAGCTTGTCCAGAGCATGATGCAAGGGATGTTCCGGAGGTGTCTCATTATCCCGCCAGGCACCAATAAATAATAGGGACTGATGCATCCTGTCCCACTGTGGATCAGGCTGACAATCCAGAATGACGGATAATAACTGTAAGGTGGCAGAATCAATCCATTGCAGATCATCCAGAAATAAAATCAGCGGATGTTCCCGAGTGGTGAATACCTGTATAAATTGCTGCATTAAATGATAAAAACGATAGCGGGATGCAGCACCCTGTAAATCCTCAACAGCTGGCTGCTTATCAAGCAATTGCTCCAGCTCCGGTATCAGCTCAATCACTACTGCTCCCTGCTGACCCAGAGCCTGCAGGATCAGAGTTTTCCATATCTGTTTTTGTACCTCATTCTCATCAAGTAGTTGCTCAACCAGACCGCCTAAAGCCTGACTCAGAGCTGAAAATGGAGTATCACGTTTGAACTGTTCAAATTTCCCTTTAATAAAATAACCACGACTGAGAGTCATGGGATTATGCACTTCATTCACCAGTGCCGTTTTACCGACACCGGACAAGCCACTGATTAAAACTGCTTCCATTTGACCGTCACAGACTCGTTCAAATGAGCTATTGAGTGTATTAATCTCATTAAAACGGCCATAGAGTTTTTCACTTAATTTAAAATGCCTGGCAATATCAGCCTGCCCAAGGGTAAAAGGAGTAATTTCTCCACTGTCTCTTAAAGATTGTTGGCAAGACTGTATGTCTGCTAATAAGCCTGTACCACTCTGGTAGCGGTCTTCAGCATTTTTTGCCATCAACTTTTGCACCAGATCATTGATAACTGGAGGAATATCTGGACAGATATGCATCATAGCTTCTGGCTTCCGAGCCAGATGACAATGCACCAGTTCCATGGCATCAGTTGAGTAAAAAGGTAATTGTCCCGTCAGGAGTTCATAAAAAGTAATACCTAATGAGTAAAAATCAGTACGATAATCAACACACCGATTCATACGCCCGGTTTGTTCCGGGGAAAGGTAACTAAGAGTGCCTGATAAGGCTTCTGGATTTTGCAGACTTTGATTTTCAATGTCTAATTGAGAGGCAATACTAAAATCAATTAAAGCAACTTGTTTAGTCTCTGGATGAATGACAATATTGCCGGGTTTAATATCTTTATGAGTGATCCCTTGCTGGTGTAATTGCTCCAGAATTTGTGCAATTTTTCCAGCAATATCCAAAAAGTCAACAATGCTCAGGGGCAGACCACGGCAATAATTTTTTAAGTCAAGCGACTGATTATCCGGCATGACCAGAGCCAGTTTCTCCTGCCAGGATTCCAGGGCCAACGGCGATACTACACCCTCTAAATGTATATTTTTAAGTATATTATATTGATGGCGGAAATTTAATAACTCAGTGTGACTGGGCAGAGAGCGTTTGAGTAATTTAATAATTACCGGCTGTTGATCACTTTGCCGCATGCCTCGGTAAACCAGGCTCTTTGTGCCTTCATAAAGCACTTCACTGATATCATATCCATACAATTTGGGAAACATATTTTCTGTCAAATTTTCTATCCTGGGAGTAATTACTTTAATAATTTCCAGACATGCGTCTTATAGTCACATCTAGATATAAATAAGTATCACTATCAATACACATAAAGCACAAAAAAATACTAAGAGTCATTGATCCTTAACTATAGTCAATCATTGATAAGTGTTCAACACAAAAACTTATTTTCCAGGTTTAAAGCTTAATCATTATTTTATTAAGATGACTGGCAATAACATTGACATTAGGCTGCTCCATAATACTGATATGATCACCTTTCACCGCAACCACATTAATTTTATTTTTCACCAATTCACGCCAGCCTACATCAGGCTCAGCTGGATTAAACCGGTCTCTGCTTTGAGCCAGGAAATAACAGATATTACCATTGTATGGTTCTGGTTCATAAGCAAACATGGCTTGCAGATTTACCTTAAATACCTGAAGGTAATGGCTTAATTGTTCTCTTGTTGTTTCAGGTAATAATCGGCTTGCAGTCTTACCATGATTAAGAAAGAATTCTAATTGTTCCTTTTCACTCATAAGCTCCAGCTCTTTCCTGGAAACAGATAGTTTTTCATCCCCCATATTCATTAAATAAAGCATAATATCAATATTATTATCCATTGCTGGCGGCAATTTGCCTGAAGAAGGTGTATCCATCATAGCCAGCAATGCAATATCCTCATCCTGCCCCTGCAGTAGTTGTGCAATTTCAAAAGCAATCATACCACCAAACGAAGCACCGCCAAGGAGATAAGGCCCCCTGGGCTGGATACTTCTGATAGCTGATAAATATTGCTCAGCCATTTCTTCTACCGTAGTCAGAGCTTGATGCTTACCATCAACACCCTGTGCCTGTATACCATAAACGGGTCGTTCCATGTCTAATGCCTGAGCTAAATCTCGATAATAATAAACGTGTCCACCTATTGGATGAATTAAAAAAAACGGATACTTGCCTTTCATTCCTTTTTGGAGCATCACTAATACATTAGCTGCCGATTCATCGGTAGCTAATGAATCTTTTTGTCTGGCAGTCTCTATGAACGCAGACAATTGAGCAACTGATGGTGCAGTTAATATAGTATTTGAACTCAGTCCTGCATCAGGAAACTTTTCTATTAAGCGTGCAGCAGCCTGCGTTGCTACTAAAGAATCACCACCCAACTCAAAGAAATCATCATGAATTCCAATAGGATCAATTCCTAAAACAGACTGCCATAAATCAATAATAACTTGTTGAGTCGCATTCTCTGAAGCAACATAGGCTGCACTCATATTATTCTTTATATGAGTAACCGATTGCTTAGGTTTATGGTCTGGTATTGGTTCCAGACTTTGCTTTATGCGCTGTTGCAGATCAACAGTGGAAACCAGCACCTGAGCATATGAGGAAGAGACTACTCGCTTAAATACTTCAATACCCTCTTCAGGTGTCAGACCTTCTTCCTGAGCCTCAACAATTGCACCGCTATTCACAGCCATGCCTACCTGTTTCCATCCATCCCAGTCAATAGAAAATAGTGGCAAGCCTTGCTTGTGACATGATTCAGCATAATAATCCTGAAAGGCATTAACCGCACAATAATCAACCTGTCCAAAATGTGTCAGGGCAGAAGTGAGAGATGAACATAACACCATAAAGTCTAAAGTCACGTCCTGAACCAACTGATCCAAAACCAAAGTACCCTGCAGTTTAGGGGCAAAGACATTTTCAACCATCTTACGAGTTTTCAGTTGAATGACACCACCACCAGATACGCCAGCAGTATGAATAATCCCGTTGAGCTCACCAAAATGAGAATGAGTATTATCAAAAACTTTAGTCATCTGTTGAAGGTTACTGATATCAGCTTGTAACAAGAGCAACTCACCACCAGACTCTTGGATCTCTTTAAGCTTATGTATCTTTTTGCATATTACATCAGAAGCATCATGTTCATACAGCCAATCATCCCAATCATCAACTTGAGGAAATCTGGAACGAGAAATCAAAACCAGTTTTGCCTTCACGGTTCTGGCAAGGTACTGGGCAAAAGTTAATCCCATACCACCTAAGCCCCCCGTGATCAGGTAGACACCATGCATTTTTATTGGTAATAAATTATTCTGTTCTTCTGACACTGATTGTTCGGACTTTGATCCTTGTAATTCCAATAGCTCGGTGGGTTCATAACACTGTACCCACTTAAAGCGGCCGCGTATGGCAATAATATTTTCCTTATCATTAACACCTATACACTCTGATACAATAATACGACTTATTTTCATTAAATCATGATCGGCCTGTATATCAATATCAACACTTGAACTTGTGAGTCCGGGGTATTCCCTGGGAATTGTTTTACAAATGCCAAGCAAGGTCGCTTTCTGAGGCAATAATAATTCATTACCTGTAACCGATTGTAAATTATTTGATATGATACTAAGATGAATCTTGTCTATAACATTGAACTCTCCAATAGCCTGAGCCAGGAACATTAATGCATAAAAATAGATATTCTGTTCCTGAATTATATTTAGTGCATCAAATTTACTATAGCCAGTAGCATTATCTGTCACTGCCCAGCAATAAATAATTTTTTCAGGAATTTTATTCTGCTTTACTAGCAATTCAAATAATTTTTCAAAATCCTGTTTTAAATTAGGATTAATGGCATAACCTCTGTCAGTTTCTGAAAAACATTCTGATTTTGAGATTAACAAAATTGCCTGTTGAGATTGCTTCAGTTCCTGAACAATAGTTTCACTCAAGCCACAGTCATCAACAAAAATCAGCCAGTTTTGTTTTTTCTGTGCCAATGCTTCATTAACGATAACAGACTCAGTCCGTTTCCATGATGGCGTATAAAACCAGTCTTTTATCTCTGGTTTTTTATACAATTCATTAAATTGCATAGCTTGTTCATTTTTATCAGGTGCCTCCACCCAATAACGTTTGCGCTCAAAGGGATAAGTTGGTATAGCAACCCGATAACGCTGCTCCTGTTTATAAAAACCCGCCCAGTCTGGTATCACTCCGGCAATCCAGAGTTTTCCCAGTGTTGACATGAGATAAGCATTATCATTCCGGTTTTCTTTGGGATGCCTCAACGTATTATAAATCAGTGCTGCAGGATTTTTGTCCCTATGACCTCTGGCAAAACTACTCAGGGTATTACCGGGCCCTACTTCCAGCACAATACATTCTGATGTTTGATAAATCTGGCTTAACACATCAGAAAACCTCACAGTCTCTCTTATCTGGCTAGTCCAGTAAGCTCGATCCATGCTCTGAACAGCTTTACCATTAGTGCTTGAAATTAAAGGAATTACTGGCGTTTGAAACTCAATATCTTCTAAGGCTTCATAAAATTCAGTTAATATTGGTTCCATCATAGCTGAATGATAAGCATGTGAAGTATGCAGCATTCTTGCCTCAATACCTGCTGCTTGTAATGTCAATTGTAAAGACAGGATATGTTCATCCATTCCAGATACAACACAGCGATCCGGACCATTGATCGCAGCCAGATCCAGTTCAGGCTCTAAGTAGGATTTAATTTGTTCTTCACTCAGCGGAACTGCCAACATACTGCCAGCAGGCATAGATTGCATTAATCTGGCACGAACTGACACTATATTTACAGCATCTTCAAGTGATATTACTCCTGACACACAGGCTGCGGTATATTCGCCCAGACTATGTCCTGCCAGTTTACCGGGGATAATTCCCCAGTTGATTAAAAGTTTTGCCAAAGCATACTCAATAGAAAATAATACTGGCTGAGCCATATCAGTCTGGCTCAGGCGTTCTGTATAACTTTCATAGTAAGATTCATTTTCCGTATAAAGAAGTTCTCGAATATCCTGCTCCAGCAGTGGCAGCAGTAATTCAGCACAATGATCCAGATGTTTACGAAACACAGCTTCACTACGATAGAGATCTCTCCCCATATGCAAATATTGACTTCCCTGACCGGGAAAGACAAAAACAATCTCTGGTATTCTTTCTGATTGCACTTCCCCCTTAAAATTAATTTGCTCATCAGTTTGGGTGCTGGTCACTGACAAGGCACTAATCGCATCAGCTTGATTTCGGCAGATCATAACCTGCCGATATTGATATGCATGTCGACCCACCTGTCCTGTATAGGCAACATCAGCGGGATTCTGCTCAGAGTGATTTTGCAGATGTGTTATCAGGTTCTGTTGCATCATAGCTAAGGCTGTTGATGTTTTGGCCGAACTGACAAACATCAGCCAGTCACGCCCTTTATCTGAAGCTTCTTTTTCTGGTGCTTCCTCAAGTATCACATGTGCATTAGTTCCACCCATACCAAAGGAGCTGACAGCTGCTCGTCTGGGAGTAGCACTTTTTTTCCACTCCCGCAGTTTAGTATTGACATAAAAAGGGCTGTTAGCAAAATCAATCTGAGGATTAGCATGGCTATAATGTAATGAAGGTGGTATTTGTTTATGATGCAGAGCACAGATAGTTTTGATTAGACCAGTAACACCTGCTGCAGCATCACAATGTCCCACATTGCTTTTCACTGAACCAACAGCACAATAGCCTTTTTTGTTTTCTTCAACATTAGCATACCAGGCTTTAGTTAAAGCTCTGATCTCAATTGGATCACCCAAAGGTGTTGCAGTACCATGAGCCTCAACATAAGAGATAGATTCAGAGGAAATATTGGCCGTTTGCAGTGCCTCACTGATAACCCGGATCTGACCATCCAGACCTGATGCAGTAAAGCCAACTTTCTGATCACCATCATTATTAAACGCAGCACCTCGAATAGTGGCATAAATGGTATCACCATCATGTACAGCGTCTTCAAGGCGTTTGAGCAAAACGACACCAACAGCATTTCCGGGTACCGTCCCTTGGGCAGCAGAATCAAAGGTTCGACAGTGACCATCAGGCGAAAGTATCATACCCTCTTCATATTGGTAGCCACTTTTTGCCGGTAGTGTAATCGCACTGCCACCCGCCACAATTAAATCAGCCTGATAATTAATTAATGCCTGGTATCCCATAACCGATGGCACCAAAGAAGTAGAACAGGCACTTTGAATGGTGGCTGCAGATCCCTTTAGATTGAGTTTATAAGCAACCCGGGTACATAAAAAATCACTGCTATTATTCAGACTAAGCTGATAGTCACCAATAACATCCTGACCAAAATGACTAAATTGCAGATTTTTTTGATAATAAGTATTACTGGAGCCAACACCACCCATAATACCTACAGTGCCTGGATAATTCTTAGGGTCGTAACCTGCATGTTCAAAGGCTTCCCAGGTCGATTCCAGAAACAGTCTATGCTGAGGATCGGTGATTTTCGCTTCTTTAGGGGTAAAGTTGAAAAAATCAGCATCAAATTTTTCAATGTCATTCAGAACCCCTTTAGAGCGCAGGTATTTCGGATTATCTAATAAGGCCTTGTCCACACCTTCTGTCAGTAATTCTTCCTTAGTAAATTTCTGAATTAATTCTTCACCATCTTTTATTTTATTCCAGAATTCTCCCACACTGCCGGCATTGGGGAAACGCCCTGACATACCAATAACTGCAATAGCTTCTGTCTGCTGTTTATTGACCCGAACGGGCATTTTTTGCTGTAACAACTGACTTTGAGCTGAGTCTGCAGAGCCCCGGGTTAAGTATTGCGTTAATTGTGCAATAGTCGGAAATTCAAATAGATCAATGAGTGATATTTTCTGGCTGAGTTGTTTTTCCAGTGCTTTATGGATATGCACCATACCCAGAGAAGTGGCACCCAGCTCATCAAAAAAATGGCTATGAATTCCAACTTGTAATACATGTAGTTTTTCTGAAATGATCTGAATAATAATAGTTTCTGTCTTAGTATAATCACCATTATCTGCCATTTCTGGCACCATTTTTGTAAGCTCAGGTAAAATATTGTCATCGGCCTGACTGAGCTTTAAATCAGCAAGCTGTTTATAGTCCAGCTTGCCATTAGGCGTCAGAGGAATTTTCTCAATAATACTGATACTGGATGGTACCATGTGAGGAGGTAATGTTCTTTTCAACCAGATTTTGAGCACCTGCCCCAGATCATTACTATCTTCTGTTTTATTTTCATTCTGTGTAACAAAAGCTTCCAGGTATGGGTTTTGCAGATCACTTTTATTCACATGGATAAAAGCTTCTTTTACCATCGGGTGTTCTCGTAAACAATTTTCAATCTCCCCTGGCTCTACCCGAAATCCTCGAATTTTAATCTGTTGATCAATTCGTCCCAGATATTCAATATTCCCATCGGCTAAGTATCGTCCCAGATCACCGGAACAATACATTCTGGCATCAGTTTCTGAACTAAAAGGATCTGTAATAAATCGTTCGGCCGTAAGCTCAGAGCGATTTAAATAACCTCTTGCAACGCCAATACCACCAATATGGAGCTCCCCTGGAATGCCAATCGGTACCGGCTGTCCTGATTTATCTAATAAATACACCTGGGTATTAACAATAGCCTTACCAATGGGAGGTGTCTTTTTTTCATTATTATATAAATATGCAGTTGCACAAACAGTAGTTTCTGTAGGACCATAGGCATTTATTAAGCGTCTGTTTTTTGACCATAATTCAATTAATTCAATATTTGCTGCTTCACCTGCAACAACTATTGTTTTTAAATCAGGTAAAAAATCATCTTCTACTGGTAAAGTTGTAAGTACCGACGGCGGTATTGTAGCAAGACTAATGCGTTCTTTTTTCAGCAATCTTAGTAAAGGGGGGCCAAATAAAAGAGCGCCTTGATCCACCATAACAAGACTTGCTCCAGCAACAAGGGTGATGACTATTTCTGATATTGAAGCATCAAAGTTCAATGAAGAAAATTGCAAAACCTTATCCGCAGCAGTGACTTCAAAGATCTCTATCTGAGCATAAGCAAGGTTGCTCAAGCCTCTATGTTCAACCAACACCCCCTTAGGGTTCCCCGTAGAGCCGGAAGTAAATATAATATAAGCCAGATTATTGCCTGATATTTTCAGCTTAAGATCATTACTGCTGTGTTTTTCAATTGTTTGCCATTGACTGTCAATGCAGATCATATTAGCTTTATTTTCAGGTAATTTATCTTTAAGTGATCCCTGTGTCAGGATGATATTTAAAGCCGAATCATCCAGAATAAAATTCAGTCGATTTACCGGATAAGCCGGATCAAGCGGCACATAGGCTCCACCTGCTTTAAAAATTGCCAGTAGTGCAATTATCATTTCCACAGATCGCTCAATACATATTCCCACCAGAGATTCTTTTTTCACACCCTGATCAAGGAGATAACGGGCTAATTGGTTGGCCTTCTGGTTCAGCTGACTATAGCTCAGACGTTGTTGCTCAAAAATTACAGCGGTAGAGAGTGGCTTATCTCTGGCGACTTGCTCCACTAATTCATGGATACATAGATGTTTTTCAGATAGTTTTTTTAATAATGCTTTATCAACATTAGCTCCTCCAGCAAATAATCGCTGTTGTTCTTCCTGTGTCATTAAAGGAATTTCACTGACGGGTTGTTGTGGATTCTTACTAATAGCATCAAGTATTATCTGATAATGATCAAACATTCGCTCAATGGAACTGAGATCAAATAAGTTCCGATTAAATTCAGTTTCTATTCTCAAGCCGCCATTAACTTCATAAACATTGACTTCAATATCCATTTTCACCAGACCACTTTCTACTTCATAGGGTGAAAATGTAATACCCGGCATATCAGTCACCGGTGTTGGTGAGTTTTGCATAACAAAAACTACCTGAGCCAGCGGATTTTGCCCCGTTTCCCGTTGCGGCTGCAAGGCATCAACCAGATAACCAAAAGGCAAATCCTGATGTTCATAAGCATCCAGTGCAGTTTTCTTAATGCGCTGCAGGACCGTTATAAAATCAGGACTGCCCGATAAATCACCTCGCATTACCAGTGTATTAGTAAAAAAGCCTATTAAAGGTTCAATCTCTCTGCGATTTCTATTGGCAATTCCGGTTCCAATGGCAATATCATCCTGCCCGGTATAACGAGCACAAAGGATCATAAAGGCTGACATCAAAACCATAAACAAACTGGCTTCCTGTTGTTGACTCAGCTTGAGCAAAATTGAAATAGTCTCTGGGGTAATGAAGCAAGTGTGCCGCTGCCCCTGATTCAGGGTATTTTTACTACGCGGCTGGTCAGAGAGCAGATTCAACACCGGCAAGTCTGCCAGTTGTCTTGTCCAGTAATCCATCTGCCGCTGCAGTCGCTCACCACTGAGCCAGTCTCTTTGCCAGACAGCAAAGTCAGAATATTGAATATCCAGTGGCAAGAGCGGTATGCTTAGTTCTGATTTTTCAGCTTTATATAAACTGCTGAGTTCATGGAAAAATACCCCCATAGACCAGCCGTCAGCCACAATATGGTGCATTACGATAAACATAACATAGTGCTCATCGGACAGACGATAAAGTTTTACTCTGATTAATGGTAAACGTGTAATATCAAATGCTTTCAGTGTTTGTTTCTGGATCATTTTTTTCAGGCGTTTTTGTTGCTGTTCTGGGGTACCTGAAATATTGGTAACAGACAATGACAGATCCATATTTTCAATAATGTGCTGAACAGCCTGATTATTTTGATAAGTAAAACGTGTTCGCAAAGGCTCATGACGCTTTATTAAATGATTAAAACTTTTAATAAGAGCAATAATATCCAGCTCACCATGGATATGTACACTGACAGGGATATTATACTGAGGATCATCCGGGGCCAGTTGATAGAGAAACCATAAACGTTCCTGGCCAATGGATAAACGTGGTAAAACCTGTGGATCTCTGGCTAAGATCGGAATGGGCTGCTCCTGCTGCGCTTCTTTAGTGTCCAGAATTTCAGCAATTTTTGCAATATTTGGAAATTTAAAAATAGTTTGTACACTTAAGTCATAGTGAAAAATATCGCGGATCCTGGATATAAAAATCGTTGCCTGCAGGGAGTTTCCCCCTAATTTAAAAAAGTTATCATGGATACTGGGTTGACTAATTGCCAGTATGTCCTGCCACAGCCAGGCCAGTTGTTGTTCAGTTTTAGTACTGGCCTGAGCAAAAATCTGAGTATTGCTGCCATCAAAAGCATGCTGCCCTTTAAGTTGTTGATGATCCACTTCCCCTTTGTTATTGAGCGGCATCTGTTTCAACCGAAACAGCTTGCATTTACTACGTGTTTGAAAATAATCCCTGACTATCATTGCCTTTATTATCTGATAAACTGACTGTTTTTGTTTCTGCTGATTAGTAAAATAGGCAGTAATTTCCTGAGTATTTGTGCCAGGCGCTTCAATTTGATGGCGAATATGAGCTGCTGTACCATTTAGCCCAATCAGTAAAAATTTTTGTTGATGCTGCAAGGCAACCAGAAAAGACAAAATACTTTGATGCTGACTCATTTCATAGTAGCCAGAATCCAAGGATAATGGGGCTCTTTGAGATTGCCCCATCACTGATTCATGCCAACGGCTCCAGGCAAAGCACAGACTATTGATGCCCGGCTGCTGGTTTTGAAAATGAGAAAAACTATTCTGGAAAGCATTGGCTGATGCTTCAGCTCCAGACATTTGAGCACCAAAATGGCTGCTGACTGATGAAAAATGAATAAAAAGTTTCCTCTCAGCTTCTACACTGCCTTGCATTTCATGTGCAGCACGTTTAGAAAGTATTTGGTGCAAAACCCAGCCACCCATAACTTTAGTCCGCAATACCTGTCCCAATGAATCTCTGGTCTCATCCTTAAGTAATTTTTGTTGTTCACACCCGGCCAGATGAAGAATACCATCCAGCTCCCTGCCCCATTCCTGTTCTGCCTTCTGAACAATGTTTTCTATGCGTGCCTGGTTACACACATCAACTGAAAAATAGCGAGGATCGCCGGGGAATTGTTGAAGAAACTGTATCGCTTCAAAGCGTTTTTTTATAGTCTCATTTTCATGTTCTGCACTCTGGATATCACTGAGATCAGTCCGTCCAATAATAATAAGACGCACACCATAACGTTCCAGCAACATTTGAGAGACAGCCAGACCAATATGCCCCAGACCACCGCTGATCAGATAAACCCCACCGTTCTTAAAAGGTATATGTTTCTTTGTAGAGCGTTGAAATTCAACCAGATTAAGACGCTTAACATAACGCTGTTCATGTCGATAAAGCACTTCCTGATCATGAGTGAATGTCCTGATTTCTTGCAATAAATAATTTGTATTTTGTTTTTGTTCTGAAATGGAGTCCGCAAGACTCAAGTCAATATGACGACATTGCAGCCAGGGAATTTCATGAGGCAAAGTTTTTATCAAGCCAGTCAGACTGCCGCGAGTAAAACAAAGCTTATCTTTTTCATCAAGAGCCTGAGCATCACTGGTGATAATAAAAAGTTGTACACTCTGCTCATAACCATGATGGCAAATAATATTCTGGATCAGCAATAAAAAGTTACACATGACCCATTTTTGTGCATTTTCCAGCTCAGCCAATAAACTAATTCCTTCACTGGTTTTATAATTCCATAAGTGCAGGATCTGATTGATATTAATGTGATGACTAACCAGACTGGTAAACAGCAGGTGATAGTGTTCACAATTATTGGCTACAATACGATAATGATGTCGGTTTATCTGCTGATAGTCATCTCCCGCCTCTACTACAATACATTCGTGTTCATCACGTATTTCTTTCGCCAGTGAACGGCCCAGGCCCTGTTCATCCAGAAAAATCAAATAGGCGCCTTCAGAAAAACCTGTCTGTATTAATGCTGCCTGGCGAAGCCGCCACGTGGTTTTAAAAAACCAGTTGGGCAAAGTGTTCTGATTACGCTCATAACAATCAATTTCCTGCAGAACACCGGCATAATCACCAAGAAGCAAATGGTTTTTAAGTTTAGCTCGTTGGATTTTTCCACTGGTGGTTTTAGGAAATTCCAATTGTTTTAATGGCACTATAAATGATGGGCTAATCCCCAGTAACAGGGTGACCTGCATTTTAATCATTTCAAGCAGTTTTATGTTTCGGCTCAAATCCTGACGTATCGGCACAAAGAAAATGGCCAGTTTTTCTGTGCCTGATTCATCTTCCAGTCCTGCCGCAGCAACAAATGTGGGCATGACTCCGGCAATATCATTAACAACTGCCTCAATATCCGCACAATAATAATTAGCTCCGTAGACTACAATTAAATCTTTTTCACGACCGGTAATAGTCAGTTCACCATCCAGTAAAAAGCCCAAATCACCCGTGTCATACCAACCATCATCACTGAAAGCTTCCTGGTTGGCCTTATCATTATCAATATAACCGGCCATAATAGTTTCACCAGTCAGTTGCACATGGCCTATTTTTCTTTCCTGCAGCAAGTTATTTTTTTTATCAACAATACGAATTTTTATGCCCGGAGATGGTGGTCCCTGAACAATAAAAGATACCGTATCAGCACCTTCCTGTTCAACTTTCCTCAGATTGCCATTAAGAGAAATTTTTTCAATATGATGAACATGACGATGTAATTCAAAATTATTACAAAAAGTTAATGCAGTTGCTGCTTCAGCCATTCCATAAGCGGGTTGGAGAGCATTCAAATTGAGTTGAAAATTTTGTGTCAGATAAATAAAGTCTCTGATTACTGGAAGTGTGACCTGTTCACCGGCATTGCAAAAGATCTTAACTGAGGAAAGATCCCAAACCTTATGGGGATGATCCAACAGACAATCATTCACCCGTTTGTAGCCAAAGTTTGCGCACCAGGTATGTGTAACCTGATATTGCTCCAGATAATCCAGCCATAGTGCCGGATCATTAAGGATTAAATTGGCTGACACCTGAATCTGGCGAATACCCAGATAGACATCTCTGACGTGATACATGAGTAGTGGCCCCACATGATCCATCGGCAGCCAGTTAAGACTAATATGTTGACTATGATATTGATTAACCTGTGTGGCAGCCTGAATGTGAGCGATAACCGCCTGGTGAGTTTCTGGAATACATTTGGAGACACCGGTACTGCCTGATGACAATTGTAAAAAAGCAATTTCAGTTGGCTGGCTTTGATACCACTCAGTTGCAGGCTGATAACTATTGAGTTCTAAAATTGACAGTGCTTTAAACTGTTTCAATTGATAAAGCATCTGAAAGCTATCCATCCCCGAGAGTAATTCTTCACTGCTTATAATTAATGGCCGCTTTAATAAATCCCAGGCATGAAACAGTTTATCCAGAACTCCGTTTTTACTCTCATAGGTTGGGGCAATAGCAACGGTCAATGGTGTCACACCAGCCAGCAAACAGGCCCAGAAAACAGCAACAAAGTCTTCTAAAAGAGTGAGTTGTAAAATAACAACATCATTTGGCAACAGACCATTTATTCCCAACCCGGTCACTATTTTTTTTGCTCGCTCAAGCAGACTGGAATAACTAATAAAAATATCTGAATCACTCTGGTTAATAAAAACAATACCACTATTTTTATTTTTTTGAGCACTTAGAAATGCTTCTGATAAAGTTTTTGGTAAACTATCATCCAGATTTAAAACACCACCATCACTTAATGCAATATTGTCCGATCCTTCCCCTTCTTCATAATCAATATCATCAAGTTCTTCAATATCCTCCTTTGCTGTCCATTTAGGGCACAGGTGTTGCAGGTGGAGAGCTTCACACTCCAGTTTCTTATCCTCAATAATCACGGCATATTGTTGAAATTCATCTATTTTTTTAAGCTCTGAGTCCCAGCGCGCCAAAAGAGACTTATTCACAGCCGGCAAGGCCTTTAATGCCTCTTCATCAACAACACCTGAATCAGTGAGTGGAATATTGGTTACAGAAATATAAATATCAGGGAGAATAGTATCTGGAAGTTGTTTTATTAAAAACTGCTCCAGTTTACTATCTGAAATAGTTTCTTTTGAGACAATATAGGCCAGGAGCTGCAGACCGCACTGACTGCTTTCTCTAGCTAATACCCGGCAGTCAATTACTGCGGGGTAAACTAATAACAGCATTTCTATTTGCTCAGGATAAAGGATCTGGTTTTTGAGTCTAATGATACGCTCGGATTTATCTGCTGTAGGGGCCATGATTATTCCTTTCTATCTTTGGAAAAAAGTGGTACATCTAAGTGTAGACAAAATTTTAAAATAGAGTAGGAATTAACCTACACACCTAAATAGCTAAAATTTGAAGGGATGGGTATACTTCTATCACCAAACAAGCTTCATGAGACTTGTTTATGGATGCCAACATGTTAATATAAGACCTTATAATTATAAGGTTTATTTTTCATAATATAATCTGGATAAATCAAAGCTGTTTTTTAATGCCGTCAAAATTACAAAAAAAATCAAATAATAAAGCATTTTTCGTCGCCATTGGAGCCTCTGCCGGAGGTCTTGAAGCCTTAAGTACTTTGGTTAGCCATCTGCCCGACAACTTAGGTTACTACTACGTTGTCGCACAACATTGTGCTCCAGACAGAGAGTCCCTGCTGCCTGAATTACTCAGTCATAGAAGCAAGCTGCCGGTCATTGCTCTTGAAGACATGACGACGCCTGAGCCTGATACACTTTATGTCATTACAGGTAATCATGATGCGGTAATTGAAAATGGTCGTATTATTTTATTATCTCCCATGGAAAAAAATACAGCCCAACCCAATATCAATCGACTGTTTAACTCACTCGCAGTAAGTGAAGGCAGTCAGGCAGTTGGTATTATTTTGTCAGGTACAGGAAATGACGGTACCAGCGGGCTGATAGCCATAAAGTCTGCTGAAGGCGTGACTATTGCACAAGATCCAACTACAGCCAGCCATGAAGTAATGCCCCTGACCAGTATCCAGGCCCATGCTGTTGATATTGTTTTACCTCCTGATGCAATAGCCCAACGTCTTGAAGAAATATGCCGGGGAAATCTGACCTTTTCCAATCGTGCCAGCAGTCCATCTGAACATGTCGCCTATCACAAAATAATTCAACTAACTCACAAGAATTCCGGTCTGGATCTGGCACAATACAAACCCTCAACAATTTCACGCCGTATTCATCGCCGGATGGAACAAAATAAAATATCTAATATGGTCGATTATGCTGCGTTTCTGGAACAGCATGAGGATGAATCTGATCAATTTATTGCCGATGTGTTAATTCCAGTGACTGAATTTTTCAGGGATACATCACCTTTTGAGAAATTATCTGAAACCATTCAGAAAATGGTCACTGAACATCAGAGCAATGAACCAATTCGAATATGGATAGCAGGCTGTGCAACAGGCGAGGAAGCCTATAGTATTGCTATTTTAATGGAGGAGGCTCGAAAACATTGTGAATCGGTTTTTTCTTATCAGATTTTTGCCACAGATCTCGATGAAAAATCTTTAAAAACAGCACGTTTTGGAAGGTATACAAAAGAAACGCTGTCTAACTTACCTTTTACTTTTTTACAAAAATATTTTTCAAAGAAAGGCAATACTTATCAGATCATAGAAAAAATTCGCAACCAGATTACTTTTGCTCATCACAATTTAATTAAAGAGCCTCCCTTCTCACGTATTAATTTAATCAGCTGCCGTAATCTTCTTATCTACTTTAATTCTGTATTGCAAAAGCAGATCAATGATGTTTTTCACTATTCTCTTTTATCAAATGGCATACTTTTCTTAGGAATTTCTGAAGCAGTTAATGACAATACTTTATTTAATTGTCTGAATAAGAATGCCCGCCTCTATCAGAAAAAACCATTATCCCATAAACGAATTACACTGCCGTTTATGCATTTTCCAGTTAAAAGTATTTCAACAGCCTCTATTCCAAGCCACAAACAAGAACAGGAAGTTGAACTGGAAAATATTATATTTAAAGAATTAAGTAAACACTTTGCACCAGCCAGTGCAATTATCGATGAACATAATAAAATTCATTATATTACTGATGATGCTAAAGACTTTTTACAATTTCGTGGCGGTGACACGGATCTGCTTATATTTAGTTTAATCAATAGTGCTCTGCAGGCTGAGCTGAAAGCATTGTTATATAAAATGAGAAGGCTTAATACACAGGTTAAAGGTAATAGCCATAAACTATCAGGAAGTATAACGCTATCTAAAAAGAACCCCAATCAACAAATTCAATTAATCGTCACCCCCTTTAGTGATATTGAATTAAATTGGGCTATTATTTCATTTGTCAATCATGAAAAAGAAACATTAGAGCAAAACAAAGAATTAGCTCAGGCCAACTCCTCCAGTCAACATCGAACTCAGCAATTAGAACAGGAATTAACAGCAACTCAGGAAACATTACAGACTGTAATACAGGAGTTAGAAACCGCAAACATCCAGCTGCAGGAATCTAATGAAGAATTGCAAATAATTAATGAAGAGCTGCAATCATCCAACGAAGAGCTGCAAACCACCAATGAAGAACTCCAGTCAACCAATGAAGAATTACAATCAACCAATGAAGAACTATTAACCGTCAATGATGAAATTCAACAGAAAAATGTATTAATCGCCACACATGAAATCAACGCCCAGGTCACATTGAATGCTATAAGTGATGCAGTGGTCCGACTAAATCAGGATATGGAGGTTATTTATTTTAACCAGAAAGCACGCTCACTGATTGATACCTCTCTGACAAGTCTGATTGATTGTCAACTATCTCATATTCTGCCCCTTGTCAGTGAAGAAAATGCTACACCGATTAATTTTCAAATGTATATCGATAAGGCTTCTCATATTGCTGTACTGAGCCTGGCATCTACCATCAGACACATTGAATTTCAAGTAACTTCATTCATTCAATCTGATGTACAGGGCTTTGTTGTGGTTTTCCGCGATGTATCTCAAAGAGTTCATATTGAAAAACAAATCCAGTGGGAAAACAAGCATGATCCACTGACAGGGCTGGTTAATCGTCATGAACTTTTTAATCGCCTCGAACTGGCAATTGAGCGAACCCGTCAATACTCGCAAAAACACGCCCTTTTATTCCTGGATCTGGATCAGTTTAAACTGGTCAATGACAGTTGCGGTCATCTGGCTGGTGATGAATTATTGTCTCAACTGAGTCACAAACTTTCAGAATCAATTCGCAGCCGGGATACGCTGGCTCGTTTAGGAGGTGATGAGTTTGCTATTCTGGTTGAAAATTGTCCCGTTGAGCAGGCAGAGTATATTGCCGAAAATATTATTAAAGAGGTCAATGAGTTCCGCTTCACCTTTAATAAAAAACTGTTTCGCATCGGAATTTCAATTGGTATTACTTTAATTACAGACAGTATTCAAACACCCCAGGAAATATTAAGCCTGGCTGATGCTGCCTGTTACGGTGCTAAAGATGCAGGGCGTAACCAGATCAATTTAATCAATTGTAATAAAGAAAGTGATATTGATCTGCATCATCAAATTATGCAGACCTCTATAATTCATGAAAGCCTTGAATGTGACAATTTTGGTCTGTTTTTTCAACCAATTGTTGCCACACAAAACAAAAATAATACCATATGGGAGGTACTGATACGTATGCGCGGTAAAAGTGACTCCGAGTGGTTATTACCCGGTTCTTTTTTGCCCGTTGCTGAACGCTTTAATATTGCTGATAAAATTGATTGCTGGGTTTTTTCCCGCCTTTGTCAGCTCCTTACCAATAATCATGCTAAAGAACAGGGCAACCAATTACCGACCATTTGTATTAATTTATCTGGCCAGACAATTATACAAACTGACTTAGCAGAGTTTTTTATTCGTGAGATACAAAATACCGGTGTTGCACCTAATAAATTCTGCTTTGAGATCACCGAAACTGCAGCTATTTCTCGTTTTCACCAGGCCATTAAATTTATTCATAAACTCAAAGAAATCGGCTGTCTTTTCTCTCTGGATGATTTTGGTTCAGGTATGAGTTCTTTTGGTTATTTACGTCAGCTTCCCATTGATTTTTTGAAAATTGACGGAGATATTGTTAAGGATATTAAAGACGATTTATTGGATCTCACTATTGTGGAGTCTATTCACCAAATTGCTCAAGTCATTGATGTCACCACTATTGCAGAATTTGTTGAAACAGAAATAATTAAAAATAAATTAACCGGCATTGGCATTGATTACTTACAGGGCTATTATTTTAGCCGCCCTATCCCGTCAGAGCAATGGCTTCAAAAAATTGGTTTAACTCGTGCTATTGAGTAGAGCACCTGCACCAGTAGCATGGATGAAATACCCATACTTCCAGAATTATTGAGTTTGCTTATATTTTTTGAGTTGTTCTTTAAGGTTTATAATCTCAAGCCCTTGCTTGTGGCTTATTTTTTGTAAGTTTGTCACCATAGAGATAATATCAAATAATTTTGTAATATTTAGAGCCAGAGTACCTAATAAGAGACTGGTGCCTTCAACTTCAAATTGCGCTGTTAAGCCAATCATAAAACCATGCCAGCGGTGCCCTGACATAGGAACAACTGTATAGACAGATGTTTGTAATACATTCGTCATAGGTACCTTGTGAACCAGATCCTGAAGAATTTTATCAAAGTTATTTTTCTTTATATAATCTTCCTCAAAACAGCCTAAGCCCACTTTGAGTGCAATCCTGTCATCTTCAACCCGAACAATTAGAATATCTTTAGTTTCTAAAAAGGTAGAAATATGCTCAATCACCTGATTTAAAAAAGGGTAAATTTGATCTTCCCTGTATTGAGAAATATTCAATTCATGGCATTTATCAATCATTAATTCAAAAGCAGAAACCATGCCCCGAACCTTTGCTTCCAGATTCCAACGCATTGAGAGAGAATCAGATAACTGTAATATTTCTTCATCATCAAAAGGTTTTTTTAGATAAAGCAGGCGATCAGTAAAGCGTACCTGTCTTACAATCTGGGCAATACTGGTATCTGAATAGGCTGTAACCACGATAATTTCTACAAAAGAATCAATCTTACGGATTTCCTGAGCAGTTTTTGCTCCATCCCAGCCGGGAGGCATACGCATATCTGTAAAAATCACGCTATATGGTTTACCACGTTCTAATGCGGTACGAACTTTATTAAAACCCTCTTCACCCTGTCGCGCAGTGTCAACTTGAAAACAACGAATTCGATTGTGTTTGGAGGAAGAATCATCTTCCATAAGCTTTGCAAGGCTCGCCAGATTTTCTGAGTTTTTAGGTGCATCTGCATTTGTTAATACCGATGAAAAAATATCCAGTATGCACTGATCATCGTCAATAATTAGAACTCGATTATTGTAATCCATTTTTTAATCCTAAGTTTATGATGGCCAGAGTCTAGTAAAAAAAGTGTCAACTATTGCCTTGCAATAATTTTACCTGACTTTCCAACTGTGTAATGTGCTTATTTTTTCATCTAATTCTGAATGTAAATCTGAAAGTGTCACCACTGTTTCAAATATTGTCAGAATTCCAGGCTCATCATCAATGACTAAAACACGATTATTATAAAGCAGTATATTTCTCCAAAATTACAGTTTCACTTATGAATTCAAGGGTAAGTAAATTGTAAAATCTGCTCCTTTTCCTTCTCCATCACTAAAAGCAGAGATCTGTCCACCAATATTGTGTAGAAAACTAGCACAAAAGTGAAGACCAAATCCTGACCCGGCTTCTTTAGTGGAATAACCAAAATCAAAAAAATTCGGTTCCATTTCCGGAGTAAAACCCACCCCGCTGTCGATTATTTTGATTACTATCATATCTTCATTTTTTATAGAATCATCAACATAGGATTGAAAAGTAATAATTTTTTTACTCTGAGGATTTAAGTCAATTGACTCGTAGGCATTTTTTAATAAATTAACCAGAATTTGTAATAACTTTGATTCCTGAATTTTTAAATGTGGAAGAATATTAATTTCTTTTTTAATTGTAATTCCCCGTTTCCTGATAGATTCACTTTGCATACTAATGGCATCATCAATAATTTGAGAAACACTGACTTCACAATAATCAACATTGAGATGGGAGTATCGCATATGTAAGGCAATAATACTGGCAATATGCTCTTGTTTATCTCGAATTTTTTCAATATCATTAATATTTTGAGCATATTCTTCAATCAGACTATCTGGCAAAATTTGTATAATTTTCAGTATTTTTTGTTTTTCACTATCAGATAAATTACAGCTCGGGATCATTTCCTCTAAAGGCAATAATATTTTTTTTATGTGTTTTCGTAGTGGACTATCATCAAGACGTTTCAACAACACTGAAAGAACTATTTTAGAGGGGGTCAGTATATTTCCGATATTATGTAAGACACCCACAGACATTTCTACCATGCCTGTTTCAAATTCCTGATTCAATAATTTTTTCTGGGCTTGAGCCAGTTCATATTTAAGTTCTTGTATCTGATCATTAAGCTGCTTATATTCATCACTATGAATTATTTCATTTGTCATTTTTTTCCAGTATCTAATGGTTTAAATCAGTTGCAATTAATTATCATTAGCTTACCTGTCACCATAGGGAAGCTGTATTTTAAAACAGGTTCCTTTACCGGGTTTTGAGTTAACACTTATATATCCATTATGATTTTCTGTCACAATAAAATAGGATAGGGATAACCCAAGACCAGTTCCAACACCAACATCTTTAGTTGTAAAAAATGGATCGAAAATTCTTTTCTGAATTTCTTCACTAATACCCGGTCCATTATCTTTTATTTCCAGACAGGCAAATGAATCCTGTTTAAAAAGTTTAATATGGAGAGCGGGTTTATGCCCTGCCGGCATATTCTGCATTGACTGTGCTGCATTTTTTAATAAGTTCATAATAACCTGCTCAATCTTGCTTCTTATACAGGTCGCAGGTGGCATAGATGAATCATAATCTGTTTCTATATCAAAATCACGGAAACGATAAGTTTTCTGCATATCATAATCATTCATTGACAAATGAATGGCCTCATCAACTAATTCCGCTAGATTTTCCTTCACCGTTGCACTGCTCTGATGGCTGAAACTCAGCATACCTTTGACCAGTTTAGAAGTTTGGCTACCACATTCTCTGATGCCCGACAGCAATTGAATAATACCTCGCTGCAGCAGATAGTCATAAATATTTTTTATGTCGGTGCCACATGCATCAGCTTGCTGCTGATTTTTTTTATTATCAGGGGCAATACGATTAGCAATAACCTGAGCATTTTGAATAATGCTGCCCAAGGGGGTATTAATTTCATGAGCCATGCCCGCTGCCAATCCGCCCACCGTTAACATTTTATCTGACTGCAATAGAGCTTCTTCCAGCCTCACTTTTTCACTAATATCATCAATACGAATTATTGCACTGCTTTTTAGTGTATTATTTTCTTCTGAAATAGAAAGTGGATAAATAATAATGTCACAGAGTATTGATTTTTTTTTGCTGGCATTCTGACCGTTTTTTAAAATTTTGCCCTTATAATCAAAAGAAAATTTTTCTTTTTTCTCCACGGTTGAGCGAATTGCTGCATGATAAATCAAATGGTTGATACCTTTCAGGGCAGGCAATACTATTTCTATCGGTTGATTAAGCACAGCCTCATAGGGAATACCTGTAAATTCTTCAGCTTGTGTATTCCAGTGAGTGATATACCCTTCTCCAGTAACCCCGATGAGCATTGAGGGCATGGAATCAATAATACCGCTAAGGTAATGTCTGCCCTGTTGATTTTCATAAAGCAGTTTTTCAATATCATGACGCTGTTGTCTTTCCTGCTTATAAAGTTTCCATTTTGTCGTCAATTGTAATGCTATCTGTGTCAACTCTTCATTGTCAAATGGCTTTCTCAAATATAATAGTTTATCCGGTGCACCAATATCTCGAACAATCTGGCTTCTTGGCACATCAGTATACGCTGTGACAATTACAATCTCAATTTCAGGATCAATTGCCCGTATTTTCTGTGCTGTTTTTATCCCATCCCAGCCTGGCGGCATTCTCACATCAATAAAGGCCACTGCATACATTCGACATGAGGACTTTTCTTCCAGTATATGCTCAAATGCCTCTTTACCCTGTGCAAAAAAAGATAACTCATAATCCTCAGAATGAGTGTAATCATCTGCTTTATCTAAGCCATCATCACTAGAAAACATATCCAGTAACTGCTTAAGTTCAGTTTTTGGAACAGGCTTAGGTGCCAGGACAGTTTGGTAAGCCGTCCATAATTCCTGATCATCATCAACAATAAGAACTCGTTCTCTATTCATTTATGCTATTACGTTTATGTAAGAATTTTTCAAATTCAGGTGCACTCACGGCTTTACTGAAAAAATAACCCTGATAAGATAAGCAGCCTTTACTTTGCAACAGCTCCATTTCACGTTTAGATTCAACCCCTTCAGCAATCACATCAAGTCCCAGATGATTGCCCATGGCAATAATAGTTTCAATAATAGCCACATCATTTTGATCGGTGGTAATATCTCGTACAAACGATTGATCAATTTTCAATTGATCAATGGGTAGTTTTGTCAGATAACTGAGCGATGAATACCCGGTTCCAAAATCATCCAGAGAAAATCCAATACCCAATGCTTTTAATTGCTGCATTTTTTCAATAATATCATCGATACTCTCAATAACCGCCCCTTCAGTTAATTCAATTTTTAATAAAGATGGCCGCAATTGTGCTTCTGACAATATTGTTTTCACCAAATTAACAAAATTATTCTGGCGGAACTGAAGTGGGCTGATATTCACTGCGATCTGATCAAAGTCATTTAGCAAACCCTGCTCATACCACTGTTTCATTTGTGCAACCGCCGTTTTTAACACCCACTCACCAATATCCAGAATAATACCGGTTTCTTCTGCAACGGGTATAAAACTGGCGGGTGACACCCAGCCTCGTGTTGGATGCTGCCAGCGTAATAAGGCTTCTGCACCAATAATTTCACTGCTGCTGATTAAAACCTGTGGTTGATAATAAAGCATCATTTGATTATTTGATAAGGCGATTCTGATATCTTTTTCAATACTCAAACGCTCATTTGCCGCTTGCTGCATATCAGGTTTGTAAAACTTACTGGTATTACCACCCTCCCCTTTTGCACGGTACATTGCCGCATCAGCATGCATTAATAAATCAGTGGTACTTTCTCCTTTGACAGGAAATAAGCTGATACCAAGGCTGGTTGTTAAATAATAATCATTTTCAAGAAGCACATAAGGCATAGATAATGCTTTACCTATTTTTTCAGCAACTTTTTGAGCATGATAAACAGATGCATCAATTGATGTTTGCTCTTCCAGGGTAAGAATAACAAACTCATCACCACCTAAACGGGCAATCATATCATCTGATCGCATTAGTTTCTTAAGTCGTTGACTCACTTGTTTTAAAAGTTCATCACCAATAACATGTCCTAAAGCATCATTAAGGTATTTAAAGCGATCCAGATCAACAAAAATCAATGCACCATGCCAACCATGGCGCTCAGCTATAGCAATATCCTGCTCCAAGCGAGTCAATAACATCGAACGATTAGGCAAGCCAGTTAATGCATCATGATAGGCCAGGTATTGTATTTCTTTTTCAGCCTCAAACTTGGCTAAACCCATACTCAAAATATCTGAAATTTTTATCATAAGCTGCTTTTTATCATTTTGGGCATAAAAAGTTTCCGGATAAAAAATAACAAATACAGCATGCAATGTTTTTTTTAAAAAAACTGCTGCGGTGCAATATTTTTTCTTAGACTCTTCATCTCCTGGCTCAACTGAGTGATAAGCATCGTATGAATCACACTGTTTTAAAAGTGAACTGACAAATGATTGGTTACTGTATATTTTCTGTTGCTCTTTTGAGGGATAAAGCTCCTCAATGATTTGTAGTGTATGCTCATGAACCAATACTTTATCTGCACTGGAATATTTCGAGTCAATAATCGCTGGCTTAATAAAGAGTACCCCTCCAACATCTTGCGTCTTCCAGGAAAGATTTTTTACAATTAATTTAAATGCTGAGGGCAAAAATTCTGCTTCATTTTTTGACTGCAGTGTAAGTTTTAATAATTGACCTAATATTTGCTCTTCTAAACTTGCCAGCTCAATACATTGCTGTTTGCGCAATAAATCCGAATTAACCTGTTTTAATGCCAGTGTGCGTTTTTCTACTTCATCTTCCAGATGTAATTGATAATTCCGGTTATTATTAATGAGCTCTACGCGTTCTAATGCTTTGTTAATTGCATGTTCCAGAACAGAAAGATCTTCAATCGGCTTAAAAATATAATCCCAGGCTCCCTGACGCAAGGCTTCCGCGACATCATAAATCACGCCTGCTCCAGAGATAATAATAATGGGTATATCGATTGCATTCTCTTTTACCCAGGCCAGAACATCCAGCCCAGTCATCTTAGGCATATAGAGATCCATTAATACCAAATCAGGCCTCTGTTCCATAATCATTTCTATACCAATTTGACCATTTTCAGCTTCACTAATCTGATAATCACAATCTTCGAGAAAAAAACGAATGCTGTCACGAAACATTTGTTCATCATCGATAAGAAGTATTTTTTTATTATTTTGCATCATAAGTTAATTAAAGTAAGCTTATTTACCAAGCTTTTTTAAGTGGTTGTTATTATTATCACTTAAGTGTAGTTGGTATTATTTCATCCCTCAAGCTCAGTTGAATCTTATTCCAATTGTTCCAGCCAGAAATTAACAGTCATTTTATATTTGTAACTCTTCAGTATGTTTAGATTTTCACGATTTTGCAGGGCCCTTTATAGGTGCCATAGGCATTGTGTAACTATATAAGTCTATGTGAGCATTTCTAAGTGCCCCTTCTTGTGGGTAGATTACGCAAATAACGCAGAAATCGGGCAAAAGATGGATATTCTGGAAAGTTACGAAAAAAAAAGCAAAAAAAATCCAGCCACTTAAAACAAGCTGGCTGGATTTTTTACTGGCGGGAAGTAAAACTATTTGGCAGTAGCGTTCAGATCAACTTCGCCATTGTCAAAACCTAATTTATAACCTAAAGAAACATGATGAAAGCGACCGTTGCTATAATCATCATGGATAGCAAAGCCAAAATTATACACCTTGTCTAATTCCAAACTCAAATCAGTGGCTTTGTCTGACTTCAGCTCACGAACCATCTCAACTGTCCAGGTACCATCTGCTAAATTGGCAGTGAATTCAATATCCTGGCCCCCCTCCATAATACGATCAACGAGAATTGCGCCATTTTCAGAGATTTTCTCACCAGCCTTATAACGATGTACGTCCATGAAATGACCATCGGCACCTTCCGAAGCAACTTCATCCGGTGTTTTCAGCTTATCCCAGCCGCCCAACTTCTTGCCACGACGACCTTTAATCTCAACCTTAGTACGACTTTCAGTAAGGTATTTAGTAATACCATCTGAGCTGTTGAATTGATCTTTTTGCTCATAGGCATCAATAACAGACTGTTCCGGTGCATTAGGCATACCGCGATTATCATGGTGACAGGTTCCCCAGCAACCTGCTCTATCTGCATAAAGCACATCATCGGTGGCAAACATGACGGCTAATTTGACCTGATTATCGGGATCCATTTTACCACCATCAGCAAAAGGTACCGGAGCGTGCTCGGTGTCCTGCCATTGGAATCTCATGTATAACTTGTCATTATCATGCATGCTTTGAATGGTAACAGGAATACTGCCCCGCTTGCCAGGAATCGGAGTGGGTTCCAGTTTCTCACCGGTAACAATTTTCTGCCCCATATCTGCTGCTTCTTTATCATGACAGCTGGCACAGGTATCACCCGCCATAAATGGGCGTTTACCACCGTGTTCACTACCTTTAAAAATCCACTCCATCGATGACTGCCCGGGATAGAACAATGTGACATCCCGAGAAGAAGCCTTGCTCCAGTCAATACCTGAAGACTCTGCTGGAGTCACTGCAGGTGCATCACCTGTCATGGCTGCTGCTGGAGCAGCCACAGCACTGGCCTGTTTTTTCACAGCATTAATTTCAGCATCAGTATTATCAAAACCCAGCTTATAACCTAAAGAAACATGATGGAATCGACCATCAGTATAATCATCATGGATAGCGAAACCCAGGTTATAAACTTTTGCCATATCCAGCTGGATATCATCGGCAGCTTCAGCCTTAAGCTTACGTCTCATCTCAACAACCCAGATATTGCCCTGTTTTGATGAGGTGAATTCAACGCCGCCTTCTGACAAAGTACGTTCAGCCAGAATCGAGCCATTTTCAGACTTATTAGTGCCGGCCTGATAACGGTAAAGATCCATAAAGCGCCCTTCTGTCAGTTCAAGCTTGACTTCATCTTCTGATTTAAGCTTATCCCAACCACCCAGAACTTTGCCGCGACGACCTTTAATTTCAACCTTGGTACGACTTTCAGTAGTATATTTAGTAATACCCTGCGTCATGTCAACCTGGCCTTTTTGTTCATAAGCATCAATGGCTGACTGCTCTGGGGCTGCTGGCATATTTCGATTATCGTGATGACATGTTCCCCAGCAGCCTGATCTATCAGCATACAGAGTATCGTCCGTAGTGAGCATCAGGGCTAATTTCACCTGATTATCAGGGTCCATTTTTCCACCATCGGCAAAAGGTACGGGAGTATGTTCGCTGTCTTCCCATTCATAGCGCATATAGAGATAGTCATCATCATGGGCAGCCTGAACTTTAACTGCAATACTACCGCGTTTACCTGGAATAGGAGTCGGCTCCAGTTTCTCACCGGTAACAATTTTCTGTCCCATATCAGCAGTTTCTTTATCATGACAACTGGCACAGGTATCACCGGCCATAAATGGGCGCTTACCACCGTGTTCACTGCCCTTAAAGATCCATTCCATTGAGGCCTGGCCCGGATAGAAGATGGTCACCTGACGATCAGGTACATCATTCCAGTCAATTCCAAAACCTGCATTGGCGGGAGCTGCATCACCTGAAGGAGCAACATCACCAGCCTTACACTCACCAGGAACCTCTTTAATGATTGTTTTAGTGATCACTTTAGGTTTGGGTGGATTATTTGATAATTCCAGAAGTTTCTTCTGCTTGTCATTAATCGGTTGTTTCAGAGTCGCATCAGGCTTAGCGTGAGAAGGATCAGGTGCAGAAAATTCTTCCAGCCAATCTTCATCAATGCCTTCTGGCATAATATGGGCAATACCCTTATGACAATCAATACAGGTATTGCCATTATTCAAAGCAAATTGATGTTGTTTTCTGGCACGAGGTTTTTGATAGGCAATGCTCATAGACTCAAAGTCATGACAATTACGACATTCTCTTGAATCACTGGCTTTCATTCGTTTCCATTCATTAGTTGCCAGTTGCAGACGTTTGTCCTGGAACTTTTCCCGGGTATTAATAGTCCCTAATATCTTATGATAGATTTCATTTGAAGCCTGAATTTTACGCTTCATTTTATAAACCCATTCCTTGGGAACATGACAATCAGGACAGGTTGCTCTTACACCAGAGCGGTTGGCATAATGAATGGTGGTTTTATATTCCTGATACACATTATCTTCCATCTCATGACAGGAGATACAAAATTTCTCGGTATTGGTTAATTCTAAAACGGTATTAAAACCGCCCCAGAGAACAATACCTAAAATAATGAAGAAGATTGCCGCACCAACAGAAACTCCCAAAAAGAGTTTACGGCGTAAAAAACTTGGTGAATTCATAATCCCTACCCATTTTATTCTGAATAATTCGATCTAAAAAACCCTATTAATATAAGGAAATAGTAGCTTCTCTTTTTATAAGAAAAATATCCTTGATTTAAAACAATATTCGTCTCTTATTTCCCGTAGAGAGCACCTACATTCATGAGAATACTGTTTTAAATCAATAGATTAGATAAATACTATAAAATACTACTTATCCATGGCAAAAAAAAGGCGGATATAGAAAACTATATCCGCCTTTTTTTGACGTTTTTACACGTTTATTCTTACAAAACGTATCACTTATGTTTTGTGATGAATACGGTTATAAACGTTGAACTTACCAGTTGGTGTAGTCAGGCCCTTAATGCGCTTAATCTCTTTAAGAGTTTTGGCATCATAAACCACAATTTCACCTGTTGGGTTCTTGTTGTCAGAACGGTTCCAGACTGAAACCCAGACTTCAGTACCAGCATCGTTAAATTCCATGTGCAGAGCAGCTTTACCTTTCTCTTTAGTCACCTGGATTGTTTTAACAATTTCACGAGTCTTCTTACTGATCACCTGAACACTCTGTTGTACTTCTGGCTCAGGGTGTTTCAACTGGTCAGCCCAGTAATAGTCTGAGTTTTCATGAGTACGAATGAATGCACCAGCACCATCAGTTTCAACTTCATAACAAAGTTTCCATGCCTGATCTGCATGACCCTTAGGATCATTACCCCAGACTGAGACTTTACCCACACCAAGGTGAGTTGTACCGCCAACAGGGCCACACTTAGGATCAATCCAGTTTGCACCAGGACCAGGATGTGGAAGTTTATCAACATCAATCATGGCTTCTAATGTACCGCCATCTTTAGTATCAATAATCACCATTTTCTTAGAGGCATTAGCTGCAATTTGGAAGTAACGACCCGTTGGATCATAGAAACCATCATGCAGGAACTTGGCTGAGTTAATTTGAGTGATATCCAGATTATCTAAATCTTTATAGTTAACCTGCCACATTTGACCCAGTTCTTTAGCTGCAACCAGGAATGAAGACTCATTTGGATTAGTGTAAATAGCCGCAACACGTGACTCTTCAACATAGTCACCATCAACATTCATACCACGAGTTGAAACAACTTTCAGAGGTTTCATTGTTTTTGCATCAACAATAACAAAATGTGGAGGCCAGTAACCGCCGGCAATGACGTATTTACCATCACCAGAAACTGCGACATCACGCGCATCATAAGCAATTTGTGTTTCAGCAACTAACATCTTGTCCGGTGTCTGCCATAAATCAAATTTATTCAGCTTGCCGTCACGACCAATGGTGTACCAGAAACGACCATCAACATCATCAGATTTATCAATATTGTGATGCTCTTGTCCTTTAATTACGTGTACTGCGTAACCAGCATCAAGATGCGCAACGATTTTCTTAGTGTCACCATCAATAATGGCAATTTTACCAGCATCACGTTCGATAACAACAAAGAAGTTTTCCCAGTTCAGACCATGCATCGGCTTAGTAGGATAATCTTTAGGCTCAATATAAACCTTGGTGCGTTCCTGCATTAAAGAGAGAGGCATTTCAGGTGGCACAGGTGGTGTGATCTGAATATAGGTTGCCATTAATTTAATTTCATCCTTAGAAAAGATGTCATTAAAGTTATTCATACCGCCTTCAGTACCATAAGTCAGGATCTTTTCAAGACGTTTCTGGCCTTTTTTCAGAGTTTCCTTAGGTTCCAGGCTTTTACCTGTAGCACCTTTCCTTAAAACACCGTGACAACCCGCACAACGTTGAAAGTATAAAGTTTTAGCTTTCTCAAAGTCCGCTTCCGATAATGTCGGTTGCTTCGCTGCGCCAGCCATAGCGGCAGGTACTGTAATAGCACTTGCTAAAGCAACAGCTGCAGTGAGTTTACCCAGTTTAAAAATGTTCATTGTTTTTGTCTCTCCTGGAGGAATACCTTAAAAACTGTGACCCTATTTCACTGTATAAAGTCGAGTTCTTAAGGAAAGATTAGTTTTGAGCACAGGGTAACAATAACTCTGTCAAAAGCCCCGATACCTTGATTTAGATCAACCATAATCAATTCTTTTGTAATGCTTACCCTACATTTTCAATGACTTAGCACCATAAAACCCCAGATTAATTAGGTAAATTAGTATTATAATCAAAGCTTTTAATGATCCAGATCAATTAAATATATTAATTAAAATTGAACTATTTTAAACACCCTAAAAAAGCCTTTTCTTATTTGATCTAAATCAAAGCAGTTAACCTGAAGGTTCGATACTGTGACACTTAGATAAAGGTTTTTAATTTTCTTATAACATTTTTAGCAAAACAGTGTTGGCCAAACAACAGATTCATAGTAATACAGGAACAAGAGTTCGGCGATGAGTTTAAACAGACAATACATATTGAAGTTCATTAGCCTGCTGTCTGCAGCAACAACGGCTTTTCTGGCTTCACCCGTTTTATCGATTGCTCAGGACTCCATTGTTCATTCTACAGCTGATATCAGCATCGAACGGCAGAAAGAGCTGACCTATATGGTGCAGCAAGATTGCGGTTCCTGTCATGGCATGACACTTAAAGGAGGCTTAGGGCCTTCCCTTTTGCCTGAACGAATTTCTGTATTACCTAAACAATATCTTATTGATGCAGTTACCCTTGGTCGTCATGGCACCCCAATGCCGCCCTGGGGGCCATTATTAAAACAGAGTGAGATTGAATGGATAGTAGAACAATTACAGCTAGGCTCTCTTGGTCAAAAGGCAAATCAGAATTCAGTAAAAACACCAGGATTAATCGATGCCAATAATTAACCACACTGTCATGCAAAATCCACTGAGAAATATTTTTATTAGTGCTGTTGCAGTCTATAGCCTGCTATTCAGCTCATTAAGTTTTTCTGCCTGCAATATGCCAAATGATTTACCAACAGGAGATCTGGGTATTATTATTGAGCGCATGGATGGTTCTGTTTTAATTATCAATAACAGCACGCTTTCAGTCTTATGCCGGGTTGAAGGTCTGGGAGACCTGTCCCATGCTTCTGTAGTATTCTCTCGAAATGCACGATACGCCTTTGTGTTTGGCCGGGATGGCGGTCTGACAAAAATAGACTTACTCAAAGGAAAGATCAGTAAACGAATTTTACAATCTGGTAATTCTATCGGTGGTGCTATTTCACAAGATGGTCAATATATTGCTGTTTCTAATTATGAACCCGGAGGCGTTAATGTTTTTGCTGTTGATGACCTTTCACTCATAGCAAAAATCCCAGCGACTTATGGTCAATCCACTCAGACTTCAAAGACAGTCGGACTGGTTGATGCACCGGGAAACCAATTTGTATACAGCCTTTATGACGGCAATGAAATCTGGCAAGTCAAAATGGCCCCCCCGTTTGACAAAAATGAATTTACTATCCCTTCCGCCAATATAAAAAAGTATCACAATGTCGGCAAAGCACCCTATGACGGTTTGATCAGTGCCAACGGCCGCTATTATATTGCTGGACTCTTTGGAGAAGATGGTCTCAGTCTACTGGATTTATGGCACCCGGAAAAAGGCACTACAAAAATCCTGAGCCATTATGGTAAAGGTCAGAAAAAACTACCTGTTTATAAAATGCCTCATCTGGAAGGCTGGGCAATTGCAGGAAATCATGCATTCCTGCCTGCTGTCGGCCTGCATGAAGTGCTGGTGGTTGACACAAACACCTGGAAAGAAGTTAGCCGAATAAAAGTACATAGTCAGCCGGTCTTTGCCATGGCAAGTCCAGATGATCGCCAAATTTGGGTTAATTTTGCCTTCCCTGATAATAATACATTACAAGTTATTGACTCTGAAACATTCAAAATTATCAAGCAGTTCCAGCCGGGAAAAGGCATTTTACATATGGAATTTACCCCCAGAAGCGAACATGTCTGGGTCTCCGTCAGAGACAATGATGAAATCATTGTCTATGACACACAGACATTAAAAGAAGTTAAACGCATAGCCGCTAAAAAGCCCAGTGGTATATTCTTTACATCCCGTGCACATCGTATAGGCTTGTAGAATGAAACAGTTTTATAGACAGGTGAGTCATTAAATGCTTACACATTTAGAAAAACAATTGCTCAATGACTATCAGCAAGGCATTCCTCTGGTTTCAGAGCCATATTCTGAGATAGCCAGAGAAATAAGCCTGAAAGGTTTTTCTGTCAGTGAACAGGAAATTATTAAGACTCTGAGTTCACTGAAGAAACGTGGCCTGATCAGTCGTGTCGGGCCCGTATTTCGGCCTAAAGCAGTTGGCAGCAGCACACTGGCCGCTATTGCAGTACCAGAAAGTCGCTTAGTCGAAGTAGCCAATATTGTCAGTGGCTTTTCACAAGTCAACCATAACTATGAACGTGAACATCAATTCAACCTCTGGTTTGTTGTAACTGCTGGTACTCAAATTGAAGTAGAACAGGTATTACAGAATATTGAACAAAAGACAGGTTTAAGCGTAATGAACCTGCCCATGGAACAAGATTACCATATTAATCTGGGGTTTCCACTTTGGTGTTAACTATTATATTAACTATTATATTAACTATTATATTAACTATGGTTTTAACCAGGGTTTCAACTAGGGTTCTAAACAGTCAAGAAGCAGGTATTATGAAATGACATTAGAAATATTAGATCAGCAACTTGTTGCAGCAATACAGGATGGCTTAGAATATACTTCCCACCCTTTTGCCGACATTGCATTCCAGCTTGGGATTTCTGAGCAAAAGGTTCTAAATCGTCTTCAACAATTAAAAGATATGGGTACAATCAAACGCTTTGGTGTTGTTGTAAACCACCGAAAATTAGGTTTTAAAGCCAATGCAATGGTCGTCTGGGATATTCCTGACGAGCAAGTCAATGATATTGCACAACGTATTGCTTCTTTTGAATGTGTCACTTTATGTTATCAACGCCCTCGTAGAATGCCAGAGTGGTCGTACAACCTTTTTTCTATGATCCATGGCAAAGACAGAGGTTCCGTTTTAGAACGCCTGGATGATCTTATTGAAATATTAGAACTGCAGAATATTAACCATAAACCTCTGTTCAGTACTCAATGTTTTAAGCAACGCGGTGCCCGTTATGTAAACTCTGATAAAATCATCAGCCATTCAATTTCACCACTTAAGACTCCTGAAGTTATCACAGGACAAAAATCATCCTTACCAATCACTCCGGCTAACCTTGAAGATGAATTTTCATTTCCTTTACTCACTAATCGTGCCTTTGGTTAACAAAAAGGTTAACCAAAGGCTAACAAACTATGGATGAGACGGATCGTAAAATTATTAATTATCTGCAAGGTGATTTTCCTATTGATAATAGTCCCTACCAGATCATTGCACAGGAACTTGGGATAAGTGAAGACGAACTGCTTAAACGACTTGATAGCTTATTAGAAAATAGGACTCTCACCCGCTTTGGTCCAATGTATGATATTCAGAAGCTCGGAGGTAGTTTCAGCCTCTGCGCAATCCGTGTACCCGCAGAGCGCTTTGAAGAAGTCACTCAAATTGTTAATTCCTTTCCCGAAGTTGCCCACAATTATGAACGTGACCATGACTTTAATATGTGGTATGTTCTGGCAACCGAATCGTTAGCTAAAATTTATATTACCAATCAGGCCATAGAAGACAAAACAGGGCTCAAAGTTTATAATATGCCCAAAATACAGGAATTCTTTGTTGGTCTGCACTTCCAGGCCTGAGAAAGCACCCAGGAATCCTTTTTTACTTATAACCATTAATGAGCTTTGATAAATAGAAAATATGGATGATCTGGATCGAAAAATAATCACCGCTACTCAATCTGGCTTGCCATTAGTCAAAGAACCTTATCAGGCAATTGCTCAACAACTCCAAATTGAGCCAGAATTACTAATGCAACGCATGCAAGCTATGCTTGAAACAGGACAGATTCGTCGTATTGGTGCAGTTCCAAATCATTACAAACTGGGCTATGCAGCAAATGCAATGTCCGTCTGGAATGTACCTGACGATAAGGTCTATGAATTAGGTCAGCAGCTGGGCGCATTATCCTTTGTCAGCCATTGCTATGAACGGCCCCGTTTTTTACCTGAATGGCCCTATAATCTCTTTGCCATGTTACATGGCAAAAGTAAGGATGAAGTGGCTGAAAAAGTTAAGCAAGTAGTCGCCTTATTAGGTGAACATTGTGCTGGCTACGAGCTGCTCTATAGCAAACAAATATTAAAGAAGACAGGCCTCCGTCTGAAAGAACACTCTCCTAAATAACTAAGATAAGTAAGCAAATAAGCAATTAAATATGTTCAGAATTTCTCAATACCTAAATGAAGTCATCAATCCAACCCCTCTGGGTGATAAGCGTAATCCTCCCGGCCCCGTTGTTATATGGAACTTAATCAGACGTTGCAATCTGACTTGTAAACATTGTTACTCAATTTCTGCCGATACCCAGTTTAAAGGTGAATTATCCACCGATGAAGTTTTTACAGTAATGGATGATTTAAAAGCATTTAAAGTACCTGTCCTGATTTTATCCGGTGGTGAACCCCTGTTGCGAGATGATATTTTTGAAATCTCTCACCATGCTAAAGACATGGGCTTTTATGTAGGGCTTTCAACCAACGGCACATTAATTACTGAAGATAATATTCAGCAGATCGCCGATGTTGATTACAATTATGTAGGTATCAGTATTGATGGCATTGAAGCTACACATGATGTTTTTCGTCGCAAAGAAGGCGCCTATAAAGAATCAATCAAAGGCATACGCCTGTGTAAGCAACATAATATTAAAGTGGGTCTGCGTTTCACTCTGACTCAGGATAATGCCGATGAACTCCCGGCTCTGCTGCAGCTCATGGAAGATGAAGGGGTTGATAAATTTTATCTTTCTCATCTAAACTATGCAGGACGAGGCAATAAAAATCGAAAAGATGATGTTTATCATATTGCAACCCGGCAATCTCTGGACTTTTTATTTGAACATTGTGTTAATGAAATTAAACAGGGCATTCACCGGGAATATGTCACGGGAAATAATGATGCTGATGGTCTTTATCTTTATCATTGGGTTAAAGAACACTATCCTGAGCAAGCAGAAGCGATAAAAACCAGGCTGGATCAATGGGGCGGAAATTCATCCGGAGTAAATATCTCTAATATTGACAATCTTGGCAAGGTTCACCCTGACACCATGTGGTGGAATTATTCGCTGGGTAATGTAAAAGATCGCCCTTTCTCAGAAATCTGGCAGGATACATCCGATCCCCTGATGGCAGGTCTTAAACAAAGCCCACGTCCAGTCGAAGGCCGCTGTGCTGAATGTCAATATCTTAGGATCTGCAATGGTAATACCCGAGTTCGAGCCTGGCAGACCACTGATAACTTTTGGGCTGAAGATCCCGCCTGTTATTTGAGTGATGAAGAAATAGGCATAACCTGAAAAATAGGCATAACCTGAAAAATAGGCATAACCTGAAAAATAGGCATAGCCTGAAAAATAGGCATAACCTAAAAATAGGCATAACCTAAAAATAGGCATAACTTAAAATGCTCAAACAGCCATTGATGCTTATCAAGGGAACTGATTAAACTTAGAGCTATAATTCCTGACATTCTTATAAATATCATTTTTTAAAATAAGTATCACTTTATGAAAATTTCTTCAATTTTTCTTATAGCACTTTTTCTGATCATAAATGTATTTGCAATCAATGCTTCTGCTGATAGCATTAGCTCTAATTTAGTAAAGAATGATTTTGAGAAGCATTGTGCCTCTTGCCACGGCAAAGACAGACTCGGCATTGTCGGTCCACCACTGATCCCCCAAAGCTTCAAACGACTAAAGCCTGAAGCAGCAAGCCTGGTAATAAAAAATGGCCGTGTTGCTACTCAAATGCCTGCTTTTGGGCAAACGCTATCAGATCCACAAATTAGTGCCCTGGTCGATTATATCTATACCAAACCCATCCATTCTCCCAAATGGGACATGAGTGCTATTAAACAAAGTCATAAAATATCTCATGCACCTGAATCATTAGGCAATACACCTGTTTTCAAAGCTGATATGCAAAATCTATTTTTAGTGGTTGAAATCGGAGATCATCATGTCACCTTACTTGATGGCGATACATTTGAACCGATTTACCGCTTAAAAACTCATAACGCCCTGCACGGTGGTCCCAAATATTCAAAAGATGGCCGCTATGTCTTTTTTGCCTCACGTGATGGCTGGATCACTAAATTTGATATTTATAACCTCAAAATTATTGCTGACATTCGAGTGGGGATCAACACCAGAAATCTTGCTGTGTCAGATGATGGTCAGTTTATTATTGCCGGTAATACCCTGCCTCATACCGCAGTCATATTAAGTGCTCATGATTTATCACCCATAAAACTCATTCCCGTAGTAAATGAAGCTGGTGAAAGCTCCCGGGTGAGTGCAGTTTACACTGCAGCCCCCCGAAAAAGTTTTATCCTGGCTTTAAAAGATTTTCCTGAAGTCTGGGAGATCCCCTATATTGAAAAAGAAGTCTTTGTTCATGATTATCGATATGAAATGCCTGAGTACACAGGAAAACCATTCAGCATTCGCCGTATCAAACTCAGCAATTATTTGGATGATTTTTTCTTTAATCAGGACTACACTTATATTATAGGAGCCGCTCGGCCTGAAGGTGAACGTTTTCCACAAGGCGGACAGGTAATAAAAATAACTTCCGGCCGCAAAGTCAGTAACATTGACTTACCCGGTATGCCGCATTTAAGTTCAGGTATCAGCTGGAAATATAAAGACACTCGAATTATTGCAACACCCAATATAAAAGAAGGTGTGGTCTCTATTATTGATACTAAAGACTGGAAAACCATTAAAAAAATAAAAACCAAAGGACCTGGATTTTTTATGCGCAGTCATGAAAAAAGTCCTTACGCCTGGGTTGATGTCTTTTTTGGCCCCCATAAAGATTTAGTCCATATTATTGACAAAAAAACATTGGAAATTGTTAAGACTTTACAACCTGCTCCCGGCAAAACAGCCGCACATGTTGAATTTACAAAAGATGGGCGATATGCACTACTGAGCATATGGGAAGACGATGGAGCTATCATTGTCTATGACGCATTAACACTTAAAGAAGTCACCCGCTTACCCATGAAAAAGCCTTCCGGAAAATATAATGTTTATAATAAAACACACCTTGAAGAAGGCACCAGTCATTAAATAAACAATGTAACTATTCAGCGTGTTATGAAGCAAAAACAAATATGTTTAATAGTTACAAAAAATTAAGGTTCACTTTTAGGAGATAATAATGTTCAAAACATTAGGTACTTTTGGCATGGTTCTATTGACAGTCACCGCAGTTGTCATGGTTGGCCTGGGCTTTCTAATGGGGCCAACTCACCCCTTACCATGGATCATGTTAATCATCGTCATTGCCATACCATTTATTCATAACAAAATGGCTGCAAACCGTTATCTGCTCTGGAAGGATGAATACAGCGTGGGTATTGAAGAAATGGACAATGACCACAAGAAGTTACTCAACTTAATCAACCAGCTGCAAACTGCAGTACATTATTATACAGGCAGAGAATTTGAAGAAAAGGCATTAGAAGAGCTGGTTGATTACACAAAAACTCATTTTAAAAAAGAAGAAAAACTTCTGGAAGATAATGATTATGCTGATCTTGAGGCTCACAAATTATTGCATCAAAAATTCATCGATAAAGTCAGTTTGTTTCTTGAGCAATACAAACAAGACTCTGAATTGACTATTAACGAAACACTTGAATTTCTTAAAGACTGGCTGATCAAACATATTAACGGTACCGATAAAGAATACGGCAAAATTTTAAACAAAAAAGGCATCCATTAATATGGCCCGATTGCCATGGGTGCTGTTTTTAATTATGAGCCTCATTGCAACGGCTCTTGCCTACAAGTTTATCTTCAGCGGCAAGACAGAAGTTGCCCCGGATGGTCGAACCACAATTCTGCTTGAAGATTCTGAGCAGACTTTTTTCTTAAATGAAATGAGAAATTTTTTAATAGCAGTTCAGCAGATCACTGATGGCATTGAAAAGGACGATATGCAACAAATTGCCCTTGCCGCCAGAAAAGTAGGCTCTGCTGATCTGGGCCATGTCCCTGCAGGACTGACGGGAAAATTACCACTGGCCACAAAAAAAATGGGCCTGGCAACTCATAAAGCCTTTGATCAAATGGCAATGGATGCTGAGTCATTAGGTGATAAAGAACATAGCCTGTCCCAATTGAACAAAATACTATCCACTTGTACAGCCTGCCATGCTCTTTACAGGATCAGGTGAAGAATGTCTGTAGTCGTTAGTCTGTTAATGACTTTTCATGGCTTCAGCATGTTTTTGTATTAGCTCATCCAACTCATCTGCAGGCACAAATTCTTGCCATTGTTCCTGAGGAACATTGGTCATTGCTGTAGCTTTATAATCCCCACACCCCGGACATATAAATAAAAATGTATGTTTATTCTGACAGGATTGATCAAAAGCAACATCATCCAGTTTATAGGGCACCTGACATTTCTGGCAATTAAGATTATAACCGGGTGAATCTGACATATCGTTTCTCTTGTAATTAATTACATACTAAATTAGTCAATTATTCTATCTGAATTCATTATTTTATTAAAGTACTGTTTTTGGTTTATACTTAGGATAAATAGTTCCCCTACATTATGAGTTTGTATTGCTATGAAAAAAAACCTTCTGGATGAACCAATCTTTATTATTCATGGAGAAAAATTTAACCACAAATTTAGCCATGATGATTTTAACAACTCACAAATTCATCTGGTTTGTATCAGCTCACCTGATGAATTAAGTAATTATCCCAACTGTCTCTTTATTTTTGACGCTCAATTGTTACAAATAGCCTCATTTACAGACTGGAGCAAATATCTCTGGAATAGTGTCAGTATTTCAGAAGAACACCTTGAAATAAATACCGATTTACTCTTGCCCACTGGCTTCCCAAAACGTGAAACAATCAAGCTTCTTGGCTTTGCCTGTCAGCAATTGCATCTTAAACAACAATATAGTGTGACCAATAATTTATTAAGTTTTGAACACAAAAGAATCACTCAATTAAATGAAATTGGCATCGCACTTTCAAAAGAAAAAAACCTGGGCGTGTTACTCAAAAGGATTTTACATGAATCTCAAAACCTCTCAGATTGTGATGCCGTTTCTTTATATCTGGTTGATAAGCAGGATGAAGAGCAGCCAAAATTAATTTTTAAATTATCATTTAATGATACTTTGGATTGTAAAATGGATGAATTTCAAATTCCATTAAATAATAATTCCATTGCCGGTTATGCCGCATTAAATAATCAGGAAGTGATTATTGATGATGCTTATCACATCCTTACCAGTAAACCCTTCCAGTTTGATTCTTCTCTTGATATCGAGCTGAAATACCGCACCATTTCAATTTTAGCCGTACCAATTACAAACCATGAAAATAAGGTGATTGGTGTACTTCAGTTTATTAATCGAAAAAATCAGCGTGATATTAAATTAACAACACCTGAAATTACTGTAAAACATGTCATTCCTTTTGACTCAGGAATCTGTCATTTGCTCTGTGCTCTGGCCAGCCAGGCAGCGATATCCATAGAAAATGCCATACTGCTGGAAAATATTAACAATCTATTTGAGGGTTTTGTTAAGGCTTCGGTTACAGCAATTGAACAAAGAGATCCAACCACCAGCGGGCACTCATTTCGTGTAGCCGATCTGACCACCACATTAGCCGTGCGCATGAATGCTTCGAAACATCATGACTACCGGCAAATTAACTACTCTGACACTGAGTTGCGAGAAATTCGCTATGCTTCCCTGCTACATGATTTTGGCAAGGTCGGCGTCAGGGAAAATGTCCTTGTTAAAGAAAAGAAGCTTCCTGAAAATCGACTGGAACTATTACAATATCGTTTTGAGCTGGAAAAAGAGCGACTAAAACGTCAAGCCCTGGAAGAGGAATTACATCTGCATCATTCCCATTCCCCGATAGAGCAAATTCAATCTGTTCATAAGCAACTGAAACAACAGATTGATGTCCTGGAACAACACCTTCAGGCCATAATGGAGGCCAACGAACCCACTATTTTACCCGATGGCAACTTCAGCCATCTTATGGCACTTAAAGATTTTCCCTATAAGGAGTTAGGCGGCAAGTCTGGCTATATTATTTCAGAAAGCGATTTTCTCGCACTTTCAGTCAAAAAAGGCACTTTAACTGATGTTGAACGTAAAGAAATTCAGTCACATGTCCTGCATACATTAAAATTTCTCAGGCAGATCCCCTGGACAGCCGATCTCAGCAATATCCCCGGTATAGCCTCAGCTCACCATGAAAAACTAAATGGCAAAGGCTACCCCTATGGCCTAACCGCAGAAGATATTTCCATGCCGTCACGAATGATGGCAATATGTGATATTTTTGACGCACTGGTTGCCACTGACCGGCCTTATAAAAGAGCCCTTAATACTGAGAAGGCTCTGGATATTATTCAGACAGAAACCTCTCATGGCTTATTAGATAACGAACTCGTCAAAGTCTTTATTGATGAAAAAGTTTATACCACAACTACACATAAAGGCTATAAACCTTCAATGAATACCTCAGAGCCGCTTAAGAAGAATCATATTTGTAATGTAGATCTTCATTCATAAGCACATAAATTTTAATTAATCCTGATGCCTATTAAAATGAAGTCTAAGTGGAAAAGACCTTTACGAAAAAAAAATACAGAAAAACTATTACAAATAAAATAGATATAAATAAATTAATGTATTTTAACCGCATTTTAGTTGTTTTTTTCATATCAAGAAATAAATTATCTTTTTCTTTTAAAACCTCACTCAGTTTTTCTTTAACTTCATCATAAGAATGGACAACTTTAAAAACATCAGCTTTTGCCTTTTGTTTATCATTTTCAGTTAATTCAGAGTTATCAATTTGACGTAATATTTTTTTAAGATGTTCTTCTTGATTAATTTTGTCTATATTTTTGATTTCTGGTTTAAAAGTTTCATTGGTAATGACTTTTATTTTAGTGCTCAAATGCTGTAGAAATTGGATATATTTGCTGTTACTATCAAAATAATTACTATCAAGCATTAATATTTTATAAGAATTATGATGAAATAAAAATTCCAGTTTTCGTCTCGATTTAACAAAGACATCGTCAGTGAATTTAATATCACTATATGGGATGTGTATTGTACCTGTAGACAATCCCTTTTTTGGTATAATTATTTCATTGTGTAATATTGAAATTGTATTAATACCAAACAATTTCTTACGCATTAATAAAATGCCATAAATAAAAAAAGCGTCACAGATAATAGCCATAGATAAAGTCACAGCGTTCTGAAACTGATTTAAATAACCTGCAGCAGTGAATAAAAAACCAGAAATCATGCCCGAAATTATAATAATAATTATTCCTATAAATGATCGATCATATTCAAATTCAGCGATTAATGTTTGCATATTTTTAATAGCTCTAATTTTAATAGCTCTAAAGTTGTTTGGTATTTTTAAATATCTTAACGTCAGCTTGTTTAAATATAAGAACTAAGGAAAGACTTGGAGAAGTTACTCATTATTGTGCTAATACTTCTCAGCGCTTCTATAAAAGTGCTGCATAATAGTTCATCACTCAATACCTCGCAGCATCCTGAAAACGTTGTATTCTTTCATTAAGACCAGGGTGTGTTGATAAATAGTCAAGAATTTTCCATTCATCTTGCTCTTTGCTGTCCTGAACATTGCTATCCTGATTATTGCTCTCAGAATGTTTTTCATATTCGTGTCTTTTTTGCTTAATTTTTATAAAAAAATCAGCAAAATATTTTGGTGATATATTTCTTGCCAGCATCTGATCCAGGGCATAGCTATCGGCTTCTGTTTCAATTTCACGGGAATAACTGGTTTGTATGAATAATACCGGCAGTGTAGTGATCCATGCATTAATAGACTCCAGATCTTCAGTGAGCCATAAATACAATGACATAAGGAACCCTGTTTCAATAATTTTTCGTAAAGAATGACGATGGACAATATGACCAATTTCATGCAGCATAACAGCCTGAATTTCTTTATCCTCATTCGTCATTGTTATCAGCTCATCGGTAAATATTATACTGCCATCAGGTAATGCCATGGCATTGGCACCAATAGCCTCTCCTTTTCTAAAATAAAGCTTAAACTGAAAAGCTTCATTGCCCCTGGTTAGTACAAGAAATTGTTTTCTGAGACTTTCCTGACGTTCTTCACTTAGCTCACTGGCAGAAAACAAATATTTATCCATTTGCTCCAACATACCATCAGCCATTACACTAGAAAATTCAGCGGGTAGCATATTAGCTATATGTCGACTGCTTGCAGGTATAGCAAATTGGAGCAATATATAAATAAAAATGGGTGTTATAAAGAATAGGACAAATATGAGTTTTTTATTTGATTCCCAACGATGAACATTAAAGCGGCGTTTATTTTCCTGAAATTTCTGTTCAATGATATCAATGATGTCATTATCATTACTTTCAATATAGGAGTCATCAGAAAAATAAATATAACGGCTACTATTACCAATACGGGGTGAAATTTTAGTCTCTCGAACTGGCATTTTATCAATTAAATTATCCTCAAACACAAAACATTCCTGTTCATCAATATATAATGAACAGTTGTGGCTTTGTGATAACTTACCATTATAGTAAATGCCAGATATTTTCACTACAATACAGATTCGAGATCAAAGACATCACTAATTTCTTCTCCTATTGCGATAGCATCCTCTTTTTGCCCAGCAATAAATTCATTCAGATCACTATTAGCAAGTAATTGTGTGTGCATTAAATAATAACGCGCGGTGCGTATTTTTGCCCAGGGTACCATTAAACCAAATGATAAGGCGACTGCAAAACTATTGGTCAACACCAGAAAGAAATAAGACAAAAACTCAGTATTAGCCAGAAATCTATGTCCATCACCAATTTCAAGATTACCAAATAACAGATTGTAGCGTCGGGTCGACAAATAGGCTCGACTCAGTGGAAAATAGCTTATTGCTGCTATTATTAACATAACCACCAGGCTGGTACTATTGATATATCCTATCAAAGCAATCAGGCCTGCAAATAGCAGTGTAGATAAATACCAAATACCATAGATCCGATAGTAATCTTTTTGCGTCGCATGAAATCGTGCTGATGCCGTACCGAAGTTAACATTTCTCGCTAAAAATCGATTGCTGATAAAATCAAAATAAGGCATTAAGGCAAATAGGACTAGAGTAAAAAAGATTGCAGGAGAAAAATAATAGGGGTTAATTGGAGTATCTTCTTCGGTTTCGCCATTCTCCTCTGTTAAATATTCATCCTCTGCATTAATATCAATTTCAGTATTGTCATAAATAGTGCTTGTTGTATCTTCTAAGCCTTCAGCATCTGCTTCATCTACACCTGAATCAACATCTGCTGAATGTTTGGCACTTTCTGCAACATTGGAATCCAAACTGTTTTCATCAGGACTTGTACCATAAAAAAATGGTGCAATAATACATGCGACTACCAGACCAACCAAAAGGGTTGGCCCAAGGTACACTCGATATGCTCCCTTATAATCTTTATTAAATTTAAAGTTAATGCCACGCCAGGCTGAAAATCTAAGCCTGAAGGAAGCCATAAGAACCAGAAGAATAGGTGAAAAAGCTATATAAGCTGCAATAAAGACAACATAAACAATGGCAGCAATCAGGCCATAACTGGAAAAACCTGCATAGTTCTCAGCAATCACAAATATGATAAACAGAAAGACGGCAATTAAACGATTTCTGAATAAAACCCAGGGGTTGGCAAGAAACTGAAAACTACCGCCGGCCAGTTTTGTACTGCCATAGAAATATTGTTGTGTACGGATCTTTGCCCATGGTGAATAAAAACCCAAGGTCAGTAGATTAAGCAAGCCATTTACGAACCAGATATTAGAATATTCACCAACAAAGCCATTAAAATCAAAGCGATGTTGAGTTACCGTTGAGTTATTTTTTATATTTATATCATTCATATGATTCAATACTATTGTATTGATGAGTCCAGGTTTTGGATTGTAATACCCATTAGAGGGGCACTTATTTGCTTTATTGTGAAGATGACAGGCCCAGACCCACTGATTAGTGTGTCTGGATGTATTTTTATTTTACTATGGATAGGCTTATGCTGCTTGAGCCACAGGAATTTCAAATCCCAGCTTACTAGCAGCAAATTCCATATCACCACTGGCAATGGACTTTGCTTTAAATCCAGCGTTGATCAAACCTTTAATGTACAACTTATTGTATATGAACATAAAGATCAGACCACTCAAGCCTAAAGTGACCAGATATAAAGCAAACATAATTAATCCCCACTTCCAATCACCTCGGAACAGAGCCGGAAAAAAACCAAAAAAGAATGTTGTCCACGAAAAACCAACAGGGGCTTCTTTTATTGCACCAGTTTCTTCGTTTTCAAATATGATTGATGTATAAGCCATTTTGTTCTCCTGAATTATTATGCCCGATAAATATTTGACGTCGGGTTCATTTCTTGTAAATTATTATATTAATGAAATCTCTATCATGGATTTTATTAAGTACGAGTATACCCTAAACTATTTTTTTTGCTGTCAGTTTATCCTTACCTCATGGCTGTCATACAGTTTGAGATGTGAACTTCATCACGTTTTAGAAAGGCAAATATTGTGCATTTAAGGCTCTCGTTTACATATCAATAATGTGTAAGATACTTCCAAAAAAGCGTAAAAAATTATGAGATTTGGAAGATATTCCACTGTATGAAAATGATCTGCTCAAGTCCAGCCAGAGGCTTGAATTTGTTAGCCGCTCAAAGCAGACTGATTTAATAATCACCTGAAGGTGATAACACCTAAAAAAAAGATGACAGCGTACCCAACATGGCCCTGTCAGGCTACAAATTTACTAATTAAATAATGTGAGCCTATGCCTTCTATTTCAAATTTAAATGGGCTGATACTGTATCCAGATTTTTTATAAAAATCTATTGCTGCAGATCTAGCATTTGCCCATAGATATTTAGCACCTTTATTTATTGCGTAGTCCTCAGCTTCCTTTAGCAATTTAGAACCAACTCCTTGTCCACGAATAGCTAATACAGTAGCCATAGCTCTTAATTGAAATCCTTCTGCATTTGAAATCTCTGGGCAAGACCGCTGATACATTGAGACGATACCAACTACAACACCACCGTCTATAGCACCAAAATGTACTGTGGTACTTTCATCATCACCCTCATAGATACATTCAGAAAGTGGACTTTTTGGCCTAAGAATTTCCTGACGAAGAGGTAAGGTATCAATAGGTTTTATTTGTACGATATACATGATAATTTTCCAGAAACCTACCGGAGCAGATCAAGAAATTCATCTGGTGCTGGTGTCTCGAAGGTAAGTCGCTTACCAGTCTTTGGTCGTGTAATACTCAGGCGCAATGCATGTAGCCCCATGCGGGGGCCATCAGTACCATAACGGCTATCGCCAATCACCGGATGTCCCAGCCAGGCCATGTGAGCACGGATTTGATGTTGTCGACCGGTCTCCAGTTGAACCTCAAGCAGTGCCCGATCCTTTACAGTGCGCAGGGTGTTAAAGTGCGTGATGGCGTTTTTGGCTTCCGGATGTGAACCGACAATCATCTGATACTTCTCTGAATCCATTCTCAAGGGCTGGTCAATGCTCCCTTGACTTGGCTTGGGGCAACCTTCAACCACCGCAAGATAGGTTTTCTCAGCCCCGGACCATCCCTCATTAACAGCTTCGCGCATCTCGCGAGAAGTTGCAAACATCAACACACCTGATGTATCGCGATCGAGCCGATGCACAGGCCATAGGCGAACAGAACGCTTTGGACGTGTGAGCTGCTTGCGAAGAATTGCAAGTGCATGCTGTTTGGTTTCATCGGCTGATGCCACTGACAACAAACCTGCAGGTTTATTGATGACGATAAGATCGCTGTCCGAATACAAGATTTCCAGTCGGGAAATACCATGTTGCATGTTCTTTCCTGCTGCCCGAACTTCCACATCATCGCCAGCTTTGAGCACGTGATCATGCTGCATAACAGGTTGACCATTGACGAACACGCATCCTGTTTTCAGCCGTTGTTTTATTTTGTTGCGAGTCCAGCCTTTTAGCTGAGTGTTGAGGAAAGTGAGTAGACCAGAAGCCTGCTTCACCCGTAATCTGTCAGACATAGTCAGTTATTCTCCCGCCTGGTTTTAGCAGTAATGCTCTAGACATGATTATCATAGCAACGCCATTATAACCTGTGCAGTTTGTGTAGTGGAGTTTTACGATAAAGTGGCGAAGCCACCGCAAAACGGGGCGTGGAAATCGCATCCGGTTGATAAGCTTATTATACAATTTATAAGCCTTGTATAGCATTATTTATATTTAACCTGGCCTGAGTTTCTAGTTTTTCATAGAAGTACGCATGAGTATATAATCGCTCTCTACTAATAAATCTTGTTAATAGCTCCTTTCTCTTTTTCTTAAATATAAAAGAGGGAACCATTTTATATTCTTTCCTGATATTATTTTCAAATTTAGCGTATATATCTTCAGAACAGCCTAAAATTGAAAGATCAATATCAACAATTAAACTTGCATCACCATTAGGCGGATGGCTTGAATGAATTGTTGCCATTACCAAATTATAGATATTATCGATAATTTGCTTATTTACCCCATTTTCTTTTAAAAAACTACATGCCCAATTTGCACTGTCCAGTTCATTTGAGGAGGAAAAAAGGCTTGTATACTGCATCATGAAACCACAATGCCAATTCAACCTCATAAGGATTGCCTGCCAGTGAAATACTATTTTCTAAGTGTTTAAGCACTGCATCGATATGACATTTATTATGGTAATGTCGATGTTTTTCAGAATAGGCTTGCAGCAATAGATTATATGTATTTTGATTTTCTGTTAAACCTAGGTTTTGCATGAGTAAGAGCCATTTTTTATAGTCCATTATATTAGCCCTCCCTCTGGCATACATTGCCCCCTATTTCTCAAGTTATCCTTGTTTTTAGCTAAGCTGATTTTTTCAACCAATATTCATGGAATTTATCCAGAAATTTTAATAATTTATAATCTTCATTTTTTTGGTGGCCTGGTAATATCTCTGGATTTATTAAAAACTATACACCAGACCTACCGAGAACGTTTGTGTTCTAAGGTCGGTCGAATTTGTCAAAATATTGCTGAGGGTAGGGAAGGATGGATTTGTCACAACAGAGTTAACACTAATACGACCAAAATCGGCATAGAGATACTCTCCTCTAACTGCCCAGTGCTTATTAAGCACGTATTCGCCACCTGCGCCAAGTGTCCAGCCGGATTTTGTTTCTGAAGTGGAACCTTGCGACGACGCGCCGAGAACAAAGTCATCGGTGTATGAGGTCTTGAGCTTCAGTTTTGTCCAGGCAGCCCCACCAGTCACGTACGCGAGCCATTTATCCTGCGTGTAACCCAGGCGAAGACGCAGTGTTCCCTGCCAATCAGCCTTGACAGTTTGCCTGAGCATAAACTGATTAGCCGGCGCAGTTATGTAAGTGACTGTTTGCGTCCACGAGTCGCCTACAGAAAGGCTGTTGGCGCTTGCCTCGACCCCGACGAGAAGATTGTCATATTGCTTCGAGAACCCGGCAAAAAGCCCGCCTGACAGATCTGATTGCGAGGGCGAGCCATCCCCTGCGGCGGCTATTTGAACATCATCAGGCGAAGTAAAGTAGGAGTTTGCCCCCCCTATGGCTGTTCTCGCTCCAGTATCTTCGTCAGCTTTGACCAGCCCAAGGCTGCCGCCGGCATAAAAACCGGACCAGTCTACAGTAGTTGGCGTTTGTGCATGCACCGAAGCAGCAAAGATGACACACAATATCAGTGTTCCGAAGAAACGGATGTAGTGCATGATTTATCTCCTTTATTATTGAATAGAACCACAGCGTAAAGCCCGGTGGTGCAAAAACGGGTGATGCCTGGATATAATGGCTCCCATGGGTGCTAGTCTCCAACTCGTGGGTTAGCAAAGCCAGTTTCATACTAGTTGTATAATAGCAACTAATCAAGAGGCTAACATGAATAACAATAATATAATTTTTATTGGTTTGGATACTGTTGCAGGGTAGTCACAATTTCATTCCTCTGAATACATTGCCCCCCTATTTCTCAAGTTATCTTTGTTTTTAGCTAAGCTGATTTTTTCAACCAATATTCATGGAATTTATCCAGAAATTTTAATGGTTTATAATCTTCATTTTATGGATGACATGGATTATATCTACCATTAATCCATGAATACCACCGTTCCTATTTTCCAGGTGAGGCTTTCTTTGTCTCAATGGTTTTTTGAAACATTGCCAACTCCTTCAGTAACGTTTCACCCCAATGTCCAGTCTCTGAAATAGTAATTGTGTGAAGCTCATTAGCATAATCGTGTATTAACAAAAAACCTGATTCGGAGTCCTGGTTATCATTACCCTGCTGGGATAAGTACTGACACCATGAAATCCTGGCTTTCGCGATCATTTTTTCTAACTCTAGCTGTGTTGAAACAAACCTGATATGTCCTTCGGTACCACCAAACAATGAATTTGCAGCCAGACAACTTGCCGCAGCTGCAAGGAACACATAACCGTATTGTGCCCACTCCTTGAACTCAGGATTCGCTGTAACCGCAAGTAAGGGCATGAGCAAGCCGACAGACCCAAATAACCATGCACTCAGGCGCGTAATTCCTGATATCCAGGCTCGCGTTCCTCGACGGCGATAGTAGTAACTAACCTCGGCTTCGGCCAATTCATCTACTGCTCGAAATAACTGAGTGAGAGATTCAACTACATTCCCATCATCCCACACCAACCCTTGCATAGAATTTCTGAAAGCATTAAGCCTTCTTGGATCTTCTACTCGCAATATTTTTATCCATTTCCAGTCCATAGTAATTATCTCATTTTTTATATAGCGCTAACTCTTTGTTTCACCTAAAAATAAAGCAGAACAAAGTGGCACTTTATTGTTCAGATTCAAGCTATTTGTTATGTTTATTTAGTTCTCTTGACCATTTACGAATTGAATTAATTTCTTTACCATCTATTCCAATCGACTCCAAAAAATCCTGATGAGCTTCGGGTGCTATGGCTTCAAATTCTTGATGCCATTTTCTTTTACCATTATCATCTAAACCTGCTTTATCTAAAACAGAAATCCATGTAGCCTTGTCCATAACTCTCGTTTTAGACTGTAATCCATCATTGTCTATTAATTGTAGAATTAAATTTTGTTGGCTTCTTAGCTCCTGAATTTCTTTATTGATTTTAGACAGCCGATTTTCCAATACAACTTCCACCCGCCCATGTTTCCCACCAAGTATACGTTGAATTGATTTAATTGATAATCCTGCACGCCTATATATCAGGCTCCTTTCAATCAACTTAATATCATTTTGAGAGTATAGCCTGTAGTTAGATACACTCCTTCCACTCGGTTTTAGTATCCCTTTTGAGTCATAATAAATCAAAGTACTTCTTGATAAAGAAAATTTTTTTGCAACCTGACCAATAGTAAGCATTGTTATATCACTTTGTTTATGTGAGGCAATTGATTAAACAACTGCCCCATTTGTTATATGATCACTTTGACCTTATTTTCTCAATTTCTCCTTGTGAGAGATTCAACCACTCAAGAAATGATTGGTGCTCACCAGGGTATTTTCTTTCAAAAATTCTGTGCCACTTCAACATTGACTCATCATCAAGGCCAATCTCACGAAACATAGATACCCAATTTTCTTTTTTCATAATTTACAGTCTCCATTTAGTATTGATTAGTTAATGACGTTTAACCGTCAAAATCAATTCTAAAGTGTGAAGCTATAGTCAAGTCAAGATGATTATTAAAAACATAACATTGACTGTCCAGTGGAGGGCCGCAGCCCCGGAGCAAACTGGAGCTTTTCACCTCGTACCAGACTCTCTCATTAATAACTTATGAATAATTAATCCATACCTCAGTAAATATACGGCAAGTAAGGATAAAAACACGAAGCAAAAAACCGTGTCCCAACGAAGATTTAGCAAACGCAAAGTGCCATTCGATGGAAGCGTTTGCTGCAAGTTAGCGATAACAGCAATCAAATTGATTGTAAACCCATACAATTGGTAGCAGGCTAATCCAAGAGAGACTAGCCCTAACACTCTTACAACCAACCAAGCTGCAGAATTCTTATTCAATTTTGACTCCAATGTCAGATTGTTTATTCACAGTCTTTATTTTATGGGTGGCATGCATTGCTAATTTCATTCCTACAATTTTATGGTTGTCCACAACTACTTCCTTGTGTTCCCAACACTTTATAAAATTACTACATTAATCATTTTTTAATTGGGATGTAATAATACAGTTACGCCCTCTTTTTTTTGCCAGATAAAGGTTTTGATCCGCAGAATTTAACATCTCGACAAGAAATTTTATTGTCTTTTTTTCAGAATTAAGTTTTTTAAAATAAGCTCCTATAGAAATGGTGACAACATTTTGTGGAGGGTTAAGTTTATGTTCAATTTCAAGATTTTGAATATTATGTCGTATTCGTTCTCCTATGTTTTCCATTTGTTCAATATCAAAAACAGAGATAAGAACTACAAACTCTTCACCACCAAGTCTAAATGCACAATCACCTTTTCTTTGTAAAGAACCCTCAATTGAGCTTGCTACCTTTTGTAGTGCTAGATCACCCATGTTGTGACCATAACAATCATTGTATTTTTTAAAATTATCAATATCTATGTAGAATATAGCTGTTAACATTTTTTCTGTTTGTTGTATGTTTACAAAAACACTTTCTAATTCACGCCTGTTTCCCAACCCTGTAAGAGGATCTTTTCTACTTAATTTCTCCAGTTGGTTTTCATAATTTTTACTCTGCTCTAACAAACTGTACAACATTTTAGCTAAATTACCTATTTCATCTTTCCTTTTAATACAAGGTACATCTGACAAGTTATGTTCCTTATGATTTTGAGAAATAAAAGCTGATAGTTTGTTAATTGGAGATGTTATCTGCATAGACAATATTGTTAATATAATCAGTGATAAGGTTAGAGCTAAAATTGATTCGTATAGAATATTTTCTAATATCTGTAATTTGATATTTTCAATTTCTGAAATATCAAAACTAATCTGTACTCTGCCTCCATTTTTATTGTCCGTTGGGATAGAAATAAATAATTTTTTTGTTTTAAAATCAATAAATGTTGCTTTCAGTTTTTTAAATGAATCAATTAATTTTCTATTATTTTCTGAAAGCAATTGATTTTTTTGGTAGCGCTGAAACTTTTCCTGATTGCGTTCAATTAAAAAAACAATTTTTACATGATCACTATTTTTTTTCAGTAATAGTTCTTGTAACTTATCAATTTTAGACTGAATGTCAGATAGATAATTTTCAGGATATTCTTCTCTCCATATTTCCCCAGCCAATTGTTTATAAAGTACTTTGAAGGGTTGCTTTGTATTGCCACTAAAACCAACAACACGCATAGCATAGAGTTTTTTATTTCTTTTTAACTCCGTTATAAAACCAGGCATTTGTATATTTGCATAGTTAGCACCTGAAATTGCCTGAGAAAACTTACTAACAATGGATGAAGACGATGCTAGATGGTATTGAATCACACTGTTAATATGACTTTGAAGTTGATACTTATACTGGTGATAACCTATACCTCCTACAAGTAGTAAAACTAAGAGGAAATGATATAATATTATTCTTCTTTTTATGTCTAAATAGAGCATGAAATGAATTACTTTTTTATTTTATTATTAAAAACATCAATAATTGGTACTGCACAGGTTCCATTTGTACAAATATCTGAATATCCTTCATGGCATCGATAACAAGTATCTGTTTTAAATGATGGATGACTATTACTTAAATCTTTACCTTGACGATTATAAGTTCCATAAAGAGGTTGACCTGCAATATGTTCAGTCACAAAAATAATATCTTGATCTTCATAAATAGCAATAGCTGTAATACCATCTGAATAGGGTCCATGTTTTTTATATTCATCAAGTTTATTCTTTGGGACAAATATATTCAATTTTGTACCTTTTCCATTATTTATCCAATTATACATTTTTACAGTTTCTTGTAAAAACAGAGGAGTATCATCAGGTAAAACAACATCATTTCCTGGAATAACACTTTGTTTAACCAGTAGCATTTTATCAATATTTTTTGGAAATGTAGCTAGTGAATCAGCTATTGACACAGGAACATGTAGAATAAATACAAGCGCTAATAGATATTTAGACATAGAGTAAGCTCCAGTAAATTATTTGTTTCTGATAGTCTATCATATATCAGGCTAAGCTTTCTCTGCCAGTACATACTCTCGTTAGCGTTACGTCCAAGACTTATTAAACTCATTTTCATGAGACCACTGACTAAATTCACCTATTAACATTGCGAAGCCCGATTTTTCTATTTTCTGGAACTGTTCTGAACTATCTCTTGTTACTCCGTATTCCATTGCCCGACGATAAATTTTACGAATTTTTATTAACACACGACATTCAGGGCAGCCACAATTTTATTTCTATCATTTGATAGGTGTCTACAACCACATTTAATATTTATTGTTTTTGGTTATGAGTACAGATTTGCATGCTGGACAAAAATAACTAAGCTTCCTATCTGATGGCTCTAAAAGTTGAATTCTATCTTTTGGCTCCTCACTTGGGTAAAAAAATAATTCCATCCATGACAAACCAATCACAAGAAAACCAAGTAATGAACCTTTTATTTTAGTATGACCTAAAATCATATCATGATTACAATTTGAGCATTTCATATTTTTAAAATTAATTTTCATCCATCCAATATCTTAGAAATTATACGTTATACACAGCATTACGAATAAATGTCTGTTGAACAACCCGGCATTATAGGACAATCACAATTTCATTCCTACCATTTGATGGGTGTCTACAACTACACTGGTCACTTCCTCAGCTGTTGGCAATGCCATAATAATTTCTCCTTAATTATTAATTTTTAACTAATCGTATACTCGACCGCAGTTGGTCATGGCGAAAGTTAATCGCCCCCTATCAGAATTTTTGCTGCTATCTCCTGGATACAGAATTTGATATCTAACAGTAACGAAATTGGCAAAGAAGCCAGTCACTTTATCTAATAGGGACGGTTTAAATCCTTCAATAGGCTCCTCAAAGGTGCAGCAGTTGTTATTCACCGCCATAAACTCTTCGAGACTTTGGTAGGGAAGAAAACCCTTGGGTTTCGATGTCACCATTTTTGTAATAATCTTTCCATCTTCCTCTACCTGTTTCTCCGACCTTATTCTCACGTACGGATATATCCGCAAAGTACGTTTAACAGCCGATTTAAAAAACTCATCATCACTCAACCAACGAGCCTCTCTAACACAGAGGCCAGAATAATTTAATCCAGCCATTAAAAACAACGTACCTAACAGAATTACGAAAAGCACGAATAAGGCTTTCTTAATATGCAGTTTTAAAAAAATCACATTATTGTTTCCGCATCAAAAACCAAAAGTTGCTCCGTTGATGTAGTAATATTCATTCCATCTCTCCGTTAACGTTAACACAGGTAATTTTTCTGGCGCTACTCCATTCTTCCAAACTTATAGATAAAGACCGTTGTGGTAAGATCACACCATCTCGCGAAATTAGGAAATAATGCCCCTTGATACGATCGACCTTTGGATAATGGATAGCAACGCTGTATTCTGGGCTTGTAAACAAGCTGCCGGGAACTATTATGTCGAAAATACGGAATCGATTTTCGAGAAATATCTCAAATGACTCTACAGGGGTTATGCCATACGTATTTTTTATTTTATCCCAGCCACGCGCGATCTCGCAGTCAGTAGGCCGCGTGTGATCAGGTACTAAAAATAATGAAACTGCGATAATCAGTGCAGTGGCCGCAGCAAATTTTAATAGAGGCCTTTGGAGTATAAGATTAAGCTTCAGCATGTGAATTTCCAATCTTGAACATATTATCCCTGGCCTCTATATATGTAGTAGCTGGATTACCAGTCGCACTATTTAGCTCAGGGCGTACCATTTGATGGGTGATGAGATAGTACTGGTACAGGACAGCCATAATTTCATTCTCATTTTATGGGTGCCATGTATTTCTGGTCTTAAAAAAGGGTTCATTTTTTAATCACAAGTTACATAATAACGAGTTTTTCTAGAAAAAAGAGCTTTACCTATACTCAACTGACCTTTTCCATTTTGAAGGTTGCTACAAGAAGACAAGCCCTCTAGCTCTTGTTTGTTTTCTCGTACTACATAACTATGACAAACATTTCCTCCACGAACATATGAGCAATATGTAAGAGTGATATCAACAGGTTCTTTTGATTCTTGAATGCCCACATATTCAAACCAAAACAAAGCAAAAATAGAACCAAAAAAAATAGTTATCATAAAAGTCATGTCAATCCAATGAATTGACTTTTTTTCTTTATTCAATAATTCCCTCAATTTGTTCTATTAGACCAGAACAATTAAAGCAAACTAAACTATGTTTTCATTTCAAAATATAACATTCCCATTTTATGGGTGGCATGTATTACTACCTGGTACTGGCTGACTGGACGGGGCGTATTGCCCGAGAGGATAAACGCGGTTTTATTAACCCCAGCACGCCTAACATTCTACAGAAACTGCAACTCGATGAACAAATCTGGTTGGAAACTGTTCAGGGATTTTCAAAAGGCTTTCACTCTTTTGTCGGACCAGAAGAACAATTAAAATCACTCTGCCAGAAACAAAAAAGACATTGGGTTAGAGGGATCAATGCTTGCAGGAAACTATTTAAAACTCACCTTCCTATTCCCATCACTACTTAAAATTAACCGTTTACTCTTTTAGACTGCTTTGCAAAGTATTGCAGACTCTCCCCTGTCTGATGCTCTCGGTTTTACCTCCCTCTGAATACATTGACACACCCATTTCTCAAGTTATCCTTATTTTTAGGCAAGCTCATTTTTTCAACACATATTTATGGAATTTATCCAGAAATTTTAATGATTTATAATCTTCATTTTATGGGCGGCATGTATTTCTAGTCCTGTATTACCTTTTTAAATTTACTTCAGAAAATCGATAACAACCTTTAAGAAAGCTGCTATAACCCCAAACGTTACACCTAACAATGTTGTGGGCATAAATGATAGTGGATTCTCATTAACATCCGGCTCAGTAGCCAGTTCTAAATAATACATTGTTATTATTTTCCATACTAATAGAACTATCTTCGAAATTATCATTATAAATAAAAAAATCATCCATGCTACTGTAGGGATGAGAGTTGTTGCGCTTATCAATATGGGAGTAACAGCAGCATTCCTATAGTCCAAATAATAATAGACCTTTTCTTTTTTTTCTTCAATAGCTTTAACTGTTGATATTGTTTTGTATGGTTGATTAGTAATAATGGACACATAACTATAGTAAGCACCCATAATGTATTGTTTATATGCTGAATGAGGTTGATTTAAAAGATCAACATTTGATGAAAAACCGTCTTTAGTAAGATCTTTTTTTAATTTTTGATAGTGATAATTTCTATCGATTAGTCGATTATGCTCACGCATTTCACTTGCAAATGGTAATTGAGTAGTTTGGTAAATATCACTTGACCAAACAATTGTAGCAAAACAAACTATTGCTAAAATTGTTGCAATAACTATATCACCAACTATTAAAACTATTTGCGATAGGGTTCGACCTTTAGATATCACAATAAGGGCAAATATCGTAACCACAGATGTTAACAAATCAAATGGGATATTTGAAAAATAAACTGTAAATATTGGCAATGGAATTGGGGTTGCTTGCAATAAATGCTCCCATGTTCCATCCATTTTCATTCCAATAACATAGAATATAGAGGTTAAAAAGTAAGTATAAATACTAACAATGATAATAACTCTCAATGAAAAAGGTTTGGGCCCAAAAATCACTCTCAAAATTTGTAAGGACTGTATCGCCATTAATTTTGGCAGATCAATAATCGAGGTGTTATCGAGATTATCCCACCATTTTAAAAGCAACAGATGAAATGCTATTTTGTACCTTTTCAACAGAAAACGGTCGACTGCTACTCCAAGTGCTGAAAGAAATGCGAAAAGAAATCCTATTGTTGTCCAGTCTTGCATTTTATTGGTGTACCCACCCTGCTCCATTGTTTATATTTTCTTAGCATAACGCTTTGCATAACGTAATTTTAAACCTGCAGTGAAACGGAGGGTTTGAAATTCAGGTTAATGCAATTATTAGCATTACCTTACCCACAAAATCAAGTGAGTACCTCAGCTCACTCCTATAATTTTTGGTATGGTATCACAATTTTTGTACCTTTATTTATCTTGTCGATATAAGACTGATCTATATCAGAATCATGCCGAATAAAGGTTATCGAAGTCATAAGAACATTGGGTGTTGCTCCTTGCTTACTTTCTAAGTATGCAGTTGCATCGAGCGTATATAGGGATTTATCGGTGTACGTCATACCATTAGATGCATAATAAGAGATGATGATAATAGGCACACCAAAGGAAAAGGATTGAATATCACCTTGCTCTGTTTTCATGCCTGTTGTTAATTCAATTAATTTTTGTTGTATTTTATCCAAATGCCAGAGCTTTCCTGATGATTTAACAAGGTTAATCTCGTTATAGATCAATGTTGGGTAAATAACTTGGCCATGCATAAAATAGTTACTGTCTGATACTGGTGCTATGTGAGCCGTAGTCCCAGATTCATCAAAAGTTCCTTTTAATATCAAAGATCGTGTTTGTCTATGTTCGATAATACTTAAATTATATGCAAGGTAAGTAAACCCAAGTCCACCAATGGATATTAAAATAGCAATAACCGATATAATAAATGCAACTACTGGTTTATCATATAAAGGCTTGTGAGGTTGAAGTGTAAAGTTCTTCTCTTTAGCTAGAATTTTTGCATTCTTTTGTTCCATTTTCCTTCTCCAGCAGGCCATTCAGACAAGCTTATTAATTTTACCAATATAACTAAATCCACCACAATATATTGGACTGCATATCCTGCTGGTGGTGAACATCGATTCCCCCTCTCAAAAAAAACTTCACATTACTTATCATCATGACTAAATAGCTGATCCAAAATGGTGTACACTTCATAATTTCTGTTGTTGTACTTGAGAACCAGGAAAAGGTGACACGTTATTCATAAAAAGCCTGACATCTTTCATCAGACTGTTCATACTTCCATGCCGATGATTTCTGGTCACCGTATCATGTAATTGTTTCCAAACTAACTCAATTCTGTTGACCCATGGATGATAGACAGGTTGAAATAACAATTCAAATTTTGGGTTGTGTTCCAGAAAAGTTTTTGTGATTGCACTTTTGTGTATCACATAATTATCTGCAATTAATCGAATTGCTTTAGCCTGTCTGTATCGCTTTCTAAGTTCAGCCATTAATCTCAAAAAAATGAATGAATTTTTCTTTTCCCATTCAACCCAAACCACTTGACCTGTATTTACATTGAGTGCGCCAGCAAGATAATTTTTCCTATTTTGTCCAGGTGTTGGTATGCGTGTTTGTTTACCTTTTATTGACCAGCAACTCCCTATTCTTGGGTTTAAATCAACATCAGCCTCATCGATATAAAATACAGGATTTTCAGCATTAGCATTAGCCAGAGCTTTATTTATCCTTTTCATTTTCTTAGCTTTTTCCTTATCCTGAATACAAAGTGTGGGGCTGGCACGATTCCACACAACACCTAATTTCGGTAATAAACGTCGGATGGTCGAGGCATGTATTTTTATCTTCAATTCCTCATTAACTTGATTCGCTAATAATTCAGAACTCCAGCGTGAAGCAAACCAGCCAAACTCCTTTGGTTCTGATTTCACCAGCTCTATCAAACGAAAACAAATATCTTCATTAATACTGTAAGCAGGCCTTCCTTTTTGCTCAGGCACTAAGCCAGACTCACCATATTCCTGAAACAATAACAGCCATTTATTAATGCTGCTTCTACTTGCACAAAGAAGGACTGCTGTACGACTCAGAGTTTGACCACTCTGCAGTAGTAAAATAGCTTTTGAACGCCTTCTATAATCTGCATCTCTATTATATTGAGCAATTTTTTTTAATCATCGACGCACTGGTCGTGAAAGTTTTGTGATAATATTAGCCATCTTAAACCTTTTTGTTGATTGAGTTGTTTTGGTCAATAACTTTGATCGACAACTTAGGTTTAAGTTCAATTAAATGTACACCATTTCGGAACAGCTATTTAGCTCCGTAATTATTATTGCTAACAGTTAAGCAACTTGAATATCAGAAATTACTGCAACAGTCTACCTTAGTTAATTTAATTAATTATATCTGAAAATACACTTATTTTATGTAAGGTATTTCCCACATTCTTAATTACACTCATGCTGTATAAGCCATTGAATTACATCAAATATTAGTTTATTGTATAGTAAATAGAGATAATTAAATAAATTTTTCCAGAAGATATTTTCTAAAATCACATGAATTATTCAAAATATCAGATTTGGAAAAAACTGCATCTTGCTGAGCTAGAGTGCTGTTGCTTTGCTTTTGGACAGCACCAGTGAGGACAACTGAGGTAGAAGAGTGTACGCGACACTGGTTCGTCTAACTGGGGTGTTTGGAGCCATGGACGGCGACAGCAAGCGTTACATGGACGTACCTGAAGCGTCCCCAGTTAGACGAACCAGTGTCGGGTGCAATCAACAGGCTCAGCATTTCGTCCGAACGCCCCCCTCTTTTTCTCTTGATTTTCAAAATACCGCTCAGGTCGTAAAGCCCCTATCAACTTTAAATAGCACACACTTTCAAAATGAAATATTTAATCACGAAGGATTAGTAGTCAGATTTGCATATAAGAGGGGTAATTTTTGCGGCAGGTGTTCAGGTTTTCTGATGATCGTAAAACCATTGGTGCCAAAAATATGGGGCAAGTATTCTCCCCCCTGATCATCAATGGTAATACAGAATGTCTGTAGTCCTTTGGCTTTTGCTTCATGAATCGCCCGTCGGGTATCTTCGACACCATAGCGTCCTTCATAGCGATCCAGATCGTTGGGTTTGCCATCGGTCAGTATTAACAATAACTTCTGTTGGGTATCCTGCACTTCAAGTTTCTGGGCTGCATAACGAATTGCGGCTCCCATACGGGTATAGAAGCCTGGTTTTATGGCCTGTATCCGGGAACGCACAATGCCATTGTATTTTTCTTCAAAAGTTTTCAGTGTATTAAAACGAATATGGCCTCGATTACGAGAAGAGAAACCATAAATTGAAAATTGATCACCAGTGTTGCGCAGACTTTCGCTGAACAAAAATAATGAATCACGGATCACATCAATAATACGCGCGTCATTGGAAAGCCAGGTATCGGTTGATAATGAAAAATCAGCCAGGAGTAAACAGGACAAATCCCGTTCAGTTGAGCGTAATTGTTGGTACAGATCAGGCTGCTCTACTTTATGACCGCTAAAGCGCTCGCCCATATAGTTAATATAAGCATCCAGATCCAGTTCACTGCCTTCAGTCTGATGCCGATGCCAGACACGTTTGGTGGTCAAAGCTTCCAGTTGATGGCGTAATTTTTTTGCTGTTCGACGCAAATTTTCAGGTAATTCTCCCACCTCACCGGTATTATGTACGTAATTAATAACAGAACAAAAATCTTTTTGCATGATCTGCTTTTTATAATCCCACTCGGGCAAAAGAATATCGCTTTCCAGAACAACCTCATCAATTGATTCAGCGGGTAGATCTAAATCAAACTTAATCTTGCCGCCTTTGGTTTGATTGTCACGGGCAACGGAAAGAAAGTCCATATCATCGGCATTTTTATCTGCCTTATCCTGATCCGCTTCATCATCATCTTCTGTACTGCGATTAATATTAAGAAATTCACTGAAGCCAAAAATACTTTCAAAACGATGCAGGATTAAGCCATCTTTACCATCTGGCATATCAACTCGTTCAGCATTGCGACGTTTGTTTTCTTTTTTATTCTGTTGCGGCTTTGATGGCTCGGACTCACCTTCTGCATCATTATCAGGCTGTTTTTTTCGACTACTGAGATCAATCACTTCAGGCGGGTTTGGATGAGGCCAGAGTAGTACGGGCTTAGGTGCATATTGACTGGTAGGAAGCTGATCAACACAACCGGGCTTAGTCAGAGCCTGAGCAATCGCATCTTCCTGAGATTGTTCCTGTTCATTAAAATACTCATCAATATTACGCAACTGTAAATAGGCATTCACCAGACGATCATAGCGCGACTGTAAGCCTGGAAATCGTTGCAGAACTTCCACTGTTATTTGCTGACTGTAGGCAAACCAGCCCTGCAGACCTCTCGCTTTAGCGGACGGGTTTTCCAGAGTATGAGCATTTACGGCAGCTAACCAGTAATAAAGATCTTTATTTAAATCAGTATCTGGAAAAACATTGATTTGCTTGGGCAGGTGCAGTGTATCTTCATCCTGCCAGCTTAACTCAATGTATTTTCCGGTACCCGCTACACGATGTTTCCAGTTTCGTTTAGCAAAATGCTGTGTTGCGGTTGATTCCACAATCCGCAGGGCATTATCGCCGCCCAGTGCCCGAAAAAATATGCCCAGTGGCTTGCTGACCTGAGCTAACGTCACCACTGAATCTTTAAAACTTTTATCGGATAATCGGGTGACCAGTTTATCCCAGATTTGGCCTACATGTTCTTCCACTTATTATCTACCAGCAGTTTATTTAGCTTTTATTTAGTACTTATTTAGCACTTATTTGCCAAAGGAAGCATAAACTACTTCCATAAGAGCACTGACCACATCATCTTCATCGCTGAGTGGCTCAATAAGACCCGCAAGACAGGCTTCTACAGGATCAAATCCAGACTTAATAAGGCGTGCGGTATAGACTAACAGACGTGTGCTGGCACCTTCTTCCAAATCATGATCTTTTAATTGTCTCAGAGCGTTTGCCATTGCCACCAGTTTTTTTGCCATATGAGCATCAATACCTGTTTCCTGCTCAACAACTTCCTGCTCCTGAGCGGGCTTAAGGTAATTAAAACTCATAGAGATAAAGCGTTGGCGGGTACTTGGTTTTAAGCCCTTCATCATGCTCTGATAACCAGGATTGTATGACACGACCAGCATGAAATTATCAGGAGCATGAAGCGTCTCACCCGTGCGATCAACAGGCAGAATGCGGCGATCATCAGTCAGAGGATGAATCACAACCGTGGTATCTTTACGTGCTTCGACTACTTCATCCAGATAACAAATGCCGCCATCTCGTACCGCGCGAGTTAATGGCCCGTCATTCCAGACTGTTTGCCCATCACCAATCAGGTAACGTCCCACCAGATCAGATGCGGTCAGATCATCATGACAGGAAACCGTATGCAGCGGTACATTCAATTTTGCGGCCATATGGGAAATAAAACGTGTTTTACCACTGCCGGTTGGCCCTTTGAGCAAAACAGGTAATTGATTGCCGTAAGCATGTTCAAATAGTGATTCTTCATTTCCCTGAGGAGAATAAAAAGGTATTTCATTCGTTTGTGTGTCAGTACTCATTAATATTTAATTCTCATTTTCTGTATGGGATGAAACCTTTAGCCAGGCAGAGTGCTTTAACTAAGTTCAGAAGTATATATGAATATCAGCCATAAGATAAATAATAGCCGGTAAAAATTATACTGGGAATAACAAAAACAAAACCCAGCATTGCAAGACGCCAAAAACCTCTGACATGTCGTAGGCCCATGAAATGATCAATGATCAACTGTCCTTTTATTGTAATAGTTAATACAACAAAACCAACAATATACAATCCTGATAGTTCAAAATAACCGACAACTGCCGTACTAAACGTCAGAAGTATGAGAATTATCCATATTACTGTTAATTTTGTACTTGATGTAAATCTAGAGTGAGACATATAAAATTTCAAACCTTTACCTTATAACATAGACCAGAGGAAAAAGAACAATCCATACTAAATCAACCATGTGCCAGTATGAGGCACCGGTTTCAATCCCAATATGATCATCAGCAGAATACTTGCCCTGCCTAACAAACCGATACAGTGCACCCAAAATAACCATACCCATCATGACATGCATAAAGTGAAAAAAGGTTAAAGAGATATAAAACGTGTAAAAGGTATTGGTACTTAAATGAATTCCAGCACCAAAAACATGCGAGTATTCCCATATTTTAACAACAAGGAAAACAGCCCCCATGGCCAGAGCAAGCAATATCATTCTACCGGTACGCTTTGTATCACCTTTTTTAATCGCATGGACACCTAATGCAACAAAATAACTGCTGGTGATCAAGGCAATTGTATTAATTACCCCAGCAATTCGGTGCAATTCAAGCTGATAAGTATTAAATAGCTCAAGATTATTACTTCTGACAAAAACATAAACGATAAAAAAAACACCAAAGACGAGTAATTCAGCCATAATAAAAAACCAGATTGCCAGATCACCTGGCAATGGCTCTTTTTCAAGCACAGCTGGAGTCAGAACCTCAGACATAATAATAACCTTTTTCCCGATAGACTAAATTAGTATAAGTGTATAAAAAAAAACAATTTTTATATGCAATAAATATCACATATAGAGGCTTGAACCTTAAGGTAAAAGCATAAAAAAAGGGCAGAGTTATTCACTCCGCCCTTTTTCTTGATCTCAATTAAAGTGATATTGAAAAGTTTATCAGTTTTTATGTTTGTCAGTGATCAGCACCAACAAACATGAACATAAAACTTACTCACATAAGCACATAATTAAGCTGCTGCTTCCTCTTCACCACCAACGAAGAAGCTGTAGATATAAACA
>JADGDG010000038.1 GCA_016744995.1 Gammaproteobacteria bacterium
ACAGATTCGTTTTGACTTTGTTTGAGCTCTTACTTCTTTTGCAAGACCAGTAAGAACCCACACAAATTGTTCGATTTCTTTTTAAAGAGCAGTTTACAATTTAATTGTTTATTAAATTTGACTTTAACAAACTTCTAAACTGTTAGTCACTCGGTAGTTTTCTTCTCTTCTTAAAGAGTAGTACCCCGTTGACTGAGATGCGTATTATACGCAGTAATTATCTGTCGTCAACACTTTTTGTAAAAAAACTGTAATAATATTAAAAAGGTCTCATTACATTAATATGTACATTCCAAAAGCCTTAACATTCATTAGCCAAAAGCATATATTTTTGTGCTTTTGTGCGACTTGACCGCTTATATATTTTAACTAAATATTAGTATGAATAAACATGGGTGAAGCACCCATGTTTCCAGCACTGAAGGAAATTTTAGATAATAGTGACTTTGGCAAACTTTCGTTTACCAACCTGATAAACCTTTGTAGTACCGCTGTCTACAGCAAGTTTAGTATCCGTGATTTTCTCTCCGTCTATTTTAACGGCTCCCTGCTTTATCATCCGAATAGCCTCACCTGTACCGCTGGTTATCCCAGAGTCTTTTAAGATATAGGCAATTCCTAAACTGCCATCAGAAGAGAGCATTTCAAATTCTTCAATGTCGTCAGGAATTTTACCCTTCTTGAAACGATCAATAAAATTTTGTTGGGCTTTTTCAGCACTGGCTTCATCATGGAATCGAGCAATAATTTCTTTAGCCAGGATAAATTTAATATCTCTGGGATTAGTACCATTTTCTATATCTGCTTTGAATTGTTCAATTTCTGTCATAGGCCTAAAACTGAGTAATTCAAAATAGCGCCACATTAGCTCATCTGAAACAGACATTATTTTGCCAAACATCTCATCCGGAGCATCTGAGACACCAATATAGTTATTAAGAGATTTGGACATTTTCTGAATGCCATCCAAACCCTCCAATATTGGCATGGTGATAATGACCTGAGGTGTCTGACCATGACTCTTTTGTAGTTCACGCCCCATTAGCAAATTAAACTTTTGATCTGTGCCTCCCAGTTCAACGTCAGCCTTTAATGCAACTGAGTCATAGCCCTGGATCATCGGATATAAAAACTCATGGATTGCAATCGGCTGTCCTGATGCATAGCGTTTGCTAAAATCATCACGCTCAAGCATACGTGCAACTGTCTGATTAGCTGCCAGTTTAATTAAATCCGCCGCATCCATTTTTGCCATCCACTGAGAATTAAAAACAACCGTGGTTTTCTCTTTATCCAGAATTTTAAATACCTGCTCTTTATAACTTTTGGCATTTTCCAGAACCTGCTCTCTTGTAAGAGGTTTTCTGGTAATATTTTTTCCGGTGGGATCACCAATCATGCCGGTAAAATCACCAATTAAAAAATGAATTTCGTGGCCTAAATCCTGAAACTGACGAAGCTTATTAATTAAGACCGTATGACCAAGGTGTAAATCCGGGGCTGTTGGATCAAAACCAGCTTTAATAACGAGAGGTTTATTTGTTTTTAATTTTTCAATGAGACCTTCTTCAAGCAAGATTTCATTCGTGCCTCTTTTTATTATTTCCAGAGCGTCTTCTATTTTGCTCATTTTGACTATATACTCCCGTTTTTATGTTAACTCGTTATCAGAATCTGCTTAATTGTATATTTTTTAACCAGTCATTCTCAAAATTGCGATAAGATTACCATAAATTTTTACCTGTTCTGCTAGGATCATTTAAAAAGGGTTACTTTTTTTTGCTTTCCTATTGCATTAATCCTTATTAAAAGCTATCTTTAGTTAAAAATATTGAGGAATATCCGTGAATTACAAGCCTCTTTTAAACAAAAACACTAAGTTTGGAAACATGTTTAAAAATAAAAATCATTATCGCCTTAAAAACAAGAAAAAGACTGGCTCCAAATTTGTGCTTTTTTCTATTGTATCTATTGGCTTTTTTACGATCCTTGCAAATATTGGTATCGATAGCGACAAAAAAATTACCCGTCAGAATTTTGAGCAATTATCCAAAAACACGATAAGTGATACGTCATCTCAAAACAAGAACATTCCTCTTGATTTACCAGAAATTGGCTACCGCTCAGAAGTTTTATCGCCATTGGTCACCTACTCTGAAGCAAAAATGCCTGCCGCTACGATTTCTGAAACTCAGCCTGTTACAAGCATTGCAGCTAAAACTGAGCCTTTAAAATCAAAAAACTTAGAATCTGCCATTGCATTTTCAGCACCAGAACTTCTTGAAAAAAACAATACTGTTAAAGAAGTTTCTGATGATAATAAATCAGTCAGCCCTGCTATTAACTCTAATGACCTTGTAAATATAGCACCATCTTCTACCACTCCCCAGGAACTCAACAAAAATGTTACTAGTTCAGTACTTAAAAAAGTGGGGGCATCAAAACCTATTAGCGAGAACGGAACTGTATTTAGCAAGAACAAGCACTCCACCTCATCTTCTCTGAGTAATACAAAAACTGTAATTGTTAAAAGTGGTGATTCACTTTCAGCTATTTTTAAACGCCTTTCTCTTAGTGCCGGCACCCTGCATCAGATTATAAACTCAGGTAAGCAGGCCAAAAAGCTTGCTCGAATCAAACCTGGACAAAAATTAGTCATTCAATATGATGACAGCAATGAGTTTCAATCATTGCACTATGCACTTGACAGCATCGATACTCTGGTTATCACTAAAGATAATGCTCAGTCAAAATATTTCTCTCATATCGACACTAAAGAAATTGAAATCAGACATCAATTTGCAGCTGGAACAATCACAAATTCTCTTTTCTCTGCTGGAAATAAAGCAGGCTTAAACAGTGCCATGATTATGAAGCTGGCCCAACTCTTTGGCTGGGATGTTGATTTTGCTTTAGATATTCGCAAAGGTGATTCTTTCGCCGTTCTTTTTGAAGAAAAATATATCAATAATAAAAAAATAGCTAACGGCAACATTCTTTCTGCTGAATTTGTTAACAGAGGGAAGACATTTAAGGCAATACGATATACTGACGCAAGTGGTCATACAGACTATTATTCTGAAAAGGGTCTTAGTATGCGCAAAGCTTTTTTGCGAACACCGGTTGCATTTTCCCGCATCAGCTCACGATTTTCAAATGGACGAAAGCACCCCGTACTAAATAAAATTCGTGCACATAAGGGCGTTGATTATGCCGCATCACGAGGCACTCCCATCAAATCAGTTGGTGATGGAAAAGTAATCTTTAAGGGAAGAAAAGGCGGTTATGGAAGAGTTATAATCCTGCAGCATGGTGCAAAATACACAACATTATATGCTCATATGAATTCATATAACCGGAAAATCAAGCGTGGCGAACGTGTAAAACAAGGTCAGATAATTGGCTATGTAGGCAGCTCAGGTCTGGCAACCGGACCTCATTTACATTATGAGTTTCGCATAAATGGCGTACATCGCAACCCATTAACAGTACCTTTACCCAGTGCATCACCCATTGCCAGAAAGTACCGTGCTGATTTCCAAAGTAATGCAGATACTTTAATTTCTCAGCTTAAGACAAGAAAATTGGAGACTATTGCTCTAAAAGAGCAATAGCCAAAACCTACCAATTAAGAGCAAGGGCAGCCTGGTGACATATTTTATTGGACTCATGTCTGGAACCAGTCTTGATGGTGTTGATACAGTTATCTGCAGCATTAATTCTCCCCATGATTTTCAACTAATAGATGCCTATAGCTATCCCATTCCCGATCTCTTAAAAAAATCACTGCTGATACTGAGTCAGGAAAAACAGCCTGATGAGCTGGAGCACTATGCTGAACTTGATCCTCAAATGGGCCATTTATTTGCTGACTGCTGTCTCAGCTTACTCAAGAAAAACAATATCAGCCCTGCTCAAATTCATGCCATCGGCAGTCATGGACAAACGCTAAGGCATTATCCCAAAGCTAAATATCCAACAACATTACAGATTGGTGATCCCAATATAATTGCCCAAAAGACCAATATAACAACTATTGCAGATTTTCGCCGCAGAGATATGGCTGCTGGAGGTCAGGGAGCACCACTTGTCCCCCCATTTCACCATACGCTCTTTGGTGCTGAAGAGCAGAATATTAACCGTGTTGTTCTAAATATTGGCGGGATTGCAAATATTACTTTTTTACCCACAAAACCTGACTCAATACTTGGTTATGATACAGGACCAGGCAATGGGCTGATGGATGACTGGTGTTCCAGACATTTTAATTGCGCCTATGATCCTTCAGGAAGTCTGGCATCTCAGGGCAATGTTAATAAAACATTACTTTCATTGATGCTTAATGACTCTTACTTTTCTCAGAATTTCCCCAAAAGTACCGGCAGAGAGTATTTTTCCTATGAATGGATTGAACTTCAGTTAGCAAAATACGAACAGAGCCTAGATAAGAGTGATGTGCTGGCCACCTTGCTTGAGTTAAGCAGCTTATCCATCAGTAATGAAGTTAATCAACTGAAACCTCATGTTGATGAAGTATTAGTATGTGGTGGTGGTGTTCGAAATAAGCGGCTGATGCAAAGACTGCAAGAGCTTATACCTAAAAAAACAGTGGCTTCAACAGAGTCATACGGTTTACACCCGGACTGGGTAGAAGCTAGTGCATTTGCATGGCTGGCCCATCAAACAATTAATGGTTTAAGCGCTAACTCACCCTCCGTGACCGGGGCTGAAAAAGAGGTAATTCTCGGAGCTATCTGGCAGGCCTGTTAGCTGATACAGGCAGGAAGCCCATGCTTCCTGCGTTGAATTCTAACGCTCATCCATGGGAATATAGGAGCGTTTACCTTCACCGGTATAAATTTGGGTGGGCCTGAAGATCCGATTATCTCTCAATTGTTCACGCCAGTGTGCCATCCAGCCTGCACTCCGGGCGATTGCAAAAATAGCAGTAAATTGATTATCTGGAATGCCCATTTCTCTGTAGAGCAAACCCGAGTAGTAGTCGACATTGGCATAAACCCCTTTTTCAGCCAACCGTTCTGTACAAGCTTTTTCTAATGCCTCAGCAACCTCGAAGAGAGGATTTACATCACCGCCCCTGGCTTCTAAGAGCTCTTTTATAAGTCCTTGTAAAATAGTGGCTCGTGGATCTTTAGTTTTATACTCACGATGTCCCATACCCCATATCTTACCTCTTCGTCGCAATTGTTCATCGACAAAATTAGCAGCATTTTCTGGCTTGCCAACCTGTTCCAACATGTTTAAAACTTTGGCATTAGCACCACCATGCAGAGGACCAGATAAACAGCCGATAGCAGAAGAAATCACACTATAAGGCGATGACAGTGTTGAACCATTAACTAAGACCGAGAAAGTTGATGCATTGATAGTATGTTCAGCATGTAAAATCAGGCAGACATCCAGAATGCGTGTCATCAGCGGATCAGGCTCCAGGCCAGTTAACATATACAGAAAACTTGCTGCATAATTCAGATCATAGCGGGTAGGTGGAGGCTCATACCCCTTAGCCATATGCTTCCAGCTAGTCACCAAAGTACCCATTCTGGCAATTATTTTCATCGTAGCAGAATTAACATAATCTAAATCTGTACAAACATCACCATCAACAAGGCACTCACTTCCCTGATAAAACATCCCCATACTGGATACCGTCGTCTGCAGCATCAACATGGGATCAGCTGATGCTGGCAATGTTTTCATTAAATCTACCAGGTGGTACTTTAAGGCTCTATTAGTATGCAAGCGGGCTGTAAATTCATCAAGCTTACCTTTGGTTGGTAACTGACCATTCATAAGTAGCAAAATAGTCTCTTCAAATGTGCTATATTTTGCTAATTCCTCAATAGCGTATCCTCGATAAAAAAGAATACCTTTTTCACCATCAATGTCAGAAATATTAGATTTTGTTGCTGGCACGCCGGCCAGGCCAGGAAGATATTCATTCATATTGAACCCCAAACTGAGTACGCAAATTTAATATATGAACCAAGTTTAGCAAATTATATTATTTTTGCTTGCTTTACAGCTGGCAAATAAAAAAGACGCTGTAAAAACAGCGTCTTTTTTATAACCAGAAGCGTATAACAATAGCGTTGAAAAACCCCGTATCCAGCTAGATTAATAGCTTTCAGCCAGATAATAGCCCGTTAAAAACATCGTTATACGGTACTTCAAATTAAATAAAAATTTGACTAAACTTACAGGTTACTTTTCTTCTGTAGAGAATGATGAACCACAACCACAGGTTGTCGTTGCATTTGGATTACGGATCACAAACTGAGCACCTTCAAGCCCTTCAGTATAGTCAATCTCAGCACCAACTAGATATTGAAATGACATAGGATCTATCAGTAACTTGACGCCCTGATTTTCAACTTCAGTGTCACCGTCATTAACAGCTTCATCAAATGTAAAACCGTACTGGAAACCGGAACAGCCACCACCAGTAACAAAAACTCTCAGTTTTAAATTATCGTTCTTTTCTTCTTCAATTAAAGATTTAACTTTAAATGCTGCTGCATCAGTAAAATCTAACAGGCTTTCTTCATTCATACTTTCACTCACTACTTTACTCCAAATCAAGTTCTATTATTCAATAACCAAGCGCAACAGTCAAGAATAATTTTTATTTGTACAGCCAGTTTAACTCAATTTTTATACAGATACTTTAACATTAGCTATTTGTTAAAACCTCTGGCTCATCCAGCATTGCTGGCTCTGGTTTTTTTTCTAAACTGGCAGTTGCTTCATCTGAGACATGAACCAGATTGCCATTAACTTCAGCACCCATGGCCATCTCAAATAAATTATAATAGACATTGCCAAACACTCTGGCCTTCTTAGCTAATTCAACATTATTGCTGGCATACACATTGCCTTCGACTGTACCGTTAATAATAATATTAGGAATTTGTATTTCACCCTGCACATAGCCATTTTCACTGATTGTTATGGTGGCGTTTTCATCTTCCGATGCAGTTATATTACCTATAACTTTGCCATCAATCAGCAGTCCACCGGTAAAATCCAGATCACCCATAATTTTAGTACTATTACCTACAAGCGAATCGATCCTTCTGCTCGCACTTTTTTTACTGCCCCACATATTTCATTCCTCCCGTTTGGGACCACTTTAGATCACCAAGCTCAATAGTTGATTTTTTCTTCTTTGAATCTATGATGATATCAACGGAGTGAGGTATCATCCCTTCAGGCAAGCGCATTATACCGTTAAATGCCTGAAAATACTTAAAACTGTATTTGAACCCCTTTTCTTTTCTCTCTTTTGGGTTAACAAGTAAAGAATTCAATAAAAGTTTCACTGACTTATCAGCCTGCATGCCTTTTATGTAAAGAGTAATAGTGCCTTTAGTATAGGAATTTTTTTTTATTTTTTGAGCAAGAGTAAATGCATATTGGTATTGCTGATCAGTATGTTCTCCTGCTCCTTTTAAGTTCGAATTATCAGGTACAATGTCCAGACTTTGTAAATAAATAGATTCTCTACCCTTACCCGGAGAAACAATGGCTTTATAAAAGACAAGCTCTTTTTCTAGCTCAGCTATTTTTTCAAGATCTTTATTCATGCCCAATTGAATTAATTGACTTGATTCTTGTTCCAGCAGGTACTTTCTTTCCAGGTGCAAAAGCTCTTTACTGAGCTCTGTATTTTTCTTTTTTAAAACACTTTGTTGAACAAGTAACGATTTTCGCCCACCTTTTGCTTCAATAATATCGTCCTCAGACTGCATATAGCCCATTTCATAGGCACCCCAGAGGAGTGCTATCATCAGCAACAAAACAAACAAGCGAAGACCGTAATATTGTAAAGGATGTGTGCGGTGTACAATGATATGTGTCATATTTAAAGCTAAGGCATCAATGGTACAAGGTTAAGTCCTGATGTTTCATCCAGACCAAAAGAAATATTCATATTTTGCACTGCCTGACCTGCAGCACCTTTCACCAGATTATCAATCACAGACAGAACTACAATCGTATCGCTTCCCTGAGGCTGGTGTATGGCAATACGGCACATATTTGAGCCTTTCACCGTCCTGGTTTCTGGGTGGGATCCTGTCGGCAAAACATCAACAAAGGGCTCGTGGGCATATTTTTGTTCAAAGAGTGTCTGTATATCTGCAATATTAACGCTGCCCGAACTAACTTTTCCATACAATGTAGCATGAATACCCCTGATCATAGGGATAAGGTGAGGAGTAAACGTGATGTCAATTTTGTCATCACCACTAAAATGCTCCAGACACTGGCTAATTTCAGGCAGGTGTCTATGTCCCGGAACGGCATAAGCCTTAAAACTCTCACTGGATTCACATAATAAGGTAGCTACATTAGCACCACGACCGGCACCACTCACACCTGATTTACAATCTGCCACCAGGAAGTCAGTTTTTATCAGTTTATTTTCAAGCAGGGGTAAAAAACCTAACTGCACAGCAGTTGGATAACACCCCGGATTAGCAATCAATCTAGCCTCTTTAATGGCTTCTCGATTCACTTCCGGCAAGCCATAAACAGCTTTCTCAACATAGTCAGGGCAAGCATGTTCCATTCCATACCATTTTTCCCAGATCTCGATGTCCTTTATCCTGAAGTCAGCTGCCAGATCAATGACTTTAACTCCCGCTTCAATAAGCTCCGGCACCATTTTCATGGCAATACCATTGGGCGTTGAAAAGAACACCAAATCACACTGTTTTAAGGTCGAGACATCTGGCACTGAGAACGCAATATCCAAATAGCCACGCAAGTTAGGAAACAAATCCTGAACCGGCAGCCCTGACTCTGAACGTGAAGTAATCACCTGAAGTGTGACATCCGGATGATTTGCTAATAACCTGAGCAACTCAACTCCGGCATACCCCGTCCCGCCAACAATACCCACTTTAATCTTTGCCACTTGTCTCTTTGCCTCTAAAATCTGAACTTAATTTATGGAAATTCAACTGAATAAGACATTATAATACAGGATAAGGCAGAGTAAAAATTATAATTCATATTTAACCCGGCCTTAATTCAATTAGAGTATAAACTTGGAGAATTTTGCACCAATGACGAAAAAAGATTTTGCCGTTACTAGCTTTGTTGTTGTTTTAATCGCTCTGTTAGGCTATTTATGGTTAGCCCCAGCCGGACATCCGCCAGCCCCGCAAGTCAGCTTTAAAGACTTACAAGACAAGCAATTTAATCTGCAACAACTTCGAGGCAAACCCGTTGTCATTAATTTTTGGGCGACCACCTGCCCAGGCTGTGTACTAGAGATCCCGGCACTGGTTGAACTTTCACAAAAGTATGCAGCAAAAAACCTGATCATTATTGGAGTAGCGATGGACTATGATCCCGAACCTCAAGTCAGAGAAATGGTGCGACAAAAAAAAATGACATACCCTGTTGTTCTGGATACCGGAGGAAAAATAGCTCAGGCATTCAATCAGGTCACTCTGACACCCACCACTTTTTTTATTAACAAACATGGGCAAATTTTTAAGCACAAATTAGGTGAAATGACGCATGAAGAATTGGAAAGCACAATACAAAGCCTGATTCTTTAAAATTTAAGGGGATATTACTGATGTTATGGGTTAAAGCTTTTCATGTTATTTTTATGATTTCCTGGTTCGCAGGATTATTCTATTTACCTCGTTTATTTGTTTATCATGCAAGCAGCAGCGATGAAATAAGTAACGAACGTTTCAAAGTAATGGAGCGCAAGCTCTTTTACGGCATTATGACTCCAGCCGCAGTGGTGACTATTATACTGGGTTTCTGGATGATATATGATTACGCATGGAGATGGCTGGCTGAGTCTTCTATGCTCTGGCTGGACATTAAATTAGCCATTGTCGGCTTACTGCTCATTTATCATTTTTATTGCTGGAAATTCGTTAAACTGTTTAAAGATGATAAAAATAACCACAGCCATGTCTACTATCGCTGGTTTAATGAAATCCCGGTGTTTATGTTAATGGGCATTATTATCCTGGTCATTGTAAAACCGATATGATCATCAGACCACTGATTTAAAATATGAAGAAATATCCATTTTATAACATCCTGAACAACCAATAACCATTGAAAACTTATGAATAAACCTTTGCCTGTTGTGATGTCTTTTTCCGGTAATGATCCGACTGGTGGTGCTGGAATTCAGGCTGATATTGAGTCTGCAACCAGTATGGGAGCTCGTATTGCCCCTGTTATCACAGCCATCACAGTCCAGGATACACAAAACGTTAAATTCTTTTCTGCTGTTGATGCCAAAATGGTCGTTGAACAGGCTCGCGTCATTCTGGAAGATATGCCCGTTGCCGTATTCAAAGTCGGCATGGTCGGTAGTATAGAAAATATCAATGCTATTCATACTATCTTGCATGATTACCCTGAAATACCTGTTATTGTTGATCCCATTATCAGTGCTGGTGGCGGTAAGTCTCTGGCAAGTGATGAAATGGCTTTGGCCTATTCCGATCTGCTTTTTCCATTCACCAATCTGGTCACCCCTAACAGTAACGAAGTTCGTCTGTTAGCCCCCGAAGCTGATTCTCTGGATGCCTGTGCTCATGAACTTATGGATGACGGCTGTGAATACGTTCTCTTGACTGGAACCCATGAAGGTACTGATCAAGTGATTAACACTTTCTATGGTCATCAAAAAAAAATTGAAACCTCATGCTGGGAACGTTTACCGCATAATTACCACGGCTCAGGATGCACACTTACCTCGGCTATTGCCGGTCTGGTGGCCTGCGGCCTGTCCATTTCAGATGCCTCCAGTATCGCTCAGGAATACGCATGGCAATCACTTGTTAATGGTTATCAGTCGGGTATGGTGCAATATCATCCAAATCGATTTTTTTGGACAAAAGACTGGATAGAAAGTGACAACCACTCCGAATTTGAAAAAATGATATCACCAGAAGAGAGCATTGCCCGGAGAGTCGATTGAATACAACCAACCCAATCACAACTTCCATCAGAGAGTTAGAAAAAAGACAAAAAATTCAGGGGCTTTACGCAATAACAGCACCTGAATTAATGCCTGCCGATCAGCTCATTGTCTCAATTGAACATGCTATTCAAGGCGGAGCTCGAATCATCCAGTACCGAAATAAATCAGCTTCCTCAGCACAACAGCATCAGGAGGCCAAACAATTAAGCCTGCTATGCAAACAACATAATGTTTGTTTTATTATCAACGACGATCCTGAATTAGCAAAAGCAGTTAATGCAGATGGGGTTCATGTGGGCAGAGACGATGGCAAAATTGCTGATGCACGAAAGCAATTAGGCCAGCAGGCGATTATTGGCGTCTCATGCTATAACCGTTTAGAAAATGCTCAAAATGCCATTGCTCAAGGAGCAGATTATGTTGCTTTTGGCCGATTCTTTCCATCAAAAACCAAACCAGATGCGATACAAGCTGATTTACAACTTTTGGAAGTGGCAAATCAGTCACTTAATGTCCCTATAGTTGCCATTGGCGGCATTAAACAGGATAATGCTCAGGAATTAATTAAACGCGGCGCAGATGCAATTGCTGTTATTAATGATTTATTTCATGATGAACAGGAAATATGCAATTCTGCCCGGATTTATCAAGGATTTTTTAGTTCTTGATAAATAATGTCAGCTTTACGACCATAGCAGCAATTCGCTGATTGTTTGAAAATCAAAAGAAAAAGAAGTGCCGGCGTTCGAATAAGTGCGTATAAAACGACTGCAAGGTATGCTAGTGCAACCAATTGGGGCCGCTGCAAGTACATCCATGTAGCGCTTGATGAAAACATCCATGTTTTCAGACACCCCAATTGGTTGCACCAGCATACCTTACATTCTCTTAAGGCATTTATTCTCTCTGGGAGTGTCCAAAAGCAAAGCAACAGCAACAGCACTCTAGCTCAACCAGATGCAGCTACAATGCTTTTGCTTTTGATTTTTCTTTTTCTTTGCTTTTGGACAACACCAGTGAGGACAACTGAGGTAGAAGAGTGTGCACGATACTGGTCCGTCTAACTGGGGTGTTTGGAGCCATGGATGGCGACAGCAAGCGTTACATGGACGTACTTGAAGCGTCCCCAGTTAGACGGACCAGTATCGGGTGCAATCGACAGGCTCAGCATTTTGTCCGAACGCCCCCCTTCTTTTTCTCTTTATTTTCAAATTACTGCTATGGTCGTATTACAGAAACTAACAATATAAATTTTAACCCTATTTAACAGGACAATTATTATTATGACCCGTTCACATGATTTATTTCAGCAAGCTCAAAAAACAATCCCTGGTGGTGTTAACTCACCAGTGAGAGCCTTTAAAGGAGTCGGCGGTGATCCGGTTTATTTCAAGAAAGGTGAAGGTGCCTATCTATATGATGAAGATAATAATAAGTATATCGACTATGTGGCATCCTGGGGGCCAATGATTATGGGTCATGCACATCCTGAGGTGGTTAAGGCAGTGCAAGATACTGCGGTAAATGGTTTAGGTTTTGGAGCTCCAACTCAAATAGAAACTGAAATGGCCGAGCTTGTTTGTCAGCTGGTTCCTTCAATTGAGATGATTCGTATGGTCAGCTCTGGGACAGAAGCAACCATGAGTGCCATCCGTTTAGCTCGCGGTTATACTGGAAGAGACAAAATTGTTAAATTTGAAGGCTGCTACCATGGTCATTCAGATTCTCTTTTGGTCAAAGCCGGTTCAGGCGCACTGACCTTTGGCGTGCCATCATCACCCGGCGTACCAGCCTCTTTATCTGAGCATACAATAACACTAACCTATAATGACAGTGCTCAGGTGAAAGAAGTATTTGCTGATATTGGTGAGCAGATTGCAGCCATTATTGTTGAACCTGTTGCAGGAAATATGAACTGTATTCCTCCAGTGGACGGCTTCCTTGAAACATTACGTGAAGTTTGTGATCAATCCGGCAGTGTCTTAATTTTTGATGAAGTAATGACCGGCTTTCGTGTTTCAAAAGGCGGCGCACAAACTCATTATGGCATTACACCAGACTTAACCACATTAGGTAAAGTTATTGGCGGTGGTCTGCCTGTAGGTGCTTTTGGCGGTAAGAAAAAAATCATGGAACATATTTCACCTCTTGGGCCGGTTTATCAGGCAGGTACTCTATCAGGTAATCCATTATCAATGGCCGCAGGTATGAAGACTCTGACTCTTGCCTCTCAGGAAGGTGTGCATAAAAAACTGGATGCACTGGGCAAGCGTCTGGTTAACGGTATTATGGACAAAGCAAAAGCAGCTGGGATCCCTATGACATCTAATCAGGTGGGTGGTATGTTCGGGCTTTTCTTTAGTGATGAAGAAAAAGTGACTAGCTTTGCTCAGGTGACAAAGAGTGATCAGGAACGCTTTAATAAATTCTTCCATGGTATGCTAGACGAAGGTGTATATCTTGCACCTTCTGCATTTGAAACAGGTTTTGTTTCGGCGGCTCATAGCAACGATGATATTGATGCCACTATTGAAGCTGCAGGCAGAGTTTTGAAAACATTATAAGCCACTCACTTCTCTCTTTCCCGTGCTGTTCACACGGGAAAGCATTCAGCTCTTCTCCTCACCTTTATTCACTAAAATGATTTTTTGAATCACCAACCTTGATCTTAACGAATATAAGACCGGCAGGCGAGCCGTCTATCCTCTCAGCGACTTGAAAAATATGAATTAAGCCTCATTTTAGTAATACATCAAATAAAGCAATTAACCTCCCTTCGATGAAGACAATGAAAGCACTTAAAATAAAAAATCTTAAAAAAACCTATAAAAATGGTTTTCAGGCATTAAAAGGAATTGACCTTGAAATTAAAGAAGGTGATTTTTTTGCTTTGTTGGGACCTAATGGTGCAGGAAAATCAACCATAATTGGCGTTATATGTTCTCTTATTAATAAGTCGTCAGGACAAATATCAATTCTGGGACATGATTTAAACCAGGCCCCTCATGAAGCCAAGCAACATCTTGGTGTTGTTCCTCAAGAATTTAATTTTAATGTGTTTGAACCCGTCGAAGAAATATTAGTCAACCAGGCCGGTTACTACGGCGTCAATCGTGCAGAAGCATTCAAGCGTGCAGAAATCCATTTAAAACAATTGGATTTGTGGGATAAACGTCGTGACATGGCCCAGTCTCTATCCGGTGGTATGAAGCGCCGCTTAATGATTGCCCGAGCGCTGATGCATAATCCTAAGATACTGATACTGGATGAACCAACTGCCGGGGTTGATATTGAAATAAGACGCAGTATGTGGGCTTTTTTACAAAAGATAAATGAGCAGGGAACTACTATTATTTTGACTACACATTACCTTGAAGAAGCAGAACAACTTTGCAAGCAAATTGCCATTATCAATCAGGGTGTTATTATAAAAAATTGTGCCATGGAAGAATTATTATCTGAGCTTGACAGTGAATGCCTTGAACTGCATTTAAAAACGGCTATTGAAAATACACCCTCTTTAGGCCATTATCCCGTTCGCCTGAAAAACCAGACCACACTTGAAGTTGAAATCAAAAAAGGGGAAAGTTTAAATACACTTTTTGAGTTGCTGACATTGAACAACATTAATATCGAGAGTATACGCAATAAAAGCAATCGTCTGGAGCAATTATTTTTAAATCTTGTCACTCCTTCCAAAAAAATACAGGAGTCTGATTAATGTATCTAAAAGAAAACTTAACAGCATATAAAACCATACTCATAAAAGAAATTTTGCGTTTTTCCAGAATCTGGCTGCAAACAATTATTCCTCCTGCCATTACAATGGGCCTGTACTTCATTATTTTTGGTCAACTTATTGGTTCCCAAATATCCGATATCAATGGTCACACCTATATGGATTATATTGTGCCGGGCTTAATCATTATGTCCATCATAAGCAGCTCCTATTCCAATGTTGTTTCCTCATTTTATGGTACAAAATTTCATCATCATATTGAAGAGCTGCTGGTTTCTCCAATTGCAAATATCACTATTATTGCCGGCTATGTTTCTGGCGGAGTTGCACGGGGTTTAATTGTCGGCCTTATCGTCACTATTGTCTCTTTGTTTTTTACTCAGATATCAATTCACAGTTATGCCATTACTTTTTTTGTAGCCATATTAACAGCAATTCTTTTCTCTCTTGCCGGTTTAATTAATGCCATTTTTGCCAATAGCTTTGATGATATAACCATTGTTCCTACTTTTATCTTAACTCCACTCACCTATCTGGGTGGTGTTTTTTATTCTATAGAAATGCTTCCTGAGTTTTGGCAAAATGTCTCATTAATCAATCCCGTTCTTTATATGGTTAATGCTTTTCGAATGGGAATGCTAGGGGTCTCTGATGCCAGTTTGGGCGTCGCAATCCTTATTATTATCAGCTTTATTATCTTATTAACATCAATATGTCTGGGGCTGTTGTATAAGGGCGTCGGCATAAAAAAATAGTAACTACTCAGCGTATTCATCTTTTACCCGATTTCTGCGTTATTTTCGTACTCTACCCACAAGGGGCACTTGGAAATGGTCACATATACTTATATGCTCACATTCTCCATGCGCCTCTTTGAGGTGCCGCAGGCATTGTGCCTTGAACTCGGGCAAAATCTAAACACGCTGAGTAGTTACAAAAAATAATAATTGGTTGCAGATGGAATTTATAAACTCAATTGATTTTTCTGAGATTATCAGACAAAGCCAGTACACGGGGCTGATTGTATTTCTAGTTGCGTTTTTAGAAACACTTTTACTTGTTGGTTTCATTTTCCCAGGCTCCATGGCATTAGTTACCATTGGCGGATTGGTTGCCACAGGGCATCTTGATTTATGGCCAACATTATTTTGGGCTTTTGCTGGTGCAGTTGTTGGTGATAACCTCAGTTTCTGGATTGGTGCTTACTTTCATGATCCCTTAAAAAAAACCAATTTGTATAAGAAACATCAAGAGGCATTTAGCAGAGGAGAAATGTTTTTTCATAAGTATGGTGTTTACAGTGTTGCAATAGGACGTTTTATTGGCCCCATAAGAGCCGTCATTCCAGCAATCGCAGGCAGTCTGGGTATGTCAGGACGCACCTTTTTTATTGTCAATGTATGCTCTGCACTTGTATGGGCACCGGTTTACATTCTACCTGGTTTTTTCGCAGGCGATTTTTACAATGATGTAAAACAATTCATTCAACTGGACTTATGGAGCTTACTGCTGATTGCCATATGTACCTTAATTGCCTATTTAACAATAAAATATTCCCAACACACAAAGAAAAATATTGCTTACATTACATTACTTCTGGTTTCACTTGTTTCAATAACAATGACCCAGGGGAGCTTACTCTGACAATAGCCCCAGGCTGAGCATTTCATCATATAGCATTGCCAGACGACTCATCGGCTCATTCAATTCCAATAATAGTTGCTGTTTCTGAATTGGTAACGGCAGAAGCTCACTGAGCCGTGAGCCAACCCAGCTTGCATCGTCGTATTTCTTGGGAAGAGTAATATAGGGATGCTGAAGTGCGGCAAAGATTTTTTTCAAGACAGAAACCATCGACTGATACTGCTCAGGTAATATCTCTTCTGACTCGTGAGAGATCAATTCAACATCTGCAAGTATCAATTCATTAGCCTGAACAACATGGTTAAGTACCTTAAATTTTTGCTCGCCCTGAACAGAAATTCCGAGTAAGCCATCCTTTCGGCGTTCCCAAAAAGTAATTTCCACCAGAGTTCCCACGGTATAAATCTCTGGTGCAGTACCCACCTCACTGCCATGCCTGATTAAACAGATCCCAAAACCATTTCCAGCTTTTTCACACTGGGTCAACATATCCAGATATCGCGGCTCAAAAACTTTTAGAGCTAAAGCCCCTTGAGGAAAAAGGATAGATTTTAGAGGAAATAATGGCAATTTCTTGATTAGTGAAATTGTCTCATGGTCATCATTTGAATCGTTCATTGCACCTGCTCATATTATCAGTAAATTAATTATTGCCCCAACGGGGAATTAATGATTGATTAATATCTAAATGATCAAGAATTCTGGCGACAACAAAGTTGACCAGATCAGAAACAGATTGAGGCTGCTGATAAAATCCGGGAGACGCTGGCATAATAGTCACGCCCATATGACTCAGTTTTAACATGTTCTCAAGGTGGATTGATGAAAAAGGCATTTCCCGGGTCAAAAGAATTAACTGTCTTCTTTCTTTCAGCATAACATCTGCTGCGCGCTCAATTAAATTATTACTCGCACCAAGTGCAATTGCCGATAGTGTCCCCATAGAGCATGGGCAGACTATCATGGCACTCGAAGGATTGGAACCGCTGGCAACAGGAGATGTCCATTCATCTTTAGAATAAACATTCAGTAACGACTGAGAGTCCTCATTCTGAGCATCAGAACCTAAAAAATATTCAAGAAAGAATGCTTTATAGTTAGCTTCACTATCAGGTAAAACGATGTCTAATTCAGTTTTAATTACAATTTTTGCTGCCGAAGAAAGCAGCAGATTAACTTTTACCTGAGACTCAAGCAGGCTGCGTAATAATTGTATAAAATAAGGTGCACCTGAAGCACCCGTCACTGCAAGGGTTACAACCTTAGCAGTCATTATTTTTAAGCCAACGATGTTCAATCAATATGTTAATCCTCTGACAGTCTCTTAAGGCCATCAAGTAATTTTTGGTGTATGCCGCAAAAACCGCCATTACTCATCACAAGAAGATGATCGCCTGGTTTCACGGCTATATGTATATCTTTAAGCATTTGCTCTATATCATTATAACCATGGCCCTTTTTACCTAATAATTCAAGCATATCAGAAAATTTTGTTTCATTATCATCAGGCAGATAGATATAGACACTATCAGCCTGATCAAGCGAAGCTGGCAAGGTTTCATTATGAATCTGCATTTTCATGGTATTTGAACGTGGTTCAAGAATGGCAATAATGCGTTGTTTATTGCCAATCTTCCGTCTTAGCCCATCAATTGTGGTTGCAATTGCTGTTGGGTGATGGGCAAAATCATCATAAACGGTAACATTATTTTCTACACCCTTAACTTCCATGCGACGTTTAACATTTTTAAATTCAGCCAATGCTTCAATAGCATATTTAACTGGAACTCCTGCATGCCTGGCTGCAGCAATAGCAACAATGGCATTGTTGACATTATGTAAACCAAGCAGCTCCCATTTCACAATGCCCTGTGACTGGTGGTTCCAAAAAACCTCGAAGGTAGAACCATCGGCTGAAACGCCCTCTTCACAAGGCACTTCATGATGCTTATCAAGTAATTTAACAGACCAGCTATTATCCGTATTTGAACTGGAGTAGTGTTCCTTCTGACTCCAGCAGCCCATTTCCAGGACGTCATTAAGAGAACAATCTTCGCTGGGATAGATTAGTAAACCATTACCAGGAACAGTGCGTACCAGATGATGAAACTGTTTCTTAATAGCATTAAGATCTTCAAAAATATCTGCATGATCAAATTCAAGGTTATTTAAGATAACAGTTCTTGGGTGGTAATGTACAAACTTGGATCGTTTATCAAAAAAAGCCGTGTCATATTCATCAGCCTCAACAACAAAAAAAGGTAAGTCTCCATTCCGAGCTGAAACACCAAAATTCTCAGGCACACCACCAATAAGAAAGCCTGGAGCCAAACCTGCATACTCAAGGATCCAGACTAACATACTACTTGTGGTGGTTTTACCATGAGTACCTGCAACCGCAAGAACCCAACGCTGTTGCAAGATATTTTCAGCCAGCCATTGAGCACCTGAGGTATATGGTATATTTTGTTCGAGAACATATTCAACTGCAGGATTACCCCGAGAAAGAGCATTGCCAATAATAACCACATCAGGATTAAGTTGCTTGATTGAATCAAAGTCAAATCCCTGAATGAGTTGTATGCCCTGTTCTTCTAATTGGGTACTCATAGGAGGATAAACATTAGCATCCTGACCTGTTACTATATGACCATTTGCTCTAGCAAGTAAGGCAATACCACCCATGAACGTCCCACAAATACCAAGGATGTGCACATGCATTGGATTAGACTCCTATAATTCTTGTCGTAAGTGTATTAATAATAATTAACAAAGTAATGGATAAGGCAAAACCAAGAAAAAATGAAATATTAAAGGATTTTTTGTAAATATGTGCATAAATTGCCAGGTTCCAGGCAAAAAGAAACCAATAAAGTAAACCCAGAGCATCATCAGGCAAAATACCCACTGATGATAAAAGAGTAATTGGGAGAATGCAGAAAATATTAATAAAAAGACTAATGCCGATAAAAGTTGTTAAGGTCTGCAACACACGATTATTCAATTTAAACATCATTAACCAAAACCATGTAAAAACCATAAGAATAGAAACTGATAAAATAGACAAAAGGGCTGAAGAAAGCAGATTTAAAGAATGAGCACTAAATCCCAGAAATAATTCGGCAATAAAATTAGCAAACAGTAGAACAAACAATAAATTAATTGAAGCAGGTACGTTTTCAGGTCCCTTTTTAAATAGAGCGATACTCCCAAATAATTGAATTAGTGCTTCCATACGATCCTAGCAGATAGATTAAATTTTTTAAAACGAGCAGATAATAACACTTTAGAGGAACATATTATCATTAGTTATAGACTTGCGCTATATGCAGATCTAAGAGCCTTTTATTCTCACAAAAAAAAAGCCCCAAGCAATGAGCTTGAGGCTTCTCTAGACCATGGAAGGTCTGATGTCGTGTAGCACATGGATGTGCGTGAACGACGGTGACTGTCTCCAGTCGTGTATAACCCTGGCAGTGACCTACTTTCGCATGGGAACTCCCAAACTATCATCGGCGATGACACGTTTCACTTCCGAGTTCGGT
>JADGDG010000018.1 GCA_016744995.1 Gammaproteobacteria bacterium
GTGGCCATCAGGACATAACCACTCATAGCAGCATTAGACACTTTATCTTTTAAGCGATAACCACCCCATGCCAGTAATAATGTATAACTTAGTACCGTATAAAAAATAGTAACACTTTTATTAAAACCTTCTGTATACGATATGAAGAAAATTGAGCCACTGATAAAACATAAAACACCAATAAACCAACCAATATTCTGCAATAAAAAAGGCACCAAAGATTTATGCCAGCCACTCAATGACTGCATCAAACCGTGCATCCTGCTACTTTTAATCTCGGGCTCTGAGACTTCTCTTTCTGTATCATCCAGAAGGAGACAATCATCCATTTCTTTTTCAAGTTCAGTAAAAACCTGATCATCGATGGTCATTACTTCAGGTATTACTTCAGGTGTTAGTTTGATTAGTTTGCGGGGTTTTTCTTTTATTTTCCCTTTATTTTCACTGCTCTCCTTAGGAGTGAAAATGATCTTAGAGGAGTTATTTTGAATAGTCTTTTTTTGTACTTGCTGTTGCTGGACCCTGAGTTTCTGATTTTGTCTAAAAAGATAAAAGTTAATCCCCACAGAAATAATAAATAATCCCCATAATAGAATAATATCAAGCTGACTCAACAAACTAAAAAGCACAACAAGTGGATAAAACAGATCACTCAACATATCAAACTCCAGTAACACCCTCCCCCTGAAATAAGGAGGAGGAAGCAGAAAAATTATCAGGCAAATTATTTAATTTTAAATTTATTTTTTAATTCATCCATCTCAGAATTAATTTCGGCTTCCATTTCCATTTCGATATAAATCTCTTCCCGAATACTATGATTACCTTCTAACTCAGAACGCGCCTGAGCACGTGCTTCCATTTCCATTACTTTGTCTTCCATACGATTGAAATTATCCTGAGCCATAAGGTGAGTATCAAAATCAATTCCACTATTAATCATATACTCCTGTGTCTGAGCCGCTTTTTGACGTGCCGCCAGAGAGCCTTTTTTTCGTTTTGCGTCAGCCAGTTTCTCTTCCAGTTGTCTGAGCTGGTGTTTAAGATCATTACTGGTTCTTGAAGCAGCCCGCCACATAGGTTCCACACGATTAATCAGTTTTTCATGTTCCTTTTTTTGGCCCAGAGCCGCTCTGGCCAGCTCTTCATTGTCATTTTTCATGGCAACTTCAGCTTTATTCTGCCATTCCTCAAATTTTACCTGATGTTGCTCCAATTCACGAAACAAGCGTTTTTCACTGGCAATAGCCGTGATAACACCTTCTTTCGAATATCGGATATTTTCTTCCATTTCACGAATAATTTGTTTGATCATCCGCTCAGGATCTTCAACTTTATCAATTAAATCATTGATATTGGCATTAATTACATCATTGATACGTTTAAATATATTAGTCATTTTATTCACCTTCTATAACCAGATAGTTATTATTTATTAAAAAACCGGATTAATTAAACTGCATTAATTAAACATCGTTGAATATAATATGACACATTATTAAACAATGTTCAATATATTTTTAAAATTAATTAAACATTGTATTATTATGTTATGGAGATAATAAATTGAATATATTTACTAGCAGGAGAAAAGTTTGTAACTATTACAGAGTTAAACAGGGTAAGAACGGAGTCTAGCCACCATTGTATATTTAAAAAATAGTACAAGAAAAACATGCCGCTCAGTTATTATTTCAATAAAACAAATTATTAAAAAATGTTTTATTTTATCTTAACCGGGCAACAAGAATTTCTGAATAATATTTAATTAGCTTTTAGTATTAGTCTCACCAAGAGCAGCAAGTTCAGCTTTTTCAAGATATCCATCTTTATTGACATCAAGCATATCCCATTGTTGGGTCACTGTTTGAGAAACTGAAGCTTCGTCTTTACTGATAAGTCCATCTTTGTCTGCATCTAACGCTGAAAAATCTGAAGCAAAAGAAGAGCTAGCAACAAAAGCCAGAAATACAGCAATTAAAATTTTATTTATCATTTGAATAATCCTTATATAATTATTTAATAAAGTCTGAAATAACTTTCAGATACAGTCTTGACATAGCAATCCATATGCCATTTTTTATAATTTACTATGATATAAAGGATTAGATAAAAAAAGTTATATTTATTTATAGTATTTTTAGTGAAACTGTTGCTAATAAGCGACAATAGATATTTTTTATAAATAATTTATTACTCATGTGATTTTTATAATAGATACAAATTAATGAGATTTTAAATTTTGTCTTTGATTATGATTTAAATCCCATGTACATCAATACTTTGTTACTTCAATTTTCACTCAAAAAATATTTATTAGCCATAATTTTCAGATTTAAAAAAATCATTCTTGTCGCAAATAAGCGACAAAATCAGCCTCTCAAAAAAATAAAACTCATATCACAGATTTATTTATCAATTAATGGTAGTATTTTTATAATTATGGCTGATTTATTATTTTAGTTATGAGTTTACATACGGGAATATTTAAATCATTGTGTCAAAACCAATAGTTTCACTCAGGTCAAAATTTAATTACGCCATATCAAAGAGAGTATTCCGTCCAGGTTCTCTTTATAAATTATTCCTTATTAGTATTATTATTATTTCATTACCATTAGTAATTGCTTTTATTTATGCCATAGTATCCATTACTCAGCACAAACAATTAACCCAACAGACTTTAATTAATACCATAATAGTTACTGATAGCAGTCGAATAATTTTAGAGCGACTAATATCAATGGAACGTAATATCAGGCAATATCAGATCCTGAAAGATCCTGAATTTCTCAAAGGATTTCATGATCACCATCAAATATTCACTGATGCCGCAACTAATATGAAATTTGAAGGAATAAAATCTGAACTAGAAATAACTATGAATAATTTACTGATCAACGAAAAAAATCTTTATTTATTAATCATAAAAAAAGTTATGAACGAACAACGGGAATTGATAAAAAGTGATCTCAATGGCTATGCTGATTTAACTCTTGAAGCACGAAAATTAGTTAATAAAGGCGGAGTTCAATTAATGCGGGAAGCAGAAGCTATTTCTATAGCAGCAAATCAGGTTCAGCAAAATTTAATTTATAGTATTTTACTGGCAATCCCGCTGGCACTAACACTTGGCCTAATATTTATTTCTTTATTAACAAGGCCTATTCAAAATATTGGCCATGCAATACGAGAACTTGGTAAAGGAGATTTTGATCAGCCGATTAGCATTTACGGTCCCAGTGATCTAAAAGATTTAGGAAAACACCTTGAATGGCTTAGAAAGAGATTAAATCAACTTAAAAATGACAAACAAAATTTTATAAAAAATATTTCTCATGAGCTAAAAACTCCGCTGGCTACTCTAAAAGAAGGTTCAGGTCTTCTGGAAGATGAAATTGTTGGAGAATTAAATCAGGAACAACTGGAAATTGTTAAATTAATGAGACTGGGGTGCATACAACTAAACGATTTGATAGAAAATTTACTTGAATATCAAAAAGCAATATCGATACAAACTGAACTCAATTGTTCAACATTTAACCTTGATACTTTAATTCAACAAATTATTGAAGAATACCGTTTGATTATTAATGTCAAAAAAATTACAACAATAGTACATCTTGATTCTTTTAAAATACAGGCTGATCGAGACAAAGTCAGAGTTATTATCAGTAATATATTATCTAATGCTTTAAAATTTAGCTCTTCAGGCAGTGTAATAGGGATTTCCCTGAAAACACATAAAAATAATTCTTACCTCCTGATTGAAGATCAAGGAAAGGGAATATCTCAACAAGAAAAAAAATTAATTTTTAATGAATTTTATCAGAACAAACATTCTGAAGCATGGCCAGTTCGAGGCTCTGGTCTTGGGCTTAAACTGGTAAAAGATTATGTAAATATTCACCATGGAGCAATCAGGCTTCTTAAATCAAATACACAATATACTGGAGTCAGGTTTCTGGTAAAGCTGCCCGCTAAACAATATATATTAGCAGGAAAAAAATAATGAGGCTAAAATCATTTTTCTTATTTATCTTGCTAACATCAAACATTATGAGTTGCTCATCAATTTCACCTAAGGATAATCTAATAATCAACCCTTTATCATGCTCCATTTCAGAACTGGATAAGTTTATGGCTTTTGGTCTTTATTTTGCTACTCTTTCAAATAAGGAAAAAAAGATAGAATGCGACAAGCTTAGATTTAATTACAATGTCCTGAATGACTGGAATTCAGGTTGGTCGTTAGCCTCTGCTATTAATAATTATTCTGCATGTGGAACAATAAATGAAGGAATTAATATTTTAAAAAAAATACACGATACAAGACTCAATAGTGAACAAATTAAGTGGTTATTGAATCAACAGATATTACTTTTAAAGCAGATTAAAACAACTAAAACCCAGAAAAAGATAATTAATTCACTTAAGCAGGAAGTTAAATTATCAAAAGAACAACTATCCAATTGTCAGAATGAAAAAAATACAATGCTATTGAAACTCCATGAGATAAAGAGTATTGAAACAAGTATTAACCAACGATTGGAAGAGGATCAAAAATGAACCCTGCTAAGAAACAAGCAGCTCGACGAATTCTTTTAGTAGATGATGATGATAGTTTGCTAAAATTACTCACATTACGCTTAAAAACTGTTGGTTATGAAGTTGAAACAGTTCTCAGCGGAGAAGAAGCTATTGTACGATTACCACTTTTTCACCCTCATCTTGTGGTTACAGATTTACGCATGGGTGAAATTGATGGAATGAAATTATGCGAGCAAATACAAGAAAAATATCAGACCTTGCCTATTATAATTCTTACTGCTCACGGAACAATTAAAGATGCTGTCGCTGCTACTCGACAGGGTGTTTTTGGCTTTTTAACTAAACCATTTGAAAGTAAGGAATTTTTAGAACAGGTCAGTAATGCTCTTACACTAAATGGTGCCTGCCAACAAGATGAAGACAATGAGGTTGATGAGCAATGGCGTGCTAATATTATTACCCGAAGTCCCTTAATGAATGATCTTTTGCGTGATCTCAGAAATCTTGCTCAGGGTGATGCCAGTATTTTTATTCATGGTGAAAGTGGCACTGGTAAAGAATTAATCGCACAGGCAATACATGATGTAAGCCCCAGAAGCAAACACTCTTTTGTTGCGGTCAATTGTAGTGCGATCCCTGAAGATTTATTAGAATCAGAGCTATTTGGACATCGTCGAGGTGCATTTACCGGCGCATTGGAAGATCGTAAAGGTTTATTTCAACTTGCTGATAAAGGGACTCTTTTTCTGGATGAAATTGGTGATATGTCACCAGCCTTTCAAGTAAAGCTTTTACGCGCTCTGCAGGAAAATCAAATCCGTCCTATTGGCGCAAATAAAACAATCCCGGTTAATGTTAGAATTGTAACAGCAAGTCATAGAGATTTGGACAAACTTGTTGCGGCTCAAAATTTTCGGATGGATCTGTATTATCGGATTAATGTTGTTACTTTAAAATTGCCCAGATTATCCGATCGACGGGAAGATATTCCTTTATTAGCTAATCACTTTATCAGCGACCCTGATAGCAACTATAATGGTAAGGTAAAAGGTTTTTCTAATGATGCCATGGAGATGCTGGTCAGTTATGACTGGCCGGGAAATGTCAGGCATTTGAAAAATGTCATTGAACAAGTCTCTGCATTTTCAACAACGCCTATAATTCCCGTTAAACTGATTGAAAAAGCCTTACGTGAAAAGCCAGCCAAATTTCATAGTTTTAAAGAAGCAAAAAATGATTTTGAAAGACAATATTTAACTCAATTACTGCAAATGGTTAATGGTAATGTAACCCATGCTGCACGGCTGGCAAAAAGAAACCGGACAGAATTTTATAAATTGCTCAAACGCCACTTAATTGATCCCTCCCATTTTAAAAAAAAATTGCTTAACCCTTGAAAGCTTGTTTTGAGTTCAGATACTCTAATTCCTCAGGTGAACTCTGACGATTTAAAATACAATTTCGATGGGGAAAGCGGCCAAATTTTTTTATGATATCCCTGTGGTGTCGGGCAAAGCGTATATTGGCATCCAGTTTTGTTTGCTCAAAAAGCTGCACTGAAAGCTCTTGATCAACTATATTTTCACTATGCATTAAAGGCATATATAAAAAAGCCAGTCTGTTTTGAGCTAATTGACAGTCCAGCTCCTGGGCAACAGCCTGATGAGTTATTTGTATTGCAAGCGACTCCGTTTGATAGCTCCGAGGCTCATTGCGAAACATGTTCAGGGGAAACTGATCCAGAATAATCACCAGTGCTAAGGCACCTTCAGCACTCTCTGCCCAATGATTTAAATTAGCTGATGCTGCCTGCTCCCACAAAGACTCATATTTATCTCTGATTTGGGCATCAATTTCTGATGTTGACTGAAACCAGGCCTGTTTCATTTCATCGGCATACCAGTAATCAAGAATATCTTCAGGTGTGGGGATCATTAATTACAATTGAGTCGAATTTCGATTTCAAGCTTTTCATTTTCCTTCTTTGTCAATGAGACCGAACCACCAAATGCATCAATTACCTCTGCTGCTACGGGCACATTTAAACCCAGCTTTTCAATATAGGAATTTGCTCGTTGTGTTGAAAAAATATCAAAATATGATTTTATTGCAGAGTCTGAAACAGGCTGACCGTAAAAGCTGATCTGCAAGCGATAAAGAGCATTCTTTGCACTGCTCTTTAAGTGCAGGCTTGAATCAGTTTGACTGAGAATAACAGCCATTTGCAATAGTGTCGTAATACTGCTGAGGAGAAACTGCTGATTGGCCTCAACAGTGATATCATCTGAAGTGGTTATAAGCTCATAATCCAGAGAATCGCCCCCCATAGATTTTTCTACCTCATACAAAGCAGTATCCAGTAACGGAATAATCTTCAGTTGTTGTGTTTTTAAATAACTTTCATTGCTTTTCAGCTCTGTTAATAACAGAGCATTATCAATAGTCTGTCTTAATCGCTCACTGGAATGTTTAAATGCATCAAAATGTGCACTGACATCCTCATACTTCTCAAGAGAGCTATAGGCTAGTTCAGCAAGCCCTAAGACACCATTGGCAGGCGTTCTTAACTCATGGGAAATTAACTGCAGAAAGTTCTGCCGTGCTACATCTAAAATTTTCAGACGCTCATTTGCATGTGACAGTTCCTGGGTTCGTTCAGCAACCCGCTTTTCAAGTTCAGCATTATATTGGTGCAGCTCTTTTTGAGCCTGCCTTAACTTAAGTTGTGTTTGAATTCTGCTACACAACACCTTCAGGTTAAATGGCTTGGAGATATAATCCACTGCACCACACATGAGCCCTTTTGACTCATGATCACTTGCTGTTAATGCAGTTAAAAATATAACCGGTATATCTGCGGTACTGGAATTCTCTTTAAGTTTTTCACACACCTCATAACCATTTAAAACAGGCATCATGATGTCCAGGAGAATAAGATCCGGATGAAGCTTTTCGGCAATAACCAATGCCTTTTCACCATTGTTTGCTGCAAGCACCTGATAGTCAGCCTTCAGATAATCTGAAAGTAAACGAATATTATCGCGCATATCATCAACAATTAAGATAGAAGCTTGTTCTGTTTGCATATTATGACCAAAGTTTAACCTAGTTTAAATACTAGCATACTAATAATTCTTTACACCTGTTTCTGACGTTCAAAGATCAATATGAGCCGCATTAAATTAAAGAAAATGCCATCTGGTAAGTTTTTTCTTACATTTTCAATGACTTTATTCCTTGATCTATCTGGATTCCCCCCCCTTTAAAATATGCTATGCTTATGAACGGTAAAATAATAACTCGGTAAAATCCATGAGTAGTATGACACTGGCTCCTTCTCTACAACCCTCTGTAGACGGGGCTGAATTACATAAAAAGCATTTTGGCATTGGTAACTTTGCTATCTGGTTTCTTATTTATATTGAACTCACTGAATTTGCCTTTTTCTTTATTGTTTTCTTAATTGGAAAATCACACTATCCTGAACTTTTTTATCAGGGACCAGACAAGCTTAATACAACTGCTGGCATGCTGAATACATTAATTCTGATCAGCGGTAGTTTTTTTGTTGCCAGAGCCGTTGCAGCAATTAAAAAAGATCAGCGTAATACAACTATTTTATTTTTGTGGTTAACCTTTTTCATGGGTGCTGCTTATTGCATTATTAAACTATGGGAATATCAATGGAATATTGAGTCTGGGTTTGACTCTTCAAGCAACTATTTTTTCGGTGTTTATTATTACCTGACCTTTAACCATTTTGTCCACGTGTTAATGGCTATGTCTGTTATTTTATGGGTTACTATCGGCATGCACCTTGGACATTATAATTCAAAGCACCATGCCACACTGGAAAGTGCCGGATTATACTGGCATATGATCGATCTGGTCTGGATTGTTATTTTTCCTCTATTATATGTATTGAGATAAGGAACTGGTTTTATGACTCAAAAAAATAGAATCAATTTTTATTGGCTTATTTTGATTGCCTTAACGTTATTTGCAACATTTATTGCTGAAGCAGCCACACCCAGTAACCTGACTGTATTACTGGTTTGCTTTATTATTTCTATCAAGGGCCGTTTTGTTATTGATGAATTTATGGGCCTGCGTGAAGCCATTCCTGTCATTCGCTATACCATTCATTCCTATTTTATTATATTGCCCATTTTTATTGCCCTGACGATTATTTTCCCAGAAATTCTGGCAGGTTTGACTACAATTAAGTAAATAATTATCAATTTAAGGAGCAGTATGAGTAAAATTGACAGAAGAGATCCGGCATTCATTCCACTCAAAGAAAACTCACTCAACCGTGAAACCTGGCGGGTATTCCAGATCATGGCTGAATTTATTGATGGCTTCGAACAACTCTCGCAAATAAAGCCCTCGGTAAGTATTTTTGGCTCGGCCCGAACAGCAGAAGATCACCCTGATTATCTATTAGCAGAAAAAATTTCTCTATTATTATCCAACTCCGGCTTCTCAATTGTCAGTGGCGGTGGCCCAGGAATTATGGCAGCAGCCAATAAAGGGGGGCAGGCGGGTAAATCTGAGAGCATTGGATTAAACATTGAGCTCCCCAGAGAACAAACACCTAACCCATATCAGGATGTTTCCCTGTCGTTCAAACATTTTTTCTCACGCAAGGTCATGTTTGTAAAATATGCGACAGCATACGTTGTTATGCCCGGTGGTTTTGGTACACTAGACGAGTTTGCAGAAATACTGACTCTTGTGCAGACAGGGAAAACCAGAAAAATCCCCATTATTTTAGTTGGTAGTCAATTCTGGTCAGGCTTACTTGACTGGTTTAAACAGACTCTGGTTACCACTGGAACCATCAACTCAGAAGATTTAGATTTACTTCAGGTGATTGATGAACCACAGGCTGTAGTAGACGCTATCTTTGATCATTATGAGCATCGCTGCTTTGAGCCATCAGCAAAAGAACACGAAAAAATGCTGGATCTGTAATTTTAAAAGGAAAATGGCTTTTGCGAGTAACTATTGCAAATAACTATTATGAGGACATCCAATGAGTAAAAAATATTTTTTATTGTTAATTAATGCGGCATTTATCGTCTCATTTTTTATCTTCAGCAGCCAGTCTTTTGCAGATGATGACGAACAAAAAGTTAAGCCCGACAATGATAAAGTCAATCCTCTTGATAATGTCGACATTAATATTATTAAACGTGAAGATAAAACCATTGAAACGCATAGTGTCAACGGCGTAGTTTACAAAGTTAAAGTAACACCTACTAGCGGACCTGCTTATTATTTATATGACACCGACGGTGATGGCTCATTAGAAACACGCTCAAACCGCGAATTAAGTGAAACTACTGTTCAGCAATGGAAAATTTTTGAATGGTAAGCAGTAATGGCGGTTTATAGCCCGCTCTCCCTGGCACAACTCAAACAACTACTGGTTCACTACAATCTGGGAGAGATCACCCATTATGAAGGAATTCCTGATGGCATTGAAAATACCAACTACCTTATTGAAACCACGAATAACCACTATATTCTGACCATTTTTGAGCACTATAAAGCTGAACAATTACCTTTTTATTTACAATTGCTGGCATTTTTTCGTACTCATGGTTTACCGACACCAGAGCCTGTTGCTGACTCAAAACAACAGATTTATACCACATGGCAAAGCAAACCCGCTGCACTTTTTAAGTGTCTTCCAGGTCATAGCGTTCTCTCCCCTCAGGTCAATCACTGCCAGCAAATAGGCACAGCACTTGCTCAACTGCACACCATTGGACAACAATTTCCACTATTTAAAAATAATGACCGAGACAGCCTCTGGATGCAACAGACAGGCAAACAATTACTCACGCACTCAAAAACTGCACAATTAAGTGATGACGACAGACTGCTTCTATCAGATGAGCTTTTATTTCAGCAAACATTTTTCCGTACTCATAATGCCTCCTCTCTGCCCAGAGGTATTATTCATGGTGATTTATTTTGTGATAATGCCTTATTTAAGGATAATATACTCAGTGGCATCCTGGATTTTTATACTGCCTGCCATGACATACTTCTGTTTGATCTGGCAATTAGCGTAAACGCCTGGTGTCTGAACAGTAAAAACATTCTGGATTTTAACAAGGTCCAGGCCATGCTCAACGCTTATGAAACAATCCGACCACTAAATGCCCTTGAGAAAGGATCCTGGCCAACTCTGTTGCGAACTGCCGGACTCCGATTCTGGCTTTCCAGACTGATTTACAAACAGTCAGCCCGGGAGGCGGAATTATCTCTTGATAAAGATCCAGATGTGTTAAAATGCCTGTTGTTAAATCACCGTGAAGTTAGCAGCAATAGTCATTACCATGAATTCAGTTAAAATAACCCAACTTGCATCCCGACTAGAAAAAATTTCTGTTTTCAGTGGTCAGGCTGTCTCATGGCTGGCTTTACTAATGGTTTTAACCACATTTAGTATTGTGGTTTTGCGCTATGGGTTTGGGCTGGGATGGATTGCCATGCAGGAATCTGTCATTTACATGTATGCTCTGGTTTTCTTAATCGGCATCCCTTATACGCTCAAACATGATGGCCATGTCCGGGTCGATATTTTTTACTGCAATATAAGCCCACGCAAAAAAGCCTGGGTAAATTTACTAGGTACCATTTTCCTATTATTCCCCATGGCTTTTTTTATTGCCTGGATAAGCTGGGACTATGTTGCCACATCCTGGGCACTAAAAGAACAGTCTGGTGAAGCCGGAGGTCTGCCCGGTGTTTATCTGCTCAAATCCAGTATTTTAATCATGACTCTATTACTTTTCATTCAGGGTCTCAGTCAATTATTATCTTATATTGTATTTCTCTTTCATCCGGCAGCATACGACAAAGAAAAAACACAAAATAATACTAAAGACAATATGAGTTCCGGAGCCTTGTAATGGAAGTATTAATGCCCTTAATATTATTTGCAGCAGTCTGCATGGTATTATTAATCGGTTATCCCGTTGCTCTTTCTCTGGGTGGCACTGCACTGGTTTTTGCCACTATTGGTCTATTGATGCCAGATGTGTTTGACCCCATTTTTTTACAGGCACTACCCAATCGTATTTATGGCATTATGACCAATCAGACTCTGATTGCCGTACCTCTTTTTGTCTTTATGGGAGTAATGCTGGAGCGCTCCAAAGTCGCCGAAGATCTATTAGGAACCATGGCCGATCTGTTTGGCAGCCTGAGAGGTGGACTGGGTATTTCAGTCATTCTGGTGGGTATGTTGTTAGCGGCCAGCACTGGGATTGTAGGTGCAACTGTTGTTACCATGGGCATGCTGTCTTTACCCATTATGCTCAAACGTGGCTATCATCCCAGCATCGCAACCGGGACTATTTGCGCTGCGGGCACTCTGGGACAAATAATTCCACCGTCCATCATTTTGATCTTACTTGGAGATGTACTCTCCGCCGCTTATCAGCAGGCACAGCTGGATATGGGTATTTTTGCACCAGAAACCTTATCAGTTGGCGATTTATTTGTCGGTGCTCTGATTCCAGGCTTATTGCTGGTGCTTTTCTATATCCTTTATATTATCGGCGCAGGTATTGTCCGTCGTGATTTAATCCCTGATGTTAAAACTGACTCTAAACACGATAGCGAATCTATTTTTTTAAGAACTATAAAAGCATTACTACCCCCGTTATTACTTATTATTGCTGTGCTTGGCTCTATTTTAACGGGTGCTGCAACCCCTACTGAGGCAGCAGCGGTAGGCGCAGTAGGCGCCTTAATACTGGCTCTGAGCAAAAGAGCACTCAGTCTGAGTGTACTCCGGGATGTGGTTTATTCAACCACTCAGGTCACTAGTATGATTTTCTTTATTTTTATTGGTGCTGCTATTTTCTCTCTGGTGTTCCGCGGTTATGGTGGTGATGAGGTAATAGAAGGTTTTTTATTAGGCATTGCTGAAAATAATCCCGATAGTTTATTAGCAAAAATTTTACCTGAGGGTGCCTTTGGCCCTGTATTGATTGTTATGCTGGTGATGTTTTTGCTTGGTTTTATACTGGATTTTATTGAAATTACTTTTGTCGTGGTACCCATTATTGCCCCCATATTACTCGCCATGGGTGTCGATCCTGTCTGGCTTGGTATTATGATAGCAATTAATTTACAAACCTCTTTCCTCACCCCGCCATTTGGCTTTGCCCTCTTTTATCTGCGTGGCGTTGCTCCAGATTCGGTTAAGACCACCGATATCTATAAGGGGATCATTCCTTTTATTTTTATCCAGCTGCTTATGCTGGTTGCTCTTGCCTACTGGCCTGAACTGGCAACCTGGTTACCGGGGAAAGTCTTTAGCTAACCAACAGCTCCTAAATGATGAAAATATCTGCCTGCTGCCAATATTTTATTGCTTCAACAACATCAACAACATCAGCATCAACAGATATAGCTAATTCTTTTAAAGACCTTCAGCTAAAAAATTTGTCACAAAAAAATCACAAATAAACCACTCTCCTATCACAATACCCCTGTAATTATTCTTTATAGTAGTGGCACACAATTATATTGATTAATGACATATCTCTTAATTAGAATAAGGAAAAATCATGAGTGAAAACAATTCATTATACAGCCGCCTTGGCGGATATGATGCCATCTCAGCAGTGGTCAATGAGCTAATCTCACGGCTTATGCAAGATTCATTATTAGGACGGTTCTGGGAAAACAGAGGAGCAGATGGGATCAACCGGGAGAAACAACTTTTGACTGATTACCTCTGCGCTAATGCCGGCGGCCCGATGTTATACACTGGCCGTGACAATAAAACCTCTCATCGTGGTATGGGGATCACAAAGGATGACTGGTCTGTTTTTATTAGCCATTTAAACGGGACTCTAACCCACTTTCAGGTGCCAGAAAATGAGCAGTCTGACGTCCTGGCTTTTATTGAAAGCACAAAAACAGACATAGTTGACTAATACCTTACAGGGTGAATGATGTCTTGATTTGAAATAATGATATTGTTTCGAACATCAATTACCCTGATGCCAGATATAAATGAGAGTCCCGACAGGCTGGCCTTAAGAAAATATAAAAATGACAATAACCATCCAGAAAAAAACAAAACGTGAGAAAATCAGACTGTTCACCCGGAGCAGTTTTTTTCTATTGTTTATTTTTGCACCATTTTTAGATATTTTTCGTCTTGATCTGACTCTGGGACATTTCATAATATTTGGTCAGCCATGGACTCTGGGACTGGAATCCTTTCAACAAGGACAGGGAGATGCCGCTTCTGCAGCAATCACGTTAATCACCCATGCTTTTTTACCTGTGATGGCCTTTATTGCAATTATAGCTGTCATTATATGGAAAATGGGACGTATCTATTGCGGCTGGCTTTGTCCCCATTTTTCAATTGTAGAAATTTTTAATGATCTGATGCTTAAACATCTGAATCGTGTCACTCTATGGGAAAAAGCCAGTAAAAAAAGCAAAGGTATATTACCCTGGATGGTGGTTTTCTTTTCCTGCGCCCTCATGGCCTTTGTCTGGGCATTCAGCCTGTTAAGTTATTTATTACCACCCAAAGAATTAATCCCCGGTTTACTTCATGCTGAGTTAGGTGCCGGCGCCACTCGCTTTTTAATTGTTGCCACCACCATATTTACCATTGACTTCTTTTTTGCACGGCACTTATTTTGTAAGTTCGGCTGTGCCGTCGGAGTCTTTCAAAGTCTGATCTGGATGGCCAATAGTAAAGCCATGGTGGTCAGCTTTGACAAACCCAGAGCCCATGCCTGCCAGAGTTGTGATCGGGAATGCGATCGCGCCTGTCCTATGCGGCTCCACACCCGTAGTATTAAACGAGCCAAATTTACCTGCACACAATGCGGTCAGTGTCTCAATACCTGCGATGAAGTGCAAAAAGATAATCCTGACGGGCGCATCATCCATTGGGTAAATAATGAAAAAGCCATGGAAGTTGACCGTAATGCTCCGGCATTTGAAGTTAAATTACTCACTAAGGATAAGTAATAACCGATACTCTATGCTGTAGTATTAACAGTACATTTCATCCATAATAGCCGTTAAAATCCTCTACAATATAAAAATAGAGAAACAGGCTCAGACGACATGTCACCAGCAAAAAATATAAACAACCACTCTAAAAACGACTCCAAGAATTACCCAAAACAAAGGATCATCATTTTTACTCTGATAGCAGCAGCTATTATTGCCTTTTTTGCCTTTGATCTCTCTCACTACCTCAGTTTTTCATATTTAAAAGAAAATCAATTGCTATTTAATGATTACTATCAGGCCAACCCAATTCTGGTTTCTATCCTGTTTTTTATTGTTTATGTAATTTCCGTAGCATTGTCTGTCCCTGGAGCAACATTACTTACCTTGGTGGGTGGTGCTGTTTTTGGCTTTATCTGGGGACTGATTTTAATTTCTTTTGCCAGCAGTATTGGTGCCACCCTGGCCTTTCTGGTATCTCGATTTTTATTGCGGGATAGTGTACAAAATCGTTTCGGCAGTCATCTTGAACGAATCAATGAGGGAGTCAAAAAAGAAGGAGCTTTTTATCTCTTTACCCTGAGGCTGGTACCTGTATTTCCATTTTTTATGATCAATCTGGTGATGGCTTTAACACCAATAAAAACCCGTACTTTTTACTGGGTCAGTCAGGTCGGCATGTTGGCAGGCACCGCAGTCTATGTCAATGCAGGAACTCAATTAGGGCAATTAGAATCAGCTTCAGGCATTTTATCCCTGCCACTGATTATTTCATTTACTCTGCTTGGAATTTTTCCTTTACTGGCGAAAAAAGTACTCAATATATTAGCAGCTAATCAGGTCTATAAAGGTATTAAAAAACCAGAAAAATTTGACCGAAATCTGATAGTTATTGGTGCCGGAGCAGCAGGTCTGGTCACGTCTTATATCGCAGCAGCGGTAAAAGCAAAGGTCACTTTAATTGAAAAAAATAAAATGGGTGGTGATTGTCTTAATACAGGCTGCGTCCCGTCAAAGGCATTGATTCGTTCAGCAAAGTTTAAATCTCATGTTGCTCGTGCTAAACAATTTGGCTTTCAGGACACGGAGACTCAATTCAAGTTTAAAGAAATCATGCAGCGGGTACAACGTGTCATCTCTCAAGTCGAACCCCATGACTCCATTGAACGTTACACTAAACTGGGAGTTGAGTGTCTGCAGGGTGCAGCAACAATCACCTCTCCATTTTCTGTTGAAGTTAATGGTAAAACACTGACCACAAAAAACATTGTCATTGCCACCGGTGCCCGGCCATTTATCCCGCCTCTTGAAGGTCTTGAAGAGATGGGCTATCTGACCTCCGATAATTTATGGGATCTGGATACTCTACCCAAACAATTTTTAATCCTTGGCGGCGGTCCTATCGGTTGTGAGCTGGCTCAGAGTTTCGCCCGTCTGGGCAGTCAGGTGATTCAGGTTGAACGCAATGCACGACTTATGAAAAGAGAAGATCCAGAAGTCTCTGACATTGTACAAGCACGTTTCAGACAGGAAGGCATCGATCTGCGTCTGCAGCACCAGGCACAGAGATTTGCACTCATTGATGGTAATAAAACTCTGATATGTACTAATACAAAAGGTGAAAGTGTCTCCATTGTCTTTGATGAAGTGCTCATTGCTCTGGGGCGCAAAGCCAATGTCAGCGGCTTTGGTTTTGAAACTCTGGATATCCCATTAACTCGACAGGGTACAATTGAAGTCAATGATTACTTGCAGACAAAATACCCTAATATTTATGCCTGCGGCGATGTCGCTGGCCCCTATCAATTTACTCACACTGCGGCCCATCAGGCATGGTATGCTTCAGTAAATAGCTTATTCAGAGGCTTAAAAGCATTTAAAGCAGACTATTCTGTTATTCCCTGGGCAACCTTTACTGATCCTGAGGTAGCACGTGTCGGACTTAATGAGCTTGAAGCAAATGAACAGAATATTGCCTATGAGATCAGCCAGTTTGGCATTGATGATCTGGATCGCGCTATTGCCGATGAGGAAGCTCATGGTTTTATTAAAGTATTAACCAAACCCGGCAAGGATAAAATACTGGGTGTAACCATTGTCGGAGAGCACGCTGGTGATTTGATTGCCGAATATGTCATGGCCATGCGCCATGGTATCGGCTTAAATAAAATCCTCTCCACCATCCATATTTATCCAACACTGGCCGAAGCCAATAAATATGTTGCCGGACAATGGAAACAGGCGCACAAGCCAGAAAAAATTCTTCACTGGTTAGAACGCTTTCATCAATGGCGCCGAAACGAGCGTTAGACAGTTGTTTTTTTGGAAATACCCATTGACAGCTTTTTATGAGAAAATTAACCCCTGATATCATTGTTTCTTAACTTAAAGAGTTTTCTATGGTCGATAGTCTTGATTCACCTTATATCCATGCAGCCAATGTGGAAAATTTCCACTCCCTCGTCATTGAAAATTCAAAACGAGGTCCTGTTCTGGTTAATTTCTGGTCCAAAAAGGCGGGACCCTGTTTGCGCCAGTACCCCCTTCTGGATAAACTTGTGCATGATTATAAAGGGCGATTATTATTAATCAATGTCAATGCAGATAGTGAACTGAAAATTACCCGTGAGATGGGTATCACCAGTGTACCAACCCTGAAACTATATCGAGACTCTGAGATAGTAGGCTCCCGACATGGTTATCAGTCAGAGCAGGATTTAATTGAATTGGTTGATCAATATATCGCCAGAGATTCTGATCAGATTATTGCCCTGGCAATCCAGGAATTTGTAAAAGACAATAAGAGCAATGCTTATGACATGATCACTCAGGAGATTTTGCAAGATCCAGATAACCCGCGTTTACCTCTGGCCATTGGTAAATTATTGAAACATGAAAGGCGATTTCAGGAAGCACAAACTCTATTTGCCTCCTTACCTGAAAATATTATGAAAAATAATGACATAATCCGCTTTAAACAAGAACTGAATTTTTTCTCTATTGCCAATGAGATCACCGACTTAGACGCTCTCTTATCCCAGGAAGATAATATTAACGATGACTTAGTCGCCATGCAGCAGCGGGCAGCCTTTTTTATCGCTAATCAGGATCATGAAAAAGGCTTCAAACAATTACAGAATATCATGGATAAAGACAAATATTTCGATGATTCCTTTGCCCGACGTTCAATGTTAACGCTTATTGGTTGGTTGGATGTCGAGCATCCGCTTGTTAAACAATATAAACCCGCTCTGCGTCGTTATACTCACTAATAGCACCTTGCGAGTTTCCCAAATTATAAACATTAACAAAAGCACCCTTATGGCTCATACAACATTCATATTGATGCCGGTTTTTAATAAGCGAGTCATTTTTTCAACTGACAGCGGCTTGCTGAATAAAAACCCCTGAAACTCGTCACAACCATTGCTTCGCAGAAAATCAGCCTGTTCAAGATTTTCTACGCCTTCAGCAATCACTTTTAAATCCAGATGTCTCGCCATAGCAAGAATAGTCAACGTGATCTCTGTAACATTATTATTTTTTCCTATTTCACGAGTAAATGATTGATCAATTTTTAAACGATCCAGGGGAAAATGCCGAAGATGAGTCAATGAAGAATACCCCGTGCCAAAATCATCAATTGCCAGCTCAATGCCTTCTTCCTTAATTTGCCTCATTACTTTTACTGCACTATCTAAGTCAAACATTAATGAACTCTCGGTGATTTCTAATTCCAGTTCATGTGGAGAAATACCAGTTTGCTCTATAATTGCATGAACATTAGTGTGCAATTCTGGATCAGCAAACTGGGAAGGAGAGACATTTACTGCTAATCGTCGTGGCCCCAGTCCTGAATTATGCCAATCTTGTAATTGCTGACAGGCTGTTTTTAATACCCAGAGACCAATTTTTTTTATTAAGCCAACATGCTCAACAACAGGAATAAACGATTCAGGGCTAACCCAGCCCAGCACTGGGTTATACCAACGCAGTAAAGCCTCAACTCCCACGATGTGCCCGTCTATTGCACATATCTGAGGTTGATAATAGACTTCAAATTCATTAAGTTCGAGGGCATGAATTAAAGCCTGCTCAAGTTGAGAACGAACTTGAAGCTGTTGTCCCATATCTGATGAATAAATACACAAATGCTCTGCGTTATCAATTCGTGACTTAAACATAGCCGCATAGGCATTACGTAACAAATGATCCATATTACCATCACAGGAACAGGTACTCATACCAACCTGCGGTGCTAAGAGAATTTGCTGCTTATTTTCAGTAAGAGGCTGTTGTAACTTATCCAGTAGATCAAATGCAGCATCTTCTGCTTGCTTTTCTCCTTCAAGCTCAGTTAATAAAATTGCAAAGTCATCACCATTTAAATGAGCAATAAAAGCCTCACCTGCCATCATGTTGTGTAATCGCTCACCAATTGCTTTAAGAATGTTATCTCCCATCGGCCGTCCCAGTACAACACTAGCCGAGCCAGGCCAGTTAACATGCAAGACCATTAGAGCAGTTATTCCAGATGATAATGGGTTAAGATCATTTAACAAACGTAACCTGTCTTCCAACATATAATGATTAGGTAAATCAGTTGCTATATGATGCTGCATCTGATGTTCCAGACGCTCCAGCAGCTTTTGTCTCAAACGACTTTCAATCACCTGTTGCCACAAGCTCCAGAATGGCAAAAACAATACCGTCATTAACAAGGTCACAACAGGTGAAAACCATATATTTCCAAGTTTAAGAAAAATGATTGAAAGAGTTAATATTGCACCCAGAGTAATAAGCATGGCAATAAAACCAAAACGCCGTGGTACTATCAATATAATGATGCCACTCAGGATAATCAAACTACTCGTCAATATGTTTTGGTATGCTCCAGAAAGAGTATAAATATGAATATTTTGTAACAAACCATTCAAAATATTAGCATTGAGTTCAACACCGGGCATACGTTCATGAGAGCGAGATGCGGGTGTTGATATAACATCCCCCAGGCCTGTTGCTGTTGCACCAACCAGTACATATTTATCACGGATATCAGAGTCTGAAACTCGGCCTGAATAGACATCCACATAAGATAACAACGTTGGTCTCAGACCTTTTTTTGCATAAGGGATCATCATACTTTTCTGGCGTAACCAGCCTAAACCAGTTGGTAAACTTGTTTTTCTCTCTCCTTCTATTGCGTCACCACCTACTTGTAACATCGCCAGAGCAAATGCAGGCCAGTGAGCATCTCCAAGCCCTGCATATAAGAAAAATTGCCGACACAGGCCATCAATATCCAGCTCCACATCAACATGACCTATCGCTTTTGCTGCTAAAGCAAATTCAGGAAGCGGCAGTAGTTCAGAAATAGGATCATCAGGTGTGAGTTGCATGGGTGCCACTGGCAATACTGCTTTGCCATTACGAGCCAGAGCCCTGGCAAATAATACATCTGACTGGGGATCATTTTTTTGTTGCTCAGAAAAAAGTATATCTATGCCAATGGCACGAGCTCCCATCCTGGTTAAGTGATCCAGCAATTGTGCATGATTTCTACGGGGCCATGGCCAGCGTCCAAGAGATTCAATACTAATTTCATCAATAGCAACAATAACAATCTGCTTACTCAAAGTATTGTTTTGGAATGGCAGTAACGCATCATAAAACACTAAATCAAGCCGCTCAAGAGTTTTACTATTGGATAAAAATAAACCGAATACCACCAATAAAGCAGTCAGAAAGCTAGCATATAAAGTTGAGTTATGTCTATTTATCAGTATCACAGGCTTATAATATAATAATGCCGATCAGGCCTATAACTGGAACCCACCAGGCAGTATCATCAGCCAGAGGATCAACTCGTTGCGTTGCTCCCCATGGTCCCTGATAACCATCTGGCTCAATAGCTCTGATACGAAGATAGCGTATTGCCCCACTTACTGGTTCAAAACTAAGCAGTGGCTCATTGATGTTTTTGTCAAACTCCAAATCTTTGAACATCTGATCATATGCCAGTTGTACCTGATAGCTCTGTTCAGGTGCACCTGAGCGCCATGTCGCTACAAACCGGCCATCATCTGCTGTTTCCATTTCAGGCTCAACCTTATCAGGGATGGACTTAATTTCATAAGAGCGTATTGCACCAGCGGGACCCACTTCACCATTTGCAGCAATACTTGTTATACGCCAATAGTATTTACCCGTTGCCGCCAGCTCAGATGCTGTAAAATGAGTTGTATCAATATCTACACGCTTTAAAAGTTGCTGTTTGAATTCGGCATCAGAGGCAATTTCAATTTTATATCTGTCAGCCTCTGAAGAAGCTGTCCATTGTAACTCCGGCACTTTACCACGTATGATAAAATTTTCGACAGGTTTAAGCTGTACAGGTGCCTGAGGCCTGGCATCAATTCGAATTGCCTGAATTGCGCTCTTTCCTTCAAGCCCTGATTTATCCACTCCACGAACCCTGATTGAATAAGCTCCATCTGGTAAGTCTGGTAAAGCTGCACGAGTATATTCACTAAACTCTTGCCATATAATAGTATTAAAATGATTATTAGCGGCAAGCTCAATGCGATATTGTACGGCTCCATCTACAGGTTCCCAGGAAACAAGGAAGTGAATACTACGAAGAATTTCATCAATATTATTAAAAACAGGCGGCTCTAATAATTTACGCGGAGCTATCGGAGGCTTGCCTTTTACAACCTGAGTTCCAAAACCCGCATTAATTAATTTCTTTTTCTGTGCCCCCGTAACAAGTACTTTGCCTTTCAATACTTCTATATTTGAGCTTTGAGACTCAGGTATCACCAATGCACGATATTCCGTACCACGCACAGCACTGATAGCTGATGGTGTTTTAATCTCAAAACGAGACCCTGGTCCTGAAGCAGGTATTACTCGTGTATCCATGCGCCCTTCAAGAAGATGGAGACGAGAATCCACCATTCCCGTTACACCATGCGCACTTAAATGATCAAATCGTATGCTGCTATCACTATGTAATGTCAAAATAGAATTATCAGCAAACTTAACAGCCACAGAACTGTCATTTCCTGATTTAAGATGATCACCCAGATGGATCAAGGTGCCCGGAGATAATTTATACAGAAAGTTGCCATTGGCGAGTAAAAGCTCTGCATTACCTTGCACGGAAAGTATTTCTGCAGGTACCGAATTATTCTTTATCCACTTCATTGGTATTCGTATTTGAGTACCAGGCTGCATATGGTAGGGATTTTTAATACCATTGATTTTTTTAAGCTGGAGATAACGGGTGACTTTATCCAGATGCCTTTCGCTCACATTCCAGAGGCTATCCCCTTTGACAGTGGTATAGATCCAGTCTTCTGCTTTTGCTATGTGTACTTGTAACATGCTTGTTACAAGAAAAAAAAGCATCACTAAACGAAATTTTTTGACATAACTGATCATAATTTCACCATAGATATCCATAAAAACATAATTACTAAGGATATAATTTTAGTTTCAAGAGTACCATAGATAATTAAGTATAGAACACTAGTCAACAATTAAGAAAATGTCTATATTTGTTTTACTAATTATGCATTTATTTAGTCTGCTCTCAGGAAGGAAACAAGCAGCATATAGAAAACCAATACATAGAAGTATTAACTCCCTACAATAAATTCATGCCGCCTGCTTTATACAGCTGATAATTCAGTTCAGCTTATAATGACGCAAATGCCGCATCAAAGTCCTTAGCTGCTGCATCAGTAAATTCATAATTATTACGAATATACTCTAGTGTACCTCTTTCTGTATCAGTGACGCCCTGACCGTCATTGGCTGATTTAAACAGGTCAACAACTTCATCTTTTGACAGTTTACCTTCACCTTGACCAGTGGTATGTGCTGTAGCCAGATCCAGTAATTCTTTTTCGTACTTCACGCCATCTATTGTTTGGTATGCCATAATCTTTTCCTTGTTATGATTCGTTTCTTTAGTACAGACCTAATCTCTATACTAAAGTCCATTGTCATTGTAACAGCAAATAATATTGGTTAAAACAATAATATTATTCCAAATAAATAAGTCTGATCTTGTTTAAATGATAAGATTAGTTTCTGATACTAATGTAAATAAATTGCTCAACGGTAACGGTATACCTGAAAGGCCTGGCTTATTAGATATTATTAGCTCCCAGCTATTCAGTAATATCTATCATGTTAGCAATAAAATTTAAATCTTCTGAGACCTTTACATGCAGTTCTAGAATTTCCTCAAGTTTCTGCCATTGAGCCTCATTAGCAGGTAAACCAAAGCGCAGACCTTTATTAGGCTGAGAAATATTTTTATATAACGAGCTGCAAGATGAACAGGTGCAGGCTTTGTCCAGAAGTCGCACCAGAACACCTTGCTTTGCCAGTTGCTCAAATAAATCACAGGCGTTATTAAGATAAACTGTTTTAAATAAAAAACTACCAGTGATAAAACTCTGCGGATCAATTTTAAAAAAATAATGGCTGAGCAGATTATCCAGCCGTATCGATGCCTTTTTTAAGTTCAGTTTATTATTTTCTATCCACTGATGATCCATCAGCGCTTTTTTTATCAGCCAGCGGGTTGGACCACTAACAGACCATGGCCCCTGATGATATTCTATATATGATAATATTTCAGCTTGAGCAATTACAAAACCACAACGTACTCCAGCTAAACCAAAAAATTTACCCACTGAGCGCAGCACAATAAGATTATCCGGAAGATTATTTCTTATCATGCTGTGTTCAGGAGCAGCATCCATAAAGGCTTCATCAATGATCAGATATCCCTTATTTTTCTTCAATTGAGACAGCCATTTATTAAGAGTCTCTATTGCAATTAATTCACCCGTCGGATTATTTGGATTAATGAGAAGCAGCACATTTAAGCTCTCGATCACATCATCTACTTTCTGTGATACAAGATGAATAATGGAAAAATTATTTTTTTTCCATTGAAACTCATGTTCAGCATAACAAGGTGAGATGATTCCAATTTTAGGATTTTCAGGCAGAATTCCATATTGATGAAAAATGACTGGTAACAATTGTATAGCTTCCTGGGAACCCGAAACAGGGAGAATATTTTGTGTTTTGTAATAACATTGAGCTATTTCAATAAGACCATCATCTGCCTCGGGAAGTCTATTATAAACTTCTGCCGGCACCAGAGGGACAGGCCATCCAACAGGATTAATTCCTGTTGATAGATCAACCATAGATTCAGTTGGACTGTATTTTTTTATTGCCTGGTTTCGACCACCGCCATGAGCTGGTCGTATAAGAATATTATTACTCATTTCACTCTTACTTTATTCATTGAGGGCTCTTGAAATCAGGCAGGCTGATGGCTCTTGAAATCAGGCAGGCTGATGGCTCTTGAAACCAGACAGGCTGATCAAGGCCATAATAATGCCATCTTAAATTGTTGAACGATCCAATAGCTCACATAACTGCTGACATCACTACCCCTGCATATGGGCCGTCTATATAATTCGAGTCATCATTATCATGAGGAATTCCATATAAACTTAGAAACTGTTTTGCCAGTTCAGCTTCCTTTCAAACAGGTAAGGATATTGTAACAGCAAGCATCTTTATAAAGATACGGCAACAATGCTGCAATTTTTTTTAACTGGTTTATGCTATTTTAAAAACTTTCCTCTTTTAGATAATGTGAAACCCTAATTCAGCTAGGTAACTTAATCATTTATATAACATTTATAATAATTTAGCATTGAATATTATACTTTCTAAACTACACTTAGATTTGAGGACACTGTTATTTTTTTGAGAGTTCAGGGAAAACACTTTCTGCCAGCAAAGAAAAAGAGTTATTACTGAATCAACGATAAATTTCGGAATTATTTAAAATGAAAAATCTGTCATTAAAAATACAAATCATAGTTTTAATTATTTCTGCCTTGCTAATACTGGCCTTAGCAGTTGCCTACACAGCCATATCAAAAAGCACCGACGCCTTGATGGAACAGAGTTACAATTCATTGACATCAGTCAGGGATATGAAAAAAAATCAACTTCAGACTTTTTTTGCTGCACGAGAAGCCGACATAAAAGTATTGTCGCGAAGTGGCAACTTACATGCTCTGGTCGGTGATTTGCAACAAGTCCATGATGAACTCAATGTAGGAGGACAAGCTCCTTATCCTGTAAAAAATCCCTTGGCCCAGGAAAAAATAGCCCACCATGAAGCTTTTTTTCAGGGCTATATGAAAGATTATGGTTATTATGATGTCTTTGTTATTTGTGAAAAGCATGGCCACGTAATGTACACAGCCGCTAAAGAATCGGATTATGGCAGTAATCTTTCATCTGGAGTGTTAAAAAATAGCGGCCTGGCAGAAGTCTGGCGTAAAACATTGGCAAATGGGCGAACCACCTTTGTTGATATGAAACCCTATGGACCCAGCAATAATGCCCCAGCCATGTTTCTGGGCACACCCGTCATTGAAAAAGGTGAAACAACTGCGGTTCTGGTCTTTCAAGTTTCTGACAAGGCCATCAATAGCATCATGAAATATCGTCAGGGTTATGGAGATACACAGGAAGATTATCTGGTTGGCCCAGACAAATTAATGAGAAGTGACAGCTACCTTGATCCCAAAGGACATTCATTACAAGCTTCTTTTGCTAATCCGTCAACCGGTTCAGTGGACACAGTAGCAAGCCAATCCGCTTTTGCAGGAAAAACAGAGACTCAAGTAGTCACTGACTACAATGGCAACCCTGTATTATCTGCTTACTCAAGCATTAAAATTGGTAAAGATATCACTTGGGCAATACTATCAGAAATTGATGAAGCAGAAGTGTTGATTACTCCCAACAGCATTCGTAATGCCATTATTATTGAGGTACTGGTTATTTTAGCCATTATTATTGCTCTCTCAATGGCAATGATTAAAACCACTTTAGTGAACCCAATCCAGCGTTTTCAGTCAACTTTAATGGCTATTGAACAAAATAAGGATTTAACTCAATTATTGGATACCAATGCTCCACAGGAAATCAAAACCATGGCCTTGAGTGTAAATGATTTACTGGCTTCTCTTAAAGATATTTTAAATAAAGCCAAGCATTCTTCTACAGAAAATGCATCAATTGCTCATGAATTGTCAACCAGCTCTTTAGGAGTAGGTAATAATGTGGAGAAATCCGTAGTGATCATTAATGATTTTAGTGACCATGCGATCCATATAAAAAGTGAAATTTCTGTTGCGATCCAGGATGCACAGCTTAGTAAAAAAGATATTTCAATGTCCAATACTTCTCTGGTTGATGCCAGAGATGCCATAGTACAATTAACTCATCGAGTACAGAGTACGGCAACAGTAGAGACTGAGCTGGCTCAAAAAATGGATTTATTATCCAAAGAGGCAAGTGACGTTAAAACCATTTTAGATGTAATCTCCAATATTGCTGAACAAACTAATTTACTTGCTTTAAATGCTGCCATTGAAGCAGCACGTGCTGGTGATCATGGTCGTGGCTTTGCGGTGGTTGCCGATGAAGTGAGGAACCTGGCCAAACATACGCAAAAGAGTCTGACCGAGATAAACGATACCATTAATGAAATTATAAAGTCAGTAGAAGAGGCGAGTAAGAGCATGAATGTTAACTCACAGGAAATACAGGAGTTGGCAAATATTGCGGGAGAGGTTGATAAAAAAATTAATCAGACGGTTACCATTGTTAATGAAGCAACCATTGCCAGTGATAAAACGGTTAATAATTTTGAAAAAACTGGCAGCAATATCGAGTCTATTGTTGATAAAGTACAGGAAATCAACTCTATTTCTTCAGTCAATGCACGAAGTGTTGAAGAAATCGCTTCTGCTGCTGAACACCTGAATTCCATGACAGAAAATCTGAATGCTCAACTTGAAACATTTAGAACCTGATAAGATAATACTTATTGGGGCATCAACAGGTGGCCCTGGGCATATCAATAAAATTCTGGCCGCCTTAAAACCTGAATTTAATGCAACTATCATTATTGCTCAACACATGGGCAATGATTATATCCCCAGTTTTATCAAACAGCTTAATTCAGTTTGCTATCATGATGTCAGCCCTGTTGTGTCACAAAAAATATTATTGCCATCACACATTTATGTCTGTTCATTATTAACATCAATAAATATTCATTCAGAGGGCTTAACATTCTTACAAAATAATTACACCGAAAGTGATTACAATTATGATGTTAATTATAATCCAGATATCGATTATTTATATCGCTCAGCTGCAAAAATTGCCCGGCAAGTATCTTTTTTGGGTATTATTTTAACTGGCATCGGCAGTGATGGAGCAAATGGTTGTAAATCATTATCTGAGATGGGAGGAGAATGCATTGCTGAGAGTGAAACATCTGCGATTGTTGACGGAATGCCAAGACAAGCTAGAAAAATTGTACCTAATATTGAGATACTCCCTCTTAATGAAATTATAATCAAAATAAATCAGTTTGGTCGTGCACATGTTTAATTTTTTTGGCAACAAAACAAAAAAAACTCTGTCTTCTGAGGATATCAACATTCAATCTGTTCCTGAGGACTTTAATGAAATTGAGCCTTTAGCTGCTTTTTTTAAAAATGAAACCGGCATCACATTTGAAAAACAACAATCCATATTAAAAAGCAAACTGATCAGTTTTTGTAACATTCGCCAAATACGCAGCTTCAAAGGGTGTTTAGAGCAAGTAAAAAGCAATCCTGCATTAAAACAGGAATTAATTAATTATTTAACAACAAACGAATCTTATTTTTATCGTGAAACACATCAGATTCAAGATGTAGTATCCAGGATCAAACTCAACAAACAGGTAGTTGATATCTTATGTGCTCCCAGCTCAACAGGTGAAGAAATTTACAGTATTGCCATCGCCTTACTTGAAGCCGGTGTACCAAAAAATCGTTTTAATATTATCGGTATTGATATTAATAGTGATGCTCTGAAATATGCTGAACAGGGTATTTATAATCAGAGAAATATCAATAATCTTTCTGCCCAGATATTAAAAAAATATTTTATTAAGCAACAAGAAAAATACTACTTATCCAATGAAGTTAAACAATGTGTGCATTTGAAAATAGAAAATATCTTCAGTTCATCATTTAAATCGTTGGGTAAGTTTGACTATATTTTTTCTCGTAATATGCTGATTTATTTTGATCCAGAAACAAAAATAAAAGCCAGACAGATCCTTGAAAGTTTATTAAATGAGCAAAAAAATCCAATTTATTTTGGTCATGCAGATTTGTTTTAAACTGGCAGTTTAAAACAAATCTGCAATTCAATAACTGTTCAGTTATCTTAAAACCAGGCAGGCAGACTGATTAATGCCACAATAATGAGCCAAAGAATTGTTGAGCGATCCAGCAGCTCACATGCCTGCTGAATGATTTCCGGTTTCGCTATTTGACCACAGCCTAAATCCGGCCTTTCTTTATATTCACCATGATATTGATCACCACCGCCTAATTTGACATCAAGCGCCCCGGCGCCCGCTGACATCACTACTCCTGCATTTGGGCTGTCCCATAATGGTGCCTGAACAGACCAGCATTTGATGGCATTTTTCCAGTTCCCCATAAGCGCATAGACTAGTGCTGTCAGGCGCGCAGGTATATAGTTCAGTACGTCATCAAGTTTGGCTGCAAAAAAACCAAAGTGCTTAAAACGCTCTGTTTTGTACCCCCACATAGCATCCAGAGTATTACTCAAACGAAATATAACGACACCCGGTGCGCCAGCAATAACAAACCAGAAAATTACTGCAAATACGGCATCATTGCCATTTTCCAGAATAGATTCTGTTGTAGCCCGGCAAATACCTTCTTCATCCATTTGCTGAGTATCCCGGCTGACTATCATCGAAAGTGCATGACGAGCCTGTGCAAATTGATGACTTATCATTGGGGTCAGGACATCCTTTGCATGCTGTTTGAGACTGTTTAAACCAATCGCAAAATAAAGGATAATCACCTCAAGTACATAGCCGACAATATTATCGTTTGCAATATTAGTGTGCATTAGAGCATATGTTAACCAGCCTGCCGGCAGCAAGCAGATCAGCACAGCAATAAAACCATTAAGACGGTTTTGCTCTGCACTGCGTTTATATTCAGAATGATCTTCAATCCGCTCTTCTAAAATAAGCTCTGAGCTTAATTCAGTTCTGTTTTCAGGCCTCAATTCCCTTGCCGCATCATTTAAACGCTCTTCCAGCCAGTTTGCAAAATTGCCGAAAACAACTAGTGGATGGTAATGACGCAACTCACCGAAAAAATAATCGAGAAGCAGGGCACATAATAGTACAATAAGCATTATTAACCTTCATATAACAAATAAATTACAGGCTGCTTTTTCAGCAGCTCAAAAAGGTCTATTCTAGCATGCACAACAAGAAGAAACAGGCTGTCACACTGATGATTCAGGGAACAACATCTGATGCCGGTAAAAGTGTTCTGGTTGCAGGTCTATGTCGGCTTTTTTATCGCATGGGGTACCATGTAGCGCCTTTTAAGCCACAGAATATGGCACTTAATAGTGCAGTCACTCAGGAGGGCGGCGAAATCGGCAGAGCTCAGGCAGTTCAGGCTCAAGCCTGCCGCCTTGAACCCCATACAGATATGAACCCTATATTACTAAAGCCTAATTCTGATACCGGCGCCCAGGTGATTATTCATGGTAAGGCCACTTCACAAATGGATGCCCGTTCCTACCATGCTTTTAAAAAAACGGCCATGACAGCAGTTCTTGAATCACATCAGCGCCTTAGTCAGGAATATGACTTAATTATTGTCGAAGGAGCCGGTAGTCCTGCAGAAATTAACCTGCGCGACAATGATATTGCCAATATGGGCTTTGCTGAAGCAGTCGATTGTCCGGTACTGCTGGTTTCTGATATCGATAAAGGCGGTGTTTTTGCCCACCTTTACGGCACTGTAAAATTGCTTTCACCATCAGAACAACAGCGTATCAAAGGATTGATTATTAATAAATTTCGTGGTGATATTGCCTTATTGGAATCTGGTAATCATTGGCTTGAAGAAACCTTGAAAATCCATGTTTTAGGGGTGCTGCCCTATCTGCATAATCTGCATATTGAAGCCGAGGATGCCATTAGCTATCAAGCAAAAGAACCTGAGTCCGCCAGTAAAACAATCAAAATCATTATACCTGTATTTCCCCGTATCTCTAATCACACAGACTTTGATGCCTTGCGACTTCACCCTCAGGTAGAGTTGTTATTTATTCGAGAAAGCCAAACCATCCCTTCCGCTGATTTAATTATTTTACCCGGAACCAAAAGTGTCCGGGCAGATCTTCAATGGTTACGTGATAATCATTGGGAAGCCGCCATCAGCAGGCATCTGCGCTATGGTGGTAAATTGATGGGGATCTGTGGTGGTTTACAAATGCTGGGTCATCAAATCCATGATCCTCTGGGAATTGAGGGCACTTCAGGCAGCAGCCAGGGGTTGGGCTATTTCAACTATGAAACCACACTCGAAGCAGAGAAACAACTTAAGCAGGTTCAGGGGTATTTTCAGGGGGATAATTCAATTCAGCTCACTGGCTATGAGATTCATGCAGGTTCTACCAGAACAATAGATGAATCGGCTGCTTTAATTAAGCTTCAGGATAAAACTGATGGTGCAGTCAGCGAGGATGGACAAATAATCTCAACTTATCTGCATGGCATTTTTGATCACCCCCAGGCTTGCAGATATTTATTAAACTGGGCAGGTTTAGACGCACAACAGCACTATGACTACCGTGACTTTCAGGAACAGGGTATTAATTTATTAGCAGATACTCTGGAGGAAAATCTGGATATTTCTGCAATAATTGAAATAATAAATAAAAAGTAACTAAAGAAAGTACCCATTCTGGAAAATATATATGCTTATACTATACTCAATAAACACACTGATTAAATATTTCTTTCAGCTTGCCGATACCTTGATATAAGGCACAAAGCCCTTAATAAATGAGTATGATATGAACAATTTTATTAAATCTGTTGATGAGCGCACTAATCTGGCTGGAACAAATCGGCTGGAGCTTTTATTATTCAGCCTGGGAAATGACTCACAAACAGGCAGAGAAGAAGTTTTTGGTATTAATGTCTTTAAGGTACGTGAAGTCATGTCCATACCTGAAATCACTCAGGCTCCTGATATGCCGGCTTCAGTCGAAGGGATGATCAGCCTTCGGGGGCATTTAATCCCTGTTGTTAATCTAGCCAAGTTTTGCAGGTTTGAAGTTACTGAGCCACCAAAAATTATGATTGTCACAGAATATAATAATATGATGCAGGGTTATATGGTTCATTCTGTTGATACTATTTTACGTCTGGACTGGAATGTCGTCAAAACACCACCGGAAATGCTGTCTGAGCAGATGGGAGGAGTGGTCACGGCAGTCACCGAACTTGATGATAACCGAATTGTCATGATTATGGATGTCGAAAAGGTGCTTGCTGATACCACCCAGGATGCCAGTGCAGACAACTGGTTTAGTGATGTTAAGGCTGCTGAAAAATGTGATATTACTATCTTTTTTGCTGATGATTCTCTGGTGGCGCGCAAACAGATCATTCGTACTCTGGATCATATGGGATTTACTCATGTCAGTGCCAACAATGGTCTGGAAGCATGGCAGAAACTTAAAAGCATTGCCGAGCGAGCAGAGGCCGCAAAGCAGCCAGTTTCTAATTTTATCCAGTTAATATTAACCGATGTTGAAATGCCTGAAATGGATGGTTTCGTTCTCACCAAAAAAATCAAAGCAGATCCTCGATTTAGCGGCATCCCTGTGATCATGCACTCATCATTATCCGCTGACTCTAATAAAAGCTTAGGAAAAAATGTCGGCGCTGATGATTATGTCCCTAAGTTCGATCCGACTCACCTTTCAAATATCTTAGAAAAAAACCTGGAAAAATTCTCTACAAATCAGCAAAAACAGCTGGAAAGCAAATAAAGCACCACAAGCTGTCTTTGTCTTCTGACCCGCTTCCAGATTGAAAATTCTATATTTTATGATAAACATCAATACTTGAAGCATAAGACAATGTTAATATGAGCGTTTCGTTATTGAGTTAAGGAACACATATGAAGGCAGGTCCAAGAGAGCTTATCACCCCATTTCGCCCTATTCCACTGGCAGTGCCCGAGGGAATGAAGCCTAATGAGTTTTTTAACAGCACAGAAAATCTTCAGGATCTGTCACAAAATAACGGCCTGTTAAGCAACCCCGAACACCTGCTAATGTATCGTAAGGCATTGGGGCATAGTAATGAGTTTGACGCCTCTATCATTTTCAACTCTTCTAAATGCATTCTGAATCCTCTGGGACGCCCTGTACGCCGGACACAACTTCCCGAACAGACCAAAAGCGTCTGGAACCGCATGAATCAGATTATGATTGAATATATGCTGGAAAAATACCCTGATCCAGAAGATGCATTGGTACTTGCAGGTGAAGCCAGTCTGGATGCTACCTGGCCTTTAACAGCACCGGGAGTACCCAGTATCCGGATGTTACACAACCATTTTATTGTGTTTAATATGGAGCAATTACGCAATGCTGAAATGGCAGATCCTAAAAATCCCAATCTGACCGATGGTGGGCAAAACAGTTTGTTCCAGGCTCACATGCGTCATGTCTATCGTAACTTTTTTGCTTCTCTGGATCTGCAGATACTCAGACCGGTTGAAGGTAAAGCATCACAACTCTCTTTGACAGGTTATCCACAGGGCTTGCCCAGTTGGGAGGTTCAGGGTGGTGTTGATATGCTCAGAAGCACTCAATTCTGGAAGGAATATGATTTAATTCTTAAAGGCTTCCTGGATTTTTACCGCACATTTTTTACCCAGGTTTCAACCCGTAATGCCCCAATTCCAGCAAAAACTTATTTCCCTGAGCAGATTGAAGAGACTTTATTATTTGATAATGACTTTTTGGCCAGTGCCAAAAAAGTCCGTGATATGTGCGTACATGATGCAAAATATGCCAATTCCATCCGTTGGCAACCGGCATTTAAACAGCTAATTTATCGTAATGAACAAGGGAAACTGATTGTCACCATCAGTCAGAACTCAATTGGTAATGCCATTACTGAATTACTCGGAGTTGTCGTACGTCGAGTCCCAGATGCAAAGGCTTATGAAAAAGCTGAACCGGCACTGATTGAAAAACTTATTGAAGTCAGACAACGTCTTATTAATGCCGATCTGGGTGATCCGATTAAGACAGAATACTGGGATTAGTTTTCTCAAAGGCAGCCATTTTATCTGCCAGTGCAGACCAGTTGAGATCACGCATAACTTTGGCCATTTGATGCATGCCGCCTGTTTTAATCATTTTTCGCCGCTCGGCTTTATTTTTAACACCATAAAAGGGCAGCATGATATTAAAGGCTTCATCAGTGTGCTTTTTGATTGGAGTTAATACATCTTCACGGCGGGTGTAGTAAGCATCTTCCCCGGTAATGCACTGGCGATTAAAAACATTAAAACTGCGGCATGCCATGGGTCGAACAGCATGGATAGAGCAGGCATTATCCAGTAGAAATGGACAGGATTGGATCAACTCCAGATTTCTTAGTTGTTCCTTAAGTTTGTCACGAAGTTCACCACCAAGCACTTCTGTCGCATACCATGACATCCCCATGAGCTCTAAAGGATAAACTGGAATGCTTTCATGAGATTTGCAACACGTGGCACAGCCTCGGGCACATGCCAGTTTTTTCCCCTGTTTTTCTTCTCTATTGATGGCTTCACTAATCCCCTGATCGGTGATCAGGTAAGCATCCATTAAGATCGTCAGCCAGGGCAGCCGTTGTTCATGCTCTGCGAAATTGACACGCTGGGGCAGTGGGTAGGCTTTCTCTTGCTGAAGGGGTGATGGGCTCATAAATTGCACTCCTGAAAATGAAGCCATATTTTAACCCAGACAGGTTGGAATCGCTAATAATGCAGATGCATCTTCCTGCTATTGATTTACCTTATTTTTTATCTTTTCCAATTATAGATTTTAGCTCAGCAAAGGGATTATGAGTAGCTGCTTCTGACTGACCTCCCGCGTTCACATCACCATAAGCCTCAAACTCATTCATTTTCTGATGTTCATTATCATGGCAATAGATACACAGATTTTCCCAATTACTGCCATCAGGCGGATTGTTATTATGATTATGATCAATATGGTGAACGGTTAATAATTGTAAATTTTCTCTGCTAAATGCCTTACCGCAGCGCCCGCAAACCCATGGGTGTAGTTTTAATGATTGTTCACGATAGCCTTTTTCACGATCATTCACATCAGAATGAACTTTTTTAACAATGGCATCCAGTTTCCCGGTATCCATTTTTTTCTTTTTATCTTTACGTCTGCCAACCATGGTGATTTCCATTTACTATTGTTCAAAGGTTTTTGTTAAAGTCCTGAAAGTTTCCTATAATACTTTCAACTCAGCCATTATAGCAAAACAGTCATTAAAACCGTTAATAAGATAAAGAGATCATTAAACTCATGAGCAAAACAATCCCTGTCTCCATTTCTCCCAAAGAAGCATATAAAATGCTCAGTGAGCATCCAAACAGTATTTTTATTGATGTTCGCTCTTCTATGGAATTCCTTTTTGTCGGGCATCCCAGAGGTGCTGTTCATATCGCCTGGATTGATGAACCCGACTGGGATATTAACCCTAATTTTGTTACTGAAATTCGCAAGCTGGTACTCGGTGGTGTTTGTGGAGAAGATGTGCAGCACCCTAATATCATTTTGATATGCCGCAGTGGCAATCGCTCATTAGAAGCTGGACAGCTGCTGATTGATTCCGGCCTGAGTAATGTCTTTAATGTCGATGAAGGTTTTGAAGGTGATCTAAATGACAAACATCAGCGAAGCACTCAGGGTGGCTGGCGATATCATAATTTGCCCTGGGAGCAATGTTAATGAAAGTCATATTGTTTTTAGTGGTTTCAGGTATTTCTAATGGCTCTGACACAGAATTTCGGCATCAGATGGAGAAAGAATACACAAGTCCTGAAGAATGTGTGCAGACCAGTATTGTAATGCGTAAAGTGTTACGGGCTGAAGACAATCTACAAGCCAGGCAAACCGATATTTATGCTCATTGTGAAATCAGCAAAGAAGGTATAAGTCAGAAAGAGTATGCTGACGCAAGTAGTAAAATTCGTCGTTTAGAAAAATTTTATACCACAGCAAAATGGTAGCCAGCTTATTTTAAAGGCTTTATAGCACCGGATCACAAATACTGCTACAACCATGAACTCCTATTCTTGAACAGCTTCCCTGAACTTCAACTCAGCAGATGCCGCATCTCTTTTTTGTTCACTTAACAGGCGAGCATATGAGCAGGCTTGCATAAGACCGATTTGTGCTGACTTTTGTGCTGACTTATGTTGTCGTACACTTTTGTTTAATTCAGTGGAGCAGTCTGCAGGGCTATCTGAGGATGAATTCGGTTCACTCTCCTGTATCTGTTTGTCTAGAGCATCAAATAACGTTAAATCAGAAAAATAGTCACTAAATGATGTATCAGCCTGACTGCTTTTACCAAACGAAGTAAGTAAGCGCTTACAAATATTGTTAATACACTGGCTGGCAGGTGAGTCAGGATGGCTTAATAGAATAGCCTGCTGGTTGATAATAGAAACAGGGATGTTTTTATCTTTTAAAATATAACCTGCGAGATGAATCGATTTTAACTGCAGATACTTAGTCACTGCGGTTTTAAAGCGCTTAAAAATGGCTTGAGCAGATTTCTGGCTGTTTGCCACATTCACAACAACCAGTACAGGTTGTTGAAATTGATTATTTTTCAATACCCGCAGCAAAGAAAATGCATCCGTCAATGATGTGGGTTCTGCTGTAATTATAAGCAGCAGATAGGGTGCTGCTAATATCAGGCTTATATTGGTTTCATCAATCCCAGCAGCCGTATCAATGAGTAAATACTGGTAATTTTGTTCCAGCAAATGTAAGGCCTGAGTAAGCTTTTTCTGCTGCATGCTGGAAAGCTGAATAAAATCAGCCACTCCGGATGCCCCACATACCAGATCAATGCCCCCAGGACCTTTTGTTAACACATCATTGATGGACAACTCCTGGCTAAAAAAATGTTCCAGGGTGTGTACTGGATTGATACCAAGCAAAATATTGAGATTAGCTAAATTAGTATCCGCATCAAAAAGACACACTTTGTTACCTGCATTGGAAAGAGCAATACCTAAATTAGTTGCCAGAGTACTTTTCCCCACCCCGCCCTTACCACTGGAAATGGCAATAACACGAGCAAAATTATGTTCAGAAGTGTTGCTGTCAGGCATATTTATCAAAGTGTTCTATATTTAAAAGATGTGATTTGAGTATATTGAAAATAATAGAAATTTACAAAACTATATCAGTTAAAGGTATGTCAACTCAAAAACATGTCAGCTAAAACAAGTCCGTGAGCAAATAATATGCAAAAAATATAAGACTAATATTGCAACTTTTAACAAAGTTACATAGACTTAGTGAGCACTACAGAGTATTCACATTAAACATATAGAATAAGTGATAGAAAAAATGTGGTAAAAATGCAGCAATCTCAATTAAATCAATCATTAAATATTGATCTGGACAAGATCCCATCAATACCCCATGCATTACTTCAATTACTTGAAGCAATTCGTGATCCTGACTCTGAATTCACTGAAATTACAGAAATAATTCAGTCTGATCCGGCATTAACCAGCAGAGTAATGTCAATTGCAAGCTCTGGTGCTTTCTATCAATGGAGCCAAAACAAAGACTTCAATCGCTTGCTTGTTGCTATGGGCTTAAAGCTGGTTAAGAATATTGCCATCAATTCAGCCGTACAACAATTTTTCTCTCAATTTAATGTTGATAATGAGGGCTTGCTCGCTCAATTTTGGCAAACGTCATTAACCACCGCTGTTATTGCCAGAGCATTGGCACATATGATTGGCTATCCCAATGAAGATGAAGCTTATGTTTCCGGTTTATTTCATAATATTGGTGAATTAATTTGTTTAACGCATAATGCCAATACTTATGCAAAGCTGGCAAAAGAACATAAGGATCAGCATCAAGAACACTCTTTGATTGAGCTTCACTCACAACGAAACACAATGGAGCAAGATTTTATCGGTGCCAGTATTCCTGAAATAGGTCATTTGATTATTCAGGGCTTTGCTCCAGACTCTATGATGGGCGATGCAATTTTATATCAGCGTGAAACAGCTGAAAAAATAACAGGCGCCCCACACTTAGTACAGCTTATCAATCTAGCCGGTAAATTAGCTTCTCTGAATGAACAGCAAAAGCCTGAAGCTCAGATACCATCGATTGTATTAGAAAACAGAGAAAGTATTTTCAAGGAAGCTTCACATACCTTTGGATTGAGCCAAGCATTGTTAGAAGAAATGCTGCTTAAAAGTCACTCAGAATTTCTTAAAATAGCGGAAAGTCTGGGCATTACGATTGATGACAGCAATAGAGTTGAATTTGATAATGAACAGGTTCAATTAGAATTAGCAGATAATGTACGAACAATTGCCTTATCAAGTTCTTTACAGAAAATAAACACCTGCCAATTAGAAAGCCGTTCAGAAAAAAACTTAATTGAACAAATTATACAGAACCTCAGAATTTTGTTTGGTTTATCTCATTTTATTTATCTGACCTGTGATGAAGAATCCAGGCAATTAAAGATCCTCCCTTTAGCAGCCTGCAAAACAAATACCAATAAACAACTGGAATTAGTCGAACAGCTTAATATTTCATTAGATGCCAGTATGACTCTCCCGGTTCAGGCAATACATAAAGGCATACCTGTTACCTCACAAGATTCATTACAGGGTGAACCGAACAACAATAAAAAAACAGTCCCTGACAGACAATTATTGCGCTCCATGAATACAGAAGAAATGCTATGTATACCTCTTCTTGATAAAGATAAAAATAGTAGATATGGAGTCATCGTTGCAGGTCTGAGCAGCACGCAATTACAAAAAATTAAACATGAAAAAGGCTTATTATATGAATTTTCTATAGCCGCCTCTGATGTTATTTCTCAAGATCGGATTCTGGCTGAGCAATTGCAAGCCATTATGGAAGAACAGCATTCACTGCAGGCAACACAAATTCGAAAATTGGTGCATGAAGCAAAGAATCCTCTAGGCGTTATTCGAAATTATCTACAGGTACTTTCAATAAAATTAACAGATTCAAAGGATCCTAAATTACAGGGGCAACTTGAGATCCTGATGTCTGAAGTTGAGCGTGTGGGTGAAATTGTACTTCGAATAAGGGAAGTCCCCCAAAGCTCAGAAAATGATATTAGCCAGGTGGATATTAATTCAATTATTAATCAGTTAGTATCAATTTTTCAAGAGTCAATATTTCTAAAGTCAGGGATCAATACTGTTATAGAATTAGATACCTCAATACCATTAATAAAAAGCAATACAAATACGTTAAAACAGATATTAACAAATCTTTTAAAAAATGCAGCCGAGGCAATGCCTGATGGCGGTGAGATTAATATCACTACTCGAGATCAGGTTAATTTTAATGGCGAACATTTTATTGAGTTACGCATATCTGATTCAGGACCGGGGATCCCTAAAGAGATTTTAAAGAATCTTTTTAATCCTGTTAAAAGTACCAAGTCAGGAGAACACTCTGGCCTGGGGCTGAGTATTATAAAAAATCTTGTAAATGATCTGGGAGGCACCATTGGAGGCAGTAATCGTTCTTCAATGCTACACTCTTCAACTTCAGTTCAACAAGAAAATCCGGGAGCAGAGTTTATCATTCTGTTACCAAGAAGGCTTTTAACTTAAGAAAAGCCTTCGACAAAAATTTATACGTTAGATACAATAAAAAAGGCAGTTTTTCCCCAGATTTTTGGGGTCTAGGCTAATGATTTATTTAGTTAAATATCGAATAGACCCTGTCAGGAGAGCCATAAATGAGAAATAACAGTACGGATGGTGATGGACACAAATCCTGTATGTATAAAAAAATATTTGCAGCGGATGCTACTCCCATATCCATACTGGTGGCTGATGATGAAGAGTTAATGCGTCAAAGTGTTAAAGAACTTCTAAGCCTCTACAACTTAAATTGTACCTTAGTTAAAGATGGTCAGGAAGCCCTTGATATATTAGCTGAAAAAACATTTGATATTTTATTACTTGACTTGCTTATGCCCAGAGTTGACGGCTTTCAGGTTATGAAAGAGGTAAAACTCAAATACCCGAATACTGATATTGTTGTAACCAGTGGTGAAGCTACTTTTAAAAATGCAACTCTGGCAATGCGTCATGGGGTAAAAGATTTTTTGCATAAGCCCTATGTGCCTAGTGAATTAATCAAAGTAATTAATAACCTTATTGAAAAACGGGAAATGAAGCAAAAGCTGGATGAAATGTCCCGTTGTATCCATGCATCAGAAAAACGTTACAGCTTTTTTGTGAACAACTCCCCTGATATCATTTATATGCTGGATCACAATGGCTATTTTTCCTTTGTAAATAAACGTGCAACAGAGTTGTTAGGCTATAAACAAGAAGATTTTATTGGTCATCATTATTCTAAATTTGTTCATGCAGAAGATATTGAACAAGCTCATTTTGCTTTTAGCAGCTCATGGAGTAATGTTGATATTGCACAAAAAGTTGAATTCAGGATGGTACCAAAATTTCAGGAACAGGAACTTCGCTGTTTTGAATCCCGCTCAATTGCTATCAAGTTAGACGCATCCGAAATACCCGATAGAAATTCAACAGAAAAGCTTGTAGGTATTTATGGTGTTGCAAGGGATGTTACTGAACAAAAACGTCTGGATAAAGCCATCTATTTTCAAGTGTATCATGATGCATTGACTGAACTGCCAAACCGGGTTTTATTTCAGGATAGAATCAGTTTTGCAATGTCACAAGCCAGACGAAATAACAAAAAAATTGCAGTCATGTTTCTTGATATGGATCGTTTCAAAGTCGTTAATGATTCTTTAGGACATATTGCCGGAGATAAACTACTGCAAAAAATATCAAAACGACTGCAACTTTGTATACGTGACAGTGACACTCTGGCCAGAGTCGGTGGTGATGAATTTAATCTAATGCTATCTGATATTAGTTCAAAAGAGGATGTTAATAATCTGGTTGATAAAATTACACAATCATTAGAATCTCCTTTTATTATTGAAAATAATGAGATTTATGTCACTTTTAGCATAGGCACCGCAATTTATCCTGAAGATGGTGATAACACAGAAACCCTGATCAAACATGCGGATATGGCAATGTATAGTATAAAAGGTAAGGGTAAGAATGGTCATGAATTCTTTTCACAAAAAATCAATGGCTTGCACGGGGGAGATTTATCAATTGAAAATGGCATAAGGAAGGCACTTCAGGAAAATGAATTTGAAGTTTATTTTCAACCCCAATATGATGTTAAATCAGAGAAAATATCCGGTGTTGAAGCCTTAATACGCTGGAATCATCCACAAAAAGGGCTGATTTCACCCGATGATTTTATTCCACTTGCAGAAGAAACCGGCTTAATTAATGATATCGGTGAATGGATGCTGGATGCATCGTGTTTAATTTTACAGAACTGGATAAAATCTCACTCAGTTTTATCTAACATTACTTTAGCAGTGAACATTTCCGCTTCTCAAATAGGTACAGATAATTTTGTCAATTCTGTGCTTGGTACATTAGAAAAATATAATATACAACCTGAACAACTGGAATTAGAAATCACTGAAAATACTTTGATGCAGAACATGGATATAGTGGTTGATAAACTCAAGCAACTGGCAACCCATGGGATTCTTTTTGCAGTAGATGATTTTGGAATGGGATATTCTTCACTCAGCTATCTGCAGGCGCTGCCACTAAATAACTTAAAAATTGATCGTTCTTTTATATCAACAATACAAGTGCCTGGTGATAAAAACTCTATTATTACAGCTATGGTAGCAATGGCAAAAGAAATGGGTATGAATATTGTTGCTGAAGGGGTTGAGAGCAAAGTCCAGGTCGATTATGTCAAGGCTATTGGCTGCCCAACAGTGCAAGGCTATTGGTATGGTTCTCCAATGCCAACAGATAAGATGCAGGTAATTGCCTTGAAACAGCTCGCTAACAATCAATTGAGAACAGCATAAAATATCGCAGCAAAAATATGCTCTTATATAATCCTATCATAGTAGCGTCCCCTATAGAGCAATCTGGGATTGTCTTTATCATCTTTAAAGGCAGTTCGTGTATGTAAAACATTATTGCACAGCAGCCCCTGGCCCGCATTTAACTTTCCATGAAATAAATACTCACAACGACTATTGAGAATATCACGTAATGCCTGCTGTGCTTTTTGTGTCAGCTTATCGTCTTTCCAGATAACATTTCGTGCTCTGGCGGTATAGCGCATATGCAGACGTCCCTCTCGGGTGATCATAAAAACAGGACCGCTGCGATCCGGACGAACGAGTTTTCCATTGAGAACATTTTTTGGAATAGTCATGGCATCAGGTGCCATCATTGCTTTAATATAGTCCGGGTTTTCATCTCTGAGCATCATAAATGCTATTTCATGATCCCATAGTTGATTCTCTCCACCCTCTGCTGCAGGTCGGACACAATGCAGGATCATTGAGTAAATTTGTTCAGATAAACGATTGTAATAACCATCTGTGTGCCAGTTAATTCCTTTTTCACTATAAGGAATATAAATCGTGTGCAAACCTTCATCAACCACTTGAATGGAAGTAAAAGCATCATCATCGGCACATTCATTTTTATCCAGCTGACGGATCCCCATCTGACGACCTATCAACTCTGGAATGGACTTATCTTCTTCAGCATCACCGTTAATGTCATAAATAGCCATATTGGTTTTGAGCAATAAGGTTTTTAACTGCAAACATTCCAGGGTAGTTAATGCTTTTGGATCATTAACAGGCACGATAAGCTGCTCTATTGATTGAGGATAATCTGATAGCTTTTTTTCTTTCCACTGAAGGAAAGCTGTATCATTGTCAAAATGAAATGGGCTTTCTGATATAGCAACAGAGCTATTCAAATCAGAGCTACCAAAATCAGAGCCAGCATCTGGAAGAGTCATAAACTTTAGGTCAATTTGATGAAAAACAGAACTTTATATTCTAGTAAGAGCACTGCTTCACATATTTAAGAATAATTTAATGAAATATAACAAAAAAATTGTTTTTTTTCAATATTTTCAATATGATAGCTGGGTTATAAAACAAATAAAAATGGGCTTGCAGGCCAACCTACAATAAAATAGATACTATTGTAGGGCTTGTAGGTGATCACCTACAGTTAAAGTCATATTTATCCTATGTATAGAAAAAGCAAATACCGATATAGTTATCTAAGCCTGGCTTAATACAGGTGAATGACTTTAATCGTTACTAATTTTATTGCTATTACAGCAACTCTAGCTTTATTACAATCCTGGGAACATTATGAAAGTACTTGTTGTTGAAAGCTCCCGCTTTCATCAGATAATGATTTCACAAATCTTCAATAATGAGGGTTTAGTGGTCCGAATTGCCAACAATTGCGACGAAGCATTTGAAGCACTTGAAAATGAGACTATGGACTTTGTCTGCACTGCTTATCATTTACCCTGTGGTCTGGATGGTATTAAACTAGCCCAATTAATACGCACAACACCAAAAACCAAAGATATTCCAGTCATTTTACTAACATCCAATCAAATTGATAATTCCTTTGATCACGCCTATCACTCTGGTGTCACTGAAATCTATAATCGTTCTGATATCAATACCTTGTCCAAAGATCTGAAATATTCCATTCAGAGCAAACGCAATGAAATTAACGCCCGGGTGTTGTTTATTGAAGACAGTAAAACTGTCGCAACCATGATGACACAACAAATGGAATCAATGAAGATGGTTGTTGAACATTTTTTCAGCGCCGCTGAAGCGCTGGAAAAATTTAAAAAGTCTTCAATTGAATACGATATTATTATTACTGATCTGCTGGTTGCAGGTACTCTCAGCGGCATGGGATTTGTCCGCGAAATACGAAAGATAATTCCCGATCGATCAAAACTGCCCATTCTGGTCATATCCGGGTTTGATGACGTCACACGCCGCATTGAATTATTGAACATAGGTGCCAATGACTATATTGTTAAACCCATTGTTAAAGAAGAGCTTGTTGCACGACTCAGTAATCTGGTCACCACCAAACAATTGTTTGATCAGGTTAAAATCCAGCAGGAACAATTGTTCCAGCTTGCTATGACTGATCAGTTAACCGGCCTGTACAACCGCCACTCCTTGGCACAGTTACTGCCTAAATACTTCAGCCATTCTGTCAGACATTCCACACCATTGAGTCTGCTGGTTCTGGATATTGATCATTTTAAACACATTAATGATAATCATGGACACTCAAAAGGTGATGATGTACTGAGAAAACTCGGCCAGCTTATTTCTGCCAATTTCCGCTCTGAAGATCTGGTTGCCCGTTATGGCGGCGAAGAATTTGTAGTTATTATGGCAAATTCCTCGCTAAGCCAGGCCATTGAAAAAGCAGAACAGCTTCGCACTCATATTGAGACTCACTTAATTGAAGATCTGAAAGTAACTATTAGCATCGGTGTCACTAGTGCAGACAATCGTTCTAACTTTGAGCTCATGTTTAATCAGGCCGATACAGCCTTATATCATGCCAAAGAAAGTGGCCGCAATCAGACAATTACCTTTTCATCACCTGAAGTTGTTGTACAATAAGAGCCTTCAGCCTGTACAAGAGCCTTCAGCTTGTACTAAGAGCCTTCAGCCTGTATAAGAGCCTTTAGCCTATATAGAACCTTCAGCCAAAATATTTGAGGTGATAAAAACATGACAATAGAGTCAATAACACTGGGCGGTGGTTGTTTTTGGTGTCTGGAAGCAACAATGAGCAAGCTTGAAGGTGTTAAGACAGTCATTTCAGGCTATGCCGATGGTGAAATAGCCAACCCGACCTATGAACAAATCTGTACCGGGACTACAGGGCATGCAGAGGTCGTTCAGATTACTTTTGATAGCGACATTATCAGCTTCCATACTCTATTAGATGTTTTTTTCGAACTCCATGATCCAACCACATTAAACCGTCAGGGTGCAGATTCAGGTAGCCAATATCGTTCCACTATTCTTTACCAGAATGACCACCAGTATGCTGAAGCCAGGCAATATATCAGTGAACTTAATAACAGCGGTAAATGGCCGTCACCCGTGGTCACAGACCTCAAGCCATTGGATATTTTTTACCAGGCAGAGAAATATCACCAAAATTATTTCCAGCTCAACCCTGCAAATCGTTATTGCCAGGTTGTTATCTCACCAAAACTGGAAAAACTTCAGCATAAATATCAATCACTCTTGAAGCGTTAATCCTTATCCGGTCCCTTGCACATCATATAAGCAAACATCCAGGTGGCTAAGAAAGGCAGTACTGACATATACAAATTAAGTTTCACAGAACAAAACAATGATTGCTCAATGCAGTTATAGGCATTGCTTGCAGCAGACATCCAGGCAAAAGCAGGAAGTGGAATGCCAGCATGTTCACCATAAAGCAATAACCCTGGAGCCAGAAAGGCTGCCAGGAAAAGGCTGCGCCAGAGACAGGAAACCTGATGTTTTATCAGCCATTTTCTAAACAGCCAGATAACCAGAAAATAAACCAGCAAGGCAATCAGCAGGCCTGCAATTATTGTAATTTCATTGTCCAAAATATTGTTTCCTTATTTGCTCCAGGGTTATCCAGAATAAACGCCTGATACAGTTTTTCTAAAAAAGAAATATATTATACTAATCTAATATTTTGTCAAAATGATATTTTACTTATTCAAACCTCAAAGGTCAGCAAATGAAACACCACTTTTTCAGCTTTATACTTTTATTAATCACAGCCACTGCTTTTGCCGGTCAGGTTACAGTGCCCACTGTTCAGGTTAAATCTCTGGGCGAACACAAATATCGTTTTGATGTTACCTTGCAGCATGCCGATAAAGACTGGGAGCATTATGCAAATCGATGGGAAATTTTAGATACACAAGGAAATATATTAGCAACAAGAACGCTGCATCATCCTCATGTTAACGAACAGCCGTTTACCCGCTCACTAACAACCGAACTGCCTGAGCATATTAAAACAGTTATTGTTCGCGGCCACGACAGTGTACATCAATATGGCAGCAAGGAAGTGACAGTGACACTTCCTCAGTAATCGTCGAAATCAGGTTCGGAGCATTATTCCGGCGTATTTATTTTTTTAGAAATTAATTGATCAATTGATAATGGGCTGGATCCGTAAAGAATATAAACCAGTATCATTAAGCCCCACAAGATATGATCAAGCATACCTGTAAAATTATAAAAATCAGTCAGTGCATAGGCATAAGCAGCCACTGCATTTAACACAAACAGTCCAATTGCTGCAGGACGTGTCATTAAACCAACCAGGATTAATACGGGTAAAATTAATTCACCTGCAGTCCCCATCACAGCTGCAACTTCTGGTGATAGTAAAGGCACTGCATACTCATAGGCAAACAGGTCGATCGTGGACTGCCACGATTGAATTTTAGTAAGACCTGATTGAAAAAAAACTTTTAATAAATACAGACGAACCACTAAATCAAAGCCATGGATCATCATGTCGTTTCGTGCAAACAATAATTTCTTAATCATTTTATTATTTCTTATTCTGGTGGGTGGAACTATGACTATTAACAGATAAGCCTGAAATAGAAGAGTATCAGCACTCTGTTTAAGTGGCTGATACTCTCAAATAGGATGACTTAAGCCATCTTATTTTGTAACTGTTCAGCGTGTTTAGATTTTGCCCGAGTTCAAGGCTTTTTCGCACGGAGAATGTGAGCATATAAGTATATGTGACCATTTGAGTACGAAAATAACGCAGAAATCGGGTAAAAGATGAATACGCTGAGTAGTTACCTTATTTTTTGCCTTGGTTTCCAGCAATCTTAGCGCAAGTACCTTCTGGTACATAAACCCACTCTTCTGCATCAGCATCAGTCTTTGCCATACCTGCACATGCATGCTTGCTGGTACCACAATCATTCATACCAGCTTTAGCAATACCCTGGCACTTTTCAAACCCAGGCTTACCAGCATGAGCAGTTGCACCCAGAGTGGCAAAAGCTAGAGCAAATAAAGCAGTCAGTGCAGTTTTTTTAGTGTTTCCCATTTTTATTTCCTTGTGTTAATTAAATTGATAGTGAAGAATTCCGTCATTGGCTCTCTTCAAAAAAATCAGGCCTCTGGGCTAAACCCCAAACAAAACCTAAATAAAATTTACCAGTGTCTGGCTTACATTACTAGACCTGATGGTGCAAAAAAAAATTTCATTTTTATTTATTGTTGTTATAACCTACCTAAAGCATTCATCTGCTGTTCACTGGTGGCTGTTATGATAAAACATTAAAAAAGTAGGTATTTTCCGAAATATCAATATCAGTCTGATCATTTTATGCTGTACAGACTTTATAAGTTTGATGCTCTTCACAATAAATCTTTGGGTCCAGCTATGTTTAGTATAAAAAAAATATCAATCGGAAAGAAAACTGTAGATACCTCGGTCTATAAGAAGGTAAGCAGACAAAAACGCTTCGAAACACTGGTAAAGGCTTACTCCAGTGATTTGTATCGTTTTGCTTATTGGTTATGCAGTAATCATTCAACAGCAGATGATTTGGTTCAGGAAACCTTTTTAAGAGCCTGGAAAGCATTAGATAAGCTTGAAGATGAGAAAAAAGCTAAAAGCTGGCTTATTACCATCTTACGCAGAGAAAATGCCCGCCGTTTTGAGCGAAAAAGCTTCGTTCTTGTTGATATTGAAGAAGTTGTTGTTGAGGATCAAATAAGTCTCAGCCCGGAGCAATCACTGGAAAAACAGCAGTTTCATCAGGTAATTCTTGAGCTTGATATCGAATACAGAGAACCATTGATTCTACAAACAATTGGCGGCTATAAAACCAGCGAAATTGCACAAATGTTGAATATGAATTTGAATACGGTTAATACCCGCTTATTTAGAGCTCGTGCTCAGTTAAGACATAAACTGAGTAAAGAGCAGCTGAAACATAACCTTGCAAGTGGCTAAGCCTGAATAAACCAACAATTCAGGTTGCAGTATAAAAACTATTGGGGGTTTTTAAGTGGATGATTTAGAGTTTCGAAAGCATGCAATCATTGATCCTGGTGATCAGTCACCTGAATTTCTGGACAAAATAAAACAAAGTGACAGTAATCGTCATTTTGTAAAAGAACAAAAGACATTTAGTCACCTGCTACTCACTACCCTGAAAATCCCCACACCCGAGAACCTGACAGATCGAATACTGCTTGCTCAACAACTTGGCGAACATAAACTTCATACCATACAAAAACGCCAGAGACTACGGCGTAACTGGCTGGGTGGCAGTCTTGCCGCATCACTAATATTAGTCTTCAGTTTAAATTACATTTTGCCTCAAGCACTTGACAGCACACTGCTTGCCCAGAGTGTTTTACGCCATGTTATTGATGATACCCATGCTCTTAATGTACAAATGAATGTACCTAAAACAAATATTGATACTATGCTGACCTCTTATGGCGGGAAGCTGAATGGTCCTATTGGCCATGTTTCATTTCTTGGGCATTGCATTATTGGTGGGCACACTGGCATCCACATAGTTATTCAAACTTCTCATGGTGCTGTCACCGTTTTATTACTGCCCTCTCAAAATATTGATAAGCCTTCAACATTAAATGACAGACAATTAAGAGGCATCGTTTATCCATCTAAAAAAGGCAGTATCGCAATCATCTCCGAAGCTCAGGAAGCCATTGAAGTGACCCGAAAACAAATTAATCAAAATTTAAACTGGATCATTTAATTTAAAATAGCTACCCTTATGCGCAATACATCATATTAGATTAAGCGCATAAGGAAAATGTATGAGCGATATTCAACTCAATGACGACTGGAAAAAACACCTTCAAAGTACATTTGAAACAGACACAATGTCTGCTTTAAAAGATTTTCTGCGTAATGAAAAAAATCAGGGGAAAGTTATTTTACCCCATTCAAGCCTCTGGTTTAATGCCTTAAACAGCACACCACTTGAGCAGGTCAAAGTGGTGATACTAGGACAGGATCCTTATCCAACCCCCGGACATGCTCACGGATTATGTTTTTCAGTGTTACCCGATGTTAAGCCCATTCCAAAGTCACTGATTAATATCTATAAAGAATTACAGGATGATTTAGGCATAATTAATCACAACGGGCATTTACAATCCTGGGCAGAGCAGGGTGTTTTATTGCTAAACAGCGTTTTAACTGTCGCAAGCGGTCAGGCTAATTCTCATCAGGGAAAGGGCTGGGAGCTCTTTACCGATGCAATTATTAATGAATTAAATAATCAGGCTCGGCCACTTGTTTTTGTTTTATGGGGTGCTTATGCACAAAAAAAGGGGGCAATTATTGACTCAAAGCGCCACTTTGTTATACGCTCGCCACATCCTTCGCCCTTATCAGCCTACCGAGGTTTTTTCGGCAGCAAGCCTTTTTCTAAAATTAATCAGTTTTTACAACAACAGGGTCAGGATGAAATTAATTGGCAGGTATGAGTCCTGTAAAGGGCTGCTAAGCTTTTTTAAAAAAGACCCAGAGACTGCCTATGGCACCGACTCCTGCCATAACCTGAGCTTCCAGGATCATATTACCCGAATACAGGATAGCACCGCCGATCAATAAGGCTGCACTGACTATCGCCTGTATGGTGCTTTTATTCTGCTGCTCTATTTTCTGTTCAATTCGATCCAGCGTCTTGCTTTGATAGTTAATACGTAACTTACCATGACGTGCCTGCTGAACCACATCAAAAACCTGGCCGGGAAATTCCGGCAGCTGCTCCATCCAAAGTGGGGCATGATGCTTAACCTGCTTAGCAAAAGAGCGAAAGCCCAGCTGCTCTTTCATCCAGTTTTCCAGAAAAGGTTTGGCAGTATCCCACAGATCCAGCTGTGGATATAACTGGCGTCCTAGTCCTTCAATATTTAATAATGTTTTTTGCAATAAGACCAGCTGCGGCTGAACTTCCATGTTAAAACGACGGGCCGTCTGGAACAAACGTAATAGCAATTGACCAAAAGAAATTTCATGCAGGGGTTTTTCAAAAATAGGCTCGCATACTGAACGGATAGCGGACTCAAAATCATCCACCCGGGTATCCGGCGGCACCCAACCGGACTCAACATGTAATTCAGCTACCCGGTAATAATCACGGTTAAAAAAAGCCAGGAAATTTTCTGCAAGATAACGCTGATCATCAGTACTCAGGCTGCCCATAATGCCAAAGTCAATGGCAATGTATTGCCCTGAGTTAGAAACAAATATATTGCCCGGATGCATATCTGCATGGAAGAAGTTATCTCGAAAAACCTGGGTAAAAAAAATCTCAACACCCATTTCTGCCAGGCGCTTGAAATCAATATCCATGGCCTTGAGTTCTTCCATATTGGTTACGGGCATACCATGAATGCGCTCCATAACCATGACTTTTTTCCGGCAGTGATCCCAGTCAACTTCAGGAATATAGAGCACCGGTGAATCTTTAAAGTTACGTCTTAGCTCAGAGGCATTTGCAGCCTCTCTAAGCAGATCAAGTTCATCAATAATATTTTTATCAAATTCTTCCACCACTTCATGCGGGCGCAAGCGCTTACCTTCTGACCAGAACTGTTCTACTTTATCAGCGATGGCATAGAGTAATGCCAGGTCACGGCGAATGACTTTTTCAATGTCCGGCCGCACCACTTTAACCACCATTTCCCGGCCATCAAGAAGCGTTGCTTTATGTACCTGAGCAATTGAAGCAGAAGCCAGCGGAGTGCGATCAAATTCTTTAAAAATTTTATCAATGGGTAGTTTGAATGACTGCTCAATGATCTCAACAGCTTTATCCCCGGAAAAAGGCGGGACTTGATCCTGTAATTTTGCCAGTTCTTCAGCCAGATCATCAGGTAATAAATCCCGACGGGTCGAAAGGATCTGCCCAAATTTAACAAAAATGGGCCCCAGATCTTCAAGTGCCCGACGGATCCGCTCACCACGAGGCCGACGGGTACGATGACGAAGCCAGAAAGAGGGTGAAAAAAAACGCACCACCCGTAAAGGTCTGAATAAATGGGTACTGAGGAGAAGTTCATCCAGTCCATGACGAAGTAATACGCGACTGATAAACATAAGGTGGAAAAAATGAGTAATGCTCTTCACTCGGCAGACTTCTTATTATCTAGAGTTTGAATGATTCGATTAATTCGGGCTTCAGCACGGTCAACATCACTACGGATTTGATCGATCTGAGTATTAAAGTGATTAACTTCCGGCCCCGAGGCAATATCACGGCTTTCATATTGCACATACTCACTAACATCCCTTGTTAATGAATCAAAGGCATCTTTGCCCCAGCCTAAAAAACCCCGTGCCATATTCCCCAGGGAATGTGCAATCACATCACCAGTGATATGCGACAAATGCTCTTCCCAGTCAATATCCAGTTGTTTGAACAATGATTGAAAGTGCTGACCCAGAGCAATATCACCGGAGATACTGATATCACCTTTAAAAACAGCAGTTGTTTTGGTTTTTTCATCGGCCATCGCCATACGAGCAAAGGCCATCAGAGAACCACTGATAATAGTATCGGCCTCACCTTCATAATGGCTGATAATTTGAATTCCTTGCTGATCAGGGAAGAAGTAGAGAGTTTGTTCCATATCGGTAAGATGAAAAGCAATAATACGTCCTTTAAAACGCTTCAGCAGTTGAAAAGTTTCCGGATCCATAGCAAATAACTGATTCAGCCCGGTTTCCATGGCCCCAAGCAAGGGTATCAGTAAGGGATTAATATCGTTGGCTGGTTTACTCTGATGCAAAATTAAAGCTCCTGAAATATAACCGCACTAGAATTTAAAACCACGATGCAAAGCAACAATACCACCCGTCAGGTTATTATAGTCACAACGTTCAAAACCAACATTTTCCATCATTCCTTTCAGAGTTTCCTGATCAGGGTGCATACGAATTGATTCGGCCAGATAACGATAACTCTCAGAATCATTGGCAATCACTTTGCCCATAAAGGGTAAAATATTAAACGAGTAAAAGTCATATAAAGGGCTCAGACCCGGTGCAATTGGTTTGGAAAACTCTAATATCAACAGACGACCACCCGGTTTTAACACCCGAAACATTGAAGCCAGAGCAGCATCTTTATCTGTGACATTACGTAAGCCAAAAGCAATAGTGATGCAGTCAAAGCTATTATCAGGGAAAGGCAGGCATTCAGCATTTGCCTGGACATATTCGACATTGCCGACAATCCCTTTATCCATCAGCCGAGCACGGCCCACTCTAAGCATAGAGTCATTAATATCGCTGAGGATCACCTGACCACTTTCCCCCACCATTTTGGAGAATTTAATGGTCAGATCACCTGTACCGCCAGCCAGGTCAAGAACATGATGACCACGCCGCACACCACTTTTTTCAATGGTCAGTCGTTTCCAGATACGATGTACGCCCATAGACATCACATCATTCATCATGTCGTATTTACTGGCAACAGAGTGAAAAACTTCGGCTACTTTTTCAACCTTATCGTCTGTTTTAACGGTTTTATAACCAAAGTGAGTAGTATCATCTGATTGATTCTGATTTTCCATGCGTTTCCTACCTGATATTATCAGATGATTATACGATGAATCGGCAAGAAAATCACACAGGGATATTGGACTGTTCTACAATACATGACAAATACCCTGTTTATTAAATACAAAACATCCGGGGCGAAGTCAAATGGCATAGGATACTCAAATTCATAAGAAAATATGAATTTGGTTATTTGGCTCTATTTATCACTGAGGTGTGTCCCATAGCTATTACCTATGAAACCCAGTTATATTGGCAGGATTGCTGATAGAAAGAGGTTAAAAAGCTATTACTGACTCATTTTACAAAGAGCTCTTCAAAAATTCTAATTAGTGCGCACAGAGTATCAGCCCCGGCGCACTCAGCAAACTCAGAATTTATAAGCTGCATTAATGTAATAGTAACGACCTGGTTCATTAATTTTTATCACGTCACCAGTACCATCAGAGATTAAGATAAGATCCTTATAGGTATTATTAACTGCATAGGTTTTATCAAAGACGTTATCAATACCTGCCGTCACTTCAAAGTGATTTGTCAGGTTATGAGTAGCCTTCAGGTTCATAATGGCATAGCTGTCAATTTTTTGTTCACCATTATCAGCATCATAATGATCCCAGGTATCAGCCGCAACCATTTCCACCTTTGCCGTGCCTGTTGCCATATAATCATAATTCAAAGCAAGGTTGAGCTTCATGGGTGTAATATTTGCCAGATCTTTATCTGTTTGCCCTGCTAAAGCCTTGTTCTTTTTGCCTCTCTGATAAGCTAAGCCGAAATCAAGATAGACCTCATCGGTAAATGAATACAAACCTGAGAGACTAAAGCCATAAATAGTCGCATCAATATTTTCAAAATTATTGCTCATCTTATCAGCATTAAAATAAATATAATCTTTCAACCAGCTGTAAAATACAGAAGTCTTAATAGTCAGATTTTCAAAATTGTTTTCCATCCCAAAATCAATTTCATAATTGCTGGTCTGATCCAGATCAGGTGTACCCCCTTCTCTGCCGCTGGCGGCTTTCCAGTAAAGTTCTCTGGCATCAGGAACACGAGAGGCTTTGCCTATACCACCAAAAAAGTTAGTGGTCTCATTATATTGATACGTTCCCTGCACAAAAGCACCGAAAGAATCATAGTCATTATCTCTCTGGCTGCCGCCTGGCGAAATGGAGGTATCATCATAGCGAGCTCCAAGCCTCAGGGTAAAATCCTGATAGCGTTTTTCCAGCTCACCAAAAATCGCCGTATTGTCTGTATCAACATCATCAATACTTGTCCGGCCTGTCACATTCATCCTTACTGGCGGCATAGTATTAGGTACACTCATAATACCAATATATTCTCCATCCCAATTACGTCTACTGGTATCAATACCGATAGAACCTTCCATTGTATTGCTGATATCAAATGCATTTTTTACCTTAAAGCCCTGCATTCGTGTTGTTAGTTTACTGATTAACTCAAATTGTGAGTTGGGTCCTGAGACATTTCTATAACGATTGGACATAGGGTGAGTCACGTCAGAGTCATAATATTGAAACTCTAATTTTTTTGAAAACTCACCCAGATCCTTAATTGAGTGTTCCAGATTTAGAATATTCGAGTCATCATACAAGGCATCCATTTTACTGGAAGGATACAGCACATCATCACTGCGGTTTGCTGTGTAGCTAATGGACATTTCATGATCATCAATCAGATTAAAGTAAAATTTTCCCATGAATGTCTGTTTCTCATAGGCATCCTGATTTCTATATTTATCCTGATATTTAACACCATTTGGAACTGCCGGTGTCGCTGCTTCTAATTGTTCTGCAAAATCATTGCCGTCACCATCTCTGAACTGACCACTGCTTTCATCAGAAATGCTCACCAGTCCACGAACTTTTTCATTACCACCACTAAGAGTCATTGCCGTTTTCTGATAGTTCCAACGTCCCATATTAAGGCTGACTTCACCATGTAAATCTTCTTCTGGTTTTTTACTTGTGACTTTGACTGCACCACTCAGGGTACCAAAATTTTCAACATCATAAGGACCTTCAATAATAGTAATACTTTCAATATTATTGGTTAAAATGTGTGAAGTTGGTGGATCCATTCGATTAGGGCAGGCACCATATATTTTGGCATTATCCATCAGAATATTAATATTATCTTTATTTTGTCCTCTTAAGATAATGTCATTGGAGATACCACTGCGACGAATTAATGAGATACCAGGAACATTTTTTGTTAAGGCATCCGCTAAATCAGCTGATTTAACCTGTTCACCACTGACATCACTGAGTTCAGTGCCTTCAACAGTAATAGTTGGGATATCAGATTCAGCATAAACCTGAAGAGAGTACATCGATATCACTACAGCAAGTGACATTTTAAGACGAGAACTTGAAAGATAAATTTGTTTCATTACATTAACCAAAATAAAGTATTAAAAAGAACTAATACAGCAATTTTAATACCATTATAAGAGTTTTAATTTGGAATCAGCATGTTAGTATTTTTCAGCACGTTTCAAGCCTGGCTCAAGTGTGTTATATAACTTAAAAAGCAGGGCATATGACACAGCTTGATTAATTACCACAATGAACTAAATTTAGAGTAGGGATACAGTTAAAGTACTGAATATGAATGCTTACCTTTCCAATCTTAACCAAATAGAATCCTGGTTTTTCAGTCTTGCTGAGAAGCAGGCATTTTTTTTGCCCCGAAAAACACAGGGAATAAATTATCGGTTTGAATTCATTGACCATCAGCAACCACTCGATTTATTCAGCTATAAGCCAACTATTTTACCGCCAGGGAAAAATATATTTCCTGATGGTGAAATTTTATTTACCTACAACAAAGATAATAATGGCCACTATCATTTTCATCAGGGTACAGCAATACACTCTCAACTCCTTGCTGGCGTACGTGCCTGTGATTTAAAGGGAATTTACTTACTGGATAAAGCATTTTCTGATGGCACCAAAGACAGCCACTATTTACAACGCCGAGAAAAAACAGACATTATCGCCTTTAACTGCACCACACCCTGTGATGATCATTGTTTCTGCGAAGCAGCCCAGTCACTGGATTTTCAAACAGGTGCTGATATTTTTATTACACCACTTTTTCCAATCAGCAGTAACAAAGAAGTCCATAAAAAACAGCAATGTCTGCTTGAAATCCTGACCCCAAGAGGTGCTGAATTAATTAAATCACTGGTCTCCCAAAAATGTTCAAATCCACAGAAATTAATAAAACAGGCACTGGAAAATCGGCCTAAACCCTTTGGACGGCAGTTTCTGACACCGGTTAAACAATTATCAAAAGTCATTCATCAGGAAGATGCCGAGTCGATTTACCAGCAATATGCAGAACGTTGTTTTTCATGTGGTACCTGTAATCTGGTATGTCCAACCTGTTACTGCTTTGACACAAAAGATGAATTAAATCTCGATGGCAACTCTGGGCAGAAAACTCGTCACTGGGATGCCTGCCTCAATCCCGGCTTTGCAGAAGTGGCTGGCGGTCATAACTTCAGAGCCGATCCAGCGGCCCGACAACGCCATCGTGTCCGTCGTAAATTTGATTATCTGCCGCAACGTTTTGAGCAGACATTTTGTACCGGTTGCGGCCGATGCGGACGCCAATGCACCACCGGCATTGATATCTTCGACATTGTTAATGATGTGTACTTATCCATACAGGAGTCAAAAGAATGAAAACACTCTCTGACTCTGTTATCAAAAACTCCTATATTCCAATCATGGCAGAAATACAATCTATTGAACGCTTAAGCAAAGATGAAATGTTATTCAGAGTGCACTTGCCGCAACCGCTGAATCACCATCCGGGACAATTTGTTATGGTTGGCTTACCCGGTATTGGTGAATGTGCCATTTCCATCAGCAGCAGTCCTGAAAGTGGCAAAATACTGGAAATGGTCATTCGCAAAGCCGGTAATGTTACCGGAGTTCTGCAACAGTTAAAAAAATCAGACTTAATAAGCATCAGAGGTCCTTTTGGGTCGGGATTTGATTTAGATGAGTTTCGTTATAAAAAAGATAATGGAATTAAAGATATTGTCATTATTGCCGGAGGCCTGGGTCTGGTGCCTTTACGCTCTTTAATTATTCCAATTATGGAACATAAATCTGACTATGGCAGGATTCATCTCATCATTGGCTCAAAAACACCGGGAGAAGCTCTATTCCGCTCACAAATTCAAACATGGAGATCTCAACCGGACTGTAGCATTACAGAGTTGGTTGATGATCCTGATCTTCAGGAATGGGATGGTGATATCGGTCTGGTGACTGAGCCCATACATAAACTGAAGATCGATGAAAAAAATACTCTGGTGGTTTTATGCGGACCACCAGTCATGTATAAATTTGTTTTAATGGAAATAAAAATGAATTTTAATATCCCAGATGAGCATATTTTTGTCGATCTGGAACGCCGCATGCGTTGTGGCCTGGGCAAGTGCGGTCATTGTCAAATCAACCATGTGTACTGTTGTAAAGAGGGCCCGGTTTTTCGTTATTCACAATTAACCGACTTAGCGGAGGCATTAAACTGATGAAACCAAAAATTGCCTTTTTTGATTTTGCCAGTTGCGAGGGCTGCCAACTGGCTCTGCTGAATTGTGAAGATATCCTGCTTGATCTATTGGAGTTAGTTGATTTAGTTGAATTTCGAGAGGCTCTTTCAGAAAAAAGTGCACACTATAATATTGCCTTTATTGAGGGTAGTATTCACCGGGAAGAAGACACTAAGCGTCTGCTTGATATTCGCTCTCGAAGTCAATATTTAGTGGCTCTGGGTGCTTGTGCCTGCAATGGCAATGTACAGGCCCGATCAAATTTTATTGCCCCGGCAGAGAACTATAAACTGATTTATGGTGAGGAAGCACGTAACCGAGTGCAGGTCGATAAACACTACTGGCCACTCTGGGCACACACCCGGGTACGTTCCGTGGAAGAAGTTGTTAAAGTCGATTTTCATCTGCGCGGCTGCCCAATGGATGCCGGTGAGTTTTTAACTCTGGTTAAAGCCTTGCTGAGCAATCAAATTCCTCATTTCCCTGCCAATGCCGTCTGCGTCGAATGTAAGCGTAATGCCAATGAATGTGTTTTTGATAAGGGCATGAGCTGCCTTGGCCCTATTGCCTATGGCGGCTGTGACGCCGTGTGTATTAATAATGGCCATGTATGTGATGCCTGTCGGGGATTATTGCCCTATGCCAATGTCGATGCTCATAATGAGTTAATGTTAAAAAAAGGCATTTCTAAAGAAGCAATTCAGAGTCGTTATCGACTTTTTTGCAGTGCAGAAAAAATAAGTCAGACTTGAGCCTCACTAAATAAATAGATAAAAAAGAATGGACAGAATAAAGAATGGCAACTAACAGCAGATCTGCTACTAAGGCTACAAAGAAGACTGTACACATAAAAATTGATCATGTCACTCGTCTGGAAGGTCATGGCAGTATTCTTATTGATGTTAACAAAGGAACCGTCGAAAACCTCAAGCTGGAAATCGTCGAAGCGAATCGTTTTTTTGAAAACCTGGTCAAAGGAGTCCCCCCACATGATGTCCCGCAAATCGTTAGTCGCATTTGTGGCATTTGTTGCGTTGGCCACCAGTTAGCAGCAATTAAAGCCGTTGAAAATGCTCTCAATTTAAGCATTAGTCCGCAAACACGCCTGCTGAGAGTTTTATTAAATGAATCTCAATTTTTACAAAGCCATGCACTGCACCTCTATTTTCTCGCCATTCCTGATTATGTCGGGGTAAAAAGTATTTTACCACTGGCCAGCTCTCACCCGAAATTAATAAAAAAAGCCTTAAAATTAAAGAAATTAGCAAATGATTTTACTACAGTCCTGGGCGGCCGTGCTTTGCACCCAATGATGCCGACTTTGATCGGCTGGCGAAAGTTGCCCGATAGAAATAAATTGCAGGCACTACTCGAACGCTTACATGAATCGGTTCAGGATATTGAAGAGATGGTGGATTTTATTGCTCAGCTAAAATGGCCTGACTATGAACGGGAAACTGAATATGTCAGCCTCAGGCACCCTAATGAATATGCCCTGTACGAAGGTGAAATTTTCAGCTCTGACACGGGAAACTCAGTACCGGAATCCGATTATCGCCAGGTCACCAATGAATTTACAGTGGCACATTCCACTGCAAAATGGTCTCGCTGGAATAGAGCCTCCTATATGGTGGGAGCCCTGGCAAGGGTTAATAATAATTATGAGCAATTGTTCCCGCAGGCACAAGACATTGCCAATACGCTAAATTTAAAAGTGCCCTGCTACAATCCTTATAAAAATAATCTGGCACAGATGGTTGAGATTGTACATTGTACTTATCACTGTATTGACACTCTGGAACAACTATTAGCTCAGGATTTACAATTGCCAGACCTCCAATATCAGAGCAGTGAAGGTATTGGCTGCAGTGCCATTGAAGTACCCAGAGGAATTTTATTTCATGAATATGGCTTTGATAAAAATGGCATTTGCAATCATGCTGATGCGGTGATCCCTACCAGTCAGAATATCAATAATATTGAGCATGATATGAAACATTTTGTGCCGCAAATGTTACCGCTTATGGAGAAAGATGATTTAGCCTCTCATATGGAAATGTTATTGCGTGCCTATGATCCCTGTATTTCCTGCTCTGTTCATATGTTGGATGTACATTTTGCCTAAGCCCTTAAATAAGCCCTTATCTAAGCCATATTTAACATTGATTGCCATCGGTAATCGAAGTATGGGGGATGATGGAATAGGACTCATTGTTGTTGAGTCAATAAAAAAACAATTATCAGATGATATTGATGTACAGATATGGGAAAACATGGATGCTTTATCTGTCACAGCAGAATTATTAGAAATTCAGACACCAACCATTGTTATTGTGGATTGTGCTGACATGGGATTAAATGCTGGTGAATCAATGTGGTTTAAACAATCTGAATGTGCTTTAGATAAACATCTTAACTTAATATCAACTCATGGTTTTGGCTTTGCTGATGCTCTGGCTCTGGCAGAAACACTTGGTTTTAAACAGCAGCTGTTTTTCTTTGCAATACAGCCATCAGACACAAGCTTTGATTCTGCTTTCAATAATGAAATAAGTGAGACTCTAAAAAATAATACCGCAGCCATGTGCAAATCATTGTTATTGGAGTTATATGAGTTATTAGAGTTGAAACAATTAAAACAGCAGTAATGAGTGTCTTCTGCTTTTAACTTCCCCCTTTTTTAAAGGGGGATAGAGGGGGTTTATCTGTTGATTTTCAACCCCCTCAGTCCCCCTTCTAAAGAAGGGGGAGGCAAAGAAAAAGAAAATATCAGATATATTCACTCATCAATATAATACAACCTTAAAAGTGAAAGCCGTGTCATCAGAACACATCATACATTGTATTCAGGATATTCATGTCAAAGAATTAGTTAAACGCCTGAACTGGTCAGTTAGCATTCGCTGGTATTACATTGCCTTCAGCTCACTACTGATTGTCTTAGTTTATTTTTTAGCACAAGCGCATGCAATTAGTTTACATTTTGAATTTTTAATCATCGCTAATCTGTTTTTATTTTGCTGTAATCTACTCTATCAGTATCAACTTCGATACAGCTATGATAAATGTCTTAGTACTTTTGATTTACGTTCTTATCTTATTTTACAGATCATCACTGATTATCTTGCCTTGACCCTGGTAGTTTATACTCTCGGCAGTATTGAAACACCCATTATTCTGATGATCATTCCCAATACCATTCTGGCGACATTATTTTTTACTCCCAGACAGAGTCTTATTATTGCTATCTCCGGTTTATTGATGGTGATCAGCCCTTTAATATTGGAGTATTTTCAGCTGATCCCTGTCATCTCAATTTTTAACCACTCATTAAATGTATCCTTTGAAAGCAATCTCTCTTTTAAAACCACGATACTTGCTAATCCCACCCTTTTATCCGGCTATATTTTTATTTTATTTTCCTGTGTTATTTTCTGCTGGTATCTATTATGCAGTATCACCACCCGGTTAATAAACAATGAACTTGAACTTGAGCGCAGCTATCAGGATATGATACGACTGGATAAAGAAAAAACCCATGCAACATTACGCAGCACACATGAATTAAAAGCCCCGCTGGCGGCCATTAAAAATTATATTTATACCATGAATGCCGGTTATGCTGGCGAAATTAATGCTAAAGTATTAAAAATAATCAATAGAATCAATAAGCGCTGTGATTATTTATTAAATAATGTGACTGATATTATTAAGCTGGGTAATTTAAAATCTTATGTCGTACTTGATGCCAGAACTGATAAAGAGGAAAACAATCAATTTTATCCAGTTAATATTGAGCAGTATATAAATGAGTTTGTTGATAAAAGTAAGGCATTAAGCTGTGAAAAAAATTTAACAATAACAATAGATAAGCAGTTAAACCAGAGTTCTTCCAATCAAACAGACAGCAAGTATTACATTATGGCAAATGATGAAAATCTGCAATTGATTTTCACTAATTTATTCACTAATGCAATTAATTATTCACACACCAATGGAATTATTAACATTATCATATGTATAAAGGAACGCGGGGAAACAGAAAATAACAATCAACATCTAATCTGTGTCAGCATCAAGGATCATGGTATTGGCATCGAACAAAAACAAATAGACAAAGTATTTGAAGAACATTATAGATGCAATAATGCCGCACAGTTCTATGAGGGTGGAACCGGGTTAGGTTTATCCATAGTAAAAGTCTGTAGTCAGATCCTTAATGCAGATATTGATATTGACAGCACTCTTAATGAAGGTACAACATTTACAATTTGTTTTAAGCTGATATCTAAATAAATAAGGAGACTGATCTTATGACTAAGATAATGATAATTGATGACGATCAGGATATAATTGACAGTATAAGTATGATCCTTGAAGCAAATGATTATACTGTGGTTGCAAAAATGGATACTGATGATTTAATACCTGCCATTGAATCAGAAAATCCCAATATCATTCTACTGGATATTGTGTTCCCGGAAGATGCTCAGGCAGGCTTTAAAGCAGCACGTGAAATTGCCTTGCAGGAAACATTAAAACACATCCCTGTATTGATCTTAAGTGCAGTCAACCAGTTAAATAATTTAGGCTTTAGCTTTACTGAAAATGATATCAGTCAGGATTTCATGCCGGTCAGCGGTTTTATAGAAAAACCCGTTGAGCCGGATGTATTATTAGATAAAATTAAATCTGTTGAAGAAACTAATTAACATTATTTTAACAAGTTCTATTTAAGGTAAGAAGGAATGAAAAGCACAACCCATTTTTTAAAGGAAATCAAAAAGCTGGAACTGGTCAAATTTGAACAGGCAGTCAATGAGGATATTTTAAAGGAATCCTACCTCCCTTTTTCTGGCTCCCTCAGGCATCACCCTTATGATGCAGATAAAGTTATTTTACTATCTGAACCCCATGGCAATAATATTACTTATTATGAATTTAAAAATGATGACATTGGTTTTGTTAAGAAGCAGGCTAATATCGTTAACCTGGAGGGTGAGGATATTGCCATGGTTATGATATGGATAAAAAAAGGCTGCATTGGCATTCGATGCACTCCCTTTCTGGTCGAGCCAGTCATTTAATAGAATAAATCGTCATTAGGAGTTAAACCATGCAAATCAACGGCCTCATTGGCTTAATTATCTTGTTAGCTGATATTTTCGCTATTTTAAAAATTGCCAACAGTTCTGAATCAACTGGCATGAAAGCATTATGGATTGCCATTGTACTGCTTATGCCTGTTCTTGGTTTACTTGCCTGGTTTTTTATCGGCCCCGGAGATAAAGCTTTGAACTTTCGTTTTTAGAGAGCTCTTTATACAGCCCTTCATTATCTTCCTGGCTGGTATTACCCCACTCATCAAAACAAACCAGTTCTTCAACAGCTAAACGATCACGCCAGCCAGCTGATTTTAACTCTGGCTCAACCAAAAAGTGTTCAACATAACCGATACACAGATAAGCGACCGGAGTCACCGATTTAGGTAGTTTTAAAGCCTGTTTCAGCGCTTTTTTATTAAAAATACTCACCCAGCCGACACCAACACCCTCTGCCCGCGCCGCCAGCCAGAGATTTTGTACAGCACAGACACTGCTGAAAAGATCCATTGATTTATCATGTGTCCTGCCAACAACAACCGGGCCTGCACGGTCTCGATCACAGGTCACCACCATATTGATGGGTGATTCAATGATCCCTTCGAGTTTTAGTTTACGGTAAGCAGCACTTTGTTCCGGCTCAAACATTTCAGCGGCTTCATCATTCGCGTTAAGAAAAATATCATGAATTTTCTTTTTAGTTTCAGGGCTTTTTATCAATAGAAAATTCCATGGCTGCATAAAACCCACCGAAGGTGCATGATGAGCCGCTGTAATGATCCTTGCCAGCACATCATCAGGAACAGCTTCTGATTTAAATTGACCCCGCACATCTCGCCGAGAATAGATGCTTTTATAAACAGCAGCACGTTCTTCCTCGGTAAAATAATGATCGGGTTGTTGGGCAGGCACAGATTTTTCCATTAAATTCTCCTTAAACTGACTCCATGTGATTTTACACGGTTATTCTGCGGTTAAATAGACTTAGTTCGAAAGATTATCTTCAGGAGGGATTAGAATTTATACTTCAACATCCAGATAGCCTCGTTCAATGGCCACTTCCAGAGCTTTGGAACCTTCAACTAGCTCCATATAGGCTTCACGCATTACTTTGAGCTTTTTAATCTGCTCAGGTGTCGGTATATGTTCTCCAGTGATACTGGCTAAATCAAATAAACCTTTCAAATAACGAGCCCGTGATTTAGCAACCATTTGTACCACTGGGTTCAGTTCAGAGAGTTTCAACTCAGGTATTCTGGGATTTATCTCTTCACGATTAATTTCACGAACTGCTTTTTCAAATTGAAGTAATAATCGGTTGATATCCAGTTCATTCATTTTGTTCCCCATAAGCTTTTTGCCATATACAATTTACCTCAGTATAGCTGGATATTTCTTTTTATCCAATCTGACTCAACAACCAGCAAACATTCCATTTTATTGGGCCAAAGAACTGTTCCACCAGTTCCATTTTCCTTCAGCCCAAATGGCTGAAAGAGGGGGCTATAAACAGACGACACAAGTTACTTTTCACTATTAACCTGATCATTATCATCATTTGTTGGCACTGAAGGTTCTTCTTCCTGAGTTTCATCTAAACCTTCTGTTGTTATTCTCTCTTGTACTTTACCCCTCATAAGCATATTGCTTTGTTCCAGCATAAATTCATTTTGTTCCAGCATTTCAACCACTCTTGGGTGAGTATTGATACCTGATCCTTTAAGAGCATGGCGAATGTAATAATAGTGCTCTTTAGCAATCATATATTTTTCATCATTTTGCTCTGCACTGGCTAGCTCCGAATAGAATTGAAATATTTTTTCACATCGAAGAAGCTGTATATCTTTGATATATTGTTGTAGTTGGTTGCTCTTTACATTTGAAAACCAGTTATGAGAGTTCAGAGTTCTAATCAACCTTCCCAGTTTGATTAGATTTTTTTTGAAATGAGTTTCATCACCAGGAGCGTGTTCAGCTTCAGCATGAACGGGTACTTCGTGCTCAGCCTTTGCTTCTTCAATTAAGGCCTGAATCCCCCTGAAATGTTTATCCATAGATTGGATCATCTGCAAGCGTGACATAATTTCATTTGCAAGCAGCACATTAATATCATTGCTAATATTAAAAATTTTTAAAGAATTAAGCAGTTCACTCAGCTCATCCAGACCCTGTTTGATCCTGAGGATTTTTATGCGTTTTTCCCGTTGTTTTTGCTCATAGGCTTCTGACACACTATTAACAAATAACGTGAGAAATAACAGTCCTCCAATTGTGGCAAAAATCAGGTATTCTTCCATTGGCTCGTATTGTCTGCATTAATAATATAAATCAGACAGAGGTAAAACTTATTAAAGCTTATTCCTGAGACTGATTTTTCTTTTCAATGGCTGATAATATTCCTCTTAGAATATTCAGCTCTTTTTGATCTGGTCTGGCCCGATTAAATAAACGTCTGAGGCGTTCCATCATCTGCCCCGGATGCTGCGGAATGATAAAATTAACATCCGTCAGAACCTTTTCCATGTGAGTATAAAAATATTCCATGTCTTGATTTTCTGGATATTCATAAACAACTTCTTTTAATTCTGTTCTGCTCGCTTCAGTCGCCTGAAAAATTTCATAACAAAATGTTTGCACTGCAGCCGCCAGGTTCAGCGAACAATAATCCGGATTGGCAGGAATATAGCCATGAAAATTACATTTTTGCAGATCATCACTATGCAAACCACAGCTTTCCTGACCGAAAATAACGGCAACCTGCGCATTAGTCGCCTCAAATGCAATTTGTTCCCCGCTCTCCCGAGCTGTTAATAAGGGTAGACTCATACCTCGATCCCGGGTACTTGTTCCAACCACCAGCTGGCAATCACTTACTGCTTCACTAAGAGTATCGGCAGTAATTGCATTTTCTAAAATATTTGTTGCATTGGTTGCTCGAATATAGGCTTCTTTATCCAGAGAGCAGCCCGGATTTACCAGGTAAAGACGAGACAGACTCATATTTTTCATGGCTCTCGCCACGGCACCGATATTACCCGGGAACTGCGTATTCACTAAAACAATGCGGATATTATCCAGAGGGTTATTAGTTGGCTTCATAAATAAATCACTGCACACTTAACATCAGAGACTGTTCTATCTTTTGCTTTAATTCAGGACTTATCTGCCCTTTTATCTCCAAAGTTGGCTTATCTGAGGAAATACCATTGCCATAAATGATCAGAGTATCCGGCTTATTAATACGTGATAATTGTTGGATATCATATAAGAATTCTGCTGGTACATTGCCATCATTTTTAGTGATCACGCCTTCCTCAATCACCAGCTTAAAACTGTCTCTTTTCTTATTGCGTAAATGACGGATAAGGAAAGCGTCAAATATGAGTAAGGCTGCGACGCCGATAATGATTATTGTGAGTGTATCCATTTTGTTTTCTCTAAATAGTTCTGTTGTTATTTAAGGCCCAATAATTTATGTGTTTGCAAAGAAACGCGCCACCTCGGGTGCTCCAGGCAATACTGAATAACAGCCTGGAGATGCTCTGCACCTTCGGGATCATCAATCGCCTGTAAAAAAAAGTGCTGAAAATCCATAGTTTCAAATTTTTCTGGTGACAGTCCCGGCAGAGGATATAATAATTTCAACTCATGGCCACTTTGCTGTTTAAAATTTTCCCACTGTTTAGGACTCACGCAAAGCCAGTCAATACCTGTTGGCGCTGTAATCGTACCATTGGTTTCAACACCAATTTCAAATCCTGCTTGATGTAAATAATCTATCAGCAAATCATCTAATTGCAATAGCGGCTCACCTCCGGTAAAAACAACATAGGGCTTTGCGTGTTTGCTATTTGGCCACTGGGCAATAATTGCATCTCCTAACTGGCAGGCATCCTTAAATTTTCCACCACCTTCACCATCAACACCGACAAAATCAGTATCACAAAAAGAGCAAACTGTTTTATGCCGATCTTTTTCCAGACCACTCCATAAGTTACAGCCGCTAAAACGACAAAAAACAGAAGCTCGCCCTGTTTGTGCCCCCTCACCCTGCAAGGTATAAAAAAGCTCTTTTACAAAATAGCTCATTGCTTAAACGGATATTCTTTAATCATGAAATTTAATCTGCTCTTAGTCAGGGAGTGCAGGACCTTCCTCACCCCAGCATAACACTGCCCCACATCCGGGTGTTTCAAATAAATCAATGCGATCCAGCTGTGGTAGTGAATCCGCCATTCTAGCTTTGATCCAGTGGAGTAAACTGGTCACATCAGCCTCTTCAATCCCTTCGAGGCAGTCCAGTTGATGGTGATCAAGCTGCTCATAAACTGGTTTAAAAATAGTCTTCACATCACCATAATCCACCGTCCAGCCCATGACTTTGTCCAGTGGCGCAGTCAGATGCAAACGGATCAGGTAGCTGTGCCCGTGCAGTTGACGACGCTTATCATTTTCTGCAACCTGAGTAAGCCGCAAGGCACTTTCAAAACGCTGCTCTTTCCAGATACGATAATGTTCACCATTATAATGACAGCCTGAGGTATGGGTTTCATAAACAGTGACCCAGGACAACTGTTCAAAATCTGGCTTCAACTGTTGCCAGATCCAGTTTGCCAGAACCTCGGATGTGGGATTTTCCAGTCCATTAATATCATTGAGGCAGGCAAAGTCCAATTGTTCGTGTAATGGTTTCCAGAATTGATCAATCTGCTCAAAATCCACCCCCATATCAACAGGCCTGTTAGAGCCCAGATTCTGGTTCGCATGCAAAATAACTTCAAAACCATGACCGTGCATACGCCCGCATTGATGACCTGAGGGTACATTGGGCAGCTGGTGCGCGGCTTCAAAGCGGTAACGCTTCCAGATATGCGCATGACCGTTATTATCCAGATCAACACCACAGTCATGGGTACTTTGAATGGCAACCCGATCAATGCCCTGCAAATCAATTTTTTTGTGGATCCAGCGAGCAAGATTTTCATCCGTCGGTACATCCAGATGCTGATTCAACAAGGTATAGTTTAACGGTTCAACGGTAGTTTGCAGGTGCGCTTTAAGAAAACTGACTGGTTCTTGCGACATCTTCTCTGCCGACTTAAGAGGCACCCGAACAGAAGCTGTGTAACTATGCCCGTGTAAATTTGCTGCAGGATGTTTTTCCGGCAGTATATTAATTTGACAGGCAGACTCAAAAGGTACGGTCGCCAGATAAAAAAGTTGTTCGCTCATTGCTTGTCTGTTTATCTATTTGTTAGTAAAAAACTGGAAACGCTCAATCAGTGGATCGGCACGTCCTGCTTCAGAAAAACCTTTGGCTCTGAGCAGGCAAGCCTGACAATGACCACAGGGTGGTTGCTCACCATTATAACAGGTATGGGTATAGGCCATTGCATCCATTGCACCTAATTTTTCTGCCAGTGATACAGTATCAGCCTTATTGAGATTCATTAAAGGGGTATGGATGGTAATATCATATTCCATTCCCAAGCGAAGCGTTTGCTCCAGAGAACTCAGAGTATTTTCCCGGCAATCAGGATAACCACTATAATCAGTCTGAGCAACACCAGTGACCAAATGCTTAATTGAACGCTGGTAAGCATAAGCGGCAGCAAAAGTCAGAAAGATCAGATTCCTTCCCGGCACAAAGGTATTTGGTAAAGAGCCTTCAGCTGTTGTTAATAAAGAGCCCTCAGCGGTTGTTGGTAAAGAGCCTTCAGCGGTTGTTAATAAAGAGCCCTCAGCGGTTTTTAATAAAGAGCCCTCAGCGGTCGTTGGCAAAGAGCCCTCAGCTGTTGTTTCTAATGAATCATCAATCTTAATATCATCTATAAGAGCATTGCCGCCCAGTGCCGAAAAAGTATCAATAGGCAGAATATCATGTGCAACCGCAGCAATTTCAGAAACTTTTCTGGCCGCTTCCAGCTCAATTCTATGTCTTTGACCATAGTCAAAACTGAGACTGCTGACATTTTCCCGACCAAATTCTTTAATGGCCCAATATAAACAGGTGGTGGAATCCTGACCTCCTGAGAGGACAATTAAAGCCTGACACATAAACTTACCTATACTCTTTTATTTATAAAAGAATTATACTGCAAATTCATAACAATCACCTAAAAATAGCAGTCAAAGAAAAATGAATACAGATAAAATACAGCGCCACAATGAACGTATGAAACGGCATAAAAAAATTGTCGATGACAAAATTGACAAGGCAACTATAGAACAAGGTGTACTCATTGTTATCACAGGCAATGGTAAAGGGAAAACTACTTCTGCCCTGGGTACCCTGCTTCGAAGTCTGGGACATGGCCATCAGTGTGCGCTGGTACAATTTATTAAAGGTCAGTGGGATTGTGGAGAAGGTCATTTTTTTGCCGAAACAGGAGGCAAAAAAGAGAGCAGTTTAACCACTTACACCATGGACACAGGGTTTACCTGGAATTCCCAGGATTTTGAAAAGGATAAGCAAGCCGCAACGGCTGTTTGGCAACAGACTTTACCTCTGTTTAGTGATCCAGAGTGCCAGCTCATAGTACTGGATGAAATCACTTATATGTTCAAATATAAATATCTTGATCTTAACGAGGTTATTACAGTATTAAAAAATCGTCCCAAACATCAAAATGTGATCATAACCGGACGTGGAGCCCCAAAAGAACTCCTCGAACTGGCTGACACAGTCAGTGAAATCCAGCCTGTTAAACATGCATTTAATCAGGGAATTAAAGCTCAGGAAGGGATTGAGTGGTGAGTTTAAAACTGGTAGAAAATAATAGAGACGCCGTCAGACTGACAGCATCTCATTATTTGACTTATTGACTGGACTATTTGTTCATTGTATCCAGGACAGCATGCAGGTGCTCAGACATTTCACGTCCGCTGTCTGTCAAATAGCCGCCATCAAGCTGAGTCACAAGACCTTTGTTAAAAAGTGCTTTAGCTGATTTCACTAATACGGGATCAGCATCATGATGAATTTTTAAACCTTCCATATGTGATTCTTCAGGAAATTTGGCCAGTAATTTGATTTCATCAAATAAATTTTCTGGATAAGTTTTAATCATAGTTCAATAACCATACCTTCTTTGGCAAAAAATGACTCGACATCACCACAATGTTCCTCATTACAGAATCGCTTCGTAAGTTCATCCATTTGTTCATCAGAACGCAGTGGATCATGGTGAAATAAGGCCAGTTTTTTTACCTGTTTACGTTGAGCAGCCTGACAGACATATTCGACATAACTATGTCCCCAGCCAATATATTTTTGTTCATATTCTTCTTTAGTATACTGACTATCATGTATCAGCAAGTCAGCACCTTCATAGAACTGCTCAATCATAGCATTTTGTTCGTTTGCAACCAAGTCGCCTTCAGTCGCCATGTCTTCATCATAGTCAGGATCTTCGGGATCCGTAATAAAAACATTACGAAAAATTTCAGTATCATAGGCAGTGCAGAAGACTTTGCCCTCGTACTCAATTCGATACCCCAGACAAAGCACCGGATGGTTAAGATACTTGGTTTTAACAATGATGCCGTCACCTAAATCAATAACTTCCTCTTTAAGACTAAAATATTGGATATTTGCAGCCAGTTCAGCTTCTCGAATAGGAAAATAGCGATAGGTCATCTGCCCGCCAACCACTTTCTCAAGGGTATCTTCCTCATAAGTCACTGGACCATATACCCGGATATGAGTTCCCGGTATATATGCAGGGGTAAAAAAAGGAAATCCCATAATATGATCCCAATGAGTATGGGTCAGAAAAAGGTGTGCCTCAACAGGACCTGCTTGAGTCATCAGTTCATTTCCCAATTCTCTGAGGCCCGAACCAGCATCAATTATAATCAATCGATTAATTTCTGGGAAACGGATTTCAAGACAGGGGGTATTACCTCCATATTTGACTGTATTAGCCCCGGGACAGGGGATTGAGCCTCTAACGCCCCAGAACTTGATTAACATTTTCACATTGTAAACCTAGTAGCCGAATTCGGCTTTAAAAATATAGTTAACTTACCTGAAGAAAAATGGCGGCTTTTTCAATTGATTCTTGTATGCTTTCATGCATTTGAGTCAACTCTCCCCAGGACAATTTGCTATCAGCAAAAAGCCTACCCACATATTCTTCACTAACAAAATGATTGCCTGCAGAGCCCATTTCAAAAATATTAGCATAAAGATCAGCAATTGCCACACTGGAAATTAAAAGTCTGTGATCTTCATCAGATTTTTCAGGCTCATGGTGATATTGCATGGTGCTGACAATATTATCGTTTAATTTCCATTTTCTGGCAATAATAGCACCGCAATGCTGGTGATTAAATCCAAATATTGACATTTCTGCTTCATCGAGTGATATTTTTTGTTCTCTGGCAATTACAAGACAGCGTGAATACTCCTCAGCAAAACAATGAGCCATCGGTATTTTACCCAAATCATGCAATAAACCTGCGAGAAAAAATTCCTCTCTCTGATTCGAAGGTATTTTTTGCTCCGAAGCAATCGCTTTTGCCGTCACAGCAACACAAAGTGAGTGTTTCCAGAAACCATCCATGGCCAGACTAGCCTGCTTTGATTTTTTCATATTACCTAAAACCGCAGTACTTAAAGACAGATTTTTTACCGTATTAATCCCTAATATGATAATGGCACGTGTCAGGGAAGAAATGTGATTTGGCAATGAATAATAGGCTGAATTAATCAGTTTAAGTACATTTCCTGCCAATACGGGATCCAGTGAAATAATTTTGTTCAAATCATTTGGTGAGACATTCTGCTGATTACAGACTTCCAATACTTTGGTCACCGTAGTCGACAAACTGGGCATTTTACCTACATAAGCCTGAATAGCTTGTAAATGTTGTTCTGACACACAAAACCTCAGATTCTTTTTATAAAGACATAGCCTAACTATAGTCGTTTATTAATAATTTTTCCTGTTTCAGCTCCTGACTGGCCTCTTTTTTAAACTTCGTCTACTTTAATAATATGCTATCATTAAATTGATTAAATTTATTAAAGTGGCCGCTATGACACCAATTAAACAAGAAGATCTCATTAAAAGCATTGCTGATGCCTTGCAGTTTATTTCATATTATCACCCCAAAGATTATATTCAGGCGCTTGGCGCAGCTTATGAAATGGAGCAATCTGCAGCAGCCAAAGATGCCATTGCCCAGATTTTATATAATTCACGCTTATGTGCTGAGGGGCATCGCCCGATTTGTCAGGATACCGGTATTGTTGTTGTGTTTCTGGATATTGGTATGGATGTTCAATGGGACTGTCAAATGAATCTTGACGATATGGTCAATGAAGGCGTTCGACGGGCTTATTCACATCCTGATAATATTCTACGGGCTTCAGTTCTTGCCGATCCCGCCGGTGCAAGGAAAAATACCCGAGACAATACACCTGCAGTCATTCATACCCGCCTGGTGCCGGGCAATACTGTGCATATTAAAATTGCCGCCAAAGGTGGTGGCTCTGAAAATAAAGCAAAATTTGCTGCATTGAACCCCAGCAGTGATCTGGTTGAGTGGATCTTGAAATCTGTCTCTGAGATGGGTGCCGGCTGGTGCCCTCCCGGCATTATGGGGATCGGTATTGGCGGCACGCCAGAAAAAGCCATGTTGTTAGCTAAAGAGTCCTTGCTGGAACCGGTCAATATTCAGGACTTGATAAAGAAATCTGAGCAGGGAAATAAATTAAGCAGACCAGAAGAACTGCGTCTTGAACTCTATGAAAAAATTAATGCCCTTGGTGTTGGTGCTCAAGGACTGGGTGGGCTGACCACTGTCGTCGATGTCAAAATTCTGGATTATCCTACTCATGCCGCATCACTGCCGGTTGCCATTATTCCAAATTGTGCTGCAACCCGACATACTCATTTTACCCTTGATGGCTCAGGACCTGTCGAGTTCACACCACCAAAGCTGGAAGACTGGCCTGAAGTTACCTGGTCTGCCTCTCCTGAATCAAAACATGTCAACCTGGATAGCATCACTCCAGAAGAAGTTAAGAGCTGGAAACCCGGCGAACGACTTCTACTCAATGGTAAATTGCTGACGGGTCGGGATGCTGCCCATAAGCGAATTGTCGATACATTAGCCAGAGGCGAGGCCTTACCTGAGGGTGTTAATTTTAAAAATCGCTTTATCTATTATGTTGGCCCGGTTGATGCTATTGGCGGTGAATCAGTTGGCCCTGCTGGTCCAACAACCTCCACAAGAATGGATAAATATACAGAAACCATGTTAGCTGAAACCGGCTTGATTGGCATGGTTGGAAAAGCTGAGCGCGGCCCTGCTGCAATTGAAGCAATCAAAAAGCATCAGGCTGTTTATCTGACAGCGGTGGGAGGTGCGGCTTATCTGATCTCTAAAGCAATCGAAAAATCAACTGTGATCGCCTATAAAGAATTAGGCATGGAAGCCATTTATGAGTTTGAGGTAAAAGATATGCCTGTCACAGTTGGTGTGGATGTACATGGGGAATCAGTCCACACAACCGGACCGGCGAAATGGTCAAAACTCATCCATAAATAGGTTTACCCTGTTTATTGAGCGCTTTTTTAGACAAGTTAGATTGAATGAATACTAAGGTGTGGCTGCCCTGTAATGTCACTGTTCAAAAATCAAAAGAAGGGGGGACGTTCGGACTAAATGCTGAGCCTTTTGATTGCACCCGACACTGATTCGTCTAACTGGGGACGCTTCTAGCCCGTCCATGGGTCACTTGACAGAAAACGTCCATGTTTTCTGACACCCCAGTTAGACGAACCAGTCTCGCGTACACTCTTCTACCTCAGTTGTCCTCACTGGTGTTGTCCAAAAGCAAAGAAACAGCAACAGCACTCTAACTCAGAAAGGTACAGTGACAATAATTTTGCTTTTTCTTTTGCTGTAGGTGAGTAATAAAGATTCATACTAAATATCAGTCAGCATTAGTAAATGCTTAATCTGTCAGACATGACCTATACCTCCATCAAGCACAACTTATATTTTGAGTTAAATTCTCAAAAACAGTGATATCTAAATATAAAGATTCCTGGTTTCTACTGTGTGATATTTTAGTTTTATTTTCAAATAATCAAATTTTAGTAGCAAGTAATACATAAAATTGAGCAAAACTCATTGAAATTGTGTTATTTTTGACTTAATCACCAATAATGTTTAATTGAGAAATACGGAAGCGGGTATCACCAATATGCGTGTTTCTTTAGATTTAACGGTTATGCTGAGAAATTATAGGAACTATGATAGATACTTGGACTTGGAACGATGGTTGGATCCTTATGTCAGTATATTTGGCAGCCAATGACGGAAATGCCGAACTTTGTGAAGTTTTAGGTGCAGCAGATGTAACAAATCATGCAATTCCATCAGTAGATGAGTTAACATCTGCATTTACTAAATTAAAACAGCATGGAATCATTGAATTAAAAAAGAACAATTTTATAATTGAAAAAAAATTTCTTGAAAGTTTGAAAAAATCTTATAATTCAAAAGGGGGGTTATTTGAAACAGCGAATAAAGGAAAGAAATGGTTAGTTAAAAATAAATTACTAATCATAAATGATTCAATTATTGAAATAACTGAAGAGCAATTAACTGTTGCACATACAAAGTACATACAAAAAAATTAGAAACTGAGCATAACCAGGAGATGCATGGTAGGCAAAAAGACGCCACCATGATCTCAGCGTTAGATCTAAAAATGTAGAAAACACAAAGGAAATATCAAGATTTGAAATATATTATTTTTTTAGTTCTCTCAACATTGAGTTTTGGTTGTGATCAAAATATTATTTCTAAAAAATCCATGAGTAATTTTTTAGAAAATTATAACCAGTTTATTATTAACCCCAAAGTACAAGAAATAGATAATTATTTTTCAACTGAAGTTGTTGGTTTTTATAAATTTCATGATTTGGGTCCTAATATTGAAACTGATTGCCCAACTGAAGGTTGTGTAGTTTTTATAGATATAGATTTTTTAAAAAAATTGATAAAAAAGCATGAAAACAAAGCAATTAAACAGAAAGTCATGAGAACAAAAAGTTTAATTCAATATCCAGAAAATAATTATTTTTCTATTGTTACTACAGATGTAACAGAAGAAGAATTAGTAAATGATTCTACCATGTTAGAAACATCAAACTACACTGAAAAAATTTATTTAAATATCATTAATAAGCGACTAATTATTACTCAATTTGAAATTATACTGAATTCAGTAACTGGTAAAAATATCGAAATATGAAAATCTAACAAAATTGAGGAGATGGATCACTGGGGCTTAGCGATTTTTAAAGAACTATTGAGTGTATTTTAATATTGTTATTTTTATCAGGCTCTTTCCTTGCCCCAGTGACCACTCAAAATGGCGTTGAGGCTGTAGAATTACTCCAATAGAGTGATTGAATAGAGTGATTCAAAGTGATTGAAGACACCCACAAAATCATTATTACCGGTTCGCTATTATCATCTGGTCTTCACCCAGCCACATGAATTCAATGGCTGGTGTCAGCTGCATCCTGAGATAATGTATGCCCTGTTGTTTAAAGCAGTCTGGCAAACACTGTCACAGTTTTCCAGGGATCATAAACGTTTACGAGGGCAACTGGGAGTCACTAGTGTTCTGTACACATGGGGGCAAAATTTACAACGCCATGTTCATCTGCATTGTTTAATTCCTGGTCTGGCACTTAAAAGTGATTGAAGACACCCACAATTTGAATAAAAAATGGTAAAGTTTTCAGATAAAATTTATTATTGACTGAAAAAAAGAGTGGGATCAATTATAAAGTAAGTCTATTTTAGGAAAACAGAATAGCAAAGCATGTCAGTAAGGATAAATCTGAAAATATCAGACAGGGTTGAGTTAACAAGAAAGTGTTGCCAGGAAGATTAAAGATTGAGTTAAATGGAAATGGGAATCAAGTGAGTATTTTTAAATGGAATGAAATTATGGCTGTCCTGCAATGTGGCCTTGCCCTTTCGATACAAGCAGAATTTTGAATAGGTGCTACGTCCAAAATTTACATTCCAATTGCTCATTAGAATTTTATTAAATATAAAAACACATTCTATTCATACATCTTCTGCAACCACTTTTTTCGATTTTGTAAATTTATAAAACAATGACACAAATAAAGCAGTAATTAAAATATATAAAGTTATTTGAATATAAAACCCCCACTCAGGTGCTAGAAGCATCAAAATAAACTCCAAACGACCAAGAACATACCATAGAAAAAAATATACAAAGCTCCATAATGCTTTCTTCCCAATAGAAGTATCTCTACGAATAAGGATAAAGATTAAAGCTACTACTGGAATTAGCATAGAAGAAACATATGAAATTATAATTTGAACCATCATTTCTGTCTCAGAAAATTCTGTAGCATAGGAAATTGTTGAGACTAATAAAAAAAACATAAATAAAAACAACTTCATTTGATACCCTTTAATTTTAAACATTATTTTCATTTTCAATACATGGTTTGATGTCTTCTAACAGTCTACTATACGGACCCTCCGGATCCGTATAACTAAATTAATAAATTCTTATATTTCTTGTTAAGTTATTGAAATTATAAAGTATTAGTATTTCATTATCTCGTTATTAAATCAAGCTAATTGGGACACCTCATTGTTTTAGCTATTTTTTATGTCCTGTAATGTCACTGTTCAAAAATCAAAAGAAGGGGGACGTTCGGACTAAATGCTGAGCCTGTCGATTGCACGCGAGACTGGTTTGTCTAACTGGTGCTGTCCAAAAGCAAAGAAAAAGCAAGAACATCCTAACTCAGTATTTTAACAGGCCCCCCATAAAATGAAGATTGAAACTCAGGGGTGTTTCATCAATTATCACTCGTGATGCCAAACCGCCTGAGCCTGATAGTGTCTCTTGTCTATGCCCGTGCTGCCGACAGTGTACGATGAAAATACTCTATCAGATTTCATCATTAAAATATCGACGACAATCTTTAGCCCTATAGATATCCAGCACAAAAGGCATTAAATGGTGTCAAACAAAGCAACCTTGTAGCTTGAGGGTCTATTATTGTTTGTTATGAAAAAAAAGAGTATATTAAAGTCTGTTAAGCCATGGAAATCACCCGGTTTCGGCTTCAATTAAGGTCTCATCCCACTCTGACAGAAGACTGAGTGTCATGAATCACCTTCTGCGGTTTGAATGTCAAAAAACAATTTCCATTAATAAGTCTATAGGCAATCCACGCGGCATTGTACAAGTGTGCCACGAACAAACTCGAAAAGGTTTGGAGCTGTATATAAGATGAAGGTAGGCCCTTCGAAATCAGCTTTCGGAAGTTGGTTTCAAACCACTTAATGCTGCTTTGATAAAGAGTCATGGTAGTGAGCGATTAAGAAAAGGCATTGTTAAAATGTCAGGTGAGTACTAAAGAGGCGAACGCAAGTGAACCATTGATGAGGTATCGAAAATCCGTATGATATTGTCAAAACTGAGGATCTTGGACTTTCTCAGGATGAGCAGGGTAGTTATCCGACTACTGACCCTGTGGCGATCGGTATAGAGATGGCGCGAACTTAGTGCAGGCTTATATAGGGAACGTGGGAACCTGTCGTTTTGATGTTAAGGGGAGAAACTCGAAAGAGGAAGAGTACTCAATACAAAGCACAGGGGCGGATCAGCTCGTAGTAGTGATGAAGTTTCTGTAATGGGAATGGAGCAAAGGGGCTGACATATCCAAAATAAAACTCTGGTCAACTAGAAATGGGAGGAACCATTGTTTTATGCAAACTTGGTAATTTGCAAGGGATATGAAGAGCCGTATGAGTTGAGAGGTTCACGTACGGTTCTGTGAGAGGCTTGGAGGGAGGTTCTCCTTGCCTACTCGACCAGACATTTATACGTAATGCTGCGCACAACGTATAAATGCTAAGATGTTATAATGGAGAAAAATAAAAAGTGCATAAAATAATATTTTTTCTACCACTACTCATGGCAAAAAATATTTTTGCCATGAGTTATGTAGAAATTGACAAACTGCATGAATTACAAAATTCAGAATCCAATCCAACTAATTCTGAATATCTAACCCGACGACAAGAATTCGAAAATAGCATAATGCTAGATGAAAAAGATAATTGTTATTCCATAGATAATAAACCTATATACTTGATAATTAGAATTAATAAAACGGGTGTTGTCGACAATGTTCTTTCAAATGAAGAAAATGACAAAGCCAAGTGCTTTCGTAAAGTTTATCTTGGAAGTTCATTTGATGCTCCACCAAACGGACCAATATATGTTAAAAAAAAGATGGGCTTAGACGAGGCTGATCGTATTCCTTTTATTCAAAGTACTATTTTGAGTGAATGTAAGAATGGCTTCAGAGAACACATTCAAGGTAAGAAACTAGATAGTTTTTGTAATTGTATGCTGGGAAAAGTTGAAGAAGAGTTAACAAAAGAAGAGCTTCTTCAAACATCTAATCCTTCAGTAGAACCAGAGATTTTAAAAAAAATGGAATATGCTCTACAGCGTGTGCCTGGATGTAGGAATGAATTAAAATTATAACAAGGTCATGCTCAGGAAATTCTGGTCTTAGCGATTATCCAAAACTGAGTTTTGTTTAAAACTCATACCAAAAATGTAGTCTCTGGGAGACCAGAATTCCGAGATGACAACGTTATACGTAAAGGAGTACAAATGAATATTGTCACACCGCCCATTGTTGTGAAAGATAATGAAGCTTTTGAGCAGGATATTTTAGGTCGTAGTGACTTTGGGAAAGCACTACTTAATTTAGTATCAAAATCCAATGATGAGCTTGTTATTTCACTTGATGGTCGATGGGACGAGGGAAAAACAACGTTCGTAAAAATGTGGCAAGGAATGCTAAAAAATGAAGGAGTCCCAAGTGTTTACATTGATGCCTTTGCAAATGACTATGTAGATGACGCCTTTATTGCTGTCGTAAGTTCAATCACAGCATTTATCGACGAGAACGCTATAGACCCTGAAGGTAAAAAATCCACAGAATTTAAAGATAAGGCAAAAAAGGTAGGTGTTCAGCTCTTGTCCTGGACGGCAAAAGTAGGGATTAAAGCTGCAACGCTTGGGGCAATTAAAGACAGCGATATAGATGAGCTAAAAGATATCCAAAATGATTTAGCCAAGGGCTTATCAAACGTAGTTGGCGACTATGTTGGAGAGCGCATGGCTTCTCACGCCAAAGATATTGAGACATTAAACTCATTCAAGAATCTATTGTCAGAAATCCCGTCAACATTAAGCCCTGACGGAGACAAGCCTCTAGTAATTATTATTGATGAGCTAGATCGCTGTAAACCAACATACGCCGTAGAGTTAATAGAAAAGGTAAAACATTTATTCTCGGTAAAGAATGTCGTCTTTGTCCTAGTCATGCACAGAAAGCAACTTGAAGAGGCAGTTAAGTGTGTTTACGGGGGCAATATTGATGCCCACACTTATTTGCAGAAATTTATTAATATTGAAACCACTCTGCCAAAGAAAACTGACGAGCGTCATATCAGCGATATAGCGCAGTACAATCGAAGGTTGTTTGATCTCCACCAAATAGAAACATGGGATGACCAGCAGAACCTTCTCGACTCATTAGAGGTACTAGCGAGGCATTTCAACTTGTCGCTGCGCCAATTAGAGCGTGTTTATACAAACATTGCTGTATTCTATGCAGCTTCTGCTAAAAACCAGATAAGATTGGTACCAATAATATCGTTCTTGGCTGTTATTAAAGTCGTAAACCCAGCCATCTATGATGGTCTATTACGCAAAACCATATCTTATGATGAGTTATGTGAAAAAACCGGAGTATCGGTCGAAGAACAAATTGATAGGGATATGAGAAGACTACAGTTTCTATCAATGTGGTTGAAATATGCCCTGATTACAGATGAAGAGTTTGAGTTGCTTGACGAAAATGATCGAATTAGAAATTTTGGTGAATCATTATGGAATTACAATATAGAGAGGCAGCAACTTATCCCCATCTTTATTCAAAAATTAAGTATGTTTGCAGTCGTCTAGATACGTATAACAAGTTTAGCAAATCGGACGGCTTCGCCGCCGTTTCTAAGGGCTTTATGCAATAAGAGAAACATGGATAAGTATCTAGAACAATGTAGAAAGCTCTCACTAACTGCAAGAATGGCAATAGCATTGTTAGTGTTCGAGCGTTTCTGCGGAGAGAACAAAATTGAATTTTCACAAATAAAAGAACTTTCAGATTACTTATGGCAGTGGCCATTGATTGATGGTCCAGATCAATTTGAACCATGGGAGAGTTCTCGTCCCGAATTAGTCAATTATGGGCTTGGTGACGAACCGTCAACGCATGTATTGTCTGCTTTGGGTGCAGTTCAAATTGAAGAGTCCAGATTTCGAAATGTCGTTGGTGGTCTAGTCGAAATTCTATGGGGTAGTTTTTGGGGTGCCGCAGAAAATGAACTTTCTTTCAAAGCATTGAGTACTGTTTTATTTTCAAGCAAACTTGAGAAATTACCGGCCCTAACCCCTTTCAAATTTTCGCTATATTCAGACATGAATGGGTGGGGCGAAAAAATAGAAAAAGAAGATCGTGACTTTTGGCGAAACAGCTATAAAAGTGCATAACAAACGGCTGCACCGGACAAATTTCCGCTGTCACCTTTTGTGCAAAAATACGCACAAAAGCCGCCATCAAAAATTTGCTCGGTGAGCCGGGCGTTATATTGAGAAGAAATTATGGATGATATATTAAAAAAAATTATTGATACTGTTTTAGGTGGATTTAGCGATTTCTTTAGAGATATCTCATTAGTTTTTAGTGATCCAAATGTTTTTTTTAAAGAAATAAAAAATAACAATGATTTGTTTTTGAATTCTAGCTTCTATGCTTTGTTCGTTACTTCGATAATAGCAGTATTTAGAACTCCATCTTTTTTAATCAATGATATTTCAACGGATGCTATACTATATATTTCTGAAATAGTTTATTCATGGTTTATATTTTTTATATGTGGCTTTTTTCTGTGGATTGTATGTAGGTTTTTGCTTCGTGGGACTGGTAGTTTTGTTCATTCAGTTTCTGCATTCTTCTATGCATCAGTTGTGCTTTCAGTTATTTCATTTCTTGAAATACCAACACGTATTGCTAGAGATGAAATTCTTATACGAGATGGTTTAGCATTAACTACGGCTGAAAATATGACCACGTTAATCCATAATAATCCATATTTGTATGCAAGTGAAATATCAGTCGCACTTGGATATTTATTCTTTCTCTTTTTATTACTTAAAATGGTTAAATCTGTTCATGGCTTTGGTATTATTCGTTCAATAACTTCGGTAGTAATAAGCTTTGTATTTATATCACTGTTTGTAAGTTGGCTACAAAGACCTATAAACTATTATTTATTAATGGCATTCCATAATTAATGATTGCTTTAAATGCATACAGATATAACCAGGTCATGCTCAGGAAATTCTAGTCTTAGCGATTATCAAAAACTGAGTTTTGTTGTGAACTCATACTAAGAATATAGTCTCTGGGAGACCAGAATCCCTGAGATGACAACGTTATTTCTCAGCGAAACAACAGCATAATTCATACCGCAGCACCCCTCTTTCTCAATTTTAAACAAAGATTCTAGCAACCCTTCATCTATCAGCTTATAATTTTATTCAACCAAACGGTTGACTAAGTTGGATTGTTAGCTATAATCAACTGTATGGCTGACGATGAAAACGAAAAAACTCTTACTGAATTGCTAAAAGCAATGAGTGACACAACACGTCGCTCTCTTTTAACGCAACTATGCCAGCAAGGAGCAAGTCGTGTTACAGATCTTGCTGATTATTATGATATGTCACTAAATGGAATATCCAAGCATATCAAAGTATTAGAAAGGGCTGGGCTTGTAAAACGAAGAACCATAGGTAGAACTCATTTGATTGAAGCAAATCTACATAAGGTGGATTTAGCCGAAAATTGGTTTAAAAAGCTTAAGTCAATTTGGGAGCTACGCTTAGATAAACTTGATGAAATCATGAAGAATGGAGGAGGAAAAAATGACTGATTTAACAGTAAATGTAGAAAAATTGATTGAAGCGCCAATTGAAAAAGTATTTGATGCTTGGTTAAACCCCAAAATATTGGCGCAATTTATGATGCCGATGCCAGGGATGCCAGAATCAGATGTAGAAAATGATGCTAGAGAAGGAGGTAGTTTTTCAATCATTATGCATGCAGGTAGTGATGCACTACCGCATACAGGGAAGTATTTAGAAATAAAACGACCTGATAAATTAGTTTTTACTTGGGTGTCTCATTGCTCTGCTGACAATAGCATTGTCACATTGAATTTTAAAAAAACAGACAACAACAAAACAAATATTTCTTTATCTCATATCAAATTTATTGATGAAAAAACACGATCTGACCATGAAGGTGGTTGGACGGGTATCCTAAGTAAATTAAGTGATGTCATTGGACAATTAACTCAAAATATAAGGCAAGATTATGTATAACAAAACAGTAGTACATATCGGGACTCTACATGCTAAACCAGAGCATATAGATAGCTTAATTCAATCTTTTGAAGGCTTAAAACAAGCGGCAGGGTATATCTCCCATGAATGCTACAGAGATCTTGAAAATATCAACAAGTTGACGCTGGTTGAACAATGGGAAAGCAAAGGGGATCATGAAAACTTTGTTAATTCATTTTCAGCAGAAGTAATGGAACAATGGTCAGGTATGCTTTCTCAAGAAGGTGAAGACTCATATTTTGAAAAACTCTAAATAAATTATTGAGATAAAAAACTGGGTACCACACGATAATAGAAATTAAGGCATAATCAACATGTGCTGTCAGAAGAATAAAAGCCTTTAGAATATCCATGAAGTATTTCCATCCTGATGTGCTCATCAAGTTTCTGTTTTTTCAGAATACCCAGTGCATGGGTCTCAATGCTTCCCCGTTTATCCTCTCTGACCATACGCCCTGCCCAGTCAGCCCGTTCCAGACAATCCTTGAATCCCATTGTCTTTGAGTGAGCCACTTCTACCGATAAAAAAAGCAAAAAGTAGTCAGGGCTTGCACTTTAGAGA
>JADGDG010000004.1 GCA_016744995.1 Gammaproteobacteria bacterium
TCTCTAAAGTGCAAGCCCTGACTACTTTTTGCTTTTTTTATCGGTAGAAGTGGCTCACTCAAAGACAATGGGATTCAAGGATTGTCTGGAACGGGCTGAGGGGACAGGAGTATGGTTAGAGATGATAAAGGAGGGGCATTGAGACCCATACACTGTGATGGAAATACTTTATGGGTATTCTAAAAGCTTCTATTTTTTTGTTGGGCCTGAAGCACAATTAAAGACACTTTGCCAAAATCAAAAAAAGCATTGGGTTCGAGGGATCAATGCTTGTCGGAAATTGTTCAAAAGCAATCATCCCATTCCCATCACCACTTAAAACCAATAATGTTTTAGAGTTTAGTCTACCTTGCAAAGCCTTGCAGACTTTCCCCTGTCTGACAGTCCAGATTTTATCCCTACCTGAACACATTGACACCTCTATTTCCTAATTTGTCCTTATTTTTTAGATAATCTCATTGCCAGCTAACTTTTTTGAAGTGAACTGAATTTTTTAGTGATTTTCAATTTCTCATTTTGTGGGTGGCCTGTTTTATATTTGGTAAAAGCTATTGGCATAGCTCAAAAACAGAGGGGATCAATAAGGGTATCACTGATCAATTTCTAAGGGATTTAGGACTCATTTCTTTAAAACAGAAATGGATTGCTATTCATTATCCGCATTAATGAACCGCACCTTGCGGATCCGCATGAGGGGTGGTGTGGGGGCTGAGGGAGAGAAACCCTTGGCTACCCGATTTAGCTGTTTTTGATTGCATTTCCAATGATCTTATCAATTGAATTACATTCTTTTTTAATCTCTTCTTTTATTTTTTCTTGGGCATCTAATTCCATTTTTATCTCATCAACTATTCGCTCTTGTTCTTCTAATAAAACATCTAAAAGTGGAAACTCTTGTATTTGGCTTGGGAATATATTGGTATTGTTACCAAGTCCTTTTTTATTAATTTCAACAAGGTATTGAAAATAATTAGTTCTGAAATAATAATAAGCAAATAAACAATTATAATCTTTAAGTCTGATTCTCATTGTGAAGTCAGCAAATATGCCTTGCAATTCTTCATCATCAATAATTGCTACCTTGCCAATTGTTCCCTCACCAGAACGAGCTAAAAGAATATCGTCATTTTGTACTATTTTATTTTGATTATCGGTTGCAAACTTATCTGTAACCAGACGGGAATTGTCCTTTTCAAACTTCCAGTTTTTAATGGTTGCCATTGAAAGATAATAATATTCTCCATTATCATCATCGTATTGTGCAGGAGATATGCCTTTACCTAATACAATTGGCTCTAATATGAAGTCTTTAATTTTTTTACTGGTTTTACTTTTGAGTTCATCAAGGACAAATTGCCCCGCTTGACGGTGAAATTTAACGCTATTGCGTAAATCTTTGTTGTTACCAAAATTTGAAATATCAAGATCAAAAACTTTTATCGTTTTTAATGTTTCAAACTGTTCAAGACTAAAATTAAACTCTCTGGCAAAAACTCGATTGATAACCTCTTGAGGTTCTTTAATTTTAACTTTTAACTCTTTAATATTTTGTTCGATTGGTTCTATTTGAGAAGATATTTCATCTTGTATTGATTTTTCAATATCATGTATTTTAATTCTTCCCAATTCATCTTTTGACAAATACTTTGATGTGAACAATATCTCAAAAATTGGTCTAAGATGGAGGTTAAAATACCAAAGTAAGAATTTTTTATTTACTTTGGTATCATCAAAATCCAAATGGAATACATTTTGATTTAAAAATATATTCCGATCTGTTAGAAATGACAATCCTACTGTCATAGCATTAGAAATAATCAAACTATTATTTTTAGCTTGATAAAGAGTTTTTAGTTCCTCGATTGCCAAATCTGTTATCTTACTTTTACAGATATTTTTTAACTGGAACAAATCAGTATCAACATCCTGCATTGTTAAAAAATCATTATCTCCATTCCAATAATCTTCATTGAACTTTGAGGGGGTTCTACCTGATTTTATATCCGTTATAGTATTCTGATTTTTTAGAAGTCTTTTTATTCCTTATTCCTTGCCCATATAGAACAGAATAGTCTTTTAATCCAATTTTCGGTTCTATTGATAATTCATGAAATTTAATATCAAAATGCCTTAATCCCATTTCACACACCTCAAGAAATCTAAAGCAGTTTCTTTTACGCCATCATTAACGATAACTTCACCATTGGCATTTAAACGATAAAGCTCATTAGGCATTGGCTTTTCACCTCTTTTAGTTCGTTTGTAGCCTACATGGTCAACTTCTGCCATAAATATTGAGTAGTTTAATTCTTTGGCAACTTCACCGAATACCCACCAAATATTTACAAAGCCAAAAATGTCTTTAGTGTCTTTATCAAATTTGCACAGCTCGACTATTTCAGATTGATATTTATCTACCAGTTCTTTTAAGGATAACTGATCGTCATCTTTTTCAAGATAACCTTTCAATAATCGAACAATGTTATTTTTTCGTTTTTCTTTTGTTTCTTTGGAAATTACCCACTTTTTAGAAATATCTTTTTCTTTAATAAAATGCTCAATTTCTTTCTCACACCGAGTTTTTAACAAACTCCATTCATTAGAGTATTTACTCCATAGATCATTCCATCGTTCTACTTCATCTGTTGTTTTCTTTTGAGCAAAAAGTAGGCTTGTTTTGGTTGATGTATAGGGTTCAAAAGTAACTTGCGGTAGTGAAACCACCGCTTTTACTTTGAAATATTTATAAACAAACAAACGAATATATTTGTTTTCGGTAGTGTCAAATACACTTTCAGGTAAAACAGCGGCAAAACGTCCATTCGGTTTTAGCAGTTGATACCATCTTTCTATAAATAAATTTTCTGAATTCTTTTTATCCCCAAAGACAAACTCTTTTTTTACATTCTTTTTAGTTTCGTTATCTAGATCTACGCTAAACGGAGGATTGGTGATAATGACATCGAATTGTTTATTAACCTCTTTATCTGCATACAGGTTATCAGGCTCATATTGTTTGAGAAAGTTTGGAGCGGTTTCTTTGTCATAGAGCTTAAATGGTAATAAACCATCTTTTACAAAAATATTACTTGATCCGTCACCGTGTAAAATCATATTGACTTTGGTGGCTGTGCCAAGATTAAAATTTATTTCACTGCCATAAATATAATCTTTAGCCCATTTGTTTTCTCTGTGATCGGGCAGAAACCATTGATCAAATTTATCCTCAATATCTCGGGTATCATCTAACTGATCCTTAAACCGATATTTTAGGTTTTTGGTGATAAATTTCATGTATTCAATTAAAAAAGTACCACTTCCTGCACTGGGATCAATAAGATAGGGAATCTCTAAATCATTATTCACACGGTCTAATGCTAATTTATCAAGTTGTAAGCCCCATAATAGGAATCGGACCACATTGATATGGGTAAAAAATTGCCCTTTGCTTTGTTTAAAACCTTCTCGAATGATACCCTCGAAAAAATCCCCTAAAATATCCTTACCATCAAAACTGTTTTTCCCATCAACAAACGAATATTTCTCTAATTCTTGGACGGTATATTTTAGTTTTTCTAAGGAGAATTTGTTTTCATCTATGACATAGGACTTTTTAAGCTTGTTTTCATCAATAATATTGAGGCGTTGCTTTAATGCCCTACGATAAAGGCTATTGATGCGGTCAAATAGTGCGTCCTTGGTTTCAAACTCTTCATCGCCTTTTTTTGCATAAGCAAAAATCTGGAAGTCATATTTTTCATTTTTCTTTTTTTCGCTTTCATCTTGAATTTTTGCCAAAATCAAGTTTGTAAGGGATGAAAAAACCTCATTATCATCTGTACCGCCACCGTCCCACAAAACGTTATGTAGATTTTTTCTAAGGCTTTCTAATTGTTCATGGCTAAAGTTAGTCTCTAAATCCTTTTTACCACCTTTTATAAAGGGCTCTTTTTGTGCCTTCCCATATCTGGTTGGTAGTTCGTCCGCAAAGTTTCTTTCTTCTTTCCATGAATCAAAAGAGGTATATTTTTCATAATTAATGATGATACATTTATCTTTGATTTCATCATTAACAATATCGAATGAATAGAGAACAAGATATTTAACACCTATCCCTTGTCCTTTTTCTTGTGAGGCAAGATTAAACAGTTGTTTTTCTATAACTTCATCTTTGTCTTTTTCGTAGTCTTCTGGGCTTTTAAGTTCCATATAGAGAAAGGCATTGCCTTTCGCATCCCTGACAACAACATCAATTCTTGGCTTGTTTACCTTTGGCCTACCGATGTCATATTCTTTTTCAATTTCGATATTTTCAGGTTTATAGCCAAGGATATTGACTAATTTTGTAAGAATATAAGCTCGGACAACCTCTTCATCACCTGTGATTTTCTTTATTTCACGGGTTTGCTTGATTTCTTTCGTATAACTGATGGTTGATTTGTCAAAATCAAATTTTTCCACAGCTTTAATTTTCTGCTGATTCAAATATTTTTTTATTACAGTTTTATCCATTTCTTCCTACTTTTTTGGTGTTGCCACCGTATTTAATTTTGACAGCTAACGCTTCGCTTCATGGGCGCCGTTTCTGGCCGCGCAAGCGGACGGGGACGGTGTCCCATGGAAGCGTTTGTTAGCCGTTTTCATCTTCGTTGACCATAAATTTTAAGAGTTCGCTGTGTGCTGCAGCAATTAAACCAACGCATTTTTGCAAGCGAGCTTTAGGGTCAGAGCTGGAAGTTCTAGATCTCGAAGTACGGCCATCAAGCGCGCTAATTGAGCTTGAGATAACAGCGTTGGCGGCACCCATTGCGACGTAGGCATCAATCACGCTGCTTTTCAGATCCTCCTTTAAAATGGATATCGCTCCCTCGTCGATGGCCCTACTAAACTGAATATTACTGAAAAGGCATCCACCTTCTCGAAAATCTTGTATTGATGCTACTCTTTGATTGAATTCAAGTTCGTCTATCAAAGACTGCAAAGGGCCAACATCTCTGTGATAAGCTTGAGGCGAGCTCAACAATGTTTCGGGACGTTCCTCACAAAGCTTCAACCAAGTCTCTTTATGCCCCTTCAATTCATTCGGTGTAAACTTGCGTCCTCTTGGATGTTTTACATTGTAGCTATGTATTTCCGCGTGACAGTCAAAACAGACGGGGATTGCGTTGTCTATGTCATCGGTACCACCATCTTCCTTGGGTTGGATGTGATCTGTCTCAATTTTCACTCCACAAAACCTGTAGCAAATACAGCATCGACGGCGACATTTAATGAGAAGCTGTGCTACTTCGGTCCGAGAGAATGACATTTTCGGAGATCCTTTCTTCGGGCGGCTAACAGTTGATATGACCAGACTGCAGGTTAGGCCCTATATTCTCGTTTATTACGGCTGACGGCATAAAAATTTCGCCCGTCAGCGGCCTTATCTTTTCCGTAAGGTTAAATTTTATTGACTTATCTTTTTACCAGTATTATCTGTTTACTGCAACTAATTTCTCTAATAACTTGATCTTCTTGGCAATTTTTTCTGTTTGATTAATTTTGACTCTTTATTTTTTCCTTTTTTGTCTTTAATAATGAAAAAAGAAACCCGCATGGCGTATTTTTCCTTTTCGTCCGTCATCCATTGAATACCTTAAATTGTCTATTTAGATTGATTAAAATCATTAATTTTATGAATCATTTTCAAATAATCTTTTTGATTATTGTTACATTAATCATTTTATGGCAAAATAGTTAAAATGTTTCATACAAGGAAGACATTATAATGACTGACAAGGATGATATTGCTGTTGCAAATTTTTGGGATAAATTTATTTTTATCTTACACTCAAAGAAGATATTACCCCCAATTGATCGCTGATATGTTATTCGTATTGAGGAATACATTGCTTTTTTTAAACAAAATCACCCAGCAAAACGGTTACGACAACATAACTTCAAAAGATATTGATGAATTTATTGCCTATGTTACACATAAAGATCATTTTGATTCTCTAAAATTTTATCAATTAATACATGCATTACAGCTCTTATTTACACGTCATCTTTATTTAGAATGGTCACTTAAATATGATTGGGACTATTTAAAAGCTTCTCATCAAGAATCACCTTCATGTCATTCTGAGTTAATGCGGCAACCCCAGCAAACCCATTCAAGAAAATTTCCGCAAGTGAATAGGTCATCAGCGCTAGAACAAAATCGATCACTTTTTAAAAAATTAACCGCAGTTATCCGTCAGATGAATTACGGGGCATTGTGGATACCCATAACTTACCCTTTTGCTCAAATAATGGGTGGCCTGGATTACCATAAAAAAATCGCAGCCTAGCAATGATATATTTACTGAGGATTAAAAGCCTGCCTCATCACATGATAAATATAATTCTGCTCATAAGTACCCGTGAGTAAATGGGCCCATGGGCCAGCAGCATATACGGCTACGTCTTCACCACTATGGGTTGCTGAGCTGAGTGGGATCAGACTTTCATGGATATGCCCACGTGCCTCGGTATCAATATGAGTGACATTCGTACGACGTGGTTTGATTTTACAGGCTGGAGGCTGACAGTCCGCAGGCTGATCAGGCAAGGCTTTACCCCCATTGGTATAGTTCAAGGTGGTATAAGGTAAGCCATCTTTTGCCAAGGCAAATTCAGACCATGGCCCACCTTGAGCTGGGCGGTTAGGTTTCACTTTACCTAAAATCGGATTACCACGAGTGGGGTAGCCCGCCATAGTGAAAACATGGCTATGATCGGCGGTGACAATCACCAGAGTATCATTTAAATCCACTTTGCTTAGTGCGATTTTCACTGCATCATCCAAAGCAATGGTGTCATGTAATGCCAGGTACGGATTGGAAGCATGATGCGCATGATCAATACGAGCGGCTTCAACCATTAAAAAGAAGCCTTTTTCATTTTTCTGCAAGATATCAATGGCCTTATCAGTCATGGCCGCCAAGCTAGGTTCACCCGCACCATCTAAGGCTTGGTCCACGTCATAACGCATATGGCCGGGTTCAAATAAACCTAATAAATGTGCTGTGGTTTTCGGATCGATGGCTTCAAACTGTTGCGCATTCCATACGTATTGACCATCTACATATTTTTGCTGCCATTCTGTGACCAGGTTTCGTTTATCTTCACGTAAACCGACTGCAACCGCAGGATACTCGGGATCAGCCATTTCCATGGGTAAGAAGTTACGACGACCACCGCCAATCATGACTTCCATACCATCACCATGATTAAAGTTAACCATTTGGCTGGCAATATCTTCACAGCCTTTTTTACGCTCAACTGGTGGGATTTTACTATCTGCTTCCCAGCCTCGCTCCGGGCTGTGTGCATAAGTTGCTGCAGGGGTTGCGTGGGTAATACGTGCCGTGCTGATAATGCCCGTGGCATAGCCCTTATCTTCCATTTGTTCAAGCAAGGTAGCGATTTCAGTATCCTTACTACTGGCACAATCTGAGCGCGTGGCCGTTTGATCAACAGAAATAAAACCCGCATTGGTTTTGATACCCGTCATCATTGCGGTCATGGTACCGGCAGAGTCTGGTACTTGTTGGTTAACATTATAAGTTTTCGATAAACCGGTATAAGGCAACTGCTCAAATACGAGTTTGTTTTCTTCACCCGGCTTGCCTGCTAATTGGCCTTGTAGAATACGAGCTGAAGTAATGGTGGAAATACTCATTCCATCGCCAATAAATAAAATCACATTTTTAGCTTTTTGCGTATTGGCTGTTTTCGCCATTGCTGCTTTTAATGTTTCCTGCCCATCAGAAAACCATTGTTTAGCAGACTCAGCGTGGGCAGTGCTGAAAGTGAGCATGGCGGTTAATGAAAAGGCTAAAGTGATGATCTTCATAATAGGTAAACCTGATATTTAAATTGCAATAATATTATCACTGTTTTAGCGCAATAGAAAAAATGTGATTTTTCTTTTGCTACATTTTTAACGACTTGCACTCGTTAAAAATGGCAGCACATCCCTGTGCTGCACGTGTCCATCAATTAATGGGTGGACACTAATTAATACGATATTCAAATGTGTTTCTGACATTTGGTACTGCCACCGCAACACCATTTATTAAACGAGGGGCATAACGAAAGGTTCTAGCCGCTTCAAGTGACGGTTTCACAAAGCCAGGATGACATTGACCAATGACTTTAGGGTTGTCTACTCGGCCAAGCTTGTTAACCGTATATTGAACCGTACAGTCTCCTTCGATACCTTTACGTATAGCTTTACGCGGATAACCTGGCGCTTGTTTATCAATAGGGTGATATTGGCTGATATCAAAAGCTTTTTCAGTCCTGGCCGGGCTTGTTGCTTGTACTGCTTGTTGCCGACTAGCTGTGGCAGCAGCTGGAATGGGCCTGCCAGGCTCAGTCTTAACTGCTGGCTTTACTGGAGCTGCCTGAACCGTTTGTTGAACCAGTTCAGGCTCTTTTTTAACTTTTGCTTTGGGCTTTAGCTCAGGTTTTTGTTTTGGCTCTACTTTGGTTTTAGGTTTTTCAATTCGCTTAAACGCAAAGTCTTTCTTTTCTATTGTTTTGTTTTGTTTGATTGCTTTAACGGGTGCAGCCTCTTTAACTTGTGGGGCGGGTAAAGCAGGTTTTGTAACAACTGGTTTTGGCAGCTGAAACATATGGATCTGAATGCTTTTGGTCTCGGCTGATTCAGGCATAGACGACGTCCATGAAAACAGCAGAAAGACAACGATGGCAATATGTAACAAGGTGGCGCCGGCAAGGGAAAAGTGTTTTCCTTGATTAATATTCTGCCAAAGCAATTGCAAAGGATAACATTGATAGCTTGCAGTATTATTCATCAGGTATTTCCGTAATCAAACCAATATCTTTGATTCCAGTTTGCTGTAAAGAGGCGATGGCTCGAACTACAGAGGCATAGTCTGTTGCTTTATCACCGCGGATAAAGAATTGAATTCCTGCCGTTTTCTGTTTTATTTGGCTGATTTTGCTGGTCATGTCGGCTAGCGTAACGGCCTGATCAGAGCGGCTTTGAATATCTACTTCAGGGCCAACATTCCAATAGTAATTACCATCACTGACAACGGATAAAGTCAATATTGTTTGCTGTGTATCGGTAGGCAATGCTTCAGCAGCCACGTCAGGCAGTTCCAGTTTAACACCTTGTACTAATAAAGGTGCTGTCACCATAAAAATGACTAACAACACTAACATAACATCTATATAAGGGACGACATTCATCTCGGCTTTTAATGAATGGTGATGAGCAGGTTTTTTGATCATTTCATTTACCCTGGGCCGCTGTTTGAATTGCCATGATCCGCTTGAGTCTGCCAACTAGTTCATTACCGAAATGGTAATAACTTGAGGACAGGCTATTGGCTCTTGCACTTAGACGGTTATAAGCCACAACGGCTGGGATGGCAGCAAACAGACCAATGGCTGTCGCAATTAATGCTTCAGCAATACCCGGTGCTACGGTATTCAATGTCGCTTGTTCAACTTGGGATAAACCGATAAATGAGTTCATAATACCCCAAACCGTCCCTAATAATCCGATATAGGGACTGACTGAACCGATAATCGCTAAATAAGATAAGCCTTTTTCCATTTCAGATTCATGCTCTCCAATATTAATCAGAACTGCTCGCTCAACACTGTCAATTACAGCTTCATCTGAAGCTGTCTGATGGTCATTAAATGCGGTGAAACCAGAGTGGAAAATAATCGGTAAGCCTGGATTGATCACATTATATTGTGTCGTCAGACTGGCCAGATTATCTGCCTGACGAAACTCATGGCGAAAACGCTTACTATGTTTTTCCATTTTTCTGATCACATGGTTACGCCACAATATTAAAAACCAGCTGGTTAAAGAGGCTAAAAACAAGATCAACATAATGCCTTGTACAAATAGACTGGCCTCACTGACCAGCCCCCATATTGTCATTTCTTCTAGTGAATGTTGCATAGGATTCTCATGTTAGTTGTTTAGGTCAAGCGCAGCAGCAATATCTGCCCAGGGAATATATTTATAGTTCTGATTGGTTTCAGGAAAGCGGTTACGACCGTCCTGTACGACCAGCATGCCTTGCTGCATTTCGCCACCAAGATCATGAGAGGTGACGGTTAAACCATCGGTTTCAGATGCACCATCAATGCCTTTAGCGACATTTAAACCCACTTGAAATGAGCCGATATAGCTGTATGGCGGCTGAGTCTCAAACAACACATAGCGATTATTACCTTGGCTGGAAACAACAAGATAAGAAGATGTTCCATTGTTATAAATGCTCATGCCTTCAATATCTGCAGTGAGTTTATCCCCTGCTTTTGCCACTAGACTTAGCTCAGCTTTAGCATCTACATCTGCATCAACACGCCACACGGCCGCACCCTCTTCACCAATAAATAAGCTGTGGTTTTGCTCATCCGCAACACAGCCTTCAGGCTGACTGGCTACTGAAAACTGACGACGTAATGTGCCTGCTAATTGAGATCCGTTCGCTGTGATTTCATATTGTAAAAAGCGCCCGTCTTTATCATTAGCAATGGCATAAAAACGGTTTTTGGCATCTTTATACATACATAAACCATAGATATCGTTAGCTTCTGTTTTTATTTCACCTGCTTCAGTAACAAAACCAGAGCCTGGATCAATGGTAAATAAATGCAAGCTGTTATGATCACGGTTTGAAGCGATTGCCAGATCTACCAGTTGATTCGCTAAACTAAAACCAGAGCGAACATCCACATTATTTAAGCGACCCACAGCGAGGTATTGTTGCTGCTGGCCTTGCAGATCATAAACCGCTAACCCTGCTTTTTTATCTGTTCCAAGGACTAAGCTGCGCTGAGGGTCTTGGGCATTAATCCAGATAGCAGGATCATCCGCTGCATCACCCATACTGGGAACAGGCGTGGTTTCAACAGTGGCTTGAACAATGGCAGTTGGCTGCGTGTGTTGCTTTGTTGAACCCTGCCAGTCAAGAGAATATAAAGTGACGCCATCATCATGAATAATGGCTATATCTAAACTATCGTTATTGACTCGAACACTTAAGTTTTCAGCATCTGACAGGCTGGATATATCAAACTGCTGTGTTAAAGACCAAGCACCTTGCTGTTCAAATAGTTGAATTGTGCCGTGCTCAGGATCACTCACAAACAGCGAGTGATCGACTATCGCCATGCCAGCAGCAGACTGATAAATTTCACCGAACGGTTGAAGCATCGCTACCGCTTGTCGGTTTAAGTCGGCTTCTGGACTGGCAGGGTAAGCCCAAATACCAACCTGTTCTTCATTAATGAACATTAAGGCTTGTTCATCATTGACCTGACAGTATTCACTGGCAGGTGGCATACTCATATCTCGCACTAAAGCAGGCTTTTTCAAGAGTGTTTGATTATCCGCAACTAGCCATTGCTGTCCACGACCTTCTTCACCGACTAAAAAAGCAAAAATATTATCGGCAGGATCTTGATATAAACAAACACCTTCAACCTTAAATGAAGTCTTCGCCAGGTAGATCGGTGCCTGCCAGCCCGTTGGACTATGGTATTGGCTGAGCATCACTTGTTGGCGTTGTTGATCTTCAGCGATGACCACCAAGCCCTCTTTTGTGAGTCGGTAATCTATCTGACCAAATTGACCGCTTAACTGAGCTAGAGAGTTACCTTGTTTATCTTCAATATTCAAACCCGTTTTTGCATAGCTGATCAGCCTGTCTGCATCAGCAACAGGAGATTGAAGTGGGAGCAGTTGTATCGATTCTATGGCGTTATTATCCAAACTGAGGTGCTGTTGAAAAATCATCTCAGCCTGTTCATCACAGGCTGAGAGAGTCAAGGTAAATGCAACTAGAAACGCAGTTTTAAGAGTGTATTTATTCACGTTGTACCAGTTCATTGATTAAAAGTTAGTCAAAGTAAGGCTTAACTTAAAGCTTGGGCCATACTCTTCATATTGTGCGTTATACTCTTTGCTACCTTGGTAACGGTAGAAGACTTCATCTGTAATGTTTTTCGCTTCAAATGTCAGATGCAGATTTTTAGCCAGGAAGTAACTCATATTAAAGTCAACAAAGGTTTGATCATCTACATAGATATCTTGTCGTTTATCTTCAATATCTGACACTTGAGATAAATACTCAGATTTATAGTTTGCTGATAAACGCATACTAAAAGTATCATTTTCCCAGCCAAGCATCACATTGCCTACACGGTCTGATTGACCGGGTAGTTCAATATTACGACTGTTCCCTTTGCCACTGATTTCAGCATCAGAACTACTGAGTGTCACGTTAGCCCCAACAATCAAGCCATTCCATGGGGAAGGTAATGAGCTGAGCTTTTGCGTATAAGCTAACTCAATTCCATACACTTCTGCTTCATCACCATTAGCATAGGTCAGGGCTTCATCAAAACCTGTCCAAATACCGGTGCCCGCCAAATCGGTGTTGTAAACAAAGTTTTCAATATCTTTATAGAAGACAAAGGCTGAAATGGCACCATCTTTACCAATGTAATGCTCAATACCCAGGTCATAATTGTTAGACTCAAGTGGATCAAGATTGGGGTTACCAAACTCAGCATCACTGCCATCAATTATAATACCCGGAGCCAGGGCTTCGAATGTTGGGCGAACAACAGACTGGGTATAAGCTGAGCGAATTTGCGTGTTATCTGATACATAATAACGAACATGTAAACCTGGTAACCAATTACCGTAATCATTACTTTCGTTTACTGCACTGTATTCATCGGAATCCGCATCATACCGGGTACCATCCGTATCAAAATCAGTATGCTCATAACGCAGGCCGGTAATGATCGTCCATTTATCCAAATCAACCGTATTCATTAAATACGCTGCATTAATATCTTCTTGCATCTCATAATCACCGATACGAGATTCATCTTCTTTCATTGTCGCTGTTTGGGTAGAGGCCCATTGTCTAATGGCTGAGGAACTGATTGAAGGTCCAAAACTGCTTAAGCCATAATCAACATTACCGGAACTGAAGTCAACAAGCGTTAAACCACTTGCGCCAGCATCATATTCCCAGACATCGACCTCATTGTCTTTAACACGTCTTGAAATCTTGCCGCCAAATTTAAATTCAGCATCATAGTCATTCCATGTATAGGCTTTAGCTAAATCCAGTTTGATATTTTTTTCGGTATCGGTGGTTTTTTCTTTGCTTAATTCAAGCTCATCAAATTCATAGCTTGATGCATCAGCAAAATTACCTGCTGCAATCACACCAGGTATTTTGGTACCAGAGTACGAGTTTGAAGTATTGTCATTCACAAACGAAGAAGAGAAATAGTCTGGATTTTCTTCATCAGAGCGTGCATAGCCAGCTTGTGCATTGATGGTCCAGTTACCCAATGTTTTCTCACCGCCTAAAACAAAGGAGCTGATGGTCTGTGTTTCTTCTCTATCTTTTAAATCACGTTCTGTTTCATTAGCATCCAGGTCTATTTTGGCACGCTGACGCAGTTCAGCATCTCTAAACTCACTGTATTGAGTACGTAAGAAATAGCTTGAATAGTTATTGCTCCTGTAGTCGAAATTTAAGCCTAAGCCCGTACGCTCACGTATAATTTCATAATCACGCATTTCAAATTTTTCTAACACTACAGGGGAGCTATCAAAGTCCCAATTCCCTTCTGCTTCAACATTATCTGAGCCAAACTCACGTTCTTGCCAGCTCACAGCTGCTGCAATGCCAAGTTGACCATTGGCTAAATCAAATACATCACTGATAGCGCCTGAGGCTTTTGGACTGGTTTTATCAATATTCGTATCATGGCTGCCTTCAATAGTGGTGGTGTAGAACAGGCCATCATGATCAAAGCCGGATAAGGTTTGAACATTTACCGTGCCACCCAAAGAGTTGGCATCCATATCAGGGGTTAAGGTTTTCACAACAGATAAAGACTGCACCAGCTCACTTGGTAAAACGTCTAAAGCGACGGCACGGGTACCCGCTTCAGGAGAAGGAACCAAGGTACCGTTAATGGTGACAGCATTTAACTCAGGTGCCAGACCGCGAACCGTAACAAAGCGACCTTCACCCTGGTCATTTTCAACTGAAACACCTGGCAAACGTTGTAGGGCTTCTGCTGCATTATCATCTGGCAACTGACCAATATCATCTGCGTGGATAACACTTTCAATACTGTTTGAGTTACGTTGCTGATCTAAGGCTTTACTGATTTGTGCCGCTTGTCCCACGACGCGAACAGTTTCTAAATTGATTTCTTCCTCTGCTAAAGCGGCTTGACTAAAGCTGGCAATAGCCAGTACAAAAATATTGCGTTTGAATCTCAGGGGTTGAGCATTTTGTGACATCGGTTTGTCCTTACTTAGTAAATTCAATGTGCACAGTGTAGAAAGTAAATATGACAGCTTTATTACAGACAGATTTATAGTTCATTTAAAATCAATAACTTACATTTGTTTTTCTATATAGGTGAGCTATAGTGACTGTTGTTAATAGAGTATTTGAGTAAGCAAAACAACATAACAAGCCTTATTGGTGAGCAAAAGCTGAAAAAAATGTACTTTTTTGTGAGCTGATTTGACTGCACTAGCTGTCATATTGTTGTCATTTTTATGCTTTATTGTGCGGGTATAACACAATAAATATGAGAGTAGTTAATGTATAACACACTGACAAAAAAGGTTTTTTTTCATAGTGCTTATTTGTATGGACTCGCCATCGCTATTGCTGCCGGTATCTTTTTTAGCTATTTAATGGGTGAAGTGAAAGAGTGGCATCAGCTCAATTTGCTGGATGTTTTTTCTGAAGGTGCCATGACGGTTTTAGCCAGTTTCTGGTTGTTACTGGTGTTAAGAAGTCGTCCCGGTGGTCGCGTGACACAACTGTTGGCCATAGGGTTGAGCTGCATTATTTTTTCCTGGTCAATGGACCTAACCGATGAGTTCATTAGACTACCGGATAGTGTTGTTTGGCATACCTGGTTAGAAAGTCTTCCTATTCCATTTGCTTTAACAGCATTGAGCATTGGTATTTATCATTGGCATAAAGAAGAGTTGGCTATCAGTGCCCAAATGGTCAAACGTGAGCGTGATTTTCGTGAATATCGTTTGTTTGACAAGCTAATTCCTATTGGCGGTGCAGTATATTTACGTAAACAGCTGGGTATTTTGATCAAAGAGTCACAAAAAAATCAAAAGCCGCTTGCCCTGATAGCGGTGGACTTAGACAACTTTAACTATATCAACAGAAAATACGGTATAGCAGAAGGCGACAATATTCTGCGCGCCTTGTGCCAATTATTATTACTCAATTTGCGTGAGCAGGATGTGTTGTGCCGATTGGCGGGAGATCGCTTTGTGGTGTTATTGCCTGACACTCATCAAGGCGTTGCCGAAAGTTTGGCTGAAGAGTTAAAAGCAGCAGTGAATAGTTTCGCTTATAAAGATCGACATTCAACAGAGCGAGTTTTTCTAAGTGCCAGCACGGCCGTTACACTGGCGGGCACAGAGGATTCAGATTCTGTCTTTAAACGGCTGAATATCGGTGTATTAGTAGCGAAGCAGGAACTGGTTTAAGTGAAAAACACCGTACAAAAAAATTCAGTCTATGAGGCTGATACCGAGTTTATCCCGGCACATTATCAACCAGCATTGCTAGTGGATCTAGCCTTATCACGAGGTGTAGATAGTCGAGATTTATTGCGCGGTGTACGCTTAAACCTGGAGCAGATTAAGTCAGCGCAAAAAGTGATCAGCGCAGAGCAATTTTTGACTTTAATTCAAAATACCCAGAAGCTGTTAAAAGCTGATGACACCAGTTTTTTATATGGTCAGATGCTCTTGCCGGGATTGTTTGGTGCTTGTAGCCAAGCATTTCAACAAATGTCTAATTGTCGTCAGGTGATAGATCATTTATGTGATTATCAGGCTATTTTATCGCCCTTACTAAGTTCACGTCGTTTTGAAAATGAAGACTATGTCTTTATTTACTGGCAGGATTGCACAGGGGCGAATACAGAACAGTTAAAATTTTTGATTGAATCACAAATGACGGCTTTAGTATCGATGAGCGATTGGCTGACGGGCGAGAAGTTACCCTGGCAATATCACTTTAGTTACGCCCAGCCAGACTATATCGAACAGTACTGGGTGAACTTTGGTGAGGAGATTAGTTTTAATCGGCAAATGAGTATGTTGCTCATTGCTAAAGCCCATATTGAGCGAAATTGGTCAAATGAAACGATGGTAGGCGGTGAAGCTGTATTAAATGCAAGTCGTATGCAGTTGAGTCAGTTAGGTGTCAGGACAAGTTTTCTCGATCAGGTGTATGATTATTTGATACAGAATATTCGCCAGCAGATTAACCTGGATAGACTGTCAGAAGCATTTCTACTAAGCCCGGCCACAATGAAACGTAAGTTGAAAAAGCATAATACGAGCTTTCAACAGCAGTTGGATTTAGCAAGAAGAAATACGGCAATTTACTTATTTCACGTTGAAGGTTACAGCTATCCGCAGATTGCAGACTATTTACAATTTAATGATATGAATAACTTTCGTCGCTCCTTTAAGCGCTGGACAGGCTTTTCTCCATCGACACTGTTTAACGAACTATCTGTCTAATTAGTTTCTATTTTCAACGACTTGCAGTCGCCAAAAATGGCAGCACATCCCTGTGTTGCACGTGTCCATCAATAAAGGGATGAACACTAACTGATAGAAACTCAGCTTATTCAAGATAGTTTCCTTCTCGAAACATAATTTCTGCTCTATTAAGTCCTATTGCCTCTACTTTGATCCTTGTTTCATCTTTATCAGGTTTAAACCTGGAAAAATCAGTAGAACCTACTGCAAACATCCAATTCTATCTCGTTGACTATCCATTAACTTGCCTCTTACATAAAAATAACTTACTATATTATCGTATAGTTTTTAATATACGATCGTATTTTATTATTTTCAAGGAGAGAATCATGATAATACTTGTAACAGGTGCAACCGGGTTCGTTGGCAGTCACTGCCTGGAATCTCTTAATGAGCTTTCAAACGTGGAAATTATTGCCGCCTGCCGTGAATAAGAAACGCTTACCGCCCCATTTCAGGCATAGTTCCAGAGTTGGAGATTTGCTGGATACACATTACCAGGAAACCCTATTGGACGATATTGATGTCGTTATTCATGCTGCTGCATGGACATCTCTATGGGGTAACAAAAACAAGTCAAAAAAATATTTTCTCGATCCAAGCCTTAAATTATTAGAAAACGCAAAACGCAAGGGAATAAAGCGTTTTGTATTTATAAGTACATTGGCCAGTGCTTCTCCTGACCATTCAGAAAACCCAATGAGTCATGGAATGAAACGCTCCTATTGGCCACACCTTTCAAATGTAATAACAATTGAAGAGACACTACGAAATCTATCTGATAATAAATTTACCGGGGTTAATCTTCGCCTTGGTTTATTTGTTGGTTCACGATATGCCCTGGGTCTATTACCTATACTCGTACCGAGACTTAAAACTCATCTGGTTCCCTGGGTTTCAGGTGGTAAGACAAGTTTGCCTCTTATTGATGGGAGAGATATAGGCAACTGTGCAAGTCTGGCGGCAACAGTATCTGACCTGTCTGACTATGAAAGTTTTAATGTCTTGGGTCCTGAGGTGCCAAAAACCCGGGAAGTTATTTCATATTTACATGAAAAATATCATATACCTCTACCACATTTCAGTGTTCCTTTTTCTATTGCATTCGTATTTGCCGGTTTTATGGAATTACTTGACAAGCTTGTATCCTGGGAGCCCTTAGTAACCAGAAGCATCATACATTTATTAAGAGAAACCAGTGCAAACAATAATTATTCAAAAGAGCGACTGGGATATAAACCCGAGCATCATTGGCAATCTGCGATTGATAATCAAATGAATGAAATGCTAAAACAGCAAACAAAACCAATGAGTATGGCTATTCCATTACATAGAGGTAATAGTAAATGAAACACCTTCGTCTAAAAAAAGGGCAAAAAGTACCAGAGTTTAAAGTTAAAGGTTTACAGGGTGTCGATATTAATCTTAATACTCAAGAAAAAAACCTTCTTTTACTCAGTTTTTTTCGCTATGCATCTTGCCCTTTGTAGAATTTACGAATCAAAGAACTGATAAAGCTTTCCGTGTCGAATCATCATGGGGCGGCATTTTTTAGCCTGGACAGTTGGAATAAAAAAAATTATACATGCTGTTTTTGCCAATAAGTTTATCACTGGTGCGATTGAAGGCGAACTTCAACGAATACCTGCTGATTTTTTAATTGCTCTGGATGGTATAATAATAGAATCTTACTACGGTAAAGATATTGGTGACCATTTACCCATAAATCAACTCCTAAATACGGCTAGAAGTTATTCAGCCAGAAACAGAAAATACAGTGATGATTAGCAAAGGACAAAAAACCAGAAATACAATAATAAATGCCGCCGATAATTTATTTTATCAATTAGGTTATGATATAACTTCTTACCAGGAAGTGGCTCAGGCAAGCCACCTTAAAAAAGCAAATATTCAATATCACTTTAGCTCTAAGACAGACTTGCTCACTGCGGTCATTGAGCATCGCATAGAACAAATCAGAGCTTTACTTGAAAAGTGGTCATTTGAATGTGATACTCCCTATAATTGTCTCAATCAGTTTGTCTCAATGATTGAGAACAATGCGGATGACCTCGCTCGATATGGCTGCCCAATGGGTACATTAAGTGATGAATTGGGTAAATCCGCTCTTGAATCACAAGCAGAAGCACGACAAATGTTTGACCTTTTCCTACGTTGGTTAGAGGCAAGGTTTCGAGCAATATTTCCGCCAAAACAAGCGAAAGACTATGCACAACAGCTAATGGCCATGGCTCAGGGTGCCAGTGTCCTCTCACATATCTATAATGATCCTGAAATCATAAAAAACCACGCTAAAATGATGCGAAAATGGTTAAAAACAATATGCAAAATATAAGGTGATTGACCTTAATTGCCTAGAAATGACTGAAAAAGAAATAATGGATATTGCGACTCCAATAATCCTGGAATAATTCAAATTTGCCAGTTCGTATATTATATCGATGGGCATGGTGCATTTTTCTGCGAATTCATCCACTAGAAATTCAGATTGATTAATCAATTTTACTATACCGCCCTGCAACCCTATCTTTTTCTCAAAAAGATGTGTACCTAATAAAAAAAGCAAAAACCTATTGCTCAATACTATTCAAACGTCGCCGATAATTTTCTCTTAATTCAGTTTGATTTGCTCGGTATTTAGCATTTTGGGCTTTTCTTTCAGTGGCTAAATTATCAGAAGCTTTTTTAAACTCAGCGACTCTTTGAGCGGTGCTCATGCTGGAGTTCCCCAGACTTTGGTTAAATTTTTCTAATATTTTCTCACTTCGAACTTGTCTCTCAGCTTCATGTGCTTCATGCTCTATCCTTAATATTTCTAGAGCTTTATTATAATCCGCTCTTATTTCTTCTTTTTGTGCCTGATACTCAGTCTGTTTTTTTTCCCTGGCTTCCTTCAAAACTTTAGATTTTTCCGAAAATTTCTTGCTCATGTTAGCGTAATAGGCGTCAGTTTCGGAAGCGTCCTGTTCAGTTTTAAGTTTTAGCAACAATGCCTTACTGTCAAGGAGCGAGCTCGCAGCAGCTCTGACGCCTGACTCCGGATCTGTCTTAGCACGCTCCCTCAACGCCGCCACAATGTCTCCCTTCATCCGGGATGCCAGAGCAGCGGACAGGCCAATATTCATGAGAGAGCGTAAGTGGTCTTTGTCGTGTATGTGTCCGTTTTCCCTCCACTCCCATATACTCGATTCTTTCAAGCCCCAGCCTTTGGCCGTGGCGGCACTAATTGCTTTTCGGGCATCTGCATCGAGATGCGCAAGCATGATATCTGGAGGGCCTACTACGTAAACATCCTGGTCGAAGCTAGCATCGCCGGTGATGACTCGTTCCTGTTCGGACCATGTTTCGGTGATGGACTGCCGCCAACTTGAAGCCTCAATTCGTCCTGGAGGGGAATAAGGCACAGACAGCATTAAGAGCGTACGAACCGTGTTATCGCTACTACTGCCGTGGGTTCCCTCATAAGTGGTCTTAATAGTAACTCTAACGTCATTTATATACCCTTGTGCAACATGGAGAGATTTACCGTTGCTCTTGAATGTTAGACCCAGCTCTTCCGCAAGGGTGCCAATGGCCGCTCCAGACTCCTGGCGATCCCACGATATGAACTTACTAACGAGCACCCATGCAACTATTAATAAGGCTATGCCAGAAATACCTCCAAAGGCTTTTAGTACTGTTTTTTTTTGATTCATCCACAGACTCCACACAATAAAAAATGAGAGATAAGAGAGGATTGGTAATCAAACACCATTTCTGGAATGCATCCATCTCTACCAGGCTTCAAAAAAAGTATAATAGCAATTAAGCATCCAAGCAAACTATGTTAGCTGCTTTAATATGCATTTCAAACCCGGCTATTTAAAAAACAAATAAAGAATTAAGAGCTAGAACAGCCATACAAACATTATGGTAACGTTATTATCAGTATAGCCTGTCCTTACGGATAACAACCCATAACTCAGGGTTCCGGCGGGGAGCTATCCCTTTACGGACAGAGGACTTTCAGATCCAGTTTCGTACCGATTTATTTCGGCGCACTGGGTGGCTTGTTAGTTTTTGTCAGGCGCTTGCCATACATCAATTCATATAACTCCTGTATAAATTTCAAAAATTCATTTGAATCTTCAGGTGAGTTTAAAAGAGATGTTAGAAATATTTGATGTATTTTAGTGTATTTACGAGCGTGTTTATTGGAGTTTGTTATATTCTTTAAATAAAGCAATACATTTTCATGACTGAGTTGCGCATAATAAGCGTTGAACATTTTCCCAAGTACTTCCCTGTTACGGACATGAGCTTTTTTTAGCAGGTAAGATTCTGATAAATCATCATGTTTATTCGTATTTTCCATCCGGTATAGTAAAAAACTATTGTATATTTGAGTATCGAAGTTTCCTGTCAAGGCCACGATTCTCATTGTGTCAGATATTCTTTGGCTTTTTTCTCCTGCAGAATACGCTATATCCCTGGCTAACATTATTTTATAACCATCCAGGTATGATTCAATTCTTACTGAAGTGCTTTGGCCTGCTTCTGTGCTACCAACAAATACAATAGTAAAAAATATCGCAAGAAACAGATTAATTCTCTTCACTGTAATATCCACCTTTTAATTACATCCTAACATCCGGTTCAAGTGCCGGTTTACGGAGTCAGATTGCAGCAACTTGTTAGCATCTGCTGCGGACTTTCTTGATTTCATTAATTATTAAATCTCTATTCTTAGCCAACTTTACCCATTTGGGTAGGCGACTGATCTGACTTTTGTTACTCCAGCCTCCCTCATCTCGAACTTCTCTACTTCTTAGCTGTGCAGAAATAAAACTCTCCAGGAAATCAAGATGCTTATCATTATAAGCATACAAAATCCCTTGGCTTGTTTCTATTGTGTAAAACAATGGCTGATGAAAAAACCAATCTTTATCAGCATGCATCATAATTCCATTTTCAGGTTGTTTTTGATCGAAATAACCGCAATTTGAACACACAAGTTTGCGCTCTACCTTATGAAGATTACCCGATATCCATGGAACAGAGGGAACCACTTTAGCTTTAGAAGTACATTTTGGACAAACGACTAAAAACTCATCAGCAAAGTCATATCTGGAGCTAAAATCATCTACAAATTCAGAACGAGAAGTCATTGTTTTTTCCAGGTGCTAACGTTAGCATAATCCGCACGAGGTGCGAAATTGATGATTATTTTGTTGTATTACTATCCGGGACTTATGGAAAATCTGCCAGCCCGGAAATTTTCTCTGATATACCAAAGTAAAAGAGCTGCTTATATAAACTCTCATGTAACTTTTCAGTCAGTTTCTATGTTTTCCCTACCTTTGTAATGCCTGCCTTTCTCAGAAACAACTCCAGTAATATTATAATAATTCCAACAAGGCTGATAATCAATAGCCCACGGATCATTCTAATCCAGATACTATGATGGTAACAGGCAACAGTTTCTAATCCAAAAACTTCCTCATTATTAATAAATAATCGATAGGCATTACATTTCCATTCTGGAATACAGGATATCCAGGCTTTTACTTTTGTTCCCTTTTTAAGCCTGTTAGAAATCTGATCCAGCCTTGACGCACCAACATTGTAAGCAGAGATTTTAAAGCTTTTTGCTCCTGACTCTAATTCAACCCGTAAAAAAGTCTCACTTTTATTACCAGGCTTTATTAGTTTATGACTAATAACAATACCGTTGTTAAGCAATAAATCTGACTGTTCAGGTATTTCTTTTACAAAACTTAAACCAAACCAGCTTAAATGTACAATGATCAGAAGAATACTTCAAAAAAGCAGAATAAAATAACCACAGGCGTTTTTTTGTAGCAAAAAGGAATAGCGCCAGTTAAATCGCAACCCAAGATATAGGACTAAAGCGCCTGATAATAAAAACCACCTGTTTAAACTAATAAAAGTTGATAAAACCAGCAAGCCGCTTAATGTAAATAAAACACCTGCAATGCTATACGTTTTTGAATCAGGCATTTGCTAACAAAATCTCTCAATTTATTTTTATTGCTTAATTCGGCTGGGATTTTGATAATCTGGAATTAATAAATACCTGTAAACTTCCGACTGTAGAGAAAAGTTCACCATCCACTTTATCATCTTCCAGCTCGATCCCATAGCGTTCTTCCATCTCGGTAATAACGCCCATTAGCACCATATAATCAAATTCAGCAATTTTACTCAATATATTAGAACTCTTATCAAATAACTATGCCCTTTCACCTGGGAGCTTGTCCGAGAATGGACACCGTAGCGAGTGAAAGTTATTTTCAGACATTATTTTCTATCATTTGATGCAAATAGTCACCCTGTTTAGTGTCCATCAATAAATTGATGGAAAACAGGACAAAAAGAGATTTTCCGCACCAGGATTTCTATTATCGCCCTTCCTGGCTGCAGAACATCATTTAAAAGGGGATGATTGCAGGTGATTGCGGAAGGTGATCGGAAGGTGATTGCGGACACCCATAACTTAATCCTTTTGCTCAAATAATGGGTGGCCTGAATTACTTGTTATATTTTACCAATCTAATCTTACTGTTTTAATCTTTGTAGGACTTCAGATGCATCTTCAACATTGTCTTCGACTGCTTCTGAAATCATTTCAAAAGCTCTCCCAATATCATTAGGATAACCATTAGAACCATAATATAGGTTAATTCCAACTGATAATTTGGCGGGCCCAAAATTAAGACCTATTGCTCTATCTAAGTAACGCTTGCCTGCCTCAACGTTTAATTCAACCATGTCACCAATAAAATATAGTGACGACAATCGATACATTGCCCCTGCCACATTTCCTTCTGCTGCTTTTACAAGTGAATCCACATATCTCTTATTAATATCATCATCTGATTCATTCCATTCAGCTAAACTAAATTTGGAATAATAATAATGTGCATAAGGATCACCTATATCTAAATATGGCTTTATGTATTCGTAAAGCTTATTCATTGAACCTTCACGATAAATTTTGTCAGCCATTTCAATTGCTTTTTTATCCACAGTATTTTTCCAATATATTTTATAAAGTCATAGAGTCTACAATCTGTAAATTATGGAAATCTAAGGTTACCATCGTTATCAATACATCGCCATTGAGCATGATGTGTATCAATTGCGCCAATAGTTCTATTTGCCATTCGAATAGCGTTTCTTTTTGCCGTTTGAAAATCTCTACTCAGCCCCCAACCCCAACCAAACCTAGGTGGAAGTTCAGCAGATCGATTTAAATCCTGAATTCTTGCAATACAGGAAGTTCAACGCTTTTTTCTTGGAGGTCGAGGGACAGAAATGTTACCTGAATCTTCTCTATTTCTTAAGTCTTCCACTTGAGTTTCAAGAACATCTTCAATCCTGGCAACAGAATTAGAATTTTCACGGCAAATAATGGGTGGCCTGAATTGCACCCCTCCTAAACAGATAACGCCTCAAACACTGGATTGATGAAGTTGGCAGCTTTTTTTGCGCAAGCAAAAATGGTGACAGCTTTACCAATTCAGCGTGCTTTGACTTGTTAACTGTGGCCTAGCAGACGCTCCAATTTAATATGGTATTCACTGTCACTACAATTGGTAGTGCCGCTACCCCACTTATCATATAGATCATTAATTTCTTCATTTGGGGATTCTAATACTCCCCACTCATCATTTAGAAAATACCTAACGAGCACTTTCGATGCTTGCTGTACAGTAAGTCCACCATTAGCGAACAGGTTACAGACAACATCAAAGATAAATTCAGGTGAGCAATCGTAGTCTAAATCAAAGATATTACGCCTGAAATACTCCTTTATTTCGTATACCGACTTTGACTCCCTAATAGACAACTCTAACAACTCATATTCGAGATTGTTTTCACCCAAGATATAGTTGTCCACTTCTGAAATAAAATCAGATTTATCTATAGCTTCTGCTTCCCATGCGATCCAACTTTTAGCAATTTCTTTAGGTATCTGCTTCATGGGTAACTCGGACAGTTAACAGCTTAGCGTTTATATGATGTGCGAAGCATGGCATATAAACGTCTGTTGTGCGAAACCGCGGGCTTCACACTCGGTTTATCTTATTGTAACTCTTTATGGATTTTGTTTTTTCAAACTCAAGGCTCGCCATTCACTATTTGAGTGTAGCCGTTGATTATACCCAATCAACTTCAAAATACAGTTTTAAGCAAGCCCTAAAAGCAATTTTTCTGCCTTATAAAAATGGCCTAATAGAAGGCTATTAAATCATTTTCATGCCTTGAACAATCACTTTTATGACTCACTTAAATTCTGCATTTAGAAGTATCATGGGTATATAAGGTGGGTTCTTTACATTCTCTGAGATCATTTCCTTATAAACCTGAGTGACTTTGACTCTATTATGCCTCTTTTCCTTGTTTTGGACAATACCAGCCTCTCAATGCCAAGGCATTGATTAAAAAAGCATTAAAATAATCGACTTCTTAGGGCTGTGGAAATAATAAAATTTCCAATTTAAAGATAGCATATTAGGCTGAATTTTTTTAAAATTAACTTATCGAAATCACAGAAGAATGTAATGTAGAAGAGCAAGAATTATGGAAAAATACCGCTAACGCCTTAAATGGCCCTAATCGTCGTAAATTTATGGCTGGTATTGTTAAATTATTAGGTAGAGGTGGACAAAGTTTCGCCGAGCAAGTGTTGGGCTGGTGTCGCCCAACAATAAGAAAGGGACTTAAAGAATTAGCCAGTGGTACAGATGTTATTGACCGCTTTACAGATAGGGGTCGTAAACCAATAGAGGCTAAATTACCACTCATACGAGACCATATACGTCTGATTGTAGAGCCATTAGGTCAAACGGATCCGACCTTCAGGAGCACCAGAACGTATATTCCACTGACAGCGTCTTCTGTTCGGAAAAAGTTAATCACTGATTTCAATTACCACTCAGATGAGTTGCCGACTGCACGGACTATTTCAAGTAAATTAAAGGCATTAAACTACAGGCCACAAAAAGTAGCTAAGTGTCGTCCACTTAAAAAAATTCCTGAAACAGATGCCATATTTGAACGTCTGCATCAGATTAATAAGAGATCCGTTTTAGAAAATGGCGTGCTTAGAATTTCAATTGATTCCAAGGCTACGGTTAATGTTGGCTTGTTTTCAAGGGGTGGGAAAAGTCGACAGATAAATAAAGCTTATGATCATGATTTTGAACCCAATGAAAAATTAACGCCCTTTGGCTTGTTGTTGCCAGAGACAGGTGAAAGCTTTCTTTGGTTTTCCAGTAGTAAGGTGACGGCAGATTTTATGGCGGACAGATTAGAAGAAATTTGGTCAAAACTGAACACTAAATATACCATTAATAAACTGCTTATAAATGCTGACAACGGGCCTGAATGTAGCGGTATCAGGAAACAGTGGCTTAAACGTTTAGTTGAGTTTAGCCAGAATAAAGGAATTGAAATTCAACTGGCCTATTATCCTCCTTATCACAGCAAGTATAATCCTGTTGAGCGTTTGTGGGGTGTATTAGAAAACCATTGGCGCGGTGAATTGCTTGAAACGGTACAAAAAACATTGGGACTGGCACGAAGCATGACATTCAAATCAATAAAGCCTTCAGTTAAATTGGTTAAGAAAATTTATAAAAGTGGCGTCACTCTCACAAAACAAGAGCTGGAAAAAGTAGAAAAAAATATTACACGGGAAGAGGGTCTGGAAAAATGGTTTTTTACTATTAAAGTTTAGCTGAAAATGGAAACTTTATTTTTTCCAAGGCCCTTAAATCAATTCTGTGGGATGATTGCGGATGGGATGATTGCGGACACCCATAACTTATCCTTTTGCTCAAATAATGGGAAATAATGGGTGGCCTGAATTACTGCGATTTTCTGAAATTGCAGGACTCATTGGTGGTGCTAAGCCACACCCTGACATTAGCATCGTTGCTACTATTACAATTGTTTTCGTTATATTTCTCATTGTGTTTCCTTAGTGGCTAACAAGTAATTGAGTAGTTTTCGTTTAATCATCCCATACTTTTAATTGTTGCTCAAGAATTTAATTTTCAGCTTGTAGTTCCTTTCTGGATAACACACAACTGAGAGTAATAAAAAGTTTATGGAAGAAGCTCATGAAGAAATTTGTTGATAAATAGCTGCTTTTTGATTAAGTATTAAACTTTTCAAACCAGGCTTTAATGGCAGGTTGGGGACGTTCTCGACTCCGTGCAAAGAATTATGACAATTTGAAAGCAATTAGTTTAGCATCAGGATTCAACACCAGAAATTGCCGATAAACACCCAAACGGCCACATTAGAGGCTGTTAATGTATCGGCTTTGGGACGGAAGCGACTTGGCATGTAAAATATTGACAGTATAAAATTTACTGTTTGTACCTGAATATTTGCTCCCTATAATTTCTGCTTTTCACTCAATCAAAAATACATAAGGGATTGCTAAATTATGGCTTAAGGCCATGACTGATATATTAAGTGTTTGCTAATACCGACTGATATTTAGTATGAATTTTTATTATCCGGAATGAGGCATTAACAAATGCTCAGCATGCAACTTTATTGCCTACCTACAGCAAAAAAAAAGCAAAATTCTCGTCACTGTATCTTGCTGAGTTAGGGTGCTCTTGCTTTTTCTCTGCTTTTGGACAACACCAGAGAGGACAACTGAGGTAGAAGAGTGTGCGCGAGACTGGTTCGTCTAACTGGGGTGTCAGAAAACATGGACGTTTTCTGTCAAGCGACCCATGGACGGGCTTGCAGCGTCCCCAGTTAGACGAACCAGTGTCGAGTGCAATCGGCAGACTCAGCATTTAGCCCGAATGCCCCCCTTCTTTTAATTCCAGCTTAGTAGATCATAAAGCCATCATAAGTCTGATCCCATTTAAATACAGGTACACTTTTATTTCCAGAACCCGTTGGGTTTGATTCCAGATAACGATTAACCAGTCCTGTATTACTCATATTTTTCTCAGCAGAAAAGTCAGCTTGATCGACATATTCTTCAAATTCATAACTCCAGGTTGAATGTGAGCTGTAATCGTCATGCAGGCTGAAAACTCCAGATGTTTCAGATGCTTTTAAGCTATTATCGAGGTTAAAGATATCGGCTGATTCTGGATGGATTATATCCATGAGTTCATCTGATTGTACAGTTGCAGACATTGTCATAGTCAACAAGATTGACGAGGCTAAAAGGCTTTTTAAAATAGTCATGATATATTCTCCAGTATTTAGATTTAATGTTTATTTCAAGTGTTAAATTTAGTTTAAATAAAATTTGTCTGAAAAACTGTTCGTATTGATACGTGTCTGGTTGCGGATAGTACTTATTGAGGAAATTTAAAAAATTGAACCCTCAGAAATCCTTATCATATTGATGAGTAAGCTTCTGAATGGATTGATTTATATCAGTTTTAGGGCTATATAAAAGATATGATGTAGAAATTACTTTGCGCAGGTCATTTATATGACAACTCTTATTAAAAAAAGTATTAAAAAAAGTATTAAATTAAAAAATATCCCACGGCTTTATTTGTTTTTCTTATTGTTATTTTTTCCAGTTATTCTCTATCCCTATGATGTCGCATTTGAATATTCATTATTATCAAAATCAGTTGTTCCATTAGCTGATCTTAATGACTTACAGCCAATAATGGGGCTGATTGCTAACAAACCTTACGTGTTGATTGGTGATTCGACCCATGGCACAAATGAGTTTTATCAACAGCGTGTCAATTTGAGTAAAAGACTTATTCAGGAAAGGAATTTTAGATTAATTGTTCTGGAAGGGGATTTACCTAATATTCACCTCATTAACCAGTATGTTCAATCTTTAATTCCACTTACAGCAATGCAGGTTTTAAATGTATTTAATCCTCAGGGTGCCTGGCTGTGGAATAATTATGTGACACTGAATTTTATTCGCTGGTTAAAAAAATATAATGCAGAATTGCCTGAAGGTGAACAGAAAGTCACTCTGCATGGTATTGATATTTATAGTTTTGATCGATCCAGAATGGCTGTTATAGATTATTTACAATGGCTTTCACCGCTGGCATCTCAGCAGGCAAGACAGCGTTATAATTGCTTCTCCCGTTTTAATAACAACTTACACAATTATGGAAAAACTATTGCGGGAAATATTGGCCTGAGTTGTGAGTCTGCTGTACTTGAACAATTTCGGGATTTCTCTCTTTGCCGCTTTCCATGTCCTGAAAGCAATCCTGAGATTAATCATGCTGAGTTCTTTTATGCTCAGGAAAATGCCAGGATTGTTAAAAATACAGAAAAAAGTTTTCGTATTCAATATTTGACCGGTCGTGACTCAGACTCATGGAATATGCGTGATTGGCATATGATGGAATCATTTCTGGCAGTATTTGATTCCCTAGATAAGCCAAAAACAATTGTCTGGGCGCATAATTCTCATCTTGGTGATGCCCGAGCAACACAAATGAGAGAAAACGGCATGTTGAATCTGGGGCAGCTAATGCGGCAGAAATTCAGACAGGATGTTTTTTCAATTGGTTTGTTGACGTATAAGGGAGTAGTTGTTGCAGCAGATGACTGGAATAGCCCAGTTGAAATTAAAAGATTGTTAATAGCCCATCCTGATAGTAATGAAGCTTTATTGCATTCATTAGGTCTGCCATCTTTTATGCTTGATCTTCATCAACTACCTGAAGTTGTAAATATGATGAATAGAAAACGTCTACAGCGTCATGTGGGCATAGTCTATCGACCTTATGATGAAATGGATTCTCATTACACCTACACCCATCTGGCAGATCAATTTGATGCAGTTATTTTTACTGATACGACCACAGCTCTAAAATTATTAATTAATTAATCGACAGACTTGAAACAGGAAGATGCTTTGCAAATATTTCAAAAGAACCCATTTTATGATTAATACAAATCCAAAAAATATTTATCTCAATTTGAATACAGATAATATTTCCATTCCGGGCAAAAAGGTAGATAAGTGTTCTCCTTGTGTTCGAAATTGCTGCCTGGATGAAAATGATATCTGTATTGGCTGCTTTCGAAGTATGCAAGAAATCATGCAATGGGCGAATCTTGGTGAGGAACAAAAAAAGCAAATTCTGAATAAAGTTGAATTACGGAAAAAGCAGATTAAATGATATTACTTCACTATTTATATCACTATTTATATCAATATTTCTGTCAGTATAAGGTTTATTGATAGCACAGAACTATTAATCATAAGACCTATTTGTTAAAGAATTTCGTCATAAAAAAAGACTAATCCCATTTTCACTTCCCTATAACTTGATATTGATCAATAAAGGCTCAATTAATTTAATTCTGGCATGCTGGCTCAGGCTCCATTATATGTACAAACTATTCAAATTGAACAAAATAAACCAGTAAGTGAACAGATTATGAACAAGGTGATCAATCTATTATAAAAAATAGGGGAATATTTTCTGATATTTTAATCATATATGTTCTATCTTTTTGAAAAATATATAAAAAATACAATAGGTATACTTCTTGCAAAACTTGCTTAAGTCAAAAATGATATTTAACATTAATAAACAGTTTTATTATTAAGCGTTAATGTATCGTTTTTGGATAACAACTTTAATTGTATTCATAATAATGATTAAGTGGAGGAAACCTATGGGTATCCGAGCAACAAAAAAACGACTACTCGTTTCGGTTGCAATGGGTCTGGGGTTAGCACTGACTGTCAATGCACAAGCAGCGTCTAAATATCCCGATATCGGCCCACTGCCGTCTGTAAAAATTAACAAGGCGAAAGCGGAACTGGGCAAACGCCTGTTCTTTGATCCTCGTCTCTCTGGTGATGCTGCAATCTCTTGTGCACATTGTCACAACCCTGAGAAAGGTTATGCTGACGGCATGGCTTTATCTGATGGTTATCCTGGCAATAAGCATTTCAGAAACAGTCCGACTGTTATCAATGCTGTTCACCAGAACCGCTGGATGTGGGATGGCCGTCTTGGCACCAACCTGAATGATGTAACTCGTGGCATGCTCACTGAAGATTACATTATGAATATGGATATGCGTATTATGCAGGAACGAGCCAAGCAGGATCCTGTTTACGTCAAAATGTTTAAAGATGCTGGCTATGGTGAACCGTCAAATGGTTCTATTCGTAAAGCCATTCCTGAATATCTGAAAACATTAACTTCTAAAAATGTTCCATTTGATAAAGGCACAATGTCAGCTTCTGCAAAACGTGGTAAATCCGTTTTTAAAGGCAAAGCAGGCTGTATCCAATGTCATAACGGTGCAAATTTCACTGATGGCAAGGCATACAATACCGGTGTTCCAGAAAACTGGGATGTCTTTATGGATACTGACCGTCACCAGGCATTCCTTGCCTACAACCAGTTCATGGGTGTTGAAAACTACAATAACCTGAAACGTGATACTGGTGCTCATGTACATAAGCATGAGGCTGATGGTTCTGATATAGGTACATTCCTAACACCTTCTTTACGTGAACTCACTCATACTGCACCTTATATGCATAACGGTATGATTAAGTCTCTGGAAGATGTGGTTGCTTTCTATAATAATGGCGGCGGTCAGGATTCAAACAAAGACAGTCGTATGACGAAATTAGGTCTGAGTGGCTCTGAGCAGAAAGATCTGATTGAATTTCTGAAATCATTATCAGGTGATCAGTTGACTGGCGATAAATATGTCTGGTCAGAAGACTATCCTGCAGAATATGAAGCGATTGAAAACTGGCGTGAAGTCAAAAACTAGCGTCTGGGAGACTAATTGTATGAACACATTGATTAAAACAAGCGCTAAATATGTGGCTGGTGCACTTGCTGCTGCAGTGTCACTGTCGATGCTTTCAGGTTGTGAAAGTGCTAGTGCAAAAAATGAAGGATTCAAAGGTACTCTGAATGCAGTTTCTCAAACTGCTGTTGCTGCCAATGCTTCTTCTACAGGTTTTGCGCCTTTGGCTGCCATTCCTGCTAAGCCACCCATTCCGGCTGATAACAAGCAAAGTGATGCAAAAGTTGAGTTGGGTAAATTATTATTCTTTGATCCAAGACTCGGTGGTGATGCCTCTATTTCTTGTGCCAGTTGTCATGATCCCTCACAAGGTTGGGCATGGGCTGAAGATTTTTCACGTGGCTATCCTGGTACAGTGCACTGGCGTAATAGTCAGTCTATTATGAATTCTGGTTATTATCCGGGTTCCTTCTGGGCAAATTCAGTCACTTCATTAGAAGCTCAGGCTCCGTCTGCTGCAAAAGGTGGTGTTGCGGGTAATGGTGAAAATGACATCATGGAAGCTCGTTTAGCTTTAATACCTGAATATCGCCAGCGCTTCAACGAAGTTTTTGGTGATGATTATCCAAGGATCAAAAATGCATGGCGAGCAATTGCTTCATTTGAACGTACTATTAACCAGACAAATACACCGATTGATAAGTATTTAAATGGTGATAAAAGTGCACTCAGTGAAGAACAAATTCGCGGTAAAGCATTATTTGAAGGTAAAGCCGGTTGTATCCAGTGCCATAATGGTTCTTTAGCATCGGATATGGAAATGTACAACATCGGCGTCCCACCTGCACAACGCTGGGAAGAAGATGGTCTGGCTCAGATTACTTTCCGTTTCGAACTGTATGCAAAGGGTTCAAACGAAGAACTTTATCGTACAGCAAAAGCTGATCCAGGTGCTTATTTCCGCGGTAAGAACAAGTGGGATTTAGGTAAGTTCCGTACACCTTCATTACGCTACACTATGTATACTGCACCTTATATGCACAATGGCGCATTCTATACATTGGAAGAAGTGGTTGATTTTTACAACAAAGGCGGCTTTGACGAAGACAACCGTACTACGGGTTGGCCAAAGACAAAGTCTGAGTTGATTAAACCTCTTGGCTTAAGTGATGACGAAAAAGCGGATCTGGTTGCATTTATTGAGTCGTTCTCTGGTGATGAAATCCTGATGGATAAGCCTGAACTTCCAGAGTATGCACCTATGTTTACTTTAAAAGAACTTAAGGAGGCAAAAAAATGAGTGAATCTATTGTAAGTAAAGAGCAAACAACTGACAAAGATGAGTCAGCAGAAGCGCATGGCAAATGTATGCTCAATCGCCGTAAGTTCTTAATGTACAGCGGTAGTACAGCTGCAGCAGCAAGCACAGTTTCAATCACTTTGTTTGCCGGTACTGCTCAGGCTGAAACGCGTAAGGCTAGTGTACAGGGTTACCCTCGTAAGCTGGTAGCCAGATTGAGTGAACTGAAAGATCATCAACCGGTTAATTTCAACTATCCGGATGACGGTAAAAACTCTCAGGCCATGATTGTTAAAATGGGCGATGTACAAGCGGGTGGCGGTGTTGGTGCCAAACGTGATGTAGTTGCTTTCAGTTATATGTGTACTCACCAGGGTGGTCCATTGCAGAACACTTATAAGCATGTGGGTGATCAAAGAGTGATGGGTCAATGCCCTTTACACTTGTCAACATATGATTTAAGACGCCATGGGATCATCGTATCCGGTCAGGCTTATCAGAGTCTGCCTCAGGTTCTGCTTGAAGTAGAAGGTGATAATGTTTACGCCGTTGGTATCATGGGACTGTTATTTGGTCGTCAAGATAACTTGAGCGCATAGGAGAAAGTAATGACTATAGACTATTATCAATCAAAAGATCATGCGCCACTGCCACCTAAAAATGCAGATGTCATGACTACTGCCTGCGACTATTGTATTGTTGCATGTGGTTATAAGGTTTACCGTTGGCCTGCAGATGCCAAAGACGGTGGAATGAAAGCTGCTGAAAATGCTTTTGGCATTGATTTCCCATCCAATATGCTGCAAGAGTGGGTTGCACCGACTCAGCATAATACCTGTACTTATAAGGGTAAAAAGCATAATGTGGTTATTGTTCCTGACAAAGATACTAACTTTGTTAATACCAATGGTGACTCATCCATCCGTGGTGGTTTGTTAGCGCAGAAATGTTATAACAAGGATACTAAGACCAAGGATCGTTTAAAGACACCTCTGGTTCGTGTCAATGGTGTTTTAACACCTATGTCATGGGATGATGCCATAGAAATTGCTGCCGAAGTGGGTGATCATGTGCTTAAGAAGCATGGTGAAGCTGCTTATGCTGTTAAGACATATTCCTATCAGTATATTGAGAATACGTATGCAATTACTAAATATGCTTTACGCCATATCAATACGCCAAACTTTACCTTCCATGATACGCCAGCTGATGTGACATCAACTCCGGGCTTCCGTGATGCAGGCTTTGATAACTTTGGTCCAAGTTATGATGACTGGGGTTCAGCTGAAACTCTAATGATTTGTGGTACTGACCCGTATGAAACCAAGACGGTTCTGTTCACTCAGCATATCATGCCTGGTATCGCTAATGGTATGAAAGTAATTTGCTTGAATCCTAGAGAAACAGCGGGTATTGCTTATATCAGGAAGATGGGTGGTTTACATCTGGATGTATTCCCTGGTTCTGATAATCTGGTTCTTGGTGCCATTGCACGAGTTATTATGCAAAATGGCTGGGAAGATTCAGACTGGATCAAGAAATGGGTAAATAATAAGTGGGAATCCAGTTCAGGTTTCGGTCAGGGTACTCGTAACACACCCTGGCAGTGGCGTACAACCTGGGGTAAATTCCAGACTAAAGGCTATGAAGACTACAAGAAATGGAACCTTAAGCAGAAAGAATATGATCCGAAATCTGCTGCTGAGAAAGCCGGCATCGATGTTAAGAAAATCTATCAGGCTGCTGAATGGTTAGCGAAGCCGGTTAATGGCAAGCGTCCTAAGACTTCAATTGGTATTGAGAAAGGTTTCTACTGGTCAAACAATACAGGCAACACTAATGCGATTAGTTCTTTAGCAACTATTTGTGGTGCTGGTGGTCGTCCAGGTCAGATTGTCGGTCGTTTTGGTGGTCACCAGCGTGGTGGTCAGAAAGGTGGTGGTTATCCTCGTAATAAGTCTGCTCAGAAAGTGCCTGGACGTCGTCGTCAGGCATTGGATACAGATAGATGGATGTATTCAGGGCACACTCGCTTCGCCCATGTTATTGGTACCACCTGGATTCAGTCTATGACAGGGTCACAGGGTCTGGCTGCTAAGTTTGAAGAATTAGTGGTTAAGAATCCTAATCAGGTTAAGTCAAATAACAAAGCAGAAATCATTGCAACATTGAAGAAACGTGCTGATTCTGGTGGTATGGTTGTTATCAATCAGGACATCTATCTGCGTGACCCAATTGGCGCTAAGTTTGCTGATGTTGTTTTCCCTGCTGCAACATGGGGTGAAGTTGATTTTATGCGTGCTAACGGTGAACGTCGTCTGCGCTTGTATCAGGCATTCAACGATGCACCGGGTGAAGCGAAACCAGATTGGGAAATCATTTCTCTGCTGGCTCGTAAAATGGGCTTTGATGGTTTTGACTGGAAAACTTCAAATGAAGTGGCAGAAGAAGCATCACGCTTTAGCCGTAAGGGACGTAAAGCATTCCACATGGTTAAAGTTGCGGCACATATTGAAGGCAAAACTCTGCATCAGAAAATGCGTGAGATGGGTACTGATGGTATCCAGGGTCCTACTATGTACAACTACAAAACTGGTATGTTGTATGGTACCAAGCGTCTTCATGATACCACCGTTGGTGAAAAGCAATTTACAGCCATGGGACTCTCAAATGGCCCTGTGAAAGAAAATCGCTATGGCAAGAAGATGACTCACTTTAACTCTCAAACGGGTAAGGTTAACATTCAGAAACATCCATGGAGCCTGTTTGGCGATCTGTGGGAATGGCTATCACCTAAGAAAGATGAGTTGTGGGTCAGCAATGGCCGCGTGAATGAAGTCTGGCAGTCCGGCTTTGATGATGTTGAGCGTCGTGAATACATTATGCAGCGCTGGCCTGGAAACTGGGTTGAACTTCACCCGGATGATGCTAAGAAGCGTGGTATTGAGTCAGGTGATGTGGTTATGATGTATTCTGATCGTGTGCCGGTATTCAAAGATACCATTCTGGGTGTACATGGTAAGGACTTCCAGTTCTCTGAACTAATGAAGAACGGCCATATCAAACTTGATAAAGCATCTATCTCGGCAGTTGTTATTGTGACACCGACTACTAAGAAGGGTGCTATGTATGGCAACTTCCTTGATATGAAACAGCCTACTAACTCATTAACAATTCGTGTTCCTGATAATATTTCAGGTAACTACAATTACAAAATGGGTGTGGCTAAAATCAAGAAGATCGGTGAGTCTGAGTTCAAGAAAGACTTCCGTGGTATGTCCTTCGCGCCACGTAATATTACTTAACGCTAACGTTCTCTTAGTTGTGATATGTATTCTTAGCTAAGAGAGCAGGACTGAGTTCAGCTGTTTTCGAACTCAGCATGCATTTAAGTTGTTACATAAAGCCTGATTGTTTCTTTTCATCAGAAAAGCAGACAGTCAGGCTTTTTTATGTGCTTAATATTATTGCCCAATTGCTATTAACCTTGTAAATATGTCAGTTTTTTTTACAAAATTGATTTATTGGTTTGATTGTTGATTAGTTAATTAATTAAAACATCTCTGTTTCTACTAATTATTCATTTTTTTGTAGGAATTATTAACCTGAATTTTATTATTGTATGACGAAGATTTAAATTTGTGTCAGTTTATTTTACAATAAGAGTTAAAAGCCACTTTATGCTGTATAATTTTTGTTATTAACTTACTAATAACAAAAAGGTAATAATGAAAAGGCATATTAATTGCTTAATTTACTTATTCTAACGGCTATATTTAGTTGCTAGATTTAAAACTGATCGCCTTATGGTGGGATCATCTTAAAGCTGTCTTGTGCTGCTCAGTATAAAGACAATTACATTAATATTTTATTTTTAAATGGAACTCAATTATGAAACATCTAATGATTATTTTACTATTTATACTGCCGGGCATTTCCAGTGCTTATGTTCTAGGTCCAACCAGCCCGGGTAAATGGGGCAGCCCTGTTATGGGTACTGGTGCTACTATTAGCTATAGCTTTATGCCTACGGGTCCGGCATGTGATAATGGTGCTTGCTCTTCACTTGGTGATTTTATGCCAGCGGGATATGCCGCAGAAATTGAACGTGCTTTTGATGCATGGGCAGCCGTTGCAAACCTGACCTTTGTAGAAGTCGCTGATGGTGGTGAGGATTGGAATACCCCTGGAACCTCAGGTGATATTCGTTTTGGTGGTGAACTTTTTGATGGTTCTGGTGGTACTTTGGCCCATGGTTTTTTCCCACCAGTAAATGGCAATACGGCTGCAGGTGATATTCACTTTGATTTTGATGATAACTGGGAAATCGGTATGGATGGTTCAGGTGATGGTTTCTTTGACATCTTTACTGTGGCATTACACGAAATCGGCCATGCTTTAGGCCTGGGACATGTAAATGGTGTATTAGCTGTGATGAATCCTTTTTATGCTGAATTAGGCGCATTACAGGCTGATGACATTGCTGGTATGCAGTTTCTTTATGGTCGTGCTGATCCCCAACCACCTCAGGTACCTGCTCCAGCGACCCTGTTGCTTTTCCTTGCTGGAATGGTAGGCTTCAAATTTGCTCAATCTAAAAAGGCTTAATTTAGAGACTAATTTAGAGACTAATGTACGGTAAACTTTTTATCAGGCTATTTGCTTTTATTATTGTTTTTTCTCTTACAGGAAGTGCGATGTCTTATTGGGCAGCAGAAAAAACGGAAGATAGCTTAGTTAAGGGATCAGATGTAATTGTCTATGCACAATATCTGGGTGAATCGATAATAAAAATAGCTGATAAAAAGTTTCAAATGAATCTTGGTATTTTAAGTCAAACTCAGGTGCTTAAGGGAAACCTTCCTTCAGCACTTGTTTTTATTAAGCGCTATAATCCTGATGCACCATTGAGCAGTGACATGCTGTTCTTTAAGCCGGGACAATCGGGTTTATGGTTTTTAAAAAAAATTCCTGATTCAACCGGGCTCTACCAAATTACACATCCCAGCCAATATAAAAATATTTCAAATGATAGTCATGAGTTAAAACTCTGGCAAGAAAAACTGAAATAATTCATCTTATTGCCTTTCAGACAAAAGTAAGGCATTTTAAATCACTCCATTTTGTGACATAAGTCCTTCTGGGTGTTATTCTTCCTGCCAACGCAATTAATACAATATCAACACCGTACTAACACAGTACTAATCAAAGGATAATTCTCTTGAATCAGACTGATTTCTCTTGTCTTAAGCTACAGCACGCTTTGCTTGAAAACCTCAAGACTCTTGGTTATCAATCGATGACACCTGTTCAGGAACAAAGCCTGCCGTATATCTTGCAGGCTAAAGATGTCATCGCTCAGGCACAGACGGGCTCAGGGAAAACTGCGGCTTTTGGTCTGGGGGTGTTAGAAAAACTTAATGTCAAACGTTTTTGCATTCAGTCGTTAATACTTTGCCCGACTCGTGAGTTGGCGGATCAAGTAGCTAAAGAGATAAGAAAATTAGGACGTTCTATTCATAATATTAAAGTGCTTACCCTTTGTGGCGGCATGCCTTTTGGCCCGCAGGTGGGTTCCTTAGAACATGGTGCTCATATTATTGTCGGGACACCGGGGCGGATTGAGGATCATCTGGGCAAAGGCACACTGAAACTGGATGATGTGAATTTATTGGTTCTTGATGAAGCTGACCGGATGCTGGAAATGGGCTTCCAGTCGCAACTGGATAGCATCATTGATCGGATATCGACGGACAGGCAAACTTTGATGTTCAGTGCAACATTTCCTGAACAGATTAAATTGGTGGCCAGACGTATTATGAAACAGCCTGTTACCATACAGGTTGAATCCCGTCATGATGATAGTACGATCCAGCAGCATTTATTTCAGGCGAAGGACACTGCACATCGTTTGACCGTATTGCGTTTATTGCTGCAGCATTACCAGCCTGAATCAGCTGTGGTTTTCTGTAATACAAAAATTGAAACGCAGGAAGTAGCTGATAAACTCAGTGATTATGGTTTTAGTGCTATGGCCCTGCATGGTGATCTGGAACAAAGAGATCGAGATCAAACTCTGGTTCGTTTTATTAATAAAAGTATTTCAATTCTGGTTGCTACAGATGTTGCAGCTCGGGGACTGGATATTGAATCTCTTGATGCAGTGATAAACTACCAGATTGCACGTGAAATAGAAGTGCATGTCCATCGTATTGGACGCACAGGGCGGGCGGGTAATAAGGGAATTGCCCTGACTATTATTACCGATAAAGAAAAATATAAACTGGCTAAATTGGAAGATTATTTGAATCAAAGTATAAAACCTGAGTCATTGCCTCCGGTCAATTTGCTTGATAAGCCAGCGTATCAACCTTCTATGGTGACATTGCAAATTGATGGCGGTAAAAAACAAAAGCTGAGACCCGGTGATATCCTAGGGGCTTTAACTGGAAAAAATGGCATAACCGGGAAGCAGGTCGGTAAAATACAGTTATTTCCGAATAAGGCTTATGTTGCTGTAAGCCGGGATGTCGCCCAATATGCACTGAGCAAGCTGAGTGAGGGTCAATTAAAAGGGCGCAGCTTTCGTGCCAGATTAATCTGAAAGAAATTGTTAGAATATAATATGTGTGAACAATTATCGATCACCGATAAACAGACAAGGAAAAAGTGACAATGATTCTACTTAAGTTTTACAGCAATCTCAGCCCATTTAAACGGGTGATTCTGGCATTAACTCTGGGTATTTCCGCAGGCTTATTTTTTGGTGAGTGGATGGGTAATCTGGAAATTATCGGTAATGCTTATATTCGATTACTGCAAATGACGGTATTGCCTTATGTCCTGGTTTCTATTATTGGTGGTTTGGGGCGTCTTGATGCTCATATGGCAGGGCGGATAGGCATGAAAGCAGTCAGGATCATCCTGGTTCTCTGGCTGGCTGTGATGCTGACACTGATATTATTGCCTTTTGCATATCCTAATTGGGAAACTGCAGGTTTTTTCAGCAGTAGTTTAGTGGCAGATCCTGCGGTATTTAACTTTGTTGATTTGTACATTCCCTCTAATATATTTTCGTCATTATCTAATACCATTGTTCCTGCTGTGGTTTTGTTTTCTTTGTTAATGGGGGTATCACTGATATCAGTGAAAGACAAAGACACGTTTATAAATTTAACAATGAGTGTTGGTGATACCTTGATGGGAGTGGCTTCATTTGTTGCAAAGCTGGCACCATTGGGTATTTTTGCCATTTCTTCTGCAGCTGCGGGAACCCTTGATCCTGAAGAACTTGGGCGTTTACAAGTTTTTTTATGGGTTTATCTGATAGCTGCTGGATTATTAGCTTTTATCCTTTTACCTCTGATTATTCATTGGGCAACCCCTTTTTCATACCGTGAGATATTATCTGTTTCCGGTGAGGCAGTTATTACTGCTCTTGCAACGGGCACGGTTCTGGTGGTTTTACCAATGATCATTGAGCGCACCAAAGAAATGCTGGAAAAGCATGATATGGATTGTGAAGAAACCCGTTCAACTGTGGATGTGCTGGTGCCTACGGCCTATAGTTTTCCAAGCACAGGTACCTTATTGGGACTTGGATTTATTTTATTTTCTTCCTGGTATGTCGGTTCACCATTAACTTTTGAGCAATACCCATCTTATATTGTTATGGGGGCCTTAACCGCCTTTGGCAGTATGGCAGTTGCTATTCCATTTTTGCTGGATTTCTTTGGTCTGCCTGCCGATCAGTTTCAGTTATATCTTCTGGGCAGTGTAGTCACTGCGCGATTTGCGACAGCTTTGGCTGCTCTGCATGGCTTTGTTGTAACATTGTTAGTGGCTTCTGCTGTGGTCAGGCGGCTAAAATGGCATCGTATGTTTCAGGCTATAGGGCTGCATCTGGGCGTCACTGCCGGAGTGATGATTGCAACGGGGCTGGCATTAACTTATCTTATTCCTTATGAATATGAGGGAACACAAAATTTTGAATCGATGCGCCTTATCGGCACTCCAGCGCCTATAAAACAAGTCAGTAAACCAGAAGCACTGAGTGCAGAAAAACTCGCACAACCTCGCCTTGATATCATTCGTGAGCGTGGGACCATTCGTGTGGGTTACTTCTCAAATGCATTACCTTATTCATTTCGTAATAACAAAGGGGCTTTAGTAGGCTATGATATGGAAATTATTAATGAGTTGGCTGCTGATCTGGATTTAAAAATTGAATTTACGCATATCAAGCGACGAGGTCTAGAAAATAAACTCTTGTCAGATGGGCGGGTTGATATTGTGGTTGGAGGCAATGCCATCACTCCTAAAGTAGCGCTGGAACTGGCTTTTACAAAGCCCTATACTCATCATACTGCAGGTCTTGTAGTTCTGGATCGCTTCAGAGATGATTTTGCCTCAACTGAGGCTATTAATGAAATGGAGGAGCTGATAATTGCTGTGCCGGGCAACGATTATTATAGCCGGATTGCAAAAAAACATTTCCCCAATGCCAAGCAGGTTTCGGTTGCTAATGCCCGTGAGTATTTTAAAGGCATGCATAAAGAGGCAAATGCTTTTATCTTTTCAACTGAGGCTGCCTCTGCATGGGGGCTTCTGTATCCTGAATATACCGTTCTTGTTCCTAAAGGATTGAAATTTAAAGCTCCGGTAGCATTTGAATTACCTAAGGGAGAGCTGGCTTTTGTTGAATATATGAATATCTGGTTACTGCTCAAAAAAGATAATGGTTTTCTTGAATCAGTCTATGACTACTGGATACTAGGAAAAGATCCCCAGCCAAAAGAACCACGCTGGTCTGTGGTGCGTAATGTCTTTGGCTGGGATATTTAGGACAGGTTTAAGTGCAAGGGAGGTCACAGCTTCACAAGGTCTTTCCCTAAGCCTGTGTGTCCTTTATGTGTTGTGTCACCGTTTCATTATAAACTTCCTGCATTGAAGCTAAGATAATCGGATCGGCTTCGCCTGTGAGTTCATTCATAAAGACTTTTTTGAATTCAGTTGCCAGAACCAGAACATTGTCATATAAACTATGGCAGTGGCCTGCTAAAAAGCCTTTACCATAAAAAATATCATTTTCAGCTGCGGTGATTTCTACGCCTTCAACTTTCATCTGTTTAAGTATTTCAAGCCAGGAATCAATGATTGGCCGCCAGTGGTCACTTTTAACCGATGTGGTGCCAACATTAAGCACTGGTAAATCAGTACGTTCATGACGTCGGTAATTGTATGAATGGTTGTCATAAACAATGCATTGACCAAAGTCTTCTGCCAGTACTTCAACTATTGCAGATACAATACGATAAAATTGAGCATGCTTTGCTTTGCTGAGGTTAATGGCTTCCTGACTTAAAGGCTTCTTCCAGATCTCTTTCCCCCATGCTGTTTCATAAACACATTCATCAGTGTTTCGGTTTAAATCATATTCATAGCGTGAGTCATTAGCAATGAGTGTGATAGCTTGCTGCTCAATAAAACTGCCAGTGTATGGATCTTCTTCATAATACCGTTCTGCCTGAGACAGCAAACAGTTGTCAGCGAGTTCAGGGCGTAAATTACCACCATTATGAATGGCAGCACATAAAGCTGGCTCATAGTTTTCAATCTTCAGGGTAAAACCACCACCATCAATTGTTGCGGTAAATGTTTCTCGTTGATTGATTTTATTGATAATGGCTGCTTCGGATAGGGTGGTCATGTATTTCTCCATATTGATTTGAACTGCACAACAAAGAATAACAAAAGTTGATTCATTGGTAAAATGAGATTATATTAAAATGCATATATAGATAAACTATTAGACAAACTATGTCTGCTTTCAATTTCCTGAATTCATAAAAGAGTAACAATGTCCAACTCAAAACGAATAGCCTCTATTGACTGGATGCGAGGCTTTGTGATGATACTTATGGTATTGGATCATGTTGCCATGGTTTACAATGCAGACCATCTGAGCACCGATTCAGCAGCAAAATATATGACTGGTACGGCTTTGCCGGCCTTTGAATTTTTTAGTCGCTGGATCACCCATTTATGTGCTCCGGTTTTTGTTTTTCTGGCAGGTACGGCTTTAGCTATCAGTGTTGAGCGTAAAGTTGCCAGAGGGATCAATAGCTGGCAGATTGATAAAGATATTTTAATTCGGGGGGCTTTTATTGCTCTGCTGGATCCGACAATAATTTCATTCTTTTCAGGAAAATTAACTATACAGGTTTTGTATGCGATTGGTGTTGCTATGATGTGCATGGCATTTTTCAGACGCCTTTCCAGTACCCTTTTAATTATTGTTGCGCTGTCCTGGATTGCTTTTGGTGAATTGCTGGTTACCCTGAATTGGCCGCCAGTGGAGGGTAGTGGTTCAATTATTCAGGCATTACTTTATTCTACCTACTCTTCAGCCAATGTTTCGATTGTGTATCCATTACTTCCCTGGCTGGCGATGATGATTTTAGGCTGGGTTTTTGGCCGATATCTGCTGGACTATCGGGAAGGGAAGGCAAATATTACTCCCGTACAATTATTGCTTGGTCTGGGATTTTCAGCGTTGCTTGCTTTTATTATTATCCGTTACCTGAATGGTTACGGTAATATGCTGTTATACCGTGATGATAATAGCTGGCAGCAATGGTTACATGTGAGTAAATACCCACCTTCTGCATCGTTTACATTTCTTGAACTGGGTGTCATGTCCATTATTCTCGGCTTTATGATTTATATTGAACCGATTATTGGAGTGAGGCAAAATGGGGTGCTGTTGGTTTTTGGTCAAACATCAATGATGTTTTATCTGGTTCACAGACTCATTCTCACTGGTTCAGGGACTTATGGCGGGTTGCGTGATATAACTGATTTAAATATGTCATATCTTATCACTTTAGTTTTTTTGATTTTACTTTATCCCTTTTGCCTCTGGTACCGGGGATTTAAGTCCAGACACAAAGATTCTGTCTGGCTGAAATACTTATAAGAAAAAATTGTTAATGCTGCATTTTGTTGCTTCATATCATAAGACAGAGGAAAACCACAAAAGGGAAATGACTGGATAGGTCGTCTTTGTGGTTTTTTTAATTAAAAGTTGCCCCTATAATACCCTGTACCTATAAATAGTTATGCTTATTTTAGCAGTTTACTATGTTCCGGCAGGGCAACATTTAATTCAAGAATCGGGCATTGTTTATCATTGGTATCTAATTGAACCTGAATCTGATCTGGATTAATATCTACATACTTACTAATTACTTTTAGAATTTCTTCTTTGAGCTTAGGCAGATAGTCTGCTTCAGTACCAGCTCCGCTCCTCTGGTGGGCAACGATGATCTGCAGACGATCTTTAGCCAGAGAGGCTGTTTTTTTCTTTTCTTTACGAAAGAAACTAAGAATACCCATGATTACCCTCCGAATACGCGGGAGAAAAAGCCTTTTTTCTCCGGAGTTAGAAAACGATGTTCCACATCTTTACCCAGGAAGCGTTCAACCAGATCGTCATAGGCCTGGCCTGCGATACTGTCGGTATCTAAAATAACAGGTGCTCCGGTATTTGATGCCTGTAGTACAGATTCTGATTCTGGAATTGCCCCCAGCAGTGGAATGGCCAGAATATCAATAATATCATCCACGCTTAGCATCTCACCATCTTCAACTCGTGTGGGAGAATAGCGGGTAATGATAAGATGAGGTTTAACCGGAGATTGGCCTTCAATGACACGCTTGGTTTTGCTGTCCAGAATACCTAATATCCGATCAGAATCCCGTACTGAAGAAACCTCTGGATTGCTGACGATCAGTGCTTCATCGGCAAAATAAAGAGCCATCAGAGCACCTGATTCGATACCGGCAGGGGAGTCACAAATAATGTATTCAAAAGTCTTTGATAGCTCTTTAAGAATTTTTTCTACTCCCTCCAGTGTCAGAGCGTCTTTATCTCTGGTCTGAGAGGCTGGTAATATAAATAAATTATCTGTTCGTTTGTCTTTGATGAGTGCCTGATTTAAATTTGACTCATCATTAATGACATTAATAAAATCAAAAACCACACGGCGTTCACAGCCCATGATTAAATCCAGGTTTCTAAGGCCAATATCAAAATCAATAATGACAGTTTTGTGTCCCTTTTGTGCCAGACCGGTGCCAAATGCTGCGCTGGTTGTGGTTTTACCCACGCCTCCTTTTCCGGATGTCACTACAATTATTTTTGTCATTGGTTCATTTGTTCCTGTAAATGTTTGAAAATATTAATTTTTATTAAGCATGAAATAGATTAAATTAATTCCATCTGTAATTTTTCGTTTTCCATGTAAACCTGCACTGATGCACCAATTTTATCTTCTACAATGTCATCACTCAATAGGTAAATTCCTGCAATGGAGATTAATTCTGCCTGTAAACTATGGCAAAAAATTGATGCATGTTGATTTCCCTGTACGCCTGCCAGGGCTCTGCCTCTTAAAGTGCCGTAAACATGGATGTTGCCATCGGCCAGTATTTCTGCGCCGGTACTGACTGAACCAATAACCACAAGATCTCCACCAGGCGCATATATCTGCTGCCCTGAGCGAATGGTTTGTTTGACAATTTTTGCTGCTCTATTGCTTAAGTCACTGGATGCAGATTTAGGTGATGACGTGGTTTCAGTTGCTGTATTAGCAGGTTTATTGTCTACCTTAGTTGAGGGCTCTTTATTTGTTAAGGGCTTCTCGCTGGTTGAAGACTCTTTATTGGTTAAGGACTCTTTATTAGCTGAAGGCTCTTTATTGGTTAAAGACTCCTCACTGGTTGAAGGCTCCTTACTTGTTGAGGACTCCTCACTGGTTGAAGACTCCTTACTTGTTGAGGACTCCTCACTGGTTGAAGACTCTATAGCACCATTTTTAGATTCAGATGCAATTTTTTGTTCATTAATTTCTGGCGCTTTCTTTCGAGGTGTTTTGGCCTCAGCCAGAATGGCCATTCCAGCAGCTTCCAGCTGGGTGTGTATGGATTTTTTAGCACCTTTGACACCAACAGGAATGATTGATAAGGATAATAGCAGTTCCCGGAGCTTAAAAAAGTCTAATTGCTGTTTGTCTTTGGGTAATTCATGAAGATCAATGACTAATGGTGTGTGATTAAAAAAACCAGGTGCCATTTTAATACGTTCTTTTAACTGTTCTTCTAATAAGGATAAGTTATCTTCAAAAAGTTGCAAAACAGTTAAAGTAAACAAACTTCCTTTTAATTCAAAGCAGGGTTTATCCATAGAACCTCATATATGTGTACGCTAAAATATCAGAAAAGAAAATACATCAAATTTTTACAATAGTATAACAAAAAGTGTTTTATAACTAAAAAATTAAATTGAAGTTGTCAAAAAGTGTCTACTCTGTTGCAAATGTTGTGGTAACTAGCCACGGCAAAAGACCCAATCAGTGTCAGTGGATAAGTCAGGACTATAGGAATAGCCTGCTTCAGTAAAATTTTTTATTTGTTCGGCTTTTTCCATATTGTTTTTCAGGATATAAGCACTCATCATACCACGTGCTTTTTTTGCATAAATGCCAATAATTTTATAACTGCCATCGTCTCTTTTTTCTTTAAAGATGGGGGTTATTATTTGTCCTTTAATGTCTTTATGTTTGACCGATTTATAATACTCGTTAGAGGCTAAATTAATTAATGTCTGGCTGCCAATGTCTTTGAGTTGTTTGTTTAATAGTTCAGTGATCTGACTTCCCCAGAATTCATAGAGATTTTTACCCCGACTATTCTCCAGACGGGTACCCATTTCCAGACGGTAGGGCTGCATCAGATCCAGTGGTCGCAGCAGGCCGTATAATCCGGATAAAATTCGTAAGTGAGCCTGGGTGAAATTTAAGTCATCATCAGAAAAGCTTTCGATATTCATCCCGGCATAAACATCACCCTTAAACGTTAAAATAGCTTGTTTTGCATTTTGAGGTTTAAAGGGCAAATGCCAGTCCTGGTAACGATCAAAATTTAATTGTGCCAGATTAGTGCTGAGATGCATTAGCTTTTCTAATTGCTTTGCTGAATAATTTCTCAGAGTATTAATTAATTCACTGGAATCAGAAAGGCAATCCGGGATGGTGAAATCATCAGTTTGCGGTAAACTGTCAAAATCCAGTTTTTTAGCAGGTGAAATAACAATAAGCATAAACTAATTCCTTAACTATTTTTTATTTTGCTGAAGGCTCTTTAATAGTATTTTAACCGGTATTTCTCATACCGCCAGCAATGGCATTAATTGAGCGTAAAAGAGGGCTCAACCAGAGATCTTGCTCTTCATTGGTCAGCTCTTTATTACGGTGACGCTTTAATAGTGTCAGTTGGACATGAACCAGTGAATCCAGATAAGGCTGACGGCGGCGTAAAGACAGGTTTAAAGCTGGGTTATGTTCTAATAAATCTTCGATTTGAGCGACACTAAAAATACTTTCAACGGTGAGATCATATTCATTTTTAATAAGAGGATAAATACTGTCCCGGGTGTTTGTATCAAGGCAAAGTTCAGAATATTCTTTTGCGATGTCCATATCGGCTTTATAAAGTGCCATTTGAGTATTATCAAGCAGGGTGCTGAAGTAAGGCCAGTTTTGATACATATTTTGCAGGCGCTGGAGGTTTTTAGCATCCTGCTTAATATACTGGCTCAAAGCTGAACCAATACCATACCATGCAGGCAAGGTATGGCGTGATTGTGCCCAGCCAAAAACCCAGCCAATAGCACGGACAGAGTTCTTTGAACGATCCCCGGTTTTTCGATGGGAAGGTCGTGAGCCGATATTCATCATACCGATTTCGCTTACCGGTGTGGCTTCATAAAAATAGTCTAAAAATCCAGGAGTGTTATCAGTTAGTGTCCGATATTGGTGCTCGCCAATTTGAGTCAGCGCAATCATGGTCTCCAGATAATCCGGGTTATCATCTCGTTCAGACTTAATTAAACAGCTGCTGGATTTCATTAATCCACTGATGCCCATAACCAGTTCAAATATGGCTGTTTCACTATTGCTGTATTTATTAGACAGTACTTCACCCTGTTCAGTAAATTTAATCTGACCATGGACGGAGCCAAAAGGCTGGGCCAGAATGGCTTCATGAGTCGGGCCGCCGCCGCGGCCAATGGTGCCGCCACGACCATGAAACAGACGAATATCAATTTGTTTCTCTTTGGCCAGTTCAGTAATTCGCCTTTGAGCACCATAAAGATTCCAGCTGGAAGCCAGAATACCGCCATCTTTGCAAGAGTCAGAATAACCCAGCATGACTTCCTGCAGGTTGCCGGCTGATTTGAGGTACTTGTTGTAAATTTTATTGTCAAACAATGCAGACATGACGGGTTCAATATGCTCTAAATCTTCCACTGTTTCAAATAAAGGCGAAACCGTAATATAACAATATGGTTTACCTTCGTTATCTTTTCCCAAAAGACCCGTTAACTTAGATAAAAACATGACTTCCATAACATGACTGGCCGAATGAGTCATGGAAATAACATACTGGTTAAATAGTTTTGGGCTGATTTCTCGGCGTAGACGGAGCACAACATCAAAAACCTGAATGATATTTAAAGTTGCTTCAGTGAGATTGCCCTGATTAATATGCAGCACTTCATCCTGATCAATTAGTTTTGACAGGAGAGTGATCCTCTCATCTTCATTTAACTCATTATAATCAGAAGTCAGATCCATACATTGCAGTAATTCAGCTACTGCTTCAGTATGCAGGGTTGATTCCTGACGAACATCCAGGTGTTCCAGAAAAAAACCAAAGGTTTCAGCAAGACGAATTAAATCCTGTAATGATCCATAGGCCAGCTCACAGTCATTGTGTGAACAAAGAGAATCATGGATCAGCTTTAGATCATGATAAAAATCATCTTCATTATTATATCCACGATAATTTGACAGTGGTTGGCTGCCTTTAATTTTTGCCTGAACCTGTTCCATGCGGTATGACAGTTTATATTTAATGATAAAAAGTTTTCGGCGATAAGGCTCAGTAAAAAAAAGATTGGGGCGCTGTTCAAATAAGTGTCTATATGTTCTGTTATCAGCCTCTAATGATGCCATAAAGTCTGAAGTAGGGGTGCAAAAAGCAATTGAATGGGTTAGCTTATGTGACAGTTTATCAACATCATTGATGTAACGTTTCAGGATCTCCCTGCTTTGGTAGTGAGCTGTTTTTTCTGTGATCTGAGCGGTGACAAAAGGGTTGCCGTCACGATCACCACCAATCCAGGAACCAAAGTGTAAAAAAGCTGGAATTTTAAAATCTTCTGCTTTATCCGGGTAGACTTGTTGGATCGCTGTTTCCAGGTATTGGTAAATTACTGGAACTGCATCAAAAAGAGATTCACGGAAGTAGTACAAACCATTCTTAACTTCATCAATAACCCCGGGTTTGTCATCCCGGACTTCATCAGTTTTCCAGAGAACCTGTATCTCATTGTTTAATTCTTTGGTCAGGTTTTCTTTTTGACGTTGGCCCAGGCGTGGATCATCAAGGTTTTTGATGGCAATAAAAATGCGGCTTAAACATTCTAATATGGTCCGGCGTTTGGCCTCAGTCGGGTGTGCAGTAAATACTGGCATATAAGAGAGATTATTTAATAGTTCCTGAAATTGCTCTGCGGAAACATTCTGTTCCTGAAATTCGTTTAATGTTCGGCTGAAGGAGCCGTCCCATAGTATTTCTTCATTATTTGCCTGACGACGACGTTCTTTGTGCTGATGAGTTTCTTCGACCACACTGACCAGATTGAAGTAGGTGCTGAAGGCACGAATAACCTGTTCTAATGTTTGTGAGTCAAGTTGTTCAATGAGTTGCATTAACTGCTGACGTTTATCTTCATTATGCTCTTTCCTTAATTCAATATGGCCTGTTCTGAGTTCTTCAACCACATCAAAAACAGTATCATGAGACTGTTTTTTCAGGATTTCTCCTAAAGCAGAGCCAATTAATTTTACTTTTGAGCGAAGCTCTTTGTCACCGTGCATAAATGTAGCCTTTAAACTTTATCTTTGAAATTAGGGAAAATGCTGTCAGAGGATTGATATAAAATGAGTAGTTACTAAAATGAATGAATTAAACTGTATTTAAATCTATACTTAAATCATGAATGAAGTTGTATCAGGTTCCATATCATAATCCTGAATTACTGACCATTATACTCTACTTTTGCTGAATTAGGCATCCTCTTTCTCTGTGAGCAAAAAATTTATCTTATAAGGATTTGTAATAATGACTGGAGCGAGTTACAGGAAATTATGGGGCAGGGGTTTACATAAGTTCAGGGGTGGCGAGTAATGTTCACCCCTGTTATTGTGTGCTGATTAGATACCGAAACCATCTATTTCTGTTTGTTGTTGAGTATCACCGCCGGAAACTTTAGTAAAGGCTTTATTATAAGCCGTTGGGGTAGAAAATAACTTACCAAAACCATGTGGGCCGAACATTTTTAAGTCGTAAAAGTAAGCAGCAATTCTAAAACGGGCATGTAATGCGATAATACGATTATCGTCAACCATTATTTCATAAGGTAAATAAGCAGTTCTCTTCAGCTTAAGGTAATCAATAATTGCCATCGTTTTTTGTGTATTCAGCGCTTCTTCCCCAGATTCTTTTTCATTCATTGAAACACCAAATATTACTTGCTGTTTGCCGGGAATTTTAATCTCATAGACTTTAGTAATGCCGCTGTCTCTTTTATTAAAGCCCTCAATTAACGCGGCTAATGCATTAACATGTGTGTCATACTCAGGTAATTCATAAAAAGAATTGAAACCTTCCAAACCAAAACTGTATTTATAGCGTTTTAGTTTTCTTGCACTTAAGCCATCACCGCCAAAAAATTTTTCAAAACCAAATGCCTGAGTCATTTGATCTAAAATAGGTTGCAGGTCAACATTTCTCATACGGTAAACATGCTGCATATAAACCGGGTTGGTAAATGAAATTTGCACTTGATTGTTTACTTTAGTCAAACTGATCCGTTGAGGGGCAGCAAAGCCTCCATATTTTGTTTCAGCGGCCAGTGATTTTAATTCATCGCTGGTGATCACATAAATATAGGCGTCATCATAAGGTGAATACTCTGCAATAATGGAAAAAGGGGATTGTCTGATCAGCTTGTCCATTTTGGATTTTGCTTCATCCATACTCATATTGTTTTGTTCGGCGAGTACAAATGGTTTAAAGGTTTCTTTATCTGCTGCCTGGGCTGATAAGGTGATTAAGCATAAAAAAAAGAATAGTATGTGTACAGAATGTGAAATGTTTCGCGAAAAAAACATAAAATGAACTCCAGGCCTACTTAAAATATCGGTTTTATTATTATTTTTAGTGATTTTACGGCGTCAATACGTCTGTGACCTGTGAGCTTTTATGTAAAAAGGTTTCACAAAAATACTAAGACTGTAATAACATAAATGTTTTAGAGAAAAATCTATATAAGCTTTTGAATATACTGAGGGTTATAGAAGCATCCCCCAATTAAATCCATTTGTTATTTATGCACACTACTTATTATTTAGACTTATAATCTACCTTATGTTTCAGGATATGCAAGGCTTATTTCGTTCTTTTTTAGAAAAAATGAGCATTTTGTACTATAAATTGTAAAATACTACTAAGTTGTCTGGTTTTTGACTCCTGAAAGGTAACAAGCACCAGTATTTTGATAAATGATATGTCATAAATTATTATAGGAAATCAATGGAGAATTTGCCCAAGCAACACCAGTTTTTAGAAAAGCTAATTGATTCCCAAATTAAAGGACATCTTAATGAGGAACAGGAAAAAAGCCTCTACAGGACAATTAATTCATTTCTAAAGGAGCCGGATGCGACTGATTATACTTTGGAATCTATTGCTGTTCGAATAGTTAAAATGGGGGTTGATTATGAGGCTTATGTTTCAGCTTTAATCTTCAGGGCACTTCCTGATGAATTCACCAAAAAAGAATTGGTTGAACTGGAAGAAGATCTTTATCACTATATTGAAAAAGAACTCTATGGCAAGGGAATTGATAAATGTATCACTTTGCAGCTGATTGAACAAATTAGTAAACAGAACCCCGGACTAAGCAATAAGATGGCAGAAAAAAAAGCCATGGGAAATTGGGGATGGTTACTGCCGCATGCAATGACCCAGTTAGTCATTGATAGAATTATAGAATCAATTGAGAATGCCAAAGTTGAAGCAAACCGGGGTAAAAAGAAAGGTCGCAAGATTCGAATAAAAAAAATGGACTAGTATCTCTGCTGTTAGTCCGAGAGAAACGTTCCTGGTTTAACAGATTTAGATATAGACGAATTTTAGATGTGAGATTTTATATGAACAAGAAAAATCTTAAGGTACAGACATTATTTATTTATGTTCTTTCTGCACTGATACTTTTTCTCAGCCTGTCTTTCAGTTATGTCATTAAGGATTGGCAATGGTTTTCAAGATCAGGTGCGCTGATCGTCATTTTAGGGATTTACCTCACCTCCAGCCAGATTATTGAAAACAGCCATCGCCTGGGACAGAATAGAAATGTTCAAAATGATGGCAATTTTCAAAGAGACTGGGCCAGTGACAGACAAAAAAAAATTCTTCTCCATGATAAAAGTCATGAAGAAGAAACCTGGGTCATGGGAAAATGCGGCTTTAATTTGTTAATAATCGGCACTTTAATCTGGGGATTTGGTGATTTGATTTCGTATATCCTCTAAATCTTGTCAGATTAGTCTGATTTTGATTTGTTCTTTAGCAAATAATCACCGTTCTCTTTAACAAAAGAAGGCACGTTTGATATAATCAAAAAAATTTAAACACGCTGAATAGTTACAAAAAAATTACCAATTGCTTCATTCCTTTAACTTACAATAAATTGAAAATTTAATAGGACTGCTATGATAAGAAAATGTCTTTTTCCTGCTGCAGGTTATGGCACGCGCTTCCTGCCGGCAACAAAATCCATGCCCAAAGAAATGTTGCCAGTGGTCAATAAGCCACTTATTCAATATGGTGTTGAAGAAGCTATGGAAGCTGGTTTGACTAATATGGCTATTGTTACAGGACGTGGTAAAAGATCCATGGAGGATCATTTTGATGTCAGTTATGAACTTGAGCATCAAATTGAAGGCAGTGATAAAGAACAGTATCTGGAAGGTATCAGAACTATTATGGATAGCTGTAGTTTTTCCTATACTCGTCAAATTGAAATGAAAGGCTTAGGGCATGCCATTTTAACCGGGGAGCCTTTGATTGGTGATGAAGCTTTTGCTGTGATTCTTGCTGATGATCTTTGTCTCGCTGATGAGGCTGGAAATGGGGTTCTGGCGCAAATGGTAAAACTCTATAAGCAATTCAGGTGCAGCATTGTTGCTGTTGAAGAAGTACCCATGGAAGACGTGCATAAATATGGAGTAATCAAAGGTGAGATGATTCGCGATGACATTTTTCAAATCACTAATATGGTAGAAAAACCAGCCACTGAAGATGCGCCCAGCAACTTAGCTATTATAGGTCGTTATATATTAACCCCTGATATCTTTGATATTTTAAAAGAAACGACGCCAGGTGTAGGTGGTGAAATACAAATAACTGATGCTTTACTGAAACAAGCCAAAGAAGGCTGTGTTCTGGCTTACAAATTTAAAGGCAAGCGATTTGATTGTGGTAGTATCGGTGGTTTTATTGATGCCACCAATTATTGCTATAAAAAGTTTTACAAATAACAGAACAGCTATATAAATGTTGAATTTTTAATTTTTTCTTAATTAAAAATTCAACATTCCAAAAGCCTCCTCAAAAGTGTGTCATATCACACATCTACTCCGGGGTAGATGATCCTCCGCCAAAATAGATTAGAATTTACTAATGGATAAAAAGACTCTCTTAAAGTTAGTTTTTTCTGGTTTTTTAGTGCTTGCCTTGATTTTTGCAGGGTATTACAAAATAGAATTAGCTAGAAAAAGCACAATTATCGCGCAAATTGAGCCAGATAACTCGTGTGACCTCCAGGTTATGGCTTGTACTCTGGCTATTCCCGGCGGTGGTGAGGTCACACTCAATATCCAGCCAAGGCCTATTCCTCTGGTGCAGAAATTTAATATCGATGTGCAGCTTAATCATATGGAGGCAGAAGCCGTTTCCATTGATTTTAAGGGAACAACCATGAATATGGGCCCAAATAATGTCAAACTGCAGGCCCAGACAGCCGTCCACTATAGCGGGCAGGGGATGCTTCCTGTTTGTATACGTAATAGCATGGAATGGCAGGCTGATGTTTATATTCAGACCCATGAGGGAATTTATATTGCGCCCTTTATTTTTGTCACCAGTAAGCATTAATGGATCCCAATGAATAAATTTTTATCCTTATTAATATTTTTCCTGATAGCGGCTTGCCTTTATGTATTTTTTATCTGGCAGCCTGAAAGTGGGAGCAATAATAAACAAATGGATAATCTGGCTGAAATTTCTCAGCCAGAGGGTGGAGAATTTACACTGCAGGCATTATCAGGTCCTGTTTCTTTGAATGATTTTCAAGGCAAGGTTGTGCTGGTTTATTTTGGTTATACGATGTGCCCGGATATTTGCCCGACTAATCTGGCGATGATGTCCAATGCCTTTATGCAGATGGATGAAAAAGAATTAAGCCAGGTTCAGGGGATCTTTATCAGTGTTGACCCGCAAAGAGATACAGTGCAAAAACTATCAGAATATACTCAATATTTCCATCCATCTATTCTCGGAATGACCGACACTGCTGAAGTGATAAGAGAAGTTGCCGACCGTTATGGCGTTGCTTATCGTAAAGCAGTACAGGAGTCAGCGGCAAATTATGCCGTTGATCATTCATCAGAAACCTATGTCATCGATCCCCAGGGCCACCTGGTTGAGCGATTAGAACATGCGACTCCCGCGGAAGGTATCCTGAAAGCAATACGAAAATATTCTATTCGCGGACAGTCTTCTGAGTAATAAGCAATCTTTCTAAATCAATAATTAAGAGGTTTTTATGAAATCAATAGTCTCTCATTTTTTTGTTCTGCTCAACCTTTCTTTTGCAATGAGCCTGCTTCTGCTAATAAATACGGCTATGGCTGAAAATGGTATTTCAATTGTAGATCCCTATGTCAGAGCCGTTCCACCAGGACAAACAGTGAGTGCTGCTTTTTTGCAGATTGAAAATAGCACAGATAAAGTACGCTTTATTGTTAATGCTGCCAGTCCAGTCTCCAGGGTTGTTGAGCTGCATTCACATGTTCATGAAGATGGCATGATGAAAATGCGTAAAGTGGAAGCTATTGAAATTCCGGCAAAGGGTAAAACAGTTTTAAAGCCAGGTGGATTGCATATCATGCTGATTGATTTGCATGACAAGCTGGAAATTGATCAAAAAGTAGCCATTACCCTTGAATTTAAAGATGGCAGCCAGCAGAGCATTGAAGCACCTGTGCGGAAAATCATAATGCCGGGAATGATGAAATAAAAGAAATAAAAGACTGTCGTAAGTCCGTAGTTAGTGACTTACGACCTTCCTTAATCTCTCCTGATATTTTTTGCCGCATCATAGAACACATTATCTTCTCGTTCCTCGTAGGCCTGGTTTTTCTGTTTTCTTTGATGATAAAGTTTAAAGCCTAAAAAGATCAATGTGCCAATAATTATGGCTAAATATAAATAAAGACTCTTCATTTTAGATCACTCAAAGTCATCGCTATGATCCATTTGTTCGATTAGATTAATGGCAATACCGACAAAATCATAATCAGTGATGATCCCTACCAGTTGATTGTTTTCCATGACAGGCAAGCAGCCATACTTATGTTTCTGTAACTTAAGCCCGGCACTTCTTAGCGGCTCATTGGGACGAGCATAGGAAATTTTTTGGGACATGATTTGTTCTAATGATATTTGACTATCATCAACTGTATGGTGCTCGCCGCTTAATTCTGAATCCTGGGCTCTAAGAATATCGCGTTGAGTAATTATGCCGATAGGGTATTGATTATCATCAACAACAGGAATATGGCGAATATCTTCTTTATTCATAAGTTTTCTGGCAGCAGAAACACTATCAGAAGCCTTCATTGTGAGCACATTCACAGACATCACTTCATTTACGGTGATCATAATAATTTCCTTGTTCTATCGATTGAATTATCATTATATAGGGATAAGAGCTAAATGAAAATAATCATAAGAAAGAAGTAAAAAGTTCATATTACGTATAAGCCGTAGTTTTTTTCTATAATGAAATGGCTGGAGAGCATCACTTAGAGTAAGCAAAAAATCTAAACATGCTGGTATAGTTACAAAAATAAAAAAGGGGAGCATGTGCTCCCCTTTTTTATTTTTAAATTTTTCAGGTCTAATCTTTATCTTTTTTCTGTGCTTTGAATGGTGACTCTTCAAATGATACAAAAATCAATATCACCGGGAGAAACATAACGACGAACAGAAATAAAAAAGAATAAAAGCTGCCATTACCCAATAAGGTGATTAGGGCTGATATTGCAGTATCTAATATTATGCTTTTAGTGGTCAGATTCATATATTGACTTGTGTATGGTACCGATGGGCGGACTCGAACCGCCACGCTATTGCTAGCGGGGGATTTTGAATCCCCTATGTCTACCAATTCCATCACATCGGCATTAAATGGAAGCACCATTATAGGGAATTTTATGAATCTGACAAGTTTTATTGCCATTTTTCCAGGATTCCTTTCCATAGTATCAGCATTGCTGTACTGAGCGCCTATCTTTGTTAAAATACTCCGCTATGAATTTATCTGAATTTGATTTTGAATTACCTGATGAGCTGATTGCTCAGTACCCATTGGAAAACAGAACGGACAGCCGCCTTCTATGTCTGGATGGGAATAGCGGCCATTTAGAGGATCGTATTTTTAAGTCCTTACCTGAACTATTACAGCCGGGTGATTTACTGGTGTTTAATAATACTAGGGTGATACCTGCACGTTTATTTGGTAAAAAAAGTACCGGTGGAAAACTGGAAGTTCTGGTTGAACGAGTTCTGGATGAACAGTCTTTTCTGGCTCAGATACGCGCCAGCAAATCACCTAAAGAAGGCTCTGTCCTTGAATTGGGTACTGATTCGGATCCAGACTCAGGCATAGAGGATCTGGGATTTAAGGTTAGAATGCTTGGTCGTCAGGGTGATCTGTTTCATTTGCAATTAATTGATGAAAAAGAACAAACGGTCTTTGGTCTGCTTGATCGCTTTGGTCATATGCCGTTGCCGCCTTATGTTGAGCGTGCAGATGAAAAAACGGATCTACAACGCTACCAGACGGTTTATGCAAAAGAAAAAGGGGCTGTAGCGGCACCCACGGCAGGTTTACATTTTGATGAGGCGTTACTGAGTCGCATTGGAGAAATGGGGGTTGAGATTGCATGGGTGACACTGCATGTCGGGGCTGGTACTTTTCAGCCTGTTCGTGTGGATAATATCCTGGATCATAAAATGCATTCAGAATATGTGGATGTCTGTGCTGAGACGGTTGTAAAAATAAAACAGACACATGCGTCAGGCAGACGGGTTATTGCCGTAGGTACGACTGCCATGAGAAGTCTTGAAAGTGCTTCTTTGTTTGGGAAAGAGAAAGATATAATTGAAGAATTTCATGGTGATACTGATATTTTCATCTATCCCGGATATCGATTTAAAACAGTAGATGCTATGGTGACTAATTTCCATTTGCCAGAGAGTACTCTGATCATGTTAATCAGCGCTTTTGCCGGTCTGGATAATGTCAAAAAAGCCTATCAGCATGCAATTAGCGAAAAATACAGATTTTTCAGCTATGGTGATGCAATGTTTATCAGCCCCCAGCGTGCTGCTGTTATAGCGCGATAGAAAACACAAAATAAGGTCAATCCGAATTATGAAATTTGATTTGTTTAATACTGATGGTCCGGCACGAAGGGGGGCGATAAGTTTCCCCCGGGGCACAATTCAAACCCCGGCTTTTATGCCGGTGGGAACAGTTGCCACTGTTAAATCCATGACACCTGAAGATGTTGAGTCTGTTGGTGCCGAGATTATTCTTGGTAATACCTTTCATTTATTCCTCAGACCGGGAATGGAGGTAATTAAGGTGCATGATGGTCTGCATAATTTTATGCACTGGAACAAGCCGATATTAACTGATTCCGGTGGTTTTCAAGTATTCAGCCTGGGTGCATTACGTAAAATTACAGAGCAGGGTGTGACCTTTGCTTCGCCAGTTGATGGTAGAAAAGTCTTTATGGGACCTGAAGAATCCATGCAGGTTCAGCGCATTCTGGGCTCTGATATTGCCATGATTTTCGATGAGTGTACGCCATTCCCGGCAACCTATGAAGAAGCCAAAATTTCAATGGAGCTTTCTCTGCGCTGGGCCAAACGTTCAAAAGATGAATTTTTTGCATTGGCTCCACAGAGTGATGGCTTTGGTAGTAATGCTGATAGCTTTGATAATAAAGTTGAAGACTTTGATCGTAAGGCTGATGGCTCTAATAGTAATAACGTTGGGGACTCTTATAGTAAAGTTGAAGACTCTTATAGTAATAACGTTGAGGACTCTTATAGTAAAGTTGAAGACTCTTATAGTAATAACGTTGAGGACTCTGCCGCCCTGTTTGGTATTATCCAGGGTGGGATGTATCCTGACTTACGGGATGAATCCTTAAAAAAACTGGAAGACATTGGTTTTGATGGCTATGCAATTGGTGGTTTGTCTGTGGGTGAACCTAAGGAAGAAATGATAAAAATTCTGGATCATACTACTGCACAAATGCCTCAGGATAAACCTCGCTATCTGATGGGAGTCGGGCGTCCGGAAGATCTGGTTGAAGGCGTTCGCCGCGGGATTGATATGTTTGACTGTGTGATGCCAACCCGAAATGCACGTAATGGCCATTTGTTTACCCATCAGGGTGTGGTAAAAATTCGTAATCAAAAACATCAGTTTGATACCCGCCCGCTGGATGAGACCTGTCAATGTTATACCTGTCAGAATTATTCACGCTCCTATCTGCGTCATCTTGATAAAACCAATGAGATGCTGGGTTCTCACTTAAATACATTGCATAATCTCTACTATTATCAGGAATTAATGCAGGGGATGAGAAATGCCATTGCCAATAAACGGTTTAATGATTTTGTTGCGGCCTTCTATGAGAAAAGGAGGGTGAAAGAGTAAGTTGTTAAGTTTGTTTCTTGGTAAGCTAGTATGCAAAAACATATAAACATATAAACATAAGCCACTATACCCCTTGAATTTATGGCATAATATCGCCACATAATCTTGATGATAGTTAAGTAGCAATATATAATTTTTTAAAGTAATTGAGGATATAACATGAGTTTTTTTATAGAAGATGCCCTGGCTGAAGGCGGTAATGCTGCCTCTGCAGCACCTGATGTGATTTCACAGCTAATGGTTTTTGGCGGAATTTTTCTGATTTTCTATTTATTATTTATCCGTCCTCAGAACAAAAAAATAAAAGAGCACAAAGAGATGGTCGATGCTCTGGCAAAGGGCGATGAAGTTGTCACAAATGGTGGTGTTTTAGGAAAAGTAGTCGGCATTCATGACAGTTTTGTCTCTATTGAAGTCTCACAAGATGTTAAGTTAAATGTACAACGTTCTGCTATTGGTGCAATTCAGCCTAAAGGCACGATTAAATCGATTAAAAACTAGTTCATCTTTTTGGTGATAGCTTTCGGGAAGCATTGATTAATGTTTCCTGTTATTCAGCTTAAAGAAACTCCCAATTAAAAAGAAAAAATATGCTAAATCATTATCCATTTTGGAAATATCTTCTCATCGCCCTGATTATATTTCTGGGCGCATTTTATGCCTTACCTAATATTTATGGCGAAGATCCTGCATTACAAGTTGCCGCTTCGGCACGAGGTGTTGAAGTTGACGAGAACACTCTGAGTCGGGTTGCTAAAACCTTCGAACGTGAAGGCATACACTATCGTAATGCCAAGTTTTTGAGCACTGGTTTACTGTTTCGTTTCAATACCAAAGAGGATCAGGAAAAAGCCAAAACAGTTGCTGAAAAAGAATTAGGTGATGATTATGCCGTGGCATTGAATCTGGCGACAGCAACTCCTCAGTGGTTATTGGATATGAATGCTCAACCCATGTATCTGGGGCTTGATCTGCGTGGCGGAGTGTATTTTTTGATGCAGGTTGATATGGAAGCTGCCGTGATTAAGTCAGTGAATACCTATGTCAGTGATTCACGTTCATTACTGCGTAAAGGCAAGGTTCGCTATCTTGGTAGTAAACGAGTTGCTAATGATATTAGCATTCGTTTTAAAACAGAAGCATTACGTGAACAGGGTCTGGCGATCCTGGAGCGCGATATGCGTGATATCAGCTTTGATGAAAAAGATGAAGGACAATCTTTTTTCCTACGGGGCCGCCTGAGTGAGGCAAAACTTAAAGAGTTGAAGCTATTTGCACTGAAACAAAATGTTACGACCCTGAGAAAGCGTATTGATGAAAAGTTTCATGGTCTGGTTGAGCCTATTATTCAACAGCAGGGTGAAGATCGTATTGTTATTCAACTGCCGGGTATTCAGGATACTGCTGGTGCGAAGGATATTCTGGGGGCAACCGCAACACTGGAATACCGTGCCGTGGATGAAGAGCATACAGTTGAGCAGGCTTTAAATGGCCGGGTACCAGCAGGTTCAAAAATTTATTATACCCGCGAACGTCATGAAGGCAGTCGTGTTATAGCATCCGTACCAGTCTTATTGAAAAAACAGGTTATTACCACTGGTGAACATGTCACCAATGCTCAGGCAGGAATTGATCCGGATACCGGCGGTGCTAAAGTAAATGTGTCACTGGATGGTTATGGCGGTAAACGCATGGGTGCTTTTACTAAGGAAAGTATTGGCAAACGTATGGCTGTTGTTTATCTGGAAACCAAACAGGAAACAATGCGAGATGACAAAGGCAATGTGCTCAAAGATGAAAATGGCAAAACAAAATTTAAACGCCATACCACAGAAGAAGTTATCAGTAATGCTGTTATCCGTGGTCATTTCTCCAATCGCTTTGAGACCACTGGTCTGGACAGTGTTCAGGAAGCCAATGACTTGTCACTGCTGTTAAGAGCGGGGGCACTTGCAGCGCCGGTTTACATTATTGAAGAACGTACTATTGGTCCGAGCCTGGGACAGGATAACATTGATAAAGGTTTTAGATCAGTTATTATCGGCTTTATTGCAGTGCTGTTTTTTATGGCATTCTGGTATCGTAAATTCGGCATGGTGGCAAATCTGGCTTTGGGTTTGAACCTTATCATCATTGTGGCTGTTTTATCTATTTTACAGGCGACTCTGACTTTGCCGGGAATAGCTGGTATTGTTCTGACTGTGGGAATGGCCGTTGATGCCAATGTATTGGTTTTTGAGCGTATTCGTGAAGAATTACGCAATGGCAACTCACCTCAGAACAGTATTCATTCTGGTTATGAAAAAGCCCTGATGACCATTGCTGATGCGAATATAACCACACTGATTGCGGCATTTGTTCTTTTTGTTGTCGGCACCGGACCGATTAAAGGTTTTGCTGTGACATTGTCCATTGGTATTGTCACTTCAATGTTTACTGCCATCATGGTCACTCGTGCAGTAATTAACTTATCTTATGGCGGCAAACGTATTAAAGAGTTGTCCATCTAGATACCTGTTTGGAAATGGCTGATTAATAGTTAAATTAAAAAAGAATTAATAGATAAAAATTATGCAGATATTCACAAATACACATATTAAGTTCATGGCTCAACGCAAAATTGCAATGATGATTTCATTGGTCCTGATTATCATTGCATTAGCTTCACTGGCTTTTCGTGGTTTACAGCTGGGACTTGATTTTACGGGCGGCACTTTACTGGAAGTTGCTTATCCAACCCAGATAGATTTGTCACCTATCCGAGATAAACTGCATAGTAATGGCTTTGATGATGCCATTGTGCAGCATTTTGGCACCCCTCAGGAGGTACTTATCCGTGTTGCACCCAGAGAAGGCATATCCAATGCTGATATTTCAACCGAACTTTTTGAATTATTAAGAGCAGAAAACTCAACTGTTGAAAATCGTCGAGTTGAGTTTGTCGGGCCTCAAGTGGGTGAAGAATTGACCGAAACAGGCGGTATTGCCATGTTAGCCGCTCTGATTTGTATTTTGATTTATGTCGCACTTCGCTTTGAGTACCGCTTTGCTCTGGGTTCAGTTGCTGCACTGGCACATGATGTTATTCTGGTTTTAGGAATGTTTGCACTGTTTGGGATTGAGTTTGATCTGACCGTACTGGCGGCAATTCTTGCAGTGATTGGTTATTCGCTTAATGATACGATTGTGGTTTTTGACCGTATTCGGGAAAATTTTCGTAAGATCCGTAAAGGCGATGCTGTTACAGTGATTGATGCATCATTAAATCAGACGTTATCACGAACATTAATTACCTCATTTACTACAATACTGGTTTTATTTTCGTTGTTTATCTTTGGTGGTGAGCTCATTCATGGTTTTGCAACAGCATTGTTAGCCGGTGTTATGGTTGGTACCTATTCATCTGTCTATGTTGCAAGTTCAGTGTTGGTCTCAATGGGGATCAGTAAAGAAGATTTAGCCCCGGTTAAAAGCGAAGGCGGGCAGGAAGAAGAAGTTTACGAAGAGGTATAACAGAGGCTGGAAGTCAGTAGCCTCTAGTCAAAAAAGCAAAAGCAATTTTGCTTTTTTGAACTCTTGATTTTGACAATAGACTACAGACATACGACTCTGGACGAAGTCTGCTCTACCTGACTAATTCAGGGCTGAGGTGTGGTTTGATGGTCTGTAGTATTTCTTTAAAGACCTTTGGTGTTCCTGCCACAACATTACCCGTTTCAAGGAAATCCTCACCGCCTGAGAAGTCACTGACCAGTCCGCCCGCTTCCGTGATTAATAATGCACCTGCTGCCATATCCCAGTCATTTAAAGCAATTTCCCAGAAGCCGTCAAGACGTCCTGCTGCGACATAAGCCAGATCAAGAGCGGCGGAGCCGGGACGTCTGATGCCTGCAGTCATGGGAAACAAGGCTTTAAAGGTTGCCAGATAAGGATCCAGATGCTGCTGATCTTTAAATGGGAACCCCGTACCTAATAATGCGCCCTCAAGACCTTTCTGTTTGCTGACCCGGATGCGGCGATCATTCAGCATGGCGCCTTCACCACGACTGGCAGTAAAAAGTTCCTGGTTGACTGGGTTAAAGACAACAGCCTGAGACAGGCGGCCATTTTGTTTAAAGGCGATAGATACTGCGAATTGTGGGAAGCCATGAAGAAAATTGGTGGTGCCGTCTAAAGGGTCAATAATCCATTGAAACTTTTCATCACCACCAAGCAAGCCATTTTCTTCTGCTTTTATTGAATGTTCGGGATAGGCTTTTTTAATGATCTCGATGATGGCCATTTCGGCCTGACGATCCACGTCGCTGACAAAATCATTTGCAGCTTTGGTGGTAATTTTTAAATTATCAACTTTATCTATGGAGCGGTAAATAACTGTGCCAGCTGCGCGAGCTGCGCGAACTGCAATATTGAGCATAGGATGCATTTGGAATTCCCCATAAAAATGCTGATGCCTGTTTTAGTTAGAGTAAAGAACTAAGCTTAAAACTGAAGGCGGCAAAATAAAAAGTTAAAGAGCATATAAGCGGCATATTATAACATCAACCGATACTAAACTTCACTTTCTGTTGCTAAATTTATTAAATAACTATAGAAAAAATTGATGCTGAAATTATTCCAGAAAACTCAGACTTCCTCAGTTATTATTATAATTTGAATGAAAAAGTAGATATTGAGTTTAGTTAATATTATACAGGACAAACCACTAGTCGTTCGCGAATGCATCGGGTTGATTTAAGACTGGGATATCGTCCGATAAAATACATTGAACTCAGTCTGGCGGACACTACTGTGTTTGATTCAAAATACTCTGAAAAAAATGCACAAATAACCCGAGTGAAGACAAATATTGAGCACGCATTTATTGGAAAAATCAGTTATAAAGATTAATTAATCATGATGACTCTTCACCCATTTAGTCCTGATTTCATGCTAAAATTATCATTAATTGCTGCTTCTCATAAGTCTTAATGCTTTCCACTATGCTCGTTTTGCCGTAATTCATCAAAAGCACAAAAATTTATAGTAAACTCTTGTTCAAATTTCTATTAACAAAAATGGATTATAGATGAGCCTGAATAACATTCGTATTGTTATGATTAATACCTCTCACCCCGGTAATATTGGTGCTGCAGCGAGAGTGATGAAAAACATGGGGCTTAGCCGCCTTTATCTGGTTAATCCTAAACAATTTCCTAATTATGAAGCCACAGCAATGGCATCCGGAGCGGATGATTTATTGTCACAGGCCACAGTTTGCTCTTCATTTGAAGAAGCTCTGCAAGGTTGTCGGCTGGTTTTAGGCACCACTGCTCGAGAGCGAAAAATTCAGCATGAATTTATTGATGCCCGTGATGCAGGTGTTTTATCCATTGCCGAATCGCAGCAGCATGAGGTTGCACTGGTCTTTGGGCGTGAAAGAACAGGATTGACCAATGATGAAATTGGTCTGTGCCATAAGCTGATTAATATTCCCACTAATCCTGACTACAGCTCATTAAACGTGGCTTCAGCCGTTCAGATAGTGACTTATGAAGTCATGATGTCACTTCGAACATTCAATCAGACGGATACGTCGATAGAGGTAAATAAGAGTGAACAGGATATTGGGGGATCAGAAGAATACGCATCCAGCGAAAATATGGAGCGCTATTATCAACATTTGCAGCAAACCCTGATAGATATTGATTTTTTGCATCTGCAGCAATCACCACAACTGATGCCCAAACTACGCCACATATATAACCGCATCCGTTTAAAGCAAGAAGAACTCAATATTTTGCGGGGTATTTTAAATAAAACTCAGAAGCTGAAGTTGTAAATTAAATTCATATTTATTGCTCTATGCACTTCCTTAAACCTACCCCAATGCATAAATTTTAACCATTTTTTTGATATATGTCGGGTTTCCCCTTTGGTTAAAGATTGAGTGTTTTGTTATTTCCTAGTAAAATACATAGTCTTTAATAATATGGCTCTTTTATTTCCTGCTGTTGAGGCTTATGTGATGAGAAAATACCCGTGTTTAACACCTATGCCTGAGTGCTTATGTTTGAACACTTAAAAGAAGACATTCAGTGTGTTTTTGAGCGTGACCCTGCTGCGCGGAACTATTTTGAAGTATTAACGACCTATCCGGGTGTGCATGCGATGATATTTTATCGTATGAATAATCGTCTTTGGAACTGGAACCTGCAATGGCTGGCTCGCTTTTTTTCTTCGATGGCAAGACTATTTACCGGTATTGAAATTCATCCGGGAGCAGAGATTGGTCGGCGTTTTTTTATTGATCATGGCATGGGTGTGGTGATTGGTGAAACAACTATCATCGGTGATGACTGCACCCTATATCATGGAGTGACATTAGGCGGCACCTCCTGGGATAAAGGAAAACGCCACCCCACTCTTGGTAATGATGTAGTCGTGGGTGCTGGTGCAAAAGTTTTAGGACCCATCACTTTGGCAGATGGGTCGCGGGTGGGTTCTAATGCGGTCGTGGTAAAAGATGTACCGGAATCCTGTACGGTTGTCGGTATACCCGGCCGTGTGATTTCGAATCCGGGCAGCTCTCAAGAGAGCTCTGGAGCGGATACGGAAAAGAAGACGCATCCAAATGACGGAAAGCGTGAGAATATGGCTAAAAAAATTGGCTTTGATGCTTATGGAACATCCAGTGAAATGCCTGATCCAGTTGCTCATGCAATCAACTGCATGTTGGATCATATGCACTCAGTCGATGATAAGCTGGATAAAATGTGTACGGCAATTCGTTCTATTGACGCGGAGTTTCCAGAGATCAGCATCCCTGATGTCCACATTTGCGAGATAACACCAATTGATGAGCATCCGGAAATCTGTCCTGCTCAGGATATTTGCAGTGGTGCTGTGGGAAATAAAGCTGAAGATAATGTTCACGTTGTTCATATGGATACGAAAATATCAGTTCGTTCCAGGATAAACTCGGCAAAAAATGATGATAATGAATAGCTCTAAAGACCTTTTAAAAATACTTGACTATAATGCTTGGTTATTCTAAAATATACTTGACTGAAACACTTGGTTATTTTAGACTCAACTAATAATTTTTTAAAAATATAGGAATAGACCAATGAGATTGACCACAAAAGGACGCTATGCTGTTACAGCAATGTTGGATTTAGCGCTTCACTACGAACATGGCCCAATTACTTTGTCTGATATTTCTCAACGTCAGGAAATTTCTCTTTCTTATCTGGAGCAACTGTTCTCTAAGTTAAGAAAAAATGCATTGGTTGACAGTGCCAGAGGTCCGGGCGGCGGCTATCGTCTGAGCCGGCCTGCTGAAGACGTTGCTGTTGCTGAAATTATTGCTGCAGTTGATGAGACCGTTGACGCGACACGCTGCAAGCGTAAGGGTAATTGTCAGCATGAAGAAAGATGTTTAACTCATGAACTCTGGTGTGACCTGAGTGATCAAATTTTTGAGTTTCTGGCTAATATTTCATTGGGAAGCCTGGTTGAAAAACAGGCAGTTAGAGAAGTTGCCAAGCGCCAGGATGGCGTTATGCCTATGAAGAGGAATAATATTGGATTGATTGAAGAGACATTAAAAGAGCCTGATGTAGCAGGGCTCTAAAAGATTAATTGGATGCTTTTAAAAACGGGTTGGTTGATACAACCTGTGTGACAGCATTTAAAAGTAAAGCAATGATCATCCCGAGGTGATCATGAAAATTGATGATAGGAATTAGTAATGAGTTCACCAATATATCTGGATTATTCAGCAACAACACCGGTTGATAAACGGGTTGCTGAAATAATGTGTCACTACCTTACGATGGATGGAACTTTTGGAAATCCGGCTTCACGTTCTCATAAATACGGTTGGGATGCTGAAACCGCTGTTGAAGAAGCAAGAGCAAATGTGGCTGCCTTGATTAATGCAGATGCTAAGGAAATTGTCTGGACATCGGGTGCGACTGAGTCGGATAATCTGGCAATTAAAGGTGCGGCACATTTCTATTCCAAACGTGGTAAGCACATTATTACATCCAAAACTGAACATAAAGCAGTTCTGGATACCTGTCGCCAACTGGAACGTGAAGGTTATGAAGTCACATATCTTGATCCTGAAGAAGATGGGCTCATTGATATTTCTAAGCTTGAAGCTGCAATGCGCGACGATACTATTATAGTGTCTATTATGCATGTTAATAATGAAATTGGTGTTATTCAGGATATTGAAGCGATAGGCGAACTGTGCCGCTCAAGAAAAATAATTTTTCACGTTGATGCGGCTCAAAGTGCTGGCAAGACTGAAATTGATTTGAAAAAACTTAAAGTGGACTTATTATCACTTTCTGCCCATAAGGTTTATGGCCCAAAGGGAGTTGGTGCCTTATATGTACGTCGTAAACCAAGAATACGTATTGAAGCTCAAATGCATGGTGGTGGTCATGAACGTGGTATGCGTTCCGGCACACTGGCAACACATCAAATTGTCGGTATGGGTGAAGCCTTTAAAATTGCTAAAAAAGAAATGGCTGAAGAAAACAAGCGGATTCTGGCATTACGCGACCGTTTATTAAAAGGTTTTGAAAGCATGGAGGAGCTCTATGTGAATGGCAATCTGGAACATCGTGTGCCTCATAACCTGAATCTGAGCTTCAACTTTGTTGAAGGTGAGTCCTTATTGATGGCCATAGACTCTTTGGCGGTTTCTTCTGGTTCTGCCTGTACATCAGCAAGTCTGGAGCCTTCTTATGTGCTTAGAGCCATTGGTCGTAACGATGAATTAGCTCATAGTTCAATTCGTTTTAGTATTGGTCGTTTTACCACAGAGGAAGATGTTGACTACACTATTGGTTTATTGAAAGAGAAAGTGGATAAATTGAGATTGCTTTCACCACTATGGGATATGTACAAAGACGGTATTGATATCTCATCGATCCAGTGGAACGCACATTAATAATAGTGACTGCTCTGTAGTGACTGATAATATAAATTTGAGGTGAATGACAATGGCTTATAGTGATAAAGTAATGGATCATTATGAAAATCCACGTAACGTGGGTACTATGGATAATGATGAATCAGGTGTTGGCACTGGTATGGTCGGTGCACCAGCCTGTGGTGACGTGATGCGTTTACAGATCAAAGTTGATGAAAATGGTATTATTGAAGATGCTAAGTTTAAAACTTATGGTTGTGGTTCAGCAATTGCGTCCAGTTCGCTGGTGACGGAGTGGGTAAAAGGCAAAACTCTGGAAGAAGCCGGTCAAATTAAAAATACAGATATTGCAGAAGAACTGGCGCTGCCTCCTGTTAAAATTCATTGTTCAGTTCTGGCTGAAGATGCTATCAAAGCCGCAATTACTGATTATCAGGAAAAACAGCCCAGCTAAAAGGTTTATTTATGGCAATTACATTAACAGAAGCAGCAGCAAAACATGTAGTTCAGTTTATTGACAATCGCGGCAAGGGTGAGGCATTACGTCTGGGCGTGAAAACCAATGGTTGCTCTGGAATGGGTTATGTTCTTGAATTTGCAGATAAAGTTGAAGATGATGATAACGTTTTTGAGGACAAGGGTGTAAAAATCATTGTTGACCCCAAAAGCCTGATATACATTGACGGCACTGAACTGGACTATGGCCGTGAAGGTCTTAACGAAGGGTTCAAGTTTAATAACCCCAATGTTAAAGATGCTTGTGGCTGTGGTGAGAGTTTCAACGTCTAGTAAGGTGAGAGTTTCAACGTCTAGTAAGCTAAGAGTTTCAACGTCTGGTAACCTTCCCTTATCTCCTATTTCTTCTTGTTTCCGTGGTTTCACATGGGAGCAAACAAACGCTTTTTAATAACCCATTTATCCTTCAGGCAAAACCCCAATGAAAAATAATTTAGATACCGGTGCAGATAATTATTTCAGTGTGTTGGGTTTACCCATTAGTTTTGATATTGATAAAACTACGTTGACTCAAAATTATCATGAGCTTCAAAAAACAGTACATCCTGATAAATTTGCCAATGCAGGTGATCTGGAACGACGCTTGTCAGTTCAGAAGGCAGCATGGATAAATGATGCTCTGGAAACATTGAAAAATCCCTTGCGGCGCTCAATCTATCTATTATCACTCCATGGCATTGAATTAAGTGATAATGATACAAGTATTGATCCAGCTTTTTTAATGGAGCAGATGGAATTAAGGGAAAACTTATCCGAAGTGGTTGCGAAAGATGATCCGCTGAGTGAATTGGATGTTATCTTAGATGATGTGAATGCTCGTATTAAGCGAACAATTAATCACCTGGGTGGTTTATTTTCAAAACTGCTCTCTGAGTCGGACTCAGAAAATGATGACTCACTATTAAAAGAAGCGAAAGCTGAAGTATTAAAGATGCAGTTTTTAAATCGATTGCAGGAAGAATGTCTGAATAAAGAAGAAGATCTGGCTGATCAGTTTTAACTATTATCAATCCAGTTCTAACGATTATCAATCTCTTTGAAATACAGATTTAATATTAAATAATAATAACTTAATTAAATAATAAAATATGGCTTTATTACAAATATCAGAACCTGGGAAGACTACAGCACCCCACCAACATAAATTAGCAATTGGTATCGATCTCGGGACGACAAATTCCCTGGTAGCCACTGTTAAAAGTGGTCTGGCACAGACTATTGCTGATGAAAATGATCAGCATTTACTGCCTTCCGTGGTCCAGTTTAAAGGTAAAAATGAGCAGGGTTATCAAACGCAAGTGGGTTTTATTGCGCAGCAAAATGCTTCCAAAGATCCGCAAAATACGATTGTCTCAGCTAAGCGTTATATGGGACGCGGCCTGGATGATGTAAAGAAACATGCCATTTATGATTTTGTTACGGAAGGTGATTCCGTAGTACCCAGAATTCGCACTATTGCGGGTAATATCAGTGCTGTAGAAGTTTCTTCAGAAATCTTAAAGGCTTTGAAGCAGCGTGCGCTAGATGCTTTGGGTGGTGATCTCACTGGTGCGGTTATTACGGTCCCAGCCTACTTTGATGATGCTCAGCGGCAGGCGACAAAAGATGCGGCAAAGCTGGCGGGACTCAACGTTTTACGCTTAATTAATGAACCGACTGCCGCCGCAGTTGCTTATGGACTGGATACAGGCAGTGAAGGTATCCATGTGATCTATGATCTGGGCGGCGGTACCTTTGATATTTCTATATTAAAATTAACACGGGGTATTTTTGAAGTGTTATCCACTGCAGGTGATTCTGCTCTGGGTGGTGATGATATAGATTATATTATTACGGACTGGATCCTTGAGGAAGCTCAGATCAATGAACCCGAAGCGTCTTTATTACGTCAAATTCTTGATACTGCCCGAGAGGCAAAAGAAGCTTTAAGCCAGCAAGACCACTTTGCTTTTTCTCTTGATATTGGCGAAGGAAAAATATGGGAGGCTGAATTATCCCGTGAGCATTTTGAAAAGTTAATTAAACCGCTGATAAGAAAAACTCTGGTTTCCTGTCGTAGAGCTTTGCGTGATGCTGATATCGACAGTGATGACATTCAGGATGTTGTTATGGTCGGTGGTTCCACCCGAGTGCCTTTAGTGCGCCAAATAGTGGGTGAATTCTTTTCTACCGAGCCTCTGGTGGATCTTGACCCGGATAAAGTGGTTGCCATTGGTGCTGCACGTCAGGCCGACATTCTGGTGGGTAACAAATCCGATGAAGATATGCTGCTGCTGGATGTGACTCCTCTGTCACTTGGTCTGGAAACTATGGGTGGGCTGGCTGAAAAAGTTATTCATAGAAATACTACCATCCCTGTTGCTCGTGCGCAGGATTTTACCACTTTTAAAGATGGTCAGACTGCGATGGCGATTCATGTTGTGCAGGGTGAGAGAGAGCTGATCAGTGACTGTCGTTCTTTGGCACGGTTTGAGTTAAGAGGTATTCCTCCGATGGTTGCCGGTGCGGCCAGGATCCGAGTGACTTTTCAAATTGATGCCGATGGTCTGCTCGCAGTTTCTGCCAGAGAAGAAACCTCAGGTGTTGAAAGCAGTATTCAGGTTAAGCCCTCTTATGGTCTGAGTGATGGTGAAATTGAAACCATGCTCAAAGATTCTTTCAGCTACGCTCAGGATGATATTGATGCCAGAAAACTGAGAGAAGAACAAGTGGAAGCCAGCCGGGTTGTTGAAGCATTAAATGCAGCACTTGATGAAGATGGTGACAAGTTACTCTCGTCTGATGAAAGAGATGAAATTCGTCAGGCAATTGATGAACTGGTTGAAGTTGCTCAGGAAAATAATCAACGTGCTATTAAATTAAAAATTGAGGCAGTCGATAAAGTGACTGCAGAATTTGCACAGCGTCGGATGGATGTCAGTATTAATCTGGCTTTATCCGGGCAAAGTGTTAAAGATATGTAACTACTCAGCGCATTCATCTTTTGCCCGATTTCTGCGTTATTTTCGTACTCAAAAAAGGGCCGTGCGCCTCTTTGAGGTGCCGCAGGCATTGTGCCTTGAACTCGGGCAAAATCTAAACACGCTGAATAGCTACAAAAATATTAAGTAAGCCAAAGGGCCGGAAAATGACAAAGTTAATTTTTTTACCACATGAAGAAATATGCCCTGAGGGTGCTGTAATTGAAGTAGAACCAGGTATTACAATCTGTGATGCTGCTCAGGAAAATGATATTGAGATTGAACATGCCTGTGAAAAATCATGTGCCTGTACAACCTGCCATGTAATAGTTCGGGAAGGTTTTGATTCATTGGAAGAAGCCTCCGAGCTTGAAGAGGATTTTTTAGATAAAGCCTGGGGGGTTGAACCAGACTCCCGACTCAGTTGTCAGACAGTGGTTGCGGATGAAGATCTGGTGATTGAAATCCCGAAATATACTATTAATATGGTTTCTGAAAATCATTAGTGGGGAAATAGGTATGGCTTTAAGGTGGGCTGATGTTCATGAACTAGTGATTGAACTGGATGAACAACATCCTGATATGGCTCCCCAGTATGTAAATAGAACGGCTCGGAGCCACTACAAACTAACGTTGAATTAAACTTTAAATTGTTTAACATATCTTTGTAACTCTGTTGCATAAGTATTGAGTTCACTGGAGGAACTTTCATTTTTGCTGGAGTTTTCAGAAGTAATACCAGCAATGTGACTTATTTGGTGGATACTTTTATCAATTGATTCACTAACATTGCCTTGTTCTTTAGCGGTATCGGCAATCTGCATATTCATATTATTCAGAACCTCAATCGCCTCTATAATATCATTTAGTGACTGTCCTGCTTCAGAGGCAATAGATACAGCTGATACGCCTTTTTCTTGTCCTTCTGACATAACCTTGACAGCATTTTTAGCTCCTGACTGCAACCTGTCTATCATCTGTTCAATTTCAGCAGTAGATTCTTGTGTTTTTACTGCCAGAGTTCTGACTTCATCAGCAACTACTGCAAAACCACGGCCTTGTTCACCAGCACGGGCAGCTTCAATGGCTGCATTTAAGGCCAATAAGTTAGTTTGCTCTGCGATTCCTTTTATTACATCAAGAACAGAGCCAATATTTTCACTGTGTTCCTGTAATGTTTGCAGGACTTTAGAAGTACTTTCTATTTGACTCGCAAGATCTTTAATTTCAGATATGGTTTCAGCTACTATAGATTGACCTTTTTTGGAGCTATTCATTGCTTTATTAGCCACTTCAGCAGCATTGGCTGTATTTGTTACAACTTCCTGAACAGATGAAGTTAACTGAGTAATAGAGGCTGCAACGTCATCGGTAGCTTTTTGTTGTTCTGTAATATTTTGATGGTTTTCTTTGGTATTGGAACTTAAGTTATCTGCTGCACTTAAAACATTACCAGAAGAATTGACAATTTTAATTATCAATTCTTGTAATTTGTCTAAAAACTGGTTAAATGTTCCAGATAATATACCTAATTCATCCTTATGTTTAACTTCAATACGGATGGTTAAATCACCTTGTCCTGAGGCAATATCTTTAACTCGCTCTGTAATTCGATTAATGATTCTGCTTATTGAGGAAGGTAACAGGAAGCTTACCAAGAGGCATATTGCAATGCCAATCAAGGAAGTAATTATTGTTGCATTCATACTCCTTTTTGATTGACCAAGTGCCTCCTGGGCCATCAATTCCGCCTCTTTTTCTACGGCCTCTGTTAATTCATCAATAATAGAGCGTAGATCATTAAACGCTTTGTCTGCCGTGCCAAAACTAATATCAATTGCTGTACTCCGCCCACTACGAGAGTTTGAGCTTCGTTCAGCCTGGACCTTAAGAGTTAATGGTTTCCATAAAGTATATTTTTTTAAGGCTAAACTTGCTTTTTGTTTTAATAAATCAGAGGAAATTAATTGTTTAAATTTTTCAATTCGTTGTTTTACTTGCTCAATATTTTCATTATGCTGTTTGACCAATCCTTGATACTGTTTTGATTTAACATCCACGAATATAAAACTACGTTCAGCCACTTGTGCCTGATAGAGATCTCTATCTGATTGTATAAGATAATTGATACTGATTAAGTATTCATGCGACACTTTTTTTAAATTATTTCCCAGTGAATTTAATCCAGTAATAGCTACACCAGATAAAGCAATAATGATGGCAGAAATAATTAATAACGGAATGGTAAGTTTTAAGCGAAAACTTAAATTACTAAAAATGTTCATTATAGCTCCACGGAATAAAATTTATTATTGATGTTCTTATTGATAGAATTGATCTTTAATAACAGCTTATTTTTCCAGTTCGTCCAAATTAACGCCAATGGTTATAACCCCAATTGCTTTACCACCATCTATTACGGGTACAGATACCTGAACCAAATATGCTTGTGAGCTTTGATCAAACTCAACATCACCAATATGAATAGCTCCCAGAGTATCAGCATATGACTTTGTAAACTTTGCTTCATCACCTTGCCAATAATCAGAAGTTTTATTGGTCATTGCCACATTAGCCCCTTTATTCCCCATCAAAAAAACTTCAGTGAAGTATGGTTTGCTTTGCTCAAGACGAAATAATTCTTTTGCAGCTGCATTGTTCATTAAGGATTGCATAAAATCATCTATTCCAGCAGTGTTAAGCCATTTTGCATCTTTAGTCTTTATGTCAGATAAACTTAGATTTTTATTGTTATGAGCTTTGACTGCATCAACTAGTATGGAATTTTCCCCCCAATTGGCAAGAGTGTTGGGAGCCAGATGTTTTATTGATTCAGGTACTTCTTCAGCCAACAAGTTAAAATTAATAAACAAGAAACAACAAATAACAATTATCAATGATTTCATTTTTATGCCTTTTTTCATGATTTTTTTAAAGATAGTAAATAAAAACTGAGAGGGCAAGCATTTGAATGAAATTAAATTAGTAAGTTTGATGCACTATTTGTATAATGACCAATTTAAGTTTTTAAAGTGAGTCATATTATTAGCTTAAAAAAATAGGGCCTTTAATATGGTTAGTGAACATAAGTAAAAAGTCACCCAAAGTGAATAAGCTGATTTCACAGCAAACAGGTCGCTTTTATTTGGGTGATTTAAAAAACAATTGAATCAATTACCTGATGCTTATTACCCTAAATAAACCAGGTAAAAAGGCTGCAAAACTATTAATATGGTTTCTGAGAAATCATCAATGGAGAAATGACTATGGGCTTAAGGTGGACTGACACTCATGAAGTAGTGATTGAGCTAGATGAGCAACATCCTGATGTGGATCCCCGGTATGTAAATTTCCCTGATCTCATGGCCTGGGTTCTGGCTCTGGATGATTTTGAAGGAACCGAAGAACATTGTGGTGAGCAGATCCTGGAAGCCATTCAAATGGCCTGGATTGCTGATAGAGAGTAAATATGTGATGATTATCATATTTCCACTTAATTTTTCTTTTTTCAGATAAAAATTATTGAGTAAAATGATAATATGAACCTGTATCCATGCTATCATCATGGAATAGCTTAAACCCACTCACCTTAAATTAGGCGAGTGGGTTTCTTTGTTTTTGGACTTATATTCAAATCACTGAAGGTCTGTATTTTCAAGTACTTTGGGTACAAGCAAATTATAAATTATGAATTCTAATACAAGCGTGTTACAGACTGCTCCTGAAAAAGTTAATTTACTGGGCTATGATTTAGTGCATATGAAGGCTTTTTTTACCGAAATTGGTGAGAAGCCTTTTCGTGCTGTGCAGGTTCTCAAGTGGATTCATCAATTTGGTGCGGATGATTTTACTCAAATGAGTAATGTCAGTAAGAGCTTACGAGATAAACTAAGTAAAATTGCTGAGATCAAAGCCCCTGAGATTATTGCCGAACAAAAAGCCAGTGATGGCACCATCAAATGGCTTATGCGTCTGGACGGCGGTAATAGTATTGAAACTGTGTATATCCCTGAAGACAATCGAGGCACTTTATGTGTTTCTTCACAAGTGGGCTGTGCATTGGATTGTGGTTTTTGTTCAACAGCAAAACAGGGTTTTAATCGAAACTTAAGCAGTGCTGAAATTATTGCGCAATTATGGGTGGCCAATCGGGCATTAAATCCACTGGCTCAAGTATCTCCTGAGCAATCAAAACAACATGGAAAAGTTCAGGACTCAAAAAACAGAGTCATTACCAATGTTGTGTTAATGGGAATGGGTGAGCCTTTACTTAACTTTGATAATGTCGTTGAAGCAATTCATCTGATGTTGGAAGATCATGCCTATGGATTGTCAAAACGTCGAGTGACTATCAGCACTGCAGGTGTTGTTCCTGCATTAAGGCGTTTGCGTGAAGTTTGTGATGTCAGTCTTGCTATCTCGCTACATGCACCAAATGATCAGATTCGAAATAAAATTGTTCCACTGAACAAAAAATATCCCATTAAAGAACTTTTAGAGGCTTGTCAGCATTATTTCAGTGGGGATACGAAAAAGAAGCAGTTTACTGTTGAATATGTTATGTTAGCAGGGATTAATGATAGTGAGAAGAACGCACGTGAATTGGCTGTGTTGCTAAAAAAACTGCCCTGTAAAATCAATCTGATACCATTTAATCCATTTCCCAATAGTGAATTCGATTGCTCGACAATGCAAACAATTAATCGTTTTAAAGATATTTTATATAAAGCGGGTTATGTTGCAGTGATAAGAAAAACTCGGGGAGAAGATATTGATGCAGCATGCGGTCAACTTGCAGGCAAAGTAAAAGATAAAAGCCGCCGCATTACTTTTAAAGCAACAGCGCAAGAAAAAACTGTTTGAAAAATACGTATTAAAATAGGGTAAAAGGGGATTGTACCAAATGAAGAAACTATTGGTGATATTACTCTCCACTTATGCATTAAGTGCATGCCAGAGTACACCACTTGATAATAATGGTGCGGATGATTCTGGTCTGGAGGTTCGCTATTCTGAAGCTAAAGAATCTGACAACCATGTTGCTGGTATGAATGCAAAATTAGGTGCAGGCTATATTAGTAAGGGAAATTATGAGCGGGCACTTATTAAGCTAAATAAGGCTATCAATCTGGATCCAGACTATGCCCTTGCCTATGGTTATTTAGGGGTTTTGTATAGTCGTCTGGAACGCCCTGATAAAGCAGAGAAACAATTTCAAAAAGCGTTAAAGCTTGCTCCCAATGCATCCTCTATTTTAAATAATTATGCTATTTTTCTATGTGAACAGAAGCAATTAGATAAGGCTCAGAAAATTTTTAAAAAGGTTCTTAATAATCCGATTTATCGCAATCGGGCAAGTGCCTATCAGAGTGCTGGCTGGTGTGCTTTAAAAAATGATAGATTAGACTTATCTGAGTCACTATATCGTAAAGCTCTGGCGCTGAATTCTGACTCTCCTCGTTCCTTGCTTGGTCTGGCAAAAGTGAATTACAAAAATGAAAATTACCCTTTTTCTTGGAATTACTTTGAGCGCTACTACCAAAAATCCATTCCCGATGCTGATGCATTATGGCTGGGGATTAATATTCTTAACAGGCTTGATGATCCAGACAAGAATATTCTTTCCAGTTTTGAATTACAGTTAAAAAGCAAATACCCAGATACCGATGAAGCAAAATGGTTTTATCAGGACAAGCAGGAATACTAATATTGGACAAGCAATCAGAACAACAAGAATTGAAAGATATTATAGCCACCCGGGAGGATGGTTTTGGCTATCGTTTTAAAATCACTCGTGTTGAGAAAAAACTGAGCATTGATGATGTTTCTAAGGAATTACATCTAAGCAATAAAATAATACTGGCTCTGGAAAGTGAAGACTATACTCAATTGCCAGTTGCTGCTTTTGTCTGTGGTTATATACGGAACTACTCAAAATTATTAAAAATTCAACCTGAACCACTGCTCGAATATTATAAAAATAATCGCAGTGAAAATGCTCTTGATCCTGAGCTGAAAATTAGAAAAGGAAAAGAAGTTTCGGGAAGTTCTATTGTCGCTTCGACTCTTTCGGTCATAGTGAAGCCTTTGTTAAGCCTGTTGATTGTTTTGATTCTGGCAGCGGCTGGCTGGAAGCTCTGGGTTTATGTCTCCAGTAATTTTCTTAATAATACCAATGGTCAGAGTATCGAAGCAGAGACTCTGAATTTGGATATAGAAACCGATACTGACGAAACAAATGATGATGCCAATGTTTTATTGTTACCGAAATTGGATAGCTCCTACGATTCCTCTGAGGAAGTGATGATTGAGTCTGTTGATGAGAATGCTCAAGCTCAAAGCCGTTCTCTGGCAGTACAGGAAGACACTGTTATTCCTCAAGATGAAGGCTCTTTAGTACCAAAAACTGTTGAAGGCTCTTTACCCGCTGAAGGCTCTTTACCCGCTGAAGGCTCTTTACCCACTGAAGGCTCTTTATCCGCTGAAGGCTCTTTACCCGCTGAAGGCTCTTTATCCGCTGAAGGCTCTTTACCCGCTGAAGGCTCTTTACCCGCTGAAGGCTCTTTATCCGCTGAAGGCTCTTTATCCACTGATGACTCTTTACCCGCTGAAGGCTCTTTACTAGCTGAAGGCTCACCAGCCTTAGAAACTCCACCGGTGGCTGAAAGTGCTGAACCAGCACTTGTATTGGCTGCAGATAACCAGTTGGTACTGGTGTTTTCTGGTAATTCATGGGTGAGTATTAAAGATGCTGATAATAAAATTCTGGCAACTGGTCTGAAAAAATCGTCTAAAACTCTTAGACTTAAGGGAAAAATGCCTTATAAAGTTTTTCTTGGGGATGCAAGAGTTGTCAAAGTCAGCCTTAATGGAAAAATATTTAATCATGCAAAGTACATAAATGAGAAAAATATTGCTCGATTTAATGTAAAATAGCATCCTTAAATTTTTAACTCACCCCTTGCATTCAACTTTTTACCTTTAAGATGGGAACAACCTTGGCAGAAAAAATCCAATCAATCCGTGGAATGAACGATATTCTTCCTGATGAAACACCGGCCTGGCAATTTGTTGAAGAAAAATTACGCCTCCTCATGCAAAGCTACGATTATGATGAAATACGCTTTCCAATCGTTGAAAAAACGGCATTATTTAAACGTTCAATTGGTGAAGTGACCGATATTGTCGAAAAAGAAATGTATACTTTTGATGATCGTAATGGCGACAGTCTGACATTGAGACCAGAAGGTACAGCTGCCTGTGTACGTGCTGGAGTGCAAAATGGTATACTGGTCAATCAACAGCAAAGGTTGTGGTATTCAGGCCCCATGTTTCGTCATGAGAGGCCGCAAAAAGGGCGTTATCGGCAATTTCATCAAATTGGTGTTGAAGTTTTTGGTCTGGATGGGCCTGACATTGATGCGGAACTGATTTGCATGACAGCACGTTTGTGGAACGAGCTGGGTTTGTCCGGTTCAGTGACATTGCAATTGAATTCTTTAGGAACACCCGCGTCCAGAAAGGTCTATCGTGGTATTCTGACGGATTACCTGCAAGCAAACAAAGCACTGCTGGATGAAGACAGCTTACGACGTTTAGAGTCGAACCCTTTGAGGATACTGGACAGTAAAAACCCAGCTATGCAGGATATGATTGAGAAGGCTCCAAGTCTTATGGATCATCTGGATGAAGAATCTAAAGTGCATTTTTCTCGTTTGTGCACCTATCTTGATAGCGTTGGCATTGCTTACGAAATAAACACGCGACTGGTTCGTGGTCTGGATTACTATAGCAAAACGGTTTTTGAATGGGTGACTGATAAACTGGGTGCTCAGGGTACCATTTGTGCGGGAGGCCGTTATGATGGACTGGTGAAACAATTAGGCGGCCGGGATACCCGTGCTGTTGGTTTTGCCATGGGGTTAGAGCGACTTATCAGTTTAGTAGAAAATAAACTCTTAGAAAAACATGCTAAACAGCCTCATGCCGTATTGTTAATGATGGGTGAGCGAGCACAAAATTCAGGTTTGGCTGTGGCAGAACAGATGCGCAATGAGCTTCCCGGACTTCGTATTCTTACAGTCTGTGGTGGTGGTAGTTTTAAAAGTCAAATGAAACGAGCAGATAAAAGTCAGGCAGAGATTGCATTGATTCTTGGTGATGATGAACTGGAAAATAATGTGATCACTGTGAAATATTTACGTGCAGACCGAGATGCGGATAAATCTCAACAAGAGCAATTGTCACAATCTCAAGTCATAGAATTAATTAGTGGGTTAGCTAGCAGGAATAAAAATGGATAATTACGAAACAGAAGAACAACAGGTTGAAGCCATAAAAAAATGGTGGAGTGAAAACTATAAAATGATGGCTCTTTTAGCTATTGTCGGACTGGGTAGTATCGTCGGTGTTCAACAATGGAAGCAGAGTCAGGTTGTTAAAGCACAAACAGCATCAATAGAATATGATCATATTCTGAAAACTGTCAGTGATGGTAAGGATGAAGTCATTACTCAGCAGGTCGAGACCATGTTGAATGACTATTCTGATTACACTTATGCGGCCCTGTCTGCGATGCTTGAGGCAAAGCAAATGATTGAGGCTGGAAAATTATTGGAAGCTGAGGGGAAATTTCAATGGGTTATTACCCATGGTGCTGCTCAGAACCTGCAGCATATTTCAAGAATTCGTCTGGCGACTTTAATGTCAGCTCAGGGTAAAAATGAGGAAGCTTTAAAACTTCTGGATGTTGATCAAGGGGCGTTTAAGGCCGGTTATCTGGAAGTAAAAGGTGATATTCTTGTTGCATTGAAACGGGTTAGTGATGCCCGTTCAGCCTATGATCAGGCATTAGAAGCCTATGCTGCAATTGGTGCCAATGCTCAGATATTAAGAGTGAAGCGTAACGACTTAGGAAATTCATAATGTCTGACTATCTACTTAAGTTCATACCGAAAAAAGTTAGCGCCCTTAACTCTTTCATAAGTAATTTCTTAAGTGATTTCCTAAGTGATTTTTTAGGCCAGGGTGCTCTAATGAAGCGGGTGTCAGGCTTCGGTGTGGTCAGTTTATTAAGCCTGTCTCTTTTTGGTTGCGGCTGGACGGACAGTTTTTTTGGCGGTGAAGATAATACTATTCCTCCTACAGAACTGGAAGATATCAATGAAACGGTTCAGATTCGTTCTATCTGGAGTAAAGATGTAGGTATTGGACTGGATGAAGCTTTTGTTGACTTAAAACCAGCGATTACTGATTCACAAATTTTTACCGTTGATCGTGAAGGTCAGTTGACAGCTCTTAATCTGGGAAGTGGTAGTATCAGCTGGCAGATAGAGCTGGACACAATAATCACCGGTGGTGTCGGTTATGGTGAGGGCCTGGTAGTCGTGGGTGATAACCGAGGTGAAGTTATTGTTGTTGATGCTGATAGCGGCACGATTAAATGGAAAAAAGAATTAAGCAGCGTCATGTTGTCATCGCCTCTGGTGCAGGACAATATTATGGTGGTGCGTACAGGTGATGGTCGTATTTATGGCTTGAGTGCTGAAAACGGCGTTCAATTATGGGTTTATGATCGTGGTGTGCCTGTCCTGACCCTGCGTGGTAATAGTAGTCCGGTACTCGGTGGACGAGAGCTTGTTTTTACTGGCTTTGACAGTGGCAAAGTTGCTGCGGTAGGTCTTGAGCATGGTCGTTTATTATGGGAAGCTAATGCCTCAGTGCCAAGGGGACGTACTGATTTAGAGCGTCTGGTTGATATTGACGGCAGCATGGTTCTGATGGGCCGTGTTCTTTATGTGGTGACCTATCAGGGACGTATTGTTGCAATAGATGCTCTGGAAGGTGATATCTTATGGGCCAAAGAAATGTCTTCCTATGCGGGCATTTCAGCCGATGAGCGACATATCTATGTGACTGACTCTGATAGTAATCTCTGGGCGGTTGATCGGGTTTCCGGTAATATGCTCTGGAAACAGGACAAGCTGGCTTATCGTAGACTAACTGCCCCTGCTTCGATTGGTGACTATGTTTTAGTGGGTGATTTTGAAGGTTACATCCATATTGTTTCCCGACTGGATGGTGAGCTCATTGGTCGTAAGAAAATTGATGGTGACGGCTTTCACGTACAGCCGCAGGTTCACGGTGAAGCCGTGTATATTTATGGTAATGGCGGCACCTTAGCTGCCCTGAAGATTAACTAATAATCCATTCACTGATATAGAAAAATATGAAGCCGGTAATAGCCCTGGTCGGGCGCCCCAATGTGGGCAAGTCAACACTATTTAATCGACTCACCAAGACTCGTGATGCACTCGTGGCGGATATGCCCGGAGTGACTCGTGATCGACAATATGGTGATGGTATTGTGGGTGATCGCCCCTATATTGTCATTGATACCGGCGGTTTAAGCGGTGAAGATGAAGGCGTTGATAGCCTGATGCAGTCGCAGGTGTACCTGGCGATGCAGGAAGCCAGTATTATTCTGTTTCTGGTGGATGGGCGAGGTGGCCTTACTGGGCATGATCAAACCATCGCTCAACATTTGAGGTCACTGGGTAAAGAAATTATTGTGCTGGTGAATAAAGCCGAAGGTATGAATGAAGATGTTGTTGAAGCAGATTTTTATTCGCTGGGTTTAGGCCAGCCTTATGCTGTTTCTGCCTCACATGGTGATGGCATTGCACCATTGATGGAAGAATTATTATCAGAAATACCTATGCCAGCAGAGGATGAATCTGAGGAAGATTCCTATGAAAAAAGTGGTATTAAACTGGCCATCGTCGGACGTCCCAATGTCGGTAAATCGACCCTTATTAATCGTCTGATGGGTGAAGAGCGTGTTGTCGCTTTTGATCTGCCCGGCACCACACGAGACAGCATTTTCATTCCCTTTGAACGTGATGGGCAGCGTTATACCTTTATTGATACCGCTGGTGTCAGGCGCCGTAGCCGTGTTAAGGAAACCATCGAAAAATTTTCCATTATTAAAGCCCTGCAGGCTATTGAATCGGCCCATGTTGTGATCTTAATGCTGGATGCCCATGAAGGTATCACCGATCAGGATCTGCATTTGCTGAGTTATGTGCTGGACACCGGCAGAGCATTGATCATTGCCATCAACAAATGGGATGGTATGACTAAAGATGCCCGGGAATTTGTTAAAGAGCAATTAGAACGCCGCTTACCATTTCTGGATTATGCTAAATACCATTATATTTCAGCCTTACATGGCAGTGGTGTCGGCTTACTTTATGATTCAGTTGATAAAGCCTATGATTCGGCAATGAAAAGACATCAGTCTGCTAAATTGACTGCTTTACTGACCGATGCAGTGAAAATGCACCAACCCCCGCTAGCTCGTGGACGTCGTATTAAACTGAGTTACGCCCATCAGGGGGGACAAAACCCGCCAGTGATTGTCATTCATGGTAATCAGACCGAGCATATTCCAGAATCGTATAAACGATATCTTATGAATTCCTTCCGTAAGTGGTTAAAGCTGGAAGCAACACCGATCAGGCTGCAGTTTAAAAACAGCTCTAATCCCTATCGCGGTACCAGAAGAAACAACGACAAATCTAAACAACTCATGCTAAAACGCCACCGCCAGACCAAAAATATGGCAAAGAAATACAGCGGTAAGAAGGACAAAAGAAAGAATAGAACAGAGAGATAGGAGCCTTCAGCTCTGCTCGTTTTACTGCGTCATTGTCATATAAGTGGTAATTTGAGCAGATGCTTTTCTCAGGTTTAAGCTCAATAAACGTGAAATACCTTTGAGAATTTTAATACCGACTTCAGGGTGCTTGGTTAGTAAGGTGTTAAAGTCATCACGGCGCAGAATGAGTATTGTTGAAGCACGGCATGCCCTCACCGTTGCGGAACGTGTCAGGCCGTCAATCAGGGCCATCTCACCTAAAGAGCTGCCCTCAGTGATGGTTGAGATCACAACTTCTTTATTATCAAGTGTTTTAACAATTTCCAGCTCACCCATAGCAACAAAGCTTAAAAAGCTGCCGTGCTGTCCTTCTTTACAAACCAGCCCTCCTGTCTGTAAATCCTTTGGAAACAGGTATTGTGATAATATTTCAGTATCATCTGCATCTAACTCGTTAAAGATAGGGATTTCAGAAATAAGATACTCAAGATCTTTATTTATATTCATGGACAACTCGATAATTTAACAATTTATTTAGGTTTCAAACGTTTTGAACTGCCTTAATAATAAAAGAGATCAGGATATTAGCAAGGTCAGAGTGCTCAGTTTGCCACATTTATGACATTGGTCAAACTTCATTAAAAATTTAGCTTGATATAATTAATATTTGTTGTAGTATATTTCCTACAAAATTTGTTTTGCTTTAGTTTACACATAATGAGGTTCTATTTTTAATAGATTTATTTAGATGATGATATACATAGCTGTAATCGTGTCGTTTTCGGCAGGATTTTTATTGAGTGCCATCCTTGGTAGTAATTCTAGAGAAAGATCTTCCCAAAAGCAGAGAATAACACCTGTTTTACATGAAGATTTTCTAAAGTAGGTTAAATTGTAGTGCTTAGTCTGTAGTAACACACCTGTAGGGCACAGTCGAACTACAGACTAAAGCTAAGCTCTAAGAAGAGTTTAGATCATTTTTCAGTTGAATGTTCCACTGCATATTGACTGACAGCTTTAAGGTTATCCCCGGTAATATTGGGGAACTTAGGCATTATCAGACTACCGGAACTGATTTTATCAGCAAAAAAGTCAGCATTTTTCTTTTCAGAACTCAATTCATAAAAAATATTATCTTTACCTTCAATAGCTTCGTGGCATTCCATACAGGCACCCTTAAAAATATCTTCACCAGTGGCACCTGCCACAGGTGTATAGTCGCGGCTGCAGCCTGCCAGCAGTAAAGTTGTGCCAGCTGTTAATAAGAGCAATTTTTTCATTAGTTAAGTCCTTTCATTCATTCAAATTATTTTCGTAACTGTTCAGCGTGTTTAGTTACTTATTTTCTAGGTTAAATAATTAATGTTGGTATAATAGCTTTATTTTTCAACCAGTAGTTTACCAGGCTTAATATGAGTGCGCACAAAATTGGCTTTATCAGCTTAGGCTGTCCCAAAGCATTAGTTGATTCAGAACAAATACTGACACGTCTCCGTGCTGAAGGTTACGATATTGGTGATTCATACCAGAATGCCGATATGGTTGTGGTCAATACCTGTGGTTTTATTGATGATGCAGTAGAAGAATCCCTCGATGCTATTGGTGAAGCTTTAGCGGAGAATGGCAAGGTCATTGTGACTGGTTGTCTGGGAGGCAAGGGTGATATTGTCCAGCAAACACATCCGGATGTGCTTGCCGTGACTGGGCCGCATGCCCTGGAAGAGGTAATGGAAGCGGTGCATGAGCACATTCCCCCGGAGCATGATCCCTATACCAGCCTTATTCCTGAAGGAGGCATAAAACTCACACCGAGGCACTATGCTTATTTAAAAATATCTGAAGGCTGTAATCATCATTGCAGTTTTTGCATTATACCTTCCTTACGAGGCAAGTTAGTCAGTCGTCCCATTGGTGATGTCTTGCAGGAAGCCGAAAACCTGGTTCATGCAGGCGTTAGAGAATTATTAGTGGTGTCACAAGATACTTCTGCCTATGGTCTGGACCGGAAATATCAAATGGGCTTCCATCAGGGCAAACCGGTAAAAACCCGTTTTAAAGAACTTGCTTCAGCCCTGGGTGATCTGGATGCCTGGGTGAGAATGCATTATGTTTATCCCTATCCACACGTTGATGATGTGATCCCATTGATGGCAGAGGGTAAAATTCTGCCCTATCTTGATGTTCCTCTGCAGCATTCATCGCCTGAAATCTTAAAAGCCATGAAGCGTCCTGCAAATACTGAAAACATGTTAAAGCGTATAGCTTCATGGCGTGATATTTGCCCGGATATCACCCTCAGAAGCACCTTTATTGTGGGTTTTCCCGGAGAAACAGAGCAGCACTTTGAAGATTTACTGGCATTCACAAAAGCCATTCAGTTTGATCGGGTGGGTGCATTTAAATATTCATCGGTTGATGGCGCTGCTGCCAATAAGCTGGGCAGTCCAGTTCCGGAAGCCTTAAAAGAAGAACGCCTTGCTCGTTTAATGGAGCTTCAGTCTGAAATCAGCTTTAATAAACTGCAGGCTAAAGTCGGTCAGTCAATGAGAGTGATCATTGACTCAATTGATGAGAAGGGTGTGATAGCCCGCAGTGCCGCTGATGCGCCTGATGTGGATGGTCTGGTCTTTATTGATGCCCTTGAGGATGCACAGATCGATCAGGCTGCGGATCTGAATCCTGGTGATTTCATTGATGTAGAAATTATTGATAATAGTGAACACGATCTCTTTGCAGAATTAAAATGAACTCTGATTTAAAGTGTAACAACAGGGACACCCTCTACTCACAAGCTCTTGAGCAACTAGTTGACTTTGATTTTGATGCCAGGGTTGCTCACGTTTTTCCTGATATGATTAATCGTTCAGTACCCGGTTATGCTAATATTGTCGCAATGACCGGCATCCTGGCTGCTGAATTTTATCAGATAAACAGTAATTGTTATGATCTAGGCTGTTCTTTGGGTGCATCTTCTTTAGCAATAGCTAAATCAGTAGTTGAGCCCTCGTTGCATATTATTGCAGTTGATAATTCTCAGGCCATGCTGGATCAGGCAAAAATATTAGTAGAGAAAAATAATTCATCTGAGCCAAAATCAATTGCACAGAATAGCAGCTGTATTGAATTTATTTGTGATGATATTAATCATATTGAAATAGACAATGCTTCTGTTGTGGTGATGAACTTCACCTTACAATTTATTGACCTTGAACTGCGTGAAAAACTGTTGAAAAAAATATATAGCGGAATGCTCAAAGGTGGTATTCTTATTTTGTCTGAAAAGCTAAGCTATACAGACATCGAACAGCAGAAATTATTGATTGAAATGCATCATTTTTTCAAAAAAGCAAATGGTTATAGCCAACTGGAAATCAGTCAAAAAAGACAAACACTGGAAAATGTACTGCTGCCGGAAACACTGGAACAACATAAAATACGTCTGCAAAAAGCTGGTTTTAAACAAACTCAGCAATGGTTTCAATGTTTTAATTTTTCATCACTGATTGCTATAAAATGAGATTAAATGCATATTGATTTCGTCACAACAATTGATTAATACAACCATGTCTGATCACCAAACACTTTACCAGTCAATGCAAGATACGCCACTGGAAAAATGGGCTGAAATACTACCACAACAACTGCAACAGTTATCTGCAGAAAAACACGGTGACTACACTCGCTGGACTCAGGCTTTATCCGAATTACCTGTTGTTAACAACTGTGTTGCGGATTTAACTATTGATACCCTTTTAATGACGACCCCGAACTCCTTTGACAATGTACAGCTAGAGTCCACGTTAAAACAGCTTTCTCCCTGGCGAAAAGGCCCCTATCAAATCAATGATCTGTTAATTGACACAGAATGGCGCTCCGACTGGAAATGGGAACGTATTAAGGATCATATTTCACCTTTAAAAAAACGCCTGGTGTTAGATGTTGGCTGCGGTAATGGCTATCATTGCTGGCGCATGTACGGGGAGGGTGCACGTCTGGTTATTGGTATTGATCCTTCCTGGTTATTCTGGATGCAATTTCAGGCAATGAAACATTTTATTGGCAATAAACCTGTGCATCTGCTGCCTTTTGGCATAGAACAATTACCCACACAGTTAAATGCATTTGATACAGTTTTTTCAATGGGTGTTTTTTATCATCGACGTTCACCTATTGATCATTTATTACAGTTAAAAAGTACTCTGCGAAAAGATGGTGAACTGGTTCTGGAAACACTGATTATAGATGGTCATAAAGGTGAATCACTGGTCCCGGATGGACGTTACGCAAAAATGCGTAACGTCTGGTTTTTACCAACAGTAGAGACTATGACGCAATGGCTCTGTCGTTGCGGCTTTAAACAAATTAAAGTGGTTGATATTAATCAGACATCAACAAAGGAACAACGTAGTACTTCCTGGATGCCCTATGAATCACTCAAAGATTTTCTTGATCCGGATGATATAAATAAAACCATAGAAGGTTATCCCGCTCCGAAACGTGCAACCTTTATTGCGCAAAAGCCTTAACTTTAAGCTAAATAAATCAGGCCATTTTAAACATGAAAAAGAACCAGAACACAGATATACCACCTTTTTATGTCGGTGATAGTCCAATCCATGGCAAAGGATTATTTGCTGCCAGAAATATAAAAAAAGGGGAGCTTCTTGGTGAGTTTAAGTGCAAACCAGCTAAAAAAGATGGCCCCTATGTGTTGTGGATTGAAGAGGATCGAGGCTATCAGGTTTTAGATGATTTTAAATACATCAATCATAACAACAAAGCCAATGCTGCTTATTATGATGACTTCACCGTGATGTCAATTCGAAAAATAAAGCAGGGAGATGAAATTACCCATTATTATGGTGAAGACTGGGGTGAGTGATCTTTCTGGAACCAATCCAGAATGATAATGTCAAAGCTTTGAATCATGACTCAATAACTTGAATTTTTGTATTTTTTACCCCATTTTAAATACTGTTAAGAACCGTTTTAAGGAAATACTTTAATGAGTAGAATATTTTTATTTCTGGCTACAAATATGGCTGTGATGGCTCTGGTTGGGATTGTTTTCCAATTATTAGGGCTTCAGGGAATGCTGGCGGCAAATGGAGTGGATCTCAATTTAACCGCGGTAATGGTTATGTCTCTGGTGGTGGGATTCAGTGGTTCTGTGATCTCACTATTTATATCAAAATCCATGGCAAAACGATCCATGGGAGTACAGATAATTGAACAACCAACTAATAATGCGGAACGCTGGTTAGTTGAGACGGTGTACCGTCAGGCTGAACAAGCGGGTATTGGCCATCCTGAGGTGGGCATTTTTGATTCACCTCAGCCCAATGCTTTTGCCACAGGGGCAAATCGTAACGCCGCTTTAGTGGCCGTGAGTACAGGCTTGCTTAATGCCATGACTCAGGATGAAGTAGAAGCTGTGTTAGGGCATGAAATCAGTCATGTTGCTAATGGAGACATGATCACCATGGCGCTTATACAGGGTGTTGTAAATACCTTTGTGATGTTTTTTTCCACAATTATCGGTCATTTAGTGGATAGAATTGTATTTAAAACAGAACGCGGACATGGGCCAGCTTATTACATTACCAGTATAGTGGCACAAGTATTTTTATCTGTGCTTGCCAGCATTATTGTTATGTGGTTCTCGCGCCAAAGGGAGTTCCGTGCTGATCGAGGCGGTGCTGATCTGGCAGGGCGGCAGAAAATGATTGCTTCACTGCGCCGTCTGCAACAAGCACATGAGCCTGAAGACTTACCTGATCAGATGGCGGCTTTTGGTATCTCCGGTGGTGTGGCAAGTGGTTTAAAAGCATTATTTCTGACTCACCCGCCTTTAGAGCAAAGAATTGCTGCCCTGGAAAATATGTAATGAGCCTTTTTTTGCATTAAATGCTTTTTCTACTGTAAGTTTCAAAATATTAAACTATATTTTAAGAACGCCGATATAAAATATGGTGGTGTTTTGGACTCACAGGCAGGAGAATGCTGTAGATGTTAAAAGCCTTATCAACCCGTTTTTTTCTAAATACTTTTTTTAATACAACGGTTAAATTTAAACTATGGGCCAGCTACGCCTTTTTTCTGTCAGTAATTCTATTTGGCAGTAGTTTTTTTGTTTATAACGGTTATAAACAAAAAGACGTTATTATTGATGTTACACAGAAAAGTACACCCATTATTGCCCGCCTGCAAAGCATCCGTGAAGGTATTTCTGAGTTGTCTGCCACCAGCGGTCTGTATCTTCTAACCCGGGAAAAAAAATATCAGAAAGATTATAATCAGGCCCTTAAAAGCCTGAATGCTCATATCACTGAGCTTAAATCTCATCAGCAAACCCATTCTGATATGGTGCAATCACTTAATGCTGTTGGCTCAGAGTTAAAATCTCTGGATAAAAGTTTTGTCAATGTGATGACTATCGGTACTGATGATAATCTGAATAAGCCTGCGTTACTACTTGCTGCACAAAAGATAGGACCATTGTTTAATCAGGTACTGCAAATTACCAGTGTGATGGTTGAATCTGAAGCAGAAGAAGATGATCCAAGCCTTGAACGCAAAGATATTCTTAAAACTATTTTTGAAATTCGCAGTGAATGGTTGAGTTTATCTCGAAATATTACCGTTTTTCTCACCTACCGAAATAAAATATTTGCAGAAAACTATTCGATTCAGTTGGATTTATTAAAGAGAAAACTAAGCCACCTCTCTGAATTAGAAGATGCATTAACCTTTGAACAGGCAAACGGACTGGAAGAACTGGGTGATATTTATCTTTCCTATGAACAGGCCCTGAATGAACTGGTTCCACTTCATAGCGGGGATAGCTGGCGTAAAGATTCACAATTAATTCGTACAGAATTAGCACCCTTATTAAATACGCTTAACCAGTCAATCAGCCAGATCATCAGCAAGGAAAAAACTCGAGCCGAAAAGCAGATTTCATCTTTACTTGAAGATATTAAGTTTTTTTCAAAAATGACGCTGATCATTGCACTGATCAGTCTCATTGGCGCGATTATTATTATAATCACAATCAAGATCCTTGTGACAGATCGGCTTTCTAAAACACAAAGTGCCATGCATAAAATATCATCGGGCGGTGGTTTGGGACATTCACTGGATGAAATAGGTAATGATGAACTCTCAGAGCTGGCCAGAGATTTTAATGTTTTTATCGGGAAAATTAAACGTGTGGTTGATTTGGTCATTATGTCTTCAAGCAGCCTGGCAACTGAAGCATCAAAAATGAGTGTTTTAACTGAATGTGCATTGGACTTATCAACAACTCAGGAAAATAAAGTCTCTGGGGTGGCTGATATTAATAGCAAGATGTTTCAACAAATGGAACTGATTGTTCAAAATACAGGTGAGGCGGTGGAATCTGTTGAAGAAGCAAAATCAGCTGCTGAGAGTGGGCGGGATATTGTTCAGCAGACAATTCAATCAGTACAGCTTATTGCTTCAGAAGTCGAAAGCTCTACCGGTGTTGTTAATGAGTTAGCAAAGGATACGGAAAGCATCAGCTCTGTCATTCAAGTCATTCAAATTATTTCTGAGCAAACAAACTTACTGGCCCTCAATGCTGCCATTGAAGCAGCCCGGGCGGGTGAATCAGGCAGGGGCTTTGCTGTTGTTGCCGATGAAGTCAGGAGCCTGTCACATAAAATTCAGAGTGAAACGGTGGTAATTAAAGACAAAATTGAACACTTGCAAAAAGCTTCTGTTAGCGTGGTTAATCAAATGAACAGTATGCAGGAACATGCTGAAAAAACAGTACAATTATCATCTCAGGCAGGTGATGCTTTTAATAATATTGTTAAAGATATTTCTTCTGTGACAATAATGAATCAGAAAAATGCCGATGCCTCTGAACAACAGAAAAAAGATAATGAACAAGTCAGTCTGTCTTTGGGTAACTTATCGATTATGTCTCAAACTATGTCTAAAACCTCTCAGGATGCCTATAATTCAGGCAATGAATTTAAAATCATGGCAGAGCAATTAAAAGATATTGTTGAACAGTTTTTGCATGCAGCAGATGACTCGGAGGTAATAGAAAAGACTGTGGAACAACCCAGACAAGAGGTTCGCCCATCGGCATCATCCAACTCAGCAGAGAATGATGATGTTGAGTTTTTTTGATATAATGCGAGTCTGAGCTATTATCCTGTTTATAACAAAAAAATATTTTTATGCCCCCTACAAAAAAAATTAAGCTGGATTTACAAAATTATTCATGGTCTGGCCGTCAGCTTAATAACCTTCGTCTTCACCTTTCCAGACCTGATGCTTTGATTCAATTGTCAATTTTAGGTTTGTTTACAGGTCTTATTACCGGCGCTGTTATTGTTTTGTTTCGGATCCTGGTTGAAGAAGCCCAGTCAGGACTTTTGACTGGAAACAGTGAAAACTTTGAAGCACTGTCAAGCGAAGCTCGTTTTGTTTATCCGGTTATAGGCAGTATTATCATTGCTTTATTGTTTCATTTTTTTTCCAAAGGCATTCATGTTCTCGGCGTTGCCAGAGTGATGGAGCGCATGGCCTTTCATCAGGGATATTTAACGCTTCGAGGCTTTTTTCTGCAATTTTTTGGTGCTGCAGTAGCAATTGTTTCCGGACACTCTGTTGGTCGGGAAGGGCCTAATGTTTTTCTTGGTGCAGCCTCCAGCAGCATTGTGGGACAATTTCTCGGATTGCCTAATAACAGCATTCGCACCCTCGTGGGCTGCGGCACGGCTGGTGGAATTGCAGCTTCATTTGATACACCTTTAGCGGGTGTTATTTTTGCTCTGGAAGTTGTGATGATGGAGTACACTCTGGTCAGTTTCATGCCGATTATTCTGGCTGCAGGCAGTGCTACATCTGTTTCTATTTTTGCTTTTGGTAATCATCCTGCTTTTATTATTCCAGAAATACATCAGGGGGCACTTATTGAATTGCCTCTGGTGATAATTCTTGGATTGTTAGCAGGAGTCCTGTCCGCTTTTTTTATTGAGCTGCTCAAAACTGTCGCCTATCGTTCACGAAAATTAAGCTTTTCGAGTAAACTCTTGCTCTCAGGAGTCATTGTGGGATTTATTGCGGCTATTGAGCCCGGTGTTATGGGAATTGGTTATGATACTGTGAGCCAGACACTGGCAGGTGGGATGCTTCTCAAGGCATTGTTTATTCTTCTTATTTTTAAATTATTTGCCACCGTAGCCAGTGTTGGTCTGGGAATTCCCGGCGGTGTCATCGGACCGGCGTTATTTCTGGGAGCCTGCCTGGGTGGTGTGTTTGGCCTGCTTATTCGTCTGGTTTTTCCGGAACTGCAGGTTGATACAGGTTTCTATAGTCTGTTGGGCATGGGTGCTGTAATGGGTGCGAGCTTGCAGGCACCTTTAGCGGCATTAACTGCTATGATGGAGCTGACTCATAGTCCACAAATAATTATGCCGGGAATGATTGCTATCGTGACAGCAAACTTGACTGCCAGTGAATTTTTTCGTAAAAAATCACTTTTTATCTCAATGCTGGAAGCCAATGACGTCAATGTCTATGCCAATCCTATTACCCAGACATTAAGACGGATTGGAGTTGGCAGTGTTATGAGTAAAGCCCTTGTTCAGGTAGCACAACAGGTTAAGCCGGAAAAAATAAAACAGCTTCTGTCAGAAAGCCCTGAATGGCTGCTTATTGCTGATGAAGAACATCAATATAACCAGCTTATGCCAGCTATTGAGTTGGTCAGGTATATGGAACAATTTATAGAACAACAGGATGAGAGCGAAGAGCAGGAATTGATTGATTTGTTAGAAATACCCGCCAGGAGACTGAGTGTTGTACCGATACACTTGCAGGCAACTCTGGAGGAGGCACTTACCGAGCTTGACAGGCAGAACGTCAATGCTCTTTACGTTGAGCGTATGAATACTCCGGGGATCATGCACATTTATGGAGTGCTGACACGGGAGCAAGTTGAGTCTGCGTACCAGTTTAAATAAAGTGTCAGGCGTTACACCTGACACTTCATTTTAATTCACTTTTAATAATTCAATTTCAAAAATCAGAGTTGAATTTGGTTTAATGATATTACCAACCGCTCTGTTTCCATAAGCGAGATTAGCAGGAATAAATAATTGCCACTTATCACCGACGTGCATTAACTGCAGTGCTTCAGTCCAGCCTGCAATGACGCCGTTAACAGGAAAAGAGGTCGGTTTGTTGCGCGAATAAGAACTGTCAAACTCAGTACCATCGATCAGGGTGCCGCGGTAATGAGTGGTGACTTTATCGGTGGCTTTTGGCATCGTGCCCGTTCCAGTATTGATCACTTTATATTGCAGGCCGCTTTTTAGAGTGATAACGCCATCTTTAGTTTTATTTTCTGCCAGAAAAGCCTGTCCCAGTCCTATATTTTTACCCGATGCAGCTTGTTGAGCCTGCTCCTGCTCTTTGATTAATTTGGCCTTGTAGGCATCAAGAGCTTGTTTCATTTCATCTTGTGATAAGGCCAGATTACCGCTTGAGCCATCTTTAACACCCTGAACAACACTATCAATATCCAGTTCAATACCTTGTAACTTTAATGATTGAATGAAATTAGAACCAATGGTGTAAGCTGCTTTTTGCTCCATGGTCTGCGGCTGTGCCAGAAGGGTTGAGGGTACGATACATGTACAGGAAAAAGCAAAACTAAGGAGGCTGCGTTTAATTTGGGATTGATTCATCATGTTGGTCAAGAGTCCTGTCTGAATAGTTATACGAGATGATTAACTGCAGTGTATTAACTGATTTATTCAGCTTCACTGCAATCAATAGTCTAACATGAAACATTTAACAGGAATGTTAAAAGCAGAGCAGTTTTACCTTTATTTGTTCAGATCTTCAAATAGCTTCACATATTGCTCATAACCCTGTTCCACTAACTCGGCTCTGGGTACAAATTTTAATGAGGCTGAATTAATACAATATCTCAGACCAGTTGGCTTTGGACCATCTGGGAATACATGGCCCAGATGAGAGTCAGCCTGTTTGCTTCGAACTTCGGTGCGGCTGTAAAATAAGTGCTTGTCAGTTTTCTCTGTCAGTGCCATTTTTTCAATAGCTTGATAGAAGCTGGGCCAACCCGTCTTAGAATCATATTTATCCGTTGAACTGAATAAGGGTTCACCGGAAACAATATCGACATAAATTCCTGCTTTTTTATTATCCCAATATTCATTTTGAAAGGGACGCTCAGTACCTTCTTTTTGGGTAACGGAATACTGCAAGTCAGTTAATTGTTTTTTGAGCTCTTCATCGCTGGGTTTCATATAGTTTCCTTTTGCTGATGCGGTAGATACCATGGGCTTTTTATCATTCATCTTTTTTTCTGGTCTCTTATGTAAGTCATCACCCCATATTTTTTCCAGATATTGATCTCGGCCAGAGCGAAAACGATAATATTTATAGCGGATCGGATTCTTTTTATAGTAATCCTGATGATGATCTTCTGCTTTATAAAAAGAATTAAACTTTATGACTTCTGTCGCTATTGGTTTTGTATAACGAGCAGATTGGTTGAGTCCTTTAATAGACTCTTCTGCCAGAGCTTTTTCTTCGTCGTTACTATAAAAAATAACCGAACGGTAATGTTGACCGCGATCATAAAAAGAGCCAGTGGCATCTGTTGGATCAATTACGTGCCAAAGTTCAATTAAAAGATCATTGTAACTGATCTTTTCCGGATCATAGATCACCTCAACCGCTTCAACATGCTCTGTGTTACCTGATGAGACCTGTTTATAGCTTGGGTTTTTAATTTTTCCGCCGCTATAGCCCGAAATAACTTCGATAATACCATCAACTTTTTCATAATTCGATTCAACACACCAGAAACAGCCTCCGGCAAAATAAGCTTTTTTGTAAGCGTCATTCTGCTCTTCAGACATACTCATTGCTGAGTCCTTATCCTTAGTATTGCTGGCTGAGACCGTTAAAGCCACGGTGAGTGAAACACCTATCAGTGCTGCAAGGAGTATATGGGGTGTTTTAAATAGTTTCATAATTTAGTTCTCGTCATGATTATTTTGGTTGGCAGCTTATGCTGCATCATTTAAACTCAGCTTAAAACAATCAGTTGTCAATTTAATCACCGAATTATCACAATTTTATAACAAATTTCAGATCCTTTGCATTAATAATGCTTGTAATGCCTGTTCAAGGTTTTTTGCCTTGCGATCACCCTGGTGAGTTTCACCTACGTGATGGTAGACAATTTTTCCCTGCTGGTTAACCAGATAATAGGCTGGCCAGTAGCGGTTGTTCAGAGCCCGCCAATAGCTGAAATTATTATCAATCATAATCGGGTGATGGAGTTTAAATTGTTTGACCTTTTCCTCAATATTGGCTCGTATTTTTTCATGATCAAATTCCGGAGTGTGTACGCCAATGATTTGTAACCCCTGTTTTTGATATTTTTTTTCCAGAGCGTTAAGCCATGGGAAGGAGCGGTAGCAGTTCCAGCAATCAAAAGTCCACATATCAATAAGTATGATCTTATTATCAGCAAGCAATTGCCTGACACTCAAGGGCTCAGAGTTTATCCAGCTATCAGCTTGCTGGTGGGTAAATTCAGGCAAATTTGGAGGAGGACTTTTCTGCCCGCCCTGATTTGAAACTGCACTATTGCTGATAACAGCAAGCATAAATAAAACACCTGATATAAAGGCTAATCCTTTCATTTTTAATCTCCGGAAATGTTGTATTGTCTTTATGAAATCTCATAAAGCCTTAAACCTGAAAAAATTAGTTGAACCTGCGGTGAGCGTCAAATGCCTTGAAACTCCAGCAGTTTTATCGCTCTCGCTGCGGTTTCACTAATTATCCCAGGTTAAATATATTACTTTGCTGCTAAAAATTTTATAGGTAATTTCCGAAATATGATTTTTATATATAACTTCTATACTAAACAAAACCCAGGCAGTTTAGTAGGGTTTAAATTTATTATCGGGGAGCCTCTTCCAGATAATATTCTTAAATGTGTGATCAAAAAGGTGCTATTATTATGAATACTGTCAATAAACTTTCAGGTGCAGCTCTGGCAGCGGCAGCCGCAGCATTACTATTAACTGGATGCAGTTCTTATGGAACATCTGAAAACACTGCTGAAGCTATGGTGAAATGTAGTGGTATTAATTCTTGCAAAGGCTCCTCTGCCTGTAAAACAGCAACCAATGCCTGCAAAGGACAAAATAGTTGTAAAGGTCAGGGCTGGATAAAAGCTTCAGCAGAAGAATGTACATCACAGGGTGGAACTGTTCTGGGTTAAGTTCAGGCTATCTCCTTTAAGGAAAAGCTCAAAATAAATGAAAAAAAGTGTCTTAATTGTTGAAGATGATCCTGATATTGCTCATCTGATTGAGTTGCAATTACTTGATTTGGGGTGTGATGTTGATATATCTCATGATGGTGCAGAAGGTTTCAATTTATTTAAGGCACGGCAATATGCTTTAGTTATTCTGGATATTATGCTCCCAGGTATGGACGGGCTGGATATTTGTAAGGCTATTCGTGCTATGGAGTCTTCAGTGCCGATTATGATGCTGACTGCCAAGTCAACAGAACTGGATCGGGTTCTGGGTCTGGAATTGGGCGCAGATGATTATTTAACCAAACCCTTTAGTGTTTTAGAGCTGGTTGCCAGAATAAAAGCCATCTTTCGAAGGGAAGCATTCCGTAGAAAAGAAAGCTTTACCCCCGGTTCTGAATCAGAGTCTGTTTTAAATAAGAGACAAAATCAGATCACCGTGGGGGATCTCAGCATTAATATTGCTTCTCGTACAGTGAAAAAAGAACAGCAAATATTAAGTCTGACAGCTAAAGAATTTGATCTGCTGATTTTTTTTGCCCGACATCCCGGACAGGTGTTCACTCGAACACAACTGCTGGATAAAGTCTGGGGTTATGGCCATGATGGTTATGAACATACCGTAAACTCACATATTAATCGCTTAAGAGCAAAAGTTGAAAAAAATCCGGCCAGGCCTGATTATATTTTAACTGCCTGGGGTGTGGGTTATAAATTTGTAGAGGCATTATAATGTCAAGCCGTCTGATATTTGGCTCTTTGTACGCCTCTCTGTATGTCCGAATGGCCAGTATTCTTGTGGTCATCATTTTAACCATGGGTTTTGTCTATGGTTTTATTACCTATTCCGTCACCTATGATTATTTACAGGAAACGACCCAGCAATTTAATCGTGAGCTGGCCAAAAAACTGGTGGGTGAACGTGAAATTGTGGTTAATGGCCAAATCAACCGGGATGCTTTAAAGCAAACTTTCCATGATTATATGACGGTTAATCCGAATATAGAAATCTATCTTTTAGATCTGAATGGAAAAATACTGTCATATTCAGCTGATCCCGGAAAAGTAAAACGAGATTCAGTTTCTGTGGAACCTATTCAGGCTTTTTTGCAGGGTGAGCTTTTACCTGGCGATGATCCCAGAAGTTTTACCATGAAAAAGGCTTTTTCAGTGACCTATGTGCCGACTGAAAGCAAGCCAGAAGGTTATCTCTATGTGGTATTAAGAGGTGAAGAATATGATCAGGTTAATCAGGCGCTGCAAAATAATTATGTTATTCAATACAGTCTGATTTCACTATTAATCAGTTTAGCCATTGGTTTATTGCTGGGGCTTTTACTTTTTTATACCATTACGCGTCGAGTGCGTAATCTTTCCATTGCCATGCATAATTTTACTGAAAATGGTTTCAGTGCATATCCTGATCCCACTCTGGTTGATAAGCACTATAACGATGAAATTGGCTATCTGGCACGTAGTTTTGATGTCATGGCTGAGCATACAATTGCGCAATTAAGTAAATTGGGAGAACAGGACAAATTGCGCCGGGAACTGGTTGCTAATATATCCCATGATTTAAGAACGCCTCTGGCCAGTATGCTGGGTTATCTGGAAACAATGACTCTAAAAGGCGACACTCTGGATAGCCAAAGCCGTGAGGACTATCTGAAAATTGTTTCTCAACATGGCAAACGCCTGAGTCGCCTGATTGATGATTTATTTGATCTGGCAAAATTTGATGCCAGTGAAGTGATAGTGGAAAAAGAAATTTTCAGCTTCAGTGAATTTATTTTTGATGTGGTACAAAAGTTTCAAAACAAAGCGGAACATCATGATATCAAACTGCAGCTGGAGTGTCCTGAGGAAGCCTTGCTGGTCAATGCTGATATTGCATTGATAGAACGTGTGCTGGATAATTTGCTGAGCAATGCATTTAATCACACCAATCCAGGAGACTCTATTGTGATCAGTGTATTGAAGCAAAAAGCTGAAATTATGATCCAGATCCAGGACACAGGTTGCGGCATTCATGAAAAAGATTTGCCTAAAGTTTTTGACCGTTTTTACCAGGCCGGCAATAAACATCGAAAAGGCAAACATGCTGGGCTCGGGTTAGCTATTGTAAAACGAATTGTAGAATTACATGGGCGTAAAATAGAGGTTGTCAGTAAAGTGGGCGAAAGGACTCAATTTTGCTTTAGTCTGTTACTGAAAAGCCTTTAGCCAAAAATACATACGGGCATTTTTGTGTCCGTTATTGCATGGAAAACTGTGAACCAATCAAACTTCTTGCTCTGACTAAGAAAATTATCGGTTCTGTTTACATCTTTAAACTATCACTATTGACAAGAAAATGTTGGGGTTGATCATCAATAGTTAAGGGTGTTTTAGTATTATCTGAAAATGCAATCAATGATATAATAAACCCAATAAGCACAAATACAGTTAGTTGTACGACTGGATCTTTTCCAAATGTCATGGCCATTGCTCCTGTTTAGTTAGTTCGGCTCTTGTAGCAAGGATCACTAATCAATTAGCGGAACTATTTATTATAGTCAGGTTATAGCTGAATCCATTCGTTGTCCTTTGGTGTCCTTTGGTTACAATTTGCTTTTATTCTTTAACCTTATTCTTAACTTTAATTTCAACATAACTTAAAAAATAAAATATTACTGATAATTTATTCACAATTTTCATTATTTGTTGGCTATAAATCCTGTAAGTGAGGACTCGGTTCCATTTTATCCTGATTTTAATGATGCCTACTGTAATAATTAAGCTGTAAACTAATGAATATATATCCAATAATAGAAGGAACTATATTATGAAGGCGCCGATTTTTTTCTTTTTAATTCTCTTTTTTATCACAATGTCTGCATTTGTTCAGGCGAATGATCGTTCTTCAGATGGCCAGGCAAACTCTGCAGCACATAATGAATTAGATTTTTGTTACAAACCCTCCAAGCCTCTGTTTTTTTCTACTGCGGAGTATAAAAAGCGTTATGCTGATGATATGAAAGAATATCAGCGCTGCCATCAAAGCTTTATTGAAATGCAGGCTCGCATTGCCAGCATGAAAAAAGAGTCTGAAAAAAATGCCCGATTGGTTAAAGAGCGCTTTGCTAAGGAGCAATTTCAATATTAGCAATTATTAGTCTATTATATAAAATAACATGACTACTATATAAAAGGTTTATAATGAAATTAAGTGTCTTTTTACTATTGAGTATAGTGTTGGCCGGCTCCTCTTATGCGGACAGTTTTGAACCCACTCCTCACTGTTACAGACCAACTGAACCATTGTGGTTAGCAACAGTCTATTATAAAAACCGCTACACTGCGGAGGTTGAGGAATATCAGCGTTGTATGAAAGCCTTCATTGTTCAGCAGGAACATGCAGTTCTAATTCATACCCAGGCGGCACAAAAAGCACTGCAAACCTGGAACGAATTCGCACAAAAAAAATAACTTATGCTGAATGACTTATTTTTGATTAATTGCTTTAAACAAGTATTCAGGATGAGCAGCTGAGACTGATACTGCTGGCCCAGTCGGGAGGGAAGCCGGCATAATGCAGCATATCAGGGTGTTCGTCATAGGGTGACTGCATCAGTGTGAAGATCTTATCAATCTCTGAATAATCATTTTCTTCTGTGGCTTTTTTAATGGCAGTCTCAGCCATATAATTTCTTAAAATATATTTTGGATTAATCCGATTCATTTTTTCTCTTCGCTGCTCAGTAGTTATCGGAGTTTGCTCCAGAGCATGCTCATAATGTACTAGCCATGCATCAAAAGCCTCCCTGTCTGGAAATAAATCACGAACCGATTTAGACTGTTGAGCTGGGCTTTTAAAGTCAGCCAGTTGTCGAAAAAACAAGGTGTAATCAACCTGATTTTTTGCCATTAAATTTAATAGCGGTGCAATTAATAAATCCTGATTTTGGTGCTGTTTATCATTTACAGGCTGTTTAAAAAAACCTAATTTACGGCGCATCAGGCGCATATAATTCTGGCTATAAGTTTCTTCATACACTGATAATGCTTCAGTTGCCTCATCAATTGTCATCAGAGATAAAAGTGCTTCCGCCAGCCGTGCCAGATTCCAGTGAGCAATGCCGGGCTGATTTTTAAAACTGTAACGGCCCTGATGATCTGAGTGGTTACAGATATGATCCGGCTGATAGCTGTCAAGGAAACCAAAAGGGCCATAATCAAGTGTTAAGCCCAGAATAGACATGTTATCTGTATTCATAACACCATGGGCAAATCCTACAGACTGCCACTGGGCGATCATCAGGGCTGTTTTTTTCACCACTTCAGCAAACAATAGCTGATAAGGATTAGCACTTTTTGAGCTGCTTAAGCTTGCTTCTGATTGTTGTAAAATATCCGGGTAATAATGACTGATCACAAAATCAGCCAGTGTTTTGACCTGTTCATGCTGGCCTCGTGAGGCAAACAGTTCAAAACTGCCAAAACGGATAAAGGAAGGGGCAAGCCGAACAATCACTGCGCCGGTTTCAAGTTGTTCTCTGAAGACTTCCTCCTCGCTGTTGACCATCGCCAGGGCACGGGTTGTGGCAATGCCCAGACCAAACATTGCCTCGCTGCAGAGATATTCCCGAATGCTTGAACGTAATACTGCCCGGCCATCACCCTGACGTGAATAGGGCGTCATTCCTGCACCCTTTAATTGTATTTCCCAGTGTTCACCTGCGGAATTCTTTATTTCTCCCAGCAGCAAAGCACGACCATCACCTAATTGTGAAACAAAATGACCAAACTGGTGTCCTGCATAGATTGCAGCAATAGGACGGGTATCAGGATGGGTGCTATTACCACAGGCAAAATCCCTGAATTGATCATTGTTAAGTGCTGCTGCACTCTGATCCAGTAATGATGCGGCATGATGGTTAATGTGTACAAGATGGGGTTTGTGCAATGGTGAAGGCGCTTGCTGCTGATAAAAAGCATCACCCAGTTCATGAAAGCGATTGGTAAAATTTTGTTTATGAAACAGCATATTGAGACCATCTATAAGAAAAGGATTAAAATAAGAGTTAATACTTTAGTGTTTTTCTTGGTTATTATTGTAGTTGACACAGCTGTATTTTTCAATCGTAGGATTAATTTACAGGTTATCCACAGTCCATACCATGGATAATGTGGATTGTCTTTTTCTGAAAATGGTGTATCTTTAATCAATAAAATAATAAATTTCAAGTAATTACAAGTAATAGGAAATCAAATTCATGTTTAAAATATGTACCCTGGTTATTAGTGTTTTTTTTATGGCATCCACAGAAATTTATGCCTGGGATCTGGGCGAAGAGGGAAAATTTCACTTTGAGAAGGTGAATCAGAATGTTTATGTTATGCACGGCCCTTTATCAGAGCCCAGTGCTGCTAACCAGGGATTTATGAATAACCCTGGGCTGGTTGTTTCCGATAAGGGGCTGATTGTCATTGATCCCGGTTCAGCTTATGAAGTGGGTATTGAAGTGCTCAAAGAGATTGAAAAAATTTCTGACAAACCTGTCCTGGCCATTTTTAACACCCATATTCATGGTGATCACTGGCTGGCCAATCAGGCGATAAAAGAAAAATACCCGGATGTTAAAATTTATGGGCATCCTGATATGATCACCCAGGCTAATGGAGAACAGGGCCTTATCTGGGTGGATTTAATGGCACGTCTGACTGAGGGTAAAACCAAAGAGACTAAAGTCGTGGCACCTGAATTTGCTGTGGATCAGGGGGATGCTATTGATGTTGACGGGCAGCATTTTCGTATTCACTCTATGATACCAGCGCATACAAATACGGATATTATGATAGAACACATTAATAGTAAAACACTCTTCCTGGGTGATAATAGCTTTTATCAGCGTCTGGGGCGTTTTGATGACAGCTCCAGTATGCTGGGTAATATCAAAGCGCTTGAATATGCTCTGGAGTTGAATATGAACACCTACGTACCGGGACATGGGCTTACAGGCACAAGTGATATCGCAATAACCCCCTTCCTTAACTATGTTATTAGAGTAAAAGACGTGGTGCAAACTGGCTTTGATGATGATCTGCAAGATTTTGAAATTAAAGAAAAAGTCATTGATCAATTTAGCGATTATAAATCCTGGGAAGGTTTTGAAACTAATTTTGGTAAACACATTAACAACATGTATCTGGAAATAGAAAAAACTGCCTGGTAATAGATAAATTTGAATTTTGAATTTTGAATTTTGAATTTTTAATGTTAAATTATATTCAGCATTAAATTCTGAATATTTAACATTAAAAAAAACAGGTCTGATTTATGAACGATTACAGCAATTTCGAAAGCGATGTTTTCTCTTGTGTCTATGAAGGGCAGACAGCAATTGTCAGTCTTAAATCAGAGTCATTTAAGATGGCTATGGATGCCTCGAAAATGCATGAAATGCTGGAATGTTTAAATACCATAGAAGTAGACAAAAATATCAAAGGCATTCTTACGATGCATACTGCTGAGTTTGAACGTATTGAGATACTGCAGAACTTTATTAAGTCAATTCAGGATAATTCCGGGTATGTTCAAAAAGAGATGGGTGTGACTCGCTATGGTAATGCGGTCAAACGTCTGACTTTAGCAATAAATGAATTTTCTAAACCCAGTGTGGTTGCTGTTCAGGGTAAGGTTTCTATCGACTCGTTTGGTTATTTCCTGGCCTGTGATCATCGTATTGCTGCGGATGATCTCAGTATTGAATTTCCTGGTTTACAGCTTGGTGTGACACCTGCGGGCGCAGTGTCTTTCTTTATGAATCGCCAAATGGGTGCGACCCGGACAATGGAAATTTTAATGGAGGGTAAAGCGATTTCTGCTCATGAAGCAAAGGAATTGTGTCTGGTGAGTGATGTGGTTTCTGTGCAGCAGCTCAAAGCTGCGAGCCTGGCAAAACTTGAACAAATGTACCAGATCCCGGGCTCAACACTGAACTTAACCAAACAGCTTATCAGACCTAAGACTTATGAGCTGGAAGAGCATTTTGAAATGTCATCTCGTTTGTTGTGGAATTCTATAATTGATAAAAAATAAAAGTTTCACTGATGCTTAACAAAATATAGGATGTTCTTACTATGAAAAAAATAACCGCAATAATGTTTCTTTTATTTCCACTTGTCAGTCTGGCACAACAGGATATGATGGCTCAGATGCAGGAAATGTCACAATGTATGCAATCCATTGATCAAAATGAAATGAAAGTACTTGAACAAAATTCAAAACAATTTCAGATAGAAGTGACCACGCTTTGTGAAAATGACAAGCGTAGTGAAGCGCAGGAAAAAGCCATTGAATTCAGTAAACAAATGATGGACAGTAATGTAATGAAGAGCATGAACAAATGTCTTGAAAAAATGCCTGCTTCCATGCAAGGCATGATGCCTGACATGAATCCGGATGAACTTATCAAGGATTTCAGTAAGCATCATGTGTGTGATGAAATTTAGTTTCTATGACTCAAGAGTCAGTTCAGTTTATGCCCCTTACCTAAAGTGCCTGATTTTGTATCATCATGTAGGCAATAGAGTTTATTGAGGCCTTTGCCTTCCCATTTGATGTTGTTTTTGTTGAACTGAAAATTCATCCGGAGATATTTTGCCATCAGAGTTGGTATCAATCTCCTGAAATGGAGTGATATTTGCAGTATTTCTCATTTGATAGCCTTGTTGTATTCTACTGCTGATCCGCATGCTCCGGGCTTCAATCAGTTCTTGCTCATTAATATAACCATCTTTATTAATATCAAAACTTTCAAAATTTGGCATATTACTGCCACGATTCATGCCTCTGCCCTGGCCTGCACTGGTATATGACAACAAGCTGATGGATAACACCAATACTGATAACATCATCGATAGTTGAATAAAACCTTTCTGTTTTTTAGTCATTTTCATACGTTTCTCCTGAATAAAGAGGTTAATACCTTTATTAATCATCATCATTGTCATAATATTTCCCTTTTCTCTGATTGTATTGATTCATCTCAAACGGCCCTAATTTCTTTGCTTCAAACTGTTTCCTGTTCCAAATACGTTCTGCTTCATCTTCATTACTACTTCGGTGGCAGTCGACACAGATCTCATAGTCATACATTCCTTCTTCAACATGCTCCTCTCTGATCTTAGAACGAGAGTGCTCATGACAGCCATAGCAGGTATAATCAGCATAGTCATTCTTGATGTGGCAAGTCTCGCACTCGGTAGTATGATCACGATCAAAATGGAAATACTTTTCATGAGCAAAGGTCGCAGGCAACCAGTCATCCAGATCATGACACTGTTTGCAGTTGCCGTTGATTTCCCGGTGCAGAGCATCATCTGGATTAACATGGCAATTGTCACATTGTTTCTGCAGGGTCAGGTCTAATAATTGATGTGAAAACTGGCTGATGGGGCGGAAGGCCTGTACACCCTTATGATCACTGTGACAAGCAATACAATCTTCCTCAATCAAAGTCTGGTGGAAGGCAACATTCTTCTTCTCCTTAGCAATAGGCAGACCTTCAACTGTTTTTAAACCAATTTCTGCTATTTTATGGCAGGCAAGACACTTTTCAGGACTACTGCCAAAAAAAGCAGTGTGGCAGGCAAAGCAATCTGTGGTCAGTTCAGTATGAGCATCAATGGGCTTGCCAGGGCTGATCATTAAATGAGGAACAAATATTGCCAGTAAAACAAGCATAAGCAGATTAACTGTAACAATAAAAATAAGCTTATTATTTTTCATATCCATTCCCAAAATAGAAAGATACTAAGAATGTGGGTAATACCAAGCACGGCAAAAGCCATTGAAATTGGCAGGTGTACTGCACGCCATTTTTTCATCAGTTCAAAAGTTGTTGCATCCCAGAAGAGCTTCTTCTCAACTATCTCTTCTGACAATCCCTGCTGCAAATAGACCGTTTTCTTTTCTGCCAGAAAAAGACGTGAGCGAGCCAATAGATATTTACCTGTCATGCCGCTAATGACATTGATCAACATAGCAATCAGAGCCAACCATGGAAGGATCGCATAGATGTGGATCCCCGCATGCACCAATATCATCAATGCACCTATCCAGGTAAATGTTTCATGCAGGATAAGCATATCTTTAGGCTTGCCAAACTGGATAATTTTATGCTTATGCATTGAATAAAAAAATGATAGTAGTATCAGAATGGTTCCGGGAATGCCCAGATAGCGTCCAATCCAAACTAGTTCAAACTGATGCAGCAAGGAATCAATGATCATCGTTGAGACAATCAGTGAACTGAACATCATCAGGAAGGGAATAACTTCTTTACGTATGAGTGAGCGTGCCATGGTAATTTCCTAAAGTTCCAATATCAGGTCGTTCTTTGGTTTAGAAACTATTCTCTCTATTAAAAAGGAGCAAACGATGTCTGGTTCAATTCTATATTTCAACAATAACACCCTAAGATGAATTGAAACTGAAAAATACTGCTTTGTTTCTGTTTATCAGATGAGCTTCAATGAAAATGATTTGTTATTCAATAGGCACCTGTCTAAAAGTCACCTCTTTGAAAGTAAGGAAAGGAGCTGCTTTCAGTTTCAATTCATTTTAGTTTGATACGCTACAGAAAAATAATTTCTGGAGTTATTTATGCAAAACCTTATCGACCTGTCTAAACTTATTATGATACTGTCAATGACTATTACGTTTAATGTTTCTGCCGATGGTAATGAAGAAGGGATCTTTAAACGCTGGTTTGAGAGTAACAATAGCGGAATATCATCTGTGAAATTTGAGCAATACAATATGTTATGCGGCAGTTGTCACTTTCCTTATCAGGCTGGTCTGATGCCTGCAATATCATGGGAAAAAATGATGAGTAATTTAGATGATCACTTTGGACAGCCTGTTAAAATGACTGATATTGAAATAAGAACCATGAGACGATATTTGTTAGATAATTCTGCAGGTCATGTGAATGATGAAATTTCAAATAAAATTCTACAATCATTCAACTATAATTCTGTTTCTTTACGGATCACAAAAACGCCATTTTTTATTGATAAGCACAATCCAGATCATAATAAAGTTAATAGGAATAATATGGGAGAATGTGATAGTTGTCATCAGGATGCTCAACATGGAGACTATAATAATGATAGGAATATCATTCCTGATCAGAGTCAAAAGTTTTCAAGTCGTGATGCATTTAAGATGTGATAGAATGAAACAAAGGTTATCTTATGATTAGAAAAAATATAGTTAAAGCAAAAAATATTATTTTAATAGTTATTCTGTTATTCGCTGATCTAATACTGATAAGGCACTCTTTTGCAGAGAATAATTTTACTGATGATCCCTGGGGAGATGATGACCAAATCTATGATATTAAAGTGCTCAAAACTGCAGGGAAAATAAGTTCTTTAGAGGATTTATTAAACAAGCTGCCATCCCATAAGATTAGCCGTATACTTACAGTTGAGTTAAAACAAGCGTCTGCTCATGAAGGCAATCATCCATTTATTTATGAAATTGAATACATTAATGATGAAGGAATAGTGTTAGAAATTGAAGTCAATGCACTAACCGCTCAGGTTTTAAGTAAAGAATATGAGCACTGAAGTATGCGTTTATTATTAGTTGAAGATGATAAAGAACTTTCCCAAACCTTACAAAAGGAATTATCAGGAAAAGGTTTTGCTGTTGATGTTGCAGAGAATGGCATTGATGCAGAATTTATGGGTGATGAAGAACCCTATGATATGGTGATCCTTGATTTGGGGCTTCCTCAGCGTTCGGGGCTTGAAGTGTTGAGCAACTGGCGAAAAAAAGAAAATAATCTCCCCGTCATTATCCTGACTGCTCGTGATTCATGGCATGAACGCATTGATGGTTTTAAAGCTGGAGCTGATGATTATCTGGGCAAGCCTTTTCACGTTGAAGAATTGGTCATGAGGATCCAGGCCTTATTAAGGCGAACTCATAATAAGGTGGGAGGATCATTGCAATGCGGTGCTTTGAAACTGGATGAAGAATATCAACAACTGATAATAAAAGATCATGAAACATTACAACTGACCGGCACAGAGTTTAGATTACTACGTTATTTTATGCTCAATCCGGGTAAAGTACTTTCTAAAACACGTTTAACTGAACATGTTTATGAGCAGGATTTTGATAAAGATAGCAATCTAATTGAAGTTTATATCCGGCGTTTACGAGAAAAATTAGGCAAAGAACGGATTGTGACTCGAAGAGGCCAGGGTTATATTTTTATGGATACTCTTTAATAATATTATTGGCTAAAGGCTTTTCAATGAATTCTCTGGAACATCGATTACAGATTGGACTCTCCACTAGCTTATTACTTTTATTTATACTCCTATGGTTTGTAGGTCAACAATCAATGGATGATTTAACCCATGAGTTTGTTGGCTCACGACTTGATCATGATATTGAAAGTTTGTTAACTGCTTTAGAAGTGAATTCTGAAACTATATCCTTAAAAAAAGGTAAAATGCCCACTGTTTATCAGCAACCCTTTTCAGGGCATTATTTTGTTATTGCAGTGAATAATATAACCACCCTGCACTCACGTTCTCTTTGGGACCACTCACTCGCCATGCCTAAACTTAATCCGGGGGAACGAATATTAAATATTACTGATGGTCCCAGAAATCAAAAACTACTGCAAATTAGTATGGCTTTTAATAAAGAAGGACTGAATATCTCAATTGCACTGGCAGAAGATTTAAGTGCAATTAACATCCAAAAGATTAAATTTAAAAAATATTTTTTAATTCTCTCCTCAATTGGCCTGATCCTTTTGCTAGTTTTACAAAGTGTTATCTTAAGGCTTTCATTTAAACGTCTTGAACCTGTCCTTTCAGATATTAAGCATCTTGAAGAAGGCGAATTAGTTAAATTATCAGAAAATGTCCCCTCAGAAGTGCTGCCTTTGGTTCGAGAGGTGAATCATCTGTTAATTTTACTCGAAAAACGTTTAGAACGATCCAGAAATGCGCTGGGTAATTTATCACATGCCCTTAAGTCGCCTCTCAATTTACTATTTCAGTATTTATATGGATATTCAGATAAACCCGATGAAAAAAGCCACTCTAACCTGATTAAAGCAAAAAAACAGGTGGAACGGATCAACCAATTAATTAATCGAGAGTTGAAAAGAGCGCGGCTTGCGGGTAAAGGTGGCTCGACACAACGCTTTAATGCAGTACAAGAAGTGCCTGAACTGATTGGTGTGGTAAAAAAAATCTATTCACATCGTGAACTCATTATAAATACCCAAATTGATAAAACAATGACAACTTTTGGTGATCGGGAGGATATGCTTGAACTGATTGGTAATTTACTTGATAACGCCTGCAAATGGGCAAATCATACTATTAATCTTATTATTAGCAGAGAGATCAACAACTCAGATATTGTGCCCGATAAAATTAATATCATCATTGAAGATGATGGGCAGAGTATAAAAAAAGAACAATTAGCCTCATTAATCCATCGTGGCTCCCGTCTGGATGAATCAGTGGATGGACATGGCTTGGGTCTTTCAATTATTAATGATATTGTTAAGCTTTATGCTGGCACAATCGACTTCAAGGATTCATCATCTTTAGGTGGGTTGCAGGTTAATATTACGATTGATATTAAGTAACTACTCAGCGTATTCATCTTTTACCCGATTTCTGCGTTATTTTCGTACTCAAATGGTCACATATGCTTATATGCTCACATTCTCCGTGCGAAAATGCCTTGAACTCGGGCAAAATCTAAACACGCTGAATAGTTACGATATTAATTAATTATTTCTATTTAGAGATTTTATATTTTTAATCGGAAGGGTGAAATATTAGCACACTCATTAAATAACAAATCAAAAATAAAAAAACTTATTATCTCAATCCCATATTTAATGAGGGCTTTTTATTGCAACTTATAGGCAAACACACAGCGAGAGGCTTATACCGTCACCCACACTTACTATCACCACAGCTCAGGCAGGTCATACAGCCATCCATCAGAACCAGTGCTTTGGTCTGGCACTTGCTGCAGAGTTGGGCTTGTTCTGGAAAATTATCCTCTTCGCTTGCATTATTTTGAGTTTTATTTTGTTCTTCAAACTCCTTACGTTTTTGCGCAATTAGTTTTTTCTGATGCTCATCCAGCTCACTGTCTTTGAGCATACCAATGAGTTTCATATGGGACTCAATAGCACAACCGATCTCAGCAACCAGAGAGGGCATGAAGACTCCGCCTTTTTTAAAGTAACCACCCTTGGGATCAAACACAGCTTTAAGCTCTTCAACCAGAAAACAGGCATCGCCGCCTTTACGAAAGACCGCAGAAATAACCCGGGTCAGAGCAAGCACCCATTGAAAATGCTCCATATTTTTAGAGTTGATGAAGACTTCATAGGGACGGCGTTCTTCATGCGCTGTCCCCATGTTCAGCACCATATCGTTAATGGTAATATACAGTGCGTGTTCTGACTGAGGGGTTTTTATTTTGTAGGTTGAACCCAGAAGCATTTCCGGACGCTCAAGATTCTCGTGCATGCTTTCCACGTTATTGATCAGATCATCATTTGAAGATTCTGTGGGTTCTTTTTGATTATCTTCTGTGAGTACTTTAAAGCCGACAATCTTGCTGTCTATTTTTATTGCCATGTTCATAAACCTTTTATTCCTGGAGTTGTTCTGATGTTAGGGTGTGTCTATTAAAATTTATCTCTTATGCCAAACAGGCCATTATCAGAATTTGCCATAGTAACCTTCTTTAAGTGCATCAAATAAATTTGCAGCAGTATGCATTTCACCGTCATATTCAACTTCTTCATTGCCTTTGAGACTGACCGTTTCACCATTTTCCAGAGAAAACTCATAGGTAGTATTTTCCAGATCAGATTCTTTAACTAAAACACCCTGGAAAACTTCCGGATTAAAACGGAAGGTGGTACAGCCTTTAAGACCTTTATCATAAGCGTATTCATAAATATCCTTAAAATCTTCATAGGGATAATCAGTGGGTACATTAGCTGTTTTAGAAATGGAGGAATCAATCCATTTTTGAGCAGCAGCCTGAACATCGACATGCTGCTTCGGTGAAATGCTGTCAGCTGTAATGAAGTAATCCGGTAATTGTTCACCGGGATTGTCTGAATAAGGCATTGCATCAGCATTGACCATCTCGCGATAAGCCAGCAATTCAAAAGAAAAGACATCGACTTTCTCTTTAGTTTTTTTGCCTTCACGGATGACATTACGAGAATAGTGATGTGCAAAACTGGGTTCGATACCATTACTGGAATTATTGGCCAGTGATAAAGAAATAGTACCAGTGGGTGCAATTGAACTGTGATGAGTGAAACGAGCGCCTGTTTCTATTAATTCTTCAACCAACTCAGGTTCTTCTTGTGCCAACAGCTGCATATAACGGCTGTATTTTGCATGCAGAACCTTTCCCGGCACCTTATCGCCATCTTTAAAGCCATCAGTGAGCATTTCAGGACGCTTGTGCAGCATCTCTCCAGTGACCGTAAACATCTGCTCCATAATTTTTGCAGGACCTTTTTCTTTGGCCAGATCAAGGCCAGCTTTCCAGCCTTCGACTGCCATCACTTTGGTGACTTCTTCAGTGAATGCCAAAGAGTTATCATCACCATATTTCATACCCATCATCGTACAGGATGAACCCAGACCTAAATAACCCATACCGTGGCGACGCTTATTGGTGATCTCTTCGCGTTGTCTTTCCAGAGGCAGGCCATTAATTTCAACGACATTATCCAGCATGCGGGTAAAAACCTGGATGGTTTTACGATAGCTGTCCCAGTCAAAAGAAGCTTCGCTGCTGAAGGGTTTAACAATGAAGCGGGTCAGATTGATGGAACCTAATAAACAACTGCCATAAGGGGGCAGAGGCTGTTCACCACATGGATTGGTAGCCCGAATGTTTTCGCAGAACCAGTTGTTATTCATCTCATTAACTTTATCAATAAGAATAAAGCCGGGCTCAGCATAGTCGTAGGTTGAAGACATGATAATATCCCACAAGCGCTTGGCCTGCAGGGTGCGTGTGACCCGACAGGCAACCAGACCGTCATTATTAATGATATAGCCGTTTTTATCAGGCAGGTCACGCCAGATGATTTGCTCGGCATCATTTAAATCCAGTTCGTCCTGCTTGACTTCTTTTTCAGTAAGGGGGAAGGACAGCTTCCAGGGGCCGTCACTTTTAACTGCTTCAACAAACTCAGTAGTGATCAGCAGGGATAAATTAAACTGGCGTAAACGACCATCTTCTCGCTTTGCACGAATAAAATCGATGACATCCGGATGTCCAATGTCAAACGTGGCCATTTGGGCACCGCGACGACCACCCGCTGAGGAGACGGTAAAACACATCTTGTCATAGATATCCATAAAGGAAAGCGGCCCGGAAGTATAAGCACCCGCACCGGAAACATAGGCATTCTTAGGGCGAAGTGTGGAAAACTCATAACCGATACCACAACCTGCTTTAAGAGTCAGACCAGCTTCATGGACTTTATCCAGAATATCATCCATGGAATCTTCAATGGCTCCGGAGACAGTACAGTTAATGGTTGAGGTGGCGGGTTTGTGTGCCTGTGCACCGGCATTGGAGATAATACGACCGGCAGGGATCACACCCTGACGCAAAGCCCATAAAAATTCAGCATAATAACGCTCCTGATTTTTTTTACCTTTTTCAACATCAGAAAGTGCTTTTGCCACTCTCTTGTAAGTGTCATCAATATTAGCGTCAACTGCATCGCCATCTTTGGTTTTTAAACGATATTTAGTGTCCCAGATGTCCAAAGAAGCATCCTGCAACGGTATTTCTGTCACAGTGTTGGGTATGGCGTGTAATTGAGCAGTCATTAATAAAAAATCCCCGGTTTGTATGGTTGACAAATGTAAGTGTCGGCAACTAAAGATAAAATGTTGTAAGTCGATTTAATCAGAGCTGTAACTAAATCTAAAGTGTTACAAAACAATTCCCTGCTAACATCCTGAAAACTTTTGTTTTTTTATGTTTAACAGTTATATTGTGTTTTTTGTAATTTGAAACACAAGATGTTGTGTTCTAATGTGCAAATCGTAGTTTTTTCGAACCCGGAGGTCAAGTCTTTTTTTCATAAAAAAAATTATTTTTTATAGTAAATAATGCAGATATTTTGCAACTCTAAACAGGGCAAGGGATTTGGAATAATTTAGTATATTAGTAAATTAAGGGGTATTAGGGCAAAAAAAGTAAAATAGTACAAATTTTAACCAGATTGACTGCCGCGCTTTGTTTCTACGTTACCTTCAGTTTAATGTGTCTGATTTTATTTCATCGACGGTCATAAATGCCTCAGTCTGAGAAAAAATGACTTTAACCTGCTGGCCCTGGTTTAATTGTTCAGCGGAACGAATTAATTCATCCTGCTCGTTTTTTACCAGGCTATAACCTCTTCCAAGAGTAGCCAGAGGACTGAGTGCATCCATGCCTGAAGCCAGAGAAGCAATTTTCTGCTGCAAATGTTCAAGACAGGATTGCATATTTTGTTGTAAGCGCTGCTGTAAATAATTAAGTCGGATCTGCTGCAACTTAAGCAGGTGTGCGGGAGAGTGCTGCTGCAGTCGGGCTTCAAAAGTGCATGTTTTTTCCTGACGGGACTGCAATTGCAGTCTCAGATGCTGTTCCATACGTGCCGATAACTCATCAATACGCTGGCTAACCTCATCAAGATAACGCCCGGGATGTTTAAGCTGTTTGTACTGCCATTGTAATTGTTGCTGTAAGGCAGCAAGAGAGCGCTTGATCTGGGTGCTAAGCTGCTTCTCGATTGCTTCTAGCCAGTTAAGCCACTCTTCCTGATCCGGGCTGACCAGCTCCGCAGCAGCAGAAGGCGTTGCAGCCCGAATGTCAGCAACAAAATCGCAAATGGTGAAATCAACTTCATGGCCCACAGAGCTGATAACAGGGATTGGGCAATTATAAATGCTGACAGCCAGTTGTTCATCATTAAAGGCCCATAGATCTTCAATAGAACCACCTCCCCGGCCAATAATTAATACATCACATAGAGCCTGTTCCTGTGCCAGACTCAAAGCCTGAAGTAATTGTGCCGGGGCATCTGCGCCCTGCACCTGGGCCGGATAAATAATAACGGGCAGAGCAGGGAAGCGGCGTTTGAGTACATTTAAAATATCATGCAGTGCCGCTCCGGTTGGTGAGCTGATAATACCCACACAGTGAGGTACTTCAGGCAGAGTTTTTTTGTGTTGAGTAGCAAAGAGCCCTTGCTTCTGGAGCTTTTGCTTAAGCTGCTCATAAGCCCGCTGCAGAGCACCAATACCTGCATCTTCCATGGTATCAACAAGTAACTGAAAATCCCCCCGTGCTTCATAAAGACTGACCCGGGCTTTTACTAAAACCTGCATCCCCTCAGTTGGAGCAAAAGTCAGTCGCTGATTGTTCTGGCGAAACATCGCACAACGTACCTGACTCCGATCATCCTTGAGAGTAAAATACCAGTGTCCGGAACGAGGTCTGGCCAGATTAGAAATTTCCCCGGAAACCCATACGCCGGGGAAATTATACTCCAGCACGCCTTTGACATTGCGAGTGAAATCAGAAACAGAGAGGATTTTAATTTCGGTATTAGTATTTATCATGCTTATATTCTTAAGAGAAAGGCTAAGGGAAAGGTCAAGGGAAATGATCAGCGGCTATCATACCTTAGAAGTCGGTTGAGTTAAAATAACCAGGCTTTGATCTGATCAATATTTTCAAGGATAAGTTGTTGAGCTTCGGGGTGTTCTCTGGGAGTGGCATGGTCAATACGCAGATATTGAAGATAATAAGTGGCCAGAGCAGCCCGGGTGGATATCTCCAGTGCACCATTGAGCATTCCATAATCACGCTCAATGATCATTTGTTGAAATTCGGTCAGTCTGGGATCGGGCACTATCCTTAAAGTTAACTGAGTATTCCAGGCAATATCATTTTTTATACCATTTTCAGAGGCTGAAACAGGCTCGGGAATATCATCGAATCGAGATAAGACAAAATCCCGGTAGTCATTATGCTTTTCACAATGCGCCCGAATATGCCAGCGATAACCAGAATAAACCAGAGTATGGGGAGTGATAACCCGGCTTTCAGAGCGACTGGAGGTAATGGACAGATACTCAATCTCAATACGGGTCTGCTCACGGGATGCCTGAATAACGGGGCGTATAAAATGTGCCTTGACCTCACGATTGAGTGGGTAGATGACCTCGGTGTTGGCTTGTTGAATATCTAAATAAGCAAAATGACTGATCAGATCCCGCCGACTATTGAGTAAGTGCAAATATTCATCAACATCCCCTGAGGTTAAAACAGGTTTGAAATTGCTGCTTGGTTTATAGCCTTTTAATTGTTTGTCATACTCCAGATTTCCCTTGCCGATATCGCGAATATAACAATTAATATCTTTAGAAGCCTGTTGTCGCCCAATACCAAAGGCAGTCATTAATGCATTGGTGGTCAAACGTCCTTCCCAGAGTGCAATAATTTCAATCAAGCGATAACGTAGTAACAGATCCCAACGAAAGGGCCATTGCTTGTTTGCGCCAGGGCGTGCCATAAAAAATTCCTGCTCAGTTGATGTATCTGTATGAAAAAACGACATGTACATGTATTCATCGTATACATGTATTTATTAAGGTAGTATGCTGATTGTCAAAGCCAAAGTCAATATCAACAGAAAAAGGAGAAAATTATGAATAGCAGACGTTCATTTATGCAAAGTTTTTTTAGCCTGCCTTTGTTGTTTACCTTTAATCATAACAGCAAAGTACAAACAACAAAAAGTATTTTACTTAACCAGTGTTTAGTCGCAGGATTTCAATATTATCAGGGCAAAGAAATAATATGGGATTTAAAGCAAAATGATCCAATACTTCTGCTTGCACAAGCTGATAATCAGTATGACAAGTATGCAGTTGAAGTTTTTTATCAGAGTAAAAAACTTGGGTATCTTCCCAAAACTGACAACAAATCTATCAGTCAAATCTTACAGGCAGATATTAAAATTAGTGCTAAGGTACAGGCTGTTGATATTACAAAACCAGCCTGGAATGCAGTGATGGTTTCTATTTATATGTTGGTTTGATTTACCCTGTATAAAAACAAAAAGAGATCTGCAGACAATGAAAGATTTTTCACCCTCTGATCTAAAGGCAATCTTGCATTCCAAACGTGCCAATTTATATTATCTCGAACACTGTCGGGTTATGCAGAAAGATGGCAGGGTACTTTATCTGACGGAAGAAAAAAAAGAAAAACAGTACTGGAACATTCCCATCGCCAATACCACCGTAATTTTATTGGGAACGGGCACCTCAATTACTCAGGCCGCAGTACGTATGCTTGCACAAGCTGGAGTTCTGATCGGTTTTTGTGGTGGCGGCGGCACACCGCTTTATATGAGTAATGAAATTGAGTGGGTGACCTCTCAAAGTGAATATCGCCCCACTCAATATTTGCAAGGCTGGTTATCATCATGGTTTGATGATGACTGGCGACTGCAAGCGGCGAAACAGTTTCAACATGCTCGCATGGAATACCTGAAACAGATCTGGACTAAAGATCGGGATTTAAAACAAGAAGGATTTAATACAGACGATGCAGGCCTTGAAGTAGCATTTAAACGCTTTAGTGAAAAAACAGATTTGGCCCAAAAACCATCTGCTCTGTTATTAACTGAAGCACAATTAACAAAAACACTCTACAAATTTGCTGCCAATCAAACCAAAATAGGGGATTTTACCCGCCAGCGAGAGGCCACAGATAAAGCCAATGCATTTTTAAATCATGGAAATTATCTGGCCTATGGTCTGGCGGCTACTACATTGTGGGTTTTAGGTATTCCTCATGGTTTTGCCGTCATGCATGGTAAAACCCGGCGTGGCGCATTGGTTTTTGATGTAGCTGATCTGATTAAAGATACCATCATCCTACCCTGGGCCTTTGTGTGTGCTAAAGAAAATGCCACGGAACAGGAATTCCGTCAGCAATGCTTGCAGGCTTTTACCGATCATAAATCACTGGATTATATGTTTGAGCAGGTTAAAGCTATCGCCCTGCAGGGGAAGACTGAGGAGGAAATCACCACATGATGGTTACCTTTATTTCCCAATGCGAAAAAAACGCCCTCAAGAAAACCCGCCGGGTACTGGATGCCTTCGCCAATCGCATTGGTGATAATGCCTGGCAAACGGTGATCACCAATGATGGTTTAAATACTGTTAAAAAAATGCTCAGGCAAACGGCTTCAAAAAATACAGCGGTTTCCTGTCACTGGATCAGGAGCCGTAGCCGATCGCAGTTTTTATGGGTGGTGGGTAATAAGGATAAGTTTGATGGACAGGGTGTGGTGCCGGTGAATAGTACGCAGCAAGAAAATATATTACAAATGGATGAAATTAGTGTGGATATTAAAAAATATTACGCAAATACAAAGAAGCAATCACTTGATCAGCATTTATTTGCAGTGGGTTATGTTGCTTATCGAATAATTAAACATTTTGTTGATGATGAAAAACTTGCAATGGCGGTATTTATCGCAGGTTGTCTGCATGATATTGGTAAGATTGATCCCGCTTTTCAAACTTGGATTATTGAAAAAGCAAAAAAGAAAATACTTGAAGAGCTGCCGGATGAAGGTGAGCATATTAAGAAGACAGGAAAATTTTCATTTGAAAAGCATCCCAGACATAATGAGATTTCAATGTTGCTGTATCATTTAATGGATGATGATGACTATAAAAAAATAGTCAATAAAGAAAATAAAAAAAGAATAAAGCATGTACTCTATTGGCATCATGCAAAGCCCATTCGGAAATTAGAATTTAGGAAGCTTGATACAGTATATAAAAATTTGAAGAAAAATATTGGGCATTCAGAATTCTCTTCGATTACGGAGATATTTAAAAAAATTGTTGCAAGTGTAAATTTAATTTCAAAGTCATATTTTTCTGACGAACCCTTATTACTCGAAGGTTTCCTGAATAAAGCAGATGAAGATAGAATTTATGAATTGGATGACACAAATTTGCCAACGTACAAGCGATATTCAGAATCTGATGATGATATTAGCGAATATTTGATATACATAAAAGAGAATGCAAAAAATAACCTTGCTCGCACTGCTGTAGTGACTGCAGATCGTTTAGTTTCAGCTCTGAGTAGTAAGGCATTAGATGATTATATAGAAGAATCAACACTAGATATTTTGTTTGAAACAGCTTTGTTAGAAGAACGTGGATTGAAGCGAGACTTAGAGTCCTGCATTGATAGGTTTATACAACGCTTTCCTGACAGTGAACGGAACAAGCAACAAGCTGAAGCTGTGCTAAATTTAGCAGAGAAAGAAGAGGGGCAAAGTGCTGTTAAAATTTTAAATGGGCCTGCTGGATGTGGTAAGACAAAAATTGCCTTGGAATGGGCTGCTAAAACTAATGCTAAAAAGATCATTTGGATTTGCCCACGAGTGCAAGTATGCCAAGGGTTAATCAATGACTTAACTGATTCTGATTATTTGCCTGATACTAAAATTGAAATTAATACAGGTGAATTTAAATTGCTTTATCAATATGGGGATGATCCAGCTGAGACCCCTGAGGGAAAAGAATTTTCAGGTGATATTGTGATCACAACGATAGATCAAATTACTAATTCCATTATCACTCATAATAGTGTAACTACCTTGGTTCATTATATGAATGCCCATGTAGTGTTTGATGAGTACCATGAATATATCACCATGCCAGCGTTCAACTTATTTTTTGCCGAATTGGTAGAATGTAAAAAACTGCAAAAAGAAAAAGCAAATACTCTGCTCGTATCAGCTACTCCTAATTATTATTTTGTTGAAGAATTATTGGAAATTGATAGTGAAAATATCATTGGTACTGATAGTTTTAACCAGAGCCAATACAAAATTCAATTCACAGACTTTGATGAGAGCAAGCAAGATGATACTAACCCCCTATATCAAGCTCTGTCAGATAATACTTTTGTTATTAGTAATACGGCAATAACGGCACAACAAAGCTTTATCAAGAATCAGAGCAGTGAGAATGCCATACTAATTCATTCAAAATTTAAGACTTCAGATAGAAAAGAACTCTTTGATCAAGTGTTTGATAGTTTTAAACGTGATGGAAGCAATAAATATCATGTATTGCGTGCGGGGCCGATTGTTCAGGCATCACTTAATATCACAAGTGATCAAATGATCACCGAGTTTACCAATGCAGAAAATTGGTTGCAGCGCTTAGGGCGTCTGGATCGTTTTGGAGAAAACCAAAAGGTAAACTTATATGTCACTGCTGTACCAGAGACTATTTCAGATACAGGGAAGCAAATAGGTGCTTGCGCCAGATTTCTAAGCCAGCTTCAGAGTTTTCAAAGTGCAAAAGTATGGCGTGAATTTTTATTGGATAAGCTATCAGAAGATACTGTAACGCTTACACAAATTTATCAGTGGTATCAAGATTTTTATGAGGATCAGAAATGCCGTGATGCTGTGGAACAAGATTTGATTAGTGCTTTAAAAAAGAGTGTTCAGGTCATTAGTAATAAATTAATTGATCCAATCTCATTTCCCAACAGAAAAAAACCTAAGGATAGTAAAGTAAAAATTTCAAAGAGTTCTTTACGCGGTGATAATCGCTTTGTACAAATGGCCCTATGCAACATAAATGGGCAAGGTAAACTTGATTTTCCAAATGACTATGCCTGTGAGGAAAACAATATGGGAGGTAGTTTAACTGCTTCTGTAGAGCTTATTTGTGGCTATGGAGATAGTAAACAAGACTTATTGGGTTTCATGGTTAAAAAGCATCATAATATTAAGGATGTGAAAAAATCTTATAAAGATAGCTTTACATTGAATGAAGCAAGAAACTTAGAAACCCCTATCTATTTGAGCTATATACCTGATGATCTGAAACAGGTGAATGAAAGTCCACATTCTTATGCAATTTATTATGCAATAGGCAAGAAACAGCCTATTGGTGCAATCTCTATTAATAAACTAAAACCAGAGGAAGATTAAAATGGAAAAAGTAACAGGAATAAAAAGTGTTGACTTCAAAATCAAAGCACTAGGACATGGTGTTGTGAACTGGAATGGACCAACAACTTTAACCGGAGATGGTGGTAAAACCGTAGATAACCATACTTTGCCAAAATTACGAGGTTACACAAATCTTACAGGAAAAGTGAAAGAAGATACGGGTTATCAATATAAAAAAGAAGCGACTGATATAGATTTTAAAAAAACACCATTGTATATCAGTCAAAACTGTATTCGCCATCACCTTTTTAGAGAGCAAGCTTTTGATATACATTATGCAAAGAAGAATAATTTACAACAGATATTGGCTTCTATTACAGGTTTAATTCGTGGTTATGTTGTTCCTGCCAGTCAAAACAAACGCACCAGCCCATTATTGATGGAAGATTTTGTTGATCAATTAGGAAATGGTAACTTTGAACAATTTGGTCAGGCAGGTGAACGTGATAGTTCTTCTTTCTTCTCAAAAACAACATTTGGAGATACGGAGTACACTTCATATGGTTCAATAAGTATTGAACAACTACAGTTTATTGCACTGGATAAAAAATTTGATCGTGAAGCTATGGAAATTAAAGAAGGGCAGGGAGAAGATGTTGCCCATGGTGTGCAAAACTTTATTCAGTCGCTCAATGAAGATTTAAATCCAGGTGCTACTTTCCATACCAATTATGTGCGTAGAGGCACAATTTTTGAAGAAGGCGAAATGGGTATTTTATTGAATGATGATGCCATTAAAGCACTGGTTGAATATACTTTAGTACTTATTTCAGAACTATCCATACGACAAGCAAAATCTTATATGTATGTTGATGAAGTAACAGCTGATTATAATGATAGCAATAAAATGATGCGAATTAAACGTGATGAAAGTGATATCTCAGAACAGCCAGAGACAGGCTATGCCACTTATTTTTATTCTAAGTAGGATGATGTTTATGAAAATTTTAATAAAATATGAATCATCTTGGCGGAATTCATTTTTGGATGGTAGTAATAATAAACCATTACCAAAGAATGGCCGAAAATTTATTGGCTCAATGACCAATTTAAGAAAAGCTGAGAATTTCATACAGCGTGAAGTGACGTTAGATACCATTATGGGAATTTTAAATCGTCTTATAGGTGATCAAAGAAAACTCTATCAAGCGAGAAATGAAAAAAATTATTTTTTCAAGGAAATTGAGTCACTAATTAAGTATAAAGATAGTCCATCTCATACAAATAGTGAGATGACCTATATCCGTAATATTACGGGTAGTACTGATCAAAATTCATACACTGGTATGATTAAAATACATGATGAAATGTTTTCCTCAGATTATTCTCCTGAGCTTTGGGGAGTTCTTGCTTTGGATTTTGATGAATTATGTCAATTTATTATTGAAGATATTGATGTGAAAAAAGTGATTGAAATGAACCCATTGAGTATTATTTCAAGACTAGAAGAGCTGAATAAAGAAAAGCCTGTTTCTAATAATGGGCAAGCAAAAAAAGCAATGGATGAGCTGCATAAATTTCTTCCTGATATTACTTATCTAAATAAAAAAGAGGAGATTGTTCCCATCAGCCTATATTGTTCAGGGTTATATTTGCAGTTAGAACGACTAACAAAAAATTTTGATATGAGTTCTGCAAAAACAAAAAGTGGAGCCATCAGTGGTATTTCAAAGCGGGGCTTTACTAAAAAGGATTTTATGAATCGATTCACTTCGGGTGAAAAGAAAAAAATCTGGGGAAACCCCTATATTCGTAAAGAAAGAATCAAAGGTGTTGGTGAGGTGACTTCCCTATTAACTAAGGCAAGTGGTACTTTAGAAGTAGATATTCCAGTAGAAAGAACAAAGGGAAAAGAAATTAAAAGTATGATTGAGTGTGCAGGTGTTTCCAGTTTTTACTTAGGTAAAAAAGGACTTGCCTATGTCTTAAAAATTCGTGTTTAAATCTGGAGTAATTATGGATCATTATATAGATATACAAATTAAGCCTGATGCTGAAATGCGTGAAAATGTATTACTCAATAAAGTTTATACCAAATTTCATAAGGCTTTATTTTTCTTAAAATCAACGGATATTGGTATTAGTTTTCCTAGGTACAAAGTATTACTGGGAAATATTGTTCGCATACATGGCACTGAAAGCAGGTTGTTGGAATTACAAAATACAAATTGGTTAGGTGGTTTGTCAGGTTACTGTAAAATGGCAAAAATACAAGCAATACCTAATGATGTGAGTTATCGTACTATCTCTCGTAAACAAGCAAATATGACTATGGCAAAGCTTAGGCGTTTACTCAAACGAGGCTCAATCTCTGTTCAAGAAGCCAAGAAATATAAGGCCAAAATGCATACTCAGAGCTTAGATAATCCTTTCTTTGAACTGAATAGTACATCAAATGGTAATACTCATCGACGCTATATTGAATTTGGTGAATTTCAGAATTTTCCTGCAATGGGTAAATTTGATTTTTTTGGTTTAAGCAAACAAGCAACAGTTCCCTGGTTTTAGGTTCTAATAAAAAAATGGAGTAATAATAAAGCTAAAAAATAGAAAAGTTCAGATGTCCTTTTTAGAAATTGGCTGTGTAACCGTATTATTATAGAATTTCTTGGTATTCGGGAGCAGTTACATAATCCAGGTTTTAAAGTCATTGAATTAATGACTTTAAAAAAGGTGTTGGGCTTAGCAATTTTGTCTTGAATTTTCCAGCTGGATCTCTGCTGAGTTTGAGCTTTGATCTGATTAAAGAATTTCAATGTCTGAAAGAGCAATAGCTCAAATAGCTTGGGTGAGGTATTAAATCTAATCTGGCAAGATGATTTTTTTCGGTTTTAAATCATAAGTTTAACTTTGTTTAATTCATTCTGATGCTATCAAAGAAAATCTTATTCCTTATTCTCCAATATTTCAGAAAGTTAGTTAGCTCTCAAATAATAGAAGGTGCTTGTATGTAATAACATCATTAATCACCTGAGAATTAAAAAAACCAATAATTTTTGCTCTTTAACAATTTGCTTAGTTATTAATAAGTTACAACATAGATGAAAATGATAGGTAAAATTGCCTAAAATTAGCTATCTAATTGTTGTAACTTGTTTTTTTGCTGTTAGACTGTAGTTCACTGCCGTACAGGCAGCTTAGAAAGTCTTGGTAGATAGATTTGGGTATGACTGAAAGTTCACTGCCGTACAGGCAGCTTAGAAATGTTTCTTCTGGTCTAAAGTTTTCAAACATACGTTCACTGCCGTACAGGCAGCTTAGAAAATTGATTGAAATATTCAACGCTTCACTCGCCAGTTCACTGCCGTACAGGCAGCTTAGAAATAATTGAAGCGTTACTGTGTGGTGGTCTTAGTGTTCACTGCCGTACAGGCAGCTTAGAAAAGCCCCGTACTTAACCCCAATTTTTTCGAACAGTTCACTGCCGTACAGGCAGCTTAGAAATATTAATGCAAGATGCGCAGATAGCAGTCACGGTTCACTGCCGTACAGGCAGCTTAGAAAATAAGATTTTCCTGTTCCAGTCAGACCTGAATGTTCACTGCCGTACAGGCAGCTTAGAAATCTATAGCCAGCATGAGACGAAAATTTCTTTAGTTCACTGCCGTACAGGCAGCTTAGAAATATTAGGCCATGACACAATTACTAAAAATATAGTTCACTGCCGTACAGGCAGCTTAGAAAGTAATCGCGATGAAACATCCTTCTGGGCAAACGTTCACTGCCGTACAGGCAGCTTAGAAAAGTGATTAAACGTAACATTGCTGGCCTCTATAGTTCACTGCCGTACAGGCAGCTTAGAAAATTATTATTACCACCGCCACCCGGATTACCACGTTCACTGCCGTACAGGCAGCTTAGAAAATTTGATATAACACAAATTGACCCGTTAATTGGTTCACTGCCGTACAGGCAGCTTAGAAAATCAAAATCGTATAATCTATCTTCAATTAATTGTTCACTGCCGTACAGGCAGCTTAGAAAAACAAGAAACATCATTTACATTCACATTAAACGTTCACTGCCGTACAGGCAGCTTAGAAATGATTAGGTTGCGCAGCACCAACTGAATTTAAGTTCACTGCCGTACAGGCAGCTTAGAAAGCTATTTTATCGATTTCTGATAACGTTAAATCGTTCACTGCCGTACAGGCAGCTTAGAAAATCAACGCATTGGGCGTTAGAAAGCACATCCCGTTCACTGCCGTACAGGCAGCTTAGAAATTCAATTTCACCAATGAATCCAGTAAGACGTTGTTCACTGCCGTACAGGCAGCTTAGAAAGGTATTTCTGTTGGTAAAAGTATATACCTTGAGTTCACTGCCGTACAGGCAGCTTAGAAATATATGTGATAACGTGGGATCCTTCCTGCTCAGTTCACTGCCGTACAGGCAGCTTAGAAAAGCACGGTGTCAACAAAGCCACTCACTTGACTGTTCACTGCCGTACAGGCAGCTTAGAAATGATCCTACATTTGGTTTTTTAAACTATGTTGGTTCACTGCCGTACAGGCAGCTTAGAAATTTGATTATTGACTTAAAATCATTAGGCACAGGTTCACTGCCGTACAGGCAGCTTAGAAAGTTATCTTGGGTGATTGTTGAGTTTGGTGTTAATTCACTGCCGTACAGGCAGCTTAGAAAATCATTTCCCCCTCCACCACCATCGTTCCCACGTTCACTGCCGTACAGGCAGCTTAGAAAAAAAAACCAAACAAAGTAAAATAAACAATTAAGTTCACTGCCGTACAGGCAGCTTAGAAATTTTGATGGTTCGGGTGCTGACGCCCAGTGTTGTTCACTGCCGTACAGGCAGCTTAGAAACTCTAATAAATTATTAAAGAGCTTGAAACCTTGTTCACTGCCGTACAGGCAGCTTAGAAAAATTAGAAGCCGACCTTTCATATTCCATTTTAGTTCACTGCCGTACAGGCAGCTTAGAAAAAGACCCGCCGCTTTTCTGACTAGCATTCCCCGTTCACTGCCGTACAGGCAGCTTAGAAAATTGGGCGTATCACTGCAGTGAATAATAATTTGTTCACTGCCGTACAGGCAGCTTAGAAAATTCACAACCTGCGGCACATACGACAAAATGAGTTCACTGCCGTACAGGCAGCTTAGAAATTCGGGTATTATGTATGGCTTGTTCGCTGGCAGTTCACTGCCGTACAGGCAGCTTAGAAAAGAATGAATGTGTGTCCATTTTGTTTGTATAAGTTCACTGCCGTACAGGCAGCTTAGAAATCCTACAGAAAAAATCCCTCCTCCTACAGAAAGTTCACTGCCGTACAGGCAGCTTAGAAATTCCTTTCTTAAGCAAAACATGACTGTATCTTGTTCACTGCCGTACAGGCAGCTTAGAAACGAATAGAATAAAGCGTCCATCAGGTGGGGTTGTTCACTGCCGTACAGGCAGCTTAGAAAATCTGTAAAATCACCGTCACCGATAGTTACCAGTTCACTGCCGTACAGGCAGCTTAGAAAGTCGACTTGGCGCGGGCTTGTAATGTTATTAAGTTCACTGCCGTACAGGCAGCTTAGAAAATCATTTCTAATTTAGTCGTAGTGAATTTAATGTTCACTGCCGTACAGGCAGCTTAGAAATACTGATAATATTATTTTTCCGTCAGCCATTAGTTCACTGCCGTACAGGCAGCTTAGAAATCTGTAACCTGCATGAGACGAGAATTTTTTTAGTTCACTGCCGTACAGGCAGCTTAGAAAGTCAAGCCAAAACTCAACACCTCGATTATCTTGTTCACTGCCGTACAGGCAGCTTAGAAATTGCGCCAAATCCGCCAATTCACTCATCAACCGTTCACTGCCGTACAGGCAGCTTAGAAACGTATTTAGATTCAGATGACAATCCCACAATCGTTCACTGCCGTACAGGCAGCTTAGAAAAGTTCAGCACTGGGCGTCAGCACCCGAACCATGTTCACTGCCGTACAGGCAGCTTAGAAAAAATAGAACAACGGTTAACGTTGGTGGCTTTAGTTCACTGCCGTACAGGCAGCTTAGAAAATTAATTGAAATATTCAATGCTTCACTTGCTAGTTCACTGCCGTACAGGCAGCTTAGAAATTTGACGCTAAAGAAGCGGCCGCAGGTATAAAGTTCACTGCCGTACAGGCAGCTTAGAAAATATTCGCCACATCACCCAAAGCGTTTAATATGTTCACTGCCGTACAGGCAGCTTAGAAATATTTCCTTGGATTTAATGCTGCAGGTGATGAGTTCACTGCCGTACAGGCAGCTTAGAAATTAAAAGTGGTTGTTCGTCTTGCATTTAATGCGTTCACTGCCGTACAGGCAGCTTAGAAAATTTTATTTAGCTCGTTAATTGCCCGAATAACGTTCACTGCCGTACAGGCAGCTTAGAAATTTAGCGACAACTTTGTACGTATTATATGCCCGTTCACTGCCGTACAGGCAGCTTAGAAACGTAGTTGGGGGCCGGGGATCGACAAAATCTGGTTCACTGCCGTACAGGCAGCTTAGAAAAAAAGCAATATTAGTTGCCCCCATGATAGTTTGTTCACTGCCGTACAGGCAGCTTAGAAAATATGAACCAAGCACAACAAAACGCTGAAGCAGTTCACTGCCGTACAGGCAGCTTAGAAAGTCTTCTTTTACGGTATAGATAACTAATGGTTGTTCACTGCCGTACAGGCAGCTTAGAAAAGACTCAAGACAAAAAACATTAAGACAGACACGTTCACTGCCGTACAGGCAGCTTAGAAAATAATTAATGATTTTTCAGGCGTTTTACTTATGTTCACTGCCGTACAGGCAGCTTAGAAAACCAGAATACATGGGCGCAGTGGCTCCATTTTGTTCACTGCCGTACAGGCAGCTTAGAAAGGAAATCATCATTACAATGAATAGAGGCTCAAGTTCACTGCCGTACAGGCAGCTTAGAAATCAAAACAGAGAGAATACGGAGTTAGAGAAATGTTCACTGCCGCACAGGCAGCTTAGAAAACAAGAACAAAATTCCTCTTCATTGTGACGTTGTTCACTGCCGCACAGGCAGCTTAGAAACATCTATAATATGTAGCCTGCAAAACATTAGAGTTCACTGCCGCACAGGCAGCTTAGAAACTGAGTTGTCGGAAACTGAACATAAACCAGATGTTCACTGCCGCACAGGCAGCTTAGAAAACAAAATAAACTAACTAGCTCATTCGGCTTGAGTTCACTGCCGCACAGGCAGCTTAGAAACCACATTAACAGTATCAACAGATTCAACAATAGTTCACTGCCGCACAGGCAGCTTAGAAAGTCATCAATTTCCTGGGCTGTTTCTATGTTTGGTTCACTGCCGCACAGGCAGCTTAGAAAAGTTTTTAGGTGTACCTTTAGATGTACAGGAGGTTCACTGCCGCACAGGCAGCTTAGAAAATTTGTTGCCTTAGAACTTCCGGGAAATATGGGTTCACTGCCGCACAGGCAGCTTAGAAATTACTGCATCGTAACTGTACAGTGAAAGCTTAGTTCACTGCCGCACAGGCAGCTTAGAAAGCTTAAGTGCTTGCTGATTGCCTCAATTGACAGTTCACTGCCGCACAGGCAGCTTAGAAAACTAATACTTCTTGTATTTCTATTAGTGATTCGTTCACTGCCGCACAGGCAGCTTAGAAAAACATAAGAAAAGCCCGGCTTGACATTTAATTGTTCACTGCCGCACAGGCAGCTTAGAAAAAGTCCTCTCTGATTTCAACAGCAGTTACATCGTTCACTGCCGCACAGGCAGCTTAGAAATTTACCCACTCTTTCTCACCACCCATCTCATGGTTCACTGCCGCACAGGCAGCTTAGAAAGGAATACTGAGCACGACCAAAGGTATTAATAGGTTCACTGCCGCACAGGCAGCTTAGAAATTTTTAATTAACTAATTATTAACAGTTTACGCGTTCACTGCCGCACAGGCAGCTTAGAAAATCTGAATCTCGAGGAGGATTATCATTAGAACGTTCACTGCCGCACAGGCAGCTTAGAAATATCGTGAAATTTATACCTGAATTACCAAACCGTTCACTGCCGCACAGGCAGCTTAGAAAACTTAACGTATTGAACGACTGATTAGTATCACGTTCACTGCCGCACAGGCAGCTTAGAAATTTTACCTCTTTTGACTTCATCTAACCATTCTGTTCACTGCCGCACAGGCAGCTTAGAAATCTATCGTAGGTTGACAACAAGACAGCTTTTTGTTCACTGCCGCACAGGCAGCTTAGAAATATCAAGGTGGCAGCATCTTTCTCGAACAATGGTTCACTGCCGCACAGGCAGCTTAGAAAACAAATCAATATCCCCTTTGTCTGTAGTCATGGTTCACTGCCGCACAGGCAGCTTAGAAATGTAAAGGAGCATAAGGGGGGTAACGGGATCGGTTCACTGCCGCACAGGCAGCTTAGAAATTTAGCTTGTGAGCATTGGAGCAGTTAAATTAGTTCACTGCCGCACAGGCAGCTTAGAAAATGAATGTATATGTTGATTATAGTTAAGTGCTGTTCACTGCCGCACAGGCAGCTTAGAAATTATTTATCTGCCGTTCATGCTTTTAACGAAGGTTCACTGCCGCACAGGCAGCTTAGAAATCACAGGGAAACTTTTCCCTTTTAGCTATTATGTTTACTGCCGTACAGGCAGCTTAGAAAATTACCACCACGCTCACACTCAGAGCAGTCAAGTTCACTGCCGTACAGGCAGCTTAGAAAATCAGCAGACATGCCAGAAAACTGATCGCCTCGTTCACTGCCGTATAGGCAGTTCAAATAACGGAGCATTAACAGTGATTTAAAGACATATTAAGCTTATTATTTTATAAATTCTCTCACTTTGTCATTCCTTTTTCATTTAGCAGTAATCTAACCTTATCAGGTAGATCAACTGTGCCGCTAAAATCTGTTCTGCTAAATACAGCATGGTTAAAATTAGCCTGATCCAGACGGGCATTGTTGAACTTTGCATCGGAAAGATCGGTGTTGGAAAAGTTGACTTCTTCGGCACTGACTCCGGTCAGCCTGGTATTATGAAAAATAGAACCGCTTAAATCACTGCTGATCAGTACGGCGCGGAACATCCTGACATTGCTGAAATCAGTATGACGAAATCGGGATTCTTCCATTAATAAATCATGCATAAAAGCGTTGCTGAAATCAGCATAATCGCCATTGGCTTCATTGAGATCGGTTCCTGAAAAAGAAGCTCCACGAAGATTAGCATGGCTTAAAGTGGTTGCATCCATGTGGGCATGAAATAAGTCAGCCCCTTTAAGATTGGCCTTTGTTAAATCACAGCCTGTGAGATCAGTCCATTTAAACTGAGCCTTGATAAGAATTGCACCACTTAAATTACAGTCAGACATTTTAGCATTGGAAAAATCAACCTGACTGAGCTCGGCACCATGCAGATCGATTTTGATCAGGTTTTTTTCTGTAAAAACACAGTGACGTAGATCTGTTTCAGGTTTTGGCTGTTCACATAAGCCTTTTGGCAGGGCGAATGCAGATATTGGTGATAGTAAAAAAATGATGAAAAAGTGTGGGAGTAAAGGAAATCTGAGTGGGTGCATTGGCAGGCCTTTTTATGGAATGCGTAAAAGTATTGTTTGTTGTATGGCAAGGAGAACGGTTGTTTTTCATTTTACTTTCATATTTTTCTGCTAAAATACAGTACTTTAAGCAGCACAACCTATCATTGGAAAGAGTGTAATAAACTTTGAATCAAAAAATACCCATAAAACAGCTGGAAAAAATGATTTCTGAGAGTCTGGAAGATTTTAAACTGGATCAGGATGAAAAATATAAATTCAAAGAACTTTCTCTGGTGCTTGATGACGAACATCTCCGCTTTATTAAAAATACGGCCTTTGACTTAATTCGTCCTCATATTGAAAAAGGTGGGACTGATGCTGTTCGTGCGCTCAACTGGCTTGAACGAATAATAAAAGCCATTCAGCCGATCAGAAAAAATTTATCACTTAAATCGGCTGCTTATTTTAGTCCTGGACAGGCTTGCCGGGATAAGATCATTAGTTTGCTCAATCACGCCAGGGAAAAAATTGATATCTGTGTTTTCACCATATCAGATAACAATATTTCTCAGGCAATCTTAAATGCTCATCAGCGTGGTATTGATGTCACAATTATCAGTGATAATGATAAGGCCAATGACAAAGGGAGTGATGTGAGTGACTTATCAGCAAAAGGTGTTAATGTTATTTTTGATCATTCTCCTCATCACATGCATCATAAATTTGCCATTTTTGACGGACAGCAATTGCTTAATGGCAGCTTTAACTGGACTCGCAGTGCATCAACAAGCAATGAGGAAAATATAATAGTCACCAGTGAAACAGAGCTGGTGACAGCATTTGAGAACAAATTTTCTGCACTGCAGGACAAGTTTGGTTCAGAATAATCATAAACTACCGGGAACTCTATCAGTGCTTGCCCCTTCTGAATTTAAAGCAGGAGGAAAAACGGCCTGCTATGGGATATTGCTGAAGCAATAAATTTGTCATTTTTGTCCTTTTCCAATTAGCAAAAATAGATTATAATTATCTGTTATTTAATTAACTTTCACCTGGAGGGATTTCCCCTGATGCGAATCGTTGAAGAAGCGCTTACCTTTGATGACGTACTACTTGTTCCGGCCTTTTCTGAAGTCCTGCCCAAGGGCGTTGACCTTGTAACCAAAATAACTAAAGATATCAGCTTGAATATCCCTATGGTTACTGCCGCAATGGATACAGTGACAGAGCACCGTATGGCGATTGCTATGGCACAGCAGGGTGGTATCGGTATTATTCATAAAAATATGACGATTGCAGAGCATGCTCAGGAAGTCATGAAGGTTAAGAGACATGAGAGTGGTGTTGTTATCGATCCTATTACTGTTGATCCGGATATAACCATTCGTGAAGTTATGGCGTTAACCCGAAAAAAGAAAATTTCTGGCGTCCCTGTGGTTGATGGCGATGATCTGGTTGGGATTGTGACCAGTCGTGATCTGCGTTTTGAAACCCATCTTGATGATACTGTAAAAAAGATCATGACACCAAAAGAGCGGTTGGTGACGGTTTCTGAAGGTGCCGATAGGCAGGAAGTACTGGATCTGTTTCATGAACATCGTATTGAAAAAATATTGGTTGTTAATGATAAGTTTCAGCTTCGGGGTATGATCACAGTTAAAGATATGCAAAAGGCATCAGACTTTCCATATGCCTGCAAAGATGATCAGGGGCGCTTACGTGTAGGTGCTGCTGTGGGTGTTGGTGCTGAGACGGATGAACGTGTTGCAGCATTGGCCGAAGCAGGTATTGATGTCATCGTTGTTGATACGGCTCATGGTCACTCTAAAGGAGTTTTGGATCGGGTTGCCTGGGTGAAAAAGAATTTTCCACAAGTGCAGGTTATTGGCGGTAACATTGCCACAGCTGCGGCTGCCAGAGCGCTGGTTGATGCCGGTGCTGATGCGGTAAAAGTGGGCATTGGCCCGGGCTCTATCTGTACTACCCGGATTGTTGCTGGTGTCGGTGTACCACAAATTACTGCTATAAGTAATGTCGCTAAAGAGCTTGAAGGGACAGGGATCCCGGTCATTGGAGACGGTGGTATTCGTTTCTCTGGTGATTTTGCTAAAGCTATTGTTGCAGGGGCTTCCTGTTGTATGTTCGGCAGTGTTTTTGCCGGCACAGAAGAAGCGCCCGGTGAAGTTGAACTGTATCAGGGACGTTCTTATAAGTCATATCGCGGTATGGGCTCAATGGGGGCTATGTCACAGCAACAGGGTTCCAGTGATCGTTATTTTCAGGAAAGCAGTGACGCAGACAAGCTGGTTCCGGAAGGTATTGAAGGTCGTGTGCCTTTTAAAGGTGGCATGCAGCCTGTTGTTCACCAGATGCTGGGTGGTTTACGTTCATCAATGGGTTACACTGGCTGCGCCGATATAAACAGTATGCGTAGTGAGCCGGTGTTTGTCCGTGTCACGAGCGCCGGAATGGTTGAAAGCCATGTTCATGATGTCACCATCACTAAAGAAGCACCAAACTATAGAACATAAAGGTTTATCGCCACGGAAAATAGAAGGCATGGAAAAAGATCAGAAAATTATTTTGATTTTGTCCGTGCCTTCTTTTTTTTAAATGAAGAATTTCCGTGGCTAGTCATTATTAATAGGAAAAAGTATGACACAAAATATTCATGAGCATCGCATTCTGATCCTGGATTTTGGTTCTCAATACACTCAGTTAATTGCACGTCGTGTGCGTGAAGCGGGTGTTTATTGTGAAATTCACCCCTCAAACTATGATACTGATTCGATTCGTGATTTTGCCGCCAAAGGGATCATCTTATCGGGTGGGCCAGAGACTGTGACTGCTAATGATACCCCTAGAGCATCGGATGTGGTTTTTCAATTAGGTGTACCTGTTTTGGGTATTTGTTATGGCATGCAGAGTATGGCAGAGCAATTGGGCGGCAAGGTTGAGAATGCTGATCATCATGAATATGGTTATGCTCAGGTTCGGGCACATGGCCATACTCAATTACTGAAAAATATTGAGGATCATGCCACTGAAGAAGGCTATGGTATGCTGGATGTCTGGATGTCCCATGGTGATCGAGTGATCGAAATGCCAGAAGGCTTTAAATTGATGGCCAGCACAGATAATGCACCGATTGCCGGTATGGCAGATGAATCACGTCATTTTTATGGGATTCAGTTTCATCCTGAAGTGACACATACCAAGCAGGGTGAGCGGATTTTTCAGCGCTTTATTGTGGATATTTGTGAATGCGACACGCTATGGAATTCAGGTAATATTATTGAAGATAATATTAAAATTATTCGTGAACAGGTGGGTTCAGATGAAGTTATTTTAGGGCTTTCCGGTGGGGTTGATTCGTCGGTTGTCGCTGCCCTGCTGCACAAAGCAATTGGTGACCAATTGACCTGTGTGTTTGTTGATAATGGTCTGCTGCGTCTTAATGAAGGCGATCAGGTTATGAGTATGTTTGCTAAACACATGGGTATTAAAGTCATTCGTGTGGATGCTGAAAAACGTTTTTTGGATCAATTGGCTGGTGAAGATGATCCAGAGAAAAAACGTAAAATTATCGGTCATGAATTCATTAATGTTTTTGATGAAGAGTCGGGCAAATTAGAAAATGCTAAATGGCTGGCACAGGGGACTATTTATCCGGATGTGATTGAGTCAGGCGGCCAGAATGGTACCGCTCATCTTATCAAGTCACATCATAACGTTGGTGGTTTGCCTGAAGATATGAAGCTGGGTCTGGTTGAGCCACTACGGGAACTTTTTAAGGATGAAGTGAGACAACTAGGTCTGGAGTTGGGCTTACCCTATGATATGGTTTATCGCCATCCATTCCCCGGACCTGGTCTTGGCGTACGTATTCTGGGTGAAGTTAAAAAAGACTATGCTAATATCTTACGCGAGGCTGATGCTATTTTCATTGAAGAATTGCATAAGAATGATCTGTATCACAAGGTCTCACAGGCTTTTGCTGTTTTCTTACCGGTTAAATCAGTGGGAGTGAAAGGTGATGGGCGCTGTTATTCCTATGTTATCGCACTCAGAGCCGTTGAAACTATCGATTTTATGACCGCACGCTGGGCTCATCTTCCCTATGAAGTGCTGGAAACAATTTCAGGACGTATTATTAATGAAGTTGAACAGGTCACTCGTGTCAGTTATGACATTTCCTCTAAGCCGCCTGCCACAATTGAGTGGGAATAGTTTTACTATTATATTTCTTCTTCTCGGCTAACCTGGGAAGAAGAAATATTTGCTGAGAGCTTAAAATTGTCAGGACAAATCAATCAGCTAAAGTTTGGTAAATACCGCTAGAAGGGAAGTGCTGTTGATAAAATTAATTGCTCTGTGGGAGTTCAAAATCATTATGTGGTGGAATATGATTCATATCGTAATCATTTCTATACAGGCAGAAGTTACATTTATCACTTTCAGCAGCATTTTCTATCAACTTCATGGTGGGGAAACAACATAAAGTCCCTGGTGTATCCCAGCAAGGTTTATCACTTTTGCTTTGAAACATAATGCATTCGGTCTTTTTACAAGCAAAATAATCATAACACGTTTCCATGATACCTCCTTATGGATAATCTGTGTTTTAATTCACCTCGTGTTTTTATTATAACATAGAGGAAGCGGTAATAAAATTTGCTGTCAGTGTGAATTAATTATGCTGTTCATATCAATAATGACTTATAATATTTTGTAAAGTGATAATAAGTATATATAAATCAGTGTATTGAAAGGAAGTGACTGTCGAGTGGAAATAATATCTGAGTCGCAAATGTCCGCTGATGAAAAATGGATGCGTCGTGCCCTGACTCTGGCAGACAAGGCAGCCGAGTTGGGGGAAGTGCCCGTTGGTGCTGTGCTGGTTAAGGATGGTCTATTGCTCTCAGAAGGTTGGAATCAGCCCATTATGAAACATGATCCCACTGCTCATGCAGAGATTATGGCCATTCGTCATGCCGCAGCATTAATAAAGAATTACCGCTTACCAGAGACAACACTTTATATAACAATAGAACCCTGCAGCATGTGTGCGGGTGCCATCATTCATTCAAGAATTTCACGAGTTGTTTTTGGTGCATCAGAGCCCCGAGCCGGAGCAGCGGGCAGTATCATAAATTTACTGCAGAATGAGCAATTTAATCATAAAACGGATATTACATCCGGGGTGTTAGCAGAAGAATGCGGACAGGTTTTAAAAGACTTCTTTAAGATGAGACGAGAGGTTAAGATGAAAAAAAAGAATAAGAAAAGTCTGAAGTCTTAAGCTTTTGACAACCGGCTTAAGACAATAGACTTTTTTCCTCAGATAAGCTCCTAGCCTTTAATTTCAAGTAATTCGATTTCAAAGATCAAAGTTGCACCAGGGCCAATAACCGGTGCAGAGCCCTGATCGCCATAGGCTAAATCAGATGGAATAGTTAAACGCCATTTTGAACCTACAGGCATAAGCTGTAATGCTTCAATCCAACCCTGAATTACGCCATTAACTGGAAATTCAGCGGGTTGACCACGGTCAACTGAGCTGTCAAAGACAGTACCGTCTGTCAATGAACCATGATAATGAGTCACGACTGTATCACTCTGGGATGGTTTAGCACCAGTGCCTTCGGTGATGATTTCATATTGAAGACCAGATTCAGTGGTGATCACACCGTCTTTTTTTGCATTCTCATCAAGGAATATTTGTCCTGCGGCTTTGTTTTCAGCTGCGGCACTGGCTGCAGCTTCCTGAGCCTGCTGGTTGATAGCAGAAAAAGCGGATTGCATCTCTTCTTCAGGAAAACGTAATGGTTTGTCGTTAAAAACATCACTAATACCAATTATAAGAGCATCCAGACTGAAACCTGGAAAAGATTGGCTTTTTACCTGTTGAGCTAATTGTAAGCCGATACCATAGCTGACTTTATCTGCATTTGTCTTGATTGTGTTTTCTGTATTACTCATAAGTCCTCGTTTTGTGCTAAATTTTTTACGCTAAAATGTTTTGTGCTAAATGATCGTAAGAATTTATACGATTAATTTAGCTTAAACAAATGGGTGATTTAAAGCCGCTAAGCTGAAAAACGAAAGATTATAACACAATCCTGGAAAAATCAGCTGAGTTCGAGTTCACTTTCTTTGAGATATTTTTCCTGGAAGCTATTTGTTTTGAGTTTTTCTGAATCACAAAATTGTACTTGATTACGACCATCTAATTTTGCCATCTGAAGGGCATAGTCAACACAATGAAGCATTTCAGTTAATGACTGGTTCTCGCGGATCAGTGAAAAGCCGATACTGACGGTAATACCAAATTTGAATTCATTCACTTTAAATACGTATTCAGAAATCGAATTACGTATGCGCTCAGCGGTATTTTTTGCACCATGAACTTCAACTTCGGGCAAAATAATTATAAACATATCACTTTCGTAACGTGCCAGAAAATCAGTGGGGCGGATGGCATCTTCAAGCATTTTAGAAACCTGAATGATAGTGAGGTCACAAACGTGCTCACCATAATTCTGGCTGACAGAACTCAGGTGATCAACATCGATCAGCATGAGACTATAATGGGTATTATAACGCTGATGGCGGCTATGCTCATCTTGCAAGTGGCTGATAAAAGAACGTTGATTATTGAGCTGTGTTAAGTCATCCTTTAGAGATAATTGTTTAAAAATCGCCTGATCCTCAACTAATAGCCGTGAGAGTTTATTATAAGTAGAGGCAATTAATTTTAATTCATAATAGGAATGTAAAGTGATAGGTTTGGGTTCTTTGCCTCGTGAAAAGTTTTGAGCCCATCGTTCTAATTTGTTAATAGGATTAATAATTGAGCGATTCAGCACAAGAATTGTCGCCAGAGAGCTGATATAAACTAATAAAAAAACAACACTGATAAGGAGCAGGGCATCAAACTTTAAGGCTTTGGCTTTTTGAAAACGTACTTTAACCCGATTTTGCATTGCCAGGTGCAGTTTGTCCAATGCCAAAGTTGTTTCAATCACATATTGATAAAAATCCTGTAAAAGTTCATAAGAAATATGGCTTTGATCAGTGTCGATTTCAGTAAAGATTTTGGTGGCAATTCGGTGTGCATTGCGCCAGTTTAAATAAGCGGAGCGATAAATGTCATTAGCCAGAGAATGGTTCTGTTGTTCTAATTTTATGGGATTAACTAATGTTTTTTTTATTTCGTTGCTCAGTTGTAGAAATTTGGTTTTATAGTCCAGTTGATGGTCTTTCAGGTAGAGGTTAAAGGGCGTAACGGTTTGTTGAATTTTGTCTTTAAGCTCTGTGACAGGGATAACGTCAGAAACAATGTCTTCAATGGCAAGATTAAAAAGATTGGTGGTTTTCTGGAAAAAATAAATCCCGGTGCCTGCCAGTAAAAAAAGCGGGAGTATAATAACGATAATACTGATCCGCAGGCGTTTCTTAAGGGAGGGGGCTTTCATTTTTTTTATTGTGTTTCTCATTGAGATATCATATTAGCAGAAATAATGGATGAAAACTAATCAGCACCCAGCTGTTTATTCTGTTTTTAGCTTCCTCAAATTATTATATTAAAGAGCCGCAGGCGTCATTGTGATTGCTTCAATTTTGGTTTGCCTGACTTTTAATGCTGAGTATCATGTTTGAATGTACTGGAGGTCTTAAGGGCCTTGTTCCAGCCAATGGTTATTCCCTCGATTAATGCCTGAATAAAATCAATGATGAGCATAATGGTATCTGAAATTAATTCAAAAAAAGAATCGATAATGGTATTTTTCAGCGTTTTAAGGGAATATTGAGTGCCTTTAAAGATGGCCTTCAGTGTTTGATACAATAATTCAATTACAAATAAAGTTATCAGAGAATAGACAATTGCAATTTTTTCAAGAATAGCCAGCATAAAAAATACCTCATTTAATCATTGAATTTTATCTTACCAGATGGTCTTTATAGCCTCTATTTTAGCAAAAAAATTTAAAAAATCATGGATAGTTAAAGAATTTATCGTATTTGTTTAAAATAGAGTAGAATTAAGGGATTAAAACGATGCCGGCTGGAGTTGAAATGACGGAACGAACATTCAGAATTTTTTTAGGGGCGGGCTTGTTTCTATTGCTCTATATCACTGCCGCTAATGGTAATACTGATTTGATCCTCTTTTATATCGGGTTGCTGGTGTTTGAAGGGGTGACGAACTGGCGTTTACCTAAAATAATTACCAGAGTAAAAAATAAAGCCCTGTACAATGAATTTGTTGAAGCGGATAGTCAGGTTGCTCATGTATACCCACTTCTTGGAATTCCTTTTGAAGCAGAACGGGCTATGCGTCTGGTGGTGGCATTAATTCTTGTGTTCCCCTTATTTTTTTCTGTAGAAGCACTGTGGATTGTTCCCTGGTTTGTTGCCAGTATGTTGCTGCTGGCCGGCTTGACTAATATTTGTCCAATGGTTATGTTTTTTCGCTGGCTTGGTTTTAGATAATGGCAGAACAAAAAAGCAACAAAACAATTATCAGTGATGACTGGACTAAAAACTGGCAAGCCAGTATTGCCGTTAAAATTACAGCAGTTGTTATGTGGGCGATTATTCCTTTCGGATTTATTATTGCCCTGCTTTTGGTGAATAATATTAAGGATGACATTAATACCTCAATCGACAATGATGCTGAAATTTTATTGAATAGTGCCAGAGTGCTGTTATGGGAAAATAACTCTTATAACTCTGATAAATTAATTGCAGCACTTGGTAAAAATCTGGAAAAATCAATCTACTGTAAAATCACTCTGGCTAAGGCTGGTTCTGATCCTACTATTCTTTATGCCAATGAATGTCAGCATAAAACAAACGTTATTGGTAAGACTTATTTTTTTACCACAATTGTTAATAATCAGCCTCGGGAATTAACTTTAACTCTGTCTCATCAGTCAATTAAAAAAATTATAATAAAACAACGCTCAAACGTTATTGTTGTGATGATTATTATTATGATTGTATTGGGATTGGTTTTGACCTGGGTTATTCGCTTGCTGGTATTAAAACCGCTGTTAAAAATGGTGGATGCCACAAGGTTAATTTCTGAAGGCAAACATGATCTGCGTCTTAACTTGAATCAGGATGATGAATTTGGCCATCTGGCAACCTTTTTAAATAAAATGCTGGATCAGATTTTTGAACAACAAAAAAATCTAAAACATGCTAATCTGGATTTAATGAAGGAAGTAGCTGAACGAAACCGGATTGCTCTGGAATTAAGAGCCAGTCGTGACCAATTGGAAAAACTCGTAGATGAGCGTACGGCTGACCTGGCTGTAGCACGCGATGAAGCTCTGGGAGCTAATAAAGCTAAGAGTTTATTTCTGGCCAATATGTCCCATGAAATACGGACACCGCTTAATTCAATTTTAGGTTATTCGCAATTACTGAACAGGGGTAGCGGCTATACTGATAAGCAGTCAAAATCTCTTAAGATCATTGAGGAGAGTGGTAATCATCTATTAGGTTTGCTCAATGATATTTTAGATATTTCTAAAATTGAAGCGGGAAAGATGGTATTAAATACCGTGAACTTTGAACTAAATGAATTGCTGCAGGGGCTTGCTCATATTTTTCAGGAACGTTGTTCTGAAAAAACACTGAACTGGCATGTAAATGTTGAATTAACGGAACCATTGGTCGTCCATAGTGATCCGCAAAAAATAAGACAAATTCTCATTAACTTGTTGGGCAATGCGATTAAGTTTACGGACAGAGGTGATATTTCACTAAATGTTATCAATCTTGAAAATGATATCTATTTATTTGAAGTCTCAGATACCGGGCCAGGAATTGCACCAGAAGAAGTGAATAATATTTTTAATGCTTTTCATCAGGAAAAAACAGGTCTGCTCAAAGGGGGTACAGGTCTGGGCCTGGCGATTACTAAAAAACAACTTCAATTGCTTAATTCAGAATTAAAGGTCTCATCTACTATTGATAAAGGCAGCCGGTTTTCATTTACTTTAGAACTTAAAACCATGCATAGTGGTTTTGAGCTTAGGCAAGAAAGCAGTATGGAAGTGGTACGCCTGGCTTCGGCCGGATCAATAAAAACCTTTGTTGTGGATGATGTTGAGCTCAGTCGAAACCTTCTGGTTGATATGCTTGAGGAAATTGATGCAAAAGTTTGTTCTGCTGTAAATGGACTGGAAGCGATTGATTTTTTAAGTGCATTGCCGTCTGATGAAATACCAGACATTATTTTTATGGATATTCACATGCCGGTTATGGACGGTATTGAAGCAGTTAAAATAATTAAAGAAAAATATGGGCAGAAGATTATTTGTGTTGCGGTGACGGCATCTGCAATGGAGCATTCGGATAATATTTATTTTGACTCTGGGTTTGATGATTACATCTCAAAGCCTTACCGCTTTGAAGCTGTATTTGAATGTATGAAAAACTATCTGGATATTGATTTTGAATATAAAAATACTGTTCAGAGTTCACATGAATCTGTTGAAAAAACTAACTTTGAACAATGTGATATAGAACCTGACTTATGTGAAAAACTACTTGATGCCAGTAAACGTTATGCCTTAACTCAATTAAAAAAATTATTATCCGAATTAGGAGCCTATGGAGAGCAAGAGAAAATTTTAGCCAGAGAATTAAGTCAACTGATGGAGCAATATAATATGCAGGCCATGGTTGAGTTATTAGAGAAACTGCAATCAAAGAGTTCAAATTTATAACACATATATACAAGATGACTCATGTTGAAAAGGAATTGAATTGAATCATGAAAGATCAAATAAAGATGCCAATATTAGAAGAAAGTGAAATTAATGTATCGAGTGCAAATATTCTTATTGTGGATGATACTCCAGCCAATATTGATATATTATGGAAAATGTTAGAAACCGAAGGATATAATATTTCAGGGGTTCCAAATGGCCGTATTGCACTTGGATTGGCTCTCAATTCACAACCTTGCTTGATATTGCTGGATGTGATGATGCCGGACATGGATGGTTATGAAGTGTGTCGACGTTTAAAAGCAAATCCCCTGACTGCACATATCCCAATTATCTTTATTACTGCCAGGTCGGAGCCAGCAGATATTGTCAAGGCATTTTCTGCTGGCGGAAATGATTATATTAGCAAACCTTTTTATCAGGAAGAAGTTAAGTCACGAATTTTAACCCGTCTGAGGCTGAGAAAGTTATTGAATGAAAATAAAAAATTAATTGAAGCCCTGTCAGAGAAAAATCCAGATACGCTGAATAGGTATTAGTATGATTGATATTGGTGTGAATCTGACTAATCGTCAGTTTAAAAATGATATAAGTCAGGTTATAGAAGATGCTGCGGCTGCTGGTGTATCCACCATGATCATCACCGGGACAAACATTGAAGAAAGTCGTCGGGCATGCCAGCTGAGTTCTCAATGGCCTGGCAGACTTTACTCCACTGCTGGTATTCATCCGCATGACGCCAGTTCATATACTCAGGAGAGTCTGCAGCAGCTCAGTACTTTACTAAATGAGAAACAGGTTCTGGCAGTTGGCGAGTGCGGACTTGATTTTAACCGAAATTATTCCACACCTGCTGAGCAACTTAGCTGTTTTGAAGCACAGCTAGAACTTGCCGTTGAATTACAGCTGCCTGTTTTTTTACATCAAAGGGATGCACAGGCTGATTTTCTTCGCTTAATCAAAAAATATCGTTCAGATCTGGTAGATGCAGTGGCACATTGTTTCACCGGCGGGCAAAATGAGTTAGAACGCTATCTTGAAGAAGATCTCTATATCGGGATTACAGGCTGGCTCTGTGATGAACGGCGAGGCAAAGAGTTGTACGATTGTGTCCACCTTATTCCTGAAAACAGAGTCATGGTTGAAACCGATGCACCTTATTTATTCCCCAGGAGCCTGAAACTTCCTAAAAAACAGCGTAAGCGAAATGAACCGCAATATCTGCCCCACATCATCCAGGCTTTGGCTGAGCGAATGAATATCAATGATTCAGAACTTGCTCTGTTAACCACAAAAAATGCCCAACGATTTTTTAGAATATAGATAAAAGATATGCTTCAAAACGGTCTGGCGACTTCTCTGGTTTTCCAGTTTTCTATATGCTGGATAACAGGTAGCTGGCCGTTATCGGTTTGCCAGGAATCAACAGCATAACTTTGGCCGTTACTCTGATCCTGTATCTGCGCAGCCCAGTGTTGTCCCATAATATAGGGTGAGCGGTATATGGGCTTTTGTAGCTTATGGCGGTTGATTAAGCCGAGATTATCAATAAATTCAAGATAATGAGTGCTGTTGACAGTTGAGTCAATGCAATCCATTCGACCGGGTAGATCCTTGTCATTGATGTTTCTGGCTTTATCATTGTAAACGGGTGTCTGAGTTGCAGCCACTCGTTCAAGCAGTGCGATAGAACGGGCAATCGCAAGTCGTTCACCATACTGAGTTTGATTAAAGGTTTCGAAAATAGTTGTTATAGATTGCACATGCTCTGAACTAATGAAAATTCTATGCTGAGTTTTACAGCCATAATTAAAGCAAATTGAAATAGAATGTTTATTAGGAAGTTTATATTTAAGCAGTTGTGAAATTTTATCATGAGTGCCAGTGATCGGTGTTAAAAAGTCATCACTGGCATAGGATATTTGGGCATAGGAAAATATCAGGCTGAGCCATAGCATTAGAAAACAGTGATTGATTGTAATAGCTAATGGACGTCCAGACATAAAAGCAACCTGAGAAGTAATTACTGCAATCTGATAAATCATTACTAATAGTTTAATCGATATAATCTAAAAAGCAAAAGACAGTAACAAAACTGATCCCTAAGCTACTACACCTAAGCGCTGTTATAATTGGCACATATTCTGCTTTCTGTACTAATAACACGAAAATTAACCTGTTTTCGTCAAAAAATAGTCACAGGATCTTTATGGTTGCCTTAGCAGATACAAGTATTAAATCAAGACTGACTCATATCGTTCAAAGTGGTATTGGAGCCCCGATCCTTCTGATGGGGATGTTGGCAATGGTTATTTTACCATTACCAGCCATTTTATTAGATATGTTCTTCACCTTTAATATTACCCTTGCCCTGATTATTCTGCTGATCGTTATTTATGCAAAAAAACCTCTTGATTTTGCTCTTTTTCCTACTGTGATCCTCATTGCCACTTTAATGCGTTTATCATTGAATGTTGCTTCAACACGGGTTGTCTTATTGCATGGACATGAAGGTCCTGACGCCGCTGGACAGGTGATTAAATCCTTTGGTGAAGTCGTCATTGGTGGAAATTTTGCAGTGGGTCTGGTGGTTTTTATTATTCTTATTATTATTAACTTTATTGTGGTCACCAAAGGTGCTGGACGGGTTGCTGAAGTGAGTGCCCGCTTTACTCTGGATAGTATGCCCGGCAAGCAGATGGCCATTGATGCAGATTTAAACCAGGGCCTGATTGATCAGGATGAAGCAAGAAGACGGCGCGAAGAAGTTACTCGTGAAGCTGATTTTTATGGTTCTATGGATGGTGCCAGCAAATTTGTTCGTGGTGATGCGATTGCCGGTATTTTGATCACCCTGATTAATGTTATTGGTGGTTTTACCATTGGTATGATACAGCATGATTTGAGTGCTGCACAGTCGGCAGAAATTTTTGTATTGCTGACTATTGGTGATGGTCTGGTTGCACAGATCCCCGGTCTTATTCTCTCAACTGCCGCAGGTATTATGGTCACCCGTGAAAATCGTGAAGGTGATATGGCGGGTAAATTTATCGGTGATTTATTTAGTAATCCTAAAACGCTGGGTGTTACTTCTGGGATCATGGCCGTGATTGGTCTGGTACCCGGTATGCCTCATCTGGCGTTTTTAACTTTTGCAGGGCTCACAGGTTTTGCCGCGTGGCGGATTAAGAACAAAAAAGAAAGCACTGAACTTGAGGTGATTCAGGAACAACAAGTTCTGCAGCAGCAGGGAAGCGAAGAGTCAAATACTGATCTTAAAGAACTAAGCTGGGATGATGTTATGCCCATTGATTCTATTGGCCTTGAAGTTGGGTATCGTTTAATTCCAATGGTTGATAAGTCTCAGGGCGGACAATTAATGAGCCGTATTAAAGGTGTGCGTAAGAAGCTTTCTCAGGATTTAGGATTCTTAATTCCCCCGGTTCACATTCGGGATAATCTGGATCTGGCCCCAAATGTTTATCGCATTGCACTGATGGGGGTTTCAGTGGGTGAAGCTGAGGTACATCCTGATCATGACATGGCTATTAATCCCGGGCAGGTTTTTGGTGAGATAGGCGGTATTAAAACTCAGGATCCTGCCTTTGGTTTACCAGCCACCTGGATTGAACAGAATGAAAAGGAAAATGCTCAAACTCTGGGTTATACCGTTGTTGATTCTAATACTGTGATTGCAACCCACCTGAGTCAACTGCTTAATGAAAATGCCACGCAGTTACTGGGCCATGAAGAAGTGCAGCAGTTGTTGGACAGACTGGCTGTTTCTGCTCCTAAACTGATTGAAGATCTGGTGCCTAAGATTTTACCTCTGAGTACTGTAGTCAAAGTGTTGCAGAACTTATTGAATGAATCCATTCCGGTACGTGACTTTAAAACCATCATTGAATCCCTGGCTGAATATGCTTCTCATACTCAGGATGCCGGAATTTTGACAGCTCAGGTCAGAATTGCTCTGGGACGCTTTATTGTCCAGCATATCAATGGCTTAGGGAATGAATTGTCAGTTATTACTCTGGAACCTTCTTTGGAACAGTTATTGCATCAGTCAATACAGATGTCAGAAGATGGTGGTGGTATTGAGCCGGGATTGGCTGAAAGGATACATCACTCATTAACTGAAAGTGCTCAAACTCAGGAGATGAATGGTTCACCAGCTATCTTGCTGGTTTCAGCTCAGGTACGATTAATGTTGATGCGCTTTGTTAAACACAGCATACCCAATATGCATGTCCTGGCATACAACGAAGTCCCTGACAACATGCAAATAAAAATAGTTTCAACCGTAGGACAGGAATAGTCTGAGAATTAGAGACACAGCCCAAAGGCATTTCCAATGGGCGTAAAAGATAGGAAAAAGGTTACTGGTTATGAAAATTAAACGTTTTTTTGCTTCTGAAATGCGTGAAGCCATTCGTCAGGTCAAGGATGAACTAGGAGCTGATGCAGTCATTCTTTCTAATAATAAAGTTGAGGGTGGCATCGAGTTAGTAGCGGCCATTGACTATGATGAAGAAGCGGTTCATCGCTCATTAGATGAACGGCAGGAGTCACATCAGGGGCAATATCAGAAAGAACGTCCGGTGATGGCGGCGGCAAAGAAAAAGCGATCTGTTTTTGCTAAAGTAAAAAAACAAAAAGCCAGTCAACCTCTGGAAAATTCAATTCAGGATGATGTGATCAGCTTTAGCAGTCAGCCAGCAATTAGACCAAAGCAAGTATCAAAAAAACAGCCTTTGAATAATAGCCCTGAAGAAAACAGCTTCACTCATTTATTTAAACAGTCAGTTGCAGAGCGAAAGCAGCCTTTTATTTCTGACTTTGAACGCTTTGATGAGGATGTTGAAAATGAAGCATCTCCTGAAGAGACTTATCCCTTTGACTATGAATCTCTGGTCAGAGAAGAGAAAAAGCGTTTACAGGCGGAGACTGATGATTTCTTCTCAACAAGTAATCAATCGGTACAGCATAAGTCCCAACAATACTCTCAGCAAAACTCTCAAAAAAACAATCACCGGGTAAAAGCTACCAGACAAAATCATTCAGGCTCGCAAAAAATAGACTGGGTGCAGGATCCTGCCTTGACTTCAATGCAGGAAGAAATAAAATCACTTCGTGGTATTCTGGAAAATCAACTTTCCGGATTGGCATGGGGCAGTTTTTCCAGGAATCATCCCCACCAGGCTGAATTATTATCGCGTTTGTTTCGTCTGGGGATAAAATCCTCCCTGAGTGAAAAAATTGTTAAACAATTAAAACCCGGCGAAGATGATTCACTTGAAGACAGCTGGAGACGGGTGCTGAGCATTATTGCTCGTAATATACCTGTGGCAGATAAGGACTTGATTGATGAAGGTGGTATTATTGCGCTGGTTGGGCCTACGGGAGTTGGTAAAACAACGAATATCGCAAAATTGGCTGCTCGTTTTACTCTAAGGCATGGTGCTAAAAACCTTGCACTGGTTACCACTGACAGCTATCGTGTCGGGGCACATGAACAACTTAAAACCTATGGGCGTATTTTAGGAGTACCTGTCTACGTGGCCAATGATGAGAATGAGCTTAAACTGGTGCTTTCTCGTCTGGAAGATAAACAGCTTGTTCTGATTGACACGGCAGGTATGAGCCATCGGGATTTACGTTTAACACAACAGCTCAGTATGCTGCGTCATAGTCATGAAACTATTAAAATTCTTGCGGTAATTTCTGCATCAACTCAGACTCTGGCAATGGATGAAGTGGTAAAAACACTTGGTGCGCGGGAATTAGATGGCTGTATTGCCTCAAAAGTAGATGAATCGACCTCAATTGGCGGAATTATTTCAATTCTTATTGAGAATAAACTGCAACTCAACTACATTAGTGATGGGCAAAAAGTTCCAGAAGATATTCGTCAGGCAAATACCACTGATCTTTTAAAGCAGGCATTGGAAATGGTTCGTCAGCATCCAGTTTCTGTTAATACCGATGAGTTAGCGATGTCGTACTCTGTAGGAGGTTTGGCCCATGCCGTTGGCTGATCGTGCCGTACACTATACCGCACGACCTTTTATCACTGATCAAGCAGAAGGTTTAAGACGTATGACCCAAAGTGACCTGAATACCAGTCACCAGAAAAACAGTCACCCGGTTCGAGTGATTGCAGTAAGCAGTGGCAAAGGAGGAGTGGGCAAAACCAATGTTTCAGTGAATCTGGCCATGGCTCTTGCCAGTAGTGGTCAGAAAGTCATGATAATGGATGCCGATCTGGGTCTTGCCAATATTGATGTTTTGCTGGGCTTACATCCCAAATTAAACATTTCTCATGTCCTGTCAGGGGATTATGACTTATCTGAAATTATTGTTGATGCCCCCGGTGGGATCAAGATCATACCGGCGGCATCGGGAGTCTCTAATCTGGCAGGTTTAAGTGATGCTGAAAATGCTGGGATCATCAATGCTTTTGGTGAATTGCAAAATGATCTGGATGTGCTGATCATTGATACGGCGGCAGGGATTGATAAAAGTGTGGTCAGTTTTTGTCGGGCCTCACAGGAAGTGATTGTGGTGGTCTGTGATGAGCCATCATCAATTACAGATGCTTATGCATTAATTAAAGTACTCAATAAAGAACAGGGAATTAATCGTTTTCGTATTTTAGCCAATATGGCTCAGGATATGAAAGAGGGACGAGATCTGTTCGGTAAAATTTTAAAAGTAACGGATCGTTTTCTGGATGTCTCTCTGGATTTTTTAGGGGTAATACCCTTTGACATTTATTTGCGAAAAGCAGTTAAAAAACAAAATGCTGTGACTCAGGCTTATCCAAGAAGTCCTTCTGCTCAGGCGTTTAATATGGCTGCTCAAAAAATTAACAGATGGCCAATGCCTAAACGACCTGGGGGACACCTTGAGTTCTTTATGGAGCGGCTGATTAATACCAATTAATCATGACTCTTTTTTACAAGACAGATAAGGCACGGAGATGCGGTAATGAGCCTGAGAATGAAAAAACTTGATGTTTATAGTAACTATGAAAGACAGGATACTGTTGAAAAATATGCGCCAATGGTCAAGCGGATTGCTTATCACTTAAAAAGCAGAATGCCGGCTAATGTTCAGCTAGATGATCTGCTCCAGGCTGGTATGGTGGGGCTGTTAGAAGCTGCTAATCATTATGATGCCAAGCAGGGTGCAAGCTTTGAAACTTATGCCGGTATCCGCATTCGTGGTGCTATGCTGGATGATGTTCGAAAAAATGACTGGGCTCCCCGCTCAGTGCACCGTAATAACCGTCGAGTTGCAGAAGTTGTTCGAAAAATTGAAAATGAAAAAGGCAGAGATGCCCGTGATACTGAAATAGCAGAAGCACTTGAAATGGATCTTGATGAATACAGCCGTATTTTGCAAGATGCCAGTGGCCATAAAATTTTGAGCTTTGAAGATATTGGCTGTGGTGATGAGCCTCTTTTAAATAGTATTCCGAATCCACAGACTGAAGTTATTGATGTCCTGCAAAAAGATGATTTAAAGTCTCTGGTGGCCAAAGCGATTGCCAGTTTGCCGGAACGAGAGCGACTGGTCATGGCATTGTATTATGATGAAGAATTAAACCTGAGGGAAATTGGTGCTGTCATTGGTGTCAGTGAATCCCGCATCAGCCAGATTCATTCGCAGGCTGTTATTCGTTTACAATCACGCTTAGCAAGTGTGGGTAATTAGTCGTCGCTGCATAGTTTATTCACCAGATTGCCAAAATGCCTTGTTCCTGGGTGAACCCGATTCATACGAGTGCCCCTTTATTTAGCTGCAAGCTTGTATAAGGCTGAAAACCCTTTCCTCCCGAAATAATCAATTATTTTAAATAAAAAATTCTAACTCATTGAAATATAAATATCTTTGTGTGTATCGGCTGCATTCCTGAAGTATTTTAAGTGCTGTGTGGAGCAGGGCTGGAATATTAATCTTTAGTTATTTAAAAATAATCCCCTGTTTTACTGGTAAAAAATGGTTTTTTTGCCTACAAATAGAGTGTACTTGAGATTAAATATAAAACTTTAGTATTTTTTTTAACTGCCGATAATCTATCATAAGAGATATTTTAAAGATGTCCACTTAGATGGCAAGTCTATTGAAAAACTGTCAATCCTTACCAATAAATGATTGGCTTATTTTTATAAAGATTACAAATTTCCAATAATGATTAGTAAGGCTGTCAGTGTTTGAGAATGATTTGGGGTAAACTAAATGTAACTGCTTATCGTATTCATCTTTTAACCGCTTTTGTAAATTAGAGAAGTGTTATTTTTGTACTTAAATGGTCACATGTTGATGTATGTTCATACAACGGCTGTGGTACCCATAAAGGGCCGTGCGAAAATGCTTGAACTCGGTTAAAATCTAGACACGAAAAGGAGTTGTATAGACTCTGATTATTTTTTTGTTTTGACCCGGAGGTTGACTTGAATAAAGATATGAAAATTCTGATCGTCGATGATTTTTCAACAATGCGACGTATTATAAAAAATCTACTGAGAGATCTAGGTTTTACTAACACCGTTGAGGCGGATGACGGCACGACTGCTCTACCAATATTGAATGCCGGTGGTATCGATTTTCTGGTCACTGACTGGAATATGCCGGGTATGCAGGGTATTGATTTGCTAAAACACGTCAGAGCTGATGACAAACTATCAACTATGCCGGTACTGATGGTGACTGCGGAACAAAAAAGAGAGCAGATCATTGAAGCTGCGCAGGCAGGTGTTAATGGTTATATCGTTAAACCATTCACTGCTGCAACACTGAAAGAAAAAATTGATAAAATTTTTGAGCGTATAGACGGTTGAGAATAAGGTCTGTTTGCTGCAACTCTGAATGCAGATAGTTGATGCTGAAATATTTTCCAATTTGAGTAGAGATATATGTCAAAAGGTATAAAAATCGATGAAGCTTTTATCAAGCGGGCAAAAGAGCTTGTCACTAATGCAGAACTAGGTAAAGACGAAGAAGTTAAATCAATTCTTGACGAGTTAATTACTATGAAAGAAACCAGTTTATTTCAAGAACTGGGTAAACTGACTCGTGATGTACATGAAACATTTAAAGCTTTCCGCACGGACTCTCGTATTACAGAGCTGGCAGAAGGCGGTGGTATGGCTGATGCGAAAGAACGATTGCATTATGTTGTGACTATGACTCAACAGGCGGCTGATGCGACAATGGGTCAGATTGAAGACGCCATTCCCCTGTGTGAAAGTATTACTGGAGGGACCTCTGAACTGCTTTCTTCCTGGGAACGTTTTACCCAAAAACAAATGGCTGCAGATGAATTTCGTCAATTGAGTAAAACTCTTAAAGTTTTTTTAGAATCTGCCAATAATGATAGTAAGACTCTGATGAGCCACCTCAATGAAATTATGATGGCACAGAGTTATCAGGATTTAACCGGTCAAATTATCCTTAAGGTTATTAAACTAGTTGAAGATATTGAGGATGATCTGATTAGCCTGATTAAGTTATCGAGTAAACATTTAGGGCAAGAAATTATTTCAGACTCGTTAGATGAAAACGATCCATTATCGGATTCTTCATTAAAAAAACAGTCTTCAGAGGCTGATAATAAAAAACGAAAAAGCTCTCTGGATGGACCGGTTGTTCCGGGATTGATTGATGAAGCTGAAACACTGGCAGGTCAGGATGAAGTTGATGATTTGCTTTCAAGTTTAGGATTTTGAGGATATAAATATGTCATTTGATGCTGATGATGAAATACTTCAGGATTTTTTAGTCGAAGCCGGCGAAATTATAGAGACGTTAAATGAAGAGCTTGTCGAGCTTGAACAACGTCCTGAAGATGCCGACTTGTTAAATTCTGTGTTTAGAAGTTTTCATACTATTAAAGGTGGTGCGGGTTTTTTATCCCTGGATCCTTTAGTTCAACTTTGCCATCGTGCAGAAGATGTCTTTAATCTATTACGCAACGGTGAGCTGCATATTGATGCCGCCATTATGGATGTGATGCTGCCGGTTCTGGATTCATTGAATGATATGTTTGATAACTTAAGAGCCGCGACTGAGCCGGAGCATGCTGATCCAGCCTTGCTTGCCTCACTGGATGCTATATTAACTGGCGAGGCTGCGACGCCTGAAGAAACCCCGAATACAGTCGTTGAAACGCCTGCTGCAACTGAAACAAATGAAGATGTTACCGATGAAGAATTTGAACAATTACTTGATGCTTTAGATGAACCGAAAGAAAACTCAGCGGCTGCTGGAGTAGAAGCAGCCTCGGCAGGGGGAGATGATTTATTTGATATTGGTGCAGGCCCTGCATCAGGCTCAGATGATATCACTGAAGAGGAGTTTGATAAATTACTTGATCAATTACATGGCTCTGGTCAAATTAAAGGAAGTGTTGAGTCTGCTGCTGGGGCTGCAGCACCTAAAGCTGAGATTGATAAGAAATCAGGCTCAGATATTATATCCGATGATGAGTTTGAAAATTTACTTGATGATCTTCATGGCTCAGGTCAATTTGGTAAGATTGATGGTGCTGATCCCGCTGCAGAAGGAACTCAAACAGCTGAAGGTTCTCAATCTGCGGAAGGCTCTCAACCCGCTGAAGGCTCTCAACCTACTGAAGGGTCTCAACCTACTGAAGGGTCTCAACCTGCTGAAGGCTCTCCTCCACCTGCGGCAGCTGTGGAAGCAAAATCTGAGCCTGAAGTTATTAAAAAATCGTCATCATCAAAAGCCAAGCCATCTCCCAAGAAAAAAGCATCTGGAGGTCCTTCTCCAGTGGCAGCAGAAGCAACTGTTCGAGTTGATACCAAGCGTCTGGATGACATTATGAACATGGTGGGTGAGCTGGTTCTGGTGCGTAATCGTCTTGTTACACTGGAGCAGGCACTGGGCAGTGAAGAGATGTCAAAGGCCGTCAGCAGCCTGGATGTGGTGACTGCGGATCTGCAGATGTCGGTGATGAAAACCCGGATGCAGCCGATCAAAAAAGTCTTTGGCCGTTTTCCACGAGTGGTTCGAGATATTTCCCGAACTATGAAAAAAGAAGTTAAATTGGAACTGGTTGGTGAAGACACAGATTTAGATAAAAATTTAGTGGAAGCGTTGGCTGATCCACTGGTGCACCTGGTGAGAAATTCAGTTGACCATGGAGTGGAAACACCTGAGATACGAATTGCTGCAGGCAAACCGGCACAAGGCACCGTTATTCTTGCTGCAGAGCAGGAAGGTGATCATATCATGCTGTCCATTGAAGACGATGGTGCTGGAATGGATGCTGAAGTCTTACGTCAAAAGGTGGTGGAAAAAGGTTTAATGGATGAAGACGTGGCAGCCCGTCTCGATGATAAAGAATGTTATAACCTGATCTTTATGCCGGGATTTTCAACCAAAGATCAAATCTCAGATATTTCTGGTCGTGGTGTGGGCATGGATGTTGTTAAAACACGTATTGCCCAGCTTAATGGCGGTATTGATATTGATTCAGAGGAAGGCAAAGGGACTCGTATTGCAATTAAAGTGCCTCTGACTCTGGCTATTATGCCAACACTTATGGTGAAATTAAAAGATCAGGCATTTGCTTTGCCGCTGGTGAGCGTTAATGAAATATTCCACCTTGATTTAACCAAAACAAATATGGTTGACGGACAACTTGTGATCATGGTCAGACAAAAACCTCTGCCGTTGTTTTACCTCACTCGCTGGATGGTGAAAGGTTCTGAACATGATGAGCTGCCCAGTGAAGGGCACGTAGTGGTGGTTCATGTAGGCACAAAAAAAGTGGGCTTTGTGGTTAATCACCTGATTGGCCAGGAAGAAGTGGTTATTAAACCCTTAGGGTCAATGCTTCAGGGAACTGCTGGGCTGGCGGGAGCCACGATTACTGGTGATGGAAAAATTGCCTTAATTCTTGATGTCCCGACTCTGATGACATCTCGGGTCCATTAAGGACTGGGGAATGCATCATCGTTCTCTCATCTAATATAAAATTTGCCATTATCTTATATTAATGAGGGGTCTAATACTAATTTCTTAAAGGCATACATGATAGATTTTCTAAGTGTTTTTGGACTGATTCTGGGGATTGGATCGATACTGCTTGGTCAATTTCTTGATGGTGGTCACCTTGGCACCCTGGTGAATGGCCCCGCAGCCCTGATTGTTCTTGGGGGAACTTTTGGTGCTGTTATGCTGCAGTCTCCGGCTAATATTTTCCTGCGAGGTTTGAGAATTTTAGGCTGGGTCTTTTTTCCGCCGCGATTTCACACTGAAGAAACCATCGCCCGTATTATTGACTGGAGCAATATTGCCCGTAAAGAAGGCCTTTTGGGCCTTGAAGTTGTGGCTGAAGAAGAGGACGATTTGTTTTCCCGTAAGGGACTGGAGCTCCTCGTTGACGGTAGTGAGCCTGAGGTGATGCGCTCAATCATGGAGCTTGAAATTGATGCCAAGGAAACATTTGATACCATGGCGAGTAAAGTCTACGAATCCATGGGGGGCTTTTCTCCTACCATAGGCATAATTGGTGCTGTTATGGGGTTGATTCATGTTATGGGGAACTTATCTGATCCCAGTAAGCTGGGAGGCGGTATAGCGGTTGCTTTCGTTGCAACTATTTATGGTGTGGGTGCTGCAAACCTGTTGTTTATTCCAATATCGACAAAATTAAAGACTCTTGTGAATCATGAAGTAACCTACCGTGAAATGATTGTTGAAGGTTTAGTTTCAATTGCTGAAGGTGAAAATCCAAGAAATATACAGCGCAAACTAGAAGGTTACCTGGATAAAACCAAAGAGGCTGCTGAAGATGAAGGTCCACTGCTTTAATTTAGTCTCCCAGCTTTAATTTAGACACTCATATCCCAATGTAGAAAACTTATGTCAAGACGTAAAAAAAAACACGAAGAACATGTTAATTTAGAACGCTGGCTAGTTTCTTATGCGGACTTTATTACCTTATTATTTGCTTTTTTTGTTGTCATGTATGCCATATCTTCTGTGAATGAAGGTAAATATAGAGTTTTATCTGATTCACTTAATGATGTTTTTACTTCTCGTCCTTCTTCTCCCACGCCAATTGAATTTGATAATGCTTTGCAGGAGTTACCCTCGATTTCAGACAAACCTGATCTTATTGACATCCCGATCCCAGAATTTGACGATAATTTGACACCACCTGATAATCCAGAGTTAGAAACACTATCTCAAGAAATTGCACAAGCCGTGCAGCCGCTTATTGATGATGATTTAATTAAGATAAAAAAAACAGATTTCTGGTTAGAAATTGATATTAAATCCAGTATTCTGTTTAAGAGCGGTGGTGCACAATTATCAGAGGATGCAGAAGATATTCTGGCAACAATAGCCTCATTATTAAACAGCTATCCTAATGATGTTCAGGTGGAAGGTTTTACTGATAATGTACCGATTAGCACCAAATTTTTCCCTTCAAACTGGGAACTTTCTTCCTCGCGTGCGGCGAGTGTTGTGCACCTGTTTGAGGACGAAGGTGTTGACCCCAAACGTATGCAGGCTATTGGCTATGGGCAATACAGACCAACTGCTGATAATGCCACAGAAGGTGGTCGTAATACCAATAGACGTGTCAATCTTGTCGTCCTGGGACAGGGCGATCCACGTCTGATCATGCAGCAGCGAAGTCAAAGTTTAAAACAGGCAGCTCAAGCTAAAGATACGAACAACAACAGCAAACCACAAGGCTTTAACCCTGTTTTTGATATCCAGTAAATGATGCAATGAATGGCTTTGCCGGTATCCTTACCCGCCTTATATATTAAGCGCTCGAAACATAGAGGTGTAATAAATAATTTTACTCTAATTATTAGACACTTGGTTTAATAATTGCATGTGTTTTATTAAGTCATAATATGTGCGTATTATTTCCAGATACAGGATCTGGATATGTCATTGGAGAAATAAGAAGTGAAAATTTGGGCGGTTGCAAATCAAAAAGGTGGTGTTGGAAAAACCACAACTGCTATTTCACTGGCAGGCTGGCTATCATTAAATAATAAGAAAACTCTGCTTGTTGATTTGGATCCCCACGGTTCAATGACCAGTTATTTCGGCCTGGATCCTGACTCACTGGATAAAAGTGTGTATCAGGTCTTCCAAAAAGCTGCCGCTAAACAGGTTATGGATATTAATGAGGTAATTCAGCCGACACGTTTTGAAAACCTCTCTCTGTTACCAGCATCAACTGCTATTGCCACACTGGATAAACAATTGGGCACCAAAGAAGGTATGGGGCTGGTATTGGCAAAGCAGCTCTTGGGCCTTAAAGGGCAGTTTGATTATATCTTTGTGGATTGCCCTCCTATGCTGGGTGTTTTGATGATAAATGCTCTGGCAGCCTGTAATCAACTGCTAATTCCGGTACAAACTGAACATCTGGCCCTTAAGGGACTGGATAGAATGCTTAATACTCTTAAAATGATTAATCGAGCCCGAAAAAAGCCGTTGGATTATGCGATTATTCCCACCATGTTTGATCGTCGAACACGTGCAGCAATTGAATGTCTGCGCATTATGCAGAAAAAATATGATCCAAAAGCCCTAAAGAGAACTCTCATACCTGTCGATACTAAGTTTAGGGAAGCTTCAAGAGATGGTGTTCCTTTACCAATATACAATCCTCTTAGTAGAGGTTCTGTTGCCTATAATTTATTATTAGATGCCTTATTGGCTGAGTTCATAGATGAGTGATAAGCAAAACAAAGATTCTTTGTTAGTCAATCAGGAAGATGCCCTGGGCTTCTATTTTGACTCTCTGCTATTGACTGAAGAAACTGACCTGTCTGAACTCCATGAGGATCATGAAGAAAGTAAAAAGAATGATGAAGGTGATCCTGAAAAAGTATCTACTGACAAAGCAAGCAAAAAAACTGATCATCAGGAAAAACCGGGTGCAATAAAACCTGACACTAACTTACAGTCGGCAAAGGACTTTTTACAGGCATCAAAACAACGTCAGAGAGCACAAAAGGAAAAACAAACAACCCCATTGGATGCACCCGTAACTCAAGCTCAAAAAAATAATAAATTGGTGGATTCTAGGGCTGACAATGAAATATTAAAGTCGCAACCTGAAGTGAAACAAGCAAATCATATCGAGTCAGAGAAGGTTGTTTCTCCAGAGGCCGTTCCACCAAAGACTGTTTCACCAAAAACTCTTTCATCAAAGGTCATAAGCAAAGGGCCGATCTCTCCAAAACCCAGAAATCAGAACCATACGGCTGAAAAAAAGATCACTGCTGTAAATACAAAGATTGTTTTCTCGACAAAAAATAGCGATGGTGAAATTAATAAACAGGTACTGATCCCCCGCAGTCAGAGACTTGCTGCAGCCAAAAAAATAAATTCATCTCCTATTTCCCGGCAAACGAGTCCTATTACAAATACAAACCTGGGAAATCAGAAGCAGAATGAGACAAAACAGGCTGCAGAGGAGCCTTTAGCCGATGTGGAGCCTTCAGCCAATATAGAGCCTTCAGCCAATATAGAGCCTTCAGCTAGTATAGAGCCCTCAGCTAATAAGAAGCCCTCAGCCAATAAGCAACATTCAGTTCACCTGGATACAACAGTGGCTAAACCTGTACTTTCAGAAAAATCAAAGACTTCTATTAAAGAAACAATAGTAGTTTCTAAAGAAGCGCCAAGTCTCGACCTGAGTCTTTTTCTACCTAAGATAAAAACATTGTCAGAAGAAGAAATTGCACAGCAAATTGAAGCATTGACACAAGCTACTTTGACTCAATCTCAGGTAGAATCTGATCAGACTCATGTGGCGGAGCTGCAAGCCTATGTGGCAGAGTTAGAGCAAACGAATCAGAAATTAATAGAAGCCCAGTCTGAATCAGGCGGACTAATACGAAATATAGAAAATGCACCCCCATGGGCTATACCTGACTTTCAAGTATTATTGTTTATGGTTTCAGGCTTGAAACTGGCTGTACCACTGACAGAATTAAATGGTGTTCTTGAGTGGGGGGATGAGTATATTACAGAGTTACCAGGGCACAAACCGTGGTATCTGGGCATTATTCAAAATCAGGGAAAAAATGTTCCCGTTATTGATACTTTACAGCAAGTTGTCCCAAAAAACCGCTGGCCAGCCAACCACCTTAATGAAAAGAAGTTTAAGCACATTATTATGATTGATAATGCTCAATGGGGACTGGCTTGTGAAAAGGTATTGGAAGTTATTACTCTCAGAACCGATGCGGTTAAATGGCGTTCATCCCGGACAAAGCGTCGTTGGCTGCTTGGTACTGTCATTGATCACATGTGTGCCTTATTGGATAGCTCAGAGTTTGCTGCTATGCTGAAAACGGGTGATGGTAGTTTAATGGACTGAATAATTACAAAATATTTACAATTTATTCCTTTAAAAAAGAACATTCATAAACTAAACTTTTAGAGAACTATGCCGATAAGAGGTATATGAGGCTGTATTTTTTTTTGAATTTTGAGGACTAATCATGGAATATGATTACGATGATGAAGTAACTAATGACCCATTAACTCAATGGGTCACATTTATGCTGGAAGGTGAAAAGTATGGCATTAATGTTATGCAGGTCAGAGAAGTTTTACGCGATATAGAAATTGCCCCTGTTCCAGGAGCCCCGGCTTATGTTTTAGGGATAATTAATCTTCGTGGTAATGTGGTGACGGTAGTTGATACCCGTTCACGCTTTGGTTTGCCTATGACTGAAACTAATGAAGAATCCAGAATTATAATTATAGAAAATAATCATCAAACACTGGGTTTGCTTGTTGACAGTATTGCTGAAGTTGCTGATATTCTAAAATCTCAAATTGAGGTGACGCCCAATGTGGGCAATGATGATAGTTCAAAATACATTCAGGGTGTTCATAGCAAAGGTGATGAATTACTTATATTAGTCTCAGTTGAGAAAGTAATAAATGATGATGAGTGGGCTGAAATGGATATGTTTTAGCCAGATGAAATTAAATGATTGGAGCTTATTATGCCAGGAGATATTACACCTTTAGGGCCCGTTTCGCCGCCGCCATTGGTTCGGGAAAAACGGCATTACCCCAATGAACAAAAAGATAAAAACCTGAAAAAACAGGAACAGAATGCTCAAACTGAAGATGAACAGCCGTCAGATAACGGAGCTGGTAATGACGTGCTGCAAAAATCTGTGAATGGTGATAAAAATAATGTTAAAGTAGGTCATATTGATGAATACGCTTGATCTGGATAATAATTGATTTTAATGGACATTACCTCTATTCTTATTGGCACAATTGCCGTCTTATTAATACTTTTTCTCTACCTTGCCTTTTATGTTAACGGCATAAGCAAGTCTGTTAGCCGCTCTGATTCAGAAGTGAAACAACTTAAACAATTTGTTTCTTTGCAGCAAAAACAACTGAAAGATCTTTCTCATGAATTAAATACCATGACCAGTGCTGCACATGGTGTTGGTAAACGCATCACCCAGTTAGCTGGACAAATCAGGGAACTGGATGATCGGCAGGAAGAATTTGATCTGAAAGATCAGGGGTCACACTCTATGCAGCAAGCCATTGCATTGGTGCATAAAGGAGCAAGCGTTGAAGAATTGATTGAAAACTGTGAGATGTCCCATGGTGAAGCTGAACTTCTGATTATGGTGCATGGACAATCTGAACAGAGTTGAGTTGTAAGCCCTAGTTATTAGGATCATCCCAACTGGTTTGAACCTCAGACATGTCATAGGGCATTTCCATAGGATCGGCCTCGCCATTTCGGATCATATTACGTCTTTTTCTCTGATCACTTAAATGCTGTTTGATTAAGTAGTCATCGTTGCCAACATAAACTGACTGTCCGGTTGAATTCTGATAAGAATATTCAGGCTCATAAAAGGGCTCATTGTCTTCCCTGAAACTTTCCTGAACTTTCCCTCCCAGTATATAGCCCGCAACTGCACCAACCGCCGTTGTGGCATATTTACCATGACCGCCGCCAAACTGATAGCCAATCAAAGCGCCCGTTGCTGAGCCCAGGACAGAACCCACGATGGTTGAGTCATCATCCGGCTCTGAATAAGCCGCATTAGAGGCAATCAGGAAAGTGCTTGCAGTAAAAACAATTGTTTTCAGATTAATCATTTTTTATCTCCTCAAGCGCAATGAAGCAAAGTTACTTTTCTCTTTTAATATTAGCAGATAACCACCTTTTGGTATACATGCTGAATAGTTACAGTATTTTACTTATGTAGGATGCTTCCCACTTTCTTTTTTTTAAATGAGTGCTAGAATGAATCAGCCTGGTTTAGCTCTAGCCATTTTGTCTGTTTTTATGGATGGTTATTTATCATTTTCAGGTCACTCATTTTTCAGGAGTGTACATCATCCAGAGCAAGCATCATTTTTATGGAACAATGTGGTATTAAGAGGTCTCTTTACTATTATGCATCGTAAAATTTCTATTTCTTTTTTTCTATGTGCTTACCTGTTTATTCTTAGCTCATTATTCAGTAATGCCTTTGCCATTGAAAAGAGAGTTGCTCTGGTGATTGGTAATAGCAAATATCCTGATATGCCACTGGTAAATCCTGCCAATGATGCCTCAGATATAGCCGATGCATTAACAGAACTTGGCTTTGATGTGGATCTGGCTATGGACTTATCTTATGTCGATATGAGTGAAAGAATTGTTGATTTTGGTGATAAACTGAATCAGGCAGATGTTGGCCTTTTCTTTTATGCAGGACATGGAGTGCAATCGGGAGGGGTCAATTATCTTATCCCAGTTAATGCTGACTTATCGCAAGAAAAATCAGATGTTGACAAAGTTATTTCAACATCAAGTATTCTGAAAAAGATGGAACTGGCGCAAAATGGCGTCAATATTATAGTTCTGGATGCCTGCCGCAATAATCCGCTATCACAAAATTTCCTGGCATCGTCTAATCAGGGCCTGGCTGTTGTTAAAGCGCCTTCTGCTTCTTTTATTGCTTACTCAACGGCACCCGGTAATGTTGCATCAGATGGCGCAGGCAGAAATAGTCCCTATACACAATATTTATTAAAAAATATTAATATACCCAGCCAGACAATCGAGCAGGTTTTTAAGAAAGTCAGGGTGTCAGTCGTCCAGGATACTAGCGGCCATCAGGTGCCCTGGGAAAACTCATCATTATTAGGTGAGTTTTATTTTGTTGAACCAGTACTTTCGGATGAGCTGGTTAAGGGGGGGCAATACGCTTCTGCAGAGCAATTTGAACTGGATTTCTGGAAAACAGTGCAAAACGATCCTTCCCGTAAAATGTATGAGTCCTATTTAAAAAAATTCCCCAAAGGCATTTTTAACCTGATTGCTCAGGAAAAATTAAAACAAATGGGTAATGGCATGCTCACTATTCGCTCTAATGTTTTTGGCGATAGCATCAAAATTAACGGCGAATACCGGGGCACCAGTAAATCTTCTTTGAGCCTGGAACCGGGTGGTTATACTATTGAGGTGAGTAAGTTCGGTTTTAATACTATCAGCCGAAAAATCCTCCTTGTCCCGGAGCAGCATTTAGATCTGCAATTTACCCTACAGGCCAAAGCAGACATTGAAAGTAATTCAGTTCGTTCAGCGTCATCTTCATCCGAGCCGGCCAGAGAAGTTAAGTTACCAGAGCCAGAGTTGGTACAAAGAGACTTGAAGGATGAGGTAACGGATATTATCCCCCTGAGACAAAAACAGCAGCCTAAGGCAAATGTCCTGGTGGAGTACAATACCAAAAAAACAATATCTGACCGCATTGATGAAAAAATTGAGCCGATCATCAATATGAAATTTGTTAAAGTAGAATCTGGCTGTTTTACTATGGGTAGTTCTCCTCTGGAAGAAGGACGCTTAAATGATGAAAAGGCACATAAAGTGTGTCTGAGCAACAATTACTGGATAGCTAAATATGAAGTCACTCAGGCTCAGTGGAAAAAAGTAATGGGTTTCAATCCTTCCTTTTTTAGTGGCTGTGGCCCGGATTGTCCCGTTGAACGAGTCAGTTGGAATGAAGTTCAGGGGTTTATTTTTAAGCTGAATTTACAAACGGGACAAAAATACCGTTTACCTACTGAAGCTGAATGGGAATATGCAGCACGTTCTGGCAGTAAGTCATCCCTATACAGCGGTGATAGTGAATTGCTCGGGCAGAATAAGGCCAGTCAGTTAAATGATATCGCCTGGTATAGTGGTAATAGTGGTGTTGATTATCAGGGTGGTCGTTATTGTGAAGACTGGGATGAAAAAGAATTTGAAGCACTGCGTTGCGGCACTCATCCTGTTGGTCAAAAGCAGATGAACCAGTGGGCTATGTCGGATATGATCGGTAATGTCTGGGAGTGGACTCAGGATATTTATGGTAGCCTCTCCACCCGTGACGCGACTGATCCAAAAGGGGCTGTAAAAGGGAATAAGCGTGTTGTTAAAGGTGGAAGCTGGGAAGGTTCGCTGTCCCAAAATCGTTCTGCTGCGCGCTATGGTTTTACCAAAAATAAAAAATTAGAACATGTGGGATTTCGTCTGGTGATAACCGATTAATGATGGCGGATAATAATCCTCGCTTAGTATCGATATAGTCTTATATAAAATGGAAATAGGTATGAAAAAAAGTAAAAAAATTTTTTTAATCGGGCTCATGAGTCTGTTTGGTTTTGTTTCTATTGCTGCTTATGCAGCACCAAGAGCAAAACCAGTTGTAGCCATAAAAAAAGCAAAAATAGGTGAAGGGGTCAGTAAGTATGGCAAAAAGTACTTAAATTTAGGGACTTTATGGGATGAGATGGAGGCTTCTATCCAGAAAAACCGTAAATTCACCTTAGTCAGCCGAAAAAAAGATGTGCTGGCGGACATTCGTGAGGAACAAGAATTTGCAAAATCTGATTTAACCGCAGGTAATGCCGCAGCAGAAGGGCAGATTAAAAATGCTAATTTCCTGATCCTGCCTACCGTTCAGGATTTTAAATTTTATCGTTCAAGTACACCGGTCCCGAACTTAGACAGTAAATACGTTCGGGTTGATTCAGGCATGTTAGAAGTGAATGCTCAGATCATTGATACTGCCACAGGTGGTATTAAGACCACTTTTTACCTCAAGGCATCTTTTGCGACAAAGAAAAAAGTTGTTAATAGCCGGGGAGGCGTACCCAATAGTGTACATTTTACCCGTATGGCGAAAAAAATTGCGGCTCAAATGACCGATCAACTTGTTGATGCGGTTTATCCAATGAAAATTCTTAATGTCCAGGGCAATCAGATCTGGATTAATCGTGGTAAAGATGGCGGCTTAAAGAAAGGGGATGTTCTGAAAGTCTTTCGTCCCGGTATTGAGTTAATTGACCCTGATACGGGTGAAAACCTGGGTTCAGCTGAAACAGAAGTTGGAAAAATTAAAGTAACACGAGTTAATCCCAAATTTACTACGGCAGAAGTGGTTAAAGGGACTGAAGAGATCATTGAAAAAGGTGATATTGTTCGCGAATAAAACGCACTGATACTCACTAATTAGTGTCCAGCCAAAATTGCTTTTCTTTAGCTTATTTGCCCCCAGTCCCTTTATTAAGAAAGGGACTGGAGGGCAAATAACATCCCTGGATGGCCACTAATAATGCACTACACTTTCTCATCGCTTATTGATGTAATGATCTGTTAATTATAATATTGCTGTATAAAAAGGGAACTATATTATGCACTTACTAAAACTGTATACAACAGGGCTACTTATGGCCTGTTTTTTCTCTCAGGCTATGGCCGTGACCCCTGCCAATCCTCAAAGTGCCCCGGAAAAAGCAACCATTACAGTAATGTCTTTTACGGATTTTGTTCCTGATAGAACAGGCTCTCAACGTGTTGGTTTACCCGATGTACTTGCCGGGCGGATCATTGAAAAATTAAGTAACAACCAGCGTTTTACCGTGGTTGAACGTAAAGCTCTGAGACGCACCATACTTGAGCAGCGTTTTGATAAAAAAATGCAGAAGTCTTATCTGGATAAAACTCTGGATAAAGCCATTGAAACAATGGAGCATAATTCAGGCAGTGAAGTGGCAGCCACCAGTGACTGGAGTAATTACAACGATATTGTTAAAGATTTCCAGGATCTTGGAACCACTGTGGGTGCAGACTTTATTGTCCTGGGAGACTTAGAACAACTGAAACATACGGTGAAACAAAAAGCAGTCCCTTATAGTACTCGGGGTAAAGTCGTGGTCTCCAACCGTGTTGATGCCCGCCTGCGTCTTAGAATTATTGATGCCAAAAATGGCACAATCGCCGGAGCTGCCAGTATCAAAACCAAATTATCTGAGTTACTCTTTCAAGGCAAAGAAAGCGATTCAGATGAATTTACCTTTTATGATCACCTGGCATCATTAGCCGCAGCAAAAATTCTTGATGTTACCTTTCCCGCGCGAATTGTCAGTACTGAACCCCTTATTATTTCCAGAGGGATCAATGATGGAGTTTCCAAAGGCGATACTTTTGTCATTCAGCATGAAGGTAAAGAAGTCCGTAATAGTAATGGTTTGTTATTGGCCCGGCTTAAGAGCGACATGGGCACAGTCAAAGTTATTAACATTCAACAAACGATTGCCATTGTTGAGCCAGTTTCCGGTAATGGCTTTCAACTAAATGACCTGGCAATTGCTGAAAGTACACCAAGTTCTCAACCCGCTGCGGCCACTCAGGCCAGTGTGCCACTGAAAAAGAATAATACTGCTGTTGGAAACACCCGTGTCGTTCCGAAGATACCTCGACTGGCTGTTGGTCTGGTTAAAATGGGCTCTACTGCTCGAACAGGCACAGCCTATATCGGCCAGAACGCTCAGGAACATACACCAATTTTTACTGATACAATGATTTCCCGTCTGACACAGACAAAACGTTTCCAACTTATTGATCGTCAGGAAGTAGACCAGTTACTGGATGAGCAATATGCACAGGCCCTGGCTGAAAACCGAAATGTACCTACAGCGATGGGCACTCTTAAAGGTGCAGATTATCTGGTTTATGGCAATCTGGCTGCTATCACTGATAAGCAAAAAATTACTAAGTTACCGGGTTCTAAGCGCGTTTTTAAACAACGTCTGGGACAGGCAAGCGGTAATATGCGTATTGTAGATGCCCGTAGCGGTGATATTATTGAATCTCGAAAAATTATTGTTGAACAGGCCATTGATAATGCTATAACCGATAGTGAAATGATCGACAAACTGGCGGACGCCTATGCTGAGCAGGTCGTGCTGATGCTGATGAATGCACTCTATCCAATTAAAGCGGCTCATATCAGTAGTAATGGTCAGATTTATATTAACCGAGGTAATGATGGTGGCCTCTTTGTCGGAGAAGAGCTGGATATCTACAAACCCGGACAGGCCATTATCGATCCAGATACCGGAGTGCAACTCGGAGTTGAAGAAAGCTATGTTGGCAAAGTATTAGTGACAGAGGTTGACGATGCACGCAGTAAAGGTGAGCAGATAGAAGGTACTGGTATTACTCGTGGTGACTTACTGAAAAGAACAGTAAAAAACAAAGCAAAAAGAAGCAGTGTTGCTACCAATGATGGTCAAACTGCACCCAAAAGAACCGGGGGAAGTCTTGGTACAAATATGGATAAAAAGGCGGCCCATAAAAAAGGCCCTGCAACCCTGGCCATGGGGATCATCAAGTTAAATCATTCAGCCCGAATTTTCAAGGGATTCAACCATGGGCATCTGGAACGTGTTTCTGATGACATTATAATGGGGCTGACCAATAGTAAACGCTTTATTCTGATGGAGCGTGAGCAAGTTGATCAGGTTCTTGACGAGAAAACCTTTGATGCCATTACTTCAGGTGGTGATATACAGTCTCGACTGGGCGAACTTGTTGGTGCTGACTACTTAATTCATGGCGAACTGAATAATTTTTATGGAAAAACCATTCGTAAAAAAGTGCCCTATATGGATGAGGTTCAAGCAATCACAACGGTTAATGTTGAAGGTGTTTTCCGTATTGTTGATGTACACACCGGTGCAATTATCAGCTCTGAAAAAATTATTATCAAAGAAAAAATTAAGGACATCACTGATTCAACTCAGATCATCAGTCAATTGATCACCCAGTACAGCACCAGATCAGTAGCTAAAATTGTCTCTCGCCTTTATCCTGTAAAAGTGATGGGCTCAGCAGATGGAACGGTTTATCTGAACCGTGGCGCTGACTCAGGTCTTAAAGTGGGTGAGCAGTTCATTGTCATGCGTCCGGGGCAGGCCTTAATTGATCCTGATACTGGACAGTCATTTGGTCAGGCAGAAAGTAAGATTGCGACGATTCAAATTACTGATGTAGAAGGTGCTCGTTCACGGGCACAAATATTATCAGGCTCTGATCCTGTGAGCGGTGATATTTTACGCAAGTCCAGCAAACCCATAAAGAAAAAACAACAGAGAGTCATGCAGCCGGCATGGTAATGCTGATGCATACAAATAAGTTAAGTTAATAGTGGTCTTAATGAAAAAAACAAAAATGATATCTAAAAAAATTATATCGAGTATGGCTGTATTAAGTTGCAGCGTATTACACACTCCCGTTTATGCTGGTTTTTTTGATCAGTTAGGGCAGGGCTTGCAACAGTCTCTTAGTGGTCGCCCGGTTCAACAGGCTGCCCCTGCTCCGGTTCAGCCTCAAAGAAAAATAGTATCGACAGGCACGGTGAAAAAAAATGTCAATGTCCGTTCGGGGCCGGGTACTAGTAATGGTATTGCAGGCAAGGTGAACTCAAGCTCGGATATTCGGATTTTAAAAACTGAAGGTAAATGGTTGCAGATTGAAGCTGATACCTCTAACGGCCTGGTGGAAGGATGGATTTATCAGCCTTTAGTTACAATTACTGGCACCACACAGATACCCGTTTCTGGTTCAGCAGCGGGAGCGGGAAGTCAGGCAGGGAGTGCGACAACTCAAGCCAGAGGAGGCTCTCAAAATATTCAATATGCTGGTTATTCAAAAGAGTTTCAGACAGTCAAACGGATGATGGCAGCTGGTGATCTAAAGGGTGTTGATAACTTTTATACAGGCCGTGAAGCTGAAGTTCTAAAGAAGAATCAGACAAAGTGGCAGGCAATGGAAGAGATCGGTTTGCTGCGCTGGATGGAGCGTGGAACTTTATATCTGGATGACGGCAATTTAGACAAATCAATCAAGTCATTTACCAATGCCGAAGATATTCTTAATGTGCGCCAGAAAGATTCCCAGGCCTCAGATTTTCTGGGCTCAATTACTTCATTTGCAGCTGAAACAGTGACTGGTAATGAAGAATTTCAGGAATATCCCGGTGAAGGCTATGAAAAAGTACTAATGCTGAATTATAAGTCCATATCCTATCTTCTGGATGGTAAACGGCAGGCTTATAATGTGGCCCGGAGAGCCATTGATTGGCAAAATATGGAAAAAGCTCTGTTTCGGGACAGGATTGAGGAAGTAAAAAAAGAAGTAAAGGAGCAAGACACTTCAAATGTCAATAATGATGACTGGTCTGCAAGCTATAAGAAACTGGATAAAATCGCCACCAAAGTACCCAGTGCTTTTGTCAATCCCTTTGGCTATTATGTAACCGGTATGATCCAGGAATTTGAAAGCCGATCGGATCGCTCCTTAAAAGACAATGCCCGTATCGCGTATCAGAAAGCGCTTGAATTAAATCCTAAAAGTAAAGTTTTAAAACAGGCAGTTAAAGACATGAAGTCTAAAAAGTCATCTGGCAACAGACGACTTTTACATGTTGTTGTTGGTGATGGTTTTGTCCCTGAGAAAAAAATGTTAATTTATTATTTTCCTACAGGTAATGGTGTTGCACCAATTAAATTGCCAATTTATGAGCCAGTACAATCAAAAGTGGCACGCATTGAAGTACAGACAACAGGTGGAACGCGTCTGGCAAGGCTATCACTGGTTGCAGATATTGAAGCAATTTGTTTAAGACATCAAAAAGATACAGAGGCTTTTCGTTCATTAAGAATGGGGATTGCGACTGTTCGAGCTGTAGGTGTTAACCAGGCTTCTAAAAATCTGGGCGTGTTTGGCAACATACTCAGTACTGCTGTTAATGAGCTGGCTGCTCCTGATATGAGATCATGGATGAGTCTTCCGGCCACCTTGCAGGCTGCACGGATCAATATCAGCAAAAACACCAAAAAACTTAAAATTGTGACTTATGATGCCAGAGGCCGACGTCTGGCTTCTAAAGAAGTGAAACTGAGCAATAAATCAGATTCATTTGTCTACGCTCGCAGCATTGATAAACAATTATATGTTAATGGTTCAAAAGCTTTATGGACTGCAAATAAATAGTGCTTATCCATAAATAGTGCTTACCAATAAATTAAGTAACTACTCAGCGTGTTTAGATTTTGCTTGAGTTCAAGGCACAATGCCTACGGCACCTCAAAGAGGCGCACGGAGAATGTGAGCATATAAGTATATGTGACCATTTGAGTACGAAAATAACGCAGAAATCGGGCAAAAGATGAATACGCTGAGTAGTTACTAAATTAATACCTAATAATGATACAAATAAGGAACCAAATATGAAATTGAACAGGATAATATCGTACTCAAAGGTTTTATTTCTTACAATTCTGGCACTGACTATGATTGCCTGTAAACCTGCCACTGTGGCAGAGAATCCTGGTTTTGTAAAACAGGATACCCTGGATGATACTCATCCCAGAGCAAGACTGGTATTAGGCTCAGAAAAGCTAGTGGGAAATATTCGTATGGGTAATATCCGCTTTAGAAAAGTGGGGCTTTTTACCCAGGCACAGGTGGGCATTCAAAATTTATCAGATGTTCGTTATAACCTTGAGTATAAGGTTGAGTGGGAAGATGAAAGCGGCTTTATGCTGGATCAATCCGGCGCATGGCAGCGTTTTACACTGGCACCTACTCAAATTGACACTGTTACATCAACGGGAAAAGTTCAGGATGCCTATAAACTTGTTATAACAGTCAGATTGCCGGATGATCCCTTTATCATCAATAGAAAAAAATAACGTAACATGCTGAATAATTACAAAATAACTTAACCTACATGACCAGGAAAACCATATGAAAATAGCAAAAAAAGCAATATTACTTTCTATCCTCAGTGCAACAATCGTGACAACCGGTTGTCAATCAGTTCCAATGGGACAGCAATCCGATGTTGCAATGGTTGATCCAAAAGGACGTGGACATCTTCAGGCTCAGCTTACTATGGCTGATTATGTTGCTCTGGCTGAAAAAGTAACCAACAAAATGTTAGTGTCAAAATTAGTTCAGAAATGGGGAAAAAGACGTCCTAAAGTGATTGCTGCTGTACCTGTCAATAATACCGATAACGAAGGTGTTCGTATGAGAGATCTGCACGACAGGATCCAGGAAACACTCTTTAACTCTGATGTGATGCGTGTTGTTGATAAATCTGCAACCAGCTTTGATTATGTGATTAAAAGTGAACTGACATCTACACGTCAATACGGCAAAGGCGGCCAGGAACTTGTTCACTATACCTTACAGTTGAAAATGTTTACCTTAATGGGCGAGTTGAAGGGACAGTGGTCAGATGATTTGGCGATGGCTAAATCAGAGAAGAGCATGTTCTGATGTAACTTCTTCCTGATTTCTTTCTTCCGGGGAGTTTTTCAGATCCCCGGAAGGGAAGTCTTAATTGTCTTGATTCTCAATGCCTTCAAAAAAGGTGCTTATCAATAAAATCCCGTACAAAGGGTTCTCTCTGAGCACTATGGAAACGATCAACCTCTTCACCATTAACAAAAGCTATCACCGTAGGAAATCCGCGCACCTTATATCGACCGGCAATGCGCATATTCTCATCAGCATCCACCTTAGCTAATAAAAATTCTCCTGCATACTCTTTTGACAGCTTGTCCAAAATGGGCATGAGTACATTACAGGGGCCACACCAGTCAGCACTGATATCAACTAAAACCAGCCTCTTATCAGATTCCTTAATAGCAACATGCTCAAAGTTCTGCTCAGTCGCATCGGCAACAAAATCAGCTGGTTTCAGCTCCTGGTGGACATTGGGATGTGTGTGAAGATCCATATTAAAACTCATTCTATTCGGCAAAGGCCATATTATCCTGAATTTTATGACTGATATCTATGCTTTTTTGAATGCTTTGCTGCAAAACCAATAAAAAAGCCCGAAATACTCAATAGTACTTCAGGCTTTAGCAGACTGGCTTAGAACTGTTTTCTGTTGTCTTTATTGAGTTGCTGCTGGCTTTGCTGCTGGTGCAGGGGCCGCTTGTGGTGCAACAGGAGCAGGTCCGCCGTAAGGTGTGTAACCATATGGAGCATATCCCTGATTAGCATAACTATTGTCACCATAAGTATTCATGCGGTTATCCATATTGTTATAACCATTGCCGTAAGCATTTCCATAAAGTGAGCTGCGTGTGTTGCCGCGACCACGACCGCGACCTCTGCCCTTGATGGTAATTTCAAAGTCACCATCCATATCTGCATCAGCAGAACCATCACCCCAACCGTTTCCATAGCCATTGCCATAGGCATTATTGTTCATGTTGTTGTAGCCATTGCCGTTCCAGTTAGTATTGCTATTGCCATCATCGGCCCACCAGGCACTCGCTGACATTGAAAGGGTGGCGACTGTCGTGATTGCCGCAGCAATTATTAGCTTTTTCATTTGATACTCTCCAGTACATGCTTTTTTTTCAATATCTTTAGCCTTTATTTTTTATAGGATTTAAGGACTATTAATATTTTTTATGTATTTTTTAATGTGATAAGTTAAGTATATTGTTGTCTATTAATATAAGCAATTAGTAATTTCCCTAATGTTTCTATGTTTTTTCATTATTTTTATAAAATTATTGATATTCACTGTAGTTGGCAATTGAAAAATGCAGTCCGGAACCCTATAATTATACATAAGGGGATGAAATGGCTTCGACAGAGATTGGACCCCTGATGTTCATGCCGAGTGATTTCAGTACTCTCGTTAAAAAGTCTGGAAACTTAAAGTAATTGCAAACGATGATAATTACGCTCTAGCCGCTTAAAAACCAGCTAGCTTTTGACTACCTTTATCTGTGGGGGTTACTCAGAAGTCACTTTACACAGCTTTCGCCCGCGGTTCAGTCCGAGTTCAGCAGGTTAAACTTTAAACGGACTCGTGAGTTTCTGTCCTGGCTACCCGCCAAAAACTCATTAAAACTTCCGGTAGTGCTAAGCATGTGAAAGACTGAAGGCAGAATGTTTTTGGACGCGGGTTCAACTCCCGCCATCTCCACCAAATACTGCGTAGTACAAAAAAGGGCTCTTTGAGCCCTTTTTTTATGTCTAACCTATTTTATAATGTGAGAAGTTATACTGATTTCAATTGATCAAGGGGCTTGTAGTGGTGTGAAAATTATGGATATAGGTGCTTTAATTTATTCATAAAAAATTGTTTACTCCAAAGTGACAAGCTTTTCTGTTCTACAGGCTTTAAAAATATTTCAACATCACTTGCCGCTTTTCCCCAATCAATAGAGAAGATCTTTTGCTTCAATGCATCCACAAGCCAATTCTGATCAATACTAAGGATCTGACCTTTCCAGTGTCCATGTTGAATCAGTGCATTCTGAAGCAATGGCAAATTGGGTGTAATACCTTGAGCGATATACCAGGAGAAGTCATACCAGTCCCGGCCTTTAAGATAAGGACGGCATAATAATGCATGTGTCTTTAAAGCAAAATTACTACTGACATCTTGATGACAGACTTCATAATCAACAGGGAAATCCAGATACGAATAATTAAAATCAGAACCTGAAGGTGGATTACAATCAATTTCAAGTTTGATTTTTAATTTACGTCCATTGAGATTATCCATAAATCTCAAATTTAATTGATTGGCAATCGAGGTATCTTTAATTAAAGCTTTCTTCACTTGTTGATCCATACGTGCTTTATCCAATGCCTCTGGCTCGATACCAAACTCTTTACATGTCTCAGTAATACTCTCTAAATAAGGAAGCCATGAAAATTCAGGATCAGGCTCTTTCAGAATAAAATCAATGTCTTCTGAAAATCTTGGCAAACCATGCAAAATCCTCAAACTGGTGCCACCCTGAAATGCAGCCACTTCAAAAAAACCAGCCTGCCATAAAGAAAATAACATAATCTCTTGAATTATTTCCTTAAGTGCATTTTCCTCTTCAACGGGACCAACCGCATTATATTTTTCTAAGTGCTTTTGAATTAAATCAATCATAAACCCATCTCTATAAACCCAAGGATCTTAATAGCTCCTCAATAAACTCTTTTTCTCGCTTACCTTTATAGACATCGAACAGCTTTGTGATGCTTAATGAAGGAACTGCTCTGATTGCCTGTTCATCAATACGCAGCCCATCCAATAAGTAACCCAGGCCCTGCCAGTGCAATTTGCGTAAATACACAAGATCAAGCAATGCCCTCATTGGTTCAGCAATTAGTGCCACTTGATTTTGTAGCTTATGGCGATTAACTGCTTGAAGAAAATAACCAGGCTTGACGGCCATACGCTTAAAATCAAACTTACCCAGTGTCTTGTGGTTGTAACTTACAGATTTTTTTTTTGCGGTAATACTCAATATGCTGTGTACTGCTTCAGGAATCCAGCCATGGTAACTTAATGCTGACTCGGCAGAAACATAACTTCCAGGCAGTAACTGCTGAGCCAGAGCAAATGGGTGAACAGGGTGGTCTCGAAGCTGATTGGCCAATACATAGAGCCCGCGTTTCACTCTGACTAAGTCTCCTGTCTTCAGGGCACGATTGACTTGGCCATAGCGCCGTTCATCGCTACCACCCAGCACACGTGCCAGCTGCTTGTCATTTAATACAAGGTTGGCTTGCCCATTGGTAATAATTTGTTTAGCTAAAGGAGTCATATTGAAGAATTATACTAAATATTCCAGAAACTTCCACTTTTTAAAAGTATCTGTGCAGAATAATTAAATAAATAATTGCAGTAGAGTGTCTACTGGTTATTGACGTGACTTCTAAATTGTATCATACTGCTTTTTAAACAGTAGTTATTCTACTGTGTTTCTTGTAAGTCAATACTACAATTATAATGATATGAACACAATTGTATGAACAAAATGAATACAATAATAAAATTAGGTAAGCTGGCAAATATTCGCAGCGGCCACTCGTTTCGCAGTAAGGTGCAACAGTCGCCTGATGAATGGGATCACTATGTCTTGCAGCTTAAAGATGTTCAAAAAAACGGTCATATTAATCTTGCCCTGGCAACTCAAGTCAATATGACGAAAGAAAAAACGCCACGTACTCTGCAATCAGGTGATATTTTACTGCGTGCACGAGGAGGTTATTACTATAGCGCTCTGTTCAATGCTGATGTGCCCAATGTTATTGCTGCAGGTCAATTCTTTGTATTAAGCCCAAATACTGACATTATCGATCCTGCTTATTTGTGTTGGTATATCAACCAGCCCATGGCCCAGCAATATCTAAAAAGGAATGACACAGGCACTAATATCCCAATGATCAATAAACAAACTATCAATAACTTGCTGATAAAGCTACCCTCGCTTGACACTCAGCATAAAATTGCCCAGATTCACCAGGTCTGGCTAAAAGAGAAAAAACTGACCGAGCAACTACTTAACAATCGTGAACAAATGATGCGCGGCATGTGCCAGCAATTCATTGATCAGGATTTTATGAGCCAACTTTGATGGATAGTATCCACCTGTTTATTCTGCTTTTAGCCTCCCCCTTCTTTAGAAGGGGGATTGAGGGGGTTGAGGATCAATAACTTAATAGAGAATAAAATGAACACCAAAAACACTCAAGCAACCAGCCAAATCAATCAGGATGCCGTGAGACAGGATGTCATTAACAAAGCTGTATGGCGAGCCTGTGATACTTTCCGTGGCACGGTCGATGCCAGTATTTATAAAGACTATGTATTAACCATGCTTTTTGTGAAATATATCAGCGATGTCTGGCAAGATCACTACAATGACTACAAGTCGGAACATGGTGATCATCCTGAACTGATAGAAGAACTCATGAAAAATGAGCGCTTCGTGCTGCCAGCACAATCCAACTTTAGTCATTTATATGAGCATCGTTATGAACCTGGTAACGGCGAACGTATTGACAAGGCTTTACATGCTATTGAAGAAAGCAATCTCAGTAAGCTGCGTGATGTTTTTCAGGATATCAGTTTCAATGCCAATAAACTGGGTGAAGAAGCACAAAAAAATGATTTATTACGTCACCTGCTGGAAGATTTTGCCCATGAGGCACTGGATCTTCGACCTTCAAAAGTGGGAAAACTGGATATTATTGGCAATGCCTATGAGTTTCTAATTAAAAGCTTCGCCTCTGGTGCAGGCAAAAGTGCAGGTGAGTTTTATACTCCACCTGAAGTGTCTGAACTGATTGCTGAATTAGTACAACCTAAAGAAGGGGATGAAATTTGTGATCCAGCCTGTGGCTCCGCTTCATTGTTATTAAAGTGCGGTCAGCAAATCAAAAAACATTTTAATGGCTCAAAAAAATATGCACTCTATGGTCAGGAAGCCATTGGTTCTACCTGGGCATTGGCAAAAATGAATATGTTCCTGCACAGTGAAGATAATCATCGTATCGAGTGGGGCGACACCCTGCGTAATCCAAAGCTATTGGATGGTGAAGATCGTCTGAAACACTTTGATATTGTGGTGGCTAATCCTCCGTTCTCATTAGATAAATGGGGGCATGATAGTGCAGAGCAGGATCGCTTTGGTCGCTACCGCCGTGGTATTCCACCCAAAACTAAAGGTGATTATGCCTTTATCCTGCATATGATTGAAACCTTGAAACCAGCAGTAAAAAATCAGGCTGGTGGTCGAATGGGTGTGGTGGTACCGCATGGTGTGTTATTCCGGGGTTCCAGTGAAGGTAAGATCCGCAAGCAACTCATTGATGAAAACTTGCTTGATGCGGTGATTGGTCTGCCTGAAAAACTCTTTTATGGTACGGGTATTCCTGCGGCAATTTTAATTTTTAAAAAGAAAAAAACGGATGAAAAGGTTTTATTTATTGATGCTAGTCGTGAGTTCACCTCAGGTAAAAATCAAAACCTGCTTTCATTGGATAATATCGAAAAGATTATTGACACTTTTAATAAACGTAAAACGATTGATAAATATTCCTATCTTGCTACAAAAGAAGAAATTGCAGAAAATGACTATAACCTGAATATTCCCCGTTATGTTGATACTTTTGAAGAAGAGGAAGAGATTGATTTAATGGCTGCTCGTAAAGAACGTGAGACATTGAAGGAACAGCTCGCGGAGCTGGAGTTAGAAATGGATGGGTATTTAAAGGAGTTGGGTTATGAGTAAAGATATTGTTGATCACTTCGTGCAGGTGCACTAGGAGATATTTCATGGTAAAAGAATCACTCAATTTTATGAGTCCTATATTTTTTCACCATATGCTTGTGGAAAAAAGGATACAAAAAATTACTCAAGAGCAGGCTAAATTGGAAAAGAATAAACATGAACAATAATTGTGCCTTATTACAAAGTTCGCATACCCCACTTGATATGACAAGTTATTTAGAGGAATTGAGTCATGCTACCTAAGGGATGGGAAAGAACACCTCTAGTGAATGTTGCTCAAATTCGTACTGGAGTAGCTAAAGGGAAAAAAGGACTAAAAGATCCCATCGAAGTTCCATATCTTCGAGTAGCAAATGTGCAGGATGGTCATATAGATTTAACAGTAATAAAAACAATACAGATTGAACGTCATCAACTTGAACGATACTCCTTGAAGAAAGGGGATGTTCTTATGACTGAAGGTGGTGATTTTGATAAATTAGGACGTGGAGATGTTTGGCAAGGGCAAATTGCTCCCTGCCTAAATCAAAACCATGTTTTTGCAGTACGAACTAATAAAACACAATTGCTACCATATTTTTTAGCTACTCTCTCAGGTAGTAATTATGGAAAAACATATTTTTTAAGTTGTTCTAAAAGAAGCACCAATTTAGCAAGTATAAACTCAACCCAATTAAAAGAGTTTCCTGTTTTACTTCCACCACTCCTTGAACAAAAAAAAATCTCTAATATTTTATCTACTTGGGACAAAGCAATTGAAATTGTAGAAAAACTGATTGAAAACAGCCGTGCACAAAAAAAAGCCTTGATGCAGAAACTGCTCACTGGAAAGAAACGATTTGCTGAGTTTAATGTTCATTCTGGCTATAAGAAAATAAGATATGGTTTAATTCCAAATGATTGGCAATACGCAAAAATTTCAGATATTGCGAATCAGTATACAAAAAAGAATGCCGATAATGAGAGTTATCCAGTCTTATCATGTTCTAAGCATGTAGGATTTGTTGACTCATTAGAATACTTTAAAAAGAAAGTATATAGTGACAATTTGATAGGGTATAAACTAATCCCTAAAGGGTGCTTCGGTTTTCCATCTAATCATATTGAAGAAGGCTCAATCGACTGTCAAAATCTATATGAATTCGGGCTTGTTAGCCCTATATATACAATTTTTAAACCAAAAAATAAATTAATTGATAATAAATTTTTAATTAGTTTGTTAAAAACAGAACATTACAGACAAATATTTTCTGCTTCAACTAATGCCTCTGTTGATAGAAGAGGAAGTTTAAGATGGAAAGAATTTTGTCTGATTAAAATTGCTTTGCCCTCATTAGAAGAACAACAAAAAATCGCCTCAGTCCTAACCAATGCCGACAAAGAAATCGAACTACTCGAACAACAACTCTCAGACCTAAAACAAGAGAAAAAAGCCCTGATGCAACAATTATTAACAGGCAAACGTCGTGTAACTGTTGATACGATAAGTGAGGCTTTATGTTAATCTTTAATTGCACCAAAGCAGCAGCTGATTTTTTTACCAGCAAAAAAAAAGGTAAAAAAATCTCACCCATCGAATCAACACCCCATAAAACCATTGCTGAATCCATAGCAAAAACAGAAGTCTCTACCGATAGTGAACACCAGTGGCATTGGTTGATTCATGCCAAAAAAGTGAAGCGTAAAAATGTTCTGATTGTGATGGATTATCACAGTCGCTTTACTATTACTCTGACGGGCTTAAAAAAAGGTGATGAATTGCCTTTTCTTAACCTGTTTGAACATCACCTTATGGTTCATGTGCATGAAGTAATGGCTCTACTCGCTAACAATATTGCTGACTGTGTTGATGAGAATGCACAGGCCATTGAAAACAGTCTTGAACTATATACTAATCACCATCATAGTTGTGCTTTTTACCAACGAGGTGATCGCAGTGTACAAAGCCATATTAATGATGTGCTTTGGCATTTTGAATATGCAGTGGATGAAATAGGTGAGATCCCTCTGGGCGTTGATTTAATTGGCTTTGATGTCTCGGTCAATCGACTGTTAAGAAAACGTCAGGCTGACAAAGACTATTTCTATCCACAACATGAATTTTTACATGACTGGCTAACTCACTATGGTGAATGCAGTGAATCAGAAGCCGATAGTTTTATTGAAGGTTTGAAAGCACAGGAACGTGCCGAGTTTCAGGACCGATTTGGTGGAATAGAGGACTTGGAATTGCAAGACGAGCCTCTAATTTCATCAGATATTCATTCCAATAAAATTGATAATGTCATATCACTGGATCTTTATAGGAAGAAGAAATAATGATTCAACACCTAAACCCCCTCAATCCCCCTTTGAAAAAGGGGGAAGCTAAAGAACAAGCAATTAACGGATGGACACTAAATAGTGAACTCTGAGTCTATGCCTGCAGGATGTATTATTTTGTGATTTGACGCAGTCCGAACACAATAATACATCCTGCAGGCATAGACGGTTTCAGCGTCAGAAATACTCACTATTCAGGAAAAAACATCAAGCAAGAATTACTACTGTGAATACAAAAGCAACACAGGAATAAAAAACATGAACACGACTCCAAAAACGCAGGAAGAATACAGCGCTAAAATTCCTGCACTACAGGTGCTTATTTCAATGGGTTATCACTACCTGCCTGCTGAACAATGCCTGGCATTGCGTGGTAGTGAACGTGAAGTGTTATTACGAGAAACATTGATTCAATATTTACACCAATACCGTTTTTCATTACGCGGGCATGAGCATTCACTCTCAAAAAATGCCATTGAACAAGTCGTGCGTGATATTGCTTCTCCCAGTATGAATGAAGGACTGCTAAGTGCCAATGAGCGTATTTATAACCAACTAATGTTGGGCATTACAGTCACTGAATTTATTGATACTAAAAAAGAAAGTATTACAGTCCCGCTGATTAACTGGCAAGATATTGATAAAAACAGTTTTCAGGTGACTGAGGAATTTAGTGTACTAAACACAGCAGGTACACAGACAAGAAGACCCGATATTGTCTGTTTTGTTAACGGCATCCCATTGGTGATTATCGAAGCCAAACGACCCGACAATCATAATCCCAATAAAGACAGGCTTAAGGAAGGCATCTCACAACAGATCCGTAATCAAAAGGTTGATGAGATCCCAACACTGTTTGCCTATTCACAATTACTACTTTCCATTAATGGTATTGACGGTCGTTATGCGACGACTAAAACCGATGCCAAATTCTGGACTCGTTGGCGTGAAGAAGAATTAACTGAGCATGATTTTAATGAGATTAAAAATAAACCTTTAAGCACAAAACAAAAAGAGGCCTTATTCAAGCAACGTGATGATGCTTATCGTCAATATTTTGAAACCTTGTGGTCAGAACATATTGTTGCCACTGAACAAGACAGCTTACTGATCAGTTTATTAAAACCACAGCGTCTGCTTGAGTTTGTACAGTATTCGATTTTATTTGATAAAAAAGCCGGTAAGATTGCAGCACGTTATGCACAGACTTTTGCCATTAAACGCCTGATTGAACAAATCAGTGATATCACACCAGAAGGGCATCGTAAGGGTGGTGTTATTTGGCATACCACTGGCTCAGGTAAGTCGTTTACCATGGTGTTTTTGACCAAAGCCTTACTACTCAGAGATGAACTAAAACAATGCCGTGTGGTGGTCGTCACTGATCGCATTGATTTAGAGAAACAACTGGCCAGAACTTTTCTGACAGGTGGTGCTTTCGGCTCTGTGATTGCCACTAAAAAAGAAGGTGAAAAAGCTAAAGTGGGCTCTGGTCGTGAGCTGGCAGAACGTATTGGTCAGGGTAAGGATCGCATTATCTTCACTATTATTAATAAATTTGCATCTGCTTCAAAACTCAGTGAATGCTATAACCCCAGTGCCGATATGATTGTCCTGGTGGATGAAGGACACCGGGGGCACGGCAGAGAAAATCATGAACGTATGCGCAAGGCCTTACCCAATGCTGCTTATGTCGCCTTTACTGGAACACCATTACTGAAAGATGAAAAGACAGTCAACAAATTCGGCCCCATTGTACATGCCTATACCATGCAGCGTGCCGTTGAAGATGGCACAGTAACACCATTACTTTATGAAGAACGTCAACCCGAATTAACGGTCAATAAAAAAGCCATTGATAACTGGTTTGAGAAAATTACTGCCTCTTTGAGTGAAAAGCAGAGAACTGATCTCAAAAAGAAATTTGCCCAAAAAGGAGTAGTCTATGCCTCAGATAATCGCATTGAGTTAATTGCCTGGGATATAGCGATTCACTTCGCCAGTAATATCAAATCATTGCGTATGGGTTTAAAAGGTCAGCTTGCAACCGATAGTAAAGTTTCTGCTATTCGCTATAAAAAACACCTGGATGCAACAGGACTGGTCAGTTCAGCGGTAGTGATTTCTCCACCTGATAGCCGTGAAGGACATGAGAGTGTTGATGAAACCACTTTGCCAGAGGTACAACAATGGTGGAAAGATAATGTGGGTACTCAGGCTGATGAAGATTATACGCAGAAAATTTTACAGGACTTTGCCACTGAGGGTGCACCCGATTTATTGATTGTGGTCGATAAGTTACTCACTGGCTTTGATGAGCCCAGAAACACGGTTTTGTATATTGATAAACCACTAAAAGAGCATAATCTTATTCAGGCCATTGCCCGTGTTAATCGTTTGCATGAAGCCAAGCAGCACGGCTTATTAATTGACTACCGAGGTATTCTGGCTGCACTGGATACAGCAATTAAAGATTATCAGGACTTGGCTGAACGTACTCAGGGTGGCTATTTGCTCGAAGATATTGAAGGCCTTTATCATCAAATGAGCACAGAGTACAAACGTTTGCCTGCTTTACATCAGTCTGTATGGGATATTTTTAAGTATGTTTATAACAAACAGGATCTTGAACAATATCGGCAATTATTGGTGCCAAAATGGCAGGATGATGCGGATGGTGATAGTTATGATGTGAACCAGATGCTGCGGGAAGACTTTTATCATGCGTTAACCGAGTTTGGACTGTGCCTTAAAGTGGCTTTGTCATCGAGCAGTTTCTTTGCTGATAGCAGTTTTAGTGAAGCGGATATTTCTCAATACAAAAAAGATCTACTGTTCTTTAATAACTTGCGCAAAATTGCCCGACAAGATGCTGAAGAAACCGTTGATTATAGTGCTTATGATGAGCAATTACGCAGACTTGTTGATAAACAGGTTATTGGTGAGTCGGTAAAAGAACCAGAAGGTGTCTACATTGTAGGAGAGTTAGGCAAGGAAGAAGACTATAACAACTGGAGTGAAGAAAAAACGCGTAATGAAACTGATATTATTCGTACTCGGATTAAAAAGACCATTGAACAAAGCTTAGATGATGATCGTTATGCACAAAAAGTATTATCTGAACTGCTAAAAGAGATCATTAAAGCCGCAGAAGCACTTTTTGATCACCCTGCTAAGCAATATGCCTTATTTAAATCATTTGAAGAAAAGGTTGATAATCGTGACATTGAAGGGATACCTGAAGTATTGGATGATAATCGCCATGCCAGCGCCTATTATGGCGTATTTTGTCTTGTGTTAGGTGAGAAGCATTTTGATAAGATGAAAAATGATGAAACTCAGGAATATATTAATGAAGCATTAACTATAGATGAGGTTGTTAATCAGGCGGTTGCAGAGCACTCACTTAATCCAGCTAATATTGAAGCTGAAATCCGAAAACAGCTACTACCTAAGCTTTTTAAACTAACGGGTATGAATAAGGCAAAAGAGATCATTGAAGAAATCATTCGAATTACTCGAGTGGGCCTTACGAAAGAGCGCACAAAATGAGTCAACAGCTGATGTCTACTGTTTATGTCTAAAGCCATGAAATTCAATAAGCAGACACTGCAGTATGGGAATGAAGAAATTTCTTATCAGGTTTTTTTTATACTCAAGCAGAATATCAAAATTGTAATTGATGTACTGCCAGATGGTGCGGTGCAAGTAAAAGCGCCTGAAAACATTACATTGTATGACGTGAAGAGGGCAGTACACAAACGGGCACGTTGGATACACAAGCATATAAAAAATATTAAAAAACAATATGCTTATGTACTTCCACGGCAATATGTGAGCGGTGAATGTCACTTTTATTTAGGGCGGCGCTATGTACTAAAAATCATTATGGCTAAAAAGCAGCAGGGGGTAAAGTTACTACGTGGACAATTGCAGGTTTATACTGAGTCACGGCAAGCTGAAAATATTAAAAAGCTATTGTCTGTCTGGTATCGTCACCATGCAGATAATATTTTTGAGCAACGGCTGAAATCATTACTCACCCAAATACCCTGGATTAAGCATACTCCTCCATGGAAATTACGCCTGATGAAAAAACAATGGGGTAGTTGCTCACCTCAGGGTATATTATCGCTTAATCCTCATTTGGTTAAAGCCCCGAGAGAATGTGTAGATTATGTGATTTTACATGAGTTATGTCATCTTAAAGAACACAATCATAGTAAGCAGTTCTATGCCTTACTTCACCAACACATACCCGAATGGGAAACTATTAAAGCAAAATTAGATAGTCTGTCTGAAATACTATTAGCCGAATAGAAGTGGCTTTTTTTTCTGTTAAACACAAACAGAATGAATTGAGAGCTATTATGGCTGTATTCTATTATCTGGAAAAATAATGTATCGAGAAAAATTAAAAGTGCCAATATTTATTTTAAATATAGCCCTATCTGTATTCTAAATGGGGAATAAACGGGGAGTGTCTCTTTAGTTAAACTTTTAAAATATATAAATATCATTGTATTGCGTTATGAATCTGGTTCCTGCCATCTCCACCAAATACTGCGTAGTACAAAAAAGGGCTCTTTGAGCCCTTTTTTTATGCCTAACCTATTTATAATGTGAGAAGTTATACTGGTTTCAATTGATCAAGGGGCTTGTAGTGGTGTGAAAATTATGGACATACATGAGTCTTCATTGAATTTCATGTTAAATACTCAACAATATCCATACTTTGATGAGGTATACCAATAATCTCAATTTGATTATTTTTCTGTGTATAGAAAACAAGGTGCATTCCTTCAGGAAAGCAAAAATAGCCTTCTTTTATATCATTGCGAGGCTTACCCAATGCAGGGTTTTGGGCTAGCCAGTCAAACCTTGCGATAAGTGACTCAATATAAGTATTGGCTTGAATGACTCCCCACTGTTCATAGGTATAAAGCCAGATTGACTCAAGGTCAGCCTGTACAACAGCTCTTATTTTATAGTTAACGGTCATTTAAGGTGTTTTTTATGTAAGCCTTTGATGAATTTTTTACCGTTAAAATCATCAACTAGCGGGCTATTTTCTCCTGCTTGCAGTTTATCTCTCAGCACCTGAAGCTTAGTTTCATCTTCTTCTAATTTACGCAAGCCAGCACGCACCACTTCACTAACTGACTGAAAGCGTCCAGCATTAATCTTTTCGAGCACAAAGTCATCAAAATGTTCACCTAATGTGACTGATGTATTTCTTGCCATAGCCTTGCCCTAAATATTAAGTTGTATTAAATATTAATATAGCAAAAAAATTGGTAAGATTCAGGAAAAAGTAAATTATTAAACAAGTTTTTTTGAGGTGACTTTTAATTTATGCAGTACTGATAGCAGTACCAGTTAAAGGTGTTGTTTGGAATATGTAATTATATCAAATGGTTAAATAGAAAAGACAGTTCCCGCCATCTCATGTATTTAAAGCTGTCTTAGGATGGCTTTTTTTACCTCTAAAATCAGGTGGTTAACATGATATTGCTACCTATAATGTACTAGCTCAGCCTATAAAAATCAGTTTTATTTGTAGCTATCGTCATATTCCATATTATTTGAAAATACCATCAACTGTGTCATATTGATAAATCTCATCCCATATTAGTTCTGGATCTTTTAATGACAGGTATTCAAAACCTAAACGTATTAAGTGCAAGATAGTTGGATTTTTACGCACAGTCTTCGTTGAATTTCATGTTAAATACTCAACAATATTCATACTTTGATGAGAGAGACCAATAATCTCAATTTGATTATTTTTCTGTATATAGAAAACAAGGTGCATTCCTTCAGGAGAGCAAAAATAGCCCTGTTTTATATTATTGTGAGGTTTACCCAATGTTACTGCTGTATTTCTTGCCATAGCCTTGTCCTGAATATTAAATTGCTCATATTGTGTAAATAAATGATGTTCAATTTTCTTACTATTTTCCTTTAACTATGCATTTAATAAAAGTATATGAGATTTTTGGCACTATTATTGCTGAATCATAAGAAAGTTGCATAGCCTCTTTTTCAAAGATAGTTTTCCAGTATATCATGCACAACAAATGGTAGATTAGACATGACAAACACAAATATACTACTTATCGTTGACTCTGATAATAGCAACTGCGAAGAGCTGCAAGATACACTCTCCGAGAATGATTTTGACATTATTGCTACTATCAATGTAAAAAAAGAGTTCAGCATTATGAGTCACTATGATTCAGCCTCAGTTTTAGTTTGTCAGTTCCACACAGTAAAACAAGCTTATTTGGATTTTATTGCTCAACTGGTACAAAAAAAACCAGTACCTGTCATTCTTTTTACTAATGATGATAGTCGTTCAGCCATTGATAAGTCTGTAAGTATTGGTGTCAACGCCTATATTATTGATGGTTTTAATTTGGAACGAATTCGACCTATTATTGAAGTTGCTATCAGTCGTTTTAACAGCTATCAAAAAATTGTTAATGAACTGTCTAAAACAAAACAACAACTGGAAGATAGAAAGCTGATTGATAAAGCTAAGGGAATTTTAATGAAGAGCAAAAACATGGATGAACAACAGGCGTATAAACTGATTCGTAAAATGGCAATGGATAAGAGTAAGACGATGAGTGATATTGCCAGAAGTATCGTTGATATTATGGAAGTTATGTCAATAGATATGATATCGGATGCACCAAAATAATTAATAATTAAAGCCTTTTGCACAATGAATGAACAAACAATCATTATAAAATGCAAAAAGCTCTCTATAGAACATGAATTTAAAGTTGGCATATTGATTGCTATATACTTTAGAGAAAGCGAAGAAAGTAACATAGACAAAGTGAAGAAAGTAACAAATATCTAAATTTATATCGTTAGTCAATGACGACAACCTTATAAAAACAATTTGTATCATCTCAGGATGATAATTGAAGTGATTGAGTTTAGGCAAAGGGCAATGGCGTCAGTTGTTTAACTATCATTTCAAAAAGGACAAAGGCGTCCACAGAATGGTTATTCTATTAACCTGAACTGTGGTCGCCTTTTTTTTTGGATCAAAATTTAACCATGAATACAGGGTCAAACTAATGAAATTATTAGCAACAAATAAAAGCGATGTTATTAAAAGGTCACTACTTGCTCTCGGTACAGCAATTGCGTTGAGTACCAGTTTGTTGAGTATGAATATTGCCGGTGCCGCAGTTGGTGAACCTGAAAAGGAAGACTTGAAATTTGGTTTTATAAAACTCACGGATATGGCACCTTTGGCTATTGCTTATGAAAAAGGTTTTTTTGAAGATGAAGGTCTTTATGTCACATTAGAAGCACAAGCAAACTGGAAAGTGCTTCTTGACAGGGTTATTGACGGCCAGCTGGATGGTGCTCATATGCTTGCTGGTCAGCCGTTAGGTGCAACCATTGGGTTTGGAACTCAGGCACATATTATTACGGCATTCAGTATGGACTTAAACGGTAATGCCATTACTGTTTCTAATGACATCTGGAAACAAATGAAACCCAATATTCCGGAAAAAGACGGCAAGCCGGTTCACCCTATCAGTGCATCAGCACTGAAACCCATTGTTGATAAATATAAAGATGAAGGTAAGCCCTTTAAAATGGGCATGGTTTTTCCTGTCTCGACACATAATTATGAATTACGTTACTGGTTAGCCGCAGGCGGTCTGAATCCAGGCTATTATGCACCTAAAAAAGGTGATACTAGCGGAACAATTGATGCTGATGTTTTATTATCAGTCACTCCTCCTCCACAAATGCCTGCCACGATGGAAGCCGGCACTATTTATGGTTATTGTGTCGGTGAACCATGGAACCAGCAGGCTGTATTTAAAAAAATTGGTGTTCCAGTGATCACTGATTATGAAATCTGGAAGGATAATCCGGAAAAAGTCTTTGGAGTGAGTAAAACCTGGTCAGACAAATACCCAAATACTCATATCCGCGTGGTTAAAGCAATGATACGTGCTGCTCAATGGCTGGATGCAGATAATAATAAGAATCGTCCTGAAGCGGTCAAATACTTATCTCAAAGTAACTATGTTGGTGCTGATTATAAAGTGATTGCCAATAGTATGACAGGCACATTTGAGTATGAAAAAGGTGATAAGCGTGAAGTGCCTGACTTTAATGTGTTCTTTCGCTATAACGCTACTTATCCTTACTATAGTGATGCAATCTGGTATCTGACTCAAATGAGACGTTGGGGACAAATTGCTGAACATAAGCCTGATGGCTGGTACTCGGATATTGCTAAAAAAGTCTATCGTCCTGACATTTATGCCCTTGCAGCAAAAGAGTTGATTGCTGAAGGAAAAATGAAAGCTGATGATTTTCCTGACTTTGATAAAGAAGATGGGTTTAAAGCACCTCAGACTGAGTTCATTGATGGTGTCACTTATGATGGTAAAAAGCCTAATGAGTATATTAAAAAGTTCAGTATTGGTTTGAAGGAGAAAAGTAAACTATAAAGCAGGAATGTTTTTTGGTGCGGGGCGCTTCCCCGCCCGACATTCTTACGATTAAAAGTTTTTTGCAGAGAGAAATTATTATGACTTCACTATCTATAGCATCATCAGAAATTCCTGTGACTGACATCAATAACAGCAAGGAAACGACAAAACCCCGGTTGTCAGCCGTAGGTTCTACAAACACAGTGGATGAAAAAAGAAACCAACAAATAGCGGATAATATCCGGAAAGACCCTTATGAATCACTCAAGAATATCATGAATGCTTCATTCATACGTACATTACTTATACCAATAGTCGGAGTGCTGATATTTTTAGCAATATGGCATATTGGTGCATCTCAGGTGCAAACGTCACTGGGTACCTTACCCGGTCCGACACAGGTCTGGAGTCAGTTTACTGGCTTAATTGACGAGCATCAGCGAGAACGAACAAAGGAAGTGGCTTTTTATGAGCGTCAGGAAAAGCGCAATGCAGCTAAATTGGCAAAAAATCCTGATGCTGTTGTTAAAGTTCGACCTTATACAGGCAGCCCAACATTTTTTGACCAGATAGTGACCAGTCTTATTACTGTCATGGTCGGTTTTTTAATTGCATCATTCATTGCCATACCGCTTGGTATTGTCTGCGGTATGAGTGCTGATATTTATGCAGCTATTAATCCACTGATTCAAATATTTAAACCGGTATCACCTTTAGCCTGGTTACCGCTGGTGACTATTGTCGTCAGTGCCTTAGTTGTTACTAATGATCCTGTACTGCCGAAAGCATTTATTATTTCAGCCATTACGGTCACTCTATGCAGCTTGTGGCCAACAGTGATCAATACGACTATTGGTGTTTCACAAATTGATAGTGATCTGCTGAATGTCAGTAAGGTATTGCGCTTAAACTGGTTTACAAAAGTCAGAAAAATTGTACTTCCATCTGCTGTACCAATGATTTTTGGTGGTTTAAGGTTATCTCTTGGAATTGGCTGGATGGTACTTATTGCCGCTGAGATGCTGGCTCAAAACCCAGGTCTGGGAAAGTTTGTCTGGGATGAATTTCAAAATGGCAGTTCAAATTCTCTGGGACGTATTATGGTTGCGGTTATTGTTATTGGTCTGATTGGTTATCTCCTGGATAAGATGATGCTGATGTTACAACAAAAGGTCAGCTGGGATAAAAGTGCGGTATTGAGATAATAAGGTATAAGCGTTGAATTAAATCAGACAAAGAAAACTATTGACAGGTAAAAACTATTGACAGGTAAAAATAATGAAAGATGAACATTTAGTATTAACTGAAGTGACTATTGATTTTCCAACAAAAAATGGTCCATTCAGAGCGTTAGATAAAGTGAATCTCAATATTGAAAGAGGAGAGTTTGTATCCCTGATAGGTCACTCCGGTTGCGGGAAATCAACAGTACTGAATATTGTTGCCGGTCTTCATCAGGCAACAGAAGGCGGTGTGATTCTGGATGGTAAGGAAGTGTTTGAGCCAGGTCCTGAACGTGCTGTGGTATTTCAAAATCACTCTCTGCTACCCTGGCTGACCAGCTATCAAAATGTTGAACTTGCTGTAAAACAGATTTTTAAAGGTGAAAAAAGTAAGGCAGAAGTTAAGGACTGGGTTGAGCATAATCTGGAGCTGGTTCATATGTCCCATGCTCTGGACAAATTACCCGCAGAAATTTCCGGCGGCATGAAGCAGCGTGTGGGCATTGCCAGAGCATTAGCCATGCAGCCTAAAGTATTATTAATGGATGAACCCTTTGGTGCGCTAGATGCATTAACTCGTGCACATCTGCAGGATTCACTCATGGAAATTCAGGAAAGCTTAGGCAATACAGTCATTATGATCACTCATGATGTCGATGAAGCCGTTCTCTTATCCAACCGAATTGTCATGATGACTAACGGGCCTGCTGCAACGATAGGTGAAATTTTAAATATTGAACTGGATAAAGAACGTAATAGAATTGAGCTGGCCGATAACCCACAATACAATCATTATCGCAGTGAGGTATTGAGATTTTTATATGAGCGTCATTCATTGCCTGAGAAAGTAGCTTGATTATGCTGAAGTGGTATTAATTAATAAAAATAATAATAAATAACCTCAGGCCATAGTTCATTTTTACGGTCTGTGTAAGGTTATGTTTCTCTGCGTTTGTCCGTTAAATTGCACCCTTAACGGACTTTTTTTAAAGAGGGTACAGCTTAGGGTAAACGAAGGTTTCACTTTGTTACTTCCTGAGAATGATTAAGCCTCTTTTAATTTGTAGTCACTATTCCTTTATAGGAATTAAATTGACTTCATTCCTTTATGGGTATAAAGTTGTTTTATGCCTATAAAGGAATGAAAAAATGACTCAAATTGCTACAACTCCACAGTCCTTAGGACAAATACTTGCCCGTAACCGTAAGAAACAAAAGCTATCACAGCAAAATATTTCAACAATAACTACCATAGGGCAAAAGAGTATCTCTTTTGCTGAGCAAGGAAAGTCAGGTGTCCAGATAGAGACTATTTTTCATATATTAGCCGCACTCAATTTGGAAATGGTGATACAGCCACGTGAGGGTAATGAGCCATTATTAAAAAATAATATTGATAAGGAAGAGTGGTAATGAGCAGAAATGTGACCAATAAGCTCTTTGCCTATATGAATGGTGAATCGGTTGGTGAACTTATCCAAAAGAGGAGTGGTGAGTTACAATTCAAGTATCATGAACAATGGCTGGTGAACGACAAAAGTCGTCCCATTTCCTTATCACTACCTTTGCAGGAAGAACTAATAAAAGGTGCTAGAGTATTGCATTTTTTTGATAATTTGTTACCCGATACCCAGGATATGAAAAACCGGATTCAGGCTCATTTTTCCGCCAACAGCAATCAGTGTTTTGATCTTTTAACACACTTGGGGCGTGATTGTGTAGGTGCTCTGCAATTATTGACCGAAGATAATCCAGGAAATATTAAGCAAGTGAGTAGTAAAGTTCTGGATGAGCATGAGATTGCAGAACGATTGAGGCGAACTCAATATGCCAGTCAGGGGATTGGCAGAGATCGATTTGCTCAGGATGACTTCAGAATTTCGATTGCTGGAGCTCAGGAAAAAAGTGCATTTTTACGCTTAAATGACCAATGGCATGTACCCACTGGAACTACACCGACCAGTCATATTTTTAAGTTGCCAATTGGGCATCATGATTATATTGATTTATCTGACAGTGTTGAAAATGAATGGTTATGTCATTTAATTTTTAAAAGTTATGGCTTGCCCACTGCAAATGCAGAAATAGCCCTTTTTGAAGATAAAAAGACACTGATTGTTGAACGTTTTGATCGATGTTGGAGTCAGGATAAACAATGGCTCGTCCGTCTTCCCCAGGAAGATATTTGCCAATCGATGGGGATCTCAGCTAATAATAAATATGAGCAGGATGGTGGCCCGGGTATAAAAAATATTATGGATCGATTATTGGGTTCAAATAGAGCTAAAAATGATCGTATTATTTTTATGAAAACCCAGATTCTATTTTGGCTATTAGCTGCGATTGATGGTCATGCAAAAAATTTCAGTTACTTTTTATTACCTGGCGGACGATATCACTTAACACCCAGTTATGATGTGATGTCAGCCTATCCATTAATAAGCAATCGCAGTTTAGAGAAACAAAAGATCAAAATGGCTATGGCGGTGGAAGGGAAAAATCGTCATTATAAATGGAATACAATACGTTGTCGGCATTGGTATGAAATGGCCAAACAGTGCCGATTTGATAAAGATGAAATGAAGGCCATTATTAATGAGTTATGTGAGCCCATGGCAGAACACATTGGCAAAGTTTCGGAGCAAATCCCAACAGACTTTCCTAAAGCACTATCCAATAGTATTTTTGAGGGAATGATGAGAGCAGGAAATACTCTTATTAAGTCCTGTTAAGGAACAATAGCTATAATTAATGAAAGAAGCTGTTCAAAATTGATTAATACACTGGTTAAAACTTCTCCTCAAGCCAACTAACTAGTTCTTGCGTTAATAAAAAAGGCAAACCAGATAAACATGGTTTTTGAGGTCAGACTTTGCTTGATCCTGCCATTTATTGAAATTATGATGGTTATTCAAGTACTTATATTTAATGTGACTATTATAAAAAACTTAATATTAGATGTTGCTAATATTAAAAAAAGAATATATACTATACGAAATCAATAAGGAAAGTGAAAAAACAAGTTGATTGTTTTTATCATTTCATAGTAAAACGTTAATTTCTTGTTATCATATTTGGATAACAAAATAACACACTAAAATAAACATTCTAATACTTTGGAGAGTATACAATGAAAAAATTATTAATTGCTGCAGCAATCGCTGCTACTACAGTATCTATGTCTGCCAGTGCTTTCTGGGATGACGGAAACAGCAACACTAACTGGAATGGCAATGGTTACAACAACATGAATAACAATGCCTATGGCAATGGTTATGGCAACGGTTGGGGTGACGGCAGCATGGACAGTGATATGGATGGTGATGTTGAAATCACTATTAAAGCTCGTGGCCGTGGTCGTGGCAAAGGTAATACTCGCGGTTCAGCATACGGAAACGGAAACAGCAACTACAATGGTTATAACAACGCTAACTTCCGTGGCAATGGCTACAATAACTACCAGAATACTGATGGTGGTGGATATGGTCGTGGTTACTACCCTAGTCGTCCTATGATGGCTCCTCCTGTAGCTGCTCCAGCACAAGCTCCAGTACCTGCTGCGAAGTAATATTTTGCAGTAGTTTTGATTTGCTCCAGTTATAATGACTGGAGTAGGTCATTTATAATTGTTTATCTTATTTCGATTCGTTCTTTATCCAGCTCTATTCTTAGTACATCATCCTAAACTTATTTCATTTTAGCTATTCTGGCCTTATCTCTGTTCCAGTCTTTTTCTTTTTCAGAAGCTCTTTTATCGTATTGGTGCTTACCTTTAGCGAGTGCAATTTTACATTTTACCCGGCTCTTTTTCCAATAGAGTGCTAATGGAACAATGGTATAACCTTTGCGTTCTACAGCGCTAAACAGTCTGGTTAGTTCAGAAGAGTGCAATAGTAATTTGCGGCTTCTTTGCTGAACAGGGGATACGTGAGTTGAGGCAGATATTAATGGTGCAATCACCGCACCATACAAGAATGCTTCACCGTTTTGTAATTGCACAAAGCCTTCATTAATTTGTGCCTTACCGGCACGAATGCTTTTGACCTCCCAACCTTCAAGAACCAGGCCAGCTTCAAATTCTGTTTCCAGAGAATAATCATGACGTGCTTTTTTATTTTGAGCAATGGTATTGCTTGATGTTTTCTTTTTCTTTTTTCCCATAACGGTAATTATACAAAAAAATGGTACAATGCGGTAAAAAATTTGTTATAGAAAATAGAATTAACCTGAATAATATATTCAGGAGTGATCAAGGATAGTAGTGAATGTCTGATTCCGCATTAACAAACAATAAAAATACTCCTGCTGCCAGAGAGCAGTGGTCTTCACGTCTGGTTTTTATTCTTGCTGCAACAGGATCTGCCGTTGGTCTGGGTAATATATGGAAATTTCCCTATATAACGGGCGAAAATGGTGGTGGTGCCTTTGTTTTAATTTATCTCCTGTGTATTGCCAGTATCGGCGTCCCTATCATGATGGCAGAAATTATGCTGGGTCGTCGGGGACGGCAGGATCCTGTGACGACCATGAAAAAATTAGCCAGGGAATCAGGTCATTCTCGTTCGTGGGGTTTATTAGGCTGGATGGGAGTGATTGCCGGTTTTCTCATTCTTTCTTACTATAGTGTAATTGCGGGTTGGGCGATGGCTTATGTGCCTCGTATGGCGTCAGGAGTATTCAGCGGACTGGATGCAGCAGGAGTTAATGGTATTTTTTCTGAGCTGGTTGCCAGTCCCGAAAGATTAATTGCTTGGCATAGTTTTTTTCTTTTCATGACAATGGTTGTTGTTGCTCGGGGCGTTCGCGGGGGGTTAGAAAAAGCTGTAACTTATCTTATGCCCTTATTATTTGTTTTGTTAATTATTCTGATTGTTTATGCGATGGGAACCGGACAATTTAAACAGGGACTGATTTATTTGTTTAATCCTGACTTTTCAAAAATTACCACGGAAGGTATCTTAAGTGCTATGGGGCATGCCTTTTTTACTCTGAGTCTGGGAATGGGTGCAATCATGGTTTATGGCTCCTATTTACCGCCCGATACATCCATTGCAAAAGCCTCCATTGCCGTTGCTTTTATGGATACTCTGGTTGCTCTTATGGCTGGCATGATTATCTTTCCTATTGTTTTTGCCAATGCATTAGAACCTTCTTCAGGCCCAGGATTGATTTTTAAAACCTTGCCCCTGGCTTTTGGCGGTATGAATTATGGTACATTATTTGGTACTTTGTTCTTTATTTTACTGGTTTTTGCCGCCTGGACATCCAGTATTTCATTAGTTGAGCCAGCCATTACCTGGGGAATGAAAACCTTTCAGATTTCCCGCTTAAAAACATCAGTGATTTCAGGTCTGCTAGTTTGGTTGCTTGGTTTGTTTACTGTATTTTCATTTAATCTGACCAGCAAGCTTACTTTTTCATCAACGATTTCGACTAAGTATGGTGAATTTGTGATCCTTAAAGATGCAACAGCGTTTGATTTTCTGGATTATTTAACCTCAAATATTATGTTACCGCTGGGTGGATTAATGATTGCCATTTACGCCGGTTGGTTAATGAAGAAAGAATATTCTCAGGAAGAACTCAATATTAAGCAGATCTGGTATAATATCTGGCTCTTTTTAATACGTTTTGTTGCACCAATCATGGTCATCATTGTGTTCTTAAATGCTATGGGTGTGGTTGCCTTTATCCGTACTATTGCGGGTGTATAAATTTATAACTATATTGATTGTTAATTTTTTTCAGGAGATTATGTGACCTGTATCAGTAAGACTGCTTTAATTCCTTATAGTGCGGCTAAGATGTATGCTCTGGTTGCTGATGTCGATAACTATCAATATTTTTTACCATGGTGCGGTGGTTCAAAAGTACTTAACAAAACGGATGATGAGGTGACAGGTCAGGTGGAGATTCAGCACATGGGTCTGAATAAAACCTTTACTACCCTAAACCGAATGCATAAAGATAAAATGATTGAAATGCGTTTAGTCGATGGCCCTTTTAAGCAATTGCATGGTTTTTGGCGTTTTGATGCACTGGAAGAAAATGGTTGTAAAATTTCACTTGATCTTGATTTTGAGTTTTCTAATAAAGTGATGAGTATGGCTTTTGGTCCTATTTTTAGCCAGATTGCTAACAATATGGTGGATGCATTTTGTAAGCGGGCAGTAGATATTTATGATTAGAGCAGTTAAAGCATGTTTATTAGGAGGTTTTTGTGGAAAGTGAGATGGTTGTGGTTAAAAATCCACGTCAAATAATAGTGGAAGTGGCTTATGCCATACCTGCATCTCAGATTATTTTCACGGTTGAGGTGGATGAAAATGCAACACTTGAAGAGGCTATTTCTGCTTCAGGAATATTAGAAGAATATCCTGAAATTGATTTAAGTGTGAATAAAGTGGGTATTTTCAGCAAATTAAGTAAACTTGATAAACTGCTGAAGCATAAAGACAGAATAGAAATATACAGAAAACTAATCGCCGATCCAAAAGCTGTTAGAAAACAGCGTGCAGCAGAAGGCAAAAAAATGAAAAAAGGGCAGTGAATCAGGTTCTTCACAAATAAGGAATATGCTGAGTCGTTACTAATTTTGAACTTACTCACCAGTTGTCTGTGGTGATTGCTCCATTGTTCCCTGGATGGCTTCGCCTTCACCGCGAGGATTGACGGGAACATCGCCGTCTGAGGGAATGCCTTCATGCTCATCTGTCCACTTGAAAAAGTCAACAAATCGTCCCCAATAGCCTTTTTCACTATTATCTGAGCCGTCATAATCTTCTAAAGGCACCACTACGATTTCAGTAGTTATGTGGGTATTCTCAGCTTTATCTCCTGGGCGAAATGTACCCTGAATATTGATTAATTTATCACTTTCATTGAAATAAAGAGTGGCCTGTTTAAATTTTATATCACCGTAGCCCGGTTTAAAGCGGTAGATATAGTCCCAGCGATTAGCATGAAATGAATCATCCAGCATTGGAGTACCCATGACAAAACGGACTTGCTGTTTATTCATTCCGGGGCGGAGCTGATTGATTTGATCTTGTTCAACAACGTTGCCCTGAGGGACATCGACTTTATGAACTCTTGGCAGGCCTATGTCGGAAAGATCAGGCGCCCAGGTGCAGGATGTTAGTAAAAGAATAACAGGAAGCAGGCTGGTAATAATAATTTTTCGCATTTCTATAATGATTTCTTTTTTAAAATCTGTATACTATCGTCAGGCCTCGTAGTTGCTCGTAGCTAGAGGACAGTGGTGAATTAAAACCCTTATTTATTCGAAGTATGCAGTTATTAGGTTTATTTTATCTGACGGATGATACAATATTATCATCATAAAAGCACCTGCATCACTATAAATAAACAGTTATAAATAAACAGCTATAAATAAGCAGCCGCAATAGACTAAAAATGAAGGAATTGTAATTGTGAATAATCTTGATCTTAAAAAAGCAGGTCTGAAAGCAACTTTGCCTCGGTTAAAAATTCTGGAATTACTGGAAAATGGCGATTCGCGCCATGTGAGTGCTGAGGATGTTTATAAGAAATTGCTGTCCACTGGAGAAGATGTCGGACTTGCTACTGTTTATCGAGTCTTAACACAGTTTGAAGCAGCGGGTCTTGTTGCAAGGCATCATTTTGAAGGCGGGCATTCAGTTTTTGAGCTGAATCAGGGGACTCATCATGATCACCTTGTGTGTGATAAGTGCGGTAAAGTAGAAGAATTTTTTGAAGAAACCATTGAAAAATGTCAGCATAAAGTAGCTGAAAAATTAGGTTATAAAATAACCGACCATAGCTTGTATATTTATGGTGTTTGCCCGGACTGTCAGAAAGTAAATAAATAAAGGTTCGTTTACGGGCAGCTTTCCTAGCGGGCTTCAGTAACCTGCTTGCGCATTTCACGTGCATGCGAGCGGGTTTGTTCAGTAATTATGACTCCACCCATCATCCTTGATAATTCTTCAATACGCTGCTCTTCATTAAGCTGGTTAATTTTTGTTGACGTTTTTGTGGCATCACTTTGTTTATAAACATTGAGGTGCTGGTGTGCCTGTGATGCGACTTGAGCCTGATGAGTTACACATAAGATTTGAGCTTCTGCCAGAGAAGATTTTGTGCCCAGAAGCCTTAACTTCTGACCAACCATTTCAGCAATTCCACCACCAATTCCAACATCAACTTCATCAAAGATAAGTGTAGGAATATGGCTGAATTCGGCGGTAACTACTTGAATGGCTAGGCTGATACGGGACAGTTCACCACCTGAAACAACTTTTGATAAAGGCCTTAATGGCTGGCCTGGGTTTGTTGTTACATAAAACTCGACTGTTTCCATGCCATGTAATTGAGGCTGTTTCGAATCAAGAGGCAGAGTTCTTATTTCAAAGAGACATTGTGCCATACCCAGTTCATGAATATGTTTCATCACTTGTTCTGCCAGAAGAGAAGCAGCCTTTTTTCGGCTGTTGGAGAGCTTTTTGGCCAGCTTAAAATATTGTTTTTGTGTGGTGGTGACTGCTTCTTGTAAGGAACCCAGGTGCACATCCGCATTTTTAAGATGTTCCAGCTCTTTTTTTAATGTGTCAATATGAGCAAACAGTTCATGGGTTTCGACTCGATGTTTACGGGCAAGATCATAAATACTGCTGATACGTTCATCCAGCCATTTAAGATGTTCAGGATCCAGTTCAAGTGAGTCCAGGTAGTGGCGTAATTCTGAACTGGCCTCATCGACCTGAATCAGTGCATTGCTGAGTAGTTCTGATATTGGGTTGAGGTTGTTATCAAGCTCTGAGAGATCCTGTAACTCCACCAGACAATGGTTTAAAAGATGATTAATACTGTTTTGTTCATCCTGGGCTAACTGGAAATATATTTTTTGTGATGTTTCTATCAGTCGGTTGGCATTACTGAGTTTTTTATGTTCATCTTCCAGATTGCTGAGTTCATTCTCCTGGAGTTCAAACTTGTCCAGTTCCTGTACCTGGAAATGCAGAAGTTCCAGTTTTGCATCACGCTCTGCGGTGTCTTGCTTTAACTGCTGATATTCAGCTGATTTTTTCTTCCATTGCTGGTAACACTGATTGAGCTCTCTACGCACAGCTGTGGTGCCGGAAAAATTATCTAACAGCAGTCGCTGTTCATCCGTTTTAAGTAATGCCTGATGCGTGTTTTGCCCGTGGATATTAACCAGCTGTTCACCTAGTTCTCTCAATATTTGCAAGGGGATCGGCTGGCCATTTATAAAACCCCTAGAACGCCCTTTGGCATTGATAGTACGCCGAATTAAACATTCACCATCGCTATCCAGATCATTATCAAGCAGCCATTTTTCAATAACAGGATCCTGAAGCTCAAACTCAGCAACAATATCGGCTCGCTCGGCCCCATGACGAATTGCCGAGGCTTCTGCGCGGTCACCCAGAACCAGACCCAGAGCATCAATTAAAATGGATTTACCAGCGCCGGTTTCTCCAGTTAAAACAGTGAGGCCAGAACTGAGTTCTAAATCTAAAGAGTCAACAACAGCCAGGTTTTTTATGGTTATATGATTCAGCATGGTTTTTTATCAGCTTCGCAGCTTTTCACCCCAGCGTAATTTTGCCCGGAGTATTTCAAAATAGTCATAGTCTTTAGGGTGTAAGATGGTAATGTGTTTTGGGTGACGCATTATTTTAACATGATCGCCCGGCAATAAATTAAAATTAATCTGACCGTCATAGGTAACTTGAGCCTGGGTTGAAAAATGATCACTGACAATGATATCAATGTCACTTTCACCAGAAATAACAACAGGTCGATTGCTCATGGTATGAGGACAAATTGGCACCAGCTCTATTACATTCAGAGATGGGTATAAAATGGGGCCACCGCCAGATAAGGAGTAGGCTGTTGAGCCGGTCGGGGTTGAGATAATCAGGCCGTCAGCATGCATGGAATGCATAAATTTGTCATCAATGTAGGTTTCAATTTCAATCATACGGGCGACATCTGATTTGTGGATCACGACATCATTAAAAGCATTACCGCCGCCAAAATAGTCACCATCACGCTCAATTTCACTGATCAGCAGAAAACGATTTTCCTCAGTATATTCTCCCGCCATGATTTCATCCAGAGCTTTATGGACGTCAATGGCACATAAATCCACCAGAAATCCAAGATGTCCCAGGTTAATGCCCAATAGGGGCACGCCAAAACCGACCAGGCTTCTCGCGGCACTCAATAGTGTACCGTCACCACCGACAATAATGATCAAATCACACCGCTCACCCAGTTGTGTGCGAGTCACAACATCCATTTCATGATCGGTAAAAACAGCTGCGGTACTTTCATCCAGAAAGACATCACAGCTCCTTTCCAGAAAATATTCATGCAAACTGACCAGGGCATCACCAACACTGGGATCGGCGTATTTTCCAATTAAGCCAATACAGGTAAAAGTTTTGTTTTGTTGTGTATCTGTCATTATCCAGGCCAGTTGAAAGTTGTTTTAATGCGGTTTCTCTATGAAATTAGCACAAAAAGGCTTGAAACAAAACATTCATTTCTGTTTTTATTTTTTGATTTTATTTGGGCTGTGCTATGAATTGTACTTGAAACTTCACAAGTCAGCCTTATGTAAGGCAATATAACTCTTCTTATAAGTATAAAAAAGCAGCAATTATTGTGACCAAAAACCAAATATTTGATGAACGTACCAGCCAGCTGATGAAGGTCCTGGTGGAATCCTATATTAACGATGGTTTACCCGTTGGTTCAAAAGCACTGGTGCAATCGTCTGGCCTGAAAGTAAGCCCGGCAACCGTTCGTAATGTGATGGCTGATTTGGAAAAAATGGGACTGATTCATGCTCCGCACACTTCAGCTGGTCGAGTGCCCACCGTTCAGGGATATCGCTTGTTTGTCGACTCTCTATTATCAGTGAAACAGCCTGATGAACAGCTGCTTGAGCAACTGACAGCCCATATCAGTCATTCTGATGATCAGGGAGAAACACTTGAAAGTGCTATGGACATGCTGTCAGGTATGACGCAAATGGCGGGGTTGGTGGTGCTGCCCAAAAAAGAGCTTATTGCATTAACTCAGATAGAATTTATCCCCCTTTCAAATAAACGTGTTCTGGCTGTTTTGATCCAAAGTGATAATGAGGTACAAAATCGAGTTTTGCAGATGGAGCATGACTATGCTCCGGCACAACTCCAGCAAATGAGCAATTATCTGAATAGTTTCCTGGCAGGTAAATCAATCAAGGCCGCCTGTCAGACTTTATTGCAGGAAATGGAAAAGACGCGGCGGCAGATGGATGATATGATGCGTTCAGCTATCCAGATGGCCACTCATGCTTTTGCTGAACATCATGAAGCGCAGGACGATTTTATGATTAGTGGTGAAACCAATTTGATGCAATATGCTGATAATTCGGACATGAACAGAATGCGGCAGTTATTTGAAGCATTTCACGAAAAACAACACATTCTAGGTTTGCTCAGTAAAGTCAGCGATGCTGATGGCGTGCAGTTGTTCATTGGTCAGGAATCTGGCTATGGGCCACTGGATGATTGTTCTGTGATCGCAGCCCCCTATCAGATAGATGGACAGAGTATGGGAGTGCTGGGAGTGATTGGCCCAACACGGATGGCATATGACAAAGTGATCCCAATTGTAGATTTAACTGCAAAATTACTGACCACAGCCTTGAATCATGAAAATTAATCCCTATTTAGAGTGTGTCAATTATGGTTTTAACAAACCTCGAACAGGCTCTTATAAGTTAACCTTATAAGAAAAACAGACAGGAACAGGATTTAAGAAATGGCTGATGAACAAAAAGTGGATGAGCAGGCGGTTGAAGAAGAAATTAAGGCGCAGGCCTCTGAAGCAAATGCCAATGCAGAGACCGTAGACTCTGAAGCTCAAAGCGATAGTGATAACAGTAACGAGGAAGTGGTTGATGAATTGGCTGCTCTGGAAGCTGAAGAGTTAATTGCCCGCATCAGGCAGGTTCAAACCAAAGCAGATGAAAACTGGGATATTGCTCTGCGTACTAAAGCCGAGATGGAAAATGTTCGTCGTCGGACTGAAAAAGAAGTATCCAATGCCAGAAAATTTGGTATTGAAAAAATGATCAATGAAATTCTTCCAGTTAAAGATTCTATGGAGCTGGGTTTAAAAGCAGCCATTGATATGGATATTGAAGATGAAGCCGTACATAAAATCCGGGAAGGCATGGAACTGACTCTGAAGATGATGAATGATGCTCTGGGGAAAATTGGTATTTCAGAAGTTGCACCCAAAGAAGGTGATGCATTTAATGCTGAATTTCATCAGGCAATGTCGATGCAGGAAATTCCCGGTAAAGAGTCAAATACCATTGTGGTGGTGATGCAAAAAGGTTATTTACTCAATGAGCGTCTGGTAAGACCTGCTATGGTTATGGTAGCCAAATAAGCACTTAAGCAGTAAAAAAAATCTTATTATTTACAACTAAGCTCTTGAAAGAATTGTAAATAACCCCACTTATTTAAACATTATAGAAAAAACAGTTTAGAACGAATTATTAAGGAGAACACAATGGGTAAAATTATCGGTATCGACTTGGGCACAACCAATTCATGTGTCGCAGTTATGGACGGTGACAAACCAAAAGTTATTGAAAATGCAGAAGGTGATCGTACTACACCATCCATCGTTGCTTATACTGATGATGAAGTATTAGTCGGTCAGTCAGCTAAACGTCAGGCCGTCACTAATCCTGAAAATACTATTTATGCGGTTAAGCGTTTAATTGGCCGTACATTTAAAGAAGATGCGGTACAAAAAGACATTGATTTAGTACCTTATAAAATTGTTAAAGCAGACAATGGCGATGCCTGGGTAGAAGCTCATGGCACTAAAATGGCACCACCTGAAGTTTCAGCAAAAATTCTGGCAAAAATGAAGAAAACTGCTGAAGACTATCTGGGTGAAGAGGTGACTGAGGCCGTTATTACTGTTCCAGCCTATTTCAACGATTCTCAACGCCAGGCGACTAAAGATGCTGGTAAGATTGCTGGCCTGACTGTCAAGCGTATTATTAATGAGCCAACTGCAGCAGCACTGGCTTATGGTATGGATAAATCACAAGGTGACTCTACTGTTGCCGTGTTTGACCTGGGTGGTGGTACTTTTGACGTCTCTATTATTGAAATAGCAGAAGTTGATGGTGAATATCAGTTTGAAGTGTTATCAACTAATGGTGACACTTTCTTAGGTGGTGAAGACTTTGATATGCGTCTGATTGATTATCTTGCTGATGAATTCAAGAAAGATCAGGGCATGGATTTACGTGGTGATCCACTGGCTATGCAGCGTCTGAAAGAAGGTGCAGAAAAAGCTAAAATTGAATTATCAACGTCTATGCAGACTGATGTTAACCTGCCTTATATTACCGCAGATGCCTCAGGCCCTAAGCACTTAAATGTTAAAATAACTCGTGCAAAATTAGAGACACTGGTTGAAAGCTTGATTAAGCGCACAATCGACCCATGTCGCACAGCAATTAATGATGCCGGTTTATCAGTCAGTGATATTGATGACGTGATTCTGGTTGGTGGTCAGATTCGTATGCCTAAGGTTCAGGAAGAAGTTAAAGCCTTCTTTGGTAAAGAGCCTCGCAAAGATGTGAATCCTGATGAAGCTGTTGCGGTTGGTGCGGCTATTCAGGGTGGTGTATTAGGTGGTGAGGTTAAAGACGTCCTGTTATTAGACGTAACACCTTTATCGCTGGGTATTGAAACAGCCGGTGGTGTTATGACTAAACTGGTTGAAAAGAATACTACTATTCCAACTAAGGCTTCTCAAACATTTACCACAGCAGACGATAACCAGACTGCTGTAACTGTTCATGTACTGCAGGGTGAACGCGAAGTGGCTTCTGGAAATAAATCACTGGGTCGTTTTGACTTATCTGATATTCCACCAGCACAACGTGGTACACCTCAGATTGAAGTTTCGTTTGACCTGGATGCTAATGGTATTCTGCACGTATCAGCTAAAGATAAAGCCACGGGTAAAGAACAGTCAATTATTATTAAAGCGTCAAGTGGTTTATCTGATGATGAAGTTGATCGCATGGTTCAGGATGCAGAAGCTCATGCAGATGATGACAAGAAGTTCCATGAACTGGTGACGGTTAAGAATACTGCTGAAAATATGATTCATGCGACGAAAAAGTCTATGGAAGATATGGGCGACAAGATTGATGATGATGAAAAATCAGCAATTGAAACCGCGATAAAAGATCTGGAAGAATCACTTAAAGGTGATGATAAAGATGATATTGAAGCAAAAACTAAAGCCTTAACAGATGCTTCGGCCAAGATGGCTGAACGTATGTATGCTGATCAAGGTGCTGATGCTGCAGGAGCGGCAGATGCAGATGGTGCAGCAGAAGGCGCAGCAGAAAATACCGCAGATGATGATGTAGTTGATGCTGAGTTTGAAGAAGTTGATGACTCTAAGAAATAGTTGATGACTCTAAGAAGTAGTTAAAGACTCCAGAAAATAGTTGAAGACTCTAGCATATAGTGAAACTGTAAGCTAAAGTTGAAGACTCGAAGAAACACAGGATAGGGCTAAAACCCTGCTCTGTGTTTTCTGGTTTCTAGCTTGGTAAAAAAAGTCCCCTTAAGTTTAAATAAGGTAGCCTGAATATTATGTCTAAAAAAGATTTCTATGCAGTACTTGGTGTTGATAAAACAGCCAGTGATGCAGAATTAAAAAAAGCCTATAGACGTTTGGCAATGAAGTATCATCCAGATCGAAATCTGGATAATCCCGATGCGGAAGCACATTTTAAGGAAGCAAAAGAAGCCTACGAAATACTCTCAAATGCGCAAAAACGTCAGGCTTATGATCAGTTTGGTCATGCGGGTGTTGAGCAGGGCGCTGGCATGGGTGGCGGTGCTGGAGGAAATTTCAGTGACATCTTTGGTGATGTCTTTGGTGATATCTTTGGTGGCGCTGGTGCGGGTGGCGGCGGTCGTCGAGGTGGAGAGCGAGTCTACCGTGGTGCCGATCTGCAGTACAATTTAGAATTAACGCTTGAAGAAGCGGTTCATGGCAAATCAGTCAAAATTCGAATTCCGACAATGATCGGTTGTAAAAAATGCGATGGCTCCGGAGCAAAAAAAGGCTCTAAAGCAGAAACCTGTCATACTTGTCAGGGTGTTGGCCAGGTTCGCATGCAGCAGGGTTTCTTTTCTTTACAACAAACCTGTCCAACCTGCCATGGCAGTGGTAAAACCATTAACGATCCCTGTGATGCCTGTCATGGTGAGGGCCGAATTCAGGAGCATAAGACCTTATCCGTTAAAGTGCCTGCTGGTGTTGATTCCGGTGACCGAATTCGCTTATCCAATGAAGGTGAAGCCGGTCAGAATGGTGGTCCTTCAGGTGATTTATACGTCCATGTCCATGTGAAACCTCATGATATCTTTACTCGCGAAGGCAGTGATCTGTTTTGTGAAGTTCCTATTAATATCACCACAGCAGCTTTAGGCGGTACTCTGGATGTACCTACTCTGGATGGTCGTGTGAGTCTGAAAATACCTTCAGAAACTCAGACAGGTAAAATGTTCAGAATGCGTAATAAGGGTGTGAAATCAGTACGTGGTGGTGTGCAGGGTGATTTATTATGCCGTATTATTGTAGAAACACCGGTAAAATTAAACAGCAGACAAAAAGAACTTTTACAGGAATTTCAGGAAACTCTGCTTGCTGGTGGTGAAAGTCACAGTCCGAAGGCACATAGCTGGTTATCAGGTGTTAAACGTTTTTTTGATGAGATGAAGCAGAATATTGGTTCATAAGATCTATTAATATTTTGTAACTACTCATTAGCCCTCAATTATAAAGGCGTAAAGATCGGATGATTTTTACGCCTTTGTAGTTTAATATGCTATTAGTATTCAGCTTGCAATGCATATTTGTGGGCTGAAATATCAGAAGTATGGGAGACTTCTGGTTGGGGGATAACCGGGGAACAAATCATAGTCGAGGATGTTTGATGATTAAAAGATTATTTAAAAATACTATTGAGCTTTTTTCAAATGCTTCACCAAGCTCTGACAAAAACACAGCAACTAATGACGCTCGTCGTTTGGCTCTTTCAAAAATAGTGGCTACTGGTGGAGCTGTCGCCCTGGGTGTATCAGCAACTGCTGTTAATGCGCATAAGCCGGAAGATTCGGCTGAAGAGAAAGAAGAGCGTTTTCCTGGTGATCCGCCAGAGCACTTTATAGTCTATCAGTTTAATGAAGCAGAGCATGAATACCATCAACATGTACTGGGTTCTGCCGGTGCTATGGTTGGTAAATATGCTGATAATATTGATATTGTTATTGCCTGTTTTGGACTTGGTATTCATATTCTGGCAAAAGAACCAGGGCGGCCTGTACATGATTCAATTAAAGAAAAAGTATTAAGCCTTGCCAAGCAGGGTGTTAAGTTTCATGCTTGCAACCGGACATTAAGCTCTCTGCAATGGACTGCGGAAGATGTCCTGCCATTTGCTAAAATTGTAGAGGTTGGCGTGGCAGATATTATGGAATTACAAGAACAAAATTATGCTTATGTTGCCTGGTAAACACATTGCAAACAGAATTTATTTAATGAGGAAAAAATGACCAATATTTTAGTGACCGGTGCGGCCGGACGTATGGGACGAAATTTAATTACTGCCGTTTATGAAGCAGAGGGAACCCGATTAACTGCTGCAACAGAGCGTAAAGGCAGCAGTATGGTGGGCGTTGATGCAGGTGAATTAGCAGGATTAGAAAAAAATAATGTTGCCTTAGTTGATGATATCAATGATGCACTGGGTCAATTTGATGTCTGTATTGATTTCACGGCACCAGTGGTCACTGTAGAAAATATCAAAGCGTGTCAATCTGCCGGAAGAAAAATGGTCATTGGAACTACTGGTTTCACTGATGAGCAAAAGCAGGTGATACATGATGCGGCAAAAGACATTGCGATTGTGTTTGCACCCAATATGAGCGTTGGGGTTAATTTAACCTTTAAATTACTTGATATCGCAGCACGAGTTTTAGGCGACAGCGTTGATATTGAAGTTATCGAAGCACATCATCGTCATAAAGTGGATGCGCCCTCAGGTACTGCATTGCGCATGGGGGAAGTCGTTGCTGATGCCCTGGGGCGAGATCTGAAAGACTGTGCTGTTTATGGTCGTGAAGGCCAAACTGGTGAGCGTGAGAGAAAAACCATTGGTTTTGAAACCATTCGAGCGGGTGATATTGTCGGTGAACACACCGTCATGTTTGCAGATATTGGTGAGCGGGTAGAAATTACTCACAAAGCATCAAGTCGCATGACCTTTGCCAATGGCGCTGTACGTGCAGCACAATGGTTAAACGATCATGATAAAGGTTTGTTTGATATGCAGGATGTATTGGGCTTAAGAGACTAAAATTTAATCATGGATCTGATACAGAACTATTCCTGGACAAGCTCCAGGGCACTGTTTCTCTTAGCTGAATTTTCATTGATTCAAGCTGCTTCCTGTTTTATAGATACCAGTACTAATAAATGAAAATAGGAAATTAAACGGAACTTTACAGTAAAAAAACAAAAATCTGAAAATAATTGCTCTATTTATAGGTAAACCCTAGTTTTACATAGACAGAATTTGTAGATTTTTGTAAAATTCCATAGTTAATCTGCAAACGGGGTGTGCACACTTGCGCGTCCCGTTTGTGTATCTGGACTTTATGGGAGACTTCATTGACCCGCTCTGACAATATTGTTGCCAGCATGGCAAACGCCCCTGCAATTTTAGCACTTGAAGATGGAACTGTATTTTACGGTAAGGCCATCGGTGCTATTGGAGAAACCGTTGGTGAGGTGGTTTTTAATACCTCAATGACCGGGTATCAGGAGATCCTTACCGATCCATCTTATATGGAACAAATAGTGACTCTGACCTATCCCCATATCGGCAATGTGGGCTGTAATGCCGGCGATGAGGAGTCGGATAAGATAATGGCTCGTGGGTTGGTTATTCGAGATCTGCCGCTGCTGATGTCAAACTGGCGGGCTGATTTGCCTTTGTCTGATTATTTGAAAAAGCACAATATTGTAGCAATTGCTGATATTGATACCCGTCAGCTGACTCGTATTTTGCGAAATAAAGGTGCCCAAAACGGCGCCATAGTTGCGCTTAATGGCACTAAGTCAGATATTGATAAAGAGGCTGCAATTGCTTCAGCTAAAGCTTTTCCCGGTCTGAAGGGGATGGATTTAGCCAAGGTTGTCAGCACTGATTCAAGCTATGAATGGACTGAAGGTTCCTGGTCTTTGCAGACCAATAAGACTGAAACATTGATTGATTTTCCTCACCATGTTGTGGCCTATGATTATGGCGTGAAGAAAAATATTCTCAGGATGCTGGTTGACCGTGGTTGTAAAGTAACTGTGGTGCCGGCAAAAACTAAAGCCAGTGATGTCTTAGCCATGAACCCTGATGGTATTTTCCTGTCCAATGGCCCGGGTGATCCAGAACCCTGTGATTATGCCATTGAAGCCATTGGTGATATTTTAGACAGCTCAAAGCCTGTTTTTGGAATTTGTCTTGGGCACCAGTTATTGTCTCTGGCCAGTGGTGCTAAAACGATCAAAATGAAATTTGGTCACCATGGCGGAAACCACCCAGTCAGTGATCTGGCTACTAAAGAAGTAATGATCACCAGTCAGAACCATGGCTTTGCTGTTGATGAAAACAGCTTGCCTGATAATCTTAAAGCTACTCATAAATCACTCTTTGATGGTTCCCTGCAAGGCGTACATCGTACAGATAAACCCGCCTTCAGTTTTCAGGGACATCCTGAAGCGAGCCCGGGGCCTCATGATGTTGCCCCTTTGTTTGATCATTTCATCGAATTGATAGAGCAAAATAAGTAAGCTTTTTAGAAATAAAACCTATTTAATTATGCTCTGTTAAACCATTAGTTAAACAAGAGTATGCACACAACTTTGTGAGTAAAGAATGCCAAAACGCGATGATATAAAAAGTATTCTGATTATTGGCGCTGGTCCAATTGTCATTGGTCAGGCCTGCGAATTTGATTATTCCGGGGCCCAGGCGTGTAAAGCGCTTAAAGAAGAAGGTTACCGGGTCATCCTGGTGAACTCCAATCCGGCGACCATTATGACTGATACGGAATTAGCTGATGCAACCTATATTGAACCCATTCACTGGAAAGTTGTTGCTAATATTATCGAAAAAGAACGCCCTGATGCCTTGTTACCCACCATGGGTGGCCAGACGGCGCTAAATTGTGCTCTGGAACTGGATAAAAAAGGTGTTCTGAAAGAATACAATGTTGAAATGATTGGTGCTGATAAGGAAGCCATTAATAAAGCAGAAGATCGCGATCTGTTTCGCAAGGCTATGATTAAAATCGGCCTGGATATGCCCGTGGCTTTTATTGCCCACACCATGCAGGAAGCCACTGAGGTGCAGAGCAAGCTGGGTGCTTTCCCAATTATTATCCGTCCCTCTTTTACCATGGGTGGTAGTGGTGGTGGTATTGCATATAACAAAGAAGAGTTTGTTGAAATTTGTGAGCGTGGTCTGGATATGTCACCCACCAATGAATTGCTGATTGAAGAATCCATTATTGGCTGGAAAGAATATGAAATGGAAGTGGTTCGGGATAGAAAAGATAATTGTATCATTATCTGTTCCATTGAAAACTTTGATGCGATGGGTGTCCATACCGGAGACTCAATCACGATTGCCCCGGCACAAACACTGACGGATAAAGAATACCAGATCATGCGTAATGCTTCATTGCAGGTACTGCGTGAAATCGGTGTTGACACTGGTGGTTCCAATGTTCAATTTGCAGTGAATCCCAAAAATGGTCGTTTGATTATTATTGAAATGAATCCCCGGGTTTCACGTTCCTCAGCATTAGCATCAAAAGCAACTGGTTTTCCTATTGCTAAAGTAGCTGCTAAATTGGCTGTAGGTTACACTCTGGATGAACTGGATAATGAAATTACCAATGGTGCAACACCCGCATCATTTGAGCCAACACTGGATTATGTGGTTACCAAAGTTCCTCGATTTACCTTTGAAAAATTCCCACAGGCAGATGGCACTCTGACCACACAGATGAAATCTGTCGGTGAAGCCATGTCAATTGGTCGAACGTTTCAGGAATCATTGCAAAAAGCATTACGCTCTTTGGAAATTGATACCGATGGCTTTACAGAAATGTTTGATGAGCTTGACGGTGACACAGAACATGAGCAGATGGAATCACTACGCCATGCACTGAGAGTACCGGGTGCACATCGTATCTGGTACATTGGCGATGCTTTCCGTAAGGGCTTGTCTATGGATGATATTCAGAGACTGACCGGGATTGATCCCTGGTTCCTGGTTCAGATTGAAGAACTGATCCAGATAGAAGAAAATGTTCGCGGCAAGAACGTTCTGGATCTGGATGCTGATGTTCTATTTGAGCTTAAGCGTAAAGGTTTCTCTGACAGTCGTTTATCGTCTTTATTAGTCAGTGATGAAGCAACTGTCAGAAAATATCGTCAACAGTTAAATATTCGTCCGGTTTATAAGCGAGTTGATTCCTGTGCGGCTGAATTTTCATCCGACACGGCTTATATGTACTCAACTTATGAGCAAGAGTGTGAAGCAGCTCCCACCGGGAAAGATAAGATAATGGTGTTGGGTGGAGGCCCTAACCGAATTGGTCAGGGTATTGAGTTTGATTACTGCTGTGTTCATGCTGCCCATGCCTGTCGTGATGATGGTTATGAAACCATTATGGTGAACTGTAATCCAGAAACCGTTTCAACCGACTATGACACCTCTGATCGACTCTATTTTGAGCCTTTGACTCTGGAAGATGTACTGGAACTGATTGATCTGGAACAGCCTAAAGGGGTTATTGTTCAGTATGGTGGTCAAACACCATTGAAACTGGCTCGTGCTCTGGAAGCCGCTGGTGCAAATATTATAGGCACCTCTCCGGACTCTATCGATCTGGCAGAAGATCGTGAACGCTTCCAGGCAATGATTCAGGAGCTTGACTTATTACAGCCGCCTAATCGTACTGCCAGTGATGCGGATACAGCGGCTGTTCTGGCATCAGAAGTGGGCTATCCTCTGGTTGTTCGTCCCTCCTATGTGCTGGGTGGGCGCGGTATGGAAATTGTTTATAACGAAGAAGAACTGCGCACTTATATGAGCACGGCGGTGAGCGTCTCCAATGATGCGCCGGTTTTACTGGATCGCTTTTTAGATGATGCAGTTGAAGTCGATGTTGATGCTATTTGTGATGGGGAAAATGTGCTTATTGGCGGTATTATGCAGCATATTGAACAAGCGGGAGTTCACTCTGGCGACTCTGCCTGTTCTATACCGCCTTATAATTTATCAGATGAAATTCAGGATAGACTGCGAGAGCAAGCTTCTCGTATGGCTAAAAAACTGGGTGTTATCGGTTTGATGAATACTCAATTTGCCATAAAAGGTGATGATATTTATATACTTGAAGTTAACCCGCGTGCTTCACGTACAGTGCCTTTTGTATCAAAAGCAACGGGTGTTCAATTAGCCAAAGTTGCCGCCTTGTGTATGACAGGTAAATCTCTTAAAGAACAGGGAAAGCTCGAAGAAGCAAAACCTGCTTTTTTCTTTGTTAAAGAATCAGTCTTTCCATTTATAAAATTTCCGGGTGTTGATCCGATTTTAGGCCCTGAAATGAAATCCACTGGTGAAGCTATGGGTATGGGAAAGACATTTGGCGAAGCTTTTGGTAAGTCTCAATTATCGGCTGGTGTTGTATTACCGACTGGTGGTAATGCCTTTATCAGTGTTCGTAAAGCCGACAGGCCGAAAGTCGTTGCTTTGGTTCGTAAAATTAAATCACTTGGATTTAATGTGCTGGCAACCAGCGGTACTCATAGATTATTAGCTGAGCAGGGTATTGAGACAACGATGGTCAATAAGGTAAAAGAAGGCCGTCCTCATATTGTTGATATGATTAAAAATGATGAAATTAACCTGATTGTTAATACTACGGAAGGCAAAAAAGCCATCAGAGACTCTTCAATGATTCGTCGTCAGGCACTGCAGTATAAAGTGACTTATGCCACGACAATCGCAGCAGCGGATGCATTATGCGAAGCACTGATGATTGATGGTATCCATGAAGGTGATGTGGCAGTATACCGACTTCAGGATGTTCACTAATCGCCTGCAATATGGCTATATAGCATAAGGAAACAAAACAAATGAACAATAAAGTACCCCTGACGAAATCCGGGGCAGATAAATTACATGAAGAATTAAGAGAGCTTAAATCTGTTCGCAGACCCAGAGTGATTCAGGCCATTGCCGAAGCTCGTGAACATGGTGATTTAAAAGAAAATGCAGAATACCATGCAGCTCGCGAAGAACAGGGCTTCATTGAAGGGCGTGTTAAAGATATTGAAGGTAAATTATCAAACGCACAAATTATCGATATTGCAACAATGAAAGATACTGGTCGGGTGATTTTTGGCACCACAGTGGTTCTCTATGATGAAGATGCCGATACAGAGATCACCTATCAGATTGTAGGTGAGGATGAGGCTGATATTAAAGCGGGTAAAATCTCAGTATCCTCTCCAGTTGCTATGGCACTTATTGGTAAAGAAGCTGATGATGTGGCAATTGTAAAAGCGCCCAAAGGTGATAAAGAGTACGAAATTGTGGCAGTGAAATATATCTGATACAAACATGTCACTACAAAATCTTAGTAACAACTATATCAGTCAAACCATCAGTCCAACCAGTGGTGAAAAAATTCTTCTGACCCTCTGGATTGGTGCGCTCTGGACCATTGGTTTTCTTGTCACCCCCACATTGTTTGGCAATCTGGAAGACCGACAATTAGCCGGCATGCTGGCAGGCAAACTTTTTACCGCAGTGAGTTATATTGGTCTTTTTTGCGGTTTCATTTTATTATTGTCCGAATGGCGACGTTCAGGCGTGTTTAAGCGCAATAAACGGATCTGGTTATTACTCTTGATGATGTTTATAGTGATTGCAGGTGAATTTTTTATTCAGCCTCAGATGGCGGAGCTAAAACAAGCGGGTTTGTCAGTTGGCCCAGAGTTTGATCGTCTGCATGGTGCGGCCACGGTTTTGTATATGTTCAACTGTCTGTTGGGGCTTATACTGCTTGTCTTTAAGCCTGCTCACTCTAAAACGTGATTGGCGAAACTTGACAGGCAGCAGCAAATTTACTGTATTTATGATTTAGGGATTTCAATCACAGGATTTTTCTTATTCTGGCGGTAAAAAATGCCAATATGACCGATTGACTGGACATGTTCACACTCTGTTTGTTTAATAATTGAGTCAATCATCTTACTTTTCTGCTCTCTGTCATCTGCGTTAACACGCACTTTGATCAGCTCATGATCGTCCAGGGCAAAATTAATCTCATTAATGACATTATCTGTTAAACCTGCACCGCCGATAAGGACTACTGGTTTCATTGAATGGGCTTGTGCGCGTAGAAAGCGGATTTGCTTGTTGTTGAGAGTGCTGTTTTGTGACATATGTGTAATAACCTAAATAGACTTTCGCAGTAAAACGGTAATTATAACGTGTACCAACTTGTGTTTCACGGTAAAATATCCATTTTATATAAAATTAATTTTAGAAATAGTTTTTAATTTCTGGTTGAAGGTTTATCAATGGCACGTAGTAAGAGCAGTTCTGAATGGTTACAGGAACATTTTAAGGATCAATATGTCTTAAAGTCACAGCAGGATGGTTATCGCTCAAGAGCCGCTTATAAATTGCTTCAAATCCAGGACAAAGACAGGCTGATTAAGCCAGGTATGAATGTAGTGGATTTGGGCTCAGCTCCTGGCGGCTGGTCACAGGTGGCACGACAATTTGTGGGCCATAAGGGCAAAGTTGTGGCTCTGGATATTCTGCCAATGGATCAACTGGCACAGGTTGAGTTCATTCAGGGTGATTTTCAGGAAGATTCCGTACTGGAAGAATTACTCAAGGTATTAGATAATGAGCCGGTTGATCTTGTAATTTCAGATATGGCCCCCAATGTTACAGGGGTAAAGGCGGTGGATCAGCCAAAAAGTATGTATTTGCTTGAATTAGCAATCGATCTGGCCGATCAGGTGTTAAAACCCCAGGGTGCATTAGTAATGAAAGTGTTTCAGGGAGAAGGTTTTCAACAACTGTTAGCCGAATTAAGAAAGCGTTACCAAAAAGTAATTACCCGTAAACCCGATGCCTCTCGTGCTCGTTCTGCAGAGGTTTATTTGCTGGCAAAGGGATTTAAAGGTTAATTTTAGTTACGCATAAAATTAAATTTACATAGCAACATAATTAACACACATAATAATTTGGAGTATTCGTTTTGAACGAAATGACAAAAAATATTTTGCTCTGGGTGGTCATTGGAGTCATCCTGATGTCGGTCTTTAGTAATTTCACCCCGACATCGGGCCCAAAAGAAATGAGCTATTCTGACTTTATCCAAAATGTTGAACGTGGTTCAGTCAGTGAAGTTAAAATGGAAGGTCGTGTCATCTCAGGTAATACTCTGGATGGCAAACATTTCACGACTTACAGCCCTGAAACAGACAACCGTGCTCTCGTAGGCACGCTGTTAGATAATACGGTAAAAATTGTAGGCGAGCCTCCTAAACAGCAAAGCTTACTGGTGCAACTGTTTATTTCTTCGTTTCCTATTTTATTAATCGTCGGTATCTGGGTCTATTTTATGCGCCAAATGCAAGGCGGCGGCGGTGGCCGTGGTGCTATGTCATTTGGGAAAAGTAAAGCCAAACTTCTGGGAGAAGATCAGATTAAAGTCACTTTTGCGGATGTTGCTGGTTGTGATGAGGCAAAAGAAGATGTTAGTGAACTGGTCGATTTCCTTAAAGATCCAGCTAAATACACCAAACTGGGTGGTAAATTACCTCGTGGTGTCTTGATGGTGGGTAGTCCGGGTACTGGTAAAACCTTATTGGCAAAAGCCATTGCTGGTGAAGCCAAAGTACCGTTCTTTACTATATCCGGCTCAGACTTTGTAGAGATGTTTGTTGGTGTAGGTGCATCCCGTGTTCGTGATATGTTTGAGCAGGCCAAAAAACATGCGCCCTGCATTATCTTTATTGATGAAATAGATGCAGTAGGCCGCCATCGTGGTGCTGGCCTGGGCGGCGGTCATGATGAGCGTGAACAGACTTTAAACCAGCTGTTAGTTGAAATGGATGGTTTTGAAGGTAATGAGGGTGTCATTGTAATTGCTGCAACCAACCGCCCTGATGTGTTGGATCCTGCTTTACTGCGTCCTGGTCGTTTTGACCGCCAGGTGGTTGTACCACTGCCGGATATCAGAGGTCGTGAGAAGATCCTTAAGGTTCACCTGCGTAAAGTACCGATTGATGACAATGTTCAGCCTAAATACATTGCTCGAGGAACACCGGGTTTTTCTGGTGCTGATTTGGCTAATCTGGTGAATGAATCAGCATTATTTGCTGCCAAGGAAGATTCCCGCACAGTAACTATGGCGCATCTGGAACAGGCAAAAGATAAGATTATGATGGGTTCTGAACGTAAATCCATGGTAATGAAAGATAAAGAAAAGAAAATGACAGCCTATCATGAAGCAGGACACGCCATAGTAGGTCTTCTGGTGCCGTCACATGATCCGGTTTATAAAGTGAGTATCATTCCACGCGGCAGAGCATTGGGTGTCACCATGTTTTTACCTGAGGAAGATCGTTATAGCCTGAGTAAAGAGCAATTAAACAGTCAGATTTCAAGTTTATATGGTGGTCGTGTTGCAGAAGAGATTATTTATGGATCTGATCTGGTGACAACTGGAGCCAGCAGTGATATTGAACGAGCCACTGAACTGGCCCGCAATATGGTCACAAAATGGGGTCTGTCAGATAAACTGGGTCCACAGTCTTATTCAGAAGAAGAGGGTGAAGTTTTTTTAGGTCGCTCCGTGACTCAGCATAAGAATGTTTCAGATGAAACGGCTCATATTATTGATGAAGAAATTCGCAGTGTTATTGATAGTAATTACAGCAGAGCAGAGCAGATCCTTAAAGATAATATTGATAAACTGCACAGTATGACCGATGCACTGATGAAATATGAAACCATTGATCGTGATCAGATTGATGACATCATGGCAGGTAAGGAACCTCGTGAACCTAAAGGCTGGGCTGATATTGATTACTCAGATAAAGATGGCGGTTCCAGTTCCAGTGTCAGCAGTGAAGACAGCACTGATTCAGTTGATAAGAGTGAAAAAAAATCATCTGATGACTCTGATAAGCCTATTGGCGGAACAGCTGATCAACACTAGCTTTTCTATTTTCGGACAGGCCCCCGGGAGCCTGTCTGGATTTTGTCATTTTCTATTCCCTTCCTCTGTGAACTTAGCTTAACTCTTCAATGACAAACAAAGCCATCAGACATAAGCTGCAATGCGCTGAAAAAGAAATCAGCCTTGACTCTCCCATCGTTATGGGTATCCTCAATGTCACTCCTGATTCATTCTCAGATGGCGGTTTGTTCACCCATATAGACCCTGCACTTCGTCAGGCAGAAAAAATGCATTCAGATGGGGCATTAATTATTGATATTGGCGGAGAGTCAACCAGACCAGGCGCTGATTGTGTTTCTGATGCTGAAGAAATGGATCGAGTTATTCCGATAATAGAAAAAATACACAGTGAATTAGATATTGTTATTTCTATTGATACCAGTAAAGCAAGTGTTATGACTGAAGCTGCAAAAGCTGGGGCTGGTATGATTAATGATGTCAATGCTCTACGGGGAACTGATGCCCTCAGGGCTGCACAGGCAACAGGATTAGCTGTTTGTTTGATGCATATGAAAGGTGAGCCCCGAACTATGCAGGCTAATCCGAAATATACGGATGTAGTCGCGCAAGTAAAAGATTTTTTATCTCAGCAGGCAAAACTATGCTTGCTGCAAGGTATCCCTGCAGAACAAATTATTATTGATCCCGGATTTGGCTTTGGTAAAACATTGGCGCATAATATCACCTTGTTTAAGCACCTTGATGAACTAAAAAAAATGGGTTTCCCCATTCTGGTCGGTGCTTCTCGCAAGACAATGATAGGTCAGATAACAGACAAAGATGTTGATGACCGTTTAGCAGGCAGTATCACATTGGCTGCTCTGGCATATCTTGGCGGTGCCTCAATCATTAGAGTTCATGATGTTGCAGAAACCGTTGATGCGATAAAAATCGCAATGGCTTTATCATAATTTTTATTATGACCTGATAACATAGAAAACAGACAACAAATGAAAAAAAAATACTTTGGTACTGATGGCATTCGTGGAAAAGTAGGGGAGTACCCCATGACTGCAGAATTTGTTCTTAAACTGGGCTGGGCGGCGGGCCGGGTTCTGGCAAAACAGGGACAGGGAAAAGCAGTTATTGGTAAGGATACACGTATCTCAGGTTATATGTATGAATCAGCATTAGAGGCAGGCTTATCTGCTGCTGGCATCGATTGCTTGCTGACTGGTCCAATGCCGACTCCCGGTATTGCTTATCTGACCCGAACCATGAATGCACAATTGGGTATCGTGATCAGTGCTTCGCATAATCCATATTATGATAACGGCATTAAATTTTTCTCAGCAGATGGTACTAAGCTTTCAGATGAAATTGAGCACGCTATTGAGGCTGAAATAGAAAATGAGATGGTGACCGTTGAGTCATCAAAACTGGGTAAAGCGAAGCGTATTAAAGATGCTGATGGCCGTTATATTGAATATTGTAAAGGTACAACTGCTTCATTTATGGAGCTTACAGGCTTAAGAATTGTTGTTGATACGGCTCATGGTGCAGCCTATCATATTGCGCCTAAAGTATTTGGTGAGATGGGTGCTGAAGTGATCTCAATCGGCAGTGAGCCCGATGGCATTAACATCAATGAAAAAGTCGGCTCTACCTATCCGGAAACTATTAGCGATGCGGTACTACAGCATCGTGCCGATCTGGGCATTGCTCTGGATGGTGATGCAGACCGCTTATTGATGGTCGATCATAAGGGCGAAGTAGTTGATGGTGATGAACTGCTGTTCATTATTGCAATGACACAGAAAAAACAACGGGGAAATACAGACTTTGGGGTTGTCGGCACCTTGATGAGCAACCTGGGCATGGAAACAGCACTCAAAAAAGAAGGACTGGGATTTGTTCGTGCTGAGGTGGGCGATCGCTATGTTATGGAAGAATTACACAAACAGGAATGGACTATTGGTGGTGAGTCTTCAGGACATATTATCTGTCTTGACAAAACCACGACAGGTGATGGTATTGTTGCTGCACTGCAAGTTCTTTCAGCTATCATTGACAGCGATAAGAGCTTGAATGAGTTAAAAAATGGTATGGTAAAATATCCCCAGCATATGATTAATGTGCGGATCAAAGAAAAAGTCGATCCTTTCAGCTCAGATTCCGTGGTGACTGCCGTGGCAGATGCAGAACAACGACTGGCGGATGCGGGGCGAGTATTACTTCGTGCATCGGGTACAGAACCATTGATTCGAGTGATGATTGAAGGCTCGGATGAACAGCAGGTTTTGGCCGAAGCCAAAAAACTTGCTGAAACAGTTAAACAGGCTTTTAGCTGAAATCTGCTTAATATATAAGCAAAATAATAATTTATGGCTCTGAGATTTGATTTATTGGAGCAGTAAAGGTATCATTTCGCGCTGAATAAAAAAGTAGGAATCTTTTAACAGGAGTAATTATGCGTACACCATTAGTAGCTGGCAATTGGAAGATGAATGGCTCCAGAGAGAGCGTAAAAGAATTAATCAATGGCGTTGTTGAAGGTGCAAAATCCTTAAACGGCGTTGAAGTGGCGGTATGCCCATCAATGATTCACATCGCAGATGTGGTTGCGGTGGCTGCGGGTACTAATGTTGCTGTGGGTTCTCAGGATTCCTGTACCGCTCTTAAAGGTGCGTTTACGGGTGAGACATCCATTGACATGATAAAAGATTTCGGTTGCCAGTACGGCATTATAGGCCACTCTGAGCGCCGTACCCTTTATGGTGAAACAGATGAAGTAGTCGCTGAAAAATTTACTATAGTAAAGAATTCAGGTGTTATCCCTGTTTTTTGTATTGGAGAAACCCTCGAAGAGCGTGAAAGCGGCATTACTGAAGAAGTTTGTGCACGTCAGATTGATGCGGTCTTCGCGGTAGAAGGCGACAATGCATTTGCTGGTTCAGTTATCGCATACGAACCCGTCTGGGCTATTGGTACAGGTAAAACTGCTTCACCAGAGCAAGCTCAGGCTGTACATGCTTTTATTCGTCAACACATTGCTAAGCGCAATGCTGATGTTGCTGAAAAGGTTCAGATTTTATATGGCGGCAGCATGAACCCTGCGAATGCAAAAGAACTGATTGGTCAGACTGATATTGATGGTGGTCTGATTGGTGGCGCATCTTTAAAAGCTGAAGACTTTCTGGCGGTTTGTCAGGCAGGTCAGTAAACAGACAGACATTTTATATAGATATTAACCTGGTAAAGAGATTATGGAAGCAGTACTACTGGCAGTTCACATTGTCATTGCAATTACATTAATTGGATTGATCCTCATTCAGCAGGGCAAAGGTGCTGATGCCGGTGCTGCTTTTGGTGGCGGTGGTGGCAGCGGCGGTGCTTCTGCAACTGTTTTTGGCAGTCAGGGGTCAGGTAATTTTCTGACCAAAACAACAGCATTTCTTGCTACTGCTTTTTTTGTCACCAGTTTGTTTTTATCTTATTTATCCGGACAGGTTTCAGCAGGCCGTTCAGAAGCAGTTGATGCCCTTAACCGGGTAGAGCAAATTCAATCTGAAGATAAACCAGCCTTACCTGTAGGCGAAAATGCACCGGCAACAACAACAGATAAACCGACATTACCTGCAGAGTAAATTTTCTGCTAAACAAGATTATGCCGATGTGGTGAAATTGGTAGACACGCTACCTTGAGGGGGTAGTGGCTCATGGCTGTGCCGGTTCGACTCCGGCCATCGGCACCAAATTTAGATCATTATTACAACTTTGTCTGGAATTATTTTTTTCAATTCGGCAAAGTTGATTAATAAAATTTTGTATACAAATTGAGAAAGCTCCGAAGAAGAGTTGAAATTATAAAATGAAAAAGCTGGCACAAAGAGCTTTTCATGATGTTGAATATGGTTTAAAGTATTATGCTTCTCTAATTCATAATAGTTAACTTAATCGACATAACTAGAAGTATAATTAATACAAATTCTGAGTTTGCAGATCTAACGCTGCAGACTAAAATTATAAACACATAAATATTAGTGTCTGGTTTCTTCTGCGATAGTCGTATGAGACATTAGATTAAGTAAGGAGCGCTAATATGCTTGAAAACTATCTTCCCGTATTGATTTTTATGGGGGTAGGTCTCCTGGTCGGAATCGGGATGACAGCAATGGGTCTTATTTTGTCCCCGCATAGACCTGATCGTGAAAAAAACTCACCCTATGAGTGTGGCTTTGAAGCATTTGAAGACGCCCGCCTGAAATTTGATATTCGCTACTATCTGGTCGCTATTCTTTTTATTATCTTTGACTTAGAAATTGCATTTCTTTTCCCATGGGCTGTTGTATTAGATTCAATTGGTACTTTTGGACTGATTGCTATGGCGATTTTTCTGGGATTATTAGTAGTTGGTTTTATCTACGAGTGGAAAAAAGGTGCACTTGAATGGGAATAGAGGGCGTTTTAGAAGAAGGTCTTATCACAACAACCGCTGATAAGCTGATTAACTGGGCAAGAACTGGATCTATGTGGCCAATGACTTTTGGTCTGGCCTGTTGTGCTGTGGAAATGATGCAGGCAGGAGCCTCTCGTTATGACCTTGACCGATTTGGTATCGTATTTCGGCCCAGCCCGCGACAGTCTGATGTGATGATTGTTGCCGGAACTCTGGTTAATAAAATGGCCCCTGCATTACGTAAAGTCTATGATCAAATGGCAGAACCACGCTGGGTGATTTCCATGGGCTCCTGTGCTAATGGCGGTGGCTATTATCATTATTCCTACGCAGTTGTCCGAGGATGTGACCGAGTGGTTCCCGTTGATATTTACGTGCCGGGATGTCCGCCGACAGCGGAAGCACTATTGTACGGAATTCTTCAGTTACAGAATAAAATTAAACGCACTAATACTATTGCACGCTAGAAGAATGCACGCTAAAAAAATACACGCTAAAAGAATACACCATAAGAGAACAAGCTGAATGTCGCAATATTACTCTGAACTCTCTGGCAAAGTTACTGCTGCTCTTGCTCAAGTTGAAGCAGTCGAAGCGGTAGTTGCCCATGGCGAACTCACTATTGAAGTAAGCAAAGAGAAGCTGATTCAAATTTGTCAAATTTTACGAGATAATCAAGATCTGGCCTTTGATACCGTCATTGATGTTTGCGGTGTGGATTATAGTACTTATGGTCAGGCCGGAGGCAAAACTGCAAAGACGTCTAAAGATTGTAAAGCACGCTATGCTTCTGTGTACCACCTGCTATCAGTAAAAAATAATCATCGAATTCGTGTCAGGACATGGCTGGATGATGATTTTCCAATGGTTGACTCGGTTGTTCCTCTATGGAGTGGTGCTAACTGGTTTGAACGTGAATCATTTGACCTGGTCGGAATTCTCTATTCCGGTCATCCTGACTTACGCCGTATTTTAACTGATTATGGTTTTATTGGTCATCCCTTACGTAAAGATTTTCCTGTCGTTGGTCAGGTTGAAATGCGCTACGATGCTAACAAGCAGCGTGTTATTTATGAACCGGTTACTTTAGAAGAACGAGTGAATATTCCAAGGATCATTAGAGACGACAACCGCTATGCTGAGCGCATGCAAAAGAAACAAAGCAGTGATCAGAAAGAGGAAAGTGCTTAATGTCAGAAATTCAGAATTACACACTTAACTTTGGTCCACAACACCCTGCAGCACATGGTGTTTTGCGTCTGATATTAGAACTTGATGGTGAAGTTATTCAAAGAGCTGATCCTCATGTAGGCTTACTGCATCGTGGTACTGAAAAATTAGCAGAAAGCCGTATCTATAATCAAAGTATCGGTTACATGGATAGACTGGACTACGTGTCCATGATGTGTAACGAGCATGCCTACTGTATGGCAATTGAAAAATTACTGGAAATTGAAGTGCCAGAACGTGCACAATATATTCGTGTAATGTTCGATGAAATTACTCGTATCCTGAACCACCTGATGTGGCTCGGTACTCATGCTCTGGACGTGGGCGCGATGACCATGTTTCTATACTGCTTCCGGGAACGGGAAGATCTGATGGATGCCTATGAGGCAGTCTCAGGTGCCCGTATGCACGCCAGTTATTATCGTCCAGGTGGTGTTTATCGCGACTTGCCCGATAGTATGCCGCAATATGAAGCTTCACAATGGCATTCTCAGTCTGAAGTTGATGAACAAAATACCAACCGTCAGGGGTCATTACTGGACTTTTTAAAAGATTTTACTGATCGTTTTGAAGGTTATGTAGACGAGTATGAAACACTTCTGACCAACAATCGGATCTGGAAACAAAGAACTGTTGACATTGGTTGTGTCAGCGCAGAAGAAGCAAAAGATTTAGGCTTTACCGGGCCTATGTTACGCGGTTCAGGTGTGGCATGGGATTTGAGAAAAATGGAACCTTACGAAGTATACGATAAACTTGATTTTGACATTCCAGTCGGAACCAATGGAGATTGTTACGATCGTTACCTGGTTCGAATTGAAGAAATGCGTCAATCAAATCGTATTATTATTCAGTGTATTGACTGGTTAAATAATAATCAGGGCCCTGTTATGCATGATGATCATAAAATCACAATGCCTGACCGTGTGGATATGAAAAATGATATGGAAGGCTTGATTCATCACTTTAAACACTTTACTGAAGGTTATGGTGTACCAGAAGGTGAGGCCTATAGTCCGGTTGAGCATCCTAAGGGTGAGTTTGGCACATATATCGTTTCAGATGGAGCCAATAAACCTTATCGATTAAAAATAAGAGCTCCAGGTTTTGCGCATCTTGCCGCGATAAACTTTATGACTGAGGGACATATGCTTGCAGATGTTGTTACAGTTATTGGTACCATGGATATTGTTTTCGGAGAGATTGACAGATAATGAAAGAGGCGAATAACGAACTGATAAATGCATCATCACGAGAAGAAATTGATCTCTGGGTAGCAAAATATCCGGCTGATCAAAAACAGTCAGCGGTTATGTCTGCTCTGCGAATTGTTCAAGATCAAAATGGTGGTTGGTTAACCACTGAATCAATGGATGCAGTGGCACTTTATCTTGATATGGATAAAATTCACGTTTACGAAGTGGCTACTTTTTATTCCATGTACGAACACAAACCAGTAGGCAAACATAAAGTCTGTGTCTGTACCAATATCGCCTGTATGACATGTGGTTCGGGCAAAATTGTTGATCACCTGGAAGAAAAATTAAATATCAAACTGGGTGAAACAACCGATGATAATCGTATCACCCTGAAAGAAGTTGAATGTCTTGGCGCTTGTTCTGGTGCACCAATGCTGCAAATTGGCGAGCACTATTATGAAAACCTGGATGCCGAAAAAATTGATGCAATTTTAGACGGTCTGGAATAAAACTATAGCTTGAAGAAAGTAGCAAGCGGAGTATTGAATGACAAACGAAGTTTGTTTTAGAACATTACATCTTGATGAACCATGGTCACTGGAATCTTATCTGAGTGTCGGCGGTTATGAATCACTGAAAAAAATTCTGACGGAGAAGATCCCGGCAGAAGATATCATTGAAGAAGTCAAAACCTCAGCTCTGAGAGGTCGTGGCGGTGCTGGATTTCCAACCGGACTGAAGTGGAGTTTTATGCCTCGTCAGTCTAAAGGTCAAAAATATATTGTTTGTAATTCAGATGAAGGTGAGCCGGGTACCTGTAAGGATCGTGACATACTGCGCTATAACCCTCACCAATTAATTGAAGGCATGGCAATTGCCGGTTATTGTATTGGTGCCGATACGGGGTATAACTATATTCGTGGTGAGTTTTGGGAACCATTTTCACGTTTTGATAATGCTTTGAAAGAAGCACGTGAGGCCGGTTATTTAGGTGAAAAGCTTTTCGGTTCAGATTTTAATTTTGATGCCCATGCCCATCTTGGCGGTGGTGCTTACATCTGTGGTGAAGAAACCGCGTTACTTGAGTCAATTGAAGGTAAAAAAGGACAACCACGCTTTAAACCGCCGTTTCCTGCCAGCTTTGGGCTTTATGGAAAACCAACTACCATTAACAACACAGAAACACTGGCATCAATACCAGTTATTGTTGAGAAAGGCGGGCAGTGGTTTTTAGAACATGGCAAGCCTAATAACGGCGGCACAAAAATATTTTCAGTGTCTGGTAATGTTAAAAAACCAGGAAACTATGAAATTGACATGGGCACGCCTTTTTCAGAGCTGTTGGAAATGTGCGGTGGTATGAAAGACGGCTACAAATTAAAAGCAGTCATCCCGGGGGGCAGTTCATCGCCGGTTATTCCTGGCGATTTAATGATGGATGTTCCCATGGATTATGACGGTATCCGGGAAGCAGGCTCAATGCTGGGTTCCGGGGCAGTTATTATTCTGGATGATCAAGTGTGTATGGTTAATGCTCTGGCACGGCTGTCTCACTTTTATCATGAAGAATCCTGTGGTCAGTGTACACCATGTCGTGAAGGTACAGGCTGGTTATCAAGAGTGATGCATCGTATCGAACACGGACATGGTAAACAGGAAGATATTGACTTATTAGACAAAGTTGCTGGTAACATTATGGGACGCACTATTTGTGCCCTGGGTGAAGCAGCCTCTATGCCGGTTAAAGGTTTTCTTAAGCATTATCGTGATGAATTTCAATATCATATTGATCACAAAAAATGTATGGTCGGACCAGGCAGTCAGTAATTATTTTTACTCTCTCCTTTGCTCTTAGTCAAAAGAGGAAGGGAGAGGCTAAAGCTAAACAAATAAATTTAACTAATACTCTTTCTTTACTTCAACAGGTAAGAGACAAGAGATGGATTTACGAGTATTTAATATGGTAACTATTGAAATTAACGGTATAAAAGTCGAAGCCGAGCAGGGGCAGATGCTTATTGAAGCCGCTGATAACGCTAATATTACTATACCTCGTTTTTGCTATCATAAAAACTTATCCATTTCAGCAAACTGCCGTATGTGTCTGGTTGAAGTGGAAAAAGCACCCAAACCTATTCCAGCTTGTGCCACACCAGTGACAGATGGGATGGTGGTTAATACAAAATCCACTAAAGCTTTAGCAGCACAGAAAGCCGTTATGGAGTTTTTACTCATCAATCATCCATTGGATTGTCCTGTTTGCGATCAGGGTGGTGAGTGTGAGTTGCAGGAATTTTCCATTGGTTATGGTGGTGATAATTCTGAATACGCCGAAATTAAACGCGTTGTAAAAGACAAAAACATCGGCCCGCTGATTGAGACTGAGCTTACCCGCTGTATACACTGTACTCGCTGTGTTCGTTTTGGTCAGGAAATTGCCGGAATGCGTGAAATGGGAGCAACGGGTCGTGGTGACTGGATGGAGATTGGCACCTACATTGAGAAAAGTGTTGATTCAGAACTTTCAGGCAACATAATTGACCTCTGTCCAGTTGGTGCATTAACTTCTAAGGTTTCTCGTTTTTCTTATCGTGTTTGGGAATTAACCAGCAATGACAGTATTGGCACACATGACTGTATTGGTTCAAACTGCAATGTGCAGACCAAAGACGGACAGATTAAACGTGTTATTGCTCGTGAAAATGAAACCATTAACGATGACTGGATTTCTGACCGGGATCGATACAGTTTTGAAGCTTTAAGCAGTGATGAACGTTTAACTAAACCTCTCATCAAAAAAGATGATGAATGGACTGAAGCCAGTTGGGATGATGCTTTGCAGTTTGCAGTTAATGGTCTGAAAGCCATTGACGATAAAACTCAAATCGGCAGCATTTGCTCTCCCTCTGTCAGTACTGAAGAAATGTATCTTTTGCAAAAACTGATGCGTGGTATCGGTAGTCATAATATTGACCATCGCTTACGTCAAACTGATTTCAGCGCACAGATGGATGATCCTAAATTCCCTGGTTTGGGAATGAACGTTGCAGAAATTGCTGATCAGCAGGCAGTATTATTAATTGCTTCAAATGTCCGAAAAGAACAGCCTATTATGGGACATCAACTGAGACAGGCCCACCTCAATGGCGCTAAGATTTCACTAGTCAACTCAGTCCAATATGATTTTATTTTCGATGTCGCACAAGAGTTTATCGTTGCACCGTCACAAATCTTTAAAGAGCTTAAAGTTCTTGCTAAAGCCGCACTGGAAAAATCCTCTGCTGATGCACCGGATGGTCTGGCGGCACTTGTTTCCTCAGTCAAAATCACCGATGTACATAAAGCCTGCATTGAACAATTATCAGATGCTGAAAAATCAGTTGTCATGCTGGGGACTATTGCCCAGTCTATGCCGAACTATGGCGCTATACGTATGCTTGCTGCATTCATTTCTGATACGACTCAATCCACGCTGAGCTATCTGACACCTGGTGCCAATACGAGCGGTGCCTATTTGTCTGGGCTTTTACCTTATAGGGATGCACAGGGTACAAGCACTGCAGGACTTGATACACAGGCAATGCTGGCAGCAGAACTTAAAGGTTATATTCTTTACGGTATTGAAGCCGATCACGATTTAGAAAATCCGGTACAGGCGAACAAAGCACTGCAAAATGCTGATTTTGTTATTTCTATGACATCCTATGTGACCGATGCTATCAAGGCAAAGGCAAATGTTATCCTGCCCATTGCTGCTGTGGTTGAGGCTTCAGGTACGCTTATTAATGTTGACGGCACTCTGCAAAATTTTTCTGCGGCAAGTAAAGCAGCAGGTATGTCTAAGCCAGGCTGGAAAGTATTACGTGTCATGGGCAACTTATTTAATATTGATGGTTTTGAACACCAGAGTTCAGCCGATGTTATGGATGAATTTAAATCAAATATAGGGCTGCAAAGCGAACATGCTGAAAGCAGCAAAGTGAGCAACAAATTAGAATGGAACTGCCCTGAGAATATCAGTGCACAGAGTTCAGGCATTCAAAGAATTGCTGAGTTAGCCATTTATAGAACTGATGCTATCACTCGCAGAGCATCTGCCCTACAGCAGACTCAGGATGCTCAAGTTGACTTTGCAAAAATAAATTCGACGCTTGCGAAAAAACTCAAACTTGAAGATGGTCAGAAAGTGACTGCAAAACAAGGAGAGAATAGCAGCGATATCATTATCAGTATTGATGATAAAATTGCTGATAATTGTGTTTATCTGCCGGCAGGTATTGCTGCGGCATCATCACTGGGTGGTGGATTTGATAACATTGAGTTTTAATCTGAACATTAATCGCATTAGCGTTACAAATGAAGCTGAATAGGCGGAGCAAATTTTGTTAGACCTGATTTTATCCATATACGAAATACCGGTTATAAATATACTCGTTAAGATCGTTGCGATCCTGGTGCCGTTATTATTGACCGTTGCTTATTTCACTTATATTGAACGAAAAGTAATTGGTTATATGCAGGTTCGTATCGGGCCAAACCGAGTTGGGCCAAGAGGCTGGTTACAGCCCATTGCAGATGCAATGAAGCTTATGTTCAAAGAAATTATTTTTCCATCTGGCGCTAATAGAGTGCTGTTTATTATTGCACCTACAATTGCTATCTCAACTGCTCTGGCAGCATGGGCTGTGGTGCCTTTTGGTGCCGAAATGGTACTCGCTGATATTAATGTTGCTCTTCTTTATATACTGGCAATGACTTCGATTGGTGTTTATGGTGTTATTCTGGCGGGTTGGTCATCTAACTCCAAGTACGCCATTATGAGTACTCTGAGAACTGCGGCACAGGTTGTCTCCTATGAAATTGCAATGGGTTTTGCATTAGTTGGCGTCGTTATGGCAGCAAGAAGCCTAAACATCGGCGATATTGTTCAAGGACAAAGTGGCAGTGGTATTCTTGGCTGGTATATGTGGCCCTTATTACCTCTCTTTGTGATTTATTTTGTTTCCGGAGTTGCCGAAACCAATCGTGCACCATTTGACGTGGCTGAAGGTGAGTCAGAAATCGTGGCAGGTTTCCACGTAGAATATTCAGGCATTTTATTTGCTATTTTCTTCCTGGCTGAATATGCCAACATGATTCTGATTTCAGTTATGGCGGCACTGCTCTTTATGGGCGGCTGGTTATCACCATTTGCCGATGTCAGCTTTTTAGGCTTAGGTTCCAGCTTTCTTGCAGGCTCCAGCATCATCTGGTTAATCAGTAAAACCGTTATATTTATGTTTTTGTTCCTCTGGTTCAGAGCAACATTCCCTCGCTATCGTTATGATCAGATCATGCGTTTAGGTTGGAAAGTCTTTATTCCGATCACAATTGTCTGGATTTATGTGGTTGGTATTATGTATTACGCAGAATTAGCCCCCTGGTTCATCAAAGGATAAGACATGCAAAAATTGATACAAACTCTTATGCAAAAGAAATTGATGGCTAGTGTGAGGAGTACTTTTTGAAATATTTGACTCAGTTTTTTAACAGCCTGTTTCTGGCAGAGCTATTTAAAGGTCTAGGTATCACTGGGCGTTATTTCTTTAAGAAAAAGATAACGGTTCAGTATCCTGAAGAGAAGACTCCTCAGTCATTCCGTTTTAGAGGATTGCATGCACAACGCCGCTATGCTAATGGTGAAGAGCGTTGTATTGCCTGTAAATTGTGTGAAGCCATTTGTCCTGCTCTGGCAATTTCTATCGAGTCAGAAGAACGTGAAGATGGTACCCGTCGGACAAAGAGTTATGATATTGATCTGACTAAATGTATTTTTTGTGGTTTCTGCGAAGAATCCTGTCCAGTGGATTCAATCGTGGAGACTCGCATATTTGAATACCATGGTGAAGAAAAAAGCGATTTGTATATGACCAAAGAGAAATTATTAGCGGTTGGAGACAAATACGAAAAACAGATAGCGGCGGATAGGGCAGAAGATGCCTCATATCGATAAGTTTAACTTCCCCCTTTATTTCTCAAATATGAGTAGGGGATTGACGGGTTTGAATATAACCAGCCCAGGTAATTTGGAATAGTTTATGGAAACAATCCTTTTTTATTTTTTTTCAGCCTTTATGGTGCTTTCAGCCTTAATGGTTATTACTGTTCATAATCCGGTTCGAGCTGCTTTTTTTCTGGTGCTGACATTTTTTGCCTCGGCAGTGGTGTGGCTGCTTCTGGAAGCTGAATTTCTGGCTGTTATTCTGATCATTGTTTATGTCGGTGCGGTGATGGTGCTTTTCTTATTTGTGGTGATGATGCTGGATATCAATATTACTGAGCTAAAAGCAGGCTTTGTGAAAAACTTGCCACTTGCTATAGCTGTTGCACTTGTCATGTTTGGTACAATTTACTATGTTGTCGGCGGCGATCAGTTTGGTATAGAACACTTTGCAACACCTGATAGACATGCAGCAGATTATAGTAATATTGCAGAACTGGGGAAACTTCTGTACACAGAATATGTTTTTGCTTTTGAAATTGCTGCGGTTATTCTGCTGGTGGGTATTGTTGCTGCGATTAGCCTGACACTAAGGCGTCGTCCTAATACCAGACATCAGAAAATTGAAGATCAAATTGCCGTTAAAAGTGAAGATCGTTTACGCGTCGTAGAAGTGGCGCCCCATGCCAGAAAAGGGGAGAGATAATAATGCTGACTTTAACTCATTATTTAATTCTTAGTGCCATCGTTTTTTCCATCAGTCTTGCGGGCGTTTTTATTAATCGTAAAAACATCATTATTTTATTAATGTGTGTCGAGTTAATGCTTCTTGCAGTAAATACCAATTTTATTGCTTTTTCCTATTATCTGAATGACACCGCAGGACAAGTATTTGTTTTCTTTATTCTCACAGTTGCTGCAGCCGAAGCTGCAATTGGCTTAGCAATTTTGGTCGTATTGTTTAGAAATAAACGCACGATTAATGTTGAAGATCTTGATACATTGAAAGGTTGAACCAGTGTTTGAAAATTATACCGATTCACAAGTTTATTTAGCCATCGTACTGGCACCACTCATTGGTTCCATTATTGCCGGTGTCTTTAATGCCTATATCAGTCGGGCCGTTGCTCATACGGTAACGATTGCCGGTGTTGGTCTGTCATTCATTCTGGCCCTGTATGTGTTTAAATACTTTGCCTTTGATGGTGCTGAGATATATAACGAAACCGTTTATACCTGGCTGGTAAGTGACGGTATCCGTTTTGAAATTGGCTTTTTAATCGATAATTTGACTTCAATGATGCTGGTTGTGGTCAGTTTTGTTTCACTAATGGTGCATTTATACACCATTGGTTATATGACCGATGATCCCGGTTATAAACGCTTCTTCAGTTATATCTCTTTATTCACCTTTTCAATGTACATGCTGGTGATGTCAAATAACTTCCTGCAATTATTTTTTGGCTGGGAAGCGGTTGGTCTGGTATCTTATCTGCTTATCGGTTTTTACTACAAAAAAGAAAGTGCCATTTTTGCCAATATGAAAGCCTTCCTGGTAAACCGGGTTGGTGACTTTGGCTTTATTCTGGGTATTGCTGGCGTGCTGATGGTCTTTAATACATTAGATTATGCAGATGTTTTCGCTGCTGCAAGCTCTCATGCTGACATGACCATCGAGCTTATTCCCGGTGAACAGTGGTCTATGATGACCGTTATTTGTATTCTGTTATTTATTGGTGCCATGGGTAAATCAGCTCAGGTGCCGTTACACGTCTGGCTGCCTGATTCAATGGAAGGTCCTACACCTATTTCAGCACTGATCCATGCAGCGACCATGGTGACAGCAGGTATCTTTATGGTGACCAGAATGTCACCCCTGTTTGAACTATCAGAAACCGCACTGACCTTTATTCTTGTTATTGGTGCTACCACAGCATTATTTATGGGCTTTTTAGGTATTATCCAAAACGACATCAAACGTGTTGTTGCATACTCTACACTGTCTCAATTAGGTTATATGACCGTTGCTTTAGGTGCCTCAGCTTATTCTGCCGCTGTTTTTCACCTGATGACCCATGCATTCTTTAAAGCATTACTTTTCTTAGCCGCCGGTTCCGTTATTATTGGTATGCACCATATTCAGGATATCCGTCAGATGGGTGGCCTGAAAAAATACATGCCCATCACCTACTGGACATCTCTGCTGGGTACGCTGGCACTCATTGGTTTCCCCGGTCTTTCAGGTTTCTATTCAAAAGACAGTATTATTGAGGCCGTACACGCTTCAACGATTCCGGGTTCTACTTATGCCTATTATGCTGTTCTGGCCGGTGTTTTCATTACCGCACTTTATAGTTTGAGATTATTCTTTCTTGTTTTCCATGGTGAAGAACGAATGGATCACCATACAAAAGAACATCTCAAGGAATCACCCTGGGTGGTTACCGTGCCATTAGTGCTGCTAGCCATTCCTTCAGTCATTATCGGTGGCTTAACTATCAGTAGTGTTCTTTATGGCGATTATTTTCATAATGTCGTTTTTGTTCAGCATGCACATGATGTACTTGGTCATCTCAAAGAAGAGTTCCACGGCCCATTTGCTATGATTTTGCACGGTATGACGCAAGCACCATTTTTCTTAATGGCTGCGGGTATTGCGACCGCCTGGTATCTGTATATGAAGAATACAGAACTGCCGGGTAAGATTAAGAGCTCATTTAGACTGATCTACGATATTTTAGACAATAAATACGGCTTTGATGCATTTAACGACAAGGTCATTGCTGGTGGTACCCGAGGACTGGGAAATATTCTGTCCAAATTCGGTGATATCATGATCATTGATGGTTTTGTGGTCAATGGCTCTGCAAAGAGTGTTGCCTGGTTCTCTTCAGTGATCAGACATGTACAAACCGGTTATTTGTACCACTATGCTTTTGTCATGATTCTGGGCTTAATTGGTCTGTTGGCACTGGTGGTCTATTAAACAGACAAATGTGTCTGCTTAATATTGTATTAGTTTATTGAAATACTTTTGTTATTTTTTCCTCACTATGATGAAGAAAAATACAAAAGCTCATAAAAGTTTTTAGGAAAAAAGGTATTTAATTCATGTTTTCAAATTTGCCGTTATTAAGTCTGGTGATTTGGACTCCCATTGTTGGTGGGATGCTTGTGCTGGCGACTGGAAGTAGAAATGGCGTCGAGGCCAAAGTGCTTGCATTATTAGTCTCTCTGGCAACTTTAGCATTGTCTATACCGCTGTACACACAATTTGATGTCAGTCTGGCCAGTATGCAGTTTGAAGAACTAATCCCCTGGATCAGCAGTTTTCATATCAACTATCATATTGGTGTGGATGGCATTTCTATGCCATTAATTCTATTAACAACATTCATGACCGTTATTGTTATTATTGCCGGTTGGGAAGTGATCACCTATAAAGTTGCCCAGTATATGGCGGCATTTTTAATCCTTGAAGGATTAATGATTGGTACCTTTGCCGCAATGGACGCCATGTTGTTTTATGTTTTTTGGGAAGCACTGCTGATACCCATGTTTGTTATTATCGGCATCTGGGGTGGACCTAACCGCGTTTATGCAACCATTAAATTCTTCCTTTATACATTCCTCGGTTCAGTCTTCATGCTGGTTTCTTTATTGTATATGTATATGCATGCAGTGGATGTTAATGGTGTTGGTACATTCAATATACAGGACTTACATAAATTACCTCTGGATCTAATACCACAAATATTTATCTTCTTGTCATTCCTTTTAGCCTTCGCTGTGAAAGTACCCATGTGGCCAGTTCATACCTGGCTGCCAGATGCTCACGTTGAAGCACCAACAGGTGGTTCAGTGATCCTGGCTGCCATCATGTTAAAACTGGGTGGTTATGGTTTCTTACGTTTCAGCTTACCCATCACACCGGATGCCAGTATGACTCTGGATTGGTTAGTGATACTGCTGTCATTGATAGCCATTGTTTATATTGGCTTTGTAGCACTGGTTCAGGCTGATATGAAGAAGCTGATTGCTTATTCCTCCATCTCCCACATGGGATTTGTCACTCTTGGTTTCTTCCTATTATGGAAAATTACAGAGAATACGGGTTCAACTTCAGGCGTGATTTTAGGTCTTGAAGGCGGCATCGTGCAAATGATTTCACATGGCTTTATCTCAGGCGCAATGTTCCTTTGTGTCGGTGTACTATATGACAGAATGCACTCCCGTATGATCAAAGATTATGGCGGTGTTGTTAATACCATGCCTGCCTTTGCAACCTTTGCGGTTTTCTTTGCCATGGCTAATGCCGGTCTGCCGGGCACCTCAGGTTTTGTTGGTGAGTTCATGGTTATAATGGCGGCGTTTAAAGCCAACTTCTGGTATGCCTTCTTAGCAGCCATCACATTGATACTTGGTGCAGCTTATACCTTGTGGATGATCAAACGCGTTGTTTTTGGTCCCATAGCTAATGAGCAGGTTGAAAATCTCGAAGATATGAATGGCAGAGAATTCTTTATGATGCTTGTTTTGGCAATTGCAGTATTGATTGTTGGTCTTTACCCAGCACCATTATTAGAAGTGATGCATGCGACCGTTGATAATTTAGTTGCCCATATTTCAATACCCAAGATATCTCAGTAATTGAGTACTAATAAGTAAAAGTAATTAGGATTAGAGTAATAACACTATGAATTTTGTAACACCTGATTTTATGTTGGCAATGCCGGAAATCTTTTTACTATCGATGATCTGTATCATTATGATCATTGACCTGTTTTTAAAAGATGAAAGCCGAGGTGCTACTTATGTCCTGTCTCTGATTGCCCTGATAGCAACTGCCTTTCTTGCTTTCTCAAATTATACCGATCAAAGCCTGTCAACATTTAATGGCTCGTTCATTCTCGATCCAATGGCAAGCCTGTTAAAAATTTCCATCTGCATCATTGTTACCGGTGTCTTTATCTATGCTAAGGACTACCTGAAAGACCGCAATATATATAAAGGTGAATATTTCACCCTTGGTCTGTTCGGTGTACTTGGAATGATGGTTATGGTTTCAGCCGGTAATTTCCTCACCGTGTATCTTGGTCTGGAATTATTATCCCTGTCAATGTATGCCATGATTGCCATGCAGCGTGATTCCATTATGGCATCAGAAGCAGCAATGAAATATTTCATCCTGGGTGCAATTGCATCCGGTATGCTTCTTTATGGCATGTCCATGGTTTATGGTGTTACAGGTTCTCTGGATCTGGCCACCATCAATAAAGCTGTTTCAGGTGCTGACCGTGTGGTCATGAGCTTTGGTCTGGTGTTTATCATTCTTGGCGTGGCATTTAAATTGGGTGCCGTACCATTTCATATGTGGATGCCGGATGTTTATCATGGTTCACCCACATCAGTAACGCTCTATATTGCCAGCGCACCCAAAATCGCAGCCTTTGCTATGATGTACCGCCTCCTCGAAGGTGGTCTGGCGGACATGCATGCAGACTGGCAAATGATTTTAGTGATTTTATCTGTCCTGTCTATGGTGTTTGGTAATATCGTCGCCATTGCCCAGACAAACATAAAAAGAATGCTTGCCTACTCAACTATTTCACATGTTGGTTTCATCCTTATGGGCTTCGTTGCCGGAACTCAGGCCGGCTATGGTGCCGCCATGTTTTATGCGATCGTTTACACCATTATGAGTGTGGCGGCATTTGGTATGATTGTGTTATTAAGCCGGGCCGGTTTCGAAGCAGAAAATATCGAAGACTTTAAAGGTCTGAACCATAAAAGCCCCTGGTTCGCATTTGTCATGATGGCAATCATGTTCTCAATGGCTGGAGTGCCACCATTTCTGGGATTCTGGGCTAAAATCGCCGTATTACAAGAAGCAGTTAATAGCGGTTTATTATGGTTAGCCATTGTTGGTGTCGTGGCTTCAGTCATCGGTGCTTTTTATTACCTGCGAGTAATAAAAGTAGTTTACTTTGACAAACCAACAGATGAAACCCCTTTACAGGCGAGTATGGACATCCGCCTGACCCTGAGCCTGAACGGCCTGGCTATCCTGGCACTTGGACTATACCCAACAGCCCTGATAACATTATGTGTAAGCACATTCACCTAGGATGCATAAACCAGCTCCCCAATAGAATAGAGTTTTTCTTCCCCCTTTCTTTAGCCAACCTTTAGTCAGCCTTTAGCCAATAACAGGCGCTACGAAGCGAAAGGAGATTGGGGAGGGGTTACCACAAACTAACAGCCCAGAGCCAACCATGACCACTCCATTTGCCATCACAATACTTTTCATAGTGACACTAATCGCCGCAAATATCCCGTTCCTGACTGATAGAGCCTTTCTGGTGCTCAAAGCAGACAGCAACAAAAGTTTCTGGCTCCGCTTTACAGAATGGTTCCTCCTCTATATCATCGTCATGGCCATCGCCATCGGCCTGGAAAGCAAACTTCATGGCACCGCTTATGCAAAAGTATGGGAATTCTGGAATTTTTCTCAAAACTGGGAATTTTATTCCATAACCCTTTGTTTATTTATGGTTTTTGCACTGCCCGGTTTCATCTATCACTATGATCTAAAAAAGTATTTAAGGTGAGTGTAAAATAATATTACCTTTTTATTAAATACCCCTTGCATAACCAATAAAAGACCGTATAATACGCTTCATCAGTTGCGGGGTGGAGCAGTCTGGTAGCTCGTCGGGCTCATAACCCGAAGGTCGTAAGTTCAAATCTTGCCCCCGCTACCAACTCTATAGATGGTTCAGGTTGATTGTTGTCATTGACAGCTAATTGCCTGAGTTGTTTTTCTAAGCTCATATTTTTCATAGCATTCTCCTTTGAAGCTACTTTCAAAATTCCAGCTAAATCACCATAAAGATCAATCGATAGATCTTCCTGTGTTTCAACCGGCGTTAATATAATTTTCTCAATCAGTGCGCGTAAATGCTGGGATGCTTCCGAGCGAGTTTCTTTATGATTTAAAGATTTGCGCAAATCTCCAATTACTTCACGATAGCGATCAGCCATTTTTGGGTGTAAAAATAGGCTTGGCTCTTGTTTGTTTTTCAGTAAGCTTTCCAGTTCTTTTAATCGTTCAGATATGGTTTCCAGCTCATCCTTGATTAGCTCTACTGCCACTCCATTTTTAATAGCTTCTATAATATTTTTACGTTGCTTTAAAAGTTTTGATTGCTCAGCCTTGTAAGTGTTTAAAGTCTGATCTTTTTGGCTTTGAAGTTTATTCATATGCCGCGTGTATTCTTCACAGAACACCTTAACCAGATCATCGCGCATTAAGTGAGTTTGCAGAGCGCCGAGCACAAGTTCCTCAATATGTTCCAGCTTAATGGTCTTTTTATTTGCGCAAACACTCTCGCCCTTGTTTCGTGCCTGTGAACAGCCATAGCGCTCGGTATTAATCTTTGAATATGCCCCGCCGCAACAACCACATTTGAGAAGGCCTGATAGCAAATATTGTGGGCGGTTATTTTTATGCATTCCCTTTAATGTTGTATCGAGTTTTTTCTGGCGTGCTTTTGCTGCATCCCATAATTCTTGTGGGACTATGCGAAGCTCTGGCGTATCCTGCCTGATCCACTCCGATTCATCATTGAGGCGCGTAACACGCTTACCTGTATTGGGGTCTTTTAAAAAGTGCTGGCGGTTCCAGATTAATTCGCCAATATAGAGATTGTTGTTTAAAATCCCAGTGCCACGTCTTCTATTACCATTAATGGTACTTTGCCCCCAGCTTTTACCTGATGGTGCAAGGATGCCTTCAACATTCAGGGAATGGGCAATTGCTTTAGGGGATTTGTTTTTATGCCCATATTCTTCAAATATGCGGCGGATAATGATGGCTTGCTCTTCGATAATTTCACGTTCGCCTTTGATGGCTTCGCCCTCAGAATTTAGTTTTTTAACAACTTTGTATCCATAAGCCAGACCACCCCCAGATTTTCCTTGCATTACACGGCCTGTCAAACCCCTGCGAGTTTTATCAGCAAGGTCTGTTAAGAACATGGCGTTCATCGTGCCTTTCAAGCCAATATGAAGAGGTGAAATCTCACCTTCGGAAAGTGTAAAGATTTTAACTCCTGCAAATTCCATTCGTTTAAATAGGCCTGCAATATCTTGCTGGTCACGAGAGAGGCGATCAAGTGCCTCAGCCACTAAGATATCAAACTCGCCATTCATGGCAGCTTGCATCAGGCTTTGAATACCGGGACGTAGTAGGGATGCACCTGATATTCCCGCATCACTATAGCAGTTGACGATTTGCCAACCTTGAGAAGTTGCTTTTTCGCTGCATAAACGAATTTGGTCTTCAATACTGGCATCACTTTGGAGTTCTGAACTACTATAGCGTGAGTATATAGCTACGCGCTTTGTCATATCAACCACCTTGTATATTATCGGGGGGCTGGAGCGCTTCTAGGTACATGCGGTAATCTTCTTCCGCTGCGCGCCTTGCCAGAAATCTAACGAGAGCAGTAATGCGCTCATCATAAGAGTCTAGATTATGACTCCGTTTCTGGTGGCAATGCAAACCAACCACCCCGTTATTTTTATGATTTAACTTTAAGAATTCGTTCATAACAAAATCCCAAGAAAAGAAGCGAGAGCATAAAATCGCCCCCGCTTCAAAATTATTGCGTTAAAGTTGTATTTTGAGGGTGAGTATGCCGTGGGCGCTTTTACGTGTGTAGGGCATACAAACATACAATTCGTGCAATAAAAAAGAGTGCTGGAAAATAAATTTCCCATAAGCACCCTCTCACTATCTATGGTAAGCCTAAAATTATTAACAAATAGTAAAGAGGTGCTATAAAAACCGCAGGTTTCTGCGGTTATTTTTATTTTTTCTAATGTTTGTAGTAAGTTATGCATGATTATTTTATCCCTTTTATAGTCAAGCGAATGGTAAATATTGCTCCAATAATTGAACCCATCCACCATCCAATATGCGAAATAGAGAGCTGTTTTAATATTGCAATCACGGCGAGCAGGACGAGTGCCATGGAGCTGTGCTCCAAGATATTTGGCCGTAATATGTCTTTTTGCGTGCGATGCTCACCGCGACTTAAAATCGGGGTTGATTGGCGATTACTGAGCATACGCCGCCAGATAAAATTCTGGTGCCATGATTTTGTAGAGGCAAATAAAAGCACCCAAGGCGAAATCAGATAGAAATAATATAGCCAATCCCTTGTGGAGTAGGCAGGTATAGCTTGGCTTAGCGCTCCATATGCTCCATAGGCACAGGCTAAAAGAATAATAATATTGAACCATCTACGTATAATCATAATTAACCTCCATCAAAGACCTGATCCAGCGCGCCGCCAATATCAAAGCCAGTGCGCATAAAGTTCACTGGAGCCGCTAGAGGACGGTCTGCATAATGTGGATGGATATCAAATAGCGGTTTACCGTTTTTGCTGCGATAACGTTTATCGAGGAAATAAACAGTTTTAAAGCAGGCAATTGGACGTGCATGTGATAGCAATAGAATTTGTGAAGCTGGATGCATCGTCATGATTTCATCGGGCGTTATTAAGCTTCGTGATGTTAGTGCATCATCACGGCTTAGGTATTTAGGATCAGAAAATAGTCCAGCGCGCTTTTCTGCGCTTATCTCGCTTAGGCTTTCTATAGTGGTCACACCGCAAAGCCGTGAGATATATTCAGCTGTCATGAGATCGCGCGTACCAAATACCTGTATCACCCCGCTATTAGCAGGAAAGGTTTGCCATCTATCTTGATAAATAGATGCAAGCTGGCTTAAATCTTGGATAATTAAATGAAGTTGCATGCCATATCCGGCCATAAGTCCGTAAGCTGTCTCTACTACATTCAGTCTGCCTAATGCAGCAGCTTCTTCCAGCAGAAAATACACAGGCGGGCTTGGTTTGGTTTTAAACCTTGTGACAGCAGTAATTGCGATGCTCAGTAACATTCGCAAATAGCGGTTATAGGTAGTAAGCCTGCCAGCAGGCAAAACAATGAAAATATCGGTTTTGCCATTTTCTAACTCATCGAATGAAAAATCAGAATGAGATAATGAATTTTGAATGCGCGTGCTTTCTAAAAAGTGGGTGTTTTGTTGCGCTGTTGAAAGAACACCAGAAAATTCCTTCGATGCTTTGCCGGAAATACGCGCGGCAGCGGCGCGAACAGGCTCGCTTGTGCTTTGTGCCATTCCGGGGCGAATGAGTTCTTGCTTACCGTCATCATCTTCATACTCACCGCTGACAAAAGCGTTAAACTCTGGGGTAGAAAGGTTAAGCAGCCTTCTTACTTGCGCAAGGTCTCGTGATTTCTTCTCTGTTGGCATTAGCACAAGAGGCGTGGCTGCAACATAGAGAATTAGCCCCATCACTAATGCCCTTGCCTCATCATTCCAAAATGGGTCTTTTCCGCCTCGATCTGTGATCAGGCTATCTGCTAACAACGTAGCGTCCTCCACAAAGTCCTCGCTTTCAGGATCAAGCCAGTCGAGCGCATTAAAACGTGATGGTGTAATGCCAAGGTGCGAACAGGCTAAATTCCATGGATCAATAATTACAACTTTATGACCAAGTACGCGTGCGCGGTAGCGCGCTGAAATGATTGCAAGCTCCCCATCTTTTACATCGATGGCAACCAGTGAGCCTTTATGCTCCATGCAACGTGGCATGCTTGTAGCAAGTAACTTGCCGCTGCGCGTAGGGGCAATAGTGAGCAGGTGTTTTTGAGTGTTTGTGGTAATTGCAAAGCTTCTTGCTTTTGCGTGCTCAGGCAGGCCATAGCCCAGAAAAATATTTCCGTCTTCGCCATAATGGCGTTTTTGCAAATGCTTTTTATCTGCCCACTGCGCCGATCCATGTAAATACGGATCACGGCTATAAATGCGAGGAGGTGAGGTATTAGGGGTTTGCATGATTCCTCCCTTGGCAGCTATGCACATTCAGAACTTTTTGAGATTTATAGGCCTTACTTATAGCATCAAAATATTGTGAAAGAGATTTGCTAACATCACCGCCTTTAGAAATAAAATGATCTGTCAGTTCTTCCAGATCATCTTTTTTATTACCGCCGATGAAATACACGAAGGTTAGAATATCTTTCTTCAGCCCCAATAATTCTTGGCGAAGGGCTTCATCATTCAGCGTGTAACCATCGGTGATGATAATTACCGCTTTTTGGTAGTTATTAAAATATGAGCCGGATAAAGTTGTATAAACATCTTTTAATGGCGTAAAAATATCTGTGCCACCACCTGCCTTAATCGTCTCAAACCCAAACCCGCCACCAGAGCATGATTGATAGTTTGTATGACCATATGTAAGGGTGGTATTAAAACTACCAACCGCGCATTCGGCAGAAGCAGGAAGGATGCTTAAAAAATCCTGGGCAGAGTTTTTAACCTTGCTGATATTACCAGCCATGGAACCAGAGCGATCCAAAAGAATGGCAATACCCATTTTAGGAGCGGACATCTTTGCAGTTTCATAAGAAAAGCAAAGCTTTTCACCGCTTGTGCTATAAACAGCAAGGCTATCTGCTGGCGGTGATATGAAATTACCATTTTTATCTTTAAAACTGCTGATAACCTGCAAGCCATTAGGAGAGCGAGCAGCTTTTATTATTTCCGATGTGCCGCCGCTGTAAGCAACAACAAGATTATTTTGAAGATCGATATCAAAGCCTGATTTTATCTCTATGCCATGCGCATCACTCATACCGATTTTTGAGAGCGTAGTGATTAAAATATCAGAAACGCTTAGTTTCGGATCGGTTTTGACTTTAAGTGATATCTCCTGCTCAAAGTCGTATTTACTTTGAATAATGATGACAGGGGCGCGCTGCTGCGTGCGATCAATTATGCTGATCTGCGCAGCCACCCCGAAGGGTGCTGCCATCATAATGATGGCAGCATATAGCTTAGTGAGTTTCATAATTCTCTCCTTCTTATAATAAGTCTGAAAGATTGGATTTTGTCTGGGCAGTGCCCAGTAGGGAAAAATCAAGCGTTCCATTTCTTGCGCGCTTTAATATCCCATGCGATCCTAGATAGGCTTGTAAGATCTGATCCTGGTCGGGATGAACGCGCATTATCTTTAGAACGCTGAGCTGATCTGCAAATGATGGTAATGCTAGATCATCAGGAACGGCCTGCGGGACTTCTACCTTTATTTCACTATCAGTGCTCTGGAATGGCACGTGAATAGTTGTCCCAATCCAGTACAGGCGAATATCATCAGGCTGGGTAAGTTTGATAGTTGTCTCAATTTCCTCAAAGGCCATTACCAGATCAGAAAATGAAGGCTTGAAGGCAATAAGATCTCTTACATCTTTAGCTTGCGCCAATAACTGGCGCGGTGTGCCTGACCATGCAATGCGATTAGGCAGCGCGCTTAAGATGATTTGAATTTGCGTATTGCGCGTTGCCTTGCGGCGATCCAGCTTAGTAAGTTGCTGGAAAAGGTGAAAAGCAGTATTTAGGGCATCTTCCTGCTCCTCTTCTGGCACAGTGCCCCCATTTTCGAATAGAACAAATATGGATTGGGACTGTGGCTTTTCATTTGTTTCTGGCCTGTCACCGCAGGCACTTAGAAACAACGCTATAAACATGAAAGTAATAATTTTCATTTCAGCTACTCCTGTGTGGTTTTAAGGCTTCGAATTGAACGAATACTGAATAGCGCCAGTACTATATTAATTACCGCTACAACTGCGCTGACAGCTATTGCCATGCCTTTGTTCTGCGCTAAATATCCCATCAATCCGTTATCTTGCGTTTGCACAAAGACGAATTCCATGTCCTCACGAGCTATAAGGGTATATAAATTTACAACCTCTAACCCGATAACCAGAAATAAAATCAATCCAGTAAATACTGCGATGATTTGATTTTGTGGATGAGAAAACCAGTCTTGTGGATCATCCATAATCTTTTGGCGGAAAACTTCAGACCAGATGAATAATGGCGTCCCAACTGAGAACGTGGCCATGAGCATCGAAATGATGTGCGAGGCATTAGCATCAGGATCAAGTACGCCAAACACAGCTCCAATAATGGGCAGCTCTGAAAGAAAGGTATCATTCATGATCCCAATGGTTTCGGTGTAAACAGCGTAGAACATGGTGAACATCCCAGATTCTAAAATAAAGCAAAAAAGCACTGCCACAACGGCTGAGAAGCTTAGGCTAGATATTCCTTCAAACGGTGAAGATTCATCAAAGTTCATGATCTTGCCTCCTTACATTGTTTGAGTAAGGCATTCATACAGCCATGCTTGTAGCATCGTGGGTCAGTGCAGCTTTCCCATTGCTCACAAAACACAAGCCCAAGTTCTGGTTCAGGTGGGGATGGTGGCTCATAAACGGGATCATTTGCCGCTTCGAGCGCTATATTGATGGTAATATGTGTATAATCAGACATTTAAAGCCTCCTTGCCCTGATAGACACAGGGCAATCAAATTATAAGAACGATATTTTCGTTTAAGAGGCTTTGCGCAAAGCTTGTAATCAATAATATAGGGTGCAGAATAATTGATAAAGGTCGGAAGCATACTCAAGTAAAGAATAATGCTTTCTAGTCAAGAATATGGTTTAATGAATGTCTTCTAGTCAAGAATAATGTCAAAGAGACCCTGTTAAGTGAGTAAATCCTATCGATTAAAAAATGTGTATTGTAAAAATACGAAGTTATCTGAAGAAGAGTTTTCTCAGGTTGTTTGGGACTATTGCGGTTTCGTGCCTGCGTCGGTTTGCGCTGAGGGAGTAGGAAGGTCTCGTCAAACGGTGCAAGGACTTTACTCCAAATTAGGCGAAAGATTGACTTACATGTTTGAATGCAATGACTTTCCTAACTTTTCAAGCTCTATTGCAATTGAGATGATGGAGGATGAAAAATTACTTAGGCATATTCTTAGCATATGGATCACGCCAAAAGTGTATGAACTGTGCTTGATATATGAATATGACCCTCTCCCTGATAAAGGGAAACATCAAAATTCAGTTATAGTTAAAAGGACTGAAACAGCCTCATTCCTTATTCGTATTTTTGATCATCATGGCGAAATAATAGATTATTATGAAATTCCTGATTGTTTGATCATGGAACTAGAAAATGAGTTTCGAGAGCCTTCAAAGGGATATGAAAGTCAAAAAGAGTTCATTGAAAAAATTATGTCTGCTCTATGTTATACGCAGTCAGATATAATGATTTATGATGAGTTAGTGCCAAAGTTTAGCTATGAAGCATATAAAGATTATCGAAATAGAGGGGTTGTGCTAAATCCAAATAATACTACTGTATATAACTCTCGATACAGAATAATTAACTACATGATTAGAACAGAAAAATTCACGAGAGGTTTCTCTAAGAAAAAATATTTAAATTATTTTTCTCGTGCTCGGTTACTGGAGTTGATGATTTTTATGTGTTCATGGGCGCAAAGGAAACATAATGCATTAAAAAATAAAGAAATTAAGGAATACGCACGTGATGTGTCTTATATTCTAATTATGCTTTCGCTCAGATACAGGCCACTGTAATTAGGCAATCAATAAATGCATCAAGGTCAAATTACGCTATAGACATAATGAGTCAGAATTTATGAGCTTGGGTTTTTCTCTAGGGGTATTGTCCAAATCACATTGTTCGTTTTTGCCAAGTGCTTCATGAGTAAATTTACATATATGCAAATGTAGTAATTTTCTATTCTGGTCGAATGGCTCTTTACTTATAGAATTAAGATAATTGTTTATATCTGCTATTTCGGCTCTTTCTTCTTCCATCAAATCACCAGAAAATAGACTACTTACATCCTTTGAAAATTTTACCTTATCGATTCCGTTGGTCATCCATAACCTACCTTCCATATATTATGGGTATCACAAAAACATAAATGGCTTCAATAAAAATGAAATATTACGTAATGGTAAACGCTATTTTTTGAAGCCATTTATGTTTTTGTTCCAAGCTAGGCCCTTCGCCATAGCGGGGTCGATCATATTTATGCCCTATTAAAGCCGCCTGTACTTTATCCGGCGGCTCCACAGCAGTAAGCCTGTCTTCGAAGCTATGCCGAAGGCTATATAGGCTATGCTCGATGGATATATGAGAATATCTGATGAAGGAGTTTAGCTTGGATTGATATAATATATCATGCAATATATATTGGATTAAGGAATAGAAATTACTCAATTGAGAATGCTATTTTCTGAAGCTATCCCCTGCTTTTCTAGATTATCTACATCAGAAAAATATTTAAAAATCAATAAAAAACGATAAAGGTTACATCATAAACGCATTGCTAATAATCATTTTTCACAAATATAGTTATATAAAATCATTATTCACAAAAATTGCTGAATATAATTAAAATTCATAAACAATAACCGTTTTTCAAGATTATCTTTATTCTCCAATAGAATATGGATTTAAAAACTGCCGTCCCCAGAACAATTTTCTATCGATCTCACTAAGCTGGGCTTCGTTACATACAGTATCCCAGTTTGTTTCTATAGCTTGCTTTTGTTTTTCAAAAATTGCGCGCGCATCTTGTTCAGAAATAAGGAAAGAGTGTGCAGCTTCTAGGCAAGTTTTTAACTGACTTAGATTATTATTGCCTGATATTTGCATCGCATGTGAAGCTTCATTGCCAGAGCGTCCTTGAGGGCATATATCATATGCAGGAGTAAGGCTTAGATCTTGACCATTCCAAAACGCTGCGTGATTACGGGCGTGATCATCCGTATTGCCGCAAAGCACATTGAAGGTAAGGCGAGAGAATAACTCTATCAATGCGTCTTTTGGATCGGTAAAACGATAACGAATAATTTCAGCCAAAGTTTCATAGCTTGCGTAGCGCGCCATCATGTCATCAAGGGCAAAGAGAGTTAGTGCGGATACCATTGATTTGCGCGTCCAGCCCTGCTTGGTTTTCTCACGGTCAAATCGTTCGACAAGTAATACATCTCGATTTGCTGCGGTTTCCAGTTTAACGGGTGCAACATTAAGCCCAACAATATCTGCCAATCTCATGGCGATAAATTCAGCTTTTACTACGCTGTATATGTCAGTGCTGGAAGAAAATTTAGCGACGTATTTTCTATTATTATCTTCCACTAGAGCTTTCGGTCTTGCACCGCCAATGGCCGTACCATGGTACAAGGCAATATCAAGTTCTGGGGTGAGTGGAACACCTTTTTCAACACGCGCCGCAGAATCCAATAGTTCTTCGAGAGCAACATTGGTCGCGCTACGCGGTTCATAATGGGAGGGTGATTGTTGAAAATCCAATGCACCGATACGATCAGAACCTGACTCTAATAAATAAGTCAGTTCATCAAGAGCCGTTGTATCTGTATCCGCACCTTTCATTCCCAGCTTTTTATTGATAATTACGCGCCGCCCCCAAGCATCAGGCGCACCGTCACGAATACAGCCGGGCATGCTTAATCCATCAAGAAGTGGCAATGTTCCAGCCTCTAAGGGCAATTCAGGCTCATAAATAGGAATAGCTGGTATTGTGTCATTGACCCGCTCAAGATAGCTTTTACCGTAGTTGAACAATAGATTACCGTTATCAGTTTCCAGCTTTCCTGCTACAACTGGTTCGGTTTCATTCGGTAGCCATATCCAGACATAAGCTTCGCTGTATTGATTATCAGAAGTCATCATGCACTACCTTTGTTTTTGACTTGATACGTTTAGGGAGCAAGGCAACTTTATCTTTTGTTTGTTCTATTTGACGTGAGAGAGGGAAATTATTATGTTCGAACAGATTTATGCCCACGAGGGTCGCGACCTCAAAAACTAGGCCAATTACACAATTCATTTCGCCATTTTCGATTTTCTGTAAGGTCGCTCTGGAAATGCCAGCACGCTCCGACAGATTTTTCTCGCTCCATTTACGTTGTTTGCGCCCAAGCTTAATCTGTTCTCCGAGCAAGGCGATAGCTTCTAAGGCATATTTTGAATAAGTTCTTTGCTTTGTCATGGTGACTTTTCTTCCAAATGTCTAGTTTAGTGATCATTAAGGTATGTAATGACCATTACTATAGTCAAAATTAACAGTAAATTTGTATGGAGTCAAGTTGAATGACTATTTTAGCAGTCATAATGGGCTTAATGATCATTTTAATGGTCAATTATAATAATCCTGAATTCTTTACTCTTGTTCTTAATTCTTCAAGAGTAGGTATGTCCTTTGGCGTTTCGCAAGTCACAATCTGATCCAAGATAAATTCCCATACTTGTGCGGCACGGCGTTTCTCGAAGTCATAGGAATATTGAATGTAAACTTCGCCTGTAACATCTCTTTCACCATCGCTGTGATTGAGTATGAGCCGAGCATAGAGTTTTGGAAGTCCAACAGCAGTAATCCATGTTGCACCAGTGCGGCGCAAATCATGGGGGCAAAAATCTGAGATATCTAATGCTTTACGATTTTTGCGAATAGCTTGGGGCATGGCGGTAATGCCCAATGGAATTAATTCTGGATTAGGTTTTTTTGGTGGAGACATGGCGCGTGTCGCACCAAAGATATACGGTGATGCAATTGTATAAGGCGCAACTTCTTCTATAAGCTCCAGAGCGTAACGGTTCAATGGTACGCGGTGCATGGTTTTATTTTTTGTTTCGTGCATTTCCATTTGCCAAACATTTTCGTCTGGCTTAAATGCGCCATAGCGCATATTGCGCACCTCAACACTGCGCTGCATTGTCACCAATGCAAATTTGAGTGCTTTAGCGGTAACAGGGGGAACGCTAAGCATTTCAAACCTGTTCCAGAATTTCCAAATTTCTTCAAAGCTTAAAATTCGACTTCTTGATCCTGATGCACCTAAAGATTCAATTTCCATGACAGGGTTATTTTCAATCAATCTTTTTTTCTTCGCTAAATTGAAAAGCTGCCTTGTATAGGCAAGGCTATTTTTAACAGCAACTTTACCACTGCGAGAAGCATTTACTGTTTTTTTAGCACGTTTCAAAATACGAGATTGCATTTTGTCAATATCATCGGCAGTGACTTCATTAATGTTTTTATTTCCCATGATAGGGATCACATCGAGGTTAAAGACACGCACTTCTTCTTTAATCGATGCTTTGCCTTTTAAGTTTGCATATTCGATATACACAGCGATAAATGCTGATACGGAGTAGGTAGCTTTTCTCTTTTCTTCTTCGGCTTTTTTATCTGCTACCGGATCACGACCATATTGATAAACTTGTTCGTAAAGCTCGTCATACTCTTTTCGGGCTTGTCTAATAGTCCACTCTGGATATTTTCCAATTGATATCCATCGGCTTATTTCTTTATTTTCTCCACTCATATATTTAAAAACAAATACTTTTGATCCGCTTGGATTGACGCGAATACCAAATCCGGGGCAACCATAACACCAAAATGTTTGGCGTTTTGTTATAGGTTTAATATTTCTAACCACTGTATCAAGAAACTTTATTGTGTTTGACATCCATGTTCTTTCTGGTATTACGTAAAGCTGCTGGCTACTTGGCTGGCTACTTGGCTGGCTACTTGAGATATGCTTCCTAAATGAGCAGAATAAGCAACTATGAGCAAGAAAAAATCTTTACAACTCTTTGTGAGTAACGGTTACATGGGTTTGTATTTTAAGGGGATGTAAAATTTTATAATTAAATCAAAGCAGTAACTTATAACCCTTACTCAGTCTACGTTACAGCGGTTAAAATTGCGTTAAAGCTACTGACTTTTAATCAGTAGGTCGAGGGTTCGAATCCCTCAGCGATCACCACTTTTCTCTCAATTATTACAATGCTTTATCTGACATATTAAAAATCATAAAAATCGCAAAATTACCCCTAGCTACTTGGCTGGCTACTTGAAACAAAATCGGGAATTATCCCGATTTATTATGCTTCACAATTATTGTGGATAACTTTGCACTAATCCGATTGGAGGTACATATGAGGATTTTTAATCCAATCATGCAGGTCTTTAAGGTGGAAGGCTTTTCGTATGGAGTTTTTTCGTCGAGACAATTTGTGAGGTTTTGGAAATGTGCCCCGCGCAATTCTGCGGTTAATCTCTTGCCGCGATATACCGCAAAGTCGTACAGCTAGTTTTATGGGTATTAATGCATTGCTTTGGATCATTAAAGCCGCTGTCACTTGTGCTTCAAATTCTGCTTTGATACTTTTTTCGCTAATAATATTGTTCATGGTGCGATTCCTTATCGTTAATAGATATGGCTGTCAGCCACAACTATATTAAAAAGCACCCATTGAATTAAAAATACCAGTTCTCAGATCGAAATGGCAGGAGAAGACTGGAGTGTTTATTCCGTACTTATATTACACAGTAAATCAATTAATATTCAGTTAACACTTACTGCAAAGTTATTTCTCAGAATGGTGTTTTATTGTGTTTTCTATTTAGGAATTTACGTCCTTGCAGAGATATTCCATCAAGTTTTCTAGCTTTGAATGCCGATCTGCCAGATTTTTTCTAACAGTAAATTTGCATTATTTTTAAAGAGGTGATATCAGAATTTGAGAAATAAAAGAAAGCCAACTGATTGCTCGGTAAAATATTAAAAGGAACTGCCCAATCCGCAGGAGCTTTGACGCTTGCGTTTGAAGTGGCGTTGTTCAATATGCCATATCTGGTTTCCTCTACAGTCGAGGAGTATATGGAAGATAATGAAATTCCCCTTGAACTAATCAAGAGGGTCAGGACGGATGATATGCGAGTTTATGACGAGCATAGCCACCTTGCAGCACTTCATTTGGCTTCTTTTTTATTTTGGAACAATGCAAAGAACATAGATTTTCTGTGGGCTTTTGTTGACCCTCTAAGTTCTATTCCAGAGATGTATGGTGATATGGCAAGCCTTCACGCCGCAAATGGTAAGTGTATGGTTTATATGCCAGATCTAGATCGAAATGTTGATGAAATGATTAGCCTTTCCTCTGGTATTCCGAAAGATGATTTAGAACTTTCTCCAAAAATCATCGACACTTTCCGAGCTAATATCCTAATCCATGAAATAGGACATGCTCAACCTCTGGCAATGAATGAACAGGAATACTGTGAGCGTAGCCAAATACCAACTTATAAAAAATCAGCATACTACTCAAAACATGTACTCCCACTTTATATGGAATTAAGAAGTGATGATTTTTCGCTTGAGCGGATGAATGACAGTGATATTACTGATTACATTATCGCTTTTAGAGCAGTTACTGAATTTAACAGAGTAAATAATGTGTCTCATGATACAAGCCTATTTCTGGATGAATGGTTTAATAAAAAAAGCATGAGTATTCGCAATGAAATACCAGATCACCAAAAGCATAAGGAACAACTCGTTTCTATACTTACTCCATACATTGAACGCTATAGTTCTGAACAAGTTAAACCATACCAAATTTATAAGGCAGCACTTGATTTTCTTGATGATGAAAAAGTAAGCGGAAAAGTATCATATTCTATGCGACGTATAACAGAGCTTTTCGTTGAAGGACTTGAATATTTAGCACCAACAAAGGCCAACCTGCTTCGTATGGACAGATCACGCCAGAAACCATTGAGCGAGACGGCTCCATCCGTCTAAGAGCGATGTGTAAATAGATGCCCTTTCATCAACCCCTAAACGTGGCGGGGGGTATAGTGATAGGTCGCACAGTTCCGATTTCTGACCACACTTACCACTAAGAACACAGGCAACCGCTATCTTCACGGGTAGCGGTTGTTTTATGATTAAAGGTATATCGTAGGGGTTAAATCGATTTAATTCTTTTAATCAATTCTTCTGTTTTATTAATATTGTTCCCCGTCAGGTCTTATGAGACCAAATAAAGGTCTTGCATAGCCGCGAGGCTTGGACATACATCGCCGCCTCCCGATCACAGATCGAGAAGCGGCATCATTGCGGCTGATGCCAGCCGCTTAGCGCAGGGTTTGAAAGCCCCGATTGCTAGCTCAATTACTAGCAACGATCTAAAAGTAGAGGTATTTCTCTTGAGGATCAAGAAGTTAATATCTGGCCAAATACTTCAAAATGCTTTATTAAAGAAAAGGTTATACAGCGATAGAATAGGTAGATCATGACCGATAATTATTTAGAAGATTTTACAGAGCCAACACCACTCGTACTTGTCAGAATTAAGGGCAGTTGGGCTTTTTTACCTTTTGAAACAAAAGTTAAGATTTTGAAAGCCCTTTTAAATATTGACGGAAAAGGCGAAACGAAACTCCAATATATGTATCAGGTAAATGAGTTGAAGGATTTAGCCCTAAATGATGAGAATCCATATATCAGGTATCTTATTGCCCAAACAATTTCAAAACCATTTATATGGGGGGATAGAGAGGAAACCGATGAAGACCGTGAAGATGAAGCGCGGTACCAAAAAGTCCTGTCAGATAAAAGCGAACTTGTTCGCTCAGCAGTAAACGGGAGGATAAGGTTAACGGCTGATAATGAAACTGCCAAGCATTTTTGGTCTTTATCTCATGCAGAACGATTTATGCTTGTTTCCTCTAATAGTAAGCTGCTGTTTGACCTAAAAGGTGAGGCTATTGCTAAAATATTAGAATACGCGGCAACAAAACTTTTGCCGAAGAAAAAAGTTTCTACACAAGAAATAATGGATGTTATTCAACAGTTCATTTATGACATTAAAGAAAGTGTTTGTAGCATAGAAACACACATAAGCGAGGGCGTTTGTCCAGATACTGACATGCAACTTGGGGAAGACATGGAAGCCCTTTGGAAAACAGCTTTTTTGCTTCCTGACGAACTTGGTTTTGATTTAATAGAAAACCTGCCCATAAAAGCTGGTTTTATGTCAGAGATTCCTATCGGTGATGCAAAAAAAATATCAGAACCAAAGTTGTGCCATCTTTTTGGGCGTGATGATGTGGGGCTAAACGAATTACGACGGAAATTTTATACTGAAAAACCAAGCAAAAAAAATAAGAACCTCCGTGATGCTGCAATATTTTCTCTGTCATTTAAACTAGATGATGATGACTTCAAAAAATTGACCCTCAAGGACGAAGATAGTAAGAAAGAAGGAAAGCGAAAACTCGAAGAACTAAGAATGCTTGCAATCTTTTGTAGTGGGGCAACATTGGCACAAATGGAAGCCATTATTGGCCTTATAAAAGATATGCCAGATGAATATTTCTCTGGTTATAACGATTGTAGCGATAGTTATGATGATGTTGTATCTGCTCGTGAACGTCAAGAATATAGAGTAAGTAAATTAGGAGAGAATCTTTTTGCAGAAGAGCTATTGGATTGGAGGATTTATGCGCTTGCGTCTTCCCTAACGAATGGGTATACGTCAAGTGCTGTTGATTTTCTTAAAAGTGATGTTGTGTCCGGTGACCGTTGGGCTACCTACCTAAAAATACGCCCAAAAGTGATAAGCGAGCCAAAACTCCATTCAAAGCTGTCCGTATTAAGGCTAGGTGACAAAACATATCCAGCTATGGAAGATGAAGTAGATAATTATGAAGATGAAAAAGACGATATAGCCGCAAACACGCCCGATCCAACACCTTCATGGCAGCCGCATTTTAAAGTTTTGGAAAAGAAAATTAAGACCATATTTTGGATTACAATCGCTATTTTGGTAATAGTCATTGCACAGTCTTCAATTTAGGAATCCTTTACCTTCTCACTAAAACAACCGCTACCAGTTATGATAGTGGTTGCCTGTGTTCTTAGTGGTAAGTGTGGTCAGAAATCGGAACTGTGCGACCTATCACTATCGGAAGGTGTCAAGGAAGTTGTCATGTGAAATTTTCAAATCATGCTGCAATTTTCACTTCCTTTTCACGTTTACTTTTATCAGGATTAAGGCTTACCGAAGAAATATGCTTCCAATTTCTAGTGTTCCTAGACCAACGCTGTGGATTTAAAGATTTAGCTTTTAAATAAATATAATTACGTTTTTCTAATATTTCAATATCCATACCTGAGTGGCGCTGGTTCGGCGTTACAAATGAGATTGCACTGTGTAAATGCTCATTGTTATACCAATTCACAAAGCCCTCAACCCAATTTCGTGCTTGCTCCAAAGATTTAAATTGCTTGCAGGGGTATTTATGGTGATATTTCAGGGTTTTAAATATACTTTCGGAATAAGGGTTATCATTGCTTACAGCTGGCCTGCTGAATGATGTAACAACGCCCAGTTTCTGCAAGGTTGCAAGCATAGTAGCGCCTTTCATCGGCGAGCCATTATCTGAATGTAGCGTGACCTGATGCTTTAAAAGCTCTTCACGCGCGCAAATATCTACCATCAAATCGGCGGCCAAATCAGCGCTTTCAGACCTGTGAATCTGCCAGCCAACAATTTTACGTGAATACACATCCATCACCAGATATAGGTATAAAAATATGCCGCGCACATCAGTTGGAAGATACGTAATATCCCATGAATAAACCTGATTAGGCGCAGAGGCCACGAGTTCCTTAGGTTTAATAACCTTGCGTCCAGCCCTTGATTTGTTGCGGTGCTTTAGCTGGTTTGCTGCTTTTAATATGCGATAAAAACTGGCTTCAGAAGCAATATAAGTGCCCTCATCAGCAAGCATGGGAACTATTTTCTTTGGCGGTAAATTGGCAAATCTTTTTTCATTAGAAATCTTTAAAATGCGCTGCACTTCAAACTCACTAAGTTTATTGGCAGGAATGGGATTATTATGCACGCGCCGATCTTCAGTATTTTTAGAGCTTTTCCAGCGCTGCCACGTGCGTAAACATACTCCCAAAACTTCACATATATTTGCTTGCCGCGCGCCTGCTAGCATCGCTTTTTCAATACTGGCTTTTATAGCAGCTCGATCAGCTTTGCTGCTTAATCTTCCTCGTCCCTTGAACCCCAGATTTCCTCTACTTTTTTTTGGAGAACAAGTAAGGCAGCAGTCTCGGCCAAGGCCTTATCCTTGCGGCGTAGCTCTTTCTTTAATTTCTTATTTTCTTCACGCAAAGCCCGCATTTCCGCCTTGTCTGGGTTAGTGTTTGTGCTAGCCATATCAGCCTTCCATTGCTCTATATGGTGCTTGTATAGACCATTGCGACGGCAATAGGAATTAAGATTTTCTTCCGTTAAAGAGCCCGATTCAATAAGCACTTGAAGCTTTTCGGCCGTGTTCCAATCCTGGGGGCGCTTTTCTGAAGCCGTATTCTTTATAAAACCAGATTTGCGCGATTTTTCAATCCAATGATATAGGGTTCCGCTCGCTACACCTATATCATTGCATACTTTATCCATGCTGACACCATTGCCACGAGTTAATGCTTTTTCTATTGCGCGTTTCTTGAATGTTTCACTGTATTTCTTACTCATATACGTTGTCTCCTGTTAATTTTAGTTTAGGTGACAACTACCCTGACACAGGGGGCTATACCCCCCTAAACGTGGCGGGGGAAATTTTCACTTTCTGAGAGAACTATCTGTTCGTATTGATAAACACATAGTGAATAATTATTTTGTTATAGAGATGAATATATTATTCTGAAGGGTGATGTAAATAACTGAAGCTCATGAGCTGGCTGGTAATTACACATTTCATCTTTATAATGAACTCTCAATACAGCATGGATACCACATGTAAGTTTCTATACTGAAAAAAGAAGAATTGGTTTCATGGCTAAACATTTCACAGATGCACAATGGCAAAAGATAAGTGCCCTGAATGCTCAATCCGCTGATAATTTTGACCTTCCCGAACGCAGATCCGATTCCGTTATTATTGGCAGTTTTAATATTCGCAAGCTCGGCTCAGTTTCTAATCGAACGGCGCAAAGTTGGGAGTTCCTCAGAAACACCATTGCTCGATTTGATCTGATCGCCATACAGGAAATCATGGATGATTTATCAGGCCTTGAACATTTACTTGAATTGTTAGGCGATGATTATGGCATGGTCGTTTCTGATGTAACTGGTGCGAAGCCAGGTGCGAGAGGCAATACCGAGCGTCTTGGTTATCTCTTTAATTGGAAGCGGGTTAAACGCACAGCCTTGGCCAGTGACATTACCTTTGATCGATCTGAGATTGCGAATAATCTTTATGATAATCGCACGTCCTTTTCCAAAGCATGGTCGAAGCATTGGCATAAGATCAAAGACTGGAAAATAAAGTTAGAGAAAAAAAGGCACAAGGAAAAAAACCGCCTACAAAACCACCAATATAACTTCCCAAGTTTGTCAGTTTTATTCGCCAGCCCCATTGCGTTTCTTTTCACATCAAAGGCGCGGCAAATGCCAAGCCATTCGAATTGCTGGTGGTTAATGCTCATCTTCTATACGGCAAGAATAAGCATGAGCGTGAATGGGAATTTAGATCACTTCTCGAATGGCTGACTATTCGCGCGAAATATGTCGATAATCTTTACCATCCCAATCTCATGTTGCTGGGTGATTGTAATCTCGATTTTGATAGCGTGCCGCTGATGAGGGACGATATTGATGCGTTTTTAAAGGGGCTCAATAAATCGATGCTCAAAAGCAAAAAGGCCGCTGATGCGAACTTTCCGCTATTAAGTACACATCCTATACTCGGGATTATCAAAACTGCGCTTCGGCAAAAGCAGACATATGATCAAATTGGCATTTTCTCAAATGATCCTAGATTGCCTACGCCTGATGATAATGACGTGGCTGGTAGTGTAGCGGGAGGCTATGATTACGGCGTGTTTAATATTGCCAATCTCATTGCCACGGCACTGCATGACAAAGAGATTGATCAGGTCACAGATATCCAGCGTCAGGCGATTTACGATAAGGCTGAGTATGATATTAGCGACCATATGCCAATCTGGATGCGCCTTAAATTGCCGGAGTAATTTACACTTTTGCTGAAAATATATAATGCAGGCAGACGTTAGGCTTCTTTGCCAAATGTCTAACTTCAATATTTGTGGCATCCTTAGTGCCACCGTCATCCGTAAAGACTAAGGCCAGTGAGGGATGGTAATTACGCTGCATTACAGTATAGTTCCGCTTTTGGTAATGGATAAGGATGACCGCAAGATGTGTGCATGTAGTACAAAATTGGGAAAAGACTCCAATTTTCTACTACATGCACCTATCTTGAGAAGGACGTTTCCCCGTCCGTTCTATCCTCAGGAGGCGCTCTAAGCTTCTAATACTTGCTTCGCAATCATTCTCAGGCAAGAGCTTGTGTGGCGCATTCATGGCATCGAGCCATTCCTGCACCAGTGAACGTGTGGTCGTTCAATCACCATTTAGGGGAGCCTCCAAGCTGCCCCCAAAACCCCCATGGCCAAGGGAGAATTTCATATCTCCCCTTTGGAATCCCATTGACCATAAGGGCATTTCATAGCCCCTTTGGATACCCTCGATAATTTCATTAAGACCAACCGTGCGCCGATTGGATGCCGTGAACATTTCGATGTTCAATCACGACCACTGTTTCGTCAGTGGGAAACGACCAAGGATAATCCTTGGATGCGGTATATTCTTGATCTACTTAACAGATGTGTTTATTAATCATATGACTACTTGTGATTGGTTATTGTTAATTCCTTAATTTTCCTTTATTCTCTCATATGATAATTAAGTGAAATATAACGATGACAGACGAAATTTTGACCTTAAAAGAAGTTGCTGAATATTTGAAGTTGGCTGAAAAGACTGCTTACCGTTTGGCTGCGGAAGGCAAGCTTCCCGGATTCAAGGTCGGTGGTTCGTGGCGGTTTAAAAAGGTGGATATTGAGAGTTGGATTCACAATCAAAAAGCAATCCATAAAAATAAGAGAAGTTAAGAATTTAATGAACGAAATCAGAATTAAGAGAGTTTTATGATCACAGGTGAAATTAAAAATAAAGTAGACCAGATTTGGGGCGCGTTTTGGTCGGGTGGAGTATCTAATCCTCTATCTGTTATTGAGCAAATCACCTACCTGCTTTTTGCCAAACGACTGGATGAAATTCATACGGCCAAAGAGGCTCAGGCAAACTTATTGGGCGAAGATATTGTTAATCCTATATTTGAAGATGGTCAGGATCACTTACGCTGGTCACGCTTTAAAGATTTTGAGCCAGAGCGCAAGTTTAATGTATTTAAGGATGAAGTCTTTCCTTTTATCAAATCTCTCAATGGTCGTGCGGGAAGCTCTTATACCAAGTTTATGAAGGATGCGGTGTTTATTATGCCTAACCCCGCACTTCTGGATAAGGTCGTCAATATGATTGATGACATTCCCATGAAAGACCGCGATACAAAGGGTGATTTGTATGAATATATGCTTTCAAAAATTGCCACAGCAGGACAAAACGGTCAGTTCCGCACTCCCCGTCATATTATTAAAATGATGGTTGAGCTAACAGCTCCTACACCAAAAGATGTTATTTGCGATCCAGCATGTGGTACATGTGGATTTTTAGTTGCGGCGGCGGAATATCTGGAAGATCATCACCCAGAGATTTTGCGCGATAAGGATATGAAAGAACATTTTCATCACCACATGTTCCATGGTTCAGATTTTGATTCCTCCATGCTGCGTATTGGTGCGATGAACATGACTTTGCACGGTATCGATAATCCATTGATTGAAGATCGAGATTCATTAAGTGAAGACCATACAGATCAGCGTGATGCGTATACTTTGATTCTGGCTAATCCACCATTCAAAGGCTCGTTAGATTATGACGGCACAGCCAAAGATTTACTGCAAGTTAGTAAAACAAAAAAGACTGAGTTGTTATTTATTAGCCTTTTCCTCAAGCAATTAAAAGCCGGTGGTCGTTGTGCCTGTATCGTGCCTGACGGTGTACTATTTGGCTCATCCAAGGCTCACCAACAATTGCGTCAAACATTGGTAGAAGATCAAAAACTAGAGGCTGTTATCTCTATGCCATCTGGTGTGTTCAAGCCTTATGCTGGTGTATCCACCGCGATCTTGATCTTCACTCGCACAGATTCTGGTGGCACAGATAAAGTCTGGTTTTATGATATGCAGGCCGATGGTTTAAGCCTTAATGATCAGCGTATTTCTATCGAAGCCAACGACATCCCTGATATCATTGAACAGTATCACCAGTACAAACAGGGTAAAGGTGATTTTTCTGATAAAAAATCCAAAGCCTTTACTGTGGATAAGCAGGATATTGCGAATAATAAATATGAGCTTTCAATTAATCGCTATAAAGAAATTGAGTATAAAGAAATTGAGTATGAACCAACATTGGTAATTTTGGATCAGTTGGAAATTTTGGAAGCGAAGATCCAAAGTGACCTGATAGAGTTGAGGGCAATGTTGTGAGTTTATTGGTTCCATTAGGTAGTGTGGCTGAGCTTATTAATGGTGATCGTTCTAGCAATTATCCAAGTGGCGATGATATTGTTCAAGAAGGTATTCTGTTTTTAAATACCAAAAACATTTCTAACAACCGCCTGCAACTAGATGAGGTGAACTTTATCTCACATGGTAAGTTTGATTCTCTGGGAAGAGGCAAATTACAGAAAAATGATTTGATAATAACACTCAGAGGAACATTAGGAAGCTGTTGTATTTTTGATGGTATGTATGAGACGGGATTTATCAATGCTCAGATGATGATAATCCGAACTAAAGAAGCTGTTTGCGAAAAATATTTACTCCATTACTTAATATCACTGAATAAATATTTTAAACAAATAGGTTCTGGCTCAGCTGTCCCACAATTAACAGCAAAACAACTTGAAGACATGAAAATTCCACTTCCACCATTAGAAGAGCAAAAGCGGATTGCTGCGATTTTGGATAAGGCTGATGCGTTGTGCCGGAAACGGGAAAAAGCCATTGCCTTGACCGATAATCTCTTGCGCTCTATCTTTCTCGATATGTTTGGCGATCCGGTGGGTAACCCAAAGGGCTGGAAAGTAGAACAGTTAAAAAATCTCTCGACAAAAATATGCAGCGGTTCGACCCCAATTGGAGGTAGCAAGGTATATGTTAAGCAAGGAATTATTTTCTTAAGAAGTCAAAATGTATGGAGAAGAAAGTTAGAGTTAGATGATGTAGTTTACATTGATGAAGCCACCCATAGGAAAATGAACAAGACGAGTTTGAAAAATGGAGATATTTTGATAACTAAAACGGGAAGAATTAATACAGAAAATAGCAGTCTGGGTCGAGCATCAATTTTTCTAGGGGAAGATGATAGCGTTAATATTAATGGTCACGTGTATTTGATACGGCTTAAGTCTGAAGCAATAAGAGAATTTGTTTTATACATTATTACAACAATTGAATATCGAGATTATATTCGGAGCGTATGCGTAGGAGGTATTGATAAAAGGCAAATAAACAAAGTGCATTTAGAGCAGTTCCCTATTATTGCCCCACCAGTAGAAGCTCAGCAACAATTCATAGAATACATGCAGGCCATAGAAAAACAAAAAGAGGTATTAAATAAGCAGTTAGAGCTTGCAAATAATATGTTTTCTTCTCTAACGCAACAAGCCTTTAACGGCGAATTAACTAAACAAACGGAAGCAGCGTAAAAGGTAGACAGGGATGACGCAAAATAATAATAGCAACTTTTCATTTCTATCCCAGCATTGGGATTTCTTGCTACAAGATGCGCAACAGGTGGAAAGTTATGCTCTGCGTGATCCTCGTGCCGCTGCTATCTATGCACGCCGTACATTGGAAATATCCCTCAAGTGGTTATTTGCCAATGACACCGCTCTAAAAACTCCTTATGAGAAAAGTCTGGCGGCGATGATTCATGAGCCGACTTTTGCAAAGAATATCAAAAAAGGCTTGTTTCATGATATTAAATTTATTCATCGCCTTGGTAATATTGCCGTGCATGGTGACGAAAATATATCTGAACAAGAAGGATTAAAGGCAACTGTTGCCTTGCACCAGTTCTTAGGCTGGTTGTCGCGTGTTTATACGCGTGGTGGAGCAAAGCCAGAGCAGTTTCAAATTACATGGCTTCCCAAAGCTGAGCCAGATACCCCGCATTTTTCGGTGGCACAACTTGAGAAAATACAGGCTGATTTAACTGCTAAGGACGAAGCAGCCGCCACAGCCAAGGCAAAGCTTACTCAAACTGAAAGTGAACTTGCTGCACTCAAAGAGCAATTAGCTTTGTTGCAAGAGGTGAAAGAAACCAATAAGAAAACAATTGGAAGCAGCGAATACACTGAAGCGCAAACTCGTGAGCTGATTATTGATGTCATGCTGCGTGAGGCTGGTTGGAATCCAAAAGCCGAGAATGTGGAAGAATATGAAGTCCTGAATTGTATGCCTACGTCCTCAGGTGCATGTACAGGCACGGGATATGTGGATTATGTGTTATGGGGTGATGATAACAAACCTCTTGCACTGGTCGAGGCCAAGCGCACTCGTAGCGATCCTCAAGTCGGTAAACGTCAGGCGGAACTCTATGCTGATTGTTTAGAGAAGCATCATGGTCAGCGCCCAATTATTTATTACTCTAACGGCTATACCACTTGGATGTGGGATGATCAGTTTTACCCGCCTAGAGAAGTACAGGGATTTTCAACCCGTGATGAATTGCAATGGAAAATCAATCAGCGCAATAGCCGCCAAGATTTGAGCCTAATGCAACCAAAAAAGGAAATTACTGGGCGTTATTACCAAATGGAATCCGCCGCCCGTGTGATGGAGCACTTTGGCACAGACCGTAAACGCAAGAGTCTTGTTGTTATGGCAACTGGTACAGGTAAAACTCGCTTATCCATTGCTTTGGTAGATATGTTACTGCGTGCTGGTTGGGCGCGGAAGATACTATTTCTTGCAGATCGTGTTGCTCTGGTGAATCAGGCTAAGCGTGAATTTAACAGGCATCTCCCCCATGTTTCCGTTGCCAGTCTATTGGACAAGACGCAGGAAGATGCGCGTGTGCTGTTTTCAACCTACCCAACGATGCTCAATTGTATTGATGGCACGAAAAAAGATCAGAAAGAAGTTTTCAGTGTTGGGCATTTTGATCTGATTATCATTGATGAAGCCCATCGCTCTGTTTATCAGAAATATGGTGCTATATTCGATTACTTTGATTCACTGTTGCTTGGTCTGACTGCAACACCAAGAGGTGAGGTGGATCGCAACACTTATAAATTGTTTGAGTTGGAAGATCACCAACCAACTTATTCCTATGAATTAGAACAGGCGGTAAATGATGGTTTCCTAGTACCACCGCGCGCTATTTCTGTACCTCTGAAATTTCAGCGTGAAGGGATAAAATACAAAGACCTTTCAGACGAAGAGCAGGAAGAATATGAATTACAGGAAGAGTTTTATGATAAGGAAAGTGGTGAACTGAAAGAAGAAATTGGTTCTTCTGCGCTCAATCAATGGTTATTCAACAAAGATACCGTCAATAAAGTTCTTATGCACTTGATGGAAAATGGGATCAAGGTTGAAGGTGGTGACAAGCTCGGAAAAACCATCATCTTCGCTAAAAACAAAAGACATGCTGAATTTATTGTTGAACATTTTGACCTCAACTACCCTGCTCAGGCTGGCAAGTTCTGCCGTAGAGTTGATTATTCAGTTAAATATGTTCAAAGCCTGATTGATGATTTTAGCATTAAAAATAAAGATCCTTACATTGTTGCATCAGTTGATATGCTGGATACAGGTATAGATGTGCCAGAGGTAGTAAATCTGGTGTTCTTTAAACTGGTGCGCTCCAAAACAAAATTCTGGCAGATGATTGGCCGAGGTACGCGATTATGCGAAGACTTATTTGAACCGGGTAATGATAAGAAAGAGTTTGTTGTTTTTGATTATTGCCAGAATCTAGATTTTTTTGACGCCAATCCAGAAGGTTATGATTCTGGTGTTCAGGAATCGGTTAAACAAAAAATATTTAAGCGGCGTTTAGAATTAGCTGTGACATTGCAAAACGCTAAGCCAGAGGATGATGGGCTGGCAAACTTTGGTAAAAACTTAAAAGATCAGATGCATAATGCTGTTGCTGTAATGAACCTAGATAATTTTATTGTTCGCAAGCAGCGTAAAGACGTAGAGACTTTTGCTAAGCGTGAACGTTGGGAATCTTTGAAGGATGATGATCAGGCTATATTAGAAAATAAGCTAAGTGGTTTACCATCAGCAGATGATGACGATGAATATTCACGACGATTTGATTTGCTTATTTTGAATCTACAAACAGCCATTTTACAAAACAGTAAAGCACAGGAAAATTATCGGATAAAAGTACAGGAAATAGCTAAAGGGTTAGAAGATAAATCTGCTATCCCAAGCGTTGCAGCTCAGATGGAATTGATAATAGAGCTACAGATTGACCAGTGGTGGAGTGATGCTTCCCTGCCTATGTTGGAGAATGTAAGAACCAGTCTGCGCGATTTGACAAGGTTTATAGATAAAGATGCTGGTTTGGTTGATGTCTTTACTAATTTTGAAGATGAGATTGGTGACGATTCAACTGAGCATAAGATTGTAAAAGGTGATCCAAAATTAAAAGACTACCGCAAAAGAGTTCAACGCTTCATTAATGAGCATCGTGATCATCTCACTATACGGCGTTTAAGAAACAATGAACCAGTTTCTCCTACAGATGTGGCGGCACTAGAGAATATATTGTTTGCTGACGATGGAGTTATACCCAGAGAAGAATATGAAAAAATATTTGGTGAAAAACCATTAGGTGTATTGGTGCGCTCAGTAGTAGGTTTAAGCCGAAAGGCAGCGAAGGAAGCATTCTCAGAATTTTTATCAGAAGCTCCTTTACATCCTGATCAAATGGCTTTTCTAGATGAAGTTGTTGAGTACTTGATAAAAAATGGAACAATGGAGCCAAATATAATGTTCGATACTCCATTTACTCTTATTAATGATCAGGGCATAGCGGGTGTGTTTGATGAAGATGATAGCAAAAAGGTTATAGAGCTAGTTCGTCATATTAATAAAAATGCATATATAGATAAAAGGATGAGACAGTGATTTTATCGATTATGGGTTATTTATATGAGCTTTAAAATTAAAATATTCCAGCGTGTTATCACTGTGAGTTTAAAAACTATAATAATAGTAAATGCTTTGCCTAAGCTTGATGTTATTGTGGAGGATAAATAGAAATGGTTGAAACAATGAGTAACGCCACAGCGATAATGAATATAAGCGGGGCTATGGATTTAATTAAAAAGTCCAAGTACCCGCTGACACCTTTGTTTGAGGCTATTACAAATTCATTAGAGGCTATTTCACAACGAGAATATTTTGATAATGAAGAATTTTTTATTACTGTTACATTGCACTTCACTGGTTTGATAGATGAGATAAAAGAATTACAAAGGATAGAAATTATAGATAATGGCGCAGGATTTACGCCAGAAAATTATAAACGCTTCAAAGAGTTTTTTGATAAAAGTAAGGGGTACGATAATAAAGGTACAGGTCGCCTACAGTTCTTGCATCGCTTTGATAAAATTGAAGTCGATAGTAAATATAAGATTGATGGGGTAGCACGACAACGAACGTTTACCTGTAGCAGCAAACATTTTCCTCAGGATCACAAAGATGATGTTTGTGGTTCTGACGATGCATTTTTAACTAAAATCACTTTGTCTGGCGGCGCTTTTGAAGGTGACGAGAAGGTGTTTTTTGATGAATTGTCAATTGATGGAATTTTTAAAGAAATTAAAAGACATTTTCTTTTACGTTTTTATCTTGATACCAAAAAGGAAGATTTAAACGTTCCAAAAATCACAGTCATATTTATGAAAGATGGAGATGAGGTCGGTAGCCAGACTTTAACATCAGAAAATATGCCTGAGCCTCAAGCAACTGGTGATATAAAAGTACCTTATTTAAAAATTGAGGATTCCAAAGCAGATAAAGTTGTATGGAAACCCGTTAAAGGAAAGGATGAAGTTATAAAATGGGCACATTTTAAAGTCCCAGAGAGTAATTTAGAAAAAAATGATGTTTACCTGTGCAGCAAAGATATGCCCGTTCAAGCCTTAGCATTTAAACAAATAAAGAAAAATGAAAGTGTTGATGGATTTAAATATTTAACAGCATTTTATGGAGATGTTTTAGATAAGCCTGAAAATGTAAGTGATACAGTTGATCGTTTCTGTTTTCCAGACAAAAAAGAAACAGAAGCATCGGTAAGTGATATGTTTTTTAATGAGGATGAAGAGTTCTTGTTTTTTGACAGCATTAAAGAACAGGTCAACAAGGTTATACCAAGTATATATAAGGATATCTTTGACCTTCGAAACGAACAAGAAAAAGATGTCGAAAGCATCGCTAGAGCACATGGAATTCCAATTGAGGTGGCTTTGAAAGCAAAAATCAATTTGACTGATAATGAAGAAATAATAACTAGAAAAATCTATGCTGAACAGTCTAATGGTTTAGCTAAAAAGGGGTTTCAAGCTAAAAAATTACATGAGAGCTTAAATGAGTTGAACCCAACCGCAGATAATTATCAGGATGAGCTTAAGAAAAAGACTATTGAATTATCGTCTTTAATCGAAGAACAAAATAAAGAAGAGTTAAGCCGGTATATTATTAGGCGAGAAATGGTAGCAGATGTATTGAAAAAAATTCTTGCAGAAGAGCTTGATTATCAATCTCAGCCAAGAATGAAGGGGCAGAATAAAGACAAAGAGGGATTGGTTCATGATCTTATACTAAAGAGAAAAAGCTCAGATACCTCAGTATTAAATGATCTATGGATATTGGATGAAGAATTCCTTCATTTTCATGGTTGTTCAGACCTGCCTTTAAAACAGATTCAGGATAGCCAAGGAAATAATCTTCTCGAAGACATTCCTGATGAAAAGATTATGGAGTTGGGGCTTAATATAGATAGACGGCCAGATATTTTTCTTTTTGTTGAAGAGGGGAAATGTGTGATGGTCGAATTAAAAGCACCAGACGTTGACTTGACAGATCATCTGAACCAAATGACAAAATACTGCAACCTTATTGCAAATTATAGCAATCAGAAACTTGATAGATTTTATTGCTACTTAATTGGAGAAAAAATCAATGCGGCGATTGACCTTCCTGGTGACTACGAAGAAACAGTGAGTGGTGATTGGTTGAAAGCAAATACACCAATAAAGTCTTTCGATAAAAATCGAGACACCATCGCAACACTTCAAATAGAAGTGGTTAAGCTATCCTCTCTACAAATGAGAGCGCATTTAAGAAATCAAAGCTTTGCTGAGAAGCTGAAACTACCAGATCTTCTGAATGAAAATAAAAAGGAAATAGAATGAGTTTTGAACAACCCAAGCCAGACTCAAAAAAATATTCTGATCTGATATCAGAAATACAAAAAGGTATTATTAAAATACCAAAATTTCAACGTGAGTTTGTTTGGAGCATTGATAAAACGGCTAGTCTATTGGACAGTATCCTTAAAGGATATCCCATTGGTACATTTATTCTATGGCAGACATCTGAGCGAATAAATGATATTAAAAATGTTGGTAATTTGGATATCCCTGATACCCCTGAGGGAACTAAAGTTCAATATGTCTTAGATGGACAACAGCGGATTACCTCACTATTTGCAGCATATCTTGGAGCAAAAATTCAGAAAACTGGCGAAAAGAAGATTACTGATTACAGTAATATATTTGTGAATCTGGATGGCGATATAGATGTCAATGATGAGCAGTTAATTACAGCAGAGCCAATAGGTGAAAAATATCTATCTCTGCACGATGTTTTGAACTTTAGTTACAGCAAAGCTAGAGAACTTTCAGATCGATTTAGTGAGGATGAATTAGAAACGATTAATTCTTATTCTACAGCTTTTAAAACATATGAATTCTCAACAGTAGTTCTAAGAAAAGAAGATATAGATTCTGCCATTGAGGTATTTACGCGTATTAATACAGGTGGTCAAACTCTCACCTTGTTTGAGATTATGTCTGCAAAAACATATGACGAACAGCAAAAATTTGACATGCAGGTAAAGTGGGGAGACCTCATAAAGGAGCTTAAGGATATAAAATATGAAGGTGTATCAAGTACCGTCATATTGAGCTTGCTTTCGTTGGTGCTAAGTCGCACGAAAGAATGTAAACGTAAAACGATATTATCTTTAGATAAGCAGTTGATTATCGACAATTGGGATTTAGGTATTTCTGCGATTAAAGATAGCATTGATTATTTTAGAACTACATACCGCATCCCAGTTTCCCAACTTTTACCTTATGATTCACTGTTAGTTCCATTCGCCTATTTCTTTTACTTTAAAAAAGATAAACCTGATGCAGACCAGAGAAAACATCTCGAAGAATTCTTCTGGCGTATGTCTCTGTCATTCAGGTATTCCAGCTCTAGTGAATCTAGGTTAGCGCAAGATATTAAACGTATTGATTCTATCTTGAATAATGAGCGACCAGATTACAGTGATATCAAGGTTGACCTTGACTCGCCACAGGCATTGATAGATACAAATTTTAGTGCTGGAAATAGTTACTGTAAGGCCGTTCTTTGCTTGCTTGCATATCAAGAACCTAAGGATTTTCAAGATAACGGAAAAGTCATTCTCGATAATTCGTGGTTAAAAGTCGCAAACAGTAAAAACTATCACCACTTTTTTCCTAAAGCTTATTTGAAAAACAAAACACCGTTAAACAGTAATAGTCTGATTAACATTACTTTTGTGAGTGATCAATTAAACAAACGTAAAATCGGGGCAAAAGCACCTTCAAATTATATCAATGAGTTTCATGATGAAAATCCAGATATAAACAAAGCACTTAACTCTCATTTTATCGGCATTGATGGTTTCGGAATTGAAAGCGATGATTATGATACGTTCCTGCAATCTCGCGCCAAGTTAATTTATCATGAGCTTAAATCACGTATTGATCTAAGCCACACAGAGCCAGCTAATGAAGAAATAGAAGAGTTAATGCTTTCTGGCGAGAGCGATACTGTAGAGTTTAAATCTACTCTGCGCTATGACCTTCGTGCAGGCGAGGTCAATAAGAAGTTGGAATATGTTATTGCCAAGACGATTGCCGCGTTCCTGAATAGTGAAGGAGGAAATCTGTTCATCGGTGTTGATGATAATCAAAATGCTCTAGGTTTGGAAAATGATATTGAGACTTTAAGCAAAAAGAATATTGATGGTTTTGAGTTGCACCTAGTCGAGTTGATTAAAAAATATATTGGTGGTGGCTTTACTTCTCATATCAAAATCACATTTCCAAATTATGATGATTCACAAATATGCCGTATTAAGATAGCAAAGAGCAGTAAGCCTGTGTTTACAACATTTGAAGGACGGGAAGATTTTTTCATTCGGACTGGTTGCTCTTCTCAACCTTTAGGTCGAGGAGATCAAAGTGTCTATGAAAAAGAACATTGGGGTCATTAATGCGAATAGATGAACTAAATATTGATATTGCTACACTGCTAAATGAATTTGTAAATGAAGAACGGGATTTACTGGAAGTCGATGCTAGTGAGCAGGCCATTTCAAACAGGCTTGCTAGGAAGTTTGAATTAGTTTCCCATGGATGGAATGTGGATTGTGAATATAATCGAGATCAGGGTGCTATTAAATCCTTGAAATATGCATTGTCTGAAAATGGAGATATAGAAGATCGAAAGGTCATACCAGATGTCATAGTTCATCGGCGGAAAACAAACGATAACCTCTTAGCTATCGAGGTAAAAAAAGTAAGTAACAGAGAAAACAGATTCAAGGATGAAGCTAAGCTAAAAGCTTTTAGGGAGCAACTTGGATATAAATATACATTGTTCGTTGACTTAGAAACTGGCGAAAATCCGAGCATAGAAAACGTGGTGTTTCATGATGGTAACTCTCACTTTTGCAAGTAATATGTCAGGATAAACGAGAACTAATACAGATGAAGTTATATATTATTGGTAATGGGTTTGATCTTCATCATAATCTTGATACAAGTTATCGGTCTTTTGGCCTATTTCTTAAAAGTAAGTATCCAGTTATATATGATCGGCTCATTGAATATTATGGATTTTCTGATTTAGATGGTTATACACAAAAGCCAACTTATGATGCGCTCTGGAATGAATTTGAAGAAAGTTTATCCCTATTAGACCCTGAAACAGCTTTTGAAGCTCATAGTGGCTCACTGGCTAATCCTAGTTCATCTGAATTTAGAGATCGAGATTGGGGAACCTTCTCCATTGATATGGAGATGGTTGTTGATAGCCTCACTACAAATCTCTTTAAGGCGTTTAGAGAGTTTGTTCTTGCAGTTGAATATCTGCCGTTAAATTCTGATTCAAAGCTCTATCTTGATAATAGCGCACTATATTTGTCATTTAACTATACAGATACACTAGAACACTATTATGGAATCCCAGAAGAAAATATTAATTACATCCATGGTAAAGCCCAAACTGGTAGTGGCGATTTGATTTTAGGTCATGGTATTGAACCTGATAATTTTAAAAATGAAGACCCTAGTCCGCCAGATGATCTTACTCCAGAGCAGATGGAGATGTGGATAGAACAGATGAGTGATAGCTACGATTACTCTTTCGAACTTGGGAAGCAAGAGCTGTTAGACTATTTTTTCAGGACATTTAAACAGACAAAAGAGGTGATTTTATTAAATTCTATCTTCTACAATAAAATCCATAACGTTGATGAAGTATTTGTACTGGGGCACTCGTTGTCGGAAATAGATATGCCTTACTTTGAAGAAATTACGCGGGTCATTAACGGTAGCCCTATATTTACAGTGTCTTATTATTCGCAGAAAGAACATGGCTCACATAAAGAGACATTACTCAATTTGGGAATTAAGGAAAAACACATAAATCTGATAAAAATGGATGAATTAAGAAAGTCTAGATAGCTCAAGGGCTTAAAACCCTTGAACCAATTTCTATTTGAATATTCTCGATAGAAGTCAGAGCGTTTGTTCGCTCAATTGTATTTGGATCACTTTTAGCAAGTTCGTTAAAAGCATTTCTTAATAAACCATGCAGCTCACTTTCATTTTTAACTGCCATTTCAAATCTTGTTATCAGTTTCATTTTTACCTCCTGTTTGGGAGGTCGCGTTATTGCGACCTTTTGTAAGGCCGCCGTGTGCGTGGGAGGAAATGGACTGCACCTTTGGTCGAAATATATGGAGAAGCGTGATACTCACGCTTGCAGTTCTAATGACCAACTGCGCAATAAGATCGGTTTTATAAAAAGGAAGAAAGAACGCCACTCATACAAAAGGAGTAAGAGAGGCTGAAAAACAAAATTGTTGGCCACTAAAAAAACAAGAGAGCCTGTAGTGTGTTAATTGAAAAGAATGAGGAGCATTGCATCCCCTCAAAATCAAGAATAATGACGGTTTCCGCCTTAACCATTTCATTGGGCAGACCCTCCGCAATTTTTCTGGATTTTTTCACCCCCGCCTAGTCGGCCTAGTCGCCAGAAGTTCATCAGCGAGGCAAAACGCTTCGCTAAGAACTTTAACAGCGAATTTAGGAGAAAAGAAAATGTGTGAAGAAATCAGAATTTATGTTGCAGATTTAGCAGCTTACAACAACGGCAAATTACACGGTGTTTGGATTGATGCGACCCAAGACCTAGACGATATTCAAGAACAAGTTAATAATATGCTTGCACAAAGCCCAGAGCCAGATGCTGAAGAATATGCAATACATGATTTTGAAGGGTTTAACGGTTATAGTTTATCTGAGTATGAAGGCTTACAATCTGCTCATGAAGTTGCATCTTTTATAGAAGAATATCCAGAGATAGGCGGAGAGCTTTTAGATCATTTTTCTGATATTGAAGAAGCCAGAAAGGCAGCAGAAGAAAGTTATTGTGGTTGTTATAAATCATTGGCTGATTATGCGGAAGAATTAGCCGAGGAAACAAGCCAAATCCCTGAGCACCTGCAATATTATATTGATTATAAAAAAATGGGTCGTGATATGGAATTAAATGGTGATGTATTTACCATTGAAACAGGATACGAAGAAGTTCATATCTTTTGGAATAATTAGAATTTAAAAGCTGCCGGGTAATCCGGCAGCTACCTAATTTCAATATTTACATTGTGTAGTGGTGAAGAGTACAGCACTGCGTATTTGTGAGCGTTTCGTCGCTCAATCTCGACCACTGTTTCGCCAGTGGAGGGCAGAGAAGGAGCCACCTTAGATACGATTAGAATAAAGAGAGAAACGACGTAGATTTATTTTGTCTGAGTGTAAGTCTTTGTAAGGCCAGTTGTATTCATAACTTCGCATTTAATTTGGTCGGTTAAGATAGATACCTCACCAGACAAATGTTTATATTCCTCGGTGATTTGCTCTTGGCTTTTATTTGAAAGGAAAAAAAGTTTATCAGCAACTTGGAAAATTAATTCAATCAACGCTGAATCAGATTCAAGCTTATTCACATTTATCCAACGATTAATAGCACCATTTGAAAGACCAAATAGCTCTTCTTCCCATTTACCACAGTTAACACCTGATAAAATCTTTCGCTGTGCTGCAATACGGTTATTGAATTCACTCATAGCATATCTCCATTAGGCGATAATTCTCTCATCCAATCTTGAATAACCAGAGCAGAGGATTTAGCCATATTCACCTCTGTTTTTGATATGGTTGAGCCGTATCCTCTAGTAGATAAAATTCGAGCACGAGCATATATATCAAAATCTTCCTTAGCAATAGGTAATTTTCGGTCTATTAGCAAAGGAGACATTCTAGAGAATATTGGCTGACCAGTTCCGAGTGAATAACAAGTAGCAAAATTTCTTGTAGCGAGAAACATACATGAAAGATGAAATACTATGCTATTACTAGATTCCATCAGAGAATGATAAGACTCTAGAAATAGTTTATTAAATTTCATGCAATCTTCTGAAACCTTCTTATATTTTGATGGCTCTTGTAGTTCCATAAGAAAATCTGACCCATCAGATGAATATATTAGTTTAGATTCTAAGTGCAAATGCCATGAGAAAGGGTTTCCTTCCTGCCACAACTCCCTAATACGTTCATATGTATATATTGAGAACTTTTCTGGAACAATTTCAGGATTTGGTGCGGATAGGCAAGCAAGTAAGTCAATGTCTGATGCCGCATCCACTTCTCCCCTACATATTGAGCCAAAAGCATATAAGTGAGTGCTCATCGCCGACTAAACCTTTTTACTAGCAATGTTGTTAACAGCGCAAATGAAACAAATTTTATTCCTGTGATAAATGAAAGCACCCCTACTGTAAAATTAGGTGGACATACTACTCCCAAGAATACTGCTGGTGCTTTGAGAAAACTTGTCCAGTAGAATCCAATGTTTAATGGACTACCGTTTGTATTAGTATCATATATCGCAATTGCGATGAGAGTAATTATGATTGTTCTTAGAAACTTTAATATACTCTCTCCATTGCCCCAAATAAAGTTTAGCGCCCAGAACTCTAACCATTTTAAAAATTGTAATATGCCATTGAAAAAGCCTGGGTATTTTTCTTTGTAGTATGTTTCTCCAGACCTCCAAGATTTGTACAAATAGATTGATGTTGCTTCTAGCTCTACAGTTATTGCCTTATTTACTGCTTTTGCATCGCCAATCTGTTGAAAGTTCACCCTCAATGATCGTGCAAAGTGCATTCTGAGATTTTCTTCTCTAGGAGCCTCGCTTGTTAGTATATCGTCATCAAATTGGCTACGTTCGAATGTTGCAAATTTAAAATCACATCCTCTAAAAGCTGTCTGATGGAAATTTGATCCAAGAAACCTGCAACCAGTGAAGTCACATGAATCAAATACACAATTATTTAAATAGCAACTGTCAAAAATGCAGTGCATGAATGAAACATTTTTAAACTTTATTTTCTTAGCATTTAATCTTATAAATACCTTGAACTTAAAACTATTTGGTTCTTCAACAATATCATTTGGGACATAGTAGTCCGTAATCACCTCTCGGTTACCACTTTCTAAATATTCAATTTTGTCCTTCTTTTCATTCATTTGTTATGAACCTTTAAAATACTGGTTATATCTAGTCTCTTGGTGGTTACTAATTGTTGATTAACATTTAAATCTACAACTTCGTATAACTATCAGATTTAGGTGCTTTTACAATGGTTCTGTCAACAGATATATACAGATCTGTATATCCCCTATATTACCTTGTATACACTTTAAAAGTAAAACATTGAAGGCCTTTTATCGGTTGGGGTAAAAATTTGCGCCGCCAAAAGATGGTGCTTTTTGGCGGCAGAATAAACGCCTCCGCTTTTTATTCTAAAGTCATTAACGAAAAAGAATAGGCGTAGGAAATTCCTTTTCTAATATTTTTAGAATATTTACAGGTAAATATTCTATCGGATCACTATAGCCTATGTAATAACCAGAATTTTTACTTGGCATATACTCAATGCCATTCTTCCTGATTGAAAAAATTATTGTGTTGTGAGGCCTCCACCAAAGATAGCTGACACGGTAGCCTGCTTTTTGAAGGGCGTGACCAACGCGCAATGTTTGGATTTGTCCATCACCATCTTCATGTCCGAATTTTGCGAAGGCTTCGCGCCAGTGATATGAATTTCCGCAACATTTACATTTATAGAGAGCCATTTTTTTATTCCTTTCATTCTGTTTACGCTCACCCATTTAAATTTCTGGTTCAAAATCGTTATCAGAGCTATCAATTTCATAGTCAGGAGTTCGATTTTTGCTCTGCCTCTTGGTTTTGACTGGTTCCTTTTCCTGCTTGTGAATTTTCCTCTCTTCATTTTTTGCGATATGTGACAGATCACGGATAAGGTTTTTCCGCTCGATATTATTTTTTTCTCGTAAAATATTGATTTGTGACTGCAAAGCTTGGCGCTCAGCTAATTGTTCTTGGATCAGCTCTTCACGCTGCTTTTGATCACGGGAATGGCATTTCCAAGTTTCTTGTTCATTAAGCTTTCTGGTTTTGAAATACCTTCCATTAAGCTTATCCCAAATGCCTTTAAATCCTCGGCGAATACGGCTGGAGCGTTTTAGCTCTTCGCCTTGCCAGCGTTTTTTCTGATAGGCATCTAATTTTGTGCGCACGCTGCGATGCTGCTTGGTCATTGCCCTCTTTGTGCGGAGCAGGGGCTGCATTCCTTTTTGGTGCTCTGTTTTTAATTCTCCGGTGTAGCGTTTGAAGAGCGTAGAAAGCTGTTTGGTTATAGTGGTTTTGGCTTCGGAAACAGACTGTAATTCCTCAGGCTCACCAAGACGCGCCGCCAATTCTTTCTTTTTGCGGCCTAACTGCCTGCTAAGGGAAAATACTTCGCCATGGATATCAATGGCAACATATCCACGCCTGTCACCACGCGCTAAATAATATCCGCTTTTCCTCAAGGCATTCTCAAAACTCTTTTTGCTATCAGAGACAGCCCAGCAATCTTTCAGCTCGCGTTTAATGTCGGCTGGTCTGCGGCCAATGCGCGCGGCTTGTTGCCATTCAGCTCTGTTATAGTTCAGTGGGTTTTTGAGAGCTTTGTTCTTAAAGCCGTCAGGCATTTTCCAGCCATGCTCTAAATACAGGGATTTGGCTATTTCATTTAGCTTGCGCTTGGGAAAGGCGATATTGATAGCTTTCATCTCATCAATATCAATTCGTGACCAGACACAATGCGCATGGCGGCGGCCTTCCTTTTCATGGAAGACCACCACGCGCGGCTGCCCTTCAAGGCCAAGTTTCTTCTCTACTCGATCTAATGTCTCATCAAATGTCGATATTGATACGCGCTCATCTTGAGGCGGATTAAGGCTAAGGGAATACATGAACTGCTTGCATTGTGTGCCTTTGGACAAGGCGTAGGCTTCATTAAGCGCGCCTAGTACGTCAGAGGCAATAAACCCCCGAACCTGATGGACGTTTACATGTTCATTTTGTTCACCATTTAACAGATGAACCGCCATTTGCCGTCCTCCAGCTCGTTGATTGCCTTTAAGGATCATCGGAATTTTCCTCGGATGCACTTTGAGATTTCAGCCCCATACCTTTAATAAGGGTATTTCTCATCCATTGAACTGACTTCACGGCATCTTGCAGAGCTTTGATGATTTCCTCATTGACAGGCAAACTGCCAGAATTGGCAGCCTTAGCGAGCTGATTAATGTTATTTGCGATGCGTGATTGTCCAAGCACGCCTAAAAGCTTGGCAAGCTGCTTGTGGTCTTGGGGTGGAGTTTTCTCGCGGGTGCGCTTTTTTGGCAGCTCTGGCATATCTTCTTTAAAGATCAGCCACCTTATATATGCAGCCAGTGGTCTGCCTGCCGCTGCAAGCTTCAGGCATTTGCGTTCATCTTCGGTAAAACGCATGGAAAATGGCGCTGGATATTTAGATCTTTTTTTATGTTCTTGATTTTCTGGGGATTTATCAGACATTATCCACCCCCATCGAGGCAGAAATATTACGCGCGGTAAAAAGTAGATCGAGTTGGCTGCGTGCCCCCGCTACCAAATATTTAAAGCTTGATTTTCAATCACTTAGAGTGAAAGAAGTCAGGCTTTTTTATTGCCAAAAATTCACCTTTGTGGGGGAATTCATAGCAGTTCTTTTTACATATTGTTGCAGATGCTAATGTGAAAAATGGGCATACCGTTGCACCATTTTGTAGTCAGGCTATTGAACCACATCTAAAAGTGATCCACCTTTCCTAACCCAATACCTTTAGCGGGAGCTCTTCTTCATAAATAGGGATTGCTGGTCTAAGCCTCTATTTTGAAATTGGCATTAAGCTTAAGCCAGTGAGCTTTGAGCTTGTCTTTATGCTCTTCATCCATTGGTAAATCTTTTAAAGCTTTGGGCCACAAGCTACGCACTTTTTCCATGGTATCGTTGACATGCGGTTTGATTGCACGCCAAGGAATACCGGATTTATTTGCCCAATGCTGAAAATTTTCCTCCGTCACTGAAAACCACTTTTTTGTTTTACCAAGGTTTAAGGCATATTCTTTTTCATCTTCAATATAAACGCTGGTGGTGACGATATCATATGCAGGAGACAGTCTTGGCGTAATCTGATCTTGATACAGAAGGCTCCAATTTTTTAGATGGGCGTCACCATTGGCCAGCAATATATTTACCAGTAATCGTCTGGTGAATTGCTGAGCATCAGCTAAGCCATCACCAGAAAAATTGTAAATTACTTTGCCAATTTGCTCATAATTGGCAGAGTTATATTTTTCGTGAGGGTACTTAACCAAGACTTGTGCAAAGTCTTCCATGTGAATTCTTGTATTGCCCTTGCGGTCAAATCGTTTGATGGCAAAAGCCAGCTTTTCATCCGGTAGATTAATTTGTGGCAGATTATCTAGTTTATCAAGCTCGATGAGCTTAGTATCAGGGATATCTACACCTGCCAAAGCTGCCAGGGACATTGCTGTATATTCGTTTAAAGGCAGGTGTTGATGTTTGGTGGATGGGGTTTTGATGATCCAGTCACCTGGCTCGCCATTTTTAGTCAGGTTGTAGCGGCCATCCTTTTCCTTCATAGAAAACTTCATCTGAATGCCAGCCAGGGAGAATTTATTTTCTCTATCATTATCTTCGAGTTTTATGGCTTTGGCTTTGCCATGGGTGGTTAGCACACTCTCGGGTACATCTTCGGGTTCCATCGGTGTGGCAACTAATGCTCCTGGCAGGTCTTGGCCGAGGTATGAAAAAATCTGAAACTCGTTGTCGATATGGGTTTTTAAACCTTGGGCGATCAATTCCCGCAATGCACCTTCTGGGAGCAGGTTGGATAAAACAGGGTGTAGTCTTATATTTTTCGCCCATGGTTTTGACATGAGCTTTTTTGAATTTGGGAAATTTGGATGTGTGATCAGGCTGAATGTTGGACGTGAAGGATTGTGTTTGAATTCATCCGCAAAGCTCAAAACATTTCGACCATTTTGAAATCCAGCCAAATATCCTACGAGCTTGCCATGTAAGGTAAGTTTTAAAACGCTAATTTCATCTATGTTTTCTGGAGCGCTCATTCATCGCCCTCCAGTATGTCTTTCCATGGATCATCTGCAATAGAATTTCCATCATTCTCTCCCGTTGTCCATTCAGCGCTATTATCGTAAGTGGTTGCAGACGATAATAGGTTCTGATGCCTGGCATCTGTATCCTCTAAAATTGCTCTTACTGCATTTAGCTTTTCCTCTGGGATCAAAAGCAGCTTGCTTTTAAGCCCTCTGGCAATAAGCTCAAATGTGTCTAGTCTGGGATTGCCCTTTGACTCTAAATGCTGGTACTGCTGGCGTGATACGCCGATACGAAGCATCATGTCTTTTTGCTTTAGGCCGAGAGCTAATCTGCGTTTTTTTAGTTGTTCAAGTAATGATCTCATCATAGGAAACTCATATATTGCTTTTATACTATAAGAAATACATTAGTTTCTTTTTTCTAAAAAAGCAATAAATAAATTGCTTTTTAGCAGTTGATGTGGGATTTTGATGAAAAGCAATATATCTGTTGCTATTTATGTTTTTGTGGAAAATACTCTGTACGTTAAAACCCGATATAATATCGGATAGTTTTAACATGGGGTTAATCTTTCTACTGGGCAAATGCTTGCTTATTTCCCCGTCCGTTAAATCACGCTCTTTAGAAGAGCGTTCCTGCCCTTGTGCAATCCTGACCAACCGTTTGCCGGTTGGGGATGCGGCTATTTATACGAAGTTTGCTAGAGCCTTATTGGAAGTATGCCAGTTGCAGTATGATTTAGACTTAAAAACAGAAATACATAGAAAAACCGAGAATAATGGATTATTAAAATATATATGTCATGTTTATAGAAGTAAAAACTTGTACAATTAAGTGCAATGCTATATTCTTAAATATAAGGAGATACATATGAGTGTTGCACAAACTATTCAAAACAGCGTTGAAGCCATGCCTATGGGGAAGATATTTGGCTATCAAGAGCTGCCAGGCTATGCTAAGTCTCCCAGTGCTGTAATCAAGGCGATTGGCCGCATGGTGTCTGATAAGAGGCTGGAGCGGTTCTCTAAAGGGAAATTTTATGTCCCGAAAAAAGGATTGTTTGGCCTTAGAAAGCCTTCGGATAGTGAACTGATACGCTCAATGTTGTATAAAAATGGGCGTTTGCGCGGCTATATAACAGGGCTGTCTCTCTATAATAAGCTAGGGCTTACAACGCAGGTTCCGCGTACTATTACTATTGCCTGTAATGGTGGTCGCCAGGAAAAAGAATTTGGCACAATCCGTATTAAAACAGTAGTAACACGTATTCCTATAGAGGAAAAGGACGTCAAGCTGCTTCAATATCTGGATGTGCTGAAAGACATAAAGAAAATATCAGATTCTGATGTCAATCTCTTGCTTAAGATTATGAGTGGCTATATGTCGAAATTATCGGCTCGTGAGCAGAAGCGTTTGTTGAAATTAGCGATGAGCTACTATAGTCCACAAGTTAAGGCACTGGTTGGTTTGTTGTTTTCAAGTTTAAAATTATCCCTGCCAGACAGTTTAGCGCTTTCACTTAATCCCACGACCATCTATAAATTAAAGTTAGATGAATCAAATTGGCCAATGGCCAAAGAATGGAATATTCAATAATGAATCTGCATGAAGATAGGGAAATTTTTGCCGAACTAGTGGAAGTAACCGCTGAGGCTATTGGTTTGCCTCAGGTCTATGTTGAAAAGGATTATTGGGTTACGAGGGCTCTTAAATTTTTTTAAAAGTTTTCCTATTTGAGGACAAAAGGATATTTGGGAAATCATTTTTTGGCTGCTGGGAATATACTAAGAACAGACATAGTGGATTATACAAAGCAATAAAGACTATAGGGCATTACAAGGCTAAAAAATCAAGAAAAAGTTAAATGCTATGGCAATAGCATCATTATTGCCATAGTGATAAGCAAATTCAATTTTAGTAAGCAATAATAAAATACCAACTAATATTGTTGATTCATCGCTTTTTTATGTATTATCTTCTGCAAAAAAAACACGACTGGAAATATAATTGCTATTTTGGAACATACTGATATTTTTTACCAATGCCAATAATCCTAAATCAGCAAGTGGCTCTACAATAATAACCAGCATATAAGCTGAACCAAAAGAAGCAACTGATGCAAGATTCTCAGCACCAAATCCCTGTCCATAAAAAGCCCAAAAAGCAACCCAGGTAACAATACCAGCCTGATAGCTTGTTGATAGTTTTAAAGCCTGTGCATAAGAAATATCTTTATAAGCAGTCTTAGGCTTAATAATTTTCTTTGCTAAATAAGACATTAGCACCAATGGTAAGATCAATGTTGTTACATTCATTCCATACTGTGGTAAATCAAATGGGGCAAAGAATACTCCCTGAGCTAATAAACCAAGTGCCAGACCAATAGCAGCCGGAGCCAGTCCAAATAATAAGAATAAGGTTGACCCCATGATCAAATGGACTTCTGAGACACCAATTGAATGATGTGGAAATACTTCAAAAAAAACAAAGACCGAAATGATAGCCAAAATTGATTTGATTAATAAAGAAGTGATGCTACTGTCTTTAATATGATCAAATGAAAGTTTAGCTGTTAGAGCAAATGCGCCAATAGCGGTTGCGTATGACAGGCCTATTTTTGTTGCGTCAACGATTCCTGGTTCTATGTGCATGATTAATTCCTCTGCATGTTGTAAAAAAAGGGTTAAAAAAAGGTTAAATAAAAAGTTAAATAAAGGTTTAAATAGTTATTTGTTTTCTAATCATTAATTTCCTCCACACTAAAAAGTGTTTTGCCTTCAAAATTGGTAAAAGTGAATTGTTTAGACTGTGCTCTTTCTATCAACCATATTTGTTCGATGGTCTGTTGTTCTATATTTATGGAAATGTATTCATTTTGTATGTTAATCACTCCCTGATTAATAAAAATATCACTATTTTGCACTTCTACTTGTAATTCAACTCCATAATTATTGACCATCAGAGTAAATGAATTCTTCTTCATGATATGCTCAAGAATTGATTCAACACCACTTCCCTCAATAAAAGAGCTGTCTGCGGCTGGCATAACTGAGATGTGATTGATTGGTTTGAGTTCCATTTGCCAGGCCGAATATACGGATGCCTCAGTGGTAATAAAATAATTGGCAATTTCAAGAAAGGTTTTTTCAGGATTTTGTTTTGCATATTCAATAATGCATTCATACCATGAGGACAAGCCCATATTCAGAGAGCGTCCGGCTTTCTCTCCCTCATGTAAATCACCGGTGATATTTTGATACTTATTGGCATAACCTCGAGGGGTGATCATTAATTGTTCTTGCATAAAGGTGGTGCTATTGCCAATTAATACCGTTGACAGCATACCAATATCGCATTCTGACATCTTATTTAAAGTGGTATATTGAATTTTCTGTTTTCGACGATAGGCTGATTTAACAATAGCAACAGGTGTTTGAGGTGAGCGATAGCGTAATAAAATTTTCTGAGCTTCAATAATTTGCCCTGTTCGTCGTCCACTTTTAGGGTTATATAAGGCTACTACAAAATCACCTTTTCCGGCTGATTCAATGCGTCTGGCAATGGTTGGCCAGGGGGTTAATAAATCAGACAGAGAGATAGCACAAAAGTCGTGTGTCAGTGGTGCACCAACAAGAGCGGCACAAGCAGATAATGCGGTAGAACCAGGTACAACTTCAACACTGATATTACTTGATGGTGTCCAACCTGATTGCAATAATACTTCATAGGTTGGTCCGGCCATACCATAAATACCAATATCACCAGAAGAGACCAAAGCAACTATTTTTCCTTGTTTTGCCTGCTCGTAAGCTTCAATACAGCGATCAATTTCTTCAGTCATTCCTTTTTTAACAACCTGCTTATCATTTAATAAATCTTTAACAAGCTGTATATAAGTACTATATCCAATAACAACATCTGACTCGGCAATGGCATCTAATGCCCGTTGAGTCATGTGCTCACGACTTCCAGGGCCAAAGCCAACCAGGTAGATCTTTCCTGTTTTTTTTAATTTATCACTCATTTCAATTTCACTTTTTTGCATAATATTTCTTACTATATTTTTTCCAAAATTATTAAGGCCGGTAACGAGCGATGGATACTGTTGCATTACGCTTATCTGAACCACAATATTTATGTTTTTCAATAATCAAATCATGCATTTGAGTGTTTGCTGAGATGAGCGCGGCAGCTTCTGCTACAGCAGGAGTTCCAACATACTTTCTGACCACTTCCGATGGATTTGGTACATGAACTCTGGATAATTTCTCGGCACTGTAAAAGTCAATGATCCAGTGATACTGTTGGGCAAATTTGAGTAAGCCCAGCTCATCTGATTTTTTATCGATACTTGCCAGTGAGCGAACCTGTTCAATGCTTAGATCTGCTTTATCTAAAGCCTCAAAAACAACAGCTTCAATGCTTTCCATCGGTGTATCCCGATCACAGCCGATACCCAGAACAACTTCTATATTGCTTAATTTATTTTTCATTCTGGAACCCGATAGACGATCAAACGTCCTTTCAATGTCTGCCACAGGCTTGCAGGTATTTCAGCGTTAGTTACCCATAATATGGCTGAAAATTGTGATTCATCAATAGCACTATAACGGTCGAATAAATGAATGTTTTCAGGTAATTTTTTTCCCTCAGGCCACCAGTTTGAACTTCCTGTTTCTTGAATAAAGGCAACAGGTTCATCGTTTACAACATGAGCAGCTACTTTTATCTGATTACTCTGGGGTGCTTCTACTGTCCAACCTAGTTCTCGCCCCAGGATATCAACAGGCAGAGTCTGGCGAGACTCTGATGCTGTGGTAAAGACTACTGTTGCACCAATCGCATCAGCAATGTCACTTGCAAACTCGTTGGCACCGCCAATATGTCCTGACAGCACTGGAATAACAAAATTTCCGCAATCATCAATTATGACGACTCCTGGATCTTCACGCTTAGATTTCAAATAGGGCGCCATTAATCGAATAGCTGCACCAATTGAAAAAACAAACACCAGCAAGTCATATTTTTTAAATAAAGTACCCATAATTGTTCTTATGGGAACATCAATTGTTTTAGGCTTATTGCTGTTGACAGGGAAGTCATCTCCCAGGGAGATAAATTTTTCTGATAAAAAAATATCAGCCTCTGTATATTTTTCAGCCAGCTTTTTAAGCACTGATGTACCATGCAATGTAATGGCAACCATAGCAATTTTGGGTTTTTGATTAATTTTTCTATCCCTGTTCCTGTTCACTTCTTTTTCCCGCAGCCACGAATCATTTCACCATGTTCACGATGTGGATTATGAATAACTAATAATGAAAGGTAGTGAGGTCGAGTCTGACGTAATTGCAAAAGATCGGTGACAATTCGCTCATCCGGTGTTCCTGCCCGCTCAATAAAATAGCTGCTGTGCAGTAATTTCTTTTTTTCTATCAGATCCAGTAAGTCTTCTATAATGGGTTTTACTTTCATCAGTACCAGTGTATCGAAATCAAGCAGCATTTTTTCAACGACTTTTACCCCATAACCAGCAGGTATAATGGCCATGGTGTCATCGGCTTCAGTTAATGGTTTATTAAGACAAGAGGCTGCAGCTGAAAAAGAAGTGACACCTGCAATGACTTTTGTTTCCAAAGTCTCATCAATGGCATTAATAGTACGAGCCAGATGACCAAATGTTGAATAGGTTGATGCATCACCTTCAACTAAAAAAACTGCATCACGCCCGGACTTTAAGATGTCAATGACGGTTTTTGCTGCTTCAAGCCAATATTTGGATAAAATAGAAATGTCATGGGTCATTGGAAATGCCAATGCGAGTGCATCTTCAGGGACAGACAGTCCTGCTCGCTTAACAATATCCAGTGCATAACTTTCAGCCCCTGTTTTTTTTACGGGATAGAGCCAGCAGCTGTCACCTTTTAAAACAGACCAGGCTTCTCGTGTAATTAAGCCTGGATCACCCGGCCCAAGAGATGCTGCAATTAATTTTCCTGGTTTTTTTTTCATCTTCTTTCTCATTTATTTTTTAGACACTTTTTTTTAAATTGGCTTTAAGCTTGTTAAGATAAGGAGACTGAAACTATCCAGACAAGATTGTCTGACTGCAGACGGTTCATTTTTAAAATGGGTTTGCTATATGACATCTGAAGCTGTGTTAATTCCCATTCAAGATTTAATGCTTTTAATATTTCAATGGACTGATTTAAATTTTCCAGAGTAATAAAGTTCATCACTAAAGAGCCACCTGGATTTAATTTCTGACAAATCATTGTAATTAATGGTTTTAGCTGACCAGCAGAGCCGCCAATAAAAACAGCATCTGGCTGTGGCCATTGCTCCATTTTTTCTGGGGCCTTACCACAAACCACAGAATAGTTAATTAACTGCATTTTTTTTCTATTAGCTTGAATCAGGGAAAGATCATCACAATTTTTTTCAATAGCATAGACATAACCCTGTTCACAGAGTGATGCAGCTTCCAGACCAACAGAGCCTGAGCCAGCACCAATATCCCAGACAATACTGTTTTTTTGTAATTGCATTTTTGCCAGGACAACAGCGCGAATATCGCTGCGGGTGATCAAGCCTTTTTCCGGTTTTCTTTGAGCATAAAAATCATCAGGATGGCCAAATAAAACCGTTGGTTCTCCTGGTTTGCTTCGTTTTATCACCAATAGATTAGGCTCAGCATAATGACTCTGAGCTACTTGCTCAACACTCAGATCAATACTGACTTTTTCTTCGTCCTGAAGTAGTTTTTCAAAAATAGAAAATTCATATTGCTCAGCCATATTTTCTGTCATCAGCATCCGGGCAATTCGTTGTGGTGAATTATCAGGAGAAGTATAAACAGCCAGTAGATCATGGTTTTTTATGGCTTGAAGCAAAGGATACATGCCATGATCAGAAGTTGAATGTGCACTCCACTCAGCTGTATCTTTGCTATGAACTGAACAGATTTTTACAGATTGCCATGACTCACCTAAATGAGAAAAAGCCAGCTGTACAATGGATAGGTTGGCCAATATCCGAACTGACTTTTTGCCTAGTTTTTTAATTAAAAAATGACCAATACCATGACAAAGCGGATCACCTGTTGCTAATACAACCACTTGTTTTTTATTGTCCAGAGAGGTTTTAATTATCTTGGGTAATTGCATCATCTTGCCCGTTAGATCAATAATTTCAGATCCTTTTTTAAATTCTGATTGAAATAAATGGATTGTTCTGCTTGCCGCAATAATTTGATCAGCCTGCTGAATTGCCTGTTGTTGAATCATGCTTAAACCCTGTAATGCATTATCTAATACACCAATCACCAGACATTGATTTGTCTCAGCTGTTGTTTTAACTTTTGTTTTAATTACTGTTTTAATTTTAGGATCAGATTTCATCTTGCTTTTCACTATCAAGTTCCAGTCTTTTATTGCCTTCAAAGTCACAGATCATGATTTTTAATGTAAATTGATGGTTATATTTATCTAACAGTGTTGTCATTACTCTTTTAGCCAAATGAAGATAAAATTCTTTGATTAAGCCCAGCTTAATCATTTGCTCACTGGCATAACGTGCTGTGTCTGCTTTTGAAATATCAAGAACTACCTCGTCACTTGCACCAGCGGCTTTGGCAATTTCAGAAACCATTTTCATATTGACGGGATTCTTTCTGGCATGGGTAATATTTTCTCCCTGCGCCATTTTGGCCAGTTTACCTACCATGGCTCCAATAACAATCCGCTTGATCCCTTGTTGTACAACCGTATCTAATGCCACCTTTAAAAAATCCCCCATCTGCACAAAACAGACTGATGACAGTTCAGGTAGTTCACCAGTGACAAACTTTTCAGTTCGTCCTCCTGTGGTAAGGACAATAATCTTTTGTTGTTGTTTAACCGCCACTTCAATTGCCTGTATCACGCTGGAACGAAATGCCGCTGTTGACCAGGGATGTACAATCCCACTGGTGCCCAGAATGGAAATACCATTAATAATACCCAAACGAGCATTCAATGTTCGTTTGGCCATTTGTTCGCCATCAGGTACTGATATAATCAGATCAAGACCATGCTGAGTTAATAAATCCTGAGCAACTGCGGTCACATTTTCACGAATATTTTTTTGCGGGACTGGGTTAATTGCCGGACCATTTACTTTTAAACCCAATCCTTCCTGAGTCACAGTTCCGACACCGGGTCCGTTATCTAAGTGAATTTCACCAATGTGAGTCTCAGTCAGATAAAGATCCACTGTAAGGTGTGCTTTATCGGTCACATCAGGATCATCTCCTGCATCTTTTATAACAACGGCTCTGGCATGTCCATTTCCCAACAGGATACATGAATGTACTTTAAACCTGACATCATCACCATTTGGCAAGCGGCATAAAATTGATTCAGGAGGTTCATTCCTGACCAAACTCATTGCTGCAGCACGAGCGGCTGCAGCTGTGCAGGCGCCCGTTGTAAAACCTTTACGGTTTCCTCTTTTTTTTCGATTTGATTTTTTTATCAATGCTTTTTTATCAATGTTTTTGTCGATGTTGCTGTTATTAAGGCTTTATTTATTACCAATTGCCTGAGCTAATAGGGCATGTATCGCTGATACAACCAGAGTTGTTCCACCTTTTCGACCATGGGTGATGATCCATGGTATTTTTTTCAATTGAGAAAGTGACTCTTTTGATTCTGCTGCTGAAACAAAACCAACTGGCATACCTATAATTAATCCCGGCTGGTAATTTTCTTCTTCAATTAAACGAATAATTTCCAGCAAGGCAGTTGGTGCATTGCCAATGGCAACAATTGCCCCATCGAGTAAGCCTTGTTTTGCCGCTTTTCTCATGGCCTGAACTGCCCGTGTGGTTGATTCATGTTTTGCTTTTTCTATAACATCTTCATCACTGATAAATTGATGAGTATTAATAGAAAAATGAGCCAGTCGAGGTTTTGACAGTCCAACACAAATCATTTCAACATCAGCAATAACAGGCTTACCATTTTTAAGTGCTTTGATCCCAGCCTCAATTGCCTCAGGGTGAAAATGGGCTAAACCGTTAAATTCAAAATCAGCGGTTGCATGGATCATTCTGCGTACTACAGGCCATTGCCCAGAGGTATAATCATGTGAGCCGGCTTCCTGATCGACCACATCAAATGAGGCATGTTCGATTTGACGACCGGCACTGGTCAATTGCTCCATAATATCGGAATTTGTTATGCTCATATTAAGTTCTCATTATTTTATTGGTCTTCATTTCTTTAATATTACTTATGATGCTATATCGATACTCTCATTTATACGCTGCTCAAATAATTCATAAATTTCCTGCTCAAAACCAAAATAGGTACTTTTTGCAAAGCTAATTGTCGGGTATTGCTGTTTTAAACGTTGCAGTTGCAGATCAACACGTTCCATTAATATGCCGTCAAACAAGTAATACGGTAAAATAAGTACTTGCTTCATTCCCAATTGTATTTGACGCTGAACTACGGTTTCCAGACGAGGGTAACTGACTCCGGTAAAAGCCAGGTCAACTAAATCATGCTCATTATTCTCATAAACCCAGCGGGTCATTTTAGCCATTTCGCTATTGGCCAAAGCATCTGAAGAGCCTCGGGCTAAAATAATAATGCCGGTTGTTTTTGGATCAGGCATTGCTAACGACTGCATTAGTTCTTTGAGATAGCGATTAATTATGTTCAAAATCAGTTCATTGGTGCCAAGATGTTTTGCATAGATAAATTCTGTTTCTGGTGACTCTTTTTGTGCAAGTTCTATATACTCAGGAATTTCTTCTTTTACATGGCCTGCTGCGTTTAAGATCAAAGGTACAACAAAGATTCTGTCTGCTTTTTTAGCAGCCTCTTTAAGTCCTTGATCAATTAAATAATCAGCCAGTTCAATGTAACAGACTTCTATTGTCCATTGCGGCTGACGTTTACATAGCTGTTCTGTAAACTCAAGAATTTGACCATTGCCTGTTTTATTTCTGGAACCGTGCCCAATAATTAATATCATTTCTTTAATTTTTGACATATCGTTGTCCTTAAGAAGACTTAAGCTTTTTTATTAGTATTTTTAACTCTGAATTTATGATTAAATTCTTCTGCATAGAGTCGGGATTTTTTGATTTTATTAAATTTTCGGGCGCCTAATGTGGGGCTTGCAATAATCATTGCCTGACTTGTAATTCCAGCTGCTTTACATTTTTCTCGAATTGTTGAGATCGTTCCGCGAACAATTTTTTCTTGTCCCGGCCAACTGGCTTTGTGTATGACAACAACTGGTGCATCTTCAGACCATCCAGCCTTTAATAAACCCTCTTTAACTTTGTGCAATAAGGTAATGGATAGAAACAAACACAGGGTGGCATGATGGCTGGCCAGCTCTTCAAGAGATTCACCCTCCGGCATTGGCGTCCGACCTTCAACACGGGTTAAGATAACAGTCTGAGTTACTTCAGGGAGTGTTAATGTCTCTTTAGCCGCTGCCGCAGCAGCTAACGCTGATGACACTCCCGGAACAATTGAAGAGTCAATTCCTTCTTTATCCAGAGCCTGAATAATTTCGATTAAAACACCGTATAAACCAGGATCACCTGTTTGTAGGCGGATCACTGTTTTTCTGGTCTTTGCTTTTTTAATTAACCAATTATTAATCTCTTCAAGAGTCATTCCTTTTGAGTCTGAAATATCACAATTTGCTTTTGACCAGCGCATAACGGTTTCACTGACCAAAGAACCTGTAAATAAAATAGCATCAGCCTGGGCAATTAAATCCCTGCCTTTTACGGTGATCAGATCAGGATCACCAGGTCCAGCACCAATAAACCAGACTTTCATTCCAGCCTGGCTTTCTGTGCTTTTATCTTCACTATCAATCCCAGCGCTTCTATTCATGATCTTTCCTTAGTTGGTGAGTGATGATCGGTTGGGAGAAATAACTGTATTGCCATTTCAGGTGCACTGGAAAAATACCAATGTATGTAAGATGCCTTAATATTTTTCTTCTTAATGCCCTTATCACCTCTTGATACTTCAAACAGGGGAAGTGTTTCAGCCAGATCACTTCGTGTTGAATGGTGAAATTCATGGCCTTTTAATCCAGCATAATTACCACCCATACATTCACGATATCCCAATGAGGCCAGTTTATTTTGCATTTTAGTTTCAATGGGTAAAATATTGGCCATATCCCATTGTTTTCCCTGGTGATCAATCAATGTTTTTCCCAATAGCATCATGCCGCCACATTCAGCTAAAATAGGTTTTTGATTTTTTGCAAAGGCTTTTAAGGATGGCCAGCACTGTGAATGAGTCAGTTGTTCAGCATAAAGTTCAGGATAGCCGCCCGGTAACCATAAGGCATCACTATCTTCAGGAACTGGCTCACCAGCCAGGGGAGAAAAAAATTGAAGCTTTGCACCCTGTAGTTTTAGCCAGTCAATATTAGCTGGATAAATAAAACAGCAAGCGTCATCACAGGCAATTGCAATTTTTTTATTTAATAACGCCTGAGTCGTGACTGATTTTTTTAAATCAATCTCTTTAGTGGAATGTTTTTTATCATTGTAATGGGGAATAGTCCTGATGAGTTCATCATTTTCGATATGAAAATGTGCACTAAAATCAGGCAATGGATATTCATCTGGTTGTATTAGTCCCAGATGACGTTCAGGTAATATTGGTACAGATTTATCCAGCCATGCAAGCAATGGGGGCAAATTATGTTTGCTTAATTGTTCTTTTAATAGCCCTGCATGATGAGCACTGCCAACACGATTGGCAATGATCCCAGAGAGTTTGACACCACATTTTTCAGCATAATATTGAAAACCATAAACCAGTGGAACAATTGAACCACTCATTCCCTTAGCATCAACAATGAGCCAGATATCAACTTCTAATGAATGAGCGAGATGCACACTTGAGCCATCTTTGCCAACCCCCTGACGGCCATCAAACAGGCCCATAACGCCTTCAATAATGGCAATGTCAGTCTTTTGTTCTTTTGCAGTACGTAGTTTTTCTCTGCACTCATCTATCCCAATCATTTTAGTATCTAAATTATAGGAAGAATGCCCGGTCAGTTTCTGGTGCCAGAGAGGATCAAGAAAATCAGGCCCGGATTTAAAACCACGAACTGATTGTTTCTGAGCGATCAAATATTGTATCAGCGCCAGTGTTGCCGTCGTTTTGCCACAGCCGGACTGAACGCCTGCAAGGAGGATCGAACGCATAACTATTGTTCTGATGTTAAAGTGAATGAAGACATTAAAACTTACGCTTCAGTACTTATGAACAGACTTAAGGGATTAGTAGAGGGTGAAAAATAAAAAAACCGAAGGGCATGTATTGACTGTATCATCTTGTTTCTCCGCAATAAGTTAGAGCGAAGAAGAAACAATGGAAAGCAAAATAAACATTTTGCTACCCCTGTATGCCCTCCGCAACCAGGTTAAATAAATATTGCATAAGGCCAGTATCCGGGCTCTTGAGAATCTTTAACAGCACCTTCCCATATTATAAAAAATACAGTGGTATCCGCTGTTATCACAGAAATAATATTGGTGAATATTATTTCTGAACTCAACTACCGTTGCGGGGGCAGCACAGGCATATTGTAAAAACTAACCTGTTTCCTGTAACCTAAGCAAGACTGAGGTTACTATAAAAACAAAAAATAATCCATAATAATTGAATATGGATTTATTATGCAGAAATGATCAGACTTATATTAGAACTTAGATAACCGCACCCTATGGGCGGGGATAAAAAAGCCTGGTATGAAATTTTGATCACCATGGACGATGATTACCAAAATGACCATGTCCTTCTTTACGTTCTTCAATAAAGTTGATAATTAGTTGTTTTTGCTCAGGCTTTAGCGAAGCATGAAAAGCAATCAACTTATCAATAATGATATCTGATTTTTTATTAAAAATTTCCTGTTTCTGGGTAAGCAATAATTTTATTTCTGCTTTATCCAAAGATTCACCCTTAATCATTTCCTTAACTTGCTTCAAATGTCCATCTCGTTCATTATGAGTCTCTTTACGAACATTTAATACTTCATTTTTAAGCTCATCAAGTTTTAACTTCTGGTTTTCATCTAAATCCAATTTTTTGCTTATTTTGGCAGTGATCCAGTCTGCCTTATCTTCCGGGCCAGAGTTATAACAGCCAGCAAGCCCTGCAATGAAAATAGAAGCTAAGGCGATAAGTGAAAATTTCTTTGTATTTGACATGTTTTTATCTCTCTTTGTTTGTTTAAAGTGAGACCAGTATAGATTTTGATGCGAGATCAATCTTTTCAATGAAGTAACAAAATGTAACAAATTGTAACAAAGTGAAAGATGGTGATTTTTTTGGCTATAATAATAGCATGACTTATTTACTTATTGATGATGATCAGGATATTGGCGAATTGCTGCAGGAATATTTTGAGCAGTTTCAGATAGAATTATTAACGGCCTTGTCTCCTTCTGAGGGACTGTCTATCTTAGATAAAGAGCAGCCATCATGCTTGATACTGGATGTTATGTTACCTGAGATGGATGGTTTTGAATTGTTAAAGAAAATTCGTGGTTTTTCAGAGATACCAATTATTATGTTAACGGCCCGTGGTGAAGTAACAGATCGTATTGTCGGTTTAGAAATAGGTGCAGATGATTACTTAGCCAAACCTTTTGAACCAAGGGAGCTAATGGCAAGATGCCAAAGTCTGGTAAGACGTTCTAAACTCTCTCAATCAAAAGCTTCTTCAATTTCTTATCGAGGCATTAAAATAATAACAGATAACAAACAGGTACTGCTTGATGGCGAAAGTTGTCCGTTAACCGCTATGGAGTACGAGGCCTTAGAATTACTGGCTAGCAATCCAGGTAAAGTTTATAGTCGGGATGATTTACTCAATGAATTAAAAGGGGTTGATACAGAATTATTTTCACGTTCTATTGATATAATGGTGAGTCGTTTAAGGCAAAAACTAAAAAACAAACATAATCGACAATATCTCCAAACCGTATGGGGCAGAGGATATCAATTTGTTGGAGAAAGAGAATGAACTGGTCATTAAAAGGTAAAATTCATTCTTTAAGTTTAGGTGCACGAATTGTCTGGGTATTTATTTTTACAGCCATATTCTCAGTTTTTATTTTTAATGGTGCTTTTAAGTTATTAACCCAGCCCAGGGAAGAGCAAGTTTTTCCACGGCTTATAGCAGACTATGCACACAGTCTAATTGTTGAAATGGGTGAACCGGCACTTTTATCTAAAGCACAAATTATTGCAAACCGAACGGGGATGGAAATTTTTATTGAGAGAGAAAACCAGATTAGCGGCACCAGCAATGACAAACCTCAATTTTCTAATAAGGTTTTAGAATTTAATATAAATGGTTTAGTACATCAAATACAGCATCATCGCGGACGAGCAGTATTGCGGATAAAAAAGCCCACTGAGAATATTATTTTTGTTGTTTCATTTCATCATGCATCGGCTCAGTTTAGCTTTATATTTTTTGGCTTTATAGTATCAATGATTTTGGTCATTTATATTGCTTATCGTGTTGTTCGGTATTTAATAGCTCCGATTAAATCAATTGAATATGGGGTGCAGAAATTTTCAAATGGCGTGTTAAATTATCGTATTGAAAAAATGAGGAATGATGACTTAGGTATTTTAACGGATCACATTAATCAAATGGCAGGTCAACTGGATACTATTATTGATGCCAAACGACAGCTGTTATTAGCGATTAGTCATGAGTTAAGAACACCAATGACCAGAATGAAGATAGCATTGGAATTACCTTATAATGTAAGAAATATACAACGTATTAACAAATCTTTAGGGGATATGGAAACACTCTTGTCGGAATTGTTAGAAAGTGAAAAGTTAGCTGCTGATCATCAACTATTAGAATTTAAGAAAGCTTCACTTAATGAAATTATTACAGGGTTTATTGATAAGGAATATTTTGAAAATAATCAAATCTCACTCTGTTTAACTAAACAAAGTACAGAGATCATGATGGATCCCATGCGTATTTGTCTGCTATTAAGAAATTTAATTGGTAATGCTGTTAAGTATGGACTAGAACAGCCAATTAAAGTATCAACCTCAATAGTTGAAGATCAAGTACAGTTGTCTGTTATGGATGAAGGTGAAGGTATTGCAGAAGAAAGTATCAATCAGGTATTTGAGCCCTTTTACCGGGAAGATCAAGCACGACAAAGACTAACCGGTGGTACAGGTTTGGGCTTATACCTGGTAAAATTAATTGTCAATGCACATGATGGTGAAATAAACATTATAAGCAAAAAAGGAAATGGAACTCATGTTTTAGTAAAATTTAATTCAGCCAGGGTCTAAACTCTTTCACAAATTATTTTATGAGTATTCTTGCTGCTTTTAGGTTTCATTTTACTCTGATTTATTTATGTTTGACTACATAAATAAATCAGAAAGCAGATTAGAGGAGTCTGCTCAATTGTTGAATCCCACCTTGATAATCAACAGACAACCAATGCTGGCCGTCAAATTCAGGCAATACAAAAAAGTTGCCATGCCCAACCAGTGAACTTAGTTTTTCATCTGAAAGAATTCGAACTTGATTAAACATCACTCGTGGATCATAAAATCGAAATAAGAAGCTCTTGCCCTCAGGCATTTGGGTATTTAAAAAGATCTGTAAGCGATTGCTTAGTGTCTCAATATCATCATGAGATAGTATAAAATATCCCCAGGGATGTTGTGGCATCTTTGCAAGCAAATATGCAAATACAGTACTGTTTTGATCGACCTCAACCAGAAATGGCCCTGCATCGGCAATTTCAGCTAGAGGTGTTTTGTCAAAAAGGCTATGGCGCTTTGCTTGCTTATCTAAATTTAAAACACATTCAGGCAACTCTTTGTCTGAAGCACAGTCCAATAATACATATAATTTCTGAGCAGGAAGCTGCTGCGCTTTTCTTTGTTCATCATTCTCAGTTAACCACTGTTCGATAGTATTCATCAGTGTTTTAACGATTACAGACTTCACAATAAGCATCACCACTCTTAGAAGCCTGTTCCAATAGTGATCGTGTTGACATCAATGAGTCAACTAGCTTTGCTACTTGCGGCGGTGCTGTAGATGCCATACCAAAAGGCGTGTTACCGATAAAGACATCGGGACTTCCTGTCATTGCAGAACTGCCGCAATTTAGGGCATCGCCAATACGAGAAACAGGCAGTCCATTAACAAATACTGTTGGTGAACCCTGCACTAAATTCCCCGGGTGGGGTGTGCATTTACTGCAGCCATGAGGTGCATAGCTATCGGATACACGGCAAATTGGAATACCATTGGCAAAGACATTGGGGCTGGCAGAAATAGAGGGTCGGGATGGAAAACATCCATGACCGGTACACAAATCACCGAGTCGAGTGACAGCTGGCATACTGAAAAATCCTTTTATCAGAGTGATATTTTTGCTTAATAAGAAAAACTTAGGATATGACAATTTGTTGAGAATGACAATTTTTTTTCATTAATAATAGGATCCCGTCACAATAAATATGCCTGATAATAATAACACACAAGATCTTGAAGTTATCAACCAGATCTGTCACAGAAAAATAAAAAAATTTCTGTTATGTTATTAATTGTTAATATCCAGTATGATGCCGACATAACACGGAATTTATACATTAAAGCAATAACCATCAAGGATGATCATGATTGCAGTCCTAGCGAAGGAAATCGTAGCCTCTGAAAATCGGCAGGTACGCTATTTTCAACAATCCCTTAGCCCATATTTACTGGAACGATTTAGTTCAGCCAGTTATCAGCTCGTGCTTCAAAACACCAAATACTTTGTTGACCAATATTTTTCTCAGGCAATATGTTATGGCTTTGAAAGTAAACGAGACATTCGCAGTTTTATTGAACTGTCTTTTTTGCTTGGAGCCAATTTTGAAAAAGACCCGCAGATACCCTGGGCAAATAAAATTTTACTTAATCCACAATACTCATCCTGGGAAAAAATCAGTAAGTTACAGAAACGGGCACAATTTCACCTTGAACGTGTACTGGGATGTGGTGTTGAATTTCCGATAAAGCCCTATCAACAACTGCGCACAAAATATTTTATTTTTTTACAACAATCAAATTTTCAAAGTGGTCAGGCTTTGAATCTCTTTGCCTGTTTCTGGCCTAAAAAAGCAGAGACATTATCCTCATCCATTCACTCAATGCTCCGGAATAAGCAATCACCACTGAGTGCTGTTTTGAGTCAAAATGAAATAATGACTCTGGCCTTCCTGCTCGGATATGAATTTGATACCAACCCTCGTTACCCCTGGGCTCATCATCAATCAATGAGTAATATGCAAATCTGGGCACATCTTGATCACTTATTTGGAAAAGGATAAACCAATGAGTCGCGACTATTTAGAACATAAAAAAGCCAATTCCATCATCAGCCGATGCAATGAAAAAACAGCCGATAAAGCCTGTTGTAAATCAGATGAGAAAGCCTTAACTGACAAATGCAGTATCAGTGAAAAGGAAAATAAAAAATTCAGGGCACATCGGGGGAAAATGAATAAATCCCGGCACAAAAGAAATAAAAAACCCTATAAAGTGCGGGACAAAACCTGGAAAGATGCCCACTGCAAAAAATTATTATTTAGTTTGCGAACTGATGTAAAAAAACAAATGGAGAAGTTTGAAAGGGCAGCCAATGAAATGAGTGAAGATTTGCTGGAACTGCCAGAAGGTCTGATAAAAGATAAAATTATTGAATCAAGTATTAATTATGGTAAAAAAACAGCCGTTCGTCACGTTGTCGCGACGGGGCTCTGTGGTTCAGCAGGTGCTGTTGGTGGCACTGCCGTTGCCCCTGGTCCAGGCACAGTGGCCGGTGGTGTTGCTGCTGCCGGTATTTGTAATGTGGGTGCTTTGGTATTAGATGCGGGTTCAGCCGTATGGACAGTTTACACTTCGGTCAATGATGTCTGGACTACCTGGGATCATATTGAAGAAGCCTCTGATAATCTGAAAAAAGCTATCAAAGATGCCAAAAAAATTATGAAAGCCGCCAATGATCCAGACAAACTGAAACAACTGAAAAAAGAGATGGGTGATGAAATGGAGCAAGTCGCCCGCAATAACCCTTGTCTGAAAGCCAGACGATGTAAATTAGTCACCCAAAAGAAAGACCCCAGGCAAAAGGATAATCTGAACCAGACAGGCAAAAGAAATACCCTGAGTGATACCTTCGGTATGGGCGATACGCGGGGCTGTTGTTCGGGTCAAACCGGGCATCATTTAATACAGGATGCCTGGTTAAAATCACCACCGGTCACAAATGAAGTCACGGGAAGAATGAAAGCCATGCCCCGAGGGGCGGGTGATTTGTGTGAGGCTTATGATGAGAATAAAGCACCCATGGTCTGTGTTGAAGGGGCCGGGAATACGGAAGGGTCTCATGGCAAGATACACTCTGAAACAGAATATGCTTTACAAAAGAAGCTTGAAAATAGAGAAGGTGATTGTAAAAATGGTTTTACTATGGATTGCGCAATTGAAGTAGCAGTTAAAGCACATAAAAAGACATTTGGTGAATGTGATCCCACCTGTCTGGAAGCTCAGTTAAAAGGTTATTATGACCGATTGAGGTGTAAGCCGAGACCTACGGACAGAAATGGAAAAGAAATTGTTATACCAGAAGATGATGCAACAATTGATGATTCAATTTTTTAAAATAATGAATAAGGTAAATTTATGAGTACTGAAAAATCCAGAGCATTGGAATATGGAATACTCACAGGCGCAGCCGTGATTGATAGAGAAACCTTTATGTTTGTGTTACAAGGTGATGAAAATGCAACTTATGATGGTGTTAGCGTCTGGGGCGACAAAGCACCTACGGCTAAAATTGTAGTTCATAACACCAAAAGAGATTCATGGGGCTCTTTGACTTATGCTGATGGCACTTTCCTTGGTGGTTTGGGTACTATTGCAGGTGGCTATATCAATGGACATAAACGTGCGTTAGTAGTTAACCACATGGGGCGTGTCGCCTATCTTGAATTTGCAGAAGGTGTTAATCAGTCTGAAAAAAATATTAATCATGATACTAATATTATTTTTGGTTCTGACAACACTAGGCTGATTGGCAACCATTTCTATGTTGCGGGCGGGGATCGCAGAATTGCCAAACGAACAGCCCCTAATGAATGGGTTTATTTTACGCCAGAGCCCGATCTTGAAGCAGAAGCTCCTGATTTTGATGCCATAGATGGCTTTAATGAAAAAGACATCTATACAGGCGGAGATGACTATAATCTCTGGCACTTTGATGGTGAACACTGGGAGCTGATGGATGCTCCCTATGGATGGTGCATGACAGCAATTTGCTGTGCCGATGATGGCCTGGTTTATGTAGGTGGTCTGGGGGGTGAGTTACTGATCGGCCATAAAGACACCGGCTGGAAAGAAGTCATTGGTGAATCTGATACAGGAATCGGGGATATTAACTTCATCCAGCGCTTTCACGATCGACTTTATGTCATGACCGATACCTACTTATGGGAATTAGTCGATGGTGAATTAATCGGCGCCCAATTTGATGATGATAATGCCCCCACCAGCTTCGGTCACCTGTCGGTAAATGATGGTGTCATGTTGGTGGCTGGCGCCTATGGTGCTGCTTTTTATGATGGCCAAACCTGGACAAACTTAATTGGTGATGTTACCCCGACCGATGTATTAAAGGTTCAACTGATGGAGCAACAGGTTGATAATTTAGAAAAAGTGCGTGATGCTGCCTATGATATTGATGAAGCCATAAAATCTAATGGTGGTGAATAAATCAATCATCGCCACTGTCCATAAAAAATCAGGTACATAGAAGGTGGCGTGTATTTTTATGAAAAAAAGAAATGCATCATGAATTTACTACGTTATATTAGTTTTCATACTTTAGATTATACCCCGGTGCAATTACCAAATTTTCAACGCCATAAAGAGCCTGATAATTTTTCAGCCAGAGGTGATATTCATTGCCTTTCAGTGAGTGATTTTCTGAGCAGTCGATATTCCACCGGCGTAGTAAATAACCTGCAACGGCTGCTCTGATATTAATTTTTAATTGTTTGCTTTTTTTACTGTTCTGTAAATCTTCCTGCATACACTCTTGCATACAATAGTCCATTGCAATTGTCTCCGGATGGGCCAGAGCAGGGTGTGGGACTATTTCCAGTTCCACAATCCGGTTCCATTGGATATCTGCTTCCCAGGTTTCATATTCTTCAATTTGGGAGTCAATGATTTCAGGGTTTTCCATGCGGTTGATAACAAAATCTGTAAAGCGTGATTGTTTGCGATCATAAGATCGAATATGCCAGCGAAGGCCATTGTCCACCAGAGCAAAGGGCACAATTTCTCGTATAGAGCCGCCGCTGGAGAGTGAATAATATTTCAGTTTTACGACTTGATGCTGATAAATTGCTCGTGTCAGGATGGAAAGTGTCTTTAACTGAGTTCTATTCAGTTGTGTTGGGGTATCACATGGGATCATGGCCTTGCTGCACACTCCGACATAATCATCGCCAAAGCCGCTGGATAGTGCTGCAAGGGCACGTTCAGGGGAGTATTCAAATAAGGGAATAAAGTTGGGGTTGTAAAAATAGGAGCGTTCTTTGGTTTTATAAGTAATGTTTTCTCCTGCCAGTTTTCGGTATAAAGCAATATCCCGTGTGGCAGCAGCTTCTTTCATTCCAAATCGCTGGATCAAATCACTTCTTTGCATGATTCCTAGAAACATCAGGCGAAAATCGATGTGTGATAAGCGTTCTTTCTGAGTCTGACTGAGCTCTAAAAGTGCCCGGGCTCGTTCCTGTTGTTCCATTTTTTGCTCGTTTATATCTTATAGGTACTAGTTTGTGCTATCAATTTGAGATGGCTGGATAAGTTTAATTTGCAGCAATAATAACGAAACATACAAAATAAATCAATATGATTTGTTGACATCATCAAAATGATTATCTATACTTATCATCAAATTGATTATAGTCATAACTCATAAATATTACTATTATCTCTGAAAGTATTATTATTTTTTCACACGATTAAATAGAGTAAGGCAGGAAATAACCATGAACACATTATCAAGCGTTGAATACAGTTTTATCCAGCAGCACATGACACTGACCAGTATTACTCAAAAACTGGGTTTGACTATGGAGCTGAATGAATCCGGTTGGGTAGTGAAAGATCCGCAGGAACGATCTCTGCTAATGACCAATCATCAGCTTCCTAAAGAAATTGGTGCTCTGGAAGAAAAGCTGAGACGTGTTTTTCTTAATCAATAAAACAGTGAGTCCTCAGTCCTCCTTCATCATCTGTAAAAAGGTTGACAATAACGAGGGGTGTAGCATTCTTTGTTGGGCCTGATGTATGTACAAAGGCAGTTATTTTTGCAATTGACGGGCATACTCCAGGAGTACTTCCTCCGGGCGTACCCCAAGAGTACTTCCTTCGGGGCGCACCCCAAGAGTACTTTCTTCGAGCGCACCCCAAGAGTACTTCCTTCGGGCGTAAAAAAAGCGACCAGTAATTAAACTTTAGCCGCTTTTTGTGACTCCCTATCAGGCTGTTATTTAATAAATTATATTAAAATGTTCCTGCCTGTTGAGCTGTCCTTAGATCCTGTATTCCTTAATCGTTCCTTCTTACTTTTTCCATTAGATGGATTTCCTAATCCGTAGATATATCTTAGCAGGCAAAAATAATTCAGCAATTAGGGTTATCATGTAGGAGAAAAATTACACTGGATTATAGCCACTAATATTTACAAAAATATTAGATAAAATATCTTTAATAACAATAATTTATATTTTTGTATGGCTTCTAAATAAAACAACGTACACTAATAGTGATGATGTTAATATGAAAGAGATGTGAACTGGTTAACGTACGGGACTAATTAAATGAAACAATTACTGCTTTTGCGTCATGGGAAATCTGACTGGAATACTCATTGCAGTGATTTTGAGCGCCCTTTAAAAAAACGTGGTAAGCGAAATGCAAAAGAAATGGGGCTTTGGTTTAGGAGAGGGTTTAGGAGAGGGTTTAGGGGAGGGCTTAAGGAAGGAGACAGGGAACAGCGCTTATTTCCAGATATTTTGATTTGTTCTCCTGCTAAGCGTGCTCTGAATACTGCAGAAGAATTCAGCAAAGCTATAGATTACCCAACGGAATTAATTCGTACAGATGATCGCATCTATGATGCTGAAGTAATGGATTTACTTCAGGTGATATCTGAAGTAGGAGGTGCTCACTCATGTATTTTGCTAGTGGGTCATAATCCTGGACTGGATGAGCTCTTAGAATTCTTTGTACCGGATATTAAAATACCGGATGATGGTAAACTTTTACCAACTGCAACCATGGCCTGCATTCAATTGAGTCAATCGTGGCAAACTCTGAAGCATGACCATAAAGTGTTAAACTACTTTATACAAAGACCCAAAGATCTTCCTTAAATAACAATATATGAGATAAAGTTGATGAAAACTGTTTATTTTGTCCAACATGGTATGGCATTCACAAAAGATATTGATGAAACAAGGCCGTTATTGGCAGAGGGGGTTCAGGAAGTAAGCAAAGTTGCTGAACAGCTGAAAATAAATAATATTCAGATCAACAAAATTGCTCATAGTGGCAAATTGAGAGCTTTGCAAACAGCAGCTATTTTTTCAGAAAGGTTAAATGTTGATGATGTAGTGGAGCTGAAAGGTCTGAAGGCTAATGATTTGCCAGATGAATTAATAGAACAAATTGGTGACAATGCCACTCTGTACGTAGGGCATTTACCTAATATCCAAAAGGTGGTTGCAAAACTTGTTGCAGGTGATGAAGACAATATGATAATTAAATTTCAAAATGCTGCCGTGGTCTGTGTTGAGCTGGATGAAGCTAAAACATATATAAAATGGTTTCTGACTCCAGAACTTTGCCAGCTGTTAAATTAATTGACTTGCTGCAGTTTTTTTATCGTTGCATTATCCGGATAACCATCTGCAATTAAACCTGTAGATAACTGAAATGCCTGAATGGCTTCCTGAGTATTTGAACCGATAATTCCATCTGGCTGACCCGCATTAAAACCGGCCTGATTCAGATTTTTTTGTAGTACGAATACCGTTTTGGTGCTCAATGGTTTTTGCTTATCTGCTGCATTGCTTAAAGGGGCCATGCCGATAACCCGATCAGAAAGCAAGCCTACGGATAGCGCATAACTTTTACTACGATTCCAATGCATAATAATATTAAAATTAGGGTAGACTAGAAATACAGGGCCGCTATGACCCGATGGTAGTAAAACAGCTGCTTTAATATCAACATCAGGCAGGAGAGAACCATTGATGGTTCTTACTCCCAGTTTTTTCCATTCTTTTAAAGATTTCCAGTTTTTAAAACCGGTTAACTCATAGTGAAAGTCAGTTGGGAGTTTAACTTCTCTTCCCCAGCGTTCACCAGTATTCCAGCCAAGCTGCTGAAGATAATTGGCACTGCTGGCAAGGGCATCTTTTTCACTTAACCAGAGGTTTATTTGACCATCATTATCACCGTCTACTGCATATTGATAATAGGTAGATGGCATAAATTGAGTGTGTCCCATTGCTCCAGCCCAGGAGCCTTTCATTTTTTCGGGCACCAATGACTCCCGTTCAATTAACTTTAAAGCAAGTAAAAGTTCATCAGTAAAAAATTTAGCACGACGAGGATCACAGGCAAGTGTGGCCAATGAGTTGAGTGTTGATAATTTTCCGAGATAATGGCCAAAATTAGTTTCCAGCCCCCAGAATGCAATGAGGTATCGACCTGGCACACCGTACTGGCGAACCAGAGTCTTGAGAAATGTATCGTGTCGTTTTAATAATTGTTTGCCTTCTTTTATACGTGTAGATGTGACACGTTTATTGAGGTAGGAAGAAAAGGTTTGTGTGAATTCAGCCTGTGATTTATCTGACTTTATTACTTTGGGAAGTAATTTAAGGTTGGGAATGATTTCGTCAATTATGGATTGAGAAATATCTGCTTTTATCGCCTGTTTCTTCAACTCATTGATACATTCTTTGGGTAGCTCAGCTGCTTGCGCGATAACAGGTGGAGAAAGAATGATTAAAAAAAGAACAATAATAAATTTTTTCATTGAGATGTTTATCGTATTTGTTTAAGTTGATATTTTCTCAATGAATTGTATCAGAATAAATTGTTTTGAGGGAAGGTTTCACTTTTCCCGGCAGGGGAGAGGTATTTTCAGCCGTAATATTGTGGCCAAGAAGTCGACTGTCACATTTTGGATAAAATTACCTCCCTGTGAAACCACTAATAATGAAACTGTCCTACTAGTGACTGCAGTTTTTTGGTGAGTTGAGATACGCCGTCACTGGAACGGGCAATGTGTTCAACATCTTCAGAAGCTTCTTTGGCAACACTGGATATGTCATTAACCCCCTGATTAACCTGTGTAGCAACAGCCAGGTGATCAACCGTTGCTTTGGCTATTTGTTTATTCATAGTATTCATACTGGTGACAGACTGTGATATTTTTTCCAGAGATGCACCAACCTGATTGGTTGAATCAACACTGTTCTGTACTTGCTCCGTACCATGTTTCATCACTTGTACAGCTTTACTTGAACCAGTTTGTAAACGTTCAATAATAGTTTTAATTTCTAAAGTTGAATCCTGTGTTCTGGAAGCCAGTGTTCGAACTTCATCGGCAACAACAGCAAACCCCCGTCCCTGTTCGCCTGCTCTGGCGGCTTCAATTGCGGCATTGAGGGCCAGAAGGTTGGTTTGCTCTGCAATACCCTGAATCACATCAAGTACGCTGCCAATTGACTCAGCATCTGCTTCAACTGATTTAACTGTACTGGTCGCTCCTTCAAAGTCTTGTTTCAATTTTGTAATGATATTGATACCTTCCTTTATGACACGCTTTCCTTCCGTTGATTCATCATCTGCCTGATGTGAAACATCGGCGGCTTTTTCTGTGTTTTTTGATATTTCATCAACCTGTTGTGATATCTCAATCATAAAAGAAGAGACACTCTCTACTTTTGTTAATTGTACTGACATGGCCTGCTGAGTTTTACCTGTGAGTTCATTCACCTCTGTGGAAGCTGTGGACAATTGATCGCTGACATCTGCCACTTCCTTGACAAGTGAGGCGACTTTGGCTGAGAAAGTATTAAATGCCGTGGAAAGCTGTGCAATTTCATCATTGCCTTTGACTAAAAGACGTTGAGTCAGATCGCCATCGCCTTCGGCTACATCTCTCATGGCATTAACAGCAGCATTGAGGTTCTTGCTGATCACACTGCTGATCAGCCAGGCAGCTACTACTCCGAAGATCAGACCAATGACTAAAAAAAGTAACTGCAAGTTAATGCCGCCTTCCACCTCGTTAATCAAAGCATCACTGTTTTTTGTAATTTCAGCTTGCTGGGTTTTCACTATCTGGCTCAATGAGGCTTCAATCTTTGACATTAACGGGCCTAATTCACTGCGTATAATATAGGCATCCATACGGCGTTTTCCGCTTCTTTGAATGCTGACCATTTGTGCTGCATTTTTTAGGTAAATATTTGAATTGTCAAGTATTTTTGGAAATCCATCTTCTTGTTCAAAGGTAAATAAGTCATTTTTTTGCTCTAGTTTTTTCAATAATACAGGGATACTGGATAAAGAGTTGTTCAAATTATCTAAATTAGAATCAACCGGCTGGTTTAAAAATATTCGGACATTATTTAATAGTGTGATCCAGGCATAACGATAGTTTTGTATTTCATTTAATAGTTGTTTGCGTTCATCTGAAGGATCTTCTTCATCTTCAGAGAGTATCATTTCTTCTAAAACTTGTAGATTAACCTGAGAAAAAGGGTTTAAATTGTCAGAAGCATACTTAAAGGCAGGGAAGTTAAGTCTTAAATCCATGGGTAAGAGCAGCATCTTATCTTTATAGGAGATAAATTGCTTAATGTCAGCCTCCAGGCTGACAACAATATTAAGGGTATCATTTTTTGCAACTGATTTGAGTTTTTGATAGTTTTGTTTAACCTGCTCCAGAGCTTTAAGATAAGCATTTTTATGCTCATCTTCTTTACTAAGAAGAAAAAAACCTAAAGAACCACTGGCCTTATGAAGCCGGTCAGATAATTCAAGTGAGGCAATCACCATGGGCTGATTTTCTTCAACAACAGTACTCACTGAGTGATTAACCTTATTCAGGCTGCTATAAGCCAGTATAGAAATAATGAGCATAATAATCAGAACAACTGCAAAGCCCAGCCAGATTTTATGTCTGATTAATAATGAAGAACCATTTGTTGATAATTTATTTGAAGAGAATCGCACTTAACACCCCATAACTTAAAACAGAAACAACGGATAGTTTAAGTATCGACTGATTATCTAAAAACTTAAACCTTACTTAATAATAGGAAATTATTAAGATACTTCAAGCCAGCTTGAGATTGTCCATGTCTCTATTTTTTTATTTGAGGTCAGAGCCCACGTTATTGCTTACCTGAGTGAAGGTCTGAGTGATCATTATAGTCAGGTTATCTGATGAGTTAAGTTCTATACCCATGATACTTGAAAATGCAGACTTCGTTATTTTAACTTAAAGCTTCAATCATGTAGTACTTATACACTCAATCAGCTTTAAGTCAAAATGCCTCGCTGCATTTCCAAGTATCACGGGTATATAGGTATTACTTAGATTTTTTTAATCGTTTTATATCAAATGAGGCGGCATGCCGGTCAACGGCAACTGCTTCTTTATTGCTTACCCAGTTAATCAGCCGTGGTTCACCATTTTGAGCTTTTTCCTGTACCTCATCACAAGTATCCAGACAAATGCCGCATTGGGTGCAAGGGAACTTCGCTCGTTTAATTCCCCTGACAGACAAACGCATGGGACAAGATTTATCGCATTCATTATCACAAGACTGACAGAGGTTTGCACGAGATTTGTCAAAGCTGATGACCATGGCTTTGCTGTTTGACATCCAGGCAAAACTCTGCAACATGCCATAAGAACAACCATATTTGCAAAATAAGTGACGGGCAAAAAAGAAGTCAAAGGTTAATACACTGGTCAGAACCAGTAATGCGATTATTGCTCCAAGTGATAATTCAAAATGGTATAAATCCAGAGCCAGTGCTTTGGGTGGTAACAAATAGCTCAAAAGGGTGAATGACCAGATGAAAGCGATAATAATGCAAAGCCCCAACACCAGCAGCCAGGCTATAAATTGTTTTTTCTCAGCAGGTTTTTTTTCCCACAGGGTGACACGCCCAAGCTGCTTGAGCATAAGGGCATTAATGGTTTCAACTACTGAGAAATGTGGGCATAACCAGCCGCAATAAATCCGACCGTATTTCCAGGCAGCCAATATTGAAAATACCACCAGAACAATAACCGGCAGGATAAAATTTAATAAAAGATTGCGAACCTGAGTCGCTGTATCAACACATTGAAACTCAGTGGACTGAAGTCCTAATGTCCATGGCTGGCCGAAAACAACAAAATAACCTTCGTAGAGATCAAAACGAAAAATATTGAAAACAGGTGCAGTCAAAAAAAGCAGATAGAAAGTATAACGGCTTATTGAACGAAGTTTTTCTCTGGAAATGACCATAAATAAAATAACTTGCCTGATAATAACAAATAAATCAGCGTTATTATAAACAGTTGTTTTATTATGGAAGTGATTATACTCACAGTGGGTGAGAAATGCTCTTATTCCTGGGAGCATAGGTGGGCGGGCCACCCATGCCTCCGGTATTTAAGAAACCATTGCAGCATTCATTGCCTGTTCCAGATCGTCAATAATATCATCGATATGTTCAATACCAATGGATAAACGAACCATGTCTTCACTGACACCAGCTAGTTTCATTTCATCGGGGTTTAACTGGCGGTGAGTTGTTGATGCGGGGTGACAAGCCAGTGACTTGGTATCTCCAATATTCACTAAACGAACGATAAGGTTTAAGGCATCAATGAATTTTGTACCTGCAGATTGACCGCCTTTAATACCAAAAGTTAAAATACTTGAAGCTCTCCCGCCCATGTATTTGTCAATTAACGCTTTATCTGGATGATCATCCAGTCCGGCAAAGTTAACCCATTCGACATGTTCACTTTTTTGCAGATACTTGGCAACAGCCAGTGCATTTTTACAATGTCGATCCATTCGAATTGGTAAGGTCTCAAGCCCTTGAAGTATCATAAAACTATTAAAGGGTGAAATAGCGGCACCCATATTGCGCAGTGGTACAACACGGGCTCGACCAATAAAAGCTGCCTCACCCAGTGCTTCGGTATAAACCACACCATGATAAGATTTATCAGGCTCATTTAAACAGGCATAACGTTCTTTATGATCGGCCCATGGGAACTTACCTGAGTCAACAATAATGCCGCCGATTGACGTACCATGACCCCCCATATACTTGGTCAGAGAGTGGATAACGATATCAGCGCCATGTTCAAAAGGACGGCATAGATAAGGAGAGGGAACAGTATTATCAACAATCAATGGCAAGCCATTTGAATGGGCAAAATCAGCCAGAGCACCCAGATCAATAATATTACCCAGTGGGTTACCAATTGACTCACAAAAAACAGCCTTGGTTTTATCATCAACCAGAGCTTCCATGGCAGCATTGTCTTTGGGATCAGCAAAGCGAGCCTCAATACCTAACTGTGGTAATGTATGGGCAAATAGATTATAAGTACCACCATACAATGTTGGAGTGGTAATAATATTATCACCTGCCTGACAGATGGTAAAAAGGGTATTAGTAATGGCCGACATACCGGATGCCAGCGCCAGAGCACCAACACCGCCTTCCATCTCAGCAACACGTTTCTCCAACACATCAGTGGTTGGATTCATTATACGGGTATAAATATTACCCGCGACTTTAAGATCAAATAAATCAGCACCATGCTGAGTATCATCAAAGGCATAAGAAGTAGTTTGATAAATAGGCACGGCAACGGCCTTAGTGGTTGGATCAACGGCATAACCACCGTGCACAGCAATCGTCTCAATTTTCATGTGTTCCCCATAGAATATTTTAACAGGCCGGGTTGAAACTCATTTTCTATACAGCCTTATTGTTATATATAGATACTGACTTTTTCAGGTATCAAATTTTCATCATAGCACCAAGCTCTGATGAAAAATATAGCTTGTTTATAACATATTGCTTATCAGGCGTTAATTAATTCACTCTTGCAAGAATATATTGAGAAAGGTCTAAATCAATAATCAGTTTGCCTTTAACGGTTTTAGTGACCCTGAATGATAAACAGTAAGAATAAATGTCAATAGAAACCAGAAGGCCATCAGATAATTTTAATCCCCTTGGGGTTTAATTCCCCGCAGCTTGCTGCGTAGCATAAAATATATGGTAATCTATTGTGGATGAGCATATATACCCACAAAAGCCACAA
>JADGDG010000039.1 GCA_016744995.1 Gammaproteobacteria bacterium
TGGTCATTGACGGTACTCGGCTCAAAATGATTTTGGAAGGAATTGAAGCGAAAAAAACACGTCAATATAAACGATTTAAGCTTCCCTGAAAACACTTTAGACATAATGACTCCCATGAGGTGCTAGCTTCCAACTCGTGGGTTAACAAAGCCAGTGCCATACTAGTTGTATAAGACCAACTAATCAGGAGGCTAACATGAACAACAATAACATAATTTTTATTGGTTTGGATACCCACAAAGAACACATTGAAATTGCTTCTGCGGAGGATGGCCGAGACCATGCACCGGAACACTTTGGGCGAATTCCGACCACGAAACAAACTATTATTAAATTCACCCGGCAAATGCAGTCAAAATATCCCAAAGCAACGCTGCACTTTGTCTATGAAGCAGGCCCTTGTGGCTATTGGGTCTATCGATTACTCACCAGTTTGGGGCACTGCTGTTATGTCGTTGCACCCTCATTAATTCCCAGAAAATCAGGTGATCGGATTAAAACCGATAAACGTGATGCTCTGATGCTCACTCAGTTGCTCAAAAACAGTAATATTGCGCCCATTTATGTGCCTGAACCAGAGGATGAAGCCATTCGTGATTTATCACGGGCACGGGAAAGTGCCATGCTGGATTTAAATGATGGGAAATTTCAGCTCAAAGCTCTGTTGTTGCGTAATAATATTAATTACTCTGGCAAGGCCAACTGGTCACTGAAACATCTACGCTGGTTAACTGAAATGATTTTACCTCATCCTGCGCAACAAATTGTGCTTCAGGAAATGATCCAAACCATCACTGAGCGAATGAATCGATTACAAAGACTGGATAATGAATTAGTTCATCATGTGAAGCAATGGCGTTATTATCCGGTAGTAAAAGCCATTCAGGCAATACGCGGTGTCCGCTTACTGGTGGCCGTCGGGGTCATTGCAGAGTTAGGTGATTTAACTCGATTTGATCATCCCAGAAAGCTCATGAGCTATTTAGGGCTGGTGCCCAGTGAACATTCCAGTGGCCCTAAACGACGTTTAGGCAGTATTACAAAATGCGGTAATAGTCGAGCAAGACGATTACTTGTTGAAGGTGCACACAGTTATCGGTTTACGGCCAATATTTCAACTGATTTACAGAAGCGACAGGAAGGCTTAAGTAAAGAAATTGTAGATATTGCCTGGCAGGCTCAACTTCGGTTGTGTCGTCGTTATCAGCGTTTAATGAAACGGGGTAAACACTACAATGTGGTCGTCACTGCCATTGCAAGGGAAATGATTGCTTTCATCTGGTCTATTTCTCGCGAGGTCGTATTATCTCCTGTTAATCCAAAACTGAGATTAGTCAGGAGACCCTCATAATGAAATTTGAGTTCAGGTGTTGGTTAAGTCACGGTAGGTGGTGTAAACTCCGACGGCGTTAGGATAGCTATGATGTTTCATCATAGATCTACGTTTCTAGACTGAAGACAGGCACCACGACGAAATAAGTAAGGTCGGTAAGTCATTTTTTATAAATGATTTAATCCACGGATACCAGCATGAGAACCGTCGAATTTACTGACTTCAATTGACACCTGAACTCAATTTAATTTTTTAAAGCACTCTGAATAAAAGAGAATGGATTCGTACGTTTTACTTGACATGGGGAGTCATACCAACGCCTTGTTCTATGGTATAATTCAGATCATGAATTCAAGCACAGAGTCATCCCAGCCACAAGATAAAATCATCGCCTCGCTGCAGGCGAATATGGCTCAATTGCAAAGTGATAACCAACAATTAAAACAGCAACTGGACTGGTTTAAGCAACAGCTGTTTGGTCGTAAGTCAGAAAAAAGATTATCGGATGATACTGCTCACCCGTCTTTGTTTGATACACTAAAACCTCCTGAAGATAACACGCCTAAAGAAACCATTACCTATCAGCGTCGCAAATCAAAACAGCGTGCTGATGAATGTGTCACGGAACAGGGTTTACGCTTTGATGCGCAAGTCCCTGTTGAAATCATAGAGATACCCGCCCCTGAACTTCAAGGTGAAGGGGCTGAGCACTATGAAATCATTGATCATAAAATCACTCGTCGTTTGGCTCAACGTCCTGGCAGTTATGTGGTCTTAGAATACCGTCGTCCAGTCGTCAAACATAAAGCCACACAAACCCTGTCAACACCTTCTGCACCCACTGCTGTCTTTGATAACGGTATGGCGGATGTCAGTGTACTGGCTGGCCTGTTAATCGATAAGTTTGTTTATCAGATCCCATTGTATCGTCAACATCAACGTCTTCAACAAGCTGGAATTACTTTAAGTCGGGCCACATTGACCAACTGGACACAACGAGCGATTAATTTACTCAAGCCCATTGCAGACAGTCAGTTACAACAAGTGCTGCAAAGCAAAGTGCTGGCAATGGATGAAACCCCCATCAAAGCGGGTAGAAAACAAAAAGGCAAAATGAAATCCACCTGGTTCTGGCCTATCTATGGCGAGAATGATGAGGTCGTCTTTACCTGGTCAAGCAGTCGGGGAACGGCTCATGTGGAGCAACAACTCAAAGGCTTTAAAGGGACATTATTAACCGATGGTTATGCGGCCTATGACCGATTTGTTAAAAATAAACCCGAAGTGACATTAGCACAATGTTGGGCTCATACAAGGCGTTACTTTTTTAAATCTTTAAAAGTTGAAACACAGGCTGCTGAAGAAGCGATGCAATGGATTGGCGAGCTTTATAAGAATGAAGAAACTATCCGGAAAAAACAACTGACGGGACAGAAAAAATTAGACTATCGGGGCAAGCACAGTAAGCCTGTTGTCGATGGATTTTTTAAATGGTGTTATGAACAACACCAGAGAATTGATCTGGAAAATACTAATCCACTCTCAAAGGCACTGACTTATGTTGATAATCACAAAGATCAATTGTGTGTTTACCTATCTGATCCAGATGTTGCCATTGATACCAATCATTTGGAACGTACATTAAGAGTCATTCCCATGGGCAAGAAAAACTGGCTCTTTTGCTGGAATGAAGTCGGTGCTGAACAAGTGGCTACTATCCAGACATTGCTAACAACCTGTAAGTTACAGGATGTTAATCCCTATCATTATTTAGTGGATGTGCTGCAGCGGATCAATCTGCACCCAGCCAGAGAGGTGGCTGAATTAACTCCCCGATGTTGGAAAGATAAGTTTGAGGCTGATCCTCTTTTATCAGATTTGGCTAGGTTGGGGTCTGATTTACACCCTCTTTTTAAAGCCTCTCTGGCGTCTCGTGTTTAAAAAAATATCCCCAGGCTAATTTCTGTTGCATATTCCAGCCGGCTTTATGCATTTTGTTAAACAATCGCTCAACTTCATTTTTTGTTATTTGTTTCTTCATCTTGTGAACTTTAATGAATTTAATATAAGAGTACTCCGGAAAGAATACTCTTATATATCGCAGGTGTTAAGCTTGTAATTCTAAAATACTACTGATCTCCCCGTTGTTATTAGTTTGATATTGTTGAAGCATAGCCTGAACCAGGTTTGATATCTGCTCACTGCTGCTTATTGTCTCATCTTCACCCGCATCTTCTTGCTGATGTTTTGAGTGATGATTGTCCATTGCGGCCTGCAACTCATCCTGAGTAACTTTTCCATCACCATCCGCATCAGCATCATTAAATAAACTACTTATCCGTGAACTGTCATCATTATCTCCAGGACTTTTCAAAGCTTCTGTGAATTCTGCAAGGTTTAAACTTCCATCTTCATCTGTATCTGCGGAAGAAATGAGCTCTTCAGCACTTTTACCTTCTCCATTTGCAGGAGGAGGTGGCGGCGGCATATTATTACCCATACCTTGTTGCTGCATCTGTTAGATTAATAGATCACTAATAGCAATACTTGCCTCTTCAGTTGTAACTGAGCCATCACCATCTGAATCCATTTGTGAGAATAATCCATCAATACTTTCAGAGTCTGAGCTTTCACTCGTTTCAAACAAACTGATGAACTCTGATTTACTGATATTACCATCACTATCTGCATCCGCTTTGGCTAATAGTTTTTCTGAAATTTTATCAGGATCAGGCACCATACGCTGGCGCATACCTGACATCATTGATGCAGAATACCCACTCGTTCCAATACCATCAATCATAGTATTTACTCCTTTATTTTAATAAAAAATATAATAAACCAGGTGAATAACAGTTAAATAAATCATCTGTGATCCTGATTTTAACTTGCGGCACTACATGCAAATGAGACGCAATTATCATGCCCTATACCTATAAAATCAATGAGAGTAATCTATCCTGCTTATGTAAAATAAATAAATATGTCATTGCTTATTGCTATTACTTATTTATTACCAAATAACGGCAAGTTGTTGCCATTAGCATTTTTTGTTTTGTAAGAATAACAGGCTATTTAAATGTTATTAGCTCAGTCTATTATAAAAATAGCCTTGATAAAATCATACACTTCTACCTTAATATTAAAATGTGCAGGAAATATGAAGACAATGCGGAGAAATTAAGGATTTTATAGATGAATGACTTTTTTTTAACTAAAAAGAGTTATTATTGATAACGTTATATTAACAATTAGATTGAATAATGAATTTTAAAATCTGGCATCAATTAGCATTCCTTTTAATAACCGTCACCACTTTAACCGTTGTAATAGGAGTCGGCTTATCTCAACTGAGTTTTAAAAGTGGCTTTATAGATTATCTGAACAAACAAGAGCAGCGTCACCTCACTAATCTGGGTAACAATTTATTGTCTGCTTATGAAAAAAATTTTGGCTGGGAATTCATTCGTGATAATAATCGCTTATGGTTTTTTTATTTACGCCCTAAGCCCCCACATTTTAATACCGACAAAGATGAACATTGGAGAGAAATAACAAGTGATGCTTTAAGACCCAACGACATGATACGAATGCCTCCCCCTTTTCCTCCACCAGAAGGTGCTTTCGGCTTCGAGAAAAAATTCCCTAAAATTGCCTTACTTGATGCAGACAAACAGCTTATTGTTGGTGAGCTGTCCAAGCAGGATAATTCTGAATATTATCCTTTAAAAAGCGAGGGAGTAATTGTCGCCTATATTCAAAAAGAAAAATTTACAGGTTTCACTGATCATCTGGATAAAATGTTTGCAGCAAAACAAAGTAATGCCTTTCTTATTAATACATTTATATCCCTTATTTTATCGATACTAATTGCTCTGATTATTTCAATCTACTTTCGAAAACGAATTAATGCCTTGACACAAATTGCTCAACAACTCACTTCAGGAGAATATAAGCAACGAATTATCATCAAGCAAAAAGATGAATTAGGACAATTAGGAGTGCATTTTAATACCCTGGCTGAAACTTTACAAAAGAATCAAAAATCACAACAACAGTGGATTGCTGACATTTCCCATGAACTGCGCACTCCTGTCTCTATCTTAAAAGGAGAACTTGAAGCAATAGATGATAATATTCATCCTTTAAACAAGGATGCAATCAAATCTCTTACACAAGAAACAGAACGTTTAAATAAATTAATAGCCGATCTTTATCAACTGTCTATTTCTGATATGGGTGCTTTAAAATATTTAAAACAAAAATTTATTTTTAACGAACTTATTGATGAATTATCAGAGTGTTTTTTTACACGTTATGCAAAACAAGGACTCACTCTAAGAGTGACCAATGGTATCTCTGAGAATTTTCAAATGAATGGGGACAAACAGCGACTTTATCAATTGCTAACCAATTTATTAGAAAATTCATTACGCTATACAAATTCTGGTGGTGAGGTTCTGCTTCATTGCATGGAAAATAAGAAGGAAATTATTCTGGTAATAGAAGATTCAGCTCCCGGTATTGATAGCAATAAAATACCTCATATTTTCGATCGATTATTTCGTCTGGAAAATTCCCGCTCCCGCTCTAATGGTGGAGCGGGCCTGGGACTAGCCATTGCCAAACAAATTGTTTTAGCCCACCAGGGTAAAATCTTTGCCAGGCCCTCTGGTCTTGGTGGGATAAAGATTGCCTGTATTTTACCAAAATAAAGGAGATTTATGCCAAAACATATTTTAATTGTTGAAGATGAATTAAAGATTGCCAATTTACTGGAAAATTATTTTCAAGCAAGTCACTACCAGACCACAATAATAGATGAGGGTACACAGGTCATTGATTGGGTCAGGCATCATGAACCTGCATTGATTTTATTAGATTTAATGCTGCCTGGAAAAGACGGGATAGACATTTGCCACGAAATTCGACAATTTTCAAATGTACCCATCATTATGATCACTGCACGCGTAGAAGAAATTGATAGAATTATTGGTCTTGAAATTGGTGCCGATGATTACATTTGTAAACCTTTTAGTCCACGTGAAGTCGTAGCACGGGCAAAGGTAATCTTTCGCCGCTTAGATCCTTTGCTCAATAATGAGCAGATTCAAAAACTGCCATTGTTTCTTGATGAAGAAACATACATCGCTAATTTTAATCAAACCCAATTAGATTTAACACCTGTAGAATTTAGACTCCTGATTATCTTACACAATATGCCTGGAAAAGTTTTTTCTCGTGAGCAGCTAATGAATGCTCTATACGAGGATCACCGTATTGTTACCGACCGAACTATAGACAGCCATATTAGAAATCTTAGGAAAAAATTACATCATGCAGGCTGTACCGATGAAATAATTCATTCCGTCTATGGTGTCGGCTATAAGTATGAATTATGAGGCTATATAGTAACTATTAATTCTGTACAATAAAAAACTCATTTATTTCTTCACATTTTATTCATACTCTCTGCTTATTTTAAGCGTAAACTATTTACGCATGATAAAAAAAGATAAAATTAATTGGAGGAGATAAAATGGCAGGTCTGACTCTTGGCGGAGTAAACTTAGACATAACAAGTCTTGTTTCTCAATTAATGTCGGTTGAGACTGCTCCCCTTGAACGTCTTCAAGAAAAAGCTAGTGAGTACGAATCTCAACTCAGTGCCATGGGGCGTTTAAAAAGTGCTCTATCCGCTTTTCAAACATCAATGGGTAGTCTTGGATCTCTTGATCAGTTTGAAACATATAAAGTGTCCACTTCTGAATCATCATCCGATCAAAGTTTTACTGCCACTGCAGACAATGATGCGACGGCTGGTGTTTTTTCCATTGATGTTCAAAATTTAGCAAGAGCCAATAAGTTTGGTTCAACTACGGCATTTAGTAGCAGCGATACGGCGATTACGACATCCTCATCCAGTTTGGATGTCAGTGTTGGAGCCGATTCATTTTCCATTGATATTAAAGATCAATCGCTGGAACAAATTCGAGATGCCATTAATAGCGCCGCAGAATCAGGAAATATCGGTGTTTCAGCATCGATTATCCAGGAAAGTTCAAACGCCTTTCAACTGGTGTTAACAGCATCGGAAACAGGACTGGACAATAAAATTGTAGTATCGGGTGCAGCCGCTACGGTTCTTGATTTAAGTGAAAAACAAACAGCACTGAATGCAACCGTTCTGGTCGATAATAACTACACAATAAGCAGTGCATCAAATACCATTGATGATGCAATTTCAGGAATTACTCTTAATTTACTAAAGGAAAGTACAGCGGTAGTTGACTTAAACATAGAGAGAGACATTGATGCAGTCGAACAATCTATAGGCAATTTTGTGAGTGCTTTTAACACACTTAATAGTACTATTAAGTCATTAAAGGAAAATGGTTTGGAAAACGATAGTATCACAAATAGTATCTTGAGCAACATAAAGGGTGAATTTAATAATAGTGCAGGACTAGGTGGTACATTTAATTATCTCTCAGAAATAGGTATAACTTCTAATGCTAAAACAGGTGATTTAGAGCTTGATAGTGATAAGTTAGAAACAGCGGTGGCTCTTGATTATGAAGCTATTGCCCAGTTATTTGCTAATGATGACAAGGGCATTGCGTTTCGTCTGGAAAAAGAAATGGATGAATACCTGAGCTCTGATGGCCTGATAAAATCTCGGGAAGAGGGTCTGAATGCGAGAATTAGTTATAATGAAGATTCACAATTAAGGATGGAATATCGTCTGGAACAAATTGAAGCGCGGTATTTAAAACAATTTAGTGCACTGGATTCACTTATTTCAGAATCAAATTCAACTAGCGAATACTTGACCCAGCAATTAGGGAGTTAGAGAGTTTGTAAACTTCCCTCATCGATAAGATCATAAGAAATGTTGGATGAAATCACAGACTTACTGTTTGATATCAAATCGAGTTGGGATGCCATTTCTCAAGATGTGATAGATGAGCATGTTAATAAGTGTTGCCGACATACAAGCAGATCCTTTAACAAACATCAAGATTTAATATTATGAGCCCGTACTTTATGAATACAAACAGACAACTTGAACTCAAGCAATTTCATAAGATCAGTCAGAAGATGCTTACTTTGGCAGAGGCTAGTGACTGGGAGAAAATACCCGAGCTGGAAAATAAACGAAAACATTTAATACAGTCTTTTTTTGAAAAACAGCAGACTTCAATTCAGAATTTATCACTTCAGGATACCCATAAAGTCAAACAGGTTATTCAAAGTGTATTATCAACCAATGATAAAATTACTCAATTGGCAGAACAAGCAAAAGTTTCTCTTAGTCAACAATATTTGAATTGACTAAATCAAGATCATAGAAAATTAAACAATGAAAGTCCCTGGATTTTTGTGAAGGCCTGCTGCGAGGCCTGAAGACCAGCTTGTTGTTGTTCCAGCTGACTAACGGCTTCTGTGTAATCCAGATCCTCCGTATCTGATAGGGTTGATGCCAGTTGCACCAGGTAATCCTCATTGACATTTTCCTGACTTTCAGTCGCATTAATTCGGGCACCAATTGCGCCCTGAGCATCGGAAATTTGACCAAGAGCCACATCAATATTGTCAATAATACGAGACATAGATTCATGGAAATCTTCTGTTGGGTTGGCTGAAGGTGAGCCGGTATTGGTACTCAAAATGGTTTCTAATTCTTTAACAATCGCAAAGACACTCATGGGACAGGCATTGCTGGTATCGCCATTATCACTGCCGCGTATATTCATAAACGTATCAAAACCGTTATCCCCACTAGCAATCTGACGGGTATCACTAATCTGTAGAAGTTGTTGTCCATGATCACCCTGATATTCAACAACGCCACTATTATTAACAAAGGGAACATTACGATTGTCAAATCCACCAAATAAAAATTCACCATTACCATTAGTGGTATTCGAAAACCCGACTATAGCTTCAAATTGTTCCTGAATTTCCAGGGATATATCTCTACGTTGAGAAGCATCATAGGTATCATTATTCGCCTGTATGCTTAATTCTCTGACTCTTTGCAAAGTATCTACAATACCCTGAAGTGAGGTTTCCTCTATTTGCAGGGAACTTTTGAGTACATTAATATTTTCCTGAAATTGTTCCGTTCTCGATTTTGCCTGATTGAGGCCTAATATTTTGGCCGCTGCAGCTGGGTCATCCGATGGGGCCGTAATTCGCTTACCTGTAGAAATCTGCAAATATGTTTTATTGAGCCTGAAGTTCTGATCATTAATAGAAGTCACGCCCTGAGAATAAGCAGTGCTTGTTGCAACTCTCATTATTAGTTATCCCGCAGTTTAATTTTAATAGTATGGCTCATATCAATCTTATCCTACAGCATCAATTAGTGTTTGAAACATTTCATCAGCAATAGACACCACTCTGGCAGAAGCTTGATACGCCTGTTGAAATTTCAGTAAATTGGCCGCTTCTTCATCCAGATTTACCCCTGAATAATTTTCTCTATCAGCCAATGCCTGTTCACTTAAGATCTGCTGTGCTGCCAAATCAACCTGAGCTGAATGAGTTTTAGTTCCGACATCCGAAACAATGATTCCATAAGCATTCTGAAAATCAGTTGAGCTATTTTCCATCGTTTTGGTCGTTTGTAATTGCGCCATCAATAAACCATTGCGATTATCATTATAGGGTTCCGAGTTATTTTCTATAACAAACACGTCCCCCTGATCAGGTTGTCCGGAAAGCTCAAAGGTAATATTTCCATACCCTGAAAAAGTAAAGGATTTGCCGCCATAATCAACACTGGGATCATAATCTATTGTTCCCCCAGGACCACCGGCCACATCAAATCCAGGTATGCTGTCATTATAGGTCAGAGTAATATTTCCAGTTAAGGGTATATTGGTCAAATTACTAATTGAGGGAAGGTTAATATCACCCGTTCCAGAATTGATGGCACTTCCTGTTGTCCCAGGTACAGACAGATCCGTGTCGTTACCCTGTCGAGAAACAATGGGGGCAGCCAGAGCAATATCCAGAACATTATTTACATTTACGTCAAAACTTGCTGCAGCATCGTACGTTGGTCGCATCAGAAAACTTTCACCATCGGCAATATCACTAGTGATAGTAAAACCTTCTGCTGCACTCATGGCTGTATTTAAATCGATAATGCTGGCAGCTGAGTAACTCACATTATCATCTAGCCGAGTTAAAACATAAGTACCCGCATTATTATCCAGACGATAGTCACTGGTTGACAGAACTCGACTATCGATAATGGTTAAAGAGGCGGTTGTCGCAGAAACCTGGCCTGCTAAGCCTGAAATTGGTCCTGCTAAATCCGTAAAGAAATTTCCGCCACCCGTATCCTGTAATGTCATACCCAGTTCATGCTGAGCATTCATCTCCTCAGACAGGGCTATAGCCACTCTGCCTAAACCGCTACGGCTTGGTTCCAGTACTTCTTGTTTAAAATCAATAACACCCTGTAGTCCCCCACCCGAGATCTGTTCAGTCACATTAACTGAACCACCACCCTGTATCATTATTATGTCTAAATCTTGTGAATTAAATTGATTTTGCTGGGTTTCCAATGTTGAAGCAATTGAGCCAACAACCAATGATTGTCCTGAACCAATAAACAGGTTTACGGCCCCATCATCCTGATATACAACACTAACATCAATATTCTCAGCAATCTGTTTAATCAACACTTCACGTTGATCAATCAGATCATTAGGCATATCACCCTGCCCTGCACCAGTTTTTTGTACAATATCAACATTCATTTGGGCAATCGATCGCGCTGCATCAGTAATTTCCTGCGTTAAATTAACCAGTTCTTGATTCACTTGATCATTTAACTGAGAAAAACGCTCATCCAGCAGTTGGAATCGACTCGCCAGAGTTTCCGCTTCGGTTAATAATACCTGCCGTGTGGATGTGGACGAAGGATCATCATTTGCATCCTGCAACGCACTAAAAAAACTTTCCAGGGTGGAGGTGAGCCCGGAATCAGAATTAGCTAAAATATTGTCAATTTGCTCAGAGAGTTCTAAAAATGCATCAACCTGACCAAGTTGACTATTAGAATTACGTACCTGTTCTTCCAGAAATTCACTGGCCAGACGCACAGTGGTCTGTGTCTCAACCCCCGTTCCAATATAACCTGAGCCAGAATATTGCGGGAGACTCGATTCCTGCTCTGTCCGTTGGCGAGAATACCCGTCTGTATTGACATTGGAAATATTATGACTGGTTGTAGCTAACTGTCTCTGAGACACGAGCAGACCCGATGTTCCTATAGCTAAAAGATCACCACTTGCCATGTTAAATCTCCTTAATCATTATTTCTATTAAAATTCAGTCACCTGGAAAATGACTATTTATAAACGTAACAATAAAGTTTATAACTGGATCAAAGTCTGAGTAATGGTATCCGCTGTCGTAATTGTTTTAGCATTGGCCTGAAAATTACGCTGTGCCGTAATAAGATTGATTAGTTGTTCTGTTAGATCCACATTAGAATCTTCCAGAGCACCAGAGTTAATTGACCCAGCATTGCCACTGCCAGGTACATTTTGAACCCCCGAACCAGATGAAAAGGTCTCACCCCAATAATTACTACCCAATTGACTAAGGCCCTGATTATTTGTGAAATTAGTCAGAAAAACCTGCCCCAGGTTATTAGACTGTCCATTGGTAAAGCTAGCAGTGATAATACCGGAATCATCTACATCAACACCCGAAAGCTGCCCTGATGTATAACCATTTTGAGTTAAATTAGTGACACCAAAATCAGAACCATACTGGGTCAAGTCATTGAAATCAATTGAAATCGCTTGATCAACCATAGTACCACCACCCGTTGTCATAACAGGATTACTGGGATAATCCAGGTTGGTCGTAAAGGAAGAGGTTCCCCCCGAACCAGGAAGTGATGTTAAGTCAATAGTCCCATTATTAAGAAAAGTGACACTTTCCAATGGATTGGTTGTTAGCCCAGTAACACCATGTCCAGTTCCAGTAAAAATAATTTGTGGTTGAGATGAACTTGATGCCTGAACTGCGGCGGCATCCATATTATGAAAAACATTACCATTTGCATCCACTTGTTTAATGCCGACTTCCCAGGTATTTGATGATGATTTTCTAAAATACATGGATGTTAACATTGGGTTACCAAGAGAGTCATAGGAGGTAAATGACGTCGTATGATTATAACTATCAGGATCAACCGTACCTTGTGAATCCATGGTAAAAGTGGAGCTTGGTATCGCTTCACCTGAATTAATATTAGCAATCAAAGCAGCTGATGAAGTGGGATTAGGTTCAATATTTGTGTTGACAATTTTTAAATCAATTATTGACCCCGTATTAATATTATTCGTCAGTGGATCAACACCATAACCTTTTAAATTTGAACCACTATTATCAACAATATATCCATCTTGATCGACTTTAAATTCACCATTGCGAGTATACACACGATTCCCAGAAGTATCATCCAGAGTAAAAAAACCATCTCCAGTTATCCCCATATCCAGGTTATTTTCAGTAAAAACAATATTACCTTGTGTAAACTGTTGTGCTGTAGCAGCGAGACTGACACCACTACCAATAGCTGTTGTTGCAGAGCCAAACTTACTGGTGGCATACACATCAGAAAATTCTGCTCTGGATTGCTTAAAGCCAGTAGTGCTTACATTGGATATATTATTACCTGTGACTTTTAAATCTGCCTGCGCTGCATTTAAGCCGCTTAAACCGATATTAAATGGCATGATAAACCTCCCGCCTGCTGTTTCTTTATTATAAAGAGCTATTTAATTTCCTGTACTTCTGACAAATAAATGCTTCCTGAGCCTTCAAAATTTAGTTTCAAATCCTGCCCATCCTGTCCAATTGTGACACTCTCTACTTTGGAACTGAGCAGCACTTCCTGAGCAGTCTGTTTATTACCGTCATCAACGGTTGCTTGAACCTGATAACCACCAGCCGGCATTTCATTTCCACTATTATCCGTGCCATCCCAGGTGAAATTAATTTCTCCGGCCGCTTGTGTACCCATTGAAATGGTTTTGACTAATTGCCCGGATGAATCAGTGATCTCAATCGTTAGATTTGTGGTTGATGCACTTAAATTTACCTGTCCTTGCACATTACTATCACTCTCAAGTTGTGCATATTCACTGGCTGCCAGAACACTTCGACCAACAAGATTGGATGCCTGCAGTATTGAAGAGGATTGCATTACAGAAGCAAAACTTTCAAATGAATCCTGTAATTCTTCAATCCCGGCAGCTGTCTCAAACTGTGCCAATTGACTTAAAAAATCACCATTTTCTTGTGGTTCCAGTGGATCCTGATTTTTTAGCTGTGCAATCAACAACTGCATAAATTGATCTTGATTACTTACTTCAGTCTTGGTCTCACTCTCACTGGTTCCGGTCAGTCCCAAACTTTCATATAGTGTCAGATTATTATCAATTGTTGACATTTTTCCCCCTTGGCAAGATAAGCTGAACAGCAACTTTGTACTTGTTCTTATATATAACTGTTTTATTGTATTCTATATTTCAACCTTAATTTATAAGAACGTAAAGCATCAATTATGTTAGTAGTTAATTCAACACTATTAACGTTAGGCTTAAACGCATAGCTTTTTAATCATAGTGTAAATTCCTGCACCTATAAAAAATAAAGAGAAATCTATTCTGTTCAGGTGAAATAAATTAATGCTAATTTTTTATTATCATTGATAATTCATTACTAAATCTTTTTACAAAACATTACCATTCGTTTTTTTGGCAATTAAAATAGCATGCTATATAAAGATTATTAGCTAAGTCACTTTGTGAAAATAATTATTACAAAATCTAAATATCACCTTACTATTAAAATATGCAGGAAATATGAAGGAATTTAGGATTTTATTAGCGATTAGAATTAATAATAAATTTTCAAACTTGATATAAACAAGAAACAAAACATTAAAATAAGTTAACAAAAGGTTTTTATTAATTTTTAACTAGCTTGCTTGAAATTTATTACGCTATATAAATTAATTGTTTCTTGATGAAGAGAAATACATCACTAATTTTAATCAAACCCAATTAGATTTAATATTTGTAGAATTTAGACTCCTGATTATCGTACACAATATGCCTGGAAAAATTTTTCTCGTGAGCAGCTAATGAATCCTTTATATGAGGTTCACCGTATTATTAGCGAGCGAACTATAGACAGCCATATTAGAAATTTACATCATGCGTGCTGTACCGATGAAATAATTCATTCAGTCTATGGTGTCGGCTATAAATATGATTTATAAGGATATAAAAAAATATTATCAACGCTGTAAAATAATAAACTCCATTATTTCTTCATATTTCATTCATACTCACTGCTTATTTGCAGCGTAAAATTTTTACTGAGATAAAAAATAAATTTGAATGAAGGAAATGATAATGATTATTCCAATAAAGAAAGTAATTATACTGTTTAATAGTATGATGGTGCTTGGAGCTATGGGATTTGTTAATAATTATGCCTATGCCGATCAAAGACCAGGTCCAGGCAGGAATAGAGCTGCTCATCACCAACCTCACTTTCCTGGACCAGGAGTCTATTACGAAAGAAGAGGCCCCTCAAAATCTCATGTCAGACACCATGGTTATGGTCATTATCTTCATGATGATGCTTATCCATGGATAGCATTCACTGCGATTACCCTGAAAGTACTTGATAACGTCAATGAAGAGCAGAAAAGAGCTCATGAATCTGCTCAAGTTAAAGCAACAACAGCACCAGTTGGAGAGGAAATTAGCTGGAATGCAAATGGAGTGACTGGTTCTGTCACTACTGTACGGGATGGGACGAGTACTTCAGGACGCTATTGTCGGGAATTTCAGCATCAAGTCAATATTGCAGGCAAAAGTCAGCAGGCATATGGTGTAGCATGCAGGCAACCAGATGGTTCCTGGGAAGTTATAACAACAAACTGAACACATATAAACAAACAAAACAAAGCTATATTAAATTTTTTGTAAGAATAGATCCTGGAGCTAGAAAAAATATGTCAAAAATAATTTTTTTAAAAAAATTACTGGTTATTAGTATCACTGCAATTTTGATATCACCCTATGTAATTGCCGAAGAAAGCACAAATAAGATGATTCCAGGGGTAAATAAAAACTATGAAATTAAAGCTGATACAGCACTTTTAAAATCAAATGATAATTCATTAAAGACACTTGAATGGCTCCGTGAAATTGGAAAAAAGCAAGTTGGTGAAGCTTCCTATAAAATGGCCATTTATTCTATGCAACGACAGGATTGGGGCAAAGCTAAAAAATTGATTTATGAAGCAGTAACAATGGAACCCAATAACCCAAATTATCTTAAACTTGCCATACATATCACTTATAATCAGCGCGATTACAAAATGGCAGAAGTCTATTTGTTAAGGATTTTAAGCATTAAAAAAGAAACATTTAAAGATAACCCATTGGAGCATGCGAACCTGCTGGATAATCTTGCTATTATATACAAAGCACAAAATCGTTTTAACGATGCAAAAATGATCTTACAACAATCTTTATCTATAAACGAAGCAAATACAGGCGATCAATATCCAAAATTAATTGAGCGGCTGTATAGAATGACTGATATTAATATTCACTTAGGTAATTATGGTGACGCAGTACTTGAGATGGAACAAACGATACAAGTTCTTGAGAATAATATTAATGAATATTCAGCACAGGAAATTGCAAAGGCATATCATAATATTGGTGATATCTACAGATTTCAGAAACATTTTAATAATTCTGAAATTGCTTACCTAAAGGCGCTGAAGTTATGGGAAGAAAATACGCAACAAGATAATCCTGGTAAAAATTTAACAATAAAAAGTTTGTCCCTCGTGCAGACAGCACAAAAACACTTAAAAAAACAAAAATCAAATGGTATAAATTTTTAATGTACTAACGTTATCTAAAACTAATAGATTACACATATTGCACTTTGAATTATCCTAAACAGTATTATCAATATCTCATTACAACGATTAATCAATACCAACAGTACAGGCTTCATGAATTTTAAAGCCGCTATGGAAAACATCTAATGCAATGCTAAACTGTCCTATGCCTCTGAGTAGTTTGGCCTGTTTTGCCACTCGTTCAAGATTTTTTTCATAGGAGAGCAGACTGCCGGTTTTGATATTTTTTTAGTATTTTTATTCCATCCACATTTCATATATTCCAGATATCATATATGGTATAAGAAAGATCAAAAGTGATGTGTATAGCATATAAGGCCACTTGTCTTTTAAGCTGATTGCAGAAATATCAACCTTTTTATACACTCGCTTGCCATAGCTTTTGGGAAAAAGCATTGCCGTTCCATAACTCCCTGCGTCAAGGATGTTCAGTCGAATGCCGCTATCGGTAGAATACCCAAAAAATAACATATCCATTTTTTTCATAAAACTGTTACGACCAATCCAGATGCCTACGATAATAATTAAAAAACAGTCAATAAAAAAAAGACCATAGCAAATTAAGGCAAAAATATCAGAATAAAGAAAGTCAATCATAGAATTAATCATTCTCAATTATGTTATCACATCACTTTTAAAACAATGAAGCAATTAAAAAAATTGGGATTAATGAAAGTACAAGTAATGTATGGATTATGTATGGCCACTTTATATTTGTTGGTATTTTTGAAATATCGACTTTTTTATGAACTTTTTTACCAAAGATTTTAGGAAAGAGTATAGACATACCATATGAGAAAGCTCTTTGTGCATTAAGCCATATACCATAATCATGTATTTGATATTTACCAAAATTTTGTAACTGATTTATAAAATAATAATCCATTTTTTTTATATTGTCGGCTCTTCCTATAAGAACACTAACAATTAACATTAGAAATCCATCAATAAAAAAAAAGCTGTATAATATTATTTGAAAAATATCTGAATAAAAAATATCTATTATTATATCAATCACTTTCTGATACCTTGTAAATGAGTTCTCCTCCAGATTCACCTGCCATGCCAAATAACGTTCCTCCTCCATATGCACCTGCGCCACCAGCAATTAAACCACACCACAACATGGATGTTCCAGCTGTTTCTAATCCTAAAATGAGATTACAAGTTAGATAGGGAGCTAGGAA
>JADGDG010000019.1 GCA_016744995.1 Gammaproteobacteria bacterium
GAGAATGCGTGAAATAATTCGTGAGGGTATGGACTCGGGTGAAATTAAAGAAATGGCAACCGAAGTTGCTGCATCAGCAATTTTTGGTGTTGCTATCCGTATGGTTCAACTTCGTCTGGATGGCATTGTTGAATCTCCTCTACCAACCTATCAGGATGAAGTGTTTAGTGTCGGATGGTATGGAATTTTAACTCCCGATACAGAGGTAAACAGTGTTGCAAGTGATGAGGTGGAAGTAATCTCAGCCTGATCTATCTAACTCAGGTAAAGGGCCAAAGCTTTCTAAAGGAAAACGTGCAGGCCAGCCACCTGACTTGCGTCCTACCCAGGCCAGAGTGCGCCATATATCACCAGAAGTTTCAATTAAATGATTATTAGCTGGCTCCCAGACTGCATGACCTGTATTTTGTATTCCTGAACTCACTGCATAAATTCGTATTAATTCCCCATTCCTGGCATTCCACAGATGCACTATGCCATCTATTCGAGACCAGAAACCCGGCTATACTATTTATTTTTTCTTTAAATACACTTTTTTAATTTCAACAGGATATACTAGTGCAGCAGCAGCTTTCAGTAGTAAAAATAAACTCAATGTCAGTAGAGAAACAACAAAGAACAATACAATTTTTTTATAACAACATTACTTATTGTATTGCAAGGCATATGGATAAAAATTAACTGGAAGAAATAAATAAAGTATTCTACTTCCCTGCCGATAAAAATTATAACAATTATGAGTTTAATGATAACAGCCAACTAATCATAACTATTAACCAACAACTCAAATACGGACGTTTTATGCATTTACATACATACGCAATTATTCATGCAATATTATCCTCACTGGGTTTAAAAACTATTCGAGCCCAGTTTACCTTTTCTTATATTCTAATTGCTTTCTGCGCACTGACTGGAACGGTGGTCTTATATCAATCAATGGAATCAAGTACCGAAACCGTTAATGTTGCGGGTCGGCAACGAATGTTGAGTCAACGATTAGCAAAAGAAGTTCTTTTTTATGCACAAAAATTAGAAGATAAAAAAAATATTTTAACAACCATTGAGTTATTTGAAACATCACATCAACGCCTGATTAATGGTGATGAAACGATTGAGCAGATCACCTCACCGCTAATTTTAAAACAAATGAAACTGGTGCGTAGTCATTGGACAACTTATAAACAGTCAATATTAAATTACGTCAATAATAACGATAAGGAAGAGTTAGCTAAAATTCACGAATTATCACCCCTGGTATTAAAAGAGATGCATAAAGCAGTTACTTTGATAGCAAGTCAGGCTAGTTCTCATGCAATGCTATACCAATATGTCGCATTAATCATGCCGATGATTATTCTTGTACTTGTTTTTTTCGGGAGACAATATGGTTTAGGATCTTTAATGAAAAACATACAGACAATGTCATCTTGCCTGCAACGGGTTAGCCAGGGTAATTTTTCTCAGGAAGTTGTGATCCCAAAGCACCTGAAAGAAACAGAAATCGATTATCTCTTTTCAGATTATAATAAGATGTTATCTGAAGTAGGTTCTTTATTATCACAAGTCGATATTTCAATCCAAAATGTTAATGAAGCCAGTCAACAGGTCAATCAAATTTCTGACATCGCTAAAACTGGCGCCAATCAACAAACTTCTGATATTTCCCATTTTGTTGATGGGCTTGAACAAATGAATAAAAGTGTCCAGCATGTGCTGCAGAATATTACTCAAACAGCTCATGCTTCGGAAGCAGCAGAGCAGCAGGCCATGGATGGTGTTAATATTGTTGCTGAAGCCCAAAATATCATTAATACCATGACCCAGCAGATGACTATTACAGGAGAAACATTAACCACACTGGAAAACGATGCGCAACAGGTTGGTCAGGTATTACAAGTGATCACTGGTATTGCCGAGCAAACTAATCTACTGGCATTAAATGCAGCTATTGAAGCAGCGCGTGCTGGTGAACAAGGCCGTGGTTTTGCGGTTGTTGCTGATGAAGTTCGTACTTTAGCCCAGCATACTCAGGAAGCAACAGTTGAGATCCGTGATATTACAGAGCGACTGCAATCACAATCAAAAGCGGCTGTCTCAGCAATGAATATCAGTCATGAGCAAGTCAATTTAAGTGTAGAAAAAACGGACAATACCACCTTATCACTACAGAAAATTAAAATCTCAATTGATGAAATTAATAGTAAAACTAAAATTATCATGACGGCTTCTGAACAACAGAGTGTGATGTCCAATACGATCAATGAAGATATGAGCAAGATCTCTGAAATCGCAACAACAACAGAGCAATCTGTCAGCAAATTAGCATCCATTAGTCAGCACATAGATGCTCAAATGGATGAAGTGCAAAATTTAATCAAGAAATTTAAATATTAATAATCATCATAAAAACTTCTTTCAAATGATTATCATCACTGATGTGATAATAATGTTTTTATTTCTCTCATTGGTTTAGCAAGATAAAACCCTTGAGATCGATCTATATTTAGTTCTTTTACTTTATTGCTGACTGCTTCATTATGAACATATTCAGCGATTGTTAATACTTTTAACTTTGAAGCAAAATCGACAATAGTTCCAATAATTATTTGAGCATTAGTATCTGTATCAATATTTTTTATTAATGAGCCATCTATCTTAAGATAGTCAATATTAAGTTGCAGAATATGCTCAAAATTTGAGTAGCCCGAACCAAAATCATCTATAGCAATTCTACATCCCAATGCCTTCATTTCTCTAATAAAGACTGAAATTTCAATATATTCTTCTATTCCTTCAGATTCAAGTATTTCAAAAATAATTTTTTTTGCAACGTTATATTTTTTTATTTGATGTTTTATATAATCAACAGTTTCATTGTCCAGTATATCTTCAACTGATAAATTGACTGAAAAATCACAATTAACATGCTCAAAATAGAGACAACTTTTTTTAATCATTATTTTTGTCAGATTGCTATACAACCTGCTTTTTTTAGCAACGATTAAAAAATTAACTGGGCTAATAACGTTATTGTTTTCATCAATTAATCTTATCAAGGATTCACAACTTACAATTTTATTTGTTACATTATCAAAAATTGGTTGAAAATAGGGAACAATTTTATCTTCCTTGATAGCCTTTTTAAGCAGCTTAACACACTCCATATTTTCTTTAAATAGTTCTTCAATATTTTGATCTTCATCATAAAGCAAAAAGGATTTTTGCTGTTTTTTAGCTGATTTTAAAGCAATATCTGCTTTTTCTAATGCTTTTTCAATCTGATACACACCGCCAATCGTTATCCTTATAGCCAACTCATTATTTTCATGGAAAAAAATCATTTTTTCAACATCACGAACCAGTTTTTTTGCAATTTTTGTAAATTCTTTTATAGAAGGTTTTTTCTTAAAAAGTAGAGAAAACTCATCCCCTGAAAGATGATTTAGCATAATATCATCCTCTTGTTCAAACATTTCATTGAGCCTGGATGAAAAAATATTTAACACATGATCCCCGGTAATATGCCCAAAAAAATCATTTATTTCTCTAAAATCATCTACATTAATAATAAGTAACGCACCATTATTACCAACAATTTTAATGTTGTTAAGTAGACTTAACCTGTTCGGTAGTTTTGTAAGAGTATTTGTATAGAGTTGTTTGCGTAGTTCTAATGTTTTCTTGTCTACTTGTTCTTCAAGGTAATGATTGATATCTTGCTGTTTTTTTGAATATTGTGAAATTTTTTCCTGCATATTATTTAGAGCATTTGAAATAAGACCGATTTCATTGTTTTGTGATACAAATGAAATATCAATTTTTTTATTTGGAGAATAATCTTTTAGAGAATAAGCAATTTTTCGAAGCGGTGAAAGAAGCTCTTTGATATATAAGCCAAGCAATAAAAATAATACAGCAAGAAAAAAAAGCAGTATAGCCATTAACTTTGTGAATTTATCAGTCAGATCCTTATAGTTTTTATTTGAATAAACAAGAACCAAAGTACCAATTTTCTTTTTTGAGTTAGGTTGAAAAATAAGATTTTTAACTATAAAGGAATCGTTAACAGCATTTTTATACTTATTAGATTTTATATCATTAATTACTACGTTATTTTTTAAAACCTTAACAGCGAGTATATTAGGATTTTCTATCAGCTGGAGTGCAATTTTATTGATATTATCCTTCATATCAAGATAGATATTAAGTGCGATTAATGGCTCTATTGTTCTTGCAATTATATTAGCTTTTTCTATCTCTATATCATAAAAAGCTTCTTTATTACTTTTTTCAAAAATAGCAAAAATAATCAAAAAAACAAATATTGATACCAGAATAATTGATAACACTATTTTAGTAGAAAGTGACTTAACAGAATTTCCCCTCATATAAAAACCTAATAACTTAATTATAGATTACAGCAATATATTTATTGGAAACTATTTGAGTAATATTTTCCCATAGAGGCTTATTATTATATATTGTTTTATTTTTTGCATCACTTTTATCTATGAACCTCACCATCTGAAGAAGAGTATCTACAAAGTCAACTTTTAATGTATATAAGCTCTCTTTATTAATATATAGTACGGTTGATTTCTCAAGCATTAAAGTGAATAACAAGCCTTTTTCTAAGTTTTTTATACCATATGAAAAAGCAATAATTCCTTTTTCCTGGGCAATCTTTGCAGCTTTTTTTATGTATTTATCTGAGTTAAGTACATAGATTGCAGAAGCTTCAGTCTGATTTGAGAAATCTAAAAAATCTACTAACAATATCTTATACTTATATTTATCAAAATATCCATTATAGTTTGAATCTATAATATTTTTTATCTCTAAGGCCGTATAAAAATCACTTTTATCATAAATAATGGTATATATTACCTTGCCATTTATCAGCTTGTCTTCTATCTTTTTGTCAAGCAGCATAATTTTAGGAAAAATTGAAGCCTGTGCTTTTAATAACAACTCATCATAATTATACCCATAAGCCAGGTTTGTCAAAATCAAATAAAGGAAGATTATTTTTTTCATTAAAATTCCTTCGTTATTGACATTAAAAAAGTTCTGCGTTCTTGTTCATAATCCTGTGAATAGGTATTGGGCGGAGATGGGTATTTAAGCTTTGTATCAAATAAATTTTTGATACTAAAGGTGATACGATAATTGTGTGCCAGACTGTTATAGTTCACAGATGTGTCTAAAGTCGCATAGGCCTTTACTTTATTACGCTCGTCTCCAGAGGCTCTTTCTTTTGAACCAACATATTTTCCTACACCACTAAGGGATAAGGCACTATTAAGATTGTAAATATAGTAAGCTTTAGCGAGATGATGAGCAACATTTGGCAGTGATTCACTCCCTCCCCCATCTAAATTAGAGGTGCCTGTTACATATGAATAGTTTAGATAAAGCTGGTCAGCTGAAGAAAGATGTCCTTTATATTCAAGTTCCAAACCATAAATATCGGTATCAACAACATTTTTAAATACCGGATCGGTTGACGAATTATATATCTGATTTTTATTACGCAGATAAAAGAGATTAGTTTGTAAATAAGCATCACTGGAAAATTTCTTAACATAGGCAAACTCATAAGCATCTACAACTTCTGGTTCTAAATCAACACTGCCTACTCTTGAGTGATTATTCATCGTAAACATTTCTTGCCAGGAGGGATTTCTATGCGAACGACTATAGATAGTTTTAAATATATTTTCTGTATCTAATTGATATACCATTGAGACTCTGGGTTCAATACCTGCATCTTCATAAGAGCCCCTTTCATAATTAAAACCATAAATAAAGCTGAGTTCATTGCTGAACTGGAATTCATCCTGTAGTGAAAAGGTGAAGGTGTTACGTGATGCGTTTTCATCAAAAAATGGATAGATATCTGTATAATCAACCAATGCAGCATCACCTGTTGACCAGTTAGATAATTTTGAGACCATCTCAATAGTCTCCTCTTTCACAAAGCGATAACCTGTCGTGATAAGGTGGCGATCTATTCCATCATATTTAAGATAAGAAGACTGGTAAAGTGTTCTCTGCCTGGCTAGGTGCTCTCCATATATTCCATCATTAAAAGTAACCGGAAGCTGTGTGCCATCGGTATCAAACTGAACCATATTTATAAATTGCAGTCCATCCGGCCCCAGTTTATCTTTTGAATCAAAAGTATCATATTTAACTCCTGCGGTTACATCAAACTTATAATGATTAACTTGTTTGTTGTATCCTAGCTGAAGATAATAACTTGGCAGTTTTACTCTGCCATTATCTTCTGGCAGTGCCAGGTTTATCCCGTATGCATTGCCTTCAGTATGATCAAGCACTCGTGCTTTAATAGAAAAATCTTTATACTTCAGATTAAGACCCAGAGAGTAATCTTCAAGCCATACTGGAGCATCGCCACTCCTTGATAAACCTGTATTATCATAACCAAAAGCACTCATAGAACCTTGTGAAAAACCATCAGGACCGGCAGGCAGCTTTTTATTATCTTCCTGATAGAAAAAGTCTATAAACAGCTTCAGATCATCAGTTTTATGTGTCTTTGTAAAACCAGCCATTTTATAGTCATGTGAACCCGATTTAAAGACAACTTTATCATTAGCTGTAAAACCATCAAAGTCTTCTGCATAGGTAATAACATTTATCGACCCGGCATAGGCATTTATTCCATCGGTTTTACTTCCAGGACCTCTGACAACTTCAATTCTTTTAATCATCTCAATTGGAAATGATAAATACTCAGAATAAGCATCAAAAAAAACATTGTTAACTAATACATCATCTATAAATAATTTTGACTGACCTGATGCAAGTGGATTTGAACCTCTAAAGATAGGTGTTTTAGTATTAAAATTGTCAGTCGACATATCAATACCAGGAACTAGTCCCAATGCTTCTTTAAGGTTTAATATCCCCAGCTTTTCCAATTCTTTTCCTTGAAACACAGAGATGATATAGGGTTGATATATTTCATTTTGTTTTGTTACTGTTGCAATCTCGCTAAAATGCTCCATCTCATTGGAGATGGATGTTAATATGTCACCTGTTTGTGCATATAAATTAGCTACACAAGTAAAAGAGTACAGTAATATAAGAGATTTTAACAACTTACAGTGCATATTTTCCTCAAGTTTTACGAGTTCTTAGATTGCCATCACATAATGCTTTTAGTTCGTATATTGAACACCAGGTAATCACTTATTTATCTGAATATTTACAAGTTATAATTATTCAGAAAAAGATTTCAGAAATTTTATTACTCAATAAGAATAGCATCATAATGCAATGCCAACCATTAATAATTTGTTTATATATTTAGAATTATTCTAACTATAGTTTTTTAGATCAGAAACAACAGACATCAACTAAATTTGCTTGACAGAAGAATTTATTTATCCAAATGATACCCAGGTTCATTTATCATAGAGTCAATTAAAACAGTTTAAATTATACTTGTATGTGCAAGCAGTTTGTTTTATAGTGATCAGCATGTTTGAACAATGTCTTTATTTTAATGCTATTAAATTTTCACGCCAGATCAACTCACTCTGGGAGGAAGCCTATCGCCCTTTAGGACTATCCCCCTCTCATGCTTATGCTTTTCAATTTGTTCTGCAACAACCGGGGATAACACCGAAAAATTTAGCTGAGAAAATGGGGCTTAACTTATCAACTGTCACTCGATTTGTCGATAGCCTCATGGCAAAAAAATTAGTTGAACGGCGCAAGGAAAATAAAGACAAAAGAGAATGCAGTATCTATCCAACCACCTCAGGTAAAAAACTACATGCTGATCTTCAATTAATTTCAAAAAATTTGCATAAAAAAATACGCGAACTATTAGGAGCTGAAGATGTGAATAGTGCCATTGCACTCATTAAGGATTTCAGCAACAGAATTATTTCCGAAACAGAGTAAATAGTTATGAGAGCCTTTAGCAAAAAAAAAGCAGTCAGCAAGAAAAAAGCCACCAGCCAGCTAAAAGACATACATGAGATATTTCATCCAGGAGAACTCAGCGCTCAAAAACAGTTCAATAAAAGAAAAAAATGGAATGAAAGTGCTATTGCCGGGCTTAATAAAATGTTTAAACAAGCCATTGATGATGAAACAGCCTATTTTATTGAAGGTCAAAAATTCTTTTTTATTTCAACCGCTGACGATAAGGGAGAATGCGACTGTAGTTTTAGAGGAATTGAACAAAGTGAGTCAGAGCATAAACCGCAAAATGTCTTTGTTGCCAACTCAAAAACGCTAATATTTCCTGATTACGCAGGGAATAATATTTACAATTCTTTAGGAAATATTATGGTCAACCCTCAGATTGGTTTATTATTTATCGATTTTCATAGTGCATTACGGTTGAGAATAAACGGCGGTGCAAAAATAATAGAAGACAAAAATAGTTATATAAATCTATGGCCAAAAGCATTGAGATATATTGAAGTTGATGTAAAGCAGGTCTATTATAATTGTTCTAAACGAATCAAAGAAAGCGTACAAATATAATATTTCATTAAAACCTGACAAAGTATTATTACGGAGCAAATAATGAAACTATACTACTCAAATACTTCACCTTATTCACGAAAAGTACGACTTGTCATCAAAATAAAGGGATTGGACAAACAAGTTGAAAATATTTTAATGAATCCGTTTGAAGATAAAGCCAAACTAAAAACCATTAATCCTCTGGAAAAAATACCCGCACTGGAACTTGATAATAATGAGGCTTTATTTGATAGCCCGGTTATTTGTCACTACCTCGACAGTCTATCTGAAGAAAAGCCGCTTATTCCCGGAAGCGGCTGGGAAAAATGGTTAGTATTACGTTGGGAGGCTCTGGCTGATGGTTTGACTGATGCAGCTTACAACCTCGTTATGGAAAGACGTCGGTCTACCACTGAACAGTCAAGCTCAGCAATGTCCCAATGGGCTGATGAAATCCAACAGGTATTGCATGAAATGGAGATCAGACTCACTGAACTTGATGGAGAAATTACACTGGCACATATTGCCGTTGGTACGGCAATAGGCTATCTGGACTTTCGTTTACCAGAATTATTATATCAATCCAGCTGCCCACAAATAGCTGTGAGCCCCAATTTAATGTCATGGTATGAATCATTCCAGACCCACCCATTCATGCAGGCTACAAAACCAGTTTAAGTTGGAACTAATACATCTAAGCAACTACATCTAAGTGATTAAGATATAGCACGTATACATGGCATACTTATACATGCTATTAGTCATGGTATATTATAAATCAATACCAATTTTGATTAATTGAGTTTCACCATTAGAGTCATCGACGCCATCATTGTCGTTAACAATAAATAACTCATCATCTTCAGTAACAGCCAAACCTTCAATTTTTTCTAAAGTTAAGCCATTAGTTTTAGCCAGATCGCTCATCAGATCTCTAACCAAGGACTTTTCAACAACAGGAAAGTCTGGAGTTGTTCCAAATTCAGGATCTGCTTTTGCAGTCAGGTTTTCAATTGAAAATTGATAAATCCTTTTAATCGCTGCATCTGCATTGCCCTGATTATCTCTTTCAATAACCAGAAAATTTTCATCATCCAATGCAGTAATTTCCGACAGACCTACCCAACCGCCAAAATCAGACAGGGGTGTTTCTAATGGATAATAATAAAAACTCCAATTATCATTGGCAACTTCATATCGTCCAATTCGAACAAAACCGGTTTGATCATCAGTCCACTCACGCTGGAACGCCACAAAAAGAACTTCATTATCATCGGTTCCGGTTGATGCCACGCCTTCAAAACCAAAACGGATCTGACGAGCGTTGGTGCTGTCTGGCAGCTCAATGACTTGATCAATGACACCATTGCCCTGCACACCTAAAAGAAGATCTTTGGTTTCAAAAGGCTTATTTGCATCACCAATGGTTCCCTTACCTTCAGAGGCAATCCAAAAGCCGCCAGACTTACGGATCGCTATGCCTTCCTGATCCAGATTAACCGTATCATCTGAATTTACCATAGCTGCATCAATGGCTTTTAGTTTATCTTCACTATCGATTAATTGAATTTCTCTAACAATACGGGCTGGCGTATTATAAACATTCATTTCAAAAATCCTGGCCTGATCATAAAAACTATCATGAACGGTATACATTGTGTCCCCATCTTCCGGATCAGCTGCAAGACCAGACAGAGCCCCCCAGGGAATGGGCGTTCCATCATCACGTTTACTTGAAATCACTTTAGGATATTCAGCATCATGCTTTGTGTATTGATAAATACTTAGCGCAGAGCGAATTTTATCATCACGAGAATCTTCTTCCCCCGCAGCAATAAATAACTTTCTTTTAGGAATAGCCAGTAAACCTTCTGGTTTAACAGAAGTGGGCAAAACCTGTTTCAAAATCGGCTTAGAGGTTTTGTTAACATTGTAGACCAATGTCACACTGGCTCTTTCTGAACCAACAAACAGGTATTTATCACCATTGAATTTACCCACTTCGACATTTTCAGGCTCATTACCTTTTTTACCTGCCCGCTTTTCAGGATAATGCCCATGCGCCACTATAGTATGTTCAACTGTATTAGCTGATTCGTATTGAATGTGGCCACTTTTATCATAAATAGTATAACCGCGACTGCCGCCGTCCAGATCACCTTCATCCGCGGTCGCAAAATACTGGTTATTAATCCAGTTAACACCATCAGGTTCCCTTGGCACGGATGTCAGTCTGGAATCCATATTAATTAATTTATCTTTTTCAACATCAACTTGTTCAAGATCCTGTGTACCTGCTGAGAAATGATTGGTAATTTTGCCTTTTTTCAGATCAACGAGAACAATATGGTTGTTCTCCTGCAATGTTACAACAGCAATATTTCTCTTGTTGATATCAACATATTCAGGTTCAGGATCACTGGGGTAAAGCATCCCATCCAAACCGGTTAAAGATACAATGCGGGTACTCCAGCGTTTTGGCTTACCTTTCAGATCGACGATAACCAGACCGCCAGCGGGATATTGAGGTAATGCACCATCATTAAAATCTTCATTTCGTTCATTTTCGAGTACTATGGCTGCATAACGACCATTTGGGCTCACTGCAATCGAATCTGGCTGACCACCCAGTTCAATTTCCCGGATCACTTTTTTTGACTTAATATCAATAACCACCAGCTTGCCACTTACAGCCACATAATCTACTGAAGTATTTACCGCAGCTAATGCATAGCGACCTTTAACAGCAATAGAAGTTGGTTCTCCACCAACAGAAATTATTCCTTTAGCTTTTGGATCATGTGGATTTTTAATATCCACAAAACCGATGGCATCCATTTTGCCATCAGTATAAACAAGAGTATTACCATTTTTGCTGACAGCAACTATTTCTGCCACAGTTTCATTGTCAATGCTGGAATTTAGAAACACTGGGAATGTGGCAATACGTTTGAATGACTTGTCATGCTTTTTGTGAAAATGGTGATTCAGAAACATCGGAAATGTGCTGCTATGTTTCAATGATTTGTGTTTGAATGATTTGTCATATCTATGGTGATCAGCCTGTACCAGAGATGAAGCTAAAGCCAGTGCCAAAGCAGATGCAATTATTGGTTTCTTTTTGAAACCAGGAAATAAATTAGCCATAATAACTCCTGAAAGCTTAAAAAATTAAGTTTAAACAATAGCAAGTCAATGTGACTTTTTTATGACATTCTATAGATAATTCATTAATTGGAAGAATTTGATTGAGCAAGCATAAGGGCAGATAATTTTCTGCACACTCAGTTGATGGTGATCACCTAAACTGAGAGTTAAAGACACCATCACCAGAATACGTTAGCCTTATAAAAGCGCACGCATAGCCTGAGTTTTTCCATTATATCCCCATGACTCAGCAGGGATTTCATCAATAACAATATAAGATGCTTCCTGAATTGTACCAACAATATTCTGGAGCATTTTATTAGTCAAAGAAATCATTTCTTTCTTCTCATCTGGTGTATTTGTACCCTGAGTCACCTTAATATCGACATAAGCACTTATCGGTTCATTAGCAGATAATTGAACTGCATTCGTTGACCATTGTTGTGCATCTGATTCTTGAATATGGACAACGGTCACTTCGCGACGCTTGTTCATTATAGTATTCATCAACAATGTTGTTTTTTCATAAAGTTGATTTTTTTGTTCATCACTCAGTGTTGTGCCAATGCGAATATTAATATATGGCATATTTTTCTCCTATTTTTTACAATAACCTATAGTTGTACATACAACTATAAGACTTAAAAAAAACTACTTATGTTCTATTAATTTTTTTATTCCACGAATGTCAGCTACCACTTTTGACAGTTCATTTTCTCCCACTATCTTTCCCATAAATTGTGTTAACTCTTTTCCTGTTTCGTTTAACTTCCTGTGAATCCTTTTTGCTTTAGCTGTAGGATAAACTTGCACTTCCCTGCCATCATTTTCAGTTGCTTTACGCATCAAGAAATCACGTTTTTCCAGACTATCTAAAAACCGAGTGATGGTAGAGCGGCTAAGATTCAACTCTTCAGCTAGCTCACGGGGAAGCAAACCTGGTTTGTCCAGCACAACCCGTAATAAAAATGCATGAGGAGGCGACAAATCAAATTGTCGATACTTCTCCGTCCAGATACGTGTCACCGTCCGGGCTAAAGCATTACTATTAAAATAAAGGCATTCTTCAAACATGCATATAGATTACAGGATAGTAATTGTATATGCAACTACTATATTAAAGCAATTTGTCACAAATCTAACAAATTTTCTAAACACCTGAGTGTTTTTCAGTAGAGTTCACTCAATGATAAAAAGGATCACAGCACCCCTGATATTTCTATTATATTCATCTTTTACTACAAACTGCTGCAGCAATCGCTGCCTGACCAATAGATATACCAGCATCATTCATTGGTACTGAAACGGGCGAAAGAACATTTAATTGATGCTCTCGTAATAAAACACTGCTGCGTTCGAGCAATAGTCGATTTTGAAAAACACCACCGCTTAAAACAACTGTCTGCAAGTCATTCTGTCGACATAAAGCGACTGCTGTCTGGGCAACCGCCTGTGCCACACAATGATGAAACCTTGCGGCAATAATAGCAGGCTCAACTTTATTACTCAGATCATCCAGCAAAGCGGACCACATGGGCTGCCATATTATTTTTTGATCCTGAAAACGAAAAGGATAAGCATTCTCAGCCTGAGTCTCAAAATCATCACTTGCCAGTGCTTCCAACTCAATAGCAGCCTGTCCTTCATAAGCAGCCTGTTCACAGCAGACACCCAATGCGGCAGCCACTGCATCAAAAAGACGACCAGCAGATGAAGCACTGGGGCTGTTTAAGCCTTTTTCAGCCATTATTTGTAAGTTTTTGATAGGCTGCATCTTTAGAAAACGAATTATTTCAAGATGGGCATATTTTTCAGCCACATCATTCCACTCATATGTCTTCAGCAAATAAGCCAGAGTATTGCGCCAGGGCTCATACATGGCCTGAGCACCACCCAGCATTTGAACCGGCTGGAAACAGGCCAGTCGTTGACATTGATGATAGTTTACCAGTAGAAATTCTCCACCCCAGATGCTCTTATCAGCACCATAGCCCAGGCCATCCAAAGCAATACCCAGCACAGCCTTTGTTTTATAAACTAAGCCATGTTCAAGCATACAAGAGGCAATGTGTGCGTGATGATGCTGTACTGCAACTAATTTGATATCATCCACTGCAGCAATCTGCTGCCCTGATTGTGTTGATAAATAATCAGGATGCATATCAACTGCAATCACCGAAGGTTTGAAGTCAAATAGTTGTTGATAAAGTGCCAGGTTATGCTGATAATCCCGAAAAGTCACTGCATTTTCTAAGTCACCAATATACTGAGAAAGATGTATTTTTCCCTGTTTTAACAAACAGAAGGTGTTTTTTAGTTCACCACCCATTGCCAGAATATTACCGCTATCAGGAAAATCATCCGGTAATGCAAAGGTCATTGGTGCATAACCCCGTGCCAGACGTAAAAAACGGGGCTTGTCATCCATCAAACGTAAAACTGAATCATCCAGACGATTAACAATGTCTCGATCATGTAATAAATAATAATCAGCAATCTGATCCAATCGCTGGTGAGCCTCACCATTACGAATAACTTGAGGCTCATCACTTTGATTGGCGGAGGTTAAGACAATGGGTTGTGTCATCTTTTGCATCAAAAGATGATGTAATGGTGTATAAGGCAGCATAAAACCCAGAGAGTTCTGACCGGGCGCTATATCAGCCGATAGTTTTTCAATAAGCACAGGTTCAGTAACTGGGACTTCAGCAGTGTTAACATGATTTAAGATCTTGAGAATAACAATGGGAGCTGAACAGCTATTGAGTAATTTTTCTTCTGTTTTATTCACTACGGCAAAGCATTTTATCATCGCCATATCATAAGCCATTAAAGCAAATGGCTTATGATAACGATGCTTGCGCTGACGAAGACTTTTAACTGCTGAATGATTTCCTGCATCACAGGCCAGATGAATACCACCAATTCCTTTAATGGCAACAATTTTACCCTGTCGAATTAAATCAGCTGCTATATCAATAACGTCACTATTTTCATTTACCCGTATGCCATGTCGATCTTCTAACCAGACTTTAGGACCGCATTGGTGACAGGCATTTGGCTGTGCATGAAAACGACGATCAGCCGGATCATCATATTCTTTCTGGCATAACGGGCACATTTTAAAAGCTGACATACTGGTATTGGCACGATCATAGGGAATGCCTCTGATAATAGACATTCTGGGCCCGCAATGGGTACAATTGGTAAAAGGATAACGGTAGCGGCGGTTAGTGGGATCAAGAACTTCTGCAAGGCACTCAGGACAGGTTGCAGCATCCGCTGCAACACGAGTATTCACCTGCCCAGCCTGACTGATGATAATTTGAAAATCATCCGGAGCAATTATGTCCACATCCAGCAGCGAGCGTTGAATGTGATCAATTTGTGCTAATGGTGGTGCCTCTGACTCTAAACGAGCAACAAATTTCGCCAAACTGTCATCACTTCCCCAAACATGGATCAGAACACCTTCACTATCATTCCAGACTTGTCCCACAAGTCCCAACTGATGAGCAAGTGTCCAGACAGCGGGACGAAAGCCAACACCCTGAACAATACCACTAACTCTGATCACTTCAGCTTTCACCTCTTCAGCTTTCACTCCTTCACCATTTCACCTTAAGACTAATGAACTGTACAAACCATACAGGGATCAAATGAGCGGACAATATGCTGTACTTCTACAGGCATTTTTTCATCTTTGCTCCTGTCACCATGTCTGTCACCGAGCAGCGGAGTATTAATCAATGCTTGTTCCAGTGCGCCAGGCACACCATCAGCATCACGTGGTGAAAAATTCCAGGTGGTCGGTGCAATGATCTGGTAATTAAGAATGCGACCATTCTTAACTTTCAGCCAATGCCCCAGACTGCCCCGTGCCGCTTCCATCATGCCAAAACCTTCGACTTCATCAGGTATTTTTGCATGTAAACAAAATGGCTCTTTGGGTGTCAATTTTTTCACCCAGTCTTCCATAGCAGGCACCACAAGCGCAATTTCCAACAATCTGGCAATAACACGGTCACGAACATTGCTGCCATTTTGTGACACCAGATCACGAATTAAAGGATGGCCGTTAACCACCTGTCGTGCAAGTGCTCCCACTTCCATCACCTGACCATTGAGTCGCGGTGCTTTACACCAGGTATAGCCATCTGGTGCATCCGCTGAAGGAATAGTAACGCCATCAAAAGGATGTTTGGGTTCATTTTGAAATTTCATCCAACTGTGACTGATGTCTTCCCGGATCAAAGAATGATCCAGCTCACTATACGCACCATTCCAGATGCCCCTGGCAAATAGTGGATTGCCCTGTTCAGGATAAACACCATAGCTCATAAAATGATCCCCAGCTTGTCCAAGCGTTTTCAGATCCAATGCATCAGCAATATGCAAAAAGTGACCAAAATCACTTCGGGACGATTCTGGTCGCTCTAGCCAGTTAGCCAAAGCATCAGCAGAATCAAGAGCAATAATATTTTCTAGTTGATCACCAAACAAAGTCTGTTGCAAAAATTGCCGAAAAGAAAATAATATTGCCAAAATCCGACTTTTCTCCTGAATTTCAATAGACCGTGTCGTCCCACCTGGCTGTATCGCCAGACTATGCGGCCACTTCCCGGCCAACAATCCCATTAAATGCAAAAACTCTGCTCTGACCGGCAGCATCTGTTGACAGGCTGTCCCTTTAATGGCTTTAAAGCGGGCTTGTGCAGCAGGAAACCATGCTTCATTCTGATACACATCACGGGCAAAATCCGGCATAAAAAAAAGATAAAAATGAGTCAGATGATCGGTGATATTTTCATTCGCCAGGATCAGATTAGTTGCTATTTCTCCATTTGGCGGCGGCTTCAATCCCTGTATATTTGCCAGAGCATTGGCCGCAGCAACCGATTGTGAAACCGAACAAATACCACAAATTCGGGGCACATAAACCAATGCATCCATCGGATCTTTACCCTGAAGAATTTGCTCAAATCCCCGGTATAAAGATGATACCACCCAGGCATCTTTAACCAGTCCGTCTTCAATCGAAAGTTGTACTTCAAGATCACCCTCAACCCGGTTAAAGGGGCCAACAATACGTCTGCTCATTATTTATCTTTTATTTTATGTAGTGGTTTAATCACAATATGGTCAGCGACCGCATTTCGCCTCAGGCGTACAGGGGTCGCTGCTTTTGATAACGAAGCCAGGGCAACAAACCAGGCCTTGGGCATATCGGTTGGCAGGCCAATGGGGATCCCTGCAATTTTTGGTGTCTGGGCAAAGCTATGTCCCGGCTCTTCAAAATCAGGCGCAGTGCAGTTAATACAGGCATAACCACCTCGCAGACAAGATCCTTCACCATTCCATAAACGGGTATTGCAGTCCGCATGAGCAATTGTCCCAAGACAGCCCATGTTTTCCATCATACAGCCCAAATCAGATGCTTTCCGCGCACTGGCTTTATATTCATAATATTCATTTCGAGGACAGGCATGATGCACCAGATGATCGGTATAACTGCGCGGCCGATTTAACTCATCCAGTCCAGACTTATCCATATCAGCTAAAGCAATTTGAGACAGAGTTTCAATGATCCAGTTAGGATGAGTTGGACAGCCGGCAATATTGATCACCGGCAAGCCGCTTTTGCTATGAAAAGCTTTGCCCAGTAAACCACCTGATTGACTGCCATCATACTGGAGACCGCAGGCTTCACTGGGATTACCACCACCGGCAGTAATGCCCCCAAAGGCTGCACATGATCCCACAGCAATTACTTGCTCTGCCAGCAAAGAAAGTGCTTTGATAGTGTCACGCATCGGACTCTTTGTGCCCGATAAACGATGAAACAAACCACTGCCGTCTGGCCCCTGAATCACTGATCCTTCCAGACAGAGTATATCCAGTTTGATATCTCCAGCAACAATGCTTTGTATCAGTTCCAGTAATTCTCCACCGCTTTGTTCACTTAATGAAGGATGCCATAACAGATTAATATTCACACTTTGCAATGAGCTAAAGACATCAGGAGATTCTGCAGACAATAATGACATGGAGCAGCCGCCGCAACCACCTGATTGCAGCCATAGAAGATTGAGTTGTTGTTGACAAATACTCATGGCAATATTATCTCTTACTGCCAACAGGTATGGATAAAGTAAATTCTGCCCCACCCTGTGGATTATTTTTAAAAATCAAATCACCATTCAGATCATGTGCAAGACCATAACTAATATACAGACCAAGACCCGTCCCCTGACCAACAGGCTTACTGGTAAAAAAAGGATCAAAAATTGTTTTGGCATCTTGCTCTGAAATACCAATACCTTGATCAATCACATGAATAGACACGGTTTCATCTGAAACTGAAGTACTAAGGATCAATTTTGGATGTGTCACAGTTTCCATTGCATCACGGGCATTTTGAATTAAATTAACCAAAACCTGATGAATCTGTCCTTTACAACTATTAATTTTAATCTCATCGGTTAGTTTATATTGAATCTCTGGTTTAATTTTATCTGTCTTTAAGGCCCAGTTAACGGCCTTTTTAATCACCGTATTCAGTTCAAAAAAACTATACTCTTCTTTTTGTCCGCCAGAATAATTACGTAAATCCTGAATAATATTATTAACTCGTTCAGCACCTTCCAGAGAACCTTCAATCAGTGAATCCATATCATCCTGAATCCGGCCAATTTTAAGCTCCTTATGCAGTTTTTTTAGCTCAGGAGGATCTATTTGTGCATCGACCGCATTAAGATATTGATTAATCCGGGAACCATAACGTTCCAGAGCATGCATATTACCAAAGATAAAACTAATGGGATTATTTAATTCATGGGCAACACCGGCAATAAGACGTCCAAGTGAAGCCATTTTTTCAGAATGAATCAGTTGCTGTTGAGTGCGCTGAAGTTCATTATGAGCAAAATTTAACTTTTTATAGGCATGACGCAGCTCACCTAATGGCCGGCCAATTAAAACCATTCCCGTTAAAATACCGCTGGCATCAAATCGTGATGAGCAATTCATGGATAGAGGTGTGGTCGTGCCATCAGAGCAATGAACATTTACCTCACAATCTATCAGAGATTCATGTCTCATTTTTTCTGGAAAAAAATCCAGCATGGCTTGAGAGTCCTCAGAAAACACTTCATTTAGAGAATGTTGAAGATAATCTTCTTTGGTCTTACCTGTTAACTTTTCCAGAGCAGAATTTACTTGCAGAACAACACCCTCGGTATCACAAACAATCAAGGTGTCGGTCATAGCCGAAAGTACACTATTAATAAAAAGCTGGGCTTCTTCAAGTGCTTTATTTTTTACTTCCAGCTCTACCTGAGAATGCACTAAATCAGCATAAACTGAATCCATTTTATGAATCACTTCAATCCAGGCTTCCTCTGTAGAATCAGTCTGTTGTAAAGAGTCCATTACCCCGGCTTCCTTTATAAGACTGTCTTTTTGAGTATCTGTATGATGAGTCATATTGATCTCAACCCGCCGCTTTATTTGAATTAGTATCTAATTGTTCAATTTTTTCCAGACCATAACGTTCAAGCTTACCGCGTAAACCCACTCTGGAAAGTCCCAGTTCTTTTGCCGCACGGCTTTTATTCCATCTCAGTCTGATCAACGTTTCACGTAAAATTCTGGATTCTAAAGCTTCAACCCGATCTTTTAATGAGCCTTTAATATCAGCAAAATCATCAAGACTGTTAATTTCTTCCTCAAATGCTGCATGAGATACTGCGTGAGGTATCACATGCAGTATTCTGCTTGACAATAGATCCGCACCCAGTTCATCCTCATTACTCATGATCAGCATATGACGGATTTCATTTTGTAATTCACGCACATTACCCGGCCAGTGATAGGCTTGCATACAAACCAGAGCTTCATCAGAAAAACCGCTGGCCAGTTTGCTCAGATCATGTATGGCATGATCCAAAAGCTCACTGGCTAAAATCGGTATATCAATCTTACGATCTCGCAATGAAGGTAGTGCTATAGTAACGGCGGCCAGACGATAATACAAATCTTCACGAAACCGCCCTTCCCGTACTTCAGTTTCAAGATGCTTATTGGTTGCCGCAATAACACGCACATCAATATGGCGTGTTTTACCACTGCCTAATGGTCTGATTTCACCTTCTTGAAGGACGCGCAGTAATTTGACCTGGAAAGCAGCTGACACATCCCCGATCTCATCCAGAAAGACGGTGCCGCCATTTGCCCGTTCAAACAAACCAATTCGATCTTCAATAGCACCGGTAAACGCACCACGTTTATAGCCAAAGAGTTCACTTTCTAATAATTCATCCGGCAAAGCACCACAGTTTTCCACCACAAAGGCTTTATCCCAGCGCAGACTATTATAATGCAGTTTACGTGCAGCCAGCTCTTTACCTGTGCCGGATTCACCAGTCAGCAATACCGACACATCATAGGGTGCCACACGACTTATTTTTTCACAGACATCATTCATGCTGCTTTCAGAGGTTCGAACAATACCATCATCAGCACCTTCTTCGCCATTGGCACTCTGTTGTTCTTTAAGTAAATAGTTATCACGTAATTTTTCACGCTTGGCTGTTATTGATTTATCAACATGCTTTGATAAACGCTTCAATTCAACCGATAAGGATTCATTCTGGCTTTGTAAGTCATACATCTGACAGGCATTTTTTAATAAAGGTATAAGCTTGTCAGGATGCCATGGTTTTGAAATATATTGATAAATACCCGCATCATTCAGTGCATGAATAATATCATCTGAATCAGTATATCCAGAAATGATCATACGGATCACATCCGGCCATTTTTCACGTACTTGCTGCAAAAATTCAACACCCGTCAGTTCCGGCATGCGTTGATCACAAAGAATGACCTGTACCCATTCCTGCTGTAATATTTGTTCAGCTTCCTGAATAGTCAGTGCCGTTCTGACATCAAAATCATCTTCAAGAATACGATACAGTGATTCCAGACTGCGTTGTTCATCATCAACAACTAAGATGGTTGGCAGTGTTGTCATACTGCACTCCTTGTCTTATTTTCAACTAACGGGGATATGCGCCGATGTCGTGCGATGGTTAACGGCGTACGGGATTTTGCCACCTTATAGACAAAATTGTAACGTGCAATATGATAACTGGGATCAAAACCAAAAAAATTCATATGCATTTTGTCCAACTCTGATTTGCGATAGTTGGCAAGTGGTTTATATTGTTCGTCAACCTCACGACATTTGTTCTTATATTCCAGACGTGATGAGTAAGCAGGCACGTCTGCCAGATCCGCTGCACGTTTTTTTACATCTTTAATAAAGGCTGTGCCTTTTTTTTCAATGACCTCATTAATGAGACCTAAGGACAATGCGTCCTTAGTCCCCATGGGTAAACGTGCCTGTATAATATGCTCAGCATTCTTCTCACCCGCATATCGAGGCAATAAATAAGTCCAGTATTCCGAACCATAAAGATTACCCATATCTTTATAATGAGGGTTAAGAATAACCCCCTGACTGGCCCAGATTTCATCCACTGAGCGAGCCAGAAATACTCCCCCTGCTCCAGCATTTCCCTGTAAAGCTGCCACCGTCAGATGTGAGTTTGTATTGATAATTTCCAGAGCCAGATCATTAATGGCATTAATGGCATTAATGTTATTCCAGGATTCATCGGCAGCACTCTCTGCGGCCTCAATAAGATTCAGATGCATACCATTTGACCAGAAATCAGTGCCGCCCATTAAGACAATTACTTTGGTCTCTTGTTGACAGGCTTCAGTATAAGCACGCTGCAAACGCTGACATTGCTCGGTTCCCATAGCCCCATTGTAGAAGGGAAAGTGCAGATAGCCAACCTCACCTTCCTGCTCATACCAAATATCACGATAACCCGTTGTCTGATCAGGTTCAATTTCAGGTAATGACTTAACAGACTGCGCCAGTAAACGTGTAGCTGGAAGTTTAAAGGGATGTTCAGCCTGTTTATCACGCAAATGACCAATCCAGACAGCTCCGTCAATCGTTGCCCGGCAGATTGCTCCGCCACAGCGGGCAATAAGCTCGCCCGGCTTGCCACTTAATTGCTGTTCTTCATGCGCATCATAAAGATAATATTCACGCCCGAAAATATCATCCAGTACACCAGGAAAGCCATCAGCGCTGCGGATTTTGCGCAAGACAATATTTGTTGTATCTTCATACCAATGAATTTTTCGTTCATTCTGGGTCATTAATGGCTGCAATTGACCTTTAATTTTGAGCAGTTTTTTTCCTGCTATTGTGCTGTTTTCGGTATTGCTATAATCCAGAGGCTGAGGGATAAAATTACCTTTTTCAAACAATGCCACGGCTTTTAATACAGCAATAGCAGCCGCTTCAGTCACTTCATTACGATACAGGCTGGCCTTGCTAGTATGCCGTGTCATAAATGCCTGAGTGGTCCAGATATCACCTGCATCCATCTCTTTATTGGCTTGCAATACCGTTACACCCCATAGTGTCTCATTATTTAATATTGCCCAATCCAGTGCCGATGGCCCACGATCACCCGCAATGCCAGGATGAACAATAAGGCAGGTCGTCTTGTCCCATATTGATTCCGGTATCGCACGTTTTAGAAACGGAGCAATAATTAAATCCGGCTGATACAAATTGACAGCCTCGGCAGCAACGATATCATTAATATCGAATTCAACTGAGACCTCATGTCCCTGCTGTTGTAATTCAATATACAAGCGCTGAGTCAGACTATTAAACGCATGGGTTAAAAAAAGAATGCGCAACATTTAACAAATTCTCGGTAATTGTTCTCCCGCCAGCCAATCCACTACACGGCTGCCGCCAAAACTGGTTTCCATTTGTACAAAGCCGTTGTCATCTTCAATGACTTCACCCACGATAGCAGACTGTTGTCCCAGAGGATGTGCCTGCATAACATTCAATAATTTTTCACTATCCTGCTGTTTGCAGATACAGATGAGTTTGCCTTCGTTAGCCACATAGAGTGGATCCAGACCCAATAATTCACAGGCTGCTGATACCGCAGAATTAACTGGGATCATTGTTTCATAGAGTTTCATGCCCACGGCAGATTGTTGCGCCAGCTCATTTAATGTCGTCGCCAGACCACCACGAGTGGGATCACGCAGACAATGAATGTCCGGTACTGCAGCAACCATATCAGCAATCAATGTATGCAATGCCGCTGAGTCAGATTGAATGGTGGTTTCAAATTCCAGATTTTCACGACTCGACATAATAGCTACACCATGATCACCCATCGTGCCACTGACCAGAATAACGTCTCCCGGCTCTGCTCTGTTACCGGAAATATTAACCCCGTCAGGTACAATTCCAACGCCCGTTGTGGTAATAAAAACACCATCACCCTTACCTTTTTCCACTACTTTGGTGTCTCCGGTAACAACCGGAACACCCGCATTAGTGGCAGCTTCACTCATGCTGACGATAATTTTTTCCAGATCAGAAAGAGCAAATCCTTCTTCAAGAATAAATCCTGCTGACAGATACAGCGGCCTGGCACCTGCCATAGCCACATCATTAATAGTGCCATGCACAGATAAAGAACCAATATCACCACCGGGGAAAAACAGCGGCGAGATAACATGACCATCAGTACTCATCACCATACGTCCAGCAGGCACATCAAAGGCGGCCTGATCATTTGCCTGACGCAGCAATTCATTATCTAAATGTTTGACAAATAGTTCTTCAATGAGTTGTGCCATGGCGCGCCCACCACTGCCGTGAGTCATATCCACCATGCCATCACGGAGGTTCAGACGTACTGGAAAGCGTTTCATGTTTATTGGCATTCGGTGGTTCCTTTTAATTGAGCAGGAGTTAATTCAACAGGAGTCATTTCAGCAGGCTTTGCTTCTACAGGTTTACTTTCCATTTGACGAAATCGTCCATAACTCCAATAGGCTGCACAGGCACCTTCAGATGAAACCATGCAGGAGCCCATGGGGTTTTCTGGGGTACAAACAGTGCCAAATAATTTACAATCTGTCGGTTTTTTAACACCACGTAAAATACGCGGACATTCACAACCTTTAATATCAGAAGCGTGAATTTGCGGTACATCAAAACGTTTTTCAGCATCAAATTCAGCATAAGATTGTTTTATCTGTAAGGCACTATACGGCACCATACCTAAACCACGCCACTCAAAATTTCGTCGCAGCTCCATCACTTCTGCTACCAGAGTCTGAGCTTTTTGATTGCCTTCACGGGATACTACCCGTGTGTATTCATTTTCGACTTCATGGCGTCCATTATTGATCTGGCGTATCAGCATTAAAGCAGACTGCATCACATCCAGAGGCTCAAAACCAGCAATGACTACTGGTTTTTGAAATTCTTCAGAAAAAAATTCATAGGGCTGACTACCGATAATGGAGCTGACATGAGACGGGCCAAAAAAGCCATCGATCACCACCGAACTCATTTCCCGTACTTCAGGAGACTCCAGAATATTCTGAATAGCCGCCGGGGTCAGAACATGATTACAAAATACACTAAAATTTTTAAGGCCTTCTTTTTTAGCCTGTTTGATGGCAACGGCAGTGGGCGGCGTGGTGGTTTCAAAACCAATAGCAAAGAAAACCACTTCCTTATCCGGATTATTACGAGCAATTTTCAGTGCATCTTGTGTCGAGTACACCATACGAACATCAGCACCTTCTGCCTTAACCTTGAGAAGGCTTTTACGACCACTGGCAGGCACTCTCATTAAGTCCCCATAGGTACATAAAATAACATTATTTTTTTGTGTCAGCTGGATGGCATTATCAATACGTCCTATGGGCAAAACGCAAACAGGACAGCCCGGTCCATGAACAAATTTAACATTTTCAGGCATGAGATCCTGTACACCATAGCGGAATATTGCATGGGTATGTCCACCACAAAATTCCATCAGATTATACTGACGCTGCGGATCACTTTCTTTTTTAATTGCCGCTGACAACAGCTGTGCCAAATCATGTCGGCGAAATTCATCTACATATTTAATCATTTCATCCTTCCGCTATTCTGCTATTCTGCTTTTAGCTTCCCCCTTTTTTAAAGGGGGACTGAGGGGGTTTAATATTTTGATTTGCAATCCACTGAATTCCCCTACAGCCAAAAATAAGCACTCTGAGGCAAAGAAGGGGAAAGAGTAAATCCACTATTTATAGATTAACTGACTCATCAGTTAATCCAGCTTCAGCAAATAATTTCAAAGTACGTTCTGCTTCTTCAGGACTGATTTTATTGAGTGCATAGCCCACATGAATTAAAACAAAATCATGGATTTTTACATCTTCTACCAGTGCAATAGAAACTTCTTTTTTTACTTCACCAAGGGCAACTATTGCCATATCAGTGGTTTCATCAATAGCAATAATTTTTGCAGGCAATGCCAGACACATAGCGACTATCCTATCAAAGTAAGTTGTTGAGTGGTTTTAATCCACTGATACCATAAATCCATGCCTTCACCTGTAGTGGCTGAAACCTGCAGAATTTTAATACCCGGATTAACACGATAGGCATAATCAATGCATTTTTCTACATCAAAATTAAGATAAGGCAATAAATCAATTTTGTTTAATAACATAATATCTGCAGCATGAAACATATCAGGGTATTTCAGCGGTTTGTCTTCACCTTCAGTCACCGATAAGATAGCGACCTTATGTGCCTCACCCAGATCAAAAGCCGCCGGACACACCAGATTGCCCACATTCTCAATGAACAATACTCCTTTATCTTCTGGTTTAAGGGTTTCCAGTGCATGACCAATCATGTGAGCATCAAGATGGCAACCTTTGCCGGTGTTAATTTGCAGAGCTTTAACACCAGTCTCACGAATACGTTCAGCATCATTGGCCGTTTGCTGATCACCTTCTATCACTGCGAGGTCCAATTCATTTTTCAGATCATCAATAGTGCGTGTCAGTAAGGTGGTTTTTCCTGATCCGGGGCTGGATACCAGATTTAATGTCAGTATATGATGCTCAGCAAACCAACGTCGATTCAGCGCCGCATATTCATTGTTTTTCCCCAGAATATCCGTTTCAATCTGTACCATTCGAGACTGACTCATACCCGGTGCATGGGCATGTGCAGCACCCTGGCCATAGTCGTGATGATGCTCATGATCATTACTGTGGCCATGCTCATGTTCATGTGAGTGTTTATGAGGATGGTTATGTCCCTCAATCGTGGTTTCACCTTCACCACATCCGCATACTGTACACATTACTCTACCTCCAGTTCTTTAATTTTCATTTCATCACCACCAACAACTTGTAGCTGATAACTGCCGCAGTCAGGGCACTCATCAAATCGCTGTCTTACTTCAACATTTTTTGAGCATTTCATACACCATGCCAGACCGGGCTTATTAATAATTTCCAGATTTGCCTGCTCCGCAAGAGTACCTCTTGTTACAGCATAAAAACAAAACTTTATCGCTTCAATTTCTACTCCGGAAAGAGCACCAATTTCAAGCCAGATAGTTTTTACTTTTTTAAATCCCTGACGTTTGGCGTTATCTTCAAGGATTTGTAAAATGCCTTCACATAAGGACATTTCATGCATTATTATTCTCTCTTATACAATATGAACTTTATATCCCACACAGGGATCAATGGCATTGATGAGTAACTCTGCCTGAATATTTATTTGCTCTGAATCCCCCTGCAAGCCGGCAAGACTCTGTGTCACAACCCCCTGCGGATGAAAATTCCATTCAGTCGGTGCAACTATCTGGTATTTTTTAATTTGCTTCTGCTCAACGCAAACATGATGAATTAAAAGACCTCTTGCGGCGCTAACAACTCCGATGCCACTCCCCTGAATGTCACATCGTTCCTGACTCATAGCTGATACTGGATTTTCTCCATCATCAAGCAGAGTCATCACTATTTGTGCCATTTCAGTCAATCGTGCCACCAGCCTGCTCATTAAACCGTTCCCCCATTGACGATGCAATAACTGCAATAAAGGACTGTCAACACGGGTTAAACTACTGGTCTCATAACATTTATTGTGCCATAGAGGTTGCTTGACAAAATTTTCATTTTTAAATTGAGTATATAAGGTATCAATATTTAAATTCCCTGCTTCTAAACTTTTAGTTTCTAAGCTCTTAGTTTCTAAAGGAAGGAGCCCCGTAATATTATTGCACCCCAGACTTTGCCATTGGTTTTGATGGATTTTTTTTAAAAACCGAGCTGCAATTGTTTCTGATGATTCGAACCAGTATTGTAATTTTTCTAATGAATCAATTTCCAGCCATTTGGCAGGAGACATAGCAAAAATGGATTTTTCTAATAACTGATTTAGTTTTCTTATTGGCTGGCAATTTGCTGTGCGAATAACAGGAATATCCGGCTCTAATAAAAATGGATTACTGCCTGCGGTTAAAAGCTTTCGATGATCCTGTTGATATTTAATAATCTCAGACATTTCCTGGGTCTGTAACGGCTGCTTTAATGATTGTTCATCCAGCAGCTGTTTATCAAGCAAGGCAGGCCAGTCCAGAAAAATTCGCCATAAATGTTCGCGTAAGGTTTCCATATTCACTAATTTATCACGCACCTGTTCCATATGTAGTGGCACTTCAAGACCCAGTGCCTGCTCGCAGGCTCTGACTCCGGCACATGCCTGTGCAACACCGCAAATATTAAACAATAAGGGCAGCGTAGTCAGTGATTCATTAATACGCTTACCATGAAATACCCGGGAGGCGTGCACTGGACGGGAGGATTGAATTTCGACACGATTTATTTGACTACCGTTCATTACCAGCTGAATATCAAGGCAACCTTCTATACTCATCAAAAACCTCTTATAAGTTCACACACCTGATAAAACATTTGTTAAAACTAGCAAAGCATATGCCAACAAACTATCAGTCAATAAGTTTTTGTTTTCTTTAACTAATTATAGACAATAAGTGGTTTTAAAAATACATAGCGCAAACAAATAATACAATTATTTTTATATTTGTATTATTTGTGCACACCCAGAAAAATATATTTGTTAATATAGCAGGAAAAGTGCAAACTCATTAGTCAGCTAAAACTATTTTCAGACTTAGCAGGTAATCTTTCAACTCAAGAGCTTGCAGAACATAACACAATTTAGTATCGTTTTCTGCGAAGAGATATTACTCGTGTTATTGTTAAAAAATACAATCTATTTCAGTCTAAAAGGAATCAAAAATGAATGAACATGAAAAAATTAATTACGTAGAGTTCCCTTCTACGGACTTACCGGAAACTAAAAAGTTTTTCTCTCAGGTGTTCAACTGGGAATTCCATGACTTTGGCTCTGAGTACTCTTCATTTTCTAATCAGGGAGTTAATGGTGGATTTTACAAATCAGACTTAATAGCTACAACCAGTACTGGTGCAGCTCTTATCGTATTTTATAGCAACGATATTGATACCACCCAACAAAAAATTGAAAAAGCAGGCGGTACTATAATAAAACCAATTTTTTCATTTCCCGGCGGTCGCCGTTTTCATTTTTCAGAGCCAGGCGGCAATGAATTTGCCGTATGGTCTGAGTAATAATTGCTCTTCTCTTACGAATAAACTCACACCCTTCAAATAAACACTATCAAAAAAGAGGGGTGTTCTCAAACATCAGCATGCCGCCAATCATAATAGTCGCAACTCCAATGACTCCCTGAAAACCATTATGCATCCATGTAAGTCCTTGTGCAGAGCGTTTTAGGGGAATGGCAATGACAAAAGACAGGGAGGCCATACCAAAGATAGAGCCTATGCCAAAAAACAGGATATAGAGAAAACCTTCTGTGGTGGAACTGACGGTTTGCAGCGTGAGAATAATAAGAGCAGCAGAACCTGCCATGCCATGCATGAGCCCCACAAATAAGGCACGTAATGGAAAGGCTTTAGCATGTTCATGTTGATGTTTGTCTGGATCATGCTGAGTTTTTTCTCCCTCATGGGAATGAGCATGAAAGTGGTTTTTATTTTCATGTTGATGCTGATGAAAGTGGATGCGTTTTTTGATAAGTTTGCGTAACACATCAATGCCAAGAACAATAAGCATGATCCCTACTGAAAATTCAAGTGCATGCACTAATTGATCACTTATGCTGCTGCCTAGTAACAACATTATGCTGCCAAAAATAAACAAGGCAATGGTATGCCCAAGCCCCCAGACTGCGCCGTGTTTAATGGTGTCTTTTATGGATTGATTATTACTGGTGAGTGATGCCAGTGCGGCGATATGATCGGCTTCCAGAGCATGGCGCATACCAATCAGCAAACCCAGAGATAACAAACTGAACATATTGCTCTAACTCCTTAAAAATTTACCACGAATTAAATCCCGGCGTGACATGACCTGAGACAATTTTTGAGGCGTTTTTGTAAGCACAGGGCCACTGACCACTGTTTCTTTTATGTCAGGCGCCTGTGTTTTTATCGGCTGCTTAATTGGTTCTATCACTGCAAACTCATCCAAGTTTACATCAATTTCTTCACCACGCATAATGCGCCCCAGTAAATCTTCATCCACCAGCTCTTCTACTGTGGGTTCTCTTTCTACAATTAAATCATTCATAAAATCCCGAGCCACTTTAACTGCGTGCTCCTGACTGCTAAATTCACGCATGGGAGAATACAGTGAATGGGTTTTGCATTTGCCAATGCCATCAATTTCATTCACCATGAATTTGTAACTGGTGGAGGGAAATTTAATGGGTATTTTCTTACCCAGCTCCAGCCCACTCCAGTCATCTTTTTCATTGGGCAGCATGATCAGGTTCATTAACCAGGGGGTGATAATAACACCAATAATTCGACCGTCAAACCTCTGAAACCCCAGAGTCTGAACCTGTAGTTTATTATTGAGAATGGGTATGCCCTGCATATTTTCCTGAAGGATATGCTCAAAAGTCTGCAATAATATTTCTGCAGCATACAGTGGCTCATCAATAGTTTTCATTAAAACTCTTCCGACTGCTCTGGTGTCTTACTTATATCAGGGAAATAATGATCAACTTCAATCTCATTGCCTGTCATTAGTTCTAGCATACCATCCAGCGCTTTATCGAGGTTAATTGCATCTTCTTCACTGATAATTTCACGTGCAGAGCCTAAAAAATTAACCACCCAGGTACCAACAGGCTGAGGGCCAATCAACATCATATTGACCTGTTCCTCACCATTGCGCCCTTTGCACAGCGACATAAACTCGCCTTCTTTGATAACCTGAACTGGAATACCTATGCACACAGATAGTTTGCCTCATATTCCGCTTCTTTATGCCAGTGTCCTGTACGAGACTTTTTACGTTGTTCCAGTGTCACACCCAGATCAGCCAGTTCTTTAACCAACATTTTAACCATACCATCCAGACCTTTTTTAGCCTCTTCAGTCAGGCCCAGTTGAGTTTCAAGTGAATGTGGCACCATGCCAATCACAGCAACATGCTCAGGTTTTTCTCCCTTTAAAGCCAGCAGTGCCAGAAGATCAGACAATCCCAGTTGATGATTGGAAAGCTTGGTTTGAAAAAATTGTGGGATCTCTTCATTTGCAATACGAACCAGAGAGCCGTATGGTGCCCCGGTATTAACCGCATCCGCAACTATCAACTGGTCACAGGCACGAATAGGATTAAAAAGCTCCATGCCTGTGGTTCCACCATCAACGACAGTGACGCCTTCAGGAATATGATATTGATTTTCAAGTGCCTCAACAGCACGCACACCAACCCCTTCATCCTGCATAAGGACATTGCCCATGCCAATTACGAGAATATTTTTCATATTATAATGCCTTCACTTTAACTATTTCCTTTTGTTCGGTATCAACCAAATGGATAGAACAGGCAATACAAGGATCAAAGGAATGTACCGTACGCAATACTTCCAGTGGTTTTTCAGGATCAGCAATGGGGTTGCCCATTAATGAAGCCTCATAGGGACCAATTTGATCATTGGCATCTCTTGCTCCGGCATTCCAGGTACTAGGAACCACGGCCTGATAGTTTTTGATCTTGGCATCTTCAATGACAATCCAGTGACTGAGTGTACCGCGAGGTGCCTGATGAATGCCTACACCTGAAATCTCACCTTTGGGGAATTCAGGGGCATTGAAAGTGTCTTCATCACCCGTTGCCACATTGTCCATCAGAGCCTGCCATTGACTACGCAGATTATCCACCATGACACCTGCACGTATTGCACGAGCGGCATGACGACCGATGGTTGACTGCAGTGCTGACAATGGAATAGCCGGGTTCTTCGACACGGCTTTAATAACATCAACTGCCTGGTTAGTGTATTCAGTATAACCTTTATGACCTGATGCCAGCCCCACATGAACATCAGCCAGTGGGCCAACTTCTGCACGTTCATTATAGAAGGTCGGTGCTTTAATCCATGAGTATTGCCCATCATCCTGAAAGTCTGTGTATTGTGGATTGGTTGTTCCCTTATAGGGATGCAAAGCCTCATCACCTTCATACCAGGCATGTTTAGAACTTTCAGCAACACCTTTACGGAAGTATTCATTACTCCAGTCATCAATGCTCTTGAAAGTTGATAAGTCACCATTTTTGATATAACCGCCAGGCAGTTCAAAGTTCAATAATTTTGTATCCGTTGGGCAATCAGGTACTGATAGATAGTTAGTAATTCCTTTACCATAACCTGTCCAGTCCAGATAGAACGCACCTATAGCAGGTACATCAGTCATATAGGCTGTTTTAACAAAATGATCCAGCTTATCAATAAAGCCTTCGATCAGCATTAAGCGTTCAATGTTCAGTACTGAAGGGGCATCATGACTGATGGAATTACTGATCCCGCCCACTGCGACATTCTGGATATGAGGTGTTTTACCGCCCAGAATAGCAACAATTTTATTAGCATATTGCTGTACATCCAGTGCCTGTAAGTAATGAGCAACTGCCATCAGATTAACTTCTGGCGGTAGCTTCATGGCAGGATGTCCCCAGTAACCACTGGCAAAAGGTCCAAGCTGACCACTACTCACAAAAGTCTTCAGGCGTTCCTGTACAGCCTTCATCTCATGGGGGCCATTAAGTGACCAGCCTGACAGAGACTCTGCCAGTTTAGACGTTGCCACCGGATCGGCATCCAGAGCAGAAACCACGTCAACCCAGTCCACTGCAGAAAGATGGTAGAAATGCACGATATGATCCTGCAGAGCATGCGCTGCCTGAATAATATTACGCACCAGATGTGCATTTAACGGCACTTCTAAATTCAGCGCATCTTCAACTGCCCGTACTGAGGTAATAGCGTGGATGGTAGTGCAAACACCACAGAAACGCTGTGTATAGGTCCATGCTTCCTTGGGATCTCTGCCAATCAGGATATTTTCAATGCCACGCCACATCTGGCCGGATGACCAGGATTTGCTGACTTTACCTTCATCATTTATTTCTACATCAATGCGAAGGTGTCCTTCAATTCGGGTGATTGGATCAACTGTAATTCGTGTACTCAAGGTAACTCTCCTTAATATTCGATATTAAGCATGCTCTTCGCGATGCATGACGGGTAATAATTTAACAATAACGATGTAAGCCATCAGTTCAAATGCAACCACACCTAAGGTGATCATTATTTCAGGTACTGAAGGGAAATAGTTGTAACCGGGGCCGGGGTTAAACGTCAGCAGGAAGGCATCAAAGCGGTACAGGCTACCGGCAAGCAGCATGCAAACTCCTGCAATCAGTAATTTACTGCCCTGTGCCCGTCTTTCAGGTGAGAGCAAAATAACCAAAGGGATAACAAACAGGATGGTTTCCAGGATAAACATGAAGGAGGCAAAGTCTCCGGCAAAAATCAGTCCCAACTTGCCCTGAAAAGTCAGCACGCCAAAACGTACCACTAAAAATGCAATCAGCAGGCCGACAATAATCTTGCCCAGTCCAGATAAAATATGAGTTTCTGAGTTACGCTTAAAACCAACCGTTACAGTTGATGCTTCAAACAGAACAATAGAGAAGCCCATCAGGATAGCTGTCATCAGTGCCAATAGCGGCTGCATTTGCATAACCTGCCACAGCGGATTCACCTTATGTCCCATGGCAATAAGCAGGGAACCCAGTGAAGACTGGTGCATGGAGGGAAGTAATATGCCCAGTGCAATAAACAGGAACAAAACTTTATTGAGTGACTTTAAGAGCTTTTTCTTACCCAGTTTTTCTAATAGTGCGGGAGAAAATTCCATAGCCAAAACCAGAATATAGATTGCCACACATAAACCCACTTCCAGCATGACGGAATTAAAGTTCCAGTTCCACGGCAGGAAAATTTCATAAAACTGCCAGAAACGTCCCATATCAAAGAAAGCACCAAAGCCACCCAGTGCATAACCCAGTAAACTGGCCAATATTGCAGGTCGAACCAGAGGATGATATTGACCTTTGTTGAACACATACACGGCAATTGCCAGAGCATAACCGCCACAGGCAAATGCAGTGCCAATCACAACGTCATAAACCACCCAGATCCCCCAGGCAAAACCACCATTAAGATTACTCACAGCACCCATACCGCCAATGACAAAGCGATCAAACATAAAATACAGACTAATTGCAAAAATAACGCTCAATACCATAAAGGGTTTGGTAAAGATACGCCCTCCCAGGGCTTGATATTCACTCATGATTCACCTCCATCGTCATCATCATGATCAGATGTATTTTTCTTGACGGTATAAGTCAGTCCAGCCAGTGCCATCGCAGGTAAGGCCAGATAGCTGTACAGCGCATGCTGAACACCTTCTACAACAGAGGGGGCAGATCGTTCACCTAATGGCGGCATACCCAGTTTGTCAAAAGAAACTGCCGAGATGTGCATAACATTCGTACCACCCGCTTCTTTCTCACCCCAGATATGCTGCTTATAATCAGGCACTTCTTTTTCATAATAATTATCCGGTTTACTGATGTCTCCACGAGGATAATTGTAAGTGTCTCCTTTTTTCAGTGCCATGCGCTGTTTGGCTTCCTGCAAAAGTAATTTGCGAGGCCCGAATAAGGTTGCCCCGGTAGGACAAACCTCAGCACAGCCCGTCATCTGACCATTATCAATTCGCTCAACGCCTTTTTGATTACACATCTGACACTTATTGATCTGGCCGAATACTTCGTTGTACTGAAATTGAGGCACGTTATAAGGACAGCCCACCATACAGTTACGACAGCCAATACAAGTATCAGGGTGATGCGTGACAATTCCGGTTATTGGATTGCGCTGCATGGAAGTGGTTGGGCAAACAGAAACACAGCCCGGATCAACGCAATGCATACAGCTGCGTTTCTCAAAACAGAAGCCATCAATCTCTACATCTTTAGTCGATCGGTCACCATTTTGGTAAACCTTAATCACATTCAGAGTATCACCCGATAAATCCCGAGCTGAATCCCATGCAATATGATCACCTTCTATAACAGGAGGCATTTCATTCACCTGTTTACACTTGGTTACACAAGCCTTACAACCCACACATAAAGTTGAATCAAACAACATGCCCACTGCTTCAGGAGCCGGTTCAAGATTAGGCCGCGCCTGAGCTGTACCACTACAAACCGTACCACCAAGTGCAGCTGCTGCAGTCACAGTTCCACCAAGTGAGGTTTTTAGAAAATCTCTACGTTTCATTTAACACCTCCTCAGCTTTTATTGGTATTGCTGCTTTGTGTCTCATCCAGCTTTTTAGCCGACATGGCTGTTGCACCAACAGCCGCTCCAACAGCCGCACCAGCCAGTGCAGCAGCACCTGCGGTTAAGCCGCCCGTATCTTGTCGATCTTCAATGGTGGGAAACATATTGGGTGGTGTATGGGTTGTCACTTCAGCCAGACTGAACAGGGGCTTATTAAAACCAACACCTTTTTCAGAGCAGCCAAAGCAAGGATGACCGACACCAACAGGCCAGACCTGACCACCAATATTGTTATATTCCAGACTGGAACAGTTATTGTAAGTTTCCGGCCCTTTACAGCCCATTTTATAAAGACACCAGCCTTTCTTATGGCCTTCATCACCAAATTCGGTGGCAAAACGGCCCGCATCAAAATGGGGGCGACGATAACAGTTCTCATGGATCAGACGACCATAGGCCCACTTGGGACGGCCTTTATCATCAATAGGAGGCAATTTGCCAAAGGTCACAAAATAAAGCACAGAGCCAATAAAGTTAGCTGGATTCGGAGGGCAGCCCGGAATAGTCAGTACTGTTTTATCTTTCAAAAACTGTGGTGCACCGGTTGCACCCGTGGGGTTAGGTGAAGCAGACTGAACACCACCCCAACTGGCGCAGGAACCATAAGCAACAATGGCTGCAGCATGCTCCGCTGCCTCTCGGGTTAAATCAGTCATGGTTTCACCCGCAATCTTACAATAGATACCATTGTCTTTTTCAGGTATGGCACCTTCAATGACCAGCAGGTATTTGCCTTTATTGTCATGCATGGATTTTTTCTTTATATCCTCAACCTGATGGCCGGCACCGGAATCAAGTGTCTGGTGATAATCTAAAGAAATGAGGTCAAGAATAAGATGCTCCAGTGAAGGTTGTTCCGATCGCAGCAACGCTTCTGTCGGGCCGGTACATTCCTGCCCATGCAGCCAGATAACCGGAGGACGCTTTTTAGGATCAGCCACTGCCTGTGCCATTGCTACAGCGGCACTTGTTGGTAAGCCTAATGAAGCCGCAACACCTGTACAAAATTTCAAAAAGGTTCTACGATTAACTCCCAGCCGCCTTTCCAGTTCAGAAAAGTCAAATTTGCTTTCTGCCATTACCATCCTCCCGTTCTTCTTCTAAAGAGCACACACTATGTATGCAAAGGTTATGCTTCTTTATCAGGGGCATAACCATAATCAAAAATGTAATTTTTAATAGCAATAGCATGGTAATAGCAAGATAAATGCCAACAGCAAATAACTCATACAGGTCATAAAAAACAGTTGTATTAAAACTTAACAGATGGAAAGTTAGTTTCCTCTTTGGTGTCAATTTATACTGATTCATTGTCACATTTTATGAGAGTCAAACATCAGACAGGACTTTGCAATAAATATTGGCAGGATAACAACCGATAAAAACATTCCCAACAAATTTAATATGATTATTGAGATCCTAGCTCTTAGTGACCCGGTTAAATATGATATAGATGGAGGATAGAGCAGGAGTAAATGCTAAAGTTCTTGCCGTTTCCATTGACAAACTCACAGGTATGTACACAAATATCAGTTCTGTTTACGAAATGCCAGCGATACTATAGATACAGTAACGCACTTTTTTCAATATTATAAAGATTTAGAGCCTGGTAAGTGGGTAAGATTAGTGGCCGGAGAAGTATTGAAGTAGCAAAAAATGAGATTAATTAAAACTCAATACCTGACACTTTCAGTCACGTACATTAAAAAACAAAATAACATTTGAATTTTCAGGTATCACTATTAGACACCACAACCATGCTGGTAACACTTTAATATTACTGTATCTATTTTTCCTTTTATACAAGGGAAATTGATATTACGTCTAGAGAACTGAGGTAATGTACGCTCATGATAATCAACAATTAGCTGCTCTATTAACAAATTCATGACTTATCCTTTTAATAGTGACAACATAAATACAACTTATCTTTTATATAAATACAAATACAAGCTAGCATTATAAGATAATTCTTAGATATTACATATGTACCATGGTATACGTCATGTAACTTCTGGTGAACACCCCTAAAAATCAAATTTAGTGGAGTATTTACACCACTATTCAACATTGATTTTTTGTTAGCTATTTATTGTTTGTCTCATGCTCAGAATGCACAAAACAATAAACCACATTTCGGCCTGCCCCTTTGGCTTGCATGACATTTTTTTCAACCAGATCCCGCAAGTCTCGGGTGGCTGTTATATCAGAAGTGCGCGCCAGTTTTTTATATTTCTTGCGACTGATGCCATCACTAAAATCTCCCTCTTCTAACATTCTCTGAAGGAGTTTTTGCTGTCTTGGATTAAACACTGTATGGCGATGCTGATCCCAGAACTGGGTTGAGCTATTAATTCTATTAAGTAATATCATTGCTGTTTGTGCTGAAGAATCAACTTGTTGCAAAAACAAGATGATCCAGCGAGTAATATCCAGATTGCCTCTTTGAGTTGCTTCCAGTATTTCATAATACTCATTTCGGTTGGCTTCTATTTGAGATGAGATAGAATACAACCGCAATGGTAGAGCCTCCGTTTGAGCCAGGCAATATTCAGCAATGATCCGTGAGAAACGGCCATTACCATCATCAAGGGGGTGAATGGTAACAAACCACAACTTTGCAATAGCAGCCCTGACATAACCTGATTCAGCTGGTTTATCTTCTTGTCTCTGATTAAGCCAGGTAAAGAATGCGGTCATTTGCTTTTTAACACACTCTTTTACCACCGCTTTTTCACAAGGGGCAATGAAGTGGGTAGTTTGTTTTCCAAAGCGACCTGATACCACTGACATGCTTTCATTTCTATAATCACCAATGATCATGTCATATAAAACAGGATGATCAATAAACATCATGCTATGCCATTTTAAAAGCTGTTTTTCAGTTAGCGGAGTTTCTATGCTTCTTATGGATTCAAGTAAGATATCAAGATAAGCTTCATCAGATTTCGATGCTCGTTTTTGCTGATTATTTTTACCCCCCCCTTTTTTCTTCCCCAGCCCCAGTTTATTGGCAATACTGGAACGAACTGATTCACGATTTAAAATCTCACCTTCAATTTTAGCACTGGCAAGAGCCTCATCCAGCAATACTTCTGATTCAAGTTGTAGTTGTTTATCCTGAGATAGATTTTTTGCCAAGGTACACAAAGGCGAAACTCTACGCACAGTTTGTTCCAAAACCGGTAAAACGGCCTGAGCATCGTATTGAAAATCTGGCCAGTTGCTATCTTGCCATATCCATTGAATGTTTAGTTGTGAAGCCAAAATTTTCACCAATCAGATATTATTGCGGATAATGAAATGAATACACAAGTTAATCGTATCATAAAATGAAACGATTAGAAAAAATAATTGCATCAAAAGGTATCTCATTAATAAAATAACAAAAGCAAATGCACTGGATTTGACAAAATCATACAAAAAAGAGCACATAAGTGTATTGAAAATATCTTCTGACTTTATTCGATATTTTCTGGAGTCCAGAAAAAGAATGGTGCCAGGGCCGGAATCGAACTGGCACGATCTTACGAACGAGGGATTTTAAATCCTTTGGAAAATAAATGTAGAGCTTGCCAGGACTCGATCTACAATTTACAAAACAGGTGCTTAAATACCCAGCATAAAATTGACTCATCTATATACAACATCTAAAAAAGGAACATTAATTTTTTAAGGATGTCACTTCACTGGTTTTTCCCATAGATTGAACAGTTCTGCTGAGCTTTGCTCCATATCAGAAACATCTCTAGTTCTAAGATAAACGGGAAAACGAGGATTTCCTTTTGATGTATAGCCATTATATTGATAAGTAATAATACTACCTACCGCTGGAGGGTTTTCTCTTTCTTTATTTGAAAGGCCACTGCCAATACGGATAATACGATTGTTATCCGTCTGGCAGTAAAGTGCACCAGTTAAACCTGAAATTTTTCCTTTTCCTTCCTTATAACCGGTTACTTTGCATTCTGCATCCTGAAAACGTTTAACTTTGAGTGCTGAAGCACTCCGTCCGGTATGATAGTGCATTTCAGGATTTCTAATCACCACGCCTTCACCGCCAAGCTGTTCTATTTCCTGTAAAAAAGATTGCAAATGTTTTTCACCCTTGCAAATCTGTTGAGGGATAACTTCAATAAATGAACTGGGATGTTTTTTCAAAAATTGATTTATTTTATCCAGCCTCTGAGGAAAATCACCTTGCGCATTGGGTACTTCAAAAATCTGATAGCGGATCGCTTTCCAGCCTTCATGCACACTCTGTTTATTCACAATAGAAACAATATGTTCAAAATCACTTCTTTTTGTCCAGAGCTCTCCATCTAACTCAAAAGCTGGAAGATCTTCTATAAACCAGTCTGGTACTGCAAATCTTTTTCCACTTCGTGAATACAATGCATGACCATCCCAATAAGCTCTGACACCATCAAGCTTCTCACTCATAAACCAGTTTTTAACATCAACATTAATCTGCTTTTGATACGATTTGAGTAAAATTAACGAGGGTGCAACTCGATTTTCCTGAGCAGACACACAGGATAGAAAAAATAATAAGAAAGCAAATAGAATTGTTTTGGCTAATCTCGCAGTCCAACTGCTGATTTTAAGTGGTAGGTTCATATCGTAAAATCCATTTTACAAAAAACCTCATTATAACCCATTCACCAATACATGCTATAACACGCATAAATGAATTAACCTAAAATAATCAATTAACCCTGTCAGAAACCAAAATTCAGCATAAATCCCCCATAAATTCTTACACTTTATGTTCTTATGAAGGAGCAGGTAGTCCAATAATAGTTATCAGTGCCTGGATTAAAGTTCTTAAAATTAATTGCTCCTCTGCCATTTTATCACTCGGTAGAGCATTGATTTATCATCTTCATGGTATCAGGAAAATGATGAATTATTCCAATTACCCCTCCTCGGCTTTCCATAGACTCAATGGAATCAGGATGTTACACTGGTGAGGCAAAACTAATTATGCTTTGAATGTGGTTCGATGGATAAGGAACATATTACATCTGAAACTGAGCATTCGGTTAAATCATCCAGTATCACTCTCTCAAAAGAGGAACAAGAACTTATATTTTGTCATCGTCTGATGAATAAAAATAACAGGGGATCCATACTAAACATTATGGTTTCTTCAAGCGGTTTTAATAAACTCATCCAAAATAAACGGAAAGATAAAATGATGAAAGAGATCCCAACTTATCGAGTACAGTTTTTTAAATGCTGTGAAACCTGCGAGCATTCGCACATTGCCCGTGATATCACAGGTAACTGTCTTCACCCAGAACACAAAACTTATGACTACATTGAACAACTTGGTACCTGTGTGGATTATGAGGTTAGGTATGATCTTAATAATTCCGATAAAAACGCAAAGATTATAGAATAATCTGAGAACGGCAACTAAATAATAAAAAGCATGGCCTTTCCCGATTTACTTGTATTAATAACGAGGCAATATTTTTTATCTGTCTAATTATTACAATGACTTATAATTTTATCAGGTATTATTAATTAAGACTAAAAAAGTATCTATTTGAGAGTATATAAAACCCTATGAGAAAACTAAAATCCTGGCAGAAATTAGAAGAGCATTTTTCATCTATCAAGAATGAAGAAATGCGGGATATGTTTGCAAATGATCCTGAACGCTTTAACAAATATTCATTAATGTTAGATGATATTTTATATGACTATTCAAAAAACCGAATTAACGATCAAACCCTTAAACTTTTATTAGAACTTGCCGAAGAAGTTAATTTATCAACCTGGATAAAAAAATTATTTAAGGGTGACCCCATTAACCACACAGAAAATCGAGCTGTGTTACATATGGCGCTAAGGACTCAATCAAGTAAACCAGTTAAACTTGATGGGATTAATATTTTACCTGATATTCATTATGAGCGGGAAAGAGTCAAACAATTAGCCGAAAAGATTAGAACTCGCCAATGGCGTGGTGCCACCAATCAGTCCATTACCGATGTAGTCAATATTGGCATTGGTGGCTCTCACCTTGGACCACAAATGGTCTATGAAGCACTAAAACCTTATACCTTGCATGATATTAATATTCATTATGTCTCTAATGTGGATGAAAACCACATCAATGACACACTGGTTTACCTAAATCCTGAAACAACTCTGTTTATTATTTCATCAAAAACCTTTACCACTCAAGATACCATGGTCAATGCACGGACAGCCAAAAAATGGTATTTAAATAAAATGGGCAGTGAAGAATTTATTCACCGCCATTTTTGTGCAGTAACCTCCAATGTGACATTAGCTAAACAATTTGGTATTAATGAGGGTAATATTTTTAAAATGTGGGATTGGGTTGGTGGACGCTATTCCATCTGGTCTTCCATTAGTTTATCCATTGTTATTGCTATTGGTTCAGATAATTTTGATCAACTTTTAGTCGGTGCTGATGAGGTCGACCAACATTTTCAAGACAGACCCTTAAAACAAAATATCCCTGTTATCATGGCTTTATTAGGTATTTGGTATAATAACTTCTTTGCCAGTGAAACGATTGCCATACTACCCTATGATCAACATTTGCACCGTTTCCCTGCTTATTTACAACAAGCTGATATGGAAAGTAATGGGAAATCTGTTGATCGTGATGGCAAGCGAGTAGATTATAGTACTGGCCCCATATTATTTGGTGAGATTGGGATTTCTGCTCAACATGCTTTTTTCCAATTATTACATCAGGGGACCAAGTTAGTACCATGTGACATTTTAGCACCCATTTATAATATGGAACGAAACCTGACTCATCACGAGGCCTTGATGTCTAATGTCTTTGCACAAACCGAAGCCATGATGAAAGGCCGAAGTGAAAAAGAAGTCACTAAAGAATTAAAAGCACAAGGCTTAAATGCAGCGCAAATTAAGGCACTATTGCCCTATAAAATATTTCCAGGCAACAGACCAACCAGTACCTTTATTTTTGATACCTTAGACCCAAAAACATTAGGCTCATTAATTGCGCTATACGAACATAAGATCTTTGTTCAAGGGATCATTTGGGAAATTAATTCATTTGATCAATGGGGTGTTGAATTAGGTAAAAAGCTTGCCAATACAATACTATCGCAATTAGACGATGATGATGAAGTCACTGACCATGATTGCTCAACCAATGGATTAATTAATCATTATAAGAAAAAACGAAACATAACTAAATAATCTCCGACCAGTAAATCTTAGCGGCAGCTTTCTCAAAGTAGTCATTTTCAAAAATGACTACATAGGGCCGGAATTGTAATCTCTCTGATAATACTCTTTGTTATTAGTATTTCAGCATTAAACTTGTAAAACTTTAGATACACTACTGATATCCTCATCTGATATATCATACTGCTGAGCCCACTTTTGCCATTGCTCAACAGAATTTATTACCTCATCTGCAATTCGTTTAACAACTGTTTTTGGCAAGCCAAAGATTTTACCTTTTGATGCAATTTCACTTGGTTTTGGTGCTGCGGGGCTGTATTGGTAACCTGCAACAGGATAAGCACCTGTTATCAATGAAGGAACGATATCATAAGCAGGAGCCATACAATACCCTTCATCATCATAAATTAAGCTGAAGTTTCTTTCATGATCATCCGTATTGTTAATGGCACGATTGAATAACATCATTCTTAATAATTGAGTTAAATCGGTTTCAACATTTGTGGAATGCATTCTGACAATATCCACAATATCATCGTAGCGAAACACACCACCCCGATCTCGTTGTGTTTCTTGATTTTTCAGTAGTGAGTTAATTGTTATAAGGTGTCGTCTGGTATAGTCATTATTATTCTTTACTACATCAAAACGTTCAAGCAATAAAACATCCCGGTCATTGATTCCCGATCGAACCTTACCCTGATAAACATGAAGCCCCGCCTCTCTTGCCATATGTAAACAGGCCAGCTCTATTTTTGCATTATTATAGGGGTCAAGACTGCGTCGATTAAATTTAGCAAGATAAGGTGTGCCCTTTTCAAAAAGCAAAGCTTTAGGTCGAGCCCCTCCTATCCCCGTTCCTGCATTGGCCAAATATAATAAACTGACTTCATCAATATGCTCGGATATGGATTCAGGATCATCCACTGTCTGAGCTGCTATTTCTGCTCGTTTAATGAACTGTATATCACATCCCATACCATAATCTGGCTCTTCACCGGGTTTTGTCCATTGCAGAGCACCTATTCGACTATTACTCAACTGAGATAACATATCAATGGCACTGTGCCGATCCAATTTACGTTGGTCTCGATAAAAGGACAGTGTAGCCAGAACTTTACGTCCCCATACATCAGGTAAATAGTCATCCAGTATACCTGGCATACCACCTGCGCAGTGGAATTCTATTTCATCAGAGGCCAGTGGCAGTTGCACAGGATCTAAAGCAAACGCATGGGAATGTTCACGATACGCTTCTGTGTAGCGAAATCCCATATTCGTTAGCTGTCCGGATGACTCTAACAAAACAGCCTCAGCAGCCTTAATTAACCCTGTTTGCCGGGTATTTAGATAGAGATCATAACGTTGTTTGCCTGATTTAGTCATCAAATAAACTTTCCTTTAACAGGAATAATTGAGTGAAATCATTTTCAACTCTCAATAATCTGGCCGCCTGAAAATAATATTTTAAACTGACCGACAGATCACCTTTTTCCATCTTTTGATAGGTGGCACGACTGATCCCAACACGCAAAGAAAAGGTCTTCATATTATCCTTTGGAAACTGTTTTTTGCGAGCAAGCCGAAGATTTTGTCCTAATTCAGGAAGAAAGTTCATAAAACACCATCAAGTACCATTATTATAGTATATAGTACTATATTTAAACCTTTTGTCTAGTATTATGGTACATAAGGTGATTTACAATATAACTATCAAGTAAACATGAATGTTTAAATCCTTCATTATTTTATTTATGAACACATTAAAGATTTAACATCACAGTATTTAAAGAAATATTAAGGAAGAAATTTATTCCGGCAGATAAATAATTTCACCCGACTCTAATTGATAAGCGATGCCCACTCGTCTGCTATTACCGTTAGCAATATTGGCTGCTGACTCACTTGCCTGGTAGTGTATAATTGTCCCTTCTTTTTTAGTCACAATCTCCATATTCTGCTGGCCTGGATTTTTTACCAGAGTAAATTGTTCAGAAAATAATAGATCACCAATATCCAGATAACTGACCATGGCAGCCATCAGCGCCACTGAAAACACCATAGCGATATCAAACAGGTTGGCAATACTCGATAAGGGATCATTATCTAATTGTTCCTGAAGTCCATGATTTTTTCTGCGCCTCATCCTACTCATTGTCAAATTGCTCATGGGTAATACAATCCAGGGCAGCCAATTGGCGGCTGATGATCTGCCGTTCCAGCTGATACAGACTGAAGCCAATGGCACCAATAACCAGGCCGATAACGGTTGTGGTAAAAGCCAGCTGCATCTGGCTGGCAAGTTGATGAATATCACCATTTGCCAGACCTTCTAGTGCAGGTCCCATCGGTATCAAGGTACCAATCAGGCCAAATATGGGACCCAATTTTGCCATCCTTGTCAAAGCTCTTAATCGATTTTCACAAAAGGATTCATATTCCGCAATTAAATGATAAGCTTTCGCCAGGCTAGAGCTTGCTACAATTCGGTTGAGATAATCTTTGAACAGGCCTTGATTAGGATAATTTACAGGGATGTTCTTATCAGGTTCAGAGTTATGGATCCAATTTGATACATCATTAAGGTAAGTCATACTCTGACGGTAAAAAAACACATACCCAGAGGCTTTAACAAGACTTTGTAATAATAAGACTAATAATAAGGCAATGCAGGGGATTAGCAATCCCGATGAAATAAAGCTAAGCACTTCAAGAAAAAAACTCATTAACGACCTCTTTGTTTCTTAAACTTAAAAAAATCAAACCCACTCTTTTTAAACCCATTGTTCACAATCAGTTCCAAGCCTCTTACCACAATCACCATAAGTACTAAGGCCAGAAGCAACCAGGCAGTATTTATGTAATGAAACTCATAAAATTGAGGAAGAGATTTGGGCCATTGACAAAAACTCAGCCAACTCAGGCACCAGAGTAATAGCATATAAAGAAGTAATAGATTACGACTCCAGAGCCATCGTCGATGTATTTGTAAATAGAAAAGCCCTAATAACAATACAGTGAATGCAAAACCAATGGTTTGCATACTGAATGTCAGTTCAAACCAACCCGATTGATATAGTTGTAATTGCAAATATACAATGGCTAAGATCCCTGAGATTCCAATATAACCTGAGCTTTTGTAGTAAAACCATAAAAAACAGGACTCCAGACAAAGCCCCAATGCAATTAATTCATGAAATGATGATAAATATTGCTGCCACTGCAGCAGACTTTGATTAAGCAGCCAGGGCTCCAAAAGCCAGACCATTATTATTAACAATAAGGCAAGCCCACTGATCTTATTAAGCTGAAACCTGCTCCATTGAGCCAGCCACATATTGAGACTTAGCAGTGCTGAAAGAAATAGAAAAGCCTCAAACGTTATCACGGCGCTTGTTCCAGAAACTCACTATCAATACAACAATAATAATCACCAACAGGCTAAACCAGAGTTTTTGCTGTAAGCGAGTCTTTTGAGTACTCGTCTTGTTTTCTAATCTATTGTCTTCTTTAGATTGCCTGGCTTCCTGAGTTTGTTTTAAGGCCTCTTCTGATTGATCACTGGACTCACTCTGTTTGCCATCTGTTTGTTTACTTGTTTCAAGCAGGACAATGGATTGGGAGTCTGTCTCTATGCCTTCTGCACTATTTATGGCGAGCTGGTAAGCCTCTAAAACGGTCTTATCAAGCTGACTGGCTATATAAGCTTTAAGCTCAGGATTACCACAGGTAAAGTTTCCACACCCTGCTTCAAACTGACTGACCAGATCAGCATGAAGCTGAGCCAATGCTTTAAGTTGAGATGCATCAGGTGTCCAAAATCCTTTACGTGAAGCCTCCAGTAATACACCGGTCATATCCTGCAAGGCATATGGATTGGTTGTTTTAAAAAATTTAGACAGCTCTAATTGATGCTTATCTTCAATATAGGTTTGATACAATTCTTCCCATAAAGCCGGAGTAATGGCCTCTGGCCTCATGGCACTCCAACCAAAGGTGTTACGAAAAGTTTCTGCAAAGGTCTCAGCACTACTGGCACCCCCTTTGGTCAAGGCCTTAATATAAGTTGGATTAAACAAAGTACTCTGAGCTTCTAACCAGATGGTTTGATCGATGGTGGAAACTTTGGCTTTGGCACTATTACGATAATCATTAAAATAAGCTTCAGGGGTCTGACCTGTCACTCTGTTTACCGCGGCATTTAACCCCCCCATAAATTCATAAACATGATCCAGACTCAAAGCGCCCCAGGTGTTACTGCTTCTTGGGTGCACAATTATATCGGTATCCAGTAATGCGGCGGCAAACAAATGTTCGTGAAACTCTCCCCAGGCTCCTTCCTCACCATAGACCGCCCCCATATTTTTAATATATTGCTTAGCAATGGATTGCTGGCTTTGCCATTTATGACTGCTTTCAACCAGTCCCATAATGGCTGTACCGTATTGATTATTGACCCCTCCAAAACTTCTTCTTATCGACAAATTTTTAGCCGATAATGGCGGCACCCCCTTATCCAGTAAATATTTCTCAGCTTTTCTGACCCCTTGAGCTACATAATTTTCATCTTTATCGTCAGCCCCAGCAGCCATTTTTACCGCATCTTCGATTAGCTTTAATCGGGAAGCCGCCAGATCCCTGAGCTGTCCGGCACTTTGTACGACGACATCAATCCTCGGGCGTTTCAGCTGTTCTTCGGGGATCAGTCTAAGTGATTGTATTCGGCCAAAAGGATCACGAACAGGCTCAACGCCTAACAGGTAGAGTATTTCAGCAATAGTGGCCCCCTGACTATGAATAAAACTGCTGGGCCATAGGGTGAAAGCCACTTTTTTGGGTAACTCACCATGATTCTTTTGGTGTTCAGCCAGCAAGGTATTGGCTAGTTCCATGCCCACTTTCCAGGCTGATTCGGAAGGTGTTTTCTCTGCATCAATGGCAAACATATTTCTCCCTGTGGGTAAAGCCAGAGGATTGACAATGGGATCACCACCGGATGCCGGTTCAATATAGCCACCGTTTAAAGCATTTAATAAGGCATTTTGTTCAAGCTCCGAGGCTGTTTTTAAGTAGATAACACTTTCAGGGACTTTGTCCAGAAGTACAGTTATCCTATCCAGATTTAGGGCAAGCTCTTCATAAAGCGTATTTTTATTCTGATTTGCTGCATTGTGACTCTTGGTGATACTCAGAGCATTATTGTTACCTCCACCACGCCCATGACTCACCTTTGCTTTGCCTGATTGCTGGCTTGACTGACGCCAGCTCTGCACGGTTTTTAATAGCCTGGGATCAAAGCTTGCTCTTAGAATGGTCTGTGTTGATTGTCCGGCAAGACGTTGTTCAATCCAGCTTGTAACTATTTTACTTTCCCTGTTTTTACTTTCCCTGTTAACGTTGCTTTTATCAGCCTTCATCTTTAATTGTAAAGACAGCTTCTGTATTGCCGTATAATGATGACTGAAGGTATCAGAAAACATCTGTTGGATAGTGTTGAATATCTGCTCTTCACTATAGGACTGTCCCAATGTGTATAAACCTTCAGTGATATTTTCCGAAGCCAGGGTTTCAAGCCATTGTGATACCGGGTTATAAACCCTTTGCTGCCAGTTATCCACCCCCTCTAAGTCCGACTGTGACAGGTTTAAGGCTTTATCAATGGATAGAGCTTATATGCGCTCTATAATGTCCAGACGCAATTGTGCCTGGACACTACCCTGAGAGAGTGAGTACTCATTGATTCGATCACTCAGTTGTTTTGACTCACTCTGTAAGCCAGCCACAGTAAATGGAGGCGTTAAATGATTCAGTATGGTGGCATAGCTGCGACGTTTTGCAATAATCGCTTCACCCACATTTGACATGGTGTAAATATAAAAGTGAGGGATAGCACCTAATAAAGCATCTGCCCAGTCTTTTTGTGACAGAGCTATCTGTTTTTTTGGGGTAAACTCCAGACTACCATGAGTACCAAAGTGTATAACGGCATCAGCTGAAAAAGCATGTCTTAACCAAAAGTAGGCTGCCGCATAGGTATGCGGCGGTGCTTTGTCCGTACCATGAACCAGTTGAAAGGTATTATCACCAAAGCCAGGCAGTGGCTGGGGCAATATGGCCACATTGCCATATTGCAATCTGGCGACCGCGATACCTTTTGAATCATCCACCAGAAAACTTCCAGGTGCTGTACCATACTGTTTTTCTATTTGCTCACACATAGCATGAGCCAAAGACTGGCACCATTGACGATAAGTCTCCGATGGTATAAAAGCTGGATAATCTGATTGAACAAAAACCTGACTAAGACCTTTTCCTTTGGGTGTCATCACCACACCCTGTTGATTTAATTGCTGTTCAAACTCAGTAAAATCATCGGGTAATCCACTTAAGTCATAAGCTTCTGACTTAAGTCTGTGTAAGGTATTGAATAAGCTTCGACTGACTTCCATATTACCGGCCACCAACGCATTTTTTCCAGGACCTCGAAAATACACTATGGCAATCTTTTTATGTTGATTGGCTCCACTTTTAAGTGCTAAAAAGCCATTTAACAAATCCACAAATTTTTCAAGCCGCTCTGGAATAACATTAAATATTGTGTAACCGGATTTATTGGCAAACTGAGCATTAATAACATAGGGTGCAATGGCACCATCCAGCTCTGGCAGGACAACATTCATACTTAATAATGATCCAGAATAGCCTTGTGGATCATTGAGCCAATTGTCATACTCTTTAAATACGGACAAGGGAGAGAAAACTGGAATATTCTTTTCTTTCAACCACTGGATAGCCTGCTTTGCACCTTGTGCATGCAAACGCCCATGAGGCATAAACACGACAGCATCCGGCTCAATTTGCTGCAGGAATTGTAAGCGACGATGACGGCTGGCAATTGGATAAACCCGATAGCCTTCTTGCTCCAGCCTTTTGATTAAGGCATCAATATGTTCCCGATTAGCATTAAATGGCCCTGGAACTGAAGTCAATAATGCGATTTTCTTTCCATCTGGATGAAAACTATTTTGTTGCTCATAGTAAGCCTGATATTCATTTAATTCTGAAAAGATAGCTTCCGGTGAAAAATGAAAAAAACTATCCTCACCAATAATCAACGGCTCATCAGGCTCTACAATGCTCAGGTACTTTGACTGTATTTTAGTGCGAAAATAGCGCAACAGGTTTTTATAGTTTTTTAAACCAGCATTGTTAAGGTATTGACTAACGATGTTTTTATGAGTTTCAGGAATGCTATTAATATTGTGAGCCGGATTCATGGCACTATCCACCAACACATAACTGGATTGCGATACCTGTTTAAGCTTATCCAATTGCAATGCAGTCAGTTTAAGCCCCCGCCCGAAAATCAAAATAAAATCATAATCATCTAAGTCTGAAAAGGCTTCTGGTTTGAGCTGCTCTATAGCCACCCAGCCCGTCTGTTCAGCCTGAGCAAATTTTGCCGCCTGAAAGGCCTGATAGTTGACCAGTGCCACTCGCGTTGGACCGAAATAGCGGTTGAATAGATAAGTTCCAAAGAGTATTAATACAATCAGGCTTAAAACAGTAAGCCCGTATTTTCTATTAAATAATTGGGCTTTAATTTTTAAATTTAATGTGTCAGACATGGTAAGGATTTTCAATCAGCATTAGAGGTATCGTTGTCTTAAGAGATAAGACAACGATCGATTTATTAAAAACAATCGATTTATTAAAATTGATAACTCAGATTCACAGCAAAACTGGTTCCTGGTTCAGCCTGGGCATCCAAGTCCCCATTAGCATCAGCACCTTTAGCGTTAGCTGACCAGTATTTTTTATCAAAAACATTGTAAACTGCTGCATCAATACGGACTTTGGAATGAGGCTTCCAAAACACACTGACATCATGAACGGCATAACCAGACGGTTCATATGGTGTCAACTTTTGCCCATGTCGTTCTAATGACTCAGCATCATCGGCTTCTGCAGCGGCTCGTATAAACCAGTCAAAACCGACTGTGGATGCCGGGTTCTTAAAACTCAAGCCTAATACTGCCGTATTGGGCCCCACACTGTTTAACCCTTCTCCAGTGACTTTATTTTCTGCATCGATAAGATTAAAGCCAACACTCAAGTCTGTCTGCCACTTCATATCCAGCCAGCTATTTAAATGAAATATGGAGTGAAACTCCACGCCAGAAATCTCAACTTCGTCCACATTTTGATACTGAATCTGGCGAATAGAGGTTGCCCCCACATAAACAGGTGGTTGATCACGATAGCCAATGGTTCTGGAATCAATAAAATCTTCATATTGCGTATCATAGTAGGCAAGACTGGCATTAAAATGAGCATTGTTCCATCGCCAGCCGATCTCATAACCTTTACTGGTTTCCGGTCCTAAGTCCACATTGGGCACCACTTCATGAGGAACCCCTGGGACTGGTATTAAAATCGCCCGGCTGATAAATTGATCATCAACTGGTGGTGCCCGAAACCCCGTTGCATAATTGGCATAGAGCTGATGTTGATTGTTCAGGTCAAACGTAGTGCCTAAATGTGGTGACCAATGATCCTCTGAGCGAGCACTGACTTTGGTATCAGACAGGTTAAAGTTGTTAAAGGCTTCATCAGCATCGGGATCACTTTTGAAGTAGTCATAGCGAATGCCTGCAAGCAATTCCAGACGCTCATTTATGCTCCAGCTGTCCTGAAAAAAAATACCGACTTGATCCACCTGAGTATCAGGAAAGGTTTTACCAGGGTACTGAACCCCCGAACTCACCTTAGTACTTGTACCATTGATTTCATTAATGATGGTTTTATCCACTGGACGACTGTAATCCTTTCTGAGTAGATCCAATCCACCCACAAAAGTATGGGCGCCAATCGTTTTTTGTCCGCTGAAGGCAAAGCTCCATTGCTGCTGCTCAAACTCCTCTTCTTCGATGGTCCTGTAGGAAGTTGCCGGAATCGGTGGAAACACACTGCCTGAGCTTTGCTGCAGCTCTTCTTCATCTTGCTCATAAAGAGATTCCTGATAATCCAGATGCCAATGTATAACATCCAAACCTAAGGTTTGTTCCAGGGTATGATGAACACCAACGTGCCACCGCTCTGATTCATCTGTCGCAATACTATGGGTAATGGCGGAACCTGGTGGCCCAGATACTGGCCCCAGATTAGTATTCAACTTATTATCGGCTTCCTGTCGCCAAAAATCCGCAATAAAATCCCAATGTTGATCATTCGAAGGGCTTACTGACCATTTGGCCAGAATGGAGTTTACTTCACCATCTTTTGGGTTGGGATCAAAGTCACTATTGACATCCAATTCAGAAAAGCCCTGATGGTCAACTTGCAATAAACCATAGCCATCACCCACTTCAGTTGCCGCCGTTATTGTTGCCCGATAACGTTCGTCGACACTTGAGTAACCAGAAGAGAACTGTAAATAATCTGAGCCATCATTATCTAATACTAAACGTTCTGGATCCAAAGTTTCATAGAGCACCACCCCACCCAGAGCATCACTGCCATATAAAGCAGAAGCCGGCCCTTTTAATACTTCTACCCGTTCCAGATTCAATGCATTAATACTGCCACGACCTTGATCCACACCTGCAGAACCAAAACCTTCCGGCATACGCACGCCATCCTGTAAAATAATAACCCGGTTGCCACCTATACCACGAATATTGATATTACCGTCACCATGACGACTGCCTGATTTTTCTATGGTAATACCAGGCTCGTAACGGAATAGATCAGATTGTGAATAAGGTTGCAGTCTTTGAATATCTTCATTTTCAATAACACTGACAGAAGCTGGAATGTCATTAATATCCTGCTCTAATCGATGAGCCGTCACCTGAATTACTGCCTGTTCCACAAAATCACTGGTTGACTCATCCGCAGCCGCTGAATTGATCGAAATCATAACCACTGGTATCCAGGCATTTACCCAAATTTTATTAATTATCTGTTTTTGAAAAGCACTCATAAAAATACCTACAACATATCAAGAAAATGGTATGATATATTATATCATTTATATAAGCAAATAATTTATAACTGACTAAAATAAAAATTAATCCTTACAATCGGGACAGAGACAGTCAAGTTCCAGATGAGAGCTAAGCAGTTGATAGCCTGCTGAATGAACATTTTGTTTCAGTTCATGAATAAGACTTTGCTTTACCATAATTTCCTTGACGCGGGAACATTTTCGGCAAATTAAAAACTGGGGCACATCATGTGCATGATCACAGGCAATGTGGGAACAGGCAATATATTTGTTGGCTGAGTTCAATTTGTGAGCCAGGTTTTCTGCCACAAGAAAATCCAGAATTCGATAAGCTGAGTTAGCAGGCATATTTTTTTCTGATTGTGCATTATATTGCTCTACGACTTGATATGGCGACAGAGGAGTCTCCGATGCCAACATCAATTCAAGAATTTTTTTTCTCTTATCCGTTAATTTCACACCCGATAAGTGACATTTTTCCTGTGCTTTGTGAATTACAGTTTCAATAGTAATAGCAGTCATAACCTGAGTTTAAAATAAAATAGAGATGATATTTCATATCTTAAGCAATAAACACCCTAAAGACAATTGAGTTTTTAGACTAAATCCTAAGTCTCATTAACTGTTTACAATATTGAATGATTTCAAATTTAAATAGTGCCCAAGGATGGAACTGAATCAGCATGGTATTGCCACCGAGGGATTTTAAGTCAGATAAGCTTCCTTATATTTTCAAAAACTTAAGCTTTATCTTTTGGCCTAAAGATTTAAAGATGGAAGTTACAAAAAACCTCTACTCTTTTACACCAAAGATCTCTTATTACAATCAATTGAATGGTGACTTCAGGTGGGAGCAATAAAATTATATAACATCATGACCTAAAAAAGAACGACATATTAACCTAAAATACAGTTGACACGATAACCTAAATATAATAAAACTTAATTACCTAAATATAAGAATTAACTTGAACTAAGTAAATAGACAAAATTATGGCCACACCATCAGAGAAACTTGCACAATCTCTAGAATTCTTAAAGACAATTCAAGATCAGGGCATTGTTGCTATTCGTACAAACAGTATGACACGCACTCACCGTGAACGCCTGCTTAAAAACGGATTTATCAAGGAAGTTATGAAAGGGTGGTATATTCCATCACGACCTGAAGAGCCAGTTGGGGAAAGTACTGCATGGTATGCTTCATATTGGGGGTTTTGTTCTGATTACTTAAATAGCCGATTTAAAGACAAATGGATCCTTAGCCCTGAACAATCACTCAATATCCACAGTGGCAACTGGAGTGTACCCAAACAACTATTTGTACGTTCTCCTAAAGGAGGAAATAAACCAACCCCCCTACTCCATAACACATCAATCTTTGATGTTCGTTTAGAAATACCAGGCAAACAAGAACGACAAGTTATAAATGGTATACAAATAATGAAATTATCTTCAGCTTTAATTAGTTGCGTGCCAGGTTATTTTTCAGCACATCCCATTGAAATGCGTGCAACTTTAGCAATGATATTAGATTCATCTGACATCCTACGCCGATTATTATCCGGTGGGCACAGTAAAATCGCTGGTCGATTGGCTGGAGCCTTTCGAAATATTGGGCGTGCTAATATCGCTGATAATATTATTTATACAATGAAATCTGCCGGGTACACAGTAAATGAAAGTGATCCCTTTGAGAATGTACCACCCATCCTTTTTAACACACGTGAAGTATCACCCTATGTCAATCGCTTACGAATGAGTTGGGCAACTATGCGCGAAACAGTACTGAACCATTTTCCTTCTGCTCCTGGCATTCCTGATGATAAAGAATCATATCTAAATCAGGTGGATGACATTTATACCACTGATGCCTACCATTCTCTATCCATTGAAGGCTACCATGTTAGTGAACAACTCATCAATAATGTCCGTTCAGGGAGTTGGGATCCTGACCAAAATATTCAGCATAAAGAAGACAAAAATGCACTTGCTGCCAGAGGCTATTGGCAGGCTTTCCAGTCAGTAAAAGAAAGTGTTGAAAAAGTACTGAATAATGAATCGGCAGGTATCGTCACAGGAAAAGATCATAGAAAATGGTATAGAGAATTGTTTGCACCTGGCGTAACAGCAGGCATTATCAAAGTCACTGATTTAGCAGGTTATCGTAATCACCCTGTTTATATTCGACATTCAATGCATGTACCCCCCAGTTATGAGGCAGTGCGAGATCTTATTCCTGCATTCTTTGAGCTTCTAAAAAACGAAGAAGAACCTGCAGTTCGAGTAGTATTAGGCCATTATTTTTTTGTCTATATCCATCCTTATATGGATGGCAATGGTCGTATGGGTCGCTTTTTGATGAATGTTATGTTGGCAAGTGGGGGCTATCCCTGGACTGTTGTTCCATTTGAACAACGTAGTAGGTATATGGCAGCATTGGAGGAGGCCAGTGCCAACAATGACATAATACCATTTACTAACTTCCTGGCTCAACTGATTAAAAAGAATTTAAGACTAGATAAAACCTAATATAATTACTTCATGAAAATTATTATAAAATTTTTTTGCAAATATAATATAGATAAGAATGGTGCCCAGGGCCGGAATCGAACCAGCACGGTGTTGCCACCGAGGGATTTTAAGTTCTTTGGAAAACAACTGTAGAACCTGCCAAGACTGGAGCTACAGTTTACAAAACAGGTGTTTAAACACCCAGCATAAAATTAACTTGTCTATATAAGCCCGCTAAGAAAAGGAACATTAATTTTCTAAGGGAGTCACTACACTGATTTTTCCCATGGATTGAACAGTTCTGCAGAGCTTTGCTCCATATCAGAAATATTTCTAGTCACAACGATACATTGACTGACAAGTCCTGAAACTGCAATTAATCCATCCATTGTAGGCAGCGGTTTCCCCAATAATTCAGATTTTCCCTGCATTTTCCCCCATTCTGCTGCAATAGAAAAACTGATTGGAATTATGCGGCCCTCAAAGCGTTTTTTTAAATCATCTTCTATCCATAATCGAAGTTTTTGTTTTCTGATTTGGTTCGATGCTTTTTCAATGCCCTTTTCAATTTCACCAAATGTCAGAACACTGAGGTATAAAGAATTTTCATCTTGCTCTTCTAACCATGAAATAACATTTTCATCTGGTTTTGGTTTGATCATTTCAGAAATTACGCAAGTATCCAGTAAATATTTCACCATTCAATTTCTCTGGGAAAATCATTATTACGTGAAATATCTAATTCAGCATCTGCCAAAGGTGAATCTCTGAAAAAATTGACAAGACTGTTTTTAGGTTTTGTCATTGCCTCATATTCCTTATATGAAAGAACAACAACTGCATTATGGCCATGCTTGGTCACAATTTGAGGTTCATCAGCCATTGCTGATTCTACTAGTTGGCTAAATTTACTTTTAGCATCCTGAAGTTGCCAAGTTGTATGCTTCATATCATCTCTCCTTACACAAATAAAACCAGTCAGACTAGACTGTATTTGATATTTAAATAAATGTCAAATATACTTATGTTAAATTCTATTTATGAAGCCCTGGTTCTGGGCAAGAAGGAAACTCACTTCAGTTTTGAAAGGCAGGGTTTCAACTAATTATTCAGGCAACTCATTAATAAAACGTAAGCTGCCTTTTTGGGCTATCAAGAATTTATCAGGCTGTTGCGAGCAGTAAGAACCAACAAACACGTTCTTAGATTTTCGAGTGCTTTAAGAGCTGAATGATTGTCTTTTTCTTCACTCATTTTTCATTTATCTGGAAACCTTTGAATTTTCAACAATAAAAAACTACTTGATAAATTTAACGTAGCCTGAAGCAATAAGCTGATTAACTGATTTTGTTATTTGTTTAAAGCGTACTTTGTCCTGTAAAAATAATTGACTCGTCTTTTTCAGGACTAATTGGTAAGGTCTACCACTTCTCTTTGTCTGATGAGAGACTGGTAACTTCATCTCATCAATAATACGATGAATGTGCATTCGTCTGTTTCCATTAAGCGGCCAGATTTTTTCCTGTGCATTTTTTGCCTGCAAAAAGAGATTTAAAGCCTGGCAATCATTGCATGCACAGTGGTTACTATCCATTATTGACCAGTCACCTGGTTTTCTTGTCCCCTTTTGCAATTCTGAATATAAAAGTTCATACAATTGCTGTAAAGCATCCTGATAAAACCAATGTACTAGCTCTTTCTGTTGATAAACCAGCTTAAATGATAGCAAGAAGCTCACCAAACCAATCGATGGATAAACGCTCTTATGAGCCAGAAGGTAATGAATCAACTCATTATGAATTGATTGGTTTAAAGCAGTTTGAGTTGTCTTTATTAGCTCTTTTATAACTTTAAAGCGCTCAACTGCTTGCTCAGATAGTTCAGCATTCTGAAAAGCGTCTAATTGAATTTTGTCACTCTTCTGTATAACCTGCCATTGGTGATTCATCATCCAGTTGGTTAACTCACTATGAGGTCCACTCTTAGCGATAGATAATCGACTTACGATTTTATCCAATGCTTCAATGGCAATGACTCTTTCCTGATAAGAGTGATCAGTATGCCAGTGTTTTAATACGTCAATACACCACTTTGCACCATAAATTATTTCCAATGAGATCAAATAAGGGATAGATGATACGGTGAGTGCTTTATGATTCAGCTCTTTAATTAGTTCATAAGCCAGTCGGGCATCTTTAATTTCAGACGCTAATCTTAAAACCCGGTTATAATCCGCAGATTTGGCCTCACGGTGTAAACCTGACCAGTCTTTGAGTAGATTTTTAACACATTTTTTAAACTGACTTTTGGTTAAAACATTTATCTGGGCCAATAATTCCTCGACTACTTTAGCTGGATTAAATTCAAGCAAAGCATTGTAATGCTCCGCTTTTTGCCACATCACAATTGCGGCCCGGTGATACCAATAGTCCATGGTATCACCCCAGTTACCCATATAGCCTTCATACTCTTTTTCAAAAGGCTTGCATTCATTATTAGCCTTTGTCCAGCAAATGGAATCATCCAGAACGGGTAAGGCGGGGTAATTAATTTTTTTACCTGTCTCATCACGCCAGTGGCGAATTTCAGTTTCATCAACGAGTAATTCCAGCAAGTCTACAGATTCATCATCAGACTCATCTCCATCATCTTCCTCCTCATCATCTTCATACCAATCTCCATAGCGAGGGCTATAATTTTCACTATAAGACATCTCACAATCCCAACACTCATGAATATCAGCCAGCGTCAAAAAGATTTCCAGCTCATTGTAACTTGCAGTCTGTAATAATGCCTGAGCACGAATTTGATCCTTTGCTTTGAGGTTCTCCCATTTTAGGCCTTTGGGTGTATATTCATGATCCAGCAGATAAATTAATTTATTGCAGGATGATGCTCGATAAGAATGAGTCTGTCGGGGCTGTTGAAAATAATCAGCAACGGCTTTATCCAATGAATGCTGAGCCTGATTTGTGATCGTCAGCAGTGATGTGTTTATATCCTGTTTAAGGCTCAAGTTATAAGTCAAAGCAACTCGATAGCCGTCAGTGACCAGTTTAACCTCATGCTGACAATCTGCATAAAATGCTATGAATGTTAACTTGTTGTCTGGTGCAGAGGTACTGGGGTAGCGTTTGCTATCACCCTGGTTTTCAACCAGTAATGTCCCACCCCGATAACTGGAAGGTAAGAGAATAACCAGTGTTGCAATCATATTCTCTTCTTTTTCTGTGTCCTGATGAGAGTGAAAAAATTGTCCTTTTTCATAGATAAGGAAGTTATGCAATTGTGCTTTCAACTGCTGGTTCTCTTGCAGTCCCAATTCTTTTTTTAGTTCCATTAATGCCGGATTAAGGGTTTTATTCCAACGTCGCTTATCAATTTTAATATGACTTTTAGGAATTTCCCAAACATTACGCACCTTTGGATCGAGAATTGTTTTATCCTTTAAGCCATATTTTGCAGGTCTGGCGCACTTGATCAATGCTTTTGCTTTGGCTGGCTTAATGGGTAGTTTTAATTGCCCGAAGGTTTTTATTTCAATGTTTAAATTGTCATAATCAGTCATCATTCTGGCCGAAAAATTTCCGCTGAACTGCAACTGATTTAAAACATTGGTAATTTTATCAAGAGCTTGCTTGTGTTGGTAATTGGGCATATTATTTTCTCAATCGGTAGCCTTGTTATGGTCTGACAATAACTATTCATAGGCTAATTGTTTTCTTGTACAGCTTATCTATCTTTGAAAAGCTTCGTTTGAATCAAAGTATTATTACCTTTAAAGGAAATTGAGTATCCCATCGCTTCATAACCCTTGATTCGCTTTTGAAACATTCGCCTCAACATGGGCAAAGTTTGATCAACATAATCGTAGACAGTCACTCGTTCTTTACCAGTAAATTGACGATGAATACGCCCGACATATTGAGCTAAAGACCCCTTCCAGGAAATGGGTAATGCCAGAAGTAAAGTGTCCAATTTTGCCAGGTCAAAGCCTTCGCCTATATATTTCCCCGTTGCTATGATCACCTGAGTCTCATTTAATGATTCCATCGCTTCCTTTCGTTCTTTTACTTTCATCGCTCCACGTAAAACCTGGGAACTTATTTTTCGTTCATCCAGAAGTTCCCCCAACATAACAGCATGTTCTCTACGCTCTGTTAGAACAATAGGATTTCTGTTATTTTTAACTTCTTTAACCACATCATCAATGATCTGTTTATTCCGATCTGGATATTCCATGAGCCAACGATAAACATCAGCAATATGTGGTCTTGTTTCATTATTTAACAATTCAACTGGAGGTATAGTATTAAGTTCAGTAACCACAACCTGTTGTTCAAATTGCTCACGTGCATCCGATTTTACAGTGTGACGAATTGACCCAGACTGCATAAAAATAATGGGTTCATGACCATCTTGTCTTTGGGGGGTTGCAGTGATCCCAAGAACATATCTAGCATGAACTTCACTCAATAATCGATCATAGTTTGGTGCTGAAATATGATGGCATTCATCTATTATTATTTGACCATAATCGAATAAGTGTTGATCAACTGAATTATCTTTTCGATTTATCATACTCTGATAGGTGGCAACATCTATCTGGCTCGTTGGTTTCCGTTTTCCACCACCCATGACGCCAACATCAACACAATCTAAAAACATTTCTAACCGTTCTCTCCATTGATCCAACAATTGACGATTATGAACAAGTATCAGAGTATTTACTTTTCTTTTATAAATCAGACCTATGGCTACTACAGTTTTACCAAATGCTGTTGGAGCATGAAGGATACCAACATCAAACTTACTCAGTTCAGTAACGGCTTTCTTTTGATCTTTACGCAATTCACCTTTAAACTGAATTTTCTCAATTCTTTTCCCTATTTTCCGCTTATCATCAAATTCCACTGAGATTAATTGCTGTTCCAATATGACAAGCACATCATCTAAACAGCCCCGAGGTAAGGATAAATAACCTTGTTCAATATGAGCAAGACAAATAAATCGGGGAATACCATGGGTTGAGAATTTTAAGGCCTGAGTTTTAAAAAACTCTGGATTCGAAAAACTGGCAGTACGTTTCAGGTGAGCCAGTAAAGTTTGTGGTAATACATCAGTAGAAATATAGATTTTATTGGCTAAAACAATGGTCAATAGTTTTGGACAACCTGGAATTTTGTCTTTAACTATGGGTAAACTTTTTTCCCATGGTTTCAGTTCTTCCTCTTCAATTACTTTACCTCTATCCACTATTTTCAGACATTCATACACCTGATTTACATTGAGTCGATTAAGTGAAGCAAGAAATGCCCATTGATCGGGCCAAGCATTAAAATTTAAATCAATAAATACACTATTTCCAGACTGTCTGGGAACCAACTGCAATGGTAAGGCTATCAGGTTTCCAAAGCCCCCATCAGGTAAAATATCCTGATTAGGGAATAGTCGATCATATGAATCAAAAGATAAACCAACATGTTTTTCCATAGCTTTGTCGAGCAAAGCAAAACCAAAATTTCGTGCATCTTTTGCCGGAACAGACTTGTCGAAGAAAATCCAGATATGAGCTCCATTTCCTGAACGAGAACGTTCAAGGGCAAAAGGAATGTTCCATGTCAGACAAGCTTCAGAAAAAGCAGTCACATCAGCTTGCCAATCTGACTTATCAAAATCAACTGCTAATAAACAGCACTCATTATTATTTAACAAAGGATAAAAGCCAATAGTCTTTTTGCCAGACAAATGATCATAAATTGCCTCATGATCTAGGGACATGAAGGAACGATATCTACATTCGCTACACTTAACCTTGGGTTTAGCACATATTATTGGTTGCCACTCATTTACACAGGCTACAGAATAACCACTTCTACCCTGTTTATTTTCCCAACGAGTTGCATAGATATCTTTACGTCCCTGAAATAATTGAGCAAACAGATCAACCTTTTGGTCTGTGGAAAGTTTATAATTATGGAATTTCTGGCTGAAATTATTACCAATTGATCTATAAGAAAAAGCCTGATCAAGCAATTGTTTCTTTTGAGAAAGCAAATCAGCCTTCTCTTGTTGTAATTCGTACAGACGCTGATCAATTACTTCTAATTCACGGGTATTTGGATTGATTTCCATATTGTCCCTATTAACCAGTTTTTATTTCTAAAACTTTTATACCATGCTGCAAACTACTAAGTATTTTTTATCAATAAAACCAAGGACACTTATTACTCCTCTGCCAACTCACGAACCTTTTGAAGAATTGAATCACCAAAATAAATATCTGATACTGATAACAATTTAAGCAAAGGGGATATTTCAGAAATAAGTCCATGCTGTTTAGCCATTAAAAGAATGCCCAGACTTCCCATAACTTCTAAACCATTTAGGTAAGCAATTTTTTTAGCTTTCGCATCATCAATAAGTAATAAATCAGCAGACAATGAGGAATACAAAGCCATAGCTTCTAATTCTCCATATCCTAATCCCTCAGGTTTATTAATAGGGAATTCATCCATTGAAACAGATTTGACTCGATTTTTTAAAAATTTTATTAGCTTATTGGAACCAATTTTACCATCAATACATACCTCTTCATAAACGGCTGTTGGTACGTATGCTTCACCAAAAAGTGATTCCAGTAATAAAAGAGAATCACATACCGCCAATGAGACTAGTGCAGAGCTATCAGCAATTATAATCATGAAGTATGTAATTTTTCAAAGCGATTTAAATCTGCTTCAATTTCATCAGGATCAATGTTCGAATGTGGAACTTTATTTTCTTTACAGGCAGCAAGAAATGTATAAATATCAACTCCTGCAAACTCACAAGCTGCTCCACGAGATAATTGCCCAGATTGAAATAATAATATAGCTCCATAGAGCTTCAGTTTTTTTGCCAGAGATTTAGTATCTTGTTTTGGAGGTAAACAATGATCTGGAAATTCAATAGTCAGTTGCATTTAATAAATATCCTATTAACAATTTTACGAAAAAAATGAAAAGCTATTGCTTTAAACAACAAACTCCCATTTGATACGACTCATTATAAATATAGCTGATTCCGCTTCTAATAAATACTCATAAATGAATGAAGCATTAAATTTAACATCATTCATCAACATTGAAAACATAAAAAGTATACACATGGGACAGACTTAGGTAGGTGGATTTTAATATTTATCAAGTGTCAATTACGTCTACATAAGAAAAAAATTAAAAAAAAAATTAAAAATCGAGATAAGCTATTGATTTTAAATGGTGTCCAGGGCCGGAATCGAACCGGCACAGTGTTGCCACCGAGGGATTTTAAGTTCTTCGAAAACAAGCTACAAAGACTACAAGCAAAGGCTTTGTGAAAAACACAATTGGTAGATATTCTACCACAACAATAAATCGTTAATTTTCAACTACCAATTTTCATTATAAATAACTTGCTCAGTGTGTTGATACATATTTACGTAACACTTCATCAAGACGTGTCTGCCAGCCTTTTCCACTGGCTCGGAAATACTCCAGAACATCAGGTGAAAGACGTATACTGACCGCTTGTTTGGGATTAGTAGATTTTGGACGACCACCTTTGTTCTTTATACTGGCACGCATTTCTTCCTTACTTAAAGGTCGTTCATCTTCATCTTTACCATCCCAGACGAAATCACCTTCAGGTGGTGGATTAGCGGTTGCGTTTAATGCTTGCTTAGAAGCTGTTTTCAAGCCATTCATGATAAACCTCTCTTTCTTCACGACTGGCACGTCTGAAACTAATAATTCGTTCACCATTGTCTGAATGAACAACAGTCAGAACCGCCAGATAATCAAATACATAAGCAAACGACTGGACTCTTTCTTCATTATTTCTTAATACATCAATATCCAATCTCAATGGATTCCGAAGAACATAATCTGCATTCGCAAAATCAAGCCCATGTTTAAAAAGGTTTTTCTGTCGTTTTACTTCATCCCATTTCATACAAGTTAGTGTATATACATAAACAATTATAGTCAAGTTCTAACCTTTGTATATACAACTACATATTTAAATCATGGGCATTTGTAAATATTAGCCAAGGTTTTAATAAACAAACTATCTTGAATACAAGAAATTAATTATCGTACAAATAAAGAATTTCAATTGATGGGTGGCCATAACTGAGCTGCCTGAAGAACATAAAATAGGCTAATACTATACCCCATAGAAAAAAGCTTAATTTACCTGCCATCATTAAGTAAACCTGACCTACTGGCGAAGTGTGGAACAAGCCAGATTTATTGTTAAACAATATTTGTTAGCAACAAATGCTATTTGATGCTATTGTAATAATAAAGAAGGAGAATATATTATGGCCTCAATGAGCGTTTCTTTATCAGATCAAATGCGTGGCTTTATAAAAAGCCGGATAGAATCTGGTGACTATTATAATGAAAGTGAATATATACGTGATTTAGTTAGAAAAGACCGTGAAAAACTTTCAGAGGAAAAACAATTTTTAAGTCTGCTAAGACAATCAGAACAGAGTGGCACGAGTGACCACAATGTTTTGGATATTATGAAAAATGTTAAGGAAAGACTTATAAATAATGGCAAGCTATAAATTATCCAACGATGCCAGCAAGACCATTGGTAAAATTTATGAATATTCAATTTTAAATTTTGGTGAAAAAAAGGCTGATGAGTATTATACATCGCTTCATGAAGCGTTTGAGCTGCTGGCAGAGCAGCCCAAATTAGGCCGCAAATTTTATAAATACCACCGTCATGAACATGGTGAACATGTTTTCTTTTATAAAATCACAGACTATGGAATTATAATTATCCATATATTGCACCAAAAAGAGGATATTCTCTCAAAAATTTACTAAACACTGTGGTTTTATAAAAACTAAAATCATATAATTTTCAGTTGCTCTAATAAACAGAAGATAGAATGTATTGCTGGTGAAAGTTATAATAAACTTCGGATAATTCACAGTATCCAAGACGGCTCCTTGGTCGTATCCACTGGTGAAAGTGTGTTTGAGATTGAGCGATGAAACGCTCACAGTTTAGCGGTGCACAAATTTACCTCCTCGGGCAGCCATCTAATCACAATTTTTTATTATTAAAATATGCCTGCCCTTTATTGCTATCATAGTTAATTGGTGATTGATCACCATTCGCTGTATGCAGCCTGTCCAGATTGTAATATCTCATGTAAGCTGCGACATCTTTTCTCATATGTTCACGGGTTGGCTGAGCAATTTTAAATATCTAATCATGTTTGAGACTTCCAAAAAAGCGTTCAACCACGGCATTATCCCAACAAGCTCCAACATCACCCATGCTTGCTCGTATCCCACAATCACTCAGTAGTTTTCTATAACGCTTACTGGTGTATTGAGAACCCCGGTCACTATGAAAAACAAGCCCAAAAGGCGGCTGTCTTATGTTATAAGCCATGATCATTGCTTTGCATATCAGGTCTGTTGTCATTCGCTTACTAATGTACCAGCCAACAATACGGCGTGAGTACAAATCCATTACGATCGCTAAATACATCCAACCTTCAGCGGTCTTCAGATACGTAATATCTCCGGCCCACACCTGATTAGGTGCAACAGGGTTAAAGTTCTGATTGAGTAAATTATCCGCCACGTCATCCTTATGATTTCTTTGGGTGGTCACTTTGTACGCAATGCGTTGAGTGACTTTTAACTTCAGCTTTTTCATCAATTTGCGTACTTTATAACGACTGGTTTGAAAACCTTCTTTGCGTAATTTTTTCATCATTTCACGGCTACCCAGGCTACTACGACTTTGCCTAAAGAGCGCTTTCATACGATGATGCAAGTGCAGAGTTTCAGCATCGATCAGCTGGCCTGGTCGTTTCTTCCTGGCATAGTAAGCTGAACGGCTTACTCGCATGACCCGGCATAAAACAGTGACCGGAAAATGTGATGATTCACCTCTGATGAAGTCAAATTTTACTTCATTTCTTTCGCGAAGAAGGCACTGGCCTTTTTTAAAATCTCTTTCTCCATACGCAAAGTCTTATTTTCTTTACGAAGACGCTTCAGCTCTTCACGTTCATCGACTGACAATGATTTACCTTCAAGTTGCGACTCTATTCTTTCCTTCCAGCGGTACAGTATATTACTGGCAATACCCAGTGATTTAGCGGCCTCTGGCACTGAATACCCTTGTTCTTGAACCAAAGCAACTGCTTCTTCTTTATATTCTTTAGAATACTGTTTGTATGTTCGTTTTTGTCCCATTTTGACACCTCAATAATTGATTTTTATTATCTCTTATTAAAGTATCCAGTTCTATTAGACCAGAACAAGCCTCTATGCTAAAGGAATGAGTACCCGAGACATTGTGGCTACTTTTGATGAAATGTATGGTGCTGACATTTCTCCAGGGCTGGTTTCACAAGTCACTAACAGTGTGATGGAACGAGTGATTGAATGGCAAAATAGACCTCTGGATGCCGTTTATCCTATCGTTTATCTTGATTGCATTGTTCTAAAAATCCGTCAGGACAAACGAGTCATCAACAAAGCAATTTATTTGGCTTTGGGTGTTAATCTGGAAGGCCACAAAGAATTACTTGGGATGTGGATTTCAGAAAATGAAGGGGCCAAGTTCTGGCTGTCTGTTCTCACAGAGATTCAAAATCGAGGTGTTAAGCATATCCTTATTGCTTGTGTTGATGGCTTAACAGGCTTTCCTGATGCGATTAATACGGTCTATCCCGATGCTAAAATTCAACTCTGCATCGTCCATATGGTTCGTCACTCTCTCAAGCTTGTACCGTGGAAAGATTACAAAGCGGTCACTAAAGATTTAAAACAAATTTATCAATCCATAACAGAGCAGGAAGCCAGTCTGAAACTTGAAAGATTTGCAGAAACATGGGATGTGAAATACCCGCAAATTAGCCGTTCATGGCAAAAAAATTGGATGAATATTATTACACTATTCGATTACCCAGCGGACATTCGTAAAGTCATTTATACGACCAATCCCATTGAATCACTCAATAGCGTTATAAGAAAATCAGTTAAAAATCGTAAGTTATTTCCAAGTGATGATGCAGCACTGAAGGTGGTTTATTTAGCCACAATGGCGGCATCTAAAAAATGGACAATGCCTATTAGAAATTGGAAACCAGCGTTAAATCGTTTTATAATCGAGAATGAGGAACAGATAGTTCCTCACATGTAAGAACGGACAGTTACACAGTTTGTTTTACTGCCTCTATATGTCTATAACTACTGCCAATATAATTCTCTGTGTACGCTTCACCTGTTTTGTTCGTTTGTTTATGATAAAAGTTTTTACTAATCCAAACTCCGCCACAGGCACAACATTCGATACGGGTGAAGGGGTAATCCTTACCCGACAGAGACTTACACCCTGTAAGATGCATCATGCTTCGCTTGACGCACTAACGACCTAATCACTAGTTGATATGCACATATTGCCTAAACAATCTTTTAATCTCGAAATAGTAGTGTATCTTGCTCCAGTTCCTTTATAGTGATTTTCAAAAAGCTCCCCATTCGAGTTGATTCTTTTTACTAAATTGTTTGCACTTGTTTTACTTTTGCAAGACAGTGCTATAACACAATCTGATAATTGTACAGTACATTCCAGAAATACAGGCTTTAACATATTTAAATGAGGAATTCCAACACGAGGTATCAAAATTACCCACCCATCAACATGCCCTCTTGTGCATTTAGATACTTTGGACAGACTAGTAATATCACTTTCTTTATACAACACACTAAGATCTGTAGTATGAACATAAGGCATCCCATTACAATCATAGAATTTTTCATGAACTGGCAAGCCACCTCTAATTACTTTTGCTTTTAAGATTTTCTCATTACATAAATTAGATATTACTTTTGAACGACAACTCACTCCCGGTGTTAGTTTTATTGCAACAGAACGGACTCGAGCACCAGAAAAAGTACTACAATGCAATTCACCCTTTTCAGTACAACTGTAGTCAGAAAATAACAGTTCTCGTGCCAATCCATCAGTTTCAGAGTATAAAAGGGATTCTGGAACAATTAAAAATGCTCCTTGCTTAGGCTTAAATAATTCCAAACTAGTTAATACATGTGCCATTGCTATACTTGATTTAATTTCCTTTCCTTTAAACTCAACACTATGTGATTTTTTCCTTCCAATACTAAAAGGTGGATTTAAAATTAAAAGATCGCTGTTCAAGTACTTTGTTGCAACAGATGTCTTCTTGACACTATTAGGATTTAATAAATCTGCTACTGACAATGTCCATTGAGGTTTACGTCTACGAAGAGCATTTATTGCTTTTTTATCTTTATCTATTCCAATGCATTGAATACTCCCAAAAACTGTGTTTGCAGCCTCTAATAAATTACCTTCCCCACATGTAGAATCAACACATATACTTGGTTCTAAAGGTTTACAATCAGACAAAAGCTCTTCAGCCAGCTCTCTTGGTGTGTAATATCTATCTAAATCAAGCATCTATTAACTTACCTAAATCATAAATATGAATAACACCAATTCCTTTAGTTCTTCCAGTTTTTCTAATTGGATAATCAAACATAATTTCAGTATTGGTTGGATTATTTAGACAATACCAAATCACACCCAACGAATGAGGTTTTGTTCCAACAGGCGCAATATACATATAATAATCTGGATAATCTTTATGAATTTTCTCCAATTGAGAGTATGCTTCAAATGGGCAACTCGCTCTAGCATATCTAAGTTCAGAATGAGCTCTATAATCCTCAAGTAACACTCTATTACAAACTATAGTAAATGCTGGAAACTCAAGCTGAAACCCTGGAGCTCCCACTACAGGAATAACCTTAGGTGTAGGGTCTATTTGAAGAACTAAACGCTCTGGTCTATTTCCCTCAAACCCAAGCATGGCAACAAAAATACACTTATCCTCATCAGGCGGACCCGATAAGCGCACAAATCCCGGTAAAGGAGCCAATCCTAAAAAATCCACACTTAAATCAAATAATGTAGCTGATGCAGGGCTAGGATGCGGCTTATATGATTCAGGTTCTACATACAAAACTCTCGTTGGAATATTTTGTTTGTGTGCTGACTTTAATAATGGTGCCCACACGTTATGTGGCAAGCCAGAAATATCTATAAGCAATCTATCTTTGTTAGTCATCTGATCTAAATGCTGCTCATCTCTTAGACAAAGCGTATACTCATCTTCACCAACTATTATTACTGAAACAGACTCATTATCAATAGGTATTAATGATACAAGTTGGTTTGATCCCGACGTCCTTATATCATTCCATAAAGATAACTGACCTCTGACTTCTGTAGCTCCCCCAGCCACTATAATTGTCTCGTTAGTCAATATATCTGAAAGCTCAACATTTTCAAATCTAGTTGTGTGACTATAAGGTTCTGGAAAATTCGATGGCTGAATCATCAATCATCATCCCCTCTATAGAATGATGAGAATAAAGCTAACTGTCCAGGGAGTTCCAATTCGTCAGATTGCTCGTTCCCATCTAATAATTTCAAAATTGCTTTTGAAGGCTTTGATCCTAAGACTTCTAAAAGCTGACCAGCATTAAATACCATGCTTCTTTTTTTTCTGTGAGATATTTCAAAAAAACCACTATATATTCTGTGTAAGCGATACTCATCGTCTTTCATTTCTAAGTTAGTAGTTGCTTTTGTTCTTGGAGTAACCTCAAATGCCAGATGTCCTACACCTTCTCTTAGTAGTACACGTATTTTATCAACATCTTCCTTATCCCCATCAATCACAAACGAATTAACTTCAGGTGAACGATTTGATGGATTTCTCCCGAACTCAAAAAAAACTTTTCCTATTGCAAGAACTAACCTTTTTAATTGAACACCATGATCTGCCAAACCCTCAAGTTGATTTAATCTACGTTTGCCAACATCACGAACTCCTAATGTCTGAGATTTTGGTGAGATTACTAGTGTATTTAAAAGGTTAATTGCACTTATTCCTAACTCATAATTAATAGCTGCATCAATTAACTCTAAAAAATACCTAATATTTCCTGCTGGAAGTGATAAAAAGACTCTTTCACCACAGTAATACTTTCTAATTCTTGCCCCTTTTCTACCTTTACTTATCCAAAACAAGCTTGCATACCCATGGTTCCCTCTCCGGGTTTCCCATACTGTCTCATTGTTTATCCAGTCTTGTGCAAGATCTATAATATTTTCACCAGTTTTTTCTTGCCAATATTTAAGAAAATATATTTCGCTAACAGGTTTTTTTTCTATAATCGTGAGCAAATCATTTCGTTCTAAAAGTTCTTTTAGAACTTGTTCTGATATTCTTTTAGCACCCAATAATTCAGCTTCCTGTGAGAAACTTAAATCATTTAGAAATTCATTTAGCTTTGTTGGTACATTAACACCCTTAGCTTTTGCACACTCAAGCCTTAACTCAGCCACAGCTTTTGCAAAATACTCAAAGCCCTCATCTGCAATTTCTATCTCTGCAAAATCATCTGGTGTACTAAGTAAATCTTGACCATCTAAAGTTTGTCGATTTCTAAAACCGTTTTTCCTTACACCTACTTTATATGATAGCGGCGGCTCTGCATGCTTAATGTAAGTATTCAGAGCAGCTTGTTGGTAATTGAACAAGTTTTCATACTCATCAATACAACAAAATATTATCCTATCTCCTGCTAAACCTGATTCAATTAATACCTCCGAAAAAGTTCTCACAGGTGCTTCAGCAATAGAAAAAATTATATTATTTGATGAATTAGGATTGTTTACATAGATTTGTAACGCTGATATTGATTTTCTAATTTCATTCTTCAAGTCAATTATAGTATCGACTGAATCGATACAAAAATCTGACGAAATTCTATTAATCAACTCTTCATCTAGTATTCGACCTGTTTTAGATTCCAGCCACAAACCAAGCTCTGAAAGTTCAAAACACACTAGTAAGTTAAAATAATGTGCGAAGACTTTATTCCAGTGAGCCTCCTCGACACTACCACCTTGAAATGCCCTGACTCTATTTTTATTCATGCGCACAAGAATACCTAAGTACTCTTGATCCCCAAAATCAAGTCCTCTTGATTTCAATCTCTCATATGTAGAGTCATATTTTAGCGATTGAAGTGAGGTTGTTTTTCCTGTTCCTCTTCCACCAACGAGAAAACATGGACGAACTGACTCTAATTTATTTAAATAAGTAGGCTCAACAAATAATTCTTTAAAATGCTCGGTCGGCCATTCAGCTCGATTATCACTAAATAAGTCGCAAAGCACTGCCGTTGTATCAAAGTCGTTCAACTAATGGCTCCCAATTATTAATTCCAGGCGACCAAAAGATTGGAAGCGTTGCATCTGGTATAGAGTGTTCAAACCCAAAAAGTAAACCGAGCTGATGATAACCCAAAGAAAGATAATCATTATTATTTGCAATGTAGGGCTCTTTTGGTTTTAAACGGGTCGAGTACTTAACAAGGAATTTCAATATATCATTTTTCTGAAGTCCACTACCGTCAATGACTCCATGCAAAGCTGACTTCTGGTTTAATATATGTGTGACACACACAGCAACTTTAGGTGCATTTCTGTGGATTGTATCAAGCCCAACATCAGTTGAAACTAATGCTATGTAAATTGCAGTAAACCCAATATCTCTTTGAATATCTAAAAATGAACGAGGGTTTTGTTTGCCATACTTTCTAGTCCAAGTCTTCATGAATTGATCACCAGAGCCAACAAAATCATCAATAAATACAACTGTTCCTTTGTGAGACGCATGCTCAATTGCACATTTATGGTCAACAATACTTTCCTCGGGTATGTCTAATACCTGCCTAGCATTACGGCACATTAAATAACCAGAATCCGTTGGATTAGGTATCTCACCTGAAATTGGAGCAAGAATTGCATTATTTAAAGACTGAATCAACTCACCTGAATTAGGTGCTTTCGGACCTTTACTTAGCCCATCCCCAATAGAATTATATGATGATACTAGTAGCATATCTGATAAATTATGATTATAAAAAGTAAATTTATCCAGAAGAAATGCTGCTATCCCTAGATCAACGTCATCAAAATTCTGAAGCCATGCTCTTGGTCTAATTTTTGGCTCTGATGGCCAAAAACCAGCGCTTTTTAAAACATCACATTTTGTGAGCACTTCCTCAACTAAGACATCATTGCGCAAAATCCATCTCCTTTTTTACACCTTTATAACCTTTTGAAGAAAAGTTTTCTACTATAAGTTGTTAAATTCAGTAACAATTAGTTAAATATTCAAATAACTTTTATTTCCAATGGGGAAGGGGCTAAACAACAATTAGTCATCCTATAGCCCACTTCGAAAATACATTTATTTCAGAAACAAAACCACCGCTTACACAAATGACAATATTATTTACAGAATATATCAACAACATCAGGAGCCATACAAGGGGAATATCATTACGAATGTGGATAAAATTAACCACTCAAATGTCTACATTACGTCTACATGAGAAAAACTGATAGTTTTTTAAAAAATTTAAAATCGAGGTAAGTCATTGATTTTAAATGGTGCCCAGGGCCGGAATCGAACCGGCACGATCTTGCGATCGAGGGATTTTAAGTCCCTTGCGTCTACCAATTTCGCCACCTGGGCAAACAGGTGTGT
>JADGDG010000040.1 GCA_016744995.1 Gammaproteobacteria bacterium
AGGAGTGAGTCTTTCATTTACTTTTTGCATGTTGTTACTCGGTTATGAATGAGAGATCGTTGAGTTCATAATGTTTTTCTTGTTGATCAAAGGGGGAGATAAATATTATTTTATAAGCTTTCAGGCAGAGGTCAATGTTATCTTTTTGTCCCTTGCCATAAAGTCGATCACCAACAATCGGGTGGCCTGTATTTGATAAATGCTGTCTGATCTGATGTTTTCTGCCGGTAAGAAGCTGAATATCAAGTCGGCTTGTCTGTCTATCAGAAGCTGGTTCAATAGAGAGTATTTTAGTGATTGATTTTTTACCTTCCAGAGGTTCTTCTATTGTTTGTGTGGTGTTTTTCGGCAGCTCGGGTATACCATGAACTTGAGCAATGTAATATTTTTTAATGGCACGCTGTGCGAATAACTGGGCCAGCGCTGCGGCGGCTTTTTTACTATGAGCAATAAGGATCAAACCACTGGTTGCTCTATCCAGACGGTGCACTAAAAATGCATTGCGCTGAGGCAGTAGATGAGTTTCTGCCCAGCGATAAATGGCAGTGTGATCGCCATATTTGCTTCCCTGTGAAAGCATACCTGATGGCTTGTACCAGACACTGAAATCATTTTCATCAGCAATCAGATAGGCTGTAAAATCAGTTTGTGCCAGGATATCGGCATCATAATAGAGATGTAATGTCTGCCCGCTGATAAGTTTTTTACTGGCACGACGAAGCCGCTGTGTCGATTTTCCCCGGGTCAGCCAAACTGCACCTTTTTGCATGATCTGTTTAATTTTTTGCCTGGAAAAATCAGTGTGTTCAGATAATAAATCAATGGCTGTTTTATTGTCACTTGAGACGGCCAGATGTTTTTCAAATTTTATGGTAGCGGCCTTATTATCAATGAGTTGATTTTAATGAGTTGTTGTCAGTTATTGTCATCTGTTATCATTGTCATTCGTATTGTAACGTTTGTTTATGGCACTAAGAAGAATAACATTATTCTTTTTGTTATTTCCAGGTGTTTTGACTGATTAGGCTATTATTAAGAATTAAAAGAGATGTGGATATATGAAAAGTAATTTACCTTTAGCGGATGATAAAAAGCTGACGGTTGTTTTCAGATTGGAAACCGGTTGTCTGGGCCCGGCAGGTGAGACGCATATTGAGGCATTTTGTCAATTGGCACTTAATAAATTTTCATCTATGCATTCAGATTTTCTTCATTGGGGGATTGTCCCCCGGTATGATAAATCTTTACCTGAAATGCAATACGTCTTCAACTATAAAAATCTGAGTCAGGAGCAGGCAACAAAATTCTTTGCTCTTTTTGATGTCAGCCTTGATGAATTTGAAGATACATTACATAAAAAACTTACGGTCCTTATTGAACAGTATCTTGGGCATTAAACATTCAATAATGCGTATAGCCTGATGAACTTTACTTCTTCTTCGTTGCTTTTTTTGTCACGCTCTTTTTAACTGTTTCAGCTTCAGGCTGATCGCTTTCGGACTCAGCTTTTGCTGGTAATTTTGCTTTTTTAATCTGCTTTAATGCCAGTTTGACTGCATCAGACTGGAAGGCCAGATGTTCTGAAATACCGTAAATTTGATCTTCATTCAAAGATAATTTTTTCTGCAGAGGTTCCAGGAGTAGACTGATGTCTTCAGCCGCACAAATGACTGAGTCATAGGCTTCGGCATCTGACTTTATATCAAAGCGATTCAACTCTTCACCTTTTTTATTACATACGATATATTCAAGCCTGATTGACATTTTTTTTGCTCCTGATGTAAAGATTGATATGTAAGTTTCATTATACTTGTCTGATATTTTCTATCGGGTCATTTTTAATTAAAATTTGGTGTGAAACAATAATTATGATAATTGTACATTAAAATTAAATGTTTTTGTGGAAAACCAGTATAATAGTTAAATAATGATGGTTTATCTCAGGAAATAAGAAATATATGCACGGTTATTCTCTCGATCCACACCCCGGTGCCAATGTTGCAGACCGGCACTTTGCGGTTATTTATTCACCCAGAAAAAAGCGTGATCGTTTTCCTTCAACGACAGTGACGGTGTATGGTACAAAGAAAGAAGCACTCGCTGAGCAGGATCATGAAAAAAAAATGTATGCGGCCGAGGTAATTGGTCCGGCAAAATCTTCAGAAGGTTTTAAAATTTACTATCTGGTGGAGTGGTTTAATTGAAAGGGCAGTAATGCCCCTCCAGAGTATGAAATAGGGTACGAGAGTTAGATCTCTTCCATAACAAATTCATTTTTTCCTTTACCGCAGTCAGGGCATAACCAGTCTTCTGGAATATCTTCCCAGGCTGTTCCGGGTGCAATTCCTTCATCTGGAAGGCCTTCTTTCTCTTCATAGATAAAATTACAGATCTTACAACGCCATGTTTTCATGGAAACTCCTAAAATATTAAATAACCAAGTAATTAAGTATGGTATTTTAGTTTTATTTTTAAAATTTGTCAAAGCATGAAATTAAAAATAATTCAGCTATGATTAATGAACATTTAAAAATATTAACTTGCTAAGGAAAGATGATGACACGATTATTTCTATTGGTTTCTCTGGTGCTTGTTGCTGCGGGCTGCTCTGATAGTAAACAAAGCACTGCTGAATCTAATGCACAGGCAGAAAATAAACATATTATGAGTGCCCAGCTTGAGACTCTGGAAAAAGCAAAGGGTGTTGAACAATTAATTCTGGATAGTGATAAGAACAGGCGTCTTAAAATGGATGAGTAGTTTTATCAAAGGCCAAGGACTGGGAATAATTGTTTCCAGATAGTATTCATAATAGTCTGTTGAGCCAGAGTGTTGGCATGCAGATCATCGATAAATAGTTCTGGGTTCTGATCGAGTTCCATATATAAATGATTGATAAGAGGCACGTTATTTTTTGTCGCTATTGTTTTGAAAAGCTGTTGTTGTTCTGAGTTTTGCAGGGGTGAGCCGACCAGAATAACTTTGGTGTCATTTTGTTGGCTCATTTGTATCATTTTTGCCAGGTTATCAGAGATCTGGTGCTTATTAATTTGCTGAAGTTGATCATTGCTCCCAAGAACAATAATCAGTACATCCGGCTGATAAGCTTCTAATGATTCCGCTAAGTGTGCTGCACCGCTGGCTGTGGTCTTTGCATTGCTGCTTTCATTCACAATGAGTACATCTTCATGCATATTGTTAATGCATTGCTGCAGCAGACTGACCCAGTTTTTACCCTCATCAATTTTAAAGCCGCTACTGAGACTGTCTCCTAATACCATGACGGTTTGTTGATGTTGTGATTGCCCATAGGAAGCTCCATAAGAAATTCCATAAGAAACCCCATAAAAAAACCCATAAAAAACCAGAGTTGAGCATATGAGCAGGAGCAGGCTAACCGCCTGTGATAAAATTTGTGAGTGTTTTAGTTGGTACATTTTTATTATATCTTTTAAAGGCTCTTAAAACATAAGACCTGAAATTGATGCAAATTATTTCGGGAGCATGCACACATCCTGCTCATGTCTTTTTTGGTCACAAAAAAAGGGAGCAACTGCTCCCTTTTTTAACTGCGATGAATTTTACTTAAGCTGCCTTGACAGAGGTATCTTTTAGTTTGTTGACATTGCTGTCAGCCGATGTGTTAATTGAAATTGTATGAGCCTTCATGGCTTCCGGGATTTCTCTGACCAGCTCTATATTTAATAAGCCGTTAATCAGGTTGGCATTAGTGACTTTGACGTGTTCAGCAAGCTGGAAACGATGTTCAAAGTTACGTGCTGCAATGCCGTGATGCAGATACTGATGTTCATCTTTCTGCTCTGCCTGCTGTCCGGTAATGGTCAGGACATTGTTTTCTGTCTGAATGCTGAGATCAGATTCGCTGAATCCTGCAAGGGCCATTGTGATCCGGTAACTGTCTTCATCGATGAGTTCGATATTGTAAGGTGGATAGCTGGGTTGGCTCTGGGCAGTACGTGTAACACGATCCAGTTTTGAATAAAGGTGATCAAAACCAACGGCTGAGCGAAAAAGTGGTGAAAAATCAAAAGTGTTCATAGTAATATCCTTTCATTTAAGCAATATTAATTGTAATAAGATTGTTACATAGGTACTGAAAACAGTACCTATGTAACAGTCTGAGTATTTAGTGGTAACAAACCTCATTGAGCATCTGTTACACTATACGTGGGGAATATCTAAAGACTTTTCAAGTATGGATGGAACAAATGTCTGGCAGCACAAGAATCTTTAATGAAATATCAACTAAGCTCTCCAGAGAGAAAGATTTGCAAAGTCAATTGGCAATTGTGGTTGAGGGAGCAATGGATCTGACTCATGCAGATGCAGGAACCTTGTATTCAATATTTGAAGATCAGCAATTAATATTTGAAGTGGTTCTTAACCGAAAGTTAGACATTAATAAAAAAGCACCTGATATTGATTTCCCCAGTATCTCGATTTATAAAAATGGGGTTGCTAATGCATCAATGGTTGTTGTCAATAGTGCTTTACTGGAACAAAGTATTTTGATTGATGATATTTACCATGAAAATTCTTATAATTTTTCAGGTACACGCGCTTTTGATGAGCAAACCGGTTATCGAACTCATTCTGTACTAACGGTTCCGATTTTTGACTTTGAGAAAAAAATTATAGGTGTAATCCAGTTAATTAATGCTCAGGATAAGGACGGACAAATACGGGTGTTTGACGACAATGATAAAGATCTGGTTAATTTATTTGTCATGCAGACGGCCTTCACACTATCATCAAAAATCTTAATCGATAAACAAAAAGTACTATTTAATTCCATTAAAAAATAAAAAGATGCTTATTTCTTACCTTTTACAAAGCGGTCTGTTATCGGGATTTTCTACGGCACTGGCAATGGCATTGATAAGTTCGAGAATTTCCTTCGGATTGAGGGCTTCTGACAGTTTGTAAATAAGATTGGGGTTCACATCGGCCAGTACGGTTGTACCGTCTGCGAGGTTAACGCTGATGCCTGCATTTTCTATTTCTCCAGCGCCTTCTTGTGCATTTTCTTCTGCTGAAACGAGTTCTGCATTCAGTTCCATCATGCCATCGTAATAATCTTCTATTTTATCCAGAACGTCCAGTTCATAGTCATCACTGATACTAATGGTGAATCCGGTTTCTTCGACAGATGCCTGAAACTCGGTATCATTTTTATAAGGGATTTTTTGGCTGTCAAGATAGTTCTGAAATTTTTTGAGCGGTATCTGGTGAAAAAAAATATAATCAAGCATGTTTAAGTTCCATTGGTAAAATGTGACTAAATTCTAGCTTAATAATGAATGAATAAACAGGGAAGAATAGGGGAATATGAGTGCTGGTGAAAAATATTGACAGAGATGTGATAATATCATTGCATGGAACTTTTAATACTCTCCGATCAATTTATTATTAAGTACTCTTCGATATGGATGGCCTTATTACTATTGTCCGGCTTAAGTCTTTTTTTTGTCAGTAAGCGATGGCGTACCGAACTTAAAAGTAAGCATAAACACAGTTATTATCCTGGGGTGTTATTTACCGTCAGCTTTATTTTTCTGGTGGGTGGTATTAATTTATATGTTTATAAAATTGTTATGAATAAAGAGGGTATGATTTTGTTTAATATTAAACAATTTAATCATCATATACCCTGGACAGAGATGCAGCGAGTTGAATATCGGGATAACCAGGAGCTGGTTATTTATGTCAAAAACAGTCACTTGAATGATGATCTCATCAAGCTTGATTTATCCGGGCTGGATAAATCAAGTCTGGATAAGGTGAAGATTTTATTTAAGGTGAAATTAAGAGGGAGTGCAAACTGATCATGTTTTATCTTTTTGCTTTATTTTTATTGTTGTTAGCAATGGCCAGCGGTGTGTCTTTACTGCTCATTAGCTTTGGTCTGGTGATTAGTGGTTCCAGTATTCCATTCTGGCTGATTTATGTGATTGGTTTTCTTGCTTGTATTGGTTTGATGAGCCGAATATCTTCCATTAATGTGCAGCGTTATACGATCCAGTTTGCTTCAGGCTTCCAGATTTTATTGGGTATTGTTTCAGCGGTGGCTATTTTTCTGGATAAATTGATGATTATAAGCAGTGTTGAGCCAATGATTTTATGGGTTCTGTTTCTTTTTGGAACCACGATTGGTATCTGGGGACTTTCCAGGGCACCTGAAATGTTAGATTCATCGAATTAATTTAAGTCTTTTATCCGGGAGCATGATCTGCTTGTCCATTCTCCCGGTAGGAAACTATCTATGTGCTGTGGAATAAAAGAGAGATTTGGCTATGCCTTTAATTAATGAAATTGTCGATAACAAAGAAGTCCTTAAAAAATGGCGTCAGCAACTCCATTCGATACCTGAGATTGCTTTTGATGAGCACAAAACTGCTCAATTTGTTGAACAAAAGCTGATTTCATTCGGTATTAAAGTCCATCCGAGAATGGCTGGAACCGGTGTCATTGGTTCTATAAGCACAAACAATTACTCCAGAGATGGGGCAAAAGCCATTGCTTTGAGAGCGGATTTAGATGCCTTGCCGATTGTTGAGAAAAGTGGTGTTGATTATTGTTCAACTCATGACGGTATGATGCATGCCTGTGGCCATGATGGTCACACCACCATGTTATTGGGGGCTGCTCAGTACTTATCTCAGCAGCAGGATTTTAAGGGTACGGTTTATTTCGTCTTTCAGCCGGCTGAGGAGAATGAAGGTGGCGGCCGTGTTTTTGTAGAGCAGGGATTTTTTAAAAAATACCCCGTTGATGCAATATACGGCATGCATAATTGGCCTGGACTGGATGTGGGGAAATTTGCTATTCGCAGCGGTCCTGTGATGGCGGCCTATGATGTCTTTGATATTGAGATTCAGGGAAAAGGCGGCCATGCTGCAGCCCCGCAGAATACCATTGATCCCATTGCTATTGCCGGACAGGTGATTACTGCAATACAGCATATCAGTGCCCGCCAATGCAATCCGCAGGATGCCGTTGTGGTCTCTATCACTCGGATGCATGCCGGTGACAGTTATAATGTTATCCCGGAAACAGCCTGTCTGTCCGGTACGGTCAGAACTTTTAATCATCAGGTGCAGGAAAGAATTATCCTCAAGTTGAAACAAGTGGCACAGTCTATTTGTGAAGCTTATGGTGCAACCGCAAGCATTGATTATCAAAAGCGTTATCCTTCGACCATTAATACAGAAATTGAAGCCGAAAATGCTGTACTGGCGGCAATGGATGTGGTCGGCAGTGCCAGCATTATCCATGATAATCCACCGAGCATGGGATCAGAAGATTTTTCATTTTTGCTGAATGAATCAAAAGGCTGTTATGTCTCAATTGGTAATGGTGAGACCGCCTCCTTACATAATCCCCACTATGATTTTAATGATGAAATTCTGACTATTGGTGCCAGCTACTGGGCCAGACTGGTTCAGTTACAGCTGTCAGGCTAAGCTTAAATAACTATTTTTAATAGCTATTTTTAAGCTGTGAACATCACTCACTGAGACTCAGTGCGCATTATTGATAAAATTGTATTATTTGAAAATGGCCAGGTATTGATAAAATAAACCCTATTAGATAATATGTTTTAAATTGACTCATCAGGATGATGAGATTATCCATAAAGCTCTGATAAGGAAATCACCATGCCAGCCTCACAACAATACACCCCCGGCAATACCCAGCGTCTGACCCTGAACATCAGCAACTGCATCGAAGACACCAAAGTCTTCGAACTCACCGGCCAGCAAACCTTATCCGCCCCCTATGAAATCACCGCCCGATTCATCTGCGGGATCCCTGACCTTGAGCTGAGCGAACTGGCCAAACAGGCTGCTATTATCACCCTGCACTACAAAAATGAATCCCGCTACTTCCACGGTATCATCAAATATGCCGCCATGATGGGTGAAAACGGCCAGTCCTATACTTATGAGATCACCCTGGTGCCCAAACTGTGGTTTCTTAACTATCGTACCAACTGTCGTATCTTCCAGCATAAAACAGTGCCGCAAATTATCAGCCAGCTGCTGAAAGAATCGGGACACCAGCCTGATGAGTCTGAATTTCATCTCAAAGAGACCTACGCTGAACGGGACTATAGCGTGCAATTCAATGAAAGTGATTTTGCCTTTATCTCAAGACTGCTGGAACAGGAAGGTATCCACTACCACTATCGCCATCAGCATAACAAACATATTCTGATATTTGCCGACATCAATGAATCCCTGCCGGCAATCAACGCCGAACAAGGCCCCGAACTGACACTGCGTCCCCGCAACGGCCTGGTGCCAGAGTATAGCAGCTGTGAAAGCTTTTCTCTGGGCGCCCGTGTCGGCTTTGACCATGCCACCCATACCGGCTTTGACCTCACCAAACCCGCCAAAGACCTGCAGCATGTGCAATTTCTCCAGAGCAGCAAATTTCTGGAACACTACAGCTTCCACGAACAGCAGAGCTTCACCGACTCCGAAGCCGGGCAACATTACATCGACCAGTGCCTGCAGTCCCACAAAGCCCAGAGCCAATTTGCCAAAACAAAAAATGACGTCATCCACATGGAACCGGGCCACCGTTTCAGCCTCATTAACCACCTGCGTACGGACTTCAACCAGAAATACCTGATACACAATGTTAAATTCAAAGTGAGACAGTATGCCGCACTGGAAGAATACGCCGGCACTGAAACAGGATTTCACTACCACAACAACAGTGAACTCATCCCTGACAGTCTGCGTTTTAAACCCGCACACATCACCCCCAGACCACAACTGGACTATCAGGAAGGTGTGTTTGTTACCGGCCCCAAAGGAGAAGAGATCTACACCGATAAATACGGCCGCATCAAAGTCCAGTTCCCCTGGGATAGGGAAGGTCAGAACGATGAAAACAGCTCCTGCTGGGTACCCGTGAGCCAGAGCTGGGCCGGTAATAAGTGGGGTAAAATACACATTCCCCGCATCGGCCATGAAGTACTTATCAGCTTTATTAACGGCGATCCCGATCAGCCCATTGTTGCCGGCTCACTCTATAATGCCGTTAACCGCCCCCCCTATAAACTGCCCGAACACAAAACCCGCAGCACCACCAAAACCAGTTCCAGCATCGGTGGCAAAGGCTTTAATGAGATCCGTTTTGAAGACAAAAAAGGCCAGGAACAAATTGCCATCTTTGCCGAAAAAGACATTGATAACCGGGTCAAAAATGACCGCCGCGAACACATCCAGCACGATCGTCATCTGATCGTAGAAAAACAACGCTTTGAGCACATCAAAAACAATAAACATGTGATCATCAATAAAGATCAGAACATAGAAATCGGAGAAAGCAGCCATCTTAGTGTCGGCCAGACTCACCACACCCTCGTAGGAGAAGACTTTTATCTCAATGCCGGCAATGAAATCCACATCAAAGCCGGTAATAAATTAGTCTTTGATGCCGGAGAAATGCTCAGTATGAAAGCCGGCGGCAGTGTTATGAAAACAGATCCCGACGGTGTAGGTTTCAGTGGTGCCAGCATTCGCATCAATGAAGGCGGCACTCCCGGCAGCGGCACCGGTGCCAGTCCGGTTGAACCCAAATTGCCGCAGGAAGCAGATAAAGATCATCCGGGTTATCAAGCAAAACAACGACAGGCCCTTGAAGCGTATAAATCATTACGCCTGATGGAGCAGGAAGTCCCTCCTGAGCCAAAAGCAATCCCCAGAAGAGATGCCCCACTCATTCCTCCGCAGGTTTTAGCTAAGCCTGAAATCCAGTGGCTGGAAATCCTGCTGGTGGATGATGAAAATTATGTAGTGCCCGACAGACCCTATCAGATCATACGAGATAACACTATTATCAAACAGGGACGTCTGGATAAAAATGGATTTGCACAATACCCGGAAATTGAAGTGTATGATTATCAGGTGAATTTTTTAGAAAATAAGAATCAAACCCCGGGTGAGTTAGTTGAGCCTGATTTTGCTCCCACTAAAGAAAAAACTAATTATCAGGCAATCAGCAGTGAAGAAATGTATTTTCTGGAAATGAAGAAAGTGAATCGCTTTAAACTTAAGCCGGCTTTATTTCTCCATCTTGAAATGGATGAAGATGCGCCGGAGCAGCGCAATGACAGTTATGTTCTCATGACAGAAGATGCATCATGGAGTCAAACAGTAAATCTGAACGACTTGCCTGATACAAAGCAAACCTGGCTTGAGCTTATGTACAACGAAATTCCCGAAGGCGCTTTGTTTCATTTTATTTGTGATCCCAATGAAGAAGGCACTGAGCCTTTTTGTATTTTATCGTTCGCTACTTTGGAAAAGCTTAAAGAAACTTTTCAATAGCGGAGATAAGTATGATAGTTAGCATGACCTTAAACAGGATAAAACAATGAAAACAGAGGTAAAGGTTTTCTTAAGTATTGTCCTGGCACTGGTGGTTATTGTCTCGGGCTTTGTCAGTTATGTCTTGTGGGATAATCGTGATATTCCCATAGCAAGAGCACCGGTGGTTGCAGAAGAAGTTTTGGCTCCGTTTGAGCTTAACCGTGAGGTCTACGGTGATCCGGAAATCTTTGATCAACCCCGGATTCAGTTTTCATGGCAGGGGCCAAATCGTGAGAAACCTGAGATCTGGAGTGTCAAGGTGGATGGGTCGGACTTACGTCTGGCCGTTGATGCTGATTTATTGTATCCAAAAGATATCGATGTAGGCATGCAGCCTGGGTTTAATACGTATCGTTCACCGGATAATCGTTATATTTTAGTCATGTTAGGTAAATACAGAACTTATTATATTGGAATTCATATTATTGATTTAAAAGAGCAAACAAATACAAGAATTGAAGACTCAGAACATGCCTTTTTAATCCGTTACCCCTGGGTTTTTGATTCAAAATCATTTTTTTATTTAAGGGATAAGACAAGATCGTTATCTCGCTATTATTTGGATAGTGGAAAAAAAGAAACCATAAAACAAACCTTTTCCAAAAGTTTTTATGTTCAGCAAACTGAAGAAATAATTAATCAAATTGGAAGTGAAGATCTTATTCGATTGGATTTTAAGGGGAATGAACTGGAAAGAATACCGCTTGGTGAAAATCTTCATCAATCAGCTCATTATGTCAATCCTACTGGTGATTACTTTATTTATTGGAATTATGATGGAATACATTTTGTGCACACAAATAATATGGGAAAGAAGGAAAAAATTGTAAAAACAATGGAACCTATAATTAATATGACGGGAGATAAAATTTACAGAGGCTCATCTTCAGATGCATATTATTTTGATCGAATAAATAAAAGCAAGATAATTTTTTTTAATAAATATGGTGGCGAACAGTTAAATAATGAAACAGGCTACCAAATGAATGCATGGTCGTTATTTAATGAGAGAATGAAGAATGTCAAATAATACTGAAAGCAAAAAGGAATTTGGTCAGTGTAAAAGTATACCGGTAAATTATTTATTTTCTGCTCATTATGATGATTCTGGACAAGTTGTCGGTGGCTACAGACCAATTCCTGGCGCTGTGATTTTTACAGAAACAATGGTCTTTTCCAAGAAAGGCGATATCTGTTCAAAACCTGTTATGAAATTAAGGCCCTGGTTTACTAATTATAATGGAGTTTTAAATCATTTGAATAATGATTTCTCTGAGGGGACTCGATGGTACGCTTTGTCTGATACTAATGGTAAAGCTCAAAAAACATTTTTTCCATCAATTGAACAAATCAGTTATTTTTATGCGGCAGCAGGAGATAAATATGATACTTAGAATGACTTTAAATAGGATAAAACAATGAAAGCAGGGGTAAAGGTTTTCTTAAGTGTTGTCCTGGCATTGGTGGTTATTGTCTCGGGCTTTGTCAGTTATGTCTTGTGGGATAATCGTGATGTTCCCATAGCAAGACCTCCGGTGGTTGCAGAAGAAGTTTTGGCTCCGTTTGAGCTTAAACGTGAGATCTACGGTGATCCGGAAATCTTTGATCAACCCCGGATTCAGTTTTTATGGCAGGGGCCAAATCGTGAGAAACTTGAGATCTGGAGTGTCAAGGTGGATGGGTCGGACTTACGTCTGGCCGTTGATGCTGGTTTGTTGTATCCAAAAGATATCAATGTAGGCATTCATCCTGGATTTAATACGTATCGTTCACCAGACAATCGTTATATATTGGTTTTAATGGGCAGACGTAGAGTCAGTTATTTTGCTGTTTATATTATTGATTTAAAAGAGCAAACAAATACAAAAATTGAAGACTCAGAACATGCTTTTTTAATCCGTTACCCTTGGGTTTTTGATTCAAAATCATTTTTTTATTTAAGGGATAAAACAAGATCGTTGTCTCGCTATTATTTGGATAGTGGGAAAAAAGAAACCATAAAACAAACCTTTTCTAATAGCTTTTATGTTCAGCAAACTGAAGAAATAATTAATCAAATTGGAAGTGAAGATCTTATTCGATTGGATTTTAAGGGGAATGAACTGGAAAGAATGCCGCTCGGTGAAAATCTTCATCAATCAATTCATTATGTCAATCCTACTGGCGATTATTTTGTTTACAGGAATTATAAAGGAATGTATTTTGTGTATACAAATAATATGAGGAAGGAGGAAATAATCCCAAAAGTGTTTGACCCTATAATTGATATGAAGGGAGATAAAATTTATAGAGGTTCATATTCAGATGCATATTATTTTGATCGAATAAATAAAAACAAGATAACTTTTTTTAATAAATACGGTGGCGATCAGTTAAGTAATGAAACAGGTTACCAAATGAGTGCATGGTCGTTATTTAATGAGAGAATTAATAATGTCAAATAGTACTGAAAGCAAAAAGGAATTTGGTCAGTGTAAAAGCATTCCGGTTAATTATTTATTTGCCGCTCATTATGATGATTCTGGACAAGTTGTCGGTGGCTACAGACCAATTCCTGGTGCTGTGATTTTTACAGAAACCATGGTCTTTTCCAAGAAAGGTGATATCCGTTCAAAACCTGTCATGAAATTAAGGCCCTGGTTTACCAATTATAATAGAGGTTTAAATCATCTGAACAATGATTTCTCTGAGGGGACTCGATGGTACGCTTTGTTTGATGCCAAAGGTAAAGCTCAAAAAGCATTTTTTCCAACAATTGAACAAATCAGTTATTTTTATGCGGCGGCAGGAGATAAATATGATACTTAGAACGACTTTAAACAGGATAAAACAATGAAAACAGGGGTGAAGATTTTCTTAAGTGTTGTCCTGGCACTTGTGGTTGTTGTCTCGGGATTTGTCAGTTATGTCTTGTGGGATAATCGTGATATTCCCATAGTAAGACCTCCGGTGGTTGCAGAAGAAGTTCTGGCTCCGTTTGAGCTTAAACGCGAGGTCTACGGTGACCCGGAAATATTTGATCAACCCCGGATTCAGTTTTCATGGCAGGGGCCAAATCGTGAGAAACCTGAGATCTGGAGTGTCAAGGTGGACGGGTCGGACTTACGTCTGGCTGTTGATGCTGATTTATTGTATCCAAAAGATATCGATGTAGGCATGCAGCCTGGGTTTAATACGTATCGTTCACCGGATAACCGTTATATTTTAGTCATGTTAGGTAAATACAGAGCTTATTATATTGGAATTCATATTATTGATTTAAAAGAGCAAACAAATACAAGAATTGAAGACTCAGAACATGCCTTTTTAATCCGTTACCCCTGGGTTTTTGATTCAAAATCATTTTTTTATTTAAGGGATAAGACAAGATCGTTATCTCGCTATTATTTGGGTAGTGGAAAAAAAGAAACTATAAAACAAACCTTTTCCAAAAGTTTTTATGTCCAGCAAACTGAAGAAATAATTAATCAAATAGGACCTAAAGATCTTATTCGATTGGATTTTAAGGGGAAAGAACTGGAAAAAATACCGCTCGGTGAAAATCTTCATCAATCAACTCATTATGTCAATCCTAGCGGAAATTATTTTATTTATCAGAATTATGAAGGAATTTACTTAGCACCTATAAATAATATGAAAAAAATAGAAAATCTTCCAACCATGTTAAATCCTATGATTAATATGCTTGGAAATAAAATATTTAATGGCCTGCTTGTAGATGCATATTACTATGAAATAGAGAAGAAAGAAAAGATTTTTTTCTTCTCTAAATATGGTGGTGAGCAATTGAACAAGGAAACAGGATATCAAATACATGGATGGTCTTTATTTAATGAGAGAATAAATAATGTCAAATAATACTGAAAGCAAAAAGGAATTTGGTCAGTGCAAAAGCATACCGGTTAATTATTTATTTTCAGCACATTATGATGCTACCGGCAAAGAAGTTATAGGAGGTTATCGTCCTATTCCTGGAGCCATTATCTTTACAGAAACCATGGTCTTTTCCAAGAAAGGCGATATCCGTTCAAAACCTGTAATGAAATTAAGACCCTGGTTTACTAATTATAATGGCGTTTTAAATCATCTGAACAATGATTTCTCTGAGGGGACTCGCTGGTATGCTTTGTCTGATACCAATGGTAAAACTCAAAAAGCATTTTTTCCAACAATTGAACAAATTAGTTATTTTTATGCTGCGTCAGGAGATAAATGGGTACAAGTTATTAGTGATGGTTTATTGAAAGAAATAGTAGATAAACAAAAAGATAAAAGCTCAAGTTCAGATACTAATCAGTCGGTAATCGAGTTATCACAAAAAAGCATTTCATTTGATGAACTTACAAAACCCAGGAGTAATGAGGAACTCAAGGCTGAGCTTTCTGTAGAGCAAGGATTGTTTGATAAAAAACTTAACCATAATAACAAAGACAATATTATCATTGATGAGATACATCCAGATATTATTTACCGTTCATGGTATGAAAAGCAGAAGAAAATTAATAAAAAATTGCATGGTTTTGTAATTCCACAATCACGTTATATTGTCTTTGCTTTTTCTCATTCTCAAGCGTTACTCTGGACTGTATCTTTTTGGCAACATGGCACAAAGATACTGCAACAAAAATTAAAAATCACTTCAGATAATAAAAATGATCCCAACAATATAAATTCAAATTTTTTTACTGCCGTATTTAGATCACCATTCAATAAGTTGCGAAAAGGACTCTATACTATTCATATTAACACTTCTGCTAGGTCTGTTTCTAAGCAATGGGGCTCAAAATTCACCACCCAGAAAAGCTACCAACTCAAAGAAAATTTCCGTTTCGATTTAAAAAACATTGCCGGCGAATTTGAAATTATTAACTGCGATCCCATTACTGTAGAAGAAAGCTTATTAAAACAATTCCCTCTGACCTATAGCCACCTGATAAAAGACAGTTATCTTAAGATGCAAGGCATGCCGGTTTCAAAAGAATCATCAGCCAATGACAGCGGCCTGAAAACCATTGTCAGTGAACTGCAATTACGCAAACAACAGGCTGATCAGGCAAAAAGTTTTTTTACTGCTGATAATGGTCTGAAACAAACTAATATTGTTGCCAATGGAATTTCATTTGCTCTTGAAAGTTCAGGTGTTGATATGAAAATAAGACGCTTTGTTGACACTGCCTTTCAAGTCAATGACTTTGGTTATAAAATTTTTCAAAACATTCCGGATACTCTAAAAGACATCCAGGAAAAAACCGGCTTTGCTCATACAAAAATTGATGCAATCATCAATAATCTAAGACAAAATAACTTTCTCCACTGGCGTTATAATAATCTATCTGATCCATCGGATGCACTGACCAATGCATGGGGTGGTCGCCTGGCCAGTGTTAAATATATTCCTACAGCATTCATAAAAAAAACTCTGGGTACTTATAGCAAAGTTGCCAAACCCATTGATGGGGCCCTTGCAATTTTTAACCTGATCAACAGCAGTACCCATCTTTATGACGCGAGTGGCAATGTTGATAAAGCGATGTACACG
>JADGDG010000020.1 GCA_016744995.1 Gammaproteobacteria bacterium
CGTGTACATCGCTTTATCAACATTGCCACTCGCGTCATAAAGATGGGTACTGCTGTTGATCAGGTTAAAAATTGCAAGGGCCCCATCAATGGGTTTGGCGACTTTGCTATAAGTTCCCAGAGTTTTTTGTATGAATGCTGCAGGGATGTATTTAACACTCGCCAGACGGCCACCCCAGGCATTGGTCAGTGCATCCGATGGATCGGATAGATTATTATAACGCCAGTGGAGAAAATTATTTTGTCTCAAATTATTGATGATTGCATCAATTTTTGTATGAGCAAAGCCGGTTTTTTCCTGGATCTCTTTCAGAGTATCCGGGATATTTTGAAAGATTTTATAACCAAAGTCATTGACTTGAAAGGCAGTATCAACAAAGCGTCTTATCTCCATATCAACACCTGAATTCAAAAGAGCCAGGGAAATGCCTTTTGCAACAATATTGGTTTGTTTCAATTTATTATCAGCAGTAAAAAAACTTTTTGCCTGATCAGCCTGTTGTTTGCGTAATTGCAGTTCACTGACAATGGTTTTCAGACCGCTGTCATTGGCAGGTGATTCTTTTGAAACCGGCATGCCTTGCATCTTAAGATAACTGTCTTTTATCAGATGGCTATAGGTCAGAGGGAATTGTTTTAATAAGCTTTCTTCTACGGTAATGGGATCACAGTTTACAATTTCAAATTCGCCAGCGATGTTTTTTAAATCGAAGCGGAGGTTTTCTTTGAGTTGGTAGCTTTTCTGGGTGGTGAATTTTGAGCCCCATTGCTTAGAAACAGACCTAGCAGAAGTGTTAATATGAATAGTATAGAGTCCTTTTCGCAACTTATTGAATGGTGATCTAAATACGGCAGTAAAAAAATTTGAATTTATATTGTTGGGATCATTTTTATTATCTGAAGTGATTTTTAATTTTTGTTGCAGTATCTTTGTGCCATGTTGCCAAAAAGATACAGTCCAGAGTAACGCTTGAGAATGAGAAAAAGCAAAGACAATATAACGTGATTGTGGAATTACAAAACCATGCAATTTTTTATTAATTTTCTTCTGCTTTTCATACCATGAACGGTAAATAATATCTGGATGTATCTCATCAATGATAATATTGTCTTTGTTATTATGGTTAAGTTTTTTATCAAACAATCCTTGCTCTACAGAAAGCTCAGCCTTGAGTTCCTCATTACTCCTGGGTTTTGTAAGTTCATCAAATGAAATGCTTTTTTGTGATAACTCGATTACCGACTGATTAGTATCTGAACTTGAGCTTTTATCTTTTTGTTTATCTACTATTTCTTTCAATAAACCATCACTAATAACTTGTACCCATTTATCTCCTGACGCAGCATAAAAATAACTAATTTGTTCAATTGTTGGAAAAAATGCTTTTTGAGTTTTACCATTGGTATCAGACAAAGCATACCAGCGAGTCCCCTCAGAGAAATCATTGTTCAGATGATTTAAAACGCCATTATAATTAGTAAACCAGGGTCTTAATTTCATTACAGGTTTTGAACGGATATCGCCTTTCTTGGAAAAGACCATGGTTTCTGTAAAGATAATGGCTCCAGGAATAGGACGATAACCTCCTATAACTTCTTTGCCGGTAGCATCATAATGTGCTGAAAATAAATAATTAACCGGTATGCTTTTGCACTGACCAAATTCCTTTTTGCTTTCAGTATTATTTGACATTATTTATTCTCTCATTAAATAAAGACCATCCATGTATTTGATATCCTGTTTCCTTGTTCAATTGCTCACCACCATATTTAGAGAAGAAAAAAATCTTTTCTTTCTTCTCTATTTCATAGTAATATGCATCTACAAGCAGGCCATTAAATATTTTATTTCCAAGCATATTAATCATAGGATTTAACATGGTTGGAAGATTTTCTATTTTTTTCATATTATTTATAGGTGCTAAGTAAATTCCTTCATAATTCTGATAAATAAAATAATTTCCGCTAGGATTGACATAATGAGTTGATTGATGAAGATTTTCACCGAGCGGTATTCTTTCCAGTTCATTCCCCTTAAAATCTAATCGAATAAGATCTTTACTTCCAATTTGATTAATTATTTCTTCAGTTTGCTGAACATAAAAACTATTAGAAAAGGTTTGTTTTATGATTTCATTTTTTCCACCATCCAAATAATAGCGAGATAACGATCTTGTCTTATCCCTTAAATAAAAAAATGATTTTGAATCAGAAACCCAGGGGTAACGGATTAAAAAAGCATGTTCTGAGTCTTCAATTCTTGTATTTTTTTGTTCTTTTAAATCAATAATATAAACGGCAAAATAACTGACTCTACGTTTTCCCATTAAAACCAATATATGACGATTGTCTGGTGAACGATACGTATTAAATCCAGGATGAATGCCTACATCGATATCTTTTGGATACAATAAATCAGCATCAACAGCCAGACGTAAATCCGACCCATCCACCTTGACACTCCAGATCTCAGGTTTGTCACGATTTGGCCCCTGCCATGAAAACTGAATCCGGGGTTGATCAAATATTTCCGGGTCACCATAGACCTCACGTTTAAGCTCAAACGGAGCCAGAACTTCTTCTGCAACCACCGGAGGTCTTGCTATGGGAATATCACGATTATCCCACAAGACATAACTGACAAAGCCTGAGACAATAACCACCAGTGCCAGAACAACATTTAAGAAAACCTTTACCCCTGTTTTCATTGTTTTATCCTGCTTAAGGTTATGTTAACTATCATACTTATCTCCACTATTGAAAAGTTTCTTTAAGCTTTTCCAAAGTAGCGAACGATAAAATACAAAAAGGCTCAGTGCCTTCTTCATTGGGATCGCAAATAAAATGAAACAAAGCGCCTTCGGGGATATCGTTGTACATAAGCTCAAGCCAGGTTTGCTTTGTATCAGGCAAGTCATTCAGATTTACTGTTTGACTCCATGATGCATCTTCTGTCATGAGAATATAACTGTCATTGCGCTGCTCCGGTGCATCTTCATCCATTTCAAGATGGAGAAATAAAGCCGGCTTAAGTTTAAAGCGATTCACTTTCTTCATTTCCAGAAAATACATTTCTTCACTGCTGATTGCCTGATAATTAGTTTTTTCTTTAGTGGGAGCAAAATCAGGCTCAACTAACTCACCCGGGGTTTGATTCTTATTTTCTAAAAAATTCACCTGATAATCATACACTTCAATTTCCGGGTATTGTGCAAATCCATTTTTATCCAGACGTCCCTGTTTGATAATAGTGTTATCTCGTATGATCTGATAGGGTCTGTCGGGCACTACATAATTTTCATCATCCAGCAGCAGGATTGCCAGCCACTGAATTTCAGGCTTAGCTAAAACCTGCGGAGGAATGAGTGAGGCATCTCTTCTGGGGATTGCTTTTGGCTCGGGAGGGACTTCCTGCTCCATCAGGCGTAATGATTTATACGCTTCGAGGGCCTGTCGTTGTTTTGCTTGATAACCCGGATGATCTTTATCCGCTTCCTGCGGCAATTTGGGTTCAACCGGACTGGCACCGGTGCCGCTGCCTGGAGTGCCGCCTTCATTGATGCGAATGCTGGCACCACTGAAGCCTACACCATCGGGATCTGTTTTCATAACACTGCCGCCGGCTTTCATACTGAGCATTTCTCCGGCATCAAAGACTAATTTATTACCGGCTTTGATGTGGATTTCATTGCCGGCATTGAGATAAAAGTCTTCTCCTACGAGGGTGTGGTGAGTCTGGCCGACACTAAGATGGCTGCTTTCTCCGATTTCTATGTTCTGATCTTTATTGATGATCACATGTTTATTGTTTTTGATGTGCTCAAAGCGTTGTTTTTCTACGATCAGATGACGATCGTGCTGGATGTGTTCGCGGCGGTCATTTTTGACCCGGTTATCAATGTCTTTTTCGGCAAAGATGGCAATTTGTTCCTGGCCTTTTTTGTCTTCAAAACGGATCTCATTAAAGCCTTTGCCACCGATGCTGGAACTGGTTTTGGTGGTGCTGCGGGTTTTGTGTTCGGGCAGTTTATAGGGGGGGCGGTTAACGGCATTATAGAGTGAGCCGGCAACAATGGGCTGATCGGGATCGCCATTAATAAAACTGATAAGTACTTCATGGCCGATGCGGGGAATGTGTATTTTACCCCATTGATTACCGGCCCAGCTCTGGCTCACGGGTATCCAGCAGGAGCTGTTTTCGTCGTTCTGACCTTCCCTATCCCAGGGGAACTGGACTTTGATGCGGCCGTATTTATCGGTATAGATCTCTTCTCCTTTGGGGCCGGTAACAAATACACCTTCCTGATAGTCCAGTTGTGGTCTGGGGGTAATGTGTGCGGGTTTAAAACGCAGGCTGTCAGGGATGAGTTCACTGTTGTTGTGGTAGTGAAATCCTGTTTCGGTGCCGGCGTATTCTTCCAGTGCGGTATATTGCCGCACTTTGAATTTGACATTGTGTATCAGGTATTTCTGGTTAAAGTCCGTACGCAGGTGGTTAATGAGGCTGAAACGATGGCCCGGTTCCATTTGGATGACGTCATTTTTTGTTTTGGCAAATTGGCTCTGGGCTTTGTGGGACTGCAGACACTGGTCGATGTAGTGTTGCCCGGCTTCGGAGTCGGTAAAGCTCTGTTGTTCGTGAAAGCTATAGTGTTCCAGAAATTTGCTGCTCTGGAGAAATTGCACATGCTGCAGGTCTTTGGCGGGTTTGGTGAGGTCAAAGCCGGTATGGGTGGCATGGTCAAAGCCGACACGGGCGCCCAGAGAAAAGCTTTCACAGCTGCTATACTCTGGCACCAGGCCGTTGCGGGGACGCAGTGTCAGTTCGGGGCCTTGTTCGGCGTTGATTGCCGGCAGGGATTCATTGATGTCGGCAAATATCAGAATATGTTTGTTATGCTGATGGCGATAGTGGTAGTGGATACCTTCCTGTTCCAGCAGTCTTGAGATAAAGGCAAAATCACTTTCATTGAATTGCACGGTATAGTCCCGTTCAGCGTAGGTCTCTTTAAGATGAAATTCAGACTCATCAGGCTGGTGTCCCGATTCTTTTAGCAGCTGGGTGATAATTTGCGGCACTGTTTTATGCTGGAAGATACGACAGTTGGTGCGATAGTTAAGAAACCATAGTTTGGGCACCAGGGTGATCTCATAAGTATAGGACTGGCCATTTTCACCCATCATGGCAGCATATTTGATGATACCGTGGAAGTAGCGGGACTCATTTTTGTAGTGCAGGGTGATAATAGCAGCCTGTTTGGCCAGTTCGCTCAGCTCGAGATCCGGGATCCCGCAGATGAATCGGGCGGTAATTTCATAGGGAGCGGATAAGGTTTGCTGGCCAGTGAGTTCGAAAATTTTGGTGTCTTCGATGCAGTTGCTGATGTTCAGGGTCAGACGCTGGGTATTGCCGGAAGATATTTGAGGCATGGTGATTTCCTTATCAATATTTTTATTTTAATGTGATCTCATTAAAAACAGAACTCATCTTCCTGATGAATTGAAGCTATTATCTTATCTAAAATGCTTTACATTATCAATAAACAAATACTGTCAGTTTTAGCCTATGAAAATACAAACTTACTCTGCTATACTCTGAAAATGCTCAAATCACACTCCCCCATTAAGCTTTCTACTGAAGCAGCACCACAGCTCATCGTTGTTATTGATACCGAAGAAGAGTTTGACTGGTCATCGAAACCAGATAAAAATGCAAACTCTGTTACCGCGATGGAAAAAATACATCTTGTCCAGGATATCTTTGATGAGTACAAAGTAAAACCCTGTTACGTCATTGACTACCCAATTGCCAGCCAGCCGGAAGGTTATGAACCATTATTACAAATTTATGAACAGGGCAATTGTGAGATTGGCGCGCACTTACACCCCTGGGTTAATCCTCCATTTGATGAACAATTGACCATTAGTAATATGTACCCTGGAAACCTGGAAGCATCTTTAGAATTAAGCAAGCTTAAAAATCTCAGTGAGCAAATCAATAAAGTCTTTAAGTTCACGCCAAACATTTATAAAGCAGGAAGATACGGCATTGGTGAAAATACTACTCAAATAATGACTGAACTGGGCTTTGATATTGATTTATCAATCTGTACCTCTTATGACTATCGAGCAGATGGCGGGCCGGATTTTAGCCATGCCCATGCAGAACCATTCTGGTTCGGGGAAAACGAGCAACTGTTAGAAATCCCCTTAACCGGTGCATTTGTGGGTTATGCCGGGAAAATATCAAAAGATATTTATAACCTGGCGCATTATTTTAACTTCCTCAGAGCCAGAGGAATTCTTTCCCGGCTAAATATCGTTGATCGCTTAATGTTATCCCCTGAAGGATATACTTCAAAAGAACATATAAAATTAACCAAATTCCTTTATAATAAAGGAGTCAGAACATTTACCTGGAATTTTCATAGCCCCACAGTAGTTCCCGGAATGACTGATTACACACAAAACCAAAAGGATTTAGTACAATTTCTTGATTCTTTTCGTTATTTTTTTGATTTTTTCTTTGATGAACTGGGTGGTACTGCAACCACACCCAATCAACTTAAACAAACGCTTAAACAAAATGGAGACTTCTAAATGAAGGTTTTAGGTATATCACCACTGGATAAGGATGCCAATGTTGCTATTGTCGAGGATGGTGTAATTCTATTTGCAGCAGGTGAAGAACGATTTACCCGCAACAAACAACAGGATGGGTTTCCACTGCATGCAATAGAAAAAGCGTTAGAGTATACCAATACCAAAATTGAAGAAATTGATATGGTTGTCTATCCCTTCATGGAGTATCAGCAAGAAGCAAAACTCATTAAGAAAAATTTAGATGATGAAAAAACCTTTTTGAAAAAGTTTCACAGCAGTAACTTAAAAAAATTACTTGCTGATGCCGAGAAAAAAGTCCCGAAACGCTATGATCATATTCACGGATTAAATCTGCCCAATGAAAAAGTGGAAAAAGGCTTTCTTTATAACACTTTTTATAACCTCGCCGGCAGTCAATCAGCCATCTCCAATAAAGCCGCGATAAAAGGCTCTCAATCATGGGCTGACAGCGCTGATGCCTCATTTAAGAAATGGCAGAATGATCTGGAAGACGGTTTAGAGCAGCTGGGTCTGAAAGATAAATTAAAGCGTATGGATCATCACCTTTCTCATGCGGCCAATAGCTTTTATAGCAGTGGTTTTGATGAAGCTCTATGTATCACTCTTGATGGTTACGGGACTGGACTAGCCGGCTCTGCCAGTGAAGCAAAAAACGGCAAGATCAAGCGGCTTCACGGCGTCCAGTATCCAAATTCTCTGGGCACAATGTATGAACATGTCACCTCCAGTCTTGGTTACAAACCTGGAAGGCATGAAGGTAAAATCGTTGGCCTGGCATCCTATGGTGATCCTGAGATTTTAAGCGAGATACTGCTCAGCCGCATCGACCAGTCTTCTGGTGATTTCAAAATTTATGAATCAAACAATATCTACTTTTCACGATATCTGGCCTCACATTTTCCTAAAATAGATGTTGCTGCAGCCTATCAGGATGTACTTGAAAAAGTGGCTGTTAATTATGTTCGACACTGGGTCAAAGCAACAGGCATCTCAAACGTTGTGCTATCTGGAGGTGTTACAGCTAATGTTAAGTTGAACCAGCGTATTTTTGAAATAGATGAAGTCAAACAAATCTTTGTTTATCCCAATATGGGTGATGGCGGCTGTGGTACAGGCGCAGCTCTGTATCATTCTCATACTACAGAAACAAAACCATCAATTAGTGATGCGTATTTTGGCCCTAATTTCAGTGATGAAGAGATTCAAAAAGAGCTGGACAGTGAAAAACTGACTTTCACAAAACCTGAAAAATATGCCGCAGAAGTTGCTAAACTCATTCATGAAGGCAAAGTTGTCGCCCGATTCGACGGTAGAATGGAATATGGCCCAAGAGCATTGGGGAATCGCTCAATTATGTATCATGCCAGAGAGCCCGAAGTAAACCAATGGCTTAATAAGCGCCTTGGACGTACTGAATTTATGCCCTTCGCCCCCGTTACTCTGTATGAAGCAAGAGAAAAATACTTCATCAACATCAAGGGTGCAGAGCATGCCGCTGAATTCATGACTATTACCTTTGACTGTACAGACGAAATGAAACGTGATTGCCCGGCAGCAGTCCATGTTGATGGTACAGCCAGGCCGCAGCTTATCAGAAGAGAAGTCAATCCAGGTTATTATGATATTTTAAAAGAATATGAGAAGCTCAGCGGCATCTCCAGCTTGATTAATACCAGTTTCAATATGCATGAAGAACCAATTGTCTGTACCCCTTTTGATGCCATCAGGGCATTCTTACAGGGCAATCTGGATTATCTGGCCATAGGCCCGTTCCTGGTTCAACATCCTTTAAATAAACAATAGAAGACTGTAAGTTGTAATATTCTTTATAAAAAGGGAAATACTGGCTATAACAGAATTATCAAAACATTTTTCTGGAGATTTTTTTGGATAAGCGTTATAGGTCTATGGACTTCTTGCGAGCCATAGCAATTTTACTTGTTGTTCTTGCTCATACAATCCTATCCTATGGTGCCCCAAAAAACTTAGCGCCACTACAGCTGGGAGGAACTGGCGTTGACTTATTCTTTGTCTTATCTGGTTGGCTATTAGGCGGTCTGTTATTCAAAGAAGCGGAAAAAAATAATAGCATTGATATAAAGCGATTTTGGGCAAGGCGATGGATGAGAACGTTGCCCGCATATTATACTGTCTTAGTTCTTACCATTATCCAAAGATACTTAACAAAAGAGAATGTTGAATTTCCCTGGGAGTATTTTTTCTTTCTTCAAAATTATGATGCTAACCTGAGTTTATTTTTTGTTAGCTGGTCTTTATGTGTAGAAGAGCAATTTTATTTATTTATTGCCCCATTACTGGCTTTTCTCACGCTATTGAAAAGAAAAACAACCACCATTGTTCTTTTGGGCTTATTTCTTCTTCCATTTTTATTCAGGCAAGCTGACTGGTATTCCAGCGTAATGGAAACACATGTTAGAGTTGATGGTTGCCTGGCTGGAGTATTACTCGCACACATACGTTATCAATACCACTCATTGTGGGAAAAATTAACTAATATTGCACCACAAATCGCTTTTATAAGTATAATACTATATCTATTTTTCTTTATCGCACGTTACAACCCATCGTTTGGAGTAAATGATCCCAACAAACTATTGTTAGCTATTATTTTTGGCGGATGGGTATTACTAGCAAATGCAAACACGACCTGGAGCAATAAACTCTATTTCCCTGGAGCAAAATATATTGCTACCCGTTCATATGCACTCTATTTATTACATCCTGAAATATTAGCCTTGCTTAAAAGATTTTTTATTGACATTCCATTTCTATTTTATTTGAGCATGGCTTTAATAGGCAGTTTAATTTTATCAGAGATTTTATATAGGATAGTAGAAAAGCCAATAATGGATGCCAGAGAAAGCTACCGATTTTCAAAAAGCAAAAAATTTAATTAGTCGGCCCTGAAAAAAGATAAATTCCAGAGTATCATAAATTATTATAGAATATGTTTATCAATTTATTGTTTATTATCATATTTTATAGGTCGTCATAAAAAATGATAATAGTTTGAATCAAAAATAAGATTAAATTATTCATTAACAGGATTAAGATATAGAGGTCCATCTTTTTATGAAAAATGAGACAAATTTTAACCCATCCTATATTGGTCAAAGGCCCGATATAGTTCGTTTAATACCCGAAAAAGCAAAATTTATACTTGATGTTGGCTGTAGTTCTGGAAATTTGGGCTATGCTGTTAAACTAAAAACAGGTGCAACAGTTTATGGCATTGAACTCATGGATGATATGGCTGCTGAAGCCTCTAAGCATCTTGATAAAGTCTTTACTGGTGATGCCTCAAAAATAATTCTTGATGGTAATTTAGGTGGTTACCAGTTTGACACTATTATTTTTTCTGATTTACTTGAACACCTCATTGACCCATGGAGTGTCCTTGAGGCTTCAGTAAAATATTTAGCCCCTGGAGGTACAGTTATTGCATCCCTTCCTAATGTCAGACACATTAGTACAATTTACAATTTGCTGATTAAAGGCCATTGGCCTTATAGGGAAAGGGGGATTCATGATAAAACACACCTTCGTTTTTTTACAAAAAAGAATATTATTGAACTATTCGAAAAAGCCGGGCTATCAATTAACAATATTAGCTGCAATTATCGAATTATAGAATCCCCTCATTCAATTAATCGTGTTGCCCGATTTATAGCATTTCCTGGATTAAAAAATTTTCTGGCATTCCAGTATCTTATTTGTTCTCGAAAAAAATAGTAAACATATAATTCTACTTTATAGAAAACTATTCATGAAGTTAAAAAATACCTGAGAGCTATTAGTTATTTTTTAGTTTTATTATCATTCTAGCCAGTATTGATTTAATCCTGGATAACGCTTTATTCGCTACAGACATAAGAAAGTAGATATTATCGAGAATGTAATGATAACTCTTAATTGTATTTGTTTTATCAGAGGGAAGAACGGTCACTTTCTCTGCAATATCAATATATGACTTTGACACATAATCCAGATCAACCGTTTTACGAAATTTTTTGACAAAATCCTTTATATCATTGTAGTATTCTTCTGACAACCAGCGCTCATCATCAACACTTGGAATAGTTAATCCCCTGTCTTTAAAATACTGCGAGGAATAAGAAAATTTATCCATCGCAAATGGAATATTATTGAAAATATATTTCTGAGATTTTGTCGGAGGTTTCAGGTTATGAGCAAAGGAATTACTCTTTGTGTCAAAAGCCGCTTTACACTCAACTAATGCTGACTCCTGTGCTTCAACACTCCATTGCTCAACTTCCAGACCGCAAATTAAATACTTCCCATCAGCAACTTTCTGCTCTTGATAGATAATATTTTTCAATGCCAGTTCTTTTTTTAAGCCTTCACGATAATACTTAAGTTTTTCCAAATCAGATAAAATCTTAACCGGGTGTTTCAGATTTACAGATTTTAGTTTTATTATCAAACTGGGTAAGTATTCAAGGTGGCCTACCCACAAGATGAATCCTGACGGCTTGTATTCAAATGTTTCTTTCAGTTCATACTTTAGATAATGATCGATAAAGAATATATTATTATTATATTTGTTTAATAGTTCCCCTAAGCGATCATTGTGAACACAAATGCCATCCATTAATGGCAGTTTAACCGTATCTTTTAATAACTTATGCTCTTCAGAGTATTTATCAACCGGGATATAAATCAGTTTATAGTTTAGTGCTTTTTTTTCTTTAATCCAGCTTAGAGATGGCATTCGTTTAATCATTATGATAACGCCAGGCTCGATTTGTTCATCAAAACGTTTAAAATAAGCAATATGAGCATATTGTTTTTTATCAATATGCTCAGCAACATCATAACCAACCCAGTCAGTAGAGGGCAAACCAATCATTGGCCCAAATGTAATATTTAAGTTGTTATTATCCATAGCATTTCTTTAATTGATTATAAATTTCACTGAGCTTGTCCATAAAGAGAGAAAATGGAAAATTTTAGTTCTCCCCCTCCTAATCTGGATACCCTGCGAACCAGTTGCATAAGGCCATAGTATCATTTATATTAACGCTACTCTACCTCACAAATCTATAACACTAGTTTAAGAGCCTTCTATATCATGCTAATTTTCCTCACATGTATTCGCCACCCCGATAGCTCTAATAACTACGAGTTAGTTTCTCAACTTTTTGAAAATTGCGCCCGCTCAGCATGCAATCAATCTAATAATAACTTTAAATTAATTGTCGTATGTAATGAAAAACCTGAAATTTCTTTTTCTCACGAGCAAATTATATATCACGTTGTTGACTTCCCGATTCCTCACAATAGAGAAGGTGTCTTGCTTGATAAAGGTTGTAAAAGGATGTCAGGCTTGTTATTTGCGAAAAAACAATATCCATCATCTTATATCATGATGCTGGATGCAGATGATCTTGTCTCTAATAAAATTGTTGAAAAAACCATGTCTACTGATAAACATATGAATGGGTGGTGGTTTGATAAAGGCTATTTATTAGACTTAGGTCATCTATTATTACAAAGAAAATACCACCTCAATAAATGGTGTGGAAGCACTCTCATCCTCAATACGGAGCTATTATATGAATTTTCCAACCTTGCAGACACAGACCTGGATGAATCAAGCTCCTATCAGGAAATAACTTCTCAAATTGACAGCTTTTTTCTGCGCGAAATATTAGGCAACCATAAATACGTCAGAGAGTACTTCAAGGATAAAGGTAAAACGTTACAAAAATACAATGGATTTGGTGTTGCATGGGTTATTAATACCAATGAAAATGAGTCTAAGACCGAATTCAGCTATCGTGGGATCCCTCTGAGCAATCAGTTTTATCAGGATTTTGGTTTATTAAAAAAAGGAGATGGCTTTTCAAGCTGTTCACTATCTCAAAGAATACTTGAACTGATAGCTTATAATCTTTCTGGATTATCTTCCATCAAATCAGCTTTAATTAAGTAACTTATTATAGGAAACATATAAGCTCAAAAAAAGATCTAAAGCCATGACTGAAAATCAATAGTAAAAATAGTCTGATTATAAACAGTAAAAATCTTTATCATCACCAAAATCTTTATTCCTAGAGAAATATTTGTTGAAAAAAATTAACCCATATGATTTTCAAAACACTTTTTCCACCATTGATCTGGTAGGGCAATTTATTATTAGCCATGATAAAACTAATATACCTCCTACTTGGCAAACAACCAACATAGGGACTATCTATATTGGTTGTCATAGTAAATTACCCCTTATATCCACTTTTAATTCAGATAATACTTACAAGGTTTATTTTCTTGGCCACATTATCGACCTTAATGACTCTGCCGCAGGGATACCTCAATTCTTAGAGACTGAAAAGCATTTTTTTAATAGTATTGAAGAATACCTTTATAAGTTGTCAGGTCGATACATCTGTATAGCCTGTGCTCATAATGAAACACGCATTTACCTGGATGCCTCAGGATCACTTTCTCTGGTTTATTCCCCCAGTCAAAAAGTTTGTGCTTCAACAATAATGTCCATTCCTTATAGCAGTGACACAACAGATAATATTAAGCTGATTAACGACATGGACATTATTAATAAGGACACAACATTTGCTTTTGGTCTGACACCTCGAAAAGCTATTTATAGATTATTACCGAATCATTATCTTAATTTAAACACATGGAAGGCGATACGTCATTGGCCAAAGAAAAAAATTTCATCCTCAAATAATCCTGATGCAGATGTTTTAAAAATTGCAAAATTACTGGAAAAAACTATTAAAATAGCTTGCCAGGAAAAATTTCAAATCATGATGTCATTAACAGCTGGATTTGATTCAAGAGTATTACTGGCTTGTGCAAAGAAATATGTCAAATCAATTCATTTCTTTACCTGGGAGTTACCCGATAATATTGCATTAAATGATGTAGCAATAGCTAAAACACTCGCACGCAAATTTAAACTCAACTATAAGCTTTACCCCTTTAAAGAAGCCAATGCTACAGACAAGGAGTTGTGGCGATACCGCACCGGATTATCAGTGGGAGAAATGCGTGGACTAAGCTTAACAACTACAGTTAATGCCATGGATGAAAATCAACTTTATTTTCCTGGATTAGCCAGTGAAGTCGGACGAGGGTTTTATTGGCAAAAGAATGACAACCTGTCAATTCAATTGACGCCTGAAGAACTTGTAAAAAGAATGGACTTGCCTTTAAACAAAGAAGTTATTCTTGCTGCTAAGATATGGCTTCAAAATTTGCCTACAGATAACGCATTCGAAATTTTAGATTTATTATACCTCGAGCAACGTTTGGGCTGTTGGGCCAGTGTAACAGCATATGCTGATGCAGCAGGCCCTGCAAGAATTCTGCCTTTTTCCAACCGTGAAATATTTTCTCTAATGTTAAGTCTGCCCGCTCACTTTAAAAAAAATGACACCATACCACTAAAAATTATTAACAATTATTGGCCTGAATTATATAAATACCCAGTTAATTTTGTTTACTATAATTCTCGTGGTGAAATAACCAGTAACCACTATACTCAATTAAATTTTTATAAGCGAATATTAAAGAAAATGATAATAAGATATGTAAAGTATATGAAAAAAATATCCTAAAATAGAATAAATACTTTTTTATAGATAATCGATCACTTATATGAGTCATGATTAGCTCTGGTATTTGCAAAAAAGATGGCTTAAAACATTCAGTTAAAACTTATCTGGCAATAAGATAATTGTAGTAATAACGGTTCATGTAAATACTTATACCAAGATGATTCTCTTTACAAAGATTCTGGGTACATAAGCAATTTAGGAACCCAGCTACTACCCCTTAAAATAGGGGCCGCGCTACAGAAGCTTATGATTTCACCCCCGAATTAAGTAGAACTATGCTTCACCCTTATCATCTCGAACAGGCTCTTCTAACACAATGATTGATGTCCAGCATAAATACACCAGGCCGGGAAAAATCTTAAGCAATCCTCTATCAAGTGATTCAAGCATCTTAAAGGTTTTTTCTTTCAGTGAAAAAATATTGGGCAAGTAAGCAAAAATCAATGAAAAAATTGAAGTCAGAACAAAACCATTAACAGTCACTTTATTAAAATATTTTCTTAATACTTTAATATCTTTCGGCAATAATGGGTGTTCATCATCAGTTCTCATAGAAGGCGTCAGAACTCGATAGAGATAGATGATAGGATTCATTGCCATTGGTTCCATCATAAGAACCAGACCATCTTTTGTCAGTGTTTTGCTCCATGACTGCATTGACAGCTCAACATCTAGATGATGCAACACACCACTGCAACATATTAAATCATACGATTGTTCAGGTAAATCCAGCTGCTCGGCATTGCCAACAATTGCTTTTGCTCTGTCTTCCAGTCCTTCAGCCTTGATACTCTCATTGAGTTTTTTAACTGGTTCATCAGCAATATCAATACCCAGTACCATTTTAGCACCTTTTTTTGCCAATGGAGTCACACCACCTTCAGCACAACCGACAACAATTATTCTTTTATCTTTGGTATTTTCATCCATTACTTTGTGATATAAAACCCATGCATTCTTGATCAAATAATAAAATTTCCCTCTTCTGACATTGTGACGCTCCAATTCCCCTCTTGAACGCTTATTCTGATACTCTGCTTCCGCTTTTAACTTATCGTGTTCTTCGCTCATCTTGTGTTTTACCATTTGTTTAAAGAATAGGTTAAATATTATATCCAAATATTTATATCTTATGAAAAGTGACCAGCATACCGCTTCCCAAGTTTAATACCAGATTTTTCAACATACTTGTAAGAGTAATATGACAAAACATAGGTAAATAGTGTCGCAAACGAAAAAACAAGGAACAACTTATATTCTGTCAGATGAAAATTAATGACCAAAAGTACAGCAATTGCTATAAATACATTATGGTATAAATACGTACTATAAGACACTTCCCCCAAAAAACTCAGAAATGTATCCAGGAATTTGGGCAGTTCAATTTTTGTACACAATAGCACCATAGTCAAAAGCAAACCAGACAGGGCATAAAAATTCCATTTATTTGAAACAAACACAATATCAGGTAAATCATACCAGTCATTCGTCACAAAACTCACACTCACAAAAATAAGCACGGTTACTATCAATGTTATGTACTTATTGATAAATCTGCCTTTCATAGTACGAGTATAGATATATCCGATGAGCATACCACCACAAAAACTGTATGCCAATAAAAAAAACTTAGTATCAATCAAAGCCGGAAAATCCATAAATTTCGGCATGGCATAGAGTATAAGACCTATTAATATCGGACCAAATACAGATAAATATCGGAGAGATAGTAAAATAACAGGGAATAACAAGTAATACTGAAATTCAACAGGCAAACTCCAGTAAGCATTATTGAACAGTCCCATATCACCAAAAAAATTAAAACTAAGCGTCGGATAAGTTAAATAATTATAGGATGCAATTGAAGTTAAATATTGGGGTTCAATCCAATAGCCCATTGGCTCAGGGTAATACTGCTGAAAAACAAGCCTGAAGCAGGAGTACACCAGAAAAGAAACTAAAAACGCCGGCCAGATGCGAAAGAAGCGTTTAATATAAAATGCAAAAGTGTGCCCAAGTGAATTAATTTTTGTTTCATAGCTCAGAAATAAAGTGCAGCCACTCAAAATAAAAAAAAGTAAAACACCAAAGGTTCCTAAGGCAAAGAACTGGTGAAGCCATAATGATTGAATAGCATCGTCTTTATAATAGCTGACATTAACAGCTCTAAGTGTATGCGAACATATGACCAGAAAAGCAGCAATCCCCCTGAGCCAGGTCAATTGTTTAAGATGATATTTCATTCATTAATCAGTTTATTGTTATTAAGTGAGGTTTTTATTTCATTTATCCACAAAGCATAGCCATCCTTATTAAGGTGCACTCCATCGCCAATATGAAATATTTCTCTAAGAGAATTCTTTTTATCCGATAGTTGTTTAAATACATCAATGCAATGAACATCAGGCTGCTTATCACATAAAGTGCTAATATCTGTATTCAGAGAAATTATACGCGCAATAAAGTCACTATGAAATCGATTCCTGCTCACTGGCAGTAATTTACTGATAAAGATTGGTATATCTGGCTGTATTGACTGAATAATTAATTCGATATTATGTAAAACAAATGAATTATCTTTAGATTTCATATCATTGAAACCAATTGCAATAACGACAGCTTTGGCATTTTTAATTGACTGGTATTGACCCAGTCTGCGTATGACTCCTACTGTTGTATCAGCACCAATTCCATAATTAACTGATTTTTCAGTGATTGCTTGAGTTGCAAGCCCCTGAGTATGGCTGTCTCCAATAAAATAAATTAAACCTGGTGGTAAATTTTGATCCTGGCGAAAGTGAAACCCTGTCATTTGCTCATAATGATGACTATTATAGTTTTTTCCTCCTCCTGAAAAATAATTCAATACTAATACAGAAAAACCCAAAACTAATAGCAATAATAAGGCGTAATACACTATTTTCTTATTTTTATACCAGACTTCACTCACTTTTTTCTCACTTTTTTCTCATTTTTTTATAAGCCACTGCTAGCCTGCTGCAATATTTTGCTGAATTTTAATTAAGACATTTACAATATAATGGAAAAAATTGATAATATCTTGATAGTTTGGGTATGGTAGCACTTTCCCAGTGCTGTTTTTATAGGCTAAACAACACAGAATAATGCCAGTTGGTTAAAACTCCTTAAAATATCTGATAAGTAGACTGTATTTTTCTTTTCCCAGGAAAAAATCATTACTGTAATCAATTGAAAGGTTATAATATTTCTTTCTCTAAATCCTGTCTCTTTGCCGAGTTTGTTCAGTTCAGTTTATTTTTAGTTAAAATCAGTTTTAGTTTTTTTGGGATTATGCTAATGTTTATTTGGAAGTCTTTTTTTGAATAAATAATTGTGTGATAACAACTATTTGATCATTAAAATAGCTTCATTTCAACCTCTAAAGATCTTCCCTAATGATCTATAGCTAAAAGAATGCGCTATACTGACCAGGCTATTTTTCTAATACAGAAAAAAGTGACTTTGCCTTGAGTTGTTATTAGAGGTGATATTAATATTTTCAGTACATAAAAGTTAAGTGATTTATTTTAATGCTTTTATAATTGCTCTACAAAGGATAAATTAATGAATGTTTCAAGGGTTACTTTACTGAAAGATCGCTTAATTGAGGCTATAAAATATGATCTCAATTTTATAAAATATCCTATGGTTTTTGTTGCCAGATTGGTAACAGCTATGTTCATTTTACTTGGTCAGCACGATAAGGCTTTTAAGATTGCATCTAATGTATATCGTACTGGTTGGGCCGGAAGCTATTCTTTAGGCCTCTGGATTGCTCGTTATTATTTTTTAAAATATCCTGAAAAGGGTCGAGTGCTTGCTGACAATATGGTCAAAGAGATCCCTGTATTAGATCGTACAAAAAAGTTTTTTGATGATCCTAGAACAATGTTAAATGGCATCGTTAATGTATTAAAATCTCCTCAAGGTGAGGAAAAAGGCGTATTACTACTTAATTATAGTTATTATTTTCCTCTGTTTTTAAAGTTTTATGACTTAAACTCGATGAGTCAGAAATACAATATTATACTAGAACCAAGTTGGGCGGGGTTTTGTGAATTAAACATCTTAGCATATTCTTTGCTGGATTCACCTGTTTTCCTACAAACCTATGAAGAGCGTGATCAGCACTTTATCAATGAGCTGTCAATTAACCTTATCCCCATTAATATAGGCCCAAGCTGGTTTGTAAACCATGAAAATTTTATTGCACCAGAGAAAGGAACTGAACGAGACATTGATATTATTATGGTAGCTGGTTGGGCAAAGTTCAAAAGACACCATCAGTTTTTTAAAGCTTTGAAAAAACTTAAGAAAAAAGGTATTAAACCTAAAGTCACTTTGGTTGGCTACCCGACTGATATGACTCAAGATAATATTCGTGACCTAATGGTGTTTCATGATGTATCAGACTTAATTACAATTTATGAGTGGATTGAGCCTTCTGAAGTTGCGGCATTATTTAAGCGAGCTAAGATAAATATATTGTGGTCGAAATTTGAAGGTAATAACAGGGCTATTATCGAAGGCATGTTCAGTGACACCCCTTTAATTTTACGTGAAGGTCACAATTATGGTCAACATTATGATTTTGTCAATGAACAAACAGGGCATTTTGCCAATGAAGATAACTTGGCTGAAGTAATTAAGCAGATGTTAGAAAATACATATAGCCCACGAGCTTATGTGATGGAAAATCGTAATTGTATAAGTGCAACTAAAATAATGACGAAGAGCATTAAAAGATTTGAGCTGGATAATGGTCGGCCTTGGACAAAAGATCTTGACGTTAAAATTAATGAATTGCATAGTATGAATTATTTAGATCAAGCTTGTCATAAAAAATTTGAACAGGACTATCAGCAACTCGAAAAGTATTTGTTAACAAACGAGAAATTCAAAGATGCTTAGCAAGCGCATATTAACTAAACATTGCATTATTAGCAACAGGGTCAGTTATTCAGTTAATTTAAAAGAGAAATAATTTGTTTATTTTTTTAACATGTATTAAGGCATCCTGCAACATAAAATAAGTATAAGCTTATTTATGCGATCTAATAGATTTGAACATCCCAGTTAAGAGATAATCATCTTAATTGGAGAAAACAAATGGCGATTAGAAAAACATATTAAAAAAGCAAACGGTATCCTTAGCCAAAGAAACGAAATTAAATATTCGTTCATAGCCAAGCCGAACAGTGTCTAGAACAGTCCATTACATAGCCTGAAAGGGACTGATAATTGGTACATACTAATTGTTTTTTCAGGGGAGCACAATGCATATTCTGTTGATACTACTTTTACTTTTTATTAAATTCTCAGGTATTGCTGTAATACACAATGATCTCCCTATAGCCTCAGATGTGCCGAAAACTCAAATAGTTTTACCTGAAATTCCAACAGATGAGACACCTCCAAGTTTACCTCTCTTATCCATTGATGATATGGAATATCTGGGGGCATTTAGGATTAAAGCAGGAACAATAGGTGACTCTAAGCCTTCATTTAGTTATGGACATATAGCATTCAATACTGAATCTAGAAACTCATTATTTCTATCAGGGTATAATTTACATGGTGCCGTTGGTGAATATGTGATACCAGAACTTGTTACAGGTAATGATATTACTGCATTAAACATAGGAGTAAACAAGCAGCCATTTGTTGCTTTGTTAAATAAAGTTGTTAATACTTATAAAGCAAATCGTATTGGTGCAATGGAGTATATCAATGGAGAACTACTGATTCACACTTATATTTATTATGATGCCAATTCTAAAAATAAAACCACAACATTAATTGTTCGTGATGCTGAAAACTTAAAAGATTCAAAAGTTGATGGATATTTTTCGTTCTCAGGATTAGCGCACGAAGTATTAATGATATCGCCCATTCCAGATGAATATAAAACTGCTCTAGGAGGTGATTACATTAGCGGTGGGGGCAGTAACGGTAATATGGCCATCAATGGTAGGGCATCAATGGGGCCAAGCGCATGGGTACTAAAGTCATCTGATGTGATTGGCACTGATAAAACTTCTGGTGACATTAACACAACACCTATTTTAGATTTTGATATTAATCATGTTATTGCTGATAACGAAAAAGGGTGGATGAAAGGGTGGAATGGAAAAACTGAATATAACTATGACGGGCCTTACCCCAATTTGCAAGGTGAGAATTTTAAAAATGCATATGATCCTGAAAAAGTTTTAGATAATGACATGTGGACTGCAGGCTCCGACTCTTCTTACTGTTTAATCGTACCTGGCACAAGAACATACGCTTGCTTTGGTGCTCAAAGAATGCACAAAACAGGCGGTGGGTATAAGATTGCAACAAACGCAGGAAGGTTATGCGGTGGCCCATGCGCTTATGGGGATGATACTGAAAACTGGTATTGGTTTTTTGATGCTAATGATATGATTGCGGTTAAGAATGGTGAAAAGAAACCGTATGAAGTTAAACCTTATGCCCGAGGCAAGTTCACAACCCCATTTGATTTGTATCATAGTAATAATATCGGCACTAGAAAAGCAACTATATTAGGGGGCACATATGATAAAGAAACCGGAACTATTTACCTATCATTACCCAACATTGATAATTATCAACATAAATATGATCCACCACAAGTAATTATGGCATTCAAGGTAAAGTTACAATAAATATGAAATCTAATATTGCAGACAATTTTATGCAAGCTTATTGTAGGATTTCAAGTTACCTCAGGGCTATAACAAACAAGAGTAATAATCCTTTGATTGTTTAATAAATAGTTATGACGACTAAAATTAATAATGCAGGGTATGAACAGTTAATAATTATTATTGTTTTTTGATGTGAATCACTTACTTGAAGAAAAAAGGGAACAAACAATCCTTTGAAGTCAAACCTTGCGAATATGCTTTATTTGAAACACCATTTGATGTTATGTATGATAAGAACAGTGAATTTCAACAATGGATACAATTTCCCCATTGATTACGATTAAACCAAAGGCAAATACAAATCAATGTTAATTGATACCAAAACGATTAAAGAACCTGAAACATTTCAATCTGATATTTGTATTATGGGCGGTGGTGTTGCAGGCATCACTCTTGCCAAAGAACTCACTGATAAAAAAATGAATGTCATTCTGCTTGATTCCGGCAGTGAGAACTATGATCAAGAGACTCAGGACTTATATAAGGCTGAGTCAAAACCTGAGTCATTCCCAAAACCTTCATCTTCACGTCTGAGATTTTTAGGCGGCTCAAGCAACCACTGGGAAAACAGTGTTGAACGATTTGATCCCATTGATTTCCAAAAACGTGAATGGGTTACAGATAGTGGCTGGCCCATCGAATATGATGATGTCGCTGCCTATTATCCTAAAGCAGAGCTCTACTGCGGTGTAGGCAACAAAGGTTTTGATTTAAAATACTGGGAACAACAATTGAACTTTAAGGATGCTTTCTCAGCATCTGCACTTTTTGATACCGTAGTCAGTAAGTCAGCAATCCCCTTTACACGTTTTTTTCAAAAACATGGTGAAGCACTTATAAAGCATCCAGATATTAAAATTATTAAGAATGCTAATGTCACTGATATTGAGTTTAAAAGTGACAGCCAAACGGTTCAATCCATTACTTTTCAAACATTCAATAAACTTAAACATACTGTCAACGCAAAGATTTTCATTATGTGCTTTGGGGGGATTGAAAATGCCCGAATGTTATTAAGCTTTAATGAAAAATATAATAATGTATTAGGCAATCAGTTTGACAATGTTGGACGCTATTTTATGGAACACCCGACAATAAGAGCCGCCCAGTTTTTTCCATTGAAGGCAAAACTCAATAAAGTCTATACTGGAATCGTTGATGACTCACAAGTTATTCATGGACGTTGTAAGTTAAAAGAATCAACTCAGTATCAATATCAAACCAATAATCTTAGATTATATTTTACTGAAAAATCTGAGCTGGATTTGTCCGAAGGTATATCATCATCTCACATACTTTCTGATAGTCTGAAAAAAAATGAAATTCCAGATAACTTTGGCAGCCATCTGGTCAATGTGCTCAAGGATATTGACTTGATTTCTGAGAAATACCTTCGCAAAGAATTCAATGACTTATACACTGATGATGTCAATAAATTTGCTGGCTATCAACTCGTTTCCATGATAGAACAAACACCCGATAAGAATAATAGAATTACTCTGGGAGAAAGCAGAGATGCCCTTAGTCTGAAGCAGGTCAAGATTGATTTCAGAGTCACTCAAAGTGACAAAGAGGCTGCCTGGCGCTCTCTTGATCTTTTAGCACAGGATCCGGCTATACAGGCACTTGGAAGAGTGCGAGTATTAAAACAGAGAGAAAGTCGTATATGGGGCAACCAACTGGGCTTCGGGCAACACCATATCGGCACAACTAAAATGAGTGCTAAAATAGAAACCGGCGTTGTTGATCCCACATCTAAAGTCTATGGTACAAATAATTTTTATATTGCCGGGAGCTCTGTTTTTCCAACAGGAGGGCATGTACCTCCAACATTAACCATTGTTGCCATGGCGATTAAACTTGCCGATGAACTCAAAAGAAGTGCCTGATATGAATCCTATTTCCAGACGTAATTTTATAACCAGAACACTGGTTATTTTATCATCTTCAATAGCCGCGGGGTCGGTGAATTCTCACCCATTCATTGAGCTTGAATCATTACAGACTAACGCCTCTTTTGAACATGAATGTTTTATTGTTTATCAGGAATGGCAACGAAGAGAGCAGCCTGATCCACTCACTTTTCTACAACAGGCACTCAATAATCAGGCTATTGAAGGCATAAAAATTTCTGAACTGACCCAGAAAGATTTTCAAAACCAGAACTTTTTCCCTATTGAAGGACTATTATTAGGGAAAACAGAAGCTGCATTTCTTGCCTTATTAGGATCTAATGTAACATGCTGAAATTCTTAATTATTTCAATTTCAACAATTTAAGTGCAACTCTAATGCGACTTATATTTATACTCTCTATAATAGCAACTTTTTTTCTATTATCACTCAGATCCAGACTTGCAGGGCTTTATACCTATTGGTGGTTTGCCATTTTTCGCCCTCATGAATGGGTGTGGAGCTCGACAATTAATAGTTTGCGCTTACCACTTGTCGCAGCTATGTTACTTGTCATCCCATCATTATTGCAAAAAAAAATCCCCAAGCTTAACAATTCAATAGCATTTCTAATGTTTATTTGGCTTTTTTTAGTATTCATTGCTGACAGCCTTAATGGTTGTTCGACAATGACTGTGATCCGCACCAGTACCGTCTTTAATTTATTTGTCCTTTTTTATATTGTACTATTGAGCAGCGTACTTATTGAAAATCCCAAACATATTTTTTGGCTTATTTTTGTTTTAGCAGCATCCATTGCCGCCCACTCTGGTAAGGGTGGTATTCATGCTATTTTAACCGGAGCAAATAATTATGGTGCAACCAACTTATCTGGATTGTTCTCTGGCAGTAATGCCTATGCATTAGGTACTGGAATGCTATTATTTTTTATGATTTTTTCTTACCAGCACATCAATTCCAGATTAGTATTTGAAACAATGGATCGATGGTACAATAAAAAAATATTTTTAACGATGGCAAAAGTATTAATCGCAATACTTATATTGGGCTCCTTTTATAATATCGTCTCACTTCAATCTCGAGGTTCATTTATTGCCACTGTTGCCGGCCTCTTTATCTGGGTAATAATGCAGAAAAAGGGGCTGTTAATAATTACAGTCTCATCACTTATCATCTTAAGTGTCGGAACCGCTTCTTTGACTTTTTTGCCTGAAGGTTATGTCGAGAGAATAGAAAAAGTCTTTACAGAGGATGAAGAACTTGATAAATCAGCGGCTTCACGACCGCATTTTTGGAAAACATCAATTGAAATAGTTAAAGAGCATCCTACCGGAATTGGCCCTGGCTGTTATCCAGCTTATTATAATCAGTTTGATACAACCAATGGTTTTTATGGCCTGTTTCGTTCAGTGCATAGTAGTCATTTTCAAATGCTGGTTGATTCAGGTTATTTAGGACTGTTTATCTGGGTATTATTATTTTTTATTTCATATACAAAATTATGGAAGATAAAACATATTATCAAATCAAAAATTGATGATGAGGTTAAAAGTAAATTTTATACCGATCTGGCCAATATGCTAATATGTTCTCAGACTGTTTTTTTGCTTGGAGGTGCATTCTATGAGTTTGCTTATAATGACATCACCTGGATTACATTTGCATTGGTTATTAGTATAGAAAACCTCATTGAAAAAGAACTGAAAAATAGAAAACCACCCGAGAGACAGAATCAACGTCACTTTAACTTCTAATAACAGCTCAGCAATAATTACTTTCAATAAGCATAAACGAGAAGCATGTGAGTTCATTAACATCTCAAGTACTACGCAGTTCCTTTTTATTGCTTATTATGCGTTTTATTCAAAGAAGTATTGGCCTGATCAGCACCTTAGTACTGGCAAGATTATTAACCCCCGATGATTTTGGTATAGTTGCCATTGCAATGCTTATCCTATATTTCTGCGACACCTTATCCACTCTAGGCAGCCAGCAATACATCATACAAAAAAGTGAAGTCAACGATGATGATATAAACACCTCATGGACTCTTGATCTTATTATGAAGGCTCTGATCTGGTCAGTATTAGTCATTTCTATCCCAACTATTACTGCATTTTATGACAAACCAGAACTAGAAAATGTACTCTACGTCACTTCTTTAGTCTTACTTATCGGCTCTCTCAAAAGTCCTGGATTTATTTTACTTAGAAGACAATTACAATACAAACCCATATTTCGCTTAAGCATCATCCAGAAATTCATTTCCTTTTTTGTCGTTATGATTATTGCTTATTTTTATCAAACATATTGGGCGCTAATTATTGCAGAAGTATCCTCTGTTATCGTAGCAGTCACAGGAACATACATTATCTTTCCTAAAAAGCCTGAATTTTGTCTAAAAAATATCCGTGAACAATGGTCTTTTTCACAGTGGGTTTTACTTAAAGGAGGTGTTGGTTTTACAAGAGCAGAAGTTGATACCATATTAGTCTCGAAGTATTTTTCTTCAGAAGAGCTGGGGGGGTATCATTTATCAAGACACTTATCAATTATACCCAGCAGAGATATTATTGCACCTGCCATAGAACCTTTATTAGCTTCTTATTCCCGAGTTAAAGACGATGCTCCACAACTAGCTTATCAATTCTCATTAAGTATGCTCGTTGTCAGCATTTTAATCATGCCAATTGCTGTATTTATGTTTTTTTTCCCTGAAAAGATTATTGATTTCTTTTTGGGCAGCCAGTGGACAGATACTTACACATTGCTCAGTGCTTTATCCATACTGTTTTTTATATTTGGAATAAGTCAGGTACTCGAACAGCTATGTATTGCTTTAGGAAAGGTAAAGGAGCTTTTTATCTATGACTTATTAAGCTTAGTTTTTATTTTTTCACTATTATTAATTTTCATTGGCCCCAACTTATATGACTTTACTTTATTAAGGGGGTTATTAGGACTCATCAGCACCGCTGCTTTATTTATTTATATCAGCCATTTTTCTGCAATTTCTATTTTTCATATATTAAAGCTCAGTAGTCCTGCATTGTTAGCTGCATTGATTTCAGCTTATCTGACACTACAGATTAATTTTATGGTCTTTAGTTTTTCTTTATTTAATCTACTTCTGGTTTTATCTGTATTTTGTTTATTTTATATTTTTACAATTATTATTTTTTATATTGTTTTTTATCGATACTTCAGTGAAGGACGGCACCTTTATAGATTAGTTTTAAGCTTAGTTGATAAACTAAAGAAAAAAGTAATTACAAAGGATCTGACTTAAGAATTTTCATACGACATGATGTCCAATACGACAACTGGAACCAGACAATCGATATAATCATCAGCGTGTATACAAGTAAGTAGTGGAAATATATCTGCTTTTGTGGAACATATTGTGTTCTAACCGGACTTAATAAAAATTGCATCGCAGAAAACACGCTGCCATTTTTAATAATAAATTCTTCGCTGGCAGCTGCCGCAAGAAAATAACTTATGGGAAGTGAAACTATAAAAAAAATAACATATTTTACTTTTATTTTTTTTGAACCTGTAATAATAGAGCCTAGCAGATTAGTTGTGTAAAACAGTAAAAATAATAAACAAAAGATTAATAAGCTGGGCAGCCAGCCACCACCATCACGAAGCAACTCAGTCACATTATCCGTACCTGCGTTAATGATAATGACATAATGACTCAGCGGGAAGACAATCATTGACAATAGCAGCCAAAGATAGAAAGCTTGCAGCATTCCCTTTTGAGTTCGATTACTTAAGCAAAAAGCACCTGCCAGACACCATAGAATTGAGGCCAATAAGATGCTAAAGCGCCCGAAAGATCCCCCATGTTTTACCGTTGATTCCCAGTCCCATGACCAGTGCAGCATGGGATCCCCAGGAATAGAAATTAATAACAGCATAAAGACAAAAATTGACGTTAGTAGTAATAATGGGTAGATTTTCCACATATATCCCAGTTTATTATGAATATTATTTATAATCCATAAAGGAAGTAAGGCACAAGATATTATGCTCAGTGTAAAAATAATGTGTTGAAACATATTAGCAGATGAAAAGAATAGCCCAATATTGTATGGAGTCTTCTCAAAATGCCCTAATAGATAAATGACTAAAACAAAGCTTACAATCTGAAAAGATATAATGGTAAAAGAAGTGACTTTAAATTGCACTTCTGAGGATTCACTTACTTTATTCAGAGCATGTTTATTGATGCTCCTTTCATTTGCTACTTCCCCCCCCATGTGAGTGAAGTAATATTCTATAGAGATATAACCTAACCAGACACTAACAAGACCCAAAATAATATCAGTGGTATCAGGACTTCTTTCTGGAATAAGCATTTGACCTGCTTCTATTGTAAAAACCAGAAGCACACTCCATAAGACAGTATACAGGCTTATCAATGAGCCTTTCATTAGCAGCAGCTTATGCTTAATGACTCGAAACAAAATGCCTATAGGTGCAAGAAATAAAAGCTTTTGTGTCACAGTCGTAATAGTTATAAGTGGCGATGAATTCAGGTAGGATAAAAAAGGAATATCATAGATAAAATTTATTCGCCCCAGAACAAACTCTTTTTGCAGAGTAAATGAAAATGGATACCAAAATACAACAACAACGATAACTGACCATACAACCAGCAGTAGTATTAAATATAGAGGAAAAAAGGAACCAGTGCCTGTAACAGCTTGAGCTTGTTTTTTTAAAATAAACTTTGAGAAAACAACAGCAGCTGCAGCCCCTAGGATTGCAGTAAGAATATCACTGATATCTGTCACTCTCGGAAGAATAAACAGCTGTATACATTCAATTATAATGGCTAATTTAATAGTCCAGAAAAATGCCCCAAGAGGTGTTTTTTGTCGACTTAATATCCATAAAAAAGTAACCGGGAACCAAATTAGTATATCCGTAACAACTTGATAAACCATTAGAAAGGGTTCTTTACTATAAAGTAGAAATGGAATTAACTGGATCCGCCCCTGTACCCATTTATGGTATATTTCTACCGGTGTTGTCACCAGTTCAAGAGGTAAAATATTATAAATAAAGAGACAAACTATATAAATCCATAAGACTTTCTCATAAAAATCCCATTTTTCTTTTTTATCGGCCCAGCTTTGGAACCAGAGTGAAATCTGATCGCCTTTAAACAGCCAGATTGATGCACCAATAATATTGCCAATGAACTGAGCAATCACATCACTTCTTGACGGTACACGGCTTTTGGTAAAAAGCTGTAGAAACTCAACAGAAAAAGTAATCAATAAACATGCAGTGATACTGAAGATTATAATAAGTGGCATCTTCACAGATAGATACCGTGAGAATAATGCTGCTAAAGAAAAAGACAGGGGGATGGTAATTAGTATATTGGTTGCAAAGTCAGAGCGTGATATTTTTACAGGATGCTGTAATATTTCAGAAAACTGCTTAATGGCAAAATCAAAACTAATATTATTAAAATCTAACGGCAGCAGACTGCCATAAACAATAAAGAATAGAGACAAAGCAAAGAGCAGCCATGAGTATGGCAGGAAAGTCGTTCGTATATCTAGAGGTAAATTACCCTGATTATTCATTTTACTCTTTCAAAACTGAACCATATAAGGCTTCAAATTCAGCAATCATATTAGTGACACTAAAAGATTTCTTATATCGTTCTCTGCCCTTTTGTCCTAATGTGATTTGCTTTTGCTTGTTATTAATCAAGTCCAGACAAGATTTTGTGAGCGCATTAATATCACCACTGGGTATAATTAATCCCGTTTCTTCATTTTTTACAATTTCTGGATTGCCGCCAACGTCGGTTACAATACAGGGTTTGGAAAAAGACATGGCTTCCAGAAGCGTCATAGAAGTTCCTTCACTTAATGAAGGCAATAGAAAAATATCCATAATTTTCAGAAGTTTCTGGGGTTCAATAATAAAGCCTGTAAAGATAACTTTATTGACAATGTCTAATTGCTCACATTGCTGCTTCAGCTCCTGCATAAGAGGGCCATCACCGACAATAAGCAGTCTAGCTTCCGGATATTGCATCACCACACTCTTAAAGGCTGCCAACATCATCTGATGATTTTTAATGGGATCCAGCCGGGAGATTGTGCCTAGAACAATATTATTGTCATCAAGGCCTAATTCATTTCTAAGTGTTAAAACATCATAGGTTTTTTTGCTTAAGTCAGCAATACCATTATAGATCACCTGTATTTGTTTTCCCGGAAGGAACTCATAGCGGATCAAAGCCTCTCTGGTTGCCTCAGAAATTGATGTAATACGATCCGTCACCATTGCCAGCACAGGATTGATTATGCGTCTCTTCCAACTGCTGGAATCCGGGTAAAAGCGACCATGCTCGGTAAAGATCACTTTAACAGCAGTAAAAAATGATGCCAGAACGCCATAAGAATAAGGGGTATACTGATGGCAATGTAAGATATCAATTTGATTTTCCAGAATGAATTGTCTGATAGCCCGGAGCAGTGAGAAATCAAAACCCTCCTGACGCTTTAGCTTTGAGACTTTAATGCCTTGTTTAATCAGCTCCTGACCAATCTCACCAATATTATTTTCAAGACATAAGATAGCAACTTCAAATTTTTCCGGATCGGTATTTTCAACCAGTTGACGGATCACTTGTTCCGTACCGCCTATGGCCATATCATAAGTGACATGTAAAATTTTAATTTTCATTCTTGGCCACAGATTTGTCTTCAATAATTGTTTTTAACGGCTCCAGCACAGCATCCCATTGATATTTATTTTTCACCCACTGTCGTAAACTCTCACCCAGCTGCAAGGCATTACCCTCTCGGGCTATATCTTGGATGATCTTTACCTGACCATCTACAGAATCTTCAACACAGGCTGCTATCTCATCATTAATTTCTATACCTTCCATTGCATTCTCAGTCGCGATAACCACTTTGTTCATCGCCATGGCTTCCAGGACTTTATTTTGAATGCCTCGTGCGATTCGAAGTGGCGCCACAGATATAAAAGCATGTGCAATATAAGGTCTGACATCATCCACTCTTCCAGTGACAAAGACACCCGCCTGTTGTGCTAGTTTTTGAACACTTTTTGCTGGATTTGAACCAACGATATAAAACTGATAGTTGTTATCCAGCTGATGTAGTTTTTTAAAGATTGTCTCAGCAAACCAGATAACGGCATCACAATTTGCCCAATAATCCATTGCCCCAACAAAGACTAATATCTTTTTATCTATTGGGTAGGGCATCTCATGATCCAGATCTGGATCAAAATAGGCAAAATCAATGCCATTAGATACTCCGCTTACAGTATTTTTTTGATTATTGATTAACTGTTTAAAATGGGCGGCTTCTTTATTTGAAACAAAAGTACTGGCATCAAATTTATCGGCAATTTGTTTTTCATAGTGAAACAAATACTCTGCTTCACGTGCATAAATATGCCCCATCAGACCTTTATGTGACTGACTGTATTGCTTCCATTTATCTGAATCAATATCAATAAAATCCATCACTTTATGTAAGGAGTCTTTCTCCATAACAAATTGCGCCATTGGCGATGAAAAGGCCAGCACGGTTTTGATATCATTTTCTTTAATAACCTTATCGACCCATTGCTGCATTGTGTTCGATGAATAATAAGGAATTGACAGAGCCTGCCCTGATAAAAAGCCTGTTAAACTTTTAATTTTGCAGAGTCTCGGATTAATTTCTTCAAAATGTGACTGTATGCAATAGGAGCTTACTTTTTCCTGATATTGAAGATCTTCCGGAGTATCAATAAAGGTGCCCAGATAAATTTCATAAAATTGTGATAAGTAGCGCAATATATTATACGAGCGTATTTTATCGCCTTTATTAGGCGGATAGGGTATGCGATGAACAAGGTAAAGTAATGACTTCATAATTATTTTCTATACTGATTGAGCAGACCTTTAAAAGCAGATACAGTCCGGACCACAAAGTAAATATGGATTAAAAATTGCAGCTGCATGCTTTCAACTAAAGACAGTTTCTTTTTTAATAATTTAAATGCAACACCTGCTGCTGGCAATAAAAGAGCTATTATTGCCAAAATACTAATAAATTTACTTTCAAAAAAAGCTGCCAACAACAGAATCACTGGTATAAAAAAAGCAAAATACACTGGGAATAGCAGACTGGAGAGTTCTGATAATTTTATGCCATGGCTAAAAACACCATTATAATTGCTAATACCCCGCCAAAATTCTTTTTTGATAAATTGACGAACAGTTTTAGCTTCTCCATAATGAACCACCTGAATACGATTATCAGATATGATCTGTCCTTTTTCCCCAAGCCTATACGAAAAATCTACATCCTCACAGGTGATCAATGAATCATTAAATCCCCCGATAGAAAAAAAATCATCTTTACGAACAAAAAGATTCATGGACTCAAGCCAGTCAACACTTATCCGCATTTCCATTTTTTTTCTCAGATTAAACCAGCTTTTTTGCACCCATGATGCATCTTCGGGCACTCCTGGTGGAGCGCCCCAGGCTGACACCGAGTCATCATCAATATAAGCCAATGCAGAATTCAGCCAGTTTTTCGATGCGGTACAGTCCGCATCAATAAAGGCAAGAACACTCCCTGTCGCCTGTTTTGCCCCCAGATTTCTTAAGCCTGAAACATTACACTGCTCATCAACAATAACCGTCGCACCATATTCTTCAGCAATGGAACGAGTTTTATCTGTCGAGCCATTATCAATAACAATGACTTCAAATTGATCGGCTGGAAGTGACTGTTGTTTTATTGATTCCAGACAAGCCGGCAAAAAGATTTCTTCATTGTAGGCTGGTATTATAATGGAAAATTTCATTGCATATACTCTTGAAACCATAATTCAAACATCAGACAGCTCCACAAAATAGTGGAATAATCTCTGTTGCCAGCTTGATGAGTCTCCCATATATTTTTCAGCTCTTTTATTTGAAAGTAGTTTGCCAGGCCGCTGTCAGCCTGAAAGAGTTTTGTCTCTGCAAAGTCTTTAATCTCAGTTCTGAACCAGTCCGCAAGGGGCACAGAAAAGCCCATTTTTTTTCTGTATAAAATATCTGACGGCAGCATCGCTTTGAAGCTTTCTTTTAAAATATACTTTTTTTCACCATGATGCAATTTTAAGTTTGGAGGTATTTGGGCGGCATATTCAACAATATTATAATCTAATATCGGTGCTCTGACTTCCAGAGAATTTGCCATACTCATTCGATCCACTTTAACTAAAATATCACCTGGCAGGTATGTTTTTATATCTGTATACAGAATTTTAGATAGATGATCATCTGTATCTGCCTGGTGATAATAGGATTCAGTGATTGCTGAAGGGTGATAATCTTGCAAATTAGTTTTTAACTGCTGATTGGCCAGCTGATCCCATAATTTATCGGTACAAAATGAGTTACTCAAAAAGAAACCATGTTCTGGTGTTTTACTCAGTGTATCCAGTAATGTACATCCCTTTCTAAAGAGCACATTATTTTGAGTGGATAACAACTGAGCCATTGGCTGAAATAATGTATTGCGAATAAAGGCCGGAAATAAATTTCTCAAACGATTTTCAAAATTATCCACACTGTATTTTTCATAGCCGGCAAAATTTTCATCACCACCATCTCCGGCAATGGCTACTGTCACTTCCTGTCTAGCCAATTTGGAAACATAGTAAGTGGGTATCAGAGAAGGATCGGCAAAGGGTTCATCAAAATAGGAAACAATATCTTCTATGTGTGCCGCGACATTTTCTTTAACAGTCAGTTCATGGTGATCCGTAGAAAATTTCCCGGCAATAAGCTTTGCATACTGAACTTCATCATATTTTTTTGAATCAAAACCAATAGAGCAAGTTGTCACTGGCTTTGAGCTATTTTCAGCCATCAGCCCAACCACTGCACTGGAATCAACCCCGCCACTTAAAAAAGCCCCCAGAGGGACATCACTGATCATACGCCGTTGGGTACTTTCTCTTAATTGATTCAGCAGTTTTTCGGAAGTTTCCTGTTGTGAGCGCGCAGAGACATCCTTGAATGAAACATCCCAATATTGTTTTTCTTTGATGCCATCTCTGGAAACAATCATCCAGCAGCCCGGTTTGAGCTTATGAATATTTTTAAAAATTGTTTTAGGATCCGGTATATATTGATAGGTAAAATAATCATAGAGGGCATCCAATTGTATTTCTCTGGGAATATTGTCTACCTGCAAAATTGCTTTTATTTCAGAAGCAAAAACAATATCCTGACCATCGGAATAATAATACAGTGGTTTTTTACCGATTCGATCCCTTGCTAAAAAAAGTTCTTTTTTTATATTATCCCAAAGCGCGATGGCAAACATACCATTTAATCGGCTGATACATTCAGCGCCATATTCCTGATACAGGCCTAAAATAACTTCAGTGTCTGTATGGGAGCTGAATGTATATCCTTTTGCCTGAAGCTCCTTACGCAGCTCTGGAAAATTATATATCTCACCATTAAAAACAATACTATAATTGTTGTCTTGTGAAAACATGGGCTGATTTCCAGAAGAAGACAGATCGATAATACTCAAACGCTGGTGGCAGAGGCCAACATTATCATTGAGGTAGATCCCTCTGGCATCCGGCCCTCTATGCCTGATGACATGGCCCATTTTTTCCAGGGTGGATTGATCACCAAAGGGGTTAAAAAAACGTGTAAAGCCTGCTATTCCACACATAGCAAATCACTGAACAGTTCAAAATATTCTCTGGCCATACGCTGACCAGAGTATTTTTCCACCACAAATTGTCTTGATGCTTGTGCCAGTTTTTGGGAATAACTGACATCATTGAGTAGTGTGTCCCAGTATTGTGCAAGTGTTTCTTTATCACCAAAAGGAGCTAACAAGCCAGTTTCTTTATGAGTGATCAACTGATCAATTCCGGGAATATTATAAGCAGCCACAGGGATCTCCATCGCACAGGCTTCCATTAAACAGCGAGGAATACCTTCATCTTCTGAAGTCATAACAAACAGGTCGAGATCCTTTAATCGATCCAGTCGATCATTGCGAAATCCTAAAAACTTAATATCTTTTGCTGAAGGCAATGAAAGTGCATATTTTTCAAGTTCTTCCCGGCTTCCACCATCCCCTAATAAAAGAAATTCCATATTGTTATTTTTAATCCATAATTGATTAAAAATATCGATAGCATCTTTAATGTTTTTCCTGGGGATCATCTGACCAATAAAACCAATTTGTTTCTTTTGCTCACCTTTGGCTTTCATTTCAGTTTTTGTTTTTTGAGCTAAAAATTCATCCACTTCAGTTAAATCAACTGCATTTCTAATATAGACACGTTTTTTTTCTGCTACGCCGTATTCAGTGACTTCATCTAATAATTGCTTTGATAGGGGTACTACCTTATCAAAATAGCGTAGGCTGAATGCTCCCAGCCAGGTAAAAGCTCGGAGCTTAAGTTCTTTTGAGGTACCAAAACCATGAGGTGTTGCGACACATTTAATGCCAGCTTTCTTTGCTGCTAATAAGCCAATGATATCAGACTTGTAGCCATGAGTATGAATAATATCAATCTGTTGTTGTTTAATCAGTGCGGCTAATTTTTTAATTACTGAGCGGTCAAAACGCCCACTCATAGGAATTTCATGAGCCTCAAGTTTTTCTGGAAATTGCTTCACAATTTCAAGATTTTGGTTTTCTGACTCCTGTGTCACAGCAAGTTCATGTATCACTTGCTCAGGATCACTATTATTAACTAAGGCTAAAATCCAGCGCTCGGCACCATAAAATCCAGTTGGACAGATAAACTGCAGCACTTTAATTTTTTCTTTCATAGTAAACCTGTTAGTGACCTAGCCTTAATTTTATCCACAAATATTCCTTTTTAATAGACAACTTGAACAGACTGGAAAAAAGCTCAGAGACTATTTTTGATAACAATCCCAGTAGTGAATAGTTTGGACTTTTTTCATTTTTATACTGATTGCGATTAGAAACAATATCCTTATCCCATTCCTGCTCTGTACTCTGCTGACTGACAGTTACTTGATTCTGCATTAAAATAACCAGTATACGCGTATACGTTCGAGTGCTATGTTGTTTTAGCTTATCAATAACATAGGTGAGGAAAAAATTTGCTTTTTCTGTGTATAATTGTTGTTTTTCTGGATTAAATTTTGCAGCAAAAGAAAGGATATAAGCTTTTCGTAAATCTTGAGCAACCCAGGTATGATTTGGAAATTCCAGAACTTCAGGTCTGTCAAGATAGGGCCCGTCATTTTCCAGCATCCAATCCGTATAATGAATTAAACAATCTCTGGCATAGAAGAAATCCTGATCAATTTCTTTAATGGACATTTTAACAGACAAATATTTTATAATTGCCTGTAATATAACCGTATAGGACCAGGTTGCTACAGTCTCCAGATCCTCCAGATTTCGACTCGATATATCATCATTGGGATGACATAACGAGTGAATAACTTTTTCAACTTGTCTTAAATAAGTTAACTCTGAAGTGACACTATACGCATCCAATAAAGTATTGATATAGTTTGCAGTGCCGCGATGAAATGGATAGTCATATTTTAATACAGATTTACCCTTGAATAATTGTTTTATAAGGGACAAGTCATCTTGCTTCAGCTTTAATAAGCATTCAAAAAAGCCACCATTACCTTCATGGAGTTTTGTCATCCATTGTGCCAGTAACAGGACGGCATCTCGGGATGACTGTGAGCCACTCAAAAAATAATGGGTAGCAAGCCCTGTCGTGTAGCAATGCTCACATGCCGGCCCACCACCAATATCAGGCTCATCTTCAAGGTGAGTTTTAGAAAAGGTTCGATGAGAACTGGTCGCAGCATCCACATAATGATTGGTATGCCAAAATAAACCGCCATTATATTCATGTCGATCATCTTTGGTATGGTAGATATCAATATCAACAACATGTTGAGCCAGATCGCTCATTAATTCAAACCATTTATCATCACCCGTTAAGATAAATTGCTGTGCAAAACCATTTATGGGATCATACTGGTTATTGTAATGTGAAATATTGGGGCGGCTGTCTTTTGTATAGAGAGATTCATGATCGGCAAATATATCACCAAAATTTCGCCAGCTATATTCATCAATAATTTCTCGCTTAGCAAAAAAATTATTCTCATCATCAAGACCGGCCTGAATGAGTTGACTCAGCTCAGAGTTTTCCTTTTGTTCCGGCAATAGTGGAAAAACCCCGGTTTCTAAATAGTAGGAAGCTGGTATCTTTGCTATAAGAGGATCCTGACAATAGTCCAGATTATCTTTGTTTTCATTAAAATCAAGAAATAGAGTGTGTGTCTTTTTTTCTCCACCCTGTAATTCAAATTGATCACCAAACTGTTCTGGGAACAACGATAATATCAGTTTATTATTTTCAACCAGCTTATTGCTTTCAAACGACATAGCCTTAGGAAAATTTTGCCAAAACTGTTTAATACAAGCTGTTACTTTCAGCTTGCTTGAATTAACATGAATAAAAGGATTTGCCCTATCCCCTTTTTTGATGACTTCATCCTTGTCATTGCAACGAAACCCTCTGAATTTAAGTGGTACTTTTGCATCCTTATTCAGATGATTTTGTGAATTCCAGTTTTCACCACCGCTTGAATCTTGATAAATAAGAATGTTTCTGGATCCCTGATTCTGCCATTGGCAATCCACATTTTCTTTCCACTCCAGCTCTTCAACTGAATTAATTTCAATTGTGCTAATGAGTTTTTTAAAATAAACAGAGCCCTTATCACCCAGATCCCACACTCCGCCATTATGCTTTGCCGCTCTGGGATTATGCAATGTAAAGTCCCATTTAGTGAGCGATTTTCCTGAATAAAAAGTTAATTTACTTGTGAACCCTGAAAAAAACTCACCATCACTCCTTGTGAATTCCCCCTCAATTAAAACCATTGTACGTAAATAATTTGTACTTAAATAATTTTCTACCGGGGGTATGGTTATTTTCTTTATCCGAGGTTTCAGGCTCTGCCCTGAACTGTCTTCTAGTATTACCTGACACTGCGTATTATCAATAATTTGCTTAGTATCCTGGAAGACTGCATCAAATGGCTTCAGCTCAGACTTATTTAAAACAAATTGTGTATGCCCCGTATCAATACGGATCTCTTGTGCGGATTCATCAACAACAATAGCAGGCAATGCTGCAACCTGTTCAGACTCATATTCGGCGTGAATATTATTTTGTAAATACAGTATTTTTTTAGAATTTTGCTCAAGATCCAGCTGAAAATTTAACAGAGCCCACTTGATACTGCCATCAAACCAGCTTGCTGTTATTTCTATTTGACATGGAATAATAGTGTTATGGCAGCTTAATAACAAGCTATCTGTCTGTACTATCTGGCCTTGTGCAAAAGGAACGCCTATCGTAATGGGCTCAGCATTTCTCCTGATACCCATTGTTTCGCAAATTGTAATTGGGACATTGATCATTATTATTATGGTATGTGTTTAACTAATGCCGGACCAAATAATTTGGTCACAGTTAAAGGTAATTTCTGCCAGACTTTAATGGCTATTTTATACCTGGGATTATTGGGATTCACCTCAGGTATTCCTTGCCCTTCTCTAAGCATATAATACCAAAAAAGTGTTTTCTCCTCACCACCCCATTGCTTTTTAAAGCGATAAGTCCCGCTGCCTTTAGTACATCGCCCAAAATCAAAAATTGTACACTGTTGCTTCATAGCATATTTCAGGACTTCAAAATAAAGCAGCATATTTGGACTGAGTTTATCATAACGCCTTAATGTGGCAGCCCAGGGAATTTCCATCATTCCTTTATAGTGGATCAAAAAAGCAGCTGCTACAGGAATTTCATCTTTGGAAAAAATAATAATAATTTTTGCATGTTCAGGTAATTCATTCAGAATAGTACTAAAAAAATCTTTTGCATAGACAGGGGTACCTAGCTCACGCATCTTAATTGCAAAAATATTATAAAAATCATCTAAACCCTCTTTGGAAAGGACTTTTGCATACATGCCTTCCTTAATAGGACGCCGGATCTGACTTCTTAATTTGGCTTTGAACTGCTTCATCAAAGCTTCTTCATAGTCTGGCAGCTCTAAGTCAGGCAAGCTCAGATAATAGGTCACTTTTTTAGACTTAACAGGCAAGTCAAATTCATTTTCCTGCATGCTCCTTAGCTCAATAAAGTCTGAGCTGGAGGAGACTAATAGTTTTTCCGCTGCATCTAAGAGGAGTTGTTTTGCCTGCTCATCTGAATACAGCATTCCTCCATAGTTGACATAGGGGAAGGACACTATAAATTCACCAAACAGCGCTGACTTAAAAAAAACTAAGGGTAATATTGCCAGTATTTTATTGTTATCTTCAACCAGCAAATACTTTGTTTTTTTACCAAAATGACGCTCGACTATATTTTTCCAGGCTATCGTATGATAAATAGTACCATTGAGGTGCTCTTTAACATATTGATCCCATGATCCCTGATCTGAGTGTAATAGATGCTTTACTTTCATTAATCAATGCACTTATAAATTAAAGGAACAGCTTAACTAACCTTATAATAATCTTTATACCACAGCGCAAATGCTTTGATACCTTTGTCTACGGTTGTAGAAGGTTTATAGTCAACGTCTCGAACCAGATCACTCACTTCTGCATAGGTGTCAGGGACATCTCCAGGCTGAAGCGGCAACAGATTTTTTTCAGCCGTTTTACCCAGATGTTTTTCTAATGTCTCAATATAGGTCATCAGCTCAACAGGTTGTTGATTACCAATATTATAGATACGCCATGGGGCAGGACTGGTTGCTGAATCAGGTGTTTGACCACTCCAATCCGGATTGGGCTCAGCAACATTATCAAGCACTCGGATAATACCCTCTACGATATCATCAATATATGTAAAGTCTCGGCGATGCTTGCCATAGTTATAAACATCGATAGCTTTATCTTCAAAGATAGATTTTGCAAATTTTTGCAAGGCCATATCCGGACGATCCCAGGGCCCATAAACTGTAAAAAATCTCAACCCCGTGGTTGGTAATCGATAAAGATGGCTATATGTATGCGCCATGAGTTCACCGGATTTTTTTGATGCGGCGTACAATGAAATGGGATGATCCACGTTATCATGAATTGAAAAAGGCATACTTTCATTTAAGCCATAAACAGAGCTTGATGAGGCATATACCAGATGTTTAACCTTATTATGGCGACAACCTTCCAGAATGTGTGCAAAACCAACAATATTACTATCGACATAAGACAAGGGGTTTTCAATTGAATAACGGACACCGGCCTGGGCAGCCAGGTTCATCACCTTGTCAAATTGTTCCTCAGCAAATAAATCTTCCATTGATTTTCGATCAGCCAGATCCATTTTTATAAAACGAAAAGTCCCTTTTTTATCAGAGCTTACGCAAGCAAGTGTTTCCTCAATCCGTTTCAAGCGGGCTTCTTTAAGCCTGACATCATAGTAGTCATTAAGAATATCAATCCCAACGACATCATCACCACGGGAAACAAGTTCTTCTGAGAGTTTAGAACCAATAAAACCAGCTGCTCCGGTCACCAATATTTTCATTTACAAACCTTCATTTAATTATGCTTCTTTAAGCTATTGCCATAGTTAATTTTATAATAGTTACTCAAGTTGTTTCATTTTTCTAAGAAATGTTGCTTATAAAAAGCATTTAAATGTGTTCTACCGTCTGATACATTTTCAAAATAGGGTGAGGCTATGGCCGTAAAGTGCCCTCCGGCATCCTTCGAGCTTATTTTCCCCCAGGCCTGGACTATTTTTATCATAATTGGGTGTGTTAATTTTACACCAAGTACCTCATACCAGCCCCAAACAACTAATTTACCTTGATTTGAGCGTAAATCATATTCAATCACTTGATTTGAGTTAATGCTCTGTATGCTCTTTTTGATCACAATCCATCGATTATGGTTATAAAAGTGATTCATACTATTAACTAATTCTTTTCCTTGAGTTTCAAACAGATATTCATTTTTATAAAAATAAACTTTTTTATCATTATTCGAGTTGACATAATCAACTCGAATTTCCTTATCTGCATTAATAAAAATAGGGCTCCATTGATTTCCAGCCCTTTCAGACAAAATCCAATTTCCAGCCACATCAGGGACAGTCAATAATGAATTGTTATTTAGCTGCTGCTGACTCAACAACCACATAGAGTAAATGGGCCCCGCCAGCATTATGAGTGTAAGGCCAGCCAGAAAAGATTTTTGTGCTTTGCCTGATCCTAAAAGAGAACCAGGAGTCTCACTTTCTGGTTGCTCAATTTCAGCATTTTCATCATCAGCCTTATCTTCCCAAAAACTGCCTATATAAAACAAAATGAAAATGACAAAGCCAAAAAATAACCAGCCATAAATTAAATGATCAACACCTGTTGCATATTTCATATCACTCAGATGGGCAATTAAAACAATGCCATAAGCTCTTATGCCATTAGCCACTATAGGAACAAAAAGAGATGCCAGAATGAAAACCCCACGTTTGATGTAGCTGGAATACATCAAATAGGCATATAACGTACCAAGAGCAAGAGAGGCTATCAGATAACGAATACCGCTACAGGCAATAGCCACTTCAAAATCACCTGAAGGAATGGATATAAACATCCCTTCGCTATAAACTGGAATTTGTGATACTTCTAGTCCAAAAACAGTAATAGCCGCAGTGATCTGCTGCAGTTTTGGAATGAGAAACTCACCAATAGGCACAGCAAACAGGAGATAAAAAAAGGGAAATAAATATTGCCTTACAAGTTGCCAGCCATAAAGAGTGCCCACAATAAAAGGCAGCATAAAAATGACCATCAGTTGTTGTATAACAATGACATCAACCGCATTTGCAACAACCCAAATCAAAACAGTAAAAATCAAGAGTACTAAAAAAATAAAACTGGGCTGCTTCTGAGTTGAATTAAACAGATCTCTCTTTTGATAGATTAGATATAAGGAGATAGGAAAGATTAGGAAGCCGTGTGCAAATGTTTCGGAGCGCCACCAAATCTCAACCATCGAATAGAGTGTTTGAGCATAAGTTAGTGCCCACAGTATTAATGCAGCAATTAAAAAATGAAGGGATTGATATGCCTTTAGTTTTTCATTGATATTAAGCATTATAGGAAAATTTCATCCATTCTACCCCATTGAAAATCTTTCAAAAGATGTTTAAGGCGGTTTTCTGTTTTATGGAGATTTAAATAGTGTCTAAATCGTGATTTCAGGCTTGCTTCAGACTGTCTCGGCTGCTCAGGATCGATTTCCCATGGATGAAAATAAAAAATTGCAGACTCTTGATCTTTCTTATTAACCTGTTGAATGTTCCACCGAGACAGGGGGTAAGGATAAAGTCGAAAAAATCCACCGCCGCCCGCAGGGAAATTTTTATTGAATAGTTTAACCGTTGTGACGGGAATTTCTAATAAGCCGCTTTCGCATCGATAGGCAAACCGTGGAGCATCCGGAATACCATAAAGATCATGTTTAACAGGGTAAACACTTGAGCTATAAAGATAACCCGCTGCAAATAACTCATCCTGAGCCCACAGATTGTGTTTAGAAATTGAATAGCTCGGAGCACGATATCCAGTCACCTGAACGCCTGACATTTCTTCCAGAATCTTTTTGGCTTTACTGATGTCCTCTCTAAACTCGGCAGGGGACTGCATTGTTGCTCTTTGGTGCCCATAACCATGGCTAGCGAGTTCATGTCCCTGAGCTACAATCCTTTTTACCAAAGCAGGATAACGTTCAGCAACCCAACCTAAAACAAAAAAAGTACTTTTTACTTCATGTGTTTCAAAAAGATCCAGAATTCTATTGGTATTTAGTTCAACACGATGAGGCAGATCATCCCAGTCGGCTCTTAAAATGCAATTTTCAAAGGCTGAAACCTGGAAATAATCTTCAACGTCCACCGTCATGGCATTTTTTATAATATGTTTCTTTAACATTTGATAACTACAGTTAGAATTTCTTATCTAAGGAATTTTTAAATGCAGCAATTTCTTGTTCAACCCGGCTTTCAAAATCTTTAATCGTTTCATCAATATCGACAAAGTCTGATGTTAGTGACTCTTTTGTTTCTCCATGCTGTGCAACAGGCTGAGAAATTTGCTCTTTCTCATGCTCTGCTGCAACGGGTTCTTCTGACTTAGACTCAATTTTTTCACGTTCTTCAGAAGCATTAGCAATCGATTCGAGCTGTGAATCTAAATCCTGTGTCTGATAGCTGGTCTGCTGTAATTCAGTGAGATACGAATTAATCTCTTCATGCTTTTCTGCTTTGATTGGACTGGTTACTTCTTCTGCCAGTTCATCAGCAACTGTTTTAATATGCTCCGGGGTGAAAAAAGTAATTTCTTCAAGGTAACCAAATAATAAAATCCGATCACAAAAAACATTAATTCTTCTGGGCACCCCTTCCGTCAGTTCATGAATTAACCGCATAGCCCGGTCATCAAATAACTGGCCACCATTCCAGCCCGATTCTTCAAGTCGATAATTAATATAAAATTTAGTTTCTTCAGATTTTAATGGTCCTAAATGACAGGATGCAATGACCCTTTGACGTAACTGCTCCATTGAATCCGCTTGCAAGGTTTTTATAAATTCCTTTTGCCCAACCAGAAAACTTTGAATTAAGGGTTTATTATCAACTTGAAAATTTGATAACATTCTTAGCTCTTCAACCGTTTTAGGCGGCAGATTTTGTACTTCATCAACAACGAGTACAACCCGACGCCCCAGTTTATTTGCTGAATTTAAGAAAGCCTTAAATTGGTTTAGCAGAGCCGCTTTACTCAGCCCTTTTGAAATGAGTTCAAATGATTCACAGATCATTTCCATCAGATCATGATCTTCCAGTTGAGTAGTGACTAATTCTTTAGCAATATAAGTCTGATGATCCAGCCCGGCAATCAGGTTTTTTACTATGGTTGTTTTCCCGGTTCCAATATCACCCGTAATAACAATAAAACCTTCACCCTGACTTAAGCCATACTGAAGATATGACAAAGCTCTTTTATGACCCTTGCTGGCAAAAAATATTCGTGGATCTGGCGTCATCTGAAAGGGATTACGCTTAAGGTTATAATAATCTTTATACATCGTTTAAACTCTTATCTGACATAAAACAGCCTCAGGAAAAAAAAGAATTGCAGCTGTCTTAAGTTGTTTTTTTGAAACAATAAAATTAAAAGGTTTTAGTTACATTTAGAGAGATCGAATTTTCTGTATACTCATCAAAATGTACATCTGCATCATTTTCACGATGAGATATTGTTAAAAATCCAGTCATTGTTGGAGTCAGAGTCCTGCTTAAAGACCAACTAAACTCTCGACGATCCTGGGTATTATTTATTTGTAAATCTTCCAGTTTATCCCAGGAAACTCTGGTGGTCATATTAGTCCGACGGCCAACATTTAAATCCCAACTTAAATTAACACCAGTATCAGTTTCATCTTTTTTATCAGAATCCGTAAAGTAGCGTCTTTCATTAAATACCCCAAAACGAACGGTTGATTTTTTGTGAGTATAGCTGACATCCCCGGAGAAGCGTCGACTCAAATAATATTGAGCGGTGAAGTTTGTAAGCGGTACTATAATGTTGTCAGGATTTTCCTGTTGGCTATTATTATTATTTATAATTTGACTTCGAGTATCAACAATCGAGTCATTATAGTTAATATTCCAGGTAAAAAGTCGGCCGCGATGAGTAAAATCCAGGAGATAAGTATTGCCAAAAAAACGATGCCCTGCTTCAACTTCCAAATGGTTTCGAGGACTGGGATCCCATACAAAGCCTACTCGCCAGCCTGTTCCACCATCATCCCGACCATCATTGTAATCTTCATAACCGGTAGTAAAAGTAAAGTCTAATCTTCTTGAGTAGTGGTATCCCAGTACAGCTCTATAGGTTTCTGTACGTGTGCTTCTATTGATATCATAAGACGTATCATTATATGCATAATTAAAATTCCAGAAATATTGAGTAAATGCAATGCCGCTCTCAACGTCCAGAGAAATGCGGTTCTGCTTGCTGTCATCACCACCACTATTTCGGCCATTGTTGCTACTGCCGCTATAGATTACTTCATCATAGTTATATCTAAGAGTTGAGCTGGCAAAATTCTGCCATTTTTTCTCCCAATATGGTGAAAAACCATAGGTATAGGTCTCTGTTAAATTTTCAGAACCACTAATACCATCCGATGATGAATTTCTTGAGCTGTCCAATAGTTGCTGTGAAACCGTTGCATTAAGATCAAGAAATATTGAATGCTTGATCAGTTCTGATTCAACATTTGCAAACAGGCGGTGTTGTACGTCGTTTAAATCACTTTCAGATGTGTAAAACAGACCTGTTACATTGTAATCAAGCTGGCTTTTAACTCTCGCTCCTTCTTTTTTAAACTGAACACTCGGAGTAACTCGGACATAAGCACTAGACTTTTCATTGGTATGATCAAGTTCAATATTATCAGAATAACCAGTACCAACCGTTAAGGCAGGTGAAAATTCAATCTCTTTTGCATTTGCATAATTGACAGCCAATAAAATTGTGCCTGCGAATAAAAAGTTTTTCAGAATATGAGTTTTAAGAATCATAAGTTTTTACTCTGAACCATAACCATAATAACTGCCTGTTTCTCCTGAGCGTGATTTATTCATCACAACCCCTATCACAGCATTTGCATCCAATTTTGAAATTGCACTTTCAACATCCGACTGCGCCGTACTATTCTGCTCAACAATAAAAACAATTTGACCAACTTTCTGGGAAATAAGAACGGATTCATTGGTTTGTAAAATAGGTGGAGAATCAATAATCACAACCCGGTCACTGTATCGGCCAGATAATTCTGTAAACAAGTGCTCCATCACATCACTGCTGACTAATTCTGTCGTCAGATTATGTCGGTTACCTGCAGGAAGAATGGTTAATTTAGGAATATTCGTGTTTAACATAAGTTCAGACAATTCACTCACTTCACCGGATAAATATTCAATCAGCCCCTTATCAGTTTTGATATTTAATTCCTTTGCAACCGAGGGCTTCACAACATCTGCGTCAACCAGAAGCACTTTGAAATCCATTTCCATGGCCATTGCTAATGCCAGATTAATCGCATTAAATGTTTTGCCTTCACCTTGTAATGAACTTGTTACCTGGATTAAATTTGCCTTATCAATAACATGGGCTGATTTACCTCGGATATTATTTAGCAACGGTCTTTTTATTTGTCTGAATTCTTCATTTATTTCGGACTGTGCATCATCTGGATTTAAAAAACCCTGATTAATTAAATGTTTAATATCTATTTCTACAGATTGAGATGAGGAACTACTTGATTCGCCCACACGACCAATGTGCATCTTTGGTGTCTTCTCAACGGAAGAAGCATCCCACTCTGCTTGTACTTGTTGCTCAGGCTCATCATCAAACTGTGCAGTCTCTGTCACTTCAGTTGTACGAGTTGCTTTTTTTCTTAGCGCTTCTTCAATTGTACCCATAATATTCGTCCCTTATCCCCAGTTGCCAATAAATTGCAAAAACAAATTTTAAACTGCACTGGAAATAATATACCACCCCATTAATGCCCCATAACCGACAAGAAGCATTGCGAATAATGAAAAATAACTGATCACCATAAGAGCTCTTCGAGTTCTTTGTGCTGGAGAAACAACTGCAGAGACACTCCCTAAAATAGGAAGCCCTGTCAACTGCGCTATCTGCCTTCCAGACATAACAACTGGCCTGACCTGTGATAATAAAAAAGAAAAACCAAGACCAGCGCCAAGTGCTAAAATTAATACCCCACTGGAATAAAGTATTCTATTAGGCCCCACAGCCTTATATTCAACTCTAGGTGCCTCAATCACTTTAAATTGTACACTCTCTGTAGTTTGGTCAACGCTTTCGGCAATCGATGCTGACTCTCTTCTCTTTAAGAATTCTTCGTATTTGTCTTTGGTGATCTGGTAATCACGGTTCAGAGCGACAAGTTGTGCTTCAATTTCTGGAACCGTATTAACCAGATGCTGCTGCTTTTCATAACGATTCTGATATTCATTGACACGAACCGTCAAGGATTCAACCTCAGCTTTTGCAACACCAAGGTTAATTTTAAGTTCCTGGTAGAGTGGATTTAATGACATGCTACCCGAATTTCCATTGGCTGATTTCTTTAAATCTGTCAGTTCCTGCTGCTGCTTTTTAACCAGATTATCAAGCACTCGTCTTATGGATAAAACATCAGGGTGGCTATCGGTATAATTTAACAATAGATCATCAAGATTAGTATTTAAACTGTCAATCCTGTCATCAAAGGATGTGACTATTCCTGGACCAGAACCTGATGATTTTAAGCTTGCAACAAAACTATTCAGTTCTTTTTGAATGGCATCCTGCCTTCTTTTTGCTTCTTTCAAGTTAAGCTTTGACTCATCAAGAGTACTTTTTGCCTGCTCCATTCGGGCATAGTAATCTTTTCCTCCAGCAGAGGGTAACATGCCAACATTTTTTTGTTTAAAATCCTTGAGCTTATTTTCAGATTTTAATAATCTTTTTTCATATTCTTTAATTTGGCTTTTTAAAAAGTTACGAGCGGAAACACTTTCTTCTTTACTTTCACCAATGGTATTTTCAATAAAAACGGTAATGACCGATTGCAGTACAACTTGTGCAGTTTCTGGTGATCTGTCCTCATAGGACAGGTCGTATACATTTTTATTGGTGCGCCTTTTTGAAACAAACTTGATTTTCTTCTGAAGTTGCTTAACCAATCCATCAAATTCACTATCGCTGTTTACTCGCAAGTCAAGATCAGACAGGCGTATAATCTTTTCAACATTTGGGCGAGTCAATAATGTCCGAACCATTAAATTGATCTGCTGATCCACATTAGTTTCGACTGTTAAACCTTTTAATAAGGGTTTTAGAAGAGATTGGGTATCAATATAGATTTTTGCCTTTGACTCAAATTGATCGGGCAATAAATACACTCCTCCCCAACCAGCCAAACTGACAAACCATGCAATAAGCATGGCTTGCCAGCGTTTGTTCCATATCCCCTTCAGGTAACCAAGTATCTGGGCCAATATTTCCTGCATCAAGTTTCCCTATAATTAATTCTAAAATAAATACTGATTAGAACTCATTATATTAAAACCAGGCTTCAGGGATAATAAGAATATCACCTGGCAGAATATTAACATTAGCCTGCAGGTCACCATTTTGAATCAGATCTTCAATACGAATGGTGTATTGTTTTTGTTCGCCATTTTCAATACGAGATAAAATGGCTTTATTACCATCAGCAAATTCTGTCAAACCACCGACAGCAATCATTAAATCCAATAAGGTCATATCTTCGCTATAAGGAAGAGATTGCGGCTGAGCAGCCTGTCCAATAACACGAACCTGCTCTTTATAAGGGCCTTCAAAACCACCAATGCTCACTGTCACAATGGGATCTTTAATGAATTTAGACAATTCTTTCTCAAGCATTCTGGCAATTTCTGTAGGCGTTTTTTCACTCACAACAACATCTTCAACCAAAGGAGTATTGATCATACCATCAGGTCGAACGACTACTGTTGTTGAGACTTCAGGGTTCCGCCAGACGAAAATATTCAGACTATCCCCAGGACCAACATGATAGAGATAGTTGTCATGGCTCGTAGTCAAAGGGCTATTCGGTGAACTTCCCGAAAGCTCTGGATATACTGGATTGCTGCAACCATTAAGCGAAACAATTGCTCCAAGCAAGCCAAACAATAATAACGCTTTGCGTTTCAAACTCATGATTTATCCTCTATATTAGGTCTCAAATGATAATGGTTATGGTTCGTTTCCCTACGGTCAAACTCAATTTTAGTCAGCTTCGAGGGTTACTTAAATCAGTTTAGCATTTTATAAGAAAAATGTACCAAAAAGATATCCAACAATAAAATAATATGCAATTATACTTCATGTATTTTTCTTCGGACATGAGAAAAATCCTACATTATTCTTATTTATATCCCCGCCCTAAGTGACATCTTAAAATGGAGCCTGACATTATTCACCTGCGGGTCTCTGGTTCGCATATCGACTGCGCATCAGAACAAGCATTGCAGGAAGCAGCAGCAGATCAAAAATCAGTGCCATAAATAGTCCAAATGCAGTTAACAAGCCAAAGTATGACGTTGGGATTGATTCAGAGCATGATACTAATAAAAACTGAGAGCAGAGGATAATAGTTGTAACCACTAAAGCACGCCCTGTTTTACAAAAACTTTGTGCCAGTGCAAAAACAAATGCTTCCCCCCGTTTTATTCTTCTCTTAAAGTCATAAAACACATGTATGGTATCATCAACAGCGATGCCAATCGCAACACTGGCAATCAAAGCAGTTGCCATATCAAGCCAAATCCCAAAAATCCCCATCATGATAAAGATCCCTAATACTGGTGATAAATTAGGTAACATCGTTAAACAAACATCCATGAGATTTTTCCACAAAAAGAACATCATCAGAGAAATAAGAAACACGGCTGCAATCAAACTATAAAGCTGGCCATCTATTAATAACTTGTCCTGCTCCGCAAACAATCGACCTTCACCGGCAATATCCCATCGCATTTCAGTTACATTTGAATCAAGATATTTTTTTATACGTGCAATCACTTCTCTTATTTTGCTCGAATTATGTTCATGCAGGCTCAAGACAATTCTTGTTTGATCAAATTCCCGATTGACCAGCTCATAGACATCATTGCCATCATAAATGAAAAAATATTGGCTGATGAGCTGATTATTACCTGGCAAAGGTTCAATCTGCGGATCATATTGGTTAAAGGATAGGTGCATGTCTTTAATAAAATTAACAACCGAAGTCGTTTTATTGATCTCTGGCTGTTTTTCCAACCAGCTTTGTATTTCATCTATTTTCTCTAAGTTCCTGAATTTTTTTAAGCTGTCTCTGGAATCACCATAAAAAATAACCTCCAGCGGCATCACGCCACTGAGCTCAGTTTCAATTAACTGAGTATCATGAGTCACCACATGAGAATCAGGGAAAAATTTCAATAGATTCGTTTCAGCACTGACATTCCAGATAAAGGGCGTACCCAAAGCGAAAATAACCACAAAAAAGCTGACAACCCAGCCCGCACGCCGAATTGAAAATAAAACCATCAATTTTATAAATTTATCTAAAAATGTGAATTTTCCAGACTCTTTATCCCAGGTTTTATTATCAAACTCAAGAAAAATCTGAGGGATGACCCATAGCACAAGAACACTAATCAACAGGACGCCAAATGCTGCCACTAAACCTAAGTGCATTATGGGCAAAATGGGACTGACCGATAAAGAGCACAGACCTAAAATAGTGGTTATTGCAGTATAAAAAGCTGGTTTTTTTATATGCTTAACAGCATATGTCACACGTTCCTTTGCTTGATATTTAAAGGATGAAGCAAGCTGCATACTATTATAAAAATGAATGAGGAAAGCCATCGTTAATGACGCCAGCAAGGGTGATAAAATTGAAGTAATCATTGTAAAGGGTAATGAAAAAATAACATACATAAAGAGGGCAGAGTTAACGACGGCCCCTGTCACCAGCCCTGCAACAACAACTGCAATCAGCCTTTTATACATAAACCAAATTAGAATCAGCCCAGTTAAGACAGTCCCGGGAACAAAAATCATCATATCCAGTATCATGGATCGAAACTGCTCAATTTCAACCACAATCGGCCCGGCTTTAGCCGCGATATATTTGTTCAGATTATATTCAGCCAGAGTTTTTTCAACGAGCTCCATAACAGCAATACGCCCTGCTGTTGTTGTGATGCCATTAGGTCGAACCATAATTGCCATTGATGTCATCTGATCACTGATAATCAAACCTTTTGCTATTTTATCACTTTGAGCATACTGGAATCGTTTAAAGGCTTCTTTTATTTCTTTTCTTTTTTCATCACCAAGCAAAGAAGATACTTCAAACCCATCTTCAGTTCCTTCGATATGCTCAGTCTCAGTCACACTGATCACTTTTTCAATTAAGTCACTCCGGTTCAACTGTCTGGTAGCAGCATCCAGGTTTTCCAGAAATTGATCAGAGTATAAATCATTCCCCTTAAATAAAATAAAGGCATTCTGATCACCGGGAAATATTTTCAATAATTGATTTTTTAATACCACACCAGGCTGATCGGCAGGAAGGTAAACCTCTGGAGCATTATCAAATGTCAGGTTAATAAGAAAAACAGAAGGGACAATATTTAAAAATACAAGAAGTAATAGAGGAAAAGAAAAATATTTGACTTTAATCCATTTCAATATTTTCCCCTCCAGCCAAAAGTAATCATAGTATTCTCTTTATAGAATCCACCCGGAGTATTATCATCACCATCAAGGTAATGAATTGCAGAATAAAACTCAAACGGCTCCCAGCCTAAGTAGCTGATTTCTGGAGAAAGATAAATATCTTTTTCATCAAGTCCAAGGTTAAACTGGCCACTGAATTTCCACCTATCATTAGAAAAAAGGGTTTCAACTTCACCACTTAAACTCACAATATTGTCACGATCGACAATTTTTTCTTTTTGCTCAATATTAACGCCTGTCAGTTGCACATTTACCCGAGTATCACCATCACCAGGATATAACTCGACACCGCCTGCCCATTTAAAGCCATGGTAAGTTTTATAGACAAGTGTTTCGGTTGTTGCAGGTAAGTCAGAGAACCAGGCGCCTTCAATTCTCACCAGCATATCTGCTGCTTGAAAAGCGATATCAGCACCCACAACCCAGCTTCGAGGGTGCACTTCTTTAAATGCATATCGCTCTGAAGCAGCGGCAGCTGGATCGGCCTGGATAATAGGATTTAACTGATAATAGGGCGTTGAAAGTTTCACTTTCTGTAAGACAAGATCGTAATCAAATGCACCATATGTAGAACTGAATCGAAAACCAAAACCACCATCTGTTTCATCAATGTCATCATCAATTTTACCATTTTGAAGCAATTCTTTAAGTTGTTGATTTTCACCAAAGCCTAAAATAGAACCTCTATTAGAATTCACTGGATACCAGACATTTTCTTTATCAGGCAGCTCAGCTTCCCTGAAGAACGGTAGATAAACAATATCCAGTTTTCCCTGTTCCAGAAAAAATTCAGAGCGAATAACAGGTGCTGCTCGGTAAGCCTCACCCCATTTATATAAAACACCACGACTTAAATCCAGTGTGGCCATATTATCAGTTGGGGCAAAATTATCGACTTTACCCCATCGAACCGTGTCAGCACCCATTGTAATTGTCATGGATTTATCACGATAACGAAGATAATTATTACCATAATCCAGATCCAGCTCATCGGATTCAGCAAAGCCTTTACCATGCTGATAATTACCATCAACCCTGGCTGCAATTTGTACTTCCCATTGATTATTAATATTCCAACGAGCATGGCCCGCAGCATTAATGTATTCAATGTGATCAACAGGAGAAGCCGAGCGGGTAAATAATTCTGTTTCTAATTGAAGTTTATCAATTGACCATTCAAAATCTCTTACCTCAGGATCATCTTCCTCAGCCAAAAAAATATCATTGGTTATATCTGATGATTCTGACATGACAATAATAATATCATCCTCCTCCAGTTCATCATCAGTGATCATTAAAGCTGGTTCCACAGGAATTACAGCCGTTTCAATAGGAACAACAATCGGTTCTTGAAGCACTATTTTTTCAGTATGAACAGGCCGGGAAATTTCAGGCTTAGCAATAAGTTTTTTCCTCTTTATCTTGAGAGGCTCATGAGTCATAACGACATATCGGACCCTTTTTATCTTATCAGTATGAACTTTTACATTTTTCATTCCCATACTGCGCAGTCGATTAAATGTGACCCCCACGGCTTTTTTATTCAAAGACTGCAGCACAATGATAGAATAGTCTCGTTCAAAACGCCCTCTCACAACTTCCAGATTAGAATAACCTCTCTTTTCCAGTAATGATGCCTGTTTTATTGCATCCGACCAGCGTAAATAGCCCTTAAAGATAACACTATATCGTTGTTTATCCTGTCGCTGAACCGTCAGGCTGGTTTGTTTCCCCTGAGCTTGAGCCTGTTTAATATAATTATTTGCTGCCTCCTGACTAGAGAAAACCTCAGGTTGATCCGTGGATGCAGCCTGAGCACTTGCCGCAAACAATGAAGCCTGAAAAAATACAGCTAAAAGCAGATAGGGTGTGTCAACAAGGCGCATTATTATTGACCTAATAAATCTTCAATGATATGTTTCTCTCTTTGGGGATCAGATAAATATTTCTGTGTAAACATTTCTGACAACAAATTCTGATCATATAATATTTCATTAATTTTCATATGAGTTTCATGCCCGGTCTTAAGATCACGTACGACGCTTGTCATAGCAGTCCAGAAACCCTGCTTTTTTTCAATTTTTTTAATAATGACCCGCTTTATTGGCACTTTAGAAGCATTTTTATATAAGTCTAAACGCACGGCTAAGAGTGTTTTTTCATGAATCCAGCTAATACGCTTGTCATAAACAGAATTATCGGATGAAACAGGTATGCTTTCCAAAACAATAGTATCCATACCGTTAAATTTTTCTTTTCTTAAAATACGGTGTTTATCTGCAGAGGCTTTACGATCCCTTAAGTCCTCATAAAAAATATCCGACCCGACAAAACGTCCACCTTTTCTTTTTGATGAAACTCTTCTTGCCTTATCAACTGCCGGTAGATAAATCCATTGATCAGAATCTTTGTCTTCTGCGTAGTCTACGGTTAAAAGTCCAGTATTTTTAATATCAATCGGCTTTTTAAAGCGGATCATAGAGACAATATCGCCATTAGGCCTATCTTGCCTGAAAGTGATCATTTGTCGTATTCTCGGTTTATGGCCTTTTTCAACTAATGCCATCACTCCAGTAGAAAACATATCATTACCATCCGGCCTGTCATGAACCGCAGAGGCTAACTCAAAGCCAGATGTATCGGCGTAAATAGCCATAGGCCAATAAAAAAGTGCAATAAAAAAAATAAACTGCAGATATGGTTGTTCACTTCGGGGCATCATGGCTTCCATAAAACACTAAAAAACATTTAAGATAAAACAACTTACATAACATTGTTGACAAACTACATATGCTTCTAGTATAGAATTGCTCTAAACATAATTCAAGTACTGAATAAACAAGCAAAGAAACTTATTTAGATAAGTTACCATTATCCAGATCGGTTAATATTAATTCACTGACCAGCCTTCTTGAACGAATTGCCTCTGATCTGGGTAAACCAATACGAAGCAGCATACACAGTTGTTCATTTGCCTGTAAGTCAAACACCGACGTGCTTTCTTGTTTCACTGCCGAAATATTATGAAGCAAAGATTCTGGCACCCCACCCTCTTCAAGTCGACTTAATTGATCAGTAATAACAAAAAAAGGCTGCACAGCAATACCATGGACATTGAGCTCTATCCAGATCTGTGTCATTAATCGGCCAGCATTAATCACATCATTTCCTGCAGCGCCCGCAATTATTGAAATTAATGCAGAAGAATTTTTTATTGGCTCGGCATCCATTTTAGCTAAAATTTTATATCCGCCTAACTTGTTTAAAACTGACATTCTCTGCCAATCCTTAATAAACTTTAAAAACAGTTTCCCACCCGGTGGTAGATCGATGGTTGCCACATCAAGTCCATCGCCATTCATAACCTCTTCTTGAGTAAATTTAAGACTACGCCCTAACCACTCATGAACTTCTCTTGTTTGAAATCGAACTTCCGAACACCGGTGAACCAAATTAGCAATTTTTTTAATGTTATCTTTATCTTCATGCAGTTGCATTCTTGCTGAGTTAATATTCATCGCTAAGAGCAGGGAACGAATATCATCCGGTAATGGTTCTTTTTTATAGCCAAGGCGATTAGTGTGCCGCTCAAATAAAGCAACAGGCTCTTTAGAATCAACTTGCCCGTCAAAATGATAAACATCAATATCAAAACGCCCTACTGCATACCCATCTGGCTTTTTATATTCACTAAAAAGAGTCCATTGAATATCAACACCTCTGGATTTTGCCGCCTGACTCATATTCTCAATAACGCTGCCAATTGCCAATAACGTTGCGGGGTTGTTTTCTGTAAATGTTTTCCCTGACACTCGTTCATCATCATAAGTAATTCTTATTTGTTCACCATCCCAATAAAAATGCCATGGCTGAGAATTATCAGCCGATGCCGCATATCGACCTGCTTCAAAAATAGACTGTATTAATTTAGGTATCATCGTTTAATATCCACTGACATTGTCTCAAAATAAAGAAAATAACTAATAAATTCAAAAGTCTGTTAGCCAAAAAAACTAATAAGATGCAGCAAAATTTTGTATGCTAGTTAATTAAGGAATAGACTACAATTAATATTAGGTCGTTTTTAGTATAAACTCAATTCTTATCTTATTGCTATGAGAGGATACCGTATTATGAACACTGACTTTAACTATGAAGAAGCATTCAGCCGCAATATTGGCTGGGTAACAGAAGAGGAGCAGCAAATCCTTCGTTCAAAAAAAGTGGCCATTGCAGGTATGGGCGGTGTAGGTGGATTTCATTTATTGACCCTGGCCAGGCTGGGAATTAGTGCTTTTCACATAGCAGATATGGACGAATTTGAGCAGGCCAATTTTAATCGACAGGTTGGTGCAACAATGAACACCATTGATCAGGCTAAAGTTGAAGTTCTGAGCGAAATGGCACTGGCAATAAACCCGGAAATATCCATCAAAACTTTTGATGATGGCATTAATATCAAGAATATTGACAGTTTCCTGGACGGTGCTGACTTATACGTTGATGGCCTGGATTTTTTTGTACTCGATATCAGGCGCAAGATTTTTGCCCGCTGTGCTGAGTTAAAAATTCCTATTATTACTGCTGCACCGATTGGTATGGGAACAGGATACCTTATTTATATGCCCGGAAAGATGACTTTTGAGGAATATTTCCAATTTAAAGAGCTTGATGAGAAAAAAATGGCGGTTAACTTTTTAATCGGTCTGGTACCCAAAGCCTTCCATCGGCACTATTTAGTTGACCCCAGCCGTATGGATCTAAAAAATAAGCGTGGTCCATCAACCGTTATGGGGTGTTTATTATGCACTGGTGTTGTTGGTACTGAATCTCTGAAAATATTGCTTAAACGCGGCTCTGTTTATGCCCTGCCCTGGTATCACCATTATGATGCTTATTGTGGTAAATGGAAGCGAGGGTGGATGCCCTGGGGGAATAAAAACCCGATTCAACGCTTAAAATGTTATGCCGCATATAAAATATTTACATAAAAATTGCTATTCCAAACGCCGTCCTTCACAGGCTGTTCACATTTTTTACACTTTTTGTTTCTGACGAAAGAAGAAGTGTCCATTTATTTTACAAAATGCAAAAAAGCTATCTCTAAGCACAGCGATAAAAACACAATATTTAATTACCTATCAAACGCTTAGATGTTAATTAAAAAATCTGGCACGAGTTCTGCATTATTATTAAGCAAGTACAAATTAATAATACATTTTAATTGTTTTGGAGAAAAAGAATGAAATTCACTAATTTATTAGCTGGTGCAGCGTTAATGTTCGCATCCACAGCCGTAATTGCATCACCTATGAATATTGGTGGCGTAGTATGGGATCCTGATACAGAAACAAATTTACCATCTATTAAAGATTTTGCTATGCACGGTAGCATTTTTGAAACAGCCCTTGAAGGCTTCACTCCTGGACAAATCATCACAGGCCAAGGTAAAGCAGAAAGAATTAACTTTTCTACTAACAATGAAAGCAGCTTCTGCCCAGGGTGTGAATTAACATTTACTTTCAGCATGGAACTTGTTAATGCATCATTAACAGATTTTGCATTTAAAGATTTAGCTCTTAATTTCTATATTGATACCAGCCCTGATTTCACTGGTAGTGATGATGGCACTTCTGACGATGGTGTATTATGGCTGAGCCTTGCTCTGAATCCTGCTAACTTCCTTACAGGTGGTGGTACAAACATTGGTACCGGCAGTGACATAGGCACAGGCGGTGGTGTACTTGATGTTATCGGTGGATTAGCAATGGGACACTTTGATAGCAATGGTGAATTATTTGGTGGCGATATGGTCTTATCATCATCATTTCAACCATTACCAGGTACAAATCTGCTAAGTGGTACATTTGACCTGACTGGTAAGTCTATACCAGAGCCTGCGTCTCTCGCTTTATTAGGCTTAGGTCTTTTAGGTATGGCTGGAGCACGTCGTAGAAAAGCTTAATTAAGCCTTTATATCTTAAAAAAAACCTCCTTTCAGGAGGTTTTTTTGTTTCATCCCATTAAAAATATTGTCAATTATAGACATTTATTTTTCCCTAATAATAAGTTATCCTTAAATTACAGCATTTTAAACCTAAACCTTATCTGTCAGGAGTTTAGCTGTGGAATCAATTTATGAGCTCTTCGATGAATACTTTAAAATTATCCCTCCCATTGAGCAACAGACATTAGCCAGCCTGACCCGACAATGCCAGACTCTTGTTACAGACTGCCAAAAAATACGCTACCAGGTTTATTGCCTGGAGCATAACTTTGAAAAGAAAGAAGAACACCCCGACGAGCTTGAAGGTGATGAATTTGACAAATTATCATTACATGCCTTGCTCCAACATAAACCCAGTAGTGATTATGCAGCAACGGTAAGACTTGTTACTTACCAGGCTCTTGGAAAGGATCACCTGTTTCCTATGGAACTTCACAGCAGTATTGATGAGAACGGGCAGGCTCTTATTAATTCCTTACCCCGGGAATCAATAGCAGAAGTTTCCCGATTTGCAGTATCAAAAACTTTTCGCCAGCGTCTCTCTGACTTGAACTATCACGGTATTAATGAATTTGGAGAAAAGAGAGAAATGGATTACAAGCGAATAATTCCTCATATTACACTCGGTCTTTTTAAAGTTTTATTTCAAATGAGTAAAATAGCCAAAATACAATACTGGTATGCTGTTATGGAAGTAACTTTAATCCGCTTATTAAAGCGTTTCGGGTTTAATTTTACACGAGTTGGTCCAGCCGTTGAATATCATGGCAAACGGATCCCCTGCTTGATTAATGTTTCTGATGCACTGGATAATATAAAAAAAGTCCAACCTGAAATATGGGATTTTATTACTGACTTTGGGGAATTGAAACTCAGCTTATAAAAATACTTACAGCTCTTTATCTATATCATGAACTTTTAGGCCCCAGGCAAATAACTCTTCAACACGATGATTCGCTTTTTTCAACCGCTCAATCAATGTAACAAATACTTCTTTTAAAAATAAATAACCTTTCTCTGGATTTTTATTTAAATACTGGCTGAGCTTTTCACCATTTATTTCAATAATAGTCCCCGAACTAACGCCTATAACCGATGCTGTACGCTTATCTTTCTGAAAGATACAGGTTTCACCAAAGGTATCTCCTTCTTTGAGTTCCCATATCCCTGGTTGAATATGGCGATGATTGTCTGTCTCAATACTGCCCACAACTCTAAGCACGCCACTTTCAACAAAAAAAAGAGAGAGCCCCTCTTCACCTTCACGGACAATAACATCATTTGCCTGAAATGAGTGTCGAACCCAGGCGCCAGTTTCTAAAAATAAGGGATCATCAAGAATTTCTATAATTGTATTATTCACAACTACACCTCATCAGTGCTATTTTTAATAGAAAGTAAAAGCTGATCATGGCTCATCAAATTCAAGCAGCCCAATGTCATTTGTTGTTGGAAGTACAAGAAAACGAACAATGCTTTTCGTGTATTCAAGATTGCCTTTTGCCTTTTCTATTTCTAATGCTTCAATTACTTCATCTTCTCTTACACAAGCTGATTTTGCAATTTGTTTTGGACCTACTTTAGCAATCCGAACATCAGGCTGTTTACTATCCGGCTCAGAGGCAACCCAAAGCCTGTTGAGAGCATACTTTACTCGAGCTTTTTGGGGTGAAAAAGTTCTTACCATGGTCATTGCATCCATTTCCCGTAGTCTTTTTGAAAAATGCTGTAGAAGCTCTCCCATCTGCTCAGGGTTTTTCTTAACCATAGTTAATAACTTCTCACGTTGAATAACAATTAATTCAACATTTGTTATCGCAGTCGCTGTTGCAGAACGTGGTTCTGAATCAAAAACAGCCAGCTCTCCAAATAAATCACCCTTGGAAAGATTTGAGAGAACCATTTCATTTCCCGTGTGATCCTTTTGCGAAATAGAAATCCACCCATCATCAATAGCATAAGCATTTCCTCCAGGATCATTTTGTTTAAATAAAACTTCCCCCGTTGATAACAACAAACGTTCAAATCGTCCTGAAAAATTATCAAGCCAGAACGGATTGATACTTTGTTTGTCATCACCAAATGCCCATTTAAATACTTTATCAAAAGGTGCTAGCATGGGGATCATCATATCTTTCACTGCTTCATTCCATTCAGGCTTATCCATTTCTTCAAAACCTATTCGTCCATACAACGATTTTGAACTTTCACTGACAGTTGCCAGTACATGAGTTGCTCCGAGACTATGCATAATACCAAAGGCTATTTTAAACAATGCATAAATAACGGTTCTACGATTTCTCCATTTTTTACCAATAACCAGCATGCCGCCGCTAACAAATACTGGTGAAATAATAATATGCTCAGTTTTATTTACAAGGCTATCTGCAACATTCGAGCGAATTTTTGAAAAATCAAAGTACATATCAGAAGGAAGGCCAATTTCTGAATCTTTGTTGACGCGTAAACAGGCAATAGGAATGTTATTTTCATAAGCGATAATATTGGCAACACCAGGAATGGAATCAAACTGATCAACAATTCTTTGTGATAACCTGGATTCTATGTCATTTGAAGAAAAACGCTGCTTTTCTCGAACATAGACATCGTAACGAAGCTTGAAAACATCATCAAGTTCCTTGGCTGTACGTGCAACTTTTATTACGACAGACATTGAAAACCTTACCTCTGATCATTAAACTGAGATAGAATTATAGTTTATTATAAAGTGCTTGAGCTTTTCCTTTTTCAGCAAAATTTACATTTTCTAATAAAATAGACTCCAGTAATTTTTTTGCTTTTTCCTTATTCCCTTTTAAAGAGTACCCTTCAGCCAAATGAAAAATAATATCATAGGATTCAGGTGAGCTTGCCACTGCATTTTCTAATAACCGAAGCCCCATATCTATATCACCCATTTTTATTTGTATATAGCCATAGGTATCAATAATAGGAATTGATTTTGGAGACTGCTCATAGGCTTTTTTAGCTAATTCAAGGGCTGATGGATCCCCTCTTTGCAGATAAATTCCAGCAAGATTATTTAGAGCAAGAATATTGTCTTCTTGTATTTGAAGCATTTTCTGATAATATTCAACTGCTTTTTCAAGGTGTTTTTGCTGCTGATAAATATTGGCCAGTTTAAAGTGTATACCTATATTCTTACTGTTTTTGTCTGACTCAGACAATAAAAATGCAAGTCCTTCTTCGCTTCTATTTTGAACCCTCATCAAATCAACAATATAAAAAAGAATTTTGTTATCAGCTTTAATTTTATATGAAGCCTGGTATGCCTTTAAAGCCGGCTCATATTGCTTTAAGCTTAAATAAATATCACCTTGAAGTTTCTGAGTTATGGCTTGTTCTGGAAATTTATCCGCTAATTGTGTTGCTCCTTGCAAAGCTTGCTCATACTTCTTCAACTCAATTAAATACAAAATTTTCATAGTGTATGATTTAATATTATCGGGCTCAAGCTCTGCAACTTCATCTAGCAGACGAATAACATCCTCATCTTTGTCCTTCAGTTTACTTAGTAAATTTGCCAACAAGATCCGATGGTTCGTATCTGATGGCTTGGCTGCAATAATTTGTTCCAGACTTCTTTGTGCTTTTTCAAGTTGATTATTTGCTATTTGTGCTCCTGCAGAAAATGACATCGCACTAATATCCTCAGGGTATTGGCGATTTAGTTCTTTTGCCAAAATCATTACTTTGTCAGGTTGATTTTGTTTAGCGTAGAGTTTACTAACCAATGTTGCCATTTTTACCTTAGATGAAACATCGCTTGCATTGCGAAAAGCATCTAAAATATATTTCTCAAATTGTTTGAGATTGTTTTCTTTTTCAGCCAGACTTGCCAGTGCAATATAGGCTTTGATGTAATCTTTTTTAATTAATATTATTTTTTCAAAGTATTTTTTTGCGTCCGAAACTTTGTTATTTTGGAGTGCAATCTCAGCTAATCCTGCATAAGCTGGTATATACTCGGCATCAATTGACAATGCTTTATTATAACTTTCTGTTGCCTGCTGTGTTTTCCCTTGTAATTTTTTTAAAATTGCTCGAAGGTTATGAAGCCCTGTGTCACTGTCATCCTTCTGCAACATCAAGTTCAATTTTGTTTCAGCTTTTTCTAATTTTTTTTGCTGAATATAGGTCACGATTAATAGATATTTATACTGCCTGGTAGCTGACTCTGAACTGGCAATATTTTCAAGATTAACAATTGCCTGATTGGTATTCCCAGTTCGTAGTTGTCCAACAACGAGCCTCTTCTTTATTTCCTTGTTTTCAGGATCTAATGCTTGAGCTTTTTTAAGGATCTGCATGCCCTGTTTTAACTCACCACTAAGCAAATATGCACTGCCCAATGTCAATAACAGACTCACATTCGAATTTACTACATCATCATCCAAGCCTTGTATTATTAACAAGGCTAACTCTGGTTTTCTCTGTGAAATATATACATTAGCCAAAATATTTTGAACACTCACATTCTCGGGATGCAATGATAAATATTGAGTCAGGTATTTATCAGCCTGATTAAAATTTTGCAATCCAAAATTTGAAAGCCCTAGAATTAGTATTGATGGTGCATGTGTTTGTTTTACATTAAATATTTTTTGCGACGCTTGCTGGGCTGATTTAAAATCTTTTTGCAGAAGGCTGGTCTGTGCAAATAAATAATTAATCTGCAAGTTACCTGGAAAAAGTTTAAGAGCCGTTACAATATCATCATCTGCATTTTCAAATTCTCCCAATGCTATATAAGTCTGAATACGTTCTGCATATAATTGAGTATTGTTTTTAGCTTTTTCAATTAAGCGATTATATATTTCAAGTGCTTTAGCATGCTCTTTTTGTACATTGAAGAGCTTTGCTCTCAGTTGCATGGCCTCAATATTACCATTGTCAACTAATAAGGATTTTTTAATCAATTGAGCGGCTAAATCATATTTTTTTTCAAATAGAGCAATTTTCACAAGGCCGTTAAATGCCAGGTTATTTTTCTTTTTTTGATTGGAGTTGTTAAATTTTATTTTTGCATCAGCCAATTGCTTTTCATCCAGATAAGTATACCCCAGATAAGCCATGCGTTGACTCTCATTCTGAACATCACTATAACGTTTACTCAATACTGACCTAAGCTTTTTAAAATTTCTTTTTAATAATAATATTTCTGCATAAGCTAAATTAATTCGTGCATTATCTGGTTCTATCTCAGAAGCTTTAGCCAATTCTTTCTCCGCTTGCAGATATTCACCAATTTTAAAATAAGTAGTACCCAGCAAAAATCGAGCATTTGCATCCTTTGAATTTTGCTTAAGCTGATTTTTTAACTGAATAATTGCAGCCTGAGTCTCTCCTTTTGCCAAATACTGTTTTGCATCTTCTACATAATTTTCAGCCTGACTGATTGACGTAATAAGCAAAGACAGAGTACAAATACTCATTATAAAAAGCTGACTTATTTTTTTTCTTGTTACTTTCATTCTTTATCCTGATATCAATTAGAGTAGGGCCATAGTCATACAAAACCTGGATTCAAACAGATTTTTAATGAGATTTCTCAGCTATCATTTGTTTGTATATTGTATTTATTAAAGAGTGTGTACAATGTTGGCCTGGTCACTCCTAATAACTTTGCAGCCTTAGAGACATTATTGTTTGAATAACTCAAGGCCCGTTTAATTGCAGAGGTTTCAGCCATTTCTCTGACTTCTTTCAGGTTTAGAGGCAACGAGGAGTCCACATTATCCATACTTAACTCAAGATCTTCAACCGTAATACGATTGCTGTCAGCCATAATAACCGCACGTTTTACCTTATTTTCTAATTCTCGAATATTACCTGGCCAAGGATAATTTTCAATCATTTCTGCAGCTTCTTTTGTAAAACCTTTAATTTTTTTATGCTGCTGCTCACTAAAACGTGCAGCAAAAGCAGTTGCAATAACAATGGCATCACTTTCTCGTTCTCTCAGGGGAGGGATTTTAATCGTAATTTCACTAAGACGATAATAAAGATCTTCTCTGAAACGTCCCTCGGCGATAAGTTCCTGTAAATCCTGATGTGTTGCACAAACAATGCGAATATCAACAGGAATTTCAGCACGCCCACCAATACGTTCTATTCTTCGCTCCTGCAAAAAACGCAAAAGTTTTGCTTGCAGCGCCATAGGCAGATCACCAATTTCATCAAGGAAGAAGGTACCTTTGTCTGCATATTCAATTTTACCCTTTGTTTGCTTTACTGCACCAGTAAATGCACCTTTTTCATAACCAAATAATTCACTTTCTAATAAGTTTTCAGGTATAGCGGCAGAGTTGACAGCAACAAAGGGTTTATCTTTTCTTGGACTCAGGTTATGCAATGATTTAGCAAGTAATTCTTTTCCTGTTCCACTATCACCAAGCAGTAATGTAGTGACATCACTAGGTGCAATTTTTTCAATCATGCGAGCAAGATCCAACATTGGCTTGCTTACTGCAATAATCCCTTCCAGAGGTTCATCATTATTATGTGTAAGACGCTTATTCTCTTCCTCCAGCTCTACAAGGTGAAAAGCTCGATCAATAATAAGATTGAGGGTATCTATTTCAACTGGTTTCTGATAAAAATCATAAGCACCCATTGCAACAGCCTCAACTGCAACTTCTCTATCATCATTTCCCGTGACAACAATTACTTTTGTCTCTGGCAATAACTCCTGGATTTCACTCAATGTTGCCAGACCTTCACTTGCATTGGCAGGATCTGGCGGTAAACCTAGATCAAGAGTAACCACTGAGGGTTTGTATCGACGTAATGCTGTTATTGCTTCAGATCTATCTCCTGCAATAATGACCTGATAATTATCAAAGCTCCATTTTAGCTGTTTTTGAAGCCCCGGATCATCTTCTACAATTAGTAATGTTTTTTTGTCATTAGTCATTCATCTTCTCCTCTGAAGCCTTAGTCTCCGACGGTTCAGTACTCAATGGCAACCGAATTGTGAATGTTGTTCCATGATTAACTTCACTTTCAACAGAAATGGTACCTGAATGTTTTAAGATATAGCTCTTTGCTTCATAAACGCCTATACCCATACCAGCGTTACCTTTAGTCGTATCAAAAGGCTTGAACAGACGTTCAGATATAAACTTTGTGTCCATACCTGTCCCTGTATCACAAATCTTAATTATTGCATCGCCCTTTTGTGTAGTGCCTTGCCTTGCTAATTCCAGTGTAATACTTCCATCATCTTGAGTTGCATCCTGAGCATTTTGAACCAAATGCCCTAAGATAGCAGAAATTTTTTCCTGCTCACCGGTTATAAAACATTCCATTAACTCAGTTTGAAGCTGTGGGGCGGGTGCATGAGCCGATTGCTGTTTAATAATGTCTTTAATCAGAAAAACTAAATCAAGTGTTGATTTATTATCTTTTATATTTCGCTGTCTGAGCTGACTCACTAATTTTTGCATTTTTATAACAACATTTTCCAGAGTATCAATTGCATCATCAATGAATTCTGGGTTATTTTTATGTTTTTCTGCATTTTTTACAATTAGTGAGACCTGAGCAACCAGATTCTTTAAATCATGGATCACAAAAGCTGACAAGCGGCTATAGGCTTCAAATTGCCTGGCAGTTGATAGCTCTTCACTGGCCTGGTTTAGAACAAATGCATTAGCTAATTGCATACCAACCGTCCGGAGCAGATCATGATCTTCCCAGTTTAACATTCTGGTCACACGTGGCTCAGCAAGAACAATAAAAGCCTTTAGATCATTTTGCTGCAACAGCGGCACGAGCAACCAGATATTCCTTTGGCTCTCAAGCCATGGAGAGAAATCTGCCTGCTCATATGCTTCCATATTTTCAGTATACTCAACAAGATCAACAACCCATTGTTTATTTTTTAAAAACTGAACAGCAGCATCTTCTTTTTTGACTAGTTCAAGATCATGAAAACCAATCCTAAATTCTTCTGATAAGTAATAATCGCCCTGATCATTTTGAATCCACAAACCGCCTCCTGAACTATCGACAAAATCAGCCAGCGTTTTAATCATAAAAGGAGACAATTCATTGAGTGACTTTAACTCTGCCAATGTTTTACTCAGTTTTATCCATTCATCTCGGTAGTCATATCGATAGTGGACAAAATGCTTATTAAAATAAACTTTTAATCTTGCTCTGATTGCTCCTGAAAACATGAGAATAAGTAGAACTAATAAGGCAAGAAATATAAAGAGTATCTGTGCAACTTCACCCCAGTTGCCTCCAAATTTTTTAATATAAAAACCAGCCATGGACATAAAGATAAGGTATATGCCTGTGCCTACAAGCGCCGATGTATGAAATATAACCTGTCTTGATATGGTATAAGCTTTTGAAGTCTCCTGGAGCCGAATAACAGAGATAGCCAGTAAGGGAACAATCAAGGCATTAACGACGCCTCGTGCATTCCATAACATCACATCAATATCTCCAAAGAGTAGTGATTTGCTATAAATAATAAAATCAAATATAAATAAACCACCGAGTCCCAAACAAATAAATTTTATGGCCCAACGCTGTCCTGACACAGTGTTTCGGTATAGTTGCTCTATTAAAATTAGTCCCAAAATAGCAAAGCTGACATGAGCAAACAGTCTAAAATCCATGTTCAACATGTTATTAATCCAAATCATCAGCTCAGGTATTAATTCAGCCAAAAAGACAAATAAGCTTACTAGAATGAGGCCTATGGAATAATTAGAATTAAGGATAAATTTTAAATCAAAAAAAATCGGAGTTGTTGGCAGATTTTTTGGGTGGGGCGCATTTTGTTGCTCAGTGCTTGATAACTCTATGTTTGACAACATAGCCAATATATAAATAAACCAGCTTAAATTTCTCAGTGTCTCAAAAGGCAGAATACTTGATGAATAAAAGTCATCATTGTACAAATTATAGCTGGCATAGGCAGACCAGATAAACGAGAATAAAACCGCAAGAAAAAAAGTCAGCCCTGAAGCATATCGTTTAATTCCCCAAAGACTTAACAGCAGCAAGCTACCATAAGCCAAAGCTGCTGATAAATAGCTATAAATATTATAGCTTTCCATATTATCGAGAACCCTGACGCCAGACTACAACCTGCATAGTTTGTAAGAGGATCATTATATCCAGAAAAATACTGTAATTTTTCATATAATACAGATCGTACTCTAATTTATTTCGTGTATCCTCTTCAGTTGCACCATAGGGATAACAAATTTGAGCCCATCCGGTTATACCGGGTTTAATGTAGTGCCTGATTTCATAATATTTTATTGACTCCGACAGGTCTTTTACAAACTCTGGTCGCTCAGGCCGTGGACCAACAAAACTCATATCGCCCTTAAGAACATTAAAAAGTTGAGGTAATTCATCAATTCGGAATTTACGAATAAAATCTCCCACTTGTGTCACTCTTGGATCAACTTCTTGTGCAAATTGAGCACCATTTTTTTCAGCATCCATGCTCATGCTGCGAAACTTTAAAACTTCGAAATTTTTATTGTAAAGTCCAACACGGATCTGCTTATAAAAAATTGTGCCACTAAATTTTGATTCAATCATTATAGCCAGGGCGGTAAAGAGCATCACTGGCCAAGTGATAAGTAATAAAAGGAGAGAGGTTAGAATATCAAAAACTCTTTTTAAGAAAAGGTCAATTTCACCCTGAATAAAACCATCTGAAAAAATAAGATTGCTGGGATGTAATGCTTGAAGCTTAATACGCCCAGTTTGACGCTCAAAAAAGGTCGATATATCTATAATTTCAACGCCTTGTATCTTACACTCAAGAACATCATCCACTGGAAAATTTTTTCTGCGATCATCAATAGCAACAATAATCTCATGGATATTATTAGTGCTGACAAAGTGTAACAAACTATTAGAAAAATCAATTAATTGTTTTTTATCAATAATGATATCTTCCCCTTCAATGGGAAGGAAGCCTATAATCTTTATATTTCGAGTATCTGCCTTTCTGCGTAAGTCATTCATATGGGATGCTTTTATACCAGCACCATATATCAGAATATTTTTTTTAAAATATTCCTGATCTACCATCAAAAATAGTATCGTGCGAGTGATAATTAAAACTGCTCCTATTATCATTAAAGCATAAACAAAAGATGTTCTTGCCGTAAACAAAGCAGGGTGGAGATAGAACAGGAAACTCATGACGAAGAAGACAACCGTTAGAACAAGAATAACCCTAAAGATCACTCCATTAAAATTTTCTCGGAGATGACGGCTATACAAACCTGCTCCGGCCATGGAAAGTATAACAACAAGAGTAAAAACAAATTCCGTGTAAAATAACTCAATATTCACATTAGAATCATCTTTGTTGATATAGCGGGCTAATGGTACTGCTGAAAAAAAAAGCCCAATCTCAAGTAATCCAACAGAAAACAAACCAAAGGGAATATAGTGTTTAAAAATTCTAATCATAGAATTATTGCGCCATTTATAAGTATTAATAAATTATATTAAGTGGTTGTTTTGTAAGTTAGAACACACAAAGACAACCTGCTCTTGAGCTACCTATCAAGTTTAGCGCTATTAATAGAAAAAAACTACAGTTGTCTAATTTTTTTACAGTAAATGTCAATATATTTTACATAAATACAATCATGAACAACTACCCTTGGACAGTTATAAAATAGTACTCAGTAATAGGAAAGTGTATTGGGGTTTAGATATAAGAAATGGTGCCGGCACCAAGAGTCGAACTCGGGACCTACTGATTACAAGTCAGTTGCTCTACCAACTGAGCTATACCGGCACTTAATAATGTGAATGCGCGTATTATACAGTTTTTGTTATTGTGATCAACCTTTATTTTCACACTCAACAGAGATGAGTTTCTTTGCAGTAATGATCTCTTTAAAACGTTCCGTTTCCTGATAAGGTTTGAAAAGAACTAAAAGTTGATAAAGACTATTTTTGTCATCACTAATAGCTTCAATAGTTGTCGCAAGCCCTATTTCTACAGCTTTATCAGCCACTTTTTCTGCAGCACTTCTTTTTTTAAAAACACCCAGAGCAATTGCATTTTTTCGGCCATCAATTGACATAACATAATGATCATTCAAACCATTTTTGTCCAAAATCACAAGAGTTTCCTTTATGTTTTCTTTAGTTTTTAATGGTGGAATGTATATCCTGTAGTAGGTAATTTCTGAAGTTGCTTCAATTCCAAACGATAATTGGTTCTGGTATTCCTCTTCTAGCAGGAGCCGGATATCAGTCATTGTTTCTTTACTGAAAGGGCCCAATTTATAGCACAAATTTTCCACATTCTGAGGTTCAAGCTGTGATACTTTTTCTGCAGTTTCAACTTCTGCGCTTTCCACTTCTGCTGCTTCTACAATCTTCATTTCTTTCTCAGGCTCTACTGGCTCGCTAATTTCCACTGAAACATCCGCAGTTATAGATTTCTTTAGTTCATCACTTAGGACGTTTTCCTGTAAATGTTTATCTTGTAGATTATTAAGTGTTTCGGCATCTAACTCATTAAGTTTTACAATCTGAGTTTTATCAAAACGGGGCATGCTTTTTATTGTATTAAAATTTTCCGGCAACAAGAAATGATAAGAACCAAAGGCAATATTAAGTATTCCAACAATAAAAAATAACCATTTCATAAGCTGTCCTTATTAAACATCTCTCTTGCTACTACACGTAATCCATCTAAAACCAATGCTTCTCTATGGTGGAAATGATGATATGTAAGAGCCTGAATTTTATGAGCATCTCCACCAGTAATAATACACTCAATATTTTCACCAAATTCTAACTTTATTTCCGAGACAATGCGCTCAATGTAGGCAGTTAGTTGATAAAGAGTACCACCTAAAATGGCATCTTGAGTGTTAATAGCAAGAAAAGACGATTCATTATTAATGTTTTCATCAATATTATCAACTAATGGCAGGTTGCTGGCCTGCAGACCTAGTGACTTTCGAGCAGCCATAACTCCAGGTGTAATCAAGCCACCTAAGTGCATGCCAGATGCAGAGACAACATCTATAGTAACCGCAGTTCCACAATCAACGACACAGAGAGTTTGCTCAAATTCATTTCGAGCAGCTATCATTGCAAGCCAACGGTCACAACCAAGCATTCTTGGATTTGAATAACGCGTTGATAGCCCATAGATATCCTGTTCAACGCTAAGTAAGATTGCCTCAATACGAAGTAATTTATAAACAGCATCCGAAATAATATGAAAAATAACAGGATTATTGACGTTACTCACAAGGATTTGGGAGGGATTTTCATCTCTTAGAAATACTAAAAGATCATCATATAAATGGGGATAATCGAGGACAGCATAGTCAAGTTCACACTGTTCAAAACTATCGATTACAGAAATCTTTAAGCAGCTGTTACCAGCATCAATTAAAACATAACTCACTATAGTGATTCTCGTATTTAGTATATTTGAAAAGTTTATTTATAGGATCTTAGCCAGAAAAGGAAACCGTATCACTCGTATTGTTAAACTGAGTTAACTTGCCTGATTGAGACATCAGCTGAATAGACTTTTTTTAATATCTCACTCTCAGGGTGTTTAATAAGCAATGCACCATCATCTGCAATTCCATATGCAACAGCAGAATATATTTTATTTTCTTCAATGATATTAATGGCTGAGCCAAACAAAAAATCATGCCGCTGCCAATCATCTTTAAACTTATCCATATTTATTTCATTTAGATTATTATATGTCGCAAGTGTTTCAGATAGAAGAGCCGAAATAATTATATTCCTATTAAATCTTTTATTTTTATAATTACGGAGACTATTCCAGGACTGATCAATATCCGGATTTACTTCCATATTGACATTTAAACCAATGCCAACAATAAAATCTGTCCCTTTATATTTGTTATGTCGGCAATCTACCAGGATCCCTGCTAATTTCTTCCCTTCAACATATATATCATTAGGCCATTTAATTTGGCAACCTTCAATTCCAATTTTTGTTAGGGCATGGCAAACATTTAATGCCGTCAACAAAGGTATTAAATGGCTATTAGTAAGGGATTTTAATTGAAATTGAATTGATAAGTATATATTAGATGCAAGGGGAGAGACCCATTTTTTACCTCGACGCCCTTGCCCTGCCGTTTGCAGTTCAGTTAATAGGACAGAGAAGTTTTTATTAGAGGACGAACAACAAATCGACTTATTAGTTGAATTAGTTTTATAAACAATTTCTAGTGATTGGATTATTTCATTATTATGCGAGCTTAATAAACTTCTGATCTCCGTTTCAGAAAGAACAATAAGTGATTCATCAAGGTGAAAGTAATTATTGACCTGAAGGATTATTATTCCTTTATCTCTTATTTTATCAATAATTTTTGCATTTTTATCAGTATAAATTACTCTTTTTCCAGCACAAAGAGATTTAAATAAATGGTATTCAGCATCTAAATCATCCATATTTTAATCCATTCTTGCAAAAAAAAAAGCCCCAAGCAATGAGCTTGAGGCTTTTTTAAGACTGTCTCCAGTCGTGTATAACCCTGGCAGTGACCTACTTTCGCATGGGAACTCCCAAACTATCATCGGCGATGACACGTTTCACTTCCGAGT
>JADGDG010000005.1 GCA_016744995.1 Gammaproteobacteria bacterium
TTTACAAAAAACTTCATAAACAAAAGGCTGATGAAGAGCAATTGGCTCTATGGTAGCTGTTCATAATACCCCGCAGCTTGCTGCGGGGATTTTTATTTTCTCATTGAAAGCCCCTTACAATGTTGTCAGGATATGTTGGATCAAATTAGTGGTCATCATGTCAAAAATATTATTTTTGCACCATTAAATAATAAGATCTTTAGTGTTGGTGCAGGATTAGCAACAATTAAGAATAAGGACATACAATATATCTTATATTCAGGTGTCAGAAAACAATGAAGAAGACTAGTTGGTACCAGCTGATAGGGTATTGATACATAAATTGATCTAGACTTTCAGGTAGCTCAAGGGTGGACAAATAATTATTGTACATATTTCTTTACAAATATATGATAAACGTACATAATTGTATTTGTAATCTTTGGAAAAGGAATGTCCTGATGTGTCAAATATACCCTTTTAATTGTCCTAAGAACTCTCATGCATATTATACACTTGCTCAGTTAGTAGAAACTATTGAAGTTAAAGTGCCAACTGTTAATAGATGGGAAGTTCTTGAAAATGATCCTCCTTCATATGTTTCTTATGCAGCTCGACAAAGACTTCTTCCTTTTTCCAGTGATACGGCTCTTGAAAATGATATAACAAAATTTAGATTTATTGATTTATTTGCAGGTATTGGTGGAATTCGGCTTGGTTTTGAGGCTCATGGTGGTCAATGTGTGTTTACCAGTGAGTGGAATAAATTTTCCCAAAAAACATACCTTGCAAATTTTCCAGAATTTTCAAATTATAACTTTGTTGGTGATATTACTGAAATTGATGGAAAAGATATCCCAGACCATGATGTGTTATTAGCGGGCTTCCCATGTCAGCCATTTAGTATTGCTGGTGTTTCAAAGAAAAATTCATTGGGCCGCTCTCACGGATTTGCCTGTGAAACACAAGGTACTTTATTTTTTGATGTTGCACGAATAATTATAGAGAAAAGACCGAAGGCTTTTCTTCTTGAAAATGTAAAAAATCTATGTAGCCATGATAAAGGTAAGACCTTTCAAGTGATTAAAAAAACACTTGCTGATGAATTAGGCTATCATATATTTCCCATGATTATTGATGCTAAAGGTTTTGTCCCTCAGCATAGAGAGCGTATTTATATTGTTGGATTTTCACAGGGAACACAATTTTCATGGGATGACTTTAATCATCCCAGAAAGACCAGCAAAACAATGAAAGATATTCTCCATTCTGAAAATGGAAATGAAGCCCCGGAGAAAGATTACACTGTTGGAGAAAAATCTATTGTCAATGAAAAATATACATTATCAACAAAACTATGGAAGTTTCTAAGAGATTATGCTGCCAGACATAAAAAGAAAGGCAATGGATTTGGTTATGGTAAAGTTGGAGCTTCTGATACATCAAGAACACTGTCTGCCAGATATTATAAAGATGGATCAGAAATACTAATAGATAGAGGTGAAGGTAAGTTACCCAGAAGACTTACTCCAAGAGAGTGTGCAAGATTAATGGGATATAACGATTCCTTTTCTATCCCTGTTTCTGATACACAGGCTTATAAACAGTTTGGCAATTCAGTTGTTGTCCCTGTTGTTACAGAAATTGCAAAAATAATGGTGCCGCATATTCTGGCTAATAAATAATCTATTTACTCGATCGGTCACTATTTAAAGGTGATGCTGAATGATAAGGAACTTTACCAGATGGGACATATTCAGATGCTTTGTCCAAGTGCACATCCTGATCATCAAAGAAAATATGAGGCTTAAATGCCTTCAGTATCCTGCTCTTTTCCAGTCCACCAAGAAAAAATGCTTCGTCAACATAGACACCCCAAGCCCTCAATGTTTTAATCACTCGCATTTCTGCGGGGCTACTTCTGGCTGTAACGATGGCAATCCTTACAGGAGAATATTCTACCCTGATAGGAAGCCGATCTTGTAGCTTTGATAATTTCATCAATAACTTAGCATAAGGACCTTCCGCTAAAGGGATGTCAGTAGAGGCATCTTCTGCTGTTTGAAATTCTTTCAGCCCTTTAGTTCTGTAAACAATTTCACTCTTATCATCAAATAAAACAGCATCCCCATCAAAAGCAATTCTAACCTGATTTTCAGGAATTTCAGATATATCGGCTGGTGGGTTTTTAACAATTGCTGCTGCGCAGGTTCTACTATCAATAACTCTCTGAGCATCTTTAATATTTGTTGTCAAGAACAAGTCAACATCAAAGGCTTCAAGGTAATCTACTCCTGACTCTCCAGCGGTAAAGGCAGAACGGGTGATATTGATTTTACGTGAGCGAATGGTATTTAAAACCCGGATACCAGTTTCCGGGCTATTTCTGGACATGACTACAACTTCCACCAATGGTTTGTCCTTGTGTTCCTGATATTTATTAAGCTCAAGCATTGCTTTGACCAGAGGAAAGCCGGCACCAGGTTCAAGCAAATCATCTTCATGTTTCAACATGTAGGCACGGTATTGCTCAATTGCAGTGTCTGGATTATCCTCAAATTTTTTATTAAAAATGTCATCAGCTTCTTTCAGATCAAAAAGTGCTGTAGCAGAAATACCAACGACCAAAGCATCAGATAAATTTAACGGCATATATTACTCCCTCTTACTATTCACCTGTAAGTTCCAGCCAACTACTTTCTTCAAAATTAATAAAGTTAGCAATAAGCTCAACAATCTCATTAATTTGAATCTTTTTCTTACCTTTTAAAGCACATTCCCAGATTGTCAAAACTCGCCAGCCCTGATATTGTAAGGAAAAAATATTCTTCCTGTCATTCTCTGCATTCTTATTGAGTTTATTTTTCCAGAACTCAGTTCTGGTTGATGGCCATTTAAATAAATGACATTCATGTTTATGCCAAAAGCAACCATTAATCTGAATTACTACTTTATATTTAGGAAGTACAATATCTGGTTTACCCGGTAGTTCTTTTACATACAATCTGTACCTGTATCCCATTGAATGAAGTAATTTTCTGATTTGTATTTCAGGTTTAGTATCTTTACCTTTAATAGCAGACATATTTCTGCTTCTGGTTGCTTTGTCATGTACATCTGGCATCACTTATCAGGCAACATCATCAGTACTTTCAATAATGTTTTTAGCCTCTGTAATTCTTGATTTCATCAACTTTGCAACAGCGGTGAAGACTGGCACCACAACAGAGTTACCAAACTGCTTATAAGCCTGAGTATCTGATACTGGGATTCTGAAGTTTTTCTTACCAACTTTATCAAACCCCATTAACCTGGAACATTCACGAGGGGTCAGCCTTCGAGGACGATACTTCATATCTTTTTCATTATCGATACTTTTTGAATCATCCCAGCCTCTGTTTATCAGAATTTCAGATCCGTCCTTATAGTATCGGGCTGAAAGAGTTCTGGCGATGCTATTACCATTAACCAGACCAAACCCAAAACCATTACCTTTAGCCTTATGTTTTAATGCATAGTTAAATAAATATGCCCATAATTTAGGCGTAAGAATATATTTACGGTCAATCATATCAGCAGGTTCAAGAATATCTTCAAGTAAAGGTACTTTTTTAGGAAATTTTGTTTTTATGTCTTTTAAGGTAAAGCCATGATGAACACCTAGATCTTTTCTGAAACCAACCAGAATGATCCTCTCTCTGTGTTGAGGCAAAAAGTTTTGTGCATCAATAACTTTTGGATCTCCTGAACCAGTGATTTCAACATCAGCAACAAAATAACCCAGTTCATCCAAAGTATCAGTAATAACTTTAAATGTTCTTCCTTTATCATGACTTTTAAGATTTTTTACATTTTCCAGTAAAAATGCAGCTGGTTGCTTTGCTCTGATAATCCTTGCAACATCAAAAAATAAAGTCCCCTGAGTTGTACATTCAAAGCCATGCTGCCTCCCAAGAGAATTCTTTTTTGAAACTCCGGCAATAGAAAAAGGCTGACAAGGAAACCCTGCTAAAAGAACATCGTGATCAGGAATATTCTTGTTAATGTGATCATAAGCATGCTGATCAGAAATACTTTTATCATCTGTCAGGGTAATATCTCTGATATCTTCATTGAAACTATGCTTGTCAGGATCGCAGTAATGATTCGCTTTATAGGTCTTAACTGCATATTTATTCCATTCACTGGTAAACAGGCACTTTCCCCCGGAATTTTCAAACCCCTTTCTTATTCCACCAATTCCTGCAAACAGATCAATAAACGTAAAATCTTCTTTCTTGTTTTTTTTCGGTGGTGAAGGCAATAAATTCTTTTTAAGAGCTTCAAATTCTGTATGAGACAAAGTAGTAGTTTTGCTCTTTCCGTTAACCCATTTATTTATAGCTTCTCTTGTCCAATAGTGACAATCATACTGGTTCAGATATTCTGCCAAAAATTTCTGATCATAAATTTCCAATAATTTTTTTATTAGTTCCAATTCCTGGCTCATTACTTATCCTCTGGGTCATTTGTGTGATTGATTTTCACATAAATGACCCGGACAAACAAGATGTTTAACGTACAATATTCATATTAATATATTAATGAATGCTTTTTTAATGTAATCTGTAAGTTAAGTATATGTTATAAAAAGAAAAATAAAATCAGGATAATTTATGCATGATCTTTTTGGTGACCGTAAAGAGATAGAAATGGACCTGGCTAAATTAAAACTCATGATGTCCAATCAGGGTGCAGAAAAACTTTATTATAAAATCCTTGCACCAAATGATAATAGTAAGAATCAACCCTATTTTGGTGCTGACTTTTCTGTTCTGAATATAATACCTACAGGGAATCTTGAAGCTTCGCAATCCACATCAAAGAAAAAAAGTAAGAGCTGTGTAAAGTTTACCGCGTCATTAAATTTTTCCTGGTTGGATTATGATGGAAACAAATTTAAAGCACCTGAAGCACAATTAATCCTTTATCCGCAATATCCAGAAGTTCGTTTTTCTGGGTTTTTAAAAAAATGTAAGCAGGGGCCTGGTATCTTAATGAATCCTTTAAAAAGAGGACGAGACATGGGGCGTGTCCTTTTTATGGGTATTGTTAATGATGGCTCTGTAATTGGCTACCTCGGTTCTCCCGAGTCATTGGCTGCACAGCAGGCTATTAAACTCAAACCTGATGCAGAATATGGTTTATTTAAAGAAATCAGACTAACGCCAATTGTAAATAATAAAGAACTGTTAATACAGGAATTAGTAAGAATTCATAAACTTGGGTGGATAAAGGGAAAACGTCTTCAAAAAGGTGGGACTACAGTTGATTGTAACAGTTCAAATTGTGGCGGTTATACAATGGAAGCGGAACTTGGGGTAACTCCAAATGGTTATTCTGAACCAGATTTTTTAGGCTGGGAAATTAAACAATTTAGTGTACCATCATTTGAAAGAATAAACTCAAAAGTTATTACTCTTATGACACCTGAACCAACCGGTGGTTTTTATAAAGAGCAAGGCGTGATTGATTTTTTACATAAATATGGATATCCAGACAAAAGTGGAAAGCCAGATCGGATTAATTTTAGTAGTCCACATAGAATCGGTGAAAAAAATAAAACAACTAACCTGACTCTTAAGCTAATGGGTTATGATCAGTTAACAAATAAGATAACTGATGCCAATGGTGGCATAGCTCTTGTTAGTGATAAAGATGAAATTGCTGCACTCTGGAATTTTAGCCATTTTATTGATCACTGGAAAAGAAAACATGCTCATGCCGCCTATATTCCTTCCTTATCAAAAAATGAAAGTTATAGAGAATACCGTTACAGTAATATTATAAAATTAGGGGAAGGAACTGATTTTCTGAAATTCTTATCTGCTATGGTTAACAAAGATATCTATTATGACCCAGGAATAAAAATGGAAAATGCTTCCAGTGCCAAGCCTAAACCAAAAAGAAGAAGTCAGTTTCGAGTGAAATCCATGGCTCTGGAATCTCTATATCATTCAATGAACGATATTAAAATTTGTTGAATATTCAATCTTAATGAATTTTTTATTTATTCTTGGCGGCTATAAATGGGTTGTTATAAAGCTAGAAACAAAAAATTTATATTTGGATGCCCTTGAATTTGCTTCTGTTGGGAAAAATATTGTGTCGTTTATGAAGTTTATTTTAGATACTATTAATAATGATAGAAAATAAATAACCATAAAAAACTAGCAATATAAATATTCTATGGTAGAATACCCGCACAAAACTTGAGTGAAATGGTTGGTTATTGTAGCTTAAATCTATTTCATATCTTGAATCTATAATTAGGAGATTAAAATGAACGTTGATCAACATTTAAAAGTCGCACAATGGCACATCGAACAAGCAAGATTACACGCAACTGAAAGTGGTTATAGCTGCGGCTGTCCTGCAAATGAGCATGATCAGAAAGCAATTGAAGCTGTTGAGTCTGGTAAAATCGAAGAAGAAAAGACTTGCGCTGTATAAGTCTTACTGTTTTGAGTTAATCTGACTCTTGTTTGTGTCAAATTATAAGAAACCGTTATCTCTATCAGGGATAGCGGTTTTTTTGTTTCAGGGACAGAAAATGGTATTGTATTGATATTATTTACTACCACTTTATAGGATCACTTCTCTATGCCAAATACCAGCTACAGCCAGTTAGAACATCTTTTTAACCGTATTTACCAATTACAACATCTGGCTTCGATTGCACACTGGGATATGGCTGCCATGATGCCTTCGGGCGGGAGTCATGCCCGTGGTGAAGCACTAGCTGAAGTCAGTGTGATCATCAATGAATTGATCAGTGATAATAGTACTGGTGATTTGATTCAACAGGCCGATCTGAGCAAGCTGGAGCTGTCTGCCTGGCAGCAGGCTAATTTACGGGAAATGCATCAGCTGTGGCTTAATGCGACCAGTATCAGCAGTGAACTGGTTAAGGCAAAAGCGCTGGCTGGCTCTCAGTGTGAACACGCCTGGCGTACTTTGCGTGCTGAGAATAACTGGCAGGATTTTCAACCCCTTTTAGAAACAGTCATCAATCTGACCATTGAAGAGTCTCAGCAACGCGCTGAGGCCAGTTCACTTTCACCTTATGATGCCTTATTAAATTTGTATGAACCTGGACAAACTAGTGCGGCTGTTGATGTCATTTTTGCTGAGTTAGTTGAGTTTTTGCCAGCGTTTATTCAGCGGGTGGTGGAACGGCAAAAAGGTGATAATATCACTCGACCCACGGGTCCTTTTCCTATTGAAGCACAGCGTGACTTAGGGCTGTTATTAATGGAAAAAACAGGCTTTAACTTTGAGCATGGCCGTCTTGATGTCAGCCATCATCCATTTTGCGGTGGTGTATCTGAGGATGTCAGGATTACAACCCGTTACTCTGAAGATGATTTTAGTGAGAGTTTGATGGGGGTTTTGCATGAAACAGGTCATGCTAAATATGAACAGGGTTTGCCCAAAGAGTGGTTAAGTCAGCCGGTAGGCTCTGCCAGAGGCATGGGAATTCATGAAAGTCAGAGTTTGTTTCAGGAAATGCAGATTGCTCGTGGTCAGCCTTTTCTGCAATTTGCCGCACCGATTATTCAGCAATCTTTGTCTAATGAACAAACGGATAAACAATGCTGGTCAGCAGAAAATCTGTACCAACTGAACAATCGTGTTAAGCCGGACTATATCAGAGTCAATGCAGATGAAGTGACTTATCCCATGCATGTGATTTTACGTTATGAAATTGAAAAATTATTAATTAATAAAGAGCTGGAAGTAAAAGATCTGCCTGAACTCTGGGATATAAAAATGCAGCAGTATCTGGGGCTTTCAACGGCAGGGAATTATAAAGATGGCTGTATGCAAGATATCCACTGGACGGATGGCAGTCTGGGCTATTTTCCGACTTATACTTTAGGGGCAATGAATGCGGCTCAGCTTTATAATGCGGCTGATAAGGCTATTCCTGAGCTGAGCCAACAAATTGCAAAGGGTGAATTTGGTGCTTTAAATCAATGGCAAAAAGATAAGATCTGGTCACAGGGCAGTTATTTTGAAATTGATGAACTAATGTCTTATGCCACGGGTGAAAAACTGAATACTCGTTATTTTATTAATCATTTGAAAAAGCGTTTTGGTTAATGCTTTGAATGGCAATTTAAACTTCAGCATTTATAATTGCTCTTCTGACATCTTCATAAGCGTATTGTTCATAACAGCCAAAGTATGGAGTATTTGAATTCCCCAGCTTTCTGGCTTTGATTTTTGTTAACCAGGGTATAGTGATGCCGCATAGGTAGCGACAGATGAGTTCGGTGGATGCTGGCTGCCCATATTGTTTCTGAGTGGCTTCATTGAGGACAGTGCTGATTACTTGCAGACTGTCTTGAGCAATTGCTGGAAGAGGGCTTTTTTGTGGCCAGCTTTGATATTTTCCTAAACAAACTGAACAATGACCACAGGTCTGAGTGAGCTGTTTATCTGAAAAATACTCGGCTAATTGCTGACTCAGGCAATGCTTTGACTGAAACAGCCTCAGCATTTCTTTGAGTCTCTGAATCTGGCTTTGTTCTTTTTTTGTGAACTTTTCACAAAGCTTTTTTGCCAGATACTGAGTATCGAACTGAGTGTTTAAAATTTGGTAAACATCGGTCATTTGTTTGCTTTCCAGGTTTATCCAGTCTTTTTCCTGAAAAAAATCCAGAGCCGTAATAACACGCTGGCGATCCGTTTGATAATTATTTTGCAATTGTTCAATATCCAGGGTTGACCATATCTTTGCATGTTGACTGTGATCCAGAATTGCCTGAACAAAAGTTTGGCGCTCACCTTTAAACTGGTTTAGTAATTCTTCTTTGCTAATGAGTAATTTAAATTTATATTCGGCAAAATAACTGTATTTTGCTTTGATGATCCCTTCCAGTTCTAAATAGACTAATAATGTTTTCAGAGGCAGTTGTCGGATATTACTTTGCATTGAAAGTGGATAAGCCAGGACTTCCCAGTTTTGAAAAGAGAGTCCTGAGGCGGGTTTGCTGGTTTTGATTAAATCATTGAGTACAACTTCAATACCTGATAGTTCTGGTGTATCACCATAGACAAAGTTTTCTAAGATATTGAGGCCATTCAGATCTCCCAGCAATAAACAATTAGAGGGCAGTCCATCACGTCCGGCACGGCCAATTTCCTGGGCATAATTTTCAATTGATTTGGGCAGGTTGTAATGAATGATATGGCGAATATCGCTTTTATCAATGCCCATACCAAAAGCAATTGTTGCAGCAATGCATTGTGTCTGAGAAGACATAAAACGTTCCTGAATTTGCTCACGAACATCATTTTTCAGGCCTGCATGATAAGCTTCACAATGTATCTGATTTTGGTTAAGCCACCGACTGATATCTTCAGCCGTTTTTTGTAAAGTAACATAAATAATGCAGGCCTCTCCTTCATGTTTTTTCAGGTAATTGCTCAGTAGTTGCAATTTTCTTTCTTCACCACAGGGATAGACTAACAGGTTAAGGTTTTTACGATAAAAGCCGGTGGTGGTGACATTCTTTTGATGAATTCCAAATGCCTGTGACATATCCTGAATTACATGTGTAGTTGCAGTGGCGGTTAAAAGCAAAACCTGAGGAATGTTAAATTCTTTTTGGTAAACAGGAAGTTTTATATAATCGGGACGAAAGTTATGTCCCCATTCAGAAATGCAATGTGCTTCATCAATGACCATTAATGAAATTGGTACTTGTTTGATGAACTCTCGGAAGCGTTCATTTTTCAGGCGTTCGACAGAGATCATTAATATTTTTATCTGCCCATTTCTTACTCCCTGCATCACTTCACTGCTTTCATCTCTGCTTTGAGAAGAATCAATACTGGCTGCGGAGATATTGTGATTTTTTAAAAAATCGATTTGATCTTTCATTAAAGCCAGCAAAGGTGAAATAACCAGAGTGAGGTTTGGGAGAATTAATGCAGGTAACTGATAGCATAGTGATTTACCCGAACCTGTGGGGAAGATTGCTGCACTTGATTGACCATTAAGAATGGTTTGAATCACTTCTTTTTGTCCGGGGCGAAGAGAGTTAAAGCCAAAGTGTTGCTGTAGGTATTGGTCAATATCAGGCATGTAGTCAACCATTATTTAAATTATGCTATTTATAAAGCTTAAGATTATCACAGACATATTATTTTTCATAAAAAAAGAGTCTGTGTGTTTAAAGAATATATGTATTTGTTTTTAAACAGCCTTTAAACAGGTTAATTAATAATATTCGTGTGTGATTTATTAAACAACAAATACTCTTTAGAGTCGTTTTTTTTGAAAATATAGAATATACTCATTTAGTATTGATTTTTCAAATGTTTATCATAACCTGGATTGTTTTAATCGTCAGTGTAAAAATTAGTTAGAAAAATTCAGTGGAATGGTGCTTCAGGTATGGTCATTAATGGGACAAACACAAGAACGTTATCAGGTTATTATCAATAACCAGCTGGCAAAAGGTTTTACACTAGAGAAAGTTATTGATAATTTATCTCTTTTATTCAAAAAAGAAAAAAAAGTGATACGTCAAATTCTTTCTCAGCCTGGTTTTATTGTCAAGAATGACGCCAGTATTGAGCAAGCTAAAAAAATACAGCTGAAACTAAAAAATGCTGGAATTGGAAGCTATGTGCATAAAATTCAGCAAGCCGGAGGCTCTGTGGATTCGTCACCGGATGGGGCTCATGTTTCATGCCCTAAATGCGGGCTGCAGCAGCTGGCGAGTGCCGAGTGCCGGAACTGCGGTATCATTTTTGCAAAATATGGTGCTGAACCTTCTGTATATGAACCCAAAAAACAAGTTAAAAAAGCTGTACAGGTGGGTAATTCAGAGAATGCATGGTATAAAAAAGGTGTTAATGTTTTTGCGCTGCTGATTGTTTTTGTGGCTGCTATTTTGTTATTGAGTACTCATGAGACAAAAAAAGAAATTGATCCTTCTAAGGTTGGCATCACTTATTATGAAATTGAAGAGGTTCGCTTTATTGATGACCTGGCTGAACCGGGTTATGTCACTATTGTTGAATTATATGCAGATTGGTGTAAAACTTGTACTAGTTATTTAAATTATGAAAAAAATCATATTATGAAAATAAATCCAAGAATGGCGATTCGTCGTGTTGATATTTCAAGGCGGAATGGTGGAAATATAGCTGAAAAACGTTTCAATCTGGATATCAAAAACATACCTTATATTATAGTATTTAATGAAGATGGGAAAATTATTGCAGATGATAGCGATGGGAAAAATGGCGGTAGTGATTATGTTTGGTACTATGGAAGATGAATTTTTTTAACCTTATTTTATAACAAGTCATTTTATGTCTGAAACAACATTTTGTAAATATCATCAACAAACACCTGCCCGCTGGTATTGCGAGCAATGTGGTATTGATTTTTGTAATAGTTGTGTCAATGATCAACTTTATTCTGATCCGCCGCAATGTGCTCTGTGTAATGAAGCATTGGCCGATATGGGATGTGAGTCAGCTATACCTGCTTTTTGGCACAAAATTCCTCTCTTTTTTAAAATACCGCTGTCACTATCGTCTATCGTTGTGATGTTAGTATTACTTTGCCTGGGCTATCTTTTTTCCTGGATACCTATTGTTGGCTGGTTAATGCTGATTATTGCTGTTCCGGCTATCTTTTTTAAATATGCATACCTTACACTGCAGAATATTGCCTCTGGAGAGCTTAATGCTCCTGATTTAAAGGCTCTGTTAGATGATAATGATTATAATATTGTTTTTAAACAAATATTTATTATAATTTTTTTATTTGCACCAATGAGTAAGATGCTGGAAGTGAGTTTTTCGCTTGGTATCGCCTGGTATATACTGGCTTTATTTCTTTTACCTGCAACGGTTATGGTGTTATCTGTTGATCGGAGCCTTATTCAGGCAATAAATCCTCTGGTGTTAGCTTCTTTTATAATGCGTATTGGTTTCTCATATTTAGGGTTGTATTTGTTGATTATGATCGTGAGTGGGGGGCCGACTATTATCATGGAAATGGTAATTGGTTTATCAGATATGCAGTCGTCTGATTTATCGGAGTACCTGTATTTATTTGTTTTTTATGCCGTGCTGCAGATGTATTTCACTTTAGTGATTTTTTCCATTATGGGCTATGTCTTATTAAAGTATCATCATCGCCTTGGTTATGAAATATCAGCTCCAGTTGAAGAACTTTTTGGAGATCAGAAAAAAATGCCAAAAATTCATCCCCTGCTTAAGGATATTGAAGTTCTGGCCAAAGAAAACAGGGTTATGGATGCATTACGCAGACTACAAAGTCGTTTGCCGGAAAATGCGAATGATATTGTGCTGCGCTTAAGATTTCATAAAATGCTTTTTAACCAGAAGAAGTTTGAAGTCATGCTTGACCATGCCCCCTCCTTTATTCAGCTGCTGTTGAGCAGTAATAATAAGGCAATGGCTATTGATGTCTACCGTGACTGTATCAGTGCCGATAAGCACTTTTCTCTAACAGATGTCAGCTTGTTTCTGCCGCTTGCTGAGGTAATGCTTCAGGTTGGTCAGTATAAGCTCATTGTCAGATTATTAAGTAGTTTGCATAAACGCTTTCCAGACTATAAACAAATTCCAGATACTTATTTTATTCTTGCAAAAGCGCTCAGTGAAGGACTCGATAGTGATGAGAAGTCATTATCTGTGGTAAATTTCATCTTAAAAAATTATCCGGATACAGTGATAAAGCCTCAACTTATTATGTATAGAGAGACAGTGCAGAAATTAATTTCGTCAAGTGTATGATATTTTAAGTGACAGGGAATTTACCTGAACTTAATATTGAGCGGGCATTAGATGCTTCAGGACTATGGGGAAAATATTTAATAATTGCCTGGGAATATTTATTGGCAGAAAGCTTGTTGTTTAATGCCAGATGTTTTTTTGCCAATATTAAAAAACCAGCTGATAATTCATTTTTCTTTGGGTTTTTTTTAAATAAGCGAATGATAAGTGTTTCTGCATCCTCAATTTTATTGTAGTGAAGCAGTTGCTCAAAGATAGTGTAGAAGCTGTTAAATTCAAGCTTTGCTGCTGGTTCAGCATGTTCATTATAATTTATCCAGGTCTGATAAAATAAATTAAAATTCTTTATCTCTATACTGGCAAAAATAAGTTTTTTGGCATATTTATGATAGTCATTTGAAGCAGGATCTAATTGACTTGCTTTGTAAAGGTATTCAATTGCATCAATGTCTTCAGGTCTTTGGACTAAAATTTTATTAAAGTAGTATTTTGCTTTATCAAAATCCATCTCTCCCAGATATTGAATACCATCACTCATTAATTCAGAATATTGCTGGTTTTTTTCAGGCAAATCCATATAGTCGGTATTGACCCTGTCTTTTAAACGTAATAACAGAAATGCAACAAGTGCTCCGCTGATTAAGCCGCCCAGATGGGCTAAAAAGTTCACATTGCTGTCAACCGCAATCATTTGAAGTATTTCCTTGGCCATCCAGATAAACAGCATAATTATAGCAGGTGCTTTTACTCTGCCGACCCAGAAAAAAATATTATAAAAAAATTGAATTTTACGCCGACCGAATAGTGTGGCATACATACCCATGACGCCAGAGATAGCACCTGATGCGCCAAGGTGAAAGTTGTAGTTTGTTGAATTAAATAAAATATCAAGACCTGAAGCACCCAGGCCTGTTAGTAAATAAGCAAGTAGAAAAACCCAACTGCCCAGAACGGCTTCTACAACATATCCGACGAGTAATAAAAATAACATGTTGCCCCAAAGATGCCCACCATCAACATGAAGGAACATATGTGAAAAAAGTGTTATCAGAGTTGTTTCTGCTGGACGTAGAGAATAGTTCCGCAATGTTGAGTCGTGCAGTTGTGCCAGGTAAAGCTGCCGTTTTGTTTGAATTTTAGTGATGTCTGCATATGAAACATTGGTTATTGAACCCTGCTTCAGAGCCTGTTTATAGCCAAAATCTATATCGGTGTAAGATCTGATATACTCAAAATAATAGTCAGAATCCTCTTCAATACTACTCATTGCCAAATTATATTGAATGAGAGCTTGCTGATCACTTTGCGACTCAAGATACTTTGGGTAAGCCTTTATTTCTAGCTCTGCCAGCCCACTTTGTTGATAGAATTTTGCTGCATTGAGTTCTATAAGATCATCACCGGATTGCATGGAATAAAATATAAGTGCATTAATGATAACGAGTAGAATGGTTACGATGGGAGGATGCTTCCAATCTATTTTTTTATCCAGCGGAAGCAGTATCAACATTGTTTATTTCTTCCTTTCCAGTATATTTTCAGATTGTCATAGGCCTGACGTATTTCTATAAAGTATAAATTATCCCCACCTTTATCAGGGTGATGTTGTTGGCATAATTGTCGATATCTTTGCTGTATCTCAGACCAGTTGGTATCAGCTGATAGTTCGAGACAGGCAAGCGCTTTGGATTTTTCTTCATTGGCTAAATATCTGTCCCAGAATTGCTGCAGTAAGTCAGCCACATCATTGTCATGAGTTGAGTCAAAATGCTGCCAGTCCTGATAATAAAGGCTGAGTTTTGCAAAGCTTGTACCAGTGTTCAATGTTTTCAGCTCAGAATCGGGTGGAGATTTTATTAAATGAATATCAAGAGCAGAAATATACAGATAAACACCTTCTGATAAGAGCTCATCATGCAGTGCGTAGAGGGCATTCATTACTAAAAAATGTTTACGAAACAGGCTCAGATCAGTGCTGCAATGTTCAACATATTGGGCAAATGCAGAACCTCCCAGTGTTTGATGGAGTTCATACTCTTTAAGCGGTCCACTGGACTGCTTGAGTATTTCAAGAATAGGACGCTTGAGTGGATTGTGCATAATAAGACGTATAGAAGCGCGTTAATTGTGTTTGTTATGCGTTGTCATTCTGTAACCTGTTAAATTGTAAGATATTTTTTTATTGAAGTCGGTAGGCGATTTCAATAAAATATTACTCATCAATAGCAAATTCAATACGCTCATTAAGTTTAAGTAAAGCCTTACTTGCACAAGCGGCATCTTTATCTCCTCCTGGAGCACCACTAACACCGACTGCTCCAATATTATAACCACCGGAAATAATTTTAACTCCACCCTCCATAACAATAAGTCCCTCGATATGGTTTAATTCTTGTTGTATGTCTGCCCGTGCTTTTTTAAACAGGCCGCTATCTGTCCAGGCCATAACGGTCATATTAGCCTTGCGTTGGGCAATTTCCAGGGTGAAACGTGAAGCTCGATCATCACGTAATGCTGCACGCATTAAACCAAACCGATCAACAACGACAGCACTAACATGATAACCATCCTTGCGACAGGCAATAATTGTTTCATTTGCTATATCACGAGCTAACTCCATACCAATACTTTTGTCAGTAACAATATCTTCAGCATAGGCAGCTATATTGGCTAGTAATAACAAGAGTAAAGCAGTAGTTACTTGATTTAATAATGATTTTTTCATTGTGAATGACCAGGTTATTGTTTTTGTTGAATACCAAATGATACAGCTTATACAAATGATTGTAAAAATTATTCTTCTGAAACTTCAAGGATTATGGGCAGGACTAAGCCGGGAGGTTATTTTATGTGGAAATATTTCCACTAATACTGAGTGTGAATTGATTCAAAAGTGATAGTATTTTGATCGTTTCAAGGGTGTATCTCTACAGCCCCTGATACATATATTGGTAATATGAGAGCGGATTATGCATTGCCTTATGTTAGTGGCATTTATTTTTGCTCTGCGAGGGTTTTCTTTGAAGGGGTCTTACGATCATAAAATATGCTCTTTCCGCTGATGCTGACAGGAATACCCATAGCAACTTCGCAGCCAATATAACCCAGTGCGCGAGCTGCAGCACCTACTCGTTGCTGAACCCGGTTATCAACATTAAACAGACTTGCCTGCTTGGCAGCTGAAGCAAGTGCAACACCAATATCCATCATGCGCATAATGCAATGAGGTCCGGTATAACCCAGTTCAAAATCTTTTAGTTCTCGCGAATCTTCAAATTCTTTACAGGTGCGGTAACCACAACCACCGCAATCGTATCCAGCGGTCACTGGACCTGCCAAACCAATTAATAATACCCCCTGAGCACTTTCTATATTAGCTGCATCGCGGTGCCAGTAATTTTCTTTGGAACTATTATGGGCATATTTGCGCATTTCGTCGGCAATTTTTTGCAGATCATCAGGATCGGTCAGAGCAACTATTTCCAGACAGTCTTTACCTCCAGCTTTAGGGGCAGTCATGGCAGAAGCTGCCATTAAGTTGATCACTGTTTCGATGGTTTCTTTAATACTTTTCTGGTTCATTGTTGCTCTCTTTCTTTAAGTTTTTCTATAAATTTTTTAACTCGTCGTTTATTCACGCCGAAATCACTATAACCGGTACGGGAAGCAGAACGAATATGTAATTTTCCGGCTGTCAGGTCAATTCTGACCTCAAAGTCATCAACAAAGCTGAACAGGCTTGAAGTAAATGTTGCAGCAAGATAAGGAATGTCGTCTATTGTATTTTCACTGCTGACAGCACCACCCATTTTTATGACGGTTTGTCTGACACTTGCCGTGATATTGTTCTTCATTGGATCTGAAAGGAGCAGGGGTGGCAAATAGTGAGATTTATCATCAGGAAATTCTGTGTTAATACAATTTGGGCTTTCCGGGCATTTACTTAGCTGTCCGTGGATTAATCCTGATGTTTTATTGTTCTTATCCATAGAGTTCGTTGTGCTCTGATTTGCTGTTAAGGCATGTGGGAACAACAGCAGACACATAATAATGAGTATCCAGGTGACTGTTTTTATGTTCATGTTTATCCATTATCTTTGAGTTCAATCAAGGTTAAATTATTATATGAATAAGCACCAGTATCAATATAATTAATATTCCCCTTTTTTTGAGGTGTCTCGACGATTGTATGACCGCAATAGATTTCATCAACTCCTTTAATCCGGTATTTAGTTTTTTTGGATGAGTGGATATATTTTCGAGAGAAAAGAATACTGTAAAGTACATTGGTTTTATTTAATTCGGCTTCTAACGATGGCCATGAAATATGTTCTGGAATTTCTGCGTGAACTATCCCTATTTTTTTCTTGCGGGATTTTATTTCAATGGCGTAGGGTAATTTCTTTATTGCTTCGACCCATGGGATTAATGTGGGGTATAATTTTGTGATGGGCTCGTCTTTATGAATATCATCAGCCAGTTTCTGGACATGGATACCTAAATAGTCTGCCAGCCAAATTCCGCCGTTATGAATATGGAATCGGAAGGCATCATTGCGATACACCGTTGTGTCTTCTGTGCACCAGTCAAGAAACATCTGCTCATGATTGCCCCGGATACAATAAAACCAGCTTTTGTGCAGGTACTCTAGTGCTTTTTCAGAGCTGGGGCCACGATCAATAATATCACCCACACTGAACAGGCGATCGTGCTGCTTATTAAAGTTTACTTCAGTGAGTTTTTCTTCTAATAATTCAAAGCAACCGTGGAGATCGCCACAGACAAAATCCCGTCCTTTGTTGTTTTTAAATAAATATTCTATTTTCAATGGGGTTAATACCTGAGTTCATAAGAATATCAGTTTGCTGAATTATTAGTAATATTAAGCGATTATATCAGCTTAGGCTTGGGATTCATAAGGGATGTATAAGATTTTTTTAATCACTCAGTGGATGTAGGATAGTGCTGACTGGCGAGATATTTAAAGAGTTATAAATCAAATACAGGATGATTTGTTATCCTGGTTTGAATAAAAATAATAGAGTTATACAATTTAAGAGTATGATCCTATCTTTTAATCGTAGCAAAAAGAATTGTTACGCCAAAACCTGCCAAAATTAAATCAATTTCTTAATTATCTGAGCCGCACGCACTTCCGGATAAAGTTATGAAAGCTTTTTATCTATGGTGTAGTTATCTGAGGGAACTTTCTTAATATTTTGGAATCAAAGATAAATAAATATGGCACATATTAAGTGTCATATAAAGAAAACAATTGATTCGAAATATTCACTTAGGTTCAAGTTAAACCAGAATGAACAAAATTTATTGGAAAAATTCGCTTCATCATTATGGCTGGATGTCTATTGTACTGCATTGGTTTATGGCCGTTGTAATTATTGGTATGTATTTCCTGGGTGATTATATGGTTGAGCTGGATTATTACGATCCCTGGTATCACAAGGGACCTGCATTACATAAATCAATGGGAATTCTGTTAGTGGCGCTACTCATTTTTCGCAGCATTTGGACTTACTCACAAACACAGCCCGAGCCACTGGGGGGAAAAGATGGTTTAAATAAGTTTGCTAAAGCAGCCCATGCCAGTCTTTACTTGCTGATCCTGCTGCTGCTCATTAGCGGCTATTTAATTTCAACTGCAAAAGGTCAGGGGATTAATGTCTTTGACTGGTTTGAATTGCCAGCTATTTTACCAGATAGTGCGGATAGAGGTGAACAGTCGGGAAAAATTCATGCGATACTTGGTACTGTATTAATATTTATGATAGCGTTGCATACTGTTGCAGCTCTGGTACATCACTTTATTTTTAAAGATCATACGCTCAAAAGAATGCTTTGGGCGAACAATGTTACGTCAAATCAACAACCAAAGAGAAACTAAATATGAAAAATAAACTGGCCTCATTGAGAGCATCCTTATTAATTCTTGGCCTGTTTGCCGGGGGAATGAGTGCGCATGCTGATGATTATGTTATTGACACTAAAGGTATGCATGCTGCTATCCAGTTTCGTGTGGCACATCTAGGCTATAGCTGGTTATATGGTCGTTTCAATGATTTTGAGGGCAAGTTCAATTATGATGAATCGGCACCCGAAAAAGCAACACTGGAAGTAATTATTGAAACTTCCAGTGTGGACTCAAATCATGCTGAACGTGATAAGCATTTGCGTGGTGATGATTTTCTGGATGTTGAGAAATTCCCTCAGGCGAAATTTGTCAGCACTAACTATATTCCAGGCAAAGAGGGCAGCGGTATCTTAAAAGGTAATTTCACCCTGCACGGTGTGACTCGTCCAATTGAAATTAGTGTAAATTCCATTGGTGCAGGAAATGATCCATGGGGTGGCTATCGCAGAGGTTTCCACGGTAGTGCAAAGTTTGCAATGGCCGATTATGGCATTCTTAAGAATCTAGGTCCTGCTTCTAAAAATGTCGAACTGATTTTGTCTATTGAAGGGGTTCGTGTCAAAAAATAAGACGTAACAACAAATAACGGGGGAGTGATATGTATTCAGGTAGTTGTCTCTGTGGTGCTGTTCAATTTGAAATTAAGGGCCAGATTAATCATATCGTACATTGCCATTGCTCCCAGTGTCGAAAAGCTCAGGGGAGTTCCTTTGCAACCAATGGTATCGTAAACTCACCAGATTTTAATATCCTCTCAGGGAAAGAGCAGCTCACTGGATATGAATCAACACCCGGGCAGACTAAATACTTCTGCAAGATTTGTGGTTCCCCAATTATAAGCAAAACAGCCGCAAAGCCCGATCAGGTGCGCATACGATTAGGAACCATTATTTCTGATATCAAAGAACGGCCTGTGGCTCATATCTTTACAACATCAAAGGCGAACTGGGAAGAGATCACGGGTGATATACCGCAGTACGAGTCTTATGAACCAGGAAGATGATATGGGATGAATAAGAGTCATCAACCAGGCTAAGAGTCATCAACTGAGATATAGAGAGTCATCAACTGAGATATAGAGAGTCATCAACTGAGATATAGAGAGTCATCAACTGAGATATAGAGAGTCATCAACTGAGATAGAGAGTCATCAACTGAAATTAAGAGAGGAATTAAGAGAGCCATCCACAAAAAACTGCTTCTGAATACCGCTCTATGAGCTTCAGCCCTCAGCAAAAAAAATTTTGTTAGATAAGAGAGCCAATATTCCTTGAAAAAATATCTGAGTAACTGATAATATCACTAAATTGTATTTAGTTGACCTTTTTATAGAGAAATATATGGATCAAATCACAGACTCCCTCAAATTACCGCCTCATTCCATTGACGCCGAACAGTCCATTCTGGGTGGTTTATTGATTAATAACGAGTCATGGGATCATATTGCCAGCATTGTTAATGAAGAAGATTTTTATCGACGTGATCATCGATTAATTTTTAAAGCGATTCAGGCACAGATAGAAGCCGGAAAACCCTGTGATGTGGTGACTTTATCGGAACATCTGGAGACTCATAATGAAATAGACGATGCCGGTGGTCTGGCCTATCTGGGCAGTCTGGTGAATAACACCCCCAGTGCTTCTAATATCAGGGCTTATTCAGAGATTGTCCGTGAACGCTCAGTATTAAGAAAATTAATTCAGGTAGGAAATGAAATCGCTGACAGTGCCTTTAATCCCGAAGGACGGAAAAGTGATGATATTCTGGAGGCAGCTGAGAAAACAGTCTTTGAAATCGCAGACAAAGGTGCCAATTCAGGCAAAGACTTCAAAGGTATGACTGAGCTGTTGAAAAAAACAGTTGATAGAATTGATGAGCTTTATCAAAATGGCGGCACCTTTACTGGGATACCTTCTGGATTCACCGATTTTGACAAAATGACCTCTGGCCTGCAGCCCGCCGATCTGGTGATTGTTGCCGGGCGTCCATCAATGGGAAAAACAACCTTCGCGATGAATCTGGCAGAAAATGCAGCTATTGATGCAGCTGTGGGTGTCGCGGTCTTTAGTATGGAAATGCCGGCAGAGTCACTGACTTTGCGTATGTTGTCGTCCCTGGGGCGTATTAATCAGACTAAGGTACGTTCCGGGCAACTGGATGAAGATGACTGGCCGCGTTTGACTTCAGCAGTGTCGATTTTAAATGAAGCAAATATTTTTATTGATGATACGCCAGCCTTGTCACCTACTGAAATGCGTGCCCGAGTTAGACGCTTAAAACGCAAACATAATATCGGTCTGATTGTTGTGGATTATCTGCAACTCATGCAGGTAAAAGGAGGCTCAGAAAATCGGGTTAATGAAATTTCAGAAATTTCACGGGGTTTAAAAGCACTGGCTAAAGAAATGAATGTGCCAGTGATTGCTTTATCGCAGCTAAATCGAGGTCTGGAACAACGTCCTAACAAGCGACCTGTGATGTCAGATTTACGTGAATCTGGTGCCATAGAACAGGATGCAGATTTAATTGTCTTTATTTATCGCGATGAGGTTTATAATGAAGACAGTCCTGATCAAGGTACGGCTGAGATTATTATTGGCAAGCATCGTAATGGTCCTCTTGGTATGGCGAGACTGACGTTTATTGGACAATATACTAAATTTGAGGATCATGCCTCTATTGATTATGAAGAATAATTTGTCATGAGACCTGAGGCCAAAGCAAATATTAATCTTGATGCACTCAGACATAATTTGTCACGTGTAAAAGAACTGGCTCCCGGTCGCCGGGTTGTCAGTGTCATAAAAGCAAATGCTTATGGGCATGGTGTTATACCCGTTGCTAAGGCACTGGGGGAAAGTGATAATTTTGCCGTGGCTCGCCTGGATGAGGCACTCTATTTGTATGACAGCCTTCAGCCAAAAAATATTATTATTCTGGAAGGTGTTTATTCAGAAGAAGATTATCTTAAATGTATTGAGTTAAATCTGATACCAGTGATCCACTGTCTGGAACAATTTCAATGGCTGCAGGAATGTCTGGAATACAATTCACTTGGTTGGCATCAGATAGAGTACTGGTTGAAGATTGATACGGGTATGCATCGCCTGGGCTTGTCTGAAGATGAACTGGAGCAAATAATACTCAGTTATCAGCATTTAGAATCAGAGAAGATCAGCTCTTATTTGCCTGCTGTTTTTATCTCTCATTTTTCTTGCGCAGATGAGAAGGTGAAGACAAAGGATCAGAAGCAAATTGAGTTGTTTAAACATCAAATTCATCGTTTATCCAATCTGCTTGATCCAAGTGCAGTCCCTAAAAGCATGGCTAATTCAGCGGCTATTTTATCCATTCCAGAAGCTCATTATGACTGGGTCAGACCGGGTATTATGTTATATGGTGTGTCACCCTTTGAAACTGCTGTGCCTTCCAGAAATGGTCTGGATGAACAGTTGCAGCCAGTTATGACTTTATCTTCAGAGCTGATTGCAATTAAAAAATTAAAAAAAGGGGACTGTATTGGTTATGGAGCAACCTGGTGCTGTCCTGAAGATATGAGCATTGGCGTGATTGCCATTGGTTATGGTGATGGTTATCCTCGTCATGCAGAGCCTGGAACTCCGGTGTTAGTCAGTGATAAGGAAGTCCCTCTGATTGGGCGAGTTTCAATGGATATGATCACCGTAGATTTAAGAACATTGGAGAAAAACTCTGTGGCCTTTAAAATTGGTGATAGAGTGATACTTTGGGGGGATGGTTTACCCATTGAACGAGTTTCCCAAAAATCAGGCACTATTGCCTATGAATTATTATGTCAAATTACACAAAGAGTCCGGTTTGAATATGAGTAACAATAACACAATTTATCTGAAGGATTACCAATATCCTGTCTACATCATTAACAGAACAGAGCTGAGCTTTGAGCTTGAAATGACTGTTCCTGTCGGCAATGATTTTGAAATAGTGACCATAGTTAAAAGTCGTTTAGAAATTTTACGCAATCATAAAGCGGATAGCCGTGATGAAACACTGATATTAAACGGGCAGGGCTTAGAACCAAAATCCATATTGCTTAATGGCCAGCCGCTTTCTGAGCTGGATTTTGAATACACTGATGATGATCTGATCATTCCTGATGTGCCTTATTCATTTATTCTGGAAATTGAGACCTGGATAAAACCTGAAGAAAACAAAGCATTGGAAGGACTGTATCAGTCCAGTGGTAATTTTTGTACTCAATGTGAAGCTGAAGGTTTTAGACGTATTACTTATTATCTGGATCAGCCCGATGTCATGTCGACCTTTACAACGGCAATTATTGCAGATAAGGAAAAATATCCCGTATTATTGTCAAATGGTAATTTAGTGGAACAGGGTGAATTACCTGAAGGACGTCATTATGCAATATGGCATGATCCATTTAAAAAACCGTGCTATCTCTTTGCTCTGGTTGCTGGAGATTTACTTAAAGTAGAAGATTCCTATACGACGATCTCTGGTCGAAATATTGTGCTGCAGATTTTTGTTGAAAAACAAAATGCCCATAAATGTGATCATGCAATGAATTCTTTGAAGAATGCCATGATGTGGGATGAAGAGGTTTTTGGTCTGGAGTACGATCTGGATATCTATATGATTGTGGCGGTTGAAGATTTTAATATGGGTGCAATGGAAAACAAAGGACTGAATGTTTTTAATGCTAAATACGTTCTGGCTGATCCGCAAAGTGCAACTGATAATGACTATGAAGGTATCGAAGGTGTTATTGGACATGAATACTTTCATAACTGGACGGGTAACCGGGTTACCTGTCGGGACTGGTTTCAACTGAGTCTTAAAGAAGGTCTGACGGTGTTTCGAGATCAGGAATTCACTTCGGATATGCAGTCTCGTGCAGTGAAGCGTATAGCCGACGTGAGAGTTCTTCGTGCTCATCAGTTTGCTGAAGATGCCAGTCCTATGGCGCATCCGATCCGTCCCGCTCAATATATGGAAATTAATAATTTCTATACTGTTACTGTTTATAATAAGGGGGCAGAAGTCATACGCATGATCCATACTGTTTTGGGGGAAGAAAATTTCCAAAAAGGTATGGCATTGTACTTTGAACGACATGACGGCCAGGCAGTAACCACAGAAGATTTTGTCTCTGCTATGAGTGATGCCAGTCAGATCAATCTGGATCAATTTTCAAGTTGGTATAATCAGGCGGGGACCCCCAGAGTTAAGGTAAAGACTTCCTATATCGAAGAAGAGAAAAAGTTCATCATTGAGCTGGAACAGTTTAGCAACATCACTCCCTATGAAAAACTAAATGCACCACATAAAAAAGTTAAAGATCCCTTTTATATTCCTATCAAGATGGGACTGCTGGTTCAAAAGGGTCATAAAAAGGGAGAACAGATCCTTGAAGATATGATTTTCCTTACTGAGGAACAACAGAAGTTTGAGTTTTCAGACATTGAAGAACAGCCGGTTCTGTCATTGCTGCGTGATTTTTCTGCACCGGTAATTGTAGAACATAATGGCGATCGTTCAGAGGATGTGATCGCCGATGAAATGGCATTTTTAATGGCCTGTGATTCAGATCCTTTTAATCGTTGGGAAGCGGGTCAGCAATTGGCCGGACAACTTATTCTGAATGCTATAGCCCAGAAAAATGCAGATCAGATAAGGAACATTGAATTTAATGAATCGATACTTGATAAGTTCATAGATGCCTGTGAACAAATTATATCCGATACTTCACTAGACAATGCCTTAAAAACACAGGCTTTAATTTTGCCATCGGAGTCTTATCTTCTTGAGCAACTTGATGTTGCTGATGTGGATGCGGTTTTTGCTGCCAGAAAACAACTTAAAAAGATCATGGCTGATCGTCTGAAGACTCAATTTACAGCAATTTATGAACACTTAACTTCAACAGAGGATTATCAGTTTAATGCTGAGGAAGCTGGCAAACGAAGCTTACGAAATCTTGCTTTGAGTTTCTTGATGGCCAGCGAAGATGCTGCCGCTGTAAAGCTGGGATATGAGCATTTTCAAAGTGCGAATAATATGACAGACTCAATAGCTGCATTAGCACAACTGGCACATCTTCAATCCGATGAAACCCAACAGGCTCTTGATGCTTTTGAACAGCGTTGGTCAGACGACGCTCTGGTAATGGATAAATGGTTTATTGTACAAGCGGCTTCACAGCATGATTCTGTTCTTAAACAGGTTAAAAAATTGATGGCGCATCGATGTTTTGATCTTAAAAACCCAAATAAAGTGCGTTCGCTGATCGGCATGTTTGCTGGAATGAATCTTAAAGCATTTCATCATAGCAATGGGCAGGGATACCAGTTTGTTATGGATCAGATTTTAGCTCTGGATAAATTTAATCCTCAGATAGCTTCACGGCTGGTTAAAATTTTTAGTCGCTGGAGACGTTATGATGAGACTCGACAAAAATTAATGAAAGCAGAATTAGAACGGGCATCAAAAGAAACTTTGTCACCTGATGTGTTTGAAATTGTTTCTAAGAGTCTGGCTTGATACCAGACGAGTTAATGTGGTTTTTATGGTTTTTGAAAAATACTCAACAGCATATTAAACTTATATTGGAATAAATAATTTGAAATTAATCAGCAGTTTATTTTTACTATTATTATTGCTAAGTACTGTCCCAACTTATGCAATGGAACAACCAGCACCCAAAAATATCATTTTGCTCATTGGTGATGGTATGGGCATTGCTCAAATTACGGCGGGGAAAATAGTTAATAAACATCTTAATCTGGAGGAGTTCAAACATCTTGGTTTACTTATGACCCATTCCGGCAATGCTTTAGTCACTGACTCTGCTGCTTCAGGTACTGCAATGGCAACTGGTTATAAAACAGATAATAAGATGATTGCAGTTTCCCATGAGGGTACGCCGCTGAAATCTATTGTGGAGTATGCACAAGAGGCGAATAAAGCAATCGGTCTTGTGGTGACAAGTTCTATTACCCATGCAACACCGGCTGTCTTTGCTGCCCATGTAGACAACCGAAAAAGTCAGACTCTTATTGCTGAGCAATTATCAAAAAGTGGAATTGACGTATTATTGGGTGGTGGATGGGGATATTTTGTTCCCAATACGGTGAAAGGGAGCTTTAGAAACGATCATAAAAACTTACTGGACAAACTGGCTGAGCAAACCACCGTCATTCAAACAGAAAAAGAATTTAATGAGCTGGATGATGTAGATTCTGTCGTGGGTTTATTTGCCAGAAAGGCTTTACCAAAAGCAGATAAAAGAAAGCCCGGACTACCTGAATTGACCAGCAAAGCCATTCAAATCCTGTCAAAAAATCAAAAGGGGTTTTTTCTGATGGTTGAGGGTTCGCAAATTGATTGGGCCGGACATGATAATAATAGCAATGATATTATTAAAGAGGTGATTGACTTTGATAATGCCATTGGTGTTGCTCTGGCATTTGCTAAAAATAATATTGAAACTCTGGTGCTGGTCACTGCCGATCATGAAACTGGAGGTTATGCTATCCATGATGGCTCTATTATCAAACAGCAAGTGACTGACGGCCAATTTACCCATAGCCATCACACAGCAGAAATGGTGCCTGTATTTGCCTATGGACCAGGCTCTTCTGATTTTACTGGAATAGGGGATAATACAAAAATCGGAAAAATCTTAATTGCTTATTTGAAAAAATAATTGCTTGAGGTATTTGTAAAGTTGCTTTTAGTTTCCCTCTTCACCTATGATTGCCTCAAACTTAACTTGCATAAGTGTCTTTGTGGTTAATAGTTTTTGTGTGATCCGGACTTTATTTTCTTTTCCCTGATACCAGAGTGATAATATTGTATTAATATCATAAATCCCGGACGGGACTAATAAAGATTTTTGATTATTTTGACTGTGTCTTTCCACTGATGACTTTAGTAAAAAAGCCTGGTTATAATCACTGCCAGAGCCAATTCCTTCAAGTGCTTTAACTGCGACAGCTTCACATTGATTGCTGAGGTAACAAATGCCAATTGCTATGCCTTTATTGACATTGATTCGGAGCCAGCGTATTAGACCCAGGCTGTATTTCTTTTCATCAGCAGAATTTTTTTTAAAAGCGATGAGCATTCCAACATGTAGCGTATTACTGGATTGAAAACTTCTTAATAAAAGCATTCCCCCGTCACTATTGTTTTTTTCTTCCCATATTTCTTCCCGGTATAAATCATCCAGAGTTTGGGTTTGATGAATTGACCTTACTTGTGCGTTGGCAGCTGTAGAAGAGTTGATCTGATCCCAATTATCGTCTACTAACATATCTTCGCTAAGAAAGGGATTGATTTTTCGCAGTCGCGCAATTCGGCTTGTATTTTGTCCTAAGTCATCATCTAAGGAAACAAGAGAAAGATTCAGTGATTCACCACTTTCATATCGACCAGTTTTTTTTCTTTTCTGCGTCAATGCGGTTTGAATCTCTTTTTCAGGGTCAAAGTCTTTTTCTCCCCGGACAAAATAATGACATGCGGTCATGCCTATGCTCAGTCTGATTTTTGCATTGGATGTAACACGTTTTTCCTTTTGACTGCCGGTATATGATAAATTCTGATTAAAGCGCAGCAGCATTTCTTTGTCCAGGCGCGCATTGATGGGAAGTATATTTTCTGAATCGTCATCGTCATCGCTATCGTTATCTTTTTCAAGTTTTCTTTTAATGTGCAGCTTCAGCTTATCCAGATTGAATAATCTGACATCATCTTTTTTCATTGTGATGTTAGCATAAGCATTATTAGGTCCCTGTTTATCTGTTAAGCCAACAATGTGATAGTCCTTTATATGTTTTTTTCCTATATGTTCAATGGAGCAGTATTTAGCCCAATTTTCCATCAGGTTATAAATTTTTCGGATTTCAAATGGCATCAGGCGATAAGGATCAGAGATATGAATAACTGAAATTCGAATATATTCATTAATGATAGTTTGACTATCTTCCAGTTCCATATCATGGATCCCTAAGTTCTCTGCCATGAGGTATATTTGGTTTAATTCAAACCAGATATAGGGGGGCTCTGAAAGGTAGTTCTGATAACGCTCTATCAATAGACAAGACAGACTGTGTATGGCGTTATAGCAGGCTTTGGGCAATATATCTCCCAAATGCCGTGTGAGTAGTTTTTCATCATCAAGAATACCCTTGATGATGAGTTTGTAGCCTACGGATATTTCCACGAGTAAATGTTGAATTTGTTCACTCAGTTCAAGATGTTTTTCGTCGAGAGAGGTATTTGTTATGCTTGTTTTATAAATAATTTCTGAGAGGATAGCCGCTGATACAGGGTTCAGCAATTCCATTACTTCCATTCGAATAGAGACAGGGAGTTCAATTCGATTAATTTTTTGTAGCGTTGTTAGAAAAAAATGATGTGCTTTTGAGTTATTTGAGTAATCGAGTTTTTCCAGCCATTCATTCACGCCTTTGGTTGTTATTTTCTGAGCCTGGCTGGTGGCAAATTTGTTTTGCGGTAAGCGAAAATCTATATTATACATATTAGGACAACTAAGTTTTATTATGTTTTAGTTGAGTATAGTCTAATATATAAATTATGTCATGTTACAAGTTGAAGCTGATTTCTGGAAATAAAATCTTATTTGTACGTTTGGTTGTTACTGCTCACTGCGCGCAACACTCTGTCATCAGAGGCTTGTGAATGAGGATGAAATATGGAGCCAGACGTACAAAAAAGAGTCTTTACTTATGCTAAACGTTAAAGTGACTAATAGTTATTTTAGAGGCCAATAGCTTTAATTATAACTAAAAATGACTTTAAACTCGTCCCATTACCGTGAAGCTTTTAATAAAAGGTCCTGCCATCCGCGGATCTTTTATCATGGCCTTGTAATCACCATTGGCAAATTTTAATTTACGAGTGGTATAGGCGGCACCCAGTCCCATCATGCCCATTTCTTTTTTCATCCAGCCTTTCCAGGTATCTTCTCTGGCACGGAGATCCCAGTTGTTTTCTTCTCCATTATAGGCACCGGCGGAAATGGCTTTGCCATTTTCAATATGGATAATGCCCCTTGGTTGATCTTCACCATCAAGTCCATAGGCAATTGTTGAATTAAAGCCAATTTTTTCTAGTGCACCTGATAATGTGGACTCATTGTTCCACTCGGCCATGAATTTCTTCATCCAATCTTCTGAAAAAAGCTCCATCGTGTTCTCCTTTGGTTATATGTTTTTATTTCTGGTTAAACTCATTTATCACTGACTTTTTCCTTAAGTCTGATTATTATTGTGATAAACAAATTGAGCCATTTAGGTTATGTTTTTATCAATTGATGGAGCGTATAGTAAGTTAATTTGTATATAAATAAAATAGAACTTACTAATATTCTTATAAAGTCTGGGGAAAGCCCTTATATGATGGATGTGTTTTAGATGAAATTTCAATAGAATAAGGTAAAATAGTTCTATCTCTTTTAAGTCTTTAAGGAATCAACTGAACAATGGCAAAGGCAATAAAAGCAGTTTTTCTCTGTAATGAATGTGGTGATACTTTTTCAAAGTGGCAGGGACAATGTGACAGTTGCGGTGAATGGAACACCCTTAAGGAATTTAAAGAACCTAAAAGCCATAAAAACCCCAAAGAAACAGTGAGTTTGAGAGGTTATGCGGGTGCCAGGGAGTCTGTTCAGAAACTCAGTGACGTTAAGTTGGATGAACAGCCACGATTCAGCACCAGCAATAGTGAGTTTGATCGAGTTCTGGGTGGAGGAATTGTTCCCGGCAGTGTTATTTTACTGGCGGGTACACCGGGTGCTGGCAAATCCACACTAACACTGCAGACACTTTGCGAACTCAGTCATATTATTCCTTCAATTTATTTTAGTGGTGAAGAGTCTTTATCTCAAATAGCTATGAGGGCGGCACGGCTTAAATTACCGACAGATCATTTAGACATTGCAGCTGAAACAGATGTTCTGGCAGTATTGACTATGATCAGTGAATTACGGGTTAAGCTGGTTGTTATTGATTCTCTGCAGTCAATGTACCATCCTGATGTTCAGGGAGTACCGGGTGGTGTTACCCAGTTGAAAGAATGTGCTCACGCTTTAACTCAGTATGCGAAACAAAATGATGTGGCGATGATCGTTATTTGCCATACGACAAAAGATGGTGGTGTGGCGGGACCAAGAGTAGTTGAACATATTGCGGATGTTATGATGCATCTTATGGTGATGGAAGGCTCTCGTTTTCGAGAATTACGTTCGCAAAAAAATCGCTTTGGTTCCATAAATGAACTGGGTATTCTTGCCATGATGCCTGATAATGGCTATCTTCGTGCGGTTACAGATCCCTCAGCCATTTTTCTGAATCGCAGCCGCCAGCCTCATCCCGGTTCAATGGTTGCAGCATTGTGGGAAGGCTCTCGTTCAATGTTGGTTGAGCTGCAGTCTCTGGTAGTTGAATCAAGCCAGGGCAATCCCAGGAGGTTGGCTGTGGGTCTTGATCCAAACCGCCTTAATATGCTGGTTGCTATTTTAATGCGCCATGGTGATTTGGCAATTTTTGATCAGGAACTTTATGTGAATCTGGTGGGCGGCCTTAAAATCTCTGATCCCAGTACAGATTTACCACTTATTTTATCAATGGTTTCTTCTTTTCAAAACCGTATTATTCCACAAGAATGGCTGGCTTTTGGTGAGGTGGGCCTGTCTGGAGAAATTCGAGCGGTGCCCAGCGGTATAGAACGAATAAAGCAGGCGGCACAGCAAGGTTTTAATCGCTGCATTTGCCCTAAAGCCAATGTCCCGAAAAAAACACCAGCGGGTATTATAGTTTATGGTGTTGATACATTGGTTGAAGCTATTGATGCTCTGGATCCTATGCAGGAATAATTTTTAAGATTTAAGATTTAAGATTTAAGGTTTTATTAATGTTCATCATTTAATATACTTTTATTGAATATATCAAGGAACGCAATATGTCTCAGGCTTATAAAAGTTACAGCACCTGGAGTTCATCCGTACGCTGGTTTCATTGGATTAATGTTTTAAGTGTTATTAGTTTGATTTTTGTTGGTTTATTGATGCTTTATAAAAAAGAGCTGGGCATTACCAGCCTTGATGCAAAAATCGGTTTGAAAGAACTTCATGCTGTTATCGGATATGTTTTTGCGACGAATCTTTTTATTCGTCTGGTTTTTGCTTTTATAGGCCCGGCGTCAGCCCGTTTTAGTGCTTTTTTGCCGGGCAAAAGATTTATGCAGGAACTGAACAGCTATCGAGCTTCTTTAAAAGCGGGCAAGCCACAGCAATTTATTGGTCACAATCCGCTTGGAAAACTTGCTGTGACAGCATTGTTTAGTCTACTAATTATATTAGCTTTTAGTGGTTTGATCCGCGCGGGGACTGATATCTATTATCCACCATTTGGTAGCGCTGTGGCTAGTTATGTTGCAGCAGAGGGAACGGATCCTGCCAGTTTAATTCCTTATCAGAAAGAAGGGGTCAATAGTGATAAAATGGCTTCACTCAAAGCTTTTAAATCACTTTTTGGCAAGCTTCACTTATATAGTGCCTACCTGCTGATGTTTTTAATTATTGTGCATTTAGCTGCAGTGGTCAGGGCAGAAGTTAAAGAAGGGGATAGCCTGGTTTCTTCTATGTTTAGCGGTAAAAAAATGCTCAATGAAAAACCTCAGGATGAATAAAACAAGGGGTAAAAATAAGAATATTAGTCGATATAAAATAAAATTTCCTGCTGACCAATAGAAATTCGACTATTGCTCACCAGTGTTTTACTTGCTTCCCCTATACTGGCATTATTTACCCTTGGGGGTTGTTCACCTTTAAGGTAGGAGATATAAAAGCCATCAGAGCGGTTGGATATCAGGGCAATATTATCTTCTGTTTCATCAGTGATATTGGTCATGTTTTGTTTGATTTGAACTGTTTTGCCCATCTTTTTGCCATTTAAAAATTGTATCCATCCTGAACTTGCTGGTTTTTTAGAAGCAGTAATGACAAGTTCTGGTTCTCTGAATTCACGTGTTTCGTTACGTTCATCAAAGGTAAAAACCAGAGTGTGTTTACCCAGACTGATCTGATCGCCATCCGATAAATGGGTATTGGATTCAATCATTTTGTTATTGATGAGTATTTTTGATTGTTGCTCAATTGGTTCAATGAGATAAGTATGGTTATCATAGGTGATTTTGGCATGGTGGGGCTCGACAGCCAAACTGTCAATATGAATGTGGCAATCTGGAGCATGACCGATAATAAAATTATTATATTGATCTAAATGGTGGATGCTTAAAATGCGATCTTTAAATAAAAGGCTCACCTGAGACACAATGATTGATCCTTGCTGTAGATTTAATCTTATAGTGCAATAAAAGTCTTACTACTTACCGCTTAGCACTATTTTAACTATAGTAAAAAAAAGTAGGTTTTTCATGTTCTGGTTCACAGTCTGTAAGTGTTGATTGCTTTTTTATCAACAAAGCTGTCAATCCAGCTGATGATCAGTATTTTACTGCTGGTTAAACATCTGCCGTGCTACTATTTATTGCTTCCTGATTTATTCGATGATCAATTTTTATTGTTTTAACAGTGTTGCCCGTGACTTGTTTAATCTCAATAGGATAATTACCAATCAAGACACTGGTTCCAGGTTCGGGGATAGATTCCAAATACTCAATAACCAGACCATTAATTGTTTTGGCACTATCCGTGGGCAAATGCCAGCCCATCATACGATTCAGATCGCGAATATTAGCGCTGCCGTCAACCAGGATTGTACCGTCATCCTGTTTGTGAACTTCTTTCATTAAAGTGTCGGCAGGATCGGTGGTAAATTCTCCGACAATTTCCTCTAAAATATCTTCCAGAGTGACCATTCCCTGAATGTCACCATACTCATCAACCACTAGTGCGACACGGCGCTTATTATATTGAAAATTGAGTAATTGCTGATTTAGTGGTGTTCCTTCCGGGATATAATAGCTTTTAGCAATGATCTTTTTCAAATCCTCTTTGCCGGCATGTGGATTTGAAATAATGCTCAGAGCTTTTTTCACATGGATGATACCATAGATATGATCAATATCATTTTTATAAACAGGCAGTCGTGTATGTAGACTGTGAGTGATCTGATTCAGTATTTCCTCCCAGGAATCATGCATATCCAGACCTGTGATCTCATTGCGGGCGATCATAATATCTTCTACTTTAACTGCCTCAAGATCCAGAATATTGAGCAGCATCTTTTGGTGCTTTTCAGGAATTAAAGAACCGGTTTCGTTAACTATTGTACGCAATTCTTCCGGGCTTAAAGAGTCATTATTATCCTGTTTATGGATACCGAAAAGCCTGAGCAGGCCATTCGTAATTGTATTAATAAAAAGAACCAGAGGATAAAACAGAACCATAAGGAATTTAAGGATATAAGCTGCAGGGAAAGCCAGCTTTTCCGGGTACTGAGCAGCATAAGTTTTGGGTGTTACTTCAGAAAAAATTAAAATAACAAAGGTTAAAGCTCCTGTTGCAATGGCAATACCCGCCTGACCAAATACCTTTAAGCCAATAACAGTTGCAATGGCTGACGCCAGAATATTAACAAAATTATTAAAAATAAGGATTAGACCAAAGAGCCTGTCGGGGCGCTCTAACAACGAGCTTGCAGCCTGTGCGCCTTTGTGCCCTGAACTGACCAGGTGTTTCAGACGGTATCGGTTAAGGCTGACCAGTGCAGTTTCAGAGCCGGAAAAAAATCCGGACAGCAGAATAAGCATACCTAAAATAGAAAAAAGAACGCTGATGGGAATGTCATTCAAAGTATGCTGAAGACTCCTAAACTTTTTGCAAAATGATTTCTAATACTATTTTGCTGCCAAAATAAGATAACATCAGAAAAATAAAACCGCCCAGGGTGAAATGAATGGCTTTTTTACCACGCCAGCCAAAATGCCAGCGTCCCCAGAGAAGGATTGCAAATAAAAGCCAGGCTATCATAGAAAGTACTGTTTTATGAACAAGATGCTGAGCAAAGATATTGTCCAGAAAAATAAAGCCGCTTAAAAGTGCCAGAGTAAGGAGGATAAAGCCCACTTTGATCATTTGAAAAAGCAGTGTTTCCATGCTTTGCAATGCCGGAAGTGAACGTATAAAACCACCAGGATGCTTATTCTTTAAATAGCGGGTTTGAATCAGGAGTAATATTGACTGGCCAGCTGCAATAGCCAGCAGACCATAAGCAAGAAGTGATAATAAAATATGCACCTCCAATTCAAAACTCATACTATTAACACTGCTTTCTCCAGGCCAGAACAATTGTAAGAATACCGCGAACCCAGCTGTTGGGAAAAGCAGGACGCCAAGTGTTTCAACGGGTTTGCGTAATTCAGCTGCCAGATAAAGCAGTACAACCAGCCATGAGACCAGAGAAAGGCTATTGACAAAAGAAGGGTTCAGGCCATCACTGGTAATGGTGTCTGAAAACAAAATAATAATATGCAGAAATAATGCTAAAAAGCCGATGGAAAGGATGCTTTTATTGGGTTTATCCTGAACAATTTTAGCGTTTGATATATTGAAGCCTAACCAGGCAGTTGATGCGAGGTAAAGGATGCCTGTAATAAATCCTATAATAAACATATTAATCCGTTTGTGCAGTGAAGACTCTATAATAGAATGCTTTATTGCTAATGGCAACTACTCTATTTCATTATTGTTGAACAGTGATAAATACAGCAATAAAAAAATACTTTATAGTCCTTTTAATAGTCGCTATAATATCCTGTTTTACACTTCATTTTAAGGTGCATGGAATTTATGTTTGAGGGTTTATCGGAACGTCTTGCCATAACGGTAAAGAATCTTAAGGGGCAGGGACGCTTATCTGAGGATAATATCAAAGACACCCTGCGTGAAGTCCGTATGGCGTTATTGGAAGCTGACGTTGCTTTATCCGTGGTTAAGGAATTCATTGCTCAGGTAAAAGAGCGAGCTATCGGCAAAGAAGTCATTGACAGTATCTCCCCCGGACAGGCATTCATTAAAATTGTTAATGATGAATTAACCAAAATGATGGGTGAAAGCAATGATGCTTTGACACTGAATGTTCAGCCGCCTGCAGTGATCCTGATGGCAGGTTTGCAGGGTTCTGGTAAAACCACCAGTGTTGCTAAGCTTTCCAGGTTGTTAAAACGGGAGAAAAAATCAATTCTGGTCACCAGTGCTGACGTCTATCGCCCGGCAGCAATTGAACAGCTTGCGACATTAGCTGAAGAAGTTGATGTTGAATTCTTTCCCAGTGATACTTCCCAGAAGCCAGTTGATATTGGTCTTAATGCAATCGATCATGCCCGTAAAAAACACATAGACGTTGTTATTGTTGATACTGCAGGCCGACTGCATATTGATGATGAAATGATGGCTGAAATTAAAGCCTTGCATACAGCGATTAAGCCGGTAGAAACTCTGTTTGTCGTTGATAGTATGACGGGACAGGATGCCGCCAAAACGGCAAAGGCATTTAATGATGCTCTGGAATTAACCGGTGTTATTCTGACCAAAACCGATGGTGATGCACGAGGTGGTGCGGCACTATCGATTCGTCAAATTACTGGTAAACCAATTAAATTTCTGGGTGTCGGTGAAAAAGTTGATGCTTTAGAAGCATTTCACCCGGATCGACTGGCATCACGCATACTGGGTATGGGCGATATTCTGAGTCTGGTTGAAGAAGCTCAGCAGAAAGTTGATCATAAAAAAGCAGCACGTCTGGCGAAAAAAATCAAAAAGGGCAAAAATTTTGATCTGGAAGACTTCCGGGATCAAATATTGCAAATGAAAAAAATGGGCGGTCTCAGCAGTTTAATGGATAAATTACCCGGTGCCAGCGGTATGTCCAGTCAGGTAAAAGAACAGGTCAATGATAAAGAACTGGTAAAAATTGAAGCATTGATTAACTCGATGACTCCTTTTGAGCGTCAAAAGCCGGAGTTAATTAAAGGCTCCAGAAAGAAAAGGATTACTGCTGGCTCAGGTACTCAGGTTCAGGATTTAAACCGTTTATTGAAACAATTTAAACAAATGCAGAAAATGATGAAAAAATTCTCCAATGGGGGAATGAATAAAATGATGCGCAGTTTGAAAGGGCGTATGCCTCCTGGAATGGGCGGCGGCATGGGGAAAATGCCCTTTTAGAGGTTTTAGCTTAATAATTAAGAAAAAAACTAAAAATTACTTTATCTGAGCATAGAATTAGAGTAAAATGCCCGTCTTTTCTGAGCAGGCTTAAGTATCCTCTGTTAGAACTTTAATTCTTCAGACGTATAACACAGTTTTCAGAATTTACCTGTCCAGGAACTATGTGTTTTTGGAACTTATTGATTATATTGAGGATTTAGATTAATGGTTACTATCCGTCTAGCTCGTGGTGGCTCTAAGAAGCGCCCATTTTATCAGATTGTTGTAACAGATAGCCGTTCTGCGCGTGATGGTCGTTTTATTGAGAAAGTAGGCTATTTTAATCCTATGGCTCGTGGACAAGAAGTACGTCTGGAAGTGAAAACAGATCGTGTTGAGCACTGGATTGGTCAGGGCGCACAGACTTCAGTTCGTGTTAGCTCTTTGCTTAAAGAGTCTGATAAGGCCGCTTAACTCAAGTAGTTAAGGATGCCTTAAGTTTGTTTATGTCTGAAGAAGCACATAGCCAGGATCTCCATATATTAGGAAAGGTATCAGGCTATTATGGTGTTAAGGGCTGGGTTAAAATTTACTCATACACTCAACCCAGAGAAAATATTGTTCGCTATAAAATGTTGCAAGTAAAGTCAGCTAATAGCGGCAAAAATACTTCAGCAAGCAAATGGCAGGATATTCAACTTGAGAGTGGAAAAGCACATGGCAAGGGTGTCGTTGCACATTTCACCGGGTATGATAATCGTGAAATGGCTGCTACCTTAATTGGCTCAGAATTAGCTGTTAAACGGTCAGAATTTAAGCCTGCAGCCAAAGATGAATACTACTGGACAGATTTAGTTGGATTAGTTGTGACTAATCTGGAAGGTGTTGAGTTAGGAAAAGTCAGTAGTCTGGTTGAGACCGCTGCAAATGATGTGTTAGTTGTTAACACTGAGATATCCAACAATAGTGAAATCTTAATTCCTTTTATTCAGGGGCGTTATGTTATAAAAGTGGAATTGAATACCGGAACAATGATAGTTGACTGGCCTGTTGACTGGCTTGAGAACAGTAAAAGCAAATAAGCGATACGCAACTGAATATGATAAAGCGTATTGATGTCATTAGCCTGTTCCCGGAAATGTTTGATGCAATCAAATCAGGCATCACAGGCAGAGCAATAGAAAAAGGTTTATTAACTCTGGAAATAACGAATCCCAGAGATTTTACCAAAGACAAGCATAAAACAGTTGATGATCGGCCATATGGCGGCGGACCGGGTATGCTGATGAAAGTACAGCCGCTTAAAGATGCCATAGCTTTTATCAAGCAACAGACGTTTATTAAACAGCAGACGTTTATTAAACAACAAGCATCTACTGAAGAGACAGATAAAACAGTAAAAGTGGTTTATTTATCACCACAAGGGCAACCATTGACACAACAGCGGGTCAAAGAGCTGAGTGAAAATGATCAGCTTATTTTACTGGCGGGGCGTTATGAAGGTGTTGATGAGCGCCTGATTGAACATTATGTTGATTATGAATGTTCAATTGGAGATTATGTTTTGAGTGGCGGTGAATTACCGGCAATGGTTTTAATTGACAGCTTAATTCGTTTGATTCCAGGTGCCCTCGGGCATAATGAATCAGCACCGAATGATTCATTTTACTCCGGTCTGCTGGATCATCCGCATTATACTCGACCTGAAACACTGGTTGTTGAGGATGAAGATGGGAGTGAAAGAGTGCCGGGAGTATTGCTCAGCGGTAACCATCAAAAAATTGAACAATGGCGTCTTAAGCAATCATTAGGACGTACCTGGCAGAGAAGGCCAGACTTATTAGACGAACGTAAACTGAGTGAAGAGGAGCAGCAGCTGTTGCAGGAATTCATTCAGGAACAGAAGTAACAATTTACAAAAAAATTTTAGTTTTTATTTTTTTAACACCAGCCTGGGTTCAGGGCCTAAGCTAATTGGAGCAAGTGAATGAGTAATATAATTAATGCTATAAACGCAGAACAAATGGGACGTGAAGTACCTAAGTTTGGCCCTGGTGATACAGTGGTTGTTAGTGTAAAAGTAAAAGAAGGTGAACGTGAGCGTATTCAGGCTTTTGAAGGTGTAGTCATCGCTGTTCGTAACCGTGGTCTGGATTCAGCTTTTACTGTTCGTAAGATCTCTTATGGTGAAGGTGTTGAGCGTGTTTTTCAGACATACAGCAAGATGGTTGACAACATTGAAGTAAAACGTCGTGGTGATGTACGTCGCGCTAAACTTTACTATCTGCGTAATCTTCGTGGTAAGTCTGCACGTATTAAAGAGAAATTGAGTTAAGTTCTATCGTTTTTATGATGAACATAACAAATAAAAGGGCACTTATAACAAGGGCCCTTTTTTTATGAATCAGCTTACCAATTTTCGACTAATGCTAAGCGACATACTGCCTTTTTCTGTACCTGAAAAACTCCACCTTTCTATTTTTATTTCATGCAGTCATTCTGATTGCATTATTACCTGTATACGTTATTGCCAGGATGATCTTACTGCTGAAACTGATCTTCAACAGGCATCGTCTGAGAGTCTTGTCTTTATTGAAAAAATCAGACATGAGCTGACGTGCTATTTCAATCAGGCAAATTTTAAATTTACTTTACCTTATGATATTCATCTGGGAACGTCTTTTCAGCAAGGTGTGTGGCAAGCTTTGAGTGAAATTCCTGCTGGTGAAATTAAAACCTATGGTGAATTGGCAAAAGAACTCAAAAGCAGTGCCAGAGCTGTAGGTAATGCCTGTCGAAGAAACCTTTTTCCAGTTATCGTTCCTTGCCATCGTGTGGTGTCAGCATCTGGTATTGGCGGCTATGCAGGTGATACATTGATGCTGCAGAAAGGAACTATTAATTATCTGCAAATAAAGCAGTGGCTATTGGCTCATGAACAAGCAAAGACTCAATAGAGGCCAACTGGAGCAGGATGAATTACTGATTGAACAGTTTCAGGATGCACTGTGGATGGGCTATGGCCTGAGTAAACATACATTGAGTGCTTATCGAACTGATCTAAAAGGTCTGGCAAAATGGTCAGCAAGTGGACAGGCCGGCAATCTTACTTCTCTAAACAAAGAAAATCTGCAGGCCTATCTGGCGTTTCGATTTGAACAGGGAATTAAAGCTCGCTCTACTGCTCGTATGCTGTCAACCTTTCGGCGTTTTTATCAATACCTTATTCTGGAAAATCGCATCAGTATTGATCCCAGTGCCTTATTAGAGTCCCCCAAGCTTGGGCGACCTTTACCTAAAACAATGTCTGAACGGGAAGTAGAAGCCCTGCTGGAAGCACCTGAGGTTGATGATCCGCTGGGATTGCGTGACCGGGCAATGTTAGAACTTATTTATGCCACCGGACTCAGAGTTTCTGAGCTGGTGGGTCTGGATATCTATGGCGCTAATCTGCAGCAGGGTATTGTTCGTGTCATTGGCAAGGGAAATAAGGAACGTCTGGTGCCTATGGGAGAAGAAGCATTGAGCTGGATTGCCAGTTATCTGAAAAATTCTCGTTCAGATTTATTGGGCACAGCGGTCTCGGATAAATTATTTGTTACCCGACGAGGCGGCGGGATGACTCGACAGACCTTCTGGTATATGGTGAAGCGCTATGCACAAAAGGCTGGCATTCCAGCCTCATTGTCACCCCATGTATTACGCCATGCCTTTGCGACGCATTTACTCAACCATGGTGCTGATTTGCGAGTGGTACAAATGTTGTTAGGGCATAGTGATTTATCCACTACACAAATTTATACTCATATTGCAAAAGAACGGCTTAAAGACTTACATGCTCAGCATCACCCCAGAGGTTAAGATTGACAATTTTATTTTGCAATTTAAAATAGTTATAACTACTCAGCATTGTAAATGCTCTCATGAGCCCACATAGGAAATTAGAATGCCATCATTTGATATCGTTTCAGAAATCGATATGCATGAATTAACCAATGCAGTTAATAATGCAAATCGTGCAATTACACAAAGATATGACTTTAAGGGAACTCAAACCACTATTAAGCAGTCAAAGGAAGAAGTCACATTAATTAGTGAAAGTGAATTTCAGGTACAGCAGGTGCTGGATATTATGCTGACTGAATTAGTACGCCGTAAAGTCGAGGTTAAAAGTCTGGAACAGGGTGATATGAAACCCAATGGCAAATCAATTGAACAAAAATTATTGATTCGTCAGGGTATTGATAAAGACAGTGCCAGGAAAATTGTCAAGCTGATTAAAGATAAAAAACTTAAAGTTCAGTCGACAATTCAGGGTGAGCAGGTTCGTGTGACCGGGAAAAAACGTGATGATTTACAGGCTGTTATGGCAATGCTCAAGCAGCAGGAACTATCTGTTGCATTACAATATACAAACTTTAGAGACTAAAACGGAAAGAATTAATGAACTTCTTTAATAACAATAGCGACAAAAATAGTAATAAAAATATCATTCTGGGCATGGCAGCAATGATTGCAATAAGTGCTTTGAGCATGAGTGCTGCAGCCAAATCTACTCCGGAGCTGGATGCGGCACTGGATGGCTTAATGCCTGGAACCAAACCAAGCAGTATTGAAGAGACTCAGATGCCGGGTATTTACGAAGTGAGTTATGGTTCAACCATTTTTTACTTCAACAAAGATGCTTCTCTGATGTTTCGTGGTGATATTATTGATGTTGAAAAACGTGTCAATCTGACAGAAAAGAAACGTGGGGAAGCAAGGGGTAAATTGCTTAAATCCATGGATGAAAGCCAGATGATTGTTTTTCCAGCAGAGCATGAAACATCAAAGGTGACAGTTTTTACTGATATAGACTGCCCTTATTGTGTTAAATTACATCGTGAAATGTCTGGTTATAATGCAGAGGGTATTACTATTCGCTATATGGCCTACCCAAGAGCAGGTATTGGTTCACCTTCCTACCAAAAAGCCGTAAATGTCTGGTGTTCAGATGATCCGGCAAAAGCAATGGGAGATGCCAAAGAAGGCCGGGCTGTTGCCGATAAGACCTGTGATAATCCAGTTGCTCAACAGTTTCAAATAGGGCAGGCATTAGGTGTACAAGGCACTCCAGCCATGTTTTTAGACGATGGTACCAGCCTTCCAGGTTATGTCCCGGCTAAACGACTTGCCGCAGAGCTTAATAAGTAATCGCTCAATAAATAATCATAGACATTGATCCTCTTCCGGGGGCATGGGTGAAACGCTCATCCTCCCAGCTGAGAAAAAGTTTGCAAATTGCTAAAGAACTTAAATAGAGTTAATGGAGAAGTGTCGCCATCTTAGTTCGATACTTTCTTGTAAGCGGCTCCTGGGATCCCAGAATTTCAAACACTTTTAACATCGTGGCTTTAGCCTCGCCTTCCTGAAAGTTGATATCTTTCACTAAGATAAGCATTATTGATTCCAGTGCCTGTTGGTATTGCTGAGAAACAATGTATTGATTGGCCAGCTGAACTCTGAGCTCATGATTATCAGGATCATTTTCCAGCTGTGAAAGAAGCTCGCTAACATCAGGAGCATCAATGGTGGCTTTGGCTAAATTAAGTTCATTCTGAATCTTCTTTACCGCTTCACTGATCTGTACATTAGCAGGTAAGGCTTTTAATACCGCCTCACAGTTTTCAAAATCTTTGGATTGCAGGTAGACCTGGGCAATAGCGACATAAATATCACTATTAGATGGATCTTCCTGATTCAGTGTTTTGAGAATTTCAGTCGCCTGAGCATGCTCTCCAGCTGCAGATAAACTCAAAGCTTCCTTTATTTTATCATCAGTTTCATTGTCAATATGGGCATCAAGAAATTGACGCAATTCGGCTTCTGGTTTTGCACCGGTAAACTCATCCACCATGACACCGTCTTTAAACAGTTTAACGCTTGGCAAATTACGCACACCCGCTGCTGCAACCAGTTCCTGTTGTTCATCAGCATTCACTTTTGCCAGTATGAACGCACCCTTATATTCATTAGACAAATTTATCAGCAATGGAATTAAAGTTTTACAGGGCTGACACCAGTCAGCCCAGAAATCGACTAAAACAGGTTGCTGTTTAGATGCTTCAACGACCTGTTGTTCAAAATGTGCTGAGTCTTGTATCTCAACGACAAAAGGGAAATCACCCATATTGTAATAGTCCTGTGTAGCAGTTCTTGAAAAAGATCTAGGAAAATAATTTCTTTAAACGTCCAATGGCTTCCTGAAGATTTTCCATACTGGTGGCAAAAGAAAACCGCATGTAACCGGGAGCACCAAAAGCAGAGCCGGGGATTAAAGCCACTTCGGCCTCACTTAAAATATATTTAGCCAGTTCAACATCATCATTGACTCCCTCGGTTTGCTCAATCAGAGTCTGCATATTTGCAAAGGTATAAAAGGCTCCTTGAGAAGGGAGTGCCTGCATACCGGGGATGTTATTGACCGCATCAACGACATAATCATGGCGTTCTTTAAATGCTTTTAGCATGGTTTTAATGCAGCTTTGATCACCGTTTAAGGCTTCTAAAGTAGCTGCCTGTGAAATTGAGCAGGGATTTGAGGTACTTTGTGATTGAATTTTAGTCATTGCTGCAATCAGCTTCACAGGACCTGCGGCATAACCAATGCGCCAGCCTGTCATTGAATAGGCTTTACTGACACCATTCATAGTAACTGTCTGCTTATAGAGTTCCGGACATACTTCAGCAATGGTACAAAAGGGCTCTTCTGACCAGACAATATGTTCATACATATCATCACTGGCAATAATGATGTCAGGATAATCTTTCAGAACATCACCAAGGGCCTTTAAATCATTTCGGGTATAAGTAACACCGGTTGGATTTGACGGTGTATTGATAACCATAAGGCGTGTTTTATCAGTAATGGCTGCCTTTAATTGTTCAGGCGATATTTTGAAGCCTTCATCAATACCGGTCTTAAGAATAACAGGTTTGCCGCCGCCCAGGATCACCATATCAGGATATGAAACCCAATAGGGTGCAGGAATGATGACTTCATCACCATCATTCAGATAAGCCTGACATAAATTATAAAAGCTCTGCTTACCACCGCTGGAAACCAGAACTTGTTCGGGGCTATAGTCAAGTGAGTTGTCTCGTTTGAACTTGTCACAAACTGCCTGCCTTAACTCTGGTGTACCTGCGACGGCAGTGTATTTGGTAAAGCCATCATTAATGGCTTTAATTGCTGCCGTTTTAATATGTTCTGGTGTGTCAAAGTCAGGTTCACCCGCTCCCAGACCAATAATTGCTTTACCTTCAGCTCGCAGTGCTTTCGCTTTGGCGGTGATCGCCAGTGTGGCAGAAGGTTTGATTGCCTGTACCCGGTCGGATAATTTAATTTCAGGTGCTTGTGTAGCCAAGTGAAGTACCTCTAGCGTAAAATAAAGGAAATTAATTTTAAAAAATGAGTGGCAATTTTAGCACACATGTGTTTGAAGGACACTCCTTTTGCTAATATTCATGACAGCAATTGACTGCAATAATTGACTACAACAATCAACTACAATAATAGAGAAAAAAGCACTATGGGAAAACCATTTCAACTGGTTTCGTCGTATACACCCGACGGTGATCAACCTGCAGCCATAAAAACACTAACTGAAGGCATTCAGGATGGTGAAGTGGCAATGACATTGTTAGGTGTGACCGGTTCCGGGAAAACATTTACCATGGCCAATGTGATGCAAAATCTGCAGCGGCCGACATTAATCCTGGCGCATAACAAAACTCTTGCAGCCCAATTGTATGGTGAAATGAAAGAATTTTTTCCCTACAACTCGGTTGAATATTTTGTTTCTTATTATGATTATTATCAGCCTGAAGCCTACGTGCCTGCATCGGATACTTTTATTGAAAAAGATGCATCCATTAATGAGCATATCGAACAAATGCGTCTGTCTGCTACAAAAGCATTATTGGAACGAAATGATACTATTATTGTGGCTTCTGTCTCCTGTATTTACGGTCTGGGTGATCCAAAATCTTACTTGAAAATGCTTTTGCATGTTGTGAAAGGTGATGTGGTTGATCAGCGAACCATCCTTAGACGACTGGCGGAATTACAATATAAACGCAATGATGTGGAACTTCATAGAGCAACTTACCGGGTTCGTGGTGATGTGATTGATATTTATCCGGCAGACTCTGATAGTGAAGCTGTTAGAATTGAACTCTTTGATGATGAAGTTGAGTCATTGAGTTATTTTGATCCACTTACTGGAGAAGTCCTGCGTCGTGTGCCACGAATTACTGTCTATCCAAAAACTCACTATGTGACCCCACGAGAAACTCTACTTGAAGCAGTAGAAAAAATCAAAATTGAGCTTAAGGAACGACTGAGCGAGCTTTATTCACAAAATAAACTGGTTGAAGCACAGCGGCTTGAACAACGTACCCAGCTTGATATTGAAATGATAATGGAATTAGGTTATTGCTCAGGCATTGAAAATTATTCACGCTATCTGTCTGGTCGGGGTGTCGGAGAAGCACCGCCGACTTTTCTGGATTACCTCCCCGATAATGCTCTGATCTTTATTGATGAAAGCCATGTGACTGTTTCTCAGGTCGGTGCTATGTACAAAGGGGATCGTTCCCGTAAAGAAAACCTGGTTGAATACGGTTTTCGCCTGCCTTCTGCTCTGGACAACCGGCCGCTGAAGTTTGAGGAGTTTGAACGTCTTGTTCCACAGACTATCTTTGTTTCAGCAACACCAGGGAATTATGAAGCCGAACATTCAGCCACGATTGCGGAACAGATTGTCAGGCCAACAGGGCTCATTGACCCGCCGGTAGAAGTGCGCCCAGCAACGACACAGGTGGATGATTTAATTTCTGAGATTGTTAAACGTGTTGAGAAAAACGAGCGAGTCCTGGTCACAACATTGACCAAGAGAATGGCCGAAGATCTGACAGACTATTATTTAGAACATGACATGAAAGTCCGCTATCTGCATTCTGATATTGATACCGTTGAACGAGTTGAAATTATTCGTGACTTACGTCTTGGGGAATTTGATGTTCTGGTGGGTATTAACTTGCTCAGAGAAGGCCTGGATATACCGGAAGTTTCACTGGTTGCCATTCTTGATGCCGACAAAGAAGGTTTTTTACGTTCCGAGCGTTCACTCATTCAAACCATGGGGCGCGCTGCACGGCATGTTAATGGTGAAGTAATTCTTTATGCCGAACGAATTACCGGCTCTATGGAACGGGCAATGCGCGAAACGAGCAGAAGAAGAGAAACACAAATGGCCTACAATCTGGAACATGATATTACCCCCATGGGTATAAAAAAATCTGTTAAGGATATCCTTGAAGCTACTATACCTGGAGCGGGCCTGGCTATTGCCAAAAATAGAAAAATTGCCGAAGGATCCGGTCGCTATGATGTTATGAGTCGACCAGAATTAGAGAAACAGATGAAGGAAATGGAAGATAAAATGTATTCCCATGCCCAGAATATGGAGTTTGAAGAAGCTGCACACCTGCGCGATCAAATTAAAGTTCTTCAGGACAAATTTATAAGACTTTAAGTCTATAAGCCTTGAAATAAAAAAAAGACTTGCCAAAACACATCAGCATGGTTATCATACGCAACGTTTCCGATACATCTCGTATCTCAGACTTTAGTCAGGAAACATTTCTGTAGGCACGTAGCTCAGTTGGTTAGAGCACCACCTTGACATGGTGGGGGTCGGTGGTTCGAATCCACTCGCGCCTACCAATTAAATCTTTGATTTTATTGGTATTATTCTTTAAGTTCATTCTCCCATATATTCTAAAATTTTCTCTAGGGCGACTTTCAAATAGTGTTAGACTTATTAATTATCTGCTACTAATAAAGCAACTACACTAGATCAATAGCATCCTATTATCCTGCTTTCTCTTCTGATTGGTACAGTATTAATTTCCCTTTCTAGGTCATTTTTTACTTATTACTGGTGCCTGTGATTAGCCTCGTAATTATTGATACTATTATTTTTTCGTACTAAAGCGCTTTTTTTATTAGGAATTATCTAAATTTAAGTGACATTTGAGAAAACTTAGAATTAGAAATGTTGTTCTTACTCTGTGAGAGTAAGGACATAACAATGTCTTTACCTAAAAAAGTAATTTTTGTCCGATCTATAAAAAAACTATAACAGATGTTATATTACGAATACTTTCTGATAGTTGTAAATTAACCCTTGTAAAGGAATGATTATGTCTCTACAGACCAATAATTTTGCTATTAAAGTCAAAAGCATTCGAAAGCAATTAGGAATGTTGCAAGAAAGGTTGACCAAAGCTTTGAGTGTTAGCTTTCAATAGTGAATTGCTGGGAGAACAGTAAAACCAAACCATCCAAACTGGCTCAAAATCAATTTGAACATTTTTGTCAAAATCAACAGCAGCAAGGAATACTGTGAATGGTTAAAAGTGATATTTATGTAGAAAAACGTTTCTTAAAAAAAGCCTTTCTTGAAGGTTGCCAACGTGCTGGGCTTTTTGATGATGTCGTTGAGGAGAGTGGAAGTGCCTAAAGACTACCAACCTCCTTTTACCATCACTCCAGCTATTATCCGCCTGATTGCTGATATCAGTGAACATCTAGGACGTTTGTCGGTATTGGAAGAGGCTAACAATTTACGCCTACGTCGTATTAACCGTATTCGCACTATTCAAGGCTCACTGGCGATTGAGGGTAATACTTTAAGCGAAGAACAGATCACTGCAATCCTCGATGGTAAGCAAGTCATTGCTCCACCCCATGAAGTGCAAGAAGTTCGAAATGCTATTAAGGCCTATGAACAATTCGAAAGCTGGCAAGCAATTTCTGAAAATCACCTTTTAAACGCTCATCATCTTTTAATGATGGGTTTAATTGATGATGCTGGCCGTTACCGCAATGGTAATGTAGGAGTAATGAATGGTGAAAAAGTGGTGCATATGGCTCCACCAGCAAATCGTGTAAAAAAATTGATGGGTGAGCTACTGAACTGGTTGTCCAGTACCGATCAACACCCATTGATTGCCAGCTCGGTATTTCACTACGAATTTGAATTTATCCATCCCTTTGCAGATGGTAATGGGCGCATGGGGCGTTTATGGCAAACCTTAATTCTTAGTCAATGGAATCCTTTGTTTGCACAGTTGCCCGTTGAAAGCATGGTTCATGAGCACCAAAGTGAATATTATCAGGCCATAAACCAGAGTACTCAGCAAACAGACTCCGCACCCTTTATTGATTTTATGTTGAATATGATCCTGGAAACAGTTTCAGCCAGTAGCATTCATTCTGTTACCCCCCAAGATAGCCCTCAAGTTGCCCCCCAAGTTAAAAAATTGCTTGAAGTGATGAAGGGGAGTATGACTCGCGATGAATTACAGCTTGCATTGGCTCTTAAAGATCGTAAATATTTTCGTGAGCACTATTTGAAACCTGCTCTTGAGGCAGGTTTGATTGAGATGACCATACCAGATAAGCCGAATAGCCCTCGACAATGCTATCGTTTGATAAATAGCAGGTAGCGAATGCCTGTTGAATGATTATTTCTTAACATTGCCGCTCTTTAAACTAGATTTTCATTGTTAATTTTTGAGAATATCTACTCTTTTATAAAAGTTGTATTATTTTTAGTTATGTTTCAATTAACCTCATATTGAGATTAATTGAATTTAATTCAAAATTTTTACTAATTTTAAATCTGGAGTGATTGATGTCTAAAGTATTCGATGACGACAAAGTGAAGCGTATTATTAAGATTTGGCAGAGGGATGGTGAAAATATAATTGAAGGAAGTGGGGGAGCACCCTATCATCCAGAATATATTTTTAGGAAAAGTGGCGAGGGCGAGTGGCGTGGTTGGAATGATTTTTTAGATATTTCGGAGTCAGAAGAGGAATATATTGAAAATTTTGAGCAGGATCTACTAGAAACACACGCTTTCAAAAAAATGTGTCATTAGAAAATTGTCTATAAGTTACATTTCTTTATTGTGAGATATATTGGTATCTTTAATAGGAGAAAACTTATGTTCAAAAAACTATTTTGTATTCACGATACTCATTCTGGCTCTGATGTAAATCCCGCAAATTGCCTGCCAATGGCGGATGATTTTGTTGATATTATGGGAAATCCGTTTGGAAGTGATTATAGTCAAGATGATCTTTGTAATAATTCTAATCTGGATTCAGATATGATATCTGATATCTGATATCTGATATCTGATTATGACCCGTTTATTGATAATGGCTTTGGCCTGGTAACAATGATCATCATCTTTAATATGCCTCTCATTATTGGGAATGCGATTTGTTGAATGTGTAGAAATAGTGGTAATATTAATTTTATCTTCATGTAATTAATCGATATTATATTGTTCCACGCCAGTTCAATTTGCAACATGATATTGTAAATAATCTTCTTAGGATAGAATCTCTACGCCAATCAATCCTAAAAAAGCTTTTCAGGAAAATTAGTACCACAATATCTAAATAATGAACCAGCTTCTGAACTACTAAAACGAATTGAAAATCAAAAAAAATAACAATAAAAACAGTTTCATTCATCATCAAAAAATAAAACAAGATGTGGGTATCTCTATTCAGTAATTAGATGCGGGAGAAGGCATTCCAATAGATGATGTCTTTAGCAAAATCAGTGCTAAATATGAAGATTAAGTTTTCACCTCATACTGAGCAGTGTTTAGGAGATATTGCAGATTATTTATACCCGACAAGATTGTTCAAAAAAATTTGTTTTAAAGTATTTGGTGCAACTTAAAACATGGTTAAAAAAAGTCTTATTACAATTTCCTGAGTCAGGTATTCAAGTGCCTGAATTAGAAATTAAATATGGGAAGGTATAAGACGAGTTTCATACCAGAAACACAGCTTTGTTTATCGTGTTAACTCTAATTTAAAAGATAGCATGATTGAGATATTAACAATCTATCGGGAAAACTTGCCATGAATGCAGAATCAATCATCTCCAGGGGCTGGAGTTTTTGCACCATTCTGAAGAATGACGGAGTGGGCTATGGTGATTATCTTGAGTAGTTGACCTATCTCATTTTCCTGAAGATGTCTGATGAAAATAAGGAGATGTAGAAGGAGATGCAGTGCGCCGACTTGTAAAACAGACCTTTACGGCGATCAATTTCATCCCCATGGCTTGAAATTAATTTTAAAAAACTGATTTTGAAGTAGCTTCAGCTGTTAATTAATTATTTGTCCCCGGACTCTATTATCTGCTTTTCCTGGAGCTATTTAATGGGTGGCCTGTTATTCTTTTTGGATTATCACTTATGATAAATATTTGTCTTTAAATAGATATAGCTATCACATAAGATAAATTGATAATAGTTAAATATGATACTATACTGTTCTTATGAGATTTTTTCTATCAAATAAGGCTATTTATGTTGGTTTCACTCATTCAAATCCTTGATAATATCGTGGCAGAAGGTAAACACCGGGGGCTGACTCAAAAAGAAATCTGTCAGAAAGCGGGTGTGTCTGAAATAACGATTTCAAGAGCGAAAAAACAAGGTGACATTCGTTTTTCTACACTGGATAAGTTGGCAAAATGCATGGGGATGCAGTTAACAACCAGTGCTGATACACCTTTAATGACTCTCATTAATGATGGGGAGTTGTTTCAATGAGGGATCGTCACGCCGTTGTCTGGACTCGGATCTCTGGGGAACCTGTTAAAATGGGTGAGCTTTATACGACAGAGCTTGAATCTCGTTTTGTCTATGATGAATCTTTTATTACATTACAATTACCCGGGCTGGGATTAATTTTATCCCCTGAGATTTTTGGTCTTAAGACTTTAAGGTGGACTCGGACAGAACGCTTTGACTTCCCACCCCCGCTACAGTCCTTGATCCCCCCTGCTGATGAGCATAATTTCCAGCGCCATCTTATTATGAATTATCTTGAAACTTCAGGTGTGAAACGAGGTACCGATTTAGAAAATGACTGGAACATACTGACACTAAGTGGCCATGGTGGAATAGGGCATCTGGACACGTTTGCCTCAGATGAAAAAGCGATTGCCTGGTACTCGACACCCGCTTTGCCACAAAAAGAACTGCTGGCCAGAGATACAACACTGGGTTTTTCTTTGAAAAATATGCTGACCTGGTTTGATGATGAAACAGGCAATCTGCTTGATTTTATTGGTCCAACTCCGAGTGTGGGTGGTGCGATACCAAAATTATTACTCTCCATTCCTAAAGCGGGCTGGAACGGTACAGTTGGCCTGCCAACACGTTTTGGTAATACTCAGTATACGGATGTGATTTTAAAGTTGGAGAAAGAAACCGCTTATCCGGGCATATCAGAGCTGGAAGCTTTAGGATTGGAGCTTCATAAAAAGGCAGGATTTGAAACACCACGCTACTGGCTCACTGAATTTAATGGTATTCATGCCATTGCCATTGAACGCTTTGACAGAGATGAAAAATGTGTTCCTGTTTTTCAGGAAAGTATTTTTTCTGTTCTTGCTTCAGGTAATAGAGAGATTCAGAGTCATTATGACTCAAGCTATGACCAGATCGGACGTATGTTTGATAATCCTCGTATTACCTTGATTGATGATCGCCGTGCTGCAAAAAAACATTTATTAAAGCGATTGTTGCTCTCTTTTTTAACCGGTAATGGTGATCTGCATCTGGAAAATCTGAGTATTCAAATAAGAAAAGGGATCAGTGATTTTTCACCAGTTTATGACCCTGTACCGATGCGAGCTTATAGTATTCATAATATGTTGAACGTCATGCCGTTTGGTGATTATGGGGATTGTATTGATGGTCGGAATGACCCCGTTGATTTTACTCTGGCTTTGCAACGATTTAATCAATCTTTAGGCTTTGAGCGCAATTCATTAACGGAAATAATCAATGAATTGTTAATAGTAACCGATGATTTTTGTGAACAAATTAATCAATTGTTACGTTTGCCTGAAGAAAATAAAAAGAATCTAATTCAGATCCATAAAAAAATTAGAGAGATGTTATCTGTTTTCTAAGTATTGTTTGGGATATTATGTGTGGTGGAGTCCGATATACAATTAAAAAAGAAATGTTGAGAGTTTTTTTCCAAACCCTCAAGCAAAATTAAGACATTACAGGCCAGCCACAATTTCATCCCTTTGCTGATGGCAATTTTTGTTATCCAATTTCTAAAACTGGATTCTGAGCGAACACATTCACCTTTTACTGCCTCCAGTTTTTTAGTTATTGTATTAACCCTCTGTCTGCTTACATCCTTTATTAAATGAAATGCTTATTGCCTTATTCCTTCTAAAGACAGGATCATTTCAACATCTTTCGACTTTGGCCCCAGATTTTTCATAATGCCAAAATCAGCCATGGCAAATCGGGTTTTACCTTCAAAGCCCTGGCGGTATCCTCCCCATGGATCGTTACCAGCTCCGATGGATTCCACTTCAATTTCCACTGTTTTGGTAATGCCGTGCAAGGTCAGCTCGCCTTTGAGCATACCTTTACCATCTTTTCCTGGTGTATAGTTTGTGCTAACAAATTTAGCTTCCGGGTATTTATTAACATCAAGAAAATCTTGGCCCCTTAGGTGTTTATCACGTTCTGCATGATTTGAATCAACACTGGCTGTTTTGATATTGACCTCAATGGATGCTTTTTCTGGAGCCGCTTCATCATAGCTAAACTTACCACTGAAATCGTTAAAACGACCATACAGCCAGCTATAGCCAAGATGTTGTACACGAAACTGAATAAAGGCATGTGCACCTTTTGTATCAATGACATAATCCGCAGCCATCAGTGCAGAGCTGCCCAAAGTCAAGCTTGCAACAAGCAATGAACTGATTAGTGTTGGTAATTTCATAATTCTTCTCCAAATTATTATAATAAATTTATCTTCCAAGAATGCGTTTAAACGTCTGATCCTGGTCGATAAAGTGATGTTTCAGAGCAGCAGCTGCATGAAGCAATGCCAATCCAATTAAAAATGATGCCAGCATCAAATGTATCCAGCCAGCGTTATCTTCCTGTTCAGGAATGGAAGTAATGGTTGCTGGAATGGAAAACCAGTCAAATACATCGATTGCACGACCATCTGCAGTTGAAATGAGATAACCGCTGATCATGATGGTCAAAAGCAGTAGATAGAGCAGTAAGTGGGCAAAATGCGCCAACCTGATCTCCCACGAACTATGACTGGATAAAGCTACGGGCGGCGGTGTTAACCAGCGCCAGTACAAACGAAAAATCACGACTAGGAACAGTAGGATACCGATGCTCTTATGCAGCCATGGTCCCTGTTTGTACCAATTATCGTAGTAATCCAGCCCAGTCATCCATAACCCGAGCCCAAAAAGTCCAAAAACAGACAGTACCACCAGCCAGTGCAAAGCAACTGCAATAAAACCAAAATGAGTTTTATTATTTTTCCATTGCATAGTCATAACTCCTGTTCATGACAAAGGAACCATACTGCACAATGTTTTCATTAACAGGCTTGCCGCTGATCAGTATAAATCGTGTTGAACTGACCTGTGTCATCATAATATCCTCACTTAAAAAAATGTAACTACTCAGCGTATTCATCTTTTACCCGATTTCTGCGTTATTTTCGTACTCAAATGGTCACATATACTTATATGCTCACATTCTCCGTGCGAAAAGGCCTTGAACTCGGGCAAAATCTAAACACGCTGAGTAGTTACAAAAAAGCATTGAATGCCTTATGGTTGTAGGTATTATTATTCTTGAGAAAAAAAGAATAAACACTGATAATAGGAAATAATTGTTCTTATATTTGCAACAATGGGGAATAGTATGGATCGTTTTGAAAATATGAATACATTTATTCGAGTGGTCGAAGCCGGAAGTATCAGTGGTGCTGCCGATAGACTTGCAGTTGCAAAATCCGCTGTCAGCAGACGTTTAAAAGAACTCGAAGAGCATCTGGGTGTAGAACTCCTTCACAGAACGACCCGAAAGATGAGCCTGACCGATACTGGTCGTGCTTTTTACTATCAGTCTGTACGTATAATGGAAGATCTCCTTGAAGCTGAGCTAGCAACATCACAGGCTCATGGCACATTAAAAGGCAGTTTGAAGATAGCCTTACCATCCACTTTTGGACTCATGCACATGGGTCAAGCCATTAATGAATTTTTAAAAATACATCCACAGATTGAATTTGATCTGGATTTTAATGATCGTGAAGTGGATTTAATGCAGGAAGGCTTTGACCTGGCTGTGCGTATTGCAATACTGCCTGATTCTAGCTTGATTGCACGTCGCTTTGCACCCATCAAGACTATTATGTGTGCCAGTCCAGTTTATCTCGAACAAAAGGGCCTACCCCAATCTCCAGATGAATTAAGAGCACATCAATGCCTTGTTTATAACCTGCTACGTGATTATGAATACTGGCAATTAACGGATAGCAGTGGCAAAGAAATCAAAATAAAAATACACCCATACTTAAAGGCCAGTACGGGAGAATTTCTAAAAGATGCAGCTGTAAAAGGACAGGGCATTATTCTACTACCCACATTTATTGTCTATAAAGAAATTGAATGTGGAACATTAGTACCATTGTTACAGAATTATAACCTTCCAGAGATTGATGCTTACGCAATTTACCCTCCCACTCGTCATCTTTCTCAACGTGTCAGAGCTTTTGTTGATTTTCTGGTAAAGCGATTTGAAGGCACTCCCTATTGGGACTCCTGTCTCAAGTAAATAGTATTCTGAAATCCAGACTATGTAATATTTCTGTGATCAGGAAAAGGCTTTTTAAACACGCCCCAACAAGGAAGTAACCCCTCGACTGACCAGAATATTAAAAACTATTTTTCCAACTTCCTTTCCAATGCGCCAGTCAGACGTTTTGTTTGTCTGTTTTTTTATCACTGGTCTGATCATCTCTGTTGGTGCTTTCATGCACTCACAAGAGCCCAGAAGTTCAATGATCTGCCTTGAGTTAATCAACCCTGTGTCGTAACAAATAGTAATACAAGCGGCTTTCTGGTTGTGTCGAACTGAACTAACACCTTCCATTGCATGAAGCTTTCTCAATGCTGTATTTGTGGTAATTGTGTCACAGCGAAATACCCTGGAACGAATGCGTAGCCTGCCAGGCACATGATGCAAGTAGTCAATCATGGAGAACCCCTTTAACTCTATAGCTTAGATGGATAACAATTAAGCAATATTCTATTGCGAATCATTATTATTTGCAACTAGATTCTCATCTAAGTTAAAGAGTCAGATCTCATGATTGTCAGTGCAGTTGAATGAAACATCCGAATCAGAGCTAATTGTTTGAAATCAATAATAAAATTTGGACAGTTATTGATACTATTACTCATTTTCCGATGCAGAGGGGGCTTGTTTATTGTTTGAGTCGGTTGTGTGAACTGGAGATTCAACTGTTACAGTCTCATATGAGATGACGTAGTATTTTTTTGCTTTAGAACGTCCCCAGACAATCACTGCGGCGGTGCCTGTAATTAAGCCAGCTAAAAAAGGTAGTGTCATAATATATTCCTCCAGGGTGCTTAAACTGGTTTTTTTTGGCAATTTGTTAAAGGATATAAGAGGAGCGGATGCCAATAATTGTGCCTAGTATAACAGCTTCTTTTTTTATTTTGGTATTTCCACTACCCAGCGGTTTCAGACTACGGGTAATTTTATTGAGAGTCTTTAGCGGGTGATTGGGGCAGTATTAATTGTTTTTATTATAGTAGTCAATCTGAAGAAGCTCTTCACCTAAACGGGAATATTTAAATCATCAGGTACTACTAAATTTCCGGATAATGAACGGCATAGCAATAATGTTCTGAGGTATGATCTCAATAAGCATTCTTATTAACAAAGCCTCGAAATACAGTTAAAAAGATAATTTTTAGATCCCAGTAAAGTGACCAGTTGCGAATATAAGTCAAATCATATTCAACCCGTTTCTTCATCATCCAGATTTCTTTAGTTTCACCCCGATAGCCATTGATCTGAGCCCAGCCAGTAATGCCGGGTTTGACCAGGTGTCTGAGCATATAGCCGTCAATTTCATCACGATAAAGCTCATTATGGGCCACAGCATGAGGTCTGGGGCCAACAATCGACATACTGCCTTCCAGGACATTAAAAAACTGAGGCAACTCATCCAAAGATGTTTTCCGCAAAAAAGCACCCAGACGGGTAATACGGCAGTCACCTTTCTCAGCCTGTTTAATTTGACCATCATCATCTTCGCAAACCGTCATCGTGCGGAACTTCCTGACAATCACCTCTTTGCCGCCGATCCCATAACGGGTTTGATGGAAAATAACCGGGCCGGCAGAAGTCAGCTTAATCAACAGAGCAATTACCAGCATCGGAATGGCAATCAAAAGCAAAATAATAAAACCAATGACCATATCTTCCAGTTTTTTGAGCAGACTGCCAATGCCATAGAAGGGTGTATCATAAATACTCAGGGCATTAAAACTACCAATGTTATGCCAACGAGAATGAATCAGATTATAGACAAAAAAATTGGGCACAATATGCACTGACGCCGTGGTATCACCCAGCTGTTCAATGAGCTTCATGATGCGCTTTTCTGCCGACATGGGCAGGACAATATAGACAACTTGAATCTGATTGTCTTTTGTCTGCTGAATTAGATCAGAAAGTGATCCGATAATTTTATCCGACAATGAGGACTCAATTCTGTCTGGTACACTAACACGGTCATCAAAAAAACCAGAAAATTTCAAGCCCAGTCCCTGATTGTCGTCTATATAGCTGGCCATTTCGCCGCCTACTTTATTGGCACCGACAATGGACACACTTTTAATAAAGTGACCGTTTCGAAAACGAAGAAGCTTCAATCGGCAGGTAATAAAACGCCACAAAAATAACAAAACCGGGGTCAGAGTAAACCACAGACCCATGGTTACTCGTGAAACATCTCCTCCAGTTTTAGTCAGATAGCCCAGAGCCATCAGAACAAAGAAAGTAGTCAGCCAGCTGAAAAAAACAATGCTCATTTTTTTCTTAACAGCATTGCCGGGATCAACCCGGTAAACACCGCCAAATTCTGCAACGATCAAATAAATTATAATGCTGCTGGTCAGTGTTAAAACATAAACAGAAGATGGCGGGACGCCATAGATCAGCAGAGCAAGCCAGAATGCCAGCCCGATGGTTAATAAATCAAAAATACGAAAAAATTGCTCCGTAGTATAATGGCGGTGATGTATTTCTTGATCGGTCATTTGTAATCACATGCACTCACAAGCTGTTTTAATTTTGCTTGTCTATTGCTGAATAGATAAAAGTAAGTAAATTGCTAAATTGCCAAGTTTTGATTGTAAACGAAAATACACCCATAATATGTAAGTTATCCCTTACATTAGAAGATAATAATGAATATCTTTAAAGCCTTTTTATAGTTTTTGTGACTTATGTTATGCTTAAATAAATGAAAAGTTTTACTTGCACATTGATATGATAAATTATGTTAGCTGATTTTAAAGAGACAATTTCCAGTTTTGATTTTATTGCATTCCAGGATGGTGGTGTGCTGTTTAATGAACTGGATCAGTCGGTTCTGATCCTGAATCAAAGTGCGGCTTTTATCTGGTGTGCAGCCTTTGAAGTGAATACTTTTGAACAGCTGGTAGCCTATATTGCTGAAGAGTTTTCAGTTTCAAGCAATGATGCACGAAAGGATATTGAACTGTTTTTGAAAAGCTTTCAGTCCTGTTGTTTCTCTTTAGTGAAAGAAGATGATGCCAAATCTTTTTTAAGACCGATCCGCACGCCTCCTAAACCCTCTGGCAATAGTTTTGACAAAAGTAGAGCGCTTAACCTGATAGTCAATCGAACAAGTATTCAATTTTTTATAACGGATCAAACAATAAAAAAAGAATTGATCCGAATTTTTGATTTCTTTATTCGTTCTTCTGAGGTATCTTCAAGGCTTGAAATATCCCATTCCGTTTTAGTCCGTTCAGATGAAAATACAGCTAATGCCACCTTTTCACTTTATGTGGATAAACATTGCGTGTTCAAGTCATTACCCTTTAATGGTGTCATTCCATATTTATTCGGTATTATTTTTGAGACCGTATGGAAGTCAACAGAAAGGAAGTGTAAACCTGTTATCTATAACGATGAATCAGGTAAAAAAACTCATTCACTGATGTTTCATGCAGCTGTGTCAGGTTGTTCTCCAGAAAAAATGATCATGTTTCCAGCCGTGTCGGGTGCAGGAAAAAGCACTCTGGCTGCAATGCTGGCAGCTAAAGGCTGGTCATTTTTCACCGATGAGTTGGCTATTATTTACCCAGAAGTACATCAGGTTTTATCATGCCCATTACCCATTTGCGTGAAAGAGGGCGCTGTTGATGTTTTGTCTGAGTTTTATCCTGACTTAAGCAATCTCATGCAGCATCATCGACTGGATAATAAACGGGCACGTTATCTTCCAGTTGACAATGCAGTGCTGTCAGTTGATGAGGAAGTCAGGGCTGATATTATAGCCATTGTTTTTCCCCATTATGATAAAGAAGTCATTTGTCAGTTAGAACCAGTTAACAAACAGTATGCCCTTGAGCAGTTGCTGGAATGCGGTTCATCAGGTCGTCCTCTGAATAGGGAAGAGCTGGGCGCCATTATGGGGATGATTGAAAAACTCCCTTGCTATTGCTTAAAATATTCTGACATTGATAGGGCCGAGTCTCGTTTAGAAGTTATAATAGAAAGTCAGTAATCTGGGTTTTTATAATTTCTGCCAGCTTTTGGGACTAAGAAATTTTTTGAAGCAAAACTGAAGGCGAGTGGGGATGTTTTTTATGCCCTGTGCGTAACAGACGTTTTGCCACATCCAGATTGGTAGATGAGTATAATAATACAGTCGATAAAGACTGTGGTGAACTCTTGTGTTGAAAGTCATTGCGCCCTGTTTTATGTCGGCTTCATAATTGCCGGTGAACAGTATGCGTTTTTCATTAAAACCTGAGTGTGGTTTTAAATTAAGCTCGTCTGGTTTGTCCAGGTTTAAATGTCTAATGGACAAATTAAGGTAACTGATAAACTCAGTGGACAAAGAAAATACTCTGGCTGTGTTCAACCACGTGTCCCAGTTGATAGAATTATGATAGCGCTGCGCCAGGAGGACAAACTCAGTGAGCTGGATAAGTGAAATATGGCCACGCAGGTATTCACGATGTGGAACCAGTGCATGGGCGGTATTTAGTAAGAGCTTGTGATCGGGTGATAACACAGAAGTTTTCACTCCTTTTAGCTCTGTTTTAACTTGTGCTTGCCAGGCTGCTTCGGGGGTGATCATCCGCCCAACCTGTGCATAGGATATCTTAAAATGAATCTCAACAACAATGGGTGTGCCGGGGATATAATAGCGGGGCAGTTGATGGTGACGCTCATCCGTTGGTAATGCATCCAGCTCCATCCCCTCATTAAAAATTTCCTGATAACCCAGGCGTATTAGTATTGCTCTGCATTGCTCAACGCTGTTTCTCGGAACCAGAATATCCAGATCCCCCATAAAGCGACTACCGGGTTCAGCAAAGAGTTGATCACAAAATGTGGCAGCCCCCTTTAATAGCAGAGTGTCAATTGATGCGCTATTAAACTCGGTCAATAAGCGAATAAGTCCAGACTCTAATTGATGATTCCTTTCCAGATTGGCTTGATACAGTTCTTCTAAATATTCAGCAAGATCCTCAGGCAGTAGTGGCAATAAATTATCTTTTTTTAGTTGAACATACCAAAGTGGAGTGCACATTTGAAGGTTCGCCTGATACAGTAATTTTTCCCATGAAATTTTTTTTTGGCTGGCGGCTTCAGACAACATGCTCAGCAATCCCGGCCCTTTTTGTGGGGTCAGCAGCAGCATAAGCAATTCATAAGAATTATCGGGTATTCGTCTTAATAGCATAATTAGTATTAACTTTTATCGAAAAAAAATAAAATACCCGGATATTGTAAACAATATCTTACAAGGGCTTTATAAGCCTTTAAATATACAGGATTTTTTTTTAAAGAAAATAGGAAAAATCGGAAAAATTGTAGTATAAATCGCCTAAAGTGTCAGTTTATTTTACAGTTAATACATTGTTTTACAAGGTTTTTTTTTAAAAAACTTGGTTTTGATTTTCACCTATAGTAAAATTGCTTTAATCAAAAAATTTTAGATTTCTAATAAAACTTTCCAGATTAAGGTAGAGTTAATATGACAAATGAAAATAATCAACATGAGAACGAAAGTCAGGATAAGACTGATCAGTCTCGCCGTGATTTTTTGAGAAAAAGTAAATATGCAGCCTACGCAACACCTTTGATGACGGGTTTAATTATTAAATCAGCCGCAGCACAATCTTCCGGATGTGTCGGTGATGGTGATTGCAGTACTACTGGTTTTAATTAATTAGATTAGGAAAGATCCTCAATGAAAAAGATAATTTTCGGTTGTATTATTGCTGCCTTTGCTTTAATTTCATCAGTTGCTCAGGCAACTCTGGTTGAAATATCTGCAAACCCTGACGTAACACCAGGAATTAAGGCATTTATACCTAATAGCAGTTCGAGTTTTCCAACACCTTTTTACGACGTCTCCAATGCTCCAGAACCACGAACTTCGTTTTCTATATCTGATACCATTCGAGTTGCAACCCAATTGGATTTAACTCAAATTGTCCGCTCAGATTTAAATGGTGGTTTTTATGGTGACAACTATCTGGATTGGACTTATACCTTCGAAGCCTTGTTTGATGCTTCCCTTTCTTTTACGGGGCATGTCGGTTTTTGGCATGAAACTGTATTTAATGCCCAAAATGCAGGTAAAACACAGGTAAACTTTGTTAGTCTTGAAACCTCTTACCCTGGCTTGTTTCAAAATGGCAAATGGAAAGCGACTTCATATCTGGAAGGTGTTGAACATTCCAGTGTGGCTTTTACTGTTCCGGAACCCGGTACATTTGCTTTATTAGGAATGGGGCTTTTAATGGTCGGATTTCGAAAGGTTAAATCTTCTAAAGTCTAACATCAACATTTCCTGGAAAACAAAAAAAGGCCTTGATCGCAAGGCCTTTTTTTATGCATGATAAAAAATATTTTATGATAAAGTCTGAAATTACTGACGATCCTTTTGTAAAAGGCTTATTTGCGCGTATGCCGGTTGCTGAACAGGCTCTATTTACTGAACAACAACTGGTTGCTTTAAAGTCAGCTATGGGCGCCCGAACATGGGGCTCTCATCCTGTTGATATCCGATGGACATTCAAGTTCTGGCGCTGGCGATACTATTTTGTATTTCTGTCAGGCGTCAATCGACGTCCTCCTACCCGGATTGTAAAAGAACTTGAACTATGGGGCAAAACCGTATTAATGTTTAGTCTGTTATCCGTTTCAGTTTTAACCGGACTACTCACTATTTACCTGGCAAAATCAGCTGTTGGCATTGATCTTGTCCCAGGCTTTTCACTGGGCATATGGGGATGGTTTCAGGAGGCTTTTTTGCAGTGAGCTATACAGCTGTGCCCCTGGCTCATTGCCACTCCCTTTTTTTTCAAATGTAAACTGATCGGTCCCAAAGCCAGCAATGCAACAAATAAAGCCGCATTGGCTGGTATCTGTAGATTAAAATCTACAGTTGAATGAATAAGAATCGCAATAATACCCATAGATGATGCAAAAGCCATCCCCTTTAACAAAGCATGATTCCTCTGTCGCATTGCAAGCAGAGCAGCCACCAGACAGCTTGTGACCAGTAAAACCAGAAAACTCATACCAATCACACCATATTCTGCTAAAAACTCCAGATAGTCATTGTGTGCATGGTGATAATAAATTGAAATATCCGAACCTTTATAGCGTAAAAAACTAATTTCATAAGTGCCACCACCTGTACCAACCAGAGGATAATCCCGGATCATGGTTAAAGTGTCCCTTACCACCTCATCACGGGACTCAGAATTTGTTGAAGTATTTTCAAGGCGTTGTACCACTTCATCAATACCAAACCAGGCACCCACAATAAACACATCAATTACAATCAGACTGACAAATAAAATAACCACGCTGCGAGGTGGATTTTTGACAATAAGCAAATACAACAATCCCATGACAGTCAGGCTGGTAAAAAATGCTGTATTACCCATACGTGAATGAGACATAACCAGAGCAATGACCATCAATGCCAGACCAATACGCAGACGAATTTTACTACCAAGAATACTACTGATCAGTCGCTGAAAAAATTCCCGCCAGGTGATGGAATGTGTGGTATACAAACCAGAAATCAATAAGCCAATACCTACCGCCAGACACATCTCCAGATAACCCGAAAAATGATTCCGACTAATAAAAGTTCCTGTGGCCTTACCCCTGAAAAACTCCTTCTCAAAAAAGAAACTGTACTCCAATCCGGACAGGGTCATCAAACTGCCATAAACAGCCTGGAATATGCCACTTAAAACAATAATCCCGGCAAATAAACGAAGCCGTTGAAAACTATTAACCAGCACCAGCATTAAACAAAAAATTAAAAAATAACTGAATGTTTCAAGAAATTCTGCATAAGTGTTATAACGACTCAGAGAAAGTGGTATAAAATCAAGGGGTGCACCAATGGTCTGATAGGTTGTCGTATACACCTCATAGGTGACAGGAGATAAAAAGGCAACAAAGTTTGCAGGTAAGGGAATAGACTGAAACAAAACCCAGCCTAAAAAAAGCACAAAGAGCTGCAAAGGAATCATTGCAGATCGAAAAGTATTTGGGATGCGTACATGACCCTTAAAAAATAAAATGAGCCAGAGGATTGAAATAATAAATACCCAGGCTTCCATAAGTGAGGCGGCCCAGCTTTGGTAACTGCCTAATGGCAGAGGCAGCCACACAAAAAAGAGTAAAAAAGCATAAAAAATATATTTGTCCGCAGAAGTTTTAATAACTCACAACCCCAATTCCCGTATCCTTTGGCGGTAGAGGTGCAGGTAATAATATCGGAGGTGATGAAACTGACTCAGATTCATCATCATTAGAATTGGAGTCGTCTGCAGCAATCGCTTGAACACAAAATAATAAATGCATCAAAAAAAAGACAGATTTTATCATTTTTTCTCCCTTAAACCCAAATAAATCACCACTAACGGCAGACATTTTTTTCAATTATAGCCCGATGAAAAACTATATCATATAAGAGTTATCCTACAGACAAGGAAGCTAAAATTATAGATAATAACAGCTCTATAAATAGAGTAATTTCAATCGCTTAAACATGAGGAACATCATCAAATGAAAAAAGCCGTGCTTCTGTTCAGCATGACTGTTCTTATACTTTCAAGCCTGCCTGCTATGGCGAAGCCAGGGAATAAGCACTCAATTGATTTTCCAGTTACGGATGGTATTATTGTATCCCCTGCAATACAGCTCTCAAGCAAACACGATGATAACATTTTCCTGCAGGATAAAATTGCTGTAAAAAGTTCATGGATCACTGAACTTGCCCCTTCACTCCAGATTGGAACGCAGCAAGGAGTCAATTACTACACCGCAAAATACACCCTTAAAGCAGGACGCTACCATAGTAGTCGCAATGACGACTATGTTGACCATCTGTTTAATATCGATACCCACACAGAATTCAATCATCGCAACAAACTGAATATTAAGTTTGATTACCTTAAACTGCATGAAAATCGCGGCAGTGGTATTTCAGACGGTACAGGCCGTGTCAGCAGTACTCCGGATGAATATAACGATACGGAACTATTTGGCTCCTATACCTATGGAGGTGATACTGCTATAGGGCGCATTCAACTGGACGCCTCTCACTTTGATCGCAAATACACCAACCATAGAGATAAGACCCGTGTTTTTGACCGTGACGAAGATGAATTTGGGGCAACTTTTTTTTACCGGGTAATGCCCAAAACATTCTTATTATTTGAGGCACGTTACAAAGATATCAGTTATGATAATACTCCGCTGAGAGTTTCAAAGTTGGATGGAGATGAACAAACTTACCAGGCAGGCATTACCTGGGAAGCGACAGCTAAGACCACTGGCATTGCTAAACTGGGAAAAACCTATAAAGATTTTGATGCCTCAGAATTTAAGGATGACGACTTTACCAGTTGGGAACTGGGTGTTGAGTGGTCACCCCTGACCTACTCAATTTTTAAAATCAAAAGCTCCAGTGAACCAATTGCATCAACGGGGTCCAGTACCTTTATTAAAGAAAAAGTCTTAGACTTATCATGGCGTCATAACTGGAGTGATAGAGTACAAAGCAATATACGAACTCGTTTTAGCAATCGAGACTATATTAGCTCACTGCGGGATGATGATATTGAAGAATATCTGTTTGGCATGGAGTATCGCTTTCAACGCACTATTGCCTTTGGCGCAGAGTATACCTATGAAACCCGAGACTCCAATATCAGAGGACTGGATTATACTGACAATATTATTATGTTTGCTGTAAAAATAGGCATGTAACAGGTAAAACAATGAATCACCTAATAAACAAACTCTTTCTTCAGATTTTGATACTGATCAGCTTACTAGTAATTAGCCAGTTTGCTATAGCCGCAGAGAGCTCCTACAAACTCAGTACCGGCGATCGTATCAAGATCACCGTCTACGGTGAGCCTGATTTAACCATGGAAACCACTCTGAATGATGGTGGTGTCATCAACTATCCCTTTATGGGCGAAATCCCCATTGAAGGCATGACTGTCAAAAAATTGGAAAACAAAATCTACAAACACCTCAAAGGTGACTACCTGCTGAATCCCAATGTTCATGTTTCCATAGAAACCTACCGCCCATTTTTTGTCAATGGTCAGGTCAAAAAACCCGGTGGTTATCCCTATCAACCCGGACTGACCCTGAGGCGCGCTATTTCCCTGGCAGGCGGTTACACCGAACGCGCATCAAAAAGCAACACCTTCATTATCCACCAGAATGAACCAGAAATACGCACCCGGGCTCAGCAATTCATGAAAATAAACCCCGGCGACACCATTACCGTTGAAGAAAGCTTTTTTTAAAAAGAGCAGTTATGACTAGACTACCGACTACCAACTACCGACTACTGACTACCATTATCCTGACCCCCATCCTCTGCCTGCTTACCTACCAGGCAACAAAAGCCAGCATTGCAGCCGTGCAGCTAAACAATGCCTATTATTTTCTGGGGCAAATATCCCAACAGTATTTTCAAAAAGACCAAAGCAAGACACAAAATCACAAATCAGTCAAAACTCTACTAAAATCAACCCAAAAAGCGCTATCCACTGTAGGTAAACTGACCCCCGATGATCCCGACTACCACAACTTGAGCGCTAATCTAAAAATTTGGGAAGCACTCATAAACCCGACGCAGAAACTGGTACAGGGGAAAATATTGCAGCAGGCAAAAAAACACTACCTGATTGCACTCAAGGAACAGCCCAACAACCCTTTCCTATGGAGCGGACTGGCTAAAACCGACAGTTCAGGCTCACCAGATAAATACACCCTGAATGCCATAAAACAAGCTAGCCATTACGCCCCACACGAGAAACATATTCAATAATAAATGGCTAAAAAGTAGTGAAAAAAACACCATTTTGTAATAAACTAAAAAGGCAGTCTGTAGTCCATAGTCATCAGTTCAAAGACTACAGCCCCTGATTTTTCTTTTGACTTCCGACTACCGATTAATGACTTCTCTAATAGACATCCACAGCCATCTGCTCCCGGGCATTGATGATGGCGCTCAAACCATCGACGACGCCATTGAACTGGTTCGCTACGCCGTTGCCCATGGTATTACCCATTCGGTTATTACGCCCCACATCCATCCAGGACGCTATGACAATAATAGTGAAACGATTGCACAGGCATTCCAATGTTTACAGGAGGAAATCACCCGACAGAAGATCAGCCTTAAAATTGCTTATGCCTCAGAAGTACGCATCAGTGTGGAAATGATGCAATTGATAGAACAGAACCAAATTCCTTTTTTAGGCACCTTGCAAAACAAACATGTAATGCTGTTAGAATTCCCTCATAGCCATATCCTGCCGGGCAGTGAAAAAATGATCACCTGGCTTGCCAATCGCAATATCAAAGCCATCATTGTCCACCCGGAACGCAATAAAGAGCTGCAGGCCGATTTCTCTAAAATCAGCCCCTTCCTGAAGGCAGGATGTCTCCTGCAAGTCACCGCCGGTTCACTCACTGGAAAATTTGGTTCCAAAAGTCAAAATATTGCCAGACTTTTGATCGAAAACAACTGGGCCCACTTTGTCGCCACCGACGCCCATAACCTCAAACACCGCCCCCCCGACCTAAGCGAAGTCAAGCAATACCTGAAACACACCATTGGTGAAACTCAAACTCGCAGACTCCTCTTCGACAATCCATGGAGTATCGTAAAAAATAAGTTTTAAAAAAGTCTGTAGTCTTTAGTCGGCTATCTGTAGTCAAAGTCTTACACTGTAGTGCTTATCCTTCATATGCTCTCTATCACAAGCACTGGAACAGTGCTAAAATGCGTTATCGACTAAAGATAACTGACAACAGACATCTCTCTTTATGAACAATCCTGCTATTGCTAATCCCCATCAGGGCCTGAGTCCTCAATATTTTGATGAAGAAAGTATTGATTTGAGAGAGTACGGGGCAATTATTCGTCGCCATCTTTGGGGGATCATTGGCCTGTCACTGACAGTCACACTGCTTGCAATTGTTGTGGTTTTTTCATTGACACCCATCTACAAAGCTAACACCACTATCTTGCTCGAGTCCCAGGAAGCCAATGTTGTCTCCATTGAACAGATCTACGGCATCAATAGTAAAAATATGGATTACTACTATTCACAGCTGGAAATAATCAAGTCCCGTTCCATAGCGGAAAAAGTCGTGCAGAAACTCAATCTCACCAGACACCCGGAATTTGACCCCAGACAACAGCCTGAACCCGTGATCAAGTTCAGTCTGTCTGGTTTTATAAAAGACTTGCTGCCTGAAAGTCTGAAAAAACAACCAGCACCTACTGTTGAGCTGACAGAAGAAGAAAAACAACAACTCAGAGAACAAAAAATATTTCAGGCTGTCACCAGCAAACTGATGAGTCTGATCAGTGTTTCAGAGCACAAGCAAAGTCTGGTGGTCAGCATCTCTGCTATGTCAGAGTCCCCTGAACTGGCTGCCAGAATCTCAACAGAACTTGCCAATGCCTATATTGAAAGCGGCTTTGAAGGCAACCTGCAAATGACCCAAAAGGCAGTGGGCTGGTTAACAGAGCGACTCAGCGGTTTAAAAGATGAGTTGGACAAATCAGAGCAAGAACTTATTGAGTATCGTAAACAGGAAAATCTGCTGGATGTTAAAGGTGTACAAACTATTTCTGCTAAAGAACTGGATGATATCTCCGATAAACTCAGTGATGCCAGAAGAGAGCGAACCAAACTTCAGTCTGTCTATTACCAGATCAAACAGGCCAAAAATTCTGGTATAGAGCAATACGAAGCCATCCCCGGCATCCTCAACAGCAATGCGGTTCAACATGCCAAAGACAACTATCATGATGCCCAGAATACCCTTGCAGAACTCAGTAAACGCTATGGTCAGAAACATCCCAAGATGCAGTCTGCTGTTGCGAATAATACCAAAGCCAAAAACAACTATCTTAAATTGCTCAAAAGTGTTTCCAGAGGCATAGAAAGCCGATACCGTGCCGCACGTGCTAACGAAAACTCACTCAAACAGGATCTGGGTCAGAGTAAAAGCGAAATCCGTAAAATCAACACCAAAGGGTTTAAGCTCAGAGAACTGGAAAGAGAAGTTGAAACCAACCGCCAGCTTTATGAAACCTTCTTTACCCGGTTTAAAGAAACCAATGAAACCTCCAGCATGCAAACTGCCAATGCACGCATTATTGATGAAGCTGATATACCAGATGCCCCGATTAAACCAAAAAAGAACCTGATCATCATCATCGCTCTGGTGCTTGGCCTGGGTCTTGGTGTGATATTATCTTTCCTTAAAGAATCATTAAACAATACTATTTGCAACCCTGCCGATGTTGAAGCAAAACTGGCTGTTCCTTTATTGGGAATTCTACCCCTGCTGAAACTAAAAAGAAATGAAATGGATAAGCCATTATTAGCATTTCACAATGATAATAAATCCAATTTTGCAGAAGCTATTCGTTCCATCCGAACCGGTGTTGTGCTCTCAGGTCTGGACAGCGACGACAAAATTGCTGTGGTCACATCTTCCATCCCCAATGAAGGCAAAACCACCGTATCGCTCAATCTGGCTATGGCCCTTGCGCAAACAGAAAATGTCTTATTAATCGATGCCGATTTACGCAAACCCAGCATAGCAAAAGCCTGTGATTTTGAATCAAAACATGGTCTGTCCTCCCTGGTGGCTGGCACCGCTGATTTTAAAGACTGCGTTCGCCACTTTGAAGAATGGAATATCGACATCATGCCGTCGGGTATCATCCCCCCCAATCCACAAGAACTTCTGAGTTCCAAACGCTTTGCAAAAATTCTGGAAGTACTGAGCAAAAAATACGAACGTATCATAATCGATTCGGCCCCGACTCAGGCCGTGAGTGATGCCTTACTGATTTCAAAATATGCGAATGAAGTCATCTATGTCGTCAAAGCAGATACCACTCCCCATGCCCTGGCAAAAGCCGGCATTGACAAACTGCAATCAGTCCATGCCAATGTTTCCGGTGTCGTACTAAACCAACTGAACATCACCCACGCAGAAAAATACTACGCAGGCGGCTACTACAATGGCTACTACAGTACCTACGGCTACTCAAGTTAACACATATCTGCACAAATTATGCTGCTACTTACTTTCCAACTGTGGAGTTAATTATTCCTGATCATTAAAAAATAATGTAATGTTAACCCAGAGAGACTATCGACAACTGACTACTGATATTCTTTTCCCCCTGACCCCCAATTTCTGTAATCAAACTCCTACTTATCATAGACTTATCCAAACCACCCTCTATCACATGCCCTGATTCAATGATAAAATAAGCAACTTCTAACATAATAGACAAAACAATACCCTGTCACCCTGGTGGCCGATCTGACATGTATCTTTGGCAGCTCTTAAGCTAAAAAACATTTGACCAAACAATTGGAATAACTGAATGAAAATATTAGTAACAGGTGCTGCTGGTTTTATTGGTTCTAAACTGTCAGAAGAATTAATTGCTCGCGGTGATGATGTAGTCGGTATTGACATCCTTAATGATTATTATGCCGTAAGCTTAAAAGAAGCTCGTTTAAAACGAATAGATGATTTTATTCAAGTAAATCAGTCTCAAAATCTTGGAACATTCCGCTTTATAAAACTTGATATCGCCGATAGACAAGCGATGGAAACACTGTTTGCAGATGAGCAGTTTGATAAAGTTATGAACCTTGCCGCACAAGCAGGTGTGCGTTATTCCATTGAAAATCCTCTATCTTATGTCGATAGTAATATTGTTGGTTTTGCACATATATTAGAAGGCTGTCGCCATAATAAAGTGAAACATCTTGTGTATGCTTCATCCAGTTCCGTTTATGGCTTAAATGAAAGCATGCCTTTCTCAATCCATGATAATGTGGATCATCCTATTTCTTTGTATGCGGCTTCAAAAAAATCAGGAGAACTAATGGCACATACCTATAGCCATTTATATCAGTTGCCCACAACAGGATTACGTTTTTTTACAGTCTATGGCCCCTGGGATAGGCCAGATATGGCTCTGCAAAAATTTGCCAAAGCAATCTTTGCAGGTGACTCAATAGATGTCTATAACTACGGTAAACATAGAAGAGACTTTACCTATATTGATGATATAGTGAAAGGTATTATCAGGGTACTTGATAATGTAGCCGAATCAAATCCAGACTGGGATGGCAAGATACCTGATTCTGCAACCAGTCCTGCACCGTGGCGTATTTATAATATTGGCAATCAACAGCCTGTTGAACTAATGACTTATATTGAGACATTGGAAGAACATTTAGGTAAGAAGGCTGACAAGAACTTATTACCACTACAACCGGGTGATGTGCCTGATACATTTGCTGATGTAGATGATCTGGTTCAAGATATAGATTACAAACCATCGACTAGTGTAGGTGATGGGATAAAGGCTTTTGCTGATTGGTATAAAAGCTTCTACAAATAAAACATGCCGGATGTCTGTGAATGGATATGATTTTTTGACTTACTTAATAATGTAATGTTCGTTATGTTTACTTGAAAAGCAACACAAACTTTGATGATGTTCTTTCAAGTAAGGATGATTTTTATTTTTTAATTTCTCCTGAAGATCGTAAGTGTGTAGAAATATTTTTTTTGTACTGAAATTATTACGTGTGCATTTAGTCAAAGATAAGTGGCGAAGTGATATTTATTGTTTTATTGGCTTTGATTGTAATAATTTAAAACTAGAATGGTGTTTAGATAATGAGTAATGGAGGTGTAATTTTATGGATGGGAGTTGTCGTGAATGGATGGAATAAAACTACTCCAAATAACTTACTATGAAAAAAATTATTTCAAAAATATTTAATTATCGAATAGATGAGCACCTTGAAGAGTTATTACGTGGTTCATCAATTGCACTTGTGATCAAAGTGCTAGCTGCTGTACTTGGCATGATACTTAATATTATTATTACCCGTACCCTTGGAATCGAGGATTCAGGTCTATACTTTTTAGCATTAACAATCATTATGATAATGGCAACAATGGGGCGATTTGGCACTGATGGCATACTTGTTAAAAGTATTTCAGCTGCAGCTGTAAATAATGATTGGGCTGAAATAAAATATGTTTATAAAAGCTCAGTATTTTTGGTTTTTATTACATCGTTATTTTTGACCATTGTGCTATATGCTTCAGCATCAAGTTTATCTGAGTCACTCTTTAATAAACCAGAGCTAGGTGATATATTGCAATTGATGTCGCTATCTGTGATGCCTATTGCTCTTTATACATTACATGCTTCTGCTCTTCAAGGTTTGAAGAAAATACGAGATTCAAACATTACTCTTGTTTTCATTATGCCAATAATTATGGTTTTAGGGACATTAAGTTTTCTTGATAGCTATGGAATTGATGGCTTGGTGAATATATATGTTTGTTCATCATTCTTAACCTTAATTCTAGGATGGTTTTTTTGGAAAAATCATAGCAGTAAAATGAAAGAGATAAATACTATCATCAATATCTCAAAAATAATGCATGAATCACTACCACTATTTAAAGTCTCCATATTTGGGGTTTTAATGTCTGCTTCACCGATGATATTTCTTGGTCTATGGGGGACAGAAACAGAATTAGGCGGGTTTCAAATCGCTTCTAGAATTGCCATGTTGACAACTTTTGTGCTTACTGCAGTTAATTCAATTTTCGCACCTAAGTTGTCTGGACATTTTTCACGAAGTGAAAATAATTTAGTGCTACCGCTAATTGTTAAGGCTACTGCCTTAATGTTTATTGCTGTATCACCTTTCCTATTAATTCTTTTTATGTTTCCAGAAAAAATTCTTGCTATATTTGGTGATGGATTTGAAAAATATTCTACTGTTCTAATTGTTTTAGCCTTTGGACAATTAGTTAATGTTATAACTGGCTCGGTAGGCCAAGTACTTGTCATGTCAGGTAATCAAGAAAAACAAAAAAATGCATTTTTGATAGCAACAATTGCATCTATTTTGATGGGAATTTATGCAGTACCAAAATATGGTGCACTAGGGGCTGCTTTAGCATCTTCATCAGGTCTTATTGTTGTTAATTTGTTAAGTGTGCTATTTGTCTTTCGCTATGTGAATTTTAAATAGTAAATATTTTATCTAAATATGTTTTTTATCAATAGGTGTAATATGCTACCAAACTTCTTAGTCGTGGGGTGTCAAAAATGTGCAACAACATCTTTACATTATTACTTAAGACAACACCCGAATATTTATTTGCCAGAGGGGAAAGAAACAAAATATTTTGTAATGGATGAACGGTATGAATTAGGAATTGAAAGTTATGAAAAAAATTTTGAGAATGTGGAGTCTGAAGTTGCTATAGGAGAAGTTGATCCTGACTATATGTATTTTAAAAATGCACTGCCACGCTTAGCTAAAGATGTTGATTTATCTAATTTAAAATTGATCTTCATTTTGAGAAATCCAGTCGAAAGAGCATTTTCTCACTATTTAATGACTTATCGAAGAGGATTTGAATCGGAAACCTTCAATAAAGCACTTTCTTTAGAAGAAAATAGAATACAAAAAGACTATTTTTCGCGTATGCATTATAGTTATGTTGAACGGGGTTATTATATACAACAAATAAAAAGATTTGAAAAATATATCAATAAATCAAAAATGCATTTTATCCTTACAGATGAACTTAAAGTTAATAGGGAAAAAGTATTAAAGGATTGTTTTAGCTTCTTAGAAGTTGATACAAGTTTTGGTGGGTACGAAAAGAAGAAAAACTATCATAAGGGGCAGATACCAAGAAGTGAGTTCTTGCTTAATTCAATCGTAAATAAAAATGATAGCTTAATAAAAAAAATAATTAGGATTGTTTTACCTAATGATAAGTTTAGAAAAAAAATAAGATCTAAAGTACTAAGTCTGAATGAAAAAGATAACAATATGGTAATTGATCAAAAAACTAAAGAGAGTCTTATAGATAGATTTAAAAAACCAAATAATGAATTACAAGATTATATAGATAAAAATCTGGAACATTGGAATAGATAATTTTGACGTACCTTATACTATTCTCACCTATTTTATTATTATTAGGCTCTTTATGGGTGTCATTTGCTTTCAAATATAAAGCTGTTGCCCTGATAATTGTAATGTTTTTTTTCGAAAATTTGTTTTTTATTACAGATCTGGGAATTGGTAGCCGCTTCCTCTCAGATATCTCTTTAGCACTTATGATTCCTATCATATTGCTAAGATCGAAAAAAATTTTTTTTTGTATAAAAATCAAGTGGGACAATTATTGTTGGCTAGTAATTATTTTCATTATTATTGTGCTTTTATCACTTATAATAAGTTCTTATCTTCAGTATGGTCAACCTCTTTCTATAGGCTTATTACCAGTTCGTAAATACCTACTAATCTTTAGCCTTTTTTTTGCAATTGCACTAGGAATGGATAAACGTGACTTATATCTATTTTTTAGATATCTTGCTTATACGGGAGTATTTGTATCAGTCTTGACAATAATTGACGTCATCTTATTTGGTGGCGGAACTATTTTTTCCCAATATTTTGCAATTGGTCAAACAAGAGGGGGTGATATACGATTACATATAGCTACGTTTTTAGTTGCCTATTCCATTATATACTCTTTAATTATATTTTATGAGTCAAAAAGATCATCTATAAAAATCAAATACTTATTAATGATGCTAATTTGTATAGTCAACTTAATATTCATCATTCAAACCAGAGCTGCCATATTAGGGGTGGTTATAACCATGGCATGGTATTATTTTAGAAATATAAATATTAATAAAGCACTTATAATAATACTAATAATATTGTTTATAATATCATCAAGCTTTTTTATTGGTTCAGAATATAATTTTAAAGACTCTAAAATAGGAAGTTTTGTTAGCCTTTCATTAGATGAAATTGGGAGTGATGCTGGTAATTTTTCTATCAGGGAAAATTCATTTGAATATTTCTATAAATTTACATCTGAAAATTCACCTTTTTGGGGTTTAGGTGTTTTTAGTGAATCAAACTTTCCACATAATCCGATAAATATAGCAGGTGAAAAATATTTGTATTTTTTGGCAGATATTAACGGTTTTTCTACTTATTTTAATTTTGGAATTCCAGGTGTTTTTCTTCTTTTATTTGTAACGTATAAAAGTTTTAGGAGAGTTATATCGATAAAATTCAATATAACTTCGGATGAACCAGAAAAAATTTTATCAATTGTAGTTTTTTATTTGCTATTGTATATTCTTGTAACACCAACTCTAGATAATTTGTTGGTTGAAAATAAATTGTTCTATACGGGTATATTATTTTATTTTTTAAGTGGATACTATAATCTTTATGAAAAAAAGTCATATGATTGAAAGTACGACTGTTATAATTGTTTTGTATTATTCAAAACATTTGTTAAAAGCTTTAATTAGCAATATTTTAGATACAATGGATAATGTTGGTGAGATAATTTTAGTTGATAATAGTAATGAAAATCTGCTTGATTACGAGACAAATATTGTAAAAATACTAACTCCAAAAGAAAATATTGGATATGGAGGTGCAATTAATTACGGTGTTAAATTTGCCAAAAATGAAATGATTTTAATTATTAACCCTGATATTTATTTGGAGAAATTTTCTATTCCACGTGAATTAAATGTTGATGGTAGTTTTGTTTTATCTGCTATGCCTAATGAATGGAGTAAAATGAGAGCTTTTCCTACAGTTTTCAATGATGTGTTGATGTTTTCATTTGGTTATTTAGGTAAAATTTTTAAGTTTTTAAAAGATAATTTTAAAAAAATTTATATTGATGATAGTTTGAATATACAAGCAGTTGATTGGGTAAGTGGCTCTTTGATACTTACAAATAAGAAAACAATGCTAACTTTAAACGGATTTGATGAAGGCTATTTTCTTTTTTATGAGGAAGTTGACTTTTGTAAACGTGCATCAATAAAAAATATACCTGTTTATATTACAAAAAATATAACTTTTAGTAGTAATCAGGGGACAGCCTCGGCAGCTGATGTAAGTGAAATAAAACATAAATCATGTATTGAATCAGCTCAAAAATATCATAAGCTGTATAATGGCCAGACCTTAACAAAGTTTCTATTTCTTTTCGTTAAACTGTTTTCTTTTTTCGTATATCGAGGATTAAGACTTCTCTCTATCTATGTGAAAACTTCAAAAATTACTAATAAAGCAAAGCAATACTCGATTTATTATGACAATATTTAGGTTTTTTTGGTTGATATGATTAAAATTACACATATTGTTTGGGATCTTGATATTGGAGGTACTCAAACTTATTTGAACACACTACTTAAATATCAAAGTCGATATGAGGATGTCTGTTTATCTTTAATTGTTTTAAAAAATAAAGGAGCTTTATCAAAAGATGTTGAACGTTATGTTACTCAAGTAAATTATGTGGGTATGAAAAATGGCTTGAACTTTTTTTTAGGTTTTAAATTATTGTTTTATATTTTTTCTCATAGCCCTTCATTGTTACATGCTCATACTTGTAATGTGTTAACTCAATTTATGCTTTTTGTGTGTGGTAAGCCATATGTCTATACAGAACATGGTGCTGGTGTTGATAAAGATCGTAAAAAAGGGCGCATTACATATCAATATTTTAGACGTAGGATAAGTCTTTTTCTTGCGGTTTCTAAAGATATGAAATATAAAATGTTAGCGATAGAACCAAGAAATAAAAATAAAATCCTTACAATATATAATGGTGTTGATGTAAATAAAGTTCATTCTATATTACCTGTGGATAAAAATGAAATACCAAAAGAAGTCTTTAAATTTAAATACCGAATTGGTTTTATTGGACGATTATCTAAAGTAAAACGAGTTGATTTGTTTATTAATGTTGCAAAAAAAATAGTTGAAAAAAGAAATGATATTTGTTTTGTAATTGTTGGTGATGGTGAACAAAGAATATTCTTAGAGAAAATGGTTTTTGATTTAGGTTTAACTAGTAGAATTTTTTTTCTTGGGTTCAGAAAAAATTCTATTGCTATAATGAAAATATTTGACTTATATCTTTTAACTTCAAAGTTTGAATCTTTTGGTCTAGTTGCTGCTGAAGCAATGGCTTCTAATGTTCCAGTTGTTAGTGTTGACATATGTGCCTTGTCTGAAATTATTGAAAATAAAAAAGAGGGGGTTTTAGTTTCTAGTAAAAACCCGGAAGTGATTTCAAATAAAGTTCTTCAATTGTTATCTAATGGACAAATAATGAAAAAATATACAGAAAATGCGATGATTAAAGTAACACAAAATTTTGATATAAAAGTTACGGCAAGAAAATTAATTGAACAATATAAGATAATCTTATGTCTAAAATAAATATAGTTTTTTTTTGTAAATTGTTTGTTTAATTTAGGTTAATTATGAATATTTTTCTTTCCAATTACCGCTATTTTATTTCAGGTGGCCCTGAACGCTATTTATTTAATGTAAAGATGGCATTGCAAGAAAAAGGACATAATATTATCCCTTTTTCGATTAATTATTCAAAGAATGTCAAGTCTCAATACTCTAGATACTTTGTTTCTCCTCTGGGAGATGAAAGTGAAGTTTATTTTGATCAACAAAAGAAAACTCCAAAAACAATTTTTAAGACATTTTCAAGACTTTTTTACTCTTATGAAGTTGAAAAATCTGTAGAATGTTTGATCTCAGAACGTAAACCCGATATTGCATACATTCTTCATTATTTACGCAAAATGTCGCCATCTCTATTGGTAGGGTTAAAAAAAAGAGGGGTGCCTATTGTCGTTAGATTATCTGACTTTGCAATGTTGTGTCCTCAAGCTCATTGTTTGAGAGAAGGTAAGCCTTGCACCCTTTGTGTGAATGGAAGTCTTTTCCCAAGTATACAAAATAAATGCCTTAAGAATAGTTATATCGTTTCTACTTTAAATGCTTTGGCAACTTGGTATCACAGAAGAAAAAAATATTTTGAACTTATTGACCGATTTGTATGCACTAATGATTTTATGTATAAAATGATGAAGGATTCGGGTTTTCCAGAAGAAAAATTGTTTTGCTTACCAACATTTACAGACGTTTCTTTTTTTGAACCAAATGAAAATTATAAAAAATCAAACTATATTATTTATTCTGGTCGAATTGAACCTTTAAAAGGATTACATGTATTAATTGATGCACTGAATTTATTAAAAAATAAAGGGTTAACTATCCAACTAAAAATTGCGGGCACTGGTGATCATGAATATGAAAAGAATTGCCGCTCTAAAATAAAAGAATATGGTTTGGATTCATCAATTTCATTTTTAGGAATGGTTGACTCAGTAATACTAAAAGATCAATTAAAAAGTGCATTGCTCTCTGTTGTACCTTCTGTCTGGTTTGAAAATTTGCCAAATACTATTATTGAAAGTTATGCTTGCGGTACGCCTGTTTTAGCTTCAAATCTGGGTACGCTATCGTCTTGTGTAATTGATAAAAAAACTGGCTTCTTATTTAATTGTGGTGATTCATCTGATTTGGCTGATAAAATTGAGTATTGTTTATTAAATAAAAAGGAATTATCAGAAATTTCTAAGTGTTGTCGTCAGAAAGCACTTGATACATATTCATCTAAACAACATATAGCTTCTTTAGAAAAACTTTTTAAGGATGTCATTAATAATAAATAAATACAACATTACTTTTGGATATATTTTGTTTTTATGTCAAGAAAGCCTGTCATTGGTTCAGATATTAGCGGTATTCCTGAATTAATCAATGAAAAGGTTGATGGCTTTATTTTTCAGCCGGGTGATTCGGATGGATTATCTGACAAAATTCAGTGGATCTGGTCTAATCGTGATAAAGCCAAAGCAATGGGGCTAAAGGGCCGAAAAAAAGTGGAAGAAAAATTTAATGCTGAAGTTCATTATGAAGGGCTAGTGGCTATTTATAATTCTGTACTTGAATCTTCTATTTAAGGAAAAATCTTAGTGAAAGTTTTTGTAACAGGTACAAGAGGTATTCCAGATATCCCTGGTGGTGTTGAAAGCCACTGTCAGCAACTTTATCCATTGATCATTGATCAGGGGCATGAGGTTAAACTCAGTCGTCGTAAACCTTATGTGTCAGTATGCTTAAAAGAGTGGTCTGGTATTCAATTTGTTGATAATTTCACCCCAAGAAAAAAAAGTATTGAGGCGATAGTTCATACATTTATTGCTATTTTAGAGGCAAAGAAATGGGGGGCTGATGTTATTCATATTCATGCTATTGGCCCTGCTATCATGGTGCCATTTGCGCGATTGCTTGGCTTAAAAGTAGTTATCACCAATCATGGACCGGATTATGATCGTGATAAGTGGGGTAAATTAGCAAAATTTGTACTTCGCACAGGGGAAAAACTGGGGGGAATGTTCGCTAATGAAGTGATTGTAATTTCTGAAGTGATCCAAAAAATTATTCATGGCCGCTGTCATAGGGACAGTCACCTGATTTATAATGGCGTACCCATCCCAAAAAAATCTCACTCAACCTCTTATATTGATTCTTTAGATCTTGTTGCAGGAGGTTATATTCTGGCTGTGGCTCGATTTGTTCCGGAGAAAGGTTTTCATGATTTAATTAACGCCTATAATCAGTCGGGTTTAACCTGTAAACTGGTTTTGGCTGGTGATTCAGATCATGAGGATGATTATAGTCGCAATCTTAAAAAAATGGCGGCTGAAAATTCTAATATTGTTTTGACTGGATATATTACCGGGGATGATTTGCATCAGATTTTTTCTCATGCCCGGTTATTTGTTTTGCCCTCCTATCATGAAGGTTTACCCATCGCACTATTGGAAGCATTAAGTTATGGCTTAATTCCTCTGGTTTCTGATATTCCTGCTAATTTGGAAGTGAAGATTGATCCGCTTTATTATTTTCATTGTAGGAATGTTGATCATTTAAAAGATAAATTAATTCACTTGTGGGACTATAATTTTTCAAACGATGATAGAGAACAATTAATTGAATTTGTAAAAAATAAATATAACTGGCATAAGATAGCGAAACAAACCATTGAAGTCTATCGGTCTGTATTAAAAAAATAATGGAATTATTATGAACAGTACTAACAATGATACTCAAATTGAAAGGGCAGGTATGCCTACTGATGTGTCCATTATCACGACTTATCGCTGTCAAATGCGTTGTAAAATGTGTGATATTTGGGATCACCCCACTAGAAAAAATGAAGAGATAAAACCTGAAGATCTGGAAATGTTGCCAAAATTTAAATTTGCTAATATTACAGGGGGAGAGCCGTTTGTACGTCTGGATCTTGAAGATATTATTGAGGTGATGTATACCAAAGCGGAACGAATTGTTATCTCGACATCGGGTTGGCATACTAAAAAAATTCTTAAATTGGCTGAACGTTTTCCGAATATTGGTATTAGAGTGAGCATTGAAGGCTTGCCTATTATGAATGATGACTTAAGGGGGCGGGAAGGTGGTTTTGATAGAGGGATTCGAACTCTACTCTCTTTAAAAGAAATGGGTATCAATGATATTGGTTTTGGTCAGACTGTTTCAAATAAAAATTCCCATGATTTGATCCCTTTATATGAATTATCAAAGAGTTTAGGTATGGAGTTTGCCACGGCATCATTTCATAATTCATTTTATTTTCATCGGGATGATAATATTGTCACCAATATTGATGAGGTCACGGCTAATTTTTCTGAACTCATTGAACGCTTAATGAAAGAGAATAAACCCAAATCCTGGTTTCGTGCTTTTTTTAATCTTGGGCTCATCAATTACATTCGTGGTAATCCAAGGATGCTGCCCTGTGAGGCGGGTACGGCAAACTTTTTTATTGAACCCAATGGTGATGTTTATTCTTGTAATGGTCTGGAAGAAAGGTACTGGAAAGAGACCATGGGTAACATTAAAGAATGTACTTCCTTTGAAGAGTTATGGTTCAGTGAGCAAGCTGAGCAAGTAAGGCAAAAGGTTAAAACATGTCCTAAAAATTGTTGGATGGTAGGCACAGCTGCGCCAGTTATGAAGAAGTATATTTCACATCCTTCTAAATGGGTTTTGAAAAATAAAGTAAAATCACTAATGGGTCGATCAATTTGTACAGATACCGTGCCTATATGTTCTGTGGGACAAGATCCACTACAGGGGGATTTAAGAGGCGGTAATAATCTGATATCAAATATCCAGGCTTCTGGTTTAATCAATGACATGCCTGATGATGAACGATTAAAATTAATTGATGAAATTGAATCAGAGAATGCATGATTTGGGAATAATGTGATTGCTATTGTTTTGAGTTAAAAGAAAGTCTGTTGTCAGTAGTTGGTAGTTGATAGTTGGTTGTCAAAATCTACAGACTACAGATAATTTATACCTTATGTCATCCATTACAAGTTCATAGCAATTCGTATAACTAGATGTAGTCAATCAGGAAGTAGCACTGGAGATGCTGAAGAATAATGGCCTGACGGTTGAATTAGCCATCAATGGTCAGCAGGTATTGGATACCTTGTCCAGACAGGATTTTGATGGAGTCTTAATGCACTGCCAAATGCTTGTTATAGATGGTTATACTGCTACTCATAAAATACGTCAACAGCTGCATTTAAAAAACTTGCCTATTATTGCAATGACTGCTAATAATATGAGTGGTGACAGGGAACAGTATTAGATGCTGGAATGAATGATCAGATACTTAAGCCTGTTAAAGTGAAGGATATGTTTTCTATTGTGGCAAAATGGGTAAAACCTGCCCATCGTGTTAATAAGTCTCAAGTACCTTTAGAAAATATCATTTTAAAGAACAAACCAATTGAAAAAACGGATGAAATAGATGTGGAACAACAATTTTTAGGCTTAAAAGGGATTGATATTGCTGATGGTTTAGAATTGACTCAGCAAAACACTGCACTTTATTCAAAATTACTGCTTATTTTTCAACAAAGTCAAAATGAGTTTAGCGCTCAATGCGATCAGGCCATACAAAAGGATGACAATTTAAAGGAAGTGCATTACCTTGCCCATTCTCTAAAAGGCGCAGCAGGCTCAATTGGAGCAAATAAGCTACAGAAAAAAGCTCTGGATCTGGAGCTAGCCTGTCAGTCAGAAGAATTTGACGATAATTTGTTGTCTATTGTCATAGCTGAACTGGATATTGTTTTATCTGGGATTGAAATGTATAAAAATTCTAATTTACGTGAGTTTTAGTTTTAAAATCAGTGGCTTAACATAATAAAACATATTTGTATCGAACGCTTTAATCGTACAGCCAGACATGAATGGTTAGATTTACACCTATTTAAAAGCATTAAACAAGCTCAATCACTGGCGACAAAATGGCTTTGGACTTACAATAATGAAAGGCCACATACTACTATTGGTGGAATACCACCCAGACAATTTCTAGCAATGGCATAATCTCTACTTTTAACTTCGGTTATTAATGGGGGGATTACAATGCCAAAATTACTGCACCACTTGTGTCTATAGTTAAAACTGAAAGAATTTCCAATAGGTCACTTTTTAGTCACTTTTATATCTTATAATTATAATTACATGCTCATCAAGTATGAATAGATAAAAACTGCTTACAAATTACATTTTTTGGTTAAACATGTATGGCTCATAGAAAAGAAACAATTGTTATCATTGATGATATGCCTAAAAAATTAGCTTATGCCAGGCAAGATGCTGAAAGGTTCAGAAAATACGCTGATAAAGCTGATCAGGAAAAAAAACAGTTTCTTGCAAATATGAGTCATGAAATACGTACCCCGATGAATGCAATTATTGGTTTTACAGAACTTGGCATACAAGAGTCTGAAAAAAATATCGAATATTTAAAAATAGTCCAAAGTTCATCGCAACACTTGCTTGAGCTTATCAATAATATTTTTGACATATCCAAAGTGGAAGCTGGAGAGTTTGAACTGGAATCTACGGTATTTAGTTTGCATCTTATTCTTAAAGAGATAAATAAAACAGCTAAAATCTTAGCGGAAAATAAAGATATAGAAATTAAGATATTGTATCAATTTGATTCGAATTTATTAATTAAGGGTGATCCATTAAGGACAAAAAAAATTTTAACTAACCTGATTGCAAATGCAATTAAATTTACTGAAAAAGGTGAAGTAAGCTTAAAGGTTGAGCTGATTGAGCAATTTGAAAGTAGAGATAAAACAGAGTCAAAAATACAATTACTATTTGAAATAAAAGATACAGGGATTGGTATAAGTTCTGAGCAACAAAAGCATTTGTTTAATAATTTTTTTCAGGCAGACTCTGGTACAAGTAGAAAATATGGAGGGACGGGTTTAGGTTTGGCAATAAGCAAACAGCTCATTGATAAAATGGGTGGTCAGATCAATGTGGAAAGTGAACCTGGAAAAGGTAGTACGTTTAAATTGATATTGAATTTTGATGTATCAAGCGAATTTGAAAAAAAAGCTTATGATAAGTTAAGTCGGTCTGAAAATACACTCTATCAATTGTCAGATGAGGATGTTAAAACAATTCTTTTGGTAGAAGATAATGCTGTTAATTTAGTATTGGCTCAAACCTTATTAGAAAGCTCGGGTTATATTGTGGATTCGGCATTAAATGGTCAGGAAGCAATTGAAATGACAGGAAAGAAAAAATATGATTGTGTTCTAATGGATATAAATATGCCTGTTATGGATGGTTTTGAAGCAACAAAAATTATTCGGCGACAGAATTCGAGTGAGGATTTACCTATTATTGCAATGACGGCCAGCGTTCTCAGCGGAGCTAAAGAACAATGTTTGACTTCAGGTATGAATGACTATATCAGTAAACCAATTGATATAAAAAAACTTAATAAATTGCTGTCAAAATGGATGAATTATAAGATTGTACCATTATCTACCAATGATAAAAAAATTATAAATGAGTAGGCATCATTGAGGATATCTCTGGAGCTGAATAATTTATTATCCTTCAATGTTAATGTGGCAGTGAAGTGATTTAATAATGAAAATTTGTATTACAAAATCTGATCTCAGACTATGATACTGATGCAACCACTCTTCTAAAGAAAATACTTAAGGATGTTAGTGATGGACCACTGCATTATCGACTGCTAAAAATTAACAACACCTGTACGATAAATAATGGATATTATTTATCGTAGACCTATTTAAGTGGTTGAAATACAAGGGTTTAATTGCTTATTCTTCAAAATATAAGCTTTTTGTTTTATTTTGTAAATATATTTCAAATTACTGCGAAAAGGTTTTTATGAGCTATCGGTTAAATATTGCTATAGTCCCGTTGTTCAATTTACCGAGAACTGCTGTGTTGGAGGATGGCCTTTACTCTCTATTTCATTGGCTTTATAATTACTGATTGTCTGATGAGCACATATTAATCTAAGCACTCAGGAAATGTCAATGGCAGTTAATTTAACTGATTTTTTCAAGGGAATGAGTCTTCTGTATGCAGAAGACGAAATAGTCTCACGTGTATTGTATGAAGACTATTTTAGAGATTATTTCAATACCATCTATGTTGCTAAAGATGGTCAGGAGGCCCTGGAGCTGTATAACGAAAAAAAACCAGATATACTTTTCTTAGATATTAATATGCCGATACTAAACGGCTTAGACGTTTGTAAAGCCATTCGAATTGATGATAAAAAAACAAAAATAATTCTGCTTACAGCCCGAACCGACAAACAAGCCTTGTTTGAGGCAATTGAATTAGGTCTGACTACGTATCTTGAGAAACCAGTTAGGAGAGAACAACTAAAAGAAGCACTATTTAAACTTTCTCAAGAAATTGGTGAATCCAGTAAGATTTTATTGCGACATAGCAATGAATTTTCTTATTTTTGGGACACGCATAAACGAGAGTTGTTTTGTAACTCTGATGTTGTTTCACTAACAAAAAAAGAAAAACTTTTTCTGGAACTTCTCGTAACAACTCACCATGATAAAATTGATTACGAACAAATTTATAGCATTGTCTGGTTTGAAGATTATAATTCTGAAAACTATAGTGAGTTATCCATTAAAAGTCTTATCAAAAAGCTCCGCACGAAACTTCCATCTGGCATGATAAAAAATGCCTATGGAGAGGGCTATTATTTAGCATAGCAATCATAATAATTATTACACTACTCTCTTTATTATAAAATTAAAGAAAATGTGATTAAATTCACGCAGGTTCACTTTTAAGTCTCTATTCCTCTTTATAATTCTATTTAAGATTATTAATTAATAGGATTATTCTAATGAAAAATAAAATTATCAGATTATTTGTTCTTATTTTGCCTCTTTTTTATCTTACACAGATAACCTATGCAAATCCTCAGAAATCAAAAACATCAGCCGAATTAATTGACATAGCTGGTCAACAGAGCATGTTGGTACATCAGGTGCTTGTTTCGTATGCACAGATTGGCCAGGTTCAAAGTTATGGAGATCCAGTCAATACAAGAAAGGTTGCTATCTATAAATTTGAAAAAAATCTTGAAATATTAAAGTCAGATAAAAAACTTATTATTCAGGTGGAGAATATGCAATCTCTATGGAATAAATTAAAAAGTATTGCTCTGGCCCCAGTGAAAAAAACAAAGATGGTCAAATTAATTGGATTTAACGAGGGGATTGTAGAACTTTCTAATGAAATGATTTCTGAATTAGTGGCTGGCGGTGCTGATCATATTGTTAATATCTCTGGACAACAAGGGATGCTCAGTCAGCGTATAGCCCTATTTATGCTAATGGAAAATTGGGGATTTGATGATGAAAATTATACGCAAAAAATGCAGCTCAGCCTGGATCAGTTTTATAAAAACTTTAATTTATTAACAGCATATAAAAACAATACATCACAAATTTCCAAATCTTTAAAATCACAAAAAAAGGATTTTATTGCTTTAATGAGTATCGTGTATGATGGTAAAAGTGAAGCTGATTATTCATCTGGAGTATCTCGCTATACAGCACAAATACTTCGTAAATCTAAAAAAACAGTCAAATTATATGTCAAGCTAGATAATATTCAATCTCAAATAGGAATTAATGGATTGAATAAATCAGAGCAGAAAATTGCAAAATCAGGCAATTAACTACATCTAAATTCATCCATTATTATTTCAGCTCTGGGAGTTTAATTTATTGTTTTCATTAGAAAACTTTCCTGAATCTAAAGTTTAAGATAAAACTTTATGAAGATGCATTGAGCCTGCTAGTTAAATTATTTGCTAAAACTAAGAAAATAATTTTGTTCAAGTATATTGTGATCATTGAGCAATTTAAAACCTGCTGATTCAACTTCTTCAATAACCTTTGTTTTATGTGCTCTTACATGTCCCATGACCCATGAAGAGCTGATTTTTGGATCACGCTTAAAATCAATGATAACCAGTTTTCCTCCTGGTACTAATGCTTGATAAATAGATTTTAGAGTAGTGAGTGGATATTCAAAATGATGATAAGTATTACTAATAAAAGCCAGCTCAATGGAATCTTGGGCAAGTCCAATTTCTTTTTGGCTGTTGATATGCCCAATTACATTTTTTAGATCTTGTTTTTTTGCCCGCTTTTCAATATTTGTAACAAAATCAGTAGAGATATCAACGGCATAGACAAGACCTTTTTTACCCACCTTTTGTGCAAAGGGGATGGTATACAAACCAGTGCCCGCACCAATATCAGCGATTCTTATTCCTGGTTTAATATTCAGTGTTTGTATAATTATATCTTTTTTGTCAAAGACTTCTCTGCCGGGACTTTCAAAGGTACTGAGCCATTGAGAAAATTCAGCATCATAATAATAGTCGTTAATGCCAGGTTGAACATTTTTTTCCTCAGCTTGACTGTTGTTTATGATAAATGAGAAGAGTATGCAGAGTAATATTGCCAGTTGATGACCAGGTTTAGAGTTCATATTTTTTCTCTATATGCATTTAATGTATTAAACTACTTTATATACTATAACAAGAACATCATAGAGAAAATACGATCAGTATAGTCCAGATATGGAATAAATAGTGTTGTTCTATTAAGATTGATTAAAAAGGGTGATTAATATGCAAAGAGCTAGATTTTCAATGGGTGAAATAATTCATCATAAACTTTTTAATTACCGTGGTGTTATCTTTGATGTTGATGATTCAATGCAATTATCGGATGAGTGGTATGAGCAAGTGGCAAAATCAAATCCACCCAGAGATAAGCCCTGGTATCACGTTATGGTGGATAATCAGTTTCATACGACCTATGTTGCAGAGCAGAATCTGGAAGTCGATAATAACCATAGTCCCATTGTACATCCTTTTATTGATGCATACTTTGCTCAGATAAAAGATGGGCATTATATTTTAAAGTCCAGAAATATTAATTGATACCCACCCATAAATAGTTGTCATGACAAATGACCTTGACGTGACAACCAATTAAGTCTTTGATTTTAAGTAGTTTGTTGTCTTTAAAAACATCTGTTTGGTATTAATTATCAGGCACTAACTTATCATAGACAAAACAGCATAAGAAATTAATTTCAAAAATGTAGTAATCATTAAAATAGTTTTTTTCATGGCTATATCTCTTTTTTTGCAAATATCCTCTGTATTAACAAAATACATAAGTCAAAATAAGACTCCTCTTCATTTACATCCTATTATTTTTTATTTATGTAATTGACTGACATCATAATAGTCTAATATTAAATTTAAAATCAAAAAAAGTAGCGGTGCTTATTATATAAAAACAGACAAATTAACCTTGACTCATTTATGCGCAAAAACATATATTGGTGAATTATAAAAAGAAATTGGTTGAGCATCTGGACGGGGGGTGTTGAATTGTAAAGAGGTAGAGTGCTCCATGAAATTTTATAAATTTATTGATGTGCTTTATAGTTTCCATTTAGTACAGAAGTGTAAACTCACTTTAATAGATTAAATTTTTTATGTGTTTCTGTTTTATTAGCAGTATGACTACAAAGATATTAAATTTTATTTCATAGTAGAAAACACGGGCAATAAATGCAAGTATTCATATGTACGCAAGTATTGATGCGCATTTATACGTATATATTTTTATTTACTAATGTCGATAAAATAGAACCTTAGTGTTTTGAAATTCTATTTGTTTTTTGGGAAGGGCTTCTGAAAAATAAGTGTATTAGTTTACCTGAAATGACTGGTAAAGATTGTTCTACAGCATTACTAATCAAACTTGAATACATGAAAAAATGTAAAAAAGATCCGAAGATATCAATAATTATTAATTAATCTGTATAAAAAAAATCTATTCTTAAGGTACCTTTAGAAGGGTTAAATCGTAAAGTGAACCGGCTTGCCAATAAGAATTTATGGTTTCTGGAACTACGATATACTTAAAAATGCTTTGTTTTATACAATGGATAAACTTTTAGTATTGGAAAGCACCCACTTATTTTTTAATAATAATATAATCAGAATTGCAGTAAAAAATTATTTTAGAGGCTTATATGTTTTCACTATTAAAAAATAAAAAAAATCTTAAAAAAAGTCAGCAAGAATTAAAAGAATGCCAATTAAAGTATCATGAAATACAAAAAATATTAAATGATAAAGAATTAGAAAACAAACAATACGAAAAAGAAATTTCTGATTTAAAAGGAAAACAAAAACTTTCCATAGGTCTGTTTGAAAACTTTCAAAGATTTGGCAAGTCCCTGGATAATTTTCAGTTTTCTCTTAATACTATGGCGAGTAATCTTAATGAAGAAAAAGTAGTTGCAGCTAACGCCGCTGAAGTTTCAATGGCTACTCGTGAGAGCATTGATAAAATTGCCATTAGTTTACACAATATGTCAAATGAAAGCAGGAAAAATTCTGCTGCAGTGAATGGCCTCAATAAACATGCTGATGATATTGGGGGGTTTGTTAAGGTAATTAGAGATATCTCTGAACAAACTAATTTATTGGCTTTGAATGCAGCTATTGAGGCAGCAAGGGCTGGTGATCAAGGAAGAGGCTTTGCTGTTGTTGCTGATGAAGTTAGGGGCTTAGCTGAAAGAGCCAGTATTGCCACTAATGAAATATCTTCATTAGTGGATGTAATACAATCTGATACAGATAAAGCTCAAATTCAGATGAAAAATGTTGCTAACGAATCAGAAAATTTTGGCAAGCATGGTGATAAAGCTGTAAATGATATGCATGATCTGCTTAATTTATCACTACAAATGAAAAAAACGATATCAGCAACGGCATTACGAAGTTTTGTAGAGCTAGCAAAATTAGATCACTTGATTTATAAATTTGAAATTTATAAGGTATTTATGAGCATGAGTGATAAACGAGTATCAGAATTCACCAATCACAAACTTTGCCGATTGGGTAAATGGTATTATGAAGGTGACGGGGCTCATTGTTATTCAAAACTACCAGGTTTTAAGCAAATAGAACAACCACACATACGAACCCATATGGCTGGAATTGATGCTATTAAAGAGTTTAATAATAATAACTTTGAAAAATCACTCACGTTATTAGAAGAAATGGAGAACTCCAGTATTAAGGTTCTGGCTTTTCTGGAAGAAATGGCTAAAAGTGGAGAAAGTTACCAATCCTGAATTTCATTAAATGATAGTTAAAACAAAAGCTTATTACTGTTTTGTCAATGCAAATAAATTCAGGAGTGATTATAGCTAAAATAAATATATTGACATAATGCATAATAACTGGAAAAAGGATTGTTGGCTTTGCTACAATAAATCAAAACTAATATTTTTAAGCTACCACTGATTATGAGAAAAATAATAATGCTTTCTAATGTCTTTTTATCTGAGTGTTTTCTGCACTATAATAACCAGCATCTTATTAAAAAGCTAAATCCCTCCTGATAAGAAAAAAATAGTGGTTGCCTTATGAAACGACAGACGATAGATTATGACAAAAGAGTTGTCTTTATTTCCTTCAGTGCGATTGTGCTTTCTGTAGCACTAACATTATATGGTTATGTTCTCATGAGTAGAGTCTATGATGTTTCAGATTCATGGTCGGAATATAATGAAGAAGCCAAAACAGTGTCATACTCATTGAGTCAATTATATGCAAATGTTGGCTATGGCGGGTTTATACACAACCTGAAAAACTATGTATTAAGAGGTGATATCACTCGTGAGAAATATATAGAAGATAACCTGGAAAACACCTATTATTATCTCGAGATATTGCAAAATCATCACACTAATAAAGATATTTATTCTAAAAGTGCCAAGATTATTAAAGGTGTTATTGATGAATACAAAGAAAAGTATCAGTTAGCAAGACAACTTGTATCTCAGAACATGTCACCAACTGAAATTGATACGCTGATAAAAGTTAATGATAAACCGGCATTAGAGGCTCTGCAAAAGTTATCAACTTATATTTTAAAGTATAGTCAACTCACGGAGAAAAAAATTCAATATCAGATTAAGACAACAATTCGATATGTTTTATTTGGAAGTCTTATTCTACCCTTAATTATAATTGTTGGCGGAGTTATGATCTCTCTGCTGCGCTCATTATCAAGAAGCAACTCCCGATTAATCGCAGCAGAAACGTTTTCAGAGGATATGCTTAAAGTTAGTCCTGAACCCATAATTATTTCTGATGAAAATAGAGAGATCATTCTGATCAATCTGAGAGCTTGTGATTTATTTGGCTATACAGAAGATGAGCTCTTAGGGAAGTCAATTCAGTTGCTTGTTCCACATGAATTTCGCAAAAAACACCATGAGCAAATTGATTATTATTTTAAATCTCCCAGAGAAAGGCTCATGTCAGAATTAGGAGAACTAACGGCTATTACGAAAGACAATAACTGTTTTCCAGTTGAAATTGCATTAAATTATTCAATGCATGAAGGACAAAAAGTAGCAATTTCAGTGATCCGTGACATAACTGAAAGGAAAGAGCGGGAAAGCAAGGTGCAATCATTATTGTTTTTTGAACGTCTGCTTTCAGAAATAACAGCAACTTTTGTTAATATTTCTATTGCTGAAGTACCGATAAAAATAAATCAAATGTTAAAAAAAATCGCCATATTTCTTGAGATTGAATCAGCTTGTATTTATACCTATCAAAAACGGCCAAATAAATTATCATTATCCTATATGTATAATTCATCAAGTATGAAAAATTCGAGTCTTTTTGAAACAAATTTGATTCAACCCTGGTTGTTTAAAATATTACAGAGTGATGAATTATTCAATATCACTGATGTGGATCAGTTAAAGGTTGAAGCGCCAATGGAGTATAAGTATTATTATGGTCGATCATTAAAAACGATATTAATCTTACCCTCAAAAGTCTCAAATGATACTACTTGTGCTTTAGAACTTTCTACGACAAAGAGCTATTGTTGGAGTGATGAACTGATTTCAAGAGTTAATTTGCTAAGTGATTTTTTTGCCGGTGCGATTAATCGATTAATGTCCCATAAAGCCATACAACTGGCGGAAAAGGAAGCTTCTGAAAATCATGAAAAGTTATTACATATTACACGCTTAGATACCATGGGGAAATTTGCATCGGGTCTGGCCCATGAAATAAATCAGCCACTTGCTGCTATTGTTGGATATACTGAAGCATGTCAAAGGCTAATGGCTGCTAATAATTTGACCTTAGAAAAACAACAGGAACTTTTGACTAAAATAAGTAATCAGACAATTCGCGCAGGTGATATAATTTCCAGGCTGCGTCAAATGGTAAAAAAAGAGGTTACTGAATTTATAATTTATAATGTCAATGATGTCATCAAAGATTCTGTGAAGCTTATTGATCATGAAATTGCTTTTCATGAAAGTATCTTAGTGTATCAACTTAGCGAAAAACTCCCGGAAGTGTATATTGATGTTGTACAGATACAACAAGTAATTCTTAACTTAATACGTAATGCAATTGATGCAATGACTGAATATCAGTCGATAAAAAAAATCATTAAAATTGAATCAATACTGCAAGGAAAAAATGTAGAAATTATAGTATCAGATACTGGGCCTGGTATTTTAGGATGTGACTCATTAGAAGATATTTTTGAACCTTTTTTTGGTAAAAAATCATCTGGATTAGGTATCGGCCTTTCGATATGCAAGAGCATTGTTGAAGCACATGGCGGTCAGATCTGGGCCGAAAATATTAAATTTCGGTTTGGTGCCAGAATCCATTTTACACTACCGGGCATTTACAATGAATAAATTTATAAATCTTGAACAGACAGTTTATGTTGTTGATGATGATGATGCTCTAAGAGATTCAATAAAAGAATTATTAGAGTCTGTTAATTTAAAAACTAAGTTGTTTTGTTCAGCGGTTGATTTTTTATCATATTATCAGGATGACTATCCTGGATGTTTAGTTTTAGATATTAGATTAGCTAAAATGAGCGGCCTGGTACTGCAGCGAGTTTTAAATGAAAAGAAATCTAAAATTCCAATTGTTATTATTACTGGTCATGCTGATGTTACTCTTGCTGTTGATGTGATGAAAGCCGGTGCTATCGATATTTTACAAAAACCTTATCAAGCTCAAGTTTTGCTTGATGCTGTCAATAATGCATTACTCGTTGATGATTTACGTCGCTCAGAAATTGATAAAAAACTAATTTATAAACGATCATTTAATTTGTTAACGGAGAGACAAAAAGAAGTTTTAGTTTATTTATTGAAGGGAATGACCAGTAAAATGATTGCTAAGGAACTATCAATAAGTCACAGGACTATTGAAACACATCGAAAAAATATACTGGCTAAATTTTCTGCTAATTCCATGTCTGAATTAATAACACAAAAGCTATTTATTGATGAAGATAGTTGATGTTAATAACTCATTAATCCATTAAATCCAGGAAGGCTTAACTTAGCACCTGTTGAGCTCTTGCTCACTGCCAATCAAGCTGATTCAATCAGTATTCTTATGTAAATAATAGTCTTTTTCTTATTGTTATTTATCCTCTTTATTTCTTTGCCCATAAAAATATAGCTCCTGATAAGTCACTACTAAGTAGTATTACGTATTTGTTCATATTTATTTTTTGTTTGCAAGTCATGATAATGTATAAAAATGAAATGACTTACAATAGATTGCATTCTAAAAAATCTCATCTGAATAGATAAAACTATTCTATTCGCTTGCATGAAGTTTATATCTTTGTGGGAATTGTGTTAGTTGTCAGGTGAAAAATAGTGATGAATTTAAGATGAAGCCGAATAAAATTATATTAAATACTACTATTATAATCTTTGTGAATTTATTGTTTTTTGGAGTTATTTTATCTTTTTCAGAGAGTTCTGCCAGTATTGAAAAAATTCTGATAGATGAAGCTAATATTATCAATTTTGATCCAAGAGTCTTTCATCCTGTTAAAAAGCCACTTAATCTGAATCCAGATGAAATATCCCTTGGTGAGCGTTTATTTAATGATAAAAGATTCTCCAGAGATAATACTATTTCTTGTGCAACTTGTCATGACTTTAAAAAAGGTGGTGCTGATGGTAAGCGCACCGCAATTGGTATTGAAGGTAAAGTAGGAACACTCAACACTCCAACTGTATTTAATAGTAGCTTAAATTTTACCCAATTTTGGGATGGTCGTGCTTTGACCTTAGAGTCTCAAGTTAAAGGCCCCGTCCATAATCCTGTTGAAATGGATTCAAACTGGAATAAGGTTCTATCAAAATTACGTCTTGATGATAACTATGTCAAGTTGTTCAATAGCCTTTATCCTGATGGTTTAACTATTAATAATATTGTAAATGCTATTAGTGTTTTTGAACGCTCGCTTATTTCAATGAATTCTAAATTTGATCAATATTTAAGTGGTGAACAGGATGCATTAACGATAAAGCAAAAAAAAGGCATGGCACGTTTTATGATGTATGGCTGCCATAGTTGCCATCAAGGCGTTAATATTGGCGGTAACATGTTCCAACGTCTGGGAGTGATGGAAGACTATTATAATGAAAAAAATACCAATCAGGCTGATCTGGGTAGATATAATATTACTAAAAAGGATGAAGACAGATTTGTATTTAAAGTACCTGGTTTACGAAATGTGGCTGTAACACCACCTTATCTTCACAATGGTTCAATTGATAAACTTGAAGATGTGGTTTCTTTAATGGGAAGATATCAACTAGGTCGCAATTTGCCGGATGAGGATATTGATAGTATTACTGAATTCCTTAAAAGTTTAACTGGTGAATGGAAGGGTAAATCTCTGTGATGATATATCTTTCCGATACACTAAAGAAGTTAAATGTTCCTGTGAAACCAGTTTCTTTATCAACGGTAGTCAGCATTGTATTTGGTGTGGGTGGTATTTTTATTCTGACCTGGTTGTATATTAATTCTAATTCAGTCTCTATGACTGATTATAATAATTATACTCAACAACTTCGTGACTTAAGAAAAGTAGATGCTAGTATTAATACTGAGCTGTTATCAGAAAATGCTGGCCTTTCAAATAATTATGATGCTTTAACCAGTCACAGTAGAAACTTAATGGTGATTAATGAGTCTCTGTCTTCTCCTCCTGAATTCCTTTTATCAAGTGATTATTCAAAACTGGTGAAACAAACTTCTATCATTCAATCTATGATAAATAATAAACTTCAACTTATTAATATTTATAAAAGTAAAGCATCAATTCTGCGTAATTCCAGAGTGTTTTTCCGCAAGGTTTCAAATGAATTAATTGACTTGAAACCGAAAACCACATTCAAATTACAATATTATGTTCGTTACATGTTAAATTTTATGCAAGTTCATGAACAAGACAGCTTTTTTAATAATAATATAATTGAAAAATTGAATTTTGCGCAAAGCAATTTAACAGTGTTGGAAAGTGAAAATTATGATCATCAAGTTATGAATAACCTTGTCCGTCATGGAAATATCATCAAAGAGTACGTACCCCTCATTGAAAACAATCTACGTTCAATTCTTAATTTGCCAATTTCTGATCAGATCACTAAGTTGCTAAATAATCATACAGAAGGATATCAAAATGCACTTTTTTTGGCAAACCGATATCGTATTGGACTTTATTTTATTGCTATTTTACTGACTGCTTATCTGGTGAATGTGTTTATTCGTCTTAAGCTTACTCGGCAAACATTACACAAAACATATAGTGAATTAGTAGAACGTTATGAAAGTCAAAAGGTTTTTGAAAAAAGATTACAAATCCGTGATATTGCTTTTAATCATGCTCTGGAAGGCATAATGATCACGGATGATAGAGAAATCATTATTGATGTTAATCCTGCATTTAGTCGTATTACAGGATACAAACGCGAAAATGTCATTGGCAATACTCCAGGTATCCTCAGTTCTGGTCGTCATGATAGTAAATTTTATTTAACTATGCGAGAAAATATCACTAGAAATGGATATTGGCGTGGGGAAATTTGGAATCGTAATCAAGCTGGAAAAATCTATCCAGAAAATCTTTCTATCTGTTCTGTACTGGATGCAGAAAGTAAAATATCTAATTTTGTTGCAGTCTTTTCTGATATAAGTGTGCTTAAGCAACAGGAAAAGAAGTTACATAAAATGGCATATTATGATTCTTTGACAGAACTGCCTAACCGTGTATTGTTAAGGGATCGTTTAAATCAGTCAATTATTCAGTGCCAGCGCACTCAATCATTTATGGCTGTGTGCTACCTTGATCTTGATGGTTTTAAGCCTATTAACGATATCCATGGACATGAATCAGGTGATCGCCTGCTGATGGAAATTTCTAATCGTTTAAAGAATCTTTTACGACGAGGTGATACAGTTGCACGCTTAGGTGGTGATGAGTTTGTTTATATTTTTATAGGCTTGAAAAAAAATACAGATTTTGAACCAGCTATTCACCGTTTGCTGAAATATATTAAACAACCGATAGTAATCAATAAAAATTGGTTGTCTATTTCAGCTAGTATAGGTGTGGCCATCTATCCAGATGATAATTGTGATGCAGATGGATTATTACGTCATGCTGATTTGGCGATGTATCAGGCTAAACAGATGGGAAAAAATAGATTTTGTTTGTTTGATCATGAAAAAGATACCTCCTTACGCAGTAATTACTTGTTAACCTCAACAATTAAAAGTGCTTTAGAAAACAATGAATTTGTGCTTTTTTATCAACCAAAGGTTGATATGAGGAAGGGAATTGTTATAGGCATGGAAGCTTTAATTCGTTGGCAGCATCCTGAAAATGGTTTGATTTTTCCAGATGAATTCTTACCTATCGTAGAAGATCATGAAATAATCATTGATATTGGTAAATGGGTTATTCTAACTGTAATGAAACAATTAGATTATTGGCAATCAGAAGGTTTGTCTATTCCTGTAAGTGTTAATTTATCAGGTCATCAATTATTGGACATGAATTTTGTATTATTTTTAGCTGAAGCTCTGGATAAATATCCAATGATAAGTGCAAATAATCTTGAATTGGAAATTTTAGAAACTACTGCATTAGGTGACATTTACAATGTCACAAGGATCATCAGTGAATGCATGAAACTTGGTGTGATCTTTGCTATAGATGATTTTGGGACAGGCTATTCATCTATAACCTACCTTAAAAAATTACCAGCCTCTGTATTAAAAATTGATCGAAGTTTTGTTCAGGACTTAGATGACCCGGAAAATTTAGCCATTATTAAAGGTATTATGGGCCTGGCTGAAATTTTTCAAATGAAAGTGATAGCTGAGGGTGTAGAAACCATTGAACATGGAAAAATTTTAATGCAAGTTGGGTGTTATATTGCTCAAGGCTATGTGATTTCAAAACCAATTCCTGCAGAAAAAATACTTCTTTGGATTAAAGAATGGCAGCCCCACCCAACCTGGAAGTCAATGGGTGAAGTTTGTTGGTCTGATAAGGATTTTCCTATATTATTAGCTGAGCTTGAGCATGGATATTGGATCACATTATTACTTAATGCAGTTAGTAGTGGAAATTTTAATGGCTATAAAAATGTCAATATCTTTGAAAACTGTTATTTTGGAAAGTGGTTTTATGGTTGTGGTCATAAGAATTACAGCCATAAAAAGCTTTTTCAGCAGTTAGAGTACCCACATAAGCGTATGCATGAGATAGCCTTAAGGATGGAAAGTTATATCCAGAATTCACAGGCTCATCGTGCTAAAGAACTTATTCCAGATTTGTTAAAACAACGAAATGAAATTGTTAATTTATTAAAAAGTCTGGGGAGTGAAATTTAATAAAAAAATCCATTAAAGTTAAAAGCCAACTGACATTGGCGGGCTGGATGTGAAATGAAATCTATGAGACCACTTTCATAAATAAGGCGAGTGATGAGATGGGTGCCCAAGCTTACAAGACTCGTAATGCAGCATACTTACTCTTAAGAGGAACATCCATCTCACTTTTTTCTATGCCTTTATTGTAGACTAATTTCTAACTGCTCCAGAGACGCTCGAACCATGACTTCTTTTTTAATGCTGGCAGTGTGCCTGCTGCAAGAAAAAATCCGGAGTATTGCATATCTTCTTCCAAAATGTGTTTTGACAACCATGACTTAAGAAAGTGCATCAATTCAAAACTAATGGCCGTATGCCCTGAACTTACCTTTTCATGAAGTTCAATAACGTGTTCAAGCAGTTCATCATGGATATCTTTATGCTCATCATATCCCGGATAGTTAAGAATACGCATCAGGCTTTCTTCAACAGCAAAGTGTATCTTTGTATAGTCAGCCAACTCTGTGAGTATACCAATAACTTCTTCACTGCCATGTTTATCTTCTATTGCATTGTGCATACGGTTAATTAAAGCAATTAGAACTTTATGCTGTTCATTAATCTCTTCAATTCCAACACTTAATTCATCTGTCCACTCAATAAAATTACCCATAATTTATTTTCCTTTAATGCAGTTAATGATCTAAAAAAAATTATATAAAAGTGCATTTTTTAATGATTTATTATTCATTTTCTCTTTTAAGATTTAGTAATCAAAAAAAATATGAATAGTTGTTAGTACAGAGTCCCCTTTTTTAAAATAGTTACTAATGAAATGATTTTGATTACATCATTTATTAAGATATATGCAGATCTAAAATTAGTTATTTACATTGGTAAAAATTAATTTTTATTGACAGCGCTTGTTAATGAAAATGCTTTTAAGTTGTTGATAATAATGCATTTAATGTTTCATTGTATACTGTGTATGATACAGTTCTTATTTCTCATATAGAAGGTGATCCAATACGTAGGAATACGTACGTACTCAAGTTGAATTTATATGGATTTATATCACCTTAGACTGCTCTATTCCTGACATATATTATCAACATTGTCGTATTTGCTACAATCTACATTTCTTATAAAACAGCAACTTATAAATGTGGCATGTTGTTTGCTGTGTAGAACTTGTATAGATAATTCAATATCAACAGAGATGTCATAGAATGAAACAAAAAGATATCGCTGCTCTTCTTGATGAGCCAGCCTGTGTACATAACAAAAAATCAAAATCAGGTTGTGCTAAACCTAAACCTGGTGCAACTGCTGGCGGTTGTGCTTTTGATGGTGCACAGATAGCCCTGTTACCTATTGCTGATGTTGCTCATATTATCCATGGTTCAATCGCTTGTGCCGGGAGTTCCTGGGATAATCGTGGAACTCGTTCGAGCGGGTCATGTCTTTTTCGTCTGGGGATGACTACAGATTTAACCGAACAGGATATTATTATGGGACGAAGTGAGAAACGTTTGTTTCATTCTATTAAGCAGGTTATTGAAAGTTATCATCCTGTTGCCGTCTTTGTTTATAACACCTGTATTCCTGCATTGATTGGTGATGATATTGATGCAATTTGTAAATCTGCGGCTGAACGTTGGGGAACACCAGTTGTTCCAATTGATGCTGCTGGATTCTACGGCACAAAAAATCTGGGTAATCGTATAGCAGGGGAGTCCATGGTAAAGTATGTTTGTGGTACTCGTGAACCCTACACACTTCCAGAATCTGTAAGAAATGGTTTGATAAAAACACACGATATTAATCTGATTGGTGAATATAATATTGCTGGTGAATTATGGCATGTTTTGCCTTTACTTGATGAGTTAGGGCTGCGAGTACTTTGTTCGCTTTCAGGTGATTCTCGTTATCATGAAGTACAGACTATGCATCGTGCTGAAGTTAATATGATGGTTTGTTCCAAAGCAATGATTAATGTTGCTCGTCAATTAAAAGATGCTTTTGGCAGTCCCTGGTTTGAAGGTAGTTTTTATGGTATTCGAGATGTATCACAAGCATTACGTGACTTTTCTCGATTGATTGATGATGCTGAATTGACTCAACGCACAGAGGCATTAATACAACGTGAAGAAGCTTTAATCGATGCGAAGTTATCTCCCTGGCGTGAAAAACTAAAAGGAAAAAAAGTACTGCTTTATACCGGAGGAGTAAAGTCATGGTCTGTTATTGCTGCTCTTCAGGATCTGGGGATGGAAGTAGTTGCTACCGGAACCAAAAAATCCACTGAAGAGGATAAAGCCCGTATACGTGATTTGATGGGGAGTGATGCCGTTATGTTAGAAGATGGCAATCCCAGAGCATTGATTAATATCGTACGTAACAATGAGGTTGATATTTTAATTGCTGGTGGCCGAAATATGTATACCGCTCTCAAAGCACGTATCCCGTTTTTAGACATTAATCAGGAGCGTGAATTTGGTTATGCGGGCTATGCGGGCATGGTTGAATTGGCTCGTCAGATGGTTTTGACAATTGAAAGCCCTATATGGTCAGCAGTCAGACAGCCTGCTAGTTGGCAGCTTATGACAAATAAGGATGAGGCTGTTAAAGAGGTGGATCATGCCTGAAATTTTAAAACGCAAGAAAGCACTTTCTGTCAGTCCTCTGAAAGCCAGTCAAACCATTGGTGCTGCTTTGGCATTTCTGGGCTTTCGTCATTCCATACCAATGCTGCATGGTTCTCAAGGGTGTACAGCATTTGGGAAAGTATTTTTTGTGCGTCATTTTCGTGAGCCAATTCCATTGCAAACTACCGCTATGGATCAGGTTTCTACGGTAATGGGCTCTGAGAACAGTGTAATTGAAGGTTTAAAAACCATCGCGGAAAAAAATAAACCATGTCTGATTGGTATTCCAACTACGGGTCTTTCCGAAACACAAGGCAGTGATGTCACTATGGCTGTGGCTGAATTTCGTAAAAAAAATCCTCAGTTTAGTGAGATCCCAGTGGTGCCTGTGTCCACACCTGATTATAGCGGCTGTCTTGAAAGTGGATTTGCTAAAGCATTAGAAGCAATTATTGATATGTTGGTGCCCCTTGCGGATGAAGCTGGAACCATTCCAGGAAGAAAGCATAATCAAATTAATGTTCTGGCGGCATCATTTCTCACCCCTGGTGATCTGGAAGAACTGAAAGAAATTATTGAAGCATTTGGTTTACAACCAGTATTAGTACCGGATTTATCTGATTCGCTGGACGGTCATCTTGACTCAGCTGATTTTTCATCGTTGACCATCGGTGGTACAGATGTCTCTGAACTACTGACCTTAGGGAATGCTGCAGCAACACTTGTGGTGGGTGACTCACTTCATAAAGCAGCTGACAAACTTGAGCAGCGAACAGGTGTTGATGATTATCGTTTTGATCATTTAATGGGACTTGAGGCGACTGATCGATTGATTCAGATCTTGCACGACATATCGGGAGAACCTGTACCATATAAATTGGAACGCCAACGTGCTCAATTGCAGGATGCTATGCTGGATACGCATTTTATGCTGGGGATGACACGCTTTGCCATTGCAGTAGATCCTGACTTATTGGTTGGCCTGAGTCAGATGTTGGCAGGTGTTGGTGGTGAAATTGTTACTGCGGTTACATCAGTTAATGCCCGTAGTTTAAAGCAAGTGGTTGCCGAACAAGTAAAAGTGGGTGATCTGGAAGATCTGGAACATATGGTCAGTGATAATAAAGCAGAGCTATTGATCTCTAATTCACATGGTGTGGAAAGTGCCAAGCGACTGAAAATACCTCTGCTGCGAGCAGGATTTCCTCAGTATGACACACTGGGAGGTTACCAAAAAACCTGGATTGCTTATCGTGGTGCCCGTCAGCTCCTATTTGAAATAGCCAATATGTTATTGGCTTTGGAAAAAGGGAAAATACAAGCCTACCAGTCTATTTATGCTCAAAAAACTGATTTTCGAGAGCAGGTGATATGACCCTGCAGCGACGATTACAATTAATAGGACATCACCAGGATGAACAATGGATGAAGACTGCTTTGAAAGTAGCTTTTGCTACAAAAGGTATGAAGTATGTTGATCAACATTTTGGTGCTGCTAAGACATTTGCTTTGTATGCCGTTGATCAAGAAAAATTTTGTCTAATTGAAGTCACTGAATTTGATGATTTGTCCATGGATGGTAATGAAGACAAACTGGTGGCAAAAATTTCTGCTCTGGAAGGATGTATTGCAATATACACTCAGGCGATTGGGGCCTCTGCAATGAATCAGCTTAAGGCAAAAAAAATTCAACCAGTAAAAGTTTCATCGGATGTTAAAATTACGGCGTTATTAAAAGCTCTGCAAGAAGAATTAATTCAGGGGCCGGGTAGTTGGTTGGCTAAAGCAATTGCAAATACTTCGCCTACTGATCCTTCTCGCTTTGATGATATGGAAGAAGAAGGCTGGGAGGAATAATACTGTATGTTGGAAGTGATTGCATTAGTTGTAAAATCAGATCCCAATGAGATTGATGTGGAAACAGAAGTTTGCAGCAGTTGTGTTCATTGTTCCAAAAGCAGTCATTGCGGTACATCGGAGTTAGCAAAATTATTTTCTGCAAGACGTAATCAAGTACAACTAAAAAATACATTGGGAGCTAAAACAGGTGAAAAAGTCATAATAGGTATGCCAGATGAACTGCTTGTCAGAGCTGCAATTCTTGCCTATTTATTACCATTGCTTCTTATGATATTTATGACGATTTTAGCTAATGCAACAGGAGTAAGTGAAGCTTATCAAAGCTTATTTGGACTGTGTGGTCTGATTATTGGGTTTATCTTCGTTCGTTGGAAAACCAGTGGCGGGGCCTTGCAAGATTACTTCAAACCAAGATTGTTACGGATGGCCGATCAGTCTGTAGTAATTTTTAAGTAATAGTTACACATAATTATGAAAAAAATATTAATACTTAAGGGATAATTTATGAGTGAATTAGAATTAGTAATAAGTGATGATGATCCAGTGATAGAAACTGACTTTGCAACAGAAATGATCCGTCAAATGCGTGCTGTTGACAGCTATGGTACCTATGATAATTGGTCAAAAGCAAAAATACTCGATCCATTTATATTGACCAAAGATAGAAAACGTGAAATTCCTGTAGTTGGTGATCCGGATGAAGTTGTCATGTCTCGAGTGAAAGCATTTTATAATGCAATTTCAGCAATGATTGAAAAAGAATGTGGTCAGATGGCTGTCCCCATGCTTAATTTAAGTCATGAAGGTTTTGGAAGGGTATTAATATCAGTTGATAAACTAATTGTGGTTGATAAAATTCTCAGGGATGTCCATCGTTTTGGTTTTCCAAGCTTATCAAAAATGAAAGATGAAGCGGATAAATTACTTTCAGTTGCCGTTGAAATTATTGGTCTTCATCCAAAAGCTGCAGGTATGTAAAGGAGAATAATAATGACACCGGATGACTTTAATATTATGCAAAAATCAGTCAGAAAAGCAAAACGTATTGCTTCAGAAAAAGCGGGAGAAATGCACGATCTGGTGGAGGACCGATTACCATCAGCATTCGAAGAAATCCCTAAGTTAGCTCAGGAAACTTATGATGCTTGTCTTTTATGGTCAAAAGCTGAGGCTGAGTTTCAAGAGGTTCAGAATAAACTGAGTAAAGGATATAAAGGATGAGTGCAATAACCGGTTTGACTCGTGGCGGTGAAATTTATACACCTGCATTTGTAATGGCTATCAATCAGAATAACTGTATTGGTTGTGGACGTTGTTTTAAAGTTTGTCCTCGAGAAGTTTTTGATCTGATTGAGCGTGAAGGTGTGGATGAATGCATCAATGATGATGACTACGGTGACTATGATGATGACGATGATGATTTTTCTGATGATACAGCGATGGTTATGGCTTTGAAAAATGAAAATGATTGTATTGGTTGTGGGTCATGCGCCAGGATCTGCCCAAAAAAATGTTTTACTCATGAAGCAGTAAGTATTACTGCTTAAGGAAGATACTAATGCCAAAGCCTGAAAAACATGTTTTTGTCTGTGTTCAAAATAGAGAACCTGATCATCCTCGTCCTTCATGTTCACAAAAAAACTGTGCTGAAATTGCTGAAGAATTTTACTGGAATTTGCAACAAAGGCAACTGTTTGAAAAAATCCAGGTGACGACGACAAGTTGTTTAGGACCTTGTAGTGAAGGTCCTTCCATATTGATTTATCCTGAAGGAATTATGTACGGAGATGTAAATAAAAAAGATGTAGCTGTTATTTTCGATGAACATCTGCAAAATGACAGGCCAGTTGAACGTTTAATCGTATCCAGAGAGTTCTGGTAGTGAGTATTTATTCTTCGTTTATACAAGAAAGACTTGAAGAGAAAAATAATGACGGATCATGTAGAAGAGTATTTTAGTCGTGTTAGTGAACTTGCGGATGAAATATTAGTTCAAATGCAAAATGAATTATTAAAACTTGGTTTTTCTTCTGTTGCCTTAAATCTTAAACAACCCAAAGACGCTATTTATAGATTAGAAAAAGATCCCTACAATGGTCAGGATTGTCTGATTGGTGATTGGCGGGATGACAGAGGGTTTAGAGTTGGATCATTACAATTCAATTCAGAAGATATTTTTTTTGTTGAGCAGGACATTATTTTGCCTCATCCAACAGACACACGCTGGTTTGTTGAAGCTGTAAATGCCTGGGGAAGCAAATTTAAAATTAAATCAGAAGCCTGTCTGATCCCCAATCCATAAGAATAGAAGACTTAGCCATTTATTATTTTCCTTAAGCAGACAATCAGTGTTCGTTGTATTTCCTAAAATTCAACAGGATTGTATTTATGTGCCAGAATCATTGAAAAATTATTACAAATTGTTGAATATCACTAAAAGTCATTGATATCTCCTATCTCCTATCTCTGTTTTAACTTAAATGGAGAAGTTAATGGAGTATAAGCATGTATACTGAGCGCTGTGGGTAAATATTTTTAGTGCTGTAAGAATAAGGGGTGAGAGATTTAAATTATTTTATCCGTAGTTAATTCTTCTGGCCAACAACCCGTTGGTGGTCCAAGATTTAATTCCTGATCTTCAAAACGGATCAGATAGATTTCTCTCTCCGGAGTTTCTTCAAGATAACCCTTTTCAATTATGGTACCACGAGTTCCGGGTTTTGCCATAAGTGCATTTTCAGCTATATCAGGAATACTGCCATCATTATATATGTGACAGCTAGCATAAACCATATCACCTTTCTGTAGTTGTTTTAAAGTCATTATTAATCCTTTTCGTCATATTTATAACAAGTGTTTGTCCACTATTCTGTTCTATTCTGTCAGGTTTGCTACAAACTTGAAAATAAAAAAACACAATGAAAACAATAGTTAACATAAATTTAATGTCCTGGCATAGGATTTGCTTTTAGTTCTATATATTTAAAGCAAAAAACTTGCCAGGATGAATATTAATAACAGCCTTAATTTAAATTAAGAACAACAGGAGCAGATTTATGTGGGATTATTCTGAAACAGTCCAGGAACATTTTTTCAATCCACGCAATGCCGGTGCCGTAGAAAATGCTAATGCCACTGGTGATGTGGGATCCTTATCATGTGGTGATGCATTAAGGTTAACACTTAAAATTGATAAAAAAAATGAAGTTATTATCAGAGCTGGTTTCCAGACTTTTGGCTGTGGTTCAGCCATTGCATCCAGCTCAGCTCTGACTGAAATTATTAAAGGCATGACTATTGATAATGCATTAAAAGTCAGTAATCAGGATATCGCTGACTATCTTGATGGTCTGCCGCCAGAGAAAATGCATTGCTCTGTTATGGGAAGAGAAGCTTTACATGCGGCAATTGCTAATTACCGTGGTGAAGTCTGGCAAGATGATCATGAAGAAGGTGCATTGGTCTGTAAATGCTTTGCTATTGATGAAGTGCTTATTGAAGAAACAATACGTGAGAATGCTCTTAAAACTGTAGAAGATGTGAGTAATTTTACCAAAGCTGGAGGAGGGTGTTCCTCATGTCATGAAGGAATAGAAAATATATTGGCTCGTGTTATGGCTGAGAATGGTGAGAAATTTGATCCCAATGCAGTTGCTGGTGAAATTGTGAAACCAACATCGGGCTTAACCAATATACAGCGAATGAAACGAATTGATGCGCTTATTGATGAAATTCGCCCCAATCTTCAACGTGACCATGGTGATGTTGAATTATTGGAAGTTGATGGAAAAAATATCTATGTAAAAATGACAGGTGCTTGCTCGGGCTGTCATATGGCAACAACTACTCTTGGAGGAATTCAACAGCATTTAGCAGAAGGATTGGGTGAATTTATTCAAGTGTTACCGGCAGAAGCATTAGTGCAACGTACTTCATCAGGAGCACAATAATGACTACTGGAATATATTTAGATAATAATGCAACAACCATGGTTGCACCGGAAGTTGTAGAGGAAATGCTTCCTTTTTTTAGCGAACAATTTGGTAATCCATCTTCCCTGCATCAATTTGGAAATAAAGTAGGCAGAAGATTAAAAAAAGCCAGAAAACAGATTCAGGTTTTACTGGGTGCAGAGCATGATTCAGAAATTATTTTTACTTCATGTGGTACAGAGTCTGATTCAACTGCAATTTTATCAGCACTAAAAGCACAGCCGGATCGTAGAACGATTATTACCACTATCGTAGAACATCCTGCGGTACTGAGTTTATGTGAATATCTTGAAAAAGATGATTATATTGTTCACTATCTTAAAGTCGATAAAAAAGGTCGTCTTGATATGCAGGAGTATATCAGCCTGTTATCGGATGAAGTTGCTATTGTTTCAATAATGTGGGCTAACAATGAAAGCGGCACATTATTTCCTATTGAAGAAATGGCTGAACTGTCTCGTTCGGCAGGTGTGATTTTTCATACGGATGCTGTTCAGGCAGTCGGAAAATTACCGATGAACCTTAAAGAGAATAGTGTTGATATGCTCTCTTTATCGGGACATAAATTACATGCACCTAAAGGAATTGGTGTGCTTTATCTACGCCGGGGTGTCCGGTTTCGTCCTTTGTTGCGTGGTGGTCATCAGGAACGAGGACGTCGAGCAGGTACGGAAAATTCTGCATCAATTGTTGCCCTGGGTAAAGCCTGTGAAATGGCACAGGAAAATATGTGGCATGAAAAAAGCGAAGTAAAAGCCATGCGTGATCGTCTTGAACATGGAATTATTGAAGCTGTATCCCATTGCTTTGTGACAGGCGATCCAAATAACCGCTTGCCAAATACCTGTAATATTGCTTTTGAGTATATTGAGGGTGAAGCTATTTTATTACTACTTAATAAATTAGGAATTGCTGCTTCTAGTGGTTCAGCCTGTACCTCAGGTTCACTGGAGCCATCTCACGTTATGCGTGCTATGGATATTCCTTTTACTGCTGCTCATGGTAGTGTGCGTTTTTCATTCTCTCGTTATAATACGATGGAAGAAGTGGAAAAGGTGATTAGAGCAGTACCACCGATTGTTGCGCAACTGAGAAAGTTGTCACCTTACTGGGATGGAAATGGTCCAGTGGAAGACTCTGAAAAAGTTTTTTCTCCTAATTATGCATAGTAATTATAGTCATTAATAGCTGCTGAGAGTGGTGCTGCCGCCTCACAGTTTTAAACCTGTGAAACCTGTTTTATTCTCATTATAAAGTGTGATTTATCCATTGTAGCAAATCCGACAAAAGTTATTATTGTCATAAAGCAACCATCTTAATTTTATATAACTATCTGATAAATAATAAATATATTATATGGCATAGTAAGTGCAATGTTCATATTATTAAACTTGGACAATGTTATGAATAAATATAATCATACAATTATTAATGATACGACGCTGAGAGATGGTGAACAGTCAGCAGGCGTTTCGTTTTCATTAGAGGAAAAATCAGCCATTGCACAGGCTTTAGATAAGCTTGGAATTCCAGAACTTGAAATAGGTATACCTGCCATGGGCTCTGAAGAAAGGGATTCAATTCGACATGTTTCTGAAATAGTGGAAACTGCAAAGCTAATGGTTTGGTGTCGAATGCATAGTGATGATATTGCTCTGAGTAAAAATTTGGGTGTCCACAGTATTGATCTATCCATGCCGGTATCTGACCAGCAAATACATAATAAACTGGGTCAAAATAGAAAGTGGGTATTAGCTCAAATAGAACAATGTATTAACGAAGCACTGGATTTAGATCTGGAAGTCTGTGTGGGCGGGGAAGATGCTTCACGGGCTGATCCAGAATTTCTTTACAGAATTATTGAACTGTCTGAAAGCTATGGAGCAAGTCGTTTTCGATTTGCTGATACCGTGGGTATTATGGAACCATTTAAAGTCCATGAAATGATAAGCAAACTCAAGACGATGACAGAGCTGGATATTGAAATGCATGCTCATGATGATTTGGGCTTAGCCACAGCGAATACATTGGCTGCCATCAGAGCGGGGGCCAGCCATGTAAATACTACTGTTCATGGTCTGGGAGAACGGGCAGGAAATGCACCTTTAGAAGAAGTAATAATGGGACTGAGACATTTTTACAATCAGGCTTGTGAGATTGATTTAACTGATTATTTATCGGTATCTCAATTAGTAGAACAGGCATCGGGTCGAAGTGTCAGCTGGCAGAAAAGTCTGGTAGGTGAGGGGGTTTTTACCCATGAAGCAGGCATTCATGTTGATGGCTTAATGAAAGATCGATTGAATTATCAGGGAATTGATCCGTCTGAACTGGGAAGAGAACATCGCTTTATATTGGGAAAGCACTCTGGATGTCATGCCATTATCGCAGCTTATGCCAATATGGGAATTAAACTTGTACGCCAACAGGCAGAAATAATACTGCAAATGATCCGTCATTTTTCAGTTCAATATAAGCGTTCACCTGAAACTCAGGACTTACGACGTTTTTATTGTGAGATGAATTTCTAAAGATATCAGGTAAATCATATGGATATGCTCGATTTTGAAGTGACAGACTTGTATTTTGAAGAAGTACTCAGTGAAGAAGCAGAGAAATGTATTGATCAGGCTGCTGAGAATTATGGTCAATCTGATTCAGAAATATCATTAATGCGAGCATATTTTCTTGAGCCGGAACATCCAATGGTTTTGGTTGCTCTGTATCGATATTTTTATTACCAGCATCGCTTACAGGATGCTTTAATTGTTGCTAAGCGAGTTTTACGAATTTACTCGTTAAAACTCAAATTTCCAAATGACTGGAATGAGTTAAGTGAAGTTTATCTGAAAAAACATTGCAAGAATACAATGACACAAGTTCGATTTTATTTGCTGACCCTGAAAGGGGCAGCATATCTTGAATTACGTTTAGGTGAAGAAAAAAAAGCTGTATCGCGTTTAAAAAAAATTCTGGAATTAGATAGTAATGACAGACTGGGAGCAAAGATATTATTGGATGTGGCAGTTTATAAGGATTTGAAATCTGTTATATAAGCTGCAATTATCTTAAATAAAAAATCAGTAGGAGAAAAAAATGGAAAAAAGTAAATTGGATCTGGATTTAGATCTTGAAGAACTCAGTAGTGCTGAAGATTTTTTAAATTATTTTGAGATTAGTTATGAACAGCCAATAGTACAGGTTAATCGTTTACACATCTTACAACGATTTCATGATTATCTTGGCAAAGTCAGTGATATGCCCGAAGAAGATAAAGCGCGTTATACAATTTATTCTGAAATGTTGACTAAGGCTTATAGCGATTTTGTGAGTTCGGATGCACAAACTGAAAAAGTGTTTAAAGTGTTTCGTATGGGTGAGCCATCGATTGTGAGTATTCCCTTGAGTGAAATTAATTTTAAAGGAACATCCAGTGCGTCCAAAATTTGAATACGGTGAATCAGTACGTGTTATTAGAAACATCCGTAATGATGGAACATACCCTGGCAAAGATACAGGAAAATTATTAATACGTAGTGGCAGCGTTGGTTTTATTCGTGATGTTGGTACCTTTTTACAGGATCAGCTCATCTATACAGTTGATTTTATTGAATCGGGTGTAATGGTAGGTTGTCGTGAACAGGAGCTTCAATATAAAACTGAGCGGTGGGTATCCACCCGTTTTGAATTTCAGGAAAAAGTGACTCCAACACGCCCACTAGGTCTTCAGGGTAAGGTGATTGCAAATCCAGGAGATGAAGGCGAAATTGAAAAGGTGTTGAGATATTATAAGGCGGGACCGGCTTATCATGTTCGTTTTGGCGAGCGAACTCTTCTTGTATCAGAATCAGTATTGGAATTTATACATCCTGAAAATATTGAGGAGTGTTGATTGTAATGGGGAAAAAAAACTCACTAGGTGAACAAAATCAAGTCCTGATTCAAGAGGAACTTCCCCCTGAATTTAATTATCACATGTTGCGATATGCATTGAAAACATATGAAAAAAACATTCAAACATTAACTTCTGATGAATATGACCTTATTTTTAACAAAGCTAAAAAGAGTTTTGATTTGGAAAATTTGATTATTAATTCATCAACTTCGAATGGTATTATAATCTCCAGCCAAAAAATTGATGATGCTTTTTCAGCTATTGCCTCTCAATATGAAAGCCGGGTTGATCTTGTACTGGATTTACAAAATAATCTGTTAGATGAAGAAAGTCTGCGCAAAGCACTGTATCGTGAATTATTATTTGATAGCATTATGCAGCGTGTTTCAGAAAAGATACCAGAAATAACTGATATGGATATTCAACTTTTCTATGAAATGCATCGTGAACGTTTTAATAAACCTGAAAAAAGACTTGTATATCATATTCTTATAACTATTAATCCTGAATTCGTTGAAAATACCCATCAAGCTTCTTTAGATAAAATTATTGATCTTGAAGAAAAACTCAATGGTAAACCTCATCGCTTTAAAAGCTTTGCCAGGCGATTTTCTGAATGCCCAACTGCGATGGAAGGTGGACGACTGGGGGATGTTGTTCAAGGCCAGCTCTATCCTGAGCTTGATGCTGAATTATTTAAGATGAGAGAAAATGAAATCAGTCAGATCATTAAGACAGAAATGGGTTTTCACTTAATGATGTGTGAGAAAATAATGCTTAAAAAAAAGGTACCATTATCCAGGGTCACTTCCAGGATCCGTAGTATTCTGGAAGAAAGACATCAGCATAATCATCAAAAAACCTGGTTGAATGAATTAATGCAAAATTAATCTGAGATCTGATATGGATACGGAAAAAATACATTGTTCCTTTTGTGGACAAGAACAAGCTCCTGATATTCCACTTATCGCTGGTGAGGAAGGATATATTTGTGAAGAATGTGTTCTACTGGCATCCCAGGTAGTAGGCAGTTGGGGGCGAAAGAGAGCCGCATATAAACCTTTGCAAAATTTGCTAAAGCCTGCTGAAATTAAAGCAAAACTTGAACAATATATAATTGGTCAGGAGCTGGCGAAGGAAACCATTGCTGTTGCTGTGTACAATCATTTTAAGCGATTGAGCATGGAAAATATGGCTCCAGATCTTAAGTTGGATAAACATGATGTTGATATTGAAAAATCCAATATCCTGTTATTGGGTGCATCAGGAACTGGAAAAACACTTTTGGCTAGTACCCTGGCAAAAATTGTTGGTGTTCCTTTTGTGATTGCTGATGCAACTACTCTGACACAAGCGGGTTATGTGGGTGAAGATGTTGAAAGTATCCTTATTCGTTTGATGGATAATGCCGAAGGCAATCAGGAACTGGCTGAATGGGGAATTGTTTATATTGATGAAATTGATAAACTGGCTCGTACTGGTGAATCATCACATGGTTCCAGAGATGCTTCCGGCGAAGGTGTTCAGCAAGCTTTACTCAAGTTAGTTGAAGGTACACAAATTAAGCTCAAGAGTCAGAGCCGTAAAGATCAGGTGAAGGAAATAACTATTGATACTCATAATATCTTGTTTATTGCTGGAGGGGCTTTTGCAGGATTGGAGCAAAAAATAGAAAAGCGTTTTAATATTGGACAACAAGGGATTGGTTTTCATGTTGAACTGAGTAATACCGATATAGCTAATGAGCAATTAAGGCTTATTGAAGAGGTATTACCTGAAGACCTCAGGAATTTTGGATTGATACCAGAGTTTATTGGTCGGTTTCCCATTGTTACTGCATTGCATGAGCTGGATGAAAAGGCTTTGACCCGCATTCTTACTGAGCCGCGCAATGCTCTGGTACGTCAGTATCGTCAACTATTTCAATTTGAAAGTGTTGATTTAAAATTTACTCCTGATGCACTGACAGCGATTGCCAGACAGGCAATCAAACGTGGTACTGGTGCAAGAGGTTTACGCAGTGTTATGGAAAATTTATTACGTCAGGTAATGTATGATATTCCTTCTCAGCAAGGAATAAAAGTGTGTGAGGTTGATGAAGATGCGGTAAATAAAAAGAAAGCCATTGAGCTGATGATGTGAGAGCAAACAAAGTCTTCTTGTAATTACTCAGTATTTTCTTTTTTAATTCCTTATATTTCTTGCGTTGGTATGATTTAATCACAGGTGCTAAAATGTATGAGTGAGCTATTATCACTATGCACCTGAAATTTGTTATCAATCAATCTGAGTCACTAGAACTATAGGCCTTAAATATGGTTCAACAACACAGACCCAGAGAAAATATAGAATTAAATTAATAAGTTATGAAGCACAGTCAATTTGATGGTGTCGTTGAAATGTATGACGATAGCAAACTACTGAAACAACTTTCCAGGAATATTGTTGATTCTGTTCATTTAAAACAAATAAAACAGGCACTCGCTTTTGTTTTTCCTGTCTCTGAACCGGATGATTCACGTCCCAGTTCATTAGATATAGCTCTGATCCTGAAACATCTTGGGGTGGATGCTGAAACCTTAATTTCTGCACTATTGAGTGATCCACGATTAAGAGCATCATTGGATAATTACAAAATTGATCAACAATTTAGTCCTGTTATTGCCAATCTGGTAAAACATGTAAACTGGTTAAATACATTTAAAGAATGTACAGAAGAGCTTGCTTACAGACCGGCTGAAGCTGAATCATTGCATCAGATGTTATTGGCTACTGTGGATGATGTGCGAGCGGTGTTAATTAAACTGGCCTTTCGTGTTCAGCGTTTGCGGGGGCTAAATCATGAAAGTCAAAAGATGCAGCAATGCATTGCACAAGAAACAATGGATATTTATGCCCCGCTGGCTAACCGTTTAGGTGTTTCAAATTTTAAGTGGGAAATGGAAGATCTGGCTTTTCGATACATTGATAATAAGTCTTATAAATTTTTAGCCCAATCGATGTCAGATAAACGTTCCGTAAGAGAAACGTATATCGAAAACTTCGTTAATTACCTGCATAATTATTTGGCGCAATCAACTATTGATGCAAAAATAGTTGGTCGCCCAAAACATCTCTATAGTATCTGGAAAAAAATGCACAAAAAACAGATGCAGTGGAATGAGTTGGCTGATTTATTAGCAGTACGGATCATTACCACTGATTTGTCGAAATGCTATCTCATTCTTGGCATTGTACACAATCAATGGCAGCATTTACCGCATGAATTTGATGATTATATTGCTAACCCAAAAGACAATGGTTATCAGTCCATTCATACAGCAATTATAGGCCCTGAAAATCAAGTAATTGAGATTCAGATACGAACTCAGGAGATGCATGATTTTTCAGAGCATGGTGTTGCAGCTCATTGGCGCTATAAAGAGGGTAGTGATCAGGATGTTGCATTAGAAAAAATGATTTTGTCATTACGCTATTTGTTGGAAAATAGAATTGATGATGATACTTTGTTAGAAGAATTTAAAACAGAATTTTTTAGTGATAAAGTGCATGTTCTGACACCAGATAAAGAAGTTATCAATTTACCCTCAGGTGCAACAGCACTGGATTTTGCCTATGTGATCCATACAGAAGTGGGGCATCAGTGTATTGGTGCCATCGTTAATGGCCATAGGGTACCATTGAGTTATCCTATAAAATCGGGCGAGTGCATTGAAATTTTAACGGATAAAAAATCTTCACCTCATCTTTACTGGCTTGATCACAGAAAAAAATATGTTAATACTATTCGGGCTAAATCCAGGATCCGTCAATGGTTTAAGATCTTGTTCAAAGATAATGATAATAACATAATGGTTTCTAGTAAACATTTACAAGGAATTGGTGAGCGTGAGATTGTTATAGGACGGTGTTGTGAACCAAAGATCGGTGATAGAATTATTGGTGAGCTTCTAGCCGCTCAAAGCATAAAAATACACCGTGATGATTGCTTGATAATAGAGGATGAACAGCTAAGCCACGCTACTGAGACAAAAATTGTTGAATTGAGCTGGGGAGAATCATCAGATAAAGATAAAATGTGTCTGCATATTGATGCTTTTGATAGGCAGGGGCTTTTGCAAGATATTACTACATTGCTAAATCAGGCACAAATTAATGTACTTAAAGCAAATACAGAGACTGACATCATCGATCAATCAGTATCAATGGAATTGACAATTGAAATAAACCTGCAGGGGGAGCTCGATCCACTATTAAAAAAAATATTGCAGATACCTAATGTTTTTCAGGCTTTTCAGATAAAATAATAAAATATAAACTTTATGTAATAGTATTATAAAACGACATCATAATCTTCAAATTGTGATTGACAATGATAGAGAATTTTTGTATTGCCTATATTCTCCAGAGCTTTTTGAAAGGCATCTGATTTACTCCAGTTTAAATAATTTTCTATTGAGTTCCAGCTGGAATGAGCTATAAATAGCGTAGATTTTTTATCACTTTTTCCTTCAAGTAAATAAAATTGAATAAATCCTGGTATGGTTTTTAACTTTATTTCATGGCTTTGACAAAAATCAATAAAAGCCTCTTCTCTTCCAATATTGATATGAAATCGATTCATTGCTATATACATATGTTCTCCCTCTTCAATTAACGCTCACAGTTGGTATTAATGCATGATAGTCATTGCTGTCATTATTCTGACCCATGCATTATATACAATCAGTCATTTTGTTTTAAGTCTGATGAATGAAATAATTACTGTATATTGTTTAAAGTACATTGTTTACAGTACATTGTTGTTTACCTCTTGATAGAAATAATATGCGCCTGACAGTGTATCATAGTTGATTTAATTATTTTGTGATATCTAAGCCAATTTTATTAAAAATTAAACCCCGTAAGGGTGTTCTTCCCATTGTCTCAAGATTTTAAGATCTTTGGCTGGAAGGTATTCATAAATATCTGCTTGATCACGTAATACAGCTTGTGCCAGTTTATAGTTGCCGGACTTATTACTTAACATAGTGAAGTACCAGGCAAATGGATAGCCTAACTGGTGATCATAATGATGAATTGCTTTTGATAGTTCCGTACCATGTAGAGCTTGTACAGGTGGAAATTTAGATAATTTTCCTGCATAGGTACTGACTGGTTTTGCTCTCAATTGGTGTTTGCGATCACTGTCTTGATATTCTCTTAAGGCTAGTATCCAATGTCGACAAAAAGGATGTTCATCAAATGCACTGCTTTGATTCCATTCCTTAAAAAAACGTTGAAGATTATCCCGTGCTCTGTTTTTTAGTAATAGCTTGTTCAATAATTCAGACACATCGGTAATACGTCGAAATTGATAGTAGCGTTGGCCAGTTGGCTCTGGTTCAAGTTTTGGAAAATCCAATGGATCAATAAAATCTTCCAGACAATCTGGAAACCAGTCTTTATCAACCAGAGGTCTGTCAATGACTTCCTCTAATTCTTCAATTTCTAATTGAATAAACTGTTCATTATTAGTACCATATTGTGCGGTGAAATAATGCGTTTTTCCTGCCAGGCGAGTAGCAAAATAACCAGAATTAATATGTTTAAGGATGATTTCATCAACATCACCAGCACACTCGTTTTCAGACCATAGAGCAATATTATTGCTGATCGGTTGAAAATCTTTATCCACAATACCACCTAGCCGGTACCAGTTTCCTCGAGTCAAAGCACATGTTAGATCGAGCTCCGGCATTAAAGATTTTAAGGCTTTTACTATTGAATCTAATTCCAGTGATCTATCTGTGTTAAGATTTATCTGTTGGCAAAGTTTACTCAGATCCTCATTCCTGGCTAAATTGCTTGCCATTATATTGCCTCTTGAAATGAATGATGTTCATGTCGTTGCTGCCACCAGTGATTGGCTAAACAATGAGCTGCTTCAGATGTTGTTTCTATTTTCATTGCACGAATTACCCATGCCAAAGTGCCAGTAATCGCCAATTCACCATATAGATCTTCTACATCACCATCCCATACTGAACGAAAAAGGTGCAGATTAAGTCCCGTTGGTTTTTTTACACTTCCAGACTTAAGCAGTTTACCCCATGTATCAGACCATTCGCATTCATTGGTCATTCCGTACATGATACTGGAGCGTTCAGGAATGCGTTCAAATTCACCACCTTCACCTTTACAAATTAGGGTATTGTTTTCTCCAAGTAAGCGAGCAGCCTGTTGGTGAATGGTTGCAAAATTGGGATGGAAAACACCCATTACAGATAAGGGTGCCTTAAATGGATTAAGCATTCTGGCAACAGTGTGTAAAGGGGGTCTCAGGCCAAATAAATTCCGGGTTGCTATTAGTTCATTTGTTAATGTTGAGAGCATACTGACAGGCAGGTAGGAAAAACCACTCATTTTTAGCTGTTGTTCAGCATCTGATAGAGACGTGGCGATATCAATATCCAGAGCTTCAAGCGCTTCGGGTATATAAATCCGTTCATCATTTCTCTGCATACCATGCATAAGTACGGAATGACCACGACTTGCAAGTACTAATGCAGATAACAAAAACCAGGGTAACTGTCTTTTTTTTCCGGCATAGGCTGCCCAGTCAATCTCCGGACGGAAAAATTTATCGGGTATCGGGATGCTTTCTCGGAGTGCCTGGGTAAAGCCGGCGACTTCTTCTGCTGTTTCTTCTTTGATCCTCATCAGCATCAAAAAAGCACCCAGTTGTTCTGGTTCTACATCATAGCAAGTGATCATCTTCATTGCTTTATAGGCTTCTTCCTGAGATAAAGGTCGTGTGCCATTTTTGCCCTTGCCTAAAATTTGTATAAACTGTGAAAATGGATGCATTTTAAATTTACCTGTATTGGTGTTACTGTTTGCTTTAGTTTCTTAAGTGATTTATTTCAGACGTTTTCTGGCATAATCTCTAATGTCTTTGTCTTCATCGTGCAATAGGATAATCAGTTTATCTAATGGTGCACGTTGACAGGCACTATATCGAACAAGCCAGGCTTTATCCTGCAGCAATGGTTCAATAGATTCGGGGTCTATGCGCTCTGCTACAATTTTGCGTACTTCCTCAGCAGCATCATTAATCATTAAACCCAGGCTGACAATGGGTAGTCGTAATGCCACTGCCTTACGTACTTCGCGATCGGTATCAGTGATCATGCGAAACAGTCGGCCAACTTTCATACGAGTGGCAACGGTTTGGCGAACAAGATAGTCTTCATCATCAACCATTTGTTCCAATTCTTCTGAAGGCAGACGTTCAGCAACCGTGATCCGGACTTCACGATCATCATCGGTGATTAAAGTGCTTAATTGTTCAATTTTTAAACGATAAGCCAGAACCCGTCGCACTACTGCATCAGGATCATTCAGCATTTGAAGCAAGCGTTGCTGAGAAAGATATCTGGCCGAAATGGCACGTCGCTCCCAAAAAGTATCACCTGAATAATATTCAGCCAGATCAGGGTTAGACTTAAAAAAACGTGTGATTTGCCGACCACTCATGGCGCGGACACAGCTATCACCAGGTTGACAACGACCATGTTGTAATCGATCCGCTTTGTGGGGACAAGTAGAGCAATCAGTCTGGGATGTTTTATTGCTTTCATCAGGCATAGATTGTCCAGTAATCAATGGTGTGATCATTCTTTATTGATTTCGGCCACAACAATACCTGTAGCTATATCCATTTCATTTGTAAAACAGAGACAGTGTTCACGACTATCAATAAGATATAGGTTAAACAAATCATGTTCATATACCGGGTTAGCTACACTAACATCATCATCCATACAATATGTAAAATGAATCTCAGGAAATTTTTTACGAAATTGGTTTACCAATTCTTCTGTAATAATATTTTCCTGACTGGCAGCCTGTCCTATCTGCTTGAGCTGTGCTTGAGTGATCACACTTCTGATCCCTGTGCAAAACGTATGCGCTGTTCCGGGCTTTGTCCCATCACCTTAGCAAGCCAGGGCGGGGCATCTTTGCCAATAACATTCTGCAAGCTCAATATTTCATCAATAGCCAGGCTGGCCTGAGGCTTTTTAATTGGATGGACACCAAAACGCACAACTTTAGCCGCAGCCGGACCACCAATTGATGCAACAAATAGTAACTGACAGTCCTTTATTAATGATGCACGATAGGTATTCTTATCATCAACAATTTTGCTGTTATCAATTTCACGTATTTCAATTAATCGGTTTTCTGATCCTGAAACCTGATAAATTAAAAAATGTTTACAGGAACCAAAATGGCCGTCTAATTTATCAGACTGATTAGAAGAACAGGCAACTCGGATACTGTTTGGCATATCACCTTCTTCATAGAGGGTAATTTCTGGTAAGGGCTCACTGCTGCCTTTAAGAATGGTGAGTGCAGATTTCAACGCAGCTGTATCAATATTGACGAATTCACCATTACAGGCAGATTTTAAGTGTTTTATATTCAGGCCTGAGAGTTTTTCTTCAGTTGGCGGCAAGCTAATGATGTCACTTAAAACTCGCAACAGGCGGGCTGCATTGGTATCAGGCAGTTCACGTGCAGCCAATCCGATACGTAAGGCAATTTCATTGGATAGGGAAGTAGCACTCATAATTAATTCCAGATGATTGTAATTATAAATTTTCAGTATCTTATTCTCTGGAATGAAGACTTTTGTTTAATAAATATTTAAAGTCCTGATCCCAGGATAAGTTCTTTTTAGCTGTAATAACTTAAAGTTCTGACTTAATCAGACAGGTATGATGCAATCATCTTCCATGCAAATGTCCAGGCATTGTGGAATATCGAATTCACCTTCACATTCAGTACAACCATCAACCTCAATGGCATAAACACCTTTGAATGGCTTGATGGATTCAGTTGGACAGACTGGCTCACAATCTCCACATGCAGTGCAGATATCTCTTACAATAGCAAAAGCCATAATATTCTCCTTTAAAATTGTTTTTTATAAAGCTTGCTCAGGCACGTTTAAAACGTAAGGTTGTGGGAAAAGAGGGCCTTGGTGTGATGGGATCAATATAATATTCTGAACCATCGGTTAGTTCAATTTTACCACCCCACTCATCATCAGTATCTTTTTCAACCGTAGCAATTTCATCTTCCTGATCTTTTTTTGCAATGTAGAACAGGAGGGCTCCATTATCTTTAATACGTATCATTACATTTGGCATAAGTACCTCACTCCTCAAGCTGCCATCGGTGATTATATGACCACCGATGGAATGACATTCTAGCGAATTAAATCGTAGTTGTAGTCTGTGGTGCCCATACCGCGTGTTTCTTCATCAAGGCGCTCAAGTACAGCGTTGGTTATGGTTTTAAGCATATACATAGCTCCTTCATAGCCCAGCGTTGTGTCACGATGCATATGGTGACGATCAAAGATAGGGAAACCGATACGGATTAAAGGTACTTCAAATTCTTTACCCTTATGTAAGGTGTCACGCTGGATAAATTTTCCATAAGAATTACCAATCATAAAATCTGGTTTGCTGGTAAACATCAGTGAACGGAAGTGCCACAAATCTTTGTTATTATGTACTTCACTATTCTGTCCATAAGGTGAATCTGCCAGGATTTTTAGCATGGCTTTTTTCCAGCGTTTGTTTGCATGATTACAAAGTATTTGGGTTGGCTCTGCACCAAGTTCCAGCAGAAAGCGAGTCATTCCCATGACAAAATCAGCATCACCATAAAGACCAAATTTTTTGCCGTGTAACCAGGTATGACTATCGGTCATCATATCAACCAGAACGCCGCGTTCACGGGTCAATGAATCAGAAATTGGCTTACCAGTAAGTTCAGACACCTTCATTAAAAAGGCATCGGTAGCTTCCAGTCCCATGGGGATAGCAATATCAGTTCCAGGCTGCTTCCAGTTGTTTTTGACATATTTACGGGTTTTCATCGATTGCCAGGGCTGTAATAACAAGGTATCTATTGCATTAGGTGCATCTTTGACTTCATCGATACTGGTACCGCCGTCATACATACGGAATTTTCCATCAGCGGGTGTGTCAAGCACATCGGTTGGATCACTAAGCAGACTGTAATCGACATCCATTTCTTCCATCATGCGTTTCATCACACGATAATTGCCAAGATAAGTTTCAAACCCGGGAACGATGTTAATTTTTTTATTACTGCCAACAACTTTATCATCCATGAAATTCAGCGTGAAGTAGCGCATTATGCCTTCAAACATATTATCCCATCCGGTCGTATGAGAACCGACAAAGCTTGGAGTATGTGCAAAGGGCGTTGGGAATTCTTGTTCAACTGCTCCTGCATTTTTAGCATTGCCGATAAAGGCATTCAGATCGTCACCAATAACCTCTGCCATACAGGTGGTGGATACCGCAATCATTTCAGGCTTATATATTGCCCTGGCATTCTCCAGACCGGCAATCATATTTTTCTGACCACCAAATACTGCTGCATCTTCGGTCATAGAATCAGACACACAAGCAACCGGTTCTTTAAAATGGCGATTAAAGTAAGTCCTGAAATAGGCAACACAACCTTGTGAGCCGTGCACATAAGGTAAAGTCTTTTCAAATCCCAGCGCACATAGAACTGCACCTAAAGGCTGACAGGCTTTGGCTGGATTGACAGTCAGTGCGGAACGATTAAAATTCAGTTCTTTATATTCATTTGTTGTTGTCCACTGAAAGACTTGTTCGATTTTTTCCTGAGGATGTTTCTCTTCAAATTTTTCTTGTTTGTTTTTCAGTGACTCCTTGTATTCGTCCTTTTGAAACAGGGGATAACTGGGTTTTATGTCTTCAATAACTTGGCTCATGATATTTCTCCTCTCGTGCCACTAATCTGTGAACGACGAGTCTGGTAAATAAAATTGTTTGATAAGCATTTTTCAGGTTTTCCGACAATATAGAAATAAGGTATAGAAAACCTGAATACTATTAAGTTTTTTTCTTAGCTAATCGACCTTAATCAGGCACTTGCAGCGACTGCAGTTTCTTCCTCATCTTCGATTAACCAGGGCACCTTAACCTTGCTCCAACAAGGATTATTTAGTGTCATATCCATATCACGTGCAAAGATAGCAAAACCGTCATAACCATGGTAAGGGCCAGAGTAATCCCAGGAATGCATCTGGCGAAAAGGAATGCCCATTTTTTGAAAAATGTATTTTTCCTTAATTCCTGAGCCAATTAGATCGGGTTTTACTCTTTTGACGAATTCTTCAAACTCATACCCGGTGACGTCATCAAAAATCAGAGTTGCATTACCCATCTCTTTAATCGTGCGGTCATAGTCATCGTTATGACCAAATTCATAACCTGTACCAACAACTTCCATACCCAGATCTTCATAAGCTCCAATCACATGACGAGGGCGTAAGCCACCGACATACAGCATGACGCGTTTACCTTCAAGACGGGGCTTATATTTATCAATAACTGCTTGATATTCTGCCCTGTATTTTTCAATGACCTTTTCTGTATTGGCTTTAATTGTGTCATCAAAGAAAGAGGCAATGTCACGTAGAGATTCAGCGATTTTTGTCGGGCCAAAAAAATTATATTCTTTCCATGGAATGCCGTATTTTTCTTCCATGTGACGAGAAATATAATTCATAGAACGATAGCAGTGTAATAGGTTAAGTTTGGCTTTAGGTGTATTTTCCATTTCAGCCAGGGTACCATCGCCTGACCATTGTGCAATAACTCGTAGACCCATTTCTTCTAACAGAGTTCGTGAAGACCAGGCATCACCACCAATATTGTAGTCACCAATAATTGTGACATCATAAGGAGTATCATCAAAAGCATCATTGTCACGGTTATGCAATACCCAGTCACGAATGGCATCATTTGCAATATGATGTCCTAATGATTGAGATACACCACGGAAACCTTCACAACGGACAGGTACAACAGGTTTTTTAACGTCTTTAGTGGTTTGTTTGGCAATTGCTTCAATATCATCACCAATCAAACCAATTGGACATTCTGATTGTATGGTGATGCCTTTATTAAGAGGGAAAAGTTCCTCAATTTCTAACATGATCTTTGATAGTTTTTTATCACCACCAAAAACAATATCTTTTTCCTGAAAATCTGAGGTGAAGTTCATTGTGCCAAAGGTATTAATACCTGTTGTTCCCACATAATAATTTCGCCGCCCGGCTCGAGAATATTGGCCGCAACCAACCGGGCCATGTGAAATGTGAACCATATCTTTGATTGGTCCCCAAACCACACCTTTAGAGCCTGCATAGGCACAGCCGCGAACAGTCATTACACCCGGCAGGGATTTACGGTTTGAAGTAATGCATTTTTTGGACTGCTCAACTTCCTGATCATTGACCATAAGATGTTTAGCACGATCTTTCTTAGCGTCTTCGGGGTATACCTCAAGGACTTCTTGTATAAGCGCCTGAGTTTCTTCAGGTGTCATATGATTAGTAGACATTTTGTTCTCCTTATCCTGACACCACTAATCTGTGGATGTGCAGGGTTTGAAAAATAACTCTGTTATAAGAATGAATAGAAGTTGGTCAGATAGTGATGATCAACTTCCAAATGATAATTAAGTGGTTTCTGCTTCAGCTGTCTGGCCGATGATTTCTTCATCTTCCACATCCATGATGCCGAATTCCATTAATAATTCTTCGAGCTCATCCATGGTGATTGGTGTTGGAATATTGAGGTTATCATTTTCAATAATTTTATTTGCCAGGGTGCGGTATTCTGCAGCCTGTTTGCAGGTAGGATCATATTCAATTACTGTCATTCGACGAATTTCTGCACGTTGGACTATGTTGTCACGTGGTACGAAATGTATCATCGTTGTTCCCAGGCGATTTGCCAGTTCCATGATTAATTCATCTTCACGATCAGTCTCACGTGAGTTACAAATCAAGCCTGCCAAACGTACGCTGCCGGAGTTAGCATACTTAACAATACCCTTACTGATGTTGTTAGCGGCATACATTGCCATCATTTCGCCAGAACAGACAATGTAGATCTCTTGTGCCTTATTTTCACGGATAGGCATAGCGAAACCACCACAGACAACATCACCCAGTACGTCATAGAATACGAAGTCCAGATCTTCTTCATAGGCACCTTCTTCTTCAAGAAAGTTAATTGCTGTGATAACGCCACGACCCGCGCAGCCTACACCTGGCTCAGGGCCACCTGATTCAACACACTTGATATTGCTATAACCGGTCTTCAGGACATCTTCCAGTTCCAGATCTTCAACGGTACCGGCTTCAGCAGCCATTTCCATGATTGTATTTTGTGCTTTAGCGTGAAGGATCAGACGAGTTGAATCGGCTTTTGGGTCACAACCTACGATCATGACTTTCTTACCTAGCTCGGCTATGCCTGCGACCAGATTTTGAGTTGTGGTAGACTTACCAATACCACCTTTACCGTAAATTGCACATTGACGCATTGCCATTTTGAATCTCCTTGATACAATTGTTTAATAATTTTGTTATTTGAGTGCTTAATTTCATTTCACTCTTAGTTGCATATCACTCTTAATTTCATATCACTAAGAGTTTATTTGTTGTTGAGTGTATTAAGGTCTCTCGGATTAAGATTGCCTAACGGGCTCTTAACTATAGAGTGAGCAATCATCGTGCCAATGATTGATTTATTATTTAAGTTGTTGTAATTTAATGTTATTTATTCTAAATGATATCTTTTTTAAGGTCGGGTTTATGACAAACCCTTGTATTTTGTATGGTTGAAAACAGACAAATATCAATTTCAAAACCGACATTGCCGAGGTATGCACGACTGCCTGTGAATCGCTGCAGTCTTCCAGCTATTATTCTTGGCAGCCTTACCTTTCAGATGCATCCTGTTGCTTTACATCTTGATGGTGTATTGGCATTGCATTCAGAATTATTTAATGATTTTGTAGTCATTGACAACAACAAAGAGAGAGCTGAAAACTTTAGAGATTATATGTGCTCAAGTTTTTTATTAGATGATCTCGAAGCAGCAGGTCTTGAAAAAAATGGTCGGCGATGGCGAGGTAAGGCTGATTATCTGCGAATGCTTCGAGGTTGGTTATTTGATGCCAATAGTACTGAAGCTGCTGTTCTAAAAAGTTGGGTGGAATCTCGTTTTGGTTTGCTGGCTCGTAACCACAATGGTTCTCTAAGCGATTTTTCCTCAAATAATTATTTAAAATATTTGTCTGAGAGATCACAGGGTCTATACAATACTAATGCCCTGGAAGCACAGTTTGATTTATTATTTAGCTACTGCCAATATGAGGTACAAAGACAATTTTCCGGCCAAACACATATTGTTTTATATCGTGGCACTAATCGAATTGATGATTATGAGATATTGAAACAGTTGGATAAACATCGTTTTATCTTATTGTTAAACAACTTGAATTCTTTTACCAGCCAGCGTGAACGAGCGGATGAATTTGGTGACTATATACTTGAGGTTAAAATTCCATTATCCAAGATTTTATATCTGCCGGGCCTGCTGCCCGGTATTTTAAAAGGAGAAAATGAATTCCTGGTCATAGGCGGTGTTTATGAAGTCGCGTTGAATGTTCTTTAAATAATTTGTTCAGGGCAATCTGTAATTGCTTTGCGTAAATAGATCCATTCCGCATTCGAGCTGCTCGATCCAGTCAAGAAACTGGTGAATTGCTTTGCCAGTATAGGCCCGCCCGTGCTGTGGGGCAATAATTTCAAGATCTAGTTGCCGGATCATATTAACCCAGAAGCGACAAACCTTATTGCTATTCATATAACGACGATGAAAGCCTTCTATATAGGGAATAATTTCCACCAGGTTTTCTATTGGTTTATCAAGATCTTTGGCAGGGCACAAGTTGGCACCCATATCACCAGAGAATAAAATCTTACTTTTTGGATCATAAAATTGAAAATTGCCTTCTGCATGTAAAAAATGAGCAGGCAGAGCCATTAATTTAATACTTCCCAGGTCTAAATGCATGCCTTCATCAGGAATGCCAATGGTGCGCTGATGGGTGATCCCAGGACGTGTAAAATGAGGTATAAACCGTTCCCATAGCTCTGGTACCACAACTTTGCAATTGGTTCCCACCATCCATCTGTTTAAGGAAGCCACAATGTCTGGATCCTGATGGGAGGCAACTACATAATCAAGCTTTTTGACATTCATGTATTTGCTCATACCCATAAATAAACCGGAGTAGGTCATCTCTCCTCCAGGATCAAGTAAGGCTGCATGATTATTATCATATACCAGGATCTGATTGGCTTGAACTGCTTCACTACCCCTGACCAGATCGCGAAAAATCACACATTTATGTTGTCCATCATTGTAGAGTTCAATCGACATATTTTATCCTGCTTAATTCTATTTTTGTTAGTAAAAATTGTAAGTTAAGGCAATCTGAATTAGCTTTGATGAGTACAATACAAAGCAATGACTTGGTCAGTTATAATGATAAAGTTTCTCAATCGGCTCATTTTCTCTGCTCTGGATTTTTTGTCAGTACACCAGGTTTCTTAAAATATTATTAATTAATCAAAGCAACACTTTTCACTTGTGCATAAAGATGCATACCTTCTTTCAAATCAAGTGTTATTCCTGAGCGCCGGGTAATACGTGAAAGTATTGTTTGCCCATCGAGTAATTCAAGTTGTACAATTAATTGGCTTTCATTGATATCGTGAGTGTCAATGACCTTTACTGGTAAAATATTAATAATACTGGTGTCGGAATGAAATTTTCTTGACAGACTGACATCTCGTGCCTGAATCTGTACGCGGGCAATTTTACCGATAGGATAATTTTCACGGCTGACGGCAATCCGACCTGAATCCATTGAAATCCAGGTTAAATGATAAGTACTATCATGAGCTGATATAATACCTTCAAGTATTGAAGCTGCATCATCATAAGCTGCTAAGGGTAAATCTAGCCGGGTTAATAACTTTGCAGTAGCTCCTAGCGCTGCTACCTTACCATCGACCAATAAAATCATTTGATTGGCCAATCGAGCGGCTTCATTGGGATCATGGGTGACATATAAGGAAGGGATACCTAGTTCATCATGTAAATTTTCAAGGTAGGGTAAAATTGTTTGTTTTGCGTCGTGATCCAGAGCTGATAATGGTTCATCCATCAACAGAAGTTCAGGGCTTGTGAGTAATGCCCGGGCAATGGCAATACGTTGACGCTCACCACCAGATAAATGCTGAGTTGTACGCTTTAGTAAATTTGAAATACCTAACAATTCGACCATATCATTTAATTTCAGGCGGCGTTGACGGTGAGGAACTTGCTGCCAGCCATATTCCAGATTTTGCTGCACAGACATATGAGAAAAGAGACTGGCTTCCTGAAATACATAGCCAATAGGACGTTTATGTGCGGCAAGAAAAAAATTACTTTTCTGCCAGATATTATTATTGAGAGAGATAGTACCTTGCTGTGTTTTTAGTAAACCTGCAATTGCCCGTAAAATAGAGGTTTTACCACAGCCTGAATGACCAAATAAGGCTGTAATACCACAGGCAGGTACAGAAAAACTGACATCGAGTTCAAACTCATCGAATTGATGTTGTAGTTTGACTTCAAGTCCAGTCATTTATTTAAATTCCCCCAATGTCTTTCCAGTACATACATGGCGTATATTACCAGAAAAGCAAATACCATCATGCCTGCAGAAAGTATATGTGCTTGCTCCCATTCCAGTGATTCAACATGATCATAAATCGCCACTGACATCACTTTGGTTTCACCGGGAATATTACCACCAATCATCAATATGACTCCAAATTCACCTACAGTATGAGCAAATCCTAAAATCGTTCCAGTAAGAAGACCAGGTCTTGCAAGTGGTAAGGCTATCTGGAAAAAACTTTTCAGAGGTGAAGTTCGTAATGTGGCTGCAACTTCCATTGGGCGTTCACCAATGGCTTCAAATGCATTACGTACTGGTTGGACAACAAAGGGTAGTGAATAAATGACAGAACCTACTACCAGACCAGGAAATGTAAAAGGCAGTGTTCCAATTCCCATTAAAAGCGTTAGTTTTCCAATAAAACCATCAGGGCTGAGCATTAAGAGCAGATAAAAACCTAACACAGATGGTGGTAAAACCAGTGGTAATGCAACAATACTACCAATTATTTCTTTCCAGACACTTTGTGTCTTAGCTAACCACCAGGCGATTGGCGTTCCGATCAATAACAAGATTAATGTACTGATAGTTGCTAGTTTCAATGTCAGGTTTATTGCTTGCCAGTCTATTTCCATAACTAATATTTATTCGTCCCGGCGTTCAATAAGTTCAGGATCAGCTGTTATATTACGATAAATTTCTATCCTGTCACCTTCGTTTATTTTGACATCCAGTTTAGTAACTTTACCGAAAATTCCCACTTTTTGTACCGATAGATTGATTTCTGGATATTGTGTAAGCATACCAGAGTGTTCAATGGCTTCTAAGACCGTACTTGCATCAGGCACTTCAAGTTTAAGCCAGGTTTGTTTAAATTTATCTGCGTAGGCCACACCAACATTCATGGTTCATTACTCCTTCAGGAATTAACTAATGATGCATTGTCAGTTGAAACGTCAGTATTTTTTAGAGCCTGACGTTTTTCCTGAGCATCATCAATTAAGCGTTTAGCTGCCATTAAAAAACCCAACACTAAAAATCCACCCGGTGGCAGAATTATCAGCAAAAATCCTTTATAGTCAGAAATGATTTCTAACTCCAGAAAAGCAGCCCAGGAGCCTAATAATAAAGAGGCATTGGCAAATAGAGTCCCACTGCCAAGCCCTTCTCGAACAATGCCCAGAATGACCAGTACCATGGTAAATCCCAGTCCCATCATTAGTCCGTCAAACATAGCAGGCAGTACCCGGTTTCGTGAGGCAAATGATTCTGCTCGACCCAAAATTGCACAATTGGTGACAATAAGAGGAATAAACAGCCCCAGTATTTTGTGTAGATCGTGGAGCCAGGCATTCATCCATAGATCGACTAAAGTTACCAATGTGGCAATGATTAAGATAAAAATTGGTATACGTATCTGTGGTGTAATGAGTTCTCTTAACATTGCTACGATCATTCCAGAAGTAATCATAACAAAGGTACTTGCCAGGCCCATACCCAGACCATTACTTGCAGTACTGCTCACTGCTAGAAGAGGACATAAAGCAAGCGATTGGGTGAAGACAATATTATTATCCCAAAGACCATCTTTGGCTATGCGGCGATAATCATTATTCATGGGAGCTTGCTCCTGTTGTTAGTTTTGCAACATTTGGTGCAGATCTTTTTTTAATGTTTAAGGTCAATAATTCTGTCTGATTTTTACGAAAAAACTTTAATGCATCCACAATTGCTTTGATAATGCCACGGGGTGTAATTGTTGCTCCAGTAAAGGCATCAAAGTGTCCACCATCTTTTTTTACCTGCCACTGTTCCTGGGGTAGTTTATCTAATGAGAGTCCGTTAAATTTTAATATCCAGTCATCTTTTTCAACTTCCATTTTATCACCAAGCCCAGGAGTTTCAGTATGAGACAGTACTCTGATACCAAGGATATTACCGCTGTTGTCAACTGCTAAAATAAAACGCATTTTCCCGGCATAACCCTGGCCGCTGATCTCCCAGGCTAATGCATTAATCCGATTGTTTTTTGTGCCACGATAAAAAGTGATTGACTTGCCCCCTGGCGGCACTAATTGTAAAGGGTTTTCTACCAGATTATTGTTGTAATAGTCAGCAGGAATAACTTCAGCTAAAGAGTTTTGTAAATCCTCCTGATGACGGATCAGAATGGGTTCTTTTGTGGAAATATTACCCATGACAAGAAAGATGGTTGCCAGAGAAGAAAAACCACCTAATAATGCAGCCTGATAACCAACTCGTTTCCGATATTCAGCTTCGCGCGGCGTTTTCATCAGCTGTTATCCTCTGCTTCACTATTGTAAGTAATGGGCTGTCCTTTCACGTCTCTGCCATAAATTCGAGGTTTTAGATAATGATCAATGAGGGGAGTAAAGGCATTCATTAACATTACTGCAAATGCTACGCCCTCAGGATATCCTGCCCAGGTACGGATAACGTAAACTAATAAACCGCAACCAGCGCCAAAGACTAATTGCCCACGAATGGAAACCGGAGAAGTAACCAGATCGGTAGCGATAAAAAAAGCACCGAGAATGGCAGCACCAGACATAAGGTGGGTAAAGGGATCAACATAAAGTTGAGTGTCGAGCAAATGAAATATAGCAGCCAGAAAGAATAATGTACCCAGCATGCTCACAGGGATATACCAGCTGATAACTCGTTTGTAGAGTAGAAATATTCCCCCAGCAAGAAGTAATGGCGCTGATGTTTCACCCAGGCTGCCACCTGTATTTCCAAGTGTCAGTTGCCAAAGAGAGTCTGTTGCAAATTGCGCCTGCTGCAGTTCAATACCACGGCCCAGTTCTGTTTTTATATGGCCCAGTGTAGTTGCTCCAGTATAAGCATCCAGTTGTACGCTACCGCTGAAGGTGATAAACAGTGAGCTCATAAAGTCGGGGCTGGTAGTTGAAAATAACGGTGCCGGTGTTGTAAACAGTGTCATTTCAAGAGGGAAGGAAATTAATAGCGCAACTCGTGCAACCATAGCGGGATTAAAAAGATTCTGACCGATACCGCCAAAAACCTGCTTGCCAATAATGATGGCAATTAAACCGCCTAAAACAGCTATCCACCATGGAGCCCAGGGTGGTAGTGTCATTGCTAATAACCAGCCGGTTAAAATGGCAGAGCCATCCATCAGAAAAATACCTACGGGCTTGCCTGAAAGTTTTAATGATAATGCTTCAGCCAGCACAACGGTTACAATGCAGACAGCAAACAGAAAGATAGCCGGCCAGCCAAATTGATACAGGCCAAATACTGTTGCGGGTATCAGCGCCAGCATAACATACAGCATGATCTTGGGAACAGTTGCACTGGAATGGTTGTAGGGGCCGCTGATCAGAGGTAAATTATTCATAATTAGACACCAGTTTCATTTTTTTCGGCTTGTTGCTTCTTTTTAGCCGCCATCTCTTTTTTACGCTGCAGCATTTTTTCTCGCTTGGCTTTTTTTATGGCTTCCATGCGTTTGCTTCTTGCTTCGGTCAAACGTTTAGTTTCTCCCTGCTTATGTTGTGTTCTTTGTCTGGAGGTTAGTTCTCCCTTGGCATAGTTAAAATATTGCACCAGTGGAATATGAGCAGGGCAGACATAGGAGCAGGAGCCACAGGCAATACAATCCAGAAGACCCAGATTAACCGAGGTATCAAGACTGCCATTGCGGATGTGAGATGCCATTTCCAGAGGGATTAATCCGCAGGGACAGGCTTGTACACAGCTGGAGCATCGAATGCAGGGCATTTCCTGTTGTGAATTTATTTCCTCTGTTGTTAGTGCCAGTAAACCATTACTGCCTTTAACAACTGGAATGCGAGTGTCGGATATTGGCTGCCCCATCATGGGGCCGCCACTGACAAGTTTTTCGGGTTCTTGCTTGAAGTCACCACAAAAATCAATCAGACAGGAAAGTGGTGTCCCCAATAATACATGAATGTTATTGGGTTCTTTTATGGCATTGCCACTGACAGTCATGACTCTGGAGATCAGGGGGTGGCCATGACACAGGGCATTATGTACTGCCAGAGCTGTTGCCACATTGTGTACCACGATACCAATATCTGCAGTAAGTCCCCGTGCTGGTACTTCTTTACCGGTCAGTGTTTGTACCAGATGTTTCTCAGATCCCATAGGATAGTGTGCCGGGAGATCTATGATCTGTATATTATTATAGCTATCAGCAGCATGAGTCATGGCCTGTTGTGCTAAAGGTTTGTTGTTCTCAATGGCAACAATTATCTTATCAACACCCAGAGCGTATGCCATAAGTCGAATGCCATTAATAACATGTTCAGATTCTTCCTGCATAAGACGATCATCACAAGTCAGATAGGGTTCACACTCAGCACCATTAATAACAAGAGTCTGTAAATTATAGCGGCTGCGCAATTTCAATTTAACTGCAGACGGAAATGTAGCACCTCCCATACCAACAATACCCGCTTGTGCAACTTTGTTAGTGATTTCTTCTGGTGTTAATTTAAACGGTTCCTGAACTGCTTTTAATGAACTTAGCCACTCATCTTTCATATCAGGCTTTAAGGTAATGGTTCTAACCAACAGACCGGAGGGGTGATGAGCAGGATAACCTCCTACCCCCATAATTTTTCCAGAAGTTGGTGCATGCACGGGTGCAGAAATAGCACCCTGACTTCGAGCTAATAATTGCCCTTTTTTAACCAAATCACCACGATTGACTAAGGCCTGTGCCGCTGCTCCAATATGTTGCTGTAGAGGAATATGTAATAGTGCTGGTATGGGCAGGTCAATAATATTTTTGGCAGCACTGAGAGTCTTACAGTCATCTGGATGTATGCCACCACGAATTTTAAAGAGCTTAAATAGATTTTTGGCACTCATATTAAGTAACCTTTTCAGCTTGTGCTATAGGTTCTGGCCAATACCAGGTTTGCAGTGTTGCTTGTATTGGTCGCATTTCTATACATTCAGTTGGACATACATCACAACATTTATTACAACCAGTACAAGCATCTGCAAACACGGCATGCATTTGTTTTGGGCCACCTAAAATTGCATCAGTAGGGCAACGCTTAAAACACTTAGTACAACCGATACAGAAATTTTCATGTATGTAAGCGATTAATGGTTGTTTTTCTTCCACATCAGATAAATCAATACTGATACCTAATTTTTCAGCCAGTATCTCGGCAAGAGCTTTTCCTCCGGGAGGGCACATAGTAACGGGAGCATTACCCTCGGCGATAGCCTCAGCCGCTGGTGTGCAGCCAGGATAACCACATTGACCGCATTGGGAACCGGGAAGTAATTCTTCAATTTCTTGTTGTAATGGATTACCTTCAACCGCAAGATATTTTGCGGCAATACCCAATAATGTCCCCATGCAAATGCCCATTGCAGAAATGATAAGAATGGCAGATATCATTTTAATTCTCTCAATAGTCTATTCATATTGTTTATTTTATTGGCTGGTTAGTCCGGAAAAACCCATAAAAGCCAGAGACATCAATCCGGCAACAATATAGGCAATTGGCAGGCCTTTAAATACATCAGGTACGTTTGCCAAGGCCAGACGTTCACGTAAACCGGCAAACATAACAAGGACTAGTGTAAATCCTAACGCAGAACCAAACCCGTATAATAAGCTTTGCAAGAAAGTGTTTTCCTGCTGGACATTTAATAAAGCAACACCAAGAACTGCACAATTAGTTGTGATCAGTGGTAGAAAAATTCCTAACACCTGGTATAGAGCAGGTGATGTTTTACGTACAAGCATTTCAATAAATTGCACTACAACGGCAATGACCAGAATAAATGTCAGAATTCTTAAAAAACCTAAATCTAAAGGTGATAAAACAAAATGCTCCAATAACCAGCCGGAAACAGCAGCCAGAGTCAGAACAAATGTAGTTGCCAGTCCCATTCCCAGTGCTGAATCCAGTTTGTTTGATACTCCCATAAATGGGCAAAGTCCAAGAAATTTCACCAGTACAACATTATTAACCAGTGCTGTAGAAAGTATTATTAAGAGATATTCCATTGGTTTATCTGTTTATTTGTTTCAATAAAGCTACTTTTGCAATTAATATGCCACGAACATATTTTTTAATCTCATGACTAATAATGAATAGACAGCTGTATACATAGGCTTATGAATTAATAGATAAAAAATGAGTTTTATTTGGATTTTAATTTTTTATTATCTATGGAGCAGTTTTTTTGAAAGTTATTAATTGTTGTTTGCTTGTTTACAATTTTATTGAAGAAGTTTGTTGGTTTTGCCACAAATTTTATTGGAACTACTTCGCGGAGTGAATAGAACAATAAAAACTATCTGGTATGGATCTTGCTGTAACATAATAATAAAAACATATTTTGAGTAAGGATAATGCTCAATTTCGCCAAGTGATATATTTATAAATGTTATTTTGAGTTGGTAATGATATGCGTAAACAACAAGCAGTGCCAGTTGAAAAAAATGTAATAGATGCTATTAAGGATTTTCTTAATGCACCACCTGAAGGCACGCCAATAGAAATTATTGATGCTTTTAATGTTATTGGTGCAGAAACGGTGTTATTGCCGGGAATTTTCTTACAAACAGTTGAACAGGCTCCTGTTGCTATTTCTATTACTGATCCGAATGCTTATTTTTTGTATGTGAATTCAGCTTTTGAACAATTGACTGGCTACCAGCGTGATGAAATCCTTGGTAAGAAACAATCACTATTATCGAGCCAATCAACACCGACTGAAGTTTATGAAGACTTATGGGCAACAATTAAGCAGCGTCAGGTATGGAAAGGCAAGCTGATTAATTATCATAAAGACAAGCAGGAATATCTGGCTGAATTGACTATTTCACCTGTATTGTCAGCGACAGGTGAGATTTGTTATTTTCTCGGAATGCACCATGACATTACGGAAGTTCACCAATTGGAACAGCGTTTGAAATTCCAAAAATCACTGGCTGAAGCTGCTATTAATGTTGCTCCTATGGTAGTTGCCATGGTTGGAGCTGATCGACAGGTGATAATGGATAACCTTGCATATAAAGCATTATTAGGTGATTTTCGAGGAATTGAACCCGCTGGATTATTTATTGATGCCCTGGAACAGCAGATTGGTTTTAGCTTCGATAATAGCTCAACAGACAATAAAGAATTTACTAATGTTGAAGTGCGTTTAGAACCGCCAGCTTGTTCATCTTCACGTTGGTTTTCCTGTTCAGGTGTTTGTGTAACCCGACCTGATGAAACGGCTGAAAATTATTTTAAAAGTGCTCGTTCAGAGCAACGTTATTTATTGTTGATTGCTAATGATATTTCTTTACAGCGGCGACGCACCAATGAAGCGCGCTTAAATATGATCCGTTCAAACATGGTTGAACAACAGATGGTGCAAACAATGCGTGAGGCAATATCAGCATCTATTTATAAATTGCAGGTTCCAATGAATGTGATGAGAGCAGCACTGTCGATGCCTGGAATAGGTAATTACCAGTGCAGGTTACGCACTACTTTACTACAAGCTCTGGATAGTAGTGATGAGGTGATGGAAAGTTTAATGAATGCATTGCCAAGACCTGTTATGGAACAGTTTGCAATGGTTAATATTAATGCCATTTTGCATGAGGTAATAAAACTGTCAACTGAGCAATTGCTGGCATCTGGTATCGTTATAGATTGGCGACCAGCTCCTGTATTACCGACGGTGTCAGGTAAGTCAAATGCGTTAAGGAGGTTGTTTAAGTATCTCCTGGATAATGCTATAGAGTCAGTTAAAGAATCTGGTCTGCAGGATAAGGAAATTCGTCTGGATACCAGAATTGATGATCAAGAATTGATTGTTGAGGTCATTGACAATGGTGTTGGTTTGCACGAATCAAAGCGTTTAACAGTTTTTGAGCCTTTTTATTGTGGCTGGAAAAAAGCTGCAGATCATGCTGGTATGGGGCTGACTATGGCACAGGGAGTAATCATTGATCATGCCGGGAGTATTGAATTTGATGCTGACTTTTTTGGTGGTTGCCGTTTGTTTATTCGACTGCCAGTAAATGAAATGGACGGAGGATATACTCATGAGTCTATTTGAGAATAATATTAAATCCATTGATAAATCTATCTTGGAAACACAACTTGAGACACTTTACCTGGTCAGTCAGATCCTGAATTTTACTTTAAATTTTAGAGAAACTCAGAATGCAGTTCTTAAAGCTCTGAGCGAAGCGGGTAATATGCATCATGGCATGATCACTTTATTAGATGAAAGCAGTGGCGATTTATTAATTAGTGCATTGCATAAAAATCCAACACCATCGAATATGGTGCGTTACAGGCAAGGCGAGGGGGTAGTTGGTGCAATTATTGAAAGCGGGCAGGCATTGATTATTCCACGTCCTTCAAATGATGAACGCTTTCTTGATCGATTACGGGTTTATGATCCTGAACTGCCTTTTATCGGAGTTCCTATTAGTATTGATGGTGAAGTAGTGGGTGTGCTGGCTGCACAGCCTTCTGAAAATATTAGTGAATTAAGTACACATCAGCATTTTCTGGAAATGGTGGCAAACTTGATTGGTCAGCGTGTGCATCTGTCAAAAAAAGTTGAGGATGACCAGAAGGCTTTGAAGACTGAACGCGATTCTTTACGCAGGCAAGTTCGAGGTGAACATGGTTTTGCTAATATTGTAGGACATGCCCAGAGTATGCGTCATGTCTTTGAACAGCTCAGGCAAGTTGCAAAATGGAATACCACTGTATTAGTGCGAGGTGAATCAGGAACTGGTAAGGAGCTGATTGCCAATGCAATTCATTATAATTCACCAAGAGTAAATGGCCCTTTTATTAAACTTAATTGTGCGGCTTTGCCAGATAATTTACTGGAATCAGAATTATTTGGCCATGAAAAAGGTGCATTTACTGGTGCTGTAACACAACGCAAAGGACGCTTTGAGTTGGCTAATGGCGGGACTATTTTTCTTGATGAGATTGGTGAAATTACCCCGGCTTTTCAGGCAAAACTATTAAGAGTACTGCAAGAAGGAGAGTTTGAACGAGTTGGAGGGGTCAAGACTATAAATGTTGATGTTAGAGTGGTAACAGCGACGAATAAAGATCTGGAAGCTGAGGTTCAACAGGGAAATTTTCGTGAAGATCTTTATTATCGGCTTAATGTTATGCCTATCCGCGTGCCTTCCTTGCGTGAACGGGCAGAAGATATTCCGGATTTAAGTTATTATCTGGTGACTAAGATTGCTAAAAGTCAGGGGCGAAAATTAGCTATTAAAGACAGTGCATTGAGTTTATTAATGCAATATGAGTGGCCTGGAAATGTTCGTGAACTGGAAAACTGTCTGGAACGTGCTGCTGTAATGTGTCGAGATGGGCAGATTGATGCAAATACCATTAATTTGACTGGCTTGCAGAGTAATCCTTTGCCCAGAAATTCAGCTAATAGTTTTTCACAAGTGGATATTGATGATCCTGGACTGGATGAGCGGGAGCGAGTAGTTGCTGCTCTGGAACAAGCAGGCTGGGTTCAAGCGAAAGCGGCACGATTGCTCAACATGACGCCGCGACAAATTGCCTATCGAATACAAACATTAAAAATTCAAGTTCGACAAATTTAATTGTATGGGCAAATCAGGTTGGTAAACATCAATGTCGTGATACAAACAAATATTTATGTTTTGTTATGTTTTATTTAGAACAATAATCCTGGACGTATAAAAATCTACTTATAAAACAATTGGATAAAAAAGTTTTCGAATTGGCATAGCATTTGCTCAATTAATTACATCGATGCTAATCTGGAGATTAAATGATGGAATTGAATGCAGCAGATCTAACGACAAAGAATATTGATGAAGGTTGTAGTTCATCAGGTTGTGGAGGAAGTAATGATCAACTCTCACATCTGCCAGAGCATATTCGTGAAAAGGTACATGATCATCCCTGCTATTCAGAAGAAGCACATCATTATTATGCACGTATGCATGTTGCTGTTGCACCGGCGTGTAATATTCAATGTCACTACTGCAATCGGAAGTATGATTGTGCCAATGAATCACGGCCTGGTGTTGTCTCTGAATTATTAACTCCTGATCAGGCTGTAAAAAAAGTTATGGCAGTTGCAGCTAACATTCCTCAAATGACAGTTTTGGGTATTGCTGGCCCCGGTGATCCTCTGGCAAATCCTGAACGCACATTTGATACTTTTCGTCAGTTGACTGATAAGGCACCTGACATCAAGCTTTGCGTCTCAACTAATGGTCTGACACTGCCTGAACAGGTAGAAGAATTATGCCAACATAATATTGATCATGTCACTATTACTATCAACTGTGTTGACCCGGATGTTGGAGCTAAAATTTACCCCTGGATATTTTGGAATAATCGTCGTATTAAAGGACGCCGGGGTGCAAAAATTCTGATTGAGCAGCAACAAAAAGGCTTAGAAATGCTGACAGAAAAGGGTATTCTTGTCAAAGTTAATTCAGTGCTGATCCCTGGCGTTAATGATCAGCATCTGGAAGAGGTCAGCAAAGTTGTTAAGGCAAAGGGTGCTTTTTTACACAATGTAATGCCTCTCATTGCTGAAGCAGAACATGGAACATTCTATGGTGTTATGGGGCAACGTGGCCCTGAAAGTTTAGAGTTGCAAGAATTGCAGGATAAATGTTCTGGTGATATGAATATGATGCGTCATTGTCGTCAGTGCCGTGCGGATGCAGTAGGCATGTTGGGTGAAGATCGTGGTGATGAATTTACCATGGATAAGATTGAACTTATGGAAGTTGATTATGATGATGCTATGCAAAAACGTGCTGAATATCATGCGAGCATTGAAACAAAACGAGAAGCCCAGAAAAATAAAAATAATGAAACATTTATTTCTATTTCATCAATTAAGCGACATAAGAAAAAACAATCACGTCCAGTTTTAATGGCAGTCGCGACCAATGGCGGTGGGATCATTAATCAACACTTCGGTCATGCTAAAGAGTTTCTTGTTTATGAAGCTTCTGAAATGGATGTTCGTTTTATTGGTCATCGAAAAGTCGATTTGTATTGTAGTGGAGATAAAACCTGTGGTGAGACTGAAACCACTCTGGAAAAAATTATTAAAACTCTTAATGGTTGTGAAGCAGTGCTCTGTTCAAAAATTGGTTATGAGCCCTGGGAAATGTTAGAAGAGGCAGGTATTCAGCCGAATGGTGAACATGCAATGGAAGTGATTGAAGATGCAATTGCTGCCGTTTATATTGAAATGGTGAAGGCCGGTTTAGCGGATAAAAATATCTCAGATTCTGAAATGCAGATCAGGGCTTAGGAGGGGAAATATGTCTTATGAAATTATTGAATCCTGTGTGAATTGCTGGGCCTGTGTACCACTATGCCCCAGTGATGCGATTTATGAAGCAAAACCACATTTTATGATTAATAAAAAAAAATGTACAGAATGTGATGGTGATTTTATATCAGCTCAATGTGCAAGTATTTGTCCTATAGAAGAGGCTATTATTGATAGCTCAGGTGATTTTTTAAATCCAGAAGGTTCTCTTACGGGTATTTCACCAGATTGCAGATCACAAGTTATGGTCGAAATTCAGGCACGGTGAAGGAGACTGTTTTGTCAACTTATATTTTGGATGGGTCAGTAAGAGAATTAAACATCTTTATTACATTGTTTATGGCATTGTTTATTGCATGGTTGTCTTGCTTATTTACTCTGTTCGTGGAGCAATAATTTGAAAAAACAAATGGATGTTTCATGTCATCGCCACGCTGTTGAATTTGCTGATGGTGTCTACTGGGTTGGTGCACTTGATCCAACCTTACGTACCTTTGATATTATTTTAAGTACGGCAAATGGCACAACGTATAATTCTTATCTGGTTAAAGGCAGTGAAGGTGTTGCAGTTATTGATACGGTCAAAGAAAATTTTAGTGATGAATTTTTTTCACGACTGGAATCTGAGGTTGATTATAGTGATATTAAATACATTGTACTTAATCACCTTGAACCCGATCATACCGGGGCATTACCTGAATTAATGAGACGGGCACCTCAGGCAAAATTGTATATTTCACAACGTGCAGTATCCATGCTAAAAGCATTACTTAAACCTGCTGCAGATAAAAAAGAAAATAATTTTGATTATACCACTGTTAATACTGGTGACAGTATTAGTCTGGGTAATCGAACTTTAAGTTTTTTACATACACCTTTTTTGCATTGGCCGGATACACAATGTACTTATCTGGAAGAAGAAGCAGTGCTTTTTTCAGGTGACGTTTTCGGTTGTCATTATTGTGATCAACGCTTGTTTAATGATTTGGTTGGTGATTTCAGGTTTTCATTTGACTACTACTATGCGCACATTATGCGGCCATTTAAAACTTATGTTATGGATGCTTTAAAGCTGATTGAACCATTGAAAATTAAGCAAATTGCACCTACACATGGCCCAATATTAAGAGAACGTCCCCGACGTTATGTAACACATTATCGTGAGCTTTCCACATCAAGCCTTTCAAGAGAAATAGTTAATGATAATAAAACCCTGATAATATTTTATATGAGTTCCTATGGTAATACAGCCCGAATGGCTAAAGAGGTCAGTGATGGAGCGAGTGATTTTGATGATGTCAGAGTTTCACTCTATGATCTGGAAGGTGGTGAAACTGAACCATTTGTTGACTTAATTGAAGAGGCTGATGCCTTACTCTTTGGTTCGCCAACAATTAATGGTGATGCGGTTAAACCTATCTGGGATTTATTGTCTTCTCTGGTTGTTATTAATTTGAAGGGGAAACTGGGTGGTGCATTTGGTTCTTATGGTTGGAGTGGAGAAGCTGTACCAATGATTGAGGATCGCATGCGAGGTCTGAAAATGAAAATTCCTCAGGAAGGTTTAAGAGTTAAATTAATTCCTGATGATGAAGAACTGGAAGCTTGCCGTCTGTTTGGCTATCAAGTTGCCAGTGTGTTAAGTGGTAAGAAAGAGCAGCAGGATGTGATTGATTTTGCTGATTTGAAGTAGGTCAGTTCAGACTTGTTCTTAACAAAAAACTAATTTTATTTATTTTAACAAAAGAAAAGGTGAAAACTATGGCTAAAGGAAAAATTACTTTTGAGGATATTGAACAGACAGTCAATGTACCTGCAGGGACACGCATTATTGAAGTTTCTGAAAAAATTGGTGCTGGTATTATCTATGGCTGTCGTGAAGGTGATTGTGGAACTTGTATTACCCACGTTACTGAGGGTTGGAATAATCTGACTGAGCCGTCAGTACTGGAGGAAAAAGTATTAAAAGAAAATATGGCGAGTCGTCATGATCGTCTGGCTTGTCAGGCACAGGTTCTAGGTGACTGTAAAGTCAAACCTGCCTGATATCGTTTTATCATTAACTTTAAAGGATTTATTATGCCATTAATTACGTTTACTAACCCGGAGTATAAAGATAAAACCGTTTATGCAGTTGCAGGCAGTTTTACTGAAACGGTTTTAAAAATTGCTCAAACCAATAAAATACCGATTAAATTTGATTGTGGTGATGGTGATTGTGCCAGCTGTGCCATACAGGTTAAGTACCTTGGTGATAATGGGCCCATGGGCTACCATCTGGAAGAAAAAGAAAAAAAGGTTTTACGTGAAATTGGTAAGATCAGTAAGGCAAAAATGGAACAGATGATTGTTGATGATTTGCCCAGTGAATGGCGATTAGCATGCCAGTTCATCCCTCGGGATGAAGACGTTGTGGTTGAATACGAAGCCTTATAAAGTAAAGGCTATCATGAAAACACCCCAGGAAATATTTAACAGACTGCTGAGAACTCGTCGAGGAGAGTCTGTTGAAGAAACTCTAGCTTGCATTATAGCATCCTGGTCTTTCGGCATAGGGGGGATGCCGGATTATCTGGGTTTATCGGAAGCGAGTTTTTTTCGTATGATGGCTTATTGTTTTCCTGATTTTAGTGTTGATGAGCTTAATCTAAATGGCAAATCAATTGATGTTCGACGTATAGATGAAACAGAAGACTTACGAAAACTTCTTTTGAAGAATCTATCTGGGAACTCAAAATCAGAAATATGGATGGTAGATATTGTTATCGCTGGTTGTTTGGGAAATGATCATTTGTGGCAAGATCTTGGTTTGTGGCAGCGTGCTGATCTTTCAAAACTTATGATGGATAATTTTTTGCCACTTGCCTCTCGTAATATTAAAGATATGAAATGGAAAAAATTTCTTTATAAGCAATTATGTGAGACAGAAGGTGTTTATACTTGTCGTGCACCCAGTTGTGATGTGTGTGTTGATTATAAGAGTTGTTTTGACTCATAGTGAGTTGAATGAGTGATTTTATATTATAGAAGCCTTTGCATGAATAGATCAGACAAAATATCTTCTCCTATATCTTTATCGAGTCAAGTCAGTAAACAGGACCGAATAATTGGTGCCTATCTGGGTTTAGCTGTAGGGGATGCATTAGGGGCAACGACAGAATTTATGACTCCTAATGAAATTAAATATGAATACGGTATACACCAAACAATTATTGGTGGTGGATGGTTACGTCTGAAGCCTGGTCAGGTAACTGATGATACTGAAATGAGCCTGGCATTGGGACAATCTATTATTGATAATAACGAAGTTATTAATATTGCAGTTGCTCAGGCTTTTAGTGACTGGATGCATACTAAACCGATTGATATTGGCAATACTGTAAGAAGAGGCATCCTTCACTATAGAACTTCAGGAAATCCAGATAATGATAAAAATGAATATGATGCTGGAAATGGTGCTTGTATGCGTACTTTACCAATAGCTATTTTTCATTGTAATTCATCGTTTGAAGTCTTACAAAAAGCTTCAAAAATACAGTGCCATGTAACTCACAATAATATCGTTTCGGATGTGGGGACGGAAGCTGTTTTAAAAATGCTGACGGCGGCGTTTAATGGCAACTCAAAAAATTCCCTGGAGAAATATGCACATGCCCTAGTGGATAAATTCCCTTTGTATCGATATGATAAACGTAAAATTGAAAATCCTTCAGGATGGATAGTTGAAACATTGCAATCTGTATTTCAGGCATTTTTTACACACAATAATTTTGAGGATATTCTGATAGATGTGGTCAATCGAGGGGGGGATGCTGATACTACGGGTGCAATTGCAGGTATGTTGGCAGGTGCTTGTTTTGGTCAAAAATCTATACCAGTTGAATGGTTCAATAAACTGGATGCTAACGTAAGAAATAGTTGTACAAAACAGGCAATTGATTTGTTGTTATTATCTGAACCTGAATCATTCAATACCTCTGGGTAGTTACAATATTTTTATACTGGGTTTTGAATATTCATATACGATTATTTATATAGGATTTAAACAATTACTTTTTTCTGAATTTTAAGGTGTGCAGCCAGGGCACTATCCATAGTGGCAGCATGCAAATTGAACCAATTAGGTATATGCTCTGTGACATAGCTTTTTGCCATCATTGTAGAGCCTTGTTTGAGCTTTTTTGTTAAACGATTCAGTTCACCTAATACCCGTAAGTGCTCTACCATATGTTCATGTATGGCAGGGAAATTTGTCTGTTTCATCAATTGATCTTCAGCGTTAAAATGTGCTTTGGTATGTTCACTAAGTGTTTCAAAGAGTTCAATAAAATGAGTTTTGTTATCAGTCTTTCCCAATTGATTAACCAGTTCAATAAACTCTAAATGGGTTTCGTCCATTGAAGTGATGCCCAGAACGTAAGCAGGATTTTCCGCATTGATTAACACTGTCATGATTCTATTTCTCTGTTCTGTTGATGATATATAATTGATTTTTCAAGTTTCTGGGCAATGTAAGTACTGTATTCATTGATATTTTCATAGTTGTGATCTGTTGCCAGGGCCGTTAGTTTTGCCGTTAAATCACGAAGCTGAACAATCTCCTGCAAACTTCTGTTGCAGGTGAGACAACGTTTACCATCATCACGACAGGCCATTTTCCCCTGGCAGGGTCTAAACTGACTCATATTTAACAACCTCTACAAAATTTCGGTGAGTAATGGTGTTTCAGAGTGTTCCGCAACTGTTAAAAACTCATCAATATCTGCATTAATAATTTCAATATTTTTTTGTTCACAGAAACGTCTCTCTTTGTCATTTGGTTTTTTAATTAATGCCCATCCTGCTGGTTTACCTGCGGCATAAATCATATCAGAGAGTATCATTCGCTCGGTGTCTCTGGTCATGCTCAGTCCAATGAAAAGATATTGCTTTCCCTGGCGATAAGATTTCAGAAAATCCGGGATAGCCAGGCCACCCATTAATTCAGTGATATAATCGACATAATCTGCATCGGAAGCAATATAGGTTGCATCTGGAAGGGGACTGCCCATTGGTTTAAACAAAATGGGCAAGCTGGTATCAACATCTGTCTGGGCAATTTCTTTGTCAGAATATTTATTGCCATCATAATGATTGATTTGGAAACGGAAATTTGTACCACTCACTCGAGAAATGCCGCGGATCAGAGTGTGTGCTGTCTGAGAGTAAGTGTCCTGTAATTGAGTATCTCGATTGATGTCAATGACATAAGGAGGTTTTATGCTGGCTATCCAGTCATGAAAGGGAGCTCTTGTCCATTCTGTCTGACCATAAAGAGTATCTAAAAAACGGTTAACCGCCATGCGGCCGCGTTTTAATTCGACATCCATTGCTGCCCGAGGAAATTCGTACATAAGTCTGGGAGCCATTGGCTTGCCATTATTCATTGCCAGAATAAGACTGTCACTATCTGCAGGGATTGCTTCTCCTGTTTCAGTATTGGTGCTGCCATTTAATACATCTGGTCCCAGATAAGGGACTATATTCCCCGCTTTGATGCCTGCAGTTATAACTTGCATAGCCTGTTTGCTCATCATTTTGCTCCATAAAAATATCTATAATATTAATCGTGAGCAAAAAACATACCAAAGATGTAAGTATCTGATTTAAAATAGATGATTAAATATAAATGTTGTGTTTCTTACAATATTATTTCTCAATGTAAGAGCATATGCTACAAATTACACTTTGTGGCCCTGAGTTGCTAATAGTCGTTCTTGAAGTTTGTTTGAATGATGCAATTGATGTCTGTAAAATAGCTATATTAGAAGTTTTAGCATACTAAAATAATTGCTCTTAAATGGTGAACATTATTTACCGAGAGATCGTATCAGCTTCTATTCAGGAACAGTTATTTTTACCAGTTTTAATGATAAAGTCACAGAAGCATTAAGCCATGGATTAACAGAGGTCAGATGAATAAAACTGCCTATATTTCACATCCAGTTTGTTTAAAACATGATAATGGTATTGACCATCCTGAATCTCCCAGGCGTCTGTTAGCTATAGATAAGCAGCTAAAGGATAGCGGCCTGCATCAGGATTTGGAGCATTTTGAAGCACCTGAAGTAAGCAGAGAACAGCTTGAAAGAGTGCATAGCAATGAATATCTGGATTATGTAAAAAAAAATACGCCAGCAACATTGACTGGGACTTTTTACCTTGATCCAGATACCCGGTTATCACGCTACGCTCTTGATGCTGCTGGAAGAGCAGCAGGGGCTGTGGTACATGCGGTTGATTTAGTTATTGAGAAAAAGGTCAATAATGCTTTCTGTGCTGTCAGACCTCCAGGTCACCATGCTAAAAAAGATCAGGCTATGGGTTTTTGTGTCTTTAATAATATTACCATTGGTATCGCACATGCATTAGAACACCATGGTCTGGAACGGGTTGCTTTGCTGGATTTTGATGTTCATCATGGCAATGGCAGTGAGAATATTATCGCTAGTGATGAAAGAGTTTTATTTTGTTCAATATTTCAGCATCCATTCTATCCCGGTGAACCTTGTTCAAATAATAAGCACATTATCTGTTCACCAATGAAGGCGGGTGCTTCAGGCAATGAGTTTCGTCAGATTGTACAGGATAAATGGCTGCCTGCATTGAATCAATTTAAACCACAGATGATTTTTATTTCAGCTGGTTTTGATGCACATGCGGATGACTTTCTGGCGAACCTTAACTTCACTGAATCTGATTACCAATGGGTCAGTGAACTGATTGTTGCTGTTGCTGATAAATACTCTGAAGGTCGTATCGTATCAAGTCTGGAAGGAGGATATCAGGTGGATGCCTTAGCCCGTTCAGTTGAGACTCATCTTAAATCATTACTCAGCAAATAATAAATTCTTCCTGTTTACCGTTCTATAGAGTTTGTACATTGTTTGTAGTGATATAGTTGATGACCATCTTTAAGAGCTTCTTTAAGAGCTTCTTTAAGAGCTTCTTTACTTCCATTCGTTAAAAAGATAATCTGGAACAAATAAATAAAATGACACATGATGACCCCAATTATCCCCTCGATATACAAGAGGGTGTGGTGCTTGATTTAGACTCGTTAAATAATAATGATCTGAATCTGGACAGTTTAAAACAATGTTTGCCCAACTGGACTTTTTATGGCAATACAAAACCAGAAGAGGTGTATTCCAGAATAAAAAATGCTGATATTGTGGTGTCTAATAAAGTTGTTTTAGATAAAGAGGCTTTATCTCATGCAAAACAGACTAAATTGATTTGTATTGCTGCAACGGGAACCAATAATATTGATCTGAGTGCTGCCAAAATATACCGTATTCCTGTTTGTAACATCACCCATTATGCTACTCATTCAGTACCAGAGCATGTGTTTCGGTTAATTCTGTCACTCTATGGACGATTAATTGAAAATAATGCAGCCAGTATTCAGGGCCGATGGTCTCAAAGCCCTTATTTTTGTCTGCTTGATCATCTTCCACAAGACTTAAATGGTAAAACCATAGGTATTGTTGGTTATGGTGATTTGGGTCAGGCGGTTGCAAAAATTGCAAAAACTTTTGATATGAAGGTTTTGATTGCAAAACGAGATAACAATGATCATAGAGAAGGGCGGCTTTTGCTGAGTGAAATGCTGCCTCAAGTTGATATTCTGACTTTGCATTGCCCATTAACGGAAGACAATTATCATTTAATCTCTTCACAGGAATTGAGCTTATTGCCTGAGCATGCATTACTAATCAATACAGCGCGTGGTCCTTTAGTGGATGAAATATCATTACTACACGCTCTGCAGCAAAAACAAATTGCTGGCGCTGGATTAGATGTCTTATCTGAAGAACCACCGGCAGCTGATCATCCCTTGCTCAATAGCGGCTTAAATAATCTGATTGTCACGCCTCATATTGCCTGGGCTAGTCAGCAGTCACGTCAACGATTGCTTGACCAGTTGGTTGATAATATTCTTGTATTCAAACAAGGGAAAGCAAGAAATTTACTTTAATTATAAGAGGTTAATTTTTCGTGTGTAAGTGCCAGAATCCAGAACTATAGAGAAAGTGAAAATTGAAGAATAGTTTATTTGAAAATATACCTGTTCCTATTATTAGGTAATTAACAGGTTAACAATTTATAAGGTGTTTTTATGAAAAAACTAAAAAATGAAAAGCAGTTAGTCAAAAAAGCAATTCTGGAGGGTGTCAAATATGGAGAAGGAAGGGGAGTGGTTGAATTTGAACCCACCGATTCTGCACATGAAAAAATTGAGTATATCTATCGATTACTTGTGCATGATAAAGTGATACAGCCTATACCTGAAGATCAAGTTTCTCAAAAATCAATGATGCATAAACTGGCTATTTGGGCATCAAAGATGAAGTAGTTAATATTGGAGACAAGTTAATTGTTGCTCCAGTAGCCTTAAAATAATCTGCTTACAACTTGTCCATAGCCTTCATTAACGCCAAATTGTGCGATGAGTGAGTAGGCAGTACCGAATTGTGCTGTAGCAAAGAGTGCTACAACAAAGTGCCTACAGCAAAAGAGTGCAATGGTACCTGTTCACTGATGCTATGACTGCATTCCTGAAAAGGTTTCATCTTTTCTCCTGACAGAAGACATTTTTGCTAAAATCTCTGGATATGGCAGAAAGTTATCCAAAAATACGACAAAAAGTAAATATCGCGTTAAAATGCGGGCATCAATTACCAAAATCACAAGATTAATCATTATGAGTTTTAACCTGGTTCATTTTATTAATGAACATGAACAAGCATTTCATGAGGTCTTTGACCTGGTTCCTATCCCTTTATTCGCTAAAGATCTGCAGGGTAGATATATAACCTGTAATTATGCCTATGAAGCGATTTCCGGGAAATCACGGCAGGAAATGATAGGTAAAACGGTTTTTGACTTGTGGCCAGAAGCTCAGGCTGAGTTGTTTTTTTTAAAGGATAAAGACTTATTTGATGTTGGAGGACAGCAAATATATGAGGCCGATATCAGTGCTTCATTTGGTAAAAAGTGTGTTGTGCAATTCCATAAAGTTACTTTTTCAAATAAAAGCGGAGAAACAATTGGCCTGCTAGGTGCTATTTTTGATATTACTGAAAGAAAAGTAATGGAAGAAAAATTAAAACATCTGGGTAATCATGACCCTTTGACGGAACTTCCAAATAGAAGACAGCTGATTAATGATTTTGGCTATGAGTCTAAAAGAGCCACTCGTGCTGAGCGGAAAATGGCGCTTTATTATATGGACATTAATCACTTTAAAAAGGTTAATGATGAATTGGGGCATGATGTTGGCGATGCCTTATTGCAGTTTATTTCTGAAAAAGTAAAAAATTTACTGAGAGACAGTGAAACTATCTATCGAGTTGGTGGTGACGAATTCTGCATTCTTGTTCCGGAATTTAAGAATAAAGAACAATTAAAAGTTTTAGCGGACAGAGTGATTCAGTGTATTTCCAATATAAATCATTTTGGCGGGATGGAAATTAATATTGGCTCTAGTATTGGTATTGCAATTTTTCCTGAAAATGGCAAAACATTAGTTGACTTAACATCAGTTGCAGATAAAGCCATGTATCTTGCTAAGAAGTCACAGGATGAGCACTTTTATTTTGTGCTATAGAATTGAACCTGAAGAAGCTTAATCATAACCTAATTTTAATCGCTCATTCTTTTTGATTAATTCAGTGGTTCTGTTGGTGCTTCTGATAAACTCTCTTGAGCGCCTTTGGGCGGTGTATTCTTCGCTGCGCTTTCTTTTTTCGTCATTTCTCCTTTCTCTTTCCTGTTTTCTTTTTAAACTAGCTTCAGCTTGTCTGGCTTGCCTTGCTTCTCTCACTTCAGAATAATATTCATTTTGCCGTCTGTTGTCTCGTTGTCTCTGTTCCAATAGAAGCATTTTTTTATTTTCTATTTCCAGACGTTGTGCTTCAGCAGCTTCTATTTGTTCGGGAGTCAGGTTATCCATAAAATTCCCTGAATCAGCAATTTGGGTTCTCAATTCCAGTTCACGAATGTATTGCTGATTTTGCATCTCATAGGCTCGCTGCATCTGTAAGTTAGCCATTCGGAGAGCTGTTGTATCCCGGCTTCTGGGGAGAAAAAGTAACAACACCAGAATCAGTGCAATTAAAACAATAAAGCTTTTAGAAAATGAAAAGCTAAAAGATGACTCTTTTGCAACGGGAATGGTTTCAGGTGCTGCAATCTTTCTGGTTTGTGCTGTTTGCAGTGGTTTTGGTGGCGGTGAAATTTTACGATCATAGGCCTGGCGAAGCTCTGGATTGGACAATACCTGATAGGCGTCCTGAAGCTTTTTTTGGCGTGTTGCATAGAGGGGAGAATTAAGCAATTGAGACTTTGCAGTTTTCAATAATTTCTCATAACTCGCCCTTATTGTTTCATGAGAGGCGGTTTTTTCAACTCTTAAAGTGTCGTAATAGGTTTCTTGATTCATATGAACTAATTAAAGCGTATTGTTTATATTAGTATTAGTATAGCGTGAATTACGGGATAAATCTGTAAGCTTATTATTAAATTAAAATACATTTGAGCTGAATTTTTTGCTATATTCTGAAATGTCATTTCTTTTCTTTTACCTGATCCTGGAAATAATAATGAAAAAATGGTTTCTCTATAGTCTGTTTCTAGTGTTATGCATTTACATGATGAGTTCAATAGCTCAGACAACAGAAGATAAAAGTCAGGGCTCACTCGCACATTTTAAGCCGACGTTGAGTGCTGATTTAAAAGAATTAATTAAAACAGCGGATATTGCTGATGGCAAAGAGTATTTTATGCGTAAATGCTCATCCTGCCACGATGAATACCAAAGTGAGACCCATGGTAAAGGGCCGAACCTGTGGAATGTTTTTGGACGTAAAGCCGGAACATCAGAAGGTTTTGAGTATTCTGATGCTATGCGGCAGTCGGGTCATAACTGGAGTTTTGCCACACTGAACTATTATTTAACACGTACAGAGCGTGCAGTACCGGGTCGCATTATGAACTTCAGAGGCATACGACAAGATAAATATCGGGCCAAACTGCTACTTTTTTTAAGCACCATGAATGATACACCACCGGCATTGCCAGAATAATATTGAATAATTAAAGCCTTCAACATAGTATTTCCGGCAACTCATTCCACTGGCTGGTGTAAGATGGTGAACGATATGCCTGGCGCATAGCCCACTTCTTATGCACGCCTTCCGCAGCTATATAAAGAGAGTTTTTACCATGGATGCTATTAATTTTATCCATTACCGTCATTAACTGATCAGTTTTAGCGGATTGTCCGGGATGGAACATATCCAGCTGCTGCTGTTTCCTGGTGCTGAGATCCAATAATCCAACTCCGGCTTTGATATAGGCAATGCCCGGTTTAAACAAATGTTGTATCGCAGCACGGGCAGTCCTTGAAATTAAACGTGTATCACCACTGGGGTAGGGGAGCTGGATAACCAGATGGCGATTATGACAGCTGCTCTCGTAACTTGCGCTATAGAGCAGAACCTGTAATGAACAGCAGAATGATTGCTGGGCTCGAAGTTTTTCACAGGCACGAGCAGCGTAAAGGCTGATGGCATTCAGTATGGTTGGTAAGTAAGTGCTTTTATTGGCAAAGGAGCGGGAGCAGTAAATCTGTTTTTTGACTGCCGGTATTTCTTCTAATGACAGGCAGGCATGACCATTGAGTTCTTCAACAATGCGTTCTACACAAACATTAAAATAACGTCGTATGTATTTGGGATCGGCATTGGCTAACTCCAGGGCAGTATGAATATTCAATTCTTCCAGACGTGCTGAAAAACGGGAAGAGATCCCCCAGATCTTGTTAACCGGTGTGCGTTTTTTCATCCAGTCCCATTTTTTTGCATTGTCCAGGACACAGACACCATGACATTTTGCTATGCTCTTAGCGGCTCTATTAGCCAGTTTTGCCAGTGTTTTTGTAGGGGCGATGCCAACACCAACAGGCATTGCAGTGTGTTTAAGAATGGTATTTTTAATTTGACTGCCATAATGATTCATTGAGTCGCTGGATGTGGAATGACTTATATCTTCCAGATAAAGGAACATTTCATCAATGCTGTAAATTTCAACCTGAGAAGAAAATGAGCCTAATATCTCCATTACCCGGGCTGACAAATCACCATAGAGTGGATAGTTACTGGAAAATATTGCCACCTGTTGCTGCTGCATCCAGGATTTAATCTCAAACACAGTTTGCAGATCACCAATCCCCATAGCCTTAGCCTGAGCAGAACGTGCAACAATAAAACAATCATTGTTGGAGAGAACTACAACGGGTTTATTGCGTAAATCCGGACGAAAAACCTGTTCACAGGAAGCATAGAAGCTATTGCAGTCAACCAGGCAAAACATGATGACGTATCGAATGGACAACGACACCTTCAGTGATCAGCTCGGAAAACTCATCAATGGGGATCGGGGCATAATTTTTATTGGCTGATAGCAGACAGCGTTTTTTTTTATCCAGAATCTTACAGGTTAACTGTCCATCCAGGGCGGCAATAATAATTTGCCCATGCTGTGCTTCCAGACTGCGATCAACAATCAATAAATCACCATCAAAAATGCCGCAGCCTTCCATTGAGTCACCTCTGGCTCGGGCAAGATAACTGGCTGCAGGATGCCTGATGAGATAATCATTGAGATCTAAGGAACGATCCAGATAATCATCTGCGGGCGATGGAAAACCGGCAGGAACTGAATGGATAAAAAGAGGTAAAATATATGATTTCATAATCTGACAATAAGTGTACGATAATCAAATTATATATTATTATGTAAAAAAGTCTATGTGAATCTGGAATTATTAATTTATGGTGAATTTACTTCCTGCCGGGATGCCCATGCTTCAGAGTCTTACTGTTTTTTAAGTGCCAAAATCTGTTCCAGAAGTTGTTCATCATCCCATTCTCTGCCGCCAACAGCTTGATAAACTAATCGGCCATCGGGGGAAACAATAAACGTTGTGGGCAAGCCTTTCAGCGGCCATGCTTCTGAAATCGCTCCGCTTTGATCTAATAAAATCGTGAAGTTAGCTGGATAATCACCCAGGAAAGTAAAAACAGTATCCTCGTCTTCGCCCACATTAATTGCCAGCATGGCAACACCCTGATCTTTCAATTTATTCCATGCCCGTTCCATTGACGGCATTTCTTCACGACAAGGCGGACACCAGGTTGCCCAGAAATTAACAATGACAGGCTGCCCCCGGTAATCGGATAGTTGGTATTTAACACCATCCATATCCTGTAGGGTAAAATCAGGTGCCATTTCAGGATCAGAAAATGCACTTAAAGACTGATCGGCATAAATAGAACTGCTGCAAGCCAAAGTGATCAGCAGCAGGGTATTGAGTATTAACTTAGACATATCATTCCTTATCTATCTTCAGGGCACTGGATATTTTTGAGCCATTGTTGGTGAGACTGTTGGTGAGATTGTTGAGTGGTCTGCCAGACTATCTGTAAGTCAAATTGTGTTCCGGGTGCTAAGCCAAAACTGATCATTCCCCAGTTGTAATCACCACCGGGAGCAAATGTCTGTTCACTGGGAAAGGTTGACCATTTGAAAGCAATACGGGCTGATTGTTTAACCTGTTTGGTTTTATCTTTTATTGTTGACCACTCTTTTGCCCAGTCTTCTTTGAGTTTTATACTTTGTTTGGGAGTCTCTTTATCAAGGGGATCTTGAGGTGAATTGATTGCCTTTAAGCGCCATGTTTTAAGTGAAATCGAAATGGCTTCACCAGCTCCTTTCTCGCTGGTATTTTTAACAATGGTCTGAAAGACACAGGCGGTTGCAATGTCATCAGCCTGCTGTTTTGTAAAACCTCTGCCCTGATAAAAACCGCGGGTTTGATCGGGTAAGCGTTGTACCAACTGTAAACTCAGGCCGGATTGAATTAATGACCAGGTTTTTAATCCAGTTGCTGCATCAGTCCTGGGTTCCGTTATCGAGCCTGTTTGAGCTGTTGTAATTACTGGCAACAGGAAGAGCAGGATAAAAAATATCTTGTTAATAACAGTCATAATAATACAGTATTTTCAGTGATTTAAATTTTATAAATAATCATTTAATGTGTTTTTCAGGTTTAAAAAATCGAAGTCGATTGGCATTTGTAACCACCGTGACTGAGGACATTGCCATAGCAAAGCTTGCAAACATAGGGTTTAATAACCATCCAGTGAGGGGATAAAAAACACCTGCTGCTAATGGTATACCGATTACATTATAGATGAAAGCACCGAGCAGATTTTGTTTAATATTAGTCAATGTGGCTGTAGAAATTTTAATTGCAGTGCTCACGCTGTCAAGAGAATCTCCCACCAGAGTAATATCAGCATTTTCTATGGCGACATCTGTGCCGCTGCCAATAGCAAAGCCAGTATCAGCTTTAGCCAGTGCAGGTGCATCATTGACACCATCACCAACCATTCCCACTTTATATCCCTGTTGCTGCAATTTAGTAATTATTGCCAGCTTTTGTTCGGGCAATAATTCGCTATGGACTTCATCAATATTCAGAGAACGTGCCACTGCATTGGCAGTATCATGATGATCACCAGTACACATAACCACTTGAATACCAAGATCATGCAAGTGTTTAATGGCGCTGCTGCTTTCGTCTCTGATGGGATCTTTCAGGATAAGCAGGCCTAATAGTTTATCTTTATTTGCCAGCCAAATTGGTGTACCACCTTTATTTGCTTCTTCTGAAGCCGTTTGCTGCCATTTTGCATCAGGTTTCACCCCTTGCTCTGCCATTAACTTTATATTGCCGAGAAAATAGAGCTGCTGCTCAATTGTACCTGAAATACCATGACTGACAATTGCTGTAAAGTCATCACATTGTAATGCCTGTACATCTCTTTGCTGAGCATTTTTTATTATAGCCTCTGCCAGGGGGTGTTCGGAACCCATTTCCAGACTCAGAGCTAACTGTAATATGCGATTTTCATCAATGTCACTCATTGCATAATGGGCACTGATAACCGGCTTCCCTGCGGTTAAAGTGCCGGTTTTATCAACCACGATATGGGTTAGATGTGAGGCACTTTGCAGGGCATCGCTGTTTTTAATTAAAATACCTAATTGTGCGGCACGTCCTGTGCCCATCATAATAGCGATAGGTGTTGCCAGGCCTAAAGCACAGGGGCAGGCAATAACCAGTACCGCAATACCGGCAGTAAAGGCAAAGGCTAACTGAGGTTCAGGACCAAAAAAGAACCAGACGCAAAAAGTCATAATAGCAATAATAATAACAATGGGTACAAAGATAGCAGAAACTTTATCAACTAAATTAGCAATAGGCGGTTTGCTCAATTGAGCCTGCTGTACCATATGGATGATATTAGATAATGTGGTTTCCTCTCCCAGTCTGATCACTTTAGCAACCAGACTGCCGCTGCCGTTATTGGTGCCGCCAATAATTTCATCACCAGGGTGTTTAGGGACGGTCAATGGTTCACCTGTGAGCATGGATTCATCAACATTACTCTTACCGCTAATTACCTGAGCATCAATGGGTATTGTTTCTCCTGATTTAATCCGGATATTATCACCCTTACGTAATAATGAGACGGGTAATATAAGCTCTTTTTCTTTAGTCCCATCAGTCACAATAACTGCTGCTGATTTTGGTGCCAGTTGCACCAAAGTGCCTATTGCTTCACTGGTTATCCGTTTGGCCCGTGTCTCCAGTGCATGGCCAAATTGTAAAAATGCCAGAATAAGGACGGAAGCATCCAGGTATAGATGATTACCCCTCCCAGGAATAAATGCCGGATCGAGAATAATAATAACGGAGGAGAGCCAGGCGGCTGAGGTGCCCAGGGCCACTAAGGTATCCATATTAGAGGTATGATGTCTGGCTTGTTTGATGGCTGTATTATAGTAATTACGGCCGCTATACCACATGGTAAAAAGACAGAGCAGAGCTATTCCAGCCCAGAAAAATTGCGTTTTCCCTACTGCAAGCTCGGGGAAAACACCACTCATCTCTCCAGCCATTAATAAGGTGCCCACTGAGCCTGCTAAAATGGCTTTTTTCCATGCAAGAGCGATTTCTTTACGGGCTTCCTCAGCTTGATTCAGATGTGGATCATTAAATTGTTCTTTATAAGAAGCACTATAACCGGCATCTGCAAGCTGCATAAGTAATTTGGCCGGGTGTAAATGTGTTTTCAGGCTGACTTCCGGCCAGGAAAAAACAATTTCTGCAGCCACTTCATTGAGTAAGGAGTGTAACTTTTTATCGGCAGCCAGGGATTCTTTTTTGGCATCAAAAAGTAGTATTAATCGATCTTCAATAACCGCTTCCTGACTAAAATCTGCACCATAACCCTGGTCAATAATGGCATTAACGACTGTGTCAGGGGCACCACCAGTGACATAGGCTTTTTTGGCAACTAAATTGACCTGTACCTTGCTGACACCAGCAACTGCTAATATGGCTTTTTCTACGGTTGCAACGCATGAGGTACAGGTCATATCGGTGATATTAATCTGATATGACTGTTTATCAGTTGGAGCTGAAGACTCAATCAAAGTGGCTTCATAACCCTGATCAATCACTGCTTCTACTGCTGTTTTAGGATCTCCACCTTCAATCCAGGCCTTTTTTTCAACCAGATTAACCTGAGCCTTGCTTACCCCCGTAACAGACTTAAGGGCTTTTTCTACTGCAGCCACACAAGAGGAACAAGTCATATCAGCAATTTTGATCTGGTAGTTGTCTGGTTTGTCCTGAGAGGGTGGATTGATTGCTTCTGCTATTGCTGTTTTATTATTAACAGGCTCTGAAATGGGGCAATTATCAGGAATTTTGGCTTTTGGTTTGGCGGAATAACCAGCATCTATAATGGCTTCAACAACTTCATGTGGTAAACCTCCGCTTACTTCCACCAGGCCAGCGGATAAATCAACCATTGCTGCAGATACATCGGCTACCGCTAAAACTGCTTTTTCAACAGCTTTAACACAATGCTGACACGTCATATCATCAACAAGGATTTGATAGGCTCCATCTTTATAACTTATTTCTGAACCCTTATTCGACATGAATAAATCTTCCTCTGGATTTAAGATGATTCATATTATCATGAAACTTTCCTGACCTGTATATTGATAATTGAAAAAAAATGTTCAAACGTTATTTAATTGTTCTGATCACTTTGCAAGCAGCAGTACTAACATTTTATTTATGATTGGGGTGCTTTATTAAATGCATCAGTTAGCAATTCATTTGTGTTACTAAGTGTTTTACTAAGACAGGCATCAAAAGGAGTATCTGGCGTTAGTCCTCGTATTAAGTTTCTCTGTTGTATTCCATTTTCCCAAATTTTTCTGACTAATATCCTGGCTGGCTTGTAAAAATATATACTACAAAAATTGGCTAAATTTGAGCTAACGTGGGTTGTATTAAGACAGTGGATACTTATAACTGTTGAAAATCTTGATATAAGTCAAAATAGTCTGTTTCTTATATTATCCCATTGTACTATCATTACACAAAATGTAAGTATTATCCTACATTACCCTATAAAGGTGCAGTGAAACTCTATGAGCTATTTTTCCATTACATATCATTCATTTTTAATTTTATTAGTCAGCATCTCAATGAATTTTCTTGTTGTGATTGAAAAAACACAGGCTCAAACAAGCGTAAAGCAAATCACCCCCAATGATGTCTATGCTCAGGTCATGTTGATTAGTGATGAACTGCATTTTTTGCTGAATTATTTCAATCTGGAGCATGATCACGAAGGTATTATAAAGAGATATCATATTCAAACTCTGTTAAAACCTCGTATCACCTGGCAAAAAACTTATGAAATAATGATAAAAATCAATATATTAAGATCTTCACATCAATTGCCTATTATTGAGCCTGTTAATATGGAGCCAGTACTCCAATTGAATCCGGATATGGTTTATGAACAAACACAAAGAATTCTTACTGAAATAAGGATCTTTAAATTCAGACAAAATATTCATAGTCAAGGATTTGAGCTGAAGACCTTTTCCAATAAAACTCCTCTTGATGTTTATAATGCACTTGCACATATTTCAGTGTCTTTTGATGAACTCAATCGTTCAGGTTTTACCCCTTCTTATGTTTTTGGTGAAACCATGCGCATTTATAATGATTTATCAACTATTTTGCAGCATTTAGGTATTCAGGACAAAACCATTCCTTCAACTCGAAATGATCAGGCGACTCCAAATGATACCTTTGATATTGCAATGAAAATACTGAATAGAATCAAACTGATTCAAGTCAAGGTGGGCATTGAGGTGGTTGATTTTTCTGTGTTTGTAAAAAAGAGCATGACCTCCAGTGATGTTTTTACTATGTCACAAATGATCATTGCTGAACTGCAGACCATAAAAGCCTATTTCGGCTTAAAAAATTATATAACACCAGCTGCAAGTCGATATACCAATAAAACGCCTGCGGATGTTGATCAATTAATGAATTGGAATTTACGTAAGCTCTCTCTTATTTACAACTTGGGAGAGCGTTAGTAATGAATCTCTCTTTCTTCTTCTCTTTACAAAACAAAATATTTTTCATTTTCTTTTTTGTTATTTTTATTTCTATCAGTCTGGTAGCCTGGTATGGCTTTAATAGTACTGAAAAAGCATATCTCAATTCTGCATTTGAACTGAGTGCACAAAGTACTAAATCGCTTGAAATTGAAATAGAAGAAACTTTAAAGTCAGTGCCTAAAGATGTTTTGTTTGTCTCCGATTTTTATGCCCTGAAACGATTTATTATCTGGCAGAGTATGGGAGTCAATAAGCAGGCAAAAGAATGGAAGGAGATATTTTCAGAAAGTTTGCTGGGTTTTCTAAAAACTAAAAAATCTTATTATAAGGCCAGGGTAATTGATTTAGAGGGAAATGAAATTATTTCAGCACGTTATAATGGAAACTCCAATAAGGCATTTTTACTGCCGGATAATAAGCTGCAAAATAAACAGGGTAGAGATTATGTGGAAAAAGCAAAACTCTTAAAAAAAGGGCAGTTTTATATTTCCACAATGAATCTCAATATTGAAAATAATGAGATCGAAATGCCTTATGTGCCTGTTGTGCGCTATTCAACGCCGATGATTAATGAAAACAATGAATTAATCGGTATTTTTGTCATTAATTTATATGCCGATAAAATTCTTGAAATTTTAGAGCGGGCAACGCTTGAGGATAAGGACAAACAAAAGGTTTATTTTTTAATTGATAACTTCGGAGGGTATTTCTTCCATCAAGATGTCAATAAACGCTGGAATTCACAGCTTAAACAAGGTGGTAATTTTAATAAAGATCATTTTGATCTGGCCAAAAAATTTAAAGATAAACACCATGGGGTTTTTATACATCAGTCAAATATTTACTCATTTAAAAAAATTCATCCCTCTAAAGAAAATCAGGATAGCTATTGGTATGTTATCTCCAGTGTTGATACAAGTATAGCCCTTTCAGAATTACAGAATTTTGAGCTTATTTTCAGTTTGATTGTATTGTCAGTCTTATTGCTCAGTTTTATTCTTATCCGTTTTTATATTGCAAAAATAATAAAACCTTTGAATCAGGTAACCACACAATTAAAGGCCTTATCAAGTGGAGAGATTAGAAAAGAAGTAATTAAATACAGCCAGGATGACGAAATTGGTGAGATTGTTTCTTCTACCAGAAAGCTCATTAATGCCATTGAAATAACCATCGATCAGGCAAATGCCGTTGCCAGTGGTGACTTTAGTCAGGAAATTAAATTACTTGGTACACATGATCAGTTAGGAAATGCTCTGATTAATATGACCAAACGTCTGAAAGAGATCACCTCTTTGGCGCAAAAACTATCCACAGGGCACTATGATGTAAAAATTGTGGCGAAAAGCAATAAGGATCAATTAGGATTGGCATTGATTGAAATGATCAAATATCTTGAAACCATTGGTCAAATTACTGAGTCTATTGCGATGGGTAATATTGATGTCAGTTATCAGTCAAAAGGCAGTAATGATCGTCTTGGACAGGCTATACTGCAAATGATTCAATACCTCAATTCTGTTCTGAATCAAGCTAATGCTATTTCCAAACAAGATTTTTCTCATGCAATTGAAGCAAAATCCAAAGATGATGAACTGGGGATTGCTTTGGTTACTATGACTGATATGCTTAGGGAAAATTCAATTAAGAATAAAGACGATGCATGGTTTAGTCATGGCATTGCTGAATTTAGTGATAATTTGTCGGGATATGATGATATTAGCCATTTGGCAAAACGGGCTGTAACTATGGCCTGTCGCTATGTCAATGTCAGTTCGGGGGTTATCTACATTTATGATAAGGCCAAAGAACAATTAAATCTTATTGCCTCTTATGCTTTTGTTAATAGAGAAAATCTATCTGATTTTTATAAGCTTGGTGAAGGCATTGTGGGCCAGGTTGCGTTGGAAAAAAAAGCTATTTTCTTAAGGAATATAAAGGATAAGGGATTTGAAATACAGTCTGCAACAACATTAGCTAAACCTAAAGAAGTGTTTACTTTTCCCATAATACATGAAGGTGAACTTCTGGGTGTTGCAGAAATGATGAGTTATGAGTCATTGACGGCATTGCATAAAGATTACCTGCTAAAATAGCCAATATTTTTGCAACATCACTTTATACGACTATTCAAAATTCACAGATTAAAGAATTACTGGATAAATCACAACAAGATTATGAAGAATCTCAAGTAAAGAGTAGAGAGTTACAGCAGACCAATGTGCAGATGGAAGAGCAGGCTCAGAAACTGAAAATGCAAACCAGAGACATGAAAAAACAAAATATGATCCTTAGTCAGGCCAAAACTGAACTAGATAAAAAAGCAGAAGAATTAATGCAGGCCAGTCGTTATAAATCAGAATTTCTGGCTAATATGTCCCATGAATTGCGTACCCCATTAAACTCTATTATTCTATTATCAAAATTTCTGCGTGATGGTTTAGATTCTTCTGAACAGAGCAAAAAAGCAGAGGTGATTCATAATGCAGGCAATGATTTATTATTACTGATTAATGACATTCTTGATTTATCAAAAATTGAAGCAGGCTTGATGGAACTTGATATTAGCTCATGTACTTCTGAACAAATAACCGCAGGTATTGATGATTTGTTTACACCCATTGCAGAGGATAAAGGAATTGAATTTATTATTGAGGATCAAATTCAATCCACTATTAATACTGACATCACAAAAGTATCGCAAATCCTGAAAAACCTTCTCTCTAATGCATTCAAATTTACCAGAAAGGGCAGTATTACCTTGCTCTTATCACTTGATTCTAAAAAAAGACAATTAGAATTTTCTGTGATTGATACTGGTATTGGTATTCCTGAAGTAAGCCTGAAACAGATATTTGAAGCTTTTAAACAGGTTGATGGCTCAATTAGTCGAGAATACGGTGGTACAGGTCTGGGACTTTCCATTAGTCTGCGTTTTGCCAAATTACTGGATGGTGAATTGTGGGTTGACAGTGTAGAAGGGCAAGGCAGCACATTTGTTCTTGTTGTCCCCTATAGGGATACAATGAAAACTCATACAGGGTCAAATCGGTCTCACAGTTCTCCAGTGGAGACATTATCCAGACAGCTTGTTCAGACAAGTGCTGAACAAGCTGTTGACGATGAAGAGAAATTATCAAAGCAATATAATTTTAAAGGTAAGACATTATTATTAGTTGATGATGATTCGCGTAATATCTTTGCTCTGTTGGCACTGTTTCAGAGTGTAGGCGCCCAGACATTACATGCTTTGAATGGACAGGAGGCATTAGATTTATTAGTAGATAGTGGAGAATTTATAGATTTGATTTTAATGGATATTATGATGCCTGAAATGGATGGTTATGAAACCATAAGAAAAATACGGCAAGATAAAAAATATGATGCCATTGCAATTATTGCTATGACTACAAAAGCCATGGATGAAGACAGACAAAAATGTTTTGATGCCGGGGCAAATGATTATATTGCCAAGCCAATTAATGAACGATCATTAATGCAATTAAGCCAATTGTGGATAGAAAAAATGAAAGGTTAGGGATATGTTATTTATTGAAAATCCATATTGTTTATATGCTTATGGTTTTAGAAATTATGTGATGGAAAGTATTGAATGTTGTACTGGTGTTGCAGTGATCAAGTGCCATTGTACAAAAGAAACTTTAACTCCAATGAATCGGTATAAAGAAAAAAATGATGTTTAAAATATTATGCATTGATGACAAGCAGAATAACCTTTTTACCCTGAATGAAATATTATCTCAGCTTGATAATGTGGCGACTGTACTTGCTATAAGTGCAGAACAAGGTTTATCAATTCTTTTAACACAAGAGGTTGATCTGATCCTCATGGATATACAAATGCCAAAAATGGATGGCTTTGAAGCAGCCCGGCTCATTAAGGCTAATAAACAAACAGCGGAAATCCCTATTATTTTTCTTACGGCTGTTTTTCATGATGAAAGGTTTAAGAAAAAAGGCTATGAAATTGGTGCTATAGAGTATCTGACCAAGCCCATTGATGATAATAAACTATTAAATAAAATACACCTCTATCAAAGGCTGATTGAAAGTGAAAAACAGCTTCGTGAACAAAAATGTTATATGCAGAAGATCATTGATCTTCAAGAGCAGATTGTTATTGTAATTGATGATACAAGAATGATAAGTGCAAACCAACGTTTCTTTGATTTTTTTGGTTATGATGATCTAAATGACTTTCATAATGAGCATGACTGTATTTGTCAGTTGTTTCTTGATAAGGAAGGTTTTTTATCATCAAGCTTTTCAGAACAAGAAGGCAAGTCATGGTTAAAATCTATTTTTAAATATCCTGACAAAGTACATTTAGCAATAGTAAAACATCTTAATACTGATTTTATTATGATGGTAAATTCCAGCATACTTGATGCTGAAAAAAACCTTTATGTTGTAACATTATCAGATGTCACGTTGATACACAGCCTGAAGGAACAATTCAGACATGAAGCTCTCACTGATTCATTAACAGGGGCATTTAACCGAACCAAATTTAATGCGACCTTTGATGCCGTAACCAGTGATTCAAATAAATCTGTTTTCACTTTAGCCATGCTTGATATTGATCATTTTAAAGCAATTAATGATCAATATGGCCATCAGCAAGGTGATCTTATATTAAAACAATTAGTTGCTTTAATTCAGGATAATATTCGTGATGAAGACATGCTTGCCCGGTGGGGAGGAGAAGAATTTGTATTAATTTTCTTTACTTCAAAGAAAAAAATTATCGCTCATATTGAGAAGATACGGTTGCTTATTGAAGAGCATTCCTTCTATGGTTTACAAGTTTCAGGCATGCAATCCCTTAATTCTCAAAAAAAGGTAACAGTTAGTATTGGAGTGGGTGAATATTCTGCTGGAATGGATAAGGATGTTTTTCTAAAACAGATTGATACGGCACTTTATCATGCTAAAAATTCTGGAAGAAACTGTATTGTGGATACGGATGATTTACCCGCTGAGTGCGATTTACTTGCTGAGTACAATTTACTTGCTGAGTACAATTTATCCGCTGAGTACAATTTACTCGCTGAGTACACTTTACCCGCTGAGGGCTCTAAATGAAACAAAAATATCTAATCCTTTGTGTGGATGATAATGAGAATAATCTTTATACATTAAAGGCTTTGTTACAACAGCTTGATAATATTAAAATTATCACTGCCCCTTCGGGTCGTGAAGCTTTAAATAGTTTATTAAAGCATGAAATTGAGCTGGTCATTTTAGATATTCAAATGCCGGAAATGGATGGTTTTGAAGTGGCTCGTTTAATTAAGCTCAACCAGCAGACAAAACATATTCCTATTCTATTTTTAACTGCTGTATACAAATCGCAGGAATTTATTGAGCATGGTTATGAACTAGGTGCAGTTGATTATTTGACCAAGCCTATTGATGATCATTTATTGCTCAATAAAATTAATCTCTACCTGGCTATTTTTAGGCAGCGTGATGAGATGAAACGTGAGAAAAATCGTTTTCAACATCTTGCTCATAGTATTGCCGAAGGAATATTTGTTCTTAACTCAGAACATCGTGTTATCTATATTAACCCCAAAGCTTTAGAATTATTGGGCTATAGTGAACATGAATTAATGGATAAACAAATGCTTGATTTGATTCATTATCGTGATATTGATGGGAAAGCCATTTCTGTTCATGACTGTCCAATTCATAATGTACTTATTTCCTATAATTCATATTTAAATGATAATGAATTATTTTTTAAAAAAGATGGCTCGTCTTTTCCTGTATCAGTTGCTGTTGCACCCATTCAGGAAATGGCAGACGAATATAGCATCGTTGTGATCTTTAAGGATCTTACTCAAATCAGACAACAGGAGTTTCAGGCACAGGAATTATTAAAAGTTGAACTGCAACGTGTGGATGAACATAAAGCAATGGTTGATTCGTTAGTAAAAATGATTGATCAACGTGATAGTTATACGGCAGGACATACACAGCGAGTTGCCCATTATTGTGTCTTAGTTGCCCAGGAAATGGGCTATTCACAGGAGCAGATTGAGCTTCTTGAAAATGCAGCCAAACTTCATGATATTGGAAAAGTAGCCACACCGGATAGTGTTTTACTCAAACCCGGTAAACTTAATAGTTTAGAATATAGTTTGATTAAAGAGCACCTGTCTGTGGGTTATAACATTCTGAAAGACATTCCTAATTATCAAAAAATTGCTGAAATCATGCATTCTCACCATGAAAGATTTGATGGACATGGCTATCCGGATGGAAAAAAGGGCTATGATATTCCACCGTTATCCCGCATTATGATTGTTGCAGATGCTTTTGATGCCATGACGACCAATCGTATTTACAAACCCAGAATGTCTGTAATTGATGCACTTGATGAACTTCAAGAACTGAAAGAAATACAATTTCACCCTGAGGTGGTTGATGCGGCTGTTAATGTGCTTTCTGGTGTGACTGTCCCAAGTGATATTACACAAGAACCTCATACTGTCCTGGAGCAGGAACGTTTTGCCTATTTTTTTCGGGATCGCCTGACCGGCTTGTATTTTTCAGATTACCTGCCCATTCTTCTTCGAGAACGTTTTAATGGCATAAAAAAATATTTTTTTATGATCCGCTTACAAAATTTTTCTGAATATAATCGCCGCTATGGTTGGGATAAGGGTGATTCATTACTGGTGGATATTTCTAGTGGCTTAAATGAAATGAAATCTTCTGATAGTGTACTATTTCGTATTCAGGGTGATGACTTTTTATTTGTGAGCAAAAATCCAGTTGATTTTAATCTTGATAAATTTGACAAGTATATGACTGCTGCTCAAGGGATTGTAAAGTATCAAACTATGACATTTGAAAGTGATAAAAATGAAGAAGAATTACAGTATGAGTTAGGGCAATTTATTAAATAAGTTCCTTGAAAAATGGGTACGTCTATTTTTGATGGTGAAATTTTTCTGTGAATTAATGTTTTATTGAATACATTGGTTGCCAATCCATTTGTTGTAACATAAAATTCATGACTCACGAGTTTTTCAAAAAATAACCGTCAATCAGGAGTGTTAATCGTTAGCTCTCGTATCAAACCTCTCAGTTTACAGCTGGCCAATCAGATTTCTGCCGGTGAAGTCGTAGAACGGCCGGCTTCAGTGGTTAAAGAACTGCTGGAAAATGCCATTGATGCCCAAAGTTGTCATATTCATATCGAAATTGAGCGAGGGGGTAGTGCACTGATCCGCATCAGTGATGATGGGGAAGGGATCATTAAAGAGGATTTAGCTTTGGCTGTGACTCGCCATGCTACCAGTAAGTTACAGACGCTGAGTGAACTGGAACAGATCATCAGTCTGGGGTTTCGCGGGGAAGCTCTGGCCAGTATCAGTGCTGTCTCGAAGCTGTCAATAAAAAGTAAACAGGCTGAGCAGGAGCAGGCCTGGATGATTAATACGGGTACGGAGAGTGATTTTGCAGATTATGCGGCTGAGCCTGAGCCGGTTGCTCATCCTCAGGGAACCACGATTGATGTTCGGGACTTATTTTTCAATACGCCTGCCCGACGCAAGTTTATGCGCACCATTAAAACAGAATTCAGACACATCGATGATATTGTTAAACGGATTGCTTTGAGTCGATTTGATATTGCCTTTAAATTAACTCATAACAAAAAATTATTAAGAAACCTGCCGCCTGCTGAGACAGAAAAATCCATTGTCCAGCGTATTGCTAAACTTTTTTCTGCAGAATTTATTGCTCATGCAAACAAGGTGGAGTTCAGCTCTGATCATTTCAGCAATATAGGGACTTTGCGTTTATGGGGTTGGGTCAGTGCACCTCAGTGGCATAGAAAACAGGCAGACTGGCAATATTTTTATGTCAATGGACGTTATATAAAAGACAAGCTGGTGAATCATGCTTTGAGACAGGCGTATCAGGAGTTGTTGCCTGAAGATACTTTTTCAGCCTATTTGCTTTATCTTGAAATTGATCCGCAACAGGTGGATGTCAATGTACATCCGACCAAACATGAGGTGCGTTTCCGCGAGTCACGTCTGGTGCATGACTTTATTTATAGTGCCTTAAAGCAGGCTCTTTTTTCTGAAGCTTCGTCTTCTGACTTGTCAGGAGAGTTAATCGAATCAGAGCCGTTAAAGCACTCCAGAGAGGCTAAACCTGCCACTCAGATTGATACCGTACAAGGGGAATACGTTAACAGGTACAGCCAGTCCACTTATCAGCCAAAAATTCAATCATCATTGAATCAAAATGTGATAGAAAAGCAACTTAATGGCTTGAAACAACTCTACAATGTAAGCTCCTCAAACGTAAGTCCCTCAAATGTGAGCCCCTCAAACAAAAAAGAAACTAAAGCGACTGCCGCTGCTTTTTTAGGTCGCTCTATGGGGTGTTTATTCCCCAATTATCTTTTGAGTCAGTCAGCTTGTGAAAATAACAATGTTCAGGTTCTGGTGATTCATATTCTACGAGCACAGCAATATCTATTATTGAATCGTTTTCAACCGGGACAGCAGGTAGCTTTATTGATCCCTGAGACCATTTCATTGACACCTCTGGAAATTGATTTCCTAATGAAAAATCAGACCGGACTGAAACACTGGGGACTTGAATTAAGTCAATTGGGAGAGGGGGCTTTAACTATCCGCAGTCAACCTTCTCTATGCGGAATACCGGGTTGCATCATTGATATAGAATTCCTGATAAAATGTATTTTGAGTCTGTCGGCTGATTTCCATGCTTCTGATAATACAGAATTAAGGGACAGTGAGTTAATAAATATGCTTCTAAAATCAATTCGCTCGGATTTTTTAAACCAATCTGAGCAGGACAATCTTTTAGCTATGCTCTGTGAACAGTTTGAATCATCGGGAGGCAAACAGGCTTTGGTGGATAATAAAGCTGTGTGGAAAGTTTTACAAGAATCAAAACTGGATAAGCTTTTTTAATCCGGGGCTTTTAAATTTAGAATACTGAGAATAGAAAGAATAAACAATGACCCAAAAACCTGCTGCTGTTTTTATTATGGGGCCAACCGCCTCGGGGAAAACTGATCTGGCTATTGAGTTAGTCAAACGCTATCCTTTTGAAATTATCAGTGTTGATTCTGCTCTGGTCTACAAAGATATGAATATTGGTACAGCGAAGCCAAGCCCTGAAGAGCTTAAAATTGCGCCGCATCGGCTGATTAATTTTCTTGATCCGTCTCAAACCTATTCAACTGCCCGTTTTAGAAAAGATGCTTTGGCTGCAATGGCTGATATCCAAAGTCAGGGTAAAATCCCGCTTCTGGTGGGTGGTACCATGCTTTATCACCGTAGTTTGCTCTATGGACTGTCAGAATTGCCAAAAGCCGATAAAGCCATTCGTCGGCGATTAGAAGTTGAGGCAGAACTCAAGGGGGCAGAATTTATGCATCAGAAATTGATGGCAATTGATCCGCTTGCCGCCAATAAAATTCATCCCAATGATCCTCAGCGTGTACAGCGGGCACTGGAAGTTTATGAAATTTCAGGCAAGCCAATGACTCAATTGCAGCAAGAAAGTCAGGCTGAAGCACTGGATTGTGATGTTTATAAAGTTATTGTTGCGCCTGAGTCCCGTGAGTTATTAAGAGAACGCATCGCCATTCGTTTTAAAAAAATGATTGATGAAGGCTTTATTGAAGAAGTTGAACAATTATTTGCCCGAGGTGATCTGGATTTATCCGTGCCTTCAATGAGAGCTGTGGGTTATCGACAGGTCTGGGAGTATCTGGAAGGTAAAACAGATAAACAGCAGATGATAGAACGAGGTATTACTATCACCCGCCAATTTGCTAAACGCCAGATGACCTGGTTACGAAGAGAACAAGATGCTGTATGGATTGCTACAGAAGAAAATAATATTCTAGAGCAGGCGGTTCACTATCTGGCTCCTATTCTATGAGAAATTTGTCTATGAGAAATTTGCAAAAAGTCACTTAATTTATATATAAGATTATGTTAACATGCTTATGTTTGGTTGCTGGGACAGCAAAATGCTATTGAAATATTAAAAGTTAAGGCGTGGTCAAGGGTTTACCCTTGGTTGTTCCTATTATATCGCTATGTTTTTTTTGTAACAATCAATATAAAATGATCTAAGTAGTCTGTTTTAATGACTTGTTTTTCATGGGGTTATTTTATTTTGGTCAATGGGTATTTGCTTAATAGTTCATATCATAGGTAATTCTATAGGAGGAATGCTTGCTTTAATTATTTATCGTAATTTGCTTATATACAAAGTTTTGCAATTACTATAAACTGATTTCCCTTTTATGCAAGAGGGTGGCTTGCATTAAAGAAAATAGTACAAAAATTATAATTAGGAGAAGTGAAAATGAGTAAAGGGCAAGCACTACAAGACCCTTATTTGAACGTTTTGAGAAAAGAGCGGATCCCCGTCTCGATTTATCTCGTTAATGGTATCAAACTTCAGGGGCAGGTCGAATCTTTTGACCAATTTGTTATTTTATTAAAAAATGCTGTAAGCCAGATGGTCTATAAGCATGCAATTTCTACTATTGTTCCTTCCAGAAACGTTAAATTGGCGACAGAAGAAACAACGAACCCATCAGGTAATAACTCATAAATAGTTTTACTCAGAACTTCGCAGTACCCGTGAGTAAAAACGAAGTTATTTCTGGAAATAAAACAGAACGCGGTATTAATGAGTATTGTGATCAAATAGTTGCTTCCTCCATTGCTACAAGAGTAAGTGTCATTGTTTGATCGCCCGACAGGCACTGGGGAACGTGCATTATTAGTTCATATTGATTTCCCAACGGTCAATCATTATTCCCCTGCATCCAATATTGAAAGCGCTTTACAACAAGCGGCCAGTCTCCGAGATGAAGCTCAACGCGAATTTTATGATCTAGTCCTTTCTGCTGGAGCAGAACCACTGTCCTTCATAAAAGGTAAACGCGTTAAACCTGAGGCAAAATATTTCATCGGTACTGGCAAGGCTCAGGAAGTTAAAGAGGCGGTAGAACTCCACCAGGTTGATTTAGTACTGGTAAACCATCAGCTTTCCCCGGCTCAGGAACGAAATCTTGAAATCATGCTACAGTGTCGGGTGCTTGACAGAACTGGACTGATCCTGGATATTTTTGCTCAAAGAGCGCGCTCTCATGAAGGTAAACTGCAAGTTGAACTGGCACAATTGAGCCATATGACCACTCGTCTGGTGAGAGGCTGGACTCACCTGGAAAGACAAAAAGGTGGTATTGGCCTACGTGGTCCTGGTGAAACACAGCTGGAAACAGACCGTCGTTTATTAGGCATGCGAATTAAGCAGCTGAATAAACGCCTTGAAAAAGTACGTAAGCAGCGTGAACAAAGTCGGCGCTCACGGCAAAGAGCTGAATTACCCACAGTCTCTCTGGTGGGTTATACCAATGCTGGCAAATCAACACTCTTTAATCAACTAACAAAATCAAGTGTTTATGTTGCTGATCAATTATTTGCAACATTGGATCCCACTTTGAGGCGGGTTGAACTTACAAAAAATTTATCAATGGTTTTAGCTGATACGGTTGGTTTTATCAGTGATCTCCCCCATGATCTAGTTGAGGCTTTCCATGCGACCCTGTTAGAAACTCGTGAAGCAGATTTGTTGCTGCACGTTATTGATGGCCATGCAGACAATCGTGATAAACATATTGCAGAAGTTAACTCAGTATTAAAGCAGGTTGGCGCAGATGAAACGCCGCAATTGCTGGTTTATAACAAGGTTGACTTACTTGAAGGTCAAAAGCCTCGTATTGAGCGAGACAATTCCGGCAATATCTTACGGGTCTGGTTATCTGCTATGGACAATAGCGGCCTGGAGTTATTACTGGAAACCATTGCTGAAATTTTTAGTCAGGATCGGCAGCAAAAACAATTGAAAGTACCAGCAAGTGCCGGTCAATGGCGTGCTGTTTTGTATGACCGGGTTGATATTCTTGAAGAAACATACAATGATATGGGCGACTGGCTGGTTTTGATTGAAGCCACTTCAAGAGATCTTAATAACCTGATGAAAAAAGCAGGATTCAGTGACTTAGTCATAGACACTGAGGAATGAGTTCGATAAAATTCAAACTAATTTTAGAATATCAAGAATCTTTATCCTGAACTGAAAGCAGGGTATATAACAAACACTGGAGTATTAAATGGCCTGGAATGAACCTGGCGGTCCGAATAACAATGATCCTTGGGGTAATAAGAACAAGAATAATCAGGGGCCTCCTGATCTGGATGAGGTGATAAAAAACCTTAACGATAAAATTGGTAAATTGTTTGGCGGTAATAAAAAAGGCGGCTCTGGCTCAGATGGTTCTGGTTCAGGTGACAACCGTTTTGGTAACTCCGGTTTTGGAAATAATCCACCGCCCATGTACCTGTTTGTTATTATTGCTGTAATTGCTGTAGGTATCTGGGCTTTAACCGGTATTTACACCGTTGATCAAGGTAAAAAGGCCGTTGTGCTCCAGTTTGGAGAAGCCTATAAAACTGTTGATGCAGGTATTCAGTGGTATGCGCCAGGCATACAGAAATATCAGATTGTTGATGTCAGTGCTTCTCGAAGCTTGAGTATTGGTAGTACTCAGCATGAAGCGCATATGTTGACTAAAGATGAAAATATCATTGAAGTGAAAGTGGCGGTGCAATATAAAGTCAGCAATGCAGAGAACTTCCTGTTTAATGTCAAAGAGCCCGGATTGGTTTTAAGACAGGTTTCAGAAAGTGCAGTGCGTGAAATTGTTGGTAAAAATGGCATGGACTTTATTCTAACGGAAGGGCGGAGTGATATTGCAGCAAAAATTGGTGTTTTGGCTCAAGAGATCCTTGATCGTTATAAAACTGGTTTGCTGATCACCCGATTTACTCTGCAAAGTGCAAAAGCACCTCTTCAGGTTCAGGATGCTTTTGAAGATGTCAATGCGGCACGAGAGGATAAAGAACGTTATATCAATGAAGCTCAGGCTTATAGCAATGATGTTATACCTAAAGCTCGTGGTGTGGCAGCACGTCAGGTAGCTGGTGCGCAAGCCTATAATGGTCGTGTTATAGCAGAAGCTGAAGGTGAGACATCCCGTTTTTTAAGTGTCTTAACTGAGTATGAAAAAGCACCTGAAGTGACTCGTGATCGTCTCTATCTGGATGCGATGGAAAGTGTTTATAGCAAAACAAGCAAAGTGATGATAGATACTAAGGGAAGTAATAATCTTTTGTATTTACCTCTGGATAAAATGATGCGGGGAACAAATATGCCATCAGGCAGTTATGGAGATACGACCTCAGACAAAGACGGCAATTACCAAAAGGGCAGCCAGCAGTCGGACTACCGTTCTTCTAAGTTCAAAGCTCAAAATTCGGACAATGCTCGTGCCAGACCATCTATCAGGGAGAGACGTTAATGAAATTATTAGTGGCTATAGCGGTACTGATACTGGGTATCATTGCTTCTGCTTCATTATTTACAGTGTCTGAAACTGAAGCAGCAATTTTATTTAAATGGGGTAAAATTGAACGCTCAGATTATCAACCTGGACTGCAAGTTAAAATTCCATTTGTGAATAATGTGCGTAAATTTGATAAGCGTATTCAGACTTTTGATGCAAAACCTGAAGATTATTTAACTGAAGAGAAAAAAATTCTTGTAGTTGATTCTTTTATTCAGTGGCAAATTAATGATGTCAAAGCCTTTTATGTTTCTATGAGAGGGGATATGGATATTGCTCAGGAACGTATTGCTACCATTGTAAAGGAAGGCTTGCGTAATGAATTTGGTCGACGGAATATGTATGAAGTTATTTCCGGAGAACGCCATATTATTATGGATGATATTAATAAATCAGCCAATAAAGATGTTAAAGACTTTGGTGTACGTATTGTTGATGTGCGTATCAAGCGTATTGAATTCCCACCTAAGGTCAGCGATAAGATCTTCCGCCGAATGGAAACTGAAAGAACTCGAATAGCCAAGGAACTCCGAGCTCAGGGTAATGAAAGTGCCGCTAAGATCACTGCTGAAGCAGATCGTCAGGTGACTATTCTTAAAGCTGATGCATTTAAAGAGGCAGAGGAGATCCGTGGTCAGGGTGATGCAAAAGCGTCTGATATTTATGCCGTGGCTTATGGTAAAAACAAGGAATTTTTTACCTTCTACCGCAGTCTGAATGCTTATCAGAATACCTTTGGCAATGCCTCAGATATTATGGTGGTTGAGCCTGATTCTGATTTCTTTGATTATTTTAAAAATACTCAGGGTAAGCAGTAATCAGGAAAAGATAAATAAACTGGATGGCGGCTAATTTACTCACTTTTGTGAAAGCTGAATAAATTAGTACAAACTGCTGGTAAAATAGTATAAAATCCGGTTTTAGTTAAAAACCGGATTTTTTTTGGTTATGTGGCATGAAATCCTAATTGCAGGTGCTCTGATGTTAGTATTGGAAGGTTTACTGCCAATATTGAATCCTAAAATGTTTAAGCAAATGATGCTCAGTGCTTCTCAAATGACTGAACAACAGCTGCGTTTGACCGGTGTTATTAGTATGGTCATTGGTGCTGTTGCTATCTATATACTGAAACATTAAGGGCTTGCTCATACTCTGATGCACCTTTTTACTTGCTCAATAGAGCTGAAATGAGATATTACCGTTTAATATGTTAAATAAAGATCGCTGGTTATTACCTGAAGGTATTCAGGAAGTTTTATCACCACAAGCGTCAATAATTGAATCACAGCGTCGCACTTTACTCGATTTATACCATACCTGGGGCTACGATCTCGTCGAATCTCCGATGATTGACTTTCTTGATTCATTACTGACTGGCACGGGACATGACCTGCAGTTAATGACCTTCACTTTGACTGATCAAATTTCCGGGAAACTTCTGGGAATTCGTGCTGATATGACCCCTCAAATTGCCCGGATTGATGCTCATCATATCAAAACAGAGCAACCATCACGTTTTTGTTATATTGGGCAGGTTTTAAAAACCCGACTGGAAGGTTTTAATCAGTCACGAAGTCCATTACAAGTTGGCGTAGAACTTTATGGGCATGCTGGTCCAAACAGCGATATTGAAGTGTTGCTGCTAATGATTGAAACATTAAATGCCATCGGCCTTAAAGATTTTCATATTGACCTGGGACATGTGGGTATTTTTCGCAGCTTGTCGCAACAGGCTGAACTCTCTCAGGAAGAAGAAGAAACACTATTTGATGCGTTACAGCGAAAAGCCGTGACCGAACTGACTGAGTATTTATCAAGCTTATCAATGAGTGATAAATACAAGCAGCAATTCCTGGCCTTAGTTGATCTTAATGGTGATATTTCCGTTATTGACAAGGCACGCCAGTTATTGACTGGTGACGGGGTTCAAAAAGAACTTGATAATCTGGAAGCCATTGCAAAAGGTTTGTTATCCAGGGCTCCTGGGCAGACTCTTTATTTTGACCTCGCTGAGCTGCGTGGTTATAACTATCATACAGGTGTTGTTTTTGCTGCCTATTTGCCGGGGCACGGACAAGAAATTGCTAAGGGTGGTCGCTATGACGGAATTGGTGCAACTTTTGGGCGCTCCAGAGCGGCGACGGGGTTTAGTACTGATTTGACTTATCTGGTTTCAATTAATGAGCAAGTGGCTCAAAGTGAAGCAATTGAATCAATTTTTGCACCGGGAGTTCAGGATCATGAACTGATGCTTATGGTTACTGAATTACGTCAGCAAGGTAAACGAGTGATTTGTGGCCTGGTTGATTCTAATTCAAATGCACGAACAATGAACTGTAGTCATATACTGGAAAAAATATCTGGTCTTTGGGAAGTGGTTAAACTAACTTCTGATTAGTATCCAGCGGTTATCTGACTTGTAAGTACAATTATTTAATACATCTATTTAACACAACTCTTTATCAGCATGATCATTTAAAAGAGTTATTTTTTAAAGTAAATTATTGAGGATATTCACATGGGAAAAAATGTCATCATCATCGGTTCACAATGGGGTGATGAAGGTAAGGGAAAAGTAGTTGACCTTCTGACAGATAAAGCTGTAGCAGTCTCCCGCTTTCAAGGTGGTCACAATGCTGGTCATACACTGGTGATTGATGGTAAAACCACTGTATTACACCTTATCCCGTCAGGTATTCTCAGAGAAAATGTGCAGTGCTTAATCGGCAACGGTGTAGTGCTGGCAATGAATGCACTGATTAAAGAGCTTAAAGAACTCGACGAGCAGGGCATTAATGCTAAAGAAAGAATACAGATCAGTGAAGCATGTCCTTTGATAATGCCTTATCACGTTGCCCTTGATCAGGCACGTGAAATTGCCCGTGGTAAAAAAGCTATCGGTACAACTGGACGTGGTATTGGCCCGGCCTATGAAGACAAAGTTTCTCGCCGCGGTCTGCGGGTGGGCGATTTACTCAATGCTGAACTGTTTGCCAGTAAACTTAAAGAAGTAATGGACTATCATAACTTTGCTTTAGAGCACTATTATAAAGCCGATACGGTTGATTATCAGACAACTCTTGATGAAGCTCTGGCCTATGCAGATGAAATTCGTCCTATGATTGCTGATGTTACTGATGTGCTGCATCAATATCGTGAAAATGGCGACAGCATCTTGTTTGAAGGTGCTCAGGGTGCTTTGTTAGATATTGACCATGGTACCTATCCTTATGTCACTTCATCAAATACCACTGCTGGTGGTGCTGCGAGTGGTTCAGGTGTTGGACCACAGTATTTTGACTATATTCTTGGTATTACTAAGGCTTATACCACCCGTGTGGGTTCAGGTCCTTTCCCGACAGAGTTATTTGATGATGTTGGTCAGTATCTGGGTGAAAAAGGTCATGAATTTGGTGCAACTACAGGCCGTGAGCGTCGTTGCGGCTGGCTGGATATTGTCTCATTAAAGCGTTCCAACCAGATTAATAGTGTTACCGGCATGTGTATCACTAAACTTGATGTTTTAGATGGTATGGAGATATTAAAAATCTGTACCGCCTATGAGATAGAAGGTAAAACCATTAGTACACCGCCTATTGGTGCTGACTTATATGATAAATGTGTACCCGTTTATGAAGAAATGCCCGGTTGGTCAGAATCAACCGTGGGTGCAGAATCATATGATGTACTGCCTGAAAATGCAAAAGCCTATCTTAAACGTATTGAAGAACTAACAAAAACTCCGGTTGATATTATTTCAACCGGCCCTGATCGTGAGCAAACGATTATATTAAATCATCCATTTGAATAAATGGCTTAATGGCCGTTCAATTATGAATTTAGCTATGACTAATGAAGATTGAACTGCCATTAAAACTCAAGGACAAATATGAGCCAGAAATCTGGAAACTCTTTTAACAAAAAGAACGATCCCTACGCAAAACGCGAAGCAAAAAATTACGAAAATCCCATCCCCAGTCGAGAATTTATTCTTGAACTTCTGGCAAAGCAGCCCGAACCCATCAATCGATTTCAGGTAGAAAAACTACTGAAACTGGAAGATCCTGATCAGAAAGAAGGATTGAGACGTCGCTTGCGTGCGATGGAACGAGATGGACAAATCTTCTTTAACAAGCGTAAATGCTATGAATTAATTTCAGAAATGGAAGTCCTTGAAGGGATTGTTTCTGCTCATCCAGATGGTTTTGGTTTTGTCCTGGCTGAAGATGGTGGTGGTGATTTGTTCATGGGGATGCGTGATATGCGTATATTGTTCCATGGGGATCGGGTCCAGGTCAGAGTGGCTGGTGTTGATCGCAAAGGTCGGCGTGAAGGGGCATTAGTTAAAATCCTTGAACATAATACCGGAACAATTGTTGGTCAGTTGGAAGATCGTGACGGTGTTTTGATGGTTGTGCCCGATCATAAACGCATCAATCATGATATTGTCATTTCTAAAGAACACACTTACGGTGCTGAAGTCGGTCAGATGGTGATGATTGAGGTTTTGCATTTTCCCACCCGTTTTCAGCGGGCTAAAGGTCGTGTTATTCAGAATCTTGGCGGCCATATGGAGCCGGGTCAGGAAATTGATATCGCCATTCGCAGCTATGATATTCCACATGAATGGCCCATTATGCTGGAAGCAGAAATTGCTGACTTAGAAGCTTCTGTACCAGAATCCAGCAAGGCTGGACGTAAAGATTTTCGTAACCATCTTCTGGTGACCATCGATGGTGCCGATGCTAAAGATTTTGATGATGCGGTTTGTTGTGAAAAAATTAGCTCGGGTGCCAACAAAGGCGGCTGGCGCTTATGGGTGGCCATTGCTGATGTTTCATCTTATGTGGAGCGAGGTACTGCACTGGATGCGGAAGCCAAACGTCGTGGTACCTCAGTCTATTTCCCTGGACGCGTTGTTCCCATGTTGCCGGAAGTTCTTTCTAATGGTCTGTGCTCACTAAACCCTGATGTGGATCGCCTGAGCATGGTTTGCGAAATGGAAATTTCAGCCTCTGGTGAAGTGAAAAGTTATAGCTTCAGTGAAGGCTTGATGCGTTCACATGCTCGCCTGACCTACAACCAGTATGCCGCCATGGTGATTGATGGTGATGCTGATTTATGTGCACAACATGCTGATTTATTACCACATCTGCATGAACTTTATCAGTTATATCAGACACTGGCTAAAAAACGCTCACAACGTGGTGCTATTGATTTTGAAACAGTAGAAACACAAATTGTCTTCGGTGAAGACAGAAAAATCGAAAAGCTGACACCTATTATTCGTAATGACGCCCATCGAGTCATTGAAGAATGCATGCTGGCAGCCAATGTCAGCGCTGCTAATTTCCTTCTGGAAAATAAAATTGTTGCTCTGTACCGTAACCATAAAGGGCCAACTGATGACAAGTTGAAGGCTCTGAAAGAATTCCTTTCACCTCTGGGAATTACTCTGGATGGTGGTGATGAACCTCAGGCTAAAGATTTTTCTAAGCTGCTCAATGAAATAAAAGAACGTCCTGATTTTGAAGTGCTGCAGACTGTTATGCTGCGCAGCCTGTCTCAGGCTGTTTATGAAGCAGAAAATGTTGGTCATTTTGGTCTGTCATTTGAGGCTTATGCCCACTTTACTTCACCCATACGTCGCTATCCGGATTTATTGGTTCACCGGGCAATCAGACATATTGTTCGTGGACAAAAAGCATCCACTTACGGTTATAGCGTTGAACAGATGTCTGACTTGGGACAGCATTGTTCCATTACTGAACGTCGCGCTGATGATGCAACCCGTGATGCCACAGACTGGCTGAAATGTGAATATATGCTGGATAAAGTCGGCGAAGAATTTGACGGCAGGATCAGTACTGTCACTGGTTTTGGTCTGTTTGTTGTTCTGGATGAGATCCATGTTGAAGGTCTTATCCATATCACTGCACTGAAAGATGATTATTATCACTTTGATAAAATGAATCACAAAATGAAAGGCGAGCGAACCGGGCAGTCTTATCAACTGGGTGATAAAATCAGTATCAGAGTTGCTGCAGTCAATCTGGATGAGCGTAAAATTGACTTTGCGTTGAAAGCTTCAGGTCAAAGCCGTGGTGGTGATTTTTCTAAAGATAAGAAAAAGAAATCTAAGAAAAGCTTCCAGAAAAAAACACCACAGGCGTCATCAAAACAGCCAGACAAACGTCCTGACGCTAAGGAAAAGCCGAAAAAGAAGAACAATAGAAGACGTCGATGGATGAACTGATTTTTGGCATCCATGCAGTAAAATCAGCACTTAACTATTGTGCAGACTCTAAGAGTTTAGATGCTGCACACGGCGAGGGTGGTGATATTGCCTCAGAGCAAATCACCGCTCTTTATGTTGATCGGGGTCGAAAAGATAAACGTATTATCAGCATCGTTGAACTGGCTAAAAAGAAGTCCGTTAAAGTCACTTTTGTTCAACGTAAAAAACTGGATGAACTGACCAGCGGTAATCACCAGGGCGTTGTTGCTCAAAGCCGTGCACCTAAAGTTAAGTCAGAAAGTTTTTTAGATGATTTGCTGCAAAGTTTAGAGGTTCCTGCTTTTTTACTGATTTTAGACGGTGTTCAGGATCCTCATAATCTCGGTGCCTGTTTACGTACTGCAGATGCAGCAGGTGTTCATGGAATAATCGTCCCCAAAGATCGTTCAGTTTCACTCACACCAACGGTAAGAAAAGTCGCTTGCGGTGCTGATCAAAGTGTTCCTCTGATCCAGGTTACCAATCTGGCACGCACACTTAAACTCCTTAAAAGTTATCAAATCTGGATTGTTGGCACAGCAGGGGAAACTGATGATACAATCTATGATAGTGATCTTAGCGGTCCCTTAGCTCTGGTTATGGGTACTGAAGGTAAAGGAATGAGACGCTTAACGAGAGAGAACTGCGATACTCTGGTTAAAATTCCTATGCAAGGCAGTGTTGAAAGCCTTAATGTTTCAGTTGCAACTGGCATTAGTTTATTTGAGGCGGCTCGCCAACGCGCTAACAAGTAAAATAAGGAAGAAACTCTTATGCTGAAAATACGAATTGCCGGGACAGAATCCGAATTACGCCAGATTGCTCATAAAGCGGGCAGCACTCGTATCAAACGCTTTAAAAGAGATAATGGCAAAACTACCTTTGCAATTGATGTGCAAATTTCCGTCAAAGACTTTTTAGGTAACCTGGATTTAAGTGCCTCAGAGGGTAGTGATTGCAATCCCCAGGAAATACAAGCTGAATTAGAGCAGCTGCTTGATGATATTTCAGATAAGTAAGTCATTGAAATCAGCTATTGAAATCCCTTTAAATAAATAATATAATACCGCACCTTTGACAGCCATGAGGCTTGTCATCTCCTTGCTTTTTGGCGATTTTAATTAATTGTCTGGAAAGCTGATTAACCACTCTTAAAGGCTAATTACCCGTAAGGATTGTCTAAATGAGACATTATGAAATAATATTTCTTGTCCACCCGGATCAGAGTGAACAAGTACCTGCTATGATAGAGCGTTACCGTTCAACTATTGAATCTAATAGTGGAAGTATCCACCGTCTGGAAGATTGGGGACGCCGTCAACTGGCTTATCCAATTAATAAAATCCACAAAGCTCATTATGTATTAATGAATGTTGAGTGTGAGCCAGCAAGCATTGATGAATTAACTCATGCTTTTAAATTTAACGATGCCGTTATCCGTAATCTAATCATCTCTATGAAAGGTCCATACACTGATCCTTCTCCTCTGGCTAAAGAGAAAGAAGAGTCTGCGCCTGCTAAAGCAACTGAAGAAAAAGCTGCTGAAAGTAAAGCTTAAAGTAAGACCATTAGTTAAGGTTAATGATTAAATTAAAACTCATTAACTTGTATTTAAATAGAGATTAAAAAGAAAAGGTGAAGAAAAATGTCACGCTATTTCCGTCGTAGAAAATACTGTCGTTTTACTGCTGAGGGTATCACTGAGATCGATTATAAAGATCTGGCTACCCTGAAGAACTATGTCATGGAAAACGGTAAAATTGTACCCAGTCGTATTACTGGCACAAGTGCTAAATATCAGCGTCAGCTGTCTACAGCAATTAAACGTGCTCGTTACCTGGCTTTACTTCCATACACTGATAGTCACGATTAACCTTTCTCTTTATAACTTTTTTATAAAGAGAAAGATTTTGACTTGAAGATAGTACAGGAAAAGGTAAAGGAAGAAAAAACTTTACCTAATATAATTTAGAGAGAGTTCACATGAACATTATTCTATTAGAAAAAATTAATAATCTGGGCGAACTGGGCGATCAAGTTTCTGTAAAAGCAGGTTTTGGTCGTAACTTCCTTATCCCTAATGGTAAAGCATTGCCAGCAACAAAGCCAAACATTAAAATGTTTGAAGCACGTCGTGCTGAGCTTGAAGCAACTGCGGCTGAGTCATTAGCAGCGGCCACGAGCCGTGCTGAAGGAATAAATGATAAGGAAATTGTTATTGTTCGTAAGGCCGGTGATGAAGGTCGTATGTTTGGCTCTGTAACCAATGGTGATATTGAAGAAGCATTAGTCGCTTCAGGTATTCAGGTTGAAAAACGTGAAGTCCGTATGCCAGAAGGTGCAATTCGTGAGTTGGGTGAATATGATATCGTTATTCATCTGCATACTGACGTTAATGCAACTGTCAAGGTTATTGTTGAAGCTGAGTAAATTTTAGCTTTTACAAATTACTTTGTAAAAAAGGCTGTTCCTTGTTATGAGGAACAGCCTTTTTTGTTGCTAAAGAAAATATCATAAGGTCAGAATCTAAGGTAATAGAAGTGTAAACCGTCCGCCGCCCAATTGTGAGTCATTATCAATTATGGTTGAACCTGTTCTGTCTTTATTGGTGTGAATATTAGCAATTTTTTCTGCAAAATAAAGCCCAAGTCCAGTGCTGCCAGACTGCATATTAATCGCTGTTTCCAATGTATCAGGATGGGCAAACATCTTCTCTGAAAATCCTTTACCATCATCTTCAATAATTATTTTAAGATAGTCACCTTCTATTGCCGCACTGAGTTTGATGTGTTTATCAGCATAGCGAATTGAATTATTGATAGTGCTGTTAATGATGGTTGAAATCAAATCTTTGTCAAAAAACCATTCAATACTGTCATCACAATCCATATCAATTGAAAAATCATGACGGGCTCTTATTTGAGTATTGTTGATAATGAGCTCATCAAGAAAGTCGTAGAGATTATACTGATCAGGCTGTATCGAAAACAAATGGGTTTCCATTTTGTACAATGAAAGTAGTTGTACCAGCGAGTTATTAATACGATGCAATTCATATTGAATAGTGGATATGCTTTCCTTTTGTTCGGGAAGTGCTGAATCAAGGTTGTGATACAGTATTTCAAGGCCACTTAAGGAGATTAGCAGAGAGTTTTTAATATCATGGATGAATGACATTAAGACAGCATTAAATTGCTCAGAAGAATATGCAGTATCGGTTTGTGAATGGGACATTAACTAAGCTCCGAATAAATGTGTTCCAGCTTTTGGTATTTTTTATTATTTTTGTCCAGGTTTTGACTGATATCAAGAAAATGCCTTGCCCTGTCAAGTAAGTCAGGATTTTTACCAGTTCCTTTGAGATAAAATAAATAGGCCTGTGCAGCATTCATATTGACAGAGATCCTATCGGGCAGGTTCTCAGCAGCATCCGCAAATATTCGGGTGGATTGAAGTAAATGATTGTTATTATAGAGTCGCATACCCTTACCATTTTGAAGAAGGTAGTGGTATTTTTTAGTCATTTCTCCAATATTGCTCTGTTCATGACCATTTTTATTATTAATATCATCTTTTAGAGCTTCGGCTAGCTCTGTTTCACCCAGATCTTCAGTTGTGGCGATGAGATCTTTTTGAAATTCAGGAGATAATTCAGATAGGTGTCCATGAATATTAGCAATGGCCTGCTGAAATAAATCACGGGCATTATCTTCATGTCCCAACTTGAGTTGCGCCATGCTTTCAACAAACTGAGTATGCAGTAATGCGGCTTTATCTTTTTTATAGGTTTTTTGCGCAGAACGAATTGTTTGGGTGGCTTGTTTGCCCTTGCCGGAGTCAACATAGAGTTTGACCAGATTCATATTGTCATTGATGCTGCCAAAGCAGGAATTTTTGCCATGCAGTATGGCTTTTTTTAATGATTTTTCTGCAGTGTTCTGATCATTGTTTTGCAGTGCAACCTGAGCCAGATGCTGCTGTCTGGAGATTGTATTGGGAGATATTTTAGTGGCATTGCTGAGGACATTCTGTACTTCTTTAGTCTTTCCCTGATATTCTAAAATCTGTGCTAACAGATCATAAGCTTCAATATAATTATTATTTTCCTTGATGACTTCTTCCAGTAGAGACTGAGCTGATTTGTGTTTGTTTTGTTCGATTAATACTTTTGCTTTGCCTACTTTTGCCCATTGAAAGTCTCTTATGTCGAGTGCTTTTTCATAGACTTTCAGGGCGATATCCAACTCATTTCCTGCCAGAGCAATCTCACCTTTGAGTTTGCCGATATCTAAAGCCTGCCGACTGTGTATAGCTATCTTTTCATCTGCGATTGCTAAAGCTTTAGAATATTCTTTTTTATTGTAAGCCTTATAAATATCCTTCATGATTGATTTTTTTTCAACCAGCATTTGCAGACGTTTAAGTAATAAGTCTTTTGGAAAGGGTTTGTTCAGATAACCATCAGGGCGGTATTCCACTGCCGCCATGACCATACTCTGGGCATTTTCTGCGGTGATCATAATGTAAATTGTGCCATAAGGAATTAAATGGCGATGCATGATTTCTTCAAGTAGTTGCTGCCCATTTTGACCGTCACCGAGATTATAATCGCACAAAATAACATCAAACTTGTTATAGGTGACTTTTTTCAAGGCATCAGCAGCATCTTTGGCATCGTCAATGTGTTGAGCGCCGCAGCTGACCAGAATTGAGCGGAGCATTGAGCGATAATTGGCAAAATCGTCAATGATAAGAAAATGTATTTTTGAAAGATCCAGTCGGGGCATATAATAGTCTTAAAGTAGTAGAGGCTATTTAAGGATAGCAAAAAGAAGCTTAATAACAAGCTTCCAGTCTATTTATCTGAGATCATCATCGGTTTCATTAACATCAACCTGGCCGGACATCCTGCGTCGAACATGTGACCATGACATACCGATTGCTAATACCATGGATAATAAACTCAAAACAATATAAGTGATAGTTTGAATACTGTCAGCAGGGACAATTCCCCAGTCGATGACCATCCACAACAAGGTACCAAAGAAAGCAAAAGCCAGAACTAAGCCGATAATACCTAATGATGTAATTGTTGCACGAATATAAACAGCCCAGCCAATAAGCAGGATAATAGCAGAAAAAGCCATTAATGGTTCAAAACCTGTTTCCAGGCCAGTGAGTATCCAGTGATAAAAAGAATAACCGCTGGGGTTAAATGTTGCAAAAACTAAAATAAGTGCAAAAAACAAACGAACAAAAAAACTTTCAAAACTAAATGCATTACTGGCCATGATGATGAACCTTTACTCTTTATTAAATACAGATACTTATTTTACTAAAGAAGTTGCAATGAAGCCAATACATGAAGCGATTACTGTTAATTGAGGTTCTCAGGTGGCAAGAAAATAAAAAAGGATTAAATTTAAGAACAATGAAATAATGCTGAAAGTTCGCCAAAAAAGCATTGGATTACGCTCAATAAGAGGGATTGCATTGGTTTCCAAAAAGTGAGGATTTGGATTTTGTAGATCGTGCAGGAACTCAAACACATCCTCATGGCGAACTTTAATATCTAATGACAGCGCCTTTTGTATAGCACCATCCATCCAGTTGGGCACCATCGGGTTTAAATGAATGCTGGCAACATATTGTAATTGGGAAAGTTGTCGATAAGTCGCTTTTTCCGGCATATCCCTGCCGAAGGGTAAGTGATTATTCAGCAGTTCATAGGTAATAACGGCCAGTGAATATAAATCACTGCGTTCATCACCGGACTGACCCAGATAAAATTCAGGTGCACTATAGTTAACTGTACCTAAAATAGTTTCATCTGATGTTTGCTTTTTCATTTCATTGATACCGGCAATTTTAACAGAGCCGAAATCAATAATTTTAACTTTTCCTTCTGGGGAGATCATTATATTTTCAGGTTTTAAATCCTGATGTAACATTTCCAGACGATGAAATGCTCTTAAGCCCCGAGTTATCTGTTCAATAATGGGCAACACCTGTTCAATTGGCGGCAAAGGATTTTTCTGCATCCATTCCCTCAGGGTGATCCCTTCGAGAAATTCTGCCACATAATAGAGTGTACGTGGTTTTTTTTCCAGGCTGATGATTTTTAGAACATAGGGTGAATCAATACGTTTGCCAGCCCATTCTTCGTGGAGAAATTGTTCGATAAAAAATTCATCATCCTGATAATTAATAGAAGGTGTCTTTAAAATAACGGTTTGTTTAGTGTCTTGATCCAGGGCGGTATAAATTTGGGTACGCTTACTGGCATGAATTTCTTTAATGATCTGGTAACCATCAAGGATCATTCCAGGCTCTAACGGAGGAGGAAATGGCAGTTCATGGGCCTTTTGCAGCACCTCTTCTTCCTCAGCCAGTGGTAAATTATCTATTTTTAACAACTGCAGGCTTAAATTATCATCACTCTGATTCTTGCTGGCCTGTTGGGCAATTTCAAAACAGGTTTGTTTTAATAAATTATTATCATAATTAATACTACTGGAACGAGAGAGTATTTCCCTGAGTGATTTAGTGGTGATGAAATCATGAATGCCATCAGTGGATAATAAAAAAATATCATCTTTTTCCAGGGGAATTTTGCGATAATCAATATCCAGATGCAGATCAATACCCATTGCCCGATTAAGATAATTTTTTTCGTCGGAAACCCAGAATCGATGATCTCGGGTTAATTGCTCCAGTTCACCATCACGTAAGCGATAAATGCGTGAGTCACCAATATGAAAAATATGGGCAGTGGTTGATTTTAATACCAACAGTGTCAGTGTGGTGACCATCCCTCTGGCACTTTGGTAATCGGTATGGCCTCGGCTATATAACCAGCTGTTCAGTGCAGAGATGATTTTTTGTGATGAATTTTTTACCGTCCATGAATCGGGGGTACTATAATAATCATTGATAAAACCACTGATACAGGCATGGCTTGCTTCTTTGCCTGCTTCACTGGAACTCATGCCATCTGCAATGGCAATAACAATTCCCTTGTTTTTAAGGATCTGTTTTTCTGGTATCTGAGACCCGAGACAATCATCATTGTCAGCCTTAATACCTTTATCACTAAAGGAACCAAGACTGATCTCCAGCTTTTTGTTTATGGGTTTATTCATATTAAGATTCTTGTGTATTAAGTGCTAATTGTCAATTAATCCACTTCAATCATCTCAACCGTGCCGTCAGGTAAAACTTCAGCCATATGTCCTTTGGGCTCCTCAATAAACTGAATGGCAATCAGTACAAAAAGTGCTGCTCCAGCGATGGTTAAAAAGAATATCTGTGGTGAGACAAATGAAAGTACAGTGAGAAATAATACAGCACCGACATTACCATAGGCACCCACCATACCAGCAATTTGACCAGTCATGCGACGTTTAATCAGTGGTACCATGGCAAAGACCGCGCCTTCCCCAGCTTGTACAAAAAATGAACAAAGCATAGTGACCATAACAGCTAAAAATAATGACCAGCTGGATTCAATTTGACTCATAATAAAATAACCTGCAACCAGCCCTAACAAAAATATGGTCAATGATTTTTTGCGGCCGTATTTATCACTGATAAGTCCTCCACCAGGGCGGGCAATCAGATTCATAAAAGCAAAACCAGATGCTAACAAACCCGCCATCACTGCTGTTACACCATGACTTTCGCTAAAGGTGTCATAGAAGAACAAAGGTAACATAGAAACTACTGCCAGCTCAGAGCCAAAGGTCACCATGTAGGCTAAATCCAGAATAGCAACCTGTTTAAACTTATAACGGTGAATTTCAGGGACAGGTTTTTTTAAGTGTTCACTGTTGATATGAAATATTTTGTAAACATTGTATAAGAATAAAATCCAAATACCTGCATAAATCATATTAGCAGTACTGCCCTCAAGTAAGCTGACTCCTGCTGGAGAAAGCTTCCAGGTGAGTAATGATAAGGTAGCATACATTGGAATTGACATTAAAATGTAAAAATATAAATCACCTTTAGAAGTGACTTCCATGGCGCCTATACGCTTTGGTTTAAAGTAAGTTGAACCTTTAGGTGTATCGGTGACACTGAAGAAATAAATGGCTGCATAAATCAGAGCAATTACCCCGGTCAAAGCAATGGCATATCTCCAACCATCATCACCACCAAAAGCCAGAGCAATCGTTGGCAGGCTCATTGCAGCAGCAGCAGAGCCGAAATTACCCCAACCTCCATATATACCTTCAGCAACGCCTACCTGTTTTGCAGGGAACCACTCGCCCATCATGCGGATACCAATGACAAATCCAGCACCGACAAAACCCATTAAGAAACGAGCCAATGCAAGTTGCTCAAATGTATCAGCCAGAGCAAACATAAAGCAGGGAATACTACCCAGTGATAAGAGTGAGGCATAGGTTCTTTTGGGACCAAACTTATCAACCAGCATACCGATAATGATACGGGCAGGAATGGTCAGGGCTACATTTAAGATTAACAGTGTTTTAATTTGTTGAGAGCTTAAGCCCAGAGTTTCTTTAATTGCAATAAGAAGGGGTGCGTGATTAAACCAGACAAAAAAGCTGATAAAAAAAGCAATCCAGGTTAAGTGCAGAATCTTTGTTTTTCCGGTAAAGGAAAACAAATTCAGTTTGCTTGCAGACATGGGTGTGTTCTCTTGAATTGTTTATTAATAATTCTTTTAAGGCATTTAACAGGCCAAATAATTTAAACTTATGTTAATAAAGGAAAACATTGATAATCAGGCTTATTTTAAGCTAGTGGACGCACTATTATGGTGCATGAGACTAAAGTAAAATTATGGCTGATCTATTCCCATGGTGCATTTCACTATGCTAAGAAATTCTCATATGAAATTGCATCAAATGCCTCGACCCGTATAAAGTATTAATCGTGATAGCTATTCCCAACATTCATCTGTTAACATTCATCTGTTAACATTTATCTGTTAGCAAGGTTCCTGATATGATCTTAATCATGAAAGATCAACAGTCTCTGGTGGAGCGGTTTTTATGATCAATGAAAAGCTCTGAACTAATCAGGCCAAAAGACACGCTGTGTTCGGTAACTTGTCTACTTTTTACGCTAATCACTTACACAGCCCTTAAATTTCAAAAATACACCAACAATAGGAAATAAATGAATCTTAAATTAACACTCTCTCGTCTGGAAAGCCTTTTGTTAACCGCCTGTGATGATCTGCGTGGCAGCATGGATGCAAGTGAATATAAAGAATATATTTTTGGTATGTTGTTCCTTAAACGTGCCAGTGACTTGTTCGATCAGCGGCAGGCTGAATTGAGAGAACGCTTTGCAGCTCAAGGCATGGATGAGGACGATATTAAAATTGAGTTGAATGATTCAGATAACTATTCTGGTAAATATTTCTTTGTGCCAGAGCGAGCACGATGGAATCAGGGCTGGGATGAAGAGAAGCTTGAGGATGGTGAAATTACAATAATTCATCGTCCGGCCCTTAAACATGTTAAAGAAAGTGTTGGCACTACTCTGAATAAAGCTCTGGAAGCGATTGAAGATGCTAACCCTGATGCTTTGCAAGATGTCCTGAAAAGCATCAATTTTAACCGAAAGATTGGCCAGCGTACATTGGATGATGACACGCTGGCTGATTTTGTACAAAACTTTGAAAAAATCCCTTTGAAAGATGATGATTTTGAATTCCCTGACTTATTGGGCGCAGCCTATGAATGGCTGATTAAATATTTTGCTGATTCTGCCGGAAAAAAAGCGGGAGAATTCTATACGCCTGCTGAAGTGGTCAGGATCTGTGTTGAGATTTGTGATCCACAGGAAGGAATGAGCATATATGACCCAACTGTGGGCTCTGGTGGTATGTTAATTCAAACACGGGATTATCTGCGGGAAAATGATGGTAATGTTGATGAATTGTCTCTAAATGGGCAAGAAAAAATTGGTACCACCTGGTCTATTTGTAAAATGAATATGCTCCTTCATGGTATTTCACATGCAGATATTCGTCAGGAAGATACTCTCAAAGAACCACAGCATTTTGATGAAGGCAATGAGCTTAAACGGTTTGATCGGGTTGTTGCCAATCCGCCATTCAGCCAGAATTATAGTAAAAAAGAACTTAAATTCCCTGGCCGATTCCCTGTCATGATGCCTGAAAAGGGCAAAAAAGCCGATCTTATGTTTGTTCAGCATATGCTTGCAGTTCTCAAACATGACGGTCGCCTGGCTTCAGTGATGCCACATGGAGTCTTATTTCGTGGTGGAGAAGAGCGTGAAGCACGCAAGCATTTCATTGAACATGGTTATCTTGAAGCCATCATTGGTCTGCCCAGTAACCTGTTTTATGGTACGGGTATTCCAGCCTGTATTCTGGTTATTAATAAACAGGGTGCAGCTGAACGTGATCATGTACTTTTTATCAATGGTGATCGTGAATATCGTGAAGGAAAAGCACAGAATCATCTACGACCTGAGGATATAGATAAAATTATTTTTGCTTACCGTTCAGGCGAAGATATTCCTGCTACGACTGCCAGGGATGGCGGAAGTGCTGGGAATGCAGGAGCAATTCCCACGTATGCCCGTAAAGTGCCAAAAACTGAAATTGAAGCAGAAGACTATAATTGTAATATTCGTCGTTATGTAGATAATGCACCACCACCAGAGCCTCAGGATGTCCGTGCCCATTTGCATGGTGGTGTCCCTATATCAGAGGTGGAGAATTTAAAGCACTTCTGGGATAACTATACAGGTTTACGTGAAGATTGCTTTGAGGAACGAGATAAGAGCTATTTGTCTATTGCTCAAGTGATCAGTGAAAAGCGTGATATTGCTGATTTTGTGAGTCAACACCAGGGGATTGTTGAGTGTCAGAAACTGTTTATGCAACAACTTGAAACATGGTGGCAGAATAACTTACCCATTGTTGAAGCATTAGCCCCAGATCCGGCTCTTCGTTCACAACAGCAACATAAAAATGCAGGTAATGTGTATTTAATGCGCAGCAGCTTGTTAAGCAGTATTTCTGAACAACTGGAAGAACAAGAACTCCTGACCAGTTCACAGGTTCGAGGTGCCTTTGCCAATTATGTGGATTGTTTAAAAGCAGATTTCAAATCCATTGCGGCCAGTGGCTGGGGACCAGAACTGATCCCTGAACAAGAAATATTGCAGAGTCAGTTTCCAGAAGTTTTGCAAGATATTGAACAGGCACAGTCCCGATTGACTGAATTACAGGCTCTGTTTTCTGCCGCAGATGAAGAGGATTTTGAAGATACTGAAAACACTGGAGTTATGGCCAGTAGTGATGTTAAAAACAAAAAAGAAAAATTGAAAAAGGTGAATGCTGAATGGAAAGCTCAGCTCAAACTCCTGAAAGATTTGGCTGCTAATCTATTTGCCGAAATCAATGTGGCTGATCTATTACCTAAGGGAGTGAAAAAAGGTTTTTACTGTACTGAAGGTCTGACTCAAAAAGATCCGCAATTTAACAATGGTCAACGGCTCCTTGAACTGGCTGCTGAAGTTCAATATGACTCTGAATTTTCTGAACCACTTAAAGAAGCCATAGAACAAGGTGAATCTGCTTATAAACAGGCACAATCACTGACTCAAAGCCTGCACTGCCATAATCTTTTGGAAGATGAAGTCAAGGCGCTAAAAGCAATCATTAAGGGTATTGAGAATAAGCGTGATGAGTTGGTTGAAAGTGCACGGCAAAAAATTTCCAATGATGAAGCCAGAACTGTGATTATTGAACGTTTGCAACAAGTGTTGATGAATACTTACCAAACTTATTTATGTGCAGATCAGAGAGTTTGTATTAAAGCCATTGAAAATCTCTGGAATAAATATGCGATTACAGCTAAAACGATTGAAGAGGAAAGAGATGCAGCTTCTGAGCAGTTGAAATTATTTATGATGGAGTTGGAATATGAGTGAAGAACAACTCTGGATTAAAAAGCAACTAAAGTATTTTGTAAAGGATATTGGTGATGGAGGAACACCTTCAAGAGAAAATAGCAGAAATTTTGGTGGCAATATACCATGGGTAGTTATATCTGATATACAAAGAAAAATATATAAAACCAAAGAAAATTTATCTGTAAGAGGATTAGCTTCTTGCACATCAAAACTATGGCCTTTAAATACAGTAATTTTATCAACGGGGGCAACTATTGGGAAGGTTGGGATTGCTTATGTTGAACTTGCGACCAAGCAAGGGATAACCGGTATTGTTGCTAATGAAAAAATACTCCCAAAATTTTTGTATTATGAGCTTTTGTTTAAAAAGCCAAATGTAATTGCATGGGCACAAGGTAGTACTTTTGCTGAAATCCGAGTGCCTATTCTTGAAAAAATACCATTAAAAGTTCCTAAGAGCATTCGCCTTCAAGAAAAAATTTATAAGATTCTAGAAAAAATTGACCAAACAATCGAAAAAACAGAAGCACTGATTGAGAAATATCAGCAAATAAAAACAGGCTTAATGCATGACTTGTTTACTCGTGGTATCACAGCTGATGGCAAACTCCGTCCACCCAAAGAACAAGCTCCAGAATTATATAAAGAAACTCCTATTGGCTGGATTCCTAAAGAATGGGATTTTGATTTATTGGATGCTGTTAAAGATTCTATTGTTGATGGGCCATTCGGCTCAAATCTTAAAACAGAACACTATGTGATTGATGCAGGTGTAAGAGTAGTACGCCTTCAAAATATTCAATCAACTATGTACAACGATACAGATAGAGCCTATGTTTCACATGACCATGCTAATTTTCTTATCAGGAATAAAGTTATTCCTTCAGACATTCTCATTGCAGGACTAGGAGATGATAAATATCCAGTAGGAAGATCCTGTCAATATCCTCTTGATTTACCAGCCGCCATAAATAAAGCAGATTGTTTTCGTCTTAGATGTAAATTAGAAAAATGGAGTAATGAATTTATCATGTATTATATGAACACTTCAGGAGCTAGACATCAAATTCGTAAATATGAGCAGGGAGTTACCAGACCAAGAATTAATCTTAGTAATATAAAAAGGGTTCTACTTCCCACCCCAGGAATAAAAGAGCAAGAGGCTATTTCATTGCAACTTAAAACCATTGAAATGAAAATCAATAATGAAGAAAGAACTAAGACTAAACTTTTACAACAAAAGTCAGGCCTAATGCATGACCTCCTAACTGGCAAAGTTCAGGTCAAAGTTGATGAAAATGAGGCCATCAATGCCAACTAATATTCCACCAGAAAATCAGGGCGAATTCCTGCTCTACCGCTCAGAAACAGGCAATATCAAAGTCGATGTTTACTTCCAGAATGAAACTGTCTGGCTCACTCAAAAAGCACTTGCTGAATTATTTGGTGTCCAGCGACCTGCAATTAGCAAACATTTAAAAAATATCTTTGATAGCAAAGAGTTAGTGGCTGATTCAGTATGTTCCATTTTGGAACATACTGCCGATGATGGTAAAAACTACCGCACTCAATATTATAATCTTGATGCCATTATTGCTGTTGGCTATCGGGTCAATAGTTATCAGGCCACACAGTTCCGCATCTGGGCAACTCAACATCTTAAAGAGTTTATCATTAAGGGCTTTATATTAGATGATGAGCGTCTTAAACAGGGAAATCAGGTCTTTGGTCAGGATTATTTTGATGAATTGCTGGAACGGATCCGTGAAATTCGTGCCAGTGAACGACGATTTTATCAAAAAATCACCGATCTGTATGTGTTAGCCGCTGATTATGACCAACAGGCTCCTACGACTAAAAATTTCTTTGCCAGTGTGCAGAATAAACTGCACTGGGCGATTAGTGGTAAAACCGCAGCAGAAATTATCTATTCAAATGTGGATGCCAATACCATTAATCTGGGGCTGACGACATGGCAGCATGCCCCTGAGGGAAAAATTTTAAAATCTGATACCACGGTGGCGAAAAACTACCTGAGTGAAGCCCATATTAAAGAGCTGAATCGTATTGTTTCTGCTTATCTGGACTTGGCTGAAAACCGAGCTGAACGTGGGATTGTGATGAAAATGACGGATTGGGTAAAATTTCTGGATGGTTTTCTGGAGCTGTCCAATTATCCAATCCTACAGGATAAAGGCAAAGTCAGTGCTCATCAGGCTAAGTTAAAAGCGGCACAGGAATATGAAGTCTATCGAAAACAGCAGGATGTTGAATATATTTCAGACTTTGACAGGGAAGTGAAGCGGCTAAAGGGGAAAGAATGAGCGAATATACTGAAGTTGAGCAGCCATTTTTAGCCCAGTTGAGTGATCTGAACTGGAATAGTATTGATCAGGGTTCAGATATTCCTCAGGATCCGCAGAAAAGCTTGCGACAGAATTTTCGTCAATGGCTATTACCGGATGTTTTTTTTAAAGCAGTCTCTGCAATTAATACCACGGTATCAGGTGAAGAGTGGCTGACAAAAAAACAGCTTCAGGATTTATATGATCAGATCTTACGTCAGCCTAACCGTACTTTATTAGAAGCAAATGAAGCCATCCAAAAACTATTGTTTAAGGCTCAGGTTGATGTCAATGAAGTAACAGGTGAACAAGATCCTGTAGTGAAGTTAATTGATTTTGCTAATCCAGACAAGAATCAGTTTCATGCCATTAATCAGTTTCGTATTGATACCCCAGGCTGTGTGAAGCAATTTATCATTCCAGATCTTGTGTTGTTTGTAAATGGTATTCCCCTTGCTGTGGTGGAATGTAAAAAAGGTGGCCCTAATTGTGCCAATCCTATGCCTGAAGCATTTGAGCAATTACAACGTTATATGAATCAGCGCAAGTCAACCCGGCAGCAAGGTTTGAAAGAGGGTGAGCCTCGCTTATTTCATACGGCGATGATATTGATCCGTACCTGTGGACTGGAAGCTGATTTTGGCACCATTACCTCAGAGCTGGAACATTTTTTCCCATGGAAAACTCAGTGGCCTGATAAGGATGCCCCGGCAGAGGGGATGAATCAGCAACAGCAATTAATCAATGGCATGCTCAATAAAGATAATCTACTTAGTATTCTGCGTACTTCAACGGTGTTTATGGATACTGATGGTGGCCCTCAAATTAAAGTCGTGTGCCGTTATCAGCAATTTCGAGCTGCCAATAAAATCGTCGAGAGATTACGCAATGGTCAAACAGTTGCTGAAAAAAGTGGGGTAGTTTGGCATACACAAGGATCTGGTAAAAGTTTAACCATGGTTTTTGTTGCTCGGATGCTTCGAGCAACACCTGATTTAAGTGATTATAAAATTCTCTTGATTAATGATCGTGTTGATTTGGAAGATCAGCTGACAACAACAGCGACTTTAATTGGTGGGCGTGTTAATACCATTGATAGTACCTATTCATTACGTGAAGATCTCTCAACGGATAGTTCAGATATTAATATGGTGATGGTGCATAAATTTCAGATACGTGAGGAAAGCTTGCCACTGAAAGTAGCTGAAGCCTTAGGTACTTATCAGGCTATGCCTGCGAGTAAAACCTTTGGTGTGGTCAATGCTTCATCCCGGATTGTTCTTATGATCGATGAAGCTCATCGTACTCAGGGATCTGATCTGGGAGATAATATTTTTGAAGCTTTTCCTAATGCAGCCCGGATTGCTTTTACGGGTACACCGCTGATCACTGATCGTCATGGGGAAAAGAAAACTTATAAGCGCTTTGGGGAGTATATTGATACCTATCGTTTGATGGATGCTGTGAATGATGGGGCTACACTGCAAATTCTTTATGAAGGCCGAACTGCTGATTCTGCTTTAAATGATAAATTTGGCTTTGAAACAGAATTTGAAAATTTATTTAAAGATCTCAGTGAAGAAGAATTGCTGGCAATTAAAAAGAAATACGGTGCTACTGGAGATATCTTAGAAGCTGAGCAACGGATCAATGCCATTGCCAAAGATATTGTTAATCACTACCTTGAGCATATTTTTCCTAATGGATTTAAAGCTCAGGTGGTCTGTCATTCAAAAATAGCTGCCATACGCTATCAAACTGCAATAAATGATGCATTGCAGGAACGCATAGCACACCTTAAGTCTGAGTCTCCAGCGAATAATGAGCTGATTAAAAAAATTGCTTTCTTAAAAGCAGCTGTTGTGATTTCTGGTGATGGAACAAATGAAGCTGCCTATATCACTGAAGCTCGTAAACAGGCTAAAGCCTGGAATGCGGTTGATAATTTTTGTCGTCCTTTTAATATGGAGGATCCAGATAAAGTTTATACTGGTATCGCATTTTTAATTGTGTGTGACATGCTTCTGACAGGATTTGATGCACCTATTGAACAAGTAATGTATATCGATAAAAAAATCCGGGAACATACTCTGCTGCAGGCGATTGCCCGAACTAATCGTATTAAGCAAGGTAAGAAGCGCGGTTATATTGTGGATTATATCGGTTTAACCGAAAATTTGACTGATGCTTTATCGCTTTACTCTGCAGCTGATGAACAACAAGAATTGACTCAGGGATTGAAAAGCATTACTTCTGAAATGCCTGTATTGGAAGAACGCTACCAGCGCTTATTGCAATTATTTTCTGATAATCAAATAGCACAACTTGAAGAGTTTGTTCAGGCTAAGTTAGTCAATGTTGAAGCAGATGCAGCAGTGGTTCACAACGCTGTCAATCTGCTTAAAGATGAAAAAATAAGAGCAGATTTTGATGTTTATTTGAAAAAATTCCTGATGAGTATGGATATTGTTCTGCCTCATCAGGCAGCTCATCCTTATCGAGTGCCTGCAAAGCGTTTTGGTTATATTTTAAGAGTGACAAAAGAGCGTTTCAAAGATACGAGTCTCAGTCTGGGTGATGCGGGTCAAAAGGTTAAAGATTTAATTAATGAACATTTAATCAGTCTGGGTATTAATCCTCAGGTTCCGCCTGTTGAGCTGTTAGCGGAAGATTTTATTGAAAACCTGAATAAACACTCTGATGGTAATGCTGAAGCGAAGGCGAGTGAAATGGAACATGCCATCCGTAAACATTGCACCGTTCATCATGATGAAGATCCTGCTTTTTATAAAAGCTTATCTGAGAAAGTTGAAAATCTTATAGACCAGCATCAGGATCAATGGGAAAAACTGGCAGAAGAGCTTGAAAAACTGCGAACAGAAGCCGTTCATGGTCGTAAGACAGGTGAAGAGGGTATGAGTAAAGAAGCCACAACCTTCTATGAGCATATTGCTAACGAGGCCTTTGAAAACGGTGAAGTACCCACTGAGGCTAAAGCTAAAATAAAAGTATTAATGGAGGCCATTGTTGATACCCTGCAAGACAGTATTGGCAGTATTGATTTTTGGAATAATGCCGATAAACAAAAGAAAATCCGCAGCGATATAAAAACAGCTTTAACTTTAACTGGCATCAAGGAAATTAAACAAAACCGTGAACGTGTTGCTGTAGAGATTATGAAACTGGCCAAAAACAGACATAATGAACTGATAAGAGGTAATGGCTAATGAATGCCCGACGTATTCGAGATATTGATTATCAGCTTCTACCCGGTAGTGATCGTAAAACCACGGATATAATCATTGAGCGTAACGGCTCTGTGGTTGTGCGTCCACCAAGTGGTTATAGCCCTGAAAAGGTGGATGCAGTTGTTGAAAGTAAGCGTATGTGGATTTACAGAAATCTGGCAGAATGGCGTGATCTAAATGCAACGTCTGTTGTTCGTGAGTGGGTTAATGGCGAAACTTTTCTTTATCTTGGGCGTTCTTATCGTTTATCTTTAGTGACTGATCAGGCCGATGATTTAAAGTTAAAAAAAGGGCGATTTTGCTTAAACCGTCACTTAATTGATAAATATGGTGTGGATGTAGCCAGGCAAGTGTTTGAAGATTTTTATTCACAAAAAGGTTTTCAGCGAATAAAAAAACGTATTGAATATTTTGCTCCAAAGGTTGGTGTAATATCCGATAATGTTGCTGTTAAGGAAATGGGGTTTCGTTGGGCCAGTTGTAGTAAAACGAATGCTTTATCCTTTCATTGGAAATGTATGATGGCACCACCGAGGATCATTGATTATGTTGTTGTCCATGAACTTTGCCATATGCATTTTCGAAATCACTCTGATGCTTATTGGAATGAGGTAGATAAGGTTATGCCTGATTACCGAGAGCGCAAAGAGTGGCTTAAAACAAATGGAGCTGGATTAGTATTGTAAATTTAATAATCCTATTTCCCTACAACTTACCCAACCTTTGTTCCCCATTTCTATTTGTCATTAGTGGATATTATGCGTATTGACATCTATGAGTTCTTTAACCTCCGGGGAGCAGCAACTTATAATAACTAACCCACACATTCACACAAAAAATTTTATAATCCATTAAAAGTTAAAGCGAAAAATAATCCTTGAGGTGATTTTTTTAAATTTAAATTGGGAAATGGCTAACCTGGATTAGTCAAAATGATTAGAACCAGGTGAAAGGCTGCTAAATATTGTGATGACAAACCATAAACCGCTTGATATGAGGCTTGTCTGTGTTTATAATGTGCGCCACCAGAGAGGATATCTGATCCCAGATATTCTTCTATATTCGGGGCATAGCGCAGCCTGGTAGCGCACCAGCATGGGGTGCTGGGGGTCGAAAGTTCGAATCTTTCTGTCCCGACCAATTTAATCAAAGAGTTAAGCTAAATACCTTAACTTGTAAATTTTAATTAGTGGCCACAGGATTAGTGGTGATTAAAATTTTTTATCTCTCTTTATTTACCTTAATAACTTTATTTCTAATTTCTATCATAGCCTGAATAAAGTCCATATCCAATTCTATAATTACCAGCTATCCAGAAGCTGCTAATAATGAAGTTTTAGAGTATTCAAAAGTTATTTTATTCCGGCCTCAGGAATTTTATTTTTTAGCAATTATAATTCAGCTTCCTAGTCTTCTAAAATATACATCCCCTCACATATTTTTTAGCATTTTCAATGCTATCAAAAGCATAAAAACCACCGATTGAGTTATTAATAATTCCTAAAACTCATCCCTGTGAATAATTGTAAGAATTTTATAAACCATTAAAATAACGACCGTTACTATTGACAATATATTGATCGTTATGTAATTATAATATTGCGATCGTTATTAAATGGTGGCCTCAATATGATGTGTTGAGTAATTTTTAACAAATAAAAGGGAAATATTATGCCTCTTAGTCTATATCTCACTGAAGGTGTTATACCTTCAGGAACTGAAAAACATGCAGTTAAACAGATCACTGATGTATTTTTGAAATGGCACAATTTAACAGGTAACAAGGTAATGACGCCAAATGTGACATCAATGGTTCAGTTAATACCAAAGGGTTCGACATTTTCAGGCGGTGAAGATGTTTCTGGGGCGTGGATTGAATTTAAAACACCAGCATTTGCGTTTATCGATCGTGAAGTACAAACAGGAATAGCCAGAGAAGCGACCGATATTATTTATAATTTATCAGAAGGGAAACAACCAAAAAAAAATATTTACTTTAATGTTGTTCATACCGTGGATGGCACATGGAATCTTGATGGAAAAGCAATGACTAATGAAGAACTTGGTACTGCAATTTCAAAAGGTTAAAATTTTTTATTCTAAGTTCATAATTATGGGCATTTTTAACCAATAAAAATGCCTTTTTGAATACAGAACATTGCCAGAATGTGAGTAGGTTAATTCGTGATAGTTAAGGAATATACAAAATATGACTCATATTTCAATAATCATTAAAATTTTAATATGACAGATTATTGATAGTGATCGTTCTTTAATGTTTTGTTAAACGTATTTGATGTCATAGTGTTTAATATTAGTAGAATAGGAGAATATATTTATGACTATATTTAATAGTGAGTTAGATGCATCTGGTCTGAATTGTCCTTTGCCAATTCTCAGAGCAAAAAAATCACTTTTAGAACTTGAAAGTGGTGAAGTTTTACACATCATTTCAACCGATCCAGGATCAGTTAAAGATTTTGAATCATTTGTAAAGCAAACAGGAAATGAATTGCTGGATAGTACAATTGAAGGCGGAAAATTTAATTTTTATATAAAAAAGAAGTGACAATGGAAGCATGAAGTATCTTGATGCTTCATGCTATATAAATCACTATCCGTATAGCTTGTTTGATAGTCAAAATGTTGAAAGCCAATGAAAATGAATAAATCAAAAATTCTGCATGCAATGATCCGTGTAAGTGATATGGAGCGTTCGATTAAGTTTTATGTTCACTTTTTGGGTATGAAAGTTTTAAGGAAACTTGATCAGCCTGAAGATGGATATTCACTTTGTTTTCTGGGATATAGTGAAGAATCTGAGTCATGTGCTCTGGAACTGACCTATAACTATGGTGTTTCTGAATATGCTATGGGCAATGCTTATGGTCATATTGCTATTAGTGTCAATAATTGCAGTGCAGCATGCAAAGAAATTAAAAATAAAGGTGGTGTGGTGGTTCTGGAACCATCTCCCCTTAAAGGCAGTAATGAAATAATTGCTTTTATTTCAGATCCAGATGGTTATCAGATTGAATTAATTCAAAGGTGAATTAAAATGCTTTATTTATTATCTCTTTGAATATCAGAAATAACTTTATCCCATTGGATACTGTATTTCGCTATGTACACGATCACATTTTGTGAGTATATCTTCATCAAGTTCCACTTGCATTGCAGCTAATGTGTCATTTAACTGCTCTGGAATTGTTGCCCCAACAATTGTTGATGCAATGAAATCAAACTGCATACACCAGGCGATTGCTAATGTTGTCATGCTTATATTTGCCTGCTTTGCAATTTCCAGATATTTTTCAGTTGATAATAGCGTGTTTTTGTTCAAAAAACGATTGGCCATGCTCTGCATTCGTTGATCTTTGATTTTTTGATAAGCAGTAAAGCGAGCGGGTTCAGGCATCGTCTTGCTATTATATTTTCCTGTTAAAACGCCACCAGCAAGAGGGGAGTAAGGAAGCAGTGAAATTTTTTCTTTAATATACACTTCTTTCAATGCATCTAAATCTCGCCTGTTTAGAAGTGAAAAATTATTTTGAACCGACTCAAACCGCCTGAGCCCCAAATACTTTGCTGCTGTATTGGCCTTAGTTACTCCATGAGCTGTGTCATTTGAAGTACCGATATAGCGTACTTTGCCACTCTCTATCAGACGCTCCATGGCCTCAAGTGTTTCTTCAATAGGGATCAGCTGGTCTGGCCAATGAATTTGATAGAGATCTAAATAATCGGTTTTCAGACGTTTTAGACTGCCTTCAACAGCTCTTTCTATATGAAACCTGTCAAGGGCTGTCAGACCGTGTCTTATGGGTGGAACAAACCAGCCATTGGCTGCTCCTGCGACTTTACTTGCTATTATTAATGAATCTCTGGGTTTATTTTTTAGCCATTCTCCAATAATTGACTCAGTTATACCGGCCAGTTGAGATTTTGGCGGAACAGGGTATAGTTCAGCGGTATCAAAAAAATTAATCCCGGCATCATAGGCTTTGTCCATGATTGCAAAAGAATCTTTTTTTGTACTTTGTGTGCCAAATGTCATAGTCCCTAATGCAATTGGACTGACTCTTAATCCTGATTGTCCAATATATTTATATTTCATTTTAGTTCCTGAATAGTAAATTCGTTAATAATTATCAGATTCATGATATTTATTTTTTTGTTATGTTCTTTGACCAGATATTAATTAATAAATTCAAAATGTAAGTTTATAGTTTTAATGAACAGCTGAAAGATACCTGCGTTATTATAGTAAATTATATGCTCAGAGAGCTTTTGCATTGCAGATTTGATGCATATACAATATAACTATCGATATACTTGAATAAATATATCGATCGCTATGTTATATGAACACAAACACCTTTGCTTTGTCAATGAGATATATTAATCGTTACAATAATTGGAAGTTCTGATGGAAAAAATGTCCCCAAAAAAACAACAAACCCGCAAGCGAATGCTTGATGCAGCCAGCCAGAGTTTTAGAAGTAATGGCTATAATGGAATTGGTGTTGATGGCATTGCCAAAGCGGCAGGAGTTACTTCAGGTGCTTTTTATGCACACTTTGGTTCAAAAGATAAAGCATTTAATGCTGCTCTTGATGCCGGGCTTAATGATGTAATTGAAACTATTCCGAAACTTCAGAAAGAAGGAGGAGTAAAATGGGTTCAGAACTTTGTTAAATACTACCTGGGCAAATCACATAGAGATGATTTGCCCTGTGGATGTCCTTTAGCGACACTTTCACCGGAAGTGGTACGCACTGGGCCCAAGACCCATGCTGCTTATGAAGCAAAAATGAAAAAGATAGTCGAATTAGTCGCTCATGGCCTTCAGGGGAAGTCCAGAGATGAATGCCGTTCACGCGCCTGGGCAATGCTTGGTATACTAATTGGAGGGCTTACAATGGCGCGTGCCGTTAAAACACATAAAGCGACTGATGAAATTGCGTCTTCTATTCAGTTTTCTGCTTTGTCGGTAGCAGGAAAGGCAAGACGAGTACCAGATGCTTCGGACTAGATTTAGAATAAAGGTTGCTGTTATTTATATTGGTATTATTTTTAATAAAAGGATAATGTATGTCCATGCTCATTGTATGGTAATATAACTATACTTTTTAAACTTTGGTTATTATTATGTTTTTTAAATATAGTATCGTTTTTTTATTAATTATTTATACTCTACCTTCTATAGCCAGTGATACACGTATACAGGTAGACTTCCCACCCAGGATGCAAGAGCATATGATGGCAAATATGCGAGACCATCTTTTAGCGCTACAAACCATTACCCAGCAACTCTCATTACAACAGTTTGATGCTGCTGCCGATACAGCTGAACATCGTTTAGGAATGTCAGCAATGGACTCTCATGGTTCGAGCCATATGGGAAAACTGATGCCTGAAGCAATGGCTGTTATTGGTACAAATATGCACCATGCTGCCAGCCGATTTGCTATAACCGCGAGAGATGCTGAGGTTGATGGCGGTTTAGAAAAAGCTTTCGGTGCATTATCAGAAGTTATGCAGCAGTGTGTCGCATGTCATAGCGGGTTCAAAATCCACCCGTAGTAATCATGTAAAGACTAATTGCAATATCATTAGTTATTTAGATAATACACAATGTATTATTCAGTATTTTTTACGCTTAGCTCTATACATGGCGGAATCTGCTGCCTTCATCAATTCCTCTGCGGTGTTTGCTTCAATAGGAAACTCTGCTATCCCTATACTAATACCAACCAGATTTTTTTGACCTTCAATGGCAATTTCCCTGATGGCTGCTGTTATTTCTTCCATCATTTTTATTGTATGGTTTGCATCGCTATCTGTTATTATAATAACAAATTCATCTCCACCTAATCTTGAGACTAAATCAGTTTTTCGATTGATGGCTTGTTGTAATTGTTTTGCTACTTTAATCAATATTTCATCACCAACATGGTGCCCTAAATTATCATTAATAGCCTTAAACCCATCCAGGTCAAGTAAAAGCAGGGTAACTGGTTTTTTTTCACGCTCTCCAATTGCAATTTCATGATCCAGACGTTGTGTCAGCATCAGTCTGTTTGGTAAGCCGGTTAGTGCATCATGAAGTGCGATATGTGTGAAGTGTTTTAGTTGCTCACCTTGTAAGTGGCTTTGAGTAATATCTGTAACAGAACCGATAATATTCACAGCTTTATTGTGTTCATTCAGCATGACTCGTCCATGAATTGATAAATGAGTCTCTTTACCTCTGATTTCCTGAAGTATTTCATAAGAAAAGGGTGATGTGTCTGATTGCTTAATATGATGTTGGATATCTCTATAGATGCTCTTATGGTAACCTGCTTCAATATGATCAAAAAGCCACTGCTTGGGATCAGTAATTTGCTCACTATGTATTTTTGGACTGCCCAGGATAGTCTGACACTGATGAGATATATAACACTCGCCTGATAGAAGATTCCAGTCCCAAATACCCTCATGGCTTGAATCCATTGCCACTGAGAAACGTTTTTCAATTTGCAGACGAACTTTTTCAGCCTTCTTGCTTCGCCAGTTGATAATCAAAATAGAGATTGTTAATAAAGCCAAAAGAATTAAGATGCTGGATAGTAATAATAATTTCACGTAACGTTGTTTATTTTCTTTAGCTAACTGAAGGGCAATGACATTAGGATCCAGATGAGCAATTGGAGTAAAAATTTTAGTATTGGAATTTTTCCCTGTAAATGATTGAATCAGGAGCTGAGCACGGTTTTCAATGAGATAGTTCCAAAAAAGTTCGGCATTTAGATTATCTACTTCAGGGAATTGTTCAGCATTAACAACAATGGCTGAGATGCGATTTTGCAGGGCCACATCATCACGGAATAGTGGAATGATGGAGCCCGCCATCTTATTTTGACTGGTCAGATAAGTCCCCATATCGGCAAAAGTAAACTGTTCATTTTCATCGGCTAATAGTAAGGTTTTTATTGCTGTTGTGCCAGAGCTGTAATAGCCCTCCCAGCCACTGTTTATCCCGGAATAAGACATAAGCTTTTTAAGTTGGTGTGTCGTTCCAGAACGGGGATGTGGTGCTATAAAATCAACAGCCTGTTCTGCAAGTAGCTGTAATAGTTCTTTTGCCGTATGGACATTGTGCAAATCCAGGCCGTGATCAATTGGGCCGATGAATGCAAAAAAATTATACATGATTTCAGCGGAGTAGATGCCAAACCCTTGATTTAAAAAAATATTTTCGCCTTCTGGATAGTGGCTAAAAATAAGGTCGGCCTCCCCCCTGGAAGCCATTTCGATGACTTTTAGAGCACCAACAGAGCTGATAGTAATTTTGAGTTCTGGATGGAGTTGTTTAAAATCATCAACTAATGCAGAAATGATACCTGATTCTACCAGTGTGGTTGGTGCAACTACCCTTAATGGTGATGCTGAAACAACACCATAAGTAAATGTACATAATGTTATAGTCAGAACTAGCTTGATGATATTTTTACTCAAGATTTATAATCCTGTACATGTCATTGGCATTCTTCTAACGTGTTTAAAAAATTTTTTGTTGGATGTATAAGTATAAGATTAAGAAAAAAAATACTGTTTTTCAATAAAAAATGAAAAAATAAATTAAAGTATTGGGATATATTATTGGCAGGCTTCTTTTGCTCTTGTGGAGTCTTATTTAACTTATAATTTACATGGATACTGGATAAGAGCTAAGAATGTATGGATTACTATGTGAGTGATAACATTTGTTTTAATTGCATTAAGCTGTCTGCATCCCAATCAGGAGCAGGCATATCTTCTGGTAATTTTTCTCCGGGAGCAAAGCGACCGGTTCTTACTAAAGCCGTCTGGATGCCGAGTTGCTGAGCACCTAAAATATCAGTATCAGGCCTGTCGCCAATCATAAGACAGTTTCCTGCTTGTGCCTGTAACTCCTGCAGGGCAATTTCATATAATAAAGGTTCAGGTTTTCCAATGGTCACAGGCTGTTTTCCTGTTGCGATAATAAATGGTGCAACCAGTGCGCCTGCACCGGGTAAAATGGCACGTTTACCACGATAAAAAGCATCGACACTCTTATCAGGATTGGTACTGATGAGTTGGGCTCCCCGTTTGATAATTAGATTAATGCCTGTTGTTAATGAAGCATAATCCAGTCCTTCGCCTTCTCCTACTACAACATAGTCGGCATTTTCATGGTCTGCATGCCCATATTTCTGCAAGCTCTGATGTAAGCCCTCAGCGCCAATGGCAAAGAAGCGAAAGTTGGGTTTTTGTTGAGCAAGCCAGGCTGCTGTTGCTTCACCAGAGGTAATAATGAGGTTTTCATCAGGTCGTTTAAAGCCAATTTCTGCCATTTTATCGGCCATTGATCCGGGCAGTCTGATTGGGTTGTTGGTGACAAAGACATGGGGAATATGCTCAATACTGTGCATAAAATCGATGGCACCCTCAATGGGGTTCATTCCATGGAAAAGGATACCATCCATATCAAGCAAAATTGCAGAAAAGGGCAATTTTTCATTTGATAAGTAATTGTTTTGATACATGAAAACTTTTATCAGGCTGAGGGTTTATATTTTTATTTAAATAAATAAGTAAACCATTATAAAACAAGTTTTCAATTGTAGTGAAACAAAAAGCATTACTCAATGTTTTTTGCACCAATTTTAGTAACTATTTAGCAATTTTATTTCATTTGAGCGGCTCTTACTTCTGCTGCTTTCATCTCGGCAGCTTTCATTTGGGCGGCTTTTATTTGCGCAGCTCTGACTTGTGCAGCACGTACTTCAGCTGCTTTCATTTGGGCAGCTTTCATCTGAGCTGCTCTTACCTGAGGTGAAAGCCCCATGGGAGCCTGGGGGGCATAGCCATGAGGGTAGCCATAGCCCTGATTACCATAGCCCTGATTATCATAGCGGTTATAACCAGAACCCTGGTAATTATTATAGTTGTTGTTGTCGCCTCGGCCATAGAAATTGCCGCCACTGCGACCAGCTGATTGAGCATTTCCTCGTCCACGGACTCTTGATTTGATGGTGATTACAATATCACCATCCATATCTGCATCACCAGAGCCATCACCCCAGCCATTAGCGGAGCTATTTGTATAAGCATCATTTTGCATATTGTTATAACCGGAACTGTTCCAGTTGGTATTGCTATTACCATCATCCCAGAATGCATTGGCTGTCATTGAAATGCTTGCAAAAATGGCTGTGGTGCTTAATAGAATTTTCTTCATCTCAGGATCTCTTATGTTATTTGTTGGGCGATGAATTAAGGATAGACTATATTCAGGGATAAAAAAACTGGTAACTATTGAATTTTCAATTTGTGGGCCTGAATTCGTTTAAAAAAAGTAAAGTGTGATTATTTCACAAAATTGATGGCAATCGGCAACAGAAGATAACTTTATTTACAAATAAAATAAAAGCATGCAGTTAAGTGATTAAGTTGATTTTTCATTGGCAATGTTTCACTGACATTGAAGCAGGCTTATAACTGCAGGCTTATAACTGAGAGTTGAAATCGTTTTTCAGCTATTTATTTCTAATGTAAATGAGGATATATCATGATATATTTAATTAAAGTTAAGGGTTTTCTATTGGCTCTTGTTTCGGATCTGAGAGTTTTGTTTATAGGTGTACTGGAAGCCGCAAGCATGATTCCGGTTTGGGATTAATTTTTGTAACTACTCAGCGAATTCATCTTTTGCCCGATTTCTGCGTTATTTTCGTACTCAAATGGTCACATATACTTATATGCTCACATTCTCCGTGCGAAAATGTCTTGAACTCGGGCAAAATCTAAACACGCTGAATAGTTACCAATTTTTAGATAAAGGTTAAAAAAAGAATGAAATTAAATGTAGAACAGATTGATAGAACGTGCCCTGAATCTGAGATCTTTGAATCTGTTTTATCCCTGGATCATAAAAAGATCCTTGAGTTGGGTTGTGGTGATGCCAGTATTACTCGTCAAATTGCTAGAGCGGGTAACGGGCGTACTATTATTGCAACAGAGGTTGATACAATCCAGCATCAAAAAAACCTGCTGATTGATGATTTACCTAATGTTGATTTTATTTTATCAGGCAGTGAAAAAATTCCTGTTGAAGATAATTCTTTTGACATTATTCTGATGTTTAAATCATTTCATCATGTTCCCCTTGAACTGATGCAACAGTCTCTTTTTGAGATCAAGAGAGTATTAAAACCCGGAGGGCTGGTGTATATTTCTGAGCCTGTATTTGATGGTGAATTTAATGATATTTTACGTCTGTTTCATGATGAAAAGGTCGTTAGACAGGCTGCGTTTAACACAGTCAAAAAAATGGTAGATGATAAGGTTTATGAGTTATCAGAGGAGCTGTTTTTCTATACACCGGTTTTATTTGAGAACTTTGACCAATATGCTGAGAAAGTCATTGGTGCCACTCATTCAGATCACCAGCTCTCGGATGAGCTTTATCGCACAGTCAAACAAAAATTTGACACAGCCTATGAAAATAATCAGGGTAACTTTGCTATTCCGATTCGAGTTGACCTGCTGCAGTTAATTTAAGTGTATTGGTTCATAAGTTGAGGGATAGCAATTATTCAACAGCAGAGAGGTTTTACTTCCCCATGAATCGAGACTTGAAAGTTGTGATTAAATTTTCTATCCTTAATGTTTTTTTAAAGTTGAAGCATAATAATATATGAAACGAGTTACCTATAAAGATCTTGTGGCACAAATTGCTCCCCAGATTAAAGAATACTTTCCCTGGGATATAGAAGAGAAGCTGAGTAATGGAGATGACATTTTGTTTCTGGATGTCCGTGAAAACCAGGAATACGATACGATGTATATTGAAAACTCACTGCATGTACCACGGGGTATTTTGGAAACAGCAGTGGAATGGGACCATGAGGAAACGGAACCCGAACTGGTTGAGGCGCGAAATAAGGAGATTGTTGTTGTCTGTCGCTCTGGAAGTCGCAGTATTTTTGCAGCCTTTACCCTGATGCAAATGGGGTATAATAATGTTGCTTCGCTGAAGACGGGCCTACGTGGCTGGAATGAGTATGATCTGCCATTAGTAGACATGGAAGGAAATGCCATTGATCCGGAACTTGGTGACAGATATTTTGCTAATAAACTACTTGATTTTCAGCGCAAGCCAGAGAGTGATTCAGAACAGCACAAAGAATAAAACACCGGGATGAAAATTTCATTTAGCATTCGTTTAAGATCTGATTTAACTAGCAGGCTTATAGACCAAAGTAATTATAAAACTAATAATAAGCAGCTGAAGCAGGGATAAATAAGGGGCATATTGAGCTAGCCATGGAAGGTTAAATGAATAAGCTAGCAGTGTTAAGATGAGTGATAAAGCAACCAGTAAGGAAGCAAAATTAATGCTCCGTACTAAAAAAGACTGATTTTTACCAGCCCAGAAGCCCATTTGCCAAATGGGCTTAAAAGCATAGACTAATGTTATGATCTGAAGCAATAAAATAACCGAGGTAAAGTTGCTGAAAAAAACACTGGATAGATAAAATAGGATCAGATTTATATTGCCAATCGTATTCAGACTTGCATATTGAAGGTATTCTACAGGGCCTTGTCTGCACAAATAAGGGTAATAATTCATCACTAAGGCATAAGAAATAAACGGAAAAATCCAGAATAAAGCGTAGAATAAATAACTTTCAAAATCAGGTAGAGCATATTCTGGCCAATATCGGCTAACTAACAGGCTGAGGCACAAAAAAACAATCGATTGAATGAGTACACTGAAAAGGAGCATATTCAGTGGAGTAGAGCGAATAAATTGCCAAAGTTTAGAGGGTGCTTTATGGCCTGAGGGGCCTAATGGTAGTGCCACACACATTAATCTTTCCTTTTGCTAACGAATTTTATTGCTGAATGTTACTCATTTTATTGGTTTTGAGCGAGCTTTGCGGTAACTGAAGTTACACAAACTGGCCTATTTTTAATACTGGTCTCAATCTTAATCTTAAGCAATATAGTTCTAAAATGGCATAGCGATTTTAATTTGATGTGATAGAATCGTATTAGATTTTATCACAAATTTAAAAGGGAATTACTCATCGGTTTGTTTATTATTGTTTAAATTACCGACCATATTCTATTCATGAGGAGAAATAAATGTCATCCGCTTCAATTTTACGCTCAGTTTTAATTGTTATCACTTTACTCAGTTTTACCATAGCAGGAAATGTTCAGGCAAAACCGGAACATGGGAAAAAATTTAAAAACTGGACGGTTGTTTGTGAAAAATTACCTAACTCAAAGGAAAAAATTTGTAATATTTTTCAAAATGTGACCAATGAGAAAAAGAAAGTTGTGATGCAGATTGCCATTGGCTATCCACCTGGATCAAATGATGCGCAGGCTTTGATTACTTTACCCTTAGGTGTCCTGCTTCAGCCCGGGATTGAGTTTAAAGGGGGGGATGCAAAAGCTTTCAGAGTGCCTTATGGTGTCTGTGTACAAAATGGCTGTATTGCCATTGCCAAGCTTAGTAAAGATGTGATTAAATCAATGAAATCTGGCACCAAAGGCAGTGTAAAATTTGCGGCTGCAAAGAACAAGATCATTGCAATTCCAGTTTCTTTAAGTGGCTTTACCGCAGCGTTTAACTCCTTGAAATAATTTCCCTGGCATGGGCGGATGGATGTCTGTCCTCCCAGCGTTTAACCTGGAGAAACAGTAGATTCAACTATTTTTCCAGGTTTAAAGATGCCCCAGGGGCAAGGCTGTTTTATCCACCACCTTGCGCATAACAAAGCTTGATTGCACGCCCGTCACCCCGTCAATTCTTGTGAGACGACCCAGCAAAAAATCCTGATAATATTCCATATCCGGGACAATGACTTTTAATAAATAATCTGAACTCTGACCAGTGATTAAATAGCACTCCAGCACTTCTGCGTATTGTTTGACTATCATCTCAAAATTTTCAAACCGCTCAGGTGTATGCCTGTCCATGCTGATCTGTATTAATGCCATGAGTTTAAGCTGTAATTTTTGCTCATTGAGTCGAGCTACGTATGCATCAATAAACCCAGCGTCTTCCAATTGCTTTACTCTTCTCAGACAGGGTGAAGGTGACAGGCCAATTTTATTAGACAGCTCAAGATTGGTAATACGGGCATTTCTCTGGATTTCATCCAGAATGCGATAATCCATTTTATTTAGTTTCATTCCTATAAAGTAGCATAATATTCCAATAATTACATTATTGTTAGCAAATAATGTCTTATTATTCTAAATAAATGTAAAAAAAACAATCTAATGTTAATGGTTTTTTTATATACTAAACACAGTTAGAAGCCACTTTTAAGATAGTTGCTATAAACATTATACCCAGGGCTAATATAAGGATTGCCGACAATGAATACACCAGAATCGCACTTTAACCATAAAAAATATCAGGCGTTTAAACCTGTTAACTTGCCGCACAGACAATGGCCGGATAAAACAATTCATCAAGCACCAGAATGGTGTAGTGTGGATCTGCGTGATGGTAATCAGGCACTGGTCGAGCCTCTGTCTGTTGCCCAAAAAATGACATTGTTTAAATTACTGCTTAAAGTGGGATTTAAAGAAATTGAGGTCGGCTTTCCGTCGGCATCACAATCGGATTATGATTTTGTCCGGGAGTTGATCAATGGCGGCCATATACCCGATGACGTCACTATTGCCATTTTAACTCCGGCAAGGGAATCGTTTATCCGTCGTTCCTTTCAGGCATTGCGTGGTGCCGGAAAAGCATTGGTACACCTGTATAATTCAACCTCTAAGGTTCAACGGGAGCAGGTGTTTAAGTTAGATAAAACAGGCATTACAAAAATTGCTGTGGATGCTGCGGTTATTATTAAACAATGTGCTGATGAGCAGCCAGATACTCAATGGCGCTTTCAATATTCACCTGAAAGTTTTACCGGGACAGAGCTGGATTATGCTGTAGAAATTTGCGATGCAGTCAATACGATCTGGCAGCCGACAAAAGCTAATCCTGTTATTCTGAATTTACCGTCGACGGTAGAGATGTCGATGCCTAATGTTTATGCGGATCAAATTGAATGGTTTTGTCAGCATATCAATCATCGTGAGGCAGTGATTATCAGTGTTCATGCTCATAATGACCGTGGTTGTGCAGTTGCTGCAGCGGAAATGGCTTGTCTGGCCGGGGCGCAACGAGTGGAAGGTACTCTGTTAGGCAATGGTGAACGAACAGGGAATATGGATATTATCACTATGGCAATGAATTTATACAGCCAGGGTATTGATCCAGAATTAGATCTATCTGATATACAGGCTGTTAGTCAGCAAGTGAGCAACTTAATACAGATACCGATACATCCTCGTCATCCTTATATTGGTGAACTTGTTTTTACTGCTTTTTCCGGAAGTCATCAGGATGCGATTAACAAGTGCATGAAGGTTTATCAGCAAGGTGATAAGTGGGAAGTGGCCTATTTACCTATTGACCCGGCTGACTTGGGCCGCTCATATCAGGAAGTGATCCGTATTAATAGCCAGTCAGGAAAGGGTGGCATAGCTTATATTCTGGAACAGGCATTATCAATACAGATCCCTCGATGGCTGCAGGTTGAATTCAGCCAGCATGTGCAGAGCTATACTGAAAAAGTAGCACATGAGGTGACGGCAGAGAAAATTGTTGAACTGTTTCAAGAGCAATATATGACTGATCCTTCAATGGGATGGCAATTAATATCCTATGAACTGATGCAAAAAGAGGCTCATCAGGAAAAAATTACTGTCAAAATTATGCATGAAGCAGAAGTGTATCAACTAAATGGTGAGGGCGTTGGAACATTAGATGCCTTTGTTCATGCCCTGGAAAGCCATTTTAAACAGCAGATAAATATTGTTGAGTATAATGAGCATGCCATGCAGTCGGGTAGTGATGCCAGAGCGATGAGTTTTATTCGCATAAAACTTGGTGAATATTCATATATTGGTATTGCGCAACACAAGGATGTTATCAGTGCTTCGCTGGGGGCATTACTCAATGGTATGAATCAATATTTTTTGACTCTGGAAAGTGAAGTAAGGGAACAGGAAATGACAGTTGTTAGTCATTAGTCAAAAGAAAAATCAAGAACATCTTCTAATTCTGTGGACTGAATTAAAGGGTCTTTTCTCTTGTTTTGACTAACAACTAATGACTAACGACTTCTATATCCTTATTTCATACCGGGCATTGCAGGCATTTCCATTTGGGAAAAGTCTGCCGGTATGGTGATGGTGTCACTGCTGAGTGCATCGCTTGAAATGCTGCTCAGACGTGTTTCAAGTTTTACTGAACCATCAGGGGCAAAAAGTTTTGTGTGCAAGGGAATGCCCTGGATATCTGCACTGGCAGCACTGCTTCCCATCATAGACTGAGCCACCTTTTGCATACGTTTCATAAATCCCTGCATGGCAATAAGTGCCTGCGCATCTTCAGAGCTTAGTTTCATATTATCAGGCTCAGCAATGCACAGTTCGCTGCTTTTTATGCCGTTAATAAAGGTCTCATGAACGGTACATTGCAGGCCGGAAACAGTTTCTGTGCGTGAAGTTTTTTTCTGTTCGACTTCAGGCTGTTTTTTTTCAGCTTCAACCCGGGCAAGGTGGTTGTTCATCATTTGTTCAACTTGCTTTTTCTGTTCAGGAGGCATGTCTTTCATTTTTTCCATCATGCGCTGGCGCATGGTGTCCATTTGTTTTTTTGCCTGTTCTGCCTGTATTTCTATATCTTTTTCAGACATGACCAGATATTTTTTTTGAGCCACATCAACATGTGTTAATTCGCTTGTCTTACTATTGTACAAACTGAAATTAGTGTTTTGATTGGGTGGGGTGAAGCGAATTTTACTGTCTTTAATCTGCATACTGTTCATGGCTTTCTGGGTGCCGCTGATTTGTTCATAAACCAGTGTGGCATCAGAAAAAGCTGCATGAGAGAAGAGCAGGGCACTGCTGCCCAAAAGCATGAGACTAGTATGAATCAGGCTGTTTTTATAAGATAAATGACTCATTAAAAGGATTATCCTTATTGGTTATATAGGGTTAGTTTAAGTATATATTGTGGCACTTTGTAATATTATTGCATATTTTTTAGTATGAAAGCTAAACCACTCTCTCATTGCCGCCATCTATTGGCAGCTGAGCTGCTGTGGTTTTGGCAAACAGCGGGCCGCACATTTCTACTGCTAACTCAGCGACATCATGGGAAGTGATTTCTGTACCCAGCAGGTTGTTGGTTTTGTATTGCTCAACAGACAGGCCATAATGTGCGGCTCTGGCTTCAAGTACTTCCGGAGTCCAGATAGCGGTGTCAAAGACGGCGTTGGGGTGCAGGGTATTGATGCGGATATTGTCTTTAGCCCATTCAAGAGCCGCCACTCTGGCTAATTGAGTCAGTGCTGCTTTGGCTGATGAGTAAGCTGCTGCACCGGGACCGGGAGCTGGAACGTTCTTGGAACCCATGACAATGATTCGACCACCCTTTGGGGCCAGTTTCAGGAGCGAATGGGCTTTGCTGAGCAGGGATAAATTGGCATCCAGATTCACTGCCATTACCTTACGCCATTCTGTCAGAGGCAGTTGCTCTATTTTACAGCCGCCAGGGAAGATACCGGCATTGAGGATGAGCATATCAAGGCCGCCAAAAGCGCGCACAGTCTGTTCTAAAGCCTGCTTGAGTGCTTGTTCATCAGTGACATCACAGCTTATTCCAAGATAATCAGGGCGTTGGTATAAAGTTTCTATCTCAGGCAATATATCCAGAGCAACAACACAGGCACCACGAGCCAGTAATGAGTCAACACAGGCTTTGCCAATGCCTGTAACAGCCCCTGTGACCAGAGCAACTTCACCTGAAAAGAGAGGGGCTGTACCGGATTTTTTTAATTTAGCTTGTTCGAGTTCCCAGTACTCTACATCAAAGATGTCCTGAGAAGGCAAGGCCTGAAATCCTCCCAGCTGTGTGGAACGAAGGATAATATCCATAGTATGTTGATAAATATCGGCAACAATATTGGCTTCTTTGATCGTTTTACCTATTGTCAGCATGCCTCCCTTTATGTCCAGAATAATGCGCGGCAAAGGATCAAGCATGTGTTTTTTCTGACCGTCATGAGGGGTCTGGGCGGCTTGTTCAAAATATTTTTTATATGATTCTATATATTGATCCAGACTTAGTTCTAAATCTGAGCTGTTTGTTAACATTGGTAGCTGCTTAGTACGGATCACATGATCGGGGGTGGCAGGTCCCTGCTGACTGATGGTGCTGATTTGTTCATGGTTGGCAAAGGCTAAAGATTGACTGCTTCGCTGCTGGTGGATAACCACCGGCTGACTCAGCTTGTCTGAGAGTACTTTTCTCAATTGTGCGATGTTTTTTATATTAAGATCATCGGTCTCCAGAGATGTTGCAGCATAACTGTCTGTGACATTAAGTGCCTGAGACTGAGTCAGGTGATCTTCTGCCATGGCAACCAGATCGATCATTCGATCATATGACTGTCTGGCTGTATCACCAAAAGAAAAGATGCCGTGGTTCATGAGTACCATACCGATAGTCTCACCAGTGGCTTCCTGGGGAAATATCTCTGCACAAAGCCGGGACAGATCAAAACCCGGCATAACATAAGGAATAATGACGATCTTATTGCCATAAATTGATTTTATACGTTCTAAGCCATCTATTGTATTTGTGATACTGACTACGGCATCAGCATGGGTGTGATCGACGTATTTATAAGGCAGTAAAGCATGCAGGATGGTTTCAACAGAGGGGCCTGGGGCACTGGATCGGGTTAAATGGGTTTTCAGCTCATTCACCATCTGAGCATCAGTCAGTTGTTTTAATTGAGCCAGTTTTAACAGATGTGACATTTGTACAGGAGCATATCCCTGAGCCTCAATTGTTTCTAAATCCCAGCCGCTGCCTTTTACATAAAGAATATTTTCTGTTTCGCCCAGAATATTTTTCTGCTCAATTTTAACAGAAGTATTGCCGCCGCCATGCAGTACCAGAGATTTGTCCTGCCCGAGCAATCGAGAGCTGTAAACTCTCAGATCAAGTTCACATGCTGATGTGTCAGTTGCATCATTAATTATTTGCTGTGCTTCTTGTTCATTCCATCTGTTTTGCATAAATTACCCTGAGTGTATTAATAGTTTTGTCATAAGAGGATAAAGAATTGAAAAAATTTGTCAATTAACTGCTTTGCCGTCAGGTGGTCATCCCTTGCCGTTTATGCTCGTTTTTTTCCATATTTTTAGGGTGATTTAATTTAAGTCTATGATAAAAAACAAGTTAATAAAGATGGTATAGCATTTGCTTCTATTTGGGTTAAAGGAAATACTAGTGAGAATTAATGCATAATAAATATTTATTTTTTATGATTTAGGAAGAGATAGAAATGGCAGTCAACTTTGATAGTTATTTAGGGGCTTTAGACGATGCACTTATTTTGCGTGCCAGAAAGTCTGAAATACTTGCTTCAAATCTCGCCAATGCAGATACTCCAGGTTATAAGGCAAAAGATTTTGATTTTAAAGCAGCTATATCCAGTGCCATGGGTACGGGCTCTGAATTTAACAAAGACCGCTTAAAAATGGCAACCACCAGTGATCAGCATATACAGATGAGTCAGAATAATTTTTCTTCAGATGTGATGTATCGTAACCCAAATCAGCCTTCTCTGGATGGTAATACAGTTGATTCCGGTGTTGAGAAAACAGAATTTGCTCAAAATGCCATTCACTATACGGCAAGTTTGAGATTTTTAACGGGTAAATTTCAAGCATTGAATAAAGCAATAAAAGGGCAATAGAAACTAAGGATTAAATTATGGGACTTTTTAATACATTTGAAATTTCTGGTTCGGCGATGACTGCTCAGACAGTTCGTATGAATCTGGTTGCCAGTAATCTTGCGAATGTGAATAGTGCTGCAAGCAGTGTTGAGGGGACTTATAAATCCCGGCAGGCAGTGTTTAAGACGGTAATGAATGAGTTTTCAAATGATCCTGCGGTTGCAAAAGTCGCGGTTGAACAGATTATCGAAAGTGAAGCACCATTAAAAGCGCAATATCAGCCTCATCATCCTAATGCTAATGAAGAAGGCTATGTTTATATGCCCAATGTAAATCCTATTGAATCAATGGCAAATATGATTGATGCATCGCGTTCCTATCAAATGAATGTTGAGGTGCTTAACACGACCAAACAGTTATTGATGCAGACCATTAATTTAGGCAAGTCATAAGGTGAAAGACAATGGCCAGTTGTTCATTATAAGACGCCATTGGTAAAAATGATGTTTACAAAGATATTATCCAGCTCGTCTGGATCAGGGGAAAGAAAATGACGGCAGTTACTGATAATTATGCACTCTATGAAAGCCTTGGGCTTACTAGAACGTCTGCAACAGAAACTAAAACTGAATCAACAAAAGAAGATCAGTTTATGCAATTATTAATTGCACAACTTAAAAATCAGGATCCATTGGAGCCACAGGAAAATGGTGAATTTTTAAGTCAGTTAGCGCAATTTGAAACTGCGGCAGGGGCGGCAAAGTTACAACAATCATTTGAAACTTTTAGTGCCAATATGCAATCTGCTTCAGCTTTGCAAGCTTCCAGCCTGGTGGGACGTAGTGTCTTTGCTGCTGGCGGTATAGCTCAACTTGAGGCCGGTCAAAGTGTTGCTGGCCAGATTGATTTAAGTGCGTCAACAACAAATTTAGTGATTGAAGTAACGGATTCTGCAGGACAATTTGTCAAATCAATCCCAATGGGAACACAGGCTGCTGGTGAAGTGGACTTTACCTGGGATGGCACAGATAAGGACGGCAACTCTTTGCCATCTGGAGGCTATTTCATTAAAGCAGCGGCTTACGTCGATGATGAGTTTCTTGCTCAGGATGTCTATGTGAGAGCTAAGGTAGATAGTGTCACCATCGGACAAGGTGGGCAAGGAATAAAGTTAAATCTGGCTGGTCTGGGTAGTGTTGAGCTTTCAGCAGTTAGAGAAATCAAATAGGTTCATAATAATATGCAACAATCGGCAGGAGGTATATCATGCCATTTCGAATTGGTTTAAGTGGCTTAAATGCGGCTCAGGCAGATCTTAAAATTACAGGTAACAACATCGCCAATGTTAGTACTATTGGTTTTAAACAATCAAGAGCTGAGTTTGCAGATGTTTATGCTTCCAGTAAATTTGGTTCAGTGAGTACTGCGATTGGTAGTGGTGTTCGACTTGCAGCAGCCTCACAACAATTTACTCAGGGTAATATTATTTTTACAGAAAATAATCTGGATCTGGGTATCACTGGCGACGGCTTCTTTTCATTAGCCGATGTGTCAGGTAATCAGGTTTATACCCGTAACGGGCAATTTAAAGTCGATAAAGATGGCTTTATTGTTGATAATAGCAACTCAAATCTAAAGGGTTATGGTGTTGACCCCAATACCAATGCGATTAACACAGGTTCGATTGTTAATTTACAGATTAATTCAACCAATATAGCACCTCAGGCAACGGGAGCTGCAGAATTGGTTGCCAATATTGACTCGGGTGAAACTGTCCCGGTTGGTGCTTTTTCAATTGATACAGCAACTGGTGTAGTTGATCCTACTACCTATAATCACACCACCTCATTTACCTCCTATGATTCACTCGGTAATGCTATGCAGACTTCATTGTATTTTCGAAAGACTGGGGCGAATGCATGGCAGGTTGGCACAAAAATGATTGATGCCCAGGGTAATATCTATCAGGATCTTGAAAATGTAGCCAGTACCCCAACATTCAGGACAATAAATGCCGGAGTTCCAACTGCGGTTACTTTTACTGCCTCGGGTATATTGGATACGGTAACTCCTGTTGGTACAAGGGCTGGAACTTTTGATTTAACTTTTGATTTAACTGCGACAGTGCCTCCATCAGGTGCGTCTTCACAAGATATTAACTTTGATCTGAATGGACTGACTCAATATGGCGCTAACTTTGGGGTGACCAATCTGACCCAGAATGGCTATACTACCGGTCAATTATCAGGTATTGATGTCGATCAGTCAGGTGTTATTTCTGCTCGTTTCACTAATGGTCAGTCAAATAATCTGGGACAGGTCTACCTGACCAGTTTTACCAATGCTCAGGGAATGAGTCAATTAGGTGATAATTATTGGGCTGAATCGTATTCCTCAGGACAGGGCATTATTAATGTTCCAGGTGAAGGTAATGCCGGTTTGATTAATTCAGGTGCACTGGAAGATTCCAATGTAGATTTAACTGAACAATTAATTAATCTGATCACGGCGCAGCGTAATTTCCAGGCTAATGCTAAAACGATTACTACAGCAGATACTATTACTCAGACAGTGATCCAGTTGTAAATATTTATTAAATAAAGTGCACTACTTGTTGGTAGTGTACTTTATATCATTGCGGCTGCGTACAATCTATCCTTATTTGTTCATCAGTTAATTAGCTTATAAATAGTCTGTTTCCAGACGAATACTCGAATGATATAGAGTATTCGTCTTTTTTTTTGTGAGCTGCTAAATATCAGCTTGATTTTAAGAAAATTCTGGCCTGAATCATGCATCATAAATAATAGAACAAACATATAGTCAAAAATTGGTTATATAGACTGCTGAGGTATTTTTAATAATGGATAATTTAATTTTTATTGCCATGTCCGGGGCAAAAGAAAATATGCTGAATCAGCAATTGCATATGAATAATCTTGCTAATGCCAGTACCACCGGATTTAAAGCTGATTTTGCTGCAGCTCGCAGCCAGCCGGTTTTTGGGCCGGGCTTAGCATCACGAGTTTATTCTATGACAGAGAATCCAGGCACTGATTTCAAGTCGGGAAGTATGATCTCTACTGGAAATTCTCTTGATGTTGCTATTAACGGTGATGGTTTTTTTGCCGTTCTGGATAAAAATGGTACCGAGGCCTATACCCGAGCCGGCAATTTTCGCGTGACTGAAACAGGTATGCTGACAACAGGAACGGGTTTACCTGTATTGGGTGATGGTGGTCCTGTTGTCATCCCTCCTGCGCAGAAAATTGATATTATGCCTGATGGTAGTATTTCAATTGTTCCTGTAGGGGTTGAAAATAATGCCACTGCGGTGGTTGGAAGACTAAAGATGGTGAACCCGGATTTAGATAATATGAAAAAAAATGAATCTGGTTTGTTAGTGACAAAAAATGGTGAACCCGCTGAAGCAGATGGTAATGTTAGATTGGTTTCCGGAGCAGTTGAAAGTTCAAATGTGAATGCCATGTCGGAGATGGTTAATATGATCAGTCTGGCCAGACAATATGAGATGCAAGTTAAATTATTGAAAAAAGCAGAAGAAATGGATCAGTCCAGTACACGACTACTAAGTCTTAGTTAAGGTTAAATAGAGCCGGGAGAAGGTTATGAATCCAGCATTATGGGTTGCAAAAACAGGTCTAGATGCACAACAGATCCGTTTACAAGTAGTATCAAATAATCTGGCCAATGCCAGTACAACAGGTTTTAAAAAAGACCGGGCGGTATTTGAAGATCTTATTTACCAGAACATTAGACAGCCGGGAGCTCAGGCGACACAAGATACTACATTGCCCTCAGGTCTTATGTTAGGCACCGGAGTGAGAGTTGCAGCGACACAGAAAATGCATATGCAGGGTAATATTATTCAAACTGAAAACTCTCTGGATATTGCTATTCAGGGAGATGGTTTTTTCCAGATACTCAGACCTAATGGTGATATTGCTTATACCCGGGATGGCTCATTTCAAATAGATGAACAGGGCAGGATTGTAACCTCAGACGGCATGCTTCTGGAGCCGGCAATTACTTTGCCAGAAAACACCCTTTCCATTACGATAGGTATTGATGGCACAGTATCAGCTCTTGAGCCTGGAAATGCAGCACCGACAAATGTGGGTACGATAGAAACGGCTTCATTTATTAACCCCGCCGGTTTAATGCCCATTGGTGATAATCATTTTTTAGAAACGGTTTCCAGTGGCTCTCCAACAACAGGTATTCCTGCTGAAGATAACCGTGGTGGATTATTATCCGGATCTCTGGAAAGTTCCAATGTAAATACTGTTGAGGAACTGGTCAACTTGATTGAGACTCAAAGAACCTTTGAAATGAATTCAAAATCTTTATCCACTGCGGATCAAATGCTTCAATATATTACACAGAATATATAATTGGTTTTGTAATAAGCTGTTATGTGGATGTGGAGTAGAAAATGATTATTAAAAAACGTCTTTTGTTATCAGGTCTTATATTTGTCTTATTGTCAGGTTGTGCGGCACAGCGTCTTGAGCATGATCCTAAATATGCACCAGTAAGACCACAAGCGGTGATCACCAAGCCTGAAAACACCGGTTCAATTTATTTAACCAGTAACAATATTAATTTATTTGAAACAATAAAGGCACATCGGTTGGGTGATATTTTAACCGTTGTGTTTGATGAGAAGACTACAGGTAAAAAAGAAACCAAAACTGAAGATAAGAAAGGCATGACTGTCGGCTTATCCAATCCCACCATTTTTGGTAAAGCTGTGGGAACTGATGCTACAACCGGTAATGCCACTTCGGATGCAGGATTTGGTTTGGCTAATGAATTGCTTAGAGCTTTAAATACCAGTATATCATCAAATAATGATTTTAAATCCAAAGGTAAAAGTGAACAAAAGAATAGCCTGACTGGTAATATTGGTGTGACTGTGGTTGAAGTATTATCAAATGGCAACCTCAGAGTTCAGGGTGAAAAATTAGTGACAATCAACCAGGGTGATGAATACGTTCAGTTGTCTGGTATTATCCGAGGTCGGGATGTTGGTCTGGATAATAAAATATCTTCTTCCAAAGTAGCCAATGCACAAATTATCTATAGTGGTGTTGGTCTGACCCATGATTCAAACTCTGCCGGCTGGGGCAGCCGTTTCTTCCTTAGTGATGTCTGGCCGTTTTAGAAGACAAGTCAGTAGTCGATTCGATAGTCTGTAGTCAAGAGTCAAAAGCTTTTTATGTTGCCTTTGATAATAGATTACAGACACCAGACTACAGACTTTCTTCCCCCTCTGGCTCATTTCTTGCACTTATCAACCTATAGATATTTAAAACGTGATTTTTTTGACTTTCTTTGAAAGTACAGGATGGTGAGTTATGAAGCGATATTTGCTTTTATCTTTTCTTATATTGATTTTTATTTCGAATAATGTGCTTGCTGAGCGTATTAAAGATATTGCCACAGTAGCAGGTATTCGGGGTAATCAACTAGTGGGTTATGGCCTGGTAGTTGGTCTGGATGGTTCGGGTGATTCCAGTGCATCATTTACCGATGATAGTATGCGAAATATGTTGGAGCAACTGGGTATTACTCTGCCTCCGGGCGCTAATTTACCGATTAAAAATGTTGCAGCGGTATCATTGAGTGCTGAACTGCCTGCTTTTACCAAACCTGGTCAAAAAATTGACGTTAATGTTTCATCCATTGGTAATTCAAAAAATCTTCGAGGCGGCACATTATTAATGGCACCGTTAAAAGGGGCCAATGGACAGATATATGCTGTTGCTCAGGGTAATTTAGTGGTTCTTGGTCTAAATGCCGGAGGAGATGATGGTTCATCGGTGACCATTAATATTCCAACTGGAGGTCGTATTCCTAATGGTGCAACGGTTGAGCGTGAAGTGCTGACATCATTTGTTGCTGGTAATTCTATTACCCTGAATCTACATCGTCCAGACTTTACGACAGCTCATCGCTTAGCTGAAACAATCAATGAAACAATGGGCCTTGGAACTGCAAGTGCTGTTGATGCTGCTTCAGTTAAAGTCAGTGCGCCCAAAGAACTGTCACAGAAAGTCTCCTACCTCTCTATGCTGGAGAATCTAGACTTTCTCCCTGGTACTGCTGCAGCAAAAATTGTAGTTAATGCGCGTACTGGAACGGTGGTGATTGGCCAGAATGTTATTGTTCAGCCTGCGGTTGTCTCTCATGGTAACTTGATTGTCACAATTACAAATGATCCATTAATCAGTCAGCCTCCAGCCTTTTCCAATGGCGAAACGGTGGTTGTTCCCAAGTCGGACGTTGATGTAGCGGTTAATAATAAAGGTGCTTTTCTTTTCAATCTGGGTGTAACTCTGGATGAAGTGGTCAGGGCCATTAACAATATAGGGGCGAGTCCGGCTGAACTGGTGGCAATATTAGAAGCTTTGAAAGCAGCAGGCTCTTTGAATGCTGAGTTGATTATTATATAGGTAAAAACTGATGAGTTTAAATGCCAAAACAGATATTTATACCGATCTAAATAGCCTGGGGAATTTAAAAACCTCTGCAAGAAAAGATGCAAATAGCGCCTTGCCAGAAGCAGCCCGGCAATTTGAAGCCGTAATGATCAGTATGATGATTAAGAATTTACGTAAATCCGGTATGGATGATCCTATTTTTAAAAGTCAGGCCATGGATAGTTATCGTGATATGTATGATCAGCAACTGGGTCTTGAGTTATCAAAAGGGGAAGGCATTGGCTTTGCAAAAGCCATTGTTGAGCAAATGAGGTATCAACAGGGAAATATTAAACCACCGTCTTCTGCAGAAGCGGAATTGCAACTCCCTGAGCGACGTCATTTTCCCTCTCAGGCTGTTTCTGAGCGAGATCCATTAGTTAATAAAACATCAATTCAAGGTAAGTCTGTACAAACTACAGAAACTATTTCCGCTGACTTTAATTCCCCTGAACATTTTGTGGAAAAATTATGGCCTTTGGCTGAAGAAGCCGCTAAAGAACTGGGTATTTCAGCAGAAATAATCCTGTCTCAATCGGCTTTAGAAACGGGATGGGGTAAACATATTATTATGAATGGAAAGAATAGCAGCTATAACTTGTTTAATATTAAAGTGAATAACAATTGGTCAGGTGATCAAGTAGAAAAAGAATCGCTAGAGTTTATAAATAATAAAAAGGGTAAAGAGGAACAGATAGTACAGCAGAAAAGTCATTTTAGAGTTTACGACTCTTTTGCGCAAAGCTTTGATGATTATGTTGATTTTATTCAAAACAGCCCACGTTATCAGTCATATTTAGACAAAACAATTGATAAAAGCAATAAATCGGAACAATCCTTGCATGATGAAGCTTATATAAAAGGGATCCATAAAGCAGGTTATGCCACGGATCCTGGTTATTCAAATAAGATCCTGCGAGTGCTTAAAAGTGAAACCATGCAAAATCAATTAACGAGCCAGGCTCGTAGTGATCAGAGCCATAGAAAGCAGAGCATAATTTGACCAGAGCGGTATCAAAATAACAACTTTTCGGACGCTAATAAAGAGCAGGCAGGAGAAACATCATGGCAAGTATTTTGGGTATTGGAACATCAGGGTTGTTAGCTGCCCAGCGACAGCTTGCTACGGCCAGCCATAATATTTCCAATGTCAATACTGAAGGTTATTCTCGCCAAAGAGCAGAGCAGGCAGCTCGCCTGCCACAATTTTCTGGCTCAGGATATATTGGCTCAGGGGTAAGCGTACAATCAACCGTTCGACTAGCTAATGAATTTCTGGAAGAACAAATACGAAATTCAAATAGTCAGTACGGGCAATTTGATGCTTTTCATGCACTTTCAACTCAGGTAGATAATATTCTTGCGAACCCTGATTCAGGTTTAACTCCTACTCTGGAAAGCTTTTTTAGTGCTTTGCAGGAGGCTGCCGATAATCCTTCATCAACACCGGCACGGCAGGTTTTGATCACAGAAGCTAAAACATTAACTAGTCGTTTTAAACTATTAGATGATCGTTTTATTGAGTTAAATAGCCAGGTCAATCAACAGCTGGGTGATTTAACGCAGGAAATCACCGATGCAGCTCGTTCAATTGCCCGCTTGAATGTTGATATTGTGCAAAAAACTGGTGCTGGACAGGGTGATCTGCCCAATGATCTGATTGACCAACGTGAAGTATTGATTAAAAAAATTGCTGAAAATATTGATGTCAGTGTTGTGATGCAGGATGATGGTGCTGCAAATGTATTTATTGGCAGCGGACAATCTCTGGTTGTGGGTGGTACATCTAGCACACTGTCAACACAGATTAACCGTTATAATGCTGAAGATCTGGATATTATTTTAACCCAGGGTGCCGGCATTGTGGATATTACCAATGCTGTTTCAGGTGGCGAGTTACAGGGCGTTCTGGATTTTAAAGTCAATGTGCTTGAATCTAGCCGACGTTCATTAGGACGAATCGCTGTTGCACTATCAGAAGAAATAAATCATCAGCATCATCTGGGTATGACTCTTCAGGACAGTGGATCCGGATTTACTCTGGGTGGCGATTTTTTTACCAGCCTGACCAATTCACCGCAAGTATTGCCTGGGCAAACTGCTTCAACAGGTACTTATAGCTCGACTATTTTTGATAGCAAGCTGCTGACAACCAGTGATTATCGTCTGGAAGTCACTTCAGGCGCACCAAATACTTATACCTTGATACAGTTAAATAATCCTAGCCCACCTCTGGTGACTGGAGGCACTTTTGCTGCAGTTCAGGCAGCAGCGCAGGCAGAAGGCTTTGATATTGGCGAAAGCGTTGCCTCAACAGCAGATGAATCTTTTCTAATCAGACCTACTTATTCGGCAATAGCAGAAATTGACGTAGTGGTTAATAATGTCCTGGACATTGCACTTGCAGGTCCGGTTATTTCAGGTGCGGTGACGAATTCGGACGGCAGTGCCAGGAACTCTGGAACAGCTTCAATCAGCTTACCAGTAGCTGCAACATCTGTCTCTACAGGGATCCTGACTGATTTACCTATGGCAGCGCCAGTCACATTAGATTTTGAAGCCAGTAATGCCAATGAATTTGATATTAATTTACCGGCAACCGCGACGGTGAGTTATAACGATGCGTCTGGAAATCCACAGACTATTGCTGCACCTGTTACAGCCTTACCTTACAATCCTGCAACTGATTCCGGTGGTATTACTTACACAGTGAATTATGCCAGTGGTGATACCATGACATTTACGGTTCAGGGTGTGCCAAGTGTAAATGATCAATTTGAACTTAAAGAAAATACTGCGCCATATAATGATAATCGAAATGGTTTACTACTGGCCAGTCTGCAGACTAAAAAAACATTAGAAAACAGCTCAACTGACTTTCAGACAGGCTATGGCATTATTGTTTCAGATGTCGGCACAAAGACTCATTCAGCTGAAATTGATTTAAGAGCTCAACTGACATTAAGTGAGCAGGCCAATGCCGAAAGAGAGAGTTATTCTGGCGTTAATCTGGATGAAGAGGCTGCTGATTTATTAAAATTTCAACAGTCTTACCAGGCATCGGCACGGGTGATTTCTGCTGCTGATGAAATGTTTCAGGCACTGCTCAATTCAGTGTGATAGAGCGAATATGAATATTAATGCACGAGGTAATCAATAATGCGTGTCGCAACGAGTACTATTTATTCTCAGGGTGTTACTGCCATCAACACCCAAAATTTTAATTTAAATAAAACCATGCTGCAGGTGGCAACAGGGAAACGTATTGTTACACCGGCGGATGATCCTGCTGGTGCAGCTAAAGTCCTGGGCCTGAATCAGGCGCAATCAAGAACTGAACAATTTCAGGAAAATATTGATATTCTTAAAAGCTCTTTACAAATTGAAGAGACATCGCTAAGCGGTATTAGCAGTATTTTACAAAGAGTCAGGGAATTAACTATTCAGGCAAATAACGATACTTATGATGCAACTCAGCGTGCCGCAATTGGTCTGGAGATAGAGGAGCATTTTGAAGCAATTACTGGTTTTGCAAATACCACCAATGGCAATGGTGGATTTCTCTTTGGCGGTTTTAATAATCAGGATATTCCCTTTGAAATCATTGGTGGAGTGGTTAATTATAAAGGTGATCAGGGACAGCAGCTGCTGCAGATCAGTGCTACTCGTCAGGTTGCCAGTGGTGACAATGGCTTTGACACCTTTATGAATGTTAAGGGTACAGATAATGGTGATACATCAATTGCTGTTCCTGCTGACAGACCGCCCATGAGTGTATTTGCTATTGTAAAAGAATTACAAGTTGCTTTGAGTACCAATGATGGTGTAACGCCTCCAAATTCAGCTCAGGAAACATTTCATCAGACAATGTCCCGGGTTATTGGAAATGTTGATGTGGCATTAGGTCAGATTGCTGATGTTCAGTCAGGTATTGGTGCCAGACTGAATGCCACTGAAAGTCAGGAAAATGTCAATGAAGATTATCTGGTTCAATTGGCTGCAACGCTTTCAGATACACAGGATCTGGATTATACCGAAGCAATCAGTCGTCTTGAACAGCAGCAGGTTGGTCTTCAGGCTGCACAACAGACATTTACTAAAATTCAGGGATTATCCCTGTTTAATTTTCTTTAAAATATTATTTTACTGTCAGTTTCTGCACTGTAATTCTTTAGAAGAAAAACATAAAGTACTGATGTGTTAATGGAGTTTATCCATTGAAAACAAAAAGAAATTAATACTAAAATTTTCTATTGTAATTTAATTTTTAAATCGTTATCCTTTGGTTCAATATTGTGTCTCATGGCTCTGAAAAAGAGGGTTGATAAATATATAATTGATCCTCTTATTTTTTTTAACAAATTTATAGGAAGTGTATAAATGAAAGCACTTGTTACAGGTGGTGCTGGTTTTATTGGGAGTCATTTATCTGAAATGCTTCTTTCTCAGGGGCATGAAGTTATTGCTATTGACAACCTTATTTCAGGTCGCATTAATAATTTTTCCAATTTTACTAATGATAAAAAATTCCAGTTCATTCAATGTGATATCCGTGATCAGGAAGCACTTAATGATTGTTTTTATGAAGTTGACTGGGTTTTTCACCTTGCAGGATTAGCTGATATTGTGCCTTCTATTGAACAGCCGGATGATTATTTTTCAACCAATGTTCAGGGGACGTTTAATGTGGTTGAATGTGCCCGCAAGAATAATGTGAAGAAACTTGTTTATGCTGCTTCCTCGTCAAGTTATGGTCTGGCAAGCCAGACTCCAACTCCTGAAGATGCACCAATTCAACCTCAGTACCCTTATGCTTTAACCAAATATATGGGTGAAGAACTTGTCCTTCACTGGGGACAAGTCTACCAACTGCCAGTTATTTCACTACGGATGTTCAATATCTATGGCCCGCGCTCCAGAACAACGGGTGCTTATGGTGCTGTTTTTGGTGTCTTTCTTGCTCAAAAATTAAACAATTCCCCCTTTACTGTAGTGGGTAATGGTGAGCAAAGTCGTGATTTTACTTATGTAACGGATGTGGCTTCAGCATTTATAAAAGCTGCTGAGTCAAATATCAGTAACGAAGCCATTAACATTGGCAGTGGTGATCACTATAGTATTAATCGACTGGTAGAATTACTTGGTGGTGAAGTAACTTATATTCCTAAGCGTCCAGGTGAACCTGATATTACCTTTGCCGATACCAGTAAAATTGAAAGGCTTTTAAACTGGAAAGCATCGGTTAGTTTTGAAGAAGGCGTTGCTAATATGCTGAATTGTATTAATGATTGGAATGATGCACCATTATGGGATAATTCTTCAATAGAAGATGCAACAAAAAGCTGGTTTAAACATCTTGGTGCCTCCAGTTCAATATAAAAGAGGATATAATCATCGTTACTGATCTAGCACAACGAGCAGCTGACCTTCAGGTTTTAATCGAGTCTATAGAATTTACTAATGGACAGGAAAAATCAGAAGAATTACAAAAATGCCATGAACAGGTTGTTGAGATTATAGATAATGCCCGCACTAAGGGGGCAAGTGTGTATCTTATTGGCAATGGCGGCAGTGCTGCAATTGTGAGCCATGCAAAAACTGACTTTATGAATGTAGCAGGTATCAAAGCAATTACTTTACTTGAACCGGCAATTATAACCTGCTTGTCTAATGATTATGGTTATGAAAATGTATTCTCAAGACAACTGGAAGTGCTGGCAAATCCAGATGATATATTAATAGCAGTAAGTAGTTCTGGTCAGTCGAAAAATATAACCAATGCGGCACAAATAATGAAACAAAAAGGGGCGAGTGTTATTACTCTCACTGGATTCAAAGAAAACAACCCCTTAAGAAAAATGGGCGATTTGAATTATTGGCTGAACTCCAGTAATTATACTCTGGTTGAAATAGCCCATCTTTTTGTGCTGCATCATATGGCAGATTGCCTGTCGAATAAAAGTTAATATTATGTCTGAAGCTGAAAAAGTACTTTCTTTAAGTGATTTATCAAAATTATCCTCTTCCTTAAAACGAGAAGGAAAAAAGGTCGTTCTGTGCCATGGCACTTTTGATCTCTTACATATAGGACACATTAAACATATTCAGTATGCAAAAAAACTGGGTGATATTCTTATTGTCACCATTACTGCAGATGAATATGTTAATAAGGGGCCAGATCGGCCCATCTTTACTCATTCACTGCGTGCTGAGAATATTGCTGCAATTGGCTGTGTTGATTATGTTGCTATTAATCACAAGCTTACTTCAGTTAATGTGATTGAAGCAATAAAACCTGATATTTATGTCAAAGGAAATGAATATCAGACTGAAAAAGATGATGTGACTGGAAATATTTCTACTGAAAAAAATGAAGTAGAAAAATATGGTGGCAAGATTGAATACACGGATGAAATTACATTTAGTTCAAGTAGTTTAATTAATAAATGTTTTGATGTTTTTGATGAGGAAACGAAGGGCTTTTTATCAAAATTTAAAATGCGATATACCTCAAAGGAAATAATTAATTCAATTGATTCCCTTCAGGGATTAAAAGCTATTGTTATTGGTGATGGAATTATTGATGAATATCGTTATGTTGAACCATTAGGTCAATCCGGGAAAGGCAATATTCCTGCATTTAACTACAGACGAACGGAACGCTTTGCAGGTGGTTCCTTTGCTGTAGCAAATCATATTGCCGGCTTTGTCGATGAAGTCACCTTATTAACGGCAATTGGTAAAGATGAAAGTGATTTAGAGTTTATTCAGAGCAAACTTAAAGATAATGTTAAGCCTGAGATTTATTGTTATAACTCGGCCCCTACATTGACAAAGTGCCGCTATGTTGATGGCGATATGAATAAGCATTTTGAAATATATTTGACAGAAATTCAGCCCATGGATGAGCTTCTGGAAGAAAAAATAATAACCTGGTTAGAAGATAATTTAGAATCTTATGATGTAGTTATTGTCCCTGATTTTGGCAATGGTTTTATTAGCCAGAAGATGGTCAGTGCAATTTGCAAAAATTCAAACTTTCTTGCAGTTAATACCCAATTAAATAGCGGTAATCGTGGTTATCATGTCATTACCCGCTATCCTGAAGCTGATTTTGTTTCTTTAAACGAACATGAAGTTCGCATTGCCGCCCATAATAAACATGGTGAACTTGAATCTATCACCAAAGAAATAAATGAAAAAGTCTCATCATCCTATACTGCTATTACTCGTGGCGTTGATGGTGTCATGCTATTGGATGGTGATGAATTTATTAATATTCCAGCAATTTCAACAAAAGTGGTTGATAGAATTGGTGCGGGAGATGCTTTTTTAAGTATCTCAGCTCTTTGTCTGGCTAAAAAGATGAAACCGGAACTTTCAGCATTTTTAGGGAGTATAGCGGCGGCACTTGATGTACAAATTGTTTGTAATCGTGATTTTATTGATCCAGTTGCAGTTAAAAAATATGTTACAACTTTGTTTAAATAGATGGTTTAAATAAAATAGTTTAAATAGATGGTTTAAATAGATCATTTAAATAAAATGGTTTAAATAAAATTATTAAAAAACTGTTGAAATGAAATTAATAAAATGACTATGGATTCAATCGATATTAAAACTTTAGCCAATCTTTATTCTGAAATGTTGCGAATAAGACTGATTGAAGAAGCTATTGCTGACGAATATACAAAACAGGAAATGCGTTGCCCGACGCACCTCTGCATTGGCCAGGAGGCTATTGCTGCAGGTGTATGCAATAATTTACATATAAAAGATAAAGTGTTTAGCGGGCATCGTGCTCATGGACATTACCTTGCAAAAGGAGGGGATTTAAACGCCTTTATTGCAGAGCTGTATGGCTGTGCCAATGGCTGCAGCAGGGGATATGGTGGGTCAATGCATATCACTGATCTTGATGCAGGTTTTGTCGGTTCGACCCCTATTGTTGGTGGTACGATACCTTTGGCTGCCGGTTCTGCATGGCGTTCAAAATTACTGGGAGACGATGATATTAGCGTGGTCTTTTTTGGTGACGGCTGTTTTGAAGAAGGTGTGCTGCACGAATCCTTAACCTTTGCGAAACTACATCAACTGCCAATATTATTTGTTTGTGAAAATAATTTATATTCAGTGTATACCCAACTTAAAGAACGTCAATCGGATAGTCGGAGTATTGCTCAAATTGCTTCAGCTCATGGCATAAAAACCTTGACCGGTGATGGCAATGATGTGCTTATGGTTGATAATATAACAAAAAATTCCATTGAGCATATAAAGAAAAATAATGGACCTGTGTTTCTTGAGCTTTTCACCTACCGCTGGCTAGAGCATTGTGGTCCCTATGATGATGATGAGCTGAAATATAGACCTGAAGGCGAACTCAATTCCTGGAAAGAGAAATGTCCTGTTAATAAAGCATCGCTACTTTTAAAAGAAACACTGAGCCTTGATTTTTTCAAACAACTGGAATTAGAAATAAAGTCTGAAATAAAACAGGCTTTTGAATTGGCTAAACAGTGCCCAAAACCCGTATTGAATCAGCAGGGAGAACTGGCTCACTATGCCTGAACAAGTTACAGCAAATAGCCGAACAAAAAAGTCTTATGCGGATGCAATATGTGAAGCACTGGATATTGCAATGGACCGTGATGATAGAGTGCTTGTAATTGGTGAAGGTGTGCCTGATCCAAAAACAATTTTTAATACGACAGCAGGCCTGCAGGAAAAATACGGGCAGTCACGAGTTTTTGATATGCCTCTGGCAGAAAATGGTATGACAGGTATCTGCATTGGTGCCGCTTTAACCGGCATGAGACCTGTTATGGTACATCAGAGAATTGATTTTTCACTATTGGCATTAGATCAGCTTATCAATAATGCCGCCAAGTGGCATATTATGTTTGGTGGTCAGCATAAAGTTCCTCTGGTGGTTAGAATGATTATTGGGCGAGGCTGGGGACAAGGACCACAACATTCTCAAAGCCTGCAGACATTGTTCGCCCATATTCCCGGTTTAAAGGTTGTTATGCCGGCGTTCCCGGAAGATGCCAAAGGACTTCTTATTAGTGCTATTGAAGATGATAACCCGGTTATTTTTATTGAACATCGATGGGTGCACATGATATCCAATGAAGTGCCTGAGAATTATTATACTTTGCCTATCGGTAAAGCCAAAGTATTATGCCAGGGGAATGATATTACTCTGGCTGGACTATCGTATATGTCAGTGGAATCATTAGTCGCAGCAGAAGGTCTGCGTAAACTAGGCATCAATGCAGAAGTGATTGATATGAGAACCTGTAGCCCGCTTGATACTGAAACAGTTATTGACTCGGTTAATAAAACTGGACACCTGATTGCTGCTGATACCGGGCATATGAGTTTTGGTGTGCTTGCGGAATTATGTACACAGGTAACCAGTGATTGTTTTACATCATTAAAATCAGCACCACATAGAGTTGCATCACCAGACTTTTCCATTTCAACATCTCACTATGCAGCCGATGGTTATTATTCCGGAGCTCTTGATATTGCTCTTGCTGTACTGAAACAGCTCGATAGAGAGACTGCTGATAATATTAAATTTATTAAACAAGAATTGCATCAGACAACTCGTCATGATGTACCAAATCCAGAGTATAGGGGGCCATTCTAGTGAGTAGTATCGAAAAAAATCGCTTTGGAAACCAGGTTGAAACAGAAATTCCTGAAGATGCAACTTTGGCAAAGAGGCCTGGACATAAATTAAGAACTTCCAATAAAATTGTTGATCGTACAAAAATTGAAGATCAAGCTAACGGGGAGCTTCTGAATTCAGATGAGCTTAATAAAGGTGAAGGACAAAAACTGGAATTTTATGCCTTTGATGATCAAGTTGGAGTGATCCGAAGCGATGAGGGTATTATTGAGGAAGCAGTGCCTAATCAATTTACCGGCCCCAGTTATCGTAACAAGACAGAGCGTTTTCGATTTGATGGTCATAAAATGATGCACCATCTTGATAGAGTTCAGGCTTGGCAGAATGGAGAGCCTTTTGCTCCGATTCATATTGATATGGGGCTGACAAAATTTTGTAATACTGCTTGTATCTATTGCTATGCTGTTGTACAAAACATGACCAAAGGACTTATGATAGGACGGGAAGCATTACTCAATTATATTGAAGACTGTGGACGCCTGGGTGTTCGTTCTCTGGGTTTTATTGGTGATGGTGAACCGACTCTGAACCCGGCACTCTATGATGCAACAGTAAGAGCCGCAGAGTTGAATATTGATACTTCAATGGCAACCAATGGCCTTTTAATTGACATGGATCGGGCTCATGACTTATTAAAAAATATGTCCTGGATACGGTTTAATCTTTCAGCGGGAACAGCAGAAGGTTTTCAAAAAGTACATCAGTCAAAAAGTAACAACTTTGAATTATTAATTGAAAAAATAAAAGCCCTGGTAAAAATTAAAAAAGAAAATAACTATAATTGTACCCTTGGACTGCAAATGGTATTGATACCTGAGTGCTTTGATCAGGTCATTGCAGAAGCTAAATTGGGTGCTGAGCTTGGTGTGGATTATTTTGTTATAAAACAGTGCTCTGATTCAGAATATAAAGAAATAGGTATTAATTACGAAGATTATCAGTCAATAGAAGATATTTTAAAACAAGCTGAAAGTTATTCAAATGATGATTATGTTGTTCAGGTTAAATGGAATAAGATTGGTGCGGCAAAGGAAACTCCACTTTATAAAAATGGTTTTAGAAAATATGATGTGTGCTATGGAACCCCATTTTTATTACAGATATCAGGCAATGGAAAAATATACCCCTGCGGCCCATTCTTCAATAAAGAACGCTTTTATATTGGAGATTTACATCAGGACTCCTTTTATGATTTAGTGAAGAGCCAGAGATACTGGGATGTACACAATGATATTGCCAATAGTGTCGATGTGCATAAAGATTGTGCCATTGGCTGTCGTCAGGATTATGTGAATAAATTTTTATGGGATTTAAAAAATCCGCCTGAGCACATTAATTTTATCTAAAACAGTTGATTTTTTAGAATTGCTATATATTAGTGAAGTGATATGAGACAAGCAGGATGATGAAGTTAAATAAAATAGGCTTGTTTTTACCCAGAGTGAATCACTTTTATCAAGAACTATTTGAAAGCATCAGTGATGGCTTTAAGCAAGTAGGTATTGAGGTTATTGGTGCATGTGAACTACTGGATGTTGAGCAGTTAAACCAGTTTTGTAAAAAAAATAATCTACAGGTTATTTTTGAAATGAATCGCTCCAGAGCTCAGATAGAGGAGCTGTCAAAGAATATTATTCATATTGCCTGGATTGTTGACCCACAGGGAAAATCAGTAAACTATTGTCAGGATAGTGATATTATTTACTTTTTTAATTCGGAATGGTGTCAGCAATACATATCAAATAAAGGGCATTGTTATGGCTGGCTGGCTCCGGGTTTTGATGAAAAAAAATATCCACTGCTTAAGACTCAGAAATTGACATCAGATTTTTCATTTGCAGGGCATATTCCAAATCCATGGGATCAGGCAGAGCTTTCTCGTTGTATTAGTAAAGATAATAATATCCTGTTTTCTGATCTTGAAAAAGAAATAGATGCATTTATTGAGTTAAATGGGGGCTGGCATCGTCTTCATGTTTTAGAATATAGAAGGTTTTTAAATGAACTCATTAAAAAATATACAGGTAAGGATTATATTGAAGATCCGACGCTCCGATATGATTTGGAAGTGAGGATAACCAGGACTTATGGACGAAAAGGAGCAATTGATATCGCGATGTCAATTTCCGATTCAATTAAAATCTATGGGCCGGATAATTGGCAAAGATGGGAATGTTATAAAGATAAGTATCAAGGTTATCTGGACTCTTATGAACTAGTAAACAAAGCCTGTCAATCAGCTAAACTTAATATTCATGATGGTGTCGGTTTACATTTTAGAAGTATTAATTGCATGGGCAGTGGTGCATTATTATTCTACTTATATAAACCAATGAATAATGAAACTAAAGGCGCCTTATGGGATCATTTCGACGTTGATCGAGATTTTGTTTTATTTGATTGTGAAAATGCAAGTGATTTTGATAAAACAAGAAGAATTCTTCAGGATAGAAAATCAATTGGCTTTGAACCTGAACGAGTACGAGAGTTTGTGATCAATAATCATTCATGGAAGAAAAGAGCAGAACAGATACTAAGTGATATAAATAGAATATGATATTGAATAATAAAAAAAGAAATGCGCAGGTTTTATGGTTTACAGGTATGTCGGGTGCAGGAAAGACAACTTTGGCAAATCTATTATATGAACAAACAAATAATGACCATTTTAAGGTTCTGATCCTGGATGGTGATATCATTCGTGATAAGTATCCAGTTAAATTAGGTTTTGAGAAATCTGATGTCGAATTTAACAATATGAATGTTGTGGATCTCTGCAATGATTCTAAATCAGATTACGATCTTATACTGGTTCCAATTATTAGTCCATTTGACGATATAAGAAAAAAGGTTCGAAGCAAGCTAAATCCCGATTTTAAACTTGTTTATATCAAAACTGATATTGATTTGCTTAAAAAAAGAGATGTGAAGGGTCTCTATTTGAAGGCAGATACGGGAGAAATAAATAACTTAATTGGCTATAGCAAAGGTTCACCTTACGATATTCCCTCGGATGCTGATATTATTATTGATACCAGTAAAACTGAAGAGGAATCATTAGATGAGCTATTCTGTCAACTTGATTTAAATTATTGTAACAGTACTATTAATACATGAAAAAAATTGTATTAATACCTCCAAATGGAATTTTAAAGAAACAGGATTTTCTATATCAAAAACTCTCAAATTATTTGAGAGAACAAGCAGGCTGCTCTGTTGTTTTATTATGTCTTAATGATTCTTCATACCTCAACAAGAACGATTATACTGAAGTTATTATCTTAAAATCAGAAAATGAATTAATTGATAAAATTTCAACGATTGAATATGATCATTTAATTTGCAGGGGGTGGATGCATGCGTATAGTTTTTGTGCTGAAATTGTCAATCAGTTTGAAAATGTCATTGTGATGATTAAAGACTGGAATTTTTCCGAGAAAGATGAATATCAGTTCCTGTTTGGCAATAGTGATGATTTTAACGCTATTAATGAGATATTTTGTAAAGCAAAACTGGTATTGTCACACTATAATGAAAATCAATCAAAAAAATGGTCTGATGAATATAATGTTGATCAGTCCAGGTTTTTATTTTTTCCGGAATATTGTAATAAAAATAAATTTTTAAGCAAACAAACTATAGACAAACAAAATAAGACAATTAATCTTGTTTTTGCCGGCACCATCCCCCCAAGCTCTTATCCGGAAGAATTTTATTTTACCAAAGGCATTGTTCGTTCTGTCAAAAAGTTGGCAGCACAGGATATGACCATAAGTCTGGTTGTTCCGCCAGAATATTACCAGTATATTTGTAAGGAGAATAGTCTCTATAAAGATGTTCTTTATGAAAATAAGTTTAATAATAATTTTAACTTAATTCAGGGAGAGGAGCTGAATGCAGCGGTTATTAATAACTTTGATTATGGTTTCTTTATCCTTGAATATACCAACAAAAATGAATATCTAAATAAATATGCAGTGCCAAGTAAATTTGCATTTTATCTGGAAGCAGGTATCCCAATGATTATTAATGAAAAACATGAAGCTTTGAGTGAAATTATTAAAACTAATAATTTAGGCCTTGTTTTTTGTAATGATGATTTGAATAAACTTGGCAGCATCTTACGAAAAATTACTCAGGAAGAATACTCTCAATTTATTAAAAATATTCAACAGTATCGCAATAATTTTGTTTTTGAAAACCATCTTGAATGGTTATCCTGATTAAAATTACTTATCCCTTTTTTTGTAACTAAGATTGGTATTAAATGTGCATGATAAAAGCTGAAAGTTCTTATTCATTCAGTGCCGAATGGGCCAAAAATACTGCTGAGTTTGAGCATGGCGAGTATTGCCAGTACACAGTTCGTGAAGGTAAGGAATCATGTGTTTTTCATTATATTAAAAGAGATTTATCAATAGAACTTGAGTCATTAGAAAAAAATAAATATTTTGACATAATTACGCCCTTTGATTATGGGGGATTTAATTGTACAGATAAGGAGATATTAAAAACTTTTTTACAGCGGTTTGAGGCAAAATGTAAAAAAGAAAATATAGTTTCAGGCTTTTTTAGATTTAACCCTATGCTTTATCATGAATTTGAAGTTTTAAAACAGTATATGGATATTGTAAAAGCTCAGAACCATGTTGTAATTAATTTAAATACTGATTTCAGAGCAGCTTATTCATCAAGGAAAAAACGAAATATTAATAAAGCAATAAAACAAAATTGTCAATTTATAAAAAAAGACAGTATTGAAAATTTTATTTTAGTCTATACTGATTCTATGGAAAGAGTTGATGCTTCATCCTATTTTTATTTTGACAAAAATGTACTTAAACAATTGTTAGAATTTGGTGAAATATTTAGTATTAAATATGAAAATAAAACTGTCAGCTCTGTTTTTATAATTGAGGATGAAAAGACTGTCTATTATTTTTTAGGCGGTACTTTGTCATCTTGCATAAAATATGGGTTTAACTCATTGCTCTTTGATTTTATCTTTGATTATTATAAAGATAATAAAGACACTTTTATGTTAGGTGGTGGTCACAATGGACTTTTGCAGTTTAAAAAAGAATTTTCTTCAGATAGCATCCCCTTTTATATTGGGAAAAAGGTATTTTTAGATAATGTTTACAATAAACTGGTCGCTAAGACTAATAATCAACAAAATAAATTCTTCCCACAATACAGAACAAGCATTTTGTAGAAGTAGAGTTTTATAGAACCAAAGTTTTATAGAGCCAAAGTCTTATAGAACCAAAGTCTTATAGAACCAGAGTTTTATCGAAATCAGGGCAGTTAGCTGGAAATTAGTTATGGATATGAAAAAATCAAGAAAACGCGATATGGGTACTATTGGTAAACTTACCCCAAGCCAATCTTACACATACAACAATATTAAAGTTCCTGCTAAATGCAGCAAAGAAAGGGCTGAGTCTTATTTTAATGATGAGGACTTTATGCCGCCTAGAATGGTGACCGTTGAACCAGTCTCTGACTGTAATTTGAAATGTATTATGTGTCCAACACATTTAACTGAAAAACCGAAAAGTTTTTTGGAGTTAAAAATATTTAAGAAAATTGTTGATGAGGCAAAAGAATTTCAGGATTTTTTTGTATTCCAGGGAACAGGTGAACCGTTATTAAATCCTGAATTATTTGACATGATAAAATATGCCAAAGAAAACGGCATAAAAAATATATCAGTATCCACTAATGGAACATTATTATCCGATTCAAAAGTCAATAAATTATTGGCCTCAGAAACATCACCTGATTTTTTACAGATTTCAATTGATGGACATAGTAAAGAATTATTTGAGAAATATAGAAAAGGTGCCTCATTTAACAAAGTTTATGCTGGACTTAAGCGGCTTTATAATAAAAGAAAGGAGCTGGGCTTAGAAGGTTCAATTGAAATATCAATTAATACACTACTTTCAAATGAGCTTGATTTGGATGCCTTCATTAACCTGTGGGGAAAATATGTGGACGATATTACCATTGGCCCCATGCTTGAACAGGCTGCACAAAAAAATAAGGATCAGGAGTATCTCCTAAATTTTCAAAAAACCTCAAAAGAAGGCTATATAAGTTGTCCTAAACCCTTTGAAATTTTGACTGTCCTGGCAAATGGAAAAATTACCCATTGCCAGCATGACTTTCATAATATTCATATTAAAGGTGATATGAACAAGGGAGATACATTATTAAAAACATGGAGAAGCCCTCAATATAATAATTTCAGGAAAAAACATATTGAATTCAATGCAGAAAAAACCAGCTGCAATGGCTGTGAACATATGTATCGAATAAAAAATCAGGATTTGTTGTTTGAGGCCAGACAGCAAATCAAGGAATATTTTTCTGAATAGTTACAACAATTTATAATAAACAGGGAATAAATGTGAGTTTTTTAGATTTTGATAAAATAATGTATCACCCTGAAAATATTCTTGCTATCAAGGAGCATTCTGCAATTTTCCCGGTTCACGCAACCATAAGTCTGGGAAATTTTTGTAATCATCGTTGTTTATGGTGTACTGCTTATGAATATCAATTAGATAAGTCATCACTTATTGATATGGAGCGCTTATTATCCTTTTTAGAAAAGGCAAAGGAGAGAGGGCTTAAAGCTGTGACCTATGTTGGTAACGGTGAACCCACAGCCTATCCTAAATTTAAAGAACTGGTAACAAGGATCTCAAAATTAGGCATTGAGCAGGGAATGTTCACTAACGGCTATCTGCTAAATCGATATGAAGAAGACATTTTAAACTATTTTACCTGGATTAGGATCAGTCTTGATGCTGGTAGTACTGCGCTTCATAATAAAATGCATGATGTGAATAATCATTTTGATAAGGTGATTAATAATACAAAAAATATCATTGAACATAGAATTGATCATACTCCGACAGTTGGAATTCAATATGCGGTTCACCATGAAAATATAGATGATCTCTATGCAAGTGCCAGGATATCAAAAGAGATCGGGGCTGATTATTTTTCTGTAAAACCTGTCTTTAATCGAGGTGGAGTCGGTGAAAATATAGAAAAAAACAATTTAACTTTTAATGATATTACTCCTGTTGTGGAAAAGATTAAAGAACAATTCTTATCCAATAGCTTTGATGTTTTTTACCGGCCGCATCAGATCCTTTCACATGAGCAGGAAAAAACAATTTATCATTATAAAAAATGTGTTGCTGGAATTTTTAATGTCAATATCTATGAAGATGATCGGATAATTTATTGTGGCCCCCATCGCATTTCGGTGGGTAGTATTAAAGATCCTCTGGAAACTATTGAAAAGAATATCTTAGAACTCTCTGACAAACTTGATTTAAAGCAGTGTCCGGCAGGGTGTCGATATCATTCTTTGAATAATTTGCTGGATGATATTCTATTACCGGAGAAGGCAGAAAAAGAAAGACATGTTAATTTTATATAGAGTCTGCCATGCTTGAACGTCTGAATGATTTATTACAGTCAGAAAATGAAAAATTAGTTTCAGAATATCATGACGAATCTTATCCTGTTTTTTTTATTGTTGCTCATCCTCGTGGAGCATCAACACTATTACAGCAGATTTTGATTAGCAATTTACATGTTGGGTATATTAGTAACTTTTTAGCAAAATTTTATAAGACCCCGTTATTTGGTCTTTCATTGGAAAAAGACATCCTTGATAGTAATTATAAAAGTGATTGTTTTTCTTCTTATGGCAATACGTCAAAAATTAATGAACCCCATGAATGGGGCTGGTTCTGGAAATATATGCTGTGTCTTGAAGGGCAGCAGCATTACACAAAACTGACTGATTTTTCATCGTTGAAACAAAACCTTCTGGGTATTACTAATTATAGAAAACTACCACTGATTATTGATAATGTTTATGCTATGTCAAATATTGTTAAGTTTAAGGATCAAATTAATAATATTAAAATAATCGATTTAACCAGAGATCTCTATTTTGTTTGCAATTCAATTATAAATGCACGACTGAGTCGTTATGATGACATTACTCATTTTTATGGCCATCCACCAGAAAATATTGAAGATGTCTTAAAGATAAATAATCCAATAGAGCAAGTGGTATTTCAGGTTAAATCCATTCAGGATGAAATTGATGTATTAAAAAACTGCTTTTCAAATCATGATATCTTTACTGTTGATTATGATGCACTTTTTGAAGATAGCTCAAAGGTTGTGGATGAATTTCATTATTTTACTAAGCAATTTAATGTTAACCTTGATTATAAAGAAAAATACATTCCTGAACTTGTCTCACGTAATGATTCCACCCTTATCAGAGATGAATATAAACAAGAATTAGATTACTTTTATAAAAAATATTTTGGTAACGAAAGTGATTAAATATACAGATTTAGGTATTAGCGAAGACGAATTTGAGCAAGAAATATCACCCAGATTAAAAACAGTTTTTTTAAGTGGTGAATTTATCTGTGACACACAGGTAAAAGTCTTTGAAGATAATTTTGCAGCCTATTGCGGCAGCCGCTTTGCTATTGCTGTTAACTCAGGCACCGATGCTCTTATCTTTTCATTGAATAGCATTGGTGTTGGTGAGGCTGATGAAGTTATCACTGTTTCTAATAGCTTTATTGCTACGGCAAATGCTATTGCAATGGTCGGGGCGAAGCCTGTTTTTGTAGACATTAATGAGAACCTTCTCATTGACGCCTCAAAAATAGAAGCGGCTATTACAGAAAAAACAAAGGCAATTATGCCGGTACACTTAATGGGGCATGTTTGTGATATGGATAGTATCCTGTCTATTTCAAAGAAACATGATATTCCAGTTATTGAAGATGCTGCACAGAGTGTTGGTTCTATGTATAAGAATTTTAAAACGGGGACTTTTGGAAAAACAGGCTGTTTTTCATTACACCCATTAAAAAATCTTTCTGGAATAACTGATGGTGGTATTATCGTTACGGATGACGAAGATATTGCTGAGTATCTACGACAAATTCGTAATAATGGTTTAGAAAGCAGAGATAAACAAAAGATAATTGGGCGTGTTTCCAGGCTTAACAGCCTTAATGCAGTCATTCTTGAATATCGTTTAAAAAAAATTCAGTCAATAATATCAAAAAGAAGAGTTATGGCTGAACTCTATAATAAATTACTCAATAACTGCCAGTCAGTTTCTTTAATTGATGTACCTGATAATATCTATCACACTTATCATACTTATATTATTAAAGTGAAAAATAGAGCAGCATTGCAAAAATACCTTGCTGAAAAAGAAATAGAAACAAAAATACATTATCCGGTATTGATCCATAATCAGGCACCATTCAATACAGATAATGGCACATTTAGTCTGGATAAAACCACTGAGCTGTCATCGCAAATTCTTACCTTACCTATTAGTATGGTTAATGAAGATGAAGTTAACTATATATGCCAGACTATTATTGATTTTTATGCTGATGTGAGGAATCTGTCCTCAATAGAGTCAACACATTAGCATGTACTGGGAAATTTCCTGATTTTGCTTATTGAGCTATATTAAATTTTAAAGGTTTTGTTTTATGAAGAAAATTATTGCGACTGTCGGGCCATCATTATTACACACGACACCTCTAAATGAGGTTCATAATGATAGAAATATTTATAGAATTAATGGTGCTCATGGTGGTGTTGATGATATAGAAAAATATATTCAGGAAATCAGAAGTCAGGTAAGTAATGCTGCTATTTTAATGGATCTTCCCGGAAATAAGGTCAGAACTTCAAATTTTGAGTATGGTTATATTGATATCAAAGAGAATAAAGAATTTGATATAGCATTTAATCAGACTAATTATAAGGATTTCTATAAGCATCTCAATGTCGGAGATGAAATTTGGGCAAATGATTCAATTTTTAGATTTAATGTCATCAATATCAATAAAGAAGAATCGAAAATAACATTTTTATCACATTCAACTGGACGATTATTAAACAATAAAGGCATGCATGTAAGAGGGATTCATCAAGATATCCCATTTTTATTTGAGAAAGATCTTGAACTCATTAAACTGGCTAATAAACATAAGCTTGACTATGTAGGTCTTTCCTTTGTCAGAAACGCTGATGATATTCTTGAAGCAAAAGAGTTAATTAATGAAAGCAAAATTATTTCAAAAGTTGAAACTCTGAGTGCTGTAGAAAACCTGAATGATATTCTTGAAATTGTTGATTATATCCTGATAGACAGGGGCGACTTATCGACTGAAATTGGTTTGGAAAAAGTACCCTCATATCAAAAATATATCATTGAAAAAGCTTTGTTCTATAATAAAAAAGTATTTCTGGCAACACAGTTTTTAAAGACTATGGAATTTAATATGCTGCCGACCATTGCTGAAACGATTGATCTCTATAATACTTTAAAAAGCGGCATCTATGGTATTCAAATGTCTGAAGAAACGGCAGTAGGCAAATACCCTAAGGAATGCCTGGAGACAATTAGCACAATGATGAATGAAATTAAACTTGAAAGAAATGGTGATCATCTATGAGCGATAAATATGCAATCGATAGCCATAAGTTGATATATCATCCTTTAAGAGTTGCAAAATGGCTCTCAGCAGAAAATAATTGGGAAAATCAAAAAGGAATATATCCTGTTTATGTTGAAATTTCACCCGTTGGTGCCTGTAACCATCGATGCACCTTTTGTGCGGTTGATTATATTGGTTATCGCAATATTAGGTGGGAAACTGAGCTTCTAAAAAACAGACTCTCAGAAATGGCAAAACTGGGCATCAAAAGCATTATGTTTGCAGGTGAAGGTGAACCATTATTTCATAAAGATCTGGATCAAATAGTTGAGCACTCAAATAAAGTTGGAATTGACTGTTCTATTACCACAAACTTTGTTTATCTGAATGAAAAAAATGTGCTTAAAATTCTAAAAAATACATCCTGGATTAAAGTGAGTCTTAATGCTGGCACTGCTGAAACCTACTCTAAAATACATCGAACTAAGGAAGAAGATTTTCATACTGTTTTAAACAACCTTGAACTGGCAGTCAAAACCAGAAAAGAACACAATCTGGAGTGTACTATCGGCGCTCAGTTATTACTTTTACCTGAGAACAAACATGAAGTGATTGAATTTGTTACAAAGATGAAATCGGCAGGGATTGATTATGTTGTTATCAAGCCCTATTCACAACATTTATTTAGTAAAACTAAAACTTATGAAAAAATCGACTATGCCGATCTGATCAGTCTTGAAGAAACCTTAAATGAATTTAATGATGATAACTTTAATGTGGTTTTTAGAAGTAATACCATGAAAAAATTAAATAAAGCTCATGACTATGATAAATGTCTTTCTACACCCTATTTTTGGGCTCATATTATGGCTGATGGTGATGTTTATGGGTGCAGTGCTTACCTCAAACAGGAAAAGTTCTGTTATGGAAATTTGAAAGAAATACCATTTAAAGAGATATGGGAAGGAGATAAACGTAAAAAAAGTGTTCAGTTTGTCAAAGATGAACTCGATATATCAAATTGTCGAAGTAATTGTCGTATGGATGAGGTCAATCGATACTTATGGCGCTTGCAGAACCCCAATAGCCATGATAATTTTATTTAGTCTTTCTTCTTTGCTGAAAAAAATACAGCTAGTGATGTATTAATATGATTTATGTTGGTGGCGGCCAGAGAACATCAAGTGGATACCTCTGGGGTATCATTGCTAAAATATTTGAGTCAATGAATCTTTTCAAATCTGTTTCCTCTCTCACTGCTCAAGAACATGAACAGCTGTTTCCAGTAATGGTTAATAAGATGGCTATGGATATAGTCCACCCGATTAATACGAGTCAGTTCAGTACGGTGATGAGATGTTTCTCAAGTGGGACAAATAACAAAAAATTCATTTCATATCAGCAAGCTTTATCAGATATAGATGTAAAAGCCCGTAATTGCTCTGTTTTTCAAACGCATACACCCATGGAAAAATACATTGAGGGCAATCTGGATAAATTTATATCACATTATTTCTTTATTCATCGCAATCCAATAGATGAGTGTGTATCAATTATCAAAGCTCAAAGTATCAGCCCCGATGAAGATGAGCAGATCATAAAAGATAATGAGCTACCGTTCATTATCTTTGACTACAAAACAAATAATAAAAATTATCGAATTTATGCAGAAGATCTAAAATATGCATTTTCGTATTTAAATACTTCGTTCTACCAGGAGTTTCGATTAATTGCCTTAGATTATTTAAAATATAAAACAAATAAAAACTTTCATGAGTTTAGTTTTGAACAGTTGACTATTTCTGATGAATTAAATCAAATTCGTAGAATTGCAGCCATATTAGGTATGGAAACTGATATTGATGATATTTATTGCCAATTAAAGCAGGCTTTAAATAAGGGGGATTATTGGAAAAAAAAGGGAGCAAAACTCAAGACAAATATTGGTTTTTTTGATGATGTGCTAAATACACAGCTCTCTCAACTGGTAGGAGACTTGCAGGTTGTGTTTAACTATATTTCACTGAAAGACTATTCTCCTTTTATCAATCAGAACTCTGAATTCGAATTAGTATTCATTGATATGGATGCGAAGCAAATTAAGTACACTGAAAAAATTTTCACTGAATTTAATAAAGCCTATACATCGAATAGTTATCGCAGTATTGATTCAATCAAATTTAACAAAGATAAAAAGTATATTTTTTTTACAGAAAACCTTTTAGAGTTTAAAAAAATAAAAAGTCTTCAATCATTAGATTTTATTATTTATCCATATTATGAAGCGCTTTTTTCTTATGATGACTCACTTTTTATGTTACAGCACAAATCAAAGAGAGTTCATTTGACCCAGGCAACCTTAAATAATAGCCTGATCCTTGTTGATAATAACTTTAGAAATTCAACTATTTTACAAAAATGTAATTTTATTGGAAATCAAAGCACTCTGTTAATTGATATACAGGATGGAATACAACTTCCGTCACACCTTGATTCATTGACTAACTGTGAAATTTATTTGTTTGGAACAGGTAATGTTGCTTATAACTTGTATGTTGGCATCACAAAGAACTATAAACATATTCATGTTAAAGGATTTATTGATTCAAATAAAAACAGTGATTATTTTTTTGATAAGCCAGTGTTTCATATTGATGAAGTTCAGTCATTAGATTATGACTTCATTATTATATCCTTTCTTAATGTTAAGAAAGGAATTGATGAATTACAAAAAAGAGGAGTTGAGGATTATCTGGCGATAAATGATAATTTTTCAATTAATTCAAATGATTATAGTGAGCTTATCTACTGCGACCGAATGCATCTTTTCAATAAGCTTGATGAAGAATCAGTCAATTATGAAAAATTAATTATATTATCTTATGATTTGCCCTTTATTCATGAAGTTAGTAATCATTGTCAGGATGATTATAATCTTATCTCTTTAATACCGATGTATAATTACAATCAGAAAACACTATTTGAACAATTTGCATAAGAGTCTTCACCCCATATAATTATGATTAAAGATGAACATTCAATGATAAAAAAAACAGTTATTATTACAGGAGCTTCAAGAGGAATAGGTAAGGAACTGGCTTGTTTTTTTTCTTCTCATTTTAATTTAGCATTAGTTGCACGTAGTGAAAATGAATTAATAAAACTTAAAGATTATTTTGATTCTAAACAAAAAAATACCAGAATTATTTATTATGCTGCAGATATTTCAAATCAGTCACAAGTTGAGAATATGTTTGCTTATTTCAAAAAAAACTTCAATTCAATTGATGTATTGATTAATAATGCTGGAGTTGCAGGTGATGTTGGCCCAATAGATAAGCTTGAACTCAGTAATTACATGCGAGCAATGGATGTTAATTTTTATGGCAGTCTCTATTGTATTATTGAAGCTGTAAAAACTATGAAGAAGGCACAGTCTGGGAAAATAATTAATATTTGTGGTGCAGGTGTTGGCTGGGACAGTAAAGCTATTAATAAAAGCGCTTATATTTCATCAAAATATGCACTTTATGGTCTGACGGAATCTTTATCAAGAGAACTCAAACAATTTAATATTGATATTAATTGTGTTTCTCCGGGTTCATATGACACTAATTTAAGAAATTCACTGGTTTCTCATGAGCAAAATTTAAATGCACCTCAAGAATTAAGTGCTGTTGGAGAAACATTAGGAGCTTTAATTGAATTTTTAATTTCAAACAAATCAAATGATATAACTGGTAAGATTTTAAGTGCTATCTATGATACTCCGGATAAACTGCTTAATGATATTGATAATTTAAAAAACACTTCTGATTATACCATTAGGAAAATAGATAAAATTAATTATTTCAGGAAAAAACATGAGTGATGCAATAACAAAAAATTGGGAACTAAATGTTAAGGAAAAAAAGCAGTCTACTGAAAACCTTAAGTCAACGCCTATTCGGATCAGTATGAACTTAACTGGCAATTGTAATATTCGTTGTACTTATTGTCATTTAAGCTTTGCTAAATATTATACAAAAAAGGAAATGGATTTAGATAAGTTTCGTAAACTAGAACCTTTTTTGAAGCAAGCTAAACATCTTGTTTATTTTTCTTCAACAGAACCTTTGTTTGCCAAAAACTTTAAGGAAATATTTACTTATACTGATGAATTTACCGCAGAAAAATATTTCTCAACGAATGCAATACTTTTAAATGAAACAACATCTCAGATGATTGTTGATAGTAAGCTGGATTTTTTAACTATTTCAGTGGCCGGGATAACAAATGAAACCTTTGAAAAATATCATAAGGTAAAAAAACTTCAGACTGTTATTAATAATATAAAAAAATTAAATGAAATCAAAGAAAAAAATAATACGATTTTCCCAAGATTACGTCTGGTTTTTGTTTTAACCTATGAAAATAAAAATGAGTTAAATGATGCCATAAGGCTGGCAAAAGAATTAAAATTTTCAGAGGGCGTTAAAATTACTTATTTAAAAGCATATTCAGATGATCTCATTGATATTACTCCCTTTAATCATCGGGAAGAGATTAATGAGTTTGTCAGAAGTGCGCAAGATCTTGCAAATGAACTTGATATCAAAGTTGAATTTGATGGTGATAATTTTGATGATCTGGATTTCAAGGAAGAAACTTCTTTTCACAAGCCATGTTATGAGCCATTTGAACGCCTTCATGTTGAAGCCGATGGCAAAGTAAGACCTTGTGTGTCTTTTTCATGTGATGAATTTGCAGGTGATATTTCAACTCAGAGTGTTGAAGAGATCTGGAATTCTGAGGTTTATAAAAAATTTCGTTCCAGAGTTAATACCGATAATCCTCCTGACAGCTGTAAACGCTGTACTCATAATTTTCACAAAGATTTTAAGCGTGCTGATATTTGGGATCTTTCTGATATGAATTTAGCTATATACAATAGAAAAAAAGCCAAATGAATGTTATCTGGATCACCGGGCTTTCCGGAGCTGGTAAAACCTCAGTGGCTACTGAATTAGTAAAAAGGCTCAAAAAAGAGAGAGCTGTTATTTTTCTTGATGGCGATGAGCTAAGAGCCGTATTTGGTGTTTCAGCTAATACTGAAACAAATCACAAACGAGAAACTCGAATTGCATTAGCTATGCAATATTCTCACTTATGTAAAGTTTTATCTGAGCAGGGATTTCTTGTTGTTATAGCAACAATCTCTCTTTTTAATGAAGTTCATCAATGGAATCGTAAAAATTTACCAGGATATTTTGAACTTTATTTAAAAGTACCAATTGATGAATTACGACGACGGGATCCCAAAGAACTTTATCGGCGTTTTGATTCAGGGGAGATTAACAACATTGCCGGACTTGATTTAATCATTGATGAACCTGTTGCTGCAGATTGGGTGGTTGAGTATAAAGAAGGGCTGACGATCAGTATGATTACGGATGAGCTCTTAATCAAATTACAGGAAAAATCTATAATATGAAAACTGAATGGGATTACACATCACTTGCTGATGCTTATTTAAAACGCCCTGATTATTCAGAGGCAGCCATTGATGCCATGATATCTATTGCCGGGCTGTCTGAAGGTGAAGCTATATGTGATGTTGGCGCTGGAGTTGCACACCTTACTTTAATGCTGGCATCACGTGGTTTTAATGTGAGTGCAGTTGAACCAAATGATGCAATGCGCACTAATGGTATCAAGCGAACTGAAAAGTTTAACAATATTGCCTGGTTTGAGGGAACGGGGGAGAATTCTGCCCAAAGTGAAGATGCTTTTGAAATGGTTACTTTTGGCAGTTCATTTAATGTTTGTGATCGTGCCGCGGCACTTAAAGAAGTTTCACGAATTCTTAAACCAAAAGGCTGGTTTTCATGTATGTGGAATCATCGTCATTTGGATGATCCCATTCAAACTGAAATAGAAAATATTATCAAAAAAAATATTGCGGCCTATGGATATGGCAGCAGAAGAGAAGATCAGGTTGCAGTTATTAATAAAAGTGACTTGTTTGGGCCTGTTGTTCATCTGGATTCACAAATCATTCATCAACAAACAATTGATGAGTGTGTCCGTGCATGGCAATCCCATGCAACCCTGCAGCGGCAGGCAGGTGATTCATTTGATTCAATTATTAGTGCAATTCAGGAATATTTGCTTAGCTTGAATTCAAATGTGATTGAGATACCGTATAGTACTAATATCTGGATTTGTCAGCTGCGTTGAGTAAAGTTTATGTCCCCTTATAAATTTAGTACTAAAGCCGCCACTCTGTCGCTATTAAGGGATAAGCTTGAAGCGGCCAATGTGGTTCCACTGGTGTATTTTACTGTTTCTGACTGGCTGAGTGATAAACAGAGCTGCCTTGTTCAGATCAGAGCTGAATTTAATGATACCCTTTATATTGTCCGTTCCAGTTGCCTCAATGAAGATACTGCGGGACAATCTAATGCGGGTGCCTATTTAACACTGCTGAATGTTTCAGATAATGAGCTTGAGAGCGCAATAAATCAGGTTATCAACAGCTATAGTCAAAGCTGTAATGATGATCAAGTGTTGATACAGCCTATGCTGAAGAATACTTTCTTGTCGGGTGTTGCCTTTTCTCATGAGCCAAATACTTGTTCCCCCTATCGAATTATTAACTGGTCAGAAACATCAGATACAACAGCTATTACCAGTGGTGCTGAAGGAGAAAGTTTTACCTGGCAGCAAGCTGCAAAATCAGCACTAAAACCACCAGCCAAATTAGAAAAAATTGTTACCATGCTGGAGGAATTGTTAATACTATTTGGCAATACACCACTTGACTGTGAATTTGCGCTGACTCAAGAGAAGCAGGGTATAACACTCTGGTTATTGCAGGTTCGATGTTTAATTTTAATGCGTTCACCTGAATCAGAAGCGCAGCAGCAGTCCAGGCTGAATCATATTCATAATAAATTAGTGACAGGCATGTCGGCCCACCCTTTTTTGATGGGCAAAACAACGGCATACGGTATTATGCCAGACTGGAACCCGGCTGAGATTATTGGTGTCCGGCCAAAGCCACTTGCCCTGTCACTCTATCGGGATTTAGTGACAGACTCTATCTGGGCTTACCAGCGGCATAATTATGGCTATCGAAATCTGCGTAGTTTTCCCTTAATGCCCCATTTTTTTGGCATGCCCTATATTGATTTAAGACTTTCTTTTAACTCATTCATTCCTGCGGATTTAGAAGAAAATCTGGCAGGGCGGCTGGTTGATTATTATATTGAGCGGTTAATCTCCGAACCAGCCTTGCATGACAAGGTTGAATTTGAAATAGTATTTTCCTGTTATAGCCTGGATTTGCCTGAGCGTTTGAAAAGTCTGGCTCATGCTGGTTTTTCTAAGGATGAAATTAATACCATTGCAAAAAGTTTAATACAATTAACCAATCGTATTGTTCACACAAAAGAAGGTTTATGGAAAGCTGATGCCGCAAAAATTGATGTTCTGAAAACACGCTATAAAAAACTACAGTCTTCCGATGTTGGAATTTTAGACCGTATTTACTGGTTATTAGAAGATGCCAAGCGTTATGGAACCTTACCTTTTGCCGGGCTTGCCAGAGCCGGTTTTATTGCCGTGCAGATGCTAGGCTCTCTGGTTCGGGTTGGGGTGTTGTCAAATAGTGACTATGATGCCTTTATGGCCAGCATTTCAACCATTAGCGGCAAACTTGCTCATGATCGTGCCATACTGGATAAAGGTGCTTTTCTTGCCCGTTATGGTCATTTAAGACCCGGTACTTATGATATTCTTTCTCATCGCTATGATGAGAAACCAGAAATTTATTTTGACTGGGAGCAGCAAGCGAAAATCCCTGAGCCACCCAAACCTTTTTCAATTACCTTGCCCCAAATGAGAGAAATGGCAAAATTACTTGCATCTCATGGCCTGCAACCCGACCCAATTGGATTATTCGATTTTATACAGGCTGGTGTTGAGCAGCGTGAATTAGCAAAATTTTATTTTTCACGAAATTTATCAGATGCTTTAGCCTTGATTGGTAAATTTGCTGAACAATATGGGATCTCAAGGGAAGAAATCGCTTATTGTGATATTAATGTTTTTAAAGAACTGTATATTACAGCCAACAACCCTGTTGAACTCCTTCGGGCAAATATTGAAGAAGGTAAAAAACGATATCAGGAAACATTGAATATATGCCTGCCGCCATTGATCACAAAGCCCGATGATATCTGGGCCTTTAAATGGCTTGAAGCCTGCCCTAATTTTATCACCCAAAAACAGGTGACCGCTGAGGTAGCTGATGCAAATGAACGTAAGTCTTTGTCTGGGGCAATTATTTGTATTCCTAATGCTGATCCGGGATATGACTGGTTATTTTTATACCCCATTGCAGGTCTGGTGACCTGTTGGGGCGGGGCAAATTCTCACATGGCGATAAGGGCAGGAGAATTAGGTTTACCTGCCGTTATTGGTGCAGGAGAAGCATTATATAAGCAATGGTCGGCTGCACAGTTTCTAAGGATAGATTGCGCAGGCAAAAAAGTTGAGGTTCTGATGTGAAAATTGTGGCTGTGACACAACGAATTGATGATTATCCTGAACGTCATGAAACTAGAGATGCCTTAGATCAGAATTTGTATCTTTTTATCATAGCATGTGGCTATCTTCCCGTGCCTGTCCCTAATCTAAGTCCTGAGATACTTAAAATATGGCTCCGGAAAATTAATCCAGATTATTTTCTTCTTTCAGGAGGGAATGATGTGGGACAGTTTAAAGTTCGGGACACAGCAGAAAATTATATTCTGGACCATGCTGAGAAAAATAACAGACCTGTTTTAGGCCTTTGCAGAGGGATGCAAATGATGGCTGTCCGGGATGGTGGAGAGCTTAAATCAGTTGTTGAACATGTGAATCTATATCATAAAATCACTGGTGATATAAAAGCTGATGTGAATAGTTTTCATCATCAGGCAGTAGCAACAGATACTATTAATTTTGAAATTACTGCACGGAGTTCAGATGGAATAATTGAAGCAATTCGACACAAAGAATTACCCTGGCAGGGATGGATGTGGCATCCTGAACGAGAAAAAAAATTTAAACTTGATGATATCAATCGAGTAAAGGCCTTATTTAAATGAAAGCCATAATATTAGCTGCTGGTCGTGGCTCCAGAATGGAAAAATTAACTGATCAAAAGCCTAAATGTTTAGTAGAAATTAATGATGAAAGTTTACTTGATCGGCAGCTAACTGCTTTACGAGCTGCCGGGATCACTGATATTGCAATAGTGACCGGTTATCAGCATCACTTGCTGGATAACAAAGCATTAACAACTTTCTATAATTCACGCTGGCAGGAGACTAATATGGTCTCATCTCTATTATGTGCTGAACAATGGCTGCAGAATGAGTCTTTTATCGTTAGTTATTCTGATATTTTTTATACGGATCATGCAGTTAAATTATTGCTTTCAGAGCAGGCTGATATTGGCATTAGTTATGACCCAAACTGGCTGAGTTTATGGCAAAAACGTTTTCATGATCCTTTGATTGATGCAGAAACTTTTGCTTTTGACAGTGATGGCAGGCTCAATGAAATTGGTCGTAAAGCGGATAGTCTTGATGAAATTCAGGGCCAGTATATGGGCTTGTTAATATTTTCTCCTAAAGGGTGGAAGGCGTTTAAAAATGTCTTTAATGAATTGGCAAATGACACTAAAGATAAAATTCACATGACGGGTATGCTGCAAAAAATAATTGACTCAGGCTGTATGCCTGTACAGACTGTTGAATACCAGGGTGAATGGGGTGAAATTGATTCAGAGAGTGATTTGAAGGTTTATGAGTTTTGCGAAAAAAACACATAGACATCAGGTGTGTTGTATAAAATGAGTTAGTGCTTTGCGAGCATAGCAGTTATTGAGGATATTTTTAGATCAAAAGAAGGAGGGCGTTCGGACGAAATGCTGAGCCTGTCAATTGCGTGCGAGACTGGTTCATCTAACTGGGGACGCTTCGAGCCCTTCCATGGGTCGCTTGACAGAAAACGTCCATGTTTTCTGACACCCCATTTAGACGAACCAGTCTCGCATGCACTCTCCTACCTCAGTTGTCCTCACTGGTGCTGTCCAAAAGAAAAGAAAAAGCAAGAGCAAGGGCAAGAGCATATGTGGTCATAAAGGAAACATTAATAGTTATTGAAAGAAAGGATTGTTTATTTTGTTGAACTTTATTTCCTCACTAAAAAGCATATTACCTGCACGAGTTCTGACAAATCACTGGATGCAAGCCTGACTTAAAACTAAAAGAAATATCTTATACATACCATTGAAAAGTCATTTTAACAGTTAAATATTTCTGGAAATATGTGATTTTCTATCAAAAATCTAGGTAATTACGATGTATTTATGAGATATTATCCTATTCTTTTCAGTTTTTGTAATATGTCACTTTTTTTTGATTAAGCAATGTAAGTTAATTCCTAATTATATTAAAGAAAAAAAATGATAGAATTCTTAAGTCTGGTTAATAATAAAAATATGGAATACTTTGTTAATGAATGGAATAAATGAGCTAGTTAAAGATATTGAACTCTATAATGATAAATTAGAACAGGGCCAGTATCTTCAGCTAATGACTGAACTGCAATCTGAATTTGGTGATTTTAAAACATGGATATTACCTGAACTAAGTGAGATTTCATCTCGTTGTTGTTCTCATTTAGGCAATAAACGAACTGCAGATGCAATCATCTTCAATGCCTGGCGAAAAAAACCTCATTCATCTCTGGCAGTTTCTTATTTATCTGCTCTTCACCGACGTGCAGGGGCAGTTAATGCCTGGGAGCAACGCCAACAACTATTAGATATGACTCTTCCTGACAAAGAAAAGAGTCACCTGTTTTGTGAGTTAGCAGATCTTGTCTGTGACTTTCGTGATTTTTCTCAGGCTGAACAATTTATTTCTAAAGCGAAAGAGATTTTTATTGATGCCTGGGTATTACACTATGAGGCCTATCTACTCTTTGTACAGGACAAGTATGAAGAAGCATTTGATGCTTTACAAAATAATCTGAAAACAAACCCTGGTTACCGATCTTCATTACAGTTGAGCGCCTATATATTGGTGCTTCAGGAAAAGCCACAGGAAGCTATTCAACTTTTGGAACCTTTGGTTGTAGCTCAGGAGTCGGTTTTTGTTGTTGAACAGCTGATTTATATTTATATCGATCTTAAAGCCTTTGAACAAGCTGAATTATTACTTCCTCGCCTGGAATTACTTTATTTTCATAAAACAAAACAATCCATAGAGAGTATTAATAGAGTTAAAGCTGATTTACTATGCGCTCAACAAAAATATCTTGAGGCTTTACCGTTATTAGAAGAAAAAAACTTCTTTCATCGGAACCTCTCTTCATCTATAAAAGATCATGGTGAGTCTGGAGAGCGTCGAGTTCTTGATGTTCCTTTTGTTCGACAGCACCACATGACCTGCGCCCCAGCAAGTATTGTAGCTGTCTCTGCTTATTGGGGAACACAGTTTGATCAGCAAGAGATCATCCGTGAAATATGTTATGACGGAACACCCCATGTGGATGAACGCCGCTGGATTGAAAAAAAAGGCTGGGTTGTTGTTGAGTTTATCTTGACGGATGAGTCTGTTAAACAACTCATTGATCACAATATTCCTGTCTTTTTATCTACTGTGGAACCAGGCAGTGCACATATGCAGGTGATTGTCGGATACGATACAGCACTGGGGATTTATCTATTGCGAGATCCGTATTACCCAAGATTACAGGAATTTTTAATTAAGGAAACAGAAAAATATTATCGAGCCAGTGGGCCAAGGTGCATGATAATGTTGCCAGAAGAAAAATTGATCGATATTAAGGGTATCCCACTCAAAGATCACGTTCTTTTTGATTATTATTATCACTTAACCAATGCACTTGATCACAATGAGCGAGAACGTGCAATGCAATGTTATATAGATATGCTTGAGTATGATAAAGATAATATTTTAATTACTAAAGCATTAAGAGATATTGCCATCTATGATCGGGATGAACCGACTATCTTAAAGCAAACAGAAATCCTGTTGGAACATTACCCTGAAGATGTTAACTTTCAACTTGGCAAAATATCTTCACTTAATTATATTGGTTCATACCAGCAAGTCACAGAGTATCTGGGCTCACTTAATCAAAACTTAAATATTCACTATTTAATCAAAAGCCGTTATGTGACAGAACTGGTCAAAGATCAGCGACAACATTGTTTAACCGAGCAGTTACTAAAATCACTTCTAAAAAATCATTATTTAGAAGCTCCTGTCTTAAAATCTTATGCTGATCACCTCTGGGCAAATCACAAGTATAAAGAGTCCTATGATATCTACCGATTTCTGACCTGTTTGGAAGATAAAACAGAGCACTATGCTTCAAGTTATTTTAAAGCAGCCCGCTTTTTTAAAGAAACTGATAAGGCAGTTGAATTTTTAATCGATCGCTATGAACGTTATATTACACAGTCAGCTGATCCGGTTATATCTTTATTTAATGCTCTGGATGCTTTGGAGAGAACAAAAGAGGGGTTGGATTTTCTTGAAAATGCACTTATAAAACGTCCTGATGATGGAGACCTGTTGCTCTTTATTGCTGAACAATACTTCTATATGCAGGATATTGATAGAACGCAGGCTTTATTAAACAGGGCCAGACCATTGGTTCATCAAACACGCTATGCTGAGATGGCAGCTAAAGTGTATGAGCAACAACAAAACATTCAAAAGGCTATAGACGAATGGCATAGCATTTTGGAGTATGAGCCATTAAATGCTCAAGCCAACCGAATCATTGTTCGATTATTATATGAATTGAACAAACAGGTTGAAGCGGATCAATTTATTAATGATCAGCTTGAGAAATATCCCAATAATTATATGTTGTTACGGATCAAACTTGATTGGTCTGCCAAAAATAATATTGAGCTTTCAGAATCAGTTCTACGTACGATTATTGAACACCACAGCGATGATAATCAGGCTCATAAAGAATTATCCAAAGAATACCAGGAACAGTTTCGATATGAAGAAGCACTACTACTAGCAAAAAATGCCATTGATATCGATAATGATGACTCAGACGCTCATTGCATACTAGCACAGGCATATGCCGGCTTAGGTAATAATGAGCAAGCCATTCATTCATTTCGTCAGGCCATCCATTATTCATGCGATTGTACTGAGGCTTATCCATTACTTTTAAATTGTGCAAAAACACCTGAAGAAAAGAAAAAACAGCTCAATTATATTTATGATGAGTTAATGAAGCAGGTTACCTTTGGAGATGGCCTGCTTGAATTTCAATGCATCGCCCGAAACTGGTATAGCACCGATGAAATATTGAATTTTTTAAACTTTGCGGTTAGTGAACGCTCTGATTTATGGCAATCCTGCCTGGCTTTGGCAATGGAATATCGGGAACTGCAACAGTTTGACCGTGCGCTAAATACACTCAATGATGGTATTGAAAAATTTCCATTATTACCCCGACTCACTTATGAGAAAGCCGATATCCTATTTTTAATGAATGATCTGCCCGAAGCAGAACGACTATTAAAAGATACATTGAAATTGTCACCTGACTGGTTGAAAGTCATAAATCGTTTATCTGAAATTCTTGATTTTCAGAATAAAACACCAGATGCTATTGTATTATTGCAGAACTTTATTAAACGCTCCCCAATGTCTGTGTCACCCTATGCTTATCTGGCAGATCTACTTTGGAAAAATGGTGATCGAACTGAAGCAATTAATATATTGCTGCGAGTACTTGAAGTGTCCCCTGTTTACCCGTGGGTCTGGGATCGTTTAGGTGAATTTTGTCAGCAGGAAAACAAATATGACATTGTTATTGATAGGATTAAGTTACTACAAAAGCGTCTGCCTGATAATCAGGAGATTGCTGAACTGCATGCTAAATTATTAATTGATGTTCAAGAAAAAGAACGAGCTTATCTGGACTTTCTTAGTCGTCACCCACAGGCGATTGATCTCTGCATTAGTTATATTCAATACCTGGTTGATCATCAACAGTATGAAAAAGCACTGGAGCATTGCAGTGAGCAATATTGGAATAATTCCATCCCCATTTCTGTACTGGCTAATAAAGCCTGGATCATCCATGCTGAAGGTAAAGTCAAAAAAGCCATTGCGATTATGCACGAAGTTGTGGAACTGGATCCAAATTATTATGATGGTTGGCGATTTTTGGTTCGATGGTATGACAGTATTGGTGACTCTGAGAAAGTATTAGAGTGCATTGAGCATTGTGAACGTCTTTACCCGAATAATGCTCATACATTATGTTTTGTGGCTGAAACACTTCAAAATCATACTAAGACACAAAATGATCGCATCTCCGAGCTACTTAAACGTGCCTTTTATATTGATCCCACTAATGGTTATAACGGGATGACTTATATTGATATTTTACTTGCTGAGAAAAACTTTGATGCTGCACGAGAAGTATTAAATACAGTAAAAATACATAATGATGATGTTTATACCAGTGGGCGTGAACTGGCCTTTTATGTGAAACGAGAGCAATTGAACGAAGCACTTGAAGTCTTTGTCATGTTAATTTCTGCTCATGAGGTGGATGATGATCTAATGTGTTACCTATGGAACTTAATGGACAATGCCGATTACGGTAATCGTGCCCGGGAAAGCATTTTTCAACATCGCCAGAGCTGTCTGAAATCACCCGAAAAAACTATTACTGAACATGCCGGAAAATACTGGGCCCTGGCTGAACTGGAAGCCTTTGGTCAAAAACGATTTGAAAAAACTTTCAAACGTTATAAAGCCCAGGATTGTTTTGATGAACGTATACTGACCGGTTATATGGAATACTTGTCTGCCAATCATAAAAAAATATCGACACACATTTTAGCTAACAATTATGAATGCCTGCAGAAAGACGTTATTAATTGGGATTTGGTGATATTTACCCTGGGTATGCAAAATGACTGGGATGAGCTCCTTCGTTTTGTCGATACAAGTTATCAACGTGAGGGTGCCAGTGGCCGTGCCTTATTTTTTTATATGTTGGGATTGCGAGAAAAAGGCGACTGGGAAAATGCTATCAAAGTCAATCAATATGCTTTGGAACAAAATCGTGATTCATATTATGAGGAGTTGTTAATATGGAGTACTTTTGATGGTTTAATTAACCAACAAGCTGTTCTATCTCTAGATGATTTGTATCATTATGTGGATACTGAAACACTTTCCAGTTTATCTAGCTATATACTGACTTTAATCGATGTATTATGTACAGCTCAAGGTGGTAACTTTATTGATTTATACCAAGAACTCAGTCCTAAATTGCGTGTCAGTCAAAGAGCTTTTGCCAAAAATTATGGCTACAGGTCATTAGAAACCGCCAGAAAGCAAACCCGATTATATTTGAAGCAAACCATCAATATTTCATCTGCTATAAAATCGATGTTTTGGAATTGGCGATTATCGAATCATTTTTAATCTTCTGGCAATGAGTTATCCCTATAAATTGCTCAAATTAATTTACTTCTTTCTGACAGGAAAATTAACTCAGGAGATGTAAGATCTTCCATAAAAAATGAATAGTAATATTTTGCTCTTATTTTTGGCTATTGATTATAACAGGTAGAAATCCTGAGTTTTATGCCATTATGATAAATCCCTGGATGCGAGCAATTCCTGTAATTGCTTAGGTAATTTACTACGAGCCTTAATGGTTAAATTATGTTCATTTTTTTGCCATAGAACACCAAGATAAATAATCATAAGCCCTATGGCAGTCAAGGCTATTGGAAACAACCAGCTATCTTTAAAAACACTAGATGCTAAATGGCCAAGATAAATACTACCTCCGATTGCGCCAAATACAACAAACACTCGTCTGACCAATAGCACTCCTATTCCCATCATAAAAAGATTTATACAGAAGTAAATAAACTTAGACATTTCACTGTCCGAATGCTGGAAGGTCATACCACCCCAAAACGCTATGACCCCAAACATGTACAGCCAGAAAGAATAATCTGCAGTATTTCTTGACCTTATATCTACCCAGAACGCAGCACCGATTATCAGCAGACCAAAATACATTGATACTAATGATCGTAGTTCATACTGAGGCCTGTCACCTGTCAGCATTACGGAGATATCCATTGACAAATACCACAGAGTAACTGCAATTGGCATGACTAAAAATGGATATTTGTATATTCTGGCAATGATTATTCCAGTGACTAGTGTCCCCAGTTCCATGTACAGCCAATGCCACTTTATGTATCGGTGGTAGTCACGGTATTCAGTTTCATCCGGCCATACTCCAAGAGCCTGTTGCAGTCCATAAATGGCAAGAGGTGTTAAAACAACCGAGAAAGTTGCACATATACCTGCCGGAATAGAATATCCTTTTTTTTGAAATCTATTTGCTAATATCAGGCCAAGACCTGCGTATAGCATTGAAATACAAATTATGCCCCAGCCACCAAAAGACTCCCAGCCAAGATTCATAAACAGGGACATTGCCCCGATTGCGATTAGTCCTCCCAGGTAATATAAGAGGTGGGTGAAGTTAAAACTTGGACCAACATCAGGTTGACCCTGTAAGAATTCAAAAAGAAGGATCGTTTGCTCGTTTGTAAGAATTCCTTCTTTTACTGCGGCGTCCAAATTTTTCTTTGTTATTTTCATTGTTCTACATCCTTGCTGAAAATTGGAAGGGCATCTGACAGCTATTTAATTGGGTTTTTGGTCAAGGAAAGAGTCTGTTAAAAATGCCTCCCTTTAAACAAAACTTAATACTTTATTAAAAAATTGCATAGACCCAGTGATTCAATTCAAATTTTTGTGCATGTCCGACATGAGCATTCATTAAGGATATTATGACCATAACTACTAGCGAAAGGCAAGTGCTGAGCCGTGTCAGACGAACCAGTCTTGCATATATTTTTCTACCTCAGTGTGCTGTCCAAAGCAAAGAAAAAGCAAGAGCAAGTGTGGTCAGGAAATAGAGTGTCATACTGGATATCGAAACAAGGATAGCCTAAAAACATGGCTTTTTTTGACCGGGACATATGATTGATTATGTGCTACTACAGCTTATGCCTGCTTAAAATATCTGTTGAGATGTTTTTCATATGCTGGTTCAATCCAACTGGTATCTCCAGCAATGACATTATCAGCATGAAATGTGGGAATTTGATTGCGTATGCTGAGATAGTTGTTAGTCATTATTAGTGGTTGCAGAACATTATCAATATGAGGCGTATCTTTCAAGACAAAACCTTTGCCCAGATCACTATTTTTCAAGTTTGATGAAGTGACAATCATAAATTTATCTGCTGGAACTTGTCCTCCTTCCCCATACTCATCCGTAATAATAAATGTCTTTTCATAAAGAAGCACTTCATCAAGCCATTTCACCATAGGAAATGGCATATTAAACCACATAACAGGTGTGATATAGATAATAGTTTCAGCCCATAGAAGCTTTGCTACTTCCCTATCCGCATTCCATGTATTTTTTATTACATCAGAAATTTTTACTTGATGATTCTTTTCGGTAAGATTTTTTTCAGTCAAATAGGCAAGAAAGCTATTTAACTGTCCCCTGGCATCAAAAATGGAATATCCTGCAGTTACAATTAAAATATTCATTATATGTTTCCTTTGTTTTTAAGCAATTTCTGTTTAAGTGACTGTATTTGTTAATTATAGTAATACTTGCAATTAACTATAACAATTGCTTAAATACTAAAAACATTATTCAGAAATGCTGAAGAATATGAATAAAATAGATAATATGGCACTTTTTGTCCGAGTGGTGAAAGCAGGAGGACTGGCTGCTGCAGGTCGACAGCTTAAGTTATCCCCCGCAAGTATGACCGCACGTATCAATGCTTTAGAGCAGCATTACAATGTCCGTCTTTTGAACCGCACTACACGAAAAATTTCATTAACCGAAGCAGGTCAACGTTTTTATGATGGCTGCTTGCGTGTACAGGCAGAAGTGGAAGGTGCAGAAGCACTTTTACAAAATGAAAAAGAAGTCTTATCAGGCCAGTTACGCATTACTGCAACATATGATTTTGGACGTCAGCATGTTGCACCGGCACTATCCGAGTTTGTCAATCTACATACAGGAGTCATCCCTTATTTACATCTCACTGACGGTGTTATTAATCTGGTAGAACATGGATTTGACCTGGGCGTTCGATTTGGAAATTTACCCGACAGTAATTTAATCACTCGCCAGCTTGCTGATAATTATCGTGTGTTGGTTGCTTCGCCTGATTATATTAAACAACATGGTATGCCAGAACAACCAACAGATTTAGAACATCATCTTTGTCTGGTAATGGAACGTCTTGGTGAGCCATTAAATGAATGGCGATTTTATTCTGATGAGGGTCATCAGACTATTAAAGTCAGCCAGGCTTTTATCAGTAATGATGGTTCGATTATCCGTCAATGGGCTTTGGCTGGTGCAGGTATTGCTTATAAATCGATTTGGGATGTGAAACATGATCTTGCCACTGGCAAACTGGTCACCATAATGGATGACTTTGTACTTGGCTTTCAGGAGAGTGACAATAAAAAAACAGGGCTGCAGCTAATCTACCCAAGTCGGCAATATATTCCCAGACACATTTCAGAATTTATTGATTTTTTCAAAGCTTACCTGTCTAAAGTTAAGTAGAAGAAGTTATAGATATTGTCTGTTATATGCTGAGTCAGGAGAAACTTTGAATGTGTCTTGAATCATAGTAACAATCAAGTGCTATTGTTGTACTCAAATGATCACATATACGTCTATACTTACATTCAACGTGTGAAAAAAACTTGAAATAGGATAAAATCTAAATATGCTGAGCAGTAAATACAGGTAAGTGTATGAAATAATGAAAAATTTATTAAAAACTACATATAAGTTAATATTTAAAAATATTTTTCAAAATTTTTCCATAAGAGTAAAGTTAATCTTTCTTTTTGGTTTAAGTGCAGGATTGGCCTTGCTTCTGGCAACAACCAGCTCATTTATCTACAATCTGTATGAATATAAAAATACAGTAGTAAAAGAAAGCATTAAGCTGGCAAAGGTTAGTGGAAAAAATATTGCTGCTTCATTAATGTTTGAAGACAGAGAGTCTGCTCGTTCAATTTTACAACCTATTCTAAATGATGAAAATGTTTATTCAATCAAGATATATGATACACAAGGGCATCTTTTTACCACAATAGGCAATCGTACTCTGCAGTTTAATAATTGGTCTGCTGATAAATTTGCCAGTTATCCAGATATTAATCTTTCAGTTACATGGGATTATATTGATGTGTTAACTTCCATAATACATAACAATGAATCTATTGGTTTTTTACAGATCACCAGCAGTACTGATGTTATTAAAAAATACATGTTGAAACAGGGTCTGGTTTCTCTGGCTATTTCATTATTCACATTGTTAATTGTGCTATTACTGGCTTTCTGGTTTGAAAAAATATTTTCCAGACCAATTTATGATCTGCTTCATGCAGTTAAAGATATTAAAGATAATTCAGAGTTCGATATTTATTTAGTTTCTCATACCAAAGATGAATTTAATGAACTCTATACAGAATTTAATCGTATGACATATGAGATAAAAAAGCGTGATAATCTTTTAAAAGAGCATAATATCAATTTGAAAAATTTAGTAAATTCTACTAACGAAGAACTGGTAAAAACACAAACTAATCTTGATGAAGCTTTTATTTTGGCGCATACCGATCCATTAACAAACTTGTCAAATCGTAGAAATATAATGGAACAATTTGACTTACTAATTGATGAGGCATATAAAAATAATTCGTATTTAGGTGTCATTATGCTCGATATTGATTATTTTAAACGGGTGAATGACAATATTGGACATCAAGCTGGTGATATTGTTCTTAAGGAAGTATCACGGTTGTTGAAAAAAAATGCACGGGATAATGATATTGTTGGTCGAATTGGCGGTGAAGAATTTCTGATCTTATGCCAGCATGCAGAGGCGGATACAACCCATAAAGTAGCTGAGCGTATTCGCCGGAATGTAGAGCAGAAAATTATTTACTATGAGACAGAGCAAAGCACACAAGTTACCATTAGTCTGGGGTTTTGCAGTGTCGTGCCTCAATTGAACTCAAGAGAGGAATTAATAAAAATTGTTGATGAGGCTCTTTATCAGGCAAAGGCTTCTGGACGCAACCATGTCACTCAGGGATTTATATGAAATCTCAATTAAAAAAAATAGCAGCCAATTTGTTAGCATGTACTTTATTGAGCCCATTTACAGCAGTTTTTTCAGCAAATGAAGAATTAGCCCTGCAGGCTGTATTTTTGGGGCGCTTTGCACAATTTATTGAATGGCCGGATAAGGGCAAACAGAGTGAAAAATTTGTTATTACTCTCATTGATGAAAATCCTTTTGATAAACTTTTAGATGAACTCTATGAAGATAAAAAAATCCATGGCAAAGCTATTGAAATTCATTATGTGACACGTATTGAGGATATTCAGGAGAGTGACATCCTGTATATTACCCTGGATAATCCGCTGGAAGTTCAAAAGGTGATCAACTACGCTCAAAAAGAATCGATTTTAACCATTAGCGAGCGTCGGGGATTTGCACAAAGAGGGGGAATTATTCAATTAAA
>JADGDG010000061.1 GCA_016744995.1 Gammaproteobacteria bacterium
GCCAAACCCATTGATGGGGCCCTTGCAATTTTTAACCTGATCAACAGCAGTACCCATCTTTATGACGCGAGTGGCAATGTTGATAAAGCGATGTACACGGCACGTGCCTTGTTTCTGGATTATCACCAGCAGGTTCATGAATGGCAAGAGGGGGATAAGCAAACAAACTCGCCGGGCAATACAAGCCCTGATTTACCAGGCAGTACCTTTAAGCCCAATGAAGAGGGACAAATACAGTTTAGTATTTATTTTGATACCGATAAAAGTCAAATAAAATCGGAAACCAGCCAATACCATGAAAGTAAAACCGTGAGCCAGACTCTGGCTCTGGATCAAATCAATGAAGAGCATAGTCACAAACAGATCGATGATGATCCCGCCATCTCAGAGTTGGTTTTATTTTTAAATAAACATAAGGAACTCAGCATTCTACTGATTGGACATGCTGATCCCGTGGGTAGAAATACTGACAATCTGATTTTGTCACAACAACGTGCGGATGCGGTGAAACAACTATTGATTCAACAGGGTATTGATGCAGAACGATTAGTGACGCAAGGAATGGGTGAAACCCGTCTGGTCTATAATGAGGAGGGTGAGATAGATTATATAAAATCTCGCCGGGTTGAAATCATCAGCCTGTTTTTCGGTCATGCGACCTATGTTCCCAGTCGGGAAGCCATGGCATTTTTGGAACAAACCCGGGATGCCAGTGTTTTGCAGGCACTGGAGGTGGAACAATCCCAGCTTGCCCTGGCTGCAGACAGCTGGCGGGCAGTAAAATTCACACTTGCAGCTCTGCCTTCCGGTGTGACTCAAATTGCCGCACTGGTGATCACCGTTGCTGAGGCGGGTCTTGACGTGATTAAAAATGTGGGTGCCTGGGCGGATGAGGTACTGCTGCAGCAGCTTTTTCAAACCATTATTGCACAGCAGAAGAAGCTCAGTGCTTTTCAGGGTGCTTCGCTGGCAAACCAGCGTTTACTTCGGGTTTCTATTGAAGAATATAAAAAAAATCCTGGCTCTTTGTACCTGAATACACAGCACCGGGTTCGTGCAGAGGCATTGTATGGTCTGATTGGTCTCATTACCAGGGCATCTATCAGCACCCGCTCACAAGCGGACTTTGCCGCAAAAATCAGAGCCTATGAAGTTGATGCTTATATTGATAATTTTATCCTCAATGACGGCTGGCGTTTTCCTTTAGAGTCTGATTTTCCCATTACTATGGATGAATTCTGGTTATTTGTGATCAGAACCAAAGGGCATCATACTGGTGCCAACTACAATTGGTATGGGTTTGATATTCATCACAAACTGCTTGCACAGCCTAAAAAAGATGCCTGGGGAATGCCGGACAGCATTTCGATGCTTTATCATCATGCGGATGATTTTTATCATCGAAGCCGGTCAGTTATTTCTTCAGGTGAATTAATGAAAGATATTGTTGTCAATCAGAGCCTGGGAGAAACAGGTAAATATGGACAGCATCTTTTTTCTCTGGCGGGCAATGACGTGCCGGAGCACCAAAAAGCTGATTTTCAAAGCTGTTTTCCAATACACCACCTGCACAGTAAAGATGCAACAAAATTTGCATTGGACTTTAATTCAGATTTTAGTGACATTAATGATGAACACTATAAATACACGGCCATTTATGCTCGTCCGCCAAAAGCTGAATGGACTGGCAGTGAACCAAAATGGCAATTGCTTAACGAATACCTGAAAACAAAATCGGTGCTTTCAGCCTTTGATCAGATCCGTATTCTTGTGGTTTTTAGAACCCGACAGAATAAGAGTGATACTCAGGAAAATGCACTGGATATTGATGGTGTCTATCCTGCGGCAATACAACTGCATCGTCGAGACACAAACAATATCGATGGACCTCGTTATCGAACTCTGGCACGGCGACTGGATAAGGGTGATCTGCTTAAAGAAGAACATCGATTTGCACATCATGTCGGTTATGTGGTTTATCCATTTTATCAGTTTGGACAAGCCACTTACAGTGGTACAAAACCGCTGGCAACAAAGACCAGTCTAAGTCTGGCGGAGTGGCGGCCTACTTTTGATGTTCTTGATATAGATAAGGACTCAAAAGGGTTTGAACAGGCTTATGACTATTGGCGGTTAGGCGGCCTTGATAAGATGTATTATGAGTTCACCGCCAATATCGGTGATGAAGTGGATGGGCACCCCATTCGGATCTCAGGAAAAGAAACTGACTGGTTTTATGAAAAGGAATATCCTGTCAGCATTCAGGGCAGAGAGCTGCTTGCAAAAGTTCTAACCAGACGACATGGTCGAAGTGCTTATTATAAAAAGACCTATCACTGGCTGCCTGATGCCCGCTTATTGTATGCTCCTTTTTTAATGAGTGGTGCCAAAGAAGCGAATCGCCCCAGGTTATTTACTGAGGATGAAGATATTAAGGTGCTTATTCGCATTGGCGGTGAACACGGCAGTGATTATTTAAGCAGTCATTCCGCCTTTTATCCCTTAATAGGGGAAGTTGGAAATAAGCAATACGGTACTCGCCTGCGCTCACCTAATATTTTAACGTTTAATCAGTTTGACTGGGATACCCGGGTTGAATTTATCTTTTTAGTGACATCAGATGAAATTGACTCTGATGGTTATGAGGCACAAAATTATAACTGGCAAAGCATCCCTTATTCAGTAAGAATGAATGAGTTTTCCGGTACAGATACTACTGGCCCGTTACTATCCGGGAAACTATCCTATCTTGGCATTTTGAATAATAATCGGGTTAAAGATAAGGCCCGCTTTGAAATTGACAATCGCCTGCAAACAATTGCGCCTGAATTACAGCCGCTTGTTGATATCTTAGGTAATAGAGATGCCTGTTCTCATGCACTGTCAGGCTTTCAGGAGGGTGGAGTTTTTTCAGATAAACGTTATGTTTTTGCTGCTTATTATTCGTGCCAGTATGAGTCCTTAACCGGTCAGCTGATTAACAGTCTTCGACCCTTCAGTCGGCATGACTCTCATTTAAACAGCGCACGAGTTGATCTTAAAAGCAGTGAGATAACAGAAGATTCTTATTTTCGATTCGGGCTCTCTGACTTTACCGCGGACGGGCAAAATATCAGTTCCGGGCTGGTCTCAATAAAAAACAGCGATGAATTTATCGGCACTGATATTGAGTTTCGTTTTCGTCCGCCTGAAGATTTAATGGACGCTCCATGGACTGCGTTACCTGAGGATTCTGATAAGCAAATTGAGCAGGCAGAAGCATTGAGCAAAGAGACTTTGTTGACCAGTTGGGTCAATAAAGCAATGGATGAGAAAAAGGAC
>JADGDG010000006.1 GCA_016744995.1 Gammaproteobacteria bacterium
TCTAATTTTTCAACCCAGCCTTCTACTCGTGTATGCAGGTGGTATAGCTTTTCTTCATCAAAATTTATGTAACCTATAGTATTGATTTCTCTATCTAATTGGCCTTTTTTTACAGTACTGATCCGGACTCCGAGATTATTTTGCACAATGGGTGATATTTTTACCACACCATCTTCACTGCCATCATCCTTATAAAATGGCACCAAATCCATTCCCATTGGTGATTGTCCAGGTTTATCACGGCGATAATTTGCATCCATTGGAGCCACCCAATAGAGAATTTGTTTTTCTCCCGAAGTGCTTGAGTTAGCATCCATGGATTCTGAAGTAGAAATAATTCCTGCAGACATCAGTTGTTGGTATAGAAAAGGCTGTCCAAAATAACCGCCCGTCAGGCCGATACTGAGCAGAATAACACTGGATAAAAGCTTGTTCACATGAAAATCCTCAATTTTGTACGGCCAGATAGTGGTACTGATTATTGTTCTTTTTACTACTGAGATTCGGATTTACCAAAGCTAGAAGTAAAGTATAAAATTTTCGCCTTGCTTTGCAGATGATCAACGGCAATACGCCGCTCATCAAGTTTGACATTTAAGTCATCAATATATGCTCGCATCACATCAGAAAAATTACCTTGAGCAGATTGATAAGCTAATAATGATGCCTTTGTTTGTTGTTTTGCCTGAGGTAAAAGCAACTTATTATAAAGTTGATGACGATTATGTAACTGCTCTTCATTGGCTACTTCCTGCTGCAGATTGGCAATTAGTTGACGCAGCATGGCAACGCGCTTATCTTTGAGCGACTGATATTTATGTTCTTTGGAGAGCAGCTTTTTATCTTGTCTATTTGCTGTAAATAAAGGCAGGTCAATGGTGACCCCTGCAGAAAGAAAATCCGCACGGCTGCCGCCATTTTGGTTGTTATCTCTATAAGCATAGCCGACATTAAGTGCCCATCCGGGTTTATAACTTTCCCTGACCAGTTGTATATCTTTACGACTGATTTCCATTTTTTTGTCAATTTCGAGTATTTTGGGATGATTATGAAAAAGTTGACTCAAAGTTTCAAAATCTTCGCTGATCTCTGAAATAGATAAAACCGGGAGTTGAGCACTCAGAGTCTGGGTACTGTACTGGGAGCCAATCCAGCGAGATAATTTAGAACGTTGGGTATTAATTTTTTGGGTGATTTTTACCAGCCGATCATCCAGACGACTGAGTTCAAGTTGAGCTCGAATGAGATCCTGTTGATTATTACGCCCTACTGAGAACATCGACTGTACAATATTGACTAATTGAGCGAAAAAACGTTTATTTTGTTTAATGGTACTCCTTGCTTTTTCCCAGTAATAAATCTCCAGGTAGGTCAGGCGTATGTCTTTAACAATACTTAGTTTACGTTCAGATATTTTTGATAAAAATAGTTCAGATTGTTTTTCAGTTTTCTGTTGTTTAATATTAAGGCTATCTCCTGAAGGAAATTGTTGAACAATCCCAACCTTAAACTGAGTCATATTTTCCTGATCAAAATCAAAGGTATCTGTCGGCAGGTTATTAAGACCTACCTGAAGTTTGGGATCCATAAGTTGTCCATCAGCTACGGACTGAGCTGATAAAGATTCCATTTGCCATTGCTGGCTGATAATACCCGGTTCATTAACTAATGCGATTTTTTCAGCTTGTTCTAATGTTAAAATTGGTTTTGCTAAGGTCGAAAAAGAAACCGTCAGCAGCAGAAGAAATAATAACAATAGAACAGTTTGTCTATTTGTAATTCTCTGGCTCAAATATTGCTTAAAATGCATAGTAAACTCCAAAATACAATTAATTCCCTCTAAAAATAGAACAGAGATAAAATAATTATAGTTCATTGACAATTTTAATTAGCATTTTACAAGTTGAACATAACACCAGCCTTTCATGAACATTAAATATATTTAATGTTCATGAAAGGCTGCAGAAAGGTATGGTGTGAAACAATACAAATAGACAAGGAGTGATACCCTTTATTAGAAATTCTTAAGGAAAACAAGAACGGAGGAGCATCATGAAAACCACTGAAAAGCAAAAATTAACGGTTAATGTACTTTTATTAATTTTATTAGCACTGCTTTTCCTGTCGGGCACATTAATGTGGTCACAACATGAACAATATCATGGTCAGCAAGGTATGGGATGGCTTGCGCCAGAATATTCTCAGAATAAAATGTCACCTTATCAAAATAATCTTAATAAATAGTGATAATATTTAGATCAGCTTATAATTTCAACATCAGGAAGTGTATTATGTTATCTTCAGGGAAATACACTCATCTAAAAACTAAACTATCAAAACTAAACTATCCAAAATCAAGAAATAAGAAGCTACTTATGCGAATATTACTCATTGAAGATGATTTGAGTGTTGCCGATTTTATTATCAAAGGTCTGAGTGAACACAATCATATTGTTGACCATCAGGCGGATGGTAAAGAAGGTCTTTTTTTCGCCATGACTGAAACTTATGATGTCATGGTTATCGATCGGATGTTGCCCAGCATTGAAGGATTGAACATAATACGAACTATCAGAGCTTCTAAGGTTAAAACTCCAGTAATAATACTCAGTGCAATGGCCGATGTTGAGCAGCGTGTAGAGGGGCTGCAAAGTGGTGCTGATGACTATCTGGTCAAACCTTTTGCCTTTTCTGAACTTATGGCCCGGATAGAAATTCTGGGCAAGAGAAACAACAGCTATGAAACTCAACAGCAGACCCAGTTGCAACTGGCAGATTTAAAAATTGACTTGCTTACGCATAAAGTAAGCCGTGATGATCAGGTTATAAATCTTCTTGCCACTGAATATCGATTATTAGAATATCTCATGCGCCATAGCGGTCATGTTGTTTCTCGCATCATGTTGTTTGAGCATGTATGGGATTATAATTTTGATCCGCAAACCAATGTGATAGATGTCCATATGAGTCGTTTACGAAAAAAAATAGACAAACCTTTTAATAAAGCACTTATCCATACCATACGTGGAGCAGGTTATGTTCTTAAAAGCACCTGATTTGAAGCATCGCTTACGTAAAGTCACTCATAATTCTACTTTCAGGATGGTTTTTTTGTACCTCGTCCTGTTTATCCTCTCGTCCTTCATTTTATTGAGTTTTATCTATTGGTCCACTGTGGGTTATATTTATAAACAACTGGATCATCATATTGAGTATGATATGGAGCGTTTGCAGCATATCTATATTGCTGAAGGTCAGGAGCAACTTATAAAAGCCATTGAAATAAGTTTGCTGCAAAAAAATTATGAATCTGTCTATTTGTTATACAATAAAAAAACTATGCAGATCCTTGCAGGTAATCTCAACAAAATCCCCCAAATCAACAGTGGCTGGCATACTATTGATTTATCAGAACTAATCAACAGCCCACTACAGAAAAATCACTCTGCCCGAACCCTGGTCATGCCTTTGCCGGGTAACTTGATTTTTATGAATGGTCTGGATATTGAATCTGCTCATCAACAGGAGTACATGATATTTAACTCCCTGATAACCGGAATAGCTATCATTCTATTACTGGGCATGATTGGCGGTTTTATCATTAGTATCAGTACCATAAAAAAAATCAATCTGATCAATGAGACTATCAGTGAAATTAGTGAGGGAAATTTATCATTACGTATACCCACCAGAGGATCTGATGATGATTATGATTTATTAGCGATAAATATTAACCAGATGCTTGACCAGATAAACAAGCTTATGCAGGGTGTGCAAAATATTTCTAATAATATTGCTCATGATCTGAGAACTCCCCTGAGTCGTTTACGTGGCCAACTGGAACTCATTCAAAAGGATTGCAGTCAGGAAACATCTGAAGGGATTCAGGGTGCACTCACTGAAACAGATAACTTATTATCAACATTTAATGCCCTGTTGAGGATAAATAAATTAGAAAGTGGCGCCCAAAAAGGTCATTTTACCCAGGTTTTAATTGATGACATATTACAGGATGTCATTGATTTTTATGAACCTCTTGCTGAAAATAAAGATATATCAATAAACTTTGAAGCTAAGAGTAATGTAATAATTAACGCTGATAAAGACATGCTTTTTCAAGCTTTTACCAATCTTGTTGATAATGCTATTAAATATACGCCTGTTCATGGTTTAGTTACTATTCACTCTGAAAAAATTCATAAGCATAATTCTCAATTTGTTCAGGTCATGATTTCTGATTCTGGTATTGGTATTCCTGAAGATGAAAGGAGTAAAGTTCTTGATGCATTTTACCGCCTGGAAAAACATCGGGGTCATCAGGGAAACGGGCTTGGATTAAGTTTGGTTGCCGCAATATTAAAATTACACAAGGGTAGTATTAACTTCCAGAATAATAAACCTGGCCTCAAAGTGTCTATTATCTTGAATTGTCAAACCATCCAATAATTGAAACTTCAGGAATGTGTTTTCTAAATTGCTTACCCTGTATATTCAACTTATATCTAATTCGTTAGGGACTGTTTTTTACAGATTTTCTTTCTAAATATTTTTTTGCAAGTTCCTTTTATTACACTTCATAATTTATAAAAGCCTTTCCTTTTCGAACTGTTTAATGTGATAGCTATGGCATGTAGCAGGATCAGACAATACCAAGATGGTTTCTATTATTAGTATGTCCGGCAAACATAGGATGCTTATAAAATATATTTTGTACAAGTGTCAAGGTTAATGCACAAATGACAATGATAACCATAATCATTATAAGAAATGTTCTGTCAGAAAAATTTTAATTTAAATTAAATTTATATAATATTTTATTTTTTTAGTTGTTATTGTAAAAGTTAATGCAAGTTAAACTTGTTGTCTGTTTTATAAAAACTTTAGCTTTTATTTTTTTTAAATTTCGACTGAGTCACATAAGAATTTTATTTTTTCAAAACCAAGTCTCATAAATAATACTCTTCATTCTATATGCTAACGTTTAGTTTTTAAGATTAAATAAAAACTAAATATGTATTTTACATACATGCATATCACTACTAATTAATACTAATCACTCTTGGTTGATTTTTAAGTGTCGGGTCAGGTCTTGGTTGTATTTATGGGGTAAATAGTGGCTGATTGTGACACTTGAATAATTAATAAAAAGGAAATAAGCATGTCTACAAATTATTTTTCACGCATTAACGGAAGCAGTTTAAGTACCACGAACACTGGCCTTGATCAATTGGTTGATACCATAAGCACAGATCTTGGTTTGTCCGGCAAGATATCGGACAAAGACATTATTGGAGGGATGAATTCAGCTAATGCAATGAATGCTATTATTGTTGAAGCCGTCAATGCGACAGGTGTTGCAGTTAATGGTCAATTTAGTGTAGAAGACGTTAGAGTCTTGAATCAATTTATCCGGGATAATTATAAAGATAAATGGGCAGAGCTGCATGGTGATGATGAGAATGGTGAAGAAACAGGTTATCATCTGGTTCAAAACGATGGTGCCACAGAGAAGTTTCGTGGCAATAATCTAACGAATACTGTTGCAGATGGAATTTATCATCTGGGATTTGAGATTAAAGGAAATCGATTACTCAACGAAGATGGGAATGCCAATGCAACGTTAGCTCAAGCCGCAGAATGGTTGACAGCATTTTATACTGATCACTCTACCACTAGCAGTGGTCTGGATAGAATGACTGATATGATTATGGCCGATAATGGCTTAAGCAATAAAATTTCAGATCAGGATATTGCTGATGGTGCCGATGCTGCGAACGGCATGAATGCAATTATAAATGAAGCAATTGAAGCACAGGGACTGGCAGATGACAATGTAATTAATGTGGCAGATATTCGTCAAATTAACAGTTATATTCGTGAAAATTACCAGGAACAATGGACAGAACTTCACGGTGATGATGAAAATGGAGAGGAAACAGGCTTTCACCTGGTTCAGAATGATGGTGCCAATACTCGCATGTTTGCACAAAACTTTGTTAATACGGTTGCAGATGGAATATTTCACCTGGGTTTTGAGATTCAGGGTAATAATATTCTCAATGAAGATGGCAACCAGAACGCAACCTTAACTGATTTGGCTGATTGGGTTAATTATTTCTATGTTGATCAGGGCACCACAAATACTGGACTGGATGAACTGGTGCAGTTAATCAAGAGTGATTCGGGTCTTTCAAGAAATACCAATGCAGGCGACATCAATGAGGGCGCAGCTGCCGCTAATAGTATGAATGAGCTATTAGTTGAAGCAATACAAGCAACAGGCGTAGCAAAAGACAAGCTGATTGATATTGAAGACATTAAAGCCATTAATCAGTATTTACAGACAAACTATAAAGAAGAATGGAAAGAACTACATGGTGATGATGAGCGTGGTGAAGAAACTGGTTATCATCTGGTACAAAATGATGGCGGCAATGCCAAATACCGTGGTGACAATCTAATCAATACTGTAATTGATGGAATTTATCACCTTGGTTTTCAGATCAAAGGTGATAATGTCCTGAATGAAGATGGCAATCGCAACGCCAATCTGGGTGATCTGGCGACCTGGATGAACCATTTTTACCTGAATGAAGACAGTGTTTTTGGTTCACAGGGTAATGATAATATTAAAGGTCTGAGCGATGATGATAAAATCTGGGCTCGTGAAGGCAATGATAAAGTTGATGCAGGTGACGGCAATGATACCGTTTATGGTGATGCAGGTAATGATAAATTAATAGGCGGAAATGGTAATGACCTGCTTGATGGCGGCACAGGCAATGACTACCTGCGTGGTGATGATGGTGATGATGTGCTCACTGGTGATAAAGGCAGAGATACATTAATTGGCGGTAACGGTAACGACCAGCTCAATGGCGGTACTGAAGATGATAAGTTATACGCGGGCAGCGGCAACGATACTCTAATGGGTGGCGATGGCAACGACTACCTGCGTGGTGATGATGGTAATGATGTGCTCACAGGTGATAATGGCAGAGACACATTAATCGGCGGTAACGGCAATGACCAGCTCAATGGCGGCATAGGTAATGACAAGCTGTATGCAGGTGACGGCAATGATACTCTAATGGGTGGTGACGGCAATGACTACCTGCGTGGTGATGATGGTGATGATGTGCTCACTGGTGATAACGGCAGAGACACATTAATCGGCGGTAACGGCAATGACCAGCTCAATGGCGGCACTGAAGATGATAAGTTATACGCAGGCAATGGCAATGATACTCTAATGGGTGGCGATGGCAATGACTACCTACGTGGTGATGATGGTGATGATGTACTCACAGGTGATAGCGGCAGAGATACATTAATCGGCGGTAACGGTAAGGATCAACTCGATGGCGGTGTCGGTGATGATAAGCTGTATGCAGGCAATGGTGACGATACCCTAACTGGCGGCGATGGCAATGATTACCTGCGTGGTGATAAGGGTAATGATATGCTGGATGGTGGCAGCGGCAATGATCTGTTAATTGGCAGCAATGGTAATGACACCATCATTGATGGTACAGGTGCTGATAAGCTATATGGTGGCTCAGGCAATGACAAGCTCTACTCTGTTAGTGATAATGCTAATGACTATCTGCGTGGTGATAGCGGCGCAGATGAATTTCTGTTCCATGCATCAGGTGATGGTATTGGAAGAGACAAAATTGCTGACTTTAACTCAAACCAGGGAGATAAATTAATCATTGGCGGTCAAAATGTTGAGTACACTTTGACACAGGTGAGAGGCAATCTGACTCATGTTGAACTAAGTTCTGGTAATCAATCCATGGGCAGTATTGATGTCTATGGTAATTTGACTGCAGCTGACATTCAATTAGATGAAAATGCATTTAATAGTGTAACAGAAGCAAATCTAATGGATATTGCTTAATTTCCAATAAGAGTAGCTATTGTCTGTCGTAAAAAATGCGGCAAATAGTAACTATTTGAACAAGGTGGCTGATAAGCATTTATCACTGCCTTGTTTTACAGCCTCTGTTTGTTACGTTATTTTACCTCTTCCTGATTAAATATTATGAAATTATTTAAAGACTTTGCATGTCAGATCTCAACCTTTTCAAAAAATAAGGCCCAGGAACGTGTGTTCTGGAAAAGCCTCATCTATATCTCCCTATTCAGTTTATTTATTAACCTTTTGATGCTGGCCCCTCCCCTGTATATGCTTCAGGTATATGATCGGGTTATGAGCAGCCGCAGCCAGGAAACACTCCTTTTCATCTCATTGATATTGATCTGGATGTTTTTAACTATGGGAATACTGGAATACGTTCGATCACGTATTTTAGCTCAGACTGCATTTTCAATTGACCAACATCTGGCACCACGTATTTTTAGTGCTGTACATAATAACGCTTTAAAAAATCCTGAACATGCCAATAATCAGGCACTTAATGACTTGGCAACTATAAGACAATTTTTATCCAGTAATGGCCCTTTTGCTTTTTTTGATATGCCCTGGATACCAATCTATCTGGGCTTATTGTTTTTATTCGATCCTCTTTTCGGCTGGTTTGCCGTTGCTTCTGCTGCAGTGCTCATTACACTGGCATTGATTAATGAATTATCTACCGTAAAGCTGCAAAAAAAATCCAGTGAGTCTCAACTCATTGCATCTGGAATGGTCAGTGCAACACTACGTAATAGTGAAGTGATTCAAGCAATGGGAATGCAGGAAGATTTAAAGCGACGCTGGCGCACTCAATATGAACGTGCTTTACAAGGTCATTCCCAGGTTTCCGAGCGCTCAGGTTTTTTTGTCACTTTAAGTAAAACATTACGTATGCTGTTTCAATCTTTAATTCTTGGCTTAGGTGCCTATTTGGCAATTAATAATCATATCACCGCAGGAATGATGATCGCAGGCTCAATTATTATGGGACGGGCCTTAGCCCCCATAGATCAAGGTATTGGTGCGTGGAAACAATTTATTTCAGCTCGTGCAGGAGCTCAACGATTACATTTGTTTATGAAACAGCAGTCAGAAATAACTTCTCATATGAGTTTGCCAGAACCTAAAGGTCACATTCAGGTGAACAATATTGTCATGCGCCCTCCTGGTGGAGAACGTTATTCATTGAAAGGTTTAAGTTTTGACTTGCCAGCAGGTGAGTCATTAGCAATTATTGGCCCCAGCGCCGCAGGAAAATCATCATTGGTGCGAGCGATATTGGGCCTATGGCCATTGACTCAAGGGGAAGTGCGACTGGACAATACAGAAGTACAACACTGGAATCTGAATGAATTAGGGCCGCATATTGGTTATTTACCTCAGGATGTTGAATTATTTGAAGGGACAATTGCAGAGAATATCGTACGTTTTGGCAAAATAGAACATAAAAAAATTATCAAAGCAGCACAACTGGCAGGAATCGATTCAATGATACGGCATCTTCCAAACGGTTATGATACACCTATTGGCCCTGGCGGTGCAGTTTTATCTGGTGGGCAAAGACAATTAGTTGGTCTGGCCAGAGCACTTTATGGCCAACCCAAATTAGTGGTACTGGATGAACCTAACGCTAACCTTGACAGAAAAGGAGAAAAAGCTTTAAATCTTGCTTGCCAAAAACTCAAAGCGCAAAAAACCACTCTGATTTTAGTCAGCCACAGGAAAAAAATTCTACGTAATGTTGATAAAATTCTGGTGTTAAAAGGTGGCCTGTTAAATCTCTATGGGCCTACATGGAAAGTTATTGAACATCTTATGGGAAAAAAATCTATGAACCAGTCACTACCAGCAGGTGTAGCACGTATTGGCAGCAATGCAGCTAAAAATCAAACGTCAGGAAATATAACACCCAAAAAAGTTAACAATGCGGTGACAAAGGAAATAACACCGCAAAAAGTTAATGATCAGCCAAAAGCAGTTACTGCCACCAAAAGTCAAATTTCTTCTGGAGCAGCACGAATGGCAGTTACTGCTGCAAATAATCGTATGGCTGCAGCAATAGCCAGTAGCCGAAACCGCATAGCTGCCACTATGAACAAAACGTTGAATACTATTGCTGAAGACAACAATAAAGTGGCATCAACAATAAAAACCAGCAGCATAACAAGATCAATGGAGATCAAAGCCCGTGAAGCAAGCTAAGATTGTAAGTGATACACCAGCTGAATTAAATTTTGATTATACGCCTTTTGTCCGAAAAGGTTTTATTATGTTGTTGATCACCTTCGGCGTCATGATTGTCTGGTCATGTCTTGCACCATTAAAAAGTGCTGTCATAGCAAATGGTCAAATCAGTGTTGCTTCAAAAAACAAAACTGTACAGCATCTGGATGGTGGTGAAGTAAAACACATTGCGGTCAAAGATGGTGATCTGGTTAAACAGGGGCAACTATTATTAAAACTTGATAGTAACTTATTGGAAATACGCTATGATAATGTCAGAAAACAACTATTTGAAATTTCAACAAATATTGAACGTCTTAAAACTGAACGAGACAATCAGGACAGGTTATTTTTTTCTGAAAAACTCAAGCTCAGTGCTAAAACAAATTTTGAGAAAGAAACTCTGCTTACTCAGCAAAACCTGTTCAATTCACGGCGTAAGACCCTGCATTCAGAACAAAAGGTATTGAATCAGCGTCTGATCCAGTATTCTAAACAAAACAATGGTCTAAAGCTGCAATTAAAAACAATTCACTCTCGTTTGGCCTTATTTAAACAGGATATTGCCGGCCTGAAAACTCTGGTTGGTAAAAATTTTGTTGCCAAAACAAAACTACGTGAGCTAAAACGTAATCAAAGTCGTCTGATGGGAGAAATATTCTCTGCTGAAAGTGAAATATCACGTCTGACTGAAGTTTATACAGAAACAGAACATCAGATATTATTGAAAGACAGTGAATACACACAAGAGGTCACTTCACAACTCAATGATTACCATGTGCAGCAGAGTCGCCTGCAAGCGGAATATCTGGCAGTTAAAGATAAGCTGGCACACATTGACATTAAAGCGCCTGTTAGAGGAAAAATTAAAGGTCTGAATGTGGTCACTCTGGGTCAGATTTTAAAAGCGGGAGAAGAGATCATGCAGATTGTACCCACTGATCGTAATTTCATCGTTCAGGCACAAGTTTCACCAATGGATATTGATGTACTAAAAATTGGGCAAAAAGCTGAAATGCGTTTTTCAGTATTCTCAGAATCCAGCAAAATGCCCCCTCTTTATGGGATGCTGCATGATATATCCAATGATGTTTATGAAAATCCCCAACAACAGCAAATATTCTATAAAGCAAATTTGATTTTAACTGATGAGAGTCTATCACTTTTAGACGAGCATCAACTGATACTTATCTCAGGTATGCCTGTTGAAGTAATGATACAAACAGGAGAACGTACAGTTCTCGGATACATGCTTAAGCCTGTTAAAGACATGCTGGCACATGCATTTAATGAATCATAGTATTATCAATAAATTATCAAATAAAAAAAATACTAATAATACTGAGATTTAATGGACTCTCTAAATTAAATGGTTTTCACGTTTGGCATCTTGAGCAATCTCAGAAAGACCATCAAATACTTTTTGACTGGCATCTTCCATTAAGTGTGCTGCTTCAATTACCTGAGCATAGTCTGGGGTTTCTTTTTTGATCAGTTCAAAGATCTTTTTGGTGCTGTTATGTACCATTGAGTGAGGTTGCTCTAAAGCTTTGTAATGTTCAGAGTGTGAAAAGAATGTTTTACCTTCTCCTTCTTCATACCATTTGCCTAATCGACAGTTATGATGATCGACAAAGTCAAAAACTGGTTCTTGTTTATTAATAGACAAATAAGTATTGATTTTCCATAACATATGATCAGATTTCGCTAAACTCATAAAAACCATATCGGTCATTACATTAATATCTTTAAAATGATCTTTGACCTGTGAATCAATTTCATGCAAATGTGATTCAAAATTAACCATATCATTGACAACCAGTTCGACATTATTGGTCAGCTGAGTAGAAACATTAGAGACAGAATTTACATTCTCTTTAAGTGCAGTAATTACATCATTAATTTCTGTAATTGCTATCTGAGTTTTGTCAGCCAGACCTCTTACTTCATCAGCAACTACAGCAAAGCCTCTTCCTGCTTCTCCTGCTCGTGCTGCTTCAATGGCTGCATTTAATGCCAATAAATTAGTTTGTTCCGCAATACCACGAATGAGTGATAAAATGGATGTGATTTCCTCTGCCCTGGCTGACATGCCCTCTACTGCAACTTCTGATTCACCTGAAACAGTAGAAAGGCTCCGAATGGCTCCACTGATATTATTCAGGTTTTTCGATCGTGTCGTAAATTCAGAACTGAGTAATGAAACACACTCCAACGTTTCTTTTGCAGCTTGAACAGAGCCAGCTAAACAATTTTGTATATCCATCATCCCTGATTTCATTTGCTCATTTTCAAATGTCATGAGATCTTCAACTTGAGTTAAAGAGGTGCTTTTATTATTTTCCGCTGCTAATTGTGTTTTCAGCTGTTCATTTTCATTCTTAAGCGTTGAAATTTCATTTTCAAAGGCTTCTAGTTTTAGAGTTAGTGCTTTAATATCCTGATTCTTTTGTTTATTAAAAAACCAATTCATCTGGCTGTCCTTTTTATCTAATTAATCGTTATAACTTGTAATGTCAGTATCGGCTCATTCTGTGGTGTTTTATTAATCAATCAATGTAAAAGCATCTTTAGTTGCGCCACAATCAGGACAAACCCAGTTATCAGGGATATCCTCAAAACGTGTTCCAGGTGCAATGCCTTCATTAGGGAGGCCCTTTTCCTCATCATAAATAAGGTCACACACATTACATAGATAACGCTTCATACCCAATTACCTTTATTATTATGTCAGTTAAATAAAGAATAGGAGAATAAATCAGATTTGACAATGTCATAAGTAAAATCTTTTACACATCATTTACAGGTTAAAATTTATTATGAAAAAATCAAAAATCGAGTCATTTAATAGAGCTTAACAATATTAGTAAAACATTAATTACTTATAAATATTTGAGACTTTTAAAAAAAATTTACCTTTGTTGAAAAAAGATGCATATAATAAGTTAATATTACAATTTCTTTGGAGATGGGCATGAAAATCTTTTTCTGGGTCATTCTTGCATTTTCACTTGTCAATTTGTCTTTTGCTGGAGAAAAAACAAATTGGAAAAGTTTTTTTCCTCAGCAAATGACTGCACAAGCACTCTTGAAGACCTGTTCTTCAAGCTTTATGAGCAGTATAGGCAGGCAGAGGCAAAAATACTGTTCTGGTTTTATTAGCGGTGTAGAAGAGTCTATGCGGTTAATGGGTGAACAAACAATTGTCCCAAAAATCTGCTTACCAACGGGAAAAACATCCAGCCAATATACTGATATTTATATGACTTATGCATCAAAAAAAGCAACAGATCTTTCTAAACCAGCGGCCCTTATTGTTATTGAAGCTCTGCAAGATGCATTTCCATGCCCGACGACTGATTAAAATGAAGAAAAACATCCTAAGATTGGGTATCTAAATACCTTTAAAGGCTGTGTTTATGTATGCTGATAAGGTCAGTGATTCTATTTAAAGGTTAAAGATATAATTTCTTCATAGTTTTTGATCCCAAGCATCTTAACCTGATGCTCAATATGAACATTGTTTTTAAGGCCTAAAATTTTAGTCAGGCATATATCTATTGTTAAAAATAACAAACTTTCATTAGAAGCTTGCTCAGGTATGATCTGAGACTTTTTTTCCAAAGCGGACAAAGATTTTAGAAGATTTTTGTCTAGCCCCCAATAAGACAAAAGGATCATGCTGCTGCCAAACAGAGACAGTTTAAATTTATTTTCCAGGGTAAGTAAGATGTTATTCAGGCCCGATGAAGTTTTTAGCAATGTGGAAATTTGAGTATGATAAACATGATCAGGATGCAATAATAACAATATGCCTACCATTGAAAATATTAATAAATATGCTGTATTTACAGGTACATGTTCCATTTCTAATATTGAATCTTTTTTTAATAACTGAAACAAGCCGGGGGCAGTTGTCATCATAGAAAATAGTTTTTTTGTATTTATCTCCTGTATATGCTCAGACAGACAATCTTTGGATGCAAACAGGATAGAAAGACTAATGACCTTCTGAATTCCAAGTTTATTATTAATCGCTTCATGAAGATTTTTTGGTGCTCTGCCATAAATAACACGATTGGAAAGTCCCATTAACAGTGCGGTAAAAACAGGGTCACTCTCAATGATTTCAACAACCTTATCCAGTTCAAGGGATTCACATTCAGCATACTTGATTAATTCGCTGCAAGTCGAGGATAAGGGAGAAATACTGCTCATTAGTGATTCAAGTTCATTACCTTTAATGCGTTTGTTTTTATCAACATTCAGTTTGAGACTTTTTCCAAACTCTCTAAAACGTGTGGGTGAACAACCAAATTTATTTCGAAAAGCACGTTCAAATGAAGAACGTTCTGAGTATCCCAGATTGTGTGCCAGAGTATCAATTTTAAAATCCGCTGAAAATAAAGTTGTAAAACATAACTCATCCAGAACTTGATTTTGCAGCTGCTTATAGCTGGTTTTTTCACTATTCAAGTTGCGCCGAAGTGTTGAGGTACTTTTATTAAGCTCTTCAGCTATTTTATCAATTGAAAATGTTGCAGGTTGCTCTTTGTTTTTAAGAAGCTTGATAATTTTCTGGCTTAACAAAGCACTTGATTTATGTTCAACCAGCAAAGCTGCAACCTGAGTTGAATAGTGTTGTCGAATTTCTGCGTTATAAAAATCATTTTTATGATCTAAAAATGACTTTGAAAAAATAGCCTGAGCAGGACCATCATGAACAACAATTTCTGCACTGGTTACTTTTTTAATAATGTCAGTTTGAAAGTTTTTTCGATGCAACGGAACCATTATTTTCAAAAAGTCAAATGAACGACCAATAAAGTCTTTTAATAAATACAGCAAATAACCAATAGCTAAATCTTCCTTAATATGCAGGATTGGTGACTTATGATTTTTTTCGGTGAATTCAAATATAATTTTATCTTCTGTTTCATTAATCTTAAAACAATAACTGGGAGGAAAGATTAGGTGCTTGAATTTCATAAAGTCTAAAATACAAGTTCTTGCATCAGGAGATGATAATAAATAGTGCATTACAGGATTACCGGTTAATAATTGACTAAACCGTATTTGATCAAAAATTTTCCATGTCAACATGGGCTCGTTTATTTCATTAAACACATCTTTGATAAGGTACTCAAAAGGCATTTCTTCCAGATTCCCATCATAGAGCTCCATAGGCAAGCGAGCAATCCTTGCTTTTAGACTGGGTGAAAGTGTAATGTCGGGGTTTTTTATACTTAAAGCTAGTTTCAAAAAGCGTAGAAAGGAGGCCTGAGTTTCATATGGCAATGACATTTGCAAACCATTAATTCGTGATAATAATCGTAATTATAAAAAATATCAGTTGAATTTTCAAGGTTGTACAGGCTGAAGAATCTGTAGATATATGCCTTAAAGTGACTAAAAAATGAAAGTAAAATTCTAATTATTATGATACATCTGTTCAAGTTTGTGAGCTTCAAGAGGTTTTGAATAAAAATAACCTTGAATTAAATCACATCCCATAACTGTTAATAAGTCAAGTTGTTCCTGTGTTTCAACACCTTCAGCAACCACGATCAAGCCCAATTGTTTGGCCATTTCAATAGTATGCTTAATAATAATTCTATGTTTATCAGTTAAAAGTGCTTTACTGACAAAGCTTTGAGCAATCTTAATCGTATCATAGGGAAATTCAGACAACCAGGCGAGGCTGGAATATCCTGTACCAAAATCATCCAGAGCCAGTGTAAAACCCATCATCTTCAATTCATTCAAAATGTTAGCAACTTCTTTAGGATTTTCCAGCATTACAGTTTCTGTCAATTCCAGTTCAAGTAAATGTGGATGAATAATTTTGTGTTCTACCTGATGCCTTAACGTGTTGATAAATTCTTTAGAAATTATCTGCACACCCGAGATATTAACAGCAATACGTCCATTAAACGCTCCTGATTGATGCCAGACCATTGCTTGCTCTGATGCAGTTTGCAACACCCACTCACCCAAAGGCAAAATAAAGCGGTTTTCTTCAGCAACAGGTATAAACTCGACTGGTGATATGATACCTTTTTCTGGGTGCTGCCAACGAACCAGTGCCTCAAAACCGGAAATTTGGCTATTTTCAGGGCTAAACTTGGCCTGGTAATGTAAAATAAATTCATCATCATTTAGACCAAGCACCATGCCCATTTCAAGTTCAAGACGGTGCTCAACGCGCTGGTTGAATTCATTATTACAAAATTGAAAGTTGCCGCCGCCGCTAGCTTTAACTTCATTCATGGCAGCATTGGCATATTTTAATAATTCATCTGGCTGACGAGTTTCATTATTGGCAACACAAACACCAATACTTAAAGAGACATGCAGATCATGATCATTAATTGTGAGCATTCTCTGATTTTCTTTATCCAAATTTTCAAGAATTATACTAATATCATTAATATGATCCAATAATGCAACAAGCACAAATTCATCACCCTCATAACGTACCAGAGTGTCCATGTTACGTAAAACTGACTTTATGCGTTCAGTCACCATAATAAGTAACTTATCACCAGCATCAGGTCCCAGACTGCTATTAATAACCTTGAAACGATCAATACCCATGAAAATTACTGCTAGCTGTTGTCCATTTCTTTGTCCCTGAAGAATACCTTGAAGGATACGATCATAAAGTACTGTACGATTGGGCAATCCTGTCAGAGCATCATGCATTGCCTGATGTGAAATTTTATCTTTATAAGTTTTTAGTTCATTAAGATCACGGATCAAAACCGAAATAAAATGTTGCTCACCAATCCATATTGGACTTAGACTGATTTCAACAGAAAAGACAGTGCCGTCTTTTCTTTGTACTTTTAAAGCATGACTTTCTCCCATACATTTGATGTTCGGGTTTTGCAAAATTTTTTTTCGAAGTGTTATATGTTTATTTCTGATATTTTCAGGAACAAGTTGTTCAATATTTAAACCATTAAGTTCATTTGCCTCATAACCAAATATCCTTTGGACCGCTCTGTTAGTTGAATAAATAAAACCTTCGTCATCACAAATTAAAACAGCTTCCGCCATGGACAATAACAACTCTTCATATTGGAAAAGAAGTTGTTTATTGATCGTTTTAAAATAATGCTGTTGATGATAAAATTTTAAATAAAGTTCAATACGCTGTATTAGAACGTTTATATTTATTGGTTTGACAAGAAAATCACTGGTGCCTACTGAAAAGCCACAGGTAATATATTCATCTAATACATTGTCTCCGCTAATAAAGATGATAGGTACAGTCTTCATGGCAAAATTTTCACGGATATGTTTTGCCAGCACAAAGCCATTCATATCCTGCATTTGAACATAAAGTATAATCAAAGAAACATCAGGAACTTTCATTAACCACTCCAAAGCAGCAGCACCTGAATCAGCAGTTACTAAATTCCACTCAGTACAATCAAGAACTCCCTTCATAGCTTCAAGACTGAATTGAGAATCATCGACAATTAAAATAGTTTTAGTGGAATTATTATTTAATACTGTATTTTTCATCTAATTTAATATTTGTCTCTAATCAAGAAGGAATTCTATATTTAAATAACAGACATTAAGACATATTATTTTTATCAGGAAATTATTTCAATTATATCAATCCGTATACTAGAAACTAGGACACTTCAGTTTATTTATAAGACAATTTTGTTCATACTATACAAATTTAAATTGTTGCAAATAAAACATATACAGACTTAATGCATGGAATAGAAGGTAGAGGAGATGCTGATGGTTAAAGAGATAATACAGATTTTGGCCGTGTAGAAGGTATAGCACGCCAGAATGCAATTTTAAGCAGTGGTGACAGTCTGGAAGCTGTCTTTAGCGGTTCTGAAAAACTCTATTGTTCAAGTAGGGTCAGGATATTGAGATAGTTTTTTACATAATAATTTGCTTCCATTTCAATTTTCTTAATATTGTCCTGCTTTTTAATATCATAATTTTTCTTGCTATCAAGATAGCTAAGGCATGATTGCCATAAGGCTTTTTTACCTTTAAGGGTAAATGGTTCAAGTGTCCCCTGCTTCCTTAATCGGCGTTGTTTTATAATTATCTGATGTTTGACTTGATCAAGTTGCTCCCTTAAGGATTTACTGAGATCGAAGTCAATGCTCTGTATGAGTTCATTTTTATTAATTTCAGCAGGATTATCTGGTGCTTGATATTCTGGTAAAAGGGGACGCCAGGTGATATTAACATCTTCTGCACTGAGTTGAGGTGACTGTGGGAATTGATAAAAGCCCCATTTATTACCCATCCAGCATTCAATGAGTAATTTATCATCTGAAATAGCACAATTAGCGTCCTGATCTGATGAAATATCAATTATTTTATAAGAACGGGGATCTTGTTTCCAGGCTTGATAATCCATGTCAGGTGAAACACCATGGTCTTTTTCAAGTGCTTTCCATTGAGAAATAAACCATTGATAATCTGCCTGGTAAACTTGATTGCGTCGTAAAAATTCCCAGGCCCACTGTTCTTTTTTTAGATTGTCAGTATATAAATAATCTATAAGCATTGTTATTTTGGTAGTGCCCAAAATTGCATAATGCCTCTTGATGTTTCACTGATAAGAACTTTATTGCCTTTAAATGGCTCTTCCTTAAAAGCCATGGTAGTTACATTTGCCAGTGATGACTGCCAGATATAACGGCGTTTTGGTCGCCAGGTGTTTAATTTTTTCCCGCTTTCAACATTCCATAAAACAATTTCTTCACGGGAATAACCGGTTGCAACGGTTTTACTATCCGGAGAGAAAATAGCAGAGGCAAGAGTGGCTCGAATTTTATTTAAACGATGTAACTGTTTACCTGTATCAGTGTCCCAGATAAATACACCGCCTGATGCCGAATTTGTTAGTGCATAGCGACCATCTGGAGAAAGCTGTACTTTGGAAACCTTGGCAACATGTGACCAGGTATGTTTTATTTCACCAGAAATGAGATCCCATAACCTGGCCTTGCCATCATCGGATCCTGACAATGCATAGCGACCATCTGCAGATAAGGCGACACTGCTGATATTGTCATCATGATAAAAAGCATATTTTAAACCGCCTGTGCGCAAATGAAAATAAACGATCCGGTACAGTGGGTATTCACCACTTTTATCTCGACTGGAAACCAGAGCATATTCACCATCACTGGATAATTTAATATCGCGTATATCATCAAGCGACCAAAAATAGAGTACTTTATTTTCTTGCCTACTGAATAAAGCCATGGTGCCCTGCTCTGCAGTGACAATAAAGTCACTATTTTTTGAAAAATCAGAGGCAATTACACCAGCTTTTGGTGAATCATCATGCTGCCATTGTGAAATAACCTTGTTAGAATTTGTATCAATAAGTTCAACAAAACCTTGAGAGTGTGCAATGAGCACATAGTTACCATCATGGGACAAGGTGATGCTTATTGCGTTGTCAGTATGTTGTATCATTTTTTCTGCTTTGTCGCCAAAACATCCCATGAGGGCCAATGATAAAACAACAATAAGCACCCATCCATACCGCCGGGGCCATTTCTTTGAAATATGACTTGCTATTATATTATTCTCTCCTTCTCTATAAGGAAGATTGAAGGGGTAGTCAAATACGCTGGATTTTGAACACTGCATCTTTATCTCAACTTAAATTTTCAAAAAGAAATTCCCGGTATGTTTCATCTCCTTCCTGGAAAATGCCGGAACCTTCAATATTATAAGCAATCTGTAATTCCTCAAGTGCACATGTTTTATCATTGAGTTCAAAACAGCAGATCCCCAAGAGTAAATGTACCAGAGGATTTGTAACAGCACCGCTGCAAAGTATAGCATCTAAAAGTTTTGTTTTAGCCAATTCATAATCATCTAAGGCCAGTAAACATTCAGCCTGTCCTACTTTAATCCATAAAGCAGCATCCCAGAGTTGCCTGGGCTCTGGTAAGGTATTCCATGCTTTTTGATATTCTTTTATTGATTCAGAAAATAGTTTATCATCAATTAATTGTTCTGCCTTGATGTTGAAAATTTCTATTTTATTAAAAATCTTTTTGTCTAATTTGGGCATGATTTTGGTATAGCTTCTAGTATAGTTTAAGTGTTATGTTCGGTATTTGTGTGGGGAGTTGAGTATAACTTGCGATATTCATCGGTTAAATCAATTAGCTCTGCAAAACCAATAATTTCTTTATATTCCTGCGATAAAAGCCTGGCTGAGGCCTTATTTAATTGTTCAACTTTATCCAGTGTCATATTTTGGTAGAGTTTATCTATGTGTAAATTATTCATAAATTTAACATGAATACAAAGCCCTTGTTTTATTAGAACAAGCTCAACCAGCTGCTCAAGTTGTTCATTATTAATTAATTCAAAATCAGCAATAGAAGATATGCTTTCCTGACCATTGGCATTGATTTCAGGAAACACAAAGAACATAAAATTCTGGTTGTTTTTTTCAGAAGACTGAATGACACGATGATGAAACTCATTGAGCCGGAATTCTGTGGTCAGAAAGCGAAAATCATAACCGTGATTTTTTATATAGAGTTTTTGTGCAAGTTGGCATGGTGTCTCCGTTAAGCCAATTTCACGAATGTAGTGTTGTTCATCTCTATCACGAGTTATAATAACAGGAATTGTCTGCATGTTTTCAGTAACAAATGATTCGAAAAACAGCGTGTTTATTGTGTCTAATTTATCATTAACACAGAGCTCTAATTTATTTTTATTTCGGGATACCAATTTAGTAAAAAACTGATTGACTGTCCGGTGACAGTCACTGGTATTACGTATAACTCCTAAAAAAAGTCCATCATTTCTCTTTCTTGAAATCATCACACGATGAGGAATATCTTTGAGCTCTGTTGAAATCCCCTTAATCATTAAACTTGAAAATGTCAGTTTAATTAATGAATCTTTAGGAATTTCTACTTCATTATGTATCACAAGTCCCAAACCTGAACGAGAAAAATCAATGCTTTGGGCGGCATACACCTTGCCCATATATTTTACAGATACAGACATTTCATACAGATATCTTGGATCATAACGATGATGATCAACACCAAACTTAACAATTTCAGGTTGATGAGTTAAAGATTCATCATAAGCATGAATAAGATGGCCATCAGCCATTCTGACTTTATTGTGGTTTCTCATAACTGACAGTGTAAGGGCATGTCCCGCATGGTAGTCAAGAGGTGTTGAAAAAATTGCCTGTCGACAAAAAACCTTAGTAATATCGATAAAAATAGCCTGGGAAATTGATTCTGAAGCGCGTTTATGGATCCTTTGTGAGGCCATTGTATCAATACGTTGAATTGTACTCAGCATTGCTGTTATTTTTTCAGCAGGTGGTTTTCTGTTTAGATTTGTTAATAATTTGAAAATTCGTCCTTTACATGTTTTAACTTTAATGACCGCATGCAGCATTTCATCACTGCTTTGCAGTTCAAAATCAAAAACAGAGTGCAGCTCATCCTGTTCCCAATAGGTAAACAGTATTGATGTCTCATTATTACGTGCCATTTTTGCGAATTTTTCGATTCGTTGTGGTAAACAAAAATGCTGAAATTGAGGGATTTGATTAGAATTGCTAATATAGTTGAAAAAATGACTATTTTTTTTTGTTTTAATTATGGTGTCAATATAAAATCCGCGTTTATGAGTCCAATGAATAAACATAGGCACATGCTGCATATTAAGTGAATAGAGACTCTCATAATATTGAGCTTTAGAAGCACAGATCCGATCAGAGGCATCAATTTTATATCTCAGGCGGTTTCCGGCAATAAAACGTTTGAAAAAATCCATTGTTTCTGGTGGAAGATTTACCTGAATCAAACTGATATAGGTCTTGTCACCTATGTGTTTAACTTCCTTAATTAAATAATCAATATTTTCAAAAAGAGTAAATTCATCAGCTCCGCCCAATATAGAATTCTGTGTTTGTATGAATTTATCAAAAGTAACCTGAACGCTTTTACCTTCCTGAATAAATGTTCTCGGAATAAAAACCTGCAGCCCATTAATCGATATGTTTTTTGTTTTTACCGGGTATTTAACACCATTATAAAACAGGGTAACAGGCATTACATAAAGTAATCTGGGCTCACTTCGTTTAACAAAGTAGCCTAAAGGGAAAATATTGGGCTGGTAACTGCCAATCTGGTTTGGGATTTGTTTTTTTAGATTATCGAGATAATTATCGGTTATATTAAGCATATCTGTTTAAATTGGCAACTTTTAGTGTTGATTCGTACCCCTTTAAAAGCAGAATAAATAAGAGGGACACTATTACTATTAATATAGCTGAAATATAGTATTTGTCCAAATCTGACAAATAGTCTCAACAATTTAGGGTTCATTATTTTCAGGTAGACTCGATTGTGTTTCGACTAATATTTCATAATGTCGATAATAAATCACATAGGCCATAGTCTGAAAAAATAATACAAACAGGAGTAATAGCATTATATTAGCCAGCTGAAAAATACTCAAAATAAGTAAAAAGAGGAAAGAAATAATAATTAACAGGACAATATCCACCAAAATGGTCATGCTATAACCTTTGGTATAGATATAACTATTGGTAATTGCTTCAAATGGTGTCTGTTTTTTTAGCACAACAAGGTAAGGTACCAGAAACAGGCGGCTGAACAACCAGATCCCCGGTAGAATAAAGAGCATAAAGCCAGTAAAAATTAAAAAAGAAGTAATTACATTGGCTAAAAGCATATAGGGCCAATGTTTAATCCCAACCAGTAAACAGCTAAAAACCCCCTTTTTCTGATTGCTTGCCAGACTAAAAAGCAAGGTGATTAATCCACCGACATATATAGGCTGTATGATAAGACTCATCACCTGAACAAAAGGTCTTAAGGTTTCATGATTTATATTTTCCGGGCTTGTACCATCAAAAAATAAAGGAACCAGTAACTGTGCCAGTAAAATAACCAAAAGCCCAATAGAAAAAATATAGGCTGATAAGCTTAAAATATTGGTTCGAAAAAAATAAAAAGCTTCTTTAAATGATTGTGTCATTACAACTAAAACTCAATTAAGCAATATTAAAAATATCAAGCCCTAACTTAATACAGTCTTTTTCATGATCGTGATTACTTACTACAGCAATGCTGGATTCCTGATCAATGAAATAGCGCTTGGTCACCCGGACAAGATCATCAATTGTAACAGCAAGGATCTCCTGTCTAAACTTTTGTCTCTGCTGCTCATTACGACCATATAAATTATTATGAAAGGCTTGTTTTGCATCACCAGCAGGAGATGAAGGTTTGTCCAGGCTGCTGATTACTCCGAGGATCGCTTCTTCCAGTGGCTGATAGTCATGCTTGGTCTCTAATAGCCACTGAATGGAATGGTCAAAATCATCTAATGTCTCAGAAAGTCTGGGATCACGATAGGAGTAAAATTTAAAACAGGCATTTGCAGAATCATGAGAAGCGCCGCCGCCATATGCTCCGCCCTGCTCTCGAATGCTGCGATGCAAAAAACCATTACGCAAGAAACCACCCAGAATGGTAAGAGGTGCTGCATCTGGATGATCAACGGGTACTGTTGCATAAGTTTTTGCACAAAAATTTACCTGCGTACTGGTGAGCCAGGCTTGTTTGACATGTTTTTTGATCGGTTCCAGATTGAGATGGTTTTTCTGTGAAGTCAGTGGCTCCAGATAAGTTTTGCCCCAGTGTTGTAATATATCATCACAGCAACTTTGATAAGCATCTTCCTCGCAGATCAGAAGAAATTGCGCTGGTGCTGTTTTCAGTTTTTTGTGAATATTTTTTAGTATGCTGCTGAGTTCAGAAATAGTATTACTTTTTTGTAAGCGATCATCCAGCTCTTTAATAAAGGAAATACTAGCCAGGCCCCTGTTTTTATGGCTTAAAAAAGCGACAGGACTCATACCACTGGAAGCAGCCTGCATGGCCAGGGAATGCCCGTTGCCAGTAATGCTGCTTTCTTTTCGAGTTCTTAATTGAGAAATAAGCTCTTTCATACGATCTGTTTCATCAAACCGTATCTCTTCAAACGAGTGCTTGAGGAGTTCTGTCATAGCATTGTGGTTACATAATAATGACTTACTTGAGACAGTAAAATAGCCTGAAATCTTCTGTTCGTCATCTATATTTCCACGCAGACTACCACTGGAATGAATTCCACCGGTTATTTGAGATTGCAGAATTTGCATTTGCAGATAATCATGTTCGCCACAGCCCAGTTCACCAAAGCAATAGTTAAATAAAGGCAGATATTGCTGTTCTTCAGTGGTAAATTCTGGCATATCTATAATTAATTGCTGGTAGACTAAACCATTAGTTCCCTTATTGTAATGGGATATTTTAATCTCTGATTGTTCCTGTGCAAAGGTATTACTATAACTTTTAGGTATATTGATATCCTGGGGTACATCATTAACGGTTACTTTAGGTAAGATATCTTCAACATTTGTTTCCAGGGTATTCTGTCTTGTTTCTAATTGTGCTGCTAATTGCACTAATTTATCTTGTTCGCTGTGACTTAGACTTGCTTTAATCTCTGCTAATCGTTTAGATTCAGCATCATTTCTACGTTGCTCTAAATGAACATCTGGCTTAAACGTCACTCTCACCCGGTGAGGGTTATCTAATAATTGAGAAGTGACCAGATGTTTAACATAATCCGGATCTTCGGCTTTTTTACGCAGTTTCTGCAACGCTGAATCCAGATTCATATGGGTAATAACATCCCCTCTGTGTATCGCGGTGGATAAGCCAGATAAAATTAATTGCAAACCAAATGGATAATGATCACCACCAATTTCTCGCTGACTGAGTTCTAACTGATGCAATACCGCGTCTATTTGCTCCTTCTTAATGCCATTTTCAGCAACATCTTTGAGGATATTGATCACTAAGTCTTCGAATGCCTGGGCATTTTCAGGGCTTGAACCTTCCAGACCACAGAGAAAGCTCATTTCTTTATTTGAGTCTTCAAGTCCGCATAATGGCGATGGTGAATTTCCTAAATCGGTTGTTTCAAGTGCTTGCATCAATGGTGATGCAGAATTCTCAAGCAGTAAGCTGGATAAAAACTGAGCTTCAAGTTGTTGTTCAAGATTAATACTTTGTCCAAGAAGCCAGCCCATAACCAGATGGGTTTTATTTTCCTGAGATTCTTCGGCATCCAGAGGATAGCTTTCTTCAATATTGATTTGTGAGAAGTAGCGTTTTTCATTATTAACCTGAATGCTATGATCCAGTCGTTCAAATTGATTTAACACCTGCTCCTCAAATTTTTGCTGATGAACTGTAGCTGGTATATCGCCAAAAGTCATAAATACAGCATTGCTGGGGTGGTAATGAATCCGGTAAAAGTCTTTTAGCTTATCGTAACTTAAATCAGGAATATCAGTAGGTTCCCCACCACTATTAAAGTGATATGTAGATGTTGGAAAGAGGTATTTGCTCACGGTTTGCCATAGTGCAGAATTAGTTGAAGACATTGCACCCTTCATCTCATTAAAAACCACCCCCTTAAATTGAAGTGCTGAATTGACATCATCAGCCTGCTCAAATTCCAGTCGGTGACCTTCCTGGGCAAAATCCAGCTCATCAAGACGGGAGAAAAAAACCGCATCTAGATAGACATCCATCAGATTATTAAAATCCTTTCTGTTTTGGCTGGCAAATGGGTAAGCGGTCCAGTCACTACTGGTAAAGGCATTCATAAATGTATTTAATGAACGTCGGATCATCATAAAAAAAGGATCTCTGACAGGATATTTTTTACTTCCGCATAAAGCAGTATGCTCAAGAATGTGAGCCACGCCAGTTGAGTCAGTTGGTATGGTACGTAATGCCACCAAAAACACATTTTCATCATTGTCAGCCGCAATATGGTAATGCAAAGCGCCTGTTTTTTTATGTTGGAATTGATTAACACTGATATCCAGTGATTCGATCTGCTCACTTCTTATCCATTCAAAAGACTCATGGCAGATTACCGGATCCGCAAGAGAAGGATCATTGTTTTTGTTTGCAGTATTTATATCAGCTGTAAGGGGCATTCCAGATAAAACTCCGAATTATTTAAGTGTAGAAACGATAGATATGGTATCACTTATAGCAAGATACAAGAAATAAATACAAGAAAAGTATATTTTTTGGTTCATTTATAAGAAAAGTTTTAAAAAGTGACTATTATTTATATTATCAAGTATAAATTGAAAAGAGCTAATCCATGTCTGATGATATAAAAAGCAAACAAAAAACAGCCTGGCTTGATGGCGCCAATGCTACCTGGCTTGAATCAATGTATGACAGCTATCTAAGCAATCCAGATTCAATTGATCCTCAGTGGCGAAGTCAATTTGACGCGCTGGGTGACAATGATGATCTCCTGGCAAGCCATGAAGAGTCACATTCTGTAATACAGCATCGCTTTAAACAAGCCGTAAAATCCAGCAATTATTTTCACCAGCCGGCAACTCAACAGGATGCATGTGAAAATATTGACATTGGTTATGAACGCAAGCAAGTCAAAGTCCTGCAGCTGATTAATTCCTTTAGAATTCTTGGTCATTTTAAAGCCAGCTTAAATCCTTTGTACGCAGAAAATACAACTCATATCCCTGAGTTGACTCTGGACTATCATCAATTATCCAAACAAGATCTTAAACTGGAGTTTGATTCTGGTTCTTTAAACACTGATGAGCGTGCAAGTCTTGAAAAAATATTACTTATATTAAATAAAACCTATTGCCATACTATCGGTGCAGAATACATGCACATCAGTGAAACCCCAGAAAAAAGGTGGCTGCAAAAGAAATTAGAAAATGTCGTCAGCCTCCCTACTCTGCATTATAAAGCACGGCAAAGGATTTTACGTCGCTTAACCGCAGCTGAAGGGCTGGAAAAATATCTGCATACCCGCTATGTCGGGCAGAAACGTTTTTCACTTGAGGGTGCTGAGTCACTTATCCCGCTTCTGGATGAACTGGTTCAAAGCGCAGCTGCATACAATATCAAAGAAACCGTCATTGGCATGGCTCACAGAGGACGTTTGAATGTATTAATTAATATTCTCGGAAAAACACCCAGTGAATTATTTGATGAATTTGAGGGTAAAAAAGATACCGGTGATTATATGGGAGATGTTAAATATCACATGGGTTTTTCATCTGATATTCTAACGCCTCATTCATCAATGCATTTAACACTGGCATTTAATCCTTCTCATTTAGAAATTGTTTCACCAGTTGTTGAAGGCTCTGTCAGAGCCAGACAAGAACGCCGCTTTGATCTGACAGGTGAACAAATAATCCCCATTCAAATTCATGGTGATGCCGCTTTCTCCGGTCAGGGTGTGGTCATGGAAACCTTCCAGATGTCACAGTCCAGAGGATATTCCACCAAGGGTACTATCCATATTGTTATTAATAATCAGATTGGCTTTACCACCAGTAACGCACAGGATGTTCGCTCTACTCAATATTGTACTGAAGTATCAAAAATGGTCAATGCCCCAATATTTCACGTTAATGGGGATGATCCGGAAGCGGTTGTTTTTATTGCTCAACTGGCTCTTGATTATCGAATGAAATTTAAAAAAGATGTGGTCATTGATATGATCTGTTATAGGCGTCATGGCCATAACGAAGCCGATGAACCTTCTGCAACACAGCCAATGATGTATAAAATTATTAAGGCGCTGCCGACAACCAGAGACATTTACATCAAAAAAATGAATGAAGCAGCTATTTTTACACTGGATGAATCTGAACAATTAAAACAAGAATACCGGGATAACCTTGAAGCCGGTCGTTGTGTAGCCCCCAACCTTAGTCAAACCAGAGATAAATCATTTGCATTTCACTGGGTAAAATACAAGGGGAATAAACTCAACCAGCCGGTAAAAACGGCTGTTAGCATTGAAAAACTAAAGCTTTTAATGACTCAGCTGGAACAGTTACCACCAGAGTTTGAACGTCATCCCCGGGTTGAAAAACTGATTTCAGACCGACATAAAATGACAGCAGGTGCCCTTCCTCTTGATTGGGGATATGCTGAAACCGCCGCTTATGCAACTTTAATTGATGAGGGTTTTAATATTCGTCTGTCAGGTCAGGATAGTGGGCGGGGAACTTTTTTTCACCGTCACGTAGTCTGGCACAACCAGTTAAAAAGACAATCATGGGTGCCACTGAGAAACCTGCCAAAAACTGAAACATCCAATCCGGGCACTTTTCTTGTTATTGATTCTCTTCTATCAGAAGAAGCAGTATTAGCATTTGAGTATGGCTATGCGTCAACTGATCCTGAAACACTGGTCATCTGGGAAGCACAATTTGGTGATTTTGCTAATAATGCACAGGTTGTTATTGACCAGTTTATTTGTGCCGGTGAGCAAAAATGGCAACGACTATGTGGATTGGTGATGTTGCTGCCTCACGGTTTTGAAGGTCAGGGCGCTGAGCATTCTTCAGCAAGACTAGAGCGTTTTTTACAATTATGTGCTCAGGATAATATGCAGGTTTGTGTGCCTTCAACACCGGCACAGGTCTATCACATGTTAAGACGTCAGATGCATCAAAACACACGTAAACCACTCATCTGTATGAGTCCAAAAAGTTTGTTACGGCATAAGTCTGCAGTAAGTTCATTGGAACTACTATCAGAGGGCAAATTTCAGAATGTCATTGATGATCCGATTGTTCGCTTAGAACAAAGTTCAACTGACAGCATAAACAATATTAAGCGAGTCGTTTTATGCAGTGGTAAAGTTTTCTATGATTTGCAGGATGCAAAAATAGAAAATAAACTAAATCATATTGCCATTATTCGTATAGAACAACTCTACCCTTTTCCGGATCAACTACTGCAAAAATTTCTAAAGCAGTATATAAATGCAAAGACTATGATCTGGTGTCAGGAAGAGCCGAGAAATCAGGGTGCATGGTATAACATACGTCACAATCTTGAATCTGTTATCCAGGATTCACCACAACAGAGCTTAAAATATGTTGGTAGAAATGCTTCTGCTGCCCCCGCAGTCGGAGTTGCCAGAATACATGTTGCGCAACAAAACAGGCTGGTTAAGCAAGCATTAGGGCTAGAAAGTTAAAGTCAAAAAAGGAAATGTATAATGAGTTCAAGTAACAAATCACATGAAATTAAAGTGCCGGTTCTTCCAGAATCAGTTTCTGATGCAGTGGTTATCAGCTGGTACAAACAGCCGGGTGATTATATAGAGCGTGATGAACCCATTGTTGATATTGAGACCGACAAGGTGGTTTTAGAAGTACCAGCCCCGGCATCCGGTATTCTAAAAGAAATTATTGAACCTGATGGCGCTACCGTTATCGGATTGCAAATCCTGGGACACCTCACTGAGGGATCCCAGAAAAGCCAACCAGATAATGTAACTAATACCACTTCGGAAGTCACTCAAAATGCTTCAGACGAAGTTATTATTTCCCCTTCAGCGAAAAAAATGATCATAGAGAACAAACTCAATGCAGATGACATTACAGGATCGGGCAAAGCAGGTCGAATTTTAAAAGAAGATGTATTAAAAATTCTCAAAGCTAAAACAGATACTATTTCTCAAAAAAATGAATCAGTTCAAGCTGAAATTGTTACCAGAACTGATGAAGCTCCAGTTAATGAGCAGGGAATAGTTTATCGAGAACAAAAACGGGTGCCCATGACCCGTTTACGGGCAAGAATTGCCCAAAGACTTTTAGATGCTCAACAAAATGCTGCCATACTCACCACCTTTAATGAAGTGAATATGAAGCCAGTTATGGATTTAAGAAAACGTTATAAAGAACTGTTTGAAAAAACTCATGATGTTAAGCTGGGTTTTATGTCCTTTTTTGTTAAATCAGCAGTCGAAGCATTAAAACAGTTTCCATCAATTAATGCATCCATAGATGGAAATGACATTGTTTATCATGGTTTTTTTGATATTGGTGTTGCAGTCTCCTCTCCCAGAGGACTTGTGGTTCCTGTCTTAAAGGATGCTGAGATGATGTCGATGTCCGGTATTGAACAAAAAATTAAGGAACTTGCCATTAAAGCCAGAGATAATAAACTCACTCTGGATGAAATTACCGGTGGTACATTCTCAATTACTAATGGTGGTATATTTGGCTCCCTGCTATCAACTCCGATCCTGAACCCACCTCAGAGTGCAATTCTGGGTATGCACAAGATCCAGGAACGCCCCGTTGTTGAAAATGGTGAAATCGTGATTAGACCCATCATGTATCTGGCACTTTCTTATGATCATAGAATTATTGATGGTCGTGAAGCAGTGCAATTTTTAGTGGCCATTAAAGATACCATTGAAGATCCTTCAAGACTATTACTTGAAATATAAAAGGCAAAAACAATGAAAAAGAATTACGATGTCATTATCATCGGAGCAGGTCCTGCAGGATATGTTGCAGCAATACGTTGTGCTCAATTAGGATTAACAACAGCCTGTATTGATAAATGGCTGGATGACAATAAACACCCTAAACTTGGTGGTACTTGTCTTAATGTCGGTTGTATACCATCAAAAGCGCTGCTTGAATCATCCGAAATATACCAGCAAAGCGGTCATTCACTGGCTCAGCATGGTATCCATATTGATTCTGTATCACTTGATTTAAAACAGATGATGGATCGTAAAGATAATGTTGTAAATACATTAACCTTTGGTATTGAATCACTATTTAAATCCAATAAAATTGACTGGATTCAAGGATCTGCAACCATAGAACATAGCAGTCAGACAAAAACTGATGATCTATACAATCAAACAATCTCCGTGCAGCTTCATAATAAAAAAACATCCCGATTTAAGAGCAAAAATATTATTATTGCAACTGGATCTTCGCCTGTTAATATTCCAATTGCACCGGTTGATAACAAATATATCGTTGATTCTACCGGGGCACTTGCTTTTGATGAAGTACCAAAAAAACTAGGGATCATAGGTTCTGGTGTCATTGGACTGGAACTCGGCAGTGTCTGGCAGAGACTGGGAGCAGAAGTAGAAATCTTTGAAGCACAGGATACATTTCTTGCCTTTGCTGATGAATTTATTGCTAAAGAAAGCCTTAAACTCTATTTAAATCAGGGCTTGAATATCAGACTTAATACCCGGCTGATTAAAGCAGAAGTGATTGATGATTCTGTCACTATCAAGTTTACTGATCCTCAAGGAGAACAAACAAAAGTTTTTGATAAATTAATTGTTGCTGTGGGCCGCCGCCCGAATAGTAATGGAATATTTGCAGATGAAACTGAGTTAGTCATGGATGAAGGCGGATTAATTCATGTCAATGATAAATGTGAAACCTCACTTCCCGGTGTTTATGCAATTGGTGATACGGTCAGAGGACCAATGCTGGCACACAAAGGCTCAGAAGAAGGTCTTATGGTGGCAGAATTAATAGCCGGTAATCACCGTATGGTTAATTATGATCTCATTCCATCAGTTATTTACACCCACCCCGAACTTGCCTGGGTGGGGAAAACTGAACAAACTTTAAAAGCCAATGGCATTGACTATAAAGTGGGTACTTTTCCCTTTGCTGCCAGTGGTCGGGCGCAGGCCGTCAACCAGACGTCTGGGTTAGTAAAAATAATTTCTGACAAAAAAACAGATAAAATTTTGGGCGTACACATACTTGGTTCGCAAGCATCAGAACTGATTGCTCAGGCTGTTATTGCTATGGAATTTGGAGCAAGCTCTGAGGATATTGCACTCACCATGTTTGCCCATCCCACATTTTCAGAAGCATTTCATGAAGCATCACTTGCTGTTTCCGGTTCAGCACTTCATATTACTCAAAGAAAAACTAAAAAATAAATCTAAGATGGCAAAAGCTTCCTTCTCCAAAATGGTGAAATAACATGATATGATTGATTCAATATTTTTTAAGGAAACAATTAATGTTTGATGCACAAAGCTTATTAGGTGGTTTATTAAAACAGGCAACAGGTAATAGAAATCTTAGCAGCAAAGCTGCTCTGGGTATGGGGGCCATTGGTGTAGCCATAGCTGCATTTGAGCATTTTACTCAGGAAAATCAATCTGCTGCACCATCTCCAACTGCACCTCCGCCACCAAACACACCTCCTGTCCCAACGATTAGTTCCACAAATAAAACAGCCAGTGCGCCACCGCCTCCTCCTGCCCCGCCGCCATCTGGCAATAAAATAAATGACAATGATTCTCTTTTGCTTATTGATGCAATGATTGCAGCAGCCAGCTCAGATGGTCATATTGATCCCGATGAAGAAAGCAGCATTTTAAAACAATTGTATGTTCTAAATAGTGATCAAGAGGGATTTGATTACGTGCAGAAAAAAATGGACAAACCGCCAACGTTAGAGCAAATCTGCACCAGAGTAAACAATGAAGAAAGTGCCAGACAAGTTTATATGGTATCCCTGCTTGCTATTACAGTTGATACTAAAGCCGAGGAAAATTATTTAAGTCAATTATGTAATTGTTTAAAGCTTACACCAGAAACTGTTAATAAATTACATCAACAGTTTCTTATAAGCAACTGAAATATTTAAAAAACTAGCCGGGAGGTGGAGGTGGTGGCTTTCCCACAGAACTAACGCCTGCCATTTCCACATTTTCTAACTTTTTTGTTTTAACTTTTCTTTTAAGATAATACAGTGTTCCAATTACCACACTAATTAATACAATTGCCACAATGGGACGATAAAAAATCCAGGCAATAGCAATGGTTAGAAGAGTTAATATAAACGAGATAATTCCTGACACCAGTCCCGTACCTATTTCAAGTATATTGCCTATAAAAGGAACAACATCACCCAGGACAGATAAAGGTCTCAAAATCAGACTCAGACCAATTACCATTAAAATGAATCCTAAAAATCTTAATCCCCAGGTCAGTAAAGTATTTTTACTCAGCTCACTCTTAAACATCTCTACGGCTGATACCGTTCCTGTGGTTAATAATTGAATCGACTGGCCATAAGAGGTGATAAAGCTGGTAAACGAATTGCCGTACTGAGCGGCAACAATACTCACAAGCTGAGGTTTTACTTCAGAAAAATTAATCCGCACATCGCCAATTTGAGGAGACTCTGGCGTTCCAATATAAACCTCACCATCAACAAGAACTGCATTAGAATTCTCAGGCAGGTTTTTATCAGAAAGAACAATCCTTTGTGAGTTATTTATTTCTCTGATCAGAGCAGGATTTAAAGAAAAATCACCCATCGTAACTGAACCTGCATACCAGCTATTTCCCTGATAAGGCATGTGAGTTGGGTTTTTATGGCCTTCCTCATGTCTGAAAGATGAAGAAGAAACCAGACGTGATGACCAGACTTTAGAGTAATTATAAGTGGTCGTTGTTTTTGTACTGCCGCCCATCTCTTTCTCTGTCTTAGATTCAGAGCTTTCTTTCCATTGATAGACCTGGACTGTTCTTAACAGGCTTATAGCCTGAACTTTAATATTAAACTGTACATCCTGTAATTGCTCAGATGTTGTTGCCAGATCTGTCAAATGGACAAGTTTACCTTCATTAGCAGGAATAACAGCTTGTGCCTGAATAGAAACAACTGCAGCAGCACCCTCCTCCAGACTTTTTTCAGTTTCTATTGCCCGCCCTTCATTCCAGAATAAAAAGGGGAATGCAGCAACAAAAAGAATAAGACCAAAAAAAATACCTTTAATAGAATCACCAATACGACTGAACCATGACTGGCTGGTCACATGTGTAAATGAATCTGACATAATAATCCTTATAATAAGTTCCAAAAATTAAACTAGTATTATACAATTTATCTGATCATTTGCTCTTACTTTCAATCCTGAAATAGAAAAACAACTCAGTAAAAGGAATAAATAACATGTCTACCTGGTATCTTAGCTATAATGGTGAGCAAAGTGGCCCGATGTCTCTGACTCAGGCAATTGAGAAAACTCAAGTTAATTCTGATGGACATGCCTGGAGAGAAGGATTTGCCGAGTGGCTGCCCATTAGTCAAATTGGTGAGTTTGAACAACAGTTGAGTACACAAAGTGCCCCGCCACCTGTCAGTACCGTTTCATGTGATGAAATTGATTTTAAAATTCATGGCACAGAGATGCAGTTTGTTGAAATAGAACTCGATCCGGGAGAAAGTGCTGTTGCTGAAGCGGGAGCCATGATGTATAAAGATCCATCAATACACCTTGATACTGTTTTTGGCGATGGCTCTCATAACGATAACGCTGGTGGTTTTATGGATAAGCTCATGGGTGCCGGCAAGCGCCTGCTTACTGGTGAAAGCCTGTTCACTACCGTTTTTACTCATCAGGGTAATGGTAAGGCTCATGTCGCTTTTGGAGCCCCTTTTCCCGGTAACATTATTCCTATAACCCTGCCAAATGTTGATGGTGTTCTTATCTGTCAAAAAGACAGCTTTTTATGTGCCGCCAAGGGTGTTGCAATTGGCATCCACTTCCAGAAAAAAATACTTACCGGATTGTTTGGTGGCGAAGGATTTATTATGCAGCGCCTTGAAGGTGATGGTATGGTTTTTGTCCACGCTGGCGGTACAGTGATTGAGCGTGATATTAAAGCCGGTGAAACCCTTCATGTTGACACGGGTTGCATTGTTGCATTTACTCAAACAGTTGGTTTTGATATTAAACAGGTTGGGGGTATTAAATCCTCACTCTTTGGTGGGGAAGGTCTGTTTTTTGCTGAGTTACAGGGACCGGGGAAAATCTGGATGCAATCTCTTCCGTTTTCACGCCTTGCAGGCCGTATGCTGGCATCAGCACCGCAAAATGGCGGCAGTCAGGGTGAAGGATCAATTCTGGGTGGTCTGGGTAATTTAATTGATGGTGATAATCGTTAATTGCCTTGTTATGTGTGTGCATCCTGGAGCCCTCCTCAGCACCAGGATAGTTATTCAGATTCAATAATTTGCAAGTAAAACTGACTGGTATGAGGCAGCAAGACCATACCATTAAACGGATCATTGAATTCAATCTGTAATTCAACGGTGGCAATCACAATATTTTTTAATTGTCGCTGACTGGTTTTTTTATTGACTAACCAGCTTTGCTCCAGAGTACTGATCCCCTGCACCGCCAGTAAACGCAGCTTTGTCTCTCTTGGCACAGCACGATTTATTGACGTGAGCAAGAGGCGTTTATCCTGAAAATTATCCACCAGATAATTTGATAATTCATTGGTATTCCAGCTGGCCAGTATTTCCTTAATGCCTTTCTCTACCAGCTGGCGGTCTACCGGTTTAAAACCCTGTGTGTTGTTTTTTAAAACTTGAATATTGGGATCCACAATGTCACTCTTAGGTGCCACTGGAATTTTTATCATGGAACGAAAGTTTCGTGCGGCTAATTGCTGTGTACTGAATGCTAAAACAATCAGCAGGATACTAAGCAGTGTCAGTTTATTCATGCAGGGCCTCCCTGTTGGCAAAGCTGCCCACTGAGAGACTGGATAGAAATACCATTATCATCAAAGACTCGTTCTACCTGAAAGCTGAAATTAAGGTTAAACTCTGCACTATCTGCATTTCTTCTCACAGCATAAGTTAAACTACTGCCTTCAGTTTTCAGACCCAGTGAACCAGAGATTAGTGTAAAACCAGCCCCGAGAGTGATATTTGCCTGGCTCTGATTAAGCTGATTGATAATGGCTATATTTAAAGCAGAATTGAAGGCACCTAAACCAAGCTGCACGTTAAAAGGAGCACTGGTATTTATATTGATGGTATTGCCTAATGGTCGCGCATCAGGCAAGCCCGTTAGTACATTTAAATTAATATTTAACGCACAATTTAGCGGAGATGCAGGTCCTCCCGAAGACAAAATTGAGGGGTTGAATGTATTTGACGTACTCCCCCGGGGCCGTTGCGCATTTTTTATGACACTGGCCAGAGTGCGTTCATTAAAGGGATCATTGAGACGGTTTCTTAAGGGAACAACTCGTAACAATTTGAATTCAACTGTTTTTGCAGAAAATTGTTTTTTTGCGGAAGAGCGAACAGAATTACCTGTCTTTGACAGACCAAATAAAACTAAAGGTTTTTTTAAAATAATCACTGGTTCAGGGTTAATATCAGTGTCTTCAGAATTATAGAGTAGTTGACCAGTAACACCATCAAGTTTTAATCCGAGTGAGTCTGCTGTACCTTCATTTTCAAATTCTGTGCCTCGCATTACTTCTAATGCGAGTGCCTCTGTGATATTACTCTCTGTTGCAAAATCAAGATAACGACCCTGAAAAAATGGCGCATAGTGCGTTTCATCTTCTATTTGATACCATTCTCCATCAACATAAGCAATATCAGGTTGGGGGTAGTCAGAGTAACCTGAACCTTGTTCACCGGAACGATTATTCCAGCGCCTATAGCCTGTGGAAATGTCAGGATGAAAAGCAGCAACAACATTACTGCTAATGTGCCTGTATCTTAAAGTCTCAATATCAAATATTAACTGGTTTTGTGGACTTGAGCCAAACAATGATGGTGCTGGAACAGTTCCAGCATTTAAAAAATTGGGTTTATAGGGAGCTGGTGGCTGGGCTGAATTAACACCATAGTGGTAACTATGCCACCAGGTACGATTTTTTATATGATAGTAATAGTGTTTATTATCAGCAGCAATCAATGATTCAAAGTTATGTGGATTAAATTGACTGCCCTCTTCGGTAATAAGCTCCCGGGTGGCCCCATCCAGGATCAGATTATATTGCCCCGGAGTACCATCACGGAAAAAAGGCGTCCCGGAAAAAACCTCATACTGCAAGGCTTCAGTATACTGGCTGTCCACTTCATTGAAGTTAAGAGTAGCTCCCTGGTGGAAAACAATCCAGCGTCCAGAATCATCCCAGTAAGACCAGGCATTATTATAAAATGCAATATCAGGACCAGGCATCTCAGAATATCCGGAGCCTTCAATGCCCGAACGGTTTTGCCATATTTGTGCATCCGCAGGCAACAATGATAAATGTTGATCGCTGTCAGCAGCCCATAATGGCTGCAATATAGATAAAATGGTTATTATCAAGGTTACTAATATTTTTAGTCTGCATTGTCGTTTCATAAATAATCACGCAAAATATTCATAATTGGGCATATAGAGTTAGGTATATAGAGTTAAGTAAATAGAAATTATTGGCTAATGTCTAAGCCATCACCTCTAAATATAAATTCAGGCACATCTTTCTGTATATCAGGAAAAGGCATACCTCCAGTTGGAGCACTGTCATTTGAATGTGTATCATTTGTTGAGTCTGAAGTATTATCCGGCTCTGTTGGCTGACGTTCAAATGTCACTGTGCAAAGAATATCCTGAGTTAAATTGACACTCACTTGAGACAAGCCATAAACATTATTATAATTTCGTATTTCAAAATCAGTGTCACAGGTGATATCTCCATTTGATAAACTATCATCCCAGTTTTTAAATCCAATAATGAATTTTAAGCTGGTCGCAATGCCACTATCTGCAATAAGAGCACGCTGCATACCTAAAATCAGCGGGTTAATTACAAGTTCATTACAACCAGAGTCACAAGTAGGCAATCTATGTCTAATGGTTATAAAATCATCTGATACATATCTGGAACGCTCGCGCAAATAAACCAAAGCCATTGAATCTTCATTTCCTGACTTTCTGATTGTCAGTGTCGGGCCTGTATTTTTTAAAGAAAATGCAGTCGAACATGTTGTATCCCGGGCAAGCATAAAACCATGAGAATACTCATTACAAATACTATCCCCTTCCCATAATGATGGAGACTCTGAAAAATTATTTACTGCTATTTTAGTAAGTCTGATAACAGCCCCGACAGGGACAGGTGCAGAAGTGACTGAATCACATCCAGGAGGACAATGAGCGATACGATGTAATAGTTGCACACCATTTTCATTGACACTTTCCCAGTCAGCAATTAGTGTGCCTTCTCCATCCCCTTCCAGCCTTGTTAATGTGACAGTCGCCTGTTCTGGTGGAACAAGACTAAAATTAGCTTCACAGGTAATATCTTCATCTATTGGAAAAGTGGTTTCGTTAGCATTTGAGTTTGCGCTACAAACTGGATCACCTGACCATCCCATAAAAGTAGAATTATCATCACCATGAATATGATGAGTAACATTTTGTGCCGTAGCCACCAGTTTAATGTTTGAACCTTTTGTTATGTCATCAAATGTCATTGTTGAACAATCAATCTGACAGATTGCTGGTATAGATTGCTCATTGATCATTGGCAGTATAATACCAGTTGAATTGCCTGTTTTATTAATAGTTAATGAAACCTGATCACTATTAGCAGTAGCAACCGGATCAGCAGCAGCCAGAGATGGCCGTTCAGTTGGCAGCTCACTGAGTGTTGTCTCAGGTGCAATAGTGGCTGTGGTATTATGATTTTCACCAGTAATGGCTGTTCTCAATACAGTATGGGATGTTAACTCAGAAGCATTTAATGCTTGCCCTGACTTTAGATTATTGGCTTTAGTGTTATCATAAATATAGTAACGTTCATCAGGTAAATATTTTAATGTATTTGCTTTAGGTGATTTGCAGTCATTGTGAGATTGACACATGTGAATCATACAATTAACCGATTTATAATGAGACAAATTATCAGGAAGATTAACGGGTACACTGACTACCCTGTGCGTTCGGATCGCAAGATCATTCAATATCAGTGTTCCTTGCACTGATTGCCTGCCATCTGTCACGTCACAAATAACTTTCAATAGCTTTATCTCAGCCTGTAAGTTATCAGCCTCAATATTTACCTGAATCAGTAAATTCTGAGAGAAGCAAACAGACTGCCAGAAGATAAAAAATAAACTTGTTAAAAATATTTGATTATGTAATTTCATCTTTAGTCTGGTTTTTACTCTGGTAATTCATTATGGTAATTCACTTTGCTGTATTAAAAAATACAATTTACAATTATAAGACAACAGGTAATCCCCAGTCATTTGAATCAGCCAGAGGCTGTTGCTTTCGCAGTTGTATTTCTATTCTTGGCGTACCAGTTTTCGGTCTGGGAATTCCAAAACGTATTATCCCAGCTGGTGTTGTCCATTCAATTATTCTTGAAAATTTGTTACTTTGAAGTTCAGCTAACCATTTTGGAGAAAAACGCCCACGTTCTATATTTAAACTCGGAGAACCGTAAATATTTAACAAATTATCAAGTACTTTTTGATACACTGCCTGTGTTCGATTGGAGTTTGCTGAAGCTGGGATCAAGATACTGACGGAGTTAATAATCCCACCACTGTCAGCATTAATCGCCACAACCTGACGATTGATAACTTCAGGTAATAGCTTACCTTCATAAAGATGATAAGGGCCACTATTTCCTAAATAAGTGTAAGCAGAATTTTTAAGGACATTTTTAGTATTATCATTGAGCGGTGTACCTGGTGATAAATCATCTAAATAGTTAAACTCTGTAAAATCATGAAGCTGAGCAATTGACTCTGGTGTCGCAAACGAAGATTGCTTATCAAAGCGGTAAATCCAGGCAGCATTGACTTTATAACTGCCGGTATCACGATTAATTTCAGGATCACGATTAAAATAATCCAGGCCAATAGAAAAACCATGTTGTTTCCAGTTCTTTTGCCATTCTAAACGTGTTTGAGAAGTCAAAGATTCAATTGCAAGACTATCAGTAGCTCTATAATCAATTATTTGATGCGACAATAAGACATGATGTCCATTTTTATTAGCATCAATGAGTAAGCCGATGGAGAAATTAGACGTTCGGTTATTAAAAAAGTCTCTATCCTGATCATATCTCAGTGTTGGTGAAAAAGTAGTATCCCAGTTTTCATATTGAAACAGATAGTCTAAACCGGCAGAAATCGATTGTCGGATAGAAGATTGAGAAAGCGCATTATTATCGGTTTTTGACCATTGGTAATTAAGACGATTACGCCAGTTAGCATTAACAGGCATGCTGGTATCAATTTGAAAAACAGTATTATCCCGGTCAATTGTATCATCTTTATTATTATCAACCTGATGATACAGGTTGATATTAAAGTTCATATTTTTAAGCAAACCTGTGCTATCAGAAAAAGGTAAACCACCGATATTAATACCATTAAAATAAGTTGTTTTTACATTAGCCTGAACAATATCATCACGTGAACGCTGGCTGCTGAGGCGTAAATTTAATTGCCTGAAAACTGGTTGTGCCCATTGCAAATCAATGGTTTCACGACCGGGAGTGACCGCCGCACCTTGTGGTGAAAACAAGCGATCATTTTTTTCATAGCTGAGCAGATAATCATAGCCACCACTTTTATAACCGGAGAATTTTAAAAACTGGCTTTGCTCACTCAATGAGGTATCAAATCTGTTTTTTCCACTTAAGTAAGACCATTCAGCTTCAACCTCATGATTGAAATTTCCCCATGTATATTCTTTATGCCAGGCAATACTCGATACATTTTCATCATTGCCACCGTCTATATCTTTGGCTGAATAATAAACGTCTGTCAAAGCAAAAGAACCCCAGCTTGATGTTTCAGCCAGCCAGGAACCACCAAAATAGTAATCTTTATCGCCTTCAAATAAGGTTGTATAATCCTGAGCATAGCGACCAAAAAAAAGCTGGACAGAATGTGGCATGGCTGTATTTTGTGGTTGTAATTCTAGTTGAACACCTTTTAAACCTAACTGCATAGTATGTCTGCTTTGGCTGGCAAAGAAATCACCGGCATCCAAACGATATGGCATTTCAGATTCACCATTTTCATAAGTGATTGAGGCATTATTGATGCGGGTACCAAATTCACCACGATATTCTGAATGATTTGTGTTGCTATATAAATAACCACGCATAGAGCGATATGCTGAATATTGATCGGAAAAATTAACACTCAGATCATTGTAGGACTGCCAGCCGTCAAAGGAATACAAACCATTAGATTGATCACCACTGACTTTATAATTTTCCAGACTCAGTGTGTTTTGACCATTATAAGTAAATTCTGCATAGCTATTCTGAAAACTTAGCCATGAAACTGCTGTAATACTGATTATTCTTGTAGTAAATTTCATTCGGATTCAATAATTTGTAAGTAAAACTGACTGGTATGAGGCAGCAAAACCATACCATTAAACGGATCATTGAATTCAATCTGTAATTCAACCGTGGCAATCACAATATTTTTTAATTGTCGCTGACTGGTTTTTTTATTGACTAACCAGCTTTGCTCCAGAGTACTGATCCCCTGCACCGCCAGTAAACGCAGCTTTGTCTCTCTTGGCACAGCACGATTTATTGACGTGAGCAAGAGGCGTTTATCCTGAAAATTATCCACCAGATAATTTGATAATTCATTGGTATTCCAGCTGGCCAGTATTTCCTTAATGCCTTTCTCTACCAGCTGGCGGTCTACCGGTTTAAAACCCTGTGTGTTGTTTTTTAAAACTTGAATATTGGGATCCACAATGTCACTCTTAGGTGCCACTGGAATTTTTATCATGGAACGAAAATTTCGAGCCGATAATTGCTGTACACTGAATGCCGCAACAATAAACAGGATACTAATCAGTGTCAGTTTACTCATACCGGGCCTCCTTGTTGACAAAGCTGCCCACTGATAGACTGGATAGAAATACCATTATCATCAAAGACTCGTTCTACCAGAAACCTGAAATTAAGGTTAAATTCTGCACTATCTGAATTTCTTCTCACTGCATAGCTTAAGGTACTGCCTTCTGATTTTATGCCGAGTGAACCAGAGATTAAGGTAAAGCCAGCCCCGAGAGTGATATTTGCCTGGGTCTGATTAAGCTGACTGATAATGGCTATATTCAATGCAGAATTGAAGGCACCTAAACCAAGCTGTAAGTTAAAGGGCGCACTGGTATTTATATTTATGGTATTACCTAATGGTCGTGCATCAGGCAAGCCCGTTAGTACACTTAAATTAATATTTAATGCACAATTTATCTGAGATACAGGTCCTTCCGAAGACAAAATTGAGGGGTTGAATGTATTTGACGTACTCCCACGGGGTCGTTGCGCATTTTTTATGACACTGGCCAGAGTGCGTTCATTAAAGGGATCATTTATACGGTTTCTTAAGGGAACAACTCGTAACAATTTAAACTGAAATGAACTGGGTTTAAAGTTCCCTTCTGGCTTGTTATCAGCTTGAATATCTATTTTTTCAGCAATTCCCTGCAATGCCAGTCGCTGACCAAAAATAATGGTCGGGATCATTTGTGGTTGTTCTGATGCAAGAGAATTCACTGGCAATATAAATATCCCTGACAGAAATGTCAGCAGATAAATTTTAAGTATCATTCTCATAGTATAAATTCCATAACTGTGCCAGCTTTAAACTAGATATTCCCAGATTGTCTAACACTCAAGTTGCTATCAGGCTTAGCTTCATAAATAGAATTTTGATTTCCATAACTCATTATTTGACATGTATTTCCAGCACAAAGTCTTATCTGACACATGTAAGATCTATAATCACGTGGACTTTGTACTGAACCACTAACAATCATTGTTTCATTAATGGCACGATTAATGACAGGACTAAAAGCATGAAAGATTCTAGCACTCACACCCTGAATACCATATCGAGGCTCTATTCTGCAGGATGCTTTTAATTGGGTAATTTCATCCTGTAAGTTTGAAAAATTTACAGGAATATTAAAAGTAAAATGTGATGACCATACATTTGAACTTATTAAAAGAAATACTGCCATGAATAAATTTTTTCTACAGCCTGACATAATCTTAATCATTTTCTACACCTGTCTATAAACAAAATTGTGATAAAAGATAAATTAAATTCAAAAAGAAGCACTGGAAATATCATTAAACTCAGCACTCTGAAGCGTTTTGTAAATTGAACTTTGATAAGGAGAATTTGCTTTATAACAAGTGTTACTGCCATGCTTACAAAAAAGCAACTGACATTGGTAATAATGGGCTTCACTCGCTTCAAAACCAGTTGAAGCATTAAAAGCAACAACTGCGGTTGTGTTTAAAGCGCCATTTGACAAATTTATACGCTTAGTACCAGCCCCAATAGAAGTATTACTATTACTATTCGCTTTAACTGAGCAACTAACCTCAACTCTAGTCAGATTATTAAAATCACTGACATTAACCGGTACATTAAAAGTAAAATCTTCTGAGTACAATAAAGTGTTCATCATTAATAAGGAAAGTATCAATGGTATTTTATAGGCTAATTGTTTTAGTTTAGACATATTTATATCTCCTGTTTCCACAAATATAACAGGCTCATTGAGTACCTGTACCTGTCATTGGCGTTATGTTAATTGTTCTTGGCTCAAATGGTATTTTATTTATACCTGTTGCAAGCAATGGTGTGACATTAAAAACTTCAGGTTTAAAAGCAATACCCACTCCAGCCATTGGTGTGACATTAATTATTTTTTCCTGAAATGGAAGGCTACTTATTCCTGTGGCCACTAAAGGTATTACGGTAAATGATATTGGTTCCAGGGCTGTTCCCATTCCAGCCATTGCTGTGACATTAATTATCTCAGGCTGGAATGATATATTACTTATCCCGGTAGCTAATAAAGGAGAAACTATAAAGATTTTCGGTTCAAAATAGCTACCAATCCCAGTCATTTCTGGAACATCAATTATTTTTACTTGAAATGATTCATTACTTAGACCAGTAGCAATGAAAGGTGTGACAGTAAAGAATTTCGGCTGAAAAACATTCGGGATTTCTTCAGGAGGAATGACTGCTGGCACATCCACATTAACGGTGACAGGGATCATTTTAATCAATACCTCCCCCACTCCCTGCTCTGAACTTATTTTATGATAAGCCTCTTCATTGTAGGTATAATAGTTTTTTGATGTATTATCTGACTGCAGTTTACTGATGGGCCTTGGACATTCAAACTGAGGTGAATCTGTTTTACACATCCGTAATTCACAGTTTATACGCTTATAATCAATAATATTTTTATCAATAATTATGGGAACATCGACACTTTTAGTGCTCCTGGCATCTTTAACACTGATGTTAATATGTCCTGTTTTAGGTGCTGATACTTCATCACTAAGAACACAAATAACCTGAATAGATTTTGTATCAGCAAGCAGTCGATTTGCATCCACATCAACACGAACATTAATATTTAATGCATAGGAGTTTAAGCAAAAAAAAGACATGCATAAAATTAATATTTTTTGATATAAATTACTCATTATCAGCCTGTTGATATATTAAAACTTCAAATTCATTGAAAATTTAATATAAGATTTTGATAATTTATTTTATTCAAGGGGCTCATCAAACGAAATACCAAAAACTTGGTATTTTTATTGGATGTTAGAAGTAAGGATCTGCTGACAGGATGTGTCAGTTTATAAAATCAACTCATCCAATGAACTGGATGACTAACGATTAAGTAACGATTAAGTAATGCTGGTCATTAAAAGACGAATATGGGTGCCTTCTTTGGAAGAATTTATTTGTAAGGTTGCACCCAGCTGCTGCGCTCTATAGTGCATGTTTTTAATCCCACGTCCATGATAAGTAATATTGCTGCTATCATCTGAAATTCCCTTTCCAAAATCAATAATATCAACGAATATCTTCTGTTGAGCCTGCAAAAAGCCGGTAACTACTTTCATTTCTTTCGTTTCAGCATGTTTAATACTATTGGTAATGGCTTCTTGAACAATCCGCATAATATGCAGACCATGCTGTGGAGACATATTCATGACCTCAGGTACTTCTACAACAGCCCACTCAAGGTTTATATCCGCAGCACTAAGCTGTTCCGTTAAACGCATGCGCATAACGCCAAGTAGTGTGGGCAAGTCATTCAATAGAGGATCCAGTGAGTCAATGACAATTCTTAGGTCAGTTAAACTATGCTGTATCTTATCCCGAACGCCATTAATGATATGACTATTATGCTCTTGCAGTATTGATAAAATAACAACCAGTTGTCCGCCAATACCATCATGAATATCTCTCATCATGCGAGCACGTTCATCAGCCAGCACCTGCTGTTTCTCCAGAACGACTGACTTATCATATTGTATTTGCAATTCTTGCTGTTTCTTAAGTACTTGATCGGACAGTGAAGCAGTTAAGTGTTCTGAATGATTTAATGACTCAACAAAGCGTCGGATCAGAAACCAGCCGAATACAAAACCCACTGGGATCATACTATATTGTATAATTAATCCATCCTGGCGGTTCTGTAAATGATTAATAACTAATATATCGTGAAATCCAAACGTTAATATAGGGATTCCTGCTAATAGCATCAGATAGGTATCTCTATGAGCATCTTGACGATAGGCCATAATCAGGTAGTAAATAGCATAAATGCCGAATATCATGAGGAAACTATCCCAAAAACGATATCCAGTGATTAAAATACTCTCAACATCTGGAAAGAAAAATAAGGAGCAGCTAAGCATAGCAAATAGCAGCATCACTTTTTCTACTTTAGTGTTGATTTTACCGATATAACGATGGTTAAAAATAATCATTGTTACAATGCTCCAGCCAAATGTTGTGATCGTCATGGCTTCCCATAAGCGTGTTGATACTGGAATGTTATTAACAATTAAATTTAGATTGTGAGTTGCCCAAAAGAATAATTCTAATGAAAAAATAGCATAAACACTGTCTTTAGGCCTGATAAGCCAGAAAAAAAACAAAATGATAGCCATTGAATACATTGCCACACTCAGCCATTCAATGACTTCCACTCTTACAAAATACTTCCATCGATAGGCATCATAGAGTTGTTCCCTTGGAGCAAAATAAAATTCATCCAGAAAACCCTGCTCATGAAAGGTTGTTTTTACTCTGATATTAATCCGATTATTACCGTTTTGTAACAATTTTGAGGAAAAACTGAATAACAGTGGTTCATTATGATTGCGAGATAAAGGTTCATCAAATGAACCACCTTGTCCAACCCAGAAGCCATTAATATAAACAGCAGCATTATGAGTTACTGATGGTAGATAAATTGCCCAGACATCATCGCTGAACTCTTTTATTTGGATATTAGCCTGGTACCAGGTTTGTTGAGTGTTTTGATGTCGGTCATACCAACTATCGGGAAGTGATACATCTTTCCAATGGGCATCAGCAAACGTATCTGGTGTCATATTGCTATTAGAAGAATATTGAACTTCTTGTATTGCTTGAAGTCCTGAAACAGAGAAAATAGAAGGCGGAAAAAATGTTAAAACATTGATTAAAATCCAGAAAAAAAACAAGAAAAGTAATGCTTTGTTTTTATTATTTAACATAAACTCATAGGGTCGAGGCGATTATACTTATGTTAAAATGATAGCACTAATTCTATAGGGATAAAACCCCAAGCTTGACTGCTTCACACAATGCTTCAGTACGGCTGTTTACCTGTAATTTATTATAGATATTTTTAATATGAGTTGTCACTGTATAATAACTGATATTAAGTTTTTCAGATATTTCACGTGATGAAAATCCCTGACTAACGTATTTGAGTATTTTTATTTGTCTATCGGTCAAAGCTTCTGGAAGAATTTTAGCTTCAGGTAGTTGAAATTTTTGCAGCATTAAACGGGCAATAACCGGACTGATGGGAGCCCCTCCATTAACCATAGATAGAACTGCATCAGTAATATTATGACTATTATCCTGTTTTAATATATAGGACTTTGCCCCAGCTTCGAGGGCTTGAAACACTGTATGCTCATCTTGAAAACCAGAAATAACCATCGCTTCACAATCAAGGTGTAAGCGCTGTATTAATTTAATTATTTCAATTCCTGAACCGTCAGGTAAACCAAGATCAGTCACCAGAATATCAGGCTTATACTGTTCCAGAGCAGCCAACCCTGCTTTCATAGTACCGGATGAATCCAGTAAACTTAATTGTTTATGGTTTTGAATGAGTGTCTCAAGTCGTTTTCGGACATCGGCATCATCTTCAACCAGGATCACGGTATACTTTGACTCTGTTTTGTTACACATAATAACTGATCCCATAGCGGGCTTATTTATTTTTTCTTATCTTATCTTTATTTTGCTAAAATATCTCTTCTAATAGTTTAAAATACCAAACATTAGGTATATTTGATTTTCCGGGGATCTGAGTTATTAGCTATTGAACTTTGATTTCAGTATTTTCTTTATTAAATCAATATGCACCAGTAAGTTATACAACTGATCGGCATTTGATAATGGGGTATGCAGTCTGCTCACTTCTGATGTAATACGTTCCAGCTCCTGATTTAAACGCTCATATTCTGTTTGAGATAATGATTCCACATGTGTTTGATCATCAACATCCTGTAATTCTTCATACCATTTATAGACTTTAGAACGAATACGCCAGCGATAAACAGGTGGTAAGATTTTGAAAAGCGGTAAAAACAATAATAGAAAGGGTAATAATAATACCACCATACGATCAATAAAAGTCGCTACCCAGAACGGTAAATATTTCATTAAGAATGGTGGGCCGACTTCAAGAAAACGTTTTGCAACATCACTGATTGGATAAGCTGTAAGTTGCTCAGAAGGAAAAAAGCCTGGTTTAGAAAACAGATCATTATCACCATGATTTTTTTCCATTGCCTGCAAAAGTAGGATTAATAAAGACTTATGCAGATCATCACGAACAACAAGGTTAGCTGTAGGAGCTAATAAAGTGATGGGCTTTTTAGGAATATTATTTTTAAAATCAATAATTCCTTCATGTAATTTTACTTTAGATAAAAATGGTAATACCTGATTGTATGCATCTGCCCTTTCAAAATTAAATAATGTGAACGACTTATTATGTAAAAGTTCCTGTACCACAGATGAATAAATAGATGAAACAAAAAATACAGCATCAAGTTCTCCGGATTTTAGTTGCGCCAGACTTTCTTCAGGAGGTAAATAACGAAATTGAGTATTTTGGCTATTCACATGGTTAATAGCAAACAACTGACTTGCCAGCATGTGTGTGCCGCTTCCAATCACATTAATTGAAATTTTCAGGCCTGCAAAGTGATTAAGGCGAGATAGATTTAATCCTTTTTTATAGAATATGCTAATGGGTTCATAATACAAACTACCGAGTGAAACCAGCTTTTCATCTGCATAGGCAGTTCCCCCTTGCACCAGGGCTACCTCAACTTCTTTATCAAGTAGTCGCTGAATATTTTCTCTGGAACCTTTTGATTTTAAAATGTTTAAATCAATACCATGAACAGCAAGTTCATCCCGGTATTTTTGTGCAAATGAATAATATGTTCCATTAATATTACCCGCGGAAATGCTTATATTTCTTGGTGGCGCAGGTGAAACAAACTGATATGCGCCCCAAAAGCCAGCATAGACAATTGCTATAGTCGGGATAAAAATTAATATCAATTCTAAATAAGATGGTTTTCTTTTAACATTCATAAAAAATGAGTACCTGATTTACACCTCACCTTCATTCTCTATTCTTAAGAAAGTGGAGGTAAAGCTGAATAAATGTGTAGACACTAACTAATAATATTGTTCTGCATCTATCTCTATAATACGATAATCTATTTTATTTTCAAATTGACTTTGCAGCCAGGGCTTTAATTGTATAAAAAGGGCTGGATATTTACCTAAAGCCGGTAAATATAATTTAATAAAATCCCCTTTTGAGTTAATTGTTATTTTATGAGCATTATCTGTCAGTGGCAATTCATCAATATTGAGAGATAACCATTTGATTATTATCCCCTTGTTTTGTGTCTGCTTAATGTGCTTGCTGAGTTGTACTAATTCATGAGAAATTTGTAATGCCCAGGCTTCTTTTTCATGACGTTGTGAAATACTCGAGAACTTAAAAATAACACCATTGCTGCTTACAAAGTCAGCATGAAGATCTGAATCAATTAACCATGATCCTGTGACTTCACTATAGATTATATTATGTGAAGATTTTTTTTCAAAAAATTTATTGTCATTACCTGTATCAAGTGCTTCAAAATATTCCCGACAATCATTTTGTTCACAAAAATATTCCCGACAATCATTTTGTTCACAAAAATGTTCCACAATCCTTTTTTCAATATATTTATCCCCACCGGAATTTGGGCCGGAAATAATTACTGGTTGCTGGCCAATGAGTATCAGGATTTTATTTTGTCTGCTGATCAGGAAATCAAGAGGAACCCCGGAGTCCATTTGAAATAAATACAGATCCAGGGATTTTAAGTAAGATTGGGTGGCAATTTGCCAGCGACGAACTTTTGCTCTTTTTTTAAGATCATCAGGTAATTTCTGTTGAGAACGCAGTAATTCCTGTTCATAACTACTGATCATTTCAATAATAGCAATGCGGGTAAAATCATATTGCCGTTGTTTATCAGCAACTTCAAGATGAAGTGCCAATTGCACCAGCTTAGAACGGGTTAAGTTAACTTCAGAGGCTGAATATACGAATGACATCCAGCATTGTGATAAAAAACAAAGCAGTAAAGTAGATACAATTTTACGCAGGTGCATGTTGATCAAAGAGCTGTAACATTCCCGTCTCATCCATTATCTCAATATTGAGCTCTTGTGCTTTTTTTAGTTTGGAACCGGCTTTTTCTCCGGCAATGAGCAGATTGGTTTTCTTTGACACACTGCCGCTCACTTTAGCGCCTAGTTCAATTAAACGAGCTTTTGCATCATTTCTGTGCATCTCAGATAAAGAACCTGTTAATACAATAATTTTTCCGGCAAGAGGTAACATTTTCTTTACTATTCAACAAGCTAATGATATTCCATTTCTAAGTCAGTGTGTTTGCAAAAATCACTATTAATATTTTGCAATTGTATAAGAAAAATGTATTATATGGGTATATTATAATTAAATCATAATAAAAAATCAGACAATTTATTTTTTACTTATCATTAAAAAATATTCATCTTCAGTTAATACTTTAACCCCTTTGCTCTCAGCTGCTTTAATTTTAGATGCGCCTACTTTATCACCGGTGACTAAAAAATCAGTTTTTCCAGTAACAGAAGTACCTACTTTGGCTCCTAATTTTTTTGCTTCAACTTGCATATTTGAACGGCTCCCATTTTTCATGGATCCCGTAAAAACAATCAATTTTCCTATTATAGAGCTAAGCTTACCATCTTCAACAAGTTCTGACATTAGTGGAGTTCGTTCAATATTAAAACCTAATTCATAAATAGAGTTAAAATTGTGGTGTATAGTCTTTAAACCTTTAACTATAAAAGTAGCAGTTTTGTCTGCAAAACCGTCAATAGAAGATATATTTTCTATTGTTAAATTGAACATTTCTTCAAGCCTATGATTTGTCAATAATTTTTCACAATTTCCGGCTCCCATACGTGGCAGGCCAAATGCAGATAAAAAACGCCAATCTTCAATCTTTTCTGTACGACTTCTTAAAAGTTGATTATAAAGATTTTCAGATTGTTTAGGCCCAAAATCCATATTCATAAAATCATCGATGCTTTGTTGGTATACCTCTAGCACTGATTTTATTCCATGTTTATAGAATTTAGTAATTGTTGCTGTTCCAAAGCCATCAATATTTCCAAGCGTGCTAAAAAAATGCTCAATTGATTGTGTTATTTGGTCTGGGCAATTAATTGTATTAGTACAATGCAGATAGTCACCATCCCAAATAAGTTTTGACTTACAACTAGGACATAATTCTGGTATACCTGGATCTGTTGGTTCAAGCACTTTTACAATTTTGGGTATTACTTCCCCACTACGAACTAATTCGATAACAGCATTTTTACCAATACAATTACTTTTAACCATACCATAATGATGTGCAGAGGCTTTCTTAATTGTAGCACCGCTGAGTCGTATTGGTTCAACTTCTGCAACTGGATTAATACGCCCCGTGCGAGATGTTTGTGAGATAACTCTTAGAACCTTAACTTTTGCTGTTTGTGCATTCTTTTTAAAAGCAATTTGCCAACGATGATGATGTCGAGTAGCTCCCATATATTTTTTTAAATCATTATTTTTTATTTCAATAATAATACCATCAACATCATAGCCAACAGAATTCCAAATATCATTTATAGTGGCATCGTAATTATCCTCAAGTTCCTTGTATGTTCCTTCCCATGATGGAAGTATTGCAAAAGGGTAAAAAACAGCGGCTTTATCTTTAATAGCTTTAGCTGCATGCTTTTCTAACTCTTTTTCTTTAACTACACTGGCTTGAAAATTCCTTGTATTTTCAAAATAATTAGAAAGATTCTTTTGAAAATACTCAATAGAGACGACAATTTCACCAGCCCCAAGACCACGTGAGCCAGAATTTGCAATAACCAACCCACGTTTGATAACACGAGTAATATCAGTTCCTCTTTTACCATCGCCTCTGGTATAAAGACGTTCACCATCATCATATGCGGCAAATCCATCAAGTTTTGGTGTTATTCTAAAGACTAAATCATCAAAATTTATAGCTATTTCATTTGATGCTTTTTGTATTCTATTTATCCACGTTTGAATTTCATCATCACTATATGCCTTCTCAGTTGATAGCATTTGTGTTGGTAAATCAACGGTTTTTCCAGAAAAAGAAGATTCTGGCTCAACTCCATTTAGATATGGATGGTTTGGCTGTCGCGATCTTAGTTCACTGGTAAAAGTAAAATCGTACTCTGCATCAGAAATAATTTGTTCACCACCACGATATAGAGAATTTGCAATAGTCAGGAACTCTATAAGTTCACTATCAGAGAGAGTGCCTTCGTCTACAGTACTATTTGCTATGTCAAAAAGCCTATCAGTTGATAATAGTTTTAATTTGACATTTGATCTTTGTAAAATTTCTTTTTGGTTCTTATTAAACATTAACCTACCGTTTTGTATTTGATATTTTTTAATTTATAATAAATTATTTATAAAAAGATGCACTAATTATGTTTACGTTTCTTATTGTCCCTATAAAACAATTTACGACTATTTATCCCTTTCGTTTTTAATTCTTTTATCTCAAATAATTCAGTATTTTTTATCATTGTTGAAAGTTTACTATAGCCATAGTTTCGTGGATCAAAATCAGGATATTGTCTTTTAATAAGGGAACCACTCACAGATAAGGATGACCATCCATCATCACCAGAACATTCTTCAGCAGCATTGCGTAGAAGACTGATGAGTTTGGTATCCTGACATAGTTGTTTTTTATCTCTTTTACGTGGGGAGTCAACTTGAACAATTTGTGACTCTTTTGAATTGATAATCGTTTCAAAATCTATTTTTTCAGTATCAAGCGTTTTTAAAATATCAATATAAATAAAATCATCACAAGCATTTCTAAACGCAATTGGTGTCTTTCTCTCACCGACACCAAATACAATAATCTGAGATTCTTTTAACCTTGTGGCTAGTTTGGTAAAGTCACTATCGCTGGAAATCAATGCAAAGGCATCAAATTTATCGGAATAAAGCAAATCCATTGCATCAATAATCATAGCTGCATCAGATGAGTTCTTTCCAGTAGTATAGGAAAACTGTTGAATGGGTTGAATCGCAAGCTCATTCAAGGTCTGCTTCCAGTTTTTCAGGTGAGAAGAACTCCAGTCCCCATAAGCTCTTTTTACGGTGACATAACCTTTTTTGGAAATCTCACTGAGAATTGCTTCTAATGAGCTAAGTTGCGTATTTTCGGCATCAATGAGTATGGCTATCTTTTTTTCTGTAAAATATTTCATTATAGTTTTACTCCCTGAAAACCTCGAACACAGTAAGTCATGACAAGCTTCTAGAAATCATTTAAAAGTCTAAGGATGAAAGCTCAGCCTTTATAATTGAGCATCTCTTTGATATTAGCATCGCTACTGATTTGGAAGACTTTCTACTCTTTGATTCAAACTTACCGCCTGTAACCAGGTCAAAGATAGCAGAGTTAAAATTTTCTAATTGTTGCTTTGTGTCTTTCATCTCATTACTATTCAATTTAGGAGTAATATTCTTAATATATTTTGAAATTAAGAATATTTTTGACTTTATAAATATTTCAGTTGCATGAATATCACTTTTATTTTCTTCTACATAATCTTTTATCCAATAATCAATAGCAATTATTTCAAGTTCACCTATCAAGGTATTTAACACAAGCCCTGTTCTAGATATTTTTTGTTTTCTTTCAACCATTCTCCAATGAAATAGACTAAAAAGATATGCAGAGAATGCACCCGTAAATACCACAAAAATGGCAGAAAGAAATTGTAACAAAGTTATTCCTTCTGATGCTGTATTAATTGATGATAAGGTTGTTGAAAGCAAAATTATTGCTTCACTGATATCCCCTCTCAATAAATTAATGGCATCAATAATATTTGAATCACTTGTCATTAAATCTGTTCCAAAATATTTATTATCATTATCAAAAAAAATTCTTTCTATACAGTTGGCTTGTATTCCTGTGAATTGAATTTTGCTTGTTCTATATATTCAATTATTTTATTTTTATAAAAATCAAAGTCTTTATCGTTATAAATTATTTCTATTTTACTCAATAGCTCCTGATCAGTAATGTAGCCATACTTAACCATGCCTGCAAAACCTTCAACCAGAAATGATGAACCATAACCTTCTACACCATCATCAATAATTATTTGCAATTTCTCACCTGATTCGAGCGATTGTATTTCTTTTTTTAAACAATCTTCTCTAAATGCTTCACCATTTCCTTCTCCATCAGTTAGATAGCGCCCAGAGGGATCAAGAGAGAAATCTTGCCCTAAATTTAGTATTTTCATTAATTTTTTCCTTAGAGAAATTTAGTTTACTAAAGAGGCACTCCAAATGATGAGAGTACCTCCTATGGCATTAGTAAAATGTTCTGATTTAACAGATTCTTGACCGTTCAATACTGAAAATTTATAGAGACCTTTTAAACTTAAAATTGATAAGTACCCATTTTCACGCTGCCGAATAAATTCAAGTAAATCCTGAAGCCCTTTGCCCCTATCATTTTCATCAGTACTTGTTCGATCCAGTTCTACTGCAGCTTTTAACAAAACTTCATCTTTTTTACTTTCTGCCAAATTTAGCTTAGTAAGAAATTTTAGGATTTTTTCCCAGACTTCAGACTCAGGAAGCGATTTTGGTATACCAATACCTTGATCATAAAAAACAATTTTAAGCTCTTTTGTATCATCATTGTATGAACCAGTTAAATACCAGTTTTTATCACTTTTGGAACATCCGTACTCATCTGGGTAAGCATGGTGGGAGACATTGGTAATGGCTTCTGTCAATCCTCCATGTAAAAAAGTCCATTTATTAATACTATCCCCAACAATATTCTTAATTTTATCTTTCAACACTCTAACTTTTTGGGTGTCACCACAACGACCTTTAATATATTCAACCAATCGGATAGTTGATGTTTTTTCTTTTGTAACCTCAATATTGTCAATAGGATTATTTTGAAAAAGCTCAAAAAAACCCAGATCAGTAAATTGTTCTAAAATATCATCATCCCAATTATCAATATCAGGACGTAACCTCTGTCTTATCGCATCATCCCACTTTGACAATTCTGCGGTTAATACCAATGCAGCAGATGTTGATATCTTTTTTAAATTATCAAAATTAACAGATTTTAATTTATAGGCTTTATTCGATAATTTTTTTGTATTCGAAAGTCTTCTAATAGCTGAGATGTATAAAACTGTTGCTTTATATTCACCAAAAAAATTCATTTTTTTTGGTAAATAAAGGGTTATCTGACGCCTTTTATTGACACCTATATTAAGATTCTTCTGCTTATGTTTGTCAATCCAACTGTTTACAGCTTTCCAACTCGAACTATGGGAATATTCTGAAACTGAAGCTATTTTTTGACAATAATATTTGCATTTACGATGAATAAGCGCCGTTTTTACATCAATTTTTCGTTGTTTTATAGATAACTTTTTCATATGTTCCGATACTGTCTTAAATGGGAATTTCAGACACAATTTTCAAGCTTAATCAAAAAAATTGTCTTAATTGAGTCAAAATAAGAAAAAAGTAATTTGATTAACTGGATTAAGAGCTCATTTTTAATTTAATACCAATATTTTTTTACAAATGCATTTGCTAGTAACTGTTGAGATGTATTGGTTGCTCTCATAAAGCCATAAAAGAATCACTTTTACTAACAATACGATTAAACTTTTCCACTGGCGGTATAGTGCGAGTAATTGGCTAAGTATTTCCTGATTAATATTTTTATGCTGTTGAAGGTGTAAAATTTTCTAGATGATATTTAGCAGTTCTTATAAAATCTTCAATTTCTTCTGCTGAGAAGGCATTAGAAAGTGATAACATCGGCAGTTGATGAGTTACTTGTTTAAAACCATCAAGTATCTGGCCGCCGACACGCTGTGTGGGTGAATCCAGAGTGACAAGTTCCGGATATTGAGATTCTAAAGACTCAAGTTGGCGAAATAACTTATCATATTCTACATCTGGGATTTCAGGTGCGTCTAAAACATAATAGTGATGACTATGATAGTTGAGCGTTTTACGAAGTTGTTGGATCTGTTCGATTAAATCAGCACTTTTTGCATTCAATTGTCCAGTAATCAAGGAGTCCGTACTCAATGGCTGGAACCTGCCAGCTTTTCTGCCTTAGCCATAGCAAAATTAAGTTTTCGAATTTGTTCTTTTTTATAGCCGATTGCTTGCTGGGTCAATTGACTGCGAGTTTCATCACAAAGTTCGCCATCAAGTTCTGCTGCAATCATTTGGGCAACATGAATAAACTCTTCATAGGCTTCATAACTCCCCAGTCGGGTTGGCAAGCGCATAAACATTGAGATCCCAGGTGTACTTAAAGATTGTGGTTCCTCAAGATTAAATGTTCCGGGCTCAATTACATTAGCAACACTGAACAAAGCAAAAGTGTCATTTTCTTCATTGCCTGGGTAATGAAAGATATTCATTTCACCATAAGAAAGCCCCGCTGTTGCTAATGCCTGAAAGAGTTGAACCCCGGAAAAATACTCCCCTCTGGAAAGAATAGTATGTGAAATAATTAACTCTTCGACACCTTCAGGTAAAGGGTCATAAACAATGCGTATATTTTGCTCTGAGGTATGCTTAGTTTCATCTGATGAAGACGTATTTGCTGTAGACTCCGCCACCGAAGCTTGTGACTGTGATGTCTCCACTTTAGTTTGTTCAGCTTCTTCAAGCAATTTTGACGACTCATTCTGCATAGCTTTTTCAGCAGCTTTTATAACGGAAGCTTGTTTCTTTTCCGGTTCCTCGGCTAAGTCTGGCGTAGCACCAAGTGGCGAAAAAGCATCTAAAGACTTAGTGTTTTCGTAAGAGGTATTTACAGGTTTTGGATCTGTTTGGCTAATAACTCGTTTACTATTTATATAAACCCCATCAACGAGTTCACGATCAGCAGTTTGCTGCTTTTCTTTATCGGCTGGAGAAGTTTCCTGTACCATAGTGTGAGGTTTTGTAGTAGCTGTAGTGCTTGTAGCAGCAGTGGTATGAGTTGATTTTTCAATTTTGTCATGCTTTATAAAAACATCATCAACATCAAAATCCTCTTTTCTGGATGCCGAAAAAGAACCGGGCAAATCATCAGTCAATGAGTCTTCCTGATCTGTGCCATTAGAGTGTTCATGCAATAAAAAATCATCTATATCATTGACATGATGATTGAAATCTTTAATTTCATCATTAATTTGTTTGTGATGTTTGTAATAGGTAAACATCGCAACAAGCAGTGTGACACCGATTCCTGCGAGTATAAGTAAAAATGTAAGTTCGTCCATAAGTTTTAGCTTTCCACCATTTCAACAGCTTCGTGAATATCCACATCAACAATTCGAGAGACACCAGGTTCTTTCATTGTAACACCACAGAGATGATCTGACATTTCCATTGTCGTTTTATTGTGTGTAATGTAAATAAACTGTACATTTTTTGACATTTCCTTAACCATTGCACAAAAACGCCCAACATTTGCCTCATCAAGAGGTGCATCCACTTCATCAAGCATACAAAATGGCGCTGGATTTAATTCGAATATTGCAAAAACCAATGACACTGCAGTCATTGCTTTTTCACCACCGGATAGAAGGTGGATTGTGCTGTTTCGTTTTCCGGGAGGCCGGGCCATAATAGTGACCCCCGTATTGAGCAAATCATCACCAGTTAGATCCAGATAGGCATGACCACCACCGAATAATTTAGGAAAGAGTCGCTGCACACCAGAATTAATTTTATCAAATGTTTCCTTAAAACGTGTGCGGGTTTCTCGATCAATTTTTGCAATAGCACCTTCCAGAGTCTCAAGGGCGCCAAGCAGATCATCGTTTTGAGCATCCAGATATTTTTTTCGTTCTGATTGCTCTTTAAATTCATCAATCGCTGCCAGGTTAATCGATCCTAACCTCTGAATGCGTTGCGCCAGTATATCTACTTCTGATTTCCAGATGGACTCACTGGCCTCCTGCGGCATCCCCATAAAAAGAGCTTCCAATGAAAATCCGGATTCATCGACTTGTTCTTTTAAGGTTTGCCGCCGAACGATTAACTCCTGAGAAGCAATACGCAGTGATTCTAATTCTGAACGATAAGCTTGCAGAGTATTCTCAATCTGAGCTCTGTTTTTATCAAATTCACGTAAGGCATGATCAACTTCCTCAACCTTTTGACGAGCTTGGGTAAGCTGCTCTTCGACTAAAATTCGAGACTCAAGGTATTGTTCAAGTTCTTCATTAAGCTGTTGAATCGAATCTCCCTCATCATCAGTCATCATATTGAGTAACTGCTGGCGACGTTGGGATAATTGCTCCAACTGGCCTTTGAGGCGGGTCATGCCCTGTTGCGTAGAATTAAGTTCTGTTTTTATACCTCGCAAGCGAATTTCCAATGCATGGCTATGTTCTCGGTTTTCACGAGCTTTGATACGCATTTCTTCAAGTTGGCCACGATGTGATTCACGTTCCTGAGTCAACTGCTCACGCTGCAGTGAAAAATCTTCAATCATTTCCAATGCAGCATGTAGTCTTTCCATTGACTCTTCAATGGAGATCTTAGAATCACTGATTTGCTGATTTATTTCTTCTATTTCATTATTAACATTTGTTTGACGGTTATTTATCTGTTCAAGCCGTGACTGCCTGGCACTGGTTTGAGAGCGAAGCTCTGAGAGATTACGATTATGTTGATTAAATTCCGTTTGCAGATTTTCACGATTGTGCTCAATCTCACGCAATTGATTACGTCCCTGCTCTATTAATTCACCCTGTTCATCAACTAATTGCTGTGTCTGAAGCAGTTTTTCATTAAGTTCTTTAATCTCCTGCTCTCGAGCCAGTACACCACCCTTCTGGTCAGTCTCTTTTATGACACGTACCCAGTTAGATCCAAGCCAGATACCCTCCTGGGTGACTATTGACTGATGCAGTTCAAGCTGACTGCGTAAAGAGATGGCAGTGGTTAATTCAGCTGCTGCGAAAATGCCATTTAAGCCCGGTTTGATTAACTGAGACACACCATCAACGAATGATTCAAGCAGCGGCAGGTCGATATTAGAATTTTGCTGAGCAGAATGTGAAGCGGTGGTATTATTTAAGTTTTCAACCAGAGTCAGATTTGACTTTTCCAAACTCATTAAAGAATCAAACAAGGGTTCAATAGTTTCAACGCAGGTGGCTTCAAGATAGTCGCCAAGTACACATTCTACTGCAGTATTCCAATCATTATTGACACTGATTTGTTCAGCAATTCGAGGCTTGTCTGCAATGTTTTGCTGAGTCATCCATTGCTGAAGTGATTTGTCATTCTTACCCAGAGCTGCCTGCTGTAATGCTTCCAGTGAAGCCTTACGGCCTTTAAGTGACTGCAAGTCACTGCGATGTTGATCCAGTTCGTTATTCAGATGATGATTTTCATCACGAATATTCTGAATTGATTCGCGCTCAAGACCTAATTGTTGTTGTAAATTGGTGGTAATTTGTTCAGATTCAGAGACTTCCAGCTCAAGAGTTTGTAAAGACTCTTCCAGATGGCTTGTTGACGAGTGGCTGAGTTCATCCTGGAGTTTTTCTATACGCTGTTCCTGATGACTGATCGTCTGCTCGATCTGACTGATTTTGGTTCGCTCAATTTGTGCTGTTTGTGATGGTTCCTGCGACTGTTGATTAAATTCATCCCAGCGCATTTGCCAATCCTGCATGGCATGCTCATACTCTGCCAGCATTTGTGAAGATTGCTCCTCAAGTTCACTGGCTTGCTCAAAATCTGGTTCAATTTGTTCCAGTTGTGAGCTTAATAACTGAAATTTTTCATCATCTTCAAGCAGGTGGGCATTCATGCTTTCGTACGAGCGTTCAGCCTGCTCGAGATCTTCTTTTAACTGCTGATTTTTTTCTTTGGTATGACTGATTGCCTGTTCGATTCTGGCAATATCTGCACCAATACGATAAAAATCACCCTGAATGGTGTTGAATGCATCATTGGCTTCTATATTAACTTCGCGAGATTCTTCAATACCAGCTTCAACAGCTCTTAATTCTGAAATTTGCTGCTCAAGTGAAATTTCTTTTTCCTGGATTAATGATTCCTGCTGTTTGGCTTTGATGTCAATGGTATCCCAACGCAACGCCTGCAGCTGTGCTTTTTTCAGTCGTTCTTCTTTTTTTAGTTCAGTATAACGTTCTGCTGTACGTGCCTGGCGCTGCAAATGAGCAATCTGTTTGTCCAACTCCATACGTATATCATCAAGTCGCTCAAGATTTTCCCGAGTATGTCGAATACGGTTTTCAGTTTCTTTTCGGCGTTCTTTGTATTTAGAGATACCTGCGGCTTCATCGATATAAACCCGTAATTCTTCAGGCTTTGACTCAATCAGCCGTGAAATCATGCCCTGTTCAATTATTGAGTAACTTCTGGGCCCCAGTCCCGTGCCAAGAAATAAATCGGTAACATCACGGCGCCTGCAACGGACATTATTTAAAAAATATTGTGACTGCGCATCACGATTGACGGTTCTTTTTACAGAAATTTCATTATATTGGACATACTCACCACCAATCGCACCATCAGAATTGTCAAACAGCAGTTCTACTGTACATTGACCGACGGGTTTGCGGCCCGATGAACCATTAAAGATAACATCAGTCATGGACTCGCCACGGAGGTTTTTGGCTGAGCTCTCACCCATAACCCAACGCACCGCATCAATAGTGTTGGACTTGCCGCAACCATTAGGCCCCAGGATGCTTACCAGATCGCTTGGAAAGGATAATACTGTCGGATCAACAAAAGATTTAAAACCTGAGAGTTTGATTTTGCTTAAGCGCATTCCGTTACTTTATTAGTCTTAGAAAGTTATAAAATATATCTGAGCAGGACATTTTAACCAATGTGATCATCCTTTACCAGTTTGTATGAATTCTTCCGCCTAATAGTGTAAAATCTGCGTTTTAAAAAATAAGTACATTTTAGGAACAGACTATGTCAACACAACCCAGTAAAGAACTTGAAACCTTTGAAAATCCAACGCCTGAGCGGGATTATACTATTCGTATCAAGGTTCCGGAGTTTACCTGCCTATGCCCTAAAACAGGTCAGCCTGACTTTGCCACCATCAATATTGAATATATTGCTGATAAACAATGTGTTGAATTAAAATCATTGAAAATGTACATGTGGTCGTTTAGAAATGAAGGGGCTTTTCATGAAAAGGTCACTAACGATATTCTTTCAGATCTGGTCAAAGCCACAGAGCCTCGCTTTATGAGAATTTGTGCTGAGTTTTATGTGCGTGGAGGTATTTATACCACTGTTATTGCTGAGCACCGTGCTGAACACTGGACGCCACCCATCCCAGTTCAATTGCCTTAAGTACGACTAATTTATGTACAGTTTAGGAATAGATACTGGTACTTCAGGTATTCGTGCAGTGATTCTGGATAAAAATCACTGTATTATTGCTCAGTCTAATCAAGCACTTCCCCCCAGCCAGCCATATTACTCCACCAATGATTTAAAACATGAACAAGTCACAGGTTATTCGCAAACACCATCAGACTGGTGGAATACACTGGAAAATGTATTATTTAAATTATCAGAAATACTGCATAAAGATCATAACTTGAGTTTTGAAAATATTTCGCACCTGGCAATTGATGGTACTTCAGGCACTGTCCTGCTGTGTGACATCAAAGGAGAACCACTGTCAGAAGCTCTTATGTATAATGATCAACGTGGTGTTCAGGAGGCTGAACAGATCCAGCAACATGCTGTTGGTAATACAGCAGCTATTGGCGTCACCTCAGGATTGGCAAAGCTCCTCTGGCTTTATAAATATTCTGAAAATACCAACCTTGTACATTATGCCCTGAATCAGTCTGACTGGCTCAGTGGTCAACTCCTGGGGAAATATGGCTCCAGCGATCATAATAATGCCTTAAAAATGGGTTATGATGCTCAAAACCATTGCTGGCCACAGTGGCTTATGGATTTTTTAAAGAAATTAAATCTTCCCGCTTCAATACTTCCTGAGGTGTTAACGCCAGGCCACATAATAGGAACAGTTTCACCTGAAATTGCACTGCATTTTGGTTTTAATAAACAATTAAAAATTTGTGCAGGCACAACTGACAGCACAGCAGCTATCATCGCTGCCGGTGCTGAAAATATTGGTGATGCAGTCACCTCTCTTGGTTCAACTCTAGTGATGAAAATAGTCTCTGAAGAGGCTATTTTTGACACAAAAACAGGTGTCTATAGTCAGCCGTACGGTAATTTTTGGCTTGTCGGAGGAGGCTCTAATTCAGGAGGTGAAGTTCTGAAGCAATATTTTACTCAGCATCAAATACAACATTTGACAAAACAGCTCAATGAAAAATTAAAAAAACAGACCTTGAAGATGCTAGACTTAAATTATTACCCATTAACAACACCCGGTGAACGATTCCCGATTCAGGATCCTAAGCTGCAACCTGAACTTTCACCCAGACCAGAACAAAAAATTGATTTTTTTCAGGCTCTGCTGGAAGGAATGGCTGATATTGAAACACTGGCCTATAAAAAACTGGTTGATTTAGGTGCTCCTTATCCCAAACTAGTAACAAGTATCGGTGGCGGAGCATTCAATGAAAGCTGGCGTTTCATTAGAGAACAAAAGTTAGGCATATCAGTTAAAACAGCTGAACTGGAGCAAGCTGCATGTGGTGCAGCAATATTGGCTCAAAATAGCTGGCTTAAATAATAAAATGTAACTACTCATTATTAAGGAAAAAGGTTTTTTTATGTCGCAATGCAACAATCCTGTCACAGGAATTTCGTATTTATTTAAAGCAATCCCCCTTTTAACCCAACCCGGTATTAAAAGTTATGTCATTATCCCTCTGCTGATCAATATTTTCTTTTTTTCAATTGGTATTTATTTTGGTTTTGCTTATTTTGCAGAATACATGGATAAGTTTCTCGATACATCCGGATTGTGGTCCTGGGTTGCCAACATTGTTGACTTCATAAAACCTTTGCTTTACGTGGTCTTTGGACTGGCCTTACTGGTTCTAATCTTTTATACCTTTTCAATTCTTGCGAATATCATTGCTGCCCCATTTAACAGCCTTTTAGCAGAAGCTACTGAAAAATATCTCACCGGCCAAACTATGGAAGATTCAGGTGGTTTTAAACAAATTATGAAAGATCTTATTCCGACTATCTTAATGGAAATTAGAAAACTGATTTATATGATCCTCTGGTCAATTCCTTTCTTAATCATGCTGTTTGTTATTCCTGTTATCGGCCCTGTTATCTGGTTCTTATTTACAGCATGGATGATGTCATTACAATATATGGATTACCCTATGGGAAATCATAAACTCAGTTTCTCAGAACAGCGATCACTACAAGGAAAAAGTCGTTTATTTTCAATGGGGTTTGGCGGTGTAACCATGGGGGCATCAATGATCCCTTTTATTAACTTTATTATCATGCCTACAGCTGTCATCGCCGCAACCATCATCTGGGTTGAGCAATATGCAGAAGTTAATATTAAGCAATAACGGCCAAGTCGCTAAGAATTGATTGTTTATTGAACAGGAGGCGGTGTCAAATGGCGGCAGACACTGACTCTTATTAACTCTTTATTAGCGATGTAATTTGAGTAGTTACAAAAATACATATACCCCTATCAATTATTTAATTTTATTCTATAATCTATACTATAAAAATAAAATTTAATAATAATTATGCATTTAGATAGCAAAAAAGCACGGCCTCTTCTTTTCTTTTCATTTACTTTCATAATAGCTCTGACCCTGATATCAAACATTTTAGGTTTTGAGTACCTCAGTAAAGTTCAGAATGATATTAATCAAATAATAGAAACTCAAAATACTCAAATTGCCTATATGAATAAGATGCGCTCTCTTGCGCGTGAAAGAGTCATCAAACTCCAATCAATAAGTAATGAACGTGATCCCTTTAAGCTAGATGATATTATTTCTGAATTTCATGAATTAGGCGGCCTCTTTTTACAAAATAGAGAGCAATTAATGACCACCTCTCTTACCGAGGATGAGCGTACTCTTCTAAATTTACAAAGAGAAATCGCTCGAAACATTGTTGCCAGCCAGTATAAAGTTATCCAGCTGGCTGAAGATGGAGAATACAGGCAAGCATCACACTTTTTAATGAGTTATACCATTCCCGCACAAAATGAAAATATTTCATTAATGGATCAGTTTATACTGTATCAAAATCATCAGAATCTTTTTTTAAAGTCAGAAGCCCAAAAGAAAATTATATCCGCATCGGATACGGTTTTTTTCCTCTCATCTTTTTCAATAATCTTGACCATTTTAATCGCAGCTATTGTTATTAGAAATATTACCGCGATGCTTAAAATACAGTCTCAGTCAATAGAGAAGCATGAGTTAATACAAAAACAATTAGCTGAAGCTCATGAAATACTTGAGGTTAAAGTTGACCAACGGACTAAGGACTTACATAGAGCTAATAAAAAATTACAATACAGAGCTGACCATGATCCATTAACAGGTTTGCCTAATCGACGTTTATTTTATGAGTTACTCTCTCATGAAATAAATAACGCTGAACGAAATCATTATGAACTGGCTATTTTATACATGGATCTGGATGGTTTCAAAGCTATTAATGATGCATTGGGGCATGCACTGGGGGACACACTTTTAGTTAATATTGCCAGACGATTAAAATCATCCTTGCGTAAAGCAGATTTAATTGCCCGATTGGGCGGCGATGAATTTGCAATTTGTTATAGTAATATTAAAACTCATGAAGACATTGTACTGCTTTGCCAGATACTCATTAATAAGGTGAGTCAACCTATGTTTCTGGATAAGCATCAGTGTAATGTTACCATCAGCATTGGTGTCAGCATGTACCCTGAGCACGGAACAGATTATGATACTTTAATGCATGTCGCTGACAGTAGTATGAACCTGATTAAACAACAGGGGAAAAACAACTTCGCCATTGGGGAATGATTTGTGTTAGATAATTGTTTTTGAATCTATTTGAGGTAAGCCAAATTTTTCATTATAAGTAATATGGGTGAGATATAAGCCCCCTGACGGCGCTGTTTTACCTGCTTTAGTTCTATCTTTGCTATTCAGAACCTCCCTGGCCCATATAGGCTCTTTCTCTCCTGTTCCTACTAAAATCAAAACCCCGGCAATATTTCTGACCATATGGTGCAAAAATGAATTGGCTTCAATATCAATATAGAAATATTCGCCCTGCTGTGAAACATTTAAATAGTAAACTGTTTTAACCGAACTTTTTGCCTGACAGTGAACAGTTCTATAGGCATTAAAGTCATGCTCACCGGTCAAATATGCAGCAGCCTCCTGCATTCGTGATAAATTAAGCTCTCCACGATACCAGGAAACCTGACTTCTTAAAAAGCTAGGTCTTATTGACCTTGAAAATATAACATAACGATAACGCCTGCGCAGTGCTGAAAAACGCGCATGAAACTCTTCTGAAACTGGGTGCGCCCAGAGAACGCTGATATTATTATCAGTCAAATATCTATTGACGCCCATAACCCAGGAACGTGTTGTTCTGTCGGCACTGGTATTAAAATGTATGACTTGCTCCGATGCATGAACACCGGTATCAGTGCGACCAGCCACCTGACATTTTGTAATTTTTTCATTGGCTATTTTACTCAGCGCAATTTCCAGAGTACCCTGTACGGTTGGATAATCACCATCCTGAATCTGCCAACCTGAAAAAGCAGAGCCATCATATTCAATTCCTAAAGCAATTCGCATAAATATAGATCACCAGATGTTAGATAAGAGAGAGATAAAAAAATAAACATAAAACAATTGGAAAAAAATATTGGACAAATTCAGGAGGCTCCAGATATTCAATGGTGTAGGCCTGTCCCGATGTTGCCTCTGCTTCTTCTAAAATTTCGCGCAAAATTATACCAGAATATTTAATGAGATGTAAAAATGCAAATTTCTTTCTTTGAATAAGACTGTTGCCTATACCAATATCTGATTTATCAAATGACTTATAATCAATTTTATATTGTGTTAAACGTTTAGATAGGCTCTCTATATACTCAAGGGTTAAAACGGCTCTTAGAGAAATACGATCAGTTTGAAAATTAAAAAAATTAAGAGGTGATGAAATCCAGAGTAAAGCGGATAAAATTTCTTCTTTAGATGTTGTTCTTATAAATAAATTGACAGAAAAAAGAATAAAAACAAGTACCAGTATGCGAAAGAAACCCGGTGTAAGCTGCTCTGAAAACTGAACAAGGATAGATAAATCAGCTTGCTGAACTGTGGGAGTGTAAAAATAGTAAATAAGTAAGATGGAAATAAAAAACCATTTAAGCCTGTAAAGCATTTTGATGGCTGGGCTGAACAATTCTCTTTTAACAATATAAAACGGGAGCAATAATGCTCCCGTTAATAGTAATGTAGCCCAACCACCCTGGGTAAGAAAGATTGAAACAATAATCAGGATAACAATCTTTATAGCAGGGTGCATATTTTCATCTAAAGAAATTAGGAATCAGCCTGATCCAGTAAGGATTGAGCCTGTGATTTTTGCCCTTCATCACCTTCATCAATCACTTCATTAAGAATACTTGAAGCTGATTCCATATCACCCATATCAATATAGGCTTTTGCTAAATCCAGTTTTGTACCTACAGCATCAAGTTCCGGGAAGTCATCCTCAAGTTCATCAAAGTCAAGATCATCATCAAGCAAATCCAGCTCATCAGCATTGCCTTCAGTAGCCAGTGAATTATCAACATCAGAGCTATCATCAAGCTCAAGGCTATCTTCCAGCTCAAGGCCGTCACCAAGATTGAGAGCATCCTCCAGCTCAAGATTATCCTCCAGCTCAAGGTTATCTTCCAACTCAAGGCTGCTTTCACCCAGATCAAGGCTGTCTCCATCTTCAAGAGCATCCTCTTGCTCTAAATAACCTTCAGGCTCTATGTTAGAGTCACCAAGTTCCAGTTCATCATCAAGATCGAGAGATGTTTCTAGAGTATCCTCATCTTCTAATTCCAGACTACCATCTAGATTAAAATTTGATTCATCGAGAGTTAGTTCAGCGTTATCTTCTTCAAAACTATCATTTAAACTATCATCATTATCCAGATCTTCAAGGCTCAGTTCAAAATCATCCGCATCCTGAGTTGTATCAGCAGAAGCATCATCAAGAGAAAATTCAGAAGTATCTTCTTCAAGGGTTAAGTCAAAATCATCATCTGAGTCACTTATATCACCTAAGATTGAATCTTCATTTAAGTTAATTTCCTCACTATCAAGAGATAGTTCATCATCAAGCGTATCATCCAATGACTCAAACTCCTCCGTGATATCATTTGCTTTTTCTTCGATTACTTGTTCTGAAAATGAATCAGTTTCATCAAAAGTATCCGGCATATCAATATCTACACCCAGCTTGTCTGCCCAGGATTTAGCTTTAATCCATTCAGGTGTAAGTTCAAAGTCATCATTACTCTTTTTCAATACATCTTTAACAACATCAGCCTGCACAGCAAATGAATCTTTTAGATTGTCGCCGTGGTAGACCTCAAGCAGCTTTAATTGATAATCCAAACGCTCAGGTTCAGATTTTATGGCGCTTTGTAATAATTCTTCCGCTTGCTGGTAACGCCCATAAACCATAAATACATCCGCCTCAGAAATTGGATCGGCTTCAGTATCATCGGGCTGTAGTGATTCCATATCATCAGCAGAGAAGTCACTTAAGAATGAAGTTTCTGTATCTGACGCAAGCACTTCAGTCGAAGTTGCAGATGAATCGACCAATTGGGAATCATCAATATTGAATTCACTGTCATCACCTTCTAACTTGGAATCCAGGATGCTTTCTTCAAATTCATTTTCTTTTTTACCACGTCCACGTAATCCTAACCATGCCAGCAATGCAATAAGAAAAGCACCACCACCTGCAGTATAAGGCAACATTTCCTCACTCAGCAGCATATCAACAATTTCTTCTTCAGGCGCAACCACTTTTTTGGGTTTTGGCTTAGGCGTTTCTTTAACCGCAGGTTCAGGAGTTGTCTGCTTAACTTCAGGTTGCGTTGTTTCAGCTTGTGTTACTTCTGCTATAGAAATAACTTCATCCACATTAATTGGGGTTTCGGTTTTTTCAGACTGGGCTTCATCATTACTTAATTCTACTGATGGGTCGATATGCTCTGCAAGCATTGCTTCAGTTTCTTTATAAACATCGGCTTCGACTGCATCTGTCTCAATATCAGCATCTGTATCAGCGACAATAACTTCATCTGCATCAGTGCTAATAACTTCATCTGTTATTACCGCTTCTGTCGGTGTATCTATTTCAGCATCTGCTTCCACTGCCTGCATTTCTTTTTGTTTTTGTAATGCAGCAAGGCTTTCATCTTTTAACTCAACCAGAGATGTTTTTGTTTGCAGAAGTTCTTCAAGTTCTTTAATGCGAACTCTCAGTTCCTGATTTTCAACTTCTTTGGATTCAAGCTCTTCTCCAGCAAGAGAAAGCTTTTCTTTAAGATTTTTTGCTTTCGAGGATAAACTACCCTGCTGATCAGCACTGTCTTGATCACCTGAAGCAACCAGAGTAAGCTGGCCGTCAGTGGGTGATTTAGAAGAACTGCGATCACTTCGATCCACTAAATTAGATGCCGGTTTCTGCTGTCTTGTTTCCTTCCAGCTTTGATATTGTTCTTTAACCTGGCGATGAGCATTTGAGCGAGTTAATTTATTTAAGCCATCCTGATCTTTTATCCGCAGCACATAACCTGATTTAAGATTGTTAATATTATTATTAACAAAGGCTTCAGGATTATCACGTAATAAAGCCATCATCATTTGATCAATGGAAACATTACCTGGTGCCATTTTCTTAGCAATATTCCAGAGCGTATCATTACGTTTTGTTGGTCCATAGCTCATTTCACCGGATGGCGAGAGCACATAATTTTCCCCCTGAGGTGCAGAGGTCATTTTTTTAGTAGTTTTTTGAGTAGATTGTTTTTTAGTCCGTTTTACTTGCGATGAAGGTGAAGTTGTCGCAGTCTTAACAGGACGTACATGCTTTTTTACAAATTCAGGTGGGTCAAGCAGCATGGTGTACTCTCTGAGTAAACGACCTGAGCTCCAGGAAACTTCAATTAAAAAATTTGCAAAGGGTTCTTTGAAAGATTTTTGTGTCGTAATTGAAATATAGTGCTTGCCAGCACGTTCAATCAGCTTAAAGCGAAATTTAGTAAGGTAGTAACTGCGTTCGAGATTAGCGCGAGCGTAAACTTTCTTTGATGCCATTTCAACATGCAAAGAATCAAGATCTTTTTTCGTTACTGAATGAAGCGCAATTTCTGCATTCAGAGGTTGATTTAAAGATGAGTTTACCTGTACATCTCCCATCCCTAAAGCCCAACTGGCCATAGGCGACATTAAGAATGATACGGTACATGCAAGGATTGATTTCCGCACGTGCTGGCTCCCTTTTTTATTATTAAGAATGACTTTAGAAAAAATTTACTTATTCTCTATTATTATTAGTATGTTAAATTAAAAAATTCAAGAAAAACATTAACTGGTTTGCAAAATAATTAAAAATTGTTAAACAAATCACGATTTCTTGAATTTCTGAGGTACTGTCAAAATTGCTATTTCCTATAAACCTTCATTTAATTCAAAGCAAAAGAAAGGTAAATATATAAAAATTACAATAACTTAAAAACGATATTCATTTGCTTCACTGCCCTTTTTTCGCTCTAAATTAAAAAAGAGGAAGCAAGAACAGTTTTACAGATATCTATAAATAGTCTTTGATAAGTATTTCTGCAATTTGAACACTATTTAAAGCTGCACCTTTACGGACATTATCAGCAACAACCCACAAATCCAAACCCCGTGGATGCGAGATATCCTCTCTAATGCGACTGACAAAAACCGGGTCACTGCCTGCACCTTCAGTCACTGCCGTAGCATAACCACCATCATTGCGATCATCAAGCACTTCAATACCATCAAAGGCTGTTAATAATTCAGTTGCTTTTTCGGCACTGATCTTTTCTTTGGTTTCAATATGCAGAGCTTCTGAATGTCCAAAAAATACTGGGACTCTAACTGCTGTAGGATTCACCAGGATTGAATCATCTTCAAATATTTTATTGGTTTCCCAAACCATTTTCATCTCTTCTTTGGTGTAACCATTGTCTTTGAAGACATCAATATGGGGCAAAACATTAAACGCAATCTGCTTTGGATAAACTTCAACCTTTAACTCTTTAGCATTGAGCAGGTTAGCAGTTTGGCCTGCTAATTCTTCAATCGCATTTTTCCCAGTACCTGAGACAGCCTGATAAGTGCAGACATTAATGCGTTCCAGACCAACCGCATCACGAATAGGCTTTAAAGCCACCAGCATTTGGATAGTAGAGCAATTTGGATTCGCAATGATACCTCGCTTCTTATAATCAGCAATGGCATGAGGATTCACTTCAGGCACAACCAGGGGGATATCATCGTCATAGCGAAAGTGTGCCGTATTATCAATAACCACACAACCTGCTTCTGCCGCTTTAGGGGCATAAATTTCAGAAATACTGCCGCCAGCAGAGAATAAACCAATTTGAGCTTTAGAAAAATCAAACTCACTGAGATCCTGTACGGTATAATTTTTCCCTTTGAACTGAATTTTACTACCAGCAGAACGTGCACTCGCCAGGGGGTACAGGTTTCTCACTGGAAAATCACGTTCTTCAAGGATAGCCATCATGGTTTCACCAACAGCTCCTGTGGCTCCTACTACTGCAACATCATATTCTTTGGTCATTTGTTTTATCCTGACTTTTCTTTTTTTAATCGATTTATTTAATGTAAATAGAATCTTTATGCCATCAATGCAGCTACAACTGCATCACCCATAGCGTCTGTACCAATTTTTGTATCACCATCGGTATAGATATCGACAGTTCTAAGACCCTTGTTTAAAACTGACTCCACTGCACTCTCAACTTTTAGTGCCAGTGCTTCGTTACTAAGAGAGTAACGCAACAGCATTGCAACGGATAAAATTGTGGCTAGAGGGTTAGCAATATCCTGTCCAGCAATATCGGGTGCAGAACCATGAATTGGTTCATACATACCTTTTTGGTTTTTATCCATGGATGCTGATGGCAGCATACCTATTGAACCGGTCAACATTGCGGCACAATCAGACAATATATCACCAAACATATTTGTTGTAACCATCACATCAAACTGTTTCGGCGCTCTGACTAACTGCATAGCAGCATTATCGACATACATGTGAGTCAGTTCCACTTCGGGATATTCTTTGCTAATGCGAATCAGCACTTCACGCCATAATTCAGTACATTCAAGTACATTGGCCTTATCAACTGAGCAAAGCCGTTTATTCCGTTTCATTGCAGTTTCAAAAGCAACATGGGCAATACGCTCTATCTCAGATTCTTTATAGATAAGTGTATTAAACCCTTGTTTTTCATTATTTTCAAGTATTCTAACACCTCGAGGCTGACCAAAATAGATACCGCCGGTTAATTCACGCACAATCATAATGTCTAAACCGGAAACCACCCCTTCTTTTAGAGTGGAAGCATGGGCCAGCTGCGGGTATAAAATAGCGGGTCTCAGGTTTGCAAAAAGTTCTAATTCTGAACGTAAACCCAGCAATCCTTTCTCCGGTCGAACAGCAATATCCAGAGATTCCCATTTGTAACCACCCACAGCTCCAAGCAAGATAGCGTCAGATTCTATTGCTAGTTTTAAGGTTGCTTCTGGTAGAGGCGATCCGGAATCATCATAGGCTGCACCACCCACCAGACCTTCTTCCATTTCGATATCAAGATCGAACTCATTTTTTAAACAATTCAGGACTTTGACAGCCTGTGCTACAATTTCAACACCTATTCCATCACCTGGCAATACAGCAATTTTCTTACTCATAATATCTTCTCAATTTATAAATTTAATATTCACTTAACCTAATTATACGGGAAAGTTTAAAAAAGCCATGGAGTCACTTCTTTTTGCTTCTCTTCATAAAGACGAATATCCTGTGCATGTTCTAAAGTTAATGCAATTTCATCCAGACCTTCCAGCAAACAATGGCGACGAAACTTATCCAGTTCAAAACTAATATCAATATCTTCCTGAGAATTTGCCGCTGTAATTTTTTGCTGTTCCAGATCAACTGTCAGCTGAAATCCATCATTAGCTTCAACAACTCTAAACAAACGGTTAACCAAATCTTCTGAGATAATAATCGGTAGTATGCCATTCTTAAAGCAATTATTATAAAAAATATCAGCAAAACTTGGCGCAATTATGACTCGAATTCCATAATCTTCCAAAGCCCAGGGCGCATGTTCACGAGATGAACCACAACCAAAGTTATCTCTTGCAAGCAGAACTTTTGCCCCTGCATAGCGAGGTAAATTCAATACAAACTCTGGATTGATCGGGCGTTTTGAATTATCCACACCCGGCTCACCCTGATCCTGATAACGCCATTCATCAAATAAATTGGGGCCAAAGCCACTACGTTTAATGGATTTTAAAAATTGCTTTGGGATAATAGCATCGGTATCCACATTGGCACGATCCAGAGGCACTGCAATCGCGGTCATTTTTGTAAACTTTTCCATAACAGGCTCCTTTTATACAGTTTTATTTAATGATTGTATATCAACAAAATGTCCGGCTATCGCCGCCGCCGCCGCCATTGCGGGACTCACGAGATGAGTTCTTCCACCCTGTCCCTGACGTCCTTCAAAGTTTCGGTTTGAAGTTGAGGCACATCGTTCCTGTGGATCAAGACGGTCGGCATTCATAGCAAGACACATTGAACAACCGGGCTCACGCCAATCGAAACCAGCTTCAAGTAAAATTTTATCAAGACCCTCATCTTCAGCCTGCTGTTTAATTAAACCTGATCCTGGCACCACCAGAGCCTGTTTAATGGAGCCAGAAACTTTTCTACCTTTAGCAATTTCCGCTGCAGCACGAATATCTTCTATACGCGAATTAGTGCACGAGCCAATAAAAACAACGTCAACTGAGACTTCTGAGATCGCCTTATCGGCAGTTAACCCCATGTATTTAAGAGCAGCAATCATGCCTTCTTTTTTTACTGGATCAGTTTCTTGTGCCGGGTCAGGAATATTTTCATCAATCGCCATTGTCATTTCCGGAGAAGTTCCCCAGGTCACCTGTGGCTTAATATCAGCAGCATTAAGAGTAATTATTTTGTCAAATTTTGCATCACTATCAGTATAAAATGTCTGCCAGTATTGTACTGCTTTTTGCCATAAATCACCTGCGGGCGCATATGGCCTGCCTTTTACGTAATCAATTGTGGTTTTGTCAACTGCAACCATACCTGCACGCGCACCGGCTTCAATGGCCATATTAGATAAGGTCATGCGTCCTTCCATAGAAAAGGAACGTATGGCATCACCTGCAAATTCTATAGCATAGCCAGTGCCGCCTGCCGTACCAATTTTACCAATAATAGCCAAAATGACATCTTTAGCGGTGACATTAGTATTTAACTGGCCATTCACTTCTACCAACATATTTTTTGATTTTTTCTGGATCAAACATTGCGTCGCTAAAACATGTTCTACTTCAGAAGTTCCAATACCAAAAGCAAGTGTACCAAATGCACCGTGTGTTGAGGTATGTGAATCACCACAGACAAGAGTCATTCCAGGTAACGTTGCACCCTGCTCCGGACTGACGACATGGACAATTCCCTGACGGATATCATCCATTTTAAACTCAGTAATGCCAAAGTGATCACAATTGCTGTCTAATGTATCAACCTGAAGTTTTGAGATAGGATCAGAAATCCCTTTATCACGATCAGTGGTCGGCACATTATGATCTGGTGTTGCCAGGTTTGCTGAAAGCTTCCAGGGTTGGCGGTTAGCTATTCTTAAGCCTTCAAAGGCCTGTGGAGAGGTCACTTCATGGATTAACTGACGATCAATATACAATAAAGATGTCCCATCATCGTTTTCACGGACAACATGGCTGTCCCATAATTTATCATATAAAGTTTTTGCACTCATACTGTTCTCCTGACAAATGGCACTTTCAATGCTCATTTCAGCCTGCTCATGGTCAACACCTGAACGACTCATTTGTAATAGTTGGTTGCTTTAATAGTATCGTTCATTTTACAATAACTCAAATTCAATTATTTTATGTTTTTCATAACTAATAGTTATATGTCTGCTTTACGACCTAAGGTAGAAATTCGCTGATTGTTTGAAAATCAAGTGAAACAGAAGTGGCGGCGTTCGAATAAGTGCGTATAAAACGACTGCAAGGGCAGCTAATGCAACAACCTGGGGACGGCTGCGGGCTTTTAGTTATCAAAGGTCATCCATGTAGCGCTTGCTGTCGCCGTCCATGGCTCCAAACACCCCAGTTTGTTGCATTAGCTGCCCTCACAGTCTCTTAAGGCATTTATTCTCTCTGGGAGTGTCCAAAATCAAGAGCAAGAGCAACAGCAACAGCTAACCCCCTCAATCCCCCTTTGAAAAAGGGGGAAGCAACAGCACAATAGCTCAAGCAAATTGGCTCCTATGCTTTTGATTTTTCTTTTTCTTTGCTTTTGGACAACACCAGTGAGGACAACTGAGGTAGAAGAGTGTACGCGAGACTGGTTCGTCTAACTGGGGTGTTTGGAGCCATGGACGGCGACAGCAAGCGTTACATGGACGTACCTGAAGCGTCCCCAGTTTGACGAACCAGTGTCGGGTGCAATCAACAGGCTCAGCGTTTCGTCTGAACGCCCCCCTTCTTTTTCTCTTGATTTTCAAATTACTACTTAGGTCGTAAAGCTAATAATAAGGTATCAATCTATGGATATTCCATCAATAGAAACATTTTTAAGTGTCGCTAAAAAACAATCATTCTCCTTAACAGCTGAGTCTATGTATCTTACCCAACCTGCTATCAGCAAAAGAATTGCTTCGTTAGAGAGAGAGTTAAACTGTAAGTTGTTCGATAGGATAAAGAAAAAAATTATCCTTACTGAAGCCGGACGATTATTTTTACCTCGGGCTCAAAATATTATTAATGAGTTAAAAGCAGGAAAAAGCTCTCTGGCAGAAATGGGGGGAATTATTTCAGGTGAGTTATCAATGGCTACCAGTCATCATATTGGCCTGCATCATCTTCCTCCAGTATTGAAACAATACGTGAATGAATACCCACGAGTTAATCTAAAACTGGATTTTATGGACTCTGAATCTGCCTGCCTTGCGGTCGAAAATGCCGAAATTGAAGTGGCTGTTATCACTCTGCCCAATGAGCCTGTTTTGTATCTGAACCAAGTAAGGATATGGGATGATCCAATGATAATTGCCATACATAATGATCATCCCCTGCTTAAATCCATAGTGAGCAATAAATCTTATAAAAAAACAAATGATTTGGTTTTTAATAAGAAATACCTCGAAGAACTCTCGCAATACCCTGCAATATTACCTGAAAAAGGGACTTACACCAGGGAGTTATTAGATGAGTACTTTCAAAAATTTAATCTGAACCCCCATATTAAATTATCCAATAACTATTTAGAGACAATAAAAATGATGGTCAGTGTTGGTCTTGGCTGGAGTGTTTTACCAAAAACTTTGATAGATGACACATTAACTGCTGTAAAAACGGCAGATTTTACAGCAAGTCGCGCACTTGGAATTGTCACACATAAAAACCGATCATTATCACCAGCAGCTCAAAAAATGGTGCAGTTGATCACAAAATACAACAAAGCAAATAATATTGCTATTTAAGTCTTTTATTCCCCCAAAAATAATTAGATTTTATTTCTTTGTCCAGCTGCCTGAGTTAGATTGATACATCCATCCTGAAGAAATTTTATTTATCCAGGTTTTACTGAATGTTTTTTGAATATCTGACTTCCATTCAGGATGTCCATTAGCATTTGCAATCTCTGAATACAGAGCCTGGCGATCGTTATTTTCTGACTTGACTAATTTTTTGACGGTTGATTTTTGCTTTATTGACAAGCCAGAACTACTTACAACCGCAATTAACCCATTATTAGTAAAACCAACGGCTCCAGAGCTATAGTAAGGCTGAAGTTTTGCTTGCCTTTTTTCCATACTCTTTCGGATTGAGCGAATTTTTCCTGTATCAACGGAAATATTTGCCTGCCCTGCCTCAGCAACGGGAATAATAAAATTCACAATGGCTACCAGCGCGTTTGTAGAATATGACTGTTGATGCTCAAGAGGCCCTGACTCTAACCAACCCTGAGTCTTATTGATGTCATTATCAGAATCATTCTTCTGCTCAATATTTGGCTCTCCTGACTGCAACACATCATCAATTATTTGCTCGGCTACTTTTTCAGCCGCAGCAGCAGGAAAATAAATATTAATTGTGACACAGGAAATAACAGTAAAACTGAGCAGCATAATTGAGAATAGCTGGAAAAGGCTATCTTTATGTAAGAAAGAGGGATTAAATGAAGAGACTTTTAATATAGAATCATTCGTTTTCATATTTTCAACCTTATTTTAAACGGAGTTATGAGTCAGCTTATCAATCAATAACGATACAGGAGCAGCCTCTTGATTAGAAGTATGGCACATTACAACTGAATATTAACTGAATAAGCAAGAGATGAGGGTTTTCAAAATTAAAATTTACCTAACACAAATGGTAACTATTCAATTACTGCTTCGTTAGCTAACTGGATGGCTTTTAAACGAGAGGTTAATACTCCCCAGTTAACTTTACGTTGAAATCCCATCACATCAATTCTGGGAATACCACCACCTTTCACAATATAGTAACTATTACCCTTAGTTTCAACACCTGACATATGACAAACATTATTCCTAAGTCTACAACTTAAACCGATTTTATCATAGCGAAAGGTCTCAAAAAAACTGAGAAAACTTCTGGATAATAAACCTGATGCACCACCAAGACTGGATAAATTATCGATAGCTCGCTGACTAATACGATGACTGCTATCATCATTTTTGGGTGTGCGAATATAAGCATCAAAAGCAACTGGTTCCCAGGCACTTAATTCTAAAGCCTTGAGCTTACCTTCTACCCTGCCGTTAATTTCTCCAAAATTATAGGTTTTAGTTAATGACTTAAGATTGAGGTTATTGAGATCAATATTTGCAAATAACTGTGCATAATCCTTAAGAGGTTCTTCTATTTTCAAGTCTTTAATAATAACAATGCCATCAAAAACCTGCAGCATCATTGCCCCGCCGACACGTAAATATTTTTCATTGTAGCTGGTCGAAGGGATCACTGCTGAAAGCGTACCATCAAGCAAGGGCCATTGGAAATGATTTGATAATAAAGCCAATGAAACTGGTTTAATCATACCATCTACGGTCAGAGTCAAACTGTCTTTGCCTGATTTTTTGGATTTCCCAGTGTCATAATGCTCAACAGGGAAAAGATGAGAGATCTCGAGGTTGTTAATATGTAAAGCACCATCAAATATGGGGATGTCAGTTTCCTTCAGAAGCTTTAAATAATCATTATGCAGGTTAAATTTAAAATCTGAATATCCCAGAGGCAGCCCATTAAGCGTTAGTTCCTGCCATGTCAAATGGCTGGATTCTACCGGAAAATTTATTTGATTATAATTATTCCAAAATATAGAACCATTGAGTTCAAGCAACGATATTTGCTCACTTAAGGCCATAGAAAAGTTATTAAATTGTACATTAATTTTATATTTATTTTTTTTATGTTTTAATTTTGATGAAAATTTAACTTCAAGCCCACCTTCAACAATTAAATCTTCATAATCTGTCCCTGAAATAATATTATTGAGATAATGCTTGTTAAACAAAGTTAAATTTTTAATACTGAGTTTGGAATCCAGATATTGAACAGCCATTTTGTCATTAGTTAAAAATTTACCCTGTGATCCCAATGTAAAAATCCCTTTAGAATTCAGCTCAAAACCAGAAACTTCGATCATACCCTCAGTATTAATCTTAAGATCAGCGTGTAAGCTTTCTTTGCCATTAAACACCACATAGTTATCATTATGTAAAACCTCGCCACCAAGAAAATCAATCATTAATGATATATTCTGCACATTATTTGAAATTGAGTTTAAATTGACTGCAAAATCAAACGACAGTTGCTCTGCAAGATTTTCAACATACTGGTAGTGAACCTGTTTCAATTTTCCCTTCAGTTTCAGAGTACGCAATTTATTTTCTTCTCCATCGTTCGCAGCAAGTGCACCTGAAGCTTGACCTGAAAGGCTTAAAACACCACCAGCACTTTCAAGCTTATTAATGATATCTTTCATTTTATCCTGATAAAAAAATGCCTTTATGTATCGAGATAAAAATTTATACTCCAGTTTATGGGTTTTAAAATTTGACTGCCACTTATCACTATTAATGATAAATTCAACAGAGGCTGAACCACTGCCCAGGTTAATATTTTTCAGTGACAGATTCAGAATATCTTCTGAGGAATTATAAATAAAGGATATATCAACAGTGGTCACCGGTTGATCAAACAATCCTTCAAATGCAAGTTTACCTTTTTTACATTCCAGTTTGTCAGGTATTAATACAAAATTAAGGCAGCTTAAGTTAAGTGATTTGACTTCTTTATAGGGGCTGGGTAATTTAAGTTTAGAGAGGTCAATCTTAAATCTAACCGGAGAGGAGGTTAAATCCATCGTGACAAAAAGCTGATTTATTTTTAACTGCTCTAAGAGCTGTTTTTTATTATTTAGATTAGAATTTTGTGCTAAATCCTGGCTTTGAGTCTGGTTCAATAATTGTTCCAGAGAGATCTGTTCTATTGACAGCTCAATGGTTTCAATGGCGACTGCCTGCTGAAAACTAAAAAGACAGTAAATTATGAAAATAAAACTAAGTAAAGTACTCTGTTGATTTGCCCCCTGTTCGCTCCCCTCTCTATAAGTGAGGGGGGGTATAATAAACCAACTGGGGAGTTTAACCTTCAAGCTGGAAAAACACCGGTGGAAAGGTATCGATCACCACGATCACAGATAATAGCAACAATGGTCGCATTTTCTACTGTTTTAGACAGTTCTAGTGCGGCAGCAACCGCACCACCTGATGAAACACCCGCAAATATGCCTTCTTTGGCTGCCAATTGTCTTACAATATTTTCGGCATTATTCTGGCTTACATCCATCAATTGATCAATCTCATCCGGATGATAAATCTTCGGGAGATATTCTTCCGGCCAGCGGCGAATGCCGGGGATCTTTGCACCATCCTCTGGCTGTACTCCGATAATTTGAATAGCTGGATTTTTTTCTTTAAGAAAACGAGCTGTCCCCATAATGGTGCCGGTTGTGCCCATTGCGCTGACAAAGTGGGTAATTTCTCCTTCTGTATCACGCCAGATTTCGGGACCTGTTCCAAGATAATGTGCAACTGGATTATCAGAATTAGAAAATTGATCCAGTACAATTCCCTCTCCTTTTTGCTCCATTTCCCGAGAAAGATCAATAGCAGCTTCCATGCTGCCTTCTGCTGGTGTCAGTACAATTTCTGCACCAAAGGCTTTCATACTGCCACGGCGTTCTTCACTCATATTATCAGGCATGATCAGAACCATCTTATAGCCCTTTATGGCAGCTGCCATTGCAAGAGCAATACCCGTATTACCACTGGTAGCTTCAATAAGAGTATCACCTGGTTGTATATCACCACGTTCTTCAGCACGGGCTATCATACTTAGAGCAGGCCTGTCCTTGACTGAACCTGCCGGGTTATTACCTTCTAACTTGACTAAGATCTGATTACTGGTATCTCCGGGTAATCGTTGAAGTCTAACAAGTGGCGTATTGCCAACAAATTCTTCAATAGTAGGGTATTTCATTCTTTTCCGTCTTTTTAGATGTTTTTTCTTTATTTTAACGCTTTATGGTATATTCGTACAATAAAGAAATAAATCTACAGGTTAACCATCACAGGTCCTGTTTCTTGTATATAAATCTATTAGGAGATTCAATGTCTGAAGCACTGTCTATTCTTGATAAAGACAAAGCTGTTAAACTTGTTTCAGGAAACAAGAAGCTGGCCGATGATCTGCTTGCAATGTTTATTAAAGAATTGCCTGATTATAAGCTGATAATTAAGAAAGAGTTTCTAAACAACAACAAAGATGTGTTACGAAACATAATCCATAAAATACATGGTGGACTTCGCTATCTTGGGGCTCCCGCTCTTCTGGAGATCATCAGTCAAACCGATATTGAGTTCGATGATTTATCAGATGAACAATTAGAAACCAATATTTCACAAATTTACCTTGAGGTTGATCGAATCCTTGAGCTGGAAAAATATAATCAATCATAGGTTTATGTTTATATTCAAGAATTAACATTAATTTAATTAAAATTTAGATATTCGTTTTTAAGCACATTACTTGATTTGGCTTATAATTATATACTAAAATACAGTTTCTATATCACAGAACAATCTAATCATTTGTATTAAATTGGTGGGTTTATGGGAGCGATCATTATGGATAAGCAATTGCCAGAAATTGATGAATTAATCAAAATGGCGAGCGATGATCCAGAAGGTCTTGAAAATATGCGCAAACAACTCTGTGAGCAGTTAATTCAGGATGCCCCTGAGAAATTTAGAAAAAGACTCAATGGTCTGCAGTTTCAAGTGGATATGGCGCGCAGAAAATCCAATAATCCAATGCATTGCTGCCTTAAGATATCAGAAATGATGTTAGATAGTTATCAAGATCTGCAAGGTATAATCAGTAAATTAGATGAAAATAATGGCTTTTTACCCGCTAAAGGCTCCCAACATTGTGCCGAGATCATTCAGTTTAAATCACTGCAAAAAGCTTGAGTGGTTTACAAATCAATACTTAACTCTCTCCCTCAACGAGCAACTCCATTTATAATTTCTATTTTCCATTGGAGATTTTGAGCATCTGCCAGTTCATTTTCACCGAGCAAAAGATAGCTCTCGACTTGACTAGTCTGCTGAGGAGCCAATCTTATATCAATCTTATGCTGCTTATCTGCAACCTGCTGACATTGCTCAAATTTTGCAGCCTTTTCCGTATCAAATGAAGCCGGACATTTAAAGAATTTAACATCCAGAACAATAGAACGAAGCTGGTAGCGCTGAGAATTGTTTTTTATTTCACTCGTCAATTTGTAATAATTACCATAAGCCAGGCTATGAGAAAAACCTGAAGACTTAATTTCCTCGATCGGGATCAGATTTTTTTTCTTTTCTGCGTGTTCATCTTTTTGAAAATAAAAAAACGTTGATGCCATAATCATCAGTACAGAAAGACCAATAACAACTTTACCAAAAACTGGCTTCTTTGCAGTAATATAAGCCAGCAAGAAAATAACAATGAGTGCAACCACAACACCAATTACAAATCCCATCTGATGACTCCAATTTTATTATAAAAAGCTATGAATGTGGTTGATTGACTCGACGCTGCTGTACTGCATTAGACAGTTTAGTTAACACATCAAAGCCATCATCCCAGTTTATACAGGCATCTGTAATACTTTGGCCATATACCAGATCATCCTTATTGACACAATTCTGCCGCCCTTCCACAAGATGGCTTTCTACCATAACGCCAATAATCCTCATGTCACCCTCAGCCACTTGCTGTGAAATATTTTCAGCAACATCAAGCTGTTTTTTAAACTGCTTCTGACTGTTGGCATGACTGAGGTCAATCATTAAATTGGGTTTTATTGATGAGCCATTCATTTCTATTGAAACTGATTCAACATGGGATGCATCATAATTAGGCTCCGCTCCACCACGTAAAATAATATGGCAATCTTCATTACCTGAGGTAGAAAAAATTGCTGATTTCCCCTGCTTGGTTACCGAGAGGAAGACATGTGGGCGGCTGGCTGAAGCAATGGCATCAATTGCCACTCTAACTCCACCATCGGTTGCATTTTTAAAGCCGACAGGACAGGATAATCCTGACGCCAGTTCTCTATGAACCTGACTTTCTGTGGTTCGTGCACCGATTGCTCCCCAACTGATCAAGTCAGCAAGGTACTGAGGAGAAATAAGATCAAGGAACTCAGTTGCTGTTGGCACCCCTAAGTCATTAACTGCGACTAAAAGCTGCCGTGCAATGCCCAATCCTTTATTAACTGCAAATGAACCATCGAGATCCGGATCATTAATTAAGCCTTTCCAGCCAACAGTAGTACGAGGTTTTTCAAAATAAACCCGCATAATAATCAACAAATCTTCGTTTAATTTTTCACGGGCAGTTTTTATAAGCTGAGCATACTCAAGAGCTGCTTTTTGATCATGAACGGAGCAAGGACCAATAACAATAATCAGCCGATCATCTTTACCACTGAGAATATCATGTATTGCTTGTCGTGTTTCTATGACTGTTTTATTAGCGTTTTCCGTACTAAGAAATTGTTTGTGAATTTCTTCAGGTGCTACAACCTCAGTCATACCCTGAATGCGTAAATCATCCGTTCTGTTTGTCATACTGTAATTCCAACAAGCTAACTTTTGTAATGTAATAAAGCAAATAATTATAACACACAAAAAATGCTTTCATCACCAACAGAATGATCTTTTTGTTTTATAAATTACAAAGGATGGGAGGGAATTTATTAGATCTTAAGGAGTAAATAAAGTCCGCCGGAATGCAGACTTTATTCCAATAATGATATTAATCTTTTCTAGTTCTGTAGGTGAATCCAAAGCCTACCAAGATATAGAGCAAAAAGTAGCAGAATAGAAGCTTCAGGAACGTTGGCTTGGCTTTCCAATGTTAGTATTTATTGAGCAGAAACAATCTTATCACCTGCCTTAATCCAGTTTTTAATGCCCCTTTGAAGATGATAAACTTGTGTATAAGCTAATTTTTTATCTAAAAAGTTAGCAACCTGGCCTGTACGGTTTCCTGAACGGCAAATTAAAATAAATTTTTCGTTTTTATTTACTATTTTATTGAGTTCTGTCAGCCATTTTTCCATATTATAATTTCCGCGAGAATCAAAAAAAGTAAGCAGATGACTATTGTTAACAACACCGGTAGATTTCCACTCATCCGGTCTGCGGATATCAATCAAAGGTACATTTTGTGCCAGTAATTCTTTCATCTGTTCATTAGTCAAATTACCAACTTCAGCAGAAACATTTACTGAAATAAACATTAATGTAAACAAAAATGATAAACCAACAATTTTTAATGATAAATTATGAAACATATTGAGACCTTTTATTCTGTATTTAACAATCAAGTAGAATTTTATCATACACTAATATTTATTAGCAAAGACGTTCCGAAAAAAATGGTTTTAAAGTGAGTTAAGTCACAAAATAAGCACAATGAGGTTTCTCAATGTGCTTTTATGAAACAAATTATACCTTATTCCTGATAAAAATTTGCTACCGTTCCCACCCTCCTGGGAATTTAATTGAATTATCAGTAACATAGCTGACAATTCAATTAAATATCTATTTCATGAAGTTTTACTTAAGCTGGCAAATTTCAGCTTCAGTTTTCATCCCCAGCTTTTTAAAAAGCCACTTAGGTGGGCAAAAACCGGTAAAGCTACTCTGCATCATATTGGCACCAACAAATAAGGTAAACCAGGACCAATTGCTGTTAACATACATTGCCAGTAATGTGCTGGCGATAACCATAATGCTCGCTAATAAAAAAAGACCACGCTCTATAGACATAATTATTTAACTCCTGATAATTGCTTTTTCGATAATATGTTATTTGCAGGGCACCTGCTTATAGCCGCCAGATACGTCCTGAATTACTTAATAAGTATTTTCTAATATTTTAAGTAACTTAACAAGAACCCAAAAGGGATAACGTAAAGCACAGGTTTTTCAATGGATACTTAAAAGTATAATTGATTCGTGGGGCTTAACAGCAGATAGAATTTGGGAGACTCACTTGTTTATTAGTGCCGTAATAGAAGGCAAATCTAATGGCTGCTCTGTATTAATAAGGATCTCAATTTTTTTCTCATCAATATCTAACCTGTCCATTGTTTTAAATTGATTTTCCATTACAGAAACATCTGCATCTGAAATTTGATTGCTTTCATTCTTTCGTAATACTAAACGTTTTTTTATGGTTTTCTGTTGCGCATAATAAGAAAGGATATGAAATGGCAGGTGATATTTTTCAGCAATAAGTCTGAACTGTTGACGCCATTTTTTATCTAATAAGGTAGCATCAATAATCACAGGATAACCGGCATTGAGTACTAATTCACAGATTTTAAGAAGTTTTGTATAGGTTTTATTTGTTGTGGAGTCACTATATAACTCGTCTGATTCAGCTCTGAGCAATCTTTTACGTTCAAAATCTGAGCTTATCAGGATTGCGCCCACTTGATCAGCAATTTGTGAGCCTGCTACACTTTTGCCACTTCCAGAAAGACCGTGGTTTATAGCAAGAAAAACATTATCATTTTGTGTATATTTTTTTGCCAGCTCAAGGTAATTAACTAAATCATTCACTGAGCTTTTATAGTCAATCTTTTCATCTCGCTGCTGCTGCATTCTGAGTGCCGCAACTTTTGCTTTGACTGTGGCTCGATAGAATAGATAAAACTTTAGGACTACTAAACCGGAATAGTCACCTGTTTTTAATAAATAACGGTTAAGCAAATGATTGGAAAAAACAACTTGTTTATGATCTTGTAGATCCATAACCAGAAAAGCCAGATCGCTCATTGTATCGATCCAACAAAAATAATCATTAAATTCAATCCCATCAAAAAGCTGTATTCTATTGTCGATTAAAGTAATATTACCCAGGTGTAAATCACCATGACATTCACGAATATGACCTCCTTTTTTTCGTGCAAGCAATTGTGATCCGATAGAATGATACATTATCAACATTTGTTCATGTAAATACTCCAGCCTGCTCAGTTCATTTTTATTAACTGATGTATCAGCAACAGTATCAAGATCAAGCAGGATTTTTCTTAAAATAGAAAAATTCTCTTCCACAGGTTTAATAACCTCAGCAACTGAGCCAAAAACCGTATCTGGATCTGCAATATTTATTTTTTTATGGAACTCAGCAATAACATCGCTTAAATCTTCGATATGATACAGCTCAATACAATTTCGCTTAACTAGCTCATCAAGCAAACCACTCTGATCAAATTGCAGCATTTTAACTGCATATTCAATGATCTCTCCTATTCCCGAGAGGCTTAGAGAGTTATCTGATTGTGTAATGGGAATAACATCAAGATATATTTTTGGGGCAAATCGAGAATTAAGAATTAATTCCTGTTGACAGTAAAACTTACGTTGCTCAAGTTGAGTAAAATTCAGGAAACCAAAGTCTACGGGCTTTTTTATTTTGTAGGCAAAGCGACCCGTCAGAAAGACCCATGAAATATGTGTTTCTATCAACTCAATATGATCCACCGAATGATCATAGAATTCCGGATTAAGAAAAGCGTTAACAATTTTATTTCGCTTCATTGTTTCACTCGCCTGTTTTGAAAGATAAAAGCTAACAAATATTGGCCGATTTCTAATACAATAATTACTGAATTTTTAATGCAGGGTTGGCTGGTACAAGCACTTTGGGAGATTCAGAGTACATTCATTTAGAACTTGTGAAAACATGGGCGTTCTCAGTCTAGCTCCTTATGGCCGGCTTGAAGTATCCCACACGACACAATAGTATCCCACACGACACAATAGTATCCGAAAGCGCCCCTCTTTTTCATTTACAAAATGACCATTTAGCTTATTCTGATTTAAATTATAAAATCAGATCAGAGAAATAACTTAATGCTCACGAGTCTTAAGAAACTCGATTTCAGGCCATCGTTCAATTGTCAGATTTAAGTTAACCCGTGTTGGTGCAATGTAAGTCAGATCCCCACTGCCATCAATAGCAAGATTATCGCTCAATTTCTTTCTGAAATCATTGAGTTTATTTTCATCCTCACAAGTGACCCAGCGCGCCGTTTGAACATTTACCGGTTCAAAGTCACAATCAACCTTATACTCACCTTTAAGGCGCTCCTTAACCACATCAAACTGCAATATACCCACAGCACCAAGAATTAAATCATTGTTATTTAAGGGCTTGAATAATTGCGTTGCCCCTTCTTCACTTAATTGTTCAAGCCCTTTCATTAATGCTTTCATCCGCATAGGATCTTTCAGCCGTGCACGTCTGAAAAGTTCAGGAGCAAAGTTTGGAATTCCAATAAATTTGAGCTCCTCTCCCTGAGTAAATGTGTCACCTATTCGAATCGTACCATGATTATGTAAACCAATAATATCCCCGGAATAAGCAGTTTCAACATGGCTTCGATCCTGTGCCATAAAAGTAATAGCATTAGCAATTTGTATGTCTTTATCAATTCGGACGTGACGCATTTTCATGCCTTTTGTATACTGTCCCGAGCAAATTCGCATAAATGCCACACGATCCCGGTGTTGGGGATCCATATTCGCCTGAATTTTAAAAACAAATCCCGTCATCTTCTCTTCATCAGATCCAACAGCACGGGTAATTGTCTCACGATCCATTGGCGGCGGTGCATAATCAACAAAGGCATCCAGCATTTCATCAACACCAAAATTATTAATTGCTGAACCAAAGAAAACGGGAGTCAACTCACCTGCCAGAAACAATTCAAGATCAAATTCATTACTTGCGCCGCGAACCAGTTCAACTTCTTCTCGCAGCTCTTCAGCCTGCTCTCCAATGAGTTCATCCAGTTTAGGATCATTTAGACCCTCAATAACATCTCCTTCCTGTATTTTACCGCCATGGGTCGAACTGAACATATGAACCTTGTCATTATATAAGTGGTATACACCTTTAAAACGTTTACCCATCCCGATGGGCCAGGTGATTGGCGCACAGCCAATTTTCAGAACATCTTCCACTTCATCCATTAAATCAATAGGTTCACGACCTTCCCGGTCTAATTTATTAATAAAAGTTAAAATAGGTGTGTCCCGCAAGCGACACACTTCCATTAATTTAACGGTTCGCTGCTCAACACCTTTGGCTACATCGATAACCATTAAAGCAGAGTCAACAGCCGTCAGGGTACGATAGGTATCCTCAGAAAAGTCTTCATGTCCAGGGGTATCCAAAAGGTTAATCGTACAACCTTTATACGGGAACTGCATAACCGAAGAGGTAACAGAAATACCACGTTCTTTTTCCATGTCCATCCAGTCTGAAGTAGCATGTCTGGTGGCCTTACGCCCTTTAACTGTGCCAGCCATCTGAATAGCACCACCATAAAGTAGTAGTTTTTCAGTTAATGTTGTTTTACCCGCATCAGGGTGAGAAATAATCGCAAAGGTACGTCTGCGTCTTATTTCATCTAGAAATTGTTCATTCGACATTTTTAGTTTTTCTTGTTTTTGTACACATATTTGCACATAAGAATAATCTACCCCACACATGAGGCCAGTTCGTTGCGCGGATATTATAACAAAAGGGAAACATAATGTATTTATATAAAAAGGTAGCTTATGATGATGGTGCAGCCCTGATGAAAGTGTACAAATCCTTGAGTTCCGCCGTTCTCCGCTTTCCGTAGACGCAATAAAAACATGGTGTTACACTGGTTAGGCAGGGGGTTGTATAAATTGGTAATTGAAATACCTAACAATTTAATTAATTCGGAAAAAAATTATGAATCACTATATGTTGTGATCTCCCGGGATTCATCACCACACATAAAACACAAGATGTAGCATTCTTCCTGGATGAATTTTTGACTGATAAACACAATATATAGTATTTTAAAATTTAACTACGGAAAAATTATGGATCCAGCAGAAGCAGCAAAGGTAGCAGAGCAAGTCACTAATTCTTTTTTTACCGAAAAAATGTATTACACTACTTTACTTATTGTTCTGGGTACTATTGTGGTTCCTTTCTTTAAATACCTATACAACGAAGCCAAAAAAAAGAAAAACTTTGCCATTATTGTTATAAAAGATATCTCAATATTTATAGATCAGGTTGAAGACAGTTTAGACGGACTTGAGAAAGCACTTGATAAAATGGCTGAGGGAACAAATTGGAAAAAAACAAACGATCCTTATCTGACATTTAGTGCTTCGCCAAGTGCCATTTTAGATGAGTTAAAAAAGAATGTTCATTATTTGGAAAAAGATCAGCTTGAATCAGTTTTAGAATTTTATGAAGTGCTTAATGATACAGCTTGTTATTGCAATTCATTTGACAATAATTCTTTTAAGAACATAAGCAAAAATAGACGACTAAGCGGGTATAAATTTTACCTGAACGAACAAAAAAGACTAATAATCTTAGGCAAAACGGCGATCAACTCATTTACAAGTAAACCGAAGTCCGTATTCAGTTTGTTCTGTTGTCGATAAGCTATGTTACGTGAGGGCCAACCATTACAACTCTCCTAATTAGATTGAATTACACTTCTTTATTACATAATATGGTATCTTATTACATTTTTCAAGGCTATCAGGATAAAAACATTATAACCAACTGAAATCTTTCACCTTTTTTAATAAAACAAGCTATATTGATGATGTCAGAATTGATAAGTAAGAAAAGCTTCTAAAGCGCTGGAATGAAATAAGTCATGTCAAAAAGCCCAATAAAAAATAACCTACGGAAAAAAAATGAATAAATATTATGAAAACAGTCCTGACTGAAAGCTACTTGATTTGATAATCACCCCAGGAAAGTAAGAGGACAGCCTCCAGTTATTTTAATACCAGGTCAGTTCACAGGCAAATAGCTGTGCATCTTCTTTGCCTTTCTTAGCTGGATAATAGTCAGGGCGTATGCCTAACTCATTGAATCCCATATTTTCATAGAGGCGTATTGCCGCATGATTGGATGCACGAACTTCAAGGTAAAGGGTTTTACCGCCTTTTTCACGGCTATACTTTATCAACCAGTTTAATAAAGAAAAGCCATAACCCTTGCCCTGGTACTGAGGGTCAATACAGATATTTAACAGATGTACTTCATCAAGTACAGTACTGTAAATAATATAACCACGAACCTCACAATTCACTTCATAAACAAAACAATGGTATCCAACTTTTAAACAGTCCGCCATAATTCCCTCAGTCCAGGGAAATTCATAGGCTTCAGTTTCTATTGCCATTACTGGCTGTAGATCAAACTGTGTCATTTTTCGGATGGATTGTTCAAAATCAAGTTCTGATCCAGAAGTGTTATTACTCATTTTATCAAGCTTTTCATCAGGATTAAATCGCTAAGAGCTTCTCTTTTGTATAGGGGATTGCGTAACAAATACGCCGGATGATAACTGACGATAACAGAATACTGATGATTATTAATGGAGATAGAGTGCACCTTGCCTCTTAATTCATTAAAACTTTGTTTTGTTTGCAAGATTGACTGTGCTTGTTTAGCACCCAAAACATAGATTACCGCGGGCTGTATTAGCTCAATTTGAGATTGTAAAAAAGGCGCACAATGAGTAATTTCATCATCACTGAAGAGATAATCTGTCAGAGAATAACATTTAATAATACCGGTAAAAAAATATTTATCATTCAAATCAATGCATTGAAGCATCGACTGAAAAAGAGTTAAGCTTTGTTGGCTCAGATAATGACCAGCTCGATCTTCCTCTGCTGTAGGCGGTTCACTGACAACAAAAACAGGGGCATGCTTTGCTCCCTGACCGGATAAAGCATTCGAGCGAGTTTGACGCTTTGAGCATTGCTTACAGCTTTGAATCGACTGCTCTAAATCAGGATCCAGCTCTGAACTCTGAGGGTCAATTGATGGTGCTTCAGCAGAAATGCTATCGGCAGGTTTCAGAGGTTGAGGTTGATTTTGAGGTTCAATTATATCAGGCGGTTGTCTAACGGTATCAATATTTTTAGTAAAAGTTTCTGGCTCTGATTCAGTGATAACTGGCTCAGTAATAAGCTCTGATCGGCCATCTGATTCAGGTTCAGATTGCCGATTGAGTTCTTGAGAAACTGATTCAGGTTTACTTTCAATAAGTTCTGCATCAGGCTCTGAGGGATAAGAATAATCATCAATAAGCTCAGGCAGCTGATCATCAACAGCTGATTTTAATTGCCAGCTCTGAATGCCGATCGCATCGAGGTATTGTTGTCTGATAAAATGATTCATAAGCCTTTAGCCAAGTTTAAATAAATGAATATTTAAAGTTGAGGATGAGCCCTTTCATCAACCTGGATAAATTTATTTAAAGCATTTAAGTAAGATTTCACTGATGCAATAACAATATCAGTATCAGCGCCCTGCCCATTAATCACTCGATTTGATTTTTCCAGACGGACAGTAACGTCACCTTGAGCATCAGTACCACTGGTAATATTATTAACAGAATACAGCTTTAATTCGGTCTCACTTTTTATGATTTTTTCTATGGCTTTAAAAGCTGCATCCACAGGGCCGCCGCCCTCAGAAGTTGCCGTTTCTTCTTTGCCATCAACACTAAGAGTCAGACTGGCGGTAGGCGTTTCTCCAGTTTCAGAGCATACTTTCAAAGAAACCAGCTTAATATGTTCCGCATTATTCGAGGATGTTGTCTCGGATACCAATGCCTGCAGATCATCATCAAAAATCTCATGCTTTTTATCAGCCAGGGCTTTAAATCGAGCAAAGGCCTGATTTAAGCTTTCCTCAGACTTGAACTCTATACCCAGATCTTTTAAACGACTCTTTAGTGCGCTTCGACCAGAATGTTTACCAAGAATGATTTGGTTTTTAGTCCAGCCGACGTCTTCCGCCCGCATGATCTCATAAGTTTCACGGTTTTTAAGCACGCCATCCTGATGAATGCCAGATTCATGGGCAAAGGCATTAGCCCCAACAATGGCTTTGTTCGGCTGGACGGGAAAGCCAGTAATACCGGCCACCAATCTTGATGCCGGAATAATTTGAGTGGTATCAAGTGTGGTATTACATGAAAAAATATCCTGGCGAGTTCTGACTGCCATTACAATTTCTTCCAGTGACGCATTACCGGCACGCTCACCCAGTCCATTGATGGTACATTCAACCTGACGAGCACCATTTAAAACGGCTGACAATGAATTTGCTACCGCCAAGCCGAGATCATTATGGCAATGTACTGAAAAAACGGCCTTGTCTGAATTAGGGATTTTTTCTAACAGATTATGTAATAAGGCCCCAAACTGATGAGGCATATTATAGCCAACTGTATCAGGTATATTAATCGTAGTTGCACCTGCATCAATAACTGCTTCAATGACCCGGCATAAAAAATCAAGCTCAGATCGGCCAGCGTCTTCAGGCGAAAATTCAACGTTATCAGTATACTGACGGGCTCTATTAACTGCTGCAACAGCCTGTTCTACAACTTGATCAGGTGACATTCGCAACTTCTTTTCCATATGAATGGGAGAAGTTGCAATAAAGGTGTGAATACGTGAGGAATTAGCCCCTTTTAAAGCTTCACCAGCCCGATCAATATCTTTATTAAGTGCCCGGGCTAATCCGCAAACTGTACTATCTTTAATTGTATCGGCAACAGCCTTAACTGCTTCAAAATCACCAACACTGGCAATTGGAAATCCGGCTTCTATGATATCAACCTTCATTCGTTCCAATACTTTTGCGATACGAATTTTTTCTTCTCTGGTCATTGAAGCACCAGGACTTTGCTCACCATCACGCAAGGTGGTATCAAATATTATCAGTTTGTCAGACATAAAACGTGGTTCCAATTGTAGGTTAACTTACTCATTGTTATATAACAACTTTATTTGCGTTTTTTAAATTTTCGTATAACGTAACCAAATAAACCGGAAAAGGTATACAATGCAAAGACGGTAAATAAAATAAATGGCGGCTGGTAAACAATTGAAACAAAAATAAGTACCATAATCAAAATAGTCACAAAAGGTACTTTATTTTTTAAGTCCATATCTTTAAAGCTGCGATATTTTACATTACTGACCATCAGTAAACCTGCACCGACAGTAAAGAAGAGCATCAGATAACTCAGATCTGGACCAGATATATTGTTCTCAGTGCAAAGCCAGACAAAACCTACCAGAAAACCTGCTGAGGCTGGACTGGCCAGACCTTGAAAATAACGTTTATCTGCATGACCAATTTGGGTATTAAAGCGAGCCAGTCGTAATGCAGCGCCAACCACATAAATAAAAGATGCAATCCAGCCAATTTTATCCAGGGTGGAAAGCGACCAGGTATACATAATCAATGCAGGAGCAATGCCGAATGAAATCATATCAGACAAGCTGTCATATTCAGCACCAAAATCACTTTGCGTATTGGTCATACGGGCAACACGTCCATCCAGACCATCCAGGATCATAGCAATAAAAATAGCTAGAGAGGCACCTTCAAACTGACCATTCATTGCAGCAATGACGGCATAAAAACCGGCGAATAAAGCACCTGTAGTTAATAAATTAGGTAATAAATAAATACCTCTTTTTTTTGTGGACTGTGCTTTAGTTGAAGCAGTATCTTTTATCACCTTAACCTCATTAGAGTGGTCTTCTTCATTGGAAGCTTTATCATGATCCGTGTTTTTGTTCTTTTAAACTCTATAATCAGAAATCCTTGAGTCATTGTGGGTATTATAACTATGGAAGGCACGGAAAGCCACGGAGAAAATAAGGTTCATGACATTATTACTCAGTTTTTAGTCTCAAACTCTATTTTGTAAAATTATCTCAGCATTAAAAAACTTAAATCATGATAAATAAATTACAAAAAAAAACCTGCTTTAAGCAGGTTTTTTTCATATTGAATAAGGTCTCAATAAAACCATGAGAAGCTATTGTAATTTAGTTCTTGTCTTTATCAACCAAAGCATTTTCAGTGATCCATGGCATCATAGAACGCAGTTTTGCGCCAGTTTGCTCAATTGGATGCTGTGCATTCAAACGACGACGAGCTGTCATTTCAGGGTAATTAGCCTGACCTTCTAAAATGAAGCGTTTAGCATATTCACCATTTTGAATATTTGCCAGGGCATCTTTCATTGCTCTGCGGCTTTCATCATTAATGACTTTATCACCGGTAACATACTCACCATATTCCGCATTATTGGAAATAGAGTAGTTCATGTTGGCAATACCACCTTCATACATTAAATCAACAATCAATTTTAACTCATGAAGGCATTCAAAATAAGCCATTTCCGGTGCATAGCCTGCTTCTGTCAATGTTTCAAAACCTGCTTTAACTAATTCAACCGCACCGCCGCAAAGTACTGCCTGCTCACCAAATAAATCCGTTTCAGTTTCGTCTTTAAATGTTGTTTCAATAATACCGGTACGACCACCACCAACACCAGAGGCATAAGAAAGTGCAACTTGTTTCGCTTTACCAGATGCATCCTGGAACACAGCAATCAAATCTGGAATGCCGCCGCCTTTAACAAATTCAGAACGTACTGTGTGCCCAGGTGCTTTTGGTGCAATCATAATAACGTCCAGATCAGCGCGTGGTGCGATCTGGTTGTAATGAATGCTGAAACCGTGAGCAAAAGCAAGAGTTGCACCCTGCTTAATATTTGGCTCAATATCATTTTTGTAAAGTTGAAACTGAAATTCATCAGGGGTCAGAATCATAACAACATCTGCATCTTTTACTGCATCTGCTGCACTTTTAACGACAAGACCTGCGGACTCAGCTTTTGCCGCTGATGCAGAGCCTTCACGCAATGCAACTGTGACATCCACACCGGAATCTTTAAGATTGTTCGCATGTGCATGACCCTGTGAACCATAACCAACGATGGTTACTTTCATGCCTTTGATAATAGAAAGATCGCAGTCTTTATCATAATATATGTTCATTAATCCAAACCTTATGTCGTTTATGTAACCCACTTGTTTATATTACTAAACCTGTGTGCTACTTATTTTAAAATATAATCAGTTTAACGCCTGTTAGATATTAACAGGAGTTTATATAACTGGAAGCTATAAGTGTAGTGCTGAACTGCCCCGTGCAATACCCATCACACCAGAACGAACCGTTTCGAGAATACTATCACAGTCAAACGATGCAATAAACGCATTTAATTTATCACTGGTTCCAGTCAATTCCACAGTATAGGCATCGTCAGTAACATCAATAATATTACCCCGGAAGATATCACTTAAGCGCATGATTTCATCTCTGGCAGACACTGGTGCTTTCACTTTTATCAACATCATTTCACGTTCAATATGCTGAACCTGAGAGACATTTAAATCATTGAGTTTTACTACATCAATCAACTTATTCAGTTGTTTGGTGATCTGTTCAATAATCTCAGCAGAACCACTGGTCACCAAAGTCATACGGGACAACGAAGGATCTTCTGTCGGTGCCACAGTCAGTGATTCAATGTTATAAGCACGAGCTGAAAATAGTCCTGCAACTCTTGATAGAGCACCTGATTCATTTTCCAGTAAAATTGATATAATATGACGCATTTTATAACTCTTTATTTAACGTAACTACTATTTAGACAAGCTCACTATCAGGAGCAAGTTCCATTTCATGTTGACCTTTGCCAGCAGCAATCATTGGATAAACATTTTCCTCACGATTGGTAATAAAATCGATAAAGACCAATTTATCTTTCATCGCAAATGCTTCTTTGAGAGCATCTTCTACATCACTGGTTTTATCAATCTGCATGCCGACATGACCATAACTTTCAGCCAGCTTGACAAAATCTGGAATTGAATCCATATAAGACATTGCATAACGTCCTTCATAGAAGAATTCCTGCCATTGCCTTACCATGCCAAGAAAGCGATTGTTCAAGTTAATAATTTTGATCGGTAACTGATACTGCATACACGTTGCCAATTCTTGAATATTCATTTGAATACTGCCTTCACCGGTGACACAGGCCACAGGCTTATCGGGATGCGCTAATTGTACTCCCATAGCTGCTGGCAAACCAAAGCCCATAGTGCCCAGACCACCTGAATTAACCCAGCGTCTGGGTTCATCAAAGCCGTAATACTGAGCAGCAAACATCTGGTGTTGGCCGACATCAGACGTTACGTAAGCATCACCTTTGGTAATTTCATGCAGTTTTTCTATAACGAATTGTGGTTTAATAGTCTTTGTCTTTTTATTATAGCGAAGACAATTTTTCTTACGCCACTGCTTTATCTGTTTCCACCAGTCTTTAAGTGCCGGTTCATCCTTAACAACAGAATCATTAGCGCTTGAAGCAGTTTCTTTAAGGATCTCAAGCATTGTAGTTAATACATCATCAACATCACCAACAATAGGCACATCAACCTGAACTGTTTTTGAAATTGATGATGGATCAATGTCAATATGGATGATTTTTGCATCAGGGCAAAACTTTTCTAAATGCCCGGTAACACGATCATCAAAACGAGCACCAACAGCGATGAGAACATCCGTATCATGCATTGCCATATTTGCTTCATAGGTGCCATGCATACCTAGCATACCCAGAAACTGTTCATCAGAACTTGCGTAGGCACCCAGCCCCATCAAGGTACTGGTAATAGGAAAATTCAGACGTTGAACCAGTGAACGCAATGATGCTGATGCATTACTCAGAACAACACCACCACCAGTATAAAATACAGGTTTTTTAGCATTGAGCATAAGCTCTAATGCCTTCTTAATTTGAAACGGATGCCCTTTCGTTACCGGGTTATAGGAACGCATTTCAATAGAAGGCAGATAGGTATACGGCACTTTTATATTGGGATCAGTGATATTTTTTGGTATATCAACAACAACAGGACCAGGTCGTCCTGTTGAGGCAACATAAAATGCTTTTTTTAATGTTTCAGCCAGATCTTTAACATCTTTAACTAAGAAGTTATGTTTGACGCAAGGACGTGAGATCCCAACAGAATCTACCTCTTGAAACGCATCACTGCCGATAACAGCAGTTGGCACCTGTCCGGTTAATACCACCAGAGGAATTGAATCAAGATATGCAGTCGCAATTCCTGTGACCGCATTAGTCATACCTGGACCTGAAGTAACCAATGCCACACCTGTGCGACCCGTTGAACGAGCATAACCATCTGCTGCATGTGTTGCAGCCTGTTCATGACGCACTAGAATATGTTTAACAGAATCAGCTCGCATCAATGCATCATATATATGCAGGACAGCACCGCCTGGATAACCAAAAAGATATTCTACATCCTCATCTTTGAGGAATTGTGCAATGATTTCAGCACCTGATAATTCCACTATTTAACTCCCGTATAACCTTATATTTAATAGTGTTTAAAGTAACTATTCACTTTATATAGCATAAATCTAAACTCTATTTAAGAGAAAAGACTCTATTGCAAATCGTTTATAAAAATTAGTCCGATATTATATCGTGTCTGATTAATTGTTTCAGCAAAAAATGTAACTTGTTGAGCTAATATTCTATAAAAACATAAATTTCTTTTTATGTTGAATAAAATAGTAACAAAAGCAGGGATAAAAACGCAGAAAAGCACAGAATTTAGATTGTAATTACAATTTTCCCCGAACAGGAAGTTCGGGGGAAACTAAAACGATAAAACTGACTTTTTAAAGCTTATCTGATTCGCTTGCAAGATAATCAGCAACACCTTCAGTGGTTGCTTTCATACCAGTATCACCTTTATTCCAGCCTGCTGGACAAACTTCACCGTGTTCTTCAGTAAACTGCAGCGCATCAATCATACGTAACATCTCGTCAATATTACGGCCCAGAGGCAGATCATTAACAACCTGGTGACGAACTACACCAGACTTATCAATAAGGAAAGAAGCACGATAAGCAATACCAGCACCACGATTATAGTTACCGTCTTCATCAGCACCACCGCCAACTTCAACATCATAATCATTACAGACTGATTGTGTCAGATCAGCAACTAAAGGATATTTAACTTCGCCAATACCGCCATTATTAATTGCAGTACTTCTCCAGGCTTTATGAGTAAAATGTGAATCAGTAGAACAACCAATCACTTCTACACCACGACTGGTGAATTCTTCAATACGGTGATCAAAAGCAATCAGCTCTGAAGGGCAGACAAAAGTGAAATCAAGAGGGTAAAAGAATAAAACTGCATATTTACCTTTAATGTGCTCTGCAAAATTAAAATCTGCCTTGATTTCGCCATCAGCCATTACAGCATTAGCAGTAAAATCTGGTGCTGCGTTACCAACTAGTACGCTCATTATCATTTTCTCCTGGTTTGGATATTAAATTTAAGTATGTATTTTTAAGTAAAAGTAAAATGCTTAGTAATATATTTATATGACCATGCAATACTTAAAACAAGGGTATTTTGTAGAAATATCAGTATTTCTACAAAATTTTATCAATAAATACCTTAGTAATTCAGTGGGTTATTTTATAGCGACTGGATCCTTAAAGCAAGTTTATTTTTAAAAGTTTTTGGTAAAATTATTGGCTTATGATTTTGTAACTATTCAGCGTGTTTAGATTTTGCCTGAGTTCAAGGCACAATGCCTACGGCACCTCAAAGAGGCGCACGGCCCTTTATGGGCGCCACAGGCGTTGTGTGAGCATATAAGTATATGTGACCATTTCCAGGTGCCCCTTGTGGGTAGAGTACGAAAATAACGCAGAAATCGGGTAAAAGATGAATACGCTGAGTAGTTACATTATTTTTTTAATTTTGCAAAAGCTACTGCCATAGCATTATTTTCAGGTGTTGAATGAGTTGAATGAGTTATTTGCTGCCTTTGGCGCTTATTAGGTGCTGTCCGCTTTGTTGGCTCACCCTTAGACTTTGCAGAAACTTCCAGTTTACCTTCAAGGCGCATAGTCAATGCAATTCGATTCCGTTTCAGATCAACTTCAGATACTTTGACTTTAACAACATCACCGGCTTTAACTACTTCTCTGGGATCTTTTATAAATTTATTAGCTAATTGGGAGATATGAACCAGACCATCCTGATGCACTCCAATATCCACAAAGGCACCAAAGTTTGTGACATTAGTAACCACACCTTCAAGTATCATTTCAGGTTTTAGATCCTTTGGTGCTTCAATACCCTCTTTAAATTCAGCTGTTTTAAACTCAGGCCTGGGATCACGACCGGGTTTTTCCAGCTCTTTAATTACATCAACCACAGTGGGCTCACCAAAATTTTCATCAGTAAATTCTGCCGGGTTCAAAGATCTGAGAAAACTTGAATCGCCAATCATTTGGCGTATATCCAGACTTTTTGTCTTGAGTATTTTTTCCACCAAAGGATATGCTTCAGGATGAACAGCTGAATTATCCAGTGGATTATCACCGTTAACCACCCGTAAAAAACCAGCAGACTGTTCAAATGCTTTATCACCGAGGCGGGCCACTTTTAATAACTCACGGCGGTTTTTAAAAACACCATGCACTTCTCTATAAGCAACAATATTAGCTGCCATCGTTTTACTCAATCCAGAAACTTGAGTTAATAAAGGTATAGATGCTGTATTTAAATCCACGCCTACACCATTCACACAGTCTTCAATAATATTAACCAGTTTCTTGGTCAGTTGAACCTGGCTGACATCATGTTGATACTGGCCCACACCAATGGCTTTGGGATCAATTTTAACCAGTTCCGCAAGTGGATCCTGTAACCGCCGGGCAATTGATACAGCTCCGCGTATAGACACGTCAAGATCAGGAAATTCATCAGAGGCAAGCTCTGAGGCTGAATAGACAGAAGCACCCGCCTCAGAAACAACAATTTTGTTCATTCTCAACTGAGAATATTGCTTTATTAAATCTGCAGCCAGTTTATCAGTTTCTCTTGAGGCTGTACCATTACCAATACTGATCAGGTTAGCTTTATATTTTGTTGCTAATGCACCCAGTACATGTAAAGACTGATCCCATTGTTTTTTTGGAGCATGGGGATAAATTGTTGCATGCTCAAGATATTTACCTGTCTCATCTACGACAACAACTTTAACCCCTGTTCGCAAACCTGGATCAAGTCCAATAGTCACTTTTGGCCCCGCGGGAGCGGCTAAGAGTAAATCATTAAGATTTTTGCCAAAAACATCAATTGCTCCCTCATCGGCAATTTCTCTCAAGCGCTTTTTAAGATCCATATCCAATGAAGCTTTGACTTTAATACGCCAGGTCCACTTAACCACTTCAGTCAGCCATTTATCAGCAGCCCTCCCCTGATCTTTAATGCCAAATTGGTGGGCAATATGTCGCTCCATTGTTGATAATTCAAGAGGATCTTCTGTCTGATCGGTTTTGAGTTCAGTATTAATGGTTAAATAACCTTCCTTTCTTCCACGGAACAAAGCCAAAATTCGATGTGAGGGCATATCTTCAAGTTTTTCACTGGCATCAAAATAATCAGAAAATTTATTTCCAGCTTCTTCCTGACCTTCAACCACTTTAGAAACCATACTTCCATTTTCCCAAAGGTTTTCTCGCAAACGACCTATCAACTCAGGATTTTCCGCAAATCGCTCCATAAGGATCTGTTTCGCACCATCCAGGGCATCTTTAGTGGTTGCAACCTGTTTTTCTGTATTGAGATAACTTTCAGCCTGTATCTCAGGATTGAGCGAAGGATCACTTAACAAAGAATCTGCCAGCGGTTCCAGTCCGGCTTCACGGGCGATTTGTGCCTTTGTTCTGCGCTTTACCTTATAGGGTTTATAAAGATCTTCAAGACGTGTCTTTGTTTCAGCTCCCAAAAGCATGGCTTTTAATTCACTACTTAGCTTGCCTTGCTCCTCAATGGTTTTCAAAATAACTTCTCGTCGCTCATCCAGATCTCGCAAATAATTCAACCGTTCATCCAGCAGCCTTAATTGAATATCATCAAGACCTCCGGTCACTTCCTTACGATAACGCGCGACAAAGGGCACTGTATCACCACCATCTAATAAGGTGATGGTAGCATCAACTTGTGATTGATTGACATTGAGTTCTTCAGCAATTCTTTGTGCAATGGGTTTGAGCATATAGGCGCCTTTAGTAAATAACTTGTCGCTAATAATTGACAATTATCTAGCGAACACTTCATATTAATTTGTAAAAAATGAGATATTAGTTCAGAACAAAAAAAAAGGCTACTTCTTTTTGAAAAAAAGAAGTAGCCTTTTTTGATCAGAAAACAGATGTCTATTGACAATCAGCTTAGTAAAAGATAGACAGTTAAGGCTGACAGAACACCAATACCTGATGCAATAATGGTGGCATAGGTGATGCGCGTTGCCATTTTTTTATTCGATTCATTAATCGCATCCGTTACCATCATCATGGATTCATGAGCAACCATACTAGCGGTTTCTTTGGCAGCATCAATCGCTTTTGATGTCGATGCAAGACGCGCGACACTTTTAATTTCTTCCAGTGTTTGTGAATCAATTTTACTAACATTGCTCTTGGTATTAATATCATCCAGCTTCGAAGCCAGACTATGCATGGATTCTTCTATCTGTCCTGATATTTTGTTTGAATAAGAATTGATTCGGGTATCAAATACTTGCTCAGAGATATGTCCAGCTTTAGATTCATCACATAGTTTGAGCTCACGACGAAACTTTGATAATTGCTGTGCGGTCGTACCAATCACCTGATATCGCACAGCCGCTGCTACTGCGGCTTCTGCAGTTTTTCTAACCATCTTTTCAATGTCTTCAGCTGAAATCTGATGAGCATCATTGGATGCATCCTGGCTCACCTGAATTTGGCCAATTTCAGGCAGGTCATTAAGCTTACGTACAACAGCACTTAGGTTATCAGGCGATGCAGGCTTAGGTAAAATATCCAATACACCATAAGAGATAACATTCTTTGCATATTCTTCTCCATCCTGAGAAGTATACATAACAACTGGTATCACAGCGGTTTGAGGGTTGGTTTTAATTTTTTCAACCGTTTCGAGCCCATTAAGACCCGGCATCATATGATCCATAAAAATAGCATCAGGATGATTGTTTTTCAAATACACCAATGCATCCTCACCTGATTCTGCCAAATCAGCAGTCAGATTAATTTTACCCAGCATTTTACGTAACATGAACCGCGCTGACTTTGAATCATCTACCACCAGTACGTGTTTTACAGTCATACCATTACCCTATTTGAAAACCCGATATTTAATCGAAAAACGACACAAAAAAAAATGTCAAAAATAATTGGAAAATCCAATTTATTGAGAAAGATGTGCAAACTATAGAAATTGCAAACAAATTAATCACTTAAAAACTTTTGTTAATATTATTCTCGCGTTTTTTACTTCATTTTATTGATATAATATTAGTAAAATATATAAAAAATACAATAAATAGAGAAATTAATCCACTCTCAACCGATAAGTGGTCATAAATAAGCGACCCAATGTTAATATATCGTGATAATTTCATCTTGTATCTCTTTGTTTAATATAAACTTATATAAAAATAAATCAAGCTTTTGTATATTATTTAATACTGTGACGGATATCAAATTAGAAAATTATCAGTAAGTACTCTATTCGTCTATTTTAAGCTTACCTGTCCCCAGCTCAGAACAAAGAACATAATTCTGCCAAAACACACATTGGATCCATGTTATATCGCTGAACAAGCACAGACAAAAATCTATTCTTTCGCTAATGATAAATGTTACACTCTATAGTGTGCTGACAGATAAATTGAAAAAAAACATACAAGATGCCTACACCCGTATACTGGATAGTAAAAATATTAAGCCCAGATATGGACAGAGGTTAATGATTGCAGATATTGCCCGAACTCTTGGAAATATCAATCGAGAAAACCCTGAACAGGCACATATATGCACTCTTGAAGCCGGTACGGGTACTGGAAAAACAATCGCTTATATTGTTGCAGCACTTCCGATTGCAAAAGAGCATAAAAAGAAACTCATCATTTCAACTGCAACCATTGCCCTGCAGGAACAAATTTTACTTAAAGACTTACCTGACATTCACCGCCATAGTGGTTTAAATTTCTCCTTTACTCTGGCCAAAGGCCGAAAGCGTTATGTCTGTTTACACAAACTGGATAATTATGTTTCCCATAAAAACCAGGCCGATCTACCACTTGATCTGCCATCCAGCGAAATTTTATTAAACAATAAAGACGACATATTACTTTATGATGACTTACATCGCGCCTGGCAGAATAAAAAATGGGATGGTGAAATTGACAGTTGGAGTGATTCAATCTCACAAAGCAGCTGGTTGCCGCTGACTTCCGATCAACATCAATGCAGTGGTAAGCGTTGTTCTTTTTATAATGAATGCATTTATTTCAAGGCCAGAGAGTCTGTTTTTAAAGTAGATTGTATTATTGCCAATCACGATCTTGTTTTAAGCGATCTCAATATGGGTGGTGGTTATATTCTCCCATCTCCCGATGAATGCATCTATATCTTTGATGAGGGGCATCATTTGCCACTCAAAGCCATTAACCATTTCAGCTATTCATTTCACATCGCAGCCTCCCTTAAGTGGCTGGAGCAAGTAAATTCAACACTCAATAATTTTGCCTCATTAGCCAAACCACCGGTACAAATTCAACGGATAATTACACACTTTCCTGAACAGGAAAAAGACATTCGCACAGAAATTAATCATCTTGAAAGCATTGTCAATCAATTTCAATTTCCTGAAAATCGCTATTCTCCCCAAATGGGAAACAAATCAGGAAATAATCAGGAAGAAATATTACGCTTTGAGTTCGGTCAAATACCAGAAATACTCAAAAACCAATGCCAGCAGCTTCTTAAACAATTTGATAAGCTTGCCGGGCAATTATTACAAATTAATAAAGTCCTTAAAGATACCTTAGAGGGTGAAATCACCGGCTTACAGACTGAGGTCGCTGAACAATGGCTGCCGGCATTAGCACCAATGGAAAGTCGTGCCAGTGCGGCAATGAGTTTATTTGAATTCTTCACCAAAGTTGATAAAGATGGCCTCCCGCCAAATGCACGCTGGTTACATAAGCATGATCAAACAAGTAATTCCAATAGTCGGGAAATAAATGGCATTGAGCTTTGCTGCAGCCCAATACTCGCAGCCAACACGCTTGAACAAATCCTATGGTCTCAGTGTTATGGTGCGGTAGTAACCAGCGCCACCATCGCAGCTCTGGGCAGCTTCGATCGCTATATACTGAATTCTGGCGTCCCCGGCTTTTTTAATATATTACCCAGCCCATTTAACTATCAGGAAAATGTTGAATTTATTGTTCCTCAAATGGCCAGCAATGCCACGCAATATCAGGCCCATACGGATGAAATTGTTGAGTTGCTCAGAAAAATTATCGATCAGAACAAAGGCACATTGGTTCTGTTTGCCTCTAAAAAACAAATGACCGATGTTGAATATGAATTACTGCGCAGCGATGACATCTGGAAAAAACTGTTACTCACTCAAGGCCAAAGAAACAAACAAGTTATAATCAATGACCATAAAAAACAAATAGATAAGGGAAGAGGCAGTGTCATTCTCGGCCTTAACAGCTTTGCCGAAGGTATTGATTTACCAGGAAGCTATTGTGAACACGTCATCATAGCCAAACTCCCCTTCTCTGTACCTAATAATCCCGTTGACGCCTCATTAACTGAATGGATTGAATCTCAGGGACGAAATGCTTTTATGGAAATTGCAGTCCCCGATGCCTCAATCAAACTCGTCCAGGCCTGTGGGCGTCTGATCCGCAAAGAAACGGATAAAGGAAAAATTACACTATTGGATAACCGTGTGATCACCAAGTTTTATGGCAAAAAAATTCTTAAGGCCCTGCCACCGTATAAATTTAACTTAAATGCACCTGTTTAAGACTAATTATAATATTGGAACTTCAGCACTTAACTTACAATATCGCAGTTTTAACAGATTTGGAAAAACGCCAGTAAATAAATATAAACATAACAATATTGGATAATCCAATCAAAGCAAATAACGTGTGAAGTGATATACCATTATCCAGCAACAACATTGTAGCCACTGCAGAAATCACCATAAATAATGCATTTGTTATATTATTGGCTGCAATAGTTCTGGAGCGGAATTCAATCTCACTATGTTCCTGAATAATGACATACAGGGGAACAATATATAATCCTCCGGATGCACCTAATAACAAAATATCAATCAAAATATGTGCGGTTACCGGATTTTGAAACATTGCCTGCCATGATACGAGTTCACCAGCCCCTTTTATAATATTAGACTCAATAAGCTGGGCACTGATCCAGTACAAATCCAGAGCTGTCAGACTAATCCCAATAGCTCCTATAACTATCCATTTGAGACTCTTGCTTAAGGTTTTTGACTTTCCTGCAATAATAGAACCCAGACCAATTCCAATTGAGAACAGAGCCAATAATAATGTGATGACCTGTTCTTTTGCCTGTAGAATAACCTGGATAAATTCTGGTAAAGGTAAAATTGACAGCATGGTTGCTCCCACAAACCAGAACCATGAAATTGCAACAATTGTTCCAAAGATTAAACGGGATTTAAATGCATCTCTTATGATATTAAAGGTCTCAGAAAAAATATTCCAATTAATTGTAAGTTCCTGGTTGGCTGATTGGGCCAGAGGAATTTTTTGACTGCTTAACCATCCCAAAAAAGCAATACTCACGACCAGAGCACTGACATAGGCACGTCCATAATCATCATTCATTATCAGTATTCCACCAACAAGCGTACCGAGCAAAATAGCAAGAAAAGTCCCCATTTCTATCACCGCATTACCTTTTAATAATCCCTCCTCTGATAGATGTTGAGGTAAAATACTGTATTTAACCGGTCCAAATAATGAAGACTGACAGCCCATAAAAAAAAGCACGGCTAATAAATACCAGATATTTTCAAAATAAAAGCCAATTGCCGCCAGCAGCATGATGCAGATTTCACCAACTTTAATAAAACGGATTAATTTTGATTTTTCAAATTTATCCGCCAACTGCCCAGCCAGAGCTGAAAACAAAAAGAAAGGTAAAATAAATAACCCACCACTTAAAGGTATCAGCAGCTCTACAGAAATACTGGTATATGAAGCGGCATTAATAGTAACTAGAATTATCAATGCATTTTTATACAGATTGTCATTAAATGCACCCAGAAATTGTGTCCAGAACAAGGGCGCAAAATACCGACTGGAAAGAAGAGAGCTAAAATTCATAATAACGCCTGTAAATTTTCACAATTAGTCAAAATAACACAACGTCATACATTGCTCAATAATTATTGTAGCAATATATTTTCATTCCTGACTGGAAACACTTCATGGGTATTTTAAAGGCTTCTATTCTTTTGTTGAGCCTGAAGCACAATTGAAATCACTGCTATTCAACTCAAGTCATTGATCCAGGTCAGCAAGCCTTATGATTTCATAGCATATACGTTGTCATTAGATACAGTATAAAATAGAATAATAGGTATATTTAGACATTAAATGTTGTGTTTCTACACTTGAGGTTATTCACATGCCTGTATTAGAAACTTTTGAAGCACATTTGTCCAAAAAAGGAATCAGTCGGCGCTCTTTTTTAAAATTCTGTTCGGCTATTGCTTCACTACTCGCTCTTCCTCCTGATGCTTTTCCCGCATTGTCAGAGAGACTACGTCAGGCTATCCGTCCAACGGTCATCTGGCTCTCTTTTCAAGAATGTACAGGCTGTACTGAATCCCTTACACGCTCACACAGTCCAACTATTGAAGAGCTTATCTTTAGTTACATTTCACTTGATTATCACCATACTTTACAGGCAGCTTCAGGAGAAGCTGCAGAAAACGCTCGAACTAATGCGATGAAGAAGGCTTTTGGCCAATATCTATTAATTGTTGATGGCTCGATACCTATTGGTGATGGCGGTGTTTACTCAACCATCGCAGGTAAGAGCAATTTAGATACATTGAAAGAGTGTACTCAAGGGGCTGCAGCAATCATTGCCATCGGTAGTTGTGCTTGTTTTGGCGGACTGCCTGCAGCAAGCCCTAATCCCACTGGTGCAACAGGTGTTGATGAACTGATGAAAAAGGGAATTATTGAAAACAAAACATTAGTTAACATTCCTGGCTGTCCTCCTCTACCCATTGCAATTAGTAGTGTAATAGCACATTTTTTGGCTTTTAAACGTTTTCCAGCACTAGATGAATTACATCGACCTCTCAGTATTTATGGCCATACTATTCATGAACGCTGTTCCCGGTATCATTTTTATAAAGAGGAAAAGTTTGCACAACATTTTGATGATGAAGGTGCACACAAAGGTTGGTGTTTATACAAACTAGGATGCAAAGGCCCGACCACCTACAATGGTTGTTCTGTATACAAATGGAACCAAAGCACCAGTAATCCTATAGAGTCAGGGCATCCCTGTCTGGGCTGTTCCGAGCCGACATTCTGGGATAAAGGAGGCTTCTACCAGAGTTTAGATGACATTTTACTCACTCACAAAATTGATAATGAGAGTACAGGATCTCAAATAGAAGCAGGTCAATATCTTTATGAAGACAATTGCACTTTTTGCCATTCAACAAATCCGTCAGAATTTCAAGCAAGTCCAGACAAAATTGTTGAGTTATTTCGTGCTGGCTCAATACGTTCGCACTCGCGTCTAAAGTTTTCAAACGATCAAATGAATATTTTAGATAAGTACCTAAAATCAACTGAGAAATAACTGAGAAACAGGAGGGATAAGAAAATGATAAAAATTATATCGTGCTCGTTAATTATTTTATTTATATTTAATCCTCTTAATGCAAATGAGGTCACTCCAGCTAATAATGATTTTCCAGAGCCTAAACAGAATAGAGGTTCTGGAAAATATATATTTTCAATTCATGACATTGATAAAAGTGGAACTTTAAGTGAAGTGGAATACCAGCAACTTGTAGAGCATGTTAAATTGCGTCGAAAATCAACAGGACGGCCAATGCGTCGTTTTTCCCCAAGCCTTAGTTTTGAAGAAATAGATACTAACAAAGATGGTTTTATCAGTGAAGATGAAATGATATCAGCCTTAAACAAGCGACTAAAGAAACATAGGCGCTATAGATTTGAAGGCAGTCAGCAATAAGTTATTAAAAATTCTTAGCTTATATTTCCAGTATGAACTTAAATTATTCTGTATTACTGGTCTATATACCGTATTTTTATATTTTCACACATCATGTAATATTTGAAAAATTAATAAACCTGAAGTAACGCTTAATCTCTCTGAATTTTTTTTTGCCAATTCTATCAGCGGTAATAAAAACAGAGTCTCTATTTAAAAAAATAAAAATTTTTTTAAATAGACTCTGATTTCCATTTTTTATTCTGATTAGATTTAAAATAACAAGGTGTTCGCTGAGGATGGTATCGCTATCAACTTCTGCTTTAAAAACCTCATAGTTATTTAATTGAACATAACACCAGCCTAACTCTGTAAATATTATTTTTTTTATAGAATAAGGATGATTGATAAGAAAATATTTTCTTAATAAATAAAAGCAATATATGCTAAGACACACAAGCAGACACACAGCCAATAGTGAATTTAAGGGTAGAAAAAACACAGCAAATAAAAGGAGAGTATAAAATAAAAGGAAAATCCAGCTTAAAGCGCATGAAAGACCATAAGAGTTTTTACTTGCCTTTTTTTTAAAGGAAGATGGGGGCTTAATTTCATGATTTGCAAGTCCCTCTGTCCCCCTTCTAAAGAATGGGGATGCTAAAAGCAGAAGAAACAGCTGGATATTTGCCAGAAAAGAGAAACAAGTCTGTTGTTCAAATAGGATTTCTAAGCCGCTGGCGGGCAGCATTTCTAACTGTCTGGACAATATCCCTGAGTCCATAATCATCTGGTTCATCCTTTCCCATAAGATAATCAAATAAAACAGGATCTATTATGTCCAATAAATCCACAAATAAAGCTTTTTTTCTTTCAGACAGATCATCGTAATCGTATTCTAAAAAATCATTCAAAAATAATTCCAGCTCTAACATACCCCGTCGACATTGCCAGCGCAATCTTTCCCGACTTATTTGATTCATTTTTTCCATTACAACATATTTTTAAGCATCAATTTTTTTATATGCCCAATCGCCTTAGTTGGATTAAGATTTTTAGGACAAACATCAACACAATTCATAATACTATGACAACGATATAATTTATAGGGACCTTCTAATTCTTCAAGGCGTTCAGCAGTTGCCTGATCCCGACTATCCGCTAAAAAACGCCATGATTGCAATAAGGCTGCTGGGCCTCTGAATTTGACGGGGTTCCACCAGAATGAAGGACAGGCAGTGGAACAGCAGCCGCACAGAATACATTCATAAAGTCCATCGAGCTTATCACGCTGTTCTGGTGTTTGTTTAAATTCAACTTCCGGGATCGGATCTTTTACTATCAACCAGGGTTTAACAGCCCTGTATTGAGTATAAAACTGTGTCATATCTATCACTAAATCACGTATAACCGGCATACCGGGTAATGGGCGAATGATAATAGGTTGTTTAAGACCATCAACAGATGTAACACAGGCAAGTCCATTAGTGCCATTAATATTCATACCATCTGAACCACAGACACCTTCACCACAAGAGTGACGAAATGAAAGACTTTCATCCTGTTCATTTTTTATTCTCAGTAAGGCATCCCGAAGCATCGTACCGGGTTTTATCTCAGACAGATCATACTCCTGCATATAGGGCGTTTCATCTGTTTCAGGATTAAAACGATAAATGGTAAAAAGCATTTTTAATATCCTAATTTAACTCATTATTTAAAACGCATTTAAAGCAATACCTTAGTAAACTCGTTCTTTGGGAGGAAATGTGTCAACACTTAATGCCTTAGTATGTACCGGCTTATAATTTAAACGATGATCATTCATATAATATAGACTGTGCTTCATCCAGGATTCATCATCTCGTATTTCATAATCAACACGAGAATGAGCACCACGACTTTCTTTTCGTGCTAAAGCACTAATGACAGTGGCTAGGCCAATTTCAATCAGATTTTCTAATTCCAGGGCTTCAACCCTTGCTGTATTAAAAATTACTGAGTGATCGGTAATATAGGCATGTTCAAATTTGTCTTTTATCTGTTTTACTTTTTCAACACCCTCGGCCAGGACTTTCTCAGTACGAAAAACACCACATTTTTCTTCCATAACCTGTTGTAATTCCTCTTTGAGTTGAGGTACAGAATAAGACTCAGAGCTATTGTTACTTTCTTCATCTTGTTTGTGTAGAGGGTTTTCCCATCGTTCTAATCTGGCTAAAGCTTCATCAATACAATCATCTGCAAGTATCTGGTGATAATGATGAGACTTAAGAAAGTCGATTATGTGATTGCCTGCGGCCCGACCGAATACCACAATATCCAATAATGAATTACCTCCCAATCGGTTGGCACCATGGACTGATGCACATGCACATTCACCCGCAGCATATAAGCCAGGGATAACTTCCTCTCCCCCAATACCCATTGGAACAACGACTTCACCATTACGGTTAGTGGGTATTCCCCCCATGGTATAATGTGCGGTTGGAAAGACAGGTATAGGTTCTTCAATGGGGTCAATACCAAGAAAAGTTAAACTGGTATCACGGATCCCGGGCAAACGTTTTTTTATAACATCACTGCCAAGATGATCCAATTTTAATAAAACATGATCTTTGTTTGAACCACAGCCACGCCCTTCTCTAATTTCAATGGCAATAGCCCGACTCACGACATCTCGGGAAGCTAAATCTTTGGCATGAGGTGCATAACGCTCCATAAAGCGCTCGCCATCGCAATTAATAAGATAACCACCTTCACCACGAACACCTTCAGTAATTAACATGCCTTTACCGGCAACACCGGTTGGATGAAATTGGAAAAACTCCATATCCTGAAGAGGTATACCTGCTCTGAGAGCCATAGCCATGCCATCACCGGTATTGATACTGGCATTGGTATTGGTGCGGAATAATTGCCCGGCACCACCCGTTGCTATCAGTGTCGTTTTAGCTTCAATAATAATTTTTTCACTGGTTTCAATATCATAGGCAATGGCACCTAAGACGTCACCGGCTTTATTTTTCAGTAAATCAACAGCAAAGAATTCATCAAAAAAGTGCGTTTTTGCTCGTATATTCTGTTGATAAAGAGTATGCAGCATGGCATGGCCAGTTCGATCGGCAGCAGCACAGGTTCTGGCAGCTTGATCACCACCAAAATTCTGGCTTTGCCCGCCAAATGGCCGCTGATAAATACGGCCATTTTCTAAACGTGAGAACGGCACGCCAAAATGTTCCAGCTCAATGATGGTATCAGGGGCTGCACGACACATGTATTCAATGGCATCCTGATCACCTAAATAATCACTGCCTTTCACGGTATCATACATGTGCCAGTGCCAGTTATCAGGAGTCACATTGCCTAAAGCAGCATTCATTCCACCCTGAGCAGCAACAGTATGAGAACGTGTTGGAAAAACCTTTGAAACCACGGCAACCTTTGCATCAGCATGTGATAACTGCAAAGCAGCTCTTAATCCTGCTCCTCCCGCACCAATAACAAGGGTATCAAATTTTCTTGTAATTATATTCATTTTAGCTTGCTTATTATGTCCTGATTTAAATGCTAGTCGAGAACTTGCATTTTAAGTTCACGATTAAGCTTGAATAGTTAAAGCCAGTGAAAAAAATATCCGCAACATTCCAAGACTGATAATGATAAGAAAAAAACTAATACAAGCCAGAGTTAGAAGTCTAAGAGAGTCATTGGACACATAATCTAAAACAATGTCACGCATCCCAACCCAGGCATGCACAGCAAGATGAATAATAAACAAACCCGTTGCCGTATTCATAAGAGGGTGGGAAAACCACTCAAGCCATAACGTATAGGTCATTGATTCAGAAAAAGAAATCACCCAGATAAAATAAACAATATAAAGTGCCATAAAAGCACCAGTTAAACGCTGATATAACCACGCCTGAAGACCTTTAGCCTGATAACTCATAATTCCATACTCTTTTTTATGGGATTTAACCCTTAAAATTAAACAATTACGTTTTTAGTAATCACGCTCGCAGCATCGCTCTGGGCTCTTAGCATAGCCCTAGACTCTTGGCATCGCTATGGGCAACCATCATACTTAATCACAAAAGACGAATAGAAAAAAATATAAAAACCAGAAAACCACAAAGCATAACCAAAACTGCTGATTTTTTGGCTGAGTTTTTATCAATACCAATATCAAAATCTAATAAAAAATAGCGTATGCCTGAAAAAAAATGGTGAGCCAGTCCCCAGATAATAAGAAGACAAAACAATTTGACTAAGGGGCCCTGAAACTCAGCTTTAGCAAGTAAAAATCCAGCTTCATTGGTCAGAGATAATTGTAAAAGGTAAAGAAAATAAGGCAGTGAAAGAAACAGTAGAATACCTGAGGCCCTATGGCCAACAGAAAGAATAGCTGACATGGGGAATTTGACTGAGAGCAGGTTAAGGTTTTTAGGACGCCTGTTTTTTATATAAGCTTTGCTTTCAGAAGCAGCTGTTTGTTGGGAGTCTTGCATTATGGCCCCTGCAATATAACATTATAAAAAAATGATTCGTAATAAGATAAATCAATCTTGATTCTTAACCCAATCGACATTATATATGTAAAGCATATATCATAATTAGAGTAGATCAAGCTTATGTCAAACAAATGGTTCAGTTTTCTTAACACTTACGGTGCCACATTCAATTCAGAACAGGAAGTTACTTTTAACTCAAAAGATGAAGTCACTGTCAAATCATTACAGGGTGATCTTTATATAACTGATTTATCTTATTTGGGACTTATTGAAGTCAGTGGAGAAGACAAAAACACTTTTCTACAGGGTCAATTGACCAATGATATCAATGCCATTAGTTCATCCTTGTCACATCTCAGTGGACTTTGCACACCCAAAGGACGCCTGCGAACATTATTTACAATTTTTTCCAGAAAAGATAAACTTTTTTTGCAACTACCTTTAGCCTTACAGGAAGAGGCACTCAAGCGTCTTAAAATGTTTGTCATGATGAGTAAAGTAGAACTACTTGATGTCAATGAAAGCCTTATTAAAATTGGTATAGTTGGCCTTCAGGCAAGTAATATACTCAAGGAGAATGGCTTCACAATACCCGCTGAAACTAATATGGTCTCTGAGCATAATGAGCTTCAGTTAATTCGTCTTTCTGGCAAGACACCAAGGTTTGAATGTATAGGCCCATTAGAGAAGATTCAAGATCTCTGGAAAACCTTACAAAATGGTGCTCAACTTATCAACACAACTCATTGGAAACTTATGGATATTCAAAATGGGATACCCGGTGTATTTGCTTCATCTAAAGAAGCCTTTATTCCACAAATGCTTAACTTGCAGGTACTTAACGGCATCAACTTTAAAAAAGGCTGTTATACGGGGCAGGAGATCGTTGCCCGAATGCAATATCTGGGGAAATTAAAACGACGTATGTATCGAGCTCATTGTGAAACGGACAACTTACCATTACCAGGCGATCTGCTTTACTCGGCAACAGCTAAAAGTGGCCAGGGGATCGGGCATATCGTTGATGCTCAAAAATCACTCAATGGAGGGATTGAGATACTGGCCGTTATCACCATAGAAGCAATTGAAAACAAAGATGTTTTTCTCGATGAATCCTTAAAATCGCCACTTATAATTAAACAATTGCCTTATACTATTGAAACAGAATAAATGTACTTCAAGAGTATCGTTCTTTGTAATAAGTGTATTATATGCTATAAATAAGAGGTGTACTTATTACCAATACAGACACTTGCCATTTAACAGATAAAGGGTCTTCCTTTGAGCAATAAAATTCTTGAAGATAAGTTTTATATCGCATTATTAGATGATTTAGAAAAACAAAAATTAGTATTACCTGTTTTGCCTGAAGTCGCCTTAAAAGTACGTGATGCTGTGTCAGATGAAGATGCCAGCGCCAAGCAAATAGCCGATGTTATTGTCCTTGATCCCGTTATTTCAGCACGTATGATTCAGGTTGCAAACAGTCCATTATTAAGAGGTTCACAAAAAACAGAAACCGTCGAACAGGCTATTACCCGCATGGGCCATTCATTAGTAAAATCAATGGTCATCACCATGGCGATGGAACAGATTTTTAAAGCAACTAATCCAATCACAAAAAAATATATGAATGAAATCTGGACCCAAAGCACACAAGTTGCCTCTATCGCATCAGCAATGGCCAACCACTTTACCAGGCTTAAACCAGATCAAGCCATGCTTGCTGGTCTGGTGCACAATATTGGTGCCCTGCCAATATTAACTCGTGCTGAAGAAATTCCAGCCTTAATCCAGGATGAAGAAGTCTTTGTTTCCTTGCTTAACCGTCTGTCAGGCCCTGTTGGTACATCAATTATGAAGACCTGGCATTTTCCTGACGATCTGATTAAAGTGGCCAGCGAACACAGTAACTATTCATATGATAGTGATAAAATCGATTACGTCGATGTGGTCATTGTGGCCAAGTTACAGAATCTTGCAGGTACTGATCACCCGGATGCTCAGTTAGACTGGAACAACATTCCTTCTTTTTGTAAATTAGGTCTGGCTGGTGATTCTGACGTGGTTGAAATTGAAGATATGGTGATTGAAGAAATTGAAATAACCCAACAATTGTTTAATTAGAGCTGTTTAATTAGAACTGTTTAATTAGTATCCATCCAAAAAATATTATTTTTTATTTCCCCCTCCTTCTAAAGAAGGGGGAAAAAATATTAATCCATTGCCCTCATATGTGGAAATAACAATACATCCCGAATAGAAGGCGCATCGGTCAATAGCATAACCAGTCTGTCAACTCCTATCCCCTCTCCTGCAGTTGGCGGCATTCCATGTTCTAAGGCAACAATATAATCTTTATCAAAATGCATTGCTTCATCATCACCGGCTTCTTTTTCTTCGACCTGCTTCTGAAAACGTTCAGCCTGATCTTCAGGATCATTTAATTCTGAAAAACCATTGGCCAATTCCCGGCCACCCACAAAAAATTCGAATCGGTCAGTCACAAAAGGATCATCATTATTGCGTCGGGCAAGTGGAGAAACTTCAGTCGGATAAGCAGTAATAAATGTAGGGGCCATCAAGCGATGCTCAACTGTTTTTTCAAAAATTTCTATCTGTACCTTACCCAAACCATAACTGTCTTTTAAAGGAATATCTAAAGATCCTGCAAGCTGACGAGCTTCATCTAAATTGTCTAATTGTGTCTCTGTTAATTTTGGATTAAAGTGCAAAATCGATTCTTTAATGGTCATACGGACAAAGGGTTGTTCAAAATTAATCTCCAGCCCCTGATATTCAAATACAGCCTTGCCCAAAACATTTTCAGCAAGCCCACGCAGCATTTCTTCAGTAAGATCCATCAGATCATGATAATCAGCATAAGCCTGATAAAACTCAATCATGGTAAATTCTGGATTATGCCTGGTCGATAAGCCTTCATTTCTAAAGTTGCGATTTATTTCAAAAACCCGCTCAAAACCACCCACAACCAGGCGCTTTAAGTATAATTCGGGAGCAATTCGCAAAAACAGCTCCATGTCCAGAGCATTATGATAGGTCGAAAACGGACGTGCAGTAGCACCACCCGGGATGGCCTGCATCATAGGCGTTTCAACTTCCATAAATTCATTCTGTAACATATAGTTGCGAATATAAGTAATTATTTTTGAACGTAATGCAAATGTTTTACGTGTGTCATCATTAGTAATAAGATCAATGTATCTTTGACGATAACGTGTTTCCTGATCTGATAAACCTTTGAATTTTTCTGGCAGCGGGCGCAGTGCCTTAGTTAAAAGTTCAATATTTTCAACTCTGACTGACAACTCATCGGTTTTGGTTTTAAACAGCACACCTTCAGCACCGATAATATCGCCAAGATCCCATTTTTTAAAATGCTCGTTATAAAAACCTTCTGCAAGCGAATCTCGTTGTACAAATAACTGAATTGAACCGGACATATCTTTAATTGTCGCAAAACTGGCTTTACCCATAATGCGTTGTAACATCATGCGACCTGCAACTATCACTTTAATATTTTTTTCAGCCAGCTCTTCTTTTGTCAACTTATCATATTCGGTATGCAGTTTTTCAGCCAGAGAATCACGTCGAAAATGATTAGGAAAGGCATTACCCTGTTCTCTTAGTTTCGATAATTTATTACGACGTTGTGCAATTAGTTTATTTTCTTCAACGCTTGCGTCATTTGAGTTTTGGGATTCTAGTGCTGATTCTGACATCAATTTACTCACTTTTTGTTTCTAAGCATTCATTTATAAATACTTATTTCTAAATAGATTAATTAATTAATTACTCGGTTTTCACTCAGCTTACATATGAGACTTTAATGAAGCTTCAATAAATGGTTTAAGATCACCATCTAACACTGATTGTGTATTACTGGATTCATGTCCGGTTCGTAAATCTTTAATACGTGACTGATCCAATACATAAGAGCGAATTTGACTGCCCCAGCCAATATCAGACTTATTTTCTTCCAGTTCCTGCTTATCCGCATTGCGCTTTTGCATTTCTACTTCATACAGTTTGGCTTTAAGCATTTTCATCGCTGCAGCTTTATTTTTATGTTGGGAACGATCATTTTGGCATTGCACCGCAACATTAGTCGGTAAATGAGTGATCCGCACGGCAGAATCTGTTTTATTAATATGCTGTCCTCCGGCACCACTGGCACGATAAGTATCAATTCGCAGATCAGCAGGATTGATATCAATATCGATATCATCGTTCACTTCAGGATAGGCAAAAACAGATGCAAATGAAGTATGACGTCGATTGCCTGAGTCAAAGGGTGATTTTCTCACTAAACGATGTACCCCTGTCTCAGTTCTTAACCAGCCAAAAGCATACTCTCCGGTAAATTTAATAGTTGCACCTTTTATGCCTGCAACATCACCATCCGACACTTCCAGAACTTCAGTTTTAAAACCTTCCTTTTCACCAAAGCGTAAAAACATACGCAGTATCATACTGGCCCAATCCTGGGCTTCTGTACCACCGGAGCCGGATTGGATATCGATAAAGGCATTATTTTCATCCATATCACCAGAAAACATGCGACGAAATTCTAGCTCACTCACTTCTTTTTCTAAGTGGTCCAGATCCATGATGATGTCGTTAACAGCATCTTCATCATCTTCTTCTAATGCCATTTCAAGCAACTCACCGATATCGGCCAAACCTGAAAATAAGGTTTCAAGTCCATTGACGATTTTTTCCAGAGAGACTTTTTTTTGTCCTAAGGCTTGTGCACTTTCAGGATCGTCCCATACGCTTGGTGATTCGAGCTCTAAGTTGACTTCCTCTAACTGTTCTTTTTTAAGTTCGAAGTCAAAGATACCCCCTAAGCAATTCTGAGCGAGTGCTTAGATCGGATATTTTATTTTTCAATCCAGTTGTTTCTATCATTATTTTGCCTGAAAACAGAGATTAATTAAAAACCAGATATTTTACACCAGAATGAATAAATTACTTAGATCTTTTTAAAACAAAAGAGATATATTTGAAAAATAGCCTATTATTTCAGTAAATTGACTGTAATCCGTAAGATAACATCTATACTAAATTTAAACTCAATCATTTTATTAAATTTACTCGCTGATAATATAAGGAATAATATGGGTACACCAACGGGATCAACTTCAATAAAGCCTGATTTAGACTGGAGCCAGCTGAAAGAAACCATACTTATGCTAAATCTTTCCGTTGCTCAAATTGACCAGTCAATGAATGAAGGTAATGCTTCAGTTGACACTCTGGCCAGTTCATTCACCGCACTTGCTACAAACCTCATTGAGATACAGGCATCAATTAATGCCTTAGAGGAAACAGTCAGCGATGAAACCAAACTCATGATACAAAATTCAGCTGCCGCAGCACTCGAAAAAATTAACTCCAGCATCATTGCTTTTCAATTTTATGACAAACTAACCCAGAGACTTGATCATGTCAGTCATAGTTTATCTTCATTAACTTCCCTCATTGCTGATCCAGCATCTTTATATTCACCTCCTGAATGGCAAGCTCTGCAAGCCTCTATTCGCAGCAAATATACCATGGAAGAAGAGCGCCGAATGTTTGACAAGGTGCTTTCTGGAGTCCCTATAGAAGAAGCTATAGAAGAATTTAATACTGAAATGAATGCCAAAAACACATCTGAAGATGATGATGTGGAATTATTTTAGAAACCTACCCTACCCGAGTCATATGTTTACAAAGAAGCATAAACAATATGCAGCTGCACAGAAAAATTTCCACGGAAATAATTTTCTTTAAGCTGATAAGCTGCATGTATAAATTGTCCCTCAACAAAAGGAAAGGGATCATTCTTCTTTTCTAAAGCTCGAAACCAGACAGCTCTGAAAGAATTTGATTCTGTTGCCAGCTGAATCATAAGATGATTAGCTTCTGAGCCAATAACCCTTATACTCTGGACCTTAAAATCACCTTCAAATATCGGCACTTCAAATTCACGCCCATAGGGTTCAAGATGTTTTAACTCAGCAATAGTCTGGAAACTTATTTCAACCTCGGATAACTCTCCATCAGTATAGATAACCGGTCTTAAATCATCGTCTATGGATAATTGCTGTTCGATGGCTTTATCAATTAACCGACTGAACTCATTAACTGCATCACTCTTCAGCTTCAGACCAGCCGCACCTTTGTGACCGCCAAAACCAGGGATAATATCAGGTAATTCATTGGCAACTGATTCAATTGCATCTCTGATATGCACCCCAGGGATCGTTCGGGCAGAACCGGTTAGTTTTTCAGGATCATTTGTTGGACTCAGGACAATAGCCGGACGGCCAAATTTTTCCATCAAACGTGAGGCAACAATCCCCTGCACACCGGCATGAAATTTTTCATGAAAAATAACTAAGGACCATTTTTGTGTGCTTAATTGCTTTTTTGCCTGCTCAAATGCAATTTCAAGCATCTCTTTTTCTGTTTCTTTACGAGTCTGGTTATCCTGATCCAGTTGTGCAAGATATTCAGATGATAGCCCCAGAGTGGGTGCTGATAAATAATGCAGTGCCATATAAGGATCAGACATACGACTGCGAGCATTTATCCTTGGGCCAATTTGAAAACCCAGATCCTCTGCAGTAAAAATCTGAAAATCACGCTCCAGCATTTTTTTTATCGCCTGCCAACAGGGTCGTTTCATCTGGTTCATCACTTTTAACCCTGCATTCACAACAGCACGATTTATCGGACGACTCAGAGAGACAGCATCAGCAACAGTGCCCAAAGCAACAAAATCCAGTAAAGCAGAAAGTTTTGGAGCCTCTGCGGTAATTAATCCATTACCCACCAGTTCAGAACGAAGCTGACTCATTAATAACCAGGCAACCATACAACCTGCAATGGTATCATCGGGATATGAACAATCATCACGAGTGGGATTTATAACAGCCAGAGCTGATGATGGAATGCCACTTTGTGGAATAGCATGGTGATCAGTGACAATCACATCAATTCCTTTTTCTTTTAGCTGTGTGATTTGAAGTTCATCCGAGGAACCACAATCTGCAGTGATAATTAATCCCGGTAAAACATCAGCATTTAGAATACGCTCAACCAGACCTTGACTTATACCATAACCATCATCGATCCGATGACCAATGAGATGCTGGATCTTTGCTTCAGGTACTGAGAAAAAATCACGCAGTGAATGCAATAAAATAGCATGGGAGGTAATACCGTCAACATCATAATCAGTTAACAGACCGATAGTTTCATTGTTTGTAATTGCCAGAGCTATACGTTTAACCGCATTATCACAGTCTATTAATAAATTAGGTGGGGCAATATTTTTTAATGAAGTATGGACAGTTTGTGCCACTACTGATTCAGAGTTTTTTTTCTCATCTATCGAATTAACAACAATCCGATTAGCAACAATCCTAGCTTGTAATGGCGACAAAGATAAAGTCTGAGAGAGCTGGGCCAGCGTACTTTCATTAAGTTTAGAAGTACGCGGCAATATCTTTGGGATCATTAACGAATCACTTCCATTCCACCCATATATGGGATTAAAACACCAGGCACTTTAATCGAGCCGTCTGCCTGCTGGTAATTTTCAATAATGGCCACCAGTGTTCGCCCAACTGCAAGACCAGAGCCATTAACGGTATGAACCAGCTCAGGTTTTCCAGTTTCTTTGTTACGCCAGCGAGCTAACATGCGACGAGCCTGAAAATCACCAAAATTGCTACAGGAAGAAATTTCACGATAGGTTTGTTGTGCGGGTACCCATACTTCAATATCAAAAGTTTTAGTTGCAGAAAAGCCTATATCACCAGTACATAATGAAACCACCCGATAAGGTAAATTTAATAATTGCAGTATTTTTTCAGCATGACCCAGTAACTCATCCAGGGCTGACAAGGAATCTTCAGGTTTAACTATCTGTACCAGTTCAACTTTCTCAAATTGATGTTGTCGAATCAAGCCGCGAACATCCTTACCATAGGCGCCTGCTTCAGAGCGAAAGCACGGAGTATGTGCAGTTAAGCGCAACGGCAATTCATTTTCATCTAAGATAGACTCTCTGACCATGTTCGTTACAGGCACTTCTGCAGTAGGAATTAAAAAAAGCTGCTTATTATCATTAATTGCTTCCTCATCGGCTTCAATTGCAAACAACTCTTCTTTAAACTTGGGCAACTGTCCTGTACCCCGTAAGGCATCAGGGCGAACCAGATAGGGCACATAGTTTTCACTATAGCCATGCTCTTCAGTATGAGTATTTAACATCAGTTGAATCAATGCGCGATGCATCCTGGCTAAGGGACCTTTTAGAACATTAAAACGTGCACCCGACAATTTAGCAGCACTTTCAAAATCCATCAGACCGCCCTTTGCATTCCAACCATCTCCCAGCTCCACCCCCAAATCGACATGATCCTTGACTTCAAAATCAAAAACAGGGAGCTCGCCCCATAGGCGAAGTTCAACATTCTCATCTTCATCCTTACCATCGGGTGTGCTTTCATGCGGAATATTTGGAATGGTCATAAGATAATCATTGGTTTCTTCCAGCAATTCTTTCAGACGTATTTCTGCGGCTTTGAGTTCATCACTGAAACGGGCAACTGCGGCAAGAATGTCACTAACATCCTCGCCATTTTTTTTCGCAAGTCCGATTTGTTTTGATTTATTTTTTCGTTCTGCCTGCAGTTCCTGAGTTCTGGCCTGTAAAACTTTACGTTCTTCCTCAAAATCTGACAAAGTTTTAGTATCAAGAATAAAGCCTCGACGGGCCAGTTTAACGGCCATTTCATCAAGGTTATTTCGTAAAATTTTTGGATCCAGCATGTTTTCTATTATTCCTTCTCTAAAAGGTTAGTCTAAATGTTCAAATGAAAGATTTACTTGCCAACTGATAATATGGGCATTTTTTATCTGCTCATGGATAAATTGTATGACTTCATCAGCTTTATCACTGCTGTGGTAAAACTCAACGACTATAGGCAAATGTCCTGACAAGTCTAATAAGCTGCTTTTATAAATACCCTGTGCACCGAAGCCCGCAATACCCCGAAAAATGGTTGCACCAATCACATCATCACGTGCATTCAGTTTATCAAGCATTGTACCAATATGGCCATGGGTGTCATCAGTGTAAACACGAACTAATGTCACAGCTTGTTTTTTTAATGTATGTGGCATCTCTTTATCCTGGCATAAAATTATGTGAGCAATTTTACTACAATATTTACTAGAGCGAACGAGCTAAAACAATCCCGCCCCAGGTGGCAAAAATGCATAGCAAAATACTGAGAAGTACATTCCATGCCGCTTTTATTAACAAGCCTTCCTGTAAAAGGAGAAGTGTTTCAAGTGAAAAAGTTGAAAAAGTGGTAAAAGCACCTAAAAAACCAATCAAAATAAAAGATCGGGTTTCTGCTCCAAGGGTCAGACGCTCAGTAAATAATATAAAAGCAATGCCGATAAAAAATGAGCCAAGTACATTGACACTTAGCGTACCATAGGGGAAATTACCCCCTAATTGAGCATAAACGCCTTTAGAAAATAAAAAACGCAGGACTGCACCTAATGCACCACCGACTGCAATTACAACTAATTCGACCAAAATTAATCCTAAAGTCATATTAATGTGTAATATTTTAAGCTTCTTTTCACTCTTTTTCATTAAGTGATTCAGATAATTTACATTTTTTCTGGTGAGCAACTAAAATAGCAATTTTGAATATTGAAACTTAAATGTTCAATTATGAGAAAAAACAACGGCGAGTCAATGAAACTCAGAATTATTGAAGGCTTTTCTTTTGAGATTATATAAAATTAAGCACTTATTATTATTCTTTTTTTATATCTAAAACTCGAATTCAATTAAAAACTTAAACGTTTGATCAGCTGTCTCACGATCAAGACCAAAGATAACCCCTGCTTCCCAATGTATGTTTTTTCTGCCACTGAGTTTAATATTACCTAAAAGAACCGGACCAATGCCTTCACTGCCATCACTGCTATAAAATTCGACTGCCGGTTCAATTGATTTTGAGTAACGATATCGTCCTTGTAATGCCATGGCTGTTTCAAGTTCATTATCAATTTTGCTCCCCCATTCATAAATCAGGTAAAGATTTGCCGTACCTACCCACTTTGACCATTGCTGTTCAATAATCAAAGCAGAGGAAACTTCACTGACGTCAGTGTCACGCTCATGCTCAATTTCAAAAAGCATAGCCCAATCCTGAGAGTATTCACCTTGTTCCGTTAATTGCCAAAGAGCCTCAATTTCAACGGCAGTAATTTTAAAATCATGCTCTTTATTTTTCTCGCCAATAAGATATAGCTCAGCAGACCAGCAGTCATTTAGTGACTGGCCGTAGGCAAAACGATGCAGCTGGGAATTATTCATTGATTTTTCTTTTTCACTCTTGCCTGTGTCTTTGTGTATATTAGCCCGCCATTCAAACTCTCTTTCATGAGGTTGAACATAGGGATGATAAACTTTATCAATAAAACTCCCATCTGCTTGAGCGATAGAAGCTGACACAAGGAAAAAAAGACAAATACTAGCGATAACACCCGATTGATGGTGAGTAGAATAAATAATATGATTCATATTTAAAGCGAAGCCAAATTGATTTTTTTTGGATAAACTTTGTTTAAAACTTGCATCAATCCTATGGGAACAATGATAGCTAATACATACAAGCTGACCTGTAATGCTGTTGGTGTCGATTCATAACCAAGCAGCACATACAATAATTGTCCTGTTACAGATTTTTCAGAAATAAACGCCGAGGAATTCCATAGCGGCAATTGAGCCGGCAACCAGTCCGCTTGAATAAGTAATAAAGAAGCTTGTGAAACCATACCCGCTGAAACCAGAAGTAATAAAATCAAACCAATAAATATTGACTGTTCGAGTTTTAAGCTATTCAACAAATAATAAAAAAGAAAACCAACACTCACTCCTATACTGGCACCAATAGTCATACCAACAACAGCAGTCAAATGTGTTTTGCTATGAGTCACACTGAAAAAATATAGAACAATTTCCGTTCCTTCACGAGTGATTGCTAATGCAACAATAATAATCATGATCAGTCTGGTAAGAAAATGAAAGGTATTTTTATGAACTAAAAAACGAGATAAAATTAGTATATAAAGAACTAGCATACAATAAATTAACAATTGAATGAATGCGTTAGTCACTTCCTGCCCAACACCATCAAACCAGTCTGAAACGTTATTAATATTCATGCCATAGACAATAGCACCCGACAGACCTAACAGACATGACCAGATAAGCCAGTGAGCACTAAGACTGGTTTTTTTTGACAGCGCGATAAGGATACTGATAAGTAATGCCGCCTCAAGGACTTCACGCAAAACAATAATGACGGAACTTAACAACATAAGCAATACCTGTTCTTAAAGCATAATAATATTTTACTACTTAACAATTACTTTTCCTTGAGCAGTTTTTGGAAAAAATTCACCAAAAAAAGGGTAAACACCACTGGGTAATGGGCCAATAAAGATGACACCTTTACGTTGGCCCACAATAACTTTTTCCCGATTAAGTTCATAACTTTCAAATTCTTCATCCGTTTCATCTTTATTATGAATAATAAGCTTCACCTTAGTTTCTTTCGGAATTATGATCTCAGAGGGGATGAACAAGTGATTCCGGATCTCTATATGGATGATCGGAGTGCCTGCATAAACTTGAACCGGAATGAGTAAAACAAAGACAGTGATAAAAATTATTATTTGGAATCTAAAAAAATGACAGACATGATTTATAAAATAATTCATGATAGATCTTCTTTGGAAAAAACAACTCTAACCATTAAACCTGTTTTAAAACTGGATTGACCCAGGAATATTTCAGCATGATGAAGTTCAACAATTTGTTTAACAATAGCAAGCCCCAGACCACAACCAATAGTATTCGATGTATGACAATCACCATCGAGTCGATAAAATCGATCAAATAATCGTTCATACTTATCGACTGGAATACCTGATCCAGAATCTTCAATCTGAAAAATAATATCACCAACATTGCAATAAACCTTAATCAATACTTCACCGGATTCAGGTGTATATTTACAGGCATTGCTAATAAGGTTCTGAACAAGCAGTTCAAGGGAAAATTTATCACCATTGATAGTATTAGAATCACCTTCCAAAGAAATTTGCAGGTTTTTTTGAGCAAAATGTTTATATTCACTGGCAATAACTTCCTGTGCCAGCGAATAAAGATCAATCGTTGAAAAACGACTCATATATTGTTCTGTTGACGTTCGGTTCAGGTTTAAAATTTGTTCGATAAGATGCCCCATGCGATCAACTGATGATCTTAATTGTATAAAACTCTGCTCATCTTCAGAAATTAAATGTGATAGATTATGCAGATGTATTTTTATTGCACTAATAGGTGTTCGTAATTCATGAGCTGCATCTGAACTAAAACGTTTCTCTCTAAGGAAAGAAGCTTTAAGACGTTCAAATAAATCATTAGTCGAGTTGACAACCTGTATCAATTCAACGGGTTGGTTTTCAATAGATAAAGCTGTCAGATCATCGGCTCTTTTATCACCCAGTTCTTGGGCAAGGTTTCTTAGTGGTGAAAGACCATAAGTAATAATAGTCCAGATAAGGAGTCCAAGAAATGGCAGCATAATGACCACAGGAATAATTGTTTCTAAAACAATATTTTCTGCTAACACATAGCGGATATCAATTCTCTCAGCAGTTAATATCCAAATATTTGTTTTTTTATTATATTGACTATAAGTACGCCATCGATGATTAAGAAAGTTTTTATAGTGAAAGCCTGATTCAAAATGTGCAATTGCATCTTGAGGTGCATTAATTGAAGTTAATAATATCTTCTCATTTTTCCAGATCTGAAAGGCAAAATATTGCTCACTTTGCTGGCTCTCTTTTATCTGATCAAATTTGGCAATATCAGATATCCTGGTTTCAGGAGGCCTGACTGAGTAAGAAATTGCAAGTAAATTTGCTTTATCAACAAGTTCAGTATCAAATAATTCTTCAGCGCTGGCCATACTGTCATTATAACCATTTAAAGCAGCAAGAAATGCCATAATGGTTATGGTTGATAAAATGACAATGCTTAAAAAAAAACGAATTGATTTCATATTCTTCATTAAATCTTATTCTAAATAACCATTCCTAAATAGTACGCTCAGAGTATCAGCTTCTATAGTTTATGATTGTGTGATTTGACGAAGTCCGAGCACAATCATAGAAACTGATGCGGTCTCTCGGCAAATAATGTTCACCGTATAGAAGCAGTTATTTAGGCTATTTGTTAATAGTATAACCCACTCCACGTATAGTTTTAATGAAATCACTACTGATTTTTTTTCGTAAATGATGAATATGAACTTCAAGAGTATTGCTGCTGACTTCTTCACCCCAATTATAAAGCTGAGACTCCAACTTATCCCGGGTTTGCACTCTACCCGCATTTTGCATAAGAGCCTTAAGAAGCATGTACTCACTCTTAGAAAAAATAGTTTCCTGTGCATTAACCTTAACCTGCATATTTTTGGTATTCAAGGAAACAGGCTCTATAACAATTTCATTTGATTCTATAGTAGTACTGATACGACGCTCTAACACTCTGATACGTGCTAACAGCTCAGGTATTTCAAAGGGCTTTGCAAGATAGTCATCTGCACCGCAATCAAGACCAAAAACAGTATCCTCGACAGAATTTCTTGCCGTGAGGATCAGAATAGGTATTAAGTTTTTAGAACTTCTAATTGATTTGATCACATTAGTGCCATCGATATCAGGAAGCCCAAGATCAAGTAGCACTATATCAGGGGGGAAGGTCTCAACGACATGCAGTGCATCTTTTCCATTTGTAACATGATTGATAATCATCCCTTCACGAGTTAATGCCTGCTGTAAGCCATAAGCTAGAGAGGCATCATCTTCAACAAGTAATATTTGCATTAATAACTAGCCTTTTTGATAGCAATGAAGTCTTATTCAATAAATTTTTGAGCAATTTTATTTTGCGAGCGTGTCGCTATATCAACAATACCTGGAAGAATTGCATTAATTCGGACAAATAATGATTCAGGAAATCCAAGATATTTTTCTTTATGATCTTTAATAATTGAATCAACAATCCATGTTGCCACAAGTTCAGGTTGATCCATATTCATTTTTACTTGTTTGGCCATATTATAAACAGCACTTGAATTGAGAGAGGTTTTTACAGCTCTGGGTGCTATATAGGATACCTTAACACATGTTTCAGCTAATTCTCTACGCAAGGCTTGTGAAAAACCACGCAGAGCAAATTTACTGCTTGAATAAGAAGTAAACCAGGCAAAACCTATGGAACCAAATATTGAGCCAATATTAACAATATGGCCTTTTTTTTGAGAAATCATATAGGGAAGTACTTTTTTGCATAACAACATAGGTGCTATAACATTAGTCTCAAAAACAGCTTCAATTCTTTCATCCGTTTGATTCATAAATGAGCTAAAATCCATAATTCCTGCGGCGTTAATCAACAGATCATAGCCATAGAAATTTTTTTCCATTTTATCAATAATCATTTGTCGACCTGTTTTATTGGTAATATCGACACAAATTAATATTACCCGATTTGTATCAACATTCAACTCAGCATTCAGATGAGCAAATAGCTGCTCCAGTTTTTCCATAGAGCGACCAACAAGACCCAGTTTACACCCCTGATTAAGCAGCTGTCTGGCCAGCTCTTTACCAATTCCACCGGTAGCTCCCGTCAGGATAATCCGTTCTTCTGATAACATTGTCATAAATAATCTCAATTATTTTTTTTAGTAGCGCTCAATAATTTTCAATTTAGCTGCAATTTCTTCACGGCGACCTTGGTCAGCTAATGGCCTTGTTTTTCGGGCAGCTGCATTTGAAGCCTTATGCAGGTATTTCTTTGCTTCAGCATAGTGACCATTTTCAAGTAGAAAATCACCATAAAAATAATTAGAGTCAATGCCTTCAGGGTTTAATGCCAGCGCTTTTTTTAAATATATCTCAGCCTGTTCATCATCACCAAATCCAATAGGCCAACCTGGAACCTGGTAATAAAGACTACCCAGGGAAGTGTAGACTGAACCATTTAAGACATTAGGATCAATCTTTTCAGCTTTAAGCAGTAAAATACGTGCATCTTTAACTTTACCTAATGCACTAAAACCACCATTTTTTCCTGCATCTGAACTGATAATAATAGCTTTCCATATGAGTGGTTCTGCATTATTGGGGAATTTATTTACAGCTTCTTTTGCTTTTGTAGTTAATTGTTGAAAGACTTTTTCTAAATCATTAGTCGATGTTTTGTAGTTAGCAATAGCCCAATCATATTGTAATGAATTAATCGTATCATCAAGATTATTAGCAAAAGCAGTTTTTAAAGGTAAAAATAAAGATATAACAATTGTTAATAATAGAGATAAAGATGAAGTAACATTACTCACTTTTGGTAATTTAATATTCATTTTATTTTCCTGTTGTTTATAAATTATTAGTAACTATTACTGACTTCAGACTGGTATGGAGCGAAAAACATCACCATAAAGTTTATAAAACATTTTTGCGGCATGAATAATGGTATGTTGATCATCAGTATCTATTACCTGATTCATTAATTTTTCATAAAATCCCATATGTTCAATATCCAATGAGCCATGAGATGAGAGATAGCTAAATGCAGTATCTGGAAGCTTAAGTTTTTTTTGGATTTTTTCTGCAGCATTTGTTGCCAGAGCAACACTAGTCCCTTCCAGGACTAAGACCATACCAAAAAAACCAACCGGATTAATACGTTCAATCATGTCATAAGCATAAGCAACCATGAGTTCGGTTGATTGGTGTGGTTCTCCTGAGCGAATTGATTCAGGGTCTAGTCCAGTTGCCGAGATATCATTTAATATCCATTCCTGATGTCCCAGTTCTTCTTCTATATATTCAGCAATAGCATTACGCAGCCATTCTTTGTGATGAGGAATTCTGCTGCCGCAAGCCATTAACAAGGGTGTAGTATGCTTTACGTGATGATAAGCCTGAATTAAGAATGCCTGATATGTTTGCAAAGAAATATCACCGATACTACCCCGCTGTAAGGTGTCAATTTTTTGAAATTCAAATCGTTGTTTTTCTGTTGCAGTCATTAGTAAATTAAAGAAATCACTCACAAACATCCTCCACTATTATTTTTGATAATTTTTTACACATTTTTTACACATTTTTTATACATAGTTGTTTTCATTGGCATCATTGACATAACATTGCTCAAGTTGAGCATGATATGTTTTAAATATGATTTCCCGCTTAGCTCTGCCAGTTCCTGTTAGCTGAGAATTTTCTACACTAAAAGGAACATCAGTTATAATAAAGTTACGAACTATGGCATAGTCCGGCAAACTTAAATTAACTTGATTAATAAATTCACTTAGCTTTTCTCTTGAAGTATTTTTTTTAACTTCTTTTCTTAAAACAAGCAGGGCAACCAACCCAGGCTTTCCATGACCATAAACGACACATTGCATGACCAATGGGATAGTTTCTAATTCCTTTTCAATCCATTCTGGTGAAATATTACGACCAAACGAGGTATTAATAACATTCTTAATGCGCCCCGTTACATATAGGAAATCATCTTCATCAAAATGACCTAAATCACCGGTTGGATAATAGTTATTACTGTCTCGGGTAGTTTGCCCTAAATAACCTTCAAACAGTTGGCCTTTAACCAGGATTTCACCTTCATTACTTATTTTCACTTTGTGATTGTCTAATACCTGTCCAACAGAACCAATACGATTAACTGAGGGGTTATTAACAGCTATAACTGAGACAGCTTCTGATAAGCCATAACCTTCATAAACAGGAATGTGACATTGCACAGCCTGCTCAAGAATTTTTCGTGAAACAGGAGCCCCGCCCATTGCAATAAAGCGCAGAGAGTCTGGCAATTTATAACCACTGGCTATGGCATGAATGAATAATTGCAGCAGCTGAGGAATAATAATAAAAGCTGTTGGCTGATATTTGTGTATGACTGCCAATAACTTATCTTTTTCGATATGACTTGAGCCAGTTAAACCAATAGTTTCAGGTGATAAAATAATAATAGTTGCGCCACAATAAAGGGGTACATAAAGACCACCTATATTTTCAAGAAGAGTAGATAAAGGCAGAATTGAAAGTGAAATATCATTGGTGTTTGCTTCACTAGCTATTTTTAGTGAAACAACTTTTGACATAATGATCTCTTCTGTCAGAAGTACACCTTTTGGCTTGTCCGTTGTGCCTGAAGTATAAGTAATTTTAGAAATATTCTGAGTATTTTTTTTCTTTTGTTTTTCTTGTTGTTTGATCTTTAAACAGGCCAGTTTCTTTCCAGCAATAGTGAAACTGTCTTTGTCTGCAAATAAATCAAGTATCTCATCAATTACTTTAGAGTTAATAACTGATTCTTCGATTATCAGATATTCAGCCTTTGAATCAGCAATTGCATGCTTTAATTGGTTTAATGAAAAAAATTCCGGCAATGGCACCGCACAATGATCATTAAATAATAATGCTAAATCTAATACTGCCCAGGCAGGGTTATTAGCCATAAGAACAGCATAGACTTTTTGTTCAGGCATCGATATTAAGTTAAGATATTCTGAAGCTTTTTGAATTTCCAATAGTAATTCTTCATAGCTTAGTGAAGTGGTTTCACTCTGTATAGCTACCCTGATTGGATTTTTTTCAGCAACCTTAGTGACTTTTTCAGCAAGTAAGTTCATGCGACTTCACTGGTCAAATTATGAGGGCATTCACTTATTTTTTTGCCAAGAGAACAGGCTCTTTCAAAAAGAGGGATTAACTTCTTATTTGAATTGTAAATACTGTTTTTTATAATTTCAAAACCCTTAACAATATCACCTGAAAAAACCATTGGTTTATTTATATAATATTCAGGCCCCCATTTTTTTCTAATCTCTATAGGTAAATAATTACGTTTTGCTTCTGTTATTATTTCTATGGGGATATGCATACGCTTAAAAGCATTTGAAATTCCTGGAACACCCGTAAAAACAATATACTTAAAACCAGCAGAGTACAAAAATGCAGTGATTGCAGTTATTAACCAACGCATCTGTCCAATATTAGCAGGTGATAAATTTCCAACCTCAACAATTATTTTTCGGGTGATAGATTTATGGTAGATCTGAAACAGTTCATTCTCAAGCTTATCTGAAAGATAGTATTCTGAAAATAACGTTTCTAATTCGGCACTACGGATCCCGGCTACAGCTTTTATTGAGCGCTTCTGAAGTATATCATCCGATTCAATAGCAAGAAGATTTGGGTAAAATTCATTTATTTCTGTGTTGTAGTATTTTTTATAAACACTCTGAATAAAATTTTCAAGGCGTGCTCGTTCAGACTCTCCCGGTGTAAAATAATTTATTTGAGAGGTAAAAATATGCTGATGTTTTTTATTTTTTAGCGGATTTCTGCTTTTATTTTTTGAACCTTTTTTTGAACCTGGTTTTGAACTGATTTTTGAGAACAGGGCAATATTTTCTGTTTTTGTTGCTGTATTCACTGAGCAAACTCCAAATAAATTTCCATTGAAGCCAGTTTAGTGAACGAACCTTAAATAAACCTTAAGAAAGAAAGAAATATAATGATTAGATGGGCATTTTAAAAAGGACAGGCTAATGTGATAAACCTGAAATTATTTATTTTTGGCATTAATATTTAAAGATTGTAAATATTCAAGTTTTTCTTTAAGTTTAATTTCGAGTCCACGAGATTGAGGGGAATAAAACAAAGGGGTGAAATTTAAATCATCATTTAACTCAGGAGGCAAATAGCTTTGACCAGCAGAAAAGGCCTCGGGTTCATTATGGGAATAGCGATACTCATCACCATAACCCAATGATTTCATGAGTTTTGTTGGAGCATTACGTAGATGGATAGGTACTTCAAGGGAGCCCGCATCTTTGGCACAGGCCATAGCTGCATTAAAAGCCAGATAAACCGCATTACTTTTTGCTGCCAGGGCACAATAAACTGCTGCTTGAGCAATAGCTCGATTGCCTTCCTGCGGTCCCAGGCGTTCAAAAGCATCCCATGCATTCAAAGCAATTTGCATGGCCCGAGGATCAGCATTGCCAATATCTTCTGATGCAATAGCCAATAGTCGTCGTGCAATATAGAGCGGATCGCATCCTGCATCAATCATTCTCGACATCCAGTACAAAGCACCATCAGGTGAAGAACCTCTCACTGACTTATGAAAAGCAGAGATTTGATCATAAAAGATATCTCCCCCCTTATCAAAACGCTGTGTTGTGCCTGAAACAATCTGGGTAATAATATCGGAGGAGATGATGCTTTTATCATCAATCTGCTCAGTTAAATCTGAAGCAATTTCCACTAAATTTAATAATTTTCTGGCATCGCCATCTGCAGCATTGGTCAAATGAAGTTTATCTTCATCACTAATACACAAAGCAAGTTCACCAAGACCACGCTGTTTATCATGAAGCACTAGCTCAAGAAGTTGAAGCAATTCATCCTGATTGAAAACTTTTAATAAATAGACTCTGGCCCGGGACAATAGAGCATTGTTGAGCTCAAATGAAGGGTTTTCAGTCGTAGCTCCGACAAAAACAAAGGTTCCGTCTTCGATATAGGGTAAAAAAGCATCCTGTTGAGATTTATTAAAACGATGCACTTCATCAACAAACAAAACAGTTTTTTGTTGATATGCCTGAAAATGCTGTCTCGCCTGCTCAATGGCCTGACGGATCTCTTTAACACCAGAAAGGACTGCAGAAATGGATAAAAACTGGGCATCAGCATAGTGAGCTATTAATCGAGCGAGCGTGGTCTTGCCGACACCCGGAGGCCCCCAGAAGATCATAGAATGTGGATTACCACTTTCTAATGCGACTCTTAAGGGTTTTCCTTCTCCCAGTATATGGCTTTGGCCCAGATAAGTATCAAGTGAGTCAGGACGCATTCTATCGGCAAGCGGTGAATTCAGTTTAGCCTCATGAAGAGAAGACTGAACATCTGAATTCAGCAGATCACCCTGCTTATTTTCAGAGAATTTATTGTGCACGTACAGAACCAATAACATCCACATCATCAGGTGGAATGAAATTAAATTGACGATGTGCAAAAGGCTTATTGAGCTGAACTTTAGTAAATTTTAGTTCAGTTACTTGCCCAAAACTATCATACATAGTCATTTGCATCAGTGTATTGTTTTTAAAGCCAAGAATAACCTTTTCAAAAGTCATTTCTGCTCCCTTTGCCTGCAACTGAACCCAGGAAATATCATCTGCCTGCTGCATCATGATATCAGTGACCACATAATGTTTATAGACATTGGTATGACTACTTAATAGTAAAGCTGGTGAGTCACCCAGGTTCTCATCCAAGTTTTTAATACTAACCTGTTCTAACTCAACATCATAAATCCAGATGGTTTTACCATTAGATATGTATTTTTGTTCTGCTGGGGTGGTGTATTCCAGAATAAATTTATCCGGACGGCTCAGAATAAGACTGCCAAGTGACGATTCAATTATTTTTCCACGAGTACTGCGAATGGTTTGTTCAAAATCAGCCTGTAAACTAATAGTTGACTGATAAAATTGATCCAGTGTTTTATTGCTTTGAGCGTAAACAATTGAGCTTAAAAGAAAAAAAGACAGGAAAGTTAAGAACTTAATCTGATAATTAATCATATAATATGCCGATGTTTGTGGACTAAGAGTTATTTCTTAGACTCGGCAATATTATACAGGTTCAATAAAAAAAAATCAGAAGTTGACTCTACCCCATACTTTAAAAAAGTTTATTAATAAAGGGGATGGGGAAATCAATTAATTTATAAGCGCATAAGTTCTACTCAGGATTTATCAAGTTTTCCAACTAAAGATAAAGTAAAGTCTGATCCCATATATTTAAAATGTGGTCTGACATGTAAGGCCGCTCGATACCAGCCTGGTTCACCTTCAACTTCAGTCACTTCAACCTTGGCTGAACGTAATGGGCGTCTGCTGCGTACTTCTTCTGCAGGATTCTCCTGATCAGCAACATATTGTCTTATCCAGGTATTCAGTTCACGCTCAAGATCGCTGCGTTCTTTCCAGGTGCCCAGGTTTTCACGCTGGATCACTTTCAGGTAATGTGCGAGACGGTTAATTATGAACATATAAGGTAATTGAGAGCCTAGCTTATAATTTGTTTCTGCCACCTTGCCTTCAGGAGTATTTGGAAAACGCTTATTTTTTTGTGTTGAGTTAGCAGAGAAAAATGCCGCATTGTCCGTGCCTTTTCTCATTGTTAAAGGGATAAAACCTTCTTCCGCAAGTTCAAATTCTTTTCTATCTGAAATTAATATTTCTGTAGGTATTTTAGTTTCAATTTCACCCATAGATTCAAAATGATGCAAAGGTAAATCATCCACTGAACCACCACTTTGAGGACCAATGATGTTTGGGCACCATCTAAATTTAGCAAAACTATCGGTTAAACGTGAGCCAAGAGTAAAGGAAGTATTCCCCCATAAATAATCTTCATGGTCATTAGTTACATTTTCTTCATAATTGAAGACTTTTACTGGATTTTCTTCTGCATCATAGGGTGGTCTTAGTAAAAACCTCGGCATTGTCAGGCCAATATAGCGAGCGTCTTCAGATCCTCTAAAAGAATTCCATTTGGCATATTTTGGGCCTTCGAAAATTGATTTTAAATCTTTTAAATTTGGTAAGCCTTCAAAAGTATCCAGATCAAAAAATTGCGGTCCAGCACTGGCAATGAAAGGCGCATGTGACATAGATGCTACACTGGAAACATGCTGCATTAATTTAACATCCGGTGTAGATGGACTGAATTGATAGTTTGAAATCATGACCCCGACAGGCTCACCACCAAATTGGCCAAATTCAGAAGTATAAACTTGTTTATACAACCCAGACTTAACCACTTCAGGTGCATCTTCAAAGTCATCCAGAAGATCGTCTTTCGAAACATTTAAAAGCTCAACTTTTATATTTTCCCGAAAGTTTGTGCGATCAATTAACAGTTTAAGACCACGCCAGGATGATTCAAGACTTTGAAGTTTATTATGATGCATAACTTCATCAAGCTGCCGACTCATCTGTTGATCAAGCTCAGCAATCATTTTATCAACCAGATTTTTATTAACTCGTTCACCTTTATTTTTTGGTTTTATTAATTCAGAAATAAAAGCACTGACACCTTTACGTTGAATATCATACCCTTCATCTGCAGGTTTAAGTTTGGTTTGACTTACAATTGAGTCAAGTAAAGAACTTGTTTCTGATTGTTGTTGTTCTACAATAGTTTCTGAACTGGCGGGCATAAAAGACTCCTTTCTTTAAAAATCATCCTGTGTTGCTTATTTTAATAAGCTGAATATTTTATTGGGGTATAGCTGATATTTAACTTATTGTTTAAGTTATTTTTAACTCAGACATAAGTTGTTCTTTTTTATTATCATCCTGGAGGACTGCCTGAATTTCTTTTCTAAAGGCCGGCACATTTCCTAATGGACCTTTAAGAGCAACAAGCGCTTCACGAAGCTCTAAAAGTTTACTCAGTTCTGGGACTTGCCTGACAATACTTTCAGGTTCAAAATCCTTTAAGCTGGTAAATGAAAGATTTATTGAAAGTTCAGAAGCTTCTTCATCTGAACTTTCATCAGATAATTTATCAGCAACATTTAAATTGATAGATAATTTTTGTTTACTTAAGACTTCATTGAAATTATCTTTATTGATATTGATTGGTTTTCTTTCTTCGACAGGACGTTCATCTTCCCTTTGTGTAAAATCACCCATCACCATAACTTTAAATGGCAATTCGATCTCTTCTTTACTGTCACCAGTACTTGGGGAATATTTGATATTGATGCGTTCTTTAGGGGCGACTGAGCCTTCTTTGGCCATAATATTACTCCTTTTAATCCATTTTGTTTGTACAATTTTAATCCATTAATAGTTAAATACGTTTAACTATTAAACCATTTTAGACATCCCGATTAAACATCTAATGCAAGGATCGGATCAAGCTGACAGAGCCTTGAATACAAATGTGAGATTTCTTTTTCAAAATTATCAGTATTTGATATTTCTTCAAAACTCTCTGCTTGCGAGCGATTCCTATATGTGCGAATTAGAAGATAAACGATATTCTTTTCTAAATCAGGTTCCCAGCATTCTAATTTATTTTTTAAAAAAATTCCATCAATTTCTTTTAAAAGAAAAAAAGCTAATTTATTCTGAGCATTATCATAGCAGAATTTTGCAAGATAATATTTCCAGAATGTTTTTTTTCTTAAATTACTTTGTACTTTAATTTTATCTTGAAATAGTGCAATGGCTTCATTCATTTTTTGTACTTTCAGCAACAAACCTGCCTCATTAATGACTGATTCATAATCCATTTCAGGATCAGTACCTGAAGATTGAATTGTCAGATCAGGATTATTTGCTAATACTTCAGTATTTATCCATTGTTTAGTTGTCTCATCAGCAAAGCCAATGTTATCCATAAATTTTAAAAAACACAAATCTGGATATTGACGTAAAAATAACGCCAGGTGATCTTTGACCTGAATGGCTGACTCATGCATTCCTAAGGCTTCTAATGAAACAGCAACCAGGTAATGTGCATCCAGCCAAAATGGTGCTTTAGAAAAACTTTGCTCTACCTGAGGTATCAGCTCCTGATAATTTTTACTTTCAAATAAATTATTATAATAATTTATTTTATCTTTTGGTAAAGATCTCAATGGCGTGACATTATTCTTGTGCATAGGAAGTTGAGTGATCCCCATCCAGGTTGAGAATCGATTCATTGCATAAGCCGAAGGTGAATCCAGATTTTGTCTCAAGGACCATAAAGATAAATTTCTCATTGCTTCATGACACTGGTGAATGATCTTATTTTTATCTTTCTCATTGTTTATTTCAGGTAGATTAATTGATGTAGAATTAAAATCAGTTGTGTGATTTAATTTTACCTTTTCAGTGTTTGATAAAATTGCATTTTTCACTGAATTTATTGTATCTGTTTCTGTTAAATTTTTTTCGACAATAGTTTCAGTAGTACGTTCAGAATTCTCTGTTGTTATAATAGAAGACTGATTTTTTTCATTTTCTATGATTCTATTGTCTTTAATATTTTGTATCGTTTTGAGTTCATGAATGCGTTCATCTTCAATTTTTTTCGACTCTTTAAGAGGTTCAATCTGTGCAAGGATAAGACGCCTAAAATTACCTAATGCCGGTGCTTTTTTCTTAAGTCTCGCATTTAAAAGTTGTTCAATTTTTTTTATTATTTGATAAATTTCATCCAGTTCATCAAGCTGCCTGATATCAGGCACGAGTTCACTTAAAATAATTTCAAATTTATCTGACAACCATTCATAAGCATTACTACGTGCTCTTGCTTTTATCGGAAATAAATTATCCCAATAGGTGATAAGAATTTGATAATTAATAATCAAACCTGTTTTAATACCTGAAACGCCATGCTCCTCAAATAAGGCACGAGTCAAATAGCAAGAGACTTTTAAATCTTTTGATTTACTGCTTAGTATGTTAATACAGGCTTGTGATACCTTTTCCCAATTTACTGGACCTCGGTCAATCATGGAGCCTTGCTTTGCTAATTCATCCTCAATAAACTCATACTCATCATCGTAGCAAACATTGATACCAGCCGTATGTTCTGATGAAATTGGATTGGTAATAAGTTTTGTGAGGCTATCATTTATTATAATCATCTTTTATAAACTTAATTGAGCATGTACATTCTTCTGGACTAACTGTTTCTTTTTAGTCGTCATTTTTCTATCTGAGTTTACAAGTTCTGATTTTTTTCTTTGTGGTAAAAGAAGGTTTAGAAATATAGAAGATAAACTTACGGCTAAGTCCCCAGGATGTGATACGCAACTACTGAAGCCATATAAAGCATAAACATCATCAACTTTCATGGAAGGGATGCTATTTGCGAGGACATTTGAGCTAGAGGAAATAGAGGATCTTGAAGGAAAACATCCGTGTCCTATACACATATCACCCAACCGAGTAACGTGCGGCATAATAATTAGTCCTTTAATTATTTAATAGTTTAATTTGATAATTCATATTAGCATAAAATGATTTATTAATTCCACTATTTTTTTATGTAGTTTATTAGACCCAATCAATATTTGTAAAGTGATATCAAAATTGATAGACTTTTATAAGGAATAAAAAAAATAGTTATGGATAAACGGTAATTTTAATGAAATATATCAGCTTTTCTTTTACATGTGTGTGCCTGTTTTATTTATCTGCCTGCGGTTTAAATACTAAGTTTGATGATAATGACTATCGCCCTGTCGGTGCATCCCCCCCCCTGAATTCAGATACCCATACCTTATCAAAAACCCGAAAGGTAAGTATTGAAAAAGAAACTGACAATGAAGAAATTGATTCCACCAACCCCACTCGTTATGTACGACCCAACTCAGAAGCGACAAAGGCAAACACATCGACAACCATTGAAGACAACTCCAAAAGTTCAGCTACGGTAAAATCAGCGACTAAAAATATTTCAACACCTTTGGCAACATCAGCAGCAACATCAAGTAAACAGGGGGTTGTCAGTAAGACAATTAATGAATTTTTTAATTCACGATATGGCGACTCAGATATTGTTATAAAGATATCAAAAACAGTGAAAATTCATTGTAATCAACCTCAATCTGAAAAAATGCCCTCAATAAAAGAGAACATGCTTGTCTGTAATTATCAATTTCCTGAATATTGCGGTTCTCATGCTTTTTCATTAATTACCAATCAAAACAAACAGCTTTTGATGTTTCATGATAAGAAACACCAGCGTAATATCATTGACACTATCATCGACAATAAGCAATCAACACCCGGTTTATGGGATAAAAATGACTATGTTTCAAGTGAATTATTAACCGTTATACAGTTAATAAGTGACAAAACATTTGACACAAATCATTTAGGTTGGATAATGAATGTTAGTAAAAATGAAAAAGCACAACTAGGACACTCTTATTCTTTAGCAGTTAATGAAGCGAGTAAATGTTTTTAGGATCTTCAGATGCTGATAGAGAAAGCTCTCAATTCAATGCTGTTTATACAGACTTTCTACTAGAGCTCTCTCTAAAACAAGACAATTCAAAATAAGGCAGTGATAAACTTATGTATTATAAAAGAACCTTGATAAATATAAGAAATTCTGCTATTTAATAAGTATATAGAAAGTATTACCATCAAAGATTAGGATTATTTATAATATGAAGTACATTTTTAGACATACCGCATTTATAGAGCATGAAATTGATGCCAAAGACATCGTTGAGGCAAAAAAGAAGTTTTTTTCTGATGTCGCTGAGAGTAATGAGTTTTTTACCAGCGCGAAAAAAGTTGTTACCGATGAGCGCATAAAAATATTAAATGAAGGCGGCAATCATATTGATACTTTCAATATTTATGATGATGTATAATTTTTTGATAATATTTACATTTTAACTGCTTTTATAACAACAAATTTGTCATTAGCCGCAACAAGTGTCTGGTTACCAAATATTTTTTTTAGTTTTAAATGGTAACCTAAGTGACGATTACCCACAATCCAAAGCTCCCCCCCCTTCTTCAACACACTTTTTGATTGTTTGAACATTTGCCAGGCAATGGCATCGCCAACGACATACTGCTGATGAAAAGGAGGATTACACAGGATCAAATCTGTTTTTTCCTGGACATTTGTTTCAATGTCCCCTGATAAAGCATTCGCTGCAATATATTGCAAATTCAAGCATCCTGTTTGCAAATTTGCCTCCAGAGTCATTTTTGCAGAAGCAACCGCCATATAGGACTCATCAATACAGGTAATACTGGCTTGCGGGTTGAGTTGCGCCGCCTTTAGGGACAAAACCCCGTTACCACAGCCTAAATCAATGATATTGTCATATTGTTTTCTATCAGGGAAGTTCTGTAAAAAAAATCGTGTGCCGATATCAAGCTTATTTCTGGAAAACACATTAGCCTGATTGTAAATAAGCGCTTTTGAATCCTCCAGTTGAAAGGTAGTAGTACATTTGTCCTGCCCATGGCTATATTTTTTTGCATCAACTGAAGCAGATTCTGGTTCTGCTTCTGGTTCTACAAAGACCAGTCTGGATTTTTTCCATGTTAGTGAAGCATGAGCTGGTCCAATGAGCTGGCTGAGCATATTCAGGGTATTTTTTTGCAAATTTTTTGCCATCATACCGCCTAAAATAAGTGCCTCTGGATTAAGATGCCCGATAAGTTTGGACATTTCACACTTAAAAAAGGTCTGATTCTTTGCCTCTTTAAAAATAACCAGATCATATTTTCCATCTATGTCTTCAGTGCTTTTTATCAATGTCAGATTTTTAAGATTGTCAGGGCAATTAGCTTTGATATTCTGAATCGTTGCCTCATGACTTATAAATGAATCGCTATAAGAATCACATGAAAATTGTGACAAAGGCACAGCCAAAGCACCGAAGGCATCATTTATTATTAAAATTCTGGACTTTTCTAAATTTAAGCGACCGGACTGAAGCCATTCAAGCAATTGTTTGAGAATGTGCAAATCGGCTGAATTCCAGGCCTGCAGATTCTTATCATTATCAGGAATTCGTTTTATGGAATATTCACCAAAGGGTGTTATGTATTGCCGAGTCATAATGATTTTTTGCCTTTTATGCCAAGCTCCTGTATCGCTTTAGCTCTGGAGATAAGATTACCGTTGCCGCTAAACAAGCGGTTATGAGCAGTATTATAACTACTTTTGGCCTTATCTAACTGGTGGCCGATATTTTCCAGCTCTGCGACAAATAAAGAAAACTTATCTAACATATCACCTGCTTTTTTTGCTATTTCTTCAGCATTGGATTGTTGCTTATCATACCGCCAAAAGTTCTCAATTGTGCGTACTGTGGCTAATAATGTTGTGGCACTCACCAAAATAATTTTTTTCTGAAAGGCTGCAAATATAATTTCCGGCTCTTCATTAATGACCAGCATCAAAGCCTGCTCTATTGGCACAAATAACAAGACAAAGTCCAGTGAATGCAATTCACTAATAGCAGAATAATCTTTATCTGAAAGTATTTTAATATGGTTCTTTAAAGATTGAATATGACTTTTAAGGCAGGCTTTTTGTTCTTCAGCATCAATAGAAGACACATATTGAGAATAACTCTTTAATGACACTTTAGAGTCAATAATTACCGTCTTTTTATCCGGCAAATTAATGACCGCATCAGGACGTAGTAAATTATTGTTTTCACCATGAAAAGCAGGTTGAATAATATATTCAAGATCCTTTCGCAAGCCACTGCTTTCCAGTAAATTTTCCAGGATCATTTCGCCCCAGTTACCCTGAAATTTAACATCACCTTTTAATGCCCGGGTCAGATTGACAGTATCCTCACTAATTTGCTGATTAAGAGATGACAATTGTTTCACCTGTTCAACTAAGGAAATACGATCTCGGGATTCTGTTTCATGAATTTGTTCAACTTTATGTTTAAACTCAGTAAATTGTTCTTTAAATGGTGTTAATAAATGAGTCATCTCCTGTTGATTGGATTGCTTTAATTCCCTGGCATTATGGGAAAATATCTTATTGCCAAGCAATTCGAACTGTTCTTTGAGCTGGACTTTTGACTGCTCAAGATTTTCAATGATAAGCTGTGCTGCCTTTAATTTTTCATCGGCTTTTATTTGAACTTCTGACACTTGTTTCTCATAACGGTGTGCTTCATCCCTTAACTCTTGTGACTCCTGGAATGATGTCTCCAGAGATTCTTTGTAATCATTTACCTGTGCCGCACGAGTTGCATAAATAGCTTTTAGCTCATTCATTTTAGAAAGCTCATCTATTTTTTTATACAATGCAATATCTTTATCAGCCAGTTGCTGACGAATTAAGTCCAGTTCATTTTCCAGGTTTTCAATATCAAGGTTAAATATCTTACGTTCAGAATCATGCTGTAACTGCAACTCTCTTACTGAAAGATTATGCCGTAAAGCTATTTTTGAGCGGTAGTATAGCCAGAAGAGAATTGCACCAGTAATAAAACCAGTTATTGCAATCAATATCAAATTTATAGTGTGTTGATCTATTTGCATTTGACTCTATAGGTTTAAAAGAATCTAAGATTTTATTCGAGATGAACGCTTGAAACGAATAAAGGATTTAAACAAGCTTGATAACAAATAAGCCACACCGGCAACGAGAATAATAGTAGCACCGGCTGGTAAATCAGGTTCATAGGAGATAAACAGGCCTGTTGTTGTAAATAGCACCCCAAGTATAGCGGCCAGAAGCATCATAAGACCAATGGAATGAACATATTGTTTTGCAATCGCTGCTGGCAGTGTCAATAATGCAATCACTAGAATAAGACCAACAACCTGAATCAATAAAACGACAGTAATGGCTATCAGGCAAAGCAGCAGCAAATAGAACAAATTAACATTGATCCCGCGCACTGTTGCAAATTCAATATCAAAGGAAATAGCCACTAGTTGCTTATAAAAGGCAGCAACAAAAATAATGGTAATAATGTCGAGTATGAGCATAATAAAAAGTTGCTCAGTTGAGATAAACAGGATATTTCCAAATAGAAATGACATTAAGTTTGTATTGTATCCTTCTGATTTGCTAATAAATATTATACCTATTGCCATACCAACAGCCCAAACAGCGCCAATGGTTGTATCTTCCTGATGTTGCCACTTTAACTTGATAACACCAATAATCACAGCAGCCAGTAAAGCGGCAATTAATGCTCCTGCAAATGGGTTTAAACCAAAAAAATAGGCAACACCCATACCGCCTAATACTGAATGCGCAATCCCGCCGGCCATATAACTAATACGATTAACCACAACAAAGCTTCCCGTCAAACCGCAACCAATACTTGCAAGAATTCCACCGAGCAAGGCATTTTGCAAAAAAGCCTGAGATGTTAACGCTGTAAAAAATTCAAACATATTATTTTTTTATAAAGCCTGTTTTGTAAATTTAGTTATTCAAGATTTCAATCTATCGGGTATATAGTAATACTAAATTAGCATTCCTAAATAGTGCACACTGAGTATCAGTTTCTATTGTTTATACCAGCTGTCGGTAAATAATATTTATCATTTAGAAAACAGTTATTTAGTTATTGTTACTCTAAAAAGATGAGTCAAAATATCAGTGATGATGGTGAACTTCACTAATATGCCCTCCATACAGAGTGTTAATAGTATCACTGGTCACAGGAGATGAATCATGACAAACCATGGTTTTATTCAGACAGAAAACTTTATTTATATAATCAGAAACGAAGCTAATATCGTGAGATATAATTAATATCGTCATGCGTTGGTTAATAGCTTTAAACAAATCAAAAATATCCTTCTCCGCACGCTGATCAATATTTGCAGTAGGTTCATCTAAAAGCAATATTTCAGGCTCTGCAGCCAGTGCACGAGCGACGAGTACTCTTTGCATCTGCCCCCCCGACAGTGATTGAATTGAACGCTGTGCCAGGTTATCTATTTCAGTTTCTCTCATCACTTTGTGTGCAATTTGCTTATCATAGCGGCTATAACGTCCTATAGAACGGCTGATCCCAAGACGTCCCTGTAAAACAGTATCCTGGACTGAAATCGGAAAATCACTATTAAAATTGGCATATTGAGGTACGTAACCAATTAGTTTTCGCTGGTTCTTGATTGGTTTACCAAAGACTTTAACTTGACCCGACTGGGCTTTATAGATACCTAGAATCAGTTTGAGTAAGGTTGTCTTTCCTCCACCATTAGGACCCACCAGACCAACAAAATCCCCAGGTTCAATATTCATATTAATATTTTCGAGGATCAATAATGATTCGAATGAAAAATTAAGTTCATTAATTTCAATCGCCAGGTTTTTTTCAGGAACAATGCTGGTCATAAAAATCTCTAAAAAAGTGCTTTGTTAATTTTCTCTGCAATATCTTTCATATTGACCAGATAGTCCAGAGCAAGGGGATCAAGCACCAGAATATTCGCCCCAACCGAACGGGCGATCGTTTTTGGGATCAATTGATTAAATTGTTTTTCTATAAGAATATAAGCTACATTTTCATCCTGTATTCGATTAATGACCTGGGCAACCTGCTTAGCAGATGGCTCCTTACCATCAATCTCAATAGAAATCTGGGTTAAACCGTATTCACGTGCAAAATAAGAAAAAGCTGGATGAAAAGTGATAAAACTATGCTTATCAGAGTTCTTAAATTGTTTCAAAAACTTCTCATGCATTAAATTAACTTCTTTGTATAACTCATTGTAATTATTGTTATAGTATAACTTATTTTTTGGAGAAAGCATCGTCAACTGATGACGAATAATATCAGCTTGCTTTAAAAAAAGTACGGGGGATAACCAGGTGTGTGGATCCCATGAGTGATGGTGACCTGCGGAGTTATTAGCTTCATGATCAGATATTAAAATATTGCTGCCAGTATCTGAGAGCGGTTGAGTCTCAACAATTAAAACCTTGTCATTGAGTGAGGCTACTCGTTCAATCCAAATCTGTTCAAAGGGTAAACCTATAGTAAAATAAAGAGCAGATTTTGAAAAAACAGACATCAGTTTTGGCGATGGTTCAAACGTCTCTGGTGATTGTCCAGGTTTGACCATAACGTGTACATTAACATATTTACCACCAATACGCTCAACCAGATATTGTTGAGGTAAAATCGACACAAAAACTTCAAGTAATGAAGAATGTGCCATTGGCGAACAAAACATCATCAAATAAATAATAATTTTCAAATAGTTACGATACACTTTAAATGTTATTCCTTATTATAAGTCATAGTGGATACAAGCAATTGCGGATCAACACGTCTTTTAAATAAATTCATACGCCAATCCAGATGTGCGCCCGTTACCCTTCCTGTCGCACCTACTCTGGCAATCAAATCACCTTGTTTTATGATATCACCTGATTTAACCATAAGTTTGCTCAGATGCAAAAAAGTAGATGAGAGCCCGTGACCATGATCCAGTATAATTGTCCCACCCGAAAAAAACATATCAGTATTTGCCAGGGTAATAATACCCGATGCCGGTGCGATAACTTCTGAACCGGTTGGTGCCGCCACATCAACACCAAAATGAGGACGTCGTGGTTTGCCATTTAAGATACGCTGACTTCCATACACACCAGTAATTGGACCGGTTGCCGGCCAGATAAATTTTTCCAGATAATCCGTTCGCTTATCATCAAGCAAACGCGCCTGTGCTGCCTGGGCACTTTCATTTCGAATACGAGTTAAGACCTCTGGCTTTCGAGGAGAGACTTTTGATTTTGCTAAACCATCAATACGCTGAATATTATAAGTTCTTTTTTTAATTGATAGCTGCTTTGTAATTGTTTTGCCATTTTTAGTTATTACTTCCAGCGTAACGCCTGGAGACTCATCCCGATTAAATCCAATGATGAAATATCCTTTAGAAGAAACACGGATCACTTTTCCATCATAAATTACCTGACTATCAGGAATTGTTTGACCTATTACAATTCCTCCCTGAGTAAAATCACCGTCAAGAGTGATAGTCTCAGACAGAGACAATTGCTCTGCATAAAGATTAACTGATAAAAAAAACAAAATATAAACAGGAATTATTGAAAAGATACGAAGCGGCTGGAAAGTGATAGCAATAGTCAAGGTTTTTTTCACAAAAGGCTTGCTCTAAAAAATTTTAATGAGTCATTAACAACAAGCTTTAATTGTATACTATTTTTACCAAAACAGATATTCCGGAAGCATGGGCGGCTCACCCATCTTAAGTGGATTGAGTAGAAACAGGAGCAGAGTCAAATAGTATATCTCATTGAATTTAATAATTAATTTAATGAGATATACTATTGACCCTAATTCCGAACTAATAATATATTGGTGCCATTGATATTATTCTAGGTAACAAACTTGCCTTCACGCAGTCTTTGAGCTTCCATAATTTCTATTTCATGGGCACCTGAATAAACAATACTGCTATCGGGAACAAAGTCCAGATCTGAATCCAGACGCTCATAGGGAACGCTGTTCAGTATTGTTTTCATGGCATTAAGACGGGCCTGATGCTTATCATTTGAGCGAATAATCGTCCATGGCGCAGGTGCAGTATGCGTTTTTTTCAACATTACATATTTCACATTGGTGAAATCATCCCACCGCTCCTGAGCTTGAACATCAACCTCTGACAATTTCCACTGTCTCAGCAGATCAGTTTTACGCCGATTGAACCGACGAGCCTGCTCTTCTCTGGTGACACTGAAATATAGTTTAACCAGTATAGTCCCCTGTCGAACCAGATCTTTTTCGAAACCAATCACACCTTTCATAAAATTTTTGTATTCTTGATCAGTACAAAATCCAAAAACTGGCTCAACCATTGAACGGTTGTACCAACTTCGATCAAAAAGAACCACCTCACCTCCAGCGGGGAGGTGATTAATATACTTCTGAAAAAACCATTGTGTTTTTTGTTCTTCAGTCGGTTTACCCAAGGCAACAATTCGATAATGTTTTTCATTCATGTATCGGGTAACACGACGGATGGTACCGCCCTTGCCTGAAGCATCACGACCTTCAAACAGAATAATCATGCGCTTACCCGTTTCTTCCAGATACTTTTGCATTTTAATCAATTCGGCCTGATAGGGCTTAAGCGATTGCTCTAATTTATACTTTCTAACAGCTTTGGAATTGCCTTTTTTTAATAACTTATTCTCTTTCTGCAATTTTTTATTCTTTGCAATTAAATCATCCATCTGATTTTCAGTTGCAATACCAGTGTCAATATCAATATCAATGTCAGTCATAATTAGTAAAATCTCCTTAAATGTTGCTTATCCCGTCAATTCTACCACATAGTTCATTACACAACATTGACATGAATTAGTAAAACTTAACTAATTCGGACAATTCCTACAAGAATAATGTGAGATACATTCTATAATGCTATACTTTCTACTCGGCTTTCATTAAATTACCAGGAATTCCTATGCCTCATGGTGATCAACTGGTCAACCTTCTTGTTGGACAAGAAAGGGCTGATCATTTAAAAATTCAATCAGAACATTTTCCATCCATTACACTCAGCAAACGACAATTATGTGATTTAGAAATGCTGATCAATGGAGCTATGTCACCCTTAACCGGTTACATGGACAAAAAAACCTACGATTCAGTTATTCAATCGACACGTCTGCCTGATAATTTGTTATGGCCCATACCAATTATCCTCGATGTCAATTCTGAATTTGCCAAAAATTTAAAAACAGGCGATAAAATTGCCTTACGTGATACAGAAGGTTTTATGCCTGCTGTACTCACCGTATCTGATGTCTGGAAAGCAGATAAATTGCTCGAAGCAGAATCTATCTATGGCACCCGTTCTGAATTACACCCCGGCGTTGATTATCTGATTAATCAATGTCAGTCTCATTATGTCGGCGGAAATATTGAGTGCACAGAACCATTGTCTCATTTTGATTTTGAGCACCTCTGGTCTTCCCCTGAAGAAATACGAAAGCTATTCAAGAAGCGCGGCTGGCGCAAGGTGCTGGCATTTCAAACCAGTCAGCCCATGCATAAAGTTCATCAGGCAATCACTATGAAGGCAGCTCGCGATGCTGGAGCTCATATATTAATACACCCGACGGTGGGGGTTACAAAGCCAGGCGACTTAGATTATTATGCCCGTGTCCACTGCTACCAGGCAATACAAAAGTTTTTCCCCAATAATCTTGCTATCATGTCTTTATTACCTATGGCTATGCGAATGGCCGGCCCCAAAGAAGCACTTTGGCATGCAATAATTAATAAAAACTATGGCTGCACACATATTTTAATTGGCCCGGAACATGCGTCTCCACCCATTCAAAGGAATGAGAATACGCAGCCCAATACATCAGCAGTTAATGAAAAGTTCTACGCACACTCTGCCTCACAACAATATGTTATTGAACATGAATCAGAACTGGGCATTAAGGTAATCGCCACAGAAGAAATACGTTATGCCCCCGAGAAAAAAACATTTTTACCACTGTCTACAATCAAAAAAAATAATCTCAGCAGTGAAATGCTGTCTGTTAAAGAAGTTAAAAGTCATCTGCACAATAACCAGACCATTCCACACTGGTTTAGCTATCCGGAAGTATTGAAAGCCCTGAGTAAAGCCTACCCGGCACGATGCAAGCAGGGCTTTACCCTGTTCTTTACCGGTCTTTCCGGATCAGGGAAATCAACCCTGGCCAAAATTATCTATGCCAAGATGATTGAGCTGGGCGCCCGTCCTGTTACTTTGCTGGACGGTGATATTGTTCGACATAATTTATCCAGCGAGTTGGGTTTTTCCAGGAAAGATCGAAATATAAATGTTCGACGCATTAGTTTTGTTGCTAATGAAATTACCAAGAACGCCGGCATCGCAATTTGTGCACCGATTGCCCCTTATACCCAGATGAGGCGTGATGCCCGTACCCTGATTGAGCAATACGGTGCTTTTATAGAGATTCACGTGGCAACACCACTTGAGGTTTGTGAATCACGGGATCGCAAAGGTTTATATGCAAAAGCCAGAAAAGGAATTATACCAGAGTTTACCGGTATCAGTGATCCCTACGACACCCCGGAAAAACCTGAAATTCGCATTGATACCAGTAATTTCTCACCCATGGAAGCCGCACAGGAAATCTACCTTTATCTATTCAGAGAGGGATATATAGAAACTTCAGAAAACTGCGATGCCTTATAAAAGAATCCTAAAAAATAAAATAGAGTTAAAGAATGACAAACTACGATGTATTTAATGGCGATGCCGATGGTATCTGTGCTTTATTACAATTAAGACAGGCTTTTCCATGCCAGTCAATATTAGTCACCGGTATAAAAAGAGATATTAAATTACTGGAACAAGTTAATGCAGTTTCCGGCGATCAAGTAACTGTTCTTGATATTTCACTGGATAAAAATAGAAGCGCTCTGTTGCATAATTTGAGTAATGGTGTTGAAGTCTTATATATTGACCACCATTTTAGTGGTGAGATCCCAGAAAATAATCATCTAAAAGCACTTATTGACACCGATTCCAATATTTGCACCAGTTTGCTCATGCACCAGTACCTCACCTCAATTAATTTTGAACAGCAATCACCACTCTGGGCAATCACGGGGGCATTTGGTGATAACCTCAATCATTCTGCAGAAATACTTGCAAAAACACATCAACTGGATAAACATCATAGTGAACAATTAAAAAACCTGGGAAAATATATTAATTACAATGGTTATGGTGCCGATCTGGCTGATCTTCATTTTGCCCCGGATGAACTTTATAACAAACTACTCCCCTATCATGATCCTCTTGATTTTATTCACGACAGCCATTCCGTTTTCCAGGATTTAAAAAATGCTTATGAAAGTGACAATGCTCATATTGCCGAGCTGAAATCTGAATTTCAGACAGAAAGGACTGCACTTTTTATTTTACCTGAAGCTGCCTGGGCCAGGCGTATCAGTGGTGTTTTCAGCAATGAACTGGTTTATCTTTACCCGGATCGAGCTCATGCAGTATTAACAACAAATAAAAAAAATGGTTATCTGGTTGGGATCAGAGCACCACTCAATAATAAAACCGGAGCAGATGATCTCTGTCGACAATTTGAAAGCGGCGGTGGCCGTAAAGCAGCAGCCGGTATCAACCACCTGCCTAAATCAGAACTACAGGCATTTATCAATAAATTTACACAACAATTTAAGTGACTAAAAAATTTATCAAAGCACGCAAGGTCTGACTAATACCCTGCGTTGCTTATACCTGCCTCTTTTTTTGACTCAAAGACCATAGACATCTGACTTGTTTTTAAACCACACTATCATCTATATCCACTTTAGTGAGTAAGTCCCCAAGAGGATTAGCCAAATCAACCCCTAGCCCTGAATAACTGACACCATCAAGTACTACAGAATGCCCAGTCTCAGCACCCAGCTCATCCAGTACTTTAATTTTAACATTATCCAGACCATCATCTTCAACACTTAGATGACTTAATAAGTAGGGTTCATCAGATTGCAACAAATCTGATAACACTAACACATCCCCTTCCCCCTGATTGTAATCAGCCACCATATCAGAGTCACCAGATGAAACAAATTTATCTAGGCCGGAACCACCAGTCATCTCATCATCACCTGTTCCAGCATAGAGGATATCATCACCATCTAAACCACTAAGGATGTCATTACCAGACAAGCCAACTAATGTGTCGTTAGCATTTGTACCACTTAATGTATCATTGGGTGAAGGATCAGGCGAAATCGCAACATTAAAATCACCATCCACAAGTGGCGAGCTGTCATTATTCCCTGTTTCAACAGTCCAGGCTTCTACATGAACTGTACCGTTAAAACTTTCCTGTAAGAAAGCCAATGTTGCGATTTCCGCAACAGGAATATTAGTCAGTGTATAGACTTCATTAAGTTGATCATAAATGATGTTATTCAAGTCCATAAAATCATTGTTGACTTTAAATACAGCCCCGTTTCCAAGCCCTTCAAGAGTTAAAGAAACTGTTTCTGAGGTATCCAGATCACCAGCCATAATATTAAGATTAATAGGAATATCATTGCCTTCAACACCAAATGTATTAGTTGGAGACATAGTTAAACCATCTGCAACAGGGTTTACATCAAGCTGTACGTTATAAACAAAACTTTCGGTGACTGCGCCATCAGCAACGATTGTAGTCAGGCTTATACCATTTATCTGACCACTACTGTTAAGCTCAGGCTTGACCCATATTTTTGGTAATGTGCCATCAGGATTTACTTCAATGTTCCAGTTATTGATATTATTATCACCACCAGCATTTTTAGCAGCCGTCAAATTATTTACATCATCGCCAATATAAACCAACATACCAACTGGAACACCATTTAAGATAGCAGCAATAGCATCTTCAGATGAATCCACCAGAACACCGGTGAAGTCGATAGCAATAAATGAATCCTCATCACCACTAGCAGTCAGCAGTGTGGAGTCAGGTATGTTATAACCATCCACCACCGGCATGACTTCAAAATTAATTTCATTGCTGACTGTTTCTATATTTGCAGCATTTATTTCAACTGACTCAATGGTGTATTGAAGCTTAACATCACCACTAAAATTAGTATCAGGAACAAATTGTAAGTTAGCTAAATCGGCAACAGGTACAGCCCAGGTCTGCGTCACATTATTAAAAGGATAATTGCTGCCATCTGATTTCTGTAAAACACCCTGACCATCAATTAATTGAATAGCAACATCATTCTGTGCCTGTGCATAGTTACCAGGATCTGGATAAGCAAGACTATTATCAATAGACTCATAATCAATATTAATTAAGATATGACCATCTTCCTGTGCCTCAGTGACCACCACATCAGACTCATCTTTAAAAGTAAGATTAGTACTTGCTTCAGGAGAATCAGTCACAGGAGTAATATGTATATTTTGCCCTGGAACAGGTACTGTGTAAGAAAAACTCTCGCCACTTTCTTCAGATGAAGTGATGTTAAATACAACATTGTCCAGAGAAGTGCCACGGTTATTATCATTAAAATTATCTGGAAAAATAATCTGAGCATTCATACTTGTAGCAACCCAGAAAGTATTACCATTAACATCCGTTTCAGTTCTGCCACCACTGACTACCGTACCGGGGGGCAATCCATAAATATTAATTGATAATAACTCCGTCATATCATTTTGCTGAGCATCAATCATATCAGAAATTAAAACATGGGAATCTTCAAGTACATTAATTGGATCTTTAGCACTGGGTATATTGACAAAATCATCAGGCCCATTATTAGTCGTTGTTGATGTGGGTGGATTAGCTGCAGCACTATCACTATAACCAAGATTAAGTAAATAGGGATCTGAGTTTGCTGAATCACCACCACGATGTTCAATATTGGCACCAGTTACTTCTATAGTGAAACGATCGTTATTGCTAATAAAAGTATCAGGCCCCAGAATAAAAGTAATTTCCTGGCTTGAAACACCATTATTCGCTGTACCGCTTCCTGCTGGATTATTAAAATCAATATACCAGATGCCAGTATCGGTACCATCACCCGTTTGACCACCATCAACATCACCAGCATAGGTGCCATTTTTAATAAACATACCATCAGGAACACCACTGATACGGAACTGACTTGCTGTTTCTGAACCATCCAGATCTTTAGAGGCCAGTTCAAAACTAAAAGTATATTCATTATCCTGCCCTGGTGTGCTGCCAACCGCAATATAATCAACACCAGCCTCATTAAAAGTGGTCAGGTTATTTGTATCCACATCTAAAACAGGTTTATCAGCAATAGCATGAACTGTCACTGTATAGGCAGTATCCCCACTCATAGTCACTGCAGGTGAAACTGAATTATCATTTGAAGGGTCAGTCACTTCATAGCGCACAGTCAGATCAAACCCACCCAGAACATCCGGGGCGCCAATATTGGGCATATCTGAATCTTCTGGCAGATGTATATAAACATTATTAATCGTATTACTATCAGATAATTTAATAAAACCGTCGATATCAGGTGTTAAGATATTGCCAAGTTGATCTTCTAATTGTGCGCCAGCAGGGATACTTGAGTTATCAATCCAGACGGCCGACAAGAACTCATTGCCATCACCCTGTTGATCGAGTGAAAAATCAAGACGGGTGATAATATCTTCATTCACATCTTCATTGGAAAGTAGAATTGCATCTGTTTCAGGCTTAATCAACACATTGATATTTTGAACTTCAGAATAAGTATCACCATCATTTTCAGTGTCAATATAATTCACAGTAAAGCTTAATTGGCCACTGTAATTTTCCGGAGAACTGATTTTAATATTTTGTAGTTCTGCAGTATTAAAAATCCATTGACGATCAAGACCACTGCCCCCCATAAATTGTGCCCCCTGAACATCAAAGCCGACAGGTAAACCGGTTAACACCATAGAAAGTGTTTCTGAGCCATCATTATCATAAGAGTGTATTTGGTTGGGGGTAACAAAAACTTCATTTAAATCAATTAAATTATCTTCAATCGTCACTTCGTTATAATCAACAGCTTCTACCATTTCAATATTAAGCTGATGATTAACCGGGGCATCAGCCACGCCTTTAATCTGTATTTCCATATTAATCGGTGTACTATAAACAGATGAATTACCGCCTTCAGTTGATTTTGCTGACAACTGTAATATTTCATCATTATTATCATTGTGCCCAGGCACATAATTAAGTGATTTTGTGTTGTCAAAATCAGCAATTTCCACCATACCATTGACCGGAAACAATTCAATACCATCATAGAATATAACGGCTCCATCTGTGATGGAATCTATTTTTAATGTATAGGATTCTGAACCATCCTTGTCATCTGATAAAACACTAATATCCAGAGCAATACCGCCCTGACCATTATTGATTATATTGCCGCTGGCATCACGCCCGGCATCTTCCAAACCCGATTGCTTTGTTAAACTAACGGTGGTTTGATCAGCCACTGGATCAATATGCAGTGTCAATGTTGACTGGCCGGAGATCTGGGTGTTGGTAATAGTTGGATCATCCTCATCATGATCAATAGTTTTTGCTTTAACTATAATAGTAAAGTCACCATCTTTCTGGGAAGGTGCTTTAAACGCAACCGTATCAAGATATTCAATGGGAACATCAACAAAGGGTTGATTTGTTGTTACAGTCAGAATCACATTATTCACACCATCAAAATAACGAAACTGTGAACCAGCCTCTGCGGAAAAACTGGCAAAGGTTTCTTCTGAGCCATGAGGGACAACCGGATCAGCATCCTGATTACTCCATGGGCCATCTATATCAAATTCATTTCTGTCCAAATTAAACCATTCATCTTCATTTCCCATATCGGCAAAATTGTGATCAAGATTCATGCTCAGATCATCAGAGCTATCACCATCAGTATCAGTGGAAATTCTTTCAGCAACCGGGGTGACTTCAATTATATAGTTGGGATCAGTAGTTGAAACCACTGAAGGACCATCAGTGGTTTCAACCACTAACGTCAGCTGTAAATCAGCACTGCTATGTGATGGTGGTGTAATTTTGTAATCAGCCAGTTTGGCTGGATCAAATATAGTATAAGCACCCACTATAGATGGCAGTGGTGTACCATTATCCGTTGTAATACTACCTTCCAGTGTCGAGGTCAGGATTTTAACCCCGGTGATATTATCAGAAGAGTTCCCTGAGTTATCAGTGGTATTAATTGTTGAGTTGCCGTTAACATCTTTAAACAGATAGATAGCAGTATCTTCCACACCTGAATCGGCAGTTGTTATTTCAACATCACCCGCTACTGGTATAACCGTTAAATTTAAAGTTATCGTATCATCCTGAGTTTGAATAGCATCAACTTGTCCAGCATCATCAGTGTCAAGTGCAGTTAATTTAATAGTGATATTATTCATATCACCATCCCAGTTTTGGGGAGGAGTAATGGTCAACTCAGTATCATCACCATTAAACCTTACCTGAGAAATATCACCTGAACTGTCTGCTGTTCTGGTGACGCCATTAATGACAATCACAGTACCCGGAACAAGTCCTTCAACATCAAAATAATGCTCTTCAGAACCATCACTATCACCAAAGGAGTTAAGCAGTAATGCTCTCAAATCCAGAGTTTCATCTTCATTAATAGTGATATTGAGTACATCATCATTGGTGCCATCATAATTTGCAGCCAGTTGATTCTCTTCAACTGAAACCGGATCAGTGACCGCATGAACTTTCAAAGTTACAACCTGCAATGCCTCATCAGAGCTTATATCAGGATTAAAGAGAGTGCCGTCATCCTGAACTTCGTGTGAGCGCGTTGTGATCCTGATGCTAATATCATCTGCGGCATCATCTTCTTTGGCAATAATATGCAGACTTTCATACTGAGCTTGTGTAACGGCTATTGCATTGCTTGTATTAAGACCAGCATAATGATAATCAGAAGGCATTATATCGCCAATATTATCCACAATATAAAAACTATAAATTTCATTATTATCAGCAATAGAATTAATAATAACATTGCCAGAGCTATCAACAACCTGTCCCTCAGCGGCATTACTAATATCAACTCTGATTAATTCCATTCTCTCAGGGCTGTCACCGGAAACAAGGTTATTTTGATCAATGGCATCATTTTGAACCGGCATAGTTAAACCTAATGCAACCTGATAACTGCCTTCTGAATTGAAATTAAAGTTAGTACCATCATAACTATCATCTTCATAAACATCGATGGTTGTATTTGAACCCATTCCAGGTAAATCAGCGACTGGGTTTACTATAATGTCAACAGTGGTTACTTTAAACGAACCATCATCCTGTTCCGTTGTATAAATGACGGTATCTGTACCACTATAATTTCCCGAAGGTGTATAGGTTAAGGTTCCATCTGGATTAATTACTGCATTGCCATAATCAGCCTGTGTGGTAATGCTGGTATTCAGTTGTGTTGCATCGGCACTGGTGGTAATGGTATCACTGCTGTCTTCATCTAAAGTCATTTGTTTAGAAGCCGGCGGTACATCATCAATAATTGACACGCTGAAATCATCCAGATCTATATCGCCATCACTATCAAGTATTTGAATATCAAAATTAAGCGGGATGTCAGCCAGACTGTTAATGTTATCTAATGCTTTTAATAATTCAAACTCATAACTGGCATTAGCAGCCTGTGGATTGACCAGGGTCACAGTAAAAACAGCACCATTAATTGTACTTGCCGTCAATATATGCCCGCTTAGATCGACAGAATAACTTATAGCCAAACCTGTAGATGTTAATCCTGCAGGAGCTGACTGTGTGGCAACAAATGTGGTATCAAATGTATCAGCTCCAGGAGTCAGGTCAAGTGTACCAATAACACTGGTTGCAGAGGGATCGGGTTCAGAACCAGTTGCCAGATACTTTTCATCAATAATATTATCAACTGGATCACCAATTACAGGAGCAGTATCAATGACACTAATATCGAGTTTAGCAGGATTAGAAACATCACCATTACTATCAATTAAGGTATAGGTTATCTCATCAAGCAAGGTATTCTGTTCAACATTACTGCCATCACGATGAAACTCACTTTGGTCGGATGTGTAAGACCAGACTCCATTGGCATTAATGGTAAAATCATGACCAAATTGAGTATCAACCACATCACCGGCATTGGCTGTCTGGATATTCCCAGATTCATCATTATAAGTAAACTGCAGAACCGTTGCCGCTGGTGTTCCCTGATCAAGATCATTGCCTAAAACATTGTCACTGATTGTAATCTGTCCTTCAACAACAGTTGCTGTATCATCAATCGGATCAGGCGCTGCATTGAGGTGTATTGTGGTAACAGCGACATTACTACTTAAGCCATTATCATCAATGACAAAAACCTCTACTTGTATCTGTCTTGATTCATCAGGAAGTTCACTGGTATTCGCATAAGTAATTGACTCTATTGCTTGCTGATAGAGTGCCTTAGCTGCACTGCCTGTCAATTCAATCACGTAATCAGAGCCAACAATGCCTGAAGATAAAATTGATATCCCGGGAATAGCAGCAATGCCTGAGGTGCTGATAACATCTTCACCTGGATCATAATTTTTAATAACAATCCGAGCAGACTTCATATTAAGATCATCCACATCGGTGATCAAAGAGTTAGTATAAGCAATCGATACCGGTGCCTGATTTTCAGTAAAGGTTGTCTGATAACTAGTACCTGGAATTCCAGTAGAACTATTGGCACCCAAATCCAGTATAGGAGAATCATTCGTTCCTATAATTTTAATATCCAGATCAGCGGTATCAACTTTTTGACCATCACTGAGGCTATAGGTATAGGTCTCAGTCATTTCCTGACCATTATTTAATGCCTGAACAACAGCATTGGTATCATCCAGCTCATAAGAATAACGGCCATCAGCATAAAGAATTAAAGTACCATACTGTAGTACAATCGTAGTTGGATCACTAATACTGTCAAAGCTAGTTTCAACAAATATATCATTATTGTTATTTTGTGAACTTCCAGAATTCTGGTTATGTGTGATATTGTTATCAACAACAAAATCATGAAGTCCATTTATATCTGTAACAACGCCTCCAGCCACAGAATCCATAGCCCAGTCAGCACTGCTGATATCCGTTGTGATCTGCACATCAAAATAGGTGGCACTTATTGCCTGACTGGCATCAAAATTACCACCAATAGAATCCTGTTCCTGTGCCAGAGTAATTACACCGTTACCAAGAGTATATCCCTGCTGAGTGATAACGCTACCTTCAAGATTACCATCCAGATAAAAATCAGCCTGACCAGTAGTGCTGTCCCAGGTTGTCTGCAAGGTATGAATATTGCCATCAAAAAGTTCAGTTCGGCTAATACCGGTATTTACTGAAGGACCACCAAGGTATAAACTGAGTGAATTTCCTGACATAAATAAAAGGAAATCATTATTATTGGCACTGCTGGCAAAGGATAAGATAGCACCATTTCCAGTCTCGGTGCTGCTGAGAGTCATTGTTACATCAACTGTTTGCGCACCACTAAGTAACCTATTACCTGTTAATTCATTATAAATCAGTCCCTGATTATTACCGCCGGAAGCATTGATTGCCACCCCTGAATCGGAAGCATTTTCGGCAATAAATAAATCGCCGATAGCATTGTCAACATCACTGTCAAGGCCATCACTTAAATCATTATCAGTGATAAGATTGCCGTTAATTTCATTAATAGTTGTCGTATCATCTCTTAATTCATTAATGGTATTTGAATTGCCCTGTGCATCCGGGCGATCATCACGCCCTTGTATTGTGATAGCAAGCTGTCCTGAATCGGATAAGGAACCATCACTGGCCGTATAGTTAAATGACTCGGTCAATGAATCTCCAACATTCAGTGCATCAACGGCTGCATTGTTATCATTAACAGTATAGATATAATGACCATCACTGAATATCTGCAGTGAACCATAAGTACCGACTATTGTTTGACTGCCGCCTGAAATAATATTCTGGCTATTAATTTCAGTAACATTTAAGCTACTATTGTCTACATCCTGATCATTATCTAAAACATTTCCCAAAGCCTGAATCGCATCTTCTTGCTGATTCAACTGCCCATGACCAACGCCCTCTTCATAAGCTGTTGCAGTATCGTTGAAGACGATGGGTGCATCATTACTACCCTGAATTGTCAGGGTTAAGACTGCAGTATCATATTTTTCAACACCTGCCTCATTATCAGTCATGGTATAAGTAAATTTTTCCTGTAACTGATCACCGACATTTAATGCATCAACAGCAAAAACATTATCATACAAGTCGTAGCTATAAGTCCCATCAGCATTGATGGTCAATTCACCATAAGCACCAGAAATGGTTATTGGTACCAGATTTTCAATCAATTCAACATCACTACTATTAGCAACCGTGGTTCCTGAAGAATGACTGACATTATTGTCTATTAATAAACTATAGTTACCACTTTGGTCAAGACTGCTGCCGCCAGAAATATCATGCAGGTTCCAATGTGCTGAACTGCTTGCTGTAGCATTTGTAGTAATGTCAATACTATGGAAGTTTGCAGAGATCACCTGATTGGCATCCAGATTTCCACCAACACTATCTTGCTCCTGAGCAAACATAAGTGTGCCATTGCTTCCTATTGTATGTCCCTGGCCTATAATAGCAGAGCCTTCAAGGACACTATCAAGATAAAATTGTGCCTGCCCTGTTGCACTATCCCACTGCATACCTAACTGATGAAAATCACCATCAAACAATTGTGCACGACTAATTCCAGTATCAATATTTTCACTACCTAAATAAAAACGCAGGGAGTTTCCTGACATAAAGAGCAAAAAATCATTATTATTTGTACTGGATGCATAGGAAAGAATTCCACCCTGACCAGTTTCGATACTGGATAAACCAATACTCAAACTGACCTGGGTAGCCCCTCCCAGCAAGGCAGGATTACCTGATTCAGCCATCACCAGTGCCTGATTATTACCTCCAGAAACATTTAGCCCCAGACCTTGAGCAATATTAGTCACAGAAAAATCAGAAATATCATTATCAACATCAGTATCATTAGTCAGTAGATTTCCACTCACTTGATTAACTGTATCAGCAGCAACATTAGTTTCACTTTCAGTTAAAACAGGACCAATATCAGCACGTGCATCCGGCGCATCATTGGTTCCTCTAATCGTAATGCTTAAGGTATCAATATCAGTCAGTTCACCCGAAACTTCATTGTCATTAACAGTATAATCAAAGCTCTCCTGTAATATATCACCGAGATTTAATGCCTCAACATCAGTGTTTAAATCATTAATTACATACTCAAAAGTACCATCCGTATTAATATTTAAAACACCATATTTACCTGCAATCGTAAAGATATTAGCAGTTTGTGAAGAGGTATTGCCAGAATCATTAGAAGTAATAGCAGAAACTGTCAGCTGAGAGTGCGGTGTATCAATATCGTTATCATTATCCAGAACATTGCCAGTAGCATTAATACTATTATCTGCATCAGAACCCGTACCATCAAAACTTGCAGTACCTGCTTCTGTAGCATTGGCATTATCAGGTAGAGCGACAGGAGCATCATTAATATCAGTAATAGTTGTAATAACTTGTATCTGATTTCCTGAAGCATCCCCCGGAATTATACGCTCAAATTCACCCGTATCAGCCACACTGGAAATACTTAATGAATATTCCTCTCCAGAGTCAACTGGTTGATCATTCAAAGTGTTAGTAGTAAAGGTGTTAAATGATTGACCGATTGGCACAGTAATAGTAATGGTTTGATTATTATTGTATTGCGTATCACCATCCTGGGTTGACACATTATTGAAACGTATAGTGACATCAGTATTTTGGGTGACAATGACAGGATTGCCATTAAGATCAACCAATTCGATTCGATAGGAAGCAGTCTGACCTTCAATAACACCACGGTCTCCAGTAATAATGGCAAAGACAGTATCGACATCCTGATCAGGAATCAAATCACCACTACTATCATCTAAAATCGTCGTAGTGACAGAACTCATATCATGGATCACATTTTCATAGACCGAAGCATTGCTATAAGTATCATCTACAATTTGGGCCGTAAAGGTTTCACCATTATCTGCAAGATAATCATCAATACTTGCAGTACTGAATGGAATGCCCAAAGTCACTGTCTGAGCAGCAGCAATAAAGTCAACACCTTCTGTAGCACTCACTCCGGTGAAAGTCACTTCAACAGTCCCAGTAGCGGCAATTCGATTTCCCATGGGATCTTCTAAAACAGCAATATAGGAGGCAATGCCGCCTTCAGCAATTGTATTTGTATTGACTTCATTACCAAGCTCATCCAGAGCTATAAGTTTGATTGTCACTGACTCCATATCAGGCTCAATGCCGTCAGTGGGATCATTAGGTGTATTCGGCTGCGAATCATCCAGAATGGTTGTCGTTATAGAACTCACATCATGAATTACATTTTCATAGGCAGCAGCATTGTTATAACTGTCATCAATGATCTGTACGGTAAAAGTTTCACCATTATCAGCAATAAAATCATCAATAATGTCTGTACTAAAAGTCTGCCCTAAAGTGACCGTCTGGGTATTTGTGTCAACATCATTGGCATCACCGGTAAAAGATACTTGAACGGTACCTGTGGCGGTATTAATACGGATACCATCAGGATCTAACAGAACCACTTTATACGCTGCAGTTTCACCTTCAACCCCATCATTGGATAATACTTCATTGTCATTTTTATCCAGAGCAATCAGCTTTAATGTCACTGACTCCATATCCGCTTCAAGCCCATCACCAGGATCGTTTGGAGTATTTGGCTGGGAGTCATCGATGATAGTAGTTGTCACACTTGTATTATCATAAATAACAGCTTCATAGAGTTGCGCATCAGTATAACTGCCATCTGTTAACTGAGCTGTAAAGCGTTCATTATTATCAGCAATATAATCATCAATGGTATCAATACTAAAAGAAACACCTGGAGTAACATTTACTGATGCTGCGTTAAAATCAACATTATCTGTGGTACTTATACTGCTGAATGTGACCTCTACTGTACCACCGGCATTTAAAATACGATTGCCGTTAGCATCTTCCATAACAACAATATACGAAACTGCATTACCTTCAAAAACTTCATTTGCAGGTACTTCAATACCCCCGGCATCAAGAGCAATCAACTTAAGAGTCACTGGATCTTCCGGATCAGGAGCAAGAGATGATGTCTCATCAATAATTGTAGTCTCCTGGGTATCATTGCCAATGGTCAGATTTGTATATCCACCTCCAGATGTACCAGTGATCTGAACATCATAATCTTCATTATTATCGGCTAGAAAATCATCAAATGTATCCACGGAAAATTGTACTGAGGTTGAACCAGCAGGAATTGTAACGGAAATAATTCCGGGGGTGATATCATTGTCGTCAGTGTCGATATGACTAATAGTGAGCTGAATAACCAAATCGATTAGTGGTGCATTATCAACAGTCAGGGTATAAAGTGCAGTATCACCTTCAAAAACAACATCAACACCAGATAATGACAATGTTGCAAATAAAAATTGTGTTTCAGAAGTATCTGCATTAATAAACTCATCATTCCCTGTTAAACCATCATTGTTACCAGTAGTTTCTAGAAAATCAAAATCAACACTTTGTAAATCATGAGTAATTAACACCGGTTCAGCTGAACTATCACCTGGTGCTCCAGCACCACCACCTGCGGCCGTAGCTTCAAGTTGGGATGGGTCAAAATTGGGATCATTTAGCAAAGCTTCCTGAATATCTTCAACTGAAACAATGCTCTCTTGTGCAGGCATCTGATTGGGATCATAGATATCACTATCCAGTGTCAGTTTGTCATTTCTTCCCATAGTAATGGATTGATCATTATCCATTTTTAACAAAACACGGCTGTCAGTACCCTCAGTAACAATAGTTTCGCCTGCATAAACCATTGAATTGATATCAAGAATGCGTTCATTACCTGAACTATCAACCGCTTTCACAAGACCGGATACAAAGATTGCCTGACCAATAGATTGTGCCATGTTCTCTACCTCTATAGAAAAAAGGGGTAATCCTTAATAAAGATTACTTTAATTAGAATAAGTATAGAGAATTTTGTAAAGAAGACTATTGTACCTTAGTACAATACAAGTATTGTGGGATCAGTGGTTTATGCTTCTGCGATTAGCATTTTGAAGTTTTATGGTTAGTTCGAGGCGATTTCTTACAGCAAGTTTTTTAAAAATAGTGCTTAAATGAGCTTTAACTGTCCTTTCAGTAATATTAAGCTCATTAGCAATAAGTTTATTTTGTAGTCCAGTCAGTATTTTTTCGGCAATTTCCCGTTCACGAATTGTCAGTTGATGAAAAAGAGTATTATCAGGCTCTGATAAATCATCTGCCTGTTGGTTTATTCGTGAATTGCTCAAAAGATATTGTATTAATGAATCTCCGGCCCAAACTTCACCTTGCTCTATAATTGTAAGTGCCATGAGCAATTTATCATGTTCAAGGTAAGTATTAGCATAACCACGAATATTTTTATTAAGTAATCGAACGCCCTGTTCGGGATGTGGTGTATTGGTTAAAACTAAAGTATTTAGAATTTCTTTATACTTTGACTGGACTTTAACAAACTCAGTTTCATCATCTTTCCTCAAACCAAGATGATAGATAAGGTAGACCAGAGATTGTTTTTCCAGAGCTTCATTTAAAGCGCTCAATGTAGAAAAAGTTTCTACCGGATGAGTAGTTTCAGAAAAATTACTGGCCAGTTTCTGACATATTTTAGTATTAGAAGAGAAAATGCTAATTTTCACGGTAGGCTATTGAACCTGTTGCTGATTATTTTGCTCTGTAACAACTGATAGCTGTAATTCACGAAGCAATATACCCATAGAATCAATTACACGATATTTTGCCAGAATATATTCATATTGATTTTTAATATTTTCAGAATGGGCTGAAAATATCTCATTTTCAGTATTTAATAAGTCCAGTAAGGTTCGTTCACCAATACGAAACTGCTGTTCATAAGCGTCTCGCGTTTTAATAGTTGAAAGCACATACTTTTGTAGAAAATCAGCTCGTCTGGAAGCTGACTCATATGCATTCCAGGAAATTTCAACTGCTTTAACGACTTTTCTGCGGGTCACATCAAATCTTCTTTGGGCTTCATTGATAAGATGAGCATCCTTAGTGATCCGAGCTTTATCTGCGCCACCCTGATAGAGATTATAGCGCACATTAATCATTGCATAATGGCCATTATCATGTCCTCTGGTACCATTTTGGTTATCAGCCCACTCACTGCCCAGTTCAAGTTCTAAATCGGGAAAGTAGTTACTTCTTGATGTTCTTTGCTGCATTCTCACCGCACTGATATCAGCTTGTGCAGCCTTGATTGCAGGATGATTTTCTAAAGCTTTATTTAGTGTCTCTTTAAAGTTATCCGGAAATGCTAACTCAAAAGAAGCTTCTTCTAATGCATCATTGGGTATGTCACCGATAACTTTCTCATATTCTGTCAGAGCATCCAGGTAATTGTTTTTTTCTGCTTCAAGGTTTGAATAAGCAAGGTTAAGACGACCCGTAATTTGACTTAACGAACCCTGATTATCTGCACCCATAGTTGTTCTAAGCTCAACCTGATCATGAATTTTTTCATGGATATTGACACTATCCTGAGCATATTTAACCAGTTTTTGTGTTCTTAAAACATTAATGAAAGCTTTAATTGCATCTATTGTAACTTCCTGGGAAAGGTTCAAAAGCTGGTAATTAGCTGATTCTGAGCGATAACCATGTCTTGAAGTTTCACTGGAAGTTTCATAACCATCAAATAACATCTGACGTAAGATTAAATTTGCTTCCTGACGATTCATACTTCTTGAGTGGCCATGTTTAGTACTGCGAGTTGAGCCATTATCAGACGTTTCTGTGCCATAACCAGCAACCAGATCAACTCTGGGATAATAACCTGCCTGAGCCTGACGAACTTCTGAATCACGTGATAACTTTTGGTTTAATTGTTCAAGGACTTCTGGGTTTGTTGAAACAGCCTGCTCTGTAGCTTGGATCAAGGTGACTGCATAGACCGCTGGTGAAAGGAAGAGGGAAATAAATAGAGTCACCATTAAATGGTATTTAAAATTAAAAATTAGACTCTGCATTGGACTACTTACCTAAAATAAATGTAAGGTGAGTAAAAATAAATTGACTTTAATATAGTATTTCTATGATTTATGTCAAGAAATTCTTACAAATTATTATTAATATGAAGAGTTTAGCAGTTTAAACGAAAAAAACAATAGTATTCCTAGGGAGAACCCTAGGTATTTTAAAAAAAATATAATTTAAGTACTATTTTTCACTTAATGCCTTCTGTTTAGCTTTTAATATTGGTTTTAAAAGGTAATCCATAACCGTTTTTTTCCCCGTTAAAATATCAACCTGTGCAATCATCCCCGGAATAATCGGCAAAGAATCATCTGTTTTACCTAGATGACTTTTTAAAGTCCTGACACGTACCAGATAATGGCTTTCACCTTTATCATCAATAATAGAATCTGCACTGATATGAATAACTTCAGCATCAAGGCCGCCGTAAATAGCAAAATCATAGGCAGTAAATTTAACAATGGCTTTAAGCCCTGGATACAAATAGGCAATATCAGATGGTTGTACTTTTGCCTCGACAATTAAGGCATCATCAAGGGGAACAATTTCAATCAAATCCATTCCCGGCTGAACAACGCCATTAATAGTGTTCACAAACAACCGCTTAATGGTTCCTTTAACCGGAGAACGAACATGAGTTCTGTGTACCTTATCCTCAAGTGTATCAATTGACTCAAGGATCCGTGGAATTTCTGCTGAAACATCATTAAGTTCTTCTCTTGCTTCGCTTTGAGAACGAATAACCAACTCTTCAATTTTATTTTCAGATTCTTTAATATTAGATTTAAGTCGGGGTATTGATAGTTTCACAGCATTAAGTTCCCCCTGCAGTTCGTTAACCTGACGCTCTCTTTTAATAACATCAACTTGTGAAACTGCACCGGCTTTATATAGAGGTTTAATAATTCTTAATTCTTTAAGGGCCAGTGAGTAGCTGCGTTTGATTTGCCGCTGTTTTGATTCTGCCTCTTTGACTTCCTGTTCATTCTGCTCAACTTGATTCTGTAAAATTTTCTGGTTGCTTTGCAGTCTCCTGATATGTGTTATAAACAAGGCTTTTTCATTACGTGCTAATTCAGGTGATTCTTCTATGACAATGGGGGGGATCTGAAATTCATCAAAATTCTGTGCCTCTGCCGTCAAACGAGCAGCTTTAGCGATCAATTCAAGATAACGCAGACGGCTTTCCATAAAAGAAGACTCAAAATTAGTGTCATCAATTTTTAATAAAATCTGATCTTTTTCAACCTTATCCCCTTCCGATATTAAAATTTCGGTAACAATACCACCTTCAAGGTTTTGTACAATTTGAACCTGATGCGATGGGATAACCTTACCTTCACCTCTGGAAATCTCATCAAGAGGTGCATTGTCAGCCCAATAAATTAATACAGCCACCATTAATACAACCAGATAAAGTAATAATCTGGAACGTTTTGGGGTCTGTTCCAGCATAGCGGCACTAGTACTACGGACAAAATCCAGATCACCAGCTTCAAAAACACTATTGGAGTGCTGAGGCGTGGATTTATTATTGCCTGACATTGATTTTACCCTGTTTCAATGCCTCTAATACCTGCTCTTTAGGCCCATCAGCTACTACAGCGCCTTGCTCAATAACAACAATTCGATCCACCAGTTTTAATAATGAAGCACGGTGAGTCACCAAAATAAAAGTTCGATCAGATATTTCCTGTTTTAAGTTAGCCAGCAGTTCTGCTTCAGTAGCATTATCCATTGAATTACTCGGTTCATCCATTAATAGTACAGGAGGAGACATTATTAAGGCTCGAGCAATGGCAATACTTTGTCTCTGCCCTCCTGACAGTCCTTCGCCGCGTTCACCGACTTTCATATCAAAACCTGCAGGATGCTTATTGACAAAATTATCAACCCCTGACACCGCTGCAACACGAATAATTTCATCCCCAGGGATATATGGTGCTTTTAAAGCAATATTTTCTCGAACAGTGCCATGGAAAAGATCAATATCCTGGGGGACGTAACCAATATTTCGCCTTAAGTTTGCCGGATCAATTTGATTAAGATCCAGATCATCCAGTTTGACAGAGCCTTCACTAGGTGAATAAAGTCCCATAATTAATTTTTCAAGAGTTGTTTTACCTGAACCAATTCGGCCAATAAAAGCAACTTTTTCACCTGCTTTTATTTTTAATGAAATATTACTTAAAGCTTTTTCCTCCTGACCGGGATAACTAAAACTTACATTTTTAAACTCTACTCCACCTTGAAAGGTAGCACGATGTATATATGACTTTTTTTCATCTCTCTCAACAGGCATTTGCATAATATCATTAAGTGATGCTAAAGCTGTTTTAGTCTGCTGGTAGTTGGCTGTGAGATTAGCCACCTGAGCCATGGGTTGTATAGCACGCGATGACAACATAACAGTGGCAATAAGTGCTCCCATGGTTAATTCATTTTCAGCAATTAAATAAACACCAAAAATTATAGTTGCCACCATTGCCATTTGTTGAATAAAAGCCGAGGTATAGTTGATCGAGTTAGAAAGACTTCGGACTTTCACCCCCTGATTTGCAATATAACCACCCGCCTGCTCCCAACGTCGCTGAACCATACCTTCAGCATTAAAGCATTTCAGCGTTTCAATACTAGTCAGGCTTTCAATCAAGGTGGCACTTTTTTGAGAATTTGCCCGATAGGTACTCTCTACCAGTTTTTTTAGTGGAAAATGGACAGCAAAACCATAGATTAAAATTATCAGAACTGCTGCAACAGGAATTAACACCAACTCTCCTGCGACATAGGATATAGTGATTAAGAATAATGCAAAAAAAGGTAAATCAATAAAAGTTGTCATAGTGACTGATGTAAGGAAATTACGCACCGAATCAAATTCTTTTAAATTACTGGAAAAAGCCCCCACAGACTCTGGCATGACTTCCATTTTCAGCGACATTACTTTCTCAAAAATCAATGCCGAAAGTACAATATCAGCTTTTTTCCCGGCAATCTCCAGATAATGACCACGTACAATTTTTAGAATAAAATCAAAGAAAAAAACAAGGCTGACCCCTATAGCCATGACCCAAAGTGTCTCTATGGCATTATTAGGTACAACCCGATCATAAATATTCATCACAAAGAGTGGATTAGCGATCACAAAGAGGTTAATAAAAAAGGAAGCCAGCAAAACATCTCGATAAATACCGGCAGAATTCCATATGGTTCCCCAAAACCAATGTTTATTGTGGGTTAATAAAATTTCGGGAGAACGTGAATCAAATTGGAATTCTTCACTGATAAAAAAAGCATAACCAGAATAGATTTTATTCAATTCATCAATTGAAATAGAAATGCTGGTATGTTCTTTAGAAACCGGCTGTATTATTTTTGCCTGATTTGTTTTTAAATCAATCTGCTCAAGAATACATGCCTGATTATCTTCTAAAACAAGAATAACAGGCAACACCAGTGTGGGGATACGTTTAATAGAACGATAAACAATTTTACTGTCTAAATCAGCACGTTTTGTTGCCCGGATAAATAATTCAGGGGTGAGTTTTTCATTGACCAGAGGTAATCCGGCAATCAGTTCATCGGCAGTTCTGGGACTATGGTGCAGCTTGGTTATTATAAGCAGACATTCCAGTAATGGATCATCTAAACATTTCTCACAATAAACCTGCGAGTCATAATCTTTATTAATCCCACTGGCAAGCTCAGTCAGTGATGAAGTTTTTTTGTTGCTCATTATTTATCTATCATAAGTACAGCTAAAATCACCGCTAAAAAACTAATTTTATCTCTTTTTCAATTGTATATGCTATATTTAAAAAAACAAGGTACTTCACGTAGATAATCAGGATTCAGTTTTTATGCCTTTTATAAAAAGAGACGATAGTGGTAAAATTATTGGTATTTTTAATGAAAAACAGAGTGACACTGAAGAAGAACTTGCTGTAAATGACAAAAGAATTATTGAATTTTTAAAAAGTGATGATTATAGTGAATACACAAATCACCTTCTTAATCAGTCTGATACTGATTTTATCCGGGTTTTAGAAGATTTAATTGATGTACTGCTGGACAAGCATATTTTGTTGCTCACCGACTTACCGCAAGCTGCACAGCAAAAACTGCTCAAAAGAAAGAAGATCAGAAAGAAGCATATTCAGTCAATTCTCTCTGATGATGATGATGATATTTTTTGATGTGTGTTTATTAGAAGGGCAAAACTATTAGGCAGGCATGGGGTCAAATGGCATTAAACACTGGAGCAAATAAGCGTTTGATTGAAAATGTCATTTGGCTCCCGCCGCGCACTATACCTGCACCAGGATCTTAATACGAGGGGAAGTTAGTAACAGATTTTAGTCCCGTTGCTTACGCTGTTGGTGGGCACGATTATTTGTTTTTCTACCCTTTCCCTGTTTTCTTACCGCATTACTTCTGGTTTTCTTGCCTTTAAATGAGGCATTACCAGCAGCAGATTCACCTGAAAATGCGCTTATTTTTAACTGTTGTTGACAGACCCAGGCTTTTTGTAAGTCACTAAAAACATCCTTGGGCATGCCATCTGGTAAATCAACCACTGAATAACCATCATAGATTTCAATCTGGCCAATCATTTTACTGTCAAGACCTGCTTCATTAGCAATTGCGCCAACGATATTTCCCGGTTTAACACCATGGTCATAGCCAACCTCAACACGAAAACGCTTCATTTGAACATCAGGCATGCCTTTCAGTGCTGTTGCTTTACTACCCACAGGTGCTTTTTTCTTTCTCTCACCTCGGTCTCTTCTGGAGTTTGGTCTCTCGCTTCGCTCATTAAAGTCATCTTTAAAGGGTCTTTTATCCTTTAAATGCTTAAATTCAGACTCATTAAGAAGGAAGGACTTATTATTATTCGACATATGAGCTAAGGCAGCAGCAATATCAATAAGGTTAACATCATCCTGTTCATTAAGCTCAGATATTAATTTCGTAAAAACGCCATAGTCTTTAGAGTTTTGTAATTTTTCAATAGTTGATAAAATCGTTTTCTTATAACGTGCAATACGCAATTCATTGATTTTTTTAACTGAAGGAATTTCCATTTCAGTAATTGGCTGCTTGGTTGTTCTTTCGATTGATCGTAAAAGCCGGGTTTCTCGACGAGAAATAAATAAAATAGCGTCACCTTCACGACCAGCGCGACCAGTCCGACCTATTCGATGGACATAAGACTCATTATCGCGTGGTGCATCATAGTTGATCACATGACTGATACGTTGAACATCCAGTCCACGAGCAACAACATCTGTCGCAATCAGTACATCAAGGCGCCCGCGCTTAAGGCGTTCAACAATGCGCTCACGACCATTTTGAGGAATATCCCCATTGAGTGCTTCACAGGCAAAACCACGAGTTTGTAACTGATCAGCCAATTCAAGAGTCATATTTTTGGTATTCACAAAGACCAGCATAGCGTCATGATCTTCAAGTTCAAGGATACGAGTCAGAGCATCCAGCTTACTGGCACCATAGACTCGCCAATATCGCTGACGTATTGTTGCCGCAGTCACAGTTTTGGTAGCAACTTTAATCAGTTCAGGTTCGACGAGGTATTTTTGTGCAATACGTCGTATTACTGTTGGCATAGTCGCAGAAAAAAGGGCTATCTGACGTGAGTCAGGCGATTGATCAAGTACCCATTCCACATCATCAATAAAACCCATACGGAGCATTTCATCTGCTTCATCTAAAACCAGAGTTTGCAGATCACCTAACTTCAGAGAACCTTTACGGATATGATCCATGACTCGACCAGGCGTACCGACAACAATATGAGCACCTTTTTTTAAACCGCGTAACTGCTCACTATATGGTGCACCGCCATAAACAGGTACAATATTGATTTTTGGTAAATGCTTTGCGTAAGTTTGAAAAGCTTCGGCAACCTGAATGGCTAATTCTCGTGTCGGTGCTAAAACCAGAACCTGAGTTTTTCTTAAATTTGGTTCAATGTTGCATAAAATGGGTAATGCAAATGCGGCAGTTTTACCTGTACCGGTTTGAGCCTGCCCAATGATATCCTTGCCAGCGAGTAAATGCGGAATACTCAAAGCTTGTATATCAGATGGTATGGTGTAGCCTGATTCATTAACCGCCTGTAATATTTGCGGTAAAAGTTCAAGTGAATCAAAAGTTATGGGTTTAGAACTGGGAGCGGATGACATCTAGAGAGCCTCAATGGACAGGATTAGGAAAACCAACCATTATACTCTGTCATCAGATAAATAACATCTATTTTATAAAGAAATAATATACTAACTAATATAATTAGAAAAACCGACAAAGAATTCTCTATCGATTTTTCTTAGTTTAGCATTTCAATGGGGTGTATCAGACCTCACCCATGGCAGCAAAACTTTTAATAAATGGGCCTGCCATTCTTGGATCTTTAAACATGGATTTAAAATCACCGGTTTTAAATTTCATCTTACCCGTGGTCACTGCCATACCCATTCCTGCCATGCCAATGCCTTTATTAAGCCACTTTTCCCAGTTCTTTTGATCAGCTCTGATATCCCAGCTTAATTCACGACCATCATATCCACCAGCAGCAACAACTTCACCATTTTGAACATCAATAAAACCTCGTGGAGCATCATCACCTGGCATACCGTAGCCAATTACTGAATTAAAGCTTATTTCTGCCAAAGCATCTTTTAAATCTGGTTCTGCATTCCAGATACCTTGAAAAGTTTTCATCCATTCATCATCGAATAAATCAGCCATTTACATCCTCCAAAATTAATAATATATTTTTACAACTATTGCCTTTGATATTAATTTACTTAATTAATATCAAGCTATTACGTAACTATTCAGCGTGTTTAGATTTTGACCGAGTTCAAGGCATTTTCGCACGGAGAATGTGAGCATATAAGTATATGTGACCATTTGAGTACGAAAATAACGCAGAAATCAGGCATAAAGATGAATACGCTGAGTAGTTACGGTTTTACCACTGTGAGTCCCAGTATTAACCAGGTCTGCATCCCTCCTCTAAAATAATTAATTTTATCAGCAGGGTAGCCATGCTTGAGCAAGCTTTTAATTGCCCTGGGCGATTGCCCGCACCACATACCATTGCACCATAAAACTAAATCTTTAGCATTTGAAAAATCCCAATTGCTATTTTTATCATCATCTGAAGCCCAGCTCCAGAAACTATCATCATCACTTGAAGTCGATTTTTGTTTGACCCCAAGAGATTTCATTGCTTCCACTAACTCAGCATCCGTTTCATCCATAGTGAAAACTGTAAAAGGAATATTAATTGAACCGGGTATAGTGCCTTTCTTATGCCAGCCGGATGTTCTGGCATCTATAATTATGCCGGATTTTTGCCTGACATCTTTATCTATAAAATCAACAACTTCTAATTCTCCAACGGTTTTTACTCCGGGAGCAACCGACATTGGCTGAATACAAAAAGGTGGGCAATTCCTGGAAGTTTTAGAAAAACCACCCTGTAAGATATGATGACCATCCTGGATCCGCTGAACACGAATAATATTATCTTTATAATCAATATCAACATAAGACACATGTTTACTAATATTAACATCAAGAGCAAAAGAGATGCCTGACCACAAAAAAATGGTAGTAAATAAAATGGAAAACAGCATTGTTGTTAACTTATTATTTAAATTACTGCCTGGAAAAAGTTTATTCATTAAATACAGCCTTATTTTGTATAAAAAGCACGAATTGGCTTGTTAAATTATCTAAAGCACCTCTATAGCTCTACCTAGTGAGAGCCCAGATAGATTGAGATAATTTTTACAGTTGAATTATAAAGACGTTTATTTTTCTTAAAGTCCTGATAAATAAGTGTTTTTTGCTCATCAGTCAGCTCCTGAAAAAGAGAGAAACTTTCAGGATAAGTATCTCTTAATGCTTTTTCAAAGCCCGTATTATCAGAAATTAATTCCTTTTTATCATGAATAAGCTCCATATCCGAAGACGGTGCTTTGAGTGCCCCATCATCTGAAGGTATCCCTGATTGAGAATCTATAACTGAAGACTGACTACTCCCTTCATCATTCGCTTCCATTTCTAATTGCTTAAGGTAATCATCTTGTGATGCGGCCAAAATAGCATGAGTAAATAAAAGACTGATTGAAAAAAGAAACAATGTAATAATTTTTGAAAAAATTGACATAACAATACGTATTCCTCTTTGAGAAAGAGAAACTGTACGACCTCCTTAAAAATGTACCCCCTACATTTCTTATATATATTTATAATGCCCATCAGGGAAAAAGTAAACGTATTTATGACATAATCTTAAAATAAATAATATTTGAACAGTTTTATTCATTTTAAAAACATTTTTATTTTAAAGAGAACTCCATGCAAACAGTTGATATTACATCAGATTTTACTATAAACAATCATATTTTTTATCTCAACCATGCTGCTGTTTCACCCTGGCCGGCTGTCACTGCCGAAGCAGTTAAAAAATTTGCTGAAGAAAATGCCCACCTGGGGGCCACTCAATACCTCCAGTGGGTAAAAGTCGAACAAGAATTAAAGGAGAATATTACTCAGCTTATCAATGCTCCATCATGTGATGATATTGCCCTGGTTAAAAATACCTCTGAGGCACTTTCTCTAGTTGCCTATGGTCTAAACTGGGAAGCAGGTGATAATGTGGTAATAGCCAGGCAGGAATTTCCTTCTAATCGAATTGTCTGGCAGTCTCTGGAATCACAGGGCGTTAAAATAAAATTTGTTGATCTTGATGCCTCCCCTGCTGGAAAAACACCTGAACAAAGCTTACTAGCAGCTATTGATTCTAAAACACGTTTATTATCAGTGAGTTCTGTGCAATATGCGGATGGTTTTAGAATGGATCTGAAGCAATTAGGACATTTTTGTAAAAAAAACTCAGTACTGTTTTGTGTCGATGCAATACAAAGCATTGGTGCCCTGAGCTTTGATGTACAGGCGATTGAGGCTGACTTTGTTATGGCAGATGGTCACAAATGGCTAATGAGTCCGGAAGGTCTCGGACTTTTCTACTGCCGAAAAAGTTTACGCAGCCAATTAAGACTCTCACAATATGGCTGGCGTATGGTCGAAAATCAATTTGATTTCGATTCAATATCATGGAGTGAAGCAAAAACAGCCCGTAAATTTGAATGTGGCAGTCCAAACATGCTGGGCATTCATGCATTAAATACGAGCATTAAACTCATTTTAAGCAGAAAAATTGAATTTATTGAACACTTATTAGTCAAAAACAGTAGATACATTGTAAAAAAACTAGAAACTATTCCTGAAATCACCGTACAAAGCGATATATCAGACACGAGAATAAGTGGAATTGTTTCTTTCAGACATCAAAGGATTTCGTCTGAAACACTATACAATGAACTCATGGCCGAAAACGTTATCTGTGCCATGCGACATGGAAATGTACGATTTTCGCCCCACTATTACACTTCAAAAGAAGTCATAGATGGTGCTATTGAGATTTTAACAAAAATAATAGAAAAAATCTCGTGACTATTCAGCGTGTTTAGATTTTGCCCGAGTTCAAGGCACAATGCCTACGGCACCTCAAAGAGGCGCACGGAGAATGTGAGCATATAAGTATATGTGACCATTTCTAAGTGCCCCTTGTGGGTAGAGTACGAAAATAACGCAGAAATCGGGTAAAAGATGAATACGCTGACTAGTTACAAAATCTCATAAAAAGAATTCACTCGTCCCTTTTAAGATGAGCCCATAGACTTATTTAGATTTTAACTTTTTTCAATATCCCCTTGGCCTTATTACGGCCAATAATAACCTTCGACGGTCATATAAAACGTCACAGGAGGTAGAGATGAAGTTTAATCTGTTTCTCTCATTAAAACTGTATATGAGAATAAAAATCTGGGATCGCATCTGGAATGCAACGGTCAGATGGCTCAATACAGAAAAAAATAATACTGATATCCCCCCTTCTGATTTTAAACAACTGTGTTATGAAATTCGACCCGGTGATGTTGTTCTGGTCGAAGGACGTAGTCACGTCGCAGAAGTCATAAAACTCATTACCCAAAGTCCATGGACTCACTCTGCCCTTTATATAGGTCATGCCTATGAAATAAGTGATCCGCAATTACGTCAAAAAGTACTTTCCTATTACTCAGGTCATCCGGATGATGCACTCATTGTGGAAGCCCTGTTAGGTGAAGGTACAGTAATTCATTCAATCAATAAATACCGACACGATCATCTCAGAATTTGTCGGCCGAGCAACATAACGCCCAGAGATGCCCAAAAAGTAACTGAGTATGGTATTAACAAACTCGGAAGCGAATATCATGTTCGGCAACTACTGGATTTAGCACGTTTTTTATTCCCCTATAGTCTGCTTCCCCGACGCTGGCGTTCAAGCCTGTTTATGCATAATTTGAGTCCGGCAGGACAAGATGGTAACGCTACCAATACTGTTTGCTCAAGTATGATATCTGAAGCTTTTGCTCAAATAAAATTCCCGATATTACCGGTTACTGAACAATTAAAAAACGGTCAGTATAACCTGTATATGCGCAATCCACGTTTGATGATCCCAAAAGACTTTGACTATTCACCTTACTTTGAAATTATCAAGTACCCGATTTATCGTTTTGATCGTGTGGCAATGTATAAATCAATGCCATGGAATGAAGAAGGACTCGTGTGCCATGAACCTGGTGATTGTTATTTACCTGACGACATTATGGTGGCAAAAACCTACCCTGAAAGCCAGATAAAGCACAAAATCAATCTTATCAAAAGAAAATTTAAAAAGTCTGGAACATTTAGTTTTAAGTTGTTGAACCAGCTAATATATCTGAGGGGGGATCATGGCATCAATCACCAGGGGAAATAAATATTTTAATAGTGCAAAAATTAATCATCAAAGTATTTTCCATAAAATACGAATTAAATATTTTTCTCAACCCATTTTTAATTTATTTAGAAGTGCCTTACCTGACATGTCACAGACTGAAAAAGAGGCATTAGAAGCTGGTACTGTCTGGTGGGATGGTGATTTATTCAGCGGCAGGCCCAATTGGAATAAACTATTAGACATTAAACTAGCACAGCTGTCGTTAGAAGAGAAACAATTTTTAGATGGACCTGTTGAAGACTTATGTACACTATTGGACGACTGGAAGATCACCCAGGAGAGCAAAGATCTTCCAGAGTCAGTCTGGACATTTATAAAAGCAAATGGTTTATTTGGATTGATTATTCCAAAACAGTATGGTGGTCTGGAATATTCAGCCCTTGCTCATTCATCTATGGTAATGAAGCTAGCCAGCAAAAGTATCACAGCTGCAGTCACCGTTATGGTGCCCAACTCTCTAGGGCCTGCCAAGCTTATAATGGAGTATGGCACCATAGAGCAAAAGAAATTTTACTTACCACGACTTGCATGCGGTAAAGAGATCCCTGCATTTGCACTCACCAGCCCTAATGCCGGCAGTGATGCCAGCTCAATGACTGACTATGGCATTGTCTGTAAAAAAACACACAATGGACAAACAACACTTGGTATCCGCTTAAACTGGAACAAACGTTATATCACTCTTGGCCCTGTCTGTACTCTGTTAGGACTTGCATTTAAACTTTATGATCCTGATGAACTGCTGTCAAAAAAAACCGAACTCGGTATTACCCTGGCTCTTATCCCAACAAATCTGCCAGGCATTGATATTGGTAGACGACACTACCCTCTGAGTCAGACTTTTCAAAATGGCCCAAACTCCGGCAAAGATGTTTTTATACCCATAGACTGGATCATCGGCGGTCGGGAATTTGCAGGAAAAGGCTGGAGCATGCTTATGGAGAGTCTGGCTGACGGACGTTCAATTTCTTTACCTGCTCTTAGCACCGGTGCAGGTAAACTTGCCTGTAGGACAACAGGTGCTTATGCAAGGATAAGAAAACAATTCAATCGCCCAATTAGTGATTTTGGTGGTATTTCAGAAGCACTCAGTCGAATTGTCGGTAATACTTATACTATGGAAGCGGCTAGAAACTTAACCGTCAGCAGTATTGACTCAGGAGAAAAACCATCTGTTGCAGGCGCCGTCGTAAAATATCATTTAACAGAAAAAATGAGAAAAGTTGTCAACGACGCCATGGACGTTTACGGCGGTGCTGCGATCTGTATGGGGCCGAGAAATATTATGGGGCGCATTTATCAAGCTGTTCCAATAAGTATCACAGTAGAGGGTGCTAATATTCTTACCCGGAGCATGATCATTTTTGGTCAAGGTGCTGTACGGTGTCACCCTTATATCTTTAAAGAAATTTCATCAGCAAACAACAAGAATAAAATGCAGGGCTTAATCAAGTTTGACAAAGCCTTTACAGCTCACATTCTTCATGTCATCCATTCATTTTTACGGACTTTACTCACAGCTTTAAGCGATGGAATATTCTGCCAGTTACCGACAAAAAGAGATCCGGAGTTTCAACAGATAAGCAAACGCTACTTCCAGAAACTCTCACGGATGAGTATTGCATTTGCACTGCTAAGTGATTATTGCATGTTAAGCCTTGGCGGAAAACTCAAACAGATGGAAAACCTATCGGGTAGACTGGCAGATATTTTAAGTTATCTCTACTTAAGCTCTGCAGTATTAAAACAATACCATCATGATGAACATTATCAGGAAGATAAAAACTTAATGCAATGGAGTTGTGAAACTCTGCTCTATGAAACCCAGGAAGCCTTTTCTGGAGTGCTGGCTAATTTACCCAATCGTTTTGTTGCTAAATTATTAAAATTTCTTATTTTTCCCTTTGGAAAAACCTATCAAAAGCCCTCCGATCATCTTTCTGATCAGGTGACTCAAAGCATTTTATCTCCCTCAAAACAACGTGATCGGCTCACCAAAGGCATATACACCAGCAATGATATAAATGATCCGCTTACACGCCTGGATGATGCATTAAAAAAAGTCATTTTTGCCAGAGAGGCTGAAATAAAATTACATAAAATAATAAAAAACAAACAAATTGATAGTTATAACTCAGCGGAAAAAAGACCGATTGATTTTATAGACACCATTAATCTGGCATTGCAAAACAAGTTAATTACAGAACATGAGTTTAAATGCATTTATGAGGCTCAATTAGCAAGAAACGAAGTGATTAAAGTAGATGATTTTAATCGACATTTACTCTATGAAGAAAACACTGGGGGACATCATGACAAAGACTCAAGTTAAAGGAAGTCACATGGAAACTGTTTACATCGTTGATGGGCGACGAACACCTCAACTGAAAACAACGGGGAAACCCGGTTCTTTTAGTGCCAGTGATCTCGCCGTTGCCTCAGCCCGCGACTTATTGATTGAAATGCCATTTACTGCACATGATATCGATGAAGTTATTATTGGCTGTGTCATGCCTGATGCCAGTGAGGCTAACATTGCCCGACAAATTGCTTTAAGAATTGGCTGTGATACAAACATTTCTGCCTGGACGGTACAGAGAAATTGTGCCTCCGGTATGCAGGCAATTGATAGCGGCATGAACAGCATCCAGACGGGCAAGTCAGAAATTGTCCTGGTTGGAGGTACAGAGGTTATGTCAAGGGCACCGATTCTATGGAATAATTCTATGATTAACTGGCTGTCACAATGGTTCCGAATACGTGCTTATAGTCTATTGGATAATGTCAAATATGTCAGACAACTGTTCAATCTGAGGCCGTCATTTTTTAAGCCCGTTTTTTCTCTTTTAAAAGGCCTCAAAGATCCCCTCATTGATCTCTCCATGGGCCAAACAGCCGAAAACCTGGCTTATCATTTTGATATCTCACGCTCTGATATGGATCGTTATGCTCTGCAAAGCCATCAGCGTTTATCTCACGCAGTAAGACAAGGTAAAATGGAGGATGAAATTACGCCAGTCTATAATACAAACAATCATTATTTTACTCAGGATAATGGCCTTAGGGAAGATTCCACTGTTGAAAAACTATCAAAACTAAAACCCGTATTTGATCGTAAAAATGGTTCTGTCACTGCCGGTAATAGTGCGCAAATCAGTGATGGTGCTGCCAGTATTTTCCTGGCCAGTGCAAAGGCCGTTAAAAAACATGATTTAAAGGTGCTGGGAAAAATCATTGACTGTCACTGGGTTGGACTCACACCTGAAGAGATGGGTCTTGGCCCGGCATATGCCATCCCTCCCCTGTTGAACAAACATCAATTAACAATGAATGATATTGATTTCTGGGAAATAAATGAAGCATTTGCAGCACAGGTTATTGCCTGTCAGAAAGCATTAAATGACAAGAGCTTTTGCCAAAATGAACTGAAACTTAAAGATAAACTGGGACTGATCCTTGATGAAAAGTTAAATATTGACGGTGGTGGTATCAGTCTTGGACATCCAGTTGGTGCCAGTGGCTCACGTATAGCATTACATCTGGCTCATACTTTAAAGCAACAAATACGAAAGCAAAAAACATTAAAACCAAAACCACTTCGTGGTATTGCAGCTCTTTGCATCGGTGGTGGTCAGGGTGGTGCAATCCTGATTGAATCAATAGGTGATCAGTAAATAAATTATTGATAAAAAAAGGATATTAATCATGAAAACTTCCTATATAAACTGGTTGGTAGAAAAAGATAATTTTCAGGTCATAACGCTTACTTTAGATAAACCAGATACTTCCACTAATGTTTTATCACAAAAGGTTTTGACTGAATTACAAAGTATCCTTGATGATGTAAAAAAAATATCTGCAACAGCTCTGATAATTCAATCTGATAAGGACAATAACTTTATTGCCGGTGCCGATGTTAAAGAGTTTTCAAACTTTCAACATTCTAATCATGAAGAGTTACAATCGGAACATAATGATAATGGCTATGCTATGGCATTAAAAGCCATTCAGCTTGGTCAACATGTGATGAATAGTATTGAAAACCTGCCATTCCCTACTTTTGCATTAATAAACGGGCATTGTCTTGGTGGTGGGATGGAGCTTGCTTTAGCCTGTGATTATCGAATAGCACTGGACAATTCAAAAACCCGACTAGGTCTGCCTGAAGTAAAGTTAGGTATTCATCCCGGCTTCGGTGGAACCGTTAGAAGCAATCGCCTGCTAGGTGTATTCAAGTCAATGACTCTGATGCTTTCAGGAAGAACCTTGTCTATTCATACTGCCCGACGACTGGGTTTGATTGATGAAATCATTTCAAAAAATATCATCAAGCAACATTTTTCAAAACTTGTTAAACATTGGTTAGATGATAGAAAATCAACAGCAAACGATAAACTAAAGCAATTTAACAAACAACACAAAAGAGCTTTTTATTTTAACTTATTTGAGCTTGATTTTATCAAACCGGCTATTGCTTATATACTGCAAAGAAGTGTTAGTAAACGAGTACAAAAAACACATTATCCTGCACCATTTGAAATCATCAACCTGTGGCAATTACATGCTGGAAATGATGACTTTATGATGAAAAAAGAAGCTGAATCAGTTGCCAGTCTAATCACCAGTGATAGTGCACAAAATTTAATCCGCGTGTTCCATTTACAGGATCAATTAAAAACTTTATCTCATTCATCAAAAAACAAACCGCTACACCACATTCATATTGTCGGTGGTGGTGTTATGGGGGGAGATATTGCAATAGAATGTGTTTATAGAGGTTTTACAGTGACAGTACATGATCGGTCACATGAGGTATTAGCTCGACTCATACAAAGAGGGCATTATTTTTTTAGCAATAAACTTAAGGAAAAACATTTATACCAGTCAGCAATGGATCGTTTGATTCCTGACATTAAAAATAACGGCTTAAAAAAAGCTGACCTGATCATTGAAGCTATTATAGAAGATACAAAAGCAAAACAAAGTGTTTTTAAAAATGCAGAAATATTAGCAAAGCCAGATTGCATTTTTGCAACAAACACCTCCAGCATTCCCCTGGATGAAATTTCTCATGTATTACTTCACCCTGAGCGTTTAGTTGGCATTCATTTCTTTAACCCTGTATCAAAGATGCCGCTTGTTGAAGTCGTCAGTTCTAAGCTTACATCCAATACTGCCAGACAGTTTGCCATGCAATTTGCAGGACAAATCGGGAAGCTCCCACTACCTGTCACCAGCACCCCCGGCTTTTTAGTTAATCGCGTACTGACGCCCTATTTGCTAGAAGCCATTGAGCTTTATAGTGAAGGAATACCAGCGGCATTTATAGATAAAGCTGCGACAAATTTTGGCATGCCTATGGGCCCTATTGAGCTGGCTGATAAAGTTGGCCTGGATATCTGTCTTTCTGTGGCAAAAAATCTTTCTCAATCTCAATCCGTACGTGTCCCGGAAAAATTAAGCCATTGGGTTGAGCAAGGGCGCCTTGGAATAAAAACCCAAAAAGGCTTTTATGACTATAAAAATGGTAAACCAATTCATCAAAAAATACATTATCAAGGACTGACATTAAAACAGATCAGCAACCGTTTAATGTTTCGCCTTTTTAATGAGGCTGTTGCCTGTCTTGATGAGCATGTCGTTGAGAATGAAGACCATCTGGATGCCGGAATTATATTTGGTACAGGCTTCGCACCATTTTTAGGAGGCCCAATGCACTACATCAAACATAAAGGAATTGAAGAAATGGATCATACTTTAATTGATTTATCTAAAGATTATGGTCACCGATTTGATCCAGTAATAGGATGGAATAGTTTGATCTATAAATAATATTTATCATCGAGAAAATCAAACATTGAGTGAGGTATTATTATGAATACGAACAAAAATGTAGAACCTGTCACCCCGGGCTCAGCCAGGACTTTATCTGGATTATTTTTTAAACGAGTCAATGCCACTCCAGATAAAACGGCCTATCATTATTATGATAATTATAATAAACAATGGAAAAGTCTAAGCTGGTCTGACACCTATATTGAAATGTTAAAATGGCGAAGTTTTTTTCTAAATATGGGTCTTAAACCACATGATAATATTGCTATTATGCTAAAAAACTCACCTGAATGGGTCTTTTCAGAGCAGGCTGCCTTAAGTATTGGAATGGTTGTAGTACCTCTTTACCCTAACGACAGGGCCGAAAATGTTGCCTATATTTTAGAAGATGCCGATATTAAGCTAATGATTGTTGACACCAATAAACAAATTGAAGAACTCTCTTCAATTGATGAACAATTGAAGAAATTGTATGCAATTGTGTCACTGGAAGATATTCATAATAAGCCTTTATTACTAAGCGAAGACACACCTGAGACTCTAAAACGATACCCACTGATTCATTTAACTTTTGATCAAGATCCTGATAATCTGGCAACCATTGTTTACACCTCAGGCACAACAGGAAAACCAAAAGGCGTCATGCTCAGTCATCGAAATATATTGTTTGATACCTGGGCATCAATTTCAGTGGTTCCCTGTCAAAGTAATGATAAATTCTTATCTTTTTTACCCTTGTCACATATGTTTGAAAGAACAGCAGGCTATTACATTCCCATGATGGCAGGTGCTGAAGTTGCCTATGCACGCTCAGTGGATGCTTTGCCTGTTGATCTGCAAACAATAAAACCAACCGTGCTGGTCACAGTACCGAGGATCTTTGAACGCATTTACATGAAGATCACTCAGAAATTAAAAAACTCATCACCTCTGGCCACAAAATTATTTAATCTGACCGTTAAAATAGGCTGGAATCGTTTTCTCTATCTGCAAAATAAAAAAAGTTGGTTCCCGGGTCTACTGCTCTGGCCAATCTTAAACAAACTGGTCGCGGAGAAAGTTATGGCTAAATTAGGCGGCAGGCTGAGACTTGCAATCAGCGGCGGAGCCCCTCTTTCCAATGAGATTGCTCAATTTTTTATTGGCCTGGGTCTCACCATCACTCAGGGTTATGGCATGACTGAGGCCGGACCGGTCATTAGTACCAATAAACTCGATGATAATGATCCTTTTAGCGTCGGTCAAATTTTGCCAGGTATTAAGACTCGTATTGAAAAAAATGGTGAGTTATTAATTAAAGCCCCAAATGTCATGCAGGGTTATTGGAACAATGCCAAAGCGAGCAGTGAAATAATTAATTCAGACGGTTGGCTGCATACTGGAGACAAGGTTCAAATTAAAAATGGCCATTTATATATCACTGGTCGTGTTAAAGAAATTCTGGTGTTAAGTAATGGAGAAAAAGTACCACCTGCTGACCTGGAAATGGCAATTTGCAGTGATCCTATCTTTGAGCAAGCCATCGTTATTGGCGAAGCAAAACCTTATTTAAGTGCTATAGTCGTCTTAAATGAAGAAATATGGCATGATGTTGCTAATGAGGCGCATATTGAGACAAGAGGGAAAAATGTCCTGCAAAACAAAAAACTTTGTCACCTGATGACTCAAAAAATCTCAGCTCTGTTGTCATCATTTCCAGGTTATGAGCAAATACGTCGCGTTAAACTAATTATAAAACCATGGACCATTAGCAATGGTATGCTGACACCAACAATGAAACTGAAACGTAACCAGATTATTGCTAATTATAAAAAAGATATTGATAATTTATATGCAGGCCATATTCAGTCTTTTTAACAACGATGCTATTATCCTTCAATAAACAGGAGAGAAATATGTGCAGTACACCACGCCCTTCAGGAAGATTCAGAGGGGCTCGTAAGGTAGCCGTAAAAAATACACTTAACCGCTCCTATGCACATATGATGCGTACAGCTTCAGCACAGTATGAAGAACGTCAAAAAGAGCTTAACAAACGACATCAGCGATTGCTCAAAATGGAAGAGCATGGTGAAATGGAAGAAAGTGGTGAAATAAAATAGTAATTCAATCAATGCAGCAACTTAAGATGACCGAAACACTTCCGTATAATATTAAGAAAGCAGGAAAAAAATCGGGGGAATCACCTCATTCCAGTTACCTCTGATTTTTTTATTAGCACTTATCGTCCCAAACACAATCAATCGATAAAAAAGAAATTTAAATGAAAAAACTAATTTTTGCATTATTTCTGGGTATGGGGTTTTATACTTTCGTACTCGACCATCAGTCTGTTGACTCAGCACTCACTGAGGAAAGGACTCATAATGAACAATTAGTTTCAGATGCCTATCAGAATAAATTAAGTGATGTGCAAGTTAGAGGTTCAGGGATAGTGAGCCGTATCCTCAAGGATGACAATAAAGGTCGCCGACATCAGAAATTTCTCTTAAAACTATCCTCTGAACAAACTCTGTTGATTGCTCACAATATTGACTTAGCACCAAAGATAAAGACCATTAAAAAAGGGGATGTTATACAGTTTTTTGGCGTATATGAATGGAATTCAAAAGGCGGTGTTGTGCATTGGACACATCATGATCCCGCTAACCAGCACATAGGCGGCTGGTTAAAACACAATGGACGTAAATATGAATAATCATTTAACAACAACATTCCATATTATGGAAAACTCTTTAAATGAATCTGACATTTTGGTTTATAACAATTGAAATTATTAAATACAAGACTATTATTTCCGGATCAAGCCAGAGGATTTTACGGTAAACGCTGGCTGGATATTATTCTGCGGACAGTACATCTAATGGGATTATTAGGTTTATCCGGGGGATTACTCTTTCATGCTGAAAAGTCTCTTTGGATAACCTATTACTATGCGACAATATTATCCGGATTAGTGATGGTTTGCCTCAATGTCTGGTCACATGGAAAATGGCTGTTACAAAACAGAGGCGTAGCTATAATTATCAAATTATTAATTTTTACAGCACTCCCCTATTTTCCAGGATATGAGCAATATTTATTACTAAGCATTATTTTTATCTCCGGTATTGCATCTCATGCTCCTGCAAAATTCAGGTACTACTCGCCTTTTTTTGGTAAGGAAATTTAACGCTCAAGTTTGACAGCAACTCTAAAAAGCAGCAAAGGGATGCACAATAACATTTTCTCCAGCACTAATGGATTCACTTTCATGATCCATATAAATAAAGCAATTTCCCTTGCTCATAGAGCTTAAAACACCTGAGCCTTGTTTACCTGTGGTTTTAACCACTAAGCCCAGCTCTGGATCTTGCACCATAACTCCGCGTTGTATCTCAGTCCTTCCCGGTAATTTTCGCAAACTGGTCTGGCAAATTGCATTGAAGTCAAATAAAGACGCATTATTATTTCCCATTAATAATTTAATAGCAGGTCTGACAAAATACATAAACGTGACCATAACTGCCACAGGATTCCCTGGGAGACCAAAAAAATGAGTTTTATTAAGTTGACCAAAAGTGAGGGGGCGTCCTGGTTTTAAGTGTAACTTACTGAAATGGATCTGCCCTGTTTCTTCCAGACATTGTTTTATATAATCTGCATCACCAACAGAAACACCACCAGAGGTGATCACCATATCCGCTTCAGAAGCCCCCTGAAGCAATGCATTTTTTATCGACAGTTGATCGTCAGGAATAATTCCAAGATCGATAACCTCTACTCCCAAGTCTGTAAGCATACCGCTTATAGTGTAACGATTGCTATCATAGATCTGACTGTCACTAAGAGATTCTCCAATACTGCGAATTTCATCTCCACTGGAAAAAATGGCTACTCGTATTGGACGTTTGATTTTTAATGAAGCCAGGCCCAATGAAGCTAAAACACCCATTTGTGCAGCACCCAGCTTCTGACCTGCAGATAATACAACACTGCCCTGGGTAATATCTTCTCCAATATGACGAATATTTTGCCCTTCTTTAATATCGGTAGAGATCTTAATCTGCTTTTCTAAAACTGTGACTTTTTCCTGTTCAATCACTGTATCTGCATTTTCAGGGATTTTTGCACCAGTCATGATCCTTATGCACTGCCCCTCATCAAGCACACCATCAAAGGGAGTTCCAGCAAAAGAAGTCCCCACATTGAGCAAAGTTTTTTCGCCATCCGAGGGGATATCCTTTGCTTGAAAGGCATAACCATCCATAGCTGAATTCTGATACACAGGCACATTTATCGGTGAAATAACATCTTCAGCCAATGTTTTACCCAGTGCATTGGGTAAAATGACCGTTTGTTGATTCACCAGTGGTTTTATTTGTTGTTTGATGACAGCAATTGCTTCATCAACTGACAGGGTTTTGCTCATAGTTAGAGATCCTAGTTGAGAAATCCAGAAAAAGGGCTTTGTTTATTCAGGAATAAATTTTTCAATCATATTCCCCTGATGTAAATGAAAGTGCCGGTTAAATTTTAATTCACCATTGTGAGGATCATGGCTGGTTATGATAATACCTATATTATCTTCTTTCAGCTGATTTATAGTCTCATAGGTACTCAGCCGTGACTGTTTATCCATATTGGCAAAAGGTTCATCTAAGAGAATAAAGTCCGGTTCTATCACCCATGAACGTGCAATAGCAACACGTTGCTTTTCACCACCGGATAATGCATGACTTGGTCTGTCACTTAAATGCTGCAAATCAATCATCTTTAATGCTGCATTGACTTTATGATTTATTTCGCACCACTTAAGCCGCCTTTTAGAAAAAAGGTGTTGCTTTAATCCATAGGCTATATTATCAAAGACCGTTCCACTGAACAGATAAGGGGTCTGATGCAGATAACAAAAAGTACCTCGTAAGTAATTCTTTGATACCGACCAGTTTTTTTTCACTGAGATATCCTGAGCATAAGACAAATAAAAACTGTCCGGTTTGAGTAATCCAGATAGTATTTTAAGTAAAGTTGATTTGCCAGATCCATTTTGCCCTGTCATTAAAATAAAATTGTCTGAACTTAAGTCAAAATCCAGCTGCTTTAAAATCACCTTTTTTTTAATAGTATAAGAAATATTATCCAGACTAAGGTTTATCATAGTGACAGTTCCCCCCTGCCCTGGATATAACTTAAAAATAAATTCAGCGCGAGTGCCATTATTAATAAAACAATACCCAGGGCTATTCCTTGAGCAAAACTGCCCTTACTGGTTTCCAGTGCAATAGCCGTGGGAATATTGCGTGTGTGATGAAGAATATTTCCCCCTATCATCATAGAGCTTCCAACCTCTGCTATGATGCGTCCAAAGCCTGCAATGACTGCTGCCATTAAGCCAAAATGTGCTTCTTTTAGTACTGAGAAAAAAGCCCTTATCGGATGTGCACCTAATGTAATTGCAGTTTCCCAGGCACGCCTGTCTAAGGACTGCAAAGCAGCATAACTCAGAGCGACCAACAGAGGAAAACATAGAAGCATTTGCCCCAGGATCATAGCTTCCTGAGTAAACAACAATTTCAGATCACCCAGTGGACCTGCACGTGAAAGCAGTAAATACAAAGTTAAACCAACCACTACCGCAGGAATTGACATAGCAGTATTAAATAGTGCAATTAAAAAACGACGCATTGGAAATTGAAAAGAAGCTAGAAAAAAAGCTATCAGGATAGCCAATGGTGCTGAAAATAATATGGCTCTGAATGAGACACTAAATGATATTGCAATAATTTCCCAAAGTTCAGCGTTTCCCGTGAGTAATAAAACAAAAGCCTGTGATGTTGCAGTGGACAAATCATCCATAAAAAAAATAAACTCTAATCATTAATATGCCCGCAAACAGGGCAATCTGGATTTTTGGGTAATTGCATTGATTCCCACTGCATGGAGAGAGCGTCAAATAACAAAACACGCGAGATCAGAGAATCTCCTTGAGAAAGAATCAATTTAATCACTTCAATCGCCTGCAGACTCCCCATAACACCAACAACGGGCGATACCACACCGCTGGTGCTGCAATTTTGTTCAGGCTCCTTACTGCCACCTGCTCCTAAACCATAGCAGCAATGATAACAGGGACTGTCTTTGTCGCCACAGTGATAAACAGATATCTGACCTTCCCAGCGGATTGCCGCAGCAGAAACAAGCCATTTATTATGTGTCACACAAGCCTGGTTAATTTCAAATCGCGTTGTTAAATTATCAGTACAGTCTACAACAATATCAACTTCTGCAACTTGAGACAATAGTTGTTCTCCGCTCAGTTTAACATCCAGTGGAACAATATTAATTTTAGAGTTAATCTGCTTCATACGATTTGCACAGGAACTGACTTTTGACTGCCCGAGGCCGTTTTCATCATGGGCAATCTGGCGCTGTAAATTATTTAACTCAACTTTATCATGATCAGCAATAATTATCTGACCAATACCACTGGCAGCCAGATACAACGCCACGGGCGAGCCTAAACCACCGACACCAATAATTAAAACCCTTGCTGCTAATAATTTTTCCTGACCTTCAAAATCAATTTCAGGAAGCATAATATGACGGCCATAACGCAATAAATCCTTATCATTCATTAGCCACCTCCCTTCTGAAAAGATCGATCAAACTTTTTTATAAATTCTTTTTGTTGTTCATATGAATAATTGTAAAACTGAAATTGAACTAAAAGACGCGGCAGGACAAGAGAACCAATAATACGATCTGCAAGCTCAGTCAAAGAAATTATCAATTTCAATTCAACTCCGGATTGCAGGGTGATTTTATCTGCAGTGGTTTTAGTTCTTAAATTTTGAGGAAAATGCCTGGAAAAAAGTTCAAACTGAGCAAAAAACTCAAGACGTGAATAGCCCATTTCTTTTTCGATATTAATGATTTGAGAAGACTCAGCCACCAGCAACTTCCGGCCAAAGAGCCAGAGTATCATTCTCTTTGAGGATCCTGGAATCACGATCAGGCGGGCATACAAACACACCATTTAAAATAACCAGATAAGCCTCTTCTCTATCAATATTAAAATAATCAATAGCCTGATAAACACTGATATTATCATCCACTTCTACCACCGCCTGATTGGCCTTCGCATGGGGTGGCAGATGCCGTTTTAATCCGGCAAAACATTTAAGAGTGATATTCATTGATAAGTGTCCATTTAACAAGAGTCCATTGAATAAACCAGCGTCATAGATCCGCCAGATAAGCTTCCATCAAACGACTCGGATCCTTCATCATACGTTGTTTCCAGATGCCCAGCTTAACCTTAGACCGGATCAATCCACGCACCACGCCGATATTCTGAGTATGTCCTAAAGAACTCATGCCAACAAGACACTCATCTTTGAATTGAAGATTTAGATAACGAAAGTTTTTTGCATCCAATAAAATACTTTCCTGTCCGCCTTCAACACCCATCCATTGACCAAAGGAGGCAGAAATCAATCCCATAGTATCAAGTATATTCATATTAATGCTGCCATGGTGTACGCAGCTATTGTGCTGGACCATATTAATTGCTGCAATACGACCATGTTCTACCGCTGTAGGCTGAATTGCCTGCACATGCAGGGATTGATCAGAAAAATCTAATCCCTGGGCAACATCACCCGAGGCATAAATATTATCTATATTCGTTTGTAAAAACTCATTAACAATAATTCCCTGATCCACAATGATCCCTGAGCCGTCAAGAAAATCAATATTTGATTTTACACCAGTAGCACAAATGACTAAATCAGCTGACAGGTCTTGCGAGTCTTTAAGATTGACAATCAATGAGTGTTTATCACTGCTGTCCGCTTCACTGATAGATGTGACCTGCTCACTGGTTAAGATTTTCACCCCTTTTGATTCACACCAGGACTTTAATAAGCCGCCGGCAGTATCATCCATCATTCTTGGAACCATGCGATCGCCCATTTCAACAATGGTAAGGTTAACACCCCGTTTTAGCAGAGACTCAAGAATAATGCAGCCAATAAAACCAGCCCCCATTAAAACAACCGATGAGCCAGAAACAGCCTTGGAAGCAATATTTCGGGCATCCTCAAGTGTCCAGCAATTATGGACATCATTCAGACTGATCCCCTCAATCGGTGGCGAGACAGCATGAGCTCCAGTTGCCAGCAATAGTTTTTCATAGCCTAACTCTGTCCCATCAGCCAGTTTAATGGTGTTTTTAGGAGTCACAATAGCGGTGATTTTTTCATTAATCACAATAATATTTAAAGCACGAAAGTGCTCAGAATTGTGCCTGAGATAAGTGCCCGCCTCTGTGATTTTATGTTCCAGAAAATATGGAATGGCCATCCGTGAGTATGGCGGTTCTTTTTGCCCGGTGATCAAAGTAATCTGAGCTTTTTGATCCAGCTTGCGAATGGTTTCACAGGCAATAACCCCGGAAGGTCCTGCCCCGACAATAATATATTGCATAGAATCTACCCTTTCAGACTAAGACGTTTTAATGTCTCATCAGTCGGAATTCCATCCTCACCCCAGCCCCTCAACTGATAATATTCGGGCATCATTGCTTCAACCTGAGAAACAAGTCCCTTGGCAGGCCCAGTTTTAGCAGCTTCTTCTTTCAGGCGCGCGGGTAAAGTATCATCTGCACTGGTGATACCGGCTTTAAGGTTAAATTCACGTTCCAGATTCCAGATACGCTCACCCACTTCAAGTAAATAATCCACGGTCCACTCACTACCACAGGCACCCTGTATCTGCGGAGCAATGTTTTCAAGTGACCAGGCAAATGTAGTAAACAAACATAAACCACTTGAGTCAACCGATGCCGTAATATCCTGAAATGCTTTAACCAGTCCCGGTTTGCCAACAGCTGTAAGCGGATCGGTTTTTTCCGGAATACCCAGAACTTCAGATGCCACGGTATAACCTCTGACGTGACAGGCACCACGATTAGATGTGGCATAGTTCAAACCAATTCCCTGAATGCCTCGTGGATCATAGGCCGGGAACTCCTGACCTTTAACCGTCATAGATAACTCAGGGCGACCATACTTCTCACATAAGCGTTTTGATCCCAGAGCCAGATCCTGACCAAAACCTTCACCTGAAGCCACTAATTCAACTGATTGAGTCAATGCTTCTGCAGAGCCGAAATTAAATTCAATACCGCCGGTATCTTCCAGAGTCAGATCTCCGGCTTCAAACATTTCCATTGCAGCAGCAACTGTCGCGCCAAAAGTAATGGGATCAAAACCGTCTTCATTGCAGATAAAATTAACATAAGTCAGGGCATCCAGATCATTAACCCCATTATCAGCACCCAAAGCCCAGGCTGCTTCAAATTCCAAACCACCGGAATTACCCCAGTATTTGGCCTTATTTTTAACACTAAAGTGTCCCTGATCAATGGTAGAAATACGCCCACAGGCAATAGTACAGCCAAAACAGGCGGCATTTGTGGTTAGATTTGTTCGGCCATCAGACTTCCTGGGCTCACTCATAGCTTCACCGGAAATAGCATGCGCACCATCAAACTGTACATCTTGCATATTGTTAGTCGGCAAGGCACCAATTTCATTAATAACGTTCATCAGTACCTGAGTACCATAAGCAGGCAAGCCCTGACCAGTCACGGCATTGTCTGCCAGTACAGCTTTACCTTCGTTCACGGCTTTCATAAAGCCCGCTGGATCAGCAAGATTGCCAACCCCAAGAGTACCACGGATGGCTACAGCTTTAAGATTTTTTGAGGCCATAACAGTGCCCACACCGGAACGCCCTGCTGCACGATGCAGGTCATTGACTATACCAGCATACAAACAGCCGTTTTCAGCCGGCCTGCCCACAGCAGCAATACGCAATGACGGATCCTGATGTTTGTTATGTAACCATTCATCAGTACTCCAGACAGATGTCCCCCAGATTTCATCAGCAGGCAGCAATTCAGCCTTATCATTTTCAATATAAAGATAAACCGGTTCAGGTGACTTGCCTTCAAATATAATCATATCCCAGCCGGCGCTTTTCATTTCAGCACCTATAAAACCGCCTGAGTTTGAACAAGCCACACAATTAGTGAGCGGTCCTTTAGTGACGACTACATAACGCCCCCCTGTAGCAGCCATTGTCCCGGTTAATGGCCCGGTAGCCATAATCATTTTATTTTCAATGCTTAAGGGATCACAGGCAGGATCAATTTCTTCAGTTAAATATTTTGTTGCCAGACCACGTGAGCCCAGATACTCCTTTTTCCACTGCTCATTTAATACTTCAGTAGTGATATCACCGCTTGTCAGATTAATACGTAATATTTTTCCAGTCCAGGACATGATTTTTCTCCTTTACGCGTTAGCTGATGTATTAGTTGAAGTATTGTCTGTCACGCTTGCCCATTTGCGCATCTTATCCATACCGGTTTGATTGGCATCAATATAGGTAATAGCCTGCGTTGGACAGGCAGTGGCACATTTTGGATCACCACCACAGAGATCACATTTGATCACCTTACCAGAACTTTGATTATAATTAATCGTCCCAAAAGGACAGGAGATAGTACAGACTTTACAGCCCACACAACTGCTGTCATTGACTTCTTTGGCACCCGTCACTAAATTCAGGCTGATGGCATCAACGGGACAGGCATGCTGGCACCAGGCGTCAGAGCATTGGGTACAGGTATAAGGAACAAAACGTCCTTCCTGATGAAAAGTAAAAACTTTAATTCGAGACTTAGAAGGGTTAAACACGCCTTCATTTTCATATGAGCATGCCATTTCACACTGCAAACATCCAGTACATTTGTCTGGGTTAATAACAAGGGACTTTTCCATTCAGGATCCTCCATCTTGGTTTATGAATGAAGTATTTATTAACAGAGCGTTTCTATAAATACAATTTTATTGAGCTGAGGGGGTAAATAATACCTGTTGTTCAATTTTATACTGGCCAATTAACTGCTGACCTTTCTTCGAGATCATCCAGCGTATAAGTGCATCGGCTCCTGCATAATTAATGTCGGCATAACGTTTTGGGTTTACTGCAATAATTCCATATGGATTAAATAAAAAATCACTACCCTGATAAAGAACTTTTAACTCAGTTTTATCTTTATAACTCAGCCAGGTGCCTCGATCAGCAATGGTATAAGCATTAAGTTCATTAGCCATTTGAATAGCCTTGCCCATCCCCTGACCTATTTCACGATACCAGCTTCCATTCGGTTTAATCTTAGTCGAAGCCCAGATTTTTTTTTCTTTTTTATGGGTTCCTGAATCATCACCGCGGGAGATAAATACAACTTGTTTTTCACTGATACGATGAAAAGCCTTCTGTAACGTTTCTGATTGACCTATGGAGGCCGGATCATTGGCAGGCCCGAGGATCACAAAATCATTGTACATCACCGGGTATCGCTTAATGCCATAGTTGTTATTCACAAAATCATTTTCAGCTTCAAGCGCATGGACTAATAAGACATCCACATCACCATCCTTGCCCATTCTAAGCGCCTTACCTGTACCAACAGCAATGACGTGAACCTTATATCCAGATGAACGCTCAAATTCTGGCAATAGATAACGAAGCAAACCTGAGTTTTCTGTGCTGGTTGTTGTTGCAAGGCGAATAGTTGCGGGACGAGTAGTTTCCTGGCGAACAGTATTATCTATTCCTGAGGCAGCAGTGCTTATTGAAATGAAAAAAATAAGTAAAAAGATGCAAGGGTGTATAATTTTCATAAAATAGTATTGATTGACCTCGTCATCTTTCAGATTTAAGAATAGAGCAATTATTAAACTATAGAATAAAACTATTTATCCTTCAACTTGATATTACTATTTAATGAGTAATATCCTTTTCACAAAGAGACTCTGAAAGAGAATGATAATTAATCAATAAAAAGACCCTGATACAGGATATTGGCTACTTTTTTCCGGTGGTATTTCCAGTTGGCGCGATTAATCATAATGACAAATGGATAACTTTTATCCAATGGAGAGATAAAGTAACCCGCATAGCTTGAAACCCCTTTCAGAGTCCCTGTTTTTGCCTGAAAACGTTTATTATCTATTCTCAATAAATATTGATACGGCTTAAAATGCACCAGCAGTTTCATCATTTGAGTGGCTGTAAACTGATTTTTTCTAGAGAGTCCCGAACCTTCCTGCAAGGTAAAATGTGCCAGCCCAATCTCATTCGATAAAAATTCAGCCACTACCTGTTTACCTTTATCCAGATCAGCCGGAGCCCCTTTTTGAATACCACCTAAAACAATAAGTAATTGATTTGCAATTAGATTATTAGAAAACTGAAACAGTTTTCTAATAATCTCAGACACCGGCTGAGACTGATGAAGCAGAAGTTTTCTTGAATCATCCGGGATCACCTGACTGATAATGCGAAGCGGAATATCAATACCTTCACGCTTTAAAAAAAATTGTAATAATTCAGTAAAATACCGTAATGCCAGATCATTATCCTGACCAATATTAATACGGTGTTTTCCAGCTGGTAATTTTTTTGCTAATTGTATTGCAGTTGCCGTCAGCGGAGTTTGAGATTCTGCACTGGTAATTTTTCCATTTTTAGATTTATAAACATTAATGGTATTAAAATTAGCCAGCAAAGCCCCCACTGATGAGTCATAAGGGTTATTACTCTGTGACTGGCCATCCACTTTCAGCTGAGGTTTAAAAAAACTGCTATCAAGTAAAAAACCTTTTAAATCATTGCCGTTAATAGCCTGCTTTGCCATATTGATTTTCAACTGTCGGGCAATTAATGCCAATGATTCTGAAACCAAAGTAGGATCACCAAAACCTTTGATGCCCAGATAATTGTCGCTGGTCAGGTAAAATTCCGTTTTAATTCGATAACCTGCTCCAAGGTGAGTAATAACAGCATCTGCAGTAGCAATTTTCAAAATAGAGGCCGGCACCATTAATTGCTCAGCATTATGAGAAAAAATTATCTGACCTGATGGGTTCTGGACAATAGCTGAACCACCATTTAAATGTTTAATCGCTTGTGCCTGCCAGTTAGCCGCATAAATATTAATGGATACCAGGGAGAGCAAAAAGAACACATAAAGTTTATTATTCATTTATCCATTTTCATTATGTATTGTGCAATGGCTGCAGTGAAATTCATGATCCTGTAGGTATCCCTTTCCAGATAAGTGCCAACTGCCCAATAATCATCAGCAAGCTTTAATAATTTTTCTATTAGAAATAAACTAATTCTCCATCTCAGTCAATAAGGAATTAGAATGAAGCAACTCTCTGACCCAAACCAATGCATTGGTTTGATTAGAAAATGACTTTGAGTGATGGATATAATCTTCAGTATACACCTGCCAGGCTTCAGTCAAACTATATTTCAACATCGATGATTCAATAACTGCTTTAATTAGCTCGGGATTGAGCAATGAAGATTTATAATCAATTTCACAAATCACTCTCAACTCTTCAGCAGTCACATTGTATTCAGAACACCAGGAATTATCCATCAGATGGTATTGCTGCTGTACATTTTTATGCTGCTCATAAACTTCTAAATGAGCCTGAATCAATTCTTTTCCATAGATCTGGTCACAAGCCCGTATTATGACACCTCTTCCATCATCCACATAGATTATATCTATAGCCATGTTCATATCCTGATTAATTTATGTTTTCTCAAATTATTAATGAAACGATTGCTTGTGCAGTTTATTTAAGCCTTTAAGATTATTTTGTTTTTTATAATCTCTGATTGATTTCTTGAAGGATTCTTCCAGTACCAATAAAATTTCTTCAGGAACCGCACACTCATTTTCATCTTCCCAAATCTTGATAAAGATTAACCAATGTTCAACTTCTTCAAAAATTTCATCATTCATATAATTTTCAACTGCTTTAGCATTTAATAACCTATGTTTATTGTAATAATAGTTTTGAATAAGTTCATGACAATTTGAGCCATAATTTATGACATTATCAGCCATTTGAAAAAACTTATAATATAGGTAATACTCTCTTAAAAGGTAAACTATAATCTGGCCTAAAGAAATTAAAGCAATGAATGCCACAATCTCAGCACCAACAAGCAAAATTCTTTATAAACTTATGAACAAGTATCATCTGGACAGTGAACATTTTTTTAATGAGGCTGGCATAAAACAAAGTGATTTAACCAATGCCAGCAAACGGATCAGCTACAACACTTTACGTGAACTATGGGAAACAGCCTCAAGACATATAGATGATCCCTGTTTTGGCTTAAGAGGTAGTGAAGTTTGGCATCCTTCTGATTTAAGTGCCTTAGGTTATGCATGGCTGACCAGTGCAACATTAAGAGATGCGCTTGAACGTTTTAAAAACTATTTAAGAATTGCCACTGAGTTTTACCAGCTGGAACTTAAAGAAACACAGGCCGGCTATGAATTAATATTTAACTTCGAAGATAAAGAAACACTTAATATCGCACAGGTAGATGCTTCAATGGCTATTGTTCTGGAAATGTGCCGTGTTAATCTGGAACAACAAATCACTCCCCTATCTGTGGCATTAATTCATTCTCAACCAGCCTGCCAACATTCATATGCATCCTATTACGGACACTCAGTTAAATTTTCACAATCGGTTTATAAAATAATTTTGCCCTTAAAAATCATTGATACGCCCTTGTTTAATGGCGCTCCTGATCTTGCCATTCTCAATGATCAGGCCATCGTCCAGTATCTCCAGAAACTGGATGATACAGACATTGTTCATCAGGTTAAAACAATCATCACAGAACACATATGTTCCGGGATCAGTAATGAGCAGGTGGCCAAAGCACTCAATATGAGTGAGAGAACACTTAATCGGCATTTGAATGAACATGGGATCACATTTAAGGAGTTGCTCAAAGATGTCCGAATCAACCTGAGTAAGCTCTATATTAAAAAAGGACAATTTAATATCACCGAAATTGCTTTTCAACTTGGTTTTTCAGATTCAAGCTCATTCAGTCGGGCATTTAAGCACTGGACCGGCACCTCACCAAAAGGTTTTCAAAAAAAGACTTAAACTGATAGTACGAAAGTCCTGGATATCCATTATTTGTCATACATAATAATTTATTTCTTCAATAGAACCTTCAATTTAAAGCTCGTCGGTATATTCTACTAGTACCCCAAAAGCATAATAGACATTCATAATGAGAAGGAGCATACTCAATATATAGGTAAACTCTTTAGTGGCACAGTTATTTTGATATTCCTAAGGAATAATTATTACAATTTTAGCTGATAATGCATTTACAATATAAGGAGACAAGTCATGACCACCAATCATGTTGATATCACGCTACATATCGATGAAAACCTAAGCGCTGAACAAAGAGAAACAATAGAAGTGAGTCTTCGTGCTTTAGATGGGGTTGCTAGTGTACTAAATTCTGAAAAGACACCCCATCTTACTATTGTGCAATACAATCGTGACGAGGTAGATTCACAGAAAATTCTAAAACGTGTTACAGATCAAGGTGCACATGCTGAGCTTATTGGTCTATAAAATAATCACCCTATCATCCAGCATGTAACATCTAATTAATCACTGCTATTTTATCAATGGAGGGTATTATGCGGGTTCAACCTTGTCTTGAAAATTACATAAAAACCAGACTGTTTAATTCTATAGTTGATACCGCTAACAAACCTGAAATACTGAAGTAAGTAAGTTCTGGGCATTCGTCATTCATAATAATTTATTGATTCCTACAAGAGAACCTTCAATTTATAGTGGATCAGTAATACCCTGGTGTATTCACATCTGCTAGACTTTTTGTTCATAATTCCATCGTCCAGAAGAATCAAGACAACTATCAATTTGTATTTTATTATCAACATAAACCACAAAAAACAAAACCAAAAAAATAATCGTAATTGCTAAAAATGCACCTATAAATGATGATAAATCACTTTCAGGCTCAATAATTTTCCCAAAAAATTTTGGAAATAAATTGTTAATAACAAATGCACCAAACCATGTAGAAACTACCTGTAAATATTCCATTTAAATACCGAAGCCTGGATTCATGAGACAACTTTATATCTTATTAATTTTATCCATCAGCATGCACTTGTTATATTTTTTAGCTGCTTATCGTGAGATTTAGAGAGCAATGCTATTGAGGATACTGCACCTAATAATGCCAGTGCCATATCAGACTGTGTATCCCACACATAGCCTTGGGTACCTAAAAATGCTTCGGCACCTTCTCCAGTAGCTAAAGCTACCCACCACTCAATAATTTCATAGAATGCACTAAAAGCCAGGCTAATTGAAACTATGAGCAAAGCCAGCCAGGCCTTACCATTAACCACTTGCTTTCGTATTAGTATTTCTCTTGTAATTAAAGCTGGTACAAAACCTTGAAAATAGTGACCAACTTTGTCGTAATTATTTCTCTCTGCACCAAACAGACCATCAAAAAATGGTACTTCCGCATATGTATAGTGCCCACCTATCATGAGGATAATACAATGAGCTAAAATGAACAAATATAAAAGAGGTGTTAATCTAAAATTAATTTACCAATAAAATTGTCTTACAGTTAGGACACTTTACTAACTCATCTTGGCTTTTGATTTCAACAGCCCATGCTTCACTACATTCAGGACATAAATACCAATTATCTCCTATATCTTCAGCATAAGACTCAATTCCTGGAAAAGCATATTCCAAATCCATCTTTGTTTTGAATGTTAAAAATTCATCCAAAGCAGTAGGCTCCCTATCCTCTAATTTAGAATAATAAAAAGCATCTTTTGCCCAAGAATCATATGATGTAATAATAACTTCATCACCATATACATTTAACTTTTCACAAAACCAGTATTTTGAATCTCTAGAATCTATAACCTTAAATAACTCTGATGGATAACATTTTGGAGTTCCCATAAAATCTTCATCAGCTATATAATAAAAAACAAGTTCATTTAAAATTTCTTTTGCATAAACCACATAGTCCTTTCCAATAACAACATTCTCAAATTTTCTATTTTTCCTTAATTGCCATCGAGACTGGAGATGTACATCCAACAATACTTCACCTGTATCATATAAACATTCAATAATCATTATGAATATCCCTACAAATTAATTCTTAGTTTTAAATTTCCAATTTTCTGGCGGAATACCATCACTTCGAGGTTCTTTATTGACTTTAGTATTCGCACGACTATGACCTTCCTTATATTTATTAACAGCATTTCCTGTTTTCGTGTCATAGCGTTTAAATTTGTACTCTACATTTTGCCCTGTATCTAAATTTTCATGCCAATGGATTTCTGTTATAGAACCATCTGCATTTTTCCTCTCGGTTCCTTTTTTCACCCATCTACCTTCACCATATACATTTTCAAGTCTAGGTTGATCCTTAAGTTTCTCTAGCTTAACTTCACCTGTACGTGATTTACCTATAGAACGTGCTTCTTTCATTGATAACTGCTCTTTCAAGTCACGTGGCGTTCTATCATAACTATGATCTTGACCTTTTCTTTTATCTGAAATCTTTTTATTAAGTTCTTGTTTATAATCATCCTTAGATTTATCAAAATCAGTCTTTTCTTTTGATTTCTTTTTACCAGTTAATTTTTCTTTTGCATTATCATAAAAACGCTTCAGTGGTATCTTTTTAGAACCTTTTTCAATAATAATGCCTGAGGCACTAATAATAGCCCCATCCTCAAGCTGTTCCAGAATATCATCAAAGCCCGTTTGACCTTGTAAAACATCATCAGCTTTCTTCCACATTTTTTCAACACTTTGCTGACGTTTTGCAAATTGCTGTTGCTGTTCCGAACAAACTATATCGCCATTACAGGATTTGATAGAGTTTTCACTTTCAGTATTTAGAGGTACTTGATTTTTTCTTTGCTGAATCCGTTTCTTTTCTTCTTCCCTGTATTTTTCAAAAATACCATCATAATTTGTTGGTGTATCTTTGTGACCCTGACGAACCTTATCACTGTTTGCTTTCTGCTCATCAGTAATTTGAGGACTTTGTTTTTTGTCAGAAAAAACTTTCTTCCCATTTTCATCTGTCGATATATAAACCTTATGACCATCAGGATCAATATATTTAGTGGGGTTACTATAGGTATAGAGGTAACGATTAAGACTTGGTGGCAAGTCTTGTTGCCCAAGGTAGGTATCTTCCGTTAGGAACCGTCCACTGTCTGGATCATAAAACCGAGCCTTCATATAAACAAGGTTGGTCTCATCATCCATTTCATGCCCGGTAAATCCAAAGTCATTCTGGGTATCGGCCTCAGTCTTAGAGCGATAGTTCCCAAAGGCATCATATTGATAAGATGCCTTAATCTGAGAGTCATAACCCAGCAGATCAACCACGCTCCCCAGTCCATCATGCAGATAAAACTGGCTGATTTGGTTTTTATCCGTCAATGCAATTAAATGATACCCGCCATAGGTGTATCGATTCTGCGTGACGCCATTTTCATCGGATTGTAAAAGAACAGATTGATCGTCATAACTATAAAGTAAAACTTCACTATTGTCATCTTCTTTACTGATCCGCAGTCCCTGATAATCATAGCCATAACGCCCCAGAGTCACCAGTCCGTCTTTAACCTGAGATAACTGGTTTCTCACATCATAGCGATAAAATGTCGTCTCCCCGGCTTTTGTCTTACTGGTCTGATTACCATTGGGATCATGGGTGTAACTGATATTCTGGCTATTATCCAGATTATCGATGATACCCGTCAGTTTATTGCGATTGTCATTGCTGTACGTTTTATCAATAATTATGATGTCATTGGTGTTTTTAGTCTGCTCGCTGGTACGGTTGTAATTGCCATCATAGGCATAGGTGGTGGTTTTATCGGGGTAGATGACTGTTTCTAAGCGATCCAGCTGATCATATTCATAACGGGTGTCTTCATCCAGGCTGGCACGATGTTCACTCTGTTTGATTCGATTGCCGTTTTTATCGTAGTCATATAAAAACTCAGAAACAATGACACTATTGAGGCGATTGTTTCTTGTTTTCAGTCGACCGGCGGCATCGTAGACATTGCTCACCTGACTGTGATTGGGGTAATCAATGGTTTTAACCCGATCACTGCGATCGTACTCATAGCTTGTGCTGCCCTGATTCTGGGTGGTGATGAAGCTGATCCGGTTGCGTTTATCATACTCATAACGGGTCTGTTTGCCATCGGGATCGGTCATGGAGAGACGATTGCCGTTGAAATCATAGCGATAAGCAATGGTTTTGCCATGGCTATTGGTGACTTGTTCCAGACGATCAAAATGGTCATAGCGTTTCAGGGTTGTCCGTGTACCACTCACACCGCTATAGTTTTCATGCATGGCGATGGGGTTTGAGTTGGCATCGTAGTCGGTTGCTATCTGCTGCAGATCGTCTCCGGTGGGATCAACAGGTAATGGGTAGTGGCTGAGTTTCAGTCGATCCAGTTCATCGTAGTCATGGGTATTCACTTTGCCTGAAGGAGCGGTACGCTGGATCACATTTGAGTTTTCATCAAAAACACTGAGGCTTTTTAACAGACCACCGGGATAGATGTAATCGGTCTGGCGATTGAGTGCATCAAATTCGAAGGACCAGCGTTCGCCATTGGCATCCACTGTGGCTGTTTGATTGTCATTGGCATCATACTCATAAAGGCTGCTGCGTCCCTCGAGTGAACCCGCTGTCTGCAGTGCATCATCAATCTGAATCAGCCGATCGGCCCCGTCATAATGGTATTCTGTTCGCTGACCTTCGGGTAAGATAACGGCACGGCGGTTATTGTTTTCATCGTATTCAAAACGGGTGACTTCATCCTCATTACGAGTAGTGCTGTCCAGACGACTGCGCTGATCATAATGCGATAGTGTGATCCGTCCCTCACCATCCTGATGGCTGATCGGATTGCCCATGAGATCATAGCTGTAGTGTTCGTTAACATTGACTTCACCCTGTTTCAGGAGCAATTGGTTGGCGGGATCATAACTGTAGACGGTATTGTTATGATTAGCGTCCTGGCTGCTTTTAAGGTTGCCCACGGGATCATACTCATTTCTCAGCAAGGTGATCCCGTCTTTTTCTGTGCTCAGCAGACGATTTTCTTTATCATAGCTATAGAGGGTGATCTGATCGCGGGGATCGGTTTCTGAACGTTGATTGCCGATGCGATCGTAGCTGTAGCGCTGTTCATAGTTAAACGGGGCACTGGTGGTGACTTTTTCTAACTGGTTCAGTGCATCATATTGGTAATTTGTGTGATGTCCCCGACGGTTGGTTACCTGTGTTTGATTGCCCACGTCATCATAGACCGTGGTTTCGCTATAGTTAAACGGGGCGGGATCGGTGATTTTGATCAGCTGGTTAAGGTCATTGTACTGGTATTTTTGTGTATTCCCCAGTGCATCTGTGTGACTGATAACATTATCCAGTACGTCATATTCACTGTGGCTGTTTCGATTTTCCGGCAGACGGCTTTCAATGCGTTGCTTAAGTACGTTGTAGCGAAATTCACTGCGCTGACCCCGACCATCGGTGCTGAATCGCAGATTGCTATTGGCATCGTACTGGCGATTGCTCAGTAGATCGGAGACGGCATCATACTGGTGGGTGAGTCGGTTTAAGGCATCGTATTCACTGTGAATTGCATTAGCATTGGCCTGAGTTTCTCTGATACGGTTGCCTGCGGCATCGTAATCGTATTCGGTGACCGAGTTGACCGGATCAGTTTTTTTGATCAGTCGATTTAATGCATCGTAGTCAAAAAAGCTGCTGTGGTTGCGTGAATCGGTGCTTTGGATCAGGTTATTCGAGGGATCATACAACAAACGGCTTTCATAGCCCAACGCATCTGTTTTGATGATGAGCCGATTGTCCTGATCATAGTGATTGTGACGGATCTGTTGGTCTGACTCATCGTCAGTGACCCAGGCAATGGTTTTGATGACATTGCCACTGGCATCATATTCATATTCACTGATACGTCCCAGTGGCTGAGTTTTTTTCAGCAGCTGGTTTAAGTCATCGTATTGGTAATGAGTTTCACGCAACAGGGGATCGATGGTTTTGGTTTTATTTTCGCCATCGTAGTGTGTCTGGTAGACATGATCTTTACCCGAAACCAGTATCTGGCTGATTTGACGACCGAGGGGATCGTATTCATAGCGGCTTTCCCGATTGGCAAAGTTGTCACTGGTACCCTGAATCTGGCTCCGGGTTTTATTAGCCAGGCCATCGTATTGATAGATAAAGTGGTTTCCCAACGGATCGGTTTGTTTCACCAGACGATTGGCGGCGTCGTATTGATAGAGCCACACTATGCCCGGATCATTGTTATAGTCGGTTTCTTTGATTTTATTGCCTGAATGATCGTACGCCAGGGTTTTTATGTGATCATCGGGATCCTGAATTTGGATCACCCGACCGGCATCATCGTAGGTCCATTGAGTCTTAAACTCTCTGGCATCGGTTTCACTCAGTTTGAGACCATTTTTATCATAGCTGAAGTGAGTTTTTTGACCCAGAGGATTGTTTAACTGGGTCAAGCGATCAAGGCGATCATAGCGGTATCGGGTTTTATGACCACGAGGATCGATCCGGGATGTTTTCAATCCCCGCTCATTCCAGCTCAGTTGTTCACGATGACCTTGTGCACTGATCTGTTCACTCAGATAACCCTGTGCTGTGTAGTTAAAACGGGTGATATTGCCGCGGCGGTCACGAGTCTGGCGACGATCACCATTATTATCATAGGTATGGTGAATCGTTTGCCCTTTAGCATCGGTGACTGAGAGCAGGTTGCCTTTGGTATCATAGGCATAAGAGGTCATATGGCCATTTCGGTCAGTTCGGGTCTTAATGCGATTACTGATGGGATGCTCAAAGTCGGCGGGTGGATACCAGGTATTGCTCAGGGTGAAAACAGGGCCATTGCTCTGGCCGGTTAGCATTTCACGGGTGATGTTACCATAAGTGTCATAGTCCCACTGAGTCAAATGCCCATTGGCATCCTGACGGCTGGCCATCAGGATGTCATTGTTTTTCCAGGTGCTCAGAGTTGCACTGCCGGTGGCATCGGCAATACCAGGGGCTGCCTGGGCGATGGTGATTTTTTGTGGAGCACCATAGCGGTTTAAGGTATAAGTGGTCTTATTATTGAGCGGATCACTGACGGTAACTTCAGTGGTGGGAGTATTTTGTGTGCTGAGCCACTGCTTGTCTCTGAGGATATGAGTCAGCGCGTGCTCACCGTTGCCGGTGGGTTCTTTTATTTCATCGTATTGATAAAGAAAACCAAGCACCGGATTATTTTGCCCATTGGTAAAAGCATAATTTTCACGAGAGCTATGGTATTGGGTGATATGACCCTCGGGATCCTGATAGCTTTTGAGCAGGTAATGACTGAAGCGATCCCCGCCTTGCTCGTAGGTGTAGTGTTCTGATTTGAGTGCATTGCCGTGCTCATCCTCTTCTCGGGTCGCGGCGATCAGGTTACCCAGTGTGTCGTAATCAAAATTAATCTGCACGCCATCTACAGAGGTCAATGTTTTAAGCACAGAAACGGTTTTTTCATGATAGGCAAACTGTTTGACTTCATAATCAAAAATCAGTTCCCGGCCATCATCAGCAATCACATTATTGAGTAATAATTGTTCTCTGGAGGGTGAATAAGCCAGACGAATACGATTATCATTGGTGTCCTGAATGTACTCCAGACGCCAGAATTTTTGTTTACCAATTTCAGTGTATTCAAAGTGATATCGATTGCCGTTACGGGCAAAGAAGTCATAACTATTTTGGGTCTCATTTTTTATCAGTATACTATGATAGCCTTTGCCAGATTTGAGAATGCTCAGGTTATCACCGGGGGCAGCCAGTGTGGGATAATCACTGGTTGCCACGCGCTCATTAAGAAAAAAGGTACCACCACTGCCATCACCACTACTGACAATAACTTCACCACATTCATTTTCACTGATGCGGGCATTATAGTTATGACTCCAGCCCACGCCCATAACACCGGGAAGACTATTGTGACCACTATTGTAGCTGCGGGTAAAGTTCAACCCGGTCCCACGAGTGGACAGAGTCACATCTGAGGCACTGAAATTCAACCCACCACTGAACAAATCAATACCTTTCACTACGGCATGACCTAAGGGCATATGATCGGTCACTGTCTGTCGGGAGGTAGCCTTGCCTTCATGGCTCTCCTCATAGGTGACCAGTTCAGATTCAGCTTTAATTGCCAGATTATACTGCCCATCCGGAACATCATCGGGAGTGATGGACAGCTGGTGACTGCCTTTTTCATAGTGAGTATTATTCAGCAGAGTAAACCAGTAAGCATCACTTTTTTCATTACCCTGATCATCTAAGGGTTTAAAGGTCAGGGTGATTTTGGCCGCCTGGCTGATTTCAAAATCAAAGTTAGATTGCATTTCACAGGATTTGGCATTATTAAAGTCCACCTGACGACTCACCGTGATCTGTCTATCCAGTCTGGTAAAAATAACCTGTTGTATATCTATATCATAGGGTTCAGATTCAATTTCAACCTTAGAGCCGCGATTCAGAACCAGTTTTGCAGTATAGTGCTTTTCAATATCAAATGCAGTGCCTCTGGGGATGGTGAATAAACCTTGTCTTTTACATAATCTGAACTGGGTTTCAATGGGTGAAGAACACTGTTCTGGTTTAATATTCTGCTCACCAGTTGGTGAATAGGCCTGCACTTCGATACCATTTTCAAGGATCAGTACCTGGCTACTCAGGGGGTTGTAAAGGCCTGACTGGAATTCAAAGGTAAGTTGGGTATTAAAACTTGTTTTGCCATTACCATCGAGTTGAAAAGCCTGAGAATCTCCCTGTGGGTTTTCAATGAGTTTAAAGCCAAAAGGATTATCATTATCAGGGACATAGTTTGGATCAAAAGAAAATCGGCTTTTTCCATGGCCGGGAATCTGTTCTTTAATGCCGACATCTAGTGAATAATAACTCCCAACAATACTCTCGATTTCCAAGGGCGGATCAATGAGAACACCATCAGTGTCAAGAATCTCTGGAAATTTGGCCTTGATTAATATCTCATGAAAATTAGGCTCATTACTATCAGCTGTGAGATAAAAGACACTGGGTTTCTTGCCAAAAGGCCCTCGGATTAATCCTCCATTACCTGATATCCCTAAGGTTTTAATCTCAGCAGAAAGATTAACAGGTGTTGTTTCTTCAGTTGTTTCATAAAGACCATCATTGCCATGTGCTTCATTGATAAAAAAGCGAACTTTAATGGGCTCATCCACAGTTTCACCCAGGCGCGCAGCTCTCAGAATCTCCCCATCAGTATTTAACGGTGTTTCAGATCTCATTGAGACTGTAATGCCAGAAAAAACAGAACATTCTCTGGTTTGGTACAAGAGATCTTTTGTCTCGGAGAGGGCGGACATACTCACACGATAATGATAGGCAATCATATTGCCCATAATGACACCTATTGAAGCGACACCAGCACTATTTGTCTTAAGTGTTTGTGTCCGATGCCCACCACATTGCCCCAGGATACGACGTGATGAATTAGGGCATTGTTCAAACTGAAAAATTGTCGCATTAATTAACTTACTGGCATCAGATTGCTCCTTGCAGACTGATATTTCATTTAATTTTGCTGCTTCAACCTGATAGCGAACTGTTTCATTAGCTACTGGATTCGCAAAGCGATCAATCACCTGAGTGATCACCGTATCAGTCCAGTGGTTAGGCGTTGCAGGTGCTCTGTGAGGGAGATGGTATCCCAGCGTTTTGGAATGAATTACCTCAGCCTTGTCCGCTTTATCTGGAAAAGCAAGTAATACAAAGGGATAGGAAATACCTTGAGTTTTTCCAGGATTAAAGTCTATTTGGGCGTCTACCAGTACATAACGAGCACGAGAAGGATATTGATCGCCATTCTTTTTCTTCAGGTAAGTGGGCTGAATTTGGGTGGATTTTGGTAATTTAACTGACACCTGTGCAATACCCAGGGCATTAGTGAAGACCTTGATTCGTCCTGAGGTGGATGTCCTGTTACTGGAGAGATCGGATAATTTAACATCTGCTTCTGAGGTAAACCACACCGGGGCCTGTTTAATGGGACGACCACTAAGATCTTTTACTTTAACGCCGATACCATAAGGCAAGGTGGTATTCACCACCCCTCGCTGACCATCTGAACCACGGAGCTTAAGCACCCGGATCCCATCCAGATAGTTTAAACCCGCAGGTACACTATAGGCATACTGCAGGGCATTCATAATAAAATTATTCTGCCATTGTTTTCGGACTGTCGAGCCCCCCGCCAGCTCACCCCTGATGAAATACCCTATACTGCCAGTCAAGGGATCAACCACTTTCCAGACTGAACCCTGCCAGTCATCTAATTGACTTTGCTCACCGGGTATCGTCACGTGATAGTCTTGCTGCAGCCAATTGGCAATGATCGTTATAACCGCTTCAGGATGGTTTAATGAGGCTTTTAAACCCGCAAAATTATCCGCTGTTAATTCATAGAGGATTTGTCCTTGTTCATAGGCCTGAATCAATCCTTTATCGGCAGATATAGCTGGTTCATTAAAGAGTTCAGTAAATACCGTGCTTTCATATTGGGAGCCTTCAAAAGCAGCCAGTTGGAGCCATTGCTTTTCTACCCGATGCGCCTGTTCACTGTCCAGCTTTCGGGCAATGGGTGTGGCACGTTTATAAGCTGCATCAAGGGTCACTCCCTGCCAGACAAGTTGCTGAGCCTGACCCATCACGGTATCAACACGAAGAGCATTGTTGACAATATGTATGGATGGTGAGGGTTCTGCCACAAGGACACTCAATAAATCAGAGAGTTCCTGTTCACTCTGTCGCCACCGCTGATTATAAGTCAGGGCAACTCGATTCAGTAAAGCCGCCGCTTCAAACTCCGTTTCGGCTGTATTATCACCACTTTGTTTGATATCATTAGATGGTTCTGCTTCAAACAGACGTTGTTCCTGAGTGCTGCGCGGCAGTGCCTGACCATGATTCAGACTGAGCACATGGTAACTGCCTGCCAGCAGAGTTTGCGCCAGACTCGCTTCTCGTTCAGCATCCAGTAAAGTCAATTCAATGCGATGCATATTACCCAGAGCAACCATTCCTGCACCAGTTTTAATCAATCGCCCATTAATTTTTAGCTGAACTCTGAGTTGAATAAGATAGGCAGGCACGGCATCCAGACCGCCAAACTGGTTGACCAGGTTTTGATCACTCACTGTTGCAGGTAAATAGGATAAGGTCAGACGTTCATTAATCAATTGATGAGTGGCAATAGTGTGCTCTAATATCGGCTCACTTAAAGGATCATTCTGCTTTCGGATAATAATTTTTAGCCGCTGCTGTGCCCGTTTATTCAGTTCAGGGCCTTCAAAGGTGACCACTTTCACTGTAAAGGGCAAGGTATTGGGCAACAGACCTGTTTGTTGAGTGATGATCGTAGCTGAGGACCACCAATCATCCAGTTCACCTTGCCCCTCTGTGGTCAGATAGTTTTGTAAACGGTCTTTAATATCAGCCATTAAACTTTGTTGATTGGGTCGGTATTGCTGCTGATGGCTTTGGTACCATTCATTTACATCGATGTTAGCCAGTTGCAGCAGATCAGTTTTTTCTGGATATTGATATGTCTTAAAGGCCGGAGCAAGCGGGATCCAGATAGCTCCTTCCCGATTCACCGTGGTGCCACGATAATGACGATAAGGGACATAAGCGGCCAGCCAGGTATGTTCCATTTCCAGGGCAGCAACCTGCCCCCCTCTGATCAATGTTTTATAGGCTACGCCTGAACTTTTCAGGTAGTTTAAGACGGCACTGGTTGAGCTCAGGTTGAGGTTATCTTTGAGTACCTTGATATCTTGTTCAATAACACCCTGTACAAAACGGGTCGCCACACCACTGGCACGCAGCAAAGCACTGAGCAGTGCTGCTTGATCAACCGAATTGCCTTGCTTTTGGCGCAATGTGATGTGTGCCCCTTTAATGCTGCCATGATACCATTGGGTGTGAATTTGATTCTGGACAAACTGATATATTTTGACGTAGTCATAATCCAGCAGTTTAGCCTGATTAATAATTTCCTGTGTGAGCCCCACGGTGTCTGAGGCCTGAAATTCTTTCAGGGTCGGGGCGGGTCGTACGTCAAGTTGATATACCGGGGTCAGCTCGGGGGTATACTGAGGGGCTCGGATGAGTGATTGCTCTGCTTGATACGGCAAGACCTGTTGACCCAGCGTGATCAGTGTTTTATTACTTGCTTTGGCAGCCCCATCAACCTTCTGAGCTTGTTGATAGAGGCGAATTATCTGAGCCAGCTGTTGTTGATAAGCCACTTGCTCTCGTATTGTCTTTTGCCCTTCAGAACTCATGGCCAGGTAATTTGAAAAAATTAACTTAAAGGCATCATTAAGCCCTTTTGTGTGTTGATAATAGTCTGCCCGAGCCTGATTTAAGCGTGTGTAGAATATTGCTTCAACGCCCCGCTCTTTAAGCTGCCTCTCAGTGTCTTTAAAACGTTCAAGATAGAGCAATTCATCGGCTTGAAATTGCTGCCAGGCATTAATCAGACGAGTGATGTGGGTGTTTTTTATGGGCTCTTTAGTCTGTTCAACTAATTGGATAAAGCGCATCAGACTTTGCTGAACGTATTGAGCCTGTCTGGCTTTTAGTGGCGGTGATCCTTTAGCTTTTTCAGTCTGTTGTGCCTGATATTGACGCATTAACTCCTGAACATCCTGTCCCCGTTGAAAACCGGACAAAATTGATTGTGCCAACATTTCTGAATTCTGAATTCTGTCTGCCTCCGCATTCGCGGCATTGACAACTTCAGAAAGAGTCATATTCATGAACAGACACAATATCAGCACTGAGGTCAGTTTTTGTGTCAGAGAAATAAAATCAAAATCATACACAGTGGACTTTTTTAAGCTGAGCAATGTTAAGCTGAATAATGTTAAGCTGAATAATGTTAAGCTGAACAATGGGCTTATTTCTAATAAAGCCGCACGGATAAATGTACTGGTTTTTTTTATTATCATGACAATGTCTTATTTTTTTTGCTATTAATGAATATCTAACACAGAACGGCTAAATTCCGTTCCGCTGGTTAATCAATTATTTCTGAAATTAAAGCGCTGACCATTTCGCCTGATATACAACCAAAAGATAGCCCAGCTGAGTAACAACAAGCTGTTGTTTATCCAACTCACGCACCGCTAACATGGCCCACTTTATCTGCTCCATAGCGTATTCCAGACCAGCTTTTGTGGTATGGTCGCAAGCAATGGCATTATCCAGATGGTACAAAGCCCAGTTCAATAAGTAATAATTAAAGAAGTTAGTTTCTAATTTGAGTAATTCAGTTTCAACATTAATGATCAAACTTGTCTCAGACTGTGTTGTACTGACTGATAACTGATCACTTGCAAGGCTGCGGGTAGTAAGCTCGGTTTTCTCAAACAATTGGGCATCAATTGAATAATCACCGGCTTGTAAAGGCAGTTTGATGAGAGAATCAAAATCATGAGTGTCAGTTTCAAGGGTCAGTTCCCATAACACATCCTGAAGATTTTGAATTACACCATCCCATGCAAAAACAGTCGACATTAAAGGATCGATGCTTTGTTCCAGGCTGATATCTATTGGTGGAGTCATTTCAGAAGCGGTCCAGCGGATCCGGGCCAGAGTGCCGGGTAACAAGAGTTGATCGCTATTGCCACTATAAGCTAATACATTCGATAACAAATCAATAGATTGCTGCATGTCCTCAAGCTTATCCACTTCAAAATTGAATGTGACTACTTCACCCTGGCCAAATTTATTCAGAATCAATGCCGGATAATAATGATGCCCACGTTTAGGATAGAGTTTTCCAACTGCAATGCCTTGAGTCATAATCGTACGCACTGCATGACCTGACGCTTGATAAACTGCAGCATCAGTTGCTGGACTCTGGGTTAATTCAACTTGAGAAATTGAATGGATAACTCCTCTAGAATATGCACCAGTAATATCTTTCCAGTCACCGCTGAAATCATCCAGTGAACGCAGCCAAACCAAACCGGCACCTGCGGCAATATAAGCTCTGATTTCATACTGAGTTGACGCTGTCATACAGACAACATTATTACCATGATTCGGTCCCCAGACAGAACAGGGCCCAAAGAAAAATGGGCGTTGCAGATAGTCAGTCAACATAATGGATTTGTAACGACCACTTCTTAAATGATTGATAAAATCAAGTTCGTTATAAACAATTTTATAATCACGTTGATTGTTTTGCATCACCGCTTCAATTAAATCACGTAATTTCTCTTTGCCATATTGTTGATGAGTGGGGCCCAAATGCGCCCATCGGTCAAACAATCTCATATGCTTTAAAAACGGATTACGGCATCGACGTATATGATGCTCTGGCGGCAACCAGATGAGCACACTGCTATGCATGGGAGAATTGATCACACCAGTTAATTCTGCTGAAACAGACGTGACCATAACAGAGAGTGAAATCACCACACTTGAGTTGCCTGCCCGATCTAAGGCATAAAGTTGAAAAGTATTTTCACCCTCTTCAAAAGCCGCTTGAGAAAAGACAAATTCACCCTGAGAATCTGCCAATACACTATAGGAAGCCCCTCCTAACTGAAGGTGAACAATTGAGTTTGGTTCACTGCTGCCTCGAATATCATTATGAAGCTGAGTCAACGTCGCATCATTGACTGGACTAATGACAACAGGGGCATTGGGCGGTAATTTATCAATATCAAAAGACACTGATTTAACAGTATGATTACCAGCTTTATCCAGGACATCCACAACGAGTTCATAATGATAATTATCACTGATCACAGTGCCACTGGTATAATCAACCCCATTGAGCTGAATACTTTGTGATGCAATATTGACTTCGGTAATAGTGATGACTGGAGTCACATCAATATTGTAGAGACCACCTTCCTGAACCCCATCAATCTGAATAAGCGATGAAATTTTATCGATATAGAAACCAACATGAAGATTGGATTCGTTACCGGCTTTATCAATTGCGGTCACAGATAAATGGTATTTATCATCCTCAGTGACAGGTAAGCCATCGTATTCAGTACCATTTAAAACAATCAGGCTTTCCAACAGATTGGTATCTGCAATCGTGATCACCGGTAAGACATCAATATTATAATATTGATTATGCGCAACATCATTTATCTCAATTTGAGGTGCTGTATTATCAACGGTAAAGTGAATGACTTCACTCATTGCAGTATTACCCCAGGTATCCCAGGTCTTTGCCTGCAATTGATGAATGCCTTCTGACAGGGTATCGAAACTGGAGAGATAATAGTTGTTCCCTGCCTGAGCCGATGAAATTTTAATCCAGTTGTCGTCATCCAGTTTTATCTGGGTTTCAACTACCTGAGAATGAGCATCACTGGCATAGATTTTTATATCAGATGCCCCTGAAAAATAAGCATCATTAGCCGGTTCCAATATGGATAATTGTGGGGCTAAGCGATCATTAACGACAAAACTGACTGTATCCAGCTCAATAAGGTTTGTCTCACTTTGATTGACAGGTACTTCAATAACCATTTGAACTTTATATTTCTCCAGCAGTAAATCGTTTGTACTAAAGGAGTATTCGCCCTGTACATTCTCACCGATAGCTGCGGACACATTAATTTGATGTTGCTGGACAATCTGGTTGGTTTTCGCATTCATCAGCTCCAATCTCAGGGGGATATTAACAATGTCAAGAGTACCCGTATTAGTGATTGTATAAGTCAGTTTCACATCCATACCAATAGCAGGCGCATCATCATCAATAGATAAATCACCTGATAACTGCACCCGACTGGAGTCAATATCAAAGACAGCCGATGATTCAGATAAAACCTCAGTCTCATCAGCACTAATGAATTTTATCATGACATGGTAAATATCATTTTTATTCAGAGCCGTGTTCCAGTTAAATGAAATAGCAGCTTGTTCCTCAGGCTGCATTTCTGAAACAATTTGTACTTTTTCTGCCAACAAATTAAATGCATCATCAAATACCTGTAATTTCAGTTGCGCATTTTTATAGATGATATTGCCCTGATTGTATTGAATGGCTCCTGTTATAGTCACGTTTTCATTGGCATCATAACGGCTCTTATCTGTTTTTATAGTGCTTGAAAAATCATAAAATTGACCAATACTAAATTCAGAGATGGCTTCATTGATCGGTTGATTACTTTGATCATAAAGGAGAACATGAATTCTATAACCATCAGCAAAGGTATTGCCCGTATTCCAGCGGCTGCTTATAGTTTGTGTTTTTCCAAATGCCAGCGCATTGATCGGTGTGGCGCCAAGACTCTGCACTAAATAACCAGAGAGATCTTCAACACGTATGACCACTTTACCATCAAACAATGGTGTATGACTCACCACTTGAAGTTCAACAGATACCTCTTCACTCGTATTGTATTGCAATTTATCAGTATTTAATATCAGTTCAGGCATACCTTGCTGACCCACGTTTACTGTCATAAATACGGTGTTATTAACTTTGCTCAATTCTTTTTGCTTAAAGTAAGGGTCAACTTCTACCACAATGGTGTAGTCGTCAATGGTGTCTGGTGTTTTCCAGTCGATACTGATAACCTGCTTTTGATTAATGGAAATACTACCAAGCAGTTGCTCAGTGAGGATTTGGCTTTCCCCCGAAGTATTAATGGCAATGATCTTAAGAAGCACCGGACTTGAATGTGCGAGCCCAATATTATGAACCACCGCACCTAAACGGACGGTTTCACCCGCTGAAGGAAATGCCGGTAAAACAACAATATCTTGTCGGCTGATTTTGAGATCGGGTAAATCATCCAGATTTCGAGTGGCAACAGCTGGCATTGAAGGCCCACCCTGATTTCCAAAAATATCCGTTGCAACCGTGCTAAAAATATTATCACCAAGTTGTAAATCAATATCTCTGAATTCAAAATAACCGGGTAGAGTTACCTTAATTCTTAAATCATTACGAAGTGTGATAAGGATCTGACCATTATTAAGCCAATCTAACGCTTCAACATGAGAGTTATTATATAGCTCATTAATATCCCAGAGCGGTATCACTTTATTACTGGCTAAAATAAGTGAATAAATAATTCCATTGTCAGAAAAAATTATAGATCGGCCCTCTGGTGAGAGTTGAGCATAATTAATCTGTCCCTCATAGTTATTATTAATTGAGGACAAAACATCTGTATAACTATTATCCGACAAGTCATAACGCCACAATTTTGATGTATTAGTTTCTCTTGATGAATAAAAAAAGACTGACTGATCATCAGTTGACCAAAAGGCATACATATCTTTGCGATAATTGTCTATGGACAGTTTTTCATCAATCAATAATACGCTGCCATTATTCAGATTAACAATTTCCAATGAACCTGAATTACTATTACCTAATAAGACTTTTTGACCATCATCAGAGACTTTAACGGCATAAGAAGAATAACCATACTGTGAATTTTGAAAAGCTATCACAAGAGAAATATCACCTGAATCCAGATTTTTACTCCAAAGCCCAACTTGTCCTGCTTGAGCATTATTGGCGATAACTAAATAGTCTGAATCATTAATGCGGACAAAAGCAGTAATTTCTAATGGCGAAAAATCAAGTGCTTTATCGGACTTAGTTATCAGGTCGTATTGATGAATGGAATCATCATTCCAGTTATTATAATAGACCATGCTCTTTTCAAGGTGTAAAAACTCACCATTTGACAATATATGTGTTTCTTCATTATCCCATTGATAAAAGGAAAGTGGGTATTCATTCACATACGAATAGAGACCAGACTCTGAGATAAAATGAAAAGCTGAAGAGCCATCATAATCATCCACCAAATTAAAACTGCTGCTTGAGCGCGTGCGTAAGGGTTCTGAGTCATTGACATTCAGAATAATCTCAAGATCCGGTTCTAATGCCATCCCGGAAACAACGGGGAAATTCTCTTCCTGCGTCACAATAACCACGCCTGATTTGATGGGATCGATCAACAAACCAGGCTCTGGAGCACGAGTATCAACCGGAATACCTTCCACAACATTTGATGAGATGCTGCGATTATTTAAGGCGTCGAGAATAGTGACACGATAAAAATAAGATATGCCATTCTCTAAGCCGGTATCATCCAGATAGCTTTTTTCAGAAAGTTCAGATGCCTTGAGCACCACAATACTCTGATAGCCATTATTCTGGCTTAACGAGCGTTGAATTTCATAAGCATAAACATCATCTTCAGTATAGCTGTTATTATTTATCTGAACGTTCCAATTGAGTAATAATGATTGACCAGCCGGCACAGTCTGAAGCGTCAAATCAATAGGCTGAAAAGGTAGGCTAATGTCAATCATGGCCGATATGGTATTTGAATCAATGCTCTCAAGGCCCACATTATCAACGACTCTAATAGTATAATTATAGACCCCATTTTTTATATCTGAGTCTGTATAACTTAGTGTATTCACGTCATTAATCAGGCTTAATAATTCACCATCACGATAGAGATTATAGGACACTGCATCATCAGAAACACTTTTTGACCAGCTCAGTTGAACGAAATTGTCCTGTGGGTTTATTGCAGCAGCACTGAGTATCACAGGCTCAGGAGCGGTCACATCTCCAGCAGGTACAGTGACTTTATCCGAAGGTTCACTGGCAAGAGCATATTCATTCAGAGCAATGATCTGATAATGATAGACACCATCAATCACAGTATCATTAAAAGAATTGATTGTAATGACTGGTTGCTCATAAACTTCAATATCATTTATAGTGATATTGATATAACCACCATAGGAATCATTTTGTCTGGGTTTATCAATTACAATCCGAATATCACTGGTGGCATAAAGCGTATCAAAAACAACCAAATTTTCACTTTCAGTATTGTTTTCAATTGTTTTTATAGTCAACCACTCAGTATCCGTCCAGACATCAATATAATAACCATAAGGTGCAATTTCAGGTCCCCAGCTAAGCTGGAGCTTCGAGATAAATTTCTTTACAGGTCTCTGTGGATTGCCGGATAAACTGAGACTCAACCACTCACTAGGATAAGAATTCTTAACACTTTTTGAAGACCAATAGCTGCTTTTATACGCATCCACTGCTTTATAAGAACCATAATACATGGAGCGGGTTGATGATGACTTAGCACTGATCCCTGAGAGCTTTTTAAGTTCAGGAAGTAATGTCTCATTACGTAAGATGATATAACCTTTTACGTTTTCATTAACCGGATTTTCTGTCCAGTTCAGATTAACATCCAAGCCTGTCGCACTGGCAAGCAGATCAATGGGTTTTGACGGTGCCTCGGCAATGATTATGGTTTTAGTGGCCAACTTACTGATGTTGCCATCTTCATCTCTTAATTTAATGTCAAGGCGGTTTTCACCATAAGAAAATTGAATAGCCTGAGAAAATAAACCTGAATCATCCGTTAAAAATTCAGGCAGAACCGATGTGCCATTCTGGTTTTGTAATGTAGACATAACCGTTGTCTGTTTATTGCCATGACCAGAAAAGGGTTGGTTCAATACTTGAGAGGGTGTATAGATAGCATTTAAAATTGGTGTATAAACATCCGCTTCTACTGAAGGTGCCTCTAAATCATGATTTTCTGATGCATCATATGACACAACCGTATAAATATAGTGTTCATCCTCGCGTCCTGTATCGATATAAGTTGTCTCTGTCAGCAGCGTGTTGGTAATACGGATTTTGTCACTATTGCTGGCCTGACGTTCGATATGAAAGCTCAATCCAGGTTCAGAACCGGCATCCCAGGTTAATGTAACCTGATCACCATCCACCAGAGATTTTAAGTTATTAACACTCTCAGGTGCGGTCATATCCTTATGTACCAGGATAATGCTTTCGGGTGATGGGTCAATGTTAGTGCTTAAATCCATTGCCACTGCCCGTATTTGATATCGCCCATACTCTAAGGCATTCATGTCTAATTCAAAAGCATAGGGTTCTTCCGTATCCGCAAGTCCTATATTCTCCCAAAGAGAGAGTAATTCAGCTTTATACTGGAATTGAATCTGAGCAATATCCGTATCTTCAACATGGGCTTCGATATAAAGGTTATGTTCAAATTTGGTTTCTGTTTCAGGTGTAATGATCACAGCATGAGGAGCTCTCTCATCAATAGTGACATTGACTTTGTTTGAAATATTACTCTGATTACCGGCTTTATCGATAGCAACGATAAAAAATTCATACTGTCCATCAGGGAGATCTGTATCCAGATAAGCATTGGCTGTGATCACATAAGGCACCAGTGAACCGATCACTACACCCTGTGCATTTGCAATGGCTTCATTTCGATAAACAAGATAACCCAGGAGATCATCTTCTATATTGGCACTCCAGTTCAACTGTATATTATTAGTATCCTGTGATAATTGAAGATTGATCGGTGCCGCAGGCGCCAGATTATCAACAATGACGATATGTCTGTCTTCAGCCATATTTTCATTAAGATCAAAGGCTTCAAGTTTTATCGTATATTGAGTATTGTTTTCTAATAAGAAAGTATCCCATGAGGCCAGTTTTTCTGACTGGCTGGGAACAGGCGACTGAGCCAGGGTTTCCCAAATGTTCGGATCATTTCCTTTGCCGACTGAGACCAGGAAAACTTTAAAATCATCGGGGCTGAATGCAGTACCCTCAATATTAACCACACCAGAAACCAATCCCTCATTATCAGGCTGATACAACTTGGTGATCGGTGGCGTTAAATCAATGACCACTTCCAGAGGCTCTGATAGTGGACTTTCCCAGCCAGCTTTATCAACCGCTGTGACATTGTATTGAAAATGGCCATCACTTAAAGTTAAATCAATATAGATATTTTCTGTCAAAAGCATATTATTTATCTTTTGATCAGCTCGGTAAATATTGTAACCCACGAGATCATCTTCGGTATTTTCAGTCCACTGAATGGTGGCTTTCTTTTCATCCAATGTATAAGAAAGATTAATTGGTGCAACTGGCGGTGTCTGATCCACATAAACTGTTTTTGTTAATTGTGAAATATTGTCAGCTAAATCAGTTGCGATTAACTTTAAGACATACTTGCCGTCTAAAGGCAAAACATTCCAGGGGTACAAACCAGAATTATCTGCTGCTTGATCGGAGCGAGTTAATAAACTCCAGTTTGGACTCTCTTGATCGGCTTTGGCCACATATAATTCATATTCAAAAAAGTTAATGTCCTTTGCAGTGCCTATAATATCAATGGGTTTTAATACATAAGCATCATTTTCAGGCGTATTAAAGGTGACTGTTGGTGGTATTTTATCAAGTGTGATCTGAATTTCTGACTGCTGTTCATTGCCTGCCTTATCCACAGCAAGCACTTTAATCGTATAAAGACCATCGGTAATATTGCTCACATCCCAAAGAGTCACATCATCAGGGCCCGGCAAGGTTTCAGCTTCAGAAAATAAAATCCAGTTATTGGGAGCTTCGCCCAGACCATAACTGACTTGAAAATGCTTCAGGTGTTCTTCTGTAATCTTTATGTTAAACGATATCATATCAATAGATTGCGTAGTTTGATTCTCCGGCGATTTAATCTGTACAACAGGCTTTGTTTTGTCCAATGTAAAAAATGATATTAATTCACTCTCATTCTCTGCACGATCCAATGCAACAAATTTAAGACCAAAGACGCCTTCTTCCAGCTCATTCAGAGTCACGAGAGGCTGGTTATTTTTTTGAGCATCATTGAAATCAATTTCAGACCACTGCGGTGAATCCGCATTGCTGGCAAAAAAGGTTTTATAATTTTCAAAATGCAGATCCCGAATATTACCGATAATTTGAGAGGCATCATTGGTAAATTCAGTATCAGGCTGAAGAACAGTGATTTCAACGGGCGTTGTATCAATCGTAATTTCAATAGACTCTGTTTGCTCCATTGAATTATTCGACAATAATTTTGCCACTAACTGGAGTTTATATTGATTATCAGAAAGAATTTGCTCCAGTGTGTCTTCACCAGTCCATGCAAAAGTATGACTGCCTGACTGATATTCAATGTCTGAAAACAGTGTTGTGATAATATTCCCATATTTATTTACCACATTCAGAGTCATCAAAGCACTATACTGCAATTCAAAAGTCAGTATAGTATTATCAAGTAGAGTGTCATTATTGGGTGAAAATAAGCGGGGTTTTACATCCAGATAAGTCAGTAAGTCACCACGATTCTCAAGTTTGACCTGTGTTGTTAGTTCACTGGTATTGCCCACTCTATCCATTGATAAGAGCTTAAGTGTATATTCACCATCTTCATATAAATGATTATTCCAGGTAGCCAAAACATCATTATCATGATTTATATTAATATTAATAGAGAGTAAAGTATGTTCATCTGTCGAACCCAACTGACTGACTTTAACCCGAAATAAGTATGGATATTTGTCATTAACTGTACCAACAATTTCTAATAAATTAGAAATTGGATCAAGCGGCTTAGGATAAGCAATTTCAAGTTGTGGTGGTGTACTGTCAACCTCAATGAGCGTTCCAACAATGGTTAAATTGCCGCATGGATCGGTAAATTGCGCATAAATAATATAAATACCATCATCAACAATGGCACCTGATGTCTTCGTTGCATCCCATGAGACTTTATGACGGCCTTCAAGTATTGATACATTTTGGTTCAATGACTTGATAAATACATCAGGTTTTGGTGTAAATTTACCAATGTCATCCCCTGTAAATTTATAAACATCAATTGTAGCATTTAATGATTCATCAATTTTATATTCGATTTCAGCAATATTATAATCCGACTCATCATTGGCAGAAATAATGTGATGCTCATCAAATTTAAGCGCACCATTGAGCTGATTAAATCGAGCCTGACTGGTATGATCAAGAAAGAAAACGCCACTATCAGTGCATTGTAGATAGCCTTCTTTATTAGTAACTTTTAAACGTAACTTTATATCTCCATCATAATTAAGATCCTTAAGCACGCTTTCCTCATTAGCAACACTAATTGGACCATTCATTTTATGACCTAGCATTGCACGTTTTATCAAAATCTTTGTTTCATCTATATATTTAAGACCGTTTCGAACGGGTATTTGTATTTCTTCATCACTGAAAGGCAATATGACATTAGTCATAACCTGACTCCAATGGTTTGAACCAATCTCCTTTTGCCAGTGTAGGGAATAATCATAATTATTTTCATCAATTGAAATTAGGACATTGGTATTTGCACAGATACGCTGCCCATCCTGAGGATACACAAATCGACTGTCTGGGGGTGTCTTATCAACTAAAATTGAATAATCATTTGAAAAAATACTATCTTCTGAATCTAACAAGTCAGACTTAAAAAACACACGGGAATTATCATCCAGTTCAGAAGTTTTAAAATCAACTAAATAACCAGATTTTGATTTTGGAAATTTAAAATCAAATGGAATAATTTCTGGTTTCAAAATAGAAGAGAGCAGCTCATAGCTGACATTTTCATCAATATCGACAACTTGTTTATATAGACTCAATGATTTAGGTCTAAGTTTATTTAAACTCTCTTCAGAAAGAGCCTGTAATAGTAATGAACGACCTTGTTCATAGGGTGTATTACAGGTTTTAGAGGCAATGGGCAATTCTCCTATTTCAACACCTGTGCAAGAGACGGAGAGTTTAGTTTCAGTAGTAAATACTCGATCAGAGTCGGTCACGGCTACTGCGGTAAAATGATATTTCTTACAAGGTATTAAATCATTGACTGTAAATAAATATTCACCGTTAATAAAAGTTTTACGTCCATTTCCTAATGAAACTCGAGACAAATACCGCTCATCACTGTCACTTTGCAGGTAGACATTCAAACTTTTATGCTCTTTTTTAAACAAGGCGTAGAGTGTCACAAAATCCTCAGTCCGAGGTTTTATCTTTTTTTCTACTAAATAAAACCATTCAGGAATCATTGAAAAACCATTTGAAAAATGGACTTTTCCAGTCTTAGATATGGCTTTTACCCGGACTTCATATTTTTCTCCTGCTTTCAGATAGTCTGATTGCCATAACATCATCATTTTTTGATCAATAAGTTCAGGAATATTAACAATTTCACAACCTGAAACTAATATATTACATTTTAAGTCAATCTGCTGAGAAGCCTCTTCTGACCATTCTTGTGTTCCTGCTACTCGATATTGCATTATAATTGTCTGAAGCGGCTCTTTTATGGTTTCAGAAAGCATAAACCTTATCTGAGATGAACGAACAGGACCTATAAGCAGTGGATACATTCCTTTCAATGATAAGGTATTAATAAAGGGTAATTGGGGCCATAATATTCGTGTAGATTGCACGACACCTTTTAATGGTTTAAATTCCTGATACCACTGTCCTCCCATAATTCTAGATCCAATAGCAAACAATGAATTTAAAACAATATTATTAAACTCTTTATCAGCAAAAAATAAACTGTTTGAAACTGCTGAAATGAGATCATTTTTTTGTATCTGTTTTATACCACTGTCACTAAAAGAAAAATAAGATTGTCTAAGATGATCACCTGCATTAATAATATAAATTTTTTCTTGATCTGAGCGGAGTACAATATTGGCTTCATTACCAGCAGCATCAACAGCTTTGATAATAAAATCGTTTTCCATATAGCTTTTTAATGAGATTCTGGTTTCTCCCCTATCAACTTTATAAGATATATTGTTGTTACTCTCGCCTTTCTTTTTAGCTGTCTCAGTTGTAATTTTTTTATTTTCATTTCCTTCGCTGGAAAACAGCTCTATGGTAAATAGATTGTTATCAGTTCCTGAAAAAGTAATTGAAGGTGATAAAAAGGGAAATTGCTCCACATGAGGTTTAGGTACATCAACCGTAACATAGAAAGTATCCATATCATCAATAGAAGTTTTCAGAACAGGAGCACTCGTATCTATCTCAAGTGGAAACTCAAAATCAAGTATCTTAATTGTGTATTGACCATCTGACACGGGTAAGCCTTTTGAATTTCGACCATCCCAGACCATAGATACTATTTCTCCAACTGTACTGTGATTGGCAGTGAAGGTCTTAATCAGTGTATTGTAATCGGTATTACCTTCATCATCCTGTGGATAGATGTCAATCGAAAAATGTGATGGTTTAAGAACCTTATAGGAAATGGTGGTATTATCCAGGACTGTATCACCATTTGGTGAAAATAATTCTGGCTCTCGCTTCAAATCGGTGATCAAAGGCGTGTCTGAGAAAGAGAGAATTTTTTTGATGACATTTGAATTACCCGCTTTATCTCTGACGGTTAAACGAAGAAAATACTGACCATTAGATGGCGGTGCCCAGCTGGTAATAAAATTATCAATGACTTCAGTCTCACTGGTTTCCACCACCGGTATCCAAACAGGTGAATCACTGACAGGTGCATAGTCAATGGAATAATTTTTAAAGTGCTTATCTGTTGCAGTGCCTTTAATAACAACACCAAGTCCGCCTGTTCGTATTAACTGCAGATCGCCCGTTAAGTTCAGTAAGGTTCTCAGCACCCACTCATCTCTATAAGCAGTGTTATAACATTGGCTTTGCTGATTGCTTGTATCAATATTGGATTGAAAGACTAAGCCTCGACCCGTTGGTGTAAATCCTTTAATATCGATAAACCCTTCCCAGTCTGAAAATAATCTTCTAATTCTATCAGCACTGTCTTTCTCATCAGGAAAAATTGAAAAAAATGAATTATCCCCGTGATAATAAAGTATAGCTCGATCATAGGGTGCCCAACGCATATTACCACTTGACGGAAGCACAGTATCCCCACAGGCAGGACAATCATTATCAACAAGTGCCGCAGTACCGTATGCCTCAAAGCGGATATTAATGGTATCACCAATGTCTGCTTCTAATTCGGCCAGTGGAATTTTGAATTCATAATATTTATGTGGATACAGCGCAAAGGCGGTTGGTATAAATCCAACCGTTCCATATTCCTGTAAAACCACATTAACTTTATACTGTTTCCACTGACCATTGATCTGAATAAAGACACTTGCCCAATCCGCTTGTTTATCAAGTGTATTATCTACTGTAAAATCCAGTGCCGCATAAAGATGGGTATCATCATTGGATAAATAACCATTAACTTGAGCAGAAGGATGTCCAGTTTGAGGACGACTATAATGTTGAAACAAGCTTTTTTCTAATCGATCTGAACCAGTTTGCAAACCATCAACCTGCATAGGTTGGGATTCTGTACTTATTAAATAGCTATAATGGTTATTTCTATTTTCAGGGTAACTAAAAGGCCGGGTTTTTAATTTACTTAAACTTTCTTCTCTGGCAATTAATGACAAGCTGATGTGTTGTGCTCTTGCCGATTGAAGCTCCCATTTCACTTCGAATTCTTTGCCAAAGGCATCAATCACCTGATTATCGACCTGTTTAATTGACGCTAACAAGCCCTTATTTTCAGCGTCATTAATATCAATAATACTCTCTGGCATCAGACTATTTTGAGTGATACCCACATTAAGACTTATTTTTTCAATATGCGCCGCTTCTTTACCTTGCTGTCTGATCCTGATCTTAAATTCACCATCCGCATCAGGCAAATAAGATGAAAAATCAGAAGTTTTCTCCTGGTAAAAACGTTGATAACTGATCACATCACGTTCTATCCAGTTCGAACCATTCCAGGTTGATATGTGATAAGAAAAATCGCATCCATATTCATTGTAAGTACTTGCAATTTTTTTAAAGGTATTGTCGTTCAGACTGTATAAAAAAATACCACTGCCATCATTATCACCACTAGAAGTACAGGTTACAAAATTAACCGCCAATTCATTACTATCATTTGACCATTGATAATGTGCTAAACTTTGAACATAAGCGCCCTTTAATGGAGCCATTAAGTTTGACTGGTAAAGCTCACCATTTTGATTAAATATCTTAACTGGAAAATCAATATTATAAGAATTGTAAGTTAAAATAAATTCTGAATTAGGTGACCATTGATGACTGGGGTGTTCCGATGTTGTATCCAAAACAATTTCTTGATCTGTCACCAGATCTAATAATATCAGTTTGTATTGGTTATTTTCATAGTTTGCATATGTGATTTTATTCCCCGATTGCAAACCTGAAGAAAAGTACCCCGTGGTCGTGAATAACTCTGTAACCGGGTAACCAGATATCAACTCAACTTTAAAAATTGAAGAATTACCAATAATATACAGCTTTTTAGAATCTTGAGTAAAATATATCTTACCATTATCAATAGAGAGTGTATTAGCAGCAATGGGATCATACCCGTCATTGGCTATCCATAACTGGGTGTCACCATTCATATCCTTGGCAATAAAGGCAATTGTTTCACCAAGCTCATCAGTGGCAAATAGTGGCACTGATGATGAATTAAGGTTTTGAGAAATCCATGTTTCAGTAAAAACAAAGTTGATACTTTGCCCCTTTTTATCCATTTTCAGAAGACCTTCTGGATAAAAATTATTATAATATTGACTGGAAATATTTTTGCTTAAGATGGTTCCATCATCCTGAGAAAATTGAATATCTGTGGCATTCAATTCACAAGTAAGATTGGTCAGCTGCTCATAATCAGTGCCGGCAATATCCAGTAAAGAAGAGTGATTGGTATCTAAATGGACAAGCAACTGACCTTTTTCAATGCTATTGGCTGTTATAACAATATGATAGTCACCATCAATAACCAATCGAGAATTGTCATCCAGCCCATTCCATTTGAAACTGCCCTGCTTAATATTCTTAAATTCATTGACATCAAATGTTTTAACCTTTTTGTCATTTTTATCAATGATACTAATATCCAGGTTTGCTTTTTCGCTGAATGAAAAGAAGACCTCAGTACTATCTTGTATTCCATCACCATTAGGTGAAATATATTTTTCACTCAGATACAACTCACTATTTTGCACCGCATAAGAAAAATTAGCCTGGTTGTTGTTTTCATTTTGTTCTAAAACATTATCAGAGGGATCAACTTGAAGAAAAAGCGTATGGGCACCCGGTGAACCTCCTGTTTGCCAGGAAAAACTAATGGTTTCACCAGAGTTTGCCGCAATAGTCAGCAGTTTATCAGATTCGATTTGTTGACCACCCAGTTTCGGATCACCATCAAATAATCTGATCAAAACATTGTCAGCACTTTGTTGCCCCAAATTGTTAACAGGCACCGTCAATGTCACTAATTCATTTTCAGATGGGGCCTTTGGAAACAGGCTAAAATCCCCTTTTGCAACAATAAGATCCGGCAGAGAATTGACCTTCAATGTGTTGAACGCGTTGTTGTCTTGTTCCGATAGTTCATCAATCACATTATCTGGGTCAACCACTACAAAGAGTATTTTTTCAGTGCTGTCAGGTACTTGATCCCAGGTTGTTTGAACCGAAACTTCATTTCCAGCAGTTAAAATATCTATAACTTCAGAGCCAATCAACAAGCCTGAATTGTAAGGATCGCCATGATAAAAATTAACTTTTATATTACTAATATCTTCTGTGCCAGTATTACGAACAACAGAAGACAGCGTTAAAGCATTCATCTCTTTGGCTGGCGTTGGCTCAAAGGTCAAGGCGTTAAAATTAACAGCAAGATTAAATCCAATAGCCGAGGTTGCTGTCATTTCAAATTCAGCAATATTATTGGTTTCATCTTGCTCAGGCACCTGATTATCCGGGTCAATCGAGACTTGTAGTTTTATATTACCAATTCTATCCACCCGCCAGGTCAGTGAGCGACTCAAAGTCTTTCCGGGAGCGATTGATGGGAGTTCAATTAACTCAATTTCGGATGTGCCCTGATTATCAACTATGGACACTTTTACCGGCGTAGTCGATATTGCTGTGGTGCCATTGTTATGGAAAATCAGGTTAAAATGCAGATCATCCCCTTGAAAAATAGTCGGTGAGCCCTGTGAAATATCAGTCTCTGAAATGGCAAGATCGACTGTTGATTTTATCGCTAGTGTTTTGTATGCAATATTATTAGTTTCATCTTGTTCATCGTATTGCTCATTTTTATCTATGGTAACCTGATAATCATGAGCCATGTTTTGAGAAATATCTTGAGTAAAGTTAATTGCTCTACTTGTACGTTGAGACAGGTTGACTATTTGATTGTCGATGAATTCATAGTCTGCAGCATTCGATAATTTACCCCATAATTCAACCTGAACATTAGCGGCATTTTCCTTACCATAATTACGCACTGTCACTGATATGCCAATACTACCAGGCAGTTGTGTAATAGCACCCGGAACAAAGTTTATATCCGCATCAACAACTGACAGCTCGGCTTTATCAGGGGCTGAAGCCACATTAATAGTAATTGACTTAATATTGTCTTGTTCATTTAACTCCGCGACCTCTGTATTGGGATCAATCACAGCATACAGTTGATGCTCTCCCGGTTGATCAAATGTGTCCCAAATTGGTGACAAGGTAATTTGTGCACTATAGGCCATTTCATTGATCGCATAATCAGAGCCTATCTGTATTCCTCCCGCATTAGGATCACCATCATAAAGCCGTAAAATGGTTGCAGGTGAAGTGGCATTACCGGTATTCATCACAGACAGGTTTATTTTAATTTTTTCCCCGTCTTTAGGTGCTTCCAATGATGCATTCATGGCAATCAGTTCAAAATTAGGAAATTCATACGTTTTTATAGCACTGGCAACCAAAGAAGTAATAAATGAACTCTCTTGCCAACTACCGTTTTTATTCTGTCTGGATTGCAAGTAAAACACAGCTCGTTCTGAATCAATTCGGTCTAGCTCATTCCATAGCATTAAGACCGATAATACCTCAGAGGTACTGGTGATCCGACCCTCACCATTATCATCACCCGTCACACTAAAATAACCACCGGCTTGTTGTTGTATTTTAAGCCAGTTAAATGCTTGCTCTATTAAATTCGTCTTAGTTTGATCAATTTTATTTAGCGCTTTTAAAACGAAATAAGTGGTCTGTATATCACTTTGATTATTATCTCGATATCCCCAGCCTCCATCATTATTTTGTCTTTCTAATAGATAGTTTTGAGCAGATGTCTTAATCAGGCTCAAATTAATATTTTTACTATAGCCTAATGCTTCTAAAACCAGCGCAGTATCCTGGATATCACTTTTATTTGCATCTTTTATCCCCCAACCACCATCATCATTCTGGCTGTTTTTAATTTCATTATAAAGCTCATCGGGAGGCTCAAGGGCTGACAGTGTTGAAATAGAAATAATCTTTCGTGCCAAAAAATCAATATTGGGTGTTTCATTATCTGAAATCCAGTTAAGGGCTTTAAGATCACCATCAAAATTAGTATCGATGGTTTTTAAAACGCTGGCAACATGGGTCGTATCTCGAAATTGTGACGCTGTTTTATCTCCCCAGGTTCCATTGACCTGCTGTTGATTTCTAAGCCATTGCAGGGCATCATTTAGAATAAATTTCTCAACCCGCTCTTCACCTTCACCCAGAATATCCGGCCTGCTTTGAATATTTTCATGACGCACTTCTGGATAGACCTCAACAATTCCCCGGCCTCCGGTGAGAATACTAAAGCGCTTTGCAAATTCCTGGCGGACATTGTTTAGAGTGGCGATCTGTATTTCACTGACTTCTTCATCCTTTTCTGTCAAAAGAATGAATGCCATTCTGAATTCTTTTTGGGCATCACTGGATGCAGGAACCCGTTCACCTTCTGCAGCAATAATGTCATTGATGGTAATTATTTGTTCTTCAGCAGAAATTGTTTTATTAAGCTCTGAATATGATTGCCGATCAATTTCAGGATTGATTAATAATTTAAAAGGAGGGACTTCATCTTTACTCACAAAGCCCATGAGATATAAATCAAGAGGGCTATAAAATGTACCATGAGCTACAGAAGTATAACTTCCATCGTTATTATCTCGCCATTTATGTCCATATTCTAGTGAAGCATTAGTATCAAGAAGATAGCTCCAGTGTGAATTTGCACTACCTAGAAGATTTTCACTGATATTACCATTTTTATCCTCGTATTTAACCTGAATACCCCAGGTATGTAAGACTTCATGAGCCAATGTCGATAAGGCATATTCGAATAAGGGATCTTCAGGGTCTTGTGCCGTTCTGGATAAAGCCGCCATATCAATATATGATCTGAGTTTGCCATTGCTGCCAAAAAGATCGGAGTTGTCATATTGGTTAATACCAATTCCCTGCACATCATTTCGAACAGGAGAAGCAAAAGCCCAGACCTTTTCTCCCGTTTCAAATTCAAAGCTGGTAAAGACCACAAGAAAATCATAATTATCTTTATGGGTCTTATAAAACTCCTGTGCAACAAGTGCTCTTGGTTCAGTGTTGGCCTCCCCTCCATTTAAATTTTTATCATAGTTGCCTGAAAACTCAATAATAGAAATGTGCTCTCTATCCTCAAGATGCTTGGCACTGAAGCCACCCGTGATGGGAAAGATTTTTACCGGTCTGAACTCACCTGAAAAAGAAAGTTGTGATAGAAGACATAACGATAGTACCAAAAGGAATATTTTTATTATTTTTTTAAGCACAGTAGACTCAGTTTTTATTAATTGGATTAATCAAAATATATTAAAAAATGGGTTAGCAGTCATTAAGAACTTTTCAAGGGTATTTATTTTTTTGTTTCTAAAGTCGTATTTGAGGGGCTTTGAATCAATCGAGTCTCAGGATTTTTAGATGAGAGTCTAACGACCTTGGATTGACCACCGGGTGTGGTCACTTTGTATATCCATACGGTTTCGCTTTGAGATGCTATAGAAGGATCAGGAGGCTGTTTTTGAATATTTTTTACAACAATATGATTGTTTAAAATCTGAAGAATTTTTACATTAGAATCAGGCAACATGTCGCCTGTTTTTAAGACTTGCAAGCCTCTGGTATGGTGTTTAATAACCACTTTTCCATCAAGCGGGGCAAGAGCCTGTACTGTATAATTTTCATAGTCAAAAGAAGAGGCTGGAGAACCATACCAGAAAAAACAAATTCCTAGAGCAAACTTAAAAAATTTTTTCATCATATCCGTATCAATTTATTTATCGTGTTTTTTTATACTATCACACCTTTTAGAACATGCAATGGTATTCCATACGGTTTGTAGGTGTTTTTCCTACAAAAAGAAGAATTAAAAAGGACCAATCTCATTTTAACCGGAAAAACCCCTATATTTATTCTCTGATTTAATCACTTAAATTTAGGAGTGTTATAAACTTAAGCATCTATTGAATATTTATTTTGTTCTGAGAATGATTCAAATCAGAAGCTGGAAAAGCACGCTCAGTATGGTATACAAAGCGCCATTGACTATAAGATTTCTTATTATCAAAGCCATCAATGTTGGGGGGGAAATTTGCCTGTTTTAAGGGTAAAGCCTGATAAGAACTGACCACACCTATAATACGCCCATGTTCATTTAAGATCAGATCCCAATTTCTGTCATTTTTTAATACATGAGTATATTTTTGTCTGAGATGGTGTTTATTAGCAAATCGGGGATCATTCACCAGATCATTAAGGCTTTTGGGGTATTCACGACGTTTACCCTGAACATTATAATAAGATTCAATAGCCTTCATATAGGCCATACCACGGAATAAATGTTCTTTCTCTTTTTCAGTTCGTGCTACATGAGAGGATAAAGTAGTCGTCACATTTAACACAATTCCTATGATCACAATAGACACAAGGACTAAAGTATAGGTGAACCCCTGATAAGCCCCCTGACCCCTTAGATTTTTAGCTGGAGATATCTTTATCATCCTTATCTCCACCAGGTTTACCATCAGCACCATATGAAATGATAATATAAGGCCGTCCATTTTCAGAGCGACGATAAAGATACTCATTACCCCATGGATCAAGTGGGATTGCTTTTTTTAGATAGGGTCCATTCCAGTTATTCACGCCAGAAGGTTTTTCTATAAGTGCACTCAACCCCTGCTGTGTTGAAGGAAACACCCCGGTGTCAACAAAGTAACTGTCAGTAGCTTTTTCCATATTTTTGATTTGAGCCGATGCCACGGATTGTTTGGCCGGATTAATTCGCTTATAGAGTGAAGGGCCAACTAATGCAGCCAAAAGTCCAATTATGACAAGAACCACCAATAATTCCATCATAGTGAAACCAGTCATTTTATTTTTATTCATGTTTTTACCATTCTTTGTAATTAATATTAGATTGAGAAACCGCACCACTATGTATATCAGAAATACCTTCTTCATTTTCTGCTGGAACTTCTACCCAGGTTTCATGACTCTTTGTCAGTGGATCCTCTGGAATGGAGCGGATGTATTTTTCACTGGCCAGTACCGACAGTTTTTCTGGGTAATGTCCTTTATCGGCATAATAATCATCGATGGCTTTTCTCATGACCAATAAATTTTCTTTTAAAGCTGATTCTTTAGCACTTTGAATCGAACGCAGCATTACCGGTGTCACCAGACTGGCTAGCAATGAAAGCAATGTCAGAACAACCATAAGTTCAACTAAAGTGAATCCTGTTATCCTTTTCCATACCTTACCATTCATTATAATGAGTCCCATCCAGAGCCTGTTTCTCAGATTGAGAGTGAATATCATAGACATCACTTCCACTCCATAAAAGGCTGTCCATATCATCTTGATAGCCTCTTATCTTCCAATGTTCTTCCAGAGATAAATCCTCAGTTGCAAAAGGATCTTCGGGGAGCCGTCTGAGATAACGTTTCTTTCCTCCCTTGATACCATTTTTTTCAACACCTTCAACCAGGATCATTAGAGAAACAGGATAACCATCCTCACTGGCTGCATCATCAAGGCGTGAAATCTTGCCAAACTTCCAGTCCTGATGAAACTCATCAATAGCATTTCTAACACCTCTTAAAACCGATCTCAACTCATATTCTTTATTTCGGGTGATCACCAGATGTGAATAAGGCAAGGCAATGGATGCAAGAATAGATAAGATGGTCAGTGTGACCAACATTTCAATAAAGGTAAATCCTAGCCTTTTATTATTTAATTTTAATTTCAGAGACATTTGATTCTATTGTTATTTTTTGGCCAGACAAACTATAAGCCTCTTGAGTTTTAAGCACTAAAAACGAATCTCCCTGTTTATTTCCCTTGAAAGTTAACGAAGCAAACAATTCATGATTTGTTTTAAGAGATTGATGAATATCAACAGAACGAATACTCAACTTCCCTTTTTGTTGCACTATTTCAATATTTTTGTTATCAGAATCAACAAATGAAACAATATCTGGATTATACATGAGCTCAAATTTTATATTGTCAACACCATATTCTTTGGCATTATTAAGTTCTAAATTAATATTAAATGGCTGATCATTATTTTTATCATATTGCGTTTTTGAAAAATTCAAATGGGTATTTCTGGAAATCAGTTTTCCACCACCTGAGGCCACTTCGTTCACCTTAAGACTTTTCATTGATTTTGGTATTAAATTAATATTATTTTTATTTAATGAATTCTTTTTTGATAATTTTTTAACAGGTTTCTTAAATGAATTATTTTCAACTTCATCAAAGATAAGAGTGGCATATTTCTTTTTGGTACCCGAGTGAAATTGCTGCAAATTTCCTTTGGAAACATTCCAACTTCGAAGAATTCTAGGGGCAATAGTTAATAAAATATCTGTTTGTTTGCTGGAACCTTCAGATGAGGCAAATAATTTATTGAATAAAGTAACTTCACCAAGGCCAGGCAACTTATTCTGAGTATTTGTAATTTCATCTTTTATTAACCCGCCCAGTATTGCCGTTTCGCCGTCACGCAACAGCATAATAGTTTCAGCTTTACGAGTACCAATTCGATACGCTGGGTTATCTAATGTGCCCAGATTTTCTCCTAAGACACTCACTTCCAAGGATAACTTTATCTTAGTTGAGTTATCATAGTTAACAATAGGTTCCACCACCAGTTTGATTCCAATGTCTTTGTATTCATACAATGTTCGGATTTGCCCGGTTGATTCTGTAACTGTTGAAGACTGTAAAGGAATTTTGTCGCCGATATGAATGGATGCTTTTTTTCCAGATAGCACTCTTATTTTTGGATTAGCTAATGTTTTAGCATCCACATTTTGTTTAAAAAAATTAATTGAAACAGATGGTAATGTTAAGGTCGCTGTATCACGGATCGCATCACCAATCGAGCCTCCCAGCGGGATGGGATCAGGTATTCTGATCAATGCTTTATAACTGCCATAATCAACACCCAAACGTTCCGCTTTGGTACGATTCACTTCAAGAATTTCAACTTCCATTAAGACTTCTGCAGATTTTGTATCATTAAGAGAGACTAAACGATTGACAATATTAATTACATTCTTTTTTTCCCGAAGATGAAACGAATTCATACTTTCATTGATAACAACTTTATCAAGCGGAACAATACCTTTTAAAACTTTAACCATGTCATTTGCTGAAATGGAATTAAGATGATAAGTTTTTATAATATATTCTTCATATTGACCTCGTTTATCCGAGGTATCCTGAGCGATCAATAGTGTCTTAGAACCAACACGCTGATAAAATGTATTGGTGGTGGTTAGCATCAACTCCAGCGCTTGAATAAAGGTCATATCTTTGGCAAATAAGGTAATTTGAGTATTTTTTACGCTGTCATCAAAAACCACATTGATATCAAATGATTTAGCTATGAACTCAAAAGCAGTACGAATGTCTGTATTGTTGAAATTTAATGAGATCAGCTCTTTTGAGTCAAATATTGTTGAACGCTGCTTTTTTTGTATCGCAGTATTTAGACGTTTTATTGCCGCTTTTGAAGCATTATGTTCGGAGTCGGCATATAGAACCCGTTTGTAAGTTTTTAGAGATTCGTTTAAGTTGCCACTGCGTTCTAACAACTGTGCTTCTTGAAAGAGCAATAATGCTTTTTCTTTTGCTAATACTTCATTAAGAACTTTGGTCAGTTTTGCATGATTTGGAAAAGCAGACAACCCAAACTGAAATTGCTCAATGGCTTCTGGATCTCTGTTTTCACTTAGATATAACATCCCCTTTTTATAATAATAATCAGCCGCTTTGAGCTCTGTTTGTCTCAGTTTTGATTTAACCCCCACATCATTTGGATTTTTTTCAAACATCATTCGGTAGTGCAATACAGCATCTAACCAGTTATCATCAATTATATGCTTTTCTGCGTCCCCAACTTTAATCGATGAGCAAGACAGAAGAAAGAGCATTAATAAATAAACAAAATACTTCACATACATATCAATTATTCACTTCTCATTGTTATTACTTTTGTTATTTTATAATTATCATTTGTCAGTTCAATAGTATCAACACCAATTTGAGCAATTACAAACACATCACGATAAGTACTATTTTTTTTAACAATTTCAGTTTCATCTTTATAACGAATAAGTGCATTTAACTGATTTGATTTTTTTATCACACCTAGAAGTTCAACATCATTAAGCATTGAGATAAAGGATTTTTTTTTCTTTTCATGCTCAGACACTTCATTTTTTTTAATTACTTTCGGTTGAGACTTTATTTTTTTTGGCTTCATCAACCGTGGGTCAACTGCACTTGCCAAATTAAAGATATTTCGTCTTTTATAGAGCTGGTTATAATTTACTGAAACATCATATCTTTGGATCTTAAAATCATCTTTATTAAATGCCAATGGAGTTTTTTTAGAAATTTTATCTACCTCCGTAGAACCATCTGACCAATTGATATAATAGTTGGCTAGAAGTAAAACCATAATAAGTACTGAGATAAATATTTTTTTCATCATGAAGAGCGACCTTCGACGACGGTGACTAATTTTAAACTCGTGGTTAATTGATTATTTTTCTTTCTTCTGGTTTTTAAACTACTAACATAAGTCCAGGTACTTCCACGTTGAATGGCAAAAAGAAAACTTTTCAGTGACTGATATGATGAATTTATTGTGATTTTTATTGTCATAAATTGAAAGTTATCTTTTTTTATAATCGCATCATAATCCTGACTTACAATGGTCAATTTATATTTTTTAGACAATGATGAGATATTATTCAGCAGTTGAAGTTGAACATTTTTTACTGATAACAACTGATCAATTTGCCTGATTTCAGGCAGCACTTTAGAGTAAGCATTGGAAACTTCAGTCAGGCTCATCATTTTAAATAGTTCTTGTTTCGTTTGTTCTGTCTGTTTGACAATGTGGCTATAGCGTTCAGATTCTGGCAGCCATAATTGTTGATAGACATAGCCACTGGAAAACAAAGAAAATAATGCGAGCAGACAGAAAAACAATAATATTTGATGTTTAAAAACAATCATTTAGTTTGCCATCATGCTAGTGTATTGAATATAATATCTCATAAATAAATCCCTTTTTATTTCCTTTTTTTTGTGACATTTGTTTAACCAGAGAGACTTCGGTGAAAACAATAGATTTTTTCATTTTTGTTAAAACTTCTGATAAACGTTGTTGATTTTCATCATAGATTCGAATCGTACCGCCTGATTCAATCCTTTCATAGCCCATCATTTCGATAAAACTATGCTTTGACAACATTTTTTCCAATTCAATCATCATTTTTAGTATCGCTAAGTCTTTATCCACTTGAAGTTTATTAATTTTTATAATTTTATCTTTAAGTTCAGTTAATTTTTCAACTGACACCTGTTCCAATTGACTGAAATCAGAATGACTTTTTTTATAATCAATCAATTCATGATTCAGTTGAACAATATCTTTTTGTTTTGTAGCAATATCTGAAAATAACAAAATAATAAAAAATATCATTACAACAATAAATATTATTAATCCATACAAATAGAAGTTCATTTTTATAAAATGACAGTTTGTAAAACTAGTTGTTAACTTCATACTTGATTGGCAGCAATGACTGCGGATTGTATTATTGGATAATGCTCATGTTTTATATCTTGCATAGGAAGTGTATCTTTAATTATTTTTTTATTCAGTTTGTGATCCAAATTATCTTTAACCTGTTCAGATAAAGGACAATGCCCAACCAATATTATATCTTCAATGGAATGGCTGCTGTTTTCATAAAGGTATGAACGGATAATTCGCTCAATTTCCTGACTAATAAGTTGTGCACTCTCATTAGAAGAATTATGCCTCTGTGTTCGAATAACACTGATTTGAAATTCATTGTCAACTAATTCTAAACTCCAATAGGTTTTATAGATGGCAATAATTCCCATACTTCTTTGAAAATGGCTGTATTTATTCTCCATGTAGTTATGCAGATTAATTGCATACGGTTTTATAGTGCAAATTGATTCCTGATAATCTGAGAATAAGTCATTAATTGCATCCAAATTATTTTTTTCAATTGCACTCACCAGTAACTGGTATTTATTGTCTTTAAACCCAACTTTTTCATATTCAATTATAAAGGCAAGTGCATCATCAACTTTTAACTCCCTCCTAAAACGCCATTCAACTAATGCATTCAGGTCGGAATGCTTTTCTGGTAATTGATCAAATTCCATCATATATAACACAAATAATGAATCGGGTAATACCACATTAACTTTATTTTTAATACTTTTTAAATCTTCAGTTATACTCTTATCAAATAGCTTGTCCAGATCTAATTGAGCATTATTTTCACCCTCATTATTTAATATTTCACCGCAGAGTATGTAATGAGAGCTATATACTTTTGTCTTTCCAAAAGGAGAGTGATTTACCACGATGGAGATATAATCATCACCCACTTCAACACCAATACTTTTTTTCTCTCTGATTAGAAGTTTGGCTAACAGGTTATTCATGGAAGGTGACCCGATTAATCTCATTGAGGGATGTAATACCATGTTTGATCAGTTCTATCGCAGATTCACGTAATGAAAGCATGCCATTTTCCAATGCAAATTTATGGATCTCATGAGATGGTTTTTTATTTAATATCATCTCTTTGATCTCATCAGTCATATAAAGCAATTCAGTGATGACATTCCTGCCTTTATAGCCTGTATAATTGCAATAATCACACCCCTTTGCTTCATAATAAATGATTGAAGTATCTTTAATTTCTTCTGAAAAAGACTGCGTTTCCTGTTTGCAGTTTTCACATAGTTTTCGAACCAGTCGTTGCGCTAACACGCAGTTGAGTGAGGTAACAAAATCAAATGTATCGACACCCATATGATTAAAGCGTGAAATCACATCAACTGCATTATTAGCATGCACAGTGGACAGTACTAAATGCCCTGTTAATGCTGATTGAACGGCTATTTTTGCCGTTTCAATATCTCTAATTTCTCCAACCATAATTTTATCCGGATCATGCCTCAGCATTGAACGCAGTCCTTTTGCAAAAGTCAGCTCTTTTTTTTCATTAACTGCAATTTGAACAATTCCATCAAGTTGATATTCTACGGGATCTTCAATAGTAATAATTTTTTGATCACCGCTATTAAGCTCCATAAGGGAAGAATAGAGTGTCGTGGTTTTTCCACTGCCGGTAGGCCCAGTGATCAGTATCAGACCATAGGGCTCATGTATGCTTTTTATAAATTTATCATATTCATTTTTTGGCATCCCAATAGATGCCAGTTTCATTCCCTGGCTTCCTTGAACAAAAGAGGATTTGTCTAAAACTCGAATAACGACATCTTCACCATAACTGCCCGGCAATATCGATACCCTAAAATCAATATCATGGTTTTTAAATCGAATTTTAAAGCGCCCATCCTGAGGAATGCGTTTTTCTGCAATATCTAATTCAGACATTACTTTTATGCGTGCAATTAAACTACTATGATGCTTCTTATCTAATGTTTCTACAGCTGGATAGAGTACACCATCAATCCGGTATTTTATGACTATTCCTTGTTCATAAACTTCAAAATGAATATCACTGGCATTCTTTTGTAATGCTGCAACTAAGATACTATTAATTAATTTGACAACCCCCTGACTGGTGTCATCCAAAGAGTCAAGTCGAATGCATTTTTCATCTCCTGCTGCATCTTCAACAACCATCATCATTTCAAAATCCTTTGAAACGCCCTTTAATAGTTGAGATTCCCCTTCACTTCTCTTGAGAAAATCCATTATTTCATTTGCGCATGCCACGCAAAGATGAATTTCCCTTCCAGTTAAAAATTCAAAAAGCGATAAAATTTTTAAATCGTAGGGGTTTGAAACGGCAAGAAGTAACTGGTTCTGTTCAAGGCTGACTGGGGCAGCCATGTATTGATACAAGAGATCAATCGGAATTTCTGAAAAAACTTCAGTATCAGGCTTAAGATGTTCCAGTGAAAAATATTCAAGACCACTTTGTTCAGCCAACACTTGAGATAATTCCAGTGATGAAATATGTTTATTCTCAACAAGGTACTGTCCAATGGGCTGAACGTCACACTCTTTAAGAAATCCATCAACCTTGCTGGATGTTAATACTCCACGTCTACTTAGAATTTCACCAATGAGTTGGTGCTTGAAAGGATGACTCATTGAATAATATCTGCCATTTGAAAAATAGGCAGGTACATAACGATAATAATGCCCCCGATCAATATGCCCATGATCAGCATCATTATTGGCTCAACGAGAGACATGGCTTTAGTCAACCGGTCATCCAGAATACCTTCATAAAAATCAGCTATGTCTGAAAACATCTGCCCAAGTGACCCTGATGATTCTCCAACTTCTATGAGTTTAAGTGCATTATTTGGAAAAATACCCGTGGCAGTCATTGACTCTTTCAGTGATATTCCTTCAGAAAGACTCTGACTTGCTTTATGAATTTTTTTTGAGTAGAACTCACTTTTTATCATTCCAGTTAAAACAGTCATTCCTTCAACCAGAGGTATCCCACTTTGTATTAAGCTGGATAATGTCCTGGAAATTTGTATGACATTCACATAGCGATTTATATTTCCGGCAATAGGAATATTGTTGATAAATATGTGGAGATATTCATTGCTTTTTTCATTTTTTTTAGAACTATGATAGAGCACAATTAGAACCAAAAAAGATAGAATACAGAACAGCCCATATAAAGCAATATTATCAACAAAATTCAATAATAATGAGGTGGCATAAGGCAGCTCTGCATCAAAGTCTGAATACATATTGATGAAACTGGGCATGACGAAGGTGAATAAAATAAAAAGAATGAGTACCAGCACAAAAACTAAGAAGAAAGGATAAGTTAAGGCTTGCGAGACTTTTTTTCTTAATGCCAATTTTTTTCGAAAGTAAGTATCAAAATAAACTAATCCCTGAAGGTAATTTCCAGTTTTTTCACTAATTTTTAATGTAGTAATATAGAAGTTATCAAAGATATCTGGATACTTTGAACAAGCAATAGAAAAGGCAATTCCAGCTTTCAGGTCTTCAAGAATGGAGGCGATCGTTTTTGCTAATATGTTGTTATCTTGATCATCAGAAATAAGAAAAAGTGCATCGGGGAGGTTCAAACCCGCTTTTTGTAAACCAATAAGCTCTTGATTAAACAGTAAGAAATCTTCTGCTTTAATTTTCTTTTTTATATATTGAATGACAAGCTTTTTCTGTTTAATGGATTTAGGCATCAAACCTTTAGTAAGTAAAGCCGCCTGTAAGGAATCTTTTGATTCTGCAGCCAACTCACCTTGGATTAGCTCTCCATTTTCAGCAATCGCCTGGTATACGTACAGAGGCATTAACGCTTAAGCTCCCTCAAAGATAAATCACCGAGTTTTTATTAAGTGAATTATTGATATTGTTTTATTTTTATGGTTCAAATCTATGCATTGCGAAGGCATCATCACAAATAAATTCAGGTAAGTCTATAGAACTTATCCTACATAACTGAAAAAAATAGTGTGTTATAAATAATAACCATACAAATCACCCTATTATTATATTCTTATTATGCAAATAATCAACAATTATAGGATGCTTCAAACGAAGATACTAATTCATATTGTGAGGAGTGTCTGTGTACTTTCTTTGAAGGAACTCCTTAACTATTTTTCAAATTAGTTTATCCTAGTTATATGTTATATGGGATGACACTCCATCTCTATTTACATTTTTAAGCACCATGATGAGCCTGTCTGAGAATAGAGAAACTACTCCGAAAAAGCTATTTTGGCTATGGTTACTTTTCCAGGACAGGCTTCCAGATGTTAACTTCAAAGAGGTAATGAAAAATGTCTAACTTGAATATTCTCCAAAAACAACCTTTCAGCACATACGATCAACTTGATGTGGTACTTGATGAAGAGCAAGAGATCCTCTGGTACTACATGAATCCTGAAAATCGTCCCTGTTTTACTCCAGAATTACTCTCTGATTTACGTAATTTTCAAAAAGAGGCAAGCACACGTATTCGTAATGAGCAGCTGCCTGCAAAATATCTGGTTGTCGCCTCCCGTATACCATCAGTATTTAATCTAGGCGGTGATCTTAATTTATTTAAGAGGCTAATTGAAAATGGCGACCGTGATGGCCTGGCCGCTTATGGTAAAGCGTGTATCGATATTCTGTACCCCAACTATACATCCATGGACTTACCTATTACCACAATCTCCCTGATTCAGGGCAAGGCACTTGGTGGAGGAATGGAGGCTGCCATATCATCAAACGTTATTATTGCCGAACGCAGTGCTCAGATGGGGCTGCCAGAGACCTTATTTAACATGTTTCCTGGTATGGGTGCATACAGCTTTCTGTCACGCCAGGTTGGCCCGAAGATGGCAGAGCGCATTATCCTCTCTGGCAATACCTATAGCGCTGAACAGATGTATGAAATGGGTATTGTCGATATTGTCTGTGATGATGGTGAGGGTGTTGCTGCAGTACATAATTATGTAAAACGCCAAAGGCGTATGGGCAATAGCACCAGAGCAATGCAGAAAGTGGCACGTCTGGTAAATCCAATTCCTTATCAGGAATTGATTGATATTACTGAAATTTGGGCTGATGCTGCACTAAAGTTAACTGAAAAAGATTTGAAAAAAATGGAACGGCTGGTACGTGCACAGAACAAGCTGGATAAAGCGTCAAATCCTGCTGCAGCCGCTCAGCACGTAGCTTAACTAAACAGTGAAAGACAATAAGCAACAAGCAGCCTGGTTAATAGCCAATGTGGCCAGACTGCTTTCTGTTTTCCAGATATTGGGATAAGTGCTTTTTTGTTAACTTGTAAGCATTGATTGTGTTGCTATAAAGCACCTGTCCTGTACGTCTGAATTGTTCACTGCCGATACCAGAGCTGGTTTCGCAGGCTTTTCGTAAAACCAGTGCACCTATGCCTGCGGCATTGCCTTCCAGTGCATGTGCGCACTCCCGGTAAGCTGTAGCACTATCTTGCTCTACAGCCTCACCCATTGCAATAAACAGTTTCTCGGAGTCCACAAAAAAATCCGTAATAAGGTTTTCGAGGAAATTCAAATCAGAGTCCAGTTCAGCCAGAGCATTGAGAGTTAAAATATCCAGTACATATTCCCCATTAGCAAAATGACTCTGTCTATAATCACTATTGCTGTTTTTTTCCTGCTCTGCATCCTGTTTGGCCGTTAGCTTATCAATGGTATCCAGCAGGTCACCAGTTCTTACTGGTTTTGTCATGTAGGAATCAACACCGGCATCTTTACATTCCCTGGCTGCCTCCACTGTAGCATTAGCAGTAAGGATCATGAATGGTATTTCCGGACCACTGATGTTGACTGCACGATGAATTTTAATTATTTCAATACCACCATAGTCAGGCATCTGCATGTCCAGTATAGCCAAATCGAAGGGGTAGGCTTCCAATGCATCCAGTGCTGCTTCTCCGTTATCAACCACGGTGACATGATGGCCTGCATTATCAAGAATTTTCTGAATAACTTTCTGATTGGTTGGATTGTCCTCGGCCAGCAGAATCTCCTTTTTTTCACGCTGTATTTTTTCTTTGGCAAAATGGTGAATAAAACTGGCGACACCGGGTATGTTTTCTGTTTCATCAGGGAGATGCCTGATACCGTGCAATGCATTAAAGAGAAAGGTCTTATCTATCGGTTTGCACAGTAGCATGCCAAAGCCTGCATTGTGCATACGCTCCTCATAATCGCTATCATGCTTATTTGACAGAAGGATCAGGGATAGCTCCTGTAAATTATCCTCAGATCGAATGGTCTCTGCCAGCTGAACGCTGGAGGCTTTTGCTTCATTGTCGACAATTAAAATCTGGTAAGGTTTACCTTCTCCATAACCATTAACAAGCGCAGCTAAGGCCCTTGCTGTGGTTGTACAAACACTGGTGTCTGCTTCCCATGCACCTAGCCAAGAAAGCAGTTGATCTTCTACCTGGTCGTTTGTTGTCAATATTAGCACGCGAGACTTATTCAGTTTTAGCCTGTTTATTTCTTCAACAGCTCGTGACTGCAAGGCAACCGGCATTTCAAACCAGAACTCACTGCCTTCACCTAACTCACTATTGACACCAATTTCACCCCCCATTAATTCAACAAGCTGGCGCGAAATGGTTGTCCCAAGCCCGGTTCCCCCATAATTACGGGTTGTTGATTCATCAGCCTGAGTAAAGCTTTCAAATATACGCTCTAAATCTTCACTGGCAATGCCTATCCCGGTATCCTTTATTTCAAATCTTAACGGCACATGATTGTCAGTGCACTCCTTATTAGCTGGAAATATACTAAGGGTTACGCCACCTCTTTTAGTAAACTTGATGGCATTGTTCACAAGATTAATCAATATCTGGCGCAGCAGCTGTGGGTCGGTTTTAATGTAAACCGGCACCTGAGAAGAAATCTGCAGATCCAACGTCAATGTTTTTTGCTGTGCTAATGGCTTAAGCATATTGATGGTGGTGTTAAGTAATACATAAAGATCGACATTGATCTCAGATACATCAATTTTACCTGCTTCGATCTTTGAAATATCCAGTATTTCCTCAATCAGCGACAAAAGTGTTTCACCTGAGGCATGTATTGTTTCAGCAATTTCCTTCTGCTCATTGTTCAAGGGGGTATTAGCCAACAACGCACTCATACCAATTACTCCATTGAGCGGTGTACGTATTTCATGACTCATATTGGCCAGAAAGCGGCTTTTTGCCTGACTCATTTCTTCTGCATGCTTCTTTGCGGCATATAATCGTTTCAGCAGACTTGATATATACGAAGGTAATATAAGCAAGCCTATCCACAATCCAGAGGCAAGTACCAGATGCTGATGCCAGTATTCATTAAAGCTCACAACCAGTGTGAAACCAATCAGACTGAGTCCCATTGCATAAAAAAGGTGCTTAGTGCCGTACCGAAAACCATTGCCAAAGGTGATCCACAGGTACATAGTATAGAATGGCGCAGTTATCTCACCGTACATCCACATAACTAGCGTATTAATTCCTAAATCAGCTATCATGCCGATAGCCTGCCGGATATTTACGTAACCTGGTTTCAAGGCAATTGCAGCAAGATACAAGAGAGAGAACAACAAATAGCCACTGCATATCACAAATAGCACGTGGTTTTGAGCTGGAGAATTAGTGCTAAACAGGGTAAGTAACAGATAAGCATCGATAAACAGAACTAATGCCAGGCGCAATAATGCCTGTTCCCGTTCCGGAGCATCACACATCTTCAATCTTTCCCAGACAAACTGGAAAATTTTTATGTATTTGCTTATTTGTATCTGCATTTTTTTGACTGATAGAACTCAGGTGGACTCATCATGCAATTCATTGTATATATTACGAATCAAATCTTCTATTGACAATAGTGCCTTAACACATTCAGGGTCAAAATGGGTGCCGGACATTTTTTTTATATGATCAAGACTATCCTCCATTGACCAGCTCAATTTATAGGGACGGCTTGTTGTCAATGCATCTAATACGTCAGCAACAGCAACAACCCTGGCCTCGATGGGAATTTCCTGAGCTTTTAGCCCATGAGGATACCCGGAGCCATCGAACCATTCATGATGTGACAGTGCAATTTTAGCACCCAGATTCAGGTAGGGTGATTTACTGCCTTCAAGAATATCATGCCCAATAATCGTATGTTTTTCCATTATTTCACGCTCTGACGGGGTTAAACTCCCAGGTTTAAGCAGAATTTTGTCCGGAATACCTATCTTGCCGATATCATGCATGGGAGCTGATTGCCAGATGTGATTGCAATGGTCATTATCTAAACCGAGTTCACTGGCAATCTCCATGGAATATTTCGCCATGCGGAAAATATGCTTTCCAGTGTTATCATCGCGGAACTCCCCGGCTCTGGCAAGACAAATTAATGCGTCTGCCTCTCTGCTTTTGATATCTTCTGTTGCTTGAGTAACACGGTACTCCAATAGCTTTGCGCGTTTGAAGCTGGCTTTCTGGTATTTATATAAATCCAACAGGTTTTTGCAACGTGCCTGGCATTCATAGTGATCAAATGGCCTGGCCAGAAAATCAGTAGCACCTGCTTCCAATGCTGTATACATTACATCCCTGTCCTGTACGATGGTTACCATCACCACTGGAATATTTTTGCAGCCACTAAATTGTCGGAATTTTTTGATTACACTGATACCATTCATAGTCGGCATTCTGTAATCAGTGATGAGTAGATCGGGCGGGTGCTTTTCACATGCTGCCAATGCATCAATGGGATCGGAGAAGGAATAACACCTGATTTTGGAGGAAATCTTTTTGATAAGGGCTTCTATAATGGTGCGCCCTGTTTTTTGATCATCAATAATAACCACATGTTGATGCCCGTTATCTAAATGTAAAGGAGTTACGTTGTTACTACGATTAGATTTATCAAGGCTAAAAAAATGATTATTAGATTGTAAAGATGCCATCAGCTTACCACTTAATTAAACGTATAAACAGTATAACCCAAAGGGCAAGAAATTCAATGTTGATGCGGTGCAATGTATTAATATATCCATCAATTAATCCCACATTGACCTGTTAATCCAGCTGCTGTGAATACTGAATTTGTTTAGTACACTTCCATGGTAGAAGTTAAGCAATTTCATCAGGCTCAGCATATCGTCTCAACTTAGGCAACTCAGCCAAAATATATCTGAGATAAGCATAAGGTTCCAGGCTGTTAGCTTTTGCCGTTTCAAGCGCGGCACTGGTTTGAACATCTTCAGGTGCTTGTCGGAAGAGTCAGTTCTTTCTTCCAATGACAAAGGGGGGCTAATGCATGGTTCAGCCGCATCATTATCAACATCTAACGAATAATATTGGATTTTGCTTCGTTTCATTCTAAAAATCCAATATTATTCGTTAGATGCTACCTCTGCTTATTCTTTATAGTAGTCTGAGGAGCAATACCAGGAACTTTTATCCTTCTTTCTTTTTTCTACATAGCATATTTGATAGAATTTGGACTCATTTTTCAACTCCAGGTAATTTTTCCAACACTAGATGATCCTGACAAACAATAGGAAGAACCGCTCTTTCACCTAATGCTTTTCTCAGCTACGTGCGCCTTTAGCACGCCCACAGGAGGATTTGTGTCAGGGCGTAAGATCTGCATAAGTGTACCCGGTAGGTTTCCATCCAAAATCATCTAGCACATATAAAGATTGCTTTATTGATGTATGTTTATAGAAATCCAGGTACTCTAAACTCTGATAATCTTTTTCGATAGACCACCCAGATCGTGATGAAGTATCGGCTAAAACACAGGAAATTGCATATACTTTTTCTATACGGCCAACATTCTCAAACTCTATTCTCCATTTATTAGATGAGATTTTTGTTGGTTTAACTAGTTTGCCATTATATTTTGGCAGAAAAAACCCTGTTGTTTGTTTTTTTTTAACCAATATCACAACTTCTGGGAAATGGCCTCTGATATTAGCAACAGATACTATAAGACGTGTCACATTGTTTCGGTTATCAATTTCATCGATTTTAATTTCGTTATATGAACTGCCATAAGCCCCTGATGATAACAATAGAGTAACGATGAAGATGGAGCGTAAGAACGATATTATATTCATTGTATAATCCTTGGCTTCGATAAAGTAAATAATGAGGACTCAGAATTTTCAAAATCAAACTCAATTTCATTGGGTTTGATCCGTAATTTTTTTTCAGAGGTTCTTTTTTTATACTCTTCAAGAACTGCAACCTTAACTGATAAGTTATCAACTTGTTTCCGCAAAGTGGAAGTATTGGATTCCAGCAATTCAATACGAAGGGAGTATTGTTGGTAAGCTAAAGTCCATGTTGTAGGAGCAGCTATTGCGATGGCAATAAGCACTGCTGGCCAATGCTTCCTTAAAAAAGTTTCTTGTTTTTCTATATCCATAAGCCCCCACTCCTATTTCAATATTGACTCAACGACATTCTTTATCTTTTCTTCGTATTTATCTGGAGTAGTTAATAAATTCGTAAACTTCTCGATAGAGATACCACCATCCTGATTATTTTCTACCACCAAAACAGCAATAGACAGCCCTATGACTTCATCGGTTGCTTCAGGATTTCTAATAGGTAAAATTGCTAGTTTTATTTGTTTGTTTGCCAAATCGCTCGTATCTAATTTGTACTTCTCTGTACTTTTTATTGATGAGTGTATCACTTTTTCTACGTTGTACTTTATCGTGTCGTCTTTACACTTTACATCCACATGTACCCCAATTGTTGGTGCCCCAAGTGCATTATTTGAGCATAAAGTAGCCATTAATAGAAAAGCGAATAAACTAAGAGTAGATTTGTTGAGAATCATGATGCCTATCCTCCTTCGTTGCAATTTTGTTCTGTTTGATAAGCTCTAATAGCTGCTATACGGAATTTTTCTTAATCTCCGTTATCAACTATATCAAACCAGGAAAATTCTTTGTATCAGATTTTGATTACAGCCAAGCCATAAATATTCCTCATATTTATTGCCAGATTATAATGTACCTTATATTTCTTTCAGGCAAAGAAAAGGTAATACCACACTAAACTAGTGTGTTTTTAATCACAGATAAACAAAACAGTTAGTGATAGAGTACAAAACATACTAGATTTAGAAATATTTACTGAAAACTAAATCAAAAAAATTTATTATTAATTGTATGAGGAAAATATTATGAACTTAATTATGGTAAAAGAATTGTTATTCTCTATCTCGCTTGGTCTCGCTGTTATATCAACTGCAGCACTAACCATGGCATTTGTTATTCCATCTGACTGGCTTACGATCTAATCGCTGTTCGTAAAGAAAAAAGGATGGCTCTTCGCCACCCTAATTTGTCATAAAAAAACTACAATTCGATGAAAAAATAGGGCTGGAAACGTTCTCAATAGATAAAATCTATAGGTATCATGAATCAGGACAGCTAATTAAATTTTGGAATGAACTGAGAAAGCAAAAAGTATTATTTTTTATAAGGATTTTGTGCCACTCTTCAGGAAGGATTATAAAAAGAGTGGTGGGTGATATAAGATTCGAACTTATGACCCCCGCCTTGTAAGGGCGATGCTCTAACCAGCTGAGCTAATCACCCACAGCAGTTAAGTGGTGCGTATTCTACCTTACTTTTAGAAAAATGCAAATAAAAATTTACTTAACCAACGTTAACCGACAATATCCAGAACTCTGCGCCTGAATTTAACGCCTAATTCATTAGCTTTTGCCTCACAAGCAACAATATCCACACCTTCCAGACCATCTATAGCAGTCGCTGTTGTATCTGGAATATAGTCCGGCGCTAAGCCTAAAAATTCCATCATGCTATCAAACGAGCCTTTGACCGCAGGGACACAGTGCTGATCATAGACTGCTTCATTCTGAGCATTCATGGAAATTGACAGAGAATCCACACATTTGGCAAGTTCTGGAAGAATATTACGCTTATTAACCAGATTGCCCAAACCGTCTGAATTGACCCGAACTCGAGTCCCTGCATCTTTACAATAACAGGCAATCTTAACCAGCTCTTTAACTCTTAACGTCGGTTCACCAAAGCCGCAAAAGACAATTTCATCATATTGCCCCGGATCGCCAATTTCTTTGATATATTCTTCCACAGAATGTCGACTGGATAATAATAAATTATACTCATGGACATCCATACTCCCCTGTATTTTTGGGCAAAATTCACAGGCCAGTGTACAGCGATCGGTGAGATTAATGTAAAGGTTGCTGCCAATAGTATAAACTAAAGTTTCTTTGGACACTTGTTTGAGCGGCTGTATAGTCGGTTTACTCACAATGATCTCCGCTCAATCAAAAAGAAATTTTAAGTCAGAAGGAAGCCTGTGAATTGAATGGCATTTGGCACAGACTTTTACCGCAAATTCACCTAATTTTCCGCCTGCTGGTCTTTGCTCTTTTAATTCAAGAAGTTCTGCCAGTTCAGGCAATAATGATTGGGAAGCACCCATTATGCGCTCAACAGGAATTTCATCTTCCTGATGACAATCACCGCAACTGGTCGACAAGTGCTCTAGTTGCTGTTCCAGAGGTTCAATTAATTCATGCGCTTCAGTATAATAACCATCTTTAATCGCAATATTAATCCGATTCACTGAATCCGAAAGCTGAAGCATATTATCATCATAAGCAATTTTCTCACCAGAAAAACCTTCACTAATGAAGCGTTTAGAAAAAATCGGGCTGCGAAACATCAAAGTGGCCACAGTCTGATAATCATCATGACAGTGCATGCAGCTCTTTGAGGTTTTCTTTAATATCATCGAAATTGATGAATAATCCTTATTTTTAACAGCATTTTTTAAATCATCAAGTTTATCCAGGTAAAGGTAATCCTGCCATTGGGGCACCATTTCCGCAATACTCTGGTAGTCTTTGATGAACTTTTGTGACCATTTTTCCAATTCAGCCTGTTTACCCTTTGCTGAATAATCATTCATAGCCAGGATTTCTCTGCGTAAACGAAACATAGTATGCAGCCATACCTGACGTTTATTAGCCGGTTTATACCATTTGGCCAGAATCTCAGGCGGTTTTTTGAGTGTAATTGTTGATGCACTTTCAGAAGCTGTTTTTTGATCTGCGCTCACAGAAATTGCTATACTTATTACGAACAATGCACTGATCAACTGAATTAGAATTCGAGACATTATTGTTCCTTATTTACTGAGGTTTTAATTTTAAGCTCTTGAAGCAAACTTGCCTGTAGCTGTTAGTACGCGAATTACTTGACCTTCCGCTAAATATTCAGGCACCTGAACCACAAGACCAGTTTCAAGTTCTGCCGGTTTCGTTCTGGCCGATGCTGAGGCACCTTTAATTGCTGGGTCTGTGTGAATGATTTTGAGATTCACCGAGGCTGGTAATTCGATACCAATAAGATCCCCCTCATAGAGCATACCCAGCACCCCTTCCTGGCCATCAGGCAGGTAACCTGCATCTTTATCAATATCTTCAACAGAGAGAGTGTACTGATTATAATCTTCACCGTCCATAAAGGTATAAAACTGATCATCCTTAAATAAAAACTGCAGCATAAGCCGCATAGTATCTGCTTCCTTAATAAAATCAGTCCCTCCAAGGGTTTGTTCCAGCTTCTGCTTTTTCTGGATATTCATAAAAGTCACCTTATATAAGGTATTGGCACCACGTGAGGATGGGCTTCGGACATCAATATTACGAATTTTATACAATTGATCATCAATCTCAACAATTGTTCCTCGTTTCAGATCGGCGGCTTTTGGCATTGGATTTTTTCCCTGAATTTATATAAATTAGCGCTATTCTAGCAAATTGCTGGAAAATAAAAACACATGTAAAAAGTACTGTCATATTGATAAGAAAAAGTGTATATTTGCCAGTTAAATTTTTCTCATTCGGTAGCGATAAACGATTAACCGTAAGTTATTGATTTTTACCGATATATTCTTAACATATTTTTTGGAGTCACAATGAAGCTTATTCTTTTAGGTGCACCAGGTGCTGGTAAAGGTACTGTCGCTAAATTATTAACAAAAATGGACGGTTCTGTTCAAATTTCAACTGGTGATATTTTACGTGCAGCAGTTGCAGCGGGTTCTGACCTAGGCAAGCAGGCTAAAGCAGCTATGGACGCAGGCGATCTGGTTTCTGATGATCTGATCATGGGTATTATGGGCGAGCGTCTTAAAGATGATGATTGTAAAAGCGGTTACTTATTAGACGGTTTCCCTCGTACTATCCCTCAAGCTGAAGCTCTGAAAGTATTATTAGCAGACATGGGTGAAAAGCTTGATGCTGTGGTTAACATTGACGTGCCTCGTGATGTAATTCTTGATCGTTTAACTACTCGTCGTACCTGTACTTCCTGTGGTGAGATTTACAATGTTAAATCTAACCCGCCTAAGGAAGAAGGCAAATGCGACAAGTGTGGCGGCCCAGTTGTTCAGCGTGATGATGAAACCGTTGAAGTGATCAGCAACCGCCTGGAAGTTTATAATGAAATGACTGCACCTCTTGCTGGTTTCTATGAAAAAGAAGGCATGTTATTGACTGTTGAAGCCACTTCAAGTGATGCTGTAATTGATGCCATTAAAGCAAAATTAGGCATATAAGTTATTGTCACTTCATTGCCACGCACTATTGTGAAAATGCTAAAAAAAAAGCGGTTAGTTGTCAAAACTAACCGCTTTTTTTCATATTTTTCGTAACTACTCAGCGAATTTATGCAGAATTCCAGCACCAATACCGGTCAATTAAGCAGTATTTGAAACAACTAAATTTTAGCACCCGCTCTTCTAAATCAATATTATTGTTTGCTAATTATGCGCCAGTCACTTAAAATTTGCGGTCGAGTATGGCTTTGAGCCTTTTTATTTTAGTCCGGTATGTATAGAAACAATGATTGATGATAAACAGAATTTAAGTGTCCAGATTGATATTCAGTGGAATGATGGGCTGGCAAGCTATAAAGATCGCTATTTTGTACTGAAAACCAACTTTTGGCGGGATTTCTATCCGGAACAACTGGATTATCAGATAAAACGCTCTGAACTCAATCAAACACTGGGTATCAATTACAAACCCGGGGCTTTATTACAGTTTGAGATAAGTCCATCTAATATAAAAACCATCCCGATTAACAAGTTTGATCAGTATTATGGTGGATCCATCCCAGTATTACCAACGGTAGGACGGTTTTATCCCCGAGGTATGTTAGAGGATGTAGAAGACTGTTTTAAGATGGACAATCGCCCTTTTCGGATACTGGACAAAACTGATGATACACTGACTGTTGATTTAAACCACCCTCTGGGCACATTTCCAATCAGGCTAACAGCAACTATTACGGATGTATTTGATGCCAACCAGCAAAATGGTGGACGCTGTAATGATATTGCAGAAACCATTACCGTCAATGGGCCCGGTTTACAAAACTTATTGATAGATAAAACATTTGATTTTACTCAGGGAATGCCTTTTTCACGAAAGATTGAAGATGATGATGCTTTATTTTACGAAGCAATTGACAGCACTATTCCTATTGTTGATCAAGTCTCAATTGAACAATTAAATCAGTTTTATAGTGAGCATCTACAGGGAAAAACTAAGATCCTTGATCTGATGGCCGGTCCTGAGTCCTACCTTCCCAAAACTCTTGGTGATCTTGATGTCACTGGACTCAGTATTAAAGAAAAAGATTTACAATCCAATACGGCACTCAGTCAATTTAAGGTTCACAACTTAAATAAACAGCCTGTATTGCCATTTGATGATCAACAATTTGATGCTGTAGTATGCGCATTCTCAGTGGAATATATGACACAGCCTATTGCTGTTTTTAAGGAAATTGCCAGAATTTTAAAACCAGGAGGCATTTTTCTAATCAGTTTTTCCGAACGTTTTTATGAAAAGAAAGCCATTGCCCTGTGGGATGATCTACATACCTTTGAACGTATGGGTATTGTGCTGGAATATTTTCGCCAATCTGATAAGTTTGAAAACTTGTACTCAGAATCTATTCGTGGTCTTATTCGACATGAAGACGATCCTTTTGTTAATAAAACCGTCCATTCCTGCCCTATGTTTATGATCTCTGGGAATTGTAAAGCTTAAAAAATAGTAACTACTAAGCGCATTCATCTTTTACCCGATTTCTGCGTTATTTTTGTACTCAAATGGTCACATATACTCATATGCTCACATTCTCCGTGCAAAAATGCCTTGAGCTCAGGCAAAATCTAAACACGCTGAGTAGTTACAAAAAATATTGGAATAACCATGAAACCATTACTTTTAATCACTCTATTGTTTCTTTTATCTGCCTGCACACAAGAGTCACAAAATAAATTCAATCGTTCTCTGCAAAACTGGACGGGGACCAATGGTGTCCTGGATATTTATATGGGAGAAAAACTGGTTAAACGATTTATCAAAATTGATAAGCTGTCAACAGCTCAAAGCACCTCTGGTAATACTTCCCGCGATTATCGATATGGTTATGGTGTGCTGGATACTAATCTAAATATGAAAGCAGACCCCGATGAAAAGAAAATTTATTTTGAGATCAGCGGTTATGCAACACCCTATATATTCTATGACTCACCTTTATAATCAGGCTGATTTTTATTTTGCTCCATAGTGATAGCAAAAGATATGGATTTAGAAAGCTCCTTAAATAATTGTTGTTCATGTTCTTCAAAGGATTCCATTCTTGAACTAAAGAAAAATAAACTGCCATAATGCTGTGATGTAGACTCATCAATCAGAGGTAGGACCAAAATTTTTCTTATTGAGTATTTTTTAAAAACTTTCAGAAGCCGGTCTAATTTCTTTTCTGTTTTTAAATCATCAATAACAATTAATTCAGTATTATTTTGTTCATTAAAATAATGCATTAACTTTAATACTTTTTCACATATTGTTTTTTCATGGGAACTGAATTTCTCACAACTATCTGAGTAAAAAATATATTTACCATCAAGATTGACAGAAATAATAGAAAAAACACAGGATGGTAATGTGGTAAAAATATTAATACAATATTTAAAGACTGATTCCAATTTTGTATTCTGATATATTTTTTTATTAACGGCGTTAATCACATTCAATAGTTGAATATATCTTTTTTCTTTCTCAAGTGCTTCATTTAGCTGTGCAGTTCTCTGAATAACTTCATCTTCCAGATAAGCTGCCTGTTTTTTTATAAATTGATTCTTATAAAGTAAAAAATAAAAGAAAAACAAAACGCTGAATGTAACAATAGAAATAAAAACCAGGCGGCTGATAAAATTTGATTTGAGCTGAGGATAGACAGTGTCATCATCAATTGAAAAAATATAAGCAACAGTATTTCCAATTGTATTCTTAATTGCTAAAAAATTAGCTATAGAGGTTTTTCCGTCTTCGTTGATCACAGTAGAAAAAGAACGGGAATTTTCTAATCTGGTAATATTTTTTTGATCACTTTTAATTCCTGCCAAAAACTTTGCAATTGTATCTGTGCAATATTCATGATTTACACTCTTATCATGAAGATACCATTGGCTTAATAATGCTTCCTGATAATTAGATTTTTCATCTGGAAATAGTTTTTCTTCAACAGCTAATTTTTTTATCATAAAACAATAGTTTGAATCAGTGAGTTTTTTCATATGATTAAATAAAGCATTAATGGAAACACTGATTTCAACACTACCAAAATGTTCATCATTAAAAATAAGAGGATACACATAGCGGTAGCCATTAAAAATACGGCCTTCTTCAAATCCCTTCATATAAATTAGTTGAGTATTCACCATCTTAATGGAAGGACGAACATTAAATAAATGATCACCATACTTTTCAGGTCTGTGCATTCTTAAAAAACTACGACCATCCGGTAAATGGAAGTGAAACTGTCTCATTGAGATCCCATTTTTCAAGGCTTTATAGAGTGATAGTATATGACTATAGAGTTTATTTCTTATATAGGCTTGCTCAGATTCAGAAGCATTGGGAAGATATCTTATAATTTGATAGACATCATCGGTGAGAATATTATTATTAAAAATGAGTTTGGCATAATCTTCAATAATGAGTGTAGAATTTTGATAATTAGATTCAAGTTTATTAAGTTTGAGCTTTAAGTATGCCTGGCTCTTTGATTTAAAAATATTATCAAAATATAAATAAGAAAAAGTATTTATACTGATAAAGAGAATAAGAAAAAATAAAAAATAACGTTTCATAAATCAGTTTTTCTCTAAAAACTATGAACATTAAAAAATACAGTGTTATTTGAGAATAACAGATCGATAGCACCTGTCAATTTATTTTACTATTGTTTCAAACAGTTATTATAAAAGCTGCTATAAAACATGAGCCAAACTAATTGCAATATTAAGCAAATGAGAGAACCTGATATTGATTAATTTTTGCGGCAAGTGCTAATGTTGCATTATAGCAAGAAAGTGACTCCGGCAAGTTAACAGAGCGGAACTCAACTTCTTTCAGGGAAGCAAATTTAGTTGAATGATGGCTGATCAGTGCCGGGTTCTCAGGAAAAACACTCAGGGTAAAATCCAGAGGTGATAGTGATAGCCCCGTACCAAGCACTTTCATATAGGCTTCTTTTCGTGTCCAGAGATCAAAAAAAGCATTAGCCTGCTGAGCTTCAGGCAGTGAAAATAAAGCTTCTTGCTCTGAAATATTGAAGAATCGTTTACAGATCCCCTGCCAGTCAGTCTTTCGATCATTAAACTCGATATCAATTCCAACGGCAGCATGTCTGGTGACAGCAAGAATAGCAATATCCTGAGTATGGCTCAGGTTAAATTGCAAATCGACTAAGTTATTACTGAAAATGCAGGGTTTCCCCTGTTCTCCCTTTGCATATTCAATGTCTTCAGGTTTCACATTTAAATACTTAGCCAGCAAGTTTCTTACAAAACCATGCGACACAATGAATCGATTTCGATGAATAGCAAATTTAAACCGTTCAGCTCTTGATTTTTCTTCACTGGAAAATTGTGACAAAAAATGATCTTTTTTATCCTCAAAATCAGCCAGGTGACACAACCAGACATCAACTGAATTCTTTTTTAAATCAAAATCTGCTGAAATGGCAGCAAGGTTGATAACAGTTTCCTGCTGCTGGTTATGTTCCTTCACTACACTCTCACTACACTCTCACTATACGACAGATGCGGATGGCGTATAACGCTGATACCGGGAAGGCAGATAAAGCCCCTGACTCTTAAGAACCTGAATACGGTGCTGGTAAGCAGCGCCATACATAAGATGCTCAGCCACATCAACTACCCTGCGATTTTTATAATCATTCAGATAAGTGGATGCAACCCAGTCATTAAAGGCACCCATAGCAGGCCCACTCCAGATTTGATAGTCAAATTCGCGTCCCTTAACACCAGCATTTGACCAGCGTGAAGACAAACCGAGATACCAGCGAAAAACCAGTGCCATTTGTTTTTTGGGATTATTTTTAGCTTTTTCAATCACTGAAGGATCACGTTGCTGAAAAAATTTAACCGTTTCCTGCCAGATATTATCAACACTATTCTGCAGGATCTGCTGTTCCAGTTTTTCCAGTTCAGGTGCAGGTATCTCAGACAGACCATTATAGCTTGTATAAAGCTCATAAAGCTTTTGAGCCCGCATGGGGAATAAAGTGCCTTTTTTTAATACCTGAAGTTTAATGCCTCGCTCAAACATGTCAGATGCAGGTGCCATGACCACATCTGCCATACCAGCCTGAGCTAACAGCTTACGAGTATGCTCAGAGGCCCCTGCTTCCACACAGCTCTGATTAACCGAACCAGTGACCACATAGGCAGCCCCCATCATAAAACAGGCCAGAGCAGAGTCAGGCGTACCAACACCACCACCTGCACCGACACGAACTTCAACGGGATATTGTTTTTCTGCCTGAATGTCATCACGTAAAGCAATGATCGAAGGCAATAAGGAGACCAGTGGACGATTATCAGTATGACCACCGGAATCCGCTTCAACAGTAATGTCATCAGCCATTGGCACTTGCATTGCCAGTTGAGCTTCCTGTGGTGTCAGCATTCCCTGAGCAATCAATTTGTTCAGTACATCTTCTGGTGCAGGCTGCATAAAGACTGTGGCCACTTCCCTTCTGGACACCTTGGCAATGATCTTATTATTAATTTGAATATGACCCTGTGCATCCTGCTGCAGCCCCTTAGCTCGGTAATAAACCAGTGAAGGCGTCAGACTGAAGAATGCAGCCGCTTCAATCACAGTAACTCCATATTTTATATACAGGTCAATAGTACCCTGCTCAATGGCAGGCTCTGATGGGTTATGAATGAAGTTAAACACATAAGGCCCATTGGGCAAGGCTTGCTGAATTTTTTGAATGGCTGATTCAACGCGATTCAAATCAAGACCGCCAGCACCAAAAGAAGCCAGTATATTTTGCTGGCCTAAACTTATTACCATTTCTTCAGATGAGATGCCATTAGCCATAGCACCGGTCATATAAGCATATTTAACACCATAAAAAGCCTTAAATGACGGGTCGCCAAGTTGTTCGGCAACCATTGGCGGAACATAAGCGGTGATTTTTGCCACCTCATCACAACCTGAGTGATTAATGGTGATGTGATTATTATCCTGAATAATATAGCAGGGTTTATCAAGGGCACGTAAACTTTCTATGCCTTGAATGGTCAAACCATTTTGCAGAGTTGCTGGCGGCACCTGAGTTGTTTGAGTCGGCATATTATTGGATCTCCTGAAGACACTCTTGAATACTTAGTCCGATGCTTTCAACAGAATAAATCCGTAAACCATCTTTCCATAAATTACCATCAGCAATAATATCAATCCGTCCCTGAGTTGTTCTGATTTCTTTAATATGAACTTCTAAAGTCATCACATCATTGTCCGGTATTATTTGCCCGCGATAGCTCCATTTGGCTTCATCTTCAACCAGACCAAAACGGGGATCAGCAAAATCTTTACCCAGATCCTGCTGCAAGGCATAAACCTGCAGAGATTCAACCATCGCTTCCACTCCTAAAGAACCCGGCATAACCGGATCTTTGTAGAAATGACAAGGATAGAACCAGTCAGTGGCGTCAATGACCTTCATGGAATGCACATAACCCTTGTTGAATTTACCGCCATCGGCAACCACAATACTTTCATCAATAAAGTCCAGAACACCTCCGGCAAGATGGTAAAATTGTTTATTATCCTTAGCTGCATAAAGTTCTTTTTGAGCCTTATCTGATTTCAAATCAAGAGTGATCAGCTTATCCCGGGCAATATTTTCTTCTTTATACCAGGGTAGTAATTTCTTGCCCTTGTCCATGCCCACCTGAGTCGATAGAGATTCGGCACTAAAGAAGCCAAATACAGCATCACCTTCATAAAAAGTTTCACCATCAACCAGTAATTCAAAGGTAAATTTCTGAATAATATTATTCATTACCGCTGAAGTTGAATACATGGTGGTTTTATTCACAATGGTCTTACCACGTAGATCTATTTCTTTAATCAAACGCCCTCTGCCATCCAGATTACGGAAATATAAATTGGTATCGGGATACATTAAAGTACTGCCGATATACGAGGTAATAAAACCATTAGGCTGCAGCGCTATTTCCATTAACATTGAATAAGGTGT
>JADGDG010000041.1 GCA_016744995.1 Gammaproteobacteria bacterium
CCTGAGGATTCTGATAAGCAAATTGAGCAGGCAGAAGCATTGAGCAAAGAGACTTTGTTGACCAGTTGGGTCAATAAAGCAATGGATGAGAAAAAGGACACAGTGAAGTTCTGGATTGAAGAAGATACCAGTACCTTAAAGCAAGTTGCCACCCGAGTTTATCGGTGAATTATATGATTAGTTAGTGCCCACCCACTAATTGCCGTTTCTTTTGCTTCCCTCATTTTGAAAGGAGGCTGAGGGGGTAATTTGTTTATATGGATTAATAAAAGGAATTATTGTGGCACTTGTTATAACGTTTTCGTTTTTTTGTTGCTTGTGTTAATGTTGAAAAAACTGATTCAACGGCTATTTTTTAGGTGTACAAAGTGAATAATAAATTAAAAGAGCTCATCGCTTACTTGTTTGTCGTGGTATGTCTGCCTTTGCTGTTATTATTCTTTATCAGTTCAATAATATTTAAAGAGACTCCCTTTTCATCATTCTCACAACTATTGAGTTTGGTTCCAGGAAAAATTGGCAGTTATCTGAGGATCGCTTTTTATCGTTACACCATGTCTTATTGCCACACCAATGTTGTCATTTCTTTTGCAACCTTATTTTCACAACGTGATACCTGTATCGAGGAAGGGGTCTATATTGGCCCGCAGTGCAATATTGGTATGTCTAAAATTGGTAAAAATTCATTAATTGCCAGTGGTGTACATATTATGAGTGGCAAAAATCAGCATAATTTTGATGATATCAACACACCGATACAACAGCAGGGAGGGAAATTTGAAAAGATTTCAATTGGAGAAGACTGCTGGATTGGAAATGGTTCATTAATTATGGCTAATATTGGTGATAAGTGTATTGTCGGAGCAGGTTCTGTGGTGGTTTCAGATGTGCCTGATCATTCGATTGTTGCCGGGAATCCGGCAAAATTGATAAAAATGAGAAATACAGAAGTAGATCCTGGGGCAACATAAGTGATTGTTTCTAAATGAAGGGGAAACCCAGGTAAAAAATAATTAACATGATGGCATTGTTTAGAAGGTATTGTTTAGAAAATGATAGCAGATAATTCTTATAAAACTCAACTGGGCCAGTTAGACTCCTATCATATCAAAACTTATCATTCCATTCATGATATACCAGAAGCCTTTAATTCTTTATTTGAACTGAGTTCAAAGCGCAGTTTTTTTTGTTCTAGAGAGTGGTTTACCTTATTGGAAGAAAATATTTATCAGGATTCTGTGCTGATTTTTACTATCGCTTCCAGCAAGGGGCGTCCACTATTAATTTTACCCTGCTATGAAAGTTCTGATGGCCGACATTTGCATTCATTAGCCAATTACTATTCCTCTTTTTATATGCCTATGGTTGCTTCGGAGCATTCTCAGCCAGCGGCATTATTTGATGCTTTATTTAAGACAATTAATGCTTGTCAGTACCATCTGGTTTCATTCCAGCCTATGGATAATATGAGCTCAGAGTATTCTTTTTTGCTGAGTACACTTAAAAACAATGCTTACTATACAGAACCTTTTTTTACTTTTGGCAATTGGTTTGAAAAGATTCAATCCTGTGTGTTCACAGACTATTATCAGCAAAGATCTTCAAAGCTAAAAAATACCATCCGGCGAAAAGAAAAAAAGCTGTCAGATTATGAGATAAAAATTACCTCAGATTATGATGAAATAAAACAATTATTGCCTGAATACCAAAAAATCTACTCAAGCAGCTGGAAAGTAGAAGAAGACTACCCCCTGTTTATTGAAAATATGGTGCTGACTTTTGCGAAAATGGGACAGCTTCGTATTGGTCTGGCTTATATTGATAAAGTGCCTGCGGCAGCACAGCTATGGTTCGTAAGTAAAGGCTTTGTAGATAGTGAAAAAAAAGCTGGTAATATTGCCAGCATTTATAAGCTTGCTTATGATCCTCAATTCAAATCAACCTCAATTGGTTCGATTTTAACTGCCGCTATGTTTGCATCGGTAATTGAGAAAGATAATGTCATAGAAATTGATTATTTAACCGGTGATGATGCCTATAAAAAAGACTGGATGGGTCAACGTAGAGAACGTTGGGGCATTGTGGCCTATAATAAAAAAACACTAAGAGGAATGATGCTTGCAATAAAACGAACCATTATCAATGCCCTGAAGAAATCCAGGTTATATCAATGGTCTCGAGCTTAAATGCTCTCGAGTTTAAATGTTCTGGAAAAAAGTAGATTATTTTATGAATAAAAATACCATTATTCTGGTTGCCCCGGTATTGTTTTTACTATTAATCTTACCTGGTTACAGCCTTGCTGACAGCATAAAAACTATTTTAACGAATACACAAGCTGCCTCTGATAAAGGTGAGTTTAAAGAGGCTCAGATCATCTTGAAAAATGGTATTCAGGAATATCCGGATAATGCTAGACTCAGAGTTGCTTTGGCGATAAATTTTCTTGCCATTGGCAAGGGAGAGCGGGCACAACAAACACTTAATAAGGCTATCTCTCTTGGTGTTGATCCAGTCAGTGTACAGATACCGCTGACCAGGGCAAAGTTAATGCAGGGGAAGGCTGGACAGATAGTCAGAGATCTCAATAAAATTATTGGTGTCTCCAGGACTGATTTAGCAAGTCTCAGAGCCATTCAGGGACGGGCATTTTTACATAAAAATAAAAAACAAAGGGCATATAAGTTATTTTTACGTGCCTATAAAATGGCTCCAAATGAACTGGAAGTAAAAATCAGCCTTGCAATTATGTATTCGATACAGGGAGATATTGATAAATTACGTGTTTTAGTTGAGCCCTTGTACCAGCAATATCCATATAATGTGGATATTTTGATCCTGGCAGGCAACTTGTTTATTTTTGATAATAAACCTGAGCAGGCCATTGATGTTTTTACCACTATAAAAAAAATACAAGCCAATAATCTGACCGCCTGGCAAGGTCATATTAATGCACTTATTTCCCAACAGGATTATATTCAGGCAAGTGATTTGATTGTGCACTTAATTGAATTGTTTCCTGAGTATGAAGAAGGGTATCGGTTACAGTCAAAGCTGGCCTTTTATTTAAAAGACTATAGGAAGGCTCATCAGGCAATCGTCAAACTGGAAGATTTTAATCCTGACAATAAAGAAGTCTTATTGTTGAGTGGTGCCATCTATTTTCATCTGGGACAATATGATAAAGCACAAAGAAAACTAAAAAGTTTCTTAGAAAATAACCCGGGAGACTTGAACGCAACCAGGATACTGGCTGAAATTGAGCTAAACAATAATCAACCAGAACAAGCACTTGAGTATTTATTAGCATTTAAAAATGAGGATGATGCTGCTTTGAAGATCTTGCTTGCTGCCGCATATAATCAATTAGGATATTTTGAAAAAGGTTTGTTTTTTCTCACTCAGGCTTCTGAGTTACAGAGTAATAATCAGCAAATTGAACAGCGGCTGAATTTTAGTAAACTGCTATCAGGACTTGATGTTAATTTAGTTGAACAGAGCAGCTCAAGTGATTTTACAGAAAAAGAGCTGGTGTCTGTTGTTTACTATATTAAATCCGGGCAATTTAATAAAGCACTTGAAGTGCTTGAGAAATATGAAATAAATTCTCATGACAAACCGATCATTGAATATTTTTTCGGAGTTGTTTATTTGCAGAAAAATGAGCTGGACAAAGCGGAAGTTTATTTTAACAATGCTCACCAGTTAAATGATAAATTTATATCACCTCTTAGTGAGCTTGCAGCACTCTATATGAAAAAGGGTGAAACCGAGAAGGCTCGAAGGAAGTATCGTAAAATACTGGCTCTTGATGTCAATAATCTTGACAGTTTGTTGGGAATGGGAACACTGAGCATGATGGAGCAGAATGAAAAGAAAATGCTGCATTGGTTTAATCGTGCCCGTGATCAGAATCCCTATGCAATAAAACCACGGCTTTTATTAAACCGTTATTATTACTCCCGTGGACAATTTAATGAGGCTTTAAGCATTTCAGAGGAGTTGTTTGAAACATACTCTGAACGTGCTGATCTTATTGAACTGCATATTCTGAATCTCCTTGCTTTAAGGGATTATCCGCTTGCGATTCGTTATTTAAAAAAACTCATTAAATTACCTCAGCCTGATTTACCAACCATCTGGCAAAGGCTGGCTATTGCTCAATTTATGATTGAGGATCACGACAAATCAAAATTAAATTTTGAAAAAATTCTGGAGTTAGATCCTGATAATCTGGTGGCAAAGTCATTTTTATTGAAGCTGGCCATTAAAAATGAAGACTATGAAGATGCTATGAATATGGCTAAAGCTCTGAGTGTCGCCAATCCTGAAAAAGGAATAGGCGAGGAAGCGCTGGGAGATATCTGGTGGGCACAAAACAACTATGGGAAAGCAATAGAGCATTATAATAAATCCATTGATGTCCATGAAAATGCTTCAGTTGTGATCAAAGTGTTTAATGCCTATCTGAGACAGAATTCAACTGAAAAAGCCGTTGCAGTTATGGAACTCTGGTTAAAAAACCATCTTAATGATATAAGAATGAGAACTATTCTGGCCTATTACTATCAGAGAAGTGAACAGTTTCAGTTTGCGAAATCTCACTATGAAATAATTGTTGAACAGCAGCCATCTGATGTGAGTGCAATCAATAACCTCGCTCTAATGTATGATCAATTAGATGATTTAAGAAGTATTGATTTTGCTGAGCTAGCTTATTCATTAGCACCTGAGTCCCCTGCAATTAATGATACTCTGGGTTGGGTTCTGGTAAAAAATGGTGATTCTGAGCGGGCAGTTGAACTCTTAAAATATGCCAGTAAAAATGCACCGGCAGACTCTGACATTATGTATCACTATGCTGTTGCCTTAGTAAAAACGGGTGATAAAAATAAAGCACTGAGGATATTATATCGTTTTGTTCCCCTCAATGGGTCTTATGAAAGTAAAAATGAAGCTGAATTATTATTAAAAAAACTGGAAGATGAAAAAAATTGACACTTTTATCTGTTATTTTAGCAATTAGTGTCAGTTATTTTTACATTTTCTAGCCAGAGCTTATTTTGTTTGTTTTAACATAATGAAATCTAATAGTTTTTTATTTTGGTATATATATTGCTGTGTTTGTATGTAGGAATATAAACTCTTAGGATGGGTATCTTTATGAATATTAACAAAATATTGAAAATTGTTTTATTTTTATTACCTTTTAGTATTCCTCAGTCAGCATTGGCCACCAGTACGGCATGTATGAGTCTTAATGGAGCCAACGAAAAAATAAATACGCCAGGTTATGATGTCTCTGTGGATTGTGGTTACTTTGTCGATCGTGTATTAGGGAATAATGGTGCTTCTCTGGATATTTATGGCCTTTCTCATGAGCAATTGTTTAAAATTGATGGCGAAACTCTAGAGAGAGTTGGAGATCTGGGCAATGAAGATGAGTGGGTCTTTAGTGGCTTGCCCAGTGGTAATAGTGGTACCTGGGAAGCACCTTATGAGGTGCTGTATATGGTCATTAAGGCAGGGCCTGCTTACACTATTTATGATCTTGGTTTAAGGGATGTCCTGAATGGAGGTGGTAACGCTATCATAGGAAATTTATCTGGCGCGGCATCAGGTGCTTGGGCCACTGCACCTCACTTGCTCGGTGGGGATCAATTGGGTCGTGAAATTTCTCATATTTCCTTTTATGGAAGTCGACTACCTTCGATACCAGAACCATCGACTTTATTGCTAGGAATGATTGGCATGCTGGGTATGGTGTATACAAGACGTCGTAAACAGTACGCAACTCTTTCTTTATAATATAAATAATTCATATTTAAGTCTTAACCCCTTACTTACAATGATAAATCAGGGTAAAATGCAGATGTTTTTAATTTGAGCAACTGTCTTGAACAACTACCCTGAGTAAACATCTGTGGCATCTTTAGAACAAATAAAACAATTATTAAAAGAAGCACTGGAGCTAGATGATTCATTTAATTCCAGTGATGAAGAGACTTTACTGTTAGGTAATATTCCTGAATTTGATTCAATGGCAGTGGTTTCTGTGATCACAGCATTGGAAGAAACCTTTGATATTATTGTCGATGATGATGATATTAGTGGTGAAACCTTTGAAACAATCGGTTCACTGGTTAAATTTGTTAACTCAAAATAGAAAAAATGAAGCCTGCTTCAAAGCAAGCCCCCTTGTGTACCCCCTGGAGTGTGTACCCCAAGAATGTTTGCCCCTAGAGTAAAATTTCTTTAACAGCTTTATGACCTAAAAAATGCTCCGGACTAGCGGTTTTTCCATAAGCTCCAGACTGTAAAATCACCACCAGATCACCGATTTCTGCTAGTGGAAGCTCCATTTTATCCGCTAGAGTATCTAGTGGGGTGCAAAGTTGCCCAACAATAGTTACTTTTTCCGTTTTACTGTCAGCTTTTTTGACAGCAGCATGAATGACTACCGGATAATTTTTTCGTATCAGCTGACCAAAATTACCTGAATTCGGCAGATGGTGATGCAAACCACCATCGGTTATCAGATAGGTTGTACCTCTGGACTCCTTTTTCTCAATGATCTTGCTGATATAGATCCCTGCTTCACCGACTATAAAACGGCCTAGTTCAAGAATAATTTCTTTGTCTTTAAATTGAGGGTATTTAGATAATAAACGTTGCAGGTTTTTGGCAATAGGCTGGAGATCAAGTGCTCTGTCACCAGGGAAATAAGGGATCCCAAAACCACCGCCAATATTGATAAAGCGATAATCAAGAGAAGGCTCACTTAAAAGTTCGGCCGCTAATTCAAATGTTTTATTATGAGTCTCAATAATTGATTCTTTGTTCAGGTTTTGTGAACCAGAAAAAATATGCAGTCCTTCAAATTGTAGTTCTAATGAAGTCAGTGAGCTTAGAAGCTCAGGAAGTTTATCCGCATCGATGCCAAATTGCTTAGGACCGCCAGACATTTTCATGCCGGATGCTTTTAATTCAAAATCAGGATTCACTCGGAGTGCAACTTTAGGAGTGATCCTCAGTTGAATGCCAAATTTATTAATCCGTTTAAGCTCATTTTCAGATTCAACATTAATCACAATGTGACTGGCAATTGCGGCAATGAGCTCTTTATCTGTTTTACCAGGGCCAGCAAAACTGATCTCTGATGCTTTTGTACCGGTATTTAAAGCACTTAGCAACTCACCATGAGAGGCTATATCCAGGCCATCAACAAGGTTGGCAATATGTTGAACGATTGCCGGCATTGGATTAGCTTTAATGGCATAGTGAAGTTTGATTTTTTCAGGCAGTAGAGAACGTAAGTCATCTATTCTTTGGCTAATCAGCTTTCTATCATAGACATAAAGCGGTGTCTGACTGACTATGTCAACAATTTGCTCAATGGGTTTGCCTGCGGCATGCAGCCTTCCCTGCTGATATGGAAAGTAATTTAGAGGAGCGTGTTGAATGGTCTTTTGGCTCATGAATGGGTGTCCTGAAAGAGAGATTGAAATTCTTTTGATAATGAGCTTCTATCAATTTTTCCATTTTGATTTTTGGGTAGTGATGTTTTAATAATAATTTCAGCTGGATGCATATAATTGGGTAAATTCTTTTTGCAAAAAGTATGAAGCTTTTTTATTTCTTCGTTTAAATTATCATTTTTATACTGGTTAGTGGCTACTACTACAATGGCCTGGCCAAGAGCAGGGTGGGCAATACCTAGTGCAACAACCTCCCTGACTAAATCTGATTGATGTATTATTTCTTCTATTTCATTGGGGCTGACACGATAACCTGATGTTTTAATCATACCATCCTTACGTCCAATAAAATACAGATAGCCATCTTTGGCTCGTCGAACGGTATCACCAGACCAGACCTCTGTTGCAACTGCTATTTGACCCTCTTGTGGCGCATATTTCCTGAAGTGCCGGGCTGTTTTTTCAGGTGCATTCCAATAACCCTGCGTAACCAATACACCTCTATGCACGAGTTCCCCCGCTTCATTATCAGCACATTCACTGCCATCTTTTCTAAGCACTAATACTTCAGCATCAGGAATTGCGATACCGATAGAGTCCTGATGTGTCTTCAGGTGCTCTGGAGGAACATAGGTTGAGCGAAAAGCCTCGGTTAAACCATACATGAGAAAAGGGCTGACGTCAGGAAGTTTTGTTTGTAATGTGTTTAAAATGCTCACGGGCAGACTGCCGCCTGAATTGGTAATATATCTTAGTGAGCAGGGTTCAGGCCAGGGGAGATTTGCTAATTGAGTCCAGAGTGAGGGGACTGCTGCCAAACCTGTTATTTGGTAGGTTTCAACCGCTTTTATAACATCCCTGGGAAATAGGTGATCCATGAGTACGACTGAGGCTCCCACATAAAGTGCTGTGGTTAATTGGCTGAAACCATAATCAAAACTAAAAGGCAGCACCGCCAAAATTTTATCATCTGAAGTATTGTGTAAATATTGACTGACACTTTGTGCACCTGCAACTAGATTTCGATGTGACAGTACCACTCCTTTAGGTTTTCCGGTGCTGCCGGAAGTATAGAAAAATGCTGCAATATCCGTATCAATTAATTTTTGTTGAAGTTTTTCTGGCAGACAAGCTCCTTTTCTACAAAGTAAGTTCTCTAAGTAGAGCAAGGTGATGTTGTTGAGCTTAAACTTAAACTTAAATTTATCTTTTACTTTATCGACTAATATTACAAAATCAAGATTTGTACATGTCTGAAGATTATTCTGCAGTGTTTTGAGGCGATCACTACTGGTGATAAGAACACGGGCAGCACAATCATTAAGAATATATTGAACCTGATGAGCCTTTAGTATGGGATTTATGGGAACAAAAACTGCGCCCATAGAGGAGATAGCAAACAGGCTGATGACGGACTCAATGGTTTTTGGTAAGTAAGTAGCAATACGTTCATTCTTCTCAATACCAATACCTGTCAGGGATTGTCCCAAATTTGAGAGGAGCTCTGCAAGTTGCTTATAGGTGATGGAGCGGTCTTTATGGATGAGAGCATTTGAAAAAGGTCTTGTATATGCCTGATTCATGATCAGGTGATGTATCGTCAATGTGGACATCTGTTTTCTCTAAATGTGAAGAGTGTCAATATTTTAAACACACTTCAATATAGTTATCTTATTGTTTTATTATTAAATACTATTATACTATTGATTAACAAGTTATTATTTCAAAAAGGATAATAGAATAAAATTACTTGGCATATAATATGCATGTTGTACGGGTGTCCCGGTCAATAATTAAGCTAAAAGCTTACTTTGATATAAAACCAACTGGTTTGTTTTTTATGAAGTTAAAAATTTTCTTTTTAAGTATATTGTTTTCTATACCTTCTGTCAGTACTGCTTTGCCAGTGCAGTTTGAGGATGGGGATTCTTTTCAATCAGGGCTTTCTTTTGATGAATCTGGAAAGTTGTTAGAGCAACAAAACTCCGGGTCATTAATAGCGCCTGAAAATGAAAACTCGAAGTCTGAAATTATAGAAAAACTGAATAAGACAAATCGTTTTCTTGATGATCTAAAACAAAAACCAGCTCAGGAAAATGAGCTGCAGCAAATGGAATTAGAGCTTTTAAAAGGTCAGGTCGCCCAGTTCGGTGATGTGGATAAGTCCAGTGGCTCAAAGAATAATACTCATGATAAGCAGTCAGAAAAAAAGGGGTTATATTTTTTAGCAGAACCTGTGCTGGATGATCCTGCGATAAGACAAAAAGCAAAAGAAATTTTAGAAATAACCAAGGATGTTCATGAGGTCATTTCAGTGCCGGGCAAGCCAGAGGTGGCTGATGGGGGAAAACAATCACTCAGGAATGTATCACAACTTGAGGCAAACGATGATGCTTCTGAAGAGCTGTATCAGAATATCAAATGGACTATAATATATTTACTTATTGGTCTGGTTGTTTTTAAGCTGTTAATGCAAGTTTTTTCAACAGCAGGCTCTGGTAATAAAAAGTACAGGCGTCGTCGCGCCAGTTAGTTAAATTGTTAATATCAATTCTAGAGGATAAAAATGGAACAGGCTAGCAATGACAGAAGAGTTGTCAATAAAAAAACAGTATTCCCTTTGACTGATAATGAAGGTCACCAGGTGACTTTGGAACGACGCAGTGGCATCGAGCGTCGAAAAGTCCGTCGAAATGTGGCAAGTGATATTTTAACTTTGTTACATTAATGTGCTGTTTACATACTGATATTCTTCTTTAGCTGAAGGATACTATGTTAGCTAAAGGCTTAATTTTACGGCCAAATGTACTCATTGTTTAATTGCTCAATTTTACTTACAATGACAGCCTTTCATTTATTGTAAGGCGTTTCTTCTGCTTATGTTCGCTCTAAATCCTCAATTTATCTTTACCTATGTATCTTGATCAGGCGGTTCTAACCTTTGGTCGGGCCATGCGTGAAAAGTATGGTTATAAAGTTCATAAACTCGCTATTGATGCCCAGTTTACTTGTCCTAATCGAGATGGTACTAAAGGCATCGGCGGTTGTACCTTTTGTAATAATACATCTTTCAGTCCAAATGCCAGAAAACCACCCGAAGTGTCTGAGCAGCTTGAAGCCGGGCGTCAGGTTATACTAAAACGTACTGGTGCGACTCATTACCTGGCCTATTTTCAGGCTTACACAAATACTTATGCCGATATAAATTATTTAAAGTCTCTTTATGACAATGCTTTATCACACCCTGATGTCATTGGCTTATCCATTGGTACTCGCCCTGATTGTGTGCCGGATGGTGTTCTAAAATTATTATCACAATACCAGTCTCAGGGATATGAAATCTGGCTGGAACTGGGATTGCAATCCAGTTTTGACAATACCTTAAATGTAGTGAACCGTGGTCACGGCTTTGCTGAATATCATGATGCCATTCAACGGGCACATCAGCATGATCTGCAGGTCTGTACTCATTTAATTGTTGGCTTGCCGACAGAAAATGCTCAACATAGTCTGATCAGTATGTCCCGGGTCCTGGAAACCAGACCTGCAGGTATTAAAATCCACCCTTTGCATATTGTGAAAGGCACACAGATTGCCCGACAATGGAAAAGTGGTGACTATCAGGCACTGACAATGGATGATTATGTTGATACTGTGATTAAAATGGTTAACATGGCTCCAGCAGGTATGATTTTCCATCGCTTGACTGGGACTGCATCAGAAGACTTATTACTAGCACCGGACTGGTGCAGTAAAAAATGGCTGGTGTTAAATGAAATAACCAGAAAGCTGAATAAAGAACTACTAACTCTTAATTCTTAACCCTTACTCTTAACCCTAAAGTTTATGATTAAAGAAAAAGCCCGACAAATAAAATTAGTGATCTTTGATGTGGATGGTGTGTTAACCGACGGCATGCTCAATTATGGCCCGCAAGGTGAACTGTTTAAGCAATTTAATGTAAAAGATGGTGTGGGAATTAAACTATTGCAGCAGCAGGGGATTAATGTGGCTGTGATCACCGCTAAGGACTCCCAACCACTTTCTCAGCGCATGAAGGATCTGTCTATTAAGTATTTTTATCCCGGTTGCAGCGATAAAAGTCAGGCTTATTCAGAATTGCTTAATATTTTATCTCTGAATCATGAGCAGGTGGCTTATGTTGGAGATGATGTAATTGACCTGCCGGTCATGTCACAGGTGGGAGTATCAATTGCAGTCAATGATGCTCATGCTTATGTAAAAAACACAGCAGATTATATTACCCTGGCCAGAGGAGGGCAGGGGGTTGCAAGGGAGGTGGCTGATTTAATTCTGGATGCCCAGTTTGATCTGAATGAACTGTACTCTCATATGGCAAAAGGCCAGAAAGGAAAAATCGTCCAATGAATGCAGATTTTAAAATAGTCATACCAGCACGCTATGCATCTTCCCGGTTACCGGGTAAACCACTGAAAATCATTGCTGGTAAACCGATGATTCAGCATACTTATGAGCGCGCTCTGGAGAGTCAGGCGACAGAGGTTGTGATTGCAACAGATGATCAACGTATTGTTGATGCCGCTAAGCAGTTTACCAATGATATCATTATGACCTCACCTGACCATACTTCAGGTACGGAGCGACTGGCTGAAGTACTGACATTAAAAAACTGGAATGAGAGCAGCATCATTGTCAATGTACAGGGGGATGAGCCGCTGGTTTTGCCTGCGCATATTGATTTAGTTGCAGCTGCTTTAAAACAAAATACCAGAGCAGGTATGGCAACATTGGCAACACCACTCAATGAATTAGAAGAAGTTTTTGATGCTAATGTTGTAAAAGTTGTTATGGACTATCAGGGTTATGCCTTATATTTTTCACGAGCAGTGATCCCTTGGGCAAGAGATTCATTTATTTCAGCTTCAGTTGAACAGCAGACTATTAAATCCTTGATAAATGATGCCAACTGGTATCGACATATTGGCATGTATGCGTATCGGGGTACGGCATTGATACAATATAAAACACTGCAATCCTGTATGCTTGAAAAAACAGAATCACTGGAACAATTGAGAGTGCTTTATAATGGTATCGGCATTCATGTTTCTATTGTTCATGATCAACCAGGACATGGTGTTGATGTAGAAGCTGATCTTGAGAAAGTTGAATTACTTTTAAGAAAAAAGAAATAACAAAAAATGACAGATGAAAAAACATTATCGCCTATGCTGACAATTGCTAAAGATTCATTGACTGAACAGGCCAAAGCACTAATAAATATATCAGGATCTCTGGGCAATGAATTTGCAAAAGCTGTTAATTTGATTTTACAGACACAAGGTAGAGTTGTAGTTTGTGGTATGGGAAAATCAGGCCTGGTGGGACAAAAAATGACAGCAACATTTGCTTCAACAGGGACGCCCAGTTTTTTTATGCACCCGGCTGAAGCCTTTCATGGTGACTTAGGCATGCTGTTGCGTGAAGATCTGTTGATCTTAATCTCATACAGCGGTGAAACTGAGGAAATTTTAAACCTATTACCCTCGGTAAAGCATTTTGGTAATAAAATTATTTCAATTGTTGGCAATAACAACTCAACTATGGCAAAACATTCAGATGTGATCCTAAATGTGAAAGTTGAGCGTGAGGTTTGTCCTAATAATCTGGCTCCCACTACATCCACACTGGCGACCATGGGAATGGGGGATGCTTTGGCTGTGGCCCTGATTAAGGAGCGGAACTTTCAGGCAGAAGACTTTGCTCGCTATCACCCTGGAGGCAGTCTTGGGCGACGTTTGCTGACCAAGGTCTCTGATGTGATGCATGCAAAGAAATTACCTGTCGTGGGTATGAATACGCCATTAACCGAAGCAGTTCTCTGTATTAGTGAGGGGCGTCTGGGGCTGGTTGTTATTATTGAAAATTTACAAATTAAAGGCATAGTGACAGATGGCGATTTACGTCGGGCACTGGTTGATAGAGTTGATATGAATCAGGCAAATATTAGCGAAATTATGACTCATGATCCTATCTCAATAGCACCAGATATGATGCTGGTTGAGGCAGAATCACTGATGTTGGAGAAAAAAATTAAAGCGTTAATCGTGGCTGATCAAGAACAGCAGCTTATGGGTATACTGGAAATTTTTGATCGTTAGGGACCCAATATGATAAAGCAAATTAAAGCCGGGCTTTTATTGCTGCTGATTTTAGCTGTCAATAACTTGTCCGCACAATCTCTCCCCCAGATCATTAAACAGGTAAAACCATCCATTGTCGGAGTTGGTACATTACAGGCAACCCGAAGACCACCATCAAATCTGATGGGTACAGGCTTTGTTGTTGCAGATGGCTATCATGTGGTGACAAATTATCATGTTATTCCAAAAAACATCAAGGCAGAAAAAAAAGAATCATTAGTTATTTTTTATCGCCATATGAGTAAAATTAAATATCGTAAAGCCAGAGTGATTGCCAGAGACGAAGAGCACGATCTTGCTCTGCTAAGGATTGAGGGCACAAAATTTCCTGCCCTGAAAATTGAAACAAAACGTAAGCCTCAGGAGGGGGACAGTATTGCCTTCACCGGTTTTCCTATCGGGGCTGTTCTGGGATTATTTCCAGTGACTCATCGCGGTATTATTTCCGCGATCTCTCCCGTTGTTATTCCAGCACCCAGTTCTTCAACCCTGACAGTTAAAATGATCAAGCGATTGAAAAATCCTTATTATGTTTATCAATTGGATGCCACTGCCTATCCTGGGAACAGCGGCAGTCCGATGTTTAATGCCGGTGATGGAAGGGTGCTGGGTGTTATTAACAAAGTCTTTATAAAAGAGAGCAAAGAAAGTGTACTGCAGAAACCCAGTGGCATCACTTATGCGATCCCGGGTAAGTACATAATAAAATTGCTTAAGCAGAGTAAAATTATAGGATTTTGAATGTTATCGCACTCAAAAAAGGCCCTTATGAGGCTATTTTGAGCAGAAAAAATAAAAACTCTTAAAAAATTATAAATTTTCTTGACAGAGAAAAGAAATTAACCAATAATAGCGTCCTTTCTGAGGTACGGAGGGGTTCCCGAGCGGCCAAAGGGGGCAGACTGTAAATCTGCTGGCTCTGCCTTCGGAGGTTCGAATCCTCCCCCCTCCACCATTCCTTCTTTAATAGGACAGAAAATAGATATTTTTAAGAGAAGCGCTTAACCACTATTGATCAGGTAAATTGATTAGATAATAGGATAGCGTTTTTTTTTACCTTAAAATACTCCTGTGCTAATAATAAGAGCAGAGTGTTTTAAGGCAGTATTTGCGGGTATGGTACAATGGTAGAACCTCAGCCTTCCAAGCTGATGATGCGGGTCCGATTCCCGCTACCCGCTCCATTTATTGCTCCTATGGGCTTAACTTTGTAAGTTAATGACTGTAAGGAATAATGAATGCCCATGTAGCTCAGGGGTAGAGCGCATCCTTGGTAAGGATGAGGTCGCCAGTTCAATTCTGGCCATGGGCTCCAGATAATCAACTGTTTGTTTAACACGCATATTTATTTAAAAGATTGGGGTCAGTGATGTCCAAAGAAAAATTCGAACGTACAAAACCACATGTCAACGTTGGTACAATTGGCCACGTTGACCACGGTAAAACAACATTAACTGCTGCTATTACAAAATGTATGGCAGAAGTG
>JADGDG010000062.1 GCA_016744995.1 Gammaproteobacteria bacterium
CAATGGAATCTTAACTATGGCGGTATTGCATTAATGTGGCGTGGAGGTTGTATCATTCGCAGTCGCTTTCTGGACAGCATTAAACAGGCCTACAATAAAAATCCTGAACTGGAAAGCTTATTATTGGATGACTTTTTCCAACAGGCTATTGCGACAACACAAACAGGCTGGCGCAAAACGGTTTCCAGGGCTATTGAAGCAGGTATACCAGTGCCTGGATTTGCAGCAGCACTCACCTTTTATGATGGTTATCGAATGGCATCGTTACCGGCAAATTTATTACAGGCACAGAGGGATTACTTTGGTGCACATACTTTTGAACGAGTTGATAAACCTCTGGGGCAATTCTTTCATCACGAATGGGCTGATGAGGAACTAAAATGAACCCGATTACAGAACCTTGCACATTGATAATTTTTGGTGTGACGGGACATCTCAGTATTAATAAATTACTTCCGGCACTTTATCATCTTGAGGAAGGTAATCGCTTGCCTGATAAAGTCACGATCATTGGTTTTGGTCGCAGGGACTGGAGTGATGAGCAATGGTCAGATGTGGTGAAGCATGAAATCAAAGAACATGCTCGTGGCGGGTTGAATGAAAGCGTGTTTGAGCGTTTTTCAAAGCGCCTTCACTTTCAAACAGGTGATCTGAGGGACGAATCCTCTTTTGAGGATCTAAAACATCGCTTGGAGAATACAGAGACTTTTCCTGTTAATCATATTTTTTATTTAGCAATAAGACCACAGGATTATAATTTTGCTACAAAAAATCTAGTGATCAGTGGCTTGCATGAAGAAAATAATTGCTATTGTCGTCTGGTGATAGAAAAACCCTTCGGGCATGATCTGGAAAGTTCAGAAGTACTGAATACACAGTTACATAAAAGTTTTCGAGAAGAACAACTATACCGCATCGATCATTATCTGGGTAAAGATACGGTACAGAATATTCTGGTTTTTCGTTTTGCAAACCTGCTGCTTGAACCATTATGGAATCGTAACTATATTGATCATGTGCAAATTACCCATGCAGAAACTGCGGGTGTTGCAGGGCGATCGCATTATTATGATTCTGCCGGTGCATTACGAGATATGATCCAAAGTCATTTATTGCAGATGCTGGCTCTGGTTGCCATGGAGCCGCCTGCACATCTGGATGCTAATGCATTACGAGATGAAAAAGTGAAAGCACTCCGATCAATTCGTCCTATTAGTCGTAACTCAGTGAATATGCATGCCTTCCGTGCACAATATGCACAGGGGAATATTGATGGTGAAGTAGTTCCTGGTTATCTGGAAGAAGATGATGTTGCCCATGGCAGTACCACAGAAACATTTGCAGCAATGAAACTTTATGTGGATAACTGGCGCTGGAAAGGGGTTCCTTTTTATTTACGCACCGGTAAACGAATGAAGGAAGATAACTTCCTGGTCAGTATTCGTTTTAAGCGTCCACCACAGCAGTTGTTTAAAGACACTGCACTAAAACAGATGGAACCCAACTGGATCCTATTAAATATCCAGCCGGAAGAATGCCTGAGAATTGAAATGCAGGTCAAAAAATCAGGGCTTGAACTGGAAACAAGAATTACTCAATTAGATGCCTGCTCATGTGATGAAAAACATAAAATTGATGCTTATGAAGCCTTGCTTTTAGAAGTTATGGAAGGTGATCAATCTCAATTTTTACGTTTTGATGAGGTTTCATGGGCATGGAAAATTGTTGATCCGGTTTTACGTTCATGGATGGAAGAACAGGATTATATTCACACCTATCCGGCAGGAACCTGGGGGCCAGATGTTTCCTCAAGACTGTTTGATAGCAATGATCAGTTCTGGCGGAATAAACTGGATGCTAAAGATTGTGACCTTTAAATTTGTGATAGAAGGAGGTGACATTTGGGTGAGATGCTGAGTCTCAGGTACAATCTCCTATCCCAGTTGTCCTCACTGGAGCTGTCCAAACGCAAAGAAAAAGCAGCAAGGATATTAACCAGACGAGCAATAATCGTAAGTCCTTTAATGCATCAGTAGGAACTTACTTTAGCATTACCTCGAGCTTAATGAATGCCTGTGTTGGTATTCATTATTCTTTATTATAAATTGTCATAACCCTGGACTGATATCAGATTTGTACTACAGTCTGATATTAATTGGCCTCAGGGCATTGATATTGGACTGTGTCTACAGCCCAATTACCTTAATCCTTCTAAACTTTGCATGACTTTGGTCTCGCCTGGCGAGTTGAAGTAGGTGTCTATCCGTCTTAACTATGGCTCTTCTGTGGTTATTCTATGGCTACTCTGTCACTTTCTTCAGTCAGTATAAACTGCTTTAATCTCTCTATGTAAATGTGAACTTGTCCTTGTCAGAGTTAAACATAGGGACAATCATTGAACCCTTGTTATAAAAAACACATGTTATTTTAAAAAATGTAAGAATTCCCTGATAATAACCTTGTTTTTTATATGTTATAGTGCCTCCCGAAGTAATAAGAAAAACATCAATAAATCAGGCAAATTTTTATCGGCTATTGATGTGCAATAATAAAACTAAAACTAAAACATTGTGACTGGGTAATTGAGTCTATGGGTATTTTTTACTCTTTTGAGGTTTTTTCTCTTCTGGCTTTTTCAACGCTCTCATATGGGGCCTGTCAGCCTGATTTTAGTTTTCTCGATGATCCAGAGGATATTTATGCCTGTTCCTCTGCAATATCAAATGTCAGAGCATTAAGCCCTGTATTGGCAACAAACCTGACCCAACAATGGCTCATCGTTTTAATCATTATCAAATCTCAGCTTATCAGTAATAATTCAATCAATAGAACAACAACATGAAAAAAATAATAACAATAAAACCCATCTACACGTTCCTGGCTTCACTCCTGATCCTGATGTCAGCCGGATACAGTCCGCGTTTACTGGCTGGTGTTGAATTACCGCGAGGCATCTATCATCAGAGCACCACGGATTTAAGTGTCCAGACTCAGGCGGGGGCTATTAGCATCAAACGCACCTGGTATGACCATCAGTGGCACATCAACCGTGCCTGGAGTGCCCTGAAACTGGAGTTTGACTCACTGGACGGCAGTGTCAAACGCATTGAGCGCAATCATGATCTCTACGAACGTGTCGGCCGGACCAACGTCTACCGTTTTAATGAAACCAAAACCCTGAATAAAACCGAAACCGGCTTTCGCTGGCAAAATACCACCGGCGACTGGATAGATTACAATGAG
>JADGDG010000021.1 GCA_016744995.1 Gammaproteobacteria bacterium
AGCTGTTGTTCCTTCAGTAGTTTTTCTTGCTTTAAAACAAGAGTACCGCTGAGTGAGATGTGTATTATACGCAGTAATTATCTGTCGTCAACACTTTTTCCTAATTAATTAACTTATTTTTAAGAAAAATTAAAAATGTTTATTTTTTTACCAGTTAAGATCTATTGCTATGGAAATTTTTGTCTATCGTCCAGCTCTGATAAGGCCACCTAAGCCTTTCTTTTCAATACAATCTGTGAGCATTTTTCTGATCACATAAGCATCTTTCATCAGTAGCGCTTTTTCTAACAGCTCTTTTGCTTCTGTCTGTGTAAAGTTTCTAATTAACCATTTAACTCTAGGCAAGGAAGCAGCACTGGTGCTTAATGAATCAATAGGCATCCCCAGTAGAAGAATAGCAGCCAATGGATCGCCTGCCATCTCCCCACAGACACTCACTGGGATCTGTTCTTTATGAGATTCATCAATAACCACTTTAATGGCTGCCAGTACAGCTGGATTTAATGAGTCATAGAGTTCTGCAACATTGGCATTATTCCTGTCAACAGCCATGAGATATTGAATCAGATCATTGGTACCAATTGATACAAAATCGACCATTGAGGCGATTTGCCTCATTTGGAAAACCACAGAGGGAACTTCAACCATCACACCAACTTTTGGCATATTGACCTGGTATCCCTCTGTTAACAATTCTTCACAGGCACGTTTGAGTAAATTTATGGCGCCATCTACTTCTCTCGTAGTGCTGATCATGGGAAAAAGAATATGCAGATTGTTGAGCCCTATACTGGCAATCAACATAGCACGTAATTGAATCAAAAATATTTCCGGATGATCTAATGTCACTCGAATACCACGCCAGCCAAGAAATGGATTATCTTCTTTAATAGGAAAATAACTCAATGACTTATCACCACCAATGTCCAGTGTCCTCAGAACAACTGGTTTTGGTGCCATGGATTCCATCACTTCTCTATAAATTTCACTCTGTTCTTCTTCTCCAGGAAAACGTTGCCGGATCATAAATGGGTACTCTGTTCTATAGAGTCCTATGCCTTCAGCACCACTTTCTTTGCTAGGCGTGATATCAGCAACCAATCCCGTGTTGGCATACAATGGGATATTTATCTTATCCTGAGTCGTTGCAGGCTTGTCTGTCAGTGCCTTTAATTCCTCAGAAAGCTCTTCTTCCTGAGAGATCAGGCGTGAATATTCTCTGATAATATGCTCAGGAGGAGAAATATATACCTTACCACTATAGCCATCAGCGACTAACTGGCTGCCATCAAGCTGCATTATAGGTAATTCACTCACACCAACGACGGTGGGAATTCCCATTGCTCTTGCAAGAATTGCAACATGGGAAGTCCTTGAGCCACTTTTGAGAACAATACCTGATATGTTTGCTTCTGCTATTTCAGCAAGCAGTGTCGCAGAGATATCCTCAGCAACAATAATGGTCTCTTTGGAGAGCTTGTCAACAGGCAGCTCATTGATCTCTTCCATTTGATTAAAAATGCTTTGCCCCAGATCCCGAATATCTTTAGCTCGCTCCTGGAGGTATGGGTTATCCATTTCACCAAATAACTTAATATGTTCTGAGATTGTTTCTCTTAAAGCACCAGCAGCCCAGTTACCTGTTTCAATTTTAGAAATGGTACTCTCAATTAAAGTATTCGAGTCCAACATAAGAAGGTAAGCATCAAAAACAGCCACATCTTCTGTCGGCAAACCATCTGAAAGTAATTGAAAAGACAATGACTTGATATCTTGCCGCACTGACTCTAATGCCACGCGAAAGATATTGATTTCATCATCAACATCTTTTGCGGGTCGATCAGGCACGGCACTAAGTGAAACAGATGAGGCAATAGAAACCGCCTTTCCAACGGCCACACCAGGTGAACCAGGCTGACCTATCATTGGTCGGTAATCTCTGCGAATGTTAGAGACTTCCTGGGTAGAATAAATGGGAATTTGTCTGCTTGCCTGGGCATTGATAATTGCCCCGGCTAATTGAGCGGCAATGGTAACCAGAAAATTAACAACATCCTGAGAAAAGCGATTATCTGACTTGGACTGTACAACTAAAACGCCTAATACTTCACGGTGATGAGTAATGGGTATTCCTGTAAAACCGTGGTAACGTTCTTCATTCAGTGAAGTAAAAAGCTCAAATCGGGGATGTTCCTGGGCATTATCAAGATTGAGGGGATCAGTTCTTTGTGCAACCAGACCAACAAGCCCGGAACTATGTGACATTGTCACCTGACCGACCAGTTCAGCATTGAGTCCATCAGTGGCCATAAGAGTAAACCCATCTTCATCACTATCAAATAAGTAGATTGAGCAGACATCTGCACTGATGGCTTTTTTTACTCTTTGAACAATGATTTCCAGAACCTGATTCAGATCCCGAGTTGAATTGACTTCCTGGACAATACGCCGCAAGGTCTGCAACATAAAAAAACTTTCCCCTCTGTTAAATAACCCCTTGAAACTAAATTAAAATTGTTCTTTTTGTTTACCAGGCTCTTCTTTACAATTGAGCTGCTGGCTGAGCAAAGTTGGCTCAAAAAATTCCAGGGCCTGCTTGTAGACTTCCCGCTTAAAGGAGATAACCTCTTTCAAGGGTGTCCAATAATCTGTCCATTTCCATATATCAAATTCAGGTCGCTTATTTTGATCAAGTGCAAACGATGTTTCATTTGCGAGTAAACGAAGCATAAACCATTTTTGTTTTTGACCAATACAGACAGGATGCTTATAACGGCGTACAAGATGCTCTGGCAAATTGTATCGCAGCCAACCCTCTGTTTGAGCAACAATTATTACATCTTTTTCTGTAAGCCCCGTTTCTTCGTATAATTCCCTATAAACTGCTTGCTCTGGAGATTCAGATTGAGCAATTCCTCCCTGAGGAAACTGCCAGGCATCCTGACCTACTCTACGCGCCCAGAACAATTTGCCATCATCATTAAAAATAATAATGCCAACATTTGCTCGATAGCCTTCTGAATCAATCAAAATCACACACCATCTAAATCACGCACCATCATATAGTCAAGACAAATAAAATTTTCCGACACCCTACTTAATAACATACAATTTCAAAGAGGTTCATTGATAATTTTACCTTAGTTAAGAAATTTAAGATAAATTATATCACTGTTTATTTCAAGAAAAGTGGTAAAATCGCACTCTTTTCGTTTAAAAATAGGCAAAACAAGTGAATTTAGCAATATTTGATCTGGATAATACACTGATTGGTGGTGATAGCGATTATCTTTGGGGACAATTTTTAGTTGAAAAAGCATTGGTTGATCCGGTTTTTTATGAACAGGAAAACCAACGATTTTATGATGAATATAAGGCTGGAACACTTAATATCTTCGACTTTCTTAAGTTCAGTCTGGCGCCTCTAAGCCATCATTCTCTGGAAACATTATCTGAATTGCATCAAGAATTTATGCTGAATAAAATTAATTCCATCTGGCTTCCAAAAGCTGAAACATTATTAAATAAGCATCGGCAAAATAATGATTACCTGTTGATTATTACTGCAACCAACCATTTTGTCACAGCACCTATTGCAAAAAAACTGGGGGTTGATGATATTATTGCAACACTTCCTGAACAAAAAAATAAGAGGTACACAGGTAATGTTACAGGTATACCCTGTTTTCAGGAAGGCAAGGTTGAGCGCCTTTCTATGTGGCTAAAGGAAAACGATTTTTCTTTACACGATAGTCACTTTTATAGTGATTCAATTAACGATTTACCGTTGTTATTAAAAGTAACTCATCCTGTTGTCGTCGATGCGGATGAAAAATTATCAAACTATGCTGCTGAGCATAATTGGCCTGCCATTTCTTTACGATAAAGCTTCACTTTTGTTTCGTTAATTCATGTGCTTTAATAAATTAATATTAAAGGCTGTAGTAACAATAATTAATCACTCATGCTAAAAAAACTCACTCGCTTACTGACTCTGGTTATTTTGCTGTTTATAGCACCAACTATTTCAGCATCTCCAGAGCAAAGCCAACAAACTGAAAATTTAGCCCCGTCCTCGCTTCCTGAAAGAGTTCTTTCTCTTATTGATGCTAAACTAGCAGCATTTAATTCTTTATTCACCGCCAGTACCTGGTTTATCTTTTTCAGTACTCTGATCATTGCTTTAAGTGTTGTTTATTATTTATCTTCTCACAATAAAGACACTGGTAATCGAAAAGTAGCCCTTATTTTTGTCATATTATTTATGGTCTCATTTACAAATATTGTCATCTGATCAACTCTAACAAATATTAATAAATTTAAAGATTATCAAATACAGCTCGGTATAACTTCAGTCAACAGCACCAAAAAAAGTATTGAGCAATATTTACAGAAAAAACAAAATTCTCTCAATACATTCACCCACTATTTTAAACCCCAGCTATTACAACTACTTGAGATATCAGAAGGCAGTGAAATCCTTGAACGGCTTCGATTTGAAATAACAACTCATTTCCCCAATTATTATACTTACAACCTTATTAGCTCTGATGGAATTCCTCTTATTTCTCAACAATCTATAAAAATTGGTCCCATCTGCCGCACTGAATTAAATTCTGTGTTTAAAAACCATCAATTAGACATTCCTTTTTCTCTTCATGGAAAAACTGATGACAATTTTCATTTTGACATACGCAACATTCTTTATGATAACGAAGATGAAATGTTTATTTTCTTTATCCACTTCAAAATGGATGACTTAATTCGTCTTCTTAAGCACAGCCAACTATCAAACCAGGTTTTATTAATCACTCACCAAAAATCCCCTGATCACATCATTATCAGTGCTGACGGAGTTGAAACCAGTCAGACATTTGGCGCTCAGCTTAATTACGCAAACAGACAGCACCAGTTATTTCAGGCTCCAATAGAACAGACAGAATGGGTTATATCCGTTTATTCTCAGAGTAATTTCACAAAAGACTATATTATCTCTCAGTGGATTAATGCTGCAATATTATTGGTCTCTCTATTACTGATCTCACTGGCTTTTTTAGTTAAACTCTTTCGGGAAGAACAAAACCGTTTAAACGTTGAGAGGGAACTGAAAGAAAATCAGCAGCTCCTTGAAGATGAAATTTTTAAGCGTACACTTGATTTACGCAAGGCAAATGAACTACTTAAATTAGAAGTTCGAGATAAAAGTGAAACACAGCATGCATTACTTGAAAGCCAGGAAAGGCTTAAGTTTGCTCTTGAAGGAAGTAATGACGCCTTATGGGACATTGATATAATCACAGGTAAGCTCTATGTCAGTCCACGCTGGGCAACCATGATGGCCTACCGAGTTGGTGAAATCCCTAATGATCTGATGTCCTGGAAAAAATTATTACACCCTGATGATGAAAAAAAGGTCTACCAGCTTTTCGAATCAATCAAAAAAGGCAACATTAATTTTTTTCAACTGGAATATCGTTTTAAAACCCGAACAGGTCAATATAAATGGATTTTAAACCGAGGAAAAATTGTACAGGTTGATACTAAGGGAAAACCATTGAGAGCAGTTGGTACCCATAGTGATATTACTATAAGAAAAAATGCTGAGCGGGAACTCAACAGAAACCGCAGTCACCTGGAAGAGCTTATTAGTGTGCAGACATCTGACTTAAAGCTGGCTAAGGAGAATGCAGAAAAAGCAAACCATACCAAATCTGAATTTCTTGCTAATATTTCACATGAATTACGTACCCCCATGCACGGCATTCTCAGCTTCTCCAGTATCGGTATAAAAAACAGCAATAAAAGCCCCCGAGACAAACTCAGTAATTATTTTGATCGCATTCATCAAAGCGGTCAGCGTTTATTATTACTCCTCAATGACTTATTAGATCTGTCAAAACTCGAAGCAGAAAAAATGGAATTTAATATCAGTTTTCATTCACTCGATAATTTAATATCTCTGGTCATGTCAGAATTAAATGCCCTATTTGAAGAAAAGAAATTAAACGTTAAGATGATTGGTAATGAGATTGATACCACTGTGGCTTGTGACAAGGAGCGGATCATGCAGGTTATTCACAATTTACTTTCAAATGCCATAAAATTTTCACACCCCGACTCAACTATTACAATTGCATTTTCATACACAACCATTGAAGATAAAAAGAGTTTGGATAAACGCTTGATTAATAAGCAGTCAGCAATAAGAGTGGATGTAAAGGATGAAGGCATTGGCGTGCCTGTAAATGAGCTGGAAACGATATTTGATCAATTTGCACAAAGTAGTAAAACCAATACAGGTGCAGGAGGTACAGGTCTGGGCCTGGCTATTTGCAAAGAAATTATTGAAGGCCACCATGGCATCATCAAAGCTCAGAGCATTTATGGTCATGGCACAACAGTTTCATTCAGTATCCCGCTTCAATCTCAAAAAAATAATCCACTAATATGAGATTATTGGAAATAAATGACCTATACTTTTAAATTAAGCAATGTAACTATTATATAAAATATTCAAACTATGCATAAATTACTCTCTGTAGATGATGAACCAATTAATCAGGCAATTATAGAAGAATTATTTGCTGATAAATTTGATGTTGCTCTAGTCTCATCTGGAAAAGAATGCATACAAAATATTGAAAATATAAAACCTGATTTGATCCTTTTAGATGTATCCATGGAAGGTATGGATGGTTATGAAACCTGTCGCCGGCTAAAGCAAATGACAGCAACTCGAGACATTCCTGTTATATTTGTCTCCGCCCGCGGCTCTTTTGAAGACAAAGTCAAAGCGTATGAAGCGGGGGGACAGGATTACATTATTAAACCATTCAGTCATTCAGCACTTGAAGAGACTATTGAACAAACGATAATAGCAGTTCAAAGCCTGCCCATAGAAAGCCAACAAAAAAAAGGCATTTATGAATATAGCAATTCGATGGCGACTTATCATTTCGAGGAAAAATCCACTCCTATTATTACATTTTTAAGCGCTTGCTGTGTCTGTGCATCAGTGGATAATTTAGGCGAGATCTTCTTAAATTTATGTCAGGAAATAGGTCTGGATTGTATTTTACAATTAAGATTGCTCACCAAAAGCTTTAATTTTTCAAAGCAAACAAATATATCATCTCTCGAACAATCCTTACTTGAATATAGCGGGAACATCAATCAATTTTTTAATTTTAATTCAAAAACTATCATCACTTTTCCTCATGTTTCAATATTAATAAAAAACACGCCGATTAAAAGCAATCAGCATAATGTCTTGAAGCACTTATTCGGGCTTATAACACAAGCAATAGAAGCCAGAATTAAGTCACTGAACAATAAAGATGCAGTCAGTCAACAATACGAACAGTTTTTGAAAATAATAAAAAGCAACCTTTCTGAATTTGAACATTATTCCAGAACAATTGATGAAAAAAGACAAGCAATTATTCAGGCTTACTTAAACAGGATAGAACAAAACATTACAAGTTTCAGACAGGATGAATCTCAGACAGAACTTTTAAAATCGATCACCCGGGACTTTTTATTGGAAAGTAATGCTCTCTCAGAGAGTAGGCAGTCGCTGGAAGAAAAAATACAAATCATTGAAAATGCTATGCAGAAAACAACGATTCTTTAGCGACAAGCATTAGAGACATTATTGAAAACATTATTGAAAACATTATTGAAAACATTATTGAAAACATAGGCTCGAACTAGGTTTTACTCCCCTGAATAATCAGTTCTACTTTATTGCCGCAACCCTGAAAATTTATTTCATCAACACTAATCATTTTTGCCATAGCGATACCACGGCCATGTGAATCAAATGCACGCTGAGGGTCTAGTTCGAGGTAATTTTGCCATTCAAAGCCACAGCCTTCATCCTCGATAAGTATCGTATTCATTGAATTCTGACGCTGAAACCACACAAGTACTTTTCTATCTTTATATTCTGGTGACTGCAGACGCCTCTTAACCTCATCCTTCCAATCATCTTTAGCCACGAGCCGTGACTTGTCTTCATAACAAATTTCAAGATTTCCATGCTCAACGGCATTAATTAATAACTCAGAAATCCCGGTTACTGCACGGTTCGGATAAGCACAGGCATTAGCCAGAACCTTTGCCAGATCATTGGCTTCATCAATTGTTCGAAATTCAAAATAAGCTTCCTGCATCATTGCCAGGCCTCTGACGCTTTCTTCTAACTCCGAGGTCAACAAATCGTAACGGATTTTATCTTCTATTGCCGTTCTAACAATAGAACGTAACATTTCATCATCAAAGGGTTTTGTCAGATAGTAATAAGCACCTGAATTCATACCTTCAATGATATTCTGCTGTGAAGCTTTAGCAGTTTGTAAAATAACTGGAGTTGATTTAAGCTTTCGATGATTTTTAATTTTTCCCAGAACCTCCATACCATCAAGCTTCGGCATCATACGATCGAGTAAAATAACATCAAATTTGTCAGGCTCATTATCAAGCTGAGTCCAGGCATCAAGACCATCTACAGCAGTAAACAGCTCATAACCTTCACCATCAAGATATTCTTCTATAATTTCAAGGTTGAATGGTTCATCATCAACCACCAATACTGTTGCTTGTAAACGACTCATAATATGAAACCTGTAGAACTACCCATTAAAAGTGCAGTTCCAACATTAAAAAGAACCTTAACCTGCATCAGGGCTTATTGAGACTTCAGACTAACTTCTGAAAAACCAGGCATGCATTGGTTCCACCAAAACCAAAGTTATTGCTCATAACCGTCTCTAATGACTGATTATCTCTCATTTTTGTCACAATCGGCATGTCCGAAACCTTTTCATCCATATGATCAATATCAGCATTAGCAGAGGCAGCAATAAAATTATTTTCCATCATTAGCAAGCAGTAAATGGCTTCGTGAACACCTGCAGCGCCAAGTGAGTGGCCAGTCAATGATTTGGTTGAGCTTAGAGGCGGTATCTTTGTACCTGATAAAGAAAAGGTCTCTCGAATCGCCTGAATTTCCTTGACATCCCCCACGGGAGTGCTTGTACCATGGGTATTAATATAATCAACAGGTTTATTCACTGTACTGAGTGCCTGCTGCATGCAGCGAACAGCCCCTTCACCCGAAGGTGCAACCATATCAACACCATCGGATGAAGCACCATAGCCCGTGACTTCAGCATAAATTTTTGCACCACGTGCCCTGGCATGTTCTAGCTCTTCCAGGACCAGCATACCGCCGCCGCCAGCAATAACAAAACCATCACGAGTAGCATCATAAGGTCTCGAAGCCGTTTGCGGTGTTTCATTATACTTACTCGACAGCGCTCCCATGCCATCAAACAGCATACTAAGAGTCCAGTGCTCTTCTTCACCACCACCAGCAAAAACAATATCCTGTTTGCCAAACTGAATTTGTTCAACGGCATTGCCAATACAATGAGTGCTGGTCGCACAGGCTGAGCTGATAGAATAATTCACGCCTTTTATTTTAAAGGGCGTTGCCAGACATGCTGAGACCGTACTGGCCATTGTTCTGGGCACCATATAGGGGCCCACTCGACGAATACCTTTCTCTCTGAGAATATCCGCAGCCAGAACCTGATTTTCTGATGAAGCACCACCAGAACCGGCAATAAGCCCGGTTCGGTTATTTGAAACATCTTCGTCAGAGAGTCCTGAATCAGCAATTGCCTGCTGCATTGAAATATAGGCATAAGCAGCAGCATTTCCCATGAAACGTTTTACTTTTCGATCAATAAACTCATCAGGATCAATTTGAATACTACCTGCCACATGGCTGCGCATACCCAGTTCTTTATATTCATCTTTAAAATGAATACCGGATTGACCATTACGAAGAGATTCTAAAACGGCCTGTTTATCATTCCCAAGACACGATACAATGCCCAGTCCAGTTACAACTACTCGCTTCATTATTTGTTCTACCATTACTTATATTTAATCGTAACTACTCAGCGTATTCATCTTTTACCCGATTTCTGCGTTATTTTTGTACTCAAATGGTCACATATACTTATATGCTCACATTCTCCGTGCAAAAATGCCTTGAACTCGGGCAAAATCTAAAACACTCTGAGTAGTTACATTTCATCTTCGATATAGACACTATTTTAGCCTTGTTGAAGCAGTTCGTCATTAATTCTTGTAAAAAAAGTACTTATGCAGGCTTATTATTATTAATATTCTTCCTGACAGGGCAATAATTCAGTGATATAGAGCAAATATCATTTCAAATTGAATGCTTTTTAATTTATTGGATCTATTACAGATATCAATCTAGAATTAAGGATATCATTAGATATTAATAACTCATCCAAACTCAGGTTAAGATTTTTTGACTATGACCGATATACTGGATGAGACCGTCAGTTTTAACTGATTTATTTAGGTTTAAGAACTCAGGATTTGTACATGCCAATAACATCGGCTTCAGCAAAGAAAAAAACAACTCATTTGTACAAATTTTTATTGACCTTTTTTGGTTTTTTACTGCTATCTTACGCCGGACTTTCCTCTATAGCATGGGCAGCTCAACAAGTCGAAGCACCAAATCAAAGCAGTGACATCAGAGTACTTATTGATGTTTCGGGTAGTATGAAAAAAAATGATCCAAAAAATTTGCGTCTGCCCGCTTTACGTCTGCTCACCGGATTACTGCCTCCTGATACAACTGCTGCAGTCTGGAATTTTGGCACAAAAACAGTACCTCTTGTCCCACTGGGTCTGACCAATGAAAAATGGAAAAAAAATGCTCAACAGGCCAGTAATAAAATTCATTCTCACGATCTTTTCACCAATATTGGTCTGGCATTGGAAACAGCCATCGCTGACTGGGGTAAAAAGCCTTCTAAGTTAAATCAGCGGAGTATTATTCTTTTAACCGATGGTATGGTTGATATCGGCAAGGACGATGCAAAAAATTCGCAGGAGCGAGCCCGTATATTAAAAAAATTATTACCTGAAATTATGAAAACAGGTGCAAAAATTCATACTATTGCACTCTCCAGTAATGCAGATCATCAATTTTTAAAAGAACTGTCAACTAAAACGGATGGTGGTTTTGAACAGACTGACAGCGCTGAGCAACTTGAAAGAATTTTTCTGCGTCTCTTTGAAAAAACCACAAAACCTGATACGGTGCCCCTCATTGATAACAAGTTTGTCATTGATGAATCAATATTTGAACTAACCTTATTAGTATTTAAACCTCAGGATGCCAGACCAACAGAGGTCATTGAACCCGACAAAAAAAAATATACCCTGAAAACAGCCCCCTCATATGTAAAATGGCAATCAGAAAAAAATTATGATCTCATTACCATCACTCGACCCAAAACGGGTGAATGGTCCATCAATGCACAAACCGATCCCGACAATCGAGTCTTAGTAGTCACTAACCTGCAAATCCAGACCAGTCGAATTCCTAACAATTTATTTCTTGGTGAACATTTTAATATCACGCTTTTTATGACGGATAATAATAAACAAATAACCGATGACAACTTTATCCAGTTTATTTCCATGTCTATTATACAAAAAGATAGTTCAATAAAAGAAGCAGCTAATAAGAAAAAACGCTGGTTCTTACGTGATAATGGTTTGCGTGGTGATTCTGAAGCTTATGACGGCTTCTTTAATTTAAAAGTCAGAAGCACTTTAGAGCTTGGTAAAAATCAGTTTACCTTTAAAGCAAGCACAGACACATTACAACGTGAAATAAATCATTCAGTCATGGTACATGATATAAAGCTGATCAATACCCGAGTCGAGCAATTACAAAAAAACAATAAAAACTATCATCAAATTTTAGTCAGCCCTAATATTGAGTTTGTTGATCCCCGAAAAATGAAAATGAGTGCTTCATTAATAGAAGGTGGGATATTGCAGGACAGTAGCATGGGTGAAGCAATTGAATTACAGCAGACAAATCCAAAGGTACTGGAATGGACCTATGAAAGTGAAGATCTGGATCCTGAAAAAGATTATCATATCATTGTACACATGCAGACTAAAACTCGCACCGGACGCCTTATTGATTATACCTCACAACCGATTCAACTTAATTTACCAACTTTTGATAACTTAATATTGTCTCCTGATCAACTATTATCAGAGGAAACCTCTCAAGAGCCTGTTGAAGAAATTCCGGAAGCAATGCCTGAAGATGTAATAGAGGAAGAACCTGATTGGCTCATGGGGGCAATCATTGCAATTATCGTTAATATCATCATCGGTATTGGTGGATGGTTTGGCTATCGTAAATGGAAAAAAACACGCGAGACTGCTTTTGATGAGTTGACAGGAGAACTTGAATAATGGAAGCCTTAATCCCTAAGTTGTTTATCCTTACGGCAGAAGCCAGTATTGTGCTTTTATTAATATTAATCATTATGATAATTTTTAATATAAAAGCAAAACGTAAGGATATGAAAGCCGCTAATGAATTAGTCAGTAACTATACCGGAAGTAAAGAGGAGAGAATTGCTGCTTTAAAAAAACAATTAGCAGCCCTCGGTTTTAAAGGCAATAGTGATGAGCAAGCTGAAAAGCTCTTTCAAGTTGAAAAAAATGTCATTAAGGAATTTGTAACGCTCTATCTTCGTCATGACATTTATCGTTTATTGGACTATCCGGAAAACATCATTGATAATAATGATGTTTTCCTTAAAACCAGTGGTTCAGGTCAGTCTGCAACAGTGACTGCTGCTCCAGAATCAGTCGATATTGAAACAAGCAATAGTGAAGAAACAGCTAACGCAACCATCCTGGCCCGTGAGCAGGCTGAATCCAATGACGCCCATTTAAAAGAATTATCTGAACTCAGACTGAAAAACACTGAACTTAATGAGCACCTGTTTGAAGCTTTGGAAACGATTACAACATTAATGACGGAACATGGCCGCAAAACTGGACAGGAAGTAGAATCTAACGCCCAAAAAGTATTAGAAGCAATAATCTACCTTCGAGATCAACGTCTTGAAAACAGCACTGATCCAGGTAAGTTAGCCCCCTCAGCAAGTGATGATCATGATCAGGTGGATAGTTTTAATCTGGATTCTATTAATGACCTTGAGGAGAACACTGCTGTTGCAGTCAATTTAGATGACAATGATGCAACCTTAGACGATAGTACTGCAGTTAACTTAGGTATCAATGACGAACTCAATATGGATCTTGATGCCTTAGACGATGAAACTCAGCAGAGCAAAGAACCAGAAACAGTTGAACCCGCAGCGGGTGATGAGTCCAAAACTGCCAGTAATGCTGAAGCTGAAATACAACCTGTCGAAGAAGCTGAAGGAGATCCATGGGCTGATGCTCTGGCTGAACAAGCCTCCAGTGAAACCGAGGTAGAAACACAACCCGCTGAAGAAACTGAAGAAGATCCATGGGCTGACGCCCTGGCTGAACAAGCTTCCAGTGAAACCGAGGTAAAAACACAACCCGCTGAAGAAACTGAAGAAGATCCATGGGCTGACGCTCTGGCTGAACAAGCTTCCAGTGAAACCGAGGTAAAAACACAACCCGCTGAAGAAGCTGAAGAAGATCCATGGGCTGACGCTCTGGCTGAACAAGCAACAGCTGAAGCTGAAATAGAAACTCAGCCCGCTGAGGAAACAGAAGAAGATCCATGGGCTGATGCTCTGGCTGAACAAGCAACAGCTGAAGCCGAAGCAGAAACACAACCCGCGGAAGAAGCTGAAAAAGATCCCTGGGCAGCAGCTCTGGCTGAACAGGAAGAATCAGAAAAGAAATAAACTCATACTTGAAGAAGCAGAAGTAAACAATGCATAATAAAAATGCAGCAGCAAATAAAACCAATACATTATACTGGCATGATTATGAAACTTTCGGCCTCGATCCAAAACGCGATCGACCAGTACAGTTTGCAGGCATTCGCACCGATGAAGAGCTGAATATTATCGGTGAACCTCTGGTCATCTATTGTCAACCTGCCAATGATTTTTTACCGAATCCACAAGCCTGTCTGGTCACTGGCATAACACCACAACTGGCTTTAAATGAAGGTTTAATCGAAGCTGAATTTATTGCTAAGATTCATGCTGAGTTTTCGCGCCCCGGAACCTGTACAGTAGGTTATAACAATATCCGCTTTGATGATGAATTTACCCGTTACACTCTATATCGGAATTTTTATGATCCCTATGCCCGCGAATGGCAAAATGGTAATTCACGATGGGATATCATTGATTTATTAAGACTAACCAGAGCACTTCGTCCCGATGGGATTCAGTGGCCAAAACGTGATGACGAACAAACCAGTTTCAGGCTGGAAGAATTGAGTCAGGCCAATAATATTGCCCATGAATCCGCTCATGATGCACTGTCTGATGTACTGGCAACAATAGAGGTGGCCAGAATGGTAAAAAATCATCAACCTCGTCTATACCAATATACTTATGAACATCGTTTAAAATACAAAGTTCAGGATTTAATCAATGTCCAGAGACAAACACCTCTGATCCATGTTAGTGGAATGTACCCTGCTGAAAAAGGACATATGGGCATAGTAGTCCCTATTGCAATGGATGCTGCTAATAAAAATGCCGTTATAGTTTATGAGTTACACAGCAATCCTGAAGCACTTCTAAAAATGAGCATTGAGCAAATCAAACACCTTAGCTTTACTAAAAATAGTGATTTACTCGAAAGTGAGCAAAGATTGCCTTTAAAAACAATTCACTTAAATAAATGCCCTGTTCTGGTTCCTCTAAAAACACTAACAGAAAAAAATATTAAAGAATGGTCTATTAACCTTGAACAATGTGAAGAAAATCTCAAACAGCTCATAACGGATCAAAGTCTGCCTGAGCGAATTAAAGAAGCATTTAAACCTAGCTATTCAACACCATCTGAGGATCCAGATCAATGCCTGTATTCTGGTGGTTTTTTCTCCACAAATGACAGAGAAAAAATGAATATAATCTTAAAAACAAGAGAAACCGAGCTTGGTGACTTAAGCCTTAACTTTGAAGATGAACGATTAAAAGAAATGTTGTTTCGGTATCGTTGTCGTAACTACCCTGACACTCTTTTTATGGAGGAGATCCAACGCTGGGATAATTATAGAATTCAACGAATGATAAGCCCTGAAGGTGATGCCAGTATTAAACTTGATGAATACCAGCAAGAATTGCAACAATTAAAAAAACCGGATATTCCTGAAAAAAGCCAACAACTTCTCCAGCAACTTGATGCCTATCCGGCACTGATAGGCTTAAAATAAACCAGTATAACAGGAACAATGTGAGCAGACCTTATTATGCAAGCACAGAAGCTATCGATATTATTTATGCTGATAAGTTTCTAATAGTAGTCAATAAACCCACGTTGTTACTTTCCGTTCCTGGCCGAGGCGAAGAAAAGCAGGACTGCCTCATCAGTCGACTCCGCTCTGATTTCCCAGATATTTTAACCGTTCATCGATTAGACTGGGAAACATCAGGGCTCACTGTGCTGGCATTAAATAAAGAAGTTCACCGCCACCTGAGCCGTCAGTTCCAGGAACGTCAGGTACACAAACACTATACCGCAGTCGTTTATGGCAAACCAACTACAGACAGTGGTGAAGTTAACTTACCACTACGTTGCGATTGGGATAACCGCCCTCGACAAATGGTTGATCATCAACAGGGTAAGCCCTCTCAGACTCACTGGCAGATTATTGATTACAGTAAAAATACCACACGACTGCGCTTAACTCCTATAACTGGTCGTTCTCATCAGCTTAGAGTCCATATGCTTGCGCTCGGACATCCCATTATAGGTGATCCACTTTATGCTTACCCTGAAGCTCTCAATCTGGCTGAGCGACTACTGCTGCATGCAACATATTTAAAATTTACACATCCTGACACTAACAGGCAAGTTGAGTTCTATTGCCGCTGCCCTTTTTAAACTACAGAAAGCATTACCCTACAGTTTTAGTCTAGTTTTATTTGAGTGCAATTTTCTCAAGCTTGCACTGCTATAGAACAAATTCATTCTATTATTATATTCATAAACATCAAGCCATATATATAAACTCTTTTAAATCAAATAATTAAATAATATTTTTGGCATATAAATTGCTCAGGGTTAAGCAATATTTTTAGTCATTCTTAGCCTTTGTTCGCTAAGACTCATTAGCCCCTGCTTTGCCATTTGAGAGGTATTTATTCGATGAAATTTAACTATTTGCGAACCATCAAGCGAGCTGCCTTTAGTGCTTCCTTGCTTTTATTCGCTTTATCTAACCCAATACATGCAAATACTTCTGCAACATCCACAGAAGATGAGCCATTTAAAATCAATAAAGGTCTCAGCCATCTCAGCGATGAAACCAAGACCTGTGCATCATGCCATAAGGAAAAAACCCCCGCAATTTATAAGCAGTGGGGTCGCTCCAAGCACTATGGTGCTAATGTAGGCTGTTACGAATGCCATGAAGCAAAAAAATCAGATAAAGATGCCATTATGCATAAAGATTTTGTTATCTCACCTCTGGTTTCACCCAAGGACTGCTCCCAATGTCATGAAAAAACAACTAAAGAATTTGAAGCGAGTCATCATGCCTCTGCAGGTGATATCCTGGGTTCCTTAGATAATCGCCTCGCTGAAGTTGTTGAAGGTGGTCCAAACCTCAATGGTACTTCTCCTGTAACAACTATCGGGTGTGCAGGTTGTCACGGATCAATTGTCCGGGTTAACTCAGACGGTACATTAAATTCTTCAAGTTGGCCTAACACTGGGATTGGCCGGATTAATCCAGATGGTTCAAGAGGCTCTTGTTCAGCTTGTCACTTACGCCATACCTTTAGTTCTGAGCAAGCTCGTCATCCTGATAACTGTGGCCGCTGTCATCTGGGGCCTGATCATCCGCAGAAAGAAATTTACGAAGAGTCTGCCCATGGTGTTGCTTTCAGAGCCAATATCGACAAGATGAATATGGATTCAGCAAAATGGGTTGTCGGTGAAGATTATGACTCAGCTCCCACTTGTGCCACCTGTCATATGGCAGCAACACCTGACTTACCCAGCACCCATGATATTGGTGCTCGTATTTCATGGAACCTGAGAGCACCAATTTCTACCAAAATTGATGCCAAGGCGATTAAACAGGGCAAAAAAGTAAAACCCTGGTTACAACGTCGCAAAGACATGAAAAATGTCTGTATGAATTGCCATGCCACCAGTACTGTTGATAATCATTTCGAACAACTGGACGCCTTTGTTGATAACTACAACAACAAATTTGCTATCCCGACTAAAGCATTAATTAAAGCCATGCTGGATCATGAACTACTGGACAAAGTAAAATTCAATGAAGAATTAGAATGGAAATGGTTCCTGTTATGGCATCACGAAGGTCGTCGTGCACGTCATGGTGCTGCAATGTTTGCCCCGGACTATGCTCACTGGGAAGGAATGTTTGTTATGGCGGAACGTTTCTATATAGAAATTGTGCCTTCTATCAAACATCGTATTAAAGAAGCACGCGCAGAAGGCAATATCAAAGGCGCTGATGCCGTTGAGAAACTTCTCGATGAAACGCTTAACTCGCCATTACATCGCTGGTATCTGGGTAAAAAGCCACCCAAGTTCTGGCGCCCTATTGACACCGATGATCACGGTTTCAAAGATAGTAAGAGCAGTTCAGCAAAGAAGTAATCTTTAGCTTCATCTTCTCAACTCCGGTTTTCTCCGGGATTGAGAAGACTTATTGAAATATCTCTTCTGTGACTCCAGATCAGCTTCACCTCAGGTAAGGGACGCTCAATGCAGACATAAAAGGGTTATTTCAATAGGTTGTTTTCATAAAAAAAATTTTTCAAAGAATGTTATCTCAATATATGCACATACTCAAAATTTTACCGGTTTTACTAACCTTAGTCTTTTTTATTGCAGGCAGCAGTTCATTACAGGCAAAATCTTTCCCTGATCCTGAATGTACTGAATGTCATGGTGAACGTGGATTTAGCGTACCACTTGGAGAGCATGGTGCATTAGGTAAACAAGAATTATTCATTGATACCAGCACATTTAAAGAGAGTGTTCATGGTAACAACCAGTGTACTGACTGCCATACGGATATCGAGGAAGTTCCTCATAGAAAAAAAGGTCTGAGCACTGTTGACTGCATTTCCTGCCATGAAAAGTTAACTGAAGAAGACACCGTTGCCGCCAAGAAGCGAAATTCTCTTTTTGGCGGGCCACCACCCAAAAGAATTGTCACCTATACTAATGAGTATAAAGTATCAGCACATGGTGATCAGGGCGTCAAAAATAATGCAAAATGCTCTACCTGCCACACCGCTCACTATGTCTTTCCATCGGAAGATAAGCGTGCAAATACTTATCGTCTGAAATCCCCTGAAGTCTGTGGCTCCTGTCATGAAAAAGCCTTAAAAGAATACCGTCAGTCACTACATGGTGCAGCATTAAATACTCCATGGAAGGGTGATTCAGCCACCTGTTCTGATTGTCACTCATCGCATAAAATCAGTGATACAGAAAAACTACCTGCCCATAGAATTATTACCGAAGGCTGTGGTGAATGTCATCAGGCAGAATTAGATGGCTATATGGCCAGCCCTCATGGTCAACTTGCCTGGCATGGTGGCAATGAAGCCCCCAGATGTGTTGACTGCCATGACAGCCATAACATCACTCATGCTGACAGCAAGGCTTCTCCTGTGAACCAGCAAAATATTATAAAAACTTGTCAAAAATGTCACGACAATGCCAATGAGAATTTTGTTAAATATCATCCGCACGGCACAACGCGCAATTTTGACAAATACCCTGAGCTCTGGATCCTTGGTAAAGGTATGGGAGCACTGGTTATTATCGTATTAATTTTCTTCTATATGCATTCCGTCCTATGGTTCTGGCGAGAAAAGAAAGAGCGCCCTGTGATCTATCAGCATAGTGAGTCACGCAGTTATCCTATTCGTATAAAGCCAGAGAAAAAGCTCAGCGGTATCTATTTCCAGCGCTTTAAATGGTATTGGAGAGTTAACCATTGGATACTCGCTTTATCACTGATGTTTCTTGTATTAACAGGTATGGTCGTTATGTATCCCAGTACTGAATGGGCAATGCTGCTGGTGCCAATGCTTGGAGGCTCTGAACACCTCAATACATTACATCACTGGGCTGGAATTATTTTCCTTCTGGCTATTTTTGGTCATGCTGCTGTAGTTCTGTTTCGAATATTCAGAAGTGGAGATTTTGACTGGTTTGGCCCTGACTCCCTGCTGCCCAGAATGAAAGACTGGGAAGATATGAAAGGTCAGTTTCGCTGGTACTTCGGCAAGGGTAAACAGCCGCACTTTGATCGTTGGACGTATTGGGAAAAATTTGATTACTGGGCCGTTTACTGGGGTGCATTTGTCATTGGCAGTTCTGGAATTTTACTCTGGTTTTATGAAGATGTTGGTCAATATATCCCTGGCTGGATATTTAATCTGGCCACAATTGCCCATGGTCTGGAAGCATTCCTGGCAGTGTTAACACTGTTTGTGGTTCACTTTTTTAATAACCACTTCAGACCTGCAAAATTTCCACTGGATACTGTCATGTTTACTGGCGTCTGGGATTTGGAAGAGCTGAAAGAAGAACGTCCTGAGGAGTATGAACGCCTGAAAGCATCCGGCGAACTGGAAAAACGTCTGGTGAAAGGTCCCTCAAAACGGTGGAATATTATTTCTCATATTCTTGGATTTACCTTACTCGGCATCGGGCTTATTTTGCTAATTCTAGTTATTGATGGCTTTTTTACACGAGGATTATTCTAAACACACAAACCAAATTGTAACTACTCAGGCGTGTTTAGATTTTGCCCGAGTTCAAGGCACAATGCCTACGGCACCTCAAAGAGGCGCACGGAGAATGTGAGCATAATAAGTATATGTGACCATTTCCAGGTGCCCCTTGTGGGTAGAGTACGAAAATAACGCAGAAATTGGATAAAAGATGAATACACTGAGTAGTTACAACAAATTAATCTAACTTCTGAGAGAAATATGCTTCAAGATATTCCTCAAAACTGATATTATCTGCACGCTCTATAGCTTCTTGTTTCAGCTTTGATTGCCGGGCTTCGTTTTCATAAAATTGTTCCTGCTCTGCATTCAAATGTAAACTCTTATAATAATGAAAGTGCTGCCGGGACATACGTTCAGCAAATCGATGAAAACTCTCACTATCCTGGCACATATCATCCAACATCCTTGCTGAAGGGGTCATATCAGGATCAGCAACACGTTCAGTCTGTTTTTTAAGACTGGCACTATAGAGTTTTTCTGGATCATCACCATCAAGCAGTTCACAGATAGCCACCATTTCCTGCATAATTTCCATGGCCCAGCTTTTAAGCCCCTGATTTTTTCTATTTCTGGATAATTGCAGGCCGGGTTTACGACCTTGATGTGCAGTAAGCATTTCATTATGATCCACTTCCTGACGTTCAGGCATCTCAATGACAGGACTTTCATGTAATAAACAAAAAAGTAAAAATGCTTCTAAAAAATGAAGTTGGCTTTCATTAACACCTAACGGATCGTAAGCATTCACATCAAGCGAACGCAGTTCAACATATTTTACCCCTCGCTTTCTCAAGGCAATCGTTGGTTTTTCATTGCCCTGTAAGATTTGTTTTGGGCGAATAGTTGAATAGTATTCATTTTCAATTTGCAGAATATTGGTATTCAACTGCTGGTATTTGCCATCTTTAAGCAAGCCAAATTTTTCATAGCCTTTATAGGGTGTATTGATAGCCCAGTCCAGGCTGCTGATATAACTATCAATATTTTTATAACAGGCTTTGATACCCGATTCATTTTCTTTATTATTCTGATAGCCGATATCTCCCATACGCAATGAAGTTGCATAGGGCTCATAATAAGTGCTTTCATCAAACTCAGCGAGTGTTGTCGAGCCACCCAGTAAAAATGATTTACACACAGCGGGTGATGCACCGAATAAATAGGGTACCAGCCAGCCAAGACGCTGGCTGTTTCGAATCAGGTCAAAATATCGGCTATTAATAAAATCCTGCAGACTTTGTTTATCTTCTTCCAGGTCTTGCAATACCGGCCAAAAAGACTCTGCCAGTGAAAAATTGAAATGGACACCAGCAATCAACTGCATCACCCGACCATAACGATGCCCCAGTCCCCTGCGATAAACATTTTTCATGGTGCCCGCATTGGAATGTCCATAGCGTGCAAGAGGAATGCTTGATTCACCAGCAACAACACAGGGCATGCTGGTTGCCCAGAGAAGTTCATCTTCAAGATTTTTATAAACAAATTTTTGAGTATTCTGCAGAAACGCCAGAGCCTCATTAATTTGGCTAAATGGTGGGGTAATAAATTCACTCAGAGCTTCAGAGTAATCAGTGGTAATGTAAGGATGTGTTAATGGTGCCCCCAGCACATCAGGGTGAGGCGTCTGGGAAATTCCCCCGGTTATATTAACCCTCAAACTTTCTTTTTCAAGGCCAATTTTATTCCCCGTCAGCAATTGGGCTTCAGATGATGCGGAGATAGCAATCAGACGCTTTCTAAGAATATGATAATCTGACATGTAAGAATGTATTCCTGAACTTATTTCGTGTTTTTCGGGTGAGCTTTAGTTTCATTTTCGCTTTGTGTGCCATAGAGCCCGCTGGCAACATAGCTTCGATAAAGAAAGCGTAATAAAACCATCACCACAGCAGAGACAGGCAAAGCAACTAAAATACCGACAAAGCCAAATAACTGACCTCCAACCATAATGGCAAAAATAACGGCAACCGGATGCAGTCCAATTCGATCACCCACCAATAGGGGGGTCAGCAACATACTTTCAAGTAACTGGCCAATACCAAACACAATCGAAATATGCATTAATAAGCTTAAATCATGAAATTGGATGAGAGAAGCAATTACTGCGGCTAAGATGCCGACAATAAATCCCAGATACGGAACAAAGCTGACCAATCCAGCCAGTAGTCCAACCAACAAGCCCAGCTCCAGGCCAGCAATCCATAAGCCTGTAGAATAGATACCTGCCAGGCAGGCCATGACTAATAACTGTCCACGCATAAAGGCAGCAAGTACTTCATCAGATTCTTTGGCTAAGCGAGTCACTAATGGTTCAATGTGTCGAGGTATCAGATGAGCAACTTTATCAACCAGGATGTCCCAATCACGCATAAAATAAAAAGCGATCACTGGAATTAATACCAGGTTGGATACCCAGGCAATAATCAGCATACTGGAGCTTGATATAGAATTAATCAGGTATCCGGCAAAACCACCAATACTCTGCCAGTTAGCACCAAGTGCTTTTTTCAATTCAGACAGATCCAGCCCCTGTGCAGCTTTTTTAGCATCCAGTCCGGTAATATTGAGAACCTGAGGAATTATGTTTGATTGAATATAATCGATAAACGAAGGTAATTTGTTAACTAATGCCACAATTTGGCTTTCTAATAATGGTACCAGCAAAAGAATTGCGACAAACAGTATGATGGTAAAAAAAATAAAAACAATAGTGACCGACAGGCTTCGGGAAAGCTTGCGTGCTTCAAGCCTGTCCACAAGAGGATCACCCAGATAGCCTAGTAATGCAGCCACAAGAAAAGGCATTAAAATAGGAGAAAGCAGGTAAAACAACCAGCCTATTAATAACACAATAGACAGCAGCATCCACTTTTGCGATTCAGTCATCATTTCAGCCTAATTTGCCAGCCAATATTCCAGCTCAGGGAGCAGCACTTCAACAATTTTTTCCTGCGCCTTCATCTGACTATTTTGAGTAGAAGAGCCTTCAGCGGGTAAAGAGCCTTTAGCTGGTAAAGAGCCATCAGCAGGTAAAGAGCCTAATGCATTCAGAGCTTTCTCTCTATCACTCAGTGTCGTCTGCCCAGGCTCCTTACCATTCAGATCACCTAAAATAACAGGTTTATACTGACTGCCAGCATCAGCAGCCTGCCCGCTATCCACTCTGGTTCGTTCAACAGAATTTAATAAATCACCCAGACGAATTTCCTGAATCAATGAGCTTTTACTGCTGAGGTAACTAATCTGATAAATGGCTCGATCCTGCTGTGTTTCCATCAGTGTAATTGATTTGACAGTAGCCAGATTGCGTAAATAATCATCCACTTCCTGAAAATCTTTAAATCCACTAATATTATTTATCTGTATTAATATACCTGAATCATCATCTTCCCGGATCACTTGAGTAAACTGACGAGACAATTTATCGGCCAGTTCATCAATACCTGAAACCAGCACTCTATCCAGATTTTCATCCCTTATTTCCCAGGACTGCACATCTCCCAGCATCAACAAATTCCATTGGCTCACCCATAAACCACTGGGTTCTTTAAACAATCTTACCGTCAGAGTTGACTGGGCCTGATATCGCCTTGATGCCAATAAAATTGCATCATTAAAATTACCCCAGATATCCGTTGCTGAAACACTGGATTGATCCTGTAAGTCCATAAACGGAAAAATAAGAGAAATACCGCGCGCATCAGCCTGATGCTTAAAAACACCATAGATTTCAGGTTCATCATGCTGACTTTGCAAAAAACGTTTGCCTTTAACTTCCTGAGAAAACCAGATCAATGTCTCAGGCCTTATTTTCCCCCAAATTGGAATCTGCGCCTGTTTCAATAAATCATCAATTGCTTTGACATTAAAGCGAACCCAAAACCATTTTTCCCTAGCTTCTTCTTCCTTTTGTTCATCTTGCACCAGCACGTCTTTGTAGTCATATCGAAATTGAGAAATGCTGCTTTCAGCTTTTTTCAACATAGCACTATAAGCCGGTAAACTGGCAATATCTGAGCGACCTGAAACTTTAATAAGGACATGGGTGAAAGCGGCTGCAATCAGCTGGTTTTCTCCCTGCTCTTCAGATCCCGTTGAATCCACCTTAATACTGGATTCATAAAGCCCACTCACACTGCCAGCAAAGCCAGACTGAACCAGCAGTAGAGCGGTAAAAACAATGACGATGAACCGGCATAAAAAATAATAATTACTGGTTTGCTTACATTTCAAAGCACAGTTCCCTTTATATTTCTCATATTAGCCCGTTAGAATATCAAAAAAATCCCCGTTAGTATAATCATAAATTGTTCATCAGTACGGCAATAGAGAATAATTTTGAATTTTTAGTGCTTATTTTTTAATCAACATCAAAAGACAGAGAAAAAACCTTAAAAGACAAGTAATTGGATATGGTTTTTTTGACATTTCTTTTAATTAATAATTCAATATTTAACATTTAAAATTATTCCTTATAGTCGTTCTGGATTCTGTAATTGCATTTGCAGTATAATACCTCTTTTAAATTTCCCCATTAATATTTGGAGCAGTCAAGTGAGCAAGCAATCTCTCAGTTATCGTGATGCAGGTGTCGATATAGACGCGGGTAACTCACTTATCGAACGCATTAAACCTTATACCAGAGCAACACAACGTCCTGGTGTACTGGGTGGTCTTGGCGGATTTGGAGCCCTGTTTGAGCTCCCTCTGGATCGATATAAAAACCCGGTTTTAGTTTCAGGCACCGATGGAGTTGGCACAAAATTAAAGCTTGCTCTGATGATTGGCAAACATGATACGATTGGTATCGATTTAGTCGCTATGTGCTCAAATGATTTGATTGTTTCTGGAGCAGAACCACTGTTCTTTTTAGATTATTATGCCACCGGTAAGCTGGATGTCGACACAGCAACCGATGTAATTAAAGGCATCAGTGAAGGGTGTATTCAGTCAGGCTGTGCCCTTACCGGTGGTGAAACAGCTGAAATGCCCGGTATGTACGATGGTGATGACTATGATTTAGCCGGGTTTTGTGTCGGGATTGTTGAAAAAGAGCAGATCATTGATGGCTCCAAAGTCAAGCAGGGTGATATTCTTCTCGGCCTGGCTTCCAGTGGTCCACACTCTAATGGCTACTCACTTATTCGTAAGGTCATCGAAGTTTCTGATGCTGATCTGGACAGTGCTTTTGATGGTGAAACTCTGGGCAGGCGTCTTTTAGAACCCACCCGCATTTACGTTAAATCACTATTAGCTCTGTTTAAAGAAGTTGAAGTTCTGTCACTCTGTCATGTAACTGGCGGCGGTTTACTGGAAAATTTACCCCGGGTTATGCCAGCCAATACAACAGCAAAAATTGATGGTAAGAGCTGGGCAAGACCAGCCGTTTTTGACTGGTTACAGGAGCAGGGAAATATTGAAGCCAGTGAAATGTATCGAACATTTAACTGCGGCATTGGTATGGTGGTAGTGGTTTCACCCGAAAATCAGCAAAAAACCATTGATTTCCTTGAACAACAGGGCGAAACCGTATTCACACTGGGTTCCATTGAAGCCAGTACGGATGAAACCCCCAGTGTAATCATCAGTGGTTAAAGATAAACCACTACCGATTGTTGTTCTCATCTCAGGCAGTGGCAGTAACCTGCAAACGATCATTGATCGCATTGCAGATAAAACACTGAATGCTGAGATTTGTGCCGTCATCAGTAATAAAGCCAATGCATTTGGTATTGAACGAGCTAAACAAGCCAATATTCCGACTGAAGTAATTGAGCATACTCAATATAATAGTCGGGAAAATTTTGATGCGGAACTAACACGTTGTATTGAAAAGTACCAACCGGAATTAATTGTCCTGGCTGGTTTTATGCGCATATTAAGCGATGATTTTGTAAATCATTTTTATGGCAAAATGATTAATATTCACCCTTCTTTACTACCAAAATATCGCGGACTCCATACCCACAAACGAGCTCTGGAAGCTGGTGATCATGAGCATGGACTCAGCATTCACTATGTCAGCGCAAAATTAGATGGCGGGCCAGTTATCTTACAAAAAAAAGTCCCTGTGCTTAAAAACGATACTGAAAACAGTCTGGCTGAAAGAGTATTAGCACAGGAACATATAGCCTACCCTCAGGTCATCCAGTGGTTCTCTCAAGCCCGTTTGCAATTAATAGATGATCAGGTTATTTTAAACAAATGAAAACACAGATATTCCATAGAGTGATTTTCAGAGCAGTTTTTTATTATGCTATGTTCATAATAATATTTACTGCCACTCACTCTATGGCTTCTGAGCTGACTAATGAGAGAATGGCTGATCAATCAAAGGGGAGACTAAAGCCCTTTGTTGCCACTTATCTGATCACTGCCATGGGGCTGGAAGGCATCAATGTCACAAATTCTCTCAGTATTGACCAATCTAAAGAAACTGAGCAAGCCTATCATTTTAAATCATACTCGATGCCCATCGGTTTACTGGCATTTAAAAAAGATGAAACACGAGATGAACAGAGTACAGGCTTAATCAAAGACGGCAAGATCCAACCCGCAAATTATACCTATCTGCAAATCCGAAACAATAAGGCTCGCCGCAACGTAAAGATTAGTTTTGACTGGCAGGAAAACGAGGTCACAAACCATCATATTCATAAAAATAGTAAGTGGAGCATGCCGATCCCACTGCAAACCATTGACAAGCTTTCATATCAACTCTCATTGATGCTAAAACTATCCGCAAACCCGGACAGGCATTTCAACTTTCCTGTCGCTGATGGCGGGAAATTAAAAAAATATCAATTTCAAATTATTGGTGAAGAGCGTGTTTATACTTCTCTAGGCAGTTACAAAGCCATGAAAATTCAGCATACACGTTATAAAAAAGATAAAAATATTACCCTCTGGTGTGCACCTGAACTGAATTATCTGCCGGTAAAAATTATTCAGGAAGAAACTGGAAAACCAACCTTTATCTCAACCTTAATATCCTATCAGGAAGGCATGGAATGAAAAAATAATGCTAACGGTAATTGAGTTATTCGTAAGAGCCTATGTTCTAGGAGTCACTACACCGGTCTGCCCCTGATATTTGCCATTTTTATCTTTATAGGAAATATCGCATTCCTCATCGGATTCAAAAAATAACATTTGCGCAACACCTTCATTGGCATAAATCTTTGCCGGCAATGGCGTCGTATTAGAAAACTCCAGTGTCACATGACCTTCCCATTCCGGCTCTAAAGGAGTGACATTAACAATAATACCGCAACGAGCATAGGTTGATTTGCCTAAGCAAACAGTGAGTACTTTTCTTGGAATGCGAAAATACTCCACTGTTCTTGCCAGAGCAAAAGAGTTAGGCGGGATGATACAAACGTCTGATTCAACATCCACAAAGCTGTTATCATCAAAGTCTTTAGGATCAACAATAGCTGAGTTTATATTAGTGAAGATTTTGAATTCTCTTGAGCAACGTACATCATAACCATAACTGGAAGTCCCATAAGAGACAATTCGTTCACCATTGGATTCTTTCACCTGATTAAATTCAAAGGGTTCAATCATTCCCTCATTCTCAGCCATAGAACGGATCCAGTGATCGGACTTGATACTCATAATAAAATGCTCTTGTTATTGATATTTTGCTGCATATTATCCCTGTGATAAGCAAGAAAAACAAGCTAAATAACTACTCTTAAAGAGTGAACAGAGCAGACACTTAGTGTGATCTTCACCTTTAAACAGAAATATTTTTACTATGGCGAATATCCTGCCCTTTAACCAGATAAACTAAATATTCACAAATATTGCATGCATGATCGCCTATCCGTTCCAAAGCTCGAATTGCCCACAAAACATCCAGTGAACTATTAATTGAGCGAGGATCTTCCATCATATAGGTAATATGCTGACGCATAATGGCTTCATATTCATAGTCGACATTCACATCATCTGCAATGACATTGAGTGCTAGTTCTTCGTCACCACGAGCATAGGCATCCAGAGCATCATGGAACATTTTTTGCACATGCTGCGCTAATTGATACACTTCATGGTAATTATTTTTTGGCCGGGGATGTTCAGCCAGTTGAGATGCAAACCGAGCCAGACGCTCAGCCTGATCGCCGACACGTTCAATATCACTCACCGCCTTAATAACGGTAACAATTAAACGTAAATCACCTGCCGCAGGCTGACGTCGAGCAAGACATTGAGCACTTTCTTCATCAATCAGTTTCTCAAGGGCATTGACCTGACTGCCTTCTTTATAAACTTCATTGATCAGTTTAGTATCGCCTTCAACTAAAGCAATGGATGCTTTTTCAAGTTGCTGCTCAACCAGCCCCCCCATAGTTAATAAGTGATTTTTTATTTCATTAAGCTCATCACTGTATTGCTGAGAAATGTGTTTCCCTGTTCTAAAATCATCCATATTTTTGCTCATTACCTTTAATTTTAGCCATACCGGCCAGTAATATAATCTTCTGTTTGCTTTTCACGCGGATTGGTAAAAAGACTTCGAGTATTTGAGAATTCAACCATGGTGCCCATATTCATGAAAGCAGTATAGTCTGAAACCCGGCCTGCCTGCTGCATATTATGAGTCACAATAATAATAGTATAAGATTGTTTAAGCTCATAAATCAGTTCTTCAATTTTTAAAGTTGCAGTGGGATCAAGTGCTGATGCAGGTTCATCCAATAACAAAATTTCAGGTTCGATGGCAATAGCTCGGGCAATCACCAGGCGTTGTTGCTGACCACCGGACAGACCCAGTGCATTTTCATGCAATCTATCTTTGACCTCATCCCATAAAGCAGCATTTCGCAAAGATTTTTCAACCACTTCATCCAGCAGCAGACGATTTTTTAAACCCTGTAAACGCAGTCCATATGCAACATTTTCATAAATACTTTTCGGAAAAGGATTAGGTTGTTGAAAAACCATGCCGACTTTGCGCCGCAGATCAGCAACATTGACTGACTTGCTGTAAATATCCTGATCATCAATAATAATTTTACCCTGAACATTACAATAACTGATCAGATCATTCATACGATTAAAACAACGCAATAAGGTTGATTTACCACAGCCACTCGGACCTATAAAAGCAGTCACTTTATTTTTAGGAATTTGCAGGCTAATGTTCTGCAAGGCCATTTTCCCTTCATATTTTAAATTGAGATCGGTTATTGAGATCGCAACATCTTCTTTATTGAAATTCATTTTTTTATTTTCTTAAACTAATTTATTTACTGCCTCGTGCTAATGAGGTTCAAGCTCTTTATATTTCTCTCTCATGCGGTTGCGGATAATAATTGCAGTAAGATTCAATACAATAATAACAAATACGAGTAATAATGCTGTTGCATAGACAAGCGGTCTGGCTGCTTCAACATTAGGACTCTGAAAACCGACGTCATAGATATGGAATCCAAGGTGCATAAACTTTCGCTCCAGATGTAAATACGGATAGTCTCCATCCAGTGCCAGAGCAGGTGCTAATTTAACCACGCCTACCAGCATCAGAGGAGCAACTTCACCTGCAGCACGTGCGACAGCAAGGATCAATCCGGTCATCATTGCCGGACTAACCATGGGCAAAACCGTATGCCAGAGTGTCTCAATTTTAGTAGCTCCAAGAGCAAGACTGCCTTCACGTATCGCTCCAGGTATACGAGAAAGACCTTCTTCGGTGGTGACGATCACCACCGGCAAAGTCAATAATGCCAGAGTCATTGAGGCCCATAATAGACCTGGAGTCCCATAAACAGGCGCTGGAGAGGCCTCAGGATAGAACAGATCGTCAATAGAACCACCAATGAAATAAACAAAAAATCCCAGACCAAAAATACCATAGACAATAGAAGGAACACCCGCCAGATTATTCACAGCAATGCGAATAATTCTAACCATTATTCCCTGAGATGCATATTCATGCAGATAAACAGCCGTTATAACACCCAGCGGCATAACCAGGATACTCATAATAATAACCATCAGGACAGTGCCAAATATTGCTGGGAAAATGCCCCCTTCCGTATTAGCTTCCCGTGGATCATCACTGATAAAAAGCCATATTTGATGAATATAGTGCCCCAGTTTTTCCAGGATATTCATTGAATTAGGCTTAATAACCTGAACAATGTTTTCCATAGAAACTTCAATAATCTGACCAGATGCAATCTGTATCAGAATAGAATCTGATGCCATTATTTTATAGAGCTGTTGTACTTCAGCCTGATATTGACTAAATTTCTGATTGAGTAATTGACGCTGCTCTTCTATATTCGATAAAGTTTCACTCAGCTTACTTGTATCAAACTGTATTTTTTTTTCGTATAAACGAAGAGTTTCCAGACGGGTATTAATCGGGCCAAGTTGCTGTTTTAAAAGCTCATTAACCTTTTTCTGTAATTGATGAACTTGTTTCAGGCGTGACTGCATTTCCTGATAAAGCGTTTCTGTTTTAATGAACTGCCCATTTTCTTTTATGCCCGTCAATCGCCCATAAAGTTTCCCCCATTCCTTACGTTCTATCACCAGCAAATCTTTAGGATAATGTTTATTGGCAATATTTTTTTCCAGGATCCAGCGGAAATCCAGCCCATAAATGTCACGATTTCCCTGTTTTAGTAATATGCGTTTAAGCCATTGTTCTTCTTTGGTTAGTTGAATACCAGCCTCTCTGAGCTGTTGTGCCGGTACAGTTTCTGTTTCACGGATTTCACCCATAATGACTGTTTTTTTATCACCGTTAAGCAGTTCAGCTTCCATTAAATCTGCAGGCCAGAAATACCCCAGCCCGTTGTAGGCAATCAACGATAATAAGCCAAAGACCATCATCAAACTCAAACTAACTGCCGCAGCACTAAGCCATACCCATGGTTCGCCAGTGCCAAAGCAGTCTTTAAGTTGAGTAATGGGATTTTTTATCATAATTGACTGTATTTTTTGCGCAGGTTCTGTCGAATGAGTTCAGCAACCGTATTAAACAGAAAGGTAAAAACAAAAAGCATCAGGGCAGCCAGAAATAATATTCGATAGTGACTACTGCCCACTTCTGATTCTGGTACTTCAATGGCAATATTGGCAGAGAGTGTCCTCATTCCCTGAAGAAAGCTGAAATCCATGATGGGTGTATTACCAGTTGCCATTAATACAATCATTGTCTCACCAATCGCACGACCAAAACCTATCATCACCGCAGAAAAAATGGCCGGACTAGCGGTTAGAATCACCACCCGAATAAGGGTTTGCCAACGTGTCGCTCCAAGCGCTAATGAGCCCAGAGTCAAATGTTTCGGGACATTAAAAACCGCATCCTCGGTAATGGAAAAAATCGTTGGTATTACTGCAAAACCCATGGCAATTCCAATGACAATTGAATTTCTCTGGTTGAAACCAAGTCCCAGCTTATTGTTAAGCCAGCTTTGCATATCACCATCAAAGAAAGCAGCTTCAATAGGCAATGATAAAGCAAATGATATCCAGATCATCAGCACCAAAAATGGGATAAGAATAAAGCCTTCCCAACCCTCTGGTATCGCCTGCCGTATTTTTTCAGGCAAAAGTTGCCATAGCAAGGCAAAAAGTAAAATCGACACCGGTAAAACAAAGACCAGACTAAAGACTGCAGGCAGATTATCTTCAACCAGAGGAGCCAGCCACAATCCTGCAAGAAAGCCTAAAATAACAGTCGGTAAGGCCTCCATTATTTCGATAGAAGGCTTGACAATGCCCCTGGCAGCAGGAGTCATAAAATAAGCTGTATAAACAGCCCCCATTATAGCGATAGGAATGGCAAATAACATGGCATAAAAAGCGGCTTTAAAAGTACCAAATGCCAGAGGTGTTAAACTGAATTTAGGTTCGAAATCGCTACTGGCTGATGATGACTGCCAAGTATATTCAGCCTGAGGATGACTTTCATACCACACTTTCTGCCATAGTGAATGCCAGGAGATCTCTGGATATTCATTGCTCACTGACCAGAACATAGCTTTGTCCTGGGCATCAAGTGTCAGTAAAAAATTGGCCCTTGGTGCCAGAGCCAATTGTGTTCCTTGAGTAGTTGAAACCTGCTGGATAAGCAGTGTTTTTTCAGCAGTGCTATGATAAAGACCCATAACACCTTGCTTATCCAGAGCAATAAAGCCTTTGCGCTGCATTTCCGGAACAATCTGGATAATTGCAGCCTGTTGATTATTAAATTCACGCACAAACTTTAATTGGTAACCAATATCCTCAAGATTGACAGGAAACCATTGAGAAATTCGACCGCTATCCTGGCCCACCAGAATAGATATCCCCCCCGTTAAAAAACTCACGTAGGTCACCGGATTTGATGCTTCAGCTAAAACTACCTGTTGAGTTAATTTCGCTGGGCTGTCGTCAATGAGAGATTTTTTATTTAATAACTTCTCTATCAAAAACCTCTCTATCAAAAAAAAGTCCACCATACTACGCCCGGAAATATCCTGATAAAAAACAAAAAGACGACGCTGATCCTTACTCAATAGAAGTTGTTGGATACCTTTATCAGGTTGATGAAGATTTAAAGGAATTTCAAAATCAAACCTTTTTGAGGATATTTCATTATCATATAAAGGACTATCTTTAACAAAACGGCTCATTAAAAGACGTTTGTCCTGGGTAAGTGCAATAATAGTTGCTTCATCTTTATTTTGTTCAAAAGCAACTTTTATGAGCGCCTGTCCAGAGGGATCAATTTTTAATGGTTTTTCACCCATAGGGAAAGTAATTTGAGGTGTGATTAAGCGTTTGTTTCCAGGAAAAGAAATCAGATATTCATGCCTGGCGACAACTAAAGAACCATTACTCAGTCCATAAACAATCCCTCGATCCTCAGCATCAGAAGCATAAAAACTACTGATCTGCTCTCCTTGAGGAATACTGATCTGAAACTTTTTCTTTATCCTGCCTGTTGGAGTGTCAAAAAATGAAATCTGACCTGAATGATCAAATTTTGCGGCAATTTCACCCTGTTCTTCAATCGTATAGTAGCTTTTTCCGATAGATAGTCTGGAATCAATTGAATATTCAGCAATTTTTTCAATCTCAGCTCCATTGAGTAAGGGGAGTGCTTCATAAATCAGATAGAAAAAAATCAATACAATTGCAACAATCACTGAATTTCCACCCAGAGTGATGCTGTATTGAGCCAGTTTATCTTTGAAAACTCTGGTTTTCCAGGATGTGAGTTTCCAGCAGCGCACTTTCCCAGACTTTTCATCTGGAAGCAAATCACTGCTATCAGGTTGTATATTCGTCGATGTTTGCTTCATGTAAAGTGAGTCATTTAATAAACAGGTGCTTCAGCAAAATGAATTACTGCACATTCTACAGCATCCTGTAGTATATTGTTCTTATATGACAACTGTATGACAATTGATGAAGCGCCTGGCTTTTTTGGAAGCCTAAGATTAAGCGTTATAAAAGAAAATAAACCAGAAAGAAGCACTTCCAATCATGAATAATTTTCTTTTGGTCCTCTAACCTCAGTCTTTAGCACTTATTGATGAGCGCAAAGAAGTGACTTATTTGATTCCCCATTTTTTGACATGCTCTCAAGAGCTTCCAGAACATGAAGGCTGGCTCCTTCCATCTTCTCTAGAGAATTTAATGCCTGACTAACATCATTATTATGTAAATGATGTAAAGCATCAATACCAGCCTGATGTACGAGTGTATGAGGTTGCTCAATATCTCTATAACCTGGTAATTGGGAAAAACACTGCATTCCATCCCCCTCATAGTACCATTTGCCTAGCCGGCATTGTTTATGATCAGAAAAATCTGCCTCTGTTTTGCTGCTCATATTCATAAACACTTTGTAAATATCAAATTTATAAACCAAATGATCAAGTTTGGCCAGTTCACAGAAACTTCTCAGAGCTGAAGCCGAAATAGTGCCTTCCATCTGTTGTGATAAATCAAGCAGACTATGCATACTGGAAACCGCTTCATCACCATTGATACCAAAGTTTTCAGATTCATCCGCAACAACCTCCATCTGCTTTCGGGCTGTTTCTGTATCTGATTGAATCACGTTGACAAGTGATGAGATTTCATTGGTTGCAATGCTGGCTCTTTCAGCCAGGGAACGAACTTCATCAGCAACCACAGCAAAGCCTCGCCCCTGCTCTCCTGCCCGCGCCGCTTCAATCGCAGCATTGAGCGCCAATAAATTAGTTTGCTCAGAGATATCTCTAATGACTTTAACAAAACCGCCAATGTTATCCGCATGTTTATTGAGTCCATTCACGGCCTCAGAGTTTGTTTTTGTGTCTCCGGACATTTTATGCAGACTGCTGGCAATCTTATTAATATTGTCTCGTGTTGTTATTGAGACTTCAGCAGCTTGTATAGCCACTGATTTTTCATCTTTCAGAGTAATAGCCATAGTATTGAGCGACACCTGAAAATCTGCCAGCGATTGGCCAAAGGTCTTGAAGTTATTAAAAAGCCCCTGAGACAAAAGAAGCTGATTTTCATCCTGATGCAGTTGTTGCTCTAAAGCTTTATTTTTTAATTTTTCTTCCCTTAGCTCTATTTCAATTGCACTATAGTTTGTTTTTAGTGCTGCCAACTCTTCCTGAGTTTCTTGATGCTGTTGTTGTTTTTGTCTGGAAAAAATAAACACAATAATACCGCCTGGCTTATTAAATAAAAAGTTAAAGTAAATAGTTTTAACAGTGACTTCCCTGACGATCTGTTCTTCTAATACACAATAGATTAATATTAGTATTTTATTATATACAATATATCGACCGTTGACAAAAAAACTTTAATTTTAAAGTCTAAAAGTATTATTCTATCATTTGTAAGGCGTTATTAAGCACTTGGGCTGGCAGGGGGACATAACCGTCCTTAAGGACAACATTTTGACCCTGTTGTGACAGTATCATTTTGATAAATTCTTTTTCTAAAGGCTGTAAAGATTGGTTGGGGGTTTTATTGACATAAACATATAAGTATCTGGATAGGGGATATTGACCTGATGACGCAGTTTCAAGGGTTGCAAGTATAAATGGCCTGCCTTCTTTTTTAGATAAAGGCACGGTTTTGACACCCGATGTTTTGTAGCCAAAACCAGAGTATCCGATACCGTTAATTGATGTCGCAATTGCTTGCACAACCGATGCAGAACCCGGTTGTTCATTAACATTATTTTTATAATCACCCTGACATAAAGCTGTTTTTTTAAAATACCCATAGGTACCGGAAACTGAATTACGGCCGTATAACTGCATGCCCTTTGAAGTCCAGCTTCCGGTTAATCCCATATCACTCCATTGCGTAATATTTTTTTTATTACCACACTTTCGAGTTGAAGAAAATATGGCGTCAAGCTGAACTAAGGTGATCCCTTTAATCGGATTATCTTTATTGACATAAACAGCTAAAGCATCAATGGCAACAGGGATTGCAGTGGGTTTATAGGAATATTTATCTTCAAATGCTGCCAGTTCTTTCAACTTCATTTTCCGACTCATGGGGCCAATAGTTGAAGTGCCTTCAGTAAGAGCCGGGGGAGCTGTTGATGATCCAGATGCCTGAATTTGAATATTGACATTAGGATACAGACGTTTATATTCTTCTGCCCAAAGAGTCATAAGATTGGCAAGGGTGTCTGAACCGACACTGGTTAAATTTCCCGATACACCACTGACTTTATTATAATCAGGAATATGAGTATCAATAACTGGAGGATCCATTGCTGAGATGCATGTACTAAGAAAACTCATAAGGATACATAAGAGTCCTTTGAGTATTATTTTTTCAAATTTTAAACCAACTATAATAAGCACCAAAAGCCTATTTCATCATTTTTTGTAAAAATTCACAGCGAAATGTAGACCCCAGTCCTAACCGACTATCAATGATAAGTTTACCCTGATGATGAGTGATGACATGCTTAACAATTGCCAGCCCAAGTCCCGTTCCTCCCGTATCTCTGGAACGACCGACATCAACACGGTAAAAACGCTCAGTTAATCGTTCGACATGATGTTCAGCGATACCATCCCCATCATCCTGTACCTCAAAACAGCCTTGCTTATTTGCATCAATAAACCATTTTATATTGATCAGCCCCCCTTCTGGAGTATATCGAATGGCATTACTCACCAGGTTTGAAAAGGCACTTTGCAACTCATTTCTGTCACCCTTAAGCCATTTTAATCCAGAACTCTCTGCTGTAATACTATGTCTGCCATGACTTAAAACAAGTGCCTCTTTTTTCAGCATCATGATAAGTGCATCCATATCGATAAAATCATTCTTTAAGACTCGCTGCTCATTACCTTCAATTGTAGACAACAGCAGTAGATCCTCAACAATATGACACATACGATGTGACTGCTGCTGCATCAGGTGAATTGAGTTTGTATACACTGGTTCATCTTTAAGATGATCTTCCAGAGTTTCCAGATAGCCTGAAATAACTGTTAAAGGTGTTCTCAATTCATGGGAAACATTGGCAACAAAATCCCGACGCATAGTTTTTAGCTTTTGGATACTAGTCACATCACGGGCAATTAATAAATATTTATTACCATAGGGGATCAGCCGGATTGATAATATTCTTTTATTATCAGGTGAAGGAAGTTCCAGGGTTTTCTGACTACTACCCATATCATCAAGTTTTGCATCAGCCTTGTTTTTACTGCTCTGCTTTTCAATAAAGGCCAATAAGCTTGGGCTACGGATCAAATTGGTAAACGGTTGACCGATATCCTGTTTTTTCTTTAAATCAAAATAGTTTTCACACTTTGAATTAAACCACTCTATTTCCCAATTTCGTCCCAGGATCAGAGTTGCATCCGGCATTGCTTCTGTTGATTCTTTATAACGGTTCAGGACAACCAGCAATTTTTCCTGACGGTGGCGGTTATGGCGCTGTATGCGATAAAGGTGGCGAAAAACATCCCCCCAGAATCCGCCTGCATCGGGCGGCATATCCAGCTCATTTTTTGACAACCAGAAGATCAGGCGAGTTAATTGTCTCAGATGCCAGAAAATATAGGCCAGCAAACCAAGAGAAAAAAGAAACCAGGGATTGCCTGTTGCATAGCCCAAAAGGAGCAGACCTATAAGCCCCAGAGACATCCAGAAAATTTCATTGAAAAAATAGTAATTATCCTGGCTCATTCTATTGGCTTACTCTGTTGAGAAGCGGTATCCCGCTCCACGTACAGTCTGAATAAGGTGTTCTACATTAAATTCAGTTAATACTTTTCTTAAACGCCTGATATGCACATCAACCGTTCGTTCTTCAATGTAAACATCACCACCCCAGACACGATCTAATAATTGGCTTCGACTATAGACTCGCTCCGAGTGAGTCATAAAAAAGTACAATAATTTATATTCAGTCGGACCCAGCTCAAAGGGTTTCCCCGTAACGAAAAGACGGTGTTTTTCAGTATCCATGCGAATACCACCCAAATCAAGAATTCCATCCTGCTCCGGTGCAACTCGCCTTAATACTGCTTTAATACGAGCCATTAATTCTCTGGGAGAAAACGGCTTGGTTACATAATCATCCGCACCAGCATCCAGCCCCCGAATCCGATCATTTTCTTCACCGCGGGCAGTAAGCATAATAATGGGAATTTCTTTGCTGCTGTCATGTTTTTTCAGTCGCTGGGCCAGTTCAAGCCCACTGATACCCGGCAGCATCCAATCCAGCAAAATCAAATCAGGCTGTTCATTCATGATCATAACCTGAGCCTGCTCAGCATCTTCAGCTTCAAGTAAGAGGTAATCACTCTTAAAAAAAGCAAATTTCATCATTTCACGAATGGCAATCTCATCTTCAACCAGCAAGATCTTCTTTTGCGACATACCTGCTCCCATAACGGCATTTTATCTTATCACTAATATTACACACTATAATTATGACATTTATATGACAATTAGGTAATCAATCAGTACAAATAAGACAATAGTTACTTTTTTATTTCATCAAGTTGAAAGGATATTACTGCAATCAACCTAAGCATTTATTCAAACGCCTCCCTTCTTTTTTTCTTGATTTAACAATCCAGAGCAATAAAAAAGCTGGTTACATTTCTGTATACCAGCTTTTTAACTCAGCTTCTATGATAAGTGAATGGCTTAATTAGTCATTTTTAATCACAATTTTAGGAAACTTGTTAGTATAGTCACGTGCCTTAAGGGCAAGTTTAGCAGCAATTTTACGGGCAATGTCAGTATACAATTCAGTAATACGGCTATCAGGTTCAGCAATAACCGTTGGCTTACCATCATCAGCCTGTTGACGAATACTTATATCCAGAGGTAATGCGCCTAATAAAGCAACATGCTCTTCTTCAGACATTCGCTGACCACCACCCTCACCAAAGATACGTTCTTCGTGTTGGCAATTGCTACAAATATGAATGGACATGTTTTCCACCACACCCAGTACAGGCACATTTACTTTTTCAAACATTTTCAGACCTTTACGGGCATCCAACAAAGCAATATCCTGAGGTGTTGTTACAATGACAGCACCACTAACAGGTATTTTCTGTGCCAGAGTCAACTGTACATCACCGGTACCTGGCGGCAAATCAACTACCAGATAATCAACATCTTTCCAGCGAGTATCTTTGAATAATTGTTCCAGAGCCTGAGTCACCATTGGACCACGCCAGATCATTGGGGTGTCATCATCAACCAGAAAACCAATCGACATGGTCTGAATATCATAATTGACCAGAGGTTCCAGAGACTGACCGTCTTCAGATTCAGGCTTACCACTGATACCCAGCATTCTCGGCATACTTGGACCATAAATATCAGCATCAAGTACGGCAACTCGTGCACCATCAGCAGCCAGTGCCAGGGCAATATTAACTGTGGTAGTGGATTTACCGACACCACCTTTGCCTGATGCCACAGCAATAATGTTTTTAACACCCTGAATTGGCTGGACGCCCTTTTGCACAGCATGAACAACAATTCGACTGCTGAGATTAATTTCTACAGCATCAATGCCGTCAACAGCAGTCAAAAGCGCAGTCAATTTTTCACTGAGTTCTTTTTCATAGCCTTTATGAGGGAAGCCTAATTCAATATCAACAATTGCCTTTGTGCCGTCAACCTGCGTGTTTTTAATACAATGGGCAGAGGCTAGATCACTTTCCAGGTAGGGGTCGATAAATTCTTTTAATTTTTCTTCAACTTGTTCAATAGTTGCCATTTTTGAAAACTCCAGCTATATTATTTCTGAAACAGATAAGTTCTTGAGTAAATTGGTCAGTTATTATACTGACTTTTAATAATTACTCAAATAAATTCAAATTACTTATAAATACCTTTGATTCTTATCAAGATGCAGCCTTAAGAGCTTCGGAACTTGAGTAAGAAGCGGTAAAATTGTTAAGATACCCTGTTTAACTTTTCAACTTAATCTGCAGGCAGCTCAAGCGATGGCAACACAAGAAAGCTCTAGTAACATAACCTCTGACAAAAGAAAGATCCTGGTTACCAGTGCATTGCCTTATGCCAATGGTTCAATCCATTTAGGGCATCTTGTCGAATACATTCAGACAGATATATGGGTACGTTTTCAAAAAATGCAAGGTCATGAATGCTACTATGTCTGCGCTGATGATGCCCATGGCACACCGATCATGCTACGTGCTCAGTCCGAGGGGATCACGCCTGAAAAACTAATCAGTGATACCAGTGAAGAGCACCAGGCTGATTTTAAAGATTTTGCTATCCAGTTTGATAATTACCACACGACACATTCTCCTGAAAATCGTTTTTTTGCTGAAACAATTTACAATCGTCTCAATAAAGCGGGTCATATCAGCAAACGAACAATTTCTCAGGCTTATGATCCAGAAAAGGAAATGTTTTTACCCGATCGCTTCATTAAAGGCACCTGCCCAAAATGTGATGCTGATGATCAATACGGTGATAATTGTGAAGCCTGCGGTGCTACTTACAGCACCACTGAATTAAAAAATGCCGTCTCAGTTGTTTCCGGTGCAATACCAGTTGAAAAAGATTCCGAACACTATTTTTTCAAACTGCCTGATTTTGAAACCATGCTTAAAGACTGGACAAGTTCCGGGCACCTGCAGGATGAAGTCAGTAATAAATTGCAGGAATGGTTTGAGGCCGGTTTACAGGAGTGGGACATTTCTCGTGATGCACCCTACTTTGGTTTTAAAATCCCCGATACTGATAATAAATTCTTTTATGTCTGGCTGGATGCACCCATTGGTTATATTGCCAGCTTTAAGAACCTATGTGACAAGAAGGGCATTGACTTTGGCAGCTACTGGGAAGCTGACAGTGAAACAGAATTGTATCATTTCATTGGCAAGGACATTGTTTATTTCCATGGGTTGTTCTGGCCTGCCATGCTCCATGGTTCAGGCTTTAGAACACCCACGGCTATTTTCTCACATGGTTTCTTAACCGTCGACGGCAAAAAAATGTCCAAATCACGCGGTACATTTATTAAAGCCCGTACTTATTTAGATGAATTAAATCCAGAATATCTACGCTACTATTTTTCTGCAAAATTAGGCAGCGGTGTGACCGATCTGGACTTGAACCTGGAAGACTTCCGCTTACGTGTTAATTCTGATCTGGTGGGCAAAGTTGTTAATATTGCCAGCCGCTGTGCCGGTTTTATAAAGAAGAAGTTTAACTCAACACTGTCTGAAAAGGTCAGCGAGCCCGATTTGTTTGCCCAGTTTGCACAGGCTTCCAACTCCATTGCAGGACATTATGAAGCCCGTGAATTCAGCAAAGCTATTCGTGAAATAATGACTCTGGCCGATCTGGCTAATCAGTATATTGATGAGAAAAAACCCTGGCAGGCAATTAAGGAAGAAGGTCGAGAGCAGGAAGTTCATGATGTCTGCAGTATGGGACTCAATCTATTTCGTCAATTAATGATTTATCTGAGTCCCGTTTTACCCGTTATGGCAGAGAAAACCTGTGACTTTTTAAATATGGAAGCGATGCAGTGGGATGACGTAAAAACACCACTGACGGAACATGAAATTAAAAAGTTCAAGCCGCTTATGATGCGTATTGAAGATGATAAAGTTCAGGCCATGGTTGATGCTTCGAAAGAAGAAATTAAGTTAAGCCAGAGCAGTACCCCAAAAGCCAGTAAAGAGAACAAGAAAGAAAAAGACACAAAATCTCAGAAAAAAGACACCACTGCGCCTAATCCAATAGCCAGTGAATGTGATGCTTCGCACTTACAGGCCGATCCCATCAGCGATACAATCAACTTTGATGATTTTGCAAAAATTGATTTACGCATTGCCAAAATTATTAAGGCTGAACAGGTAGAAAAAGCGGATAAATTACTGCAATTAACTCTGGATCTTGGTGGTGAAACCCGAAATGTCTTCGCTGGTATCAAATCCGCTTATGCTCCCGAAGATCTGGAAGGCAAGCTGACAGTGATGGTGGCTAATCTGGCGCCCAGAAAAATGCGCTTTGGCATTTCAGAAGGCATGGTATTAGCCGCAGGTCCCGGCGGTGAAGATTTATGGATACTGAATCCTGAAGGCGATCAGGACAAAGGCGCACAGCCTGGAATGAAGGTAAAGTAAAAAGATGTCAGTAGTCGAGAGTCATTAGTCAAATATAAAAGCTAATGATTAACGACTGCTGACTGATGACTAACAACACATGAGATATGACTTTTTTTTATGAGTGAATATTTTTTATTACTGGTTTCCACAATTTTTGTGAATAACTTTGTTCTGGTAAAGTTTCTTGGACTTTGCCCGTTTATGGGATCGTCACGAAAACTTGAAGTGGCCACAGGAATGGCTCTGGCAACCACTTTTGTATTGACCTTGTCTTCTGCCTCCAGTTATCTGGTCAATCACTACATTCTTTTACCTCTTGAAATTGAATATTTAAGAACCATTGCCTTTATTCTGGTCATTGCTGCCGTAGTTAACTTTACTGAAATGCTCGTTCATAAAACCAGCCCCATGCTGTATCAGGTTCTGGGCATGTTTTTACCACTGATCACCACGAACTGCGCAGTCCTTGGGGTTGCTTTACTCAATATTCAAACAGGTTATGGTTTCTTTGAGTCCATATTATTCGGCTTCGGTGCTGCGGTAGGATTTTCAATGGTGATGATTATATTTGCTTCAATACGCGAACGTCTGGCAGCGGCTGATGTGCCTGAAATTTTTCAGGGAGCTCCTATCGGTTTGATCACTGCGGGTCTCATGTCCATTGCTTTTCTTGGCTTTACCGGTCTTGATAAGGGGTTAAATTAATGCTTGGCGGTATTCTGGCCTTTCTTGCTCTGGCTTCTTTTTTTGGTCTGGTACTTGGATTTGCAGCTGTTGTTTTTAAGGTAGAATCCAATCCGGTGGTGAATCAAATTGATGCTCTGCTGCCGCAAACTCAATGTGGACAGTGTTCTTTTGCAGGTTGTCGTCCTTATGCTGAAGCAATTGCTGCAGGTGATGCACAAATAAATCTCTGCCCTCCAGGGGGTGCAAATTTAATACAATCCCTTGCTGATCTGCTGGATCTCGAAGTCCTGCCTGTAGGTGAAGAAGAGATCTTTCAAGGCCCCATCGTTGCCATTATCATAGAAGAGATATGTATTGGTTGTACCCTTTGCATTCAGGCTTGCCCGGTTGATGCCATTCTAGGTGCAGCGAAACAAATGCATACGGTTATTGAAAGTGAATGCACTGGTTGTGAACTCTGTGTTGCACCCTGCCCGGTCGATTGTATTGAAATGCTCCCGGTGAAACAGACATTAAAAAACTGGCGCTGGCCGGAACCACAATATAATGTCAACAATAAAGAGGCTGATACTATCTTTACAACACTTGATCAAGTTCTGACGGAGAATGTCAGACCATGAGCCTGTCCTCTACTTTAAGTCACCTGTGGCCATTCCCCGGCGGAGTAAAATTAGCAGGCCATAAAACACTCACTAATCACCAGCCAATCACCACGGCTCATATAGCCCGACAACTTATTATTCCCTTATCCCAACATATTGGCCAGCCCGCTGAGCCCACAGTTAACGTTGGAGATAAAGTCCTTAAAGGACAGGTTCTGGGTTATGCGCATGGCCCGGTTAGTGCGCCCGTACATGCATCTGGTTCAGGCGTTGTAACAGCAATTGAAGAACATCTTGTGCCTCATCCCTCTGGCCTGTCAGCACTCTGCATCTTTATTGATACTGATGGTTATGAACAATGGACAGAGCGTTCACCACTACTCAGTTCTCAGCAAAATATTTCAGAGTTAAGCAGTGAACAAATTCATGAACAGATTGCTAAAGCCGGTATCGTCGGTTTAGGTGGTGCACTCTACCCCTCAGCAGTAAAATTGAAAACTGCAGAAAAAATGCATACGGATACCCTGATCATCAATGCAGCAGAGTGTGAACCCTATATTACCTGCGATGATGTTCTAATGCAGAAACGTCCGGAAGAAGTGATCCTCGGAATACTGCTAATAAAAAAAGTCGTTGGTGCAAAGCAATGCCTGATTGGCATTGAAGACAACAAGACCGAGGCATATCAGACACTATTAAAAACCATTAGCGGCTACAATACTCCACACTGTGATACCCAAATTGAAATAGTACAGGTTCCAACTCGTTATCCTGCCGGCGGTGAAAAACAGCTGATTCAAGTGCTCACAGGCAAAGAAGTGCCTACCCAGGGTCTGCCTATGGATATTGGAATTATCTGCCACAATATTACCACTGCTGTTGCTATTTATAATGCTGTGTATCGTGATGAGCCACTGATTTCAAGAATTGTCACTCTCACAGGCGGTGCTATTAAACAACCACAAAATATGGAAGTCCCCGTGGGCACACCCATCCGTGACATCCTCAACCAGGCCGGACTGGATGAAACAAAGATAGAAAAAATTATTATGGGTGGTCCCATGATGGGATTTGCCTTGCCGTCAATTGATATCCCGATAACAAAAGCGACCAATTGTATTCTTGTCAGTGAAAAAGGTGAACTGGCTTCTCCACCACCAGCTATGCCCTGTATCCGCTGTGCTCGATGTTCCGACAGCTGTCCGATGTCATTACTGCCGCAGCAGATGTACTGGTATGCTAAAGCTCGTGATCTGGAAAAGGTTCAGGACTATAATCTCTTTGATTGTATTGAGTGCGGCTGTTGTTCCTACTCCTGTCCCAGTAATATTCCTCTGGTCCAGTATTTTCGCTATGCCAAGACAGAAATATGGGATGATGAGCTAGAACGCAATAAAGCCAATATAGCCCGTGATCGCCATGAGTTTCGTGAACAGCGTCTGGAAAAAGCCAAAGCAGCCAAGGCAGAAGCAGCCCGATTACGAAAAGAAAAGCTGCTGAAAAAGAAAGCACTTGATGCAAAAAAAGCTAAGGACAACGCTAAGGACAATACTAAGGGCAATGCTAAAGATAACGATGAAAAAAACCAGTCAGACAAGCATAGCAGTACTGATCTGATTCAGGAAGCTATTGCCAGAGCAAAAGCAAAAAAAGCTCAACAACAGTCTCAAAAGAAAAATACCGACAATTTATCAGAAGCTCAACAGAAACAGATTGATGAGGTCAATGAACGTCGTCGGAAAAGATCGTAGGGATAAAGATCCTGCATCTTAAAATATAACCTGATTCATAATGATATAAACTAATCATTATGAATCAGGGATCAACTCAGGAATCAAAAAAACACTATGTTTTTAGCTCAAAGTTCACCTTTTCTAAAGCCGGGATTATCTGTATCAAAGATGATGACGGTTGTCACTCTGCTCATGCTCCCCGGCATTGTGACATCAACCTATATCTTTGGCTATGGTGTTTTGGTGAATATTATTCTGGCCATTATCTTTGCCCTGGCATTTGAGGCCACTATTCTCTATCTGAGAAAACGACCCGTTGCAATTTATCTTAATGACAAAAGTGCTTTACTGACCGCAGTGATCATCGGCGTTGCTCTGCCGCCGCTTGCTCCCTGGTGGCTGACTTTTATCGGACTCTTTTTTGCCATTGTTATTGCCAAACAACTCTATGGCGGGCTGGGTTACAATACTTTTAACCCAGCCATGGTTGCTTATGCCATTCTACTGATTTCTTTTCCTGCAGAAATGACCACCTATTGGCAAACACCAGCCATGCTGGCTGCTCAATTCGACGGACAAACTCTCACTTTACTGGAAACACTTAACTTTCAGCTCTTTGGACAGCTACCCGCCGGAATGACGATTGATGCCTTAACATCAGCCACACCATTGGATATTGTTCGCACATCTGTGCTCAATGGTTCAGCAACAATTGATGAAATCCATACAGAAGGCCATGCCTTTGGTCAGTTTGGCGGCATGGGATCTGAATGGGTTAACCTGGCTTTTCTGGCTGGTGGATTGTTTATAATGAAAAAAGGACTCATCAGTTGGCATATTCCACTGTCATTACTGGCCACACTAGGGTTTTTATCTTTATTATTCGGCAGTTTTGAACTGGACAGTAATCCTTCACCTTTATTTCACTTTTTTTCCGGAGCAACCATGCTCGGTGCTTTTTTTATTGCCACTGATCCGGTAACTGCACCAACAACACCCAAAGGCCGTATTTTCTATGGTGCGGGAATTGGCGCACTGATTTATATTATTCGCACCTGGGGTGGTTATCCTGATGCCATTGCTTTTGCTGTCTTATTGATGAATATGTCTGCACCATTACTGGATTATTACACACAACCAAGAGTGTATGGCCATAAAGCTGATGAACGAGATAATGAGGCATCCTCATGAAAGCTGGCATTCTGAGAAATATGATAATGAGTGCCCTATTACTCGCTCTCTTTGCTGGTCTTGGTACGGCTTTAGTGATGAGCACATTTGAGGCAACTAAAGAAAAAATTGAAGCCAGCGAAAAAGCAAATTTATTAAAAAACTTAAATAACATCATCCCCGCTGATAGTTATAATAATAATCTTCTGGACAATAAACTCATAGTACCTGTTTCTACACAGCTGGGGAAAAAAGGACCAACAACGATTTATCAGGCCTGGAACGATAAAACACCTGTTGCAGTTGCCTTTTCTGTTATTTCCCATGATGGCTATAGCGGCGATATTAAACTGCTGGTGGCAATCAAAGCCTCTGGCGATATTTCTGGCGTTAGAGTCATCAGCCATAAAGAAACACCGGGACTAGGAGATAAAATTGACAAAACAAAAGATGACTGGATTTTAACTTTTAATGATAAAAATCTGTTGATCCCCAGCAGACAAAAATGGAAAGTAAAAAAAGATGGCGGTGTGTTTGACCAATTTACAGGGGCTACAATTACCCCACGAGCAGTCGTCAGCGCAGTGTATAAAGCTCTGGATTATTATAATTACAATGAAAAGAAAATCTTTCTTAACCAGGCTGAATATGACAAGCTGTAAAATATCGTTCCATTTAATAAGCAATTAAATAAGCGATAGATTGATCCCATAAATGCTAAGAGTAGACTCTCATGCCAATAACTGAAACCGAAAGCGCAGCAGAAGATATAAGCACTGAGGAAACAAAACCTTCATTCATTGAAGAATACGCCCCCATTGCAAAAGACGGTTTGTGGAATAATAATGCCGTGTTTGCCCAAATGCTCGGCCTTTGTCCGTTACTCGCTGTTTCCAACACAGTTATTAATGCACTGGGTTTAGGCATAGCCACTATGATGGTATTGATCATTTCAAATATGTCTGTTTCATTAATTCGAAATATTGTACGCTCAGAGATCCGCCTGCCTGTTTTTGTGGTGATTATTGCTTCTGCCGTAACCGCAATTGAGTTAGTAATTCACGCCTGGTTCCATGAACTTTATCTGGTTCTGGGCATTTTTATTCCACTCATTGTCACCAATTGCGCAATTATTGCCCGTGCTGAGGCCTTTGCATCAAAAAACACTCTGGGTAAATCATTCTTTGATGGCCTCATGATGGGATTAGGCTTTACTCTTGTTTTAGTGGCTTTAGGAACCCTGCGCGAGGTCATCGGCATGGGAACGGTTTTTGCAAATGCACATATTATGTTTGGTGATGGCATGCAATGGATGACCATTGAGGTGTTCCCAAACTATGAAGGGTTTCTCCTTGCTATTTTACCCCCTGGTGCCTTTATTGGGCTGGCCTTTCTTTTAGCTGCTCGTAATTATATCAATCAAAAGCAACAAGAGAAGAATAAGAACCAGAAACAACAGGCTTTAAACCTTGAAGCTTCAGCGGTATAAACAATCATTATAATCTTTCTTTTATGAGCCCTTTTTTATGAATAAGGAAAAGCGTATTGAGATTTTTTCCCGGCTTCGGGCAGATAATCCTCATCCGACCACTGAACTTAATTTTAGTAACCCTTTTGAACTACTTATTGCTGTCATTTTATCTGCTCAGGCAACCGATAAAGGAGTCAATAAAGCGACGGCTATTCTCTTCCCTGCTGCTAATACACCTGAAGCTATCTATCAGCTCGGTGAATCCGGGTTAAAGGAATACATAAAAACCATAGGACTATACAATACCAAGGGCAAAAATATTATAAAGACCTGCCAAATGCTCATTGAGCTTCATGGAAGTATAGTCCCGGACAATCGAATTTTTTTAGAGGCTCTGCCTGGTGTGGGCCGAAAAACAGCAAATGTTGTTCTCAATACAGCATTTGGCCATCCAACAATGGCGGTTGATACGCATATTTTCAGAGTATCCAACCGCACTAAAATAGCCCATGGCAAAGATGTTGTTGAGGTTGAAAAACGTCTGGTCAGACTCATTCCTGATGAGTTTATGCAGGATGCCCACCACTGGCTGATATTATTGGGTCGTTATATCTGCACCGCAAGAAAACCTAAATGCGGCGCCTGTCTTATTGAAGATTTGTGTGAATTTAAGAAAAAGATGTATGAGTAGTTATAAAAAAAACAGAGCGACAAAATAAGCTCATCAAAATGAGCTTATTCTTTTGCATCCTATGGCATCATCATCCCTCTGATGGTGAAATATAATATTGCAGCCATAAGACCTGATACAGGTACAGTAATAACCCAGGCAGCAGCAATTTTATACAGATGAGACCGTTTAACCAATTCAGTATTATATATTTTCTTCAGCTGCTTACGCTCTTTTTTAGTTAAATGTGCTTTAGCTGACTTCATTTTTAAATCATGAAGCATTTCACGTTTTTTAGCCAAAGCTGCTTTTTTAAATTCCATTAAAAAGGCTTCAATTTCCTCAGGATTGTCACTTTCATGGTGATGTTTAATTTCTTCAACCATCTCACCATAAGAGGTTTTCAAATACTCACGGAGAAAACCAACACCAAAAATACCACCAACCGCAATATGTGTTGAACTGACTGGCAAGCCAAGCTGTGAGGCAATAATCACTGTAATAGATGCCGCCATGGCAACACAAAAAGCGCGCATTTTATTCAGCTCGGTAATTTCACTACCAACTGTTTTAATGAGCTTTGGACCATAGAGAGCTAAACCTATGGCGATGCCAATTGCACCAATCATCATAACCCATAGTGGAATAGCCGCTTTAGCAGCCACTGCTCCAGTACTCAGAACTTCATTAATGGCAGCCAGAGGCCCCACAGCATTAGCAACATCATTGGCACCATGAGCAAAACTTAGTAGTGCTGCAGAAAAAATCAGAGGTACGGTAAAAAGTGAGTTCACGCTTTCTTTGTCATTTACCAGTTTACCCGCAGCTCTGGCCAGTAAAGGTTTGACTAAAAGATAAACTGCAATGGCTATCATCAAGCCGACACCCAGTGCGGTTAAAAATTCAAGCTTTATTATTTTCTTCAGTCCTTTGACTATCAAATAGGTAGAAAAAGCCCAGGCCATCAGCGCCACTAACATCGGCACCATTTTTTTAGCGGCAGAAAGCATATCTTCCCGATAGGTAATGGTGCGTTTAATCAGATAGAGAAAAGCGGCGGCAATCAGTCCCCCCATCAATGGAGAAATTACCCAGCTGGCAGCAATGGCAGCCATTTTATCCCAATTGGCTATTCCCATACCGCCTGCTGCAATTCCAGCACCCAGAACACCACCAACAATCGAGTGTGTTGTTGAAACGGGAGCACCCAGAGCAGTCGCAATATTAAGCCAGATTGCCCCGGCCAACAAAGCAGCCATCATCATCCAGACAAAGGAGTCACTGCTTAACACTCCACTGGGATCAATAATGCCTTTTTTAATGGTACTGACCACATCACCACCCGCAAGCAATGCGCCTGATGCTTCAAAAACAGCGGCAATGAGAATAGCCCCTGTTAATGTCAGAGCCTTTGAACCGACAGCAGGCCCTACATTGTTAGCCACATCATTGGCTCCAATGTTCATGGCCATATATCCGCCAATCATAGCCGCAATAATTAATAAGGTACTCGGACTGCCCTCAACACTGTTTTGTGAGATGGTGTAGAGCATAATACCGACAATAAATAAAAGGGCGATGCCAATGCGAAACATTTCTTTACGAGATTGTCTGGTTGCATTATCTATAACATTTATATTTTCTAATTCCATAACCACATTATTCTATAATAAGTTTTCAGGAAAACCTTTTTCTTCGGTCTGTAGTTTCAGTTTTATTCAGATCCACTGTTTTAAAACGACAGAAAAAGATCGGTTTTATTACAATATATTTCTATTCGTATATTGTAATAAAACTGTAATAAAAATGTAACATAAGAATGCAATCTCATTGTTTTATTTCACTTAAACAATGAGTTGTTGACTTTTATCAAAAACTTATTATTTTAAAAAAAAGCCGTAAAACTTATATCCCAATGTAAGTTCTTGCAATCATTAAATAAAAAGATAGAATGTGTATTTTAATAGGAAAAAGGGATTCTTAATGCTTTTTGGTCAGGATCGAAACCAGCTTCGTCAGGTCTATTTTAAAAGTTGGGATAAATTTAAGAAAAATCAGCCAATGGAGCCAATGGAATCCCTCATTGCAGGCCTTATCAGTAAACATCCTGAATATCATGAGTTTTTTGACAAAATAGAGCAAAACCAGGCAAGGGATTTTACTCCAGAAATGGGACAAACCAACCCTTTCTTACACCTGGGTATGCATATTTCCATTCATGAACAGATTAGTACTCAACGCCCTCCTGAAATTAGTACTCTTTATCAATCATTATGCAAAAAAAAAGGCGATGCTCACGAAGCAGAACACTTGATCATGGAGTGTCTTGGAGAGATGCTCTGGAGCGCACAAAGGAATAATAAACAACCGGATGAAACTAGCTATTTGGAATGCATTAGAAAACTGTTATAAAGATAGTAATATTCAAATTATAAAAAAACACATTCATTTATGGAGAGAAAAATGAAATTCATCAGCAGCCTGATTGCAGGCACTCTATTACTCATATCAAATAATAGTTTTGCAGAGTATTTCTGTATTTCAGATCAAAGTAAACCTAAACATTGCGAACAAGGTGATATTATCCTTATCAAACCCACTATGGTTCCCAGAGTTTGTGATTTTGATGCGGAAATACTCAGAATGCCAAAATCAGAGAAAACAGCAGAATATCTGTGCCGTTATACAGGAGAAATTTTAGCTGTAAAAGAACTGAAAAATCGTCGCAGACCAGCAGCGAAACCAATGAATATGGCGCCGCCTCCGAAAAAAGATAATAAAATGTTCGGAAACATGCCATTTTTTAAATAATAAAGCATAAAAAAGCAGGCTCTTCCTGAGCCTGCTTTTTATAACCTTAAAAGAAAAATGAAACTGGCCCTAAATTATCTCTACTTAGATTAGAGTCCAATGCCACTGAGAAGATAAAACATCCAGACCAGCAGCAATACTGTTAAAAAAGAGATGATTGCAACAGCATAAGTCTGGCAGGTTTTCTCAAAAAAAGTGACCAACTTAGATGGCTCCATTTCCTTTCCTGATTCGTTTCCGGGTGTAGTTGAATGCTTTCAACGGACTAGGAGTCTGTCCTAGGCTTTCAGGATAAGAGAAGGTAAAATTTATTTCTATAAGAGTTCACCCTAGACATCATTAGTGTTTTTACAGATGTCCAGAGTGGGTCATCACAGGGTGATACTACTTTATACGTTTTTTTGCTGCAATACGTAATCTCAGAGCATTAAGCTTAATAAAACCTTCAGCATCCTGCTGGTTATAAGCACCCTCATCATCTTCAAACGTCGCTATAGTGTCATCATAGAGGCTGTCTGTTTCTGAATCACGACCAACAACAATTACATTCCCTTTATATAACTTAATTCGAACCTGACCGTTTACAACTTCCTGAGACTGATCAATCATGGCCTGAAGCATTTCACGCTCCGGTGACCACCAGTAGCCATTGTAAATCAGGCTGGCATATTTAGGCATGATTTCATCTTTAAGGTGGGCGGCTTCGCGATCCAGTGTAATAGACTCCATAGCACGGTGTGCCTTGAGCATAATGGTACCAGCTGGTGTTTCATAACAGCCTCGGGCTTTCATGCCCACATAGCGGTTTTCCACAATATCTGTGCGGCCAACACCATTTTCTCCACCAACCTTATTCAAGTACTCCATCACCGTAGCAGGGGACATTTTTTCACCGTTGATGGCAACAATATCTCCCTTAACATAATCAAACTCCAGATAAGTAGGTTCATCCGGTGCTTTTTCAGGTGAAACACTCCATAACCACATGGATTCTTCCGGCTCTGTCCATGGATTTTCAAGAATATCTCCTTCATAAGATATGTGCAGTAAATTTGCATCCATAGAGTACGGTGACTTTTTACCTCGTTTTTTCTCTACAGCGATGCCATGCTCATCCGCATATTGCATCAATGTATCTCTTGAATTTAGATCCCACTCACGCCAGGGGGCAATTACACGCACATCAGGTTTTAAGGCATAAGCACCCAACTCAAAACGAACCTGATCATTACCCTTGCCTGTTGCACCATGTGAAATAGCATCAGCACCAGTTTCATTAGCAATTTCTATCAGTCGCTTTGAGATCAGGGGCCGTGCAATCGAAGTACCTAACAGATACTCACCTTCATAAATGGTATTGCAGCGGAACATGGGGAACACAAAATCACGCGCAAACTCTTCGCGCAGATCATCAATATAAATTTCTTTAATCCCTGCTGCCTCGGCTTTTGCGCGAGCAGGTTCAACTTCTTCGCCCTGCCCTACATCCGCAGTAAAGGTGACCACTTCACATTGATATTCGTCCTGCAGCCACTTCACAATAATTGAAGTGTCCAGACCACCGGAATAGGCTAAAACCACCTTTTTCACATCAGACATCGAGAATTTCTCCCACATTCATTGCTTATAAATAAAATATTAGTTTAATAAAATAATATTTATAAAACAGATTTAGTTAAATAATACAAAAATAGATTTTTGAAACGGGCAATTATAGCGGATTATTGACGTCTAACCTACTTAGAATTGATTTTTTGATTATTTTTATCAACTAAATGGTCAAAATTAATGAAATTTGGTGCAGGAGGTTCATCATCAACATAATCTTCCGTTGATTCTTCCGTGTCATCCTGAACTTCAGCTTCAGGCTTGCTTTTGTCAGGTTCAGCTTGAGGCTGATTATTTGGATCTGTTTTTTCTGAGGATAATTCCTTAGTTTCAGTATCAGACCGATTAAAAACAGACCGTTCAGTCAGTCGACGACGACGTTCAGCCTTTCTCTCAGCCTCAATGGCTTCACGCTCTTCTATAGTTGGAGGCGCAGTAGCCAGCAATTGCACATCAGCGCGACGGTTTTTAGCACGCCCAATCGATGTTTTATTAGTATTCTCAGGCTTTCTTTCACCATAACTCACCGTATAGAGCATTTCTGGTTTTGCTCCCACTGAAAGCAGATATTTCTCCACAGCCTTAGAGCGTTGTTCGGCGAGTTTATCATTAAAACGCCTTCTCCCACGGGCATCTGTATGGGCTTCAATTTTAATTTGCAAAATACTGGGGTCCATTTTCAGATAGGTCATAATATTTCTTAGATCACGTTTACTCCGTTTGGTTAAAATATCTTTATTGGTTGCAAAATAGAGTTTCAGCATTTTAATCTCTTCCAGATCAAAATCCATCAGTGTTTTTTCACATTCACGATATTCAGCCAGAGCCTTACGGAATTTAATGGGCGACAGCATAACCACAATAATATCTCTGCCATCTGCCATATCACGATAAATTACCACTGGTGACATACCATTTTCTACCTGCTGAAACATTCTTGAAGCATAGGGGGAATCGACGATAAGCGGATTATGACCTCGCTCAAATTCAAACTGGCCAATTTCAAATACAGTATCATCATGACGCCAGGCTGGAGGCTCTGATTGAACAATGATTTTAACATTATCATCCATTACCGGCTCATCACTAAGCAGGTTGAATTCAACCTTATGGCCAGACCTATGAATAAATTTTCCTTCACCATAAAAAGGGATTATTTGAGACAGACTGCATTCATAATTTTTCTTACCACTACTGAGCCACTCTGTTTTTTCCATAGACACAATATATTCCCGCTCAGCCGCCTGGGTGAACGGGAGGTTAAACAGAGTGAAAAAACAAATAAAAATTAAGTTTTGGCAGATACTTTTTTTCATGGTAGTAAATTTGATGCAATATTTAAGCCATTTGGCATGAATAACTGGGGATTCATACTATATAGTGATATGTAATATCTACCTTGGGACGTAATTCATTGGTTGTTCGAAAATCAAAAGAAGGGGGTGCGTTCGGACAAAATGCTGAGCCTGTCGATTGCACCCGAGACTGGTTCGTCTAACTGGAGACGCTTTAAACACATCCATGTGACGCTTGCTGTCGCCGTCCATGGCTCCAAACACCCCAGTTAGACGAACCAGTCTCGCGTACACTCTTCTACCTCAGTTGTTCTCACTGGTGTTGTCCAAAAGCAAGAGCAAAAGAAAAGTCAAAAGCGTAGGAGCCCATTTGCTTGAGCTATTGTGCTGTTACTTCCCCCTTTTTCAAAGGGGGATTGAGGGGGTTGCTTTTTCTTTGCTTTTGATTTTGCACACTCCCAGAGAGAATAAATGCCTTAAGAGACTGTGAGGTATACTGGTGCAATCAATTGGGGTGTCTGAAAACATGGATGTTTTCATCAAGCGTTACATGGATGTACTTGCAGCGGCCCCAATTGGTTGCACCAGTATACCTTGCAATCGTTTTATACGCACTTATTCGAACGCCGACACCTCTTTTTCTCTTGATTTTAAAACAATCAGCAAATTACGCCCTGGAAGAAGTGCCCTTGGGGTGCGGCTTAGCTCGTAAAATAAACTATTAACAGCCCTGCTTTGTCATACAAACGGCAATAATTTTCCTACTTTCCTGGAAAAACATAAAAAACCTTATTTTCAGGTGCTAGACAGACTTTATCACTACAGGTTTGATAGCTCACTTCAACTGGAATTGAGACTAATGCCTTTGATTCTTTATCCTCAGACACTGAGACAGCCTCCAGAATAATTTTAATTGTTACAGACTTTTGGTAGAGAGATAATGGTGAATCATTAAATTTAAGCGTCACCTCTTCTCCCTCAGGGTATTCTGCCCGAACAATCTTCCAATGTCCTTTAGCCTTTTCACCAAGAGACACTGATGTCGCTTCCAGATCTTCATCATTAGGATAACGACTATTTATATGCCAGTTCTCATCCATAGTAAAAGAGGCTTCCAGTTCGATTGTCTGTTTTACATCATCATGATTCAAATCAGTTTTCTCAATACGTACATGTCCTTTGCCGCCATATTGAACCTCGGATAATTCGCCAAAATTAAGTTGATTTACAGCCATAAGAAAATACGAAAATGATGCAGGTGATACTTTTATCTTTGATGATAGTGAAGCAATAAGCGCCATGGCCTTGGTTTTATAATTTTCATTACCTGTTCGATAATATAATTGTGATAACACCTCCAGTGCTACAGCATTAGATGATGGAATTGCGCCATCATAAATATCCCTGGGGCGATCAAAAAGAAGAACATCAGATTGACTATTGTCTGGCAAAGAGTTTTTATTGCTTATCTGGGGGCTTTTATTTATTAGCTGAGGGCTCATATAAAAAGAGGCATCTTCTTTGTCCCAGAATAAAAGCAGCATTTCTCGAGTTAATTTCTCACTTCGTTGTAACCACTTCCTATCATCTGTAACATCAAAAAGTGCAATATAACTTTGTGCAAGGTAAGCATAGTCAGCCAGTATTGCCGTGACAGAAGGTTTGCCATTCAAACTGGCCCGCCATAATGTTCCAATACCGCCTTTTCCTTCAACATGGTGAATTTGCCAGAGAAAATCTCCGGCACGCCTGGCAACATCAATATACTTTTCTTCATCAAATTGTTTGCCCGCCTGGGCAAAGGCAGTGATCATCATGCCATTCCATGCGGTAACAACCTTTCGATCAATATCCGGAGCAATTCTGCTCTGACGTTTGTTGTAGAGAACTTTTCTTATTTCATCCACACTCTGATAAAGTGCATTAATATCCAGTTGGTTATTTTTTGCATACACAGCAATCGAATCCGACAGATTTAAAATTGTCGTGTCGGCTGACTCGGTCATTTCCTGTTCACTAAAATTACCCTCTCTGGTCACATTAAAGAGTTCTATTGCCAGATTAGCCTGTTCAGTACTTAATAACTGGCTGAGTTCATCATAAGTCCAGAGAAAAAACTTGCCTTCTTCACCTTCACTATCTGCATCACTGGCAGAGAAAAACCCGCCATTGCCCTCATGCATTTCCTGCAAAACATAATCCAGTGTTTGCGTCACAATGCGTTTGTAAGATTCTTTATGAGTTATCGAAAAAAGTTGCAGATAGGTCCGGCTTAGATGGGCCTGATTGTAAAGCATTTTTTCAAAATGAGGCACTAGCCAGTCGTTGTCCGTTGAATAACGATGAAAACCACCGCCAATTTGATCATAAATACCGCCTTGCGCCATCATACCCATGGTTAATTCAAGTGCAGCGAGGACTTCTGAGTCCTGTTCTCTGATTGCAGTATCAAGTAATAAAAACAAATAGGTTTCATTGGGAAATTTCGGTGCAGAAGAAAATCCGCCCTGTATCTCATCAAAACGATTGAGCAGGTTAATCACTGCGATTTGGATGCGCTCTTTACCGATGTGTTCTGCCTGTTTTAGTCCTTTTTGGCGATTTTGTACCGCAAGTGCTATTTTATCAGCAATTTTCCGCAGTTCTAGCTCCTCATTCTGCCATAACTTATTGGCCTGCGTTAAGACTTGAATAAACATTTCAGGAGGAAAATAGGTGCCGGAGAAAAAGGGCTTTCCTTCTGGTGTTAAAATAGAAGACATCGGCCAGCCTCCACTACCTTTAACCATCATTAAAGCCGTCATATAGACCTTATCAACATCCGGTCTTCGTTCTCTATCGACTTTTATCGCAATGAAATGGTCATTGAGGTATTTAGCCATAAGTTTGTTATCAAAGCTTTCTCTTTCCATGACGTGGCACCAATGACAGGTCGAATAACCAATGGAGAGAAAAATGGGTTTGTTTTCTCGTTTTGCTTTGTCAAATGCTTCTTTTCCCCATGCATACCAGTTCACCGGGTTATGTGCATGTTGAATGAGATAGGGAGATTCTTCAAGGATCAGGCAGTTTATATATTCAGGCGTGCCGTCAGCATTCAAATGCTCAGTTCTGGGCTGATAGTCGCTGCCTTTATTTTTATAGGCAGTTAACAATACCTCTTTTAGCTTGGCTTTTTTATCTAATGAAAAACTATCATCATTTGCTTCAAGTACGTCAGAAAGAAATGTAAATATTATAATAGCCACGAAAACAGGACTGAGTGACGGTAAAAAGCGTTCAAGTTTCAATTTTTTGCCGTTAAAAGCCTCCTCTCCCTCAATTCCCCTTCTCAGGAAGGAAAAGGCTAAGAGTAGTTTGACCAATCCTTTATTTGATAATAGCTTAAGCTTGTTAATTTTACTGCCCTCTTTGCATTAATCAGTGCCCTGACAGCACTTATTCCAGGGCGTAATTTTCTGTAGTACGCCAGCCAGTGATTCCATCGTAAATGGTTTTTGGATAAAAGCAATTACCCCTTCATCAAGCATTGCCTGAATTTCCTCATCAGCACAGGTTTCCTATTCATATGACCGTATTGCCCCAATAATTCTTTCGTATAGCTTCAAATTAAGTCTTCATCATCAATCAGTAAAGTATGGCATTTCCTTCAGACAAAGAGTTTTTTTGTTGTTAATGACTCTGCTTTTGTTGTTGATGACTCTGCTTCTACTTTGACTATTGCACCCGCTGATGTTCTCTATATATCTATAGAATAAATTTTAAGCAGCATATAGAATATGACTTTTTTTCATGTTAATTTAAATGTTAGTTTAGGCTATTTTTTACACATTATGTTAACCTGAATCTATATTTAAGTTTCAATAATTATAAAAATAACAAAAGGATCATCCTATGAGCCAACCCAATTTCTTACCTATGCCCGATAAAAAAGGCTTTTTTGGTGAATATGGCGGGCAGCAATTACCTCCTGAACTGATTGAAATAATGGATGGCATTAATGAAGCTTATCTGGAAATCAAAGACACTGATGCATTTAAAAATGAACTTGCTGATTTATTAACTCATTTTGTTGGGCGCCCCAGCCCTGTCTACCATGCAAAAAATCTCAGTGAAAAATGCGGCGGCGCACAGATTTATCTTAAAAGAGAAGATTTAAACCACACCGGTGCTCATAAAATCAATCATTGCCTGGGTGAAGCTCTGCTGGCTAAACATATGGGAAAAACAAAAGTACTGGCAGAAACAGGTGCCGGTCAACATGGTGTTGCCCTTGCCTCTGCCTGTTCTCTGGTGGGTATAAAATGTGAAATACACATGGGTGAAATTGATATAGAAAAAGAACATCCTAATGTGATCCGCATGAAAATTCTGGGCGCTGATCTCATCCCGGTCAGCCGGGGAACGAAAACTTTAAAAGATGCGGTTGATAGTGCTTTTGAAGCCTATCTTCAGGATCCCGTAAATTCTCTCTATGCCATTGGCTCAGTCGTCGGTCCACATCCTTTCCCAATGATGGTCAGAGATTTTCAGGCAATTGTTGGTACTGAAGCCCGGGCACAATTTATGGACATGGAAGACGTTTTACCTGATTATCTGATCGCCTGTGTGGGCGGCGGCAGTAATGCCATGGGACTGTTTACGGCATTTCTGGATGACGATAAGGTACAAATGATTGGTGTTGAACCCTCTGGCAAAGGTCTGGATACACCAGAACATGCGGCAACCATAACCAAGGGAAGCCCTGGAGTAATTCATGGTTTCAGTTGCTATTTACTACAAAACAATGAAGGTGAACCTCTACCCGTTTATTCCATTGCTTCCGGTCTGGATTATCCCGGTATTGGTCCACAGCATTGTTATTTAAAAGACATAGAACGGGTTCAGTATGAAACAGCCACTGACCTGGAATGTCTGGATGCATTTATGGATCTATCCCGATATGAAGGCATCATTCCTGCATTGGAAAGTGCTCATGCGGTTGCTCATGCAATGAAGTTGGCTGCAACTCTGGATAAAGATCAGCGTATTCTGGTCAACCTCAGTGGTCGGGGTGATAAAGATATTGATTTTGTTGCCAACAGGCTTAAGCTTGATTAATCTCTCAAAATGATTAGTGCCAAGTTAATTATCGCACCAGGCTGTCCTCACTGCCCCAATGTTCTGCAAGCTCTGTCTGAATTGATTAAAGAAGGAGCTATTGCTGAACTGGAAGTCAGCAATATGGCATTGGTGCCAGAAAAAGTTCAGGCTTTGAATATTCGCTCTGTACCCTGGATAAAAATCGGGCCTTTTGAATTGACCGGCTCTCATACAAAGGCTGAACTTCAGATGTGGATTGATCGTGTCCAGTCTGACACAGGAATGCAGGATTATTTTAGTGAATTACTGACCATGGGTGAGCTAAAAAAAGTCATCCAACTGGTCAGAAAGAGTCCTGAGTTATTCCGGCATTTTCCCAAAATGATGCAAAATGAAGAAACACCACTGGGTGCAAAAATTGGTATTGGCGCTATATTTGAAGAGTTTCAGGGCAGCGCTCCGTTACAAACTCTGATCCCGATGCTGAGCGAATTGCTGCAGTCAAAAAATGCTAATTTACGCAATGATGCCTGCTATTATCTGGGACTGACAGAAAGCTGCGATGCTGTTGCTGCCATTAAATCACTTGCCGATGATGAAACCCCTGAAGTTCGGGAAACTGTTCATGATGCGCTAAGCATTATCATGGCTAAAAATGACACTGATGCCGCACAAAATATCTAATTTAACTTGCCCTCTCTGTCAATCAGCCAATGGAACACTCTTCTTTCAGGATCCATCTTTACATCAGTCTTCCCCGCATAAGAACAGAGACTATTATCGTTGTCCTGTCTGCTTACTTGTTTTTGTTCCTCCAGAGCAGTTTTTAACCTTAGAAGAAGAAAAAGCACAATATGATCTTCATGAAAATTCTGCTGACGATCAGGGCTATCGACACTTTTTAAATCGACTGTTCAGGCCATTATCAAAACTTATTCAAACAAATAGCTCCGGCCTTGATTTTGGCTCCGGCCCGGGGCCAACACTATCTCTCATGTTCAAAGGATCAGGTCATTCAGTAGAAATTTATGATTATTTCTATGCTCCGGATCTCACCCCCCTCACTCAGTCTTATGATTTCATTACTGCAACTGAAGTCATTGAGCACCTGCACCATCCACGTCAGGAACTGGAACGTTTATGGTCTTGTCTGAAACCCGGAGGAGTATTGGGCATTATGACTAAACGAGTCATTGACCAGGAATCATTCAAAAAGTGGCACTATAAAAATGATCCCACACATATTTGTTTTTTTTCAATAGAAACATTTAACTGGCTGGCCCAACATTGGGGTGCCGCATTCAGTGCACCTGAAAAAGATGTTGTTATTTTTGTCAAAGCTAATTGAGTTTATAAGTACCTAAAATATCACTGCTCCGCAATTTTTTTAACAGACTGATAATCAACTTTGCCAGTGCCTAATAGTGGCAATTTTTCTACTTCAATAATATTCTTAGGGACATTAATTTCACCAATCTGGCTTTTTTTAGCAAAAGTGGAAAGCTCTTTCCTTTGAGTATTTTGCCGGGTTGTCACTAAAACAAGCTGCTCACCTTTACTGCGGTCAGGAATACTGACAACGGCATGAAGCTCATCAGGCCAGCATTGAGAAACCATTTCCTCCACCATCGAAAGAGACACCATCTCACCACCAATTTTTGCAAAGCGTTTCACTCGACCTTTAATACGAACAAAACCATCATCATCAATGTCAACAATATCACCGGTATCATACCAGCCTGCTCCAAATTCTGATGTCGCTGGTTCAAGAACACCCGGCTTATCATGACGTAAATATCCTTTCATGACATTAGGACCTTTAACAAAAAGCTGTCCTCCCGTTTCAATTCCGGGCACGGCTTTAAGCTGGTATTCCATGCCCGGCAACATCGTACCGACTGTACCTGTTTTATAATCCATTGGACAATTGATTGAAATGACAGGGCTGGTTTCGGTGGCACCATAACCCTCTAAAATCCTCAGACCAAATTTTTCAGCATAAAGATCTCTGGTTTCTTTCTGGACTGCCTCAGCACCTGCACAAACATAGCGGATACTATAAAAATCATAACTATGTGCAAATTTGGCATAACCTTTTAAAAAAGTATTTGTACCAAAAAGCATGGTCGCATTAATATCATAAGCAACTTCTGGAATAATTCTATAATGTAATGGCGAGGGATATAAAAAGACTTTCATGCCATTTAATACAGAAACCAGGGTCGCTGTACTCAAACCAAAAGAATGAAATAATGGTAAGGCATTTAAGATGACATCATTTTTATTAAAATCAATTTTTGTACCCAGTTGTATCGTATTACTGATGATATTTTTATGAGAAAGTACAACCCCTTTGGGCACACCTTCTGAGCCGGAAGTAAATAACACAACCGCTGGATCGTCCGGCTGAACAGACTGCCACTTCTGAGCATAAATCATTTTAGGAAGCAGACTGCAAAAAATCCCATAAGCCTTATCCTGCCATGTAATTTCGTCACGCAGCTCTTCAAGGTAAACAATATTAACCTGCTTTTCCAATAAACTGATCAAGTCACCCATTTTTCCCAATTCAATAAATCGTTTAGAGGTATAAACTGTTTTTATCTGTGCAGTTTCTAAGGCCGATAAAAGACCTTTATAACCTGCTGTATAATTCAGCATGGCAGGAACTCTGGCAATGCTCTGCAGAGCAAAAAAGCTCAACACGGTTACATTGGTATTGGGTAACAGCAGTCCCACTATTTCACCTGAATGTGTTTTTTTAGCCATCAGACGCGAGAGCACACTGCTTCTTAAAATAAGTTTACGATAATCCAGAGGCTGACGCTCAACATCCTCAAGAATGACTTGTCCTGAACCATGGATGCTACGAGCGTTTAATAATTTATCCATTATGGTCATGTGATTGTCACTAGTGGAATAAATCATATCAGTCATAATTTTTTTTAGAATTTTACCTGCTTCAATCCGTTTGGCACGACCCACAATTGAATCATCCAGTTCAATTTTTTGAGGGGGTAAAATGGTTAATTTTATTTTTGGAAAAAGCTGTTGACGTTCAACATCTTTAAGACGTGAAAAAATAGAGTACTGTGCACCATCTATCCGTATGGGTAATACCATCGCACCTGATTTCAAAGCAATTAAACCAGGTCCATCATATATTTTCATTAATGTGCCGGTAACAGTAATGCGGCCTTCCGGAAAGATAACTGAGCGTTTATCTTGCTCTAAATCTTTAATAAAGGATTTTATTGATAGAGGATTAACTGGATCCATTGGAAAAAATCGAACTATCTGTCCAAATGGCTGAACCCACCATTTCTGTGCGATTTGAGTATTGATGGCATAAGTCAGCCGATTGGGTAAAAAGATAGATAACAATACCGCATCAAGAAATGAAGTATGATTGGCAACAATCATAACCCGCTCACCGGCTTTATGATAATTTTCCAGCCCTTCAACTTCAACTCGAAACAATATTCGTAAAATAAAGCGTATAATTTGCTTTGTCAGCTCCATACTTCCCTTCTCCAGATATCATAAAATAGAATACATAAAACAGAATAAACTAAAAACAGTTAATTGCAATCATTCTAATTAAACAGTGATTAATTGTCAATTGTATCTTATATTTTTGGTGAAAAACTGTATTTTGGACATAGTGACACCCCAAGGGAATTTCTTTCAGGGCGTAATTCATTGGTTGTTCGAAAATCAAAAGAAGGGGGATCGTTCGGACTAAATGCTGAGCCTGTCGATTGCACCCGACACTGGTTCATCTAACTGGGGACGCTTCTAGCCCGTCCATGGGTCGCTTGACAGAAAACGTCCGTGTTTTCTGACACCCCAGTTAGACGAACCAGTCTCGCGCACACTCTTCTACCTCAGTTGTCCTCACTGGTGCTGTCCAAAAGCAAAGAAAAAGCAAGAGCAATCTATCTCAACAAGATATAGTAACGAGGATTTTACTTTTTTCTTTTACTGTAGGCGAGTTATAAAGATTCATACTGAGCGTTAAAGTTTCATACTAATATCAGTCACGGCCTATACCTGCCATTGAGCATAATGTATCTTTTGAGTTAAACTCTTAAAAGCAGTAATATCTAAATATAAAGATTCTTGGTTTCTACTGTGTGATATTTTAGTTTTATTTTCAAATAATCGAATTTTAGTACCAGGTAATACATAAAATCGAACAAAACTCATTGAAATTATGTTATTTTTGACTTAATCACCAATAATGTTTAATTGAGAAATACGGAAGCGGATATTGCCAATATGCGTGTTTCTTTAGATTTAACGGTTAGATTAAAAATATATGAAAAAATATCATTTATCAATGAATGGAAGTAACTTTCTCATTCAAACTGAATCTGGATTGGAAAAACATGGTTTCTTTCAAAACATATTTATTGAGAGTGAAAACTCAGAAAATGCTGAAGATAAAGCGGTTGAAATTATTAGAAATAGCGATATAAGAGAAATAGTTAAAAATAAGCCTGATGATCCTCCCATGATTTATCTGGAAGAAATAACAGAATTAGAAAATTTTGATGGAGTAGAGCAGCTTATTCAAGGTAGAAGCTTTTATTTGGAAAGCAAAGAAGAAGAACTATCTGAATCTGAACTCAAGGAGATTGATTGCAAATTGCTTGAAAATATTACTTTTCAATGGAGAAAAGTTGCAATGGTTGTAGCAACAACCATGATTGACTTCAAAGATGATTTTACAGACATCTCCGATTCTTTTTTTTCAGAGAGAGTAAAAATGCTTGCCGAGCAAGGTATTATAGAATCACAAGGTGACTTAGATTATATGAGATATAGCGAAGTACGAAAAACACAATATATTGATTCTAAAAAAAAATGATCTAACCAGTGCGCGCTGATGGAAGAGAAAAGCTTTGCTTGAAAAAATCTCAAGCAAAGCTTTTCTCTCCACAGACGCAGTCGTTATGGAATCTACAACCAATGGATATTTATAAAATATATGATGATGGTATTATTGGCATTGTAGATATTGAAAAGTATAAAACATTTGTTCACAAAAATTGGGAATATGACCAATTAATTGATCATTTCAAAGTCCAAATGGCATCTATGTCACTTCAAATTTGGGGTACAGGACATGAAGGTATTTGGAATGTTGGCTTGCAATACAATGATGACTTGCCAGCCTTTTTTAGAAAATTTACTGGTGGAATTTCTGTTGGAGAATCAGGTTTATTCATAACTACGTATTCTGAATTATCATCTGTAGCGATGTTTAGAGATGAAATACTACCTCATGAAGACTCTGTTGAAAATTTGATTTCTATTGAGCCTGGAAATTATAAGATCATTGTTTCACAAATATTTGATCCTGAAAGTGAAAAATCATATGAAGAAAATTTGCTTCATTTCATTGTTAATATTTTTAAAGATCAAGACGCAATACCAATAAAAGAAATTCTTTGGGATGAAAATCCCTAACCAGACTATGCACATGGATTTAAAAAAGCTCAAGCAAAGCTTTTTTGAACCAGTGATAGAGTCGTTAAGCCCCAACACAGAGGAGTAATAGGTGGTAATAAATAAAAACAGGATTAATACTCTAATAACACAAATGGAAGGTCTTTCAGAACCTCAACTTCTACTAATAGAATCAATTATTGAAAAGCTCATTGTTCCGTATGAAGTTCTATGGTCACTGAAAAATTCAGATATGGCAATAGATGGATTTACACAACTATTTGGTGACTACCTTAAAGTTCATCACTGCTTATCAAGAGAAGCTTTATCAAAAGATCGTTTTGAATACGCACTGGAAGATATTTGTAACCAAGTAGGATTTCAAGCAAAATTGGCAGATAGAGGTAATCCAGGACAAGACATAACTATTAATGGGAAAAATTTCTCTTTAAAAACACAGGCTGATAAGAAGATTAAAATTGATGAACTATGGATTTCTAAATTTATGGAACTTGGCAAGGGTGAATGGACTGATAAAATTGAGCATTTAGTTGGCTTAAGAGACCAGTTTCTTGAGCACATGACTTCGTACGAGAGAATATTTCAACTTAGGTGTCTTTCAAACAACCTTAAAAACTACTCTTCAAATACATATCATTATGAACTAGTTGAAATTCCAAAGAATTTATTGCTTGAGTCTAAAAGTGGAATTTTATCATATTCTGAAAGAAGCCAGCAAATACCAAAAATAGGATCATGTAATATTTTTGATGGATCAGGAGATATAAAGTTTCAACTATATTTTGATGGTGGTGGAGAGCGAAAACTTCACATAAAAAAGCTTCAGAAAAAGCTTTGCATTAAGCATGCTGAATGGAAATTTTCGCTTGAAACAATTTAAAGTAATTTTCGATTAAGGTGGGAAATTCGGTTTTTAGCTATTACAGCATAGTCTTTATTTAACTCAACCCCTATACATTTACGATTTTGCTCAATTGCCACTTGTGCAACAGTCCCTGAACCAAAGAATGGATCTAAAATCAAGTCACCTCTGGAACTACTAGCAAGCATACATTGCTCAACCAAAGCTGGCGGAAATACGGCAAAATGAGCTTCTTTAAAAGGTTCAGTATTTATAGACCAGACTGTTCTTTTATTTCTAAGTTTTTTACCATCTGCTGTAGGCTCTTTTATTGCTTCATGGTTATAAAAATACTTCTCATTTTTGCTAAAGAGGAAAACATACTCATGCGACCTAGTAGGCCTGTCTTTTACTGATTCTGGCTGACAGTTTGGTTTGTACCAAACAATATCTGATCTTAAATACCAACCATCAGCCTGAAGTGCAAAGGCAATTTTCCATGGCACTCCGATCAGATCTTTGGACTTAAGACCTTGCGGGGTTGGTGCCCTATATGACATTCCTCTTGCAGAATTTTTCTTGTCAGCATCACGCCATGTTCGGCCACCACTTGTATAAGAATCTCCTATGTTAAGCCACAAGGTTCCATCTTCCTTGAGTGTTCTTCTAACTTCTCTAAAAATATTAACTAAATCTTCAATATATTTATCTACAGTTGATTCTGCACCTATTTGACCATCAACACCGTAATCTCTCAATCCCCAGTATGGAGGACTGGTTATACAGGATTGAAAATAGTTTTCAGGAAAATCTTGAAGAATTTCTCTAGAATCTCCGATTTCAATTCTTACATCAGAAGTATCAAGTTGATCATCAATTTTTGCTTGTAGTAACGTCATATTTAGCTGATGCCTCATTAACTAGTTTATCTAAAACCTTATTTACATTATTGTAATCAGTTGTACCTATTGGATATGAGGGGCTTTTTCTTCCAGCAACTGTACCGTTGTAGACCATCTGAACCTTTGCAACAGGAACAAAGGAGCCTTCCCAGTCTTCCATACCAACAGAAACCCTGTATTGAGTGTATTTGGGGTGCGGTGGGCTAGCAATTACATGCTCTATAAACTCAGGGAAAAAAGTTTTTGCCATATTAAATCTCCTATGGACTCCTATAGGAAACCATAGTAATATGTAATCCATTGTAAGTCAATATGGCTTAACAAGAATTTGCTCATGGAAATTTGCAATAAAGATCACCGAGAATGGCCTTCATTTCAATCCTTACCCCATGATCAAGGGGGGCATGGTCGTCATAAGTGCGCAGGCTGTGCATATGAGCAAGGATACTCAGCAGGTTTAGAACGTAAAGAGAGTTTCACAATAGAGCTTGATTCACTTCCAGAAAGCCAAGCTGAAACAGTAAGACATAAAAGTCCACACGCCACATTTGCTCAAGGATATTATGATGGTGTTCACAGTTCATACAATAATCAATAAATATGGATACTGAAGTTCACAAAATATCGGATCATATGTATGATTTAGGTAAATACCTATTAGGGCATGGAATCGAACATGTTATTTTTACTGGTGTTAGACATCCACTTTGGGCTTCAACAGGTGTATTACATGTTGCTCAAGCAACAGAAATTCTCATTAAAGCAGCAATAGCTCAAGAACATCCTCTTCTAATATTTACAGATCTACCAAAATTATCTCAAGTGCAAGAAGAAAAATTAACCATTGGGCAGCTTATGACTAAATCTAAAACAGCCCAATACAGCAAGTTGCCAGATTTACTATGGGCTGCTACTGGTTTTGAAATTAAAGAACTTACTGCGTATAAAGAATTTGGTGAAGAAAGAAATAGAATTCAACATCTAGCCGTACCTGATACAGATTTTCACAAATTAGTATTTAAATTTTGTATTCAGGTGCTAGATCCAATTATGGTACACTTTTGGGACGAACACTTCTTAGATGATCCAGTTTTTGATGATGAATACATTTTTGAAGAAAAAATATTAAAAGACTCAATAAAATCAACAGGGTTGATTTACAATGGTAAATTACCAGAATAATTAAAAAATTACTAATCGGGTAGCCAGAGGTCTTAACCCTCCAGCTCCCACACCACCCTGCATGCGGGTCCGCACAGGGCGGTTCACTAACTGACACCGTAGTGAAGTGAAATCCACGGAATCAGTTATGGACAGCCATTAATTAATAACATTGTCTGCTCTATACTAGAATGAAATTATGTCCATCTCATCAGCCATAATTTTATTTGCAGAATACCCGGTGTACAATTCTCAATACCTCCCCTTTTATCCTCTCTGACCATACGCCCTGTCCAGTCAGCCCGTTCCAGACAATCCTTGAATCCCATTGTCTTTGAGAGAGCCACTCCTACCGATAAAAAAAGCAAAAAGTAGTCAGGGCTTGCACTTTAGAGACAAACTGTGAAGCCATTCACAACTTGATCATCAATAGTACTGTATTTTGTAAGGGTATTATTATAAGCCTATAACCACATACTGAATAATGGAGGGCAGGGATGCATCGCCAAACCAGAATCACTCTATTG
>JADGDG010000022.1 GCA_016744995.1 Gammaproteobacteria bacterium
TCTCCCCCTTTGATCAACAAGAAAAACATTATGAACTCAACGATCTCTCATTCATAACCGAGTAACAACATGCAAAAAGTAAATGAAAGACTCACTCCTGAAGGCAAAATGGACGTATTATCCAAATGGGAAGTCAGTGTCCTGCTCAATGCCAGCAAAGAAAAGTTTGCCAATGAATTCAGAGCCTGTTCTCTGGCCGTATTAAACACCGGAAGCACAGAAGACAGTGCCAAAGCAGTTCTGGAGCAGTACCCTGATTTTAAAATCGAAGTCATTCAACAGGAAAGAGGCATAAAACTTCAGGTTTGCAATGCCCCGGAACAAGCCTTTGTGGATGGTGAAATGATCATCGGTATTAAAGAGCACCTGTTTTCGGTCTTACGTGATATTGTTTTTGTCGGCAATGAAATCGACACCAATCCTCGTTTTGACTTGAGCAAAGGTGAAGACATCACCAATGCCATTTTTCATATTCTACGCAATGCAAAAGTATTACAAACCGAAGTGCTGCCTAATATTGCAGTCTGCTGGGGTGGTCACTCAATTAGTCGGGTAGAATACGAATATACCAAAGAAGTCGGTTATCAACTGGGTTTACGCTACTTAAATGTTTGCACAGGCTGTGGCCCCGGAGCAATGAAAGGCCCGATGAAAGGTGCCAATATTGCTCATGCTAAACAACGTATTAGTAATGGACGCTACATTGGCATTACCGAACCAGGCATTATTGCTGCGGAATCACCCAACCCCATTGTCAATGAACTGGTCATATTACCTGATATTGAAAAACGTCTGGAAGCTTTTGTACGCATGGGCCATGGTGTGGTGGTATTTCCCGGCGGGCCTGGTACGGCAGAGGAAATACTGTATCTTTTGGGGATCCTGCTGCACCCGAAAAACAAAGAACTGCCCTTTCCTTTAATATTAACCGGACCAAAAAGCAGTGAACAATACTTTAAGCGAATTCATCAATTTATAGAAAAGACACTTGGTTATGAAGCTCAGCAAAAATACAAAATAATCATTGATGATCCAGCACTGGTGGCTCGTGAAATGAGATCCATGATCGAGGAAGTATCCAACTTCAGACGTGCCACCAGTGACGCCTATTATTACAACTGGATCATGCATATTGCTAAAGAATTTCAACTGCCCTTTGAGCCGACACATGACAATATGCGCAGCCTTGAACTGCACAAAGAACAGGAAACCCATCAATTAGCTGCTAACTTACGTCGGGCGTTTTCGGGTATTGTATCGGGAAATGTCAAAGAAGACGGGATACGGTCTATTGAAAAATACGGCAAATTTGAGATCAACGGTGATGAAGAAATTCTCTCACCACTGGATGATTTACTCAGTTCTTTTGTCGAACAAAAGCGCATGAAACTGCCAGGCAGCGAATACATTCCCTGCTACACCATAGTTAAATAGCACCAGCAGGTAAGGCGGGCTTTTTTTCTACTGAGAGCATAGGCGGTTTCGCCCATGTTTCTCAGAAATATTCTACAACAAGGCCCTGACCTGTTCTGATGTTACAGGTTGAGTCAAAACAGTATCTTCACTAAAATAATCAACATACTGTCCATCCAGCTTAGTGATAAACTCTCGTTCCCTCTTACTCACCATAAAAATCAATTCAGGCTGATAATCCGGGTATTTTTGCAGAGTAATTAATAAAGGATCCAGATTACTGATATGGTTGCTGCTATAATTGGTTCCAAAAGCATAAAAGAACTCCGCAACAATCACGTCAGGCTTATGTTTCTTCAAGGCACTCATCGCCTTCCTGATAGATGAAAATTGCAATTCCTCATAACCCATTTCATCATATAAAGCAGATAATTTAGGATGCGCTGGTGACTCTATCACAGAAAAAACAATGGGTTTTGGCAAAATAAATTCCAATAATCTTAAATTCTGGCTGTATCGGTGACGGTATTTATGGAAGAAGGAACCAGCATTCTCAAAACAGACTTTATATTAAAAATACAAAAACCGCTTTGAGAATACCAGTCCCTGGCAAACCGTACTTTCTCTGCCCGACGCTTAGCCTTGTGAGACTTATCATGAACATGAGATTTTTTCATCAATGGATGATCAAACAGAGGGTTTCTTGGTGCTTTTACAGGCGCATCCATACCTTTATTACGCACTTTGCGTTTTCGTTTAGACATCATACTCACCTTTTTATCAGTCTGATTAATAAATAGCTTGCTATTAAATGAGTATCTTAACACAAAACAAGTTAATCAAAAGGCTCAAATATTATGTCGTTTCACCTTAGGAAAAGTAATGATTTTATCCGCACTGATACGATTCATATCCAGATCAGGATTATACTGGCGTAATAACCAGAATGGAATTTTGTAAGTCTTCCGGGTCAAACGCCAGATAGACTCCCCGTGGTTTAAACGGTATTTAATGGTATCAACAATTTGGTTTTTTTCAAAAAATGCTTCCTGCAAATTTTTATGATATTGAATCCTCAATGCTTCAAATTCATCCGGTGTGACATTTTTAAAGCTCAATTTAAGATGTTTACCAACCACTACTGGTTTACCATACTTCATTTTATTCAAGCGACGTAAATCTCTGGTTTTTATCTGTAACCATTCAGCATAATGACCCAGCGTTTCAGCCGCCTGTATTTCAATCATTTTGTGATCACTGACCGAGTAATCAGAGGGATCAGCTAATAACGAGCGGCTTGCTGCTAGAACTCCATTTTCAACTACTTCAACTTCCTGCGGTTCAGTTATAGCCAATAACTCACCCGTATCAAAAGCTTCAGGTATATTTTTAACAGCAGTTTCAGTTTTTATTTTATTATCTGCCGTAGTTAATAGCGTCTTCTCAAGTTCAGCCACTAGCAGTTTTTTCTGCTTCGATATTTCTTCCTGTTTCACTAAAACCAGTCGCTGTCCCGGATAGATCTTGTTCCTGTTGGGCAAGTTATTTAACGCCAGCAACTGTCTGACACTGATTGCATTCCGTTGTGCAATCCGCTCCAGGCTATCCCCTTTTTTAACTACATAGAGACCGTCTGAGGCCACCGCAACAGGTTCCTGAACTGGCGTATTTTTTTCTTTGACTTTTATTTCTTTAACCGGAGCAGTACCACTTTTTTGTGGTAAAATTAACACCTGACCAACCCGAATAATATGCTTATTGCGCATATTATTACTGGCAACCAGATCACTTGTCCGAATTCCATAACGTGCAGCAATAATGGACAGTGTCTGTCCCCGGGTGACCCGATGATAATGATCCGGTTTTTGAAGGGCAAAACGTTTGTCCTCAGGAATATTCACAAAACCGCTCAACATCCGAGCAATATTGTCAGTTGATGAACGATCAACACGTAGTTTATAGGATTTAGGAATATACTTATTGCCATCCAGCACCGCAGGTCTCAGTGCGGGGTTAACATTCATAAACGCAAGCCGGTCAATTTTCAATGCATCAATAATTGTCTCTGCACTGATGAAATCAACTAAGGGGATCAATTCAAAATCAACAGGTGGATCTAATTTAATATTTTTAAAATAGTGATCCGGCTGTTGTGAGATTTCAACAGCTGCCAGAAAAGAAGGATAAAAATTACGCGAAGCAAAACCAAAACTACGGCTTTTATAGCGCCGCAAAATTATTGCTATATCGGTCGTGCCTAACTTCTTTGCCGCCCGGCGCATACCTGCGGCACCATGATTATAGGCTGTCATTGCCATAGGCCAGGTTCCGGTCACAGCATAATTATTTTTTAATAATCGTGCTGCAGAACGAGTGGCAATAAAGGGGTCGAGTCGTTCATCCAGAACATGATCAACCCGCATATAGCGACGTCCAGTGGAACGGGTAAACTGCCACATACCAGCCGCCCCTACTTTTGAGTAAGCTTTATAATTAAAAGAAGACTCAACATGAGGCAAAGCTGCAATTTCCAGAGGCAGATCCATTTCTTTTAATATACTGAGAATATAAGGCTTCCAACGCCCGGAACGGATCAATCCAGCTTTAAATTTATTAGCTTGTCCCAGCTGAAAGCGAATGCGTTTTTTTGCCTTGTTTAATTCTTTATAGGTAACATTTTCAGGCCATAAAGCAAGCACCCTTTTTTCTTCTTTGCTTAAGTGTAGTGATTTTAGATTTTTTTTAGGGCTCTTTTTAACAGCCAGGCTTAACTTGCCAAGTATCTTTTTATATTTAGTTTTATATTTTTTAGTGTATCGTGAACGCGCTTTATAGCTTAGGTTAGGAGGGATTTTTATGGTCTCATAAACCACAGATAAATCTGCATTATCATGGATAAAACCTTCTGAAGTTGAAATTTTAGTATATACCTGCTTCCAGAAGCGAACATCTTTTTCAATGGCTGGAGGTTTTGGAAACAACTTTGACGAAAATAAATAAGAATGTGCCGTCATTGACAACACACATAGAAATAGTCCAATAAAAATAAGAGCAGAAGTTCGCCTGCGTCTTAGCACAAAAAAACTGCTCTCAGGTGGTTTTTTCATTCGAATATTATTCCAGTTTTATTAATTACCACATAAGATCATCGGGGATTTCATAATCTGCATAAAAATCATCCGTTTCACCAACTTGCTCTGCAGGATCATTACGTAAAATAATATACTTTACATCCCGCTGCTTTATTTTATCAGCCACTGGTGCTGGTATGATTTCATACTGCCCGTCAATCTTCACAATGGCCAGCTTTCCCTGAGCTATATGATCATGAGTATCCTGAGTCACAAAAACTCGTTTAATATTTTTATTATCCTCAAAGTTATAGGCCAGATCGTCACCATTTCCCTTGGCCACTTTATTGCTTTGAATCAGCTGTTTTATCTGTGCAACAATCGCTTTTTGCTGAGATTTTTCATCACGTTGGCGATTTAATTCCCTATCGTGTGCAGCCTTCTCCTGCATCGCCTTAGACGCCAGCTCTTTGGCTTCATCCACCACAACCTGATTATTGCTGCGCTGATGTTTCATCTTTTTATGTTTTGCATTCTTAGCCTTATTAGCCTTATTTTTATCCACTAATCCGGCCTTAAGCAACTGATCCTGAAGCGCATTACCCACAAAAATATCCTCTTAAATCAAACCATCTTATCACAAAAAAGTTTCCTGAAACCAGCCCCATATCCTTAAAGAAAAACCAGGGTTCAAGTCAATATCCAGAGCTGATTTCAGCAGATACAAAACCAACAAACCCATTAAAATAGAAAACGAAAAAACCACTGCTCAACAAAGTAGCATCACTGGCAAAATTCAACGCTTCAAAGCCATCACTTTGATGTATTATTCATACGGATGCTAATTAAGAGCATGGATCCTTAAATGGCTGGATTAACTATCGACGCCGAATAGATCGCGGGTGTAGATTTTGTCTTTTACGTCACTGAGATCATCGGTCATGCGGTTGGCGATAATAACATCAGGGAGTTTTTTAAATTCTTCTAAATCATTGATAACTTTTGAGTGAAAGAATTCTTCTTGGTGGAATTCTGGCTCATAAATGATGACTTCAATACCTTTGGCTTTAATGCGTTTCATAATGCCCTGAATCGCCGATGAGCGGAAGTTGTCTGATCCGGCTTTCATAATGAGTCGGTAGATGCCGACAGTTTTGGGGCCCATTTTAATAACACTATCAGCAATAAAATCTTTACGTGTAGTGTTGGCGTCAACAATGGCGCTGATAAGATTATTGGGGACATCCTGGTAGTTGGCCAGCAATTGTTTGGTGTCTTTGGGCAGACAGTAACCACCATAACCAAAGGATGGGTTGTTGTAGTGAGAGCCGATACGGGAATCCAGGCTCACACCTTCAATGATATGACGAGTGTTTAGACTATGAGTGGCACAATAAGTATCAAGCTCATTAAAGTATGAAACTCGCATAGCCAGGTAGGTGTTGGAAAACAGTTTAACGGCTTCAGCTTCTGTGGAATCGGTATAAAGAATATCAATGTTTTCTTTTAATGCGCCCCGGGCAAGAAGAGAGGCAAATTTTTCTGCGCGTTCGCTTTCTTCACCTATGATGATACGGGAAGGATACAGGTTATCGTAGAGCGCCTTGCCTTCTCTGAGAAATTCCGGTGAGAAAAAAATATTTTTACAGTTAAATTCTTCTTTGATATGTTGTGTGTAACCTACCGGGATGGTTGATTTGATCACCATGACGGCATCGGGGTTAATGGCCATTACATCTTTTATGACAGACTCAACTGTTTTGGTGTTAAAGGAGTTGTTTTCGGTATCGTAGTCTGTGGGGGTAGCAATGACAACATAGTCGGCATTGGTATAGGCATCCTCTTTGTCCAGGGTGGCACGATAATTCAGGGGCTTATTTTTGAGGTAGGCTTCGATTTCGTCATCGGCAATGGGTGAGATTTTTTTATTAAGCATCTCAACTTTTTCAGCAACCACATCCAGAGTGACGACTTCATTGTGTTGTGCGAGTAGGATACCATTTGACAGGCCGACGTAGCCTGAACCTGCAACTGCAATTTTCATATTTTTCCCTGCTTTATTATTTATTATTAATTATTAATCGGTATAACCATAGTTGCTGTAGTAGCCGTTGCAGTACTCGCAATATAGTATTTCTCAGCTTTTGTAATATTAAGCTGGTTCAGAACAACACCTGAAATATTGGCGTCAATGACCGCTTCTTCAAAACTTTGAAAACTCAGGCCCTGATGGAAGTCAGCAATAGCAGAACTGTTCATAAAGAGAGCTGTCAGTTGTCGGTTGTTGAAAGCACATTTTAGCACTGTTCCAGTACTTGTGGTAGAGAGCAGACGAGATAAGCCAGGGCGATCGCACTTAACTTATCTTGACAAAGAGCTGTGTATTTGATCTATTACTGTCATTTGAACGGGAGTAAATCATGTCAGTTCAGGCAACAACATCCATGATAAAGGTTTGAAAAAAGCATCTGTTCATATGGTCGGTGCCTGAGCCTGTGAAAATTATTTTGCTTCATAGGTAAATTTCTGACCTCCGACACTGGCTGCTGCCATTAAACCTCCTTTAAAGTCAGTGAATATTGCTACGCCATTATTGTATTTTGTTTGTGTTGCTACGCCAGATTTAACTGCTACGGCTGATGCCTGGGCGCCCAGGGCATAACTGCCTTTAATAAACTCTTCATAATCAGACTGTTTCTGGAAAAAGATAATCTCACGATAGGCTTCTGCACCCACTTGCCAGCCAACACTGACCTGAGTCATTTTTGTAAAACCTGTGACCACACCCTGTTTATAAACAACCCCTTCACCATGTGCACCACCCACGATGAAGCCTGCTTTCCCGATGGTTGGAAAGACAGCGTAGCCATAAGCTTGTTTAAAAAAGTTATCGATAGATTTATCTTTTGTTAGAAAATGTGCCAATGTTTCATTGGCTTTTGTTTCTGCATTGGCATCCCATGCCCATACGCTGGTAGTTGAAAAAGTGAAAATCAATAAACAGGCCAGCAGTATTTTTTGTCTCATTTTCATTGTAAAATTCCTTGATGATATTTTGTGACTAATGAAAGCCTGCCCATTTCAAATGGATAGACACCCATGATAATAGTTCACTCTGACAACAACAGCTACTATTAACTGAAAATTTTTAATTATCAGCTGATATTTGATACGATAGGTTTGTATTCTTCAGCCACGCTAATAATTCAGAGGCAATTCCATGAGACATGACAGGGAGCATAAGAGTGTTGCTGCTTATTTGTGCGGTTACATCAGTCATATGCCAGCACGCCTGGATTTTCTGCAAAGTATGACCGGCTTGATCCTGGCTTTATTTATTGCCGCCCATCTGCTTTTTGAAGCCAGTATTATCATCAGTAAAGATGCCATGTATGCTGTCACACGATTATTTGAAGGCTATTATTTTTTTGGTGAGTCTTATCCGGGGATCATTTCATTTCTTGCTGCGGCTATTTTTTTGCTGTTTATACTGCATGCCATGCTGGCCATCCGAAAATTTCCCTCCAGTTATCGTCAATATCAACTCTTTATGAGTCATATGCAGCACATTGAGCACGGTGATACCAGGCTTTGGTTTTATCAGGCGATTACCGGCTTTATGATGTTTTTTCTGGGCTCTGTACATTTGTATATAATGATGACCCAGTCTTCTGATATCGGCCCTTATGCCTCAGCGGATCGTATTTATAGTGACTGGATGTGGCCACTGTATTTGTTGCTTTTAATCTGTGTCATTTTACATGCAGCAATTGGACTGTATCGACTGGCTCTTAAATGGGGAATATTTGAAGGTGCCAGACCGAAACAGCGCCGGAAGTTGCTGAGAAAACTGATGTTTATCACTCTGTTTGTTTATCTGGGAATTAGTCTGATGTCTCTGGGTACTTATATGGTCATCGGTTATCAACATTCTGATCGAGCTGGTGAACGTTTTATCTTAAGTAACGAACAGCCTGCAGAGGTACAACCATGAAAATTATTTATACCGATATCCTGGTAATTGGTGGTGGTCTTGCAGGTTTGCGTACCGCAACAGGGGTTAAGTCTCGGGGTCATGATGTTATTGTACTCAGTCTGGTGCCGCCTAAACGTTCTCATTCAGCTGCAGCTCAGGGTGGTATGCAGGCCAGTCTGGCTAACTCTTTTATGGGCCAGGGAGACAATGAAGATATCCACTTTGAAGATACCATAAAAGGCAGCGACTGGGGAGCTGACCAGAAAGTGGTGCGTATGTTTGTTAATACCGCACCTAAGGCGATTCGTGAGCTGACTCACTGGGGAGTTCCCTGGAGTCGGGTGAAACAGGGTGATCATCAGGCGATTATTAATACCAAAAAAGTAACCATAACCGAGCAGGATAATGCTCATGGTCTGATTACCGCTCGTGATTTTGGCGGGACAAAAAAGTGGCGCACCTGTTACACCTCTGATGGTACCGGGCATAGTATGCTTTATGCCATGGACAATAAGGCACATGAACAAAAAATTGATGTGCGTGAACGCATGGAAGCTGTGGCATTAATCCATGAAAATAAGCGCTGTTATGGTGCGATTGTGCGCAATCTGATGACTGGTGAACTCAGTGCTTTTGTAGCCAAAGCAACAACAATTGCCACTGGTGGTTATGGTCGTATTTATAGTGTCTCTACCAATGCAGTTATTTGTGAAGGCATGGGACAGGCCATTGCACTTGAAACCGGTATTGCCACTCTGGGCAATATGGAAGCCATTCAGTTTCACCCTACTGCAATTGTTCCTGTGGGTATTTTAACCACTGAAGGCTGTCGTGGTGATGGCGGAGTGTTGAGAGATGTGGACGGTTATCGTTTTATGCCGGATTATGAACCTCAGAAAAAAGATCTGGCTTCGCGTGATGTGGTGTCCAGACGTATGATAGAGCATTTACGCAAGGGTAAAGGTGTGAGCTCTCGCTATGGCGATCATCTGTGGTTGGATATAACCCTTCTGGGACGCAAACACATTGAGAAAAACCTGCGTGAAGTCAAAGAAATCTGTGAGAGTTTTCTAGGCATTGACCCAGCAAAAGAATGGATCCCTGTGCGTCCGACCCAGCATTATTCCATGGGTGGTATTCGCACTAATTACACTGGAGAATCTCAGACGCTGAAAGGACTTTATGCCTGTGGTGAAGCCGCCTGCTGGGATATACATGGTTTTAATCGACTCGGAGGAAATTCAGTCAGTGAGACGGTGGTTTCCGGTATGCTGGCCGCAGAATATATTGCTGATTTCTGTGATAAAGCAGAGAGTTCCGTGGATGTAAACAGTAATACTATTGGCTCATTTCTTCAGCAGGAAAAAGATAAAATTGAGTTTTTACTTAATAATGAGAATGGTGAAGATGCTTATGAACTGCGTCAGTCTATGGAGCAGATCATGATGGATAAGGTTGGTATTTTTCGTAATGGTACGGAGCTTGAACATGCCGTCAATGAGCTCAAAGCACTTCTTCTACGAAGTAACAATATTGAAGTAAAGCGCTCAAAATCCCGGGCGGCTAATCCGGCTTTGGTGAATGCTTATCGTACTCAACGTATGCTCAAAATTGCTTTAACCGCAGCCTATGGTGCATTGCTTCGAACTGAAAGTCGCGGCGCACATTCCAGAGAGGATTATCCTGAACGTAATGATGAGGAATGGCTTAAACGGACGATTATGAGCTGGCCTGATCCTGACTCTGATGTACCTGTCGTCAGCTATGAGCAACTGGACATTAAGTCAATGGAGCTACCTCCCGGTTTCAGGGGATATGGTAAGGATATGACCATCCAGCATCCTGATAGTGAAATACGCCGGGAAGAAATTAAAAAGTGTTTAAGCAATGCCAGGGAACAGGGCATGGATCGATTTAAAGTTCAGGCTGAGTTAATGGCCTATGAAGACTTATTGCCAGAGAAATATCGTGGCAAGAATGAACGGCTGGTTGAACCACTGGCCACTCGTCCTTCCAGGAAAAGCTAAAGTATGAAAATTGAAACAAACCGCCGCCTTAAGATCAGTATCTTACGTTTTGATCCACATGTTAAAGGCGATAAACCTCGTATGGAAACCTACGAAATTGAAGAAGCGCCCGGCATGACGCTGTTTATTGCACTCAATGATATTCGCCAGCATCATGATGCCTCATTAAAATTTGATTTTGTCTGCCGTGCCGGGATCTGCGGTAGTTGTGCAATGATCATTAATGGCAAGCCTGATCTGGCCTGCCGGACTCTGACCAAAAAACTTCCTGGTGAAATCACTCTGGCTCCCCTGCCGGTATTTGAATTAATCGGTGACTTATCAGTATTTACCGGCAACTGGATGCGTGGCCTCAATGAACGTCTTGAGGCCTGGATACATGAGGAAGAGAGTGAATTTAATTTTAACCTTCTCGAAGAACCTATGGAACCGGAACTGGCGGATGAAATTTATGAACTGGATCGTTGTATTGAGTGCGGTTGTTGTGTCGCAGGTTGCGGCACCATTCAAATGCGGGAAGAGTTTGTCGGTGCAGTGGGTTTAAATAAAATTGCACGCTATCAGCTAGACCCAAGGGATAAACGCAGCGATAAGGATTATTATGATTTGATTGGTGATGAAGACGGCGTGTTCGGCTGTATGACACTGCTCGGTTGTGAAGATGTCTGCCCGAAAAATCTGCCGCTGCAGTCTAAAATTGCTTATCTGCGGCGTAAAATGTTAACTATTGGAATGAAAGATAAATCAGGATGTGGATGTTAGGTTCTATTCCAGCTCATATCAGCACCTGAATTTATTCCTGGATTATTCTGATCATTAAAATCTAAAAGCGTTGCATTGGCATTGACAGTAAACCACACGCTAATACAAACTGATATGAGTATAAAAAAAGCTTTTTTCATAAAATCCACCACTCCAATAAAATAAATACTTGCAATATAATGATATTATTAATTTACTACATTAAGCATATAGTATGCCTGACAAGAAAAATTCTTTATTTATCAACACTATAAACAAATAATATTTATGAATTTATTAGTTCGAATTTAGAGGTGTAAAATAATTCGACACTTATGGATTAACTATAAGGAAGTACTTGCAAGATTTAAAAAATGGCTGTTTTTTGCTTCTTGTTTTTTCAAAAAGAGGGACTTGAGGGAGGCGATAGTTTTAATTATCAAGAGCTTATAAGCAAAAGAAGCAACCCCCTCAGTCCCCCTTCTAAAGAAGGGGGAAGTTGAGAGCAATTTTGCAAGTACCTCGTTAGTGCAATGCTTTTCCCTTACTTAGTGTGTAAATTTTTTAGACATTAGATAACTATGAAGTGTTTAGGGAGTGTTTAGGCGACTGGTGCGGGAGAGACTCTCAGCACTTCTTCAACGGTGGTGATGCCTTTGGCAATTTTTTGAGCACCACTCAGACGCAAGGGTTTATAACCATCTTTCATTGCTTGTCTGCGCAATTGTTCCATGTCTGCATCCTGACTGAGCAGGTGTTTGAATTCCTGGCTCAGGGGCAACATTTCAAATAAGCCGATGCGCCCCATATAACCGGTGTTACGGCATTCGAGACAGCCAACAGGCTGATAAATTTTTTGGGGCAGAGTACTTTTCCAGGGTTTAACCATATCATTCCAGACATCTTCATCAATACTGCTTTCCTGTTTGCAATGAGGACAAAGAGTTCTTACCAGACGTTGTGCCATAATACCGATTATGGTGGAATGGATAAGATAAGGCGGTACACCAATGTCCTGCAGTCGGATCAGTGCAGAAAGTGTGTCATTGGTATGCAGGGTTGATAGAACCAGATGACCGGTTAAGGATGCCTGAATGGCCATTTCTGCCGTTTCTTTGTCTCTGATCTCACCAATCATTATGATGTCTGGATCCTGACGCATTAAAGTTTTGATACCCTGGGCAAAATCCAGATCCAGTTTTTGCTGAACCTGCATTTGATTAAACATAGGCTCAATCATTTCAATAGGATCTTCTACGGTACAAACATTGACTTCGGGTTTGGCCAGCTGGCGCAATGTGGTATAGAGTGTGCTGGTTTTACCGGAGCCGGTGGGTCCGGTAACCAGTATGATACCATTTGGCTGTTTGATCATATCCTGCCAGACTTTATGCTCAAGCTTACCAAAACCCAGTGATTCGAATCCCCGTTGTAATACCTGCGGGTCAAAAATTCGCATCACCAGCTTTTCACCAAAAGCGGTGGGCATGGTGGATAATCGAAGTTCTATTTCCAGACCAGCAGGTGTTTTAGTTTTAATACGGCCATCCTGGGGACGACGTTTTTCGGAAACATCCATACGCCCCAGAATTTTTATTCTACTGGATACGGCATTCATAACTGCGGCAGGAATTTCATACACCTGCTGCATAATACCATCAATGCGAAACCGGACATTGGCCTGTTCTCTTCGAGGTTCCAGATGAATATCACTGGCTCGCTGTTCAAAGGCATATTGCAATAACCAGTCAACAATACGCACAATATGATTGTTGTCAGCATCCAGATTACCTTCCCGGCCCATTTCAATGAGTTGTTCAAGATTTTGAATACCGGATGTTTCATCTTCTGACTGGTATTTAGCTTGTGTGACGGATTTGGAAACACTATAAAATTCAATCAGAAAATGAGTCAGGTCATCAGGTTTAGCCAGTACTAATTTGATTTTTTTGCCTGAAATGCGTTCAATTTCTGCTTGCCATTCAAGTTGAAATGGTTGTGCGGTAGCAACATAAACACTATCCTGAGTCACTTCAACGGGAAGAATATTAAAGTTTTTGGCGTATGAAAAGGACATCAGTGAAGTCACACTATGAACATCTATCACCAGGGGATCAATTCTTTTGGTTTTGATGCCCGTTTTATCAGATAACCAGTTGACCAATTCCTCCATGGTTATCAATTGATCCGGGCGGGAGTGATTTTTCCAGCCCCGTTCCGTGATCACTAAAAACGGATGTTGTTTAGAATATTGATTGTTTCGGTCTAAAGCTCTGAGCACCTGAGCATTTTCTTTTGAAACCAGACCATCAGTGATCAGTTGCTCCAGAACCTTATAGAGTTCCAGTTTGCCGTCTGGCTGAGAAAGTTGTGTACTATGCATTCCTGGACAGGCTCCTGAGTCATAATATGCTACAATATCGTATCAGTCACACACCAGGATGACCCCCAGAGATATGCCTAAACTCGTTCTTTTTAATAAACCCTATAATGTCTTATGCCAGTTTACTGACAGAGACGAAGCTCATGCATCCACAAGGGAAAATTTATCGGATTATTTATCAATTGATAAAGTATATCCTGCTGGTCGACTGGATCGTGATAGTGAAGGCTTGTTATTATTAACCGATTCAGGCACCTTGCAGCATCAGATCGCGCACCCTAAGCATAGCAAAGAAAAGTCTTATTGGGTACAGGTGGACGGAGCAATTGATGAGCAGGCAATCACACAATTAAGAAAAGGCATTAAACTCAAAGATGGTCTGACCCGCCCGGCTAAAGTGAGAAAAATTTCTCAGCCTGAACTTTGGCCCAGAATACCAGCAGTACGTTTTCGCAAAGAAATCCCGACTTCCTGGCTGGAGTTAACAATTTCTGAAGGCAAAAATCGTCAGGTCAGACGTATGACGGCGGCGGCAGGGTTTCCTACACTGCGGTTGATCCGACATCGTATTGGACAGTGGCGATTGGGGGAGTTGCAGCCGGGCGAGCATTTAGTATTAAATGTTAGTTGAATATTGCCAGGGCATTGACTCCAGCCCTTACTTAATCCCCTTCTTAAGAAGAAAATAAAACAATAAATTATATGAAATCAGACAAAAAAACATTTTATTATTTACTGACACTTGTATTGCTGCTTTTTAGCAATATGATTAATGCAGACACTTTTGTCCGGGACGATATTATCACGTCACCTGATGTGACGCACTTTTCAATGTGCCATAACCAGGGCTGTAAAACGGTTGAACAACTTTCTTTGAGCAACACTGAATGGCAAAAAATCCAGGCTCATTTTTTACCTGAAGCAGAGACGCCTGAAGCAGAGCGACTGCAGATTGCTGATGCCATTGCTGAATTTGAGCAAATTGTTGGTATTAAAACTGATACCACTCATGATAAAGCGGGATTATTTGAGTCCATGGGTTCTTATGGTCAATTAGACTGTATTGACGAATCAACTAATACCACAACTTACTTACTTATTCTGCACAAGCAGGGCTTGTTGAAATGGCATGAACCGATGGATCATGTGACTCGTGGTTTTTTTATTTTTGGCTGGCCTCATAGTTCCGGGGCCATGCGAGAAGTCCTTCCCTTAAACATGGGGGCTGAGTTTGCTGTTGATTCCTGGTTTGAAGATAATGGTGTACGTCCCCATATTATTTCATTATCACTATGGCGTAACGGCTGGACCCCTGATGACTGAATCAACTCACACAGTAACACAAAAAGAAGCTCACTCCAGACATATCGTTATTGGACTTTCCGGCGGTGTGGATTCTTCTGTGACCGCATTGCTATTGAAGCAGCAGGGACTGGATGTGTCCGCAATTTTCATGAAAAACTGGAATGAAGATGATGATGGATCTTATTGCCCGGCAGAAGAAGATTTTGCAGATGCCCAAAGCATTGCCGCTGAGCTGAATATCCCCTTTCATGGCGTCAATTTTGCCCCTGAATACTGGGACAATGTTTTTGCTTATTTTTTATCTGAATATAAAGCAGGCCGAACTCCAAATCCTGACATTCTTTGTAATAAGGAAATCAAATTTAAGGTCTTTTTGGAATATGCTCTGGCTCAGGGTGCCGAGAAAATTGCCACGGGACATTATGCCCGGGTAAAAGAAGAGAACGGTGAGTTTTTCCTGCTCAAAGGCAAGGATAATAATAAGGATCAGAGTTATTTTCTTTATACTCTGGGCCAGTATCCCCTGTCAAAAACCTTATTCCCGGTGGGTGAGCTGGATAAGCCGGAGGTTCGCCATCTGGCAGAAAAATTTCATCTGGCCACCTGGGATAAAAAAGATTCAACCGGCATTTGTTTTATCGGGGAACGTGATTTTACAAAATTTCTCAGTCAGTATCTGCCTGCTAAACCGGGAGATATGGTGACCCCGGAGGGTGAGATCATTGGTCAGCATCAGGGGCTGATGTATCACACTCTGGGCCAACGTAAGGGGCTGGGTATTGGCGGGCGCAAGGGTGACTCTGGACTACCGTGGTTTACAGCAAAAAAAGATCTGCCGAAAAACCAATTGATTGTGGTTCAGGGCAAAGATCACCCTCTGCTCTATAGCCAAACTCTGAATGCCTCAAATTTACATTGGGTGAGTGGCAAAGCACCACTTCCTCCGTTTCAGTGCCTGGCAAAAACACGTTATCGTCAACCCGATCAGGCCTGCACTATTACATCAGTTACGACAAACAGCAAAAGCACAACCCAGAACGCAGAAAATACATCAAGTTGTGTGGTAGAATTCGACTCGCCTCAATTTGCAGTCACCCCCGGACAATCCGTTGTCTTTTATCAGGGTGAAATATGCCTTGGCGGCGGCGTTATAGATTCGTGTAGTCAATGATCAGAACTGAGAAACCAGCATTGAGAAACCAGAATTGAGAAACTAAAGTGACCAGTAAACATTTAACACCCATGGAAGAACGCACCATTGCACTCGCAGGTATTTTTCAAAACTGTAAGCAGATGCAGCAGCTTGCCCGTACCGGTAAGAGTGATCCTTATTATCTGGATATTGCAGTGAAAGCTATTTTAAATACTGCTCCTGAAAATACACTGGATGTGTTTCAGGATATTGCCGGTATTCGAGAGGGTCTGCTGCTGATCCAGCAACAGCTCGGTGACTCGGATAAAAAAAGAGATACTGAGTTGACTCGTTATTCCATCAGTGTGCTTTTTTTAGCCAACAAACTGCTTAAAGATCAGTCAATGTTAGCAAAGCTCAGTGAAGGTATTGAAAAAGCCCGGGGCCAGGTAGATCACTTTGGTCTGAACCACGAAAATATTTATGCCAGTCTCGGTGGGCTTTACACTGATACGATCAGCCAATTAAAACCTCAAATTATGGTCTCAGGTGAACCTGAAATTTTAAATAACTCAGATAATGCCAATAAGATACGCAGTTTATTGCTCAGCAGTATTCGTGCAGCGGTCCTATGGCAGCAGCTGGGCGGCAGTCGTTGGCAGCTGCTTTTTAAACGCAAGAAGATTGTCAGTATTGCTAAAGCTCTGGTTTAAGCTTTGTTTAAAAGAAAAACAGCTGAACTTTTAAGTTTGATTCCGGTCTAAAATCATCTAATGAGCACCAACCGTACTCCAAGGGCACTTCCTGCGGGGCAAAAATTACTGTTTTAATCTCTCCCCTTATGTTAAGAAGGGAGAGGTTAAAACAAAAAGAACAATTAAGAGAATTTTAAAAAATAAATCATGAGTTTATATCAACAAATTACACATGCCAGAGATTGTTTAAGAAAAAAAATCATCGGCCAGGAAGCCATGGTTAATAAGTTATTTATTGCCCTTCTGGCAGATGGTCATCTTCTGGTTGAGGGTGCTCCTGGTTTGGCAAAAACCAGAGCCATTAAAGAACTTGGAGAGCTGATTGAAGCGGATTTCCATCGAGTTCAGTTTACCCCGGATCTGCTACCCGCTGATTTAACAGGAACTGAAATTTACAGACCTCAGGACGGCTCTTTTCATTTTCAAAAAGGCCCATTATTTCATAACCTTTTATTAGCTGATGAAATCAATCGTGCCCCGGCAAAAGTACAATCAGCCCTGCTCGAAGCCATGGCTGAAAAACAAATTACCGTCGGCAGAGAAACTTATCAATTGCCAAAACTCTTTATGGTTATGGCCACTCAGAATCCTATTGAACAGGAAGGTACTTATCCCCTGCCTGAAGCTCAGCTGGATCGATTTCTGATGCATATCAGTATCGGTTATCCTGATCAAGATGCTGAAAAAGCTATTTTGGAACTTAATCGACAAGAAGCGCAGGATGAATTATTAAAAACATCGGAAGATGATATCGTTGTTCCTGATCTGCCGCTTATCACTCAGTCAGTTTTATTTGCCGCTCGTCATGAAATTCTCAATATTCATATGAGTCATGAGGTTGAAGAATACTTATTAACAATTATTCAGGCTACTCGCGATCCATCACCCTATGATCAAAATCTGCTTAAATGGATTAATTATGGTGTCAGTCCGAGAGCAACTATTGCTCTGGATCGTTGCGCCCGTGCCCATGCCTGGCTTGCCGGTAAAGATTATGTTGCTCCTTCCGATATACAGGCTGTGGTAGCCGATGTTTTTCGCCACCGTCTGCTGCTTTCATTTGAAGCGGAAGCCAATGGAATCGATACGGATTATTATATCAATAAGTTACTCAGCTTTATTGCCGTACCCTGAGCTATAGATCATTATGAGTTTCTGGAATAATAAACAATCCGATACAGATCCTGCTGCTGACGATGCCAGTGAAACAGTTGCCGAAAATAACCGTGCTACCAGGGTTGATCTTCAGGGCCTGATACACTTGCGTTATCAGTCTTCTCATCTGTCTCTGGGCTCTCAACGCAAGGCTTATTCAGCACTATCCGGTCAATATAGCTCTCCCTTTAAAGGCCGGGGGCTCAATTTTGATGAAGTCCGGCCTTATCAACCCGGTGATGATATTCGCAATATTGACTGGAATGTCACCGCTCGTACTGACAAAGTGCATACCAAAGTTTTTCATGAAGAACGTGAACGCCCGGTTTTTATTATTGTTGATCTGAGCAGCAGTATGTATTTTGGCACCCGACACTGCTTAAAGTCCGTCACTGCGGCTAAAGCAGCAGCTCTGTTTGCATGGGCTGGCGCGGATAATAACAATCGTATTGGCGGCCTGGTTTTTAATGAAACCAGTCACATGGAAATGCGCCCCAAAGGCGGCCATCGAGGCGTGCTGCAATTTTTAAAATTATTGGCCGATTTTCACAATAACCAGAGTCATAATAACCAAAGTCACAACAACCAGAGCCATAACAACGAAAACCAGAATCCTCAGGACGGTGCTGCCTCTGAAACACAAAATACTGAATTATTATTTGCCCGCATTCAAAAAGTAATCAATCCAGGCAGTATTGTTTTGCTGGCCACAGATTTCAATCAGATAAATGAAACCCGTTTAACACGGATACGCTATATTGCACGACACAATGATCTGCTGATCACTCATATCTACGATGATCTGGAAGCCCAGTTGCCCCCTCCCGGTCGATATGGCATTAGCAATGGTATAGAGCAACAGTCCATTGATACTCATGACAGTTCATTAAGACAATCTTTTCAGCAACTATTTCAAAAAAAGAGTGATGATATTGAACAGTTCTGTATACAGAACAGAATTCACCTTATCAATCTGGCTACTCATGATAATGTCGGGGATCAATTTCTCGCCAGTCTGGGTAAAGATCAGGGTGTCCGTCGAGTGGCCAGGAGCCGACACTGATTATGCCTGAACCCATCGAAGCATTTGATCCGAGTCAATTAGCCGACATTTATTTACCTGAAGCTGTTACTTTCTGGCCGCCAGCCCCCGGCTGGTGGCTGCTGCTGGCACTGATAATTACAGTTATTATTTTTATTATTTATTTAATTAAAAGACAGCCAAAAAAACCACTGCCCACAGGCAAGCAGTTAAAGTCACAGGCACTGCAGGAGCTGAACTCAATCAAAGAGTATTATCAAGCTCAAAAGAATGAATCACATACGAATCATGAGATCACTCATGAAACTATTAAAAAATTATCTGTATTTTTACGCCGTTATGCATTGTCCCTTTATCAAAGAGACAGTGTGGCATCACTCACTAATGAACAATGGCTAGCTCTGCTGGACAAAATTTCTGATACAACAGACAAGCCCTTTAGCCATAAGTTTGCAATATTGATCACTCAAACACCTTATCAATCAGCACACAAACCAGTTGATACACAACTGCTATCCGAATTATTCAGCGCATCAGAAGAGATGATTAACAAGAGTTTTAAAGAGTTTAAAGCAAAGCCATCTATACAGGGAAATAAGACTCATGTATAGCTTCGACTGGCCCTGGATGTTTATATTGCTACCCCTGCCTGCTATTATTTACAGCTTCAGCAAACCGGCAAACCTAAGCATCAAGCAGACACTACGTGTACCCTTTTATGAGCAGCTGAACCATCTAAGCAATCATTCATCCACACAGAAACTACATTCAGTACCCCCTTTACTCATGCTCGCATTTCTGGCATGGATTTTTTTAATTAGCGCCAGTGCACAACCTAAATGGTCAGGGGAAGCCATTGAAATTCCCGTCAGTGGTCGTGATCTCATGCTGGCTGTTGATATTTCCGGCAGTATGGAAACTGCAGATATGTTTTTTGCCCAGGATGCCGTAAACCGACTGGTTGCCGTTAAATCCGTTCTACAGCCCTTTATCCGCCAACGTGAAGGGGATCGCATGGGGCTTATTTTATTTGCTGATCATGCTTATTTACAAACACCGCTGACTTTTGATCGAAAAACCATTGAAAAAATGCTCTATGAATCCTTTATCGGTATGGCTGGTTCAAAAGCAACAGCTATCGGTGATGCTATTGGTTTGGCAGTGAAACGGCTGAAGGATCTGCCTGCCGATCAAAGTGACTCCCGGGTATTAATTATATTAACCGATGGCTCTAACAATACTGGTATTGACCCAATCACTGCCGCTAAACTGGCTCAACAGATCGGCATTAAAATTTATACTATCGGCTTTGGTGCTGATGAGATGATTGTACGTTCATTTTTTGGTCGCCAAAGAGTAAACCCTTCTCGTGATCTGGATGAAAAAACATTAAAGCAGGTTGCGGAAACTACCGGCGGATTATATTTCAGGGCACGAGACACTGAAGAACTGCAAAAGATTTATCAGACTCTGGACAAACTTGAACCAGTAGAATCTGATAATTTAACCTATCGGCCCAGCAAGGCACTTTTTTACTGGCCCTTATCCATTGCGTTGCTTATCAGTCTGTTGATGTTATTGAGCCGGGTTTCTATACTGCAGCAGAAGAGGAATTTTTAATGTTTGAAACATTTCATTTCCTTCGTCCTGAATGGCTTTTTGCCCTGCCGCTTATTGCTCTTTTTTTAGTCTTATTAAACAGACATAGCAGCAGTCAAAGCGGCTGGGAAGATGTCTGTGACCCAGCTCTTTTAGCCTATCAATTAGCAAAACAAAAACGTGATAAAAACAATCTGAAATTACAATCCTTACAATTACTAAACTGGATAACCCCCTTAGCTTTCCTCATCGGAATCATTGCTTTGTCCGGCCCAAGCTGGGAAAAAAAAGAGCAGCCTGTTTTTCAACAGGGTAATGCTCTGGTAATTATTCTGGATTTATCTCTCTCTATGAATGCCACTGATCTCAAGCCTTCCAGACTTAAGCGGGCAAAGCTCAAACTAATTGATATTCTGCAACGCAAAAAAGAAGGACAAACAGCTCTGATTGCCTTTGCCGGAGATGCACATACCGTCAGCCCGCTGACCATTGATAATAAAACCATCAAGTCACTTTTACCGGCATTGAATTCATCAATTATGCCTTTAAACGGTACTCATCTTCTTGATGCTTTAGATACAGCAAAACAACTATTTAAAAATGCCGGCTTTGCACAGGGTGATATATTGCTGTTAAGCGATGGCATTGAAGCTGAACAGTTCAGTGCACTTAAGAAAAACATCAAACAATTACATCAACAGGGTTATCGTTTTTCTGTTATTGGTATTGGCACTTCTGCAGGTTCACCCCTGCCCTTACCGAATCAGGGGGGCTTTATTAAAGATCAAGATGGTCAGGTTGTACTCAGCAAACTCGATCCATTGCCATTAAAAAAACTCACCTCAGCAGGTGGCGGGCAATATAAAAAGCTATCTTTAGGTGATAGTGACTTTGAAACATTACTGGCTCAAAGAGCTGATCAAAATTCACAACAGACTGATCAGGATAAACAATTAGAACAATGGATTGATGCCGGTGCCTATTTTACTTTGTTGTTAATTCCTCTGGCACTGATGAGTTTTAGAAAAGGTTTATTCAGTTTTATTCTATGCCTCTCCTTTAGCTCTTTTTGGGGATCATTGTTAATGACAGAGTCAGCTTATGCTGAAACAACAGAGTCCGCTGGGATTGAGCCAACAACTGTTCAACTGAGTACTCAGGAACAGTTCAGGGAAACCTGGAAAAATCTCTGGACTACCCCCGAACAGCAAGCTCAAAAGTCGTTTAATAATAAAGACTATCAATCTGCTGCCGATCAGTTTTCTGATAATAACTGGAAAGCCAGTGCCAACTATCGGGTCGGTAATTTTAAACAAGCACTTAAGCAATACTCACAATCAGATGATGCTCACAGCCTTCATAATAAGGGCAACACTCTAGCCAATCTAAAACAGTATCAAGAGGCAATTGATGCTTATGAGGAAGCACTTAAGAAAGCACCTGGATCCGATAGCAGTATCCAGGAAAATACGACAAAAAATTTAAATTATGTTAAGAAAATACTAGAGCAGCAGAAAAAGCAATCCTCTGAAAAGAGCTCAGATAAAAATGAGCAAGATAAAAACCAACCATCTGATGATCAGGAGCAAGAACAGGAAAACAGCACGGATGACGGTTCAAAAAGCAATGAATCTGAAGAGTCTGAGGAAAATAAATCAGATGATTCCAGTTCAGAAGGCAATGACTCAAACAGTGATGAACCTGATTCAGATCCTGAAGAAGATAGCTCTGAAAAAGATAGCTCTGAAAAAGATAGCTCTGAAGAAGCCGATTCTGAAAAAAACAGTCCATCAGAGAAAAACACTCCGGACTCACCTCAATCGCCAGAAGAGGCAAAGTCACCGGAAGAATCTAATCCGGAGCAAAAACAGGAAGATCAAAAAGAGCTTGTCAATCAATCTGCTCAGCCTGACCTTTCCGAAAAAGAAGAGCAGGATGACAACCAATCTGACAATGCGGATAAGACACAACAGGACGTGCTCTCTCAACTGAGCCAGGAAGAGCAACAGTCGCTTGAACAGTGGTTAAAGAGAATTCCCGATAATCCGGGAGAACTTTTACGTATTAAATTTCGCAATAATACAATTTTGAAGCAGAGACAATCCGGCTCCAGTGAGACACAGTACGAGGGTAATCCATGGTAATGCAAAAGAAGCTAAGGCAAAAAAAAATGCAGCGGGATCAGAGCAATCATTTTTTCAACAAGGCATTACTGCTGCACACTATTGTGTATTTATTATTAATATTGCAAACAGGTTTCGTCTGGGCCGAGGTGACAGCTTTCACTGCCCGAACAGTACTGAGTATTGATGAAACATTTGTATTAGAAATCAAATCTGAAAACAATTCAGGTGATCCTGATCTGACTAAACTGGAAGACAGCTTTCAAATAATGGGGCGCAGTCAAAGCCAGAACTATAGCCTGATTAATGGCCATGCTTCACGAACACACAGCTGGAACATTACTTTATTGCCTAAAAAAACAGGAGAGCTCACTATACCCGCTATAAACGTCGGCAGTGAAAGCACCGATGCCATTCATCTTGTTGTTAAGAAACAATCCAGCACACCGGCCATAGACGGCAAGGAAGTCTTTGTCAGAATGTCCGTTGCAGAAGTCGGTGCAATCACTGAAGAGAACAGACCATATTATGTTCAACAACAGATCATTGTGACCATTAAGTTGTTTCATCGTATCCGTTTTTTAAATGCCACATTAAGCGATCTGGAACTGCCCAATACTGTGATTGAAAAAATCGGCAATGATGCCAATTATAATAAAACCATTTCAAACCATCGTTATAATGTTATCGAGCGCAAATATGCCATTTACCCACAACAAAGTGGCTCACTGACAATACCTGCAATCACTTTTTCGGGCCATGCTGAAATTAGTCAGAATTTTTCTCTTTTTTCAAGACCAGGGCGGCAGATCATCAGTCGCACGAAACCATTAACTCTGAATATTTTACCAGTACCTGATACTTACACGGGCAAAAACTGGCTGCCGGCCGAAAGCCTGGAAATCGAATCTGAAATTATTGAAGATACTCAGTCAATCACCAGCGGAGAAGCAATCACCCGTCGTATCATTGTCAGAGCCAAAGGACTTTTGGATTCTCAGTTGCCGGCCACAACAGTAGCCTCTTCCAATAAGATCAAAACCTATCCGGATAAAGAAAAACTCAGCAATCAGTTAATCAATGGTCAGGTAATGGGGATAAGGCAGGACACTATAGCGATCATCCCTCTAAAATCAGGCCCTTTTACTTTGCCTGAGATTAAAATCAACTGGTGGAATACAATAACAAATCAGCAGGAAACAGCACGCCTGCCTGCAGAAACTTTTTTTGCGAATAATGACAGTAGTAATACTAATACTGAAACAGATGGTAAAGATCAACCAGCAGCTACTATAAAACCTGAACAAATAGTCGATAATAACCAGCAGCCTGCTAGTTCTGAACCACAAAAGATTAAAACCATTGAAAAAATTATCTATCAGGAAATCAGTATCACAAAAAATATCTGGTTCTGGATCAGTATAGGTTTATTTGTTCTCTGGCTGATCACTTTGATTTTGTTTCTAAGTGCAGCTTCAAAATCAAAAAAGATCAGGCATCAGGAACTTAAAAATAAAGCGAATAATAAGTATCATAAAAATTATCTGCAATCTGTTTATAATGCCTGCCTTGAGAATGATGCCAATGAAACCAGCAAAACTTTAATATTGTGGGCAAAATACTATTATAAACAACCAGCGTTATCAGGCTTATCTGCAATTATACAATTGGTTGATGATAAGGATCTGATTCATGCAATTAATGCACTGGAAAGTTCTCAATACTCTCAGGACAAACAAAGCTGGGATGGCAGAGCTTTGATCGAAGCGCTTAAACATTGTATTGAGCAGGATAAAGCTCAGGAAAACACTAAAAATCCTCAGGCTTTTTCAGATTTAAATCCGAGCTAGTAACCAGAAACATGAGGACAGTTGTTTTATCCACACTTACTTCAGTTTCGCATTTACAACTCAATGATCACTATGATTGACTTTCGATTTTTGGCATGTAATAACAATAAATAGACAAAGGAGTAAATTGCAGATATTAATGCTATGATCAGCTCCATCTTACTAATCGATCAATCTAAGGTATTTGATATTAATGGCAATCTACGCCATCGGCGATATTCAGGGCTGTTTTGATGCACTGAAATCCTTACTAAAAAAAATTTCATTTGATCCGCAAAAAGATACGCTCTGGTTTGTGGGTGATCTGGTCAATCGAGGGGATAAATCTCTTGAGACATTACGTTTTATAAAAAATCTTGGCGACAGTGCAGTTTGTGTGCTGGGCAATCACGACCTGGCCTTGCTGGCCCTGTCAGAAGACAATAATAAACTCAGACACCATACTCTGCACGATATTCTGAATGCGCCTGATCGTGAGGAACTCATCTATTGGTTACGCCATCGTCCCTTGTTACATCATAATAAGAAATTAGGCTACACCATGGTTCACGCTGGATTACCACCTCAGTGGAGCTTAAAAAAAGCCCGGAGTTATGCTAAAGAGCTGGAAACAATGCTGCAAAGTGATGATTTTCCACTGTTTATGAAAAAAATGTTTGGTAATAAACCAAACAAATGGCATAAAAATCTTGAAGGCTGGGATCGACTGCGCTTTATAACAAATGCTTTTACCCGGATGCGTTATTGCAAACCCGGTGGCAAACTTAATTTTTCCGATAATGGGACACCCGGCACACAGAAGAAAGGTTATATTCCCTGGTTTGCTGCAACTAAGCGTAAGAGTAAAGACTTAAAAATTGTTTTTGGCCACTGGTCTACCCTATTTGATCATATTGGTCACTCAAATGTTTATCCACTTGATACGGGTTGTCTCTGGGGGGGTACTCTGACAGCCGTTGAACTCGATCATGCTCATTCACCTAAGTACTTTACGGTTGCCTGTGAAGCTCAAACCCCAATTAAAAGGTAAGGCTTGTCAGCAATATGGCGAAACTCAGCTGGTTGAAAAGCGGCGAACCTTTTTCTGAACAATTCCAGGATTTTTATTTTTCTACCGATGGCGGCCTGCAGGAAACAGAATATGTTTTTCTCAGGCAAAACAATTTCCCCCAGCGCTTTCACTCAAATCAGCAGGCTTTAAACAATAAGACTTTAAGAATTGCAGAAACCGGTTTTGGTACTGGGCTGAATTTTCTGGTCACTGCTTATCACTGGTTACAAAACGCAGCTCAAGACAGCATTCTTGAATATACTGCAATCGAAAAATATCCACTGACAAAACTACAACTTACGCAAGTTTATCAGGTTTTCAATCAGTCATGGCCGCAATTACACTCATGCTGCTCTGAGTTGCTAGGTCTATATCCTGACACCCTGCTTTCAACTTCCCCTTTCTTAAGAAGGGGGAGCGAAGGGCTTGAAAACCAATATGAACTTAAATTATTTGCTGGTAAAATTCACTTAAAACTCATCATAGATGACGCCACAGCAGGCTTAAAACAATTACTTCCCACTAATAATAAAATGGATGCCTGGTATCTGGATGGTTTTGCACCAGCAAAGAACCCGGAGATGTGGCAAATAGCATTGTTTGAAACAATGGCAGAGTTGAGCAAGTCTGGAACAACACTTGGCACATTTACATCAGCAGGTATTGTACGAAGAGGTTTAATTGAGGCTGGTTTTGAGATAAGCAAAATCCCCGGGTTGGGAAAAAAAAGGGAGATACTGGCAGGGATTAAAAAATAGTCGGTAGCAACTACTAGCTACCGACTACCGATTTATCATTTCTCTTGATACTCCGACATTTCATTAAAATTCAAGTACTGATAGACATCTGCCTTATCATCATCAAGTAATTTAACTGCCTGCTGGTATTCTTCCGGTGTTGGCAGTTTGCCCATGGTGGCAACTACTGCAGACAGCTCGGCTGAAGCCAGAAAGACCTTAGCATCTTTACCTAATCGATTGGGGAAGTTACGGGTCGATGTTGAAACCACATTGGACTCATCAGCAACTCTTGCCTGATTTCCCATACAAAGTGAGCATCCGGGTAATTCTGTTCGGGCACCAGCTCGACCAAAGATGCTGAATATGCCTTCCTTAATGAGTTCTTTTTCATCCATTTTTGTTGGTGGTGCAATCCATAAACGAGTAGGAACACTCCCCTTCCCTGCATCAAGGTGAGATTCCAGTACTTTTGAGGTAGCACGATAATGTCCGATATTAGTCATACAGGAACCAATGAAGACTTCTTCAATTGATTGTCCGGACAGCTCTGACAGAAGTTTGACATCATCGGGATCATTAGGGCAAGCCAGGATGGGTTCTTTAATAGTATCCAGATCAATTTCAATAATATCGGCGTATTCTGCATCGGCATCAGGCTCTAATAATTGTGGGTTATCCAGCCAGACTTTCATAGCATCAATCCGACGCTGCAAGGTTTTGGCATCCTGATAACCTTCCCTGATCATCCAGCTTAACAAACTCACGTTAGATTTAAGGTATTCAATTACCGGCTCTTTGTTTAATCGAACGGTACAGCCATTTGCTGAACGTTCTGCTGACGAATCAGCCAGTTCAAATGCCTGCTCCACTTTCAGATCAGGCAGACCTTCGATTTCTACAATGCGACCGTTAAAGACATTAATTTTACCGGCTTTATCTACAGTGAGCTTACCATCCTGAATAGCTTGCCAGGGTATAGCATTTACCAGATCGCGCAGTGTTATTCCGGGCTGTAGTGAACCTTTAAATCGAACCAGCACAGACTCTGACATATCCAGGGGCATAACACCCATTGCTGAAGCAAAAGCAACCAGGCCTGAGCCTGCAGGAAATGAAATGCCCAGTGGAAAACGGGTATGAGAATCCCCTCCTGTACCAACCTGATCAGGCAATAACATACGATTGAGCCAGGAATGAATAATACCGTCTCCAGGACGTAGTGACACACCACCGCGTTGAGTCATAAAACCAGGCAGACTACCCTGTAATTTAACATCGACAGGTTTTGGGTAAGCTGCTGTATGACAAAAACTCTGCATCACTAAATCAGAAGCAAAGCCCATACAGGCCAGCTCTTTAAGTTCATCACGGGTCATCGCTCCGGTGGTATCCTGAGAACCCACTGTGGCAATTCTAGGCTCACAATAAGTGCCCGGGCGAATGCCTTCCACACCACAAGCCTTACCAACTATCTTTTGTGCCAGGGTGTAACCTCTACCAGTCTCTTTGGCTGTCTCTGGACGAGTGAAAATATCAGTCGGCTCCAGGCCCAGTGCCTCACGAGTTTTATCGGTTAATCCACGACCAATGATCAATGGAATTCGTCCACCAGCCTGAACTTCATCAGCCAGGGTATTAGGTCTTATATTAAAGGTGCTGACAACTTCACCTTGCTCATCACAAATTTCACCCTGATAAGGCTTAATGGTGATCACATCACCGGTTTTTATTTTTGAGACATCACATTCAATGGGTAGTGCCCCGGAATCTTCTGCAGTATTAAAAAAGATGGGCGCTATTTTTCCACCTAAGACGACACCGCCCTGTCTTTTATTTGGCACATAAGGAATATCATCACCCATATGCCAAAGCACAGAATTAATGGCTGATTTGCGGGATGAACCGGTACCAACCACATCACCCACATAGGCAATGGAATGACCTTTTTTCTTTAATTCTCCAATAGTGATTAAAGCATCCGGCATTTTTGTTACCAGCATGGCTTTAGCGTGGAGTGGGATATCAGGGCGTGACCAGGCTTCTGTTGCCGGTGATAAATCATCAGTATTGGTTTCACCTGAGACTTTTAACACACTGACAGTAATACTTTCCGCCAGTTTCTCTTTTTGCGTAAACCAGTCTCCTGCTGCCCAGGCATCAACAATCTGTTGGGCAAACTTATTAGTTTTTGCTTTTTCCATAATGCTGTGCCAGGCATCTGCAATCAACAGGGACTTTGATAGAGATTGTACGGCAATGGGCGCCAAGACATCATTATCCAGAGAGTTAACCAATGCTTGTATATTATAACCGCCGCCCATTGTTCCCAAAATTTTTATAGCTTCTTCAGCACTGACAATCGGGGATGTCTGCTTTGCGCTGGCAATAGCACTGAGGAATTCAGCCTTAACTTTGGCCGCATCATCAACGCCCGGTGGAATACGGTTAATAAGCAGATCCATAATGAAATCTTTTTCACCTGATGGCGGACTGTTAAGCAATTCCAGTAATTGTGTGGTCTGTGTTGCATCCAGAGGTAATGGTGGTAAGTCTTGTTCAGCACGTTGTATCACATGTTGTCTGTATTCTTTCAGCATAAAATCTCTCAGGCTATTGGGCTGGGAAAATTTTTCCAGCTTTAGATTTACGATTAATATTGAGTATAGACCACATATTGGTGCTCAACTGTGAATTTTCAATTAGTATCTTAATTATGATCCCAATATTCGAGCAAAGAAGTTATAATATTGCCAATTTTATGAATACTACTAAATATAGAAAACGGGGTTCCTGAGAATGGATTTAAATAGTTTAAGCGCAGTTTCACCAATTGATGGCCGTTATGGCAGCAAAACATCTGGTCTTCGTCCAATCTTTAGTGAATTCGGCCTGATCCGCCATCGTGTCCTGGTGGAAGTTCGCTGGCTTCAGATGCTGGCTGAAAATGTGGATATTAAGGAAGTTCCGGCTTTATCTGACACCGCCAATGATTTATTGAACGGTATTGTTGATGGTTTTTCTGTTGAAGATGCTGAAGCAGTTAAGACCATTGAGCGCACCACAAACCATGATGTTAAAGCGGTTGAATATTTTATTAAAGATCAGATAAAAGATAATGATGAACTGATGGCAATTAATGAATTTATTCATTTTGCCTGCACTTCCGAGGATATTAACAATCTCTCTCATGCATTGATGCTCAATACCGCTCGAAGCAATATCTTATTACCTCAATTACGTGAAATCATTGATGCAATCAAGAGTCTGGCCCATGAACTGGCGGAAACACCTATGTTATGCCGCACCCACGGCCAGCCAGCAAGCCCTTCAACAATGGGTAAAGAAATGGCCAATACCGCATATCGTCTTGAACGCCAGTTTAAACAATTAAAAACAGTACCAATCATGGGTAAGATTAATGGTGCGGTGGGAAACTACAACGCTCATCTTAGTGCTTATCCTGAGCTGGACTGGGCAGAAATCGCGCAAAATTTTGTTGAAGGTCTCGGCATTGATTTTAATCCTTACACTATTCAGATCGAACCTCATGATTATATTGCCGAATATTTTGATGTACTGGCTCGTTTTAATACCATTTTAATTGATTTTGACCGGGACATCTGGAGCTATATTTCTCTGGGTTACTTCAAGCAGAAAACCATTGCTGGTGAAGTGGGTTCTTCTACTATGCCGCATAAAGTCAATCCCATTGATTTTGAGAATTCAGAAGGCAACCTGGGCATTGCCAATGCTTTAATGCATCATTTAAGCAGCAAACTGCCTATTTCCCGCTGGCAGCGCGACCTGACAGATTCAACAGTTTTAAGAAATCTGGGCGTTGGCATTGCACACTCAATGATTGCTTATTCTTCAACCATACGCGGTATTAATAAACTAAAAATTAATGAAGCGGCTCTGGCTGCTGATCTGGACAATACCTGGGAAATTTTAGCAGAGCCAATTCAGACAGTTATGCGTCGCTATGGTATTGAGAAGCCTTATGAGAAGCTCAAAGAGTTGACCAGAGGCCAGACAATCACTGCCGAAACATTGAAGGCTTTTGTTGATACGCTGGATATGCCTGATGAAGCTAAAAAGGAACTACAGGCACTTACACCAGCTACTTATATTGGTAATGCAGTAGAGCAAGCTAAAAACTTGTGATTTGAAACAAAAACCATCAATGGAATGACATAAAACCTCCCCCCCTTTTTCAAAGGGGGGAGCTTTACTAAAATGGAAACATATTTCCAGGTGAAGGCATTCGATTGCTATCGTGTGCTATGGTTCCGAGTTTTCTATTAAGACTTTTCATCTGCTTATTAATGTTATTCAGGTTGTAGTTCATATTATCAATGCTTTTATTCAAACCACGCGCATCACCCTGCATAAGTTTGACTGAATCAGCAATATACGATAGTACTGCAACTGAGTTATCAGGTTGGACAATTGAGCGGCTAATAGAATTGGTGTGCCCGGCTACGTTATTAATCCCCTCTTCCATGGCATTCATATTAGCCTGCATTTGCCCCATCGTATCGTTCATGGAAGAAACACCTTTTACCATCTCTTCCATGTAACCACTGCTTCTCTCCATGTCTTGTTTTAGCGACCAGGTAAGGTAGATAACAGAGAAAGAAAGCACAATAAAAGTGACTATAGCAAAACTGATGATCTTAGAAATTCTAAGATTCAGCTGTTCTTGAGATCTAATGATATTGTTAAACTGACTCACAATATTATCAGGCAGTTCGTCTCTTTGTCCTTGCTCTTCAATGCTCATTTAACACCTGTCTAATAAATTAATAATTGCGATAGATTTTAGCTGTCGAGCCTTCTAACGGCCATATCGTTTAATCTCTTCCTTCATTTTTGCAATCAATTCATCGCTGCTCATGGTACCTAAGTCTTCACCGCTCATTGTCCTCACAGCAATGACATTTTGTTCAATCTCTCTGTCACCCGCCACCAGAATATAAGGTACACGTGCCAGTGTATGTTCACGGATCTTAAAGCCGATTTTTTCGTTTCTCAGATCCGAGTCAGCACGTAAACCAGCGTCCTTTAATGTTTGCATAAAATTAGTGACATAATCAGCCTGCCTATCGGTGATCCCCATTACAACAGCTTGTACCGGTGATAACCATAAAGGCATTTTACCTGCGTGCTCTTCTATCAGAATGCCAATAAAGCGTTCCAGTGAACCCAGAATAGCACGGTGGATCATGACGGGAACTGTTTTTTCACCATGTTCATCAATAAAGTGGGCATCCAGACGGCCGGGCATGGAGAAATCAACCTGTGCAGTACCGCACTGCCAGATCCGACCCAGACAATCTTTCAGTGAAAATTCAATTTTAGGTCCATAAAAAGCACCTTCGCCGGGCTGTAGTTCCCAATCCAGCTCTTTACTATTCAATGATGCCTCTAAAGCGGCTTCAGCTTTATCCCAGACTTCATCAGAGCCCACACGCTTTTCAGGGCGCGTGGATAATTTGACTAAAACATTGGTAAAACCAAAATCTTTATAGACCTCAAAGAGCAAGTCAATAAATACTGAAATTTCACTTTGAATCTGATCTTCTGTACAGAAGATATGAGCATCATCCTGAACAAAATTTCTCACCCGCATTAAACCATGCAGTGTACCTGACGGTTCATTACGATGGCAGGAACCAAACTCTGCCATGCGTAATGGCAAATCACGATAAGATTTTAATCCGGTATTAAAAATTTGTATATGACAGGGGCAATTCATTGGTTTGACTGCATAATCACGATTTTCGGATGATGTGGTAAACATCATGTCACCAAATTTATCCCAGTGACCAGATTTTTCCCATAAACTGCGATCCACAACCTGAGGAGTCCGAACTTCCTGATAGTCATGCTTTACCAGTACATTTCTGATATATTGCTCGACTTCCTGATAGATGATCCAGCCCTTTTCATGCCAGAAAACCATACCTGGGGCTTCTTCCTGCATATGAAATAAATCAAGTTTTTTACCCAGTTTACGGTGATCCCGTTTTTCTGCTTCTTCCAGACGATGCAGATAGGCTTTGAGTTCTTTTTTATTAGTCCATGCGGTGCCATAAATACGCTGCAGCATTTCATTATTGGAATCACCACGCCAGTAAGCACCTGCCAGCTTCATTAATTTAAAGGCTTTGATTTTACCCGTCGAAGGTACATGGGGACCGCGACACAGATCAATAAAGTCGCCCTGTTGATAGAGGGATAAATCTTCATCTGCAGGAATACTTTCAATAATTTCAGCTTTGTATTCTTCACCCATGTCCCGAAAAAACTGCACTGCTTCATCTCTGGATTTAACAGAACGTATGATTGGACTGTTTGCTTTAACCAATTCAGCCATTTTTTTCTCAATGGCAAGCAGATCTTCCGGTGTAAAACTCTCTTCATATGAAAAATCATAAAAGAAGCCATCTTCAATGACAGGACCAATAGTCACCTGAGCTGTAGGAAATAAGCTTTTAACTGCTTGAGCCAGAAGGTGAGCCGTCGAATGACGAATAACTTCAAGTCCCTCAGCATCACGATCGGTCACAATCGCAAGTTGAACATCTTTATCAATAACATAGGAGGTATCAACAAGAGTGCCGTCAACTTTTCCAGCTAAAGCGGCTTTTGCCAGACCGGGGCCGATATCAGCGGCCACATCATGAATTGTCACAGCAGAATCAAATTGTCGAGAAGAACCATCAGGTAAAGTAACTACAGGCATTATATAGGACCAAAAAGTTTATATTAATAAAAAAGCTTATCATTATAACGCACTAAATTATCAGCTGAAAGTTAAAATTAGTAAAAAAAAGACGGAAGCCAGGAGCTGTTTTGTAAAGACCCCGGTGATAATTCAATAAAAAATAACATTCCTACAAAAGTTTAAGATTATTCCTACAGTTATTTTCAAATTGAGTCTTTATACTTGACTTAATAAATATCCATATATGAACACATATGAATGAGTTATAAGCAATAAGCAAACAAAACAAACAAAACAAATAGGTAAGGCATGAAAAGCATTGAGCAGGAATCTGATCAACTCCTGCAGGAAATCATACAATTAGAACTTGAAATTGATAAAATTATGGCGCTGAACGGCAACCATGAGGACTTTGTTGTCAGGCAATATCGAAAGTTCATCTTAGCTAAAAGAAATAAGATGAGAAAGATGAATTTCAACTATGAAGAGTTTATACCTGACAGTAGTGCCTATTCATCTTAATTCTACTCATCAAAAGAAAGCTATATCGATAGACCTAGACCTGGACACCTAAACAGATCCCCAAACTTCTTAAGCTCTCCAATAAAGGATGATCATCAGGAATAATTCGTCGATTGCCTGCAACCTCTTCCAGAGGCACAGCAACGGCATAACCGCCACGCTCAGCCACCATCATGCCTGAACCACCTTCGACAATCAGATCAACCGCTTTAGTGCCTAATTTTGTTGCCAGGATCCTATCAGCAGCTGAGGGTGTGCCACCTCTCATCACATGCCCCAGACTGGTTAAACGAGTTTCCAGTCCGGTTAACTCTTCCAGGCGATGGGTTAAATGTACCGCAGCAGAGTCTTCATGATCAGCTGGAATCTCACTCTTATCTTTAGGACGTGCTCCCTCAGCAACAGCAACAATTGAAAAACGCTTGCCTTTACGATTACGGCTAATCAAAGCATCTTTAATCACATCAATGTCATAGGGAATTTCAGGGATCACCACCACATCTGCACCACCCGCCAAACCTGATGCCGCAGTCAGCCAACCGGTATTATGCCCCATAACTTCAACCACCATCACCCGGTGGTGACTGGAAGCCGTTGAGTGCAGCCGATCAATGGCTTCAGTAGCAATTTCTACAGCTGTATCATAGCCAAAACATGAATCTGTTCCCCATACATCATTATCGATAGTTTTTGGTAAGGTAATAATATTCATACTGGTTTTTTTTAACAAACGCATAGCATTTTTTTGTGTACCGCCACCACCGATGCAGACCAGAGCATCCAGATGCAGCTTATGATAATTATCTTCGGCCTGACTAATGGTATCAATGACTTTATTGCCAATTGACATTTTATGCGGCTTATCACGACTGGTCCCCAGAATTGTCCCTCCCAAGGTTAAAATTCCGGACAAGGCTGCATCATCCAGGCGCTCATAGCGATTTTCTGCCAGTCCTCGAAAACCATCCAGGAAACCAATAACCTCCATGTCATGCTGCTTAATAGCGGCTTTTGCAACCCCTCGAATGGCTGCATTAAGACCCTGACAATCACCACCAGCAGTCAAAATGCCAATTGATTTTGAATAATTACTCATATTTGTTCTCTTTTACCTATTATTAGTCTCTCAATGAAAATCATATAGTAAGAGACTGATCCAGCTCGGCCGGGTTAAGAATAAGGCTCATCCTGTCTTAAAGCTCGTAAATTTTCAAGTTCCGACACACGTTTTTTTACATCTTTATAAGCTTTTTTAAAATAGGAACGAAGTGTTTTTTTAACATTTGCCGCAGCATTTCTTGCCGGGATATCTTTAAGCACGCAATATATTGCTAATGCATAAGTAATGTCATATTGAGATAGATAGGCTGTGCGATTAACAGTGCTCGGCTGGCAACTGCCGCAGGTAACATTGCGATAAACAAAAGCACTATTAGCAAACATCAGGCCAAAGCCCATAAAAACAGCCAGGATCTCGGTGATATGAGGCCAGTTCTCTTCCACGCCCGGTGGCGTATCTTTTGCCATTGAACCGAGGAAGTGGGCCAGTGTGTGTGCAAAAGAAGCAATAATCGCTTCAGGATTTCTTACCTGTCGGGGATCATATAAAATTGTCAGACGGTCTTCGTAAGCCACAAATTCTGGTTCAATACCATTTTTTTCCCGTAAAGCACCTGGAATAACCACGCGGGAAGGCTGAGTTGCACAGCTCTTGTCTGTACTAAGACGACAAGGCCAATGTTTTAAAGCAGCATACTCTTTGACTTTATCGAATATGATTTTTGCCATTTCTTCGATATTATCAGCACTGCCAGGGAAAAATTTATTTGAGGGTTCAATCAGAACCGATTGATTGAAAAAAATATCAGCATCAAAATTCCGCAGAGCCCATGCATACACTTCAAACTGCCATTGAACAGATTCTTCATCCAGGACAGGAGTCGTTTTTAGAAAATCAAAAATAACAAAAACCTCTTTTTTTATCTATCGAGACACTTGCAAAAGCAATTTTTCTAATGCCTCTACCTGCATAACTAACAATGTATTTAAGACTATATTTCAAAGATTATACATAAACAAGTCATAAAAGTACTCAATAAACACCTAGGTTACTAAGTATATCCCCCATACTTTAATATATTAGCAAATAATTATGGACGATTTTTATATTTACGACTATACTAGACGAATTATTATAAATGAGCAGTGTAAGGAGAAAATAAATGCTCTCTCAAAACAAAAAAATTATTATGATCGCTTCAGTTGTGATCGCCAGCACCACTCTGGGGGGAGCCGTCAACGCAGCACAAACAGCTGTAAGTGCACAACAATATGCCGTTAGCGCAGATAAAAGTGCCGTTAACACAAATGAAGCCGTTATCATCCATGATGACAATGGCTTTAATAATCAGCAATTTAATTTTCCACCACAAAATGCCGTGCCACAGTATCGGCCACAGCCTGCAAGAGGCCCAAATAATCAGCCTGCCAGGCAAAATTATCCGATGCCTTATCCTTCTCAACGGCAGGCTCAAAGGCAAACAGCACCTCCTCCAGCTCCTTATTATGGTGCCCAGAGACAAGGTCGCGGTGTACCGCCTTATGCAATGAATCCCTATAACCGTGGTCCATATGGCCCCAATAGTTATCAAGGCCCATACGGCAACCCATATAACCATGCTCCATATGGCAATCCGTATAACAGCAGTCCTTACGGCAATCCATATAATCGTGGTCCTAATGGTGGTAATAACGGCCTGTTTGACCGCTTTGGCATGGGACCATTTAATGGCAACTCTGCTCCCTGGGAAACCTGGCCATTTGGCGCTCGTGATAGTTTCTGGAGTCGTAAAGAACTTCCGTTCGATGAACAAAACCCAACCGACTGGTTCAAGCCTGGAGATCCAAAGGAAGGTATGGCCATTATGTGGGATGATTTGATTTCTGCACCTGATGATTTAGGTACTATGCCCGGTGGCTGGCACGTACCTTCAATCAGCGTACCAAATCCTGTTGATCTGGAAGACCAGTTTGAAAAAGCCAGTAAAGAAGTCCCTGACTTAATTCGGGTTTATAACGACTAAGCAAAGCTTGGGTGTATGGGCTTCAAACCATACACCCAGTTGATTTCTACCTCCCCAAATTCCCTCTTATTTACTCATTAACAAAGCAACAACTCTTTACTTGAGTTACAATACCCCCCGCAATTATTAACACCATTTTAGAGGCACTTTGTGGAACAATTTACCCCCGGTCAACGTTGGATCAGCAATGCAGAATTGCAGCTTGGTCTCGGCATCATTATTGAAACAACTCATCGAACCGTCACCATTGCTTTTATGGCAAGCGAAGAAACCCGTACCTATGCCAGACAGGGAGCTCCTTTGACAAGGATTCAGTACAGCCCGGGAGATACAGTTAATTCTGTGGCTGGTAACAACATTGAAATTCAATCTTTATCTGAGTCAGAAGGCATTATTACTTATACGGGGATTCAACCTGATGGCCAGATAATTACACTTAATGAAAACAAACTGGATCATTTTATTCAGCTTAATCGCCCTGCTGAACGGCTTTTTAGCGGTCAGGTTGATAAAAATCGCTGGTTTAACCTGCGCTATCAAACTCTCAAACACATTAACCGACTCACACACTCAAAGCTTTCCGGTCTAAGCGGTTGTCGAACCAGTCTGATCCCGCACCAGCTTTATATTGCCCATGAAGTCGCTAATCGTTATGCCCCAAGAGTGCTGCTTGCCGATGAGGTTGGTCTGGGGAAAACAATTGAAGCGGGTTTAATTATTCATCACCAGTTACTCAATGAACGGGCACAGCGTGTTTTAATCGTTGTCCCGGAAAGTCTGATGCATCAATGGCTGGTGGAAATGCTGCGGCGCTTTAATCTGATGTTCAGCATTTTTGATGATGCTCGCTGTGAGTCGCTGGCTGTTGATACGGGCACTGAGAATATTTTTCTCAGTGCGCAATTAGTGCTGTGCAGCCTGGAATTCCTGAAGCAGAACGAAAACGCCTTTCAACAGGCACTTGAGGGTGAATGGGATTTATTAGTGGTTGATGAGGCCCACCATTTGCAGTGGACCCCGGAGCATTCCAGCGATGAATACCAACTGATTGAACGACTGGCAAAACAAATTCGAGGTTTATTGCTGCTTACAGCAACACCTGAACAACTGGGCATTGAAAGCCATTTTGCCCGCCTGCGTTTGCTCGATCCTGATCGTTTTCCCGATCTGGACTCTTTTATTGCTGAAGAAAAAGACTATCAGCCCATTGCCCGGGAAATGGCTGCTCTGCTGGCGGATCTTTCTCCACAAAAAGAGCAGCAGGCAAATCAACAGGAACATATCGAGCATATGCTTGATCGACATGGAACCGGCCGTGTCCTGTTTAGAAATACCAGGGCCACAATTAAAGGTTTTCCAGGTCGGCAGGTTATTGCTCATCCCCTGGAATCACCTGAACAATATACAAAAATTATACAGCAGTTTTGTCAGTCCTTTCTCTCTCAAGAGCTATCTCACGAAGAACCTCAGGAACGCGAGCACGATAGTTTTTCAAACCTGATACTTTTCCCTGAATTGCTTTATCAGATTGAAATCAATCATTCAACTCAGGCTGACAACTGGACTCAGATTGATCCCAGAGTGCAATGGCTTGGTGACTGGCTGATTGAATTAAAACTAAAGAGTTATGAGGAGACTCAGCTCTCATCTATAAACAAAACACTGGTGATCGCTGCCAATGCAGGCACGGCTATTGATTTAGCAAAGGTATTGAAAACTCAATTCGGGATCTATGCTGCTGTTTTTCATGAAGGTTTGAGTCTGATTGAAAGGGATCGTGCCGCCGCTTTTTTTGCTGATCCCGAAAATGGAACACCGGTTCTAATTTGTTCAGAAATTGGCAGTGAGGGACGAAATTTCCAGTTTGCACATCAGATGGTTTTATTTGATCTACCGCTGAATCCTGATTTACTGGAACAACGCATCGGTCGGCTGGATCGTATTGGACAGACTCAGACCATTAAGATCCATATTCCTTATTTAAAAAGCACTGCTCAGGAAATCCTTTTCCACTGGTATAATGATGGCTTGAATGCTTTTGAGCAAACCTGCCCGGCAGGACATAATGTCTTTGAACAGGTTCAGACACAATTAAAACAGGAATTAATGAGTTTTTCTGTTTTTCATGAGCCCACCTCTTTTGCTGAATTATTTATTTCATCTCTTTTAATCCAGCAAACACAGTCACTGCATAAGACACTCAATGAAACACTGCATAATGGCAGAGATCGTTTGTTAGAATATAATTCCTGCCGCCAACCGGATGCAGACCAATTAAAATTGTTATCAGAAGAAGAAAACCGGAAGTATCATTTAGCATCATATATGGATGAATTATTTAATACATTGGGGATTGAGCACTCCGATCACAGTGACCTCTGCTATATTATTTCTCCCGGTGAACACATGCTGCATCCTTTTCCTGGATTACCTGAAGACGGGCTGACACTCACCTACGATCGGAGCATCGCTCTGGCCAATGAAGATATGCAGTTTTTTACCTGGGAGCACCCCATGGTCAAAACAGCTATGGATATGATCAACAGCAGCGAAATGGGGAATACAGCCATTACCACACTGGATCATACTTCATTAGCAATTCCTTTAAAGCCGGGAACACTATTGCTTGAGTGCTTATATATTCTGGAAACAACAAGCCATCAGTCATTGCAGGCCAATCGTTATTTACCAGCAACTATTATTCGTGTAATGATAGATGAACAGGGCCATGATCTCAGCCAGACAATTAAACACCATGCTATCATTATTACTGATAGCATAAAAAAACGGATCGCTCAGCAAATCATTAAAGCTAAGGAAGAAGAGTTACAGAACATGATTTCGCAGGCTGCAGAACATTGCCACCAGCAAGCCCCTCAGATTTTAACAAGTGCCAGAGAATCAAGCCGACAGACATTACTTAATGAGGTCAATCGTATTAAGGCTCTGGCAGAAATTAACCCCAATATCCGTGAGGAAGAAATTGATTTTTATACTCAGCAGTTACAAAGTCTGGATAAGATTTTTGATTCAGTTAAACCCCGGCTGGATGCCTTAAGGATTATTATTGTCACTTGAGCTTTTTTTTAGGATAATACAGCTCAAACAGACTATTTCATATCAGCAGGTATACAATGATTACAACAAATGACAGCAATACAAACATCGATAATACCAACATTGTTGCTGAAGTCATATTAACACCGCCCAGTGAGTTAAAGGAACAACTACCAATAACAGGCAGTGCAGAGCAAACGGTATTACAGGGGCGCCAGGCTATCCATAATATCCTTTCAGGAGATGATCATAGGCTGATCGTCATTGTCGGCCCCTGTTCAATTCATGATGTCCAGTCTGCAAAAGAATATGCTGAAAAGCTAAAACAACTCAGTGATGAGCTCAGCGATACTCTGCTTATTGTAATGCGAATTTATTTTGAGAAGCCTCGAACCACTGTAGGCTGGAAAGGCCTGATTAATGATCCGGATCTGGATGGTAGTTTTGATGTCCAGGCCGGTTTGAAACAAGCACGTGAACTGTTGCTCTGGATGGCAGAGCTGGGACTCCCGGTGGGCACCGAAGCCCTTGATCCAGTAACACCACAATATTTATCTGACTTATTTGCATGGAGTGCTGTCGGTGCCCGAACTACTGAATCACAAACTCATCGGGAAATGGCCAGCGGCTTATCAACTCCCGTTGGTTTTAAAAACGGCACTGATGGCAATCTGGATGTCGCTATTAATGCCTTACACTCAGTTTCAGCTCCCCACTATTTTCTCGGCATCAACCAGCAAGGTCAGGTGGTGCAGCTACAGACTCGCGGCAATACCTGCGGACATATTATTTTACGTGGAGGCAAAAAAGCCAATTATGATTCTGTCAATATTGCTATCGGGGAGAAAGCTCTGGAAGAAGCCGGTTTAGCCAAAAATTTAATGGTTGATTGCAGTCATGGTAATTCTGATAAACAACCTGAACTGCAGCCTCTTGTCGCCAATAATGTTGTGCAGCAGATATTGCAGGGAAACTCCTCCATTATCGGCATTATGCTGGAAAGTCATTTACATAAAGGCAATCAATCCATACCGGAAGATCTCAGTAAGCTGGAATATGGCATCTCTGTAACAGATGCCTGTATCGACTGGCAAACCACTGAAGAGTTATTGCGCAGTATGGCACAAAATCTAAAGCCTGTTCTCCCAAATAGAAATAAATAAACTGCTGAGCACAACTTAATTATCACTTATCATTAAACAAAAGCGCTCAGCATATTTATGTTAAATAAAAGTAAAATCATTATAAATGGTTTAAGGATCTTATCCTGGATACCACTGCCAGTATTATATGTTTTCAGTCTTGTGATCGGCTCTTTAATTTACTGGCTGCCAAACAAAATGAGCAAAGTTGCTGCTAAAAATCTTGAACTCTGCTTCCCTGAATTATCTACTAAAGAACGCAATCATTTACTGCATCAGAGTCTGAGACAAAGCGTTAACACAACTCTGGAAATGGGTGCTATGTGGTTTTGGCCAATCGAACGCCTTAATCGACTTGACAAGGGTGTTATAGGACATGAGGTTTGGCAGGAAGCCTACCAACATGGAAAGGGGGTAATCGCATTAACACCTCATATTGGACAATGGGAATTTTTAGGACTTTTTGCACAAAAATATGTGGCAATGACCAGTCTTTATCGCCCACCCAGGCTGGCTGATTTTGATGAATTTTTAGTCAATGCCCGCAGACGTATGGACAACACTTTAGCACCAACCACTCCGCTTGGGGTCAGGATGCTATACGGCAGTTTAAGAAAGGGAAAAATGGCTGGTATTTTGCCTGATCAGGATCCTGGAAATGGCGGGGTCTTTGCCCCTTTTTTTGGTATTGAAGCCAATACCATGACATTGATCACCAAGCTTGCTGAACGAACTCATTCATCTATCATTATTGCTTATGCAGAACGCCTGTCATGGGGGCGAGGTTATATTACCCATATTCATGCAGTTGATAGTGAAGGCATTCTTAACCCGGATCCTGTGCTGGCAGCGGGTGCTTTAAACAAGGCGATTGAAGTGTGTATCCGGGAGCAGCCAACACAATATCAGTGGATATACAAACGCTTTAAAAAGCGTCCCGCCGGCGAAGATAAATTTTATTAGTGGCACCGAGCAAGGGCAATCTGCCCTTGCTCCAGACAATTAATCCTGCCAGCGTTTAAAAACGACCACGGCATTAAGACCGCCAAAGGCAAATGAATTATTCAAGGCAATATCTATCGCCATTGGTCTGGCTTTATTGGGTACGTAGTCCAGATCACACTTAGGATCAGCTTCAGTAAAATTCATAGTGGGTGGGGCACTTTGATGCTGCAGAGCTGAAACTACAGCGATTGTTTCCAGGGCAGCGGCTGCTCCCAGAGCATGTCCATGCATTGATTTTGTGGAAGAAACTGCCAGCTTATCCGCATGTGAACCAAATACATCACGAATAGCAGCAGTTTCTGAAGGATCATTTTGTGGTGTGCCTGTTCCATGAGCATTAATATATTGAATATCTTCAGGCTTTAATTGAGCATCTTTCAAGGCCGCTTTCATTGCCCGTGCTGCGCCATCACTGGATGGCTGCACAATATTACCTGCATCAGCACTCATGCCAAAACCCAGTACCTCAGCATAAATTTTTGCACCACGTTCCTGAGCATGCTCCAGAGTTTCTAAAATAATGGTTCCTGACCCCTCACCCAGGATCATACCAGTTCGATCTTTACTAAAAGGTCGGCAAGTAGTGTTACTGGTGACCCGCAGTGCTTCCCAGCCTTTCACCGTACCAAAGGTAATACAGGCTTCAGAGCCGCCGGTCACCGCCACATCAATTAATCCGCTGCGTAACATCATACATGACTGAGCCATTGAGTGGGCCGATGAAGCACAAGCGCTGGCAATGGTAAATGACGGTCCTTTGATGCCAAATTCCATGGTCACATGGCTGGAAGCAGCATTGGGGATTAATTTTGGCACGGTTAAGGGGGGCAGGCGCTTAGCCTTATCATGATAAAGCCGTTTATAATTACGTTCCTGTGTGGTCTGGCCGCCAATGGCGCTGCCCATCACAACTCCGGTTCGTTCTGACAGACTTTGATTAACAAGAGAACCCGTAAACTCAAGACCTGCATCGGCAATCGCTTCACGGGCAGATAATAATTGAAATTGGGTAAAACGATCGTAAAGCGCCAGTTCCTTTTTAGTGAAACGCTCAGTTTCATCATAATCTGGCACTTCTGCAGCAATTTTAACACGCAGCTGATCGATTTCAGGGATCTGCTGGATGGGCCTAAAGGCCACTTCACCGCTATGTATCCCTTTAACAAAGCTTTCTACATCATAACCTAAAGAGGAAACAGCACCCATTCCAGTAATTACAATTCTCATTAAAATTCCTTAACAACCCATCTTTTACTTATTATCGATTAAGTTCTTAACGATATTAATCAAATCCTGAACGCTATCAAATTTAACAGTACCTCCTTCAACATCACCGGGATTAGGTACATCAATATCAAAGGTTTCCTCCAGATCAAAAATAATCTCAACAACATCCATTGAGTCAATGCCCAAATCTTCCAACTTAGCTTCCAGAGTTAACTTATTGGCGTCAACATCCTCCCCCAGATAATTAACAAGGATCTCCAGAACTTTTTTTTGCGGTGTGCTTTGTATTTCTTCTGACATATTTTCCCCAGGACAAGCATAAGAATTGTTTATGCTGAATAAACAGATGGATACTAATTAAATTTTTAGGTTTTTTTCAGTGAATAACGATAATTTTAAACCGATAACCACTGGTAATGAACCATTCTAACTTCAGTAAACATTTATGTCTATGATGTTTTATATTCCAGAGAACATGGCTTGGAACCCATGTTTTCTGAGCAAAATACTTTAGTGAATAAAAGTCTGTATGTCTTTTAAACGAGAAACACCAGGACTGCTTTCAGTGATGTAGGAAGGTAATTGTGAAAATACAGCACGTGCCTGAGAAAGTTTCTGGAAATGACCATAAGTTAAAATATAATAATCCTTTCCTTTAGAGTTAATTGTAAACCAGGCCAGTTCATCCTGCAGTGCAAAACCATATTGCTCAATATATCGATAGAGTTTTTGTTTTGAATCAACACTGGTCAATTGAATGGCAAATTCATCCGGTGATTGCTGTGCTAACCAGGTGGCATTGTTTAGTGCCTGTTTCCCGGTATTACGAACATAATCCTTAAGCGGCCCAACGCTGGTATTTAAAAACTGAACATTTTCATCAATTTCATTTAATTCAGTTTTTAATTGCACAATTTTGATGTTTTTATCTTCACTATCTTTAAGCAAATTATTGGCTTTTTCCTGCTCAGCTTTTAATTGAATTTGTAAAGTTTCAATAGTTTGTGTCAATTGATTTCTCTGCTGCCCTGCCTGAACCAGGTTTTGTTCAACTTGAACCATTTTGACATTTTGTTCTGATAACTGCATATTCAAACGACGCTCAATCACCCTGTCATTGTCCATATTGGACTGCCATAAACTTTGCTGGTTAACAAAACTATAAGCCAGACCCACTACAGTTAAAATAGCAACAATTGATATGGCCATAGTCATGCTCTGAAAGTGTTGTCGCTCTGACTGGACACCTGCTGCAATCTGTAAACCCAGCTCATCTGTTTTATTTTCCAGCTGTTTATTTTGTTCATCCAGCTGATTAACAGCCCGCTGCAATTCATGGCTATGTTTACGCAGCGAGATGCTTGTTTTTTCCAGCACACCACTATGTTCATCCAAACGCTCAGTCGTCTTTTTCAAACCTTCAGCGCGCAGAGTCAACTCATCATCAACCGATTTAAGTTGTTCCAGACGGTCATTATGTGAATGGAGGCTGGTTTGATTTTCTGATAGCTGTTCGTCATGGGCAGAAAGCTGCTGCTGATGATTTTGTCTGGTTTGACTGCTATCTGAACCAAGTTGTGTTACTTTGGATTCTATTTGACAGGTTCTGTTTTCCAGAGTTTTATGTTCACTCGTCAGGATCTGATGCTGTTTCTTACTATTATCAGAAACCGATGTTATTTTTGTTTTTAGTGTTTTTTCCAGAAGGCTGACCGTTTCTTTTTGATCAGTTTCTGTTTGCTTTAATCGATCTTTGAGTGAATTACTTTTGGTCTCTAGTTCGGTGTCTTTTTCATGCAGTTTTAAGATTTTCGTATCATGAAAACTAAAGTTATGCCCAACCTGATCTAAGCGTGAATCCAGATTTTTGTTACGTACTTCTATTTCCTGCGCCAGTTTTTTAAAGTCATTAGTTTGCTCTGAAAATGAATTCGCAAGATGCTTTGTCTGAGCTGAAATTTCACTTATCAGGGAGTCTGAGTCTGATTTTAATGCTTTGTAGTCTGAAACCAGCTGTAAGACTTGCTCGTCAAGCAATTTAATTTGCTGAGAAACTTTGTCAAAGTTTTTACTGGAGTTTTTTTCCAGTGAGTTAATTGAGTCCGTATATCGGCTTGAATTTTCATTTAGAATTAATGCCAGTCGGGCTGTCTCTTTGGCCAGAATCTCGGATTTCTTCCCCAATTGTTCATAGGATGTTTCAAGATGATTTAATTTACTTTGAGAATTTTTTACTTCATTATCTGTATGCTGACTTTTTTGCAGTAATACTTGATGAGAAGTCCCAAGATGCTCACTTAATTGAGACAGTTCAGCTCCCATTTCCTGAAGCCGATGGTTCAAGTCTTTTGCCCCGGGATCTGCATTAAGAACCATAAGATTATCAGGCACCGGCTTCTCTCCAGAGGCACTTTCTACGTCAGACTGCCCTGATTCAGATAGATTTTTCGGTGATGCTTCAGTTTTAGGGGACAAAAAATTATCAGTTGTTTTGTTTGTACCATTCATAACATGATCTCCTTTAATTCGGATGACTATTTATTAAATCAAGGCATGAATTTATCATCCCTTCTAAGCCCCCCGAATTAAAAAGTTCAGGTTATCATTTATTTATTATTGGTCATATTACTAACACTTTGATGCTAACTTATCACTTCCATTCACTTAAGTATATTAGTATTTACCAATATGTGATAAATAATGACTTTCCCCTATGCTGATGAACTCATCTAACATAAAATAAGCCCATGAAAAGAAAATTTATTCTCACCGGCATTTCAATCATACTTATATTAACTAGTATTTATCTTCTGAATCCTGGCGGGATCTATGAATTAAATGAGAGAACGGCTCAATATATCCCTTTTCAGGAAATACCGGCCGGGATAGTATCTTTAAAAGCGAAGGATTGCGGCGTATGCCACATAGAAATTTATCAGGAGTGGCAAACATCTCTCCATTCAAAAGCATTTATTGATCCTTTTTTTACCGCTTATCTTAAAAAAGATCAGGGTGATCCAACCTGCTCAGTTTGCCACACCCCTCTGGAAAACCAATCACCCATTATTTTATCCTCTGAGTCTGGCTTGTACGATGATTTGACAACAATACCCAATCCTGATTTTAATCCGGACTTACAAAAAGAAGGTGTCACCTGTGCGGCCTGTCATGTAAAGGATGGTGTCATCTTTGGCCCTTATCATGAAAAAGATCTAAATGCACCTCACCCTGTTGCTTATGATGAAAAATTTTTAAGCAAAACACTCTGCAAAGAATGTCATGAAGTACCCAGCAAAGATTTTTCTTTAATGAATGAAGGTATTTGCAGTACCGGGATGGAATCAGATACAGGTATCTGGTCAGCAAAAGGTTATATTTGTCAGGATTGCCACATGCCCTATGTTAAACGTCCTCTGATGGCTGGATTTCCTGCCAGAGAAGGCCGCAAGCATTTATGGCCCGGTGCATATTCAACCAACCAGTTAAAAAAAGTGTTTAGTTTTAAAGCAGAAGTAAATGATAATATTTTAACAATTCACATCACTAATAGCGGTGCCGGGCACAAGGCACCAACCGGTGATGCCGATCGTTTTATTATTCTGGATTTTTTCTGGATTTCTGATGAAGGTATAAAAACAGAACTGGATTCCATTGAATTCAAAAGACAGGTTATCTGGCAACCCATTATGTTTGTCCTCTCTGATAACCGTTTATCTTCCGGAGAAAGCACACAAATCAGGGTCCCACAGCCTTCTGCTCCAGGCACACTTTATGTTAATGGCAGCTATCATGTGATGACAGAGCGATCATTTAAGCGTTTGCAAGATCATTATGACTTAGAAAAAGATTTTAAAGAGGGTTTACCAAAGGAATGGAGCATCCGTCGACCTTTTATTGAGCAACAAAAAATCGACGTGTTATAGGTTTTACAAACAAGTTCTACTGTAAGTGATATTCACCAGCAGTTTCATTATAAATAAAAGTTTCACGACCTTTCATTTTGCCTGCGGCACTTGGATTGCTGTCCATGTATTTATTAACATCATCCAGACTGGCAATGCTTTTCCGGGTAAAATCTGCAGGATTAACATATTGCTCAAATTCTGCACTCCATACAGCCATTTTATTCGCATCATCAGCATAACTGATTATGCCTACAGGCTGACTGCTCTGGAGAGTTACTTCACTGTAAATATTGGATGAATCTTCATAAATCAGGCTGGATAAAGAGTCATCTGCCTGTACAGCGGCGGTCAATGCAAGTGATGATAAAAGAACTGAAGCGATTAGAGCTTTTAAAGCTTTCATGGTCTGATTTCCTTTTTTGAATGTTCTTAATAATTGTTCTTAATATTTTTTATTAAGTATGGGTTTAGTTTAAAGGAAATTTTTTTTTAATCTGCTCGTAATAATACCTGAAAAACTTCGGATTATACCTATTCTGAGAGCCACCCTACTCCCACTCAATTACATATTATTACCGACCAATAAATTAATCTTTTATTTCAATGCCTATTAAGGATAGAATAATGGCTCATAATTGTATGTAACATTAGGGCTCTATATGAATGAAGAACAAATAATTAAAAAAGATTTACAACGCTTAGAAAAATTAAATGATCCAGTCCTGTTAATGATGATTTTTCTTTCCATACCGGCCGTGATCACAGCAACGATATTTTCTAGTTTTGGTGATGGTACATTGATTAAAATTGCCATTGCTCTATGCTTTCTATTTTTTACCTGGCTGGCTTTTAAAGTTAACTCAATTATTAAGCAACGTATAGAGATTCTGCAGTCAAAATTAAAAAAAGACGCAACAATTTAGCCGCTGCAAGCGGGAATATCTTACATATAAAAAGCATACAAAGCAGCAAGAATACCGCCCATACCACAACCAAACATAATGGCTGAAATGATATACGAGAATGAGTTCCCGGAATCTTCCCAAAAACTACCATTATCACAGTTATCACATGCCAATGTATCTCTATTCTTACATTTCACACAATGCTTCATTATCACTCTCCCAGCTTTAATCCCAATTATCATTCATTACTAAATATGAATGATATTATACACTTTCAAGCATCTCCTAATGGATATGCACCTTAATCCGGTACAGCTCCTTACTTTATAGCAGATAAAATTCTGTTCTCTACAAACATAGCTCTATAAAACTAACAAAAACTTATATCCTATTGTTTTTATTAGCAATTATATAATAATTTTAAAGCATCATGATACTTTTCAATCCTGACTAAATCAGTATGACTTATCCTGTCCAGTCGAGTCAAATCCAAATTATCTTTAAGATCTGCAATTTTTACTTTTCTGGCCAGAGCATTTAATGATATTCGTGATATAAAATCCTTGTAATCCTCACTATCCCTCTTGGTCAAACAGTCAACAGCATCAAGTATTTCTATTGAAAAACCATGGTTCTTTAGCTCATCAATAGTAAACGGACTGTCCTCGATAACATCATGTAATACAGCAACAATCCTGTCTGATTCTCTTACAAAGTGAAACATTAATCTTAGGGGATGTAGGATATAAGGTTGCCCAGCCTTATCAAACTGACCTCTATGAGCTTCAGAAGCTAAAGCAATTGCACTATCAAGATCACTCACTTTTTATCATCCTATATTGATATCCGTGTATAAAAGCAGATATTTATTAAAATCTATTATAATGCCCTTAACTGATCTTTGCTTCAAATCAGGACAATTAATAGCGCTATAGTTACTTTGCATAGCCTGAGAGATCTCTGTATCATAAAATATCACTCATTATTCCCCGGCAGGATACCACCAAGAAATGAAAAACATCTTCCTCTTTATCAGCTTTATCTTATTTTCTTTAAACATCCAGGCTCAGGAAAACAGTATTTCAACTGAAGAAAATAAAAAAGCAATAACAGAGCTTTCAAAAAGCAATCCACTTGCCAGTCAATTGACCACATTGGTCACCTTTGCTGAACAAAAAGATAGTCTGCTCCTTGAGATAAAAACTCTAAAAAAACAGCTTAATAAAACATCATCAATTGAAGAAAAGAATGAGTTAAAAAATAAATTATCACTGCTCAAACAAGATTTGATCAGTACCCGAGCCCATTTAAGAGAAATTGCTGCTGGAATTGACTTATCTTCATTAAATGAACAGGAAGAAGAAGCCTTTGATTTTCAAAAAGAGCTATTTGCACTGATCAAACCCGCCGTCAATGAAATGAAGGAAATGACTGCCCATGTGCGCAAAAAATCAACCTTAAAAGAAAGTATCGCTTATTATACTGAGCGTTTAAAGGTATTAAAGCAGGCAATAGAAAACATAGAGCATTTACAGAAAAATAACACCAATAAATCCGTCGATACATCGCTTAATTTTACCCGTAAAAACCTGGAAAAAAAGCGAGCTTATATGCGCGGTGAATTAAAAGCTGATCAATTACAATTTAACCGTTTACTGGCTAAAGAAACCTCTTTGGCTGAAGCATCTGAGAGCTGGGCCAAATCTTTTTTTCAAAAAAGGGGTTTATATCTAACCGAAGCGATACTCAGCATATTTGCAATCATACTGCTGTCAAAAATGAGCTACACTGCTATGAAACGTTACCTGCCAGGATTTCGTGTGCGCCATCGTAGTTTTAAAATTCGTCTGATTGAACTGATACACCGCCTGCTAACCTTTGTTTTTATAATTATTGGCCCCATGGTGATTTTTTATATCGTCGAAGACTGGGTCTTGTTCAGCCTGGGAATTTTATTATTAATTGGTTTTGCCTGGACACTCAGGCTAACTATCCCCTATTACTGGAAGCAGTTTTATCTGTTTTTAAATATTGGTTCTGTCCGTGAAGGCGAACGTCTTCTACTGGACGGATTACCCTGGCAAGTTAAAAAAATTAATATGTATTGCACCTTTGTTAATCCTACAGCCGATTTAACCATGAGAGTACCCATCCAGGATCTGGTTGAATTAAAATCACGTCCCTGCCACCATGATGAACCCTGGTTTCCCTGTAAAAAAGATGATTGGGTAATTCTTAATGATGGATTCCGCGGTAAAGTCATCGGTCTTTCCCAGGAAATGATACAACTGGTTGAGCGTGGTGGTACTATGAAAATGTATCAAATGAGTGATTTTCTCAGTGCTTCTCCACGAAATCTTTCAGCAAATTTTCGCATTAAAGAAATCATTGGCATCAGCTATGAATTACAACAAAATTCAACCAGCCAAATCCCAGAAACTCTACGTTTATTCTTACAAAAAAGTGCTGAAACTGAGGGTTATGGAGAACAATTACTCAGTCTTAAAGTGGAATTTGAGCGAGCCAATAATTCATCACTGGATCTGGTAGTGATTGCTGACTTTAAAGGTGAGGTTGCCGATCTTTACAATCGATTGCGCCGGGCTATTCAACGCTGGAGTGTAGAAGCCTGTAGTGAAAACAACTGGGAAATACCCTTTCCACAAATGTCATTACATCACTCAGCCCCTGTTAATATAGACTGATTAATGGACACCTGTAAATTATTGCTGTTCAGGCTCGAATCAAAGGAACTACGGAGAGCCTTTAGCATCAAAGGCTAAACTGACTTTCATCACCCCGCTTTATGAATAATAACATTGATATGGGAGCCTCGACTTAAATTATAATTTAATGGCATTCTTTTATATTCAATAACTTGGAGTTCTGCTGCTCCATATTTAGTACATGAATACCATTAAAACAGAAAAAGACCTATATGATGTCCAATCCTGATAGTCCTTATTTCTTTGGTTTTTAAATTGAGCTATCTTATCTTTAAGGGCTGTACGTATTTTATGTTTTATCCTCTCAAATTTTTTCAGATAAAATTTGTAACTCTTTAAAGTATCAACTAAAATTAGCAGACTTTGAAGTTTTTGATAAACACTGGATTCATATTCACTCTTCAAAGAAAAAATACATCCCCTCAAATCTAAATTAAGAGCCATTTTTTATTAAGATGATACCTAATGAAAAAATCTACTGAAAACACTCCAAGACTAACACGTAGCAACTGGATAAACACTGCAATAGAAGTATTTAAAATACATGGAATAGAAAAAGTTAAGATTGATTCTATCGCAAGAGATTTAAGAGTAACTCGTGGAAGTTTCTATTGGCATTTCAAAAAACGACAAGATCTATTGGATGAAATTTTATCAAGTTGGGAAGAAATAAACACTCGTGATGTCATCAAAAACCTGGATAACTTAAAACTGCCAGAAAAAAAACAATTAGAACAATTACTCAAACTGGCTTTCAGCAGCAGTGTTGAAGACTTTGCATTTGAGAAATCAATTCGCGTTTGGGCTCTAACCGATGAAAATGTTATGAATGTTCTCAAAAGGATGGATAAACAACGTATTTCTTATCTTCAAAGACTGATTGTTGAAATAGGCTGGACTAAAAAAGAAGCCGAACAACACGCATGCTATATCTATTTTTGCCGCACAGGTTTATACCATCAGGCTCAAATACCCAGGCTGAATAAACGAATGAAAATTGTAGATTATATGATGGGAATTTTAGTTCATTAAAAATCATAAACGTCTTGTTTAAGAGAAAAACCTGGACTGACAGTTTCTGAAACAATAAAAATATTTTTATCCATAAGGAAAAAGGAAATTGGAATTGTGTATTGGTAATATACCTTTCTGGTTATGGAAATATATTTTTTTCTTTGCTACTGGGCTGCTTTGATATCCTCGAAATTCCAGTCCATAGTTACAGCAGAAGTACTCATCAATATTGCAATAAAAAATGATGAAGTAATACCTGTATCTTTATAATCATTGTTATTTTTTATTAGCTACCCCATTCTGTCCCTATAATGACACCACAGTCAAGCGGCGATAGTAGTGAGTTTAGTTCGGGATCACCTACAGCATGTCAATTGCTTCTCAACATGCAATTAAAGTGTATTTAGGAATAATTGGTAGCACTTTTGTTACTTTTTTGGAAACCCACTCGATAATCCATGATGTCATTCCATATTTCATCATCATAATTACCCATTGAAGTTATAGCACCATATCCAGAAACAACAGCCAGTAGTTTTTTATTTTTATTATGAGCATTACTTCCTTACACTTGTTATTAATATCTTCAATAGTTATATCATTATTTAAATATATCGCCATCAAATAATATTCTCTTTTTTAAAAAACACTACCTCATTTTAAACAATACAATAATGTATGCTAATTCTTGAATAATTTTATAAATATTATAAAATTTATTTTTAAATTTATAAATAGCTTATAGATACATACATATTTTCAATATTGCAAAACAATACAGAGCTGTATTGATATTTAGATAAATTTAATCTATTATTAAAAAAAACATAATATTAAGCACTATAAAGTAGAAATAATTAATTGATTTAATGAAATTTCTACTGTGACAATTTTTTTGCTTATAACAAGATAAATTAGAATAAGGAAGAGTAGTGATTGAACAGTTATTAATAGTAATTGGTGCAATTATTTTTGGCTTATTGGGCACCATTCATTTGTTTTATACTTTTTTTACTAATAAGTTTGATACCCGTGACTTTCATGTTTCAGATGCCATGAAAAAAACCAGTCCCATTTTAACAAATCAAACAACTGTTTGGCGAGCATGGATTGGCTTTAATGCTAGTCATAGCTTAGGTGCCCTTTTAATCTTTGCATTTTATTTCCCCCTTGCAGTCTTTAACATGAATATCATTTTAAATAGTTATTGGTTTTCGATACTTCCTGTTATTATTGGTTTTGCATATCTTTTTTTGGCAAAAAAATACTGGTTCAAAATACCTTTTGTTGGTATTTTTATTTCTACAATGTGTTTTATAATTGCAGCATTATTGATCAACGTATAACTAAATTTATCACATCAAATTATTAATTGTCTGCTATCTGCACTGACATGCAGTAATTTAATAGATTCAAATTGACAATCAATATTGATGTAATGTAATGATACTCTTAATCAATTTTTAATATTGTTTTACCTTAAAATGGATAGAAAATTTTAACCCTGCTAATTTTTATAACAGCTTTTTGTTTAAACCTTCCTCGTGTCTAATAAGATATATTAATCTATTGTATCTCTTATTTATCTGAGCCTGAGAAATTCTGTATAGATATTAAAGCTATATTTATGAGCTATAAGTGAGAAGTAAAAAAATGGAAATCACAAATATATATTTGCTTGTTGGTGCCATCTTAAGTGCAATTGCAGCCATCTTGCATATTGGCTGTATTATTTTTGGTGCTTCCTGGTATCGTTTTTTTGGTGCAGGCGAAAAATTAGCAATTCTTTCTGAACAAGCTAGTATACTTCCTACAACGATTACTTCAGTTATTGTCGTAATATTATTTATCTGGTCTTTTTATGCACTTTCTGGTGCAGGACTTATAATCAAATTACCTTTTTTACATTTTGGCCTTATTGCTATTACTTCAATTTATATAGTCCGTGGTGTCATAGGTTTTTTCTTCATAACTAAGCCTATGGGAAGAAATCCTCTTTTTTGGTTGTGGAGTTCCATAATATGCTTAGTTTTTGGTTTAGTTTATCTGTTGGGAATTAATCAAATGTGGGATAGTGTTAGAGTGAATTTGTAAGCTAATTAATTTTAGAACCTGATAAGAATTCAAATTGTTTTCATAATTTTTGCATCTTAATATTATCTGAGGGAAGTATTGACAAGGATTCTTATGTTTACCACAAGAGCATTTTAAAATTTGTCATTTACCACAATACCTCCATGGTATTACCCGATAAACATAGTGTCTTAACAACTCTTCTTATATTTTTCTTTAGAGATCAAAGAGTTTACAACGGGTAGACGGGTCGATCAGTCTTTTGCTTATAGTAAGGCATCATTTTAGGAGCAAGTTCTCTTAATGTCTTCTGACGATTACCTGGAGCCGGGTGAGTGCTGAAGAATTCTGGCGGGGATTCTCCTCCAACTTTGGCCATTTTCTGCCATAATGTTGCAGCTGCATTGGGGTTATAGCCAGCTTTGGCCGCCAGCTCAATGCCCATTTGATCGGCTTCCAGCTCAGCAGTACGGCTATTAGGCAGTTCTATTGCCATGCTTGCAGCCAGAGCAGCGCCGGTGAGTGCGACACCACCAAAATCAGTATCGCTGACAGCAATAGATAAGGCCACCAGACCAATTTGTGAAACCATTTGAGTGGACATTTTTTCTGCTGTGTGATTAGCCAGTGCATGGGCAATTTCATGCCCCATCACTTGAGCCAGCTCATCATCAGTGGGCTTGACTTTATTCAGTAAGCCGGTATAAACAGCCATTTTCCCGCCAGCCATGCACCAGGCATTAACCATTTCGGGATCATCGATGACTTTAACACTCCATTGCCAATTTCTGGTGTGTGGATATTCTTTGATAGCCTGAGAGATCAAACGCCCTGTTATTAATTTGACACGGTCTGTGACAACCGGATAATTGTCAATTTTACCTTTATCATCCAGAGTTTTAATGGTTTTGGTATAGGCTTCTTTTGAGGCAGAGATTGCCTGTTCCGGAGACACCATCATAAACTGGCTGCGTCCTGTTGGACTGGTCGTACAGGCAGTCGTTAATAGTACAAAAAGTACGCTTGGAATGATCAGCAGACGTTTCATAAATAGTATCTTCCTTTATTTTTTGGATTTGGATTTTTTCAATGGTTTAAAAAGATATTCAAGACCATTTACTTTAATTTCCAGAACAATTGCTAATAATTTTCCCAATTCTCCCTGTGGAAAACCTTTATTGGCAAACCAGACCACATAGGGTTCCGGTAAATCAACTAATAAACAATCTTTATACTTGCCAAAGGGCATTTTATATCGAGCCAGTTTCAGCATCAGTTCTGGATCTGAGCTTAATATTTTATTATTTTCAATTTCCATTCGCTGTCAACTTATTTTACACAATCTAAACTGAACCCAGGCTTAATAGCAACTTTATTTTGTTAAGCTTTTGTTTTTAAAAAACAAAAATAATGAGGTATAATTATTGCTTGCCTTATATAATAATATAAGTGTATCAAGATATTTATTATTTGTTAAGCCATGCAATTAATCTTAAGCAACAAAATATGATAAAAAAAATAACAATAAAATATAATACCATGCTTTCAGCTTTTGTTTTGAGAAACGGTACTTACATTCTGAGTCCTTACATTTTGTTAGTACTATGCGGCCTGTTATTTTCTTCTACTTCTCTGGCACAAGCTTTTTACACTGATCCTATGGCAGAAACCACCCGTCTGGCTCAGCAAGGCAATTTATCTGCTCAGGTTAAACTGGCCACAGCCTATGAGCATGGAGAAGGGCTTGGAAAAAATATGGACAAGGCCGTTGTCTGGTATTGTAAAGCCGCACTAAAAGGTTCAATTGATGCCCAGAGAAACCTGGCCTGGATGTTTCTAAATGCTCGCGGTGTGGAAAAAAATGAGGCACTGGCAGTTCGCTGGTTTAAAGCTGCAACTAAATCCGGTGATAAGTATTCTCAACAGATGTTATCCAGACTGGATAACAATCTGCAAACAAAAAAACGCATTTGTGTTGCATTACCTACCCCATACTGGGAAAGCAGAAAATGTTCTAAATCCTGTAAAAAAATTGTTAAAACAGTCAATAATATTGCCCCTGGCTATAACGTGGAGCCTCGCCTGGTACTGGCTTTGATTCAACAGGAATCCAATTTTAAGATTAAAGCCCATTCTCATAAAGGTGCAATGGGTTTAATGCAGCTAATGCCTGCGACAGCAAAACGTTTTGGTGTAAAAAATGCCTGGGCTCCTGAGCAAAACATTAAAGGAGGCGTTCGTTATCTTGTTTGGCTATTAAAACAATATCAGGGTAACGTCGCCCTGACACTTGCCGGTTACAATGCGGGAGAACAAGCAGTTGAGCGTTATAAAGGCATACCTCCTTATAAAGAAACACAACGCTATGTTAAGCGCATCATGAAGGTCTATGGTAAAAGCCATCATCCTTATGAAAAAAATATCACTATGAATACAAAATAAACATAGAATCAGTCACTAATTATTCACTTAACTCTTTTTACTTCCTAAAAAGAAACTCTGCTTGAATAATAATGTAAAAGTCTATATGCTCTGCCTCGTCACTCTATTCGAGCAAAGATGATTCGATAAAATGACGAAGGGAATAAAATACTAACAATGGAATAAACAGGAATAACAAAAATGGAATTAAGCAGTTCAGGACATCACTATACAATTACCCTAAATAATAATTTTAGGATGAGTGAATGCATTAATTTTCGTAATGCTTATGAACAGGTACCTGCTAATGCTTCGCTGACACTGGATTTTCAAAGTGTCATGGACATTGACAGCTCATGTGTTGTTATGCTCATGTCGCTTCATCAGCATTTTGAAAATACTGATCATATTAAAATTATTAATTGTAATGCTGACATCACTGAAGTTTTTTCTAATACCTATATTTGCAGTTGGTTACATTGAACAGATCTATAAATAGCATTTTTACAGTTCCGATTACGGTTATCTACCACGGCAATTGCCCTGATGGATTTGCAGCAGCACTTGCAGCACAATTATTTTTTAAACAGCAGGATAATTACAAGTCCTTTAAACACAACATCACTTATCATAAAGGTATTCACGGTACGACACCACCGAATTGCCAGGGCAAAGAAGTCTATATCGTCGACTTCAGCTATCGACGTGAAGAGATAAAAAAATTATGCCAACAAGCTGCTAAAGTCACAATTATCGACCACCATATCAGTGCATTAAAAGATCTCGATGGTTTAGAGCAGGAGCATGATAATTTAAATCTTCAATTTGACATGAAGCAGTCCGGTGCAGTACTCACCTGGAAATTCTTTCACAAAAGCAAAGTCCCCCTGTTATTCCAACATATTCAGGACAATGACCTATGGCATTTTGAGTTAAAAAACACTCTGACAATTATCCTGGCCATCATGTCCTATCCTATGAAATTAAAGCTATGGAACCGCTGGCTTAATGACGAAAACAGTCTGCTTATGCTGCACAAAGAAGGTTTGATACTCAAGCGCCAAACTGACAAACAAATTAAACGCTACAAGAAAGCAGCTCGCATGGGAACAATTGCCGGACATACTGTTCCTGTCGTCAATGCACCCAGCAGTATCGGCAGTGAGTTATTGCATCAGTTATCCGATGGTTACCCTTTTGCTGTTGCCTATGAAGATAAGTCTGAACGACGTGTCTGGCAATTACGCTCCGGCGGTGATAAAGCCATTGATGTCTCACAAATCGCCCAGAAATTCGGCGGTGGCGGGCATAAAAATGCCAGTGGTTTCAGTACTGACAGTTATGATATTGAAATTTCAGTTGAATAGAACGGATGAATTAGCTCTAACAAGAAGATAAATGCTGTGTCGACGGATAGACTGCATAAGCATTTTCATTGCCCCAGCCATAATCTGTTACGTTAGCAAAACTTACAATACACTAAAACCAAATTATTCTTATAATTTGGTTTTTTATTTTTTTATAATCTCAAAGAATGAGTAGCCTGGGTTATTCACATATGTGCTAGGAATTTTTGTTACTTATTGGCTTGCGGAAAGCTATCATAGAAGAACGAGAAAAACCGTGATGTTTATAAAATCTATGAGCACCAGTATTGTCATTATCTGTAAGTAGTGTAATACGTTTACAGCCTTGATCTGCAGCATAACTCAATGCAAATTCTATTAATTTAGAACCAACACCTGAACCACGCGCTGAACTGGAAACAACCATATCTTCAAGCAAGCCGACACGCGCACCTAAAGCTGTCGATACAGTATAGAGTAAATTAACCATACCAAGCAGTTCTCCTTTTTTGCGAGCTACTAATATATCACCCATATTAGAATTTTCTACAATCAACTCAAGGCCTCGAATCTGAGCTTTAAGATTAGGCTTAAACTCAACTTCCTGAGAAAAAAGAGAATTTAGCAATTTGCTTAATTCTGGTATATCTGAATGAGAAGCAACTTCAAATTTCATAAATGCGCTCGACTAAATGGATACTTAAAAATTAATGTATTCAAATCCATAATCTGGTTATGCTTTTTTTCTCATATTAACAAGAGTGACTTGTTTACCCTGAACAGTTTCAAATATTTCTGATATTGCTTCTGAGACAACACTAAAACCCATATGTAAAAAAGCAGTAGTATTCCCTGTTTCTTTAATAGTGCTCAGTGCTAATTCAGTTTTGTCTTGTTTTTGTGCTATCAGCATAATATACTCAATTATTGCTCTGGCAACTCCCTGTCTTCGATAGCCAGGAGATACAGCTAAGCCACGAACTAAAACATTTTTTTCACAAATAAAATATTCTGCAGAACCAACTACATTCTCTTTAATGATTGCAACAATGTTAATTGGTTTTTCAGTTTTATTTTGTGCTTTAGTTTTTATTGGGTAATAGACAGACCGTAGCTCATCAATTGCAATAGCAATGATGGATTTAACAGAATTTGCATCTGGATCAATTTGTTTTCTAATTTCAATCATTTTTTTGAGCATAACATCGATATCATTGGGGCGTCTTTTTTCATCCAATTCATCTTTTGGTTATGTCTATTTGAATAATCTCAATATTCATATTTTTATTGGCAGCTTGAGTGCATTATTATGCCTTAATTTACTGATAAATTGAGACATTTCACTATTGCTTGATATTGTAATGAGTTCCTTATTGTGAGCATCCATTTCATTGATAATTACCGGTTTAGCCATATAGGGAAATTGCCAAATTATTTTTACCAGCGTAGGGATGATTTTAATTTCAGGGCAATTATCTGGTAAGTCTGGACGGGAACTAAAAAGATAACGCCAGTTTCTTTTTACACAGCGAAGATAACATACATTCCTTGGAAAATCTAAGAAGATAGTAATATCTGCAGCCTGACGTGCAATTGAAGAAACTCCTTCAATAATCCATTGTGGCTTTGCCGCAAGTTCTTCTTCAAGGCTCTTTCTCTCATGTAGTGGTGTTTTTTTCCATCCTTCCTTCCAAGCAATCGAATCTAATCCGTAAACTTGAACCCCAAGTATGCCTCCAATATTTTTAGCAAAAGTTGATTTTCCGCTACCCGCATTCCCTGTTATATGTATACGCATATATTTACCAATTCTTAGGCATATTATTCAATTGGGATATAAATCTCTGTTTTAAGATTCTCAGGTTTTGTTCTTCTTGGATCTTTATTTAGATAGCTTTCAAAGCATGGTTCATCTCTTAATGAATAGTTACTTTCTGGCAACCATTCATTAAAGATGAATGAATAAGTTCCTTGAAAGTTCTCATAGGCGCCTTTATGAAGAAATTTAGCATATTTGCCACCTGAGACAGTCAGTTTTCTTAGATTTACTTGTTTTTCAATATTGGCATCAATATCGATACAAGCATCATATCGTATATTAATTGCTTCTGTGACACCAGGATCATCATACGATATACCAAACATTCTAACACTCTTATTCATAAGCTTATTAGAGTAAGCAAACTTCATTACCTGGCTCCAGGCTTCTGGAGCTGCCTCGGCATAAGCACCACATGCTCTTGCGCACATTACACTTGTTTCTTCAAATTCAATTATTTCTGGTTCCATATCAATACACCTTTCTCCGATTAGTTTAACTCTGTTGATATCAACAGAAACCATTTGCTTTCGAACTTGGCTCGGTGTAAATGAAAACTGCTTTCTAAACGCTTTATTAAAGGAGGCTTGATTTCCATACCCACATTTAAAGGCAATCTCTATGATACTGTCATTTGAGTGCAATAGATGCTTTATTGATCTTTCTAACAGCAACCGTTTTCGGTATGCATAAACACCTTCACCAACATATAAGTAAAATAGACGGTGAAAATGATATTTAGAATAACAGGCTATTTCTGCCAGCTTGTTACAATCAATTTCAGAGTCAATATTATGCTCTATAAAATGAACAACTTTATTCATTCTTTCGGAGTGAATCTTTTTACTCATACTTAGCTCTTCACGAATGGTTCATCAGAATAATATGTGATTATAACCCACATTACTTTTCCATTATTGCTAACTTTGAAGGCACTACAGGATAGCCACAATTTAGTTCCTATACTTTCCCCTGTCAACGCTTAACTCCTATCATTACAGATAACGGCTCTTGACTCGGAATTCCAACGGGGGAGCTAAGCCTTTCTCAACAGAGGACTTTCAGTTCCAATTTCTTACCGATTTTTCTCAGTGCACTGGCTGCCTTGAATCACTTTTTCCTCTATATGTGTCTGTTTTAGTTTTCACTAAAAACCACAGCGAATAATAAGATAGAACAATTAAATTGTTAAAGAGCTAAAAGAAAAAAATTATTTTTTCTTTGTGGTATTTTTTTCCTATTGACAATTAAAGGCCATATGTATTAGCTGCTTTCACCGCTGTTGTACTTAGTAAAGAAAACTAATAATGCAATGCCTGATAAAAATAACCATATTGCTGGTGGTACCGGTACTGATGAAATAGTAAGACTGTTTATTGTGCCATATACATCAGTTCGTCCAGTACAGCAATCTAGTTGGTAACCAAATTCAAAGCGCATATTTTGTCCAGAAATATTAGGTATGCCACTTGTTAATAATGCACTATTTAATATTCCTGCTGTAGCATCTGTGACATTTAGCCTCAGCCAGTGCAGATGATAAGCTGAAGTTAATGTTTCTGATACGTAGTTTGAAAGCACAATGTTTGTATCAACATTTGTAGGTAGTGATGAATGATCTGTTCTGCCTTGAACTATATATGTATCATAAAATGTTGGATCAGTTTCATGAGGCAGAGGTGGCACCTCTCTGTCATTAACATAACGAAACCCGCCGTTATCTAAAGTTGCATACAATGAACCAAAATTAACTGTAAAATCACTAATGGCTCCAGTATAACTAATATCATTTATGCCGTTGGAGGATGTGGCAGAAAACGATGAATTATAAGTATATGATCCTGTGAATGTTTGTCCTATAGGAATTAGTGTATGCAAATCAGATGACAGCCCTCCTTTACCGTTAATTGTGCCACTATAATTAACGGTAACTACAGTTGCATGTGCTACTGGTGACAATAAAAGTAATATCAATAGTACCTTTATATTTAAAAACATGTTCTTTCTCCTTTTTGATATATTTCCAGTGAGCTTTATTTTAATAGCTAACATTAAATCTAAAAAAGCACGGATATTGGCAATAACCGACTCCGTATTTCTCTTTTTCATTATTATTACTGATCAAAATAAAAATATCATTATTTTCTGTAAGGTTAAACTTACAAACACAGAAAAAATCAGAGGTTTATTCTATAGAAACAATTAGCTCATTGATCAATAAAAGATTATTCAACTTATGGATGAATACAAAAATACTGTTACAGGACAGCCATAATTTCATTCCATAAATTAGCGTGTTTCCAGACAATATTCTTTTACCAATTTTAGCAACTTGAATAACAAACCGTTCATTGATATTTTGGGGTGTTGCCGTGCCTTTTCCCCAGAAGTAATTCACAACAGCTGAAACATGTTCTCTTTCATAAATATCCATATTATTTCCAATTTTCCATTATAAATATATTATTTTAATCTATATCAGTTATCTCTAAAATATAGGGAAAGCCTGATTAAAAAGCTCAATGCCAACATCATCGGGGCGTCTTTTTACCTCCTATAGATTTTTTGTTATGTTTAAATTCCAAGTGTAATCACCAATTGTTTATTTTGAACAACTACATCCTTTAATGCTAATTTTGCTACTGCCTGTTTCATATCGGTAACATGAAGAGTATAAATTGGATTGTTTTTATAATATTCAGCCAATGCCTTTGAAAGTGCTCTGTTTGCCTTATCAACATACTTCTGGGCAATACCCTGTACAGTTAAATTATCAATAATTGGATTAGTAAGATAAAATTCACCCTTCTCCGCCAAATAGAGAACTCCTCCAGATACATCTAATGTACCACCAATAGGCTTTGGACTTTTATTTAGTGTTATATTAAAAACTACATCTAGTCCTACACTTACCATGTCAGAGCCATTTTCAAGATGAACTCTTGGATTATCAAGGGTTATCTGAATGATAAAAAAATAGGATTTTGTTAATGGCAGCTTTTCTTCTAGTTTACTTTGTATATCAGTCTCAGAAAGCTGAATAACATATTCCTTTCCAGAAAAATAATAATAAATACCTGCCAATAATGTAATTAACACAACAATTGTTACTATGGTTATTTTATTCATATTGTTTTCTTATACATAACATTGTATTCAATTTTCACCAGAGCTCCCTGAAAAGAAATTAAAAAAGAAAAACGTTTCGTTATTCTAAAAATTTTTAATAGGTGCCAAGCCTTGGTGATATATTTCGGCATCTTGTTATAAACCGTATATATAATCTGAGCTTACAAAAATCACTTTTATCTCATCAGTTAAGTTAATTTATCTTTAGATCTGTAAAGCAAAATACAAAAGCAAAAACTAATTACACTGACAGATAAATTGACAAGGTTCATATCAAAAATTTCTAACAAACTAATATCAGTCAAAAACAAATGCAATGAAATTAAAAATGAAGCTAAACTTATGGCTACTAGTATACCATTAGCTGACATAGCAAATGAGTAACCCCATTTTTGCTTTGTAAAAAGCCCATATACACAAGCCACTAAAAATAAGACTAACACAGAAAACACAAGATCATAGTTTAATCGAACATCAGTCATTTTAGACCATTCAGTTGATGTATACCTCTGAATTGCATCATATATCAGATCAGAGATAATGAGCATAAACCAAGTTATATTTGCGTATATACTTTTCATATTTTTTACTTATACATTTTAGCATTTGTACGTTGTGCGCAGTATTACGTATAAATTCTAAGGGGACATTACAGGACACAATTTCATTCCATGGATGGCCTGTTCATATCCGGTTGGACTTGACTAGAACAGGTTCAATATTACACCACAACTACACTACAAATCGATTTTTTGAAATATTAAATAATGGGCAGCCGAGATTACTGTTGTGAAAGTCTATCAAATAAAACAAGAAAGAGTATGAATACACCAATAATAAATATATTACCAATAATATCCCCTCTGTTTTTTTTGTTTGAACTCTAAACAATCTCTTGCCATATTTTTTCTTTTTTATCTTAAATCCATCCTTAAAGACAAGGTAAAAAGACCCAACAATAACAAAGCTAAACAAACCAACAAGTAAGTATTTATACGTTTCAGACGTCATTTTTCATTTTTATAAACACAACGACAGTTCTTGGGAAAACTGGTTGTGCTTTTTACTTTCAAACCACCGACAAATGATGGATAGCCTAGATTCCATGGTTATAAGCTCTTTGCCAAATACCATGCCTTACTTTCCTTTGAACTGACCAAGAAATAGGCAACAGCAAACATGAGTAACTCTACTGCATAGAATGCCTGTGCCATGCCAAAGCCAAACTCACTAAAATCCCATGCCAACGAGGCAAGCATGATTGCACCAACTAATACAAGAGTTAACTTAATATCTTTGCCATTAACTAAGTCCCAAATTATCCATGCAATAATTAAAGCCCACACGACATTAATCCCAAGTATAAATGGATCATTGTAACTAATTTCTTCAAATTCAAGTCCATCAAAATAGACTGCGGTTAGTGTGGAAATACATGAAAAAACTAATGCTACTGCTGCTTTCTTTATATCAGACGGCAATGAAAACTCTCCTTGTTTGTGACTTATAAAGAGGGTATAGAATAACTCAATCCTTCTTTTTTCCATCCAACTTTTACAAAATACAACTTAACGTTATATTTAACTTGTAATTATCAACATCCTACAGATGCAGAGTATAAACATATTTATACTTACGCCATAAACAAGTGCAATTATTATGATTTTAATAAAAAACCACTAATTCGGAGTTATTATACAGCCTCAACGCCAAAATCACCGGTAAATTGGAGCTTTGTGACGATAGGAGCAAAGCTTCAATTTATCCAAGTGTATTTTTTTGTTAGGCATAAAAAAGCCCCAATATATTGAGGCTTTTATTATGTTTTTTATTTAATTTAGGTTTTGGTTTTTCTAGAAAAACCAAAACCTATAAGCCCAAGAGTAAGCAGTGCTATACTTGATGGCTCTGGCACTGAGGAAGTGGCCCCACCAAATACAATTTCATTAAATCTAGTCGCTGAATAACCACCATTACTCGTAACATCTAATTCAAAGTACTGTGCTGATACACTTGAAAAAGAATGAGCAAATGCATTTGGCGACAAACCTGCTGAAAAGTTTCCAATAAAATTTCGTGAGCCCGTAGCTCCAAAAATATCACTAGAGAACAGGTCATAAGAGAACATTGTGGCAGAGCAACAATCTTGTCCCCAAGTTGCTATGCTATCAACACTAAACAGAGCACCAAGATCAAAATAGAAGCTACCAAGTCCACCAACTCCACCCAGACCTAAACCGCTGTCCCCTGTATACCCAGCTGTAGTCGTACTGGTAAAACTAGCAAAGTCAGTAACACCACTAACATATGCTGCGGATAACCCAGTTTGATCAATTAGGTTTGTATTATCAGCACCATAAGGTGATGCATCTATTGCTGAAACATCAACTGCTGTTGGCCCTAAAATTACACTGGCATTTACCACCCCAACAAACATACACAAAAACAAACATATAATTTTTTTCATATTTTATCTCCAAAGTTAATACAGTTAGCATAAAAGGTTTCAAGCAAAAAACAAGCCAAACATTCAAGTTACTGATTATTATATAGATATCAACTCTACACCTTAAGCTCTGTAAAATAAACTGACAATTTCTATAATAAGTTGTATAGTTTTTTTACAGTTGAATGTAAAGTTTGATTCCACTGCCTAACGGGGGTGTAGAATAACTTGGTACTGTTACAGGACAGCTATAATTTCATTCCTTTGTAAGTGATCCCACTCTTGTTCAGTCAATATTAAATTTTATCTGAAAATTTCACCATTTTTTATCTTTGAATTGTGGCTGTCTTGAATCACTCTCGAACAACAACACCGTCAAACTTTCATCATTTATCGGCAGCTCACTCAAAGCGAATGGGATTGCCTTTGACCTTAAGGATTATCTGGAACTGGCTGACTGGACAGGCCGCATTATCAGAGACGACAAACGGGGTTTCATTGAGACAAACACGCCGGGCATTCTGCAAAAATTGAAACTTGATGAACACACCTGGATGGAAACATTGCATGGTTATTCTAACGGCTTCTATTCTTTTGTTGGGCCTGAAGCACAATTAAAGACGCTTTGTCAAAATCAAAAAAAACATTGGGTTCGAGGCATCAATGTATGTCGAAGATTGTTTAAAAACAATCATCTCATTCCCATCACCACTTAATATCACTCTTCTATTTTTTCAATCTACCTAGCAACACTTTTTTTGTCGGCTCAACCCTGCCTGATACTTTCAGATTTATCCTTACCAATATGTTTTACTGTTCTGTTTTCCTAAAATAGACTCATTTATAAGTGATCCCACTCTTTTTCAGTCAATATTAAATTTTATCTAAAAATTTTACTAATTTTTAATTTTTAAATTATGGCTGTCTTGAATGTAAGCGATCATTCCCCGACGTCCTTCCAAGGTCTCCCTGAATAAAATATTCTTAAGCCTCCTGAAATTGAGTAGCCAGGAGGCTATTATGAACAC
>JADGDG010000001.1 GCA_016744995.1 Gammaproteobacteria bacterium
GCATAATTTTATTTTATTGTTTTATAAAGCATATTTAGTGTATCGCTACTCTGAAAATCCCTGTGTCCCTGGTTCGATTCCAGGTCTGGGCACCATTTTATATGCATTACCAACAACTTACCTCACCTTAAAATCATCAACAATTATTGTTTTTCTTGTGTAGAGACTTAAACTGAAATAATTCTCTATAAATTATTATGCATGTTTTACTGTACACAATCCCGTAAGCATTGCTTTCTATCCACAGTCCTTCATTGAATACCAGATATTTATTTTTATCAAACTTAATGATGCTTGTATATTACAGTTAGATTTCAAGTAATGAAACCTAAACTATTATTAGCCAGTTCATACCTTCAATATTGCTGAATATTATCAGTTATCAGGGTTTAATGGTAACCGCCAATTAATCCCACCTATGATCTGATTTAGAAGTTATTCAAACTGTTACTTTTCAAACTCACAAAAAGGTAACATTATGCCTCATGAACGAAATGAAGAGATGCAAGCACATCTGGACACTTGGAAATCCAGTGGATTGACTCAGGTTGAATATTGTCAGCAACATAATATTAAACCTCACATATTTACTTACTACAAATCCAAGCTGGGTTATGGCTCCACTAAAGTGACATCCAATACACTCATGCCAGTTCAAATCGTTTCAGAGCAAAGTCATCGCAGTGGCATTACGATAAACTTGCCTGATAACTTAAGCATTGATGTCAATCCAGGGTTTGACTCACACACTTTACAGCAAGTTTTAACGCTGTTGAAATAATATCATGCTGAGTATTAATCATAATACCTGTGTTTATCTGGCTTCTGGCATCACCGACATGAGAAAAAGTATCAATGGCCTGAGCCTGTTAGTGTCAGAAGTGCTTGAACAGGATGTCTTTGGAGATTGTCTGTTTGTTTTTTGTAACCGTAACCGGGATAAACTTAAAATCCTGCATTGGGATAATAATGGTTTCTGGCTCTATTACAAACGACCGGAAAAAGGTCGATTCAAATGGCCTGCGTTGATTGAAAATCAGACATCAATTCGCTTAACCCAACGAGAATTAAACTGGCTTCTGGATGGTTTGAATATTGAGAAAATGCAGGCACATCCTACTTTAAAATATACACAAAATAATTGATAAAAACACCGATTTAACAAGGTGTTATCAGTGCTTTTGTGGTATAATTCAGCCATGATTATCCACTGATAATCTTTCCAAAAAAACCACAGAAGAGCTCCATTCTATACTCTGTGAACAAAGCTCAAAAATAGTGGATTTAGAAACAAAACTCCAGTATTACGAAGAGCAGTTTCGCTCTCTTAATCATAAACGTTTTGGTGCTTCGAGTGAAAAATGTGATGCTCAGTCTGAGCTATTTAATGAAGCCGAAGCAATTCTTGATGAAGATGAGAATGACCCAGTTTCTCCTGTCGAAGAGGATGGTCAACTGACCATTACTTATACGCGTAAAAAGCCTGGACGTAAACCTTTACCCAAAGATCTGCCTCGTGAACAAATCCGTTATGAACTCTCTAAAGAAGAGAAAATCTGTGGCTGTGGTCATCACTTACATGAAATGGGTGAAGATAAATCAGAGCAATTGGAAATTATTCCAGCACAAGTTAAAGTCATTGAGCATATCCGAGTCAAATATGCTTGTCGCCACTGTGACAATGGCATTAAAACAGCTTATCAAATGCAGCAAAATATCTTACAAGCTGATGAGACACCATTACAGGTGGTCAATGAGCCAGGGCGAGAGGCAAAAACTAAATCCTACATGTGGTTGTATCAAACGGGGAGTAGCGGTGGTTCTTCACCACCGGTGGTTATCTATGATTATCAGCTAGGTCGCAGTGGCTTGTATGCTAAAACGTATCTGAAGGATTTTACAGGCAAATATCTTCAAACGGATGGCTATTCGGGTTATGCACAAGTGTGCACGCCTGTCAGTGGTATTACATCAGTGGGTTGCTGGGCACATGCCCGCCGTAAGTTTGATGAAGTGCTCAAAGCTATACCAAAGAACCAGAGAAATAAACCCGGTAAAGCACAAATGGCCATTAACACCATTGCTAAACTGTACGCCATTGAAAAGCAAAGTCGGGAAATGATGCCTGAACAACGCTATCTTATCCGGCAGGAAAAAAGCCAACCCATTCTAAAGCAGTTTAAAAAATGGCTGGACAAATCGATTGACCAGGTACCACCCAAACAACTCCTGGGTAAAGCCATTCATTATACATTGAACCAATGGCAACAACTCATTCAGTATATTGAAAATGGTGAACTGGATATTGATAATAATGCGGCTGAACGACGCATTAAACCCTTTGTCATTGGAAGAAAGAACTGGCTCTTTAGTCAAACACCTAAAGGAGCTCAAGCCAGTGCCACACTTTACAGTCTGATTGAAACGGCAAAAGCGAACAATCTGGAACCTCATGCGTATCTCAGATATATTTTGACAGAGTTGCCGAAGTTGGGGCGGCATGCTGAGCCTGATGATATAGCTCAATTTCTACCATGGAATTGCTCTGAAAAAATTCAACATTTATAGTCGTTGGGTTAACAGGTCAATGTGGGATTAATTGGCGGTTACGTTTAATGGGCTTGCTCAGAACTAAAGCCATCTATTCCAGGGTGGTTTTTTACCCATAAAGCTTATTATATCTGCCACGTATTTTCTGGTAGTGATTGACGCTAAACCGCAATGGTTACCAAGAAAAATGATACCCCAGAAAGCTATAAATATATCCGGTTATTAGCTGCCTCAACTCGACACCATTCCGGAATAGCTATTTAGCACCGTTGTCTTGATGCTATAACATAGAGTATAGGTATTACTATCGGGCTGATAATCAAATTGATCCTCTACAACTTTAAACCTAGTTTAGGCTTTATAAGAATAGAAAAAAAAGAAGTGTTAAATCAAACATCAATTCATTATGCAAAAAAATCTAAACAAATATAACGAGTATTTTGATTACAACAAAATTGAACATATTATATTTCACAATAAAATAAAATTAGCTATGAAAGAAATTGTAAAGAATAACGACTCTATGTACGTAATGATCTTAAAAACTGGGCTGCAGCAAAGCGTCCGATTCCATCAGGAAAACGGTAGGCATCTTTTAATACAGAGCTGAGTGATTCAAGGAAATAATGAATCTGAGACTTGTCAATAAGCAGGGGAGGAGTCAGTCTCAGGATATTGGTTCTACTAACTGCTGCAGTGATGATTTGATGCTTGGCCAGTAACTGTACCATAAGCATGTGTCCAAGTAATCCACGCTTTTCCATTAAGCGGCCACTGGCTCGTAAACGGAGAGACTCGGGAGCCTTTAACTGAATACCAAGAAGAAGTCCCTTGCCTCGCACCTCATCAATCATATCGTAACGTTCTTTTAATTCTTCCAGTCCCTGAGCAAGAAGCTCACCATTTTTTCTGGCATTTTCTACCAGATTCTCTTGATCCAGAACTTTCAGAGTGGCTAAACCAGCGGCCATAGCATAATCATTAAACTCAAAGGAGGAGCCGTGAACAAATATGCCCGGACGATCGAAAACCTTATTATATAAGTCATTTCGAATAATTACTCCACCCACTGGCACATAGCCTGCTCCCAAAGCTTTGGCAACAACCAACAAATCAGGTTCAACATTGAAATGCTCTGTAGCAAACAGACAACCAGTTCTGCCAAATCCAGTGAACACTTCATCCACAATAAAAGCTGTTTCATATTGTCGACACAAATGCTGTGCCCTCTGGACATAGGCTTGATCCAGCGGCCTTACTTCCAGACCCTGAATGGGTTCAATAATGAAACCGGCAACATCACCCTGGGCAAGTTCTTTTTCGAGTCGTTCCAGATCATTGCGTGGTATGGCATCACAGCCTGGTAACATTGGTTCCAGCTTATCGGATATAAAAGGAACACCTGTTACAGACATCGCACCGTAGGTCGCACCGTGGTAGTCACCTTCCAGGAATAAAAAACGTGGTCGGCCAGTCAGTACTCTTGAAAATTTCAGAGCAGCTTCTACTGCTTCACTACCAGTTGAAGCAAAGAGTACACGGTGTGCTGCTTTGGGCATATACTTAACAAGGGTTTCGGCTAGTAGTCCAGCTAATAAGGGGATCTCTCGGTCGACCATATTAGGTGGAGAAAGATCAAGTAATTCATGCATAACAGAACGTGCAACCGGATGGTTTCGGCCAATGGCAAATACACCATTTCCAGCATCAAAATCCAGATAACGCACTTCTGCCTCATCATAGAGATAGGCACCCTGTGCTCTGGTAAATTTACAATCTGTTTGCAGGTGGCGTGCCCCACGCACCTTCCAGGGATCAATATATTGTTCGAATATCTGGTGTCTATGGACTGCCCGTGACTCAAGGAGCTCATTTAAAGAATTGTAAGAAGGTTTTTTCATAAGAAAGTCTCTATCAGTTCAACATTATTACTGTAGACCAAACCACCGTCTGATACGTTTGAACCACCAAGACCAATGATTCATCCACAATAATGAGAGGTGGTGGTTCTGGCCTTTCGGATTGGCAGAAACTGCAGAAACCAGCGAGTCAGAAAAGGCAGCGATAAAAGTTAAGTCCTCTTTGCCAGTATTGTGAGTACTGTGAACAACATGGGGGGGAATCCACACAGAATCCCCAGCCTTCACCATATAGTTTTTATTATCTATCCTGACAACACCAGAGCCGGACAAGAAAGTGACAGCTTCTTCTGTGTCATGGAGATGAGGAGCATGAGAGGCGCCTGGGTTTAACCAACCCCGCAATAGTGCCAGATGACGAGTGCCATCACGTCCATCAATTAATTTGACACCGAACAATCCCGGTTCAACTTCAATGCAATGGGTAAGTTCTTTTTTTATATGGATCATAAAAAAACCTTATGTTCCAGCTTGAATTTTTTAAGAAACTAACTTAGCACTGCACAGGTTCCAATTTCTGGGCTATACTGAAAAAGTGACCGTCCATAAACGTGTGCTTTTGATGTGAGTGCTATTAAGATATATTAATAGCATTCATCAATGTGTGCAACATTGTTTTGAAGTACTTCGGTTATGTTGTTTAATTGCTACTTAAATTAATTTACTAATGGTATAAATTTAAAGGCATGGAATCAAATTTACCCCCTAAATTTTTTAAGTTTCCTTACAAAGGACACCATGCGCATGAATTAACTACTGAAGCTCTGATGTGGAGCAGGCAAATATGATATCTTTACCTCGTATTAGTATCGTATTATCTACCTTTAATCGGTGCCAGACTCTTGTCAGAGTACTTGATCACTTGAATAATCAGAATCTGCCTGGAAGCCAATTTGAAGTAATCGTATCAGATGATGGCTCGAAAGACAGAACAAAAGAAATAGTTTACAACATAAGTTCTCGAGTAGATTTCCATTTAATCTATGAGCGACATGCTAACCATGGCCCGGGATTTACCCACAATGCAGGTATTCGCCAAGCGTCTGCATCAATTATTCTATTGCTGGCAGATGATGTGCTGCTAGAGCCAGATGCAATTTCAACTCATCTGCAAGCACACACAGAACATCCTGATTCCAATTGTGCAATTCTAGGCTATGTCCAACAATCCTTAGAGCTTGATCAAACCGTTTTTCTACGTCACTGGGATCCACATCGATGCTTAGGTGATTTACAAGATCATGCTGAAATACCCTCAACTTTTTTCTGGGCCAATAATATTTCCTTTAAACGTAACTTTGTGCTGAGCAACGGGCTGTTTCAGGAAATACCTGGACGTGGTGGCCCTGCGGCTCATGAAGATGTGGAACTGGGATGCCGTCTGGCTCACCACGGGTTACGGATATTTCATTACAAAGATGCATTTGGATATCATTTTCACAATGAGACTTTGGATAGTGCACTGCAGCGCTCCTATGAGCGTGGATATAACTGGCATGATTTTGCTGTAGCTGTTTCTGAGCAGGACATTGCTGTACGGTATAAAGTGTACGACAAACATATGTTGCTCAACCACTTGCATGTACTACTCAGATTTGGCCGCTCCCCTGCTCTTATGCATAAGGATTTTTCCTTTCTTATGTTTTTAAAAAAAATGGTATATCCACTGCTTTTCAATCGTTGGAGTGTGCCTGTATTCTGGATCCCCACATTTGAGTATGCAGAAAAACAACCTGTAATAGCTGCTTTAATGCATGACAATTTTTACAAAGGTGTCGTTCATTTCTATTTTCATAAAGGTATCTGCGATGAACAACAGGGTACTAATTCTATTCGTTTGCAAAAGAATAAGGCCTCTGATTATGGTGATTAAATCAGATTTAATTATAAGATTCTTATCTGCTCAGACAACTCATCATGAATTGTCTTAGTGTTGTCATTCCGACCTATAACCGTCAACAAATTCTTGCACAAAATCTTTTATGCCTTGCTGCTCAGACATTGAATAATAACGCCTTTGAAGTCATTGTCGTTGATGATGGCTCTGATGACAATACCCGTGATATGATTCAAAATCTGACTAACACTCTCCCTTTTAAATTACGCTATTTTTATCACAACAACCGCGGACCGGGCTATACTCAGAATCGAGGTATCTTAGAGGCAGAGCACTCCCTGATTTTGCTCCTGGCAGATGATGCTCTGGCAACTCCCGGACTGTTGCAGGAACACTTGCGACTGCACCAGCTCCACCCGGAACCTCAGTTAGCTGTTGCCGGGAAAATGCTGCAATCACCGGAATTGCCTGATACACTTTTTTTAAAGAACTGGGACCCTTGGGAAAATTGCTATCTGGAATCCTTTGAAGAGTTAGAGTATATTTATTTCTGGGGATGCAACCTTTCCTTCAAGCGTTCATTACTCATAGAACATGGCCTTTTTCTGGAGCGAAAGGGAGCCGCTATGGAAGATGTGGAACTTGGATTCCGTCTTACCTGCAAGGCTGGTATGCAACTACTGTATGGTAAGCATGCTTTGTGCTACCACCAGCATGCTGAAACCATTGAAAGTGCCTGCACTCGAGCATATGAACGTGGTTTAAACTTTGACCTGCTAATGGATAATGTAACAGATCCATTTTTATATGCCCGGTTACGGCTTCTCGGCCAGCCTGCCTATAAACCACTGTCAACGGACCTTGAGCCATGTGAGCAACTATTTGGCACAGATAAAATGGTGCAGCGAGAAAAATGGCGATTGTGTGTTTGGCGCAGAGTTTTATATCAGCTGCTCTTCAGTTCATACACGGTACATGCTCTATGGCTGCCATTGATAAAAGCAGCGCATCATTATCCGGTACTCGAACCATTGGTTGATAAACGAATAATAAATGGCACTGTGTTGTATTTCCTCAATGCTGGCATTCATGAGTTGCACAGGCGACAGCAAAGTAAACACGACACCACAGCTACAGGACAGAAGATCTGAAATCATATGCAAACTTCCAGACGACTTAACAGATATATTACCAAACAGGAAACATCTGTATGAATAGACTTGGTATTTCAATCCCCCTGATCAAATACCGTTATCGTAATTTAGTCATTGCCGATGTGCCGGACAATTCGTTCATGTTCCGCCTGAATTTTTCCACCGCCCGCAAACTTTTCAACCTGGCCCGGATACGCCGAGCCTATCGGCAACAACAAGTTACCTTCAAAGGCAGGCCGGTGGAGCTGCGAATTGATCCCACAAATGTATGTAATTTACGCTGCCCGTTATGTCCAACTGGTGCTAGCGAACATGCCCGTAAAGCAGGCATGATGAGTACAGATACATTTGAACGTATTCTTGAGCGTCATTACAAAGATATTTTTGACATTAAACTGTTCGTATGGGGCGAACCCTTACTCAACCCGAACCTGCCAGCTATGGTTGACATGGCCAGTCGCCGTGGCGTTGGCACGGAAATTTCAACCAATCTATCAGTCCATCTCAATGACCGGACCATTGAAGATCTGATTCGTGCTGGTCTCACCTGGTTAACAGCCTCCATTGACGGCACATCTTCCGAGACTTATTCACAATATCGGAGGGGTGGCAAGTTAGAACTCATTGAGGATAATATTCAGCGCATTGTTGCTTGTCGTGATCGATTGCATAGCCGTACTCCTTTTCTGGAGTGGCAACTGATCCCATTTCAACATAATGAGCATGAAATTAGCAGCCTGGTTAGTAAAGCGAAAGAATTGGGTATGGATGGTGCTCGCATCAAACCCTTGCGTCTGGATAAAACTCAGGATGGGCCAGATAAACCACTTATGGAAGACAAACAACGCCTCTGGTTACCAAAGAGTCAGCAATTGACCCATGTTCAGGATTTACCTGGCACCTCAATGTTGAATATGACCTGTGTCTTTCTATGGTACCAGATCGCTTATCATCATGATGGTGGAATCGCACCTTGTTGTGAGGTGTTTGGAGATAAAAATGACTTCGGAAATCTTGATGAGGATTTTCAGTCGATATGGCAAGGCCCTACATATATCAGAGCACGTCAAATAGCACTTGGAACTCAAGTGGATGGAGATAAAAAACAGAAATTGAGTCAAACGTATGATCCTGTGGACTCTTGCCGATATTGCACAGTTTTCAACAAACCTCGTGGTACTGTCTCTGGTTTTTATGGAAAGATGAATGAGTAGGAATACTATTTTGGTAACGGGTGCTGCAGGTTTTCTTGGTAGCCACCTGGCATGCAGCCTGTCCAAAGATGGCAGGCTTGTTCGAGGAGGAGTGAGGAAGTTAGCTCAGGCTGCCAGCTGGAACACACCAGGAGTGTCTCCAATTGTCGCCAATTTGCTGGACCGTAACTCTCTGATGACTGCAGTTCAAGGGGTAGATATGGTCTATCACTGTGCATCTGTGATTCCCGGCAAAGGCAATGAAGAAGAGATATGGCGAGTCAATATAGAGGGTACCAGGAATCTGCTTGATGCTTGTGTTAAAGCTGGTGTACCCCGATTGCTCTTTATCAGCTCTGATTCAATTTATGGTGATCAGCACTCTGCTAGTACTGATGAACAGACACCTGCCAGGCCCAAGTTTTTCAGTGAGGGGAACTACCCACGCTCCAAGTGGGAAGGAGAGAAAATGGTTATGGACTACCACTATCAAGGACTAATTACAGTCAGCATCATACGGCCTTGCCTGATGTATGGCCCTGGTTGGTCAACGGGAACTGACTTTCTCTGCCGATTGGCAAAGCGTCGGTTGCAACGCTATGTTGCAGGCGGGCAGGCTCGCCTGAGTCTGGGTTATGTTGAGAATATCATTGATGGAATCAAGCTTGCCGGAACATTACCCATAGCTGCTGGTGAAGCTTATAATTTGAGTGACAAGCACCCTATTTCAATGCAAGATATTGTTACTACAATATGCCGGATCAAGCGACGTCACCATCTGGCTATTCCATTACCTACACCTCTATGGCTTCACACCTGCAAGCTTATCCATCCTTTGATCAAACACATTGCTCCAAGAATTGCTGAGCACACTAATCCTGAGTTTATCCAATTTATGTCCCGAGATCATGTCATCAGCATTCAAAAGGCACATAAGCAACTTGGTTATGCACCAAATTTTAGCTTTGAACAGGGCTGTCAACACTTGTTTAAATGGCAGGAGAAACCATTTTCTATCTTGTAACCATGTTGTTTCCTGGGTAAAATTAGCAATAACGCCAACCATACCATAATCAAACATAGCGGCATAAATAACAGATAATGAAGAGTTCCAATAGCTCCAGTTACCACAGTCAGCACTCGTTCAGATGTACCCCTTGAAGATTATAGTTCATATCATGCACTTAAAAAATCATTTAAACTAGAAAAAAATTGAGAGCATGATTATACTCTGGATTGAGCTAAAAAAAGCTATTTAGGTACAACCTGAATTATTTCAATATTTTTCACATACAGGTGAATTATGAAACCGTTTCTTTCTATCATTATTTTTTGTTGTACCATTTGTTTTTCTTATTCTGCTTTTTCCGAAGATGATTCAGAAGATGTCATTAAATACCGTCAAAATATAATGAAGACAATTTCTGCACATCATAAATCGTTAAAACTTCTTTCTGCAGGGAGGATCACTCAGCCTGAACAGTGGTTGCCACAGGCCCAAGGCTTGAACAATATGGCTAAAATGCTTCCCACTGCTTTTCCTGAAGAATCCGATTTTGGTGATACTGATGCAAAAGAGTCTATCTGGGAAAATAAAGCTGATTTTAATAAGAAAGCAGATGCTTTAGTCAAACTTTCAGGTAAATTAGTCTCACTTATTGAGCAAGATGAACAAAAACAAGTTTCAGAGTTATTGCCTGAAGTAAGCCAGTCCTGTAAAAACTGCCATAGAGACTATCGTGAAAAATAAACTCTGTAGAAAAATGTAATTATTTCACAAAACCCGGGGTGAATAATTCACCGACGCCCTTCCTCTCCTTTGGTACTCTATAAACATCAACTGATTTTATTAAGAGTTCAGGCAATAGATTGCAAGGAGAGTATCATGAGTATTTATGAAAATGCAGATTATGAAGTTAAAGAGCTTTCATTTGATGAAATGATGCACATCATTGATATGCAGAAAAAAACAAAAAAAATCTGCTATGAAAAAAAAATTGCAGGTCAGTCCATTTTGCAAAAAATAAAGGCAGAAGCTAATGCTGAACTGGCTCCATGGCTCACAGCGAACAGATAACCTGATTATATTTGACTAAACGTTCCAAAATGTAATCAATTTCCTACTTTTATAGTATACACAATTAATCGCACTCTCTAGAAGCTGCAACGCTGGAGTTTCATAGTGCTCTATGTCATTATTCATCTGTAACAAACCCGGCATTCAGGTAAGGTAACCATGAGCGACACAAAGTCAATCCCAATAAGTAAAACAATTATGCGCTTCCTAACGATCATATTGCTTGGTGCATTGGTTGGTCTGGCAGCATTTTATATACTTAGAAAATTAGGCTATTAACTTATTTTATGAGCTTTTTTTAAAATGTTCATGCTATACTCAATGTCAGAGTGTCGAAAATCAGGCTAAGTCAAATTAGTACCACAACAATATCTAATTGGTAATTAAATTATGTTTCTTCGCTACTTTCTGTTTTTATTGTTTATCACAGCACATTTAACTGCCTGTGCAGCTCCTCCCAAAAAGGCAATCCATAGCCCAAAAACTGTTCACAGCAAAGCAAAAGCCCAAAATAAAATTAACATTAACAAAGACACTGTTAACAATGGTATCTTTGATATTTCCATTGAATATGACTCAAAAGGGATAGGATGGATGGCTTATTCTAGGGTAATTTTACCCAAGTATGTCGAAACCCGTATCGCCAAGAGTACCGATAAAGGTAAAACATGGAAGTTTATTAAGACAGTTAACCGTTCTAAAGATGGCTATCAGCAACTGGGCAAAAAAAAACAAAAAGGTGCCTGGCGAAATGAAACGCCCAGCTTGCTTTACGATCCGCAAGACAAACCACATCGACGCTGGAAACTTTTTTACCAGAGATACCTTAGCAAGCCTCCCTATAAAAAAGGTAAGAGTCTTTTTGAACATGGCTGGATAGCCTATAAATATGCTGAGACCCCTGAGGGTCCCTGGTCCAAGCCAATACGATTATTTGGCTCAAAGGCAAATAAGTGCAAAGTAGATCTAAATACTCTAAATAAAGATCTGAAAGACAATGTTTTTTATAATGAGATCGGAACCATTGTTGTTGATGGCGTTATTTACCTCAGTGTAGACTCTAGTACAACACCCACCGGAGTTGGTGAGTGGCGTAAGCGTAAAATCGTTTTATTTTCTTCCAAGGATCACGGTAAAACATGGCATTATGTAAACACCCTGACAGATTTTGATGATGCAAAAGAATTTGGTTATCTGATTTTCACGGGCTCAAGCCTTGTAAGAGAAGGTAAAAAACTGTATTTGCTGGTAACCCCTGCCGGGAGAAAAGGCCTTTTCGTTAAAAACAGGGGCCATGATGGAACTTATGTTCTTGAATTTGATGATATAAGCAAAGCAAAATTGAAACGGGATAAAAATAATAATTTACTTGTACATAAAATAATAAAACCCGATCCTGAGATGCATTCTGGTGGTCTGAGTGATTACGATGAACAAAACACCAATGGCGGTGTTCTATTCTCACAATTAACCTCAAAGGCAAAACATCGACCTGAATTTTTCCAGGTGTATAGCACAGGTGAAACACTCCGTAAATAGTTAATAGAGGGAACCCCATGAGGTTAGCAAAGACTCTGTTCATGCCGACATTAGTCATATTATTAGTTACTCCATGGCATGCAATGGCTTCTGGAGTCATTGCAATTAATCCAGAAAATCAACAACTCATTGTTACTGGTACACCTGACGATGATACGGTAGTCATCTCAAATTTTAATGCCTCACAAATAGTAGTCAGTCTGGTGACTGGAAATAATCGCCAGGCTCAATTATTCGACAATATTGAATTCAACAGCATTTTCATTTCCACCGGGGCAGGTAATGATAATATTCGAAATAATACAACATTCCCTATAACGGCTAATAGTGGCTCTGGCAATGATATTATCATTGGTGGCAATGGCAGCAGCAATACACTTCTTGGTGGACCAGGCAATGACGTGCTGGTCGGGGGTGTTGGCAACGACACCTTATATGGAGAAGGTGGGGAGGATACTCTGCTTGGTAACGATGGCAATGACACTCTATATGGCGGTTTTGATTCAGACATCATAAATGGTGGGACTGGTAATGATGTACTGCTGGGTGAGGGTGGTGATGATGAAATCGATGGAGAAGATGGTGATGATATCATTAATGGAGGTGATGATAATGATCTGATATTTGCCGGTTCTGGTAACGATAATATCAAAGGTGGATGGGGCAACGATATAATTGATGGCGGTAACGATGATGACACCATAGATGGTGATGAAGATGATGATACATTGATTGGAGGTCTGGGGAATGACAACCTGTTTGGTTCAGATGGAGATGATGTCATCAGGGGTAATGCAGGCACTGATACTCTTGACGGAGGATTAGGAGCAGACATTCTCGCCGGTGATTTTGGCAATGATGTGCTTAAAGGCGGGGATGGTAATGATAAACTTGATGGTGGCTTTGGCTGGGATGTGTTATTTGGCGGGGATGGTGATGACGTTTTAATTGGCGGCACTGAAAGAGATATCCTGCATGGAGAGCAAGGTGATGATTTTCTAATGGGAAATCGAGGCATTGACTCACTTTATGGCTATACTGGAAATGACGTATTACGTGGTGATATTGCAGATGATGTACTTGATGGCGGCGATGGTATTAATAAAATTACAACCGGTACCACATCAAATGTTACTTTCGGTGTGGTATCCAACCCAGCAAATGATCCCAATCATACAGATGATGACAAGTTGGAAGCGCTTGAAAAAGCAGCTTCATTGGCCGATCAAATCTCACTTTTCTGGAGCTTTAGTCAACAGGCCGATTTACCGGGCAGATTGCAATTGATTCCCGTTATTCATGATCTGGGTAAAAAGTCCTTAATACAGATACAGTCACAATTTGTTGGTGATCCAAGTCCTCCTTTTGGCATGAATAAAACCTTTGCCGACCCCGATGTACGAGACTTATACCTTGATAACATCAGGCAAATTTCCGAATTACATCCAACAATTATGAACCTTACACCTGAAGTTAATTTTCTATACTACTTTAACCCTGATGAGTTCACCCTCTTTGTCACGTTATATAAAGAAGCATACACACTTATAAAATCAATCTCACCTGAAACAAAAGTTGGGGTTTCTTATCAATATCTTTTTTTTCAGGGCTTTGAGCAGACAGAAGCTGTCGAACAGTTATCGCCTCATGATTACGTGGCATTTACTACCTATCCTATCTGGATGCTGGATGCCGGCATAATCAGCTCTCCTGCAGACATCAGTCCAGACTACTATACCTGGGCCCGTGATACTTATCCCGATGAAATCATTATTTTTAGCGAAGTTGGATGGCCAAACTTTGGTACAAGCTCGCCTCAAATGCAGGCAGATTATATTCGCAGATTACCTGAACTGATGGCAGGTGTCGATGCAGAGTCCATTAACTGGACATTACTCAACAATTTCAATTTTTTTCATCCCGGTCTGTTGACACCAAACGTAACAACTTTTCTATTAGAGCACGGCGTTGATCCAGTATTACTTTTTGATAGACTAAACAATGTTGGGCTACATAAAGGTGATGGGACTCCCCAATTGGGTTGGTTTGAAGCAATGCAGTTAAATTTTTCTCAAGAAGCCCCTCTTTCTCCTCTGGAACAGCAGTCAGAAGCAGATTAATGTTAAGAGTAATATTGCCAGGTTTAACTTAACTACTTGTCAATTTTTGTTTTTTCGGATGGCTGACTAAACCATCCTGCAATCGTCTTGCTAACATAATCATAACGCATGCCAATATACTTTTTTATCGAGCCTTTTCGGAATTTTCCTAATTGCTTCAAAAGTTTCAGCCACACAAAAACATATTTTATTTTATGACCAAGCCGCACCCATGGATGATTGCGTATGGTATATAACTGATCTTCAGTGAGTTTGAGCTGCTCCTCAAGAAAAACCATCCGGCTTACATCACCCATATCTGGAATTTCAAGTTCATTATCTTTATGCAATACAAGAAACCAGCTCTGCAGGTCATGCTGCTTCCATTGTATAGGTCTGAATTCAAGCCCGGCATCTTCTACCATCTCGCGCATGTGCTCAGCCCTGAATTCTGCCCGTACCATCCAGCTTTTATCCGTAGAACTAACAGAACCCGGCCAGTAAGTTGCAGCAAAAATAGCATTAGGCTTCATAACTTTTGCAGCTTCCTTCATGCATTTGCGAACCTCATACTCAGGTGTGTGAGAAAATATTGAATGCGCAAGAAGAAAATCAAACTTCTGATCAAAACTAGTGAGAGTAAAATTTTTATCATAGCTAAATATTGGTTTTTTCAAATCAATAGACGACTGACCAATTTCCCTATCAATCCCCTCCTGAATCAACCAGTCTTGTATCTCAAGACCATAATAATGCTCAGGCAGCAAGTATGGCATAAAGAGCCTGCCTGTGCGTAATGAACCACAGCCTATATCCAGGAGATAATGATCTTCACGCAAGCCAAGCGTTGTGAGCAAATTAAATTGATTAGCACTTTGAATATCATACCAATCGGGATTTCCAACAAGCATGCGATGTGCCTGGACTTCACTATTAGCTATATTATCTGACATTCTTTTCGTCCCTATAAGTTTTTCTTATTCAGCTAAATTATTTAACTGCAGTTATATACTCTCTAATAAAGTACACTGTGAACCCTTACAAGTTCGGAGGTACTGAATCATATTATCAAAAAGCTCACTAATAAAACCAGGTAATAAGATACTCTGTAATTGGTATGGATCGCTATTCATTTCATAGAATTCCGCATGTGTCTGTTGTGACAGATCGGACTGGTTGGCATATGTTGAAATATAAACATAATTCTGCACATCGTGGATTCTGCGTACGGAAAAAGAAGTAGGTGATTCAAACTTGAACAAACTGGGTAAAAACCAACGTTCCACTAAAAAGAATTTTCTATGCCAGTCGGTATCTTCCGGATTTGTCATAAGTGGAAGGAAGCTTACTCCATCTGTTTCATAGGGGGGAACCACTCCTGCATAATCAGCAATCGTTGGAGCCAAATCATTATTTAGAACAACCTTGGAAGATTGAACGGACGTTTGTCCTCCAGGAGCTCTCACCACCAGAGGAACCTGGATAGATTCATCATAAGCCAGTTCTTTACCTATCATCCGATGCTCTCCGTACAACCAGCCATTATCAGAAGTAAAAATAAAAATAGTATTTGACAACATGTTGCTTTGTTCAAGCTCTGTAACAATACTACCAATTAAATCATCCACAGCTATCATCGAAGCCAGCATGGATTTATATTGCTTATTCAACTCCTCCCTATCTGGCCCACCGCGGTATGCAAGTGCATCAGCAACACAATGCGGTTCAAATGATACAGCAATCTCTTCCGGCGGAAGTGGTCTGGGGCAGCCTGGTTTGTCCGAGACATCATCTTCATCATAAGATGGCTTCATAATCAGATCAGGTAATTCGTCATTCTCAGGTATCTCATCAATCAAATATTCATGTCTCATTGCAGGACGTATGGTTGCGCCCAACCCATCTCTGGGATCATTTCCAACCAGAAATTCTAGCGGGTTGACGACTTCCAGATGTGGCGCCAAAGGTGCCACAACAAGAAAGATTGGCGGTAAATTATCAGCTGCACGGCGAATAAAATCAACAGCTCGCTCTGCCAGAATATCAGACTGGTAATCAGATTCTTCTGAGCCATAAGCAGTAACAATACCATTTTGATTAATCAGGTAGTCATAAACTTTATAAGTGGTCGGATCAATAAGACCATTCCACTCAGACCAGCCTGGGGGAATATAGGTCTGAGGATCATCCACAAACTCAGGCGCTGAAGCACCATAACCATTCAAATATTTGCCCACATATCCGGTATGATAACCCGCATCCATTAGCCAGGTTGCAATAGTCGACTCATTTTTCCCTGGCTGTTCATTTGTAGCTAACCAGCCAGGCCAGGTAATGCCAGCCTTAAGAGGATGATTACCTATATTAGAATAAACACCATGGTTATGTGAATATTGCCCGGTTAAAAATGTTGCCCTGGATGGACAACACTGTGAATTAGTGATAAAGCTGTTCTGGAAATCCACACCCTGATCAATGACACTCAATTTAAGGTTCGGCATCCATTCGCCCTGCACCAATGCATCAAATGCATCTTTACTTAAATCATCCACCATCACCACGACAATATTAGGAGATGCCGATAACAGAACTGGAAAACCCGATAGAAGAATAAGTAAATAAAATACTATCCGTCGCAAGCTTACCGCATAACTATGAGAATTCAATATACACATATTTGCTCTCCATTTTTAAGAAAGGATAAACTAAGAAGGTACACCATATATTCGATATGCATCATTCACACCACGTAAAAAATGATAATAGAAATAGGCACGATATATTTGCCTGTTCATTAAACCTTCAATAAACCGACTTTTTTCAGCTCGGTTGATTAAGGGACCCCAGACAAATTTGGCCGTTACATCATTGAGAATCATACGCTGAATGAAAGTTCTGAACAAATGCCAGATGATGTTCCCTTCTTTACCTTCAAAAGTGTTATCCATTTTAAGTACACGGGAGTAATCTCGATAAGTTTTGCGATTAAGAACATGAAAATAGACAACTAATTCCGGCGCTGGCACAAATTGCCTGAATTCATCAAAATTGAGCCCACGTTCATACCAGCGTTGAATCGCCTGTTCAACGGTATATTCGTGGTAATGCTCTGCCATTGCACCAGCCAGGTAATGCAGATTCATGCCATTTTGTGACAGGCGGTAGCCAACTTCCAGATCCTCAAAAGCAACAGGTCCACCACGTCCACTATGCTCCTTAAATAAGCCATGTTCTACCATAAATTCACGTTTACAAGACACATTGCAGGCCCAGAACATATAAAACGGCAGCTCATCACTTCCGTCCAACAACCAGAAGCGAAATGGATCCCATTTTCTCATTAGTGCACTATTTCTTAGCTCAGGCGACTGCAAAACCTTACCGAGTGCGGCGTGTTCTAAGCCTGGATGATTTCGATGAAATTGAATATGCTGGCCAATTGCTTCAGGCGACATAAACACATCATCGGTCATAATCATTAACAAGGGGGATTGTGCTTCACGAATACCACGATTTTGTGTATAACCAGGCCCTTTATTTTCATTATTACGAAGAAAAGTAATTTTATAAGGCATTTTCGGAGTTAATTGTGCAACAACTTCAGGGGTATTATCGGGTGAAGCATCATCCACAATGATCAACTCAAAACGAGAAAAATCAATATCCTGTTTTGCCAGATGATCCAAAGTTTTTACAATTGTTTCTTCCCGATTATACGTTGCCATTACAATACTTAGCTCAAACGCTTCTGCCATTTATACAATTCCTATTGTCATAAAATTTAATGCTGTTCTTACTGTCTCACCTGAATGTACTGGCTTATATAGGGTATTCATATATGAATTTCTTGTGTATTCCAGGGGATATTATTCTTAAAATCCCGCAGACCTTGTTGAAAATAATATGAAGCCATTTTTCCGGCCAATATTGGTATCACTGGTGCAAGAAAATGTAATTTCTCTGCCGCTTTGATAGTCGGAATAATTAGCATTGTGACAGTAAAATGATTAAACAAAAAATTTCGAACTATTTTTTTAATACGGGAATACACAAAGACCCCAAGTCCATCAGATAGCTTAACCTGACCAATTTTTAAGTGAACCCAGCAGTCCTCCATATGATCGGCAAAATAGTGCCAATTGTATCCTTCCATATATGCCCGACGTGCTACACTATTCAATGTTGCCTGATGATGATGAAAGCCCAAAGCCTTATGGTTTATGATGAGCTTCATGCCATTATCTGTCAGCCTGTAACCAAGTTCAATATCTTCCTGAGCTGCAGGCGGCCAGTTTAAAAACATGCCGTGCTTTATCATAAACACTCTTTTAAAAGACATATTACTGACAAAAAAACCTTTGTGCTGTAATTCTTTCATTTCACCTGAAAAAAGCGCATTAACCAGCTTGTCCCAACTTTGCTGAAAGATCGTTTGCGGCAGTTCTTTTGATTGCACAAGTTTACCGACAACCACAACATTATCAGCCTCATTGTGTTTGTGGGTATTCACATGCTCCTGAATAAAATCAGGGCTGGCAAGAATATCTGCAGCCATCATAATAACCAGGCCATCATCACAGGCTCGAATCCCTTGATTATGAGCTTCAGCAGCTCCCTGATGCTTATTTTTTAATATCACAATTTTATAGGTCATTTTATGGCGAATGGATTCAACCATTTCGAGCAAACCGTCACTCGAACCATCATCGGATAAAATGACTTTGAATTTTGAAGTCGGGTAGGTTTGTTGTGCAAGGCGATCAAGTACCTTATTCAATACTTCCTTGTTATTGAACGTGCTGATTTCAATACAAACGTTCATAACAGCTTTGATTCTCCAGATCGTCCCACTTCAGATATCTGAGATGATGAACCAAAATCAGCTACAGCCTCTTGCAGGCTAACATTACTTCTATAAGCTTCTGGAAGATCGATGTAAGCTGTTTTAACTCCTTTTAATAAAGTTTTTATCATATTTACAACACCTTTGAAGGTATTGTTTTTCTGTAGAAACCCTTTTCCTGAGTCATCAATCATAAGGGTATATCTTGCAGCCATAATAGTGTAAATATGTGGTTTACCTATCTCCGTGATGATCAGATCATCACGTTGTTTGAAAAAAAGTTTCAGCAGTTGAACCGCTTCTTTTCTAAAATAAGGGTAGTTTGTATTAAAATCCTGCCTTAGCCCAGGTAAATCAGACTGTATATATTTCCATTGAGGTTGAGAAAAAAATTGAGGCAAAACTGTCTGAACATTATTCCGTTGTTCATCATTACTCAGGTTGACAACAATATTAGGGTTATTCGGCAAGAGATTTTCAAGGGTCATGCAAATCTCTTCAATTGTTAATATTTCGGGTATGCTGCCCGCACCATTCATGCCACGCCGGTTAAAATCACCAACAAGAAAATCCTTAATAGCTTCATCAAAGGCCCTACAGAAATATCCTCGCATAGTCAGGTGTTCCATAGCACCTTTAAAATAAGTCTTCAATACCAGGTGCCTGGCCCCAGCAAGCGAACCATCAGGATTATGCCTAATATTAAAAAGTAAACCGCCTCGAAGATCATCATAGAGCACGACAGGTGCACTAAGATTGCGCTGAGTATTAGCCCAGTCTCTATGCCAGACTCGTGACTTAAAATGGCCACAGACCTTTGAACCACTTTGAATGACTCTCTGACACCAATCAGTATCCCCCCAGTAAACCCAGAATCGCTCGTCCCATAATCCCACATCTTCACAGACACTGGTCCTGATGAGCAGTGAGCAGGCAGCAATTAGTTCAACATTATTAACAACTTTGTTATCTGAACAGCCTGTTTTGACAAGGGAAACTCCGCCTTTATTCCAATCTATATGCAGGCCTGTTGCAACCACTCGGTCTCTATTGTCAGGATCATAAACAGTGGAACCTAAAATTCCTATGGATGGGTCTAACTGCATTGACTGTATCAAGTGTATTAATGTATCGGCCTCTGCCTCAGCATCACTATCCAACAGCCAGATGTATTCGTATTTTTGCTCATTTGCCAGCGCATTCCGCATACCTGTATTAAAACCTGCTGATGTCCCAAGATTTTCCTTGCTGCACGTTAGACGAACTTCAGGAAATTCTTGCGTAACGCGCGCAACAGTATCATCAGCAGATGCATTATCCACCAAATAAATATCAAAGAGTTCACCAGGGTAGTTCAGTTCTCTTAAACGAGATAATAGAAATAATAGGGGTTCACAACGATTATAAGTAACAGAGACAATGGCTACAGCCGGCAGTGTAATTTCTCCTGAAACGGATATTTTTACTGGTGCTTCAAGCTCTTGACTGAAATTGCTCATTGTTTTCCCTGAACATATATCATTTTTTTATACTGATTTTGGATAGATAACTAATCCCTGTAATAATCAATGACTTCATCAATTCTTTCTATTATCTCAAAACTTGGCTTATAACCAAGCTCATTTGATATATGATCTATTCCAGCTATCGAATATCTCAATTCACCAGAGTGTTGTTCCACATGATAGGGCTTAATATCAGGATTAATTTTTTTGCACAGAATATCAGCAATCTCATTTACTGAAGTTGCTTTACTCGTTCCAACATTATATATCCCATGTGAAACACTGGATTGCATTGCCAATACATTCGCAGAAACAATGTCATCAACATGAACAAAGTCTCGCTTTTGTTCTCCATCCCCATAAATCATTGGCTGCTCATTCTGAAGTAATTTGCGTATAAATATTGTAATAACACCGACATAAGGGGTAAAGGTCTGTCCCTTCCCGTAAGTATTAAAATAGCGCAGCACAATGCAATCTATCCCGGCTTGTTGGGCCAGCTGCAAACAATATTTTTCTGCTGCAAGTTTTGCAATTCCATAAGGCGCAATCGGTTCAGGTGTATAATTTTCTGCAATAGGGTCTGGAGTACGACTGTCTGCATAAACAGCCATGGAAGAGGCAAAAACAATTTTTTTTATGCCACTGTCAGCACAACATTTGAGTAAATTAAGCGTTCCCATGAAATTAGTATCAGCATCGTCATAAAATTCTTTTAACGATGAGCGGATACTGACACGAGCCGCTTCATGAAATACAATGTCAACACCATCAAGAGCTCGCATCATATCGTCCTCGAAGCGAATATCTCCTCTGATAAACACTGCCCCATCAGGAATATTTTCTTCTTTACCCATAGAAAGATCATCAAGAACAGTGACCTGCATGCCTTGAGCTAACAATTTTTTTGCTAGATGTGAGCCAATAAAACCGGCTCCTCCTGTCACAAGTGCTTTCTTATATTGATTCATAATTGAAAATCCTACTTTTCCTTAAAATTCCTGCAATCAATTTGATGCTCAGGAGTGACGATGAATTGTTCAATGTCATGTATTGAGGTAACATTCGTACCGCTGAATATTATAGAATTGCTGATCTTAATCGGATGTTCAATAAGCACATCATTGCCAACAACCACATTATGCAACTCTGCATCCGGGTGTATTCTGGTCTTATCACCTATCAGCTGATTTAAACCCCGTCTTTCCAGTTCAAAGAGATTGCAAGTCAATACATCAGAAGGAAATGTCAGGTTGACATCCCATTTAACCACTTCATCAGTATAAACAGCTAATCCATCATCAACCATTATCTGAATAGTATCTGTGATCTCATATTCATCACGCATCGCTGTCCTGGGAGTGCGACGTATCGCATCAAAGACATTGAGGTCAAAAAGATAAAGACCACAACCTTTTACTTTCGTTGTAACATACCTGGGTTTTTCTATGACACGTCGAACACTCTTGTCGTCATTAAACAGAACAGTAAAATTACGCCGTATTGCCTCCTGATCATGTTCCGTCTTCACAGCAAGAACGGTACTTGCGCCAAGATCATCCATTTTTTTGAGCATTGCTTCAATATTTTCTGCCTGGAAAAAAATATCACCCAAAATCAGAAAAAATCGAGAAGAGATGTAAGGTTCTAATTGGCCAACAGCCGCTGCAATGCCCAGCAGCTTAGTTTGTTCAACATACTTAATTTTCACTCCCAGTGCTTCACCATTGCCAAAAGTCTGAGCTATTTCATGTCCCAGATGTCCGATAACGATTATAATTTCGGTGATTCCTAATTCCCGAAACATCTCAATTTGATACTGTAATAGGGGCTTATTACAAATTGGTAATGCAGGCTTGGGATAGTTACTACTGAAGGGGTGCATACGTGTTCCCTTGCCTGCAGCTAAAATAACTGCAACTGTGTTTTCCATGCTCATTGATCGATTGCCAAAGTTTTAAGCTCCAGTTCAGATTACTTTATCTTAATTAGTATGTGGGAAAAATTTTTAATATGAGTCAATAATACTTCAATTAATTCTGAAAATTCAAGCTTCATACCCATATTTCATCCTTAGTATATAAAAATAATTTTAGCAAGAATGAGCTTTTTTCAGACCCTTCTATTATTAGAAACAGGACTAGGACTTGACGATACCACAACAACTACGTATTCTACCAGATATTAGGGAAAATATTATTATTTTAGAATCAAAAGTCTGGGCAAGCATGAATCCTAAATTATCAATTCTAATTGTAACCTGGAACTCCTGGAACGACCTTGAGCGGTGTTTGAAATCGGTCTATGCCATGGATTTTCCAGTCTATGAAGTTATCGTAGTCGACAATGGTTCAATTGATCATACTGCTGAGAAAGTAGAGCAGCAATTTCCATTGGTCCAACTAAAAGAAAACCCAACTAACCTGGGCTTACCTCCTGCCGTCAATCAAGGCTTAAAGCTGGCTACAGGGGACTATATCATGCTCATGGATGTGGACACTGAAATACGCTCAAATTCAGCCTCAATACTGATAGACTTTATGCAGCAGCACGAAGATATTTCCCTTGTTGCACCACGTATTTATACACCTGAGGGAGACATTGAGCAAAGCGCAAGAAATCTGCCCTCAATAACCAGTGGTATATTTGGCAGGCAATCCTTTCTTACTCGTCTGTTTCCCAAGAACCCTTTTACACGGCGTTATCTATTACCTCAGAATTTAAAAAATACAGAACCTTTTAAAGTCGAACAAGTCTCTGCAGCCTGCATGTTTATGCGTAGGACACTCATTGACGAGGTGGGACCTATGGATGAAGGCTACCGATGTTACTGGATTGACAGCGACTGGTGCGCTCAACTTAAAGCTGCCGGAAAAACCATTTATTGCATTCCCGGTGCATCCATTGTGCACCATGAAAATAACCGAGCCAACAAGAAAAAAAGTCCCTGGCGCATCTGGCATTTTCATACAGGTGCTTTTCGTCTTTATCGAAAACGTTACACATGGGGTATTTTTGATCCACGCACATTATTTGCGGCAGTCGCTCTCTTTATCAGAGCTGTTTTTCTATTAGCTCTAAATGCAATGAAAAACGATTCTATCAATGAAACAAATACACCGCATAAAAATACTGTATAAGTTAGATAAACACATATTATTTATAAACCCCATATAATCAATAAAGCCGATGCGAATAATAAATAAAGTCGTCATTATTTTTAGAAAAATAGTTTTAAGGAAAACACAAGCCTATTATGGAAAAGTCTAATATTGATAAGCCAATACCAGGTACATATGAGATAAATTCAAATGAGCACAAGGCTAAAGCTCATGGACACAAGCACAAAATAGAAGATAAACCGGAAAAGCTTATTGCTCTCCCTTACACTCCATCTCCATCCTCTGAGAATTTAGCATATAAATTTCTGGATACTATTTACCACCTATTTGAAATTTTATTTTCACTCATAGTGCTGATATTAACGTCTCCTATTTTTCTCATACTTATAATTCTTATAAAACGTGACAGTCCCGGACCTGTTTTTTTTGTTATGCACCGTGCAGGCCAGAGCAAACTCATAAAAGGTTATGACTTAATCAATAACGATACAGTTAAGCTCTCCCATGGAGAATTTGAGTCAGACAAGTTATATTGGCTCCCCAAAACAATACCTTTTATAAAATTCAGGACAATGTATACCGATTCAGAACAAAGATTTCCAGAATATTACTGGTGGAAATATAATCTTTCTAAAGATGAAATCAGGCAAATGTACTATAAACTCGAAGATGATCCACGGCTGACACCTTTTGGTAAATGGCTGCGAAAATCATCACTCGATGAGTTGCCCAATTTTTTCAACATTATCACAGGTGATGTTCGCCTGGTAGGTCCCAGGCCCGAAGCATTTGAACTTTTAAGGTATTACTCAGAAGATGAAATGCAAAAATTCACCATTAAACCAGGCTTAACCTGTTATTCAAAAGTATATGGCCGAGGAGAATTAACCGTAGGCGAACAGATAAAATGGGATGTTGAGTACGTAAAAAACCGCACTATCTGGCTTGATATTCAAATAATATTTCGCACTATTTTACTGGTACTGACACAACGCGGTGCATTTTGATATTTAAACAGCAAAATAAATCCAGAAAATGAAATAATAATAATGCCCAGCAAGCCATCGAATACCCGATACAGTACTTTGCTTCAATATGGCTTAACCATTATTGCAGGAGCAATACTTGCCGTCTTACTTCATAAGCTGTGGTCGCTGGAAAGCCGCTACATCATGGTTATAAGTATTGGTGTCATTCTTCTTTCTCTTTCAACTTTTTTTATCCGTAAATTTCACGATTTTCTGTTAGTAGCTTTTTTTTTCAGCATTCCTTTTGCAGGATTTGTAAAAACTCTATTCTATATTTCACTCGGGTATGATGATAGAACATCTGGGATCATGCTGTATTCAGGTGTTATTGGCGTTGGCATACTTGATGTCCTGCTATTTGGCTTATATGCCGTGTGGTTTATTCGCATCTTTGTTTTACACCAACAAAAAATCCCATTGCCTGATAAGAACGATGGTTTAATCTTCATGCTTGTCTGCGCTTATATGCTTTCATCAATTGCAGCACCAGACAAACCTGCAGCTTTCCATTCTATTATGTATTTACTTCGCTTTGTAGCAATTTACTTTTACATATCCAGAAATTTTTCACCTCACCATATACGCTGGTTATTTATTGCTATCATTATTATTATTATCGGTGAATCTGCATTGGCAATTTATCAATTTTTAACGGGTAAACTTATTGGACTTGCTATGGATCGCGGGGCTGGAGTCCGGCTCGATGCTCAATACACCGTACCCGGTATTGAGCATCGTAATCGAGCTACTGGTACAGCCTATGAGTCACATACTTTTGGTTTGTATGTTGCCATACTCGCCCAGTTTGCTTTTGTCATGGTCTCAGCCTGTTTTCAGAGCAAACGTTTTCGTTTATTAAGCTCTATCTTATTTTCACTGGTTCTGGTCTCTGTTCTGGTGTCTTTTTCCCGTTCTGCATGGCTAAGCTGTGCGATTCCATTACTTATTGCCTGGTTTGTTCACATAAAAACCTGGCATGAAAAGCAAATTATTTTACCCACAATGCTCCTCGGCCTTATAGGTTTAATTCTTTCACCATGGGTACTTAGCATTATCATTGAGCGTTTTTGGAGTGCTGAAGGCTTGGTATCAGCCCGACTTGATCAGTTTCCTATCGCCTGGAACATCTGGATCGATCATTTTTTTTTCGGCTATGGTGTTGGTAACTATATGGATGCTTTAAAGACGTACAACATCCCTGGAGTGATAGAGCTACCAGTACATAATGTTTTTCTCTGGATAGCTGCAGAGTCTGGAATCATTGGCGTCACTCTATTTTACTGGATTGCAATTGCAGCCGCTATCCGCTCCTGGAAAATTGCACGGAGACAGCATCATCCACATCGCCGTCTGGCACTAGCTGTGTCCTGTGGATTACTAGCCTATCTCCTTGATGGTCTGACTGATCCTTTGTACAGGGAACCTGTGGTTTATTCAATGTTCTGGGTTATGGTTGCAATCAGTGTGGCTCTGGTACGCATTGACAAAAATAACACCACTCAAAGATGAGGCAAAACCAGAGAGTAGTCTATTCTCTGGCAGTTTCCTGGACAAGCCAATGAGTTAAGTCTTTATCAAGCAACTTCTGCAGCTTGTTAATATCATCACGATAGAATTCAACAAGGAGGAGCCTCATTTCTGGATCCATAACTGCTTTTTTTAAATTTTTACTCCATATTTTTTGCAGCAGAAATTCCTTTCTTTCAGGCGTTAAAAAAAACCGGATCACGGGTCTGATCATCTTTCGTATAATTCCTTCGCTTATTAGAAAACGATACAGAAAGTTGCTTCGTGGGATCCCTGAGACATTGTACCGTCGCCCTTCTAAATCAGGCTTAAAGTTATTATCAACCCCAATAAATTCAAAGAGTTCTTTTATCACTTGAATAGGTCTATCCTGTAAATCGGATTGAAAACAAACTCTAACATTATCAAAATTGTCCTGAAAATCTTTTACCTGCTCATAATAAAAAAACCAATGAAAATGCGCCAGTGCCATATACCCTTTATTAATTCTTTCCTGCTCAGCATCCAGACTTTCTTTAAAAGTAAGAATTTTCTTATGACCAACAAAGTTTTTTAAATATTGACTGTACATCTGGTAATGAGAAAAACAGGCATCAACAGGGTTTCTTAAAATAATAACAATGTTTAATTTTTGCCATTCCGGGATGTATTTTTTAATATTCTGAATGGTTTTTTTGTGATCCAGCAAATAGTAAACCGAAGCCTCTCCGATTGCCTTCTCTTTCGTTACACCTGAAAAGAGTGCATTATAATCGTTATAATCATCAACAACATCATCCAGTGATACAGGAAATAATTCTTTTTCAAGTATATCTTTATCAGTATCAGCAGAACAAAAAAACAAGGGTTCTTTAACAGGACTAAAATAAACTTGTGGATGTTGATTCAAATAATGATAAAGTGAAGTTGTACCGCTTTTGGCTGCTCCAACAATTAAGAAGTTGGGTAATCGTGACATAATGTAATTAACTCCCAGATAACTCTATGATTCAATTGCGTGATGATGATGCTATTTTTGTTTTTATTTTATTAAGAATAACTATCTCCTCATCACCCATACAAAACTTATAGATAAACCAGAAATAAACAACAAGAAACAGCGGGATAAAAATTATTAATTCCATCGTTACCGACCACGAGACAGAACCTATTAATAAGAAAAATACAAGAAAAACAGCCAGGCCAGACATTGATGACTTAATAAACCGTATATTATAAGGATGCATTTTCAACCACCAGTATACCTCAATCAGCATAAGAAGATTGTATGCAATAATGGACAGACTGCTGGTCAATGCAGCACCTGTCATTCCATAAATTGGGATAAGAAAATAATTAGACAGAATATTAAAGATAAAGACAAACATAGAATTATACATCATTAATTTCTGATGCCCTGACATTATCAGCATATTACCGACAGATCCTGTACTTGCATTAATAAAATATCCAAAAGAAATAATAATTAGTACAGACCAGCCTGAAATAAACTCTACGCCAAATACAGCCATTATTTTTTTGGCAAATAAAACAAAAATTAAAAAAAATGGTAAACTCAATATGTATATCCAGCTTGCCGAAAACTTGAACATTAGCTCAAGCCTTTGAGTTTCTTTTCTATTATAAAAATCAGCAATCATGGGTGAAAATATTGTATTTACAGAAACCAGAATGATGCCGGTCAACATGGCAGTCTTTGCAGCAGCACCATAAATACCAACCTCTGTTGAAGTTCTGAAATAACCCAGCATAAGAGTATCAACCCAGGTAAGAAGTGTCGTTAATAGTACAATTAATAAAAGAGGAGAAGCATAACTGATCAAACCCGTCAACTTAGGAACAACACTCTGCGTAGCTTTTTCTATTATTATCTCTGAAGTTACTTTTTTAAGAAAATACAAAGAAAGCAAGAATGACAATATTGTTGACAAAATCCATGCAAGCATTACCCCAAAAAGCTCATAGCCAATTAAAAAAAACACTATTGCCAGAGAAAGATTGACCAGAGGGTAAAAAATATCCTGACAATAAGCAGAATATTTCATTCTCTTAAACCCCTGGGTCACAGCCAGTGCAATTGTCATTAGTGTTAAGAATGGAATAGCGATAGAAAGCAAATGAATTACACTTTCTAGTTCTGGCTTACTGAACAATTGATTTGCTAATAAGTCCGCATTCAGATACAAACAAAATGTGACCAACAAACTACATAAAAAGGCATATTGCATGGTCCGCAAAATCACCATTTTAACCAACAACCCTTCTCCAGTGCCATTATGCATCGATACGAATCTTATGGCTGCGTTATCCAGTCCTAATCGGGCCAATATTGCAGAAAAGCTGATTATGGTAAACCCAAGCATATAGAGACCAAACGATTCAACCCCTAAGATTCTTGATATTACAATAAGGAAAACATACTGGATAAGACTACGAAAAACCTTTCCAAAGAAAACAACAGCAGCCCCTGAGGCAATTGTTGAGACATCCTCATTGTTATAATTTTGAAGCTTCTCCTGAACTTCAGCATCCTGATCTTTCAAACTAAATGACTCCCTCATATAGATAGAAAAAGTGTTTTATTAACTGGGGGGAAGTGAGCATTGTATTTGCTTATAATGTTGTGATAATGTATAAATTAATTTTATCATTATTTATGTTTTCATCCTCAAAAATTATAACATAGATAATTAACTGATTTTATATAACATTACCTGTGCTGACAATTATAAAATACCAGCGGAGACACCCAATAAAATGAGCAAACATCTCCATGAGATAACTTTACCTAATGGGCAGAAAGCATTCTGTCATGATAAACGTGAAGCCGCTTTTGTTTATGAACAAGTGAAGCAATACCTCAAACACGACATTCAATTACAGCCAGGAGACACTGTATTTGATATAGGTGCAAACATAGGTTTATTTAGCATGATGGCTTTTGAAGAATGTAAACAGAATGTCCATCTGTTTTCTTTTGAACCAATACCAACTACCTTTCAGGCACTTAAAGCTAATATCACACAGCTGGGTTCCAGCCAGTTAACCGCTCTCAATTGCGGCCTGTCAGCGGAGCCAGGAAATATGGTTTTTGCTTATTACCCCAATTTAACAACTTTATCAACAGCATACTACAACCCTGAAAATACCCATGAAATGCATCAGCAATTAAAACAAGCAGTCCTTATGAACCTGGAAGAAGTACCAGATACTATAAGAGACTCCTACTTTCTCTTTCGTATATTACGCTGGTTACCTGTTCCAATTCGTGAAATTATGGTTAACTGGATGGTAAAAAATAGCTTCAAAAAAGTGGAAGAGATAAATTGTGAACTTAGAACGGTTTCTGACATCCTTAAAGAATATAATATAGCTCAGATTGATCTTTTAAAGGTGGATGTAGAAAAGAGTGAACTTGCTGTCCTCCAAGGTATCTCAGAACAGGACTGGCCTAAAATAAAACAAACCGTTATGGAAATTCATGATCTTGACGGCCGCCTTGAAACAATAAAAAAACTATTAATAAAGCACGGCCTGACAAAAATCACAATTGAGCAGGAACCTACTTTACAAGGCTCAAATGTGTATTCACTTTATGCCATGCATGCCTGATAGCATGACTATAAAAAATAATGTAAACTAAAGGCATAAGCTATGACTGGGAGCAATCTTAGAGAGAAAAAAATGCCTGAAATTACAATCGATACTACACCATTAAATCAAGAAGATGAAATTTCAATACGGGAAGTCCTCTCTGTTCTGACTGAACAAAAAGTATTTATCCTGCTTTTTTGCCTCTCTTCTATTCTGACAGCTTTAGCATTAACTTATATCGCATCAGAAAAATATGAATCTGCCATAACAATTTCATTTAAACCTCAGAAAGTTATACGTTTTAAGGCCCATGAAAGTGAGGCTTTTGGTGCGCCTTTACCCGTTCCCCCATTTGAACTCATCAGTAAAAATCTTAACGAGTTGGTTCACAGTGAGAACCTACTTCGCTCAGTGGTTATTGAATTAAATCTCGACAAGGAAATTAAAGGACCGACAGGTGGTCCCTGGTATTTACAGGCATACAGAGCAACAAAGACTTATGTGCTGAATCTAAGCAACAATATCTGGATGATCATGAAATATGGTCGCCTTATTGAGGAAGACCCTGTCTTTGCAGCAACAAAAGCACTACGCAAAAATGTTTCATTTGTTGATAAAAGCTCTTATATTTTTTATATCGTTGTTCGTGATAAATATCCAAAAAGAGCGCCACTAATAGTCAATTCTATTGCCAGACATTTGGTTGAACAACTACATAAAGATCAAAAGTCACCCGGTAATGCCAATAAACTGCAACTCAAAGAACTTCTAAATACAAAAATGGGGATAATGCAGTCATTAAAAACAGAGTTAGAAAACCTATTGACTCAAAATACTATTGTGTCATTATCTCTGGAAGCAGAGCAATCCATGACTCGCTGGTCTTCACTGGAGCTTGAACGAGTACAATTAGAAGGTGACATCAAAAAGATTCAGGCAAGTCTGTCTAATGCGAAACAGTACTCTGCAAATAAACAAACAAACAAAAAAACAAAGCGTTCATCATCACAATATATTCTTCCCGAGGATTTCAAAAAGCTATCATCTGATCGCCTTTTTGGTAGTATTGAGTTAAAAGGCTTAGTCGCTAAGCACAGGTCAATCGTATCTGAAATTAAAAATCTTGAAGCAAAACTAAAAAATCTTCCTGCAATTAAAAATAGAATAGAGCACCTTAAATCACAAATTGAGATTGTAAAACGTGATTTTGTACAAGTTTCTGATGCCTATCAGGAAGCCTTAATTCTCTCAACAACCGCTCTCATTGAAGCAGAAATTCTGCATGCAGCCACATCACCCCAAACCCCTGTTGCCCCAGTTAAAATCTACAATGTCGGTTTGGCTGCTCTTCTATCCCTATTCATCGGTATAGCCTTAGTCTATCTACTTTCATATGCAGAAATCTACCTATTGTTTTCTCCCAAAAAAGATGCTTCTGATACAAAAGATATAAGCCTAAAAGCAGATACCAACCATGCTGATAAAGATAAGCCTGGTATCGAAAAATCTGATGAAGAAAATGATAAAGATAAGCCTGGTATCACAAAATCTAATGAAGAAGACAATAAAGATAAATCTGGTATCAAAAAATCTGATGAAGAAGATGATAAAGATAAATCTGGTATCAAAAAATCTGATGAAGAAGATGATAAAGGCGAGAAGGGTGACCGACGACTCAATGTGGTGCCTATTAACTTTGATGACAGACGCACAGGAAGAGACCGCAGAGCATCCTAAATAGAGATTCTACCAAAAACAGAGAACTTATCAACTCAAGATCCCGCACCAGGAGCATACATTTATTATTGTGCTTGGGCTACATCAACACACACAATCGCTCAATAATAAATATCCGATTCTAGCACTTAGTGCACACTACTTAGGAGCAAGTCTAATAAAAAAATATTACACACAACTCTTGTTCCTTCAAAGATTACTGAGTAATGACTGTAGTAGTACCATTTTTAGTTTTTAAGTCTGTATAGGAATAGTTGAACCTGACAGCTTCCGGAATAATATTGTTAATGTATTGATCAACAAACTGACCAATATTAGCAATTTGTGACTTCGGCACATAAACAACATCTGTACGTTGTAAATATATACTTGGCGCCTGGTTGAGTAAAATAAGATCGGTATCAAGCTGGTAAGTAATAAACTGGCCGTCCTCCTGTTTACGAAGGAGTAACACCTGTTTTTTGTTAGCGGTTGAAAGAAATCCACCTGCAGAGGTAATTGCCTGCGTTATTGTAATAGGCCCTCTAACGTTCTGAGCTGCCTCATGCCTAACCTCTCCTCCCACATAAATACTGGAACTTGCAGATTCTTTAATAACGACAGTAACATCAGGTGATTCAATTTCCTGGCTGTAGGCTTGTGTAATCATTTCATCCAGCTTTGAAGGTGTTATGCCACGTACATAGACGTCATCCATCAACAATAAGGATATTCTGCCATCGGGTCTGACCAAAACTTCCTGATTTAAAAGTGGGTAATAATATGATGCCAAAATAATTCTATCGCCAATTTGAATATTATATTGAGTCTCTAGAGGAGGGCTGTATAAGCTTGCAGGTACGATGTCTTTAAGTGCAGCATTCGGCACTGCCTCAAGTGGTAGTGAATTACAGCCCGCCAGTATCAAGGCGGACAATAGGCTTAAAAATTTTTGCATGTATGTTAGTATCTAGCCATTTTATTTAGCTTATGCTACTTTGTTTTCACGACGTTCAATACCATCCCACCCACTAGTAGAAACCAGGTGATGAACAATACGGCGCTCAACACCGTTATATTCGTCAACAGAGATAACATTTTGCTTGCCGCCAACGATAGCATGTGAGAATTCCAAATTTAGATATTCATTCAATGCAACTTTCCATGGTCGCATATGATTCATTCCAATTGCACGAAGATTTTCATTGATCATCATTTCTGAGCGGGGTCGAGGGGCAAAATACTCTTCCTTGAAGAAATCAGAATCAACACCAATCATTTTTATATCATTACGGCCACATATATTAAGAATTTCCTTTGCAACATCAAAACGAGTACCTGAACCTTCACAAACCATGTGATAGGTATCATATTTTGTTGTTTTGAGTAATTCAAACAGATTAAGTGCAAAATCATGGGTATAAGTCGGTGTACCCCATTTATCGGTAACGACATTAAGTGTCTTTTTGCCATCAATGATTTGCTCAAGGATCTTCATTACAAACTTATGATCTTTTTTGTTACCACCGCCAACCATCCAGCCTGCTCTCAGGATGAAATATTTATCCGCAATACTCCGGACATGTACTTCTCCATTATATTTTTCATCTCCGTAAACCATTATAGGATTAGCTGCATCTGCCTCTGTATAATTACCCTCTTTTTCACCATCAAAAACACCAGCCGTACTAATATAGACCAAAGTGGCATTATACTCATTAGATAGTTGTGCAATTTTTTTAGTGGCAGTGGAATTAGTTGCCTCAGCAATATCTGGGAATGTCTCACAAAATTCAAGATCGGTTTCGGCGGCAAGGTGAAGAACAATCTCCGGCTGAAATTCCTCAAAAACTTGCTGAACTTTATCATGTTCTCTAACATCAAGGTATTCTAACCATTCTTCATTGACATCTTTATCCGTGGCCAACACATTAGAATATCTTTTTATAAAATAAGGATAAATGGCATTACCAAGCATACCACCACAACCGGTAATTAAAACTTTTTCATTTTTCATAAGAACGTCCTTAATATCTTTTTTTAGTGTCAAGAATTCTGACTTATTATCTGAATTTCATCTTAATAATCTAATATAAAGCCTTTGCTAATTACAGGTAACTAATTCTCGAATTTGAAAAAAATTAAACAAAACTTTTGTATATGTGATATGTGTACCGGAAAAACGTTATATAGCTCTAAATTAATGCAATAATCACACCATAAAATTTAAATTTTTATTTTATATATTTATTTAACGATAATAAGATATATAAACCTGCTTTTTGTAAAATTTTCTGACAGTTATTATTTATTCTTAAATTTCAGGTCATAGATTAAAAATAAACCTCTATTCCAAAATAGCCATCTGGCATGAATCATTTCAAGCTGGAAAGTCTTTAAAATATAGCATCAGCAACAAGAAAGTCAAAAAGATTTATTAAATAAAATAAGTTAAGAGCATTTCAAGTTGCCAAAAAAGCAATAATTTAATTACAAAAACAGCCCCTATGATATTAAAAAAGGTTATAGGCTGCGTTTCCAGATATAATAATCTAATTCTATAACAGTATTAAGGGAAATAAAAGTCAGATAATGATTACAAGGAAACCTTGCCTCTATTATGGTCATTTATGAATATATTAGTAATAGATTGACACACTGATTTACTTGGTTTATATATAACGCTCGGACATTAGATATAAAAAATATCAGTTATCGCTAATAAATACTAGAAAGGAAAGAAAGTATGCGCATACTATTTATTTATACAGATATTGGAATCTCAGTTGGCTATTCATGTGGTATCGGGGTTTTATCGGCATACTTAAAAGAACATGGCCATGACACAAAACTATTGCATATCTCTGACGAATTAGATTATTCACTGGATGTTGAAAAAATAGTAAAGGATGTCCAGGAGTATGACCCCGGACTAATTGCTTTCTCTGCTGTCACCAATCAATGGTTTTATGTAAAAACCATTGCTAAATTTATTCGACGAGCCACTGATATTCCTATTGTCGTTGGCGGCCACCATGCCTCTTCCGCTGCAAAAGAAATTATTAGTGAAAAAGCCGTCAATTTTGTTTGTAAAGGTGAGGGTGAAATTCCACTACTGGAACTAGTCAATCATATTGAGGCAGGTGAATCTCTGGCCAATATATCCAACATGCTGACAAAAAACCAGTCTGAGGCTATAGAACATACTGCACAGGCTACTGGTACCTACGGTGTACCCATTCCCACAATTGGTGGTTCTCCATCTACCAGCAGCTGCGGCACTAAAGAACCTACCCATTTCTTTCTGGATGATGGCTCCTCTATTATTGATAACCCGGTCGATCGCTGGATCGATGACCTGGATTCACTGCCATTCGAAGATCGTGATATTTTTGACTATGACCGTATTGTTGAAACCCGATCAGGCTGGGCTGAAGTAATCGCATCACGCGGCTGCCCTTATGCCTGTACCTATTGTTTTAATGTTCCATTCTTTGATATGTACAAGAAGGATCTCAAGGACACAGATAAAAAGGTGCGGATGAAAGATTTCATCCGCCGTCGCAGCGTAGAATCTGCCGTAGCAATGCTGCAAAATGTCAGGGACAACAACCCCCATGTCAAATATTTCACATTTGTTGATGATGTCTTCGCCATTTATTCTCGATGGCTGGCTGATCTGGCACCTCTTTATGTCGAAAAAGTGGGACTTCCTTTTGCTGCCACATCTCAGCCATTGGCATTTAATAAAAAAATTGCACAATTACTAAAAGACATGGGTTGTAAAGTCGTTAAAATGGGTGTAGAAGCAGGCGATCCTGAAATTCGCAATCAGGTATTAAACAGAAATATTCCTGATGCAGTCCTAATCAAAAGTTTTAAACTAGCCAGAGAATATGGGCTTAAGCCACAGGCATTCAATATGATTGGCTTGCCAACTGAAACCTGGGAAAATATGTTACGTACGGCCAGCCTGAATTCTCAACTTCGGGCATATATCGTCTGGGTTTCCACTTTTATGCCCTATCCTGGTACCGAACTAGATACTTTTTGTAATGAAAAAGGCTTGGTTGATGTGCAGCGCTGGGATGAGATCAAAAGTTATCGAGGTGGCAGTGTTCTTAAAGAAACTTCCTTCACTCATCTGCAACTTGAGAAAATCAGGGTATTATTTCGCTGGTATCTGAATTACTATCTCGATAATGAATGCTCAGAAACCTACAAACAGAATATTGATGAACTCGAAGCAATGAGTGAAGAGCAATGGATGTCAGGTGAAGTTGAAAAAATATGGCAGGAACGCGAGCCTGGTCTGGATGACATGTTTAGAAAACAAAAAGTAGACCACTACGTAGGAAAGAAATATGTCAATATATTGTGGGCAAAAGAGTATGATTATGACCTATCATAATCATCTTGCTGTCAACTAGTCAGTAATCACATTAATATTTATCAGGAAAACAGAAAAACATGTTATGCAGTCAAGGCCATGAAATGGAAGAAACAGGACGTTCCAGGGAAACGACTACTATTGAAGAAGTTGTCTACGTAAAAGAGAGAATTAAGCACTTTAACCGTGAAGGCTCCGAGTACTGGGCTGACATGAAAATACCTGATCTGGTAGAAAAAGAGGTTGAAATTGAACATATTCAATATTGCTGCCCTCAATGTAATGAGGAAAAAACTATCAATGAACAGCTAACCCCTGATAAATAACAACCATTCCTTTTAAATTCATTCATTCTAGATTTATAAATACTAAACCAATATAATGACTCTCTGCCTCAATGAATTATATCAGGCAGAGTGTTTTATATTTTTAAGCTTATTTTATAAAGGAACAGCATGTCGCAGGAAAACTGGATAAAAGCAGCACAAATCGATGATCTTGAATCTGGGCAAGGTTTTGAAACAGATGTTGAAATTGATGGTGAAACCATTGCTCTCTTTCAAATAGGTAATAAATACTACGCTTTGGGTGAATGCACACACGAACAAGGCCCTTTATGCCAGGGAATCATTGAAGATAATATGGTTCAATGCCCTTGGCACTCTGCTCGATTTGATATTACCACAGGCAAACTCATAGAGTTTCCTGCAGCATGTCGGGTAACTGGTAACGTTACTGTTGGAACTCAAGAAGAGGTTGAAACCCTCTCAGACTGTAAGACCTACAAGGTAAAAGTTGAAGGCGATAACATCTATATTCTTGAATCTGAATAAAATATAATGCATGAAAGAACAATAATACTTGGTGGCGGACTGGCTGGGTTAGCAGCCTCACTATACAGTACTGCACCTGTCTATGAAGCAAGTAATAAAGTCGGAGGTGTTGCTGCCTCAGATACGATTGATGGATTCACCTTTGACCGGGGGATACATATTCTGCAAACGCAGAATGAAACCGTAATAAAACTACTCAAAGATCTTGACGTCAACATGTTTGAGCACAGTCGCCATGCCTATATTTATTCATTCAACACGTACACAGCTTATCCATTTCAAGTTAATACAGCAGGTTTGCCTTTTATGCTGCGTGCAAGATGTTTATGGAATTTCCTCAACCGTGGACGCGAGGCAGAACCAGACAATTATCAAGAATGGATGTACCGCACTCTGGGCAAAGGTTTTGCCGATACTTTCCTGATTCCATACAGTGAAAAATTCTGGACAGTCCAGCCTAGTGAAATGACTTTTGAATGGACAGGTAACAGGGTACCTAAACCCAATCTTTGGCAGGTTTTGCGTGGTGCCATATGGAGCAGGCAGACAAACATTGGAACTAATGTCGATTTTCGTTATCCTGTTGCCAGTGCAGGCTATGGTGCTATTGCTTCTGCCATGAAAAAGAAAGTTACAAAAATCAATTTCCAACACCGTGCTAAAACAATACATACGCAAGAAAGGAAAGTGATTTTTGATAATGGTAAAGAAGTCAGCTACGACACTTTGATAAGCACTCTTCCGTTACCTGAATTGATCCGCATTTGTACTGATGTTCCAGACAATGTTATGGAAGCGGCATCCAAACTGCATACAAACAAAATAATAGTTGTCAATCTGGGTATTGATAAACCCAATATCTCAGACAAGCACTGGGTGCATTTTCCAGAAAAAGACGTCAGTTTTTTCCGCATCAGTTATCCACACAACTTTGCTGACAATGTCACCCCCAAAGGCATGTCTTCAATTTCAGCCGAAGTCGCTTATTCAGGAGACACTCCTCCTGATGAAGAACAACTGGTTAAGCGTGTAATCAACGATCTGATCCGCGTTAAAGCTCTTGACGCAGATGCTTCCATCAAGCTCACCATGACAAAGAATATTCCCTATGCCTATTGCATCTATGACAAACATCGTAAAGCATCTCTGCAGATTATTCATGACTGGCTGAAAAGCATTAATATTTTTCCTACCGGTCGCTATGGACTATGGACATACTTCTGGAGCGATGAGGCAATACTAAGCGGGAAAAGTACAGCAGAAAAGTTACTCAAATTAGAAAAGACAGCTTAAACCTGAAAATCAGCCCGCCAATGAATTTTTTTGAACAATTTAAGTACTGTCCTTGTTGTGCTCATAACTATTCACCTAAAGACTTTATTAGCAGAGATTTTGTTTTTCATTGTCCTCAATGCCACTATGAATTTTATCAAAACGGCACACCTGCGGCTACCGCTTTAATTCCATATGCAGAAAACCCTGAACTTATTCTTCTTATTACAAGAAATACATCACCTGGTAAAGGTCTGTTAGATTTGCCTGGAGGAATATTGCGTTATGGCGAACTCCCGGAAGAGGCTGTTGTTCGTGAAATTCAGGAAGAAACCTTACTTGATATTAAACCGACAGCAATTTTACAAATATCTGCCATTGATTATCACTATAAAGGCTATCAGGTTTTTGTAGTGGAGACCTGTTTTTTAACCGAACCCATTAAAGATAACATCAGTAAAGTTAGTACTGATGAGGCTAGCAGCATTGGATATTACCCTGCAGCCAGCTTTATAAAACATCCTGATAGACTTGCTTTTCCAGAGCATGCAGAAATATTCAAAAAATACCTGAACTTTTTACAATAAAAGCTATATATTCTATATACCATTGATAAATAGGTATAAATTGGCGTGTCTCCCCCCCTTTCAAAATTGAGTACTCCCTCATTATTTTGATTTTTATGTCAACATTTTTTACATTTATTGATATTTATTTGAATATCAACATAAGAAAAAAACAATATTTACTTATAACTCAACAAGTTACAACAACCTTTAAACGAAAGGTCTAATTTTTGCATATGTAACAGAAGGGTTAATTTATTCATCTTATTATTGGAGGACTACTATGTGTAGGACCACAAAAGTAATACGTAATTTTCTTCTTACATTGATATTTGCACTACTAGGAAACGTTGCAGCTCATGCAACTATTGTTACTCCTGCAGGTTTTAACCCTGATGATGGTACTGAACTTTTCACTCACGGTAACCAAATCATCAGCCTGGAGTTATTCGATTTAGCAGGCAATTTAACACCGGGGAGTGGTGCAAGTTTTGGTTTCTATTTTGCTAACGATCCTAATACACTTATACCTATTTTCACCCCTGCCGATCATGACCCAGCAAGTGCAATAATTGACTTTACTCTTGGTGCTGTAGTTGATTTACAGACAAATGTTCTGCTTAATTTATTCAATGGTTCGGGAGATATTGGTTTTTTTCTCTCACTTTCCGGGACAACCCTTTATACGCAAGCAGCACTTAATCCTTTTGGCTTGGATTTAACAGCAACATTCTCCAATATTCTCACTCCAAGCACTTATATGCTTGGTTTCGAAGCAAATGGCACCACATTAGCACTTGAAGTTGTCACTAATATCAGACCTGTAAATATTCCTGAACCAGAGACACTATTATTAATGCTTTTTGGATTACTATCTCTGGTGGTGCGCCAACGTACAGCGTAAGAGAAACTGTCAGTTTTTTTTACATTTTATTAATCCGTACTTGAGATCAGAATAAAATGTAAAAACTTGACATCTGATCTTCAAAAATATCATCCATTGTTTCCGGGACAACCAATAAATCATTTACCTTATTATTGCCCATATTCCTGATATGCTTTTGAACCACCCATTATTAATGCCCCAAGCCCTGCACCAATTAAAGTAGATTTACGACTGTCACCAATAATCACACCAGCAGCAGCCCCTCCAACAGCACCTATAGCTGCACTTTTAGTAATTTCAATACCTTTATTATTCGTCGGCGTATTATAAGGATTGCTCGAACATCCGGATAAGAGAATAAAAATAAAAATGGTGGTCAGGATTTTCATGGGTGCTACTCCTTGTGTTTGTTATGACTCAATTGTACGACCTCCTATATGAACAATGCATGAATCATTTTAGTCTTATTTTTTGATATAATAGCTCTTTTATCCAGCCTATTTGGAATATAAACTTATGAAGCTTAAATTAATGATTGCAGGAACACTGGCGCTGATGTTAGCATTTGCAGCAATAAGCTATCTATTCACTGAGAAACAGCTTATTTCAATGCAAAAAAAAATTGACAGCAGTTGGAATAAAATTGAAGTTTTACTCGCTCAGAAAAAGCAGACAAACTCTGACAATCAACTGGATGTTGCAGGCACTCAATATAATCGTTTGGTCAAAAACTATAATGCAAGCATTAAACGTTTTCCCGGCAGTTTTATTGCCGAAAAAAACGATATGCAAGCACGGGTTTACTTTTTACCTGAAGAAGAAGAAAAAGAGAATACAAATTAAGCAGATCTGGTAGTACGATAATCCTGACTGATCTGAAGAACCTTATTGAGTTCATCCTGACTCATTACTTTTTCTAATAGGGGGAATAATTCTCTCTCTTCAGTCCGCGTGTGCTTTTTGAGCAATAGACCAAAGTCTTTAAGGACTCTATAATTACCCTCTTTCATCTGTTCATAATACTCATCCATCTTCCTGTGTTCCTGCTGTAGAGACTGACAAAGACTCGCCAACTCATCTGTACCTTCTATATAATGTTTAAAAATACTATCTTCTTCTATTTTGAAGTGAACTTTCCAGACAAGCGGATAGTCGTGAACAATTTCTTCACATAATAAAGTCACTGCCTCTAAATCCTGGGCTTCACTGGTTTTTATGGCTTTTTGTGCCAGTGTGAGTGATTGATGATGCTCTCGCGACAATTCTTGAAGTTGTTCAATACGTTTCATGTGACTTTTTCTTAATCTTAGTCGAAGTTAATGAGTTGACAATATCCTGGTAAGGACATGTTAAGACTTAGTATACTCTCCATTCTTTACAGCGTCATGCATCCTATTGCATAGACTTGGAGAGTGGAAACACGCGGGACTTCATTCGTTCAGGGCGATGTTGTATAATATATGACCAGTTTAAAGAAGAATCAATTTATGGATCACCCCAAATTAACCAAATATCTTGAAATTTTATGTCAGAGCGGCTGTAAAGCAGTTAATGCAACCATTACTGCCATGGAAAATAATCAGTCTATCAGTGCCATTGATGACTTATCTCCTGATGAACGCAGAATTGTTCTTCAGGAGTTGAAAGCAATTATGTCCGTCTATGAGCATTAAGCACGGGGTCGAGAAACATTATTGTGCCTAAATTATTCCCTCACCTCTAACTGCTTCACAACTTTTTCTATCTCTCTCTGTCCTACCTATATTTATTGTGCTTGATTGCTATAATAGTTGCTATAATCCTGAATAAATCATAAAAATAGAATAACCAACTCTGAAGGCAAACTATGGATATCACCAAATTCCTACAACTAATGGTTGATGAAGAAGCATCCGATCTTTTCTTCAGCTCACACGCTTCAGTTTCAATGAAAGTCGTGGGGAAAATTCGTCCTGTGAGTAAACAGGCACTGACTTCAACACAATTAAATTCAATATTATCAAAGCTGGTTGATGAAGAACAATTGCAGGAATTTCATAATACTATGGAGTTAAATTTTGCTATTTCAGTACAGGGTGTGGGTCGTTTTCGTGCCAATGTATTCCGCCAGCGAGGTGATATTGCTCTGGTAATTCGACATATTAAAACAGAAATTCCAGTTGTTGAGGAACTGCATCTACCATTAACTTTAAATGAGCTGGTGGCACTTAAAAATGGCCTTATCATGGTTGTGGGTGCTACGGGCTCTGGCAAATCAACCACTTTAGCAGCAATGATTGGTCATCGTAATACCAATATTGGCGGCCATATCCTCACCATTGAAGATCCAGTGGAGTTTATTCATTCTCATAAAAAAGCCATTGTTAATCAACGTGAAGTCGGCCTGGATACTCTGAGTTATGAAAATGCTTTGAAGAACGCCATGCGCGAAGCACCTGATGTTATTTTGATTGGTGAGGTGCGAGATTCCAATACCATGGAACACGCTATGGCTTATGCTGATACGGGCCACCTGTGTTTAACGACTCTGCATGCCAGCAATGCCATTCAGGCTCTGGACAGGATCTTTAACTTTTTTCCTAAAAATGCTCACCGCCAGTTATCTGAAGATTTATCACGCAACTTAAGAGCCATCGTTTCTCAACGCTTAATTCCTGGGCTGGATGGCAGTTTATATCCTGCCGTTGAAATCCTCATCAATACCCCCTATGTCACAGAAATTTTACAACAGGGTAAGTTGGAAAAATTGCCTGAAGCCATGGAGCAAGGTACCAAATATGGTATGGCAACCTTTGATGAAGTACTTTATAAAATGTATAAATCAGGCACCATTGATGTGAAAACAGCTCTGGAATATGCGGACTCCTATAATAACCTGCAGTTGAAAATCCGCATGAGTGACGGTAGTGCTGGTGATGAGGTGTTCACTGATATTGAGTTCTAAAGATTAAGATCAAGAAACAGAGAAGTAAAAGATAATAATCAGGAGTCAGGAGTCAGAAAACGGCTCCAGCGTATTGAGGTATCACCAAAAACAAAGAAGTTGGGGTTCAGTAATGATTCTTTGGTGTTATACCGCATAGGCTGCATCTCAGTATTAGTGATCAGACCACCAGCTTCTTCAACAATACATTGTGCCGCAGCAGTATCCCACTCAGAAGTCGGCCCAAGCCGGGCATAGATATCAGCTTCACCATCAGCAATCATACAGGATTTTAGTGAGCTGCCCATATACTTCATTTCATAACCGCTGAACTCTGCAGTGAGATTGTCTAAAAAAACCTGTAATGCTGCACAGCGGGCAGAATGCGTACCTGCCACAACGATTTTTCTTGTCGTATCTCCGGGGCAACGGGCACAGACCTCAATTGAGCGAGCCTCATTCACATCATTTAAAAAGAAAGCACCGCTCCCCTTACAGGCATAATAGCCATTTTTTTTCACCGGACTGTAAATCACGCCCACTACCGGACGATGGCGATAAATGAGTGCAATGTTAACACTGAACTCACCTGTTTTTTCTATAAATGCCCGGGTACCATCCAGGGGATCAACCAGCCAGTATATTTCCCATTTTTGGCGTATTTCAAAAGGAATTTCATCTGATTCCTCAGATAAAATGGGAATATCCGGAGTCAGTTCAGAGAGCGTTTTAACGATTAAATCATTAGCTGCCATATCTGCATTGGTGACCGGAGTATTATCTTTTTTACTTTTAATATAGAAATCAGTCTGATAAATTTCCATAATAAGTTCACCCGCCTGACGGGCTAATTCTATAGTTTCGGGTAACACTCGGCGTAATTGTGCATTCACAGAATCTGGTAATTCCTGCTCTTCTGCTAAATCAAGCGTTGCCCCGGTCTCAGTTGAATGCATGTCACACCTTATTTTGTATTATTCCACGAGACGCTTATCAAGTAATGACTTAACGATATAAGCAGCAGCAATAGTTCTTGCTTCTGTAACATCATTGCGCATAGATAATTCCTGAATATTATCCAGCTTCCATTCAACCACTTCCAGTGGTTCAGGCTCATCGCCTTCCAGTGTAGCAGGATATAAATCTTCTGCCAATACAACGTGGGTCAGGTGCCCCATATAACCAGGAGCCAGGGTCATAGATTTGATTAAAGTGAGTTTTCTGGCAGCATAACCCACCTCTTCCTGCAGTTCCCTGTTGGCCGCTTCTTCAATTGGCTCATCATTTTCAATGCGACCTTTAGGAAACATCAGTTCGTAACCTTCCACACCCACGCCATACTCCCGCACCATCAAAAAAGTTTCATCATCCAGCAATGCAACCACCAGCACCCCCCCCCGACTGGATCCCTTTAAGCGCTCATATACAACTTCTTCGCCATTACTAAAGGTAATATCCAGTTGCTCAATGCGAAATAAGCGACTCTGAGCAACAACTTTACATTCCGTGATGATCGGTGCGTTTAATGTAATTGAAGACGGGATTGAGGTTTTTTTTGACACAGAACAGCCCTGATTTTTTAAAGTTGCTATAATAGCAGTTTTCTTGAATCATAAATAGAAGGTAGCTCTTTTGTTAAACTGGAACAAAATAGACACTGTTTTACTTGATATGGATGGTACTTTGCTGGATCTTCATTTTGATAATCATTTCTGGCTGGAGCACGTCCCTCAACGCTATGCAGAAAAGCACAAGCTCTCTCATCAGGAAGCACTTGATAAGCTGATCCCCCTGTTTAAGTCCATCGAAGGAACCATTAACTGGTATTGTGTCGACTACTGGAGCAAAGAGCTTGAGCTGGACATTGCTCTGCTCAAAGAAGAGGTCAAACACCTGATTCAGGTACACCCTTTTGTGATTGAATTTTTAGAAAATCTGGCTAATGTAGGAAAACATCGTGTTCTGGTGACCAATGCTCATCAAAAAAGCCTTGACCTGAAAATGAAAAATACTCCTTTAGCTGGATTGCTGGATCATATTATCAGCGCTCACCAATTAGGTATTCCCAAAGAAGAACCTGTCTTCTGGGGCAAGCTTAAAACTCTGGAAAATTATGATCCACAGCGCACTCTGCTGATAGACGATAATTTGTTCGCTCTCAGCTCTGCCAGAGACTATGGTATTAAACATTTACTGGCAATCTATAAGCCTGATAGCAAAGCCAGCCTGAAGGATGTGGGTGAGTTCCAGGCAATTCATTCTTTTAAAGAAATCATGCCCTAAAAAAATAGAAGCAGCCGCTTTAAATCCGGTTTTTTCTCTCTGCTATGGTACCCAAAGCAATAAAAATACCCACGACCAGAGGGCCAAGATAAATCATACTGATTGAGGCCAACAATTTAGCCAGCATCGGTGTCATATAAATCAACAGAGCACCATAACCAAAAGTGCATAATAAAATAAAAAGTACCGTTCGAAAGATAAAATGCAGACCGCTGATCTGACGCCTGAACAATCGGTTGACCGTTTCACCGTAAATGACCAGAATCGTTGCCATAATTGCCATAGATATCTCACCTAACCAGGGATATAACCATTGTGAAAGTTGGATGATACTGGTTTTTATCTCATACATATATAATTTATTCTCTTCTCTTCTCTTCTATTTATTAACATAGAGTTGCTTATTTTAACGTTATATCAATCGGCCTAATAGTACTGGAATAGCATTCTCTACTCTGAGGATCCGTGCCCCTAAATGACAACTGACAAAACCTGCCTGTTTAAATTTATCCACTTCATAATCAATAAACCCACCTTCGGGGCCAATAGCCAGACAAGTGTGCAGGCCAGCCTTCGCCTTTTCCTCAAAGCAAAGTTCACCCGCTCCCGGATGAGCAATAATAGCACGACTTCCAGAAATCAAGTCGGGCACAACATCTTCGACAAAGGGTTTAAAGCGCTGATAATATTTAACTTCAGCAATACAGGTATCTTTAGCCTGCTCAAGACCCAGAATCAGATGCTGCTGCAATTTGTCCTGTTCCAGCCAGGGGCTCTGCCAATAACTTTTTTCCACTTTAGCCGAGTGAATTAAACTCAGTTTTTTCACACCCATTGCACTGATTGTCTGCAAAATACGTTTCAGCATTTTGGGGCGGGGCAACGCCAGAATCAAGTGTACACTTAATGGTGCAACCGGTTCTTTATCAAATTGTACTTCAAGCTCCACCTGATATTCATCAATAAATAAAACACGCCCATACCCTAGCTGCTTATTTAATAAACCAACCTCAAGCCTGTCATTAATCGAGACTTTTTTAATTGTTCTCAGGTGCGCCAGACGCTGATCGGTGAGTCGAACTCGATTGGCAGCAATAAAGTCCGGTTCAAAAAGAAGTAATAAATTCATTGATAAGTAGTTATTTTATATTAATTTGGCTTTTCCATTTTCTTCAGCTTTTTATCCCACTTTTTGAAACGTTTGCGACAATGTGTCAGCAATTCATCATATGTTTTAAAATACAGATCAAAGCCTTCTTCAGCAGGCGAGTCAAACTCACAATAATCATTAGAATATTCGCGACAAATATCAGGGCGCTCATGGTAGATACCACAGTCACCATTCTCTTTGAGTTGCTCACATGGCGTAATAAACATCAGAAACCAGCCGTCTTCATCTTTATAAAACTCAACATTGGCATGCGAAATCTGCCACAGCATCAGCTGAAAATCATCTTTCTTTTTAGGCGTATCAATTTGTTGTGTTATGTATTGACAACACTTGGTTCCCGGACAGTGGCTGCATTTATTTTCAGGGGTAATCGTAATTGGATTCATATTTAGGCTTTAACTTCTTATTTTAAACTACAACTAACAGACTTTTTATGTAAGAATATTCGTATAAAATGGATAATCCTATTAAACTTCCAGTCAACTTACAATAAATAACTTATGAAACGACATTCATTCTCAACTGTCAGGCAGTCAAAAGACTTTTATTCAGCAGTCGTTCGCTTTAGCCTGGGCTCAGTTATTGCTCTGTACGTCTGGCTTGGCATGTCCAGTGGCGAGTTTGGTATTACCCGGGAACAATATAATTCATTTGCATCATTTTATTATTTCTTCACTATTATTTTTGCTATTGATATTTTTCGTCAACCCGACTGTAATCTTCGTCGCTATACTACCCTGATTTTTGATTTTACCTGTACCTCTTACGCCATTACCTTAACTGGCGGCGGCAGCAGTGAATTTCTCCTGATTTATATCTGGCTTTATATTGCCTATGGCACACGATATGGTTCCAGTTACTTGCTGGCTGGTGTCATCATTGTTATTGTTGAGTACAATTATATTCTATTTCTTGAAAACACCTGGGCAACCAATCCTCTGGGCACATCCGCACAGTTTTTTGTTCTGATCACCATGCCCCTTTATCTGCATTCAATGCTAAACAAATTACGCAAAGCAAAAAAAGCCGCAGAACAGGCAACTCGCGCTAAAAGCAGTTTTCTTGCCACCATGAGCCATGAAATCCGCACGCCCATGAGCGGCATTATCGGTACCGCACACTTATTACAGAGGACCGAGCAAAATAAAGAACAACGTGAATACACAGGTGCTCTGCTGGATGCCTCAAAATCACTGCATGCACTGATTGATGATATTCTTGATTTTTCAAAGATTGAAGCTAATAAATTACAATTACAACGCTCAACTTTTGATTTACATCACACGATTAATGAAGTTATTGCCGTATTATCCCCTAATGCAGAATATCACTCTTTAGACTTTATCATCTACATTGACCCCAATTTACCCACTTATGTGATTGGTGACAGCCAGCGCATCAGACAAATTTTATTTAATTTAGTCGGCAATGCCATAAAATTTACAGAAGAAGGTGAAGTGACATTAAGAGTGACTGCAAAAAAAGAACCTTTAGCAGACAATGAGCCTTCAGCGGATATTGAGCCAAGCAAAAACACATCACTTATCCCCAGCAGCGGCAAAATCACCTTACAATTTGATATTATTGATACTGGAATCGGCATCAATAAAGAACAACAGACAAAAATCTTTGATAGTTTCACTCAAGCTGAAAATCTTCAAACCCATCGATTTGGCGGAACCGGTCTGGGCACCACAATTTCCAAACAGCTTGTCGAGTTTATGGGTGGTGTAATTGGTGTTGACAGTGTGCTGGGTAAGGGTAGTCATTTCTGGTTTAAACTAAGCCTCCCCATAGAGAAGCGCGGTAATATTGAGCAACGTTACAAAAATATTTTTTTGGAAAAACGGGTCGCCATTGTCACCTGTAAAAGCGCGCTTTATGATTCCCTGGAAAACTATTGTCGATATTTTGGTTTTATCGTGGATCGGTTTTATACAGAATCTGAGCTGCTTAATGGTCTGCAGCAGGCAGCTAAACACAACAATCCCTTTGATCTGATACTTTTATCTACTAGTCGAGAGGAGACAAGCCCCCTCAGACTTGCTGATAAAATTGATGCGCTGGATTTAGGTCAGCATGCCAGACCTAAAAAGGTTTTTTTATCCTACCTGAGTAAACGTCAGGAGTTACAGCAAAATCACAATTCTCTGTTTGATGCCTATATTACTAAACCAATTAATTTTGAGCGTCTGGGCGACGATTTATTAGAGCTGCTGAATCCTGAAAGCGCACAAATTCAAAAAACAAGTTGTTGTGAACTGGAGAACACTTCTTTAAGAATATTGATAGCAGAAGATGAAGATATTAATGCTATGGTTCTCAGTAGTTTTCTTCAAGAGGCGGGGCATCAGACAAAACGTGTTCTCAATGGTGCTCAGGCAGTTGAAGAACTCAGACAAAACAAGTATGACATTGCTTTTATGGATATGCGAATGCCTGAAATGAATGGTCTGGAAGCCGCTATAGCCTGGCGAAAACGTGAAATCAAAGGACAGCATATACCAATTATTGCACTGACCGCTAATGCCACGACAGATGACAGAGAGGCCTGTTTAAATGCTGGGATGGATGATTTTATCACTAAGCCAATTAGCCCGGAACAATTATCCAGTGCAATAAAAAAATTGTACTCACCCAGCACGTGATCAGGGGCAACAAGCCAACTTGATCACGCCCAGTTTATTACGATTCCTATTCTCAGACAGGATCTGGCCATTTCTGGATTTTTTTTCCTTATAGCCTACACTTAAATTTAATCACTGATATCAATAGACAGGCCTATGGAAGAAAATACTCTAGCCGTTTCCGATTTAAATATTCTTATTGTTGAACCCTCAGCAGTGCAGGCCAGGATAATCCAGAGGCTTTTTCAGGATGCTAATGTTAATAGTGTCCAGCTTGCACATAGTGGTCAACAGGCACTAGAGTCAATGTCTAAGTCCTTCAACCCACCTGATTTGATCGTTAGTGCACTCTACCTTCCAGATATGACTGGTACAGAATTAGTTCAGACCATACGTAATGATGATAAACTTGAAAAAGTTCCATTTATGCTGATCTCCAGTGAAACCTCATTTAAGGAACTTGACCCGATCCGCCAGGCAGGTGTAGTTGCCATTTTACCTAAGCCTTTTGTCTTTAATGACTTAAAAAGAGCCTTATTTAATACTCTGGACTTTATTAACCCCAGTGCCAGTGAAGTTGAGGAGTTGGACTTTAATGACTTTCATGTTCTGGTGGTTGATGACAGCCTGATGGCAAGAAAACACATTAAACGAATACTGGGAAAAATGGGGATCACTTCATTTCACGAAGCCATCAATGGTAAAGAAGCCATCCCAAAAATTGAAAATACTTTTTTTGATCTGATTGTGACTGATTATAATATGCCTGAAATGGATGGCGGTGAACTCACTCGTTATGTCAGAGAAAAAAGCTCTCAGAGTTCAGTTCCTATTTTAATGGTCACCAGCGAAAATGATAATAATCGTCTTGCTGCAGTACAACAATCCGGTGTGTCCGGTATCTGCGATAAACCATTTGAACCCGACACAGTAAAAGCCTATTTAAAAAATATTATGGCTGAACTCTAAGCATATGGGGAAGCCCGGCTCATTGCATATGATGACTCCAGAGCAAGCCTATAAAAACGCTCTCAAACAGCAAAACTTCTTACCCGACCCCGTCCAGAAAGAAGCGGTCCAACTCACTCAACAACTTTACCAATGTCTCTGTGATCAATTTCCAAGCACACAGAAGTTCAACAAACACCCTCCTTCTGGATTGAACAGCTGGGTTAATTCATTACTTCTGAAAGGCCGGAATATCAAGGAAAAAATATCTACTCAAATTTTTCCGCAACTATTTGCTCAAAATCCCCTCCAAATAAAAGGGCTCTATTTTTGGGGGGGGGTGGGACGTGGAAAAACCTGGCTCATTGACAGTTTTTTCAATACCTTACCTTTTTCAAATAAGCGGCGGATCCACTTCCATGCTTTTATGCAGGACATTCATGAGCAGCTAAAGACTCTGCCGAAAACCCCTGATCCCCTGCCAATCCTTGGAAAGCAAATAGCACAGGAATTTCAACTGCTGTGTATTGATGAATTTCACGTTCAGGATATCACTGATGCCATGTTACTATCAGGGTTGCTTAAAGCTTTATTTGCACATGGTGTTGTATTAGTAGTCACATCAAATATCCCACCAGATGAACTCTATAAGAATGGCCTACAAAGAGAAAGTTTTTTACCTGCGATACACTTAATCAAGCAACATATGCAAGTATTTGAACTCAATAGTAAAACGGACTATCGCACTTTAGTACTGGAAAAAGAAGGCTGTTATCACTCACCTCTCAATCCATATAATAAAAATATAATGGAACAGCACTTTATAATGCTCAGCAACCATGCCACCATTCATCGACAAATTATTGAAATCAACAAACGCTCAATTCAGGTGCTGGGCATCAACCATACTTCAGCCAAACACCCTCACTCAGTCATCTGGTTTAATTTTGATGAACTTTGTAATACCGCTCGTTCCAGCGCAGATTATTTATATATTGCCAAACAATATACTCAAATTTTAATATCGAATGTGTATAGTATGGGAGAAGAAAAAGACGATATTGCCAAGCGTTTTGTACATCTCATTGATGCTCTGTATGACAATCACTGTTCTTTAGTCATCTGTGCTGAAACTGAGCCTGATGAACTTTATCATGGGAGGCGACTTAAAATTTCTTTTCCAAGAACGGCAAGTCGTTTAAAAGAAATGCGAAGTAAACTATATCGTGTCAAACAATTGAGCGAGCACAATTAGAAACTTAAATTACACAAATAACTGGGATTCTGCATCATCAGTTTCATCACAGCATTCATTCATACCCGAAATTTTTTTCATCATTTCTCGATTTTTAATAACAATATGCTTACGCTCAGCTTTAATTAATCCATCCTCCTGAAAACGGGTAAACATACGACTGACCGTTTCCACTGCCAGCCCAAGGTAATTGGCAATATCATTCCGAGACATGCTGAGGTAAAACTCAGTAGAAGAAAAACCACGTTGTTTAAAACGCAACGAAATGCTTAAAAGAAAAGCTGAAAGACGTGCTTCGGCGGTTTTTTTGCCTAACAGCAGCATCAATTCCTGATCATCAAAAATTTCTTTACTCATCAGGCGCAGTAATTGGTGCTGAAGAGTAGGCAGTTCCTGTGTCAGTCCTTCAAGATGCTCAAAAGGAACCTCACAGACGCTGGTAGTTTCCAATGCTTTAGCTGCACAGGGATGTTTTCCCTTGCCAATAGCATCCAGGCCTAACAGCTCACCGGGTAAATGAAATCCCGTCACTTGCTCCTGACCATCAACTGTAGGTGAATAGGTTTTCAGAGAACCTGACCGAACAACATAAATAGAGTTAAAAGCGCTACCAACCTGAAAAAGGTGTTCATTACGCTTCAGCGGCCTTTTACGTTCGATAATACTATCAAGTTTTTCTAAATCAGCACCAACAATTGAGCGAGGTAAACAGAGTTGATGCAGGCTGCATTCTTTACAGGCAACTTTAACAGAATGGAGATCAAGCACTTTCTTTTGCCGTGGCTTATTGAGCTGTGTCTTTTGTTGCATCGTATTTTGCTGCCTCATTTTCAGTTGTTCCTAGAGTTGCTCTCGGTACTCACACATATACCGCTAAACATATACGCAACTAAACAATTGATAAATGTCAATTCTATACTAATTCCGCTTAAAAAAACAGCAACAATCTTAGATATTGCTAATATTTACAAGACTTATATAATACAGGATAGGTCTGAGTATAAGGCAAGCTTAACCCTGTCTGAATACTTAAACACACGATACATAAAATGACAATAATCCTTATAATTCAAGTCAATGGAGTCCGTTAACTTATGTCAAAAAACCGCCCAGAAAGGCAAGCCTCTATCAAACGAGATACCAATGAAACACGCATAGAAGTGAACATTAACCTTGATGGTTCAGGAACCAGCCAGTTTGATACTGGCGTCCCATTTTTAGAACACATGATCGATCAAATCGCACGTCACGGGATGATTGATATTTCTATCAAAGCCAGGGGTGACATTGATATAGATGCCCACCATACCGCCGAAGATATCGGCATCACACTGGGCATGGCAATGAAGCAGGCATTAGGGGATAAAAAAGGCATCACACGCTATGGTCATGCCTACGTTCCTCTGGATGAGGCATTATCACGCGTGGTGATTGATTTTTCCGGGCGTCCAGGCCTGGAAGATCAAGTGGATTACAAGCGTGAGACAGTGGGTAATTTTGACACTGAGCTTTTCCACGAGTTTTTTCAGGGTTTTGTCAACCATGCTCTCGTCACTCTGCACATTGATAATATTCGCGGTAATAACAGTCATCATATTGCAGAAACAGTATTTAAGGCATTTGGCCGGGCAGTACGCATGGCAATCACTGAAGATCCAAGAATGCAGGGCACTATCCCTTCGACTAAGGGTAGTTTATAATAACGCCTCACATTACGATCCAGAACTTCTAAAATCGATGATCTCAAAGCTATGACTACATCTATTACAGTGGCTGTTATTGACTACGGCATGGGTAACTTACACTCTGTTGCCAAGGCACTGGAGCACGCATCCCCGAGAGCCAGAGTACAGGTTACCTCCGATAAAAAGCTGATTGCAAATGCCGATCGGGTTCTGTTACCCGGTGTCGGCTCTATGCGCGACTGCATGGGTGAAATGCACCGCCTTGAGCTGGTAGATACCATCAAACAGGCAGCAGCAAATAAACCTTTTTTAGGGATCTGTATCGGCATGCAGGCACTGATGGCACATAGTACTGAAAATGGCGGTGTTAATTGTCTGGATATCATTCCTGGGGATGTTGAACGATTTTCCGATGATTTACACGATCCAATTGCGGCTCAATCAGGCCAACCTCTTGCAGATATCCGTTTAAAGATACCTCATATGGGCTGGAACCAGGTCAACCAGCAGATAAAACACCCTCTGTGGAAAAACATTCCTCAAAACCAGAGATTTTATTTTGTCCATAGCTATTTTGCCGTACCACAGGCACCAGAGCCCATTGCCGGTTCAACACATTATGGTCATCCTGTGTGCGTTGCTCTGGCTCAGGACAATATTTTTGCAACACAATTTCATCCCGAAAAAAGTGCCGATGCCGGCTTACAATTATTTTCCAACTTTATTGATTGGGATGGCAACTATCAAGTAAGCAGCGATTAGTGCTTAATAAATAAAACAAGAGTGAAAAATCAATGATATTAATACCTGCTATCGATTTAAAAGATGGTCAATGCGTGCGTCTGCGTCAGGGCCGAATGGATGATGATACTGTTTTTTCTGACAACCCCGTTGAAATGGCGGGACGTTGGTATGATGCAGGCGCTCGCAGGCTTCATCTGGTTGATTTAAATGGTGCCTTTGAAGGCAAGCCAGTTAATGGTGAAATTATCCAGGAGATCACCAGAACTTATCCCGATCTACCCGTAGAAATCGGTGGCGGCATCCGTTCTATTGACACGGTTGAAGCCTATCTTAATGCGGGTGTTGCCTACGTTATTATTGGCACTAAAGCCGTTGAAGAACCCGAATTTGTCACTCAGCTATGCAAAGAATTCCCTGGCAATGTGATTGTCGGTCTGGATGCTCTTGAAGGCAAGGTAGCAATTAAAGGCTGGGCTGAAGTCTCTGATGTTGATTTGTTTGAGCTGTCAAAACAATTTGAAAATGATGGTGTGGATGCCATTATTTACACTGATATCAGCCGTGACGGGATGATGCAGGGTGCCAATGTTGACAACACAGCCGCTCTTGCTCAAGCTATCAACATCCCGGTTATTGCCTCTGGCGGCATATATGACTTAAAGGATGTTGAAGCAATTTGTAAAGTGGCTCACCATGGTATTTCTGGAGCCATTACCGGCCGCGCTATTTATGAAGGTACGCTGGATTTTGCAGAAGGCCAAAAATTAGCTGACACTCTACTTGGAAAGTAACTATTCAGCATGTTTAGATTTTGCCCGAGTTCAAGGCATTTTCGCACGGAGAATGTGAGCATATAAGTATATGTGACCATTTGAGTACGAAAATAACGCAGAAATCGAGCAAAAGATGAATACGCTGAGTAGTTACCTTGGAAATTAATAGGAACTGCAATGGCACTCGCAAAACGTATCATCCCCTGTCTGGACGTCGATAAAGGACGAGTGGTTAAAGGCGTACAATTCGTTGATATCCGTGATGCCGGCGATCCGGTTGAAGTGGCTCGGCGTTATAATAGTGAAGGCGCTGATGAAATAACATTTTTAGATATCACCGCCACCCATGAGGGCCGTGATACTATTGTTCATGTTGTTGAACAGGTCGCTGGTGAAATCTTTATCCCTCTGACCGTAGGCGGCGGCATCCGAACTGTTGAAGATGTTCGTTTGATGCTTAATGCTGGTGCGGATAAAGTTGCCATCAATTCTGCAGCAGTTGCTAATCCTGATTTTGTCAGAGAAGCCGCAGAAAAATTTGGCAATCAATGTATTGTCGTTGCCATTGATGCCAAACAGGTTGAAACTGATGGCAGTGAACCTCGCTGGGAAATATTTACCCATGGTGGTCGTAAAGCAACTGGTATTGACGCCATTGAGTGGTCCAAAAAGATGGTCTCCTATGGTGCAGGAGAATTGCTTGTCACCAGCATGGATAATGATGGTGTCAAAAATGGTTTTGATCTTCCGTTGACACGAACCATCAGTGATAATGTTGCTGTCCCGGTGATTGCTTCCGGTGGTGTTGGAAACCTTGATCACCTGGCTGAAGGTGTCCTTGAGGGACATGCTGATGCCGTTCTGGCCGCCAGTATTTTTCATTTTGCAGAATACAGTATTAGTGAAGCAAAGCGTCATATGGCAGAAAAAGGCATCGAGGTGCGCTTATAATGAGTACAGAAAAAGCAAGCTGGCTTGATGAACTCAAATGGGATGAACAAGGCTTAATGCCCGCAATTGCTCAGGACGAAAAAACAGGCAAGGTAGTGATGTTTGCCTGGATGAATAGGGAGTCACTGGCAATGACCGTTGAGATGGGGCGTGCTGTGTATTGGTCACGTTCACGGGCAAAAATATGGCCAAAGGGCGAAGAGTCCGGTCATGTGCAAAAGCTTAAATCAATTCGTGTTGACTGTGACAAAGATGTTATCTTAATGAGCATCGAACAAATTGGCGGCATTGCTTGTCATACCGGCCGGGAGAGTTGTTTCTATTTTGAACTGAGTGATATTAAGGAAGCTTCTCAGGAAGACATAAAACAGTGGCAAGCCGTTGAACCCGTTCTAAAAGATCCTGATGAGATTTATAAATAATTATTGATAGCTTTTTTATAGGAGCAGATGTGTCAAACGACATCCTGGAACAGCTCGCACAAACTCTGGAAGCGCGCAAACATGCAGATCCCAAGACTTCTTATGTTGCTAAACTGCACCACAAAGGTCTGGATACCATCCTGAAAAAAATAGGTGAAGAAGCCACAGAAACGGTTATCGCCTCAAAAGGTGGAAAAAAAGACGAAATCATTTACGAAACAGCTGATTTATGGTTTCATAGCATGGTTATGTTGTCTCATCATGGCTTAGGACCTGAAGATGTACTTAAGGAACTTTCTCGCCGCTTTGATTTATCAGGCATTGAAGAAAAAGCAAATCGGAAACCTAAATCTAATTGACAGCCCTGAGCTAATTGATAGCCCTGAGCTAGTTGACAGCCCTGAGCTAAATACAGCCCTGGGCTAATTAACAGCCCTGAGCCTAATTTCAAGAGAAACGAGTAAGCAATATGAGCGATTGTCTTTTTTGCAAAATAATTACGGGTGATATCCCTGCAGATATAATCTATCAGGATGATAAAATTCTGATCTTTAAAGACATTAACCCAAAGGCTGATGTACATTTGCTCATGATCCCTAAAGCTCATATTGAAAGTTTGGTCCAATTAAATGAATCACACAATGACCTCATAGCCTATATGATGTTAAAATTGCCTGAGCTTGCAAATGATCAAGGATTGAACAGCGGCTTTCGTACTATTATTAATACTGGAAGGGATGGTGGTCAGGAAGTTTTTCACCTCCATATCCATTTGCTCGGCGGACAAAACCTCCCCGGCTTTTAACTTTTTTATTTTACTTGCTTTATTTATTACTGGAGAACCCCATGGGATTTGGCCCTTTAGAATTATTTATTATCCTGGCAATTGTACTGGTTTTGTTTGGCGCAAAAAAATTACGTAATATCGGTGGAGATCTGGGTGGCGCAATTAAAAACTTCAAGAGTGCAATGAACGAAGAAGAAAAAGCCGCTGAAGACAAATCAACGACTGAAAGTCAGGTTCAGCTTGATAAAGATGGCGGTACAACAATCGAAGGTAAGGTTGAAAACAAAACAAACGAAAAGGTTTAATGCTTTTTATCCGTTTTAATAGACTGTTCTTATATTTGTTAATCTAAACAAGGTTGCTTTAGTAGGTTATGTTTGATATAGGTTTTTGGGAACTCTCCCTGATTGGAATTGTTGCGTTATTGGTCATCGGCCCCGAACGTTTGCCCGCAGTTGCAAGAACTGTCGGTAAATATTTTGGCCGTGCCAATCGTTTTATCACTAATGTAAAAAATGACATCAGCAAAGAGCTTAAAGATGAAGATCTGAAACAAATTCTCTTAGACCAACAAAAACTGGCTGATGATTTTAAAAACGCTGCCAGTTCAATGAATTCCGCCATCAGCTCTGAAACCGAATCACTCCGAGGCAGTGTCAGCATGGATGATATTCTGGAGATTGAGGAGTCTTCAACTAGTAAGGAGTCTTTAACGGGTAATGAGTCTTCAACTGGTAAAGAGCCTTCAGCTAATAAAGAGCCTTCAACTAGTAAGGAGCCCTCAGCTAGTAAAGAGCCTTCAGCTAACAAAGACAAAACTGAATCCACCTCATCTGAATCACAGAGCAGTACAGAAAAATCATGAGTGAAAACCACCAGAATGCTGAGCCTCAAATGGAAAATGAACAGCCGTTCATGGCCCATTTGATTGAACTTCGCGATCGCATCTTACGCATTGTCATTGTCGTAACCGCCTTTTTTATGGTGCTGTTCTTTTTTGCTAACGATCTCTATCACTTAGTCTCTGCTCCCCTACTGGAACAATTGCCTGAAGAAAGCACAATGATTGCCACAGGCGTAGCAGCCCCTTTTTTAACTCCCTTTAAACTCAGCCTGGTTGCTTCAATCTTTCTTGCTGTCCCCTATATTTTTTATCAATTCTGGTCCTTTGTTGCCCCAGGTTTATACCAGCATGAAAAGCGTCTGGCGCTTCCTTTAGTAGCCTCAAGCGTTATCCTGTTTTACGGCGGTATAGTCTTCTCATTTTATATTGTTTTTCCATTAATGTTTGCTTTTTTTACCGCCACAACACCTGAAGGTGTTGCCATGATGACTGATATCAGCCAATATCTTGATTTTATTCTGAAGATGTTTTTTGCTTTTGGTATTGCCTTTGAAGTCCCGATTGTCACAATTGTTTTGACCATAACCGGCGTTACTAACGCCGATAAACTTGCAGAAAAACGCGCCTATGTCATTGTTGGCTCATTTGTTCTTGGCATGCTGCTGACACCACCTGATATCATTTCACAAACGCTACTGGCAATCCCCATCTGGCTCCTTTACGAGCTAGGTATCATCTTCTCACGCATCATTGGCAACAGAAAAGCTAGAGAGGCTGAAAAAGCTAGTAAGGAGCAGGAGCCTTCAGCGAGTAAGGAGCCTTCAGCAAGTGAGGAATCTTCAGCAAGTGAAGAGCCTTCAACTTCAGAGGGTAAGAATAACGGTTCAGAAGAGCCTCGTTATAAGCCTATGACCGATGAAGAAATGGAAGCAGAACTGGATGCAATAGAACGAGAGGAAAAGCCATAAGTTTCTGGAAAATAATCAGGAACTTATGATAAATATTTTTTTAATCCAAAATTGGTACGATCATCATTCCAGGTTATTTTGACTTAGTATCAACTTTAAACGAAACCCGCTCAAATGAGTCCGTCGCCATCAACACATTTGTTAAAGTAACAGAGTTCAATTTTTCATTGTGCCAGACTTTAAGAACACTCCCGCGATCATAAACACCTGATGGCACAATCAAGTGAAGCTTCCCACCTTTGCCCTTAGTATCATTTTCTGAAATTAAAAATGCTCTTTGATATTGTCCACCTGCACCAGCACCTTTAATCCCTTTGACTGCAATTGCTCTTGATTGTACCGCAAGCAGCTGTAGACCGATGGCCACTCCCTTATGAGGATTGACTCGTAACCACTTAACCGTTGCAAGACAGTAAGCTTTTTCAACATTCAGTCGATAAGCCACCAGCATTCCAACGCCTATAGGCACATCAATGTCATTTTTACTGACTAATAACATCCCATGAATACTTTCATTTTTCTGCTTCCAGTTTTCTTCTTTTAAGTGCTGATTTATTATCTCCTGCGATGCATTCATATTGGCATTAACAATAGAGCTGGCATAAATGTGCTCCCATTCATCACCGATTACACTTGCTCCAGCAGAAAAGGGATTAAGACTCTGTAGTTCACCCATTGGATTTTTTTTATCCAATAATTTAGCCTCTTCCAGTAAACCGACTAAATTAATATCCGAATCATCTTTTAATTGATTCTGTTCCAGTCTTTGCTCCAATTGTGCATCAATTTCAGCCTGAGGATTAAATGGCTTTCTATGGTCAATAAAATGATGACAGGCCCTAAGACCTGAAACTAATTTAATCTCATGCCCCACCAACGAACGTTCTTCTGAACGCTCTTCATGCACACTGATTTCATTCTCAATACGCTGCAGCATTTCATTATAGATCCGCGCCTGATACGAAAGTACGAGATGATTTTTTTCTTCATTCACCGTTTCCAAATGAGCATCTAAATAAATTTGCAATCGGTCAGTTGTCACTACACGCCCTTCAAATTTTTCTACATTCGATTTTTTAGTATCGGTTTTCTTATTATAATAATGAGGTGAGTGATCAGATAATAATTCAACCACAAAATTGCCTTCAGGAGCATGTTGCAAATAGTTTTCAATATCGCAGTGCTCAACCCAATCGGCCATCAGGTGATAAATTTTACGCGCCTCAAGACGCATAAATCGATAGGGGTTCATTATTTTCAAAATTGCAATTTGCAAATAACAGCTTTTTATCGATGTGTGTTTTCTGATCACATCACCCTGAGCACCTATTCGTTCAGCTAACAAATAGAGCTGATTCAATTCCTGCCAGATAAAGGCTGGTTCTGATAAATAAAACTGAAAGCGCTCAACCAACAGCCTCGACAGGTAGAATAATGCCATAAATAATGACTCTGGCACCAAACTACCAAGGTATTGATCGATCAAATCAGTATTCTGGGCAATATCATGAACAACAATTTGATAGGCTATTGAGCTTTCCAACAATAATTGCTGTAATTGATTAATAATTGAGTGGAATTCTTCACTTATTGGGAAGGCTATTGAGTTGGTTTGCTTTACCAATAACTCCAGCTCTTTTTGAATTTCAGCATCCATGATTGCCATTATTGACATTCTGACACCAGGAGGGCATTGAATTCGATTCAGTTTGGCCAGCGTATTTAAAAACTCCTGGTGATCCAGATGATCCCGCTTATTCAGCCAATTTTGCACAGATATTTCATCAGGCCTGATCCCCTGATAATCACCAGAAACAACTTCCTGTCGTGGAATACGCAAAGTCGGAGTAAACATAAATAATATCCAGAGTGTTTAATTGATATAACTAGTATAGCTTATGATAGTCATTCGCCTATAAATATGACCTATTTTCATGATAATTTATGTCATGGATCAATGAATCCTTTTCCATGACCTATATTTATGAATATTCTAACTTTTCATGGGGTTTACTTTATTTCTCCTATGGAAAACCATAGTGACACTCAATATATCCTATAGCTTCTATATCTATTTCTGCCTGATATACTGAAAATTATACTACCCTTAATGTTTTCAGGGCTATTAATTCATACTGCCAACAGGGTTTAGCATATTATTAAGCGGTAATTAATATGAAGCATCCATTTACAAAATTTTTTCTACAGTTTTTCCTTTTCTTTTTCTCATCCATACTGATTGCAAATGATAAACCAGCCGGTAAAGTTAAAAACACTGAAGATATTCAGGTAAAAAAAATTATCTGGACAGGTTGCGGCATTACCAAAAAAGCATTTATGGCTGAAATTGCATCTGCCTATGAAAAAAAATATGGGGTGGTTATAGACTTAAAAGGTGGTGGTGCAACCCGGGGAATTCGTGATACAAAATCAGGTGTATCACATATCGGCGGCACCTGTAGAATTCCTTTACACAATCCTGAAGAGCAAAGCATGTTATTAAAATTAATTTTAGTTGCATGGGATGCTTTAGTAGTGATTGTTCATAAAGATACACCGATCAATGATATAAAAAAACAGGAACTTATTGATATTTTGAATGGAAAAATTATTTACTGGAATGAATTATCAGGCTGGCAGGGAAAAGCTGATAGTCAGCAGGAAATTGATATTTTCACCCGGACTTCAAAAATTTCCGGAGTAGGTTACACACTCCGAAAGATTTTATTTAATGATACAGAAATAGAATTTAGCTCAACAAAATCATTCCCATCTTCCGGGCCACTGGAAAAAGGCATCGAAAAAGAAAAATATTCCCTGGCAATCACTGGTATTTCCAGCGCAAGAAAAAGAAATGTTAAAATTCTTAACCTGAATGGGATCACCCCTGATTATGAAACCATTAAATCAGGTAATTATTTTATGTATCGCCCCTTGTACCTGACTTATACTTCACTTTACAAGTTACCTAAAAATGAAAAAAAAGAGGTCAAGCGTTTTCTAAAATTTATTAAAAGTGAAAAAAAAGAGGTCAAGCGTTTTCTAAAATTTATTAAAAGTGAAGAAGCAGCAAAAATTATCAAGGCCAATGGCGTCGTACCATTCAAAGAAGGCTTTCACCTTATCAAACAACGAAAAGATATTTTTGGTAGTTAAAGCAGAATAAGGCTCATAGATTTATTAAAATAATAGTCGTAAATTTTATTCTTCTGCTCAGAGCCAAATAATATAGTTTCATCATCAGCCTATAGTCAATTAATGCCCTCCGGGCCAAACAGAATGTTTATTTTGACTCTTGATGCAGTCATCTCTTACTGATACTATATTAATATCTTTAACTAAATAATCTTGGAGGATACAAATGATTGTAGTAGCAACCCTCCGGGCGTTTAACGTATAACATTTCATTATACTTTTCTGCCCGGTTTCTAAGCCGGGGCACATAGCCCCAGAGTAGTTCTATTTAATGCATTTCTATGCATTAGGGGTTTCTATGTCTAAATATTATTCGCTATCTCAATTGGGTTGGCAAGCTTTTTTTCAACACCAACTCTCTCTAGAGGAATGGGAGTCATGCCAGGTGGCTCGCATTGAAGCACTTGAACGGTCGACTATTTTTTTCTTAACGACCAGCGGCACTTCTTCTTTACCCCTCTCATCTTCAATGCCAGCAATGACAGTCGGTGACTGGATATTACTTAATAATTCTGGTTTATATCTCCGTTGTTTAGATCGATTATCTTTGTTTTCACGAAAAGCTGCGGGCACCAAAGTGGCTACCCAGCTTATAGCCGCCAATGTAGATACTGTATTTATTGTTTCATCCCTTAATAAAGACTTTAATCTCAATCGGGTTGAACGTTATTTATCACTAACAAATGAAATCAGTGTAGATACAGTATTCGTTTTGACGAAAGAAGATTGTTGCAGCAATACTCATGAGTATATCAATCAAGTTCAACAATTATCGCCATTATTGAATGTTCTCGCTGTCAATAGCCTCAATAGCAGCAGTGTAAAGCAACTATCACCATGGTGTTGTGAAGGAAAAACAGTTGCCTTTTTAGGCTCTTCAGGTGTTGGTAAGTCTTCAATTATAAATACATTATTGGGTCATACCATTCAACAAACAAATTCAATTCGCGGAGATGATGATAAAGGTCGCCATACCACAACACAGCGCACCCTTCATCTATTACCCACTGGAGGAATTTTAATTGATACGCCAGGAATGCGAGAGTTAAAGTTATCTGACTGTGAGCAAGGAATTGAAGATACCTTCAGTGAAATATCTGAATATGCAAAATATTGTAAATTTTCTGACTGCCAACATGAGAATGAGCCAGGTTGTGCTGTAAAGAAAGCAATTGATTCAAATAAACTCGATAAGAGGCGATTGACTAACTATCGTAAGTTAATGCGTGAGCAAGAGTTTAATACTGCAACTATAGCTGAAAAACGTGCTCGAGAGAAAAAATTGGGCCGATATATTCGTGCTGTTCAGGCTGAATCAAAAATGAACAGGTAACTTCAATACTATATTAAAGCAATGTGTTCATTATCATATCATAGTGAACACATGCACAACAAAAAAGCTTAGAAATATTTTATTTTTGTTGAAAACATTATACTTATTTCCCATCCAGCTCAATATTCAATCGCAAAAGTTCAACAATTCCTGGACTTCATAAAATTTTAATCAGCTAAATCTAAGCATAAATATTTTTCAGTGTTTTTCTAAAAAACTGATCAACTAGTTCATTATCCAATTTCATTTGTTTAGCAGGTAATAGCAAAGCAAGACGCTTCATTTCATCCGAGAGGAAAGTTTCAATTCCTGGATTTCTATTAACCTGATCCGTTTCATTTGAATTTTGTTTTATCCTTAATAACTCATCAATATCAGCCAGCAATTCTCCTTCCGGTAAAAAAGCACTCAGCAAATCTGAGAATAACATGGGCGGTTGGTTTCCTTTTTCAATAACCCAGCGACAACACAAGATCGGTCGCAAAGAATACAAGTATTTTTTAATGTTAACTTGTTTGCACTGAGAGATGACTTTCAAGTGTGTTTTTGCCATAGAAAGATAATGATGACAACTGGCCAGTGGTAAAAAAGCTTCTTGAGACAAGTCTCTTATAGGTTCTATCACATCCTTAACATCCAGATATTGTATTGGTGAAGCCAGCCACTCCATTAATGCCGGATTGGATTGCTTCAGCAAAGCCAAAGCCTTTTGAATATCCCAGCCATTGATATCAAGAAGACCATCAATTGGTAATTCAATCACATCTCGTTTATTAAACACACTGAGATACCAATCAGGCTCATGACAATATAAAAAGCGAACATCATAATCACTATCCTGTGATGGAAAACCCCAGGCCCGACTTCCAGACTCAACTGCCAGGATAATTTTAATATGATATTCAGCTTCAATTTTCTCCAATTGTTCAATAATATCTCTCTCAATTGAATATTTGTTTATTCTCATTTTTCTCTACTCTGATAGAGCCATATTAAATTCATGGCTCAGATGTTTTTTATTTACAATAACAGACTGCCTTTAGGAAATCTGTCTTGTAAAAATTTTTGTTGTTCAGCAACAATCCTTCGAGTATTTTTCAAATACAAAAACTCTGACCAGTTGGGTACAAAAGGAACTGCTAATAATAAATGCCCCCACTCTTCCGGAGTTCGATTGCTCTTGTCATGATTGCAGGTACAGCAACTGGTTGCGCTGTTTAACCATGAGTCATTTCCTCCCCGGCTTTTAGGGATAATATGATCACGAGTCAAGTTTCGTGGTGAAAAGGTTTCACCACAATAGAGACACATATGTCCATCTCTTGCAAAAAGCCCTCTATTTGAAAATGGCGGCACGTACTCTTTTGATAAGCGATTGGGCATCACTCTTTCTTTGGTTAATACGATTGAACTGACGGTAACTTGTGAACGCAGGCCAGACATTCGGTTATGACCACCTCGAAACATAAATTCTTCTTCACCCAAATTGGCAATTACCCGTTCACTGGCCATAAGGGTGATGGCTTGCCGGTAGTTCAACCAGGCTGAAGGATTTCCAGCGATGTCTAATTGTAAGATTGGGATCATTGTTAATCCTCCCTGTTTTAGTCAATTTAGGTTTACATTTAATATGGTAGGCAAGGTCAGATTCGAACTGACAAACCCTTTCGGGAAAATGGTTCTAAGCCATTCGCGTTTTCCATTTCGCCACTTGCCCTTGAGTATGGCTGCCGTGCCTGGGTACGATCCAGGAATAATGGAGTCAAAGTCCATTGTGCTGCCAATTACACCACACGGCAATTGTTTGGTGTACATTAACGTTCTTTTTATTAGTTAATCTTGGGGTGAGTAATCGGGTTCGAACCGATATCATCTGGATTCACAGTCCAGAGCTTTACCATTAAGCTATACTCACCATAATTCTTTATATGCGTTGTGCATGAAATATGGCTGTCAAAATTTGTGGGTGATCACGATTGGGTGCCACGCCTTGACGTAAAAACCAGAGTGCATTCGGCTGACTTGCTGTTTTCCGGTTTTCAGGTATTTTCATATCTTTGACTACTTTTTCAAATTTTTCATAGTGATTCATAATTAATACCTCCTTTTTAATTGGTGCGTCGCCCCGGCTACGATCCGGGAACTTACTGGTTAAAAGCCAGTTACTCTGCCAGTTGAGTTAGCGACACATGGCTCCAGGACTCAGATTCGAACTGAGATAGGGAATTGCTCCCTCCGGTTAACAGCCGGGTGCCTTGCCAATCGGCCATCCTGGAATTTTTTTAAGCTTTTTGTGGTACTTGCAAAGTTGATATTTGCTTGTTAAGCCTCAATGCTTTAAAAGCAAGGAAACAACCCCCTCAGTCCCCCTTCTAAAGAAGGGGGAAGCTAAGAGCAATTTTTCAAGTGCCTCTTTTAATTTAAATAAGACCTGAGATTATAGTCTTAAGCGAAAATTCTTTAGCCAGATTATGAACAGGTTCCACCCTATTGCTTCCCAACGTATCCACTGATACCCACAAATGGCTTATCAGTTAATTTTCATGACCGCCTTTTTAAGCTGGTGGCAATCCCAGCATACATAACAATACTCAGCACTTCGTTTTACCGTCTGAGCCGATCAAAGCTCATCTGTGTAACTTAGTACCAGAAACATCAGCTTGGGGCTTCTGTTTCACCTAAGTTCAGAGAACTGCTCAGGTTTAGGTCATTTTCTTGTTACGCTGAAGTACGTCTTTCCTTTTATTAAGTGGTTTTGTAAGGATGACTCGAACATCCAACCGATTGATTATAAATCAACTGCTCTACCATTGAGCTATTACAACAATCTGCCAAGACGTGCGTACTTCGGTTGTTTTGAAACCTTTTGAGTCACAAAATGCAACACGCCTTATACCTTTCACATTCCTGCTACTAAGTGGCTTTTCAGGATGCCGGTTTTTATCCTTTACCCTTCAAACTTCATTAGCGCCCTTGTCTGACGTCTCGGACTGACTAATGTACCCTTCATTCTTCATAGTGCAGTCAGTTGGCTCATGGCGATCACTGCCAGATGATCCTTCGGTGGTACTGTTTGCAGCCCCTCACCTTATAAACCATGCCGACCTTTTCTATTATCTCCAGGAGACCTGAAGACAAAGAGAACTGGGCTTGCGTAAACCGACCAGAGCAATATCACTAACCACTCTGGTGAGGGCATGCAGACATTCCCTCTTTTTTACTGTCACCAGTAATTATCGTTACCGATCTCACGCAACCGGCTACTTTCCTGCAAGCAGGAAATTGTAAATAAGTTCTAAATTATTAAAGAGCCTGGGCATAACCTTGAGACACTTTTTTCAGGCAAAAAAAACCCGGATGCCTGGTCAGCACATCCGGGGTTTTACAAATTTGTAATCACTCGGAAGGTGCTTTTTTGCAACCTTCCAGGACTTTTTGAAAGGTTATATTATGTTGGATGGCTCATGAGAGTCAAACCTGGCTGACAAGGCTTACCTTGTCCAAACATTTTCTCTACTAATAAATGACACAACAATAGATTGGAAACTCTATTGGTATTCATTTCATTTTGTATTGTACTTGTCTGATATTTCATAATTCTTTAAGTTTTGTGTTCTATTAAAAGTTTTTAAAAATATGATTTTAAATAATGTATTCTGTAATATTTATTGCGTTGATGTTTTTGTATTCTAAACACCTGATTTTTAATGTCAACACTTTTTAGCATTATTCTTGCCATTAACAGCAAGATTCTTTCTCTTCTATTTAATATATAGTGCAATCCTTACAAACAATAATTATGTTTATTTATAAAAACTGCACTAATGCAAACACAGAATGACTTTTCATTCAAATAAATGAGCCCATCATCCCTTAACGCAAATGACTTGTCGCAGTGTATGTACCACTTCAACTAAGTCACTTTGATGTTCCATTACCTCATCAATATCTTTATAGGCGCCTGGAATTTCATCAATAACTCCCTTGTCTTTACGACACTCAACACCTTCTGTTTGTGCCTCCATATCACTTTCATTAAAATGTCGTTTTGCCTTACCACGACTCATGCGTCGACCAGCACCATGTGAACAGGAGCAGAATGATTCAGGGTTACCTTTACCACGAACAATATAGGACTTATCCCCCATACTACCAGGAATGATCCCAAGTTTATCCTCACCGGCATCTATCGCTCCTTTACGAGTCAGATAAACTTCTTCACCAAAGTGGTTTTCCAGTGACACATAATTGTGGTGGCAATTAATCACTTCTTTGGTCACACCAAATTTACGCAGTTTCTTTCTCAGGGCATCAATAATCAAACGCATCATTTCACGTCGATTATTTAATGCATAATCCTGAGCCCAACTCACTGCTTCAATATAATGCTCAAAATGCTCAGCACCCTCACTAAAATAAGCAAGATCCTTATCAGGCAGATCCTGAATATGTCTGCCCATGTCTTTTTGTGCCAGGCGGATAAAATATTGACCAATGACATTACCCACACCACGACTACCAGAATGAAGCATTACCCAGACATCATCATTTTCATCGATACAAAGCTCAATAAAATGATTACCACCCCCAAGTGTGCCTAATTGGCGAACCCAGGTTTGGTAAGGCTTTTTTTGCATCTTTAATAATTTCGGATGCTTGCCTATAAGGCTGTCCAGCCCAACAGACAATGCTCGAATTGTCGATGCTCTGGCCTTGTCTGTCTTATGCATATTAAATCCCACTGGAATGGCATCCTCAATGGTAAATCGTATGGCCCGTAAATTATCAGGCAAATCATTCGCCTTGATCGACAGGCGTAAAGCATTCATCCCACAGCCAATATCAACCCCGACCGCAGCAGGTATAATTGCTTTGTGACAAGGAATTACTGAGCCCACAGTTGCCCCTTTACCATAATGTACATCTGGCATTGCTGCCACATGGTGATGAATAAAAGGCAGTTGTGAAATATTCAGTAACTGCTGATAGGCTTCGTGTTCAATATCATCCGTGAAGATTTTTACTGGCACTTTGCCTTTTGTAATTTGTTTCTTAATTGGCATAATTTTTTACCTATTCTCTATAATAAGAATGACGCTCAACGCCATCATATCGCCTGGTCTGTAGACAACAATTCTTGAAATCTGCGACCAGAACCACAAACACAGGGGTCATTCCTACCCAGTTTTTCACAGAGTTCTTTGTTTCCATGTATTATTCTTGTGCCACGTTTGACCCTTGTTTCAGAGGGGTATCCTTTGCGGCGTTTACTGGTTATCTCAAAAGGAATATTCCTGATTGATTAAGTTATATTTACTCATGATGCACCTCCTGGTGATAGTATTTTCATTTATATTTTCTATGCATATCTGGCGATAGAAAATCCTTGTTTTCTGGCCCAGCGATAAATCACTTCCATTTCAATATCGCTGGCAAAACGATTTCGTAAACCGCGTATCTGACAAATAGTTCTACTCAGTGTATGCAATTCAATAGTCAGTAATTTTTGCCTCATTTGAGCCTTATTTGCATAGAGACAATTCTGTAATTCCATTGTCCATATCGATGTCTTACCCGTAAAACAGGAGCGGGCATAAGATGCAACACAATGGCTCTGTTTTCGCCCTTCAGCAATCAATTCATTACTACTCAGTAATTCACTGATTGTCCATATTTTCATATTACAATTATTTTCACGGCCTTCTACATAATTATAATCAGCAAACTCAGATTTAACCCACTGTAAATCACCACCTCGTAATTCCTTTCCCAATTGTCGATGCCAGATTTCAACCTGCTTCAATAAAGTGTCTGCTGTGCGCCCACGCATAGTGAAATTAGGTTGTGCAGGACCTTCTTCTCTGGCAACTCCACGCTCAATAAACACCATACGATTTTCATATTTCTGATCCCATATATAATCCACAATAGGATTATATTGACTGACATCCAGCATTGGATTGTCAATAAAAAATCGCATCACACTTAAGTTAAATTCATTGTCAGTAAAGACTCGTGCCAACTGAGTTCCAGATACCCCGTCAGCTATTATTTTATTTCCACCCAGAGCATGGATCTGTGCCCAACAAAAAGCGGCATTGATCTCATAATGTGCAGGTGCCTGAATAAAATAATGTGCCATTTTCTTAGTCATTCTGATTGGCAATGAATAAGCGGTACGGATATTTTTTCCCTCTCCAATATGGATATACCATTTCTGAGCATTTACATCGTCTTTATACCAGACTGAATCCATAAAAGCAGGCACCTTATATTGGGCGAATAAATAACGTGCCAGAGCCGAAAACTGCCGGGCTGCGTTACGTGTTCCTGGCTGCCACTCCATAACCGGACGAATCCACCAGGTATAATATTTCACAAAACTAATGATCCCTTTCACATAATCTGTATGAGTGAGCAGCTTTGTATGTTCATCAAGATATAAAAAAACATCTCGTAACAATGATTTATTTTGTGTTGTTTTAAAACCATGACTGATTAGTTTTAAAACATCATTATTCAAATCTTTATATCGAATTTCATTTGCATAGATTTTTTGTATCAGGTAATGTTTATTCTCTTCACGCTTATACTGTTTCATTCTTTGTAAGGCAAAGACTTGTTTATAACGTTGCAGTTCATGTTCCAGCTGAATCTGAGTTTTATTGATATTAGTACTAAAGCCTTGCTGCATACACCATTGCTGATATGCCTCTATGGTATGTAAATTTAAGGCACGAGCATAAGTCAGTATCGTGGTATTACGATCCTGCTTTTTTTTATTTAATTTATTTTTACGTGCCATTTTCTTTTCCATTAATTAATTCAGGTCTAAATATTTTTAAACCTGAATTAATCCCTATACATCAATTTATTAATCCGCATTCACTTTGATTCGGACTGTATCTTTTAGAATACCTTCCAAACCACCGAATACAGTTAATTTGTCAATTTTTTCAGTGACTTTTTCCAGAACTTCCAATTCTTTCAAACGCATCAAAGTCGGGTTGTCATCCATCAAACGTGCAGTGTTCAACAGAGAACGTGTTGCCGCTGTTTCTTCACGTCGTTTGATCACGTTGGCCTGTGCTACTTTTTCTGCCGCCACTACCTGGTTCAATATATCTTTCATTTCACCGGGTAGAATGACATCTTTCACACCGACACTTCGCACTTCAATTCCAAACTGTGTAATTTTTTTATGTACTAATTCAAAAATTACTGCATCCATTTCATTCTTGCTTCCTAACAAAGAATCTAAAGTACGTACACCCACAACCTGACGCAAAGCAAACTGGAGCTCACGGTAAATATAGTCTGTGATATTCAGCAACTTGCTTCGAGCAGTTACTGGCTCAGTGATCTGGTAATGTGCAGACAAGTTAATACGCAAGCTGACTTTATCTTTAGTCAGGATCTCCTGACCTTGAACTTCCATCACTTGCAAACGTAATTCAACCTGTTCAACTTTCACTGTACGGTTAAACTTCCAGTAAGCATGTATTCCAGGTTTTAACTGTTGTACTAACTTACCATTAACAATTAACAGTCCGATATGATCATCAGATACTTCACAGGCATATACTGAATTAACCACTTCACGTGACATTGAAGTCATACGAGCATTGCTAATCAAACCAACCAGTTTTTCAGGTATGGTAAAATCCTGCTCAATATCCAGCACTTCAATTTTCACATCAACTGGATCTTTCCAGTACAGTTTTCGAGTACCAGGGGATAGAACACCGCTTAACTGACCATTTTTATAAACCAGTCCCACCTTGTGCTCACCCAAATCGATAAACTGAAAATACTTATCCACTAATTCTCGGTTTTCTTTTACCAGCACATCTAAGTACGGGTAATTAAATTCCGGCACTGTCAAGTCATGAACCTCAATCATCACTCGATTTAATAAATTGAATTGATGATAGATGCCCGGTTCAAGGATCTTGGCAATGCTGCGATCTTTTATGTACACACCACGTTCATGTTGTGCAATCACAATACGTTTCAATCCGAACATCATTACTACTCCTTTTTTAACTTCTAAATAACTAAATATGAAAAATTCTCCACACGCTCATTGCGGGGAATAATATTAAGCTGTCATAAGTTTTAAGTGACAACAGGTTTAGTTTTAATTTCCATGACGGTTTAAGCAATCAGCCATTGAAAAATAACATTCAACCTGTCTGTCTAATTAATAACCTTTAAAACTACTGACAGATAATTATTACACCGCAGGCAATCAGCATGCTGTCACATAAAATGTGCATCACTCACCTGATGTACAATCCAGATCAGCCAATTCCATTTATGTCACTGGAGTATTTTCCTTTTTAGGTGGTATTATCACCCGTATGCGGAGTCGAACCGCGTGGCTTTCGCCATTACCAATCACAGCCATTATTTTATCAATAGGAGCTGTTGAGAAAGAGTGGGAGTTGAACCCACGCCAGACCAATTATGAGTTGGTTGCTCTACCCACTGAGCTATCTTCCACTAGGCAATTGACTATTTACGGTTTTGTATACACCTTGCAATTTCAGCCTCAGTGCACAGGTCAGGCATACTGAGCCTGAACCGCTAAACCAATAAATATTTTCAAGTGCTTCTGAATTGCATGTCCTTAATTCAAGAAATAAAACACACAATCGCAATTCTTATTACTTACTTCTAATTAAAAAAAAGGCAAAAAAAACCCCGGATGCTTAATACGCACCCAGGGTTCTACTGTTCAGTATTTCCAGGAAGGTGCCTATTTCAGCAACCTTCCACACATTTTTGAAAGGTTACATCATCACATAACTATTTTTTTCAGCTTCAAATGAAGGCAAAAAAACGCTTGCGAGTTCATTTGTATACTGCCTATTTTGTGTGTTAGTCAGATGTATCATAATTTTCCGTATCTCTTTCAAAAAGTTTAAATAATTTTTTAAAGCAGTCTTTTAAATGAACATGACTTGCTTTAATGATGGCTATTCTATACCTATATTTTTCAATGTCAACAATAAATGGCAAGTTTCTTGCCCTTTATTGGCAATTATCTTTCTTTTTATTTTTAAAAGTTTATTTTCATTTTATTTCAATCAGTTATATAATTACTCAATTCTAGACAATTTTATTTTTAGGTATTGCCATGAGTCGAAAAATCACAACTAACGAACATAAAAAAATTGTCGGCGAACGGATCCGACAAGCCCGGCAGATGGCTGGATTTAATACCATTGCATCACTGACTGAATGCTTTCCTGATTGGAGTGAGCGACGTCTGGGTAACTATGAAAATGGTACTTCCCTTCCCAACCCATTAGATATTTTACGTATTTCAAAAGAAACAAAAACCAGCCCTTGCTGGATCACCTTTGGCATTGGCAGTATCCGTTCTTCTGACAGAGACTTACAGGCTATCCGGTATCAAAATTTTTCTCATCTGTATGAAAAAATGAATAAGTCGGAACAATTAGAGCTGAGAAAGGCAATTAAGTTAAAACCCAAAGAAGTAAATCATCATCTGGACAACCCTTATTTCAAAATCACAGAGACAATGTGTTATAAAATTGAGCGTCACTTGAAAAAATCTAAAGGCTGGATGGAGCAACAACATGTTGAAATGGATGGTTTATGTGATTTCTTTCCTGAGGATGTGAAAGAATTATTATCAATTTATTCTAATCTGGATAGCGATGCTCGTGCCATGTTATTAGATATATCTCGTACGGTGAAAACTTATAAAAAGAAAGATTAACATCATTCTTTAAGTACCTTTTAGGTGAAGTCATTCACCTGATTTTGATGACCATCCTTAACTCACGAGTTTACCGGCTAATTATATTCAGTATTTCTTCCAATTTTCTAACCGCTTCTGTTCCCTCATCAGCACTAGCTGATACACAACCATCAAGCGAACCATAATGGTGCTCAAGGCAATTCAATAGCAGCTGCCTGATAGCGCGTTCATTCGGTTTTTGTTGTAACAAGCTGGTCAGATAAAGTTCTTCTAAATGCTTCTCTTTGTTATTGAAGAATTCTCTTAACTGAATTTTAGTCCATTCACCCCGACGAATTGATTTGAGCTGTTCACGATTTCTTGTTAAATCCAGATCACCTTCATTCAGGATCATTTCCACTTCAGAAATTAATCGGACAACATGATAGGCAAACTTTGTTGAATAACCATGCTTATCATAATCAGCTCTTCGTTCAGTTCCTTCCTGCGGCACTGAATGTTCTGCTTTATGCAATTGTGCATAGCTATAACCTTTGAATTTATGCCATGCACCTTTATGTAAAAATAGTTTTCGATTTTCTCTGACCAGCTCTCCAACCTGAGTGGAATATAAAATGCAACGCCTGGGTACAAAAAGTGAATCAATCATGTTGGGATTGTTTTCCATACACAATTGAAAATATTTGACGATGGAATAAATTGTAAAATCATATTCCTGTGCTTTTTTCCCTGATGAGGATGTATCAAAAACATGATGCTGCTGATATTGTTCAAATCGTTTAGCCTGAGTACCAAAGCCAACAATTTCTCCTCTCGTATGTGGAAAAACATCTTCTCGATTTGGAATACAAAAGCCATAAACATCCATATCAGAGCTATCATTAGAAACACCATAGGCCACCGAGCCCATCACAACTTCCATTTGAATGGCATTGGCTAGAAATTTAGGTGGTTTAATGAGTTTTTTCTTAACTAATTGTTGTATTGTGCTACTCAAAAAAACATTCCTTTTAATATTTCCTTAGAGAATTTATTTTATAGACAGATTCACTGGGCCAGTAAAAATATCAGTTTAAGTCGTGCTATTTAATCAACCTTAAAAGAAATATTGTAATTGTAAGCATGATTAAAAAATGATCCTCTTTCACCAAAACTTATAACCTTTTTTAATAACTGCTAAGACTTAGCGAGCAATCCATGACTTTATTTAGACATTTTTAATTTTCATACCATTGCATCGGTTCTGGCAATTTCATTGCTGAATACTCAAGGTGAATGATCCTGCGATGCTTTGGTTCTATTGCTTTTCTTGATGAGTGAAAAAGTAAAGGATTCATAAGAAGAATATCACCTGGGTTTGCATTGCAGTTAATTATTTCTGAATTTTCTACAATGTCCATTAATTTGCCTGATTTTACTCTGCCATCACTATGAGAACCAGAGACAACTCTAAGAACACCATTTTTCTCATTTGTAGGATCAAGATGTATTCTCAGGGTTAAAATTGATGCAAGATATTTTTCTGGTGGCTCTACATGAGGCACGCCTTGTTTTTCTCTCCATTTGTTAAAACCCGGCATTTTTATTTTTTCTTTAACAACTATTGAAGTATCCTGATGCCAGGCGACATTCCAGTTTGCTTCTGGAACTTTATCAAAAAAAACTGAGCGAATTGGTTTTGCCTGCTCACCCAGAACCTCTTTTGCTATCTGTAGAAGCAGTAATGACATCGCTAAATTTTTTACATATGGCACTTTATCCATTAAGTTACGAATGCCGTAATTATTGATTTCGTTATTAAATACACTCATTTCTTTAATTAACGAAGCAACTTCATTTTCACTAAGGGCATTCTGAATTAAATGGTATCCATTTTGTTCATATTGTAAATTCATCAGCAGCATCCAAGTTTATAATTTTTCCAGATTAGCCAAATACTCACGAGCGGTTTTCTTACCTCATTTCTAACTGACCACTGGGCAATTTCAATAATTTTCCGGTATAAATAGTAGCCTCACCTTTTACTGATGAAGCGGTCAAAATAACTATACTACTACACTTCTCAAAATGATGGGAAATTTAGCAGCACAACAACAATTGAAAATAGTTTTAGATATTAATGAAAATAGTCTCTTAATTACTCAATGGTGCTTATTTTGGATACTGAAATAATCTCTGAGCCATCCCAGATGTATTCGTAATGACAGCCCTGGTCAATTTTATCGATGTATTTTGGCGTGAACAAAGCGTAGCAGTTAGCATAGTTGTTTCTTACTGAACCGTACCAGATGCCTGAAGAACTTTCTTCTTTAACTTTTGCACCTAATTGTTGAGCGGCTGTATAGTCATCTGTATCATACCACCCACGGTCATCAATTAATGGGTCGGCGATATTAATCAGTTCTGCTGAAAAGGTGGTGCATAAAGTTCGCATGACAATTCTTTCATACTTAAAGCCCTCTACATTTTTTAAGTATTTTTCCTGATGGTATACCGTTTCAGTGATAGCCGTTTCTATATTTTCAGCAGCATAATAGATGCCATACCTACCATCAGAAAAGCGCGAGCCTTCTGAGCTGATGTGTGTGAAAGGTGCTATTGCCCAGTTACATCCGGGGATATCAAAGGGTATTTCTTTAGCAGGCAACAGATTTAAGTTGCCTGCTTCATTTTGAACCCTGGGGTTAGTCATTGCCTGTATTTCATAGAGGGCCTCAAATTCATCGGCATCAGCAACATCATCAAAGAGAGCAATGGGCGGAAATTTACTATTGATTAAGCGGTAACATACTTGCTTAGCAAATGTTGTTGTTACCATTGACCGCCTCTTAAAGCAGTGATCTGATTATTGACTTCGTAAAGATTCGCAACACTTCCACTAGTCATTATATCCATTGGCGTTGCACCATTAAAGAAATAGTTTGAATTAGGCATGCGAACAAAGCCATAGACATTATCTTTATTATCAAAAAGAATTCTTAGTGATGAATGAATGTTGAGCAAGTAACTGACTCTTTCCAGTAAGTCATGTGAGACTCTGGCTGAATAGGGATCACTTTGATATTTATGCAGCGTAGAACGACCTATCCCCAATAGAGCCATTTTCTCTTGTTCACTACATTCCCACTTATCAAGAATATTCAAGGCTGTTTTTAATGCAATTTGCCTCTTATCTTTAGATTGATTGTTTGCTTGAGTTCTATTTTGTGTAGTCATAACTATACCCTTTAATGTCCATATTAGTACAGAATACCTAGATTTGTCTATATATGGATGTAAATATTGTAAGAGTTATTGAGTACACAGGAAAAAGCCCGTACTAAATGATTCGGTTCTTCAAATAAATGTTAATAGTTGTATTTTTTACCATGTACACTATAATATCACGTACATTAATAATGAACACAATATTATAATGAACGAAAATCATAAACTGCCTGGAATTAAAAAAAATATATTAGAAGAAGCAATAGAAGCCGTTTATCAACAAACAGGTTTAAGACTTATCCTGCCTGATAACAATGTAATTGAAGAATCTCACGATGAGATAACTATAATGATTGAGGGAAATTTTCACCTTCATTTTACAGCTAAGGTAAAACGATGGGCACAACAGGCTAATTTCGGAGCACTAGTTAATGAGATCCAGCAACTATCGACGAAAGGTATACTGGCTGCCGATTATGTAAATCCAAGAATGGCAGATAAGCTTCGTAAACTAGACATACCTTTTATAGATACTGCTGGTAATGTATTTATCAATGAAAAACCAACCTATCTTTTTGTTAAAGGCATTAAAAACACCCACAAAACAGAGATAAGCAATCAACCCAAAGAAACACAAACTCATGGCAGAGCATTCATGCCATCAGGGCTAAAAGTTGTTTATGCATTCATACAATCGCCCAAATTAATCGATGCACCTTATAGAGAAATTGCAAATATTTCAGGTGTTGCACTAGGTACTGTTGGCTGGGTTATTAATGATCTGAAACTGGGGGGCTATTTAGTCGCATTTGATGAAAAAAAACGGAGATTAACAAACAAAAAACATCTATTAAATAAATGGGTTGATGCCTATTTAGAAAAATTACGCCCAAAATTGTTTTTAGGTAACTTTAGTGCTGAGGATGATAGTTGGTGGATGAAACTGGATAAAAATATAGTGGATTATGGTACGTTGTGGGGAGGGGAAATTGCAGCATCTAAACTCACAGGATATATCAAACCAGAAAAAGTTATTCTTTATCGACCCAAAGAAGGCAATAATAAATTATTTGCCGATAATCGTTTCCGAAAAGATCCAAATGGGAATATTCAAGTATTTCAAGCTTTCTGGGACATAGATGAAAAACATATTTTAAATTCAAGTGGTCTTGTTGAACCATTAATTGTCTATGCCGATCTCCTGGCAACAGGTGATAGCAGGAATTTAGAAACAGCAAGGGTACTATATGATAAAGAACTCACTGGATTTATCCAGGAAGATTGATTCTGTAACAATAAAATTATTCTGCCTCATAGATCAAGTAGCAAAAAGTCTGAATGTTTCATACGTTGTCATCGGTGCAACTGCAAGAGATATAGTGCTTCATTGTGGGTATGGTGCTGAGATCAGAAAAGCCACCACTGATATTGATTTTGGCATACAGGCTAATAGTTGGGAGGGATTTAAAGAATTAAAAATCAAATTATTGGAAATAGGTTTTCAACCCACAAAGGTGGGACACCGATTGACTTCACCTATAGGTCTCGCTGTTGATCTTGTTCCTTTTGGAGCAATTGAAGATACAAGTTCAAATATTCAGTGGCCACCTAATGGTGATTTTGAAATGAATATGCTTGGTTTTCAAGAAGCACATGATCATGCAATAAAAGTTATCATTCAGGAAAGGCCATTTATAGAGATTTCTGTAGCAACATCACAGGGTCTGGTCCTACTCAAATTAATTGCATGGTCAGATCGTGTGAGAGATCTAAGAAAAAAAGATGCCCTGGATTTGGTTTATCTGCTTGAAACATATGAAAGAGTTGATGGTATTGTCGATCAACTCTATGAAGAAGACGGCTTAATGGAACAATACGACTGGGATATTAAATTTGCGAGTGCACATCGTCTCGGTATTGATTCAGCTTTAATCTCACAAGAAGCAACAAAAAAACAAATCTACAAAATTTTAGAAAATAACTTAAATACTGATAAGCAAAATATTCTAGTTGAAGAAATGTGTGGTCAAAATGAAAAAGATGATTATGAGAAAAATTTTAGCTTACTAAAGGCATTTGCTGCGGGATTTAGAAAATAAAATAATGACCAGATATTTGAGTGCTCTCACTTATACCTCTCACACAAAATGTTCTGCGTAGAACATATAAAGCATAGAAGTCCAGTAGCACTTACAAAAATTACAAGGAATGGTCAGGATGATCTAAAAGATGGCAAATATGGTTTTAAATGTTTCGCGGCGAAACACTTATCAAGTAAAAGAGACTTTTTTGGCTGATCAATACTATTTTCTGTGTTCATTATAATGTCAAGTACATTAATAATGAACAGAATCAGAGCGATATTATATAAAGTAGATATCAAACTTCCCGTTGGCAATAGCGACAGATACTTGCCTTAAGAATAGGGGGCTTATTTATTGACAGAAAGTTAGTCACATCAGAATATAAATTTACAAAATTCCATCCTGATGTGTAAGATGCTAATTATTAATCACAAAACGTATTAGATTGCTCACCAAATTGATTCAACCATTATTCTAAAGTTGAACGTTTATATCGGATGGTAGAACCAATTTTTATATATGCTGGCGCTTTGATGCCAAACAATGTACCACTTACACGACTTTGTCACAAAGTGGTTTTGGCACATGTGGGATATATTGCAGCGTCTGAGTTCGAAAGAAGTTCACTCGTTTGAATATTTTCAGATGACATAATTTAGTCTCCAATTTAAATTTTTTAAATACCTGTAAAATATAAATGAAAACTAAACGGACATTATTATGTCAATTGAGATATTTACAAAAACTATCTCATCGGTTATTATTTTCAGCGTACTTAGCCGAATCAGCACAGGCTATAAATGTCGACAAGAGCTTGGAGGGTCGAAACTACAAGCTCTTAAACTATATTAATATACTGATGTGTATTAATACTGATACTGATATTAAGCACCGAACAGCAGAATAGCAAACCATTTTAGGGTGCTATTTTCAAGAAATGAGCGGTTCCTTCATAGCCTCTACAAAATAAGGGGTTTCAGAATTGCTTTGTAAATTTTTTTCGTATTTTATCTGAAAAATCGTAAAATTTGGCCTGCTACAAGCATCGTAACAAACAAAAGCTTATCAACAATTAATAACCCGCTTTCTTATCAAGCCCAGACGAATTAATACAATTTTCTAAGAAATAATAACATGGAATAAACAGGTGTAAATGCGGTGTAAAGTTTATAAAAAACTTTTTATGGGGAAATCTCAGGCAATAAAAAGCCCTATAACCAATTGAATTATAGGGCTTAATTATGGTGGGCCTGGACAGACTCGAACTGTCGACCTGCCGATTATGAGTCGGATGCTCTAACCAACTGAGCTACAGGCCCTTATTAGGATGGAAATATATTTTCCTGAGAAGATGAGTTTTCCCAGAAAGCAGGCATTATATCGGGTTATTTATAAGATGACCAGCTTCTGGAAGGGAAATATGACGAACGGGATTAATCGTCACGCATAAAGCTTCGTAACATCTCTGAACGAGTCGGATGACGTAACTTTCGTAGTGCCTTGGCTTCGATTTGACGAATACGTTCACGTGTGACATCAAATTGTTTACCCACTTCTTCCAGGGTATGATCCGTGTTCATATCAATACCAAAACGCATTCTTAGAACTTTAGATTCTCTGGCCGTTAAACCTTCTAGAATATTTCTGGTTGCACCTCTAAGGCCTGTTGTATTGGCTGTTTCTGCAGGTGATTGTATGTTCTGATCTTCAATGAAGTCACCCAGATGTGAATCTTCATCATCACCAATAGGGGTTTCCATTGAAATAGGCTCTTTGGCAATTTTTAAGACTTTGCGAACCTTATCTTCCGGCATTTCCATTTTTTCAGCCAATTCTTCAGGGGTCGCTTCACGTCCTTTTTCCTGTAATAACTGTCTGGAAACCCGGTTCAGTTTATTAATGGTCTCAATCATGTGTACGGGTATACGAATAGTACGTGCCTGATCGGCAATAGAACGGGTGATCGCCTGACGAATCCACCAGGTGGCATAGGTAGAAAATTTATAACCTCGGCGATATTCAAACTTATCGACTGCTTTCATCAAACCAATATTACCTTCCTGAATCAGATCCAAGAACTGTAAACCACGGTTTGTGTATTTCTTTGCAATAGAGATAACCAGGCGCAGGTTCGCTTCAACCATTTCTTTTTTGGCTCGACGTGCCTTTGCTTCACCAATCGACATTTGTCGGTTAACGTCTTTAATACCAGAGATGGTCATCCGGCATTCATTTCCGATTGCAACAAGCTTTCTCTGTGCTTTACGGATTTCATCGGCATGCTCTTTAAGCACGTCTGAGTATGAATCGCCCTTTTCAATATGGGTGTCCAACCAGGTCAAATCGGTTTCGTTATAAGGAAAGGAGGTGATAAATTCTTTTCTTGGCATATGTGCTTTCTCAACACAAGCCGTTAGAATTATTTTTTCGTGCATGCGAACACGTTCAATCAAAGAACGTAATGCACTAACCATGCGATCATTTAATTTGTGTGTACGTTTAAGCTTCATGAAAGCTTCGGCCATCTTTTGACGCAGCTCTTTACAACAATCACTGTCGTAATTGTCTTTTTCTTCAGCTTCTAATAATTTTGCATTAAGACTGCGAATATGTGCAAAGTGCTCTTTGACCAACTCCATATCCGGACCGACGGGTTCGTTATTTTCTTCTTCATCGTCGTCATCGTCTTTTGAATCATTAGGTGTTGAAGCAGGGTTTGCCAGTAAGTGATCTTCTACATCTTCTTCATCTAATAATGCAAATCCAGTACCACTGAGGATATCGGTAATTTTACGCTCTTCACGTTCAACCTTTTCGTACTCAGTCAGCAAGAGGCTGATGGTTGCCGGATAAGAGGCTAAAGCACTGTGCATTTGCTTCATGCCTTCTTCAATGCGTTTGGCAATTTTAATTTCACCCTGGCGAGTCAGCAGTTCAACTGATCCCATTTCTCGCATATACATACGTACAGGGTCAGTTGTACGGCCAATTTCAGTATCCATTGAAGCTAGGGCGGCAGCGGCTTCTTCAACAGCATCTTCATCTGTCGTATCAGTAGAAGAACCTTCAACAATCATATCATCGGCATCAGGTGCAATTTCTACAACCTTAATCCCCATATCATTAATCATGGCAATGATGTCTTCGATCTGTTCTGGATCCATAATATCATTAGGCAGATGATCGTTTACTTCTGCATAGGTCAAATAACCTTGCTCTTTACCACGAGCAATAAGAAGCTTTATTTTAGATTGTTGAGTAGTTTGATCCATAGACCTCTTGATCCGTAAAAAAGAAACAATAAAAATTTCGAAAGATAACTTACCATTTTAGCATATCAAGTACTATTCTGCGAGTTGCTAAGCATGAATCTGCTAAAAAAACATCAAAAGAATTCAATTTTGTTCTCTTAATTGAGAATAAAATTATTCTTTAAAGAAAAAATCTGCCTTAAGTGACAATGCACCGCATTTAATAGTATTAATCTTATGATTTTAACGCTTGTAATAATTGCAGGTATTCATTTTTTTCCAGTGAACTAAGACCTTGCTGTCTTTCTTTGCGCTGCAATTGCGTAATTCGCTGCTGCTGATACTGTCGTGTAAATAATAGCAAGAGATCGTTAAACTCACCGCTGACAGCAGTTTCATCATTAATCAACAGGGGTTCAACCGCCAGACGAGCAAGAAATTGATGTTGTTCTTTATCAGACCAGTTTGCGAGTATCCTTGCAGTTGTTAAATTGGGGTCATTCTGAAGTATATCAAGTAATTGTATGAAAACATTAATGTCTGCAAGTTCTAAAGAGGAGAATCGACCGGGATCACCCGCTTTTTCTGCTAAAGAAGGATACTGTAGCAGATAGGTGATGGCTTTTTTTACCGGTGCAGGCCCCTGAACCTTGTGAATAGAAGCTGTCTTACGTTGATCCCCTCTGGCGCTTACTGATGCCCCGGTCATCATTGAAACAGATTTTATTCCTAACAGAGGCAGTAAGCTTGCCTTCTCAATATCAGCCAGTTCTGATAATCGAGCCACCATCAATGTCTGAAATGCCCCCTCCTGTATTTTTTCCAGATAGGGTTTGCACAGATCGATCAGTTTAGAACGCCCATCCAGAGATTCCATGTTGACCTGCTGCATCAGATGGTCAAAAAAGAATTCTGAAAAGGTCATGGCTTTATCCATTTCAGCTTCAAATCCTGCTTTTCCCTGGTGGCGAACTACGGTGTCTGGATCCTCACCATCAGGCAGAAACATAAATCGAGCCTGTTTACCCGGTTTAATGACTGGTAAAGCATTATTCATTGCACGCCAGGCGGCATCTCTACCAGCCCGATCACCATCAAAGCAAAAAAAGACTTCATCACACAAGCGAAACAATTTCTGTAAATGATCGCTTGTGGTAGCGGTACCTAACGTTGCCACACTATAATTAACATCAAATTGTGCCAGAGAAACAACATCCATATAGCCCTCAACCACCAGGATCCGTTCTATCTTGCGTAATGCCTGTTTAAGCTCATAGAGACCATAGAGTTCATGACCTTTATGAAACAGACGAGTTTCTGGTGAATTCAGGTATTTAGGTTTGCCGTCACCCAGGATGCGACCACCAAAGGCTATTGTGCGCCCTCTTCGATCCCGGATAGGAAACATCAGTCGCTCTCTGAAGCGATCATACCAGGGTGATTTATTGGGGTGAGCTTTACTGTCTTCATCTCGTTTAATCAGCATACCGGTATCGAACAATGCCTGTATTTTTTTCTGATCGCCTGCACCAATTACATTAAGAACATTGTCCCAACCTGGTGGTGAGAATCCCAGTCCAAAGGTGTTAATAACTTCAGGGCTTAATCCACGCTGCTTAACATAATCCTGAACTTGTGCTGATTTGGGGTGATGGTTAAGTTGATGCTGATAATAATTTGAAACTTGATCTAATAGCTCAAATTGTTCAGGAGCTTTTTTTTGCGGCTCCGTACTATAGGCAATCTTAGGCACCTGTAACCCAGCCATCTGGGCTAGCTCTTCAATGGCTTCGACAAAAGACTGATGCTCATACTCCATCAGAAAACGAATGGCATCACCACTTGCACCGCAACCAAAGCAATGATAGAACTGTTTTGGTTGACTCACGCTGAACGAAGGTGTTTTTTCACCATGAAAAGGACAACAGGCCATATGGTTATTGCCTGAGCGTTTAAGAGGCACACGGGAATCTATCAGTTCAACAATATCAGTATAGGCCAATACTTCGTCAATAAATTCTCTGGGGATCGTGCCGGCCATAAATAACCATTATTAAAAAGATAGAGTATGATATATATTTGAACAGCTTCAGCTGGATGAAACTTTAATGAACAGAAGCTAAACTCGAATGAGACAGACTTCCAGGGTTAGTTTTCAGAAACAACAATGCTCTAAGACAAAAAGTTTAAGACAAGCGTTGCTTGATAAGAGAACTCACCTGAGACATATCGCCTCGCCCCTGTACTTTAGGTTTTAGCAACCCCATGACTTTGCCCATGTCTTTCATTGACTCAGCTCCGCTTGCTTCGATGGTTTGGTCAATTAACTGGGTTATTTCATCTTCGGTTAAAGCAGTGGGAAGATACTCCTGGAGTATGCCCATTTCCATTTCTTCTTTTTCAACCAGATCCATTCGATCGGCATCACGGAATTGCTGAGCTGAGTCACGCCGCTGCTTAACCAGCTTGTCTAATATCGCCAGGATCTGGGTATCATCAAGCTCAATTCGTTCATCAATTTCACGCTGTTTGATAACCGCTAATGTGCCACGAATGACAAGCAGGCGGTCTTTTGCTTTAGCCCGCATAGCACTTTTCATATCATCTTGAAGACGAGTCTTTAAAGTCTGGCTCATGGTTTATCGCTCACAGCTTATTTTGTGAAATATTAGAACATCAGATAAGACAATGTATGTCTTATCTGATTTTAGTACATACGTCTACGACGGCCAATCTCACGAGATTGTTTCTTCTGCCAGCGTTTAACAGCTGCAGCAGCTTTACGTTTACGAACAGCTGTTGGCTTTTCATAATGTTCGCGACGACGAACTTCTGATAAAACGCCTGCTTTTTCACATGAACGTTTGAAACGACGTAATGCTACGTCAAATGGCTCGTTTTCTTTAATCTTAACCGATGGCATGTAGACTCCTGGCTCCTACCAAAATAAATATAAAATTCTTTAATATACGCTCATTATCACAAAGACAGCCTAAATCATCCGGCCGAGAACGCAGAGACGGGATCATACTCTTACTGGCAAATAAATGCAAAAGATCTTTATTTTTTATTTATATGAGCAGACAATACGGACATGAAAGTATTAGGTATTGAAACATCTTGTGATGAAACTGGCATTGCTATTTATGATAATAAGCAGGGGTTGCTGGCTGAAGCACTCTATAGCCAAATTGAATTGCATGCTGATTATGGCGGCGTTGTCCCCGAGCTGGCATCCAGAGATCATGTCCGGCGTATTATTCCGCTCATCGATCAGGTTATGAAACAGGCTGGTTGCCAACCCAATGATATTGACGGCATCGCTTATACCTCCGGTCCCGGCCTGATGGGTGCCTTAATGGTTGGTGCTGCAGTGGGTCGTTCATTAGCATGGACCTGGAAGTGCCCCAGTGTCGGAGTCCACCATATGGAAGGTCATTTACTGGCCCCTATGCTGGAAGAAAATACTCCTGATTTCCCTTTCCTGGCTTTATTGGTCTCAGGCGGACACACTTTATTAGTCGATGTCACAGGTATAGGCCAGTACAATATAATTGGTGAATCTCTGGATGATGCCGTCGGTGAAGCATTCGATAAAACGGCAAAGATGCTGGGCTTAGGCTATCCCGGTGGCCCGATTATTTCTGAACTTGCACTTTCTGGTCACAGTGGTTTGTATCAATTCCCTCGACCAATGGTCAATCGCCCCGGTCTGGATATGAGTTTCAGCGGCTTAAAAACCTTTGTCTTAAATACCTGGGCCAAGTCGGATAAAACAGAGCAAACAAAGGCAAATATTGCCTATGCCTTTCAGGAGGCAGTTGTGGATACTCTGGCAATAAAATGTCAGCGTGCTTTAAAAGAAACTGGGCATCAACGCCTGGTGATTGCCGGGGGCGTCAGTGCCAATACACGCCTGCGTGCCCGCCTGAATGAACTGGCTCAAAAGCAATCTCTGGAAGTTTTTTATCCTAAACACCAGTTCTGTACTGATAATGGCGCTATGATAGCTTATGCCGGTCTGCAAAGATTAAATGCCGGGGAAAAAGACGCTGAAGGATTCTCAACCAGACCTCGCTGGCCGTTGGGTGAACTCGAAATACCTGGCATTTAATTGAGGCGTTAAGAAAAGGATATAAAAGGGCTTAACTCGCTATAATGGCTTTGGCTTTTTCTTAGCACCAACATGTTCTATGTTTCAGTACCCTCTATCATCCGTTTGATATTGCTGCGATGCCGCCAGATAAGCAGTGTTGAAATAAAAACAGCCATAATAGTTAGTGTGATTGAGCCATCAAACCACCAAAAATAAAATGGGGCTAATGCAGCAGTCACTATTGCTGACATGGATGATACTTTCAGACCATAAGCTACCGTTAGCCAGGTCACCAGCATTGCTAAGGCAACAGGCCAACTGACTCCCGCTATCGCACCAAAAGCAGTTGCCACACCTTTGCCACCTTTAAAACCAAAAAACACTGGGTATAAGTGACCCAAAAATGCAGCACTGGCGACCAGTGCCAGAGTTAAATTGTCACCGTTTAATGCCACAACCAGCAGAACAGGTAGAAGACCTTTAAGCATGTCACCCAGCAAAGTGATCACTGCGGCTTTTTTCCCGCCTATTCGCAACACATTTGTTGCTCCTGGATTATTTGAGCCCTGAGTCCTGGGATCAGGCAAACCCATAGCTTTACAGGTAATGATAGCGGCTGAAATTGAGCCGAAGAGATAGGCCGTCAAGCTTAGAACAAGCGTTAAAATAGGTTCGGTTGGCACTGTGGTTATCGGCATTAGTTATCTACGTTAGTTTCAATATCAATGAATAAGCCGGTTATTATACAGTAATTTTTCAATTATGTTTTATTGACATTTATCAATAAATGCATAGACTCTTAATTTCTCCCTCTGCACTATAGCCGCCATTCAGAGGGCGTAGGAATTAACTCTCACATTTAAGGAATAAATTATGTCACACTCTCTCAAGTCATCTCACTCAGAAAAAACAGCGAATTCACGACGTACATTTTTAAAAGGTGCATTATCTGCTGCCACTGTCGCAACAGTGGCGTCAGTTGCAACAACAAGCAATGCACTGGCTTCAAGTCATGCTTCAATGGCGGGTATTGTTTATACTAAGAAAAATCCTGGTAAATGGGCAAAAAAAGTGGGTGGCCACTTACCCAGCATCACGATTGAAGGCAATAAAGTTACAGTCAATACGGATCACGGTATGTCAGCCAAACATTATATAGTTCGACACACACTGGTTTCTAAGGATGGTGAAACTTTGGGAGCAAAAACATTCACTCCTGATGATGATGCCACTTCCAGCTATACTCTGCCTGATGGCTATAAGGGTACTTTATATGCAAGCAGTTTTTGTAACAAGCATGACTTCTGGCTGGCAGAAAGCAAAGTCTAAGGCTCAACCTTTTTAGCTATCAATCACCAGCCAAATGCTATCTTTGAAAGTGAGTATTTCTGGCTGGTGTGTATGCTATTTTTATCCTGCCTGACCATCAACTCTTGGCTGAGTTAAAACCGGGATATAAACAATAGTAAAAATGAGAAAAGCAATGCTCCAGAGCACAGCAGAAATTTCAACCCAAAGAACATAGTGTGTCATGGAAAATATAGGAAAGATGACGCGGATCACTGCAGCAATAAAAAGCAGATAAAAACCAACTACAGCAAATTTCGAAGGCTGCATCTCTCGGCCCGTATGTCCCAATGAAACTCTTGCCATCATTCCATAGGTTGTGATCCCAATCACACCGACAGTCCAGGCATGAATCGCCAGATTATTAGCCACCAGTTCCAGACCGACCATCATTTTAAGTGCAAAACCAACTAGGAACCACAAATAACCGGCGTAAAGCACCCAAAGTATTGGTGTGCTTAGTACTGGCTTTGAAAACCAGGGAGACACTCGCATAATATGTGCGACTAAAAGCACCCCTGCAAGTAAAGCAATTATAAGTCCGTTAAGTGCAAGCACATCAGCAAGAGCCAATAATAGTAAAACAATCAGTAATATTTTTTCTAATAATGGCCGCTCAACAACTTGAGTATCAGGTACGACCACTCGGGTAAAGAAAGGCATCACCCGCCCTGTCAAAACTTGAATAATAAGCAGGATGCTATAAAGAGCAAGTAAGTTACCTTTGACAACACCATTGGCCATAAGCCCCAGATGCTGAGCTTGTACGAGTATATCTCCCACCATGAACATGCTGAGAATAGCAATCATAATGAGGTTATTCCATTGCTTTACTTTGAGTATAGGATGTGCAACAGCCAGCGCTAAAAAGAAAAAGAAAGACACATCAACCAGAGCAATAATTAAACCGGGAACCGGAGTAAAAGGTAAAATTCTTGCTAAAACCCAAATGCCGGCAAGCAGTGCTAAAGGTGTTTTAGAGATAGTATCAACATTGGTCCAGTTTCTTACTGCGGTCAGCAAAAAGCCAGCAATCACAGCCGCAGCATAACCAAATAACATCTCATGACTATGCCAGTCAATAAAACCATAATAGCTCTTGAGTTGAATAATATTAGAATAAGATAGACCCCAAATTACCATCAAAATGGCTGCAGATAATGCTGCAAACAAGAAAAATGGACGAAATCCTAAATTAAACAGAGCAAATGATTTTTTCGGCTGCTCATTAATTTGTATCAACACGTATATCCCCAATAAAATTTAAGAGTCTTCAACTAATCAGTAGAATAAAAATGATATTAGAACAATAATCACATAATTAAAAAATGATTAAGATCAAGATGAAAAAATTATGAATAACTAAAGATCACAGCAGGTGCTTTATAATGGGCGACGTAGACAATATAGGAAAAAATCATAACGGCTAATCCAGCAGCAATGATCCTGATCTTTTTTGTTTTACCCCACCTTAATGCCACCATGCCCAGTAAAATATAAACAATTAAACCGGTAATTTTTTCTGCAATCCAGAAAGTTGTAAATGGGTTAACTCCCAGGATATAAACCATCGTCAATGCCGAAGCCAGCAGAACAATATCCACCTTGTGGGGTAATTTTTTAAACCAGTATTTTGTTTGATTCGGAGAATTATTTGACTTTAAAATAACTCGAAGAATAAAACCTGAGATAGACAGTGTTATTGCAGTCACATGTATATATTTAACCAATTCGTAAAAAGTCATTTTTCATTCTGTTTAAGTTAAAATAGAGGCCTGAATATATAGATTGATATTCATTAATAAAGTTCAATCGCTTATACTGCGACTTGATTTTACCTGACTAATAAACGAACATGCTAGCTAAAAATACAGAATAAGTGACTCTGGTTACATGAGAAGCCTTTAGCAATTACATGAAAAGCCTTTAGTGATTACATGGAGCCTTCAGCGGTTATATTAAGAAGCCTTTAGCAGTTACATATGAAGCCTTCAGCGATTTCTTAAAAAGATTACATAAACAGCCCTCGGCCAAATAAAAGTTACAATAAGCATAGGAACGACAAAATGAATCCTGACATGGATATTGTCTTTATTGAAGAACTTAAACTGGAAACCATTATTGGGATCCATGATTGGGAAAGAGAGAAAAAACAGCCTATTAGTCTGAACATTGATATCGGCTGTTCAATCAAATCTGCAGCAAAAAGTGATAAAATTGAACATTGCATTGATTATTTCAAAGTGTGTGAAAGTTTAAAAAAACTGGCAGAAGTTCACCAGTATCAATTGGTTGAATCTTTCGTCGAAGAGGTGAGCCGCATTATCCTGGAAGAATATATGGCACCATGGGTTCGGGTCAAATTAAACAAACCTGAGGCGGTTAATGAGGCCAGTGGTGTTGGTGTTATTATAGAGAGATACCAGCCTGTAAAAAGTGAACAAGAGAATAAATAAATCATGGGTACACATTTGGTCTATGTCGGTATTGGCAGCAATATTGAACAGGAAAAGTACATTCGCCTTGCTGTACAATCTCTGCAGGAATCGTTTGGTGAGCATTGCCAGCTACGTCTCTCCCCTGTCTATAAGACACAGGCTATTGGTTTTGACGGAGATGATTTTTTTAATCTGGTGGCTTCTTTTTCAACCGGACTCTCGCCATTCGAAGTTGAAAAAGAGCTAAAAAAAATTGAGCATAAGAATGGTCGCCGCCGAGGTCAGGAAAAATTTGCCCCACGCACGCTGGATATTGATTTGCTTTTATATGATCAGGAAATTATCAGCAGCCAAAGTGTCAATATTCCCAGAGATGAAATTGAAAAATACGCATTTGTACTTTCTCCTCTGGCAGATTTGAGCCCTGAACTCATCCACCCCCAAACCCAAAGAAGTATTTTCCAGATGTGGCAGGAATTGAGCCCATCAGTCAAGACAGGGGAATTAAAAAAAATTGACTTCGACTGGAGATAGGTCTGGTACAGTGCTAGATATGCAAGAGTGACTTGATTTCAGTAATTTTCTCATGTGCTTTTTCCAGAACCTTAATACTCAGTTTTGGCGTGAGCTTTCCTAAAGCCAGCTTATGAAATGCAGGCGTCTGATCGATAATTGGAACATCTCTTTGCTGAGATGAGCCAATATAACTGTGCAGATGGGCCATATTGACAATATCAACCAGATCCGGCTTCTCATGTTCATCATACATCCAGTTTTCTGTTTCATCTGTTACGCTGATAAAATCATCTGAAAAATCCCAGCGTCTTAAAATTGAACTGCCGACCTGAGCATGCATTTTGTGAATAATTTTATCCAGATGCTCTTCACTATCCATGATCAGTGGATGATCCATGGCTTTATTTAGTATGGCAATATTACCGATATCATGAATCAGTCCCGCGAGCATCGCATGCTCGGGATCAAACCCCGGAGTAACTTTTGCCAGAATGTAACTGATTGCCGCAATTTCAATACTGTGTTCCCACAGTCTCTGCATGCGTTTTTCCAGTATTGGATTGGAGACATTAAACAATTCTTTTAAAGCAAATGACGTCACTAATTGCACCGTCACTTTTGTCCCCAGACTAACTACTGCCGTCTTACAGTCCTCTGCTTTTTTACGTCTCTGATAGAGTGCACTATTTGATGCTTTAATAATTTTAGCCGCAATAGAAGGGTCTGCCATTATGACCCGTGCTATCTCTTCCGCGCCTGAGTTTTCATCCTCAACGGTTTCACGAATTTTTGTTGCCACACAAGGCAGGCTGGGCAAAATAAAATTACCTTGTTGAAGTTCAAGGATCAATTCATATAAAATTCGATCCTCTTCATGCTCATCATCCAGAAATGTTTCATTCAGATTAATCGATGAGCTAACCTCAGACTGTTCAATGGCAGTATTTAAAAAATCATCCTGCAACACCAGCAGTTTGCACAACGTTTTAGTTGTGACCAGATAACGGCTGGGCCTGAGTTGGGCAACAGGATTTCGAGCACGTACACTATCTGCCTCAATAATACTTTCTGAATCATCAAAGGCTTTCAGCTTTAAAATACCCTCAAGTAAAAGATATTTATCCTGTGAGTCCGAATTCAAGTCAATAACCGTCTGCCCAGAACCCACACTTATTATTTGCGCATTAATAGCGATATATTCTAATTGTGTATCAGTAAGACCTTGAAACGGAGCAAACAGTTTTAAACGCTCAATATCAATAACTTCTGTTTCCATATTAATTCGTATCTTGGTGTCTCAGTTGATTATAAACAGGCGCAAAATTCCACCGAATAATGGATAAGGATAGCACAGATATAATGAATGTACCTGTTTATTGCATCACATCTATGTGACAAAGTCTTCGTGTAGGATTTTACCTACATTGCAATTGCGATTAGTCGCAACTTTTCTAAATTCATCACCATAAACCTTCCATGACTAAAAATATGTTCTACTATTTAAATAGAGAACAAATACAAGAATACGGTCAATACATTATGAGTTTACATATGAATATTAGAAACCCGGCTGTTGCCGGAACTTTTTATCCAGAGAATACAAGTGAATTAGATATTGCCATAAAGGCTTATCTGGATAATAGTGAAACACAGGCAATTGCAACAAAACCACGGGCCTTAATCGTCCCACATGCTGGTTATATATACTCCGGCCCGATTGCTGCCAGTGCCTATACCCAGCTTATTCCTTTTGCCCAGCAAATATCAAAAGTCGTATTGCTCGGACCATCACATAAAATCCCCTTACTTGGCATTGCCAGCAGCTCACAAGATTTTTTTCAGACTCCTTTAGGGGAAATCCCTCTGGATAGAAAAATAATAGCTCAGTTGGAGCAATTGCCCTTTGTACAGGCTTATGACGATGCTCACGCTCAAGAGCATAGTCTTGAAGTTCAGCTGCCTTTTTTGCAAAAAATCCTACCCCGATTTACTTTGATTCCTCTGGTCATCGGCCAGGCTGAAGATCAGCAAGTAAGTGAGGTCATAGAAAAATTATGGCAGGAAGAAGACACGCTTTTTTTAATCAGCTCCGACCTCAGCCATTTTCTTGATTACCAACGAGCCAGAGAGTGTGATCAAGCAACCAATACAGCAATCTCTGCTTTTAATCCGGAAAAAATTCACTACGAACAAGCCTGCGGCCGCTCAGCGATTGCAGGTCTGCTTTTAAGCGCCCAAAAACACCATTTAAATGTCCAGACACTGGACTTACGTAATTCAGGTGATACTGCAGGCAGCAAAGACCGTGTGGTTGGTTATGGAGCCTGGGTTTTTTATTAAAGAGCCTTCAGCTTATCTTGTAAAAACAGCCTTCAGCCAGATAAAAAATTAAACAGGTGAGTTATGTATTCACAAGCTGAGCAGCAGCAACTAAAAGATATTGCAAAACAATCAGTTTTGACGGGACTGGAATCTCAACATCCCATTAAACTGAAGCTGTCAGACTATCCTGATTCTCTGCAGATAAAGCGGGCAACCTTTGTCACCTTAAATATCAGGCATCAATTACGAGGCTGTATCGGCAGCTTAAGTCCACGCCGGGCTTTAGTCGAAGATATTGCTCACAATGCCTATGCAGCTGCATTTTCAGATCCCCGATTTCCAGCACTCAGACAGCAGGAATATGATCAGCTTGAATACTCTATTTCAATACTAAGTAACACCCATCCAATGCAGTTTGAATCGGAGCAGGATCTATTAGCACAAATTCGTCCAGGAATTGACGGGCTGGTTTTGAAGGATAACTCTCCTGAAACCGGGGGCAACCGGCAGGGGACATTTTTACCTTCTGTCTGGGAGCAGTTAACCCAGCCCGAAGAATTTTTGCAACACCTCAAGCAAAAAGCCGGACTGCCTGCAGATTATTGGAGCGATACTTTACAGATCAGCCGTTATACGGTTGACTATTTCTAAGCATCCTTACAACTCCATCACAGCATCCATTTCAACCCCGGCTGCCTTGGGTAATGATGCCACTCCGATTGCCGCTCTGGCAGGATAAGGCTGAGAGAAATAACGAGCCATTATTTCATTCACTAATGGAAAATGCCCCAGATCAGTCAGAAAAATATTTAGCTTAACAATATCATTCAAATCACCACCAGCTGCCTGCGCAACAGCCATTAAATTATCAAAAACACGCACAATCTGGGCCTCCATATCACCTTCTACCATTTCCATACTTTCAGGGATGAGAGGTATCTGCCCGGAAAGGTAAGCCGTACTGCCAACTTTTACAGCCTGAGAATACGTGCCAATTGCCTGAGGGGCTTTATCTGTTGAAATTATTTCTCTGCTCAAAATGTTCTCCTGGTTTTAAATTTATTCTGTTTATATTTGTGTGTTTTCGAGTTTATAGCATGTTGTATTCTGGCTTTGACTTACAAATACAACGATCGCCCGCCATCTACAGCAATGATCTGTCCGGTAATATATCCAGCATTACTCACCAGAAACAAAACTGTTTTAGCTATATCTTGTGCCGAGCCTTTACGTTTTAAATAGGTGCGTGAAACAATACGCTGTTTTGTCACTTCATCCATGTTTGTAGAAGGCCACATAATAGCACCAGGAGCAACACCATTAACACGAATATTGGGCCCCAATTCAAAAGCCAGTGTTTTCACCAGCATAGCCAACCCCGCTTTTGCCATATTATAAACACTATGCCCTCCCATTGGTCGTTGGGCATGAATATCAACGATATTGATAATACAGCCTTGCTGTTTTTCTAAATAAGGTGCCGCTAATTGTGATAAAAAAAACGGGGCTTTCATATTACTACCGATAAGATCATCCCAGTGCTTTTCAGTAACAGATCCCAGGGGAGTTGGGTAAAAGCTGGAAGCATTATTTACTAAAATATCCAACCTCCCCCATTGCTCCAGGCTCTTATCAACCAGACCTTTCAGTTTCTCGGTTTCAAGTAAATCTGCCTGCACAAGAACCACAGAATTCTTTCGAATTTCATGTAACTCCGTTTGCAAGTCCAGTGCCTGTTGTCGAGAGTGACGATAGTGTAATAGAATATTTGCACCAGCCGCATGCAATAAACGTGCGGTCATTGCCCCGACTCGCTGAGCACCTCCGGTGATCAAAACCACTTTATCCGTTAAGTCACTTTTGAGCATCTCATCAATTGTTTCCATTAAGGCTTAGTTTCCTGTTCGTAATAGTGGATGTTAGCGAATAAGTTTAGCATAATATAAGCACCTGAGAAAAAAGAAATAAAAGCCTTTATGCCAAGTGAAACAAAAACAAACAATACCCCTCATGCCTTTCCTGAGCCATCTCCTGAAACAAAAGCACATAGCGATCAACTAAAATCTTTTATCCAGAATAAGATAAAAGCCAGTGGCGGAAAAATATCTTTTGCCGACTATATGAATCTGGCACTTTATGCACCGGGACTGGGTTACTATAGTGCAGGATTAAAAAAGTTTGGTAAACAGGGGGATTTCATTACTGCACCTGAAATCTCCCCACTTTTTTCTCAATGTCTGGCACTACAATGCATACAAATAATGAAACAGACCCAACAACAGGTTTTGTTGGAAATTGGTGCCGGATCAGGCATTATGGCTATTGAGCTGATCCTTGAACTCGAAAAACAGGCGCAATTACCTGAGCAGTATCTCATACTGGAATTAAGCGCTGATCTGCGTGAACGCCAACAACAGGCAATCCAGAATCGTATACCTCATCTATCTGAGCGTTTTTTATGGCTTGACCGACTGCCGGATAAACCATTTAACGGGATCATTATTGCCAATGAGTTATTGGATGCCATGCCGGTGCATCTGCTGAAACTTAAAGCAGATAATGTGTTTGAACGATATGTTTCTGTTGATGGGAACGGACAGTTCATCTGGCTGGATTCTGCCCCTGAGAATACCCGCCTGCAGAAAATTGCAAACGAAATAAAGTCATTGCATCAGGAGTATGCCCATCTCAATGATGAACCAGAAGCATCCTATACTACTGAAGTCAACTTACAGGCTATTGACTGGATAAAAACCATTGCTGAGCTTTTAGGCTCTGGTGCTATTCTATTAGTGGATTATGGCTATACTGCTCAGGAATATTATCACCCACAACGCTCAATGGGCACTTTAATGTGTCATTATCAACATCACCGCCATGATGATCCTTTTTATCTGCCCGGCCTTCAGGACATCACAGCCCATGTTAATTTCAGCAGTATTGCCCGTGCTGCAACAGAGTCAGGACTCAGTGTTTGCGGCTTTACGACTCAGGCCCATTTTTTAATGTCAGGCGGTCTGGTTGAATTAACCAAAGATCTGGATCCTGATGACGTCCTGCGTTTTTCTGAAGTCGCCAGGCAAATAAAGATGCTCACCCTACCCGAAGAAATGGGTGAGTTATTTAAAGTCATTTTACTTGCCAAAGACAAACCGCTATCATTAGCTGCATTTCAATTTAAGGACTTCCAGAATCGTTTATAGATGGACACCTCTTATCTGACAGCAACACGGCTATTTTAGCTGAAGGCTCTTTTCTTGCTGAAAGCTCTTTTTTAGCTAATAGCTCTTTTAGCTAAAGGCTCTTTTTTGCTAATGGCTCTTATAGGAAAACTATGGATTTAATTCAAATTATTGTATTAGCACTGGTTCAGGGACTGAGTGAGTTTTTGCCTATATCAAGCTCTGCGCATCTGATCCTGGTTCCCCAGCTTCTGGGCTGGAATGATCAGGGACTTGCTTTTGATGTTGCCACACACTTTGGCACACTCATCGCAGTCGTATGGTACTTTCGCAAAGACATTCAGCCCCTGTTCCTGGACTGGATGAAATCCATTCAACTAAAACACAACACCGGAAACAGCCTGCTGGCCTGGGGCATCATTATTGGTACAATTCCAGCCGGTGTCATTGGACTACTGATCAATGACTATGCTGAACATCTGCGTAACCCACTGATTATTGCCTGCACAACGATTCTTTTTGGTTTGCTTCTCTGGTATGCCGATGCCAGAGTGCAAAAACAAATGGCTGATAAAATTGAACTGCGTACTGAACACCAGCTCAATTTAAAAATTATTTTATTTATTGGTTGTGCTCAGGCTCTGGCTTTAATACCAGGTACATCTCGCTCTGGTATTACCATCACCGCCGCGTTATTAATGGGCATGAGCCGCCATGCAGCAGCGCGCTTTTCTTTTTTATTATCCATCCCGTTAATCATGGCTGCAAGCCTGATGAAAACAATCGAATTAAGCCAGTCAGCAAGCCACATTCCCTGGTTAGATATTTTTATGGGAGTTGGATTATCTGCAGTCAGTGCTTATTTTTGTATCCATTATTTTATTAAGTTACTGGATAGTGTAGGAATGATGCCCTTTATCATCTATCGCTTATTTTTGGGGATCTTTCTTTTCTGGATATTTGTGTAGCACAGGACTATCTATAACATGCACTATAAAAATCTTTGGCTTGCTGCTGGAGTCACCTATGTCTGTTTTATTCTGGTCGCCTCACTGACTAACATTCCTGAAATTGAGCTTGGAAAAATCATTCATAGAGATAAAATTATTCATTTTATGCTGTACTTCATTCTGGTTGGATGGTTTGTTCAGCTCTATAAAAATAAGGGGACTCGAGCCTTAATTTTAGTCTCGGCAATCACTCTGGGAATGGTCATTGAATATCTTCAGGGCATGACTTCATATAGGAGTTTTGACTGGTATGATGGTGTTGCCAACAGTCTGGGGGCTTGCTGTGCCTTTTTTCTGGCCAGTACTTCCTTTGATTCAATCTTGAATAAAGCAGATAGACGACTGTATCACTTTTTTAATGATTAACTGCTTTAACTGCCGCAATGCGCTTAATTCTTAATTGCTCAGCAATAGATGCACCTTGGAATCCCTGGGCAACAATATCTGCCGTATTGACCTGTTTTGCCGCCTGAAAAAAAGCTCTAAAACGCTGAGTTTTTTTATCTGAGCTATTTTCATAACCCGTTCTTCCCTTTGCATCAGCCTCACAGGCCAGGAGGAAATATTCAAAACGTTCCGGACGCCTGAATGCATCTAAACGAGACAGTAAATCAACAATAGTGGCATTTTTCAGTTCTTCAATACGGTGATAATTCAAATGAAATTCAGTCACCAGCAAAGCCAGAGCAGTATAATGTTTTGGTACTTTCATACGCTGACAAAGCGCCTGAACCAAAGGAACACCCCGGGACTCATGAGCAATATGTCTGGGCCATTCATGCTCAGGAGTGATCCCTTTGCCCAGATCATGCAATAAGGCAGCAAAGCGAACAACTGGTTCCGGAGTTAAGCGTGCCGCCTGCTCCAGAACCATCATCGTATGGGTACCGGTATCAATTTCAGGATGCCATTGAGGCGATTGCGGCACACCAAACAATTGTTCTATTTCCGGAAAAAGGCGGCCCAGAGCCCCACACTGTCTGAGGACATCAAAAAAGATGCGGGGATTATCATCAGCTAGTGCTTTTTCAACTTCTTGCCAGACACGTTCAGCAACCAGGGCATCCACTTCATCATGGTCTACCAAACACTGCATCATGGTCATTGTTTCGTCCGCAATAGAAAAGCCATAGCCTGCATATCGGGCAGCAAAGCGCGCCACTCTGAGCACTCGCAGTGGATCTTCAGCAAAGGAGGGGGAAACATGTCTTAAAACACGTTTACTAAGATCTTCAATACCATGATGGGGATCGTAAAGTATACCAGACTCATCTTCAGCAATCGCATTAATGGTCAGATCCCGGCGCACCAGATCATCTTCCAGAGTAACATCTGCCGCCGCATAAAACTCAAAACCATGATAACCTCTGGCCACTTTACGCTCAGTTCTGGCCAAAGCATACTCTTCATGAGTTTCCGGGTGCAGAAAAACAGGGAAATCTTTACCAACAGGCGTATAACCGGCCGCTAACATATCTTCAACAGTCGCCCCGACAACCACATAATCATGATCAACAACTTTTCTATTGAGCAGCTTATCTCTGACAGCGCCGCCGACTTTATAAATTTTCATAACAATTAATAACTATTTTCGATACATATCATTCTTGAACATTAAGAAAAGAATAATAAACGATAATAGCCTAATATGCCCGAATTTCTTTTGCTTTGGACTTTCCTGACTCTAGCCACATAAAGACTAGAAATTTAACGTCTTGATTTTGCTCTAAAATAATCCATTTTACCGGAAAAATCCTTACCACCTAGATATTGGGGCACAATACTCTCAATACTGCGCAACTCAAGATCCAGTTCAGTATTGGCTGCACTCTGGGCTTCATCAGAACAGACACTATCCACACTCATGCTTTTATAATTATCCAGCGTAATGGGTGCTCCTGGAAACAGCCCCATAAATTGGGCAAGCGGTTTTGAGAAAAAACGGTTCAAAGACATAATAGTGCAGCGGCTATTGATTTGTCCTGCCGTATATTGAACCAGTTCTTTTAATGAAAAAGACTCCGGTCCACAAAGGTTGTAATTCTTACCATAAGTATCAGTATTATCAATACTATTAATAAAAGCATCAACCACATCACCAATATAGATTGGTGCAAAGCGTGCACTGGCACAGGTCAGGGGAAAAATACCCGGCATTATTTTTAACAATTGTGCAAAACGATTAAAAAAGCTATCCGCTTCACCAAAAATAACTGATGGTGAAAAAGTAGTTACATACAGACCGTCAATGGCAAGAATTTTCTTCTGTGCTCTTCCTTTTGAACGGAGATAGTCACTGCTGGCATTTTCATCTGCATTCAAAGCACTCATATGCAGTAGTCTTGGTGTACCTACTGCTTTTGTAGCCTCTGCAATTCTCAAGGCAACTTTCTCATGCACCAGTTCAAAGGTATTGGCGCCAGATGGATTTAATATACCCGCCAGGTTAATCACCACATCATAAGTATCAATCTGACGTTCAAGAATTTTATTCCCAAAAAAATCAATATCGACAATTTTAACTGTTGGCAGCGTTCTTAGATGACGATGACGTTCAGGTCTTCTGGTAATAACCTTTATCGAGTGTCCCTGACTCACTAAGGTGGTGATCAGATGAGTCCCGACAAACCCTGTGCCTCCAATGATACAAATTTTCAATGTGTTATCCTTTTAAAATTCACTATTCCCAATATTCTGCTCTGAGGGCATTTTTTTCTTATTATAAAGGGAATATCTATTAGCAATTAATTATATTATAATACACGTTTAATTATATATTTCAATCTGAATAAACCCTACAGCTCCATACCTATTGAAAATACTGGATTTCAAATAGTTTGAGTATAAACATCAGATCCGTGTTTTAATTTCTGTATAATAACTTTGGCCTAACCTTAAGGCCATCAATACAACATCTGAAATACTGGAATTATATGATCAACCCTTCATTCAGCCTGTCTCATTTCCCTCGAATTGAATTTGGTTCTGGACGTATTAAACTGCTCCCGGAAAAAATTGCACTCTATGGCCAGACAGTTCTGTTAATCACTGGCAGACAATCCTTCTATCTCTCTGCACAATGGGATGAGCTCATCTCAAAACTAGAAAGTCTGCAGATTAAATGGTTTCACACTACCATTAGCGGAGAACCTTCACCCCAGTTCATTGATCAAAGCGTCCAACAATTCATTGCTGATAAAATTCAATGTGTTGTTGCCATCGGAGGCGGCAGTGCCCTGGACAGTGGCAAAGCCATCAGCGGCTTGCTGCACAGCGGTGATTCTGTCATGGAATACCTGGAAGGCGTCGGTGCCGGGAAAAAATACATCGGCCCAGCTATTCCCTTTATAGCTATACCAACCACTGCAGGTACCGGCAGTGAAGCTACAAAAAATTCGGTGTTAAGCAATATTGGCACCGAAGGTTATAAGAAATCATTTCGAGATGAACAACTAATCCCCCAATATGCCATTATTGACCCGGATTTATTAGCAAGTTGCCCCAAGGCACTGATCGCTGCCAATGGTATGGATGCCCTGACTCAATTAATGGAATCTTACTTATCAACCAGAGCCAACTCATTCACTGATGCACTGGCCCTCAACGGTATAGAAAGGGTTCGTGACAGCTTATTACTCTGGTATCACAGCAGTAATAAGTTATCACAAACTGATTCTTGCTCAAATGAGATAAATCAAGCACGCGCTAATATGGCCTATGCCGCACTAATTTCTGGTATCACACTGGCTCAGGTTGGCTTAGGTAGTGTTCATGGATTAGCATCACCACTAGGTGCTTTTTTCCCGATCCCTCATGGCACAGCCTGTGGTACTGTACTTGCTGACGCAACCCGGATTAATATTAAGGCCATGTCAGAGCGTGAACCCAAAAATTCCGGACTCAGGCGCTATGCACAAATCGGCCGCCTGCTCACCAGAAAAAATGAACTCACTGACACACAGGCACATAAGGAATTAGTAAAACTATTATCCGACTGGAGCCAGCAAATGGCACTGGAACCCTTATCAGCTTATGGTGTTAGCGAAGAAGATATCCCCAGGTTAGTGGTAAATATCAGCCCCAGCAGCATGCAGACAAATCCGATTATCCTGACTCAGGAGGAAAAAGAAGAACTCGTTCGTTCAGGCATTAAAGCATAGTAGTTAAAAAGTTAAAATTATCCCTATGCCCCATATCGATCCCGATAAGTCTGAATTTTATCGTAATAATGTGCCATCTCAGTATTATCTTTCAAAAAGAGGATCAGATGTTCCAGTTTGATAATACTGGTGACCGGCATATTATAATTTTTTTCAATTTCAGCAATGGCAGAGACATCGCCTTTTCCTAATTCTTGCCGATCCAGTGCAATGACCACCCCTGCAGGAGTTGCCTTAGCCTGATTAATCAGCTCGATGGATTCACGAACAGAGGTGCCTGCAGAAATCACATCATCAATGATCATCACCTTGCCTTGCAGATCCGCTCCAACGATCGTACCACCTTCACCATGATCTTTTGCTTCTTTTCGATTAAAACTATAGGGTAAATCTCGAGCATGTTCATCGGCCAGCGCAATCGAACAAGTCGAAGCCAGAGGAATACCTTTGTAAGCCGGGCCAAAGAGCATATCAAATTCTATTTGATTATCAATCAAAGCACTGGCATAAAATCGCCCCAGCTTTGCCAGAGATCCACCCGTGTCAAACAGGCCGCTATTAAAAAAATAAGGGCTGATACGCCCGGATTTCAGAGTGAATTCACCAAAGCGAAGCACTCCTTTGTTAATGGCAAATTCAATAAAATCACGTTGGTAATCCTGCATTGTCTAACCTGCTTTCTTTTCAATACTATTATTTAATACGGTAACTTAACTCAGTGTCTGGAGTCTGTCTGAGACTGCCTCACAAGTCAATGAATTATACCTCAGGTTGGGTTATAATAGCGCCTCTTTATTTTACACCTCTGATTATAAAAAGAGCATTAACAAAATATATTATGAAAGTTATTTCTGCAAATCTGAATGGTATACGCGCTGCAGCAAAAAAAGGTTTTTTTGAATGGATGCAGGATGAATCTCCTGATGTGCTCTGTATACAGGAAACCAAGGCACAGCTTGATCAATTAGATGCACCGGTCTTTTCTCCTCCCGGATATTTTCGTTATTTTTTTGATGCGCATAAAAAGGGCTATAGCGGGACTGCCATTTATTCAAAAAAAGAACCTGATTTTATCACTACAGGGTTGGGCTGGGATGTTGCTGACACTGAAGGTCGATACATTCAGGCAGATTTTGGTGATTTAAGCATTGCTTCATTATACCTGCCATCAGGCTCTTCTAAAGATGAGCGCCAGATATTAAAGATGGAATTTTTAGAGCAGATAACTCCCATGCTCAAAGAGATGGCCCAGAGTTCTCGCCAATACATAATCTGCGGCGACTGGAACATTGTTCATAAAAGAATTGATATTAAGAACTTTAACGGCAATAAAAAACGCTCCGGCTGTCTACCGGAAGAGCGTGCCTGGCTGGATCAGCTTTTTGGCGATGATATTGGTCTTTGTGATGCCTTCAGAGTGTTAAACAAAGAAGAACATCAATACACCTGGTGGTCAAATCGAGGCCAGGCCTGGGCAAATAATACCGGATGGCGTATTGACTATCAGGTAATTTCAGCCTCACTGGCCCCCTTATTGGAATCAACGTCAATTTATAAGGAGCAACGCTTTTCTGATCATGCCCCTCTTATCATGACTTATAATAGAGAACTTTGATAAATGCCTGTTGAAATATCTTATCTGACCGCATTTATTGCCGGCTTACTGGGAGGTGTCCACTGCCTTGGTATGTGCGGAGGGATTGTCGGTGCTCTGACATTTGGCATAAAGGGAGGTTCAAACAAGAGCTCTCTGCCTTATTTGATTGCCTATAATAGCGGGCGGATCATGAGCTATACCCTGGCAGGAATTTTAGTCGGTGGGATCAGTATGCTGGCTTCCAACCTCCCCATTTTACATAATGTCCAGTTTGCTCTGCAGATTTTTGCAACACTCTTTATGATTGCTCTGGGCCTTTATATTGGCGGCTGGTGGTTTGGTTTGAGAAAAATAGAAAAAGCAGGGGGGCTCATCTGGAAACAAATTGAACCCATTAGTCGACGTTTTATACCGGTTAAATCCACTTTTCAGGCATTTATTCTAGGTTCATTATGGGGCTGGCTGCCCTGTGGACTGGTTTACACCATCCTGATCTGGTCCATTTCAACCGGAAATGCTGTTGAAGGCGGTCTGTTAATGCTCAGTTTTGGTCTGGGCACTTTGCCCTTGCTATTAGCAATGGGTATTTTTGCCACCAGTCTTTCCAGTTTTATCCGGAAAAACTGGGTACGCGCTCTGGCCGGAGGCATTATTATTGCTTTTGGCGTATTTTCACTCTTTAATCTCAGTATAAGAATGCAGGCCTAGTCTAGAATTTTTTACTGAATTTAATTTCATATTTCTCTTTACCACCATCCGGCATAATATCGATATAAAAATTGACCGTTTCTTTGCTTTGTACACCAATTTGAGCAATATAGTATATTGCTTTACCTTCTTTTATCTCTCTGAATTCGATTTCCCTGCTCTGTCCCATCAGATTTTTTAATTGTCCAGTGACTTTAGATTTAGTACCTGTTGGCACTCCCGCCCCCTTTTCCATAACCGAGATATTAATCATGGCATAATTTTTACTGCGTTTTAAACCATATTGTTTAGTCATTGAAGAAGGTAGTGAATCCGTAGGGAAGGCATTAAAATAAACAATATGATCTGTATATTCTTTAGATGTTTTTCTGTTGGAATCAGCCTGAACCGAGATGCTCATAAGTAAAAAAAAGAAAGCACTCATTAGAATCGATGTATTTCTTAAAACTTTCATAAGTAACCCCAGAATTAATCATTGTTTGTTAGTGATGTTTGTTAATTTAATGATGTTAGTTGTATGAATTAAGAGTACGCAGTTTTTATCAAATACGCAATGCGTATTATCCGAAAGAAGGGAAATAATAGAGTGCTAACAGGAATTATAATAAAAAAACCGGACAGACACAGCATAGAGGCTTGCCTGAGAGGCTGTCCGGAGTTTATTTACTTATGTTTTTTTAGGACGCGCAGCACGTTTACGTGCATTTTCAGTCAATAAACGTTTACGAAGACGGATATTTTCTGGTGTTACTTCAACCAGTTCATCCTCATCAATGAATTCCAGAGCCTGCTCCAGAGTCATTGTTATCGGTGTAGTCAAGGTGACTGCTTCATCTGTACCTGATGCACGAACATTGGTCAGCTGTTTGGCTTTCAGAGCATTGACAACTAAATCATTACTGCGAGAGTGAATACCAATAACCATACCTTCATAGATATCAACACCACTACCAATAAACAGACGACCGCGTTCCTGCAGGTTAAATAAACCAAATGCCACAGATGCACCCTGAGAATTACTGATCAGAACTCCCTTATCTCGTCGGGCAAAATCACCGGCAACCATCGCTCCATAGTGAGAAAAATTATGATAAAACAAACCACTGCCAGATGTCTGAGTCATAAACGCCGTCTGGAAACCAATTAAACCTCTTGAAGGAACAACATATTCCAGTCTGACTCTGCCTTTGCCATCAGGCACCATATCCTTCAGTTCGCCTTTCACTTCACCCATTTTTTCCATAATGCTACCCTGATGCTGTTCTTCAACATCCAGCATAACATCTTCAAATGGTTCACTCATGACGCCATCGACTTCTTTGGTGATGACCTCTGGCCTGGACACACCCAGCTCAAAGCCTTCACGGCGCATGGTTTCGATCAAAATACCCAGGTGTAATTCACCGCGACCTGAGACTTTAAATTTATCAGGATCTTCTGTCGGCTCAACTCGTAAAGCAACGTTATGTAATAATTCTTTTTCCAGACGATCTTTAATCTGACGAGAGGTAACAAATTTGCCTTCACGACCAGCAAAAGGTGAGTTATTGACCTGGAAAGTCATAGTCACAGTGGGTTCATCAACAGTTAATGCAGGCAAAGCTTCCACAGCATTAGGATCACATAAGGTATCAGAGATATTCAGTCCATCAATGCCACAGAAGGCAATGATATCACCCGCCTGAGCTTCAGGTACTTCAATTCTTTCCAGACCCTTAAAACCAAACAGCTTCAGCATTCTGCCTTTACGCTCTTTACCCTCATGATCAATGATAATCACTGGTGTATTGGCTTTAATGGTACCTTGCTTAATGCGACCAACACCAATAACCCCCATATAGCTATTATAATCCAGGCTGATGACCTGCATCTGAAAGGGTGCATCAATATCAACATCTGGCGGTGACACTTTATCAACAATGGTTTGAAATAAAGGTTCCATATCGCCGTCACGAACATCATCTTCTAACGAAGCATAACCATTGATTGCTGAGGCATAAACAATTGGAAAATCAAGCTGATCATCATTACCACCCAAGCGGTCAAACAAATCAAATGTTTGATCAACAACCCAGTCAGGACGTCCGCCATCACGATCAATTTTATTAACTACAACGATGGGATTCAGACCCAGTTCAAAGGCTTTTTGAGTCACAAAACGAGTTTGCGGCATGGGACCTTCAACGGCATCAACTAACAAACAAACACAGTCAACCATGGATAAAACACGTTCCACTTCGCCACCAAAATCAGCATGTCCCGGTGTGTCCACGATATTAATGTGGTAATCGTTCCATTCAATGGCTGTATTTTTGGATAAAATAGTGATGCCACGCTCTTTTTCCAGATCGTTGGAGTCCATCATCCGTTCAGACACTTCCTCACGTTCATCAAAAGTACCTGATTGTTTTAGAAGCTCGTCTACGAGTGTGGTTTTGCCATGGTCAACGTGTGCAATAATGGCGATGTTTCTGATTTTACTAATATCTTTCACTGTGAAAGTCCAAAAATAAGCTATAGTTAATAAAAAGTGTATTAATCCAAACAAAAGCAGTTATCATTTCAGACAAAACACTGATTTTATTTAGCTTAAAAGAAAAGGCGCTATTATAGCGGAATGTTTCTTATAAATCAGAATTTATTACTTAAATTCAGGGGATTCAATAAAAAATGTCCAAATATTAAAGATTTTTTTGAATTATCCGTTATTCTTAAACAGACATTGAAAATACCAACCGTTCGGACAGGACTACACAATGAATATGCCAGCAACACAATCTAGTGATTTGCTCCCATCCAATAATCATATTATAGAACACTATAAAAGTGGTCTCAGAGCATTTACATTCTGGGTTTCTGACACTTTATATGCCATTGATATCGCAAGAGTTTTAACCATAAGCCAAGAGATGGAACAGATTCAGTCACTACCTGCTAAAGCTAAGGGGCTGGTGGGTATGGTGGAGTTTCAGGGCAATGCAGTACCGGTACTGGATTTTGCTAATATGTTGGGCTTTGCTTCCGGGGTTGAAAAAAACAGTGATTTAATCCAGTTACTCAGTGATAGAGAAAAAGAGCATATTGACTGGGTTGCATCTTTAGAAGACAGCTTGCTTAATGACACCCCCTTTATCAAAGCTAAAGATCCTCACAAATGTACATTTGGCACGTGGTATGATTCTTTCAATTCTCGTGATGAGACGTTAATGGAAATTCTTTCCGAATTTGATAAACCACACAACCAAATTCATGCTCTGGCAGATAAGCTTCTGAATATGAAAAAAGAGAATAAACTTAAGGAAGCTTTAAAAGTGTTACGCTTAGAAAGGAGTATCACTTTAAAACGTCTGATGAAGCGCTTCGACCAGGCCCGCTCCCATTTAAAAGAATCGGCAAGGCAAGTATTGTTGTATATCACAGAAGATGGCACAGCGCCGATTGTTGCACTTCGTATTGATGATATTAATGATGTCATTGATTTTAAACCGGAACAGTTTAAACCAATGGAACGCATTAATAATATTCTTACTAATGAAGCCTCTGAAATTATTATCGCTTATTTAAAACAAGCGGAACATGCCGACTGTTTACTTATAGAAACATCAAGTTTAGTTAAACTAGCCCAGGTTTCGGGTAAATAACCAATCTATTCCCCGTGATACCTGGAAATGCAGCGAGGCTTTTTCAAGTATCATGGGTATACATGGGCTCCACATCAAAAATAATACCATCAACACCGATCACTTTTACCTGAGTGTTAACGGGTGCCTCTTCACCACGCACCCTCCAGGTTGAATCATCTACTTTAATTTTCCCCATACCATTAACAATGGGCTCACTCAGAGTAAAAATACGGCCAATGTATTGATCAGCCCGTCGGTTTAGATTCAGAACTTCTGGTTCCTCCGGGGGGAAAAATGGACGAGTTAAGCGCCATGTAGCAATGCTCGCAACTGATAAAACTGCAAATAAAATCAGCTGATACTGCCAGTTTAGTTCTGGATGGATATACAGCACAATGCCGACACAAGCTGCTGCAATTCCCAGCCAGAGAAAAAAGACGCCCGGACTTAACATTTCCAGAATGATTAAAACCACAGCGAAGGTCAGCCAATGCCAGAACTCCAGATTTGTATATAAGACTTCCATTCCCAATCCTCTTTAAAGACAGTACAGCCCTGCTAATCTGAGTTTTTCTTACTAGTCGCTTCTTTGGTCAGCTCAGCTATACCGCCAATTGCCCCAATCAGCCCCGAGGCTTCCAAAGGCATGAAAACCAGTTTTTGATTCTCTGCACTGCCAATTACTTTTAAGGCATCTACATATTTGGTTGCAACAAAATAATTAATGGCATTAACATCACCCTTTTCTATCGCTTGAGAAACCATAAGAGTTGCCTTTGCTTCTGCTTCAGCAAGTCTCTCACGAGCTTCAGCTTCACGATAGGCCGCTTCCCTATCACCCTCAGCCTTAAGTATCACACCCTGCTTCTCACCTTCTGCACGCAAAATTTCTGCTTGTCTTTCGCCTTCTGCTTCAAGAATACTGGCGCGTTTTTCACGCTCTGCTTTCATTTGCCTGGCCATTGCATCCACCAGATCCATCGGTGGAGCAATATCTTTAATCTCAATTCGGGTGACTTTAACACCCCATGGTGTGGTGGCTTCATCAACTACATTCAGCAACTCATTATTGATTTGATCGCGCTTGGATAATAACTCATCCAGATCCATTGAACCCATTACTGTTCTGATATTGGTCATAGTCAAATTAAGAATGGCATGTTCCAGATTATTTACCTCATAAGAAGCCTTGGCACTATCCATAACCTGAAAAAAGACCACACCATCTACTTTAATCATGGCATTATCCTTGGTGATCACCTCCTGAGACGGGACATCCATCACCCTTTCCATCATATTGATTCGATGTCCAATAGCATCAAATACCGGAACAATGAAGCTTAACCCTGGACGCAGTGAGCGCGTATACCGTCCAAAACGCTCAACCGTATATTCCATTCCCTGATCCACTTTTTTCACCCCTAAAACAATTAGAATGAAGGCAAAAATAATTGAACCAATTACAAATGCATCAAAACCCGCCATAATATTTTCCTTATTTATGTTTTTTTACCAGAGATTGTCTTATTCATAGTAGTGCCCGCAGAGGTCGGAGTCAAATAGCATGTTCTACAAGAGTGTTTATTGTGTTCGGAACTAAAGCCATTTGACTCCGCCCCCGAATACTATGATATTATCCTGATTAATTTGTCACTGAGTATAAAGCTATCAAAACCAACTACCTCAAGCCCCCAAAACAACTCATGCGCCCAGTCGGTCGTGCCATTGCGGATTTTAAAATGATCAATGAGGGCGATAGAATTTTGCTGGGAGTCTCTGGAGGTAAGGACTCCCTGTCTTTACTGCTTATCCTGCACCATTTAAAACAATATGCACCGGTAAAATTTCATCTGGGTGCCGTTACTGTTGACCCACAAATTGAAGGATTTGATCCTTCACCACTAAAAAACTATCTGGCTGATTTAGGTATTCCTTATTTTTATCAGGAACAAGCTATTTTAGAGCAGGCCGAGGATGCCATAGACGGTGATTCCTTTTGTTCATTCTGCTCTCGAATGAAACGAGGGATCCTCTATTCCACAGCAAGAAAAGAGGCTTATAATATCCTGGCTCTGGCACAGCATCTTGATGATCTGGCAGAAAGTTTTTTAATGTCTGCCTTTCATAATGGCAAACTACAAACAATGAAAGCCAATTACACCATTCAGACTGGCGATATTCGGGTCATACGTCCACTTGTCTATACCAGAGAGGAGCTGACCCGATCCTATGCCGAAGCCGCCAGTCTTCCCGTTATCCCAGACAGCTGCCCCGCCTGTTTTAGTATGCCAACTCAAAGGGAGCATATGAAGCAGCTGTTAACCCAGGAAGAAAAACTCAATCCCAGTCTATTTAACAACTTACTGACAACTTTGAAACCGCTGATGGCTATTGATAAGGGATAATAGATAACCAATGCATTATTTTGCTTCATCCCATTATTGCATACATCATTACTGAAAATGATCAATTTTCCGATAGCCAATTGACTCGGTAAGATGGTGCAGCTGAATTTTATCGCTATTGTCCAGATCAGCAATAGTACGCGCAAGTTTTAATATGCGGTGATAGGCTCTGGCAGACAGTTTCATTTTATTCATGGTTTTCTCAAGAACTTTTTGATTATCATCTGACAGGTGACAATCTTCTTCAATTTCTTTATTGCTCAGATGTGCATTGCAATGATCACGTCTTATTCTTTGCCTCTGCTGAGCCTTAACAACACGTTTTTTTACCTCAGCACTATTTTCAATCATATCACTGCTCTGCTGTAAATCCATGTGCGAAAGTGCCGGGACTTCAATATGCATATCAATCCTGTCAAGAAATGGTCCCGAAAGTTTATTCTGATACCGTTGAACCTGTTCACTGGTGCAGCGGCAATTATTTTGAGTATCTCCCCAATAACCGCAAGGGCATGGATTCATGGCGGCAATAAGCTGGAATGACGCAGGAAACTCCGCTTTCTTTGCTGCCCGCGAAATGGCAATTTTTCCTGACTCCAATGGTTCTCTCAAAACTTCTAATACTTTTTGAGAAAACTCCGGTAACTCATCCATAAATAATACACCATGATGAGCCAGGCTTATCTCACCGGGGCTAGGATAACTACCACCGCCAACAAGAGCAACACCAGAGGCTGTATGATGCGGCACCCGAAAACCACGTACCGCCCAGTTATCAAAACTGACTTTTTCACCACAAACTGAGCGAATGGCTGCAACTTCTTCTGCTTCAGTATCAGACAAAGTGGGTAAGATTGTCACCAGACGGCTCGCAAGCATAGTCTTTCCTGTTCCCGGAGGTCCTTTCATAAGCAAGCTGTGCTGCCCAGCGGCAGCTATCTCCAGAGCTCGTTTAGCACCTTGTTGACCACAGATATCAGATAAACAGGTTGAATAGAATTGCTGCTCTGGACTGTTGTTAATCTCTGGTTGGCTGAGTTGTATTTCACCTTTTAAAAAAGCACAAACATCCAGTAGATGTCCGGCAGTATAAACTGTCAGCCCTTTAATTAGAGCAGCCTCCTGCCCATTTCCTTCTGGTACAATAAGAATTCGCTTCTTTTTATTTGCCGCAATAGCAATGGGAATAATGCCGTCAACAGCTCTTAATTCACCACTGAGTGCCAGCTCACCTACAAACTCAAATTGCTCAACTGGATTATTATATTCTTTTTGTATAAGTGAGGAGTTTGAAGATAGGGAGTGTAAAGCCTCAGGTGTTGTAGAGCGGGTTTCTTTTGGGAGTTCAAGTTGACTGGATGAGAGAAGAATCCCCATTGCAATTGCAAGATCAAAACGACCTCCTTCCTTGGGTAAATCTGCGGGAGCCAGATTGATGGTGATCCGCCGAACAGGAAATTCAAAGCGGCTATTAATAATCGCTCCTCTGACTCGATCTTTACTTTCCTTAACAGCCATTTCCGGAAGACCAACAATGCTTAAACTAGGCAGCCCGTTGGTTAACAACACCTCAACCGTCACCTGAGGAGCACCCAGCCCCCCGGCACGACTATATACAATCGACAATGACATAAAAATTCCTTTTCTTTAAAACTCCTGTACCCAAAGAGGGCGTATTAGGAAATTATAGCTTATTTCTATCTATAAACCTGTCAGGATAAACTGTCATTGGATATATAATTAGGGCTTGTCACAAAATGTAGATCTGGATCACTGACTTCTTTTTATAAACTCGGCCAACTCATCCATTGTTTGGGAAAGTACCTGTTCTAATTGCATCATTAACTCAGTGCAATTATTGTCTTCAGGTAATTGCCCATTTTTTAAAGCAAATTCAAGCTTTTCTGCTTCCTCAGCTACTATTTCAATACTCAGTGAACGCGAAGCACCTTTTATTTTATGTGCCAGTTCAGACGCCTTCAGATATTGATGACTTGCATAGGCCTTTTGTATTAATTTAAAATGATCCTGGTAAGTAATAAAATATTTTTCCAGTAATTTACTTAACAGACCTTTGTTATTATTCAATCGACCCATCACCTCATCTAATGACACCACAGACAAATTTTTAAATGGATCATTCTCTGATGAATCCTCCTGCTCACTCACAGGCAGTTGTGATTCGGTGGATACGGAACTTTCTGCGTCTATAACGCTTTTAAATGACCGTTCAGCATCTCGACGATTGATCAAATCATGGAGTTCAAGCCAGTGATTAAGTATATTATTAAGATCTTTCATCTGAATCGGTTTAGTCAGGTAATCATCCATGCCTGCTTCAAATGCAGCTTTGCGGGCTTCTTTCTCAACATGAGCACTTAAAGCAAGTATGGGTATAGTGACATTATTATCCCTTAATTTTTGACTCACGGCATAACCATCCATACCAGGCATCTGAATATCCATTAAAATCAGATCAAAATAATTGCTTCCCTTACTTTTTATTAATGCCAGAGTATCAGAACCACTCTGAGACGTTTTTACATTAAAGCCAAGGCTGTCTAATAATCCGCTAATAACATCAAGATTAACCGGATCATCATCAGTCACCAATATTTTATATTGTGAATTATCTCTCTCTTCATTGACTGAGACTTCACGAGAAAGCTTATGAATAATTTCATTTTCAGCCAATTCGTCAGGTGTGACTTTCTGTAAATCAATAGCAAAGAAAAAGCGACTACCATCACCTTCAATACTTTGAACCTGAATTTCACCCCCCATTAATTTTGTCAAATTTTGAGAAATAGCCAGACCAAGACCTGTACCACCAAATTCACGAGTAATTGAGCTATCTGCCTGATGAAAAACATTAAAAAGTTCGCTGATAGCCTCTTGCTTAATACCAATCCCTGTATCCTGTACAGAAAAACAAAAGCTCACAATATTTTCTGTTTCTTTCATTTTTTCCAGACTAAGGGAAACGGTACCGGTATCTGTAAATTTGATTGCATTGGATAATAAGTTATTCATAATTTGCTTTAAACGAAACGGATCGCCAATTACATAACCTGATATGTCTGGTTCGACATTGAGTTCCAGTGAAATATTTTTATTCTTTGCCTCATTAAAAAAAGTATCTTTAACATCCATTAAAATTTGCTCAGGATGAAACAGAACTTCTTCCAATTTTAATTTATTTACTTCAATTTTTGAGAAATCAAGAATATCATTTATGATCTTTAACAGCAGCGTACTGGAATTTAAAATCATATCTGCATAACGCTTCTGCTTTTCTTCCAGATGACTCATGAGTAGTAGTTCAGTCATGCCGATCACAGCATTCATTGGTGTTCGGATTTCATGACTCATGGTCGCCAAAAATTCACTTTTTGCTTTACTGGCTTTTTCTGCCTGTTGGGTTCTTTTTTTAACCAGAGCTTCCAAATGATCCTGATGCTCATTGAGTTCAATATCTCTCAATTGTATCTGTGCAAGCATTTCATTAAAACAAAGTCCCAGTTTTGCCAACTCATCCTCACCTTCAATAACAACTCGTAAAGAAAAATCTTCATTTTGAGAAACTTTTGAACTAACTTCCATCAACTTTTCAATGGGCTCAGTAATCATGACCTGTAATTTTTGCCAGATAAGATAGCTCAAAAAGTTAATCAGGATAAAAACAATCATTGCCACACAGACAACCCAAAAGGTATGCAGATAAAACCGATTGAGTGAAATCACAAGAACAATACTGCCAACATACTCTTTTTCAATTTCGATAGATTGAGTAATAGTGACCCATTTTAAATAATACTCCACAAATGATTCTTCTGAGAGATCTTCATTTGTATTATTAAACTCTTTATTAAATCCTTTTTTATTTAATAAAAGAGATGAGGTGTTCTCATTTTGTTCACTATGGTATTCAGAAAGCAATTTATGTTCTTCATTATAAACAAAAACAGCCTCAACATCTGGATTGATAGCAAAGGCGTTAAGCGCTTTGGAAATATACTTTTTGTCTTCAAATGTAATGGCGCTGCGAACATTTAAACCAATGCTTTCAGCTAATACAGAATGATGCCGACTCATTTCCTGCCAGTTGAAATAAACTTCCGATACAATAAAAATAATACAGCCTAATGCAACGGCAATAGAAGAAGTCAATAAGGTCATCAATGACAACTTCTTTTTTATAGAATGTTGACGAAAAAACTTCATGGGTAAACCCTTTTTGAATGACTTTCTTGATCTTTTACTAAAATACCAAGCTTAAGTAATTCTGAACCAATAATAACTCCTAAACGTTCAGATGCTGTCTTATTGACTTCAAAACGTAACCTTGATTTTTCACGAGTCAATCTGAAAATAATTTTATTTTCCAGAAAATATTCATGACTCTGATTTGACTTATACTCGACGTCACCATGACTGAGATCAGTAATCGTGATTTTTTTTTGTAGATCATCAAAGTCATTATAGTTTACAAATAAAGAAATAGCAGATTCAGGTATTAATACAACATCACAGCGTCCCTTAAGCTTTAGTTCTTTTATTACTTTAATTTTAATAGGTTTGTTGTTAATTTTTTTATCCAGAATACTATTAATCGATTCTTTTAAAAAATTATATTGATAAAAACAAAGCACAACATCCTCTTTCTCTTCTCCCGTTGTTTCCTCCGGCCACTCAATAAATCGAGCCAGGTTAAGAACAAATGCAGCCTTAACTTTCAGTTGCTCATTGACTCTGTTTTTTTGAAAAGCATAAACATCAGACATTAGAAAAAAACTTAGGATCACAAAAAATAGGCTCATAACAAGACAGGTAGCAAGCTGGCGCTTTGAGATAAAATTAAAGCAATCAAGATAATTACGGTTAAGAATATTCAATGTCTATCCTCAAAACCGATATGTATATGTGATTTTACCCCAGAGTTCTCTTTCAGTTCTCTGAGTATTATAACGATCATCAAAATCAGCGGCAGTATCAAACACTTTTTCATCGGTTAAGTTTTTAACTCCAACCTGATAAGAAATATTTTCAAAAATCTTACCATAAGCATGAACATTCAGAGTTGTAAAAGCATCGGCTTCATCCTGGCTGAAACTTTGATCATTAGTATCTCTTCTATCATCGTTATACATCAGTGAAAAGACTAAATGATGAGATGAATGCCAGCGATAATCACTTAATAAACTGGCTGTCCATTCTGCTAAATAAGGAATATCTCCATTGCCAGACTCTCTGGCAGTTAACCAGCCCACAGTGGCACGCAGATGAACATCACTGATAAGCTGATATTCTGATAAGACTTCCACACCATGTATACGCCAGGTACTATTACTATTGACGAAGTATTCATCATTTCCATCTGGTGTAGGAATTTCATGCAGATAATCATCAAATTCATTATAAAAAGCAGTGACATTAATATTTGCATTTTCCCATTGGTAACCATAACCGAGTTCAAATGTTTCCATTTTTTCTGTTTTTGGCGTATCAGCAACAAATGATGTATTTTCAAGAACCTTCAGATATTCTCTATAAGTAGGTTTTCTTACGGCTGTACCCCAGAGCATTTTAATTGTCTGCTGTACAGTGGGTGTGTAGACTAATGCAATACGATAGTTACTATCATTGTCAAATTGATCAAAAACATCATAGCGAGCTCCCAGTGTGGCCGTTAATTCAGTATTAATTTCCCAGACATCCTGAAAAAATATTGCGTAGTCATCATTTTCTACATTTTCTCCGGATAATAAAGACCCCGCCACAGGAGGATTATAGTAACCGGTATTATGGTTCCAGTTTTTGACATAATCCATATCTTTAGCTTCATCATGCTGCCATTGCCCACCAAAAGCCATCGTGTGCTTAACAAACAGGGTTTTTAGCCAGGTTGCCTTAATACCATAATATCGAGAATCTCTATTTTCCTTATAGGCAACTTCATCTTGGCCATGCTTATAAATTTCTTTTGCCTGATCATCAACATAGTAGGCAATTGTTTCTATTTTACCTTGCTCCAGATTGCCTGCTTCATAGCGAGCTGAAAGATTATAAAAACGTTCCTCAGTATTATCTCTGGTCTTATGAGGAGCATTTTCAGGGAAAAAAACAAATGGTGTCTCACTGTATTGATAATCAAATGAGAGTTGCAGTCCCTTTATGGGCTCTGCTTTAAGATATAAGTTTTTATATTGCTCATCCAGTGGCTGAGAAACGCTGGTACCAATAAAACTTTCTCTATCTTCATCAAAAGGAGCATCTTGATCAAGATAACTGAGAAAGCCCTGTATTTTTTCACTATTATAAAAAACAGTGCCTTTGGCTCGGCTATGGTTGCCAAGTTCAATACCGGTTTCCACAACAGCCTCATCAGCATTGCTCCCCTGGCCGATAAATTCCCGTGTTGTGACCGATATGACTCCTGCAAAAGCATTCGCACCATACAAAGAGGATGCCGGGCCAATAATGACCTCTACTTTACCAATTTTTTCCAGTGCCAGATTTTCTCCCGCAGAAAAATGCCCATAGTAAACATGCTCAATAGGAACACCATCCACTATAAGTTTCATTTTATTATTATATCGATCAATCATACCTCTGGCCCAGACAGAGCGATGTCGTTTACGATATTGATTTAATTGAAAACCTGGTACAAACCCCAGTAGCTCATTAAGCCGTCTCACCCCCAGGCGTTTAAAATCCTGACGATTAAAACTATAAACAGTACCCGGTGCTTTTTTCAGCTCGGTTGGTAAGAGTGATGCTGCAGTGAATATTTCCAACGACATGAGTTGTTGAAGACTCATCTCTGTATAATTTTGCTCTTGATCCGTTGAAGACTCTTGATCCAGCGTTGAGGGCTCTCGTTCCGTTGAGGACTCCTGCTCTGCCGCAGAAAAAGAGTATGTAGGGATAAGCAGAAAAAGCAGGCTGTAATATTTCAGCAGACTTTTAGAACACATAGTTTAATTGTACCTGATAGAGAAAAAAATAAGGAAATAATAGTATCCAGGATTATTTTATATCCATTTTGTTTTCAAGTTCAGTCATTCTTTTCTCCAGTAGTTCCAGCTTTATTCTGGTTTTCTGCAAAACAGAGGACTGGATTTCAAAATCTTCTCTGGTCACTAAATCCAGCTTGTCAAAAGCATTGTGCAATATATTTCTAATAGACTGTTCCAGCTCCGCTTTCATCCCAGTTGGAACAGGTGGCAGAGTTTTACTGATTTTATTAGCTAAGTCATCAAAAAACTGGGTATTCATAGGTCAACCTTTCGTTTAATTAGAAATCCTGGAGCCTGGCTGAAAAATACGAAATGCATTTATAAGCCAATAAAAATACCAGGTTAAATCCTGGTGCCACATTCTATCATTTTTTCAATTTTGACCCAATCAATTACTTGTTTTCCATATTGCACCAGCATAGTGCATCAATTTTGTGTACCAAGAGCTATCATCCCATTGTGGTGCAATTCAACTCTGTTACACACGAAAAACAACATCTATCTCCTTGTAATTACTATGTTGTTTATCAATGGCATGATATCTGCTTTCTACAAGTCAGGTTATTAAATTCAATTATTATCTAGTTTTGGAGAGAACAAATGAAGCTTGTTACAGCAATTGTTAAGCCGTTTAAATTGGATGATGTTCGTGAAGCATTATCTGATATTGGAATTCATGGTATGACAGTTACCGAGGTTAAAGGTTTTGGACGTCAAAAAGGTCATACAGAACTTTATCGCGGTGCAGAATACGTTGTCGATTTCTTACCCAAAGTAAAAGTCGAAATTGCCATTGATTCTGATGTCCTTGATCAGGTCATTGAAGCCATTAAGGGTGCTGCTCATACCGGTAAAATTGGTGATGGTAAGATTTTTGTCTCCGCCATCGAAGACACCATCCGTATTCGTACATCTGAAACAGGCAAAGAAGCTTTATAAACTGTCTTTCTAAAGACTTACATTCTTACTTACCGCGAGGAGAACACCGTGGATAACACTGTATTACAAAACGTTTATCATTTGCAGTATGCACTTGATACTTTTTACTTTCTAATGTGTGGTGCATTAGTGATGTGGATGGCTGCCGGCTTTTCAATGCTGGAAGCGGGTCTGGTCAGAACTAAAAACACCGCAGAAATTTTAACTAAAAACGTCGCTCTTTTTGCCATTTCATGCATTATGTACCTGATTGTCGGTTATGACATCATGTATGGCGGCAGTATGTTCTTAACAGATTTAGTCGTTGGTGACGGTTATGTTGCTGAAAAACTAACTGAATTTGCAGGGCGTGAAGACGGATTTGGCGGCGACTCTATCTATTCTGGTGCTTCTGACTTTTTCTTTCAGGTTGTCTTTGTTGCCACGGCAATGTCAATTGTATCCGGTGCAGTTGCCGAGCGTATGAAATTATGGTCATTTTTATTGTTTGCTGTTGTAATGACTGCCTTTATCTATCCAATGGAAGGCGCATGGACCTGGAACAGTGAGGATGTATTTGGTCTATATAACTTGGGTGACTTAGGATTTTCTGATTTTGCCGGTTCTGGTATTGTTCATATGGCTGGTGCTTCAGCTGCTCTGGCCGGTGTTATTTTACTGGGTGCTCGTAAAGGTAAATATGGAAAAAATGGCGAAATTAAAGCCATTCCTGGTGCTAACCTGCCTTTAGCAACTCTTGGCACCTTCATTTTATGGATGGGCTGGTTTGGTTTTAACGGTGGTTCTGTACTAAAACTGGGTGATATTGCCAGTGCAAACTCCGTAGCAATGGTTTTCTTAAATACCAATGCAGCTGCTGCTGGTGGTGCAATTTCAGCACTAATCGTAGCTCGAATTTTATATGGTAAAGCGGATTTAACCATGCTGTTAAACGGCGCTTTAGCTGGACTGGTTGCAATTACTGCTGAACCATCAACACCAACACCTCTGGTCGCAACACTATTTGGTGCTATGGGTGGTATTCTGGTTGTCTTCAGCATTCTGACTTTGGATAAATTAAGAATTGATGATCCAGTGGGTGCAATCTCTGTTCATGGTGCTGTTGGCTTCTTAGGCCTGATGCTGGTTCCTTTTACAAATGGCGATGTCAGCTTCTCCGGTCAGTTAATTGGTGCCGCAACTATTTTCGGCTGGGTATTCTCAACCAGCTTTCTAACCTGGTTTATCATCAAAATGGTCATGGGTATCCGTGTTAGCGAAGAAGAGGAATACCAGGGTGTTGACCTTTCTGAGTGTGGAATGGAGGCTTATCCAGAGTTTACCAATAAGTAATCTATTTATAAGTTATTTGGTTACAATAATTAAATAACTTATAAACACAACAACTTAAAAAGCATCCTTCAGGATGCTTTTTTTTGCTCAGGAAAGAGACTCAGGACACACAATAATCATACCGATTAAACTAAAATCACTCCATAAACATTTTTCATATTTATATTAGAAAAAAAACGGCTATAATAAAAAAAACGTAACTACTCAGAGTAGTTACAAAAAACAACATAGTCTGCCAAGGAGTTACAATGAAATCCCTTATTAGCCGAATAGTCAGCCTTTCTCTGATATTTATCCTGAGCATTACTTTTATTAACTTTGCTTTTGCCGAAGATGATAAGAAAAATACTCAAATATACAAATGGACTGATAAAGATGGTCGAGTCCACTATGCCGCCAGACCTGGAGATACATCAGCAAAAAAAATGCATCTGGGGAGTAATATTTTTCATAAAAAAGAAAAAGATAAGGCTGAAGAAAGCGACGGCGGGGAAGCTCTTGAACGCACAAAAATTTGCCAGGATTCAAAAGACACATTGGCAAAATACAAAAAGGCTCCATTTTTAATGCGCTTCGATGAAGAACGCAAACAAAAAGTACGTCTGACAGAGCAGGAAACCAAGGATACTTTTTTGCAAGTAGAAAAAGACATCAGTTATTGGTGCAATCCTCCCCAAAAACTTGATAAATAAACCATGCATGGCTGAAGTCTTTAACAGATAGATAAGTTTCAGCCACCAATAGATAGGAGTTACCATATGCATAAAACTGCTTTACTGAGCAATAAATCATTTTCTAAAACCCATTTACTCGGCACAGGTATTATTTTATCAAGCCTGCTCCTTGGCGCCTGTACTACGGTAAATCCTTATACTCGCGAAGAAAAAACAAGCAATGTTGTAAAAGGTGCTGGAATTGGTGCACTCAGTGGTGCAGTAATTGGTGTTATCGCCGGTGATAATAGAAAATCCGCTCTTATTGGCGCAGGAATTGGCGCCCTTGCTGGCGGTGGTATCGGCTATTATATGGATGTGCAGGAAGCAAAATTACGTCAGGAGCTGGAGTCAACAGGCGTCAGTGTAACACGCTCTGGAAATTCTATCGTTCTTAATATGCCGGGCAATATCACTTTTGACACAGCATCCAGTAATATTTCAGCTGACTTTTATCGTGTTCTAGGCTCTGTAGCTAAAGTTATTAATGAATATGAAAAAACCTATGTTGATATTTATGGACATACAGACAGCGTCGGTAAAGCTTCTTACAATATGAGTCTGTCTCAACGAAGAGCAGATTCTGTTTCCCGCTACCTGCAGACCAGACAGGTACTGCCGCAAAGAATTATCACCCAGGGTCTTGGAGAGGATCATCCCATTGCTTCAAATAGCACTGAATACGGCCGTTCGCAAAACCGGCGTGTTGAAATCAGACTGACTCCTCTTACTTAGGCTTAGGCTCATCCAACTGATATTTCTCCCAACAGGTCTGGCAAAGGCAAGTTGTTGGGAGTTCCCTGATTGATTTGGGCAACACCTTTTTTATCTGACTCTCATCCAGGTTTCCCTTCACATTAAAACACCAGCAATGCTCTGAGGCCTGGCATTTATTTTCCTGACCACAAACAGGGCATTTAGTCTCATCAATTTTGCAATCATGGCAATTCATAACCTTTAAGCTCCTGGCATAATGATAGAAAGATAAAGTTTTACCGACAGCACAAAAAGTAAAACAGAGAAGATTCGACTTAACATTTGCTTTGATAAACGATGTGACAAATAAACACCCACCTTTGCCGTTAACATAGATAAACTTATAATTGAGAAAAAAGCAGGCAGATAAATATAACCAACAAATAAATCATAAGTCATTACAGCTGTTTCTGGAAGCCCTTCTTTAAACAAAGGCATTTGCAAACTACTCCAGAAAAAACCGAGTGTACCCGATATTGCAATGGGCAATCCAAGGGCACTGGAAATGGCAACGGCTCTTTGTATTGTGATATTGCCCCGATTCAAAAAAGGCACCGTCATCGTCCCGCCTCCGATACCAACAATAGCTGATATTACACCAATTAGCCCCCCGACAAAACTCATCCCCGGCCAATCAGGTAATGGCTTCCTTGCATGCGGTGACCAGCCAAACCACATTTTTAAACTAACCACTAAAACAAAGCTGGCAAACAGAATTAGTAAAGGTGTTCGGGGTATAAAACTGGCAACCCATGCACCCAGAAAAGCACCCAGAAGAATTCCTGGAGCCAGAAGCCAGAATACAGACCAGTCAATGGCCTTTTTCTTTTGCTGAGAATAAATTGAAGATAAAGCTGTAAAGATGATTGTTGCCAAAGAAGTCGCAATGGCAATATGAACCTGATGCTCATAAGGAATAACTATACCATTATCAGCACTCAGAATTTCAAATACAATTAAACTAAAGGGCACAATAATTAAACCACCGCCAATACCCAGCAAACCTGCTGCCAGACCGGTGAAGGCACCAATTAACATGAAGCATAGAATTTCAACAAACAAGCTTAGATCTCCAGAAATAAAAACACCTGCCCTACGACCTAAGCAGCATCCCAAGGGCACTTCTTCCAGGGCGTAATTCGTTTGTTGTTCGAAAATAAAAAGAAGGGGGAGCGTTCGGACAAAATGCTGAGCCTGTCAATTGCACGCGAGACTGACTCATCTAACTGGGGACGCTTCCAGTACGTCCATGTAACGCTTGCTGTCGCCGTCCATGGCTCCAAACACCCCAGTTAGACGAGCCAGTCTCACATGCACTCTTCTACCTCAGTTGTCCTCTCTGGTGTTGTCCAAAAGCAAAGAAAAATCAAAAGCATTGGATCTACATCTGGTTGAGCTAGAGCACTGTTGCTTTTTCTTTGCTTTTGATTTGGGACACTCCCAGAGAGAATAAATGCCTTAAGAGACTGTGAGGGAAGCTGGTGCAACAAACTGGGGTGTTTGGAGCCATGGACGGCGACAGCAAGCGTTACATGGAGGTACTTGAAGCGTCCTCAGATTGTTGCACCAGCTTCCCTTGCAGTCGTTTTATATACACTTATTCGAACGCCGCCACTTCTTTTTTCTTTTTATTTTCAAACAACCAGAGAACTACACCCTGAAAGAAATATCCTTGGGGTGCCGCTTAGGTCGTAAGCCTGACATCCACTTTAGCAATTCGATTGCAAAATATGGAACTAATCTACCTAGCTACTTAGTTTTTGCATAAAAGTATTAATATTTTTTGCCTTCAGCTGATTTTTTATCTGCTGCATTTTCTTATCATCAGTGCTTGGCCCCACTCTGACGCGATATAACTTCTGACCATTATTCTGAATAACCTGAATATTTGACTCCACACCGAGAAATGCCAGTCGTGCTTTCATTGCATCGGCTTTGGACAGCTCTTTAAATGCCCCCACCTGCAACTGGTATAAGGATGTTGACTGTGGCGTTTTGACTTGATCGGAGGATTTTTTTTCAGGTTTTTTATTCTGAACTGGAGCTGCTTTCTTTACCGCCTTCCTCTGCTCAACCTCAACAATTTCAACTTCACGATCAGGCAATACTGTGTAAAAATCAAATTCATGCTTTGGTGGCTGTTGCGGTTTATTTTTTTTAGCAGATGCTTGTTGCTCTGTGCTTATTGGCTTTTCAGCATCAACTGGTATTTTATCCAGATAGACCAAAAAACCCACAAAAGCACTCACCAGGACACCAATCACAACCATTGATAAGGTTGAGAAACTTTGCTCAGTATTACGAGTGGCTCCAGTTTTTCTCTTACTGCGTTTTTTCTTAGCGGGCATTATATTTTAATCACCTGATCACACAGCATTACATTTCTTTCGGTGCAGAAACACCCAGAAGTGCCAGACCATTTTTTATAACCTGACGAGTAGCAACAATTAAAACCAGTCTTGCATTACGTTGTTTTTCATCATCAACAATAAATTGATGGGCATTATAATAAGTGTGCAGGGCATTTGCTAAATCTCTTAAATAATGAGCGATTAAATGAGGCTCATGCTGAGTGGCTGCTGTCTGCACAGACTCGGGATATTTAGCTAATTGCTGCAAAATATCTTTCTCATGAGCTTCAGTTAACAGGGGTAAATTTCCCAGCCCCATTGATTGTTCATAGGCAATACTTTTTTCTTCCAACTGCCTGAAGATACTGCAAATACGAGCATGAGCATATTGAATATAATAAACAGGATTTTCTGAGGTTCTGGATTTTGCTAAATCCAGATCAAAATCCATATGCTGCTCACACTTACGCATGACATAAAAGAAACGGGCCGCATCGGCCCCCACTTCTTCACGTAATTGCCTTAATGTGACAAATGAACCACTTCGAGTGGACATTTGCACCTTTTCACCGCCACGGTACAAGTTGGCAAACTGCACCAGCAGAACATCCAGTCCATCTGCATTATTACCTAAGGCAGTCAACGCAGCTTTTACTCTGGGTACATAACCATGATGATCGGAACCCCAGACATCAATCACTGTTTTATAACCTCGATCAAACTTATCCATGTGATAAGCAATATCAGAAGCAAAATAGGTTGTCTGGCCATTATCGCGCTGTACCACCCGATCTTTATCATCACCAAAGGTGGTAGAACGGAACCATAGTGCCCCTTTTTCCTCATAGATATGTCCATTTTCTCGCAGCCGTTCAATGCCTTTATTCACCAGACCTTTATCCATTAATGAACGCTCTGAGTACCACTCATGATAACGGACACCAAACTCTGCTAAATCATCACGAATATCATCCAGAATAGAATTAAGAGCCAGCTCAAAAACATAGCGATAGCGATTATCACCCAGCAATGTTTTTGCTTTAGCAGTCAAGGCATCAATATGCAGCTCTTTATCTCCACCTTCAGGTTCATCTGCTGGCAAATCAGCCATCACATCTTCTGCCGAAGCAATATAGTTATCACCATGTTCATTAGTAATTTCTGCCACAATATCGTGAATATAGTCACCTTTATAAGCATTGGCAGGAAACACAATAGCTACATTATGAGCCTGCAGATAGCGCAGCCATACAGACGTTGCCAGTATCTCCATCTGACGCCCGGCATCATTAACGTAGTATTCACTATGGACTTTATAACCAATGGCATTGAGTAAATTAGCCAATGTCGCACCGTATGCGGCACCACGGCCATGACCTACGTGCAATGGGCCTGTTGGATTAGCGGACACAAACTCAACCTGAATAAGCTGGCCAGCCCCGATGTCTGAACAACCATATTGGTCTTTTTGTTCGATAACACGATTAACCACATCCTGAATAGAATCACTGCTGACATAAAAATTAATAAAACCAGGCCCTGCGATCTCAACCTTATCCACAAAGTCACTTGCGGGCAGTGCTTCAATGATCTGTGCGGCAATTTCCCGAGGATTTTTATGGGCAGATCTGGCCAGCAGCATGGCAACATTTGCGGCAAAATCACCATGGCTTTTATCACGAGTACGATCAATTTTAATCACAGGCATATCCACAGCCAGTGAACCATTATCAATGAGAGATTGTATTGCTTGAGAAATAAGTTGCTGCAGTGCGTCTTTCAAAATCTGTATTCCAGTCTGTATAAGTTCGTGAACTAATCATTTTAACCCGAGAACAAAAAAGAACAAAGCTTTAAAATCAGTTCATAGAAGGATAAACCGCTCAGACAACCTCCTAATATATTTCCTGTGGATCAATATCAATTGACCAATGAACTCTCTGGGCAGCTTTATTAACTTCAACGGTTTGAATTAAACGACTCAATATATGATGTAATTGTTTTCGCTGACTCGTCTGAATAAGCAGCTGCCCTCTGAATTTTCCGGCTTTTTTCTCCATTGGAGCTGGAATCGGGCCCAAAAATTGTGCATCACAGTCTGTGCCCCCATCTTCAGTTGACAGAATTTGCTTAATTGATGTCATCACCTGAAAGCAATATTCTAAAAATGCCTGATATTTTTCTATTTTATTAGCCTCTGCCCGGATCAGCGCCTGATAGGAATAAGGCGGTAATAGCAGTTCCTTCCGCTCTGCCAGGGTTTTAACAGCAAAACCGGAATAGCCCAGATTTAACAGAGTGTTGAGCATCTCATCTTCCGGATGAGAGGTTTGTAACACCACTTGTCCTTTTTTTTCTTCTCTGCCTGCACGCCCTGAAACCTGGACAATTAACTGCGCCAAACGTTCTGGAGCACGATAATCAATGGAGTAAAGCCCCTGATCAATATCTAAAATAGCCACCAGTGTCACATTAGGAAAATGGTGCCCTTTAGCCAGCATCTGCGTACCAATCAGTATCTGCTGCCTGCCATCTCTGGCCAGTTCCAACATGTTCTTTAAGGCACCTTTTCGTTGCGTTGTATCCCTGTCAATCCGCACCACATCCGTTTCAGGAAATAATTCTCTGACCACTTTTTCAACTCGTTCAGTACCCATACCAAGTTGTGAGAGATCACCATGTCCACATTCAGGGCATTGCAGAGGCAATGGCTGTTCAGTCAGACAATGATGGCAACGCAAATGATTCCTCTGCCGGTGATAGGTCAACTTGGCATCACAACGATGACAATGACTGATCCAGCCACATTTATTACACAATAGTACTGGCGAATAACCCCGACGGTTCTGAAACAGTAAGACCTGATTTTCTCTGGCCAGATGCTGTTTAATTAAATCAATCAGTGTACGACTCATTCCATGTTGTAAATACTGACCTCGGATATCAATGAGATGAACTTCGGGTGCGCGCGCATTACCTGCTCTTTTGTGTAGTTTCAAATGTGCCATTTTGCCACTCTGGCACAGGAACAATGATTCCATTGAGGGTGTGGCTGAGCCAAGAATTATAGGAATATCTGCATTATTCGCTCGTACCAGAGCAATGTCTTTTGCCGAATAACGGATCCCGTCCTGTTGTTTAAAAGACAGATCATGCTCTTCATCAATAATAATGGCTCCCAAGTCAGGCATAGGAGTAAACACAGCAGAACGGGTACCAATTAATATGCGTATTTCACCACTGGCCGCCTGTTGCCAGATTTTCATTCTCTGAGTATTATTTAAACCCGAGTGCAGAGTTTGTATTTTTACTGAAAAACGATATTCAAAGCGGTTAATTAATTGCGGAGTCAAACCAATTTCAGGCACCAGAACTAATACCTGCCTGGCATTTTTTAATTGTGCTTCAATAAAAGATAAATAAACTTCAGTTTTACCACTACCGGTAATGCCGTCAATCAGGCTGGCAAAATAAACCGTGTTATTTTGACTCAACGCATCAACTGCAGCCTGTTGCTCCTCATTAAGAAACAAGCCTGGATTGTTAACAATTTTTGCATCATGCTCATTTTGTTCAACAACAGGCTGTTTAATTTTTGAAGCAACCCATTGCTTCTCACATAGCACTTTTAAAGCCGCCTGCCACTGCCCTTCCTGCTCACTGGCCAGTTGTTCTTTGGTCAAACCTTCAGGCGCATTTTTCAGCTGTTCTAAAATACTGCGTTGACGCACAGCCCGCTTTAATTGATCCCAATCAGCTTGCTGCGCAAGATCTGTTAAAAACCAGAAGCTAATACCCTGCTCTGATGCTGATTCTTTGTTTCGATAATGCACGGGTAAGGCAGTTTGAAAGACCTCACCAATAGGATGATGGTAATATGAGGCCACCCAGTTCAGTAATTTAATAATATCTTCTGATAAGACAGGCTTTTTATCCAGGATTTTACTGATACATCTGAGTTTTTTTATATCAATCTCAGTTTCAGATGTTTTGCCCAGCACAATGGCAATTTTTTTTGTCCTGCCAAAAGGAACCAGCACACGTACTCCCGGTATAACATGCTCTGGATTAATGGCATCGGATAGAAGATAATCAAATTTTCTGCGTAAGGGTGTTGGTACAGCAACTTGAACGATATTTAATTTTTTTTCTGACATTAAATCTTTTTTATCTTTATTGATTCGTTTTGTTAAAGATAGAAGCGTATTTTAAAACAGGGCCTCTCTATGACTCACTGGCATCATATTTCTGACCACATCAGCCAAACAGTGAAAAAACCATTTCAAATTAAGCAAAAATCCACTGTTGGTGGTGGCAGCATCAACTCAAGCTATCATGTTATTGGCACAGATGTTCAGGAATATTTTATCAAAATCAATTCAGCAAGTCTGGAATTCATGTTTCAGGTTGAGTTTGATAACCTGAATGAATTATCCCAGGCCCTTTCTCTTAAAGCCGATGCCATGCAAGTACCACAACCTGTCTGTTACGGCATTGCAGACTCATATAGTTATCTGGTACTGGAATACCTTAACTTAAGTGCTTCAGGCAATAACAAAGAGCTGGGCCATGCACTGGCTGAAATGCATAAAATCACCGCCAGTCAGTTTGGCTGGTATCAAAATAATATTATCGGCAGCACGCCGCAAAGCAATCAACAGCACAATGACTGGCTGACATTTTGGCGTGAAGAGCGCATGCAGCCGCAATTTGAGATGCTCTACAATAAAGGCTATAAAAAATATTTGCAGCCTTTGTCCGATAAGCTCCTTAATGAGCTGGATTCACTTCTGGCCAATCACACCCCTGAGGCCTCATTATTACATGGTGATTTATGGTCAGGCAACTATGGTTTTTCCAGAGCGGGCTCCTCTAAAGCGGGGAGCAGTAAAGAAGCTTCATCTAAACACGGAAAACCGGCTATTTTTGACCCGGCTCTGTATTATGGAGATAGGGAAACAGATCTGGCCATGACTGAACTTTTTGGTGGTTTCAGTTCAGATTTTTATCAGGCATATAATGACAACTGGCCTCTTGATGCGGGTTATAAGGATCGAAAAACATTATACAATCTGTACCATATACTCAATCATGCCAATTTATTTGGCACATCCTACCTAAATCAGGCAATAAGTATGATGGAAAGACTATGCAAATAAATTTATTAGTCTAAACTAATAAACATAACCATTATTAATCTGGAAGATATCAATGCAAACAACCCCCACACTCTCATTCTCAGCACTTAAGTCTTATTCACAGTTATTTTTTCTTATTTTACTTTCTTTTACACTAATGACTCCGCTTTATGCAGAAGATGAGGAGGAAGTGGATGACACTAAGTATTATGAGCTTTCCCCCCCTTTTGTGGTCAACCTGCAAACCAATGAACGAAGGATGCGTTTTTTACAGGTTCGCCTGCAAGTACTTGGCAGTCCAGCAGCAATTGAAGCTGTGCAAACACATAATGCTCCTCTCAGAGATGTAATTATTACTGCACTTTCGGCACAAACCAGAGAGAGCGTCAATACTCCCAGGAAGAAAAAAGACCTGCAGGAAAAAGTACGTGGGGATGTGGAAAGCGTATTAAAAGATTTGACCGGGAATAAACAGATTGAAGGCTTATACTTTACAAACTTCGTTATACAATAGCTTTCTACAATAGTCCTCTGTAATGGCTAACAAATCTGATTTAAAAAAATTGGTTGTTCGAAAATCAAAAAAAGGGGCGTTCGGACAAAATGCTAAGCCTGTTGATTGCACCCGACACTGGTTCATCTAACTGGGGACGCTTCAGGCCCATCCATGGGTCGCTTGACAGAAAACGTCCATGTTTTCTGACACCCCACTTAGACGAACCAGTCTCGCGCGCACTCTCCTACCTCAGTTGTCCTCACTGGTGTTGTCCAAAAGCAAAGAAAAAGCAAGAGCAAAATGAGTCAAGTAATTAAAGTATCATACTAAATATCAAAAAAAATAACCTGAAATTATGGCTTTTTATACTTTGCGGAACAATTAGCATTTTCTTATGTAGTTGTGGAATCTACTATAGCCGCAATTTCATAATTTAGAAAAATTTGAATTTGGTTCTTAAATCTCAGGTTGATAAGTTTTTAATCAAACTGAAAATGACCTTAACCGGACATTCGAGGTAAGTGAGATTGGTTCTCAACTTTCCGGATAGCTGCAATTACAAATGAAAAAATATGCGGTGAACGCCCCGCATCACCGGGAATTTGCAGCGCGTAGCAGAGCAAATTTTCCGAGTGAATGCGATTGTTATGCACTGCTTCCACCTAGCCACCTATATGCTCTCCTGAAGCCAAGATTCTCAGCCTCCTTTACAGTACTAACATATTTGTCACCTTTGTGTAACTTAACTTGAAACACATCATATTTTTGATCGAATGGTAGATGGTATATTTTGTCCTCTTCAGAATTAGCGTTACATTTTATCATTGGAAACTCTTCTAGCTTTTTATTCTGCACCACATCAACACCTAGCAAGTTTGCACATATCTTGGCTTGAGCAGATATCTTAGTAGATGTGAAGAATACAGGAACAACTTTAAACTGCTGAAATACTGAATCGTAGTTATTGTTATTAACCTTGGCCCCATACTTTTCAACGAGATAAGATACGGCTGTTCCAAATATTTGAAAAATATGTTTTTCATGAATTATTTTGCTTTGTGACCAGTTTTTACACTGGATAATTTTAGTGACACCACCCTTTATAGCAATTAAATCTCTACCCATATCCTCAAATCCCTTTATCGCTCCTTGCATATAAACATCCCAGCCATCAGAAATGTAGAGATATGCTGCATACCTTTCATAAAGTATCCCAATTTCCCATTTTGACTTATTACTTCGTACATACCTATCTAGTTTAAGCTGATTCTTCTCTGACTCTGGAAGATTTGCTTCCTCATTGGTTAGAAGGTAACTCCCTTCTTCTGAATTTGATGATGATTCATTCACATCATTCCTTTCTTGTGAGATAGGAATAGCTGGCGGTGCATGATTAAATTTCTCTAGCCATGGAAATAGTTGCTCATACAAACGGACAGTGTACTCATTGACTTTTGACTCCTTACGAATTCTCTTTACTTCAGCCGCCATTTCAGAGACCTTTTCAGAGCCTTTGTAAGATGGGTGACTTTTAGTTCTAAGTGAATAGGCAACATTATCAAAGATGGCTTTATTAAGATCTGATACTTGCTCTCCCATCCATTCATGTAGTGTTAATATAGAGTTATTTTCTTTACATCTGTTTACATAGTGTTCAGACAATTCAGAAGCTTGGAGAACTCCTTCCTTGATAATTCTCTCTACTTCATTCTTATATTGCCCTTCTTTACTATCCCACAATGCACTGATTTCAATCGCCCGTTTTTCTAGACGTTGCTTTTCTTTTTCAAGATTATTCTTTGTCTTTATAATTTTTTTATTATCAGTTCCTATATTTATCAATTCTTTTTCTATTGTTTCATTATTGTTTACAAGCTGATCAATCCTTTTTGTCATTTCATTGACATAACGGTCTTCAACCCAAGGCATCTTAGCATCGATAGGTAACCCCTTGTTATCTAGCTTGATACTTGCAATAGTCTTATTAAGATATTCCTTAAGCGCATTATTCTCTGATGTTTCTACAACCTTTTTTAAAAACACCATATGAGATTGGAACATTTGATTAAATATATTCTTCGACCTTTTTCGTTCATTGCCGATGCGATAATGATTAAATGCTGCATAAAGTAAGCTGGCAGCTATGATCCATATTGCTTCCATAATGTCGTTTTGTACCTTATTTTTATCTGTAGTGTAGATTCATTATTTATGCATAACGTTTCGCCTCTAAGGCGAGCGCCATCGCACTCATCGAAGCGGCACTAACCGTGCCGCGAGCCCTTTGCAGGCGCTTGTTGTAACCGCCACTTGTGTGTGATTCATAGACATCGTTTCAATTTTCTCAGCTTTAAATCTAACCTATAATTGGGATTTTGTATACGCTCATTTTCGATATGGTAATCTTTATGAGTGTCTTCCTTAAAGGGAGTTTTATCGGCTAACTCGAAGTACTTTTCCATTGGGAATTTACCATTATGAGCACTGTGTGGTCGATCCCAGTTGTAATAATGTTGCCACTCAGCCAATTGTTCATGCAATGATTCAGAATCTATATCTGTAATCGAGTAAAATTCTGTTTTATCCGTACCTTGAGAACGTTCAACTTTCCCATTTAAGTGGGGAGAGCCTGGTTTATTAGGTCGAAATTTAATCGTATATTTTTTCAGTTTTTCCTGAACTTTAACGGCGAAAAATTCAGTACCACGATCGGTTTGAATACGCTGAATAGGAAATGGCATTTCTTCTATCAAACAATCAAGAAAGTCTAATGTATTAGCAGCGGTTCTGCGGCGATAAATTCTTAAAACTCTACAACGGGTACAATCATCTATTGATGTGTATTGATAAATCCCTGGTGCAAGCTTACAGGTGTCCATCTGGACACGATCACCAGGAATGGGTCTCTGATAACGAATAAAATCCTTTTTCCTACGAAATTTCTTTATGGGTTTAACATTGTTCTTCTTAAGAATTTTATGAATAGTTGCCAGTGATAATGAAATCTTATGAAGGCGTTTTAACTCACTCTGTATCCGCCTTGCTCCCAAGTTTCTTGATGTTCGCAACTCGAGGATAAGTGACTCTTCCTTATTAGAAGCTTTTCTATTTGGAGAGCTGTGTGGACGCCGACTTTGGCTTTCCAGACCAGCAATTCCTAACTCAGAATATCGACGCCACCACTTCCTTAGAGTTGGCCTGGAAATACCGCATCGACGACAGACAAAACCAGCATTACCTGTCTGCTCATAAAGTTTAACCCACTTTAATCTTTGTTGAATTTCTCTGTTCATAATACCCCATTATAGTGAAAGGATGTCTATGAATCACACAGGTATATCAATGCCATTTGAACCTGATTTCAAACAAGAAACTTGATAGTCTCTAATTTCTTCCCAATCAGGATGCATATGGTGTTGTTTTACCATTTTTAATAAATTTATTATTTTTTTTTCTTGTTTTACAATGAGGAGAGGTAATAATTCTGTAAGAATCAGATCATTAATTACAATCAAATTTTCATCAATTAAAAAATCCAATTTTTCTGATTTATCTCCAGAGCGAAAATAATCAATCCACACAGAAGTATCTACTAACTACTTCCATTATGATCTGTCTCTAATTGCATCTAGATCAATGTCTAAATTAATTTTACCTTTAAATTTTTTTAGTTCAGATAATTCTGATTTTCTAATAAGCTCTTGAAGTGCAAACGTAATTACTTTTGTTTTTGTTTTTATATGTGAAACAGACATTGCTTCAAGTAAAAGCTCTTCTGGCAAATCTAGTGTTGTTCTCATCTTGTTTACTCCAGTTTGCATGCATAGAATTGCACTTTTATGCATAATTATCAAGATAGTAGGAGTGATGTAGTTTTGTGTACCCAACGCCAAAATCATCGGGGTGTCTTTTAGCCTCTGATGAATTTTTTTATTATCTTTCTATCGTTCAGTTTAAGCAATATCAGCTAATAGGCTTTCGTATGGAATGTTTAGCCCATCATGTAGACGTTTAACCATGCGCAGACTTAAAGGACGTTTTTTATTTAGTATTTCTGACACTCTTCCACTGCTCCCAATAAAAGTTTCTAAATCTCTAGCGGTTAAACCCTGTTGTTCCATTCTAAACTTTATTGCTTCTATAGGGTTAGGAGGACTAATAGGGTAATGCTTATTCTCATAAGCTTCTATCAAAGTGACTAAAATCTCCATTTCATCAGATTCTTCAGTACCTTTTTTAGATTGAAACACCACCTCTAATTGACGGAAGGCAGCTTTTAAGTCTTTATCATTTCGGATTGGTTTAATATTCATTTACATTCTCGACTGAAATTTTATCGTATTGAGCATGAGTACCTATAAATTTTACCCAAACAATACCAGCTTGATATTGAATTTCGACTACTAGTCGGTATTTATTGCCACCAATATTAAAAACCACTCGATTGTTTCCGCATATACTTGCGTTACCATATTGATTTTTTACATCTCGTGGTGATAACCAATTTGCTTTTATGGTTTCTTCATACCAACTTTCAAGTGAACCTTTTGAATCACCATATGCTGGTTGCTCCCAGAATTTTCTTATAGTGCTTTTAGCAATCACTCTCATAACTTACATTTATCTCCCATATGGGGAGAATTATAATCAAAATACTAAATTTAATCAATAAAAACTGTGAAATTATGAAGAGAACTAGAATTTGTCCAAAGATATAACGCTTAAACCACTGGTTCGTCTCTTTGCATCCAGTACATTTTTTGGTTATGTGCTTTGTTTAATTCTGAAAATTTAGGGAAGTTTTCCCAAATTTCTTTTATATTGCTACCCCATAGATGGTTAATTAAATGAATGTGATTCCCTTCAACCCAATGGTTATCAGATGTGTCAGAATCACACTCTGAAAAGTAAATAAGATGCCAATCATTGTCTTTTATAAAAAAGTGGAATATTGCCAATCTGCTTTTTTTGTTATTTGATGTGTTTTTCTTATAAACTTTTGTTGTAATTCTTTTTAATTTTCTATTTTATTACTTGTGTTTAATGATTGAATCTCTTTATCACTTGGTGATATGTCTTCTGGACATATCATTTCTTGTTTTCTATGGTAGGAGTACCCTAAATGTTCACAGCCAACGATTGCTTCAAACAGCACTCCTCCAGTAATTGTGAGCCCAGCCGAATACTTCTTGAGTTTGTTCTTTTTGGAAAAACCAAAAATCTTTATATTTAGATATTACTGCTTTGAAGAATTTAACTCAAAAGATAAATTATGCTCAATGGGCTATAGGCTGACAGATTAAGCATTTGCTAATACTCCCTGACATTTAGTATGAATATTACTGAGCTAGAGTGCTGTTGCTGTTGCTGTTTCTTTGCTTTTGGACAACACCAGTGAGGACAACTGAGGTAGAAGAGTGTACGCGAGACTGGTTCGTCTAACTGGGGTGTTTGGAGCCATGGACGGCGACAGCAAGCGTTACATGGACGTACCAGAAGCGTCCCCAGCTAGACGAATCAGTGTCGGGTGCAATCGGCAGATTCAGCACTTCGTCCGAACGCCCTCTTCTTTTGACCTTCGAACACCAATGAATTACGCCCAGGTAGAAGTCCCCTTCAGGGCCACTATGGTCATATAACAGATATTTAGAGAGCTAATCTACTGATGATACTGTGTACTATGCTCATGAACTGCATCAATAAACACACCCACATTATCAGGGTCAATATGCTGATGAATACCATGGCCCAGATTAAAGACATGTCCATTGCCTTTGCCATAACTTTCCAGAACGATTTTAACTTCCTGCTCAATGCGCTCAGGTTTTGCATACAGGATACTTGGATCCATATTGCCCTGCAGTGCCACTTTATCGCCAACACGAGCACGGGCATCCGCTAAATCTAAAGTCCAGTCTACGCCTAATGCATCACAGCCAGTCTCAGCCATAACTTCTAACCAGCCACCTGCGCCCTTGGAAAAGAGAACAATCGGTACCGTTCTGCCATCGTTGCTGCGTGTAACACCGTCAACAATCTGCTGCATATAACGCAGGGAAAATTCTTTATAATCTCTGGGAGTCAAAACACCGCCCCAGGTATCAAAAACCATAACAGCCTGGGCACCAGCGGCTATTTGAGCATTGAGGTAAGAGATCACAGATTGAGCCAGAGTATCCAGCAACTTATGCATGGTTTGCGGCTCATCAAACATCATGCCTTTTACCTTACCAAATTCTTTAGTTGAACCACCTTCAACCATATAGGTAGCCAGAGTCCAGGGACTGCCTGAAAAACCAATCAGGGGCACACGACCATCCAGTTCTTTACGAATAGTACGTACTGCATTCATCACATACTGAAGCTCACCCTCTGGATCAGGTATGCCAAGTGCATCAACATCGCTGGCAGAGCGGATAGGTTTATCAAACTTAGGTCCTTCACCCTGAGCAAAACGCAGTTGCAGACCCATAGCATCAGGGATAGTTAAAATATCAGAAAATAGAATCGCCGCATCCAGATCATAGCGTTCCAGAGGCTGAAGAGTCACTTCACAGGCCAGTTCAGCATTCATGCATAAATCCATAAAGCTGCCCGCCTTTTCACGGGTCGCACGATATTCTGGAAGATAACGACCAGCCTGACGCATCATCCAGACAGGCGTTTTGTCAACAGGTTGGCGCAACAGGGCTTTAAGAAAACGATCGTTCTTCAATTCACTCATTTATGTTTTTCCCGGGAAGAGATTTATTTAAAATAGAAATTTATTCAGGCTTATACATCCAGATAATCTAAGATACCCTCGGCAGCCTGACGTCCTTCGGCAATGGCAGTAACCACCAGATCAGAGCCTCGAACCATATCCCCGCCAGCAAATACTTTAGGGTTTTTAGTCTGATAATGGAATTCCTGCTCTGCTGGCGCAACTACTCGTCCACGCTCATCCTGAACAATAGCAAAATCACTAAACCATTTTGCAGGACTGGGTCTGAAACCAAAAGCAATCAATATGGCATCAGCCGGTATGATTTCTTCAGAGCCTTCAATAGGTTCCGGGCGTTGACGACCACGCTCATCAGGCTCGCCTAATGCCGTCGTAATAAGTTTGATACCAGTTACTTTGCCGTTTTCACCGACAATTTCAACAGGCTGGCGATTCCAGAGGAACTGCACACCTTCTTCTTTGGCGTTTTGAACTTCTTTCTTAGACCCCGGCATATTAGCTTCGTCACGACGATAGGCACAAAAGACTTCATCAGCATCCTGACGAATAGAAGTACGAGTACAGTCCATTGCAGTGTCACCACCGCCGAGAACAACCACTTTTTTACCTTTCATACTGATAAAATCAGTTTCGTAATTGTAGCAGTTTTTTACATTGGAGATAAGAAAGTCCAGCGCCACATGAACACCGTCAAGTTCTTCACCAGCAATGCCTGCGGTCATAGAAGTATAAGTGCCCATACCCATGAACACCGCATCGTACTGATCCAGTAAATTCTGAAAGCTGACATTACTGTCATCACTAATTTTGGTATTGAGCACAAATTCCACACCCATGCCTTCAAGTACTTCACGACGTTTTCTGACCACACCTTTTTCTAGCTTAAATTCAGGGATACCGAACATTAACAAGCCGCCAATTTCAGGGTGTTGATCATAAACAATGGGTTTCACTCCATTGCGAACCAGAACATCAGCGCAGGCAAGCCCTGCTGGCCCTGCACCAATAACTGCCACTTTTTTTCCAGTATCCTGAACACCTGAAAGATCTGGTCTCCAGCCCTGTTCCAAAGCAGTATCTGTAATGTAGCGTTCAACAGAACCAATGGTTACAGCACCGAAGTCATTTTTCAGAGTACAGGCTCCTTCACAGAGTCTATCCTGTGGGCAGACTCTGCCGCATATTTCAGGCAGGGAATTGGTTCGATGTGATAATTCAGCCGCTTCAATAATTTTACCTTCCTGAGCTAAGCGCAGCCAATGGGGTATGTAGTTATGAACCGGGCATTTCCATTCACAATATGGATTACCGCAATCCAGACAGCGATCGGCCTGTTGAGCCGTCTGCTCTTGATCAAAAGTCTCGTATATTTCTTTATATTCTTTGATCCGAACACCCGATTCTTTTTTACCCGGATCTTTTCGATCGACCTGCATGAACTGGAATATATTACCCATAATCTTACCTTAAACTTTTTTGTAACAACTCATTTGTAGCAACACTTATTAACGTTAAACCCTAGAATTAAGCGGCTTCATTAGAGAGCGTTTCTAACAAACTCTCTATTGATGCAGCTTTAGGTTTCACTAACCAGAACTTAGAACTCAGCTCTGCAAAATCATCCAGAACCGATTGCCCCCATTCACTGCCCGTTGCCTGTACAAATTCTTCAATCTTACCTTTCAGGTAGTGCCGGTGTGCTTCCATCTGTTCACTGCCGATTCGGTTAATGTCAATAAGCTCATGATTATAACGATCAACAAATTTATTATCCTGATCCAGGACATAAGCAAAACCACCGGTCATACCGGCACCAAAGTTAAGACCTGTCTCACCCAGTACAGTGACAACACCACCAGTCATATATTCACAACCATGGTCACCAATGCCCTCAACGACAGCATGTGCACCTGAGTTACGAACACCAAAGCGTTCACCGGCCAGACCTGCAGCTAATAATAAACCGCCTGTCGCACCATAAAGGCAGGTATTACCCATAATTGCGGCTGCATTACTCTTAAATGATGTACCACAAGCCTGATTAATAACAATCCTGCCCCCAGCCATTCCTTTACCCACATAGTCATTGGCATCACCTTCAAGCTCCAGATGCAGACCTCCGGCATTCCAGACGCCCAGGCTTTGTCCAGCAGAGCCGGTCATCTTAATGGTGATTGGTGTATCACTCATACCCAGATTACCATGTCGTGAAGCTATCTCACCAGAAAGACGTGCACCGATAGAACGGTCAGTATTCATGACATTAAACTGAAAAACACCACCGGTTTTATTTTCAATTGCAGACAACGTTTCTGCCACCATTTTTTCAGCCGTCTCACCCTTATCATAGGGGGCATTTTTTGGCTCATGGCAAAATCTCGGCTTAGTCTGATCAGACACTGTTTTTAATAGCGGTGACAGATCAATATGGGATTGACGATCAGTACTGCCTGCAATAATTTCCAGTAAATCAGTACGGCCGATTAAATCTTCTAATTTGCTGACACCCAGTGATGCCATCCATTCCCGTGTTTCTTCAGCAACAAATTTGAAGTAGTTCATCACCATTTCAACTTTACCGATAAAGTGGTGCTGGCGAAGCTCGACATTTTGAGTTGCAACGCCCATAGCACAAGTATTCAGGTGACAGATGCGTAGGTACTTACAGCCCATAGCAATCATGGGTGCAGTACCAAAACCAAAGCTTTCAGCCCCTAATATAGCGGCTTTGACAATATCAAGACCAGTTTTTAAACCACCATCGGCCTGCAGACGAATTTTACCGCGTAAATCATTGGCACATAGTGCTTGTTGTGTCTCACTCAGGCCCAATTCAAAAGGCGAACCTGCATATTTAACCGATGCAAGCGGACTGGCAGCAGTGCCGCCATCATAACCTGAGATTGTGATTAAATCTGCATAGGCTTTTGCCACACCGGCAGCAATGGTACCAACACCAGGTTCCGAAACCAGCTTCACTGAAACCAGGGCATCAGGATTGACTTGTTTCAGGTCATAAATTAGTTGTGATAAATCCTCAATTGAGTAAATATCATGATGTGGTGGAGGTGAAATCAGCGTCACGCCGGGCACAGAATAGCGTTGCCTGGCAATATTAATGTCGACTTTATGTCCCGGTAACTGGCCGCCTTCTCCGGGCTTAGCACCCTGAGCCACTTTAATCTGCAAAACTTCAGCATTGACCAGATAGTGGGGAGTAACACCAAAACGGCCGGAAGCAATTTGTTTAATCTTGGACACTTTAAGGGTATTAAAACGTACTGGATCTTCACCACCTTCACCGGAGTTAGAGCGAGCACCCAGACGATTCATAGCTTCAGCCAGTGTTTCGTGAGCTTCTGGTGATAATGCCCCTAAGGACATGGCCGCACTGTCAAAACGTTTGAACATGTTTTCAATCGGTTCAACTTCATCAAGCGGAATAGCATCAATGTCTTCACGCAGTTTCAGCAAGTCGCGCAGGGTTGCCACTGGCCGCTGATTAACTTCATCTGCATATTTTCTATAAAGACTATAATCACCTGACTGCACAGCCTGCTGCATATACAGAACCACATCTGGATTATAGGCATGATATTCACCACCATGAACATAGCGGTAGATACCACCATGATCATTCGTTTTACGAGGGTTCCAGGCAACTTTATTCAACAAGCGCTGATCCGAATCAAAATGCTTGAAACCTGCTCCGGCAATACGGCTGGTAGTTCCTTTAAAGCACATATCAGTGACTTCTTCATCAATACCGATCGCCTCAAATAACTGTGACCCGCGATAGCTGGCAATGGTTGAAATCCCCATTTTGGACATGACTTTATATAAGCCTTTATTGATCCCTTTACGGTAAGCTTTAGTCACTTTACCAATATCGGTATTTTTGATTTCATTATGCTTAATTAGCTTAGCCAATGTTTCATAGGCCATATAAGGGTAAATAGCAGATGCACCATAACCAATCAATGCCGCAAAATGATGTGGGTCACGTGCAGTACCTGTTTTAACAATGATATTGGCATCACAACGCCTACCTTTAGCTATCAGATGGTGGTGTACTGCACCAGTAGCCATTAATGCATGCAGGGTGGTTTTATCTTTTGCCAGATTTTTATCATCTAGTACAATAATTACCTTACCATCGTTGACGGCCAGTTCTGCTTGTTGGCAAACATTTATAATGGCTTCTTTAAGTGTCAATTCCGGTGAATAATTCAGATCAATAATAACATTGGCATAATCAGGATCATCCATTTCAATAAGATTTTCATACTTGGCGCAGGACAAAACCGGTGAATCCACCAAAAGACGCTGTGCATGTTCTGCTGTTTCTTCAAAAAGATTTTTTTCAGCCCCAAGACAAGTCTCCAAAGACATGACAATACTCTCGCGAATAGGATCAATCGGTGGATTGGTTACTTGAGCAAATTGCTGGCGAAAATAATCATAAAGGGGTCTTACTCGTGTGGAAAGCACTGCCATCGGGGTATCATCACCCATTGAACCGATAGCTTCTGCCGCTGTTTCTGCCAGTACTTTGATCACATATTCTTTTTCTTCATTAGTGATCTGAAACTGCTTTTCATAAACCTTAAAGAGCTCTTCGTCCATACAGCCGACAAGCACTGAAGGCTCAAAAAGTTCAGATTTAAGATGTCTAATACCTGCGCGCAACCATTGCTTATAAGGTTGCTGGATCTTTAAATGTTGATCAACGTCATCGGGTAGGAGTAATTCACCAGTCTGAGTATCTGCTGCTAACATTTGACCCGGTTTTAAACGTCCTTTAGCCACCACATCAGTTTCACTATAATCATAAACACCGGTTTCAGAGGCTAAGGTAATGACACAATCTGTGTAGGTTGCTTCTTTAAGACCGTTACTTCCCTGGGTATTTCGGGTGATCACATAGCGTGCAGGACGCAGACCATTTCTATCCAAAGTACAGGCAGCATAGCGGCCATCGGTCATAACGATGCCGGCAGGTCCATCCCAGGCTTCCATGTGCATAGAGTTATATTCATAGAACGCTTTTAAATCAGAGTCCAGGGAATCAACATTTTGCCATGCGGGTGGGATCAACAGGCGCATCGCACGAAAGATGTCCATACCACCGGCGAGTAAAGCTTCCAGCATATTATCCATACTACTGGAATCAGAACCGCTCATTGAAACCAGCGGACGTATATCTTCCATATTGGGGATCAAGGACGTTGCAAATTTATGTCCGCGGGCAACTGACCAGTTACGATTCCCCTGAATGGTATTAATTTCGCCATTATGGGCCAGATATCGAAAGGGCTGTGCTAATCGCCACTCTGGCCAGGTATTGGTTGAAAAACGCTGATGAAAAACACTCATGCCCGAAGCCATACGAGGATCCGTCAGATCTTTAAAAAACTGAGGTAAAATGTCTGGCATCACCAGACCCTTGTATGAAATCACCTGTGAAGTCATTGAGGGAATATAAAAGACCTCATCGGTTTCCTGTATCGATTTTTCAGCTCGACGCCGGGCAATATACAAGTGGCGATCAAAAGCTGCCGTATCCATATCATCGGGTGCATTAACGAAAACATGCTCAATCTGCGGCAGTGATGCTTTCGCTTCTTCACCCAAGACGCTTTCATCAATGGGTACAACACGCCAGCCAGCCACTTCCAGACCTTCCTGAGATAGATCCTGCTCGATTTTATTTCTTGCTTTTTCTGCTCTTGCTGTGTCTTGATTAAGAAAAACGACAGCCACTGCATAATTATTGCCCAGCTGAATATTTTGTTCTTTGGCCACAGCCTGCAACAAAGCATCAGGCTTTTGCAGCAGCAGTCCACAGCCATCACCTGTTTTACCATCCGCAGAAATACCCCCGCGATGAGTCATTCGTGTTAGTGATTTAATAGCTGTATCAACGAGCCAATGACTACTGGCTCCGTCCATATGGGCGATTAGACCAAAACCGCAATTATCTTTTTCAAATGAAGGTCGATAAAGAGTGGATTCCAGTTCTTTAGGGAAATTTTGTTTCGCTGGCTCTGGTTTACTTTTTTCAAAAAAAGAAGTCTTAGAAACAGAAGGGTTAAATGGTTCAAATGCTGGCATTACAGACCTCAAGCAGTGGATATAATGAATGTAATCCTTACGCCCAACTCAAGGTTAATAATCGATGAGACGAAAGGCCCGATATTATACCCTTTCAATCCCGTCCTGTCATCTGCCATTCATCATTCCATGAATAGCAGAGAAACTACGTACCCATGGCTTGCTATCTTTGGCTTGTAAAGCTAATTTTGCCCCCGCCTGTACAGCCTGACTTTTATCACTATATCGGCCATAGAGTAAAACAAAAAGTGATTTGCCATCACGAATGGTTTTAAAATAAACAGATTCCGACTGCAGTTTATAGCGTTTAATATAATCCTTGATCCCAGTTTCCGAGCTCAAAGCAATCAGCTGAACAGTATAATCAGCAGGGTTCTGAGTCCAGATCCATGCTTCATCTTTAGGGCCTGAATGAGTTCTGCCTGAGGACAGACTGAGGGGGGAATCATTTTTCTCTGGGGTCTTATCCAAAGACTGAGAGCCTAATTGCCCAGTTTGGAGTATTTCCTTAATACTTCCCATACTCCTGATCCAGGGTGTCGGTGAGGTTAATGCAGGAGCTAAAGCAGCAACAGCCTCATTAGCCAGTTGCTTTGATTGATAATTACCATAAGTTAAAGTAAACCAGTTTTTACCATCTCTTTGGGTTTCAAAGCGGATAATATCACCCTTTAGAGAATGTTTCTTAATTAATTCATCGATAGCCTGCTTGTTGTGAGAACCAAACAACTGAATAGTATAGTTTGTATCAGCTTGTTGCTTTATCCAGATTTCATTTTTTAGTGTCTGCTTAGAATTTGAAATCACAGCAATATTATTTGCAGACTGGACAATATTAAAAGAAGAGGCGCTAGTATTCCCTTGTGGGCCAATCGCCAATACATGCCATTTACGCTCTTTGAGCCCAGTTGCAATAAAGAGTCGAATTTCATCAGAGCTGATAAATTCAAATTGACTGGGGGTCAACCGGGATGAAAACTGCTTTTTGTTCTTAGCCCATTTGAGTTCTATAGTGGTCTGTTTTGAGAATCCCTGTCCCAGAATAGTTAATGTTTGACGCTTATCACTCCCAATGAAGGGGTTGGGAGAAAGAGTCTTAATCGACATTTTTGCAATAAAGGGTCTGATCACATCAAATTTAACATCTGCAGATTGAACACCACTGCTATTTTTAGCTGAAACCAGCCATTGCCGAGCTTCAATACCCGTAGTCAAATGCAGTTTGATTTTATTTTTATTAATATATTGCCATTGTTCAGGGGTCTGTTTTTCTGAAAATTCTTTTTTATTATTGTCCCAACGGACAACTAAAGTGACTTCTTTTTCTAAGTGATCACCTGTCACAGTGATATACTGAGCACTTCTGGAGCCAATCACTGGTTCTGGTTCAATACCGGTCAACTTAGCAGGAGAGGGGACTGACACTGTCGAAATTTCTTCAACAACCGACTCTTCTCTAATTTGCTCTTCTCCAGGCGGAGCAGACTCTGTCGTTTGAATAACTTCTAATTCACTCACAGCCTCCTGAGTACTTTCTTTTTCTGTTGCTTCTGTTGTGTCCGCTGCAGAATTGGCTGGGCTATTAATGGCCGTTTCTAATACCATTTCATGTGGAATTGCAGCTTCAGTCTCAGCCGGTGATGAACCATTATCCGTTGGGAGCGTTTTAGGTATGTTTTTTTCTACAGTATTTTGAGGCGGCAGCTCAAGCGGCAATAATTCAATTTTTTCCTTGCCTTCCTGTTGAGTTGTTTCCTGTTGCTGCTCATCAAACACACTATTGATAACAATCACAGCAACAATCAATAGACCCACAACCGCAACAGGAATAATAAATTTTGGTAAGCCGGATGATGAATCATCATATTGAGTTGTTGGCGTTTCAGATAGGTAATCATGTTCGACTAACTCATCATCATCAACATCATCACGTTCTTTGGAACTGTCATTGACAAATAATGTGTCAACTTCTTGTTGCTCACCTAATTGCTCTATTTCTTCGAATTTTTCAGCCAATCGACTGATCTGCTCTGCAGCTCGATCACTCCGATCATCCTGCAACTCATTATCATTGTATTCCTGGTTCAAGGGTTCATCATTTTGGGGAGTAATAAATTCATCAATCTGTTTATTTAAATCTGTTTCATAATCACTTCCCATCTCAAGGCTATTACCAATTTCAGAGTGAACACTTGGTTCAAAATCAAAGCCATCAGTCGTTTTTTTCTGAGGCTCAGCTGGGAGCTCAATATAATTGTCTGCTTTACCACTGGAAGCCAGAAACTTATCAGCAAAAAAATTAATTTTTTCGGGCAAACCTTCAGAGTTATTATAAATGCTGTCAATTATACGCGTCGTAAAAGGCAACTCTCTGTCGTAGCCAACAACAGCCATTTTATGTCTCAGATAGCCTGAAACCCCTTCTTTATCAAAACGCTCCAGTGTTGCAATATGAACAATATCTCTAAAGTCTTTAAGTTCTGCACTTTGTAAGGCTTCTGTAATATCTTCATTCGCAAATAAAACAATATTAATATAGGGATCTTCATTTTGCTTTTGTTGAGACAGTTGAATAAGAAACCGTAAGGAATCAATAGATAGGGTATGCGCATTATCAATCAGAAGTACCGGCTTAAATCCCAATTGAGCAATTTCTGCAAGTTGTGTTTCCAAAACCTCCATAGGCTCCGAAGGAACAGTCTGCTTTACACCAAAGGCATCCAGGATTGCCTGAATAAGAGAAAGCGTATCGTATGTCTCTGCATGATTAAATTTTGCAACTCGCCAGTTATTATCGATCCGATTGGCAACAGCTTCCAGCAAATGACTTTTTCCAACCCCAGACTCCCCAATAATAACTTGCAGATTACTTGAGAACTCAATCAGATGTTCTGTTGATTCTATAATCTGTGCCCGATTTTTATCCGCATAAAAATAGCGTTGATCGGTATTTTTCTTAAATGGATTGCCTCTTAAGCCTAGTCCGTCCAATTGTGGCACATGTAACTCCCTATTTTACTGAACCCGATTTGGGGGCTGGTGAAGTTTTGATTATACATCTGAGTGTACTGGCATAATGATGTTCAAGTCAAAGTGAGTGGATTAAATAGTTTTTCATACTCTGAAATAGCAAAACGATCCGTCATCCCGGCAATATAATCAGCAATCATTCTAGCCTGATGAACATCTTTATCCTGAAGCACACCAGATGCTATACGGAGTTGTACATCCTTCGGCAGCACTCTGATATCAGTCATAAAGACTTCAAATAAAGAATGAATAATTTTTGTCGCTTTCAGGCTCATACGATGAACTCGATAATGACGATACAGGCTCTCTTTCAGGAATTTTTTTAGTGCTTTATGCTGAGAATAACCCACCTCACTGAGCTTAATGACAGGCTCAGATTGACGAATATCATCAATTGATTGAGGTTGCAGTTTTTTTATATTTTCCTGTGATGTTTCAACCAGATCCACAACCTGATAATTGATCATCCTGCGAATTGTCTCATAAATCATTCGCCTGACAGGGAGTGATGACCATGTTTCACTGACTTTTTCAAAATGTATCGCAAACAAAGCCTGCTCACGAAGGGATTCCATTTCAATTAAACCTGCTCTTAGGCCATCATCCAGATCATGATTATTATAAGCAATTGCATCTGCAAGATCGGCAACCTGAGCTTCAAGTGATGGCTGAGTCTGTTGTATAAAACGCTGCCCTAAATCTCCCAGCTTTCTCGCTTCTGATTTTGAACAATGTTTTAAAATACCTTCCCGCGCTTCAAAAGTGAGATTTAAGCCTGAAAATTCGGCATAACGTTCTTCCAGCTTATCAACAACTCTCAGGGATTGAAGATTGTGCTCAAAACCACCATAATTTTTCATGCATTTATTAAGTGCATCCTGTCCTGCATGACCAAATGGCGTATGCCCCAAATCGTGAGCCAGACAAATGGCCTCAACCAAATCTTCATTCAGGTTCATAACCCGTGCAATCGAACGTCCGATTTGAGCCACCTCAATTGAGTGAGTGAGACGTGTACGAAACATATCACCCTCATGATTGACAAAAACCTGGGTTTTGTATTCTAAACGTCTAAAAGCACCCGAGTGAATAACACGGTCTCGATCACGTTGAGTTTGACTGCGATACTGCGGAGCCGGTTCAAGCGTCAGACGGCCTTTAGAATTAAGTTCAGAAACTGCATATTTTGCAATATTAGTCATAGTTATTTTTTAAGTTTGTGCCTTGTGTTGCTTGTCTGTTGCAAAAGCCTGTAGTGTTTCTGTTAATTTTTCAGTGTCAAAATCTGATGTGATCAGGCTGTTTCCAAGAGCATCCATTAGAACAAGGTGCAGCTGCCCATCAAGCACCTTTTTATCACCTGCCATAAGCTCTAAGAGCATTTGTACAGAAAGACGCACATCCTGAACTATAGGGATCTGTACTGGAAGTTTTGCCTCTGTGATCAATGATATAATCTGCTCCAGGGCAACTGAATCAATCCAGCCATGTCTGACAGAAAGATCCGCAGCCATAACCATGCCGATAGCCACTGCCTCACCATGTAGACAATTACCATACCCCAGACCGGTTTCAATCGCATGTCCAAATGTATGACCAAGATTAAGTAAAGCCCTTTGCCCCTCTTCCCTTTCATCCGCAGCAACCACATCAGCTTTATCCTGACAGGAGAACTCAATAGCATAGGCCAGTGCATCTGATTCACGATTGATCAAAGCCGACATATTATTACTTAACCATTGATAAAATTGACTGCTGTTAATTAATGCATATTTTATGACTTCAGCCAGACCCGCACTTAACTGCCTGTCATCTAATGTCTTCAGAGTATTAGTATCTGCCAGTACACATTGAGGCTGATGAAATGCCCCAATCATATTTTTCCCCAGAGGATGATTAACTCCTGTCTTTCCACCTACAGATGAATCGACCTGAGCCAGCAATGTGGTTGGAATTTGAATAAAATTAACACCACGACGGTATACAGCAGCAGCATAGCCCGTCATATCACCAATGACACCACCGCCCAGGGCAACCAATGTGACTCGTCGATCCAATTTATTTTCCATTAAGCAATTAATAATGGGCAAAATGCCATCATAAGTTTTATAAATTTCACCATCCTGCAAAATTACTGTTTCACACTGGTAGTCTGAAAAAAGTTTTTTTACCGTATCAAGATACAGAGGAGCAATGGTTTCATTAGTGACAATAACCACTTGTTGACCATCCACATAGGGGGCAACAAGAGATCTATCTTCTAATAAATTCTGCCCGATAAAAATGGGGTAGCTGCGTTCACCTAAATCTACATTTAATGTAATCATATCTCTTTCGAGTCATAAGTCTGTAGTCTAATCTGTAGTCAAAACATTTTTCTTTGACTGGCAGCTTCAGACTGACGACTGACGACTTATCAATTCCTCGAGTTCTTTAACTGCCATATAAACAGTCATTTTATTTGTTTCCAATATTATATCAGCTAATTCTCGATAAATGGGTTCCCGCTCTGTCAAAATTGCTTGAAGTTTTTTTCTCGGATCATCCGTTTGCAAAAGAGGACGATTTTTATCTTTGGCTGTTCTTTCAAGTAAATCATCAATTCCTGCACAGAGGTAAACCACGGTACCTGAAGATTTCAGGGCCTGCTGGTTTTCGGACTTTAATACCGCACCACCGCCAGTAGCCAGAACAATATTTTTTTTCTTACTCAGATCAGCGATCACATCAATTTCTCTGCGACGAAAACCATCTTCACCTTCCAATTCAAAGATCAGAGGAATAGCGACACCGGTTCGCTCTTCAATTTCACGATCACTATCAAAAAATTCAAAGCCAAGAACTCTGGCTATCTGCCGTCCAATAGTTGTTTTTCCAGCCCCCATAGGGCCGATTAAAATAATATTGCTAATGATATGCTCCATTAGGAAGGAAGGATAAATAAATTATGATGTGTAATATGACAAATCATAATACTTTAATCAAGTACCCTGACCACTAACAATGATACTTACAAAAAAAGGGCTGTGGTTTCCCAACAGCCCTTTTTATCATTGGATGAATTAAGTGATTTTATCGTACGGACAAAGTCTCATCCATAATTTTGGGTGTGATAAAAATAATAAGTTCAGATTTATCATCCTGATTATTTTTCACTCGAAAGGCTGCACCGATCACTGGAATATCACCTAAAACCGGCACTGAGTCAATACCTGTTCTTAGCTCTCTTTCAAAGATACCACCCAGAACCACTGTATCCCCATTATCAACTAATACTGAAGTCAAAATCTCTTTGGTATCAATTGCAGGAACACCCAGAACAGCTTGTGAAAAGTCAGGCACATCCTTGTTAATTTTAAGCTCCATATGCACCTTATTGCCAGGAATAATCAATGGTGTCACTTCAAGACTTAAAACTGCATCTTTAAATGCGACCGTATTACCACTTTCATTTTGTTCCAAGTAAGGAATTTCAGTACCTTGCTTTATTTTAGCAGGTGAGCCATTTGTTGTGACTACTCTTGGACTGGAAATCAACTCTGAAGTACCTTCTTCCTGAGATGCTGATATTTCAAGGTCAATAAGGCCATTTTTCAAAAAAGCAAAAGTTAAACCAAATACTCCATTTGCATCAATAACATTTCCTAAATCAACCAAGGCATCGGCAGTTTTATGATTACCTACAGAACGCTCATCAACCACATCAAAGCCACGTTCTTTTAATTCATCAACGCCACCACCCTGATGTGAATTTTTATCAACACTACGGTACTGCCAATTTAAACCAATCTCTTTTTTAAAGTCATTGCCTGCTGAAACAACTCTTGCATCAATTAACACTTGGCGTGTTGGTGTATCAATTTGCTCAATTAAATATCTCAATTGAGCAATATTCCGTGCTGTATCACGGACAATTAACTTATTAGTCCTATTATCACCCACTATCGTTGCTCTGGAAGAAACATAAGAGGCGCCTTCTTCATCATCCGCATCACCGCTTGAAGAATCACCAGCCTGGTTTTTATCTGCCTCACCCGAATTCATCATATCTTCAAGTAATTTTACAACAGCAAGGGCTGGAACAAATTGAAGCTGAATGGTTTCAGTCACTAGTGGCAGCAAATCAGCAATTTGCTTTTTCGCTTCTAATTCTTGTTTTTCAATTGCGGCAAGTTCTTCAGCTGGAGCAACTCGCATAACATTGCCCTCTTCACGCATGCCAAGACCTTTTGTCTTCAGAATAATTGCCAGAGCCTGATCCCATGGGACATTTTTTAATCTTAGAGTAATGCTGCCACTGACCGTGTCACTGGTCACCATGTTTTTTCCGGTAAAATCTGCAATTAACTGCAAGACTGCACGCACTTCAATATCCTGGAAATTTAATGACAGTCTCTCACCAGAATAACCAAACTTGGCTTTAGCTCTGGCTTCTTTTTGTGCTTTGGTCAATCCTTTCACTTCAATAGTAAATGTGTTTCCAGCCTGATAACCTAAGTGTTCAAATTCATTTTTTGTATCAACCAATAGTTTAATGTTTTTTCCAGAAGCAAACGTATCAATAAAAGAGACCGGGGTATTAAAATCATTGACATCAAGACGTCGTTCTAAATTACGAGGCAAACTGACATTTTTTATTTCAACAACCAGTTTTTCTAATTCTTGCTTCACATTGACATTTTTTGGCTGCTCTGCAAAAGTGATAATAATATTACCCTCACCTTCAGCCCCAAGACGAAAATCAATATTTCTAATTGCATTCCGCCCCAAAGATGCCGTAGAACGGGCAACATTGGCTTCATCAAGGGTAATAATGACTCTGCTGCCATCAATTTCTGTTGAATATGTCGTTAACGACACCATATTTAAAACAACACGAGTGCGCCCCCCTGCTGCAACAGCAGTAATACTGCGAGCAAGTCCTATACCGATTGATTGACGTTTTTTCTTCAGTGCAACACCTGTATCAGGAAAATCCAGGGCAATTCGAGCTGGAGTATCAATAGTAAAAGTACCAGGCTCTGGTGCTGCCTCACTAAACTGCAGAACAACTTGAACTTTATCTCCTGGAATAGAAGCAAAGGAGATATCTTCAAGCATATTCGCAGCATGTACAGCACCCGCAACGCTTATGAATATGCCCCATAAAACAGTCATTAAGAGCTGTTTAAAAATAATTTTACTGTTCATAATATTCTCTCTAGTAATTCCCGATTTACTTGTGTAATAACGCAATTATTGTCTTAGTCTTTTTATTATTATTTTACTCTATGCCTACACTTACCAGCACCAAAATCTAAACCTGCTATTCGCTTAGAGCAATTGAAGATTCACGTTCTTCCCAACCACCATTTCTATCAGAAATAAGTTCCATTAATAAAACTTTTTCTTCATTAATAGCAATTACTTTGCCATAATTTTTACCAATATGATGACCAATAGAAACACGGTGCAATAAGCCGTCAGGATCTTTTATTAATATCCATTCCGATTCCTTTTGCGCCAATGTTCCCACCATTCTCAGACTGTCCAGCGAAAAGTCTTCTAATGGTTCTCTGGGCCTGTTTTCATCAGGTCTGGGACCTCGATAGGGCCCGCTGAAAACTTCAATATCAACAACTGGCTTAAATGGGTCTCTGATATCCTGAGCATTATATGCATATGGGGGTGTTGTTGTGAATTCAGGCAAGGCTTCGACTTTACCCTTATACGTTGCCTTAGTTTTTTTCACAAAAGCTTGCAAATCACTCATATCATTTGAAACACATCCCGAAAGCAGCAGTAATGACGTTATTATAAGTATTGTTCTTTTCATTTAAATCTATCTCTATTGTTCTAGCTAAAAGAGTTTCAACTAATAAGAGTTCCAACTAAAAGAGTTTTAACTAATAAGAGTTCCAACTAAAAAAGTTCCAACCGGCAAAAATTCATTAACGATTCTTCAGCTTACTATTTGCTTCCGCGACGACGCTTCTTCTTATCTTGTTTACTTGATAAAATCTCATCCTGGTCAAGATAACGATAAGTTTTAGCAACCAGTACAATGGTCAGCTTTTTATCATCATCTACACCACGAATAGCGGAAGACTCTTCTTTTTCTTTTTTACCCTTGGCCGTCTTCTTAATTTCCATTTCGACATCATGTATGGTCACAATTCTGGGCAGTGCAGCAACCCCGGTCGCAAACCCGCCAAAATCATGATAAGAACCCGTCACTTCGATATTAACTGGTAGTTCAGCATAAAATTCTTTACGAATTTCGGCCGAAGGTTTAAACAGACTAAATTCCAGATTGTTACTCAGGCCCGTCTGAGAAATCTCAACCAGAAGATCAGCTACTTCTGTTTTTTGCGGCAGTTGCCTCAGCATAGAGCCAAAACGCTTTTTCATTTCAACCATTTGCGACTTATAGGCTTCAAGATTAACTGCTTTTCCCTGCTTAGCTTTAAATTCCAGTTTAAGAGGCTGCTCTTTACTTTGAACCGTCTCCAATTTAGCTATTTGATCCTGAGTAAAATAATAAAACCCGCCGCCAACAACCATAGCAAAAAGAATAAATGCAGCACCTAATCTAATCCCAATTGGCCAACTGCCTATATTTTCAAAATCCAGTTCATTGATATTCATATGCTTACCCCTTGTCCTTCATAGCTTTTTTCTTTTTATCTTCGGGATTGGCTTGCTCTGAAGTCAAAGTAAACTGGCTATATCCTTCTTCAGCACCTTTCTTTTTACTTTCAATCACTTTTAAATCCGGGCTTTGTAACCATTCCGCCCGCTCTATATTTCGCATATAAGCTGAAACTCTCGCATTGGACTGTGCCACTCCATCAAAAGTTAATGCTTTTTTCTTCTGATTAAATTTGGTTAAATGCACCCCTTCCGGCAGTACTTTAACCAGTTCATCAAGCATATGGACACTATCTGAACGATTACTCTGTAAATCTTGAATAACACTCATCCGGGCCAGTAAGTCTGCTTTTTCTTCTTCCAGTGCTTTAATTTCAGCAATGGCTTTCTCAACTTTTTTAATTTCAGATTTGATATAACCATTACGAGCGGTTTGATGATCAATCATAGCTCCCAGCTGCATTTGCACAGCCAAAATCACCGCAACACCGGCAAGTGCGGCACCGGCAAGAATACCATAAAACTGCTGTTCAACTTGTTTGCGTCGTTCTTCACGCCAATTGAGTAAATTAATTCTAGCCATTTAATCAAAACTCCTTAGTGCTAGTCCGCATGCAATCATCAATGCCGGTGCATCATTACTCAGGACCTGAGCCTTGATTTTGGCAGATAAAGTCATATTAGCAAAGGGATTTGCAATCGATGTGCTAATACTCAGGCGTTCTTCAATCATTTGATCAATGTCAGGTATGGATGCACTGCCGCCAGCTAAAACGATATGGTCAACCGAACTGAATTGACTGGAGGAAAAGAAAAACTGTAACGAGCGACTGATTTGCTGAGTCATTGCTTCTTTAAACGGGTCAAGAACTTCAGGTGTATAGGTATCTGGCAAACCGCCCTGTTTTTTGGCCATACCCGCTTCTTCATAAGACAAACCATAACGACGCTGAATCTCTTCGGTAAGTTGTTTACCGCCGAAAACAGCTTCTCGAGTATAAATTGTCTTTAGATCGTGTAGAACACTAAGGGTAGTCATGGTTGCACCAACATCAAACACAGCAACCGTCATATCTTCTGCACCATTAGGCAGCTGAGGTGCAATCAATGAAAAAGCATTTTCCATAGCATAAGCTTCAACATCAATGACTTTGGAAGTTAACCCGCCCAGATCTGCAGCGGCAACACGAACATCAACATTCTCACTACGGGATGCTGCCAGCAATACATCCATTTGCTCTGGAGAAGACTCACTTGGCCCCAAGACCTCAAAATCAAGATTGACTTCATCAAGTGAGTAAGGAATATATTGATCGGCTTCAACCATGATTTGGCTTTCCAGCTCATCTTCAGTTAAATCTGCCGGCATCTGTACGATTTTAGTAATCACCGAAGAACCTGCAACCGCCATCGCCGCGTTTTTCTGCCGCGTGGATGAACGCTTCACTGCTCTTCTGATTGATTCACCAACCGCATCAACATCAGTGATGTTTTTTTCAGCAACTGAATTAGGCGGCAAAGGTTCAACCGTATACGCTTCAACCCGAAACTTACTGCCGCTTTTGGATAACTCCAACAACTTTACAGCGGATGAGCTGATATCAACTCCCAGCAAATTTTGTGCTTTATTTCCGAATAATTGTGCAAAAGCCAAAACCAAATCCTTTATTATTAGAGTATTACTCTTTAGAGGTTATTCGAGAAAGTAGTATATTCTTTCAATAACTTACAAGACAATCATAATACAATAGATTAATTTTGCAAGTTTCCCCTGAAAATAGTAATTAATTTAACTAATTTCAAACATTCATCTCTAATCTAGACTACAAACTATCAATAAACAAAGTTTACAGACAATTTATTAATTAAAAATAAACGTTATTCTATGTATTTGTCTTACCCAAAGTATTTTTCATGCTTATTACTCTCTATGTTAAAGCAATAAACTTCAACAATAACACACCTCAAAAACAGCTTTTTGTTTCTCTTCAATCAGTTAGAAGATATTCATATGATAGTACATTAAATAGCATAATCAAGTAAGCATTCATCTTTTTTTTAAAAACGAGTGTGATATCACAAAAAAAGCTCTATAATTAAGTATATTACGTGACTATATTAACACCAACTTGAGCTATTATGCGCCGTCTATATCAACTTTTTCTGACTCTCCTCACACTTTTTCTTACGATTGCGGTTATTTCTGTGATCACAATCACATCCACTTATTTCTACCTTGAGCCGAAGCTGCCTGGGATTGATGTATTAAAAGACGTGCAATTACAGGTTCCTCTGAGAGTCTATACCTCTGAGAATAAACTCATTGCTGAATTTGGCGAAATGAAACGCGAACCCGTTACTTATAATGAAATTCCAGAGACTCTGATTCAAGCAGTTATATCTGCTGAAGATGAGAATTTTTTCCATCACCCTGGTGTGGATTATAAAGGCATACTTCGGGCTGTTATCCACTTGATAAAGACGGGAACCAAGGGTCAGGGTGGTAGTACCATAACAATGCAGGTAGCCAGAAATTTTTTCTTAACTCGTGATAAAACTTACATCAGAAAGATCAACGAAATCTTTTTATCCCTAAAAATTGAAAAAGAGTTGTCAAAACAAGACATCATGGCACTCTATATGAATAAAATTTACCTCGGTCATCGCTCCTACGGTATCGCTGCTGCTGCTAAAGTTTACTATGGGAAAGCACTATCAGAATTGTCACTTGACCAATATGCCATGATTGCCGGCTTACCCAAAGCACCATCAAAATATAACCCCGTCACCAGCCCTGAACGAGCAACAATCCGCAGAAATTACGTCCTCGCCCGAATGCGCAAGTTAAACTATATTAGCCAAGAGCAATATGATACATCCGTGCAAATCGTTGATGATGCCAGAATACATTCCGCAATTATAGAAGTAGAAGCCCCCTATATTGCTGAAATGGTCCGTGCTCAGATGGTTGAACAATATGGAAAGGCAGCCTATACAACCGGTTATAATGTCTACACAACAATCTCAGATAAAATGCAGACAGCAGCTAACCAGGCACTCCGCTCTGCTTTAATGAGCTATGAACATCGCCATGGTTATAAGGGTGTTTTAGAGCACCATGATCTAATACCTGATACTCCTATTTTAGATCAGGTTGAATTTCTTGATAATTTCAACTCCGTAGGTCATCTTAAGCCTGCTCTTGTGACAGCTATTTTTGACCAGTCTAAAGAACCTGCTTCCGACAAACAAAAATCAAAAAAAGCTGAAACAAATCAATCGGCTGTCATCTTGCTCAAAGACGGCAGTACACCCTACCTGCACTGGAAACATATTAAATGGGCCAGAAAATATATCAATGATCGCCGTATGGGACCTGCCTTAAAGAAAATTGAAGACGTGTTAAATGTCGGCGATATCATTTATGTCGAACAACTTGAAAATACAGAGTATGCGCTGGCACAAATTCCAGAAGCCTCCGCTGCATTAGTCTCTCTTAACCCTCAAAATGGTGGAGTTAATGCATTAATCGGCGGCTTCGACTATTACTACAGTAAATTTAACCGCGTCATACAGGCAAAGCGTCAACCCGGTTCAAATTTTAAACCTTTTATTTATTCAGCTGCATTAAATAAAGGCTATACCACCGCAACTCTGATTAACGATGCACCCGTGGTTTTTAAAGACAGCTACCTTGAAGGCTTCTGGCGTCCCGATAATTATAGTGGTAAGTTTTTTGGGCCAACTCGTTTACGCAAAGGTTTAATAAAATCCAGAAACCTGGTCTCTATTCGTATTCTTCGAGATATCGGTATTAATTACGCCATTGATTATGTAAAACGTTTTGGCTTTATGGAAAGTGAATTACCTAAAAATCTTTCACTGGCACTGGGAAGTGCTACCCTTACTCCCATACAAATTGCCCGTGGTTACGCCATTATGGCCAATGGTGGTTATGATGTGAAACCATGGTTTATTGAGCGCATTGAAACCCCGGATCATGAAGTTATTTTTGAACAACAGCATAGCACTGTCTGCAGTAAAGATTACCCCGAAGAAAGTTGTCCTGAAGACGAAACCCTACACGCACTGAGAGTTGCAGAGGCCGATAACGTCTTTTTAATGACGACGATACTGCGTGATGTTATCCGCTACGGTACAGGAAGAAAGGCACTAAAACTGGGGCGAAAAGATCTGGCAGGAAAAACAGGTACTACCAATGATCAACTGGATGCCTGGTTTTCCGGATTTAACCGTCAGGTTATGGCCACCGCCTGGGTTGGATTTGATACCCCCCGCTCCCTGGGGCGTCTGGAATTTGGTGGCACCGCATCACTACCGATGTGGATGAGCTTTATGAAAGTTGCATTAAAAGATATGCCAGAACTTCCTTTAACCCCACCTGAAAATATAGTTACGGTAAAAATTGATTCTGAAACAGGTTTATTGGCATCTGGCAACTCAGCAAAAACCCAGTACGAATTTTTTGTTGGAGGAACAGAACCCCAAAGAACTAGCATTCAAACAGGCTCATCCACCGCTTCTGGAGGCAGTAACGAAGTAACCAATGAAGAACTCTTTTGAGCCATCAGCACAGAAAGAGCCTTCAGCATATAAAAGACCACCCGCTAAAATCTGCATCCAGACAAAATAAACTTCGCCAAAAAATTGCCGTCGAAGCGGCACGTCTGATGACTGAAGAGGGTCTTGACAGCATTCCATCCGCCCGAAAAAAAGCTGCTCATCAATTTGGTGTCTCAGATGAATACGCACTTCCGGATGACCATGAAGTATTATTTCAAATGCAAATACATCAGTCACTGTATCAGTCATCTACCCAGAAACAGTCACTTAAAGATTTAAGAGCAACGGCGCTCAATGCCATGAAGCTATTTAAGTCTTTTAAGCCTGGATTAATTGGCTCTGTACTCCAGGGCTATGCCCACGAACACAGTCGTATTGATCTTCTACTTAGAGCGGATTCAACAGAGGAAGTTGCCATATTACTGATGTCACATGATATACCTTATAAGCTTCAGGATTGGACTCTTTATTTCAGTCGTTCAAAAGACAGCGAACAATCCGTACCAGCTTATCAATTTTATGCTGATCAGCACAAAATAAACCTGATAATTCTGACAGAACAACATAGAAAAATGACACCGTTAAATCCGGAGAACTGGCAGACTATCCAGAAGGCTTCAATCATACAAGTTGAAAATTTACTAGAAAACTAGCTTCCGAAAGGTAAATACAGCTGAGATTAATATTTAAAACTTAAATGCTCTATAAGGTGTTCGGGCAACACCACTGTCTATTGCTGCCTGAGCCACCGCTGGGGGAATGACCGCCATAAGTCTTGGGTCAAAAGGTTTGGGGATAATGTAGTCAGGACCAAAAGTAAGATCAGACATGTCATAAGCCTGCAGGACTTCATCAGGAACAGGGAGCTTTGCCAGTTTGGCTAAAGCATAGACTGCAGCAATTTCCATCTGAGTATTAATGGTAGAAGCCCTGACATCCAGAGCGCCTCGGAAAATAAAGGGGAAACCAAGTACATTATTCACCTGATTCGAATAATCCGATCGGCCCGTTGCCATAATCAGGTCAGTTCGAACCGCACGAGCGACTTCCGGTGCAATTTCAGGATCAGGATTTGATAGCGCAAAAATAACCGGCTTATCTGCCATTGAGGCGATCATATCAGCTGAAACCAGATTGGAACCAGAAACTCCAATCAAAACATCAGCATCCTGCATTGCATCAGCCAAAGTCCGGTCTTGTGTTTCTGTAGAAAATTCCATTTTATAAATATTTAAGTCTTTCCGCCTGTTATGAACAACACCCTTTCGATCAATTAAATTTATCTGATGTTTTTTTACCCCCAGAGAGACCAACAGACGCATTGATGCAATACCCGCAGAGCCAGCACCAATACAAACAATCTTAACTTGATCTAAAGCCTTTCCCTGAATTTCCAGAGCATTAAGTAAACCGGCTGAGATAATAATAGCCGTTCCATGTTGATCATCATGAAAAACAGGAATATCCAGACGTTCCTTCAGAGCTTTCTCAATTTCAAAGCAATGAGGAGCAGCAATATCTTCTAGATTAATTCCACCAAAAGTTGGGGCGATATTCACCACTGTTTCAATAAAGGATTCTTGTGAAGGAGCATTAACCTCCAAATCAAAGACATCAATTCCTGCAAACTGTTTGAATAATACTCCCTTCCCCTCCATAACTGGTTTTCCAGCTAAGGAGCCCACATTACCTAGCCCCAATACAGCCGTACCATCAGTGATCACAGCCACTAAGTTACCCTTACTAGTATATTTATAAGCCAGCTCTGGATCTTTGGCAATTTCTCTTACCGGCTCTGCAACACCTGGAGTATAAGCAAGTGACAAATCATCCTGCTGCACACAAGGTTTACTGGGGATCACACTAATCTTTCCTGGGACAGGCATTGAATGATAGTCCAGAGCTTTTTCACGTAAAAGCTCTTGCTGTTTTTTATCCATTAGATCAACTCCAAATCGGGTAACGGTTTACACGACAGTATAGACTAAAAAGAAAACTCATTGCACAATTGCAGAGTTTTCCAACATACATAATATCCGTTTCACAATCATAACAAAGTTAAATTCTTCACAACTCAGGTAACTCAAAATCATAAGCCGTGCGTACATGAATTAACTGTCGGTCACGATAGGTATTTACCCAGCCTCTAACTTTCAGAGCCTTTCCAGTTAACTCATTTAATCTAAAGTTGGGAAAGTATTTCTTATCTTTTTTTGCAACATGAATCGATAGCTTGCTGCTTAATTTCAAGTAAATACTATTTTTACTTTCACTATAAGCTAAAACCGTACCACTCACATATCGCAGACCTCTGCTTTTTTTTGATAAGTGAGCTGCTTTAATCCATTTATTTTCAGGTAAACGCCATAAACCCAAATTAGCCTTACGAGCCTGTGACTCAATACTTCGATAGCATTTGATGCGCCGGTCATTAGGAGGAACAACAATGCTGTGAGCCAGCCCTTTAGAAAGTAATATTTGTTCAACACTCCGGCCATCCGGAAGATTGATATAAGCCAGGGTGCGTTGATAACGATCTTTTTTATCCTTATCATAGGTCAGACCGATTTTATTATGACCTTCCAACAACTGAACTAAAGCATCATAAGCCTGCCTGCCATATGGCTGTGATGCTTCACCATGATGTCCTAACTCAGGTGTGTTGATACCAATAAACCGAACTTTACGCCTATCTTTTAAATGAACAGTATCACCATCAATGATACTGTCAATATATCCCCAATCATTTACATTTGATAATTGTTGTTTCTCAGATAAACATAAACCATCAGCATTTGCCGTACTAAGAAAAACAATCGCTAATAAATACCACAAAAAAAGGCACTTCATCAAACTGAAGTGCCTTTTTGTATTGCCAATCATACTTTTCTGTTTATAAAAAACGACTAAATTGATGATTAGTTGTTTTTCATGCCATACTTCTTGCGGAACTTATCAAGACGTCCAGCAGTATCAACTAACTTCTGCTTACCAGTATAGAAAGGGTGACATTCTGAACAAACTTCAATTGAAAGTGTGTCTTTTCCCAGAGTAGAACCAGTTGTAAAACTATGGCCACAACTGCATGTTACCTGGACTTGTTCGTATTTTGGATGGATATCTGCTTGCATAATATTAAACCTTATTTTATTCGTCGAGTGCCGCCATCAATTACTTTAAATGATACCGCAAACCGTTAGGAGCCGGGATTATACGCTGATTTATTTTTTATTTCAAGGCGCTTATCTAATAAATTGTGTTTCTCTTCATAACCTTGCTCTTTTATAATTAGCAAAGTAATAAAATAACAGTACAGTTTTTAGTTAATGGCTTTATTTTAGCTAATGGCTCTTTTCTCAGTTACTATTTCAACAAAACTAGCGATTCATTGAGTTAAAGAAATCTGCGTTAGTTTTAGTATCACTCATTTTATCCTGCATAAACTCCATAGCACTGATCTCATCCATAGGATGTAAAATTTTACGCAAGATCCAGACTTTATGTAAGTCTTCAGGATTCATCAGTAAATCTTCTTTACGAGTGCCAGAACGATTAACACTAATCGCAGGATAGAGGCGCTTTTCTGCAAGTTTACGACTCAGGTGCAGTTCCATATTACCTGTACCTTTAAATTCTTCGTAGATCACTTCATCCATTTTCGAACCAGTATCAACCAATGCAGTCGCCAGAATCGTTAAAGAACCACCTTCTTCAATATTTCGTGCTGCACCAAAGAAACGTTTTGGACGCTGCAGTGCATTGGCGTCAACACCACCAGTCAAGACCTTACCTGATGATGGGATTACGGTATTATATGCGCGTGCCAGACGGGTAATAGAATCCAGTAGAATAACCACATCTTTCTTATGCTCAACAAGACGTTTGGCTTTTTCAATCACCATTTCAGCCACTTGAACATGACGACTGGCTGGCTCATCAAAAGTAGACGAAATAACTTCACCTTTGACTGAGCGTTCCATTTCAGTTACTTCTTCAGGACGTTCATCAATAAGCAAAACCATTAAAAAACATTCTGGATGATTGGCTGCAATTGATTGTGCAATATTTTGCATCATCATTGTCTTGCCCGTTTTAGGAGGGGCTACAATCAAACCACGTTGCCCTTTACCCGTTGGCGACATTAGATCAATCACGCGAGCGGTAAAATCTTCAGTACTGCCATTTCCCTGCTCCATGGTAAAGCGATCATTTGGGAATAGCGGAGTTAAGTTTTCAAATAATACTTTGTGTCGTGAATGCTCAGGCTGATCATAATTGATTTCGTTAACTTTTAATAAAGCAAAATAGCGCTCACCGTCCTTAGGAGGTCTGATTTTTCCTGAGACAGTATCACCTGTTCTTAAACCAAAACGTCGTATCTGGCTGGGTGACACATAAATATCATCAGGACCTGCAAGATAAGAACAGTCTGCCGATCTTAGAAAACCAAAACCATCCTGAAGGATCTCTAAAACACCATCACCATAAATATCTTCACCACTTTTTGCATGCGCCTTAAGGATTGAAAAAATAACATCCTGCTTTCTGGCTCTGGAAATGTTGTCAATTTTAAGTTCTTTGGCTATATCCAGTAGTACAGAGGCGGGTTTCTGCTTTAGTTCAGTGAGATTCATGATGACCTTTGGTTTTTAGTAATTGATGCTCAATAGATAGGCAATAATTGATGTGATTATGAAATAGTTTAGATGAGTTTTTACTTTAAATTGTTTGTTCAGCTGTCATATTGTCAGATAAGAGTATTGAAATATTGTGATGCTTATTACGAATGGGTAATGTTCAGAAATATATTCAGGTACTTTAATTATTCAGAAGCTTTAATTATTCAGAAGCTTTAATTATTCAGGTACCTTACCAGGTAATTTATTTATACAAGGTTATTACAATTTGATATTATGACTCAATGCCGATTAAAAACTGATCAAAAAATTTTCTTAATGAGATTTTGAGGAATTTTATCCTATAGACAACGGTATGTCCATAGCCTTATCAAAAAAAATCAAATAAAGCAATGAACATAGTGCAGAATTTAGATATTACTGTCAATAAAAGCAGTAAGCTGAGACTTTGAAACAGCACCTACTTTAGTGGCCTCTACTTGTCCGTTTTTATACATCATTAATGTTGGGATTCCTCGAATACCAAACTTAGGCGGTGTATTTGGATTATCATCGATGTTTAATTTAGCAACCTTTAAACGCCCTTCATACTCATCAGATATCTCATCTAAAATTGGCGCTATCATTTTACAAGGTCCACACCAATCTGCCCAAAAATCAACCAATACAGGCAAATCATCCTGAAGCACTTCTTCATCAAAGGTATCATCTGATACGTAAACGATCTTATCGCTCAATTTAAATTCTCCAAACTAATTTTTATGGCATTAACAACACAGTGTAGAGTGTCCCGAATAACATTGTCCGATATCTGTGTTATTTATCTTAAGTCAAAGGATATAGTTCAATGTTAGATTATTCAAGCTTCTTTGACAAATAATTCATATTTTATTCAGGATATTAATCCTCTTCACAGTAGAATTTGCTAAAATGCGCTTTTTTTAACCTAATATCAGCCTCACTGGAACCGTTCATTGCCTGACTTAAATCGACTCCAACAACAAGCCGTAGAACACATTGACAGTCCATTACTAGTGCTTGCTGGTGCTGGCAGCGGCAAAACACGTGTTATCACCAACAAAATTGCTTACTTAATACAACAATGCGGGCATAAGGCTCATACCATTGCGTCGGTCACTTTTACCAATAAAGCCGCTCGCGAGATGAAAGAACGTGTGTCACAAATTATTCCCCGTTCGCAAACTCGCGGACTTCGGGTATCTACATTTCACACTCTTGGTTTGAATATTATTAAATTTGAACTGAAGTTGCTCGGGCTGAAAAGCGGTTTTTCTATCTTTGATACCCATGACAGTCATGCTTTGCTCAAGGATTTAATGAGACAACCAGATGCTAAAGGCACAAAACTTGATGAAGAAACCATCAAAGAGCATTTTGAAAGCATTGCCCGGCAAATATCCAGTTGGAAAAATGACTGCCTGACCCCAGAGCAGCTAGTCCAGCAGACATCATCTGATCCAACATTCACCTATAGCGTTAAAATTTACAGTGAATACAACCATCACCTGAGAACCTATAATGCTGTTGATTTTGATGATTTAATTATGCTGCCGGTACTCATTTTCACCCAAAACCCGAAAATTCTTGAAAAATGGCGCAATAGAATTCGCTATTTGTTGGTTGATGAATATCAGGACACCAATACCACCCAATACCAACTGGTCAAACTGCTGGTCGGAGACAGAACGTCATTGACCGTAGTAGGCGATGATGATCAATCCATTTACTGCTGGCGTGGCGCCAAACCAGAAAATCTGGCACTGTTAGAAAAAGATTTCCCACAGCTGAAAGTTATTAAACTGGAACAAAATTATCGCTCCACTAAAACAATTTTAAAAGCCGCCAACACACTTATTGCCAAGAACCCCCACGTATTTGAAAAGGCGCTATGGAGTGAGTTAGGTAATGGTGAGCAGATACGAGTGATGCGCGTCCCGGATGAACACAAAGAGGCAGTCAGGGTGATCTCATCATTAGTAGCCGACCATTTTCGTTTTAAGCGCTCCTATGGTGACTACGCCATATTGTACCGTGGCAATCATCAGTCTCGCTTATTTGAAAAGCAACTCAGGGAACAGCAAGTACCCTACTTTATTAGTGGCGGTACTTCATTTTTTTCCCATACCGAAGTCAGAGATATGCTTTCTTATTTACGTCTGTTAGTGAATCCTGATGATGACAATGCGTTTTTGCGTGTTATCAATACGCCCAGACGACAAATCGGCAGCACAACCATAGAAAAGCTCAGTCAATACGCGACACATTCAAACAATAGTATGCTGTCAGCATGTAGCCACCTGGCTTTAAATGAGTATTTACCAGAAAAAGCAGTACAACGGCTGAATGAGTTTTCCAACTGGATTGAGCGATTACAACACCACACTCATGATGCTTCAGATGAGAGCAATCCGATAAAAGTTGTTGAACAGCTTATTGTCGATATTGACTATGACACCTGGCTTTATGAGACCAGTAACAATGAAAAACAAGCTGAAAAACGCATTGAAAACGTCAATGAACTCATTACCTGGTTACAACGTCTGTATGAAAATGAGCCAGAAAGCAGTCTTGAGGATCTGGTTTCAAAAATGATTTTATTAGATATTATGGAGCGTAATGAAGAAGACTCGGCCAATGATCAAGTCGCTCTGATGACCATACATGCCTCAAAAGGACTGGAGTTTCCTTATGTCTACATTGTTGGAATGGAGGAAGAACTACTGCCTCATCGGACCAGTATCGAAGAAGAAAATATCGAAGAAGAACGACGCTTATGTTATGTCGGTATTACTCGGGCACAAAAAGAACTCACCTTCAGCTTGACCAGCAAACGTAAACAATATGGTGAAATAATTGATTCTGCACCCAGCCGTTTCCTGGATGAATTGCCTCAGCAAGATCTGCATTGGCTTGAAGGTGGAAAACAACAGCTGGAAGGTGAAGAACGCAAGGAATTTGGTCGTGCCAGTATTGCGGGACTTCGAGATATTTTGGGATAAAATTAGGATTAATTAAGGGAGGGGATAAGGAAAAGATAGAAAGCCGTCTCTCCCTGTCAGTGATGAGACGGCTTTAAGTGAGTTTTAATTAAAGGCTTAAAAGCTTTTGGAAACACTCAGGATAAAGCGGTCATCGCAATTACCTTTTTTATGATCATAACCATAAGCATTACATTCATTTTTGCTTAAGTCGTTGCCCACATAACTCAGGTCAAAATTTACACCCGCGATATCTTTGCTTAAACCTAACTTATAATCAACGTAGTCATAATCAGTGCCGCCAGAAACTTCGTAGGCATCACCAAATGATTTACCAACACTTGCACTAAGGGCCAGCCCCATTGGCAACTCATCATAGTCAAATCCAGCGTGAACATACTTTGATGAATCATGGCTGCCAAACCAGCTTGGGCTGTAAGCAAATCCTGCAGAAAAATAACTATAGGTACCACTGACATACCACTCAACCGGATCATCATGAGCTGAGGTATCATTGTAGTTATACTTTATAACACCCACATCATAACCAAAGTCACCTGCTTCACCAGCATAACCTGCATAGGTATCTAACTCTAAATGAGTATCCCCAAAGCTTACATTTGAAGCCCAGACACCCACATAAACACCACTATCATGGGCCCAGTCAAATCCACCCTGGAGTGCACCATCATTATCAGTTTGAGAGATACCACGGAAATAATAATCTGTCACTAAGGCAACATTTGCTGAAATCGGCAGTTCAGAACCTTCTGATGACTTGCTGACATCATCCAGAGACTTAGACACAGTTAAAACAAAGCGATCATCACAATTGCCTTTGCTCGCGGCATAACCATAAGCATTACATTCTTTATTGCTTAAATCATTACCCACATAGCTCAATTCCCAATTTAAGCCATAATAGTCCTTACTCACACCTATTTTATAATCAACATAGTCATAATCAGTGCCGCCAGAAACTTCATAAGCATCACCAAACGATTTACCAACACTAGCACTCAGGGCTAGCCCCATTGGCAACTCATCATAATCAAACCCCAAATGAAAATACTTAGAAGAATCATGGCTGCCAAACCAGCTTGAGCTGTAAGCAAATCCTGCAGAGAAGTAACTATATGTACCATTAATATACCATTCCACTGGATCATCATGAGCTGAGGTATCATTGTAGTTATACTTTATAACACCCACATCATAGCCAAAATCACCGATGTCATTAGCGAAACCAGCATAAGTATCAAATTCTAGGTGAGTATCACCAAAGCTGACATTAGAAGCCCAGACACCAACATAAGCGCCGCTATCATGTGCCCAGTCAAATCCACCCTGGAGTGCGCCATCATTATCAGTCTGTGAAATACCACGGAAATAATAATCAGTCGTTAAAGCAACATTTGCCGAAACTGTACCAAAGCCTTCTGCATTAGCAATAAGTGGTGTTGCAACAACCGAAGCCACCGCCAGTGAAAGTAAAGATTTTCTAATTGTACTCATAATTTATCCCAATAATAACTCTGTTGTATAAAAACAATGAAACTAAATTCTATACAGCATGTCTTGTGCCAAAAAAAAACAAATACATTAAAATCAATAGCTTGAAGAAAGCAAGTAATTTATAAGGATTATGAGCAAGAAACAATTGCACCAAGTTGGAATAAATGTAGTGCGAACGCACCATTTTAGAACATATAGTCTTTTTATAAGGAAAAAAGTATAACAAGGGGCAGCTCCTAAAAGTAGGACATCAGGAGCCAGTTCAGTAATATTTATTTCATCATGAATTCAATAGCCGCTTTAACTTCAGCATCACTTAAGCCAGCATTACCACCACGAGCAGGCATTGCGCCTTTTCCTATAATAGCAGATTTAACCAGTCCATCCATACCACCGTTAGCCTCAAGGCGTTTATTCCATGCATCCTTATCACCAATTTTAGGTGATTCCAATAAACCAATTGAGTGGCAGGCAAAACAAGTGGCTGTCACAATAGCATTAGCATCAATCGCACCAGCATCTACCGCAGGTGCTTCAGCAGCGGGTGTACTTTGCTTCTCAGCATCAGCAGAGGCCACTTCTTTTTCTTCACCTTTAACTGCAACCACTTCTATTGACTTTAAACGTTCAATCACAGCAGAGCGATTCATAACATTTTGCTCTGGTGCACCAAATGAAGCAAAAAAAGCACCTAAGATGATAAACACCCATAGAACAATCATTGCCATTGTTCCTAAAACAGGGATTAATATAAAATAACTGGTTACGTTTTTTTCATTGCTGCTCATAGGGTATTCCTTCAAAGTCTGGATTCATCACTTGCCCAACAAACATGATAAGTTCATTGAAACAATTAAGTAAGCGCGCGATTATATACTAATATAAGAGGAGAAACCATTAGGGAACCCCCTTGCATTTTCAGAGACTTAAACCACAAAATAAAAAAGGATATTTATAAAATTTCATATTATATATTTCAAATTTTTTATAATATAGTGTATAGTTCTGCAGTTAAATGCGCCTGTAGCTCAGCTGGATAGAGCGTCGCCCTCCGGAGGCGAAGGCCGGACGTTCGAATCGTCTCAGGCGCACCATTTTTTTATATTCTGATGGAACCGAACAAACAATTAAGTTATAAAAGACATTCCACTCTGTTTCGACCCATTTTTTTAGCTGTATACAGTGCAATATCAGCCCGTTTAATCAGTCCATCAATATCGGTATCTTCTTCATAATCAACTTGCGTCACCCCTATACTGATAGTAATGTTAATAAATTCCGCTTCTGTAATATAGATATGACAAACTTTTACCATATCTTTAATTCTATGTGCAAGATTTAAAGCATCATCAATATCAGTGTCAGGCAGTAAAATAACAAACTCTTCTCCGCCATAACGAGTCACCACATCACTGCTCCTGGCAACCTCTTTAAGAACATTTGCACAGGCAACAATCACCTTATCACCGACACCATGCCCGTAGGTATCGTTGACATTTTTGAACAGGTCAATATCCAGCATTAAAACAGATAAGGGTTCATTACTTCGCCGAGATGAGTTAAGAAGCGTACTTGAGACTTCTGTAAAATATCGCCTATTATATAAATTACTTAGTTTATCGGTAATTGAGTCTTTAAATAATTCTTTTTTTGCTTCTTCCAACTTTTGATTCATGATTGAAAGCTCAAGTGTTCTTTGCTCAATTTTCATCTCAAGTTCTTGTTCATTTCCTTGCTTTTGAATCAATAATTCGTTTTGCAGCTGCAATTTATGACGCTTCATATCATTAAATTTACTGGCTAAGATCAGAGAGAAAAACAAAACCTCACAAAAAGAACCTAAAATAAAAGAATACCGGGTTATATCAGTATTATCCAGAAGTCCATTAAAGGTTAATGTCATCATGCCCATAGTGGGCATATATAATATCAAAGCCAGGAAATAAAAACGTAAATTATTAAAGGTACAATCCTTCAAAAGAGCAATAACAACAGTAAACAACAACATAAAAAATAACGATGAAAATACATTAAAAAACAGGCTGACATAGGGTACTTTTAAAGAAATTAAAATACCACATAAAAAAATAACTCCAGCTGAAAATTGGAATAATTTATTAATACGAGGGTAGATATCTTTTAGTTTAAGAAATTCTGCAGAAAACAAGACTAAAAATAGAATGAGTATCGTTCCCACCGCATGAAGTCCTTCATTCCATCCGGGGATCCCAAAAGATAAATAGTAACCGCTTAAAACACTAATCCATATGATAAATGATGTGACATAAGCAACATAATAGAAGTAGAGTTTTTTCCATAGAATAGAAAGCAACAAACTGACTAGAAACATCACAAAGAACAACATTACTGAGTAAAAAATATAAAAATCAGTAAGGCTCAAACGATTTGGACGATAGTACTCTTCAGCTGTAAAAATTTGAAACTCACCAATATGAGCCGAAACCGTTCGTCCCTCTAAAAAATAAGTCTTTGTTTCTCCTTTTTTGATTTTAAGTGCAAATGCAGGGTTGACGTCTTTTATTTTTCGATTATCTAATGGAACATTTAATGCATTTTTCTCAATAAGCCAATTGCTTTTAGCATTGTTTAAAATTGTAGTTTGATCTTTTAATCGATATAAATCCATTGATGCCCAAAAAGGCTCGGTAAGATAAAGGATGAACATCTCATTGTCAGAGTGATTGCTTATTTCAAATTTAAACCATGAACTGCCAGTTTTATACCCCATAGAAAACTGGCTCGAGATGGTTTTCGTAAATTCTTTTCTTGCCACTTCATTAATTGTTAAACTTGAGTCAGCATCATAGAGATACTGAATATTAAATTCATCAACTTTTAATATTTTATCTGTAATAATTGTTTGGGCAAAAACAAATTGACACATAAAAAAAGTTGCAAATAAAATGCATATAAAAAAGGGGCTATTACAATTCTTCACTTCATGTCTTTATTTTTCGTTCTAAATTGATAGTATTCATAAATAATTAATCACCAAAGTCAACTTTGAGCCCCTTATTAAGATAATCACGTAAATTAATATCAAAAGTCCCATCGATATAAGCGTCTTTAACAGTATATACCTTGCTATTTAAATCTGTTGCATTGGCAGATAAGTCAACCAGTCGCTGTTTGATTGCAGGATTTGTTTTGCTCTTTAACAATAAGATCTTAGGTTTTAAGCGCTGCCCTTTATTAATTGAAAGAACAATGCCAATTTCGCCATTGCTCATTTCCACAATACAGCCCGGAGCATAGACTCCCACCATTTTAATAAAGGTTTCTACCAGTTCTCTTTCATAGCCTGTATCACAATGTTTAAATAAAATTTCAAACGCTTTAAGGGATGGCACACCATCTTTATAGCAACGGTGACTGGTTATGGCATCGTAAGTATCTGCAATGGCCACAATTTTAGCAAAATAAGGTATTTTCTCAGCGCCCACTGCTCTGGGATAACCTGAACCATCTAGTCGCTCATGGTGTGAAAATGCAGTATCCACGGCTCCAGCATAAATACCTGATTTACCGATAAGTAATTTCTTACCATAGGTCGTATGTGCTTTCATCAACTCATACTCCTCTGTGGTAAAGCTTCCTGGCTTATTTAAAATTTCAATAGGAATTTTTACCTTACCAATATCATGCAATAACCCGCAGGTCGCTACATTATTAATTTCCAACGGTCTAAGCCCCAGTTCTTTTCCCAGAGCCGCTGAAAACAATCCCACCCTAAGACTATGCTCAGCAGTATATTCATCTTTATTTTTTATTTGTGAAAGCAGCAGCATAGCACCATCATTTCTCAGCACACTCTCAACCATCTCATCCACAATATTATTAATTCGTTTAATATCAAGATTACCAGTGAGCCGCATGCCATCAAGGATGATTTTTGTGTCCGAACAGGCACTTTGGTAAGCTGAGCGAGCACTGGATAGTTCATCACTCAAACGAATTTTATTAATATATTGTACTTTCTCTACCTGTCCTCGTCCATTGGAATGATGTGAAGCCCTCACATAAACATACTCACATTGCTCTTGCAGTGCAAAAAGTTCGTTAGTATTGGTTATCAAAAAACCCTGAAAAAGAAAGTCTGTTTCTTCCCAGGGCTTATCAAGATTTGCCACATACATGCCAAGCTTCAATTCATGAACAGGTATTTTATGTTCCTGATATTGGTTATGATGCATTTTGAGTATTAAAAAATAAGGTCATATAAAATGCACAATTGTCTAAAGTGGGATAATTTGAGTATAGTAAAAGATAAAGCAAAAACTAGTTAAAGTCTATGGACAGTTATCAAAAGAAAAGGTATAAAGCCAGTAATGGTACATAAATCAAATAAAAATACATTTAAAAATCAATTGCTTGATTGTCAACAAAAGCTTGAGGAGTGCACTGTCTGCCCTCAGATGTATGGTCCACCAGTCCATGGTCTGCCAACTACCTCAAAAGTTATGCTCATTGGTCAGGCTCCCGGTTTTAAAGAAATCGAAGTGTTGCGCCCTTTTGCCTGGACTGCGGGGAAAAAATTATTTTCATGGTTTAATGCCATTGGTGTTAATGAAACCCAGTTTCGAAAGAACGTTTATATGTCTGCCATCTGTCGCTGCTACCCAGGCAAAAAAACCGGCAAGGCTCATGGTGATAGAGTACCGGATAAAAAAGAAATACAACAATGCTCACAATGGCTGCAATCTGAAGTCAGAATTCTTCAACCAAAGCTTATTATTTTAGTCGGCAAGCTGGCAATCAGTCAATTTATGCCCGTAAAAAAACTGGCTGACATCATTGGTCAGATACACAGCATCAATGTCAATGGGCATCAATGTGATGCTATCCCACTGCCTCATCCATCCGGCGCATCAACCTGGCCGCTAACTGAACCAGGAAAAACATTACTTAAGCAAGCCATGAATCTCATTCAACAACATCCTGCATGGACAGCTGAAATTAACAATAAGCCAACTATTCAGTCCATTGATTGAGCAATAAATTTGCTGGTTGAGTAAATATTTTATTCACCATCAACAGGCCCAGACCGCAAATGAGCAGCAGGGCAATAATACTCATACTTAGCCAGACCTGTGAGTACAGCTGGAAAACCTGCTGATACAGCACAACAGCAATCCGAGTAATTATCAGAGCAACCACTATAAACTCTATAACAAATAATGCTGCAATAATTGGTTGTGATGAGGGTGTTGTTCGGAATATATAAGGTATCAGGAAAAAGAAGCTCAGAGAGTTGATGAACTGAATTTTTTTAAAGCGTTACCACCTCTGGTGGTTATTAAACCAGTCCGCTTTAAGCGGCTAACAAATTCAAGCCTCTGGCTTTGCTAGAGGTATCTGACTGAGTTGTGAGCTAAACATCTTTTAGAGAATCTCTTATTTGCAGAAATTCATCCAGATGTCCAAAAAAAATATCAACGAGAGCCGGCTCAAAATGCTGGCCTCTTTCTTCCTTAAATAAATTAAATATTTTCTCATCATCCCAGGCTGGTTTGTATACTCTGGCACTGCCTAGTGCATCAAACACATCTGCTAACGCGGTAATGCGCCCATAGATATGTATATCTTCACCAGAAGTGGCATTGGGATACCCCTTACCATTCCATTTTTCATGATGTTCATAGGCCACAATTGATGCCATTTTCAGTAGTGAACGATTTGAATATTTTAACATGTCATAACCCAGCTGGGCATGCTCTTTCATCTTTTCAAATTCTTCTGGGGTAAAACGAGCAGGTTTGTTTAAAATCGAGTCAGGAATAGCAACTTTGCCTATATCGTGCATAGGTGAGGCCTGCTTGAGCATTTCACATTCTTTTTCTGGAAGCCCATAATACCTTGCCAATATATAAGTGTATTCTGCTACACGTTTCACATGATTGCCGGTTTCTTTGGAACGACTTTCACCAATTGCCCCCATAGTAAGTACAACTTCACGTTGAGTTTCTTCGATTTCAGCACTTAAATCTTTTACTTCTTGCAGTTTTGCTTGCAGTTCGTCATATTCTTTTCTTTGCCGTTTGTCACTGCGTGCCATAATTTTGCTCTGGCGTTTTAGATCTTTGGCGAGCTTGTCAATTGTTTTGGTAAAACTTGCTTTTAAATCATTCAATTCTCTGAGTAAATTATCTTCTGGTGCTTCCATAATTATTATTTACCCACTAAATTAATAACAAGGTTCTCAAAGTCTTCAATAAAATCTTCCCCTGCTTCTAAAGCACTTTCATTTTCTTCATCATAGATCCAGTTGACCTCAACGTGATGTTTGTCTTTTTGTTCATCCAGCACATCAAAAAAATCAAAAAACAGTTTGGAACTACTGGAATTAAAGTAAATAATTTCCATATTGACTACGGTTTTATTTTTAGCCTCACCATTAAAATAAGCCGTTACCCAGTCCATAATCGGTTGGTAAAAGTCAAAGGTATTTTCAGGATAAGATTTACCTACCATAGAAATCACACCTGATTCAGCATTCATATTAATTTCTGGTGTATATTGAGTACCTTCTAAAAATAAGTTTTCCATTTGCTTAATCCTTTACATTATGTATAGTTGCTTTTAAAGAAAAATATTGGGTTTCATCATTAATATCTGTAAAATCACATTCCATTGAATCACATCGTTTAGCTATTTCTACAAAGCCAATACCTGCGCCTTTTTCATGTTTTTCCCGGCCGCTTTTACGAAGCTCTCTATAAAGCAATTTGAGAGCCGCTTTATCCAGCGACAAAACCTGTTTTATTTTTGGAATAATTTTTTCTGAATCATTTATATTTACTATGTTCCTGGAAAAGACATAATACTCATTAGCGTCTTTATCAAGCCCAACAATAATTAAGCCCTTGGAATCTATGGCATTGCCAGACATATTTGATTTTTTTGAATAGTTCATCATATTCTGAGACAATTCTATAAATATTGTTAACAAGTTATGGGCCACTTTTTTATTTAAATCATGTGTTTTTGATTCTTTTTCCAGAGCTTCCGTCATGCCGACAATAAGTGCCTGTGTTAATAGCCCTCCATAGGTTAAAAATATAATTCCATCATCATCTAATATTGTTTCAAGTTGTGATATTTGCACTTGTAACTCCTTATTTTATTGTCTGACATATATTTTATACTTGATATTACACACTATAGTATTAGTTTAAACTCTTAACCCAAGAACGGTAACATCATCATTACGCTCTTCATCTGCCTGGTATTGGCGTAATTCTGAAATAAGTATTTTTTTCTGTTCCGCAAAAGTAAGCTTCTGATTATCTATTAGTAATTTAGTAAAACGCTTTTTGCCAAAGGGAAATCCTTTTGTTCCGCCAGTTTGATCCAGATAACCATCGGATGTAAGATAAACCGTCGTCTCTTCACTGACATCAATGGTATGTTCTGTAAATTCATAATCAGGATCAGATTTCTTATAGCCTATGGAATGTCTATTGCCTTTAATGGTTTTAAGTGTGTTATTCTGAATCAGAAAAAGTGTAGATTCAGCACCAGAAAATTTGAGCTGCTTTTGTTTTTTGTTGTAATATAAAATACTGCCATCAAAACCTGCATTGGAAACTGAATCAACGGTTTCTTGTTGTAAAAGATTTTTAATGCTTTTGTTAAATATCATTAATAATTTTGCTGGGCTGACACTGTCCTTACAATTTAAAATATGAGCAATAACCTGTCTTTCGACTGCTTTGACGAGCATGGTTACAAAAGCACCTGGAACACCATGCCCAGTACAATCTATCACCATTAATAAAAGTTCATCCTTATGGCGCAGTTTGTCTGCAAAAAAGATATCTCCTCCAACTATATCTTTTGGCTGCCATATAGAAAAGAAATCGTGAAAATAATCTTTAAAAATTTCATTATCAGGTATTATTGCACTTTGAATAAGAGAGGCATATTCAATTGATTCCCGGGTGTGTTGGTGTATGATTTCAACTTCTTTTTTTGCTTCTGATAAATCAGCGGTTCTTTCTGCTATTTTTTTCTCAAGATTAGCGGTAAGATCTTCCACTTCTTTTTTTGATGTAATGTCATGTCTTATAGCACTATAACCAACAACATTATTTTTTAAATCATAATCTGGACTAATAACTGCATCAACCCAGAAAAACCCACCTGTTTTTTTCAAGTTTTTAATTTCTCCGCGCCATTGTTTGCCTGATTTAATGGTAGACCATAAGTCTGTATAAGTACTTTGGGGCATGTCTGGATGTCGGAATATGTTTTGTGGTTTACCGATTAACTCACTTTCACTATAACCGCTTACATTACATAGTGCTTCACTTGCATAGATTATTATGCCATCAATATTTGTTTTACTGGCAATAACATTTTTATCAAAAGAAGAAAGTAATTTGGTTATTTCTATGGTTTTTTTATCGACCATAGATTTTAGTTTTCTATTATTCCATACAACAAAGAGTAGAATGATAATAATTACACCAGATATTTGCATTACTAACATCCAGTTCGTCTGTTTTACTACTTTTACACTGGCCCATTTATCATGAACCACATCATAAGTTGAGCCTGGAACCGACTGCAATAATTTGTTTAAGATATCTAATAAAGTTTTATCATCTTTTCTGACAGCAATACTGAGATTGTATTTTATATCTGTATATCCAGCGACCTGTAAGTTTTTCAGCCCATATTTACTTTTATAATAGGAAAAGACAGGTACTGTGGTAATAGTGAAATAAACACTACCATCGATGACCTCCTGTAGTGCTTCCTGATGATTTTTTGTTTCTTTAATTTTTATGTAGGGATATTTCTTTTTTAATCGCGATATCAGCCCCGAACTTTTTTTTCTTGACATGGTTTTACTGGTTATGGACTTGAGGTTTCCAGTTAGTGGTTTATCAGCCGTTGTAATAATTGCCAGATCATATTTTAAATAGGGGCTTGTAAAGTTGGCGTATTTTTTTCTTTCTTCGGTTGTAATCGCACTGGGCAGGATATCACATTTTTTTTCTTCCAGGAATTTTTGTGATTGCTTCCATGTAGATGTCTTTACATAGTTGTATTCTAAATCTAATTGTTCCTGTATGATTTTTAAAATATCAATTGATATACCTTTTTCCAACTCATTTTCTCTAAACTCTATCGGTTCCCAATTAGGATTGGTACAGATATTTAAAGTTTTTTTATTTTTAAGGTATTGGCGCTGATTGATTGAAAGTATATTTTTATCTTTTAAGTCTTTACCTGCCCAGTCTTTATCTCTTAATAATGATAATTCTTTTTTAGGAATAACTTTAAAGGCTTTATCAATAATAGAGGCAAGTTCAGGGTATTTATGATTTATGCCAATAGATGCTTCTCCATAGCGAGAATATATTTCTTTAACAACTTTCAAATCGTAGGCTGTTAATGTGTCTTTATTAATAAATTCAGCAACCATTGCACTCGCTTCTTTTGAAGAGGAAAGACTCATATAAATGTCATCAATATTGTTTTTGTCTATAATTTTTGCATCAGGGGATCTCTCTGAGATTAAATTATGAGTAATAGAATGAGCTTCTAAATAAATAGTTTTATTATTTAAATCTTCTAGAAATTTTATGTTTAATTCATCTTTTCGTGTAACAAGGTAGGAGGGAGTATAATTATAAGCTGGCGTATAGTAAAAGTAGTTCTCTTCCCTTGCTTTGCTCCAGCTAAGTCCCATAATTCCATGTAATTCATCACCTTTGACGGCTCTGCTATAACCATCTCCCCATGTGGAATATTTTACTGGAACCAGATTGGTTCCGCTGTATTTATTGATCAGTTTTAAAACTTCTGTGTGCAGACTATTACTATTACTATCATGAGGCCAATATTCCATCATTCCTATTTTTGTGATTAGATTTTTATTGAGCCATTCTTCTTCCTGTTTTGATAACTGTATTTTTATGTCATTTTTAAAATAAATGATTAGTTTACCAATGAGCTTATTTTTATAATAAATATCTGACTCGTCTTTTTTGAACTGTGTAAGCCATTGTGGAATGGGCTGATTATAGATAAACTGCTTATTTTCCCTGAAAAAAGTAAAAAATATTTCGGTTTCATTGCTTTCCTGTATGCTCAGTGCTTTAACTTCTGAATTTTCTATTAAGATATTCTTGAGTAAATTGGGCAGTTCTTCATTATCAATATGGTATAGTGAGGCGGCACTAAGGTCAGCAATTTGCTGCGTTATTTTAACTGAGGCAGAAACAGAGAAACTGAACAGACACAGGCAAAAAGAACTTATAAACAGCAATGATTTATTCATCAAAATTTTTAAACAGATAGTATCATTCATAATATTGATCATATAGCTCTTGAGTTTTTCCGCTATTTACTAATTCTTTAAGTGCCTGTTGAAATTTATAAGCAATTGAATTTTTTGAGAGTAATTGAGGATAATTTAGAATATTAATTGCTTGTGAATTATTGAAGTCAGGATTATCCTGCTGCTTATAATGAATCGATTTTTTTGAGAAGCCTAAATAGAGCGGTTTTATTCCACCACAGCAGTCTGAATGAATTTTAATATTATCAACTTTATTTTTATTTTTCTTAATGTAATACTCTATACTTGATTTATTGTAAATATAAAAGTCTCCCCGTTTTTTTTGTATCAGAGAAATTGCTTTATCAATTGTCATTTCACGTACTTTATGAATGGTGACCCCCATGAGTTTATTATCAGTATCTACAGAGCCCAGTGCTGTTAACAGGGTATAACCCTCAAGCTGTTTTATGTCTGTAATATTTTTCATGGTATTTAAGGAAATACCAACATCACCACCGGGTAAGCCATTTTCCATAAAAAAAACATTCTCAGCACGTTTAAGGCTAAAACTAAAGCCAGGATAAAAATCAATTACTCCTTGATTTAAACGTTTTAAAATACGTTTTTTGGGGCCTCTTTCTATTTTTAATTGGCAGCCTATTTTATCTGCAGCAAGGCTATAGAGATGTTGATACAAGCCTGAATCAGAGGTTTGTCGGGAAATTAATGGCATGCGCTCGCTAGAACGGTAACCCATTGTTAATGTGCATGCCATAGCAGTGCAGTGAAAAAACAAACTTACTACAAAGAGCACACTATAGCCTGACTTGATGTGTTTTTGAGACATAAATTATATTCCTGAAAAAATTAACATCAATACAACTATAGTATAAAAGTAGCGCGATCGCGTTAAATTTATCTTGACAAGAGAGTATGTATTTAAGCAGTTACTGTTATTTAAACAGGAATAAATCATGTCAGTTCAGACAACAGTATTAATAAGAGAGTATTTTCCAAGAAACTCCCCTACTCTAAAGTTTCAGGAACATGCACTTTCAGGATACTAAATTTGATATTGATAAAAGAATTCCTTCTCTGGAATATAAGGTACCTAGTCTGAACTTGTCACCAATTCTATAGATTGTTTGCCCATTTGTTCCATCGCTAAGATTTTATTCAAATAAGAAACCATATGATCGGTAGAAACAGACACAATCAACGTTAATTCACCTTCTTTCATACCTTCATAAAATTTTCTGGATATTGTCCAGTAATGTTCCAGGCGGCTATAAATAAATTCCTGCTCTTCATTTTTAAATTTATGAGAACCAATATCTTCCAGACCTTTTTCAAATTTTTTCACTTCTTCTGCTAGTTTCTTTAACATTGCTTCATCATTAAAGCCGACCTGATAAGCGATATAAAATTTGCTAATCCGCTGGAGTAGTAACTGCTGATGCAAGATATCATTCTGAAGTGAGTAATTGACTCCAGATTTTTCAGATAAATAATCAATAACTGACTGAGAAGCTTCATAAACGGTTTCACTATAATCAACAATTTGAGAAGCATTATCTTCTGAGTACTGTTCATTTAAAAGCTCTTTAGAATCCATATGAATATGACTCAGGTATTGTAATAAATTTTTCTTTTCAGAATCATTTATATTAGCTAATAGAGCATTTAGACTCTTATCAATCACCCCTACTGATCGTACAGTTTCAATACCAGCTTTATTTTCACGAAGACCTTGCGAAATATAAAAATAATTTTTGGCAATGATCTGAGATTGAATTTGAAGTTCCTTTGCATACTTTAAAAGCTTCGATTCATCAGTAATTACTTGTACTGGTTGCGCTGTATTTTTTTCAATTACAATGGTTCTTAATCCAGACGATTCTGCAAAGGCAGTCATAGGGAAAAGAAAAAATATTATCATCATAAGAGAGAAAAACAGAGTTAATCCATTATTCATGATATCTGTACTCCTCAGTTATTTAGCTAAAAATTATTTTTTATCAAGCTCTACATACATTTTTGTCACATGGTTCATGGTTACCATAATTTTATCTGTACTGGAAAGAACGATAACAGGTAAACCACCCCGTTCGACATCCTTATAAAACTTTCTAACAACATTCCATAGTCTGGCAACCTCATTCAGATCTTTTTTGATTTGATTTGTACTGCGTTTATCCTTTGCCAGTATTGCATGGGTTTGTTCAAATTCATTCATTGCTTTATTAAGCTGGTTAACCGTATTAATATCTTTAAATCCTAATTGATAGGCAATATAAAATTTGGCAATTCGTTGGGTTAACATTCTTTGGCGACCAGACAAGTTAACGAGCTTATCAGCTTTATTTTTAGTAGTTCCTTCGATGCGCAAAACAATATCATGACTGGCCTCAAGTAATGTCTCACTATAATCAAGCATTAATGAGCCATTGTCTTTATTAAAAGGTTCTTTAGCCAGGGGCGGCAACTCATCTTTACTCATTTCAATAAAAACCAGCAGATCCTGTACTTTCTCATCACTGATATTACTTGAAAGTATCTGGTAGTTTTTATTAAAGAGGGCAATACTATCCATAAGTTGTTTGCGTGTTTTTTCCGGACGAACCTGTTTACCATAAAAGAAATAGGCCTTGGCAATTTTTTGTGACAGCATTCGCTGCATGCCGGCAATATTAATCAGTTCTGCTGTGGTATATTTTTTTGCTGCAAATGCTCCCTGAAATAATATTGAAAATAAAATGATACTGAAAATTGTAAACTTTATTAGTCTGTTCATTGTTTTTACCTTAAAACAGTTTATTTTTAATTCGCTGATTTTGAATAAAGATCGGTAATTCTATCCATTTCTTTAAGTATTTTATCAGCTGATTTAGATATAATTGTGGGAGCATACCTCCCTGATTTTGAACGTCCCATTACTTCAAACCACTTGAATGACTTTTTCACCTTAGCAAGACCAACACTAATTTCAGGTGTATTAATACTGGATTTAAGCAATGTATCCTGAGCTTTGCTAAACTCATCCATTGAATCATTTAATTTATTTATAAATTCTGGATCGTCAAGACCCCAAACCTTTAGCATATAAAGCGCAGCCATTCTTTGTGACAGCATTCTTTGGCGACCAGAAATATTTATTATCTCGGATGATCCCTTATTAGATGCTTTTGTTATCATATTGGTTGTTTTATGGCTGGCAGACAGGAGGGCATCCAGCGCTTTTTGTAGTTTAGCTATTTTTTCTTTTTCAGGTTTTGTTTGTATAATTTTTTTTATTGGATGCCATAATTGTTCAACGTCATTCAGGCTTTTGTTAACATCTGAATTAATCTGTAAGGCTTTAAGATTTTGATATGCTTCATCAAAAATCTGGATATTATGCTGCAAATCTTTAGCGGGATCACCATAGTCATTTCCCATACCAACCATGGCATAATTTTTTAACATGCGTTGTGTCAACATTCTTTGCTTTCCCGCAATATTAATTGCTTCATTAATGCTTATCTGGGCATAAATGGGGTGAACGCTAAAGAAGCAGATGAATAATACGATAAATGATCGATGATTTTGAGGTAATTTATTGTTAAGGTTCATCTATTTTCCCATTTAAAAAAACGTAGTTAGCCAACGTTCAAGTTTATAGGGAAGTTACAAATGATAGGTTTGAGCAGAAGTTCCGGATGATAATTTTTCTATCAGACATCACTGGTAACTCCGCTATCATAGGATTACTATCCCTTAGATCGGTAGCTTTGCGCCTCTTAGTTTTAACTAAGGATTGCCGTTTTCAGTAAAAGTACATTGATCATAATAAATGTGTCAATTAAATTCGGGTTAGCTTAACTTATATATTTTATTAGTTTAACTTACAACCAAAAGAACTAAACACCTGTCATATGATGCGTATTTGAATAATCAATATCATACGCATACTACAAAATTTTTCCTTAACCTGTATTAAAATTTTAGCAAATATACATATTTTTCAGATTTATCATTGAGATTGACTAACATGTAAAGCAACTATTCAGTCCATTGATTGAGCAATAAATTTGCTGGTTGAGTAAATATTTTATTCACCATCAACAGGCCCAGACCGCAAATGAGCAGCAGGGCAATAATACTCATACTTAACCAGACCTGTGGATGCAGATTGTAATCCATTTGGAAAACCTGCTGATACAGCACATAGCTGGCGCTTTCTGCCAGCACAACGGCAACCAGAGTAGTTATCAGAGCAACCACTGTAAACTCAATGAACAAATAATGCCGCAATTGTCTGGCACTGGCCCCCAGTGTACGCAGCACTGCATTTTCATACATCCGTGAGGCCAATGTCACTAATAACGATGAGCTTAAGATTAATACTCCGGCAACCACAATAAAAACAAAGATCAGTTCAATTGCATTTGACACCCTATTAATAATCAACTGCACTTCTCTAAGTATTTCATCAACCTCTATAATAGTAATACCGGGAAATTGTTGCATGAGCTTATTAAGCTTAAATTGATCATCAGTGTTTAAATAAAAACTGGCAATCCAGTTCATAGGATATTGTTCGATAAGGCCCGGGGAAAAAATGATATAAAAATTCGGCTGAAAAGAATCCCATGCTACCACTCGGATATCAGTCACGATTCCCTCTATTTTTCGTGCACCAATTTGGAAGCCAAGTAGATCTCCCTGTTGAATATTAAGTACTTCGGCCATAGAACGTTCAATTGAAATTTCTGCCTGACTGCCTTTGACATGAGCTTCATTATGCTTCGTGATATCAAAGCTCAGATTCAGTTCACGATGCAGGGCATTATGATCGCGTGCCTCCTCAGGCACAGCCTGCATAATTGGTTTTTGATTCAAATAACTCAATCGTCCACGCACCATGGGATACAGCCCCTGAGTTTTGATACTATTTTGCTGCATAAAATCTTCAAATTGCTGTTTTTCAACACTTTGTATATTTATTACAAAATGATTCGGTGTTTCTTTCGGGAATTGTGCCTGCCAATTCTCCAGCAACTCTGTGCGAATAAGAAAAATAATAATCAATAACGAAAAAATCAAACTAAAGGTTGTGATCTGCAATAACACAGCCTGCTTATGTCGTTCTAAATTAAGCAATGAAAGCCGGTTAATCATCTGAAAATGACGCCCTGACTTGATAACCAGATAAAGTACAAATCGGGCCACAAAATAGAGTATCATCACACTGGACAATAGCACCAGATAAAACCAGAGGGTGATCTGAACATTCCCTGTCATCCAAAAAGAAATAATAATTAAACCTGAAAAGGACATCAGATAAAACCATTTGCGATTGAAGTTTTGTTGTAGAAAATCTTTGCGTATCAATCCCATTGGTGAAATTTTACGTATTTGACTCAAATTTGCCATAGAAAGGCTTAAGAGTAAAAACAGACCTGAGACCAACCCTGTCCAAATTGGCAACGTGTAAAAATGAAGCTCACCACCTGTAGTTTCTGAAAAAGTACCAAGAGGTAAAACACTTTCAATTAAATTCAGAAGGCCGATAAAAACAAAATAGCCAATAATAATTCCCATCAGACTTCCGGCCAGCCCTACAAGAAACAATTTAAACAGTTCAAGATGCAGTATATTTTTTTCACTGCATCCCAGACACAGTAAAATTGCATTATTCTTAAATTGTTTCTGACCATATTGATAACTATTAATAGCAATAGCAACTGCAGATAAAAGTAGGGTCAGCATTGCAGCAAGTGATAGAAAGCGCCCTGCTTTCTGCAAACTGGCATTAACGGCTTTGATGTCTTCCACACCAGAACGAAGTGTCTGCCCCGGCAGTAATTTATCTTGCAGCCATTTTTGATACCTTTTTAATGAATCCGAGCTTAATGGATCAGCAGACGAACTGGAAAAAAAATAAAGATAGTCAACCTTGCTTCCTGGTTGAACAGTATCTGTCAAAGCAAGATCTGTTAAATTTATCATTGCACTGGGAGCAATACTAAAAAAAGAACTGGATTGTCCAGGCACTCGCTGAAGAATTGCGCCAACATGGAATTTAGACTCACCTAACTCAATGACGGATGAGCGTGTATTAGTCGTATATTCATTAAATTGCTCATTTAAGCGTGAGTCCAGCCAAATTTCACCACCCGGTGGTGCTTTCGATACTATTAATTCATTTTTTCTTATGATCCGTAGTTCACCCTGCAATGGAAAATTATCAGAAACAGCTTTTACCTGGGCTAATTTAAACTCATCCCCAAAAACCAGCATGCTGGTGAACTTTTGCATCTGAGCAAACTCCAGGTTATCCTCCTGAGCCTTTTTTAACCAGCTTTTCGGTACGGCAGTCGATGACTTTAAAATCAATTGTGCACCATTTAGTTGACTGGCATGCGAATTCATCGAATAATTAATATGTTGAATCAAAAAACTAACACTGGTTAAACTGCCCGTTGCAATCAATAATGAGAGTAACAAAAGATGAAATTCACCATGTCTTAATTCACGTATAAAAAATTTTAAGGCAAGTTTGAATACGCTCATTTAGTCAGTTCCCTGCAACATAACTTCCTGTAAAGATGCCTGTTCTAAGCGAAACTGTCGATGGCAGTTTCTTGCCAATAAGGGATCATGGGTGACTAACACCAAAGTTGTTCCCTGCTCCTGATTCAATTGAAACAATAGTTCAATCACATTTTCACCACTGAGTTGATCCAGATTACCCGTTGGCTCATCAGCAAATAAGATTTCAGGCTCACCCGCAAAGGCTCTTGCAATGGCTACCCGTTGCTGTTCACCACCAGATAGTTGCAATGGCTGATGCTCGTATCGCTCAGATAAACCAACACGTTCAAGTAGATTAAACGCTTGTTCCCGAGCATTCTTATCGCCCTTCAGCTCCAGCGGCAGCATGACATTATCCAGTGCAGTTAATGCCGGGATCAAATGAAAAGACTGAAAAATAAAACCGATTTTATCCCTCCGAAGAGCAGCCCGCTGCTCCTCATCCAGTTTGGTCAAAGATTGACCATCAATTTTAACTTGTCCCGATGTTGGTTTGTCCAGACCCGCCAGTAACGAAAGCAGTGTTGACTTTCCAGAACCCGATACCCCAGTAATCGCCATTGATTCCCCTGCTTGCAGATGAAAGTTAATATTATTTAAAATATTCAAATGGCTATTGGGCGTTATTATTATTTTTGCTAAGCTATTAACAGTTAACAAATCAAAACCTCTTTATTCTCATGGTGAGTGACTTTCGTGATACGTGAAAAAACAATTATTCGTCAGATGTCCCGTAACAATATAAAATTTTTGACCATTGTTTATCTAATTGGTTTCATATTAACCCTTCAACACAACAATGTCAGTGCATCCGGCATGAAAACAAATAAAAATCTACTCATTCTTGGCGACAGCCTGAGTGCTGGTTACGGCATAGCGCAAGGGAAGAACTGGACAGATTTACTGCAGAAAAAAATGAGTGAGAACAATATCCAAATAATCAATGCCAGTATTAGCGGTGATACCACAGCAAATGGCCTGAATCGATTAAATATTGCACTGGATAAATTTAAACCAGACTGGGTTCTGATTGAGTTAGGTGCAAATGATGGCTTACGAGGTCTTTCTATAAAACACATCAGAAAAAATCTGGAGCAACTAATTCAAGCCTGTCTTGCTGCCGATTCAAAAGTGCTGTTGATGAACATCAGCATTCCTCCCAATTACGGTAAAAAATACACCCAGGCCTTTGCAAACATCTATAATGATCTGATAAAAAAATACTCTTTAACCGCAATCCCTTTTTTACTTGAAACAATCGCTCTACGAGCAGAGTTAATGCAGCAGGACGGCCTGCACCCAAATGAAAAGGCTCAGATAGAAATTAGCAATAATATGTGGCATATACTTAAACCTCTGATATTGGATCCACAAAACTATTAGTCTAGCAGCCTTCAGGACAACACAATGATTGAAACCTGTCACTAATAACATGGTTTTTGTGAATACACTTTTGAAGGGTATTTTTCTAAGGGTTAACCCTAAGTTCAATAAATACAAGCGCTTAGTTAAAAACTATCCATTAAAAAAAACCTCTTTTTTTTATATTAATAGTTGCTTATATTAAAACACAGAGATATACTGGACTCACTAAATAAAGAGATTGAACAAACAGATTGCTTGTTTCTATCAATCCGAAACGGATACACAACACATATTAAACCTTATATTTACTAACTCTGGAGAGTATACAATGAAAAAATTATTAATCGCTGTTGCAATCGCTGCTACTACTGCTTCTATGTCTGCCAGTGCATTCTGGGATGATGGAAACAGTAATTCTAACTTTCGTGGTAACGGCTATAACAATATGAACAACAATGCTTATGGCAATGGCTATGGTAATGGCTGGGGCGACGGTTCTGGTGATGCAGATATGGACGGTGATGTTGAAATCACTATTAAAGCTCGCGGCCGTGGTCGTGGTAAAGGTAACACACGCGGTTCAGCTTACGGAAGCGGTAACAGCAACTACAATGGTTATAACAACTCTAACTTCCGCGGCAATGGCTATAATAACTATCAGAACACTGATGGACGTGGATATGGTCGTCAAGCGCCTATGATGCAAGCACCAATGCCTGCTCCAATGCCTATGGCTGCTCCAGCACCGACTGCACAACAAAAAGCTCAGATGGAAGCTCATCAGAAGCGTATGCAGGCAATGCAACAGCAGCAACAAGCTCAAATGCAAGCTGCTCGTAAAGCATATGAAGAAAGAATGAAGCAATGGTCAGCTCAAGCGCCTGCTGCTCCAGCAGCACCTGCTGCTAAGTAATCTTTAAAAAGATAACTTAACTAATAAAAAAAGCCGTAGCAGAAAATTTGCTACGGCTTTTTTTATTCCGCTCTGCACTTATGATGCCACAACAACCCTGTTTCGCCCATTTTCCTTAGCAGAATACAGGGCAATATCAGCCCTTTTTATCAACTCAGCAATATTGTCTTCATCTGGTTTTAATTGCACAACTCCCATACTCATGGTCACTAATAATTGTTCCGGATTTAAGGCTTCAATTAGACTCCTGAGATTTTCTGCTTTTTCTTCTGCATCATGAAGATCGGTATGATCAAGCATAATAACAAATTCCTCACCACCAAAACGAACCACAATATCTTCCTGACGGCAATGTTTCTCCAATAGCTCCGCAATTTTCTGTAAAACAATATCACCCACCGGATGTCCATAAGTATCATTAACCATTTTAAAGTGATCAATATCCATCATCACCAGACTTAATGGCAAATCATGTCTAAGAGAAAGAGAAATTTTATTTTGTGCACTGTGCAATAAATAGTGGCGATTGTAAAGCCCGGTCAATTGATCATGAGTTGCCATAGACAGCAATTGATCTCTTTGCTGCTTCAATGTGATATGAGTCCTCACTCTGGCTTTCATGATCGAAGGACGAACAGGTTTGGTAATGTAATCCACTGCACCTAGATTTAAACCTTTTTCTTCATCTTCATCCTGATCATTCCCCGTCACAAAAATAATGGGAATGTCTTTCGTCAAAGTATTGCCTTTTAATTGCCTGCACACTTCATAACCATCCATACCGGGCATCTCAATATCCAGCAAAATCAAGTCCGGCTCTGGCTTAAGTAACACAAGTTCCAGACAGCGCAAACCATCTGAGGCCACTTTAATCTGGTATTTATCTTTCAGGCAACCAGCCAGCACCATAGTATTAGTGACTGCATCATCAACAATTAACACGACGGGTTTATCAGGCATATTGCATCTCACACACTTGTGTAAACTCAACTTTTTCTAGTAATTTATTCACTGTAATTAAGGCATTTCTTGAATCGAATTGAACAATATGTTCTATCATTTGAGAGATTTAGCTTTGTATAGATTAATCATATACTTCAATTATTATTATTTCCAGTTCTTGAGGTTCGATATAATCACCCTGCTACATTTTTTTCGCAAGAGACTTTAATTATTGTTTTAACTCCTGAGGTGTTAACAATTATTGAATCATTTCACCCTATTGCTCATCATCTACTTGCTTAAGTGCTGATTTTTATTCCAGAAAATAGTTTCTGGCTCATGGCTTTTGTGGATTCATAACTGACTCAGCATAGAAGCCAAGAAAACAGCCAGATGACAAAACTAATACCTCTAGTTTAGATTGTTTTAAAATCAATCAGTTGGCCATAGAATATTAATATTCTACCAACACCCGACTTTGACCTCCACCAAGTTTTTCCACCACCACCCGAACCCCGATACGTTCCACCAGAATAGGCACATGAGAAATAATGCCGACTTTACGACCCAGGCTCTGCAAGGTATCCAGACTGGCAATGGCTATATCCAGAGTCTCCTGATCCAGAGTACCAAAGCCTTCATCTATAAATAATGACTCCACTTGTGTTTTTGTTGATGATAATGACGCCAGTCCCAATGCTAAAGCCAGCGACACCAGAAAACTTTCCCCGCCGGAAAGACTTTGTACACTACGAACTTCATCAGCCATATCACGATCAATAACCTGCAGGTCTAAATCCGTGGACGGTACCCGCTGCAATTGATAGCGGCGGGCAAAATCATTAAGATGTTCATTAGCATGAGCCAGTAATGATTCCAGAGTCAGGCTTTGAGCAAAGATCCTGAATTTATGACCACTGGCAGAACCAATCAGTTCATTCAATGCCGCCCAATGACTCCAGCTGATTTTTTGAGCAAATAATTCTTCCTGAAAGCAGGCAAAACGTTTTTTCTTTTCATCATCCTGCTTTAATGCTAACAATGTTTCCTGATATTTGTTTTGCTTATCTTTTTTTACCTTAATTTGCTCTTTAACTTGCTCAGATAAATTTTCTTTTGAACTCTGTTGAAGCAGTTCAGGAAAGTACTGAAAAAGTTTTTTATGTTGACCAAGTTTCAAATCACGCTCAGCCAACAGTGTTTCCAATTTAATAATATTTTTATTTAAATACTCAAAGTCACTCTTTTTCTGCTCAATCCACTGTTCATCATATTGCAATAATTGTTTAACTTCCGACAGCTTCAGTGAACATGCTTCCAACTTCAGACTTAAGTGTTGTTCCTGATGCAATTGTTGCTGCTTATTCTGTTCCAGTTGTGTACGTAAATTTTGATATTGCTCAGTTAATTTAATTAAATTTTTTCTAAGTGTTTCCAGTGCCTGTTTTTCAGAATCATACTGGTTCAACAATTGAGTCTGATCCTGAATAAATAATGCTTCAACTGCATCTGCACCCATGCCCGGCTCTGCTGCAAACATCTGTTGATTGAACTGCAGCCCAGAGAATACCTGTTGACGTTTTTCCTGAAGATTTATTTTATAAGTTTGTTGCTTGAATTGACTTTTCTGTTGCTGATTTTTCTGCTGCTGAAAATTCTTGATATTATTTACTAATAATTCCTGCTCAGAAAGTATTTGCCTTAGTGCTTTTTCATCATTTTGAAGTAAGTCTTTTCTGAGCTGACACTGATCAATTTGTTTCTGCACAGAGATCGCCTGTTTTTGCTGCTCTTTAATTCTGTTTAACTGGATCTCAAGTTGCTGAATCTCAGTGACTAAACAGCTGTTATTATGTTCTCTATGGCTTTTTTCATGCAGTGATTGTAAGCCCTTATCCATAAGAATATTAACAATATTTTGCCACTGTTCTATCAGTTGTTTCAGCTCCTGTGTCAGTTGCTTCTGGATTTTAATCTCTCGTACCTGCTCAGCTTTTCCATGTTCCACTTTCTGCTGAAGATGATTCATTTCAATAAAATCCGCTTGTACTGATTTTTCCAGCTTTTTTACTCTCTCCGTCTGTTGTTGATATTGTTCATTTAAAATGGCTTCATGATCAGCCCAGGGATGTTCAGTCGCACCACAAACCGGACATTCTTGTTCATCCTTTAATAGACTGCGTAAAGACTGAGCCCCTTGAGTCACGGATTCCTGCATGATCACATAGGCACGTTTTGATTCTTCCAGCAAAGCCAACGAAATTTGATGCTGCGCACTATACTGAGTTATTTTATTTTCCAGACTACTTAGATTGGTTTGTTGCTCTAGATGATCTATTTGACCCTGTTCTATTTTTAACTCAGCTTCAATATAAGATTGATGGATTTGTGCTGCTTTTTGTAAATAACTGTATTGGTTTTCAATAGACTCTTTTTGCTCATTAAGCACTTCAAGTGAAACAGCCTGTCTCTGTTTTTGCAAATCAACAAGCTCATCTGATACTTTAGCTGAATCCTGTTCTTTAGTATTTAGTTCAATCAATGTTTTTTCTGTATCAATTTTTTTAGCTTCTAGTTCTGCTAAAGAAGCACTGAGCTCTATAAGTTGCTTTTCTAAACCGATGCATTCTTTATTAGCCAGTTTTATCTGGGTATCCAGCTCTCTTGCAATGAGTAATTTCGGTTTAATTTTCTGGTACTGCTGCTCTGCAGCTTTTAATTCAGTATATTTATTTTTGACCTTGGAAGTCGATTTTTCTTCATTTGTTTTTGCTGTTTCAAGCTCAAGTATTTTTTTCTCCAACTGGTCACTATGTTCACCTGTATTTTTCTTCAATTCATCCAGATGCTGAAGTATAGGACGTAAGTTTTGTATTGAGAGTATTTTATTTAGTTCTATTTTTAAAGGTATATTATTTGTTAACTCTTGTTTTAAGTGTGCTAAATTCTGGCTGACTGAAAGCTGTTCTTTTTGTAATTGTTCATTGTTCTCATGCCATTGAAATAATGACTGGCCATGATCAATATTTTGCTTCAGGTCAGATAACTCATCACTTAAAAGAGCAATTTTAATTTTTAGATCCTGACGCTGCTGATTTTCCAGAGGCATGTCATAATTTATTTTATCCTGAATCTGATTGAGGCGTTGTTCCTGCTCCTGAAAGTTTCGATAAGCCGAAATGGATAGTTGTGTATAAATCTCAGTCCCGGTAATTCGTTCCAGCAAGGCAGAGCGCTCATCACTTTTGGCTTTTAAAAAAGCAGCAAAGTCACCCTGAGCTAATAATACTGAACGTCTGAATTGCTCAAAGGTTAATCCAATCCGTTCACTGATCAGTTCTAAGGTATCACTTTTATTTTGCCCCAGTGTTTTATTGCTATCAAGGTTGACCAGAGTCACCGATTGTTTTTGCAAACGCCCGGAAATTTTGTTTCTCGCCCGTTTAATTTCCCAATGAGCTCGGTAGGTGTACTTGTCCACACTGATAAAATCAACTTCGGCATAGGCACCCGAGGTACCCCGACTAATAATTGAAGCCACATCATTACTGCTGATCCGTAGCTTCTCTTCTTCATCACGACGTCCCACTTTAACATTGGCACTACCGAGCAGACGGGGAATTTTGTCAAATAGTGCCAGACACATGGCATCCAGCAGAGTACTTTTTCCTGCACCCGTATGACCAGTAATAGCAAATAATCCCGCTTCTTTTAAAGGGGGTTGATCAAATGCTACTTCAAACTCACCTCTGAGACTAGCCAGATTTTTACCGCGTATTGCTAAAATGCGCATTAAACCTGTTCCTCAACCGACTCAAGCAGTTGTTGAAAAAGCTCAGTTATTTTTTCTGGTGCAGGCTGAGCAAAACGTCGCTGATAACATTGCTGAAAAACATCTTCTGGATGCAGTTCCTCCAGACGGGCATATTGTTTGTTATCAGCAAGGGGATCCTGTTGACCCGGATAGTGAATACTGATTTTAAGTAATCTAACGGCAAGTCCTTCCAGCATAGATTCGATCTTCTGGCGCAAACCTGGCTCCGGCTTATCCAACTCAACTTTTACTTCCAGCATGGGATAAGTTTTATTATCACCTGAGGCCGGAGCAAATGAGCACTGCTCAAGCAAGAGTTCCAATTCCGCCAGGGTAGCAAAATCTCTTTCGGGCATGCTTAAAATTTCGACGCTCTCTGGAATGTAAATGGCTTCAATATGAAGTTGTTTGTTTTCTTTTTCTGTCCTTATAACAATCTGGCTAAGCTGATGTTTATAATGCCTTTCGCTGAAAGATAAAGGAATGGGAGAACCACTATAACGGATCACATCACTGACTCGTTGTGCTTTATGCAGATGTCCCAGAGCAACATAATCAATTTTTTTATTAAAAATAGTGCTTGGTAAGGCATGCTGATTCCCACCCAGAATTCGACGTTCACTGAGTTCTGATAGCTCTGTACCCACCATGTAACAATGTCCAGTGACAATTTGTCCCACCGAATCATCAAGCTTCAGAGTCGTTTTGTATACCTGTATCTGTTCAAAGAGTTGCTGATAAAGTTCAGAGACACCCTCGACTAGCGGATCCTTCTGTTTTTTAGCATCCGATACTTCACGATGAGCTAAATCAGCATTTCTGATAAAAGGCATCGCCCCGCAAATTGCTTTAATATCTCCATGTTGATCAGTCAATGGGATCATTAATCGCTGCCAGTCAATACAACCATCTTCCATCCTGGTCAATCCGCCAATCACATGAATGCCCAGACTGGATAAAATTTGTGAGGGTGCATCCAGTCGTGATGCGGAGTCATGATTACCGCCGATAATGATAATATCTAATGATTGTCTGGCTTGTCGAGCCTGAACAAGGAAATCATAAAAAACTGATTGGGCGCTGGCAGGAGGATTGGCTGAATCAAAAATATCACCAGCTATAATTAAGACATCAGCATGACTGAGCTCTATTTGCTCTAATAACCAGCTTAAAAAGCATTCATGCTCATATTTTCTTGAGACACCATGCAAGCGATGCCCCAGATGCCAGTCAGCTGTATGCAGAATTTTAATGCTATTTTTATTCATATTGTAGGATAATCCGACTGTTTTTTTCTACCCATATAAAGTAATGTAGTTTACTGCTAAAATAACAATAAAAAAACATCGAGGTAGTAATGATTCGTGACTCATTCACCATTCTAGTGGTTGACGATATGAAATTCAGCTGTGAATTTATTCGTCGGGCCCTAAAAAAAGAAGGCTACAACTCAGTTAAGGTGGTTAATAGTTCACCAGAAGCTTTAATGCACCTGGAAGAACATCCGGTTGATGTGGTTTTGGCTGATTGGCTTATGCCTGAGATGGATGGTCTGGAACTTGCTCAGAGGATCCGTCAACTGGACGAAGAAAACCACCATTATACCGGTATCGTTCTGCTGACAGCCAAGGATGATATCACTTCCATTCGGACGGCATTTGAAGAAGGTGTTGATGACTATATCGTTAAACCACCCAATCAGATAGAACTTGCTGCCCGTATTTATTCAGCAGGTCGCGTTGCGACCATGCAAAATGACCTGTTAATGAGCACCCAGACGCTTCATAAACTTTTTGAAAATAAATGTACGGTAGATAAAATCACAGGACTCGGTCGTATTGAGGATACTCAAAATCGTCTTTCAAAACTGTTAAATCAAACTCACTCCAGAGGTGGAGTAACCTGTTGTGCCATTTTAAAAGTCATGGATATTGATAAGGTTGTCACATCTTATGGTCAGAAAGTTCAGGAGCAAATCATGAACAGCATTTCAACCAGAATATGTCGGCATGTCCGGCCAATGGATCTGGTCGGACATGCTAAAATCGATGAATTCCTTATTGCCATGTATAATGACAACTCCGATAATGTCCGCTGTCGTCACTTTAAACGTATTCTGCATGATATTAACCGACGTGCGTATAAGACAAGCTCAGGTTTTATCAACATTCATTGTGCAATGGCAATGACTATTACCCACAAAGATGATCAGGAGCATGATGTGAGAGAGTTTATTAATATAACCCGAGAGAAACTGCATCGATCCATTGAAACTGGTTTTGAGGAAGTTGCAAGCTAAATGAAAAATCTATACTTACTATTTCTGCTTTTTATTTTTTCTGCTACGACTCAGGCAGCCACTTTAGTGCAGACCGCACTCATCACCCAAGGCAATCTGAATACAGAACAGACTTTTATCGGCAGCATTCACTTTTCACAGTCCTCTATTTTAGCGTCTAAAACACAGGGACTCGTTCTCAAGGTTAATTTTGACACTACAGATAAAATCCAGCAGGGCGACACATTAGTCGAGCTGGATCATGAAATACTGAATTCTAAAATTAAGGCTATTCAGGCATCGTTAAAAGAGCTCAAATTACTTAAAGAAAAATCAACCAAAGATCTCAAACGCTACAAGCAACTGGTGCAGCAAAAAAATGTTTCACAACAAAAATACGATGAAATTTATTATGATAAAATCCGTATTGATCAAAAGCTCATTTCATCAAATGCGGAATTAGAAGCCTTAGTAATTGAACGCCAGCAAAGTATTATCATAGCACCATTCAATGGACTTATTACTGAGCGCTTTATTGAAATCGGTGAATGGGTTGATAAGGGGGGGAAAATTGCCACTCTTGTGAATCCACAAAAAGTGATGAGCTTATTTGACCTGCCAGCCTCTTATGCACTGAAGATTAAACCATCTCAGAAGATAATGGTTAAAGTAGGTAGCCATTCATTAACGGGCACAATAGAAGGAATTATCATACAGGGTGATAATAAAAGCCGGACATTTCCTTTAAAAATATCACTGAAAATTGAGGATAGCATCTTATTTGAAGGCATGGAAGCTCAGATAAACCTGCCCAGAACAAGCACAAACAATGCACTTCTTGTCCCAAGGGATGCCGTGATAAAGCGCTTTGGCGGCGATGTTATATTTATTGTTGAAACAGCTGACAATGAGAATAAAGCAAAAATGTATCCTGTCACCGTGCATTTGTATAACAACTCTATGGCTTCTATTTCGGCGAAAGATCCAACAGCTGAAATTAAAGCAGATATGCAAGTAATTGTGAAAGGCAATGAACGAGTATTTCCAGGACAAGCGATTACTATTAGCCATTGAAAAAGCTATAATTCCTGTAAGCATGAACATATTGCACATCAACTTTTGAAAAAAAATGGGCCAAATGCCTATCCTCTAATCAGAAACGTTTAACATAAACTGTAACTAAAGACTCTATGGATATAATTAAGTACTCCCTACATAAACCAGTGACAATTACTGTTGCCGTCATTCTTTTACTTATTTTCGGCCTGATTTCTCTGCAAAAACTGCCTCTGCAGTTAACACCCAATGTCAGTGAAGCTAAAATATCAATCGTCACAGTTTGGGCTGGAGCTTCCCCAAAAGAAATTGAACAGGATATTATCGAAGAACAGGAACTGGTCCTTAAAAACACCCCTGGCTTACTCATCTATGAATCAAAAGCACAGGATAATCTAGGCACTATTACTCTTACATTTAAGCTCGGAACCAATATTGATAAGGCTCTGCTTGAAGTCAGTAATAAATTATCTGAAGTCGATAATTATCCTGTTAATGTCGAAAAACCGATCATTAAGGCCACAGGTGAAAGTTCGTCACCTGTTATCTGGACAATGCTCAGAACACTGCCTGAAAATCCTAATGATATAGATACTTACAAAACCTACCTGGATGATCAGGTTCGAGAGCATTATGAACGAGTACCCGGCGTTGCTGAACTTTTTCTGCTCAGTGGTACAAAAAAACAGATGCAGGTCACTCTGGACATAAATCGTCTGGCAAAATATCAATTAAGTATCGATGATGTCATTGAGAGAATTCAAAGGCACAATCAAGATATTTCCGCTGGCTCCATCGATATTGATCGCCGCAATTATCGTGTTCGTACCACCGCCCAATTTAGGACACCCAAAAGCCTTCAGGAACTTATTCTGATTTCTGATAATAACCGCCAGGTTCGTCTAAAAGATATTTCAACAGTGAGTTATGGTTATGCCATTCCCAGGGCATTTTCTGCCGTTGAAGGTATCAAAGGGCTAATCATTGGTGTCAAACCCGAAAACAACACCAATATTGTTGAGCTGAGCAATAATGTCGAACAGGTCGTCAATCAACTCAATACCGGGCAGCTCAAAAAAATGGGCTTACAAATTGATTGGCTGCATGATAAACGCCATTACATTCAAGGTTCAATTGATCTGGTGCAAAGGAATATCTTAATCGGCGGAGCACTGGCCATTGCCGTTTTACTAGTTTTTTTGCGCACTATTTCTTCAACTGCAGTGGTTGCATTAGCTATTCCAATTTCAATTATTTCAACCTTTATCATTCTGCATCTCATGGGACGCTCACTGAATACGATTTCCCTTGCCGGCATCTCTTTTTCCGTGGGTATGCTGGTGGATTCAGCCATTGTTGTTTTAGAAAATATTGATCGCCATAAAAAAATGGGCAAACCCTTTTTTCAAGCGGCCTATGATGGCACCAATGAGGTCTGGGGTGCTCTTATTGCCTCAGCACTGACCACAATTGCGGTTTTTTTACCCATTATTTTCTTACAAAACGAGGCCGGACAATTATTTAAGGATATTGCCATTGCTGTAACAGTGTCCGTTTCTTTTTCACTCTTCGTTTCTATTTCAGTTATCCCGATGTTGTGGAATCAGCTGATGCGGTTTCATCCCCATGACCGCCATCAGGTAAAAGAGGGATCAGAGAATACCACTGCAGCTCATTCTCCCATTGTGATTTTAGGCAACTGGATCAGTAATGGTTTTATGGTTTTGATCAGCAGTATTCTCCAAACCCGCAGTAAACGTATACTAACCATTTTAAGTTTAACCTTTTTATCAGCATTCAGTGTCTACAGCTTATTTCCTAAAATGGAATACTTGCCTCAGGGAAATCGTAACTTATATTTTAATATCATGATCCCGCCTCCCGGACTGTCCTATCAGGAAAAAAAATCCATTGGTGATACAATTTATAAACAGTTAAAGCCTCACATCAATCATTCTGTTGATGGCTATCCTGCAATAGAACGTTTATTTTATGTTGCCTCCGGGGATTTTATGATATTTGGTGTCATTGCAGAGGACGATGCCCGGATAAAGGAACTAGAACCCTTATTAATACCCATTGTCAACAGCTTTCCTGGGATCTTTGGCATCACCAAACAGGCGGGGGTTTTTGAGCAGGGAATTGGCAAGGGAAGGACCATTGATATTGATATCAGCGGTGAACAGCTGGTTCGCATCACGGAAGTCGGTGCCACTCTTTTTGGTGCCTTAAAACAAGCTGTACCCAATATGCAGATCCGTCCAATTCCTTCTATTGAATTACTCTATCCTGAAGTATTGCTTAAGCCAGACAATGATCAGCTGCAGCGACTGGGCATGGATTCATTCTCTCTTGGTGTTATAGCCGATGTCCTTTTACAGGGTCGAAAAATTGGCGAGTTTAAAAGTGAAGGGGTTAAAAAAATTGATTTAATCCTCAAAGCCGATCAAAGCCATATCGACTCTCCTGAAGCACTTTATTATTCTCTGGTTGCCACACCATCAGGTAACTTAGTGGGCTTTAATACCCTGGCAGAACTGGAACAAACCACCGGGATCAGTGAAATTCGTCATTATAACGGCAAACGAACCATCACCCTTGAAGTTACGCCCCCAGTGGAGATGACTTTGCAGGAGGGCATGGAGATGTTTCAAAATGATATTTTCCCCAAGCTGAAACAAGAAGGTAAACTCAAAGGCGTTGAAATATCTCTTAGCGGTACAACAGACAAGCTCACAGAAACCATTAGCTCCATGTATCTTAACCTGCTGCTTGCTATTGTGATCACTTACCTGCTCATGGCTGCATTATTTGCCAATTTTATTTATCCTCTGGTGATTTTATTTACTCTTCCTCTGGCAGCCGCAGGTGGATTTATCGGTCTGGCATTCACCAATAAATTCCTTGCTCACCAACCTCTGGATGTCCTCACCATGCTTGGCTTTGTCATCCTGGTCGGAATTGTAGTCAATAATGCTATTTTAATTGTGCATCAGGCACTCAACCTCATTCGTAATGAAGCTTATGAACATAAACAGGCTGTTATTGAATCCACACGAAGCCGCCTGAGACCCATATTTATGAGCTCATTAACCTCATTATTCGGTATGCTGCCACTACTTCTTTCACCAGGTCCCGGTTCAGAATTTTATCGGGGCTTAGGAAGTGTTATTACCGGAGGTTTAGCATTTTCAACGCTGTTTACCCTATTTGTGATCCCGTCATTGCTGATGTTTGTGATAGGGATGGAGAAGAAAAGACAGGTTAAGGTTAAAATTAAGGAGCAAGTTGTGGATCCGTCTGGAAATTACAATGCATAATATCATTGATTTTGATGCCCCTTTAAGCTTTTGACCTCTCTGCTTGCTGCTTAACTGGGTTCTTCATTGCGTCTTCAGTCGAACCTGATACAAGTCTGAATTTAACATTCAACAAATAGACTTTTTTAGTGCTGCCCCTCCACTGGAAAAATCATTTTCAATGGTTTTATTCAGACTGCTGTAATTACCGCCTTTTGCAAAATGGTTTCCCTGGATTTATATTTTTTTCTACAACGTGGTAAAATATCTCACACTTTTATTTAGGTATATTTACAAAATAATGCTAACTACTCAATATGTTTAGTTACAAAAAAATAAGGTTATTGCATGAAAATTTTAGTTATTGGTAATGGTGGCCGTGAACACGCTCTGGCATGGAAAGCGGCACAATCACCTCAGGTTGATGAGGTCTTTGTTGCTCCAGGCAATGCTGGCACTCACCGTGAAGACAATCTCACCAATGTTAATATTGGTGTCACCGATATTTCTGCTTTAATTGATTTTGTAAAAACCAATAATGTCGAATTAACCATCGTCGGGCCTGAAGCGCCACTGGTTGAAGGCATTGTTGATCGCTTTATCGAACAGGGACTAAAAATTTTCGGCCCTACTCAGGGCGCTGCACAACTGGAGGGTTCAAAGGCATTTACTAAAGATTTTCTGGCTCGTCATAATATTCCAACTGCCGCTTATCAAAATTTTACTGAAATTGAGCCTGCTATTGCCTATGTCAAACAACAGGGTGCCCCTATTGTGGTTAAGGCCGATGGTCTGGCTGCTGGAAAAGGTGTAATTGTTGCTCAAACCGAGGCAGAAGCCATAAGTGCCATAGAAGATATGTTAGCGGGCAATAGTTTTGGTGAAGCCGGACATCGCGTAGTAGTTGAAGAGTTTTTAACGGGTGAAGAAGCCAGCTTTATTGTTATGGCTGACGGCAAAAATATTCTCGCCCTGGCCACCTCACAAGATCACAAAGCACGTGACAATGGTGATTTAGGACCGAATACAGGTGGTATGGGCGCCTACTCACCCGCTCCAGTTGTCACCGATGAGATTACTGAAAAAGTCATGCAGACGGTGATAATACCTACCATAGAAGGTATGGCTGCTGAAGGCAATGAGTACTCTGGTTTTCTTTATGCCGGACTGATGATCTCCCCGGAGGGTGAACTCAAGGTACTTGAATACAATTGTCGCTTTGGTGATCCGGAAACACAGCCTATAATGATGCGTCTGCAATCTGATCTGGTGGAATTATGCCAGGCAGCTATCGATCACAAACTAGATACCACAAGTGTACAATGGGATAGTCGTGCAGCCATTGGCATTGTCCTGGCTGCCGGAGGATATCCTGCCAATTATGAAAACGGGCAGATTATTGAAGGCCTGGACTCTGTTGACAGTGACACCAGCAAAGTATTTCATGCGGGTACACGCATTGCCGAGAATGACTCTCAGGTTGTCACCAGCGGAGGCCGGGTGCTATGTGTTGTCGCCTTGGGGGATACCGTTACTGAAGCACAGAAAGAAGTCTATAAAAGGGTACAACAGGTTCATTTTAAAGATTCTTTTTATCGAACGGATATTGGTTATAGAGCGATAGCCAGAGAGAGCTAAATTGTAACTGTATAAGAAATAGGTTAATATCTTCTAAATTAATTATTCAGGTCGCCTGCAATATTTATAAGTAATGCCGATGATATGGGCAATATCGATAAATAGAGCAGGTTAATTATAACAAGGAATACATTATGTCTAGTAAACACCCAGTTGTCGCAGTCACCGGTTCTTCTGGTGCGGGTACCACTACAGTTAAAAATGCTTTTGAGCATATCTTCTTCCGTGAGAACATCAATCCAGCCGTTATTGAAGGTGACAGCTACCATCGCTATGACCGTGCAGCAATGAAAGTTGCCGTTGATGAGAAAGGTGATACATTCAGCCATTTCGGCCCTGAAGCCAACCACTTTGATGTATTATCCGAGACATTTAAAGAATATGGTGAAACAGGCATGTGTAAGCGACGCTACTACTTACACAGTGAAGAAGAAGCTGAGCCATATGCACCGTTAACACCAGGCCAGTTCACTGATTGGGAAAACATCCCGTCTGACACTGATCTGCTGTTCTATGAAGGCCTTCACGGCGGCGCTAAAAGTGGCGACGATGATGTTTCCAAGTACGTTGACTTACTGGTCGGTGTTGTACCAATTGTTAACCTTGAGTGGATTCAGAAAATTCACCGTGATAACTCACAACGCGGTTACTCTGCCGAAGCGATTGTTGATACTATCTTGCGTCGTATGCCTGATTATGTGAACTATATTACTCCTCAGTTCTCACGCACTGATATTAACTTCCAGCGTGTGCCTACGGTTGATACATCCAATCCTTTTATCTCCCGTGATATTCCAACACCCGATGAAAGCTTTATTGTTATCCGCTTCAAACACCCTGAAGGCGTTGATTTTCCAAATCTGTTAAACATGATCCCTGATTCATTTATGTCTCGTCGCAACAACATGGTTGTTCCGGGAAGTAAAATGGGTTTTGCCATGGAATTAATTCTGGCACCAAGGATCCATGAATTAATGGAAAAAGCAAAAGGTTAATGATAACAGGGGGCCGGAGCTTAGTGTCATTTAGCTCTGGTCCCTGCACATTAAACCTTTCCTCCTCTCCCTTCTTTCAGTTCAATTTTTTCCATTAAATAACATAAGCAATCCTGTCTTATGATTTCTTCTTTTGTGGTTAACATAGATGGCATAACCGATATTCGTGTTCTTATTTCACCATTGCTATAATCAAAATAGCGCGCTGCTACATCAATTCCCTGCTCATTAACTGCCTGCAGGAAAATTTTTTTACCTGAATCAATTTTTGCCAGAACTTCACCACCCTTCAAAGCAGTGAAGTTTAGTTTATCCACATCTGTATCAAAGTTAATATCAGTGATATTGGCAGGATCAAAACTGATGCCGAATTGCCCAGGTACTTTAACAATTGCCATGGTGTGGTAAAGATCAAAATCTTCTGCCTTCATTGGTTGATTGGTAAATTCTCCCAACGCCATAGCTTGTTCAATATAATTTTTAGCATGCTGGACTCCAAATTTATGTTCCGGCTGTCCACACTCAACTGTCACAGCTGGACAAAGTTTGGAGAACGCCATGGATTGAACAGTATCAGGTTTTATAAAATAGACCACTGTACGGCTGAATAAATGAGCCAACTGAAAAAAGTCGTGTTCCTGACGATTAATGCAGGCGTAATGAGGATTTTTACCTGTATTATTATGAATATCAATACTGGCAAAAACTCGTTTTTCTTTCATTTGCTGTAGAATTGAGCTCATCATCCGCCCTTCTTCTGAGTCATGTTGACTCCAGACACGATTATAATCCAGCTGACCTTTGAGCACCCTTTTCCCCTCTTTAGCCGCCGAAACATTGGCAATAAAAAGAGACAATGCTCTTGGCAGTTTATTTGTTTGTTGGTTTTTAAGGTAAGGAGTCAGATAGCTTTTAATTGCTTCCCAACCAGTAGGCTCATTACCATGCAATAAGACTGAGATAAATAATGGCCTCAGCTTGCCGCCAGGCAAGTGAATGAGTGTCGGTCCGGATAATATTTCATGCAGCTCATCGGCATTTTTCTGTAGTAATCCATCAGGAACATAATCTAAAACTGTTAACATAAAAAACCTTTAGAAATGATATTAACGCTATAAAAACCATTCATGTACAGGCTGGCCTGTTTGCTGGTTGTTTTGATAGGCCAGCGTCAGCGCACGCATATCTTTGCCATTTTTTTCAACATACTGTCGCTGCCAGCTGGCCCCATTCTGTCCACTTTTTGTTCTTTGTTCAATAATTCCCAGGTAATAATCAATATCCTGCCGATTGATACCCAGCTGACTTAAGCCGTCTTTTGCCATAGGCAGGATATAATCCAGAATTAATGCTTTGAGGGGAATAGTGCGTCCATCTAACCAGGTGATCCTGCCTTTTAAACCCTGCTTGGCACTGAGGTAAAAGTTCTCCTTGGCCTGAACAAAGGGGAGTTGCGTTTCAGGTATTTCATACTGATTTGCAAGGGCTGTCACGGCGCCATAAAAAAAAGCTGCATTAGCAATACTGTCAACAATTGTAGGCCCGGCAGGTATCACTCGATGCTCTAAACGAACATGATACTGCCTCTTCCCCTGATCTTCTTTAAAGGCAATAATCGGTCTGTTCCAGCGCCAGACAGTACCATTATGCAAACTCAGGTGAGCCAGATCTTCCACTGCTGTATCAAAAATTTCCGGCAGCAGTATAGGATAGTGCTCATTATTTTCTTCAAAGCACTCAAGTAATGACTCTTGCGCATAACCCGAACCAAAACTGACCCGTTTTATCGGACCAAACATAGCACCATCAAAGCCACCCACTGAAACTGCCTGCTCAAACACCGGAATACGAGTTTCACACCATAGAGCCTTACCAAATAAAAAAGGAGAATTAGCACTCACCGCAATAATCGGGGCAGATAAAATAATGGCCGCATTATAATAACGTACAGAGCGGGAGAAAGGCATTTGCAGGTGCAGCTGAAAAGAAGTCGCTGTTGACTCAAGCATAACATCCTGATGTCTGCTTTTTAAGGTTTCACTGCCCTGAATATCCAGTTCAATTGCCCGCCCCTTACGACTGCGAAGCACTTGTTCATTCAGGGCTTTATAGCGTGTCATAGGCGACATATTGGCCAGTTTAAGATCAGACTCATTTAAGCTGGGCAAGGTTCCAACCATCAACAGAGTACAATTAATTTCTGCAGCAATTTCACTGCAGATATCCCACAGCCGCTTGAGTTCATATTCCAGGCTGGATAAGGCTTTTCCATTCAGTTTAAATACAATACTATTCAGCTCAAGGTTAAACTGTGCCAGCTCAAGAGTCACCTGAGGGGCAATTGGTGTTTTATCCAGATGCTGTATAAATTCTTCATTTCGATTAGCCGGCTTTCCATTACAATCCAGTAAACAGACTTCCATCTCAAAACCAGCCCACAGGCAGGATGACTCTGTTTGATTGGGACTGTCATCATTATTAAGCAAGCCCTGTTCATGAAATTCTTGTTTATGACACCCTTGCTCATGAAACCAATGCGTTACCCAATCAAGCTCTTCACTGAGTTTATTACGATATCGTTCAAAATCAGTTTTAGTAAAATGACTATGAGTGATCTCTTGCCCCATTTAGGCACTCCGGTAAATCATATCGAGTTCCCTCAGGCGTTCAGGTGTCCCGATATCCCACCAATTTCCTGGATAAACTTCTCCTGATATCTGTTGTTTTTTCATAGCAGCTCGTAACATGGGTGCCAGAGCCTGCTTTCCTGTTTCTCTCCCGGAGAAAAATTCTGGAGAATAGCAGGCAATGCCGCTGAAAGTATAGGCTGATTGCTCCACAGCCTTCTCCATCCATCTTCTGCCTGAAGCAGGTGCCCTGTGAAAAGACTGCGGATCAGAGACGATGCCATCATGGCAATAAAAATCACCCGTTGGATGATGTTCGGGATTATTCACCAGGACTAAATGGGCCAGATTTTGTGAAGCAGCTCTTTGGGAGGTCAGAGCTTGGGAAGCCAGAGTTTCGGCAGATTGTTTCAACACACTAAAATCATAGTCAGTAAAAACATCCCCATTAATGACAATAAAGGGTTCATCACCCAGCAGGTGCAGGGCATTTATTATGCCCCCGGCTGTTTCTAATGCCTGTGATTCCCGACTATATTGTATATGTGCGCCATAGCGGGCACCATCACCCAATCGCTCCTCAATTTGCTCTCCCAGCCAGGCATGATTAATCACCAACTCAAATATACCTGCTTTCACAAATGCATCGATGTGATATTCAATCAAGCTTTTGCCTGCAATTTCCAATAGAGGCTTGGGACTCGTATCAGTTAAAGGCCGCATTCGTTCGCCACGCCCGGCAGCCAATATCATCGCCCTCACTATTAACTTTCCTCTTCTTGAAAAGGAGGGTTGAGGGGATGAGTATCATGCGTCCCTTGCCCCACCCTATAGAGCAAGTCCAATAAATCTTCAAATTCAGGATATCGAGCACAAACAGTAAACAGGTAGTCTAGTGTCTGAGGAATGTCATTAAGGTAATTAGCCTTACCATCCCTATAATTTAAGCGACAAAAGATGCCCACCACTTTAAGCTGTCTCTGAATACCCATCAAATCAAACCAGCGAATAAATTGTTCTCTATCATCCTGCTCTAATAAATTTTCTCTAAGCAGCATCTGCCGGTATTGTTCAACCCAGGCATAGATCTGTTGTTCCGGCCAGGCAATATAACTGTCCCTGAGCAAAGAGACCAGATCATAAGTTACAGGGCCTACAACTGCATCCTGAAAATCAATCACCCCTGGATTATGTGCCTCATAGAACATAAGATTTCGGGAATGGTAATCTCGATGGACAAAAAACTGTGGTTGTTTTTCAGCAGAAGATATTAAATGCAACATTGCCTGATCCAGAATTCTCTGATCATCTGCATTTAAAATATATTGACAATGCACTTTAACATACCACTCAGGCAGGAGCATCATCTCAGTTTTAAGACGCTCAGCATCATACTCAGGCAGTTCAATTTTCTGATCTTTGATCATTGACTGCATGCCTGACTGCATACTAAGCAGAGCACTCATAGCATCTGAATAAAGTTTACCGGCTTGCTTGATTCCAGCCTCTGAAGAACTATCCAGTATTGATAAATAGGCATCACTGCCTAGATCTGACATCAGAATAAAGCCCAGAGATTCATTGATGGCATATAAGTGAGGCACATTCACCCCGGTGTTTTCTATGCTGGAAGCAATTTTAATAAAAGGACCGATGTCTTCTTTATCTGGTGGTGCATCCATAATAATAAAGGACTGACCAGCAGCTTGCTTAAAGGCAGCCTGTTTAAAAAAAACTCGAAAATAACGCCTGAAACTGGCATCGTTGGAAGCGGGGTTAAAACTATGAATATCAGCCTGAAGTTCGGTTTCAAGCCAATGTTTGATTTGTTCTATACGTTGAGGCATGTTAGTTTGTAAATTGATCTGTTTTTATATCTGTACGTTATACCACAACCATAGAGACATATAAACAGACCAACCAACAAGCTTTTGACTCCCCCAGCTTCACCTCAAGAGACTTCTTTGAGAGGAAGAGGGCTTGAGGGGATCAAATCAACAGTTTAAAACTCATAAGAAAGTTTGAGCTGTAACAAATCTTCATTTTCAAACTCGTCACCTGCTGCACGTCGAGCACTCTTAACTTCACTATAGCCAGTAGCATGACGCCATTCTGCCGCCAGAGTGGTATTCTCTAAAATACCGACTGAAATGCTTGCCAGCCACGCTTTTTCATAAAAATCTGTGGTATCAACATCAAAGTACATATCTTTGGTTTTTTGATAACCTAAAGCCACTACTGCCTCTTTGCCAGCCAGTTCAAAGTTGTACGCCCCTTCAATATTCCAGGCTTGAGGTTTCAGCTTATCACCATTAACACTGCTGATTTCACTTGCTTCAAAATCATCCAGAGCAGTGATGTATTCACCAATCAAATTAAATTGACCAAATGTAGCAATGGCATGCAGACTCATACCACCAACATAATCATCTAAACAGCCGTCTCCAGCACAAAGACCATTACCATCAACCGCATCCTGCAGAGTATCAGAGGTACCAATATTATTGATATAACCCATACCAACGTCCAGACCAAAACTGTCATTTTCCATGGCATAACCAAAGTTCAGGCCATAGTTATCAATTTTGTTATTATCAATACTGCTGTAGCTGCCCTTTGCTTCATCTGCATCACCATTAAAGATATAAGCAGAACCGTAGAAGCCAGCATCCAATTCAAAACCAACCTGCACCACATCTTCACGGGTTTCAGCCAGAGTCAGAGTCGCAGGATCAGAGATCATATTACTTTCAAAGTTACCAAATGGCACATATAAGCGACCTGCAGAGGCATAAAAAGGAGTCACTTCTGAATTAGCAATAGTGATAAAAGCTTCATCAACATTCAAATTATCATCATCAGCATCTTCATAGAGGAATAACACATTACCAGTAACCCAATCACCTGCAGAGGCTTCAATACCTAATTCAAAAGTGTCAAGAACGATATCACTCTCTGTTTCACCAGACCATCCGGTACTATCAGTATTGTTTGCAACCACTTCAATCACACCACCAATGGATATTGAGTCAGCCACCTGATGAGCAACTGATCTGGCATCTTTATCTTTATTCCTGTTGGCTTGCTGGTGTTGAATTTGCGTTGATACTTCTTCCTGCTTTCTCAGAGAAGCGTCCTGAGCATCCAGTTTATTCTGCATCGCCTGCATCTGCTGCTGCATAGCTTGCAGCTGAGCTTTTAGCTCAGACATATCATCTGCTAAGACTGGTTGTGAAAGAATTCCTGCACACACAAGTGCGAGTGTTATTGGTTTTAGTTTCATTACATTATCCCATAAATATATCAATAAGAATCAAGTATAATGATAATGGTTCGTATTTACAAGAATAAATATAATAATGCTTTAATATATTATAGTGGAAAGGGGTGGATTCAAATGGCATTGAGTTGTTTTCATTTAAAACTTCAAAGTATTATGCCATTTGACTCCACCTCAAGTATACCTGCAGAGTATGCCTGTATTTGATCAGGAAACTGTAAACAGAAGCAGAGTTATTTGTTCAGATCCCATTAGCCTTTTATAACCGCCATAATACGCTCAAAAATCACCCGGACTTCATCAGCCATTTCCTCCATCTCAGGCTTATTGACCACAGTAAACATCGCGGCGGGATCAACAATAGCAACCGTTGTGCTACCGCCATCCTCCTCTCGAATAACCACATTACAGGGAAGCAGCAGACCCAAATCAGGCTCTGCCTGCAAAGCTTTGTTTGCCAGAACAGGATTACAGGCACCTAGAATTTTATAGGGCTTGCGATCTACATCAATTTTGTTCTTTAATACTGCTTTTACATCAATTTCTGTCAGCACACCAAAACCTTCTGCTTTAAGTGCCGCAATTGCTTTTTGTTCTGCCTCTTCAACGCCACAATCGACTGTTACATGTATACCGTACATTTCTCTCTCCTGTTAGTGTAAGCTATTAATCTAACTTAATATGCCTTTACAACAACAAAAAATCAAGTGGCGATAGTCATTCAAAATAGAATATTAATGAGGTACATTAATGAGGTAATAGTTGAGCTGCATCTTGCTGATTAAAGAAATGTCCCATGACAACATAGCCTTTTTCAACCGTATCTTTTAATTTACATTCACTATTATCTATATTGCACAAAAGCCACTTACTGGGCAGTGAATCCACTCGATGTGTAGGAGCAATTGTGCCGTCTTTTTCACAGGAAAGATGAGTTTCACCGCTTAAGCTGTGGCGAAAAGCCGGAAGTATACCCATAAATCGTTTATAGATTCTGGACTTATTAGCACAAACTTCAATCGTTTTATGCCCATTCTCATGATGCTTATTGGATGCCTTTGATGAAATAGCTTCTTTAGTAAAGCTCATAAAATATCCTCATCACTGTCGATTATTTTTATAAAATGTATATCAGTTCTACTAACTATAGCGTATATATGAGAAAAAAAATTAACTTTGCAAAGTTAGAGCAATTTATTTAAATAAATAATAAGAAATAGGGTATAATTCATTGAAAAAACAACAATTTCATATGAACATTCTTTTTATTTTATGAATATGAATGTCCAAGTCATATTTAACAGCCATGAGCACTTAACATTTAAAATGTATGTCAAACTTCTGGGAAAATAAAACTCTGAGTGAATTAACTCAAACTGAGTGGGAACAGCTTTGTGACGGCTGTGCAAAATGCTGCCTACACAAAGTTGAGGACGAAGATACGGGCATCGTTTACGGCACTAATGTAGTTTGCCAATACCTTGATATAGAAAAAAGCCAATGCGGCCACTACTCTGAACGCAGCATTCTAATTCCCGAATGTGTCACACTCAACAGTAACAATCTTGAGCAAGTGTATTTTATGCCTGTGACCTGCAGCTACCGCCTGCTGGCCGAAGGTAAACCATTACCCGATTGGCACCCGCTCATAAGCCACAATAAAGAATCCGTCCATGAATCTGGAAATTCCGTTCGCGATAAGGTTGTTTCTGAATCAGACAGCGATGATCTAATGCATCATCTGACAGGTGAATGGGAATAATTCGGGAGCATGGCGCCTCAGCCATGTATTTATTTAAGCTTTTGAATAGAACTCAAACCAAACAACCAGAGAGGTATTGTTTTATTATTTCTGAATTCAGAAATAATTTACGACTTCAAACTCACTACATTACTCTCTTTCTTCTTCAGCTCACACCAAAGCAAATCCACCGGTTGATCCTTATCCGGCAAATAACCGGTTTCACTTTCCAGTAAGATTTCACGAATCCTGGCGACATTAAAATCATTGCAGGCTTCATCCAACAGAGCCATTTTTTCATCAATAACAGACAAAGGCAGCATTTTTTCTTCAGCCCGCATAATACGAGGATGCTGTGTACCTGTAACATTGTCGCCAATTAACAACTCTTCATAGAGTTTTTCACCATGTCTCAAACCAGAGTAGGATATTTCAATACCATCTTCTTCACTTATATCATCCTTCACTTCAAAACCGGACAAACGTATCATTTTTTTTGCTAAATCGGCAATTTTTACAGGCTCTCCCATATCAAGCACAAAAACATCCCCCCCTTTGCCTAACGAGCCTGCTTGCAGTACTAGCTGTACAGCTTCAGGTATGGTCATAAAATAACGAATAATATCAGGATGAGTCACTGTCACCGGGCCGCCATTTTTAATTTGTTTTTTAAATAATGGCACGACAGAGCCTGATGAACCTAAAACATTACCAAAACGAACCATACAGAAACGAGTAACAGGTTCTTTTTCAAACTTCCTGTTTTTTTCTGATAATGCCTGCAATACCATTTCAGAAAAACGCTTTGTGGTCCCCATCACATTAGTTGGCCTGACAGCTTTATCCGTTGAAATCAATACAAAAGTAGAGACGCCTGCACTTTGTGCTGCTTCAGCCGCATATCGAGTACCAAAAATATTATTTCGGATCCCTTCAATAATATTTTCTTCTACAATGGGTACATGTTTATAAGCCGCCGCATGATAAACCGTATTAACACCATAAACAGTAAAAATACCCTGCATCCGCTTTTTATCCTGCACTGAGCCTAACAATGCAGTAAGTTTAATATCAGCAGGAATAACTTTCAAAAGTTCCTGCTCCAGAGAATAAAGAGCAAATTCAGAGATTTCAAATAAAATAATTTGTTTGGGTGAATGCTTAATAATCTGCCTGCATAATTCCGAGCCGATTGAGCCACCCGCACCTGTTACCAGAACTACCTGATCCTCGATACACTGTTCAAATAGAGCCTCATCTGGGGTAATAGAGTCTCTACCGAGCAAATCTTCAATCTCTATCTCTCGAAGTTCCTCAACATTAACTTTGCCATTAACAATATTATCTAAGGAGGGGATTGTTTTAACCAGTACAGATTCATCTTCTAACTGACTAATTATTTCCTTTTTCCTTCGCGCAGAAACCGACGGCAAAGCAATCAAAACCTGTTCAATATTATGTTTTTGAACTAATTCATGTAGATGATGTGGCCTATAGACTTTAACTCCATTAATCGTTCGTCCTTTAATATTTCGGTCATCATCCAATAAAGCCACCACACAATAACCCGCGCTACGTTTTATGGATTTAAGCAGTTGCATGCCCGCATCTCCCGCACCATAAATGATAATTTTTTTAGAATTTTTATTGGAGGGAGACTGATAATAAAACCATATCGCGAAACGAGACCCTCCAACAAAAAACATAGCAATTCCCCAATAAATAAAAGGAACTGAACGAGGTATTTCTGCACGTGAAAAAACAATCATAGCCCCGAGAAAAACTGCTGAAATGGTCACACCACGAATAACTGCTGTTATTGCCTCCTCCCCCATATAACGAATAACAGCACGATACAGGCCCAGATTTAAAAAAATTATCATACTGCAAACGACTGTTACACCATAGACAGCCAAATCACGCATGGTCATTGTAAAATCAAAATGACCATAACGAATAATAGTTGCAAGCCAAATTGCACCTGGAATCCAGATTAGATCAGCAAAAACCATTATTGCTTTTTTAAATATTAAAGGTAATTGTTCTATTTTCATTTTCGATATTTACGAATAAAAGGGTTAATCTAAGAAACGGCTTTGTTAAGAGCATCCGTGACTATTGCTATGGTCATATCAATATGCCTTTCTTCCATTGTTGGATGAACCAATAAAACAAGACTACAATCCGTTAAGCTATGAGCCACAGGTAAAGTTTTTTGCTGAATAAAACCTTCTTTAGAAAAAGCCTTTTCCAGATAGACTTCTGAGCAAGTGCCTGTATAACAAGGAACGCCCTTCCGATAAATCTCACTCATTATTTTATCTCTATCCCAACCTTTACTCAGTTTATTCAAGTCAAGCAAAAGATAGTATTTATAATAAGCATGCTTTATATAATCAGGTGTTTGAGGAATAGTAACACAATCGATAGCTTGAAAAGCCAGATTTAATGTATCAGCATATGTTTGACGCTTGTTCAGCCAGCCAGGTAATTTTTTTAATTGAATTCGACCAATAGCAGCCTGCATTTCTGTTAGGCGCAAATTGGTACCGAATGATTCATGCAGCCAGCGAAATCCCGGAGGGTGTTGCTTTTTATAGACAGTATCCCAGGATTTCCCATGATCTTTATAGGCCCATGCTTTTTTCCATAGTGACTCATTATTAACTGTCAGCATTCCTCCTTCACCTCCTGTGGTCATGATCTTATCCTGACAAAATGAAAATGCACCAAAATCACCAAAAGAACCTACTCGACGACCTTTATAAACTGCCCCATGCGCCTGGGCACAATCTTCAATAACAAATAAGCCATTTTGATGTGCTAAGTCAACGATTCCTTCCATCTCACACGGCCATCCTGCAAGATGAACGCAGATAATAGCCCGAGTTTGAGGGCTTAGAACAGCAGAAATAGTTTCAACAGTAATATTTTGCGAAAGTGGGTCAACATCAGCAAAAACTGGAATTGCCCCAACAGCCACAATACAACTCACTGAAGCGATAAAAGTTCTTGAAGTAACAACAACTTCGTCACCGGGCCCAACATCAATTGCCTTCAAGGCCAGTTCCAGTGCAACAGTACCATTTGCTAAAGCAATGGCATAGGAAGTACCACAAAAATGTGCGAACTCATCTTCAAATGCACGTCCCTCTTTTCCAGTCCAATAGTTCACTTTATTAGACAATAACACTTCAGAGACAGCATCTGCTTCTTCTTCCGTAAAACTGGGCCAGGGGGGGAATTTTGTCTCTAACATAAATAGTCTTTTAGTGTAAATTTATTGATGATGGCACAGGTGATTTATGAGCATATTTTTGCCGGAACACCCACAGCAACAATGTTATCAGGCAAGTCATCCACAACTGCAGCACCAACTCCAACAATAGTATTCGACCCGATATGAATACCCTGCTTTACAGAAACACCGATACCAATCCAACAACATAAACCCAGAGTCACATTTCCACCCAGTTTACCACCGGGAGATAAATGCACCCCATCAGAAAGCATACAGTCATGTTCAACCTGAGCAGACGTATTAATAATATTAGCGAGACCCAGAGAAGCATCAGCATTAATAACAGCATTTGGAAAAACAACTGTTCCAGCTCCAATATGTGCTGATTCACTAATAACTGCACTTGGATCGATAATGTTCACTAAATTCAGGCACATTTTATTAATACGCTTTACCCACATTAATCGAGCCTGATTGTCACCAATTGCAACAACAACATCAATATTCTTTGATTTTATTTTATTAAGAGATTCAAGACGACCAATCACTGGAAAATTTAAAACCCTATCCAGCTCTGGAAACCTGTCGTCAAGGAAGGAAATATTACTCCATTGTTGTCTTCTGCATGCAACATCGGCCACAACTTTTCCATGGCCACCAGCACCAATAATGATTAAATCAGTCATTTCTTTTATTGCCTGTAAACTTTTCCATTGTAACATGTTCTTGCTGACTGATATCTGAACGTTTTATAACTTTATAAAAGGTTAAAAATAAAATTTTCATATCCAATAAAAAGGAATGATTTTCAACATACCAGACATCCAGTTTAAATTTATCTTCCCAGCTTATTGCATTTCGCCCATTAACTTGTGCCCAGCCTGTTATCCCAGGCTTCACATTATGCCTTTTCTGCTGAGTTTCATTATAAAGCGGGAGATATTCCATTAATAATGGACGAGGGCCCACCAAACTCATATTACCAATCAAAACATTCCATAATCCCGGTAACTCATCCAGACTGGATTTTCGTAAAAAAGAGCCTAATGGAGTCATCCGCTGTTCATCAGGTAATGCTTCACCATTTGAATTACATGCATTTTTCATTGACCTGAATTTCACTATAAAAAAAGGTTTTCCATGAAATCCTGGACGCTGCTGGGTAAAAAAAACTGGATGACCAAGTTTAAAAAAAACCAAAACTGATAAAAGCAGAAGTAGAGGCATAAGGATCAACAGACCGAAGAAAGCAAATAACCGATCAATCACCTGTTTAAAATAGAAATAATACAATAATATCAGACCTTTAATTTAGATTTGTATAGCTTAAGCAACTCTTGTGTGACATATTCTCTGGAAAAGTCTAATTGTACCCGACTTAATGCATTTTTTCCTAATTCCTGTCTTCTTTCAGGATCCTTTAATAAGGTTACTAAGGTGTTTGCAAGCTCCGTAACATCGCCTGGCTCAAAAAGCAGTCCCGTTTCATTTTCATCAATAGCATCTGTTACTCCATATATTCTTGAACCAATTGCTGGTATGCCACATGCTGCTGCTTCAATTATCACACTCCCAAAACCTTCACGATAGCTGGGCAAGCAGAAAATATCACAAGCCATCATATAGTTCTCAGGCTCATTGGTCTGAGCAATAAAGTGCAGACGCAAGCCACAGCCAGACAAAATTTGCTTAACATCACCTTGTAAATTATCTTCATCCGGCCCAACAATCACCAGATGCACATCAGGAAACCTTTTTTCAAGTAAACTAAAAGCCTGCGCCAGGTCAATAATGCCTTTATCTTTTTTAAGTCGCCCTAAAAATAAAACACCAATGGAACGATCATCCAGCCCTATCTTTGCCCGCATTTCTTTTCGAGTTTTTTTATTAAGACAAAACCGCTGTAAATTAACTCCGCAAATAGAACCTTTAGCAATAACCAGAGAATGGTTAATTGAAACAACTCCCTCCTGAATTAAAAATGTTCTCTGTGAAGCACTATCCACTAAAATAGTACTGGCAGACCAGGCAATTATTTTATCCATTATCTTAAGAATTAACCTGGAAACTCCCTGTCTGGTAGCCCATACCTGCCCTGTGAACATGTGGATCCTAACCGGAACACCGGCCAAAAAAGCGCTTACCATTGATAGAAGCCCGGCTTTTGGTGTCACAGAGTGTACAGAGTCATACTTATTTCGGCGAAAACAAAGAAATAAAGCCCACAATGCTTTAAGATCTGACCATGGTGCAATTTCACGATGAATATCAATCGGTATAAATTTAACCATTGGGGCAACCTGACCTAATTCAGAGGCACTTTTAGCATTGGTAATAACAGTGACGTCATAAAGCTCACTGAGTGCAATAATTTGATCTTTAAGAAAAAAATTTATTGTCATAGGCACAGTTACAACAAAAACAATCTTCTTTTTCACATTTCCATCCAAATTAAGCCTTTACTTCCCTTATGGATTCCATCTGTTTATAATCTGATGCAAAAAGTAGAGCCACAGGCAACCAGACTAAGAACCAAACTTCTTTGGGGCGTGTTATAAAATTTGTTCCTTCTGTTAAGCCTGCAAGCATTCCATACAGCAAGATACTAAGCCCAACTTGCGCCAGGATGGAATGACTATTTTTTAGCCCCTTCAATATAAGGCTAATATTGAGCCCAATCCATGCGACAAATCCTATAATGCCTATATTATAAAGTAGCCCAAGGTAAAGGCTGTGGGTATCGCTAAAATTTGCTTGTATTTCTTCAATGTAGATATTCACTTCCGTTCCAAAGCCAAAGCCCAGCAGGGGATTAGTTGATATTTCCCCCAGAACAACTGACCAAATTTGAGGGCGAAATGACAGACCTCGTTCAATGAGCATGTCATAATTAATTACAAAAAAAACAGTCAGTAAGCACAAAACACTTAAAACAACATAAAGCACAAATTTATTTTGGCGCTTCCAAAGCAAATAAAGAAAAACACCACTTAAGGCGACAAGAGGTGTTCTGGCTTTTGTGAGGACAACAAACCCCAGAAGGCAGGCAAACAAAATAAAAAGCAACAGGTCTTTTTTCCAGTTCCGCTCCAAAGAAAAAAAATAAACCATTATAAACACCGCCATAGTGCCGTATATATGAGAAGATAATAAAGGATTTGAGAGACTCCCAGCACCAATAATACCAATCCCCTCATAAAATTTACTATAATATAATTGATAGAGTTCATAAAAACTATAAAATGCAGCAAAGGCAAAACTAAAAGCCGAAAGCAATAACACCTTAATAATCCTGTCTTCGCCTGTTTTTGCTAAATACACCATTCCAATAATAAACAGCAGAACAAGGAGCAGACGCTTTATTTGTCTGAAATCCAAAACTGAAGCATCATTCCATAGCAAACTAACAGCACAAAAAAACAAGAAAAATAACAAAAGTTTAAATGATAATGAAGACCATAAGCTCTCCCAAACATCCCTATCCAAAAAAAACAAGACAAGAACAGGAAGCATAAAAAATATATAACACTGAGTATGGTATGCGCTCATACTGGGGAAATACAATATCCCCGTTAAAGTGAAAAAAAGCCCTATAGGAAGCACATAGCTGGATAGCAAGGTGTTAATTATATTTACATTTAATTTGTCAATTACCATCATTTACTCGTTGCCATCCTAAATCCCCACATCCTGCAGAATATTCCTCAATAAACTTGCAACTCTGTTAAAAGCGGTAATTATTCGTTATCATGTGCCTGATAAACAGCTCCTACTATAGGGAAATTTTTCAATTCATTCAATAATTTATTAACTCATAATTAACCATCATTGGAAAAAAATTGAAACTAGCGTCAACACGGAATATCTGGATACTCTATTTTTGTTATTCAGCAGTAATTGCCATAATTTTTCAAAAGCTTCTCCTTCCTCTGATCCCATCATTACATGGTGGTGCCGGATTAATCAGCAATGATGCCCATTTATTTCATTTAAAAGCCATTGCCTTTGCTAATGAAATAAAAACCCAGGGCTGGACTCACTGGACCCCATGGATAAGCAAAGCATATACCGGCAATGTTGCCACACTAGCTGCACTCTATGTCTATTTTAAGCCTGACCCAGCTATTATTATCCCCATCAATGCTGCTTTACATGCAACAGGGGGAATACTTATTCTTTTAATTGGACGTTTAATCTGGCCCGGGCGTACTGGTCTTTATGCTGGCCTGGCAGCATCAGTTTTATTTATTATATTTCCTTCTGCATTAAACTGGTATGCCCAGATACACAAAGATGGATATTCCATCGCTGGTTTACTCATATTTTTATACTCATGGTTAAGCTGGTCTAATAAGGAAATTTCATTAAAAAATACTCTGTTTTTTTTCCTGGGAATTATAACTGCCTGCCTACTCATCGCATATGTCAGACCCCATATCATTCAAATTCTGATCCCAATAAGCCTGTTGATGTTTTTCCTGCTTCTGTTTCATTGGTTATTTCAACAAAAAATAAATAATCATAATATATGGTCTCGAGTCATCAGCAGTATAGTTGCAATTGTTTTAATCATGAGCATTTCTGTTTTTTTAAAGAAAATATATTCAGTTGATGGTTCTGTTGCATATTTTAATAAGATAATAACTTCTTATAAAGAAATTAATAAGCAAAACTGGCAATCTAATATAATAATAACGAACTCTAATCTTGGCACAACCACTGAAGAAGTCAGCCTTGAAATTCCTAAACATAGTACTTCAATGCTCAATGCAGCAATCACCAAACAATTTATAGCCATCCCGGAAACCAGTTATATTTTCTCAGTCTACACAAATTCAAATTCTTCCTTGAAGGCGTCAATTACACTAACCGATGGTGAAAATTCTGTCTCTTCTATTATTAAGAAAGGAAAGCACTCTCACAAACTTATCTTAAAAACATCCAAAAATGCAAATGCTATAACGGTTAATTTATTAAGCGGTGAACTAGAAAAAAAATCTAAAACCACGATTATAAATTTTACTAATTTCAGATATCCATATAGACAATGGCAATGGGAAAAAACAAGTTGGCTTCCAGAATACATAGAAAACAACTTACAAGGTATCTCGACTATCAGAACCAGCTTTATCAGAACAGGTAAAGATGCAAACTCTATTATAGATAAAAATATCATCCCTTCGAACGCCTATGAGATGGTGCGCCATTTTCCCAGGGCACTACAAATTGCACTTCTAGCTCCATTTCCTGACACCTGGCTTGATAAAATATCAATTACACGGCTTGTCGGCATTACAGAAACGTTTATTTGGTATTTAATCATACCCGGAATTTTTATGGCTCTGTTCTACCGACCATCCACACCTATTTTTTTACTATTGATTTTTTCACTGAGTTTCTTGCTCATTAATGGATACATAACAACTAATATCGGTTCACTTCACAGAGTGCGCTATCCATTTATATTTCTATTAATGATCATCGGATCCTCGGGATGGATTAAATTCATTTACCCAAGATATAAAATCTGGAATAAAAAAAGAAAATACAAACAAAACTTAAATCAGAAAAACAATTCTTCCATCCAGACAACAGCTCTGAATAGAAAACAAGCTACAAAAGCAGGAGTAATGGTTACTGTACTCACTGGAGGTACTTTTCTACTCCTTTTCTTCCGTGATATATTAATGAGTCGCTGGTATGGCCTGGGTATTGAACTGGATGCATTTTATATTGCAATGGCAATACCTATGTTTTTTGTCAATTTTCTGAGCGTTCCATTAGGTGCAGCTATCATCCCAATTTATCAGAGAGTCAGGGAGCAGCAGGGAATCAAGGCAGCACAAAAATTTATCTCTAATATATCCTTTGTATCACTTGTGCTTTTGGGAGGGCTTTCATTAGTATTATTCATTGGCAGCCCCTGGCTGTTTAAAATATTTGGCTGGGGATTTAATGAACAGCAACTCACTCTGGCAAGGCAAATTTCACCTTATAGCATATTACTGCTTTTTTTTAGCGGCAGCGTTATCCTGGGAAACTCAATCCTCAATGCAAATAATCGCTTCTTTATACCAGCGTTAGCCAACGCAACTGTACCCATCATCGCAATATCTTTCCTGTTTTTACTATCAAATTCAGTTGGTATTATTGCAGTTGCTATCGGCATGGTCACAGGGCAAATAATGAACCTGTTTATTATTTACCACTATAATAACCAAAATAAGATCTCATTTTTCCCAAGATATGAAAAACAAGAATTTCAACTAGTTAAATCCATTCTACCCATGCTTAGCGCTTTAGCGATTTCAGCATTGTTTTTAAATGCAACTGTAGTTATTGACAGCATTATGGCATCTACCATCAGGGAAGGAAGTGTTGGCGCTTATAACCTGGGAATTAAAGCTGTTTCTTTTATTACCGGAGTTATTGGTGCGGGAGTCACTTCAGTTCTACTACCTTATTTTTCTTCTTATATTGCACAAGATAAGCTTGATGCTGGTAGAAATGAGCTTATATTTTATTTATTCCTGGGTTCAATACTTACCATACCTGTGGGTCTGATATTTTTTGAATATTCCTATATTTTTATTAATTTTCTTTACCAGGGTGGAAATATTAACACTGAAGATGCACAAATCATTTCCAATGTTGCGGCTTTTGGTATGATTCAACTGCCTTTTTTTACTGTTAATATTTTACTTGTCCGATTTGCAAATGCTCGTCAACATAGTCGCCTTGTTTTATATTCTGCGTTAGTAGGAATAGCACTGAATATTGCTTTAAACTTTATTTTTATAGACTCTATGGGTGAAGCTGGCCTCGCCTTAGCAACAACTTTGGCTTTATTCACCAGCTCACTCATTTTAATTATATCAATGTCAATAAGAGGAGATATTGCCTTCAACGGAATTGCAACATTAATGATGTTATGGCTACTCTATCTTACTGCAATTGTATCATTACATTTTCAAAGTAGTGCCGGTGTTTTTATATCAATTATTAGCGCTATTATCTTACTCATCTTAGGAAAAAATATAAATAATGATAAAAAATCACTATTTAAAACAAACAATACTTAATAGTATTCCAATGAACTTTATGGAACTCGTATTATGCTAGTTGCAATTACGGGTGCAAGTGGATTTATTGGGCAGCACCTTGTCTTGTTTCATCGTTCTAAAGGAGATAAAGTTCGAGTTTTATCCCGAAAAGAATCAATTGATTTAACAGGAGTTGAATTTTACCAGGCTGATCTAACAAATCCAGATGATGATCTTGATAACTTCGTCAATGGAGTAGATGTTCTCTATCATTGTGCCGGTGAGCTTAAAGATGAAAAAAAAATGCCAGCCATACATATTGATGGCACACGACGGCTGGCACAGGCGGCCGCAGGTAAAATAGGACGCTGGATACAATTAAGCAGTGTAGGTGCATATGGTACATTTCGTTCAGGCCGTGTTAACGAACAGACTAAAGAATTACCTGTGGGAGTTTATGAAAAAACAAAAACCATTTCTGACAATATTGTCCGAGAGTTTTTCTCTAAAAAGTCCTTTGAGCTGGTAATTATAAGACCATCTATTGTCTATGCCATAGATATGCCCAATCAGTCACTATTCCAATTAGTCTCCTTAATAAACAAAGGTATATTTTTTTATATTGGCTCAAAAAAAACTTGTGTCAACTATGTGCACCTCAATGATGTTATTAATGCTTTATATCTATGTGCCTCTCATCCTGATGCAATTGGAAATACCTATATTCTATCCGTTGATGCTTCTATGCAGAAAGCAATGGAATCCTTTGCCCAAAATCTAACAAAGAAAATAAGCAAAAGAAAACTTCCAGAAAAGCCATTAAGAATACTAACCTATTTATTCAAATGGCTTCCCCGCTTCCCATTATCACAAAGTCGTATTGATGTGCTCACTAATCAGGTAATTTATGATGGTGAACTCATCGTTAAACAGTTAAACTTTAAATACTCTGTTAGTATTGTTAAAGGTTTTCAAGAGATAGCATCCGAATGGAAGATAAAAAATTGAAACCAGCCCCTTTATTAACAAACTTAGCAACACATTCAGGCATGATAAAGCTATGGTGTCTATTTTTTTTTTATTGCATAATTATTAGCCTGATATTTCAAAATATACTATTGCCTCTGGTCCCTTCTCTGCATGCAGGCTCAGGACTATTAAATGGTGATTCATACCGTTTTCACTTAAAGGCAATTTCATTTGCAAATGAAATAAAGATAAACGGCTGGAACCATTGGACGCCATGGATCACAGAATCTTACACCGGTAATGTTGCTATTTTAGCCGCATTGTACGTTATATTTGATCCCAATCCCTCTTTACTTATTCCCATTAATGCTTGTCTGCATGCAACTGGCGGCTTGCTTATCTTTTTAATTGGAAAAGCGATATGGCCTGGCAGAATTGGCATTTACGCGAGCTTAGTAACCTCAATACTTTTTATTATCTTTCCTTCATCACTAAACTGGTACGCCCAAATTCACAAAGACGGCTATTCGATTGTTGGGCTACTAATAATCATGTATAGCTGGCTTCGTTGGATGGACAAAGAGAGTACAATAAAAAGTAATTTATTATTTCTTTTTTTGAATATTGTTGGCTGCTTTCTAATTGTAATTGTCAGACCTTATGTTGTGCAATTACTTCTACCGATATCCTTGTTAATGTTTTTTCTGGTAGTTAGCTATTCCTTTTGGGCAGAAAAAACCAATAGAAAAGCAGCATGGTCCAGAACAGGCACTATCATTATAGTTCTATCCATCATTGGACTCATCAGTACAGTTCCAGCAGCATTATCAAAAAAGAATTTTTCTCTTGCTAAAAAATCTGATCAGGTTATTGAGCATATTTCCAGGCAACAACCTGTCCATGTTCAGGAATGGCATTGGGAAGATAGCAACCTGTTACCTGCCACACTTGAAAGATTTTTCAAAGGAGCTTCCAGCTTAAGAGTCCACTTTATAAGAGCTGGAGAAATAAGAAAATCTGAATCAATGATCGATTCAGATATAAAGCCCGATAACCTTTTTGAGATGTTGGCCTATCTGCCAAGATCACTACAAATTTCACTCTTCGCACCATTCCCTAAAGACTGGCTCAACAAATTGTCGATGACAAGGTTAGTCGGTGTAACAGAAACTATCATCTGGTATTTAATCGCCCCGGGCATTTTACTTGCTCTATATTACCGATGCTCCATAAACATTCTTCTTATTTTAACATTTGCTTTATCATTTTTAATTATAAATGGTTATGTCATAGCAAATATAGGAACCCTTCATAGAGTCCGCTACCCATTTATATTCCTGCTCATGCTTATTGGCACAAGCGGCTGGATACAACTATGGTATGAAAAAGTAAAAAAACAAATGTAATAACTATTTAAAAATTTTATTTAAGAAAGAGATAATGACAGATGCAATATATTTTTTTGCCAAGGTAAGGCGAATGCAATTGTATAAGTCCAATCTATTTTCTAACAACATATAATCAACAGTGCAGCGTAGAGCACGAACCTGTTGTTTATTCCCACCAATTCCAGATAATGAATTTTTGCCAAAGCGATATCTGATTAATGGTTTTCGGATTAAGCCATATGACACATCATCTCGGCCCAGTAGACTAAGCCACAAAGCATAGTCCTCTGCAGCAATATAGTCTTCATCTTCATTAAAAGAATTAATTAAATCCCGCTTAATCATTACACTGGGCAGCATAATAAAGTTATTCATAACAAAAGCACATTGAGACTTAAAATAACTCCTATAACTCAATTTTATACGATATAACATTGAGAGAAACATTCTATTTTTAGACTTCTCATCAATAACATAGATATTACTACTCGTGAAGTTCAATCCTTGCTGTGCCATAAAATTCATCTGCAGTTCCAGTTTTTCTGGCACCCATAAATCATCAGAGTCAATAAATGCCAGATACTCTCCCTGAGCAACCTTCATCGCTACATTCCTTGGATAAGCAGGCCCTCCCTTATTAATATCCAGTTTTATAACCTTGATCCGCTTATCTCTATCTAAAAATTTAGCAATAATATTACTAGATGAATCTGTGCAAGCATGATCAACAATAATAAACTCAAAGTTTTTATAAGATTGATTTAAAACTGATTCAATTGTTTCTGTAACATAATTTTCAGCATTATAGACAGGTAGTATTACTGAAACTATTACTTCATTCATCTGCATCATCTTTAAGCAATATTGCATCAACATAGTGTTGCAAACCATCAATCAGTGGAATTGATGATTGCCAGTTTAACCGCTCTTTTGTTCGTATGGTGTCTGCCACAGCCTGCATCGTATCCCTTTGGCGATAATTAAAAGCACCCCACTCAATATTAGCTTTCAAATGAGTATGATCTTCTATAAATTTTGCCAATTCCCGAATACTATAACCACGCCCAGTACCCACACTATATTCACTATAATGACTTTCTAATAAATGAGCATTTTTAAGCAAGTGAATAAAGAAATCAGAAACATCATCAATATGTATGAAGTCTAAAATCTGCTCACCTGCAGTCATTTTAACCGGCACTTTTGCATTGAGAGATTCAAATAAATAGTCAATAACTTTTTTCTTTTTAGACTTTTTTCCATAGACAGTGTATAAAATTGCATTGACAAATTTAAAACCATACGCCTGGCTAAAATAATCAATAATATATCGTGAAGATGTCTTAGTTGCTGAATAAAAATAAGCAGGACTTATTTCATTATCATTGTAAAAATATTCAGAAAATGAACCTGCATTTACAAACAATTCTAGCTCTGTTGTTCTTAGCGCATCAAGTAAGTGTGACACAAAAACAATATTTGATTCAATCAGTTCATTAATTGCCTGTAAATCATCATTACTGCTCGAATAAGAGGCTAAATGGATAACAATTTCTGGACAAAACTGATGAATTTGGGCTTTAAAGATAGGCTCTACTGTATACTCAATACAAGAAACCTGGGGAGGAAAAATTTCTTTTGCATTTACCATATCTCTTACAACGATTGAAACAACACATTGATTATCAATAAGTTTTTTAACTAAAGTTTGGCCAATATAACCTGTTCCTCCTGTCAATAGTATTTTTTTACCAATCATAGGCAATGTTTTCCAGATCAATATTTTCTGCTTCTAAGGGATCATGTTCCATATTTGCAATATTGAGCAATAGATTGTGTTCCCTTAAACCTTGAAATGCAGTCCAAACATTTGGAGGAACAGTAATACGGCAATAATTCTCAGGTGAAATAATAGTAGAAAAAAATTCACCCTTTGTAGTAGAAGTCTCTCTCCTGTCACAAAATACAAAACGAATAGCTCCAACAGGGACAACTAAATTCATCGTCATGCTTTTATGTTTTTTCCAGCCCTTGATAAGATCTTTCTTTATATTTGAAAAATAGACTTCGCCAAAAGAATCAAAACTCTCCTCACTCTTCTTTAACACATGGAATATATCACCTTTAGGATGGTGTATTTGCTTAAGTGCAGTAACAATCAAGCCGTCCATAGTAAATCTCTTTCCTGGGCAAGCATTTGATAATTATTAATTTGTTCGATTGTTTGAGCATACATATCTTTATCTGAATGATAATAATCAGTATACCAGACACTCGTCAACTCTACCGTTTCATCATAATTCATAACCGCTTGCCACTTAAGGGATGAAAGAGCCTTATCACAGTTAAGTTTTAACAAACCAGCTTCATGAAAAGGAATATTACCTGTTATCGTATAGGCTTTATCAATATCCCAATCACTGGATAAATCCTCTAACAGCTCCAAAACTGTTCTATTTTGCTCTGCTCTGGGACCAAAATTAAAAGCCTGGCCATTGAAGCCAGGAGACTCATCTAATTTTTGCCCAAGAGACAAATAACCACTGAGTGGTTCAAGTACATGCTGCCAGGGCCTGGTTGCATTTGGACTTCTAATCTCAACAGACTTATTTTTGCTCCATGCCTCAACACAATCCACCACAATTCGATCACTTGCCCAGTCACCGCCGCCAATGACATTACCTGCCCGCCCAACAGCAATTTTAACCATTGAGTCTTTATTATTGAAAAATGAATAATAATAGGATTTGATAATTAAGTCAGCAGCTCCTTTTGAACCACTATAAACATCCTTACCACCCATCTGATCATTTTCTTTATACCCCCAAATTTGTTCAACATTATCATATGCTTTATCACTAGTAATAATAATTGCTGTGCATTTGTGATTCACTTCTCTCAAAGCTTCAAGTATATTTGCAGTGCCCATAACATTTGATGAAATAGTTTCCAGCGGCTTTTTATAAGAAGTTGAAACAATAGCCTGGGCTGCCAGATGGAATAAAAAATCAGGTTTTTCAACTGATATTATTTTAATCATTCTTTGGAGATCCCGAATATCATCCTGATAATGCTTGATTTTACCTTTGAGTTTCAGCACTTCAAACATAGAGGGCTTAGTAGGTATGTCATTAGCAATACCCACTACTTTGGCCCCTAAGCTGAGCAGCCAACATGTTAACCAACTTCCTTTAAAACCAGTATTCCCTGTCACAATCACAGTTTTATTTTTATAAATATTATTAAACATTTACCATACCTTCCATGCTGCATTACCATCATTAAATAACTTATTTAAATCTTTTTTATCTTTTAAACTATCCATTGGCTTCCAAAAGCCATGATGCTTATAGGTAAATAATTCATTATCATTTGCAAGATTTATCAGGGGTGTTTTCTCAAAAATAGTCAAATCATCATTGGCAATATAATCAAAAACTTTAGGTTCACACACAAAAAAACCTGCATTAATCCAACCGCCATCACCTTTAGGTTTTTCTTTAAAGTGTGTTACTTTATTATCATCTTCTATATTTAAAGCACCAAATCTTCCCTCAGGTTGTGCTGATGTCATGGTTATAGTCTTACCATGTGATTGATGAAACTTTACCAGCTCATTTATATTAACATCAGACACACCATCGCCATAGGTAAGCATAAAGCTTTCATTACCAATAAAATCCTGGGCTCTTTTTATTCGCCCTCCCGTCATACTATCTAAACCGGTGTCTAATAAAGTAACTTTCCATGGCTCACTGGTATTATTTAAAATCTCCATATTATTATTTGCCAGGTCAATAGTGACATTACTTTGATGTAGAAAATAATTAGAAAAAAATTCTTTTATTATGTAACCTTTATAACCTAATAAAATGACAAATTCATTATAGCCATAATGAGAGTATGTTTTCATTATGTGCCATATAATGGGTTTACCACCAATTTCAACCATGGGCTTTGGTTTAATATCCGTCTCTTCACTTAATCTGGTTCCCAGTCCCCCGGCTAATATCACTACTTTCATTTGTTAAATCTCTTTTCTTAAAAAAGCTTAAAGTTTTGTATAATAAATTTCGCATTCGGAAAACATTTCTGTTTGCCCGTAGCAAGACCAACAAAATCAATTTTGGCTTGTTGTGCCGCACAATAATCAGAATCTGCATCACCAAAAAAGAGACATTGTTCTTTTTTTACCGCAAAAAAGGACACTATTTTTTGCAAATTTTCAGTTTTTGAATGAGGGGAGCCTAAAATAACCGAAAAATATTGCTGAATGCCTCTTTTTTTAGCAATAAGTTTAATTTCATCTTCAGGTGTTGCAGAATTAATTGCAAATTTCTTTTTTCCAGAAAAATATTTGATAAAATCAAGTGCCCCCGAAATTTCTGGAGACTGTATTACTTTATCAAGAACCAAATTTGAAAAATCACTGGACAGCGCTTTCATCTCATTCTCAGATAGATTTTTTCCTAAAAATTGCTCATGATAATGCTTAAATTTTTCAAACCGAGACATACCACCGTTAGCACGATGATGTTCAATAATACGCGCTTGTATTTTTACACCATAATCAGTATACAATTCTGAAAAAGCTTCAGTTTTTACTTCAACAGAATCCGCAAGAACACCATCAAAGTCAAAGATAAGTACATTTTTTCTATTTATAAGCTCAATAAGATTGTTCATAACACTCGAAATTACAGACCTTCTCTTTGAACTTGATATTCTTCCTCAGGAACTATACCAGTCAACTTCTCACCTTGTAAGAACCGAACAGCTTCCTCAGTTGCTTCAATTTCCATTCGTGTTCGACAATCAACAGACATTGAGCCCATATGAGCCGTCAAAATACAACGATCAATGGTATTTAACTTCCCCTCGTATGGCTCATTTTCAAAAACATCAATAGCAGCACCAGAAAGGTGGCCTGATTTCATCACATCATAGAGATCATCCTCATTAATAATACCTCCCCGAGAAGTATTAATAATCATTGCATCTTCTTTCATCATTAAAAGGTGTTCTTTGGTGATCATATTTTTAGTATGGCATGTCAGTGGCAAGTGCAGAGCAATCACATCCGCTTCTGAATATATTTGCTCTTTAGTAGCCCACTCCAACTTAAACTGATGGTTTAAATCCAAATCAGGTTTGATATCATTCACCAACAATCGAGGTGAGCCAAAACTTTGTAAACGGTTTAAGACTCGAACCCCAATACGGCCTAAACCAATCACACCAATTGTAACTTCAGGAATACGACGACCAAAAAAGCGATGCCAGGTACCATTGTGCATTTCTAAATTTGATGTTTGTACTGACCTCAGCAAGGTGAGCATTAATCCAACTGTCAATTCAGCAACAGCAGGTGCAGGTGCATCAGGCGTATAAGAAACCTTAATTCCCCTTTTTTCTGCCGCTAGCAAATCAACACTGTCTAATCCAATCCCGACTCGTGATATTAATTTTAGGTTTTTTGCCTTAGACATTACATAATCAGTAATTGGTTCAGTCCCGGCAATAATAACATCAAAATCAGTCACCATATCGGCCAACTCATTTTCTTTTAATTTTTTATTAAGTGGATTGATGACATATTCAATATTTGAATTAGTCATCATTTCCAGAGGAAAAGCGTTTTTATCACCAAAAGGAACAGTTGTTATTAATACTTTAGACATGAGCAGAAATCTCTATTATTAAATAATTATTACATTACAGATATATTTAGAAGACATCAAATATCACCTATCACTATTTACTATTTTGCCATAAAACACCCAATATTGAATTAGGTACAAAGATATAATTACTATTTTATCAAAAACATGGGAAATTAATATTAAAATACATTTGTTATTTTAAATCAATCCGTTAGGACTATTATTAATATTTTCCTTGCATTCGTTATCATTATTGAAGTCCAATTGCTTCAATAATATTATCCTCTGTCGGCTCATTAAAAAAATTACCTTTATACCAGCTTGCAATCTCTTGAATCCGGGCAATGTTATTTTTTCTAAATTGTAACAATTCTTCACACTTATCTATATATTCCCCATGACTAAAAGCAATATCCCATATTTCACCTTTTCCGTATGCAATGAGAGGGTTTGCAGTCAAATTAGACTGACTGGAAATAATAACGACAGAAACACCACAAGCAACAGCTTCTACTGCAGTTCCAGAACCTGTAGTAACAACTAATTGAGTCCGTTGGAATAATTCATAGAGACTATTATTGACTAACTCAAAATTTTTTGATAATTGAAATGTATTGCTATTTTGTGTTGGGTGCAGCTTTAATAAATAAAACTGTTGATTCTCCTGTGCCAAAGGCTGTATTAAATCAATTAAGGATTGAGTTTCATCAAGCATGCATGAAGTTAGAATTAATAATTCTTTTTGAACTTGCTTATCTTTGACAAATTTAAACAGTTCACTATAACGAAATGAAACACCTCGCCGATAGAAATGATTAAGAATATAATAATCACCATTTACCAACACTTTATGCGGCGAAGAATGATTGTCATTATCTGCATCGTAGACATAAGAATTAAAGTAAGAGGGATAATTTAAATAAGCCTGAACACCTGTTATTTTTTTATCACTAGCTTCTCTTACTCCAAAATTAAACGCTCGATCAATAACCTGACATTCACTCCATGAAATAATACTGCTAATTTCCTGAATAGTAGTAATTTTTCTTCCACTATAAAAACGAGTAAAAGCCTCTAATGACTGGAATTGAATATCTTTAATAAGATGATAGTTAAATAGCTCCTCTTTTTGAAAAAGAGAAAATATTTGAACAGGATAAAGCAATATAAGAAAAAAAATTTTTAAAATATCATAATAACTTGTTAGTTCATGCTCATATATAAATATATTATTACTTGTCTTTAACACATTTAACAGCTTAATAAAATTAACAGGATTGTAACCAAGCCCATGAATTCTTGGAAGAAAAACAAAGGGAATATTCTTTCTGGTTAAAACCTGGTACAAACCTGGAAAATAATCATCACGATATACTCCTGAAGTTATTACTTTATTTGATAGTAAATGCACATCAATTAAAATTGAACCTCTCTTAATTTTTTTTCTTTCAAAAAGGAACTGTACAATAAACTTCTGTAACAGAAAAACAAATAATTTAGACAAACATTTGAAATAAAAAACTACTACAGATTTAATATATAGAACAACAGTCCATGTTTTTTCCTTCTTAAGAAACCAATCCCTTGAGAAACTCGAAATGTACGGATTTGATATAAGAGTTATATTAATAATTGAAAAAAAATTATTATTTTTTTTCTTGATATTATTTATATACGTTATGTAATTATCTCTTTGATGGAAAAAATTTTTATAAAGCTTTTTTATATCATTTTTAGACAGCATATTACATTCTATATAGCGCTTAGTTTGTACAGAAAATTATTCATTTATTAAAGTATTTCTTAAAATTATTAAATGAAGAAAAAAGATCTTTATCAATAGCTTTTTGTAATTCTTTCCGGCTAAAGCTCCACCATTTCAAGTCCAGCATAAAGTCAATATCATCCTGTACATAACGATATTTGATAATTTTAGCAGGAACCCCGGCAACAATCGCATATGGAGGTACATCTTTTGTTACCACAGCACCTGCTCCTACAATAACGCCATCCGCTATATTAACTCCTTTTAAAATAGTAACATTTGCACCAATCCATACATCATTTCCAATATTAACCCCAATAGAATCTTTCTCGTAATTTTTATATCCTTTTACAAAATCACCACTGGTCTCATAAAGGTAAAATGAGTGAGTGCTTACTTCTGTATTATGTTCCCATAAACCAACAAAAGTACCATGCCCAATCGAGCAAAATTTTTCAATGCCCGCTGTATTTATCAATGAAAACTGAGAAATTGCACTGTATTCGCCAATACTAGAGTCTGTGATCTCTGCATAATCCTTTACTCTGGAGTAAGCCATAATCACTGACTTTGATACCTTAGCTTTATCAGAAACAAAGGCCAATTTATTTATTTTGCTGTTCACTTTTGACCCACTTGATAAATTTTTCTAAACCAACACCAAGAGTTGTTTGGGGATAACAGGAAAAATCACGTTTTAATTTTGAAATATCAGCATAAGTACCAAATGTATCACCAGGTGTACCATATGAGGCATACTCAATAGGATATTGTTCATTTCCCCACGCTTTTGCCATTTCTTTTAATAGTTGTTCAACTGTTGTCTTTTCACCTGTTGCCAAATGATATGATTGACCAAAGCTTTTATGGTTATCAATGGATTCCACCCAAACGTCAATAATATCATCAATATGAGTTAAATCTCTAAATCTGTCTTTATGGCCTTTTACAAGAACAGGTTCATCGTTCATAAAATATGACAGATAAATACTAACCATACCCTGTTGAATATTACTCATATTCTGGCCTTCACCATAGACATTGAACAAGCGAAAAGAGGTGACATCCAGACGATTAGAAAAAGTATTCACATAATTTTCTGCCGCTAATTTAGTAATTCCATAGTATGACTTTGGGTTCTTACAATCAGTTTCTCTAATCGGTTTATCATCAACATCACCATAAATACTCATCGTTGATGCATAAATAAACCTTTTTATACCACGTTCAACAGAGAAATTAAGTAGATTCAATGTCCCAAGCGCATTGGTCATGATATCATACTCAGGTTTTTCATAACTGATTTCACCTGAACTCTGGGCAGCAAGGTGCATTACTGCATCTATCTTTTCATTGCTAATGTTTGCAAGAACTTCTTTATCACTGATGTCTCCTTCAATAAAAATCAGATCATCGGGTATATTTTCCCTGAGCCCGGTTAGAAAATTATCAATACCAATTACTTTATGACCTTCTTTTAGTAGACGACACACTAACTTAGAAGCAATAAACCCAGCTGCACCTGTTACAAAATAAGTTGCCATTATTTACCTTGCCTCTCTTTCAAAATCAACGGTTCCAATATCATCCTCTTTTTCATAATCACCGTAATGCATAAAATTTTCCAGGCATTCCTGTTTTAATGTCTCCCAGATTGCATCACCTTCAGGAGTTAATGCCTCAGCATTTCGAATTTCTGGCCAGCGATTTTTAGGCATCTTGACATAGAGAACAAAACACCGCCTTAAACCTTCAATCTCTTCTTGTGTCCATTGCGGCATATTCAATAAAGTCGGTTTATTAATACAACGCGCTAATTTGTCTTTCTCAAAGAAACCAAGCTCTTCAGACATGTCTCTTAGTGGAGTCCCATGGAAAGGGGTAAACGTATATGCATTAACACCATCCGAGCGAATTTGGCGATTTAATTCAATTGTATCAAATGCCAGCTCACGAGTTTCTGTTGGAAAGCCCATAATATTATTCACACTAATGGGGATCCCCAGATCTGTCACAGTTTTAAAACGTTCAATAATTTTTCTATTTGCAATTTTTCTATCAAGCACACGTTCTCTAAATTTCTCATTACCATGTTCTAGCCCAAAAGCAACTCTGAGTAAACCTATCTCTTTAAGACGCTTAAACTTATATTCAGTGACCGTTTCTGCTCGTGTCTGAATCCAGAAAGGCAGTTTAAATTCTTCGTACATATCACAAAATTGATCAAATTCTCGTCGACTCCATGCTAAAAAAGTATCCGCCCAGAAATAAAAAGAATCTGGCTGGTAATTATCCATAAGATATTTAATTTCATTATAGACAGCATCAATTTTTGCATTTCTTAAAAATTTCATGCCTTCAATTTTATGAATCTGTATCTGCGAGGGTGAATTACAATACGCACAAGTATAGGGACAACCTCTAATCGTAGTTACAGGAAACATCCGGCGCATTTTTCCCTGCATAGGGCGATAAAAACGACTTTCTTCAAACAGAGAATAATCCGGCAACACCTGATCATCCATTGAAATAGGGGCTGGCAAAGGATTGTCAATAAAACCATCTTTCGTTTTCATAACCAGACCACTTAAATCATCTAAGGATTGTTTCTTTTCAAGACGATTACAGATTTCTGGAAGTGTTTTATCACCCTCTCCTTTCAACACATAGTCAATAACACCATTCGACATGGTGATTGCAAGTTCTGCAGCAAAAGTCGGGAAAACCCCACCAGCAAGTACTGCTGGACGATTATTTAATTGAGCAAGTAAATTCACACCAACTGGATACATATCCTCAGTGCATGACATGGCAATTAGTTCTGGTTGAAATGAATCAAGAAGTGCCTGGAAGTCACTAACAGCATCGCTACTGTCTTTAACATAATCTTGTAAAATTGAATCATCAAATGGACGAGCATTCAGATTATCAGCTTTTTGCTGATCGGTATTAATCGAACCATCAAGGCCCTCATAAACCGTTGTATCAAATAATTTTACATCATGCCCTTCTTTTTTTAGAAGGTGTGTAAAAAAACCGATACTGGGCGGCAGCATATTCATACCATACAAGTTTGGATAGTAGAGCAACACCTTCATATTATTTTGACCTTTGCTTGATTAATTTTGCTGGAACACCACCGACAACTGACATTTCTTTAACATCATTTGTTACAACGGCTCCTGCAGCAACAACAGAGCTTTTTCCAATACGGACATTTGCGGTGATAACAACATTTGCAGCAATCCAAACATCATCTTCTAAATTAATTTCACCAAATTGATGCCCCTGCTGATTAAACGGTTTATCTAATGTGTCAAAATTATGATTTGCAGCTCGTAATACACAATTGGGACCAATAGCACAATTATTGCCGATAAGAATATGTCCGCCCGCCGCACCAAGCTGCACATTAGTATTCATTGAAAAATTATTACCAATTATTAATTGACCAGAATCATGGGCATATAAATAGCTATTTTTCATAATATTAACATTTGTACCAAGTGTTATATTTTCAAAACCAACAATTGTTACCCCTGTGTCAATGCGAAACTTTCCTTGTGTTTTTTTAAAAAGCCTTTTATACGCAAAATATCGAAGCAATACTCCTAACTCTGTAGGAACAGAAATTAACAAGGCAAGATAAACTTGAAATAAAAACTTAATTACCTTTTGCATAAAGCTCATATAAGTTATCACTTTTCATTATTTCTGACACTTTATCCAGATCATCCTGAGTATCAACGGCTTTGGTTTCAAATCTTGTTGGAATCATTTTAACATTCATACCATTTTCCAAAATCCGCATCATATCAACAGATTCAATTATCTCCAATGGAGTCGGCTCCATTTCATTGTACTCAAGCAAAAAATCCCTGGTAAAAGGAATAATACAGACTTGTTTTTTCATTGGAACCTCTAAAATACCTTTTTTGCGAGAAGGTATGGGCTCACGGGAAAAATAAAGGGCATTATTATTCTTATCCAATACAACTTTAACTTCATTGGGATCTTCAAACTCTTTAATAGTAGCTATATCTGCAACAAGATTCGAGATTTTTGCTTCACCATTTACAACAGGTTCAATAGCTTCATCAATCATCTCTGGAAATGTCAAAGGTTCATCCCCCTGAACCAAGACCATGATATCTACTTTTTCTCCTGATTTCTGCTCAATTTTCAGCATTGCTTCAGCACATCGATCGGAAGCCCGCTCATGTTGCTCACTTGTCATAACTGCTTTTGCACCAATTGATTCAGCATAATCAAAAATTACCTGATCGCATGTGGCAATATAAACTTCGGTCAATGATTGACTCATTTTTGTCCGATAGTAACAATGCCCAATCATTGGAATACCTAAAATCTCAGCCATCGGTTTCCCTGGAAAACGGCTTGAGTTCATACGCGCGGGTATAATTGCAATATTATTCATTTACTTAATCTGCTCCTTAATAACTTTCATCCCATTTCTAACTGAATCACCCAAAAAGAAAAAATCGAGACTAAAGGCTAAAAAAGTACACCCCTGCTTAATTCTCTCAATCAAGTTAACTGGATCTGACTCAATCACATGAAAACCATAGGGTTTATTATGTTCAGCACATGAGATTTTAACCTGTTCTATTGCTTTTTGAACATCATCTCGATGATATTCACCTGGATAACCCATTGAACCAGACAGATCATAAGGGCCAATAATCGTCCCATCAATACCGGGAACCTGTAAGATTGCATCAATATTATTGACAGCGTCAATATGCTCAATTTGAGCAATTACAATGGATTCTTCATCAACCCACTTTTTATATTCATTAAAGCGGGTTCCATACCCCTGGGCACGATAGAGACCCACTCCCCTTTTGCCTTGAGGTGGATACTTAACATAACTGACAGCTTCCAGAGCTTCTGCTTTATTTTTTATCATGGGAACTATAACCCCATCAGCACCCATATCCATTATTTTTTTGATAATAACTTCTTCATTTTTGCTTACTCTGACCAATGCTTTAATATCGTTAGCATGGATAGTCGTTATAAGTATTTTAGCCATACTTAAATCAATTGATGTGTGTTCCATATCAATACAAAGCCACTCAAACCCAGCGGTTGCCATTATTTCAACAATGGATGGATCACCTATCGTTACCCAGGAACCAATTGTGAGCTCATTATTGGTTAGCTTTGTTTTTAAGGACATATTTATACCATTTATTTTTTATAGATAATTCAGAGTAAATACCATTATTTTAAAACCCTGACTTGATACTGGCTCTCTATTGAGTGAAAGCTCCATTTTATACCAACTGGACAATTTCATATACTTCAATTTTATAAATATTATCATCCATTTAGAACTTAATTCTGATTTATTTACATTTTTAATAAAATATATTTTATAATGACAGATTATGCTTAAAAACGACATCATTAGCACTAAGACTCAATATGGCAGTTTGCTCTTGTTGGAACAAAGACCTGTTTAGGAAAACACAATGAAAGCTATTATTTTTGGTGGTGGTGGTTTTATCGGGAGTCATGTTGCCGATGAACTCACAAGACGCGATTTTGAAGTAATTGTTGCCGATTTAGAGCCTTCTGTTTACTTGCAGGAATCCCAAACATACATGGCCTGTGATATAACAAATAGCACTCAAGTCAATAAAATCATTACTGATGATGTAGATATTGTCTATAATTTTGCTGCTATTGCAGATTTGGATGATTCAATACACGATCCTGTTAAAACAATACAGATCAATGTATTAGGCAATTTAAACCTATTAGAAGCTTGTCGTCACAAATCTGTTTCTCGTTTTATTTACGCTAGTAGTGCTTACGCCCTGAGTAATGACGGGTCATTTTATGGAATTAGCAAACATACATCTGAAAAACTTGTTGAAGAGTACTATGCTCGATATGGCTTAAAATACACCATAATACGGTATGGCTCTCTTTACGGGGAAAGAGCTGATGAACACAATTATATATATTGTTTGTTGCGTGATGCTTTATTGAACAAAGAAATTACTTATCGTGGTGATGGAAAAGAAATCAGAGAATACATCCATGTTGCCGATACCGCCAAGCTATCCGTCGACATATTACAGGATGAACAATACGTTAACGAGCATATCATTCTAACCGGTGTTGAAAAACTTCAACGAATTGAATTACTGAATATGATCCAGGAAATTATTACAGCCGATATTAAAATTATTCAAAGTAGTAGTGACTATATGGGGCATTACAAAATTACACCCTATGCTTTTCAACCTACATTAGCAAAAAAATTAACTGCAAATCCATTTATCGATTTAGGCCAGGGGCTGGTAAACTGTTTGAAAAACATTTCAGAAGAACTCAATAGTAATAATACAGAAATTTAAGGAAATGAAAAATACAACTAATGTATTTTTACATACCTTTGGTGATTTTGATTATTTCATAAATCATCTTGTTGAAGAGAATAACCTATATACTCTCTATGTGACCCATGCAGGTGTAAAAGAATACATCAATAAGAACTCTAAATTCAAAAGCACACTTCTGTCTGAGCTTGCCAGCCAAAAAGAAATAGACAAAATACAACTTTCTGCAGAAAATTTAAGCAATGTAATTTGTAATAACTTAGATCAAAAATATTCATCTCAATTATCTAAACAATTCAACATTACAAATATTAATTATTTTTCCCCTCTATACTCTTACCATTTTCCATTTATATTAACAGGTCTGTTTTTTTTTCGAGAGAACTTACTAAAGCTTGATAATAATAACGCGGCTATTATTTTTGACTACACAGATACTTTTTTAAATCATTTTACATTAAAAGATTTTATTCAACACTTCCCTGAATGTAATAATATCAACATAAAATGGTATAAAAGTTGTACTTCCAGAAAATCAACAAACAACTCCCCCCTGGAAAAAATAAAAAAAATATCATCCCGGATAATTTATGAAATAAAAAACTATCTTTATGAATATTATTCATATAAATCTAAAAAAAGAAAAACAATACTTTACATGGAAAACTTGTATGACCTAAATTTTATTAGAAAAAGTAATAAATTCAGACTAATACCTTATAAGTATCAGTCTTTAACTCATAAATTTTGTTTATCTAAAAAACGTTCTGAAAAGCCCGACATTGGAACTTCACTTTTTAATGATCATAATAGTGGTGAAAATAATCTGGAATATCATCTATCTCATCATTTAATTAAACATTTTTTAAAATATTGTAATAATTATCAGTTTGGCTTACAGCAATTAAATAAATTACTTGTTAATAATAAAATAAACCTGGCTATTTGGGGAAACCCACCTGTGGATGGTTTTAAATCATTATTCTATGAATATTGCCGTTCCACGAATATAAAGGTGGTTGGAATGCAACATGGAAGTGGCTGGGTCTATCAAACCAATAACAATAATTATACCTCTGAATTTTCAAGATGTGACCATTATATAAGTTATGGTTTCACTCAAGATGATTACAACAAATATTTCAATTCTAATAGTCCCCTGATCCACCCCCTGGGAACAACAAAAAAATTAAAAATAGAGACAAAACAAAACAATAAAAAAATTGATGTCTTATTTCCTGTTTCAAACTCCATATCAATATTTGATGGCGGTTTTTGTCGAATCAGCCCTGATCAACTTCACAAAGATCAAATGGATATCCTTAATTTTCTTGAACAGAAAAATCAACAAAATGTGGCTTCATTAATAAAACCATTTTTTCAAACAAATCTTTGGCAGACATCAACCTTCCTAAAAATTAAGGCATTAAAAAATGTCCAGATTGAATGGAACAAAAATTTAAAAAAATTATTAGAATACATTCAACCAAAATGTGTCATTATTGAACTTTTCAGCACGCCACTATATGAAATAATAAATTATGACGTAGATATTTTTTTGTTTGTTAGAGAAAGTGAAACTCTAACAATAAAAGCAAGAACAATGTTAGAAAAAAGAGTTTATATTGTTAAAGATTTTAATGAATTTGAAGAATTGTTTTTAAAGTGGAAAAAAAATCAACTCCCCAGAAAAAGAGAGAAAAGTTATCTAAATTATTATATTAGTAAAAAAGAAAGCAAAGCTCATATTCTTGAATTATTGAAAAAAATATAGGTGATAGCTGGAGAAACTATTCTCAAACTATCATTCAACATATCAGACATATAAAATTAATAGGATCAACACCGTGCTCTATATACATGTTGGCTTACAAAAGACAGCAACTTCATATTTACAACAAAAGATTTTTAATTCACTTGATGGTATTTGTTATTTAGGGATAGACAATGTAAATAATAAAACTTATGAAATGCTCAAGAAAATCACTTTACAAAATTGTCTGGAGTATGAGAAAGATGAAATTAATAATTACTTTAAAGAAATAATTGATATAGATAAGAACTACTTAATAAGCTATGAAGCCTTTTCAAGCATTGATAGAGTAGATAGAATAATTATGATTAATCGAATAAAAGAAATATTTGGTGATGTTAAGATTATTATAACAATAAGAGAGCAAGAAAAGTTTATAAAATCATATTATTCTCAATTAAAAAAAAATAAATTATTTAAAAAAAGATTTTATAATATAAATTATTGGATAGAATCGTATTCACAAAACAAAGAAATAAATTCAGATTTTAATAATCCTTTAAAGATATTGGATTATCATATCTTAATTAAAAAATATAAAGAAATATTTGGTGAGTCTAATGTTCACATCTTAATCTATGAGCAATTTATTCAGGATAAAAAAACATTTCTTTCAAACCTATTAAAAAAATTAAATATATTTGAAATCAATGAAGATAAAATAGATATTTTCAGAAAAGATAAAACTTTGATCAACCAATCTCAGCCAGACATTATTATTATACTATTTAGAAATAAAACTTTTAGATACATTGCCACTCTTATTCCTGAGTATATAAAAAAATCAATTAGAAAATATTTACTAAAATCACAAACTACAAACGAATTAAATGTAAAAAACAGATTATTAGTAAGAAATATATCTAAAGAAACAAACATAAAATTAGTTGATGACTATCAATTAAATTTAAAAGAATTTAATTATCAATTATAAAAATAAAGGTAATACCATTGTCAGAGGATAGTTTAAAGAAAAGATATGCTATAAAACTTATAGCTAATATCATTATGATAATCATTGGAGCAGTAACAATTGCTCTTGTTCCAAAAGCACTTGGAGCAGTATCTTATGGTAATTTTGTATTTTTACAGAATTTTTTTATAAAGATTATAGATTTTATGGATATGGGAAGCTCTACCGCTTTTTTCATAAAACTTTCTGCCAATCATAAAAGAAAAGAACTAATTACTTATTATTTTTTATACTCATTATTTGTATTGTTTATAATTTTATTATTTGTTTTTATGACTAATAAACTTAATTATACGTCAACTATACTTCCAAATATAGAAAATGAATATATTTATATGGGTTTAGTATTTGGATTTTTAACCTGGATAACGAAAACATTTATTAAAATTTCAGATGCTTTTGCTTTAACTGTATCCGTTGAACTTATAAAAATTATTCACAAAACATTATCACTTTTATTGCTTATATATTTTATATATTTCACAGCATTTGACATAGGTAGTTATTTTTATTTTAATTATTTATCTTTGATATCTTTTTTATTGCTATTAATTTGGTTGTTTAAAAAAAGAGGTATTTTCACAAAACAAATTTTTAGTCTTAACATAGGAATTAAAAGCTTAAATGTAGAATTCATAAATTATTGTTCACCACTGATTGTATACACTTTATTAGGTGTCTTTGTAGGAATTTTTGACATATGGTTATTGCAAAAGATGGCTGGAAGTATTCAAACAGGTTTTTATGGACTAGCCTATAGCCTGGCAGCAATGTGTTTTATATTTACAAATGCGATGACCCCTATTATAACAAGGGAGTTTGCAAAATCTTACGAGAAAAAAAATATTCTGCAGATGAAGAAGCTTTTCTTTAAATATATACCTATGTTTTACAGTATAGCAGCATATTTTGGAATATTCATCTCTATCCAAAGCGAAAACGTGCTTATGATTTTTACTGATGAAGAATTCAAAGATGCGTATTTAGTGCTTGTATTAATGGCTCTTTACCCAATAAACCAAACTTATGGACAACTGAGTGGTTCTGTATTTTATGTTACAGAGCAAACCAAGCGTATAAGAAACATTGCTCTTGCAACACAGCCAATTGGTCTTTTATTAACTTTCTGGCTTATCTACATTCTGGAGCTTGAAGCTATTGGCCTGGCAATAAAAATGCTAATAATGCAAATAATAACAGTAATAATTAAATTATATTTCAATTCAAAGTTTTTAGATTTTAAAATGGGCTACTTCATATGGCATCAAATATATTCTTTAATATCATTTGTGATTTTAGCATATATTTCTAGTAATATTATAAGCTTTAAGGAACCTCTCATAGATTTTTTAATAGCAGGCATTATTTATACAACTTTTGTTATCATATTTACTTATATTTTTCCGCAAATATTTTCTACCAGCAGAGAAGAAATAAAAGATGTGCTAAGAACATTGAAACGCATCATTAACAAATAAATGCTTTATGCAATGTATTGAATCTAAATAGTTGAACCCGAATAAGATAGTTTATTAGTCAGCACTATAGGGTGTTGAGAAATTAAACCACTTATAAAAATCTTTTGCCGCATTGGCTTGCTGTTCAGTGGAATATACCGGTTCATAGTTATAATATTTCATAATATCTGAAAAATGATATTCTATAATTTGAGCTTCTACCTCTTCAATTCTTTCACGCCACCGGTTAGTATTTTTGTTAGATGGTTTTTTAAATTTAGCGCCTTCAAAGTTGTTTCCACTCCAGGATATGCCCAACCTTGTCGGATACAATAAATCCTCTGAATACTCTATTCCAGAAAATTCTGCCAAATCTTTCATTATGTTTTCAGGATCATTGGTCAAATCTTCAAATTTTACAACTTTATAACAGTCACTACCCAGGATTTCCTGATTATGTTTTGCAAATTCAAGCCCCAACTTTCCTCGCTCAATTAAGCTCTGTAAAAGCCGGTTTTGTTCATCATTATACTGATGATACTTTTTATCCCAGCCAGATTTTAAAGAAGCCCAATTATCCCTTGGATCACGAATTAAATGGATAAATTTAGCATTCGGAAACATTTTTATTAGATCTAAGGCATAGATTTCAGTACTGGTTGTTTTTTCAAACCAGACTTTAGGTCTTTTATTCGGATAGAATGATTGGTGTAAATGTTTCATTGATACTTGAAGGCAATTTTTAAGTGAAAAATCATCCGATGAGATAATCTCTGTCAGGACATTTTTATGAAACTCATCATGCTTCTTAATTAATGGCTGCTTTTGCTCATCACTAATATTAAACTCATCAATAACACCACGTAAAAAGTCATCTAAAATTATTTTCAATCTTTCAATTTTTTCTTTTTTAGTAAATCTGTCATCTTCAAACCTTGGATAGTACATGTAAAAAAAGCTACTATCATCAGGATATACAACCGTACCTTCAGCATTATCAAACAAACTAATAAGCATAGTGGTGCCAGTTTTTCTATGACCACAAATAAATATTGGATTATTTAAAAAGTTATTATTCAAAGTTATTCCTTTGCGATTAAATTGTTTTTAAAATAAACATCAAGGACATCTAACACAATATCCATTTCAAGCCCAATCATTAAACTTAGTTCATATACTGTATGTCTGCCATTAATACACTGATTAATTCGTTTGATTTTCAATAAGGTTTCAAGATCTTCATCTTCATCCAAATGTAAATCATATTTTGACATAAAAATAAGACCCTTTTCCTTTTGTCTTGGAGTATAGTCTTGCAGCATAATATCTAGTATTTTCTTAATTACAGTATAGGATTCTTCCAAACAGAAGTTATCAATAATTGAGGGATTATCAGCACTTGTATGATATTCTTGATATGGAGCTCTATGAAAAGCAATAGTTGGTATTTCAACACCTGGAGCACTAGTAACCAATTCATCATTGGACATTGTTTCTGTAAATTTTTTTATCTGGATTTCAGAAGGATATTTTTTCACCTCAGTTTCAGCAACAAAATCCAGGTAACTGTCTTCGTACATTGTTTTTTGTAATGTTAAATCATTCTTATTCCCTAAACAATCAAAACAAAAACTGTATTTAATATTATCAATTATATTTTCATTACTAGCAAGCCAGGCAATAGTACCGATTGTTTCTGGTACAAATAAAAAACGGACGGAATTATATATTTTTTCTTTCGCCAGCTCTTTAGCCATCTTTGCTGCAATCACAACACCGGTTATTGAATCATTAACCTGGTATGGATGACAAATATCTGTGACAATTAATATCTCATTTTTACTTTCACCAGGAATAAATAGTTCGCCCAACATCAAAGGCTTATCTAAAAATTCGGTGCTTATATCAATAAAATACTCCGATTCTTTATCCAGAGAGTCATAAACTTTTTTTGTTAAACAGAGCCCCCATTTATTATCATAATATTTATATTTCCATGGTATGGAATTAATATTTTCATCACTATAATAAAGGTGTTTATCAAGTTCTTTAAAAGTTATTTTCTTTTTTATTGATTTAGAATAACTGACAATGTGGAGCGGATTATCATTATAATCAACAATTACATTACCCTTTAAATCTTTTAAATAGGCATGATTGACATGAAACCTTTTTGGAACATCCCATGTCCAGGCTAAACTATCCGCTTCATATTCATTAATTATAAAATTTTCCGAACCGATATATTCTTTAATCAGGTTTAAAGCAACCAGATTATCATCATGATTCAATGTTCTGTGAAGTGGGTATAAATCATTTAGGAGATTTATCATCTTTTGTTTCATATTCAGCGACTCTTACTTTAAAATCTTGTGTATCTAAAATAATATCATCCGTTTCAATCTGCTTATCAGAAAAAATGATTTCTAAACGCCAGACAATAATTTTAGCATGATTATCATCATAATAATAAGCACCCGGATAAGGCTTTGTTAAAGCTCTGACAAAATTATAAACATCTAATGAACTTCGATTAAAATCAATTAGTCCATCATTTGGTGTTCTTTTTGGGTATGCAGGATAGCTGCCTGATATATTATGAATCCTGGGTGCCGTACTTCTGGCAATTTTAGGAAGATATTCTTCAATTAATCTTGCACCAGCTGCAGCTGATTTTTTATATACTGTATTACAATCATCATTAAGTAGAATTTCAAAGCTTTCCTGTGCAATGATATCACCATCATCTGCTGTTGGAGTAAGATAAAACATCGTTATGCCTGTTTGTTTTTCACCCATAATTATCGCCCAATTAACAGGCGCTCTTCCTCTATATTTGGGCAACAAAGATGAATGAAAACCAATTGTTCCCAAACCTGGTATCTTTAGGATCTCTTCACAAATTAATCGCTGCCAGCCACAGACAACAATTAAATCCGGATTAATTTTCTTTATTAAATCAATGTATTTCTGAGAATTTATATCTTTTGCGCGAATTAAATGACTATTATGCTCAATTGCAAGAGGGGAAAAATCAATAAATCCTGATGTTTTTTCTTCCATATCCATGGGAAGTGTAAACAAAGTATCAACAGAATAATTTGTCTTAAATATGGCTTTTAGTATTGTAAATCCGATCTCAACACCACCAATAAAAACAATTTTCATTTTTTATCCTAGTAAAATCCTACAATAAGTTTATTTTTCTAATTAACCTGAAAGGTTCTGCGTACTCAAAGCCTGAAATTAATCCCCAATAATTTGCATGGACTTCTAACGACTTCAGGCTTCTTGGATGAGGATAATCTCTACATTCACTGTCATAACACTTCATAGCATCCAGTTTCGAATTCAACTCATCTTTGATATCAATAAACACATTTGCAGCAAACATTCTGTCATCATCATATAAGTTCCACTCCGTTGATGAAGGTACATTATAGCTATAGACTTCTTTGACCACTTGACCAGCAATTGGCCGTGTTGCGGTGAATGTCGCTTCAGCAATAATTTGATGATCTTTATTTAAATCACCAAAATGATGTGTAAATATTCTTTCTGGTTTTAATTTAGAGATATATTTTTCAATAATCTGAGTCACGTCTAAAATAGGAATGTTATCTATCTTTTGATTTGGAAGGTCTTCAAAAAAAACATCTTTTGTGCCTAAAAGAGCATTAGCTTTTACTGTATTATCTCTTAAGACATTTTCCATACTTTTATCATATCTTGTTTCAGCACCACCAGATAAAATAAGCACATAAAAATCTTCTTTTTTTGATAATTTTTTGATAATTCCACCACACCCTAAAACTTCGTCATCGGGATGAGCAGCAATAACTAAATTAATCATTTATGACCACCTGTGTAATACAGTATAAGTACTATTAACTTTGCTTAAACCATTTTTTATATAGAAATTTAATGCCTTAATATTCTTAATTTGTGTTTCAGTTTTTATTTTATAATTTTTAAAATGTGAAATGGACTCTTTAATAAGCAAAGTTCCAATTCCTATGCCAACAAATTTTTCTATCACCGCAACAAAAAAAAGGGTTGCTGTTGTATTATCGGTATTAACAAGAATAACTCCTGCCACTTCATTTTCGACCCTTGCAATAAATAAATGCCTGTGTTCAGACAATTGGTAACTTTTAATGTAATTTATCCAAAGTTCATCTGCTTTTGCATTCTTAATATTTAGATCCGAATGAAAACGCGTTAATGAGAAATTTTGACCCAACTCAATATATGGCAAGTTTATATTTTTATCTAATTTTGTAATACTTACTCGTGGTTGATGCTTATGACTTACAATATTATTCACAGACTCTAAAACAATTTCTGTATCAATATATTTAAAGCCGCAATCTTGAAAAAAATTGAGTATTTCATCATCTATTGATGTATTTAGCTTAATGGTAACAAAGCTATTGTCCAGCTTATCCTGAATTGCAATTTTAATTTTTGTATCAATAAGTAAATTAGATTTTTCAATATTTAGGATATAGGCTGGTTTATTAAAAAAATGAGTATCCCAGTCTAAATATTCAAAGAAAAAGACTGCCTCATTCTCTGTGATAATAATATCTTTTATATTATTCATTTAGACCATCATTAATGCTATTGAAGATTTTATGGGTTGAAAAAACAAAATCATCTGCTGCCTTTACAGGGTGTTGAATAGCACGAACTAATTCTATTGGACTAAATTTTCTATAACCTAAATAATTAACCCATCCTTTTTTATAAAAATACTGACACCTTGCTACCTGATGCTGGTATGTTGCAATAATAATCGCTTGTGTTTTACTTGCAACTAATTCACTTGATGTTAAACCACCGGCACCAATACCAATATCACAGTTCAAATACTCATCAAGCATATTGGTGATATTCTGCTTAATCTGATAAATCAGTTTGCTATTACTCAATCTTTCTTCTAATGCATGTTTAAACTCATAGCCCGAGCCAACAATTATGGTTAGCTCAATCGAAAGTTTTGACTTAATAATAACATCTACAATTTTTCCGGTAAAATCAAATTCATCTGCCCCCCCCATAGCAATTAATATTTTTTTATTGCTCAAACTCATTTTTCGATTCTTAACACGATCAGAATAAAATTCTTTTGGGAGAATAACAAATTCAGGTCCCAATAAAAATTTAGTATTGGGATACTTATTTATATCAAAAAAATTGTGGGCATCTACATCCCAGTCAATAACTAAATCTAAATCATTTAAAATATGGCCATCAAAGTTAACACAGATTTTTCTTATAGTACTATCCAGCCCAACATAATCTGACAATTTTCTTTCTGTAATTTCAAAAAAAAGAAGGTTCATTTCTTCTTTACGTATTAATGTATTTATAGATGTAATTTCTTCCTCAAGAGAACAATCTTTATCGATAATAAGACAGTTCTTTACTTTGTATTGATTAACCAAATCAACACCAGCATTATAGTTTTTTATTAAAAAATAACTTTCATATTTTGATTGATGGTTCTCATCAAAATACTTTGAAAGATTGATCAGAGACATTAAGTCTCCAATACCAATATGTGGTGCAGCATCTGCTCTAAAAAGTATTTTTTTCATTTATAATATTGAGTCCCAATGGATAGGCGCTTCAAATTCAATATTTTTTTTAGCTACAATTTTATTCTCTTTAAACAAATTAAGATATTTTGGCTCTAGTCCTTTATTTTTTTTACCGGCCCTCAAAATTGAAATATCTCCCGGTTTAATAAGCTCACCTTTTTTTATTGCCTTTTTAGAAAAAAGAGTCATATAACAAAAATCCCTCAAATATTGTTCATGCTCATGGCATACTTTTTCGCTATTCCCATAAATAGTTTCATTGATTTCAAAGTTTCTGCTATTGTATTTTTTCTCTGCTTCTCTGATGTCGACTACCATTTTTTTAAGTTCATCTGGTTCAAGTGCAAAGAAATGGTCTGGCCCTTTCATTTTTTTATCCAGTGTAATATGTTTTTCAACAACACAACCACCCAGATAAATCGATTCAACAGGAGCATCTGATGGCTCTTCACTGTGATCAGAATAGCCAACTTTTGTCTTTGGAAATACTTTTGCAAAGGTATCCAAAACACCCATATTGATATTTTTTAATTTTGTTGGATACTGAATTGAACAATGTAATAGAGTTAAATCATGATGATACTTCCTGACGGTATTTACCGCTTCTTCTGTTTCACTGATGGTTGCACCGCCAGTACTCATGATGATAGGCAAACCAGTTTTTGCTGATGCTTCAATAAGAGGAATATTAGTGATAGTATAGGAAGATAACTTAATAACTTTCATTCCCTTTGCTACCATGGCATTCAAACCACTAATATCAAAGACAGAAGCCATAAAATCAATTTTTTTCTTTTCACAATAAGAAATTAAATTGTCTATCCAGTCAATTGATAATTCAAACTGCTTAACTGCTTCATAAATATCATAGCTGTATTCTCCTTTATCATCTTTCCAGTCAAGTTCACCTGCACTTCTTGGATAAAGATTTTTTGCACTAAATATTTGAAATTTAGCGGCATCACAACCTGTCTCAGAAGCAATATCAATTAATTTAAAGCAATTTTCCAAACTTCCATTAAAATTTATTCCAATTTCAGCAATAATATATGTATTATTCATCATTTTTCTTTATAAAAAATTTTTTATACCATAAAAAAATATTTATCAATTGCCATAAGAACATTTGATGATTTTTCTTTCCCGAAAGGTGCTCGTTATAAAGCTCTTTAAGAACAACAATATTGAAGATACCAATCTCTTCAAATTCCCTGGAATCAAGCATATCAATTATCTGTGCTTTATTTATTGTTCTAAACCATTCATCCGCAGGGGCAATGAAGCCAGCTTTATCCTTTCTTGTTCTTACTTTTTCAGGCAAAATTCCTTTCATGGACTCTCTTAGCACCCATTTTCCAAGTCCATTTCTAATTTTATATTTATTATCTAATGCATAACTATATTCTATTAGTCTATGATCTAAAAAGGGGGATCTTGACTCAATTGAATAAGCCATTGTATTTCTGTCTTCTGCTCTCAATGAAGCAGGAACTGTTTCAAAAAACAACTCCTTATACATTCTCTTTGTCAGCAATGAATCACAATTAATACTTTGAATTTCTATATTTAGATCATATTTATTTTTAAATTCATTATTAAATATAAATGAATAATTTTGAAATTTATCAATTTCTTTTTTTTGTTTATTTATTATTTTTGTTATCATTTCCTGACTGGAAACAACTTCATTCATATTTCTATTATGATTTTCGTGCCAGGCTTTTATTTCACTTTCAAGTCCATTATCATCCCTTAGATCATAAAAATTATATTGATAGTGATCCCAGTACCCTGCAAGCAGTTCATCTCCTCCATGCCCATTTAAAACAACTGGAACATTGGCATTTTTCATATTTTTAACTATCAAATAAAGACTATACCAGGTTACTGTGCAAATTGGTTCATCATGGTAGTCCAGCATTTCATCCACTGTATCAAAAATATCTGCAGGATCAGGCTTAATGAATTGATATTCTGCATTAGTATCTTTAATGACTTCATTTATAAAGTCACTTTCATCATAAATTCCTTTTTCTTCCCCCGTAATACCTGAAAAAGTAACAATAGGTGTTTTTAAAACCTTATAAGCAATTGATGTTATCGATGTTGAGTCCATTCCCCCACTCAAAAAACATCCTACAGGAACATCACTTCTTAGTCGTAATCTGACAGAGTCAATCATCAACTCCCTGAACTCATCAATAACGGCAGCTTCATTTTGCTGATTATTATTAAAGTCTTTTAGTGCCCAATATTTTTTTTTCTTTATATTATAATTTAGATCAATTTCAACAAAACTCGATTTTGGTATTTGATAAATATCTTGAAAATAAGACTCTGTATCAATATCAATATATCTATAATTAGTTGATAAATATTGATAAACTTTTTTAAAATTTGGCTTTATTTGAAGTTTTGGATACTTGAGTATAGATTTAATTTCTGATGAGAAAATAAATTTTTCATTGTCTTTATAAAAATACAGTGGCTTTTTACCAACTCGATCTCTGGATAAAATTATTTTATTATTCAATTTATCATAGACGGCTAGTGCCCACATTCCATTGAATTTTGAAAAACAATCATTTCCCCATTCGATATAAGCTTTAAGGACAACTTCTGTGTCGCCAGTTGATTCAAAGGTATAACCTAGAGCTTTTAGTTCTTCTTTGATTTCAATATAATTATAAACTTCACCATTATAAATTAGTATAAAGTTACCATCCTCACTTACCATAGGCTGGTGAGCATGATCTGTTGTATCTAATATTGATAAACGAGTATGCCCCAGGAAAATATTTTTATTAGATACCTGAAAAAAATTAAATCCATTATCATTTGGCCCACGATGATGAATTGATGTAACCATTTCTTTTAGAATGGATTCATTAACAATTTCATTTGAAATAAAACCAACAATTCCACACATTTATCTTTCTTCCACAAAAAAATCATTTAACCAGCAGATAATTCGATTATCCTGATTTTCTTTTAAATAACGTCTGAATTCTGAAATTTTATCTTTATCAACCACCATTATATATAATTGATTTGTTTCATTAACCACTAAAGCAGTTTTGAATCCTTCCTTATCTAATCTGGCATTAATCGAAGGTAGCGCATAGAAGCCCCATTCTTTAGCAACAAAGTCACATTCTTTCCCGCTTTTTGTTTTAAATGAGACCATATCATCCGGATCAAGATAAATTTTCCCAAAATCTTTAATTTCATGGGATTTAACATTGAAACACCTTGGTATATTTTTTAACTCTGATTTCATATCAAAAACTCTTTCCAAAAACCAAATTCATTTTTGAATTCAGGAAGATACCAATTATTTTTTTTATCTTTTTTCCATATATCTAGATTTCTATGTGACTCAGCAATATCAAAAAATTCATCTCCAGATATTTTCAGGTAGCTACAAAACGTTTTAATTTCTTTATAAGGTATTGCCTCTGTTGTATCTCTTAAGTACTCTGCAGCTTCTTTTCTTGTCATTCTTCCTTCACGAATTTCAATTGCTAAATTATCCCAAAGTTTTGTCAGACCAAATTTGTACCATTTCATAAAGTGGTGAACGACTCTAAAATCACAGTCAACTCCCACAAAAGGATGTAAACCTAATACCGGGTTTTCCGCCCATTCAAATCCAACTGATTGAGATTTTTTAGCGATATCTTCCGGCTCCCACTCCATGTACATACCTAAAAACAAGTTTTCAATACCCGCTTGATTTAATACTTGTTCCTCTGGCATTGTATAACTTTGTAATTTATTAAGAGGTAAATTATCGCTGACCCAGTCTTCAGCAAAAGTACCATTAGTCACGCCATATTTTTTTATCCAATCATAATCCATGTTGAATTTGTTTCTATCTTTTTTGCTGCCACCGTATTCCAGCGCTGAGTTCTCTGCCCAGACAATCAACTTTATGTCATAGCGTAATGCTGTTTTAATAATAGTTGACCACATGATCATGTGTTCAACAAGTGATGGATTTCCCATTTTTTTAAATGATTCGAGCATAAATTCAGAATCAACTTGTGGGTTTACTGTGAAATCAATATGATCAACACCCAAATTGATTAGGTTATCTAGATTTTTTTTACCCAGCTCAGTCCTATATTGGCATCTTATTGTTATAGCTAAAGGTTTCATACCTCGTTGCAACATACTATAAACTTGCCAGGTGCTATCTTTTCCACCACTGACTGGGATCAGACAATCATAATCACCCTTTCCCCTATAACTATCCAAAATTGCATCAAGTTGTTTGCGCCTTAATTCCCAGTCAATTTCTTCTTTTTTCTCTTTAAAGCCCAGACAACCACCGCAAACACCCTCTTCATTTAGATGTATCCCTGGACGACTGGTCGGCATTATGCATTGTTTACAATATTTCATTCTCTTTCTCCAATTTTTTTACTTGGAGTCCCAACTATTATATTATTTGGCTGATACTCAACATTCCTTAGAAAAGATTGTGCTCCAACAACACAACCGTCACCTAAGCTAACATTTTTTGCAATCATAACACTTGCTGCAAGCCAGCAATCATTACCGATAATAATTTCTCCATAGGTATGATTTTGTTCTCGAATTAACTCTTCTTTTGCAGTACCATGCTCAGAAGATTGAAAATAAACATGTCCAGAAATTAAACAATTTTTTCCAATTGAAATATCTACACCACAATTAAATACGCAAAATGGGCCGATTCCACTACCTTCTCCTATTGTCAAAACTGAATTATTTGCAGCAACAAAACGACAATCATTATCAATGCTAACGTTATCACAAATAATTATTTTTCCATTTTCACGATTTCTCAAGTCAACATTACCCAAGAAATTAACATTATCACCAATTATAATATATTCTGATTTACCTCTGATTTTAAGCTTTGGAACACCTTCGCAATAAAAATTCTTTCCAACACTGACCCCATACAGTTTAAGTATCCACCTGATGACAAAGCTATGAACAAACCAATATTTTTTATTAGTAATTAAAGCAAGAAAATCAAACATTTTTTATTCCATAACGATTCGCCCAATCATTAAATACCATATTTTTATAGGCTGAACGATTATATTTTCCCGTTTTATCCCACTCAAACCATTTATTTATTGGAGCAGAAAAACCTCTTTTATCTGTTCTTTGTGCAATTTCAAGCGGAATAAATTTTTTGGACACTTCTTTTAAGATCCATTTAGTTATGCCATTTTTTATTTTATATTTTGAAGATACAGAAAAGGCAAATTGCATGAGTCTATAATCTAAAAAAGGTGAGCGATTTTCAATACTAAAAGCCATATTAACTCTATCACTCATTTGTAATAAAACCTGCATGGTACTATAAAAATCATTCAACCCCATAAAGTGAACAATATCTTCGCTCATATGTTCATAATATTTTGAAAGTGTCTCATCAAGATAACGATTTACCTTTTCGTTATAAGGATTTTCACAACGAGTAACCAGTTTTGCATAACGATTAGATGCTGAGCCGTAATATTTCCCAATTAAAAAAGAATATTGCTTCATTGCTTCCAGGTTATGTATTTGCTCATCATGATGCAATAAGTGGTAGCGATGATAGCCTGCAAACATTTCATCAGCTCCTTCACCACTCATAATAATTTTCATTTCATCTTTTTTAGCTCTTTCAAGCAACATCCATAAAGTAAAACTTGTCCATGTACAGGGGGTGTCAAGATAATAAGCAATGTCATCTTTGGTACGTAAAAAATCTTCTTTTGTTGGCTGCACAATAACAAGTTCTTTGTTAATTTGTTTAGCAACTAGCTTTGCATAATCCAGTTCATCAAAATCGCTATATTCATAATGTGCAGTATAGATATGTTCAGGTTTAGCAATACAGGCAATCAAAGCACTATCTACGCCGCCACTAACAAAGGCAGCATGTTGATGGGCGCTGTTTTTTGTTCTTAAGAGTATAGAATCTTCGACTAATTCACATAAATCATGGATAATTTGATTTTCATCATCTGGTATTTCAATTAAATTATTCCAAACCTTCCAATAATCATATATTTTGTAATTATTCGAGTTAGCCTTAATGTATTCACCCGGTTCAAGTTGGAAAATATTTTTAAAGAGCGTTTCTTTGCCTACAGTGAACTCATAAGCCTCATAAGAAGTAGCTTCTTGGTTAAACTCTCCATCAATAAGTGTCAATAGTGCTTTCATTTCACTGGCAAAAGCAAAATAATCTTTCCCCTGGGTATAATAGAGTGGCTTTTCCCCTGATTTATCTCGGACAATTATCGTTTCATGATTATTTTTATTATAAATAGCAAATGCATACATGCCATTGTGTTTTGCAAATGATTCAATACCATTTTCAATATAACTTACTAAGGCTGTTTCTGTATCAGAGTCTGTCTGAAAAGTGTATTTGCCCTTAAGCGAAGATTTTATACTATCATGATTATATATTTCGCCATTATAAACAATGGCATATCGGTTGCTGGCATCATTAACGGGAATTTTATGATCCTTGTCATCAATAATCTTAAGACGCACCATGCCCAGCGTTGCGTCATCATAAGTTTCCAGACCATATTGATCCGGCCCTCTGTGACGTATAGCCATGAGCATTTTTTTTACAATTTCATTTGAATCATAATTTTTATTTTTTGAAATAAAACCAGCAATCCCACACATTATTTAATTAACCTTACTTAGATTTCCATCACCAAAACAATGATAGACAGGACCATTTTTATAATCAAAATCTTTAAAAAAACCTGTATTATCAAAAATATATTTTGAATTGAGAAATCCAATATCTTGTAATTTCTTTTGTGTAAAGAACTTATATTCTTCACAGAGGCTCATGACAATAACAGCCTGAGATTTAATTTTATCTTTTTCATAATTTAAATACTGGCAGTAAGGTAATACTTCCTTTATTTCTTCTCTGCTGAAGTTTTCATCATGAATTGCAATACTGATATTATTATTATGTAAGTATTCAGCCAGTATCATTGAGGGAGACAAACTAATATCTTTTAGACTATTGTAGGAAGCTAAACCAAGGATTGTGACATTGTTGATGTTCTTTCTTTTTAATAACTCAACATAATAAAATAAAAAAGAGATATTTACAGTACCAGCTTCTTTTAGAAGTGTTAAGAATTCTTCATCACTCCCCATAAGTAGATTTTTTATAGCTTGTTCTGATTTGTAGTCAACATTACTCACACCCAATGTATTCTCATGGAAGGATATATTTTTCAGAAGAATTTTAGATAATGAGTTAATATCTGTGTCGGGATATGAAATCGAAAGCTGATTAAAAAATGCAATGATTGTATGTTCTAATGATGTTTTTGCATTCTCATAAATTTCTGCCTCTTTAATCGAGGGTAATTGTTCCACCTCAAGTTTTAATAAATTTAGAAACTCACTTGTTGTATCAATAGCCTTATCTGAATTTCCAGAAATAACTCGGTATTTATTATTTAATAAAAAATTTTCAATAGTCCAGTCGTTTCTAAAAACAGAACTAATCATTATATTGATCTTATTTTCTTCTAACTTAGTTATAAAACTCTGCTCAATACTACCCGGTTTTCCAGCTGACTGAAAAATAATCAAACTCTCAGAGAGTTTATTTCTATTGCTGATAAAAACATCAGCCAGTTTGGAATAGTCCATTGATGATGTAGAAGGAAATGAGATAATGTGTACCTGATTAGCAAACATAGCTTCAACATTTTTACACAGGGTTATTTTTTCCAGGTCAAACGATGGAATTTGTCCATTCTTCGACCAACTGTTTTGCTGTTCCTTACCCGGATATGTTTGGTTAAAGAGTTCATCCAGGCGTTTGATATTAAAATCATGGATATATGCTAAAAAACCATTTTCCTGCAATTTCAAAATAGAGGTATAACCTAAATATCCAATACCCCATATAGAAACTGCTTTATTTTTCAGTAAATTATGAAGAAAGTTTTCCATTTTATTCTACTTTTTATTTGTTGTTTGATTGTTATTCTAACAAACGATTAATTGTATTTACGACGTACTCAACTTCGCCATCCGTCATCGCTGAACACATGGGTATCGAAACAATTGATTTAAAAACCTTATCTGCAACCACATATTTTTCCATATCGACTCGATCTTTATAATAAGTGTGCAGATGAAGTGGGATAAAATGGACACTGCTACCAATATTTGATTCTTTTAAACTATCAATAAATTCATCTCTACTGATTGAATCAGGCAATTTAATATAGAATAAATGGTAGATATGATAATGTTCATTTGAGTCAATACCAAATTCTAATTTTTTAGATAAATGCTTCCGGTAATAGCGTGCAATTTCTCTTCTTCTAGCATTCATTTGATCCAGGCGCTTCAACTGAATAACGCCAAGTGCTGCATGAACACTGTCGAGGTTTGTTTTATAACCTATTTCTTCGATATCATAAAACCATCGCCCAGCTTTCTCATAACGTTTAAAGGCTTCTTTATTAATGCCAAAATAACTGAGTTTTCGAATTTTTTCTATCAACTCTTCATTTTTTGAAACAGCAGCGCCACCTTCACCCATTGCCAGATTTTTTGTGGCATAGAAACTAAAGCAGGTTATATCTGAAAAATTGCCAATTTTTTGTTCATTATATTTTGTGCCAATTGCATGTGCTGCATCTTCAATCACTTTTAAGTCATATTTTTTAGCTAACTTACTTAAAGCCTGCATATCACATGGATAACCCGCCATATGAACAGGAATAATTGCTTTTGTCTTATCTGTAATTAATTTTTCAGCTTTTTCTACATCAATATTAAGACTGTCTTCATCAATATCACATAAAACAACTTTTGCACCAATCCAGTCAACAACTTGTGCCGTTGCAGCAAATGTCCAGGTGGGAACAATGACTTCATCTCCCTCTTTAATGCCAAGAGCAAGCAATGCCAAATAAAGTGCCGAGGTACATGAATTAAGCCCTATTGTATACAAGGGTTCTTCATTTTGTAGATAAGCAGACAGCTTTTCTTCAAATTCGGTCACTTTGGGTCCTGTGGTTAACCAGCCAGATTTAATAACTTCCACGACTTCTGATATTTCTTCATCTGTAATATCTGGCTTTGCAAGAGGTATAAAATTGTTCATTTTTCTACGACACTCCCCGTATCCTGGTTACCAATTTCCGGATACCAGCTATCACATTTACTGCATACTGGATCAGTTAATTTTTGTAATCGATGTTCTTCACGCAAATTTTTATACTTCTCACTATGCCATATTTCTTTTAATGTATTGATATTGGCATTTCCCATACCATCACTATCCCAGTCATGATTGCATCTGGCAATAATACCATTATCATAGACCAGCATTTCATAAATTGGCATAACACAGGGCTTTCGCTCTTTTCTTGGGTTCACTAGTGAACCAAAATTACCATCCGTCGAGTGTTCCTCATAAATTCTGACTCTATCGACCTTATGTTCCCATATATCAATAAACTCCTGACACATTTCTTCTGTTGTTTCAGGCGTTTTTACCATTGAAACCTGTGTTCTTACCCGACCATCGTTGTATTCAAGAAATTTTAGAATTTTCGCTTCAATTTTATGGTATTTTGCCGGGAGTCTTGTTTCATTGAAGCGCTCTGGAACATCAATACTAAAGGATAAAAAATCGAGACCATTTACAATTGCAGCAAACTTATCTGGATTTAGAACAGTCGCATTTGTTGCCATTTGTACATCTTTGAACTTCCCTGCAATATAATTCAACATATCATTAAAATTTGGATGCAGCATACTTTCACCACGACGATGAAGCACAAAAATTGTTTCCGGGAATGGTTCAGCCTCATCAATGATCTTCTTAAAAAGATCAATATTCATATATCCAATAAGCTCATTGACATAATGCCTTGGGCAATAGGTACATTTCAAATTACAATCACTGACCAGCTCAATTTCCACCCTTTGAGGAAAATCAGGTGCTGTGTAAATCATGTTTATACTCCATTCTAATGGCATCAATAACCTGATGGCTGGTAAAATTAAAGCCATGCAGGTAATTAGCAACTTTGTTTGCTATTATTAGATCAGCAGGATAGTCAACAGTTAATGAAAAACCTGATAAATCATCTGGGTTCATGTTCAAATCAACTTCTTTGACTACAAAATCTTTTTTATTTTGCCTGATATATTGTGTGACATGCTCTCTGTCAGCTTGAGTTAAGTTTTTACTTTGGATTTGCTTTAATGTTTTTTTGTGAAAAACTTCGGATGTAAACCCATTCAATGAGTTTTTTGTCACCATATAATCAATGTTGCTTTCTAGCTCACACTTAGCAAGCATTTCATCAATCGCTGTAATATCAACAAATGGGGAATCACCACAAACTCTACAGATGAGTTTAGCATTAAAAAAATCTGAGGCATCAATATACCTCTTTAAAACATTATTCAAATCACCTCTGAATACAGGTATTCCTTTATTGATACATAATTCATACAATTGATTATCACTCACATCATCGGAGGTTATTATTGCGATTTTATCAGCAATTTTTGACTCTCTACAGCGATGATAGACATATTCGACTAAAGAATAATCTGCTATGCCTGCCAGCATTTTTTCAGGAAAGCGCGACGATGATAATCGGCATTGAATTAAAATTGACTTGTTCATTAATTATATCTTTAAGAATAAGATGTATACAATTATCTCATATCTCTGATGGTGCTTTTCCAGGCGACACAAAGTAGAAATTTTTTCTTGATGCATCTAAAAGATCCTCTTCTTCAAAGCTATTAAAATTCCTATTTTTAAAAAAAGTAGCTAATTCACTGGGTTCAAAAGTTGAGCTCAAATCAAAATTATCATAGCTTGTCAGTGCTATATCAGTGTTTATTGAGTCTGGGAATTTATTTAAGTTATCAACGTAATTTTGAATAACATTTTTTGGAATCTCAACAAAAGAATGTGAGTTCATGAATATATCAATATTATCGTTAAATCCTTCTATTTGCCAAGGAGTAATACAGAAGATTTCAAGATTGTCATCATCAGAAAATTTAATATCACTTAGATCTTTAAGATTTCTGTAATCAAAAACGGATGCACCATAGATTGCCTTAAGATATTGTGTTCCAACATAAAGGTTTGGAACAATATCGAGATATAAAACTTTTCTAATATTTCTATAATTTTCAAGTAATAGGTGTATATTTGCGCCAAATCCACCTCCAATTTCAAATACTGAAAATGCATTATCAAATCTTATAAATTTGGCCAAATTATCATGCTGCTCTAAAAGATTTAGATAATGAGTGGAATACTCATTATCATCTATTGTTGCTTTTTTCAAACAACCACCTAGAAGTGAATAGGGTAATTTATATTTCTCAAGTAAATATCTGGTTTTTTCTTTAATATTAAGAATTTCTTGAATATATAGTTGATTTGCGTTTGCATAATTATTCGTTAGTTTTACTTGTGGTTCAAAAATCATTTTTAATGGGTACTGTTTTGTTAACCAGATAAATATGTTTTTTATCTCAGAACTGTAGATATTTCTAATATCTGTAAGCATACTATCTGTATAGCTGAGACCTATAGTATTTGATGATCCTCTGAAGTTTTCAATACCATAACGTTTTAGTTCTTTTGCAGTGTTTTTAGCTTTTCTAGCCCAATAGGGTCCAGGGTTATATAAAGAAAGCTGTTTTTCTGAGTCTAAAAGCATTAAATCTAAAAGCTCAAAGTCATCTTTTAATTTGGTTTTTCCCTCTGCTGTCACAGATGAAATAGAATTTCTTTTAGTACTCATATTGATTCTCTTAACTAGTTTTTAATATCTAGCATAATTAGTTCAGGATAATTAGAAACCTATTCACCCTTTAAATAGCATTTTACTTCAAAAATGAGTTGTTAACCAATACTTCTATTAACTAGTTAACTCCAAACATCAAAAAAATCTTATAATCTATCTGCAATAAATTGAATAGGATGAAAAAGAATACTATTGGAACTAACATCATTAATTTGATGTCTACAACTTATCCCGCTTACAATAACAACATCCTGCTTGTTAATTTTTTTGAGTTCAGGGATTAAAGAGGTTTCAGCAACTTTTTTTGAAAATTCTGGATTTTCATAACCGAACTGCCCGGCCATGCCACAACAACCTGTATTCATTTCCTTAACCTGAATATTAGGTATAAGTTCTAACAGTTTCCTTGTGGATTGCTCTTTTTGTAGTGATTTCTGGTGACAGTGAGTATGAATATGTACCATGCAAGGCTTTTGCTGAATTTGTTTTATAAAACTTTCATAATTTTTTTTCTCTGTGATGAGATAACTTAATAAATACTCATCAAAAAGTTGACTCTGCCCCAATATCTGACTTAGATAAAGTGCATATTCACTGCCAACCAGCTCTGGAGCCTCATCTTTTAAGGTCAAAAATTCAGCGGGTTCAATACCAATAATGCTCTGCTTAGGGTATTTCCTCAATTCACTGATTAACCTCTGCAGAGAAGTTTTAGCATCGGATAATAAACCGTTGCTAATCAATTGCCTTGGAGAATCTTTCATCAGAATGCAGGTAACGTTGTGTCCAGTTTTTTCTAAAACCTGAATTGCGGCTTTAACTACATCCGGTTCTAAATAATGAGAAAAAATATCAATAAGTAAAATCACAGGCTTGCCTGATTTCTTTTTTTCTTTCTTTTCTAGCCATTGTACTAAATTTACATTTGAAATTTCTGGTAATAATCTCAGACTCCCTCCAATCATACTCCGGAAACTTTTTGTTCGTTGCAGAGTATTTATCAGCACTGGAAATATTGATGCAATCCTCAGATAGACAGGATAAAACTTTACCAATTGCACTTTTAGAGGGATCCCATGTCGTTGGTATTTCTGATATAGATATTCAGCTTTTAGACGTGACATATCTACATTTGATGGACACTCTGACTTGCATGCTTTACAGGAAAGGCAAAGTTTCATCGTCTCTATTAAGCCATCATTTTTAAGCTCCTGGCTGAGATCATGAGCAGAAAAGGCAAACCGCAATAAATTTGCCCGTCCACGTGTACTAAACTGCTCCTCTTTACTTGCATGGTAACTGGGGCACATAACCCCTCGCCCTGAACTTTTTCGACAAGCACTAGTACCATTACATTTTTTTAAAGCATCATTCAAACTAAGTTCATTGCTCCAGTCAAAACCAGTTTTTTTCGGTGCAGCAGAAACTGAATCAACTCTTAAGTCAATATCTATTGGTTTATTCGCCAGTATTTTTCCTGGATTAAAAATATTATCCGGATCAAATGTGTCTTTAATCTGTTGATGAAATTTGTAAACTTCTTCACCAAACATTTGTTTTAAAAATGGGCCGCGAACTCTTCCATCTCCATGTTCACCAGAGAGTGAGCCATGATATTTTTTAATTAAGTCAGCAACCTCTTGAGCAATTTTTGTAAATTTTTTGCGATCACTTATATTCTCCAGATCAAGTTCAGGCCTGAGGTGTACCAAGCCAACTGAAACATGACCATAGTAAACACATTGAACCTCAAATTTAGCCATAAGATGTTGAATGTCTTTAATATAATGGGGCAAATCAACTATAGAAACAGCAGTATCTTCAATAACAGCGACAGGCTTTTGTTTACTTTTCATCCCCATTAACAAGCCTAATCCAGCCTTTCGGACACTCCAGACCTTACTGATGTCTACCTGGTTTACAACTGGGTAACTATAAGCGCTTCCCACCTCTTCGAGCCTGAAAATTAACTGTTTTGCTTTTTTTTCTACTCCCATTAATGTATCAGAAAAAAATTCTGTAACCAGGACTGCAACTGGCTCCCCATCTATCCAGAAACGATTTCTTTGCTGCTCAATATTTTCTTTGCTCAGGTCAAGGGTACGTTTGTCCATGAGTTCAATCGATGCAGGCTTTTCTTTTAATATTAACGAAACAGAAGTCATAGCCTCGTTAAGATCATTAAAGTGGATACAGACAACAATCTTATGCTTAGGTGTTGAAACTAATTTTAATTTTGCTTGTGTAGTAAAAGCCAATGTTCCTTCAGTTCCACACAGAAAAGGAGCTAAATTAAAAAAAGCACCTGCAGAATTCCATGGCTGCATGTTTGCTAAATAATCCAGAGGATAGCCCGTATTACGCCTTATAATTTCTGGTTTTGGATATTTTTCTAAAATTAAATGTCGATTTTCATCAACAATCTGATATAGAATTCGATAAATTTTTCCTTCCAGGTTTTGCAGGTGCTTTTTTGCCTCTAATTCATCATTGTTCAGAGGACCAAAAATAGCAACACTTCCATCAGAAAGGATTGTTTCTAACTCATAAATGTGATCTCGGGTAGTACCATAGAGAATAGAATGTGAACCTGCGGCATTATTACCGATCATTCCTCCAATCATACACCGATTCGAAGTTGAAATATCAATGGCAAATTTAAGGCCAAGGTCATTAATTACATCATTAAGATCATCAAGTATCACTCCAGGCTGTACTCTGATCAAGCTATCCACTGGACTGCCTGATATGTTAACCATAAACCTTGAAACATCAATAACTGAGCCATTTCCAACACATTGGCCCGCAATACTCGTTCCAGCAGCCCTGGGTATTACAGGTGCTTTTTTGATTGATAGCTGCTTAATAATTGTGACGCAATCATCTTTATTTTTTGGCCAAAATACGGCATCTGGGAGTTCTTGATATACAGAAGCATCTGTCGCATAGAGGCGACGAGAAGTTGATTCATTTGAAAATATTTCTGTTGATGTTTTGGTCTTTACAATCAAATTATAGCCTCAAAATTGGCTCTTGGGGGAATAAGATTACTATCTATATTTTAGAAAAAAGGTAACTACTCAGCGTATTCATCTTTTACCTGATTTCTGCGTTATTTTCGTACTCAAATGGTCACATATACTTATATGCTCACATTTTCCGTGCGCCTCTTTGAGGTGCCGCAGGCATTGTGCCTTGAACTCAGGCAAAATCTAAACACGCTGAATAGTTACGAAAAAAGTTACTTTTTTTATAAACGCCATGTTGGTTCTGGAACAATATTTTTGACATCTATAATAACAACTTCATCCTTAAATAAAGCATTATAATTATTCATTGTAAGTGATTTAAATTCTGAATGTCCGACTGCAACCAGGATTGCATCATATTTTTTATCACTATTAAAAGGGTTGTTAATAATATTGAGGTCATATATTTTTTTATCATGAGCATCAATCCACGGGTCATAGACATCTATATTTGCTTCATAACTTTTTAGCTCTATAATAATATCCGTAACTTTGGTGTTACGCATATCAGAACAATCTTCTTTAAATGTGACCCCCATTATTAAAATGTTAGCATTCTTTATTTTTTTCCCAGCCAGGATCATATTTTTTATTGTTTTTTCAGCTATATATTTGCCCATCCCATTATTTATCTGACGTGAAGCCAGGATCAGATTTGGTTTATAGCCAAGTTCTTCAGCTTTGAAAGTTAAATAATAAGGATCAACACCAATACAATGCCCCCCGACAAGACCAGGTTTTAAATGATTAAAATTCCATTTTGTGCCAGCAGCAGCCAGAACCTCATTGGTATCAATTCCCATCTGATCAAAGATTAGTGCTAACTCATTTATTAAAGCAATATTAACGTCTCGTTGTGTATTTTCAATAACTTTAGATGCTTCTGCAATTTTAATGCTGGATGCTAAGTGTGTTCCCGCTGTAATAACCGATTTGTATAAATCATCCACTTTTCTTGCTATTTCAGGTGTAGAACCTGCAGTAACCTTTAGAATTTTTTTGACCGTGTGCTCTTTGTCCCCCGGATTAATTCTTTCTGGTGAATACCCGGCAAAGAAATCAACGTTAAATTTCAGACCCGATACTTTTTCAACTTCTGGAATACAGATATCTTCTGTCACACCTGGATATACTGTTGACTCGTATATGACAATATCACCTTTTGATATAACTTCTCCGATCATTTGAGATGATTTAATTAAAGGGGCTAAATCAGGTCGATTGGCTGTATCAATAGGGGTTGGAACCGTCACTATATAAATATTGCAGTCTTTGGTTTGTTGTATATCTGATGTGTATTGGATGCTAGATTGAACACTAGCTAGCAATTCATCATCTATTTCTAGTGTTCTATCGTGACCCGCAATGAGTTCGTCGTTCCTTGTTTGATTAATATCGAAACCAATTACTGAGTATTTTTCTGCAAAAGCAACAGCCAGAGGGAGGCCAACATAACCAAGGCCAATCATACATATTTTATTTGTCATATAGAGTTTAGAGTAGTTTAGTTAAACCTTTATCAGTAGCTTTTCATCAGGCTGTATAGCATATTAGATATTTCCTGAGTTTATTTATCCAGGTCATGCCTTTTTGTTTGGTATAGAGTCAACTTCCATTCTAATATCTATTTGTACTCTGAATTTGGCAACCGAGTCTTTGGCGTAATTTAGGAAATTTATTAGTTCTTTGTACAATTCAGCACTCAGTCTGGCTGAACATTTCCAGACATCTAAATCTTCAAAATTTACCATTGATTCCCTATTCTTTAGTAATTCTGCAAGGATTTTAACATTTTTTTTATTGTGAGTGTTTGTTTTTTGTATATATTTTCCTGGGTTGCAGGAAAAGGAGACAAGTAAGATGAAGTGAGTAATTAGAGGCTAATTTATGCACAATAGACATCGACCGATGGCCTTGCAGTGACTTTTCAGACGTCCAGTTTTTGGCATTTCACCGATACTTCCTTGCGTTGGTATTGAACATTTAAAGGTAATTAATTTGAGTTGTGGAGAAAAAAGACTTTCAGATCAGACTTCCAGTCTGCCGGCTTGATTTTAAAAACCTGCTGCAGTTTTTGACCATCCAGTTTCGAGTTGGCGGGTCGTTTGACCGGGGTTGGAAATTCGGATGATGGGATGGGGTTGAGTTTCATTGTTTTATTAATCAGCCCTGATTCTTTTGCCTGACGGAAAATTTCTACTGCAAAGTCATACCAGCTGACACCGGGATCACTTTGAAAATTGTAGGTCCCCCAGGGGCATTGCGGCTGATTAAATTGCTTTGTTTCTATTATATCCAACAGACAGCAACTGATTGCTACTGCTGAGGTTGGAGCTCCGAATTGATCATCAACAATACTCAGCTCATCTCTTTGCTCTGCCAGTCTAAGCATGGTTTTGACAAAATTATTACCATATTCGCCAAAAACCCAACTGACTCGAATGATAATATGATTAGGCCAGGTTTGCTCTATTTTTTGATCACCTTCCAATTTTGAGGCACCATAGACTCCCGTTGGCTTGGGGAGATCAGATTCAAGGTAAGGCAATGGCTTATCACCATCATAGACATAGTCTGTAGAAATATGTATGAGTGGAATATCGAGTTCTTTGCAGGCTATAGCTAAATTTTCACTACCCTGTGAGTTCACAGCATAAGCTAATTCTGACTCCGTTTCTGCTTTATCAACTGCGGTGTAGGCAGCAGCATTAATAATGACATCAGGCTTTATTGTTTGAACTCTATTGCTAACCTGCTCTAAGTTTGAGATATCCAGTTCTTTGGAACCATAGCCATAAACTTTATGGTTTCTATTTGTCGCTTCAGCAACAAGCTCTGTGCCAACCTGACCTTTGGCTCCGGTGATTAATATTCTCATAGGTGGCCTATTTTTTAAGTATATAAGTTAGTCGTATAGTCAAAAAGGTCTTTTGTATTTTTTAGAAGAGGCTGTGTTTTGTCTTTATCTGAAAGCTGGAGATCTTGTTGTTCCACTTCCCAGTCGATATTAAGCTGTGGATCATTGAACTGAATGCCTCTGTCACACTCTGTAGAGTAATAGTTGTCTACTTTGTAAGCGAATATTGCAGTTTCCGAGAGAACGACAAAACCATGAGCAAAACCTCTGGGAACAAAGAGTTGGTGTTTGTTTTCAGCTGAGAGTTCTGCAACGACGTGCTGCCCAAATGTGGGAGATCCTTTTCGGATATCAACGGCAACATCCAGAACCTTGCCTTCAATGACTCGTACGAGCTTGCTTTGAGCATGAGGCGGTAGTTGGTAGTGTAAGCCTCTCAAAACGCCATAGCTGGAACGCGATTCATTATCCTGTGTGAAGGTGGTTTTTATGCCGGTTTCCTTCTCAAATAAATCACTTCTGAAAGTTTCAACGAAGTAGCCTCGGGCGTCGCCGAAAACTTTGGGTTCAATTAGGATAACACCTGGTATATTTGTTTTGGTATATTTCATATCTTCTATCCATACAAAAACCCTATCATCAGCCCCCCTTTTTAGTGAGGGGAAAATAGGAGAGTTAAGCAATGTCCTCTTCTGCTCTGCGTAACAGGTACTGACCGTATTGGCTTTTCTTGAGTGGCTGGGCCAACTCAATTAATTGTTCTTTATTGATATAACCCATTTCAAAAGCAATTTCTTCAATACAGGCTACTTTTAAACTCTGACGTTTTTCTATGGTCTGGATGTAGTTGGAAGCTTCCATCAGGCTTTCATGTGTGCCGGTATCCAGCCAGGCAAAACCTCGCCCCATGAGTTCAACTTTGAGACTTTGCTGTTCCAGGTAGACTTGATTTAGTGAGGTAATTTCCAGCTCACCACGATGTGAAGGTTTGACAGTTTTAGCTATGTCAATGACGTTATTGGGGTAAAAATAGAGGCCAACAACCGCATGATTACTTTTGGGATATTCTGGTTTTTCTTCAATGCTCAAAACATTGCCTGACGAGTCAAATTCTACGACGCCATAACGTTCAGGATCGCGAACATAATACCCAAAGACAGTGGCTTTGGCCTGTTCCGTAACATTTTTGACTGACTGTCTGAGTATTTCCTGAAAACCATGCCCATAAAAAATATTATCTCCTAACACCAGGCAGACATCATCATCACCAATAAAGTCCTCACCAATAATAAATGCCTGTGCCAGGCCATCAGGTGACGGCTGTACTTTATAAGAAAATTTCATTCCGATATCATGCCCATCACCTAATAAGGATTCAAACTGAGGCAAGTCATGGGGAGTGGAAATAATTAACACTTCGGTAATTCCCGCCAGCATGAGTACTGATAGCGGGTAGTACACCATAGGTTTATCATAAATCGGAGTAAGTTGTTTGCTGACACCTTTAGTTATGGGGTATAGACGAGTACCAGAGCCGCCTGCAAGGATGATACCTTTCATTAACCTTGCCCCTCAATAAAATCAGCTCCCAAGCGTTCTCGCTGATAACTTCCATCCTGTACATGCTGACACCAGCCTTTATTGTTTAGGTACCAGCTGATGGTTTTTTCTATGCCCGATTCAAAAGTTTCCTGAGGAAGCCAGCCTAGTTCTTTGTCAATTTTATCAGCATCAATAGCATAACGTAGATCATGGCCCGGACGGTCGGCCACATAGGTAATTAATTGCTCATGAGGTTTATAGGCTGAGTCGGGAACCAGCTTATCCAGTAAAGAACAGATGGTTTTGACGACTTCAAGATTGGTTTTTTCATTATGACCACCAATATTATAGGTTTCGGCATCTTTTCCTGTTTCCAGAACTAACCTTAAAGCACGGGCATGATCGTCAACATGCAGCCAGTCTCTAATCTGCTGGCCACTGCCATAGATAGGTAATGGTTTACCTTCCAGTGCATTAAGCGTCACTAGGGGAATGAGTTTTTCCGGAAACTGGTGGCTGCCATAGTTATTTGAGCAATTAGTGATCACAATGGGAAAGCCATATGTACGATGCCAGGCTCTTACCAGATGATCAGATGATGCTTTACTGGCTGAATAGGGCGAACTGGGTTCATAGGCAGTTTTTTCAGTAAAAAAACCGGTTTCATCCAGATCACCATAAACTTCATCGGTCGAAACATGATGAAAGCGAAAGCTGGATTTTTTTGTTTCATCCAGTTGCTTCCAATAGTGACGAGACACTTCAAGCAGGTTACAGGTCCCGACTATGTTGGTTTGTATAAATTCTGCCGGCCCGTCAATGGAGCGGTCAACATGGGATTCTGCAGCCAGATGCATAATGGCATCAGGCTGATACTGTTCAAATACACGGGTCATCGCTTCTTTATCACAAATATCAACTTGCTGAAAATGATAGCGAGGATTATTTTCAACTTCGACCAATGATTCCAGGTTACCCGCATAGGTCAAAACATCAACATTGATAATCGTATGTTCTGTCTCTTTAATATATTGACGAATCACTGCTGAGCCAATAAATCCGGCCCCTCCTGTTACAATAATATTCAATGCGAACTCCTAAGTTAGTCGATATACTATCTGCGGATTATAAGACGAATCAAGCTAACTTACAATTAGCATAAAAAGAATAGGTTTGGTTAAATGAGTCTTCAACCTGAAGCTCACCTGGTGCCTGCTGGGCAAGAAGGTGTTTTGCTTGTTGGAATGAGAGTTCTTCAACTCAGTAATGTTGTTCAAATCCTTAAAAAATATCATATTATTATCCTTAATAACATGCCCGCTTCGTATATGAGTTTATACACTCCCACGCTTAGTGTGGGAGTGTAATGGGCTTAAAACTGAATGCTGTCTTTATTTTTTTCGATGATTTTTGGGCCCACGCCTTTGACGTTTTCCAGACTTGCTAAATCCGTAAAGTTGCCGTGCTCTGTCCGCCATGCAACAATGGCCTGAGCTTTTTTTAAGCCAATACCATTTAAGTTGCTGGCAATACTTTGTGCATCAGCAGTATTAATGTTCACTTCCTGTGCCATAGAAATAGAGGTAAATGTCAACATCAGGGCCAATAATAATGCATTTAATCCGTATTTAATTATTTTCATATTCTTTCCTTAAAATGTGAATTCTCAGCTAATTAGATGAGGGAGATTATAAAACTTATACTCAGCTGTCAGAACCTTTCTGAACAACTGGATAAGTATTTTACGGAAAACACAAACAGGGATCTGTCGGTACAATAGTGAAGAATTTGTCAGATATTTCAGTATCAGAGTGTAGGATTATTCATTATCATCAAATTGTTTCTTATGCAGCTGATTATAAAAGCCCTCATGAGTGATCAGTTCATCGTGGCTGCCCATTTCAATAATAGAACCTTTATCCATAACAACAATCAAGTCTGCATTTTCAATAGTTGATAAACGATGTGCAATCACCAGAGTGGTCCGCCCTTTCATCACATTTTCTAAGGCCGCCTGAATTCTACGTTCAGATTCGGTATCCAAAGCAGAGGTTGCTTCATCCAGAATCAAGATGGGCGAGTTTTTCAGCAAGGCTCTGGCAATCGCCAGGCGCTGTCTTTGCCCACCAGACAGTAGCACACCATCTTCACCAATCAGAGTATCCAGGCCATCAGACTGCTCCGCAATAAATTCCATTGCATAGGCTGATTCAGCAGCCTGGATGACTTCATCACGCCCGCGATGACTCAATGAACCATAGGCAATATTTTTTTCTATAGTGTCATTAAACAACGTCACATCCTGTGTCACTAAAGAGATTTGTTGTCTGAGTGATTTTAGGGAATAATCTGCCAGGCTCTGTCCATCAAGCAGGATTTCACCTTGCCGGATATCATAAAACCGAGAGATCAGGCTCACCAGAGTTGACTTTCCACTGCCAGAGCGTCCCACAAAAGCAACTGTCTGACCAGGTTCAATGCTCAGATTGAAATCATTAAGAATTATTTTTTCAGTTCCCGGATATTGGAAATTAATATTTTTAAATTCCAGGCGACCTTGCACTGCTTGAGCCTCAACCGTACCCTGATCCTTTTCTGGCTCTTGATCCAGGATTGTAAAGACACTCTCAGCAGCAGCAATACCTTTTTGTATGGTGGAATTCACTTCGCTAAGTTGACGGATTGGTTTTGGTAATAGGCCGGCAGCAACAATATAAGAAATAAAAGCCTGCGGCTCCATCTGATCAAGAAAACTAAGGGCCAAAAATACCAGCGTAGATAATGCAAAGGCAACGATCATTTGTAAAACAGGGGTATTAATAGCAGAAGTCATCACCATTTTCATATTCTGCCGATAATTTTTCTGGCTGGCATTTAAAAAACGAATCTGCTCATAGGTTTCACCACCAAAACTTTTGACTTCTTTATAGCCGTTAATTGCTTCTGATGAAATATGGGTAATATCACCCATAGTGACCTGGATTTTTTTACTCAGTTTTTTAAATCGTTTACTCGCAAAGGCGACAACAAAACCGATCAGTGGTGTTATCGCTAAAAAGGTCAGGGACAACTGCCAGTTTGAATAAAAAAGAAAACCCAGCAGAGCAATGACGGTAATACCTTCTCTGATTATCACCTTCACCGCATCCGTTGCTGCACCAGTCACCTGAGCGACATTAAAGGTAATCATTGAGATCAGGTGACCAGAATTATTTTGTTCATAATAGCTATTGGGTAAAAGCACCAGCTTATCAAACATCTCTGTACGCAGGGTATGTACAATAGAAAAAGAGACTTTTGCTAAAAAATAAGTCCCTATAAAACCACCCAGACCTCTAAAAAAGTAGATCACTAGTAAACTGGCAGGGATCAGATAAACCGCCTCACTATCTTTACTATAAACTGCATCAGTCAACCAGCCTGTTACCTTGGCAAGTAATGGCTGAGAGCCTGAATAAAGCAAATAGCCGAAAACACTCAACACAAATATTTTCCAGTGCGGCTTCACATATTGTAATAAGCGAATGTATACGCTGAGGCCGGATTGCTTACTTTTTGTATTCACTGATATCTCATTAGCATTAAAAATGCCGATCATACCATATTTCATATAAATTCATCATTTTCTGGTATCATTCTGTATATACTATGGGATAATTAATTGTTTAATATCTATCTGACTTAACAACAACAGAAACACAAGTAGAATGAAAAATCTGACTCTCAATAAATTTAATGAGCTGACTCAAAATGCCATGGTTCTCGCTGACGACGAGCATGGAAAAAAAGTTCTGGAGCTGAGCGATCATTCTATTATCAAGCTTTTTCGAGTAAAACGTTTTATTTCTCAGGCAACTATTTACTCACCTGCACGCAGATTTGCAAAAAATGCAAAAAAATTACATCAACTGGGTGTTCCAACCATATCCATGATTAACTTATATCGCATTAAAGGCATTAAACGAACTGCGGTACATTATCAGCAACTTGAAGGGATAATGGTTAGAGAATTCCTGAAAAATAATTCTGCCAATGACAATTTTTTAGAAAAACTGGGGGTATTTATTGCAGACCTCCATGCTAAAGGTATTTTTTTTCGCTCGGCCCATTTTGGCAATATAATCTACACCCCTGATAAGCAATTTGGCTTGATTGATATCTCAGATATGAGTATCAGCTCTTTCTCTCTAGGCTTATTCAAACGTTTGAGAAATTTAAAACATATCTTACGCATTTCAGAGGATATTGCTTATATCCAACACAGTCAGGCGTTAGAAGATGGTTACTTTAAAAACTATAAGATTAACAATGCATTCTTCAACCGTTTATTTAAGAAAAACTTCTTAAAAATATGCCAGAATATTAAATCAAATAAATAATATAGCGGATAGTCTGTTCCAATGAATTCAATAACGAAGTCAACACAACCTCTCGTAAGCATTATTATTTCTTGCTATAACCATCAGGAGTACATTACCCAATGCATTAAAAGTGTCATCAATCAAACTTATAACAACATAGAATTAATTGTGATTGATGATGGCTCTCCTGATAAGAGTGCCGACATTTTAGATAAATTGAGTCAGAAATATCATTTTTCCTTTGAATGCCAGAAAAATATGGGACTAACCAGAACACTGAACAAAGCATTGGCTAAAGCAAAAGGCAAATATATTGCACCGATTGGTTCTGATGATATTTTAATGTTAGACAAAACCGAAAAGCAGGTAGCCTTCCTTGAGGCACATGACGATATCTCAGTCGTGGGAGGCAGCATTCTATGCATTGATGATCAGGGAGTCATTAAACAGAAACAACACATCAGTTCTTATCATGAAGCCGATTTTAATACTATTTTTTTAAACCCAAAAAAAATTCCAGCAGCACCAACTGTTATGATTCGAGCAGAGATCCTACGCGAAGTCGGAGGGTACAGTATAGAAAGTAATCTGGAGGATATTGATTTATGGCTGAAAATCACTCATGCCGGTTATCGACTGGCTGTTTTAAATGATATATTTGCCTATTATCGCCAGCATAACAACAACTCCTACAAGAACTATCAATTTATGACTGAAAGCCTGATGCAAATCTACTCCCAATATAGTGAGGAACCTGATTATCTTTTAGTAAAAAACAAAATTCTATTACGGATGTTCCTGAAAGTCTCAAAAAAAGACAGCCTGTATGCCTGGACAATTCTGAAACAGATCTCACCTGAATTTTATAATTTAAAATTTTTTAGAGCTTGTTTTCATATGTTACTTCCCAAAAAATAATTAAATATTATTATGAAATTACACCATACTTTTTTCTCACGATTTAAAAAAACTAAATTATCCCGATTTGAGAAACAAACAAAACGCTTTAAAGAAAAATACCCTCAATATTCTATAGGAAGAGGCTCTTACGGAGTGCCTGAAGTGCATGACTGGAATGAAGGAACTACACTTAAAATTGGTTCATTTTGTTCCATTTCAGCCTATGTACAAATATACCTTGGGGGCGAGCACCGGCTCGATTGGGTAACAACATCACCACTGAATGTCATGTTTGAAAACAAGGATATATCTGAGCATGGCATTTCAAAGGGTGATGTGGTCATTGGTAATGATGTCTGGATTTGTGGTAATGCCACTATATTATCCGGAGTAACCATTGGTGACGGAGCAGTGATTGGCAATGGTGCCATTGTATCCCGAAATGTTGAGCCTTATAGCATTGTTGCAGGTAACCCAGCAAAACACGTAAAATACCGCTTTAAAGCTGAAATAATAGAAGAATTATTACAAATTCAATGGTGGAACTGGCCAGAAAACATTCTGAAAGACAATCTGCATTTGTTGCTGAATACAGACATTGAGAATTTTATCCAGCAGGCAAAAAAAATAGCCTCCCACAACACCCTGTAATTATCTGAATGTATTGATTTTAAAGATAAATAAACCATGAACAAACGAATTAAAGTACTACATCTACAGCCTCAATGCAGTGTCCGTATTTCCGACCTGCAGGAAGAAATTATTGCCGCATTACCCACTGAAGAATTTGAAGTGGTTACTGCCTATTTAACCGATACGCCTGAAACAAGTACCAGTGGTATGCAGTCTCAGAGTGAACGGATCAAGTACTTTAATTTTTGCAAACAGGATATGAAAGGTTTACGCTTAGCGTTAATGCATCAACTGCTCAAATTTTGTCGTGAAGAAAACTTTGACGTTGTCATAACTCACCGGTTTAAAGCACTTGATATCATGCTTAAGCTGAACAAATTATTAAAAATCCCTCACTGCATTGGAGTCATTCATAACATGGATGACTTTAACCGCTTTTATCGGAAGCTGAATACCCTGCTGTTCCTTGATAAACACTGGACGATTGTTACTGTCTCTCAGGCGGTCAATGATTATTTATCACACATTGGCTATGGGTTTAACAATGGCAACATAATGACGATTAATAATGCCATTGACACAGATAAATTACTCAAGCGAATTTATTCAAAAGAAAAAGCACGAGAGCAACTGGGACTAAGCTCAGATAATTTTGTTTTTGGTACAGTTGGCCGGATAGTGAGTGTAAAAGGCTATTTATATCTTATTAAAGCATTTGAAAAACTCTACCGTTCAAATAACAATATCAAACTGGTTATCATCGGTGACGGCAAATTAAAAAATGAGCTGCAACAATATGTTAACAGCAATAATCTTCAGGATGCAGTTCTTTTTCCCGGTGAAATAATCGATGCAAAGCTATTAGTACCAGCATTTGATACCTTTGTTCTATCATCTCTATCTGAGGGTCTGCCTCTGGTATTGCTGGAAGCCATGGCAGCTAAAATTCCTGTTATCGCGACTAAAGTTGGTGGTGTGCCCTCCGTAATTACTGATCAGGCTGAACTCATTGATTCAAAAGATATAAAACAGCTTTTTCAAGCCATGAACAAATATTACCAACTTTCCCCGGAACAGCGTCACAGCTTAGGGGAAAGATTATTCCAACGTCTGGTTGAATCCTTTGATATCAAATTGTATCGACAGAGATATCTTCAATTAGTACAAAAAAACAATCAAGATCAATACACTAAATAGAAAGAGACACCGCATCACTATAAGGATATAATGCCCAGTCGAAACAAAATACTAACAGACTTAAATAGCTTAAAATCTTATACGTATGCAAGAAACGACTGAAAAAAATGTACCTGAATATATTCTGGGTATTTCTGCCTATTACCATGATAGTGCAGCGGCTCTTATCCACCGGGGAAGAATTGTTGCAGCCGCACAGGAAGAGCGCTTTACTCGCAAGAAACATGACTCTGAATTTCCCGCCAGAGCTATTGAATATTGCCTGGAAGAAGCAGGTATCAGTTTATCCGATGTGAGTGATCTGGTTTTTTATGACAAACCCCTGTTAAAATTTGAGCGCCTGCTTGAAACTTATTTAGCATATGCCCCAAGGGGCTTTCGTTCGTTTGTGACGGCCATGCCGATCTGGCTTAAAGAAAAACTCTATCTTAAAAAAGTATTACGTACTGAGTTCAACAAATTACTAAACGATAAAACAGAAATTAACTTAAAGTTTGCTGAACATCATCAATCCCATGCCGCTTCAGCTTTTTTTCCCTCACCCTTTAACCGGGCTGCTGTACTTTGTGTTGATGGTGTCGGTGAATGGGCAACCACATCGCTCTGGCAGGGTGACAAAAACACACTGAAACCTGTCTGGGAAATTGATTTTCCACATTCATTAGGTTTACTCTACTCAGCCTTCACTTATTATTGCGGTTTCAAAGTCAACTCAGGTGAATATAAGCTTATGGGGCTCGCACCCTATGGTGAACCATGTTACAAAGATTTGATTTTAGAACATCTGATCAGTGTCCAGGAAGACGGCTCCTACCATTTAAATATGAAATACTTCAATTATGCCACCGGTCTGACCATGACCAGTAAGCATTTTGATCTCCTCTTCGGCGCACCACCAAGAAAACCAGAAACACAGATATCACAAAAAGAAATGGATCTGGCTCGTTCTATCCAAGCAGTCACCGAAGAAGTATTACTAAAAATGGTCACCCACATCCATAAAACAACAGATAATGATTATTTATGTCTGGCTGGCGGCGTTGCCTTAAACTGCGTAGCTAATGGGGAGTTACTACGGAAAAGTCCATTTAAAGACATCTGGATACAACCTGCAGCGGGTGATGCAGGCGGAGCTATTGGCTGTGCTCTGGCTCTTTGGCATCAACACTATAAACAGGACATTACAAGCAAAGACAATAAAACTGATTTGATGTCAGGCAGTTATCTTGGCCCTGAATTCAGTAATAAGCAGATAAAAGCATATCTTGATTCAATTTCAGCACCTTACCATGTTTATAGTGATGATGAAATTTATGCCGTATTAGCAAAATACCTTGATGAAGGCAAGGTCACAGGCTGGTTCCAGGGACGTATGGAATTTGGCCCCAGGGCTTTGGGAGGGCGCTCTATTATTGGTGATCCTCGAAATACTGAGATGCAGACCACAATGAACCTGAAAATCAAATACCGTGAATCATTCAGACCGTTTGCTCCTTCTGTCTTAGCAGAAGATGTAGACCAGTTTTTTGAGCATGAAAGCATCAGTCCCTATATGTTAATGGTCTCCCAGGTTAATTCTTCCTTACTGTTAAAACATGATGATGACAATCAGAAAGGCCTGGATAAATTAAAACAAATTCGTTCTTCGTTGCCTGCAATTACCCATGTCGATAATTCAGCTCGAATTCAGACAGTTCACAAAGAAACAAACCCACGTTTTCACCAACTACTCAGTGCATTTAAAGAATTAACAAACTGCTCTGTATTAATTAACACATCCTTTAATGTCCGTGGAGAACCCATTGTAACAACACCAGAAGATGCCTTTCGTTGTTTTATGCGCACAGAAATGGATATACTGGTTTTACAGAATTGCGTCCTGATCAAAGAAGAGCAAGGTGAATTCCAGGACGATCAGGATTGGCAGCAGGAGTTCGAACTCGATTAATATGACTACTAAAGAAACAAACTCTTCAGACACAGACCCTTTATACACAAAGAAGGAATTACGTCAGTTTGCCTTTATTATGGCGGCGATGATCCTGTTTTTATTTACTGTGTTTTTTCCATGGCTTTATGGGATGGCAATCTCCACTATACCATTTGTTATTTCAGCTTTATTTGCTGGTACGGCTTTAATTGCTCCTAAGCTTTTAAGCCCAATATATTCTATCTGGATGAAGTTTTCACATATCCTGGGCTTTATTAATAGCAAAATATTATTATTTATTATCTTTTATCTACTTCTTGTTCCAATGGGGCTTATAGCTAAAATTTTTGGTTTCAATCCCATGAATAAAAAAGGCAAATCCGGCAGTTATTATATTCAACGTGAACAAGACAATAACAATATGGAGGATCCGTTTTAATGTTAGAGCTAATTAAAGACTTATGGAATTTTTTGAAGGCCAGGAAAAAATTCTGGCTGTTGCCCATAATTATAGTTATGGTGTTATTAGGCGCCCTGCTTGTTTTAGCTCAAGGCTCTGCCATTGCCCCATTTATTTATACGCTATTTTAAGCCTGAAATGAAAAAAAATATATTAATCAATCTACTCCTCGTGATTGGAGTAGTCTCCGGGACTTTTCTGATAATAGAATCATTTATTGAAAATAATTTAATTACAAAAACACCAGTTAAATTTCATTTTGCTTTACCTGCCGGACTTTCTGTTTTAGCACAAAGCTCAAAACAAGATATAATACCAGAAGATTATATTGCTATTGTTGGTGACTCTTATGCTCAGGGTAAGGGTGACTGGCTTCTGGAAATTGACCCCAATAGTAATGACGCCTATAATTCTGCACATGTCCTGAACCAGCTTACCCATAAAGATGTTGTCAGCTTTGGTAAAAGCGGAGCAAGCAGTATTGAAGGCTGGGTAAGAGAACCCATAGCAAAATATCAATTTATCCACAATAACATGGATGAATCATTTTCCCCGCCAGGTATTATTCTTGCCTATTTCTATGCTGGGAATGACTTATCTGACAATGTTGCGCATCTGAAAAAATCATTTCTGCCAAAGTATGGTAAAATGTCTCTCAATGATGATGACGCATGGAGTGATTTTTTTCAGAGCATTATTAAAAAGCGTAAAGTCGGCCCATATTCAGGTCTTGATAATAATATCGGATGGCTTCCTCGGGCGACATTTAAAATCATTAAGAATGAATTGCGAACCAAAGAAGTCGGACAGGATTTAGGCGATATTCTCGTTCGTGAAACCGGTAAAATTAACAGCGTATGGGTGTCTGGAGAAGAAATAAAGATACCAGACAATTTACAGTCACCATCATTTGATTTAACAGCCGATGAAATTGAATTGGCATTTCTGGCATTACAACGTTCATTAGACTATTTGAAGCAATATTTTAAAGACAGTCAGATCATTGTCGTTTATGTCCCTTCTGTATTAGAATCTTATGCCAAGATTTCTGAAAACATCAGTATTGCAAGTGTAAACTCAGAGAACAGCAAAAAGAAGTTTTCCTCTTCAGACCTGACGCAACGAAGTAATACCATTGCCGCCCGAGTTCAATCAATATCAGATTCATTGGACTTAAGATTTATTGATACTCGTCAGGATATGAAAGACGCTTCAGAAAAAGCTATAATTCATGGCCCATTCGATTGGAACCATTATAACCATATTGGCTATGAGGCCCTGGCAAAATCAATAAATTGCGAACTGGTAAAACAGAAAATTATTACACAAGGGCAGTGTATTAAAGAGCCTCCCAAGACACTCAACAATTGATTTTTTATGATAGATAAAATACTTATTTTAGATGGTATCAGCGGCATTTCATTAGGAATGGAAATCGCTGATACCTTTACAGATTTAAAAATACAAACAAGCTATGCCAGTGCAAGAAATCTTAAACATAAAAAGCTTAATAAGCTGAATAGTGCAATTTATAAATTTATCCACCGTCAAATTTATAAAGAAGATTATTATCGTCACCCCAAAATAACCAATCAAAGCTTAGAACAATTAATAAAAAAAACACAAACTAAAACAATATTTGTCATCGGATTTCTCTATCGCTTTTTTGACTTGAAATTTATCCGGCAGCTTAAAGAAAAATATGATTTAAAAATATATTTATATGATACTGACAGTTGCAACTTATTTAACAATAAACGTGAATTAGTTTATTTTTTTAATCAGGAATTACCGCTTTACAACCATATCTATTCTTTTTCAAAAACCACAACAAACTTTATTAATAAAATAAATTCATTAAACGCAAGCTATTTCCCTTTCGGCTCTATCAATATAAAGACTGAAAAACTTAACAAGGAACATGATATTTTGTTTGTTGGCAGTGCTGAAATGCGTAGAATATTTTTACTTGAGGAGCTGGTTAATTACAAGTTAAAAGTTTATGGCAGCAAATGGAAAAGAAATAACTCAATTATCTCTTCAAAACTCAACAATATTATTGTTGACCAACCAATCTGGAGCAATGTGCTTTATCAGGAAATGTCCCGAAGTAAGATAATACTTAATATTACTCGCTCTACATTCTATGGAACAGAGACTGGTGTAAACCTTAGAATATTTGAAGCACTCGCTGCGCAAAGCTTTTTATTAACCGACTATACACCCGAGCTTACAGAATTATTTAACATTGGTCAGGAAATAGAAACCTATTCATGTGCAGAAGAGTTGAAGGATAAAGTAGACTATTATTTACAGCATGATGATAAACGAATAAAAATCGCTCAAAAAGGCTATGAGAAATTTCAAAAAAATTATACATGGAAAAGTCGCATCACCGAATTACTCTCAGAACTCCAATAACATCACTACAGATTAAGTATTTTATCAAGCGATGACATTATGTGCCTTGTTTTAGCCAACAACCTGATTAAGAATAATTTTATGCTAAGTCACATTTTAAGTAAAAAAAGTTCTGAATAGAGAGGTACTGGATCAATCACCTCAGAATGGTTGGTTTTATACTGGCATGGTATACCCCAGCATACTTTTCTGCTCATAAACAGGGCTTGATTGTTAAGATAATTCTCATTAATGACCATCTGTTTAACTTTTAAGTGTTTCATTAATTGATGGCGAAAAGATTTCAGGTGCTGTTGTAAAAATTCACGGTTACTCACCGTATAAACCGTCAACTTCTGATCATTTTTTTGCCCCATAATCAGACAATATTCATCCTTATAAATAATCAGACAGTTTTGCTTCTGAAAAACTAAATGATCATTATAAATCTGACAATCCGTGTCAATAATCCTGCGTTGAATCATTTCAGGATCTGTAATGATCTGATATTCCTGAGATTTGGAAAAGTTTACTAATGAGGGAAATTGATAAATAATTCGCTGACTGGCATTACCATCTTTAAAACCTAACTTATTATAAACCGCATAAGAGACTTCATTCGATGAAAAACTGGTCAGGATAATATCTTTATTTTTTATCAAGGGCAGCAACAGTAATATGCTCTGACTGCGATATTCTTTATCAACAATCCAGCTGCTTAGATTGCACAAGACATGTTCCTGACCATTAATTATCTGATGGCTGTAAATTGTTGACAAAAAACCCACTACTTTTTCATCAGTTTCAAGTATCATCCCAGGGGAGAATTCACTTAATTGCCAGTGATTTTTAAACAGGTTTTGCCAATCCTCTCGCCCCGATAAACCATTGCCCAACTGCTGTAACAGAGGATAGACTCTATCAAAATCATCTTCGCCAGCTTTGCGGACCCTGGCAGAAGCTTTGGATTGACAGGGAATAGTTTTGTTTAAACTCATTCAGCTCGGTTACTCAAGATAGAGGTTTTTAAAAAAGGCAGCTCCCAAAAGGATCGTTGTACCGCATCATCCGTAAAATTTTGCTCTAACCACTGCAGATTTTGTTCTTTAGTGGCCTTAAGCTGAAGCTTATCCTGAGTATAAACATCCCGCATGAGTTGAGCAAGTTTCATCTCATCTCCAACATCAAATAACCATTGATTATTACTGATGACTTCTTTAGCACCACCCGCATTGGTAGCAATCACAGGCACTTCAGCAATAATAGCCTCAAGTAATACCATACCAAAAGGCTCTTTATCAGAGCTTAAAACAAAACTATTAAAAGCCCGATAATAATTAATCGCATGCGGCACAACTCCAAGGAAAAAAACACGCTCCTCCAGCCGCAGCTGTTTTACTTGTGCTTTTAACTCATCCTCAAGCCTTCCCTGTCCGATAATAACTAAAATAGTGTCAGTGAGCTCTGATGCCACTTTAGCAAAAGCAGTAATCAATGTTTTTTGATCTTTATCCGGGTGCAGCCGTCCAACATTCGCAAACACATATTTGTCCGCAGCAATGCCCAGAAATTTTCTTGCTTCTGCACTATTGACCTGTCTTGCAACCACCTGTTTGACATTAACACGATTATACAGGGTTTGTATCTGATCCTGTGGAAATCCAGGCAGAGACGCTCTCATATCATCACTAATGGCATTAGAGACACCGAGCAGGTAAAGATTTTTTTTGTGATGATTTACAAACCAGCGGCGAGTAAAACGTCTGAACTTACCAAAAGAGTGATTGATGCCAATAACGGGCAGGTTTTTAATATTTCGAAGAATATAAGTGGCCTGATAGCGATGCCCTATAGCAAACTCAAAGTCATATTGAGAACAAATTTTTTTAAGCTGCTGAATGGGCTTACGCTTTAATCCTCGTAAACTTTTTGGAGGATATTCAAGAAAAAGGACTTCATCAGAATCCGTCTGCTGAATCACAGCATCGTTTTTATTGCCAACCAGATAGACGGTTATGATTTTATAGTCAGTGCCTTTAAATAAACTTGAATATTGTCGAGCCACATCCAGAAAGGGGAAGGTGTAATCATGGCAAAGTTGTAAAACGAATTTTTGAGCAATCATGAACCCCTCAATTCCCCTTTGGTCTTAATTTAAAGAAAGGGGAAGTTAAACCTGTTATATTATTTAGTCACCCGCTTTAGTAACAAGGATGTCCTGCATGATCAGGTATTGCAGATCAGAACCATAAAACATATTTAATGCATCCTCTGGTGTACAGACAACTGGCTCACCACGACGGTTAAGTGAGGTGTTTAAGATCACCCCATTGCCCGTCAGCACTTCTACTTCTTTTATTAAAGCATAATAACGAGGATTAATATGCTCTTTAACCGTATGAGCCCTTGCGGTACCATCTTCATGCACAACTTCCGGTACACGCTCCGCCCAGCCGTCATTCACCTCAAAGGTAAAGGTCATAAAAGGTGCCGGATGATCGGTTTTTAACATAAGCGGTGCCACCGTATCCAGCATACTGGGGCAAAAAGGCCGCCAGCGTTCACGAAACTTGATTTGCTCATTAATTCTATCAGCTACCCCTTCAATACTTGGACAGCCTAAAATACTGCGTCCGCCAAGGGCTCTTGGACCGAACTCCATACGCCCCTGAAACCAGGACACCGGGTTACCATCAGCTAAAATCTGAGCAATTTGCTTAGGAACATCATCAATCTGTTGAAACTGAACAGTTTGATCATCTTCCGGTTTATAGCGCTCACAGGCAGAAATGCATTCTTCATTGGTAAATTCAGGTCCCAGAAAAACATGCTCCATTTTTTCCAGCTCAATGCCTCGTTTAGCAATGGCAAATGATGCCGCACCGATTGCCGTGCCAGCATCAGAAGCAGCAGGCTGAACAAAGAGCTCTTTGACCTCATCACGGGCAACAATTTTCTGATTCAGTTTAACATTAAGAGCAGAACCACCTGCAAAAGCAATTTTGCCCGTCTCTTTAATAATATCACCCAGATAATAATCCATGAGTTTTAAGGCCACTTCCTCAAATAACTTCTGAATAGCAGCCGCATAATCAATATAGGGATCATCAATTTCATCACCCTGCCGTTTGGGGCCGAGCCAGTCAATTAATTTAGGCGAAAAATAATAGCCCTGGCCATTTTCTTTGTAACGTCGCGTACCGATCACATTAATCAAATCAGTATTTACCCGAAAATCCAGACCATCCGCTTTTTCTTCAAGTGTGATCAATCGTGAGAAATCATACTTATCCGGATCACCATAGGGTGCCATACCCATAACTTTAAACTCACCATCGAGCATTTCAAAGCCCAGAAACTCGGTTAATGCACCATAGACACCACCTAATGAATCCGGATCATAAAATTCTTTTATTTTGTGGATCTTGCCATTTTCACCATAGCCAAAAAAAGTCGTGGCATATTCACCCTTACCATCAATGCCCATAATAGCTGTTTTTTCTTTAAAACCGGAGAGGTGATAGGCACTGCTGGCATGAGCCAGATGGTGTTCAACAGGTTCAAACTGAATATTATCCCAGTTAATACCGACCTGCTCACACATAGTTTTGATATAACCGACATAGCGACGATAACGGCGATTACCATTAAACAGAGCATCCAGCGCCCGATCCGGTGCATACCAGTACCGTTTAGCATAATGCCAGCGTGCGGGAGTGGAGAGATCTATTTCAGCATAGGGTACTGCAACAATATCAATTTGCTCAGCTTTAATGCCGGCATAATCCAGACAAAATTTTGTCGCCTCAAGGGGCATTTTACCTTTGGCATGCTTATCTCTAAGAAAGCGCTCTTCTTCAGCAGCGGCAACCAGCTTACCATCAATAAAAAGTGCAGCAGAGGGATCATGGTTAAGAGAGCCTGAAAGCCCAAGAGTGATCAATGGCACTGAAATTCCTTGTCTAGTCTTGTGTGTAAATAGGCCATTTTAGCAATTATTTATTCAGGAAGTAATAGCCTTGGCACAAATGCAGCTAATGTTTAAAAAATTCAATGCTATACTTTTGTCTGGAAGGGATGGTTCTTCAAGAATATCGGGCTTAATAATCTTTATGCCTCATTATCTTCATGACGCATTTTCAGCATCTGTGTTTCAATATTATCAATTAAATGCTGTGCCTCAGCTGCTTCAAGAATACCATCATGCGCCATTTTCCAGATCAATGATCGTTGATGATTGAGCAATAACCGTCGGACTGATTTTGACTGCAGCTGGGCAATTAATTTCGGGAACTCAGTATTAAGATGCCGGGTAAAACTAAAAGCCCGGGTACAATTTTTATCAATCATGGCTTCAACCCCATACCCGGTCTTTTCATCGGGCTGCAATGCTTTAATATGACAACGCATTTCCTCCTGAGCATTCACAAAACCACGGGCAATATCATAACTTAAAGAAAGATGGGTAAAAAGCCAGCCTTCCATTGAATAACCCATAATTGGAAATCTTTCGAACCATTTTGGTGGGACAGGCACTTTAAAAATATGCTCCAGGCTGTACCGGGGAGTAATAACTGGGTTATTATCAAGTGCATGCTCAATGGAACGAGACAGAGTAAAAGCAGCCTGACGTCCAATATGCCCCTCTTCAAATTGCTTCCAGTAGTCACTGCGTTCAATCTCAAGCAGCCTGCGCATAAATGCCACATTACTATCTTCAGAGTTAATCAGAGTACCTCTGGAAACCATTATGCCTGAGTCTGATTCATTCATAATATCAGCCAGGGAATCAAGTTTTATCCGATTAAAAAATGGATTGTGGGCCAGTGTTTTAAGAAAGGAAGTCATCTGCACATCAAGTGCCTGCCGTGCTTTTTGAACCGATGCTTCTTTAGCCGGCGGCAGTCTATCCAGTTTGAGCCGGTGTAATAACCACTCCATTGTAGAACCATTGATCACAATAGTAAGAACAACAATTCCGGCCGTTAAAAAAAGTATTTGTTCACGTAGCTGTTCATCAATTGCATTATCCTGAGCCAAAGAAAGCGCAAGAGAGAGTGATACCGCACCACGCAGACCTCCCCAGATCAGAACTGTTGCTTTTTTTCGGTTAATCCCGACACCAATACGCTCCAGCAATGGCATAAGAGTGAGCACAGAAGCTGTACGAATAATGATAAGCAGGATATAGAGTAAACCCAGAGTCAGCCATAGTGTCGGTGAATCAAACCTTGTATGGGTCATAATGACAATACCAACGATTAAAAAAATCAGCGTATTTGCCATATAGGTCATCACTTCCCAAAATTGATGTAAAAAATGTGAAATTTCTGGAGAAATACGAATACGGCCTACAGTCGAAAACATCAAAGCAAGAGAAACCAGTGCAACTACTCCAGAAACATGCACAACTTCTGCAATCATAAAAGTCAGATAAGCCGCTGTAATAGAGAGAGTGATCTCAATCATTGGCTGATTAATCAGTTTACCGATGATCCATAGAACACTCCATCCTACGGCTGCACCAATAAACAAACCCGCAGTCACAACCCATAGAAACTCGCCAATCACCGGCAGCATTTTTATTTCTGTTGTGGTGCCCAGAGCAAAGCCATAAAAAAGTGAGAAAAAAACAATAGCAGTGCCATCATTTAACAAAGATTCTCCTTCAATAAGCGTTTCAAGACGCTTACGAGAACTTTTCTCTTTCAATAAAGCAACCACAGCAACCGGATCAGTGGCGCTGATCAGGGCACCAAAAAGTAAAGCAACTCCCATCCCCCATGATAATAGCCAGCTCAAAGCCAGAGCACTGAGCAACATTGAAATAATAAGACCCACAATGGCTAAAAGAATAATCTGTGGCGCTATGCGAAAGAACAGATGAGGCTCCATTGAATAAGCCGATTCAAAAATTAAGGTTGGTAGAAATAAAAATAGAATCAGATGCGGATCAATATGCCCTATCTGTATAAAAACACCACTCAGTAAGGAATCTGTCCCAAATAAACCCAGTTGATTAGCACCACCGGATAGAATACCGATGAGTAATAAAACAACGGTATAAGGAAGACGGCGATTATGCATCACAATTTTTAGCAGCGCACCAATAAGCAGAGCAAAAATAACAAAAATAAGAATCAACAGACCACTATTATGCATTTTCATTCCCTGCTTATAAAAAATTGAAAATTATGAAGCTATGATTAATTTATCATATTTCAATACCGACGGCACATCTGATTTTTGGCAAGAAGAGCTAAATAAAATATTCAAATTTACAAAAAAGCATTTAAATGAGTCTTATATGAAATCACTTAATGCAGTGCGGGATTTTTTTTCAGAGACTTGCTTAGAACTGGAAGAACAAATACACTATTTAAAGCAGATTTAACCGCATATAACAGCAATTTTTTAAAGCAAGGAATATATTATGTCAGAAAAAAATCCATATTCAACCCCCGAAGCCTCACTGGATATAGAGCTGGATGAAAAATACCAACCCAATATTTTTACATTTAGCGGACGTATTGGGCGTTTAAGATACCTGGCTTATAGCTTCGGTATCAGTATTATATTAATAATAGCAATGTCTGTCGTAATGGGACTCGCAGCAGTATTTGTTTCTGCTGCTGAAATTAACCAGGAAGGTATGCCTGTTGTGTTTATAGTGATATCTGGAATTTACTATATTCTATCCATCGTTTTTGCTGTGATGTTTGGCAAGCGTCGTCTTAATGACCTGGATAAAAGCGGCTGGTGGTTTTTATTATTTTTTGTACCGATTGCTAATATCTTTGTCGCTATTTATATTCTTTTTTTCTCTGGCTCCGAAGAGACCAACAACTTTGGTGCTGCACCTGTTGAGAACTCAAAAGGTGTCAAAATAGTCGCATTATTTATTCCCCTCCTGTTTATCCTGGGTGGCATTCTTGCAGCAATCGCGATTCCTGCTTACCAAGATTATGTCGACAGAACAAAGAGCATGCAGGTGCAGTAAAATCAGTGATTTAGGATTATAGGGAATAGAGCCCGATAGCCTATTCCCTATTATGAAAAAATTGCAAAATTTTTCGTATACGTTTTTTATCTTTCTGGCTTAACTTTTGACATTGAGCATAGTCTTTGTAAAAAGCCAGTCGCTGTGATTTTGATAATTCATATTTTGCTCGTTTATCCAGACAGGCCAGATCTTTAATGATCCGATACTCTAAAAAGGGCTTGTACCACTTCATGCCTGAGGGGCAATCAATTAAATAGATTTGCGGAAAATCAGCTTTAAAATCCACCATGATATTACGCCATTTAAAATCATTATGGGCAAAATTATGCTGGTGCAGGATCCGAGCGGCACGGGCTACCTGACGACTGACCTGAGCCACCCATTCATTTTTCTGTAAGTATTGCTGATACACATCAGCAATATTAGCAAGATCAGAGGTGTTGACCAGTTCTTCGGTAATTAAAATACCTCGTGTTGTGATCCAACCTTGTGTTTCCTGTCCATAGGCAACCACTTTAGCAACCGGGATATTTAGCTCTTCAAACCAGAGCAGATTTTGCCACTCGGTTTGTATTTTACTTTGCCCCAGATAGCGCTGAATTTTTTTTCTGGAAATATTATATTTTTTCAAATAATAATTCTTACCATCAATGGGGACTTTATAAACCTGGCTCAGAGGACTTTTAGTAATAAATTCACCTTCATAGTCATAGGCATTATTAAAGTGTTGAAAAAGTTTGCCCAGAGTACTCCCCTGGTATTGTGGAATAATATGCCAGTCAATTTTTTTGTGTCGAAAATAATTTATCAAAGAATCAAACATCATTATTATGCAAGAAGTGTATCCAAAGTTATCCGGGAAGACATTCAGATATTATGATATTGCATCTCCTTTTCGTTGTTTTCTTTGCCATAACTTATATCCCTGTTTCTCCACTTTTTGCCAAAAACGACTATGCTCAGTCAAACATTTCCGTAAACTGCACTGCTGATATAACTTCATAAAACGAAAAAAATCTCGTTGAGTCAGGCCAATATCCATAGATGAATAATACAGGCTGGCAATATCTTTGACAATCCAGCGTTCTGGCGTATGCTTACGTAATTGAGCACGATGCAGATCAATAAGGGAGATTTTTAAGTCTTGCTGACTATCATTTCCATCTGGTAAGGAGACTTCATCTGGTAAGGAGACTTCATCTGGTAAGGAGGCTTCACCTGACAAGGAGGCTTCACCTGACAAGGAGGCTTCACCTGACAAGGAGGCCTCACCTGACAAGGAGGCTTCACCTGACAAGGAGGCCTCACCTGACAAAGAGACTTTATCTAGCAGAGAGTCTTCGTCTAACAAAAAATGACAGATATAAAAATCTCTATGGTTGACGCCATTCTGATGTAAAGTTCGACTGATATGAGCCACTCTGGTGATTAAGCTTTGTTTCAAAGAAAACCTGGGAGAGATCTGCTTCCAGTCAGCGCAGAAATCTTCAAGGCTAATAGTATTGATCAAATCTTCGGTAATAATAAATGATTGCTGTGTCGCCGGATTACTGCCTTTATTAGCATAAGCGGCAATTTTCATTGTCTCAACATTAAGCTGTTCTAATTTTTTAATAGCCAGATATTCATTGGCGGCACCAAGCACAGGAAGGCGCAGACGCAGCAGGTTTTCAATAATTTCAAACCAGCCGACACCACGATGTATCTTAATAAAATAACTCTGATCCTGCAGGGAAAAACGCAGAGTTTTTCGTGCTTCCAGAGCACGAAAAACCTCTCCCTGAAGCTGTTCAGCCTCAATAAAAGGGTCTTTGTTTTTCCATTGCTGTGCAAATGGTTTAGTTAATTCTAGCTGCATAATTATAGAAACATAAGTTTAGAAAGATGAGTTTAGAGGGCAGAAGATAAAGCCTGATTAAAATAATACTTCCAGTCTTTATAACAATCTTTTTTATCCCAGTTTTTTAGAAATCGTATTTTGTCACGTTGCCAGCTTTGTTTAAAACGCCACCTCGTTTTGTGCTGAACCATGGCATCCAGATCCACTATCCAGGCATTGGTGCCATCAATCAGGAAATTGCTGCCCTTAAGATCACCATGAGTAATATTATAGTCACCTAGTTGATTTAATGTGGCAATTAATTTATCTGCAACGATTTGCTTATTGTTTATTAATTTGCCATTAGGCGCTTTTTTTTCATCACCTAACTTTTTTTCATCACAAAACCTCTTTTCATCACAAAAGAAGTCCCAACTACTTTGTCCCTGCTGATATTTGCAAATAAAATAGCTGCAGCGTTTGCCCAGCGAAGGTGTTAATTCAATCAATGCCACCGGCTCCGGTGTCAAAATTCCCATAAAACGTAACAGATGAGCATTAACCCATGATTTTCTGGCTCTTGAATTCTGCCCTTTATGCATTAATTCATAAGCCATACCTTTGGGGTTATAACGCTTAATAACATATTTTTCATCACCCACTAAAACTGACTTTACCGTGCAGGTATTGCCCTGTTTTAAAAAAGCTGATTGCTCATTTTGAAAAAAAAGTTCAGGTTGATCCAACAGCTGCTGAATAGCCTGATTATGATATTCTCTGCGACACAGGGTATAAGACTGCTGCTTTTTATTATAAATAACATCAGTACACTCTCTGAGTATTTTTTTCAGGTAGTGTTCGATACGTCCTTGTTGAAAATATTGTATTAAATGCCAAAATTGAGTTCGATCTGTTTTGCTCAGGCTTATATTAGCCAAAGCAGCATATTCTTCCAGTAAAGTAGTACTGGATTTTTCTGTGCTATCAAATGTCTGGGCTATGAATAAGGCCAGATTATTGAGTCGCTCTTTTTTCTTTAAGGGCGCTGTGCTCTGTTTTAATTCTTCACCATCCAGAGTGTAAATATTTGACTCTACATCATTGGATGAAGCCTCCAGAAAAAAATTAGCATAATGCAGATCCTGGTGTGCCAGACCTGAGTTGTGATGCTGCACCAATACGGATATCATTTTTTTAAGTTGCTGTTGTTGTTCCTGCTGACTATTTTTCAGCCAGAACTGAGCCAGATTTTTCCCTTCAATATATCGAAATACCAGAATATAAAGCCCTTCATCTGAGAGGCCAGAGCTAATCAGTTCAGGCGTTAATATATGATGCTTACTTAGTAAATCTGCACCTGAAATTTCTCTTGACCAATGTGTTTTTGCTCTGGAGGGATGTAAAAATAACTTTATAATGACTTTTTTATTTAAGTAAGTACCCAAAAAAACCATTCGTTTTCCCGGTACAATGCGAAGCAATTGCTCACAATGGATCACTTGCCCACTAATCATTAATTGAAACGGAGAAGCCACCTGATATTTAGCATTTTGAAGCTCCTGCAAGGTCATTGATGCAATCGACATGAGTAATTACTTGGCTGCAATGATATGGTTTTCATAGACATTCGCACGCAATCTTTTTTTACCCGTATCTTCTATAATATCAGAGACTCTATCCGGCATACTGAATATATCGCTGCTGCGCATATAGCTTATGGCATTCTCCTGCCATTTCGGCCAATCATCCGAGGTAAGCATAGTGAGTAATTGCTGATTGTATTCCGCTTGCTGAAAAGGTTCTGACAGTACTTTGCCAGCTTCTGCATTCTCAATATGAAAGGCATAACCACAGACGCCACTGATTAATTGTGGAATGCCTGCCGCAATTGCTTCAAGCAGAACCGTCCCAGTGTTTTCATGTCTTGCAGGGTGCATAAAAAGATCCGTTGCTAATAACAATTCTGGTACATCATCTCTTGCACCCGGCAGATAAACCTGATCCTCTATACCCAGTTTTTTGGCAAGTGCCCTATATTTTTTTAACTTATCTTCACCGGCTACCAGAAAAAATGTTTTACTGCGTAGCGCTTCGGGTAAACTGGCCAATGCTTCCATGGCCCTGTCAACTCCCTTGCGCTTATAACCTGTACCAACCATCAATAACAGCTTATCATCATCATTTAAAGTATGACCATTAAATACCAGAGTCTTACGAACTCTGCTGCGGATCTCATCAGCATTATCCGGCCTAATCCGTGAGCGATCAACTCCTGGCGGTAATGAGTGAAAACGTTGTGCAGGCGTATGGTAGATTTTTTTGAAATTCTCCATTTGAATTTCAGAAATAAACAGCAGTTCAACATTGGTATCAAGAGAAAAAACAGCTTCTTCCATGGCCTGAAAAACTTTATAGCGATTGCCTAAACGATAGAGCTTACCATGCTGCTCACTTACCTTAGCTTCATAGCAGGGATCGGCTGCATAATACAAATCAAGATCTTTCATTTTGTTAAAACCAACCACCAGATCATAATTTTCCTGAAGCAATAGTGTGGATAATTTTTCTGAAAAATCACTGATCCGCTGATGGTTGGTAAAACCTTTAACAGGAATTTTTGTCAGCTTAAAACCTTCAGGCAATTCACCTTCCCAAATAAAACTATAAACCGAAATCTCATGGCCTCGCTGCTGGCACTCTTTTGCAATACGTAAAAAATCACGCTCCAGCCCACCATAGGGAAAATATTTAAATAGTGCAAAAGCTAATTTCATTTTTTATCCCATTCAATTAATTAAGTACTAAAATCCAGCATTTTATTTACCGCATCTGCAACCTGCTCCGGGTTCAGTGAAATGAAACATTCAGGAGTAATGCCATCGGTGTTTTTAAAGCGGTCTTTCTTTAAGCAGTCTTTTTTAAAACAGGGAGCACAATCAATATCTGCCTGCAGGTGCAGTTGATTTTTTCCATAAGTACCGGTCAGCCCGGGACTGGTTGGCCCATAGAGAGCGACAGTTGGTTTCCCTAAAGCTGCTGACAAATGTGCGAGTCCAGTATCAACGGCAACAACCGCATCGACATTTATCATTTTTCCCAGTAGTTCATTAAGATTCATTTTATCCAGTATTAAAACCTGTTCTGATTGCTGGCAATGCTGTTTTATCCTCTGTGCTCTTTGATATTCAGACTCGTTGCCCCAGGGCAGTAGAACGGTATACGCCTGTGCTATCATCTTTTCAGCCAGCTCAAACCAGTAAGGCTCCGGCCAGTGCTTTGTTGTCCAGGTTGTACCGTGTAAGAATAGTATTTGCGGCTGCTGGATTGCAAGCCCCTCTGTCCCCTTTCTTAAAGGTGTGGAATCAACAGGATCAAGACTGCCAATATTTTCTTTTATGCCATAATTAATTCCAGAGGGGAGTTCGTAGCCAAGAACTTTGGCAAATAGTTGTCGCACTCTTTCTACCGCATGTTGTTGCTTTTCAATGCTCTGGAGATGCTGGTAAAAATGGCATGCTATTGGCTCTCTGGCAGATTGTTTATCCAGCCCATAGCGTGGGCCTTTTGCCATGCGAGTTATTACAGCACTTTTAAACAAACCTTGTGCATCAATGACGTAATCATATTGCCGCTGCTGCAGCTGTTGTTTAAAACGTTGCCATTCACCGGAAATAATGGTTTTTAAAATTTGTTTACGCCAGCGCCTGAGCGCCACTGGGATCACGGTTCTGACATCAGGGTGCCAGTAAGGGATCTCTGCAAAGTTTTCTTCAACAACCCAGTCAAACTGAATATCACCCAGCGCTTTTTTAGCATCGGTCAGTGCCGGCAATGTATGTATCACATCACCCAGAGAGGAGGTTTTAATGATCAGTACCGTCTTCAATCTAAGGCTCCCGAACCATTGAAAGAGACTCCAGTGCCTGCAAAACTTTTTTCGGCTCCAAATTTTCCAGACAGTGAGTATGGCCTAAAGGACAGCTGCGTTTAAAACAGGGACTGCACTCCAGATTGAGTGTTTCGGTTGTGCAATTGTCACCTAAGGGTGGAGTAAAATCCGGATCACTGGAACCATAAATCCCCACAACCGGTACGCCGAGTGCCGCTCCCATGTGCATCAGCCCTGAATCATTACTGACCACAGCCTGACTCAAAGACATCAAATCAATAGCTTGGGCCAATTGTGTTTTACCACATAAATTGATTGCCTGCTGCTGAAGGATTTGATTGATCTGCTCAGCTATATTGTGATCTTTTTGTGAACCAAAGATCCAGATCTGCCAGCCCTGGCTGATTTTTTCCTGTGCCAGCGCTGCATAGTGTCGGGCCGGCCACTGCTTGGCCGGTCCGTATTCTGCTCCCGGACAGAGTGCCAATACGGGTTTCTCATCAGCAAGCCCAAATTCATTCAGGACAGATTGAACTTTTTCAGTTTGTATGCTCAATGCCGGAACAGGAATGTGCGCAATATCAAGCTGATTTATATCAACCGGAGCAGCCAGAGCAACAAAACGCTGCACGGTCATAGTTAATTTTAATTTGTCTAATTTATGCAGATCATTGAGTAAGCCATAGCGAAATTCCCCCACATAACCTGTTCTTCGGGGAATTTTTGCCCAGAACGGCACCAGAGCAGATTTTAGAGAGTTTGGTAATAAAATAGCCTGATCATAGTGTTTATCACGCAGAGATTTACCCAGTTGATAACGCAGTTTAAGCTGTAACTGGCCGTGCCCAAGGGGCATATCAATGACCTCAGATACCTCTGGCATACGCTCCAGCAGTGCATTACTCCATAGGGGAGCCATTACATCAATCTGCAGCGCTGGATTTTGCTGTTTAAGTACCATAAACAGACTTTGTGCCATCACCATATCGCCCACCCATGATGGGCCGACAATCAGGATCTTAGCCGGATCTGAAGTAGTGCTCAAGTTCACTCTTTAAGTAAATACTCTGCACTGCAGTATGGACATTTTGCCATACCGCCATTTTCCTTAACGGGCAGATAGACTTTAGGGTGAGAGTTCCACAGGCTGGTACCAGGCATCGGACAGTGTGCAGGTAAGTCGGATCCTCTCAGCTCATACCGGTTACTGGTATTAGGTGTCATTAGCTCTTCATTCTTTGCTTGAGTCATAGATGAGTCCTGTTATTTTAACCAATGTATTATTTAACCAGTGTTTGCCACTGGGGATATAAATCACGGCGGCCATGAACCTGATCAAAGTACATAGTTTGTAGTTTCTCAGTGACAGGTCCACGTCCACCATTGCCAATCTGGCGGTTATCCAGTTCACGAATCGGGGTGACTTCTGCCGCAGAGCCGGTGAAGAAAGCCTCATCAGCACAATAAACTTCATCACGGGTAATTCGTTTTTCTTTTATTTCATAACCCAACTCTGCAGCCAGAGAGAAAATAGTATCACGAGTAATACCTTCCAGTGCTGAAGTCAGCTCCGGTGTATAAATAGTATCATTGCGCACGATGAAGATGTTTTCACCACTGCCTTCAGCCACAAAACCATCCACATCAAGTAACAGAGCCTCATCATAACCATCGGTTAATGCTTCTTGCAGGGCCAGCATGGAATTCATGTAATTGCCATTAGCCTTTGCTTTACACATGGTAATATTTACATGATGACGAGTGAAAGAAGAGGTTTTGATACGGATGCCTTTTTCCAGACTGTCTTCCCCCAGATAAGTACCCCACTTCCAGGCAGCAATCATAATATGAACTTTCAGATTATCCGCTCGTAAGCCCATTCCTTCACTGCCATAAAAAGCCATCGGGCGAATATAGGCAGAATCAAGGTTATTCTGAGCAACTACATCTTTCGTTGCTTCATTTATGGTTTCTTTATCAAAGGGCATCTTCATATTTAGAATGTGCGCAGATCGAAACAGACGGTCTGTATGTTCCTGCAAGCGGAAAATTGCCGCTCCTTTATCAGTTTGATAAGCTCGCTCACCTTCAAAAACACCCATGCCATAATGCAATGTGTGTGTTAAGACATGAACTTTGGCATCACGCCAGGGAACCATTTTACCATCAAACCAGATGACGCCATCAATGTCATCCATCGACATAACTAAACTCCTCAATCAAAATCAGGACTAATACAGGATGAGACAGCCTCACCCTAAACTACTAAAAAGGAGCTATTCTACACTATGACTGTGCTTCACTCCATTATCTCATGCCAATGAGACTGAATTTTTTTACGTTCTTTTTGAAATTCTTTCAAGGGAACAAGGCCGACAACTTCCTGCAAACTCAGTTGATGCAAACGTTCTCTGAATAAACGATAATATTCCCCTAAATCTTTCGCAATTGAAGCGGGCAAAAGTGCCATTTTTAATAACAAAACCAAAATGCGTTCATTATCTGTCCAGGTCAATAGTTCCGGGTGCTTTCCAGCATGATCCAATACCATAAACTGCACTATAAACTCAATATCTGCAATCCCTCCTGAGTCTTGCTTTATATCAAAATAACCTTTTCTTTTTTTCGCCAGTGCCCGGCGCATTTTAAGCCGCATAGCACAGACTTCTTTTTTTAAGATATCGGTTTTCCGGCTCTGCAGTAATACTTCCCGGCGAACTGCAGCAAAATCAGCAGCCAGTTGCTTATCTCCCGCAAGAAAACGGGCCCGCACTAGTGCCTGATGTTCCCAGATCCAGGCATTATGCAGCTGATATTCTTTAAATGCTTTGAGACTGCTGGTGATCAGACCCGAATGGCCATTGGGTCTCAAGCGCACATCAGCTTCATACAATAAGCCCGAATGAGTTCGAGTTTGTAAAATGTGCACAATCCGCAGGGTAAGTTTGGAGTAAAATTGTAAGTTATCGATTGACTGAGCCGTTTGGTTCTGACCGCCATCAGTTTTACCACCAGCCAAACTCTCTGAGAAGATAAAAACCAGATCCAGATCAGAGCTATAGCTCAGCTCAATACCACCCATTTTTCCAAAGCCGATTAAGCCAAACCCTGAATCTGAAATCGCTATTTTAGAACGTGACTGTGGTTGACCATAACGAGCCGTCATATCCGACCATGCGGTTTGCAAAACAGAGTCAATAATCACCTCCGCAATCCAGGTTAAGTAATCACTCACTCTCTCTACTGATATTAGCCCTGCAATATCTGCCGCCGCTACCCTGAAAACCTGACTGTTTTTAAAGTGGTGTAATAATTCCATTCGCTGTTCCAGATCATCCATGGAGATATGTTTGATTTTTTCATCCAGCTCCTTAATAAGGATCTCTTTTGTTAAAGGTGCATAGAGTATTCTGGTATCCAGAAGTTCATCAAATAATGCCGGATACTGAGCCAGTGTACGAGTGATCCATGAGCTGGCAGAGCAGAGCTTTACCAGCTGTGAAAGCCCCCGGGGGTTTTCAATTAAAAGAGACAGGTAAACAGAGCGGCGGCATACACTTTCTAATACATCCAGAACTCGTCTCAGGCTTGTGCCGCTATTTTCCTGTAATGCAACTAATTCTAATAACTGCGGCATCAGTTTATCCAGGCGTTTACTGCCTTCTTCAGACATTTTCTGATAATGGTAAGAATTTTTAAAGGAACTTAATAAACTAATAATATCCACAGCATCCTGATAACCACACTGGGATAAGATTTTAACCGCTTGCTCATCACTCACGCTGGCTTGCCAGACACCTTGTAATTTTTCTTTTATTGCTTCCCTGGAGACAGGCTCAGAGCCACTAAGAGTTTCGTCATCCCTTTTTTTTATCTGCACATATGTCGGCACATCTATCGGCACATCTGTCGGCTGAAGCAATTGTTCAAAATGCTGCTGAACTCGTGTTCGTACTGACTTTAATTCTCTGGCAAAAACATCCCAGTCGTCATAACCCATAGCATATGCAATTTGAGCTCTTGGATGATCAGTACCCGGGATATCATGGCTTTGTTGATCATTAATTTGCTGAATGCGGTGCTCTGTCCGGCGTAAAAAATCATAGCTATCTAATAACTCCCGTACCATAGCTTGAGGTAAAATTAATTGCTCGCCAAGGTAGGCTAAGATTTTCTGTACGGGTCGTTGCTGTAAATGAGGATCCTGACCGCCTCTCACTAACTGAAACACCTGTGCCATAAATTCGATTTCTCTTATCCCTCCTGCCCCGAGTTTAACGTTGTGTTCTTTTTTCTTTTGTTTCACTTCACGAGCAATCATAGATTTCATCTCACGCAGTGATTCAAACACACCAAAATCAATATAACGTCGATACACAAAAGGCATCAGTAAGGAGTTAATTAATTCTTTATCCTGATGGCTGCCAGTAACCATACGTGCTTTGATAAGGGCATAACGTTCCCATTCCCGACCATGTTTTTCATAATAATCTTCCAGGGCACGATAAGTCACAACCAGAGGACCACTTTGACCAAATGGACGCAGACGCATATCAACCCTGAAAACAAAACCATCAGCAGTTTGTTGATCCAGTGTTTTTATCAGTCTCTGAGCTAATTTAATGAAATATTCATTATGACTGATGCTTCTCGGACCATTAACGGTCTGTCCATGCTCTGAAAAAGTAAAAATCAGATCAATATCAGATGAAAAATTCAGTTCATAAGCGCCCAGTTTACCCATAGCAATGACAATAAGAGGCATGGCCTTTCCCTGCTCATCCAGAGCCAGACCAAATTCTTTTTGCTGAGCTTCCTCCAGCCATTGCAAAGCATACTTAATACTTGTATCAGCCAACTCTGATAATTCAAAAAGCACTTCATTTAACTTAGCCAGACCGTTAATATCACGATAGCAGATGCGAACTAACTGCTGGTGACGAAACACTCGTAAGCACTGTAACAGCTGGGCTTCAGTTTTAACTTCCTGTAACTCTCTGCTCAGCTTTTCATCAAGTTCATTTTTTTTCATTGCCCGGGCATAATCACCAGCCAGCCATTGCTCAAAAATATTCTCTTTATTCAAGGTCAACTGACGTGTTACATAGTCACTGCAGACCATTACTCTGATCCAACGCTGTAGATTTGTTTTATCATCCGCATCAGCCAGCATAGCCAGTTCAGTACCATTGATAATTTGCAAAAAATAGTCGAAGTTCTTTTTTGAGTGCTTTTTCAGAGCCTCCGGCAAGATATTACGGCTATTATTTATATTAGATCCGCTCATGCTTTATACACTGACTTCTATTCGTGAAAAGGGCTTACTGCTTATAGCTATTTTAGCCTCAGTAAATGGCTAAATAATAGAAATATCTCTGCTAAACTGCTATTATTACTTAAATATACGCTCTAATACTCAACTGATATCTATTTTTTAACGTATATGTCTCTAACAATTTATCTCTAACAAGTAGAGAGGAGCGACACACATCATGCCAAAACTAAGAGATATGGTTGTTGATAACGTAGCAAAGAACAATGAACAACAAAAAATAATGGATAAAGCCATGTTTTTCATCACCATGGCGGTTTATTCATTAACTGCAGGCACTTTAATAGAGTATGTAAGCATCCCAACATTACTAAAAATTATTGGTCTGATGCTGACTGGGCAGGCATTTTATTTCTTATGGAAAAGTGACACGGCTCTCAACCTTTAATAAGTACACACTGGCTCACTTAGGAATAAGACTGACGTTTCAGCTATAACTTCAAAGGCAGCCTCAGTGATAATCTCAATGATAACTTAAATTGTTTATATCTATTTACCTGAAAAAAAGAATAATACTGGTATATGAAGCAAACTATCCCCCCCTCCTTAAACCCATTGTTTGCTATTGTGGATCAATGGTTCACAGTCGCTCTGAGTGAGTTTTCTGAACAACTTTCTGAATATTTAAGTGATAAGGCTGAAAAATCAAATATAACCACAGTCCAGTCTGATTGTTTTACGGCTTTACACAGCATTAATAAATCTTCAAATGAAGCCATTCATATTTTTATGGATTCTCTGGGCAAAAACTTTCAACTTGTTGGCTCAGAGCATCAGCCATCTTCTTCCTTGCTCCACACAAACAGGGCGGATCAACTTAACCTGATAGAAACAAAAGTTCTGGAAGAAAATCTTTCATTTGATACCGCTGTGGGGAAAATTACAAATAATAACCGTGAAGCCTTTGAGCATCTGGAAATTCGAATTATAGCCTTACTGGAAAGCAAGGGCGAACACATTTCTAAAAATCCTTTAAGTGGTGAAAATATTATCTCTGCTTTTCGTGATAGCATGGAACTACTTGATTTTTCACCCTCACTTCGTCTTGAAGTCTATCGGCTTTTTGAACAATATATCTCCAAAAATATTAACAAGCTGCTGGAAAAACTCAATAATGTATTGATCAGTGAAGGGATCATGCCTGAAATTTTAACTGATTATTCCATCAAAAAGAAAACAAAAGAAAGTCAACAGATTAAATCTGTATTGCCTGAATCACCTGTACCAAATGAACAAGATTTCAGCACCTCAAGCCCAACTGCAATATCTGCTGATCCACAAATACCATCATCTGGTGGATTTAATATTCCAGTTAACAGACCCGCTGCTGCTCCCATATCGGATGGAAGTCTCCCCCCTCCCAATAGAAACTATTCTCAGGGTGCTATGGGGCAAAACATGGGAAATCAAAATGCAGGACAGCATGATTTAGGGAGTCCTGGTTATAGAAGCTCTGATGTTGGAAGCCCTAATTTTAGAAATCAGCAGGCAGACGCTCCAAGCACCTCTGGAACACAATCCAGACAACAGGGAGCTGGCTTAAATAACCGCTACCTTGATCTTGCCAACCAACTGTCAAAGAATAAAAATATCCCGCAAGAAGTAGAAGCAGGACTCAATCCATCATCAGTGCCAGCAGATAAGACAACGCAAGAAATTAGCCAGGATATAAGCTCTTCTGCAAACTCAATTAACAACTCAATTAACAACTCAATTAACAACTCAATTAACAGCAGCAGCCAGCTGAACAAGCTCCTTGGACATTCAAATCATCCCTCAACAAACACCAATAATGACTCAAGCGTTAATTATTTTAGTTCTCTAAAACAAATATATGCTGATAAACACCAAGAGCAATCCAACCCGGGAGCTTCTGCATTTACCCATGAGCATGAGACCACTACAGAAGAAATCATTGAGGCTTTATTTGATGTTCAGTATATCAGCTCTTTGAGAAAAAGCGGGCAGGATACTCCAATACCCTCAGTCCATAAACAGATTAAACATAATATTCTTGCCGGCACAGATAAGTCTCCTGAAAGTACTCAATTAAAAAATAATAAATTATATCTTATTGATATGATCGAAGACTTATTTAATCATATTGCCGATAATAAAAAGCTTTCCACCAGTGCACGGAATTTATTTCAAAATTTAACTATACCACTTATTCATTTAACTCTGGTTGATGAAACCTTCATTGATAATACAAGTCATGTTGCACGTCTTTTCCTGGATAATTTTGCTGATGCCGCAATGGGGATCACTGACTCAGAAGGTAATTTTAACAATCCAATTTTTTTGAAGCTGAAAAAGATGACTACCCAGCTTGCTCAAAATAATAAGATTAACAGTGCTGTTTTTTCTGATCTTCACAGCGATCTTAAACGCTTTATCAATCATAGGAAGCAATTCGCTAACACTAAGAGTCAATCTTCAAGAGCATCAATGACAAAGAAAATTGATGCAATCCTTAAGCACTGTATTAATGGCAAAAAATTGCCAACAGGTATTACTTTAATCCTCAATAAAATCTGGAAAAACGTGATGCTTAATCTTTATTTAGATAACACCAGCAATGATGAACGTCGAGAAAAAGCAACAGCCTTTATTAACTCTTTACTCTTTAGCATTAAGCCTGTTAAATCCAGCATTGAGAAGAAGCGTCTGGAAACATTAATTCCAATTATTGATAAAGAACTGGAATTTGGCCTTACTCGTATTAATTGCCCCCCGTTAGTTAAAGATAAGGTCACCACTTATTTAGAAAAACTTCATCACAACGCACTGAATGCATTTTCTAAAACCTCAGGCAAGAACGCATCAGATGCTGATAATGAGGTCATTATTTATAGAAATGAATTATTTGACGATTCAGGGAATACAGATTATAGAAACAATTCTATAGCAGCATCCGCAGAAGATGAAACCATTTCAGATGATCTTATTTTATTTGATGAAAGCATTAACAAAAACCCAGCCGCTAAGGAAGTTGAGTCACTGGAAGAAGCTCTTGTTGACGAGAGTATGTCAAGTGAAGCTGAAATTGAAACAGGCTTTAGTGATACAGTCGATAATAAACTACAAAAAAACAACCAGCCGGAAAGACTATCAAAAACAGACTTTGAGTTGATTCGCCTGGTTGGCCATAGTTATAAAATGAAACTTATCGAGGACGACTGCACCCGCATTGCTAAAAACATAGTTGAGGATGCCTGGCTGGAATTTCGTTTTGAAACACGTTTCTCTCGAGTTAAAATCACCTGGATTGAAGATGATCACAGTCATTTCAATTGTTTAACACAAAACAATCGTGTCATTGAAATATCTTTAGAAGCTTTAAGTGATAGCTTCCGTCAAGGCATTTGTACTGTCATCCAATCATCTTCAATCATTGATGAAGCGATTAAAGCAATCAGTGATGACGTATCACAAAACCCCATCTAGGAGTGTGGTATTCTTTTATAGATACTGAATCGATAATAATGTGGATTATGTTCATCCGGAGAATTATCCTGAAAGAAATCTTCCTGCCAAGATGAAAAATCAACCTCAGGAAACCAGGCATCTCCTTTAAACTGTCCTTTAACTAGAGTGAGATACAAGCGATCTGCTTTTTCAAACACCTGCTCATAAAGTGTTGCACCACCGATAAACATCAGTTCTTCATATCCCTGTTGGCTGGCATAATTAATCGCTTCATCAACAGAACAACAAATAATAGCCTCTTCAATCAATTGCTTTTTTTTATTGCTTGCCTGATAAGTTTTGTCTCGGCTAATAATAATATTATCCCTCCCCGGCAACGGACAAAAAGGCAATGACTCCCATGTTTTTCGCCCCATAACAATGGGTTTATTGAGAGTATTTTTTTTAAACCAGGCCAAATCTGCCGGCAATTTCCAGGGCAGTTTATTATCAATGCCGATCACACGATCTTCTGCCATCGCAGCAATAAGTGAAATTTTCATAAATTTATTATCTTCCTGAATTACAACTGACCACTACTCTTAATATCCAGATAACGATTGACTAATCGCACTGCTAACAGATCCGGTGTTACATCTAAATAATTAACACCGCGTGCATATAAATTGTCAAACATTTTCTTACGCTGCTCCTGATAATCACAGGTGGAAGCCAATGTAAGTGCCTCTGAAAAATCATTTACCGGTTGGCTCATCACTTTTTCTAAGGCCTGCTCTTTCAAACTAGCTAAAATAACCAGGTGTTTACGTTTCAGCAACTGTAAAGCATTAAGTAAATCATGGCTGTCTTCATCTCGTAAATTAGTTAAAACTATGATCAATGCACGTTTTTTCTGCCTGAGTAATAGTTGTGTTACAGCCTTGGTGTAGTCAGGGGTAATGGCATGTGCATGCAGATCATAAACATTATTAAGTAAAGATTGAATCGTTGCCATGCCTTTTCTGGCGGGAAACCAACGTTGAGATTTTGTCCCAAAGGTATTAAAACCAACCGCATCACCCTGATGCAGAGCAACATAGGAAAGCAGCAGCATGGCATTTAATGTGTGATCAAAATGAGATAATTCATCATCCTGAGATAACATTCTTCGTCCGCAGTCCAGTAAAAATAAAATTTCCTGATCTTTTTCATCCTGATATTCACGAGAAATTAACTTTCTTATTCGCGAAGTTGCTTTCCAGTCAATCTGCCGGAGCGGATCACCTTCCCGATATTCTCGTAATTGATTAAAATCCATTCCTTCACCACGTCGGCGTATCTTCCTTATCCCCAACTGACTCAGGCGATTTTCTGTGGCTAATAATGCGTACTGGCTAATAGCAGCAAAATTGGGATAGACCATTGTTGAAGTCTGTTCATTAATATAATGATTACGCAGCCAGAAGCGCCAGGGTGAATCAATTAAACATTGTACGCCCTGAAATAATTCATTGCCTCTTTTTAATGGCTTAAGCTGATAATCGAGGCAGCCCCATTCACTTGATTTCAGTGTTAGCTGCTGTGGCAAATAACGAAATTCACAATTAACCGGATAAAGATCAAAAACCTTAACTCGGATCTCTTCGGCAGAGAAGCGCCCGGATTCATAGTGGATAGTCAGTTTAATATCATGCCATAAGCCCAGTGACATTTTTCCGGGAGACTGCCGCTCAACCCAGAAAGCCTTCATACCATAGAGGCGAAACAGATCCACTGTGACAATGATAGAACTCAGCAATAAACTGATGTTCCAGAGCCATACAAATTCGCCCCATACTGACACCAGCGCACCCAGAAAACTGAGTAGCACCAACAAAATGAATAAATTCATTCCCGGCTTTAGCCTGTGCCAGAGTGCATGCAAAAAATGTCGAATGAAATTGAACATCAGTTTCTTGGCGCTTGTATTTTATCCAGAATGTTTTCCAGGACTCGATCCACATGAACCCCTTCAAGTTCCATTTCCGGTGACAACACAATTCGATGCCTTAAAGCCGGCAGGGTAATTTTTTTCACATCATCCGGGGTAATAAAGTCACGCCCATCAACTACCGCATAAGCTCTGGCCGCTCGAATTAAGGCAATACCGCCACGAGGTCCTGAACCGAGAGATATACCCGGCCATTTTCGTGTGGCACGAACAATATCAATGGCATATTGGATAACTTTTTCATCAATCTCAAGCGATGCAGCATGCGCCTGTAATGCAGAAATCATTTCAGGTTTAACACACACCATCACATTAGAAACATCCAGCTTATCCCCTAATTTTTTATCTGTGATGTACTGCACTAACTGTAGTTCTTCTTTATCATCAGGATAGGCTATCAGGACTTTAAATAAAAAACGATCCAGTTGTGCTTCCGGCAGAGGGTAGGTACCTTCCTGTTCAATTGGATTTTGTGTTGCCAGCACCATATAGGGTTTTGGCACAGGCATCGCACGCCCTTCAAGAGTCACTTGCTGCTCCTGCATGACTTCAAGTAATGCAGACTGAGTTTTTGCCGGGGCACGATTAATCTCATCTGCCAGTAACAAATTAGTGAAAACCGGCCCCTTTCTTACTTTAAAACTTTCTGATTTCATATCATAAAGCACATGCCCCGTGACATCACTGGGCATCAGATCAGGAGTAAACTGAATGCGTGAAAAGTTGCCACTAAAAGTTTTCGCCAGAGCCTGCACTAATAAGGTTTTCCCCAGCCCCGGAACCCCTTCAATTAAAACATGTCCGCTGGCAATTAATGCCACTAATATCTGTTCAATCACTTCACTCTGCCCGATCACTGCATGGGAGATTTCTGTTTTAATTGACTGACAAATCTGAGTCATCGTTTCTTTATTTTCCATACTTCTTTCCTAAATATTATCCTTCAGTAAATGTGATTATCTACAAACTCTTGCGTATCACTTCTAACATTTTGATTCGTTTTAAAAATTCCTGTTCAGTGATATGATCAACACTCATTAATGATTGCTTAATTAATGATTGTTTAATTCCTGTAATTTGTTCCAGTTTATTGTAGGCCTGAACCGGATTCTCACGATTTACTCCAGGGTGAATTGTCTGTATTTTGTCCCATAGGGTATTCTGAACTTTTGACAATAAATAACCTGATTGCTTTTTATGCCAGCGATAGTAACCACTGGCTTGAATATGTTCCATCAGACTACGCCGCGCCATCTGCTCATCATTCATCAAAGGGCCAAAACGCAGCGGCACTCGCCATAACCAGAAAAAAAACAATAAGGCCAGACTGAACATAAGATACCAGGCATTTGTCCACAACCACTGCCATAAGGGCGGCATATCATCAACACGAATTAACCAGACACCAGCATCATGCCCTTGTTGTTGAACCAGATAATGCAGAAAACGGGCATGATCATATTTGGCTATCTGGTCATTATTAAACATGACCGTTGAAGTGAGTACTGTCAACAATCCATTTTCAAGTGGAAATTGCATAAGATATTGCCCCGCATCGTCATTCACCAACCAGGAGAGCGCAACTTCAGAAGCCTTCTTTGGCAAAGAGTTTTGTAATGACTTGTAATAAGGAAAATTAACTTCAATTTCTATCTTTTCATCAAGAGTAACAAGAACCGGGACTAGTTCATCTTCATCCTCTTCCTCAGTTTCTTCTATGTCAACTTCTACTTCATTGATTTCCATGCTATCACTCTCATCTGAGCTGTTTTTCTCAGTATCACAGCCACAGGGATCACCTGCCTCAGTAAAGATAAAAAATTCTTCCAGCAAATCATCATCCATTTTGAGTTCAGAGTCTTTGTTCTCTTTAAGCTTAGTTTTTTCTTTTTCTATTGGTCTTGCTTCAATGATCAGATGGCCTCCTGACCGAACCCATGCTAATAGTTTTTGGCTGAGTTCTTTATTTAGTGTTTCTCTTTGAGTTGCTATCAATAGAGTGTGTTTTTCAGAGGGCAGGTCACGAAATGCCACTAAACCATTAACCTGCTGAACCTGGACACCCATTTTTCTTAAAAAGAATTCTGAAGCCAGTAACTTATTTGTTTTTGCTATACCCTGAAACCCCACTTCCTGTTCTTCATTGACCCAGGTAAAATTATTGTAAAACCAATATCCACTAGCCAGACTGATTAATAACAGAAAAATATACAATAAGAGCTGTCCTGAATTATTCATGGGCCCCTTCTTTTTTATTCTCTTGCTGCTGCTTTTGTTGAAAATAGACAGACCATTCAAGACACAATTTTTCCATTTGCTCATCAGGAACAATTCGATGTGCATAGGCTGTTAATTGCCAGGCTCGTGTCAGGTCAATAAAATAATTAACTTCAGCTTCTGAGGACAGGGACAGTTTGTTTTTAACCCACGCCAGGCAATCACCTTCTGTCGCTCCCTTTGGCAGGTTAAACTCATAATTTTTAACCAAATGGGCCAGAGTTGCCCGATATAATAACGCCAGTGAGGCACGATAGTCATGTTGTTTATAAAGAAGCAATGCCTGAGCAGTTACGTCATCCGGCAGAGATTCTTCTCTCAGGTCAAGACCAAATAACATCTCGGGCATTTCAACGGCTTTTTCTTTTGCTCTGAATAAACTGCCCAGCCCCAATTGTAAGCGATTCCAGTATTTCACCAATAAAAAAATAATGACCAGAGCAAGCAGCCAGAGTCCTGCTTCAAAAACAAAAGCAAGGGTCTTACCAATGCCCTCAAACATCCCAGATAACCAGCTTCGAGTCTCTTCGATATCGACTTCATCTTCATCAACATCACCCGTATATTCCAGAGTCTCTACCCATTTAAAGCGATTAAAAGCAGGTTCATCCATGACTTGCTCTATTGTCTGTTTTGATAATTCCGGAGCTAAAGCAGGTACGGCAACAGGCGGGAGAATTTTTTCATAAGTCGAAGAGGCATTTTGTGAAACTGCCTGAGCATCCTGAGGTATGGAACTGCCGAACAAAAAGAATAACAGACAAAATAAAACTGCAGGAATCGACTGTACCTTCTGAGCCTTCTTACGTTGTGTCAGTTTACGAAAAACCAACTCAATATCCCAGCCTTCCAGAATAATGCGACGATTTAAATACAGCACAAAACCACCAGAAATATACAATGTTTCAACAAGCATCATGACAAAAAAGTACATCAGCATTGATACAATATTGCTCAATAGCTCTGGCTCTTCATCCGTAAAAAGCGTTTCGACACTTTGTATTGCCATATCAAGCGGCAACATCAACAAAAGCATTCCAATCAATCCCCAGGAAATCAGAGTTTCCAAATGAGCACAAAGTATAAAAAGCCAGATCTCACGATTATTGTAACCACGTCTCAGTGCATCCATTCTTTGTCTTCTCGCTTTTCCTTTCAGCAGTTCAAGCTGTCTGACAGGTAGAGCAAAAGCACGACCAGGGTCTAGCCGATACAATGTTAGAGAGCTAAATAAACCAGTTTTAAAAAAAGAAGGTATTGCATTCAATACATCTTTAATACTGGTTGTTTCGGAAAAGATCACCCGAGAAAGAATAAAAAGAGGTACCCGATCATAAAGGGGTTTTAGAAACCAGACTAAAAAGAAAGCCCAGTAGGGGTGATCATTAAGTAAAATAATATTAATGATTAAAAATAAAGGAAAGACACAAACCATCCAGCTGGAAAATAATATACGCCAGTGAGATACAGCCAGACGAACGGCCAGATCCATCGCCTCCCAGGGATTTCTTGGCCGGACTTCCAGTGTCATTGCCTCAAGATTCATTGATGTTTTTCCTCTTGCTCCCGCTCATGGCCCACAAAAGCAAAATAGGCAAAAACAATCAACCACATTATAACACCGACAACATATTTGATATTGGCAGGTATTGTTTGTGAAGATGACCAGAAGGCTTCAATAAAAGCAGCAATAAAAAACATCAATGCCGCACCACCCATAATTTTCACTGATACCCGGGCCGTATCCAGCATCGCCTGGTAGCGAGTTTTTCGCCCCGGCATTAACAATGAAAACCCCAGTTTTAATCCAGCCGCCCCACTGAGCGCAATGGCTGTAAGTTCCATGGCACTATGACCTGAAACAAAGGGCCAGAAAGTACTGCCATAGCCTATCTGTGTAATATGCCCGGCAGCAGCACCAATATGCAGCCCATTAAACAGGAGAGTTACAATACTGCCAATCCCAAATAACAAACCAGTTGCAAAAGTTCGAAAGCCGATCCCTGTGTTATTAAAAATATAAAAACCAAACATTTTGCTGTCTGAATCAGAACCTCGCTCACGCCCTATATGTTCAGCCTGCGGATCATACATAGCCTCCATACCTGAAACCATATCCGGAGACATCACACTATAGACAAATTCCGGCCATAGCTGGATAAGCACAATCATTAATATCAGCGGCAGATAAAAAACGAGAGAAGAAAACCACAGCCACTGGCTTTCATTTCTAACCGTTTGTGGAAAGGTACGGGTAAAAAAAGCAGTCAGAGCCGCCAGGGCACTTTCTCCATGGACATGACTTTGTCGATAAAAAATCTGATGTGCCTGACTAATCAAAAAGTTTAAACGTTCGATTAAATGAGGGCTGTAACGTCTGGATTGTGCCAGAGATAAATGCTGACAGACTTCTCGATACAGCCCGGGGAAATCAGCCTGAGAAATAAGTTCTGGCTCCAGGAGCGCTATTTTTTCTTCATTAGGACTTTTTTGTGTCGCTTTCTTTTTAGCTGCCCGGTTTTGCTTCCATGATTTAAACCAACTATTTTTAAGCTTATTTTCAGGCTCATGTTTTAATAAGCTTCTTAATGAAGGGCTTAATAAAACTTCAAGAATAAGCCATTGCTGTTCATGGGCATGAATAAATTGTTCCTGATTCATCGTCGCCCCATAAGATAATTGGCAATTCCCAATAAGCGTTCACTCGCAGGATTAGATGGTTTATCCTGCGCTGAAACAGGCAGCTCATTCAGCAGAGGAACAGCCAGCAATGCCAACTCTTCTGCCCGTTCAGGAGAAAATTGATTGAAACGTTCAGCATAACTCAGAATGATCTGCTGCTCTCTGGCACTTAAAGTCATCTCTGGTGCACAGGCTGTTATCTCTGCTTCCCCCTGTTTTAAAATAACTTTCTCCTTCAACTCACGTTTATAGACAACAATAGTATTGGCAACCAGATCACCCAGACGACGAAAATCTTTACTCATTAGCATTGTAGCTACTCCAAGAGCATAGAAAAAAGGTAGAAAATCAACTGTCCTGAGCAAGTTTCTCAGTAATGAAGCCCCCCAGTTGACCATGGTGCCGTCAATAAGCAGCACCTGAATTTTCATCATCTTTTTACCCGGAGTCTGTCCCTGAAAATAGATCTCAAAGAAGACTGGATACAACCAGTGTAAAAAAAACATAATAATAAATAATAAGCCCATACCAAAATCACCCAATCGGGGCAAAATAAATAAAAATAGCACAACAACAGCACTCTGGATCAGGAAGTCAATGAACCATGCAAGGCTACGGGCAAAAAAGCTCACACAGGTTAACTTCAATTCCACACCTTCAGGAGTTTCTGCAATTTTTATTGTATCCAGCATTTCCAGCCTCCTTACTCTGCTTAAATGAATTAAATGAACAGCTTGTTATTTTGTCACAAAAAAAGAAGGGATTGTAGCTCAGTCTGAACACAAATAATGGTGACAGGATATCAATTCTTTGACAAAACTGAAATACAGGACAGTATTCTACGTATTTTCAACAAGTTGAAAGCAACTTCAAAAATAAGGCAAGATATCATTCATATCACATTGATATACATAAAAAAATAAAAAAATCTGACATAATATTACGTAAATTATTACAATATTTTCAGATTTTACCTACAGTTATCAGCAGATGTTCTCTGTATAGTACCTGTATTGAAATGAGATCCGGGCAAATTGAAATGAAAAAAATATTAACCATTCTCACAACAGCAAGCTTTTTTGCCATTGCCTGCTCCCTGATCGATCAACTCATCTGGAACAATGACTTTTACTGGATTAACGTATTTGTCGGCTTCTTTACTGGTGCTATTTTAGCAATCTTAAGTAAAACACAACGCATCAAAGACACTAATTTTATTGCCTGAATTTCTTTCTCTGAGAAAAATCTGCTGAAAATTATTATTCTGGACGCTCGATACCCAATTTTTTCATTCTTGAACGTAGGGTACTTGCCGGCACATCCAAAATTGCTGCAGCACCTTTTTTCCCTCCAATAACCCAATGGAGATCAGTTAATAAATCAATAATGTAAAGCTTTTCATTTTCCGCCAGAGTTTTATATTCAGAAGGTCTGCGTATCATTCCTCCCGCATCATTTTCCTGTATGTTATCAGTTCTGTTTTTTTCATCCTTAACTTGATTTACTGACACAGGAACCAGAGCATCATCCACTTCAATGATTTCTGATTTAGAGAGAATGGCTGATCGTTCAATGACATTTTGCAGCTCACGTATATTTCCCGGCCAATGGTAATCCATCATGAGTGCCATACTGACCCCTGATATGCCTTTTAAAGATTTTCCCAGTTTTTTACTGAGATTATCTATGAATTTAGCCAGCAGCAGAGGTATATCAGATTTTCTATCTCTTAATGGTGGGACTGTGAGGGGAAAAACATTTAAACGATAGAAAAGATCCATCCTAAAGGTGCCTTCTTCAACCATCTGTTTCAGATCTCTATTGGTCGCAGCAATAATCCTCACATCAACCTTAATCACTTCCCCGCTGCCAACCCGCTGGATTTCCTGTTCCTGCAGGACTCTCAACAATTTAACCTGAACCTCTAATGATAACTCACCAACTTCATCAAGGAATATAGTACCTTTATCTGCCAGCTCAAAATGCCCGCTTCGATCACTGATTGCACTGGTAAAAGCACCTTTTACATGCCCAAAGAGCTCACTTTCTACTAAGGTTTCAGAAATAGCACCACAATTCACTTTGATCAGGGGACGCTTCTTTCTTGAGCTAAACTGATGGATAGCACGAGCCATGGATTCTTTTCCAGTTCCAGATTCACCATTAATCAATACAGTGGTATCCGTCATCGCCACCTGCTCTGCTTCTTCCATTGTTTTTATCAAAGCAGAACTATTTCCTATAATTTCACCATAGTTTTGTTCACTACGGATCTCTTCTTGCAGGTAAGAGCTTTCCGCTCTTAAGGAGATGTTTTCATGTTGTAGTTTTTCTTTCAGGTGTTCAACTTCTTTTAATGCCTGCTGCAGCTCTTTTTCATGCTTTTTTCGCTGCGAAATATTTTTGAAAACAACACAGGCACTACTGATATCAGTTTCCCCTTCAATGGCAGTGACCGTATATTCAACGGGATAAGCTTCCCCTGCTTTATTCCAGAAAATATCATTATCACTCTGCCTGACCATATGATCGTGTAGTGTATTAAAGACACTATCTTTTTCTATAGGATTTCTATGACCATGAATATCTGTATGCATAAATAAATCATGGAAATTTTTACCAATGATTTCATACTCCAGCCAACCAGTTATTTTAGAACCTGCCGGGTTTATAAATGTTAATGATCCCTGCTTATTAACCCCAAGCAATCCCTCACCCATTGACTCAAGAATAAAGGTATTATCATCTTCTAATTGTCGGTTTTTTTGTTCCAGTGTTTTTTCAAGCTGCCTGATTTTTATGTGAGTCTCCACTCGAGCAATAACTTCTTCAGACTGAAAAGGTTTAGCTACATAATCCACTGCACCGGAGTGAAATCCTTTCACTTTGTCTTTTACTTCATCCAGTGCCGAGAGGAAAATAATAGCCACATCAGAAAGTTCTGGATCTGATTTTATTGTCTGACAGACATCATAACCATCCATTCCCGGCATCATTATGTCCAGTAAAATCAATGACGGATGTACTTTTCTGACAATATTTAATGCATCTTCACCATTTTTTGCCAATAATAATTTATAGCCATGACCTTCCAGTGTCTGGTACAAGACCTGCAAGTTAGTCGGATTATCATCCACCAACAAGAGTGTTTCCTGATAATTATCAATCATTTTTTGGGCCAGCACTCTTAATAGAAAGCTCAACAGAGAGTTTATTTAATACCGATTCTACAATGCTGCGTATACTATCAAAGTCAAATTGTTTAATCATATTTTCCAGTTCTTCACTGACATTATTTTGCAGTACATCAGTTTCATTAATAGTTTTATAGGTTGATTTTATCAAACTAATATCACCCATTTCACTCGCTGCTTTTAACTGTTTCAGAAAAACGACAACATCTTTTACAGGCAGCGTTTTTTTATTTTTTGCAGATGATTTTTTTTGGTCTGTCATAAGTGATTTATCTAAGCTTTTATACTCAAATTGGATCCCCATATGTTGTTCAATTTTTTTAAATACATCTGCAATTTTAAAGGGTTTGCTAATATAATCATCCATACCTGTTTCAGCAACTATTTCTTTTAACTTATCTTCATTAAATCCTGGCTCTTCTAATTGAAGTTCATTTAGCATAGGAAAAACACTGGCAGTTACAGCAATAATAACCACATTATCTATTTCTTTACGAATAAGTTTTGCTGCATTGATACCATCCATTTCAGGCATTCTTATATCCATGAGTATTAATGGAATATTATATTGAACGGCCATTTCAACAGCTTCCTTACCATCCACAGCTTCCATGGTTTTAAAACCTGAAGCCTGTAATAAGCGTTTCAGGATATCACGATTAATCGCTCTGTCATCAACAATTAAAGCAGTAAGCTGTGTATTTTCCGGTAGCATTGGAATGGTGGAGTTATCATAATTTTCATTTTGAGGCGCCAGTACCTCCAACTCATCATCACTAACCTCAAGCAGTGGTAAAGAAAAGGAAAAGGTACTGCCTTCATCATAGGTGCTGTCAAGTTTAATTTTTGTACCACCCATTTCCTGAATCAACCTCTGACTTATCGCCAGCCCCAAACCTGTACCTCCAGCATCCATCCCCTCTTTTGCCTGTTTGAAAGCATCAAAAATTGACTGCTGTTTTTCTTCGGGAATTCCAATACCAGTATCTGCAACAATAAAACAAATAGAACGTTCATCTTTAGCGTCATTTTCTCTTCTTTCACCATCTTCCATAACATGAAGAGAAATAGTACCTTTGTGAGTAAATTTAACCGCATTTCCTAATAAATTAACCAGGATCTGACGTAATTTAGTAGCATCTGTTTTTATACCGCGCGGCAGACCATCCTGTATCATCAAATCCAGATGAATTCCCTTTGCTGTGACACGATGCAGTACCATATCATAAGCACCCTTAATCAGCTTAGGCAGATCAACCACACTAATATTAAACTCCATGTTACCTGACTCAATCTTTGACAGATCAAGCACATCATTGATCAGAGTTAACAGGTGATGACCACAGCTCTTAATCGCACCCAGACTTTCTAATTGTTCACTAGTCACCTGTTTATCATTTTGTAAAATTTGAGCATAACCTAAAACTCCATTTAACGGCGTTCTTAACTCATGTGACATATTGGACAAAAACTCACTTTTAGCTTTATTTGCTTCTTCAGCTGCCTCTTTGGCATTAATAATTTCCTGTTCAGTTAGTTTTCTTTCGGTGAGATCCTGTATAAGACCAATAAAGACTGGTTGTTCATTCATCATTGCCGCAGTTAAAATAATTTCCGCAGAAAAAGACTCACCGCCAACTCTCTCAAAGACCAGCTCATGCTGTTGATAACCCACCTCAGTTGCCTGCATCATATATTGATTTAATTTATCAAATGAAGCCTGACCATCAGGTTGTGTAGGTTTAGCCAAAGAGTAAAGATGTGAGCCCAGAACTTCCTCCTTACTTGAAAACCCGAATAGCTCTAAAAAGGCATTATTGCAATCCAGCAAACCTTTATCAGAACAAAGTAAATTTGCCTGTGAAGAGCTTTCAAATAAAACCCTGAATTTTTCCTCTTCTCGTTTACGCTCGGTAATATCATGTGCCATACCTTCCAGGGCAATAATCTCTCCATTTTCTCCTTTAACTGGCACCTCAATCACTTCAAAGCGTAATAACTCTCTATTTCGGGCAATCAGTTCCAGCTCGAATGCTTCTTGCTGCTCACCATTAAATGATAGCTGTATTAATTTTGATGCTTCATCATTTAAAGGGCTGTCAACAAAGTATTGCTTAAAGAAATTTTGAAACTCATCTGGAGTGTAACCCAGAATTTCTTTAACTGATGGACTTACATAGGAAACATTTCCCTGTCGGTCGTGAGTAAAATAAAAATAACGCCCCTTTAATCCCTGAACAATTCGGCTAAAACCCTGTGAACGTGCCTCTCTGATATCCTGTTCACGTTTACTCAGTTTTGCCGCCATATCAGTAAAATTTTGTGCCAGCAAACCAATTTCATCATTACTAGTAACCTCAACAACAGCATCAAGATTACCCTCTGCAACTGACTTAACACCAGCCGTTAATCGAGCCAGTGGATGGGTGATTTTGCCAATCACTAACCAGACTGTAATTATAATTAAAAACAATGAAAACAATAAAACACCCGCTATTTGCATCCCCTGTTTTCTCACCTGGGCAAGAACTATTTTTTCCGGGACTCTAAGTGCAATACTCCACTCAGTATTAATGATGGGATAAAAAGCAACCCAAAGAGGCTGACTGGTTTCCCAGCCATCAACCTGAAAAATTCCCCTTTCACCGGCAGTCATTTTATCTGCAAGGATCTTGATACCATTTTGCTGATACTTTTCGGCATCCTGGTAGATTGAATTCGTCAGGATCTGACTCGGATCAGGATGATAAATATATTCTCCTTTATTGGTAATAATCAGCAAGTCTAGATCTGCATCAATACCCTGATTAACTGCTTCTTCCAGAATTTCCATTTGCACATCAATTGTTGCAACACCCTTAAACTCCTTTTTATAAAAAAAAGGGACTGCATAAGTTGCCATAACAATATCCCCAACGCCTTTATCAAAATAGGGATCAGTCCAGACCGGATGCTTCGCCTGCTTGGCCTTATCCCACCATTGCCAGCGCCCGGCGGTATAATCAGTGATATCAGCTATATCCAGAGTTTGTACTCGTCCAGAAATTCGATAGGCATAAGGAGCAAACAGTTCATTGTCATATTCAGGATCACGCTCAAAAGCAATGGCACTACCGTAAACAATTCGATTATGCCTTAAGTTTGATTTGATCAAAGCATAAATTTGATGATCGGGAATTTTAGGATTTTGTTCAATAATAGCCGCTGTAGAGCGAGCAATTTGGGCTGATTCATTCAAAAACCCGGAAAATATACCCGCATAATGTTGTGTCAGGCGTTCCATTTCCTGTTCAACATCAGCACGCGAATGCAATTGAATTTTGTAGACACCAAACCCAAAAAGCAAAAGGTAGATCAAGGCAATAGGGATAACAGTCAGTAAAATGGTTTTAAATCGTATGGAAAAACGCAATTAAATACCCTTAATAAGCCAGAACTCATTCCTCCCGAAAGCTTACTTCAAACCTCAAGAGTAAAATTTTATGTTGTTTAGAAGTATACAAAAGCACTTAGAATGTAGCAAATTTGTGCTAGTTATAGTACGGTACAAACTTTGGATAGCCCCACATAAGAGTGATAATAAAGCAATGAAGACAATTACAGATTACCCAATTGGTGAGTTAAAGCTGATATATAATCTACTGCATGCAAATGTCCAGTTACATTTTGAATTAATGGATTCCGAGCTTTTAGCTGATCTTCAAAAACACCTTCAAAAAATTGCCGCATCTGAAAACATTGATGTCACACACCACGCTCAGTGGAAGGCCTGGCTGGATAACCAAAGTCCATTTCCTCTTGATGAAGCACCAGGGGATATCGGGGCTTAAAGGTTCAAGTAATTTTAATTTTTCTCTTAATTCAAAATTGCTGTTCTAAGCAGTAGAGCAAACATTTAATTAAGAAAAAAGACACACAATAAAAAAGGGGCTTTTCAGCCCCTTTTATGTATCTACTTATTTTTCTTCACTTTTTTCCTGGTAGCTAGCTTCTTCTTAGCCGCTACCTTCTTTTTAGTGGTAACCTTTTTCTTAGCCGCTACTTTCTTTTTAGGGGCTACCTTCTTCTTAGCCGCCACTTTCTTTTTAGTGGCAACCTTTTTCTTAGCCGCTACTTTCTTTTTAGGGGCTACCTTCTTCTTGGCCGCTACTTTCTTTTTAGGGGCTACCTTTTTCTTAGCCGCTACTTTCTTTTTAGTGACAACCTTTTTCTTAGCCGCTACTTTCTTTTTAGGGGCTACCTTCTTCTTAGCCGCTACTTTCTTTTTAGTGACAACCTTTTTCTTAGCCGCTACTTTCTTTTTAGGGGCTACCTTCTTCTTAGCCGCTACTTTCTTTTTAGTAACAACCTTCTTCTTAGCCGCTACTTTCTTTTTAGGGGCTACCTTCTTCTTAGCCGCTACTTTCTTTTTAGTAACAACCTTCTTCTTAGCCGCTACTTTCTTTTTAGTAACAACCTTCTTCTTGGCCGCTACTTTCTTTTTAGTGGCAACCTTTTTCTTAGCCACTACTTTCTTTTTAGGGGCTACCTTCTTCTTAGTCGCTACTTTCTTTTTAGGGGCTACCTTCTTCTTAGCTGCTACTTTCTTTTTAGTAACTACCTTCTTCTTAGCCGCTACTTTCTTTTTAGTGGCAACCTTTTTCTTAGCCGCTACTTTCTTTTTAGTAACAACCTTCTTCTTGGCCGCTACTTTCTTTTTAGTGGCAACCTTTTTCTTAGACACTACTTTCTTTTTAGGGGCTACCTTCTTCTTGGCCGCTACTTTCTTTTTAGTGACAACCTTCTTCTTAGCCGCTACTTTCTTTTTAGTGACAACCTTCTTCTTAGCCGCTACTTTCTTTTTAGTGACAACCTTCTTCTTAGCCGCTACTTTCTTTTTAGGGGCTACCTTCTTCTTAGCCGCTACTTTCTTTTTAGTAACTACCTTCTTCTTAGCCGCTACTTTCTTTTTAGGGGCTACCTTCTTCTTAGCCGCTACTTTCTTTTTAGTAACTACCTTCTTCTTGGCCGCTACTTTCTTTTTAGGTGTTTCTTTCTTATCTTCTTTCACTTTTTCAACCTTTTTCTCTATTGACACAGGCTCTGCATCGACTGGGGTTTTAACTAATGGATCAAGAATTTCAGTGAGATGAGCAAAGATTTCGTCAACACTTCCAACACCTTCAATGACAATATTTTTACTTTGCTGCTTATAATAGGAAATTAGTGGTTCTGTTTGTGAAGTGTATATTTTCAGGCGATGACCAATAGTTTCTTTATTGTCATCAGCTCTTTGAATTAACTTGCCGCCACATTTATCACAGACTTCGGTCAATATAGGAGCAGAAGTATAGACGTTGTACATCTGACCGCAATCAGCACAGGTTCTTCGACCAGTCAGGCGATGCATCAGATCGTTAAGATCAACATCAATCAGAATTGTTTTTTCCAGAGGTTTATAAATTGTGTTAAGCATATTATCAAGCGCTTCTGCCTGAGGAATATTTCTTGGGAAACCATCAAGAATAAATCCATAAAAAGCATCAGGCTCTTTTAAGCGTTCTTCAATGATCCCAAGAACAATCTCATCGGTTACTAATTCGCCAGCTTCCATTGCTTCTTTTGCTTTGATTCCAAGAGGCGTTTCATCTTGAACAGCGGCACGTAATAAGTCGCCTGTAGATATTTGTGGAACACCATATTTTTCTACTAATTTTTTTGCCTGTGTACCTTTACCTGAACCTGGAGCACCTAATAAAACAATTCGCATTTTTTTCTCACTGAATAGAATGATTTGAACACTACTTAAAGTTAACAAAGTCTTTATTAACTTTCATGACTTCATCTTAACTTAAAAGAACGAAAACTTAATAATAATGATAAGATTAAAATATTTATAGACTCTTATTAAGACATTCTAACCCAGAGTTTGATAAAGTAAAGTTTTGACCCGATTATTTTATAAAGAAGTTGACTTTTTAGTATTGTCAGTCCTTTATTTATGTTATTAATTTGTGTTCTGAGGCAAGTGTATCTTCAATTTTATAGATCAGCTAAAATACCTTTCTGATAAAATTGGTATAACTTTTCTAGCTGAAGGTTCTTATATTTTCTTGTATTTCAGCTGAAGGCTCTTAATTATGAATGATGATCAATTACTTCGTTACTCCCGACAAATCATGCTGCCCTATATAGGAATTGAAGGGCAGGAAAAATTACTGAATGCCAGAGTTCTAGTTATAGGTATGGGTGGATTAGGTTCACCTATTGCAATGTATCTTGCATCTGCAGGCATTGGTCATCTGGTTATCTGTGATTTTGATAAAGTTGATTTATCCAACTTACAAAGACAAATCATTCACAGCTCAGCTGATCGTATTGGTCAGAACAAAGCAGAATCTGCAAGAGAAACCCTATTGCAACTTAACCCCGAGATTCAGGTCACTGCACTAACTCATAAATTAGATGAAAAACACTTATCAGAACAGGTAAATTATGCTGATGTTGTGATTGATGGCACTGATAATTTTGATTCTCGATTTTTACTTAATAAAATATGTCATGATACACAAACACCCTTAGTTTCAGGAGCAGCCATCCGTATGGAAGGGCAGGTCATTGTTTTTGCTAATCAGGGTAAAGGCCCCTGTTATCGTTGTTTGTACAAAGATGATGCCAATGACACTGCAACCACCTGCTCTGAAAATGGCGTGCTTTCACCAGTTGTTGGGATCATTGGCAGTATTCAGGCTGTTGAAGCAATGAAGATCATTATGTCTTTAGGTAAACCACTTTTCTCTCGCTTATTATTATTAGATGCATACACAATGGATTGGCGCAGTTTAAAACTACCGGCGGATCCACAGTGTCCTGTTTGTTCTCCACTCTCTTCTAAAGAGAACTCTAAAGATTAGTTATCATTTTTATGAAAATAATTTTAGCTCCCATGGATGGTTTAACTGATGTCTATGCACGTGAATTATTAACCAGGATTGGTGGTTATGATTTATGTGTAACTGAATTTCTGCGCGTTACCGATACATTATTTCCATCCCGTGTTTTTTATCGTCGTTTTCCTGAGCTAAAACAAAATCCAGAAATTCATAAACAGCTAAGTCATAATCACCCCTCTTACAGCAAGGCAATTCAGTGCCATACAAAATCAGGCACCCCTGTTTTTTTACAGCTCTTAGGCAGTGACCACTCTGCCATGGCAGAAAATGCAGCTAAGGCTGTTCAGTTGGGAGCAATAGGTATTGATCTCAATTTTGGCTGCCCTTCAAAAACTGTGAACAAAAGTGATGGCGGCGCCAGCCTGTTAAAATACCCGGAGAAAATTAATCAAATTGTCTCCTCTGTCCGCCGTGCAGTCCCCCAGGATATCCCTGTGACTGCAAAAATGCGCCTTGGATTTAATGATCAATCGCTTGCCCATGAAAATGCACTGGCTATCCAGGATGGTGGTGCTAACTGGGTCACTATTCATGCACGCACCAAAAAAGATGGTTATCGCCCACCCGCCTATTGGGATGCATTAGCCCCCATCTCAGATCTGCTTGATATTCCTGTTATTGCTAATGGTGAAATCTGGAGTATAGATGATTATTTTAATTGCAGAGAACGCAGTACCTGTGACAGTGTCATGTTAGGCCGAGGTGCCATGGTGACACCGAATTTGGCATTACAGATTAAACAAACGCTTAACAATGAAACAGTACAAACTTTAAGCTGGCAGGCAGTTACTCAAATATTAGAAAATTTATACGGATTAATGCTCAGTAATCCAAACCTCAAAGAACGATACATAGCACCACGACTGAAATTATGGGTTAAGTGGTTAATGCCGACTTATACTCAGGCTGAAGAAATTTTTACTCAACTTAAGTTAATCAAAGATCCACATCAGGCTATAAAATTAATTAAGAGAAGTCGGTAATTAGTTTTTCTGTCTTTCAAAATAAGGCAGTGTAATTGACACCGACGTACCCTGTTCAATTGACGACGTTATTTCAAGAAAACCACTATGAGCTTCTACCATACGCTTTACAATACCCATTCCCAGCCCTGTGCCACGATTTTTAGTAGTAAAAAAGGGCTCACCAATTCGCTTTAAGATATTTTCAGGGATGAAATCACCTTGATTAGTTATCATTATAGTCACCACATGTGCTACCTGGTTACTCTTTAGTAAGCATTGAATTTTACTGTCACTATCAGCGGCTTCTACGGCATTACGGTAAATATTTAATAGTATTTGATTTAAACGATCACTATCTGCTTTAACAAGCAATTGATGTTCATTTTTACCCCTCTGCTCTGTATTGGGCAATAATAATTGTATACTATTTGCGCCACCAATCTCTTTATTGGTTTGAATAAAGTCAGTGGTAAAATCAAACAGGTTAATCGTGTGTAAATCTAATTTTACAGGTTTGGCATAAAGTAAAATATCTTCAAGTAAGCGTCCCATTCTTGCAGACTCACGTTGAGATATCACTGCCCATTCACTGCCGTCTTCATCCAGTTCTAATCGCCCAAAGTACTTTAACGCCAGTCCAATTGTTGTTAAGGGATTGCGGACTTCATGCACAATCCCTGAGGTAAATTCACCAATAGCAGCTAAGCGCTTCTGCTCCGCCATTTTAACTGTTTTACCAAAGCTATGAGTGACCAGATGTGCAATGTTACTAAGCAGTTCTATATGTTCTTCATTATATGCATTAGCTTGCCTTGAAGCAAAAATAAGCATCCCAGGGACCTGTGTTTCCTGGGTCAGGTGCAAAAAAATAGCACTTTGCATACCTTCATTTGCTAGCAACTTTAAAAAGACATAATTTTTATTGCTTTCTGCACGTTCCCGTAAATTTGATATGAGCAATGGTTTATCACTATTAATAGCCTTTTCTAATAGCGTCGCTTCAACTGAAAAAATAGTTCTAGGCAGGGCATGCGGCCTGCCATCCATATATACTTTTTGCAGTTCCAGCATGGTGGCATTGCCGTTATGTAATAGCACACTAGTCCAGTCAATGGGTAAAATTGAAGAAAATTGCTCTGCAATAAAACCTAGAGTGGAATCCAGATCATCACCCTGCTGAACTCGGTGTATTAACTGAAAAATGGAGTTTAACCTAAGGGATAAATGATTAAAACTTTTGGCAATTGAGGCAATTTCATTATCACTATTAAGGACAACCTGATGGCCAAAATCACCTTTTGCAACACGATTAAAACCTTCAACAGCACGATTTAATGGAATAATTACTTTAATATAGAAACCAACCAGAGTAAGAAAAGCAACTACAAATGCGACACCCAGGACTAATTTATTAACAAAATTAATCCAGTTTATTCGATTTTTTAGATCTTGCTGTAATTGTTTGACTACAACATCTTCAATTATTTTTATTTTTTCCTGATTTTCACTAATGTAATGCGCCGCCGCCGCTAATTTTGGCGAATCATCCCGATCCCCCAAAGTTGCACTTAGTTCTTTATAATAATTATTCCATGTTTCTTCTAATTGAGTGAGTGTTTCCCTGGTTTTCATATCCAGATTAAGATCAACACCCGAATCCATATCAATAAGTTCTGCAGTCAGATGCTCATCAGCAAAGCAAGTGATAATATCATTTTTATTATTCAACTGCCCCTTTAAATCATCATAATACAAATTAATATCGCGCTTATATGCACTGCTGCTTTGCGGTGCATTTTTCAAGTAGTTAAAACTCTGCATATCCATATAATTTGTAATGAGTTGCAGACGATTAATCAAATGCAATGCTGCCATTTCTTTTTCCCGCTCTTCAATATTGTAAAGCGTATAGCTAATGGCAAATGAAAAGAGAGATAATAAAATGCCCATGACGGCAGTAATTTGAAATTTAAGTGAATGGATCAATTTTTTTGGCATAGTGTTTACTATTATTATGCAATCAATGAGTTGATTAGTTGTTGTAAAAATACCAACAGACAGGCCATATTGATATCTGTTTTCCCTTCATTATTATATAGAACGTTTATTTGACAAAAAAATTACATAAAAGTGCAACAAGTCTGGGAAAAACTCTCTTAAACTTCGGTTTCTACATATTGTAAACAATCCCGGGCTAAACGATAATAGTTTTATTATAAAAAATGATCGGCTGAAGAATAAACTACTATGTATCTATCAACCTTAGAAGCTGCCCAACAAACCATACTGGATCATTTACCTGTCGCCATTATAATTATCGATGACACAGGATTAGTGCACTACTATAACCAGACAGCAGATAAACTATTGCCGACTGATTTTTTTAAGTCTGCCAACCTGACTCTGTTCACAAATGAGTTTAATAGTGATGATCTTCAGCAAGTGATTAAGCAACTTAAGGAGCATTCAGCAGAACAAATATTGGCACTTCATTTAATACATGACAGATTATTTCAGCTGAAGCTAGTGGCCAATCCTGAACAACAAGGTTTCTATTTGATCACACTTAATGCCATTGAAGAAAAGAGTGAGCAAAAAGTTGATAAAAAAATTGAAAATAATAGCTTATTAAAAAAGAATTTCAAAGAATTAAAACAATTTTCACGTCTGAGTGCTATGAGGGAAATTTCCAGTTTTTTTGCTGACAAATTAAATCAGCCTCTGACCGCTATTTTAAGTTACACTCAGGCGATGCAGCGTCTTTATCTAAGTGATGCCTCTTCAGATGAAATCAAAAAAGCCATGAAACGAGTTGTGGTCAATGCTGAAAATACCGGAAAAATTATCAAGGATATACGTGCCCAGCTTAATGTTAATACCTTGAACTATCAAAAAGTTTGTATGAATCAACTGATTCAGGAAAGTATTCATCTAACAGAGTTGGACAACCTGTTCTCACCGATTAAATTCACCACGCACTATGAACCTGCTTTTATGACTTTGTGTGTTGATAAAACCCAGATGAGACAGGTTATTTTTAGTTTATTAAACAATGCCATTGATGCCGTGATGGAAGGCTCCATCAGTGCCCCTGAGATTGTTTTAAGCACTCATTTAAGCTCTCACTCAGGCACTGACTCAAAATATAAAATTACAATCTCTGATAATGGCCCCGGTTTCCCTGCAGAAATTATAAAGCATTTATTTGAACCCTTTAACACCAGCAAAAAAAATGGCATTGGCATTGGTTTATCAATGTGCCATCATATTATAAGCTTGCATAAGGGCAGTATCAGTCTTAAGACTCAAGGTTCTACTGAAATTACTATTTGTCTGCCTGTTACTTCAAGTGAAGATGATCATTGTCAATAATTTTCGGAGAAGCTTTTGTTAAATCAAACACCACAATCTACAGTAAGCGATAACAACACACAAACTGTTTTTATTGTTGATGATGAACCCGATGTCAGAGCAGCATTACGCTTGCTGATCAAATCCGTTGGTTATACCGTTGAGTGTTTTGAATCAGCTGATGTTTTTTTTAATCAGTTTGAATCCAGTCGTAAGGGCTGTCTGATCCTGGATGTTCGCATGCCGGGAATGAGCGGCATGGAACTACAGGAAAAATTATCCAGCATGGAAACGCTACTGCCTATTATTATGATCTCAGGACATGGTGAAATACCCATGGCAGTTAAAGCCGTACAAAACGGCGCCATTGATTTTCTGCAAAAACCCTTTAGTGATCAGCAATTACTGGATCGTATCTCCCAGGCGATGGAACTAAATAATAAACGGCATGCGAGTCATGATGTTCGGCAAAATGCCCAGGATAAATTTGCTTCACTGACCCCAAGAGAGCGTGAAATTTTTACTGAAGTTGTTTCCGGAAAACTCAATAAAGTTATTGCCTATGATTTAAATATCAGCACCAGAACTGTTGAAATTCATCGCGCCAAGGCAATGGAAAAGATGGAAGCAAAAAACTTATCTGAATTAATTAATCTGGCAAATTTGTTAAAAGCAGCAGATTAGTTAAATCTGGGTACGTAACCCACCCACTTACCTTCAACCATTGTTTCTTCATTATGTGAATTTGTCACACTCACAGAGTGATCCGGATGGACTCGAACAGAAACAACACCATCATCTTCACAAGTCACCTGTGTACCATCATCCATTGTACAACCAAAAACCATTATGCTTCTTCTCATTTTCCTCACCTTTTCTATAAAGCCAATAACCTAGCGTTTTAGTCAAGTATTATGATACTAACTTTTTTGACCTGGATCAAGTAAATTAGTTTAGAAAAATTAAATCAGGTTAGATGTCTCAGATAATTACAAATAATAAGCATTACAAAGGCATGCTTATTATATTCCCAAGGCCTGTAGCAGAACATACCAGTCCTGAATATTTAGAGTACTAGTGCTTAGTTGAAAGATCGGAGGGCTGGCTGTTTTTGCTGTAGATCCCGGCAATATCAATCTCATCAAATTGATAGATTTTACCACAAAACTCACAATCCACTGAGATATTGCCCTGTTCTTTTATAATCGCACTGGCTTCCTGCTGGCTAATCGAACGCAGCATATTGGTCACTTTGTCTCTGGTGCAGCTGCATTTGAAATAAATAGACTCCGAGTCAAAAAGACGGACATCTTCTTCATGATAAAGGCGATGCAAGATTTCTTTAGCCCTAAGTTCAAGCAACTCATCAGTTTTAATGGTATTTGCCAAATGAGTCACACGCTCCCAACTGTCATCATCTTCATTCTGGCCCGGCAACTGCTGCAGTAATAGACCGCCAACTGAGTTTTCATCCGAAGCCAGAAATATCCGTGTTTCTAATTGTTCTGAGCGTTCCAGATAAGCCTCTAAAAAATCAGCCATACTATTACCCTCAAGAGCAACAATCCCCTGATAGCGTTCTTTTGTTTTAAACTGTTCAATGGTAATAATAAGAGTGCCATCACCTAAAAGTGTTTTCAGATCAGTTTCATCGGGCAAGCCATTAAGCATTTCATCGACTAATGATTGCTGATACTTTGCCACACCACGAACACCAAAATCATTTCGGCATTCAATCACCATCAAGGTTAATGCGCCATCACCACTAGCCTGTATGGTCAAAGAGCCTTCAAACTTGAGGGTCGCAGACAATAAAACAGCTGCCGCAACTCCCTCTCCCAGGTATTGACGAATGATCTCAGGATAATTATGATGAGATTGCATGGTTTTCCAGACATCAGTTAAACTGGCGATCTCACCGCGAATGTTGGCCTTATCAAATAAAAAACGATAGATTTTGTCTTTTTCTTCAGCATTCATATTCATCGACTTCTTTTACTTCCTCTTTTTTCAAAAGGGGCACTAAGGAATTTAGCTGAAGGTTTATGGCTTTAGCTTTTTCATCAGCAGTTGATTAACCTGACCGGGATTTGCTTTGCCTTTAGAGGCTTTCATGACCTGCCCGACAAAAAAGCCGACAAGCTTATCTTTACCTGACAGGAATTCAGCAACCTGGCCGGGATTATTGTTAATGACTTCATCAATAATTGCTTCAATGGCAACCGTATCAGTGATTTGTTTCAGACCTTTTTTCTCAATAATGGTATCCGCATCAGCCTCATCACCAGTGCCTTCTCCTGAATAAATGGCTTCAAAAATTTCCTTAGCAATTTTTCCAGAAATGGTATTGTCTTTGATGCGTTTTAATAATCCGGTTAATTGCTGCGCATTAACTGGACAGTCTTTAAATTCCAGACCATTTTTATTATTCATTGCGGAGACATCACCCAGCAGCCAGTTGGCGGCCATTTTTGCATCACTAATGGACTGCTGAACCTGTTCAAAATATTCAGCCATATCTCTGTCAACGGTTAAAGCCTTTGCATCTTTCTCAGATAAACCCAGCTGTTCAATATAGCGAGAACATCTTGCATCTGGTAATTCTGGCAGAGCTTGTTTTATCGCCTCAATTTCTTCTACCGAAATAACAATTGGTAAAAGATCAGGATCGGGGAAGTAGCGGTAATCATTGGCTTCTTCTTTGCTGCGCATGGAACGAGTTTCATTTTTTTCTGAGTCATACAGGCGTGTTTCCTGAATTACTGTACCACCGCCTTCAAGGATGTCCATTTGCCGCTCAATTTCAACATTAATGGCTTTTTCAACAAAGCGGAATGAATTAATATTTTTTAATTCAGCCCGTAAACCTAGTTCTTCCTGACCTTTGGGACGCAATGAAACATTGGCATCACAGCGGAATGAACCTTCCTGCATATTGCCATCTGAAATGCCCAGATAACGGACAATGGAATGAATTTTTCGCATATAGGCAACCGCTTCTTTGGCACTGCGCATATCAGGCTCTGAGACAATTTCCAATAACGGAGTACCAGCGCGATTTAAGTCTATGCCAGTCTGATTTTGAAAGTTCTCATGAAGAGATTTACCCGCATCTTCTTCCATGTGCGCCCGGGTAACACCAATGCGTTTTTGTGAACCATCTTCCAGATCAATATCAATATGACCCTCACCCACAATCGGGTAGTATAATTGACTGATCTGATAGGCTTTTGGTGAATCCGGATAGAAATAATTCTTGCGGTCAAAAACAGAACGCTCATTAATTTGGGCACCAACGGCCAGACCAAACATCACTGATTTATAGAGCGCTTCACCATTAAAAACAGGCAGGACACCGGGTAAACCTAAATCAACTGTACAGGCCTGAGTATTTGGCTCAGCACCATAGGCGGTTGAAGCGCCAGAAAATATTTTTGATTTGGTAGACAATTGAACATGGATTTCCAAACCAATAACGACTTCCCATTGCATAATAATTGTTAACCCCTCAGGTTTCTCTTTTTCTGTAAAAGAGTTTTGTAATAATGAACGTAACTGTTCAGCAGACATGCATAAATTAATATGGCACTATTTAAATAAATCAGGTGTTTTCAGATGCCAGTCTGTTTGTTTCTGGAACTGGTGTGCCGCATTCAGTAATTTTGACTCAGCAAAGTGTTTACCAATTAACTGCAGTCCCACAGGCATGTTATTTGCAAAGCCTGCCGGAATTGACATCCCGGGTAGTCCTGCTAAATTAACAGCTATGGTATAGATATCAGATAAATACATAGTAATTGGATCATCCGTCAGCTCGCCAATATTGAAGGCTGTTGATGGTGCCGCAGGCCCCATGATTACATCAACTTGTTCAAATGCCCGGTTAAAATCATTGCTGATAAGACGACGTGTTTTTTGTGCTTTCACATAGTAAGCATCATAAAAACCTTCAGACAAAGCATAGGTACCCACTAGAATACGGCGTTTTACTTCCGTACCAAAACCTTCTCCACGTGAGCGAATATACAGATCATTCAGATCTTTAGGATCATCACAGCGATAGCCGTATCGGACGCCATCCATACGAGACAAGTTTGAAGAACATTCTGATGGCGCAATAATATAATACGTGGGTACAGCCAGATGGCTGGTCGGCAAACTGATTTCTTTAATAACAGCGCCCATTTTTTCGTATTCTTTAACCGCTGACTCAATGACCTTTGCTACCTCGTCATCCAGCCCTTCTGCGAAAAATTCTTTAGGCAAACCAATCTTTAAACCATCCAGACTGTCATTTAAATCAGTGCTGTAGTCTGGTACCGCCCGATCAATGCTGGTGGAATCCCGTTGATCAAAACCCGCCATAACATTTAACATTAAGGCCGCATCTTCTGCGGTACGAGTCATGGGGCCAGCCTGATCCAGACTGGAGGCAAAAGCGATCATGCCGTAGCGTGACACTCGGCCGTATGTGGGCTTTAAGCCTGTAATACCGCAAAATGAAGCTGGTTGACGAATTGAACCACCAGTATCAGTGCCAGTTGCCGCAGGCGTCAAGCGAGCTGCAACAGCCGCTGCTGAGCCACCAGATGAACCACCGGGTACCGCATCTAAATTCCAGGGATTTTTGACCGGACCATACCAGGATGTTTCATTGGATGATCCCATTGCAAATTCATCCATATTGGTTTTGCCCAGCATGACCGCACCTGAATCATTAAATTTTGTGATCGTAGTTGCATCATAAGGAGAAATAAAAGGCTCAAGCATTTTTGAACCACAGGATGTTTTTACACCTTTGGTACAAAAAATATCTTTCTGCGATAAAGGGATACCGTTTAACAGGCCCGCATGGCCTGATGCACGTTGCGCATCCGCTTCTTTTGCTTGCTCAAGTGCTATTTCCGGTGTCACCGTAATAAAGCAATTAAGCTGTTCATTCAGTGTCTTTATTCGATCCAGGTAGGTTTGGGTCAATTCAACGCTTGAAAATTCCCCGGCTTTGAGCCCAGCGCTAAGTTCAGCAATGGTTTTGTTATACATCTTTATTTTCCAGTCAGTCTTTGTTCAGATAAATTATAGTTATTTCACCTGATTAATGTCTACCCGTACCCCAAGGACACTGCCTTCGGGACTAAAAGCAGAATAAACGGATGAACACGAGTTAGTCTATAACCTTTGGCACCAGATACAGACCATCGGCAGTTTCTGGTGCATGGGCCTGTAAGTTTTCCCGATCATTCACTTCTGTCACTTCATCAGCTCGTAAGCGCTGTACTGCATCAAGAGGATGAGCCATGGGTTTGACTCCCTCTGTGTCCACTGAATCCAGTTGTTCAACCATATCCAGAATATTAGATAAATTGGTTACATATTCAGGAATATCCTGCTTATCGACTCCAAGCCTTGCTAAAAAGGCTATTTTTTCAACATCACTTTTATCCAGTTTGGACATCAGTAACTCCCGCTATGTTTAAATAAGTTGCTTAAGTTACCATAAATATGCAAAATTTAGCAGTCATTCACAAATGAAAGTTGGACATTTTTTATCATTATTCCTAAAATACTAAGATCTATGCTTGAAATAGCTCTGATAGAGTCTTAAATCAGACTAATAATACTTCACTGACACTGAGTAACTTCAATATCAGGCATATATAAATACACAATAATACCGGACATGAATGAGTCCTGATCCGGCTTGAAGTTACCATAACAATAAGGGAAACCTGCCAATTATGTTTGGATTCGGTCGTTTACGTGGTGTTTTTTCTAATGATCTCTCAATTGATCTGGGAACAGCAAATACACTGATTTACATCCCAAGACAGGGAATTGTTCTTAATGAACCTTCTGTTGTCGCTATCCGCAACGATACAATAAGCAATGAAAGAGTCGTTGCTGCTGTGGGTGAAGAAGCAAAGCTTATGCTGGGTCGAACCCCAGGGAACATGGAAGCCATTCGCCCGCTTAAAGATGGCGTCATTGCTAACTTTACCGTGACGGAAAAAATGCTCCAGCATTTTATCCATAAAGTTCATGAAAACCGTTTTCTAAAACCCAGCCCACGAGTCTTAGTTTGTGTGCCCTGCGGTTCAACTCAGGTTGAGCGCAGAGCAATTAAAGAGTCAGCACTGGGTGCAGGTGCCCGTGAAGTTTATCTTATTGAAGAGCCCATGGCTGCCGCAATTGGTGCTGGCATGCCCGTCAGTGAAGCCAGTGGTTCGATGGTTGTTGACATCGGTGGTGGAACAACTGAAGTCGGGGTTTTATCCCTCAGCGGGATTGTTTACTCTGAATCAATTCGTATTGGCGGTGACCGCTTTGATGAAGCGATTATCAGTTATGTACGACGTAATTACGGCAGCTTAATTGGTGAAGCCACGGCTGAACGTATCAAACAGGAAATCGGCTCTGCCTATCCCGGTAATGAGTTATTGGAAATTGAAGTACGCGGCAGAAATCTGGCCGAAGGTGTGCCTCGCAGCTTTACTCTTAACAGTAATGAAATCCTTGAAGCTATCCAGGAGCCGCTTTCAGGTATCGTCGGTGCTGTAAAAATTGCATTGGAGCAAACCCCTCCTGAGTTAGGTGCTGATATTGCAGAAAAAGGTATGGTCTTAACTGGCGGCGGCGCTTTGTTAAGAGATCTGGATCGCCTGCTGTCTGAAGAAACCGGACTGCCGGTCATGATTGCCGAAGATCCTTTAACCTGTGTTGCCCGTGGTGGCGGTCGCGCACTGGAAATGATGGATGAAGTCAGCACTGACCTGTTTAGTGTTGAGTAGCACTGGTCACTCTTTGCTGGAGCAAATGCTATAAAACAGTTATTTGATGAAGACTCATCCTATCTGGCACGTTTAATCTTTGTGACGGTTTTATCCATCATATTGATGAGTGCCGATCATCGAACCAATATGCTCAGCGGTGTCAGGAGTCTGTTCAGTCTGGCCATTTATCCTCTGCAAACCATTGCCAGCATTCCTTCTGATGCAGGGCTCTGGCTGGATCGACAGCTCAACTCACGACAGCTCCTTATCTCTGAAAATGAAGTCTACCGCACGGATAATCTACTGCTTAAAGCCCAACTGCAAAAGTTTACATCTTTACAGGCAGAAAACATTCGCCTGCGCTCTTTATTAAAATCTTCACGTAAACTCAGTGATCAAATGCTGATTGCTGAAACCATTGCGGTTGCACTTGACCCATATAAACGGCAAATTGTCATTAATAAAGGCCAGCGCAATAGCATTTATTCCGGCCAGCCGATCCTTGATGCATTTGGTATTATGGGGCAAATTATTCACCCTGGAGTTGTTTCCAGTACAGCAATACTAATCACTGACCCCTCTCATGCTATCCCTGTGCAGATCAATAGAAACGGTTTAAGAACAGTTTTATATGGCACTGGTGCCGCTAATTACCTGGAAGTACAAAATCTACCCAATAATGCCGATATTGAGCTGGGTGATCTATTAATTACATCAGGATTGGGAGGACGTTTTCCTGAAGGTTATCCTGTTGCCGTCGTGGTTAATATAAAACGTGATCCAGGATTGCCCTTTGCGACAGTCATTGCAGAAGCTTCTGCACATCTGGAGCAAAGTCGGGAAGTGTTACTGGTCATGGCACAGGAGAATCCACCACAGCTAATATCTGAGCAAATAGAAGGACCGCCAGAGCATGAGTAATAGACCAGTATCTCATGGCGGCATCATCATTCTAGTCAGCTTTGGAGTAGCCTTTGTGCTCACTATGCTGCCTATTCCTGAAACATTCGAAATTTACCGCCCTGAGTGGATTACTCTGGTGCTTATATACTGGTGTATGGCTCTGCCCCATCGTGCCGGCATATTTACTGGATGGATGATTGGATTTTTACTGGATATCCATATGGGCAGCCTTCTGGGTCTGCATGCATTGACACTTTCTGTGGTTGCTTATTTATCTTATAAACTGCATGCCCGCATTCGACTTTATCCTCTGGCTCAGCAATCACTGATTGTTTTACTACTTGTAACTTTATCTCAGATGCTGGTTTTATGGCTCAACGGCGTCACTGGTGAAGCATCGGGTAACTGGTCTTACTGGTATCCTTCATTAACAAGCATGCTTGTCTGGCCATGGTTGTTTTATTTAATGCGTGCCATTCGACGTTTATATGGTGTTAACTAAGAGCTAAGCATATGGCAGAAAGGCAACATCTTAAAGATCATTTTATTGAGCAGCGAATATTTCATAATCGCAGTATCTTTGCCATTTTTTTTACCCTGATTTTATTTGGAATTCTGATTTTTCGCCTGTTTATCCTGCAGATTAATAATCATGAGCACTTTACCACTCTGTCCCAAAATAACCGTGTCTCTGTTCAGGCCATCCCTCCCACACGAGGTCTGATTTATGACCGTAATGGCATTATTCTGGCAGAAAATCTGCCCTCTTATACATTGCAGATCATACCTGAGCAAACCACTATTGACATTGACATACTTATCAATGAATTATCACTATTGATTAACATTCGTGAAATCGATATAAAGAAATTCAAAAAAGAAGTCCGCCGTAAACGGCGATTTGAAGGAATACCCCTGCGCTTTCGTTTGAGCGATGAAGAAGTTGCTATTGTCTCAGTAAACCTGCACCGCCTTCCCGGCGTGGAGATAAAAGCACAATTAAGTCGTTTTTATCCCTATGGCAAAGAAACTGCACATGTGGTTGGTTATGTAGGGCGTATCAATGAAAAAGAACTTAAAACATTGCCCGTCACAAATTATAGCGGCACCAACCACACCGGGAAATTAGGTATTGAGAAATCCTATGAAGCCCTGCTTCATGGGCAGGTTGGTTACCAGAAGGTTGAAACCAATGTCCGGGGTCGAGTACAGCGGGTTCTTGAACGCCATAACCCGACTCCTGGAGATGATCTTTACCTCAATCTGGATATTAAATTACAGCAAGTTGCCATTGAAGCATTTAATGGCAAACGAGGAGCATTAGTTGCTGTTAACCCTGAAAATGGTCATATTTTATCGATGGTCAGCATGCCTGATTATGATGCCAATTTATTTGTAAACGGCATTGATTCAAAAACCTACAACGCCTTAAACCAGTCATGGGAACGGCCATTATTTAATCGTACTATTTTAGGCAGCTACCCCCCGGGATCAACAGCCAAACCTTTCTTTGCTCTGGCAGGGCTTGAAACCAATACCATTCAGCCTGACCATCAGATATTCTGCCCTGGTTTTTACCAGCTCAAAGGCAAGGCTCATAAATATCGCGACTGGAAAAAGTGGGGCCATGGTAAAACAGATATAGAAAAATCCATTGTTCAGTCCTGTGATGTTTTTTATTATGATCTGGCCTTCAAACTAGGCATTGATAAAATGCATAAATTTATGACTGCATTTGGCTTTGGCCAGCGCTCAGGTATTGATATGCTTGGCGAACGCAGCGGCTTAATGCCCTCAAAAGAATGGAAGAAAAGAGTGCGCAAGCAAGTCTGGTTTCCCGGTGAAACCGTTATTGCAGGCATTGGTCAGGGCTATGTACTGGTCACTCCTCTGCAGCTCGCTCTTGGCACGGCAACATTAGCTAATGGCGGACACTATTTTCAACCACAACTGGTTAGCGCCATTCAAAGAAAAGTTGATAGAATCCCTCGCCCGGTCACTCCGCAAATGATTCGAAAAATACCAATAAAGCGCCAGGAAAACTGGGATCAGATTTATCATGGTATGACAGAGGTGATTCATGGTGCCAGAGGCACTGCAAGACGCCTTAACAAGCCAGGAATGCGCTATAAAATTGCCGGTAAAACAGGCACTGCCCAAGTTTTTTCTGTGGCTCAGGATTCCAGTTACAAAGAAGATGAGCTTGAAGAGCGTCTTAAGGATCATGCACTTTTTATGGCCTTTGCACCCGCAGACAATCCCAAAATTGCCATTGCTGTGATCATAGAAAATGGCGGCCATGGCGGTTCAGTTGCTGCCCCTATCGCAGGCCAGGTGATTGCTGCCTACCTCGACCAGTTCAGCGATGAAGAACTTAAACGCCCCGCTCAAAAGATACCAGCAATACCATCAGGGCAACCATCCACACCCTCAACTCCCCCTGATAGTACAGCGCCCGCCTACTCGCTTAAATCAATACAACATGGGGGACACAATCATGGCTAGCCAAACCTCTTCACAGAGTCTTTTTTTTCGTCTGCACATTGATGTGACTCTACTCATGGGTCTGATTGCTTTGGTTGCACTGGGTCAGATCATTCTTTATAGTGCTGGCGGTGAAAGTAGCGCACTAATGCAGCGCCAGGCCATTCGTCTGGGGATTGCTTTTATCGTGATGCTGATGATTGCTCAGATTTCACCAGACACCATGCGTCGCTGGTCGCCTATCTTATTCATTATCGGTACGGTTATGCTTATTGCCGTGTTATTTTTCGGTACTAAGGCGCTCGGTGCTCAACGATGGCTGGATCTTGGTCTGTTTCGTTTTCAACCATCAGAAATGATGAAGCTGGCAGTTCCCATGATGTTAGCATGGTATTTATCAGGCAGACATATTCCACCGCGCAAACTACATCTGCTGCTGGCTCTGGTTATTTTAATGCTGCCAGTATTACTTATAGCCAAACAGCCTGATCTGGGCACTTCACTTCTAGTCACCTGTGCAGGACTGCTGGTAATTTTTATGGCCGGTGTTTCCTGGCGACTCATTCTGGGTTTTACTTTCGCCGGCCTTGCTTTTACCATACCCATGTGGCTTTTTCTAATGCGCGACTACCAACGTCAGAGGGTTCTTACAATGCTGAATCCCGAATCTGATCCTCTGGGAAGTGGCTATCACATTATTCAATCCAAAATTGCCATTGGTTCGGGGGGAACATTTGGTAAAGGCTGGCTCAACGGCACCCAGTCACATCTTGAATTTTTACCTGAGCGTCATACCGACTTTATATTTTCTGTGTTTGCAGAAGAATTTGGCTTTAGCGGTATTTTATTACTCTTAAGCCTTTATCTGTTTATTATTTTTCGTGGTATCTATATCACTACCCAGGCACATGGTACTTTTGCCCGTTTACTTGGTGCCAGTATTGTCTTAACCTTTCTAATCTATATTTTTGTTAACATTGGTATGGTCAGCGGTATATTACCGGTTGTTGGTGTGCCGCTCCCACTGGTGAGCTATGGTGGTACATCTATTGTCACTCTGATGGCAGGTTTTGGTATTTTGATGTCAATTCATACCCACCGGAAGTTATTAGCTCATTAGGACTTATTAGAAATTTATTTTTTACCAGCTCGGATCCCAGCGATTAGGAGCTTTAAAGTTTAAAAACAGGAATATTTTTATGTTGTCAGGATACAGAACATTTTCCACCATCCTATATCTTTTCTTTTTTTGCCTTGTCTCGATAAGCAGCAGCTCTGCTGGTGATCTGGAAAAAGATCCTGAGGTACAAAAATTTATTAAAGAAATGGTTCAGAAACATCATTTTAAGAAAAGTGAGCTGGAAAGCTTATTTTCTCAGGTCAAAATCAAGCAAAAAATTCTTGATGCCATTAGTCGACCAGCAGAAAGAAGTAAAGCATGGCATGAATACAGAAAAATTTTCCTGACTAAAAAGCGGATTAAGGGCGGGGTAACATTCTGGCAGGAAAACAATGAGATCATCAACTACGCTGAAAAAGTATATGGCGTCGCTCCTGAAATTATTGTTGCCATTATTGGTGTTGAAACTTATTATGGCCGTCTGCAAGGCAGCTATCGAGTCATGGATGCACTGTCGACTCTGGCATTCAAATATCCGAAGCGAAGTAAATTTTTTCGTAGTGAATTAAAACATTTCCTTCTCATGAGCCAGGATGAAAAATTTGATCCACTGAGTAAAAAAGGCTCCTATGCTGGAGCAATGGGGATGGGGCAGTTTATTCCCAGCAGTTATCAGGCTTATGCTGTTGATTTTAATGGCGATGGTGAAAAAAACATCTGGACAAACAAAACTGACGCTATAGGCAGCGTCGCCAATTATTTTAAACGCCATGGCTGGAAAAGAGATCAACCGGTGACTGATAAGCTGGTATTGGCTGAAAAAAATACCATTACCAAAAAAGATGGCTGCACCAGAAGCTGTAAACCTAAGCTCTCGGTCTCAGATTATAAACAAAAAGGCATACAGGGGAAAACGATAGTAAGTGACGAAACTCCCTCTGTTTTATTAATTTTAAAACAAAAAAGTGGCAAGGAATACTGGCTCGGCTATAATAATTTTTATGTGATATCACGCTATAATCACAGTACACTCTATTCCATGGCTGTTTATCAATTGAGCCAGGAAATTAAACAGGCCTATCTGGCTGCACAAAAGGCAAATACCCGGACAAACTCACAATGAGTAATTCAAAACTAAATATTAAATCATCGGACAAACCATTTTCACACCACTTTTTTTCACGAGGATTGCTGCCAGCCTTATATCTGTTAAGCATCTTGGGACTGGTTTCCTGTGGTGGAGAAGGCAGCAGCCCTTCCGGTCGATATGATCAGAAATACGATGGCCCGCCATCGCAAAACGTCGATGTCAGCCAGATACCCGATGCTGTTCCCCAACCGACTCAGCGCAGTAAATCAGGCAACCCATCGTCTTATGTTGTCTTCGGCAAAAGATATCATGTCCTGTCTTCCAGTCAGGGTTACAAAGAGAGAGGTCTTGCTTCCTGGTATGGCAGTAAATTCCATGGTAAACGCACTTCAAGTGGCGAGCCCTATGATATGCACGCCATGACCGCAGCTCATAAAACACTTCCACTACCCACCTATGTGAGGGTTACTAATTTAAAAAATGGCCGTCAGGTAGTCCTTAAAGTCAATGATCGAGGTCCCTTTCATGAAAACCGAATCATTGATTTATCCCATACTGCTGCCGTTAAATTAGGTATAAAAGGTACAGGCACTGGACTCGTTGAGGTTGAAGCAATTACCCCTGGACAGACTCCAGCCCCCACAGTGACAAGCATATCAAAAGCCCCCCCATCATCTGTCTCAATACCTTCCAGTATTAACCTGTACCTGCAATTAGGTGCATTTGTTAGTTCCAAAAATGCGTATCAATTAAAAAATCAGATTAATTCAGCCCTCTCGTCAGATGATGCAAGTGTTTCCACCACAGTAAAAAACGGCCAGCAGTTCTACCGGGTTCGCCTTGGCCCCCTCAACGGTGCCAAACAGGCTGATACTCTGGCACTTCAACTAACAGAAAAGGGCTTTGTAAATCATCGAATAGTTATTGATTAAATTCTTTTTAGAATATGTTGCCTCAGCCCCTACGTCTATTTCAACAATATTAATTGCTTTAAAAAGAAAGCTGCAGAACGGACAGGATAAGGTGATTTGAAAAAGGGATAAACAAAAAAAGCCTCAGATAGCTGGCTATCTGAGGCTTTTTTGAACTCTATTATTTGATGTTAAGCTGTTTTTCTTTTCTTAGCAAAACCAAATCCAGCTAGTCCAAGACCTAGTAAAGCAAGGCTTGTTGGCTCAGGCACATCATGAGTCTCTGCTGTTAATAAATTTTCAAACATTCTGGCATTGTCATTGTTAGAGTTTCCGACTCTATCCCAAACATTTTGATCTGTGATTAAAAAAACAGAGCCTTCACCAACATTATCAAATGCCATCATAACAGAACTTAAGTTAGTGCCTAGCATCAAGGCTTCAGCATCACCGCTAAGATCTACTAATGGAGCATATGCTGCATATTCGTATGAATCCACACCCGCAGTCAAAGAATGATCCAAAATTTGACCATTTCCTTTTGTCGCCATATGCCATCCACCATCTTCTGTAGAATTCATAATTTCCATTTCGGCTCCGAGAAAGGATAAGGCAGCATTTATACGGTTATTTTCATTTGGAGCATAACTACCATGTTCACCCATAAAAGCAATACGGCCGCCATTGCTAAGATAAGTTGACATTGTTGTTAGTTCTGTTGCTGTGTAACCATTACTTGGCTGAACTGCCCACAATAAATCAACGCCAGAGAGGTCATTTGAATCTAATGAGCCGGTAATAATACTTGATGAATGTCCCGCCAATCCATCATAAAAATTATTGATCACATTTAGGTTAAATCGCTCTCCCCAAACATTGACAACGCCTGCAGATGCATTAGTTGATAGTAAAATCAAAGCAGCTAAGCTAAGTTCTTTAAAAAATTTCATGGTATTACCTTCATATCGATTAGAGTTAGTATATTTAAATAAGCACATACAATGCCGAATCACATAACATACTAATAAATTTAATATTATTTTTAAAAAACAGATAATTTCTTATTTTATTTATCGTATGTGTAAAAAAAATGGACATATAATATGCAATTATTATTGACACCCAGAAAAAAGTCAGTTGAAAATATCAGGGATCACTTGTTGAAATGTGATATCCCGGACATCCATAAAAGTGGCTTGAGAGAAGTCCATCTGTACGAGTGCTGTTATCTATGTCAAACATTAAGAATTCATCAAAAGCAGGTACTTTATGTAAAAAATTAATAATGCCAATTATATACGTCCAATAAGTTTGAACAATTTAGATTATCACATGTCTAAAAGTTCTCTATTAAACAATGCATAAACAATGCAATAATTAACCCTCTGGATATAAAAACTTTGACCTGTCACATTTAATTTTTTAATTTGACTCAATTTAAGTTAAAATTTCACTTCACTAAATTATCAAACTTGAGCTGGAAATTTATGAAACGGACTCTTACCTATTTCTTAATCTGTATATTCTCTTTATTTTTTACATTAAATACATATGCTGCCCCAAAAATTATTCCAAAAGCACCGGCAATTGCGGCTAAATCTTATATTCTTATTGATTACAGCAGTAACAAGGTTATCGCTCAAAATAATGCTGACATGGCTGTCGCGCCAGCCAGTATCACTAAGGTAATGACTGCTTATGTTGTTTTTGCAGAACTTGAGCAAGGTAACATTCAGCTGAGTGATCTGGTTACCGTCAGTAAAAAAGCCTGGAAAACACCCGGCTCCAGAATGTTTATCAAGGTTAATACTAAAGTCTCTATCGAAGATTTGCTTCAGGGTATGATTATTCAATCTGGAAATGATGCCAGCGTAGCTCTGGCTGAACACATTGCTGGCAGCGAGGAGACTTTTGCTGCTCTGATGAATCAACATGCCCAGGAATTAGGCATGCATAATAGCCATTTTATCAATAGCACTGGTTTACCCGACCCCGCTCATAAAACAAGCGCCAATGACCTGTCGATTTTAGCCCGAGCATTAATTCAGAATTTTCCTCAATACTACAAGTGGTACTCAACCAAAGAGTTTACTTATAATAACATTAAGCAGCCTAACCGAAATAAATTGCTCTGGCGTGATAATAGTGTTGACGGTATGAAAACGGGCTATACAGAAGATGCAGGATATTGCCTGCTGTCATCAGCAAAACGCAATAATATGCGCCTTATCTCCGTTGTCTTAGGGACCAAGAGTACTAATGCCCGGGCTCAGGAATCTCAAAAATTATTAAATTTTGGTTTTCGCTTTTATGAATCACATATTATTTATCCCAGAACAAAAGCCTTAAAAAGCGTAAGGATATTTAAAGGCAGCAAGCAACAGCTTCCTGTCGGTGTTGCAGAAGATATGGCCATCACCATCCCTCGAGGCCAGTATAAAAACTTAAAACCTGCCATCAATATTAATACCCCGCTTATTGCCCCTGTCAGTAAGGGACAACAGTTAGGCAGTGTTGAAATTAAGCTGGATGGAAAAGTATTAATTAGTTTACCCTTAGTCGCTCTCAAGACCATAGATGAAGGCAGTTTGTGGCAGCAAGCCAAAGACAGTGCTTTAATGATGCTTGAATAGCACCTGAAAAAAACATGAATACCCATGAGCCCATTGTTTATTTAAACGGAGAATTTGTTGCTTTAAACAATGCCCATGTCTCGGTTCTGGATCGGGGTTTTATTTTTGGTGATGGTGTTTATGAAGTTATTCCAGCTTATGGAAAACACCTTTTTCGTCTCCAGCATCATCTGGAACGGCTTAATAATAACCTTAAAGCCATCCAGATAAAAAATCCACTGAGTTCAAATGACTGGCAATTGCTAATCGAACAACTGATTATTAAAAATAATTTTAATAATCAGTCTGTTTACCTGCAGATCACACGGGGTGTTGCCCCCCGTGATCACAACTTTCCGCATCAGGAAAATCCAACTGTTTTCATGATGACATCAGCCCTCGAAAAGCAATCTGTGGATATTGCGAACAATGGTGTGCATGCCGTCAGTTTACCGGATAATCGTTGGCAAAATTGTCATATTAAGTCAATTTCACTCTTGCCCAATGTACTCTTGCGCCAGCAGGCACTTGATAAAGGTGCTGTAGAAGCTATATTAATCAGAGATGGCATGGCAACTGAAGGGGCAGCCAGTAATTTATTCATTGTGCTCGATGATTGCCTGATCACACCACCCAAAGGACCTCTACTTTTACCTGGGGTGACACGCGATTTGGTTGTTGAGCTTGCCATAAAGAAAAACACATGCCTGAAAGAACAGACAATCACAGAGGATGATCTGAATAATGCACAGGAAATTTGGTTAACCAGCTCAACTAAAGAAATCTTACCCGTCACTAAACTCAATGATAAATCGGTCAGTTCAGGAAAGCCCGGATCGCATTGGCATGAAATGATGGCCGACTACCAACATTATATACAAACTTTAGAACAGAGCTCTTAACTTAAATGGAAAAATTAGATGAAGAAATTAAGAGAACGTATCAGAGAGAAAGTATGAGTAATAAAGACAGCATCGACGAAGATCAATTAATAACATTTCCCTGCGACTTCCCCCTTAAGGTCATGGGGCTTAATCTTGATAATTATCCTGATTATGTTTTGTCAGTTTGCCAAAAGCACGTTAAAGGTGTCACCAGTGACTGTGTTCACACGCGACCCAGTCGCAATGGAAAATATATTGCTGTCACAGTCCGGCTTGTTGCCACAAGTCGCCAGCAGCTTGATGATCTGTATCTTGAACTTAATGCCTGCAAACACACTAAAATGGCTCTATAGCTCTTGTCTTTGACTGATACTATAACCATAAAAACATTAGGACGTCAGCCATATCAACCCATTTGGCAAGCCATGCAGCGTTTTACAGAACAACGAGGCCCTGAAACACCAGATGAAATATGGCTGCTGGAACATGAACCGGTATTTACTCTGGGACGAAACGGTAAAAAAGAACATATCTTAAAAAAAACAGATATTCCGATCCTGTCGATTGATCGCGGCGGACAGGTCACCTACCACGGACCTGGTCAACTGATTGTTTACCTGATGATTGATATTAAACGTCGAGGCATAGGTGTTCGTCAGCTGGTCACTCTCATTGAACAAAGCATTATCGATACTCTGGCTGAATACCAGCTCAGTGCTGCTGCTAAAAAAGAAGCCCCCGGTGTTTATATAGGTGATGCAAAGATTGCCGCTCTTGGCTTAAGAATTAAAAAAGGCTGCAGCTTCCATGGGCTCAGCTTGAATTTAGACATGGACCTGAAGCCTTTTACGCAAATAAATCCCTGTGGTTATAAAAATCTTGAAGTCGTGCAACTTTCTGACTATATTGAAGATGTTAATCTGCTAAAGGTTGAACAGCAAATTATCACCCATTTATCAAAATGCCTTGGCTTTTATCCAGCAATAAAAATTTAACAACATGAGCAGCTAAAAAAATCAATGTCTGACAATATTATTATAAGAAAAGCTAATGAAAGTGATCTGGAAGAGATCCTAACACTCATAAACTCACCAGAGGCTGACAATGGCACAGCAATGGAAACGCGTGATGCCAATACCATTTATCAATCTATTCTTGGTGATCCAAATTATTTTCAGATTGTTGCAAGCTCAGAAAGTGGGATTGTAGCGATTGTTACTCTGGTGATTATTATGCAGATGACACATGAAGGTGCCACCACAGCCTATGTGACCGATCTCATTGTTTCACAATCATGCACAGAAAAGGCCGCAATAATATCCGATTTGATGCAAAATGCTAAGGAACTGGCAGAAGAGTATGGCTGCTATAAAATTTTATTCCAAAATGACTATCATCATGACATGATTGAATCATCCAGCCGGGAATTGGGGCTGAAAAAAGGGGCGGCTTCATTTCTTTTGCCGTCTTAAAGAGCAAATTTTTATGGTGAATTAAATTCAGCTGGCTTAATTCAGAGTATATTTTTTCATACGATAAAGAAGTGTATCACGAGTTAAACCTAGAAGACGGGCCGCACGGCTTCGGTTTCCAGATGCCTGTGCCAGAGCTTGCTGGATTAATTCTATTTCAACTTTTTCCAGTGACAAACCTGACTCGGGTAACGACACAATGCTCTCTGGCTTCATTTTTTGTGCCATTTTAATTTCTATTGGCAAATTTTCAACCTCAATGGTTTTTCCTGCCAGTAAAATGCTCATCCGCTCACAAAAATTACGTAATTCACGTACATTACCCGGCCATGAATAAGCCTTCAGGCACTTTATTGCATTTTTACTATAGACCGCTGGTTTAACATCGTACAGAGCTGCCAGAGAATGGTTAAAATGTTTTAATAACAGTGGTAGATCACCCGTACGCTCACGCAATGACGGAATTTCCAATGGTACAATATGCAAACGGTAAAATAAATCCTCACGAAAATTACCTTTAGCCACTTCAGCTCTAAGGTTACGATTGGTAGCAGCAATCACGCGGACATTGACTTGTTCTGAAACAGTTGAGCCGACTTTCTGGCACTCAGAAGACTCCATAAAACGCAACAACTTTGCCTGAACTGAAAGTGACAACTCACCAATTTCATCTAAAAATAAGGTGCCTTTATCCGCAGACTGAATATACCCCTGCTGGTTAGAAACCGCACCGGTAAAAGAACCTTTCAGGTGTCCAAAAAACATGGATTCTGCCAGATTCTCAGGGATCGCAGCACAATTTACTGAAACCAGTTTTTCTGAACTTCTTTTACTGCCATTGTGAATAAGCTTGGCAAATATTTCTTTACCACTTCCACTTTCACCCTGAACAAGTACAGTTACATCAGAAGAAGCCGTGATTTTTGCTGCCCAGATAACGCTATTGAGCTCAGGAGACTCACCAATTAAGCTATTTTCAAAGTTTTCTAATGCCATTTTATTACCATTGGATATTACTTAAGTTGATTTTATTCATTCCACATGTGACTTTATTTTATCAGAAATATCTCTTGTTTAATAATGATAAAGATCAAGAATAAAGACAAGAAGTGATGGGCTATGTATACTAAATTAACAAATGGTATCACGGACAACGAAAATACTTATGAAAAATCAATTTATTAATGAAGCAATAGAACTTGCCCGTCAATCTATACATGAACACCATGGCGGACCTTTTGGTGCCGTTATTGTAAAAGACAATGAAATCATTGGCCGCGGCATTAATCAGGTCACCCGGCACAATGATCCCACTGCACATGCTGAAATTGAGGCAATTCGTGATGCTTGCCAGAACATTCAATCATTTTCTCTTGAAGGATGTACGCTCTATGCCAGTAGTGAGCCTTGTCCTATGTGCCTTTCTGCCATCTACTGGGCTCATATTAACACTGTTTTATATGCCAATGCTTATGAGCATGCCGCTCAGATAGGTTTTGATGATCAGTTTATTTTTAAGGAATTAAGCCTCCCACATCAGCAAAAAAACCTTACTATTTCACAAGTTCAGGATAAATCCGTGCTCAATGATGCCCTTGCCGTATTTCAGGCATGGGAAGATTCATCATCAAAAACACATTATTAGAAAATTTATTCTTTTGCTGCTAAGAATCCGATCGACAGACTTTGGAGAACAATGCTAAAATGGCCGTTTTGAAGCAAATTATAATAAAGAAAATGGACATACTGAAAACATCTCCGCAATTCAGCCGGAAGCAGGCTAAAAACAACCCGCTCAAAACAGACTCCAGTACGAGACTTGTATCCTGTTCAGGACGTTCCTGCTCAGAACTGTTTTCTTGCTCAAGGCTGTTTTCTCACTCAAGACTGCTATCCCGCTCAAGGCTGTTTACTTTTTCTATAATGTTATCAACACCATTGCTCTTTACAGTTCAGTCAGCCAGTGCCGATGTTTTTCAGTCAAATGGCTGGCAATGTCAAGCACTGCCTGATAACAAGTGGAATTGTGCCGCTGCTGAAGGCCCATTTGCACCCGCTTTGGACTCTGTAAATGGAAAGAATCTTATCCCTCTTCCTAAAGCATCTGTAATAGCCGCAGCCCCTTCTTTCCCGGAACCGGATTTTTCTGATCCCAATATCGGACCAACTGGTGGTGGTGCAATAATACAGCCAAGGCTTAAACCTCTATCACCCACAGAGTCTGGAGTCTGGTCCAGCTGTGCCGTACAACCGCTTGCTGAATATGATCGAGACAGCATGGCAGCTCAGGCTGATGACAGCACTGACATTGAAGCTGATAGTGCGCAGTCACCCAATAGTGAACAAATTAACTTTGCAGGCAATGTCGTTATCAGCAAGGACATTCAAAAACTTACTTCTGATAAAGCAAGCTATAACAAAACATCCGGCATGTTTCATGCCGAAGGCAATGTAGTCATTTCTGAGCCAGACATGGTGCTTAAAGGGGACACTGCCCGCTACCAGACAGATGAACGTAAAGGTCGGATAGATAATGCAATCTATGAACTCCCTGCACGTCCGGCGCAGGGTGTGGCTGAGAGCATCCGTTTCAAACCCGGTGAAATTGATTTGGAAAACCCCACATACTCAACTTGTCCGGCAGGTGATCAGGATTGGGCACTCAGCGCCAGCGAAATGGAACTGCATACAGAAGAAGGCTATGGTGAAGCGAAACATGCCATCATGAGATTTAAAGGCTTCCCCATTGCCTACACACCTTATATTACTTTTCCACTCAATGATGAGCGCAAGAGTGGTTTTCTGATGCCGGATATTGGTTTCTCTGATTCAAATGGATTTGAACTCGCAACGCCCTATTATTTTAATATCGCACCGGATCAGGATGCTACTGTCACCCCTAGAATTCTATCCGATCGCGGTCTGATGCTGGGCGGTGAATACCGCTATCTGAGTGAAAAACATTCTGGTGAGGTCTATGCTGAATGGCTCAATGACAGTACTTATAATGATAGCCGTACTGCAGCGGATGTTGCTTTACGAGAAGGGACTGCCGGTATAGGAACGACTGATCCGGAAGGCAATGTTAAACCCGGGGATATTCCCAAAAACCGTGGAGCATTCAGCTTACAACAAAGGGGAAACTGGGGTAACGGCTGGTCTGGCAATGTTGACTATAATTACGTCAGCGACAGCTATTATATTGAAGATTTTGGTAATAATCTCAGAGATAAGAGCGAAACGCACCTGCTTCGTGATGGGCAGATACATTACAATGGCAGTTTATTCAGATTTATGGCTCGTGCCCAGGGTTATCAGGAACTTCAGGCGGGTACACATACCTATAGTCGCCTGCCTCAACTGACCCTGTCAGCCAATGATAGTTATACACCTTATGGTGTCGATCTGGATGCTGGGTTTGCCTCTGAATTTGTTATGTTTGCTCAAAACTGGGATGATTTTCAAGATCAGCGGGTTGAAGCAAGCCGTCTGCATTTAAAACCACATGTCAGCATGCCGTTCAAAAATAGCTACAGCTTTATTATCCCTAAGGTCAGTCTGGATATGGTGACTTACAAACTGGATAGTGAGGATACCGATCCCAGTCGCTCTGCTAACTGGGATGATGATAGCCCTTCAAGAGTCGCACCGATTTTTAGTCTGGACAGCGGTCTGTTTTTTGACAGAGAATTTTCAATGTTTGATTTGCCCATGCAGCAAACACTGGAACCCCGATTATTTTATTTAAATGTTCCGGAAAAAGATCAGGACGATATTCCACTCTTTGATACCGGCCTTTCAAGTTTTAGTTTTAATCGCTTATTCAGAGAAAACCGCTTCACCGGTGCTGACCGCCTGGGCGATGCCAACCAGTTAACCGCAGCAGTAACCACTCGGTTTATTGATGACAATTCTGGTTCTGAATTGTTAACCGCTTCAATTGGCCAAATCTATTACTTTGAAGATCGTGAAGTTACTCTAACTTATGATAATAATGGTGATCCGGTACAATCCTTAAATGATACCGACTCCAGCTCAAGCATTGCCGCTGAAATCACCAGTCGTTTCGCTCCAAGCTGGTATACCTCCTATTCATTACTTTATGATCCTCATCGCAGTGGTAAAACCGAAGAAAGTCGCTACCGTCTGCAATATAAGTCCGATCGTTACCATCTGGCCAACCTGGATTATACCTATCGTGCTCAAGATTATGAGCAGATTGAACTCTCTACTTATTGGAAAATTGCACCACAGTGGCAGGCTCTGGCTCACTGGTACTATTCACTCTCTGATGCACGAGCTCTACAGCCTGATACCCGGGACGGTTACACCCTGGACTCAAAAATTGGTGTTGAATATGATAGCTGTTGTTACGCTTTACGCTTTTTTGTTGGTCGTGAACAGGATGGTCGATACAGTGAAGCTGAAAACTACGTCATGCTGCAAATACAGTTTAAAGGGCTTGGTTCCCTTTCTCAGTCCATTGCCGGCGGCGGGCAGGATTTAGAAGAGGATATCCCTGGTTTTGAACCCTGGTGAAAATAGTTGCTTAGTTAGGAATTTTAATGTTATTTAATGCAAAACAAACAAACAATACGTTTTTTTCAAAACAGTTTAATGCAGGCATCATCAGCATCGCATTAACTCTTGGTTTTATGACTCTAACGGCAAAAGCCGAAGATATTATTACTCTGGATACTATTGTCGCTATTGTTAATGATGATGTGATCACTCAGCTTGAACTCAGAGATGAATTTCGCAATGTCGTCAGGAATCTAAAGAAAAAACAAACCAAACTACCTCCCGCAAATGTTCTGGGCAAACAGGTTCTGGATCGCATGATATTAGAGCGCGTACAGCTTGATCTGGCAAACCGCACCGGAGTTAAAGTAGATGACACCACCCTCAGTCGTGCTATTAATCGTATTGCTGCTCAAAATGGTCTGTCACTAAGTGAATTTCGTGAAAACCTGGCCACTCAGGGCATTGACTTCAGACAATTCCGTGATGAAATTAAGTCACAGATTGTTTTAAAGCGTCTGCTGCAACGCAGTGTCATCAACCAGGTGAATATTACCGATCAGGAGATTGAAAACTTTCTCTTCAATGTCGATAAACAGGGCGGTCTTGAACAAGCTTATCATATCAAGCATATTTTAATTGCCACACCAGAGGGCGCCTCTCCAGACACCATCAAAAAAGCCCAGGCTAAAGCACTTACAGTGGTTGAAACATTACGTTCCGGCAGTGATTTCTCATCAACTGCTCTGGCCGTTTCTGATGGCCAAAATGCTCTTGAAGGCGGCGACCTGGGCTGGCGTAAAGCCGGTGAAATTCCCACTCTATTTTCTGACATTGTTTCAACAATGAAAGTCGGTGATATCTCAGAGCCCATTCGCAGTCCCAGTGGCTTTCACATTATTACCATTATCGAGGAAAAAGGCGGCCAGACCCATATGGTCACACAAACCAATGCCCGGCATATTTTAATCAAAACCTCTATCATCAATGACAATGAAAGAGTTATTTTACGTCTTAAGCAGATCCGATCTCGCATTATTAATGGTGAAGACTTTGCTACTATGGCCAAAGCACATTCTGAAGATACCTCTTCGGCATCGCGCGGTGGTGACCTGGGATGGACAAAACCCGGCACGATGGTGCCGCCATTTGAGGAAGCAATGGATAAGTTACTGCCGGGTGAACTCAGTGATATTGTACAAACCACTTTTGGTTATCACATTATCGAAGTCTTAGGACGTCGTACTCATGATGATGCTGATGAGCTGATTAAGGAAAGAGCGCGCCAGATCCTTAAAGCACGAAAAGTGTCCGAAAAAACAGAAGCTTTTTATCGCAAAATTCGAGATGAAGCATTTGTTGAAATTCGCCTCAATAATAGCTAAATTGGCCTTAATAACAACTAACTAATAGGCCCCTGAAACATGGATAAACTTGCCATCACGCCCGGAGAAGCTTCTGGCATCGGGCCTGATCTTTGCATCGCTTATGCTCAACAGAAGCATGACTTCCAGATGATTCTGCTGGCCGATCCTGTCATGCTGCAGGAACGCGCACAATTATTGGGGCAAACACTTGAACTGATTAAGTTTGATGAACAACAACAGGCTCCCTCAGGTTCCGGCAGCCTGTATTATTTACCCATTTCATTGCCGAAAACAGCCGTTCCCGGCTCGCTCAATGTTCACAATGCCCCCTATATTTTAAAAACACTGGACGCTGCCATTCAAGGCTGTCTCAATGGCACATTTGATGCCATGATAACCGGCCCCATTCATAAAGGCATTATCAATGAAGCTGGCATTCCCTTCACTGGTCATACAGAATATCTGGCTGAACAAACTGCAAGCTCTAAAGTAGTCATGATGCTGGCTACTGATGAAATGAAGGTCGCTCTGGCCACCACACACCTGCCCTTAAAAGACGTTGCTCAGGCAATATCACAGGACAGTCTACGCCAGGTTATTACAATATTAGATCATGATCTGAAAACAAAATATGCCATCAACTCACCCCATATTCTTATCTGCGGATTAAATCCCCATGCTGGAGAAGACGGCCACCTGGGCAGAGAAGAACTGGATATTATGATCCCGCTGATTGAACAAATGAAAAGTGAAGGTTTTAACTTAACCGGTCCCCTGCCCGCTGACACGCTTTTTTCGAAAACAACACTGGCACAGGCCGACGCAGTGCTGGCAATGTACCATGATCAGGGCTTGCCGGTACTCAAGTATCAAGGATTTGGAAAAGCAGTCAATGTCACTCTGGGGCTGCCAATAATTCGCACCTCTGTTGATCATGGTACTGCACTGGATCTGGCAGGGACAGGAAAAGCCAGTACCGGCAGCCTGAATTATGCAATACAAATCGCCAGACAAATGGTCAGGGCAAAAAGAAGTCCATAGTCTGTTATCTTTGTCTTCTGACTAACGACAATAGACATTTTTATTAATGAGAAGCAACTACTTGTTTTTGCAATAAAGCCAGCTTTTCAAGTATCCGATCCTTCAACTGAAGCAATTCTCTGGCTTTTTTTCTTGCACCATCCAATTCACCCTGATCACAAAGTTGAATAATATTGTGGCCCAGATGATGAATAGAAATATGGGTGGGTTCAATTTCTGAGAATTCTTTAATGTGTTTATAGCGCTGCCTCCCATAACTATAATACCAGTGCCCAAAACGGCATTCCTGATGATTGATCAAACTAGCTTTATTAAAACTATTAGTCTTACCTTCAATATAAAATAGTATATTTTTTACCCAGCTAATATGATCATGCTGGGCGACCAGCAGTGGAAAATCACTGATTTCCCAGCTGGTATCTGCCCAAATAGACCATTCTTTATCTGGTTGAAAATTCTTTACCCATGGCAATAAGTTTTCAGCAGGCATAGGCCTGGCAATACCAAAGCCCTGCCCCAGATCACAACCCAGACGCATCAGCAAGACCCCCTGTTCAGTGTTTTCAATGCCTTCAGCAATTACCGTTCGTTGAAATGCTGTGGCCAGCCCAATAATACCTTCAACCAGAGCCAGATCTTTTCTTTTATCCAAAAGGTTAAAAATAAAAGATTGATCAATTTTAAGAATATCCGCTGGGATATCCCTTAAGTAAGACAGCGAGGCATAGCCTGTACCAAAATCATCCAGTGCAAAATGAATCCCCATTTTTCTGCATTGTTCAATGACCCGAGCAACATGATCGGTGTTTTCCAGAGCAGCAGATTCCAGTATTTCCAGCTCCAATAACTCAAGAGGAACGTCATTAAAATTATTAAGGATCTCTTTCAACCTTGGAACAAAATCAAGCTGCAAAATCTGACGTGCTGAAATATTGACACTGACAGATATTTTCAGATCTTTTTTTAACCAATACCTTAACTGTGTCAGTGCTTTGCAGATAACCCACTCACCAATATCAATAATGAGATCATGATATTCAACATGTGGAAGAAAATGTCCCGGCCCGAGGAATCCCTCTTCAGGATGCTGCCAGCGAATGAGTGCTTCAACACCAACAATTTTACCCGTCCTCATATTGACTTTAGGTTGATAAAATAAAACCAGTTGATTTTTTTCAAGTGCAACAGATAATTGCTGCACCAGCTCACGTCGAGTTTGTGCCTGCTGATCTTTTTCAACATCAAACAAATGAGATTGGTTTTTACCATTCTCTTTCGCCTTATACATTGCCTGATCTGCATGTCTTAAAAGCAACTCAGCATCTGCTTCATCAAAGGGATATAGAGTAACACCCAGAGAAGTGGTTAAACGATATTTCTCACCATTTACCGTGATCGATGAGGCAACCAGACAATTAATTCGGTGAGTCATCTGCTCAACTTCATCAAAATTATTTAAATTTGATAAAATGATAGCAAACTCATCTCCTCCCAGACGGCCCACCATATCTGTGCTTCGAATTAATCGCTGTAAACGTTGTGCAATGACAACCAGTAATCGATCCCCCAGATCATGACCAAATTTATCATTCGTAGATTTAAAATCATCCAGATCAAGCATAACAACAGCAAGTAACTTATGATTTTTTCTGGATTTATTGAGTTTATTCTGTAGATAGTGAATCGTTTGAATACGATTAGGCAGCTCAGTTAAGACATCATATAGTGCAGCCCTGTCCAGCCGCTGCTCAGCTTTACGTTTTTCATTAATATCAGTAAAGACCGCAACATAGTGCTCGACATCACCTCTACAATTTTTTATTGCACTAATGGATAAGAATTCAAGGTAAATTTCACCATCTTTTCGCCGATCCCAGATTTCACCTTTCCAATGACCTGTCTCTTTAATAGTCTTCCACATATTAAGAAAAAACTCTTCATCATGATGAGAGGAGTTTAATAGCCGGGGATCACAGCCCATGACATCTGCTTCCGAATAACCAGTGACTTCAGAAAAGGCATTATTAATAAACACAATTTCATTTTTGGTATTAGTCACCATAATACCGTCACGAATATCACTAAAAACAATACTGGCAATTTCAGGTGAGAGTAGGTTAATCATTATAATAGAGTATCTTTCTGAGAAAAATCAATGGCATCCATAATCCGGTAGTTAATTTAAGATTAGGCTATTAAATATAGATGATCAAGTTACTAAGGTGGCACGTGATGAAATTTTGTGTGTCCAGGGAAGCCAGGGCAATCCCTCTCGCAATCCTTCTCGCATACTTTCAGCAGAGCCTTGTCGATAACCATAAATTCTCAACCCAAAAATGTGTATCATGAGGCTGACCACACGCTGTTGGCTCTCTGTTTTAGTGAACTCTTTTTCAAGATAGCTTTGGAAAAGTGTTTCAATTTCAACCAGCTTGACAGATGCAATGTCATAAAGCTCACTCTCCTCAGCAGCCAACTCAAGTTGGGTTTTGATCAGGAAGCAACTGCAATAATTTTTTTGGCTTGATTCCCGAATAATACTTTCAAGAAACAGACAAATCCCTTCCCCGACACCAGGAGCACTATCCAGTGTGCTGCGAATTTGTACAATGATCTTTTGAGCATAATAATTCAGGGCTTCACGAAACAAACCTTCCTTATTGCCAAAAGCCAGATAGATTGAGCCAGGCTTAAGGCCTGTAGCTTGTACAACTTGCTGCATTGATGACGCGCTAAAGCCATTTTTCCAGAAAAGCTGGATTGATTTATCAAGGATATTGTTCCTGTCAAATTGAGCTCTTGCCATATATTTATCTTCTTACCTGTATTCATTATTTCGCTTTTATAAATGCACTATAAATCATTTTGAACGTTTGTTCAAAATGTATTGACATTAAATACTCCAGGTTTTATATTTAACTTGAACATTTATTCAAGTTAAATATATTTATAAATTAACACGACTTAAAAGAACTTTTCTGCCAAAGTCTCAGGAGGATCCATTATGATTGAATCTATAAATAGCGTATATCATGACGTTACCCAGTATCCTGAAAAATATTTACATATTGATATGGATAATATTCATATCCTCGTGACCTATAAAAAATCCTGGGATGACGGGTTTGGTGCCAGAGGCTGGAAAGTCAATATCACAATTGCTGATCCACAGATTATTGCCAGCACTCGTGAAACTGGTCCACAAATAAACACCTCAGTTTTTGTCCACGATATTCTTGATCATTTTTTGTCAGGTTTTGGCGTAAGTGGACACAAAAGCGAAGCAATGGCATTAATTCAGCTGTCAAAGCGTACTGGCTCTAGTCCAGAGCCCGATTATAAACAGATCATTGAAGAAGACATCCTCAATGGGAGAGTTAATGGTGAATCAATGAAATCATTTCTCCCTTCGAGTCTGATAAATTTTTTACCAGAAAATGCTAATATGACGGACAAGGAAATAATATCATTACTTAAAAACAAAATAGGCGTTGAATGTTTAACTAACACTCTTGTAAATCATTTCTTTACTCTAGGAAAGGAGGGGGAAAAACATGCCGAAAATAACTGGAAAAAGTTAGGACTAGAGCGTCATAAACAAAAAGAAATTGGTGATGCTTTACAAAAACTTCTTGTTGAAATAGATCGCAAAGTTGAAGAGATGAATATAGATGAGATTGAGGGAAGTATCACAATAGGCAGCAAGCATGTTTCATTTGATGATTCAGGTGTTAGTAATGTCCAGCATATAGGTGCTTACAGGCTAAGCTACTAACTAAACTAAACAAACTAAACAAACTGGCAAGTTTAACTTTTTATGCATTTTTTAGATCAGACAACAATTTTCAACGAAGGTGATTTGCATGCCACGTAACACGATACTATTCGATATTAATGAAACAGTTCTCGACCTGAATTCATTAAAGCCAAAATTCAAAGCTGCTTTTGGCAGTGAAGCTGTCACCGCAACATGGTTCTCAATGCTTTTACACTCATCAACAGTTTGTATATTAACGGATACCGAAAGCAACTTTGCCACCTTAGCCGGCATCATGCTTGACTCTATTGCAGCACGCTCAGGTGTTGAACTCTCAGGCGAAATGCACGCCGATATTCTCAGCAGCTTTGCCAGCTTGCCTCCTCATACTGACATTAAGCCAGCTTTAACCCGACTGCAGTCTGCTGGCTACCGTACGGTGGCTTTTTCAAATTCCTCTCTCAAGCTGATAACGGCTCAAATCAAGAATGCAGGATTAACGGAGTACTTCAATGACATAGTCTCAGTTGAGGAAGCTGGGAGCTTTAAACCTGACCCTGAGGTGTACAAGTTTGTAGCCAGGCGCATTAATCAACCAATCAATGCATTGCGCCTTGTCGCTGCTCATGATTGGGACACACATGGTGCATTATCAGCAGGGATGAACGCTGCATACATTGATCGATCTGGTGCACCGTATCATTCACAGTACCTTCAACCCGATGTCTATGCAACAACCATGGATGGTATCGTTGAGCAGATTATTGCAAAGGATACTGAAAAGCAGTCATGACTAATACATATAACTAATACATATAATTATGAATGGTCAACAAATTTATATCCGTGAGTAATATTAACCTGCCGCAAAGTCAGATTAATCACTATAAATTAATGTCATTTACTGGTCATTACAGTGATAGGAGTCCAACTTTCATCTGGTTCACTTGATATGTAACGATCACATCTTTCAATATAAATTTTTGATACTTGATCATGAGGAAAAACTTCCAGGATTTGTTTCAACAGATCTTTTGCCTTTAACCACTCCCTGTTCTCATATAAATCATAGGCCTGTTTGAATTTTCTTGATAGATACTCTTGATCTTCTGCTCCTTCAGCTCCTTTTTCTATCAACAATTCATAAATAACTTCACTTTGTGTTTTTCCTTTTACTGCTATTTGATCCAATATACGACAGATAAAATGATTTTGAACATACCGGTAAGTTGATTGTGCTATTATAATTTCGGTACCATAAAAAGTGTTAACACCTTCCAATCTTGAAGACAAATTTACAGTATCACCAATTACAGTATAATTCATACGTTCTTTGGAGCCCATATTACCAACAATAACATGACCCGTAGCAATCCCTATTCTGGTATAAAAAGGCCTTTTCTCATTGCTTAACCATTCATCATTTAATTTTTTGATGGCTTTTTTACATCTTAAAGCCGCTTTGCAAGTTAAAACGGCATGCTCATCATTAATGATCGGAGCTCCCCAAAAAGCCATTACCGCATCACCAATATATTTGTCCAGAGTGCCTTTTTCTTCTGCGATGATCCCGCAAACTTGATCAAAATATTCAGACAGTTGGATGCTTAACTCCTGAGGCGGCAGATTTTCTGAAATAGTCGTAAAACCAACAATATCAGAAAAAAATATGGTCAATTCTCTATCCTTTCCACCAATCGAAACATCCTCTCCAGAATCAAGAAGTTGTTTAACCAGAGTAGAAGGAACATAAAGTTGAAAAGCCTTAAGGCCTGATTTCATACCTTCAATAGCACTACTCATCTGACTAATTTCCCGAATAGTTGAGCGGATTGGATTTTTTTTCTCAAATTCAAAATTTTTAATATTAAGCACATTTTGTGTTAAGCTTTCAATTGGTTTTGAGATTTTTCGTGCCAAAATAATTCCAACCCCAATAGAAATAACAAGAATTATTAATGAAAGGACAAGTGACAGATATGTCGTTTGTTTTAATGAACCTAAAAAATCATCTTCCGGTGCTATAATCCCCATATACCATTTTTTTCCAAAGTCATCTGGAAAAGAGGAAAAGTAAGTGATGTATTTTTTTCCTTCTGCTTCCAGAAACAGCAAGCTTTCTTTTTTATCTTCATATTGCCTCACCGCTTTTGTCAAAAAGGGAAGTTCCAGCTCATGTGGTCTTAGTCTTCTCAGCTCACCATCTTCATAAGACATCATTTTATTTGCATCAGGAAAAGCCACAAACCTTCCTGATTCATCGATAATAAAGGAAATTCCATTCTGACTAAAATTCATGTTTTTTAGAATTTTTGAAAGTCCTCCAAGAGTGATGTCTGCAGCTACAACACCTTTTAAACTTTTATCATTATTATAAACAGGCGATGCAACAGTAATTCCAGGTTTACCACTTTCAAAAAAAATATAGGAATCAGTCCAATAAGTATTACCGCTTTTCTTTGCACCTAGATACCAGGGTCTCAATCTGTGATCATAGTCCTCCAGTTTATGTGCTTGTTTAATCAGATTTAAATCTTCATCCAGATATTTAAGGTTTGTTTCCAGCTTACCTCCAGAACGATCCATATGCTTGGTGATAATTTCATTATTAAAATTACTGGCCTGCATAAAATCACCTTTTTCATCGCCATAATAAAAAAGGCCAATTTGACTTTGCAATTGCACCACTTCAAGCAAGTACTGTTCCACTCTGGAATCCAGCTTCAGCTCCATGTCTGGATCTTCAAATATTCTAACGGACAGTTCTGAGAGTATCTGAGCAGCTCTCATATATCCAATTGTTTTATCAATAACGGTGATTGCAGATTTTTCAAAATTGGTCACAGCAATATCTAAAGTGGATTGACGATTTTTATAAAATGTAAATCCAATAATAGTACTGAATGTTGACATCAGCAACAGACTAAAAACAACAACGATATCAATTTTAAAGGTTCTTTTTTTTTCTACTGATTCCATTAACATCCAACCAATTATGAACAATACATGCTAAAAATAATCTTATTGAAGTTTCTCAGGTAATGTTCTCAAGACAAAAAGAACATCATTATCAAAGCTGATATAATTTCCTGCTTCCAGCTTATTTAACAATCGTATGACAATATCTTTTGAGCTTCCTATCTGATCAGCAACATATTCAGGCGTGAGTTTTGGTGCTTTTTTTCTAAAGGTGGGCATATCACTACGTTCTATAAGAAAACTTCTTAAACTGCCATAAGTATCCTTCATCGCTAATATTCGTATCACATTATTCAATTTTCTAACCATACCAACCAGATTTTTTACCAGATCCGTATAAATTTCTGGATAATCACTTAGAATCTTAGTGAAGGCCTCTTTACTGATTGTCAGGAAATAAGTTTCTTTTAATGCCATAACTGATGCTGTGCGTTTTTCTTCATCAAGAAAAGCTAATTCTCCTAAAAAACTATCATTGCCTAAAACATTTAATACATACTTGTCACCATTACTATTACTAATAAACACTTCCACTTCACCCGTAACCAGAATAAAGAATGTAGTTGATAACTCTCCTTCCTGAATAACCAAACTTCCCTTAGGATAAATTTTGGCAACCATAACGTCTGAAATTGCATTCTGCTCATCTAATGACAAGCCTGAGAACAATGAAATGTTCGATATATCATACATATTGTTGGTATTCTCCTGAAGAAATTTAACTTTCCATATTCATTTTATTAAGAAAAAATATTAGTTTATTTGCAATTAGCAGGAAAAAGATCATTTTTTGCATCAGATTGCATTCTTACAATGGCTTGAGAGACAATAGGGATCCTTTCATTGTTATAACAATTTTTTTGAAAGTTGCCTGATAAGGCAATAGTTATACCATCAGGATCAGAACCATTTGCCATTTTTTTCATCATTCTCCCAAAAAATGGGACAATCATTTTATGACAATATGTAACTCTAAGCTTCAATAAATTAGCATCCTGTATAGAAACACCACTGACACCGACTTGCGCACTACGATACATAAGATTATTATTTGGGATCATACCATCATCCCCTTTACCATAATCATTGAATGCACTAACACCTGGACTTAAGCGCTCAATACAAATATAACCATTCTCATGAATTTCACGTATTTTATCTCTACCGATTTGTAATTCCTGGACATCACTGGTACTACCATCTATTGATGTAAATAAAGGTGCTAAGCCACGATATAAAGCAAGATCAATCATCGTTTTTTCTGCATGATTAACGGCTCCTGCACGAGCCGCATTAAAAACAGCATAATTCAGGGTTGTTTTAGCATTGTAAATAAGAGCCAGCTGGAATAAGCCTAATGTCAATAACGCCAGGATTGGAAATATTATAAGAAACTCAACCATACTTTGGCCAGTTTGATGCTCATAAACAAAACCTTGTTTGTGAGCAAAGTCTGTATTTGCAGTATTGATTTTGAATTTCCAAACCTTGCACATTATTGATCCTGGCCTGTTTCAATGACTTCATCAAAGAGCAACAAAAGCTTTGTTGCATGCACATTAAGTGGAGAACCTGGTTCTGAGTTTTGTTTTACATTTAAAAAACTAAGAACTGCTTTGCGTAATTGAACAACACCCAGGTTGTGCCAAATTTTGGCATTATTTGGATCCCTCAATAAAGCTTCCTTATAGGCTTTTTGAGCTTCACCTGGATTATTTTTTCGCGCATAAATGTTACCAAGCTTATACCAACTCAACGCGTCACCGGGCATATCAAGAGTTAATCGTTTATAAGCACGCTCAGCTTGAACATAATCTTTATTTTCATAAGCAGTTCTGGCAATGATTTCATCTTCTGCCAGGGTATTACCCGTACGTATCAATTCGGGATCATTTTGAGAAATGGTTTGACAGCCGCTCAATAACAAAAAAATAAAAATGGCTGTTAATCGTTTTTCCATATCAGTTTTTGTCCTGTTTTTAAATTTAATTTTTTAGCTGCACCAGCCGCTAATTCCAATGTTGTTTTGCTTTTAAAACACCATGAAAAATTCCATGGTTTAAGGTGGCAAACTATTTTTTTTATTACATTGTTTTTATCTAAGTAGATAACATCAATACTATATTTCATAAATAAAGTATGCACTGAATTACAAGGATGGATGAGCAATCCACTGTTCTGATCCAACATTTTTGTCCCTAGTAAACCTGTCATTCGTTCAGTTGCAGTTTCGGTCAGATAAACCTGACTCAACAATATTTTCTTCGTTGAATAATCAAATAAATGACAGACAATCAAAACATTCCTTCACTCATAAATTTCATCACAATTGGGAATCCCAGGATAATAAAGGTCACTGGAAAAATAAAAATAATCAAAGGAAAAACCAATTTTACTGGGGCTTCCATTGCCATTTTTTCTGCCCGCTGAAAGCGTTCATTGCGCCGTTGTTCAGACTGAATTCTTAATGTTGAAGCCATACTGGAACCCATTTTTTCAGATTGGGTCATCGCATTAACAAAATTTGAGATATCTGGCACATCCAGCCGCGTTGCCATTCGAACAAGAGCTTCAGAACGAGTCAGGCCATAGCGCAGGTCACGTAAAATAATAGAAAACTCATTTCGCAATGGCCCCTTAGGCCCTTTTTCAACACTTTGCTGCAATGCTCCGGTCAAATTCAAACCTGCTTCAACGGCCATAGTAATAAAATCAAGAAATACAGGTAAATCTTTAATCACTTGTTTATGCCTACGTTTTTTAGTATCACTCAGCCAGATTAGTGGGAAAAAAAATGCTGCAATCGGTACAATAAAGACAAAAATCGGCTCAAACTCATTCATCATCATCATGACATAGATGCTGATGACTATTGAGATCAGAGAGCCCACAATACGAATTGAGAAAAATTCTTCAGCGGATACAACATAGCTAACACCAGACTTTTGTAATTTTTGTTCAATAGCTTCAAGGTATTCAAACGGTAGATTAGAGGCAATATAATATTCAATAATTTTTACCGGCCGCCAAATGATTTTTAATAGCCGGGGCAATGGATCCATAAAGTCACGATTATCATCTGATTTTTCAGGACTCGCCAGAATACTCCCCCATACAAATAAAAAGACCCCGATCCCCATACTTAAAACAGCAATATAAAAAATAATATTATTCATAATTAAACATCGATTGTTGTTATTTTTTTTATAAAAAAGTAGCCTAGAATTTCCATAACAATAATTACTACCATTACTGCCCAACCTGTTTGCGTAGTATACAATTTAGCCATATTTTCAGGTTCAATGAAGGACAACATAATACCGATTGCTATCGGTAGTCCTGACATCACAATCCCCTGCATTCTTCCTTGTGATGTCAGACTGTCAATTTTTCCTTCCATAGTGGTTTTACGACGTAATGTTTCTGCTAATGTCTCTAGTGTTTCAGCAAGATTGCCTCCAATTTCACGAGAGATTTTCAGTGCAGAAACCAGCATATTGACACTCTGTATAGGGATCCTTGATTCCAATACATCCAGCGATGCATCAAAATCAATTCCCAACCTTTGCTGACGAACCAGCAGAGCTATTTCCTGATTCATTGGTGCCGGTTGTTCTTTAATTAATGACTGTAAAGCCATATTTAAACTGGCACCTGCTTTTAAAGCGCCGGTGATCATTACTAACGCATCAGGTAATTGAGACTCAAATTTTTTCAATCGCTTGTTACGCATGGATTTATATATCAAAGGAGGTGAAACCAAAAAGAAAACAAAGGATCCTCCTGTAATAAGAAGATCACCCGTGAGTATAAAAAAAATAAATGGCATTACAGCCAACACACCCAGGTTATACAAAAATAACTTGGAAGGTTCAATAAACATAAACATATCAGCCATATTCATATCAGCAGATTCTTCAAAGGTATTTTTGTACTCACCAAAAAATTGCTTAAAATGACTTATTACGACATAAGCAAGCAACATAGCTGAGAACGAGCCACAGACAAGAGCCAGAATCCAAATCACGTTTAAGAAGCTCCATTACTAAACAAACTCATATCAACATCAATACCCCGTTCAGATAGTGTTTCATAAAAATAGGGGATCAAACCTGTGGCAGCAAATTTTCCTGCAACATTCCCCTCATCATCATAGCCTGATTGTTTATACAAAAAGATATCCTGCAAGGAGATCTTGCCGCTTTCAACACCGGTTATTTCTGAAATATGAGTAATTTTTCGACTGCCATCAGCAAAACGAGTTTGTTGAACAATAATGTCAACTGCTGAACCAATTTGTTCTCGTATGGCAGATATGGGCAGCTCCATTCCGGACATCATAACCATAACTTCAAGACGTGACAGTACATCTCGTGGAGAGTTTGCATGGGCAGTCGTTAGTGAACCATCATGGCCAGTATTCATTGCCTGTAACATATCCAGAGCTTCTCCACCTCGACACTCACCAACAACAATACGGTCAGGACGCATACGTAAACAGTTTTTCACCAATTCACGAATAGGGACTGCTCCCTTACCTTCCAGATTAGGAGGTCTGGCTTCCAGTGAGACCAGATGAGGCTGGCTAAGCTTAAGCTCAGCGGCGTCCTCCACTGTAACAACTCGCTCACTATGAGGAATGAAATTTGACATCACATTCAGCAGCGTGGTTTTACCCGAACCCGTGCCGCCTGAAATCACAATATTACAACGCTCTTCTACTGCTTTTTGTAGAAAAGCAACCATATTGCTATTAATGGAGTTAAAACCAATTAAATCCTCACCCGTTAATTTTTCTTTGGCAAACTTTCGAATAGTGATACAAGGGCCACGTAATGCCAGGGGTGGAATAATAGCGTTTACCCTTGAGCCATCTTTGAGTCGGGCATCGACCATAGGTGAGCTTTCATCAATACGTCTTCCTAATGGCGACACAATTCTTTCTATGGAGGAAAGAACAGCATGGTCATCACTAAAAGTCACATTTGTTTTGACCAGTTTGCCTAATTTTTCTACATAGATATCATCAAAGCTATTAACCATGATTTCAGATACGTCATCATCTGCTAACAAATCTTCCAGAGGCCCAAGCCCAACCGCTTCATTCAAGACCTCTTTAGCCAATTTATCTTTTATTATATGTTCCGGAATACTAGCAGACATACCCTCAATGATCTGGTCAATATATTTAGACACACTTTTTCGCAGCTCAGCATCATCCATGTCTCCCACATCGGTACGGCGGATATCCATCAGCGTCAACAATTCACCATGTACCTGCCGTCGCCATTTAATATTATCCTTATTAAATTTTTGCTGATCCAGATCATCTGAATCTAATGTAATTTGTTCAACACTTTGAGTCTCATTGGCATCATTAAGAATGACATCATCAAGACTAAAAGTAATGATATAAGCACCAATGCTCAACTCATCTTTTTCCAGGAGAGGACCATACTGCTGAACAATTTGACCATTGACTTTTATGCCATCACTATTACTGATATTGTTCACAAACAATCCATTTGGGTTGAGTTCAATCTCAGCATGATATTGAGCAATTTTCCAACCTCTCAGGACAACTAAATTTTCTCTGGACTTACCTATTGTGCATTTATTAACTAAACAATGTGTTTTATTAACAGGTTTTCCGTTATTGGTTTCAATGACAATCTCAAACATTATTTCATTCCTAGTCAATAATTTCTTTTAAGCCTGTTGCTGATTTAAAGCTGGCAATCATTGCTCTTTGACGTTCAACCTCAGCTTTATTCAGCTCAGAATCAGCATCATAAATTTCAGGGGTAACAAAAATAACTAATTGTGACTGGTTATTGCGAAAACTATTCGATTGAAACAAATGGCCTAAAATAGGAATGCCATCAAAGGCATCGCCCAGTATGGGCAATCCATTTTTATCTTTTGCAACCTCATTGCTGATTAGCCCGGAAAGCACCAAAGTTTGTTTATTGCGCATGCGCACATCAGTATAGGTTTTTCTGGTTTTAAACCCTGGAACACCATTAACTGAAACAGATTGATCGACTGAACTGACTTCTGTTTCAACATGCGCACTGATATTCCCCATATCATCAGCAATAGGGTTTATTTTTAAAATAATCCCATACTCTTTAAATTCAACTGATATTGAGCCATCAGCATTGGTAAAAGGGATCGGCAACTCCCCTCCAGCCAGAAACTCAGCTTCACCGCCGCTGGCAGCACTTAAGCGGGGCTCGGCCAATAAAATAGCAGCCCCACTTGAAACCAGAAGATTAATACGAGAAGTAATTTCGGTTGCAATACCAAAATATCCACCTTTAGCAATATCAGCTGCAAGGCGGCTACTACCATCAAATGTAGTTAACCCAGCAGGAGTTCTATTGCCACGAGCTGTGCCTGCAAAAGGACCAGCAATATCAGAACTCCAGTCTATGCCCAGCTTATCTAAATCACTATTTGAAAATTCAGTAATTTTTACATTCATATAAATCATTTTGTTTTTTATGACTGTGGGAATATGAGTCATATTTAAAATACTTTCATTGCCAAAAGCAGACAACACCGCTGCAATTATATTTTTATATTTTTCATCCACATCCCCTTCCAAGAGAATACGATCACCTAAGCGTCTCACCGTAAGCCCTGGTACCATTTCTAGAGCAGACTGTAATTCATCAAAATCAACACCCAGAAAATCTCCATATTCAACCAGATTGATAATGCTTTCATATTTTTTCCCGACTTCTTCTATAGTGACTTTATATTTTGTCTCAACTTTTCCTTCCAGGACAATAAAATCACCTACCTGCCTGATTTTCAGATCCTTAACTGAAGAAAGTGCTTTTCTTAATTCAGATGAAACTCGTTTGGTATCTTTTTCTGAGACATAGACCTTCAAACGATGCTCATTACCGTTTTTCATCCAGATATGAATATTGGTGTCACCTTTAGATTCAGCAATTAAAATCAATTGTCCTGTTTCTGTAATTGAAGTGCTTAGTAATTTTCCATTACCAACAGCCACCCGCTCAACAGGCTCATTGACCTGATAAATTTTAACTTCACCAACATACATGAAGTAATTATTCTTGCCTGCGATTAATGACTGACAAATGAGCAGTCCCATCAGGAGAAATATAATTTTTGTTATGTTTTTCATACTCATCTCTATTTAGTTTCCAACACAGGTAGTTCACTAACTTCAGCCACACCATCCTTACTATTGCCGCCCGCAAGAAATTCAATACCCTGCTTATCATTATTTTGGGCAACTGCTCTGCTTAAACTATTAGCAATGGATTTTTTATCGGCTTTAAGACCCGATATTATTTCACCATTTTTAGTCATGATAGTGCCATCAGCCATTACAACAATATCTTCTGGATTAACCACCATGCCATCTTCAGTGATAAGCTGGCCTGCACTCAGATGTGTCACGTCATTTTTATTGATAACACGACCATCCTTAGTGATATAGTTACCATTTTCATCCATTGTATAAGAGCCTTTTTTTAATACCGTTCCATCAGCCAAAAGAATATCACCATCCTCAGCAACTATTGGTCCACCACCCGAAATAACCTGCCCAGCTATGAGTTTTGTGACTTCAGATTTTTCAATTAGCTTGCCATCTTTGGTAATATAATTACCATTTTCATCAATCGTATAATCACCTTTTTTCAACACTGTTCCATCGGCTAAAAGAATGTCTCCTTCTTCTGCAATTACAGCTTTCTTCCCGGTCTGAAGTACGATACCATCCTTTGTCACCAACTGGCCTGCAACAAGTTTGGTGACATTATTTTTATCAATAACAGTACCATCCTTAGTGACAATATTACCGTTTTCATCAATCTTATAGTCACCTTTTTTCAGAATGGTACCATCTGAAAGTAAAATATCACCTTCTTCAGCAGCAATAGCCCCACTACTGGAAGCAACCATTTTTTTGCTTGACAAAACAATTCCATCGCTCGTCACAAGGGAGCCATCGGCAGAAACTTTTAAACCATCGGTATCCACTACATTGCCATGTTCATCGACCAAATCACCATTTTCATTGACTGATAAACCACGCCCGGACAAAATAATACCGTCTTTGGTCATAATGACACCATTTTTAACAATAAGGTTTTTGTCATCAAGAACTTTACCATTTCCTGTAACAATCTGACCCGCTTTGAGCTTTGTGACATTATGTTTATTGATAACCTTACCGTCTTTGGTCACAATATTGCCATTACGATCCACAGTGTACTCACCTTTTTTCAGAACAGTTCCATCCGCCAGTAAAATATCACCTTCTTCTGCAACTACTGCCCCCTTTAGATCATTTTGTTGATCTCTCAGTTTATTTTCATCAGCCAGAATTACTGCATTATTAAGAAGATCGGCCACTTCCACTGAAGTAAAGGTTGCACCACTTTTATCATCACGATTTCTAAGCAAGGCAATTAAGTCCCCTTTATCCCGAGCAGTGGCCAATAGAGCTGCTTGCCTGGGAGTCACATTGACCGTGAGTGAGGTGTATTTTTTTAACCCGACTCGTTGACCACGGGACATTAACAATAGTTGTTCTTCATGCTCTTTGGATGAACTATCACCTGTAGCCAGAACCTCAAGATTTTGCAATACCGGTATCACTGCATCCTGCGCACTTCCGGGAAGATCCTTACTAGTAAACAAAGCAAAAATATCAATAAAGTTCCCAGGGCGAATCAAACCCGCAATAGAATTGAGATCATCAACCTGAACAGTCATAGCTCTTCTTTTGACTGGAATTGTGTCAGAAAAATCTTTCGGAAAGGTTTTGGATACAAAGCTGGCTAACAAAGGTTTTCCTGCTGGCAAGTTTTCAGTTAAAACCTTGCCGTCATATTGATCAAAGTTTGCCAGTGTAATTGCAGAAGGGTGTACAAATTCTATGGGAACCACTCGTGTCATCATATTATGATAGCCTATCTTCACCCCTCGGGGCAGATTTTCTTTAGCTACTACAACTTCTTTTTTATCAACCTTGGGTCCTCTTATGCTCAGCCTGAGTTCATCTTCTTTATTTTCGATGTAGGTAAACATTGCAACAATGGCTACCACACCAAAAAATACAGCACCTGCAAGTAGAAACACCGAGTTTATTTTTTTCGTGCCCAAAATTTATTTCCTAATATTATTGTTATCAAACTCATCACATAAAATGAGGCTAACAAGTTGATTTTTAGTTTATAACTACATATACCAGCCATTATTATGAACTGGATATAATTTAAATAAAATTTCTTAAAATCTTGCTAAGATCTATATCCGGCATACCATTAGCATTAAAACTATCAGGCAAATCAATTTCACCTTTGGAGAGTGCATCAATTCTATCGCGAGTATCTGTTACTTTATCAATCTGTTTTTGAATCTTATCCCGACGATCACTCAAAGCTGGATAATGGTTAATTAAATCATTGACATTTTCTGCATCCGGGTAATCTGACAAAGAAATACCATACGCATATCCTTTTGACTTATTATTTATTGCTGTTTCCAGGTTACTAATTTCATCCTTCATCGGTGTTAAGGCATATAAACCCAGGATTGCAGCTAAAACAATAATATACTCTGTCATACTCTGACCCTGCTGCCTGCCGCGATGTTTAAATTGCATTTTTTTTCTATTTACCAATTTATCACCCCCTTTTTAACCAGATTTGCAACAACATTAGTTTTTCCTCCACTCCTGGAAATCACCAGATTAATTAATTTCCGGTCTTTGGCAAATACCAAAGTATGAGGCGCACTAAAACCTGAGGATTGGTCGACTCTGGTTTGCCAATCTCGGCTTTGATAATAATTTTTGTAATAATTAATATTGCTGGCGATAGAAAATTTATTAGTCAGTAAAATAACCTGACCTTTTTTACCTGGATCATCCATTTTCATATCAGATTCAATTTGACTGCCCTGCATTTTAGGAAAATTTTTAGCCAACTCTTTTAGAACATCATCCGATAAAAGCTGCTTGGGTATATCACTCACACCCAGGATGCCAAAAGAGCCGTTACCTCCAGTGGAGGCTTGTACCTGGACGGTATACATCAGATCATCATTTTTAGCACTGATCAAACGCCATGGGCCATAATCAATTTCAGCAAAATTACCTTCCCAGAGAGTTCGATAAAACTGTAAAATATTTTCCATCCCTTGTTGACTTTGAAACTTTCTCGCTTTGATATTCAGATTGTTCACTTGTGCACTGGATGTAACCCATTCAACCGTTGCCCCCCTTGGAGCAGGAAAAGACCACTCAGCAGCATCAGCATTAAAAAAAATAATTGAAAAAACAATTAATATGAAAAATTTAATCATTATTAATAACCACAGTAACCATCACCATTACATTCCGTTGCATTCGTATTTTCATCATAATCACTCATGTACTCAGGTGGAATTGCTTCAGAATCAGTGTGTCCCCATTCAAGAGACTGTAACTCCCCCGCAGGGATAAAAGGTATAAAATTTAAAATATCCACAACAAAATCAAAGGGCTCCCTAAGCAATCGGGTAGGAACCAGACCTTCAGCTTCTGTTTTAGCATGTTCACGCCCTCCCGCATTCCAGCCATCTGAAAGAACTGCTGCCTGTGCGGTAAACTTGAGATCCAGATCTGTTTCAAATAAAGGCTTACTTGACTTGATATCAGTATAATGAGGCGCATTTCGAACAGAAGTCGTTACTGAAAAAGTATTCAACCCCTCATTATTCAGTATCGTAAAATCAGGAGTAAACCGACCGATACCTGGAATTCTAGTAATAAAATTAGGCACAGCTGCAACTAAATTCGACAAACTGCTTATAACACCTCCTGTTGCATCTGGAGTATTGCTATTGTATGAATAGCTGCCTTCAACGGCACCGTTATATAAATCATTATTCTTGTGATCATGCCAGGCATTATTTTTGCTTCCATTCGACCAACCAGTTTTATCCATATCAGACAGAATTGTATTTGTATCAGAAAAAAAACGTTGCCGACTTTCATTGCGCACATCAGTAATAGTTTTCACTGGTTCTATTACAGAGACCACATTAAAATTATTTGCAATATCGTTTGAATTATTAAACCAGGCAGTATATTCCCAGGCTTCATATCGTGCTGCCTGTATTGTGCTATGTTGAATATCTGTATATCTGGCTAACAAAGGTATGATTAAAAAAAGTGGCACTAAAATAAAGGAGGCCACAACAATAAATTCAGTCATGGCTTGTCCTTTCTGCGTAAAGTGATTTGCTTTGTCGAAAGAACAAATTATGTTCTGTGCAGAATTCCCCATCAAATCAACCCCAATTTACGCAACTGAGCATTCAAATCAAATGGCCCCAGAACAGGTATCGTAAAAGTAACACCATCCAGAGCCCATAGTTGTTTTTGTTGAAACAGCATGGCAATAACTCGTTCTGAAATCGTAGTATCAACTAAACGTGCCTGCCAGAAAGGATTATAAGTACTGCCGTATTCAGTTCGACCATCATTCCGATTAAAGTGCGATGCCAGAGGGTCCGTTGGTCGGCTGAAATAGACTTCTGATTTGGCAATTCCAGCCATTTCACTATCTTGTAAATCATTATCTAAATGGATTTTTCTACTGGCATTAGAATTTAGGATATCATCCGTCGTTCTGATATCCGCTTGCTCTTTAACCAGGCCAATAACCAGATAAGGAGCCATAAATCCCAGGTCTTCAGCAAATTCAAATGTAGGGTGAGCAGCCTTTAATTCAGCTCTTTTTTCTACTGGCAGGACACTATTGAACGCTGGCAGTCCTCTATGTCCATCAAAAATCAGTGAGTTTGTCTGGGCCATATTTCTTGGTACCCCAAAGTCAGGTGTCAGAAGTGGATAATAATAGGCTGTTGACAAATCTCCTGGAGCACCACCATAAGCATCACCCTCAACACCGCTCATATCACCTGCTTCCATCACACCCTGGCTTGATGCAATTTGACCAGCTCCAACCCCCAGAGGAAATTGAAAAGGAGGATTTAGATTTATTGGAAAAAATGGTGCATCAAACCAGCCAACGATAGGAAGCCAGAATTCAACCATTACTCTTAAATCAATCCAGAAATCCAAACCAATGAGATCAACTCCAGTCCAGCTATAATGTTCCTGACCACCATCTTTTTTGAACCTTAAATCGGTTCCACCACGACGGAGCAAATCAATACCCAAATCAAAAAAAATAGTAGCTCGGGCTATAAGGAGGTTAACAGTAATATCAATTTCAGGAAAAGGTAATAATTCTGCTTGAAATCCACCATCACGATCCACACTAAAGTCATCTCGGCTGCCATTAATAGTAGCGGCATATTGATGACGCATAAATAAGCCTAAGTCATCATCCGCATTAGCTTTATTATGTTTGACAAAACTCATTGGGTTTTTAGGATTGGCATAATACGTCCCGATATGCGCACCTAGAGCAAAAAAACCAAAATCAGATAATTTTGCTCCAGGAGCATTTGCTTTAATTACTTCATCAAGAGTTGAGACCGACAGGACAATGGTTGAATAGTGCATCCCTCGCTGGGCTAAACTATAAGCCTGATTAATTGCAGCTATTACTTTACTTGCAATTGGAGCAATGCCAGAGATGCCTCTTTGAACAGCATCCACACCTCTTTGCAATGTTTGACTTGTAACCCTCAAGGCGGCGATAATTCCTACAGCAACAGGCCCAAATGTACCACCAGAGCCACCTATAACAGGTACAAAAATTTGTTGTAGTCGATTAATCACAAGTTCATCAAAAAACCTGAGTGATGACCCCCATAAATCAAGCCAGGAGTATAAACCAACTAATTGGGCTATTGCGATCTCATTACCAATCATGGCTCGGTTGGTATAAGCGGTAAAGTTCAGATCACGGGCTTCTAAAACAGAAATACTATAAGCAGTAGCATCCGCTGCATTTTGCAGTTTCATTTTCTCGCTGGTCAATTTTCCTGAGTTATAAAGCATTAAAACAGAGAGCAAGATGACAACGGTAAAAATCAACGTATAGACAATGGCTTGCCCCTGTTGATTTTGTATATTAATACCATTAGACATCATTATTCTCCCGGAACACAAAAGGCTCCAGACTCTGGTTAATTATTATTTTTTTATTGTTTTAAATAAAGATGCTCACAGACCTGTTTATTTAAACCCACTAAACAAACCAGGAAATCATCCCAGACTTCAAAGGCTGTAAATATTTTTATCAATAAGCTTTAGTTCATTACTGAGCGTTAGTATAAGTACCCATTTTCTTCGCTGTCGACCCATCAGTAACAACCGTAGTAGCCTGACCTTGAGAGGCTGATATTGCACCAGAGCCATCTGCTCCGGATAATTCAGTAGCAATACCACCCAATTGTGTGCGCATGGATTGACCAAAAAAGGAATAAGCGGTAATTGCTGCAACTGCAATGAGTGCCACAATGATGATGTATTCCGTCATACCCTGGCCAAGTACGCGTTTGTTATTTAACTTATTCATGATTTTTCCTCTGTTTTGTTGCTTTTTTTAAAAAAAGATGGACTATTAATATGAGTCTTTGTATCAGAAAATCGTCTGACACACTGTTTAAATTAATTTTCAGGCAATTCAAACGTCATTCCAAGTAATTTTGGTACATTATCTTTAGCTGTTAAAGAACGCAGCTTTCGAAATGATATCCCTTCTTTAATATGAGCTTTAAATCGAAACCTTTCAGGCTGTTTCAAAAATTGAACCCATTTTTCAAGTACAGATTGTTGCCATTTACTCTTTTCATCTTCATCTTTCATTTGATGTTGATAAAAATTCATTTTTGCTTCTATTTCTTCAAATACATCATCGGTTGTTTGATGATTCATCTTTGCCACGGTCTTAATAATATTTTTTACCAGCGTAACATCCTGATAATCCAGTTCAGCCCTGACCAGCAAAATGGAGCTGGGATCACGCAGATAATAACGCCACTGCTCAGGATCCACATTGGCAAATTCCAGTTTCAATGCACCATTTCCTATGCCGGCAAATTTTGCACTTATATTCAGAAATAAGGTCTTTGAAAATTCGCTATACTGATAACCCAATCGCAAGTCTGAAGTAATTTCATAATAACCAAGGTTATAAAGAGTATAAGGGTTAGCTGAAATGCTTTTGCTTGCCTTAAAATGCAACTCTTTCAATTCAATATCTAACCTGGAATCAATGCCCTTTCTTTGCTCATAATCATGGATAAGCACTTCTTTAAGTTTCATTAAAGGTTTGCCTTCCAGGCTATTAACGGAAACATCTTGTAATAATACATTTCCATTTAATTCCACATCCAGATCCAGATATTTTATCTGTACAAATGATGCTGCCTTATTAATTATCTCCTGCACCTGTTCTTGAGCCTGAAGGTGAAAATAACTTTTGGCCAGCCCCAAAATCAGCAAAATAAAAATAAAAGGGTAAGCAAATTTTTTCAAAATATTCTGTATTAACTCTTTTCAGTTGAGCACAATATTGAAATTCATAAGAGAGGCCAGCATTTCTCTATCTATATTATTATTAATCAGCTTTTTAATTCTCCTGAAAGAAAGCCCTTCCGTTCTGGAAATACTAACCATTAACTGTGTTTCTTGTTGTTTGGGATTGATTTGCTGTAAAAATTGCTGCCAAGTCTCATAAAAATCAGCAATAAAATGGTAATTTTTATCACTGGCCTCCAGTCTTATTTTCTCTAATCGATTATTTAGCTGTTCCATAAATTCAGCTTCCTGCAAAAGTTTTTGATTTGCCTGATATTTAATATATCGAGAAAGCAAGTTTTTTTCTGTGTAATCAAATTTTGCTTTCATCAGTAATATTTCATCTGGATTTTGCCAATAATATTTCAACTGCTCAATATCTATATTAGCTAACTGAAAAGATAATCCGATATCTGCAATTTTATCCAGCTTTAGTTGTGTAACACAAAAAACCTTTCTGCTTAAATCATCATAGTGGTATTTAAATTTTACAGAAACTAATAGTTGCTTTATACCCAATTGAGTAAAACCTATCATACCGTCAGTGCTATTTTTATTGGGTACAATCGGGATCTGCAAGCCTTCAATTACAACTTCAATTTGTTGAGGTATTGAATTGGCAGAATCATATTTATTTATCTTGAGTAAATTTGCCTGTATTTTCCTCCCTGTTTTCAGGTTCATTACCCCTGGATGGGTTATTGTTACCACACCATTAAAATTTGCATCCATATCCTCATATGAGATTTCTCCCCATGGGAACAACTTTGCAATCTGTGCCACTTCTTTTTGAACAAGCTCCTCAACTTTATTGGTATAGATGATTTTTGCAACCAATAAGACCATTATCACTATCACTGAAAATCCAGAAAGCAACCAGTATTTTTTTTTCATTCTCAGCCATTTTCAATTATTAAAGATATTATCATTTAAGGAATTTCATTTGTCATGTCAGGTAAATACCCCACACATTAGTTTTAACGGACTATTAAAAAGAGGAAACCTGGGGAAAGTAAAAAAAAGAGGAAAGAGTTTTTTATAAATCATTAAAAAAAACAATGAGTTATCAAGACACATCAATTGAACTTTATATCGTTCTATATTTTAAAAATTGGACTGTGGCTTTTTCTATTTATGACAATTATTAAAAAAAGCGATGTGAATCACATAATTATGAGGTTTGACAAGAAATATTGAATTAAATATTTTATTTTTCTATATCCAAATTAATCGATATCTGTATATACGCTCCAGTTTTTATTGATGACTTTTGCGTAAAATGGCCATCAATAGATCGAATGCGCTCCGCCATTAAACGCAGCCCGAGACCTGAATCAATATTTGAGGGTTCTTGAGGATCAAAACCAATTCCATCATCTGAGAGTACAACCACTAACAGGTCTTTCTCCTGGAAAAGCTTGATGCTCACACAGTCTGCATTGGCATGTTTAATAGTATTATTAATAAATTCCTGGATAACAAAAAAAAGATTTTTCTTTTTTGAGTCATTAAGCTCATAACTTGACTGTTCATGTTCAATATTGAATTTTAAGGCCGTTCGCCCCCCCATCCTCTGACAATGAGAATGAATAGCTTTAACGATATTTACACCATCCTGATAAGCAGGCCGGATATCACTACTGATGCTGCGTACTTGTTGAATTGTTTCAGAGGTATCTGCAATCAACTCATTGAGCATTTTAGTCCCGGATTGAGATTGCTTACAATTTTTTGAGCGGAGAAATTGTAAGCCTAATTTAATTGCCTGCAGATTTTGACCGATTCCATCGTGGAGTTTTTCTGAAACATGCTGCCTCTCCTTTGTTTCAACTTCATCACGAATATTAAGTAACGCCTTCTGCTGCTCCTGCCTCAGCTCACTCTCTTCAGCAATACGTTTATTCTGCTCTCGCAGTCTTGTGTGTTGTTGTTCCAACTCTAATGACATAGAATCAAAGGTATCAATTATTTCCATAATTTCCTCTGCATAATGATTATGAATCTTGTTATAAACCTCTAAAGTTGGTTCAGAAGTGACGCCGATTTTAGTATTCTTCATATTATTACGTAACAGATGAATCGGTAGAATAACATCTCTATTCAGCATTTTTTTTAGCAATAGCTGAGTAATCAAAATAATGATCAATATAACGAGAAAACGCAATGAATAGATAATAATGGCATTTGTCTCAATTGCTGATAAGTCATAATGAATAACCAAAATGCCATAAATTTCATTATTCACATCAATTCGGTCAATATAAGATGCAATCCACTGGCCCTGATATTCCCAGCGAATGAATTGAGATTCTTGTTTGCTTAGGGTGGATACTTTCTCTTTCAGTTGTGAGCTGATGAATAAGCCACTGAAAGCAATGACATTACCTTTTTCAGTTAAGACTTCAGCCCCAATAATACGTTTATTTAAAGAAATATCTTCTAATGATTGTATAATGGCCTTCTTTTGAAAAGAAAATAGTTCATTAGCCAGAATTAATTTTTTTTGCCCTGAAATAACATCAAGAAGCTCCTGGACAGCATCAAGCCGACTTTGGTTAAAATAACTTTCAAAAGAATAAAATGCCAGTGAAAATATCACCAGCATAATTAGGTTAAAACTAATAATTAAGGAGGAAACTTTTTGATGGATTTTCATTCTGCGCTTCATTACATCAAGACCTCAAAAAAATACCTCAAAAATAGAATAATTAATTATTGTGTAAATAGCTTTCAAAATATTGCTTTTTCCCATGCTCAAAAACTGTCATTATGAGTTGCTTGTGGTTTGGATCACCAAATTCATTAAAACTGAATTTCCCTGTAACGCCCTGAAAGTCTTTTGTATTTTTCAATGCATTGCGAATACTCTCACTATCCGTTTTTTGGGAGCGCTCAATTGCTTGTGCGATGAGCATAATTGAATCATAAGCCAGTGCCACCCCTGTACTTTCTAGAAGCAGGCCATTAAATTTTTTCTGATATTGCTCTAAAAAGTCTTTATTTTCATTGCTGAGCATAGAGAAATGCCAGTGATCAGCACTATAGGTATTTTCAATTGCAGAGCCACCAAACTGGTACATAGACAGTCCCATTCCATCGCCTCCTAAGAAAAGTCCCTGTATACCATTTTTTCTGGCTTGCTTTATGATCCAGGCGCTACGTTTTGAATAGCCCGGCAAGAAGATAAGCTCAGGTTGTAAGCTTTTTATTTTATCAATGAGTGCAGTAAAGTCCATAGAGTAATTTTTGTAGTTACCTTGAAAGATAATTTCCCCACCATTTTTTTCATAAGTGTCAGTGAAAAATTTAGCCAGAACCTGACTATAACCTTCGCTGATATTGACTAACACAACTGCCTTTTTCTTTTTTAATACTTTTGAGGCAAAATTTGCCAGCATGTTTCCCTGAAATTCATCGGTAAAACATGCACGGAAGATATAATCGCCTATTTGAGTAATTTTGGGGCTTGTTGAGTAAGGGCTAACCATCAAAATGCCCGCTTCCTGAAATAAAGGGGCGATAATTAAAGATTGGGAACTACGCCCTGCCCCAATAACAGCTGAAACACCTTTGTCTATAGCTTGTTTAGCTGCCACTTTGGCTCCAATCATACTGCTTTGGTTATCTGTAACAAACAGCTCTAGCGGCTGTCCCAGTACACCACCTTGTTGGTTAATGACGTCTACAGCGAGCTGTGCCCCATCTAATATTCCTTGATCACTTTCATAGTGAATACCACTGGTGGCGATATTAACTGCAATGAAGATTGATTTTTCAGCTGATGCCTGTATTGGTAAGACACACGACAGAAAAATAAATAAGCATATAAAACTACGAATAGCCATCAAACCAAGCCCATCTTAACTGCATATTTAATTAGGCCTGCCATGTTATTAACCTGCAATTTTTTCATCAAGCGAGCACGATAGGTTTCAATGGTTTTAGGGCTGATATTGAGAAATTTGGCAGTTTCCTTATTAGTTTTGCCATCAGAAATACAGATAAGAACCTGCTTTTCTCGCTCAGAAAGAAATTGGACATCATTGGTATTGAAATTATTGCGCAGTTGCTGACTAATAAATATTTTATCTTGCTGAACTGCATAAATCGCACTCACTAGTTCATCATAGGTATTGTCTTTAAGAATATAAGCTGAAGCTCCAGATTGTATCGCTTCGTTGACAAGAGCACCTTCATTGTGCATGGTTAAGATTATAATTTTAGTCGGATTGTTCTCAGATTGAAGCTTACGACATAATTCAAGTCCATTTAATTTCGGCATGGTAATATCAATGATAGCAATTTGTGGTTTAAAGGCCAAAATTTTATCATAAGCCTCTTCCCCATTACTTGCCTCAGCAATAATTTTTATTGCTGAGTCACTTTTCAATAAAGCACTGAGGCCATTACGAAACACAGAGTGATCATCTGCCAGTACAACGTTAATCATCTTTTTACTTATTACCGAAAGGGAACATCATTTAAAACGAAAATACTAACACTTTTTCTTAGTCATTTCCATATAAGTAAACAGGAACCAGTTAAACCCGGTAAAATAATTTATTCCTGATAAAAACATCATATTTGCTATAACCAGGATGATTATTCAATTCTGCTTTAAGGGTCGCTTCTACAGTGAATTAATGACTTGGTGCTGAGGAATTTTATGCAGCTAATACTGAAATAGCCATATCAAAATCAAAGCTTTCTATTGCCAGGATTAATTTATTTAATTGTTCTTTAGACAAGCCTAATTGTTGATGATTTGATATAGAGCGAACCAGGTCAAGCGCCTTGGTATCAGATTCTTGTAATAATTGTTGTAGCTGAGCGATTAACTTCTTATCAGCTGTATATTCAATATTTTCACCGGAAGCATTTTCAATCGCAGATGAATCAGGGGCAAGAAAAAAAGCATCTAATTCAGATTTTAACTGTATTAATTCTTGATTAAGCTGAATAATTTTTTCTTGTCTGTCATCCTTATCTATTTCAATATCTGTACATAGTTGAAATATAATATTTGCACCAATATTGCCTGATACCCCTTTGAGAGTGTGAAGATAATGCTCAACTTCATCTTCTTCAGCAGTACCATTTAATATCACTTCATCAATACCTGGATATTTGCCTTGAAAACTCTTAAGCAGTGTTATATATAGCTTTGTATTTTGATTAGCAACTTCCAATCCAGCATCCGTATTTAGGCCATTAATTACAGGCAGGAGTTGAACATTTAAATCTGTTGATGTTTTTATGCTGTGCTGCTCAAATGAATTTTCTAATGCTTTTGGTTTTCCAGAAATCCATTTGGCCATAATAGAAAACATACTTGCAACATTGACAGGCTTACCAATCAGATCATTCATTCCGGCCTCTAAGACTTTTTCTCTGGATCCCACCATAACATTGGCAGTCATGGCAATAATAGGTATATTTACATCTTTTATAATCGTTCTGATATGTTTTGTAGCCTGATAGCCGTCCATTACTGGCATTTGACAGTCCATTAAAATACCATCAAAGTTATTCTGTGATAGTAATTCTATTGCTTGCTGACCATCACTGGCTATTGTTACTTTAATCCCTTTACTTTCTAATAACTCTTTTGCCAACTCTTGATTTATATCATTATCTTCTACTAATAATATTTTAGCCTGGAATAATGTTTTTATATTTTCTTGAAGCTCATTGTCTTTATGATCACCTCTGATCGCCTCAATATTTTTAATTCCTGAAACAGATAAAATTTTATCGTAAAGTTTGGAGGGGGAAACTGGTTTACTTAATATGCCATCAGCACTCACATTTTTTTCTTTAAGCTCTTCCCTCATTTCATGCTGACCAAATCCAGTTAACATAATAACAAGGAGATTCTCATCTCTGTATTTGTGTTGTTCAATCAGCAATAGCATTTCAACCCCAGAAATATCCGGCATTTGCCAGTCAATAATAAGCAGTTGATAAGGGGCTGCTTTTTCATTGGCTTGTTGTATCAGTTCGAGACCCTGTTTTGCTGAACTGGCCACATCAACAGTAAATTTTAATGAACTTAACTGCTCGAATAATATTTCTCTGGCACTTTTGTTATCATCTACTACTAATATTTTTTCAATTTTTATTTCTTTTATAGACAACCTGTTTTTAACTTGTTGAGTTAAGCTTTTCTCTAAATCGACTGTAAAACTAAAGATTGAACCAACATCAAGCTTACTTTTTACTTTTATACTGCCATTCATTAGTTCCGTTATTTGTTTAGATATTGCAAGACCAAGACCCGTGCCGCCATACTTTCGAGTTGTTGAGCTATCAGCCTGTGAAAATGACTGGAACAACTTATTACTTTGCTCCTCTGTCATGCCTATGCCCGTATCTATCACATCAAATTGAAGCGTGACTTTATTCTGTTGTTGTTCAATTAAACTCACAATAACTTTTATTTCACCATGCTCGGTAAATTTAACCGCATTATTGCCTAAATTAATTAGTATTTGACCAAGACGCAGAGGATCTCCTACTAATCGTGTTGGGACATTATTTTCAATATGGATAAGTAGTTCTAAATTGTTATCTTGTGCCTTTAAACTAATTAGATTGGTAAACTCTTCTAAAACATTTTCCAGTTGAAATTCTATTTTTTCAAGCTCAAGCTTTCCTGCTTCAATTTTTGAAAAGTCTAAAATATCATTAATGATATTCAATAGTGATAATGCAGCCTTACTCACTTTGTCCGCATAATGATATTGTTTTGAATTAAGTTCAGTTTCTAATAATAAATAACTCATACCAATAATAGCATTCATTGGCGTTCTTATTTCATGACTCATATTAGCTAAAAAATCAGATTTTGCTTGATCAGCATCCTGAGCTTTTTTTACAGAATTCTTTAATTGACTGGTTAGTTTAACCAGGGATTGTTGAGATTTATTAATTAAAAAAACTAATGAAAAGATACAGAAAACAAAAATCATTGCAATATAAATCACATTATTGGCAAGTTCTCTGGACTGCTGCATATCATTTAATCTAGCCTGGCGAATGGAAGATAAAATATTATTGGAAGCCAGAGCCAGTTCATTCATTATGGCAACGGTTTTTTGGCTTTTAAAAAAAAGTTGGGTAACTCTGGAAAAGTTTGTTTTATATAATAATAGATTAGTATTAAGAAGCTTAAAAATATCCTTTTCATCTTGCTCAATTAAATAACTTTCTACTTCTTTCATACGAAAAGAAATGCTTTCAATATTAGCTAAGACTTCATTTGCACGTGTTTTTTTGTCTTCTATGGAATTTGCAAGTAAAAAATCACGATCCTGTTGCCTTACATTATTGATACTGGATAAAATATTGATAATTTTTTTTGATAAAGAGAATCGATTCAACATACGATCCTGAGTTGCTTTTTTTTGTGCTTTTATATCATTAAATACTTTATTTTTATTTATTATCAGATCCAGGAGTGATTTGATTAAGCCTGACGATATATTACTTATTTCTCGAATAATAGGTTTATTTATATCAATAGTATGCTGTGGGTTTTCTTGATGTAATTTATTTTCTATTTGTTCTAAATCAACCAGTATAGCGTGGTATTCTTTTCTATACTGTTCTATATAGCCGAGTTTTTTAATACTCAATTGATGATCTATAGAATTTAATAATTGCTCTATATCAACGGCCATTCTGAGAAGATTATTTTGAGCTGAGCTTAAGTTATACTTATCATGTGAAAATACAAAATTTTTAACAGAGCTGTTAATTTTTTCTGCATCTAATACTAACTGGTATAGTTTAGATAGCACTATAGAAACAGTACCAATTGAAGTCTCATACTTGTCTATTTCCTGTCTGGCTAAGTTAATATGTTTTTGTTGAATCGTATTTAAGTTATTGACACTTGACGTTAACTGTCTTGCTGAAGAAAGCATTTTGTTTTTACTTAGATAACTTCCTGTTTCTAATTCTACATAAATGTTAAAGCTTTGTTGATATTCTTCAATATGCTTTACCAGTGCAGAGGTATCAACGTCTTCAATGGTTGATGCTTCATTAAAGTTTTTGACCAGAACAAAGGAGTGTTGTAATAATTCTTTTGATCTTTCTGCATCTTTTAAGCTATGATCGCGAATAAAAATTAATTCATATAAGCGCGCATCCTTTAAAGCAATTAATAATTGAGTCGAAGTAGAATAGCGTTTTATTGACTGGAAAAGCTCACTAATGCTATACGATCCACTGACACCAGCAAAAAATAATAATAACATCACCAAAAAAAAGCCAAACATTATTTTTTTGTATTCGCTCGAAATTTTCAGACCTTTTTTATTTAATTGATTTAACATAAGACTAGTTGCCTTTATCACCATATAAGGTTTTTATTTTTAAAATTTCAGGCATACATTCTAAGAACAAAGGAACTAAATCTGGATCAAAATGTTTGCCGGATTCTTCTTTTATTAAATTGACTGCATCTTCAATTGCCCAGGCTTTTTTATAAGGACGCTCACTGGTTAGGGCATCAAAGACATCAGCTATGGCCACTATTCGAGCAGAAAGAGGGATGCTTTCACCCGCTAAGCCATTGGGATAACCCTGTCCATTGTATTTCTCATGATGGTTTATTGCTACTTCAACGGCTAATTTTAATAGCGGAGAATTATCTTGCCCAAGGATCTCTCCACCTATTGCAGCATGGGTCATCATTACCTGCCATTCATCCTTGTCTAACTTACCGGGCTTGCACAAAATATTATCGGGTATGCCAATTTTTCCAATATCATGCATAGGGGCCGCATTATATAAAAGTTCTACCCATTCTGAATCTTCTGATATTTTTTCAGCCAGAAGTTTAGTATAACAGGCCATACGTATTACATGCATGCCAGTTTCATTATCTTTATATTCAGCGGCTCTTCCAAGTCGCTGAATAATAGACAGGCGTGTTTCTTCAATTTCTCTGGTGCGTTGTTTGACTAGTTCTTCAAGGTGTTTGCTCTGCTCATATAAGGCTAATTGTGATCTGACCCGAGTTTTAACAATGGGAGGAGAAAAAGGTTTGGCAATATAATCAACAGCACCTAATTCAAAGCCCTGCTTTTCATCTGCTATTTCTGTTTTTGCAGTAATAAAAATAACTGGAATTTTAGCTGTATCAGGATTGTCTTTAAGCTTTTGGCAGACTTCAAAACCATCCATTTCTGGCATCATGACATCTAAAAGAATAAGATCAGGAGGCGGGGTGCTGGCTGCAATTTCCAATGCTTTTTTACCGTTATTTGCTGCTTTTACCCGATAGTCAGCAGATAATAATCCAATTAATATTTGTATATTTTCAGGCGTATCATCCACGATGAGAACTGTTGAATGAGATTGAGCTGTATAATCCATGGTTTTACCTCTTAATCATTCTTAAAATTTTGGCTCTATTCCATATAAGAAGGGTAGGCAATTCAACTGCACTTTTCAATCAATAATTCTATATCTTAGCATTTTTTTGTGTGTTAGATGAAAGGCAATCCGGAAAAGATAAGTAAAGGTCTGAAAATGATTGTTTTGAATGATCGGTTTACATCTGAAACATTTCAAAAATAAGAAGTTGTTATTGAGTTAATCAGGTAAATTTATAACGGTAGCGTATCTGTCAAAAATGGCAGACTGATATAAAAGTGTGTACTCTGAGATTTTTCACTGGAAACACTAATCTCACCTCCCAATTTATTAGTTATCAGATTGTAAATAATGTTCAATCCCAAGCCACTACCGCCCTGATTTCTTTTAGTGGTAAAAAAAGGATCAAAAATATGAGCCTGATTTTCCTTCGCAATTCCAATACCATTGTCACTATAATGCAACAGAATTCGATCTTGATCGCAGCTTACTTCAATTTTGATCAAGCCTTCTTCAATACCCTCAAAACCGTGAGTTATTGAATTGATGATCAGGTTATTAATGATCTGAGCAAAAGCCCCGGGATAACTTTCAAGATCAATATCCTCTGGGCAAATGAGTTCAAATTTGTGTGATGTTTTTCGCAGCCTGGGTTGTAAGCTGATTAATAGCTCTTCAATATAGCTTTTCAGATTAATATGGCGTCGCTTATCACTGGTTTGATCCACGGCCAATTGCTTAAAACTACTCACCAGATCTGAGGCACGGCCAAGATTGCCTAATATAATGCTGGAGGACTCCAGCGCCACATCAAAGAAAGCTTCAAAATCCTGACGAGTGAGCACACCATCATTGTAAAGTCCGTGATATTGATGAACTTGCTCTTTCAAATATGAAGCAGCGGTAACGCAGACACCAACTGGTGTATTGAGTTCATGAGCAACCCCGGCAACCATTCCCCCTAACGAGGCCAGACGCTCAGTACGTACCAGATGTTCCTGAGCACTTTTTAATTCTTTAAAAGAACGACTGAGATCATTGTTCGCCTTTTCCAGTTCATTGGTCCTATCCCTGACCCGCTGTTCAAGATCCTGGTTTAACAGGCGAACTTCCTGCTCTGCACGTTGCCGTTCACCAATTTCTCGCTTTAACAGCCCAATCTTTTCATTGAGTGTGACAAACACTGAAGTAGATTGATGCTTATCAACACAGTTCATCATAATCACTGCAGGATCATGGTTAAGGGCTGGCCTTATAACACTGCCTTTACATAAATAATGGGTGGGTTTATCACTATCAGTTTTGAATGCAATACTGGAAGGCAGTGGTGATTTACTGCGTGACCACATTTGTAACAACGGCTTCAGTTTCGTTAATTTCTCCACCACCAAATCATCAAGATTCAAACTCTCCGCAGAAAAATCACACACAGGGAATTTTTTTTTCACCGCCTGATTTATAGCGATAATAGTACCGTCATGGGTCAATAGAAAATATGGATCAGGCAAGGCATTAGTGATCTCAATAAAGTTTTCTGGCAACATTTAAACATCTCCAGCCTGATAATATTCTCTGCCATCAGCCTGATTTGCCTCCTCGGTTGCTTTGAAATAAACAGTAACATGGCACCCCATATCACCCTGTGCAATGGTTTTACCCAATACCACCTTGGCATAACCAATATTGTCAGCAGCAATAGTACCAAATACATTAGAAGTCATCATACAAAGCGATGGACGATCTTTGACTTTATCACCGAAAGGGCAAACATTATTCCCCATCACCACCTTGTTTTCATCCATTTCAATAATGTAAAAGTCTCCCTGGATACGGGTCTTAAGATCCACCAGTACATCACTGATCTGCTGCTGGTTGAGTCTGGAAACCTGAAGTGCCTCTTTGTAATAGCTCCCTATTTCAGTTCCAATACGCTGGCCCACAACACTGATAAAACCTGATGCCTCATCAAGTCCGATCATCTCTTCCAGCAGGCCGCTCAGTTCACGGATAAGGGAACGTGAGAAGCTATCTCTTTCCAATGGAATATCCAGATTTTTTACTGCTATGTCTTGTAGTTTAGTGTGATTCATGAGCGTTTCTCCTTTGAAGTCAGGCTATTTTCCGCTGTGATTTAAGAGATCCTTCCAGGTATGGTAAAGATCATCTTCCATCGAATTAAATGAATCTGCTGGTAACGGAGGACTACACAGATAACCCTGAATAGAGTCACAACTGAGTTTATCAATAAATTGCAGCTGCTCCATGGTTTCCACGCCTTCGGCAACGACCTCAAGACCAATGGAATGTGCCAGGGTAATGATGGCCGCTATGATGGCGCCGTCTTCACTATTGGTAGTGATCTCATTAACAAACGAGCGGTCGATCTTCAGTAAATCAAATGGTAATCGCCTGAGATAATTCATCGAGGAATAGCCCGTACCAAAATCATCAATAGAAAGAGATATTCCCATGCTGTGCAGTTCCTGCAATTTTGCTGCAGTTTCGTCAATATCATCTATCAACACACCTTCAGTGACTTCTAATTCAAGATATTGCGGCGCAAGCCGGGTATTTTTTAAGGTATGTTCAACCATCTGAATGAAATCTTTCTGTCTGAACTGGAGGATAGAAATATTAACAGCCACTTTTTTGGCAGAGTGACCTGCCTGCTGGTTTTTCTTTTCCTGAGCACAGGCCGTCTGCAAAACCCATTTGCCGACATCAATGATCATGCCTGTCTCTTCCAGCAGAGGAATAAAGTGAATGGGAGAAACAAGACCATATTCCGGGTGCTGCCAACGCAACAGCGCTTCATAACTCTCAACCTGACACGAAGAGAGACTGAGCTGAGGCTGGTAATAAAGTATAAATTCACCACGTTCCAGTGCCCGTCGCAGACTTGACTCCAGGGTCAGGCGTTCTATTGCCTGTTGCTCATCTTCAGCAGTGTAAAGCTGAAAAGCATTTCTGCCCTTACGTTTGGAGTGATACATGGCCGCATCAGCTTTTTTCAATAGTGTCTGGGCATTGTCACCATCATCGGGAAACAGGCTGATACCAATACTGCTGGTGATAAATAATTCGCGCCCTTCACAGTCGAAGGGTACAGCAAGATCCATAAGCATTTTTCTGGCAAACCCGGGGATATCACTTTCTGCGGTGATATTATTGAGGATGACACAAAACTCATCGCTGCCAAAACGGGAAACAGTATCACCCTCAGGCAGACAGTCTGATAGCCGCATAGCTATATCTTTAAGCATTATATCACCGATATTGTGACCCAGACTGTCATTGATAACCTTGAAACGATCAATATCAAGGTATAATATTGCAATTTTACGCTTCTGCAAGCGCGCGCGTGGTATTGCCTGGGCAAGACGATCTTCAAATAGTATTCTGTTTGGCAGCCCTGTTAGAAAGTCATGATGGGCAAGATGATGTAAGCGCTCCTGGGCTTCCATACGCTCGGTGATATCTTTGCCGCTGGAAATGAAGCTAATAATTTCACCACTGGAATTTTTCTGTGGTGTTATGGTTTTTTCTTCGAAATAAAACAGGCCGTTCTTTTTTTTGTTAATAACAACTTCATTGAACACTATACCTTGCAAAATAGTTTTCCACAGTCGTTGATAAAAAGCACCACCCTGTTTACCTGATCTCAGTACCCTGGGCGTCTTGCCAATCAACTCTTCCTGACTATAACCAGTTATTTCCGTAATTGCAGGATTTACATATTCAATAATGCCCTTAGGATCAGTGATCATAATGCCATCAGCAATTTGCTCAACCACTGTTGATAGCTTACGCATTTCAATTTCTGCCAGACGCTGAGCAGTAATGTCCTGCAGGGTCCCAACAATACGTTTCATATCACCATTTGTATCTATCGAGACATCACCCTGCTGACGCACGTAACAAATATTTCCAGATGCCTGTTGCACACGAAGTTCAATGTCATAAGGTTGCCGCTCCTCAATAGCCCTTTGCATAGTTTTCACAACTAAATCTTGATCCTCAGGCACAATAAAATCCAGAAATTCTGTCAGCGTATGCTGACTCGTTGTCACAGAGGCTGTCAGGATACGACAAACCTGTTCAGACCATGTCATACTGCCATTGGAGCTGGACCATTCAAAGTGACCAATGCGAGCAATACGCTGGGCCTCAGCCAGTTGTGTCTCACTTCTTTGCAGTGCTTCATGAGCCAGTGCCTGATTTTTTATTTGCTGTTGCAGCATGGCATTGGCAGCAGACAAATCTTGAGTGCGAACTTTGATAATAGAATCCAGATTGTCATTGTCAGCCATGAGCTGGCCGATAGTACAGATGTCATCATATGATCTAAGCGAAGTGATTAAAGCTAGCTCGAGATAGAGTGAAGTTAGTTTGCTTTTTTCAAGATAGTCATTAATGTCATACATACGCACTACTGTGTGCTCAGGTGCCTGTCCAGGCTGACCCGTGCGTAGAATTATTCTGACGGTTCTATTATGTAATTTCTCCCGGATATATTTCACTGTATCCAGACCTGCGGTATCAGTTTCCATCACCACATCCAGTAACATAACCGCAGTATCAGGATGTTCTTCTACTAATTTACAGGCCTCTTCACCAGAATAACCATGGATAAATTCAAGTCTGCGTTCCTTGTAAGAAAAATTTTTCAGCACCATCTGAGAAACATCATGCACACTTTTTTCATCATCAATGATCATAACTTTCCAGCATTGGTGATCAAATGATATTTGCTGGTTGTCCTTGTCTGCATTATGTTCTGCACCATCAAACAGCAGGTCGCTTTTGTTTTCGACTTCTCTATCATGTTTGTTGCTTATCACAGTCCACTTCCTATTTTCTCGGCAAATGCTCTTATTTAAATATAGACAACTAATTGAAAAAAAGAAAAAAATTTGTGTATCTGTATTAAACTACTGATCAGCATAATATAAATCAAAAATAGTAATTGGTTTTTTAATGGTATAATCAGCGATGTAATTACTAATGAGAATTATGGTTGCACTCTTATTAGAATCTAACTCGGTGGTTTCTGTTAATAAAACCACTTTTTAATATTTTAACCGTTTGAAAATAAAGAGTTTTATATGGGTAAGCCATTGAAGCATAAGGCCCCTCATGTTGCAAGAAAGCGATTTGGGCAAAATTTTCTCCATGATCCTAATATTATTGAGCGGATTATTAGTGCCATTGCTGCGACTGAAGCACAACATCTGGTTGAAATTGGCCCTGGAAAGGGTGCATTAACCGAGCATTTAGTGAGTCACGCAGGAAAGCTGGATGTGATTGAACTTGACCGGGATTTGATTCCTGTTCTTGAGGAAAAATTTTTAACCTGCTCTAATTTTACTATTTACAGCAGTGATGCTTTAAAATTTGATTATGGCTCTTTATTGGCTGAAGGCTCCCAAAAACTCAGATTAGTGGGTAATTTGCCTTATAATATTTCAACACCACTCATTTTTCATTTACTGGAGAATGTTGAAATTATTGAAGATATGCATTTTATGCTGCAGAAGGAGGTGGTGGAACGTCTGACTGCGAGTCCGGGAACAAAAACTTATGGCCGCTTAAGTATTCTGGTTCAATATCTCTGTCATGCAGAACAACTGTTTATAGTGCCTCCCGGGGCATTTAATCCACCTCCTAAGATTGACTCAGCAATTGTGCAATTAACGCCTAGAATTCAATTGAATAAGTCCAGTCAATCTCACATACAACAACTGAAAAATGCACAACTTGCCGATCTTTCATTTATTGCTAAAGCTGCATTTGCCCAGCGCCGCAAAACTTTACGCAATAATTTAAAAAAGATTTTAACTTCTGAACAAATTACTCAATGTGATATCGACCCTGTAAGACGTGCTGAAACTCTCAGCATCAACGAATTTGTTGCTTTGACAAATCAATACGTGCAATCTCTTGAAGTTTAAGCTTTTCCACTTGAATTTGTGCATACTGAGTATTAAGCCGAATTAATTTTTTTGCCGTATCATCCGTGTGATTGACAATAAAAAAGTGGCTGAAAATTACACCGGAAACAACTAGCACAGATAATAAGAGTAGAAAATCAGGTTTCTTCCTCATCATTCTTACCTTAAATTTTATTATGTAATATTATGTTAAAAGTCGATAAAATAAGCCTGAAGGCTACTACCTGAAAATATTTTATAAAACACTCTTTAATTAAACACACTCTACTAAACACATTTTAGCAAATACTTTTAGTAAACACTTCTAGTAAACAAGAGGTTACAATAAACTCAGCACATTTTAAATTAACTTTAACCTGTATCTTACTTTAGAATAATACAAAATTCTAAAAATGCCACTTTTTTTGGAAAAAAATAATGTTTTTATGTAATTTTGATCAAAAATCAACCTTAGAAGCACTTTTAGCCCGTTACAGACTTCAAATCAACTGGCTTAATGAGGGTGCAGTTATTTCCGGAAGCTGGTTTGGTGAGCCTGAAGCCGGTATTATTAAAAATCAGCTTTATGTTCGCCCGGACACTCCGATTCATTCTGCACTGCATGAGTCCTGTCATTATGTCTGTATGGATAGCTTCAGACGAGAAAATTTAAATACCGATGCTGCAGGTGGTTATGATGAAGAAAATGGCGTGTGCTATCTGCAGATCCTGCTTGCTGATTATTTACCTGAGATGGATCAGGCGTTAATGATGAAAGATATGGATGAGTGGGGTTATAGCTTTCGACTCGGATCAGCTAAACGCTGGTTTGAAGAGGATGCAGAAGATGCTCAGCAATGGCTGCTCAAACACCAGCTAATCGATTTCAATGATAAGCCCACCTTCCAATTACGACAATAAACTTGATTTTCAGGTATTTACTACTAACCTCATATTACAAGATAGAGTTATAGTATTAAACAATAAAATCCAGTTGGAGTTATTATGCGCTTTGATTCAATCCACAATTATTACGAAACTCTCGTTGTCAGAGAACTCATTGATACTTTTGTTAATGACATTAAGAATATGGATGAGGATTATTTACAGGATATTGCCTGTATTGCATTAAATATGCTGCCTTCAAGATATGTTCGCCACGATGTGGATATGGCTTTTTTTCTAACAACAGATGAACGTTCAGAAATGGACAATTCTGTAAAAAAAGCTGTTCTGCAGGCAAAAGACCATGTTGATAATCAGAAAGATGAAGACGTCAGGCCAAATACATTTCAACAATAAATCAGATTGCAACTTTTAACAGGGTAAAACATGCCACATCTTCATGACACAAAATATAATATTTCTATTGATGTCAAAGTACAATATATAGAGGAACAGTCAGCCCCCAGTGACAACAGATATGTTTTCTCATATACCATCAATATGCTTAATCGGGGAACAGAAGTAGCACAACTCATCTCCCGCCACTGGATCATTACCGATGCCGAGGGTAAAACACAGGAAGTAAAAGGGCCTGGAGTCGTTGGCGAACACCCACTATTAAAACCAGGTGAAGACTTTACCTATACCAGCGGTACAATTATTCATACACCAGTTGGCAGCATGCAGGGAAGTTATCAGATGAAAGCTGGTGATGGCCAGATGTTTGATGCTGAAATCCATCCCTTCACCCTGACAAAACCCCAGTTCCTTCATTAAGCCTGCTTGCCTGCCGCTGCACTACTTTGAGACTACTTTGAGAATAGTATTATTTTAGGCTATACTCTAAAGGACAAGTCAAGTATTAGTATTCCTGATTATTGGAAATTAAGTGAGAAGCACTGTGGCAAACAAGGTAAAAAATGTCGGTCAATTTATCATTAACTTTTTTGCTATGATTGTTTCTCTATTGTCTTTTTTACTGCTCTCTGTGCAAATTCTTTTTATCAGCATTGTCTGGATACTCACCAGCTTCATCAGCCATTTAAGCTATAAGCTGTCCAGCTTAAGTTACAAGTGGAATTAACAGACAGGTTTCCTGCTCAGCACGTTTTATGAACATACTTGATCGATACCTTATTAAAACAGTTATTACTTCAACCCTTTTGTTTTTGCTCATTATTTTGGCACTCTATGGCTTTATAGCTATGGCTGAAAACTTCAAATATGTTGGCAAGGGTAGTTTTGAAATCGTTGATGCTTTTTATTATACTTTTTTGAGCCTGCCCCGACGTATGTATCAATTGTTTCCATTTTCAGTACTGCTCGGTGCCATGATGGGCTTAGGCACCTTAAACAGCAACCATGAACTTGTTGCCATACGTGCTGCCGGGGTAGCCACCGCACAAATTGTTTTTTCTGTTATGAAAGCGGCTCTTATTCTAGCCTCATTTATTTTTATTGTGGGTGAGTATATTGTCCCAGTCACTGAAAAAATAGCATTAAACCACTGGACAACCCAGACTCATGGTACATCCAGCACAGTTTCAGATAAGGCAATATGGGTAAGAGATGGTGATACTTTCACTAAGATACACGCCATTACCTCTGATAAAACCCTGGGTAATGTCAGTATTTTTACTTTTGCTGAGGATAAATCACTCAAAGTCAGCACTCTGGCTAGCAGCGCCCATTACGATGGTAGTGACTGGATATTAAAAGGCATTAAACAGACCTTTATTACTGAAAATAAAGTCATTTCCAACCGAATTGACCAGGCTCGCTGGCCCACTTTACTGGATCTGGAACTTGTAGATGTGATTATTTCAAATTTAGAGTATTTATCAGCATTCGGCCTGTATCGCTACTCAAGCTATCTGGATGCCAACAAGCTGGAAAGTAATCAATACTGGTTAGCATTCTGGAACAAGCTGATCCAACCCTTTTCAATTGCTGCAATGCTCCTGCTCTCTGTGCCATTTGTGTTTAGTTCATCACGCACAAGCAATGCCGGCAGCCGCCTTATGATAGGGGTATTTATTGGAATTGTATTTACCATTGCCAATAAAATCACCGCCCAATTTGGTCTTGTTTATAATATCAGTCCCTTACTCAGTGCCAGCTTCATAACAATAAGTACATTTTTAATTGCCTCTATTATGATCCGCCGAATGCCCTAAAGCTTGCTCAGAAGCATTCCCTAAACCAATTATTTTAGACTTAAGTCGCAGAATATTGATATTTCATTAAATTCTAATTAACTATTTTAAAAGAAACGTCTATAATGTTGGATCGGATTTACACTAAAAAGACAATTCTCGGACAAGCACCTGGTTCAGGATTAACAGGACTAATATTTGAAACACCTAATCGCCAGTTTATTACTGTGCTTTTGTCTCACCACCACATCAGCAGCAGCCAGACATTACAATAACGATTGGCGCTCTATGCCGTTTATTGAGATGATGGTGACAATGATGAAGGTCATGAACCAGGTTCTTGGCGGCAGCAACTCGTTTAGTGGAATGAATGCTCTGCCATATTCTCCTGCTTTTATGCCTGGAATGACTAATGGTATGAACAGCTTAGGTGTCTTTAATAATTTTCCAATGTCACCTGGCGGGAGTAATTCACTACCCCTGCGCAATACAGTCAATCCCCTGCTTGATAGTTTTCAAACAGGTCAAAACAGTCGCACATTCAGTTCGAATAGTCCCAGCAATTTCTGGGATCCCAATCAACGCAGCAACAGCTCTGTGTCTACGACTAATTCTGTGGCAATGATAGACAATAATTCAATGAATGGGATCTGGCAGGCTATATCGGGTGATGTGATTGCTATTTATAATAACAATCGCTTTATCTGGTCAGATGGTGGTGCTAAAAATCTTGCCGGTCATCTGGCCATCAAAGGCAATAACATGATTGCTTATATACCCTCAAAAAAAATTACCCTGTACTTCCAGTTCTATATGGAGCCAGGACAATTTGTCGTCCGGGATCAAAATGCCCGAATTTATACTTTTAAGCGTATTCATTAACTCAAAATCCCGATTTTTTCACGGTACGACTCACAGTACTATAGTGAACACCAAAATGGTTGCCAATCTGATCCAGCGTATAGTTTCCTGTTTCATAGGCTTTAACCATTGCAGTTTTAACATTTTTAAAGCGCTTACCAAAATCTGACAGAGGTTTAACTTTTTTGGCTTTTCGCTGCCTGGCTTTATCCATCACTTTGCCGCTGGCTAATTGCTTTTTCCACTTAGCCACAAAACTATCACTGCCTAATAAAATCTGTCCCTGGATCGCAGCGGTAATATCATCATCTTTATCCATTGCTGCAACCGCTTTAGCAAAAGCAGTCTGCGCACGCTTTTTCTGTTTGCCATAGTGGCTCAGAACTTCAGAAATGTTAAGCCATTGTGATCCCTCTACAAATCCCGCAATTGCCTGATAACTGCTCCACTTCCATTTATCTAATTTACGCGCCTTACGTTTAAGAACAGGCACATGTACAACATGTTGCACCAGTTCTGAAAATGATTGCTCTTCAACTAAAACCGCCTTAAAACGACCATGAAAAATATTACCCTGAGTTTCATATTTGACATTATAACGCTGTGTATAAATGCCATTAAGCTGCCGCATACCTTTTGATAAATTAGGTTTAGGTGTTTTAATGAAAAGCTGGAATGAATCAGGCATCAGGTTGTATGCAAAAACATCCCATTGCATACGCCCGATCACTTCCTGTAATATGGTTAAAAACTCCTGCCGATCTTTAATATCTTTAAAGATTGGGTTTCCTTCAATTCCTTTTGAAGAAATATAATAATAGGCACCTGAATATTCTATACGTACTGGTCTGGCCATAAAAATACACCTTTTTCACTTTACCTGTTCATGTCATTAAATACTTTCTTTTATTTTTGAGCTGACTTAAAGCTCATTTAAGGAAATGACATGGTTTTTATTAATTTATATTAAAGTTATACTTATAATTTATAGACGCTTTTTTTCAATTGCGCTATTTTTAAGCACATTTTTTTCTTTTTATTTTTTTTTATGACATCATTCTGACAAATAAACCTATGAGCAAGCACAAAAATAACTCAGAAAATACACATAACAATAAAATTCGCCTGGATAAATGGCTCTGGGCTGCCCGTTTTTACAAAACACGTGCTCTGGCCACCGAAGCCATTCGTGGCGGCAAGGTACATTTGAATGGGCAACGTTTCAAACCCAGTCATACAGCAGAAATTGGTCATACCATCCGAATAAAAAAAGAGTCTATCGAGCAAACAGTGATCATCCTGAATTTATCAGGTAAACGTGGCCCTGCCAGCGTTGCACAGACACTTTATGAAGAAACACTGGATAGTATAGAGCTCAGGGAAAAACGGACCCAGGAACATAAGGCAATATTTGCAGGCATGCCGCAACACACAGTGAGGCGACCCAGTAAAAAAGACCGACGTAAAATTATCAGCTTTAAGCAAAGAGCAGCAGAATAACAGCTAAATAACTATTCCTGAATAGTCCTCACTGAGTATTAGCTCCTATTGTTTGTTATTGTGTGATTTGACGCAGTCCGAGCACAATAACAAACAATAGGAGCTGATACGGTCTCTCGGTAAAGAATATTCACCATTCAGGAATAGTTATTTAGTCGATGATCGGACAATATCCTCAAGCACAGATACTCTTTAATAAACCTCACGGGTAAAGATTAACCGATTGGAACGATTATACTGCCCAAAACTGGCACGTCCTGAGGGGGCATCATCATAGCTGCCGCCATTATCCCAGTCGTAGAGCAGCCAGTTATCAATATTGATTAACTGAATATCAGTATAGCCGGTATTATTTTCCCCCGGAGCACTAAAACTCAAACCAGCCATGCCGGAAACCAGCGGATTATTGACCAATGTCGGTATCGTTGAATAACTACCGTTTATAGTGGTATCACTAAGCGATAAATTAACAATTGTTAAAGAAGAACAGGAATCAGCTGAATTCACCACAAAACCTGTACCAGTATAATATTCACTAAAAAGAGGGACAGGAAGAGCAACCAGTTCACTGCCAAAGGCATTTTTAATCCCTAAACGCCCCATTCTTTGTTCTGCCAGTGAATTGATCGTGAATGAATAATTTAAACAACTGCCTGCAGCATTTAATTGATAGCAAACATTATCACTATCAGTGAGGGAGGCCTGACTCAGGGTCAGATCAAACTGACTATTGAAGGGAGCCGTTAATAGCCGATCATATTTTAGATAGTCACCAGTTATGGTTAATACTGCATTGCCATCAAAAGCATTTTCACGGGTGTCAACACTACTGATAGGTTCCAGAAAACTGGCCAGACCAATGGGTGAAAGTTCATCACCACTCAAAGCATTAGAATTATTTAAACCGGCATTACCACTGGAATCACTATAGGAACGCCCTGAAGCAGAAGGAGTTCCAAGTTTCCAAAAATTATCACCACCTCTATTGGAGTAGTTCAAGACAGTATTATCATTCATGCTTTTTGCCGTAATGGTCAATTGCGGCATCACACTGAAGCCAAAAGCCTGCCCCATATAGGTAAATGAGGTACCGCCAACACAGGCATCCTGAACAACCGGCATATTAGCTGTAACCCCGAGATAAGCAGGATAAAAACGACCGGTATTTCCACTACTGCCACTGATATTAACATTTTCACCCAGATAGTTGCCGGATAAAGAAGCCGTAGTTTTAATAATACCCGCATCATTAAAACTCTGGGAAATAGTTTCCTGACCAGCATTGATATCACTGAATGAAGTGTTACTTATATTGCCTGAACCCAATGCTGGCATAACCATAGTCGAACTTAGATTAATGTTACCGGCATAATTGAAATTAGGCGTTATACTATTATCTGCACACGCTGCTCTGACAGTTTGATAAAAACCTTCCTCAGCCCGCTTAAACTTACTACAAGACGTACCCGCACAATTTGCACTGGCATCGGCTGCACCAGAATTATCACTGGCATAGACAAAGAGTTTTTCTGGCTTAACAACAAAAAGATTGCTATCTGAAAACATAGCCTGATGCGGATCACCATCATAAGGATCTCTGTCATACTTGAAATGCAGGCGTATTTGCCCCGCATCAGGATAGTTCAGTTGATAATTGCTGCGGCCGCTTATAAAGTTTAAAGCCGTAGTACCTGATTCACTGTCAGGTATATCAGTACCATTAATTTTTACCAACGAACTGCCAGATGAGGGAGCTTCATAATCAAACCATATTTTTACATTTTTATTGCCTGAGAAATTCGTGATCACATCACAACCGGGGTTCCCCTGAACTTTACCCAGCGCCGTCAGTTGATAAGTTGCACTATTGACACAGGAGGTCTGCACATCAATAGCAGCTGCACTAAAACCAAAGGCTCTGAAATCCGTTGCATTACCAATACTGCTGACATCCGGATTAGGAAAGCTGTCAACACCGTTTACTTGAACGCTCTGTTCCTGATCATGGTATAGATAAACTGTCTTTGTGCCACTATCAGAAGCCTGAAAGCTGATACTATTAATACTGCTTCCCCCTGATGCCGATGCATAAAAAATCGAACCAACCTGGTTAGTAGTCAGGTTAATAGTACCGGCATAATCGGTTTTTAAAACATTGCCCGCACATTGTGCCGCAATATCAATCGAAGCACGGGCTTGCGGGCAGGCAAGAGAATGCTCAGCCTGTTCAATATTAAAGCGTACCAGTTCACATGACCCCCCACACAATCTTTGAGTACCATCCCAGTTATTCCCAATGCGTTCATTATTAACAATAGAGGTGATCTCAGGCTCAGAAAGTGCCTTGCTGAAGACTTTAATTTCATCCAGATAACCATCAAAGCGATTGCCTTCTTCACCACTGCCATTCACCTCACCCCCAATTGCCGCACTGCCTGTTGCTGCCTGCATGGCATTATTAACAGTCGCAGTGACATGGGCAATCTGAGTGCCTGAAGTATTATAGAGATAAACCTCTTTGACTGCCTGATCACCCGGTAAAACAGTCAGCACTGCCGCAGCAAAATACCATTGATTATTGACCAGTACACTGGCGGTATCAAGACTGACAGGACTCAAACTACGATGATAAAATCGCATCCTGCCGGAACCGGCATCACCCAGACTTAATGCATAACCTCCACTATTATTATTTTCATCATCGACAAAAAGTCGCTGGCCTCGTTTGCGAACATCATTACTATTAAACCAGCCAGTTATAGTAAAACTATCCGTCATATGAGGAATTGCTGCACTGCCGACATAACCATCATCCGAAAATTCCCCCACACGACAGATCCCTCCTCCCGCAGAAGTATCAGAGAGAGTATTCACACCATTTTTTGACGTACCATGATAACCATTTGAGGTATTATCAGTCACTTCATTAATGGTGCCATTCCATGAAGCTTCATCCAGACGCCATTCCGCAATCAGGCAGCCATTGGCTCGCATATCAGCCAGCACCTGATCTTCTGAAATAATCCCGGCATAGACTTTGACATCATCTAATTTTCCTCGAAACCGATAACCATCGGACCGCCACCAACCACCCAGACGCAGATGAGATGCAACATAAGCATTTGAATTAATAATGCTGCCTCTGCGCAGAGATAGATTTTGTTTAACACCATCCAGATAAAAATCATTACCTGTCACACTACCATTGGTAAACACAACAGCAATATGGTGCCAGCTGTTCGCCAGGCCGGCTGATGAAATACCATAAACATCGCCACCACCCGTGTTAAAACCAAAAGAACCACTGGAAAACCAGAGATCATGAGCATTCCAGCCTAAGGGCATTAAGCCATCATTACCATTCCAGTACATCCAGAAGCTGATAGAATTTTTTTCACCAGAGCTTACTGATAATGGTAAGCCATTGATATCTATCGCACCACCATTAAATGAGGCCGCATAGCAGGTATCCCCTTTTAAACCACTGCCCCCGGACAAAACCCTGGAAATATCACCAGAGACGGCACCACTATGATTGCCGATCACATCTCTGACTGAATTACTCCAGTTTTCATTAAAGCTGAAATAGGATTTGAGAGCCGCTGGCGGCGGCGGGCAATTAACACAGCTGGAATTATTATAAGCACGATCCGCATCTACTTCTGTTTGTGTCACTGTGCCATTATAAACCTTAAGTTCATCAATCCGACCGGAAAAGCGATAGCCATCGGTCCACCCCCAACCACCAATTCTCAGGTGAGGATCCACAAAAGCAACACTATTAGAAATCGTGCCCCTCAGATGGGTCAATATTTGTGCAACACCATCAATATAAAGTTCATTGCTTCTCACACTGCCATTGGTAAACACAACAGAAATATGATGCCAGCCATTAGCCAGTCCGCTTGATGAAATACCATAAACATCTCCCCCTCCCGTATTAAAACCAAAGAAACCACTGCTAAACCAGAGATCATGTCTATTCCAGCCTATGGGCATAATACCATCTGTACCATCCCAGTACATCCAGAAGGTCACTGAAGTTTTAGCACCTGCTGTTTGTGAAACTGGCAGCCCGTTAATCTCAATGGTACCACCACTAAAGACCCCATCAGTGCAGGTTTCAGGTTTACCCGGTGGTGGCGTTTTTCCAACAATGACACCTCCCGAATTGATACCATCATGCAGACCCAGCGTATCCTGTCCTAAATCAGAAGAAGTACAGGTATCAAATTGATAATGGCCAATCAGTACTGGTGGTGGGTCAGGCGGGCACACAACACAATTTAATTCATTATAGGAAAAGTCCGCATTGACCTGTAATTGCGTCATTTCACCATTATAAATTTTAACTTCATCCATGTGCCCCGAAAAACGATAGCCTGAATTCAATGACCAGCCGCTTATTCGCATATTGGACTGAACCACTGCACCAGCATTATTAGGTGTATTTCTACGCTGACTCAAGGCTTGAGACACACCATCAATATACAGCTTGCTAGCCTGAACATTAGCATTAGTAAACACCGCAACTACATGATGCCAACCATTACTGAGTCCCGCCGAGGAAATACCATAGAGATCACCATTGGCGCTATTAAAACCCAAATTACCTTCGTAAAACCACAGATCATACCGGTTCCATCCAATAGGCATCATATTATTGGTACCATCCCAGTACATCCAGAAGCTGACCGAGGTTTTATCGCCGGCATTAGTTGATACCGGCAAACCAGAAATGCTGATCGTTCCCCCGGAAAATGTTGATGCTGAACAGGTTTGCTTGCCCGGAGGGGGTGTTTTATTCAAGGCAACAGCTCCGGAGACTGAGCCATTTTGATTGCCGGTTGAATCATTGCCTAAATCACTGCTGGAACACACATCAAATTGGTATTGTCCAATTAATGTGCCGGCAGAATACGCCATACTTGAGACTAACAACAGCACAAAAACAATAAGGAACCTGCCTGCTGTCAAAAAAAAGTCTCTATTATTAACTGCCGTCATAGGACACCGTTACCTGAATTGTTCGATTAACCTGATAAGTATCATTTCCCCCAGCTGCCGTCACTGTAATTTCTGAGACTCTGGGAGATAGTTGACAATCAACAACATTATGACAACAGTTAGCAGCATTGCTGCAGGTACTGCTGCAGGAAAAACTCAAAGTAAATCCCTCAGCAACAAAAGAATGTCCGCTCACCCCAATGCAGCTATTATTATTTACTGCAAAATTGTCATCACTGGCAGCAACTGTCGCTATAGCCCATTCAGAACCACTAAGTGCCGTATAATAAGCTCTGCTCTGCTGAACATTCAAGGCCGATGTACTGCTGGTTGTGGTATTTAAAGTCACCATAGCCACACCAATGCCAGCTAAAGCCACCATGATAAATATGGCCCCCGGAAGAGAAAAACCATGGGAATTTTTAATGGGTCGCCATCTATTAATAGTTGCAGATTTTTTTACCTGTGCCTTTTTAAAAAGAGGGCTGAGATATTCAGTTTTAATTGCTTTCATGGCTGATTCTCAACAAAAGCCTGCTGTAATAAATTCACCCTTTCACCCTGAGCACTGATTTCTATCTGCAATGTCACTAATGCCGGGCGAGTTAAGGTACCGGGGTTATAAGTAAAGCGGCAATTGGAAATATGATTAGCAAGCAAATGATCCCCACTAAATACAGGAGGCTCATTATCTGTATCACTAAAATTGTAATTCTCACTTAACCACAATTTACCTGTCCCTAAATTACAGCTGAAAATCTGTGCTTTATCAACGATCATAAACCGCTGCTGGGGTGAATTCAGAGTAAAATGATGGTCAACAAAGGTCAACTGAGTAGCACTTTTTGTTTTCAGAGCTGAAATATTACCACCTCTATAAGCATCGGCATCATTAATACCATTACCCAGATTATAAACAACCAGACAATTTGATTCATTCAATCGACCGCAGCGAGTATTATTAGTTTCTCCCGCATCCACGCTGATATCTGAAAGATTACTCAGGGGTTTAAGAGGATCGATAAAAGCGGTTGTCTGGGTAATATCAAAGCTATTTTTGTCATAACGACCACCGGCAATGGTATGTAATAATTCAATGGTACGGGCATCAGAACTGATGCGAATGCTATTTGGCAAGGCATGATGAATTGCCCGATTCATGCGATGCAGAGTCAGTTCGGCAATATCAACCAGCTCTGCCCGTCGCTTCATATCACTAAATGATTTCATTGGTGTGGTGATAATATTCACCACCAGCATAGAAATAATTCCAGTGATCACCATGACGGTTATCAGTTCAACCAGAGTAAATCCATTGTTATAATTATTGTTATTTTTCATCACTGGCAGCCCTTAATAATTCGTTCGATAGGCTATGATGGGTATATCTGTCCCTAAACCAGCATGACTGACCACAATAGTGATTTTTTTGGCTGCTCTATTGCTTAGCTCAGCAGCGCAGATAATATTGGTACACAGAACAACCGTTACTGCAACCGTATAACCCGGCATATCAATCATATTACCAAATTGATCCTCAATACTGCTGCCTGCAGTAATGGCATTATAATCATCAACATCATTATAGTTACTTCGGCCTGAGGCCGAACCTGTCGGTGTATAGGCCTGCATCATAATTTCATCCATATAACTCTGGGCTATTGCCAGAGACTGCGCTCTTACCATTGGATCAGCACTGGTTCTGGTGGTGCCGAGAAATAAAGCCATCACACCGCCAACCGCAATCGTAATGATCACCATTGAAACCACTAATTCAATAATAGTAACACCTCGGCAAAGAGTGTAGGACATTCTATTCATGCACATAGCCCGTTACCTGTTCTACCACCACATTATATCCACCCACTGAAAAAGAATAAGCTCCGGTTGATATGGCCTCACCACTAGCCTTATAGGTAAAATTTTGCACCGGAGTAATCTCAGAAATATCACTATCCTGATAATTAACCTGCCCGACAGGATGCTTCACAGGAGTCCCGGAACAAGTTAAAGAAGAGTAATACAGCTCATAGCTATCAGCAGTCAGACAAATAGTGACATCATTTTGACTGGCAATAGCAATTTTTTGGGCAAAGCGGAAGGCAGAAAGTACTTGCTGATGATATTGAGTGTCCCTAAAGGTAGCATTATTAAAGAACTTTGCAGAGCCCACTGCTGCCAGAATGCCCAGAATGACGATAACCGTCACCAGTTCGATCAGTGTAAACCCCTGATTGTATTGATGGCTTTTAGATTGCATACCGATTGAACCAATTGCTATGATTGTTTAATTCTAGCATTAAATAAGAATTTTACCGTGTTGCCTGTCAATCTAATGCAAAAATCTGCAATAATTTCTTTTAAGCTGTACGGCAATCCCCACAACTTCTGCACCTGCTTTATAATCTGATACAAGTAATATAGAATTAATTAATTTTCAACGCATAAAACTGAATGAACAGGTGATGCTTAATAATGAAACCAACCGTCTCAGAACTTTTTTTAAAACATGTGCATTTATTTTCATCCATACCTGATGAACATTTAAAAGAAATTCAAAAACTTACAACAATTCGAAGCTTCAAAAAAAACACCTTCATTGTCACTCAAGGGGACGATTCTCAATCTTTGTATCTAGTCTTAAGCGGGCATCTTAAAGTGATTGTCAATGATGAAGACTCTGGTAAAGAAATTATTCTTAAATTTTTACACCATAATGATTATTTTGGTGAGTTGGCTTTATTTGATTCCGCACCACGCTCGGCATCCGTCCTGACGTTGGAAGAAACTCAGGTCGTTCTGCTGCCGGCCGGTCATTTTATGGCTTATCTGAATAAACATCCGCAAATTGCCCTGTCCATATTGCCCTCACTGGCAAATCGAACCAGAATGTTATCAGAGCACATATACAAACTGGCTTCTTTAGACACCTATGGCAGAGTCGCAGATTTATTGAGAGATCAGGCTAAAAAAGATGCAGCAGGTATTTATAAAACACCTAAAATGACTCACCAGGATATCGCCAATGCAGTAGGAGCATCCAGAGAAATGGTGACCAAGATACTTAAAGAATTAAAAGTTGGAAAATATATTGATATCGTTAATAAACAGATTATTGTGAACCGTGATCTGCCTAAATACTGGTAACTTTATTAAAATATCCTAATCGGTAATAGCTCCTCAATTAAATGGTATTTTTTCACAGAAACAGAGTTTGGTTTTAGTTAATATAATAGACAAGAAATTAACCAAACAAGCTATTAACTCACAGGGAGAGAGCTATTATGAACCAGCTTGATATTGATATTAGACGGTATGAAGAAAGGCTATTCAGCGCAGTGAAAAATAACTTACCAGAAGTGGTTATTCAGCAATATAATTGTTTTTTAGGGCAGAAACTTTCTGAGAAAGAACATCTCAGAATTAGTGTTAAAAATGCTCATTGCAGAGACAATCATTAGAGATTGAAATGAACCTTAGCATACTCATCAATAATAGAGTTTTTTCTCTTAAGCACCAATCTATGGTTAGGTTTTAAATAACAATAGTCTTTGTTTGGAAATAATAGCAATAGTCTTTGTTTGAAAATAATACCAACACAGACAAGTTCTCAGATGACCACTATTAAAAAAAATTAATGAATTTATCAGCTATTTATTCTTTGACCTTGCAGAATAATATACTGTCAGCTATTTTTAATTGACATAGGTTATTTTGCACAGACTAAAGGATTTATTAATGAGCAGCAAACCCTGTTTATTAGCAGTTGATGATGAAGAGATGAATTTAAACATCATTAATGATTTACTTGGAGATAAATTTAATATTCATCCTGTCAAAAATGGCCAAAAATGTCTTGATAGTCTGCAGGAAAAAATTCCGGATATTATCTTACTGGATGTTATGATGCCGGTTCTGGATGGCTTGGAAACCTGTAGAAAAATACGAGCTAATCCTTTATTTCAAGATATTCCTGTTATTTTTGTTTCAGCTTTAGCATCACCGAATGAACGAATGAATGGCTATGAGGCTGGTGGAGATGATTATCTTCTCAAACCCTTTGATGAAGATGAGCTAGTTGCTAAAATAAATTTATTACTCAAAAATAAAATACAAATAAAAAAGGAAATTGAACAAAAGGACTACGCAACAAAAACAGCAATGACCTCTATGGTGAGTGCTTCTGAAACAGGACACCTCATCTGTTTTATGCAATCAATTTTAACAATCAATAATATTGAAGCACTGCATAAGTTAATCTCAGATACCCTGACTCAATATGGCCTGGAAGGCTGCGTGATGTTAAACCACTTAGAGGCTCCTGATTTCTTCTTTTCAGATAGTAGGATCCGACCCATTGAACAGGACATTCTCAAAGAAGCCTCGACCCATACAAAAAAAATTATTGAATTTTCAGGGCATGCAATTTTTAATACAGAACATGTCAGTATTTTGATCCGGGGAATGCCCGGTGATAAAGAAAAGGCGGGGAGGTACAAAGATCACCTGGCAATGTTAATTGATTCTATAGAAGCAAAACTCATACAATTTATTGCTGACAATAATGAACGCCAACATTATCAGACATTAAGACAAACGGTTGAGTCGGTTTCAAAAGAGTTGGAAATGGTCAACCAATCTACTCAGGAACAGCGAAGACTTAATACTATTGTCCTTGGAAATCTGATTCAAAATGTTGAAGGGTCATTTCTAAATCTAGGTCTTGAAGGTTCCCAGGAAGATGAATTAATTGGATTAATCACTGATGCTGAAACAGAAAGCGACCAAGTGTATAAAAATGGAGAACAATCAGCAAAAACATTTGAACGAATTATCATTAAGCTCAATCAGCTTTTAAATTGATTGTGGACAAGATGGAATGAATCGTTTTTACCATGATCTTCAAGATCTTTCAATCATCAGATCTCTTATTTTTATTTTGATGCTGCTAGGCAGCATACTGCTTATCTATTCAATGCTATCACCCCAGGAAGTGATACGAGTGGGTGTTTTGCACTCACTGACAGGCACAATGGCTATTTCAGAAAAACCAGTAGCTAATGCCACATTATTAGCCATTAAGGAACTCAATGCCAATGGTGGCTTATTAGGCAAAAAAATTCAGCCCATCATCGTTGATGGCCAATCAAAAGATACTACATTTGCCAAAGAAGTTAAGCGACTGATAACTGAAGAAAAAGTAGATGCCATATTTGGTTGCTGGACTTCATCGTGCCGGAAAACAATTAAACCCATTGTGGAAAATTATCAGCATATTTTTTTCTATCCCGTTCAATATGAAGGCCTGGAACAATCCAGTAATATTATTTATACTGGGGCTGTCCCCAATCAACAGATCATTCCTGCTTTACGATGGTCAATGGATAACATCGGACAACGTTTCTTTCTTGTCTCATCAGATTATATTTTCCCCCGCGCAGCCAATCAAATTATCCATGATGTTGTTAAAAAAAATACAGCAGAAATTGTAGGTGAAGAATACATTCCTTTGACTCCACTGAATGATCAAGAACAAATTATCAATATAAAAAAAATGGTTCAGAAAATTATCAAAGCGCAACCTGATGTTATTATTAATACAATTAATGGTAACAGCAATATTCACTTTTTTGAACAGCTATTTTCCGCAGGCATCAGTGCAGATAAAATACCGGTGATCTCATTGAGTATTGGTGAGAGTGAATTACAATATCTTGATAAAACAATAATGAAAGGACACTATTCCGTATGGAATTATTTCCAAACGATCAACAGCGAACAAAACTCTAAATTTATTGCTGCCTATCAACAAGAGTTTGGCCATAACAGTGTCACCTCTGATCCCATGGAGTCAGCGTATTTTAGTGTCTATCTCTGGGCAGCAGCAGTCAAAGCTGCACATAGTAGTCAGCCAATCTCGGTTGTAGAAGCGATAAAAGGTCATGGATACTATGCACCTGAAGGTATGGTCACTATAGACAAAAAAAATCTGCATACCTGGAAAACAGTTAGAATTGCTCAGATTAATAAAAATGGGCAGTTTAAAATCATCTGGGATTCCATACACCCGGTCAAACCAAAACCCTATCCGGCAAGTCGAACAAAAGCTGAATGGCAAGAATATGTAGAACAGTTGTTTCAACAGTGGAACAGTCATTGGGTGGCGCCTCAATGACCACATTCAACTGGATAAATAACCTACCTCAACCCAAAAAAATGCATCATCGTATTTTATTGTGGCTTTTGATAGTTGCAAGTATTCCCTTGCTGATCAGTAATTTTTTAGGTTTACAAGAATCTATTTCAATGGTTAAAGCACAATCATTACAGCGAATGGAACTTTTGGCGAAAGAAAAAACATATCGCATAGAAAAAGTTTTGGATGAGACAGTAGAAAATCTAAAAATGTTATCTGAAAATCAGATAATTATTGATACTCTGGGTCATTTGAATCGCCATTATAAGCTTGAGGAGCCTCTTAAAATACGTCACAATGATCCAGTAGTTGCTTATACCAATCAATATCTTTCAAATATGAAAAATCATCATTCTGAATTTTATGATATTTTTATTGTCACCGCAAAAGGAGATATTGCTTTAACTGTCAGACATGAATATGACCGGAATATCAACCTGTTCGACACAAGATATTATTCAGGGGGGATCAGTCAGGTCTTTAGATTATCAAAGATCCTGGATAATGTAGCAATATCAGATTTTAAGCGTTATCCTCCTTCAAAAATTCCTTCACTTTTTTTAGCCCATTCTGTGTCTTATGAAAAAAAATATTCTGGAACAATCATTATTCAGCTAAACCCCAATTTTCTACAGGCAATAACCTCTGACTATGCTGGACTGGGTAAAACTGGAGAAATTATTCTTGCAAAAAAGAGTGAAAAAAATGCACTATTGCTTATTCCCATAAGATATAACCAAAAATCAGCATTTAATCAACAAGTAGTTTTTCAGAAAGACAATATTAAACCAATTATCCATGCTTTAAATGGAAGTCATGGCAGTGGAGTTTTTAAAGACTATCGTGATGTGGATGTTATTGCCGCATGGAATTATATCCCCAGTCTTCGCTGGGGGATTGTGGTCAAAATTGATGTTTCAGAAGCTTTAGCACCAATAGAATATTTAAAAAACAAATACGCAATTATTGTGCTCATCACATCAATAATGATTATTTTTAGTGCAATTTTGCTGGCACAGAGTTTGTCTCAGCCAATTAAAAGACTTGATCATTCCATTCGAAAAACATTGAAATATGGATGGAAAAAAGGAGATGAAGTAGAACTTTTAAGTAATAATACCAATGAAATAAATGCTCTGTCTCAATCATTTAACTTACTAATGGAAAAAAATGCAGAGAGTGAGCTGCAACGTAATAATACCGATATTGAAAAAGAAAAAATTAACCGAACATTAGAGACTATCGTGACACATGCTACAGATGGTATTTTTATAATTAATGAAAATCATATTATTACTTTTTTCAACCCTGAAGCAGAACAACTCTTTGGTTATAAAGCAGAGGAAGTATTAGGAAAAGATATGAATATTCTGCTTCCAAAACCAAACCATAAAAATCATAAAGTCTATGTTCATGGCTTCAGGAATGCAGCAAGTAACAACATAAAAAAAATTGTCTCAAGACGCAATATGCCTATTATGGGGCAGCATAAAAATGGACACATATTCCCTGCTGATGTCGGTATTTCAAAAACCTATTCAGAAGATGGTCAATGGACATTTACTGCATTTATTCGTGATACCACGGATCAACATGCTATCGAAGAAGCCTTGAAAGAAGCTAAAGATAATGCAGAAAAAGCTAATCAGGCAAAGTCAACATTTCTTGCCAATATGTCTCATGAATTGCGTACACCCATGCATGCTATTTTGAGTTATGCTCAAATGGGCTTTAAACGAGCGGATAAGGTCAGCATTGATAAGCTCAAATATTATTATGAAAATATTGATATCAGTGCACGGCGTCTGTTAATACTTCTTAATGATCTATTAGACCTGTCAAAGCTTGAGTCAGGAAAAATGGAACTTAATATGGCAGAACATAATATTAAGGATATTGTTAATGCCTGTCATTCAGAACTTTCAGCTAAATTATCTGAATACCATTTATCTTTAGTGGAGACATTAGTGGATGGTGAGACTTTTAAGCTAATGATGGACAGCCAAATGATAGTATTATGTGATGGTCAGCGCATCCACCAGTTAATTATCAATTTACTTTCCAATGCCATTAAATTTTCACCAGAAGGCAGTCAGATAACTGTGGTTTATTCAATTGTTGAAAATAAATACATTAAACTGCAGTTCATTGATCAGGGTGTTGGTATTTTACCTCATCAGCTGGAAACAATCTTTGATAAGTTTATTCAGAATGACAGGCAGAGAAATGGAACAGGTATGGGCAGCACAGGTTTAGGTCTGGCTATTTGTAAAGAAATAATCAGCCTTCATCAAGGTAAAATTTGGGCTGAACATAGTGGTGCTGCAAACAAAGGTGGGGTTGTTTGTTTTACACTACCCATTTAATTGATGGGCAGGCACTAACTACAACAATATGAGTATCAATCATGGGCAATACAAGAGTATGAAAATATCTTCTCAAAATGAATTAGAAGGTCAATCAATAGAACTCTATCAGTCACAAATTTTAATTATTGATGATGAACCTATGAATGTGGACATAATGACTGATTTGTTAGAGACTGAAGGTTATGAAAATATTACCAGTGAAACCAACCCTATTAAAGGCTTAAATCTCTATGAAAAGAGAAGCTTTGATATTATTTTACTTGATATTAATATGCCGGAGTTAGATGGTTTTGGTGTCATGAAAAAAATTAAATTCATGAATAAACCATTGGTACCTCCCATACTTATTTTAACCGCTTTACACCGACAGGAGATTTGTAACCGGGCATTAGAAAGTGGTGCGACAGATTTTATTAATAAACCCTTCAATTCAGATGAAGCACTCAATAGAATAAAAAATTTATTAAACAGTTATCATACAAAAAAACATTTGATTGAAATAAATGATAATCTGGAAAACCTGGTTAATATTCGAACTAAAGAATTAATAGAATCAAAATTAAAGGTCATCCAACATCTTGGTTTTGCTGCAGAGTATCGTGACACCGAAACTGCAGCACACACCATCCGGGTTGGTGAATATTCACGATTGCTGGGAAAAAAACTGGGGCTGGAAAATAAAATGGTGGATTTACTGCATCAAGCTGCTCCCCTGCATGATATCGGTAAAATTGGCATTCCAGATGCTATTTTACTTAAGCCTGGAAAATTTGAACCCGATGAGTGGAAAATTATGAAAACTCATACCAGTATCGGAGCAGAAATTTTAGAAAATGATAATGATCCTTTAATTGTTATGGCTCGAAGTATTGCTTTGAACCATCATGAAAAATGGAATGGCAAGGGGTATCCCAATGGCTTGTCAGGAAATAATATACCCATAGAAGGTCGAATTGTTATGTTAGCTGATGTTTATGATGCTCTAACGATGGTCAGACCCTATAAAGCTGCATGGACAACTGAAGAAACTATTGCTTTTATTAAAAAAGAGTCCGGTACTTCATTTGATCCTGATATTGTTCATCTGTTTCTAGGCATAATCGATGATTTTTTAACCATACGTCAAGAATGTTTGGATTGAACATCAATTTTATAAAATGAAAATCAATAGATATTTTATTTTTTTTATTGTTTTTATTCTTCTCATTGGTGGAACATTTGTTAGTGTCATGAAGGCACAAATTCAAGTCCATAAACTTGAAAAAGAAGCCTATGATAAAAGTCTGATGTCATTTAATTTAACCAGACAGAAAATTGAAAGCTATTTAAGCAATCTACAGGATAAAATTACAATTAAATCTTATCAGTATCAGGATGAACTAATAAAAATATTTCAAAATGCCGATGATAATGACGAGTTACTAGAGGAAATACAGCATAAAATAAAAAAAGAACTTCCTAATGTCAATTTAACAACTCTGGCTGATGAAAATGGTGAAATGATTATTACTGACTTTGATGGTTATATTAATGATATTTGCCAGAAGAATTTAGTTGATTTTTCCAAATCTAATCGCTTTGAAATCAGGATCCATCCTAACTCACTTCAATATCATTTTGATATCATGGTTCGATATAAGATCCCAAAGAAAAATATCTCTGGAATATTTTTTACCTCATTTGTTTCTGATGGCTTAAAAGAGATATTAAAACAGGGTGAAATTGCTCAAAACAAACTATTATTAATGTTTAATCCAATTCCTGACTTGATTGAAGTGGACTCAAGTGGCAACCGTCAACAACTTAATCGTGAAATAAAACTCAGTGCCAGTGAGATTAATCGAATTTCTATCCGCGAGACTATAAATAATACCTCATGGACATTGGTGAATTTGCCAGCAGAGGATCTTCTGGTAAATGAAAAAATGAGAATTTATGTTATTAGTTTTTTTGAAACATTATTTTTATATATTATTTCAGGAATATTATTTTATATTATTTATAAAGAGATAAAGAAAAATAAGAAAATTTCTGAGCGCTATCTTTTATTTTTAGAAAAAACAGATATTGCCTTTCTGATTGTTAATAATAAAGGCGTGTTAAAATTTGCTAATGCTGCATTAAAAAACATTTCAGAGCTTAAGAATATAGAAAACATGATTGGGAAACATGTTTTACAATGGATGAATCATGAAGTTTGGGAAAAAATCAATGGCAGTATTCAAGAGGCTGATAAAAAAGCTAAGGTGATAGCACTGCCCATTAAACTGCAAAGAGAAAATGGAGAGGTGCAATTATTATTGGTGGATATTTTTGCTGACTATAGTGAAAAACAAACATTATATGCTGTTTATTGTAAAGATGTCACCAAGGTTAACCAAATTGAAAAACTCAAAATTGAGCGACAGGCAGCAATTTTGTCTGAGAAAGCAAGCACTGAATTCCTGGCTAATATCTCTCACGAATTACGAACTCCAATGCATGGCATATTGAGTTATGCGGCAATAGGTATTAGACGTGTCAATAAAGCCCCTTTAGAACAATTAGAAAAATATTTTACGAATATAAATATCAGCGGTACACGATTATTAGGCTTACTCAATAATTTGCTTGATTTATCAAAACTGGAAGCTGGTCAAATGCCAATGGATTTTATGGCATGTGATTTAAAATCCATTGTCAAAGACAGTATTATGGAGCAGAAAAGTACAATTGATGAGCTGGAGCTGCAGTTGCTTGTTAACTATGATGAAACGATTGATACCAAAGCTGAGATGGATGCAATTCATATTTCACAAGTTATTGCTAATTTATTATCAAATGCCATTAAATTTACCCGTGAAAAGGGGGCTATTAAAATTTCATTTTTCTCTGATCATCTAATGCTTCAAGATAGAAAAATTGCTGCCATTTCTTTTAGTATAACTAATGAAGGTGAAGGGATTTCTAAAAGTGATTTAACTCTTATTTTCGCTAAATTTAAACAAAGCAGTGATTTGTCTGCCGGAACTAAAATGGGCAGTACAGGACTCGGGCTATCAATTTGTAAAGAAATCATACAGGCACATCATGGTGTCATCAGTGCACAGTCTGAACTGGGAAAAAACACCACATTAATTATGACTATTCCCAAAAAGCAACCTTAATGCATTAACTGTTTTAGTCTGTAACTCAGGGGAATCAAGCCCACCTCTCTCTGCTGTTTTTAGCTATTATTTTCAAAGATCAGGAGCGGCAATATACACCCCCCTTAATTAAATGCTATGAAGAAAGATTACTCAACGCAGTAAAAAACAACTTACCAGAAGTGGTTACTCAGCAATAAATTATTTTTTAGGACAGAAAGTTTCTGAGCAAAAGCATATCAGAGTTAGTATTAATGATGCTCAACAGATGTATGGCGGGACAAGACAAGGAAAGGACAATAAAAAAAGATGGAAGAATTAATAATTAATTCTTCCATCTATAATGATATTTAAGGCGCAACCGGATCAGTAATCGTTATTGTTCCTGTAGAAGACTCATACCTCATAAGTCCCCTGGTACCACCGGTATTCCATGTAAATGTACCGGTAGAATAGTAATCACAACGAGTGCCGCTTGTCCTCCAGACCCAGTCAGAATCTGAAGTCTGGCTACCCGTAGCATCTGCATGAATACTGGGTGCATTGGTTAACAACCCATTCCATAAATCAATGCAATTGAGCGTTGCACTGGTATTATCAATCGGCCAGCCATCAGCATTAGCATAAACATCTCCTGCAGCCGTACCATAACCTTGTACACGTCCAGCACTTCCTGTGCTATTTGCAATCCACTGTGCATGGGCTAATGCAATCCCAGAACCAAAACCACCTGTAACGCCTTTAAAGGCAGAAATATGAGCATCATCAGTGACATCAATAAATTTAGGTAAAGCAGTTGCTGCCAGGATCCCTAAAATCAGAATGACTGTAATTAATTCAATCAAAGTAAAACCGGCACTGGACTGTATCTTCTTCATTAAAAACTACCTCTTTATTATTCGTTTGTAATCATTCCAGTTAATTAAAACGGTAACGTAACTTTAATAATTACCTTTAATAAGTTGTTATTCACCCCTAATAGCGTCAAATAACTTAAAAACTTTATGGTTTTTTAAATATAGCAGTCAATTTTTAAAAAGCCAATTTTTCAGAAAAGACTAGTTGAGCATCCATCCATTTATTGCATCTTGCCAATTAAATCCCACATCGGCATAAAAATACCCAAGGCCATAACCAAAACCATACCAGCAATCGCCAATATGAGAGCCGGTTCTATTTGAGAACTTAAGAATTTAATCTCATAGTTCACTTCATCTTCATAAAATTCAGCAACTTTTATCAGCATTTCATCCACCTGACCCGTTTCTTCACCCACAGCAATCATTTGCAGTACCAGGGGTGTAAACAAGCCCGTTGCCGTCGCAGTATTGGTCAGATTATCTCCCCGTTCAACACCACTTCTCATGCTTTTCACTCGATCAGCCACAAACACATTGCCCACAGCATTAGCCACTAAATTCAGCGCCTGAACTAAGGGTACACCTGCCTGCTGGGTCAGAGCAAAAGCACGACAAAAGCGTGCCAGAGTTGCCTTGCGTATAATTTCACCAATATAAGGTATTTTAAATTTTGCTTTATCAAAGAAAAAATGACCTGATTCCGTACTGATATATTGTCTAAGGGCAATAATAAAAATTGCCACAGAGACCAGCATCCAGGGCCAGTAATTGACAAACAGATTGGAGGTTGCCAGCAAAATCTTGGTATAGATGGGCAGCTCCAGACTCATTTTAGAAAACACACCGGCAAATTTGGGGATCACAAAAATATTTAAAGCCACAAAAGCAGCCGTAAGAAAGAGCAACACAAACGTAGGGTAGCGGGTTGCTTCCTTAATTTTATCTTTAATCATTTTATCCCGCTCCAGATAAAATGATAATTGTTCAAATGCATCATCCAGACGCCCGGTACTTTCCCCAACTTTCATAACACTGAGAAATACGGGAGGAAAAACCTCTGGATATTTTCCAAGTCCCTTTGACAGAGGCTGCCCGGATTCCAGTTGCTTAATGCTGTACTCCAGGATTTCTTTAAGGTATTCATTCTGAGTGGTCTGAGCCAGACTACTCATTGCCCGGGTAATTGGGATACCGGCTTTAAACAAAGTACTCATTTGCTTAGCGAATAAGATTAGTTCTTCTATTTTCGGCTTGCCCATGCCAAGTTGGCGCTTAAGGCTGATAGTTTTTTCTACAACCTTTGTAGGACTGATCTCAATGGGTGTAATACCACTATTCATCAGATGAGTTGCCAGCTCATCCTCTGAATTTGCTTCGACAGTATTTTCAACTGCTTCTCCGCGAGCTGTGCGACCTTTATAAAAATATCTTGCCATAGCTTAATGTAATTTAAAATGTTTAATATTAATGTTTAATACAACATTAATCATTCACAATTAAATATTATCCTTATCATGTTCTTCAATAGTACCCGCCAGTTTCAGAACTTCTTCGATTGAGGTAATACCCTGAATGGCCAGGGCCAGAGCACTATTTACCAAAGGTTTATATCCAGGGGCTGTTCGTGCTTTTTGTACAAATGCTTTAGCATCATCGGCACGGAATGCATCAGCCAGTTGTTCATTGATCTCCAGAATTTCATGCACGCCCTTTCGGCCTTTATAGCCTGTATTGTTACAAAGATGACAACCATTTCCCTGAAAAAACTGATTGTTCTCGATCCGTTCACTAACTGCACCCTGCAGCCAGCTCATTTCATGCTCATCTAATACATGCTCTATTTTACAGTTTTCACATATTTTACGCACCAGCCGCTGTGCCACAATTGCCTGTAATGATGTGGCAATCAAATAACCTTCAATTCCCATATCCTGCAAGCGATAGACTGAGCTGATGGCATCATTGGTATGCAGGGTTGACAGCACCATGTGTCCCGTCATCGCCGAACGGACGGCAATATCAGCTGTTTCAGCATCTCGCATTTCACCAATGAGGATAATATCTGGATCTTGTCTTAAGGCCGTTCTCAGGACATTGGAAAAGCTCAGTCCAATTTTAGTATTGATCTGTACCTGACTGATCCGTTCTAAACGATACTCAACCGGATCTTCTGCAGTAATTATTTTCTTTTCACTGCTGTTAAGTTCATTTAAAGCTGCATATAAAGTAGTAGTCTTACCACTACCTGTTGGTCCAGTCAGCAAAACCAGACCATGAGGTCGATGAATTGATTTTCTAAAGCGCTCTAAAACGGCTTCATTCATACCAATATCATCCAGATTTAAAATGCCGGCACTTTGATCCAGCAAGCGCATCACCACTGACTCACCATGCTGAGTTGGCATGGTAGACAGACGTACATCGATAGAATGATTTTTTATTTTAATATGAAAACGTCCATCCTGAGGCAATCGTCTCTCTGAAATATTCAGCCCGGACATTAATTTTAAACGTGAAACAAGCGCCGCAACAATCCGTTTTTCATTCATCACCTGCTCATTAAGCACACCATCAATACGCATGCGGATGCGTAATACTCTTTCATCAGGTTCAATATGGATGTCAGATGCTTGAACCTGCAAGGCATCTTCAAAAATAGTCTGCAACAGACGCACTACCGGCGCATTATCCACATCATCACTTTGAGCCAATTGATCCAGATCAATATCCGTTTCAGATAACTCTTCATCCAGTTCCTCAACCAGCGAAGTAATTTCTTCTTCCCGACGATAAACCGTGTCCATGGCAGCCAAAAGATCCGCTTCACGGATCAATGCCAGACTCATTGGACGTTTTAATATTTTATGAATATCATCGTAGGCAAAAATATCAGAGGGATCAGCCATGCCGACCAGAAGACCCGTTTTTCTATCTGCCAGAACAATCGCACGATAACGTCTGGCCAGTGTTTCCGGTAATAAACGAATAACATCTTTTTGATACTTATAATGTTTTAAATCAATGAAGGGTACATTAAGCTGACGGGATAAAAAATCCAGAAATTTTTCTTCACTTATATAGTCATTTTCAATCAGCACCTGCCCAAGTTTTCGACCGGAGGATTTCTGATCAGCCAGAGCTGCACTTAACTGCCCCTCGGAGATCAGCTTATGATCAACCAGCAAATCACCGATTCGTATTCTTTTTTTAGGGTGTTCCAATGGCTTTAATTCCTTATTTTCACGACTCATTAGAGTATAGGATAAATTATGAGAAGTACCAGAGATTTAGAACCTGAGGTTCAGGTCGCCTTCTTGCTCTTTTTATACTGCGCATCCAGACGTTCCAGTTCCTGCATTTCTGCAAGGCTAAAGCCGGCTTTCATCCTGGCCTCTCGATTGAAAGGGCCTTTGGGGGTTGATTTAAGGTATTTCTGCATCAGAGTAAAAAACATTTTATCCGGATCAACCCGTTCCTGTTCACAGCGATAACGAAACCAGCGTGAGCCGGAGTTAACATGACCAATTTCATCATTCGCTATAATTACTAAAGCATCCGCTGTCTGACTATCACCAATACTACGGAACTTAGCCTCTGAAAACGGCACCACATCTAAGGCCCTGGCCTCCAGAACCCGGTGTACTATCGCCATACGAGCCATCAGATCATCCGCCGTGTCAACTGCCATTTGCCACAATTCATTATGAACAGGAAAATCACCATAGTCATAGCCCATATCTCTCAACCTCTGGCGTAATAAATAAAAGTGCTGTGACTCTTCTTTAGCTGTCTGCACCCAGTCAGCATAATAATCTTTGGGCATGTGGCGATAACGATAGATACTATCCCATGACAGATTCACTGCAGTTAATTCTATATGTGCAAGTGCATGGATGAGTGATGCTCTTTGCTGAATCGATTTAAAACCTCTGTTTTTTACTTTGTGGACATCAACATAAACAGGTTTATCCAGGCGGCCTGGTTGATTCAGCAACAAAGGTTGTTGTATCAGTGGATCAGCTTCTTGCCACTCCAATAAACCACCATCCCAGGCACCGACAATTTCCAGGCTGAGCTGTAATTTCTCATCGGGATCGACGGTTAGAAAGCAGTCCTTTGCTTGTTCATATAAATTTTTCATAAAACGGCATTGCCTCAATGAATCAAGTAATTCTAGACTGGCTTTTTTTATTACCAGTTAACAGAACCCATAGTTTACCACTCCAATACCAGTGCAGGTAGTATGCCTCTTTAAACAAACGCAATAGGTTGCTTAATGACAAGTTAAATTTATCTTCGGCAGCAACAGCTGTCAGAGCCAGATTCAATCCTCTACCAAGGGTCATAATGCGATAAAGGTGATAGCGGCTGGAAATGATTGCCACGGATAAGGCTGGTGAACGATTGGCCTCACTATTCAGTGATAAATTCAGCAGTAATTTGCGCGCATTTTGTAAATTCTCCAGAGTGTGTCTTGAATGATCTTCAGTCATTATCTGTTTTTCATCAACTCCCTGAGTGATCAGATAGTCCGCACCCGCTTGAGCTTCCGAAATATAATTATCCCCGGTTATTCCTCCCAGAATAATGATCTTAATTTCATCTCCAGCCGAATTAGCCTGTTGGGATAAACAAAGTACTCGATTCAGACGGCTAATAAATTCTTCCGCTGGCTGCTCATTATCCAACCGCAAGCCGGCAACCAGACAAGTCTTGTTTGTCACCAGGGATGTTTTTGTTGTATAGGCAACCATTAAGGTTTTTAAAAACAAATAGAGAAACCCCAGACCCAGAGTGGCAAGCAATAAAATATTGGAAACAATAAAGGTAGATAAACCATCCCAGCCAAATGCACTGTCTTTAAATGATATTTTGGGAGAAATGATTTTCAGAAACTTAAAAATAGCCATAAAAATGAGTCTAACCCAGACCATGACTCAGGTAAATAGATTTAAAATTAGCAAGAGTGACATTCATCCATCAATGCCTGAATTGACATAACACATAATTCTATTGGTAGTGATTCTTGTCACTTAATAAATGTCAGTTATCAATTATTATGGCAAAAAAATAATCTATAAGATATGAGCTAATAAGCCTGATAGAAAAACCCAATTGAACTAGGGCATTATTATATATCACATAATTATTAATATTCATCCAGATAGAGTAAAATTCAGTTCTTTCACCTCGGTGATCAATATAAGGAATCTCATTAATGCAAAAATCTCTTTTACTTTCCAGCCTTTTAGCATTCGCCTTTATCAGCACGATTGCTCAGGCAGAAGTTACAGGTATTCCCACAGGGTTTCAGTTACAGGCTGAAGCCGAAAAAAATACCACAATGATCAGCACTCCTGAGTTGGCAAAAATGCTTAATGATGAGCTGGATATGATCCTGATTGATATTCGTACTGCCACTGAAATCCAAAATATGGATGGTAAAATTGATGCACCACAAAATGTGAATATTCCCAGAGGCTGGCTTGAATTTCGTGTACAGCGTGTTGCTTTAAGTAAAGACATTCCTATTGTTGTGTATTGCGGCGGTGGCCTAAGAAGTCCTTTTGCTGCAGAAACTTTACAGAAGATGGGATATACCAATGTAAAAAATTATTCTGAAGGTTTTTTTGGCTGGAAAAAAGCAGGCTTAGCCATTAAACCTTAATTTTTTTATTTCTAAGGAAAGGAGCTACAATGTTTCAAGTAAATGAATATTTTGACGGCAAAGTAAAATCAATTGCTTTCAAAGGTGTTGATGGAGATGCCACTGCAGGCGTCATGAAGGCAGGTGAGTACACATTTGGCACATCAAGTATTGAGTTAATGACCGTGACCAGCGGCCAGATGCAGGTCAAACTCCCGGGAGAAAATAACTGGAAAACTTATCTATCAGGTGAAACCTTCAGGGTAGAAGCCAATCAGTCATTTGACGTCAAAATGAATACCGACACGGCTTATCTGTGCATTTATAAATAAGAGTTCTTCACATATTTGAGAGCTTCATGTTTTTACATACTTTTACCGGATTCTGAGCAAAGCGGTAAGTTTGAATTTTGAATGCTTAATTCAACGTTATCACCTATACTTAAATTAGACTTAAAATAAAACGTATCCGGTAAACAGTTTTATGCGCCTGCAAACAAAAGTTTTTGTCATCACGGCAATTATTTTCCTCATACACTTTTCTGTAGATACCTATGTGGGTCAGCGTCAGATAAAAGAAGAAGTCATTGCCAATATTAAAGATAATGCTCGCAATATTCGCAGTATACTAATGGCCTATCGCACAGTTTATCAAAAGGCATTCATTAAACATAATGTACCAATAAATAATCAAACGATTGAATTCTTACCCGCTTATGCTCTGAGTCGAATATCCAATGAGTTCAACCACTGGATCGATAATGGCCTGAGCTTTAACAATGTATCTGACAAGCCCAGAAATCCTGATAATCAGGCCGACGCCATAGAACTGGAAGCCATACAGTTTTTTCTCCAGAATGATAATATAACGGAACGCTTTGTTCCCTTTGTCAATGCATCCGGTGAAAATTTTTATCATTTCAGTCAACCGATTTATATTAAACCTCGTTGTATGACTTGCCATGGCAAAAAAGAAGATGCCCCTATCAGCATTCAGAAACGTTATAATACTTCTTACAATTATAAAATAGGTGATTTACGTGGTTTGATGAGCATCAAACTGCCGGCAAGAATTATCGAACAACGTTCCATTGCACTTTTCCAAAGTAATCTTATTATCCATCTTCTGGGCATGCTGCTTTCTTTTTTTCTTATCGCTTTATTATTAAATAAAACCGTACTCTCAAGAATAAAAAATCTGCAAAACAGTTCAGTTAAACTAGCTGCCGGAGATTACAACGCACAGATTGAGCTTTCTGGTAATGATGAAATAACAGCTATGGGCCATGCATTTAATTATATGGCACAAACTATTTCCCAAAGAGAGCAGGCATTATTAAAGCAGCAGTCTCTTTATTATGCCCTGAGCCAGACTAATAAAAGTATTGTTCAACTGGAATCAATTGACAGGCTGTATGAGAGAATATGTGAGATCGCAACCAATCAAAACCACCTTATTCTGGCCTGGGTAGGTCTGGTCAATACAGAGCAAACACAGATAAAAGCTATATCTAGTTCAGGCCAGAATAGTTGCCTTGATAAATTAACATTCTCACTCTCAACTGACTCAGAGCAACATTTCAGTCCAGTAAATCAGGCATATCTTAAGCAGCAAAAAGTGATCAGCAATGATTATTTGAATGATGTTAAAACTCAATTTTCACTCACAGAAGCTCAGCAGATTAATGTTAAAGCCTGTGCTTCGTTTCCTATTAAAAAAAATCATCAAATCATTGGAGTTTTTTCTGTCTACGCCGATCAAATCAATTATTTCAGTGATGATATTGTCAATTTATTTCTGGAGATGACTGGTGATGTAGAATACGCAATCAAACATTATGGCCTTCAGGAAGAGCATAATAAATCCCTGAAACAACTGGAACAATCTTCCAAAGAACTGAAAGAGATTAACGATTTAATGAGTATGCTGCTGGAATCAACCGGTGAAGGTATTTTCGGCGTTGATAGAAACGGCCTGTGTACTTTTGTCAACCATGCAGCCCAGGAAATGTTCGGTTACACCTTAGCCGAATTAAAAGGTCGCTCTATGCATCAATTGACACACCATAGTCACAAGGATGGTTCTTCCTATTCTCAGGCCAGCTGCCCTATTTACGATGCTTTTTATACTGGTAAACCCCGTTATATTGACAGTGAAGTATTCTGGCGAAAAGATGGCAGCTCCTTTCCAGTCCAGTACTCTTCGTATCCTATAAATGATGAGAAAAAAGGCATTACCGGCTCAGTTACAGTGTTCCGTGATGTTACTGAAAGCCGGGCAATGACCCAGAAGATGCATTACCTGGCTTCACATGATTCTCTTACTTCACTGCTTAACCGATACTCATTTGAACAGCGGCTTAATTCAGCTCTGCAATCATCTCAAAGAGAAGGAATTAAGCACACCGTCTGTTACCTGGATCTGGATCAGTTTAAAGTCATTAATGATACATGCGGCCATCTTGCAGGTGATGAAATGCTCAAGATGGTTGCCCTCCTACTTAAGCAAACCGTTAGAAACAATGACGTACTGGCACGCCTTGGTGGTGATGAGTTTGGATTGTTATTAGAAAACTGCACCATAAAACAAGCCAGTGAAATTACCCAGAAAATATGTCAATCAATTAAAGATTTTCGCTTTATGTGGGATGAAAAAATATTTAATACCGGTTGCAGTATCGGCATGTCAGCAATTACAGATGAGACAGAATCTGTCCAGACCATCATGAGCAAAATTGATGCTGCCTGCTATGTCGCCAAAGATAAGGGCAGAAATCAAGTCCACATCAGTTCTAATGATGATACTGATACTGCTCGACACCAGGGAGAAATGCAATGGGTTTCTGAAATTAGAAAATCCCTGGACAATGATCACTTTCTTCTCTATAAACAAACCATTCTTCCCTCAACTCCCTTGAGTCAGGAAGGCCAGCATTTTGAAATTTTAATTCGCATGCTGGATAGCCAGAACAAAATTATCCCTCCCGGAGCCTTCCTGCCTGCCGCAGAACGTTATGACTTAATGGCTGATCTGGATCGCTGGGTGATCCGCTCTACCTTTAAATGGCTGGCCTCAGAAATTGAGCAAAATAAAAAAATTGATTTTTGTTCCATTAATTTATCCGGCCAGTCCATTGGCGATAAGAAACTGTATCAGTTTATCATTGAACAGCAGCAGAACTATCAGCTAAACCCTGCAATAATTTGCTTTGAAGTCACTGAAAGTGCTGCTGTAATACATCTTGGGCAAGCAGTCAGCTTCATGAAACAACTACGGGAGCACGGCTTCCTGTTTGCGCTTGATGACTTTGGTACAGGCATGTCGTCATTTGCTTATTTAAAAAACCTTCCCGTTGATTTTCTTAAAATTGACGGCAGTTTTGTCAAAGACATTTTAGATGATCCCATTGACCGTGCCATGGTGAAATCCATTAATGAGATCGGTCATATTATGGGTCTTAAAACCATTGCCGAGTACGTTGAAAATAAAGCTATTCAGGATGAATTGATCCATATGGGTGTCGATTATCTGCAGGGTTATGGTATTGCCGAGCCAAAACCTTGTGAAGACTAAACCTATAAAGACAGCAATTAACGACAATGTTTAACTCGAAGGTAAAATAATACTTTTCGCACTGATTTTCCAATCAAAAAAATGTGAATAAAAATTTTTTAACTTTTTCACAAGCCACCATTCAGATCAGTATACTCATAATAAATTGATAAGGTTTAAATAACTTCACTGATTTTTGCTATTGTGTGCTGTGGTGTGTTGAAAAATGACTGCCGTTCAAGTATGCTCTGCCATAGCGACTATCACAGGAAAGTGACATCAGGGCCTCAGAATTTTTTCAAGCCCTTTAAATACAGGAGTTCAAATATGCCAAAAGCAGCACGTCTTAATGACATAGGAAGTGGCCACGGCTGTTTCCCGCCAACCAATATCATTGCAGCAAGCCATAACGTTCAAATCAATAATCGACCCGCTGCCCGTAAGGGTGATGCCCTGGCGACTCATGGCTGCAGTAAATGCTCACCACATGCCCGTGCAATTGCCGCCGGCTCCCCCAGTGTGTTTATTAATGGTATCCCAGCAGCCAGACTGGGCGATCCGATCACTTGCGGCGGCGCCATCATAACTGCCTCCAGTGATGTCTTTATTGGTGACTTTGCTGCCGGTAATTCCGGGGGGATCTTTCAACAGGCACTGGGGTCAGCCAATGGCAGCGCCAAAATGCTGCAAAGCATGCGCAGGACATTATTAAAAGCCCGTCAGCAGGGGCAGCCATTCTGCCTTCCCTGCCAGCAGGCAAAAGCCAAAGCTGCTGAACTGGCAAATACATGAAAACCAGCAACATGAAGCAGAGCCTTCACCTCTGGCTGGATCAACACCAAAATGAGAAGCGCAAGCTGTATTATATTCTGGACAGTGCTGCTGATGAACAATTTCCAGACCAACTGGAGCAGCTGAAAGACACAGAAGCCATTAGCTCTCTTTTTGTCGGCACACCACAGGAAAGCCTCACAGATGTGGCCCCTTACCTCATCATGCTGACCTCCCGTGAAAGTGCCCTTTTTGAGCTGTTGACCAATGACGCTAAGAATAAAAACTGGGGCTTTTTTATCCTCTCAGAGCAGCCCTTTTATGAATTGCTGAAACACTGCCAGAGCCACTTGTCTGCGCAACTGCCCAATGGAGAAAACACCTATTTTCGTTACTATGATCCCCGGGTGCTGCTGCATTTTTGTCAATCATCTAACCAACAAGCCATCTGTGAATTAAAAGGCGCTGAAAACCTTTGGTTTATTGGCACACAAAATCCCGCCAGCTCACTGACTGTTTTATCTGATGGTCATTATGAAATCACTTGAAAGGGAGCAATGATGCTAAGCTTAAATGAACAACAACTCACAGCATGCCAGCAACATAATATGAATCATTTCAGAGATAAAATGATTCAGTTTCTCAGAAGCAGCCACCCTGATCAGATCTTTAACATTGTTGATGAACAACTGCAGCAATACGTTCAGTCCGGCATCATTAATGCCATGCAATACCATATAAAAATGGAGCAGGATATCTGCCGATATCTAGAATATTCACTTTTTTACGGCTGGGATTTTGAGCGTAGCCCATCCACCTCCTGGATAACAGAGCTGTTAATGAATCATCATATTAACGGCACAACAAAAATGGATAAAATCGAACTCTCGATGGAGTCCCACTCTAACGCAAGGATGCACACCAATGACCATACAAAACACTCATACAGTCAATACCCATAAAGAAACAACAACCGGACAGCTAGTGCTGGACAGTCTCTGGAAAATAGCCAAACATCATAAGGTCTCCTATCAAAAGATAAAACAGCTCAACAAAGGCAAAGGGGCTGGCAATGGACTGTCTGCATACGAGCAGCGCCAACCGCCCTATGGGGTTCAGGACGGTGATATTATCCTTTTGTCGCCGCCAATATCGATTGAAAGAAATACCCAAACAGGCGCTCTCGTGGTCAATGATCCATTAGCAGACCTGCCTGTTTTCAGAGATGCCGAAGTGGGTGATCCCTTTGAAAGGTGCCCGGACATCACACTTATGGTCGCCGTACTGCCGATCCGCTACGCCATAGCCAAGGTCTCAGAAGCCGCAACCATGCCGTCTGCTTCACCCAGAAAACAACTGGATCAGCAATTCCCTACAATCAAAACAGCCCGCTATATCCTGCGCCTGCTCAGAGAGGGTCTGGTGTATCTGTATATCGACGGGCAAATGGAGATCTATCAGCACAGCAATGGTCATTTTAGCCCTTTCACCGATGCACAAGCCAGGACAGACGCTAAATCCCCCCTGACCCAGAGTGCCGGCGGCTACCTGCTTATTCCAGAAAATAAATCTGTTTATTTTGCTTTTAGTGAACACCAGTGGACGGCCTGGCAGTACTACAAAATAGCCTGCAATATTGACGGCGCCCGCGACCAGCAAATGCAGCGCCTCACCACCAACGGCAGTGCACAGCACAATACCCTGCCACTGTCTCAACTGGAACAACAGGTCATGGATTTTATCGGCGCTGCTGACGGTTTTCCCTGGAGTGATACCCCGGTCAAAGGCCCGCATTATGCCGCCCCCCTGCAGCAGGAAATGACAGAGCACATCCATCAGCAGGTCGTGGCATTGCACGATCCCATAGCGATCGTACATGATTTCAGCGCCCTGCTGGAACAACAGCTGGATGAGCTGCAGACATACACCACCAGCCCTGAACAGGGTAGCAGGGATGGAGAACAGCGATTTCGCAAAAAAATCATTTCCGATATTATTGAAGGCTTATACCGCAGCGGCTTTAATGCTGAACAAAATCTGCAAGCCAGAGAGAGCAACACAGAGGCACGCCAGACACCTGGGAGTATTGCAGTTAACAGAAAACAACATCATGATGCCAATGACGTACGCATTCACCATCGCCCGCCCCGCAGTGTCGAGCAATTTTCTTATGAAGTACTACTGGAGGAACAATTCAATCCCCGGGGCCGTGCCTTGAGCCAGTTTATCGATGAATACGCACGTAGAAAATTTGCCGAAAACTATAAACAACAGGTGCAGCAGTTTCAAACCAGACTGTTCAATATCAAGCAGGATCGCCATCTATGGCTCTCACAATGGGATAAAACCGACGATCCGAGCACCCTGGGCACCGCCTGGTCAAGCTATGATATGCATGATCTGGATGACTGGAACCAGTACGGTCTCAGCGTCACCCGTGCCAGCACCCTGATTGCCGGCTGTGGCCTGCCCGCAGCATTAAAACAACAGGATCAGGAACCGATATTATTTAATCGCTGGCTGACAGCCGGCGTTGACACTCCAGTGCATTTAGCCCTGTCCGGTTTCCCTGAACTGCGCCAGGCCGTGCTCAAAATACAGCTTAATCCGGCAATCAAGCAACAGATGCAGTCATCGGACAATGGCTATTTTCCACAAGCAACCCATCTCTGGGATCGCGAAGCGGCCGGTACCGACAGCCTCGCCACTCTCATTGATACGATTTACACAAAGTTTCCCCTGATCGGCACCCTTCAGCAAGAGCTGGTGACCAATGTGACCACAGCGGCTTTTTCCAACCTCCAACTCAAGGGACATCCGATGACACAGATTAACAAGGCATTGGATGGCATTGTCAATAATCAAAACATTGAATTACTCTGGAAAACCATTCAAGCCCGTGGAGGTCATTACAATCTGAAGGTTGAAGATATCCCTGTAGAAAAGGTCATTCAGTATATTAAAGGCACCGCTGATAAAATAGGGATGTCCTTCAGCACACAAAACCTGTCAAGCAACGATATTGTGGGACTTAAAAAAACCACCGTCGATGGCCAGCCTGCCGCTAAAGCCACCAGTCACATTCGGCTGTTTACCATCACTGATGAGGCGTACTCCTATAAATCAGCCACGCTGGGAGATGCACGTCCCAACCCCTTTGGCGGCTATGCTTCTGGAGCCGTATCGGTGTTTGTACTGCATTTAACATTTTTGAATCTGCACAGTGCGCTTACAACATTTGATAGAAATGAGTTTCAAGAATCAACTTCAAATATAGGTGCCGCCCTTATGGCCATAGGCAGTGCCACAAATGGCTTGCTCATGGCACTAAAATCGGCAGCGCCGGTATTTTACCGCAAGATCACCGCATATATGATTGTTAATCGACTTGCCCGCACTTCTGCCCTGAGAGTCTTTGGCTATCTCGGTGCCATTTTATCCGGACTCACCGATGCCATCCGCTCCAATAAACGCTTTACCGCTGGCGACGCTGATGCCGGCAGCTATTATGCCTTATCCGCCGCGACCGTGCTGGCCGGCGGTTCTGCAATGACTCATGGGGCCGTACTCTTAGTTACCGGCGCTGGTGCTGCCATACCGGTTATCGGCTGGCTGGTTCTGGGCATAAGCCTGGTCGGTGTCAGTATCTGGGCTACAACAGAAGCTCTTGACAGTACCGACGGCCCGCTGGAACTGTGGCTGGACGCCTGCATTTTCGGGCGAAAGCAATTACCCAATAATCCGCCATACAGTAATCTAATAGAAGAGCAACAGGCCTATATTAAAAAAATGCTGCAGCCGCAGCTAATAAGCAAAGAGCTAAGCCGCTCCGACACTTTCTGGCAGGCAAAGGAATACACCGCCGCTCTGGAATTGTATCTGCCCTCCTATGCTAATAGCAGCAAACTCTCGGTCTCTTATGATTTTGAACAGACCAATAGCGCCATAGCAGGGATACGCACCGCAGAGCAGCCTATGCCGTCACCTGAACTCAGTGCTCATCTGCAGGGGGTCAAGGCCCTGTATGAAGTAACTATTGCGTTGCGCCCCCTCAGTGAAATCCATTTCACCGTCAACTATCAGGCCAGCCCGAATTCCGGTGAAGCCATACAGCAAACCTATACCGCCCTGGCGCAGCAATAGCAGAGAAACTTTATGGCAAAAGCAAAACTTTATTTAAACCCTCGTCTGCCATCAGGTGCAGAGCCCTGCGCCGATCTCAATGCCGATAAAGCCGGCGATTGCTGTCTTGATGTGCACCTTAAGAATTATTCAGGCTTAATCGGCAGAGCTAGGTTTTCCTGGCTGGTTATCTGGGGGGGAGTTTTTGTTTTTCTTTTATATTTGGTCATAGGAGTCCTTATTGATGCAAGTATACGGGAATTTCTGGAATTACTGCATTGGGCATTAATTTGTGCTTTGTTACCCGCCGCACCCATCCTGTTTATTACCTATAGAGTCAGCAAAAATCAAAGCCCTTTACGTTTCTGCCGTAAAAACCGCAAGGTCTATCTTTACCTTAAAAAGAAATTCTATACCTTTAACTGGGACACGATCCACGCCTATACCCAGACCATTGCCATGATCACACCCACAGGCACACCCTATTCTGAGCCGCATTTAATTATTGAACTGGATGATAATAAAGATTCGCCCACCTGGGTACTTATCTCAGGCTCTGAAACCTGTAAAAAACCGGTGCCGGCACATTTAGAGTCATTAGCCATCTGGGAATACATCCGAGTTTTTATGGAATACGGCCCCGACCATCTGCCTGATCCCGATCCCGATAGCCCTTTGGTCAGCCTGGAAACATTAGTAGCAACATTACATAAAGAGATAAGCCCTTTTCCCATAGCAGGCAACGGCAATTGGTTCTGGCAAATAATGGCTACCCTGTTTTTCCCTGTGCGAGTGGTTTTGTTTATTGTCAGTTATCCCACTGACTTCATTTATTATTATTTCCATAAAAAATTCATTAAATCCTTTGTTTTTCCCGAAGAGTTTAAGGTCCCCTCAGTCAACAACTGTGGTCTGGAACAGGTGGAAGTCCCTCCCACACCATTGCAAAAAAGGCGTGAAGAACTCAAACAAATGGCCAAAGATGATCCCAATATGACCTATATCAGCCATGAAACAACTGCCGAAGAACACAAAGAAAAAATTGATAAAGGCTGACAACCACAGGACAGAACATGACAATGCAGACACCCGAACAACCATCTAATAGAAGAGCTACAGGACTCTATTAAAAAATGCTGCAGCCGCCGCGCTTATTAAATAAAGAGCTAAGCAAAGAGCTGAGCCGCTCCGACACTTTCTGGGAAGCACAGGAATACACCGCCGCTCTGGAATTGTATCTGCCCTCCTATGCCAATACCAGCAAACTCTCGGTTTCCTCCATAGCCGGAGCACGCACCGCAGAGCAGCCTATGCCGCCACCTGAACTCAGTGCTCATCTGCAGGGGATCAAAGCACTGTATGAAATGACTATTGCATTGCGCCCTCTTAGTAAAATCCATTTTACGGTAAACTATCAGGCCAGCCCAAATTCCGGTGAAACCATACAGCAAACTTATAGCGCCCGTGCGCAGCAATAGCAGGTAATCTTTATGGCAAAGACAAAACTTTATTTAAACCCTCGTCTGCCATCAGGTGCAGAGCCCTGCGCTGATCTCAATGCCGATAAAGCCGGCAATTGCTGTCTTGATGTGCACCTTAAAAATTATTCAAGCTTAATCGGCAGAGGCAGGGGCTCCTGGCTGGTTATCTGGGGGAGTATGTTCATGTATGCACTCTATTTAAGCCTGGGGTTATCTACAGGAGGAGGTGGTGGAATACTGAATTTACTATTAATGGCATCAGGCACTGCATTTTTATTATCTGCACCCATCCTGTTTATTACCTATAGAATCAGCAAAAATCAAAGCCCTTTACGTTTCTGCCGTAAAAACCGCACGCTCTATCTTTACCTTAAAAAGAAATTCTATACCTTTAACTGGGACACGATCCACGCCTATACCCAGACCATTGCCATGATCGCACCCACAGGCACACCCTATTCTGAGCCGCATTTAATTATTGAACTGGATGATGATAAAGATTCACCCACCTGGGTACTTATCTCAGGCTCTGAAACCTGTAAAAAACCAGTGCCCGCACATTTAGAGTCATTAGCCATCTGGGAATATATCCGGGTTTTTATGGAGCACGGCCCTGACTACCTGCCTGATCCCAATCCCAGAACCCCTTATCTCAGCCTGGAAGAAATAAAATCAGGTAAAAAATTAAATCCTTTTCCCATAGCAGGTGATGATAATCTATTCTGGCAAATAATGACCACTCTGTTTTTCCCTGTGCGAGTGATCTTCTTTATTATCACTTACCCTACTGATTTCATTTACTACTATTTCCATAAAAAATTCATTAAACCCTTTGTCTTTCTCCAAGAGTTTAATGTCCCCTCAGCCAATGACTGTGGTCTGGAACAGGTGGAAGTCCCTCCCACAGCACTGCAAAAAAGGCGTGAAGAACTCAAACAAATGGCCAAAGATGATCCCAATATGACCTATATCAGCCATGAAACGACTGCCGAAGAACACAAAGAAAAAATTGATAAAGGCTGATAACCACATGACATGACAATGGAAGAATGCACTTGAGTGTGTAGCTCAACCCGTATCTGCTATTTAATCTTATTGAGCTGGACGAACTACAGAAAGTGCCATTATTTTTAAAAAAGTCTGAATTTGCTAATTGATAAGATTTAGATGGCTTCACTGATTATTGCTATTGCAAAGACTTAATCCTTGTGAAAAGAAGGCCGGCTTTGCTAAAATCAAGCTATGGCAAAAAACATCATTAATCAGTGGGATCCTGATTTTCTCGATAAATCCCTTATTTTTTCTGATCTCAGAATTCTGTTGAAAGACACACAATGGTCAGAGTGGCCTGGCTGTCAGGGCCTGCTGGCATTATTAGATCAACCTGTGATCCTTTCCAGTGGTCTGCAGCTGGATATGCAAGTTCAGGATGAAACATTGCCTTTTCCTGAAATGGCTTATGAAGAAAGGATCTATAAAAAAGGAATCATCAGTACCCGTGAAAAGAACTGGCATGATCTTTTTAATGCCTTCATCTGGCTGCTCTTTCCAAAAACAAAAATCCTTCTAAACGATTTACACATGCAAGAATTAGAACAACAGGCAGGGAAAAAGAGAACCCCCTGCCGCGATGCCATTACTCATATTGATGAATCTGGAATTATTATTGCCAGCAGTGATGCTGCTCTTTTAAAGGCACTGAAAAATCATCAATGGCAGGAAGTTTTTTCCGACTCAAGAGAGCTATGGTTTATAAACGAGGGGTTTGTAAATGAAGGGCTTATAAATAAAGAGTTCGTAAGTGAAGGATTAGTAAATAACAATTTAGTAGCTAACAATTTGGTAGCTAACAATGAAAAAACAATTGGTGCTTTTGTTTTTGGACATGGAATGTATGAAAAAGCCTTCAAACCATTTATAGGCTTTACCGGAAAAGCCTATTGTATTGAGGTCGATAATAATTTTTATCAGCAAGATAAAATCACCCAATATCGCCAGCTGGATCAACTTTTAAGCAATGATATTAAAGAAAAAAAATCACTTTCTGATTCAGGATACCTTTCTCCTCTGCCCATTTTAGGCATTCCCGGCTGGGCAGATGAAAACAGAGTTCCAGATTTTTATGATAATAAAAATTATTTTCGTCCAAAGAGAAAAAGCACGTAGTCGCTATTTCACAGTACAAATCAAGTCTTAATGTGATATTTCGTGTCTCAGGTGATATTTCACACCAAAATATTTTAATCAATTTTCATGCCAACAAATAGAATCCTACTGTTATTAAATGAAATATTAAACTTGAAAGTTTTTTGGCACACTTAATGCTTTATATTAATTAAGTAAAATTAAATAATATACATACTCTCCATATTGTTTAATGTGTTACTTAGAGATTTGAAGACTACGGACTCCTTACTCGTATTGTTTAAGACTCAAAGCATTAACTTAGCGTCTTGTACTTTAATGTGTTAGTACAGTACGCACAAAACTCTTAGCCCTGCTGGAAACAGTGGGGCTTTTTTTTGGCTAACGGCTTTTTTTGTTTTGGCTAATGGCTTTTTGACCAAAGCCTATTCCCACTCAAGGCAACTGAGCAACCATTCACCAGAAACTTTTTTCCAGCAACTATGCACTTGATAATGTCTGGCATTTTCAGGAATGATATTTTTTCCACCGGTTAAAACCACCTGAGACTGGGCATCAGCCCGAATGGATTGAACATTGATTGTTGTAGCACTCACATAAACAGAGATATCCTTGTAGCGAAGAAAAAATCCCATCAGCATACGTTGCAATGATCGTTGGTTATTATCCAGTTGATCCCGATACTGTTCATCAATCACATCCATAAACTTTCCCCGGTCATGGGTTTCAATTGCAGCCTGCAAGTGTTCAATCTGCAACTGAATCATGGCCTCATCAGTTTTTTCTTCTGTACATCCTGATAATATGATACTAATGAGACTCACCGACAAGAGTATAATAAAAGAGTGTTTTAGTGTGTGCATATTTTTTATAAAACGTCCTTGTGTAACTACTCAGCGTGCTTAGATTTTGCCCGAGTTCAAGACATTTTCGCACGGAAAATATGAGCATATAAGTATATGTGACCATTTGAGTACGAAAATAACGCAGAAATCGGACAAAAGATGAGTACGCTGAGTAGTTACACGTGCTTGTTAGTTTTTATTTCGTGATACATCAAATACCAGCGCCTGCCCTTCAACTCTGGGATCAGAGGCAGCCTGAACTCCCTGTGTATAATCCCACTGAATTGCCTGCATATTGCCATAAGATTTATCCTGCCCTTGTAAAACATGCCCCATTTGCTCTAATTGGGCAATCATATCGTCAGACAGTGCCTGCCGTTCATAAAAAATCTTATCCGGTAAATATTGATGGTGAAATCTGGGACGACTCACCAGAGCAGAAGGCGAATGCCCTTTCTCCAGCTCAAGGATCCCCAGTAAGACCATGGTGATTATACGACTACCTCCCGGAGTACCCAGGATTGTTACACCTTTTTTTGTGTCTACTATGGTCGGACTCATGCTGGATAAAGGTCTTTTTCCAGGCTCAATCGCGTTGGCTTCTGCCCCCACCAGCCCATAAACATTAGGGGTACCCGGTCGAGCAGAAAAATCATCCATTTCATCATTTAGCAACACCCCCGTTCCCTCTGCAGTAAATCCTGAACCAAAGGGATAATTGATGCTCATGGTTGCAGAGACTATATTTCCCTGAGTATCCAATACTGAAAAATGAGTTGTATCCTGGCCTTCAGCCTCTGGTGTTACTACTTCAGCCAGAGTAGAGCTGGCTGAAGCATGATCAAAGCGAATACTTTCCCTGAGTCCATATGCATACCAGGCATTGGTTAAGCGGGCCACAGGCACCGGGGTAAAGTCACTATCACCTAAGAATTCTGCCCGATCCCGATAGGCTCGACGCATCGCTTCAACAATCAGATGGATCTGTTGTATTTCATCCAGAGACTGGAGATCAAAATTTTGCAGGATTTGCAGTGTGGTTGCCAAAGCAATCCCTCCTGATGAAGGAAGGGGCCACGGAAGTAATGGTCATATCGCGATATTGAAACTGAATCGGCTCACGCTCTTTGATTGAGTAATTTTTTAAATCACTCAGTTGCCAGTTGCCCTTATTTGCTTTGACTGAATTAATCAGTCGCCTGGCAGTAAAGCCCGTATAAAAATCTTCATTTCCCGACTTTGCGATGGATTTTAATGTCTCCGCAAGCTCTTTTTGAACAATCAGATGGCCTAAAACCGGCACATTATTGTCCTGTAAAAAAATTCTGGCTGAGTCTTTATATTTTTGTAAAACAGATAAACGAAAGCGAACCATTTTCTGATAATGTTCTGTGACAGGAAAACCTTTCAGGGCCAGTTCGATGGCTGGTTGTAAAACCTGTGACAAGGGTAAAACACCATAGTTTTCTGATAAATGCACCATTGCCGCCACAGTACCGGGAATGCCTGCGGCAAGAGGCCCATTGACTGAGCTATTGCTAATATAGTTGCCCATCTCATCCAGATACATATCACGCTGAGCAGCTGAAGGCGCCATTTCACGCCCGTCAATCATGGTGGTTTTATTATTTTTATGCTCGCGGATCAGCCAGAAGCCACCGCCGCCCAAGCCGGAGCTATACGGCTCAACAACAGCCAGTACAGCAGTAATGGCAACAGCTGCATCAAAGGCATTACCACCATCAAGTAAAATCTGTTTACCAGCCTGCGTTGCCATGGGATGAGCTGTTGCAATAGCGGCCTGGGGCGGTGAGGCATTGGCAAACAAAGATGCACAACACATAAGAAAGACTAAAAATTGTTTCATAAACACCTCAATTAATTAACCATAGGCTTATAGCATGGGAAATAAATCAAACAAAATCAATCTTTATAAGTCTGTAAAATTGAATGAATGGCTCAGAACGATCACAATGATCATATACCGACAGTTTAAATTATCATTACATGATATTACTTACTACTTCCCGCTTGCAGTAAATAGTGTGCTGGAAAGTCATTGATTCAGGGAAAGACTGGGCAATGATCCAGATTTGAGGTAAATCATCACTCAGTTCAGGTAAGACTGCTAAGGATCGCTCTGTGCGTTCTTCATCAAAGAAGGCAAAAGGTTCATCCAGGATCAGGAATTGTTTACTCTGCACTTTTCGACTGACCATTTCCTGTGATAGAGCCAGACGTACGGCCAGCATGATCTGCCGTTGCGTACCGCTGGAGATTTCATCCAGATCCATAAAGTCATGCTTTTCATTTGAAAACACCCGCACTGTCAGATCCTCATCAATCTGCAGGTGTTCATATCGATTATCAGTAAACAGAGGCAGCGTTTTCCCCACATGATCACGGATAATATGATTAAAACGTTTTGACAAGTGTCGGGTTGCACCAGTTAATAACTCAGAGGCTAATTCACGGCTCTGATTCCTTGATTCTTTATCATAAATCTGGCTTTGCAAATCATCAATTTTTTCCTGAAGCTCACCAGCACGTTTCACACGCTCACGTTCCATCACCAGTTCAGCAGACAGTTTACTAATATCATCAGCCTGACTTTCCTGTTGCCCGGTTAAACTCTTAAGATCAGCTTCAGTCACTTCAAGCAGCTCTTTTTCCTGCATCTGAGAGGCTGATATCAATGCAATCTGAAACTGCTGAGTTTCATCTGCAGACTCATTAAGCGCCGTAACCTTGTCTGCCAGCTCTTTTCCAGCAACGCCTAAGCGCTCGATATTGCCTCGGTGACTGATAATCGCCGCCCAATAGACAAGCAGCAAAAAAACAGCAGCAGCACCAATGTAGAGCAAATAAGGATAGTGCTCAGCCGTGATCTGGGGCAGATTGGCTTGCACAAAAGTGCTGATCTGCCCATGTATTGCAGTCTCAGGCATTTTCATAAGTACCCACCACAAAGCAAAAGCACCGGCAGCAAGCATAAAATAAATGAAACGCCAGAAAGAACCACGCCCTTTTTTACTCAAGTAACCACTCAACTTAGGAGCAGTCTCGATGTATTTATCAATTGAAGCCTGATATTCAGTGCGTATATTATCTATCTGAGCCTTTTCCTCAAGGGCTTTATCATGTTGAGCCGAGAGTGCATCAAGGTGACCATCTTCCAGCCCCAGCTCTTCAATTTCTTCTTCAACCTGTATAATCCTGCTGTTCAGAGCTTCTGATGCTTCAATATCCTGTTGAATATCTTCATAGATACCGTCTTCACAATATTCCATAGTGGCAATGCCTGCCATAGTCTTAAGTGCATAACTATGAGGATGTGGTGTAGTAATTTCTCTTTGAGCCAGATAGAAGGATTCAATAAATTCATCAAACTCAACTGAAGTAAGTTCAAACAGTGCTTCTTCTACTCGTTCAACGCCACGTGCAATAGGATGTTCTTCGTTATAAGCCTTATATAATTTTGCTGAATGATTACCATCACAATCCAGCATACGGGTAATGACATATTGCTCATCACTGGGACTGTCAGCTTTCTGATTGCTAAAACGAATGGTGACACTGCAGTCACTCTCACCCCAGCGAATAATTTTACCCAGATCATCTTCAACAATAGAAAATGTTCGGCCAAATAAAGCAAAACAGATGGTTTCACCGATTGTACTTTTGCCTGACTCATTAAATCCACTGATGGCGATGACGCCTTGTTCCGGCAAATCCTGCAGCTCCAGAGTTTCATATTTAAGGATATTTTTTGCTTTGATACTATGAATAATCATACCCAGCCCTCATCTTCAAGGATCTGTAATTTGCGTAATGTCAGTTCTTTTGCCTGCTCAAAGGCATTTTCATCAAAACCTTCACCAGAGTTCATTCGGCGCTCTTTTTCTTCTTGACAGAAGTGAGAGAACTCTTCAATAGTTGACTTACGTTCCGCCATATTCAGAGGTTTGGAATTCACAGCACCCGACATGACAATCTCCTTTAAGAATTGTGTCAGTAAATTACGATCAAGCATAACGAGATCTTTTATAAGCATTTTAAGATACACCATAATTTACATCACTTACAATCAGTATTACATAAAAATTGTTTTTTCTTGACCAAAAGCACTTATCTCTGCTTATCCAGAGTAAAAATATGCTGCTGTTATATTTAGTCAGCCAGCCAGGTAGTGCTTCCTGCCAACAGACTTAGGAACAATAAATAATCAGTTATCGTGATTTGTACCAATAAAAGTAAATTTTATTGGTAGTAGGAGGGGAGTTGAGATACTTGCTGGTGGGCCTGTGTTGAGCCCTTTGTTCAGGAAAGTCAGTTATTCAACAGTCATGCTGATACTGAACACTGGATTCAATCTTAATTAAGCTGACGATCATGTCCAGCATCTTTGAGCTTTTGCAGATAGTCCTGCCACATTTTGTCCTGGTTCTGACCATATTCATAGAATAGATCCCACGAGAAGATACCGCTGTCATGGCCATCCGTAAAGACAATCTTAACTGCATAGTTACCAACGGGCTCTAATGTCTTGATATTGACGTTTTCTTTACCAACCTGCAGTGTTTCTTCACCTGGAGCATGACCTCTGACTTCTGCCGAGGGGGAATGGACCCTCAGGAATTCACTGGAAAAATGGAAGCGGCTGCCCTCATCAAAAGCAATTTCCAGCTCATGTGATTTCTGATGTAAGTTAATTTCTATTGGTGTTGGTTTTGGTTCTGACATATCTTAATTCTCTTATGTATGGGTATAGACTCTTAGCAAGGCTGAGGGCTCTATAAAATATAACGCGACAGATCTTCATTAACGGCCAGCTCACCTAATTGAGCGTCAACATATTCGCCGTCAATGACCAGACTCTCACCGCTTTTATCAGATGCTTCATAGGAAATCGATTCCAATAAGCGTTCCATCACTGTATGCAGGCGTCTTGCCCCAATATTTTCGGTTGACTCATTCACAGTAAAGGCCACTTCAGCAATACGCTCAATAGCACTCGTCTCAAATGTCAGTGTCACCTCTTCCGTTTTCATCAGAGCCGTATATTGCTCAGTCAAAGAGGCATCAGGCTCAACCAGAATACGGCTGAAGTCTTTAACATCCAGGGCACTCAACTCAACTCGAATAGGCAGTCTTCCCTGCAGCTCAGGAATCAAGTCTGAAGGCTTGGACACATGAAAAGCACCGGAACATATAAACAGGATATGATCTGTTTTTATCATACCGTGTTTGGTTGATACGGTACTGCCTTCAACTAATGGCAAAAGATCACGCTGTACTCCCTCACGAGAGACTTCCGGACCGCTGCCACCGCCACTGCGAGTCGCAATTTTGTCAATTTCATCAAGAAAGACAATACCATTTTGCTCAACATTCGTGACGGCAAGTTGTTTGCTCTCTTCTTCATTGATTAATTTTGCTGCTTCTTCTTCAGTCAGCAGTTTCATTGCATCTTTAATCAATGTTTTTCGTGTTTTTGTTTTACCGCTGCTGCCCAGATTCTGAAACATACCCTGAAGCTGGCTGGTCATTTCTTCCATACCGGGAGGAGCCATAATCTCAACACCCACACTGGGTGCACTTACTTCTATTTCAATTTCTTTACTATCCAGCTTGCCTTCTCGCAGCATTTTGCGGAATTTCTGCCGGGTTGAATTATCTGCCGAGTCTGCAGAATTTGAATCACTGCCCCATTCATCGCTTTCACCACGTGCCGGGGGTAATAAAATTTCTAATATACGTTCTTCTGCAGCATCCATGGCACGATTTTGAACCTTTTCCATAGCCTGCTCACGGGTCATTTTAATAGACACATCAAGAAGATCACGAATAATTGATTCAACATCACGTCCAACATAACCAACTTCAGTAAACTTGGTTGCTTCGATTTTTATAAAGGGGGCATTAGCCAGACGTGCCAGGCGGCGAGCAATTTCTGTTTTGCCCACCCCCGTTGGACCAATCATAAGGATGTTTTTCGGCGTGATCTCACTACTCAGTGGTTCTACTACCTGGCTCCTGCGCCAGCGATTACGCAATGCAATAGCAACTGCCCGCTTGGCATCTGCCTGACCGATAATATGTTTATCCAGTTCCTGAACAATTTCTCTGGGGGTCATTTGAGACATTGATTCTGTAAACTCCTGTTTATGGCTGCTGTTATTCTGTTGATAGTTTTCATTCTAGCTGATGGCTCTTATTTACTAGCTGATGGCTCTTAATTTAGCTGATGGCTCTTAATTTAGCTGATGGCTCTTATTTAGCTAATGGCTCTCACTTAGCTAATGGCTCTTCCAGATCATCTAAATCCAGAACTTCAATTGTGCGGTTATGGTTGGTATAAATACAAATATCGCCCGCAATGGCGAGTCCTTTTTCAACAATTTCCTGAGCGCTCAATTCGGTATTATCTAATAATGCCCTAGCCGCTGATTGAGCATAAGGACCACCTGAGCCAATGGCAATTAAGCCTTCTTCAGGTTCAATCACATCACCATTTCCCGTAATTATGAGAGAGGCATTTTGATCAGCCACGGCTAATAGTGCTTCTAATTTTCTCAGCGATTGCTCTGTACGCCAGTCTTTGGCCAGTTCAACTGCAGCACGAACCAGTTGGCCTCGATGTTTTTCCAGCTTGGCTTCAAAACGCTCAAACAGTGTAAATGCGTCCGCCGTTCCACCAGCAAAACCAGCAATAACTTTATCATGAAAAAGGCGACGAACTTTACGCGCATTACCTTTCATTATGGTATTACCAAGGGATACCTGACCATCACCACCAATAACCACCTGATTACCACGACGTACTGAAAGAATGGTTGTTCCTCTGTATTGTTCCAATGTCTTTATCCTGTTTGATCGTAAAGCCTCAGAAGTACCTGGGGCCAGTCCAAAAATAGAAAACCTGCTGCGGAAAACCTGTTCTCGGACAGGCTCCTTCTGGTCAGGCTATTTTTATGTTCTATACGAATTCTTTGAAATAGGGGTTATTTATACTAAAATCAAGGTTCTGATGAATATTTAATGAGACATTTTTCGTCTTTTTTACTTTATAGTGAAGCTTTTATGGAATCTATGCAAAAAGTTAGCTTTCCTTTTGCCTACAAGCTTGCCCTTTCTATGGTGCTGCTTATCACCGCAGGCATGTTGCTGTTAGGAGGGCTGATCATCCATGATCAAAACAAATTACTTGAAAAGCAAATGCATTCTTATGCCCATATTTTAATTCATCAACTGACTGCCTCATCAACCGATGGTTTTTTAACCTCTGATGCACTTGTTCTGGATGTTCTGGTTAATAATATCTCACAATATCCTGAAATTCAGGGCATTGCTTTTTACTCTGAAGATCAACAGAAACGCACAAGCAAGGGTTTGATCCCACCGTCATTTAGCTTTCCTGATGATGTGACAAAAATTTCCACTCTCTCATGGCTTCCTGACTTACCTGACTCAACAAACTTCAATAATGCTTCCCAGTCATTATTTACCCTGCCATTTTTCTCTCAATACAGGCCCTCTTACCTGACCTATATTGGTTTAATCAGTTACAAGAATATTACCATTGGTTATGCTCTGCTGACATTTGATCAAAGTCTGTTGCTACAAGCCAGAAATAAAACACTTTATACCATTGCATTGACCACAATTGTATTGATTATTTTCAGTATTTTCTTTGCTTTTTTTCTTGGTAAACTTCTTTCCAGACCTATTGAAGCATTAGTCAAAGCCAGTCATGCTATTTCAAAAGGTGATTATAATATTCACTTTGATGATCGAAGAAATGACGAGTTTGGCATCCTGATGCATTCATTAAATCAAATGGCCGATGGTTTATTACACAAGGAATCAGTTGAAAAAGCTTTTTCACGATATCTTTCGCCCACTGTTGCTAAAGAGATTTTAGACAATTTAGAGGGCATCAATTTAGGCGGCCAGCAAGTTGAGGCCAGTGTATTATTTGTTGATATTATTGGCTTTACTGAACTTTCACAGACAATGAATCCTGAAAAAACCAACCAGTTATTAAATGAATATTTTTCTTTAATTACTCAGGCGGCCAATATTAATGGCGGCCATGTTGATAAATTTATGGGGGATTGTGCCATGTTGGTGTTCGGTGTCCCCAGGCAGGATATTCATCATTCCTACCAGGCAATTTCATGTGCCCTGTTGATCCAGAAAATAATTAATAACTTGAATAAACAACGTAAAGCGGTAAATAAAAACCCGATTAATTTTCATATCGCTGCCAATAGCGGCATCATGCTGGCAGGTAATATGGGATCAAAGCAAAGAATGGAATATACTGTCATTGGTGATTCTGTTAACCTTGCAGCACGCATTGCCAGCCATGCCCACAATAACGAGGTCGTTATCCCTGACACTATGTTGGCCTGCAAGGGCATTAAAGAGAACTTTAAAATAGAAAAAAAAGGCTGTATAAATATCCGTGGCCACAAAAAACCCATTACGCTCTACAGGGTTTCTTCATGCGTTAATAAAAATCAAATCAACCTGACCAGGAATATGGACAAATTACTCAGCTATGATTTTAATGAAAAATAATCTGTTAACACAAGCATTCATCTTTACTTTATTTACAATACTTTTTTTAAGCGGATGCGGCACCGCATTTGTGGCATCAAAGCAAGATGATCTAGCCACACAAATTGATGTCTGGTCAGCAGAAAATGAATTTGGAAAAGCATTTTCTACATTAAGTTATGTCAAAAAATCTCATCCACAATATCAGCAATTACAAATGCAAAAAAAATCACTCTTAGTTGAGGCAGGTGAATATGAGCAGAAAATTGACACACAAATCAAAAAATATATTAAGCATAAAGAATGGACCAATGCCTTAGACTTATTGGATCAGGCAAAAAAAAAATATCCTTTGGATAAACCAGAAAAAAGCAATCGACTCCTTGCTGAAACTGAAACAAATTTACTTAAGGCACAACAGATATTATTAACATCAATTAATCAAAAAATCATGTTTAAGCGCTCTCTCTGGATGATAGAGACACTGCCCATTTATGAAAATAAACTGAACACCGATCCGAGAAATGAATTTTTAAAAAAACAACTTAAAGAATTAAACAAGGAGGCCGGCGTTCTGGCAAAAAAACAAACGATATTATCTCAGCAAGCCCTTGAGGAAAAACACTATACCACTGCAAGAACACGGATCACCCAGGCTATTGCATTAGAACCCAGTAAGCAACGTGAAAAAATACTAACACAGCTAAAAAGTCGCTCAAACAAGAGCTATCATTATAAAAAACAAAAGAAAATAAAGTCTCAAAAAGAATTAAAAAACAAGCAATATAACACCTTGCTGCAAGACATTGAAAAAAGCTTTAGCGCCGGTAACTTTCTTAAAACCAGACAACTCATTTCACAACTGGATGAAATCGATCAAAACAATATACAGCTGATACAACTCAAGCAAGAACTCGATCGCTCTATTCATTACACCATAAAACAACTCATGTCCAAAGCCAATCAAAACTATACCGATGGACAATTTCATCAAGCCATCAGCCTGTGGGAACAAGTTTTATTGTATGAACCAGAAAATGTTTTGGCAAAGAAAAACAGACAACGTGCTGAAAAAGTGATTGAAAAACTCAGCCGTTTACGAGAACAGCAGAATAATTAAAATAGCAAATGAGCTATAAGTATTTAAATATTATCAGGCTTCCACTAAGGCAGCCATATCATATATTTTGTTTTCAAGTTCAATCTTTTCAACTTCAACATAAACGCTGCTTTCTTTAAATGGGGATAATTGATTAATATCTTCAGCAGCAATGGTTAAATCCTGCCGGGTTAATATAACAAAATCATCGCCCTGATAGCGCATTATTAATGCGTTGGAATATTGATTTTTTAATAATTGAGCAACATTGATTAATAGTTGACTGCCATTGTCCCAGCCCTCCATGTGATTATATTTTGAAAAATCCCTTAGAAGAATAAAATTAACACAGTTATGTTCTCTCTCAGGGTTTGATAAGACAACTTGAAAATAACTTTCATTGTACAACTCAGTTAATGCATCCTGAAAAAAGTAGGAAAAACGTTTTCCTTCCAGATCTGAATGGGGGATCTGGCTTGTTTGTTCTACTTCAACGCCTTTGAGAACATCACAGGCAACTCTGGCAACTTCTGGGTGAAATTGTGTACCCGACAGATTCCTTATTTCATCTAAGGCTTCATCAATCTCTTTTCTTGGCTTATAAATTCGATTGGTTGTCATAGCATCAAAAGCATCAGCTAAAATCATAATATGTGAAACTAATGGAATTTCATCTGGCGACTTTGTTTTAGGGTAGCCCTTGCCATCATATCTGGAATGATGATATTTGATGATCTCAGCCAGTCCTTTGTACATTTCAACTTTTGAAAGCATATTATAGCCTGCCTTTGAGTGTTGTTTAATCAGCTCATACTCAAGCAGGTTTAACTTTCCAGGCTTAAGCAAGACAGCATCCGGTGTAGCAACCTTTCCAATGTCATGCAAAATAGCAGCTTTTTCTAAACGATTCACCTCTTCAGGGGAGATCCCCATTGCAATGGCAATTTTCTTACAATATTGAGCGACTCGAATGGTATGACCTGCAGTATAAGTATCTCGTTGCTCAATGATGTCAACAAATGCCAGGATTGTTTCTTCATAGTTAGAAATTTTTTCATATTCCATCTCCTTCAAGGTACTTTCTTGTTGACTGGCATGTAAAATCAGGCTTAAATCAGTTGCAAGGCTTTCCAGAACTTTAATTTCTTCAATTTCAAAACCGTCTTGCCTATCGATATAGACATTTAATACACCTAACAGATTATCATCATCATGGGTATTTAGAGGAATAGAAATGGTCCAGTGGATCTGGTAGTCATATTCTCGACGGGTTTGATTTGTTGTATCGGACGGCTTATTAAATTGTTCAATAATAGTCCTGTTAGTCTTAATTGCTTTTAAGGCAGTTAAATTTTTTAGTTTTTCATCACCCTCCAGGCTATAAACCAGTCCATCAATAATTTTTTTCTCATCCGTCGATTTGTATGCGACTTCAAGCAAATTATCATTAATAAGTCCTATCCAGATAAAACGGTAATTATGGTGTTGTGCAAGCCGCTCAACACTATCTTTGAGAATATTATTTAATGAAAAAGAAGTGAGTAATAAGGCATTGACATCAGAAACTGTTCTCAACACCTCCTTGATATATTGTTCTTGCTGAACCATTACTTTTAATGAATGGGTTCTCTGATCAACTTTTTTCTCAAGAGAAGCATTAACACGTTCAATCTCCTGTTGATGTTTATAAAATAATTCAACAAACCAGATGAAGAGAATAATTGATGATAATGCTATTGCTATTATGCTGATATTAATAGTAAGAGTTTGTGAATTTAATACCGCCATCTCTTGCTTGAAAATATCACTTGGAATAGAAACTCGTATTCCACCCCGAACATCACCTTCCTGATAACCTTGTTTTTTATGACAGTTGAGACAAGTTTTTCCAACCAGCAAACTGCCCATAAAGTTAAAACTTTGTCCATTTTGGGTGAATTTATAAAAATACGATTGCTTCTTATGATCCTCAAAATAAACTAAGGCTTCACGTTCAAATTCATCAGCTATATTGTCAGGATTTAGTGGATTCAAACTCGTGATCCGGTAGAAATATTTTCTTTTTTTATTGGAAATTTCTGATATCTGACGTGTCATCCAGGCAGGATTTATTTTTATTAATTGCACACCATCTGCAGTGAGTAAAGTATTATTTTTTAAGTGTGGATTCGGCTTAATTCCACCTTTTGGCTTAACGTAGACACCTCCGAACATAGCATTCCAGGCTCTGGTATCAACCATATTATCAAAATGAGCAATGGCTTCCTGGAGTAATTTTTGTTGTATTAATGCCGCTTGTTTTTGTTTAACTTCATGATTATTAAATAGCATCGCTGAGGCTATAATCAGGACAATAAGACTAAAAACAATTTTTACCTTATTTTTATTGATATTTATATTCATAATTTATAACAGCAAGGTCAGTTAATTATTTATAGAATCTTATTTCGACTCTATTGGACTATTAAATCCATTAAAAATGTAGTTGATTTATTATAAGTTGTTTGGCAAACCATGTTCAACATTAAAGCACTTATAAATATTTGAATTAGTGAAAATTAGTGATTAGATTTTTTTCTGGCTCTGGGGTGTGCCTTGTCATAAACATCAGCCAGGTGCTGGAAATCGAGATGGGTATAGATTTGTGTGGTGGAAATATCTGCATGGCCCAGTAACTCCTGTACAGCCCTTAAATTACCACTGGACTCCAATAAGTGACTGGCAAAAGCGTGGCGGAGCATGTGAGGATGCAGATGCACGGGCAGACCTTGATCAGTGGCCATTTTATTCAGACGCTGTTGTACACCTCGTGGAGTAATGCGCGTACCAAAGCGCGACACAAAGACCGCCTGCTCATCAGGCTTAGCCAGTTCGCCTCTCACTTTCAGCCATTCATTCAATGCCTGCACGGCTTTTTTCCCAATGGGTAACTCACGCTCTTTATTGCCCTTACCTAAGACTCTAAGCTGATGATCCTGTAGTTTAAGATCAAGCTTATCGATATTGGTTAATTCTGACAGGCGTAAACCGGAAGAGTAAAATAGCTCAAACATTGCCCTGTCTCGGATCAACAAAGGGTCATTATCACCTTTGTGAAGTAGTTGCTCAAGCTGCTCGATATCAGGCGCTCTGGGTAATTTTCGGCGGCTTTTGGGGGCAGTGACACCATTGAGCGGATTATTTGCAGCAAGTTGTTCTTTTATCAGGTATTCATACAAACGCCGCAATGATGAAAGCTGCCGCTGAATGGTTTTTCCAGAGAGGTTTTTCCGATGCTGTCGAGCAACATAGGCACGATATTGGTGACTGTTGATTTGCTGCCAGGAGCTGATTTTCTTTCCGAGGTGTTGCTCATCTTGCGTAAAATATTCAATTGCCTGGTTCAAATCACGCTGATAACTGGATAAAGTATTAGTGGAGAGTTGACGCTCAATTTTCAGATAAAGAATAAATGCATCAACTGTTTTTTTCATATAAAAGCACTGAGTCTATGACTTAATGTTTCACCAAGACGTTCTAAAAATAGTGTCCCCATATCTGCATTAAAGCGTCGAACATTATGGCTGCCCAAGACTAAAGCACCAAAGCAATTATTTTTTTCAATGAAAAGAGGAATAATTGCTAAAGAAGTAATGGATGAAGATTGTTCATCAAATAATTCATCCAATGGGATTTTTTTGAAAAAACCACACATCGGTTTACGGGTGTTGAGAAGTTTGTCTAACTCAGTCTCTAAAAGTGTTCCGCTTTGCATAAAAAGATGCTCAGGCTGATCGCTTTGTGGTTCAATCGATAATTTAAGTGCCACTGTATCCACAGAAAATTCATCACATAAGACTTCATTCAGGGCCACCTCACAGGCATCAATCCCCGTACAGCCCATCAATGAAAGACTCAATTTATGCATTCTCAGGTTGGACTGCTCATTTTCTTTAGCAATAGCCACAAGCTCGGCCAGTTGAGATTTGTGTTGAGAATTTTGTTCTCTGAGTATGCTCACCTGTCGTTCTATTAATGACACAGCATCACCACTGGCATGAGCAATTTCCAAAGAAGCTAAAAGTGCTGCATGCTGATCAAAAAAATCCGCATGTTCTGCTAAATACTCCACCGTAATTTGTTCTTTATTGATTTCTGGATCAGACGATCCTTCCGCTGCCAGTTGCTGTCCTTTTTCATCAGGGTTTACTGCTTGTTTTTCTAGTTCACTCGTTGAATTCATAATGTTATTTGACCTTCATAAACAAAACTGGCCGGACCAGTCATCATCAGGGAGTTTTTGCCCTGATGCCATTGTATGTGTAAATTTCCTGCCGGTAAAATGACCTCAACCTGCTCTGCAAGCCAGCCTCGTATCATACCATTGGCCACAGCGGCACAGGCCCCCGTTCCACATGCCAGAGTCTCGCCTGAACCACGCTCATAAACTCTCAGCCGGATCTGTTCCCGGTTGATAATTTGCATGAAACCGACATTAACCCGATTAGGGAAACTGGCATGTGACTCCAGTATTTTTCCAATCTGCTGCACAGGGTAGCAATCAATATCATCGACTTTTATCGTAATATGCGGATTACCCATAGAAACAGCGGAAAATTCGACCGATTCAATTCCGTTGCCTGTATCAACAGCAAGAGTATAACGATTATTACTCTGAGAATCACCTGCTGCGGGGATAAAAGGCAGTTGTTCCGGCTTAAATTGCGGCTTGCCCATATCGACAGTGACTAGTCCCTGCTTATTGATTGTTAATTGAATAATGCCGCCATAAGTTTCAACAATAATTGTCTCTTTGCTGGTCAGTTTTTTTTCCCGGACAAAACGGGCAAAACAGCGTGCACCATTGCCGCACTGTTCAACTTCACTGCCATCAGCATTAAATATGCGATATTTAAAGTCAATAATTTGTCTATCAGCCTGATCAGGTGCTTCAACGATAAGTAATTGATCGCAGCCCACACCAAAACGCCGATCGGCAATAAAGCGTACCTGCTCAGCAGTTAATTCAATCTGTTGTGAGACAGCATCAATGACCACAAAATCATTACCCAGGCCATGCATTTTGGTAAAACTGAGTTGCATCTATGTTCCATATTAATATTAAATATTTGATGATTATAGCGGCGCTCTGGGTTTATTGGTGTGCAATAAATCCAGTTCCAGCTGCTGCATCACTAAATTTTCTACACCTGCTCCCTGAGAAGGCTCTGCAAAGGAAGATAAGCTGATACCCAGCAGGCGGACTTTTCTCTGACCCGCATCTGTTTTCATCAGTAACATTCTACACAGTGAATAGATGGTATCATAGTCATTTATTTTACGCTCAATGGTCTTGCTTCGGGTCACCTGTACAAAGTCATCGTATTTGACTTTCAGGGTAATAGTTTTACCTTTTATTTTCTTTTTGAGTAAATCATCACTTACCTCCTTAGCCAGAGAAGACATTTGTTTTAATAGCTCATCCATATCTGAGAGATCATTTATAAATGTGGTTTCACTACCCAATGACTTTCTCTCCCGAAAAGCATTCACCTCTCTTTTATCAAGGCCTCGGGCTATCTGGTAATAAAAGGAACCAGCCTTACCAAAGTTTTGCAGTAAAAAATCCAAAGATTTTTCTTTTAAATGGGCACCATTTTCAATACCCAAAGCTCTCATCTTTCTTTCTGTTGCCTGGCCAACGCCATAAAAACGACCAATAGACAACTGTGCAACAAAAGCTTCCCCTTCTTCTGGTAAGACCACTTTAATGCCATCTGGTTTATTAATATCAGAGGCAATTTTGGCAATAAATTTATTATAAGACACCCCTGCTGAAGCAGTCAGTCCTGTTTTCTGCTTGATCTGCTGGCGAATAGCCTGAGCAATACGAGTTGCAGAGGGGTTATTCACTTTATTCTCGGTTACATCAAGATAGGCTTCATCCAGGGACAAAGGTTCTATTAAATCTGTATACTGAGCAAAAATAGCATGTATTTGTTGTGAAACTTCACGATAGGCTGAAAACCTTGGTTTAACAAAAACAGCCTGAGGGCATTTTCGATAAGCCTGAGAGCAGGGCATGGCAGAGTGAATGCCATATTGCCGGGCTTCATAGCTGGCTGCTGCCACAACACCCCGACTATCAGGCTTGCCGCCGACAACAACGGGTCGCTTTTGCAGCGCTGGATTGTCCCTTTGTTCTACCGAAGCAAAGAAGGCATCCATATCAATGTGGATAATTTTTTTTATCATTTATGGTCAGCTGAGTCTGATCCCCGGATAAATGTACCTGAATCTATACCTGAATCTATACCTGAATTTATAGTAGAATGAAGCAATGCTAAACTTTACCACACTCCCCCCCTTATCACTCTATATTCACTACCCCTGGTGTGCACAAAAATGTCCCTATTGTGATTTTAATTCTCATACAGCACCTGTGCAGAACAATAAACAACGTGATAAAAACTACGTTGAAGCTCTCATCAATGATCTGCATCAGGAGCTTCCCGATATTTGGGGCCGAACCATACAAAGTATCTTTATTGGCGGCGGTACACCCAGTTTAATTGAGCCTGAATCCATGCAGCATTTATTAAGTCAGCTCAATGCTCACCTGAAAATCTCTCCTATGGCTGAAATTACCATGGAGGCCAATCCGGGCACAGTGGATCAAACAAAATTTACAGAATTTCTTCAGGCTGGAATCAATCGCCTGTCCATGGGCATACAGAGCTTTGATGATCAACTATTACAAAAAATAGGTCGTATCCATGATAGCCGACAAGCCATACAGGCCATTGAACGGGCACAACAGGCCGGATTTGATAATATTAATCTTGACCTGATGTATGCCCTTCCCGGACAATCACTTAAAGGTGCCATTAATGATATACAACAGGGTGTTAATTTTAAAACAACACATCTTTCTCATTATCAATTAACCCTGGAGCCCAATACTCTGTTTGCTCATCAGCCACCCGTGTTACCTGATGATGATCTTAGTTTTGAAATGCAGACTCAATGCCAGCAGGTATTAGCGGATGCTGGTTTCCAGCATTACGAAATCTCTGCCTATGCCAAAGCTGGCAGAGAATGCCGTCATAACTTAAATTATTGGCAATTTGGAGATTATCTGGGAATTGGTGCCGGGGCTCATGGGAAAATCAGCAATGCCGCCCAACAAAGCATTACTCGCCGTTGGAAACTCAAGCATCCGCAAAGTTATTTGGAAAACAGTGCAACATCCGATATCATTGGGGGAGAAGAAAAACTTTCCCGTCATGATATCGGTTTTGAGTTTATGCTCAATGCCAGTCGTTTGACAGGTGGTTTTGATAGTGAACTGTTTTATAAACATACAGGTCTTCCTATCAGTCAAATTAAGAGTGGACTGAATAAGGCGGTCAAACTGGGCTTAATAGACTGGCAACTACACCACATTAAACCCACAGAACGGGGGCTTCGTTATCTCAATGAATTACAAGCAATCTTCTTATGACCCATCTTCAGAAAAAGATGATAATCAAGCTCTGGAGTCTGCCTCAACGGATAATCGCTTTGATTATGTCCACTACTGTTATTCAGCCAAAGCAGTACGTGAAATTGACTATCTCATGGTCGATCAGGGCTATGTTGACACCAGCTATGAATTAATGAATCGCGCCGCACAATCCATGCTGGATTTTATCAGTCGGAGTTATTCACATATTCATCATATTACTATTGTCTGTGGCGCAGGTAATAATGCTGGAGATGGTTATGTTCTGGCACGACTGGCAAGCCAGGAAGACAACGAAGCCCATTTAAAAGTCCATCTTGTATCCATAATCGACCCTGAAAAGCTCTCAGGCGATGCTCATCATGCCTGTCAGGGCTGGCTTGAAAGCGGTGGCACTATTCATTCACTGGAAGAAACACATTTCACTGCAACTGATCTCATTGTCGACGCACTGATTGGCACAGGATTAAACCGGGCACTGGAAGACGAGTGGCATGATGCTGCCACCATGATCAATAACAGTTCAAAACCGGTGATTTCGGTTGATATACCATCAGGCTTAAGTGCCGATACAGGTTCAACCCATGGGGTTGCTGTCAGAGCCACTCACACAATCACTTTTATAGCACAAAAAATGGGTATGTATACTGCTAAGGCACGCCATTATTGCGGAGAGATGCACTTTGCTTCGCTGGGTGTTGCTGACAGTCTTTATACTGATATTAAACATAGTGCCACACTAATGGAGTGGAATGAGATTGCTCGACAACTTCCCTGCCGTAGTCCCACCAGTCATAAGGGTGACAATGGCCATCTGTTGATCATTGGTGGCGATTATGGCATGTCAGGAGCCTGTCGTATTGCCGGAGAAGCAGCTCTCAGAGCTGGCGCAGGACTGGTCAGCATCGCTACCCGAAAGGATAATATTAATGCCGTCAACAGTGCCCGCCCTGAGCTGATGGTACATGGTGTTGAAACAGCACAGGATCTTGAACCCCTGTTAAAAAAAGCAACCGCAATTGCTATTGGACCTGGATTGGGTACACAACAATGGGGTATGGCACTACTTGACCGGGTCATAAAATTACTTAAGCATCAGTCTGAAAATAATGTAAAACAAGTAACTTGTGTCATTGACGCCGATGCCTTAAACATTATGGCCCGGCATAATTTTGTGATCCATGATCCTGAGATTATTTATACCCCTCACTTTGGTGAAGCTTCCCGCCTGCTGCATCACTCAACAGAATTCCCTTCGGTTGAGTCTGATCGCTTTCAGATGATCCGAGCTCTCAAACAAAAATACCATGGCATATTTATCTTAAAAGGTGCCGGCACTCTGGTTAATCTGGATGATAATATTTCAATTTGTCCTTATGGCAATGAAGGCATGGCCAGTGCCGGCATGGGTGACTGTCTGACAGGAATTATCGGAGCATTACTGGCTCAGAAACTGCCCACATCTTATGCTGCACAGCTGGGTGTTTGCCTGCACGCAAAAGCAGGTGATCTGGCATCACTGGATGGTAAAAAAGGCATGATTGTCAGTGATCTCCTGCCAAAAATCCGACAGCTTACCAATGATTAAGTGCTATGTCTGACGATTATTTATCTGAACGCCCTCAGGCACAAATAACCAATTTTTCTAAACGCTTTCCCATTGCTCGCTGGATCATCAATCTGACCAGCTTGTTCACCCTGGTATTATTTATCAGCAGTCTGTTTGCACCCTTATTTACCCTGGATAAATTTTATTTTTTTTCCAATACAATTTCACTGGTCTCCGCACTTTTCAGTTTATTAGAAGAGGGAAATGTGCTTTTATTTTTAATCATTTTTATTTTCAGCCTTTTATTTCCCCTGTTCAAACTCGGCATTATCCTCTATATCTGGAATTCACAGGCAGGCACAACGGTACAACTATTATTAAAATGGATACACCATCTTGGAAAATGGTCAATGCTTGATGTCTTTGTAGTTGCTTTAATGGTGGTAAGTATTAAATTTGATAGTATTGCTGAAATGCAAATACATTATGGCTTGTATCTATTTTTTACTGCTGTTCTGTTAACCATGCTGATCTCTGCAGTCTCAACCCGATTTCTTGAAAAGCATCATGCTTTTTAGATATCCTGATGCTCCCTCCCTTTACCCAAATAAATTCTCAGGCTTAAACATCCCCACACAGAGCATGGGGATGAACGCATAAAACTACTTAAAAAATGCTTCTAAATCATCTGCACCACCAATTAGTTTACCATCCATAAAAACCTGTGGCGTTGAGTGAGCACCGCTTAGAGCTGTTAATGAACGATTTGTAATACTCTGATTTAACTCTACTTCTTCAAAAGGCAAACCTTTTGCAGCCAAAAGTTCTTTAGCACGAGTACAATGCGGACAGCCCTTACGAGTTATAACGCTCACGGTGGGCAGTGCTTTAGCTTCTGGATTAATGTGTTTTAAAACCGTATCGGCATCAGACACACCGAACGGATCACCATCAACCTCAGGCTCAATGAACATTTTTTCAATTTCACCATTATTAACAATCATTGCATAACGCCAGGAGCGATCACCAAAGCCCAGATTTTTCTTGTCTACCAGCATTCCCATGCCTTTTGAAAATTCGCCATTGCCATCAGGGAGCATAGTAATTTTCTCTGCACTTTGATCATCCTGCCAGGCATTCATAACAAAAGTATCGTTGACTGACAAACAGTAGATATCATCAATGCCATTGTCTTTAAAAACAGGGTACAATTCATTATATCTTGGTAAGTGACTTGAAGAGCAGGTGGGAGTAAATGCACCTGGAAGTGCGAACACAACGACTCTTTTATTATCAAACAAATCACTACTGGTGATGTCTGCCCATTCACTATTTTGACGGGTTTTAAAAGTAACGGCTGGAACTCTTTGACCTTCACGATTTTCCATTTTTTTCTCCAGTTAATTCAAAATTTATGTTGCTCTTTGCTGCAACTGATGGAAGCAGTTTAGTTAATTTTTTATGATTAATAAAATCAATTAATCTGAACTTTACATTCAATTTAATTGATTAACATTTAATTAAACTGCATAGTTATTCAAAGTTGGGGGAATAGACGGCTCACCCACCTTTATTATTACCTTTTTATTAAAATATTAACATGGCTGGGCCATCCATGTCCTCAGGAATATCATGTCTGATTCTGAACACTTCATTGATGCATTTCTTTTGACCCGTCAGTGGCGTGATACCGCAAAAGGGATCATTCTGGATTTCTGGTTTATCAGCAGATCAGGCCCGATTCATGTTTTAGTTGAAAATCAACAGGCTGTATTTTTCATCCGGCAGAATGACCTTAAAGTCGTTTCCAGTGCTTTGGCTTCATTCCCGGACACCACTATAAAGCCCTTGCATTTAAAAGATTTTAATCATCAACCGGTTGCTGCAGTTTATTTCAATTCCCAACAAGCTTTATATCAGGCACGCGATCGATTAAAGAAATTAGATTTGCAACATTACGAAGCCGATATCAGACCCGTTGAACGCTATTTAACAGAACGATTTCTAACCGGGCCAGTCAGGATATACTTAAAGGATCAAACTGCAACAAAGCACCTGACAGCACTTATTCTTAACCCAAAAATTAAGCCGCATCCTCATCCTGATAAATACCAGCCTCATTTAAAAATCATTTCCCTTGATATCGAGACAGCCTATGATAGCCAGGAACTTTATTCTATTTCATTGCTGAGTGATAAGTGGCATGTCACATTAATGAAAGGTTGTGCAAACGAAGGAAAAAACACACAAAATATTGAGTGTCTAGATACTGAAAAAGACTTAATGCTGCGTTTTATTGAACTCATTATACAGCAGGATCCGGATATAATAATTGGCTGGAACGTCATTAACTTTGACTTCCGTTTTCTACAAAAAAAAGCCGATAGTCTTAACATTTCTCTGGCCATTGGCCGCTCAGAAAGTCTACCCGTGTGGCGTAAAGCACAGACGGAGCAAAGTCATTATTTTTTACTAATTCCCGGACGTGTTGTTTTAGATGGTATTGACACCTTAAAAAGTGCCACCTGGAACTTTCGAAGCTTTTCACTTGAATCAGTAGGCAATGAATTATTGGGCAGGGGAAAGTTAATTAAAGCACAGAGTTCATCTGAAAAAATAAATTATGATCCGCTGAAAAATGCCAAAGAAATAAAACGCCTGTTTTATGAGGACAAGCTGGCGTTAGCGGCTTATAACCTTGAAGACTGTCAGCTTGTCCTGGATATTTTTCAACATACAGATTTGATTGCCTTTGCCATAGAACGAGCACGATTAACAGGGCTGGAGATGGATCGAACAGGGGGCTCAGTTGCTGCTTTTGACAACCAGTATTTACCCCGACTGCACCGAAAAGGCTATGTTGCACCCAATATTTATGATCGAGAGGAGACACTTTCAGCACCCGGGGGTTATGTTATGAGTTCAAAACCAGGCTTGTATGATAGCGTCCTGGTGCTTGATTATAAAAGTCTGTACCCCAGTATTATTCGAACCTTTCAGGTCGATCCTTATGCCCGGGTTAAAGCAGAAGAAATAGATGAAACACAATGTATTCCTGGATTTAACGGTATTTGCTTTTCCCGTGAGGAGCCAATACTACCTGAAATTATTACATCATTATGGCAGGCCAGAGATCAGGCAAAGAAATCAAATAACACCGCACTGTCTCAGGCCATAAAAATTATTATGAATTCTTTTTATGGTGTACTTGGCACATCAGGTTGTCGACTCCATGATGCACGGCTCACCAGCTCAATCACATTAAGAGGTCATGAACTGATGATCAAAACAGCTGAGATCATTGAAACTGAAGGCTATGATGTTATTTATGGTGATACTGATTCAGTTTTTATTTCCTTGAATGGTGCAAAAGATAAAACTGAAGCAGATAACATCGGCCATGATCTGGTCAGTATCATTAACCAACATTGGCAAAAGGAGTTGCAAGACAAATATAGAATTGAATCATTTCTGGAAATGGAATATGAAACTCACTATATTCGATTTTTTATGCCTACCATGAGAGGATCAGACAAAGGCAGTAAAAAACGTTATGCGGGCATGCTTTCCAGCTCTGATAATAAAGAGGGAGGCAAGATTATATTTAAAGGTTTAGAAACGGTCAGAACAGATTGGACTAGCCTGGCCAGAGAAGTACAGCAGAAAATCTACCAATGTATTTTTAATGACTTAGCCTATGAAAGCTACTTAAAAAATATTATTAACGATTTAAAACAGGGAAAACTGGATAATAAACTGGTTTATCGAAAACGATTAAGACAAAACTTATCCGATTATACTAAAAATTGTCCACCCCATGCTCAGGCAGCAAAAAAAGCTGAATTCTATGCACAGCAGCAAAATCAGCAAAGCTCACGTTACCAATACGGCGGCTGGATAGAGTATGTGATCACAATTAGTGGCCCGGAACCCGTAGAATTTAATAAAAACCCTCTGGATTATGAGCATTATATTGAAAAGCAGATAGCCCCGGTTGTTGATGCACTATTAATGGTTTTTGACAACTCATTAGAAAAAATAATACAGGCACAGTATGAGTTGTTTTAGGAGCATCCAGAATCACATATTTACCCGAAGTCGGAACAAATACTATGGGATTCTGGAGATCTGAAAAATATTAACTGCAGCTTAAATCAATTAGACAGCCAATATTTATTAAATTGCCAGATATTGCTGTCTTAAATCTTCATCATCCAAAACTTCTTGCGCCAGTCCATCAAACACAACATGACCCATATCGATAATAATCGCTCTATCGGCAAGGCGTAGTGCAGCAATTGCATTTTGTTCGACAATAATAGTAGTGATACCCAGTTTTTTGATGCTGTCTAGAATTTTTTCAATCTCATGTACAATAACAGGCGCCAGACCTTCATAAGGTTCATCAAGAAGAAGTAACTTAATATCTCTTGCTAATGCTCGTGCAATGGCCAGCATCTGTTGTTCACCACCGGATAGAGTAACACCCATTTGATCGCGGCGTTCACCCAGCCTTGGAAAGTGTTCATAGATACGCTCGATTGTCCAACCAATAGGCTCTGCAATTTGAGCCAGTTTTAAATTTTCTTCAACAGTTAGTCCTGCAATAATGCATCGATCTTCCTGCACCAGAGCAATGCCAAGCTGTGCAGCCTGATAAGATTTCATGCTGTGTATGGGTTTGTGATCCAGCCAGATCTCACCATGTTTGACCTGAGGTGATGATGCGCGAGCAATGGAACGTAATATTGATGTTTTGCCTGCGCCATTTCGGCCCAGCAGGGCAATAATTTCACCTTCACGTACATCAAAGTTAACGCCCTGAACAATATAGCTTTCGCCATAATATGAATGCATATCCCAGACGGAGAAAAAAGCAGTTGCATTACCAGTGTTTGAAATTCTAGGCGCCACTGGAGCGTGGACATTATTACTCATAAATGTGCTCCACCTAAATAGGCTTCCTGTACTTTTGGATTACCTCGAATTTCATCCGGGGTACCTGAGGCAATAATAGTTCCCTGTGCCAGCACAGAAATATGATCGGCAACACTAAAGACAACATGCATATCATGCTCAATAATAATTTTAGTCATGCCGCCTTCTTTAATTTTCATTAATAAGTCAATTGTTTTATTGGTGTCATGACGTGCCATGCCTGCGGTAGGTTCATCAAGAAGCAGCAATTTGGGATGTTGCACCAGACACATCGCTAATTCAAGACGTCTTTTATCACCGCGTGACAAGCTACCTGCAATTGAGTGTATCTGCTCAATAAGTCCAATATCTTCAAGGATTTGGCAGGCTTCATCCTGAATATTATTCTCATTGGATAAACTGCGAAAGATATTCATTTTGAACGCGCCTTCTTGCCTGGCAAAGGCTGGAATCATAACATTTTGCAATAAGCTTAAATCAGGAAAAATTTCAGGTGTCTGGAAAACTCTTGAGATGCCTGCCTGATTAATTTCATGAGGTGCTTTGCCAATCATGTTTTCACCATTAAAGGTGACCGTGCCGCTATCTGGCGCAAGCTGCCCAATGCAGACATTCAGCATGGTTGACTTACCTGCACCATTGGGACCAATAATAGCGTGTACTTTGCCTTCTTCTATCTTCAAGTTGAGATCACTCAGAGCTTTAAGACCACCAAAGGATTTTTGCACATTATCAATTTCTAAAATAATATTACTCATAATTTATTGTTCCCTTACTTTCCACTCTCAGGCGTCGTTTTTTTCTCTATAGGCTCAAAATCAGGTTCAGATGATTTTTTAGAAAAAAGTTTTTTAATCATGTCAATGCCTTCCATAATACCACCGGGTAAGAAAACAACGATGAAGACAAATAATGCCCCCAATGTCAGGTGCCAGCCTTCGCCAACAAAAGGGGATGTCATTGGAACCAAAATATTAGACAACCAGTCAGGCATAAAGGAATAGGCTTGATGTAATCCCTGTTCATTAAGTGCAGAGAAAATATTTTCAAAGTATTTAATAATACCCACACCAAGCATAGGCCCGATTAAAGTACCCACACCACCTAATATAGTCATTAGAACCACTTCGCCAGATGCCGTCCATTGCATACGTTCTGCACCTGCAAGTGGATCGGTTGCAGCCATCAGTCCACCTGCCAGTCCGGCATACATACCAGAAATAACAAAAGCAGTAAGAAGATAAGGTCTGGTGCTATAACCAGTATATTTCATTCGGGTCTGGTTAGATTTAATCGCTCTGAGCTTGATTCCAAATGGCGAATGAAAAATTCGTTGCGAGATAAAAAAAGCAACAATGAGTATGATTGCACAAACATAAAACCCCGAGTAACCACTCATGGCCAGACCAAAAAAGTCAGTAGATGGCAAGCCTTCACCTGCTTCAGAAAATAGCCGGTCAATAACTCGCGGATCAGTCCTTGCCAGTTGCAAGCCTGTTTCACCGTTAGTGATCGGGGTCAAAACTGAATAAGCCAGGTTGTAAAACATTTGTGCAAAAGCCAGGGTCAAAATCGAGAAATAAATACCCGAACGACGTAAGGTAATAAAGCCAATTAACAAGGCAAATAAACCAGAGAGCAGAACACTGAATATAATAGCTGGAAATATATTCATTGTAAGCAGTTTAAATGACCAGACTGCTGTATATGAACCCACACCCAAAAATGCGGCATGTCCAAAGGAGAGATAACCGGTCAATCCAAATAAAATATTGTAACCCACGGCAAAAATGCCGAAAATTGCAAATTTTTGCAGCAGATCAGGGTAGCTTGCACCCAGTGGTTCAAGCCAGATTGGCATACTTAATATTACTGCTGAGAAAATCAGCATAACTAAAATGTCGTTTTTTATAGTAGGTGCTTTCATAATTAGTCCTCCATTACCCCTTCGCGTCCTAATAAACCTCGTGGTCTGACCAACAGGATAATAACGGCAACAAGATAAATAATGATTTGGTCAATACCAGGGAAAATGGATTTTATTTCATTCATTGAAGCAAATGACTGCAAAATTCCAAGTAAGAATCCGGCTGCAACTGCACCACCTAAGGAACCCATGCCTCCGACAACAACAACGACAAAAGAGAGCACCAGAAAGTCCATACCCATATGATAATCTGGCGGTAAAATTGGTGCATACATCACACCGGCTAAACCAGTTACCACGGCAGCGAGTCCAAAGACAACGGTAAATCGTCGTTCAACATCAATACCAAGCAGGCCGACAGTTTCTCTATCCATCATACCGGCTCGCACAACCATACCGTATGTCGTCATATTTAAGAAAGCAAAAACAGCAGCAATAACAATTCCAGAAAAAGCCAGATAAATCAGTCGCCACCAGGGATAAACAACGGATTCACCCAAACCAAATAAGGCGCCAATTGGTGCGCTGCCAGAGACAATTTCAGGTGGAGGCATTGGAATTGGATTGGCACCAAAGAAAGATTTAATCAATTCCTGAAGAACAATGGCAAGCCCAAAGGTTACTAGAATTTGTTCTGCATGAGTTCGTTTGTAAAAGTGACGAATCAAGCCTCGTTCCATAATTAAACCAATCAATAGCATGACAGGGATGGCAAAAAGTATGGAAAGTGGTACTGCATAATCAATAATTGCTGTGCCATAATCACCGAACCATATTTCCAGGTAAGGTTGTTCTTTGAAGGCATCAAAAAAGGTAATACTTTCATCTTTTACCTGTTTTGAAAGAGTGAGTAATTTATAAAAGCTGACAGAACAAAATGCGCCCAGCATAAATAAAGCACCATGTGCAAAGTTAACGACCCCAAGCGTACCAAATACAAGGGTCAGGCCGAGTGCGATGAGTGCATAGGCACCCCCTTTGTCAAGCCCATTGAGTATCTGGAGAAAGATTGCATCCATAGTTTACTGCTTCGCTATTGTTAAGGATTAAAAGTAGATTGCAAAAGTGTTTGCACATAAATATTCTTTGATAAAAAAATTTATGTGTAAACACTAAAAAGCAGTACATTGTGTACTGCTTTTTTAGTGGGAAAAAGAGTTAAACCTTATAAGGGCCTAATTCACCGCCAAAGATTTTCGCATCATATTCGACCTGAGCACGTGGGACTTCCTGAACAATTTCAAGTAAGTCAAACTGACTGGTTGGATTTTCATTACCGCGAACAACTAAGACATCTTTAAAGCACTGATGATCTTCTGCTCTGTATTCAGTTTTACCATTACCCATACCATCGAATTTGAAGCCTTCTAATTGCTTAATCACTTCAGGTGGGTAGAATGTGCCAGCCATTTCACAGGCATTTGCATATAAAAGAGTTTGTACATAACAGGTATGAGCTGCCTGTGATGGTGGGAATCCATATTCACTACCGAATGATTTAACAAACGCTTGTGAACCGGCATCTTTCAGTGCCCAGTTCCAGTTAGTGGTACCTAAAATACCTCTCAGGTTTTTGCCAGCGCCCTGAGCCATCAAACGTGAGTATAAAGGCACAATAATTTCAAATGTTTTGCCGTTAACGTTCTTATCTTTCAAACCAAATTGAATGGCCTGAGTCAGGGAGTTAATCATATCCTTACCATAGTGGTTAAGAATAAGAGTGTCAGCACCGGAGTTTAAGATAGGAGTAATATATTGCGAGAAGTCACCTGCACCAACAGGTGTTCTGACTGTTTTAACTGTTTTCCAGCCAAGACCTTCAGTGGTTTCTTTAATTGATTCTTCCTGTGTCCAGCCCCAGGTGTAATCAGCAGTTAAGTGATAAGCGGCACGTTCTGTACCCATTTCTTTTTTCAATACAGGTCCAAGTGCTGCACCAGACATTTTTGCATTGAAGAAATGGCGGAAACCATAACGACGCTTGTCTTTACCGGTAGTATCATTTGAGTGAGTCAGGCCTGCCATGAAAATGACGCCCATTTCTTGTGCCAGCGATTGTACTGCAATAGCAACACCAGAAGAAGAACCGCCTGAGAACATCAGTACACCATCTTTTTCAATCATACGTTTTGCAGAAGCACGAGCCGCATCTGATTTAGTTTGAGTATCACCTGTTACATAAGTTACTTTCTTACCCAGAATACCATTACCTTTAAGGCTTAATGGCTTCATGGTGTTCATTAAACCACCATCACCTTCACCATTAAGATGTTTGACCGCCAGTTTGAATGCACGTAATTCATCAGCACCTTCATCAGCATAAGCACCTGTCTGAGGCACATTAAATCCCAATTTAACAGTGGCAGAATTACCCGGATCATTTCTAAAGCTCTCGGCTGCCCAGGCCCCACGACTGAAAAACATGGGCATTGTACCAGCGGCTGAAAATGCACCCGCAGCTTTCATAATGTCACGGCGTGACCAACCTGCTGAATTTTTCTTATCACTCATCATTCTTTCCTTTGTTTTGTTTTTCGACTTTAAGTTTCTCGAATAGCTGGCGATTTGATGTCGAATACCTCTTGCCTAGCTTTATATAAAAGCGATATCTGTGCCACATTGATTATATCTTTTAAAACAATAGCTTAGTTCAACTATCTTGATGTGGCATCCTATAATGTTACTTAAAGTAACAAATAACGTGTAAAAAAGTAACAAAATATTCCTATTGGCGTATTATCCGAAATCCCCAGTTGTTATGACTAAAATTAGGATATGAAATATTTCTTGCGCTGCTGGTCAGCCAATTCGCCTTGTTATACCAGCTCCCCCCGCAAAGAATATATTCATCTCCCTTAGTAGTTGCGGTCCATTCCCAGACATTGCCATGCATATCATAGAGATCCCATGGATTAGCTAAACGAGACCCGGGAGTCGGCATGGTCTTGCCCGTGCCCATCACCATCATTCGAGGATCAGGCACACTGCCATACCAATAATCCGTATAGGTACCAGCACGACATGCATATTCCCATTGAGCCTCAGTTGGTATCCGACAATGCCAGCCAGTTTGTTCAGAGAGCCAGCGAGTATAAGTTAAAGCATCCTGATAATTAACATTGATAACAGGTCTGTTTTCACGACCCCAGCCATTATCACCTGGAGGTTGCTGGCCAGTAGCAACACAATAACGATCAAACATTTCAAACGTCACCGGTGTATTGAGCATTTTAAATGCTGAAATTATTTTCGTATTATTTCCCACATGGTGCTTGCTTTCGGGTATTTCTGACCAGTTTGCTTCACATAATTTATAGCGGCTGAACAGTTCATTCTGCTCTGATGATTGCTTTATTTTTTTCTGAGCAGGAACTCCAAGACAATGGGTTAATTGTAATTTTGTCCGTTCTAGTTCTGACTCAAGATGCTCAAGTTTTTTTTGTAAGCGAATATTTTCTTCAGCGTAATTAGTTTTTTCCATAATAATATCAACGATGTTCTTTATTGTATTTGCTGTGAAATATAATCATGAAAGATGTGGCTTTGCTGCATTAGATACTCAAAATTTAATTGTGTCAGACGATAGCAAATAGTGGTTTTGATAGCCTGATAATGAATATTAACCGCTCTTTTGTTAACCAGCGCATCAATAGGAAAACAATGCCCCGGCTTTAATAATTTACGCTCTCTGGAAGCATCATCCATTTCACCGCTAACACTGCCACTTTTAACAATATACAAGGCCCCGACAACACCATCCTCAGGCAAAATAATGTTATTATTTTCAGCATAAAACAGCTGCTCAAGGTGCATTGCCAGATATTCCTGATGGGCAGGCAGCATCTGGCAAAATGGAACATGTTGTTGTAAAAAAGTAAGAGCGGGCTTTAATGCCCGAGTATTGTCAGTCATTGGTCAATTATTAAATTTTTATTAATTAATTTTTCTTTTCATAGCAGAGCAATTTTAAGACCACTTAATATAAAATTATTAAAAAACAAATAGATATATAAAACGTATAAAAAAAATAAAATACCTGAAATTTGAAATTGTTACTTAAAGTAACATTGAGCTTTGAACTATCTAAATGCTTTATTTCTTATTTTTGACAGCAGAATAACGACTACAGGATCCTTAACCAATGTCATGGTTAAATTGTGAGCATTATGGTAGATTAGCATCTCACTTTTAGAACAACCACTGGAATACACTAATATGAATAATGATGTTATAAAAAAAGAACGTAGATTAGGTCAGAAAATCTCCTGGTTTTTTGCTATGTTCTGCTATGTCATGTCTTTAATCAGCGTAGTCTCTGCTGTTTATTGGAAAATGGAAAATGGTACACAGGATCCTATTTTTGCCAGTTTTCTTGCCTGCATTTTCTTTTTTGGCAGTTGTGGTTTTGTTCTTCAGTACATTGCAAATGCTAATCTACCTGATTTTAATTTATCTGAAAAATCTTAGTAGCAAAGATGGGCGGGATGCTCATCCTCTCGGCAGAGAAAAAGAGCGCAATAACATTGATATAGAAATTATTTAGCTTTTTTAGGTATATTCAGACGATTTCTTTTTTCCCAGAGTGTTTTGCGACTAATCCCTAATTGCCTGGCCAATTCGGTTTCTGTTTTATGTGTATTTTCTTTGAGAAAATGGATAAGATACTCATCCAGGGAGAGATTATTTACAGCACTCACTGGCTCTAAGCTTGAATGGCTCCCCGCAGCTTCATACACCTCAAGACAATCTTCTTTAAATAATGAAATATGTTCAAGATTGATTTCATCATCATCGGTTAAAATAAGTGCACGCTCAATAATATTTTGCATTTCTCTGATATTTCCCGGCCAGCCATATTCCTGGAATTTTTGTAAAACAACAGATGAAAAATTCACTGGTGAATGAGCCATTTTCTTAACCTGCTTAGTTAGAAAATAATTAGCCAGTTTACTGATATCACTGCCACGTTTTTTCAATGGCGGCAAGATAATATCAAGCACATTAAGACGAAAATAAAGATCCTGACGAAATAATTTATCTTCAACCATTTTAGGCAGATTTTTATGCGTTGCAGCAATAAGTCGAATATCAACACAGCGGGTTTGAGTAGAGCCCACACGCCTGACTTCATTTTCCTGCAGCACTCGAAGTAATCGAGCCTGAACTTCAAGAGACAGCTCACCAATTTCATCAAGAAATAATGTACCGCCATCTGCCGCTTCAATAAGACCCGGATGCTCATGATCAGCTCCGGTAAATGCCCCTTTATTGTAGCCAAATAATTCTGATTCAATTAGATTTTCTGCAATAGAGGCACAGTTGATACAGATAAGAGCTGAGCTCTGACGCTCACTGAATTCATGGATAGCTCTGGCGACCAACTCTTTACCCGTACCCGTTTCACCCAGAATTAAAACTGAAGTATTCATTGGTGCAACTTTATGGATCAGATTATTAATTTCCTGCATGGCTGGACACTCACCAATCATACCGGAAATCGTGTAGTCTTTGGCCAGCTCCTTTTTCAGGGCTGAATTTTCCAGGGCTAATTTACGTTCTTTAATGATCCTCTGAATCATTAAAATGAGTTCAGCATGATCAAATGGTTTAGCAATATAATCAATCGCTCCAAGCTTCATGGCATCCACAGCTGAACTGACACTGGCATAGCTGGTCATAATAATAATAGGAATTTCAGGAAACTGCTCCAGCAGAGAAGTTCCTGAGGCACCCGGCAGCCTCAGATCACTTAAAATCAGATCAAATGCCAGCTCCTTGATCAAGTAAATTGCTTCTTCGACGGTTTCAGCAATATTCACTTGATAGTTATTTTTTTCTAATAAGCGTTTTAAGGAGTCTCTGATCAGCTTCTCATCATCGATAACTAAAATGGTATTCATTAATTCATCCTGCATTTAGGCAAGGTCACAAAAAAGATACTGCCTTTTTTTATGTTGTTTTGTATATTATCAATTATTTTAATATCACCCCCATGATCCCGAACGATGTTATAAACAATGGATAAGCCCAGACCCATTCCTTCACCTGCTTCTTTGGTCGTAAAAAAAGGTTCGAACAAACGTTTTTTATTTTTTTCTGACACCCCTTTTCCGCAGTCAATAATTTTAATTGAAATCATTTCACTGGCATCTGAATTAAAACTATTATCATGTGACTGAATAAAAATGGTTTGATTATTTTCAGAGGCATCACAGGCATTATTAAGGAGGTTAACAAACACCTGGACTAATTGCTGATGATCACCACTGACAGTATGGTCTGTATCACAACCATTGCTGAAAGCCTGATGCCTGGCCTTGTGACTGAGAGTAACCAGATGGATGGCTTCATCAACGCACTGTCTGACCGGTACCGGTTTCCTTGGTGGTGCGAGATAATTTCCACTGCGGGAAAAACTGGATAATGATTGTATAATGGTTGTAATACGCCGGGTTTGATTAAGAATGTCCTCAAGATTTTGCGGCAGATGTGCCTGTAAATACTCAGTATCATCTTCTGCCATCAAGTTTTGTGTCACCGATGCAATACCAGTCACAGGATTACCAATCTCATGGGCAACTCCAGCAGCCAGGCGGCCAATGGAAGCCAGACGTTCACTATGAGCCAGACGATTTTCCAGAGCTTGTAAATCACTCAAATCTTCAACCAATAAAACCACCCCATTTGAATCTGCACTCTGATGGTGTTTATCAAGCAAGCCTCTGTCAAGATGAAGTGACCGGACTGAAGCACTGATCAATGATGATTTGTGTAAATTTAATATGCATTTTTTGTGATCAAGTTGAATCTGTATTTTTCTCAACTGCTGTTCTTCACCCTGTATAAAGCTATAAAACAATTCACCTAACGGTGATGGCAGAGACTTGATCTGCTCTCCTAAAATTATTTCTGCGGAAATACCTGATAAAACTTCAATGGCTTTATTCCAGTTAAGAACTTCACCATTAAGGCCAATAGAACATACTCCAAGAGGTAGATCTTGCAAAACCTGTCGATGATAACGACGCATATCATCCAGCTCACCCGCAACACCTTCAAGGCGTGTTTTTGAATCTTCCAGTTTATTTTCCATAAAGCGAAAGCTTTTGGCAAAAATGTCACGAGTATCATGATCAAGGATCAATTTTTCATTGATCACCAGTTTAGCTAAAAGAGGACCTATCAAACCTGATAAGTTTCGCTCTATACGTTCTCTTAACTGTCTTAGACGTACTGGATTGGTATCATCTTCACCCATTCCCTGATCACTCAGTGCCCGCATAACTTCATGAGATGACATTTCCTGACCAATCATTGAAGCCAATTGTTCTCTGATTTTCTCAACTGAGCGCAGTTTCATCATTCCTCTGGGAGGTGATAGTGATTGTGCACAACAATTAATAGCATTTTCTGTTTCTGCATGGCTTGCTCTGGTCAACAAAGAAACCACTACAAAAAAAATAAAATTAGCTGACAGCGACCAGAATGTTACTGTTCCCCATTTATCATTATTATTAATAAAATCAGAGAAAGGTGGAATTATCTCATAGACTCCATGAGCAATAAAATCAGAGTTCACCAGAAGCGGTAGAATCAGTGCATAAGCCCAGATAAAAGAGCCCGCAAGCAGACCTGTTAATAGTCCCTTTCTATTAGCTCCCTGCCAGAATAACAAACCAATTGTTCCCGGTAAAAACTGTGCAACAGCAACAAAAGAAATCAAGCCAAGCTCAGCCAGTCCTTCATGACCGGATAATAACCGATCAAATGCAAAACCTGCCATAATAATGATAGTAATCAGGATCCTTCGACCCTGTAATAACCACTTATAAATATTAATATCTCTGGAGATCTTATGAGGAAATGTCAGGGGCAGGACAAAATGATTCATCACCATAGCGGCCAGAGATAGAGTCGTGACAATCATCATGGCACTGGCTGCTGATAAGCCCCCGATAAATGTAATCAGCGGTAACAAACTATTTTCACTATAGAGAGTGATGCCCAGCACATAAAAGTCAGCAGTGGTTTGAGTTTGCATGTACTGTCCGGCCCAGAGAATAACCGGAATGGGTAAATTCATTAATAATAATAAAAGGGGAAATGCCCAGCTGGCCGTTTGTACTGATTGCTCATTTAAATTCTCAGTGATCCCCATATGAAATTGTCTGGGCAGAAAAAGAGCTGCAGTAAATGATAAAAAAATCAGACTGTTCCACGAACCATCTAAAATTGGTGCCATTAATTCCTGTTGTTTCTGCGGGTGTTCCAGCAGCCATTGCTGCAATTCACCAAAACCACCAAAGATACTGAATAAGGCAAATAATCCCACACTGATTAAAGCAAATAATTTAACCAGAGATTCAAATGCAATAGCAACCACCAGACCTTCATGCGTCTCACGAGCAGAACTGTGTCGGGCACCAAATAAAATAGCAAACAAAATAAGCGTGATACAGAACCCCAAGGCAATCATTACCGGCGTTGCCTCATGAGTTAATACCTGCATGGATTCTGTGACTGCATGAATTTGCAGAGCGAGATAAGGCAGAGTGCCCATTAAGATAAAAAGTGTGACCACAATTCCAACTAATTGGCTCTGATAGCGAAAGGCAAATAGATCAGCCAGTGAGCTTAATTGATGCTCTTTTGATAATTTTAAGATCGGTGAAAATAACAGGGGAGAAAGTAAATAGGCTAAGGTGACACCCAGATAAATGGTTAAAAAGCTATAACCCTGTCGCTCAGCCAGACCCACACTGCCATAAAAACTCCAGGAAGTTGCGTAGACACCTAGTGATAATGAATAAGTCAGAGGGTTGTGAGCCAGACGACTATACCAGGGTTTATTATCAACCACCCAGGCAATAACAAACAATAGTCCCAGATAACCTACACTTGCAAGAAACAACTGCCATAACTCAAAACTCATGGATTAAAGCTCATTGCGCCTGAGCCACCGATACAGAAACCAGGTGAGTATAATTAATAACACCCAGATAAAATAAGGCGTAAACCAGGGCAGTTGAGGAGAGGCCCAGAAAATCCGTGCCGGAGAACACAAAAGAAAAAGGCCTGCTATAAACAGCAGAATGACTCTGTCTCGAAAAAGTTTATGAACAGGTTGTTTCATAGGTAAGCGCTCTCAGCCTAAGAAAATTAGTCACTGTCACTTTGCAAACTAGAGTTAAATTGAAACTAAGACAGGGCTAAATTTTTATATTAGGCATGAGTATAGCCTAAATGTTACGAAATGTAACAATTTTAAGTGGATTATCCATTTTCAATAACAGGTGCTGAAATAAAATACTGGCCACTACTTCCCGGCTGCATAAATACAATTACGTCCCTTCTCTTTTGCTCGATACATGGCCGAATCAGATGCTTCGAGGAGTTTGCCGTAATATTGCCCATGCTCAGGGTAGCACGAAATACCAATGCTGATGGTAAAACTCAGTGATATGTTATTGAGTTCAAGATTTAGTTGAGATGCTTTAATGCGCAGTCGCTCAGCAAGCTCCTCAGCTTCATTGATTAAAGTTTCTGGTAAAATAACAACAAATTCTTCACCGCCATAGCGAGCAACATAGTCAGTGGTACGAATAGTTTCTTGTAGAAAATCAGCAAATTGTTTCAGGACATAATCACCGGATTGGTGTCCATGAAGATCATTTATCTGTTTAAAATGATCAATATCAATCATAAAGGTACAGAATTTATGCTTATATCGTTTAGCACGGACAATTTCTTCCTGAAAGCGTTTTTCTAATTCCGTACGATTGAATAGGTTGGTTAAAAAATCATGTTTTGCCTGATACTCTAATTTCTGCTCTATTGCTTTTCGATAACTAATGTCCTGGTGAGTACCACAAAGGCGCAGAGGCACATGAGTTTTTAAGTCAGATTCAATTAAAGAGCCACATCCCTGGAGCCAGACCCAATGACCATCCTTATGTGCCATTCTGAAATCTATGGTATAAGGTTTTTGCTGTTTAATTGACTCTTCCACTATGGCCATCATAGTTTCTCGATCATCTGGATGAATCCGCTCAGACCAATCACTAATATCATCCTTAATATTACTCCTGCTTAAACCCAGCATTTCCAGCCAGCGTTTGTTCACTTCATAGTCTCCGGTTTGATAATTCCAGTCCCAATAGCCTAGTTCTGCTCCATTAATGACATTCTGCAAACGATTTTTAACTTCAATGATGGCTTGATTGCTTTGTTCAAGCTGCTCCGTTCTGGCTTTTATCAATGATTCACGTTGTTCAACCTCTTCCCGAAGTTTCTCAATCAATTCCTGATTATGAGATGTCAATGCAATAGACTTCAGAAATTGCTGGTTGGCCGCCCGAGCAAATATTGACAGCATGGTATAATAAACAATGATAATAAAGATAAATAAGTAATAGGATTCAACATCCAATTGGTAAAGAGAAATGATAAAACCAACAATAATGGGAAAAGTGTAAACAAAAAAAGCCCTTAAAAAAGCTGATAGAACTAAGACAGCTGAAGCAGTCACACCAAAAACAACCATGAGCAGCCCAAAATAAAGAGTCACATCATGATTGATATAGGGAAAGAAAAAAATACTGCCCCAGCCAAGCCCGACAAATCCACTGGAAATTGTATAATACTTAGTCCATTGCTTTGCCGTATATTGATTCGGTGTCTGTTTTCTTCGGTAACAAAGTAATAAGCGATATCCAGCGGTCATAAACATCAATGATGGCCAGGCAAAATGAGACAGTGGCTCAGTATAAGCCTGTAGAAGAAAAAAGAAGTACAGCGAGGCAATGCATATAACTGTGATATTAGAAACAGTTGCATGAAGATAGAGCTGATCAGCTATTTTTTTATTTATCTTTTGAGCATCATCAACATGTTCTGTCATAACGGGCAAATTATAAACCTTCAGCAAAAAACATTATTACACTTTTTAAGTATAGTCTTTTTTTAGAAATTTGCGATGGTCACAGCACCTTATGGCTCTTGAACACAGATCTGCTTATCCATAATCGCATTGGATGTTTTAATGATTAACATACTAATAAACAGTGTTAAAATAGTAAGCAATACAATCCCAATACCCGAAAATAAGATATTCTGGGTTTTCTGATACATCACTAAACTTGCAATACTAATCGCCGCCATAGGAAAGGAATAAGCCCACCAGGACAAAAAGAACTTTAACTTAAAAAATCGACGCAGCTGAGTAAAAACCAGTAAGGTAAAAAATAATGCCGTAAAATAAAGAATTCGAGCAAAATTATCCAGTTCACCATTTAACTGAAGGTAAGAAATAAATCCCACCGCAGGCGGTGCAATTAAAATAAAAAAAGTCGGAACTAATTTTTCAGGCAAGGCCGGATGAAAAATAATTCGATAAAAAATAATCGTTAATAATATCGGCCAAAAAACCACACCAATACTAAAAAAGAACCAGGAGATATCGCTATAGCCCAGTGGTACACCTGCAATAGGTACCAGAATATTGCCTACAATAGGAATAAACCAGGCAGGATTCATGTGTTTTATATCAAAAAAGTCATGGTTAATCCATGCACTCATAACAAAAAGTGTAAACCCAAGATGAAAACTAGTACCCAACAGCCATAAAACTTCAGCAAATGGCCTGTTATTATGGAGCATACAAATCGATAATAAGATTAAACTAATTGATATAGTCGGAAAAAAATTGAGCTTTACAGGATGATATAATTCTTTTATTACAGCCTGTTCGTGTTTGATTAACTTCAGCATATAAATGCCGGATAAAAACATAAAAAGCAATACACTTATCACTGACAATGCCAATGATACTCTCGGGTCAAGCCCATAAACTGATTCTGCTTTAGCAATAGCAATACTAAAACCTGTCATCCCCATAACCGATGAAAAAAAAGACACTGGGAAATTGCTTAATCTTGATTGAATAGTCTGCACAATAATTTTCTCCTAAAAAACTTTAAGACAGATTAACCTGGGCACAACTATTTTTCAGTGACTTTATCACTTGATGATGACTTTATATGGATGTCACTTTATCGCAGCAGGTTCCCATTGCATGGGCTTTGCTAATATAACCGCTATGAAGAAAAACATTTAATAAATTATCATAACTTTTTTTGTTTATACTGATATCTTTTTTCCAGGTATCCAGCTTTTTATAGGCATCAATTGTATTCAGCAAAACATCTTTATCAATATCAGGTAAAAAGTCATGGATGAGTGCTGCAATTTTATTTGCCGGCATCTCAATGGTATCTCTCATTGCCTGCTGATAAGCCATTAAAAAGGCTCCCGCCATATCTGTTTCCAGCCACTCACGAGTCGCACATAAGCTGCTGAAGGCAATGGGGCCTATTGCCTCACCAACAGAGGCAACCATATGCCCCTGTCCATCAGATTCTAATTGCTGAGGTGCTGGACCCTGTTGATGCACAAAAGCTCCTCGACCATCACGAAAAGCTTGATCCATTTGTGCAACATTACCCGCATTGATAATTTTAATTTTATCAAAATCAGCACCATTCAAAAACATGGCATAGCGTAAGGTTGCATAGGGCTGAAACAGATGATCAACCAGAACTTCCTGTCCTTCCAGATCAGACCACTTAAAATGATTTTTGGCTTCACGAGCCGCCAGATAAAAACCATCCCGGTTGTTAATTGATGCAAAATGAACAATATCAATCTCTTCACCATTTTCCAATGCTTTAAAGCTAACAGCTGGTGCAGACTGAGATAAATGAGCACTTCCTGCATGTAGATTTTTATCAATAGGGTTATCAGGAGTAGCAATAGTATAAACAGCCTCAAGACCCTGCCTTGCCAGATAGCCGCCTTTAATCGTCATTAAAAGAGGTGCATAAAAAGCACTATGGCGCAGTGCCATTATATTGATAATTGCCATAGATAAAATCTCGAAAAAGTTAGGACACTAATTAATTTTTATGAATTTTAAAAGGGAATAGCCACCCTTCATCCAAAAAAAACTTTATCAATAAAAGGATGGGGATAGGTATTAAATCTATGATACTTCAGCTTCAAAGCCAGCATCTTTAACTGCAGCAATTAAAGCAGAAGTCTCAGCAGTACCCACGACAATAGCTGTGCCTGCTTCTAAATTAACTTCTGTACTGTCAACACCCTCAATGCTCTCAAGTGCTTTTTTGGTATGCATTACACAATGATTACAGGTCATGCCAGTCACTTTTAATTGAGTTGTATTAGTCATTATTTTCTCCATTGTATTATGATAATTTGTAACTACTCAGCGTATTTACAAATTATCAAAAAAGCCCCTTAATAATTAATTAAGGGGCTTTTTTATTATAGTTTTCTCAATTGACTTAAGAAAGTGAAAATCAGGTAATCAGCCTTAGTCCTCACCAGTCAATTCCTTATATTTTTTCATCAATGCGTCTTCTGATTCTTCATGATCAGGATCTTTGGGTATACAGTCCACTGGGCAAACTTCAACACATTGAGGTTCATCATAATGACCGATACATTCAGTACACAGCTCATGATTGATCTCATAAATTTCTTCACCCATAAAAATAGCTTCATTGGGACATTCAGGTTCACACACATCACAGTTAATGCATTCATCAGTGATATACAGCGCCATTGGCAGCCTCCGAAAATAATCTAAAAAATATTCTGTAAAAACCTAACGATAGACTATAGTAGTCTAAAAGTCAGCATTCATTGCAATCCCCCGCCCCAGACAATCTGGCTCACGACTTGTTAATTAGTGCACAAAGTCGAAATTAGCGGAATTCTACCCTAATTTCAGTTTAATTTCAGCTATTACTTGCTCAGGAACAAATTTTGTTATGTCACCATCCAATCTGGCCACTTCTTTAACCAGACTTGATGAAAGATAGGCGCATTTTTCTGCCGTAGTTAAAAAAATAGTCTCAATATCGGGTGCCAGACTTCGGTTCATTCCTGCTAACTGGAACTCATATTCAAAATCCGAGACGGCGCGCAAGCCTCTGAGGATGACGCTGGCATTTTGCATTTTAGTAAATTCAATCAACAGATTATCAAAGCCAACCACAGAGACATTGTTATACTCTCTTAAAATATCAGCTGCCATAGCAACTCGTTCCTGCATATCAAACAATGGGTTTTTGCTGGAATTTCGAGCCACAGCAACCGTCACATGATCAAATATTTTTGTCGCTCGTTTGATCAAATCAATATGACCATTGGTAATAGGATCAAATGTTCCCGGGTAAACTGCACTGACCATGATTATGACTCTACTGGTAATATATCTAAAATTTTAGCATCTGGATTAGGGTATAAATCAATCATTTTATCAGGTAGTTTGCCTTCCGCCGCCTGGTGAAGTGCATCCGATTCCATAAGAATAAGAACCAGAGTCGTCGTCATAACGGGTAGAATACAACCACCGCCAATCATGGCAAAAACCGCTTCTTTCATCCAGCCCAAACTGGTGTAACCATAAACACCCAGTGCCGCAATGACCATAATGGCAAGCAGCATTTTAATAAAGAAAATACTTCGCTTCAAAGCAATCTGCCAATGGCACATAACATACCAGGATTCTTCCTGCTGCAATGCCTTTTTGCGTGCCTGAGTTCCCTTGTGGATTATAATGCTGAGAATAATAACGGAAACAATCGGAACAATAAGCATTGGCCAGGCCCAGCTGGTCGCTAAACCCAAAGTCGCAACAAAGGTAAGAATGTGATTTCCAATAAGATTCACTAAAAAAAGATCATGAGGCAACTTGGCCTTCTTTATCTCTTCATCACTGACTTCAAAAAGCATATTCTGGTGACCTGTTGTTAATATTAATAATTTTCTGGTCTTATTGTACACAGCAAGTGCATTACATACCAGAAAGAGTCAACAGACACAGATTAGCCAACACGAACTAAATAATAAGCCAGCTGGCCTGCTTTTTTTTCTTTGCTCAGTGTCCAGCTATCGGGTAATTGAGGTAACCTGGTGTTTTTTTCAATTTCAATGTAGATAAGAGCCCCTTCAGATAAGCAATCTGACTGAACCAGTTGCTCACAAAATATTGCCACCAGTTGTTGGTTAAAAGGTGGATCAAGAAACACGATATCAAATGATTGAGGGGAGGAGTTTGAATCTGCCAACTGTTGCAGATAAGCCAGAGCATCCATCTGTTTCAGTTGGGCATTTTCAGCATTAAGCAATTCAAGATTTTGGCGTATCGTTCGGATGGCCTGAGGATTTTTATCAACCATAACCACTTCACCGGCATAGCGTGACAGTGCTTCCAGCCCTAAAGCACCGCTACCGCTGAATAAATCCAGACAGCGGGCACCAGCAATGTCGTTCTGCAGCCAGTTGAACAGTGTTTCACGCACTCTGTCCATGGTTGGGCGCAGACCTTCACCATCAGCAAAATTAAGCTTCCGCCCACGCCATTGACCAGCGATTATCCTGAGCTGGTTTTGCTTGCCCTTTGTTGAGCCTGACTTAGCCTTCCTTGTTACTTTTTTCAACATCCGGCCCAATAATAATAGTCACCATTTTTTCTGGATGAACACGGCGTTTATAAGCCGATTTAATTTGCTCTAAAGTCACCGCTTCAATATGAGCATTGTATTTTTCCAGATAATCCAGCGGCAGTTCATAGAAGCCGATAACCGCCAGATTTTCGACAATATCTTTGTTGCTGGTCTGACGCAAAGGGAAGCTACCGGTGATATTTAATTTTGCATTGTCCAGCTCTTCCTGGGTGGGACCATCTTCAATGAAACTTTGCAGATTCTCCTCTACCAGTTTAATCGCTTCATCGGTTGAACTTTGTTTGGTGGTAAAACTAAACTGATAAGGCCCCTGAGCATGCATGGGTACTAAATAACTGCCAATGCTATACGTTAAGCCCCTTTTCACTCTCACTTCTTTCATTAAGCGGGCACTGAAACCACTGCCACCCAGTATATGGTTGCCCACATAAAGTGGATATAAATCTTTATCGCCACGCTTTAAAACTGGTTGTCCCATGAGTACTGTGGTTTGTGTGGAAGGGTGATTTTCTCTGATAACAATTGCCTCTGGATTCTGGCTGGCAGAAGGTAGTTGCGCCACTTTCTCACCCTCAGGCAGAGCACTGGAAATTTTCTCCGCATAAGCATGAGCCTGTGCCTCAGTTAAGTCACCAACTATCGCCAGCACCGTATTTTTTGCCACATAAAACTGTTGGTAATATGCCTGTAGATCCTGGCGCTGAATCAACTTCAAACTATCCCGATTACCACTGGGAGGTGTGCCGTAGGGATGGCTCTTATATAAGGATTCATAGAAAAAGCGTGATGCTTTTTTAGATGGTGTTTGATCTTCATAATCCAGTGACACCAGCATGCGTGCACTTTCACGTGCTAATGCTTCTTCGGGGAAGGCCGCCTGTGATAAAACCTGAGTCAATAATTCCAGAGCACTATCTCGCTGCTGCTCATAACTCAAAGTACGTAGATTAACAATGGCCATATCACGATAGCTGCCAAGGCCATACTCAACTCCAAGAGAGGCAAATTGTTCCGCTATCTCATCCGCAGTTAAATTTTCAGTCCCCTCAAAAATCAAACCATTAGTTAATTTAGCCAGACCTGCCAGCACGATACCCTTATCAGACTTAAAATGGCCATCTCTTGCAGCACCAGCATCAAATATCAACCTGAAATCTATCATCGGTAAACTTTCTGCCTGCTGGTACAATACTTTCATACCATTGCTGGTAAACCACTGGGTTATGTTACCGACTTTGACTTTTTCGCTATTAAGAGGTTCGTTAGCATTTACCGCTGAAAAACCAACAAGCATAATGCTGGCAGCCAAAAACAGGCCTATGATATTTGTTGGTCTTCTATTGTTCATCTTGATTTTATTCATCTTAATTCACTGACTCCGAAACCTGCTTTTTTTCTGCTTTATTGATAGGAATAAGTGTCGCAACCGTTAAAGTCTCAGGGACAAAGTATTTAATGGCGACTTGCTGTATTTGTTGTGCCGTGACTGCTTTCACTTTATCGACATATTGACTGTCTTTTTCCCAACCAATACCAACTGTTTCTGCAATACCTATTTTCATTCCCTGATAAAACATTGAATCCTGTTCATAAACTGCTGAGGATATCACCTGCGCTTTGACTCGGTTTAATTCTTCATCACTCACAAGGTTATTTTTAATATCATCCAGTTCTTTTAATAAGGCTGTTTCTAACTGCATAGTGGTCATACCCGTCACCGGAATTCCATCCAGTAAAAACAGTGCCTGTATTCTGGAATCCATTGAATAACCCGCACCAGCAGAGGTGGCAATTTTTGTACCACGAACTAAATTCTTACTGAATCGGGCACTGTCACCACCATCAAGAATACCTGCCAGCAAATCCAAAGCATAAGGCTCCCATGCTTCTTCAGCGGTATTAATAACCGGTACTTTATAACCCATGATCATATAGGGTAGTTTTGCTTCCAGTTCCATTTTTATACGTTTAGTACCTTTTTGCCTGCGCTCAATTCTTGGCTTGGCTGCGGCAATCTTAAAAGGTTTCAGGGAACCAAAATACTGTTTTGCCAGTTTGAAGACCGCTTCTGCTTCAACATCACCCACAACCACAACTGTGGCATTATTAGGTGCATAATAACGTTGATACCAGAGATTCAGATCCTCAACAGTCATATTTATTAAGTCATCCATCCAGCCAACAATGGGACTATGATAGCCGCTATTATCAAACGCTGTAGCATAAAATTGCTCATAAGTCAGAGATTGCGGCTTATCATCCGTACGCCAGCGACGCTCTTCCATGACCACCATCAGTTCTTTTTCAAATTCATCTTCTGTCAGCAACAAACCTCTCATGCGATCCGCTTCCAGCTCAAAGCTCACTTTCAGCCGGGATTTTTCCAGCTTTTGATAATAAGCCGTGTAATCTTTGGAAGTAAAAGCATTGTCTTCACCGCCATTTCGAGAGATAATTTTATTAAATTCACCGGTAGGAAATTTTTCGGTGCCTTTAAACATCATATGCTCCAGTATATGAGACACTCCGGTGGTGCCACCGGTTTCATAACTGGAACCCACTTTATACCAGACTTGCGAAATCACCACTGGAGCACGATGATCCGGCTTAACGATAATTTTTAAACCATTTTCAAGTGTTTGTTCACTGATCTGGCTGTTATTTTTCTCAGATGCGATCTCATTATCAGCTGCAAACAGGGGTTGCATCACAGCAAATATAAGCAAACCACTGAGTAGGCCAGTATGAAAAATACCTCTAAAAACAGGGCTGTCTAAGCTATTAGATACTCCATTCATTGTTGTTTTTCCGATCATTAAAGTTTTCTCTTCCTATAAACTTAAGGGGCGCTCTAAACATTAAAATTAATAATATCGTGTAAATATTATGTAGTTGTATAAAACTCAGGATAATTTGAGGCTCTTTTGAGGAATAAATCAAATTAATCAATTTCTCTATACATTATTATTTGTGTGATATAGTTGTCAATTGAGGTTGTATTCAAATGGCCATAAAATACTCATATTAATACAATCGTATGATTATAAGCCATTTAACTCCAACTACTTCAAAAAAAGTATAACCATATCATGTTTAGTTTTATAAAACGTAATAAAGAGACCAGCAAAAAGCAAAACAGTTCCTCTGACTTGTCTGGTTCTTCTGAAAAAAATACCCTTTCTGAACACGATAATACTCAGATGTCAGAAATTAGCCCTATTTAATGATGGCATCAGTAATGCCTGTTGGGCAATAAAGAAATTGATGACAGTTTACTCGAAGAGATTGTAACTGCTTTGTTAAGCCGGGATTAGTTACCAATATAAACATCCCTATTTATAAACATAACAACCTACAAACATAATAATAACAATGATTCAATTTGATCAGGTCAGTAAGCGATTTCAAGGGGGCAATGAAGCCCTCAGTCAGGTCAATTTTCATTTGCATCCAGGTGAAATGGCTTTTTTAACCGGCCATTCCGGCGCTGGAAAAAGTACCTTACTTAAACTCATTGCTCTGATTGAGCGAGCCTCAACCGGCAATGTCATTATTGGCGGCAAGAACCTGAACCGGGTCAGTCGGCATGCCATTCCTTATCTGCGCCGTAATATGGGCATTATTTTTCAGGATTATCAGCTGCTCTATGACCGCACGGTGTTTGACAATGTCGCCCTGCCTCTTATTATCAGTGGCTTTTCATCACGTGAAGTAAAAAAACGAGTTCACGCAGCACTCGATAAAGTCGGCTTATTGCGTTTTGAAAAGAAATATCCCATCACTCTTTCCGGCGGCGAGCAACAGCGTGTCAGTATTGCCCGTGCAGTGGTGAATAAACCCGCCCTGCTGCTGGCCGACGAACCAACCGGCAACCTTGATCCAGATTTATCTCGTGAAATTATGGATTTATTTATGGCATTTAATCAGGTCGGTGTCACTGTGCTCATTGCCAGCCATGATATTCCTTTAATCAATCAACTCAATAAACGCATCATTCAACTGAGCCATGGCAAGTTATTAACCGCAGGTAACGGATCATGATTGAGAATAACTTTGCTAATAACAATTCAGGTGAATCCAGTTCTGTTCAGCTCAGACAATTAAAACCCAGCTTCTCATCTCGCTTTAAAGAATTTTTCATTCGTCATCTTCAGGTCTTTTTCTATTCCCTGGGATTACTCAGCCGAACACCATTTGCCACTCTGATGACCGCCTCTGCACTGGGCATTGCTCTGGCTTTACCCGCAGGTTTATTTGTTATTCTGGATCATGCCCGTCAACTCTCTGGTGATATAAACAGCATTAATCAAATCTCTCTGTTTATGAAAAAAGAGGTTTCTAAAAAAACCATTGATTCAATTCAGAAAAAATTAGAAAACTATCCGGAGATAGCTCAGGTTAAACACATTAGCCGAGATGTTGCATTACAGGAGTTTCAGAAAAATTCTGGCTTTGGCGATGCCCTTAAAGCTTTAAAAAATAATCCGCTGCCCGATCTATTAATTGTTTTTCCCAGCCTGACTCATAATGAACCTGAGCAAATTAATAATTTATTGACCGAATTAAAGAAAATTAAGCAGGTTGATCTAGTACAGCTGGATATTCAATGGTTACAACGACTCTATGCCATTCTTCACATTGGCCAAAGAGGTGTATTGATCATCGGCAGTCTGTTGGCTCTGGGTGTATTACTTATTGTCGGCAATACCATTCGGCTGGCGATTGAAAACCGTCGCAGTGAAATTGTAGTTATGAAACTCATCGGTGGTACTGATAGTTTTATCCGCCGCCCGTTCCTGTACACTGGCTTCTGGTATGGTTTATTAGGCAGTTTAATTGCAATACTGCTGGTTAATCTCTCACTGATCATTATCAATGATCCTCTGGCACATCTGTCTTCCCTCTATGACAGTCACTTATTTTCTCTGGGCCTTATGGGAATTAATGTCAGTCTTATGCTACTCTTTTCTGGTTGTTTTTTAGGGCTCATGGGGGCAAGAATTGCAGTGGGTAAACATTTTAAAGAGATTGAACCCAAGTAAAGTATCAATATGAGCTCAGATGAATAGGTTGACGCCTGGCGCCCCAATCTCCCGGAGCTTTATCAAATATGCCAGCACAGGCTGTGCCGCATTGACTGCATTGCCCTTGTTCATTCAGCCCCCACTGTGATAATTCATACCAGTCACGACCAATCAGACAATGACCGCAATGGTGACAGTAGGTACTTCCTCCAGCCTTATCATGCACATTGCCAACATAAGCATAGTGCACACCATTATCCAGAGCAATCTGGCGAGCTCGTATTAATGTTTTTCCCGGTGTCGGCGGAACATCCATCATTTTCCATTCAGGATGAAAAGCGGTGAAGTGCATAGGCACTTCAGGACCCAGATTTTCTACAACCCACCGGGTCATATTATTAATTTCTTCATCTGAATCATTTTTGCCAGGGATCAGCAGAGTTGTGGTTTCCACCCAGACATTGGTTCCATGTTTAAGATAAATCAGCGTATCAAGTACCGTACTCAAATGTCCACCGGTTAACTGACGATAAAAATCTTCAGTAAATGCCTTTAAATCAACATTTGCTGCATCCATATAGCTGAAAAATTCCTTAGCTGGTTCTGCATTAATATAAGCTGCCGTGACAGCAACCGATTTAATATCAAATTTACGACAGGCTTTAGCAATATCAATGGCATATTCCATAAAGATCACTGGATCATTATAGGTATAGGCCACACTGCGACAACCCAACTCATGGGCAACACGGGCAATTTTTTCAGCTGAAGCCTGATCAGCCAGAATATCCACTTCCCGTGACTTACTCATATCCCAGTTTTGGCAGAATTTACAAGTAAGATTACAACCTGCTGTACCAAAGGATAAAATAGCTGTCCCTGGTAAAAAATGGTTTAATGGTTTTTTTTCAACAGGGTCAATACAAAAACCACTGGAGCGGCCATAGCTTGTTAAAACAATATTGCCATGATGATTAGCTCGAATAAAGCATAAGCCTTGTTTGCCTTCTTTTAATTGACAAAAATGGGGGCACAAATCACATTGAACACGAGCATCATCCAACTTATGCCAATAGCTTGTGGGGAAAAATTCCGGTGCTTCAGGCTTAGTATTCATCACAGTTTTTCCTTATTACTAAAATTACTTGTAACTATTCAGCGTGTTTAGATTTTGCCTGAGTTCAAGGCATTTTCGCACGGAAAATGTGAGCATATAGGTATATGTGACCATTTGAGTACGAAAATAACGTAGAAATCGGGTAAAAGATGAATATGCTGAGTAGTTACAATTACTTTAATGATACTCTATTTTAAAGATAGCAGAATAAGTTATAATTTTCAGATAAGATATAACAACGTTCCATCAAGTTTAATCCTGATGATTAACATGGGGTAAATATCTCACATGGATCAAGTAAGTTTTGAAAAAAAGCTGCACAATATGGATCAGCAGCCCTATTATGCCTACAAAAACTTATCCGGCATCAGTGTTTCTTTCAACAATTTTTCTATCCTTTTTAAGCACATCCAGGGTAGTCCCGGTGCTAGTCCTGCCTCACTTTGTCAGCTTGTTATTCCTGCCAAGTACCTTAATCTACCCAACTGGAGCCAATCAACACAAGCACGAACTACTGCATCCGAAGATTATATCTTACGTATTTTTTATGATGCGGTAATTCATTGTGCTCAACAGAACAGGGGGGATGAAGGCAGTGGTTCATTTCAAACAGTTAACATGCCGCAACAGGTGCTCAAACGTAATATTGTCCAGTTCTTTGAACATAGCTTGAGCATTAATTTCCGGATCAGTCTTCCTGGTTCTAAGAAAAAGACTACATTGTGTAAAGAAGCAGTAAAAATGTTTAGTTATGAGCTGCCGCTTATCATCAAGTTTATCATGCACACAATTTCTGAAAATAAGGCATTGAAACAACATTGTGACTGTGTTGAAGACATGTTGACGTTACAGAATAATTTAACTCAATATGGACTGATAGCCTTTGTTGCAGACGGCTCACTACTAGCACGTGAATCCGGCATTTCCGATCGGCCGGCACCTAAAGATGCCATACCATTTAAAGTGCCTGATGATCTTACTGTCGAAGTTGATTTACCTAATGCGGGAAAAGTACGAGGTCTTGGTCTGCGCGCAGGAATAAGCACCATAATCGGCGGTGGTTATCATGGTAAATCAACTCTCCTGAATGCTCTTGTAAAAGCTATTTATCCCCATATCCCCGGAGACGGCAGAGAGCAGGTTGTGGTTAATAGAGAAGCTGTTTACATATATGCTGAGGAAGGACGCTGCGTCAGGGATCTGAATATTTCTGCTTTTTTTTATTCATTGCCACACTCCTCTGATCCACATCACTACAGCACAGATAATGCCAGTGGCAGCACTTCTGAGGCTTCTTCTGTCGTTGAATATGTGCAGGCTGGAGCCAAACTATTACTCATTGACGAAGATTCTTCTGCCGCAAATTTTCTTTATCGTGATCCTGACCTGAGAGAATTAATACCAGAAGATCCTATCATTCCTTTCTTTGATCGTATACAAGAGTTATATAGCAAATACGGAGTCAGCACATTAATCATTGCCAGCGGCAGTTCCCGTTATTTTTCTGTCTCTGATCAAATTATTGCTATGAAAAATTATTTACCCGTTGAAATGACTAAAAGAGCAAAAGCTCTAAAGGGCCGTTCAACACACTTAGCTGAATCATCACCTGAAGCTACACTGCCCATTACCGATAAAAGAATTCTCAGTCAGGATAACTTTAACCCTGAATACATTAATAAACGCTTAAAAAAAATAATTCCTATACGCATCAAGGCACTTCGAGGGCAGGAGCATGAGATCATTGAGTATGGCATGGATAAGATTGATATTCGTTATTTATCCAGCATTGTTGATGCCGATCAGATAATGACCATCGGATATCTTCTCCTGCTCAGCAGGCATTTAAAACTATACGAAGAGAAATGTTCACCCACACAATTAGCAAAAAAACTGCTGGCTCTGATACAGGAAAAAGATCTGGACATTTTACAAATCCCCGAAACGACTCCAGTGTTTTTTTCCCAGGTCACCGTGCTTGAATTAGTTGGAGCACTCAACCGCTTACGCAGTCTTAAAACTAAATAATTACTTTCAGCATGAATAAAGAGTCATTTCTTGCCTCGATAAATTTCAAGCTCAGCTGCCCGTGTTTCATTAGTTGGACCTTCTACGACCAAAACATCATTCGCCAGTAAAATAGTCTGCAGCTCAGGGGCATCACAACGGATATTATGCCTTATCAGGGCAATTACTATTGTATGTTTATTAAATTCAAATGATTCAATACGCTGACCAATTGCTGGAGATCCCGCTAATATTTCAATACTGTGCAGATGATGAAAATGTTCAGGATGTTCATAGTCTTCCTGGCTGTGAAAAAATGCCCTGATACGTGAGTAATGATCACAGCGTGCCTGATCAATCATATCATCAACCATATTCTTATCCAGCCCGATAAGGGTCAACGCATGCCATGCCAGCATAATACTGGATTCAACGGTATCTGGAACCACTTCTGTAGCACCCATTTCCAATAATTCTTCCAGATGAAGATCATCACGAGTTCTGACAATAATAGGGATATCTTTATCCAGTTGATTTATTGTACGAGTAATATGATGACTAATATTAAAATCATGAAAGGTAATGACGATTGCCCTTGCATGATCAATGCCTGCATGCTGCAGCACTTCCGGATGACTGCTGTCGCCATAGTAAACCGGCTCACCAGCATCCCAGTTTTCATTGATCAATTCTGAATCCAGTTCCAATGCTATAAAGGGAATATTGACCTGCTTTAAGAACTGAGAAAGGTTTTGCCCGGTGCGGCCAAATCCACAAATTATAATATGATCACTAACATGATCAGCCGCCTGCTCAATATGAGTGTCATTTTGCTTTTGCTGTGCAAGGTAATCTGGACTTAATTTTTTTGCTATGCGGCCATTGTATCGAATAATCAAAGGTGATAATGTCATACTGAAAACAATAGCAGCAATAATAGGCTGGCTAACCTCCAAGGATAATAAACCACTGCTTAATCCAACACCTAATAAGGCAAAACCAAATTCACTGCCCTGCCCTAGAGAAAGACCTGAACGAATGGAAACACCCGTTTCATTGCCTGATAGTTTTGCGATAAATGTCACTGCAAGACCTTTACCCAGCATCAGTAGTGTGGTCAGAAGAAATACCGCCAGAGGCTCCTTAACCAGCACCTGTAAGTCAAACTGCGTGCCCACTGAGATAAAAAACAGACCCATTAAGACATCTTTAAAAGGACGTATTTCTGTTTGAACCTGGTGCTGAAACTCAGTTTCAGCCAGCATAATGCCTGCCAGAAAAGCACCCATAGCCAGTGATAAACCCAACTGCCAGGTTAATGATGCCGCCAGCAATGTTATCAGAAGTATAAACAGGGTAAATAATTCAGATGAGCAAGTGGAAGAAACCCAGTGAGTAACTGGACGTATCAGGTAGGTACCAACCACATAGATCAATGCAAATGCAAAGGCTCCTTTGAGCAGCGCAACACTGATAGGCACTACAAGACTGCCGCTTTCAGGAACGGCGAAAATTGGGATCAGAACAAGAAATGGTACTACAGCCAAATCCTGGAACAATAAAACCCCCAGAGCAATATGACCATGTCGGCTGTGTAATTCATGTTGTTCGGTAAGCTGTTTGACCACAATTGCCGTTGACGAGAGTGATAGCGCACCACCTACGGCAAAAGCTGCCTGCCAGGACATACCCAGCCAGATTGCCAAACCCATAGTGCTGAAGGTAGAAATAAGAACTTGGGCCAGACCAATGCCGAAAACGATGTGCTTCATTGACATCAGTTTTGGGATCGACACTTCCAGCCCGATAGTAAATAGTAAAAAGACCACGCCGATTTCGGCAATTTGTTCAATGGCAGCCGATTCAGATATCAGACCTAGAGTATGATGACCGGCAACCATTCCAACAAGCAGGTAACCTAATACAGAGGGTAAATTAATTTTTCGAAACAGCGCTACACTCAATACAGAGAAAGTTAACAGGATAAGGACCTGATTTAATTGTTCAAAATCATGCATTAAAAAAATCCGTGGTGATTACTTATTGTCTGGTACAAAATTATCCAGAACTCATTTACACTATAATAATTTAGAGTGTAAATGAGTAAAATTTAAAGTGTCATTCTATTAAGATTATAACACTATGTTATGAATCACTCTTTTTTAATGTGTTTTTCTATTACTGACAATTATCTCTTTACAAAGTAACCAATATTTTTTTATTCCTGCACCTTATTCTTTTCTTTTTTTTCCTGATTGCGTGAATATAAATAAACAATCAAATTTTTTGATAAAAACATCACTGCCATAAAGCACAGACCTATCAAAAACCCCAGCCATGGTTTTTCCTGTAAAATAGTAATGAACCAGAGTGTATTTCCCATAGTGATCCCCTTTATATTTAGCCATAATCATTCATTATCGATTATATTATCACCACCACTGTATTTCCGTAATAATAATCACATATTGCCTAAATAAGCTGAAAACCATCAATTACTTGAAGATTTCAATAATCTTCAAGTTTCAACCGATAATCATGTCAACTGGAAAAACAATGTGTATCAGGCATTCATGCAGTATTCTAATAATGTTCTCTTGTAGTTTTTGAAGCCTGAGCAGCTCACTGCCTTATATCTACAATTAAATGCTTACCATGGTCGAGCTGCCCAGACTCCCAGCATTAATAATTTTTTCTATCTATTCTTGAGTATTTTACTTGGTTATGATTTTCTGCTATCCTCTTATCTCTCAAAATCATAAATAAATTGAACTTTATTCATAATTAGCACTCTATTACAAAGAGTGCTAAAATGAGCACTGCAATACTAAAACACTCATATCCTGTTGTACATGAAGTGTATAGGAAGTGTTGTAAGTAAGATTGTAAAAACGTTGTAAGAAAGGAAGAATGATATGAATACAAAATCTTTAGCAATACCATTGGCGGTTCCGACTGGCAGTCTTGATAGTTATATCAGTGCTTCTAACTCAATCCCTATGCTTACTGCTGAAGAAGAGTCCTCTTTGGCACAGCTGGTCAAAGACGAGGGCAATATAGACGCAGCTCAGCGCATGATTATGTCTCACTTGCGTTTTGTCGTGCACATTGCTCGCGGCTATCGTGGTTATGGCCTGCCTCAGGGTGATTTGATTCAGGAAGGCAATATCGGCCTGATGAAGGCGGTTAAACGCTTCGATCCTGATAAAAAAGTGCGCCTGGTATCTTTTGCTGTGCATTGGATTAAAGCTGAAATACATGAATATATCCTGCGTAACTGGCGCATTGTAAAAATTGCCACAACCAAAGCGCAACGTAAATTATTTTTTAATCTGCGTCGTAAGAAAAAGCGTCTGGGCTGGTTTTCTGATGCGGAAGTCCATACCGTTGCTGAAGAGTTAGGCGTCACCACTAAAGATGTCTTACAAATGGAGGCACGACTGACTTATCAGGATAATGCCTTTGATGGTTATGACGAAGAAGATAATGATAATGCTCCTGTTATTCCAGCCAATTATCTGGAATCTGCAGAGCCTTCACCTGAACAAAATTTAATGACCTCAAACATTAAAAAAATTCAGTCTGAGTCGTTGCATACCGCTTTAGCCACACTGGATGATCGCAGCCGCGATATTGTCTCTCAGCGCTGGTTGAGTGATGATAAGCAAACGCTTCAGGTTCTTGCAGGCAAATATGATATTTCTGCTGAGCGTGTCAGACAACTGGAAAACAATGCCATGAAAAAGCTTAAGGCTTCCATGGTTGGGTAAAGATAGCTGGACAAAGGATCGTCGGGTTAAGCATAGTTAAAAAGCCAAAACATAAAAAGGGCACTTTTCCATTGGAAAAGTGCCCTTTTTTTATATCTGCAATTAAATCTTACTTTGCAGGTACTCGTTTTACTTCAATTTCAACGGGTAGATCCTGCTCCTGCTGACCTTGTGGATATTGCGGTGCTCCAGTGTCATATGGATTACCGCCATATGGATTGCCGCCATACGGATCACCATAACCACCGCCATAAGGCATACCAGGAACGCCATGATAAGGGTTGTAATTATTATTGCCGCCCCAATTCCAGGGGACATTATTTCCGCCCCGGTTCCAGGGAGCATTATTTCCACCCCAGTTATTGCCATTGCTCCATGGGCCATTGCCCCATGAACCAGAATTCCATGGTGTGTTATTTCCACCCCAATTGTTTCCCCAACGATTTCCACGACTATTCCATGGACCGCTCATTGAGTTAGAGTTCCACGGGCCGCTCATTGAATTAGAGTTCCATGGACCATCATTCCAGGGAGTGCTCCAGTTGTTATTACCACTACCCCAACTCCAGGGTGAATTATTTCCCCAGTTATTTCCATAGCCATTATTACCATTGCCGAAACTGAATGCTGAAGCAGAAGCTGATGCTATCAGTAGCGATGAGCCAAGAATTAGTGCCGTCATTTTTTTCATATAATCTCCTTTTCGCATATCATTTTGGTGAGTGGGTTCAAATAGCCTGAACTCATATTACTTTATTAAATTGAGTACCCTATGCCATTGACCCCAACTCCTGAAGACAACGGTTAATCATTAATACATGTAACTATTATCACTGAAATTAAATCTACTCAATAAGTATATACTAGTTAACTTCTTTGTCTTCCTTATCTGGATTTTTTTCACTTTTTTTCTTTTGCGGAGTCAGATCTTCATCCATGAGTATTCTCGATGCATCACCTTCCAAATCATCAAACTGCCCTGTCTTAATTGCCCAAAACAGGATCACAACCAGAACAATACCAATAATGATCATACTCGGGATTAAACCGTATATTACTTCCATTTTTTAACTCCAGGTTCTTTCAGGCGCATTGTTTACTTGTTTTTAGCAAAACGCCATCTTAAACGGGCAGCGTTGCCAATCACTAGAAGTGAGCTCAATGGCATCGATATGGCTGCCACCAGAGGTGTTATCATTGCAGCCATTGCCAGAGGCACCATTATAATATTATATAAAATTGAGATGCCAATATTTTGTTTAATTGTACTTAGCGTAGCCTGTGATAATTCAGCTGCAAGTGGGATTTTCTCTAATTCACCATTAACTAAAATAATATCTGCACTATCAATTGAAACATCTGTCCCGGAGCCCATTGCAATTCCGACATCTGCTCTGACCAGAGCAGGTGCATCATTGATACCGTCACCAACCATAGCAATTCGGTTTCCCTGCTGTTGCTTCTGTTGAATCACTGCATCTTTTTCATCCGGCATCACTTCGGCAATAACTTCTTCAATACCCAGTTTTTCAGCCATATAATCCGCCACTTCTCTCTTATCACCACTAAGTAGTGTCAGCTGAAATTCTTGTGCATGCATTTGACTGATGATATCTGCAGCATTTTTTCTTAACTTATCTTCAATAACAAAGGCACAGATTGATTCATTTTGTAACCAGCCATAAACCACTGTACTGCCTGACAGATGATAGTCACTTGCCAGTTTTTCAATGTTCCGCCATTCGCTTTGTTCAGATAAATCTGAAAATTGCCTGATCCATGAAAGTGATCCCACGGCAATAATCTGTCCCTGACAGCTCGCATGAATACCAGAGCCTGAAACCACTTTTATGTTTTCTAGTTCAACTTCACTTCCTGGTTTGTTTTTATCCAGACCGGAGAGCTGCCCTAAATTAACAATCGCTTTAGCAATCATATGCTCTGATTGAGTTTCCAGGTAATAGACAAGGCTTAATAACCTTTTTTCTCCCTGATCTAAACCACTGAGTAAGTCTTCTCCCGGCATAATTTTATTAACATCTTTCTCACCTTCGGTATGCTCTTGCAGCGACTTATAAAACAAGGTACTCACCAGCATTTTTCCCTGTGTGAGGGTACCGGTTTTATCAAAAACAAAATGACGTATTGAGGATAGTATTTCAAGTACCGCGCCATGTTTAACTAACACACCCATTCTTGCACCAACACCGGTCGCTACGGCAATAGCCATTGGCGTTGCTAGTCCAAAGGCACATGGACAGGTGATAATAAGTACTGAGGTTGCCGCCATTAAGGCAAGCTCTATACCATCACTCAGCCAATACAGAAAAGTCACAGTGGCAAGCAGCAGTGTTATTGAGACAAACCAGGGGATGATCCTGTCCGCAGTGCATTGAATGGGAGCCTTGGTCGACTGGGCTTCATCAACCAGATGAATAATTTTTCCTAAAGCTGTATTCTTGAGTGTCTGAGTCACTATAACAGTTAAAACACCATCTTTATTCGTTGTACCTGCTGAAACCTTATCCCCGGTAAATTTTGCCACCGGTACAAATTCTCCGGTCAACATTGATTCATCAACAATACTTTCACCTTTAATGATCACTCCATCAACAGGAATTTTTTCTCCTGCTTTGACTAAAACATGATCATCTTTTTGCAGTGCTCTGACTGGAACTATTTTTGTTTCACCCTCTGTGATCAGGGTAGAAATCTTAGGCTGTAAATCCAGCAAACGCTGTGTGGACTGGACAGCCAGTCTTTTTGACATTGCTTCAAGGTAACGTCCGGTTAATATAACAAAGATAAAATTAACCACAGTATCAAAGTACACATGGGCGATCTCAGAGCCGCTGATAACCACATAACAGGAATACAGATAAGTGACGATAGCACCGATCGCAACGGGCAGATCCATGGTCAGATGTCGGTTCATCAATCCGGTAAATGCCCCCCGGTAAAAAGGGTATCCAGAGTAGAGAAGTGTCGGTGTTGCAAGCCCAAGGCTGATCCAATAGAACAAATCCTTAAATTTGCCATCATCTGCACCGGTATACAAAGCAATTGAAATCCACATCAGATTCATTGCTGCAAAACCGGCAAAAGAAAGTCGAAACAGTAGTGCTCGATTTTGTTTTTTTATTTGCCCTTCAGCCGCTTCAGGATCATAGGGTACAGAGGCATATCCGATTTGCCCAAGGATCTGCATAACTCTGGATAATTTTATTACACGATTATCCCACTTTAAATGCAGTTTTTTAGCACTGAGGTTGACATTAGCCTTGAGGATACCGTCCTCAATACCTAATCGACGTTCAATCAGCCACAGACAGGCAGCGCAGTGAATACCCTCTACCAGCAGATGCATTTCCCGTATATCACCCAGTTCATTGACAAACTCCCGCTGCACATCATCTAAATCATAGATTTCTAACTCAGAATCAATCTCTGGCGGCGGCTCTAAGGTCTCTCCCTCAAGGGTTCTGCGATAAAAACCATCCATCCCCGCACCGTAGATGGTCTCACAGACAGTTTTGCAGCCATAGCAGCAGAAGTGCATTTCCTGATCATTAATAGTGGCAGTGATATCTTCATCTGCTGGAAGCGGCAAATGGCAGTGGTCGCACTCGCCGTGATGTGTCTTACTTACTGACATTGCAGACTGACTGGAATCGTTCACGATGTTAATTTTTTCAAAGGGCGGTTGAGAGGGGGTTAAATTTTTTGTTTGCAACCCCTTCTGTCCCCCTTCTGAAGATAGGGGAGATTAAAAACAGAGAAAGCTGATGGCAGCTAACCAGACAACTAATCTTTAACAAATATGCTTTGTGCATAATTTACTTCAACACCATTTATTTTCATGCTGGCTAAAAGATCCCATTTCCCTTTTGCATCAAAGCTCATAGTCGCTTGATAAGCCCCTTTTTTAGCCATACCCTCTTTAACTATCAATGCCATAGGAACATTAAAATCTTTTGTTGAATTGGCAGGACGGTAGGCAAAAAGAGTGACTTCATCAGGTGTAGCAGGTGCTCCGCTACTATCAACAAATACGATTTTTATTGTTGTGCTCTGATTCAGAAAAATTTCATCAATATCAAAAATAGTATTCCATTTATTATTGTTATCCAATTTTTTTTGAATATTTTCTTCATAATCCTGACCTCGCTCATAGAAGTCATCAACGACTAATCCAGGGAAGCCGCTATTTGCCTGTATTACCATAAAAATAGTACCCGCCATTGCGGCAAGAACCAGGAATAACCAACCTAATAATAAGGGGCTTTTATACCATGAGTGGCTGTTTGGATTAATATTAACTTCGGACACAGATTTAACCTACTAAAAAATTAACTTGGGATATTACAATTAAAGGAAATACCACCCTCAGATACCCCCCCTTCCAGAGAAGGAGGAAACTATTATACTCTACCGCTTGGGTCCGATAAAGACACTCTCACGATTACTCTTATACTCATTTCCGTCAGAATCCTTACCTTTAACAGTAAACAAAATGGGTTGAGATTTTTCTGTCAGATTCTTTTTAGGGACTTTTACAAAGATAGTCACCGGAGTCACCGTGCCATGTACTGCCACGACTTCCTTCTCCGCACCTAACAATTTTAAACCTTTAAACTCGCTTTTATCCACCGAAATGATTACATTCATATCTGCATTCATTTTATTAAGAACCTTTAGAGTATAACGGTTCTGAATCGTGCCATCAGACTGTAACACAAATAAGGGTTGTCTGGCATGGAGCACTTTCAGCTCTAAAGATTCCATACCGCTGAGACCTAAAGTCACACCTATCACTGAAACCATTAGAATAGCACTATAAACCCAGACTCTTGGGCGTTTAAGCAAAGGAAGTTCTTCCTTACCCATAATGCCATCCCATGATGCATATTTAATCAGCCCCGTTGGTTTATTAATTTTTTCCATAACTGCGTCACAGGCATCGAGACACAAACCACACATAATACAACCTTCCTGCTGACCACCACGAATATCAACACCGGTAGGACAGACAGCAACACACTGATTACAATCAACGCAGTCGCCCTGATCTTCAGGGGCAGGCTTATTCTTCAGGATGCGTCCACGCTTCTCACCCCGTTTCACATCATAACTGGGGACAATAGTGGTATCATCAATCATAACCGCCTGAATTCGCGCATAAGGACACAGCCAGAAACAGGTTTGCTCACGTAAGATACCCGCTAAAAAGAAAGTACCGACAACAAACATTGAGACAGTGATATAAACAGTCGAAGCGGCGTTCAGAATAAAGAAATCAACCCATAATTGATAGGCATCAGTAAACCATGCTGTAAAACTCATACCAGTAAGAAATGCAACAAGTATCCACAGGCTGTATTTCTTCAAACGGACAATAATTTTTGCGCTATTCCACGGCGCTTTTTCCAACTTTCTTCGCTTTGCCGGACCGCCTTCAAGCTTTTCTTCAATCCATGTAAATACATCCGTCCAGACCGTCTGGAAACAGAAAAAACCACACCAGACTCGACCAGCTAAAGCAGTCACCACCGCAAGCAAAATTGCAAAAAACAGCAATACAAAAGAAAGCATCCACAAATCTTGCGGTAATAAAGTCAGATTAAAAATATGGAACTGGCGGTTAGGAATATCTAATAAAATAGCCTGGCGATCACCTAAACGCAGGAAGGGGCCAATAAAGAAAACAATCCATAATAAATTAGAAGCCCACTTTAGATTTCTAAACTTCCCCCCCATACGTTTTGCATGAATCTTGACGTCACCCACATTGATTGTATGCTCATGGGCTTCTGCATAAAGTTCTTCAAGGGATTGTTCTTGGATTTGTTTTTCAGACATAATTGATTCTTCACTGGTTGGTTTTAACTCTGAATCTATTCGCCATAACAAGTCCTTCGTTATGACCGGGCTTTTGTAATAGTTTAATAGCGATTATAGCTTAAATAGGTAAACAATAAGTAACTTATGTTACATAAAATGTGGCCTGATCCAGACCTTTTAATAAGAGGGTAGTTTTATGATTAGTCTAAAGATTATCAAAAAAAAAGAGAGGATAATCCTCTCTCTTTTTTTACCTGAGCAAATCAAACTGGCTCACTCAGGTTTAACGCTAAAAAGTAATTAATCTTCACTGTGATCGGTATTAATTTTCTTTATCCCCATTATCGCAAGATAAACAAAGATAATAATACAGACACCAACAGAAGCTATTGAACCCCATAATACAGCATCATTCATTTTGAACACCTCTATACTTGGTAAAACGACATTTTAGTGTTTTTACCTTAACACCTTATTGCTTTATATCATTTGAAACCAACATAAAGACAATATCAGGCATCAAGGTAAGCTCGGTAATTTACTTACCACCACCAAATTTATAAACATAAACGGCCATTTTCTTAATATCAGCTTCTGACAGTTTATCTTTAAATGCAGGCATTTCAGCATTTCTGGTTTCAGCATCACCGGCAGCATTAACACCATGTGCAATCGTGCGCTTAGCACTAGCCAGTTGATCCGCTTCAGTAAAACGCCAGATACCATCGGTCAGGTTAGCAGAGCCTAGAGCAGCCATACCTTTTGCATCCATACCATGGCATGCAAAACAGGCTTTAGACTGGAACAAGGCCTTGCCTTTTTCATCTGCTTTGCCTTCACTCAAGCCAACAACATAACTTGCCAGAGTATCAATTTCAGCTTCAGACAAAGTGGCTGCATGAGCAGTCATCATACCTTTACGACCGTTAGCAATAGTGGCCTGGATTTGCTCAATCGTACCACCATACAACCAGTCATCATCCGCCAGTACAGGATAACCATCGTTACCTGCACCACCGGTGGCATGACAGGCTGCACAGTTATCACCAAAGAGCACCTTGCCAGAAGCTTCTACATAGGCAGAAAGCTCATCATCAGCAAGAATTTCTTTAGCTGTTTTGGCAGCAATTTTATCTTCATTAGGTTTACGCATTGCTTCAACTTCAGCAACTGCCTCGTTAAACTCACTAATTGCAGTCCAACCAGTCAAACCTTTGGTAAAAGTGTTCGCCAGTGGGATCATTGGATAGATAAGACCATAACCAATAACAAAAGCAATACTGGCATACCATGCCATCATCCACCAGTTTGGTGGAGGATTAGACAATTCACGCAGATTGTCATCCCAAATATGTCCAGTATTACCTTCATCTGGAAAAGGATTATTTTCCGACATTATTTTTTCTCCGTATTTGTGGGTTCTTCGTCCAACAGCATAAATTTTTGTTGTTCTAATTTATCCTTATTTTTTGGACGAAAAACGTAGAAGTAAGCAATGGCCATGAGAACAAAAGTGACTACGGTAATAATCAGTCCTGCCCAATCATGAGAGGTCATTGCACTCCAGTCAGTGTAGAAATACCCTGGTGCACTCTCTTCTAGCATATTGTCAGAAGAGCTGTTACTCACGGTATGTCACTCCTTCCTGGAATTTAACCATTGTTCCTAGCACTTGCAGATAAGCGACCATTGCTTCCATTTCAGTTTTACCTGTAATGGCTGAGGCCGACTCAATATCAGCATCGGTGTAAGGAACGCCAACTATTCTTAAACCACGCATATGTGCTTTAATTTCTTCACCATCAACCGTATTTTCCATAAACCATGGATAATTCGGCATAACGGACTCAGGGACCACTGAACGAGGTGCGATTAAGTGGGCAATATGCCATTCATCTGAATATTTACCACCCAGACGAGCAATATCAGGTCCAGTACGTTTTGAACCCCATTGGAATGGGTGATCATACATAGACTCAGATGCTAATGAATAGTGACCATAACGCTCTTTCTCATCACGGAAAGGACGAATCATTTGTGAGTGACACAAATAACAGCCTTCTTTTTGATAAATATCGCGACCCGCGAGTTCAAGCGGCTTCAGAGGACGAACCCCATCACCTTCTTTCCACTCATCCAGGGTCTTGTCACCTCGATCCCAGACAACGCCAGGAATATTTTTCGCTGGTGTAGCACTATCGAGATAAAACAAAGGTACAATTTCAACGATACCTGCCACAGAGACAGTCAAGAAGGTTAAAAATGCAAATAACCAGACATTACGTTCCGCCTTGTCCTGTAAACCAGTTGGTTGTGTATTTTCTGACATAATTAACTCCTCCTTACGCCGCTACAGCAGCAGTTTGTGCCGCTTTAACTGAACCTTGGCCTTTAGCTTTGATCACAGTCATAATAATGTTAAACAGCATAATTACAGCACCCAGCAGGAAGATTCCACCACCGATTGCACGCATTGCGTAGTAAGGATGCATAGCTTCCACACTCTCTGCGAAAGTATAAGCCAGTGTTCCGTACTCATCATAAGCACGCCACATCAGACCTTGCATGATACCGGAGACCCACATAGCAACGACATAGATAACTGTGCCAATTGTTGCAGTCCAGAAATGCATATTAATCAGCTTCTGAGAATACATAGGGGTGTGGAAAATTCTTGGCATCATGTGGTATAAAGCACCAATACCAACCATAGCAACCCAACCAAGAGCACCAGAGTGTACATGACCAATTGTCCAGTCAGTATAATGGGACAGTGCGTTAACTGTCTTAATTGACATAATTGGACCTTCAAATGTAGACATTGCATAGAATGCTAAAGACATAATCAAGAAACGTAAAACATAGTCATTACGCAACTTGTCCCAGGCACCAGATAAAGTCATCATACCGTTAACCGCACCACCCCATGAAGGAATGATCATTGCGATTGATACTGCAGCACCTAAAGAACCCGTCCAGTCTGGAAGAGCTGTGTACTGAAGGTGGTGAGCACCTAACCAGACATAACCAAACATTAATGCCCAGAAGTGAATAACAGATAAACGATAGGAGAAGACAGGACGATTTGCCTGTTTAGGAACGAAGTAGTACATGATACCCAGGAAGCCGGCAGTCAGATAGAAACCAACCGCATTGTGTCCCCACCACCACTGAATCATAGCATCCTGGACGCCAGCGTAAGCAGAGTAAGATTTGAACAGGCCAACAGGGATTGCCGCGCTGTTCACAACATGCAGAATAGTGATCATAATCATCATGCCCATGAAGAACCAGTTGGACACATAAATATGGGAAGTTTTACGATTCGCAATTGTCATCATGAAGTTAAACATGAAAGACAGCCAGACGACAGCGATTGCCAGGTCAATTGGCCATTCCAGTTCAGCATATTCTTTAGACTGAGTGATGCCTAATGGCAGAGTGATAACAGCAGAGACAATAATGATGTTCCAACCAATAAAGGTGAACCATGCCATTTTGTCGCTCCATAGCCTTACAGCACAAGTACGCTGTACAGTATAGAAGGCAGTTGCCATCAGAATACAACCGCCGTATGCGAAAATCACAGCGTTCGTGTGTAAGGGTCTGAGTCGACCAAATGATAAATAAGGCGAGTCAAAGTTGAGCACCGGCCATGCCAATTCTGAGGCAATATACACCCCAACTAACGCACCAACTACTAAGTAGACGGCAGTCATTACGGCAAACCAGCGAACAACGTCGAAGTTATACTTCTGTTCCGCTGCAGCTTCTTCCATAGTTTTCTCCACTATTATTTAAAAATACTTCTTTGAACAATTCTTTCATAAAAAAAATTTCTTATTGATAAAGAGACATTTCTTAAAAAAGAGACCGTTCCCAAAAATTTTACAGTTCTCCCCCTTGTTTTTAAGAGCACACAGCACCAAAGGAGAGCTCAGTGGTGCTATTTTGCCTCTTTTATAGGCAAGTATCAATTATTTCTAATATAAATTAGTGTCAAATGCCACAAAAAATCAGGGATTACCCTTTTTACAACAATTAACCCTATATTTTTAAAGGTTTTTTAAAAAATTGGAAAAGTTCATTATTTTTTATTTTTTTTATATTTTTTTTTAAACTGTGTGAAATGACTCACATTTTGAATACAAATTATTGTGTCTATGAAGGGAGTATTAACTCAATACCAACAAACTGCTGTAAATCATTAATATCTGGAATATGTACTCTTTTTCCATCAATTTGAATTAAGTGATTTTTTTGTAATTTTTTGAGAAGACGAATAACGGTTTCTTTTGACAAACCAAGAAAATCAGCAATATCCGTACGGGTCATATTTAGTTTAAATTCAGTACAGGAATAACCGCTATTTAGATAGCGCCAGGCTAGATTCAGGATAAACGCAGCAATTTTTTCTTCGGAACTGACATTGCCATGCAACAGCATCGATGATTTCTGGATATTGGTCAATTCCTGGCTCACCACTTTCATCAGGCGCCCCTGAACTTCTGGAATTTGAGAAGCGATATCATTGAGTGTTTCTTTGCCGATTTCACAAAGATAGATATCTTCCAGAGCATGGGCGCTATAGTTATAAACTCCCTCATTAAGAGAGCAAATATCAACCAATTCACCCGGTATCCGAAAATCAATCACCCTTTTTGAACCTTTTACATCGGCTGTTAATTTTAGAGAACCAGCAGAAATTGCAAATATGAGCCTTGCTTGTTCACCCTGCTTAAAAATCATCTCTCCTTTTTTAAAATAATGCCTGCGGTTAACCATTTTTCCGGTAAAATCATAGGTATGGCCCCCGACATCCACTGGTGAACAAATGGGCGACAGACGACAAACATCACAAGCTACATATTTGGGCTCTTCCTTGTTTGAACCAGAGCAGGCCATAAGTCTACTTTTCCTGTGCAGGTTCTTTTGCGTGTTCTACTGTAGCAAGAACACTTTGCTTCAATCTGGAAAAATGACCTACAGGTATATATTGAAAAACTTCTTTGCCCCGCTGACTGATAGAAATAACCAGTCCTTTTTTGGGGTACATCCAGAATTCAGTATTACCGTTTAAAACAAGACGTTCTTCAGGCTTACCAAAGTAATTTTCTATTGTTTCAGGATCAACACTGGCTTTTGGAATATAAGTCAATGAGTGAATGACTCGATTACTGAATTCCTGAGCCAGATCATCCACTGGGTATTTAATTGTGCGTGAATCCTGGATTTCTGGTTTACCAGAATTTTTGATTAAATAATCTTTAACCAGACCGTCAGAATCAAGCTCCAGCAGAACTTTAGCTCTTAAGCCTGATATGCTTACACGAATAAAATAGGCCTCAAGACTGATACTATTATCCTGATTTTCAAACCAGGCCATTTCATATTCACTCTTTAAAATTTTAACCGCCTGTCCTAAGGTATCCTGACCCACATTTAAATCGAAAACATGCAGGCTTTGATCATCTATAACCGTGATCTGCCATGGGAGATTCGTGACTCTAACTGAACTGCCATGCTGAGGTGTCGTCATATTGGTATAAAGCCAGTAACCTGAAGCAAAAAGACTAAAAAGAATAAAAACGATGATTAAAGTTGTGGGTTTAAACAAAAGATACTCCGACGTAAATAGATCAGTATGTTTTTATTAACTGATTTCATCAAAAAATAGATGCTTTTTTCCTGGCTTCCTCTTTTTAAAAGAGATTAAACAAGTGAGTATTTTTTGATTGAAAAACGAACAAATAAGGAGGCTTAGTATAGAGAAATTAATAATTAAATGCACTTTTCCAGATCAATAAAGTCTGTAAATGAGCACCCTTCCTCAAGTTTATCCTTAGAAAAATGTGGCAGAACACCCAGTAGAGGTGCATTAAGTCGGGCTTTCAGAGTCTCAATATTTTCCTCCAGACAAGTCATATTCAGCTCTGGACTATTGGCAATCCAGCCAGCTATTTTCAGCCCTTTTGTTGCAATCGCCTGTGCCGTTAATAAGGCATGATTAATACAACCAAGGCGAATATTCACCACCAGAATAACTGGAAACCCCAGTAAAGACGCTAAATCAGCAATCGTTTGCTGAGTGTTTAAAGGAACCAGCCAGCCGCCCACACCTTCAACCAGAATATGATCAGCATGCTGGCAATACTGAGCAATACTATCAGCAATCGCCTGCACATCAATGCTCACGCCAGCCTGTTGTGCGGCAATATGAGGTGCAATAGCAGGTTTAAATGAATAAGGATTGATCAAGTTATAATCAAGCGACACATTAGCGGCGGCAATTAATTTCACGGCATCATCATTTCTTAAGCCACTGGAAGTCTCCGAGCAGCCACTGGCTACCGGTTTAAATCCCAGAGTTTTAAAACCTTGAGCAGACCAGAGTTGAAGCATACCGGAGGAGACAAAAGTTTTGCCTGCATCGGTGTCAGTGGCGGTAATAAAATAAGCTTTTTTAACCGCTTTCACGAGCGCAGGGTGCTTTTAAGTTGAGAGAGTGAAATTGATGTTTGCTTCTGACCATTATCAGAGCTGGTATTCTGCAGGGGTGTTTGTGGGTTCCAGGCATGGCCATATAAAACTTCATAGGTCACTGGATATCCATCCTGTGTCCGAAATTGTTCATACGCCTGATACATTGCCTGCAAACGTTTTTTACCCATCAGGGCTTTTTCACGGCCTTGATTCTGGTTATGCGCTCCAACCGCTTTAAGTTCTAATAAAATTTTCTTAATGGATTGGTAATTAAGCACAATTTTTTCATTATCCATCACTGGATTTTCAACCTGAACATCGTAAAGTGCATCACCAATAGCATGCATATCGGTAAATTCATTGACATGAGTTTTGTCACTGACTTTAGCCCAGCTGGCTCTCAGCTCGTACAGTGTTTCTGTACCCAGAGTTGTAAACATCAACAAACCACCCGGCTTAAGTACTCGACGAAACTCACCAAAAAGAGCCGGCATATCAAGACACCATTGAATAGTTAAGCTGGAAAAAATCAGATCCACACTGGCATCAGCAAAGGGTAATTGTTCTGCATCAGCACAAACAAATTGATACTGCTGACTGCCTCGCCCCTCAATCTTCCTCCTGCCAGGTAAATATTTAAAAGCAAATGAGGAGAAGGACTTCAACAGACTACGTAATTTTTGTCGTGATCCGATTTGCGGCAATACTTTTTCACGAGCCTTTTTTAACATCTGCTCAGCCAGATCCAATGCCACAATACAGGCATCAGGATATTGCTGCGCCAGACCTAGTGTCCCCTGCCCGGTGCCAGAGCCCAGATCCAGAACGACCTGAGGTTTGACTTTAATATATTCAAGTCTTTCAAGTAAGCGCTTACAAACCTCCTGCTGAAGCACAGCCACAGCATCGTAGCTATCAGCAGCTTTATTAAAAGAGTCTCGTACCTGCTCTTTAGTAAAAGGGGCTGTCGCAGGTGTGGGTAAAGATTGGCTCAAAAAAATCATCCGGGTTAATCATAAAGCCAGCTTAAACTGGCTTTTTTATATTGCAAAGTTATCTATATTATATAACGTTTTAAAGCAGTTGGGACAGTTCTATATTTACAAGGGCTGGTACAGCTGTTTGCCTTTTTTACCATTTTCTCAGAAGTACAAGCAATCACAAGACTTTGTATAAGATTTTTTTAAATTCATCAGGGTGTGAAATAAAAGGTGCATGACCTGCTGAAGGCAGAACATGAAGTGAAATATTTGCCTGCAGACTGAGTGCCTTTTGTCCTGCATACTTTGCCAGCGTATCCTGTGTCCCGGCAATCAGACAAATAGGGATATCTGTAATTTGCTTCAGTTGTTGACGTTTGTCCTCATTGAGAAGTATTTTTAAGCCCATTTCCAATGCCTGAACATCAGGTTCACCACGAGCAAGTAATTGGCTTTGCAGAGTTTTTATATCATTTCTTGCCGTCCGGCTCCCCATTGCCTGAATCGCCAGAAAACGTCTCAGCGTGGCCTGATGATCTTTCATAAGACTCTCACTGAATTCTTCAAATATTCGTGCTTCTACAGCATCAGGCCAATCTTCGGACTGTACAAACATTGGTGTTGAACTAACCAGCACCAATTTAGAAATATTTGATTTTCTTCGTGCCAAAACATCAATCGCAACCAGACCACCCATTGACCAGGCAATAATTGTGGTCTGTTTATCTTCTAGCAAAGGCTCAATACTTTGCGCCAATGTAACGCTATTATAAGTTTCGCTGGTAAAATCAGCTCTCGATTCATCTGTCCCATATGACGAACTATAACCATAACCCGGCAGATCGACTGAGCGAATTAATTGCTGCGGATACATTTTTTCTAAATATTCCGCAATATCCGACCAGACACCACTATTCATCCCCCATCCATGAATCAATAAAATCTGCTGTCGTGAATCTGCATTCCCCCATTCCTGATAACTAATACCCATACCGTTCAAGCTAACCTGTTTTGTTCTAACACAGCCCCTAATGCCGACAAAAGTCTCTGCACATCTTTTTCTTCATGCTCCGCACAGAGTGTCACACGTAACCGTGCTGTGCCTTTAGGCACCGTAGGCGGACGGATAGCAGTCACCAGAATCCCCTGTTGTTCTAATATTTGGCTCATTTTTAAAGCAGTTTTATTATCGCCAACCAAAATGGGTTGAATGGCTGTTTGAGAGTCCATTAAAGACAGACCCAATTGTTCAGCACCTGAGCGAAATTGTTTAATCAGCTGTTGCAGTTTTTCTCTACGCCAGCTTTCCTGACGGGAAATTTTAAGACTCATCAATGTGGCCTGAGCTAAAGCAGGCGGCATGGCGGTGGTATAGATAAAGGCTCGTGCTTTCTGGATCAACGTCTCAATCAGAGCATCACTGCCTGCAACAAAAGCCCCAAAAACTCCCATTCCTTTTCCTAAAGTTGCCATATAAATTGGCAGCTGCTCCTGATCAAGGGAAAATTCTTCTGCAGTGCCAGCACCTGTTTTTCCCAGTACGCCAAAACCATGGGCATCATCCAGCATAAACCAGGCATTGTATTGTTGACAGATTTGACTCAACTGACTCACAGGAGCCAGATCACCATCCATACTAAAGACCGCATCTGACATCAGCAGTTTTCTTGATGGCTGAACAGATGATGAATTTAGCTTGTCCAGTTGCCCTGATAGATTCTTCAGATCATTATGAGGATAACGTTTAAGTTGGCTGCCTGACAGCGCTGAGGATAATAAAGACGCATCGATAAGCGAGGCATGATTCAATTTGTCCTGAAAGACAATATCGCCCTTTCCCATCAGTGCATTAACAATACCAAGATTGGCCATATAACCAGTGGAAAATAACAGGGCCCGACTGCGACCGGTATAATCAGCCAGCGCTTCTTCCAGTTCATGATGTGCCCGGCTATGACCACTGACCAGATGCGCAGCACCACTACCTACTCCATAGGTATCAACACCTTGCTTGAGTGCTTTAATAACATCAGGGTGATTTGCCAGACCCAGGTAATCATTACTGCAAAAACTCAGTACTTTTTTACCATTACTTTGCAAATGAACCTGCTGTGGGCCATCGGTTGTTTTTCTTTGTCGGTATAAAGACTGCTGGTGTAGAGACTGCAGGTCTTTTTTTAAGGTTTTATCTAAATGGTTCACTGTGTATTTTTCAAATATTGATTATAGAATTTTAAAGATCAAGAGAATAAAGAAGGGGGGCGCTCGGACAAAGTGCTGAGCCTGCCGATTGCACGTGAGACTGGTTCGTCTAAATGGGGACGCTGCGAGTACATCCATGTAGCGCTTGGCAGAAAACGTCCATGTTTCCTGACACCCCAGTTAGACGAACCAGTCTCGCGTACACTCTCCTACCTCAGTTGTCCTCTCTGGTGCTGTCCAAAATCAAAAGCAAAAAGCAAAATTTTCATAACTGCATCTTACTGAGCTAGAGTGCTTTTTCTTTGCTTTTGATTTTGGACACTCCCAGTGAGAATAAATGCCTTAAGAGACTGTAAGGGAAGCTGGTGCAGCAAACTGGGGTGTTTGGAGCCATGGATGGCGACAGCAAGCGTTACATGGACGTGCCTGAAGCGTCCCCAGCTTGTTGCATCAGCTTCCCTTGCAGTCGTTTTATACGCACTTATTTCGAACGCCCCCCTTCTTTTCTTTTGATCTTCAAAACTAAAAACAACCGCTAAGCAGACGCCGCAGATGCCTGTTCTGAATGCTCAGACTTAGTACCACAAGCTTTCTTCTTCTCCAGGCTGGTTTTCATCCCCAGGCTGGCAAAAAGTTTTTGATCGGCCTGAGCACTAGCCCCTTCTGTTGTCAGCAGACGCTCTCCGTAAAACACCGAGTTTGCACCTGCAAAAAAGCACATTGCCTGCATTTCATCAGACATTTCTTCACGACCGGCAGACAATCTGACCACTGAACGCGGCATCATAATTCTTGCAACAGCAACAGTACGAACAAATTCCAGAGGCTCAATTTCATCAGCACCAAATAACGGTGTGCCTTCCACCTGAACCAGCATATTAATCGGCACGCTATCCGGATGTTTGCTCATATTAGCCAATTGTATCAGCAGACTACAGCGATCTTTGCGTTCTTCGCCCATACCAAGAATACCGCCGCTGCAGACATTAATACCAGCTTCCTGAACATTGTTCAGTGTATCGATGCGATCCTGAAACGTGCGGGTAGAAATCACATTGCCATAGAACTCAGGAGAAGTGTCCAGATTATGATTATAATAATCAAGACCGGCTTCTTTTAACTTCTGAACCTGATCACTATCCAGCATTCCCAGTGTCACACAGCTTTCCATATCAAGGGACTTAACAGCTTTTATCATTTCCAGTACTTTAGGGAAATCTCGTTTATTTGGGCGAGACCATGCCGCTCCCATACAAAAACGATCGGCACCTTCAGATTTTGCTTTCTGAGCAGCCTCAACAACTTCATCGATTGATAACAGGGCTTCTGATTCAAGTTCGGTATTATGATGGGCACTTTGTGAACAATAGCCGCAATCTTCAGAACATCGACCCGTTTTGATACTGAGCAATGTACTTATCTGAATGGTATTGGGATCAAAATTCGCACGATGAAGACTATGAGCCTGAAACAGCAGGTCATTTAAAGGCAACTCAAAAAGTGCTTGAACCTCAGAGATATCCCAGTCGTGTCTTAATTCATCCCCAGTCTGAGTTGTCATATTAATTGTTTCCTTTCTCTAAAATAGTATCGCTAAAAGCGGCTAATATAACATATTTGTCCGGGCATGTAATTTTCAAGAGGAGCTGGATCACAGACCTGCTTATTCAGCTCAATTCCCTTTTGTTTAAAGTAATAAGACTGATCTGTCAGACAGGCTGACATAACACCCACTTTATCAAAAAGAAGATCTTCTTTATTATAGGTATCCCGAACACAGGCATATTTGCTTTCATCCATATCTGTTAATAAAAGCAAGGCACGCAAAGGGTGCAAAAAACACCAAGCAGTTTATGAACAGAGTGAAAGCTTAACTAAACCATGATTAATCAAAGTTTAGTTAAGCGAGTAAAAGACGTCAATGAGAACCATATAAACAGATGGAGACCAACAGCTAGACAGCAGTTAAATAAAATGCCTATTGAATTGTTTTTAGTTCTAATGTCCATATTGTTTTACCCGGTAAAAAAGCACTGGCCTTGCCATCTACCCAGTCCTGATGCCCTGTAGAATAATAAGACGAAAGTGGATGGCTGCTTTGGCCAGCGGGCATATTCATAATGCCGTTTTCTTCATGGCCGGGTGAAACAACCATTCGCATTGATGCCCCGAATTCACTGCTGGCAACTTTAGGCATAAAAGCATCACCACTCAGAGGAGAATCAGGCATATCCAGAAGCGCCCCCAGTCCGGGCGTGACAGCACTTAAAGGATGATGTATTTTTATCTTATGCAGTGTTCCCCATGTCTGGTCAGCGAGATTTTTCTGGCCATTCTGAGTGATTTCATTATAAGCAGTTTGAGCCGATGCAATAAACAATTCATCCCAATTAGCATAGGCAGAAGGAATAAGGTGTGGTGGTTTTTTAGTGATCAATTCCCAGACCGGATATTCAATCATTTTATCAACAGAAACACGTTTAAATAACCCCTGGTGTTTTTTTTCAATGGCATCAAAAATCCAGCCGACACTCTGATTAACTATGTGCTGCCGGAATGCTCTCACTAAACCATAAGCCACTGAATCTGCATCAGCTCTGAAATCCGGCTCAGCTTTGAGCACATCAATCATCAACAGGTGGCTGGCCATTTTGGGGGATTCCACAGTCCTTGCATCGGCAGATTCAAGCGTATCAAGCATCAACTGTTTCCAACGTTGTAAGAACGCAGCCTTTGTATCAAGCTGCATGGCCAGTAAATCTTCTTCATTAAAATGATCAGATGCCTGCAATCCATCTCTTATTTGCTGTGCTCTGGCTCCCAGAGCACCCCCTTCAAATCCCACAATAGATAATTTATCACCGGTAAATAATCGATTATTGGCAACCCATATGCGGTGATTATCCGGATCACTCAGCACAGGATAATCTGCCATAGATAGGAAATCCTGCTCTTGTTCACTGTTTCTTTCAGGGATCATACCCGCAATCGTCCAGCCTATATGCCCTTTATCATCCGTAATAATAATACCTTGAGACGGCATACCAAGGGTTGTTGCAACATTTAATGCTCCCTTCACGGTCAGCGTGCTTTCCAGCTCCAGAAAATTTAAATTAACAGCCTGCGGTGTATAAGCAAGCCATTGATGCACTAATAGCTCACCCTTATGATTAGTTCCAATAACAGGGCCCCACTGGGTTTCAATTGTGACATGATCTTTACTGTGACCTGAGCTGCTATAGATAACATGATCATAAAGAATGAAGTCCTTCCAACCGTCAGAGCCTCGATATTGAGTCTTTTCTTTATTTGTTTCCAGAGTAATGATCTTACCCCAGTCGCCATAACTATTGACGAATCCCCATGCAATTTTCTCATTACTGCCTGCCACCAAAACTGGAACACCAGGCAGTGTAATACCGGTCATGCGCCGACCATCATTCAGAAACCAGCTGGCACGATACCAGATATTAGGCACACGCAATGTCAGGTGCATATCATTAGCCAGCATTGCTGAAGAATAGGGTGTGAGTGATGCATCAATAGCCCAACTGTTAGAACCATTGAGAAAGTCAGAACTATTGAAAAAGTTAGAATCTGGGATAAAATCAGATTGTGCCGTTTGTTTTTGATAATCACCCTTTATTAAATTACCTGGTAAAGCAGCTTCAGGTATCTTAAGTTGAGTATCGACCATGTCGCTGTTATCCATCGCAGCATCCCATTTACCACCTTCGGGCATTAAGAAATCAAACCATTGTTGCGGAAGCTCATCTTTAAGAATTGCCCGTGAGGTTTTTATCTCGCCCAGCTCATCATTTAAATCAAAATACATGGCATAAATGCACAAAAGAGTGTCTTCAGGTTGCCACTGCTCCGGTAATTGCCCTAGTAATAAATACTGATAGGGATCATTGATCAAAGCTTCAATGCCGGTATTGACACCATTTGAATAGGACAAAAGAGCTGCATAATGCATTTTAGGCAATTTTCGTATGGCCTGACGTGCCCGTTCTCTAAAACGATGAATTCTGACCTTAATGTCATCTTTAAAAGCATCATCCCCAAAAAGTTCAGCTAGCTCGCCTGCTGCACTTCGACGCAGTAAGTCCATTTGAAAAAAACGTTCCTGTGCATGTACATAGCCTAAAGCAAAGGCTGTATCCAGCCTGTGTTTCGAATGTATTGTCGGAATTCCCTGAGCATCTCTCTCAATTTTGACAGACTGATTCAACAATGTGATTTTTTTTGTGCCACTGATATCAGGCAGACTAGCCCGTAAAATAAAAAAAATACAGAGTGAAGCAAAAACCAGAAACAGGAAGCTCCATTTCAATAACCTAAGGAGCCTGGGGAAAAAATTATGCATGATGTGGATTCTTTATTCAGATAAGATAATCTTAGTATCATTAGTGCTTATCTTCAAGTAAGCATATATAATGCGTCTAAAATTATCAGGTTCTCATTATTATAAAACAACTTTTCAACTACCCCCTTCTTAAACCCTCTTTTAAAGAAATAGTTGCTAAAATAAATGGCATATTTCCCAGACATTGTCTTTTTTGTTTGGAAAAAACACACAATCATTCCAATTTGTGTCACAACTGCATTACCAGCTTTAAGTTAAATGAGCATTGCTGCCAGAGATGTGCAACCCCTATGGATCAGGCAAATACTCATAATGCAATATTATGCGGCAATTGTCTGAGTCATCATTTTCACTATGATCGGGTATACAGTCCTTTTTTATATTCAGAAGAAATGCGTTATCTTATAAAAAAGATGAAGTACCAGAAAAAAATTCATTATGCCGACACCATCGCAAAACTTTTCACCGAGAAAACCAGTCATTTAAAGGATTTTTTATTGCCTCAGTCATTCATTCCAATGCCCATGCACACAAAACGCCTCAGGCAAAGGGGCTTTAATCAGGCACTGGAACTCAGCCGTTTTTTTGCATCCCACTATCATTTACCATTAAACTACACCAGTTTAATCAGAAACCGGCACACTGCTCTACAGGCAGGCATGAACGCAATTGATCGGCAAAAAAATGTTCGTCGGGCATTCCGGGTCAAAAAACCAATAATACATGAACACATTGCTCTGATTGATGATGTCATGACAACTGGCAGCACAGTGAATGAAGCAGCAAAAATATTAAAACAAAGCGGTGTTAAACAGGTTGATGTCTGGATTATGGCCAGACCTGAGTTTAATAAGAATTAGCTAAATAACAGTTCCTGAATGATGGAGATTATTTAGCAACAGCTTTAGTGTTCAATCAATAAGAGAGAATAAATATGAGCAGTAATATCGATCAACCGGTTATTATTATTGGCTGCGGTTATCTGGGCAACAGACTCCTGAATGCATTAAAAAAAAGAAAGCTCTGTGCTATTGATAATATAACAGCAGTGGTTAAAACTCAAAGCAGTCAGGAACAGTGTGAACAGGCAGGCATCCGTGCTATTGCATTGGATATGGATAAGCCTGATGAACATTTACCAGACAATTTTCCCTTCGATCACGCTCTGATTTATTATTTTGCCCCACCTCCCAGTCATGGAACAGAAGATACTCGTGCCCGTAATTTTCTTAAGCAATTATCATCACTGACAGTGCCTCCCGATAAAATAGTGTTAATCAGCACCACTGGGGTTTATGGCAATTGTCATGGTCAATGGGTCAATGAAGAAACACCATTAAACCCCAGCCTTGACCGCGCCAGACGTCGATATGATGCAGAACAGCAGTTTCAACTTTTTTGTAGAGAAAAGAGCTGTAAAGAAAAGAGCGGTGGAGAAGAGAGTAATCACGAAAAAAAAGTGTCGCTGGTTATCTTAAGAGTCTCCGGAATATATGGCCCCGGAAAGCTGCCCCTTAAACGCATCAAAGCTCAGCTCCCTGTCGTCAGAGAGGAAGATTCCCCCTTCAGTAATCGAATCCATGCAGATGACTTGCTTGAAGTGTGTATTAAAGCAGGTTCTATGAACGAAGTAGAAGGTATTTTTAACTGCGCTGATGGTCACCCAACCACAATGTGTGACTATTTTATGAAAGTTGCCAGGGCCAATAATTTACCAGAGCCACCCACTATTAGTCTGGAATGTGCCAAAACACAATTATCTGCTGGAATGTTGTCCTATATGAAGGAATCACGACGTATTGAAAATAAAAAACTACTCTCACATTTTAAACTATCACTAAAATACCCCGTTCTGGATAAAGGTCTTATCTCATCTTGACATAGATCCACTCTATTTTATTAAATAGCTTTCATTTTGCACCAGTAGTAGTATTATCTGATACATCAATGGTTAATCAGTGGCTGGATATTATGAGTTTAGTTGATCAATTTAATCGAGAAATAAAATACTTGCGTCTTTCTGTGACAGACCGCTGTGATCTCCGCTGCTTTTATTGCATGCCGAATGGTTTCGATGGTTATGAAGAACCAACTGATGGCTTAAGTTTTGATGAAATTGAGCGAGTGATTGCATCATTTACAAGACTCGGTGTAAGTTCTGTACGCCTGACCGGAGGTGAGCCTCTGGTACGCAAAGATTTACCATTATTAGCCAAACGCCTTGCTGCACTCCCGGGCCTGGACGATCTTTCTCTTAGTACCAATGCCACACGCCTTGCGAAACACGCCAGAGCTCTGCATGACTCAGGCATTTCCAGAATCAATGTCAGTCTGGATACTGTTGATCCCGTTAAATTCAAAAAGATCACTCAGGGCAAACTGGATAAAGTTATCGAGGGCTTATTAGAAGCAAAAGCCATTGGCCTGAATCCTATAAAAATTAATATGGTCATTATGAAAGGCGTCAATGATGATGACGTTGAAGACATGGTGCAGTTTTGTCTGGAAAATGAGTTTACTCTACGCTTTATTGAAACAATGCCTATGGGTGACACTGGGCGCAATGTGAGGGATCATTACATTGACCTGCATGAAATTGAGACCCGTCTGAAAGAGAAATATGAATTAATCCCTGCAGTGATGGCTGGCGCAGGCCCTGCCCGTTATGTGCAGGTTGCCGGAACTAATTTAAAAATAGGCTTTATCACCCCCATATCACAGCACTTCTGTGATACCTGTAACCGTGTCCGCATGTCTGCTACAGGCACCTTATATATGTGCCTGGGTGATGAACACAAATACGAATTGCGCCCTCTGCTGCGTAACGGCATCAGTGATGACGATCTGGATCAGATCATCAGAGATGCTATTAACCTGAAACCACTTAAGCACGAATTTAATGAAAAACCAGAGAAAGTCATGCGCTTCATGTCAATGACCGGCGGTTGAAGCATACTCTCAGACAGCTCTCTTAGTACACTAATTCATACAAAACAGTCTATTCGGAAGAGTATTCACCTTTCTCATGATCAAGATCAATGATTTTACAAGGGTATGCCCTTACATATCTCCTAGTTAGATCGTTATAATAGAAATGTGGCTAACATATTTACTGGCTGCAAAATTAAGAACAGCAAATACTCTGCAGTCTATCAACATAGAACTGTAATTTAGGGATAAGAAATTAGGGTAGGTGAAATATGGGTGTATCAGAAAATAATGCTCACTATGGGCATCGTCTAAGAGTTTACCGAAAAATTGGTGATATAATCTACGATGAAGTTTTTTATTTAACCGAGAATGGTAACCCTGTCACAAAAAAACGTGAGCGTGAGATCCGTGCTTTAGCAAAAGCCCGGGACAGAGAACTATTAGAGTTCCAGGAAGAATATTTAAAAGAAGAAAGTGAAGCCAATCCCATAAAATTCCACAGCGATGGCCGGATCATTGGTTTAACTCGTCAGCAGCAGAGCAATGAACGGACTATTGATATTTTTAAATTGCGCATCCGTTTACCCAATGACAGTATTTCATGGGGAAGTATCAGCATTGATCTGCATGGCTTTGATAGTGCATTTTCTATGGCCCTGGAACGAATTGTTGATGATCTTAATATCAACAAAAGAACTAAAATATACCGACAAATGAAAAACGCAAAATCAGCTTATTAGCATTGCAGCGATTTGTAATTTTTATAATGTCATTGAGCAAGACATGCTGCTGTTGATCTTAACGAATAACAGCGTACCATGTCTTGTTCAGGCTCATTTTCTGACAAATAGTCTCTGATAATTTCTGCTTGGTTTATCGTTCTAATTGGCTGCTTGTGACATGATCAGGATCATCACTCCATAACGATGCAATGAACGGCATATCTGCCAGTCACCTTGCTTCACATATACAGTAATGCGCTCCCCTTCCCCAGTTTATTTTCTGCATATATTGAGGAAACACAGGGTTTCATGGGGACAAGTTTATTATTTAAGAACTGTATATAACCTTGAAAAATTTTTAATGCTTAGCGTATCAAATTACGAATTGTGTTTAATTAAATCAGGCTCATCAGCTTTAATATAAGCCAGCTCTTCATCCGTCACCTCTACATCATCATAACCGGTGATCATTGGCTTGACATGTTCCACAAAGGAATGGCCGGTAGTCAGGAGGTAAACATGTGCTATAACAAAAACAGTGATTGCGATTGCAGCAGCAGTATGAACCAGAGCAATATTTCCTACCCCCAAGTCATTTAGAAAACCACCCATACCAAAACTAATAAGCAAATAAGGGATACCTGAAAGCCAGATGGCAGGGAAAATAATAGTTTTAACTAAAAGATAGGTCATTGCCTGCAAAGGATTATGTTTACGGCCAAAGGTTTTTTTATAGGGATGGTGTTCACCTTTAAAAATACCAAATGCATAATAGCGAGCTACTTCAATAAAATGCTTGGTCGTGGGCATATAGTGCTTCCATTGCCCGGTAGTTAAAAGCCAGAAGGTGGCAAATAGCCACAAGACAATAAGGATCATAGCCGCCCAGGTGTGCAGTGTCACTGCATCGGCGAAACCCATCAAACTATTAACACCATAAACAGCTGAACCACTAAACAATAAGGTAAAAATAAGTGCCATCTGGCTCCAGTGCCAGACACGCTCGAAACGTTTAAAAACAACCAGTTTAATCATATTCATAGACATTATTTTTTCCTCATTCTTGTAGCAACCATGCGCAAGGCACCATGTCCCAACACACCAGCCAGAGTACCAAAAATAGCTAATAAACCAATGATATTCAGTAGTTTATTTTTTTGCGTGCCCGGAAGATAAATACTGCCGTCATCCAGATGGCTGAGTCGTCCCTCTTTGGTGTGACATTGTGAACACTCCATTGCGCCCTCTTTGGGTGCCACCATATGGTTCACCGGCCAATAGGAAAGGGTCTCAATATAACCCCATTCGCCACTATAAGGGATACCATTTTTCTTCATCCCGGCTGCAATAGCTTTACCAAAATCATAATTCCCCCATAGAGCTGAATCATCATTGCCCCAGAGTGACATATAGACCAGCGTGTTATTACCCTTATCATAAGGCTGTGTAGTATGCATTTTTTTAAATGGATAGATGCGAGAACCGGGATCAGAAGCTGAGCCGGAGAAACTATTAATATCAATGGGGCCTTTTGCTGGATCAAATTGTGTCTTAATCGTCGTATAGTTCATCGTGCCGTCAAACCAGGCATACATTGGCTGCAGGTTTTCTGCATAGGTGAAATTACCCTTAATGGACTTATAGGTCGCGCGATGATGACCATCTCCCTGGGTATACTCTTTGAGCTTAAAGCCTTCACCATTTTTCAGTTTACCCATGGTGCGCCAGTCCCAGTCAACTTCAGTGGCAACACCACCCCGGGCAATTTCTGGAATATGACAGGTCTCACAGGCCACTTTACTGGTATGACTATTTAGTTTGACACCAGTGACTGTATCAATCGGATGTGGTGACGCACTATGACAACTTTCACAAGACGCAGTTTCACGAGGCATACCCGGCTTACCGGTACCGACTTCATCATGCACCGTCATTTCATAACGACTGCCTGCCCACTCGTGGGCTTCGCCCACATGACAGGTAACACAGGTGAAAGCTTCACCCTGCTCGCTCATATGGACATCAACATCTTTTGCTGGATCAAATAAAACAGAGGAAAGATCACCATGTTTCACATTATCACCACCACCGCCATAGAAGTGGCATTTACCGCAGTTATTACGTGATGGCATCTGTACACTCTGAGCTACTTTTTCCCATTCAATCGCAGGCTTGCCTGCAAACATAATCGAACAGGCCTCATTACCCTGGCTCGTTGGTGTTTTATAGTATGTTCCGGTTGATTCATGACAAATCAGACAGTCCATATTGTTCTGGTTGGTAAAATCAAAATTTGAATCGGTCATGTTATAACCAGCATGACACTGAGCACACATACCTTCATTACCCCTGGCATTAGTACAAAAGTTGTTGATCAGAACACTTTTACCCAGATGCTGGCCTGTTTTGGGGTGCTTATAATCCCAGGTCCAATGTTTATTGTTCATAAACTGATGGCCTGCGGTATTGTGACACTCTAAACAAACTTTTGTCACTTCAGGACCGCTGAAAAAAGGACCTTTAAGTGCTTCAAGTTTAGAATGATCGGTGGTTGATGTGCTTTCTTTTTGAGTTTTCCCCTTATTATTCTTTGAGGCATGACCCTGATCGGTTTTGGAATATTCAGAAATACCCATTTCAACTTCAGGCTCCGATGCCTGAACAACTGACAGGTGAAGAAAACAAAGCAATAACGAGAGAGGGCGAATCAGATGACGACATGTAAAACTGGAATTATACATAGATCAATCCATACAATTTATTAAAAAATTAAAAAGAAGCCCTCAAAATTACAAAGAATTGATTGAAACAAACAGGATCAGTGATTATAGTTTTTAAAAATATTAATTTTTTACTCTGATCATAAGTTCCGGAGAAGAACGTCTGTTTACTATAACAGACATAAATATTATAGCAACCGCACTATCTCCGGTACTTTATTCACTTTCCAGTACTAGAGTATTGCTGAACAAGCCCCAGCAAACCATCCATTTCACTGGAAATCTGGGCTATAGAGTCCACAGATTTTTGTGCCAGATCTCTATTATCCTCAACAACCGTTTGCAATGAGGCGACATTATTATTAATTTCATTCGCTACTGTGCCTTGCTGCTCTGTGGCAACCGCTACATGAGCATTCATTTCCATAATTTCCTGCATGGACGAAATTATCTCAGATAAAGTCTTATCAGCAGAATTGACTTGTGTAATGGAAGATTGAGATAGCTCCAAACTAGCATTCATCACCTCTGTTGCCTTCTTACTTTGTGATTGCAGGCGCTCAATCATTTGCTGAATTTCTTCAGTTGATTCATGTGTCCGACCCGCCAAAGTCCTGACTTCATCTGCAACTACAGCAAAGCCCCGCCCTTGTTCTCCGGCTCTGGCTGCCTCAATTGCCGCATTTAAGGCTAATAAATTTGTTTGTTCTGCAATGCCTTTAATAACACCTAATACCTGTCCAATTTCCTGACTTTCTTTGTCTAATTGACTGATCACCTGAGAAGACTGCTCTATCATTGAGCCAAGACTATGAATTGAACTGGCAGTATCACGCATGATCTGACCACTCTGTTCAACATCATGGTTAATTTGAGATGAATTATGAGCTGTGCTTTTAGTTGTTTCACCTATGCTTTGAATGGAAGCAACCATTTCGCTCATTGCGGTTGCCAGCTGTTCAATATCTTCCTCCTGTTTGCTCATACCATGATTGGTTGAATGAGTATGTTGAGTAGAAACTTCAACATGTGAATTAACCTGTCCCGATGAATGATGGATATGAGAAATAAGTTGTTCCAGTTGTTGCAGCAGGGCATTAAATGATTTACCAAGCTCTGACAGTTCATTATTACCTGAGCCATCAGCTCGTAAGGAAATATCTTTGCTATTGATCACATCAATAAAGGTATCTTTTAATCTGGAAGTACTCTGAACAATACTGGAGATAACAATATAACCCAGGATAGAGAGTAAAATAGCCAAAACAGTCAGAGCTGAAGCCTGCCAGAATGACTGCTCTGCAGAAGAGCCCAAATTATCACTATGGCGTACCGCATCCAGACTAATCTGATGATTGAATTTTAGCACACCGTTAATAGCACTGGTCGCCTGTGAAAGCCATTCACTGGAAGAAATAGAGTATTGACCAGTGTCACTGGCCTGGTAAATTTTTTCCCGTAATTGTTGGTAACTACCTAAAAAATTAGTTTGAATTTGCTGCCAGTCATTATTAATTGCTACAGCATATTGCTCATGTTTTTTATTAGTTGATAGAATCAGCGCCATGTTCTCCAGGTAGTCCAGCTGAAACTCAACTACCCCACGATATTTATTCAAATTCTGTACTTGTTCATGAGTCAATGGAGCAGAGGCGGAAATAGCCGATGCAAGAATAGCCCGCTCTCGGCCAGCAAATTCACTAATGGCCCAAACAGCCTGTTTAATCATGCTATTATTGTAAATAATTCCTTCCAGATCATTTGCTGGAGCAAAAGCCATTTGCCGCAAACGTGAAATTGATATAATAAACTGAGACATCTGAGATACCCATTCAGAAGATGTTACCCCGCTGTGAGCATCAACGCGCTGTCTTAATGACTGCAAATTTTCCCACTTAGCTTCAGTGTTACTGAGAGCTGATTTGAATTCAGGGCTATTCCAGTTATTGGCAACTAACTCATGAGCAAGTTCAAAAGCAGAATGTATGCTCTTATCTCCAAGCTGTCGGAATTGATCAATTTTATCCCGAACACTCTTTTTTGGTACACCCCCTTTATCAAAACTGGCCACATAGCTGGCAGTAAAACCACGTTCCTTTGCTTCTTCTGAGGTAGCTGAAATTATAAAGTCAGCCATTTCATTGGCAATTTTAAAATTATTTGCTCGAGAAAGTTCTGGAGAGTGTACAAAAAAAACTGAATATAAAGAAATGCCAATCAGCAGACCTCCTAGTATAAAGATGTTGCCTAAGAGAGATGATTTTATTGAAATGTTTTTTATCCACTGCATTTTATTTACTCTTTTATTATTAGTTTTTTAATCACTACTATTTAATTAGCGGCAAATGTAGGAAATACCTTACCTTTTTTTGAAAAATATTGATATCTATGTAATAAGCAGAGGTCATCCAGCATTACTCTTTTATATTAATAGTTTATATCTATCATAATAATAAATATAAACGATTTTACAAATATATTATTATTTTTTATTATTGACCTATTCCCGATGTTAACCCCGGGTTTCTATCAGACAAGTCAAATTAATACCAATTTAGCCAGGAGAAGATAATGACGAATAATAAAAATGTAATGACAACAGCAGCTGGCTGCCCTGTAGCAGACAATCAAAATTCCATTACCGCTGGTGCCCGCGGACCAGTACTTATGCAGGATGTCCATTTATTTGAAAAACTAGCACACTTTAATAGGGAGCGAGTACCCGAGCGCGTTGTTCATGCTAAGGGTGCTGGTGCTTACGGGACATTTAAGGTTACGGGAGATATTTCAAAATACACCCGCGCAAAACTATTTGAAAAAGTGGGCAATGAATGCGAATTATTTGTCCGCTTCTCCACTGTAGCTGGTGAGTTGGGTTCAGCTGATACGGTACGTGATCCTCGCGGCTTTGCCGTGAAGTTTTATACTGAAGAAGGTAATTGGGATCTCGTGGGTAACAACACCCCTGTATTTTTCATTAAAGATCCCAGTAAATTTCCTGACTTCATTCATTCACAAAAGCGCCACCCGGCTACCGGCTTGCGTAATTCAACCATGCAATGGGATTTCTGGTCTCTTAGTCCTGAATCTTTGCATCAGGTGACCTGGTTATTTGGTGACCGTGGAATTCCAGCAACACTGGCTAATATGGATGGCTTCGGCAGTCATACTTTTAGCCTGTGGAATAATGATGGTGAACGTTACTGGGTAAAGTGGCACTTCAAGACTCAGCAAGGCATTAAAAATATGAGTGTTGCAGAGGCTGGTAAAGTTGCTGCAGAGAATCCTGACTACCACCGCCAAAACTTACATGAAGCCATTGCACGTGGCGATAGTCTTAAGTGGACATTGAACATTCAGATCATGGCTGAGGCTGAAGCAGAAAGCTGTGGCTTTAATCCCTTCGATCTGACCAAGGTCTGGTCTCATGCAGACTATCCTTTAATCGAGGTCGGTGTGATGGAATTGAACCGTAATCCGGTTAATCACTTTGCTGAGGTAGAACAGGCTGCATTTGGCCCAGGGAATTTACCACCGGGTCTGGGTGCTTCACCAGATAAAATGTTGCAGGCACGTTTGCAGGCCTACCCCGATGCACATCGTTATCGTATCGGAGTAAATCATGCATCACTGGAAGTGAACAAAGCTCATTGCCCAGTTCAGAATTACCATCGTGATGGGCAGACACGTTTTGATGGCAACGGCGGTGCAGCACCGGTATATCAGCCTAATAGCTTTGGTGGTGCCGAGGATGATGCCAGCTATAGCGAACCACCATTACACATCAATGGTGATGCTGATCGCTACGATCACCGAGAGGAGTCTGATTATTATACACAAGCTGGCAACCTGTTTCGCTTAATGGATGAAGCGGCCAAAGCACGTTTGATTAGTAATATTGTTGCAGCCATGCAAGATGTACCGCATGAAATACAGGAACGCCAGATTGCTCATTTTATGAAGGCTGATCCTGTTTATGGCGCTGTAATTGCGAAAAAACTGGGCCTTTAGTTCAGATGAGTGGTAACAGCAAGGTGCTAATACAACACCTTGCTTTTTATACAGGACGATAATTATGATGAAACAAAACACACTAGAAGATTATAGGCCGAAAAGACAGAGTGCCACAGTAAGCAATAAGTTGATACAACAGGCAGGCATAGCAGGATTTTCTTTTTTTCTTATTAAAGGGCTGGTATGGATAGCCATTGCTATCTGGGCCATTCATTAAAATTTTAATGTTTCTCACATGATTAAGTACAGGCAAGAACTCAATAAAAGTTCCTGAATGGCGCCAAAGAGTCAATGAAGATAGGATATATTGTTTCGTGATTTGACGTAGTCTGAACGAAATAATGTATCCTATCTTCATTGGCGGTTTATATCTACGATATGGCGATCATTCAGGAGCAGATATTGTAACTACTCAGCGTATTGACTTATCGACCTGATAGCTGCCAATGCTAATGAAATCTGGACAGTTTATCTTTTATTACCTGTGCTATCTTCTGATAGGTCTTTTCACGATAGCTTCCTTGACGGTAAAGCAAGCCAATACGACGAGTGGGTTTAGGGTCACTAAAAGGAATATAACAGATGAAGTCTGATTTATTTCTTTTTTTCGGCACCGCCAATTCAGGGAGAAGAGTCATACCAATCCCTTCACTTACCATATAACGCAATGTTTCCAGACTGGTTGCCTGAAAAGCTTTATTCTCTTTCGCTCCGGCACTAAAACAAACATCCAGAGCCTGACCTCTCAGGCAGTGTCCTTCTTCCAGTAATAACATTTCCTGCTCATTGAGATCTATCATTTGAATAGTATTTTTCTTACTCAATATTTTATCGCTCGGTACGGCTAGCCAAAAATTTTCCAGGAACAAATCTATTTCTGAAAACTCATCCGTATCAACAGGCAAGGCAAGGATCAGTAGATCCAACTTGGCATTTTTTAGTTTTTCTAATAATACAGCGGTAAAATGTTCATGCAGCCAGAGCGTTAATCGAGGAAATTTATGTTTCAATTCAGGGATAATTTCTGGTAACAGGTAGGGAGCAACAGTGGGGATCAAGCCTACCTGTAATTCACCAGCCATAGGATCCTCAAAACTCTGTGTGATCTCTTTAATTGCCTTCACCTCAGTCAAAATTTTCCTGGCTTGCCGGGCTACCGCAGTCCCTACATCGGTCATAGAGACCTTGCGGGTATCACGCTCAATCAGCATAACACCCAATTCTTGTTCCAGCTTTTTTAATTGACCACTCAGGGTAGGCTGACTAACAAAACAACGCTCAGCTGCCCGATTAAAATGACATTCTTCATCAATAGCGACCAGATATTCCAGTTCTCGAAGATTCATTTTTACTCCCTCAATTAGTTTGATAATATTATTGAGCCCAGGGAACAGGCAATTCAGAAAAAATATATTAATTAATTCCTGATCATTAATTACGACAATAAAAGTGTGCTCAATTTGTCATATAAATGCCTGCTAAAAATCATTTGAAAAATATCTTTTTTTATAACATATTATTGATCAGTGGCCATTTTATTCCTCAAGCCATTGATAAATTACAGGTAAAGCGACAAAAATGCAAAATAAACTATTAAGACTATTATTTGTTTTTTCAGGATTTTTTCTGTTTTCTCCTGCATCTGCTGAGCGTATTGTCAGCAGTGTTTCTGAACTGCTTCAGGCAGTCATAGATACCCGCCATGGCGGCGATCTTACAATCATTATTCGTGATGGTTATTATCATCTTTCTGGTCAATATATGCGTATAACGGTCAATGGTGTCACCATTCGATCTCAAAGTGGGGACCGTGATAGTGTCATTCTCGACGGGCATTATCAGAGCAGTGAAATCTTTCAAATCGTCGCTTCTGATATCACTATTGCCGATCTGACACTTAAACGTGCAAAAAATCATCCTGTGCATATCTCTGGTGGTAATAATAGCGATGTTATGAATGTATTACTGGATAACCTTCATATTATTGACCCCGGTGAGCAGGCAATTAAAATCAATGCCTCCGGCCGCTATAAAACAACCACCAGTGTTATAAAAAACTCATTGATTGAGCTCACATCTGCAGGCCGGAATTTTGTGGAACATGATCGCAGCAATTCACACCCCTGCTATACCGGCGGCATTGATGCTCATAAAGCTATCGGCTGGACAATCCAGAACAATGAAATTCGTGGCTTCTGGTGCTCCAGCGGACTCTCTGAACATGCTATTCATTTTTGGGATAATTCATCTGATACCATAGTCGAACGTAATTTAATTTTTGACTGTGACCGGGGAATTGGTTTTGGTTTAGGTAAGAAAGGACATAATGGCGGCATTATTCGCAACAACATGATCAGTCAAATAAAAAATCACTCTCATAGTGATGTAGGCATTGGCCTTGAGTCAGCAACAGGAGCAAAAATCTATAACAATACAGTATTTCTGGCACATGATTATCCCAATGCGATAGAATACCGGTTCACAAAAAGCAACAACCTCACCATAATAAATAACCTCAGCAATCGCTCAATCACCTCAAAAAATGGCGCTTCTGCAATACATATCAGCCATAATGTGACTAATGCAGCAGCCAACTGGTTCCAGAATGTAACAACAGGCGATCTTCATTTAAGCAAAAGACAAAAGACAGTCATTGACTCAGGCCTCAAAATTTCCGGTCTGAATGATGATTTTGACAAACAGTTCAGGCCACACCATCCCGATATTGGTGCCGATGAATATTCTCAATAAAATTACGACTCTATTGTTGTAATTTTGAATTTTGTGCAATCTCAAAAGATAGAGAAAAAGCCTTAAAAGACAAGCTATTGGCTTTTTTTGTAAATAAAAACTTATCCCTTACCCTCATAGAGACATATTTTTATTATTAAGCTCTCACTAAATATCCAAATCATCTAAGAACGCTTTGTTCTGTTCATCCTTTGTCATATCAGATTGATTATAATTCTGATTATCTGGATCATCTAACTGAATAAACTCTGTTCTTTCCATCGCCATTTCCAGATGAAAGGTTTTATGATCCTCTGTGCGGAACACAACTCTTCTTGATTGGGGGCGATCTATATTGGCATTTACAGAAAGGATCAGTTCTTTATTCATCACCAGCATTCTAGGCTGTGTCTGGCTAATTGATATAGAAAGCTGGTGTTCCAGTTCGCCCTGAAAATCTCCAACTATTTGATTCATGAGCTCTCCCAGGACATTGGCCACATCATCCGAGGTATGCTGTGTCGAAATCTCTTCTTCAGGAAATCCCATCTGCCTCATATACGCCTGATACAGTTCCAGTGCAGCACCAGAAGACATATTAATAATAATTAAACCTGAAAACGCCCCGTCAAAAAGGACAAAACAACCAATATCAGGTTTTAAGCAGGTTTTGCTTATTTTTTGCACCATGGGAGAATATTGAATATTATTTGTCGTGGTCTGAGAGAGAATTTTTTTTACCGCCTTACATAAGATAAGCAAGACATCATCAGTGGTTTTATTTTTTCTTACAGCCATATGAGCACTCTTTTTTTAAAATTAATTTGATATAAATTATAGACGCTATTTATTTATATTCCACCAGCAAAACCATTTTGGCGCCACGCTTCATAACTGATGATCGCAACTGCATTAGATAAATTCAGACTTCGACTGTCCGATTTCATGGGGATCCTCAGACGTCGCTCAGAATCAATGTTCAGCAAAACTTCATCCGGCAAGCCATGAGTTTCAGAACCAAATAATAAGACATCATCTGCTTTATATTGCAATTGATCATGGGATCTGCTGCCTTTAGTAGTACAGGCTAGAATTCTTCGTCCACCCATGGCATGACAAAATTCAGTGTAGTTCGCATAGCGTGTAACATTGGCCAGATCATGGTAGTCCAGTCCGGCACGACGCAGTTTTTTTTCTTCAAGGTCAAATCCCAGAGGTTCAATTAAATGAAGTTCACAGCCATTATTTGCCGCCAGACGAATAATATTTCCAGTATTCGGGGCAATACGAGGTTCATAGAGTGCAATATGAAACATATTTTATCCTGTGTTAGGCATTAAACATCAGATGAGACTTAAGGCAGAGCATTTACAATCAGCTTTTTCTTTAACAAACAACTCATCAATACTTCAGCATTGTGAATTGAACCTGTGGTAAAATATAAAATTGAACCACCCTCTGATTTTTTTTTCAGAGACTCAAGTTCAAGCACACGAATTAATTGTTCTGCAATCGCACGACTGGTATCAACCAGCTTAATTGAATGATTGATGATTGCCTGAATAGGATTGACTAAAAAAGAGTAATGAGTACAGCCAAGAACAATGGTATCCACCTGCTCAGCAGTGAGTAAAGATAAATATTTTTTTAATAATACAATGGTTTCAGGCATCTCAGTTAAACCGGCTTCAACCTGATCGGCAAGACCGGGGCAGGCTTGATGATAGATATTAGCTGAATCACTAAATCGTTGGCTAAGTTCTTTATAACGCTCACTGGACAAGGTTCCTGTTGTTGCCATGACACCAATTTTATGATTTTTTGTCAAAGCCAGAGCCGGTTTGATTCCTGGTTCCACGCCAATAAATGGAATACCATATTGCTGACGAAATTTTTCAATAATAGAAGCTGTAGCCGTATTACAGGCAATGACAATAACTTTAGCCCCCTGAGCCAATAAATACTCCGTGATTATACGTGAACGCTGTTCAATATAGGCTCCCCCTTTACAGCCATAGGGTGCATGGCCGCTGTCGGCGACATAAAGCAGATTTTCATGAGGCAATAATTGATGGATATGCTGTAATACAGAGAGTCCGCCAACACCTGAATCAAAAATCCCAATGGGTCGATCTCCGACAAGTGTATGACTTAGAGTCTGGTGCTGTGAGGGCTGATTATTTTTCATCATTGAAAAAAACAAATCAAAGGCTTACTCTGATTTATAATCCCGAGTTAATAAATTTTGTACCGCTTTTTGCGGTGACAGTCCCTGGTATAAGACAAAATAAACCTGTTCCACAATAGGCATCTCAACCTTCAACTCCTGAGACAGAGAATAAATTTGCCTGGCCGCCTGAACGCCTTCAACAACCTGCTGAATTTCAGCTTCCGCCTGTTCGATATTTTTCCCATGACCAATGGCCAATCCCATGCGCCGGTTTCTTGATTGATCATCGGTACAGGTTAACAACAAATCACCCAGACCAGAGAGCCCCATAATAGTTTGATCTTTTGCACCCAATTTACGTGACAGGCAACTGATTTCATGCAAGCCGCGAGTAATTAAGGCAGCACGGGTATTGGCACCATAGCCCAAACCATCGGCAATGCCTGCTGCTATTGCCATAACATTTTTTGCCGCTCCGCCAATTTCCAGACCGACAATATCCTGACTAATATAAGGCCGTAAGGTTTCATTACAGAGAAAATCCGCCCACTCCTGAGCATAGCCGGGATCATTAGCAGCCACTGTCAATGCCGTAGGTAAACCCGTTGCCACTTCTGCAGCAAAGGTGGGGCCTGATATAACAGCCTGACAGATTGGTGACTTTTGGCTGGCTGAAGGCTTTTGATTAGCTGAAAGCTCTTGGTTAGCTGAAGGCTCCTGATTAGCTGAAAGCTCTTGGTTAGCTGAAGGCTCTCGGTTAGCTGAAGGCTCTTGAAAAACCTCGTCCACAACACTATGAGGCAATTTCTGTGTTACAGGCTCCAGCCCTTTGGTTGCCCAGGTGATACGCTGAAGTTGTGGTTTGATTTCTTTTACTTTGAGTAGAGTATCACGAAAAGCATGACTTGGAACGACCACAAGCAGTTCCTCACTTTGTAATACAGCGTATTGCAGATCACTACTGAGACTTAAGTTTTCAGGAAATTGAATACCGGATAGAAAAAAGCTATTTTCACCCTTGTCTTGCATGGTGGAAATTTTATCTTTATTCCTACCCCAGAGAATAACCTGATGACCGTTTTTAGCCAATAGAATAGCCAACGCGGTTCCCCAGGAACCTGCTCCCAAAACGGTTATAGTTTTACTTTTCATAAAAAGCTGTCATCACTTTGTTCAACTACTCATTAGATATCCATTAGAAATTAATGCACAGCGTCCGTCGCTGATGACTCATCGTCTTCCTGTTTTGCCTGACGCTCCTGTAAATGTTGTGCATAAACGGCATCAAAATTAACAGGCTGGAGGATTAGTTGAGGGAAACCACCTTTATTAACCAGTTCGGAAATAACTTCACGAATATAGGGGAATAAAATATTTGGCGCATAACTGCCTAACATGGCATCCAGCTGCTGTTTTTCAAAACCAACGACATTAAAAATACCTGCCTGTTCAACTTCTGCCAGAAAAGCAGTCTTTTCCCCAACTTTTACAGTAACGGTGACTGTAAGTACCACTTCAAACGTATCTTTGCCAAGAGGCTTAACTGCAGTGTGCAAATCAACTTTCAGTTCAGGTTCCCACTTTAAGGTAAACATCTCTGGTGAATTGGGTGTTTCAAAAGAAACATCTTTGCAGTAGATTTTTTGAATAATAAACTGCTGTTCTACTGCTTCGTTTGCTTGTTCTTCGGCCATAATATTTCCTGATTATTTTATATTTTCTTAATGAGTGTCCAGGTCAAAGATGACTCTGAACCCACTGAATTAGACTACTTTGCTCCATAGCACCAGCCTGTCGCGCAACTTCTTTACCATTATGAAACAAGGCAATGGTCGGTATGCTGCGAATATTGTACCGAGCCGCTAGATTTTGCTCTTGTTCGGTATTTACTTTGACTAATTCAAGCTGGTATTGAAAATGACGTGCTGTCTGCTCAAAGATTGGAGCCATCATTTTGCAGGGACCACACCAGGGCGCCCAAAAATCTACCAGAACAGGTCGATCATTTTTTTCAATATGTTTGTCAAATCGGGATGCATTGAGCTCTACAGGCTGACCTGGCAGGAGTAGTTGCTGGCATTTACCACACTTCCCGCCAGCAGATAATTTATTAACTGGTATCCGGTTGATGCCATCACAATGAGGGCAAACAATATGCACTGAGTCACTCATATTGAAATTCTCTATTTAGTGTCCATCCAAAAGTTACTATTTTTAGCTCACCTTTTCTTAAAGAAGGCGGCAGCTAAAAGCGGGAGTGCAAAATCTACGGAAATAATAAACCATCCAGCTTACCACCTGCTTCTGCTGCAAAAAGATCATCACAACCACCAATATGATCAGCACCGATAAAAATCTGTGGTACTGAGGTGACACCATTGCTTTTGTCTGTCATCTCTTCACGCAACTCTGGCTGGGCTCCGACATCTATTTCTGTATAGTTAACTTCTTTTGCATTTAATAAACTTTTTGCTCGCACACAATAAGGACAGTATTGAGTGATATAAATAGTAATTTCTGCTTGTGTTTTAGACATGTATTAACCCTTGTTCATTGGTAAATTATCATTTTCCCAAGCCAGTACGCCGCCACGCAGATTATAAACTTTTTCAAAACCATTTTTTTTCAATAGACCAGTGGCCCTGCCGGAACGACTCCCGGAACGGCACCCTAAAATAATGTTTTTATTCTTATATTTTTCAAGTTCAGTCATTCTGGACTTAAGCTTGCTCAGGGGAATATGAATAGAATCTTTGATATGGCCTGACTGGTATTCACTATCTTCTCTTACATCAAGCACCAGACTACCGGCTTCATGACTCATTAACTGCACAACCTGCTGGGGACTGATGTCATTACTGGCTTTTATAAAAGAGTGAATGATCATTCCCAGAAGAAAAAACCACATCACTATCATGACCCAATTGGTCGCAGCAAAATCATTTATGTGTTCCATTGTTTATATACTCATATATTATATGTCATGTTGGTAGACCTAATATCTGCAAAAGTCAGTAAATATCAGGCATGTAGCATAGCAAAAACTGCCGCATAAGAGAATCTGCCTGATGCTATTCCCAATAGATTTTTATTAAGGACTGGTGCTGATCTGATACCGAAAGGAATTTATCGTTATACGCAGAAATGCCGGAACAGAAAAATCACTCGTCCCGGCATTTGCTTTTTTAGGGCATTTGCTTTTTTAGATAGGTATCAGCGAGCAATTCACGAAAGCAGACTTATATCAACAATCGAGACTCAGTGACTCTACTCACGTTACTCTCGTTCTATAGACTAATTTAGCCTACAGTACAGAATACATCTCTCATCATACCGATCAGACGTAATGTTCTTGCGTCACCGACACGGTAATAAACTCGATTGGCATCTTTGCGTGAGGCAAGGATACCTTTATCTCTTAAGATGGCAAGGTGCTGTGAGATATTGCTTTGAGAAGTACCCACTTTTTCAACAATATCCTGAACACTGATTTCAGCATCGCCAAGGGTACATAAAATTTTCAAACGCAGTGGGTGAGACATTGCTTTCAAAGAGCGAGATGCTCTGTCAATGTCTTCATCACGTGACATTAAATCCATATTCATATCGCAACAGTCCGTTTCACTAAGGTTAAATTGATCGCTCATATCTGTGTTTCCTGGAAAAATTCACTAATATAACAATAAAAGTATACAGTAATATTATGGAAAAAGAGCTATTTTTTTCAGTTTTCTCAATATATCTTATGTTTTTTAGGGTTTTATCAGTTAAATCTGACTTTTTTCACTAAAATCAGGCTAGTTATTAAAAAAAAGGGATGAGTTAAAGAAAATTAAAGAATCTCTTTATTTGCAGGCCTATAATAACTTATTATATAAGGCTTATTTTGCTTGATAATACACTGATTATCCCCATATTTAATCAGTATATTCATTAATTACAGCCGATCACCTCTCGGATCTGTCCGCAGCATGGTAATGATTCGGCAAAAACAATAGAAACTGGATTTTTATACACCGCTTATGTCAAAAATACCGAAACCACTCGCACTTGTTATTTTAGATGGCTGGGGCTACTCCGAAGACCCTCGTCATAATGCGATTTTAGCAGCCGACACCCCTGTGTTTGATAAATTATGGGCGCAGTATCCGCATACTCTAATCCAGGCATCTGGTGCTGATGTAGGCTTGCCTGCAGGTCAAATGGGCAACTCCGAAGTTGGGCATTTAAATATTGGCTCCGGACGAGTCGTTTACCAGGAATATACTCGTGTCAGTCGCGCCATTCGTACTGGTTCTTTTTTTGATAACTGTACTTTGACCGAAGCAATAGACAAAGCAAAGGAAAATAATTCTGCCGTCCATATTATGGGGCTGCTTTCTCCAGGCGGCGTTCACAGCCATGAGTGCCATATCCATGCAATGATGAAGTTAGCCGTTGAACGCGGCATGGAAAAAGTCTATCTCCATGCCTTCCTTGATGGCCGTGATACTGCCCCCAAGAGTGCCAAAAAGTCGATTACAGCAATGCAGACCGTTTTTGATGAGCTGGGCAGCGGCCGTTTTGCCTCAGTGGTTGGTCGATATTTTGCCATGGATCGTGATACTCGTTGGGATCGGGTTAAAACATCTTACGATGTGATCACGGAAGGAAAGGGAGTCTTTAGCTCACAAACTGCCCTGGAAGCATTGGTACAAGCCTATCAACGGGGAGAAACTGACGAATTCATACAAGCCACCAGTGTTATTCCTGAAGGCGAAGAGGCCGTTCGGATTGAAGATGGTGATGTGATGATCTTTATGAATTATCGCTCTGATAGGGCACGCGAAATTACCCGCCCTTTTATTGAAGATAACTTCGAAGCATTCAAGCGTGAAAGAAACTTCAAACTGGCAGAGTTTGTGAGCTTAACAGAGTACTCTTCCAAGTTTGATATTCCAGTGGCATTCCCACCTGAACGACTTAATAACGTATTTGGGGAATACATTTCAAATCTGGGCTTAAGCCAGTTACGAATTGCTGAAACTGAAAAGTATGCTCATGTCACCTTTTTCTTTAATGGCGGTGTTGAAGAACCTTTCCCCGGCGAAGATCGCATTCTGGTCAATTCACCCGATGTAGCCACTTATGACTTACAGCCTGAAATGAATGCTCCTGAATTAGCAAACCAGCTGATTGCAGCAATTGAATCAGACCAATACGACACCATCATCTGCAACTTTGCTAATCCGGATATGGTCGGCCATACAGGTAAGGAATCAGCTGCCATTGAAGCTATTGAGGCACTGGACAAGATTGTTGGCCAGGTTTCATCTGCCATTATTAAAGCCGGTGGAGAAATTCTTGTCACCGCAGATCATGGCAATGCTGAACTGATGCTGGATGAAAGCACTGACCAGGCACATACTGCTCATACCTGCAATCCTGTCCCTTTCATCTATGTTGGCCGAGAGGCTGAAATGGCTGAAACAGGTGCCTTATCTGATATTGCACCCACTCTATTGTATTTAATGGATATTGAAATCCCTTCTGAAATGAACGGTCGTTCTTTAGTCACACTTTCTAAAGATCTCGAAACACAAAGCGAATAAGCGTTTGAAATCTTTTATTTTGCTTTTGATATTACTACTGGCTACTGGTAGTAATGTCATTGCATCAGCTCAATCAAAAGGTCAATTAAAACAACAGGAATTATCACAGCTGCGGCAGGATATATCAGCACTAAAAAAACACCTGAAAAAGCAGCAAGGTGAAAAAACTCAATTAGAAAAGAAGATTCAGCAGGCAGAACAACTTATTGCCGATAATGCTCACCAGATTTTTTCAACTCAACAGCAAATATCAATTCTTAACAAAAGCTTATCAAAACTCAATAAAAAATTATCTCATAATAATCAGCAACTCATTGCTCAGCAAAAACTTCTTTCGGGGCAGCTGCAGGCCAGTTATGCCATTGGACGCCAGGAATACCTCAAGTTGCTGCTAAATCAGCAGAATCCTGCCACCATAAGCCGAATTATGACCTACTATGACTACTTTAATGAAGCCAGAAGCCAGCAGATCACTGAAGTAAATCAGTTGTTACAAAGCATTATCAATGATAAACAACAAATCAGCCTGACAACTCAGACACTGCAGGAAAAACAATACCAGTTGCAGTCAGAAAAAAAGTTGTTAGATGAACAACAGACTGAACGTAACACTCTGGTAGCAATAATCAATACAGATATTACTTCAAAAGATAAAAAACTGGATAGCCTGCTTAAAAATAAAAAAAATCTGACACTTCTTCTTAACAAACTCAAGAAAGCACTGGATGATATTCCACTCCTGGCCACTGAAAAACCATTTTCAAAACAACGTGGAAAACTCTACTGGCCTGCCAAAGGCAAGGTTAAAAAACTCTTTAATCACTGGCGCAGTGTCGGCAAGGTCAAATGGCAGGGACATATCATCAAGGCTAAAGAAGGGGCAGCCATCCACAGCATATCAACTGGTCGAATTGCATATTCCGACTGGCTCAGAGGTTATGGTCTCATTATCATTATTGATCATGGCGATGGTTATATGAGTTTATACGGACATAACCAAACCTTGCTTAAAGAGGTGGGTGACTGGGTTGAAAGTAATGAAATAATTGCTACAGTTGGTAGTAGCGGGGGATTAAAAAGTGTCGGTTTATATTTTGAAATCCGCCATAATGGCAAACCATCCAACCCCTCACGCTGGTGTAAGATAAAACGTGCCTGAGTATTTTGATTATCCGGAGTCAGAGATCAAATTGCCTAAACTCACATTTTCTTCTTATCCTGGAAACGTTATGCCATTGACTCTGACCCCTCATAAATGTTACATGATATGGGCAATGATAATAAAATCTGCTTTTTCTATTTAATAGCTAAATATCCTGGAGTAATGGATGACTAAAACACCGTATTTGTCAGTACTTTTTTCCCTGTCACTGGGCCTTGTCGCAGCAATGCCTTTGAGTGCTGCAAAAGTACAATCAGAACCACTACCTCTTGAGATTTTAAAAGAATTTACCGATGCATTCGCCAGTATAAAAACAGATTATGTTGAAAAAGTTGATGATAAAACCATTTTAAAAAATGCCATCAAAGGCATGATGTCCGGACTGGATCCACATTCCAGTTATCTGGATGAAAAAAGTTTTAAACACCTTAAAGAAGGCACCACCGGTGAATTTGGTGGTCTGGGCATCGAGGTCGGAATGGAAGACGGCCTGATTAAGGTTATTTCCCCCATTGATGATACACCTGCACAGCGTGCAGGCATACAACCCGGCGATCTTATTTTTCGTATTGATGATAATTCAGTAAAGGAAATGGAGCTGGATGACGCAGTTAAATTAATGCGTGGTAAACCCGGTACAGAAATAAAACTATCCATTATTCGCGAGGGTGCAGACAAACCTATCAATGTGACATTAAAGCGTGCTGTTATTAAAGTTAAAAGTGTTAAATTTCGCCTGCTTGAAGAAGATTTTGCCTACCTGCGCATTTCCAGCTTTCAATCAAGAACTGCTGAACAACTTAAGAAGGCCCTCAAAAGCCTACGCAAAGACAATAAAAAACAGCCACTCAAAGGTCTGATCCTGGATTTAAGAAACAATCCCGGCGGAGTATTAAACGGCTCCGTCGATGTCGCTGATGTTTTTCTCAATCACGGTTTAATTGTCTATACACAGGGGCGCATCAAAGATTCAGAGTTGAGATTCTCTGCCTCTCGTGGAGATGCCCTCAATGGCGCCCCCATTGTTGTTCTGGTCAATGGTGGTTCAGCATCCGCTTCAGAGATTGTTGCAGGTGCTTTGCAGGATCACCGTCGCGCCATTATTATGGGGACCAAAACTTTTGGCAAAGGATCAGTACAAACAATTAAACCTTTAACCCAAAAGACAGCGATTAAACTAACAACTGCTCGTTATTACACGCCCTCGGGTCGCTCTATACAGGCCGAAGGTATTGAACCAGATATCACACTGGCCAACGTCAGCCTTGAGTCAAAAGAAAAAAGTTCATTTTCTCAAATTAAAGAATCCAATTTAAAGGGTCATCTGGAACACCCGAAGGACAAAAAACCCTCGAAGAAAAGCAAAGTAACAAAAGACACTTCAGAAAAGGATACAAAGGATAATAAAAATAAGGATTATGCCTTACATGAAGCACTTAATCTGCTTAAAGGACTTAATATACTGGGCATGAATAAGAGTGCCCAAAAGACGAAAAAATAAATATGTTTAAGACCACATCTTATATACTAATCCTGTTATCCACCTTGTTTCTGATCTCACACAGCCAGGCTGAATCAAAAACAAAGGTCAATTATATTGCCATCATCATTGATGATCTGGGTTATAAGCTAGAGCAGGATCAACGTGCAATTGACTTACCAGGGCAACTCACTTTTGCCTTTTTACCCCATACACCTCACCTTAAGCATCTTACTGATTCAGTTCATGCAAAAGGCAATGATATTATGCTGCATCTGCCGATGCAGGCCACCATGGAAACACTCTATCTCGGTCCGGGAGCACTCACCAATAAGATGTCAGAAAAACAATTTAAGCAATCCGTCATTCAGAGTATCCACTCCATACCCCATGTCAAAGGTGTCAATAACCATATGGGCAGTTTAATTACCAGCCAGAAGAATTCAATGAACTGGCTGATGGATGAACTTTCAAACACCGATCTCTACTTTGTTGACAGCCGTACAACAGTCAATACACTGGCAGAGAAAACAGCCAATCAATATCACATAAAAAATACTCGTCGTAATGTTTTTTTAGATCATGAATTGAACCGTCCTGCCATTGAGTTTCAGTTTAACCGCTTAATTAATCTGGCAAAGAAAAATGGTTCAGCTGTTGCCATCGGCCATCCATTTAAAGAAACTCTGGACGTTCTTGAGGAAAAAATTCCGCAGCTCAAAGCCGAAGGTATCCAGTTAATTTCTGTCTCAGCTTTAATTCAGCAGCAAAATCGGAAGCGCCACCCCAGGCAGGCAAAAGCAGCTCCCAAAAAAGCACAAAATAACTGGCTTTACAGTCAATCACTGACTCGGGCTCCAGATCCTGCAAACAGCTTAAACAAAGAATCTCCACAATAGGAAAACCATCTCATGCCAAGCGTCCTTATCCCCATTGCCGATGGCTGCGAAGAATTAGAGGCCGTAACACTGATTGATCTATTACGCCGTGCCGAAATAGCAGTAACCACAGCCAGTCTCAGCACGCGCTTTGAGGGCAAAGTAAAACCTGTTACAGCAAGTCGTGGAGTTGTATTAATTCCAGATACCACCTTAGATGAAGCTTTGACCCAAAATTTTGATATGCTTATTTTACCCGGTGGTCTGCCTGGTGCTGATCATCTGGACAATGATCCTCGTATCCATAATTTATTAAAAAAAATGTCCCACGAAGATAAGTATGTTGCAGCCATTTGCGCAGCCCCTAAAGTACTCGCTCATGCAAAACTTCTGGAAGGAAAATCTGCAACCAGCTACCCCGGTTTTATTGATAAAATGAATCTTGTGAACACTCAGGTAAAACAAGATGCAGTGGTTCACGACGGCAAAATTGTGACCTCCAGAGGGCCTGGAACGGCAATGGACTTTGCTCTGACTTTAATCGAAATAATGACAGGAAAAGAAAAACGAGATGAAGTTGCTTCAGGGCTTTTATGGAAGTAAGCCACCCCAAAGAGCAATATTAACCTTAAATGCTTTATCCACTGCAGGGAGAATAAGCCCACGCTTTTTGCTTTGATTATATTTTCATTGATAATTAATTTTTACACTTGACTTTACAAATGACAATCATTATCATTTATATTCTAAATTACAAATGCTTGGCATTAATAAAGTAAACGGGATAAATAAATGAAGAAAATAATTACCTTGCTGGCCGGTGTATGCCTGTCAACATCCATTCACGCCAGCGTGAGCGAAAGTGATGTTATTAACCATTATGCTGATTTGGCTCATGCAATGTACGAAGATTCATTAATCTCTGCCAGGAAATTACACCAATCAGCCAAAGCCCTGATTAAAACCCCCTCTGAAGCTAATCTGGATGCTACAAAAGCAGCCTGGAAAGAAGCGCGTGCACCTTACCAGCAAACTGAAGCTTATCGCTTTGGTAATGCCATTGTTGATGACTGGGAAGGCAAGGTCAATGCATGGCCTCTGGATGAAGGATTAATTGATTATGTCTCCGGTGCTTATGGTTCTGAGTCCGATGAAAACCCCTATTACACGGCCAATATAATTGCCAATAAAAAACTGAAGTTATCAGGACGTGAAATTAATGCCTCTTTTATTAATAAACAATTATTAAGCGAAACTCTGCATGAATTTGATGAAATTGAATCTAATGTTGCCACTGGTTACCATGCTGTTGAATTTCTCTTATGGGGCCAGGATTTAAATGGCACCAAAGCTGGTGCAGGAAAACGACCTGCCACTGATTTCAATACCAATAAATGCACCAATGGCAATTGTGATCGACGTGCAGCCTATCTGTTAGCCCTCACCGACCTGCTCATTGATGAGTTAGAGTGGATGACAGCTCAATGGAATGAATCAGGTGAAGCTAGAAAAACATTGATTTCAGGTAGTGCTGATAAGGCCATTGCCACTATTTTCACCGGCATGGGAAGTTTAGCTTATGGTGAATTAGCCGGGGAACGCATTAAACTTGGCCTTATGCTGCATGATCCTGAAGAAGAGCATGACTGTTTTAGTGATAATACCCACTGGTCACATTTTTATGATGCAAAAAGCATTCAAAATGTTTACACCGGCAGTTATACCCGCATTGATGGCAGTACTATAAACGGCCCAAGTGTTTCCGATCTGGTGGCAGCAAAGGACTCTGATGTTGATAAGGACATTAAAAAACGCATGGATACCATGATGGCAAAAATGCAGGTTCTGGTGGATAGTGCTGAGAAAGAAAACATTGCCTATGATCAATTGCTGGCTGAAGGAAATGAGCAAGGTGGTAAAAAAATCATGGCAGTGGTTGATTCCTTATTAGAAACCACCAAAGGTATTGAAAAAGGCATCAATGTATTAAGGTTAGAATCCATTGCCTTTGAAGGCTCTGACAGCCTGGATTCACCAGAAAAAGTCGAGTAAAATTCTCATAGTGAGTTTTTTTACTGTATAGCTCGATAAAAAGTCACTTTTTCTTTTGCTTCCCCCTTTTTAAAGGGGGATTGTTTTTGTATCCGATAACATATTTATATCCAGAGTTTTACCTCTCCATCGCTCTTTAAAAAAGGTCTCCATGAAGTTTCAAAATTTGTTTTTAAGCCAGTCATGGCTTTCCATCCCACTCATATCATATCCGTTCATCGCCTCCATTTTTCTATCATTTCCTGTTTATTCAACCGAGCTTGCATCAGTACAGGCTGATGAACAATTTCCAGGAGGTGAAACAACTCATAATAAAAAAATAGGCGCAAATTCTTTTTCTCATGGTTCAGCAAATATGCGTTTTGAAAAACAACTTGATTTTCAAATTGGCAATGCCGTATTTCGCCGTTTATGGGCATCAGCACCCACAGCAACTCTGGCCGCTGACGGTCTGGGACCTCTATATAATGCCCGCTCCTGTGAACGCTGTCATTTAAAAGACGGACGAGGCCATCCCCCGGCTGAAAATTCAGATAATAATAGTATTTCCATGTTTCTAAGACTGAGCATTGCCCCCCAAACAGAAGCAGATAAAAACAACTTAAAAACTCATCAACTAAATGTCATACCTGAACCCACTTATGGCACCCAGTTACAGGATTTTTCTATACGTGGGCATCAAGCTGAAGGCCGACTTAATATTAGCTATCAGGAACAATCTGTTCATTTTGCTGATGGTGAAATCATTAATCTGCGCAAACCCAGCTACACAATCGAACAGCTTGCTTACGGCCCCTTACACCCAGACACCCGGATATCACCTCGTGTCGCACCACAAATGATCGGCCTTGGTTTACTCGAAGCAATTGATGAGCAGACTATTATGCAATATGCCGACGAAGGGGATAAAAACTCTGATGGTATTTCAGGTAGAGATAACCGGGTCTGGAGTCGAGAGCTTAAAAAAGTAGTGCTTGGCCGCTTTGGTTGGAAAGCAGGCTCAGCCAGCGTTAATGAACAGTCTCAGGAGGCATTGTCGAGAGATATGGGCCTGTCATCACCACTCTTCCCAGCAGCATCAGGAGATTGCACCAGCAAGCAGTTTGACTGCCTGAATGCACCGACTGGTAATAGTCCGCAATATGGTAACGTCGAATCAGGTCCAAAACTCACTGATCTGGTCGTGTTTTACTCAAGAAATTTATCCGTACCCGCACGTCGTGATTTTGATTCTGCTGAAGTCCTGCGCGGCAAAAAGATATTTTATGATATTGGCTGTACAGCCTGCCATCGTCCAAGCTATACCACTCGTAAGGATTCTATCGGCATTGAGCAATCAGAGCAGAAAATCTGGCCTTATACGGATATGTTATTACATGATATGGGAGCAGGCCTGGCTGATTTTCGCCCCGAAGGCAAGGCTAACGGCCGTGAATGGCGTACCGCCCCACTCTGGGGTATTGGACTGACACCCGTTATCAGCAAGCATAGTTTTTATTTACATGATGGTCGTGCCAGAAATCTGCTTGAGGCCATCCTATGGCACGGTGGTGAAGCAGAAAAACAACGTGCTTTAGTGTTACAATTGGATCAGCAGCAACGCCAGGACTTATTACATTTTATTAAATCGCTGTAATTTTTTTGTTCATCTACCTGTACTAATTTATTAAGATTTAAGGATTTTTATATGAAAATTATTTTTTTTATCGGGTGTCTTTTTGCAGGATATTTTTTTTCCACTGCACAAGCTCAGGACAAGACAATATCTGAAACAAAAAATACCAGCCAATGGAATATAGCCGTCGTTGAACAACATATTATTCCAGCATATAAAGCACTGGAAGTTTCAACTGAGCAATTAAAACAGAACAGTAAAGGTTTTTGTCAAAAACCAGATGAACAAAGCTTTATCCAATTGCAGATTGCATTCATAAACAGTTTAGCAAAGTGGCAATCTATACAGCATATTCGCTTTGGACCCATTGAAAATTCATTACGCAATTTTCGTTACCAGTTGTGGCCGGATAAACGCGGTAAAGTGAATAAACATCTCAATAAATTATTAATTGCCAAAAACTCCGGACCACTGCAGAATGAAAAATTTCCTCATGGCAGTATTGCCATACAGGGTTTTAGCGCACTTGAAATGTTACTCTTTAACAAGGGAATTACTTTTCAGGACTTTATAAAACAGGAGGCAAAACAGGGGAAAGCAAACTATCGCTGCAAAGTGCTATTAGCCATTTCAACCAATCTATCCAATATGTCCACTGGACTGGTACATGACTGGGCTGGTGATAACAACGCTTTTCGTGAATTCATTGCCACCGCTGAACAAGCTAATGATTACTTTGAAAACGAACTTGAAGTCAGCTCTAATTTGCTTAATAATCTGTCCACCCAGCTTATCTTAATTGTTGACTATAAACTGGATCGACCTCTGGGTAAAAACATCCAGAAAAGCATCGCAAAACGAGCAGAATCCTGGCGCAGCCGTCAATCTCTTGCAAACATCCAAAACAACTTAACCGCCCTGAAGCTTCTCTATGAAACCGGCTTTAAACCCTGGTTAAATGATACCGAGCTAAAACAGAAAATTGACTATAGTTTTATTCAAATTAATACTACCATTGATAAAATTAATAAGCCGATTTTTGCAGCGGTCAAAGATCCCTCTTTACGTCCAGTGATAATAGAGTTGCGTCAGCAAATTGCTCATTTAAAACAACTCTGCTCTGTTCAATTACCCGCAGCTCTTAATTTACCCCTGGGTTTTAACAGTCTGGATGGTGATTAAAAGCATGTATTTAAATCGTAGAAACTTCGTCAAATTCCTTGGTCTGAGCAGTTTACTAACAGCTGAAGCAGCACTTTCCCAGGCTGTACTTTCTCACCAACAATCTAAGGAGACCTTGGTGAGTTGCTATGACGATCAGCAGAACAAACATTACATAGCGCTACTGGATCCAATAACCGGACAGAGCAGCTCATTACCGATAAAACAGCGTGGTCATGGTGTCTGCATCAGCCCGGATAAAAAACATTGCCTGGTCTTTGCCCGCCGTCCCGGCACCCTGATCTGGGTAGTAGATCTCCAGCAGCAAAAAATAGTCCAGCAAATCAACAGCCCTGAAAATCGGCACTTCTATGGCCATGGTGTCTTTGAACCAACAGGCCGCTATCTTTATGTTACCGAAAATGATTTCGCATCTGGCAGGGGCATTATTGGTGTTTATGATGCCCAACAAAATTATCAGCGCAGCAGTGAATTTGATAGCCAGGGCATTGGCCCTCATGAGCTGGCATTATTGTCTGATGGTAAAACTCTGGTGGTTGCTAACGGCGGCATTAAAACGCACCCAGACTTAGGTCGCAGTAAATTAAACCTGAACAGCATGAAACCGAACCTGGCTTATTTTAATATTTCAGAAAATCAATTCCTTGCAAAATATAGCTTAGCTAAGCAATTCCACCAGCTCAGTATGCGTCATATTTCAGTGGGAATTGATAATACCGTTTCCATTGCTATGCAGTTTCAGGGCCCCAGGAACCAGCACCCTCCTCTGCTTGCCCAGCATCAGGGAAAGCGTGAAATTACTCTGCTGAACGCCCCTGATTTGTTACAAAAACAAATGAAAAATTATTGCGGCAGCATCTGTCATGATCCCTCAGGCCAGTATTTTGCCCTCTCATCACCACGTGGCGACATAGTAAGTTTCTGGAGTAATAAGGGACAGTATCTGCATCATATTAAAGCTAATGATGGTTGTGGTCTGGCATCAGGCCAGAATAAAGGTGAAATACTGGTGAGTACAGGTCAGGGTTTATTATTTAAACACCAAATTAGACACCAGCACTCAAAACTGATTGAGCAATTCAGCTCTGGAAAGCACTGGGACAATCACATGCTCACATTAAACTCCAGGAGTGTGCTTTTATAAGCCCAGTCTTTATTTATAAACTTTACAAGCATTGCGCTCATAAAGATCAAATCCCTATCGTTTCTACTGGTATTTAAGCTATTTTTTCCTATACTTTTATTATTTGTTACATCTCTAAACGAAGTAACTGTTCCTAAATCGTGAGCAATATTTAGGAACAGTTATTTAGCAAAAAAAGATAAACAGATGAATACTATCCAGCAATTTTGAACCGGGATGAATAATGAAAGGCGCCATACCCCGTTTTTATCTAAAATTTAGGCTCTGCTTTTTTGCATTGATCTTTTTAATTCCTGCAATCGTAACAGCTGAGCCCATTACTCCTGACATAGCACGGGATGGTATCACTATTGCTTATCGTCTTGATAGTGCCCCCATGCAGTTTAAAAATAAGGCAGGTCATGCAGATGGTATTTTAATTGATTTATGGCGTCTATGGTCAATAAAATCTCGTATTCCTGTCCACTTTATCGGTGCTTACAATAAAGAAGCCCAGCAGATGCTGGCTGATGGCAGAGCAGACATTAATGCGGGGTTATTTGAAAGTGATAAGCGTCTAAAATCTATGGATTTTTCTCTTCCACTACTAGATAGCCCTTATCATTTATTTTATCAAAATACGATCAAATTAATTCATGATCTTAATGATTTTCAGAGCTATAGCATCGGCGTCACACGCGGCAGTTTTCATGAAACTTACCTCCGTGAACATTATCCTCAATTAAAACTGATCTTATTTGATGGCTATAAAGAATTATTTACAGCAGCTGAAAAAAATAAAATTGACGGCTTTGTCACTCAACCGCATTATTTAAATCACCACTTAAGCCAGGAAAAATATAATCCAGACTATCAGCGCCTTGAACCACCACTTTATACCCGTGATTACAAGGCATCTGTTCATAAGGGCAGTCAATCTTTATTATCAGAAATCAACAAAAGTCTGCCTTTAATCAGCAAGGAAGATCGGCGTGTAATTCTACAAAACTGGGTTGGTATGCTTGCCTTCAATAGCACAGAAAAAAATAAACTTTCCCTCAGCACTCAAGAAAAGCAATGGTTACTTAATCATCCTGTCATTGACCTGGGTGTAGATGGAAACTGGCCGCCAATTGATTTTATGAACAAGGAGATGGAGCACGCTGGAATCGCTCATGATTTTATTAATAAGATTGCCGAGCAATTGAATATCAAATTTAATATTATTCCAGGCCCCACATTTAAAAAAATGTTTGCTAAAGTAAAAAAAGGCGAACTAAAGGTTGCAACATCAATAGTCGAAACACCTGAGCGCGCTAAAGATTTATGGTTTACAGAATCATTTTTTACTGCCCGAAAAATCATCATTACTAAAAAAAATAATCCTTCATATCACAATGCTAAAGCTTTATTTGGTAAGGTTGTTGCAATAGAAAATGGTTTTTCAACAATGAAGCAGCTGCAGGAGCTTTATCCAACAATCCATCTTAAACCAGTAGCATCCACCCTGGATGCATTAAGAGAAGTCTCATGGGGCAATGTCGATGCTTACATTGGCAATGGAGCTGCCGCACAATGGATCATGCAGGAACATCAAATCACCAACCTTGAATTTACCGGAAACCCACACTTAGGGCCTGCACCACAAAGATTTGCTATCAATAAAGATCCCCAATGGAAACCTTTGGTTGGAATAATAAACAAAGCCTTAATGCAGATCAGCAGCAAACAGAGAAATAAGATATATCAGCAATGGCTCGGTGTATCAACTCTACCTGAAACACTATCAAGAAGATTGCAACTCACCGTATCAGAGCAGAAATGGCTTAATGAGCATCCCGATATACGCTTAGGAATCGATCGCTCATGGCCGCCCATTGAATTTATTGACCAACAGGGTAAATTTCAGGGACTGTCTGCTGAATTTATAAAAATCATCACCAGCTCACTCAGCATTAATATGTTGCCAGTACCTGATTTAAGCTGGGAGCAGGTAATAGAACAGGCAAAAATTAAGCAGCTGGATATTATCCCTGCACTGATGTACTCAGATGAGAGGGATAAATTCCTTAACTTTACAAAACCCTATCTTAAATTTCCTTTTGTTGTTTTTGTGCAGGATGAAAAAGGTTTTACAACAGATTTAGATGATTTAAATGGCAAAACCGTTGTGGTAGAAAAATCTTATGTCACCGAGGAATATTTGCAAAAAGACCACCCTGAAATTAATTTAATCATGGTTGATAACACCAGAGAAGCCTTAGAAAAAGTATCTTTAGGATTAGCTGATGCCTATGTCGGCAATTTGGCTGTTGGCAGTTATATTCTAACGACCCATGGGATCAATAATGTTAAAGTGGGCGGCACCACCCCTTATAATTATGAGCTAAGGATGGGCGTTCGCAAAGACTGGCCAGAACTGGTCACTATTCTGAATAAATTTTTAAATACTTTGTCCAATGAAGAAAAATTACAAATACGACAAAAATGGTTATCGATAAAATATGATATCACTGTAGATAAAACGATTATCCATCAAATCATTATCGCTACCTCCATTATTTTATTTATTGCAGCATTGTGGATTATTTACATTAAGCGTAAACATATTCAATTGCGTCAAAGCGAAGAACAATTAAACAAGATCATTAACACCATACCTCTGGCAATTGTCCTTACAGATACAACAGGAGTTATCAAAAGAGCCAACCCCCATGTTGCCAGAGAGCTTCAAAATAGAGGACATAGTATTGTTGGTCGGAATATGGGTGAATTTTATGATATTCCTGCTGAAAGAGAGTTTGTTCTTAAAAAACTTAAAGAGGAGGGACGTGTTAAAGATGCAGAGGTCCATTTTCGAACCAATTCCGGCGGCGTTGTCACTGGCTTATTATCAGCAATCCCCATTCACTTAGGCCATCAAGTTCTAAATATCGGAATATTTGTCAATCTGACTAAACGCATAAAAATGGAGGAGGAGCTTAAAAAAGCAAAGGAAGTGTCTGAGCAGGCCAATGAGTTCAAGAGTAATTTTCTAGCCAATATGAGTCATGAAATTCGAACCCCTATGAATGCAATTATCGGTATGAGTCACCTGGCACTACAAACTGATTTAAATGACAAACAATTTGATTATATTAATAAAGTTAAAATTTCTGCTCACAGTCTTTTAGGAATTATTAATGACATTCTTGATTTTTCAAAAATTGAGGCTGGAAAACTCAGCATTGAACAAACAGACTTTCAACTTGATAATGTCCTGGATAATATGGCCAGTTTAATGAACCTCAAAGCTGAAGACAAAGGGCTCGAAATATTATTTAAAAGAGATATTAAAATACCAAATGATTTGCTTGGCGATCCATTAAGACTAGGTCAGGTTTTGACAAATCTGGTACAAAATGCAATAAAATTTACCCATACAGGGCAGGTTATTGTATCCACAAAATTAAATAATTTAAAAAACAATCTTATACGCATTACATTTTCTGTCAATGATTCCGGGATCGGAATTGAGCCGGAACAGGCCATGCATTTATTTGACCCATTTGTTCAGGCTGATAGCTCTATTAGCCGAAAGCATGGAGGAACCGGGCTGGGTTTAAGTATTTCAAAACAAATCGTCGAACTCATGGGCGGTACTCTTTCGGTTAAAAGCCAACCTGGAACAGGCAGTTTATTTTATTTTACCCTGGATTTTGAAAAGCAGGCAGGTGCCAGCACCAGGCTTTACCTGCCTGAGCCTAATCTCAAAGACTTACGAGTTTTATTAGTCGATGATAATCCCGTTGCTCAAAAGATATTACAGGAAATGCTTGAGTCCTTTTCATTTCAGATCACTGTGGCAGGCTCTGCCAAAGAAGCTTATGCCTTACTGGATCATTCAGAGCCATTTGCTTTAATCCTGATGGATTGGAAGATGCCCGAAATCAATGGTGTTGAAGCGGCAAAATATATTCAGTCTAAAATGTCTCTGACTTACAGGCCAAAAATTATCCTAATCACTGCCTATGGCCGAGAAGAAATAATGCTGCAGGCAGAGGATGTTCAACTGGATGGTTTCCTGATTAAACCAATTAATCCATCAACATTATTCGACACCATTATGGCCACTTTTAACCGTGAAAGTGTGCCTCAACAGCACAAAACAGCTAATCTTTTTTCCAGACGTCTGAAAGGTACTATACTGCTGACAGAGGATAACAGCATCAATCAACAAGTGGCCAGAGAGCTTTTAGAAGGTTTTGGTCTTCTGGTTGTTATTGCCAATAATGGTCGTGAAGCCATTAAACAGATTCAGAATACAGCTTTTGATATGGTACTTATGGACATTCAAATGCCTGAAATAGACGGTTTGGAAGCCACACAGATAATCCGTTCCAATGATAACTTTATTGACTTGCCAATCATTGCCATGACAGCCCATGCCATGGCAGGTGATAGAGAAATTTGCCTTAAAGCAGGGATGAATGATTATTTATCAAAGCCGATTGATCCCGAGAAACTACTGCAGATGCTTATAAAATGGCTCGGAATGGGTGAAATAGATGAAAACTTTAGCTCCAATAATACCGTTAACAATACCATACAGATACCCGACGGACTACCAGGGGTTGATTTAAACTGGGGACTGCAGCGTGTCGGTGGAAATAAAAAGTTATTTATCAAGCTTCTCAGGGACTTTGCTCACAACCATGCAGACTGCTGTGCTGAATTACAGCAATTGCTGAGTAAAACTGCAATTAAGGATGCACTCCGACTGGTACATACTATTCATGGAGTCGCAGGAAATATCGGTGCCCGTGAATTGCAGAAATCTGCCCAGATGATAGAATCTTCGTTAAGAAATAAACCTGAAAATATCGAACATTGCTTGCTATTGGCAAAGACATTTTGCCAGCAAGCAGGCATTGTTTTTGATGGCTTAAATACTTTAAACCTTCCATCAGGGAGCAACAGTCAGCCAGACACAATAAATGAGCTGCACCCTGATCACCTTAAGAGTGACGCCAATGCACCAGATGCAAGTGATGAACCGCCGATAATAATCCAAAGGCTGAAAAAGTTATTATCCGAGGGTGATTCCAAAGCACTCACTATTATGAAAATACTTCAGGCAAGCTTAGATTCACTGGAACAAGATAACAATAGAGCCAGCTTTTCCCAACTGGAACAACAAATAAATGATTATGACTATGATGATGCTTTGGAAACGTTAAAACAATTAAGCAACAACATAATTTGAACCAAGCAAATGGATAGGACTATGCAAAGAATTTTAGTTGTTGATGATGAAAATTTTTATATAGATGTTTTAGTTAATCTGCTGCAGGATAATTACCGTGTTTCTATAGCAAAAAATGGTGAATCCGCTCTCAAACGAGCCTTTAGCTCAACCCCGCCCGATTTAATTCTACTGGATGTTATGTTGCCTGGTATTGATGGTTATGAAGTCTGCCGTCAATTAAAAGCGGATAAAAGAACCTCTGATATTCCCATTATTTTTTTGACGGTTAAAAGTGAGGTGGATGATGAAATCCGTGGTTTTGACACGGGTGCCGTGGATTATATTACCAAACCCATGAGCCCTCCAATTGTTAAAACTCGTGTAAAAAACCATTTATTGCTCACTCAGGCAAGAAAAATATTAGAAGATCAGACAAAGTTACTTGAGCTGCAGGTCAAGGAAAGAACTCTGGAGATCACTCGCACTCAGGACGTTGCTATTTATTGTATGGCATCTCTGGCTGAGACCAGAGACAATGAAACGGGAAATCACATCAGACGCACTCAGCATTACATCCGTATTTTGTCCGAATATTTGTCTAATCATCCAGCTTTTTATAACTATCTTGATGCCGAGACCATCCAGCTTTTATTTAAATCAGCTCCCTTGCACGATATTGGTAAAGTGGGTGTTCCAGACAGAGTATTGCTCAAGCCCGGAAAGCTGAATGATGAAGAATGGGAGCAAATGAAACAGCATCCTCGCTTTGGCCATGACGCATTATTGAGCGCAGAGAATGAACTGGGCAGTACACCTTTTTTGCAGGTCGCCCGAGAAATAGCATTGACCCATCATGAGAAGTGGGATGGCTCAGGTTATCCTAATGGACTAAAGGGCGACAGCATCCCAATATCCGGACGACTTATGGCTCTTGCCGATGTTTACGATGCCTTAATCAGCAAACGTGTTTATAAAGAGGCTTTTTCCCATGAGAACTCCGTTAACCTGATCCTCAGTGAAAAAGGGACATATTTTGATCCCATAATTGTTGATGCATTTGAGCATTTACAGAATGAATTCAAACTTATTGCTGAGAAATTCAAAGACTCAAAGAAGGGGTACTGCTGAATGCTGTGTAAGGGATACATCAAAAGAAATCATGTCCAATCGTTTACCTTTTAATGCTTTTCAATATCTTTTGATTTTAATTCAAAATTTCTCTTCAGCCTTATCCAGGAGGCGATTCATTTTATCTCGACTTTGAGGGCTTACCCACTTTACCCCGACTCTGGCTTTTGCCATATTGTCCAGATTACCTCCAACAACAATCACTGAGACCATACCGTGACGTTGATGCAATTTGCAATTGATGCCATAAACACCTGGTTTATCAAAAAGAACCACATTAGGTTGTCTCGGCATAATGGCAATTTTCTTAACGCCATCAGGGATCATATCTCTGACGCTATGAACTGTATGGCGACCAACTGTTCCTAAAAACTTGACTGAATCACCGGTATTAATTTCCAGATAATCCGGTATAAACTGGTACATTTTATCAGGCGAGTCTGCATTAATATTATAAACCTGCTTTACAATTTTAAGTTCATGGGTTTGACCTGCATAAACATGGATGCTCATGAAGATCATTAATAGCACTAATACAATTTTCATCAATATTTTCCTGTTTCATTCTTCTAATACCGGTAACTATCTTATATTTGGCAGCAATCTATGATCCTGAATTTACCTGATATTTATAAGATAATGTTAACATAAACAGGAACGCTTATCATTTATTTTATTATTGATAGAAATTATTTTTATGGACTTATTTTGATGGCTATTTATTGATTAAAGTGGGTTTTTTCCCATCTTTAAGCTCATAGGCCTGCCCAAAGCCTCTGACATAATGACCCTCTTCTGGTATCAGACAATAAAGATTAAAATCCCCAAGGCTGGATAATAGTTCGATTGTTTTGCCAAATCGTGCCTGCAGTTTGTCTATTTTTTCCTGCCACTGGGGGTGATTCCTGGGCCAGATGGATACCTGGCAAGAGTAATTCAGCCGTTTACGAGCAAAAATATTGCGAGCATCCTGTTCATCCTCGATTAACAGGATAGATACCTTAGTCTGATCATTATGATGATTTTTTAAATTGACACTATGACTGGCAAGACCGCTGAGAAAAAGATAAAAACAAGCTTCATCTTCAATAAAAGGTGCATAACTGGCCAGAGGCTGCTGAAGCTTTGAATCACCAGTAGACTGACTTGCTATAATCAGGGTTTTTTGCTGTTGACGGAAGTGTTTTATTTCCTCGAGGATCTGTGCTTCTGAAATTATTTTATTTTTTTTTGGCATTGATAGTTTCTTCTTGCTACAAACAATTTATTTTTTTAACCGCAACCTTAAAGCCATGCAGCACCGCGTACACCGCTGGAATCACCATATTTTGCTTTCAATAATCGCGTGCTCACCTGATCAGAAAATACATATTGCTGCCAGATCCCAGGAACATTCTGATACAGACGCTCGATATTTGATAAACCGCCTCCAAGCACAATCGCATCCGGATCAAGAATATTAATAATACTTGCCAGCCCTCTGGCTAACCAGCTTTCATATTGTCGCATAAATTGTTCTGCCAGTTCATTACCTGATTCAGCCTGAGCAACAATTTCCTGTGGTGAGTCAGCACTGCCTCCTTTTTGTCTGTAGCGATGCAGCATTCCGGGACCGCTCAAAAAAGTCTCTATACAATTATGCTGGCCACAGTAACATAAAACCTGTTTTGCTTCATTTAGTTCCTCCTCTGCGAGCCATGGCATGGGATTGTGCCCCCATTCACCCGCAATAGCATTCACACCCGCAATAACCTGTTGGTGTATGGCAATGCCGCCTCCCGTTCCAGTTCCAATGATCACCCCAAATACAACATCACATCCTGCGGCAGCACCATCCGTTGCTTCTGAAACAGTCAGACAATTAGCATCATTTGTGATCTGAATTGTATGCCCAAGATGTGTCTGCAAATCTTCCCGGAGAGGCTTGCCAATCAGGCAAACTGAGTTGGCATTTTTGATTAAATCAGTTTTGAGGGAAACCGCTCCAGGAATGCCAATACCAATCGATATATTTTCAGAAGGCATAAGCTGATTTTGTCCAATGAGGTATATTTTAGTTTGTTCAACCAGCTGCACAATGGCATGCAATGTTTGTTCATAATCACCTTGCGGGGTATCCACTCGGTGTCTGTAGACTTCCTTACCACTGCTCAATAAAGCAATAATCTCGATTTTGGTGCCACCCAAATCAATTCCAAGGCGCATAGGTATATCCTTAGATCTAAGGTATTTCGTAAATATTACTAAAGATTATAGCGGCAGGAGGGAGGGAAAGCACGGATAAAAATATCAGCTCATGCTCCCAGTGAATAACACTGGGGATAAGCCTTATAGTGCTGCAAACTTAGCTCAGTGTTTCTTTGTCTGTCACAGTGACCTCTGACCCAGAACTATGGCGTTCTTTTAATTGATGCACTAATGAATCCAGCAAGGATATGGATCCTTGTTCAAGCTTATTCATTTCATCCGAGTGTAAGATCTGATTCATGCCTTTAATTAAATCACCAATACCCTGTTCAGTATCAGCCAGTTTGTTCAAAGCAAGCGGGCTCTGAAATAGGTGATCCATCTGCTTTATAAAATCACCTATATCTTTCAGACCGGCATATTCCGCGACTGGTTGATCCTGACCCTGATTTTGAAGGGCATTATAAGTGCTGATTGCTGTTGAACGCGTCTCCTGAAAACCCAGATCTAATGAAAAGCGTGTTAATTCACTGCTGTCAAAGTCCAACTCCAGGGCTTTTGTAAATGCTTGCTGAACATTACCTGAAAAGAATTGGTCAGACACCTTAGCCACATCTTTTAAGAGATCGTCAATGGCTTTTTGCTCATCTTCATCCAGTTCACCCTGAACCTGATAACTCAGGCCAGCACTGGCAGAAATGCTACGTGACTGGCTAAAAACAGAGCCATCTTCAGTACTACTAAAAGTCTGTGTTGATTGAGCACTTTGCTGCCTGAACAGATCAATAAGAATTCTATCACCATCATTGGTCATAATTTCAATGCGGGTTGTTTCATTGCGGGAAAAACTATTTGCCAGGTCAATACTTTGTACATTGGTGTTTTCTTTCGTCTCTTCATCTTCAACTACAGCAATGCCATTAATTTCTTTATCCAGTTGCTCCAGGCCCTGCTGGATTAAATCGTAGGTTGAATCTGCATCTTCTTTTACTTTACCATTTAAAACACTCAGGCCTTCTAAAATTTCTCTGGCTTCAGCAAAACCTTGCTCAATACCCTTTCGAGCCTGTTCCAGTAACTCTTTTTGCTTATCACTGTCTGTCTCAGACAAAATACGGCCTGAAACAAAACCCAGAATACGTTCAGAGACTTTTTCAGGGGTAAAATCGTCTGCTTTGAGACCTTTAAGCTCAATACCTTCGTCTTTATAAAACTTCTTCAGTTTATCGGCTATTTCATGATTCAGCAGAGCCTGAGTCTTTTCCGGTGTTAAAAAACCAATCGAAACCTTATCATTATCATTGTCCTGCTGTTTCAGTGTGCTTGTTGTATGAGAATGCTTCTGTAAATTATTGGCAAGAAGCTGATTTTGTGAACTTAAACCTGACAGTACTGTATTCATGATTAACTCCGGATTAATCATTAAGGATAAGATAATTTTTAGAATTTCAGAACTATTAGCGTCTGAAAGCAAATTTTCTTTATTTTTTTTAATCCCATTCTTTCCATTCTACCCAAAATGAGATATATTCTACGCTCCCGAACATATCCCCTTTTTTTGATGCTTCTAAAATGAAGTCATGAGGAAAACCATGCGTCATCGAGTACAAATTGAACCCAGTGAACACCAGTTTTATGTTGAAACCAACGAAACCGTGCTTGATGCCGCTTTACGCCAGGGCATCAATCTTCGTTATGGTTGCCGAAATGGTGCATGCGGTGCCTGTAAGGGTAAATTAGTATCAGGCGAAATTCATTATGAAGAAGATCCAGTCGCCCTGACCGATGATGATACTGACCAGAACATGGTTTTATTTTGTGCCGCTCTGGTTGATTCTGAATTAGTGATAGAAGTCGAGGAAGTTGAATTAGACAGCGCTATTGAGATCAAATCCCTGCCCTGCCGCGTTCAGGAAATGAATCACCTTGCTGATGATGTCATGCAGATCTTTATAAAATTACCCGCTTCTGAGCGCCTGCAATTTTTACCTGGTCAATATATTGATATATTACTGGAAGATGGCCGCCACCGCAGCTTTTCTATTGCCAATGCACCTCATGATGATGAATTTCTGGAACTGCATATCCGACTGGTTGAAAAAGGTCTGTTCACACCCAAAGTTTTCAATTCAATGCAGAACAAAGACCTGTTGCGTATTGAAGGTCCTCATGGCAGTTTCTTCTTCCATGAAGAGTCCAATAAAGATATTTTATTAATGGCCGGCGGCACAGGCTTTGCTCCAATTAAAGGCATCATTGAGCATCTGATCAGTGAACAGAACAGTCGTCCAGTTTATCTCTATTGGGGCGTCCGCACTGAGGCTGATCTTTATATGAGAGAGCTGGCTGAAAAATGGGCTGCTAAGTTTGACAACATTCAATTTATTCCCGTACTTTCAGATGTTGACAGCAACTGGTCTGGCAGAACTGGCTATGTACATGAGGCAGTTTTGGCTGACTTTGACGATTTATCAGTTTTTGATGTCTACGCTTGCGGACCACCCGCTATGATTAAGTCTGCTGAACAGAGCTTTCAGGAAAAAGGCATGCAGAAAAACCAGTTCTTCTATGATTCTTTTGACTTTGCTAAGGATCAATAACAAAAATTAATTTAACGCTCTTTTACATTCATCCTTTTAATCTAACGCAAAGGGTGAAAGCAAGAGCTGAAATATGCACATGACATCAGCAGGCTGCACTCAGTGCAAGCATCACCGGCAATTCATCATCCAGGCTCTTCAAGTCCTTTGACTGAGCACTTAAAATCAAACCTTCACGATAACAGTTCATTGCTTCAACTGAATCAGCCAACTGATTTTCATAAAGCTCCCCCAGCACTTGAAATGCTTCCGTACTCGGTGACACAGCAAGGCTTTCAGAGAGATAATCACGGGCTTTTCCCCATAGCTGGTTATTGAGACTTAAACGCCCAAGAGTCAACAACAGCTCAGCACCCCGGCCATTATCACTCAACCACGATTCTGCTGTTTCTAACTGTTTAGCGGCATTTTTCTCATGTGCCAGCCCGTAAAGCAAAATAAGAGAGGCATTCCAATGATGTTTAATACCTTCCTTAATCAGCCGCAAAGCAAGCTCCTGCTCATCAATTAACAATAGCAGTTGGCAATAAAAATGAATCATCTCAGGCTCAGCACGAGTTGCTTTTGGCAAGCGCTTCCAAATGCTTTTAAGCTCTCCCTGATTTTTATTCTGCATTGCCTGCGACATCAGTTGTTTGCTCAGTGATTGCTCATACTGACTTAGCACATCATACTCAAAAATATGATTTTTACGCAACTCCGGGAGCAGGCTTTCCAGATCTTTCCAGCTATTAAGCTGCTGGTAGACACGAAAAAGCATTTTCAGAACCTGTTTATGCCTGGGTGCAACACTGCGCAGGTGCATTAACGTTGCCAAAGCATGTTCTGCCTGTCCATCCTTAATTTGCAATTCGGCCTGGGTCAGACCAATAGCAATGTCTGCCTGGGGGTCGCTTTTATGGGCCTGCAACAGATAATTATCTCTGCGATGAGATGAACCATTTTCCTGTGCTGCACGGGCAGCTGCAAGATAATTTAACATGGGCATACCACTATTATTGGCACTTTTTTTCAGATGTTTTTCAGCTTCTCGCCAATTACCTTCAGCCAGCTCAATATAACCCTTGTTACAATTATCTATAGCCTTAGCCGTTTTACGCTGCTGCTTCCAATAACCCACTTTACCGGGAAATTTAATGGTTTTAACCAATAAATAAATCAAGAATAAAATGCCACTGATAAGCAAGCTCAATGCAGTTACTAAAAGAACCAAAGTCCCTTCAATACTCCAGTCACCATGACTGAGCAGTGCATAACCTGGATCTTCTTTTGCGATAAGAGCAATATAAGCAGCTCCAATGAGAAATATTAATGAATAAAAAAGCAGTCTGATCATCGGTTGGCCTCATGCTGCTTATCAAGTTCGTTCTGATAAGAACGCAAAACTTTAATTGATCCTGAGATATTAGGCATATCGCTGGTAATCGTCATCGCCTGCAATGCTTTTACTTCTGCGATGGCTTGCCTCACCTGTGAAATTTCTAAATCAAAAAATTCCTGCAGCCATTGGGCTGACTCTTTCAGACTTTGTACAAAAAGTGCCTGCTGTCCCATCAACAGAGAACGACGTGCAGTTTCTAATTTAAGCTGTAGGTTTTGTTGTAAAAAGAACTGCTGAGCCGGTGTCATCAGAGCCTCAGGCGACTCATCCAGCTGACGAAACACCACCAGACCCCGAAGTTCATGTAAAAAGTCTTTCCCAGCCTGTTGCAGATCTGCCGCATCATGAGACGCTTTTTTCTCAACCAGAGCCGCAATCTTTTCTTTGGTATTTAAATGAGTGTACTTAATCGGTAAATCAGGCACTGTTTTAATAATACTTGCTAACCGGGCAGCCATACCCACCACATCAGGCTGTTGTAATGCTTTTAATATTTGTATTTCATCTCGTATTTTCGTTCTCGAGCCAATGGTTCCGGGATCGCCCGTATCCAATAAGCGATAATCCGCTGCTTCTAAAGCTGCAATCGCAGTAGCAACATCATTTTGTAATTGCAGACTATGATTAGCAATCAACAATAGATAATCAACCTCTGCCAGAACCCAGCCAATACGCTCACGACCTTTTTGCTTAAATAATACATCAATGGACTGAAGCATTTGCTGATTACTGACTTTAAGCGTTTTTGACAATGTTGCTGTGGCCTGTTGCTGACTGGATACCTGTGTTTGAAATTGTTGTTGATCGGAGCTAATGCTCCCCATGGCATCGTTAAGTGTCCTCAGCTGACCACTAATCTCACCATTGAGCTTAATAGTTACATCCGAAAGCTTAGAGCGGGTTGTCTCCAGTTGTTGTGTTAATTCAGCACGAGTTGTTTCCAGGCTCTGAAATAATAGAAACGCGGCTCCACCTGCAAGCAGGGAGAAAACAAGAGCCAGAAATATAAAGGCTGCTGCGGCACCAGAAGCTGGTTTTTCAGTGTTTGTCCCCCCTGTCTCTTGTTGCTCGATTACTTTATTTGGCTCTTTATTCGCCTTGTTATTACTCATTCAAAGATCCCATTTACAATTTTACTTAGCTTTTATTGATTGCTTTCTTATTTTAGCCCATTCCAGAACACTTTCCAGTATGGCCTCATTACTGGCTTTTTTTGCAACCAGAATAGTATTTTTAAAACCGAGATTTCTGGCATTTGTATGCATTTTTTCTGTCACCACAACCAAAGGTGTTTGCCATAACAACTCCGGGCATAAAGCACTCAGTATAACCACCAGATTATTCAGACCTTCATTAGAAGTCACCGTGATGATATCCAACGTAGAAGCACATACTGATTCTACTTCATGGTGTTGCAGCTGAGGCATTGTGCGTCGATAAAGTTCGAGATAATCAACCCTGGCACCTCTTTGTTGTAAAGTCTCAGCCAATAGTTCGCGGCCGCCCTGACCTCTGAAAATAATGATTTTTTTATTATTTATCCGGCTGCTCTGTAAACTATCCAGTGCCAGCAGGGCTTCACTATTGTATTGTTCCAGTGGATAAATATCAGGCAGTCGGCCCAGAATCGTCTGCATTTTTGTAGCACTGGCTTTACCGATAGTCGCCAGCTTTAGTTTATCAGATATCTCACCATGGGCAAGAAGTGCAGCCAGGCCGAATTCAACGGCATTGGGGCTGATAAAAACAGCAAAATCGATTTTATCAATCCTATCGAGAATGCCTGTCATCTCTGGTGACAGCTTAACAGCTTCAATGTTAATCACAGGCAAGCGTATTGCCTGACCAGCCTGTTCAAACAGCATATCACAAAAAGCTTGCGCCTGATGGACCGGACGCGTTACTAATATACGAATACCTGCTAATAAATCAGTTTGCATTCATCGCCTCTGGAGCATAATATCGGGATAAAATTGTATCAAATTTAAATAAATTTCTCGCTATTTTAGTCTGATATTGAATAAAAAATTATACACTCGATACTAATTGAATCCTGGGATGATATGACTTTATTTGCTGAAGGCTCTCATTGCAACTATACTTAGCCAAAATTCTACTCTCTTTATAAACAGACTCTTTTTTTCCATGAATAAAAAAACAAGTTTACTGATTTTCTTTATTTTACTCACCAGCTTTTACAGCTACCTTCTCCTGGCAAACCATGATGCTGATACTGGCTCTCATGCCACCCGGCCTGAACTCATTAAGATTAAGGATCTCAGAGAAACAGCCCGTCTTGCTCAATCTCGTCAGCTTCCTATTCTTATTATGTTCGGCACTGATGAATGTCCCTTTTGTGAATTGCTCAAGGAAGATTTTTTGATCCCTATGATTATATCCGGTGATTACACTGATAAGATCATCCTTCGTGAAGCTCATATTGGCTATGGTGGTGCCCAGATCATTGATTTCTCAGGGAAAAAAATCACTATCGGAGAGTTCAGTGCTCGATATGGCGTAACACTCTACCCCACAACAATCTTTATTGACAGTAAGGGACAGGTTCTGACAGAAAAGATTATCGGCATCACCACACCCTCTCTTTTCGGCGGCACTCTGGATGACCGTATTGATGAGGCATTTATGTTTGTCAGGAAGACTATAAAATAACTTAGAGCATGGTTGAAAAATCTCTGCCGGTGCTAATTCAGTAATTGATTAAGCTTATCTACAATCCGATCAAATATTTTTTCAGATTGCTTGCCGCTTTCATAGACTTTGTCCGTTTCTATTTCTGCCTTGCTAATTAGCTGGACCAACTCTGCTTCCTCCGACTCATCCAGGCCTAGCTGGAGAAATGATTTTTCGATATCATGTGCCAGCTCACCAAGAATAGAGCTATTAAGCATCCGCTGATTCTGGCTGGACTTATGAACAACATCCAGTTCTTTTGAGATAGATTCAACTGTCTGCTTTAATAAGCTATAATGTTTGTTTATATTTGCATCCACAATAAATTGTAAAAGCTTAACATCCAGAGAATCAATAAAGACTGCCAGATGATCTCTATAACGCCCCACTGTTTCTTCATCTGCAGGCATATTTCTAATGAGCAGGCTGGCATGTTTGCCAATGATAACAGCACGCCCGGTAAACTCAATAATTTTAGAGCTCTGACCAGCAGTTTCTTTAAGAATATCCATCTCAATTGAACGCATCTTTTCATCAGTGAAGTAATAAACCGGCTCATCAAGATGAGTCAGCATAACACTACCTTCCAGACCATATTTATTCAGTACACTGGCAATAAGTTCAAGCAATGCATCCAGCTCATTAATAACCAGCATTGACTGCATAAAATACACCAGATGCCCTGCCTCAGAAGCACCTATCATTGATGTCATTGCCGTTTTAGTGGCAAATTCCTTTTCTTCAATACCTTTATTTTTTTCAGTTTTAATTTTCAACAATAAATGTATTTTAGTAATAAGCTCTTCTTCATCAAAAGGCTTAGTAAGATAATCATCGCCTCCCGCTCCATAACCTCTCATTTTTTCTGCCGATGATGCCAGAGCAGAAACAAAAATAACAGGAATATCCTTATACACTGGATTTCCCCGTATCAGTTTACATGTTTCCAGGCCATCAAGAACAGGCATCATTACATCAAGCAAGACAATATCCGGTATCCTTTGTTCCAGACTATCCAGACATTCCTGACCATTATCCATAGTATGAATTTCAAACTCATCTTCAAGAATATCTCTAATAATTTGTAGATTCATGACTTCATCATCTACAGCTATAAGATAAGGTTTATCAGGCATTAGGGAGTTTTCCAGATTAATGATTTATAAAAAGCTTACTTTATTAATAGTTGAAAAAATTAAATGCTTCAAGAAAGGTTTGTTGAATTCAGACTGGATAGAACAGAATAATACATAAAAAATAACATTTGTAGGATTAGCTTTACACCCATACAGTCTTATAGCAATGAGCATCAATCCATAAATGGAATAAATATAAGGCGCATTTATTCAACTCTTATCAAATAGAAGTGTAACTATTTCAGCAAACCACACCGTACTGGCTAACCATCAAAGAGTAAAAATTTGTTACTTAGAAGTGCTTGTCTCTGGCAACAAAAGGGCATCTTTGACAAAATCAATCAACAAATGAGCATTACTTTCAAGCTTCTCTATTGAGCCATGATCAGCACCATCAACAGACAAAAAATAACCATTGCTATTATTATTCTGAATCGCATAAGCATCTTCTATTGGTACTGTTTTGTCATCTGTACCATGTACCAGCAATGTCGGGATTGTTATTTTTTTTATGGTATTAACCGGCGCAATTTCATCAAATTTGTGGCCTATAACCCACTGAATATATGCATTCAAAAAACAAATAAGATAAGCTGGCAATTTAAAATCCTGAAAATATCGGGTCATCAGCCATTGAGGGCTTCCAAATGCTGAAAGACTAATCACAGCTGACACATCATTTCGCCTTGATGCTGCATATAAAACCGCGCCAGCCCCCACTGAGTGGCCTAATAAAACAATTTTTCCATTAAAAGAGAGTTGTTTTTTTGCCTGCTCAATAACCGCTTCAATGTCTTCTGTAAATCGAGGCAGCGCAGAAAAGGTATCACCATCACTTTTTCCATGGCATCGAGAATCAAACAATAAGATATTATAACCTGCCTGAAAAAATTGCTCTGCAATTGGCAGCATTTGTTCTGAATTACTGCCCCATCCGTGACTGATAATAATGAGTGGATAGGTTTCTTTATTAGGAATAAACCAGCAAAACAAGGATTTATTTTTGGCCGTTTGTATCTTAAGCTGTTCAAAATCCATATTAAAATCATTGGGGGTTTTGGATTCAATCAGACGAGGAGGTATAAATCCAATATGCAGCAGAATCAACATAAGGATAAATACGAGAATAGGCACTAAAATAAAATATATCATATAAACGAGTGTATTATGAGCAAAGCAACTTGTTCTGTGACTAGCCGCACCAAACTATAAGATGTATTTTATACTCATTCTTATTTGATGATCACTGGAAAATCTGTGATTAATTTTCTCTTTTAAATGTTTCAATTCAGCACCCTTTAATGGTGTTTTAGTGACAATAGTAATATCAATAATTTTTTGATTATTTTGATATTCAATGCTGGCATTCTCTATGATAATAGCTTTATTATTAATAATAATTGCTTCATTTTGTATCGCCTGAATTAGTTGATAACGCTGCAGACTTCCCGTGTAAGAACGGTGTAGAGGGTAAGATAAAAATAGCAGAATAATAATAATGATGCCAAAAGTCTTTTTACTTTTTACCGTGTTTGAAAACCCCAGGAACTGGAATGTCAATACAGTTGATAAGCTGATGCCAATCAAATTAGTCACAAAAAGTAAAAAAGCACCTTCAAAAACAAACATCTCACCACGCCCTATGCCGATTCCGGCAACAGCCAGTGGTGGAACCAAAGCCACAGCAATAGCAACACCTGCAATACTGTTCAGAAGTTCTTTATGCGCCTTAGTATATGCTGCGGCAACACCTGATATAACAGCAACACCTAAATCAATCAGATTAGGATGGATGCGTGATTTTATCTCAGAACCCAGCTCAACCTGCGGCAAAAGCAGGGTTAATAATGAGGAAGCCAACACAGCCAGGCCAACACCTAATAAAATTTTAAATATTGAGCTTAACAGCAGGTTTTCATCACCTCTTAGCAATCCCATTGAAAATGAGATAATAGGGGACATCAGAGGTGCTAACAACATGGCCCCGATAACAATGGCAGCACTATTGGCAAACAAACCAAAGCTTGCCAGCAAAGTACTCAATAGCATAAGTACAATATAAAGTGAGTTGATTTTTGCATCCACACGCAATTGTAAAAATAAATCTTTAAAACGTTCCTCTGATGCTACAGAAAAGAAGGGCAGATGCCGGTTTAAATATTTATCTCGTTCTTTTTCATCCGGCATATTATCAACGCGTATCACTTCTTTATCAGCAACTGAAATTGGGTTGAGTATCCAGAATTCTTCCGGAGCATTTATTTTTAGCGCATTTTTAATTATTTTAAAGTGCAGCGGAAATGACGTACTTTTTTTCTCATCCAGTATCACCGGAGGTGATTGATTATTGCCGTCATCAATTATTATTTGCCTGCTTTTTATATTTGATATCGCATGGGGCAACTGGTTTTCTCGGTGTAAATTAAATATTAGAGAAAATAGAAAAAGAAAATATTCAATAGCAGAATAGGGAGAGATTACAACCAGAGATAAACTTTCTGAGCGCATTGAACTCTGCTGCTGTATAACTCTTGAAAGATGACTTCCCCTGTTTTGATTAACAATAAAAACCCCGCTTGCCACTGTTTTTATCTTTTTTTCTTTCTCTGTTTCTATAGTAAATTTTTCCAGTGAAAGTGAGAAAAATTGTTTTATTCCCAAGTAAATATTTTCAACCAACCCTCCCATAGATAAGCCTGACTGCCAGCTTTTAAGTAAGGGTATTTTTCCTATCACTGCTTTAAAATGGATAATTTCACCATTACATTCCAGTAAATTAATTGCCTGCACATCATCTCTTAAAGCCACTTCAATATTTTCATTTTGCCTGCTGGACAATTGATATGAACGACGTAACAAATTTTGCGAAGGCATAGGTAAAAATGCCAGAGTACACTGCTGATCATTTTTATTATAAGTATATGCAAATGCCAGCAACTCTTCGATAAGCCTCATCTCACCACATAGAATCATATGATGAGCCACTGAAATATATTCCAGCGGCTCACTGAGAAAACAGCTTTTTTCTACTGCAGTAATTTCAGTACCATATTCATTATTTTTGATTGCATCAATCATGTCTTCCGAAGAAGCATCATAAATTAATAGCGCTTGTTCTAGATATTTCATAGGGGTATTTATGGGTTATTTTTAGGATAAATAAAAGGAATAATTTTGCGTGTTGAATGTTTAATGAAAGCCAAAAGAAAAAAGTCATTAAAATTGCTTGCTTGTTAACTATATCGTGAGCAGGCAGCCATCTATTACGATGATATTTCTTAATAGATGGCCACTATATACCCATTTCAAAAAAGTATATAGATATAGAGTTATATGCCTCCTATTAACTCCGCATGAACACCTTTATTTTTGACATAATTTAATACCTGCAGCGAGTTAATACTATCCGGTGCAAAATCAACCATCATTAGGTGTTGTCTGGTGGGATTAATATGCACCTTCTCTATACCATAGTCTTCACAAAGTGAGCTTTCTAACTCCCTGATATCAGGTTTACTCAGTGCCTCATCAATATGAACAATTATTTCAACATTTTGTCTGGACATCATACTCCCCTTATTTCAGCGTTTTAAGGAAAAACAGTAATCACAGGATTACTTTTTTGTGTGCATTCCTGAGTATAGTAGTCAGAAATGCGTTGTCAAATGAATAAGGAACAAAATATTAGTCAAAATTGCGATAAAAAAAGACAAATCGACCCTGTTCAAAGTCAACTTTTAAACAGGCTCCATGGTAAATTCCATAATCTACATATCCGGGTATCGCTGAATCTGCATGACATTCGCTGGAGTGCTGGGGTGACTCAAAGTCTCGATCGCGATCATACCAGGACAAAAGCATATAATCTTCGTAACTATTCAGCATATTCATCTTTTACCCGATTTCTCCGTTATTTTCGTACTCAAATGGTCACATATACCTATATGCTCACATTTTCCGTGCGAAAAAGCCTTGAACTCGGGCAAAATCTAAACACGCTGAATAGTTACTAATCTTCAAGCTTTTCTTCAGCAATGTTGTTTGCCTGCTGCATTGCCGCCTGATAATCTGCAACCTCAGAGCTGGCTCCAATGTCAACCATCTCGAGATGAGAATAATCAGGCTGCTGAGGCGCACAGAAATTGCCTTCTTCTATGGGATCATTCATGACTAAAACCTTGAGTTCAACTCACGACTACAGTTTTAATATTAACAAATTCATGGATACCAAACTCACCAATCTCACGACCATAACCTGATTTTTTAATGCCGCCAAAAGGCAATCTGGGATCACTTTTTACAAAACCATTAACCACACAGGTTCCAGTATCAATTACATCACGAGCAAGTTTGCGCCCTTTTTCTACATCCCGGGTAAAAATAGCACCACCCAGTCCAAACTCTGTATCATTAGCAATTGCAATGGCATCTGCCTCATCTTTGGCGGTGATAATAGTGGCAACCGGACCAAATAATTCTTCACTAAAAGCAACCATGCCTTTTTTTACCCTGGTTAGAACTGTTGATGGATACCAGGCACCCGGTTTATCCGGGATTTCACCACCCAACTTTAAGACTGCCCCCTGTGCTACACTTTGAAGCACTTGCTGGTGTAATTCATCACGTAGCTTTACTTTAGCCATTGGCCCGAAATTAGTTGCCGTATCCAGCGGATCTCCCATGATGTAGGATTTCATTAATTCAAGAACTTTATACTCAAATTCCTCTTGTACAGATTCAACCACAATAAATCGTTTAGCAGCAACACACACTTGCCCGCCATTAAGCATTCTTGATGCTCCGCAACTGGCAACGGCCAAATCAATATCAGCATCTTCAAGAATAATATAAGGGTCACTGCCGCCCAGTTCCAGGACACTTTTTTTCAAATTTCGTCCAGCTTCAGCTGCCACCTGTTGACCTGCCTGCTCACTTCCTGTGAGCGTCACCGCTCTGATTTTAGGGTGAGCAATAATTTCAGCAGAAGTTCGAGAGCCTGTTTGCAAAGTACTAAAAACATTACCAGGAAAACCCGAGTCTTTAAATAATTTCTCAATAGCTACCGCACAACCAAAGACATTGGAAGCATGTTTAAGCACGATGGTATTACCCGCCATAATTGTTGGTGCTGCCCCTCGAATCACCTGCCAGAATGGAAAATTCCAGGGCATAATCATATAAATAACCCCCAGAGGCTTGAACGTCACAAAGCTTTCACTATTTTCAGTTTCAATGTACCTATCAGCCAGATAGGTCGCCGTTTGCTGTGCATAGTGATCACAAACCCATGCACATTTTTCAATTTCAACCTCACCCTGAGTTACCGGCTTGCCCATTTCTCTAGCCATCAACTGAGCATATTCCGCCCTGCGCTCACGTAATATTTGAGCCATTTTGGTAAAAAATACAGCCCGCTCATTAAATTCTAAATGCCGCCATCTTAAATAGGCATGATCAGCGGCATCAATAACCGGCAGTATTTCACCCATATCCCAATCAGGAAATTCATTTTCTACCGCTTCATTGGCAGGATTAATTGTTTGTATGCTTCGCTTCATTCTTTTGCCTATTGTGTTAAAACCCTATATTATTTATAGCAATCCTCCACTTATTTTTCCAGGATTACCTTTTCTTTTAAGGAAATAATGTATGCTCAAACCATTTAACATGACTTTTTTCAGAAATATTAGTTTTTACCTTGCCATCCTTTTTATCCTTGGTGCCTGCTCATCCGTGAGTTCTTTAATCGGCGGTCGACATAAACACGATTATGCACAAAATTTTGAAACTATGCAGACCTATAATTTTAACCCAGTTCCAGACTTACTATCAGCTAATCCCGATTTTATTTTTGTGCAGAATTCAGGTTCTCGATTGGCAATTGAAAATGCCATGGCAATGAAAAAAATACGTAAGGAACGCCACCTTAAACCAGATTTCTGGTTAAATTATTACTTCACAGGAGAACAAGGCATCACCGTGAGTCAGTTAAATGAAGTTTTTAACTACAATCTGGGTCTGGCCTGGGATGATCAATATGGCACTGGAAAAGGCATTGCCAACAGCAAACATCATTTTTCAAGCCATACTTTAATCATTGATTTTGTGTCAAAAAATAATAATCGCCTGATCTGGCGTGGTTCAGCCCCCACAAGCCTTCGCTCAGATGATAATGAGAACGATAAAAGAACCTCACTGAATAAGGCAATGGATATCATACTGGCACCATTTCCACCGGAGAACAACTTTGAATCCCTGAAAACACCTGTTTTTGATGAATAAAAAGAAACATCACCAGCAAATATACACAACTCACGGTATTTTCAGGCTTTTAACTTTAATTAATCAATAAAAGCTCAACAGCTATAATTGCTGTCAGAGGATCGGTGACATCAGATAAAAGACACGACTTATAGCCCTGAACCAGAATGGCCTTTTTTCAAAATCACTTATTTCATCTCGATAGCAATTTTTCATGTCATATTCCAGCATATCGGCAACCTGCTGATTAAAACTCTGCTCAGCCACATAGGCCATAACTTCAAAATTCAGATGGATAGAGCGATTATCCAGGTTAACTGTACCAATACCCGCCAGACTATCATCCACTAAAATCACTTTTTGATGACTGAAACCTTTAGTGTAACGGTAAATACTGATCTGATACCCCTGAAGTTCCCGATAGTAGGCAAATGAAGTCAGGTAGACATAATAATGGTCATATATTTCCGGTAAAATCAGACGCACATCTACACCCCTCAATGCTGCATTTTTTAGAGCATTGATTACTTCGGCATCCGGTACAAAATACGGTGTAGCAATCCAGAGTCTTGCTTTTGCCTGATTTATCAAAGCACAAAAAAATAAAGAGCAGACAGGCTTTTGATCAGCCGGCCCAGTATCTAAGATCATCACTTTCTGCTCACAGAGCTGGCTGTCATTTTCAAGCTTAGTATTTGACTGACAGAGACTTTTAGCTGTTTGCACCTGCCAGTTTAATTCAGGAACACAGCCAACACTCCAGTACCAGTCTTTAACAAAAATACTCTGAGTTGCCTGTACCGAAGGGCCTGACAGCATGACATGGGTATCACGCCAATAGCCCATTTTTTTATCTTCACCCAGATACTCCTGGCCCAGATTCAAGCCTCCAACAAAGGCTTTTAAACCATCTACAATAAGAATTTTACGATGGTTACGAAAATTTATATGTAAATACTTACCAACCCCCTTACGTTCATTAAACGCAGTGACATGAGCACCAGCCTCTCTAAGTTCCTGAATATACCGTGCCGACAGAGTGAATGAGCCCAGGCCATCGTAGAGGAAATAAACCCGAACGCCCTGCTGCATTTTTTTTGTAAGCACCTGACGAAAGGTTTCCCCAACATGGTCATTTTTTATAATATAAAACTGTAATAGCACATAGTCTTTTGCCTCTTCTATAGCCTGAATCATTGCCGTATAGGTTTTTTCTCCATTAATCAAAAGCTTAACCGAGTTATGAGAGGTAAAAGGCAGGTGTTCCAGATTGTCCACGGTACAGCTGATATCCGCCATCCCCGTTATGTCTTCAACATGATAGCGCTGAAGTTCCAAAAAGGCTTTTTTTGCTGTTTTAATATCATCCAGACTGGCATTTCGAAAGCTTTCCATATAAGCATAAAAGCGGCTATTGCCAAAGATCCAATAAAGGGGCAAGATAAGAACAGGGATAATAATTAAACTGATTGCCCAGGCAATTGCAGCCTGTGATGTTCGGGTATTCATTACTGCGTGAAAGGCGTAATAAATACCGATCATTTCAACCATGAAATACAATATTCCAAAAATATAAAATGATTCTTCAACCAACTCAATACCCAGCATGTAATGCACTCCCTTATTTCAGGATAATTTGTAATTATTTAGAGCCAGCAATTTCTGGTATAATTCACCTTTTTACAACACAAACAACACAAAGGCTTAATCTATTGTCTGTTCTTAACCATTCTAAGCAAATAACGGGGCTTATTCTAGCCGGGGGTCGTTCCAGTCGAATGAATGGTAATGACAAGGGTCTGCTTAAGTTGTTTAACAGCACCATGATTGAACATGTGATTAAGCGCCTGAGCCCACAGGTTGGACCAGTTTTAATCAGTGCCAATCGACATATTGAACAGTATCAGAAATTTGGCTATGAAGTTCTGCTGGATGACTATGATGACTATCGAGGCCCTCTTGCCGGAATGGCACGGGGACTTGCACACAGCAAAAGTGAATATTTACTTACAGTACCTTGTGACGGACCTTTACTGCCCCTGAATCTGGCCCAGAGAATGCTTGATTGTGCCTGTGGGGAAAACGCCAAAGCAGTCCTGGCTTTTGATGGTAAATACCGCCAGCCAACTTATAATCTGATCCATACTGATTTATTACCTGCTTTAGTTCTGTCTCTGGAAAGCAACCAGCATAAATTAGGTAAATGGTTAATGGATAATGGCGCAGTGAGCCTGGATTTCTCTGCTCAAAAAACAGCGTTTTTAAATGTCAACACGCCCGATGATCTGGAATTACTCAGCAGGCAGCTGCTAAAGAGTCTGCCCTAAATCAAGACAAATTTTATATGCATAAGTTAAACTCACAGACCCCTGAAAATTAAAGACCCATTATTATGATTGTAACTGATATATTTGATAAAGGCGGCATTATTGTCTGGATTCTGGCAGGTTATTCCTTTATAGCCCTGACCATTTTATTTGAGCGAAGCATTCGCTTTATGTTTATGGGCCGTCCCGACAGACATTTTGAAACACAGTTTATTGAAGCACTCAGACAATACCAGCCAGAAAATATCATCAATAATATGCGTGGCCCCGAAGGCCGTTTGCTGCAAGGAATTTTACAGGCATCTAAAGACGGTATCCAGGATTTAAATCGTGTTGCTGTCCGACTAGGCAGTTTTGAATTAAATAAGATGGAAAAAGGTTTTAGAACTTTGTCTTTTTTGGGTAATACTGCACCATTATTAGGGCTTTTGGGTACTATTATAGGCATGATTAAAGCTTTTATGGTCATTGAACAGGCTGGTGGACAAGTTGATGCACAGGCACTTGCCGGTGGCATATGGGAAGCAATGCTAACCACTGGAGTGGGTCTGGCCGTTGCAATTCCAGTATTACTGCTCTTACATTTGCTTGAATCAATGGCTGATAAACGCGCTCACAGCATGCGCAACTATGCCTCTTTAATGCTTGAATATCTACCTCAGTGCTGTTCAAATTCAAACAGCTCAGAAGAGCCTGAAGCAACGTATCACCGGGACGGAATATAACTCATGCAGTTTGAAGGTCGCCGTCGAACCAGCCAGGTGCCCAACCTGACACCACTGATTGATATTGTTTTTCTATTATTAGTTTTTTTTATGCTGACTTCTCACTTTGTTCGTGATGAGGTACTTAATATTGATCTGCCTGAAGCCGAAAGTGGTGCTGCTCTGGACGAACCCCAGCAAATTGAAGTCATTATCACAGAATCTGGTGAATATTTAATCAATAGTCGAACTGTCACTCTGGATGAACTCAAAGATCTTCTGCACAACGAAATAAAAAAACAAAAAGAAAAAGTCGTTCGGATCCGGGGTGATAAAAATGTTGATCTGGGCACTGCTATTAGCGCCTTTGATGCTGCACGTGAGGCAGGCGCATCCGGTGTTGATATTGTGACCATTGAACAAAATTCACCTGCTTCAGACACTCCCTTAACCCCTGCTTCAGCTCAGTAGAATGTCACAAACATATCTGCATCGGCCGCCCCTGCTGGATTCACCTTATTTAATCTGGTTTATTGCCATTGTTTTATCTATCTCAGTACATGCTCTTTTGTTATTACAAAAACAAGCCTATCACATGGCTGAACCAGCCATGGTCATTCAGGAAACAATTACTCATGTCCGCTTTGCCAGCATTACCCCTCCACCTGTTAAGGTGATTGAGCCTGATGTCAAAGTTTCAACACCAACACCTCCTCAACAGCAAGCTGACCCCATTATAATACCTAAACCAAAGCCCTTACCCAAAGCAAAACCAAAAAAACAAATTAAGAAAAAAAATACTCCAAAACCTATTACCAAAAAAATAAAAGTTATAGAAAAACAAATTAAAGAAAAAACGAGTCAAGTTAAACCTTCTCATTCAACAAATACAAAGCCTCAGGTCAAAAAACTGATCAAAACATCACCCATTGTTTCAGAAGCAGATAAACGTCTGATTGAACAAACACGAAAAAATTATTATGCCTTGTTAATGCGCCATATTGAAGCACATAAACATTATCCCAGAGTGGCCCGAAGACGAAAAATACAAGGCAAAATATTAGTGACGTTTACCCTCTTTGCCAACGGCAGCATTAAAAAACTGATGATAGGTGGTCAAAATAATATTTTAAAAAAAGCATCTGAAAATGCTATCAACAATGCCTTACCAATGCCGCTTCCTCCAAAAGAAATGAATTTACCATTAGCAGTTAAATTTCATATGAATTATTTTTTAAAATAGCATTAGGCCTATTATTACTTTTTATTCTAAAAAAAAAAGTTGAAAATCCTTTATTTCCTTACTGTTATTAGCTATTGTAAAGGGCGATGGTAAATTTTTATATCATTTATTGATCTAAAAAAATAGGAATTGTAATGACAAAGAAAAGTGAAAAAAAGAAAACCAGAAAAATAAAAAAAATTAATAATAAGATCTATGAGGATGAATTGCTTAAACTCCAGAATGAACTGATTAAACTTCAGGAGTGGGTAAGACGTGAGGGTCTGAAAGTTGTTGCCGTTTTTGAAGGGCGTGATGCTGCTGGTAAAGGCGGTGTAATTAAACGCATGACGCAACATTTGAGTCCTCGCATTTGTCGTGTGGTCGCTTTGCCGGCACCGACAGAAAGACAGCAAACAGAATGGTATTTTCAACGCTATGTTTCCCACTTACCTGCTGCAGGAGAAATCGTTTTATTTGACCGCAGCTGGTATAACCGTGCGGGTGTTGAGCGCGTAATGGGCTTTTGTACCGACGATGAATACCGTGAGTTTTTACGCTCCTGCCCGGAATTTGAACGTATGCTGGTGCGTTCAGGTATTATCCTTATCAAATACTGGTTTTCCGTGTCTGATGAAGAACAGGATAAACGCTTTCACAGCCGACTGATCGAGCCTTTAAAACGCTGGAAATTAAGTCCCATGGACTTAGAGTCACGAACTCGCTGGGCCGATTATTCTCAAGCTAAGGATGTAATGTTTGCTCATACTGATATTAAACAGGCCCCATGGTATGTCGTTAACTCAGACATAAAAAAACATGCACGCCTGAATTGTATTTCCCACTTTCTCAGCTTAATTCCCTATGAGGATATCTCTCCGGTAAAAATTAAATTACCGAAACGCCAGAGTGGTCAGGGTTATGTACGTCCGCCATTGAGCGATCAAACATTTGTCCCTGAAATTTTTCCAGAATAAATATAAGGCATATCAAAAGGGTTCGGAGTCAAACAGCAATAGCAACTCTGCTTAATAAATTAAAGTGAGTTAAGCCATTTGACTCCGACCCCGGATGTTTCATATATTTATTAGTAGTTAAACCATATTTAAGATTTTAGAACCCTCCAGTCATCATGACCAGAAGTACCAGAAACTTCGTGAGTCCAGGTAATTTTACGATAAGTGAATGAAATATCTTCAAGATGAGTAAAATGTGCCTGACCTGGATCCTGGCAATTAGGCATATGTGCTTTAATATCAACAACAATGGCATCTTCAAGTTCAATTGAAAAATAATGCTCCTGAGTACCTGTTGATGAGGTTCTATACCAGTCAACTTTACACTTGCTCATACGCTCACCACTGGTTAGTGCGGCATAAAGTAGTGGCGAAGATTTATCAAAAACTTTAGTTATCTGGACCGGACCATGAACACGTTGCCCAGATGGTTGTCCACTTTGCGGATCACGCGGCAGCGTGACATTGTGGCTAAAAGCTTCCACTAAAATTTGATCTTCATGACCTTCCTGATAAACATTACCGACACTTTCTTCTGTAAAAGTACCAGCAGTAATTAAACCTTGCAGTTCACCTTCAATCGTCATGTACGCGGGAGTTGGCATAATTTATTTCCTTATATATGTTGTGCCGTTATCGGCTAATAGTAACTTCTCCTATGTTATAGCAACCTTAGTGCCAACAATTTAATATTGTTATTTACCAAATACTTACAATGTTTTTATTCTAACAATCATAATTCTACTCAAATAAGTGAGCAAGTTTCTGCTCACTAAAAAGCCTTTATTTACTATTTTCTGCTCACTTTTTTAAGCCATGCTTGTATTTTTTCATCATTAGTACATCCGATACCAATATCGACCAATAATTTCATGCAGAGCCAAATAATTATGCCATAGTGTACGGCTATGAGGTTTGAGCTTTCCCAAATCAAATGGTGTTTGGTTGAAATAGGAACAAAATAAATATTGCAGGAGGAAAGAAAAAGAGTTCAAATATCTGACTATAAATTTGGCCTACTGGTTTTAACTCTCTTCGATTTATGGAATTGTTGGCTTTAGATAGGCTATTACAACAGTTTATTCACTAATCTTCATTTTTTAAGGTATTATTTTTGGCCGTTACAAACAAAAACACATTTGAACTTTACCTCTGCGAAAAACCATCACAAGGCCGCGATATTGCCAAAGCACTGGGACTCACTCAGCGAAATGATGGCTATATACAGGGCAAAGGTTTACTGGTTTCCTGGTGCATTGGCCACTTATTGGAAATGATGCCGCCTGATGCTTATGACAGTCGGTATAAACGTTGGTCAATCAATGATTTGCCAATCTTGCCCCAACACTGGAAACTGGAGGCAAAAAAATCCACCAAAAAACAATTAATGGTGATCAAGCGACTCTTGAAACAATGTCATAGTGTGGTTATCGCAACCGATGCGGACAGGGAGGGGGAAACCATTGCACGTGAGGTATTGGACTATCTGAACTATGGTGGTGCAACTCGCCGCCTTTGGCTGTCTGCCCTTGATACGGTCAGTATTCAAAGAGCCCTGAATTCTATTCGTCACAGTGGCGAAACCCTGCCACTGTATCATTCTGGTCTTGCCAGAGGGCGGGCTGACTGGTTAATCGGCATGAACCTGACACGAGCTTATACGCTATTGGGCAATGATCGACAGGTCCGTTCTGTCGGCCGGGTACAAACTCCGACTCTGGCATTAATAGTCAAACGAGATCGTGACATTGCTGGTTTTAAACCCCAACCATACTACGAAATCCTGGCTTATTTTCAGCCACAGAAAAACCAGAAGCTATTAGAAACCCGATGGCAGGTTCCTAAACAAAAAACTCAAGCAATCCTTGAAACAAGCTCTGAAAAAAATTTATGCCTGGATAAACAACTGGCACAGGCTGTTATCAGTCGTTGTCAAAACCAGTATGGAACGGTGACAACCGCCAGTACTCAGAGAAAAAAACAAGCACCTCCTCTGCTGTATAACTTGTCCGGATTACAGCAGGAAGCCTCACGCCGTTGGGCTTATGGTGCTCAGGAGGTGCTCAATATTGCCCAGGCACTTTATGAAACTCATAAGCTGACATCTTACCCAAGAAGTGATTGTGAATACCTGCCTTTAAGTCAGTTTAATGATGTCAGTATTATCTTGCAGGCATTGTGTAAAAATGATCCGTCTCTTTGTGAACTGCTTTCACATGCCAATCAAAAACAACGCTCCAGAGTCTGGAATGATAAAAAAATAACCGCTCACCACGGTATAATTCCCACTCAGGCAACACCCGGCTGCCAGCGACTCAATACTAAGGAAAAAAATATCTATGACCTTATCAGGCGCCGCTATATCGCCCAGTTTTTCCCCGACTATGAATATGATCAGAGCATTATTTTAATAACTATTGCTGAGGATCAATTTAAAGCCAGTGGCCGTATTCCTAGAATATACGGCTGGAAACAAGTGATTAACAGCAATCCTGAACGCAATAAAAAAAATATTCAAAGCTCAGCTGAAAAAGAATTACCTGCGGTCGAAAAAGGGGAACAGTTATTATGCGATCATTTAAAACTGCAGGACAAACTCACTTCTCCTGCCAAACATTATACCGAAGGTACACTAATTAAAGCCATGGAAACCATTGGTACTCAAGTAACCGATAAGGTAATGAAAAAAATACTCAGAGAAACGGCAGGACTAGGCACTCAGGCCACCCGTGCCAATATTATCCAGACTTTGCTGCAACGAAAATTTATCAAAAAAGATAAAAAAGTTATTAAGTCCACAGGGTTGGGTTTTTCACTATGTGATGCGGTTCCCGAAACGATAAAGGATCCATTGTTAACCGCCCAATGGGAACAGCAGCTGGATGATATTGCCCATAAAAAAGGCCAGAATATTGACGGTTTTTTACAACAACAGGTTGATTTACTTAAAGCCATTATCAGTCATATAAAACAACCTGCTGGAAATCATTCAAGTCATAATAAAAGCCAGTACAAACCAGGTGACCTCTGCCCGGATTGTAATCATCCTCTGGAAACTCGTCAGGCAGTACGTGGTAAAAAAATTGGTCAGACCTATATCGGTTGTAGTCATTTCCCTGATTGCCGTTTCTATTCATGGGCATAACGACTTCTCTAATAAATAGTTTATAATACTTTTTTCAAAACAGAGCCATTTTGCTTTACACTTTGCAGCTCTCAACATAAAGGTTTTCAAATGACACTGGAAAGTATCGTTGCACTACTTATTACCTTAACCGCATTCTTTAGCTATATTAATGCCCGATTATTCAAACTGCCTAATACTATTGGTATTATGCTGGGTGCTTTAATGTTCTCCCTGGGACTTGTGCTGCTGGCTAAGCTTGGTTTTGTCGATATTGGCAATCATGTCGAAGCGATGATGGCACAGATTGATTTTAATGAGGCACTGATGCACGGCATGTTGAGTTTTCTTCTTTTTGCCGGAGCACTACACGTTAATCTTGATGATCTGGCCAAACAAAAATATGTTATCGGTGTTATGGCAACCCTGGGTGTGCTGGTCTCTACTTTTTTAATTGGTTCTATTACCTGGTACATTCTAGGGTTTTTAAATATACCCATCAGTTATATCTATTGCCTGGTCTTTGGCGCACTTATTTCTCCCACGGATCCGATTGCTGTCTTAGGTATCCTGAAAACAGCGGGAGCCCCAAAGAGTCTGGAGACAAAAATCACTGGTGAATCTCTGTTTAATGACGGAGTGGGCGTGGTGGTTTTTATTGTATTGCTGGGTATCGCGACAGGCAGTGAAAACGTCGATGCTGCTTCAATTGCTTTTTTGTTTATTGAAGAAACCTTCGGCGGCATCCTTTATGGATTGGTCATTGGTTATATTGCCTACTCTATGATTAAATCACTTGATAACTATACCGTCGAAATCTTAATTACTCTGGCTCTGGTAATGGGCGGTTATGCCCTGGCCAGTGCCATTCATGTCTCAGGTCCAATCGCCATTGTTGTCGCTGGTTTGCTAATGGGAAATCATGGCCGCAAACTGGCAATGTCTGATAAAACAAGAGAACATATTGACACTTTCTGGAAGCTTCTGGATGAGATATTAAATGCTATTCTGTTTGTCCTGATCGGGCTGGAAGTACTATTGCTCAGCTTCAGTTCTGATTACCTGCTGGCGGCAGTCATTATCATTCCTTTGGTATTACTATCCCGTTTTATTGCAGTCGGAATGCCAGTTAAACTACTGAGTCAATTTCGAACATTTTCACCCCATGCCATTAAAATCATGACCTGGGGCGGCTTACGTGGAGGTATTTCCGTAGCATTGGCCTTATCACTGCCGGCAGGTTTTGAAAGAGAGGTTATCCTCAGTATTACCTATATTATTGTTATCTTCTCCATCACCGTACAGGGCCTGACAATTGGCCGCTTAATCAAGATCGGGCACTAAATAACTGCTCCTGAATAGTGTCCACTGAGTATCAGCTTCTATTGTTTATTATGGTGTGATTTGACGTAGTCCGAGCAGCATAATAAACAATACGGTCTCTCGGTAGATAATGTTAACCATTTAGGTACAGTTCAGAACCCTGATGTTACTAGTCCCGGATGTTAAAATAAAAGTTGTTACCGAAGGCGTTAGATCAGAAGAGCAGCTTAACTGCCTAAAAGCAATGAAGTGCCCCTACATTCAAGTCAATTATGATATATCTCTATGGTACAGTAATCACCCGAACCATGTTAGTACCGCCTGCTTCCTGACCTGGACCTGCTGTTACAACAATAATATCTTGTGATTTAAAAAAGCCATAACGCTTACCCTCTTCCAGGGCAAAGTCCAGTTTATCGGTATTATTACCACCTTCTTTATAGTGCAAAGAATAAACACCCCAGTTCATGGAAGATCGCAACACAACAGATTCTGCACAGGTTACCGCAAGGATTAAAGACTCCGGACGATATTTTGAAATCTGCCTGGAGGTAAAACCTGATTCTGTTAAACTGATAATTGCCGCAGCTTTTAAATGGTTGGCCATGGTAATAGCAGCCTGACTAACGGCTTCAGTGACCACATTACTGCCATGAGGTGTGATTTTTTGCAAATAACCAAACTCTTTTAAGGACGCCTCTGCACGCACGGCCAGAGAAGCCATCATTTCCACTGACTCAACTGGATACTTGCCCATTGCTGTTTCACCGGACAGCATAATAGCCGAGCTGCCATCAAGAATTGCATTCGCCACATCACTGGCTTCAGCACGTGTTGGTTTTGGGTTTGTTTCCATGGAAGCCAGCATTTCTGTTGCTGTTATAACGGGTTTACCACTGGTGACAGTTGAATGAATAATACGCTTCTGCATACCGGGCACATCTGCAAGAGGTAATTCAACACCCAAATCACCACGTGCTACCATGGTGCCGTCTGCCACTGCAACAATAGCCTTCAGGTTTTCAATGCCTGCTCTATTCTCAATTTTAGCAATAATAGGGATCTCGACTCCTTTATCTTTCAGAATAGCCCGCATTTTAATAATATCTTCAGCATCCTGAACAAAAGACGCGGCAATATATTCCACGTTATTTTCTGCAGCAAAACTTAATTCACTGAGAATTTCTTCCTGATTTTCCGGGCTCACAGCACTCATCTGCAATTGAGTATCGGGTAAATTAACACTCTTATTTTCTCGTAACAAGCCACCATGGATAACCCGGCAATGTACTTCGCCGCCATGAGTCTGAATGATTTCTTCCACCACCAGTTCTATTGCACCATCATTCAGTAAAATGGGTGTTCCTTTACTCACTTCATTGTGTAAATTAGCATAATTGACTGATACACCTTCCTGGCTACCGACTCTGGAATAGGAATAAAGAATAAAATTATCATCTGCATGCAGTCTTGTTTTATCATCAGTCAGCTTGCCGGTGCGGATTTCAATTCCCTTGGTATCAGCCATGATCGCAATAGAACATCCCATATCCCTAGCTACCTGACGAATAGTATCGAGTCGATTTTGCTGAACCTCATCCACTCCAAATGACATATTTAAACGAGCCACATTCATCCCGGCTTCAATCATCTGTTTTAAAATTTCTGGAGAGTCACTGGCTGGGCCAATGGTCGCCACTATTTTTGTTTTACGTGGAACGGCTTTATTTGTCATGTTTTATGCTCTGCTTACTATTTATTAATTGGGGCTATTTTACATTATTTTTCATTTCTTCACAGGAGGGTTGAGGGTGGATATTTTTTAAAATAAAAGGATGAATTTAAAAGGATGAATGCTGAATCAACAGACACATAAAGGATAAAAAAATATCAGTATTTTGCAAATATTTTGCAAAGTTTTGTAACAGCAGACTAAGGACTACTGACTGACGACAGCCCCTCCCTTCTCTGCTCAAGAACCCTGGTCATTTCTTCGGCACAAACCGGTTTTTGAATTAAAAAACCCTGGATTTTTTCACAATTCTCAGCCAATAAAAATGCCTGTTGTTCTTTTGTCTCCACACCTTCAGCAATAACATTTAATTTCATACTTCGGGCTAAAGAGATGATTGAACGGACAATCGCTTCATCATCTTCATCTCCAGGCACATCCCGGACAAAGGATTGATCAATCTTCAGCTCATCAACAGGCAACCGCTTCAGATAAGATAAAGAAGAGTATCCGGTACCAAAATCATCAATTGAAATATCAAAATGAAGTGCTTTTAGCCGATTAAGTGTACTAATGGCTAGCTCTGGGTCAGTCATAATATAACTTTCTGTCACTTCAAACTGAATATACCTGGGGTTATACTGATATTCATCCAGACTTTCCAGAATTTTCTGAATAAAGTTACTTTCCTGGATCTGTTTCACAGACAGGTTAATTGATAGGTGACCATGGCAGTAACCCGCTTCTGTCCAGTCAAGCAATTGCTGAATAACTTTATGAATTACCATCCAGCCAATTGGGACAATCATCCCGGTTTCTTCAGCAATAGGGATAAAATTTGCTGGTGAAATCAAGCCCATTTCAGGATGCTGCCATCTTAATAAGGCTTCCATCCCTATAATTTGTTCTGTGCGACTGTTGTATTGCGGCTGATAATAGACAATAAACTCATCTCTTTCAATGGCACGACGGAGATTTTTTTCCAGCAAAACTCGCTCAAAGGCTAATTCTGTCATCTCCTGAGTGTAAAACTGATAATTATTACGTCCCTTATCCTTTGCCTGGTACATAGCTGAGTCTGCATTTCTGAGTAAAATTTCACTGTCTTTACCATCTTCAGGATAGAGACTGATACCAAGACTTGCAGTCACATACAAATCATTTTCACCATGAACAATCTTTCTTGCCAGTGCATCAATAAGTTTCTGGGCAATTTCCATAACCACCGAGGCATGTTTAATATTAGCCAGTATAAGAGTAAATTCATCACCACCCAGGCGTGCAACCGTGTCCATACTACGAATAGTTTTTTCCAGCCGCCGGGCAATTTCAATTAAAACTTCATCACCAACACTATGTCCAAGAGTATCATTAATCTCTTTAAAACGATCCAGATCAATAAAAAGTATAGCTATTTTGCTTTTATCACGTTCTGCTCGTTTGATGGCCTGAAGAACCCGATCAACAAATAAAATCCTATTAGGCAATCCAGTCAGCTCATCATAGTGCGCCTGATGAGCCAGTTGGTTTTTCTGCTCTTGTAATTGCTCATGAATCATAACATGGTCGGTAACATCATGACCCAGCTCAATAATTGATTCAACTTTACCCGCTTCATTAAACATCGGTGTCGCAGTAATTTCTATAAAACAAGGTTTTCCTTCAAGTGAAATATGCTCATGAACCACCTGACTCGTTTCCCCGGTAGCAAATACTTCATGATGAGGGCATGAATAATTACTCGAATGACAAGGCTTTTCAAGCTGATGGGAAAGCTGGTAGCATTTTAAGCTATTATATTGTTTTAACTTGTAACCAATATTACTTTTGGCCACTTTATTCATCATAGCGACATTATAATTTTTATCAATAACAATGACAGAGCTGGAAACACCATCCATAATACTTTGCAAAAAGGCGCCCTGTTCAATCAACTCTTTATTTTTAAGTGAGACTTTTTTCTGTAGCTGGACATTAATTTCTTTCGTTCTTTGGGCCAGATGTTTATTGGATAAATAGCGAACAATCACAAAGATAAAAATAATAATAAAAACAATCGATAGCAATAAATAATTACGCTCTCTATAGATATCATCAACATAAATATCATCCAGTGGCTTAAATAATAAAAAATGCCCCATTGGTTTATTTTTTATATCTGACAGAGAAAAATAAACCACCAGTAAATTATTTTTTTTATCCAATTTAAACATTTTTTCAAATTGAATATAAGATTCAACTTGTGCTGTTTCCAGCAGCTTAAGATACTCTTCATCGGCATTTTGATTGGTCACATAATAATCACCGAGAAAAGTATTGGTGAATGCTTTTGTCAATTGTTTTTTATAACTCTTATCAACCAGAAAAATCGGATAAACACCTTCACCTTCCAGTTTTTCAGCAATTGAATTAAACTTAGCAATCACTTCAAAAATACCAATAAATTCTTTATCATCATAAATGGGGACCATTGCTTTAAAGGTCAGGTCAAATTTTCCCGTACTAATTGTATTGCTGATTTTAGGATGTTTAAGCATGGCGGCAACATCCAGCCTTGCCTGAGAAAGACTATCACCACGTTTTGTTGTCCAGCTTCGGTAAAAACTGTCACCATTATTATTTATGATCTGAAACCATAAACTTTTCAATGAAGTATGTTGATGAAACTTCTTTGATAATTGCTTCAGCATAAGACCTGAAGGCTGATTATACTTCAGTGCTTCACGAACACTATTGTTATTACTCATTGAAAGTGCAATCAGAAGAACGGCTTCTTTTTTCTCATTAATCAGTGTTTGTATTTTTTGCTGTAGTTCATTTGCTATGGTGGCATAACGCTCTTCAAGAGGTTGATCAATTCGTCCATAATAGAGTGCTGTGGCAACAAGGCTCATGCTTAAAACAACAATCGTGGCAATTAAATAAGTGGCTTGTCTTTGCTTTTGTTTCATTTTTCTGAGGACTCTGAACGTTTAGCATTTTACAATTAAGTGAATAAAATACCTTGAATTTATCCCGCTTTTTCTTATACTTTAGTAATCTTCTACTCTTTTAGCAAATATAATGAAAAGGCTGATGCAAACTTTATCCCAATGCACTTTAACTGCCAATAAGGCCTGCATCTTTTGAAATTGTTTCATCACACATTGATAAACTTATTTGTTGTCGTTATGATGATAACTTCAACATTGATCATCATTATCTTGCCAGAAAAATCCTACGCAGAAAAAATTCTGGCTAAAGAATATTTTTTAAAAGCGGCTTTTTTATATAATTTTTCCCGACTTGTTGATTGGCCTGAAAAAAAATATCAGTCAGCCTCTGCGCCATTTAATCTTTGCTTGATGGGCAATGATCCTTTTGGAAAAGCATTACGCTCCATCCGCAATAAGAAAGTACAGGGCCATCCTCTGATTATACGACGTTTTATCAATTTAGAAGAGATATCAGAGTGTGAAATTCTTTTTATCAGTCAGTCTGAAAAAAAGAAACTCACAAAGCTCCTTAATTCTGCCCAGAAAAACTCTGTACTAACAGTGAGTGAAATCACAGGCTTTGCACAGCAAGGAGGTCATATTCGTTTTTACTTAAGCCATGAAAAAAAACTTAAACTGGAAATTAACCCAAATAGTATTGCAAACAGTGGGCTCAAAATCAGTTCTCGTATACTCACATTAGCAACTCTGGTTTCCTCTAGCGTTTCTTCTGAGGAGACCGTTAAACCATGATTACGCTGTCATTTAAAAATCTATCCATTGCCAATAAACTGATTATAACAATTATGGGCATTAGCAGTATCATGCTTTTATCCACTTTGAGTATCTTTATTACCAGTGAATTACTCAGCCTGAAAAAAACAATGCTTGAAGATTTATCAACGCTTGCCGATCTGGTGGGGAAAAACAGCTATGGCGCCATTATGTTTATTGATAAAAAAGCAGCCGAAGAAAATTTATTAGCGCTGGAAGCAAAACCACATATCATCAGCAGCCATTTATATAAAGAAACTGATCAGATTTTCGCCAGCTATCACCAAAATAAGCATGCGCCGATTTCCCCACTTCCTAATGAGGTTCAGCAATTAATCAAGACTAAAACTCAAGGCCACTTCTATATTAATGATCACATTCACCTCGTTAAACGAATCATTTTTGAAACCGATCAAAGCCTGTTGGGACTCATCCATATTGAATCTGATCGAGAAGTTTACTGGCAGCATCTCAAGCAGTATATTTACACCACTATATTCGTTATATGTATCGCTCTGCTGGTCACCTTATTATTCGCTTACCGCGCACAAAAGATATTTACAGACCCTTTGCTGAAATTATTAACATCCATCAACCATGTAACCACTGAACACCAATACACCATGACCATTCAACGCCAGCATCATGATGAGTTTGGCGAGCTAATTGATGGTTACAATAAAATGTTGGCTCAACTTGATCAACAGCACCAACTAGCGATCCATTATCAGTCTAACCTGGAAAAACGTGTAGAAGAACGTACCCAACAATTAAAAAATGCACGAGATGAGGCCTTGTCAGCCAGCCGACTAAAAAGTATTTTCCTGGCAAATATGTCACATGAAATAAGGACGCCAATGAATGCAATTTTAGGTTATACCCAACTGTTAGAACAAAGCAAATTAAGTAATGAGCAATCACGAAAATTAAGTATTATTGGCAAGAGTGGAAATCACTTATTATCTCTCATTAATGATATTCTGGAACTTTCCAAAATTGAAGCGGGTTCTCTGGAGATCAATAATAGTGACTTTGATTTAATTGATCTGCTACAAAACGTAGAAAACATGTTCAAAATTCGCTGTGACCAAAAAAATATTACCTGGAGAATGGATTCTTTCAGCAAAAAACCAGTCTTTGTGAATGGTGATCAGGGCAAACTTCGGCAAATACTAATCAACCTGCTGAGCAATGCCTGTAAATTTACCGATCAGGGTGAAATTCTTTTTATCATTGAAAAGACTCTAAAGGATCATTATAAATTCACCATCAATGATACTGGTTCAGGTATCGAGGAAGAAGCACTGGATCGCATTTTTGATGCCTTTCATCAGGAAAAACAGGGGGTTATTAAAGGAGGAACAGGACTCGGCCTTAATATAACCAAACGATATGTTGAGTTAATTTCAGGCAATCTGGAAGTATCTTCCACTATGAATAAAGGTTCCCAATTTTATTTTGAAATTGAATTAGAGCCAGCAAAAGAACCATCCCTTTTAGTAGAACAAATTCCAAGTCCAACTTATACCCTTTCAACCGATAAAAAATTATCTGCCCTTGTGGTTGAGGATAATGAAGATAACACTGAACTATTATGCAATATCCTGACCCAACTTGGCTTTGATCTTGTCTGTGCTACCAATGGACAGGAAGGACTGGAAAAAATTGCACAAGCAAAACCTGATATTGTGTTTATGGATATTCGCATGCCAGTTATGGATGGCCTTGAAGCAATTAAAAAAATCCGTCAGACATACTCTTCCAGACAACTCAAATGTATCGCGGTAACGGCATCAACATTGCAGCACTCATCTGAGCATTATATGAGCGCTGGGTTTGACCTGTTTATCTCTAAACCTTTTCGCTTTGATGAAATATATCATGCCGTTAAAGATCTACTCGACATCGATTTACAACTTCATAACCCCCCTGCTGAAAAAAATAATTTAACAAAACAAGCTGCAAAGAAAAAAGGTAAAATCCCCCCGCTTAAACTGGAGCCTCAATTGATTCAGGATCTAATGCAAGCAGCAGAATACAGCCAGTTAAGCGAGCTTAATAAATTATTAATCAAACTAGAGGAATATGGACCTGCAGGTGAAATTGTCGCCAATCACCTGGAATTATTAATCAGCACAGCCGATCTGGATGGCATCTTAGAATACGTGGAGGGTGTTATTTATGAACAGAAACGCAGCTGATAATATCTTAATTGTTGATGACACACCTGAGAACATTGCCTTATTATCAGAAATTTTACAACTCAGGGGTTATCAGATCCTGGCAGCCAAGGATGGCGAGCGTGCCATCATAATTGCTCAGCACACCAAGCCTGACTTAATTCTTCTAGATGTTATGATGCCTGGTATTGATGGTTTTGAAACTTGCCGGCGCTTAAAAGCCCTGGAGCAGACCAAAGATATCCCAGTTATTTTTATTTCCGCTAAAACAACAATGGATGATCTGGTGATGGGCTTTTCTGTTGATGGTGCAGACTATATAAACAAACCCTTTCAAAAGGAAGAAATTTTTGCCCGTATAGAAAATCAACTAAAAATAAAACATTTAAACCAGCAATTAACCACCTCTGAATTCAATATGCGGGAGATGATCCTTGAATACCAGCAGCAATCCGATCGCTTAAAATTAATTGTCACATTAGTCGATGATGGACTGCTGGAACTCAACCACTCTGGAGAGATTCAGCATGCGAATCCTGCCATTGAGAAATATTTCGGCTTTAGTGCAAAAGCCTTACAATCAATGAATTTTACCAGGTTATTAGCCGAACCTTTCGCCAGTCGCTACCAGACACTTTTCTCTAATAGTAACTCAGTTACCCCGTACTCACTTGAAGAGAAACGGGTAGAGCTCATAGGCAAACGATATGATGGCAGTGAGTTTCCCCTTGAATTTTCTCTGACAGAAATTCCTGATAGTCAAAACATGTATCTGGTGACCATTCATGATATTACCAGCCAGAAGGACAAGGAGAAAGAACTTCGCAATTTATCCTATATTGATCCCTTAACCACTTTGGCTAATCGACGACATTTTGATGAAAATTACGAAACCATCTGGATGCATGGCAGTCAAACTCGAAGTAAAATTGCATTTATTATGATTGATATTGATTTTTTCAAACAATTTAATGATCATTATGGGCATCAGGCTGGTGACGTCTGTTTAAAAAAAGTAGCCAATGCGCTTAAGAAAAATATAAAGCGTCCTGGAGATTTGCTGGCACGAATAGGTGGTGAAGAGTTTGCGGTTATATTACCAAATTCCTCAAAAGAAGGTGCGACTCAGCTTGCCGAGCAACTCAGAAAAAGTATCCAGAGTCTACAAATAGCACACAACAGCTCCAATTATAAGGTCATAACCATCAGCCTGGGTATTGCTATCACAACTATCACTGAAAAATGTCACTCCGCCAACATGCTGTATCAGATGGCCGATGAGGCCTTATATCAGGCTAAGAGTACCGGGCGTAATCAATATTCTGTTTTTTAATCAGCAGCATGGATGTTCCCAGAAATGATGAATACACTGAATAGTTGCCAAAAATCTAGAATTTATAGCGAATTTCCGCATAAAAGTTACGCTCTGGCAAGGGTAGATCATCTTGTACCTGACCAATATGCTCCCGGGCATCTTCATCAAAAAGATTGCGTACCGAAGCAGCAAACTCCCATTGTTTTAAGCCGGTATAACGTAAAGTAGTATCAGTGATAATATAATCGTCCATATCTGAGCGGCTATCCCTTTCAGAACGCTCACGATCTGCTACCCAATTAGCCTGTAAATCCCAGTTCCAACCCTGAATAAACTGCCAGTCCGAACGAAAATAAGCACTTTGCTGTGGACTGGTAACATTACGAAATTCATTGTTATCCGGATTATTGTAAGCATAGTTGCCTGAAAAGGTGAGGTTATCAATAATTTGCCAATCAAGCTCAATTTCTACACCATGAATTTTGTGCCTGCCGGTATTTTGATAACGCCCACTACTGTCTTTACTGATATTATTGGTGATCTCAAGCTGATAAATATTCAAACCCAGTTGCAGATTTTTCAAAGCAGCATAGGAAAAAGCCAGCTCTAAAGTTTCTGACTCTTCAGGATCCAGATTTGGATTTGATCTGGATCTTGATGTATCAAAGTAGAGTTCCTGAAATGATGGGGCACGAAATGCCTGACCATAGAGAAATTTTGTCGTCAGATTTTCACTGCTTTGCCAGACTAATGCCAGCCGCGGGTTAACCGTACCACCAAAATCAGAGTAATGATCATAGCGGGCACCAATGGTTAATTCCCAGTCATTCGCAAACGACCAGACATCCTGAACAAAGAGGTAATAAATTTCTCTGCTTTCTTCCGGTGAAAAATTATCAGTCGCCGGATAATTTGTTTGCTGCTTAACCTCATACAAATCCTGCCAGTTATAACCCGCTCCAATTCGTATACTATGGTCACTAATACCTGAATACTGACCAATTGATTCAAATCTTGCCTGACGTTCAGATGAGCTGATATGGTTAAGTTTGCCAACTGTATAAGTGACATCTGGATGAGTTTCACGAAAGCCATCACCAGATGAATAGTTTAAATCCTGGTAATGCAGTTTAAATTCCAGCCCCCAATCCTGGCTAAATTCCTGATTATTATAAATTAAGTCCAGATCATAGCGCTCATCGTCCGCACGGGTCACTGGATCAAGATTACCGCCTCCAGTCATCCCGGTTTCCAGATCATCATGAGACATATAGCTGGCAAGGAACTGAAAGTGTTCACGAGCAATGGAAAAACGAATATCCTGATTATCCCAGCCATATTGAGCCTTTCCCGCAAAACCTGAAGCATCCTGGTCAATTCTGGGATCATAACCATCGGTGGTCGAAAATTCCGCAGTGATACCCAGTTTATGGCCATACCACTCACCACCTGACTGTATAAAAGCTGTCTGGGTGTCAAAACTAGCTGCACGCATGCCCATTTCAGTTTGCTTGATCCCTGCTGCAGTTTTCGTAATTACATTGATAACACCTGCAACTGCATCAGCACCATAGAGTGCCGACCCAGGGCCGCGTATAACTTCAACACGCGCAATGGCACTGGCAGGAATGCCCTTCCAGAAAGCGCCAAAAGCCCAGACTAAATCTTTCATGGGATTACCATTAACCATAAGCAGAGTCTGATGACTATTAGCGCCGCGCATATGTATCAGTGGCCGAGAGCCAAAGCTATCGTACTTAATATGCACCCCGGGGACACTTTCCAGAATATCTGCCAGGTTGGTTGCACCGGTTTTTTTAATATCATCGGCATTAATAACAGTCACAGTTGCCGAGGCTTTATGAATTGGTTGTTCTGATCCGGTGGCAATGATGACTTTAACTTGTGTTAATTCTTCCCAGCTGAGATCCAGTAGAGAATCTGTCTTATCTTCAGCGAGAGAGATAGAGTTCAGCAGCAAACAGCAACTTCCAGCGAGTATTGAGCTATTTTTCATATAAAATCAGAAACCGGTTAAAATAATTTCAAACTCAAGGATCTAAAGTACAAGTGACAATGTAGGCGTCTCAAAATAAAACAATATCATGAGCTTATATTGTTTTTATTCAATACATTAAAGAGTAGCAGAAGCATTTCAAAATGGTAGTTTTTTTGTAACTAATCTCGCATAAAATTGACTATTAAAGAATAGTTATTCACTTGACCTGTAAAGCTTTTAATCAAGGCATCGTGTTCAGAGATAGACAATGCACCCAAAAACGTCCATTATTAATAAAGACCAGACAAAGGATAAATTATGTTTCAATTTTTTTTGATTTTTATATTAGTTATTTGTATCAATCCCCTACATGCTTCTGAAGAACTTGCCTTACCAATCGTGCAGGATAAATGTCAGCATTGCCATGGCCTTGAAGGTGAGGCATCTAATATACTTTATCCCCGCCTGGCAGGACAGCATAAAAAATATATTGTCAAACAACTGCATGACTTTCGTAGTGGCAGGCGTGAAGGTACAATGAATGACATGGCAAAAGGTTTAACTGACCCTGAAATTGCTGCACTGGCTGACTATTTCAGCAGTAAACCAACCCTGAAGCATCGTGTCCGAAATAAAGAACTTGCTCAGGTCGGCTGGTATATTTTTCATCGTGGTAATGAATATTCCGGCGTCCCTGCCTGTGCTTCCTGCCATGGTGAAAATGGCGAAGGTTCCGATAAACTCCCTCGACTTGCAGGCCAACATAAACGTTATGTTATTGATCAGTTAATGGAGTTTAATAATCGCAAAAGAAACAATGATAACGCCATTATGCATTCTATTGCGGAAAAACTGACAGAGCTGGAAATCCAGGCAGTCTCGAATTATGTGAGTGGATTAGAATAGTGATGGCGTTCGAATAAGTGCATATAAAACACTCTTTAATTATGTCCCCAGAGGATTTAATAAATCCATTAACTCTTCCTGAGAAAACTGCAAGCCTTTTTTAGCAGGTGCATTTTTACTGGCATCAGTGGATTTTTTATCCTGATACAATGCATCAGCGAGTTTCTGCTTTGCATTTTGCATCTGCAGAATTTTTTCTTCAACAGTTTCTTCAGTAAGCAGTTTGTAGACAAAAACAGGTTTATCCTGACCTATTCGATAGGCTCTGTCAGTTGCCTGCCGCTCAACCGCCGGGTTCCACCAGGGATCATAATGAATAACAGTATCTGCTGCAGTGAGATTAAGTCCAACACCACCGGCTTTAAGGCTGATTAAAAATACCTCGGCATCACCTTCCTGGAAGGATTGAATCACTTCATCCCGATTTCGAGTCTGCCCGGTTAACTTGCTATAGGTGATTTTGCATTTGATTAAGGCTTCTTCAATAAAACCCAGCATTTTAACAAATTGAGAGAATATTATTATTTTTCGGCCTTCTTCAACCATCTCAGGTACCATTTCCATGAGCATGTCCAGCTTAGCAGATTCATGCACATCTTTGGCACTGCTTAAAGATAATAACCTTGGATCACAGCAGGTCTGACGTAGTTTTAACAAGGCATCCAGAATCATTATCTGACTCCGTGCCAGACCTTTTTTACTGATTTCTTCACGGACTTTTTCATCCATTGCCAGGCGCACGGTTTCATATAAATCTCGTTGTTTGCCTGACAATGGAATGGTGCGGATCATTTCAGTTTTTTCTGGCAACTCAGTTGCCACCATTTCTTTGGTTCGACGCAGCATAAAGGGTTTAATCCGCTGATGTAACTGCTGCTGTCGATCAGTGTCACCCTGCTTTTCTATCGGGTTGCGAAATAATCGATTAAAACGATCTTGAGTACCGAGAAATCCCGGCATAAGAAAATGAAATAATGACCATAGTTCGCCCAGATGGTTTTCCATGGGTGTGCCAGTCATACACAGACGATGTTTTGCTTTGAGCTTAAAAATAACCTGGGATGTTTTTGAGCGGGCATTTTTTATATTTTGTGATTCATCAAGGATCACAAAATTATAATTTTGCTCACTATGGAATTCTTTATCCCGCAACATCAGCGCATAGGTTGTTAATATAACATCATAATTTTCTACTTCAGTAAACCGGGCTTTTCGATCCGGGCCATGTAATAACAATACCTTTAAATCCGGTGTAAATCGTTTTGCCTCACGTTTCCAGTTTCCCATAAGGCTGGTTGGTGCCACTACCAGTGATGGAAAAACAGGTTCTGATTTTTTTTCATAAAGCAAATGTGCCAGTGCCTGAACTGTTTTTCCCAGACCCATATCATCGGCAAGAATGCCGTTAAACTGATATTCACGCATGAATTGCAGCCAGTTTAAACCATGCTGTTGATAATCTCTTAGTTCGGTTTGCAAACCTCCAGGGGGCTCGACAGTTTCAATCCCTTTGAAGTTCTGAATTTTTTTACTTAGCGCCTGTAACTGCTCTGCCCCTTTCCATTTTAATGTGGGATCATTCAGTAACTCTCTTAACTGCAGCCCCTGATGCTTGCTGAACTCCAGGTTACCTGAATCATTAAGAGCGTTCTTATCATAAAGTTCAACCAGGATATCAAAGATCCCCATAATTCTCGATGAAGGCAATTTAACCCAACGAGGATTATTTTCATCTTCAGAAACGGGTAAGATAATATGTTCCCGCAAGAGGATCCTTTCACGCATTTGTGCAGGATCATTTTCTAATGCCAGAAGCTCTACCAGAGAGGGTAACAAGTTAATGGTCTGACCATTTAGTTCAATACCCAGACTGATCTCAAACCATTCCTGATTGTCATTTTCTTCCAGTTCACCATACCACTCATCTGCTTCCTCAATCTGCATATGGAAACTCTCATCAAAGTCAAACTTCCAGCCTTGCTCTTTGAGCTTTGGGATAACATCAAATTGAAAATCATGCCAGTGCCATAAAGTTGCCGTGGCTGATTCAGATAAAATGGTTTGATCAAGTCGATTAAGATTTTTCAGATCATCTTTTGAAGCAATATCATAAACAGAGGTGAAATGATTTTTTTGTAATGTTAATAAGCAGTCTTGTTCAAATATCTGATCACGGTTAACCTGATATTGCTGCCCATCCTTTATAAATCGGTAAGTCCGGCTGGATTTTTCAGGTCGTATTAAGTGGCCGCCATAGTTAAATCTCAAACTCAGCAAATGTACTCTACGCTGATCATGTTCTAATCCCAGAGAATGCATATAAACATCAGCCGTTGGTATTTCTTCAATGGTGATGGTTTTACTTGCCATGTCAGCCGGCATTGGCACATTATTTTCCGGCCATGCCTGCAGTAACTGTTCACTGACCTGCATTGCCATTGCTTGTGGGACAGGGGGGGCATTTAATATTTGATAAACCTGGCAGGCATCAAGATCACTATGCTGTGCCAGACCAATCTGGTTTGTCAGAGTATCAATATAATAAAAGTTATGCAGACGAAATAACTCTTGTGCTTCAGGTGAGGTGTTGGCAATAATCTGATATTTGTCATCAACCTGATGCCACTTCATTTCAAAAAAACGTGAACCTCCCGCTTGCAGAGGCTGGTTCAATTCCTGGGTCTGCCAAAAACAACGTTTTGTTTTCAGCAGCTTTTCTAAAGTCAGCTCACCAATATCACCTTTAAGTGCATAGGTATTTTGTCGGTAAAAAATTCCCCGGCCTGTCATACTGTATAATAAGCCTGAAATTTCAACATCCTGTTCATTGTGTTCAAAATTCAGATGTGCAGTGTAGCCGTCAACCATATCTTCCAGACTCTGAGCACGCCCTTTACCAAAACCTCCCTTTTTCAAACGTCTTGCCACAATCGTGACAATCTCCATATCCTGGCCATCCTCTGTCGGCTGTATTAAATAAAGCAGGACATTATTATAATTTGGTTTTGTTATAGAATCATCTGAACCAGGAAGGGCATGATCCAAGCCATCTGAACGATCTGATTTAAGGCTGTTAAGCCATTGCTCTACATTCAATTCAGCCTGACGCTCACCATCAAGGCTTTCAAGCTGGCCTTTTTCATTAATCGCCTGAGCATTGATTCGTGCAAATTCGAACAGTGTTGCAACGGCGTGTTTGCAACGAAAACCAACTGGACAATCACATTCACCAATCACACTGGTGTGATTTTTAGTCACTTTAATCGTCACAACAATACTATAAGCATAATTTAGACTGCCAAAAACATCCGCATGAATTCTGACATCTTTGCCGGTAACCGATTCTATCTCGGTAATTTCAACCCGATCACTCTCGAAGTAGTCGATACCTCGCTGCAGAGTTGCCTGACTAAAGGAATTTTCTATGATTATTTCTGAGATGCCAGCCTGAGCCAGCATCTGAAGGTACTCGTCATTCATAAAAGGATCAACACTTAATTACTACTTCCCTGGGGTGTATCACCCATTTTATCGGCATCTGCTGCCACATGCGGCGGTAATTTTTTACCCCCAAAAATACTGTCAAATCGCCAGCTCATAAAATCCGGTGTGGTAACATAGGTTTTTTTTACAATAAACTCTAAGACACTTTTTAAGCGATAAACATGGGCAACTGAATCAATTCGTATGATTTCATGTCCTCTCTCATCAAAAGCGATGAGTGTCGGAGCATAAAACAAATTAAGTTTCGCTGCCCATTGTTTTGCTGTCATGCGCAAACCTTCGGGTGTGATCACTGGTGTATCAGAATTCATATCCAACTGAACAATTTCAAAGTGACTGAGCAATTTTTTTGTTTCTTCAAATTCCAGTGGTTCTGAGTGAAGCACATCACAAGCGTGACAATCCTGTTGTTCAAAAAAGACCAGAAGCGGTTCCTGTGCACGAAAACGACTGCGATCCAGTGCATAGGGCGGCGGCATAAAAAAATCTTCGGCATTCATATCAGAAATCTCAAACTTGGGAGGCGGATTAGCTCTGAACATATAATCTCGAAACGATTCCTCCTTGTAATAACCTCTCTCTACATACTCCATTGCAGCACGAAATTTATAAGGCGGGTAAAAGCCACGCAGCATCAGTGCTTTTTGTCCCTGAGCATTATAAAAAATTAATGACGGGGTAAAGTTGGCATTTTCCCGAAGTGCAAATTCACGTTCAGTCATAACCTGACCATCCAGAGTCACCACCTCATTACTGCCCCAGATATTAATGGGGATCACATCAAAATTTTGTCTTGTATAGGTTTCAATATCTTTCTGACCAAAATCTTTATCAATGAGAGCCTGACAATAAGCGCAGTGTTTTTGACCAAAGTAAACAATTATCCCTTTTTTACCTGCATCGACGGCTTCCTGAATATCATCTGACAATTCTAAAAAGCTATTCTTAAACCAGTCCGGATAAATAATTTCAGGGATGACAGGTTGATCATTAAAACCATTCTCCCAGTCGTCATCCCAATTATCGTCTGCGGCAAAAAGACTCTGGCAGCAGACACACATTAAAAATATTATAATTTTATGCATTAAGATTTACCCTCTAGAGCACATTCAGGCAGATAAATCGCCGCTCAATGTGCTGCTCCCCCCCTGATTATTCGAAAACTCATCTATTATAGAACAAATTAACAACGATGTGATGCACTAACTTGATATTCTTCAAGCTCTCGGCGATACTTAATTAAATGTAACAAAAAGAATAAGATATCATGGAATACAGCTCAGAATTACTGGCAAAAAAACAAACGCAGTACCTGTATCAGTCTACAAATTTGTCAGTCATGAGTCTTTTTTTTGCTATTTCGATGACTTTATACTTATTCTGGGATCTGCTGCAGATTAGAGAACAATTAATACACTGGTATATTACCAATTTTTTTATACTGTCATTACGAGTTATTCTCTCTATTTTTTATCAGCGCTCAAAAACCACTCACAATCCGCATGCCTGGTCCTATTTATTTGTTTTTGGTGCCTGCCTTAACGGCACCCTCATCAGTCTGATTATTTTTCTTGCACCAGAAAATCAGAACTACTACTACACCTATGTCTTGCTGCTGCTGGGCACTATGTCTATTGCTTCTATTGCATCACTTGGGATCCTCAAACGAGCTTTTATTACTTATCTTGCCTCATTAACCCTGCCGCTTATTATTTTTTTTCTCACCCATAGCAACGAATTACATTCATTTCATTTTTATGGTTATTTAATTATTTTTCTTTTCGCCAGCAGTGCCATGATACACATCAATAAGAGCCTGCTGTCTGCCTTCACTATGGAAATTGAGAATGCCGAACTCAAACAAAAATTGACCATTGAAACAGATGAGAGGATCCATGCTGAATATAAATTACGAGATAAGGCACTGGAATTACAAAGCCTCAATGAAAATCTGGAAGACACTGTTAATAAAAAAACATCTGAACTTGAAACTCTGGCATTTTATGACACTCTGACCCAATTACCCAATCGTCACCACTTTTATGATTATCTGGCACGAACTTTATCCAGAAATAAAATTACTCGGGAGTCTTTTGCTTTATTTTTTATTGATCTCGATGAATTTAAAACTATTAATGACACTTTAGGACATGATTTTGGTGATGCATTGTTAAAAAAAGTAGGCTCACGATTACGTGACTACACCCGTGTTGATGACTTTGTTGCCCGTATCAGCGGCGATGAATTTATTGTTATTCTAAAAGGTAATCTGAACGAAAGTCAGATCGCAGAAATCGCTAATAATATCGTCAAAGCCATCGCACAGCCCTACACTTTCTCAGGCTCTCAAACCTTTATCAGCTGCAGCCTGGGAATTTCACTTTACCCAAATGACGGTGAAACGAGCAATACACTGATTAAATATTCAGATCTCGCCATGTATGCAGCCAAAGAAAGTGGTAAAAATTCTTTCCGCTTTTACAATAATGAACTTTATGAGAAAAAAGCAAAAAAGTTTATTTTAGCTACAGCACTTAAAACCGCTATCACAAAAAATGAGCTCTACCTGGTATATCAACCTCAGGTTTCCACTAAAAATGGCAAAGTGTCCAGCATAGAAGTGTTATTACGTTGGAACAGCCCTAAATTTGGCCTGGTTCCTGTGGAAAAATTTATTTCAGTTGCAGAAGAAACCAATCAAATTGTTGAGTTAGAGGATTTTGTACTCAAAACTGCTTTGACACAGGTTAAATTCTGGAATGAACAAACACGGGAAAAATTTCGTATCGCAGTTAATATTTCAGCTCTTCATTTTAAGCATAAAAAATTCGTCGATCAAATTAAATCAATACTCACCAAAACAAATTTCGATCCCAGATATCTAGAGTTGGAACTTACTGAATCTGCACTGATGCATGACACTCAGGAGGGCATTGATAAACTGGCCTATCTGAAATCATTCGGGATTAAAATAAGCATTGATGATTTTGGCACTGGCTACTCTTCCATGAGTTACCTCAAACAACTCCCTGTTGATGCCTTAAAAATTGATAAAAGTTTTATTGACGGCATCCCGGAGGATCACAATAATAATGCCATCACCCGAGCAATTATTGTGCTGGCCAATCAATTTCATCTGGAAACCATTGCCGAAGGAGTTGAAGATGAAGAGCAGTTGAAATTTTTAAAAGCAGCAGGCTGTCATCTAATTCAGGGATACTATTATTACCGCCCCCTGACTGCAGAGCGTTTTGAAAAAGAATTTAAACTAAAGTCATTGGATTAAACTTCTTATTTTTTGGCATATTTCATGCTTCTTTATATACGAAAGCTCATTTAACGAGCCCGATATAAAGAGAACTATCATGCTAATTGCAGATACAAATAAACAGCCTGTTTCTATTGAGAAAAGCCACAAAACACCTTCTAAAACAATAACTTCAGCCTCAGCCTCTGAAGCTAATAGCGCATTTAATTTTTCCAGTATACTTAAAAACCAGACTAATATTAGTGCACAGGTCAGTCAAAAAATCGACACCATGTCCATAAGTCCAAAGATTAACGAACAGGCAATTCAGCCAACAACTTCCGCTGTTTCTGATACCATGACACTGGGAAGCTTATCCAGTAAGAATACAACCGTAGCACAATTACTATTGAACAATCCGGAATTAAAAGCAAAGACCTGGGCTATAATCCATGATCCGGTCAATCGTAACAAAGCATTCAATCAAATCGCTACTGGAAAAACTATTTATTACAACCCAAAAACTCAGGAGCTGCATTGGTCCGACTCTAACAATACCCGATTCACCAATCATGCTTTGATGGACAACACTCTTGCAGTGAGATCAACCATTCAGGCAAAACAATTTTCCTCTTCTGAAACAGGAGATAAGGTTGTTTTAGGGCAAATAAATCAGACTAATCCAACTATTTCAAATTTGCTCTCCCAGAAAAGTGATTATAAAACACAGCGTTGGACAATCATTCACTCTGAGGTGAACAAAAATAAAGAATTTACCAAAATTCCCACTGACACAACCATTTATATTGACAAAAAAACTAAAGAGCTTTCCTGGAAACACAGCTCTCAAAACAACATTGCAGAGCAGAACAATAAGAAAAACATTTTAGCTCAAAAGCTGGATGATGCCGTTAAACCCTTTATGGGCACTGAATACAAAAATCTGGATTGTTATACGCTGGTCGTTAATGGCCTGGAAAATATGGGTATTCGCTATAGGGGGAAAGGCAGTATTAGTTCACAACTGCTGCAGAGAGCTCAATTAGACGGTCGCTCCAGCCATGCTTATTTTACTGGTGAAGGGCTGACTGAAGCTCTGGGTAATAAAGTTTACACCAAAGCAATTACTCAAATTGATAATATTTCTCAGCAAAGCCAGTCAGTTTTTCAAGAAATGAAAAGCTTGATGCAAAAAGGTGACATTTTATCCTTTTCACTGGAAACCAGAGGTCATACAGGCATTATTTCACACAACAAGGAGCAGTGGACCTATATCAATTCAGGACGCATGGATCATTCCATTACAAACAATGTTCCAAGACATGGTGTCGGCGAAGAGAGCTTATTAAGCGAAATTAATAACTGGATAAAACTGGCTCAAAAAAACAATGAGGCTTTAAAAATCACTGTTGGCAGGCTGGATAAACAAAAATTTGCCTGAAGCCTTAAGCCAGAACAAACAAAAAACCACTCTTCAGTTTTTCAGTTCATTCTCTAAAGCTTTATTAGTTATCTCTTTGTAAAGAGATAAAGCTTTCATAATAATTTCTTTAAGCTGATCATCAGAAATTTTCATATAGTGCTCATTTTTTTTCGCATCACTAAACACTTCTTCCAGAAACTCCAGTTCATACTTATCCAGTTTATTACCAAGCTCTACTTTTTTCTTAATATCTAATAATCGAGGCAGGCGCTGTTTTTCAAAGCGCTCCAATAATGCTTCCAGAATGATTTTGTCTTTTATATCGTTACTCATTTCTTTTCCTAATGTTATGTCTGGAGCATAGGGGCAGTTCACCCATGCTCCAGAAAATTACCAGTTTTCCCCTAAGAGTTCAAAATGAGCCTGAGGGTGCAGACAGGCTGGACAAAGTTCAGGAGCATCTTCTGACTCATGCAGGTAGCCGCAATTTCTACAACGCCAGACAACTTTTCCTTCTCGCTTAAATACTTTTCCAGCCTCAAGATTATCAGCCAGATCCTGATAACGTTTACCATGCTGTTTTTCTGCAATGGAGATAGCATCAAAAGCATCTGCCACTCTATCAAAACCTTCTTCACGAGCAGTTTTTGCAAAGCCCGGATACATTTCTGTCCATTCATGTTCCTCACCTGCTGCTGCATCTCTGAGATTATCAAGAGTTGAGTTCAGCTTTCCTGCAGGAAATGTTTCTGTAATTTCTACTTCACCGCCCTCAAGAAATTTAAAAAAACGTTTGGCATGTTCCTTTTCCTGATTGGCTGTTTCTTCAAAGATGGTTGAAATTTGCACCAGACCTTCTTTTTTTGCAACACCCGCATAATAGGTGTAACGATTTCTGGCCTGTGATTCACCAGCAAAGGCAATTAATAAATTTTTTTCAGTTTGCGTATTTTTAATACTTTTAGTCATTTTTTCTCACTCCCATGATTTTCTTATCGTAACTATTTCAGTGTATCTTATTGGTTTATTCTCTCGAGCTGCTGTGTTCGTATTTTATCTGAAACAGAGTAAAATCCTGCCCTTTTAATGAGCAATTGTGTCGCATCTGCCATTAAAAACGCTAACAACTGCTTATTTTTTAGTACTAATTTAGTTCCTGGTTTCTGATTTATATATAGGTATAAATACCGACTTACAGGGTATTTAAAACTACTGATCCATGGTTGTACCGGCTCATAAAATTGGCCATCCTTCCCTTCCAGAGCAACAAACTGAGTTCGTCTGGTTTTATAAAAACTGCTTGCAAAGGTAATTCCTCCGGGATTAACACCAACAGACTGAACTACTGAGCTTGAAGTCGGCTCACTGATCGCACTAATTTTATATCCTGCTTTTTTTAACATTCGCTTATTAAAGAGTGAATATGCACCAGCAATTTTTGGCAAAGTATAAACTTGTATCAGCTGTTTTTCCCAATTGGGTGTCATAAGCTGGTCTGATTTTAACTCACCCCAGTAGTTAATATGATGGCTATCTGAAAAAAGATCGAGTAACTGCGTGCTGGTCAGCTTATCAACTGGATTTTTTTTATTCACATAAACAGCTAATGCATCTACTGCAATTTTAAACTCAACAGGCTCATAACCATAGTGTTTAACAAAAGCATCCCACTCCTTTTGTTTCATTGCTCTTGACATCTGACCAATGGTTGCCGAATTATTAAGCATTGCTCGAACAGCACTGGATGACCCTCCTCCTGAAATCTTAATCTGAATATTTTTGTAATTCTGCTCAAATTTATCCGCCAGCAGGTTCAGCACATTTGATACAGTCGTTGAGCCAGATATATTTATAATCTGTTTATTTTTATTTGAACTCATATTTTTTAAAGTTATTGGTACTTGTGTTGCTGCATCTACATTCCAAAAACCATTATCAGAATAAGAAAATTCTGCAATAAAAAAGCTGAACAGTAGCAATAACAGCCTCATACTTCACCCCTATTCCTGGCAAATAGTTTGCGGTAAAAAACCATCAGTGAAAAGGCTAAAACAAGTGTTAGTGCAATATAAAGAAAAAGTGTCTGAATCATTTTTTTACTTTGTTCCGTTGCATGTTCAACCCGATCACGTGCTGCACTATTAAGTTGTTCAATACGATAGGTTAATTTATCTGAATTGATCATATTTCCTGAAGCCCCCATCAGACCAGTCAGCTCTTCAGCAGCACTATCCACTTTCGCCAAAGCTTCTGTATATTCATTGATATTAAATGGTTTTGACTTATCTCTGGCTTTTTCTTCCTTCGATAGTGCAGGGAAATGATGACTCATCATGCTATCAAAAGTTATTAATGTAGTATTTAAGGATTCAGATGTGACTCTAAGTTCGTGCAGTATGTTATTGCCAGAATCTGACAGCTTGTCAACGGTCACCACCAAATGTTCTGTTTCATTAATAGTTTGTCTTACTTCTGCCAGGACTTTGCTGATAGAAGTTTCTCTTTTATCCAGTTCCGATGAAATAAAGACCCGTTCTTCTCTTATTAATCCAGGTAAATTTTTCATCACTTCACTCACCCTCTCTATGGCCAGAGTTGAACGCTTTATACCCTCAAGTAATTGCGCGATTTCTGGTTTAGCGAGTATATTTGTGGTTAAATTTTCTGCCTGCCATGTGTAGATTAGTGGTGCTCGTTTGGCATAAAAGAAAGAACGTTCAGCTAACAGCCTTGTTTCATTAATGGCTTTTTTAGCTTCATCAACTGGCGCTAAAAATCCAGAGCCTATTTTCACATCTGAAACAATAGACTTCACTCTGGAAGCAGAAACATCAGAAAAACGAGTAAAGATAACAAAGTTAATATCTGGGTTTTGTCTTCTCCAGTCAAGGATCAACCAATCTAGTATATAAAGTTGCTCTGGTTTCATAGCCTTAGCCGCTAGTTTCCATATTTCTTTTCTATTTTGGTGCATCGCATCTATTAAAATTTTTGCTGAGTGACCAAATATTTTTTCAGCTCTGTCCTCATCAATCCAGACATAACTTTGTAATGTCACCACCAGCAGCATATCTAACAGCTTGGTAAAAGGCTCTGAACTACTGGCAATATCATAAATAGAATTAACAGAGCCCACACGCAGCAACATGGCGTCGCTGCGTTGTTGTGAAGACTCAGCCTGTCTGCTGATTTCCCGGGTTGCCGAAACAATCTGAGTCATATAACTATCAGCATAAGCGTATATCATACCGTCAAGTTCTTCTGCAGTAATGGTATATTGAGCAGATAATTTTTTATTTTCAGACGAATTTAAATTGTCCGCCCAGCTGCTGGATGCACTTGAATACACAGGTATCATTAGAAATATAATCAAAAAAGATGGAATCAGGCAATAATGACAGCCGGAATAGAAATTTTTCTTAGTCAAATATTTTTTCATTATCTTTTATTAATTTATAAAATAATCGTAACTATCCAGCTTAACAGAATTTTCATCAGCTTTGCAGAGACAATCTGTAATGATATCGTAATTGTCGAGGTTCAGGTACTATCACCCATAATTAAATTTTAAGATTTATTGACTTTTATTAAATTCATTTTGAACAGATTTGATATTAATTTTTTTACTAAGACAGCTGTATTATTCATCGCATATTCCAGGGTCACTGGTGCCTGACAAAGGCTGAATGCACTAATATAGTGACTGATTTTTTTCATATCCAAATCATCACCAATGCTGCCGCAGATCACAATGAGTGGAATATTATATTGAACCGCCCTTGCACTTAATCGTCCAACTAACTTTCCCTGCAGACTCTGATCATCAAAACACCCTTCAGCAGTAATAATTATATCAGGCCGGGTTTCATTGGATGCTAATAATTCATCCAGTCGAGTCAGTTCAGCAATCAGTTCAAAGCCACTTTTCATAGTTGCCTGACAATAAGCCATTAACGCAAAACCCATACCACCTGCCGCACCTGCCCCGTAAACCCCGCTGAGTTCTTTATTACTTTCTGCATGGACAAAAACAGCTGTTTTATCGGCAAAATTCTTCATCCCTGAGTCAAGCTCTGCCAGCATTTGTTTATCTGCACCTTTTTGTGGGCCGTAAATATAAGTCGCTCCCAATTCACCACATAATGGGTTCATCACATCCCCGGCAATGATAATTTCACTTTCTTCAATTCTGGGATCAAAATCTGACATATCAACTGAGCTAATTTTATTAAGAGAAGCACCGCATGCTTTGAGTAATTGTTGTTGCTTATCAAAAAACCGGACACCTAATGCCTGTAGCATTCCACTACCGCCGTCATTAGTTGCACTGCCGCCTAAACCAATGATAAAACGCCGACACCCCTGATCCAGCGCATGATGAATTAATTCACCTGTGCCATAACTTGATGTTTTCATTGGATTTTGTTCATCAGGTTTCAGTAATGGCAATCCAGATGCCTGAGCCATTTCTATCACTGCAGTATTATTTGAGGATAATATTGCATAACTGGCAGCAACCGACCTGCCCACAGGATCTTCAACATTGACTGAATAAATTTGCCCCGGCTCATTAGCAAGAATAGCCTCAATCGTCCCTTCACCACCATCAGCCAGGGGGAGTAATTTTATTCCTGCCTCAGGCCTGACTCGTTGAATTTGTTCTGCTGCAATATGACAGAATTCAACAGCACTCATGCTGCCTTTGAGAGAATCGGGTGCAATTAAAATTTTCATATTATTTAAGTATATAAGTTATTATTATCATTTACAGCACATTACTCCTTAAAATTCATAAACTTGTCAAAAAGATAAACTGCATCCAATTACAATCCTTTGATTAAATATTATATTTGCCTTTTTAAAAATCCTGCCTATACTTAAATTAATACCATAGTGTTTTGCTTGGTTATTAAGTCCCGTTATTTAAGGAGAATTACAATGTATGATACGCTCAATATGGTCAGAGTTGTAAATTGTGACCGGCAGGCGGTTGAAGAACGAGCAAAGGAGACAGGAGTTCATTTAACCGATAAGCATTGGGAAGCCATAGATTTTATCCAGAAATTTTATGATTATCATGAAAACGAAGCATTGAAAGTGAGTGATTACAATAACGCCCTGCAGGGAAAGTACTCCCTTCAGGGTGGATTAAAGTATCTTTACACCTTATTTCCTCATGGCCCGGTCAAAACCATCACAGAACTGACTGGTATTTCAGTGAATAATATCCAGGATCAGTCAATGGGCTCCGTACATTAATAAAGGTTCAATACCCGAAAGACAGCAATCATCTGCCTGACAAGTTTAAGACTTTCTCTTGAGCTGCCGGCTTAGTTCTTTGCCAAATAAGTTAATCAATAACTCAATATTTTTTACTGCCGGATAATTGGGCCGAACTATAAAGACAATTTCCCGGTGCGGCCCCGCTTCCGCCAGTGGTACTCTGGCCAATGCCGGGTTTAAGTCAACTAATTGTGCCAGGGCCATTTCCGGCACCAGAGTTGAACCCATCTTGCCTGCTACCAGTTGTACCAATGTGGTCAGACTCGTGGCACTAAGACTATGCACAGGTGAGCCACTAAGCTTACAGACTGCCAGCGCATGATCTTTTAGACAGTGCCCCTCATTCAACAACATCAGTGCAGAAATATCGATTTCACTGGCATTAATTTCAGATTTCTTTGCCAGCTCATCACCTGCATAAGTCACCCAGTAAAAGTTTTCCTGCCAGAATTTAAATGCTAATAAACCTTCTATATCAAACGGCAAAGCAAGCACAGCAACATCAATATCACCCCGTTTTACCTGATCAACCAGCACATGTGACTGTTCTTCATGTACACCCAGCTCAAGATCAGGGTAACAAGTCTGAAGTGACGGTAGAACAATCGGCAGAAGGTAGGGACTAATGGTTGGAATGATACCAATAGACATGGGCGAGCTGAGTGGCTTTTTATGTATATCAGACAAGTGGTTCAAATCATCCATCTGTAACTGAATGACTCTTGCCTGTTCCAGCATCCTGTGCCCCAATGGGGTAATGAGCACATTCTTATTATTGCGTTCAAATACCTGAAAGCCAAGCTGCTTTTCCATTTCTGACAAGGCCATACTAAAGGCTGATTGAGAAATAGAGCACGCCTCAGCAGCTTTTCTGAAATGCAGCGTTCTTTCCAGAGCCAGTGCATAATTAATTTGTTTAAATGAGATCATATTAAAAGTATAGCTCAAAAAGCATCTTATGTTCAGTTTTTTTGAACACAACATTCTATTTTATCAAATTTACTGAAGCATAATTCTTCGCTATCCTAGCTCCAATGTTTAAAAACAAACAGAAGTTTAAAAACAAACAGAAAATTAACTTTTACTTAACATTGGAGAAACAACATGGCTTTAATCAATACACACATCAAACCATTTCAAAGCAGCGCTTTTAAACAAGGTGAATTCATTGACATCAGTGATGAAGATCTGCAAGGCAAGTGGTCAATCTTTTTCTTTTATCCTGCAGACTTCACCTTTGTTTGTCCAACAGAGCTGGGTGATCTGGCTGATCATTATGAAGAGTTTCAATCTCGCGGTGTAGAAATTTACTCCGTTTCTACCGATACCCACTTTACTCATAAAGCATGGCATGACTCGTCAGATACCATCAGCAAAATACAATACACCATGGTTGGTGATCCAACTGGTGAAATTACCCGCAATTTTGAAGTGATGCGTGAAGGACAGGGCCTTGCTGACCGCGGTACTTTTGTAGTTGATCCCGATGGCGTAATTCAGGCAATGGAAATTACCGCAGAAGGCGTAGGTCGTGATGCAGAAGATCTATTACGAAAAATAAAAGCAGCACAATATGTTGCAGCACATCCAGGTGAAGTCTGCCCGGCAGCCTGGAAAGAAGGTGAAGAAACACTGGCTCCTTCTCTGGATCTGGTCGGTAAGATATAAATAGGTAAGATATAAATAGGCAAGATATAAACAGCCGAGAGTATGGGCTGACACCCATAGTAAGCCTATATTTTATGAGCAAACAAAAAACAATACAGGAGCATCAACGTGTTAACTAACGATTTATTAAATGCATTAAAAAACTATACCCAGTCGATGCAGAAACCGGTGACCCTGGTATTACAGACTGGTGAGCACACCAAACGTGCTGAACTGCACAAATTTTTATCCGATATCGCTAACGTTTCTGACAATCTGATTTTTGCAGAGCGGGATATGCCGAATGTACTGCGCAGCCCCATGAGCTTTACCCTGGAGGTAGAAGGTCAGGCAACCGGCATTATTTTTTCCGGAATACCAGGCGGCCATGAATTCAATTCTCTGGTACTGGCAATTTTGCAGGCTTCCGGCAGTGAGATCAAGCTGGATGATTCCCTGAAAACAATGATTGCTAATATCCAGGAACAATTAAAATTTGAAGTCTATATCAGTCTGAGCTGTCACAATTGTCCGGATGTAGTACAGGCTTTAAATCAGTTTACTTTATTAAACCCGAACCTATCAACAGAAATGATCGATGGCGGACTCTATCCTGAATTAATTAAGGAACGGGATATACAGGGTGTACCCAGTGTTTATCTCAATGGCGAACTATTTGCCAATGGCAAAGTTGATGCCGGGCAATTAATTGAGAAGCTGATTGAGAGAAGCCCTGAAATCACACAGGCGAATAAACAAAAAGCCTTACCTTTACAGGATGTTACCATAATTGGTGGTGGTCCGGGTGGTGTGAGTGCGGCCATTTATAGTGCCCGTAAGGGACTAAAGGTCACACTGATTGCTGATCGTTTTGGTGGGCAGGTAAAAGATACCATGGCAATAGAAAATCTTATTTCAACACCCTCAACCACAGGGCCAGAACTTGCTAGTGCCCTGAGTGAACACATGAAACAATATGATATTACTTTCAAGGAACACCTGCGTGTCACGGATATTGAAAAAGGCGATATAAAAGTTTTGCATTTATCTTCTGGTGAAACCATTAAAACCAGAACATTAATTATTTCAACCGGTGCACGTTGGAGAGAATTGGGAATACCCGGTGAAAAAGAGAATATCGGCAATGGCGTTGCCTATTGTCCACATTGTGACGGCCCTTTCTTTAAAGGCAAAGATGTTGCAGTCATTGGTGGTGGTAACTCCGGCATTGAAGCCGCACTTGATCTGGCCGGTCTGGTGAAATCCGTCACCGTATTTGAATTTATGCCGGAACTGAAAGCTGATAAGGTCATAGTGGATCAGGCTTTGGCACGGGATAATATTAACATCTTGAAAAATGTTGCCACCAGGCAGATTTTAGCTACAGACAACAAGGTCAATGCCATTGAGTATGAAGATCGCAGTACCGGTGAAACACTTCAACAATCCCTGTCCGGTGTGTTTGTTCAAATCGGACTAGTGCCCAATAGTCAGTTCGTCAAAGATGTCGTCGATACCAATGATTATGGTGAAATTATTATTGATGAAAAATGCCGGACTTCAGAAGTGGGTATTTATGCCTGCGGAGACGTCACCACTGTCCCCTACAAGCAGATTGTTATTGCCATGGGTGAAGGTGCCAAAGCTTCATTGGCCGCATTTGAGTACTTATTAACTCAACCGATGGAATAAACAGACTACAAAAAACTGTGAACCATTATTCACTTAAGGGCTCTTCTTTCAGATGAGAGAAGAACCCCTGTGTTTTTCCAGTCGCAGGCTGAGCCTTATATAATGTTTTTGTTCATCAGTTCACAATTTTTCTCAGGGCTTTCTTCACACCTTTCCTCATGGTTCAGTACTTGCCTTTCGCTAGTAGTTAGGGTCATAATATCCGTAAACATTTATTGCGATAACCGTGATCTTCCTATAGGAAAACTGTTTGTAGAGCTGCGAGAGAATAGGGTCAATGATAACAAAGCATAATGAGAGTATGCACTGGATAGAAAAATGATTCTGGAAAAAATACCGGACAAGTACTATGAGCTAATGGGTATAATTATTGGCCTTTTTGCTTCAGTGAGCATAGGAACACAAGTTTTTGCTGAGTATTCCACTGACACCCCATCAACAATGTCGCCATTCTATGCCATTGGATTCCTGTGCATATTTATATTTTGGACCATATATGGGATCAGATTTCGCAGAGTGGCACTTTGGCTAACGAACGGGATGGCGGTTTTAATGCAAACCCTGCTATTAGTGATCATATATTTGAAATAAAGATAAGAAAGGCTCTAATCAGGACAGTCTGAAGTGTAGATTTTTCCTGGTATCATTATAAATCTACCCGTTCGAGGCTTTAAAAATTCCTGTCAACATCTTCTTTATTCAATCTCAGTCTTTGATATTTTTTCTTAAATATTGGGTCATGTCTTTTTCTGAGAGAGGGCGGGAATAGAAATAACCTTGTATTAATTTACAATTATTTTCAACTAAAAATTCTTTTTGCTCTTGTCTCTCTACACCTTCAGCAATCACATCTAAATTTAAATTTTCACATAAATTTATAATAGTTTTTGTAATAGCACTATCTTCTGAATTATCTGGTAGATCATCTATAAATGACTTATCTATTTTTAATTTTTTTATAGGTAATTTCTTTATATATGTTAAAGATGAGTAACCAGTTCCAAAGTCATCAATGGCTATAGAAAGACCTAAATCATTTAATCTTTGTAAGACCCTTATTGATTTATCTGGATTACTCATAATCTGACTTTCTGTCACTTCAAGCTCTATATTTTTATAATCACAATTTTCACTAATTAATAGAGTCTCAAAAAAGTCTATAAAATCATTACTCTCTATCTGTTTTATTGCTAAGTTCATAGCTAACTTACCTGGATTTAGCCCAGCTTTGCGCCACTCGTTAAACTGTAATAGTGCTTTCTTCATAACAATTCTATCAAGCGCTACAATTATACCTGTAAGCTCTGCCAGGGGTATAAATTTATCAGGAGATATAAGACCTAAAGATGGATGCTGCCATCTGACAAGAGCTTCCATGCCAACTAATTTATTTTCTTTGGCATCCATTTGAGGCTGAAAATAGACAACTAGTTCATCTTCAACTAAAGCTTTCCTCAGTGCTGTTTCTAAAGAAACTCTATCTAAAGCTTTTTGTGTCAACTCCTCATTATAAAAACAGTAGGTATTTCTACCACTCTCTTTTGCCTTATACATAGCCGCATCAGAATTTTTTAGAAGAGTGTTTACACTCTCTCCATCATTAGGATACATAGAGATGCCGATACTCATCCCAACATAAAGCTTTCTTCCATTAATTATAAATGGCTTTTGAGTAATCTTCATACTATCTGTAATAAAACTGGTTACATGATTTACATCATCTGCATCATTTAAAATGATACAAAACTCGTCACCACCAAGCCTGGAAATAGTATCAGATTTGCGTATCTCTTTTTTTATTCTATTTGAGAACTCTAATAATATTTTATCGCCTATATGGTGGCCTAAAGAGTCATTTATCTCTTTGAAATGATCTAAATCTATGAATAGTACTGCTATTTTTTTATTGTATCTCTCTGCTAAATTTATTGATTGCTGTAACCTGTCTACAAATAAGATACGATTGGGTAAATCTGTTAAGGAATCATGATTAGCCTGGTACTCTAACTGTTTTTTTTGCTCATCAAGAATTTTAAAGCTCTTTTCTAAATCTGTCTGTATTTTTTTTAGCTCTGTTATATCTCGTCCAGCACCAACGGTACCGATAATTATTCCATCTTTGTCATAAAAGGGAGCCTTATATACCTCCAGAAACATAAACTTGCCTTTGATATTACCTTGCTCTTCAAACTTCATAGCCTTATCTTTGGCTATTACATCTAAATCACTACTAAAACACAGCTCCCCAAAAGTATGCCAGTCAGGTATATCCTTATGTAATTCTCTCTCTCGATGAGCAAAAAAGACATCTCCTTTACCTACAGGTTCATGAATATCCTTTGCCATGAGAACTCCATCACATAGAGCTTTATTCGCATATACATAAAGACCCTCTAAATCTTTAACCCAGAGCATATCAGGCAGATGATATGTCAAAAGGTTCAATAAATCAGAATTTTTCTCTTTTAATTCTTCAAGTGTAAATGACATAAAATACTCCTGCTAAATCCAGTGTACTATAATTACTATAAACTAATAGTCTAGACCACCCATCATTTAAAAAACCTAAAAAATCAAATTGCTTGCGTTAAAGATATTTTTTTTAGGTTTTTATCTGCTCTGTACTGCAATGGAATAATGGCTATTGTGTAACTTTCGCCATTGAATTTCCTATCTTTTTACCTGATTCTATTGTGTTTGTAATGCCAGTTTTTTTGCACTTTATATTATTTATGTCAATTTATTTTACAATAAAATATTTAAAGATCATATTAACTACGTTAATAATGTTGTTTATAGCCTCTTTTTTATTGGCATATTAATTGCTATTTTAATTAAGGGTATACTTTATTATGAAAATTAAACAAGCACCAGCTAAAGCAGAAGGCGTTGCTCAACATAGCTAACGGGGAAACTGACTCTTTAAGAAAGGGATGTCTCATCAGGGGCATCAGACTGATAGCCCCCGGTTTTGTTTCTATTGACTCACTGTAGTAATAGGAAATTCTATTGATTCAGGCTTATCTACAAGATGCTCCCTGACAAGTCGGAATAATAACCAGATGACCATTAACTGCAAAACAATTAGAAAAAATGAAAAAACTATGTAAAAGATTCCAAATTGACTAATAATACCGCTGGCAACAATTACCTTATTCAAAACAAAATGTCCCATAACAACTAAAGCAACACCAGGGCAAATCAGAGCAAATGTGACTGGCGTCTTTTCTTCATGTTTAAACACTGATTGAAAATAATTCATCCGCTTCATTACTGCCCACCCCATTAAAGCAAACATGATCTGCAGAGAAAAAATTCCCGTCAATAAGACATAGTTTGAAGCACCATGACCGAGTTCCAGGGTATGCAGGCCATGACTTAAACGCATTATGGCGATACCTGATATTGTTAAAATTGGTATAACCACCCACAATGTCGGTAAAGTGGCTCTTGAAGCACCTTGTTTAAACATATCATTAAAACCAATTATAAGTTTTATAAAACCCATAAAAAGAGCACTGCTTATAAAAAAAATAGCGAGCAAATAACTGATCCCTATTATCACCTCGTTATGGCTCATTGCTGCAGGAGCAGAAAGTCCCACACCAATCATAACAAAAGCAAAGCTGGGTAATAGCTGAGCTAAGGAGTTATTGGCAGTGTTATCAAAACTGCCACGGTGGAGCACATGGCTGAAAAAATTTAAATAGATGCGACTAGCCCAGATACCCAATAAAACAAATACCAGTATTGATACAGGAAATAACCATTCAATAACATTCCATAACCCTGGAATGAACACAGCTGCGATAATAAAAGCCGTGTTAATACTCATTGCAACAGTCAAAGGCATGGCCATTAACTGGGTATGAGCATTTGTACCAGTAATTTTTTCAACACCACCACTTGCTTTAAATTGATGATATTGTTTAAAGTTCAGAAACAACCAGTGGAAATGTAAGCTGCCAAAGATAATAATGCCTGCCAAAGCACTTACAACCATAACTTGCCCAACAGGACCTGCTGTTTGCAAATATGAAAGCCAGTCATCAAACACCGGGATTGGTTGTCCCGGATGAGGGATCCAGAATAACAAGTACATAAAAAAGCTGACCGCAATGCCTCCGGCCCCAAGAGCCGCAAGAAAATGCAGCGGAGACCAATTGCTAAATTGTTTCATAGTAAATACCTCAATTATAAACATATTGAGAGTATCATATATAAATAGTCAGGTATTATCTGTGCGTCTGGTTACATAGTGGTCAAAAAACAGACAATTTTAGAAGTATCGATACTAGCGTTCAGGATCCAAAACCGCCATCAGTCACATAATTGGCTGCAGCCCTGTAAGCACAAGATTTTCAGGGACGGTATACTTCTTGAGCTGCAATATTTTCAAAGGTGGTAACTTCTTTAGTAATTTTATTTTATATGAGCAGCCATAACCGAGTTAAATCTCAGCCTCTGGCAAAGCCTTCCGAACAATGTCCAGCAACTCATTCACCTGTGCTATTTCTGGCTTATCCAATGGCGTACCCTCTATGAATTCAGCCAGTGGTTGATTCATCAAGGGGTGGCTGAATTGAGTGGGATTTGATAAGCCTATATGCTCCCGTAATTTCAGCCAGGCCATAATTTCATAGGGGTAAAGTTGATTATAAGTATTGTTAAATTCAAAATAGTCTTCATCGGGATTCTGTTCTTCTTGAGTTTGACTAAGGTGGTAGTCAGACATTTGATTCACATATTCATCAACTTGAGCTAAATCCGTTGTTTGCCAATTTTTAAGAATGTCATCATATATGAATGGTGTATCTTCTCCATCAAACAAAGGATGATCAAACGCTTCACGTTTAAAAGCAATATCTTGCCAAAGGCAATGAAGTTCAAGCAGGAAAAAACTGGCGGTATCAAATGAATAACCATCTTTAATAACGCCACCACCTTTTTCGGGTGATTTGAGGCAAAGCCTGCCAATTTCACTTGCTTCATTAAACCAACCCGATAAAATACAATTTGCCCATATCAGCAGAACGTCACCTGAAAGGAAAAAGTCTGGCCTGCGAAAACGATTAAACTCACCTTTTACTTTTACTGCCAGATAGCCACACCAGGCTGATTCAGCAAAAGTGGATGTTTGAATGAGTTTACTGTCTAAATGAGCACAAGCATATTGACTGTAATCTAAATTCCATTCACTTAACGACTTTAAATAATCATCAGCCATATAGTATTCATCAGGCTCATCGATAACTTCCTGAATATTTTCTTGTTCTGAATCCAGCAAACCACATTGACCTAAATCATCAGGATATAACCAACCTTTTTTTTCTATATAATCCTGATTGGTTTCTTTAATTAATTTTGATAGTATATTATTGGTACTCATACAATTTCCCTTCTTTACAGTCTTTATCTATTATCATTTTCTTACGTGGATATGATGATGTCAGGCATTCCAGTCATTGCACCTTATTTCAGTTCCATATTTTTTATTGCACTTCCCTGATAGTTTGCCTGACGAGGATAATTTTCCTTGTGGGTTGACTCTTTGCCCATAACAGCCTGTCGAATCTTTTTCCAATTGGATGCGGCAAACTTTGTAAGTGATGTTATTACTGGCTTTTTTAATTTCTTTTTTTAATTCTTTGAGTTTTTTTCGATAAACCTGATCACTATATTTTGCCTTCCACTGGCCTTTTCCTCTTATATTTCCGGCCTCCATTGCTTTGATTCGATCTTTTGTATATTTTTCTCCACCTTTTTTCTGAAGCTTGGATAACGGCATTCGGCCACTGTCCGTTGCAGTACTCTTGGACTCAACAAAGACAAGTTCACCACTTTTTCTGTCTTTAAATGCATGGTCTATACCATTGCCACTGCCATTTTTTAAACTGTTGGTATCAAAGGGCTCAAAATCTTTGCCATAATGCTTTTCAATCAGTTGCTCACCACAATTGCCCTTAGGCTGTTGACCTCGACACTTTATTGGGTCTTTATTGTCATCATTCTTGTCGTTATTACCGCCATTGTTTTCATTACCACTGTTATTATTCTTCTTGCCTTTTCCTTTGCCGCCAGAGGGCAAATCACCATTTAAGACCTCTTCTGCATCGTCTGATTTTTCATCAATCTCCATCCCTTTTTTGATCGCCTTAACTTTGCCCAAAGGGGTTAATTGTTCAACAATAGCCGCCCCTGCCGCAATAGCCGCTTGTCGGTAGTCACCCTCATGATAGTGTTCTTTTATTTCTTCAATGCCTTCTTCTGCATCCTTAAGCATCGAATCTAATATTTTGGTATTTGTTTTTCCTGCTCCACGACTCCAGTCTTCCACTTTTTCAAAGGTGGTTTTTTCAGCTCCAGGGGGAGAGGGTTGATTAATGATTGAAATGTCTGGCACATCATCGTCTTGGTCTGGCACATCCTGTTGAACGGCAACTGGTTTTTTCATACTATTAGGCGTTCGCCAATGGATGCTTAAAAGTATATCCTTTAGCCATGCGTCATAATTTTCAACGACACCAGGGTATGAGACCCATTGACCTTTTTGTGGATTATCTGGATCTTTTTTCCATGTAAAAAGAGGCAATGAAGGGGTATCTGAACCACTATAGACGACAAAAAGATTGCCTCTCTTAAACTCATCACAATAGTCTTCAAAAGCATCAATGTTGCCACTACTTCCATAGCCTCTACCGCTAAAACTATCTCTTACCGCATAGCAAGCAAAGTCAGGGGCTTCAATATTGCCTAAATCATCTAAAGTTAACTCGTCACGTCTTTTAATTTCCATACTGTCTTCCTTAACTTGTTTGTTGCATCCTTAAAATAGGTATCCAGCCCCACTGTACTGGACGTATCAATTTTATCCATCAGGCTGATAAAATGAATTCCACGTTCTTCAAATTGCTTAATGATGTTGACCCATTCTTTAACATTGCGACCTAAACGATCCAATTTCCAGACCACCAGACTGTCTCCTTTACAGAGGACTTCCAGGGCCAACTCTAGTCCTTCTCTGATGGCGTTGCTGCCACTGATTTTATCTTCGTATATTTTATGGCAATTAGCTTTTTCTAATAATGCCCTGTTTGTAGGCTTAGATCTTTGGTTGAAACACGAGCATAGCCGATTAACATGCAGGTGATCTCAATTATTCTTAAAACTCATATTATTATGAGTGAAATATCAGTCAAAGTAAAACTACTACAAGCCAGTTCTTTATTAAATCTGTTTATTGATGAAAGCATTGATGATCTAACCCCTTTTAGAGATATACGAAAAACAGCTTTCTCTCTTGTCAATAAGAAAGATATTTTATTGAACAGTGATTATATGGCAGATATTAAATGGGATGTCACACTCTATGTCATATATAAATAGTCAGGTATTATCTGTGCGTCTGGTTACATAATGGTCAAAAAAGGATAGGTTCAGCAAGATGCTTTATTTGCCCTCAGGCAAAATCAAAACACGCTGACTAAGTTATGATTTTTGAAGCTATTAATTTAATCGGTTCCAGGCATCCAGAGCAGCAATCTTATAGGCCTCAGCTAAAGTCGGATAATTGAACACATTCTCAAGAAAATAATCAAGTCCACCATTAAGCACCAGAGCCGCCTGACCGATATGAATAAGTTCCGTGGCACCACGACCAATGATATGAACACCAAGAAGCTCTCGATCCTCCAGACTAAAAATGAGCTTCAGGATCCCATCCTCAAGTCCCATGATCTGTCCCCGTGTTGTCTCACGTAAACGTGCGACACCCACTTCGTATGGAATGCTCTTTTTGGTCAATTCCTGCTCTGTCGCACCAACCATACTCATTTCAGGAACTGCAAATATACCAAAGGGAAAGTTTTCCAGTTTACTATTTATTTTCTGTCCAAAAGCATGGCAGGCTACCTGACGTCCCTGCTCCATCGCGGTCGAGGCAAGACTGGGAAAACCAATAATATCACCCGCTGCATAAATATGAGGCTGACTCGACTGGTAGCACTCATTGACCTGAATAATATGGCGGCTATTCTGCTCAACACCAGCAGCATCCAGTTTAAGACTTCTGGTGCAGCCTGAACGCCCTGCTGCCACCAGCACCACATCAGAATGAATCTGCTTACCACTTTTGAGCATGGTACACACTGATCCATCTTCCTGACAAGTAATTGCATCAACCTGTTCGCCAAGCCGCACAACCATTCCCTGCTCACGAAACTGATGGATCAACTCATCCGTCAGCTCACTATCCATAAAGCCCAAAAGTGTGTCACGACCATCAATCAGATTGACTTCAACATCCAGCGCACTATAGATAGACGCATATTCAACCCCAATGACTCCAGCCCCGATAACGGTCATAGAACGTGGCAATTCTTCCAGTTCCAATATATTGTCACTATCAATGACTTTGCCTGAATCAAAAGGGTAATTTTCAGGATGCGCAGGATAGGTTCCGGTGGCAATTAAAAAGTAATCAGCCTGAATTTCAATTACCTTCCCTTTCTCGTCTTCAACCTGGACATGATGAGCATCAGTAAAAGTTGCCGTGCCGCTAAAAACCTGGATACCATTGCGATTCAACTGGTGAAGTATCACTTCTTCTTCACGTTTTATGGTGGTGTGCAGCCGCTGCTTAAGATCAGCCATGGTCAAATCATTTTTTAATCGATAGCCTTGCCCATAGAATCCTCGCTGGCTGTAACCACTGAGATAGAGCACTGCCTCCCGTAATGTTTTACTGGGCACTGTACCCGTGTGCAGGCATACGCCGCCAACATCGGCACGACGATCAACAATGGCAACTTTTTTTCCCAGTTTAGATGCCTGAATCGCTGCTTTTTGACCCGCAGGGCCCGAACCAATGATTAGAAAGTCAAAATTATGCATAAGTAGATCTCCCCATGAAACAGTGTGTTTTTATAATTATAAAACAAAAAAATCAAAAAAAGACATCCATCATTTCAGCCCTTCATGATCTGCGCAAAAATACATATTATACCATTGAACCTACAAACACATCTTCATTCCAGATTTCATATTTTCCACTTCATGATCTTCAAGTAAGTCGCTACACCCAAGCAACTTAGGCCACAATTACTTTTAAAATCAATAATATACACAATTAATTAATTAAAGGCCACATAACCATTGAAAAAATAAATAATTATTATTGAAATAAATATTAAATTATTTTAAATCAATAACTTATAAAACAAATATGATTTATATCAATTACTTAATGCTAATATTCAATTAAATACCCATTAAAAACACAAAATACCCTCCGATGTCATTCTTGACCTAATTACCGGGTTATCATATAAATTAATAACACCTGATAAATAAACCAAGGAAATATGATGGCCTCAATCATAGACTTCTCAAAGATCTCTGATACTGATGATTTGACTCCAATCCTTGGAGACTACTGGCCTGGCATCCAGTTTTACTACCCGCCCATCAAATACAACCCATTAGACGGCAGTTATGAAAACATGGAACAGGCCAGGCTGCGTCTGCAAAAACATGCTTATAGAACTAATGCACATACCTTGCTGTTTGATTTAGAAGATGGCTGTCGAAAAAAAGCCATGAGCCGGGAATTATTACTCCAGGAACTGCCCCGTTTTCCTGAGCGAAATTTTCAGATTGCGGTACGAATCAATCAGTTTCGAACTGAAGAATATGAAGCTGATCTAAAAATGATAAAACAGATCCATCAATATATTGATGTTATTGTTTTATCAAAAGCAGGTGAGGTTTATGGTGATGCAGAAATTCGTGATCTGTCATCCTGGCTGGTTTCAATTAATAGCAGCATTACTATACAACCGATTATTGAGCATCCCAAGTCACTGCAAATTGTCTCTAATATGATGAAGTATTCAACTGTAAAACATGTTGTTTTCGGCATCCATGATTTCTCAAAAGCAATGGCGTATAAGATTACACCGGAAAATTGGATCGTTGAACTCAAAACATTTTTTAATATGCTCACCATGGAAGCCCGTATTAATGGCACTGGAGTGATTGGTGGAGTAGAAGTGATGTTAACACCACACAATATGCCTGAACAATGTGTTGAACAGAAAGATATCCGACGATGGTTGGATTTGCATGGTGATAAAGCCTCACGCTGTGTATATGACCATGCGAAAACTGAAAATTCCATGGGCCTGACTGGTAAGCAGGTCATTCATCCCAATCATATTAATTTATGCAAAGTGGCATTTACGCCCTCCCCTAAAGAAATTGATCACAATGTTTCAGTGTTAAAGGCTGCTATTGATGCAGATGCCTTATTAGGTGGAGCGATTCGCTATGATGGTGAAATGCTGGATCCACCCATGTTTGGTAAGGCCTTACAAAACATTTTAAGGGCCTATGCACTCAGAACTCTACCACTCAAAGAGCAAATGTTTGCCATGGAAGTTTTAAGTAAACTCCCCATTCATACCATTAGAGAAAACTGGCCCTATGGTCAAATATAAAAGGAACTCATCATGGAATTAGCAGCATACCCGGATTGGAAAATTGAAGTGCCTGAATTTTTGAATATTGGTCAGGCTTGCACTTCAAAGTATATGGGAACTGATAAAGAACACAGAATTGCCATGATCATTGAAGACAGTGACCTGGGCACTTTTGAGCTGTCCTATAAAGATCTCTCAACACAGTCTGATCAATTTGGCAATTTTCTTATCTCAATTGGTCTGGAAGTGAGAGACAGGACATTGATTTGTCTTAAAAACTCACTGGCTTATCCCATTGCTTTTTTTGGTGCAATTAAATCCGGCATTATAGCCGTGCCCACCTCAACCTTATTAAGTGGTTCTGAGGTTAAATATTTAGCCAATGACTCACAGGCTAAAGCACTTGTAGTCTCAGCATCTATTTATAAAGATTTACTGCCTTATGTGGAAAATCTTGTTAATCTAAAACACATTATTGTTGCCGGCCTTGAGAATGATTTGGAACTGACACAGCCGGATGGTGTGAGTGTTTATGACTTAAATGAGATACTCAATGACACGGACAAAACTCCCCATCATTATAATTCAAAATCAGGCGAGCCAGCCTATCTGGTTTATACTTCAGGGACTACAGGTTTTCCAAAAGGTGTTTTGCACTCTCATCGTTCTTTAGTGGGACGTGAACCAGCCAGCGAATACTGGTTTTCTTTAGAAGGCAATGATCGCATTATGCATTCGGGGAAATTTAACTGGACCTATGTACTGGGTTCAGCATTAATGGATCCGCTATATCATGGACAAACTGTAGTCGCCTATGAAGGAAAGAATGAACCGGGTTTATGGATCGAGTTAATACAACGTCATAAATGTACGATCTTTATTGGTGTGCCGACAATTTATCGTCAGATCATTCAAAAAACAGAATGTACCATTAAAGATGTTCCCAGTTTACGCCATTGTATGAGTGCCGGTGAACACCTGTCCAGTGAGATGGTCATTGCCTGGCAGGAACGCTTTAAACAAAATATTTATGAAGCAATTGGCATGAGTGAATTTTCCTATTACATCTCTCATTCTCTGCATCGTCCTATACGTCCAGGTTCAGCAGGATTTGTACAGCCTGGGCATAAAGTTAAAATACTTAACCCGGAAACTATGCAGGAGGTTGGCACTGAAGAAGAAGGAATGATCTGTATCAGCATGGATGATCCCGGACTGTTTCTGGAGTATTGGCAACTGGAAGAAGAAACCCGGCAGGCAAAACGTAATGGTTACTTTTTTACCGGTGATTATGCCAAGCGGGATGAAGATGGTTATATCTGGTTTTTAGGGCGTAAAGACGACATCATTAATACCTTTGGCTATCGGGTCTCTCCCCATGAAATAGAACGGGTTATGAAAACCCATGAACTAGTGGCAGATTGTGTGGCTTTTGGTCTGGATGTGGGTGCTGGAAAAACCATTGTGGCAATAGCAATTATTGCCCATGGTGAAATTAGCAATGAGAATGAAGAACAAATTCTACAATACGGTCAAAATAATCTGGCCCGTTATAAGTGCCCAAAACAGCTGTATATAATTGATGAATATCCTAAAACAAAAAACGGCAAGGTGTTACGTAAGGAATTAGTCAAAAATATTGTCAATCAGAAAGCCCGTAAAGACGCCTATAGACCTGAACCGTACCGGGCCAGACGCTCAATGTTATTTCTACCAGCCAATAATAAACGTTATATTCAAAAAGCCCGGACTGTGCTGGCTGATGCTATTATTTTTGATATGGAATATATTTTACCCAAACATAAAGCAGAAGCTCGAAAATTATTGCTTGAAGAATTCAAAAGAGACAGTTCTTTTGGTCATTCTGAGAGAGTACTTCGGGTCAATGATCTGGGCAGTAAAGAACTCCAGAAAGATCGGGAAATGCTCAAAGAGCTGGAAGTTGATTCATTACTTTTTCCTCATATTGAAACACCGGAACAGGTTCTGGAAGCACAGGCTATTATTGATTCTATTGATCCTGAGCTGGAATTTATGATCAATATTGAATCACCCTTAGGTGTTTTAAATGTGCAGCAAATTTGTGCCGCCAGTGGCTCCTTAAAGTGTATTGTGATCGGTACCAATAAACTGGCAGATCGGATGCAAATTAATATTAAAAAATCTAATCAGGCAATACTCTGTCATCTATCGCAAATTGCCCTGGCTGCCAGAGCATATAATAAAATTGTTATTGATGGGCCGCATAATGATGTCATGGATGAATTTTCATGTGAGGCATCAACTAAATCTGCATTTCAGTTGGGTTTTGATGGCAAGGCATTAATTCATCCGATTCAGATTGAATATATTAATGATATCTTTACACCGAAAAAAGAAGATGTTGAAAAAGCGATCAAAATGCTTGACGCTTATGAGCTTGCCCAAAAAGAAGGGCATGAGGTGATCCTGTTTGAAGATGAACTGGTGGATAAATATCAGGTGAAATGGTCACAACGTATGATTACTTTATATGATAAATATAAAGAATTAGGTCAGGATAATTTTCTTTAAGCAGTTTAATAATCTAAACAATCAACAGGAGTCCGGAGTGTCCAGTTCAAAAATAAATATGGGTAATTTTTTTGAAGACTTTAAGCTGCATGAAAAAATTATTCATCCCTTGCCGCGTACTATCAGCAATGGTGATGTGTCCTTTTATATTGCCTTGACCGGCAGTCGCTTTGCGCTGAACTCCAGCGTAGAAATGGCAAAAGACATGGGCTATATGGATCGACCCATTGATGATTTATTATTATTTCATATGATTTTTGCAAAATCGGTTACTGATATATCCTTAAATGCACTGGCTAATCTGGGCTATGCAGAAGTTCGTTTTTTAAAACCAGCTTTTATCGGTGATACCATAAGACTGGAATCAACAGTGATTGGTTTAAAAGAAAACAGCAATGGTAAGTCAGGTAATGTGTATGTGCATTCTCAGGCTTATAATCAGCACAACGAACAAATTTTAACTTTTAAACGCTGGGTAATGGTGCATAAATCAAATTCTTCTATTAACTCGGGTATTAAAGAAATACCCGAATTAGAAGCAGTGATGCCCATCAGTGATGAGCTGAATATTCCAGAGGTTAAGGCACTGGATATCAGTCAAACAGGCAGCCCCTACCTCTGGGAGGATTACATCAAAGGCGAGCGTTTAAATCATCCTGAAGGCATGACTATTGATAATAGTGATCATACCCTGGCAACCAAACTGTATCAAAATAATGCCAAACTGCACTTTGATGATCACTTGATGAAATCAGGAAAAATGGGACAACGTCTTATGTATGGCGGTCATGTGATATCTATTTGTCGAAGTCTTTCATTTAATGGTCTTGGAAATGCTCTGTGGCTGTACTCCATTAACTCAGGAGCACATGTGAATCCATGCTTTGCTGGTGATACTCTTTATTGTTATAGCGAGATCCTGGATATCATTGAACATCCTCGAAAAGATATTGGTCTGCTGCGTATACGTACCATTGGATTAAAAAATATTAGTCCGGAAGAAGTCTCTCAGGCTAAGAATGAAGATAATAAGTACCACTCTTATGTTGTATTAGATCTGGACTATACCGTTGTAATACCCAGGCGCAATCAATAAATCAATTGACTTAAGTTTAAATCTGTTAAGGAACCAAAATGACACATCCTAATGAAGCATTATATGAATCTGGTAAAAACCTTCCTATTATACCCAGTTGTGAACACTTTGCCGGTAGTGAAAAGTTAATAGGTAAAGCCTTCCAGTTACAGGAAAAATTAGGCCCTGTGTTTGATATTACCTGTGATTGTGAAGATGGTGCTGAAACAGGGAAAGAAGTTGAACATGCCGAGATGATAGTTCGTATGGTTAATTCAGATGCCAATAAATGCACAATGGCTGGAGTACGGATACATGATTTTTCTCATCCTGACTGGCAGCAGGATGTGGATATTTTAGTGCCTGGAGCTGGGCAGAAATTAACTTATATCACGATACCAAAAACTGAATCATATGATGATGCTCTGGTAATGATTCAATACATACAGGAAGCAGCAAAACAGGCTGGTATTGAGCGTGAAATTCCTATTCATGTACTAGTTGAGACACATGGAGCATTAAACGATGTGCATAAATTAGCCACCTTACCCTGGCTGCAGGTATTAGATTTTGGTTTGATGGATTTTGTCAGCGGTTATCAAGGGGCTATTCCTGCTATTTGTATGCGTAGCCCGGGGCAGTTTGAACATAAACTGCTGGCAAGGGCAAAAGCAGAAATTACTCAAGCAGCCTTATCTAACCATATCATCCCGGCCCATAATGTGACTCTGGACTTAAAAAATCCATATCAAACCTATTCTGATGCATCACGGGCACGTAATGAATTTGGTTTTATGAGAATGTGGAGTATTTATCCCACACAAATACAAAGTATCGTTGATGCCATGAAGCCTGATTTCTCTGAACTGGAAAGTGCCCAGAATATTTTATTAAAAGCCCAGGATAATAACTGGGGACCCATACAATATGATGGTGAATTACATGACAGGGCTACCTATCGATATTTTTGGGAGCTCCTGCAACGTGCTCACTTTAGTGGAACTCAGCTTAAAGAAGAAATACAAAATAAATTCTTTGCTTAATAACAGGATAACTTAATAGCCATACTGTCTTCAGAATAGAAAATATTTTATATAGAAAACTTAATGCCGGATCCACTCCAAAGTATTAGTGATATCGGGCATTAATCTTGATAGTAATTTCTGGCCTTAGAAAACAATATTAAGCATTACCCAGCAAATACTCTACTTCCAACTAATAATTCTAAACAACTTGTAAATCTCATCAATATATTGCGATGCAATATGCAAACAGGCTTTTATTATAATCTGAACATTACTTTTTCTAAATAAAAAAACACTCAGCTTTTAATTAGATTAAAAATAATACTCCTTCAATATCAATATATTAAAAATATATTTTCAAATATTTAATTCTTCTTCTCTCAACTAAAAACATCTGGCATACATTCTGCTAAATAGATACTAACAACTGAATTTAGGATAAATCACACCACGTTGAAAATAATTAGTATGAGCAAAATTATGATGGCACTAATAAGGAACACAATTACAAAGAAAACACTTATAAGCACCCTGTTCTTATTTGTTTTATTATCAACAGGATGTGCATCTCTGCCGGGTCCAATCACTCCAATGCCGCGCAGTGATGACTATCGACATAAAATTAGTGTGCCTTTATTCAAACCAATTCGTATAGATAGTAAGCCCCAGCAACAAAAAACAAACCATCTGGTCATTTTGTCCGATGATGGCATAAATGATCAAAATAGTGTCAAGCAAACATTGAACCACTTGCTAGCGACACTACCAAAAACAATTAATTACAAAAAAACTCATGTTCTGTTCAGTGAAATAGAAGGAGCACAGAAACATCCAAATACACTGGCCTCTATCCTCAATCATTACAGCAGCCAGGATACAAATTACAACAAAACAACATTTGTAATTCTGACTCAATGGAATGAAATCAATAAAGCATCAATAACAGAAGCAGAACGTTTATTGACTACACAAAATAAGTCTTTTTGTTTATATATGATTGGCATCAACAATATTCATAACAATAAACGTCTTATAGCACCTCAACATTGTGGTGAAACAGTCAGTTCAGAAAGTCTTAAAACACCCAATACAATGGCCAGTCTTGTTAAAAAAATATTTTTTTCACCACCAAAAGACAGTGATGGCGATGGTATTTATGATCAACATGATCAATGTCCTGGAACAAAAAAAGAGACCTTAATCACATGGAATGGATGTCCCAGAAATAGTAAAACCAGCAATCCTCGTTATCTGATCCTAAGCAGTCATTCTGAAACTGACTAAATGATGCCTTTAAAAAGAAGAAAAGAGAACAAGAACATGAAAAAATCAAATATTATAAATCTTATCTCAGGCTCAATATTAATTTCGAGTCTTTTATTAAGTATTAATGTACAGTCTGCTGAACCACTCCCCCTACTTGATTCATTATCTCTGGAGCAGCAAAAAATCTATCATCGGGCATCTCCATCCGGGCAGGATTTACAACCAGTATCACCCGAAGTTTCTCAACCTGTATCAACATTAGATACAGTAAGAATATTAAATTCAATACCCTCTGAACTTGAGAAAAATATTGCTGAAAAATTAACAACCATTTCTTTAGAAGAAAAAATTCAAAAACAGGTTATTCAACCAAGGCTTGAACAATTTGGTTACGATCTTTTCAGCAATGTACCCACTACCTTTGTTCCTGTCACCAATATTCCTGTACCGCCCGATTATACAATTGGCCCGGGAGATGCCATTGTGGTCCAGCTTTATGGGAAAACAAATGTCGAATACAAACTAATTGTCACCAGAGAAGGCAAGATACTGGTGCCAAATATCGGTCCCGTTTTAGTCTCAGGACTGAGTTTCCAGGAAGTCAAAGAAAACCTGAAGAGTAAATTTGAAAAACAAATCTTTGGCACCCGGGCAGCCATTACAATAGGAGAAATAAGAACCATCAATATAATGATTGTTGGTGATGTGGTTAACCCCGGTCGCTATACAATTTCCGGACTCACTAATTTAATGAATGCCCTATTAGTCAGCGGCGGTGTTAAACGTACTGGCAGCCTGAGAAATATTCAGCTTAAACGCAATGGCAAGATTATTTCCCACTTTGATTTGTACAATGTATTACTTCATGGAAATACCCGTTCTGATACAAAACTGGCTCATGGTGATGTCATTTTTGTTCCTGCTATTGGTCAGACTGTCGGTGTCGGTGGTGATGTGCAGCGACCTGCTATTTATGAGTTTAAAGGTCAGGCTACTTTTTCAGAAATAATTAAACTGGCAGGTGGTTTGTTACCAACAGCATCATTAGAATCATCACATATTGAGCGTATAAAAAATGGTCAATACCATACCCTTATCAGTCTGTCTGAAGTAACTAATAATGTACAGAATATTCGTATCAAGTCCGGAGATCTTATCAGAATTTTCCCTGTAAAAGATTTAATTGATGATGTGATCCTGTTAAGTGGACATGCAACACAACCTGGCGGCTATCAATTTAAAAACAATATGCGGCTATCTGACATTCTCACATCATCAGCACAACTACAGCATAATGCCGATACACAATTTGCTATTTTGCGTCGGGAATTACGCCAGCAGCGCCGCATTGAATCCCGATATATTGATTTACAAAAAGTATTAAATAAACCTGGTTCTAAAGCCGATCTGAAATTAAAGCGCAGGGATGAAATCATTCTTTTTAATTTATCAGAAAACCGTGAAAAAAGAGTTTCCCGACTGGTTCATGATCTACGAGTTCAAAGCACACCTGAACACCCACCTATGGTTTTCAGCATCAAAGGTTATGTTAGAAACACCGGAACATTCCCCTTGCAATATGCAGCCCGTTTACTCGATATTTTAAAAGTTGCTGGCGGCATACAAGCTGGAACTGATTTAGCTTATGTATTAATAGCCAGAAAAAAATATCCTGACAATAAACTTGAATTGTTCTCTCTGGATCTTAAAAAATCAAAAAAACACCCTTCCTCTGAGTGGAATCCGATTATTCATCCTGAGGATATAATTTATATTTTTAACTCTAAAATGAATCGTGCAAAACTCATTGAATCTCACATTCAACAACTACAACAAGAAACTCCCTATGGTTCAGTAACACCTATTGTTTCTATTGATGGAAAAATTAACCACAAGGGAAACTACCCTCTTGAACCTGGAATGCGTGTTGCTCAATTAATTAAAGCAGCCGGTGGACTTAATGAATCATCCTATGGTATCAGTGCAGAGTTAACACGTTATAAAGTAATTGATGGACAACATCAAATTGCTGAACATCAATATATTGATCTTGATAAATTATTAAATAGCGATACTCAATCAAATATTATTCTTCAGGCTCACGACCACCTGACTATTCATAAAAAACCACAATGGCAGGATAAGAAATTTATTGAACTTCTTGGTCAGGTTCGTTTTCCAGGAAAATATCCTATTAATAACAACGAAACTCTATGTAGTGTACTGCAGCGCGCCGGTGGTCTGACTAATAAAGCCTATCCCTTTGGCTCCGTGTTTACACGTCTTAGTGTTCAGAAAAAACAGCAACAATCCTTAGACAGAGTACAGGGAGAATTTGATGATTTATTGGTCAAATTACACTTGTCACCCTCTACAAATAATAATGAAAAAATGCCTGCTGATGAAGCAATGTACGAAATAAATTCAGTCATTAAACAATTAAAAACAGCAAAAGCATCAGGAAGAATGACAATTAATATGGATAAAATACGTCTATGTGATGAAGAGGCTGACATCTTGCTGGAAAACGGTGATCAATTAAACGTACCCGAGCTGGCTTATGAAATGTCTGTTTTTGGTGAAGTCTATCATTCTACAACCCATGTCTATAACAAAAATTATGGTAGTCAGGATTATATTGACCTCAGTGGTGGTGCAACCAAACTGGCCAATAATGCTCATGCTTACGTTATTCAGGCAAATGGTGAAGTCCTTTCTGTTCGTAAAAACAGCTGGTTTGGAACATGGAAAAATATTGAGCTCAAACCAGGTGCCAGCATTTATGTCCCAATTGAAATTGACCGAAGCAATAACAGGGAAACCTTACAAAGTTGGACACAAATTATCTTTCGCATGACCTTATCTGCTGCAGGTATGTCAGCCTTTTTATAAAAACTGGAATTATGATGTCAGAAATTAATAATCAAAATAATGACAACAATGTGATGTCAGGCATTATTGATGAGGAAATTGACCTTCTCGAATATGTCACGAAGATTTTAAATAATAAATATAGAATTTTCATTATTTCAATTTTCAGTGCAGTCATTGTGTATGGACTCACTCATTTTATGCCAGTTAAATACGAGTCTTTTGCACGCCTGGCAATGGTTGAGATTAATGAATTAGGGGGCGTCTCACCGGATAATCGACGAGCCCCTGAAGCAATTACTTTGGTTGAACAAGATTTTATAACTCAAACAATCAATGATAATCATCAGGACAGGGTAATTGCTCGAATGCGTTCCAGTAAATTTACTTTGAAATTTATTAAAGACAATGAATTGCTACCCGTTATCTTTAATAAAAATTGGGACAAAGAAAGAAAACAATGGAAGGCTGATTTTGAACCCAACTTAACATTGGCATCTGAAAAATTCAAACAAGAAATTTGCCGTATTCATCGCTACGAAGAAAATAATTTAATGATAGTCACCATAAAGTTAGGTGATCCTCAACTTGCAGCAGTTATCGCAAATAAGTTTGTTAAGAATTTTAATCTATACCGTCGTACTTCAGACATGAATAGTGCCGACAAAAAAATTGCTTTCTTACGTAAAACACTGGAACAAACTGATTTTTTAGAAATGCAAAAATCTCTGTATCGGTTAATTGAAGCACAATTAGTTATAAAAATGCTCGCCAGCAGTAAAGAACAATATGCAGTAGAAATCCTTGACCCGGCAATCCCATCACTTTATAAATCAAGTCCGGCAAAAAAGAAGGTTACTGTTCTCACCTTTATCGGTGTTTTTATGCTTTGCATCATAATTATAATTGGTCAGGTTGTTTTTAAACGAATTAATGCATCAATAAGACTCTATAGGAAGAACCATAATGCCTGAGTATGAACTTAAAATTAACTCACTGAAGCTAAATAAAGTCATCACTTCAAATAAATCTCAACGAGTATTTTTTGCTCTATTTTATCGAGGTATTGGTGTATTACTTCAATTTTCTGTCAATATTGTTATTGGTCAATTGTTTGGTGCGAGAGGAATGGGCATTTATCATATCTATTCAACCTGGATGGTCATGCTTGCTGATATAACAAGTCTTGGCTTACCGGTTTATACTATGCGAAAAATTTCTGCTTATAAAAATAAACAACAATATCAGCACATCAAATTAGTATTAAACCAATATCTACTTTTGGGCCTGTTTTCATGTCTGATTGTTGCAACTCCTTTCATTTTTAATTCTCATGTGTTTTCAGAGTTTTTTCTTCAAGACATTGAAAATGCTTATATCCTTAAATACGCAGCCATAGCAGCAGTCCTGTTTTTGTCTATCCGTATAATTTCTGAAGCCCTTAAGGCTATTGGTTTTACCAATTTTGGTATTCTTTCTGAATCAGCCGCATTACCCTTTGGGATCCTGCTCACTATTGCCATATTTTATCAATTTTCAGCTGCTCTAAATACAGAAACATTATTGCTAATCCATATTTCAAATCTAATAGTGGTTGTCATATTTTTGTATTTTATCTGGTCAAAGCAGATCAAGGAAAAAATTAAGCAATGCATATTAGCTCCTCAGCAGATTAAAAGCCCCTATAGTTTAAGTTTAAGTTTAAGTTTAAGTTTAAATCGCTCCATGCTCTTCATATGGTGTACCATGATTATTAATATCTGGTTTACAAATTTACCTGTTTTTGTTTTACCTCAGCTTGCAAGCACTGAAGAAATTGGTTTGTTTGGTGCTGCGTTTCGCCTGGTCATGTTATCCACAACGATTTTGGTCAGTTTATCCGCATTATTTGGGCCTCGATTTGTCAGTTCTTTCAAAAACAATGATATTCAATCTCTGAAGCAGGAATTGCATCATTCTCAATGGTATTCACTGGCAGCCTATTTACCCTTTTTTATATTCTTTGTTATTTTTCCAGAAACAATTTTATCAGTCTTTGGTGAAGAATTTATTCAGGCAAAAGATATTCTTCTGATCCTGGCCATTGCTCAATTAATTAATTCAGCAACGGGTTTGGTCGGTTATTTTCTGATCATGATCCATTATGAAAAAAAGGAATTACTAATACTACTTTTTTCATTTTTTATTATGCTGCCATTAATGGTAATTCTCGGTAACACTTATGGCATTCTGGGTGTAACCATTGCCTATGCCATAGGGATTGCAATTAAAAACATCTCATCATTAATTTTCGCACTTTATGTGTTGGAACAATTGAACAACAGAGGTAGTCACAATGAAGCAACTTGATTTTATTATAATAGGCGCACAAAAATCAGCCACCACATCATTATTCAAATATCTCATTGAGCATCCTGACATTCATATGCCCAGTGACAAAGAAGCCCCTTTTTTTAGTGATTCAAAGCTTTATAAAAACGGTTGGCAGCAATTCACACAGCAATATTTTAAAGATATACCTGAAAATAAACTCTGGGGCACAGCCACGCCTCAATATATGGGTGATCCCAGAGCCGCTCAAAGAATTGCAAAGCAAAACCCAAATGCACGTCTGATTGCTATTTTACGCAATCCAATTGATCGTACTTATTCACATTACACAATGTCCGTTCGTCGTGAAATAGAAACAAGAGATTTTGATAAAACAATCAATGATTTGCTAAATATTGAACATCTGGAAAAATATCGCAGGGAAACTCCGCCAGAACATGAACACGGTTATACTGAATCAAAAAATAAAGACAATAATTTTTACTGTGTCTGGAGTGAGTATGGTCGAATTTTATCGCAATACAGAGAATATTTTCCTGCCGATCAGTTGTTAGTTTTATATATGGATGAATTGATGAACGATCCACAAAGCAGTCTTGATAAAGTAATCCATTTTCTTGGATTCAAAGCTTCATTTTCTCCTGACAATTTAGGTAAAAAATATCATCAGGGAGGTAATCAAGTCATTATCCCGAATACCTGGAAAGAAATAATCAAACAAAATTTAATTTTTCGTTTTTTCTGGGATCGTATGCCATCACGAACACGTAAGAATATCAACTATTGGTATGAGCAATTTAATATACGTAAAAACAAAGAAATACAAGAGCCATCAAAAAATGCACGGAAATTATTAAGTAAACATTTTTCATCTGATATTAAACAATTGGAATATTTAACTCATTCAGCCGTACCATGGTCTGAGTTTTAAAAATAGTTGTTTGTTTTTAGCAGTTTGAGTTATTTATTCTTTTCTTATCAATAAACAAGAAAAGAATAAATAAGAAATCATAATAACGATTATATTAAGAGTCCTGTGCCTTTGTCGAATGAAAGCACATTATTATATTGTGATTAAAGAATTAAATATCAATTTACTTTATAAAAACACTACTTTTAATAGTGTTATTAAAGTATTTTTTTGAATTAAAAAATCTTCAAATTAAATGACAAATTAACAAATACATCCTATTATTAAATAATAATAGTGACTTAATTATTAAGGATTACACTTTTGCCTTTTGCCCCAATCACACTAATAGAAAAACCTGCAATTCTCATTGTTGATGATCGAAAAGCAAATATTCTTGCTTTGGAATCACTATTGGAAATTTGTGATGCCCAAATTTATACAGCTTCTTCAGGAAATGAAGCATTGTCATTATTACTTGAACAATCTTTTTCTCTGGTGTTACTCGATGTGCAAATGCCTGGCATGGACGGCTTTGAAGTGGCAGAGATTATGCGTAGTAATCCACAAACCCAGTCAATCCCTATCATTTTTATTACAGCGATTAATACCGAAAAAGACCATATTTTTAAAGGTTATGAATCAGGTGCAGTTGACTATCTGACAAAACCTATTGAGCCTGTTGTATTGAATAGTAAAGTTAATGTGTTTTTAGAATTATGGACTGAAAAAACCAAACTTGTATCTGCACTTGCAGATCTTGAAAAAGCCAATGAAAAAATCAAGTTACAACATGATAATTTACAGGAACTGGCTATTCGTGATCATCTGACTGGACTTTTCCATCGACGCTGGTTTGATGAAGTCAGTATCAAAGAAGTAGCTCATTCGCTTCGACATAATATTCATTTATCAATTGCAATGATTGATATCGATTATTTTAAGAAGGTCAATGATTCATATGGTCATAGTTCTGGAGATTTAGTGCTGATTGAGGTTGCCAAGATCCTTCTTGAGAGTATCCGTGAGGATGATACTTTATTTCGTTTTGGTGGAGAGGAGTTTGTCATTCTCTTTCCTCAAACCTACCATGCAGCTGCTGTTGATACCTGTGAACGTATTCGCCTTAATATTAAGAAACACACATTCATTGATAAAAAAATTAATCTTAAATTAAGTGTTAGTATTGGTATCGCTGAGCTGCTTGAACTTGATGAACCAATTGTCAAAAATCTTATTGAGGAAGCAGATAAACAATTGTATCTGGCAAAAAATAATGGCCGTGATCAGGTAAGTTCCAGTTTACTGAAGACAGCACCTATTATGACACATAATTCACCTTCTCAAAATAATACTGATACTAATAATTCAGAAAAAAGAGTCAGAAAAAATGCTGGATAAATCTCTGCTTTCAATATCACATATTCTATTGATGATTGAGAATAAATGTAATGTTTAGTCTAAATCTTTCTACTATTTTTACTGGAATATCTCGACAACTTTTGATTTGGTTTTTGCTCATTTCAATAATTCCTCTCAGTATCGTCAGCTGGGTGAGTTATCAGAGTGCACGTGAACAACTATTTGACAGCACAAGACAAACTCTTTTGAATGTTGCAGAAGTTCAAACTCTCTTTATACAGACCAGCTTTGATAGAATTACGCTTGATCTGGATGAGGTTGCAGATTGGCAGAGTACCAGTCATTTCCTGAGCTCACTCCATTTAGCCTATCAAGCAAATTTAAAAAATAAAAATCACTCACTAAAAGATTTTACACGCAGCTATTCCTGGCAAAAAATTGTAACTGAATACTCATCCGATCTCATTGGTTTTGTTAATGCTTATCGTTATTATGATGCTTTCTTAATTGATCCTGAAGGCAACATACTTTTTACTACTCTCGGAGAAAACGATGTTGGAATAAATCTTTATAATGGCAAATTATCACAGAGTAAATTTGCTCAGGCCGCTCAACAATCATATCTCTCAGGTCGCCCCGTATTTTCTGATCTGGAATTCTATTCACCTTCTAATAATAGACTATCAGGTTTTTTTATTAACCCTGTTCTTGATAAAGAGACTGGTGATAAAATTGGCCTGGTTGCCTTTCAAATTACAGCAGAAACACTTGATCAATTATTGACTAAGGAAATTAAATTTGGAAAAACTGGAAAGCGCTATTTAATTGGAGCGGATCAAACTCTTCGCATTGGCAATATTGCCAGTGATATTCATTCTGTATTAAATAAAAAAATCAAGACACTGCAAACCAATCGCTGGTATCGTCAATATGTTGAAGCTGATATTCATCAAGAAGCAATGGTTGATAAAACAATGCTTGATGAAACAAGGGTTGGTAAAATAAAGGCTGATGAAACAATATCAATATACCCCGGTCATGATGATACTGAAGTACTTGGGATCCACAGTAATATTGATATTCTTGATGTTTCCTGGGGGTACATTGCAGAGATTAGTGTTGACGAGGCTTTTGCCTCATCCAATGCTCTGGCACGACTGATGATAATGATGGTTCTTTTTAACGTATTTGTGGTGCTCATCCTTTCATTGTCAGTAACCCGCAAAATCGTTAATCCCATTGCGACAATTGCCCTTGCTTTAACTAAAGTCGGTAAAGGTCAATTCCCGCAGCTGAAACTCCAGGCTGCTCATGAATTAGGACAATTGATCAGTGGTTTTAACCATATGATTTGGAATCTTCAGGAATCAAAGCAGATAACTGAAGAAAACCTCTGGATTCATGAAGGACATAGCCAGCTAAAAGATGAAATGCTGAGTGATCAAACTATGACGGAACTGGCTCGAAACTGCATTACTTTCCTATGTCATTATTTAGATGCTCAGATTGGTGCTTTTTATACTGTGCGTGATAAAGAAATAAAGTTAACGGGTCGTTATGCTTTGCATGCAGGTAAGGAGACGCAAAGTGAAATGTCCATAGGGGAAGGCCTGGTTGGACAAGCGGCTCTTGAAAAGAAGATGTTGAACCTTACAGATATTCCTGCTGATTATCTGACCATAAGTTCAGGACTGGGAAGTTGTTCCCCACAGACCATTACAATCATTCCTTTGATGCATGATAATCGAGTTGTTGCATTGCTTGAATTTGGTCATAAAGCTGTTTTTTCAAAACTTCAGAAAAGGCTGATTGAACTGGTGGAACCAACAATTGCAATTTCTGTGCAAAGTGCTTTATCAAGAGAGCAAACAAAAGCCTTGCTGATCCAGACGCAAACTCAAGCTGAAGCATTGCAGGTTCAGGAAGAAGAGCTCAGGGACAGTAATACTCAACTTGAGCAACAAGCAGATAATTTGCGGCATTCAGAAGAAATTTTACGTAAAAACCAGGTTGAACTGGAGGACAGAAATAATCAACTTCAGGCTCAGCAGGAACAACTACGGGTAGCTAACGAAGAACTTGAGGACAAAGCCGGGGAGTTAAAAACCTCCCATGATATCGTGGAAATAAAAAATCAGAAGCTTGAGCAGATTGGTTTTGAGCTGGAGCAGCGAGCTGAAGAATTAGCTTTATCCAGTCGTTATAAATCTGAATTTTTAGCTAATATGTCACATGAACTGCGTACACCACTCAATAGTTTGCTTATCCTGGCCAAATTACTGGCAGATAATAAAAACGGCAATTTAACTGAACAACAGTTAGAATTTTCTCGAACCATCCATGATTCAGGTAGTGATTTGCTTGAGCTGATTAATGACATTCTGGATCTTTCCAAAATTGAATCAGGAAAAATGGAAGTTAATATTGAAGCCATTCATCTTGAGGATTTTATCAGCAGTTTCAAATCAAAATTCCAACACATGGCTGATGATAAGGGAATTCAATTTGAAATCCAGTTTAGTGATGCACCGGCACAATGGCGAACAGATGGCCAGAAACTGGGGCAAATTATTAAAAATTTGCTCTCAAATGCCTTTAAATTTACTCAACATGGTCAGATTATATTACGTATAACTTCAGCTTTACCTGATGTACATTTTATTAATAGTAATTTGGCTACTGAAACAACACTGGCATTTTCGGTAATAGATAGTGGTCTTGGTATTCCGCTAGACAAGCAAAAAAGCATCTTTGAGGCGTTTCAACAAGCTGATGGAACAACCAGCCGCCAGTTTGGCGGCACAGGACTGGGTTTATCTATCTCAAGGGAATTAGCCCGATTAATTGGCGGGGAAATTAAGCTTAAGAGTGAAATGGGTCAGGGCAGTACTTTTACGCTCTATATTCCTAAAGAGTTGATACTGGAACTACCGGTTCAAACTATAGAAACCCCAGTTGCACCACGAGCTCTGAGCCAATCCTCGATAAAAACACAGACCTATTTACCTGTTAGCAATGAACTTGAAAAAAACCATAAACAATCGTATCAAGCTTCTGAAAATCAGGAAGTAACGCCTCAGGAAAAAGCCCTGACTTCATCCGTAATACCAGATGATCGACATGATATACAAGCGGGTGATCGTTCACTGCTTATTATTGAAGATGATGCCCGTTTTGCTTTAATTTTGGCCAATACCGCAAGAGAAAGAGGCTTTAAGGTATTGGTTGCTGCAGATGGTGAGGCAGGTCTGCACTTTGCTGATTATTACCAGCCCAGTGGAATTATTCTCGATATTGGCCTGCCTAAAATGGACGGCTGGCAGGTTATGTCACACCTTAAAGAGCAATCTAAAACCCGTCATATTCCTGTACATTTTATGTCTGCTCATGATGATCAGTCATTGAATGCGATGAAAAATGGTGCAATTGGTTTTCTTACCAAGCCCGTTAGCATGGAGGGCATGGAGCAGGCATTCGGACGTATAGAACACATTATTGATCGCCCTGTAAAACAACTACTCCTGGTAGAAGATGATCCGGTTCAACTTAAAAGTATGCAGGCATTAATTGGTAATAATGATGTCAAAACCATCACTGCAGAATCTGGTGCCAAAGCAATAGAGCTGCTTGCCAGTCAAGATTTTGATTGTATTGTTCTGGATTGTGGTTTACCTGATATGAGTGGTCTTGAATTATTGGAAACCTTGCGTGCAAAGGTAGAATACAAGCAAATTCCACTAATTATTTATACTGGAAAAGATTTGTCACCTAAAGAACAGGCTGTGCTGGATAAATACGCCCAGAGCATTATTATTAAAGATGTTCGTTCCCCGGAAAGACTATTGGATGATACCACCTTATTCCTGCACCGGGTGGAGTCAAACCTTCCCAAAGAGCGACAACGGACAATTCGTATGCTGCATGACCGGGAATCTATTTTTGAACAACGCCAGGTACTGGTGGTTGATGATGATATGCGCAATGTCTTTGCCCTGTCTGCTGCTTTGCAGGAAAAAAATATGATTGTTCTGGTGGCAAAAAACGGCAGGGAAGCATTAGAGAAACTTGAAAATAATCCTGACACGGCTATTGTTTTAATGGATATTATGATGCCGGAAATGGATGGTTATGAAGCCAGTCAGAAAATTCGTGAACAATCTTGTTTTAACGACTTACCTATTATTGCTTTAACCGCCAAGGCTATGAAAGGTGATCGGGCTAAATGTATTGCAGCGGGTGCTAGTGATTATCTGGCAAAACCAGTCGATATTGAGAAGCTCCTGTCAATGATGCGAGTGTGGTTGTATCGCTGAGTGGTTGTATTGCTGAGTAATTGTTACTTGCAGCTGCCCTTTTTTTGACAAAATAACATGGTATTACTTCAAAATAATAATAATTAAAAAACTACATAAAACATTATGATAAAAAACAAACCAAAAATTTTGATAGTTGATGATCAAAAAGCCAATTTACTGGCTTTGAATGCCTTACTGACTGAGCTTGATGCAAATGTGCTGCAGGCCAGTTCAGGCAATGAAGCTCTGTTTGAATCACTCAATCATGATTTTGCTCTAGTGCTTCTGGATGTACAGATGCCTGTTATGGATGGTTTTGAAGTCGCTGAAATCATGAGGAGTAACAATAAAACCAAACATGTCCCTATAATTTTTTTGACCGCCATCAGTAAAGAGAAAAAAAATGTGTTCAAAGGTTATGAAAGCGGTGCAGTCGATTACTTATTTAAACCACTAGAGCCCGATATATTGTTGAGCAAGGTCAGAGTTTTTTTAGAGTTGTATCAACAAAAAATGGAACTCTTTCAGCAAAAAGAAACACTTCAGGAAATGGTGCTAAAAATTGAGGCTAATAATCAGCAGCTGTTAAATGAAATCAGTGAACGGATCGGGGTTGAACGCCAGTTGAGAATATTGTCTCAAGCCATTGAGCAGAGCCCTGTGTCAGTTATAATTACTGACACGGATAATAAAATTGAATTTGTTAACAGTAAATTTGAGCAAGTCACTGGGTATACTCAAGCGGAAGCACAAGGCCGGGCACTTTGTTTTTTAAAATCTGCAAGCACTCCTGGTTTTGTTGTTGATAAGATACGTCAGAGCGTACATGAAGGGAATATCTGGAGAGGTGAATTGTGCAGTGTTAAGAAAAATGGCAAGCAATTCTGGGAATATCTTTCAATTTCACCCATAAGATCAAAAGATGGAAAAATCACTAATTACTTGTCTGTTCAGGAAGACATTACTCAACGAAAAGAGTATGAAGAAGCATTGTTACACAAAACAAATTATGATGATGTTACTAATCTACCAAATCGAATTTTAGCTCTTGATCGTCTTATTCAAGAATCAGCCAGAGTATTGCGAACTGATATCAAAATCGCTGTATTATATATTGATCTGGATGATTTTAAAAAAATTAATGATTCTCTTGGACATCATGCTGGCGATCAAATATTAGTTGAAGCTGCTGAGCGTTTGAAGTCATTTACTCGAAAAGGCGATACTCTTGCTCGATTAGGTGGTGATGAATTTATTATTGTATTAATTGATGTGGATACTGAAGCAAGTGTTGAGAAATTTGCCCAAAAAGTCCTTAAAACATTTTCAACACCTTTTTCTATTGAGGGAAAAATGATAGTAGTCACCACGAGCATTGGTATTACCTTTGCTCCAGATGATGCAGTCGAACCTCGTATATTGATGCAAAATGCTGAACAGGCTATGTATCAGGTCAAAGAGCGTGGCGGTAATGACTTTAGTTTTTTTACTCTAGAAATCAATAAACGACTCAAACAACGTCTTACTTTAGAAACCCAGCTGCGTAATGCCCTGGCTAATAATGAACTGCAAGTCCATTATCAACCCATTCAGGATGTTAAAACTGGAAAACTCATTGGCGCTGAAGCTTTGGCTCGCTGGTATAATCCTGAATTAGGGCATGTGTCACCAGAACAGTTTATACCCATCGCAGAATCTACTGATATTATTCATGAATTGGGTTCCTGGGTTATGAGTCAGGCCGCTACCGAGGCTTTGAAGTGGCAGCAGGAATTTGGCTTATCCTTGAGAGTTGCAGTTAATGTTTCATCTCGTCAGTTTGCCAAATATAATCTTGCTGATTCTGTTTTGCAGTTACTTCAGCAAACGGGTATTTTACCTGAAATGCTTGAGTTGGAAATTACAGAAGGCTTACTAATGCAAACAGATGAATCAATTATTTCTGTTTTGAGTGAGTTAAGAGGTATGGGCGTACGTCTCTCAATTGATGATTTTGGAACAGGCTATTCCTCCTTGAGTTATCTTAAACGTTTTCCAATCAATACCCTTAAAATTGATCGGGCTTTTATTCAAAACCTCACTATTGATCGTGAAGATTCGGTATTGGTCAAAGCAATCATTGCCATGGCCCATGGTTTGGGAATGGAAGTCATTGCCGAAGGAGTTGAAGAAGTAGAGCAGCTTGAGTTTATAAAACGATATGATTGTAATCTGGTTCAGGGATATTATTTTAGTAAAGCCCTGCCTGCTGATGAATTTTCAGCCTATATCAGCCATGTGATTAAAAGTTCAGGTGAGGTATGAACGAAGAATCAGCAGAAATTGAACAGTTATTTTCCAGCCTGCTTGAGACTTATGGTTATGATTTTCGCCATTATGCTTATGAATCCGCACGAAGACGTGTATTACAGCGAGTTCAACATGAAGATCTGAGTTCAATTTCTCAATTACAGCAGCTTATATTAAAAGATGAAAATATTGCCGATACCCTGCTTCGGGATTTATCCATTAATGTCACAGAAATGTTCCGTGATCCACCTTTTTATCGTGAATTACGTCAGCAAATTCTGCCACATTTAAAACAACAAGAACATATAAAAATCTGGCATGCTGGCTGTGCAACCGGAGAAGAAGTTTATTCAATGGCTATAATGCTGACTGAAATGGGCCTGTACTCAAAAAGCCAATTATTTGCTACTGACTTTAATAATAGCGTACTTGATAAGGCAAAACACGGAGCATTCCCTATTCAAAAAATGCGTTCTTATGTGCAAAATTATCAAAAATCTGGTGGTGATCAGCCATTTTCTGATTACTATCATGCAAATTATTCAGCTGCCATTATGGCAGAATCACTGAAAAAAAATATTCTTTTTTCTCATCATAATTTGACTATTGATCAACCCTTTGGGGATATGAATATGATTGTTTGTCGCAATGTTATTATTTATTTTAATCGTAAATTACAGGAACATGTATTGCAATTATTTTATGATAGTTTAGGTAATGGCGGCTTTCTTTGCCTGGGATCTCATGAAAGTTTGATCTTAAGTCATTTAAAAAATGAATTTGAGATTGTTTCATCTGAATATAAAATTTATAGAAAACTCAGTCATTCTAAGCATGGGTAATAGTAAAAATTTAAAATGAAAAATGACATCATTCAATTAATTGTTATTGGCACTTCTCAGGGAGGATTTCAAGCTTTAGCAAAACTATTGCTGCCTCTACCCTGTGATTTTCCAATTCCCATTTTAGTCGTCAGACACCAGGGTGCAAAAGCAAACAACTATGTTGTTGAAACATTAAATAAAGAATGCCAGCTTGAGATCAATCTTGCTCATGATAAGGAAAAACCCCGTCAGGGATGTGTTTACTTCGCTCCCCCTAATCAACATTTATTGATTTCAGCTAATGGTAGTATGCAATTATCAAGTGGGAAAAAAGTGAATTTTTCACGACCGGCTATTGACCCTTTATTTCAATCAGCAGCCAAAGCTTTAAATTCCAGCTTACTGGCAATAGTTCTGACGGGTGCAAATGATGATGGGGCTGAGGGTGTAAAAGCAGTAAAGAAACAAGGCGGCCGGGTTATGGTTCAAGATCCAGAATCTGCAGAAGCTGATACGATGCCAAAAGCAGCTATGGCAGCAGTAGAAGCTGATTATGTGATCTGGGGTGATCAGATCGGACCTTTTCTCTGGCAACAACAAATGGACGGCTGGCCTTAGGGGCCGGTTATCAGATTTAAACATTAATCTATCTAGAGGAAAATAACCATGAATAATCTGAATAATACCTTCCTGCCATTTATAGCTCTCTTAAGCTGTATGTTTACCACAGCTATAAATGTTCATGCTCTGGATAGTACAAATGATTCTGCTTCAACTCACAGACAAACAATTAAAGCTTTGTACATTCCTTTAGCCGATCATTATGCCGCACTGGTTGCTTATGAGCGCTATCGGGATGAGATGATCGAGGCTGATTTTCAGATAGAGCAGATGAAAAACTGGGATCTATTACGAGCTTATTTTCAATCAGGTGATGTGGATATGGCCTATGTTATGAGTCCTCTTGCTATGGATATGTTTAATGAAGCCCCTCATTTTCGTTGGATTGGTTTAATGCATCGAGACGGTAATGCCCTGGCAATTAATGATTTGATCCGTGATAAAATTGATTTGCCTGCTCAGCGAAAAGATCGCAAACCTGATCAGCAGGTTGCTGAAGCTCTTAAAAGCATCTATCAAAAAAGACATCAGCAGATTGACGTTGGCATGCCGCACCTGCTGTCCACTCATACTGTGGTACTTTATCGTTACCTTAAAGAACATGGTTTGAAGATGAGTTTAAGGCCTTCCAATAATGCACAAGTTCGAGCTATTGCTATTGCACCACCTCGTTCTCCTGCTTTTATTAAAGGTAAAAGTAATCGTGCTCAAGCAGCGGCATTTGAACAATCATTGCCATGGGCTGATATTGTTGAAACTGGTGGTTTTGGTCATGTTGCCTGGTACTCCAAAGATGTCATGCCCTGGAAAAATGGCCATGTTGAGTGTATTGCACTGGCAACGGATAAAGCCATTGCTGATAAACAAGCTGCTATTAAGGAAGTGATGTCATATATTCATCGTGCTGGTGATGACATTGAGCTGGCCAGAAGTTCTGGTGGTGCTGCGATGGATGAAATTGTAAAAATTGTCCGTAAGCATATTCCTGCTCATACCCGGGAAGCTATTATCGCCAGCCTGGATCCAGAACTGCGCGTTATTAATTATAATCATTTGAACGTCGATAAAGCAGGATTAAAACAAATTATGGATCTTGCTGTTGAAGGCGGTATACTTAAGCAGCCTGTCAACATAGAACATTTTGCTGACACTCAGTTTGCCCACCCATGATATTTATTGGGTCAGATTGCTGGTAGACTTAAATTCAGTAACCACCATTAATCCCTTATTGACCTGTCGCCTCACCTATCTGCAAGCATGGAAGTTGAGTAATTTCATCAGCTTCAGCATGTCATCCAAAGTTCGCTAATTCAGTCCATGGGTAGAGTGATAATGCTTGTAGTGTGGTAAAATCAGCACTATTTCATTCTACTACAATTTTCACATTAAAAGAGCTGATTCGATTGCATCATTAGTATAGAACTTTGTTCATTACTAGACTACTCTTTTAAATAGAAGAAATATCTTTTAGTGAGTGGTATTTAAGACTCTTTTTCGGTGTCCGCCATGATTTATAACACAAATACTTGAGTTTATTTGTTGGGAATTATTATGAATTCGTTGTTTAGAAAGCTTTTAGTAACATTTATATTTTTGTTGGCTTCACTCAATAGCTCTGCTGAAAAAAATACTTCAAAAATAACAATAATGACAGAAGTTTACCCGCCATATAATATGAAGGTAGATGGGCAATTAAAAGGGATTTCAGTTGATGTCTTAGAAGCCATGTTGAAACTACTCAATACAGGACAAACCAAAGATGATTTTATATTAAGCAACTGGTCACGAGCCTATTCCATGGCAGAAAAAAGAAACAATCATATGGTCTTTTCTACCACAAGGACCCCTCAAAGAGAGCCTCTTTTTAAATGGGTAGGACCTATTACAAAAACAACAATTGGTATTATTGCCCCAAAAAAGAACCATATTGTCATCAAGAACCTTGCTGATCTTAATCAATATCGTGTGGGTACAGTCCTAAAAGATATAGGTGAGCAAATTCTATTGGCGTCAGGGGTTAATGAAAAACAATTACATTCAATCAGTGGGAAAAATGCCATTGATTTATCCTTTAAGAAAATGAAGAATAACCGAATTGACATGTTTGCTTATGAATTAAATGCTGCAAGCTATGAAGCAAAGGCAAAAGGGCATAATTTAGATGATTTCGAAGCAATTTATACCTTAAAGGAAGGTGAATTGTATTATGCGTTTAATAAAAATACCGATGATGAAATAATTATCCAGTGGCAAAATGCTTTAGATGCCGTTAAAAAAAATGGCCTTTATAAGGCCATCATTAATAAATATTGAGTCAACTAATAAATGAACATGCAAAATTCATTCATTCATCATGGTCACTTATTCATCTTTATCGCTTTCTTTCTGGGTATGTTGAGTTCTGCCAGCTATGCATTGCAAATTCAACCTTTAACAGAAGAATTAGCACCATGGCAAATGAAACAAGGGAAAAAATTAGTTGGTATTAGTGTTGATATTATCAAAGAAATACAAAAAAGAATTGGTAATGACAAAGAAATAATCATGTTTCCCTGGAACAGGGCCTACAATATGACCCTAAAAAAAGAAGGTTTTTCTCTTTTTTCAACCGCTAGAAGTAAAGAAAGAGAAGCGCTTTTTAAATGGGTAGGACCTTTAGTTCCACTCAAGTTTGTTATGTATAAAAATAAAAATGATTTAAAAATCTATCATAATTTAAATGATGCTAAAAGTGTGGCTGCAATTGCGGTGACAAAAAATGATGTCAGTGAACAGTTTTTGCGTGATAAAGGGTTTAACAACTTACAAATTGATATTGGTAATAGTGGTCAGGAAAATATACACAGAGTGTTAAAAGGGCAGGCACAACTTTATAGCTCAGGTTATATTTCTGGTCATTATCAGATAAATGAACTTCATTTAAATGATAAAATTGTGATGACTAAAATTCCACCTCTCTTTGAAAGTTCACTAAGTATTGCTTTCAATATTAATACCTCAGATAAGATCATCAGTTTATGGCAAAAGACTCTAGATGAAATAAAATCTGATGGTACCTATGATCGTATTTTAGAAAAATATAGGAAATAAATTGCAACAAAGTATTATTTTTAAAACACTACTTGTTTTAGCCGGTGTTATTGTCTTCATATTTATCACTTCGGGCTACCTTTTTGTCCAAAATGATAAGGAGCTGATTGAAAGGATCAGAGATTATAATCTGAATTCAGCCATAAAAGCTCTGGACTATCGCCTTGAAATCAGCTTAAAAAACAATCAAGGTCAAATGCAGGATATGACTAATATGATTGGCAAAAATACTTCCCTGTTTTTACTTAATTTTGATATCGATGGTTTAAAGGATAGTTTGATTTTTGATATGAAAAGAGAGGGAGTTAAGGCTATCAAGGTCTGGGACTCATCTATGAATGAATTGTTTTTATTAGCACTTAAAGAAGACAATAAAATTATTTTTAAAAATATCTTACCTGAATATTATAATGATTATATACCACTAAAAAAATCAATTAGTCATAATGAAGATGGTGTAGAAAAAAAGATAGGAGAAATAACACTTTATTATGATGAATCATTGATTATTAATTATATCAATGAATTAAAAAAGAACACCATGGATGAAATTAATAATTTTGATACGGCGATTAATAATAAGCTATTAGAATCCAATATTATTAAATTGTATATTGCTATTGGTTTTTTAATTACTATTTTAGTGGTCAGCACAATACTTTTAATTATTTTTGTAAACACCCCTCTTAAGCGCTTAAAAATAGGACTGGATGATTTCTTTCTGTTTTTACAGGGAAAAAAACAAAGCCCGGAAGAAATTATTTTAAATACTCGTGATGAATTTGGTCAGATGGCAAATTCACTCAATAAAAATATTCTGGTCAGCGCTCGACTTCACGAAGAAATCCGTGAGCTTAATACTAATCTTGAGAAAAAGGTTGCTCATAGAACTCAGGAGCTAGCCAATATCAACAAGGAAGTCCAGGATTCAATTGATTATGCTTCAACGATACAACGCTCATTTTTAAAAAATCCTGCTATTATTAAAGAACGCTTTAATGACTCGTTAGTAATTTGGCAACCCAGAGATAAAGTAGGTGGTGATTTATATATTTTTGAGGAGACAACAGAAGGTGTATTGTTTGGCGTTGTAGACTGCACGGGTCATAGTGTACCCGGAGGTTTTATGACAATGCTGGCCGGTAGTATTATAAAAAAACTGGCCAATGTATTATCTAATAATCCAGCCAAACTATTAAGTGAGCTTAATATTGCAATTAAGCAGCAACTCAACCAGGAAGGAAAAGATGCTTTATCCGATGATGGGCTAGATATGGGCTTATGTTTTATTAATAAAGAAAATACCATTTTAAGATATGCCGGAGCAAAAATGGATTTAATTTATTTCAAAGAGAGCCTTCAGCAGGATAAAAGCCATCAGCCTGATATTAATATAAACCCGCTGAATATCATTAAATCAAATAAGCAAAGTATCGGTTATAAACGCTCAAAATCTGATTATGAATATACCAATCATGAAATTCATATAGAAAAATCAGAATCATTTTATTTATATTCTGATGGTATTACGGATCAGACCGGAGGCAATAAAAACTTCCCTTATGGCAATAAAAAATTTAAAAAATTATTGCTTTCTATTCAGGAAAAAACAATGGCTGAGCAGGAGACTATCATTCTTAAAACATTAAAAGAATATCAAGGGGATAATGAAAGAAGAGATGATATTACCATTATTGGATTCAAACTTTAAAATGATAAAAATAAAGAGAAATTTATTGTGATTAGTTTATACAATTACAAACAAGATTTGGAGCATGATGGCATAATTTTTAGCTTCAGCGGACCCATGAGTCATGAAATTATTGAAGGTATAGGCAGTGCCATACGGGTAAAAATAGGTGAGGGTAAAGATGGTGATCGCAAGGCGGCATTAAAAGTTTTTTCTATTTTTGTTGAGCAGGTAGAAAATGTCATTAATTATTCAGTTGAGAAAGATACTACGGGAAGTGACATGAGCTTTGGTATCGTTGTTGTCGGAAAAAAAGATGGTTTATTTTTTATCAGTGGTGGCAATAGAATTGAAACCGAAAAACAAAATAAGTTGGAAGACTATTTAACCAAACTGGCTGCAATGGATAAAAATGAATTGAAAATCTATTATAAAGAACGCCGTAGAGCAGAAAAAGCTGAAGAGTCAAAAGGTGCTGGAATTGGTTTTATTGAAATGGCCAGAAAATCTAGCAAGCCGCTTGAATTCAGTTTTCGGAAAATTGATGATATTCACTCATTTTTCACCATAAAAATCAGCATTTAACCAATGTTAACTAACATTTTAAATAACTCCTTATAGAAATCCAATCAAAAAAGAAATAATACTATGGAAAATTTAGAAATATCAGCAACAAAATCATCTCCAGAAATCAACTTTAATGCCAGTAATTATACCCTTTCTATGATAGGTGAATCCTACCCTGAAAACACCTCTCAATTTTATGAGTCAATATACAAATGGTTAGATGACTGCATTGCCTCTTTAGATGATCAAGAAATGGTTTTTAATATTGAGTTAATTTATTTTAATTCCAGTAGTTCCAAAGTTCTAATGGATCTTTTTGATACATTAGAAGATGCCAGTGATGAAGGAAAAAATATTATTGTTAATTGGATTTATGATGAAGAAAATGATTCAGCCTTAGAATATGGTGAAGAATTCGCTGAAGATATGGAAGCACTGACATTTAATCTTGTTGAAAAATCTTAATACATAATCGTTAGTTTCGGGATGTTTTTTAATGCTTAGCAGAGAAGAAAAATACATACAAGAATTTGAAAAAATTTTAAATACGGAACAAAACAATCATTCTTCTGTAGAGGAGAGTGTTTATGAAATTGATGAGAAACAACTAAAAAAATTATTAAAAGAATATAAAAGGACGTATAAACAACTCAATAAGATTATCCGAATTAGTGATAGACAACAGGAAGAATTGAATCACAAAAGTCATAAGGTTAAATCTCTTCTGGATAATGCTGATCAGGGCTTTTTATCTTTTGGTCTTGATTACATCATCGATGATGAATATTCACAAGAATGTATTAAATTACTTGGTGATGAACTCAGTGGAAAAAACATTGCTGAGATACTCTTTCCTGATGATAAAAAAGGTCACCTATTTTTTAAAGACACCCTTGAAAGTGTGTGCAATGAAGCAAGTGATATGATCAAAGATGTCATGCTTTCATTGTTACCTAAAGAGCTCATATTAAACAGGCGCGCAATAAAAATTGATTATAAAATATTGACTAATCATAAATTCATGCTTGTTCTGACCAATATTACTAAAGAAAAGATTCTGGAACGCAAGATCAAACAAGAGCAAGAGATCTTAAAGATGATTGTTGCGATTGTCAGTGATCCAAAACAATTTTATGAACTTAAAGATGATTTTCTGACATTTTCAGACAACAAACTTTCATTTGTTAATAATAACTTATCATTCCCTACCAATTTAAGTGAAATTTATCGTGACATACACACATTCAAAGGTAGTTTTGCACAAATACGGATGCAGGCTTGTGTAAAAAAACTGCATGTATTAGAAACAAACTTATCCAGCTTAAAGATTGGTGGTCAACATGCCAATGAGGAACTGACGCAATTATTGGAGCAATCTGATTTTCATGCATGGATAGAAAAAGATTTAGAGATTATAAAAAAAATATTAGGTGAAGATTTTTTTGAAAAACAACATAAGCTTGTTGTTGATGATAAGTTTATGGTTAATATTGAAGATAAAATAACACATTTACTGCATTCAGATAATCAACATGTAACAACCTATGAAAATATATTAAGTGAAATTAATAAAGCCAAAGGAATGACCATCCATCAAGCACTTTCAAGTTATCCTAAATTGTGTATGGAAACCGCTGAAAGTTTAGAAAAAAATATTTATGAATTTAAGATAAGTGGTGGTGATGAAATTTTAATGCCGCTACATTTTAAACCTTTTTTTAAATCATTAGTTCATGTTTTTAGAAATGCAATTGATCATGGCATTGAAGATTTAGAAACCAGGCTAGAAGCAGGTAAAAGTGAAATTGGCTTGATTTCTTGTCATGTTGAAGATCACTCTGAATACATTAAAATAATCATTACCGATGATGGTGCCGGTGTCAATATAGACAATCTTAAACAAAAACTATTATCAGCAGAGATTGTTACTCAGACAAAACTCTCCAATCTGTCTGAAAAAGAAGTTCTGGAATTTATTTTTTATGAAGGTCTTTCGACCAATGATGTTGTCAATGAGTTATCTGGTCGTGGCATTGGCATGAATGCGGTTAAAATAGAAGTTGAAAAATTATCAGGAAGTATTGAAGTTGAAAGTCAATTAGGCAAGGGAACCAGTGTCAGCTTAAAAATTCCAATTGCAATTTATGGTAATTTAATTAACATTGCTTCTAATACACAGGATAATATTACTATTGAATACATTTTGTCACCGATAGTGAACAGGGTAACAACTTATTTACAAAGTGATATGAATATTAATTTAAATAAAAAAGCAAAATTTACTTACACAACTATTGATAAAGTTGTGTTAAAGCAATTTACCTCCTATATTCATATCAGTGGTTTAGTCGAGGTCTCTATTTGCATGAGTTATGATCTCTTTCTGCTGGATGAACTTTTAGAAGAATTCAATCAGGGGGAACCTATTGATGATGATGAATTACCAGATTATAGAAAAAGTGTTTCAATGGAAGTGCTTAACATTATTGTTGGCAACGCACTTTTTAATCCCTATGATAAAACCATATTAGAAATCACATCACCATTCATTACCGAGTATGATGAATTATGCTCCCATAATATTAATGAAAAAATTGCTCATGTCATAATTGATACAGAATTTGGCGAAATGCAGCTTCTGGTTGGCCGATTTTAAGGGTGTTTTATGAATAAAGAGACTGATAGTAAAATTTTAAAAATATTAATTGTCGATGATTCTCTTATCATGAGAAAAAATCTGGCAAGAAACTTAAAAGTTCTTGGCCATGAAATCATTGCAGAAGCGGAAGATGGCCATATAAGTATCAACTTATATGAATCCTTAAAACCTGATCTGGTGACAATGGATATTACCATGCCGGGTATGGATGGTATTACTGCGGTAAAAAAAATAAAAGGAATTGATGCTGAAACAAATATTATTATGGTGACCTCACATGGACAGGAGGCTATGGTGATGGATGCCTTGAAATCTGGAGCTAAAGGCTATATGTTGAAGCCAGTGACACCCGATAAATTAAGGGAAGCAATCGGTAGAATTTTCCCTGAACTTGCAGGAACGGTTGAAGAGGAATTGATGGATGAATAATTCAGTACTCAACTCAGTAAAAGCTTTATATCAGGAGTTACAATGTTAAATATTTTAGTTGTTGATGATTCAACAATGGCCATACGAAATATTTCTAATTATATTAAAAATATAGGCCATAATGTTATTGGTCAGGCAAAATCTGCCTCTGAAGCAATCAAAAAATATAAGGAATTAAAACCTGATATGGTGACTATGGATATTACTATGCCTGTATTGGATGGTTTGTCCGATGGTATTTCCGCAGTTCAGGAAATCATATCTTTTGATGAAACTGCAGATATTATAATGGTGACCTCACATGGTCAGGAAAATCTGGTTTCACAAGCATTAAAAGCAGGTGCTAAAGGTTATATTTTAAAGCCACTCAATGAAGAAAAGTTAGCCCGGACAATAGGCACAATTAATAAAAATTATCATCAGGATATTATTGACGATGATTATTTACTTTAATTATGACAAATAGAGACATTTTAAATATGGATGACTCAAACAATAATGCAGATAAAAATGTAGGAAATAATGCTATTAATAAATTTATCAGCATTGATATTTTAAACAGCTCATCTTTATTTTCGGTCAAAATTGTTGATTTAGATACCTTTGAAGTAACCTATGCTAATCAGTCAATGAAGGCCATTATGGCTGATGAAAAAGCAAAAAATTGCTGGGAGGCCGTATATGCACAAAGTTCTCCCTGCATGTGGTGTAAGGTACATGAGCTATTGAATCAAAAAAAGAATGGTAATGACAATGATTCAGTTACTTATGAACATTTTAATGAAGTAGCTAATAAATGGTATCAAATTCAGGAAAAAATTCTGACCATTGAGAATAATAAAAAATTATTAATCACTTTTGCTCTGGACATCAGCATGCAAAAGGAAACACAGAGCCAGCTTATTAATTCACATGTTCAACTGAGTTTCCAGACAAAAGCCTTAAAAGAAGCAAAAGAAAAGTTAAAAGAACAAGCAAGTCATGATTATTTAACCAATCTTTATAATCGAAGATATTTTCAGCATCTTTCACAAGATTTAATTAGCATCGCAAAGAGAGAAGCAATAGAACTCAGTATTATTATGCTTGATATTGATTGCTTTAAGATGGTAAATGATACTTATGGACATAGTACCGGGGATCAGGTACTTAAACATCTGGCTGCTATATTAAACAAGCATACCCGTGAAAGTGATATTGTTGCAAGAATCGGTGGTGAGGAATTTGCCATTTTATTATTACACGCGGATGAAAACAGAGCAGCAGAAATTGCAGAAAAACTGAGGGCATCGGTTGAAACACAGCCTGTTAAAATTAATGAAAACACGGAGATCCCATTCACTATCAGCTTAGGTGTTGCCTCTGTTGATGTTGAAAATGATCTTAATATCGATGCATGCTTGAATAAGTCAGATGCAGCACTTTATGATGCAAAAAATTCAGGCCGAAACAAAATGATTGTTTATTCACCTCATATTAAATAGTTTTTTATTGCAAAACTCAGATCACTAAGAGTATTCTGAGACAAGTAGAGCATCTATTCCTGAGCTATAAATTGAAAACATCATCAAATCTCCCACCTTTTTCATAGTATCAAATAAGATAGTAACTGAATAATTTGTGCCTTCTTGTTATATCAATAATTAGGCTTATAATTAATTTAAGCTTATCGTACACAACAATCTATGGGAGTATTAAATTGTGAAAGCAATAATTTTTATTTTATTTAGTTTCTATTCTGTATTTGCATTTGCATCTGAAGAAACATTGAGTGACTTAAATCTAGTTAAATTAACCCCTGATGAAGAAAATTCTATTGTTAGTCTTGGTAAAAAAGCATCCGATCAGGTGTCACAAAAACTGATGAAAACCATGCTGGCGGACATTAAATCTGTGGGAATTGCTGAAGCTGCTCGTGGCTGGAGTAAATCAGTAACAATCATTAATGATATTGCTGACTCTTTTGAACTGGGTATGACTATTCGGCGGCCAACCTATCAATATAGAAATCCCATCAATAAGCCCGATACTATGGATAAGCTTGCTTTAGATTTTTTCTTAAGCGATGAATCAGAAAACAAACAATATTTTGCGCGTAAGATAGTTGAAAAAGACAATAATCGTTATGTCTATTATCAGCCAATGTATGTTACTCAAAAATGTCTATTATGCCATAGCAGCAATATGTCGGAGGATGTTAAAAAAGTCCTTGAGGAAAAATATCCCGATGACCACTCCAACAATCTGAAACTTGCGGCTTTAAGAGCAGCAATTCGTGTTGAGTTGCCTGAATCTGCCATTAAATCAGGGCAGTAAATGGGTTTTCCCCCAATCTTTAAGAGCCAGCATGATAGGCAGCAGGCTGTCAGCAAGTTCTGTTAGTGAATATTCAACCTTAGGGGGTACTTGAGGGAAAACTTTTCGATGGACAAGACCATCCCTTTCCAGCTCGCGTAGCTGGTTGGTCAACATACGCTGAGTTACCTGTGGCAACAGGCGGGAAAGCTCATTAAAGCGTTTAGCTCCGTCCATAAGACGAAACATAATCACGACTTTCCATTTTCCCTGTATTAATGCAAGAGATGCCTCTATGGGACATTTGGTAAAATCTTTATGGGTTTGTTTTTGCATAGCATCTCTCTGTAGACATTTAATCAGAGCCTAAAAAATAAACTAAGGTACATATTTGTGAGATTTAAAGGGTCCCAATTAGGATTGATATCTTGCATCAAGCATTTCCAAATATATCAGGAGAATTATACATGAAGGCAGGAATAAAGCGACACATGCTCTGGTTTATAGTATTAGCTTGTATTCTTTCAAATCAAGTGATGGCAGAATCAATCACTCTTGGCGGTACTCAGTTAAAATATATTAGTATTAAAAAAGCAGCATTATATCCTGAAAGCTTAAAATACAACCCAAAAACCAATAAATTTCTTGTTGGCTCGTTTCGAGATGGTGGGGTCTATGAAATTGATCAGGATGGTCACTATCAGCGCTTTATAAATGATAAGCGCTTAATTTCAACCCTGGGCATTTGGGTAGATGAACAACGCAATCGCTTATTAGCTGTCAGTGGCGATCTTGGCTCAAGCATAAAAGCTTACCCCAAAGGAATCAAAAAATTAGCCGCTTTGGGCATTTATGATTTATCCACAGGTAAAGCTCTGCACTTTGTAAATTTAGGCGATCTATTGCCGCAAGATCCTCATTTGGCAAATGGCCTGACTATCGATTCTACTGGAAATGCCTATGTTACTGATAGTTTTGCTCCTGTTATTTATAAAATTAATGTTAAGGGAGAAGCGAGTATTTTTTTGCAAAGTGATCGTTTTAAGGGAAAGGGAATTAACCTTAATGGAATTGTTTTTCATCCTGATGGTTATTTAATTGCAGCTATGAAAAGCACCGGGATCCTATTTAAAATCCCTCTGACAGAGCCAGACAGTTTCTCTGAAATTAAACTGGGAAAAAAATTATTTGGCTCAGATGGAGTAACCTTGCTTAATAATAATAATTTACTGATTGTTGCTAACCGAGCATCAGGCGTTAACAATGAAAAAGCATTTATTATTAAAAGTGATGATCATTGGCAAACAGCAGCTCTTGTTGATGAATACCCTCTTGGCAATGTTTATCCCACTACGGGGGTTGTCAGGCAAGGCAAAATTTATGTACTCCACAGCTCTCTAAATGTATTGGTGAAAGCAAAGAAAGAAAACAAAAATAATTTAACCCAGCGTGCAACAATACAGCAAATTGGGACAATAGAATGAGCACTTAAGAATTATTGTTTATTTGCTCAGGCTACTTGTTTTTTTACTTCAGCTGTCTCAAGCAAGCTTACACCTATGTTTTTCATTTCTTCTTCACCCTTTGGGTACAATTGTGAAACAGCATCATTGACTAAAACAACCCGAAAATCTCGCTCACTTGCTTCATAAATACTTGTTCTTGGGCAATTTGGATAATTGCAGCCTGAAAACACTAAAGTATCCACTTCACGCTGCTGTAGAAACTCTTCAAGCGGCGTTTTGTAAAAAGCTCCCCATCTAGGTTTATACATGACATATTCATTGTTACCAATTTGTTGTAAATTACCTGATAAAAGCTCATTGGCATCAAGTCTTGTTGATTCATCAGGTTTTATCGCCTCAACTAACTCTGCCCCATCAGATCCTGGGGAAACCATTTCATTTCCTTCTTCTATGAGCTGCCTTCGACACAAATCAACATTTGAGCCATCACCAAGATACAATCGGACAACATGGACAATAAGTAGTTCTTTTTTTCTATAGACTTCTAAAAGTTGAGCCATATTCGGTATAACTTCTCTTGTTCCAGCAATCTGTGCTGGTGCATCATTCAAAGTAAAATCATTTTGTGTATCAATGGTGATCAGCGCAGATTTTTTAAATCGAGGATTAGTATATTTACACATTTTTAACTTTTACTTATTAAATTCATTTTTAATGACTCAGTTTTTCCTGAGTCTGAAAGGTATAATACAACTAAATAATCTTAAGGCTTATTTAAAATTTATGCAAAGGTGGAGACTATTTCATCTTTGCATTTAGTTTTATATAGTGTTAGGGTTTTATTTTTTAGCGTATTATTAGTCTAAAGTTTCGAGTAACAACTCACCCTTGATCGAACTCTATTTACTCAATGTTATTTAACAATTTGTTTACCGCAAGTTGATTTGAAGTATTATTCATAAATCATGCCCGAAGGTATTGAATAGTATTCTGAACCCACTAAGATCAAAGAGATTAAAAAACCTCGAGAGATGCAGCTCTTAAAAATATTAAATTCTTTATAGTTTATGGCGGAGAAGATCTAAAATGCCTTTTGAAATTGAAAAAAAATTCCTGGTAGCCGGTGATACTTTTAAGCAGGATGCTGAAAAACAAGTGCATATTGTGCAAGGCTATCTTTCAACAGTACCCGAACGTACTGTCCGTGTTCGCATTAAAGATGATACCGGATATCTAACCATTAAGGGTAAAAGCAATGAATCTGGTGCTTCTCGCTATGAATGGGAAAAAGAAATCAATATCAACGAAGCGAAAGAGTTGCTGGAAATTTGTGAAGCGGGAGTTATTGACAAAACTCGTTTTTTAGTAACATCCGGTGCACATACTTTTGAAGTGGATGAGTTCTATGGTGACAATCAAGGACTGGTAGTTGCAGAAGTTGAACTTGACTCAGAAGATGAAGCCTTTGAGAAACCAAAGTGGATCACTGAAGAAGTAACCGGACAAAATAAATACTATAATGCCATGTTGATGCAAAACCCATATAAAAATTGGTAATGAAGTAAATAAATTAGTTCCTGGCTTTAATATTCAGAAACCAGAGCTCATGAGTATTGCTCCCACATCTATATCAGATCAGCATGAGAAACTATATATCTTTGTTAAATTTGATCAGATGCATAATGAAAAACTGAACGCCTGCCTGGATTATTAACTTGAGCCTTTGAATATGAAAACATTAACAGATAAAGCGCTGATAAATAAAGCAACCGGTTTTGTCATCCTGTTACTCCTTTTTACCTGGGCTGCCTGGTCATCGGCGGCGGCCATTCCGGCAACTTTACCCAAAGACACCAGCATTAACTGGTTTCAGCTTGGCATGGGTTTGTTTGGCGGGCTTGCCTTATTTCTCGCTGGTCTGGATATGCTTTCTGAAGGCCTGAAAAAAGCCGCTGGTGAGACATTAAAGCTATTGCTTTCAAAGCTGACAACCAACCGTTTTATGGGTACCATCACCGGCGCCTTTGTGACTGGTGTACTTAATTCATCCTCTGTGACCACTGTTCTTGTGGTCAGTTTTATTACCGCAGGAACAATGACTCTCAGCCAATCCGTTGGTGTGATCATGGGAGCCAATATCGGCAGTACAGTCACAGCACAATTATTAGCCTTTAATTTATCTGCTTATGCGCTGTTACCAATAGCAGTTGGTTTTTTTATGAGCTTTACTGCCAAACAGGAGAAAGTGGAATATTACGGCATGATGCTCATGGGAATTGGTCTGGTATTTTTTGGTATGGGGATCATGAGTGATGCCATGATACCGCTGCGCTCCTACGAACCCTTTATTGAATTTTTAAAATCAATGGAAAGTCCAATTATTGGCTTGCTTGCCGGGGCAATCTTTACCGGTCTGGTGCAATCTTCTGCTGCAACTGTTGGTATTGCCATTGCGATGGCCAGTGAGGGCTTATTGAGTCTCCCTGCAGGCATTGCCCTTGCTCTGGGGGCCAATATTGGTACCTGTGTCACGGTGATGCTGGCAGCAATCGGTAAACCCGTTGAAGCAAAGCGTGCAGCGATTGTTCATGTGATGTTTAATGTAATGGGGGCTTTATTATGGCTCATGTTTATCCCGCAGCTGGCTGAAATAGCCGTCATAATATCACCAGGAGCTGCCGAGATAAGTAATTCAGATCAGGCCAGTCTTATCCCACGGCAAATTGCCAATGCAAATACTTTATTCAATATTATTAATACAATTTTATTTATTGGGTTTACCGGATGGTTCGCTCAATTAGCTATCCGGCTGGCACCAGCAGCTCCTGAAAAAACAGATACACTTATTGAAGCAAAATATTTATATGAAGATTCTATTGAGTCACCAACTCTGGCTCTTGAAGAAACTCGTATGGAACTTAATCGAATGGGGGGGCTAATCTATGAGATGTTGCTTGATTTACGCCCCGCTATAGAAAATCATGATCGTGAACAACTTAAATCTATTATTTTAACCAGTGATAAAGTAAATCAACTGGAATCTTTAATCTTTAAGTTTCTCAGTAAAATACGAAAAGAAGATCTAACGGAAAAAGAAAGCATGGATCACCATGCATTAATGACCGCAACCATTAATTTAAGAAACCTCTCCGAAGTTATAAAAGCAGACATGGTTGAAGTGATATCATTCTTTATAGCAAATAATCATAGAGCCAGTGATATTACTCGAGAATTATTTCAGGAATTCTATCAGGATATTTGCCAGACTGTTAAAAGTGCCATCAAAGCAATTGGAGAAAATGATCCACAGGCGGCAGAATTTGTGATGAATAAAAAAACAACTATGAAACGATATGTTAATAAAATATTAACAAGAAAATCAAGCAATCTTGGCAGTCAGGTGACAAGCTATATAAAAATGGCTCACATGGAAATTAGTCTTATGCAAAATATGTATCAGCTTTATTTCTTTTCAAATCGAGTTGCAGAAGTTGTTATTCCTGAAGAAGTGACCAGAAGCAACGAATAACCTAGAGCATATGAACGGGTAATTTTTAGTATAAAAGTAATATTTTAAGTGTTACCATTGCCTTAACTTTATTAAAATTAAGTACCTCTAGCATATGAAATTATCCTGTAAAATATTGCTGCTATTTTTTTTTGTAGTACATATCTCTGCCTGTAGCGACAAACCACCAGTAAAAAAACAATCTAAACCTGTTGAAGTTGTCACTTACATTGTCAAATCCCATGATACTCCAGTTGCATTTGAATTTGTCGGTAAGACAGCCAGTTCTCGTAAAGTGGAAATACGCTCAAGAGTAGAAGGTTTTCTTGAAAAACGCTTGTATAAGGAAGGCTCATTCGTCGATAAAGGAACGCTTTTATTTCAAATGGATAAAAAACCATTTGAGGCAAAGCTGAACGCAGCTAAAGCAGAAATGGCACAACAACAAGCTCGTACGGAAACCGCCCAGATTAATCTTAATCGAGTTCGCCCACTGGTTAAGAAAAAAGCAGTTGCACAAAAAGAACTGGATGATGCTTTGGGTAATTATCGAGCCTCAGCTGCATCAGTGGAGATTGCTAAATCCAATGTTATTCAGGCTGAGCTGGATTTAGGTTATACCAATATTTATTCACCCGTTAATGGCCTGACTAGTTTCGCGATTCAACAGGAAGGTGCTTATATCGGTATGGGTTCCCAGGGCTTATTAACTTATGTGGCCCAAATTGAACCAATGCGAATTGAATTCAGTGTTTCAGAAAACCAGTTATTAAAAGCTCGCTCCTCAGAGCGGGCTGGTTTATTGAAAATGCCTGATAATCATAATTTTGAAGTCGAAATTATATTCAGTGACGGCAGTATTTATCCACATTCAGGAAAAATTACTTTCGCTGATGCTTCACTCAATGAAAAAACCGGAACCTTTCTGATGAGGGCCGAGGTCGCCAACCCAAATTCTACTTTAAGACCGGGGCAGTTTGTTCGAGCCAGAATCAAAGGCGCTATAAGGCCTGATGCTATTCTTGTGCCTAAAACTGCAGTTCAACAGGGTGCCAAAGGGAGTTTTGTCTGGGTTGTTAATACACAGAATAAGGCAGAATTCAGACCAGTCACAACAGGTGCCTGGGACGGCGATCAATGGTTTATTAATGAGGGCTTAAAAAGCGGAGAAAAAGTAGTTGCTACCGGTGGTATAAAAGTAAGAGCAGGTGTACAGCTTTCAGCAGCAAGCAAAAAAGATCCCGCGGCTCAAAAATGACATTAATTATAATTACCTCTGTGGATAACCTGATTTTATGATTTCTCATATCTTTATAAAACGCCCTGTTCTGGCAACAGTGCTGTCCATTATTATTGTCATTGCCGGATTAGTTTCACTTGCTTCACTCCCCATTACCCAATACCCGGAAATCACACCAGTTCAGGTAACGGTGAGCGCCAGTTATCCTGGTGCTGATGCAGATACTGTGGCGAATAGTGTTGCCGGCCCTATTGAAACAAAAGTAAACGGTGTGGACAATATGTTGTATATGAGCTCAAGCAGCTCAGCAACAGGACAAATGAGTCTGACTATTTACTTTGAAATTGGTACTGATCCTGATACTGCAGAAGTTCAGGTCAATAACCGTGTGAATCAGGCGCTGCCCTTATTGCCTGATGTGGTACAAAATACAGGAGTTACTGTTCAGAAACGCTCATCCGGTATTTTAATGCTTATTGGTTTATTCTCTCCTGATGGGCGTTATGATGAGAAGTTCATTGGTAATTATGCTGATCTCTATGTACTTGATGAAATTAAGCGGGTTCAGGGTGCTAATCAGGCTAGTGTGATGGGTTTTCCTGATTTAGCCATGCGCTTATGGCTGCAGCCTGATCGAATGGCCGGCCTGGGACTGACTGCCAAAGATATTCAATCTGCGGTCAGTGCACAAAATCAACAATTTGGTGTTGGCAGCCTTGGTCAGGCACCGACAAATGATCCAGTGACCATGACTTTTCCTGTCATTACTGAAGGTCGTTTTTCTACTGCAGAGCAATTTGAAGAAATTATTCTTAAGTCAGAACAGGAAGGTACGGCTATTGTTCGTCTCAAAGATGTCGGACGAGCAGAGGAAGGCCTGAAAACTTATCTGCTTCGTTCAAATTTGAATGGCAAAGCCTCTAGTTTTATTGCTGTTTATCAGCAACCTGATTCCAATGCGGTTGATGTTTCTAAAAATGTCAGAGCACTTATGGAAAGGCTCAAAAAAGGCTTTCCTGAAGGCATCGATTATACTGTCTCTCTGGATACCACCCAGTTTGTTCAAGCCTCAATTGATGAAGTGGTTGAAACACTTATTATTGCTATTATTCTCGTGATTTTAGTGACCTATTTGTTTTTACAAAATTTCAATGCCACATTGATCCCGACTATTGCAATTCTGGTGTCAGTCATTGGAACTTTTGTGGGTATGATAGCGCTTGGCTTTTCAATTAATCTTTTGACTCTGTTTGGTTTAGTACTCGCCATAGGTATTGTCTGTGATGATGCGATTGTTGTTGTTGAAAATGTTGAACGAAATATGGCCGAGCACAAAATGGCACCTCGTGAAGCAACTCTGGCTGCAATGAAAGAAGTCACTGGACCTGTGATTGCAACCTCTTTAGTTTTAATTGCTGTTTTTGTCCCTGTTGCATTTATGAGTGGCACCACTGGCGTTTTATACAAACAATTTGCCATTACCATTGCAATTTCAGTGGCTATTTCCAGTTTTATTGCATTGACTCTGACTCCTGCAATGTCTGCTTTATTATTAAAACCAAGAGAAGAAGCAACACGCGGGCCTTTTGGCTGGTTTAATCGAGCCATGAATCGCTTAATCAAAACTTATACACTGGGTGTCTCAGCAACCATGCGTCGTCTGGTCATCTCATTAACGCTTCTGGGTGCCATGCTTTACGGCATGGTTTTTCTATTCCAATCCATTCCTACCAGTTTTGTCCCTGAGGAAGATCAGGGCTTCATGTTTGCAGTGATTATTATGCCTGATGGTGCGAGTCTGGATCGTTCAGAAGAAATAACCAATCAGGTGGCCCAAATTTTCTCTGAACACCCCGCTGTTAAAGATTTCTCAGCACTCTCAGGATACAGTCTTATTGATGGCCAGTTTAAAACAAATACAGGAACGGTATTTGTCTCTTTAAAAGATTTTAAATTGCGACAAGATCCTTCATTATCAGCAGAAGCATTAATGAAATATGTCACTCCCCGTCTAAGAAAAATTAAAGAAGGCATTGTTATCCCTATTAACCCGCCCGCCATACCCGGTTTAGGTGCTCAGGGTGGATTTGAATTCTGGCTGCAAAACCGAGGTCAGGGTGGTGTATCCTATTTATCAGAAATGACCAAAGAATTTATTTCAAAAGCAAGCCAGGAAGAACAACTTACTCGACTGAACACCACTATTAATGCCCAATCACGACAGTTAATGACCTATGTTGATCGAGCTAAGGCTGAAACTCTTGGTGTGCCGATAGAGGATATTTATGCCTCATTACAAACATTATTCGGCTCACTTTATGTCAGTCAATACAATAAAAATGGACGGATCTGGCAGGTTATTTTGCAGGCTGAACCACAATTTCGCTCAAAACCCGAAGACATACAAAATATTTTTGTTCGTCAAAAAGACGGTGAAATGGTGCCACTGTCCTCATTGGTGACAACTGAATATGTTTCCGGGCCTGATTTAGTTTCCCGTTTTAATGGCTTTATTGCCGCTAAAATTACCGGTGATGCGGGTTCAGGATTTAGTTCAGGCGACGCCATTAATCAAATGGAAAGCGTTTCAGAGCAATTACTGCCTGATGGCTTTAGTTATGCATGGTCTGGACAGGCATATGAAGAGAAAAAAGCCGGCAGCACATCGACTATCATTTTTGCTTTTGCTCTGGTCATGGTGTTCCTTATTCTAGCCGCTCAATATGAACAATGGGCGCTGCCTCTGGCAGTTGTCACTGCGGTTCCTTTTGGAATTTTTGGTGCTCTGGTCGCAGTATGGGGCAGAGATATGCAAAATGATGTGTACTTTCAAATTGGCCTGGTGACACTGATCGGTTTATCGGCCAAAAATGCCATTTTAATCGTTGAATTTGCCGAGCTGAAATATAAAGAAGGCCTAAGTGCTTTTGATGCGGCATTAAATGCTGCAGCACTACGCTTAAGACCCATCTTAATGACTTCCTTTTCATTCATTTTAGGCTCCATGCCATTGGTTTTAGCCAGTGGTGCCGGCGCCAATGCACGCCACTCAATTGGCACCGGCATTATTGGCGGCATGATTGCTGCAACTTCTTTGGCGTTATTTTTTGTACCTCTTTTTTATTATCTGATCACTGCAGGAAAAGAGCGACTCGCAAAGAGGAAAAGTAGTCCATCAATTCAAGAAATAGAGAATAAATCATGATACCAGGCAATTTTAAAAATAAATTATTGTTAGTATCCATAACCTTTCTTATCCTTTCAGGATGCACTATTGTTGGCCCTGATTATAAAAAACCTGAATTAGAACTACCTGATAACTGGCGTATTGAACCTGATAATTCAGCTGCTATTGTTGAACTGCAATGGTGGAAAAACTTTAATGATCCCGTGCTCAATGAACTGATTATAACGGCACTACATAACAACCAGGATATCAGAATTGCTGCCGCACGAGTGACTGAGTATGCGGCACGAGTTGATATTGTGCGAGCAGGTTTTTACCCTCAGATTGGCTATAGTGGTAATGCCAATCGTAATCAGCTTTCAAGAGAAACATTTAATGCCTCATCTTCAGGTTCAAGAGTTTATAATTCCTTTAGTGCAGGTTTAAACGTTGGTTGGGAGCTTGATTTTTGGGGTAAAATCGCACGTACTACTGAGGCAGCAAGAGCTGATTTACTGGCTGAAGAGGCCGCCAGACAAGTGGTTATTCTTACTTTAGTTTCTTCTGTTGCCTCTAGTTACTCACAGTTACTCAATCTGGACAAACAGCTGAAAACTGCCGAAGATACTGTTAGTCGACGCAAAGCAACGGTCGATTTATTTAAAGTAAAGTTTGCCGGAGGTGTTATTTCTGAACTGGAAGTGGCGCAAATCCAATCCGAATATGAATTTGCAAGAGTCCGCATTCCAGTGATTGAACGTCAAGCTGCCTTATTAGAAAATGCTTTATCAGTTCTGCTGGGACAAAATCCTCATGACATTATCAGGAAAAAACAAACTAATGATTTAACTTTGCCAAAAATCCCTTCAGGCATTCCTGCAAAAATATTAGAACAAAGACCTGATATTCAACTGGCTGAAAATAATTTAATTGCTGCCAATGCCCGTATTGGTGTTGCTAAGGCAGCCTATTTTCCAAACATTTCATTAACTGGTTTGCTGGGTTACTCCAGTGATTCACTCTCTAGCCTACTCAATAGTTCAGCCAATGTCTGGTCTGCTGGAGGCGATTTATTAGGCCCAATTTTTTCAGGTGGTGCTATTGATGCACAATTCAGGGTTTCTGAAGCAGAGCAACAAAGAGCCTTAGCTCAATACAGGAAAGCCATTCAAACAGCATTACAGGAAGTTAATGATGCATTGATCTCTGTACAAAAACTCCAGGAAGAATACCAGGCACAAGAACGACAGGTGGCAGCATTAAACAATTATATGCACTTTGCTCATATTCGCTACAATGATGGTTATGTGAGTTATATCGAAGTATTAGACTCAGAAAGAAGTTTGTTTGATGCTGAGCTTGAATTGATAAAAAAACAAAGTGATGTTTTTGTAGCACTTATTTCAGTTTATAAATCAATGGGGGGGAGCTGGATTGTTAAAGCTGAAGATATTGCCGATAAAGTTGATTTCCCTGAAGCTCAGGAAGCCGACAAATCTTTCCCATTAATAACTTTACCTAGTGCTTTTTCAGATTAATAAGAAATCAACCTGAGTAAGCCAACAAAACAAAGGTTACTCAGTATTCATTGCTGAATCAGAAGTAATAATTATCTCTCAAGGCACCTCTCTTCTGCCTGGTAACATGCCGTCAGGCCCATTACAATCGATGCCGTTGTTAAACCCTGCATATAAGCCAGACCAGGATTAAGAATAAGGTTAATGGTCATGGCCGTTATCCAGATCAGCAATGCCCAGATCAGTGGATTATGTTCCTGATACCGATGTCGATAATACCAGTTGGCTCGAATTAAACGTTTAAAAAGAAAGAAATTAAAGAAAACATATAAAAACGCACCAGTAAATCCATATTTAAATGTAATGCCAATAATCCCAAGATCAGAAGGAAAGAATTTTGGGCCAAAAATATCCTGATAGTTTTTTCCAAAATTGCTCCCCTGACCATAACCTAAAATTGGATATTTATAAATATTTTCAATAGCAGTATTAAATGATTTTGCCCGAACTCTATCTTTATTGACAAAGTTTTCAATTAAAATACCACTAACCAGTATGATGACACTCAATGCAATGGGTGCAACAAGAAGTAATATATTGATCCGCTTTGGACGGCTGAACAAAAAGGGATAAACCATCATTGCCAGAGCCAGGGTTGCCATTTGCGAGCGTGCTTTAATTAGAAACCAGATATAGCTGACAATACATAACACGAGGAACCATAAACATTTTTTTAGCAATGGTTTTTTTTGAAATAAGTACATACAGATATATAAAGTTATTATAAATAATGCAAAAGTGGGTGGTTTTAAACGATAACCTCGCCATTCATCGTATGTGATCAAATATTCCATATAACCATCTGATGAGAAGAATGCAGCCTGAAGATCAATACGAAAATAATGAAACAGATAATTAAATATAATAATAACAAGGCTGATCATCAAGATCCGTTCCAGCCTTTTAACTGGATAGCCTGATTTACAAACGAAATAAATTGCAGGGGCCAGAAAGACAATTAAAAATTCTCTGGTGGCAAAAAAACTCAGCATTGTCGGCGTATCTGAATACACTGAAAATGTAATGGATGCGATGCCCATTGTATACAAAACTAAAAGTGGAGCACTCCAAAACCACCAGGCCCAACGTTCTTTTTGACCTGACATTGCCACTTTAATTGCTGCATAAAGAAACAGCCCCAATGTGAGTGCAATGCCTATTTCCTGAAAACGATTATTCAGGAAATATTTTCCACCTTGAAAGCCTGCAAAAAAAATGAGAATAAATGTTACATCAATGATGTTTTTTATTTTCATAGAGATCACACAAAATATTCTGAGACAGCATAACTTTTTTAATCATTAACTATACTCCAGATTTAATGACTTATAGTATTTTTCCCAAATAAAATCTGAGCAATTAACTTCACTTTATCCCACTGACCACGACGGGCACGATTTAAAAGTTGTAAGATTGTCGTTAGATAAGCTGTTAAAATTGCCTCTGGAAAATATCGACGAGTCAATTTTAATTTATTTCTGAACAGATAAAAATCAGACAATAGTGATGATTGACGCTCACCACTCGGAGATCCGATACTACTGCCTTCTTTATGATAGACTTTGGCACTCGGTGCATAACAAAGTGCATAAGTACCATTATTTCGTATACACCAGTCAATCTCTTCATAGTAAAGAAAGTAACTTTCTTCCATAAGCCCTATTTCATGTAAAAAATTCTTTGGCAACAAGCAGGATGCCCCGGTAATATAGTCAAGTTGGCTTTCATAATAGGAATGGTCAATTACATCAGAGGTTGACTGACCTCTCCCATAAGTCGTAGTAGCATTGCCTGTCCACTTGTTGTATCCATTTCCTCCAAGAGCCTGAACAATTTCTGGATTGTCATAATACAGGATCAGACTTCCACAAAGGTTGGCTTTCGGATAATTTTTTGTATATTTAACCATCTCACTCAGGCAATTAATTTCAATAACCGTATCATTATTGAGCAGCCAGACATAATCAAAGTCATCCTGATTTTGAGCATAACGAAGAGCAACATTGTTACCAGCCGCAAAACCAAGGTTACCCCCAGTTTTAATAATCATTAACTCAGGCTGATTTTCATCTGAGATTTTAACTGATTCAGCTGTTTTTCTATCAATAACATGAGTGTTAATTGGTTTTGCTACTGGAGATAATGTTGATGAAAAGAATGCTGATTCATTTGAAAGCATAAGTAATTCTTTACCTTGTGCCCATGCCTGTATGTGTTGAATTGAATGATCTTCAGAAGCATTATCACAGACTATAACTTTATAATTTTCATGATCCTGATGAAAAACAGACTCAAGGCATTCAATTGTATCTTGCCAGCCATTCCAATTCAGGATAACAATATAGACTTTAGGTATCATGGTATTTCCTTTCTTTATTTTTAATATCACCAGGACAAAAAGCAATTCCAGCCACAAAAACTATTACTCATAAAGCATGCTCAAAGTTATATCCCGGACGATAAATAACAACAGCTTTTTAAAATATTCCAATGTTAATGAAATAATTTATTTATAAATGCACAAGACATTCCATAACAACAATAAACATTTAGTTTCAATGAGTTATCAATGATTATCTTAGGTAATTCTCATCATATGATGGGTATTATTTGCAAAATGCAAATGCAGTATTTTGATCATCCATTTTTATTGCATAATGACTTTTTATTGTCCAATAGTCGGCCATTTTTTTTTGACCAGCCTATATCTGCTTACATATTCACAACTTTGGCAGGAAATTTGCTCTCAGTTAAAAAGAGCCACTACATAAGATCAGCTACTGAATATATTACAATCTATTTCTGTTCAGTCACTATCTGTAGTATACAAATTAAATGAGATTCACAGGGTCACTATGTCAACGGCTAATAATGCTCAGTTTTACAAAGGTATCACAGCAAAACCCTTCACCAGTATTATTGAAGGACTTAAATTAACCTATCAATCATTTTTACAAAATAAATCATCTGATTTATTATCATATTCAAATGGAGCAGGCTAATGAATAAACTTATTAATTATCATGAAAAACAAGTGGAAAATAAAAGTGAAACAATTTCAGTTTTTTTCATAAATGATAATAATCAGCCATTAAATACTCTGGAAACTCAGTTAGAAGACTTTGGTTATACGGTTAATATTCTCAATTCAATTGAAGATTTTTTATCAACTATAAGTACTCTCAAGGAAGATCTGGCTTTGAATCAAAACCAGACTTTGTATTTCTTTATCAATACAATCTTTATTAACGATATGACAGTTAAGGTCATTGAATATGCAAAGCTTCATTTTGAAGATGATATTCATTTTATATATTATTCTGACAATAATAATATATCAGCTCATTTACAAGGTATTAGAAATTATGGTGAAGCATTTCTATCTACACCTCTTGAAGCTTCTGAAATAGCTGAAATCATCACCAGACAATGCAAAAAAAATAAATCACCCTATCGAATTTTATTTATTGATGACGATGAATCTATCGGCACATATTATAGAAATGTATTTAATAAAGCAGGTATAATTTGTCAACATATCAGCAATATTGATAACGTTTTAAATATTATTACAGAGTTTAAACCAGACTTGCTGTTAATTGATTATTATATGCCTGAATGTTCAGGATTTGAATTAGCGAAGATATTGAGACAACGTATCAATATTGAATTAATACCTATTGTCTATTTGTCTTCTGAAACCGATCCAGTCATTCATCTTAAATCAATTTCTGATGGTGTGGATGATTTTTTAGATAAATCAACCAAATCATTTTTTATTATCAATAATCTGAAGAGTCGAATTAAAAGAGCTAGAAGTCTACGTTCACTCATCATGCAAGACAGTCTGACTCAACTATATAATCATGCTATGCTTGAAGAACATCTTGATTTAGAAATTTATCGTTCATTTCGCAATTCCTCAGAATTTTGCTACGTCATGATTGATCTTGATAACTTCAAATCAATTAATGATCAGTACGGGCATATTATCGGTGATAAAGTAATAAAAACTTTATCTGTTTTTTTAAAACAAAACCTGAGACAAACTGACATCATTGGACGCTATGGTGGTGAAGAATTTGGAATTATTTTACCTGATACAACAATAGAAAAAGCTTATGCAATTATCAATACATTAAGAGAGAAATTTTCAGAAATTATGCATTCCAGCGAATCAAAGGTATTTCTAGTTACTTTCAGTGCAGGAATTTCATCATTTCCAGAAAAAATTAACCGACTTGAAATAATAGAAGAAGCTGACCAGTATCTTTATCAAGCCAAAGATGCCGGGCGTAACCTGGTTTATCCCATAAAGTAGAAGCTATAATCTTATAATCCACTATCTTCCCAACTTTGTTTTTTCCGATAAATGGTGGACGGGCTCACCTCAAGTCTGGCAGCAGCTTGAGGTATATTTCCGTCACATAATACTATCGCTTCATTAATGACTTTTTGTTCTACTTTCCACAGTGGAATAATTTCATTGCTTTGTTGAGTACTTGTTTTGCCAGGAACTTCAGAAACAATAGAATAATTATTAATTGGCTGGATTTTTATCTTATTCAGTGGCGGGGGTAACATTTCTGGCGTTACAATATTAGCCTGATTTAATACCACTATATTTCTTATTACATTTTGTAATTGTCTGATATTACCAGGCCAGTCATATTCTAAAATCATTTGTTCTGCTTCAAGTGAAAAAGAAGTAAATGATTTTCCTTCTTCCTGACTATAGCTTGATAAAAACTCCCTTGCAATTTTGATCACATCATTATCACGCTCTCTCAGAGGAGGTAATTCTATAGGGATCACATGCAGGCGGTAATAAAGATCTTCTCTGAAACGACCAGCTTTTACTTCTTCAAGTGGATCACGATTGGTTGCTGAAACAAATCGGATATCACCTTCTTCAATTTTACTACTGCCTACTTTTTGAAAAGTGCCTGTCTGGATAAATCGTAATAATTTACTTTGCAATTCCAGATCCATTTCACAAATTTCATCTAAAAATAATGTCCCGTTTCTCGCCTGACTAGCCGCTCCTTCACGATCTTTTACTGCCCCGGTAAAAGCACCTTTTGCATGCCCAAAAATTTCACTTTCCATTAGATCTTTAGGAATGGCAGCACAGTTAAGTGGAATAAAGGCATTTTTTTTCCGATTACTTTCTTTGTGAAGTGCTTCCGCACAAAGTTCTTTACCAGTACCACTCTCTCCAATAATAAAGACACTGGCTTTGCTCTTAGCAGAGCTTTCAATCATTCGATAGACCGATTGCATACTTAATGAAGCACCAATAAAACCATGAAAATGTTCTCTGGAAAAATTTTCCTGATAAGTTTCAACCATTTGATTGAGCCTTTTATGCTTCAGTACATTTTCAACGGTGACAATCAGACGGTTAGCATCAAATGGTTTTGTTAAAAAATCAGTGGCACCCAGACGCATAGTTTCTACTGCAAGATCTAAAGAGCCATGCGCTGTAATAATAACAACCTCACATGGAAGTTGCTGCTCTGAAATTTCTTTTAAAATATCAGTGCCATGCATATCAGGTAATTGTAAATCAAGTAAGACCACATCGGGAATATTGCTGGAGAGATAATCTAAAGCATCCTCACCGGTGTCCACAACATAAACGCTATAGTCTTGTTTCTCAAGATAACTTCGATAAACAATTGATAGAGATTCATTATCCTCAACAATTAAAATATGTATTTTTGAATTGTTTTTCATTTTTTGTACATAAATTCCTGATTATTTAAAAAATTATAACACTACAAAATTGATATATTTGATTAAAGTGTAGTCCATGATCCAATGATTTCCCATCAAATCACTATTCATAAAGCTCAGAAGTCCCTGCAATACGAGATATGATTAATTCAGCCATTTGATTCTAATACTATACGACTTATTAATTTCGCATAATGCAAAATAATTATTTTTATTCTGCAAAACAAAATACCAAAACTGCATTGTTTTTTTCAAAAACCTAGAATTACCTTTAAAATTCAGCAATTTAATTAATAGGCACACCACTTGCATTAAGATTAGTATCATTACAAATATTTTAAGTCGAGGATATCAATATGTGGTTTTCAACACCTTCAATTTTAGTTATTGACGATGACAGTTCCATTGGTATTTTAACTAAAGCAAGATTGAGCAGTCATGATAAATACAAAGTTGTCCTGGCAAGTAATGGTTATGACGGCATCAAATTTGCCCGAAATAATAATCCTGCACTTATTATTCTGGATTGGGTCATGCCAGGAATTAATGGCCTTGATGTTTTAAAGCAGATTAAAAGTAATCCAAATACTGCTCATATTCCTGTATTAATGTTAACAGGAAAAAATTTGATCGGAGAAATTGAGGAGGCTTTTGATGCTGGTGCAACAGACTATATAACCAAACCACTTGATCTGAAAAAGCTGAGTGCAAAGGTAAATTCGATTTTAAATTAAGAGCTTACACTACATTTAAATATTATTATGGATGTTTATCATGAATGCCGAAGTTAATTGGGAACAATTGCAATCCAATCATAAAAAAATAACAAACATTGTTGTTGCCAACCGATTCAGTGCAATTGAAGCAGCTTCATTTCCAGCGCAATTTAAAAAAATTTGTACCCATAATAATAAACCATACAAAATTATACTGGATTTCTCAAAAACAAAATTCATTGACAGCAGCGGCATTGGAGCTCTTGTAAAAAGCATTAAATTAGCAAATGAATATGGTATCAAATTGCTTGTCTCTAAAACCAGCGATCAAGTTTATGCTGTTTTAAAAATGACCGGCTTAGAACAAATTCTTGTTTCAAAGCACCAGGAAATCCAAAGTGACAAGCTAAGTCTTCCTGAAACACATCCATCAGTGCACTCAAAAAGCAAACGAATTATTGACATTGTTGGTTCAATTGTTGGTCTGTTTATTACATCTATTCTGCTTATACCCATTGCCATTGCCATCAAAATAGAATCCAGTGGACCTCTTGTATTTTCTCAGACTCGACTGGGATGGCTTGGCAGTCCATTTAAAATTTATAAATTCAGAACAATGTCTACTGATGCAGAAGCTCGTAAACATGAAATAAAAAATGAAGCAAATGGTCCTATTTTTAAATCTTCATTTGATCCACGCATCACCCGAGTTGGTCATTTTTTACGCCGAACCAGTCTTGATGAATTACCTCAATTTTGGAATGTGCTTCAAGGATCTATGAGTTTGGTCGGCACACGGCCACCAACACCTGATGAAATTGAACAATATAACATACCTCACTGGCAGCGATTGGACGTCAAACCAGGTATTACTGGTGAATGGCAAGTCAATGGGCGCTCCTGTATCAAAAATTTTGAAGATATTATTCAACTGGATTTAGATTACCAAAGAAAATGGAACCTTTTATATGATATCAAGCTCATTTTAAAAACAGTTATTGTTATATTTTCCAAAGACAGTGGGGCCATATAATGAAAAGTACGAATAATATTCCTATCAAAAAAGTTCTGTTTTTAACACCTGAACTCCCCTACCCTCCAGTAAGCGGTGGAAAAATGAAAAGCTGGAAATTACTGGAATTTTTGACTCAAAACTACCAGGTTTCTGTAGCTTCAATCCTCAAAGAAAATGATGAAGATCATGTACATGATTTTATAAAACAAATACAGATTAATAATTTCTATTTCACTCCGGTTAAATGTGCCAGAGGAATCATGAATCTAATAAAAAGTTACTGGCACCAAATACCGCTAAATATTTACAGAACTCATTCTGATTATTTTACAGCTAAAATCAAAGAGAATATTTATAACTATGATATGGTTATTATAGATCACTATGAGGTCTTTCAATATATTCCACAGGACTATAAGGGAAAGATTATCCTGCATGAACATAATGCTTATTATCTCATGTGGGATCGATATGCTAAAAACAGAGATCATTCTTTTGCAAAACGTCTGGTTTGTTATTTTGAATCTATACGTGTCAAGAAATATGAAAAGAACGCCTGTGAACAGGCTCATCTTGTATTTGCATCCCCGAATGATATTGACAGCCTTGAATCAATTGGTGTTAGCAGGGAAAAGTGCCGTTATACTTATCACCTTGGTGATGATAGTCAGCTAAAATTACCGGTACTAAAATATGAAAACACACAAGAATCATTACTTTACATCGGTTCACTGGGCTGGGAGGCTAATGTCGATGGTTTACTCTGGTTTATAGGATCTGTCTGGCCTGAGTTGCTCAAACAACATCCACGACTCACTTTCAACATTGTTGGAAAAAATCCTGATCAGCGCTTGATCACTGCGGTTGAAGCCTGTCATGGGATCAAACTCACAGGTTTTGTACAAAATTTAGAACCCTATTTTCAGCAACATCGAGTCTTTGTTGCACCACTTCGTTTTGGTGCAGGGATGAAAGTCAAAGTACTCAATGCCATGTGCAGAGGGATACCCACAGTAACAACCTCTGTCGGCAGTGAAGGTATGGAAGTCACTCATATGGAACATCTTGCTATTGCAGATGATACCAGGAGTATGGTTGAGTCTATTCATACTTTGTTAAACAATAAGTCGGCCTGGCAGACTCTGGAGAAAAACTCCCGATCATTAGTAAAAGAAAAATACACCTGGAAGGCTCTGTTTCTATCAATGCTTAAAAACATTAATCAACTCTTAATGGAAACACATCAGCATGATACTAAAACAGAGACAAACAAGGCGGTAGATAATTTAAAAACAATTTTGAGTAAGACCACTTTATCTTGAATTTGACAAACAATAGATTTAACTAATTTTTTCAGCTCGTAGAACTTATACAAATAACCATTTGTTTTTACTAATATGAAATATTTACTGCTAAAGCGTATAATAAAATGATTGTGTTTTTATGACTTAAATTAACCAGAAGTAAGTATTTTTTCAAAATCATCCTCAGCCATTGGTCGATTGAAATAATACCCCTGATATTTTTTACAGCCCATAGAATTAAGAGCCTCCAGTTCTTCTTTTGTTTCAACACCTTCCGCAATAACATTCATACCAAGGTTTGTTGCCATAAAAATAATGGTTTGAACAATTGTTTCATTGTTGCTATTAAGATGTAAATCACGCACAAATGATTGATCAATTTTTAATTTTTCAATTGGCATTTTATTCAAATACGACAAGGAAGAATATCCCGTCCCAAAATCATCAATTGAAAAACTGATACCTAAAGATTGAAGTTGCTTTATTTTCTCAATTGTTTCATCAATATTTGCAAATAACATCCCTTCTGTAATTTCAAATTCTACTCTATAAGGATCAACTTCCGTTTCTTTAATCAGGCGAATAACAACATCAATAAAATCACTCTGCATAAACTGCATTGGACTCACATTAATGGCGATACGTTGTAATGAGGATAATTCCGGATAACGATTATTCCAGTATTTTATTTTCTTGAATCCAGACTCTAATACCCAGGCACCAATTTTTATAATAAAACCAGTTTCTTCTGCAATGGGAATAAATTGTTGAGGTGAGATCAAACCTTTCTCATGATGTTCCCAACGCAATAATAATTCTGCACCAATTAAGGCATTATCATAATCATATTGAGGCTGGAAAAACATTTTAAATTCATTTTTAAGCAGCGCATCCCGAAGATCATTCTCAAGTAACAAACGAACTTCTGCGGCCTCCTGCATGCTTGCATCAAAAAACCTGAAACAATCACGACCGGCATCTTTTGCTTTGTATAAAGCAATATCTGCATTTTTGAGACAATCTGATGATTGTGTCATCTCAGGAAACAAAGCAATTCCAATACTGGCTGAAGTATACAGTACATGTTGTTCAATTAAATAAGGCTCTCTGATTTTACGATTGATTTCATCTGCTTTATTTTGTAATTCTAAGGTAACTAAATTAATATCATCATCAACTTCAGGTAAAAGAATAACAAATTCATCGCCACCTAATCTTGCCACAGTATCTTCTATTCCAACGCATAAATTAAGGCGTTCTGAAACTTGAATCAATAGTTTGTCACCAATTTTATGTCCCAATGAATCATTTATTGTTTTAAATCTATCCAAATCAATAAATATCAAACCGCCAAAATAATTATGAAGTTTACATAATGAACTCATTTGTTCTAAACGATCCATTAATAAGCGTCTATTGGGCAATCCTGTTAATGCATCATGATAGGCTTGAAATTCAATATCTTGCTCTATTTTTTTCTGCTTAGTAATATCTGTTCCAATTGAAACATATTGATAAATAACATTTTTAGCATCTAAAAATGGAACAATAGTTTGATCAAGCCATACAAATTCATTATCATTTTTTTTATCTTTTATTTCACCTCGCCATACTTTACCGACAGATATTGTTTCCCATATTTCTCTGTAAAAGCCGCTAGTATGATAGTTTGATTTAATTAAATTATGATTTTGACCAATTATGTCATTTTTATTAATCCCAAAAGTTTCACAAAAATGTTTATTAACTTCTGAAATGATACCATTTTTATCTGTAATGCTAACAATTGCATGTTCATCAAGCGCTTGTTTCTGGTATCCCAAATGAACTGCAATTTCTTTCATTTCATGTAACGTGTTTAATTGCATCCATAATAATTTTGCACAATAAAAAATAAGGATAAGCGATAATAGATAAATTAATTTCTGATAATTACTTATTTGCTTTTGGTTTTCTTCAAACAAGTCTAAATAGATCGACTGTATTTCATCAATCACTTTAATAAGGCTGTTTTCAGATATTTCATTTAATGCAGTATCCACATTATAATTTCGTTCAAATATCATCTCCAGGTGAAGAATTAATATTTTTAATTTATTATAAAATACTAATTCTTCAACATTATTTATTTTTGAATTGAAATTTTGGATGTGTGTAGAAAACAATTCTTTGTCAAAAGAGGTTGGATTCCTCAATAAATTGATAATAAGTGTATTAAATAAAGGTAACTCAGTTGAAACAATCCATTTTAATCCATTTGATAATTGCTCTGAATCAAGCATATTAAAAAGCAAGCTTAATCGATGACTTTCATTTGAATAATACATAAAAGAATTGCGTAAAACGCCAATATTTGATTTTAGAGTATTAATCGTTTTCTCTTTACTCTTTACTTTTTTTGACAACTTGCTTTGTAATTTGTTGATATCAACATATTTGAGAGAAAAATCATTTACAAATAATGTATTAAGTTTTTTAAGTGATTTTTCAATTTTTATTAAACCATTATCCAGGTCATTATAATGACGGATAATACCAGATCTAATTAGTAAGACATCTCTATCTAATTTATTATCAAGATTTTTTAGCTCTTGTAAATTATATAAAACTTCATTATGATTTTTCTGAAAATCATTACTAATTTCTACAAAGTAAATTACACTAATCAAGCATAATAAACCTGCAATTATAATTATGCTTTTACCTTTTGATGTCATCATAAGGCATCTTTCATAACTAATGACTGCCCTTTATATTCACCAGTCAGAGTTTTTAGAAACATTTCCAACTTATCAATGTGCTCATCAGGAAGAGTGGTGCCTAACTGATATATTGCCATCAATTCAATGGTTTTTTTAAGCGATTTTAAACTGCCATCATGTAAATAAGGTGCCGTAATAGCCACATTTCTTAAACTTGGAACACGAAACACAAACCGATCTTTTTCCTTCCCAGTGACATTAAACAGGCCATAATCTGCTTTTGTTATATTTCCTCTATCTGAAAAATAATCAGCAAACAACCCAAATTTTTGAAACACATTTCCTCCAATATTAACTCCCTGATGACAGGCAATACAGCCATACTGTTTAAAATAAAGGTATCCTTCTTTCTCATCTTTAGTAATGGCTGACTCATTACCTCGCAGGTACTGATCAAATTTTGAATTAGGAGTTATTAGCGATTTTTCAAAAGTAGCAATCGAATCCAGAACAGTTTCTCTAGTGATCCCTTCTGGATAGATAGACTGGAATGTTCTTTTATAATAAACATCGGCATTTAACTTTGGTAAGACTTCGTACCAGGTAGAAGCACCATGTCTGGGATTTTTTAAATCAGCTTCAGCCTGATGTTCGAGGGTTCTAAATGCTCCTCGCCAGGTTTGCCGAAAATTATAGACACTATTAAAAATCGTAGGTGCATTAATCAGATCAGACTTTCCCTGATTTGTTATCGAACGTGCTAAACCATCATCACCACCAAGCAGAAGTTGATGGCAACTGGCACAGGCAAGTAAATTATTATGGGAGAGCTGAGGATCGTTAAATAATCGTTCTCCTAGTTTTATTTTTCGTGTATCCAGAGTTATAGTGAGAGGAATAGGTAAAATCGGTTCATCTTTATAGCGGCTGGAGGCACTTATTGGGCTGGAAGTATCCCCAGAACAAACCCATGTTGGGAGTGTAAGCGCTATAAGCAAATAAATTAACCGCATTAACATATATAAAAAACACCATTAATAACAATTCAAACAGACATCATACTGTTAAATTATAGTCTGGTCTTTTAATAAATATAGGTTAAAAGAAAATTAACTCAGAGTATTTCTAATGAAAGATGCAAATATTAATGAAATTAGCATCAGTAATACTCTTAATATTTTAGCAATAGTTGCTACATCGTTAGCTATTTTCTAAGCTATACCACTTTCACAATTTAAACATTTCATTCCCTTACAGAGGGGAGAGGAGAGGAGAGGAGAGCAGAAAAAACCTAAAATAAACTATCTGTCACAGAAAGCTATTTGATTATCGTACAAACAAATAATATACTCTGCTTTCATTATGATTAAACGGAGTTAATCAATACCCACCCCAGGAAACCAATAAAAATTGGTTTTTGCTATGATGAAACATCCTGACTTATCAATGGGAAGTACAACTATTTATTAATTATATCTGCAACAAGAGGCTGTACCAGCTCACGAACTTCTTTAGCCAGCCTCAATAATGGTTTGTCATTTTTTTGTTCTATTGCCAGCCTCATTGCTGCTAAAGCTTGTAATGAAATACTGATCTCTTCATAGGCTTCCCCTGCGTCTTGCCAGAGCAACTGCCATTTCTTTAATGATGACAATAATGATGGCTCGTTCACAAAGGCACTGGCAGACTTTATAAGCGCTGTTCCTAAATACGCCAATACATCATATTCTTTAAATAAAACGAGTAGCCAGTCTATTTCCTTCTGCCAGAAAGAAGATCCTAAGCCAATAATAGAAACAAGGATATCGGTAATATTTGTCGGATAACTCCCCGCGTTCTTATCTCCCAGAATAAATGCTTCCTTAAGTGCATTATGAGCTTTTTCTCTATCCAGCAAAGTAAAGTATAACTCTGGGATAGCAAATCGGCCCATATTTTGTATATCTGAAGGTGCATTCTTTAAATCAACTAAAGTACTATAACCCTGAATTGCTTTTTCAGTATCATCTTGTTGGCTATAGGTAAGCCCCCGATTCAACAATGCCTTTGCCCTATATTCAATGGGAGCATCTTTTAAGTCAATTAAAGCACTATAATCCTGAATTCCCTTTTCAAACTTACCTTGTTGGCTATAGGTTCCACCCCGATTCAACAATGCCATTGCCCTTTGTTCAGTGGGCACATCCTCTGAATTAATTAAAGCATTATAATCCTGAATTTCCTTTTCAATCTCGCCTTGTTGGCTATAGGTAAGCCCCCGATTCAACAATGCCTTTGCCCTTTGTTCAGAGGGCACATCCTCTGAATTAATTAAAGCACCATAATCCCGAATTTCCTTTCCAATCTCACCTTGTTGGCTATAGGTAATCCCCCGATTCAACAATGCTTTTGCCCTTTTTTCAGTGGGCGTATCCTCTAAATCAATTAAAGCACTATAATCCTGAATTGCCTTTTCAGTCTCACCTTGCAGGCTATAAGCAGCACCACGATTCAATAATGCATTCATTCTATCTTTTTTAAACTCCCCTGAAGCCAGGGGAGCATTGAGTATCTCATTACATGACTGAATAACAATTTTATAATCTTTTTCAGCAATACCTACATGCATTTCTTTTTTTATTTCTGAATGCATATCTCTTAAGATCTTTTTATCTGCCTGCAAAGCAGAAGATTTATACTGTAAAAACAGACTATTTTCAGGATCTTTTATCAGCTTATGTTCTTTTATTTGTAATTCTTCATCTGAGAACCATGCTCGTAATAATGACACCAGTGTTTTCAGTGGTTTGCCGCGAGAATTTTTTACTTCCAGAGAAAGACGCATCAATGGTTCAGCCACTTCATAATAAGTCAGTTTGCCGCGCTTATGTGATAATACATATTTTTTCCTGGCTAAGTCTCCTAATTGTTTTGCTGCCCCACGTTCATCAATCATTGTCTGTGCTGCCAGTTCTTTGACCGGTACAGCACCTTGTATGGCGCACATTTTCTGGATAATTTTTCCTTGCTGAGCCGGGAGTGAACGAATGCGCTCCTGAAAATAAGGTGTCAGGTCTACTACCAGATCCTGCATGGCACTGACCAGATCATCAAAGGACTCCATGGTCAAAAAGTCCAGCAGATGAATATATAAACGATGATTGCCGCCTGCCAGATAATGTAAAGCACGCATACGGAAGCAGCCCTGAGGTGCCTTTAAAAAATCCAGTAGTTTTTGATCACCTTTTTGCGCTGCCAGTTTTCTGACCAGCTGCATGGCCTCTTCCCGGTCAAGAGGTTTTAAATGATGGGTATCAAAGAAACCAAAAAAGGCGGCATTTCGTGATGCAATGCCGTCAAATAGTTGCTGTGAAGTTGCCAGCACCAGCGTATTTCTTTCTTCTTGTAAAAAAGACCTGAATTTCTTTTGCCCGCTGTCTTTTAAGCCACGAAATACATCACTTAGATTTTCTTTTATCAGGACAATGGTTTGATTTCCCAATTGTTCATTGATACTGTGCATAATTCGATCTGCTTTAGCATCAATATCAAGGATATTGATATCTTGTAAACACTTGTCATGGAACTGCTCTGGATAGGTTCGCACCAGAGTGGTCAGGATGGATAACATTAAATCAAGGAAATTGGTGATAATATCATCTTCCCCCAGCCAGACAATCAGCATTTTATCCTGTAGCTCTGTCTGTGATCCTGCCTGTTGTTCCAGGCGGTTGACAATCATTGAGATCAAATGGGTTTTACCGCTTCCTCTTGGCCCGATAAACAATAAGTGTTTTTTCTGTTTATTGAAAATACTGTCTTTGCTCCACGCCACTGATTTCTCTAATAGTTTATGGCGCTGTACAAATATTGTTTCTAAAAATTCCGGAGTATTATTACTGGGGGTAAATAAATCAGAACGCTCAATCATAATCCAGCTCCTCCCAGTCCCTGGGCTTTGAACCACCATCGTTTTAATAATGTAAAACAAAAATAATACTGACCGTGCACATTTCTGCAGAGGTAATAATCTTTTGCTAAAGAATCCAGTAATTTAATCACTAAATCTCGACTGACAGGGAATTTTGTTTTTATCAGTTTATGACACTCATCTATAGAAAGTGGGGTATCTGTGGTGGCAAAAAAATCTAATAGCTGTTTAGTGATATCACTATGTGCTAATGGGCTATTGTTTTCCAGGAGTTCTGATCCGGTATAATAAGTAGCCAGCCGGGAACGAAAATGCTCCATCTCCAGTTCATTATTTGCATCAACGATTATTTCATCTATTACCTGATTCACCAGCTCCATATCAACTGGCTTCTCTGTTAATACCAGGCGGGTCACCACTCTTTCAATATAAAAGGGGACTCTGTCACACTGATTGATCATTAGCTCAATACTCTGATCCTCACTTATTTCAAGCTCTTCATTGGCTAACAGGTAAGCAGCCATTTTTTGTGCGTCTACTAATGATAAGGGCTCAAGTGGTATGGTTTTCATATCATTAAGCGGTTCACTTGATATGTCCCGGCTTATTTCTGCCAATACATGGTGCAAACCAATAGAACCTGTAAAGATCATCCTTAAATTACTGATACTCTGGCGCAGGGAACGAAGCATATCGAGGATCTCCAGGGCACTATTATCAATAATGTCTGCCTTAAGCTCATTTTGATGGATTTTCTGCAACATATAAGGGATCTCATCCCAGAAAAAAAGGACTTGTTTATCCGTATTTTTACAAATAGTGGTCAGTGTTTTTTCCAGCAAAGGTTTCCAGTTTTTCTTTAATCCAGGAAATTTTATCTGTTTAGGTTCCATTGAGCCTAACAGACCTTTAAGTCCTTCCCATCCTTGTATTGATATTTTGTCTTTCAGATTAAGGTGTTTTGACAGGCTATTAAGAATTTTTTCTACAAATTGAAGAGGTGTAGCAATTGCTTCTACATCACTATAGATAACGATATAGTCACTATTCGGATTGTCTCTTAAGTGATTAAGTACGGTGGTTTTCCCCATACGGCGCTCAGCCACAAATAATACCGACTCCTTTTCTAAAGCCTTCCATATTTATTTTACTATTTTTTTTCGCCCAAACATTTTTGACATTATTTATCATCCTTAACACGTACGACAAATTCATTGTACAATAGATTTATCGTACGTCAAGAAAATATGGGGATTATATTGCTAAAATGGATGCGGCGGTATGCTGGCTGTTATTCATATACAGCGAATTCAATACTTAACGTACAGCAACATATTGTGCTTTATTCAGACTCATTTGCTGATAAATAGTTTCAGACAGTTCCTGATTTATCTGTTGTTCCAACTGACTGGTGATAACATAGCCTAAACTTCCATCAGTCCAAAAAGAAGCATTAAATGAGTTATTCCGGAGCATTTTACTACTGTGGTTAATCGCTGTTTCTTTTTGCGGCCAGACTCCTCTTTTTATGTATAAGGTCACTCGTTCACCCTTTTTATTTTGATACATATATTGAGCTGCCATTCGCTCTTTTGTTGAAGGCAATAAACGACCACCCACTAATTCAAACTGATATTGTCTCAGATCGGGTGCTTTAATTTGTGTTTTTAAACGCTTTGACAACCAGTTGTTCATATGTTGTTTTTTATCTGCACCCACTTCAACAGGATGTAATTTTTCAACACTATAAACACTATGAGCAAACATAGCCGGGCTTTCCAAATCTATAGCCAGAGAGTCTCCGTGAGGGGTGCTGAAATTCTCTATCTGCCAACCAGACAACGCCCCTACAACAAAAAATAATATTGATGCGGCAATAGCAAGATAATTAAATGGTTTCTGTTTACAGGTATTCAATAAATGAGGCGGGATCATTTCTTCATATATGGGCTGATACAAGCCCTTTAATGATGCCTCAATTTTCTGATACTCGGCCATTTTTTTTTGTGCCGCAGGATTATTTTTTAAACGTGCCTGAAATTTTTTTGCATTTTCTGGCGTTAATTGTTGATCAAGATAAGCCTGTATCTCTTTATCATTTATAGTATCATGCATCACTTTCTCACTTTACTCTTCTTAACAGGGTAGGATTTTCTCTAAACAAGATTTGTCTCAGCTTCTCTCTGCTTCTGTGTAATCGAGACATCACAGTGCCCATAGGAACATTAAGAATTTTTGCCACCTCCTCATATGAAAAGCCTTCTAACGAGACTAATAGCATGACTTCTTTATGTTGTATGGGCAAGTTTTCCATATGCTTTTTAAGTTGAGCAGCAAAATAATCCTGAGCAGGATCATCGACTGCAGATTCAATCGATTCATGTTCCTGAATATCTTCAAATACATATGAACTGGATTTATTAACCTGATTAATAAATAAATTATGCATAATTGTAAACAGCCATGCTCTTAGATTTGTATTTCGCATCCATAAAGTGTGTTTTTTTAAGGCTCGCTCCAGAGTATCCTGAACCAGATCATCTGCATAACACACACTATTTGAAGTTAAGGCTGTTGCATAACGACGTAAACTGGGAATATATTCAATTAATTTTGTTTCAAATTTTTTCATTACTGCCTCTGTCAGCAGTCAAATAAGACAATTTATCTGTCATTGAATACCCGCTGTTCATAAATGGGTATTCAATACACATAAGTTAAAGAAATTATATTTACTTCAGGAGCTAAGGTAAACTCACAGGTGTTGTGTAAACATAATCTCTGTCTTTTACTGGTGTATGACAAGCAAAGCATTCCAGAGTAAATTGCTCATTATTACCATATGGCTTTTGATCCAGACCTAACCAACGAGCATATCCCCAACCACCCGTTGCAGCATATTTTTCACTGTCTTTGAACATAAACTCTGCATGTATAAATTTATCAGGTACTATAGCTTTGTTCCAATGTTCATCATTCTTCTGCTTCCATACTAATTTACCCAGAACTGCACCAGCAGGCCAGGGATTAGTCTCATGTGCACGAGCAGCTTGAATAGCAATATCATTACCAATAATTATACGCAGCGAATTATTATCAATACGATGTGATTGTGAAATAACCTTCCAATCTTTGTAATTTTCAGGTAGTTCAATACCATTAGGCGCTGGTTTTACATCTGCCGAAAATGAGTTGACACTCATTAATGATACACCAATTATAGTAACCAGATAAGATAATTTTTTCATTTTTTTTCCCATTATGACAGGTGATTTTTTTCATCATAGTTCCTGTTTATTTTGTTAATTATTTGTTTGCTACACTTTATAAACAGAATAGAATTGAAATTATTCCATTTTTATTAAATAATTTTAAAAAAATGCTAATGACTTAAGACCATTTTTTTCATGGGGAAAGGGATTCAGGTAAAGAAACAGGCTGAAGATAAGTGATTCATAGCATCGGAAATCATGAACAAGTTATTAATAGTCAAGTAGCCAAACTAAATAACTATTCCTAAATAGTACACACTGAGTATCAGCTTCTATTGTTTATTATGGTGTGAGTTGACGCAGTCTGAGCACAATAATAAACAATAGAAGCTGATACGGTCTTTCGGTAGATAATGTTCACCATTTTAGGAGCAGTTATCCAGGATCATATGACTACTTTTGCTGATAAAGTTGTTCAGTTTAAGTTGATTTCTACAACTTAGGAAAGGCAATATTTTCTCAAGGGATCAGGGATTAGGAATTAATTTTTCTAGCAGAGTTGTATTAACACCATCAATACTCGTATAGCGCACAGAATCTGTCCATTGCTGCATAATAAACCAGCCCCGGCCACTCTCACTTTCAGCGGCAACAAGTTTTTCAGGTATTGGCTGTATCATTGTCTTCCCAGTATCTGAGATGGTAATCGTTAATTGCTTATCCTGCATCAACCATTCAATATGAACGTTATTTCCAGCTTTATTTTCATAGGCATGTATTATGGCATTATTAACCGCTTCAACAACGCAGGTTTCCATTTGAAAACAAGCTGTATCATCCATCCTATGTTCCCGGCACAGAGCCGATATTGCAATACCAACTAATGATACACGCTCCAGAAGACTTTCAATATCAAAGGAAATGCTTTGCATGGGATCACTCTTTGAAAAATTACAGACATACTCAGTTCAAATATACGTTCAATAGGGCTTTATTTCAACACCAAGCAAAGAGATATCATCAGCAAAAGAGTCACTCCATACCCCAAGCCCATGCCACTGCTCAACACTGGTCACAATATTATTTAGACTCTGCTTCAACGTTTGCTGACTCGATTGTTGTAGAACCGCCTGTAAACGCTGAAGTTCATAGAGTGAATCATTATGATCACAGCACTCTGTAATACCATCTGAATAGAGCAGGAAACGGTCACCAGGATTCAAATGAAAGTTCACATTGCTATAGTGTGCATCATCAATTAAACCCACAGGATGCCCCCCCTGCCCCAGGATATCCATGGCTCCATTCTGCCTTGCAACAATGGGATAAGGATGCCCTGCCTGACAGAGCGTTCCATCACCAGTCTGAGTATTTACAATGGCATAAACCATTGTAAAATAAATAATTTCATCATTATCATCAAGAAAGTTTTCATTCAGCAGTTGAATAATTGCAGCAGGATCTCTGAAACAGGAAGATGTATTTACATGACTGTTTTCATAATAAATAAATTCTGAACATTTTTCTGGGCACAACATCTTATTCAGATACACCGATAACATCGCCGCAGGAACCCCATGACCAGAGACGTCTATTAAATATAATGCCAGATGAACATCATCCAATGGATAAAAACCAAATAAATCACCCGCCAATTCATCTGCAGGCCTATAATCCCAGGAAATATTAACTGGCAATTCTATATTGGTTGATTTAGGCAGCAATGCCTGCTGTATTTTGACTGCGGCATTAATATCATTTTTTATTCGTTGATAGTTTTGTTTTATTTTATTATGGGCTGATTTAAGCTGATTATTTTTTTCTAATAGTTCTCGTTCCAGTTTCAGCACTCTTTGACCTGCCTTAAGACGAACCTTTAATTCTTTGGAAGAAACAGGTTTTGAAATATAATCATCAGCCCCTGATTCAAAACCAGTCACCAAATCATCATTTGAATCTTTTGCTGTAAGCAAAATAACATACACATACTGAGCACTTTCTAAATCACTCCTCACACGCTGACACAGCTCAACACCTGATAGTTTTGGCATCATCCAGTCAGTGAGCAATAAATGAATGCTTTCTGTCTGTAACACCTGCCAGGCGGCTTCACCATCAAAACAAATGACTGTTTGATGGCCCCATTTTTCCAATACATTTTTCAGGTACAAACAAACAGATTGATCATCATCAACAATTAGAATTTTCATATTTTTTATATCCGGCGAGTGCTTCTGATACTATTGATTTAATGCCAGTTTTGCATCTTTTTTACTATCATAGATATTAAAAAAATCATGCAAATTAGTTATGTCCAACAACTGACAAATCATTTCAGTGGGATTGATTAACACCATTTGTTTATTACGCTTTTTTAGATCACGTTCCAGCTGGAAAAAAAATCGTAAACCTGTACTGTCTAAAAAAGAAAGACTGGATAAATCAAGAATACAATCACCAGAACCCAATAATCTGATTGATTCATTAAAATCCATTAAAGAAATAGCGCTGGCATCTAAACGTCCCACCAGATGGGCAATTGTTAATTTTTCATTTTGTTCATCAATAATAATATATTTGTTTTCATTAAAATTTTTACTTTTTTCAGGATAAAAGAGGGGTAAGGTTTCTTTACTTCCAGATTCATTGAACAAATCCCAAACATGAGTCAACTTCAACAAACGCACAACATCATCATTAACCAGACCAGTAGATGAAACGCTCATCTGATTTTTTTGTGCTCGTTTATACAGTCTGACCAACATGCCTAATGCATTTGAATCAATCATTTCAACATCAATAAAATCAAATATCAGATTTTTATATTCCAGTAAATAATTCTCCCAATTATCGATAATAATCTGCATACTTCGACTATCCAACCGTCTGGATAACTTAATCTTCACTTCATATGAATTCCAACCTTGTATGATATCACTTGGATAGGCTTTATTATCATGCATTAAGGCTCGATTTTTTTTTCTTTGTATTAAATTAGAAAGTAATAACGGAATAGTTATGACACATAACTTAGGGATTGCAATAGCATAGCGTTTCCATAATCTTTTGGGATCCTGCAGTATTCGATGGATCCATTCAAAACCACTTTTTTGCACCCAGACTGGCGCCCTGCTGACGTTGCCCACAATAAACTCATAGGTACCACCAATTCCAATAGTGACAGCGGCCTTTAATTTATGGCTATTACGGTTGAACCACAGCTCTTGCTTTGGATTGCCAAAACCAACCAATAAAATATCAGGCCTTACTTTGTTTATTTTTTCCAGGATTAATTTATCCTGTTCATCAGCTGTCAGCATTTCTTCACCTTCGGTGTAAACAAAAGGAGAGTCAACACCAGCCACATTGAGTCCAGGATATTTCTGTATTAATTTATCCGCCGCCTGTTGGCCGATATCACCACTTCCACCCAGAAAATAAACAGAGTGCCCCGTTTGAGCAATTGTTTTTGCTAACGCAGGTACCAGGTCAGATCCAGCTACACGTGCTTGTATTGGTGCATGCAATAAACGCGATAACCAGACAATGGGCATTCCATCTGCAGTGACCAAATCTGCATTTTGTAAAATTTCTAATAATTCAGGGTGCCTGGCAGGACCGAACGGAAACCAGCTTAATGAATTCATTAAAAAATCTACATTGACTGTCGCCACCTGTCTTGGTCGCCAGTCCAGTTGATAATCTCTTATCATAGAAAGGATATGCTGGATCGTTGAATCAAGCGAAAGATCATCAACAGGGACACCTAAAATCATCACTTCCGGCAATTGTTCAGTCTGGTTATGCATATTTTCACCACTCATTTATCTATTAAGTAATGGTATTAAAGCAAAGAGAGTACCAAAGCCAACCATATACTTTAAAAACAAAGACTTAACAACAAATAGTGCTTGTATTTTATTTATTATAATGAGGGAAAATATTATAGATTCGCAGATTGCAAAATTCGTTTTGCAATCTGCTGAAGCAGAATTTAACTTCAATAAAGGTGCAAGTGTGGAAGATCATGTTAAAACTAAGGGAATTTTTTTGAGAAAACAGCCATTGTTTCAGGTATAAGTTTCAATAAAGAGGCTGATAATAAAAAAACTTGCTGCTGATCATTTTCTTTACAGGCAGTATCTGCCATTTTTGCTATGGACTGTAATTTCAGAGCACCATAAGTACCACTACTGCTTTTTAATGCATGTACTTCAGAAGCAATACCTTCAACATTTTTCTGCTCACAGGCCTGCTCAATGTTCACCAGACGCTTTTTAAGTTCTTTAAGAAAAACAGTAATCATTTCAGGAACCAGTTCCGCAGAAGTATCTTCTGCTAATTGTTGCAAAACTTTATCATCCATATAAGGTAATTCATTTAACTGTGGTACAAGCACATTGTTTTCAGCTAAAGTCACTGCTTCATCGGTAGCTGGTTTTGTGCTCAGATGATGTGCGGGTTTAAAATTTGAAACATCCTCAATTTTCTGTAATAGTTCAGCAGCCACAAATGGCTTTGAAATATAGTCATTCATGCCCGCCTGCAAACAATATTCTTTATCTCCTTTTACAGCATTGGCAGTCATGGCAATAATTGCTATTTGAGAGACCTTGCCTGGCATTTTTCGTATGATTTTAGTTGCCTCTATCCCATCCATTACAGGCATCATTAGATCCATTAAAATCAGATCAAAAATACGGTTACTTTCAACTGACCGGTTAATCGCGTCTATCGCCTGTTGACCATTTTTAGCAATTTCAAGTGTATGTCCTGCTTTACTTAATACCGCTTGTGCAACAATAATATTAGCTTGACTATCTTCTGCCAGTAAAATATTCAAAAGTTTAAAAGAAGCTGTTCCCTGTTCAACTTTAACTATTTCCTGTTTAGGATATTGCTGCTGATCAATATCCAGTATCAGTGTAAACCAAAACTGACTACCTGCTCCTGTTTCACTTTCCACTCCAATTTCACCACCAAGCAGGTTCACTAATTTTTTACAAATTGCCAGCCCCAGTCCCGTCCCTTCAAATCGACGATTATGCTTTTGATCAATTTGAGAAAAAACCTGAAATAATTTTGTTTGCTGTTCTTTACTTATACCGATCCCACTATCAATAATTTCAAATTTTAGCTGAATTTTTTGATCAACTTGTTTTATCTTTTTTATCACACAACTGACCTCACCCCCTTCCGTAAATTTTAAAGCATTATTAAGCAGGTTGATGAGAATTTGTTTGATTCTTAACTTGTCTGAAATTAAGTAACACGGAATATCACTACCAAGATGATAGTTTAGTTTATTATTTTGAGAAGCTGCCTTTTCTGAAAACATTTTAAAACAGTCTGAAAGTAAATCTTCTATTGAAAAAGTAGTTTTTTCTATTTCTAATTTATTTGCTTCAATTTTTGAAAAATCAAGAATTTCATTAATGATATGTAATAAAGACATCGCAGACTGATCAGCCGTATCAATATATTTTTGCTGCTCTTGATCAAGTGTCGTCTCTTTTAATAAGCCCAAAGTGCCTAAAATGGCATTCATCGGTGTTCTGATTTCATGACTCATCGTTGCTAAAAAATCACTCTTCGCTTCATTCGCCAGTTCTGCCTGTTTTCGAGCAATGGTCAGTTTTTCTTCTGCCTGTTTTCGTTGTGTAATATCAACAAAATGTGCCACATAATACATTTCATTACCATGTATATCCTGAACAGAACTAATACTCAGCCATTCTGGATAGATTTCGCCATTATTTCTTTTATTATATATTTCCCCTTCCCAATACCCTGTTTCTTTAATACTCTTCCACATTGCTTTATAAAAAGCTCTATCCTGGCGGCCAGAAGATAATATTTTTGGCGATTGTCCAATCACTTCATCTGCTGAATATCCAGTGATCTTACAAAAGGCCTTATTGACTCGAAGGATCTTAGTATTACTATCACTAATAAAAATAGCTTCATGTGCCTCAAAGGCACAAGCAGAGAGTAATAACTCATTTTGTGCATTTTCCTGTTCAGTAATATCACGAATAAACACTGCAAAATAGAGTGTTTTTCCACTTTCTATAGGTGATATGCTTAATTCAATTGGGAAAACATTTCCTTGTTTATTAATACCCTTAAATCTAAGTCGTTGATTAAATATTGTACTCTCACCTGTTTTAAGGTAGTTTTTAAAGCCATATTCATGCATGGCCCTATATTCTTCAGGGATAATTAATTCAGCCATTGATGAATTAATAGCCTCTTTTCTGCTATAACCAAAAACTTGCTCAGCAACATGATTGTATTCAACAATAATCCCTTGAGTATTTATGCTGACTATTGCATCAAGTGATGAGGACAACACAGCTTTCACAAAGGCTTCACTTTCACTGGCCAGTTCAGCAATTTTTTTATTGGCAGTGTTAATATTTTTTAAATCTTTATAAGAATCAGATAAACTGACCGACATCTGATTAAATGATTCTGCTACCTGAGCGACCTCATCATGACCTTTAACCGCTACCTGATGACCAGGGCCATGCTCAGTAATTATTTCTGATGCTTTTTTTAACTGAGATAATTGTCGTGTCAACCAGGTACCTAAAATAAATGAAAAGATAGCCACCAGAGTGACTTCGATAGAAGCAATAACAATACTCCAATGGCTGGCCTGATCCAGCACCTCACGAATTCTGGCGATTGAAAGACCTATTTCCACACGGCCATAAATATAATCAGACTCCACAATATCGGCAGAGACATCAAACACTCCATCACTAACTTGATCAAGCGAGGCATCATTCTTATAAATCCGCTGAAGATGCTTCTTCTTACCTCCCTGAGCTAAGACTATGCCATCACCATAAATACGTGCATAGACTATATCCTCATTGGTCAGCAGATCTTTAACAAAACTTTCCAGGGAGGCCAAATCAGAAGCCAGCACCGCATCTTTACTCATGGTGGCAAAGAGCTTTGCCGTGGATAATGCCCGTTGGTTAATTTCTTTTTCATGGGATGTATGCAGAAAACCTAATACACTCATGATTAAGGTCAATAGTAAAATTGATTCTATCAGAGCAATACCAATAATGGTTTTAAAGCGAAAACTCACAATATTATTTCCTGGATTAGTTCATATTAAGCAAATCTATTTTTAAACCCCGTACATCATCCCAGTCTTTATCATTTGCTTTCGTGATACCTTTGAGTTTTATAGATTTTAATAAGCTTTTACCTTGCTCTGTATCATTCAAATCAGCAAATGCTGCCTGAATTTTTTCAACAAGATGACTATCCATTTTGGGATGAGCAGCAAAAGCATGTGGTGTATACCCCTTACTAGTCCATAAGATTTTTAACTGCTTGCTGATTTCCGGCAGCATATTTTTAAAAGTGCGGATCACACCACCTCCGGCCGGGTATAATCCTTTTGCGACTGCACGATAGACAGAATCATGAGAAGAGACATATTTCTCACTGACGGGAATATTTTCTTTGGCAAAAAAAGCTCTGGGTAAAACCGTAGCAGCAAAAGCTGCTGGTGCAGGAAAAGCAAGAGTATTACCAGAAAGCTGTTTCATTTCTGTTATGTTGCTGTCTTTTTTGATCACTATAATACCTTTGATTTTTTTATCTAAAGCCTTAGCAAAAGCAATATAGCCTGGATTTTTACTATAGACTGTATAGTGATAAGGATTCATATAGGCCATATCATATTCTCCGGCAGCGACTCTTTTTTCAAAAATTGGAATATTTGGTGCGGTTCGAAATTTAATCGTAACACCAACCTGCTTACTGATATTTTGTAATATAGGCGTCCATAACCGGGCTAATTTACTGGCGGATTGTTGTGGTACGACTGCAAATGTTAAAATTTCATTATCAGCTGCTTTGGTATTATCAGCAAAAGAAAAATTGGCCATCAGCAAAAGAAAAAATATTTTCACTATTTTGTTCATGTGTTATCCCCTTCAAGTTATTTATCATCCATATCCGGACTAAATATATAACTGCAAGACTTAGACCACTAACAAAAACATTCCTTTAAATAAGATATGTAACAATAAAGTAAAAAGCCAGATTAATTGAGAAAAATCTATATAAATTATTTGTAACTACTCAGCGTGTTTAGATTTTGCTCAAGCTCAAGGCACAATGCCTACGGCACCTCAAAGAGGCGCACAGCCCTTTATGGGCGCCACAGGCGTTGTGTGAGCATATAAGTATATGTGACCATTTCTAAGTGCCCCTTGTGGGTAGAGTACGAAAATAACGCAGAAATCGGGTAAAAGATGAATGCGCTGAGTAGTTACAATTATTTTTTAATTGATTGTCAGACACCTGCAGTGATGTGTATGTATTATACACACATTGAAATGACGTAACATTCAACACCGGCCACTGTTCTTCTCATATAAGTGTTCTGCTTACATAAGCCTAATTATATAGCCATGTTTATAACCATGAGAGTCTCTTCTAAAGGATTTGCAAAGCTAACTCTATTGCAAACAAAATCATACTTTTACATCCTGTTAGTCTATTTTGTTTATCCACTATGATGACTCAATATTTTTCTCGAATAAATCCCAAAATACAACATAAAATCATTATTATTTCGCATATTGCAAATTTAGTTCTTTGCAATATGCATTTTTTTTCATTTTTGAGAATATACCAATTCTTTTTTTTCAATCAATCCAGACGTAAAAACAAAAACCAATTTTTGGCACTGCTTTTGCTTTCTCAACTTTACAAAGAAAAAACATAACGAGGGGTATTCCAAAATGAAAAATTCTAATGCAATAAAAGAAAACCAGGATTTTAGCAGCCAAAAAATTGTCCGTCCCTGGGGTAACTATCAATGCATTGATCATGATGATCGATATCAGGTAAAAAGAATTACTGTGAATCAGGGCGCACAATTGTCGTTACAAATGCATCATCACCGGGCTGAACACTGGATTGTAGTTAAGGGCACGGCCAAAGTAACTTGCGGAAACAAAGTTTACTTACTAACCGAAAATCAATCCACTTATATTCCTGTCGGTGAAAATCATCGCCTGGAAAATCCCGGCCAAATTCCCCTTGAAATGATTGAAGTCCAATCTGGAAGTTATCTGGGTGAAGATGATATTGTCCGTTTCGATGATATTTATGGGCGTACAAACAATCATCTTGAGCCTGTTAAAACTATTTCCGAAGACAGCAATTCAAAGAAGGAATTACAATGATTGATATATTCTTTCAAAAACTGTATTGGTTTGCTTATAGGCTAAAGCTATTTTACAACTTTTGTATTTGCCCTGATGCTTATGGTGTCTATATTGCTGTATGGGTTCAGAATAAAATATTAATTATAAAGAATTCTTATAAACCCTGTTATACCATTCCATGTGGAGGACTTCACCGGCATGAAACGGGTAAACAGGGAGCCATAAGAGAGCTGTATGAAGAAGTTAGCATTAAGGTTTCATCAGATGATCTTATTTTATTTAATTCATATATCAGTTGGGTTGAAAATATGACTGATTACATTATTGTTTATGAAGTTAATCTTTCTGAACTTCCAGATTTTAAAGTTGATAATCGTGAAGTGATATGGGCAAATTTTGAAGAACCGGGAAATGCATTAAAAAGAAATTTATTTCCTACAGTTCGTAAATATTTAAGAAACAAAATTGGGAACTCAAAGCATGAAAATTAATGATTCCAGTGAAATATTTACACACTTTGTGATCAACAAAATTAATCCAGAGATCAGACACTCTTTAAGCAAAGAGCAACTTGATGAAATTAAAAGTGCTATTGCTGCTGGAACCCCTTTAAAAAAACACTTAGTTGATATTCGTGGTGTTATCCCCTTATTTTTTTCACGCTTCTATTTTGTCTTATTAATGGGTCGTGACAAACGAATTAAAACAAAGAAAACTGAACTGAACCGAAGAGTTGAAAGTGATATTTTAGCAAGCATCTTATTTTCAATTTTTATTATTTTTCCTTTTCTATCACTTGTTTTTATCGTACTGTATTTAAGCAAAATAGAACTTGGCATGGATCTATTTTCAGATTTTCATCTTAAAGATTTTTTTAACTGATAGTGAAAGCTATGTTCTTTAAATAACACAGAGAGTTTTTATTTCACTCTCTTTAATTCAGCTTAATTTATTATTTCTAATGTATGGAAGATCAGTGTATCACTTGGTGGACCAAATCCTGTTTCAAGATCAATGTAGAATTCAAGACCACGAATATCACCCTGAAAAAATTTAACCGATGGATTTCCACGCTCTTCCAGCCACCAGTCTGGTATATAAAAGTCTTTGCCTTCAATAAAAAATTCATTCTCTCCCGGTTTTAAATTTAGCCGTATTTCTAATCTTACCAGACTCTCAAAATCATCTTCTTTACTATAACCGGGGACAAATGAAAAAACAGATAAATAGACTGGAAAAATGGATTTTGACGTTAGTTTGAGATGTATTTTTTTATTTTCAATGGATTTTTTTGAAAAGGAAAAAAACAAGCCTGCATCAATATCATCAATGATTTCGGGTATGGAATAATGCCATAAAATTGAAGTATCTGGTTGTTTGGATATCTGACTGACTGCTTGTTTTTCATGCCATGCTTCCCATTCTCCATCCATTATAGAAACTGAATTTTGAATAAGTTTTGGTGCCGTGTTTATTATGTTTACATTGTTAATATTAAAGATAAAATTCCCAATAAGAGAGGATGATTCCCAGGGGACTTGTTTTTTATCACTGTCTTCAACAACAGCAATTCGAACCTTTTTAAAAACATCTTCTATTTTTAAATGAGGCTGACTTAAATATTTTAATAAGTATTTGGTGTAAAGACCATTGCTCTCATTGCTTCCTCCATCAGCAGCAACAGAGCCGGGAGAAGTTGCATAGGCAAGAATACTACCGGTTGGGGCATCCATTTTGGCCAGTCCTTTTTCGGAGCTTCTAAAACTTCTGGAAAATGGGTTATTTCTACAAGCATCCATGACAATGATATTGAGTGAGTTTTCAGCATCATGCATTTTTCCTAATACACGACCCGCATCAATGGACTCATATTTTACATCAGACGCAGATTCGATAGAAACATCAGTGGGTATAAGATAATTTCTTCCATCTATTTGAATACCATGTCCAGCATAATAAAAAAATCCAACACCACCTGCATTTAATTTTTTTCCAAATTGATTTATTGCCTGTTCCATTTGTCGTTGATTGGCATCGAGTTTGATAATGACATCAAAGCCATTCTTTTTTAAGATATCTCCCATAGCTGAGGCATCATTAATAGGGTTTTTTAGGGGAGAGGAGCGGTAATTTCCATTTCCAATAACGAGAGCTATACGTTTATTGTCAATGGATAGGGCACGTTCTGCAAACGATAATGAGCTAAGGCTAATAATAAATAAAAAGGCAATTATTTGATAAAAATTCATAATCCATTATTTCCAGTTTAAGTAGAATATATTTGCATTAATTAACTTGAATTCACAGAAGGATCTCTAAAGGTTGGAACAACAATAATCTGATGATCAAATAAATTTACCCGATCACTATTTATCCCTCTAAAAAGGGACACTAAATAACTGTTCCTAAATAGTACGCACTGAGTACTAGCTTCAATTATTTATTTTGTTAAGCGCCTTAATATAAGTGGCTTTTCATACTCAAATAGCATTTGTTTTTTATTTTTTATAAAAAAGCTATTCAATTTTTTTTTAGTGGCATTAATTATAAGGGTGTCGCTATATTCGTTTTTAACAATACTGCCATTTATTTTTTTCTTTATTATTGCTTCTTTTAAAGCCTCAATTGATACATTCCATATAATGGCTTGATTATTATTTTTTTTAAATTTTACAAAATGGTAATATTCTTCTTCTGGTTTTCCAATAATATTCATATAGGTATTATTAGCATCATTTTGTGTAAGAAAAACTCTATGTTTTAATAATTTATCCTTTTCAATAAACATGATTTCAATTTCACCATGCTCCTGGTTTATTATTCTTAGCTGTAATGCACCACCCTCTGTAACCCAGGTGCCTTCCCATTCATCTCTATTTGGAATGTAAACATCCTTACCCAATTTATTAACACTTTGAACAACCGAGCACCCAATAATGAGTGATGTAAGTGCTAAGAGTATTATTGATTTTATGCTATTCATTATTCAACTATTGTGAGTATTGTGAGTTATAAGTTAAACACATTGCTCTGTGGAGTAAAAATTTTTATTTGTGTTTGTTCAAGCGAAGCTTATCGCTTCCCTCAGCGTGTTCTGCTTAGAAGATCTATTTCGTTTTTCACAATTTCTGAACATCTTTCAGGATTAACCTGCAAAACAAAATGCGAGCCTTCTACTTTGTAAATTTTTGATTCTTTTGAAACTTGTTTTATTATAACTGCATGCTCTGCTGAAACCAAATTATCACTAATTGCTTGAATATAAATGCTTTTATTTATTATTTCAGTATTATTTTTGGACAATTTTTCCATTTCTTTCAGTCTGAAGGCAAGAACATGACTTTTTACTTTAAGTAGTGACTTATTTACTAATTTATAAATTTCTTTACTTGCCAATGGTCCTAAAAGAAATTTTAGCAACACATCAGGCAGTTGCTTTGGTATAAAAAATGAGACTGGCAGTATTTTTAATAGTGCAAGCAATTTGTTTGGCGGTTGAATAAAACTGGCTACAAAAATAATTGCTTTTAATTTTTTATTGTTGGCTAACTTGTATGCAATGGGGCCTGAAAATGATTCAGCCAATAAAATAAATTCTATATCTTTAGGTAACTGTTTTTGTACAAATGAAACTAACTTCTTATATGAAAGTTCTTTGTCACAGGGATAGTGGATAACCCTGGTTGAAATATCCTGTGGTAATGACTTCAAAAAAGGTTGAAATAAAATACCTGTGCCATCCATTCCTGGCAAAAGAATTAACTCCATATGTTTGACTTTCCTTTACCTACGCCTACATTACTGGTAGAGAAAGCTGCTTATTTAACTACAGCCTCAGTTGTGTGCTTTTCGTAGAGATATTTCTGACGCAAAACAGCCACTTGAATAACGGCAGGGATGGTAACTCGATAAGCTGGCCCTGCAACATCAATGGTAGTCCACAAGCCAGTAATACTCCAACCAATTGGTCCAGTCAGAACTGCCAATGCTCTAGTAAGTGCAAGATTACCTGAAAGGGACAAGCTTCTACCTAGAAGTGTATTCATAAAAGCATTTACTATCATCAAGGTGAGATGATAAGACTTAAAACCTCCTGCATGAAATACAGCCTGAAACACAGCAAGCATGACTTCAGGAGTTATGTTGATGATATTTGTTACACCTGTAGAGCGGGCAAGTTCTTTTAACTCCTCTGGACTCATGTTTTCAATTTCATTAATGAGAATTTTCATCAGCAGGTTATTTTCAATTTTTTCAACATTTGAATCACTGTTGTAGTTAACTTTCATTTTGTCGCATACATCCGTTAGAACTTCTTTGTACTCAACACCTTTGCCACCACGCAGCATTGTTGCAAATGAATTAGCACCATAGCTTTGTATTTCAGTAGCTATTAATTCCCAGTACTGATTATGATCAGGGTGATAAGCCTTATAAGCATCTGATGTCGTCAACTTCTCTGTGAACCGTACTTTCCCATTCTTGTCATGAGTAAGGCAATCAACTATATTCTCAAGATCATCTGACTTGATTTTCTTTAAAAACTCCAGGTCACTGTCGTATTGGTATGCGATGTTTTTCTCCTAAGCTTAATGACTCTGTGCAGTTAACGCTTAGCTCAGGGGCGGCTAACCCTCCCAGAGACCTCACAAAAACCACTGAGTATAATTATCACGAATAACTTACAAAGAAGCAAAGGGTTTCCCGTCCCTTGGAGCTACTTATTAGAAGATTTTTTCAGTGCCCATGATTGACTCCTTACTTGACGAGTCAACATAATGCCTCGTCATGAGTTCAGCATGAGTTCAGGACACCCATCATTTGTCACAAGTGAATTTACATTGTTATGTGATTATTTTGTCCAAATGTCTCTCAGCTTTCATTTCTAAAGTGACTAACTCACCTTTATAAAAAACACTATTTATTATCCAGGGTATTGGCATTTTACGCCCTTCTTCCTTATTTTTTATATGCTTCAATGTAAAAGGAATATTTTTATTTTTTGCATATTCTCTAAGCAATTGATTTGTATAATAGTCACTGAAGGGGCAAGTATTTGAGTAATAAGCAGTAATTCCTTTATCATCAGGACATGTTCCTGATTTTGCACTATTCATAATCATTGGATAGCTTGCTTTTGCATTTGTTTTTAGCCCCCATAGTTTAAAAAATGGAGGTGCCTCATCAATGATTTCAAAGCCATGGTGTTTTAAAAATTTGGGGTCACTCATAAATGGACGCTTCTTGTCACTGGATATCGCTACTATGCCATCCATTTTTTTTGCATCTTTTATACACTGTTGCAGGAGTATCTTTCCGTTTCCTTTTCCTTTGAACTGCCCTGAGACCCAAAAGCAGTTGATAACCATAAAATTGCTCCCTTTCAGTGGAAGCCAGGAATTTTCAATAGGAACATATTCGATAAAAACCTTGCCTCGAACGTCCATTTTTTGAAATGCATATCCATTATTGAATTCCGATTTCAGCCAATCTTTTTTCTTTTGATAACCACCCCTGGACTTCTTGTCACTTATAGCACAACAGATATGTTCATCTTCTATGTTGTTATTAGTCAATTTAAGAAGTTTCATTATTTCTCCGTGCCTTTCTCCATATAACATTTAAAACAGCAGACGTCCTACTTCTCGCTTGCCTTCCAGGGCAACTATTCGGAATTTCCTAATAGTTGAATCTGGTTCTAATTCACCTTCATTATAAATATTCTTCAGATGCTCGTTTATTGTAGGTGGTGTTTTTCATACAGTTCAACGATCTGACGTTGAGTCAACCAGAGAGTATCATCCTGAAATAATGTTTCAACAAATGAATTACCTTGATATTTTTAAATCACTTGACGAAAAAGTTTCTCCACAAAATCATCGAGACTAACACCAGAATCCTTATATTCTGAGCAAGTTTCTATTATCCTTTACCCAACCTTTTAATATCTTCTTCAATCGCTTTTAAACTCATTTCCTGTTCTATTTTTTCTGTTCGACCGTGTAGTGCTGATAGGCCTCTGTTGATTTGTCGAGGGCTTGTTGATGTGATATTTCCCCTGCATGGGTCAGTAACTCACGACCATTTAATTGTAAAATGACATCCAGACGTTCACTCCAGTCTTGCATCGTCATGGGAATCTGTTGTTGTGCCATGGTTTCAGCAAAGGTGCTGGGGTCTACTCAACGATAAACTAATTCTGCAGCTGTTTGCTGGCTGATTGCCCAGAGTAATTTATTTTGTACTTTTTTGAAAAAAGCAATGGTTTGTTTATCATTGGCTTGAGAGTCAATGCTGGTGGTATAAATATCCTTAATTTTTTGATAGAAGAATTTTTCTGAAAGACGTATATCACGGATGCGCTGTTGCAATTCATTAAAATAGTGCATTGAATTGCCTGTTTCAAAACGCTCGTTATTCAGGACAAAACCTTTGACCAGATAGTCTTTTAAACGCTGGGTTGCCCAGATCCTAAATTGCGTACCTTGCTGTGATTTTACCCGATAGCCAACAGAGATGATAACATCAAGATTGTAATAATTTGTTTGATAGGATTTACCATCTTGCGCAGTTGTTCGGAAATTCCGAACAACTGAATGCTCCTCCAGTTCACCTTCAATAAGCAGGTGTTTTATGTGTTCACTAATGGTTGATTTCGACTTATTGAACAGGATGCACAAATTAGCCTGTGTTAGCCAAACTGTTTCTCCATCAAGGTTGACATCTAATTGAATGTCTCCATCCTGACTTTGGTAAATAAGAATTGCACTGGTATGTTCATTGCTTTCATCCATGTTTTTATCTATCACATCAGCACTCCCAAAATATCCACTATCAAGCCCTCACTCTGGTTAGAAAATTTAGATTATTACCAATATCTTGCTGGTAGAATAGGTTTGTTACGGTATGGAGAATACTCTATGTAAATTGATTCTCGCGACCAAAACACGCCACTACCACCACTTTCAATTGCTCTAAATTTTGCATTTACAGCACTAGATTCATTCATATAACAAAAACATTGCAACATTTCTAGTATTAATAACCCCTCATTGTTGCGAATATTGTTTTCTGCTCTCCAAGTAGCTCTTTCTTCAGAACATGGACGAATCTTGATTTTATCATCAAATTGATATCCTAAATATAGAAAGTTATTTTTGATTTTAGAAAAAATCAGTGACTTTGCAATTTTATTTGCTTTATCAACACCAAAAGATTTATTTAAAAATTCAAAATTTATAGGGAATCTAATTTGTACTCTAGATTTTTTATTGATAATTTTTTTTAACTCATTGAAAATTTCTTCTGATTGGTTCTCTATAAATTTTTGAGTACATTCATATAGTAATTTCATTTGAGTTTTTTTGGAAAATTTAATTCGAATAAGGAGATTTGATTTTGATTTATCAATAAATTCATAGAAGTATGACTCTATTGTGGGTTCACTTAAACTGTTGAGATGTTCATGCAACTCTTTCTCACTATTAAAAGACATAAGAACGTCTTCATGCAAAATATAAAAAAAATGTTCTCCTGTTCCATCTATTTCAATTTTTGCATAAGGCAAGGAGTCACATGAAAAAGTTGATAGATACAATAGATTATCGGAAATTGCACTAGCACAATCAACATCATCTAACCACATAGATACATAATAATCTATATTTGATTGACCTGATTGTATTTCTGAAGTGTCCGGGTTATTTAAATTGTGATTCTTACATATTTTATTAATCACAGACTTAATTGATTTTGGTTTTTTTAGATTACAAAAATAATATTCAATGATATTTTCAGACATAAATAAATTTCTTATTATTGATTTTGATAAAATTTAAATTCTATACTATCCATTGTTCTTTCTAACGTTTTGGCTAAGTTGATTTTTTTGGAGCGACAGCGAACAAAAAAATTCAGTTTGAACCGATTGTTAGGAGCTTTACCAGCAATCACTTTGCATATCATTTTTATAACCCTGACATTCTGAAATTGCACAAGCCGAGCCCTCCAAGATTAAGGACATTGCTCCTACCACTTCGGCTAGGTTGCGTAAATTTACTCTTGAAGCTTCCAAGTTTAATGAATTATTACCGTCAAAATCTTTAGGGTATCTGAATGTTGTTGATCGCGGATCGACTTCTTCAAATTGTGAGATTAATGAATCCATTGCTTTAAGATCCTCCCCTTCATCATTTGGCCAAAGCTCATCTAATATACTTCGTACTTTTGGCCACAATTTAGAGAGCTGATGTTCTGACTTATGCTTATGTTTTCGATCCAATAGCCGATGACCGTCATGAAGCAAAGATTTAAGCCTGATTTCAACATAGTGCCGATACAAAAAAACAATCGGAAAAATCAAGGAGTCGGCACTCCCTTTTTTGTTAGCAATAGAATCCACAAGTGAATCAGCTGCTTCTTTATACCCAGCGATATAAAGCTCAGTTGGATCATGATACCAATTCAAGCATGCATTCATCCACCAATCTTCAGCCTCTATGAATAGTCTGTCATCTTGGCTTGGACTTCTTAATTTTGTGTTCAAGAGGTCGTCAATTTCCTTCGGCATTATTGCCTCCTAATGTCATTTTGAGTGGGTGCTGGGGCAAGGAAAGAGGTCGATAAAAAATGATGCTCTCATACCACACTCTACAATTGGTTAATAATCGCTAAGCCCTAGCGATCCACTCATAAATCTAGTTATATTCTTTTGATTAAAATTCATCAATTACACACATTAAATAGTTTAAAAACAATGGCATCAGTAATAATACATAAAAGGGAAAAAATTAATACAGGTCTCCATTTTTTACCTTTTTCATTAAGATATTTGCTACTTATTATTGGATGCAGTGGCCCAAGCACTTCAAATAATAGCCATTTGCTTTTTGGCACATTTTCATTAACAAATACCATAAAAAAACTGACTATTGTCATGAGAATAGCTATTGGTAGAAGCCAAAATGCTGCTTGTTCATAAATACTAGTGCAATTTGTAAATGTAATATTCATTTCTTTTTTAAATATAACGTCAGATTGTTGGTTCGCAAGGACAAGGAAAGAGAACTTTAAAAGCTCCGCTCTTCCACAATTCTCATCACTTTTTGAAAATTTCTGAGTCCTTGTGATACCAACCAACCCCTGGTTAGAAAATCATAGTTTCGATTTAAACTCATTATTAAATATAATTTTTACTAATGTTTTTTAGTTTACATTCATGTATTATTTCATCAACAGTATATGCTTGCCATTTTTTTGCAAGTTCATCAGGTTCCCATGAACTTGCGGGTAAAACTGACTTTTCTGAAAATCTTGATTTATAAACACTCAATTTTGCTTCACGAACTTTTTCTGCTATTTTTTCAATTTTTTCATGACTAAATTCATTTTTTATAGCATGCTCTAATTCATAAACTCTTTTATTAAAAAGTTTATTTTTCTTTTGGTTGTTTGCTATATATGCTGTCATTTTTCTTTACAATTCTAACGCTAAATTTTCTATGAGCAACTTCTTGTTAGGGTTTACTCATAAAAGCTTGAAGTATCAATATTTATTTTATCAACTTCCATTACACTACCAAGCGGTGCTTTGAATAAAACGTTTATAAAACTATTAAAAGGAAATGATTGTGATACTACAACACCATTTCCATTACGGAGATCTGACCCTGAACCATACTGTAATTCACAATCAAGATTACCAGTAACATGGAGCAATAACGAGCTTGCTCCAATTGTCTCCACATGACCACCATCAGAATATATCTCTTCAATAAACTGGTGTGTAGAGAGCTCCATTATTTCTTCTACAGATTCAGAAATAACTCGTTCTAGTAGATTTTTATCAATTTCATCTACAAGCATTTCCCAAACACTATCTCTAGTTTCAGTGATTTTTTCTACAAAGCCTAACATTGCATCGAGACAGTTTATTGCTAATTTTTCTACATCAGTTTCGTTAATATTAAATGTATGTGGTTCTATATGCGTGTAACTATTTAATAAAGTGATAATATCTAAAAGCTCTTTAATTTTATCATCAATTTCCTCTAAACCAAGTTTCTTTGTGATGTAAAAATCTGAAAGGCCGCCTTGTATAGCATATTTAATACGGTGCTTTCGGGTAAAGCCTGTTGAGGATGTTGGTTCTGGTTTAAACCAGTCACATGCTTTAACTTTAACATCAGGTGATAATCTGTGTAATAGGTGCCTAAGAAGCTCCCTTAATGAATACGCAAAATTATTGAAACGAAGTGGATTATCAATATTTAAATTAATAAATGCTGCATTTAATAATTCTTGCTCAAATCCATTAGAAAAAATTTCGGATATTCTTTCTTTGTATTTATCTTCAATATGTTTCAATTTATATCCTAACGTCTAATTGAGGGGATTTTTGGACTTCCAGAGAGTGCATGCCAAGTGGAAAGCCTTAAATAACACTCTAAATTTTAAATAGGTGCTGAGTCCAAAAATTCCCTCTCCAATTTCTTGTTGGCTGTCAGTCCTTTGTTTTAAGGGCAAAGCCAGAGACAGGCAATCTTTTATGTTCTAGCTATTATTTCTTGTGACGCAGTTTAAAAAGCTTTTGTTCTCCTCCATGGCTTCAGCCTCCCTCTTTGATATTTTGTCCCATATTGGTTGCCTGACTAATAGGTGATTTTTTGATGTGTGACCATGATCTGACTTTATCTCTTTAATATCTGAGTCATTTATTTCAGCACCACATAGAAACACCTCAATATCTCTCTTTATTTTCGTAAATTCATTCCCAGCCAATTTATGATCGAATATTTTTTCATCTAGCTTTAAGACATATTGAAGTGTTGTTGTTAGAACTACAGCTAATCCCGCAATAGATAGCCATATTTGGTTTGGTGATCCTCCAGAGCTAATTAAGCTGTTATTTGCCAAAAACAGAACCGAAATTGAAGACAACAAATTAAAGGTTGTCAATATTTCATGCCATGTTCTATATTGATGTGCTTGGAAATAATGCGCTAGACTTGCTCTAACAGCTCTGTTTTGCCAGCTAAGTAGCAATTCTCGCTTTGCTTCTTCACTTTTTTCTTTCATGTGTTTACTATTACCATATTTACTATTTATTAAGTGCGAACAAAGAATAATGTTTATTCGCCCGTCAGGCGACTCGTTGTTCTATTGGATCTGGGCACTTAATGCCTTTGACCATGTTTGCCCGCCATCAGCGGCATTTATAAGTTCCAGTTCATGAGCTACAAATCAAGCGACTAACCTTAAAGTTTTATACCAGCCAACAGTTGATTAGATCGGTTCTTGAATAATGGATTTATCAGGTTCGTGCTAATCTTTTTAACTTTTAGCAATTATACCTTTTATTCACCTGACATATGTCAGGTGATGCTTACAAAAGTCTTATTCATTAGGAATTTATAACTTTTTTATTATAAATATCGTACAATTAATTAGTTTTATTTGATTTACAACTATTTTATTTTCCTTATGTATTATTATTAAGCTTATGAATAAAAGGACTTTTATGAAATTATACAAATAATAAATTTGAGGTACTGTATACTTATAGACTGGCGACATACTTGGTAAACGAACGTTAATATATTATATCTGTGAAAATTTTAACAAAATCTATTCCAGAGCTAAAATTGCTTAAACATACTAAGGAAGTCGGAATCGGGTTTTTACCGGATTAACACGACAAATGGAAATTGATGCTTTGATTATTGGAACTGCTCTCAAAAACAAGGTTGTTGGTATGTATTTCATTTAAAATGAATTAATAAATAAAGTTATCAAAAAGTAACTTTAAGCAGGCATTAATTGACTCCATTGAGTTGTGAGCAGTCACTTTTAAGACAATTCTTGAACAAGAAACATGACTGCTATTTGCACAATTCACCCATTTTTCTGGACGCAAAACATGAATGTTTATGGGTTATAAATGACTGCTTTTTTAAATTTCAAACTTAGAAAAACACTTCAAAAGTCCAAATCAATATAAATAACCTCCATTCCAGTTAGTTTCCAGTAAAGAACTTTATTATCCAGTCACATCTTTGAATTGTGGGTGAGTAATAGAGTGTCATACTGAGCAGTTCTGTAGATCGCATTATTTGTCTTAAAATAACCATGACAAATTAATAAAGTATCATACTGAAATGATTTTTTAGAGACATTATTTTCAGGTTTAGGTAATAAAGTATCATACTATTAAATTTGAAAAGTGATTTAAATGTATGACAGCAATCGTCCCCAACCCGCAGTTCAGCAATTTTTTTTGGCTAACGAAGACTTTGAAAAAGCAGCCATTCCAGACCTGAAAATATGTAGATTTTAGAGATTTTCAAAATAGTCATTCCTCACAGTTATCAACCATTCTGTTGAATCCACTGAGTTAATTACCACCTACTTCTGTTGTTTTCTAGAAGAGGGTTGCTATTTTTATTGGTAATTTAGTTTATAAATATGATAATTTGAGTAATATCTGAAACACGTAAAACAACAAAATAAGGTTTTAAATTAATGAGTATTGCATATAATGTTAAAATTAAATTAAACCGAATTGTTTAAATATCATAAATAGTGGGTAGAATAATGAACTTAAGAAAAATTATTTTTATTGTAATTATAACTTTCACATTAATCTCTTGTAGTGAAGAAAATAGACAAATCATAACTTCTAAGCTTGAACCAAGAAATGGACTAGCCTATGAACCAGGTCAAACTGAACCCTTTACAGGCATTTTTTTGGAAAAATGGTCAAATGGAAATAACAAACGTGAATTTCATTTTAAAAATGGAGTTCAAGATGGAAAAACAAACCGTTGGTATGAAAATGGACAAAAAAGTTCTGAAGGTAATAGAAAAAAAGGCAAACCACATGGTCGTCAGCGTTCTTGGAATGAAATGGGGAGAAAAGAAGGTGAGTTTAATTATAAAAATGGTATAAAGCATGGTCGACATGTAACTTGGCTTACAGATGGGAATATTATGGGTGAAAGTGTATATGAAAATGGAATAGAAATATCATCATCAAATTTTATGGATAAAATTAAATAAATGTTAAATTTTATGAGTATAGACATGAATAAATTAATTATTAGTATAGCAATCGTCTTCTACATTAGTTTTTTATTTGGTTGCTCTGAAGAGTCCTCTCCTTTAGTTTCAACTGAGATAGCATATAAAGCTTGTGAAAGGTTTATGAATAGGAATTTTAAAACAAAGACAGCCAAAAGTGTAGATAACTGGGTGAAGAATGGAAAATTGGTAGTTAAAGTTCGACATGCTAGTGATATTAATATTGGTTCCGATGAATATAGTCTTTGTGTGTATACAAAAGAAGATGGAGTTTATTATCCAGGAGCATTTGGTTTTGATAAATGGATGAGATAAATTATCACCCACTACCTAAAAAATATAGATTAAAAAAATATTAGTTGAATTCAAAAAATACCAATATAATCTACTAAGACAAGTATTTATTCAATTAAAAATACTTGTGAATTTAAAGGAAAGATGAGAATTTACATTGGTTAATGATATAGTTAATAATAACTCTAAGGTTATTTTTATTTTAGAGTCTCCTCACACAGAAGAGATTAAAGGTAGTTTGCCTTTACTTGGAAAGTCGGGTGAAGTTTTTAGTCAAGCATTACTGACAGACAAACATAGACCTGCAGGTCTTCAAATAAATCAAGGAAATATCCCGTATTCTATTTTGAATACCTTTCAAAATTCCTTACAAACGAGTAATGAACTTTCAGAAATAAATATCTTGATTGAGAAGCTTGATTTTAATAGATTACAAATTGTTAAATATAAAAAACAGGTTAACAATATAATAAAAGAAAGCGGTATTACTTATTCTCTGGTTCACTCATATAAAGAGCGTATAAAGTCAGTACTCCTAAAGTCTGACAATGATGTAAAAATTGTTGTTTGTGGAATTATAGCCCAAGTATTTTTTGAACTTGCTTTTTGTGAGACAGAGATATGGTTCGGAAAAGTAACTCAAAGAGTGATAACAGAAAAAAAAATTAAAATTTTATATGTAGAACACCCATCACCAAAAAATAAGAAAACTACCCATTGGAAACCAGTAACGGGAAATAAAAAACTGAAAAGATTAAAGGATTTTGTGGGTTACTAATATATGGTTAATTATAAATTGTAAATTTTTAGTGTATTTAAAACATCTTATAATATTCGCTTTTGGGGCAGATCAAGCAAGGCGTTTTATATTTGTTTTTTACTCGTTTCACCAATTCAGCTTGTTCTGTAATGTAAAATATCAGTATTAAATCGGTAAGTAGTCAATTTCTAAAGAAGAGTAAATTGGCTCTTTTATGCTGAGCCCTGACATTTAAAGCCAATGATTTATTGATAATCAGTAATGTCCGCTTTATGGCAAACCAACTGAAAATAGAACTTGACCTCGACTAGCTCCTTTAGGTCCAGACCGTGTGAAAACTCTGTAGTGAAAAAATAAATCTGCTCTCACGTGAATAGTTTTGCTCTTTCATACATGAACTATCTTAGAATTTAAGCCAGGGCTTATTTTTTAACAACATTTAATGTATAAACAGATTTGATTTGAGTTTTCACACACCCTCGGTCATGAGCGACATAATTAGCATTCTCTAATGCCAACTGATTTAGTATGAATTTTTATTACTTGGTATGATACTTTAATACTCAGTATGACACTCTATTACTCGACTACATGAATGGAAAGCTTATCAGAACCAACTACTCCACTGTCACAGACTTCGCCAGATTACGTGGCTGGTCAACATCTGTTCCCTTTATAATAGCAACATGATAGGAAAGTAGCTGGAGCGGTATGGTGAATACCATTGGTGCAATAAGTGAGTCTATTTCTCCAACTTTGATTACTTTAATTGACTCTTCTTCTTCAAGATCGGCATGGGTATCTGCAAAGACATAGAGCTTACCTCCCCGGGTTTTAACTTCCTGCAGGTTTGATTTAAGTTTGCCGATTAAATCATTATTGGGGGCTACGGCGACCACGGGCATATCGGCATCAACTAATGCCAGAGGGCCATGTTTTAATTCACCGGCAGGATAGGCTTCTGCATGAATATAGGAGATCTCTTTTAATTTTAATGCGCCTTCCATTGCTATGGGATATTGAGTGGCTCTGCCCAGAAACAAGGTATGATGCTTATCAGAAAAATCTTTTGCCAGCTCTTCAATTTCTGCATCCAGACTGAGGGCGCTTTCAATTTGTCCGGGTAATTTTCGTAATGCTGCAACAGCTTCATTTTCCAGTTTAGTATTGCCCTTTTCCTTTGCAACACAGACGACCAGCATCAATAGCACAGTAAGCTGTGTGGTAAAGGCTTTGGTTGATGCGACACCAATTTCTGGACCTGCGTGGGTCATAAAAGCAAGACTTGACTCTCTTACTAAAGAGCTTTCAGGCACATTACAGATCACCAGAGAATGCATTACTCCCTGTTTCTTTGCTTCACGTAAAGCAGCCAGTGTATCAGCTGTTTCTCCGGATTGTGAAATAGTCACTATAAGCGTTTTATCACTATAAACCGCTTTTCTATATCTGAATTCACTAGCCACTTCAATCATGCAGGGAATTTTAACAATACCTTCAAACCAGTATTTTGCAACCAGTCCTGCGTGGTAACTGGTTCCACAGGCAATAATATAGACTGAGTCTATTTCCTTAAAAATCTTCTCCGCTTCAAAACCGAAGGCATTGGTATAAATTCGTTCATTATCGATACGCCCTTCCAGAGTGTCTGCAACTGCTTTCGGCTGTTCATAAATTTCTTTGAGCATATAGTGGCGATATTCACCACGCTCCACTGCATCAGCACTAATTTCACTTTTGCGCGTTGGTCGTTCTATTTGTTTGCCATTCAGATCATAAATGACAACCGAATCACGGGTGATATCTGCCACATCACCTTCTTCAAGAAAGATAAATTGCTGGGTAACCGGTAATAGTGCAGAAACATCGGACGCAATAAAATTTTCACCAATGCCCAGACCAATGACCAACGGGCTGCCGCTTCTGGCGGCAATGATTCTTTCCTCGGTGTTATCAATAACACCCAGAGCATAAGCGCCTTCCAAAATTTTTATAGTATCCAGAACAGCCTGAAGTAGATCCTTACCCTGTTTTTTGTTTTTTCCGATAAGGTGCACAATACTTTCACTATCTGTTTGTGAACAGAATTTAACACCCTCGCTTTCCAGTTCTGATTTTATGGTTTCATAATTTTCAATAATACCATTATGAACCAGTGCAACATTGCCTTCACACATGTGTGGATGGGCATTGTGTTTTGCAGGTTTTCCATGGGTTGCCCAGCGTGTATGAGCCACACCAATACCACCTTTGAGAGGGATTTTTTCCAGTTCATTGGCAAGTTCATTTACCTTACCCATGGCCCTCTGACGATTAATAATTTTATCGTGATCCTGTATTGCCAGTCCTGCAGAATCATAACCACGATATTCCAGACGTCTTAAACCTTCGATTAAAATGGCTTCAACATTACGTTCAGCAACAGCCCCTACAATGCCACACATACTCTTTCCTTATGCCTTATTTTTTTTTGGTCGTTTCCAGCCGTTTATTACTTTTTGCGGTGCTCTGCTAAAGGTAAGCTTATCTTCTTCTGCATTTCTATTCAGAGTTGAACCCGCACCGATGGTTGCACCATTACCAATTTCTATCGGTGCCACTAACGCTGTATTGGAACCAATAAAAGCATTATCACCAATCTTTGTAATATGTTTATGAGCACCATCATAATTACAGGTAATTGTACCGGCACCAATATTTACATTTTCACCCATTTCTGTATCACCAATATAACTCAGATGATTCACTTTGGAACCCTTTGCAATATGTGATTTTTTAATTTCAACAAAATTACCGACTTTGGCATTTTCATCCAGTTGAGTTTCAGGTCTCAGACGTGCAAATGGGCCAATAAAACAGCCATCAGCTACCGTTGATTGCTCTAATATACAATTTTCCAGGATTTCTACATTATCTCCGACAGTAACATTTTTCAGGACTGTATTAGCGCCTATGGTTACATTATTTCCTATTTTACAGTGCCCTTCAATTATGACATTGATGTCAATAACAACATCCTGACCTATCTCCAGTTCACCTCGGAGATCAAATCGATGTGGATCTCTCAGAGTCATGCCTTTAGTCATTAATTTAACTGCCTGACGTTTTTGATATTCCCGCTCAAGCTCTGCCAACTGGATTTTATTATTGATACCTTCTATTTCTTTATTGTCCGGGACAATATAACTTTTAACAGTCTCACCCTCTTTGACGGCTAATTCAATCAAATCAGTCAGATAATATTCAGCCTGTGCATTATCATTACCAATTTTAGATAACCAGTGTTTCAGCTTGTCACCATTCACCACCATAACGCCACTATTAATTTCTTTGATCTGTTTTATTAAACCACTGGCATCTTTCTCTTCAACAATGCGTTCAATAGGCCAGTCAAGTTGAGATTCAGCTGTCGCATCATTTTCAGAATTTCTTACAATCCGACCATATCCTGCTGGATCATCTAAGTTTGCTGTTAACAAAGCGATACTTTGCCTGCCTTTAGCCTGCATTAGTTCTTCTAATGTTTCTTTTCTGAGTAAGGGTACATCACCATATAAAATGAGCACATCAGCCGAATCGTTAATATTATCTACTGCCTGCTGTACTGCATGGCCTGTGCCTAATTGTTCTCTCTGTTCACACCAGGTGAGTGCTTCATCACTGAGAGTCTTTTTAACTTCTTCACCGCCATGACCATAAACCAGTGCGATCGATTCTGCATTGAGTGCTTTAGCACAGTCTACAACATGTTGAACTAATGGTTTGCCAGCTAATTCATGCAGTACTTTGGGTTTGCTTGAATACATTCTTGTGCCTTTTCCTGCGGCTAATATAATTACTTGAAGCTGTGTTTCAGACATTTTGTTTCCATTAATTATTTGTAACAATTATTATAAATCAGTCTATTCTCTAAGAGATTTGAGACGCTCTATTATTCTATTTTTTTTAAGATTTTAATAGCAGCATTTTCTTACTTTCTTTTATCAATCTATTTTGATAATTTTTACTGAACAAGTTTCCTATTTGATGTTTTCAATGACCTTATTTTCTTGAACTGGTTCTCATTTATAAAAACAACTAGGGTAAACCCTTATTTGTAGGATATTTCCCCTTGATCTTTCAACAAATCATCTATATCATTAATTCATAATATAATAAATTAGGATAGATTATATAAATAATTTTATAAAACATTATGTATATTAAGAGTATATTTCTTATTTCATCATTTGTAATCAATTTGGGCTCTGTAAGTACACTGAGTTCCGATGAAATTACAGTTGACCAGCAAAGACCAGCATCAGAGCAATTGAACGATTATTATAAAGAGTTCAACGCGCCTGTTGTTACCGATGAAAAATGTAATTGTGATTCTGATATACAAAAAAAATCAAATTCACTGACTAATTATTATTCTGAATTCTTAAGTAAGTAACATTTAATTCATTAAAGCCGGGTAAATCCTAAACAAAAAAAAGGTCGTATAAATACGACCTTTTTTTGCTGAGAATTATTCAAGTCTATTGCTATTAATGACCGCTTTTCTTCTTACGCAATTTCTCTATCAGTTTTAACTGAGCTACCGCTTCCGCCAATTGAGCTTCTGCTTTAGCAAAATTAATCTCAGATTCCTGATCTTTTAACGCTTCTTCTGCACGTTGTTTTGCTGCCTGAGCTGCATGCTCATCCAGATCAGATGCTCTTAAAGCAGTATCTGAAAGAATGGTAACAACATGGGGTTGCACTTCTAATAAACCGCCGGAAATATAGATGGATTCTTGTTTACCACCTTGTTCTGTAATGATCACTTCACCCGCTTTCAAGGTAGAAAGTAATTGCGAGTGCTGAGGTAAAATACCTAAATCACCCATTTCTCCCGGGCAAATTACCATCTCGGCTAAATTAGAGAAAATCTCTTTTTCAGCACTGACGATATTTAGCTTCATGGTCATTGCCATGATGGATCTCCTATTTTAGAACTTAAACAGCGCTTGATTTCTCAAGTACTTCTTCAATGCCGCCGACCATGTAGAATGCTTGCTCTGGTATAGCATCATGAGCGCCTTCAACAATTTCTTTGAAGCCTCGGATGGTATCTTTCAGGGAAACATACTTACCAGCCGTACCGGTAAAGACTTCTGCAACAAAGAATGGCTGAGACAGGAAGCGTTGAATCTTACGTGCACGATTCACTGTTTGCTTATCTTCTTCAGACAGTTCGTCCATGCCCAAAATAGCAATAATGTCTTTTAGCTCTTTATAACGCTGAAGAGTTGTCTGTACACCACGAGCGACGTCGTAATGTTCAGCACCAACAATCTGAGGATCAAGCTGACGTGATGTTGAGTCCAGAGGATCAACCGCAGGATAAATACCCAGTTCAGCAATTTGGCGTGATAATACAACCGTTGCATCAAGGTGAGCAAAGGTAGTTGCTGGTGATGGGTCGGTCAAGTCATCCGCAGGTACGTATACAGCTTGAATCGATGTAATCGAACCCACTTTAGTAGAGGTAATACGCTCTTGCAGAGCACCCATTTCTTCAGCCAGTGTTGGTTGATAACCAACGGCAGACGGCATACGTCCTAATAGTGCTGAAACTTCTGTTCCTGCAAGTGTGTAGCGATAGATGTTATCAATAAACAAAAGTACATCATTGCCTTCATCACGGAAACCTTCCGCAATCGTTAATCCGGTTAAGGCAACTCGAAGTCTGTTTCCAGGAGGCTCATTCATCTGACCATAAACCAGAGCCACTTTATCCAATACATTTGAATCTGTCATTTCATGGTAAAAGTCATTACCTTCACGAGTACGTTCACCTACTCCGGCAAATACTGAATAACCGCTGTGCTCTGCAGCAATATTACGGATAAGCTCCATCATATTAACGGTTTTACCAACACCTGCTCCACCGAACAGCCCCACTTTACCACCTTTAGCAAATGGGCAAATCAAGTCAATAACTTTGATCCCTGTTTCTAATAATTCAGCCGTAGCAGCCAGATCTTCATATTTTGGCGCTGCACGGTGAATGGATGCACGCTTTTGTTCTCCAACAGGTCCTTTTTCATCAATCGGATTACCCAGCACATCCATAATACGGCCCAGAGTTTCGGTACCAACCGGCACTGAAATCGGTGCCCCTGTTGTTTCTACCGCCAGTCCGCGCTTTACACCATCGGTACTACCCATGGCAATACAACGAACAATGCCGTCACCCATCTGCTGCTGAACTTCCAGAGTTAAATCTGCGTCAGCCACTGTTAATGCATCATAAACCTTTGGTAGTGATTCACGTGTAAATTCCACGTCAACTACTGCACCAATGATCTGGACTATTTTTCCTGAACTCATTATTTGGTTCCTTATTTTGAAACTAAAAGCATCCACTCAGCGTCAATGCTTATATATCATTTTGTGTTTATACCGCTGCGGCACCTGCAACAATTTCTGAAAGCTCTTGTGTAATCGCTGCTTGTCTGGCTTTGTTGTAAACCAGCTGCAGGTCGTCAATCATGTCACCGGCATTATCGGTTGCACTCTTCATTGCAATCATTCTTGCCGCCATTTCACAAGCCATGTTCTCAACTACACCCTGATAAACGAGCGATTCAATATAACGCATTAACAAAGCATCAATCACATGTTCAGCATCAGGTTCATAGAGATAATCCCAATGATGTTTGATTTTTGAGCCATCATCATCAGCAGAAACCTCATGGTATCGAGCCTTGCTCTTAGCATTAGCTTCTGCCTGACTGTCACCAATAGGCAGCATTTGCGCAACAATAGGCTGCTGGGTCATGGTATTAACAAACTTGTTAAATATCACAAATAATCGATCGATTTTACCTTCATTGAAGGAATCCAGCATCACTTTGACTGTACCAATCAGATTTTCCATTGTCGGTGCATCACCTAATTGCTCAATGTGTGAAACTACATTGCCGCCAATACGCTTAAAAAAAGCCCCTGCTTTTGAGCCTATGACACAAACATCAATTTCAACATCCTGTTCATGCCAGGCTTTCATACTGGACACCGTTTCTTTAAACAAGTTGGTGTTCAGGCCGCCACATAAGCCACGATCAGAAGATATTACAATATAACCAACACGTTTTACTTCACGATCAATGAGATAGGGGTGCTTATACTCAGTATGCGCATGGGCAAGATGACGAACAACATCAATCATCTTTTCTGCATAAGGACGGGACGCTGTCATACGATCCTGTGCTTTGCGCATTTTACTGGCAGCAACCATTTCCATTGCACTGGTGATTTTCTGCGTATTTTTAATACTGCTGATCTGACTGCGAATCTCTTTTCCGCTTGCCATACTCAGAGCCTCCTGTTACCAGCTACTATTTGACTTGAAGTTTTTGATTGCTTCATGCATTTTATTACCGATGTCATCATTGTAGTCACCAGTCTCATTAACCTGCTGCATAAATTCAGCTTCGTTAGATTTCATGTAATCCTGCAAGGCATTTTCAAAATCAACAACTTTAGATACATTGATATCATCCAGATAACCTTTGTTTGCCGCAAACAGAGAAATAGCCATTTGAGCAACGCTATAAGGTGAATATTGTGTCTGCTTCATTAATTCAGTCACACGCTGACCACGTTCAATCTGGTTACGTGTAGTCTCATCCAAATCAGATGCAAACTGAGCAAATGCAGCTAATTCACGATATTGAGCTAAATCCAGACGAATACCACCACCTAACTTTTTGATGATTTTGGTCTGTGCTGCACCACCGACTCGTGATACCGACAGACCAGCATTAATTGCTGGACGGATACCTGAGTTAAATAAGTCTGTTTCAAGGAAGATCTGACCATCTGTAATTGAGATAACATTGGTTGGTACGAAAGCTGATACGTCACCTGCTTGTGTCTCAATAATAGGTAAAGCAGTTAATGAGCCTGTTTTACCTGTTACTTTTCCGCCGGTTGCTTTTTCAACAAAGTCAGCATTGACACGAGAAGAGCGTTCAAGTAAACGTGAGTGTAAATAAAACACATCACCTGGATAGGCTTCACGACCTGGTGGACGGCGTAACAGCAAAGAAACCTGGCGATAGGCCCATGCCTGTTTTGTTAAATCATCATATACAATTAGTGCATCTTCACCACGGTCACGAAAGACTTCACCCATGGCGCAGCCAGAGTATGGTGCGATATATTGCATGGCCGCTGCATCAGAAGCTGTGGCAGCTACAACAATGGTATTTTCCATGGCACCAAATTCTTCCAGCTTACGCACTACGGCTGCAATACTGGACGCTTTCTGCCCAACAGCAACATAGATACACTTAATACCAGAATCTTTCTGATTAATAATGGCATCAATAGCCACTGCTGTTTTACCAGTTTGACGATCACCAATAATTAACTCACGCTGACCTCGGCCAACTGGTACCATGGCATCCACTGATTTCAGACCTGTCTGTACCGGCTGATCTACTGATTGACGGGCAATAACACCCGGTGCAATCTTTTCAATAGGCGATGTTTCTGTAGTCTCAATCGGACCTTTGCCATCAATTGGATTACCTAAAGAATCAACCACACGTCCTAATAAGGCATCACCGACTGGAACTTCTAAAATTCGTCCAGTACACTTAACTTTGTCGCCTTCGGTAATGTGTTTGTAATCACCCAGCACCACGGCGCCGACTGAATCACGCTCCAGATTGAGCGCCATACCAAAAGTATTTCCTGGAAATTCAATCATTTCCCCGGACATAACATCACTTAAACCGTGAATCAATGCAATACCGTCTCTCAGACTGACCACAGTCCCTTCGGTAGTTGCTTCGGTTTTAGCATCAAAACTTTCAATTCGACTCTTTATTAAGTCGCTGATTTCTGATGGATTTAACTGCATTTTTTAATCCTCTGTGATCCGAATCACTTAGACTTCTTTGTTATCGCTAACCAAGTAGAGAGTGGCTAATTTTTTCCAGCTCTGATTTAACAGAGCCGTCAATTACCATATCACCTGCACGAATAATGACGCCGCCTAACAGTGATTTATCTGTTTTGGTGGTAATTGTCACTTCACGACCGAGTTTCTTTTTCAGTGCTGCAGCAATGCTTTTTTTCTGCACAGCATTCACAGCATACGCTGAAATAACCTGAGCTTTGATACTGCCTTCTGCTTCAGAATGCATGACCTCAAAACTTTCTGCAATATGGGGTATTAACTCCAGTCGACCATTTTCAGCCGCCAGTTTAACAAAGTTAATCCCCTGCTCATCCAGGTTGTCCTTGCAAATGTCAAAAATCAGTGAAGTAGTTTGTTCACTGGTGACATCAGGATTATTAATAATTTCGGTTATGGTTTTATTCGTCACGACTTCTGAAAGAAGAGTGAGTGTTTCTGACCAAGTTTTAAGAGTGTTGCTGGCATCTGCCAGATTGAAGATTGCCTGCGCATAAGGCCTTGCTAATGTGCTTATTTCTGCCATTATTTTGTCCTCATCGCGTTCATATCTGAACTTTTAACTAAGCTCATATCTGACCTACGACATCTTTTAACAATTCGCCATGTGCTTTAGCATCAATCTCTTTCTTGACGATTTTGCTGGCTGCGGCAATAGTGATCTCAACTACTTGCTCACGCAGTGTTTCTTTCGCACGATTGACTTCCTGCTCAATCTCAGCATTTGCTGCTGTAATTAAACGCTCACCTTCGGCCTTTGCGTCATCTTTTGCATCTTCAACAATTTCCACGCCGCGCTTCTGCGCTTGTGAAAGGATTTCAGCCGCTTGTTCTTTGGCTTCTTTAATATGTTGAGTTGCTTTTTGTTCCGCCAGTTCCTGCTCGTGTATGCCACGCTCAGCAGCTGCAAGACCATCGGCAATACGCTTCTTACGATCATCCATCATCTGGGTCATTGGTCCCCAGAGATATTTGCCTATGAACCAGACTAATATCGCGAACGTTATCATCTGGCCAATAAGAGTTGCGGTAATACTCATTGCCTACTTCCTATGTTCAACTTTGTTTAAGATTAACCACCGACTGAAGCTTGAACTGCAGCAGCGAACGGGTTGGCAAAAACAAACCACATAGCCATACCTAAAACGATCATTGGGAAAGCTTCCATTAAACCACCAGTGAATAACATCTGGCCCATTAATTGCGGACGCATTTCAGGTTGGCGGGCAATACCTTCAAGGAACTTAGAACAAATCAGTCCCCACCCTAAAGCCGAACCCAGACCTGCTGCCGCCAGAATAATTCCGACAGCTATTGCAGTTGAACCATAAACTGTAGCCATTGCTGCTTCCATTAGTTTCTCCTAATATTTACTATAAATTAAAATGTTTAAAAAATACGTCTTATAATTGCTGCTGCCAGCGGCAATTAGTGTTCTTCGATTTCCTGATGTGCCATGCCCAGGTATACGATGGTTAATAGCATAAAAATAAATGCCTGAAGGGAAATAACCAGAATGTGGAAAATGGCCCATACAGTACCCAATGCAATCTGTGGAGCCAGTCCGTAGAGAGATGTGGCACCCAAAAGTGCAATCAGCATAAAGATTAATTCACCGGCAAACATGTTACCGAACAAACGTAAACCCAGACTGATTGGTTTGGCAATTTCTTCAATAGCCGTCATTAGAATATTGACGGGTATCAGATATTTACCAAAGGGGTGAAACAGGAACATCTTAATATAGCCAATGGGGCCTTTGATTTTGATGTTGTAATAGATGATCAGGGCGAAGACAGAAAGTGCCAGAGCAAAAGTTGTGCTCAAATCAGTGGTTGGAACCACTTTCATATACTCAATACCTACCAGATGTCCTAGTTGAGGCAACAGGTCAACGGGTATCAGATCCATGGCATTCATTAGAAAAACCCACATAAAAATGGTCAAAGCCAGAGGGCCGATAAGTGGGTTACTGCCTGGAAAAATATCTTTAATTTGTTGCTGAACGAACTCAACAATAGCTTCTAATACATTTTGGCCACCTGACGGGGTATCAGAGGTCATTTTTTTACCCATGGTGTAGGCAATATACATCAACACGCCCGCTAATAACCAACTGTAAATCAGTGTGTCCAGATTTAAAACCCAGAAACCGCCTTCACCGATACTGTTGTTATGCAAATGGTGCTGAATATACTCAACGGATGTTGTTGGTCCGCTTGCTTCGCTAGCAGTTGAGCTACTCACTTTACATCTCCAAAATTTTTAATAAATTCTTTTTCACCATTATCACTAATTACTGGTAATGGTTCATGTTATTGCTTTTTGACGCCTTGTTATAAGAATCAGGGGCTGGTATCAACTTTATTGGCAATAAAACTAAATTGGCTTATGGCAAATCCAACAAGAACTGCCAGGGGATCTAACTTTAAATACCCCATTCCAAATGCCATCAAAATCAGCGTCAAAATAAATTTCTGTATCGCACCGATATAAATTTCAATATATCCCTGCTGTTTGTCTCCAGCAGTTTCACCAGCACGACTAATGCGCCAGGCCATAAGCAATGTACCTGACAGCGTAATAATTCCACCATAAAAGGCGGCTGAAAATCCATTTAAATCTTGAAATGCAAGATAACCAAGAGCGACGATAAAAGTCAGAATGAACTGCACAATTATAAGTCGATACACAACTCTGCGCATGACAACGATTGCAAAACTCATTCAGCTTTCCTGTATTTCCCTACTTTTCCCTGTTTCAATACTTTACTTTTCTTTAAAACGCAAACAGGCAGGAAAGTTAATTAAAATTGTCATTTAAAACGCACTTATAAATCCAGTGCAAATTATAATAACAATCTTGCTTTAGATCAATGAAAATAACGATATTCTAATATTTATCCAATAATAGGTATGCAGGATCTTAAATGCCCTGCTCTTTGTGTAGATATTGTCTCTCGCTTATATTACTACAATGGGTAGTATAGCCGATGTAACTTATTTGTCATCTTTTTACTTAATATGGGCAAGTATGCCTTCAAGTTCATCCACAGTATTATAATGAATTACCATTTTACCCCTGCCTTTGTTGCCATGTTGAAACATAACTTTAGCACCTAATTTATCCGTCAAACTCTTTTGCAGGTTGAGAATATTTGGATCATTTTTCTTTTCAACTATTTCTTTAGGGTTTAATATTTTTTTGATTAGTCTCTCGGTTTCACGAACCGACATCCCTTTGCTGACTACATGTCGAGCCGTATAGCTCTGTTGCTCACCTTTCAGGGCAAGCAGTGCCCGGGCATGGCCCATTTCTAAATCACCATTTTCCAGTAACCGCCTGGTGCCTGATTCCAGCTCCAGAAGACGTAATAAATTAGAGACTGCCGCACGAGATCGACCCACTGCATCTGCCGCCTTCTGATGAGTCATATAAAATTCATCAATCAGACGCCGAAGTGCACCGGCTTCTTCTATTGGGTTGAGTTCTTCACGCTGAATATTTTCTATCAGTGCCATAGCAATGGCAGCCTGATCAGACACATCACGTATCACTGCCGGGATCTCAGCCATACCAGCCATCTGGCTGGCTCGCCAGCGACGTTCACCAGCAATAATTTCATATTTTTGATCACCGCTGGCTGTGGAGTCATCAATAGCACGAATTACAATGGGCTGGATAACTCCTTGTGCCTTAATGGAATCAGCCAACTCTTCCAATGCTTCAGGATGCATGTCTATTCGTGGTTGATAAGTGCCTGGCTGAATTAACTCAACAGGAACATTATGTAATTCACCATCGAGTCTTTGCCTTTCCTCAGCTTCAGCTGTGTCCACCTCTGAAACTGAATTTGCCCGAACTTTTTTTGCACTACCACCTAATAATGCATCCAGACCACGCCCTAACCCACGTTTTTTTACTGCCACTTTACTGCTTCCTTAATTTTGTTTGATTTGCATGAGCCTTTAAGCGGTTTCAATCTGGTTGACTTCAGCTTCATCCCGACGCAGCATTTCACCCGCTAAGGCTAAATAAGCCCGAGCCCCTTTTGAAGAACGATCATAGCTGATCACTGGCATTCCATGGCTTGGCGCTTCTGCAAGGCGAACATTTCTGGGGATAATAGTGCGATACACTTTGTCATCAAAATGCGCTAATAATTGCCGGGACACTTCAATTGCCAGACGATTACGCGGGTCAAACATGGTTCTTAATATACCCTCAATCTCAAGCTGAGGGTTTAGTGATTCTTTAATGCTATTAATAGTCTCACTCAATGCTGTAAGGCCTTCGAGGGCATAATATTCACACTGCATAGGAATAATAATACTATTAGCCGCCACCATGGCATTCACTGTCAGCATATTCAGTGACGGCGGGCAATCAATCAAGACGTAATCATAATCATCAGAAACCTCTTTAAAGCGATAGCTTAATTGCCGTTCACGATCAAATTTACTCATCAATTCAACTTCTGCCGCCGTTAAATCGCCATTACCGGGGATCAGATCATAACCCGCTTCTTCAATAGGAATGCGCACCTCTTTAACGGCACTTCTTGAAATCAATAAATCATAACCACTGAATTCAACCTCATTTTTATCAATCCCGCTGCCCGTGGTCGCATTGCCCTGAGGATCCATATCAACAAGCAGCACCTTACGACGTGTTGCCGCTAATGATGCGGCCAAATTAATGCTGGTGGTGGTTTTACCTACCCCACCTTTTTGATTGGATATGGCGATGATTTTTGCCATGATTTATTTGCCTGCTTTATATGACCTGTAGTGCCAGGAGTCTGTCCTGATTCAAGAAAAAGCAATCTGGATTAAATGACGCTGTGCATTTACCCCAGAGACTTTAAGTTCATTAATTTGTTCTATTCTAAAGCCTTCTGGCAGTTGTGCAATCTCTTCTTCCGGAATTTGCCCTTTCATTGCTAAAAATTTACCCTTTTTTTTATCACAAAGATGCTGGCAAAATACAAGCATGTCATTCAGAGAAGCAAAGGCTCTGGAGATTATTCGCTCAAATCTTTGTTCTTTATCCACATGAAATTCTTCTACCCGTGAATGTACTGCTGTGACATTTTTTAAGCCCAATTGCGCAATAACGGTTTGAATAAAACGAATTTTTTTCCCTCTGGCATCCAGAAGAACAAAGTTTATATCCGGTAGACAAATAGCCAGAGGGATCCCGGGGATACCTCCTCCAGTTCCGACATCCAGCACTTGCTTCAGATCATCTGAAAAATAAGGCAGCATCACCAGACTATCCAATAAATGCAGTTTGATCATTTCTTCCGGCTTACGGATCGAGGTCAGATTGTAAACTTTGTTCCATTTATTCAATAGCTCGACAAATTGTATCAGTTTTTTTTGTTCCAGCTGCGAAACTTCCTGATTCTGTTGTTTTAGACCATTTGATAATAATGAGGCAAGTGCTGACATTATTGACCAGCCTTTTTTATAAACACCAGTAGTAATGAGATAGCTGCAGGTGTCACTCCCGGAATGCGGCTGGCCAGTCCAATGGTTTCCGGCTGGGCTTGTTGTAATTTTTCCCGTACTTCAGAGGATAGGGAGTTAATACTTAAATAATCAAAATCAGCTGGAATGGCTTTATTTTCATAACGCTTATGTTTTTCAATTTCTTCCAGCTGACGTTTAATATAACCTGAATATTTTGTTTCAATTTCAACCTGCTCAGCAGCAATTGGATCGTCTATTTTATCTCCAGCAATATCCAGACTGATCAATGACTCATAACTCACTTCAGGTCTTCTGAGCATATCATACAAACTGGTGTCTTTATTCAAAGGAGTTTTAAGCACCCGCAAAGCTTCTTCTTCAGTCAGCGCATGAGGACCAATCCGGGTACTTTTCAGACGTTTGATTTCAGTTTCAACCTGCTGTCTTTTTGCGTTAAATAGCTGCCAACGTTCATCATCAACCAAACCTAATTCACGGCCTTTTTCTGTAAGACGCCTGTCGGCATTATCTTCTCTTAAGATGAGGCGATATTCTGCTCGTGAGGTAAACATTCGATATGGCTCTGAAGTCCCCCGAGTGATCAGATCATCGATCATAACACCGATATAGGCTTGTTCACGCCCTGGAGACCAGGCGGGCTTTTCCTGCACCAGTAAAGAAGCATTTGCCCCGGCAATCAAACCCTGTGCCGCCGCTTCTTCATAACCAGTGGTACCATTAATCTGCCCGGCAAAAAACAGACCTTTAATAAATTTTGTTTCCAGCGATGATTTTAAGTCCCGTGGATCAAAAAAATCATATTCTATGGCATAACCCGGACGCACAATAGTGGCATGTTCAAAACCTTTCATCGAACGGATAAAAGCCATTTGAATATCAAAGGGCAGACTGGTTGAGATGCCATTTGGATACACTTCATGGGTGTGCAGACCTTCCGGCTCAACAAAGATTTGATGTGAATCCTTATCTGCAAAGCGATTAATTTTATCTTCAATAGAAGGACAATATCTGGGACCTACACCTTCAATGACACCGGTAAACATAGGTGAACGCTCAAATCCTGAGCGGATAATGTCATGTGTTTTTTCATTGGTGTGGGTGATATAGCAGCTGATCTGCTGTGGATGATCACTGGCTTTACCTGAAAAAGAAAAAGTTGGGATCGGTGTATCACCCGGTTGTTCCTGCAGCACAGAAAAATCAATAGTGCGCCCATCCAGTCTGGGGGGGGTACCTGTTTTCAGGCGATCAACATTAAAGGGTAATTCACGTAAACGCTGTGACAATTTATTGGCTGGCGGATCACCTGCCCGGCCGCCCTGATAATGTTCCAGGCCAATATGAATCAGACCACCGAGAAATGTACCCGTTGTTAAAACCACAGTTTTGGCTTTAAACTTAAGGCCCATCTCGGTTTCAACACCAACAATCTGTTCATTTTCAACAATCAGATCGGTCACTGCCTGCTGAAAAATCTGCAGATTTTCCTGATTTTCCAGCGCATAACGAACGGCCGCTTTATATAATACACGATCAGCCTGAGCACGAGTGGCTCTTACTGCCGGCCCTTTTGAAGCATTAAGACGACGAAATTGGATACCGCCCAGATCAATGGCCTTAGCCATCAGCCCGCCCAAAGCATCAATTTCTTTGACCAGGTGTCCCTTACCAATGCCGCCAATAGCTGGATTACAGGACATTTGCCCCAGAGTTTCAATATTATGAGAGATCAGTAAAGTGCTGGAGCCCATACGACTGGCAGCCATAGCAGCTTCTGTACCTGCATGACCACCGCCAATAACAATGACATCAAACTGATCCGTATAAAACACTCTGCAGACTCCAAACTTAAAGATAAATGGATCATTATAAATCATTCACTTTACTTGTAGTAAATAATTTTAAATTAAGCATTCAAAATGACTCTTTTAATCTCTGGAGGCTGCATTTTTTTATTATTAAGTGGCCATTTTGCTTTAATGGATGATTTTTTGCCATGATTCTGTACAATCCACTGCTTGAAACAAGTGCTTATATTTTCTATTCTTAAGGTATAAGCATTTTTAATTTTTAGTTATTATAGGTAATCAATTAATTTATGTTTTCTTTTAAAAACAAATTGATTCTGGCATTTATTTCCTTTGGCATTTTACTTATCAGTGTCTCCTCATTTTTAATATTTAAAATGCAGGAGTTATCATACAAAAATAATAGTATTGAGAAAGCCGAACGATTACACCATACACTGAATGAAGAAATTAAATTTCATATCCGAGATGTAGAAAATATACTTTATGCCTTTGAAAAATCGAGTACATTTCAACGGTATTTAAGTCACCCGGAAGCTAATAAAAAAAACGTTCAGGATTTCTTTGTCTCATTTGTTTCATCTTCTAATAAAATTTACCAATTTCGTTATATTGATGAAAATGGTATGGAAAAAATAAAAGCAGAAAGAGCAGACTATGGTGCTGCCGTTGCATTTGTTTTAGATCATAAATTGCAAAACAAGAAAAATCGTGACTATTTTCAACAAGCCATTCATTCGGACAAGGAGATTATTTATTCCAAAATCAACCTGAATATTGAGAATGGTAAAGTGGAAACACCTATTAAACCTGTTTTAAGAATTTCAAAAAATATTAACTATAAGGGGCAGCCTGCAGGTATTCTTATCATTAATATCCTAATGGCCCAGTTTATTGATCACCTGCTTTCTTCACCAGTTTATGATATTTTTCTGGTGGATAAAAATGGCTTTTTTATTGCTCATCCAGAGAAGGAAAAACGCTGGAATTTTTATTTAGGAGCTGATTATAAAATAGATAATATTTTTGCTGAAAAAACAGCCTGTATTTTAAATAATATTGAATGCAGAGCTGATCAATTTTATTCTAAAAAAATTCAGAGTCTGAGTAATCCTGATGGTTTAATATTAATTATTCAGCCTAAAATGTACAAGATCCATCATCAGATGCAAAAACATTTTAAAACAATGCTGCTGATCTCTTTAGCTGTTTTAACTCTATCCTTTCCAATTGCTTATCTTTTTTCCATCACCCCCACCCGTCTAAAAAAAGAAGTTGATCAATTAAATGCCGGCCTTAAGAAAAAAATTAGGGCTAAAGTCAATGAATTGAATGATCACAACATAAGGTTAGAACAAAAAGTTATAGAGCGAACCAAGGAACTGGAAAAGTCCACTGCAAAGCTGTACAAACAGGCAACCATTGATGTGCTCACAGAGATACCCAACCGGCGTTATTATTTTGAGATGAGTGACCGTTATTTACAACTTTCCCATCGTAAACGCCAACCACTTTCGTTTATTATTTTTGATATTGATCACTTTAAAAGAGTCAATGATACTTATGGTCATGAAACAGGCGATCAAGTGCTTATTGCCATTTGCGAACAAATTAATTTACTGTTGCGCCGCAGCGATATTTTTGGCCGAATTGGCGGAGAAGAATTTGCCATTACCTTACTGGATACAGACCTTGAAAAAGCAACCGTAATTGCAGAAAAACTCAGGGAAAGTATTTTTAACAATCCCTATACCAGCAGGGATTTATCTATTAATCTGAGCATCAGTCTTGGTGTCACTCAGGCCCAGGAAAATGAACTGGAAGTATCACAAATGCTCTCTCGAGCAGATCAGGCATTATATCAGGCAAAAAATGAAGGGAGAAACCGGGTAATTAAAATATAGTTTGTACGGCATGGTGGTCAGAGCCAAATAATATCTGCGGCAATTATAAATCAGATTTAATGCTAGTTGATTCCAACCGGGCTCAGCTTGCAAACCTACAAATTGGCAATAAACTCATCCGGTTTACCAAAATAATAACCCTGTGCATAGGTAACACCCAGATCACTTAATAGCTTTGCACTGGCTTCATCCTGGACAAATTCCGCCACACTTTCAATACCCATTTCAGCCACCAGCCCCATAATTGCCTTAACCGTTTTATAATGCTCTGATGAGTGACTGATTTCTTTAATTAATGAACCATCAATTTTTATCACATCCAGATCAAGCTCGGTCAAGTTGGAAAAATTCGAATAGCCACTGCCAAAATCATCGATTGATATACCACAGCCCAACCTTTTTAATTCCCCAATAAAGTCTTTTACTTTTCCCATATCAGTCAGCATCTCACTCTCTAATAATTCAATATCCATACGACTGACAACATCTGGATAAGCGGCAAACTGGGCAATCAGAATATTAACAATATCATCATCTTCCAAATCAGACATGCTGAAATTTATTGAAAAACGATAGGGTTTATCAGAAAAATATGCGATGGTTTTAGTGATCATCACTCGTGTAATTTCGTGGTATAAAGGGGTCTGCTGTGCCACGGGCAAAAATTCCAGGGGAGAAAGAATTTTACCATTGGGTAATTTAAGACGAACCAGAGCTTCATATTTAACAATTTCGCGAGTCTTCAGATTAATAATAGGCTGATAATATGGGATCAGTCTATTTTCATTTAGCGCATCATAGAGCATTTGAGTCATTTCAATATTAGACTGTATCTGTTCTCTGATATCCAGTTCACTGGTATAATGAATAATATTTCCAACAGGTCGTTCTTTAAGTTTTTTTAGTGCCATATCAGCAGTCTCAAGCAATGGTTTTACCCGGCTGATAGCCATATTAATACGAGTATTATACTTGATGCCTGAAAACACATAATCCCTTTCAGTTAATATGTTATTGACTTCACTGGCTATCGTATCAATGTATCCACTCGTTTGCTTTTCAAAAACCACGACAAACTCATCACCACTAATTCGGTAGCAGATCTCTGGTTTCTGAAAAAATTTTTGTTTTAATAAAGTGGACACTTCAATCAGTAATTGATCCGCATGTTCAGTGCCAAAAAATTCATTAACCATCTTAAAGCGATTAATATTAATCAATAAAATAACCGGCTGAGAAAGAGCATCCAAAGACTGATCATAGCTATGGCGGTTCAGTAAACCTGTAAGACCATCATGCTTCAGAGTAAACTGCAATTTATTATGCAGATGGTGTAGTTTAACATTTTCCTTTTGCGAGTGATAAAGTAAGAGGATGATCACCATTGTCGCTATAAAAATAAGAATAAACAGTGATATGGCCAATGTATTTAAATAGTCCACATCTTCCTGTGCCAATTCTTCAAATTGCTGCTGCGCTTTTGCTAATTTTTCACGCAGACTTGAATTCATAAGTTGGGAAAAAATATCAATATACAGAGGGTATTTTTTTTCCAGAAAATCGGTGTGAATCAAGAGTACTTTAATATAGGCTTCCTGCTCTTCAGTCGAAATATTGTTTAGCAATTTCTTTTTATATTCTGGTAATTCTGTCAGATAGCTATTATCAAGCATTCTCCTGGCCTGAACAATACTATCAATAATACTATGAATCTGCTCCAGAGGCTCAGAGCCTACGGGGAATATTTCACGTGCATTGACTTCATATGTGGATAAAAAAACCATTGAATTTTTGATACCGGCATTGCTCATCAAATGATCTTCAATCAATTCAATATAATCTGCCATTTTAAATTGTAACTCAGCAATGGTTTTTTTTAATGGCTGGTAATGTTTGTTATGCAGCAGAGGGTGCTGGGCTAATTCTTTAATGACAACTTTAAGATTTTTTCGATCTTTGGCAATGACATCCTGATTATAATATGCAAAAAGGACACTTTGTAAGATACCATAGCTAACCCTTTCCTGATCCTTCTGAAGACTATTAAATTGGGCACTGATGGCTTTATAATTTATCCGAAAATCATTTTCAATATAATAATAATAAGCTAGCAATGATAAGGCAGTGAAACCAAAAACAAAAGCGATAAGCGTTGAAAATCTGAATGCCATTATTACTCCAGAATAGCAGGTTTCTCACCTGTTAAGGTATTTAAAAAGGCGATGAATTTTTTTATCTGCTGATCTGAAATATTATAACCCAGGTTATGATGGCTCATTGTTTTAATAGCTTGTTCAAGAGTTTTGGCTGACGCATCATGAAAATAAGGAGCTGACAAAGCAATATTTCTCAATGTTGGCACTTTAAAAACATTTTTATGATACGGCTTAAGGGTGAATGAGTAGCGGTCAGGATAGCTTTCTTTGTAGGTGTAGGGAATAATTGTGCCCATTTTCTGGAACGAATTACCACCGATGTTAATGCCATTATGACAAGTCACACAGCCCAGATTTTTGAATAATTGATAACCTGATGCTTCAAGCTGACTTAATTGCTCTTCTCCGCGCAGGTAGCGGTCAAATTTACTATTAGGAGTCACCAGTGCTTTTTCAAATTCAGCAATAGCTTCAATGACCATATCATAAGTGATCGGATCATTAAATTGATAGAATTTACCATTGTCCAGGAAGTTGCGGGAAAAAAGCTTCTGGAATTTTTCACTGGCGTTGATCCTTTTTTCAACCTCATCTTTATCCATACCCATTTCAGTGGGATTATGCACCGGCCCGCTTGCCTGCTCCAGTAATGAATCAACGCGACCATTCCAGAATTGTTTAAAATTATACCTTGAATTAAAAACGGTGGGTGATTGGACATTCCCCTTCAATCCCCCAACACCAATAGACACAACTCTTTTGTCTGCACCACCTAAATCAATATCATGGCAACTTGCACAGGAAATACTTCTGTCCTTTGAGAGGATCTTATCAGTAAAAAGGGCTTTACCTATTTCTGCTTTTTTAATGTCATAATCTATTTCTACAGGCAGTGGTTCAATGGGCTCTCTTGCCCATAATAATGAAGTTGGAAGGAAACAGACCAGGTACACAGACAATAGAGAAATTAACAAAAAACTTTTCATCTTTCTAGTTTAGCAGTATTTTTCATTATAGATATACCTAAGTCAGCCTATATTTCAATAACTAACCCTGAGTCACTTTCTTTCTCATCATTCATGACTATACTATAATGGTTAAAAAAAGTAGCGATTATCATGCCCTTATTTAAGCCATCAAAGCATTTACCCAATCCGTTTATTATCTCTCTGGCGGCAATAGTTATTATTCTTGCCGGAGTGAAATACGCCGAATCTATTATATCGCCCTTATTAATTGCCCTTTTTATAACAGCTATCAGCGGCCCTGCTATGTTTTGGTTACTCAAAAAAAAAGTACCCTCTGGAATTGCAGTAGCCCTTATAATCTTGACCATCTCAGTTTTTTTCTTTTTTATCAGCTCAGTACTCAGCAGTTCATTTAATAGCTTTTCTCAGAATATTCCTGAATATCAAATGCGCTTGCTTGAAATCACATCCACTTCAGCAAAACTTCTGGATACATTTGGGATACATTTTGAAATGGCTGAATTAAGCAAAATATTTAATCTAGGTAAAGTTATGGGGCTTGTGGGCTCTACCTTTAATCAAGTTCTGGGTGCTCTTACTAATATTTTTTTAATTTTAATGATGGTCATTTTTTTATTGCTTGAACTGACCTGTTTTCGCTCCAAACTTGGCTATATCTCAAAAAATCCAACTCAGACAATGGCTCGTCTGGGGGATGTTTCACAGACCATCAGTCAGTATTTTAAAATCAAAACCATGACCAGTCTCTTAACGGCAATACCCATTATTATTGTCCTGAGTATTATCAATATCGATTTTCCCATTATGTGGGGAATTGTGGCTTTTTTACTTAATTTTGTTCCCAATATCGGCTCAATCATTGCTGCTGTTCCGGTCATTTTGCTTGCGCTGGTTCAATTTGGATTCCTTGCTGCCGGAGAAGTTGCCCTGCTTTATTTGGTAATGAATAATCTTATAGGTAATTTTATTGAACCAAAACTCATGGGACACAGTCTTGGACTCTCTACACTGGTTGTTTTTCTTTCTCTGGTTTTTTGGGGATGGCTGCTCGGGCCTGTCGGCATGTTTCTATCAGTACCGCTTACCATGGCTTTTAAAATTGTCATGGACAGTAATGATGACACCCGATGGATTTCAATACTTTTGAGTAGTGATGAGTTCAGTGATCACACCCCCTGAATTAGTCAGAAAATAAAGGAGAACCACCTTAATGTTCAGCACGCTGCTGCAAACTGCCGGCACTATTATTTCTGGCAAAGAAGAGCAACTTAAATTAGCCATAGCCTGTCTTCTTGCTAAAGGCCATCTACTCATAGAAGATCTGCCTGGAATGGGCAAAACAACGCTGGCACATCTATTGGCTAAACTTTTTGGTCTGGACTATTCACGGATTCAGTTTACCAGTGATATGTTGCCGGCTGATATTATCGGTGTGTCTATTTTTGATAAAAATACCACTGAATTTCGCTTTCACCCCGGCCCTGTTTTCAGCCAGCTGGTGTTAGCGGATGAAATTAATCGAGCCACAGCTAAAACCCAAAGTGCCTTACTTGAAGCCATGGAAGAACAACAGATCACCATGGATGGCAAAACATATCAGCTGGATGATCCCTTCTTTGTTATTGCAACTCAAAATCCGCAAACTCAGGCGGGTACATTTCCTTTACCTGAATCACAATTAGATCGGTTTTTAATGAGAATTGTTTTGGGTTATCCAAATCGTCAGACTGAACGCGGCATTTTAAGTGGTGCTGATCGGCGAGAGTTATTACAGGATATTCCTGCACTATTCAGCACTGAGCAGTTAGTCAGGATGCAGCAGCAGATCAGAGAAATTCATATTTCTTCTGCCCTGCTGGATTATGTTCAGGATATTTTGCAATTTTCACGCCATAGCCCCTATTTTCTCACCGGTTTGTCACCACGAGCAGGCCTGGCATTATTGCGAGCAGCACAGGCCTGGGCCTTTATTCATAATCGTGAAATGGTTATACCTGATGACATAAAAGCAGTTTTACCTTCAATTGTTTTGCACCGGCTTAATATTAAAACTGATCAACAACAAACCGATCAACAGGTGATTAACTTATTTAATGATTTGCCCATCCCCTGAAATTCTATCTAAGAGCTTATTAGTCTTTGAAGTATTTGCCCTGATATATCTTGCACTTAATATTAACTCTCTGATGCTGTCGATCATTACAGCGGGTGTTAAAAGCAGTTTTTAATAAGCTAGCAATTATCAATCTCAAACCACTTAAAAAATATTTTTTAAGAAATTCCCAATTATTTTACAATAAGCTTTTGATATAAAAAAAATTGCTGTTATAATATCTGGCCTTCTAAACAAGGTTATGATATTAGAAGTGATAAATTTCAGTTCTTTTTGTTATGAAAGAAATAACCAAATTTATTTTAATTGTTTGATTTTATTGTTTTTTTATAGATAAAATCATAATCACTATCGTCCCTGATCACAGCACTTCAAGTTTGAAGAAATAGCGCTGAAACAGGATACAAATTTTATTAACTGTAAAAACATAAGTTTTTACCTCAACATGTGATCAGAATTTTTGATCAAGGATATACCCTAATGAGCGAGAGCTTTGCTGAATTATTTGAAGAAAGTCTACTAAAAACAGAAATGAAACCAGGTGCCCTGGTAACAGGTGTCATTGTAAGCATTGACAACGATTTTGTTGTTGTTAACGCCGGCCTGAAATCTGAGGGTGTTATTCCTCTTCATCAGTTTGCCAGTGATGGTGAAATAAACGTTGGTGATGAAGTCGAAGTTTCCCTGGATACAATTGAAGATGGCTATGGTGAAACACGTCTATCTCGTGAAAAAGCGAAACGTGCAGCAGCCTGGATTCGTCTTGATAAGGCATTTGATGCAGATGAGACAGTTACCGGTACTATCGTTGACAAAAACAAAGGTGGTTTCACTGTTCAACTGGGTGAAATCAGTGCTTTCTTACCTGGTTCACTGGTTGATGTTCGCCCAATACGCGATGCTTCTTATCTTGAAGGCAAAGAGCTTGAGTTTAAAGTAATCAAACTTGATCAGAAACGTAATAACATTGTTGTATCTCGTCGTGCAGTGCTTGAAATTGCTAACTCTGCTGAACGTGAAAAATTACTTGAGAACCTGGAAGAAGGTCAGACTGTTAAGGGTATTGTTAAGAACCTGACTGATTATGGTGCTTTCATTGACTTAGGTGGTGTTGACGGTCTGTTGCACATTACTGATATGTCCTGGAAACGTGTTAAGCATCCCAGCGAAATTATTTCTGTTGGTGATGAGATTGATGTTAAAGTTCTTAAGTACGATCGTGAACGTACTCGTGTTTCTCTTGGCCTTAAACAAACTGGCGAAGATCCATGGTCGAAGATCAAAGAACGTTATGCTGAAGGCACTCGCCTCAATGGTAAAGTCACTAACCTGGCTGACTACGGTTGTTTCGTTGAAATCGAAGAAGGCATCGAAGGTCTGGTTCACGTTTCTGAAATGGATTGGACTAACAAAAACATCCACCCATCTAAAGTTTGTAATGTTGGTGATGAAGTAGAAGTCATGGTTCAGGATATTGATCCAGAACGCCGTCGTATTTCTCTAAGTATGAAGCAATGCTCACAAAGCCCATGGGAAGTTTTCTCAGCAACTCATACCAAGGGTGATAAAGTCACTGGTAAGATCAAATCAATTACAGATTTCGGTCTGTTCATTGGTCTTGAAGGCGGCATCGATGGTTTGATTCACTTATCTGACCTGGCCTGGAACGCTTCTGGCGAAGAAGAAATCACTAACTTTAATAAGGGTGATGAGCTCGAAGCAGTGGTTCTGGAAATTGATTCTGAGCGTGGTCGTATCTCTCTTGGTATTAAGCAACTTGATCAGGATCCATTCTCAACTTATGTTGCCGCAAATCCAAAAGGTTCTATTGTTACAGGTACTATTAAAGAAGTTGATTCTCGTGGTGCTGTGATTGAACTGGCTGAAAATGTGCTGGCAAACATTCGTGTTTCTGAAATTTCTCAGGAAAGAATTGAAGACGCATCAAGTGTTCTTAAAGTCGGTGATGAAATTGAAGCTAAGTTTATCGGAGTTGACCGTAAGAGTCGTGTTATAAACTTATCTATCAAGGCAAAAGACGCGGCTGATGAAGCTGAAGTCATGTCTGGCTACACTGATGGTGGTTCTGCAACAACTTCTCTGGGTGATTTATTAAAAGATCAGCTAAGCAAGAAATAAGCTTTAAGCAATTAAAGCCGCAGTAAAAAAGGGAGTCATTTTGACTCCTTTTTTTTGCCTGCTTTTTTCTCTTTCCTTAATACCGTATTCATTCTATCATTTAGTTAATGAATATTTTAAACACGCTTCAAAACTGGTTGCTTAGACGGGTTTCTCTGAAAGGATCTGCTGTGCTGAGACCCAGAGATATTTATATTTTACCCACTAAAGAAGGTCTGTTATTTGCGATTTTTGCTTTTATCCTATTAGCCGCGGCAATCAATTTTAATAATTCTCTCGTTTTTTTCTCAACCTTTATGATGGTTGGCATTGGCCTTGTTTCAATGCATATGACACAGAAAAATTTATTAAAGCTCGAACTATCCATAAGCCATGTCAAACCAGTTTTTTGTTTTCAGAATTTATCCTTCCCTGTTATTATCAAGCAATCTGTTGATAAACTGACAAGCAGTCAGTCAGATAACTATTCAATTGAAATACAATTTTCCCATCAATCAGATAAAAATCAGACACAATTTTTTGACGTTTTAGCCAGTGAAACCACTCAATTACCATTATCCTTAACCGCAACAAAGCGAGGCTTATTGCAACTACCTCCCTTAACCCTGTCCACACGCTATCCTCTGGGTCTTTTTCGTGCCTGGACCAATATTCAATTGTTCAATGATGCCGTTATTTATCCCAAACCCGCTGATAAACTGAACCATAAAAATATAAGTGCTTCCGGCAGCGATGATCAGGGTATCACAGGCCATGGCTTTGATGATTTCAGTGGTTTCAAAAGTTATCAGGCAGGTGAACCCTTAAGTCACATTCATTGGAAAGCTTATGCCAGAGAGCAAGGACTTTTAACTAAAACATTTACCGGGGGAAGCAGCCACGAGTACTGGCTGGACTGGAATGATTTAAACAGTGATACAGAAACTCGCCTCAGTGAATTATGCCGATTAATTATTGAGGCTGAAGAGCAGGGCGATCGATATGGTTTGATATTACCCGGCGTGAAAATAAATATTAATCAGGGTCAGCAGCATCAACACAAATGTCTTAAGTCCCTGGCGCTCTATGAGGGTGATTATGCTTAAGCTACTGAAAAATTGGCTGCTTCAAAGTACTTCACTGCTTACAATAAACCCCCATATACTGCTTCCCTTTGTTCTTTTTATTATTTTATTGCCTCACTTAGTCGCAATTTCTATCATAGTGACACTTTATATATTACTGATATTGGCCTGGTTTCTTTTACATACCCTGGGCATTATTTCTAAACCCGGTCAATGGATACGTTTTTTTCTGGTTCTTATAGCCTTAGTAATTTTAGTGATCAGTTATGGTTTGTCTTTTTCTCAAACAGCCTCATTAAGTCTGCTATCCATAATGATGTGTCTGAAGTTATTTGAAATTGATAATGAACAAGACAGACGAAACATTTTTCTGGTGATCTTTATTGCTGACTTTATTCTTATCAGTTATTTTTTACATTCGCAGGATATCTTTCTTGGGATCTTCATTGTCGTTAATATTTTTATCTTAACTTTAATGCTCAATGCTTTTAACCGTCTACCGCAATCATCATTGTCCCTGATGAAGAACTTATTATTGATCAGCCATATATTTGTCAAAGCTCTACCCATTGCCATTATTCTTTTTCTATTCTTTCCTCGCATACCAGGTCCTCTATGGACTCTGCCTGAATTTGGACAATCGGGTACCACAGGATTATCTGATAAAATGTATCCTGGCAGTATAACCAGTTTAGTCGACTCTGATGAAATTGCCTTTCGTGTTTCCTTTCAGGGATCCTCTCCCTCAGCAGAAGATCTGTATTGGCGTGGTCCTGTATTAACAGAAACAGATGGTTTTTTATGGTCTCAAAAAAAGCAGCAGCCACTGATAAAACCATTTTCCAGTATCATCTCTGAGACCAGTGGTTTGATCCATTATACCGTCACCCTGGAAGCCCATCAGAATAAAATGCTTTTTGCACTTGAAATGCCGACTCAGGTTAAAGGTGATACCATACAAGGCGCTTATTTAAGCACCGATTTACAAATGCTAACAAAAAACAGCCTGCATCAACTAACTCAATATCAGGTGATCTCCAGCACTCACTTTAAGTTCAATACAGTTTCTGATAGTGAACTTAAAGATGCTCTCCAATTTCCTCAAGCCAGCAATCCCAGAACCCATCAACTAGGTCAATCCTGGAAATCATCTCTATCTGAACCACAGAAAATTGTAGCAGCAGGACTTAACTATTTTAAAAATGAGCCATTTTATTACACTAAAAGACCCGATGCTATGACGACTAATCCCAGTGATGAATTTTTATTTGATAAAAAAAGAGGTTTTTGTGAACATTTTGCCAGCAGTTTTGTATTACTCATGCGCGCAGCGGGTGTTCCTGCCCGTGTTGTAACAGGCTATCAAGGTATTGAAAGGAATGATGTGGGTAACTATTACATAGTGCGTCAGTCAAATGCCCACGCCTGGGCTGAAGTCTGGTTAGATAAAAATAATTCAGGAAAAACTGGCTGGGTCAGGATTGATCCAACAGCAATGATCCCTGCTGAACGCATTGAGGCTGATATTTTTCAAACCTATCTGGATCGTTTACGCTTTTCCTCTCTTAATATACCTGACTTGCCCGAATTATCAGCACAGCAAAAAACCCTGATTTACAATGTTTATAACCAACTCAAACAAATCATTGATAATATCAGACACAGCTGGAACAACTGGGTTCTGGGCTATGATCAAAGCAAACAAAATATTTTACTCGCCCTGATGGGCATGAATGCAAATGCTCAAACTCTGATTGTTTTAATGATAAGCTGCCTGGCGGGTCTTGTTATTATATTTCAAATCAGCGAACGTTATAAGAAATACCAGAAAAGAGATAAAGTCCTGAAAAGTTACCTGAAATTTATTGATAAACTCAACCAGTCAGGTCTGGCTATTACACCAAATGAAGGCCCTGAAGCCATTAAACAATACGCTATTCGTCAATTTCCACAATATAAAACAGCTATCCAGGACATTATTAATGATTACATTACAATACGCTATGCTGAACAGGGAAATAAAGAGTTGATTTTAAGTTTTCAAACTCAGGTGAAACAATTTAAGCTAAGATAAATTTTTTGAACCATCGATCTTCAGGCCACATAGGGATAATTTTTTTATGCGGCTATATTGTTTAAGTTCATATTCACGTTGACTGGCGGTACTACGATCATAACCTTCTTCAATATAAACAATTTTTTCAGGATGACGCCCATAAAAATATTTTGCTCCTTTTTTATTTTTATGTTGGGCAAAGCGTTTATCTACATCAGTCGTAATACCAGTATAAAGTGACTCATCACTGCATAAAATTATATAAACCAGCCAATTATTTTTTGGCATAATTTTAGATGCTGCTTTATGAGCAATTATAGGTACAGGCTTAGCCAAGAATACGCTCTATGGTACTGATTAACTCTTCTGTTTTAACCGGTTTTGCCAGGAATTCATTGCCACCAATGGTACTGCCCATTTCTTCTGTCTCAGCTTTACTGACAATAGCTGTTATAAAAACATAAGGAATAGATGATAAATCAGGATCATCACGAATCTCAGCAATCACTTCATCACCACTCATGTCAGGCATCATAACATCCATAAAAATCAGATCAGGCTTAAACTCACGTGTCGCCTGAAGTGCTTTACTGCCTTCATTTTCTGTACGAACTATGTATTTACCTGTTCGCTCAAGATTCATTTTAACCATTTTTGTTAATACAGGCTCATCATCAACAACCAGAATTTTTTTTGTCATTTTCCCTGTTCCTCTTTGAGTGCAAAGTAGATAGTTACTTCAACCCCTGTTTGATCGCTTCGATTATGCATTGTAATTATACCATGGTGAAGATTAATAATTGTTTTTGACACCGATAGTCCCAAACCAGTACCTTCACCCATTGGTTTGGTTGTGAAAAAGGGTTCAAATATATTTTTTTCACTATTGCTATCAAGACCATGACCTGTATCTATGATCTTGATGATAATAATTGGCTGCTGAGTAAACAGCCTTTTTTCCTTACTTGACTGAAGGCCCATTCTAAGAAGGTCAGCCTGAGTAATAATTCCCATAGAAGAACTGATTTCTATCTCTGAAGCACAATTCTTCAATTTATTTTCGTACATAGCTTGTACTGAATTCATGAATAAATTAATAAACACCTGTGTCAGACGATTAAAATCCATAGCCAAATCAGGCAGATCATCATCCAGAGAAGTTTTGATAGCCACATTATGTTGTTTTAATTCATGTTCTATCAATCTGATTGATTTTATGATCACTTCATTAATATGACCCTGTGAAACCTGCAGATCTTTTTCTCTGGAAAAATCCAACAGACCTTTAATAACTTTATCTGCTCTGGCAATCGCATCATCCATATCATCCAGTATAGTTATTATGGTCTCATCATTATCTTCCCCCTTGAGATAATCAACGCTCATTTGTAATATTGCCAGTGGATTTTTCACCTCATGAGCCACCCCCGCTGATAACCGACCAATTGATTCCATTTTTTCAGCATGAATAAGCTGTTTATGTGCTTTTTCCAATTCATCTGAACGTCGCTGCACCTGTAATTTTAAAGAACGATTCCAAAAGAGGATCATGGCGATAATAGTTATAATAATCAAAGCAAGAATAAAAACCTTATTTTGAAAACCACTATCCTGCCAAAATGAAATTTCCTGTACTTTAAGCCACCGCTTATCAATTTGTTCTTTCTCAGTTTTACTAATATTATTTATTGCTTTTTGTATTATTGCCTGCAATATTGACCAGTCTTTCCTAATGCCAATGGATAGCTCTAATTTCTGATTTTGAAATAATGGCACCGGAACAAATTTTAAATTTGAAATACTGTCTTCTTGTATGTGATAAGTCACTGATCCTAAATCAGTCACCATGGCATCAATGGCACCTATTGATACTAATTCAATACCCGATTTAGCATTATCAACTCGTATAATTTTAATGTCATTATCATAGTGGCTGACCAGCTCATCCCAGTAATTATCATTCACCACCCCTACTTTTTCACCCGTCAACTCCTTTAGGTTTTTATACTCTTTAGAAGAGACAATCACTCCCTGCACCCTGATATAGGGAGTAGTAAATAACATGTATTTCTGACGTGAATCATTTTTTGCAATAGCCGATAGCATATCTATGTTACCAGCCTTAAATTCTTTTAAAACCTGAGACCAATTTTTATGCTCAATTTTTTTAAATTTAAATTTAAGTTGTTTTTCAATTAATTGAATATAATCGACTGAAATTCCCTGGTAATTTCCTTCGTTTGTTTTCCATTCATAAGGGGGGAAGTTTTTATCATAGGAAATTTTAATGACAGGATGGTTATCCAACCATAATTGTTCTTCTTCATTTAACTCAAGGCTTTGCGCCAAACTGGTTTTTTCTAGAATGAAGGAAAAAAAAAGGAAAATCAGGAAGTATTTTATTGATGTCATATTCTTAATAAGAAAAAAATTTTAATGGGCTAAACAAGCTGATTACCCATTCCGACATTGAATAAGGCATTCAGATTTTAAATTGTGTAATCATTGAATCCAGTTTGTCCGATAAATCTTTTAAGTTATTACTGATTTTTACTGCTTCTGAATTTCCAGTCACATTGTTTTCAGAAAGTTGGCTGATAGTTGATATATTTTTATTAATACCAACTATTGTTTCTTTCTGTTCTAAAATTGAATGATTAACTTCTATATTACTGGTTTCTATTTCTGCCACCTTAGGGGTAATTATTCCAAGTGAGATTTCAGTTTGATTTGCTAAATTAACACAATTTTCAACTTCATTACTGCTATTTTTCATTTCACCAACAGCAGAGCTGACACCAGAACGTATCTGTTCAATCATTTGCTCAATTTCTTGTGTAGACTCTTGTGTTTTACCTGCTAATGAGCGGACTTCGTCAGCGACTACGGCAAAACCTCTCCCTTGCTCCCCTGCTCTGGCCGCTTCAATTGCAGCATTGAGCGCCAATAAATTTGTTTGTTCTGCAATACCTTTAATAACACTTAAAATACTGCCAATTGATTCTGTTTCAGATGATAGTTTATTTATCACTTCTTCAGATCTTTGTACTTGTGATGAAATCTTCTTGATGGAACTAATTGTTTTATTAATAATTTGTCCACCCTTTCCTAACTCAATATTGGTTTCCTTTGAATGATTCATCATCTGATCGCTATTTTGGGATATTGTTGATATTCCAGATTCAACACCTATAGCCGCATTACTGACCTGACTTATATTTTCTTCCTGTTGACGAATATTATTCTGATTGGTTTCCATTGCACCTGCCAATTGTTCAGATGAGTCATTAATCTCAAAGACCAATGGGGTAATTTGCGAAATTAATTCATTCAGTTTAAGTATTGTATTAGCAATTGCTCTTTGAATTTCAGCAATTTCATCATTACCGCCGCTTTGTTTAATTGTGACCGTTAAATCACCTTCACTGACCGCAGTTAATGATTTTGAAATACAGCTTAAGGGTCTTAAAGCACGTCCCAGATACCAGTAAATAAAAACAACCGCTGCAATGCTTATTATTATTAAAAGAAAAATTGCAGTCAGATTAATAGTTTTCTGTGAGGTGTAACTTTCAGTATTATCAATTATGGTAATAAAATTACCTAATAGTTTCTTATCCAGCCCCACAATTGGCATAATTGTAATTGAATAGGCTTTCCCATCTTTTTTTATGATAATATGCTCGGCATGTTTAAGAGGTAGTGAAAATTGACTCAGTTCATTATTTAAATCAATCCTGGAGTATGAAATTAATTCACCCGACTGCTGACTCACATAAACTTCTGAATTCTGGCCTTTTTTTAATACAGAAATTCCTTTATCTAATTTTATTGAATACGATCCTGCACCAATAACTTTACCTCGTTTGGTGATAGGGAATACCAGTTCTGCCTGTAACTCTTGTTTTGAGTTCAGAGAAATTGATGATTGATTCTTTTTTTCTTTAATCGCTTTAAGAGACAGGAGATTGATGCTTCCTGAAGAATTATTATCAATAGCATTAAAAATTATCTTGCCTTTGTTATCCATTAATTGCAGATTAGAGATAATTTCCTGACCCAAAAGTGAATTAAACGTTGTTATGGCATTTTCTTCGATATACTTCCGATCTTGTTTAGCAATGGCGTTTTTTAGTTTACGATCACGTGTAATACTCTTTATATTGGGTTTCATCTCTGTATATTGATTTAGAGCAATTAGATTCCATAATTGTTGATCACCTTTTATTGCCAGTTCATCATAACGACTTTCAGATTCTGCCATTTTTAAATAGCTGGATATCAAACCTGCTGCTGCAATAATAATTGCCATAAAAATGACAGTAACCACTATTTTATTTTTTAAATTCATAGTCAATTTTACCAATCTAATTACTCTGATCTTTTTAGTTATACTCTTTTGTAGCTAAAGATCGAACATAACTTTTTATTCAACCGGATAGCCCGCATTCTTCCATGCTGGAAATCCATCTCTATAATAATAGATATTTGTAAACCCCCATGAAACCGCCTTTTTAGCTGCATTTGAGCTTCTCAAGCAACGCTCACCATTACAGTAAACAACGGCAGGATCAGCTTTTTTCATTTCTGCAGACATAGTTTCTTCTGATAAGGTTGTTTTAATATTTAACTGAATTGCATCTGCAACACGTCCTGCATTCCAATCTTTGTCTTTACGTACATCAATAAATAAAACACCATCATCAAATAATTTTTTTGCTTCTTCCGTAGTCACTGTCTTAGCACCATCCACAGTCATGGGTGATATTTCATCACCCGCAATAACTGATTGTGCACTGAATAGGGTCACTACGACTATTAAATAAGCATTAAGTATTTTTTTCATTTATTCATTCCTTCTTTTCTTCGGCAGTGTTAAATAAATCTTTAAGTTAATTTCTGCTTAATAATTTAATTAACATCAAACTATTGATTAATTAAAATAACTAATAAGAAGTGTAGGACAAATTTAAAATAATACAATTATAAAAAAAAGGGTTTTAATAAATTCAACAAATGAAGTGGGAGTGTAGTCACTATCCAATACAAAAACTATTAAATAGCCCTTTAGCTTAATTTGTTTTTTTATAACTCAACATTAAATGTAATTCATTGATAATTGCTTATCTCATACAGTAATATTGGGTATTTCCTCAGCTTGTTCCAGTAAATGAGAAGTCCGAAGCTCAATAATTTCTTTCAATTCTTGCCAGTAATTTTTATCAGCAGAAGTTAGAACTACGCTGTCATCAATCAATGTGTCAATAGTCATTTCATCCAATGCTTTAAGTACTTGTCCCGCCAATGTCTTTAATGTACGTGAAAGTAATTTTTTATCAATAGCACAAGTTTCTGCAAAATCAGCTAATTGATAGGCAAATATACTACCAGGGTCAAATTCATCACCGATAGCCATTGCTAATGTCTGTTTAAATTGAGGATACATCGCCACATTAACCAGATCATAACCTGGACTAAACTGACAAAGATCATTACCATAAAAAAATGACAGGTTTTTAGCATGACTGTCATAGTTATTGATCATCAGGTTAAATAATTGCCAGTTAAGCAACCATTGAATATTTATTGCTGGAGTCGGTGTATTTCGGCAAAAATTAAACAATTTTCCAAGACTGGCACCATCACGTATATGTGCAACATCTCTACCGTCACCAAAATTTTTCTCATACTTGTACTCTCTGGGCAAATCCAGCGCCTGGCAAGCATCAATCAAATGGCGTTTAAATACCTTTTGTTGAGAACTATCAAACTTTCGATCAAAACGTTCGACTAACAATGCTGGAAATTCACCAAACCGTTTAAAAGTGACATTTGCAATCTGTAGACCGACAATTTTGGCCAGGCTCATACAGAAAAATTCATTTAACACTAGATGAGGGCAATTTTGACGCTCAAACTTTAGAATATGTGTAGTGGATAAACTACCATCACCAAAACCAATCTCACCAGCATCAGTACAAAATACATTAATTTTATCCTGAACACCGGCGACGCTTAGCCTGGGTTTATCATCCCAGATTAGCAGACCACAATCTTCCTTTTGTTCCAGACGTTGAATCAATTCTTGTTCATTAACTGGCCTGAATATGGGCTGGCTATCCTGTACCTTATCTGTACCCAGAAAGGTAATAGCTCCAGATAAATCTTGTCCAAGGGCACGTATTTGTGCAAATACATGTGTTTCACTTACCCCAAGATTTTGAGCCAGAAGCTTTCGTGCCTCACCTTCGGGAAGCAGGTTATCAAGGAAATTGTAAACACTATTATGTGGGTGTGGTTCATTTAATCCCAATGCAGGCGATATGGAAAAACCCTGTTGTTGCCAATCCTGCTTATATTGCAAACGTAACAAACCAGTTTTACGCTCATATTCTAAATGAGCAATCACTTTATCGGCATAAAATAGATCAAGCTGGTAACTCATACTTACACTCCTTTTACTTATACCCCTCTTACTTATACCCAAGGAGTTGCATTATTTTTCTGGGTATTGGTATCTGTTGTACTTATTCCAGTTGGATTTAATTTAATCCCCAACCCCTTAAGCACAGAAAAAGTGGCCCCTAAGGTACAGTTACAATTACCTTTTTCTATGCGTGATAAGGTATTCACACCAATGCCGCACAATGCTGCACAATCCACCAGTTTCATTTTCAATTCAGTACGTTTAGCTCTAATAAGCTGTCCCAGTGATATTGCACTATCAATTGCACTGAGATCTGGAAGTTCACTTTGCACAACTTGTTTTGCCATTATTTTTATCCTATTAATCACCATTAATAGTAATTATAGGTATTGAATCAAAATATTTCCACAATAATCACCAATAATGGTATTTATATAATTAAATACAAATTACACTTATTAATCACTGATATTGGTGAAATATCTTTAAATAAGATAAAGCAATAATTTATTAAAAAATAAGTACACATCTAAAAACTTACTCTTAAAGAACTAATGAATTAGAATAGTTTTGTATCAATCTCAATTGATAAAGCCAGAGGCTCTTTTTCTGAATTTAAGTAGTGAAATCAGACTAACATTATGACAGGCAGGAGAAATCTATGATCCTGGTTGATACTTGTGGCTGGATTGAGTGCTTAACTAATAGGATTCTTGCAAATAAGTACGAGCCATATATTCAGGATATTGAGACCATTATTGTCCCAACTTCAGTACAATTTGAATTATATAAATGAGCAGGTAGAGTTAAAAACAAACAGGAAGCCTTAAAAGTCATCGCTTTAACCGAACAAGGAAGTGTCATTCCTTTAACTACTGCACTTGCACTCTTATCTGGCGATTTAGAACTGTCTTTTGCTGATGCTATTATTTATAGTCGGTTTTTTTACATTCGGTAGTAGCTCACAGGCTTTAGATAAATTTATCCTGCCATTATCTTCAATATATTGCATTATCAAAGCACATGTTCTTCGAGAGGTTTGAATCTTTTTCAATAGCATTCGTTTATTGGATAAAAGATCAGATAATATTTATCCAATTCTATCCGTAAATTAAATTTTTTATCTGTTTTCTTTATAATATGGATAAAATTAAATTCGGAGCTATTTTCCAATACAAAAACTGGTAAATATACGACCAAGGAGATCATCTGAAGTGAATTCACCGGTTATTTCTGATAAGGCATTCTGAGCCTGTCGTAATTCTTCTGCGAGGAGTTCACCAGCTGAAAACTCCTGCAATTGAGACAAGCCATCTTCAACTGATTGTATGGCCTGATTAATTGCTTCAAGATGGCGGCGGCGCGCTATAAAGCTGCCTTCACCGGCACTTTGGAAACCCATGCATTGCTTGAGATGATTTTTCAGTAATTCAATACCCTGATTTTGTTTAGCAGATAAATAGATTTGAGTGGTATGCTCACCTTTGATTATTTCAGGTGTTTTATCAGAGAGGTCAATTTTATTATGAATTAGTGTAATATCGATTTTATCAGGAAATTGTTTTAACAATTTCTCATTTATAATAATACTGGACTGATCATTAATTTTATTTTCATCAACCACCAATAAAATTTGATCAGCATTCTCAATAACATTCCAGGCTCGCTCGATACCTATCTTTTCAACTTCACAATCACTTTCCCGTAAGCCGGCAGTATCAATAATATGCACAGGCATACCATCAATATTAATTTCTTCTTTTAATACATCACGGGTTGTTCCAGCGATATCAGTCACTATTGCAGAGTCTTTACCTGACAAGGCATTCAATAAACTGGATTTTCCTGCATTCGGTTGTCCTGCAATGGCGACATTCATGCCTTCTCGCATTAAACAGCCTTGCTCCGCTTGTTGAAGAATATTTCTCATATCAGTCAGTATTGTCTGAGTATCGGCTTCTACTTTGCCATCAGATAAAAAATCGATTTCTTCTTCAGGGAAATCAATAGCTGCTTCAACATAGATCCTCAGTCTGGTTAAGGCTTCAACCTGTTCATGGATCAGTTTCGAAAACTCTCCCTGAAGCGAGCGTAAAGCAGACCGTGCTGCCTGTTCACTACTGGCATCAATTAAATCAGCAATTGCTTCAGCCTGAGCTAAATCCAGTTTGTCATTTAAAAATGCTCGTTCGCTGAATTCACCGGGTTTAGCCGGCTCTGCACCCAGAGAAAATACACGCTGCAACAACATATCCATAACTACAGGGCCGCCATGTCCCTGTAATTCAACAACATCTTCTCCCGTAAATGAGTTAGGTCCTGGGAAATATAAAACAATTCCTGCATCTATTTCAAGAAAAGTTTGTTCTTCCTTGTTGCCAGAATAAAAAGGGAGATAATGCGCATAACGCGGTTTAGGTGTCTGATGAATGATAGCTTCCACAATTGATAATGACTGTGGACCTGATAAACGTATGATGCCAACCCCCCCTCGGCCGGGGGCGGTGGCTAAAGCAGCAATTGTGCTAATTGAAGAGTGAGTTGATGTGTCAGGCATTCTCTATTGATCGAGTGATATACCATTGCTGTGTAATTGACAGCAAGTTATTAACAACCCAGTATAAAACCAGTCCTGATGGGAAGAAAGCAAAAAAGACAGTAAAGATAATAGGTAACATCATCATTACTTTAGCCTGAACTGGATCCATAGGGGCTGGATTCAATTTTTGCTGAACAAACATTGAAATACCCATGATCAGAGGTAGTACGTAATAAGGATCAGGTGCAGATAAATTATTCAGCCAAAGCATAAAATCAGCCTGACGCATTTCAACACTTTCTAATAAAACCCAATAAAGAGAAATAAAGACAGGGATCTGCACCACAATGGGCAAGCAACCACCCAGGGGATTAATTTTCTCTTTCTTATACAATTCCATCATTGCTTTATTTTTTTCAGCGGAATTGTCTTTAAATTGTTCCTGGATTGCTTTCAGGCGTGGTGTCACTTTACGCATATGAGCCATCGATTTATAGGATGTCGCAGATAATTTATAAAATATGGCTTTAATGATAATAGTCAGAAATATAATTGACCAACCCCAGTTATTTACAACACTTTGGATCTTGTCTAACAGCCAGTAGATAGGATGGGCAATCACGGATAAAAATCCATAATCAACAGTACTATCAAGACCGGTCGCTAAATCTTTAATGTGTAATTGCAGTTTTGGGCCAATAAACAAGGTATCATTTAATTCAGTTGTGGAATCAGGATCAACAATTTGTACCGAAGAGATAGTACCAAGAATATAATGAGGATCACTTGAATTTCTCTCAGTCACACGGGTATAGTAATTTTCTTTACTATTAGCAGGTGGTATCCAGGCCCCCATAAAATAATGTTGGATCATTGAGATCCAACCTCCGGTATTTGCACGGCTTAAATTTACATCCATCATTTCTGAAAAATCAATTTTTTCAAAGCCATCAACTTCCTTTGATATCATGCCGCCTGTGTAAGTTTGTAGAAACATACTGGCTTGCTCAATATTGGTTCTTTGCAATTGGCGATAGAGATGACCTTGCCAGGCATTAGTGGAATTATTGGTTATTTGATGTTTTACATCAATTTCATATTTTCCAGGATGAAAAGTATATATTTTAGTCAAAGTAAACAGGCCATCATCAGATGTCCAGGTTAAGGGTACATGTAATTCAGACTGTTGACCCAATTCATAGCTTAGTGCATCAACTTTATAGCTTACATTATGATCGGGTGCATAAACACTGTCTTTTGAAGCCGATAATAAGCCGGTTTGACTGATAAAAAATACACCGGACTTGTCATTCATTAAAACGACAGGGCTGGGATCGTGATTCACATCAACAGGATAATCTAGTAAAGAAACTCGTCTGATATCACCACCTACTGTATCGATTTCAATATCAAATACATCTGTTTTTACAGAAATCCGCTGACCGCTTTCAACTTTTTGTGCCACAGAGGGTGTACTAATTGACTGATTATCCGCTGCATCCGAAATAGGCACGGAGGGTAAATCATCCGTTGCAGGTAAGCCTGGCTGACTATCAGTGGAAATATTGCTTGTTCCAGAAGTGTTTGTTATTGAGTGAACAGGCGGCGGATTAGTCTGAACTTGCCAGGTTTGCCAGAGTGACATTGAGACCAGCATAAATGCTGCAAATAAAATTAAACGTTGTGTATCCATAGTTTGACTTTGTCTGTATTCTTTTAAATAAAATGGGTTAAGGCTTGTTGCCACTCTTTTTGTTACTAAGACTGATGATTGATATTATCAGTCTTTTTCTGTTCTTCAATCTCGGGCACTGGATCGAGCCCCCCAGGATGAAAAGGATGGCACCGTAAAATCCTTTTCAAACCCATCCAGCTTCCACGTAATACACCAAAGCGTTCAATCGCTGTATGAGTATAACAGGAGCAGCTGGGTATATAACGGCAATTGCTTCCTAGTAATGGGCTGATAAGATACTGGTAGCCCTTAAGGAAACCCAACGTTATTTTTTGAAAAACGCTTAATTTCATGTAACATACCTGCAATTGTAAACTCGCACATCTTTTTATCAGAGACAAATTTTACCAGATTAGTATTCATAAGGCTTGTTTGTTATGAATAATTATCTGTTTTAACAGAATGCCCGTCGTTCGTTGTTACCCAGGATTATTTCAGTTTTTTTCTTAAATAATTGAATTGTTTAGTAAGTGATTGTGTAATTACACTATTATCCATTTTATCAATACCATTTCGAACCAAAATCACATAATCAGCACAGGCTAATTTATGTTGATTTAAACGAAAAAACTCTCTGCTCAAACGTTTGATTCGATTGCGGTGTACAGCGGTTTTAACTGCTTTTTTTGCAACGGCCAAACCTAAACGAGCATAATCATTTGACTCATTTCTTTTAGCTAGAATCGTTAATAATTTATCTGAGGAGCGTGTTGGTTGATTGAAAACGAACTTATAATCTGAAGGAAGGAGTAACCTTTGTTTTCGACTAAATTGTTCTTGGCTAGATGTTAATTGTTTCAGAATTTTTCTATTATCAGACATGACTTATAAAGCAGCTACTATTAATCTAAAAAAGTATTTCTCAGTCTGAATGGCTAAAACGTCTATAGCCTTTTGTAATGCCTATTTTAAGTCAAGGCCCCTGTTTTGAATACTTCTTTTTTGTAAATTATATTAAAAAAGAATGAGCTTTGACCTAAAATATTGTTCAATTACAGAATTTATTATACTGCAAGTTGATGACGACCTTTGGCACGACGTGCATTCAAAATTTTTCTACCAGCTTTGGTCGCCATACGTGCACGAAAACCATGAGTGCGTTTGCGTTTTAGATTACTTGGTTGGAATGTTCTTTTCATTGCATATTACCCAGGGTATAACTTTTAAGTAGATTCAAATTAAAAATTCATCCTGATCTTATAAACAATTTATAAATAGACCAATAAAATCTGATGAACTAGAAATTTATGTTAAGGCTCTTTTTAGAGCAGGCAATTATACATTTCTCTTTGTATATTAGTCAATCATTAAATCTCTTTATTTCTTAAATTTTTTAAAAAAAGTAATTCTAGTGATTTTACCTGTTTGTCACTCTAAAAAATGTTCTTAACAATTTTTTTTTCAAAATGAGAATATATTCTGGATTTAAAGTTTTAATAATATAAATGATCTATATTTTATTGTTTTTATTGTTAGTACCCATGTTTTCTGTTAATTAGTTTATAATGTCTTGTATAATCAAAAGCTTAATTAATTTATAAACCTTTAGATATATTGTGATCTGCATGTGGATAAATTGTGAATAAATTTATAATGTTATACAATATGCTTGTTATCAACATTTTATATCCAAATTCCTGATAACTTATTAACAGACTTATCCACAGCCTTAATAATAATTTTTTGACCTTTTTTTTGGTTTTTTTCTATAAAATAAACCAAATATTTAACGTTTTTTTACTCTAATTTTGGTTTATTTATGAAATTTGATATTTGGGAAAAATGCCTTCAGACTTTAGAAAAAGAAATCCCAGCTCATGAATATAAAATTTGGGTTTTACCATTGCAGGCAAAAATGGTTTCTGAAGTTCAACTTGTTTTGTTTGCGCCTAATAAATTTGTTATTGATTTCGTAAAAAAACGCTTTTTATCGAATATTTCAAATATTATTTTTAAATTATCAAATAATTTGATTTCAGTTGAATTACAGGTTGGTAGTGTAAAAAAGACAACAGCTATCGAACAAGATAAAAAAGAAATTAATATAAATCAATCAGTTAGCCTGTCTTCTACTGGTTTTAATCAAATTTCTCATGATCCTCAAATGGGTTCATTCAAGCGCCCTTCTGAGCAAATTGCTGCAAATGCTTTTACTGAAAAAATTAATAATCCTGGTAATTCAAAAAAAGAGAGTCGTTTTAAAAAATATCAATCTGCTTTAAACAAAGAAATGCTTTTTGATAATTTTGTTGAAGGCAAATGTAATATGTTGGCGCGTGCAGCATCTTTACAAATTGTTGAAACCATTAGCGAGGGAGGTAGTAATAATAATTACAATCCTTTTCTAATTTATGGTGGTGTTGGTCTTGGTAAAACACATTTAATTCATGCTCTGGGCAATATCATTATGTCTGATAATCCAGAGTCTAAAGTTATTTACTTACACTCCGAGCGCTTTGTTCAGGAAATGATCACCGCATTGCAAAATAAAACAATGGATCAATTTAAGAATTTCTATCGTTCTGTTGATGTTTTGCTTATTGATGATATTCAATTTTTTGCTGGTAAAGAACGTACGCAGGAAGAATTCTTTCATACTTTTAATGCCTTACTTGAAGGACAAAAGCAAATTATAATGACCTGTGACACTTATCCTAAAGAGGTTTCCGGTTTAGAAGATCGACTAAAATCTCGTTTTGGTTGGGGGCTGACAGTGTCTATCGATTTGCCTGATACCGAAACACGTGTGGCTATTTTATTATCTAAAGCTGCTCAGGCTAATATTGATTTACCTCAGGATGTCGCTTTTTTTATTGCACAGAGAATTCGTTCTAATATACGTGAACTTGAAGGAGCGTTACGTCGCGTTATTGCAACGGCTCGTTTCCAGGGACAAAAAATTTCTGTTGAATTTGCCAAACTTGCCTTACATGATTTAATTGCTTTGCAGGATAAACAGGTTTCAATCGAGAATATTCAAAAAATTGTGGCGGAGTATTATAAAATTCGAGTTGCTGATTTACATTCCAAAAGAAGAACACGTTCAGTGGCGCGGCCAAGACAAGTTGCTATGGCTCTGGCCAAATTGTTAACTAATCATAGTCTACCTGAAATCGGTGATGCTTTTGGTGGGCGAGATCATACTACTGTATTATATGCATGTCGTAAAATTGAAGAGTTAAGAAGTGTAGAAATTATTGTAGAGGAAGACTTTACTAATTTACATAGACAATTAACATCCTAAGTTTTTTGTTTATTTTTAATTAAGTTTTAAATTTTTTAGTTTAAGAAGAGAGTGAGGATTATTCGTAAATGAAATTTTCAATTGGCATTGATGATTTATTACCTGCTATACAATCGGTAATTGGTGTAGTTGAAAAACGCCAGACTTTACCAATACTTTCCAATATTCTTATTAATGTCAGTGATGGAAAATTCAAAATTACAGGGACTGATCTAGAGGTAGAAATTTCTACAATTATAGAAATTGAAGATAAAGCCCTTAGCTTTGACTTTACAGTTCCTGCAAAGAAATTATTTGATATCTGTAAAAATTTAGATTCGGGAATTATTCTAAATTTTGAATTGATTGATAATAAACTTATACTACGTTCCAAAAAAAGCCGTTTCAGTTTAATTACTCTATCGGCTGAAAATTTTCCTAATCTTGATCCAATGTCTTCATCCTCTGAATTTAATATTTCCCAGCATGACTTAAAATTTCTTATTGATTCAACTCAGTTCTCTATGGCGAATCAGGATGTTCGTTATTATTTAAATGGTTTATTGTTTGAAATTTATAATGAAGAATTAAGAACAGTTGCAACAGATGGTCATCGTCTGGCTTATTCTTGTCTGGATGCACTGACTAATCCAATCAATATTTCAAAGGATAGTACGCAACAATTAATAGTACCAAGAAAGGCTATTACAGAACTTAACCGTTTATTATCTGATACCGAGACCCTTTTGAATATTTCTGTTTCTGCCAGTCATATGAATATTATTTTTGATCATTTAAGTTTTACGACTAAATTAATTGATGGGCGCTTCCCTGATTATCAACGTGTTATTCCTGCGACAGAACTTTGTACCAAGAATATTATTGCTGACCGGCAATTATTAAAACAATCTTTAGCCAGGATTGCAGTTCTTTCAACAGAAAAATATAAGGCAGCACGTTTAGAATTTAAGGAAAATATTCTTATTGCTGTTGTTCATAACCCTGAACAAGAGGAGGCCGAGGAAGAACTTAGTATTGAGTACTCTGGTGAAGGGTTTTCAATTGGCTTTAATGTCGGTTATCTTGTTGATGCTTTGAATGCTGTTAAAGAAGATCAGGTTACTTTGAGTTTAACTGATGCAAATAGCAGCTGTCTTATTTCTGGTCTCAATAATGATACAGTTCGTTATGTTGTTATGCCTATGCGTCTTTAATATTGTTTTATGTTGAGTGATTTCAAATAATGCCTCTGGAATTATTGAAGATCCTAAATGCTCGTAGTCTTAAAGAATATACTTTAAATCCACATCCATTCTTTAATATTATTTATGGTTCAAACGGGGTTGGTAAAACAACTATTTTAGAGTCCATCTACTTATTGCTGCGTTCAAGAACCTTTCGTAGTTCCAAGTACAAAAGTTTCATAAACCACGATGAAAACTCTTGTACAATTTTTTCTCGTTTTTCTAGAAATATTGATTCTGATTCTGATTCTTTTGCTTCTTCTTTTACTCTGGGTATTCAACGTTCAAAAAACTTATCTCAACCAATTTTACATCTCAATTCAAAAAAAATTAATTCTCTATCAACAATTTCCAACTTAGTTGTATTGGGCCTAATTACTCCAGAGAGTTTTAATCTTCTCGATGCAGGCCCTTCTATAAGGCGCAAATTTACTGATTGGGGTGTGTTTCACGTGGAACCTCAATTTTTATCTGATTGGCGCGCATATAAGAAGATACTATCAAGTCGCAATTCACTACTATCTCAATATTCAAAAGGTTATAAAATAACTAATCAATTAACTAAGGAGCAATCAAAAAATCTTGATTGTTGGTTTCCTCAATTAGTGAATCTTAATAACAAACTCAATGGATATCGTAAAAATCAAATTGATTATATTAAACCTCATTTTTTTGAATATTTAAATAAATTTTCCACTAAGCTTAGTGGAGATATTAGTCTGAACTATTATCAAGGTTGGAATAAGGATCTTGAATATAGTGTATTTATTAATAAAAAAATCAATGAAGATTTATCATCAGGGTTTACTCGTTATGGGACACATCGTGGTGAGTTGAAGATACAGTATAAAAATAACCTTGCTCGTGACATTCTTTCCAGAGGCCAGAAGAAAATTGTTATCATTTGTTTAATCCTCGCTCAATTCAAATATTTAATAGATCTTGATAAGCGTAGAGATCATAATTTACTTTTATTAGATGATATTGACAGTGAATTGGATTCAAATAATTTATCTATACTATTTGATATTCTACAAACTTTTAAAAGCCAGATAATTGTCACTACAACAAATCAAAATAAATATTATTTTTTAAAAAATGATATTCATCAGAAGATCCATATTGACTCTTAGAGAATATGAATATTTTCGTTGTTTGAAAATCTAATTTTCAGATTGCATTTAATAAAGTTGTTTTTTTAAACTAACAATCTATATATGTTTCACGTGGAACAATAGGGAAGTTATTAAAAACCTGTGGATAAATTGTATATAAGTTGTTGATAGATAATTAATGTCAATTAAGTATAAAGTGCTGTAAATACAAGAAGATCAAATTGAGATAGAGTATAATAATACAATAAATACCACCCCCTAAACGGAGTTCAATAATATATGAGCGAAGGCAATTCTTACGATTCTTCGAATATTAAAGTGTTAAAAGGTCTGGATGCAGTTAGAAAAAGACCTGGTATGTATATCGGTGATACCGATGATGGTTCTGGTTTGCATCATATGGTATTTGAAGTTGTTGATAATTCCATAGATGAAGCGCTTGCAGGTCATTGCAAAAAAGTTGATGTTATTATTCATGTTGATGGTGGTATTACAGTTACTGACGATGGCCGTGGCATTCCTGTAGATCTGCATGAGGAAGAAGGTCGATCAGCTGCAGAAGTTATTTTAACAGTGTTGCATGCTGGCGGTAAATTTGATGATAATTCATATAAAGTTTCTGGTGGATTGCATGGTGTTGGTGTTTCAGTAGTAAATGCTCTCTCAGAAAAATTAAAATTGACTATCTTCAGACATGGTAAAACCCATGAGCAGTTTTATGAATTAGGGGATCCGGTCAGTGAATTAAAGGTGGTTGGAGAGACTGATAAAACAGGTACAGAGATTTATTTTTTGCCAAGTCGAGAAATATTTACAGATGTTGAATACCATTATGATAAATTATCTAAACGCTTAAGAGAGCTTTCCTTTCTTAATTCAGGTGTTTGCATTAATCTTATAGATGAAAGAGAAGATGGTAAGCAAGATACCTATGAATATATTGGCGGTATTAAGGCATTTGTTGAGCATCTTAATAAGAATAAAACGACTTTACACAATAATATAATTTATTTTGAAAATGAAAAAGATGATATTTCAGTTGAAGTAGCGCTCCAATGGAATGATACCTACCAGGAAAATATTACCTGTTATACGAATAATATTCCTCAACGCGATGGCGGCACCCATTTAGCCGGTTTTCGTTCTGCACTGACTCGAACACTAAATCAGTATATAGAGCAATCTGGTATTGCTAAAAAAGAAAAAGTCTCAACAACTGGTGATGATTCTAGAGAAGGTTTAACGGCTGTACTATCTGTTAAAGTGCCTGATCCAAAATTCTCATCACAAACAAAAGATAAGTTGGTTTCTTCAGAAGTAAAAAGTGCAGTAGAATCTGTAATGGGCGAAAAACTTCAGGACTTTCTTGCTGAAAATCCTAGTGAAGCAAAATCTATTGCTTCTAAAATTGTTGATGCAGCAAGAGCTAGAAATGCAGCTAGAAAAGCGAGGGAAATGACTCGTCGCAAAGGGGCATTGGATATTGCCGGGCTACCAGGAAAACTGGCTGATTGTCAGGAAAAAGACCCTGCCCTTTCAGAGCTATTTTTAGTGGAAGGAGACTCTGCTGGCGGCTCCGCTAAGCAGGGTCGAGATAGAAGAACTCAAGCAATTTTGCCTTTAAAAGGTAAAATCCTAAATGTTGAAAAAGCACGTTTTGACAAAATGTTATCTTCTGCTGAAGTGGGTACATTAATTACTGCAATGGGTACTGGTATAGGTAAGGATGAATTTAATATTGAGAAACTTCGATATCATAGAATCATTATTATGACGGATGCGGATGTTGATGGATCACACATTCGAACATTACTTCTAACTTTTTTCTATAGGCAAATGCCTGAGCTAGTAGAAAATGGTTATATTTATATTGCTCAGCCACCTTTATATAAAATCAAGAAGGGCAAACAAGAAAAATATGTTAAGGATGATGCTGAATTGAATGATTATTTACTTCAGGTAGCTTTGCATAAGGCTGCACTCTACCCTGCTGAAGGTGTTCCACCCATCACTGGTACGGCACTTGAGGAATTAAGTAAAAAATATCTTGCGGTAAATAATATAAAAGATCGCTTGTCCAGTCGTTATAATATGTCATTTTTGGAAACTTTAATGGAAGTGGATAGAATTTCCAGCGAAGATATTTTAGATCATGCTATTATTAAAACCTGGATTGAAACACTTAATAAGGTTATGAATAAAGAAAAAAGTGCTTCACTGAGTTTTGATGTTATCCTAAAAGAAAAAGATGATAATAGATTTGAGATTCATGTTCATGAAATCCTGCATGGTGTAATGCATAATTATGTGATCCCACAAGAATTTTTCAAATCGGGTGAGTACATCACTATGATGGATTTTGCCGATCAGTTAGATGGTTTATTAGTTGAAGGTGAAGCATTTGTAGAACGTGGAGAGAAACGAATAAAAATTGATAAATTTGAGCAGGCTCATGCCTGGCTGTTTAATGAATCAAAACGTGGTCAACACATTCAACGTTATAAAGGTCTTGGAGAAATGAATCCTGAACAGCTGTGGGAAACAACTCTTGACGCTAATGTTAGACGTTTACTACAAGTACGTATTGAAGATGCTGTTGCTGCAGATGAGATATTTACAACTCTTATGGGTGATCATGTTGAGCCACGTAGAGAATTTATTGAAAAAAATGCATTATCAGTTAGTAATATTGATATTTAACTAAATGGACTCCCCTGCTTTAGTAAGCTTAGCTATCACTCACTTTATAGTCTAAGTTTACTGAGAAGTCATTTGCTAAAAGGTCATTAAAAAATCATTCTTAATAAATAAAAATGTTTAGTCAATCAATCAGTATTTCTATTCATTATTCATTAAGTAATACTTTGATATAATTATCTGAGTTATAGTACATAGTACTTCATTAAATTACATATGATGCTTAAAATGGATATTAAACAAAATATATGTCTCTTACTACTATTAGTTTTATTTAATAATAGTGCCTATTCTTTGACCCAATCAAAACAAAGTTATCAAACTCTTAAAGAGACTATTCAGGCTCTGGATGTCACAAAAAATAAATCCAAAAGTAAATTATTAAGTCTGGATCAATATAGAGACAAGTCACTATATAACGAGTATTCAGTATTTATCGAATATTTAAGCTTTCGCATTAAGGAAAATTGTTTAAAAATAGAAGAATATTACGGTATCAAACACCTGTCAGAGCTTCCCTGCAATCTGATAAAAAATAAAAAACAACAACTTGATAATAATAAATATAAAACTGAGGATGAAAAAATTCAATCCCTTGATGATGAATTGATGACAGCCTTAGGTGAGTTTGATGATATGCTTTTAAAAGAGGAAGAAGCAATTGCTCAAAGCAGCAGACAGAATTCAACAGATGAAGGAACATCAAAGGCATCTTATAATTCAGGTTTAGATGGCAAAGGTGCTCTTAATCAGAATCAAAACCGGAATGAAACAACTGGCTCTATTATAGATAAATCAAAAAATTCTAAGAGTAAGGCGAAACAGACAAAAAAATATAAAAAGAATAAGTTAGATAAAATTAATGATGATATTGTTGCGAGACAATTAAAAGAAGCAGCAGAGAGTGAAAAAGATCCAGTATTAAAAGAAAAACTATGGCAAGAATATTATAAATATAAACAGAAAATGATTAAATGAAACCTATTCAATATAAAAGAAATCTTACACAGATAATGACAATTCTTATGGTACTCCTCCTTACCAGTGCCTGTAGTTCAATACCTAATCAATTTTCAAAATCAGTTGAAGATACGAAACCAATAATGGCGCAACAAGAGATCAGTAATGAGAAATTATTAGATGTATCAATTATAGTATTTTCACCTGGTAGTTTGCCAGAGAATAAAGAAGATAGAAGAGGTTTATCTGAAAAGATAAGAAATTCTGAATCTCGCTTTATTCCAATACATCTAAAATATACAATGCAGCGTACTGGTTTTTGGGGAAGTGTTCGGGTTGTACCTGTTGAAAGTGAAGGTAGCGAAGTTATAGTAAAAGGAAAAATTTTAAAATCTGATGGTGAAAATCTTATTTTAAATATTAGTGTTTTTGATGCCAGTAATAAAAAATGGTTTGAAAAAGAATATGAGAAATCTGTTCTGTATGAAAATAGAAAAGAAACAGAAGTAGAGCGTGAGGATGTTTTTCAGGATATCTATAATCGGATCTCAAATGATATTATTAACTATAGAAAAAAACTTACATCAAATGAGATAAAACAAATAAAGCAAATAGCAGAATTAAGATTTTCGCAAAACATGGCACCTGATACTTATAATAATTATTTAACAATGGATAAAAATGGTTATCATCAATTAGCTAGATTAGCATCGAATGATGATCCAATGATGCATAGAATTCGCACACTTAAAGCTCGAGATGAAATGCTGACTGATAGTATTAATAACTATTATAATATTTATTATACAGATATGTGGGATAGTTATGATAATTGGAGAAAATTTAGAAGTGAAGAAATAGCCACAATTCGAGAAATAGAAAATAAAGCGATGACCCAAAAAGTACTAGGTATTGCAGCCATTGTCGGTGCGATAGCCCTGGGTGCATCTGGCAATGAGAATACCGGTGTTTTATCAACGGTAATGGTCGCAGGTGGGACTTATGCACTCTATGAAGGCATTAAAACCAGTAAAGAAAGTGAAATCAATAAAGAAGCTATTGAGGAACTTGGAGAGTCATTTACCACTGAAATTGAACCAATATTAATTGATGTAGATGGTAAAACATTAGAATTAACTGGATCAGCTGATCAACAATATTTGAAATGGAAATCAATATTGAAAAAAATATATCATAAAGAGACAGGGTTTTAGCCTGCTTCAAGTTAATTTTTGAAAAAATTGGATATTATATCATTGCAAACGCCTGAATTAAGAGCCCCTTCAAAATCGAATTTTATTAATGAAAAAGAAAGTGTAAATAAGCACTCCTCAATAATAGTTTATCTATTGCTGAGTATAGTTGTATGCCTATTGCTCATCATTTTTTTTCTAATATTAGATTCAAAACTCAGTCAGACAAATGGAAATTTATCTGAAGAAAAAATATCAGTCTCACAAGAAATAAATAATACGCCTAATGTTGTTTCTATAGAAGAAAAAAATAATGAGCACATTGAATTTGACTGGATGTTAAAAAAATCTGAGGCTGAAGATCATAAAATACCAGTTTGGGCAAATGAGCAGTATATAGAAGCGTTAGAATTAGGCTCTCAGGCAGAGGCATATAAAGATAATGCACAATATAGCAAGTCTGAAGAAAAATTTAATCAGGCAATACAATTAATTGAAGTTGTTTTTGAAAAAAAAGAAGAAATATTAAAACAGCTAATAAAACAAGGGTTTATAAACCTGGAAGAAGAAAACTTAGATCAGGCAAAGAAAAACTTTGATAAAGCTTTAGCTATAAATGAAAAAAATAAATTAGCTAATAGAGGGCTGCAGAGAATATCACAACGTCAGAAAGTGGTAACTTTGTATGAAAAATCATTAGAGTTAGAAAAAAAATCAGATATTAATAGTGCAATTATTGTGTTGAAACAAGCAATAGAGATTGAACCGGAATATAAAATAATTAATAAAAAACTACAGGAATTATTAATAAGAAAAAAATTAAATATTTTTGATATTGCGATCAATAATACTCTTGCTGCATTAGATAAGAATAATTTCACATTAGCCAGGAAAGAAATAAAAATTGCCCAATTACAAAAACCAAATGATCCTACTATTAATGAGTTAAATTTAAGGATTAAGAATGGTATCGTGAGCAAAAATATTTCTATTTTGAAGCATAATGCTCAGCAAGAAGAAAATAAAGAACAATGGCAGGAAGCAATAAAAAGCTATAAAAAAATACTATTAATTGATCCTGGTATTAGTCAGATTATTGTTAAACAACAACGTGTGAAAGCTTATATTAAAATAAATCAATTATTGGATGATATTATTAATGATCCAATACGTTTGCAAAATGATAAAATATTTGAACAAGCAAAGACATCACTGGAATATGTAAAATTTGAATTAGCTCAAAAAAATAATCACTATTATTCAGAAATTAAAACACCATTATTAATGAAGAAAATTGTATCAGCAGAAGATGTCATTATGAATGCCGGAAAAGAAATAAATGTGACAATACAATCTGATAACAAAACCAATATAAGCATTTATAGAGTTTCAAAATTAGGGAAAATATTAAGTAAACAAATTAAACTCAGACCAGGAAAATATACCGTTTTTGGTTCCAGGGTTGGCTATAAAGATTTTAGAAAAATTGTTGAAATTAATGCCAATGATCAGTCTGTGATTATTCATGTCCAGTGTAAAGAAAAAATATGAATCGATATTTTGAAATAATAGATGAAAATAATACTATAAGGCAACTGAATAGTAATGATCTTCCTTTTCAAATTAGTCTTGAACAACAAAATAATGATCTGAGTTATTTGCTTATAACTCAGATAAAGTCAGACGAAAAGAATGAGGCTAAGATTTGTGCCCATATTGCAGAATCAGAGGGTTATATTTTTTTTCAGCCTGATGTAAATTCAAATAGAATTGATATCTTCCATAATGATGAAAAAATTGAAAAATCAGTCTGGTTGAAGTCAGGTGATATCTTATTAATTGGAAGCAAGATAATTACATATGATGTTTCAGGCGATATTGTAAAAATAAAAGTATCGGAAAAAAATCATAATAATAGACAATCAAATATTGAACCACAACTAACCCCTCCCCCTCCAATTAAGCAAGCTCTCATTGAACAAGAGTCACCTAAGATAAAACAATCTATTAAAAAGAAATCTATATTTATCTTTATGACTATTTTTTTATTAGTTTCTGCCGCTTTTATTTTGTTTGCGAACATAATTAAAATCGATATTAATCCAGCAGAAGATAAATTGACATTATCTGGAAATTTTCCAGCTATAAAAATAAGTGATCGCTATATGCTTTTAAGTGGATTATATCAACTTAAAGCTGAAAAAGATGGTTATCAGCCTTTAAATAAAACTGTCGATATTAATTCAGATAATAAGATTTATAAATTTTCATTGAATGAAAAACCAGGCCAAATATTTTTTGAAATTCAACCAGAGATTAATAATAAGATCTACCAGGACAATGTTCTTTTGGCTAAGAACAGGAAAAATCAATATGAAATTAACAGGGGTGAATATAATTTTGTTATAAAAAATCCTCGTTTTCAGACACTTTTACAAAAAATTGAAATAAAAGGAAAAGGAAAAAAACAAATACTTAAATTTAAACTAATACCTAATTGGGGTTATATTAAATTTATCTCTAAAATAGATGAAGCATCATTACAGATATTTTCAATACAGCAAGAAAAATTAAAAAAAATATATGATGGAAAATTGCTTAATAGTAGTGAGATTGAATTAATTTCAGGTCAGTATGTTGCTAAGATTAACAAAGAAAAGTATAAAGAAATAATAATTAATTTTAATATTGAGGTAAAAGGACATGAGGAACTAGAAATTAAAACGCTTGAACCGTTAGATGCAATAGTCAATGTTACATCAAATCCTCCTGGTACTATAATTCGAATCAACGGTCAATATAAAGGTGAAACACCAAAAATTATAAATCTTGCTCCTTATACTAAACATGAACTGGAACTTAGTTTATCGGGCTATAAAAAAGTAATGCAGGAACTTAGTTTTAAACCTGGAGAAAAAGCAGAATTAAAGCATAGACTGAAGATGATTGATGGTAGTGTTTTTATTACAGTGTTCCCCAGCAGTGCAAAATTAATTATAGATGGAAAAATTCAAAAGGAATCATCAGGAAGATTTAACTTAGCAGGTAAAAATCATATTATTACGGTAAAACAAAAAGGCTATGTTAGTCAGACAAAAAAATTGACTACAGGAAATTACAATAAAAACATAAGCTTTAGTTTAAAGAAGTTATCACTTTCATCACACTCAAAAACAAAATCGATACATAATAAATCAACCAGTAATAATTATGCTAATACGATAAATCAAAAAATGATCTTAATGAGAGCAATGAGTTTCAGCGTGGGTTCAAAGAATAATGAATCCGGTCGGGGTTCTAATGAAAGACAGTATAAAGTGAAACTCGACTATGATTATTATCTCTCTGATAAAGAAGTGAGCAATAAACAATTTAAAGCATTTAAAGAAAAACACAGTTCAGGATCAGTGTCAGGTACGACACTTAATGCAGATGATCAGCCTGTAGTAAATATTTCGTGGAATGAAGCAGCAGAATTTGCTAATTGGTTAAGTGCAAAAGAAGGTTTGACAGCCTTTTACAAAGAAGTTTCTGGAAAAATGATCCCGGCTGATTTATCAAAGAAAAATAATGGCTACCGATTACCCTTTGAAGCTGAGTGGGTTCTGGCAGCCAGAGGAACTATGCAGAATAAATATCCCTGGCAGGGAACTTATCCGCCTAAAAATATGAATGGTAATTATGCTGACGAAACCGCCAGATCTTATGTTGCTAATGTTATACAAGGCTACAATGATCAACAGGGTGTTTCTGCTCCTATTGGCAGCTATAAAAAGAACGCATCTGGATTTTATGATATGGGTGGCAATGTTTCTGAATGGTGTCAGGATTATTATTCTCCAAATCCTTCACTATCATCAAGAAGTAAAGTTATTGTTAATCCTACCGGGCCGAGCAAAGGTAGTCATAAGGTGATCAAAGACTCAAGTTGGAGGGATGCTTCAATTACAGAGTTAAGATTAAGTTATCGAAGCTATAGTAGAAAAAAAGCCAAAGATCTTGGTTTTAGATTAGCCCGGTATGCACTATGAAAACTAAAATAATACTTTGTTGTTTTATATTAATTTTTTTTAGTGAAATAGTCTATACACAAGAAAATAGTGATCCTTCAGGCTTAGATCAAAATACTACTAAAAAGGTAGATTCAAACAATCATAAACAAAATTCAGAAAAAAACAATTTAAAGAAAAAGGCTCTGAAAAACTGGCCTGCTACCTTTGTTCCAAGTGAAAAAATTAATGCAGATAGCTCTGTTTCGTTCCCCGTTGATATATAACAGCCTAAGGAAATGGTTAATAACATGAATAGTAGAAGAGATATTCCAGTGGAATTAATTTATCAGATATTTTCTCTGCTGATTGCATTTATTATTGTTCATACGTTTTACATTTCAGTGATACGCCCTCAGGCCGATGAATTTATTGAGCAGGAACATCAACAAATGTTGGCTGATTCAAGCTATGTGCAAAAGAGAAATTTCTACGTAGTGGTAAGAGATTATGAGCAGGAAGCGTGTTTTATTTTAATGTTCTGGGCTTTTTCCATTATGGGGTTTAAGGGGTATTTGTCATGGAAACAAGGTCAACTGCTTGATATGGATCTCCTGAAATTGCCAATTGATTTGCCGGTTGGACCTGAAGATACCAAATTGCTTATAGAACGCCTTAGAGATTTACCTGCATCATTACAGCAGTATTTACTGCCAAGAGCATTATTAATAACTATTCAAAGATTTGCAGCAACTCGCAATGTTCATGATGCAGCGACAGCAATGAGAGATGTCTGTGAATCAGAGTCTCAGAGATTGGATACGGAATTATCAATTATTCGTTATATTGCCTGGGCAATACCATCAGTGGGATTTATAGGAACAGTTCGAGGAATTGGCGATGCTCTTTCTCAGGCCAACAGAGCAATGGAAGGAGATATCACTGGGGTAACAGAATCTCTGGGCGTGGCATTTAATTCGACATTTATTGCGCTGGTTATTTCGATTCTGTTAATGTTTTTTATTCACCAGTTACAATTATTACAGGAACGCCTGGTTTTAGATTCTGAAAGTTATTGTGATATCAACCTTGTTGCCCGTTTAAGAAGTGCTTCAGGATTTAATTGATTATTCTGGCTTTAACTAGCAAATGAAAAATAAAAAAAAATATATATCATCCTTTAATCTGTCTTTTCTGGATATTATGTTTTGTGGTTTTGGTGCCGTTGTTTTATTAGTGCTGATTATTAATTCACAGATAGTCAGTGATAATAAAATAAAAAATGAAACTCTTTTTTTAGAGCTGGAACAGCTTAAAAAAGAATCCAAAATATCAGAAAATTATCATCAGAAATTAAAAAAAACCTTACAGGAAAGCCATGAAAGTTTTAAAAATTTAAAGCAGGCACATTCTATAGTTAAAAAAAATCTGACTGAGATCCAAAAAGAAAAGATGAATGATCAGGAAAAATCTTTAAGCCTGAAAAAACAGATTAATAATCTGGAAAATGAGATCAAAAAAATTGACATTCAAAATGGGGAACAAAAAAATAAGGTTGAAATAGCGGTTAAACGTAGTGGTGACAAACTTCGACAATATGAAGGTGATGGCCATCGACAATATTTAACCGGTTTAAAAATGGGTGGTAAACGGGTACTTTTTTTAATTGATAGTTCTGCATCGATGCTGGATGAGACAATTGTCAATATTATCTTAAAAAGAAATCTTTCTGATAAAGTAAAAAGAAATACAAGAAAGTGGCAGCAGGCCATTAAGAGTGTTCAATGGATGCTTGCAAACCTGCCCTCTTCCAGTCAGTTTTTACTATTGAGCTTTAATACAGAGGTCAAATCACTAAGTCGAGATCAGTCATATACCTGGATAAAGAGTCATGAGACCTCAAAGATTAATGATTTATATCTACAGCTCAACAGGCTGATACCAGAAAAAGGGACAAACTTAATACAAGCGTTAAGCAGTATTAAAACAATGTCGAAACAGCCAGATAATATTATTCTGATCACTGATGGTCTGCCGACGCAGGGTAATAATAAAACCAATAACACAAAAATAACTGCAGAAGAACGAATTAAATTATTTAAACTGGCGATTAAAAAAATACCGAAAGGAATTCCAGTGAATACTATTTTATTACCAATGGAAGGGGATCCGATAGCCGCAGCTCTTTTCTGGAAACTGGCTATTGATACCAATGGTTCATTTATAACGCCCAGCCGGGACTGGCCATGAAAAAACGCATTCAACGGCAGGGAATTGAAGTTTTTAGCCTCTCTTTTTTAGATGTTGTATCCTGTGGTTTTGGTGCAATTATTTTATTGCTGGTGATCAGTAAAATTGCCCAGCCTATTGTGTTTGAGGAAACTACAACTGAATTAAAAAAAGCATTACTGGAGGCTAAACAAGAGCTGCTCAGAACTCAGGAAAAAATTATAAGCACAAATAACAAATTAACTCAGTCCAGGCAGGAAATAGATCATATCAACCATAAGTTAACTAATGATTCATTGAAATTGACTAAAATTAGTCATGCATATGAAGATTCAGGCAATAACTTGAATGTACAATTAATTATCAAGGAAAAACTAAAACAGGCACGCCAGGAGCTTACGGATGAAATGCGTCGTTTACAAAATAAAACACCAGTGACTAATAAACAAAATACCATTGGCGGGATAAGTGTCAGTAGTGAATATATTATTTTTATAATTGATACATCCGGCTCAATGAAAAATTTTGCCTGGACGATGGTGCGAAAAAAAATGAAAGAAATCTTACAAATACATCCAAATGTCAAAGGAATTCAGGTGATGAATGATATGGGTGATTATATGTTCAGTCAATATGCCGGGCGTTGGATCCCTGATACACCCGCGAGAAGACGAGCTATTTTAAAGCAGCTATCTTATTGGGAACCTTTTTCTAATTCATCTCCAGAAGAAGGTATTACCAAAGCAATTCGCCGATTTTATGCCAATGATAAACAAATTTCCTTATATATTTTTGGAGATGATTTTTCCAGAGGTTCAATCCAGTCATTACTGAATACGGTGCAAAAATTAAATAAAAGCAACCGTTCAGGAGAAAAAAGGGTAAGAATTAATGCCGTAGGATTTCCGGTATTATTTGAACATCCTGGTACTGAAAGTAATATTGCCCGTTTTTCAGCTTTAATGAGAAAAATAACAGAAGATAATAATGGCAGCTTCGTTGGCTTGACTCATCTTAAATAATTTCTACTATTTCATCATAATATCCTGCTACTCACCTATAAATGGTTTAGAATATAGATAGAATAAAAGATTTAAGGTCATTAATTTGAAAACACTCACTTTTTCTATACTGATTCTATTTTATATAACTGCTTGTCAGACTCATCTACCGATTGTAGGAGGTGATGATGTGGACACACCGTGTCCGGAAAATATTGAATCCATAGAATTAGCGGATATTGATTATCTGCTTTATGCTAATAAGATGATAGATTCGATGGTTGAAAACAATAATGTAAAGCAGGAAACGATCAATAGCAGAATGCGATTGTCCATATCCCCCATCACTCAAAGTTATAGTGATATCAATATGAGTACCCTGAACACAGCAATTAAAAATAGAGTTTTACGCTCAGGACTATTTATCATTGTCAGTGATATGAGTGTCACAAATTTTAATCTGTCTGGAGAACTTAAAGAAGTAGTACAGCAATCAAGCTCATGCAGCCAACGCTATGATGAGTTTTCCTTACAACTAAAAAACATTAAAAATGGTTCAACGCTTTGGTCTGAATTAAAGCAATTTAGATAATAAAATGGCTAAACTACCAGAAAAAACCAAACAAATTGCCAAAGTACATGCTCAGCTGATTAATAGTGTTGTTATGGCCTGTCATAACAAAGAAATATTCCCTCAGCTTGAGCCAGTATTAAAATCATCTGCAGAAAATGGCTGGGTGGCACTGATTGCCAGAATTCGTAAAATACTAGCGGGTTCACGTAATAGTAAGCTTTTAGTCGGTCTTGATGATGAAGATGCTGCTATAATTCTTGCTATTTTAGTCGGTTTACAGGATCCCTCTCAATTACCAAAAATGGAACAAGCCACTGACTCCAAATTTGCTGCTCCCGGATTAGCAAAAATGATTGATGCTGCGGCAAAAGGTGATGTAAAAGCCCTCTCAGTACTTGCTGATATGGCTCAGAAAATGGTCTCCACTCCTGGTGATATGCGTCAGCTGGGTGGCATTATACAGATTATGATTAATGGTGAGCGTGATCAGATAATACTCACTAAGAACATGGATGAGAGAGGTGTTAAACTGGTTGAAAATTTGCTAGAAGAATTAGCCTTACTAAATCCGCAATAACTATAAAGTCATTATGAGCAGTGAAACAATTTTCTTACAAGCAATTAAGGCACATGTTGAATATTTAAAAAATATTCAACAAAATATTAATGGTGTGTCTGATTATTGCGGTACTGATCACTACTCTTGTGAATTTGGAATATGGCTGCATGATGAAGCAGTGGATAATGCAAAAGTTCTGGGAAAAAGAGCTGAAGAAATTGTTGGGCAACTCTATGAACCACATAAACAATTTCATTATGCGAGTAGTGAAGCGATTATAGCATTTGATGAAAATGATCACCTGTTAGCAAAGCGCTCGATGACAAAAATGATTTACTTATCAGATAAACTCATCAAACTATTACTTGAGTTGAATGAAATTGCTGATAAATGAACCAGGATCTAAAGAATGACAATAGAAAAAATTTTAAATGAACGTAGTGGCTCAAAATGCGAACTTTGTGGTGCAGAAGAAAACCTAAATAGCTATGAAGTCCCTTCTTCTCCAGGCTGTCAAAGCACTGTAGAAGAAATGATTTTAGTTTGTCCAATCTGCATGGAACAAATTGAAATCCAGGAAAAAATGGATCCGAATCACTGGCGTTGCTTAAATGACAGTATGTGGAGCCAAATTCCGGTTGTTCAGGTTATGGCCTGGAGAATGCTGACCCGTCTTCAAAGTGAAGGTTGGCCTCAGGACTTATTAGATATGCTGTATCTGGATGAAAAGACTTTGGCCTGGGCACAATTAACAGCAGCAGAGGGTTCAGATGAAGGGTTCATTATCCATAAAGATAGTAATGGTGTAACCCTTGAAACAGGTGACACAGTTGTTATTATTAAGGATTTGAATGTCAAAGGAACCAGCTTTACAGCTAAACGTGGTCTATCAGTTCGAGGTATTTCTCTTGTTGCTGATAATTCTGAACATATTGAAGGACGGGTTAATGGACAGCGAATAGTTATACTGACCAAATTTGTAAAAAAATTGTAATAAAGCATTAATTGTACTTTTACCTAATCAGGATTAACCAATGACCAATAATGATGTTTTGCGTCGAATTCGATATACCTTTAATTATAATGACTCAAAAATGATAGCTCTATTTGGTCTTGCTGAACACAAGGTCACACGGGAGCAAATTAGCAGCTGGTTGAAAAAAGAAGAAGATGAAGCCTATCAACAGTTGACGGATATTCAACTGGCTATTTTTTTAAATGGTTTGATTAATGATAAACGCGGTAAAAGGGAGGGACCCCAGCATACCCCGGAAAAACATCTGACTAATAATATTATTTTCATGAAATTAAAAATTGCCTTAAATCTTCAAGCAGAAGAGGTTCTGGAGATAATGAATCTGGCTGGTTTTAAGATGAGCAAACATGAACTCAGTGCTTTTTTCCGTAAACCTGGACATAAACACTATCGAGAATGTAAAGATCAGATTTTACGCAATTTTCTTAAAGGCCTTCAGCTTAAATATCGTAAACCATAATAAAGAAATAAAATGATCCTTATTTATTAAAATTTAATTTAAATTTGTAAGTCTAGACTTAAATTGTCAGAGGAAACGCATGAAAAAATTAACCCTGTTTATCTCGTTTATTTTGCTTCAACTTTCATTAGTTGCTGTTTACGCTGATGGTTTTTCTCTGTCCAGTCCTGATATAAATGGGCAATTATCAAAGGCTCATGTTTTTAATGGTTTTGGTTGCCAGGGGGAAAATATTTCTCCAAAACTTGATTGGACTAATGCCCCAAAAGGCACAAAAAGCTTTGCAGTCACGGTTTATGATCCAGATGCACCCACTGGAAGCGGGTGGTGGCATTGGCTTATATTTGATATTCCACAAGATAGTTCTTCACTGGCCCGGAATACTGGTCGGGTAAAGAATTCAATTGCTCCTGAAGGGAGTATTCAGAGTCGAACCAGTTTTGGCCAAACAGGTTATGGTGGTGCATGTCCTCCTGAAGGAGATACAGCACATCAATATATCTTTACTGTTTATGCGCTGAAAGTGAAACAATTAGGACTGGATTCAGATGCACCTCCAGCAATGGTCGGCTTCTATCTTAATAGTAATCAACTGGCTAAGGCTTCAGTAATTGCTTATTATGCTCGATAGATATTTGAATCCTGTTTTTTTGGCTCAGATTTTTTGACTCGAATAATAGCACCATCAATATTTGCACCATTAAGATTTTTCATTGCAGCCTTAGCTTCGCCCTGCTTAGGCATTTCGATAAAGGCAAAACCCTTGGATTTTCCAGTGCTTTGATCCAGAACCAGATCACAGGATTGTACCCTGCCATAACCTTCAAATAGATCCTGAAGATCAGCTTCGGTGGTATCACGATCAAGGTTGCGTATCAGCAGTTTCATATTTAATGCTCAAATTTAATTAATGTAATTGTTTATATGTTAACAGTTTCTGTTTTCTGGTGCAGATATTTATTATTTATTTTAGTGTTTTAATTATAAGATCCCCTCATTAAGTGCGATGAATAAGGAGGCTGATAATTTTAATTGCCCTAATTTCTTAAGGTAATGCAATAGGTTTTAAGCTCCTCATAACAGCTCCCCAGTTGACTGACAAATTCATTGGCTGTTTGAAAATCAGCCATTGGTGGGGCAATAACAACATCACAATTAAACGGCACAAATAAAGCTTCACCTCTTGGTAGTGTCTTACCTAAACCATGCATAAGCACCGGTGTTATTGAGGTTTTTTTTCTATCATGGGCAATATGAAAAAGTCCTTTTTTAATACTGCTGATTTGTTCAGGTTTGCCGCGACTGCCTTCGGGAAAAATGATTAGGATGGCTTCATTGTCCAAAGCTTCATGACAGCCGGAGAATAATTCTGTTTTAGAGACACGACGCTGGCGTTCAATGGGAATAATGCCAATAATATTCAAAGCAAACCAGGCTCTGTATTTATTGCTCAAAAAATAGTCTGCAGCAGCGACAGGTCGTAGTTTGTGTAATTGCTTTAATGGATATAAGCTCATTAAAACCAGAGTATCAAGGTGACTATTATGGTTGGCAGCAATGATAGCAGGTCCATTTTTCGGCAGATTGTTTCTCCCCCGAATATTAAGACCTATAACTATAAATACCAATGGTTTAACCAGTAAGGCAAAAAAAATAACTTTTAGCAGCTTGTATTTGCCAGGAACAGGCATATTAATAAGCCACATAATACAGATAATGGAAAAAAAGTGGTGCAGTAAAAATTAAACTATCAAAGCGATCCAGAATACCTCCATGGCCAGGAATAAGTTGGCCACTGTCTTTTATCTCAAGATCGCGCTTTACAGAAGAAATAACAACATCACCGATAAAACCAAAAACATTAATTAATAAGCCGGCGAGCAAACTCAATTCCAGTGATAAGGGTGTTAAATAAGGCCCGACAAATGCTGAGGCCAGAGTGATAGTGAACATTCCTCCCAGAAAACCTTCCCAGGTCTTATTCGGACTGACCTTGGGAATGATGGGATGTTTACCCAGAGCCTTACCCCAGATATATTGGCTGACATCATTGAATTGAGTCATAAAGAGCAAAAAAATCACCAGACCAATGTTGCCTGCAGCTGAATTTTTTTCCGGTAATACCAGTAAGTAAGCAATATGACTTAAACAAAATACCGTTAACATGACAGCCCAATGCATCACACCTGCAGCCTTGATAAAGCCTTTGGTTTCACCAATTAAAACCATTCTCATGGGTAAAAAAAGAAAGATATAAATGGGTATAAAAATAATAAAGAGGCCATACCATTGAATGCTGACCAGATAATATTGTACTGGAATGGCAGCATAGGCCCAGAAAATAACTCTCCTATCGGATTGTCGGCTGGGCACAATAGACAAAAATTCTTTCAGTGCCAAAAAACTGATTAAGGCAAATAATGATATAGCATAAGTAGTTCCCAGACTTAAACAGGCAAATAAAATGGCAATCATCCACCACCAGGACTGAATACGCTGACGTAATTCGCTATAGTCTTTATCAGGCTCCTTTCTACTGATGAAAATGCTGCTCATGGAGCCAATGACCAATAAGCCAAAGACCAGCAGCATAAAATTGAATGAATGATGCGGTATATTAAAGATCATTATTATTTTTTATTGGAATGCTTAGCTACTGACTTATGGATTTTGTGATCAGAGGAATTAGAGGTTCAGGCAATATAAGATCACCGGACAAAGCAAATTGCTGTGCCTGCTCTGACATTTTGTTCCAGGTTCTAAGAATGATAGTGATCCATTTATCTTCATCGTATTCAGGATGTTTTTCAGCAAACTCCAGCATATAATGCTCAATAAAAACCAGAGCACTAATATTTTCCAGTAGTTGAGTATCAGGATTATTTTTCAGATTTTTCTTTCCTACAGCCAGTTTGGCTCGTTCAATATTCTCTGAATCATAGCCTGCTTTAAGCATCAGTTCAGCCAGAGTATCAGCATGAAACTGATAAAGTTGTGTACGCCATTGATAATAACCTTTTTTATCCATTGGATAATCACTTCTTGCTGATTTCCAGCGTTCAATATGCTGTGCTCTAATGGCTAATCCCATGACGTCATCAGCATCCGGTGCAAAGCGTTGTAACATGTCAGCCATTCTATGGGTATACAACAATTCTTTTGGCCAGTCTTTATTCCCGTCATTTTCTATATTGAGATCCTTAGCATTTGCAGAATCAATGAGTTCGCAAACCCGGCTAAATAATTCCTGAGTCATATTTAAATCCTATTCTTAATAAGCTTATTTATTATGTGTTTTTTTTACCATCAATGATTAGTTTCTTCACACTATTTCATTTTAATATGGGGATGAGATAATCAAATCACCATGAATATTAGTAATAAGTTGGATATTTAGTGAGTACTTCAGATGAAAACGAGTATGATACTATTTTTATCAAGTATCAGCTGAATATATTTTTCCCTCAACAAACATAATTCATGAGAAAAAACTATTTCTAACTCATTGATGCAATTTCATCTTCCGTTAAATACCGCCATTCACCTTCAGCCAATTGAATATCTAAAGTGATGCGACCAATACTGATACGATGCAGTGCTTCAACATGATTGCCCACGGCAGCAAACATACGTTTAACCTGATGGTAGCGGCCTTCTTGAATGCTTAACAATGCCTTCTGTTTAGATTGTAAAATAAGTTGCGCAGGTAGTGTCGGTTTTAACTCGTTATTGAGTAATAGCCCTTTTTTAAAGACTTCAATATTATCTGCACTAACATTTTCTGCCAAATCAACCTGATAAGATTTCTGACAGTTTCTTTTAGGAGAGGTGATACGATGTGACCATTGGCCATCATCAGTGATAAGAACTAATCCGGTGGTATCTACATCCAGTCGTCCGACAATATGCAGACGTTCATGTTTATCAATATCAATCAGATTTAAAACCGAAGGATGTACTTCATCCTGAGTCGAACAAATATATCCTGAAGGCTTATTCAGCATCAGATATCGATGGCCTAAAGTTGAAATCTGTTCATCACAATAAAATACCTGATCACTCATTTTAACTTTAAAGGCTGGATTTTTTATGCCGTCAAAATTAACAGAAATCTGACCAGATGAAATTGCTTTTTTTGCTGCAGAGCGACTTAGATTTGTATTTTGGCAGATATATTTATCGAGTCTCATAAGAATAATTAATCGGACTTCCATCATTAACTAAAATACTAAAAAATCTTTACAGGTTTCATAGAAATTATTGTTTGTGAATAACAATTTCATTCAGTATAAAGCAGACAAAAACCTAAAACAAACTATCTCGAATAGAAATAATTTGATTATCAAACAAATAAAAATATCCCTTGTTTTTATAATGATTTAAATGGAGTTAATCAATGCCCATCCCAGCCATAACTTCATTTTTCCAGGATTAAATTTATCTGAAAACTTCACCAACTTTTTAATCTTTTAATTATGGCTGTCTTGAGCCACTGTCTGCGATTCAAACTAATTTTATTATAAATATATATTATAAATTACCTATAAATTCATGTTATTTTTATAAATATTTTATTAAAAAATATTGAATAATTAAAAAAGATCTCCTAAGCTTTATTAATAGAGTTTAGAGTAAAAAGTAGAGGTAATTATGTTAAACGAACTCAAGTTTAAAACCAAGTTGCTCACTGGGTATGCTCTTATATTATTATTGATGGTGATCATCACTGTGGTTGTAACACTCAGTGTTAAATCACTGGAAACTAATTTTAACTGGGTTAACCATACCCATGAAGTCTTAGACAAAGCCTCAAAAATTGAAGCTGCTGCTGTTGACATGGAAACAGGTATGAGAGGTTACCTTCTTGCTGGTAAGAAAGAATTTCTGAGTCCTTACAATCAAGGTCAGAAAGCTTTTGATACACTGCTTAATGAATTATCAAATACAGTATCAGACAATCCCGCACAGGTTAAACTATTATCAGAGATTTCCTCTACAATTAGCCAATGGAAAAGTAATGTAACAGAGCCTGTTATTAAATTAAGAACAGAGATTGGTGATTCTAAATCAATGAATGATATGGCAGATGTTATAAAGCAGGCAAAAGGTAAACAATATTTTGATAAATTCAGAGGTCAGTTAAAACTTTTTATCGAACGTGAACAGGCACTGATGAGTGAGCGTCAGGAAAAAGCAAAAACCAGTGAAGATATTACAGAGCTTAAACAATTAACTGCCTGGGTTGAACATACTTATAAAGTCATTGCTACTGCACAAAAAATAGTTGCCTCGGCAGTTGATATGGAAACAGGTATGCGTGGTTTCTTACTTGCAGGACAAGATCAATTTCTTGAGCCTTATAATAATGGTAAGCAGCATTTTTTTCTGTTAATAGAAGAGTTAACTAAAACAGTTTCTGATAACCCAGCGCAAGTTACACTATTGAATGAAAGCAGCAAAACAATTAGTGACTGGATTAGTTTAGTTGTGGAACAACAAATAAACCTGCGCCGTGAAATTGGTCACGCTAAAACAATGGATGATATGGCAGATCTGGTGGGTCAGGCAAAAGGAAAAGTCTATTTTGATAAATTTAGAAAGCAAATTAGTACATTCAAAGAAAGAGAAAGCAGGCTAATGGAGCAGCGCATGGATTCTTTACAAAGTACAGAATCTTTTCTCATTAATATTACTATTTTTGGCACCCTGCTTGCTATTTTCATTGGTTTAGGAATTGCCTTATGGTTAACTAAACACATTACGGATCTTTTAGGTGGTGAGCCTGCTTATATTGCTAAAATTGCACAAACAGTTGCTGCAGGTGATTTATCAATGGAGCTTGAACATGAAGGCACAGCTAAAGGTATTTTTTCTGAAATGAAAAAAATGATGTTAACATTGCAGGAAAAGGCTGAGCTGGCCCAAAAAATTGCGTCAGGTGAACTTGATCATAAAGTCAGCCTGGCTTCAGAAAAAGATTCTTTAGGGCATGCCTTAGAAGCAATGATCACTAACCTGAATGAAGTTTTAGCACAAACACAACTGTCCAGTAACGAAATTTCTCAAGGAAGCAGCAGTGTCTCTAATAGCAGCTCTGTACTTTCTAATGGTGCTGCTCAACAAGCAGAAAGCCTGAAAAATATTGCTGTTTCATTAAATGACTTAACATCTAAAGCCAATAGCAATGCTGAAAGTGCCAATGAAGCACGTAAATTAGTCTCACAGGCGCAGCAGGAAGCTACTCAGGGCAGAGCTAAAATGGAAGAAATGATACAGGCAATGGAAGATATTTCTCAATCTGGGAAGAGCATATCTGAATTTATTAGCAGTATAGATGAAATTGCTGAGCAGACCAATTTACTCGCTTTAAATGCTGCAATTGAAGCTGCTCGAGCAGGTGAACAAGGTCGTGGCTTTGCTGTTGTTGCAGACGAAGTTCGGAGCCTTGCTGCAAAAAGTACAGCTGCTGCTGAAGAGACATCAAAATTAATCTCAGGCTCTGTTGATAAAACAAAAAATGGCAGTCTCATTGCCACTAATACAGCTGAAAGCCTTAAAAATATTTCTGAAACAATCAGTAAAGCAGCCAATCTTGTTAATGAAATTGCAAGTGCAAGTGATGAACAGGCACAAGGTGCAGAGGTCATTAATCAAGAGGTCGTAGTAATCGATGGAGTTACTCGAAAAAATAATGAAACAGCTCAGGAAAGTGCAGCAGCAGCTGAACAATTATCTATGCAGGCAGAGCAACTACAGGATATGTTATCACGCTTTAAACTTGCGAATAGTTAGCGAAATTGTATCTTTTTATTTTTCAGCAAAAGCAAAATGACTTTTGCCTGAATTTTTTTAAGGTACATTGCCCTGTCTGCAGATGATGTTAGAGCAGACAGGGCTTTTCCATTATCAGGAAAAACTGCTATTCCAGTACTACAACCTATATAAAATCTATATCATTCACATATAAAAATCCTGGCAGCAGCAAATTCAAATATGTTAAATCACGTGAAACTTCTGTCCGTGATCCTGGGATCTAAATTAGTAGATTCAAAATATCAGGCAATTAATTCATAAGCCGTCATATTATCCGAATAATTAAGGAGCAGCCTGTGACACAAAGCTATGTTCAATTACATTTGTGTGAGAGCCAGAGCAGGTATTCAGTCAAAGAGCTTATTAATATAGATATTTTAGTTTTTGCTCGTGAAATTGCTCGAAAAATCCAGCATCATTGTGCCCGGATGACTGTCTGGCAGCGTGAAGGCTGATGGCATTTCCTGAGCTGAAAATGGCCGCCTGGCATGCGGCAATGCAGGCACATGTAAAATATGACTTATCAGCATCCAGTGCGCAGTCAGCCAGTATTGCTGATTTGCTTGAATGGAGTGATGCTGCAGCCAGAGTACTCTGGACTGACTTCTGTGGGGATAATGTCAAGCTGGGTTATAATAGCCCACTGGGGATGTCGATACTGAGAAATGAAATTGCTCGATGGTATGGTATCAGCCCGGAGCATTGTCTTACTTTTGCCGGTGCTGTTGAAGCTATTTTTTGTGCCTGCGCCACATTACTTTCAGAGTCTGATGAAGTGGTGCTTATAACTCCGGGATTTGAACCACTTTGGGCAATTCCTGAGGCATTAAAATGCAAGGTCACTAAAGTCCCTTTAGATTATTCCGTTGAGAAGGACAATAGCTGGTCACTTGATCTCAATAAAGTAGAGCAGGCACTACATAGTTTGCCAAAGTTACTGATTGTTAATTTCCCCAATAATCCTACCGGTATGACCATTTCTGAGGATGATATGAAGGGTATTATTGAGCTTGTTGATAAAAAAGGTATCTGGCTGCTCTCAGATGAGGTTTTTCGCGGTCTGGAATATAATACACCTTCGTTACCGTCTTTTGCTTCCCTGTATCATCGTGCTATCAGTATCGGGGTCTTATCCAAAGCTCTTGGTCTGGGTGGTGTTCGTGTTGGCTGGGCTGCTTGTCAGGATCAAACTATGTTGCAGCAAATGCTTAATCGAAAGTTCTATTTTTCAGTTTGTAATGGTCAGGCTGATGAAATTTTGGCAACTCTGGCACTTCGAGCTAGGGAGACTATATTATGGAAAAATAATTTGCTTATTCAGGAAAATCTAAAAGCACTGAAGGTGTTTTTCCAACAACACTCTGAATTATTATCCTGTGCTCAACCCCAAAGTGGCTGCACTGCTTTTCCTCAATTCAATGAACGGAGTAAGCATACATCTTGTGAAGATCTTGTTAAAAGCTCTGGCATAAAACTTTTGCCGGGTCATCTTTTTTCAGAGGATAAAGCTTTGCATTTTCGTATTGGTTTTGGTTATGCTTCATTTAATGAAAATCTGTGTCGATTGTCAAAGGCGTTCAGTTTGCTGCAATAGTGAAGGTTTAGGAATAATCCTTTTCATAAATTGTTTCAAGTGTTGACTCAATCCAGTGTTCAGAAGTCTGTTTTATTTGCTTAGTCGTGAGTTCATTGCTTTTAATAACCGGGCCGATGACCATTTTTATAGTGCCGGCTTTTTTAACAAATTGACCTTTGGGCCAAAATTCTCCAGCATTATGCGCAATGGGTAAAATATCAAACTTTGATTTGCTGGCCAGCATGGCACCGCCAATTTTATAATCGGGTTTATCTCCGGGCCGCTTACGTGTGCCTTCTGGAAAAATAACCACCCAGTTACCCTCTTTCAGGCGCTGAGTACCTTGATCAACAATTTGTTTTAAAGCTTTTTTCCCACTGCTGCGATCAATAGCAATGGACTTCATTGATGCAAGGGTCCAGCCGAAAAAAGGAACCCATAATAACTCTCGTTTTAATATCCAGACCTGTGGAGTGAAAAGCAACTGCAATGCCATGGTTTCCCAGGTTGACTGATGTTTACAAAAAATAATGCAGGGCTTTTCTGGAATATTTTCCAGACCAGTGATTTCAAATTTCAGGCCGCAAATAAAACTCAGCACATGAAGTGTGACTCTTGACCAGCTTGAAATTAATTTTGAACGGTATTTATAAGGGACAGGATAAGCAAGTAAAAAAAATGACGTGGCAATAGGAATAGTAAGCCACATAAAGGCCAGATATAATGTTGAACGAAAATGAGCCATATTAAAATCTCTAATGTGTCGTTAATAGTTGTTTTGTAAAGTCGGCCAGATCATCATAAACTGGAAGCTGTGCATACTCTGTTAAGTTATCCTGCGATATTTTATTTAGACTGCGTAAGCCTTTTCCCGTTTTAACCAGAGCAACTTTAGCACCTGCCGCCATCCCGGCCTGCAGATCACGTAGAGAATCTCCGACAACAAAAACATTGGCGAGAGAGCCTTCAGCGTGTAAAGAGCCTTCAGCGCGCGAGGAGCCTTCAGCGGATAAAGAGTCATCAGCCGGTAAAGAGCCATCAGCGGGTCGAGAGCCTTCAGCCGGCAAAGAGTCATCAGCGGATAAAGAGCTATTAGCCAATAAGGAATGATGATCCTCAGCTATCTGTAAAATCATGCCGGGTTTAGGCTTGCGGCAGCTGCAATGATCATCCGGGCCATGAGGGCAATAATAAAACTGTTCAATTTTTCCACCAAGCGGTGCCAGCAACAACTGTAACTTGTTATGCATTGCCTCCAGAGTTGCGGTGCTGAATAATTTTCGGGCAATTCCAGACTGATTGGTTGCAACCATGACCGAATAACCTGCCTGGCAAAGTTGAGCGATGGCTTCAAGACTGCCGGGAAGTGGAATGAACTCGTCTGGTGTTTTAATAAAGTGATCAGAATCCTGATTAATCACTCCATCCCGATCAAGAATAATGAGTCGTGACATCTTCTGCAGACCTGAGTGCTATTTTTTTGCCAGTAAAGACAGATCAGCAACCTGCATAAACTGCCCCTGTAACTGACCAAGCAATGCAATACGATTATTTTTTAATGTTTCATCATCAGCCATGACCATGACATCATCAAAGAAAGTATCAACAACTTCTCTTAACTCAGCAAGCTCAGTGAGTGCCTGGGTATAAAGGGATTGGGCTAATAAAGGCTCGACCCGTTGAGTTATAGTAGTTAATTTCTCAGCCAAATTCTTTTCGGCTGTCTCAACAAATAAAGCACTATTAACTTCAGTGGGTTTATTGCCTTTTAATTTCTTCAGTATATTAGCTATGCGTTTATTGGCAGCAGCGAGTGATTCTGCGGCATCAAGTTGTTTAAACTGATTAACAGCTGTAATTCGACAGGCAAGATCATAGGGCTGAGGTGGTGTTAAAGCGATCACAGAATCAAACACATCAGGGCTGATACCCTGTTCGGCAAAGTAACCCTTTAGACGATCCAGCATAAATTTATAAACTGGCTGACAGGCCTTTTCGGCTTCGATTTCCGTGGGAAATAATGTTGCAGATTTTTGCAGCAGCTGTGGAATATCCAGCACCAGTTTATTTTCAATAATGGTGCGTAATAGTCCAAGTGCCGCACGTCTTAAAGCAAAGGGATCTTTATCACCGCTGGGAATTTGTCCTAAGGCAAAAATACCCATGAGGGTGTCAATGCGTTCAGCAATAGAAACAATCTGCCCAGTTGCAGAGGCGGGTGTCTGATCTCCGGAAAAACGCGGCATGTATTGTTCATCAAGTGCCATAGCAACGGCTTTATCTTCGCCGTCATTATGTGCGTAATAGCGTCCCATAATTCCCTGTAAATCTGGAAATTCATTTACCATGTCCGTCATGAGATCACACTTGGCTAATTGGGCAGCGCGCTTTGCCAGGGTGCTGTCTTCATTCATTTCATTGGCTATGATGGCAGCTAATTCTGTGACGCGCTGGGTTTTGTCATAAACAGTGCCTAATTTGTTTTGAAAAATGACACTCTTCAGGCGTTCAAGTTTATTTTCAAGAGGTGTTTTTTTATCCTGAGACCAGAAAAAATTAGCATCAGATAAACGTGGGCGAATGACTCTTTCATTACCCTTTTTAATTTGTTCCGGATCAGTGCTGTCAATATTACTGATGGTAATAAAATAAGGCATTAACTGATCCTGGGCATCTACGATATGAAAATATTTCTGGTGTTTTTTCATAGCTGAAATCAATGCTTCAGAAGGGACATCAAGAAAGTGTTTTTCGAACTCGCCGACAATGACCTGAGGCCACTCAACCATACTGGTGACTTCATCAAGTAAATCCGGATCGATGATTGCCTGACCACCTGTTTTGGCTGCAGCTTCATTAATCTGCTGGCGTATCAGGCTTTGACGTTTATTAAAGTCTGCGATAACCATGCCCTGCTGTTCTAATAATGTTTCATATTCAGAAGGTGCAGATATGGTAATTTGCTGAGGTTTATGAAAACGGTGGCCACGGGTTTTATTTGCTGTAGTGACACTGAGGATCTTAGTGGTGATGACTTCATCACCTAATAAGATAATGGCCCAGTGAACGGGTCTGACAAACAGAGCATCCAGATCACCCCAATGCATTCGTTTTGGTATCGGTAGTTTATCCAGAGCCGTTTGAAAAATAGCCGGGATAAGCGCAGCGGCCTGTTTGCCTTGTTCTTTAATAGTGTAAGCCAGCCATGCTCCTTTGTCGGTTTCCAGTTTGGTCAGCTGTTCCACTTCAACATTGCAGGATTTTGCAAAGCCCTGAGCGGCTTTTGTTGGGCAACCCTCTTCGTCAAATGCAGCCTGTAGAGCCGGGCCTCGTCGTTCAATGGATTTATCAGGTGATGTGGTGCTTAATTGGCTGATCACCAGAGCAAGACGACGTGGTGTGGCATAGGATTTGATCGCATCATAACTTAAATCTGCATCATCGAGTCCTTTTGCTATGCCATTTTTAAAAGCCTGAAGTAATCCTTTTAATGCAGTAGGAGGCAGCTCTTCAGTTCCCAGCTCTATTAATAAATCTTTTTTATCTGACACGGTTTCAACTCTTTTTGAATTCTATTTGTTGGTAAGTGTTTACTTACTTGCTAGTCGTTAACTTTGTTAAGTTTTTATGTCTTACTTTTTAGCATTATTTTTCACCATAGGAAAACCAAGTGCTTCCCTTCGGTCATAATAGGCCTGAGCAACGGCTCTGGATAAGGCTCGAACACGACCAATAAAGCGGGCTCTTTCTGTGACAGAAATAGCATGGCGAGCATCCAGTAAGTTAAAGGCATGGGAGGCTTTGACCATCATTTCATAGGCAGGCAGTGGTAAATTCTCTTCAATCAGGCGTTTACTCTCTGATTCAAGATGATCGAATTGCCCAAATAAGGCATCAACCGGTGCCTGTTCAAAGTTATAGGCAGACATTTCGACTTCATTTTGATGAAATACATCGCCATAAGTGACTTTGCCTAAAGGGCCATCAGTCCAGATCAGATCATAGATGCTTTCAACGCCCTGTAAATACATGGCAATACGTTCCAGGCCATAGGTGATTTCACCTGTAACAGGTTTACATTCAATTCCACCAACTTGTTGGAAATAAGTGAATTGAGTGACTTCCATGCCATTAAGCCAGACTTCCCAGCCCAGTCCCCATGCTCCAAGAGTCGGAGATTCCCAGTTGTCTTCAACAAAACGAATATCATGAACCAGTGGATCAAGTCCCAGCATTTTTAAGGAGCCAAGGTATAATTCCTGGATCTCAAGAGGAGATGGCTTAATAACCACCTGAAATTGGTAATAATGTTGCAGGCGGTTTGGGTTTTCACCATAACGGCCATCAGTTGGACGTCTGCAGGGCTGTACATAAGCGGCACTCCATGGCTCAGGGCCAATGGCGCGCAGAAAGGTGGCTGGATGGAAGGTGCCGGCACCCATTTCCATATCGTAGGGCTGCTGCAAAACACAGCCCTTTTCGGCCCAATAAGATTGCAGTGACAGAATGAGTCCCTGAAAAGTAGAAACATCTAATGGATTCGGTTTGTTATTGTCTGGTGCTGTAGTAGACATGGTCTTTATCTGATTTCTGTTAAGTTTATTAAATATATAAAAAGCATACAATTATACATTATCCCTGAACCACTTGGAAATACAGTTTTTTCAAGAAAATTAAGCCTACTCTTCGACTTATGGAATTTCTAAACAGGTGATTGGGAGCTTGTAAAAACAAAAAACGTCCTTTTTATATTGTGATTTTGAAAGATTATCAGTTATGGTCAGGTCTGTTAGCTACTAGCTGAGAACTTTCATTTACACAACTGTCAAAAAAGGAATAGAACATTGAAATTTATAAAAAGCGGATTAGTACTACTATTATTACTTATGAATACAGCAGCATTTGCTGTTGATGGATTAATAGTAAAATCCAGTGCGTATAGCGTGGCTGAGACTCTGGATCGTTTTGAAATGATTATTAAAAAGAAAGGTATTACTGTTTTTGCCCGGATTAATCATGCACAAGGGGCAGAAAAAGTTGGCCTGGTTATGGCTCCGACTGAAGTTATTATTTTCGGTAATCCTAAATTAGGTTCCCCTTTGATGCTGAGTGAACGCACTGCTGCCATTGATTTACCACTTAAAGCCATTGTCTGGCAAGATAAAGAAGGTAAAGTCTGGCTGGCCTATAACTCACCTGACTATATTGCTGGCCGGCATGGCATAAAAGATAAACAGAAGGTTATCAAAAAAATGACCGGTGCATTAAATAAATTTTCTAACTATGCGACTAAAAAGAGCGACTCCTGATTTTTTTCTTAATTCAAAATTGGTCACTATTCAGCCCTTCATGAGGGCTTGTGAATTTCATCACATTATTCAGTGTAAGGGGGTGATCCCTAATCACAGGGAAAAGCAACTTCGAATAGACTAAATTACTATCTCTGAATGGTGAACATTATTTACTGAAAGACCGTCTCAGCACCTACCATTTAGGAATAGATATTTAGACTTAGTAAAGGAACCTCAACCAGTACATAAAAAGGAATTGTCATGTATATGGAATATTCTTTATCGGTATCTCGAACACAGTTCGAATCATCAAGCATTAAAAGTGCCGCTCATTTCATGAGAGGTGCTTCTAATGTTTAAGTTAATTAATAATACGAAACAATATTTTGCTCTTCGTGCGTACCAAAGTAAGCTGCCTTACCAATTACGCGCACTTTATGGTGAACGCAGGCAATACACTCCGACACAAATTACCATTGCCATTCATAAAGCAGGCTTGTGCATTGAACACCGTCAACTGGCGTATGAAATGTACCTGTCAAAGGATGAAATTAAGAGCTTTCATGAAAATAGTCGAATTCACCGTGAGACTTCGCCCCAGCACCAACCTCCTTAAATCTATCCGGCTTACCCCTGGCCTCCACTTTTTTGTTATAATCCCGGCTTTATTTTTTATAGATGAGATCGTTTGAGTAATGAAACCACAAGCAATGGAAAAACAACGTAAGGCAGTTGCTTTAATCTCTGGTGGACTGGATTCCATGCTGGCAGTTAAAGTCATTCAGGATCAGGGTATTCACGTCGAGGGAATTAATTTTTTTACCGGATTTTGTGTCGAAGGTCATACTCATGCTGTGCGTAAAAAGCATAAAGACAAACAAAAGCGCAATAATGCCCTCTGGGTTGCAGAGCAGTTGGGGATCAAACTGCACATTGTTGATGTGGTGGAAGAATATAAGGATATCTTATTAAATCCTGTGCATGGTTATGGCAAAAACGTCAATCCCTGCCTGGATTGTAAAACGTTTATGGTCAAAAAAGCGGTTGAATGGATTAAAGAGCATGATTTTGATTTCATAATTACCGGTGAAGTTGTGGGCCAACGGCCAATGTCACAGCGCAAAGAGACTATGCCTGTTGTTGCCAAAAATTCTGGCAGTGCTGACTTGCTGGTCAGACCGCTCAGTGCCCGGCAGTTACCGGCGACTCTGCCTGAGCGTGAGGGCTGGCTGAAACGGGAACAAATGTATGACTTTAGTGGTCGCACCCGAAAGCCGCAAATGGCTCTGGCCAAACAATATGGTTTTGATGATTATGCACAGCCCGCAGGTGGCTGCTGTATGCTGACGGATGAAAATTATGCCGTTAAGTTAATAGATATGTGGGACAATCGTCCCAGTCGTGAATATGAGCTGGATGATATTATTATGCTGAAGATGGGACGGCATTTTCGTCTGGCACCTCATTTAAAAATTATTATTGGCCGCGAAGAAGGTGAAAATAATTTTATGCAGGGTTACAAAGGTCTGTTTGTTTCAATTTTCCCCACCAGCCATCCCGGAGCCTTGTGTCTGGTTGACGGTGAATTTAAATCGGCTGTTGAATTAAACCAGGCACTGGCACTTGTTGCTCGTTATAGTCAGGGGAAAAATGCACCGGAAGTGACATTGAGTGTGCGCCAGATTGACGGCACTGAAAAGGAATATAATATCGCTCCAATGGCAGTTGATGATATTAATAAGGAGTGGATTATATGAGCCATCAGCCAGATAAGAGCCATCAGCCAGCAGATATGAGCCTTGAGCATGACAAGGATCATCAATTGGATGCACGTCGCTTACTTTGCCCTTTGCCAGTAATTCGTACTCAGGATGCCATTGCAAAGCTTCAAGTTGGAGAATTGTTAACAGTCACCAGCACTGATCCGGGTGCAAAAATGGATATACCCTGCTGGTGCCGAATTAATGGCCATGAGGTGGTAGAAATTAAAGAGCAGGATCATGAAATTATTATTACTATCCGGGTTATGGCAGAAAAGTAATAAATATGTAATATTAATTCTTGCTTATATTAATAATATCTAATATACTTATCCCACGTTGAAACACAATACAAAAATTAATCAACAAATTAATACATTTATAAAACACACACAAAATTCATACTGGAGAGTATAAAATGAAAAAATTAATTATTGCCTCTGCAATCATCACATCTGTTATTTCTATGTCTGCTAATGCCTTTTGGGGTGATGACAGCAATTCCAACACTAACTGGAATGGCAACACCAATAACAACATGAACAACAATGCCTACGGAAATGGTTATGGCAATGGTTGGGGTGACGGCAGCATGGACAGTGATATGGATGGTGACTTCGAAATCACAATTAAAGCACGTGGTCGTGGCCGTGGTAAAGGAAATACACGTGGTTCAGCTTATGGAAGTGGTGACAGCCGTTATAATGGCTACAATAACATGGACAATCGTTTCAATGGTTATAATAACTATTCTAACCAGGGTAATGGTTATTATCCTCGTCCAGTACAGGCGCCTGTTGCCCCAGCTGCGGCACCAGCTCCTGTAGCAAAACAAGCAGCTAAATAAATATCTGCTTGCTTTAACTGCCCGGCATTAGTTTGCTCAGGCAGTTGCTGTAAACAATTTTTTAAAAAGCCCGTTTCACTCATTTTATTGCTAAATGACAGTGAAACGGGCTTTTTTTTGCCAAATTTTTATAAATTAGAGTATCCTACGCACTGTTTTGGGGCATAAGAACTTACTTCTTTAGGGGCAATATGGGTTCTTTTACCTTTATATCGATTACGTCTAAGCTTAAAGCTTGCCATTATCACTCCTGGCAAATCGTGGTATAATAATTGCTTCCAAAATACGCATCCTTGTTGTGCTGAGTCATTATGGAATGATGTCTGAGCATTGCAAACAAAATATTTAGTCATTAAAGCAGAGGAATACAGAATGAGTGGAAATGAATCACGCCTTCAAGCGATTTACCAGATCACAAATCGTGAAATTTTAGAAATAGAAAAAACTGAGCCGCTGAAAGATATCTGGGGATGCGATGTTTTTAACCTGGCAAAAATGGAAGATTCTCTTTCAAAAAATGCTTATAAAGCCATCAAGAAAACTGTAAAAACGGGAGAGCCTCTTGATTCAGCTACTGCAGATATTGTTGCTGCAGCGATGAAAGAGTGGGCCGTTTCTAAAGGTGTTAAATTCTATTCTCACATTTTCTATCCTCTGACTCATGCCACTGCTGAAAAGCATGATGGCTTTATTATCACTAATTCTGATGGTAATGCTATTACTGAATTTACCGGCAGTCTACTGATCAAAGGTGAGCCAGATGGTTCATCCTTCCCTAATGGCAGTATCCGTATGACCAATGCTGCACGTGGTTATACTGCATGGGATCCCACCAGCCCGGTTTATGTTCAGCATACTGATAATGGTGCAACACTGATGATCCCGTGTGTATTCATGTCATGGACAGGTGAAGCTCTGGATAAGAAAATTCCTCTTTTACGTTCAAATGATGCTATGAACAAAGCGGGCAACAGAGTGCTTTCATTGATGGGTGAAGAAGAAATTGCTCCTCTGAATTCCAGTTGTGGTGCTGAGCAGGAATACTTTCTGGTTGATTGCAACTTTGCCAATAGTCGCCCGGATTTATTATTAACAGGTCGTACCTTGTTTGGCGCGCCTTCTGCAAAAGGTCAGGAGTTTGATGATCATTACTTTGGTGCGATTCCAGCTCGCGTCCAGGTTTATATGCAGGATGTTGAAGATCAGCTGTACCGCCTGGGTATCCCGGCTAAAACTCACCACAACGAAGTTGCTCCTGGTCAATTCGAAATTGCACCCTATTTTGAAGCAGCTAATGTCGCCGCTGACCACCAGCAGATGTTAATGACTATTTTAAAAGGCACCGCTAAGAAACACGGTTTCATTTGTTTATTACATGAAAAGCCTTTTGCCGGAATCAATGGTTCTGGTAAACACGTTAACTGGTCTGTGGGCAATGCCACACAGGGCAACCTGCTGGATCCAGGCCGTACTCCCCATGATAATCTGAATTTCTTATTATTCTGTGGTGCGGTCATCCGTGGAGTCAATCAATTTGGTCCATTATTGCGCGCAGTGATTGCTTCTGCAGGAAATGACCATCGCCTGGGAGCCAATGAAGCACCTCCTGCGATCTTATCTGTTTATCTTGGTTCACAGCTTGAAAAAGTGTATGAAGATATCAAAGAGGGTAAGCTGCTAAAAGCCGAAAGTGGTGGTGAAATGGATTTGGGGCTAACTCAGATCCTGAACTTTGAACGCGATCCGGGTGACCGTAATCGTACTTCTCCATTTGCTTTTACCGGTAACCGTTTTGAGTTTCGTGCTGTTGGTTCTGCACAATCGGTTTCAGGTCCACTGATTGTTATGAATACCATGCTTGCAGACTCTCTGAGCTGGATTGGGGATAAGCTTGAAGCAGAACTAAAATCAGGTGCTGAAAAAACTGCAGCAGTAATTAATGTACTTCAGGAATTGATTAAGGACAATGGCAATGCGGTCTTTGGTGGTGATGGTTACTCCAGTGAGTGGCATGAAGCTGCAGTTAAAGAGCGTGGCCTGAAAAATATCCCTACCACGGCTGATGCTCTTCCTGCATTTCAGGATGATGCGGTAAAAGCACTATTTGAAAGCACTGGAGTTCTTACTCCGGTTGAGCTTGCCAGTCGTTATGAAGTGTATGCTGAGCAATATATTCTCTCCATTGAAGTGGAAGCGAAGCTGGTGGTTGATATGGCAACTACTTCAATCTATCCAGCGGCAACTCGTTACCTGTCAGAATTATCAATGACAGCCTCAGGTCTGGGTGAGATGGGTATTGAAATAGATAACTCAACTGCAAAAACTGTGGCTACTGAAGCCAATGAGATGATGGCAGCAGTAACAAGTCTTAGTGAAGCAATGACTAAAGAAGACTTTGCAACAACTGATGATCATACACAGTACTTTGCCACTGAAATTCGTGCTTTGATGGATGCAGTTCGTGTGCATGCTGATGCACTTGAGACAGTTGTTGCTGATGAGTTATGGCCTCTGCCTAAGTATCATGAAATGTTGTTTATTAAGTAAATGTAACTACTCAGCATATTCATCTTTTACCTGATTTCTGCGTTATTTTCGTACTCAAATGGTCACATATACTTATATGCTCACACAACGCCTGTGGCGCCCATAAAGGGCCATGCGAAAATGCCTTGAACTCAGGCAAAATCTAAACACGCTGAATAGTTACAAGTAAATTAGCTTTCTTTATCCTTTAAAGAAGTATTTACTGCCAGGCACTTGAGTGTCTTACCCGTAATAAAAATGGGTAAGAGGCTTATGCTCCCGGCAAAAAAAGCCACTATTTATAGTGGCTTTTTTTTGTGTCTCACGTATGATTCTAATAATAAATATTCATGCAGGTCAGCCCTACCTTATGCCAAATAATAATGAACGCTATCAGTTAACCACCCGAGTAACTATTGTCGGTGCTGTGGTCAATTTTATTCTGGCAATAATTAAGATCTTTATTGGTAGTATTGGTCATTCACACGCCTTGATAGTTGATGGTATACATTCATTTTCAGATTTGCTCAGTGATGCTCTGGTGGTTTTTGCGGCAAAAAAAGGTAATAAATCACCCGATGATGACCATCCCTACGGTCATGCTCGTATAGAAACAGCCTTTGCTGCTGTTTTAGGCGGTATTTTAATTGCCGTTGGTGTTGGTATTGTTATTGATGCACTGGAAAGATTGACCTCCGGGGATGTTGTGACACCAGAAAGTATGACAATCTGGGTAGCATTAATCTCTGTTTTATCAAAAGAAGCTCTCTATCGTTACACTCTCATCTATGCCAGGCGTCTGAATTCACCCATACTCAAAGCCAATGCATGGCATCATCGCAGTGATGCAATTTCATCCATTGTGGTGCTTGTTGGTATTGCAGGAAGCATGTCAGGTATCCCTTATCTGGATGCGGCGGCGGCAGTCATTGTCTCTATGATGATTGCAAAAATAGGCTGGGAAATTGCTAAAGAAAGTATCGAGCAGTTAGTTGATAAAGGGCTTGATCCTAAGAAGGTTCAACATATCAGTTCACATATCACTGATATACCCGGAGTGAACCATATGCATATGTTGCGCAGCAGACAAATGGGAGCGGATGCATTATTAGATGTGCATATTGAAGTTGCACCGCAGCTAAGTGTCTCCGAGGGACATCGTATCAGTGATGAAGTGAGTAAAGGTTTAACCAGAGAGTTCCCTGATATTGCCCAGGTTCTGGTACATATTGATCCTGAAGATGATGAAGAAGATTCCAGTTGTTCTCACTTACCACTGAGGAAAGAAATATTAGGAGACTTAGAGCAGCATTGGCAGCATATTGAGCAATCAAAATTAATTGAAGATGTTGTTTTGCACTATCTTAACGGCAAAGTCAGTGTCCAGCTTATTTTGCCCTTGTCTGTTTTATCAGCAGTTGATAAACCTGATACCCTGTTAAAAGAATTTACTTCAGTGGTGGAAAAATTAAATTATATAGTCAATCTTGAATTACTCTATCGCTAAAAATATCATAACGAACCAAAATGGTGCTAATTGATATTTGCTGTATCATTTTGGTGCATTGTTTTGGTGCGTCAGGCAGGTGGAACTTATTAGCTCAAAACTAATAATATAAAACTCTATTGCAATCATTTTTAATTTATCCTTGTACAATCGACATCTTTTCTAAATATTTGATAATTGTAAAACCTTCAGTTAATCTAAAGAATTAAAGTGCTTTTAATATTGCTTGTAACTTCCCCCTTTTGCAAAATAGGGAAAGTCTAAACCTAAATTTTTAATATCTTTTCTGGAATTTTGGAGACAAAGAATGTCTGATGTTTTAAAAATGATCGAAGAAAACGGTGTGAAGTTTGTAGATTTTCGCTTCACTGATACTCATGGAAAAGAGCAGCATGTGAGTGTGCCTGCTAAAACAGTCGATGCCAGTACGTTTGAAGATGGTAAAATGTTTGACGGCTCTTCAATTTCAGGTTGGAAGGGGATTAATGATTCCGATATGATTTTAATGCCTGATGCTGCGACTGCAGTGATGGATCCTTTCACGGATGAGCCTACCATTATTATTACCTGTGATATTGTTGAGCCATTGACGATGCAGGGCTATGAGCGAGATCCCCGTTCCGTGGCTAAACGTGCGATTGATTATTTAAAATCGACCGGTATTGGTGATGAAGCATATTTTGGTCCTGAGCCGGAATTTTTTATTCTTGATGATGTTCGTTGGGGCTCAGATATGAGTGGCACCTTTGTTAAGGTGGATTCTGAAGAGTCTGAGTGGAACTCTGAAAAAGTGTATCATGATGGTAATATGGGACATAGACCGGGAGTAAAAGGTGGTTATTTCCCTGTGCCTCCGGTTGATTCTCTGCATGATATTCGGGCACAGATGTGTCTGACACTGGAAGAAATGGGTCAGGAAGTTGAAGTTCATCACCATGAAGTAGCAACAGCAGGTCAATGTGAAATTGGTGTTAAATTTAATACCCTGATATGTAAGGCAGATGAAGTCCAGCAAATGAAGTATGTGATCCACAATGTCTCGCATGCTTATGGTAAAACAGCGACTTTTATGCCCAAGCCCATTGTCGGCGATAATGGCTCGGGTATGCATGTGCATCAGTCTATTTTTAAAGATGGTGAAAATCTATTCTCCGGGGATGGTTATGCAGGTTTGTCTGAGACTGCTCTGTACTACATTGGCGGCATTATTAAACATGCCAGGGCATTGAATGCTTTTACTAATGCCTCGACCAATAGTTATAAACGTCTGGTGCCGGGATTCGAAGCGCCTGTCATGCTGGCTTATTCTGCTCGAAATCGCTCAGCAGCGATTCGTATTCCCTATGAATCAAACCCTAAGGGACGTCGGGTTGAAGTTCGTTTCCCCGATCCAACGGCAAATCCGTATCTGGCTTTTTCTGCAATGCTGTTAGCAGGTCTGGATGGTATCCAGAATAAGATCCACCCAGGCGATCCAATGGATAAAGATTTATATGATCTGCCACCGGAAGAGGCATCAGAAATACCCACAGTGGCCAGCTCTCTGAATCAGGCTTTAGAGGCTCTGGAAAATGATATGGATTTTCTAACTGTCGGCGGCGTTTTCCCTGAAGATATGATTCAGGCCTTTATTGATCTCAAAATGGAAGAAGTCACACGCTTACGTATGACCACACATCCAATTGAATTTGATATGTATTATAGCTGTTAAGAGTCATTAGCTGCTAAAAGCAGCTAACCTTAAGTATAAGAAAAGCGCCTTTAAGGAAAAGGCGCTTTTTTTTGCACTAAAAAAGTGCATAATAGAGCTGGAAGGACATTAATAGAGCTGCTTGAAATTAATATAAAACTTATTAAAACAATAGCTTACAAAAATAATTCAATAGAAAATGGTACTTGGTTTAAATATTGCTTCAGTAGCTTTAAATAGAGTAGCTTCAAATACTTTAATAGCCTCAAATAGAGTCGCTTTAAACAGAGCAGCTTTAACTTATTGTTAAAGTAAATAAATAGCAGATGAATTAGAAAATCTTTTATTGACGTATGATAATGAATATTCAAACAAAACAACAATGTGATATAGCAGAAAACGTGCTGGACAACTTGAATACTGCGATTGTTTTATTGGATGGCGATTCAAAGGTTCTGTGTATTAATCCGGCAGCGGAGATGCTTCTGGGGGTGAGTTCAAATAAAATCACTTCCAAAGGTATTGCACAATTACTGATTGATGATGAATTGGTTACTGCAATTGAAGAGACACTGAAGAGCAATCATCCCTTTATGCAAAGGGAGAGAGTTGTTCAGTTAATAGACAGAAAAGTGACTGTTGATATTAGTGTTCAACCAATCCTATCCCCTTTACCATTGGACAAAAATGACAAACGTCTGTTAATCGAATTTAGTCAACTGGATCGGCACCTGCGAATTTCCAGAGAAGAAAACCTTCTGGCACAACATGAAACCATTCAGGCATTGTTGCGCAGTATGGCACATGAAGTAAAAAACCCATTAGGTGGCATACGTGGTGCTGCACAATTATTGGAGCGTGAGTTAAATAACCCAGATTTGGCGGAATACACTCAAGTAATTATTGATGAAGCAGACAGACTAAAAAAGCTAGTAGATCGTATGCTTGGGCCTAACTCCCGTCCAAATAAAATTAAGGTAAATATTCACTCAGTTTCTGAACGTGTGCGCAGCCTGTTAAAAACAGATAAAAATAAAGATGTAAAAATATTTTTTGATTATGATCCCAGTATTCCTGATGTCACTTTTGATCCGGAGCACTTGATACAAGCCGTGTTAAACATTGTTCGTAATGCGACTCAGGCTCTTTCAGAGCAGGATCAAAGTGGGAAGAAGAAAAAAAATAAGACGATTACCATAAAAACAAGAATTATGAGACATTTTAATATCGGCCATAAGCGTCATAAACTCGTGGCTAAAATGGATATTATTGATAATGGTCCCGGTATATCTGAACAAATGCAGGAAAGGATCTTTATGCCGCTGATCACAGGAAGAGCTGAGGGTACAGGGCTGGGCCTATCCATTGCACAATCATTGGTCAGCCAGAATGGCGGTTTAATTGAATGCCATAGTCACCCGGGAAAAACAATTTTCAGTCTTTTATTACCAATAACAGATGTATAAGTTGTATTCGTAGAGGTAGCTTAAAAATTGCTCTTAGCCTCCCCCTTTTTCAAAGGGGGACTGAGGAGGTTGTACTTTTAAAACACGTACCTCCGTAACTATAAATTAATTTGGAGTGCATTTTGAGCACGCAAAATATTGTTTGGATCATAGATGACGACCGCTCTATCCGCTGGGTTTTGGAAAAAGCATTTAAACAGGCTGATCTACTGGTGGAAAGCTTTGAAAATGCAGAAAGTGTTTTAAGTGCTTTAAAAAAGGTACAGCCTGACACTATAGTGACAGACATTCGTATGCCGGGAATGGGCGGTTTTGATCTGCTTGAAAAGTTACAGCAGAACTATAAAGATATTCCTGTGATAATAATGACAGCGCACTCTGATCTGGACAGTGCTGTTTCGGCATATGAAGGTGGCGCTTTTGAATACCTCCCCAAGCCATTTGATGTTGATGAAGCTGTGGAACTGGTACAGCGGGCACTGAGCCTGCGAAAAACAAAGAAAGTGAAGCAAATTGATAGTGAAAAAATCAATGCAACGCCTGAAATTATTGGTGAAGCAGCTTCAATGCAGGAGGTCTTTCGCGCCATTGGGCGTTTGTCCCGGTCTAATATTACAGTCATGATCAATGGCGCCTCTGGTACTGGCAAAGAGCTGGTTGCTCAGGCTCTCCATCGTCATAGTCCTCGCTCAGAGGAGCCTTTTATTGCTTTAAATACGGCTGCAATTCCCAAAGATTTATTGGAATCGGAGCTTTTTGGTCATGAACGAGGAGCATTTACCGGTGCACAGGCACAACGGGTTGGGCGCTTTGAGCAGGCGGATGGCGGAACATTGTTTCTTGATGAAATTGGAGATATGCCGGCAGAGTTGCAAACACGTTTGCTCAGAGTGCTTTCAGATGGTGAATTTTATCGGGTTGGAGGACGCCTGCCGATAAAAGTCGATGTTCGGATCATCGCTGCAACACATCAGGATCTGGAGAAACGGGTACAGGAAGGTTTGTTTCGTGAGGATTTATTCCATCGGCTTAATGTTATACGCATCCACATGCCGACCTTAAGTGAGCGACAGGAAGACATTGCCCTGCTGGCAAGTTATTTTCTAAAACGGGCAGCAACTGAGCTGAATGTTGAAAAGAAAACCCTGGATGCAGAAAGTGTAACCTTTTTAACCCATCAGCCCTGGCCAGGTAATGTCCGGCAGCTTGAAAATGTGTGCCGCTGGTTGACTGTCATGTCGCCTGCTCAGATTGTCCATCTTGAGGACATGCCGCCAGAATTGCATGCTGGTGATGCGGCAGATGCGGTGAATAGTAACTGGGAGGATGCACTGAAACTGTGGTTAAATTCACAATTATCCTCAGGTGCAGAAAATGTACTGGATACTCTGATGCCAAATATGGAGCGAATTATGATTGATGTTGCCTTGAAGCATACCGGGGGCCGCAAGCAGGATGCTGCTCGTTTATTAGGCTGGGGTAGAAATACACTCACTCGAAAGATAAAAGAGCTGGCGATTGAATAAACATAATGCTCGGGAATATGGGGATCTTGTTGTAAATTATTCAAAGAAGGCGGGCGGGATCCCCGCCCTGTTAACAGCTTATAATCGGCTGTTTTCCTTATTGATGGCCAGGGACTTTGGGCCGTTGCTATCTACTGCAGAATCTTTATTAAGCGCTGAATTTTTATCCTGTAAATCTGTCAGCAGACCATCCATTCCTTTTTTTGAAATAATTTGCTTAAAACTGGAACGATAAGTGGTGACCAGGCTGATACCTTCAACTGAGACATCATAGACCTGCCATTGACCGCTTTTGCTATGGTATAGATCATAATAGACTTTAATTGGTTCACTGCCGCTGGGAGGGTTAATTTGTGATCTTACTGTGGCATATTTGCCCTTGATCTTGCCCCGAAATGGCGTAAAAGTAATAACATCATCGGTTAAATCGTTGTTTAATAAATATTCAACTAAAGCTTTGGAATAAAATTTAACAACCAGATCCTGGAATTCAATTATAAATGTCTGCTGCTGCTCTGGCGTGGCCTTTCTCCAGTTTTTCCCCAGCACCCAGCGAGACATGAGTGGAAAATTTATTTTGGGCACCAGGTTTTCATCAACTAAGGTGTAGGCAACTTTAGGATCGGAACGAATAGCTTCTGTGCTGCCCTTAAAAGCACTGATCATTTTTTTGGAAGTATCTTCCATCAATTGTTGGGGTGTGGGCACTGACTCTGCATAAGTATTTGACAGCAGGATCATTGCAATTAAGACTGAATGCATTATCACTTGCACAGTGCGACTATAAAAGTTGAACATGTGTTCTCCCGGATTGACCGTTTTATTATTCAGATTTATTGTCTGTATTACCTATGAGCAAACCTGATGTAATTTCCATTTACTTTATCTGAGTCCAAATGAACTGTTGATGAACTCACTTATTCCAACTGCGTATTTTCTAATAAAGAAAGCACATAAACAAGAAATAAAGAGTATAATTGTGAGTTATTTCCATTTTATTTGCTAACGTTTTTTAGCATAGCAAAATATAAACTAACTTTTTGGTTATGAAAGTGATAAAAAAACCTGAATTGCTCCTGCCTGCAGGCAGCTTAAAAAATATGCGCTATGCCTATGCTTTTGGTGCAGATGCTGTTTATGCCGGGCAGCCCCGCTATAGTTTGCGGGCCAGAAATAATGATTTTACCTATGAAAATATTGAGATAGGTATCAATGAAGCTCATGAAAACAGTAAGAAGTTCTTTCTGGCATCCAACGTGATCCCTCACAATTCAAAAATCAAAACTTACATGGATGATATTGCACCGATTATTGCGCTTAAACCGGACGCTCTGATCATGGCTGATCCCGGTCTTATTATGATGGTGAGAGAACGTTGGCCTGAAGTTGCTGTACATCTTTCAGTTCAGACAAATACGGTGAACTATGCTGCAGTTAAATTCTGGAAATCTGTGGGTGTAGAGCGGGTTATTTTGTCACGTGAACTAGGTCTTGATGAAATTGAGGAGATCCGCCAACAATGCCCTGAAATGGAGTTGGAAGTGTTTGTTCATGGTGCGCTGTGTATAGCCTATTCCGGTCGTTGCCTGTTATCAGGTTATTTTAATCATCGCGATCCCAATCAGGGCACTTGCACCAACGCCTGTCGTTGGGAATATAAAGTGCACGATGCCAGTGAAGATGTAACCGGTGATTTAAGCGTTGTCCCGAAAAAAATTGATTTCGATCCCTTTGCCGCCATGAATTCTCCGGAAGCCTTTCCTGATGAGAGTAAAATGAAACGCCATCCGGATGCTGATAAAGTTTACCTTATTGAAGAAAGTGAGCGCCCTGGTGAGTACATGCCAATTATCGAGGATGAGAATGGCACTTATATTATGAATTCTAAAGATCTGCGTGCTTTGGAGCATGTGGAACGACTGATGCAGATTGGCGTCGACTCACTTAAAATTGAAGGTCGGACCAAATCCCATTATTATGCGGCACGCACGGCTCAGGTGTATCGACAGGCTATTGATTCTCTGGCCAGAGGTGAAGCCTTTGATATGGAGCTTTATGCTGATCTGAATAGTCTGGCTAATCGGGGTTATACCGATGGCTTTTACCAGCGTCACCATACTCATGAGTATCAGAATTATATGGATAATCATTCGACCAGTAAAAGTCAGCAGTTTGTCGGAGAAATTCTGGAGTACAATGAAGCTGAACAAACAGCACTTATTGATGTTAAAAACCGTTTTTCAGTGGGTGATACTCTGGAGTTAATTTTACCAGAAGGTAATAAGCCCTTTACACTGGAGTCTATTACCAGTAAAAAAGGTGAGGCTATGGATGTGGCACCAGGAAGTGGTCATATAGTTACCATTCCCCTGCCCTGTAAAGCCAGTGATTACAGTCTCATCGCGCGAAATTTTTAAACTTATAACCTATATACCCAGTGATCAGGAGAGAATTTTGAGTACTTCAACCGTCTACCCTTTTACCCGTAAACGTCGTATGCGTCGTGATGATTTTTCCCGGCGTCTCATGCGTGAATCTCACTTAAGTGTAGACGATCTGATTTATCCTATGTTTGTCCTCGAAGGAAAAGACCAGCGTGAATCGATTGCTTCTATGCCGGGAGTTGAACGAGTCAGCATTGACCAGCTGTTAAAAGAAGCAAAAGAGTTGGTTGCTTTAGGAGTACCAGCCGTTGCTTTATTCCCTGTAACACCTCAGAGTGCCAAATCAGATGATGCTAAAGAGGCTTATAATCCGGATGGTCTGGCTCAAAGAGCAGTGAAAGCATTAAAAGATGCCTATCCTGGTTTAGGTGTAATAACAGATGTGGCTCTGGATCCTTTTACCTCACATGGCCAGGATGGACTGATAGATGACACGGGTTATGTGCTTAATGATGAAACTGTGGAAATCTTAATCCAGCAGGCACTGTCTCATGCTGAAGCAGGTGCTGATGTCGTGGCGCCTTCAGATATGATGGATGGCCGTATTGGTGAAATTCGTGATGCTTTAGAAGAAAATAACTACATTTATACTAAAATTCTGGCTTATTCAGCGAAATATGCTTCCAGTTTTTATGGGCCGTTCAGAGATGCCGTGGGCTCTGCTGCAAATTTAGGTAAGGCTGATAAAAGTACCTATCAGATGGATCCGGGCAATAGCGACGAAGCGCTTCTGGAAGTGGCAATGGATCTGGAAGAAGGTGCGGATATGGTTATGGTTAAACCCGGGATGCCTTATCTGGATATTGTACGCCGTGTAAAACAGGAGTTTGGTGTGCCCACCTATGCCTATCAGGTCAGTGGTGAGTATGCCATGCTGATGGCGGCCATTCAAAATGGCTGGCTGGATGAACGTCAGGTTATTATGGAATCACTCTTGTGCTTTAAACGGGCTGGTGCTGATGGTATTTTAACCTATTTCGGCAAGCAGGCAGCTCAGTGGTTAAATGAGTAACATGTGTTAATATTTAACCGTAAAACTAGTAACTACCCAGCGTATTCATCTTTTACCAGATTTCTGCGTTATTTTCGTACTCTACCCACAAGGGGCACTTGGAAATGGTCACATATACTTATATGCTCACACAACGCCTGTGGCGCCCATAAAGGGCCGTGCGCCTCTTTGAGGTGCCGTAGGCATTGTGCCTTGAACTCAGGCAAAATCTAAACACGCTGAATAGTTACTAAAACTATTCCTAATACAGAGTAATTAATTGTGCGGATCCTATTTGGCTTAATTTATTTTATTATTTTTCTTGTCCTGGCATTTGCTGCAATGTTTCTGGGTGGTGTCTTTGGTGTCGCAGGGACCTTTTATTTAATGGTTGAGCCGGGTGATCTTGAGGCGAACCTGACAAAAGCAATGACTGCCTTGGGTCTGCTCTGGCTGTTGGTTGTTGTATTACGCCGTCATAATAAAAAAATAATTAAACGCAACCTCAGGCTGAAAGCTGCAGCAGAAGCATCTGAATCCTAAAGAAAGAAACTGGATATAAAAATGAGTGATATTTTTGATTTTGATAAGCCGGATCGTTATGCCGTAATGGGCAACCCGATTAATCACAGTAAATCACCTCAAATACATACTGCCTTTGCTCTGGAAACAGGACAAAAAATTGAATATACAGCCATCCACGTTGATGTTGGAGGTTTTGCTCAGGCTGTTAGTCATTTTCAGGCTCATGGCGGTAAGGGGCTCAATGTTACTGTGCCGTTTAAGCTGGATGCCTGGAAGTTGGCAGACTCATTAACAGAAAGAGCCAAAAGAGCTGGTGCTGTGAATACATTGATCCTCGGCAAGGATGGTGAAATAAGCGGTGATAATACCGATGGTATTGGGCTGGTAAATGATATTGTCGAACACCTTGGCTGGACAATTACACAAAAAAAAGTATTAATTCTGGGGGCCGGAGGGGCTTCAAGAGGTGTTGTCGGGCCTATTTTAGATAAAAAACCTCAGGCACTCTACATTGCCAACCGAACGGCGTCAAAAGCACATGAGCTGGTGAATTTATTTAGTGATGTTAAAGACATCGAATCCATTCAGGGTGGTGGTTATGATTCCCTGATTGGTCAGAGCTTTGATTTAGTGATTAATGCAACCGCGGCCAGTCTGCAGGGTGAGGTTCCTCCCCTACCTGATGACTTATTGATGGCAGAGGCTTGCTGTTATGACATGATGTATGCGGCACAACCCACAGCATTTATGCTGTGGGCAAAAGCACATGCTGCTGCGCAGATCAGTGATGGCCTGGGTATGCTGGTTGGCCAGGCAGCAGAATCATTTCATATCTGGCGGGGTATCAGACCTTCGCTAAGCCCGGTTATCGAAAGTATCAAAAAAAGCCAGGTGTAGTTCCTACATTACATTTTTTGTAAAATACGGCTATACTTTATTCCATGGCGACAAAGAAAATTTTAATTTCCCAATTACGCTCAGGAATGTTCATTCATGAGCTTGATATTTCGTGGATGAAAAGTCCTTTTTTGCGACACAGACGTAAAATTAATACCGCGAATGATATTGCCTTGCTGAAAAAAGCAGGAGTTAAAAAGCTATATATTGATTTATCTCGTGGTGAGGATGTTCAGGAGGTAGAAAAGTCTGGGCAAGATGTTATTCTTCAGGAAGATAAGTTGGCTAGCCAGAAGCCAAACGATAGTCTTGATCCAAATAATGTCCCTGATCCATGTCAGGCAACTGAAAAAGTAGAGCTGAAAAAAGAGCTGGAAGTTGCTAAAGTTTTACAGGGAAAAATCAGCAAGCTGGTTACTCAGTTAGGATCATTAATTAAAGCTGGGCGACCTGTGTCCGCAGATAGTATTACTCCGGTTATAAATGAGGCTCTGAAAAGTATCAGTCGAAATGATCAAGCCCTGTTAACATTACTGCATATTCAGCGACAGGACTTGAAATTAAGCGATCATGGTTTTGGTGTTTTTGCCGTCATTCTGCCCCTTGCATTACAACTGAAATGCAGCGATCAGGAGGTCAGTGAATTAGGTATGGCTGCTTTACTGCATGATACGGGCTGGACGCGTTTGCCCATGCACCTTTTTGGTAAGAAAAAAACCTATACTGCAGCTGAAATGCAACTCATAAAACAACATCCCAATATTGTTGCCAGTGTACTTAGTAAGAGTGATGATTTTCCTGAGACAGTTAAAACTCTGGTTAAACAGCATCATGAATTAAGTGACGGCAGCGGTTTTCCAGATAAGCTTAAAAAAGGAAAAATTCATAAGTTAGTCGAGATATTACAGGTTGCCGATAGCTATGATGAATATATACATGGACTCAATGATCAAGCAGGAATGCTGCCAGCCAATGCCTTGAAAAAAATTTATCAGGCGGCAAGAAATGGTCACTATAGTGAAACGGTTGTCAGTGAAATGATACATGTTATGGGGATTTTTCCACTGACCAGTGCCATTGAGCTAAGTAATGGTGAAAAAGCCCTGGTGGTTGAAATTGATAAAAAAATGCCCCTCTTGCCTAAAGTAAGAGTGATTTATGAAATGGATGGTCAGCCCTGTCAATCGGAAAAGTTTAGAGATTTGGCAAATCAGAGTGAGGGTGAAAATATTAAAATAATTAAGGTTATTGATCCGATTGATGACAAAGCAGATCCGCTAGGATTGTTACGTGTTAATTCTGTTTAACCGGTGACCTTGAGCATGACCACGAATTATTATGCATAAAAAAATAACCAATACGCTTGCAGTTGATAGTTTGGTCTCCAAAGTAACGGCCATTAGTCTCTACCAGCACCTTTCCGATGGTGTGATGCATCTTGATGCAGAAAATAAAATTATTGCAATTAATCCGGCGGCTGAAAATATACTTAAATGGACTCAGGCTGATATTCTTGGTCATAAGGTTCATGAAATTATTTGTGCGGTTGATGGTCGTTATCAACATGAGCCTGATAACTGCTGTTTCAACCACCGACTTGCTCAAAGTAAAAATCAGGAATTATCTCCAGAGAGTACTACAGAATTTGTCTGGGTTGATAAAGAGGGTTCTTATCTTCAGATTGATGCCAAAATAATTCTACTGGATTCTGATGTCGAGGGGGTTGATGCTCAGGAAGTGGCAAATAACACCCTTGTTTTATTTCGTGATTGTTCAGAATCTGGATACAGTGAAGGTGAAATTAAACGCTTATCCTTGTTTCCCGAGCTAAACCCGGCCCCTATTCTTCAATTAGATGATGCAGTAATGATTCATTATGCAAACCCAGCAATGACTGAGTTGATGGTTGAGTACGGCTTTAATGAATCAGGCAGACCTGCTATTTTTCCTGATGATATTGAAAAATATCTTAAGCAATGTATTTCTAGTAATGAAAGTATTGAAGGTATTGAAAGCCAATTTGAGAAAAAATGGTTTTTGTGGAACTTTCATCCTGTTGAGCAGCACGGACTAAATCTGGTTCAGGCTTATGGTATGGAAATTACCGCACGTAAAAAATATGAGCAAAACCTTAAAGAGCTTAAAGAACTGGCTGAATCACATAATGAACAAAAAAGTAATTTTGTAGCTAATATGAGTCATGAACTTAGAACGCCAATGAATGGTGTGATGGGAATGAGTGCTTTGTTGCTGGACACTGCATTAAATGATGAGCAAGAAGATTTTGTACATAAAATACAATCATCCGCCAGCTCTTTATTACACATAATTAATGATATTTTAGATATTTCAAAAATAGAGTCCGGTAAATTAGATATTGATCCAATAGCGTTTAATTTTCATAAATTAATTATTGAGGCTATTAATACTGTTGATTTAAAAGCAAAAGAAAAACAAATTGAATTAGAATACCGCCTTGATGCCCAAATGCCTGAGTATCTTGTTGCTGACGTCGTTCGTATCAGGCAGATCTTAATTAACTTTATTACCAATGCAGTTAAATTTACGGCAAAAGGTTATGTGTTAATTAATGTTGTTTGTCATGAACGTTCCAGGCAATTTGTTGATTTCAGTATAAGAGTTGAAGATTGTGGGATAGGGATCAGCAGTGAAAAAATTGATTATGTCTTTGGTAAATTTAATCAGGCAGATATTTCAACAACACGGAAATTCGGTGGGACAGGTCTTGGGCTTGCAATCAGTAAAGAGCTGACTGAACTCATGGATGGTCAGATTGGCCTGGAAAGCGAAATGGATAAAGGTTCAACTTTTTGGTCACGATTTAATTTTCCAATTGGTGAGCATCAGGTTAATATTGAAAAAATTAATAAAAACTTACCGGAAAACCTGATGCTCTTGCTGATTGGTGGTTTCCCTGTTGGCAAAAGAGTATTAACTGAGTTAATTGATACATGGCAGATTAAAGTTATTCATTTTGAACAGGTCAAACAATTACAGGAATTTCTGGCTGATGTTGAAAAAAACTCATCTCAATCAATTATTAGTCTCTTTTTCGATAATATCAGTGATGCTGATATAAAAGATACGATTGATTGTCCAGATTTTCAGCAATATAAGCGGATTAAAGCACTGGTCATTAACAATGAAAATGAAACAAATCTGAAGAAAAGATATAAAAATCTGGGACTCAATGGTTATATTAAAAAGCCATTTAGTCCAAGATTGTTTAAACAATTTATCTTTGATGTATTAAAAACAGATAATTTTATGATTGGCCGCTGCAGACCAGAAAATGAGAATTCTGTTCAGGATAAACCGGTGCAGCTGCATGTCTTACTGGCTGAAGATAATCTGGTAAATCAGATGGTGGCTAAATCATTATTAGAAAAATCAGGCTGCACCGTCGATGTGGTAGAAAATGGTCAGTTGGCAATCAGTGCATGGCAAAAAGGACATTATGATGCCGTCTTCATGGACTGTCAGATGCCTGTTATGGATGGTTACCAGTCAACCAGAGAAATACGGGAATTAGAGCGGGAGCAACACATTCCAATTGTTGCTTTAACCGCTAATGCAATGGATGGTGAAAAAGAAAAATGCTATGCAGCTGGTATGGATAAGTTTTTAACAAAACCCGTTAATGTTTCTAACCTGAATCAGATATTGCAGGAGATATCGAAGCAAGGGATATGACTTATAGATACTCGTTTTTTAACTTAACATAATGATCCGCTGAATATTGTAAACCTTCAATTTCTTCAACAGTCAATTCCCGTAGCCTTTTTGCAGGACTGCCGACATACAGATAACCGCTTTCAAGGCGTTTATTTGGTGAAACCAGAGCACCGGCGGCAAGAAAGACATTTTTTTCTAAATGAACCCCATCTAAAATTATGGCGCCCATGCCTATCAGGCAATTATCCTCAATAGTGCATCCATGCAAAACCACATTGTGGCCAATAGTCACCTGACTGCCAATGCTCAGAGGAAAACCTCCTGGATGTTTATTGGTGTGATCATGGGTGACGTGCAGGGTACTGCCATCCTGAATACTGGTGTTAGCACCAATTTTAATCCAGTTAACATCACCTCGAATTGTGGTGTTGGGCCAGATAGAACTATTTGAGCCGATTTCGACCTGGCCAATGATCTGGGCAGATTCATCAACAAAAACATCATCAGCAATGACCGGGGTAAATTCCTTAAAGCTTCGAATGCTCATCGCATGGTAACCAGTTCTTCTGCACTGCAGGGATGTATGGCGATGGTATTATCAAAGTCAGCCTTAGTTGCGCCCATTTTGATTGCCACAGCAAAACCCTGCATCATTTCATCAACTCCGGGACCAATGATATGGCAGCCGATAATTTTTTCTTGTGCACCGACACAAATTAGTTTCATGGCGGTGGGTGCTTTATGTTCAGTGAAAGCGTGAGTCATTGGGGTAAAACTGGTGCTGTAGACCTTAACTGAATCACCGTGGGTTTTTATTGCTTCAGTCTCAGTTAAGCCGATGGTGGCAATAGGCGGGTGACTGAAAACAACTGTTGGGATCAGATTGTAATCCAGTTTACGATCCGTCATATTATTAAACAAACGATCTGACAGACGTCTGGCTGCGGCTATGGCAACAGGTGTTAAAGTGGCTTTGCCATTGACATCGCCTAATGAATAAATACCCTTTATATTGGTTTCTTCATATTCATTGCTGGGGATAAAACCTCGCTTGTCCATTTCAATGCCGGCAGCCTCCAGATTGAGATCAGCAGTATTGGGTGCCCTTCCAATAGCCCAGACAAGTGCATCAACATTATTCACTTGTTGGTTTTTGGTGCAATGTAAAGTGAGTTTACCTTGCTCATTGCTTTCAACCGATTCAACTTCAGTGGTGGTGAGTAAAACAATGTTTGGATCATCCTGAATTACTTTGGCTAATGTGCCGTTTAACATGCCATCCATTTGGCTCAGTACATGGCCCTTACGGATTAACAGAGTCACCTGACTGCCGAGGCTACTCATAAGACCTGCTAATTCAACAGCAATATAACCTGAGCCGACAATGGTAATATGTTCGGGTTGTTCCTTAAGAGCAAAGAAGCCATCTGATGTTATGCCAAGTTCTGCCCCAGGAATATCTGGAGTCACAGGGTAGCCGCCAGGGGCAACAACAATATGATCTGCTGTGTAGAACTCACCATTGACCTCAAGGGTTTTGGCATCAACAAAACGGGCTTTACCATTAATGTAGTCAATATTGGAGTCACTGAGATAATTGCCGTACCAGTTGGTGATGCCGGAAATATAAGCCTCTCGCTGCTCGATCAGCTTAGACCAGTTCAGGCCATTGTTAGTGACATCAAAACCATAGTCGCGAGCATCTGCCATACCATGAGCCAGATTTGCTGCATTCCACATGACTTTTTTGGGTACGCAGCCAATATTGACGCAGGTGCCGCCTACTTTACTGCTTTCTATAATGGCACATTTCTTACCATACTGAGCACCCCGCTCTGCTGCAGAAAGGCCGCCGCTGCCAGCGCCAATGGAGATTAAATCATAGTGTTTTGACATAAAATTACCCAAAAAGTCTGTGAAAAAAATCAATATGTTCTTTATAATAGGGATTTATATGAATATTATCAATCCCAAGAGCCTATGATCAGCCAGGAATTAATACAACTTATCCGGGAAACATTTCAGCTTAACTGGAAAGGCGTGCATGGGGTGTCTCATTGGGCCAGAGTTCGTCTTAATGGTCTGTTAATAGCTGAAAAAAATGGTGCCAACCTGCGTGTAGTTGAATTATTTGCTTTTTTGCATGATATTAAGCGAGAAGCTGATTTTAATGATCCCCTTCATGGTGAACGGGCTGCTCAATTTATTGAAACACTGCCTGATGAACTATTGGAAATCAATCAAGGAGAAAAAAAACTATTAATGCTTGCCTGCCATGATCATAGCAAAGGTTTTATTGAGGCTGATATGACGGTAGGCACCTGCTGGGATGCAGACCGACTGGATTTAGGGCGTGGTGGTCAACGGCCCAATACCAGAAAGCTTTGCACCGAGGTTGCAAAGCAGCCAGATTTTTTTGAGCAGGCTTATCAGCGTGCAATTTATCAGCACCGTTCTCAATCGAATATTGCCTTAGTTCAGAAATGGAAACCAGCACTGTGAAGTTCGATAGTTTAACTGCAGAGCTAATTCAGCGCAGACATCAGGTTCATGATATGTGTCGGCAGTTCAGCCGCAGCCCATCCAAAGGCAACCTGATACGCTTAAAGTCATTATTTGCCAGTTGCGGTGAAGATGTTTTTATTGAGCAGGGCTTCTACTGTGACTATGGTGATAAAATCTCCCTGGGAGATCGTGTTTATCTCAATATCAACTGCACCTTATTAGATGGTGGACTGATCACTATTGGTGATGACTGCTTAATCGGATCCAATGTGCAAATATTAACAATAAATCATGCCGTTGCCCCGCAGGAAAGATTAAAAAAAGAAAATTTTTCTGAAGATATTTTTATTGACAGCAATGTCTGGATAGGTGCAGGAGCAATTATTTTACCCGGGGTTAATATTGGTGAAGGTGCAGTGGTTGGTGCTGGCAGTATCGTCACCAGAGATATCCAGGCAAACTGTTTATTTGCAGGTAATCCAGCAAAACTAATACGGCAGCTTTAAAATGGGGGCTAAACCCGCCGTTTTAAATACAGAGTTAATAAACAGGTACTGTCAGAGATCCTCTGGCTCTTGCAAATCGATAAATAATAAATACCCACGTTATTTTATCTAATCGTGCGGATCCCAGGGTGTTTAATCTGGGAGAAGTATTTTCTAATAATGAGTAATTGCCTACCCTCCCCTTTAGAACAATAGGAGCTGATACTCTGTGCGCACTATATCAGGAACAGTTATTCAGGAGCTGTTATTTAGTATCAATCGCCTTGAGTCATTATAAAAGATAAAAGTAAGGAAATAGTTAGAAAATTATAAAAGCTCAGTATCTTTTAAAAGGGCTATGAATATGACTGGATATTTGTTAAATTTCGGGAGTTTAGTGAATTTTTTAAAGTTAAATTCCATCTCTGGATTAAAAATTGATGAAGATATGAAAAACCTACAAGAAATGACTTTGCTTTATGCTGAAGATGAATTGATCACGCAGGCAATATATAAACAATATTTTTCTAGTTATTTTAAGACTATTTATACCGCAGAAAATGGTCAGCAGGCGTTTGCATTATATCGAAAAAATAAACCGGATGTGGTGATTTTAGATATTAATATGCCGCTTATGGATGGTCTGCAGGTCTGTAAAAAAATTCGTCAAACTGATCAGCAAACAAAAATAATTTTATTAACCAGCCGCACTGACAAACAAACATTGATGGATGCCGTTGAGCTGGGGCTGACCAGTTATCTTGATAAGCCAGTAACAAAAGAACGCATCATTGAAGCACTTAATAAGCTTTTTGATTTAAATAAATCTCATGAAATTGTTTCGTGGATGGAAGGTTCTGAAAAATATATCTGGCATCTCAGCAAGCGTGAACTATTTTGTGAACAACAAGTTGTTCACCTGACAAAAAATGAAAAAAGTTTATTAGAATTACTTATTACGACAAAAAATAAAAACCTGAATTATCAAAGCATTTGTGATGCAATCACTTCACTTGATAACGACAAGATATTAAGTGATGCTGCAATTAAGACATTGCTTTGTGGTTTACGAAACAAATTACCGGATAATACTATTAAAAATGAATATGGTTTAGGTTATTTTTTTGATAGAAAAATCATAGGACATTAATTATTTATGCCTGTCATGGCACTACAACTGTGGCCGGTATGAGAAAATTTTACATTTAAAACAAAGAAAAAATTATGCAAAAAAAAATTTATTTTACTTTTCTGATCTGTCTGTTATTGTCATTTTCTGCGAGTGCAGAAAATTGGTTTTATACCTTTAAAAAAGGAGATACAGTCTGGGATTTTGGCCATAGTGCTTTAATTGAATGGCAACACTGGGATGATATTGTCACATTAAATAAAATTACCAATGATCATTATATGAAGCCGGGAATGCAAATTGCCATCCCCATGAAATGGTTAAAGCAACGTGAGTCAAAAATTAGTGTCAGAAAAATAACTGGTCAGGTTACTGTGCAACTGGATGAATCCAGGCGTACCATGATACTTAAACCAGGCATGCGGATCTCCCTGGGAGATTCGATTCACACTAAAGAAAATAGCACAATACAGCTTATCTTTGAAGATGGTACAAAATTAACCTTGTTAGAGAAAAGCACTCTGATCCTGGTTTCGGCCAGAATGATTGGTGGTGATAAAATCAATGCCTCTGATATTAAAGCAAAAATAATAAAGGGACGGGCTAATATTCATGCTAATCCTGAGAAACAAGCAGATAATCGTTTTGAAATTCTTACTGTGGCTGGAAATTCTGCAGTAAGGGGGACGAAATTCAGGGTTAATGCAGATCAGACAAGCACCATGACAGAAGTATTAACCGGGAAAATCCTGGTTAGTAACCCACAGGGGCATACTGATCTAACATCGGGCTTTGGTACTATTGCACGAGTTGGAGAAAAACCATTAGCTCCAATTGTGCTGCTTGATGCCCCGAACATAGAACACCTGCCACGAATTATTCGTTATCTGCCGGAGTCAAATAAGTTGACCGATGCTGCATCAAAAGCAACTGCTTATCGACTTCAAATACTAAAAAAATCAGAGCCAGAGTTGATTCTTATTGATCAAATAAGCAAACAAAGTGTAATTTTTAGTCAGCTTTTACCTGATGATGATTATATTGTTAAACTTCGGGCAATTGATGAAAATGGTCTTGAGGGAAAAACAGCACAATACGTCATGCAGATTGATGCTCGCCCAGAAGCACCTTTTCAACAGCAACCGAAAGATACTTACGTACAAACTGTGGGAGAGGTTAACTTTAAGTGGTCTGAACCTGAAAACATTAAGCAGTATTTACTTGAACTTTCCACTCAGGAGAGTTTTCAGGAGTCTGAAACAAGTCAATTTAAATTGCTGGAAAATAAATATAGCAGAGCTATTGAAGAACCAGGAAATTATTATTGGCGAATTTCCTCTATAGACAATAATGGGAAAATTGGCCCGCCAAGCAATAGCTCATCTTTAGTTATTGTTCCCAAGCCGGAGCAGCCCAAGATAGAAGAACCAGCCATTGATGAGCACCAGCTGCTCCTAAAATGGCGTGATGCCGGTTCAGATATGCATTATAAAATACAATTTGCTAATGACTCTAAGTTTAGTCAGATTTTGACAGAGCAAACAATAACTCAAGCTCAGTTTAATCTGGAAAGACCTACGAGTGGGACATACTATTTTCGTGTACAGACGATTAGTAGTGAGGGGGTTTCCAGCGGCTACAGCCCTACTCAAAAAATTGACGTGCCGCCAAAAAGTTATTGGCCGGCAGGGTTTGCCAGCCTGTTACTTTTGTTACTTGCTTTATAATGATTTCCGTATCAGGCACGACTTAACGCATGTATAAGAGAAGCCGGCCAGCAAAAATTATTAGCCTTGTAATCGTTGTTGTATCCAGTTTTCTTGCTGTTGCTTTACAGCACTGGAAAATAACCGAATACTTTGATCTGGTATTATATGATCTGCAAATGCCCTTATGGGGGCAGCCGGTGCCTGAAGATATTATTATCATTGCTATTGATGAAAAAAGCATTGCTGAACTTGGTCGCTGGCCATGGTCACGTCATATACATGCACAGCTGATTGAACGTTTATCAGAAGCCAAAACAGGCATGATTGTTTTTGATGTCTTGTTTTCAGAGCCCACAACTGCCGGCGAAGGTTCTATCGATGAAGCTCTGGTTCAGAATATTGCTGATAATCAGAAGGTGATCCTGCCTGTTGCTGGAATTATTTCGCCACAAAAAGGTATTCAGGAACTATTGCCTATTGATGCTTTATTCCAGGCATCACACTCGATTGGTCATACAGATTTAGAACTTGATACTGATAGCAAATTCAGACGAGTGTTTCTTTATGCCGGGCTTAATGAAGCACGTTGGCCTAATCTGGCTGTTGCTGCTTTATTAGCGAACAATGAACTGGATAGACTACCAGGACAGCGATTAGAAAGGACTGTACGAAATCACAATGCCTGGGTGAGGGATCACTATGTTATGCTGCCTTTTATTGGCGGGCCGGGACATTTTAAAACACTTTCTTATAGTGATGTACTTGATAAAAATTTTGCTTTAGATGAGCTGCAAGATAAGGTCATTTTTATTGGTGCAACGGGAAGGGGTTTGAGTGCTGCATATCCTACACCTTTAAGACTTCATCAGGTAATGAGTGGTGTTGAAATTCAAGCTAATATTTATGAAGCTTTGCGCACTCATAATACCATTAGTGAAATGCCATTAAAGGTACTGTTGATGATAAGTTTTATCGTCACCTTTTTATCTTCACTGCTTATTAGTTTTGGTAATTGGGAAAAAAATCCATTTTATCTTATGGGCCTGATTTTTGGCGTTATTCTGCTGGGCGAAATAACACTTCTCATTACTAATATTTATATTCCAGTGATCTCTATTGTGGTTGCCTGTATTATGACCTCTTTTTCTATTAGCTGGCTTTATTTGAAGAATCTGCAAAATGTTGCTGAAAGTGATGCTTTAACTGGTTTGTATAATCGATATTTTTTCGATATTAATTTACGCCTCTTTTGGAATCTGGGAAAGCAATACCAACGACCTTTTTCAATGTTAATTATTGATATTGATTATTTTAAACTCTATAACGATGATTATGGACATGTTCAGGGTGATCAGGCGCTAATTGCTGTAGCCAAAGCGTTGCAGTTGCAAACAAATATGCAGGGGTATAAATCCTGTCGAATTGGAGGTGAAGAATTTTCTTGTTTAATGAATAATTGCTCAGCAATGAGAGCAAAACAACATGCAGAGCAACTAAGAGAAAAAATAGAATCTTTAAAGCTCGAACACAAGACATCCTTGTCAAGCTCGGTTGTTACCATCAGCATTGGCCTTGCTACGGTTATTCCTACAGACGAAAGTGATTCAGATATTTTATTTAAAGCTGCAGATAGTGCTCTGTATCAGGCTAAGGAGCAAGGTAGAAATAAAGTTATTGCTATTGATCTGGATGATCCTGATATGAATAAAGCTAATATAGATGGTTCAAAATGAAATATTGCATATTTAAAAAAATTATATACGGGCTAGGCTATGCTGTTATTTCAATGTTGATAATAGTCAATACATTTGCCTCAGATAATGACTCCTCTTATGAATCCTATTTTAGTAATACCGCTGCTTATGGGACAAAACCAAATACCAATGATGGCTATCAGTCGATAACTCGAAATGCCTCACTGACCCAGCCTGGACCACCTAACTGGCTGCTTATTGTTATTGTGTTAATTGTTGTATCAGGTGTTCTTTATCGAAATAGAATTATACAGCAGGAACTGGAAAAAAGAATTCTCATTCAGGATCAACTTGCTATTAGTGAACAAAAGTTTAGAACGTTATTTGATTTGTCACCCATTTTAATTAATGCTTTTGATGATGATGGCCGCTGTACATTGTGGAATAAAGAGTGTGAGAAAGTTTTTGGCTGGAGTCTTGAGGAACTTAATGATCATAAAAACCCTCTGGCTCTGTTCTATCCTGATGTGAAGGTACAGCAGGAAGTACTCAAAGCAATCAGAACTAGTGACCAAAATAGCTTTAAAGAATGGTATCCGAGAACAAAGGATGGTCGAGTATTAGTTACTCTCCTGGCAAATATTACTTTGCCGAGTGGTGAGATTATTAATATTGGATATGATATTAGCAGGCAAAGAAAAAAAGAGTTAGAAGTCAATGAAAAAACTCAAGAGCTAAAGGAGCAAAAAACTCAATTAACCATAGCAAAAAAGAATGCTGAAAAAGCAAATAAGAGTAAAAGTGAATTTTTGGCGAACATGTCTCATGAGATCAGAACACCGATGAATGGTGTTATTGGTATATTAAATTTGTTACAACGAACAAAATTAACAGAACAACAAGTCAGTTATGTTGGGAAAATTAACACTTCATCACAATTATTGCTTGAAATTATCAATGACATTCTGGATTTTTCCAGAATAGAAGCAGGGAAATTAAATATTGAAAAAATTCATTTTAGTTTGCCTGATGTGCTATCTAATATTGAAAATATTATGCAAATAAAAGCTTCTGAAAATAATTTATTATTTTTTATTACTAACAATAGCAATTTTGATACTTTCTATGGTGATCCCTTACGCTTGTCTCAGGTATTGATTAATCTGATTAATAATGCCATTAAATTTACTCATGAAGGCAAGGTAGAATTAAAGATCGAATCAATCAATAATGATCATATGAAATTTTCTGTTATTGATACAGGTATTGGTATAAGTGATAAACAGAAAATCTCTTTGTTTCAGGCTTTTAATCAACTGGATAATAGTACTACTAGAAAATATGGTGGTTCAGGGCTGGGTTTAAGCATATCGAAGCAGTTAATTGAGCTAATGGGCGGACATATTGGTCTAAAAAGTGTTTTGCATAAAGGCAGTGATTTTTTCTTTGAGATACTCCTGGCTAAAGGTGATGTTAATAAAGTTACTTTTACCAGGCATGAACAAACAAAAATACAAGATTTGTCATTGTTTAAAAATAAACATATCTTATTGGTTGAAGATAATATAATTAATCAGGATGTATTATCTTTATTCCTTGTGGAAAGTGGTTTTACTATTAGTGTTGCTAATAATGGTCAGGAAGCATTAGAGAAATTATCACAGTCTGACTGTACTTTTGATCTGGTTTTAATGGATATTCATATGCCAATTATGGATGGCTATGAGTCCAGCCGAAAAATTCGAGAAACCCTTAAGTATACAAAAATACCTATCATTGCCTTAACTGCCAATGTTGTTCAGGATGTAGAAATAAAGTGCCGTCAATCTGGTATGAATGACTTTTTATCAAAACCAGTGGACTATAGTCACTTACTCAATGTTTTGAGTCGCCATCTTAAAGATAGTGAACAGGATCAGGATAAAAATTTAAAATGGCCTGTTGCAGATAGTGAATCATTAGCTGTGCAGTATGGATCCGGGTCATTGCCGGGAATTGTTCAAAGCAGAGCACGAAAGTTTTTAGGCGATGATATTGAGCAGTTAAAAAAAGTTTTAATCCAGTTCAGAGAGCAATATGAACAGAGTGCTCAACAGTTAAAAGAGTTTTTGCTGCAAAAAAACTATTCAGAGGCATATTTATTGGCACATTCCATAAAGGGAGTCTCTGCTATTTTTGGTGCTCAAGAGCTTTGCAATGCATCCCTGGCACTGGAAAAACTACTTCAATTGTCTGCTTCTGATAGCTCTGAGCCTGAACGTTCTGAACCAGATAGCTTTGATCCTGATAGCCCTGAGCTAAAAAAAGCACTGCAAGAATATAAAAAAGAATTAATGCAAATTATCAAAACCAGTCATCTCATTGAAAAACAAATATAAATAGATTATTAGCTCAGCCTTTATTCATAAGCTAACTTTTTTCTAACTTTTGTCTTATATACTAGCTATTCATTTAATAACTAAAATCTAACCCGCTGCATAGTTACAGTGAATTAGCCATATTATAGGATTATATTAATGTTTCATAACGCTGTACAATTTGATGATGATAATATCGTATCAGGCTTGTTGCCTGTATACCATAGCTCAGAGGCTGCTGTAGACTCTAACGAAATGTTCCTCAAGGCTCTTGCTTACCTGGAGGCAGGAGAATGGGATCAAGCTAATGAATTATTATCACAAATAACCTATTCAAGTGATCGCTTTTCTGTTAATTACTCAATGAGTTTGTCCTTATTAGGTTTGACGGAGGCTATCTTATTTGGGAGTAATGGCGGCATGCATCGATGTTATGAAGCACTTAATGAAACTTCTGAGAAGGCAGATTTGTATTTTCATATTGCTTATGGTGAATTTATTCTGGGTCATCGTAGTCGCTGTGTAAAAGCTTTGGAGCAATGCAAGGAGCATAAGTTTGCTAAACAATTTCAGGCTTGTATTGGTGAACGAAAAAAATTAAGAAAAAAGAGAGACTCAGTATTTCAGAAAACAGTGGTTAAGCTGTTTAGGAAAACTAATCACGCTAAAGTCAGAGAAAAATGTACAGAAATATTATCCTGTTACTTATCAAGCAAGTTGACTGGCTGAGTTAGTTACATCTAATTTATATAAACTATTGATTTTAGATGCTTAACCTGACGAATCCAGGGTTTTGATTTGAGCTGAAAGGTTTCAGGCAATAGTTTGATGGCTTTTTTTGCCTCGTCATAACTTTTAAAATAGCCATAAATAAGCACGTATAAATCTTCATTGTCTTTTTTTATTTTAAAAAAATAAATGTGCTCATCAGTGTATTGCTCTGTTAACTGGCTAATACTACTGTATTGCCGAGCAATTAATAATTGTAAAAAATAAGCTTGATCATCCAGTTGTTTGAATCGAATCGCATCATTCTCCAAATGTGAGTGAGTGCTTACCATCGCTTTAGGTACTTTTTTCACTGGCTTTATGGGTGAAATAGAGTGTTTGTTTAACTGTGTTAATTTTTGTTGAGCTTCTTTATAGCCTGCATTTTTAGATCGCTGAAACCATTTTTTTGCCTGATATAAATCCTTCCTGATACCGTGACCGCCGGTGGTATATATTTCACCTAGTACAAATAAGGCTAGTCCACTGCCTTCTTCCGCTGGGGGGATTAATAAGTCACGTGCCTGATGAAAGTCTTTGTCCACACCCATGCCTTTATAATACATAAAACCCAGGTCACGCATAGCATCAGGATCACGTTGTTCCGCTGCTTTCTCTAACCAGAAAATACCCTGCTTTAAGTTTAATGCAGTCCCCCTGCCGGTTAGAAAGCGAGCAGCCAGGCTGTGTTGAGCTGGTCCATAACCATTTTCAGCTGCTCGGGTAAACCATCGTGTGGCCAGCTTGAGATCCTGCTGTTTGCCATTTTGATCATAAATATTGGCTAATTGGAACTGAGCATTCAGATAATCACTTTGAGCGGCCTTGTTGAGTAAGTGATGTGCCTTAGTCATATTTTTTGTGACATCTAAACCGGCAAAATATTTCATGCCCAGATAATATTGTGCAACAGCAAGATCTTGATCGGATGCTGATTGAAAATATTTAAGGGCACGCTGAGGATCTTTTTTTACCCCCTTACCCTGATCATAGAGCAGGCCGATAGAGTATTGTGCTGCTGAATTCCCTTCTGCAGCCAATGGTGACCAGAGACTCAGAGCAGAAATATAATCACCTTGTGCAAAATAAAAAGCGCCCTGATCATATTTATTCACAGCCAGTGCAGTTGTGGGGAGCATGAGAAAAGCAAATAATATGAAATAAAGGGATAAATGATTAAATGAGCACACAAATAGCCTCGTATAAAAAACTGTATAAATTATGACAGATTCAGTATAGTTAAACTTAATTATACTTTAACCTATCCGGTATCAGATAGAAGCTTTTTATTGGAAAATTTATGACTAACCCCCTTCTGGATTTTAGTGGTTTGCCGTGTTTTGGGCAGATTGAAGCACAACATGTTATTCCGGCTATTGAACAATTGCTGGATGAAAATCGTAACAAACTGGCTGACTTATTGTCTCAACGTACGGCAGGATACAATTGGGATAACCTGCTTCACCCTATGCAGGAAATGGATGATCGTCTGAGCCGTGCCTGGTCACCGGTGAGCCATCTGAATTCTGTAAAAAACTCAGAAGAGTTACGTGCTGCACATGAACACTGCCTGCCTTTATTAAGTGAGTATCATACCGAACTAGGTCAAAATTGTGTGCTCTATGATGCCATAAAATCCATCTCAGAGAGCGATGACTATGAACGATTGACTGCAGCACAAAAAAAGGTGATACAAAACCAACTCCGGGACTTTAAGCTGATGGGCATTGATCTGCCTGAGGGTAAGAAAAAGCACTTTAAAGCCATCAGACAAAAACTTTCAAAGTTAAAATCCAGTTATGAAAATAACGTCCTGGATGCGACCAATGGCTGGAGTGAAACTATTAGTGATAAATCACAATTGGCAGGCTTGCCGGATTCTGCTTTAGCGATGGCAAAGCAGACTGCTGAGCAGGAATCACTTGAAGGCTGGGTATTCAACCTACAGTTTCCCAGTTATTTTGCCATTATGACTCATGCCGATCAGCGTGATTTACGAGAAAAATTTTATACCGCTTATTGTACCAGAGCATCCGATCAGGGACCCAATGCGGGTCAGTGGGATAATACAGATTGTATGGAGCAATTACTGGATTTACGTCAGGAACTTGCCCAGCTTTTAGGCTTTAATAATTATGCAGAATACTCACTGGCGACAAAAATGGCGGAGTCAACGGATGAAGTGATAGAGTTTTTGCAGCAACTTGCAGAAAAATCAAAAACTGTTGCAAAAAATGACATTGCAGAACTCAGGCAGTTTGCCAGTGAGGAGCTGAATATTGATGATCTACAGACATGGGATCTGAACTATGTCGCAGAAAAATTACGCCAGCATCGCTATGATTTATCACAGGAACTATTAAAACCCTACTTTCCTGAAAGCCAGGTGCTGGAAGGGTTATTTACTATTGTTAAACAACTTTATCAGGTTGAAATTATAGCCGTTGCAGGTATCGAAACCTGGCATCCGGATGTGCGTTTTTATGAAATCAAAGATCGATATGGAATACTCAGAGGCCAGTTTTATCTGGATCTCTATGCACGACCGCTTAAACGTGGTGGTGCCTGGATGGATGAGTGTATTGTTCGTTATGCCCATAAGGGTATGGTGCAGATCCCAGTGGCCTATTTGACTTGTAATTTGACTCCACCCATTGGTGATGAGCCAGCCTTGTTTACCCATGATGAAGTGAATACCCTGTTTCATGAATTTGGTCATGGATTGCATCACATGCTAACCCAGGTTGATTATTCTGGAGTATCAGGCATTAATGGTGTGCCCTGGGATGCGGTTGAATTACCCAGCCAGTTTATGGAAAACTGGTGCTGGGAAAAAGAATCACTGGCATTGATTGCAAGGCACTACCAGACGGGAGAAGTATTACCGGATGAAATTTTTGATAAAATGAATGCGGCAAAAAACTTTCAGTCTGGTCTGCAAATGCTCAGACAAATTGAATTCGCCCTGTTTGATTTTAATCTGCACATTCACTATCAGCGAAAAGAGCAGAGTAATGGTCAACCACAGATTCAGCAAATGCTGGATAAAACACGGCAGCAGATTTCAGTTATGATTCCTCCTGAATTCAACCGTTTTCAAAACAGTTTTTCACACATCTTTGCAGGTGGGTATGCGGCAGGTTACTATAGTTATAAATGGGCAGAAGTATTGTCCGCTGATGCGTTCTCGTTGTTTGAAGAAAAGGGGATCTTTGATCAGCAGACGGGTGAACAATTTCTTCTTAATATCCTGGAAATGGGTGGTGTTGAGGAGCCTATGGATTTGTTTGTTCGCTTTAGGGGTCGTAAACCAGAAATTGATGCCTTATTAAGGCATAGTGGTATCGCTTTAGAGGCCTAAACAACTGTTCTTGAATAGTGAGTATTATTTACTGGCAAACCATAGGAGCTGATACTCAGTGGATACTCTTCAGGAACGGTTATTTAGTTCTGTTGTCTGGCTATAATACAAATAAAATAATAAGAAGGTATCTGTAAATGAAAAAGGAAGTTGAATTTAGATGGTTAAAACTCAGTACTCTATTATTCTGTTTTGTATTGTTTAATAGCTCTCTGGCTCAGGCTGAGTCAGACAGCCCTGAATCCAGTGGCTCAGACACCGATCTTAGCCAGAATAAAGAACAGCACTATATCAGTCCGAGGCTGCAATTAGGCCTGCATACTAAAGCGAGTCTGGACAGTCCGATAAAAGAACTCATTAGCAGTGGTACAGCGGTTAGTGTCATCAAAACAGACAAAGAATATAGTCAGATTAAAACTGCAGAAGGTATAGAAGGCTGGGTAAAAAGTAAATTTATCACTGTGGAAGAGCCTGCTGCACTCAAAGTAGAAAAAATGCAGACGGCATTACAAAAAGCTAAACAAACTATGCTGGCTCAATTAAATGAAAAAACGCCTGTTGAAAATCAACCTGTTGAAAGTCAATTGATGAGCAATGAAAAAATAGCTTATGAAGAAACCATCGCAAAACTTGAGGAAGAACTCAATGCCTGGGAACAACTTGATCGACAGGATAAACTCGCCCTAGAAGAGCAGGCTGGAAAAGCTAATAGGATCCTCAAAGAAAAACTGGCTATGATTGCTTCCGTGGCTATTGGACAGGATGTGGATACCAGCCATATGGAGCTGCAAACACGGGGGGAATTACCAGAATTAATCAGTCAGTCAAAGCAAAACTTTTTGCTTAAAATCAAAGAAAACTACATTCTATTGTTAATGGTCTCAGGCTTAAGCTTTTTTTTGGGGATCTTTATTGTGGATCTGATTAATCGCAAGCGTCATGGTGGATATCGGATATGAATCTTTGAACGGAAACATAAAAATGCCAGGGTGGGATGAACCCTGGCTGATTAAATAATCAAAGGAAATGTAATGATTAGGAAAATCTGAGCTTCAAGCCTTCTTTTTCAAGAAGAGTTTCTACAAGATCTCCTACAAACAACCTACTGCTGCTGTATGCATTAAGTTGCTTAACCATATAGACAGTGTAGTTTCTAATTAGTTCAATGCAAGCTTCAAATTGAAACTTTTTGAAGTTTTTTTTAGACATAAGTAGTTATTTTTAAAGGTTTTTATGAAATACAATGACTTGCGAGAGTTTCTTGATAAACTAGAAGAGATTGGTGAACTCAAGCGTATAAAGCACCCTGTTGATCCCAATCTGGAGATGACCGAAGTTGCGGATCGGGTTCTGCGAAATGGAGGCCCTGCACTCTTATTTGAAAATCCAGTGGGGCATAATATACCGGTTTTAGCTAATTTATTTGGCACACCCAGACGGGTTGCTTTGGGTATGGGGGAAGAGAATGTCTCCCAATTGCGTGAAATTGGCAAATTACTGGCGTTTTTAAAAGAGCCCGAACCTCCCAAGGGCTTAAAAGCAGCATTAAAAACCTTGCCTATTTATCGCAAAGTACTCGATATGGCACCGAAAATTGTGAAACGTGCAGCTTGTCAAAAAATAGTCTGGGAAGGTGATGATGTTGATCTGAGCCGTCTGCCGGTGCAGACGTGCTGGCCAGAAGATGTAGGCCCATTAATCACCTGGGGTTTGGTGGTTACTAAAGGCCCTAATAAAGATCGCCAGAATCTGGGTATCTATCGGCAGCAGGTTATTGCTAAAAATCGAGTCATTATGCGCTGGCTGGCGCATCGTGGTGGTGCTCTGGACTATAAAGACTGGCAGGAGCAATACCCAGGTGAACGTTTTCCGATCTCGGTGGCACTGGGTACTGATCCGGCTACCATTCTGGCTGCTGTGACACCCGTACCTGATTCTTTATCAGAATATGCTTTTGCGGGATTATTGCGCGGTGCTAAAACTGAACTGGTTAAATCAATGGGCAATGAACTGCATGTGCCTGCAAGCAGTGAAATTGTTCTTGAAGGGTATCTGGAGCCAGGTGATGAAGCACCTGAAGGACCTTTTGGTGATCACACAGGTTATTACAATGAAGTGGACAACTTTCCTGTGTTTACTATTGAGCGCATCACCATGCGCCAGGATCCAATCTATCACAGTACCTATACCGGACGGCCACCGGATGAACCAGCTATTTTAGGTGTGGCCCTCAATGAGGTATTTGTGCCCATTTTACAAAAACAATACCCTGAAATTGTGGATTTTTATTTACCCCCGGAAGGCTGTTCTTATCGAATGGCTGTGGTGAGTATAAAAAAACAATACCCCGGACATGCTAAACGGGTTATGTTTGGTGTCTGGTCTTTTCTGCGCCAGTTTATGTATACCAAGTTTGTTATTATTTGTGACGATGATGTCAATGTCAGAGACTGGAATGATGTTATCTGGGCGATGACCACACGCATGGATCCGGCCAGAGATACTTTACTGGTTGAGAATACCCCCATTGACTATCTGGATTTTGCCTCACCGGTATCCGGTCTGGGTTCAAAAATGGGTATGGATGCTACCAATAAATGGCCGGGTGAATCAGATCGTGAGTGGGGTCGTGCAATTATTAAAGATAAGGATGTGGTTAAAAAAGTGGATGATATGTGGGATGAACTGGGATTATAATAAACATCCCTGAAAAAGCCCTCTTTCTTTTAACTGATCTTCAATCATCTGCGTGGGACGCATTTTTTCTTTGGTCCATTGAGGGGCAATTAATTCATCCCAGCGGCTGGCAACAGCTGCAAGACGCTGAACTGAAATGTCAGGTGACAGATATTGTAAAAACAAAATCACTTTGTTGATGTACTCCTGTAACTCAACGGGCTGAAATTTTCCCTGTTGATACAGGTCTGCCAGAGGAGTATTAGTTAATACGTGTAAGTTATGCAGCTTAACATTGCTTATTGGCAAATCGTTTAGTATTTGTGCGGTGTTGATAATTTCTTCATTGGTTTCATTGGGCAGGCCAAACATCAGGTGAATACCAATATCCACTCCTGTCTGTTGATGCAGTTTTTTTATTGCATTATAGCCGCTTTGAACATTATGACCTCGCTGTAGAAAATCCAGATGATGATCAAAAAAACTTTGCAGTCCAAGTTCGATCATTAGATAATGGCTTTCATGAGTTCTTTTTAGTAAAGGTAATATCCTTTCAGGCAGACAGTCTGGTCGGGTGCCTAAAACAATACCTTCAATATTTTCTTCTGCCAGGGCGACATCAAAACGCTGTTCCAATTCGGAGACTCGGTCAAACGTGTTGGTATAAGACTGAAAGTAAATTAGAAATTTCTGTGCACGATAACGCTTTGAAATTTTGTCACGATTAATAACAATCTGATCCCTTAAAGATTTATCACGCTCAAGGTGGTAGGCTGCAGAGCCCCACTCATCACAAAAAATGCACAGCGGCATGCGGCTATTAGGCTGACGGTTAGGGCAAGTTTCTGCAATGCTGACAGAAACTTTATAAACTTTTTCGCCAAAATGGTTTTTATAAAACTGACTAATGGGAAAATATCGATGCTCTCCCCAATGACTGAAATCAGGTGCGGATATTTGTTTGTTCAAGATGTCCAGCCAGCAAGGTAGTGAGTGATAAGTGATTGAATTAGCTCTTCAGAGTTACAGGCTGATTCAGCAAATAGGTTATTGTTGATAGCAAGAGTACAGATGCCATGGACACTGCTCCACAATACTCGACTGGTTTTAGTAATTTCCTGTGCAGATAATTGCGGCTGCAGGGCTTTAAGTTGTGTTTCAATCAATGAAAATAAAGCATTGACCTGAATTAAATACCACTCAGGCAAATCATCATCATTTAAAATATTATTATCAAAAATGAGTTCCCACAATTTGGGATGAGCATGGGCAAATTCAAGATAAACATTGGCATAAGCTAAAATATTTTTCTGATGGTCTTTACTGCTGATGTCCAGTTTCTGGCAGTCGTCAAAAAGAATTTTCAGAGTCCGGGCATTGACATGTAAAAGCAAGTCCGGCAGGTTTTTAAAAATCTGATAAAGAGTGCCGACGGTATAACCCATCTTAGCGGCAATCTGGCGGGTGCTGAGTTCATTGGCAGATTTGTCATTGAGCAGTTCTTCTGCTGATTTTAAAGCCAGCTCCTTAAGCTCTTCTCTTGTGTGATCACTGCGTCGGGCCATACTTTATCCTATTAATCTCATTCTGTTCTAATAAATATATTCAACAATGATTAATTGTTACTCGGTTTGAAGATATTGTCAATTAATAAGTGTAGAGCAGGCTTGAACTGTCCTGAAAAGTCATGCAATGCTTGCAGGATGGCTGCTTATCCAAATGCTATTTGTATACTTTTTTATCCAGGCCAAATTTTTGCATTTTGTCATAGAGAGTTTTTCTGGGAAGTCCAAGTAATAACATGGTATCTTTAATAATACCGCCTGAATCAGAAAGAGCTTCTTTTATCAAGGCTCGTTCAAAAACATCAACATGTTCATGCAAAGTCATTGGTTTACAGGGATTATTATTGGTGGCTTTATCCAGTTTTGAAATACACTCGTCGCCCAGCAATATAAAACGTTCAGCCAGATTACGCAATTCACGAATATTTCCAGGCCAGTTAAATGCCATTAATCTCTGATAGGTGTTGGGGGGAATTTCTGGCATTTCTCTGCCGTAACGGGTGGAAGAAAGTAATAAAAAATATTGAAATAATTGTGCGATGTCCTCTCTGCGTTCACGTAAAGGAGGTATGTCTATTATCAGTACATTCAGACGGTAATAAAGATCTTCTCGAAACTCACCCTGGTCTACTAAATCTCGTAAGTTAATTTTAGAAGCAGCAATAATACGTATATCAAGCTGTACCATTTCATTGGAGCCCAGTCGTTCCAGAGAGCGTTCCTGAATAACGCGTAATAAAAGAACCTGTGTGCTTAATGGCATAGATTCAATTTCATCGAGGAAAATGGTTCCCCCATTTGCATGCTCAAATTTACCGAGACGTTGTGTTTCTGCACCGGTAAAAGCCCCTTTTTCATGGCCGAAAAGTTCACTTTCTATCAGATTTTCAGGTATTGCCCCACAATTAAGAGCAACAAAATTATTGTCACATCGTTTGCTTTGTTTGTGCAATGAGCGAGCAATTAATTCCTTTCCAGTACCCGTTTCACCTATTAATAGAATATCAGCATCAGTGCTAGACAATAGTTTAATCGTATTGCGCAAAGTCTCCATGATCTGACTTTTGCCAATAAGACGAGGGCCGGGAAGATCTTGATCTTTTAATTCTGTTTTAAGCTGCCGGTTTTCTATTACCAGTCGGCGTTTATCAAGTGCTCTTTTAACGGTTCCAGTCAGTCGCTCAGTAGAAAATGGCTTTTCAATAAAGTCATAAGCGCCCATTTGTATAGCATCAACAGCCATAGAGATATCTCCATGACCGGTGATTAATATAACCGGTAGTTCATGATCAATTTTTTTTACTTCCTGTAAAAATTTTTTTCCATCCATACCCGGTAAACGGATATCACAGATTATAATGCCAGGCCATTGAATTTTTATTTTTGGAATAGCATCTTCTGCTTTTTCAAATAATTTAACACTATAGCCAGCAAGTTCTAATGTCTGCTCGTTTGCCAGGCGAAGATCATATTCATCATCTATGAAGAAAACATCAGTCATTTTTTTTATCATACGGTGTCTCTGCAACTAATAGTGAGATAGTAAATCGGGCCCCTGATGAAGGTAAATTATACACTGACAACTTACCATTCATAATATTCATAATTCTGGCTGATATCGATAATCCAAGGCCAAGTCCCAATTTTTTAGTAGTAAAAAAAGGAGAAAATATTTTATCAATATTTTTTAATTCTATACCATCGCCATTATCATCAACATGAATTAATGCCCATTCTTTATCTCTTTCAATATGTATAATCACTTCACCCTGATTTTGATCCTCGACTGCCTGCATTGCATTGTTAATAAGATTGATTAAAATTTGTTCCAGCTGAATAATATCAGCCCTTGTTTTTAAATCTGAACTATGACTTTGGATCTTAATAACAGAATTGCTATTTTTGAATTTATGACTCACTATTTCAATGGCTGATTGAATCACTTTTTGTATGACTACTATTTCCATCTGTTGACTGGATTTGCGTGAAAAGAATTTTAATTGTGAACTGATCTTACTCATACGTTTAGTCAATTGAACAATTCTTAATAAATTTTCATCTACCTGTGAATATTTTTGCATGCTGAGAAATTTACGGGCATTATCACTATAACTAAGAATGGCTGCCAATGGATTATTTAATTCATGACTGATGCTGGCAGACATTTGACCAAGCACCGCCAGTTTTGCAGTTTGAATTAATTCATCCTGAGTCTCATGGAACATTTTTTCAGTTCGTTTACGTTCTTCAATTTCATGAGTCAAATCGGTGGTTCTAACTGCAACCCAGTGTTCAAGTTGTTTTTTTGCTTCCAGTTGAAGTTGTTCTCTTTCATGTCGACGTTTAATCCGTTGCCAGATAAGAAAAGCAATGAGTAAGGAAATTGTTACCACAAGAAATAAAAAAATAGTTGTAATTAACTGTTGCCGTTTAAGTTCACTCAATGGTGTCAGGATCATAATGTCCCAGCCAGCAAAGGACATGTTTTTTTGTAAAGTAAAATATTCGCTAGTTTTTTTGTTAGTACTATTATTGATGCTGAGAATATTACTATTAGAAGAAATTGTACGTAATGTATTGATATCCAATGCTGTTATATCAATGCCATTGTAACGTTGACTGAGAGCTATTTGTTGAAGTATTTTTGTGGATAAAGGCTTGATGCTTTTATATAACCAGTCTGCTTCTGTTGTAATGAAGGTAATCCCTTCTGGATCACTCACAATAAATTGAATTTTTCGATTTGACCAGTTGAGTTCAATGTTTGATAAATCCATCTTGACGACAATAACACCCAGATTTTGAGCTGCGTAACTAATGGGGTAAGCAAAATAATAGCCCCTTTTTTCAGATGTGGAACCAAGGGCAAAATAGCGTCCAAGCTTACCTTCCATTGCATCAATAAAGTAGGGTCGAAAATTAAAATTCTGATCGTTAAAAGTTTTATCATCCAGCCAATTGCTGGCTGCCAGAGTCAAACCATGGGAGTCCATTAAGTAAGTATCTGAAGCACCAATAATAGTATTGATGTCTTCTAAAAAATAATTGACAAGGTCTTTACGAGGAGTGCTGTCGGGGTGTTGTAGTAAGTCAACTAATATTGAATTTTTAGAAATAAGCTGAGGAATAAATTGAAAACGGGCTAAACTGGCATCAAGATGACTGATAAATTGATCAAGTTCCTGTCGGCTGCTCTCATCAAGCTTATTAATACCAACTTTCCAGCTGATATATCTCCCAGTCAAAATCACGACACACATCAGTACTGCCGCGAATAAAACCACCTGAGTTTTATTTAAGTTCTGGTATTTTATTTGCATAATGGAAATAATAATCGGTATTTGTTTGCCTGTTTCTATAATAGTTTAATCATCAATACATTTCTAGTCTGTTTTTAGCTCAAAGCTGCCCATAATTTAGATGCCATTCTATAAAGCATAAAGTCCTTTGCAAGCTTAACTATATTGAAAATTACTGATTTTGGGTAAGTTTACATCCATAAAAAATAATAAAATGGGTGGTAATCCACCTATTTGTATTTTTCTTAAAAACTCAATATTAATATTAAATCTTATGTTTTCAACAACCTATCTAGAATCAAGACTGTTTGAAAAGTATGGCATGAATAATGGTACTTATATTTATGAAGTTTATAACAAAAGTGAACATCTTAAATTATTTTAAATGTATTATCGAAGGGGCATAAAATGAGAAAAATTTTATTAGGTACTATCATTTCATCCATGTTGTTAGTTACCAGCACATCTGCACTGGCAAATTGTGATCCTGGAGAGGTTGTAATCAAATTTAGTCATGTTACTAATACTGATAAACACCCCAAAGGTATTGCAGCTTCATTATTGGAAAAACGAGTTAATGAAGAAATGAATGGCAAAGCCTGTATGCAGGTGTTTCCAAATTCCACTCTCTATAATGATAAAAAAGTGCTTGAAGCTATGTTAAGTGGTGATGTACAAATGGCCGCACCATCACTATCCAAGTTTGAAAAATTTACCAAGAAATTTCGTATATTTGATTTGCCTTTTGTTTTTAATGATATTAATGCAGTTGATCGTTTTCAAAATTCAGCCGATGGTGAAAAGCTTAAAAATTCTATGAACCGCCGTGGATTGAAAGGACTGGCATTTTGGCATAATGGTATGAAACAAATGTCTGCCAATAAACCTCTAATCAAACCTTCTGATGCCAAAGGGCTCAAGTTTCGCGTTCAGGCATCAGATGTACTTGTGGCTCAGTTTGAACAAATAGGTGCCAGCCCACAAAAAATGTCATTTAAAGAAGTATATGGCGGCTTGCAAACCAAAGTCATTGATGGACAGGAAAATACCTGGTCGAATATTTATGGCAAAAAATTCTTTGAAGTTCAGGATGGTGTCACTGAAACCGATCATGGTGTCTTGGATTATCTGGTTGTTACATCGACAAAATGGTGGAAAGGCTTACCCAAAGATGTTCGTGATCAATTGAGCACTATTTTAAAAGAAGTCACTGAAACCCGTAATGCCGAATCAACAAAAGTTAATAACACAAACAAGGAGAATATTGTAGCGGCAGGCGGTACTGTGCGAACTTTGACCGATGCTCAACGTCAGGTCTGGGTGGATGCAATGAAACCTGTATGGAAAAAATTTGAAAAAGATATTGGTAAAGACTTAATGGGTGCTGCCATAAAATCAAATCAATAAACCTGGCAATATAAAACTTAATTATTGTTTTACCTTGTGGTCAACAAGTTTGGCCTCAAGGCATGATCCAGATGTAAGGATAGAGACAGAAGGGGAGTTAGGTTTATGAGCAAAGAACATATGGGAAAGCTAGGGCGCATAATTGACAGCATTGAAGAAACATCGATTGCTGTTTGCTTAGGTTTAATGACATTGATCACCTTTGCAAATGTGATTGCACGATATTTTTTTAATGATAATATTTTGTGGGCTTTGGAAGCCACCGTATTTCTATTTGCCTGGCTGGTACTGATGGGCGCCTCATATGCAGTTAAACATCATGTCCATATTGGTGTTGATGTTGTTATTAATATGGTTTCTGAAAAACACCGGAAAATCCTGGCAATGATGGCTATTGCTGCCTGCCTGCTTTATTCAATCCTATTATTAATTGGTTCATGGGATTACTGGTATCCGTTTATTACAGAACGAGCATGGCTAGAGACAGATGATATTCCTATGCCGGAAGCACTGATGTTCCTGGCAGACTGGTTTAATGAAGGTGAACGTTACGAAAAAATGCCTCGATTTATTCCCTACTTCGCATTACCTCTGGGTATGGCTTTATTTACTCTACGTTTTTTTCAACTGGGCTGGCATGTTATGACGGGAAAAGTGGATAAGTTAATTTCCTCTCATGAGGTTGAAGATGAAATGGAAGAAGCACTGGAGTATGAGATCGATCTTAATCAATCAATAAAGACACCATCAAAAGAAAATAAGGAGCAAAAATAATGGAAATTTTATACCTTTTTCTTATGGTCATTGCTTTTATGCTGATTGGTGTACCCATTGCTGTTTCTCTTGGTCTTTCCAGCATTATATTTCTTAAAATGCATTCTGATTCATCGCTGGCTTCTGTGGCTCAAACATTATTTTCTGCATTTGAAGGCCATTATACATTACTGGCTATTCCATTTTTTATCTTAGCGTCTGTATTCATGTCTACCGGAGGCGTTGCACACCGAATTATTCGTTTTGCAATAGCTATGGTGGGCTCATTTCGTGGCGGCCTGGCTATGGCCTCAGTTTTTGCCTGTATGATGTTTGCAGCCTTATCCGGTTCATCACCTGCAACAGTTGTTGCCATTGGCAGTATTGCTATCGCAGGCATGATACAAGTGGGTTATACCAAAGACTTTGCTGCCGGAGTGATCTGTAATGCTGGTACTCTGGGTATTTTAATACCACCTTCAATAGTTATGGTGGTCTATGCAGCAGCGACTGACGTCTCTGTGGGTAGAATGTTTTTAGCAGGCGTTATTCCTGGGTTAATGGCAGGAGGTATGTTAATGCTGGGTATTTACATTGTTGCCCGTTATAAAAATCTACCTGCACAACCCTGGGTGGGTTGGTCTGAAGTACTGAAGGCAGCGAGAGATGCAAGCTGGGGATTATTATTAATTGTCATTATTCTGGGTGGTATTTATGGCGGTATTTTTACTCCAACTGAAGCAGCCGCTGTCGCTGCAGTTTATGCTTTTCTAATCGCCAACTTTGTTTATTGTGATATGGGGCCGTTCAAAGAAAAAGGAGCTGGCGGTATTATGATCTTGTGGCGTGGTTTATCAGTATTCTGGCATAAAGATACTAAGCATAGCCTGTTTGAAGCTGGAAAACTCACTATCATGCTGCTATTTATAATTGCTAACGCATTGATCCTTAAACATGTCCTGACTGAGGAACGCATTCCCCAAATGTTAACCGAGGCAATGTTAGCTGCTGGTTTTGGCACCATTATGTTTCTCGTTATGGTCAATATTATATTACTTATTGGTGGCCAATTTATGGAACCATCTGGCTTATTGATTATTGTTGCTCCGCTGGTATTTCCAATTGCTATGGAGTTAGGAATTGACCCAATCCACCTCGGTATTATGATGGTTGTTAATATGGAAATAGGCATGATCACTCCGCCAGTGGGTCTTAATCTTTTTGTCACAGCAGGTGTTGCCAGAATGCCGATGCATAATGTAGTAAAAGCTGCATCACCATGGTTGGCTATCTTATTTGTATTTTTACTTATTGTGACTTATATACCTTCTGTTTCAACCTGGTTACCTAACATGATGATGGGACCTGAAGTTATAACCAAGTAAGTTCTTAAATATTTATAGGCACAGCAACTGGACAAGATAATGAATCCAACAATTAACACAATACTTTATGCAACCGATATGGGCAAACATATGCGCCCTGTTTTTCACTATGCAATTGATATGGCTAATAAACATGATGCAAAAATTGTAATGTTACATGTAATTGAACCTTTTAGCTCCAGCGTTATTAGTACTATTGATGTATATATGCCCGAGTTTAATGCCAGGGACGTACGTAAAGATGGGATGAAAAAAGTACTTAAAGAAATGCAAAATCGGCTTAATAACTTTTGTAAGGAGGAACTAAAAAAGAAGCTGTCTGATTGTAAAATTGTCTCCAAAGTAAAAGTGGTCAGTGGGCACTCTGCTGAATCAATTGTTGATCAAGCAGAGAAAATTGGTGCCAACCTTATTGTTATTGGTACCCATACCCGTCCATCAATTACTTCTAACATCATCGGCTCGACAGCCCGAAAAGTAACACAAATTTCCAGAACACCTGTACTTATAGTCCCGGTGTATGAGTAGTCCCGGTGTATGAATAGTTCCGGTTTATGAATAAAGAATAGAGATAGAAAAATGACTCGAATTAAAGAGACTGACGAAGAATTTAATGCCGCAGCACTAGAATACCATAGCTCTAATCCACCAGGGAAAATTGCTCTGACGGCAACTAAACCGATGTCTACACCACGAGACCTCGCACTTGCCTATACGCCTGGAGTTTCTCTGGCTTGTGAAGCAATAGCCAATGATGCATCAGAAGCATCCCGCTTTACAGCACGTGGTAATTTAATAGGTGTTATAAGTAATGGTACTGCTGTTTTAGGTATGGGAGCGATTGGTGCTTTGGCATCAAAACCTGTCATGGAGGGCAAGGCTGTTCTTTTTAAGAAATTTGCCGGGATTGATGTTTTTGATATTGAGATAGAAGAACGTGATACCGATAAGCTGGTTGAGATCATTGCTGGTCTTGAGGCAACATTTGGCGGAATTAATCTGGAAGATATCAAGGCACCTGAATGTTTTGCAGTAGAGAGTCAGTTAAAAAAGCGGATGAAGATCCCTGTCTTTCATGATGATCAGCATGGCACTGCCGTTGTTACAGCAGCTGCTGTAGTCAATGCTTTATGTATTCTTAATAAACAATTGAAGGACGTCAAAGTCACTGTGTCAGGTGCGGGCTCAGCAGCTATTGCATGTCTTGATTTACTGGTCAGTATGGGGCTTAGTAAAAATAATATTATTATCACCGATAGAAGTGGGGTTATTTATCAAGGCCGTTCTCAAGATTTATCTCCTAATAAGGAAAAATATGCAGCTGTTACAAAAGCACGCACATTAGCTGATGCAGTTAAAGGGGCTGATATCTTTCTTGGTCTGTCCTCTGGAAATGTACTTAAGCCGGAAATGGTTTTAGACATGGCTGAACGTCCATTGATCCTGGCTATGGCCAACCCAACACCGGAAATTATGCCCAAAGAAGTTAAGGCCGTTCGTTCGGATGCTATCGTTGCTACGGGGCGCTCAGACTTTCCTAATCAGGTCAATAATGTGCTGTGTTTTCCTTTTATTTTTCGTGGTGCGCTTGATGTCAATGCTACGACGATTAATGAAGCTATGAAAATTGCCTGTGTCTATGCAATAGCGGAACTGGCAAAAAAAGCGGTTACCGATGAAGTGGCGAGTATTTATAAAAATGAGAATTTAGTTTTTGGTCCTGACTATATTCTACCTAAGCCATTTGACACAAGACTGCTTACTGATGTTTCCATTGCTGTTGCTAAAGCGGCAATGGAAAGTGGTGTTGCAAAAAATCCGATTAAAGATTTTTCTGCTTATCATAAAAAATTAACTCAACTGTAAATATTTATTTTAAAGGATGCATTTTATGTCTAAAAATATCATCTGGTTTGAAGACCTTGGAAAAAATGATGTTGAAATTGTTGGTGGTAAAAACGCATCTTTAGGTGAGATGATCAGCAAATTAACCCAGGCAGGTATTCGTGTACCAAATGGTTTTGCAACTACAGCTGAGGCATTTAGACGATTTCTTGCTCATAATTCCCTGGAACAGCGAATTAATGATGAGTTAAAAGATCTTGATATTAATGATGTGGAGGCGTTACAGGAAAGTGGGGCAAAAATCCGTCAATGGGTCGTTGACGCTCCCTTACAAGATGACTTAGAAAAAGACATTGTTGCCGCCTGGGAAATAATGAATGCCCCCTATAAAAATAATTCTGATAATAATGAACTTTCTGTAGCTGTACGTTCTTCAGCAACTGCAGAAGATTTACCTGAAGCGTCATTTGCAGGACAACAGGAAACCTATCTGAATGTTCGTGGTATTTATTCTGTCTTACACTATGTTAAAGAGGTATTTGCTTCTTTATATAATGATCGTGCCATCTCTTATCGTGTCCATCAGAACTTTGCTCATAGTGAAGTTGCCCTCTCCGCTGGTATCCAGCACATGGTGGGCAGCGATAAAGGGGTAAGTGGTGTCATGTTCACTCTTGATACTGAATCTGGTTTTCGCGATGTAGTCTTCATTACCGCTTCTTATGGTCTGGGTGAAACCGTCGTACAGGGATCTGTTAATCCTGATGAATATTATGTTCATAAAAAATTGCTTGCTGCCGATCGTCTGGCTATCCTCAGTCGCAAGCTGGGCAGTAAAGAAATTAAAATGATTTATAGTGATAAATTGGGTGAGACAACCCAGATTGTGCCTGTTGATGTGGCACAGCAGCAACAGTTTAGCCTGACAGATGCACAACTTCATGAACTGGCCTATAAAGCGGTCATTATTGAAAAACATTATCGTCGTCCAATGGACATTGAATGGGCAATTGATAGTTCAGGTCTGCTTTATATTGTTCAGGCACGTCCTGAAACAGTTGCCAGCAGGGAAAAAGTACAGGTTACTCAGCGCTATAAACTGACTCAACCCGGTGAGATTATTACCAGCGGCCGTGCCATAGGTAAAAAGATTGGCACAGGAATAACCCGTGTTATTGATGATATCAGTGATATGGATCAGGTTCAGGCTGGTGATGTACTGGTCACTGATATGACCGATCCGGACTGGGAGCCGGTGATGAAACGTGCAGCAGCCATCATCACCAATCGTGGCGGCCGTACCTGTCATGCTGCTATTATTGCCAGAGAACTGGGCATTCCAGCTATTGTCGGCTGTGGTGATGCAACCACAGTTTTACAAGACCAGCAGCCTGTTACCGCTTCCTGCTCTGAGGGAGATACAGGTCTGGTGTATCGGGATATATTGAATTTTGATATTGAAACATCAGAAAATATGAACATGCCTGCTCTGAATAATAAAATGATGATCAATGTCGGCAATCCCGGACGTGCTTTTGATTTTGCATCTATCCCTAACAATGGAGTGGGGCTGGCGCGATTGGAATTTATTATTAACAATTACATAGGCATCCATCCCAAGGCAATATTAGAATTTAATGATCAGGAGGCGGATATACAAGCTGAAATTGTTAAGCGTATTGCCGGTTATAAAGATCCTGTGAGTTTTTATGTCAATAAGCTTATTGAAGGGATCAGTACAATTGTTGCCGCTTTTTCACCCAAACAAGTCATTGTTCGCATGTCTGATTTTAAGTCAAATGAATATGCAAATATGGTTGGCGGTTCACGCTATGAACCGGATGAAGAAAATCCAATGATTGGCTTTCGTGGTGCATCACGATATATTGCAAATGATTTCAGGGATTGTTTTGAGCTGGAATGTCAGGCTTTAAAAACAGTTTATGATGATATGGGACTCAGCAATTTAACGCTTATGGTACCCTTTGTTCGAACTCTGGAAGAAGCTGAAACAGTCATTCGCTTATTAGCTGAAAATGGACTTGAGAGAGGTAGGAATGGCCTTAAGATCATCATGATGTGTGAGATCCCTTCTAATGCTATTCTGGCAGAAGAATTTTTAGAATATTTTGATGGCTTCTCCATTGGCTCAAATGATATGACTCAATTAACACTTGGTCTGGATCGTGATTCCGGCTTAGTTTCACACTTATTCTATGAGCAAAACCCCGCGGTTAAAAAGCTGCTTAAAGGTGTTATAGAAACTTGTTGCAGACATAATAAATATATTGGTATTTGTGGTCAGGGGCCTTCGGACTATCCGGAATTTGCACTTTGGTTAGTTGAACAGGGGATCAGCAGTATTTCTTTAACCCCCGATTCTGTGGTGCAAACATGGCAATACCTTGGCAAAGAGCTAGGTAAAGAGCCAGATAAAGAGCCAGATAAAGAGCCAGGTAAAAAATCAGGACATAATTGATTGCTATATTTTGATTCAGCATAGCTGATTGATTCTTTTCTTCAGCTTGTCTGGATTAGATTTTTATAATTTTATTAATACCGTCCCCTGTGGATTATTGAAATAATAACAGAAGATTAAATATGTATTTGTTAAACAAACAATTAAAAAAACGGCCTAAAAACCTTAATTTACGCTCAGTAAAATTCCCCATGTCTGCGATTATGTCAGTAGGACATAGAGCTGCCGGTTTATTACTATTTTTATCATTACCATATTTTATCTATCTGTTTCAATTATCAATGGCTAATGAAACAGAGTTTATGCAGATAAAAGCTGAACTGCAAAGCCCTGTGATTAAACTTTTCTTCCTGATAATAATCTGGGCATTTGCTCACCATTTTTTTGCAGGTATACGATATTTTCTTTTAGATGTTGATATTGGAATTGATAAAAAATGGGCCCAGAAAACGGCTGCTCTGGTAATGATTTCTGGCTTTATAATTTTTTTCATTGTTTCTATTTTTTTGTTTTTATAGATAAATTCTAATCTGAGTATATTAATATGTCCTATCAAGCAAAAGGTTTACAAGCCTGGTTTTTTCAGCGTGTCACTGGTCTTTTTATGGCATGCTACACGCTTTATGTTCTATGGCTTGTTCTAAGTACTGAAGTTGTTAGCTACCAGATATGGTTAGCGTGGTTTTCTCACCCCCTGATGAATGCAGCGACGGGTTTATTTTTTATTCAACTTGCAGTTCATGCCTGGGTGGGAATGCGGGATATAGTATTAGATTATATGACTAATGATACATTGCGTTTTTTGACACTGACATTTATTAGTTTCTTTCTCATCATGTCAAGTCTTGAAACTATTCGGACCCTGTTTTTACTTTCGGTTAATGTTTAGCAGAACTTGTATTATTAGAATTTTGATTGAGCTAAAGGTATATATGAGAGATATAACATGAATATTGTTACAAGAAAATTTGATACTCTGGTTATTGGTGCAGGCGGTGCCGGCTTAAGAGCTGCCTTACAGCTGTCAGAGGCTAATGTTAAAGTCGCTGTTGTTTCAAAGGTATTCCCAACACGTTCGCACACAGTGGCTGCGCAAGGAGGCATGAATGCTGCACTTGGCAATGTGACACCTGATAGCTGGCACTGGCATATGTATGATACTGTTAAAGGCAGTGATTATTTAGGCGATCAGGATGCCATTGAATATATGTGTCGCGCTGCACCAAACACAGTTATTGAATTAGAACATTATGGCGTGCCTTTTTCACGTCTGGAAAATGGTCGTATTTATCAACGTCCTTTTGGCGGACAAAGTCAGAACTTTGGTGGTGATCAAGCGGCGAGAACTTGCGCTGCAGCTGACCGCACTGGGCATGCCATGCTGCATTCACTTTATCAGCAAAATATCCGCGCAAAAACACATTTTTTTGATGAATTTTTTGCCATTGATTTATTAAAAAATGATGCCGGGGATATACTAGGGGCGATCATCTATGATATTGAAACCAGTGAAAAAATAATTATTGAAGCTAAAACCACACTTATTGCAACAGGTGGTGCAGGACAATTATTTCGAACTAATACAAATGCCAGTATTAATACGGGTGACGGCATGGCAATGGCACTCAGAGCTGGCCTTCCTTTACAGGATATGGAATTTTTTCAGTTTCACCCAACAGGAGTCGCCGGAAAAGGAATGCTGATCACGGAAGGTGTTCGTGGTGAGGGAGGTTATCTGGTCAATTGTGACGGTGAACGTTTTATGGAGCGATATGCACCTCATGCAAAAGATCTGGCCTCCCGTGATGTGGTCAGCCGTGCCATCGCCATTGAAATACGCGAAGGCCGTGGTTGTGGTCCCAATAAAGATTATGTTTATTTAAAGCTGGATCATCTGGGCAGCGATGTTATTAAAAAACGCCTGCCTGGAATACGCGATACCAGCATGACTTTTTTGGGTATTGATCCCATTGATGAAGCCATTCCAGTATTTCCTACCGCTCACTATACTATGGGCGGCATCCCAACGAATCGTTTTGCACAGGTCGTAGTGCCTGTTGCTAACGGTGAAGAAACGATGCCTGGTTTATATGCTGCCGGTGAATGCGCCTGTGCTTCGGTACATGGAGCTAATCGGCTCGGTGGTAACTCACTATTAGACATCGTTGTTTTTGGCCGTGCTGCCGGCAAACATATTTTAAAATATCTTGAGACAAACCCCTATCATAAAGTATTGCCCGAAGGTGTTGCTGAAAGTGTTTTAAAACGTATTGAACGATGGGATGAAAAGCAGGAGCCTGATGTTGAAAGCATTACTGTGCCGCAATTAAAAAATGAACTGCAACAAGTAATGGAAGAAAACTGTGGAGTGTTTCGAACTGAAGAAGTGCTTGAAGAGGCAGTAACGACCGTTAAAAGCATTAAAGAAAAACTTGATAAAGCACGTATTTCAGATTATTCAACTATCTTTAATACTGCTCGTATTGAGGCATTTGAACTGGAAAACCTTGTTGATATCGGCCTGGCAACAGTTATCAGCGCATTAGCTCGAAAAGAAAGCCGGGGAGCACATTCTCGTATGGATTTTGAAAACAGAGATGATGTTAACTGGATGAAGCACAGTCTTTATTTTTTGGAAAATAATCTATTGACCTATAAACCGGTACGAACAAAGGCACTAACAGTGGAAACTTTCCCACCAAAGAAAAGAGTTTATTAAAATGTAACTACCCAGTGTAAACATGCTGAGTAGTTACATTAAAACAAAATAAGGATTTATGTAATGCGTTTTAAAATTTATCGATTCAATCCTGAAACAGATACTGCTCCTTATACGAAGGAATATGAGTTATCAGATATTGAGCCAGGCACAATGCTGCGTGATGCATTATTGAGAATAAAAAACGAGCAGGATGAAAGTTTATCCTTTCGTCATTCCTGTGGTGAAGGTGTCTGCGGTTCAGATGGAATGAATATAAATGGTAAAAATGGTTTAGCCTGTGTGACAGCAGTTGAAACTCTGAAACAACCCATTATTATTAATCCACTACCGGGAATGCCTGTTATACGTGATTTAGTGATTGATATGACCCAATTTTATACTCAGTATCGTGTTGCTAAGCCCTGGTTAATTGTTAACGATCCTGTTCCTGAAATCGAATTTACACAAACACCAGAGCAGCGAGATAAACTGGATGGTTTGTATGAATGCATACTTTGCGGCTGCTGTTCAACATCTTGCCCATCATTCTGGTGGAATCCGGATAAATTTATGGGACCTGCTGCTTTATTGCAGTCCTGGCGTTTTTTATCTGACAGTCGTGATCAGGCAACTGATGAACGTTTAGAAGATCTGGAAGGCCCTTATAAATTATTTCGCTGCCATAGTATTATGAATTGTGTTGATGTCTGTCCAAAGCAACTTAATCCAACTAAAGCCATTGGTGAAATTAAAAAGCTAATGCTTAAGAAAATGCTCTAATGGTACTTAAAACTAAAGAAAGATTACGCTGGCAATGTCGTCGAGGAATGTTGGAACTGGAATTATTCCTAAATGATTTTCTGGAGTTTGATTATGATCAGTTAACGGCTGAAAATAAACAATGTTTTGAGGATTTATTAAAGGTTATTGACCCTGTATTATTTGATTATCTTATGGCGACACAAGAGCCGGAAAATCCTGAGCACAGAGAAATTATTAACTTGATAAGAACAGCCACTCAACAGAGAGGCTGATACCCTATTTCCTTTCTTATGAGCTTAAGCAGAAAATGTTACAACATTTCTTTGTTGTAACTGGCCAGCCACCAGCAGGTGGAGCCAGAGGAGTTGCTGCAATATTTCTCCAGGCTAATTTGTCATAGTATAATCGGGTTCGAGAGTAGTTGGTTTTGCTGTTATTAGCCAGGCATACAACCAGCCTTGATCTTCAAATCCTGTGGGATCTATCCCCATTTCGAATAAACGGGAAACTACCTGCTCCTGTTCTTCGCTGGAAGCAAAACGGCGTTGCGGCACCAGCTCGGGACTGATTTCAACCTCATAGCCTCGTGCCTGCAGCAATGTTGTCAGCTGTTGTAAAGAAAACATGCGTAATACGCAATGCCCCATCCAGGGAAGGTATGGGGCACAGGCATCAATAATTTTTTCCAGTGTGATCGTGGTAACATAGCCAATGCAGCCTGAAGAAATAATACAGTTGATGTTTCTCAATTGTTCAGACTGTGCTGTTGTCACTTCATCTGTTTCCAGATTTGCCTGCACTGCATCCACAATCAGACCCACATCCTGTGCGTACTGCAAGGCTGGAGCCGAAATATCAAAACCCACCATGTCTACTGTTTGCTGTGCAGGTTGATTTGAATAGTCATCTCGATCACGTTGCATGAGTTCAATGGTAGAAAGTGCTTGTGCTTCTGGCGAAGTATAACGCTGAAACAGCTCAGGTAATTCCAGATCGAATTGCAGCAGGGCCGCGTTTATACCATAGGATGAACCCAGATCCAAAACCCTGACCGATTGTTTTCCGGATTGTTCACGATAATTTTGAAACAACTCTGAAAACATGGGTTGAGCATGCTTTGGGATAGCATAATCCAAAGCCTGCATCGTCTCACAATAAGGGCGTGGATCGGGGGCCGTGTAAATACCATCAAATACTGTTTTACCTGTGCCATCGAGTTCCGAACTTTCTGTCTTAGGCGCGGATTGACCCTGTTGTGTGTTTGTCATTTTGATATACTTCAATCCATCAGCTTGTCACTGCGCATACTGTTTTGCTGCGCAGCATAATGTTCTGGTAATACCCGGCCAAAAAGTTGTCTGGTACGCTCAACACTACCAATTACATCAGGTAGTTTAGTATAAGCAAATATTGCGGTATGGCGCTCCTTTTCTCCTTGCACCTTACTGACACGGTGCAGGGAGTAGCGTCCCATGAACAGTTGTAAGTCACCGCATTTCAGATCCAGATGCTGAATGTGTTGTGGAGCCTGCTCTGTTATCACCGCTCGTACATCAGCAAGATTTTCCTGTTCAGGTGTCCGGATGTTGGGACAGTATTGAAACTCACCACCCTCATTTGCAGATTTGGTCAGCAGGCTGACAGTAAACTCATTAATATCAAAGTGCCAGGGATGCTCACGTTCAGATTGCAGTACATTCATACAAAGACCTGCTAATGGATCTCTCAATTCGTATAGAATATCTATTTCGAAGCAAGCTGCGAGAAATTGCTTGAATAACGGATGGGTGTAAAGAACACTGATCAAATAATCCTTCGGGATCAAGTCACGTGCGACGAAGGCATTACCACGTTCGAAAGAAATTTTTGCAGGATGTTCATCGGGTAATAACTGACTGGGATCGATGTTGTATGCATTGACCGTCTCGACAGTGTAATAAGCATCTGGAGTCAGTGTTTCACCCTGCTGTTCCAGCTCATTAAGTATTTGTGGGCGGATGAAGCCATTCAGAACAATGCAACCCTGTTGCCGCAATTCCGTTCGGGCCTGTTGCACCATAGAATGCCAGGCGTCACTGTGAGGGTCATGTAATGCATAGGCATCACAATTGACGATCTGTTTCAGAACAGAAATTTCATTATTATTCATTTGCTTCCTCCTGCAAAATATTAGCCATTTCTTGAAATGCGATATGCAGCTTATCAGAAAAATTATGCATGTGCTGTGCTACCGCTGATGGCGTACTTAAATAGGCTTTAATACTTTCATTGCGTACCAGATAGGCAACGCCGATACACTGCTCGCTGGTTGCCCCAAAACCGAATACAGTAATGTTGTCAGAGGGTGCGGAGCTGGTACTCAGATAATCATTACGCATTTTCAGCCAGCCGGGTGATTCAAACAAACTGAAATGCTCACCAACACCAAGCTCGATGCCGTGTTCATGGGCAATGAGCTGGAGTTGCCACAGGTGTTGCTCTGGAGCCTCCCCTGACTGACACTGACGCAAACGTGCGGTATGTTGCTCGGCAGCAGAGAGCAGTGCCTGACGTTTGCTTGAAGCATCCAATTGTGGATCCTGCATAGTATTAACAAAGTCGATAATTTGTGGTGTCACCACACGCATGGCTTCAGTCCGGCCTCGATCATACTGGCGAGTGGCAATTGATTCGTAAGTCGCACCAATCAACCCTTTGGTCCTGAAATGTGCCAGCTGAAAACCAAGCTGAACAAAGGCATCAGGAGATAATTTTAGTGATTTGATATGGGCCGCGCCAAAATTATCAAAAGAGAAATAAGCTGTGGCGGTGTTATCAGCAAGCTCATGAAATGTCTTGCCAGCTGCCTGGATAGTGTTATGCAGGGAGTTATTCAGGGTGAAAGTGATTGCTGATAAGTCTGGAGTTCCGCTGCTGTCGACAGATGTTGTTTGCAGTGCATCATAAGTAGCCTTACTGTGCAGAAAATCCACAAAATCCACAATAGTAGTCCCGTCAAGACCACAATGCTCACAATTGATACCTGCTTTGCCATTTTTAAATACAATCAATGAAACAGACTTATCGAACCAGCGGTTACCGCCATCGCCATGCAGCAACTGATCGGCTGAGTGATGCAGGTTGTCCGGCTCAGCTTCATCCAGACACAGACAGAACAGCGCCTGCTCAATAGCTTCCATGTGGCCTGGATTGTCAACACTTACTGTCAACAGTTCCTCACGTACATGTGCCCAGTCAGTACGCGGCAAGGTTGTCAGATAAGCAACCGATTGTTGCTCAGATAGTTTGTCCGGGAGAGTATCCAGAATGGTTTGCAAGGCTGTTTCCAAGTCATTCAGGCTGTACGCCCGTCCATCACTGGCAATGGCATCCAGTCTAAACAGTTGATGCTTGTGGATCACCAGTATATGCCGGGCCTGTGAAGATCCGGGTTCGATTTTGGAATAAGGTGTTCGGGCAGTGTCACGTACTTTTCCGGGGATACGGGTGGCAGAGAAGAGATATTTGTTCTGTGCCATGCATAATTGTTTGCCGCGCTGCATGGCTGGAGGGATCAGCTCCTTATCAAGCAGCTGTTTGTAACGAACAGCGCCGCCAATCAACAATGCAGCACGCTGAATTTGTGTCAGTGATTGTTGTTTAAAGGCCATAATAAAATTGGCATTGATGGAAACAGGTACACGTCGTCCCAGATAGCGGGCAGGCCAGAACTCGTCCAGCCAGCTATGAATATCAGCTTGCTGGGCATAAGCTTGCAGAGCAGTATGCAGGATGGCACCCGGGCCTCTGGGATGGGCAAATTCAGCAATAGCGTCATGAGTCTGTTCAAGTTCTTCTTCAGTGAGCAACGGCGCGCACCATTGTTCAAAGCGAGTCAGTGAGTCCTGCAGTTCCGGCAGTGGTACACGGGGCAGTGTGCCCAGATATGAAAATGTGCCATTTTCAACGGGTGCAGCGGCTCTCTGACGTTGTGCCAGATCCATCATAGTAATCTCTCCTCCACTGTAAATATTTGAATTATCATATATTATTTTTTAGCTGGTGAGAGACTTTTGCTCTATCATCATACCTTTGCCCTATGTCGTATCAGCCGCTGAGTACGCCACAGTTTACAAGAGCTAAAGGAAAACTGCTATTAATATAACTGTTCAGGTGTATTTAGTAGATTGTTATAGGTGATTTATCCTCATTAACTTAATAGATAAATCACTGAAAAATTATAGATTGACTTTACTATGCTAAAATATTGAATGAAGTGCTTGAAAGATGCTTTTTCTTTTACTTCCCCCTTTTTTAAAGGTGAATTGAGGAGCTTGCGTATTATAATTTTATCCCCTCTCTCCTCTCAATATTTTAATCATTTCGTTTAGGGAGTTATAATGCGGCTACTTCATACCATGATCCGTGTAGGTCATTTACAGCGTTCCATTGATTTTTATACCCAAATTCTTGGAATGACCCTGATCCGACAAAAAGACTATCCTGATGGCCGCTTTACCCTGGCTTTTGTGGGCTATGGTGACGAGGCTGAAAATTCAGTCATTGAGTTGACTCATAATTGGGATACTGACACGTATGAACAGGGAACAGGATTTGGTCATCTGGCCATTGAAGTCGATGATGTTTATTCAGCGGTCAAGAAGATCCGTGATCAGGGTGGAGAAATTATTCGTGATGCCGGCCCAATGAATGCCGGGACGACCATTATTGCCTTTGTTAAAGATCCAGATGGTTATGAAATTGAACTGATTGGTGTAAAACAGGCTTAGAAAAAGCTAACTATTCAAAAATTGCTTTTTTAATATATTTATACGGCTTAATACGATGAAAAAACTAGCTATACTCTCTTTGCTTATTGTAGTGTCAGGATGTGCAATGTCGGCAAGAAATACCCCGGCAGTTATTACCGACAGTGAAAAATATAATACACTTAGCTGTGATGACTTGAAAATAGAGGCAGGATATCTGGCAATCTTTGGTACAGAATTATCAGAGTCTGTGGATCGAGAACGAACCAATGATATGGTTTTAATTGGCTCTCTGGGATTGTTTTCTCTTCCGGTAATAAATGCTGATCAAACTACTCCTGAAAATAAATATTTATCAGAAGTTAAGGGAGATATGAAGTTGCTTGAAGTTGTCAGCTCAAACAAAAACTGCCCGATAAAGTTCGAATCCAATGAATCAGAGCCGTATACCGTTGATAATAGTACCAATCCAGTATTAGGACAAAAGCCTGTTGATCGTTCTGTCATTTATAATGCAGTGCAATTAAATCAATAAGTATTCACTGGACTTGAGCCTCATTGCCGTAAACAAGCAAATCATGAGCACGACCGAATAAATTGTCTTGACCGTGGGGGTACAAATCAGAAGAGGGATCTGGAGACACAAAAAATCAGTTGGATGGAATTGGCATGGGGAGTAAAACAGGCTGGGTTGCTGTAGCAACCCAGCTTAAAACATTATTTATGCTGAGCTTATTTTAATAAGTCCATCATGTCCTGCTTCTTTTCTTCAACTGCTACTTGATAGGCTGTGATCCCAGCAGCATTTTTGTGAAGTTTATCGGCTTTGTTCTCCAGCAGATATTTAACAATACCAGCATGTCCTGCTCTAACAGCATAGAACAACGGGGTTTCTTTATCAGAATCTTCTATATTAATATCAGCTCCAAATTTAACCAGATATTGAACTACATGCAAATTACCTTTATCGGCAGCATAGTGAAGTACAGCTGAGCCAAAATTGTCCTGGAAATCAACATATTTAATTCTGGGTAAAATTTTCTCAATAATTTTTGGATCATTCTTATTGATTGCAGCCATCAGGGGGGTGATGCCAATATTATTTGGCACACAGGGTGCAATCTGTTTGCTGTTACTAAATAAAACATTAACAACACTGAGGTAGCCACCCTTAATTGCATACATCAGGGCAGAGTTCCCCAGACTATCAGAAGAACGCACATCTGCATTAAATTGCAGTAATTGCTTAACAATATCAGCATTGCCATTTTTTGCTGCAATCATAAGTGAATCTAATCCAACTCTGGTTCGGTCATGGACATTAGCACCAAATTCAATTAACAAGGCTGTAATTGCAGGATGTGTATTTTGAGTGGCCAGGGTCAATGCAGTGTCGCCTTTTTTTGTTTTGGCATTCACTTCTGCACCATAGGACAATAAGCTAATGACGATGCCGACATTACCTGCTTCAGCGGCGTACATCAGCGGTCGTTTTCCATACTTGCCTGGTGCGTTAACATTGGCTCCTTTATTGATCAAAGTAACAAGTTGCTTTTCAGTACCGCCAGCTGCGACATCACGTAGTTGTTCATCAAGCATGGCATTAGACCAGACACTATTAGACAGGGTGATGATAAAAGAAGTGATAAAAAAAATAATAATTTTTTTAGTATCAAACATTCCGATTCCTCAATATAAAATTAATAAATAATTGTCAGTAGGGATATTTAAAGATTCATTCCTGAATATCCCATCTTCATCGATAATAAATAGAACTAATTTCTTGGAGCAATGAAAAAACCAGCTCTGAAATCAGGGTTTTTCCAATCTAAATGATCTGCAAGCAGAGACTTGTCTGGTCTTAAGCGTGAAACATAATCTGCCAGCAATTCAAGTTGACGATAATCAAATTTCTGGATCTGCTTCACCATTTTCTCATCTGCATTTCTGCGTTTACCACTTTTTATCCAATGTAACTGCCTCTCCAGATATCGATAATGCTGCCCCTGGATCCGAGGATAAAACTCATCAGCTTTACCTTCACCATTGGCTTCATGACATTGTTCACAATTATCATCGTATAACTTTTTTCCTTCAGCCAATTGTCCGCCATAACCAACACTATTATTAGGTACCATGGGTAACTGGTTGACATAAGCAGAAAGGTCAGCAAGTGCCTGTGGTCCCAGCATAAATAACGGTGCAGTAAAAGGGAACATAGTCGGATTATCACGGTTTCCTTTATGGATATCGACTAATTGCTTAATGATGACACTTTTGTGTTGCCCGGCGATTTGAGGAAAATGTCCATCTGGCGTACCCCATGCTTCTGGAGAGTGACAGACTGCACAGCTTGTATATATCGCATGCCCCTGCTCAAGATTTGGAGTGGCTTCCAGTGCTTGTTCAATAAGTTCATCGAGTTTTTTTTCTGATTTTAGCTCAGGATCAGCATATGAAAGGCTGCTGAATAAGAGGCCAGAAATAAAGACAGAACTAAATAGAGTGATCCATTTTGATGACTCTGCCCGACGAGTGAAAAAAATATTTATTTTCATTAATAATAACCCGCTTTAACTAATAAGAGTTTGAGTATTTTATACCATTCTAACACAATCAAAAAAGAACCTGGCAATGCGGATAATGCTCTGCCAGGTTAGATTTTAATTAATGCATCGTGGTAAAACCAATCAATACAAGGGTCAATATTGTTAAGCCTGCAAAGATAAGCAGTATTGCAATCAAATTAGAGCCGGTGGTAACCAGTCTGGAAGGTTTATTAACCAGATGTTTCTCTAATTCACCACTTGCTTTTAGACGTTCATACTCTAGCTTATGTTCATGTTTGAACTCGTCCAGAGGGATTGAACCGGTAAAGATAGTGGTACTCATAGGGAACTTATCTGGTCTAAAGTGCGCATTAAAGAAGTGCACAGTGAACAGGAAGATAACCGCTAACAATGCCTCTTCTGCATGAATGATTGTGGCGATATTGAAAACAAAGCCAGGTAAAATTATTGCAGTCAAAGTAGGCATAAATAACATGATGCCACTAAAACCAATAATGGCTGCACCCCAGAACGGTGCCCAGTAATCAAACTTCTGCCAATAGGACCAGCGATCAAAACTAGGTCGATCAGCCATACCAAAGAACCAGCGGAACATTCTGCCCACATCGCGTAAGTCCTGCCAGTTAGGCACCATAGAGGTTGGACCAAACCAACGGAATTTTCCATGGCTGTTTCTGATATTGTAGACAGCAGTACCAAAGTGAGTTAAAAAGACACTTAACCAGATAACCCCGGCAGTACGGTGAATAATGGCTTCTATTTCCGGACCACCCAATAGGTTAATGACGAATGGTGCCCAGGCAGTATGCGATAACAATAAGGTTGAACCTGATAGTGCCAGAGTCATGGTACTGACGGCAAATAACAGGTGAAGAACACGCCATGTGGTCGTAAAACGACGGAAATACACCGTGTCTGCAGTGGCTGGTGGAATATAACCCTTGCCTTGCTGGCGGTCTCTGAATTCACGATAACCCCATAAAATCACATGGGTCCAGAAAAATCCGAAGACACCAATAATCAACCATTCCATGAATTTTGCGGTTAACCAGATAATGGGATTTTTTTCAAAATCATCCTTATCCGCGTGAGCATTGAAACTAAGGAAACCTTCTGGTGCGTCTTCATGACATTGCTGACATGTTTCCAGGCGGTTATCAAGATGAACCGTCGATTTAGGATCATCTGCTTTTTTGAGATCATGATTGCCATGGCAGTCATAACATTGAGCAGTATTAGTATAACCCAGGCGATTTACCTGGCCATGATATGAAGCCTGATAGGTTTTAAGTGCACTTTCATGGCAATTGCCACAATTTTTTGTAATCGTCAGTTGCGCTTCATCTGTCTCAGGTGAGGATATATTATGATTGGTATGGCAATCTGAACAAACAGCAGACTCAATATTATTCTTTTCCATCACTTCCTTGCCATGGACGGAAGTCATATAATCTTCTTTTTCTTGTTCATGACAGCGGCCACAAACCTCAGGGTTTTTTAGACGATGCTCAGCTCTGGCCTCACTCTTGGGGGCACCTACATTATGTGCATCATGGCAATCATGACAGGTTGCATTGGTTTTGGATTGATCAGCAATACTGGGTTTTGCATGAACTGAGTGCATATAGTCATCGGTTTGCTCCATGACAACACTCAGGCGTTTGTATTTTGGATCAGGCTGGTCTTTTTGCTCTTCTATGGTATCCATATGACATTGGATACAGCTAACAATTACTGGAAGGTATTCATCATGTTCACCTTTTGTCAGTTCGACATTACCATGACAGCCAACACAATTTTGTTGGCCGTGAACACTATTTTCAAACTTTTCAGAAGGTACGTAAATGTTTCTTGTGATCCCTTCTAATGCTCCTTCATCATACTCCCAGACTTTATCGTCTTCATCGTCATGACATTTATTACATTTTTTATTTGCAACTAATTTTTTGACAGGTTTTGAATTTGCATGCTCCTTCTCACCTGTGGTGGCACTGGCATTTATTGGGATGGATAGTGAATATAGCACAACCCATACCAACGCAATAATCTTGCTGGTCATTCGCATCTTTTATTTCTCCAATAGAACTTAATGGTGTTGTTTACACAACAGACGACAATAAAAATTGATAACATAAGTTTTCCCAAAGATAACTAAATCATTTAGAGAAAGCATAATGCACAAATTATTTTTTCAGGATAAATGTAAGCTTTTGTAATACCAGCAGTTTATGATTAGAGTAGAAATTCATTTCATTCTCTATCGTATTATTATATTGCTGGGACTCTATTATTTTTTATTGTAATTAAGAGATTATTGACTACGCCAGTAAGACTTGGAGAGTTATAGCTGAACAAGTACTTTAGGGTATTCGGTATCTTATAATTTATCTTGAAATTGCATGATTTTCAAGCTTTTTATCTTAATATTCAAAAATGAAATTATTAAAAATATTACTTTTTAGTATATTTTTAGTAGAACTCCTGTTATAAAATAGTTTACGGACTATTTAGATACTGCTAGAATGCGAAACTTAATAATAATAATAGTAGTGGTATTTTCTCGCTTCCATAAACCTTCCAACATTTAATTTCCCTGGAGTAAATTTTTCCGGGATTTAGTTAAAGAGTCTGTGAGCTGGTTTAAAAAAAGAGAAACATTAACTGACAAGACGCTAATTCTAATTCTTACTCGTAGTAAAACTGAATCAAAGATCACCTAAGGAGGATCTATGAAATTAAACAAAAAAGTACTGGCTTTAATAGTACTAGGAGGACTTTCAGTCTCAGGTAATAGTATGGCGGCGGGCACAGCAAGTGCTTTAGATCTTGCCAATACTTGTGCTGGTTGTCATGGTATTGATGGCAATAGTACCGGGCCTGCAATCCCCTCTATAGCAGAAATGTCAACAGAATATTTTAAAGAAGCAATGCTGGATTATAAAAATCCTGAAGGACGTCTCAATACTGTGATGAGCCGTATTGCCAAAGGTTATTCAGAAGAAGAAATTAATCTGATGGCAGGCTATTTTGCCAAGCAAAAAATGGTTCGCCAAGAGCAGAAATTTGATGCGACTCAAGCGAAAGCTGGTGCAAAATTACACAAAAAATATTGTGAAAAATGTCATGAAGATGGCGGCCGTTCAGCAGAAGATGATGCTGGAATTTTAGCGGGTCAGTGGACAACCTACCTGGAATACACAATGGCTGACTATGTTGATGGTCACCGTGAAATGACTAAGAAAATGAAGAAAAAAGTCAAAAAATTACTAAAAGCAGACCCTAAAGGTATGGAAAAGGTAATTGAATACTACGGCAGCCAAAAATAAGAGGAGAGTTTCACATGTCAAGAATTTCACGTAGAAATTTTATCCAGTTAACAGGTGGCGCAGCTGCAGTTAGTACTCTGGGTTTTAGTAATATTATTTTGGCCGGCAAAAGTGCGGGTCATGTTGTTATTGTTGGTGGTGGTATTGGTGGCGCAACAGCGGCACATTATATCAAACGTGCTGATCCTGCTGTGCAGGTGACTATTGTTGAGCCTAATGTCAACTACTTCACTGGCTTCATGAGTAATGAAGTGCTGAGTGGCCATCGTACAATGGCACAAATTACATTTGGTTATAAGCAGCTTGAGTCAATGGGCGTTAAAGTTGTTCAGGACTATGCAACCAATATTGATGCAGATAAAAAACATGTTGCGACCAAAGCCAATGGCAACATTGCTTTTGATCGTTGTATTGTTTCCCCAGGTATTGATTTTAAATGGGAAATGATTGAAGGTTTAGATGCTAAAGTAGCAGCAACTAAGTTACCTCATGCATGGGTCGCAGGACCACAAACCATTATGTTACGTAAGCAACTGGAAGCAATGAAAGATGGTGGTACAGTGATAATCGCACCACCACCAAATCCTTTCCGTTGTCCTCCTGGACCCTATGAGCGTAGCTGTCAAATTGCCAGTTACCTGCAAAAACATAAGCCTAAGTCAAAAATCCTTATTCTGGATGCTAAAGACAAATTCTCCAAGCAAGGCCTGTTTATGCAAGGCTGGAAAAAGCACTATGGCTATGGCACTGATAACAGCATGATTGAGTGGGTAAAAGGTGCTGAAGGTGGTATTATCGAAGGCGTTGATGTCAAGACTAATACTGTTATTGGTAGTGTTGATGAGTATAAAGCAGATGTGGTTAATATTATCCCAGCTCAAAAAGCAGGTAAAATTGCTCACATTGCCGGCCTGGTTAATGACAAAGGCTGGTGTCCAGTCAATCAACAAACATTTGAATCAACTAAGAAGAAAAATGTTTATGTTATTGGTGACTCAAGTGTTGCTTCTCCAATGCCTAAATCTGCTTATGCAGCAAACTCAGAAGCAAAAGTATGTGCTGCTGCAGTAGTTGCCAGCCTGCACGGTAAAGATCCTGCTCACCCAACGTTGGTGAATACTTGCTATAGTATTCTTGCACCAGGTGATGGTATTTCAGTAGCAATGGTTTATAACTTTGACGGAAAGAAAATCCAGAAAGTTAAGGGGTCAGGCGGTTTAACACCAATGGACTCTTCTCCAGAAATGAGAGCACGTGAAGTGCAATATGCTTATTCCTGGTTTAACAATGTTACTAATGATGCTTTTGTTGGTGGATAATTTAGTTTAACCAGTTAAACTAATTAAAAATCAGAAATGCCAATTCTTTAACAGGAATTGGCATTTTTTTTGATATGTACAAACAGGATGAAGCAAATTATGTGAAATATTTTATATGGGTAAAAGAGGATATTTATTTGAACTAAAATGAAATGTTTTAAGTAGCTTAAAGGTACCAGAACAAAGCAATCTATATCATGTTTTATGAAGCTGCTAGGGGGGGACGCAGTATTCAAAAATTAAAATATCAATCACTTCAATCCTGATTAGAATTATTGTTGCATTTGTTATGCCAACTAAAAAAATAATTGAAAGCAGGTTTAATAGGATGAAATAGGTAAAAAATTAATTTTTATTGGTTTGTCATACTATTCTGTCATACCTGCCTGTCATGACATTGTCTGGTGTCATGACAGATATTTTATTATTTTTTGTCACTAGATAACAAAATCGCTAAACAGCTCAAATTTTTTTTTCAAATAAGCACTATAATTAATATCATTATTGCAATAAAACCTGTAACTATTACATGTTATGTAATTACTTATGTAGAGATTAAGAAAATGGCAACAAAGAAAAAAGCTGGCTCCGGGCATCGCGGTGAACACAGAGTTGTATTTAAAGGTCAGCTATTACCTGGATTTGATAAGGTGCAGGTCATTGCAAATATTGTCCGGTTAACAAAATTAGCACCGGAAAAAATTGAGAAGAAGTTTTTTTCTGGGAAAATAGTCATTATCCGTAGAGCACATAATACGGAACAAGCAAAAAAACTACAGCAGCTTTTCACTAAAGCCGGTCTGGAAGTTTTTATTCTTAAAGACACAACAGGCAAGGTTGACCATCAGCATGCTGATTCAGCAAAAAAATCATCTAAAAAAATTATTGTAAAAAAAATAAAAAAATCTTCAACACCGGTTTTTGCAGTAGTTTTATGGGCTGTTTTTTTTGTTTTAATTTATAATCTCTGGGCTCAGTACAATGTCAATTTTGAAACACCCGATGAGGTGCTTGACATTGAAGCTTCACTGGCCAATAAATCACTGCTGTTTTTGGCTCATGTTAATGTTGAGCGCCTGCTTTCACAGCAAAGTTATTTTATGAATAATACTGCTCTGCCCGGCGATCAGAGCAGGGTTTATACTCAATTGAATCAAATGGGTATTCAACCCAAAGAAGCCATTAAGCAGATCGTCAGTGCTGCCTATCTTGAAAATAAACAGCTTATCTCACAGACAGTCTTGTTGGGCCACTTTTCTGTGAATGTGGTAAAAAACTACTTTATTAAGCATCATAATGCTGAAGTCATCTCTGCCAGGGAGCATCCACGTTTAAGAATTTCACAGCTTGATGAAAGAACCTGTGAAAAAATTCAGTTTATGGAAGTCTCCATTGAGCCGGAACGGATTTTAATTTCAAGTGATGGTCATCTGGATGAGTTGCAGCAATTGCTTAAGCAGACATCAGGGAGTGTGACAGACTTAAGCAATTGGAAAGAGTACCGAAGCGATAAGCTGGTGAGTCTGGCCTTGTTTAATCAATTACCTGCCAGTGATGAAAAGAAAGCAGCACCTGCTTCAAATTTACCCATGATGATGGCCCAGAATCTGATCAGAGAGAATGAACCGGTTGACAGTTTGTTTGCCAGTGCTGGTTTGCAGTTATTACCACCTGCTGGCCTGATTGATATTAGTCTGAATAGCAAAGATCAGGCATGGCTGGACAAAACTCAAAAAGAATTACTGGCACAAATTAATAAAATGAAGACCAATAGTCAGGGATTACTTAACCTGCAGCTGTTATTGAGTAAGCTCAGTTTACAACAAAATTCTCAGCATGATTTAAGGCCGGACTCAGACGGTGATATTGGTCAATTATCGGTAAAACTTGAGTTGGACAACGAGTTTAAGAATTCCATTGAATTATCTTTTCGGGAGCTGTTCGAAAAATTCTTCAGCATTGGTTTAGGAGAGCAGTCATCTTCTCAGCAGAATGTGCAGGAAAGGATCGATGCTTCTCCACGTAACTACTGGCCACAGTATAAGACGTCAAAATTAAAACCTTTTAACAAAAAGCTGGATGCATTCTTTAAACCTGTCTGGACAGAGGGGCCTTTTGCATTATCAATTGATGATCTTATGCTGGAGTCTCATCAAGCGGGTGATCAGGTTATTATACAGCTTAGAGGTAAAGGGCAGAATATTGATAACGTGGGTGTTAAACAAGCCTCTATCAAAGTGACTGAAGTTATTGGCCGACAGGGGAAGAATTTGCTGGAGACAGAACAATGTCAGCAAACAGTTGCTAAAAATGAAGCCTTCTTTTCCAGCTTTGGTGGTGTTCGTACAGCCTATCTTGGTAATAAACAGGTCAAATACTCTGAGCTGGAAGTACGGCAAAAAATAAAGCTGAATAAAGGTGTTAATTTTTCACAGGTTCAGGTGCTCAATGGAGAGATTGAACTTAATCTTGCGACACAGACACAAATAAAGGCATTTGAAAAAACCGATAAAAATAGTGTTATCTCTGAATATAATACCCGTATACTGTTCAAACCTTCTGCATCGAATAGTCTGTCTTATACTATTTCAGGAGATAAAAATAAGATCCTGTTGATACGAGCTTTAAATAAAAATAAAAACTACCTGAGCCGGGAAAGTCAGACTTCCATGGAAGAACTCTGGGGTTCCGGTTTTTCTGTATCACAACAATATCAGGGTACTATTGCATTTATTGAAATTGTGTACGCAACAGAGTTTACAAAAATTAAATACCCCTTTTCGTTGTCAAAATTTCCACCTTATCCCTCTGATAATCGCTGGAAATATGAATTAGAGAAAGCGCAATTATCTTCAACCGCAAACTGGGACAAAAACTATAAAGGGCTTGATGCTCTTAGTTTTGCTCAGGACAATAAGTGGAATGGAGAAATGCAGGCATCCTGGCACAATGGCCCTTTGAATCTTGCTCTGTACCGTTTAAAAACCAGCAAACACTGGGGAACATCAGGGATGTTGATGATAAAGACGCCCGTCATAGACGAACTCAGACATAATTTATCAGCACTGGAAATTTATATTCAATATCCCCGGTCAAATGAGAGTGTTCATTCAGGTGGTGCTGAAGGACAGTCTTATTTCTATCCGCTTAAAGCTGAGGGCTACTATATGAATGGTGACTTTGTCCTGAATAAGGATAAACCTTATATGGATGGGCAGATTTCATTTTCATTGCCTGATAAAAATGAGGCAGATCCTGTCAGAGAAATAAAGGGTGATATAATTATTCATTTACCGGTATCAAAGCATAGTAATACCTATACCGATATATCACTGGGTGCTCTATGGGAAGATGAAGGTGTCAAAGCCAAGCTGGTTCGTCTTGGCAGTGAAATCATGGAGTTTGAAATCTCTGGAAATCGCGATCGACTTCTGCAAATCAGTTTGGTTGATGCGGATAATAAACGAATTTCTACCACAGATATTCGACAGGGTTTGCCTCAGCAAGGTAATATTGGCAATATTGTTGTCAATTATCATGGTGTCCCTGCTAAAGCTGTTTTAACAGTTTCAGAAGGCCAGCAGATTAAGCGCTACCCATTTAAACTTGAATTAAAATAGGCTCCTCAGATTACTCTCGGTAGCATAGGCGTTTTGCCCATGTTGATGTAGTGAAGCTAAAATAATGACTTAAGCAGGAACATAAAATTGAACACAGCACTACCCTATCTGATTGTTTCTGGAGTATTTCTGGCTTATTTTATTTTACATTCTCTGGCGGCTTCCATAAGTACCAAGCAATGGATTGCCAGCCGCTGGCCAGAAATCATGCCTTATTATCGCCTGGCGTTTAATGCCCTGGCTATTGTTTTATCATTGCCTTTATTATTGGTGATGTTCCTGTATCCCGGAGAGCCTCTATGGCAGTGGTATGGCTTCGGTTTTTATCTCACTAGTACCATTGCTCTATTGGCAATTTTTGGGTTTTTATATTCACTAAAATTCTATGATCTGTCTGAGTTTTGGGGAACCCGACAGCTTAAAGAACGCAATAACAGCGTCCATGATCAGGAAAATTTTCATATCTCACCTCTGCATCGTTATGTTCGTCACCCATGGTATTTTTTGGCTCTGCTCCTTATCTGGACCAGAGATGTTTCAACCGTGCAGCTGCTAGTTTATTTGCTGGTTACAGCCTATTTTGTCATTGGCTCACGGTTGGAGGAAGAAAAATTAATTGCCTACCATGGTGAGGTTTACCGCAGGTATCAGGAAAAAGTGGCGGGTGTTTTTCCATTGCCCTGGAAGTTCCTGAGTGCCGGGCAAGCTGAATTATTGGTTCAAGAGTCTCTGCTTAAAAAACCGTTGTCTAAACCTTAGGCTCAGGCTTGCGCTCAAAACTCTTGTTTAAACAAGGAATAGAAATATGAAAGTTCTCGCAGGTGATATTGGCGGTACAAAAACAAACCTGGGTGTTTTTGAAGTGAACTCTGCGCCGCAACAGAGGCCACAAGTCAGCTCTATATTTGAGCAAACTTATGTTAGTAAAGACCACCCTTCGCTAGAAAAAATTATAGAAAGCTTCTTAACTGATTCAGGCATAGCAAAGCTGGAGATAAAAATGACCCCGGCCTGCTTTGGTGTGGCTGGCCCGGTTAATAACAATCTATGCAAAGTCACCAATTTACCCTGGATTGTAGATGGTGCCCAGATTAAGCAGCAATTTGGATTTTATTCAGTGGCTCTGTTAAATGATCTGGAAGCCAATGCCTGGGGCATTGCCTGTCTTGATGAAAGTGATTTTGTGGTGTTAAATGAAGGCATTTCCTTCTCTGGAAATGCCTCTGTTATTGCTGCGGGTACAGGTCTTGGTGAAGCGGGCATGTTCTGGACCGGTCAGCAGCACATTCCTTTTGCCTCTGAGGGCGGGCATAGCAGTTTCAGCCCGGAGACAGAGTTGGAGTATCGTTTATATCAATTCCTTAAAGAAAAATATAAAGGTCATGTGAGCTGGGAACGAATTGTTTCGGGTATGGGACTGGAGGATCTCTATGAGTTTCTATGTCATGAAAAAAACAGTTCGCCGCCTTTCTGGCTGGCGGAAGATATGAAACATGATGCAGCGGCAGCTATTTCTAAAGCAGCCATCGCAGGGAAAGATGAGCTTTGCCTGCAGGCGCTTGACTGGTTTGTTCACCTTTATGGCGTTGAAGCAGGCAATCATGCTCTGAAAATCATGTCCAGAGGCGGAGTTTATCTCGGCGGTGGTATTGCACCCAAAATTATAACTAAGTTACAATCAGGTGCTTTTATGCAGGCCTTTTGCAATAAAGGCAGGATGCAGCATCTGCTTGAAGCCATGCCTGTAAAAGTAATTATGAATGATAAAACGGCCCTGTATGGGCCTGCACTCTATGCACACAGCAGAACTACCGGGCAGAAGTAAAATTATGACAAAAGAAACACAATGGCATGTGCTGACAAATGCAGAAACAGTCGCCCATTCAGCCGTACATCGAATTTTAGTAAAAGCCCAGGAAGCCATTTCACATCGAGGTGTTTTTAAACTGGTTCTGGCAGGTGGAACCACCCCCAAAAGAATTTATGAACTATTGGTTGATCAGCATCAGGAGTGGTCAAAGTGGCATCTTTTCATTGGTGATGAGCGCTGTCTGGAGAGCAATGATCCTGAACGAAACAGTCTGATGATCAGCCAAACCTGGTTGGATAAAATTGACCTGCCTGCAGACTTCCTGAAAACAAATTTTCATCCCATTAAAGCCGAATTAGGCCCTGAACAGGGCGCAAATGATTATGCTGAAGAAATAAAACCCTTCCTGCCCTTTGATATGACCTTGCTGGGCATTGGCGAAGATGGTCATACCGCCAGCTTATTCCCCGGACATGAGCACAATGAAAATGAACTCACCCATGCCGTCTACAACTCACCCAAGCCGCCTCTTGAACGAGTTACCTTGAGCAAACAGGCACTTTATAGAAGTGAGCAGCTACTAATCCTGGTCACCGGCAGCGGGAAAAAAACAGCCGTTAAAGAGTGGCAGCAAGGTGAGCCACTACCCATTGCTCAAATAGAAGCAATGAATGGTGTTGATGTACTTATCGATCAAGATGCCATGCCGGGGTAAAGACAGTCGGTTGTCCTTAGTCGATGGTCAAAAGACTAAAGACAACAGACTAATTTTTTTCAACTGAATATTGCACAATAATTCACTCCCACCTATAATCATTTAATTATTAACCAACAAAATTAAAATATGGACATTTCAACAATAATCGATCCCCTGAACAAAGCACAGCGTCAGGCCGTTTGCTCAGAAGCACAGAACACTCTGGTTTTAGCCGGAGCCGGCAGTGGTAAAACACGAGTATTAGTGCATCGTATTGCTTGGCTGGTGCAGGTTGAGAATGTTTCACCCTATAGCATTATGGCGGTGACATTCACTAACAAAGCTGCGGGTGAAATGCGTTTTCGAATTGAAAACCTGCTTAAAACACCGATTCGGAATATGTGGGTGGGAACCTTTCATGGTCTGGCACATCGTTTATTACGTGCCCACTGGAAAGATGCCGGACTGTTGGAAAATTTTCAGATTATTGACAGTGATGATCAACTGCGTCTGATAAAACGCATTATGAAAGAGCTGGGCATTGATGATAAAAAGCATCCACCGCGTGAAACCCAATGGTTCATCAACGAGTGTAAGGATAATGGCCTGCGCGTGGCTCAACTTCAGACACCAGAAAAAGCCAGAGAATTCCATAATCGTGAGTTTATGCTGGATGTCTATCAGCAATATGAGGCGCTGTGTCAGAGAACCGGCATGGTTGATTTTGCCGAATTGCTGCTGCGGGCACATGAACTCTGGTTGTACCAGCCGCATATTTTAAAACATTATCAGCAGCGCTTCAGCCACATTCTGGTGGATGAGTTTCAGGATACCAATACCATTCAATATGCCTGGCTGAAAGTACTCAGTGGCAACAACCTTCCTTCAACCCATATAAACACCCTTGTTGTAGGTGATGATGATCAATCAATTTATGGTTGGCGCGGTGCAAAAATTGAGCATATTCGGGAGTTTACCAGAGACTTTAATGCCGGTACCTCAGAGACTGTTCTTCTGGAACAAAACTATCGCTCCACTGGCAATATACTGGAAGCGGCGAATTCAGTCATTGCCAATAACACGGAACGACTAGGTAAAGAACTCTGGACAGATGATAGTGAAGGTGAGTTGTTACAAATCTACAAAGCCTTTAATGAAATTGATGAGGCGGCTTATGTCAGTAGTCAAATTGAAAAGTGGGTGGCAAATGGAGGTAAACGCAGTGATGTAGCAATACTGTATCGTTCAAATGCTCAGTCACAACCGCATGAATATGAATTAGTCAAACGCGGTATGCCCTATCGGGTTTATGGTGGTCTGCGATTCTATGATCGAGCCGAGATTAAAGATGCCCTGGCCTATATGAGGCTAATTGCCAATCGTCAGGATGATGCTGCTCTGGAGCGCATCATCAATACACCGACACGGGGTATTGGTCAGCGAACTCTGGATATTATTCGCCAGAGTGCAAAACAAAAACAACAAAACCTGTGGCAGACGGCTATTGAATTGATTGCCGATAAAGCCCTGTCTGCAAGAGCTGCCACTTCAGTACAGAAATTTATTGATCTCATTGAAGAATTTGAGATTGAAGAGGGGCTGTCACTCACAGAGCAGGTTTCCCATATTATTGAGGGCTCACTGCTAAAAGAATTTCATGGCAAAGAAAACAGTGACAAGGCTCAGGCAAAAGTAGAAAATCTGGATGAACTGGTCAATGCGGCAAAACGTTTTGATGATGAAGGTGATCCCCTGCTGGATGCCATGAATGAAGCAAGAGATGAAGCAAGAGATGAAGCAAAAGAAAACTCAGAAGATACGACTGCGCCGCCCAATCCCATGGCTGAATTTTTAGCCCATGCTGCGCTTGAAGCGGGAGAAGGTCAGGCTGATGAGTGGGAAGATTGTGTGCAGCTTATGTCCTTGCATAGTGCCAAGGGGCTGGAATTTGATCTGGTCTTTTTATCCGGTCTGGAACAGGGCTTATTTCCTCATAAAAATGCCATACAGGACTATGTCGGTGGACGACTTGAAGAAGAACGGCGTCTTTGTTATGTTGGTATCACCCGAGCCAGACAGCAGCTGCATCTGACGCATGCTGAAAGTCGAACCATTTACGGCCGCAGTGAGCCGAGTTACCCTTCTCAGTTTCTATCCGAGATACCGGCCTCTCTGGTCTCACAGGTCAGGGCTGTGCAAAACACAGCGGCAGCAAAAAATTATGGCCGTTCTTCATTCGGTTCTGATGAAGAGGCTGAGGTTTATATCGGGCAAAGTGTCAGCCACAAAAAATTTGGTGAAGGCTTAGTTGTTGATGTGGAAGGCAATGGTGCCAGAGCCAGAGTTCAGGTTAATTTTGATGATTATGGTACTCGCTGGCTAATGCTGAATGTTGCCAATTTGACGATTTAACATCTCCTTAAATGGCTAATTATAAGAGCTTTTTGCAAAATTGCTCTTAGCCTTCCCCTTTTTTGAAGAGGGATTGAGACAATTGTTTGTTTATTAAAGTATAACTTTTTCAAGCACTTCATAAATAAGGATAATAAATGAAAAGACGTGATTTTATAAAAGGTGTCGGTGCAGGTTCCGTAGCCACTGCCGGAATGGTCGGTGGGATCCATACAGCGTCTGCTGCAAAAACCATCAAATGGAAAATGGTCACATCCTGGCCCAAGAATTTTCCTGGTTTGGGGACGGGTGCAAATTTTCTGGCAAAAACCATTAATGAAATGAGCGGCGGCCGCTTAAAAGTAAAAGTCTATGGTGCTAATGAAATCGTACCTGCTCTGGAAGTCTTTGATGCAGTCTCCAGAGGCACTGCACAAATGGGACATAGTGGTGCCTACTATTGGAAAGGCAAACACCCTGCAACCCAGTTTTTTACCTCAGTCCCCTTTGGTCTGACGGCACAGGAAATGAATGGCTGGCTCTATCATGGCGGCGGCATGAAACTGTGGGAAGAGTTATATGATAAGTTTAATTTGATCCCCAACGCCGCAGGTAATACCGGTGTCCAGATGGGTGGCTGGTTTAATAAAGAAATTAATAGCGTAACGGATCTTAAGGGTCTGAAAATGCGCATCCCGGGTTTAGGTGGTGAAGTTTTAAAACAAGCGGGAGGGACTCCGGTTACCTTGCCTGGTGGTGAAATTTATACCTCAATGCAGTCTGGTGCAATCGATGCCACAGAGTGGGTCGGTCCCTATAACGATATGGCCTTTGGTCTTTATAAAGTGGCCAAATTTTACTACCATCCAGGCTGGCATGAGCCCGGTTCAACTATGGAAGCGATGATCAATAAAGATGCCTTCAATGAGTTGCCCAAAGATCTGCAAGTTATTGTTCGTGCTGCCTGTCGTGTTGCCAATCAGGATATGCTGGCTGACTATACCGCTAAAAATAATCAGGCACTGCAGACACTGATTAAAAAGCATAAAGTAGAAATGCGCCAGTACCCCGATGATGTTATTATCAAACTGCATTCGCTGGCAAATGATGTGGTGGCTAAAGTTGGTGAACATGATGCTATCTCAAAGAAGATCCACAAGTCATTTGTTGAATTTAAAGATAATGTGACTCAATGGAGTCGGGTCAGTGAACAGGGCTACATGAAATCACGGGCCTTATAGACTGCTTTGGGGTGCTGAGGCTGTAGTGTTGTTCTCACCCCCATTCTGATCTAATATTGCCTGCTGCAAACTATTCAATTTAAGTAATACTTTGTCTCGAGCTTTTATAAGTTCAGGGATTAATTCTAAGGCATCAGCTTGCTTGCCATCAGAGCATAATTGTATTATTGTCTGGCCAAGTTTATGCGCTTTTCGGTGGGGGTTTTCTAATTCTTTAAAGCAGCTTAAGTGCCCGTATTTTTTGACTCCAACTTTATAATACCAGCTGCCTAAACGACAGTTATGATGTGATAATAGTTCAAACTGTTCAGCATTATTTTCAGCAACTGACTGCATCAATTTATTCATGATGGTAAAGTGATCGCTATGAGCAATGAGTAGAGGAAAATCTGAAATTTCCCAGGCTGTCTCTGACCACAATAACCAGTTGGGATCAGGCTCCCAGCTTCTTGCCCAATTTAAAACTTCATCGGCACTTAATGGCTCTGAAATACCATAACCCTGGGCCATATCACAGCCCAGTCGTAACAACATGACACCATGCTCTCTGGTTTCAACACCTTCAGCAATTACCTGACGTTTAAAAATTCCGGCAAGACTGATAATACCTTCTACAATAGCCCGATCACCCTCATCTGTAAGCATATCAAGAATAAAAGATTTATCGATTTTTAATTGATTTGCCGGCAGTTGTTTCAGATAAGACAGTGATGCATAACCAGAACCAAAATCATCAAGAGCAATACTGATATCACGTTGATGGCATGCTCTGATAATTTCACTCACCGTACTGGTATCCTGAAGTGCTGCGGATTCCAGTATTTCAAGTTCAATATGGTGAGGGGGGATATCAGGAAAATCAGATAATAACTGATCCAGCTTGTTTAAAAAGTTTGAATTTTGTAATTGTTTTGGGGAAACATTAATGGCTATATGAAAGTCAAAACCAGATTTCAGCCATTGACGAAGTTGCTCCATGGCTTTTGAAAAAGTCCAGTCGCCAATACGTAGAATTAAATCACTGTCCTCACATAGAGGTATAAATTTTGCGGGTAAGATAATCCCCTCTTCAGGATGGTTCCAGCGAATTAAAGCTTCAAAACCATAAATATTACCAGTTCGCATATTCACTTTAGGCTGGTAAACCAGAAAAAATTCATCGTTGTCCATTGCTTGTTCAAGACGATGGCGCTGTAATTCTCGTTGTGTTGTCACATGATTCGATTCGACGTCAAAAAAATGATACTGGTTGCGCCCCCGTTGCTTGGCGATGTACATGGCCTGATCAGCATGGCGTAAAAGTGTATCAGAATCGGAGTTGTCCTCTGGAAAGATACTGACGCCAATGCTGGCACTGAGAATAATATTATCACTGCCGACAGGAATAGGCTGAGAAATTGTCTGCATAACTCTTTCCAGAGCTTTAGTGATTTCATCAATATGATCAAATGAAAGTAAGGTGATCACAAATTCGTCGCCACCCAGGCGGGCAACCATATCATCATTACGAATGACTGTGAGCAGACGCTGGGCAATAATTTTAAGAACTCTATCACCCTGAGCGTGACCATATTCATCGTTAACCGGTTTAAAGCCGTCAAGATCGATAAAAAACAGGGTCAGCAGTGTCTGATTATGTTTAACTTCTTCAAGAGAACTTTCCAGTTTGTCTTTAAGTAAAATGCGATTGGGTAATTTGGTTAAAGCATCATGAGTTGCCTGCCAGGAAAGTGCCTTAGTGAGTTTGTGGGTCTCACTGGTATCATGAAAAACAATGATCGTACCGATAACCTTGCTGTCTGAATCATGTATGGGGGCTATAGTATAGATTATGGGCAGTTGTTCACCACCACGACGCTGTAAGAAGATATTATACTTCCCTTTTATAACCTGCTCCTCACGAATGGCAGTTTCAGCGGGATTATCCAGTAGAAAGTTATCTTCATTAAAAATTTTAAAGACCACATTAATTGGTGTCTCTGTTTTGTCCTCAAGATAGTAATTGGTCAATTCCTGGGCAGAATCATTCATATAATCAATCAGGCCATGCTGATCGGTAGTGATCACAGCATCACCAATTGAGGCAAATGTGGTTTGAATTTTTGCTATTTCAGATTTAATGCGTGAATTAGAATCCTCAATCCGCTTTGAGGTACTGATAACTTTGAGGAGAACGTAACTTAAATAAAGAAAAACCAGGAGAATAATCAGTGATATAAGTTTTTGTCGTGTGCTAAGTACTTTGCCGGTAAATAAACTGGCTTCTTTAGCCTGTTCTTCAAGTGATCTGATGAGGGCAATGATTTTGAATTTTCGGGTTTGCTCTGCGATGATATCAACATTTGTATCCATAGAAGAATGACTACCTTCTATATTCAGGCTCAGACGCTTAAGTTCTTCAATCTGCAATTTAGTCTGTTCATTAAGGAATGACTTTTCATCGTTGTAGAAAAAAAAAGTACTGACAGCACATATCAGTGAAGCAGCAATAATGACTAGATGCCATTTATAATTATTCACAAGAGGAAATCTATCCCTTCAAATTGCAAAGTAAAAAGAAGCAATAAAGAATGTGATTAATGAACTATCTATCATGCTCTATTTCAAAGTTGAGTGATTATTATACATACAATTCATTGTTTATTATAAATATTTTTACTGAAATCAGGTCAAATCAGGGGTTAATTCAGAGCTTAATGAAAAAAAAAGAGTCATTGAGTAAAAAAAGAGGAATTTACAAAAAAAAAGGAGTATACTCTCGCTTCATTCCAAAGTGGTACTGATCCACACTTTGCCCCTTGCCCAGGTGGTGAAATTGGTAGACACGCTAGCTTCAGGTGCTAGTGCTCTTCGGGGCGTGGAGGTTCAAGTCCTCTCCTGGGCACCAAACACTGCAATAATTTTATAAAATCATGTCACTTCAATCATATCTTTGTACTTTGTGCAGCTTTATTCTTTAAAACATCTTTAATTTTTTCTCTTGAATGAATTCTTTTGGTTATTTTTTTGCATTTTAATGCCGTGTCTAAATCATCTGATGATGCTCTGAACATAACCTGTTTAATTTCATCACTTGTGGTAGCAGAATCAGTTTTAAGCTCTGTAAGAATAGACTGCGTTCACTGGTTGACACAACTGAAAATTCTTGTTCCTGCCATGATAAAGTATCACCAGACTTAGGATGTGTGACTGACTTGATATTAATGCATGTTTTAATTAAACCTCTGGTTGTCTTGTCTTTGTATATCTGACAATGCTCTATTTCTCGTAGCAACTCATTCTCAACATAAAAATATTGATGAAGAATCAAAAAGTAAATCTGATCAGTATCAAGATTATTTTTTCGTGTATTAATGATACAAGTGAGCAATAAGTCCGTTTATTAAATATTCTATTTGCGGTTTCCTTTGTTTCTATGTGAGAAAATGGAAATTTTCCACGAAAATAATCATGTGGAAATTTTAGATTTTTGGTCAGGTGATAATTAATTTGTGAATCTGATCAGACATGAAAATCTAATCCAAATGATGGGCATAACTTTCTGTAGGTGGCGAAAGATAAATTCCCAGCTTTTCATCAAAAATGAAGTGATTTGGAATTTTGAACAGAGCCTTATTAATTCTTTCTGGCTTTCCACTCCTCCCAGGCAATAAAAGAGTTACTGATGACAAAAAAATCTGCTATTGATTGGACTCTAACCTGATGGTTAGATTTGATAAACATTGTAAATTCAGCTTTACAAAAGGCTGGTCCCAGAATTCAAAGGCCCGATTATCAAATCCCTTTTGGTAAATTGCAGGCAATTCTATTGTGTGACTTCCTCCTGAATGGTGCAAAGCATTTTCTTACTGGGAAATCGAGATGGGATTCTATTCTTATAGCCAGATTCACCTACGTTTATGGCTGGAGAGTTCTTACGGATTTTATGAACAACTTTATGCCTTAATTAGTGGCTCTATAGAGTTTGCAAATTTCGATAAGCTTTTCATCATTGAGCATTGACGTCTCCAGACTTTTGCTTCAAAATAACACTTATAAGTGTCATTATAGGTAAGATTTTAAAAGTGTCAATGAATGAAGAAAGTTTCCTAAATCACTTAGGAAAGAAAATTAGTGAAGCACGTAAGAAAAAAAAGCTAACGCAAGAACAACTTAGTGTTATGTGTAGCTTAAAACGAAGTTATATCAGTGACATAGAGAGAGGTAGACGAAATGTATGCATTAAAAACTTGTTGAAAATATCTAATACCTTAGAGTTAAATATTTCTTTGGAAAAATAATAAAAAATACTTCAAATAGATTATTTGAAGTTAACAAAGAGATGGAGATTACTTTTGCCCATATAATGAAATATGAGTATGAGCTATTTTTAATAGTAGATGAAATAATTCCCAAAAACATTATAATAAATAAAGATATAGACAGGGTTTCGTTATGGCAACAGCAGCACAGATCAAATCATTGATCCGCTCTTATAGCAGCGAAGATAAAGAACGATTTTATACAATAGCATTGCAGGTGGCTTCTCATGAAGCCAGACAAGGGCATGCTACTCTGGCTCATGAAATCCGTGAATTGATAGATAATGAGCGTCGTACTGAAATTAAGCACTTGAAAGTTGTTCCTTTTCCTAAGGATTTAAAAGGCTTATTAATTACTGAAGAATCAGAAATACCTATGTCTAGTCTGGTTCTGTCTACTTCTCTTGAACAGCGTATTCAGAGAATAATCCATGAATACCGTCAACAAAATAAGCTAAAATCTCATGGCTTGATTCATCGACGCAAGATACTATTAGCAGGTCCTCCTGGTACCGGAAAAACTTTGACAGCAAAAGTGCTGGCTCATGAATTACATCTACCTCTTCATATCATTCAAATTGATCGCCTGGTAACCAAATTTATGGGGGAAACCAGTGCCAAGTTACGTCAGGTTTTTAATTTAATACAGCAGGAACATGGAATTTACCTTTTTGATGAATTTGATGCTATTGGTGGTGAGCGTACCTCAGATAATGATGTAGGTGAAATGCGTCGAGTGCTGAATGCTTTCCTCCAGTTTATTGAACAGGATCATTCGGATAGTTTAATAATTGCTGCAACCAATAACCCTAAACTGTTGGATCATGCTCTATTTCGTCGATTTGATGATGTTTTGAATTACCAAACACCAGAAGAAAATGAACGTAAGCATTTGATTGAAAATATTCTGGGAACTTTTAAGGGGCCACGCTTCGCCTGGAAAAAAATACTTTCTGCCAGTGATAATTTGAGCCATTCTGAAATTGATCATGCTTGCCGTGATGCAATAAAAACGGCTATTTTGAGTGATAATAAAAAAATTAATGCATCACAACTTTTAGATAGCATAGAACAACGCAACAATGCTTATCTGGTTCGATAAAAAATAAGTTGAGGACTTTAAGGATGAAAATTTGATACCAAGAAAATTACCTCATATTGTATTAACTGAACCTCCAGAATCCAGTCTGTATACAACCACTAAACTTGGTCGCGGTGGAAATGCTAGTCCAATCCGCGACCGAATTCCTCATGGTCAATTTTTACAAAGACAATTTACTCATGCATGGCAACAAGCTGATAATGAAATGGCCGTTTGTCATTCTAATCGTAACGGTGTTTATATTGAGTTTCAAAGTGACCCCAATACTGAATTAGAACTCCAAAGTCTGGAAAATTTGCCAAAGCGGATTCGTCTTCTAAATGTAAGAAAAGTAACAAGGGCTGAAATTGCTGATGATATAGGTGGAGAAGAACAACAAGCCATAGTCTTAGCGACTGTTTACGTGCCACACATACAAAAGCAGTTTTTTCTTGATAGACTGGAAGAATATATCAATGAAGAAACAGCTAAAGGAGTTCCAAAAAATTCAAAACTGATTAATAGTATTGCAGATATGCGAAAAGCACTGCTAGTTACTTCCTTTTGGAGTGATCTAGAGGAACTTGCACCTGATGATGAACCTGAATGGATTGAAGTGTGGTTAAGTAGTCATGAAGAAGATGTTATTCAAGGGTTTGAAACATTACTAAATGAGCAACAAATCGAGTTTAGGGATGGGGTGATTAAATTCCCAGAACGAGCAGTGAAGGTGGTTTTTGCTAACAGAGCCCAATTAGAAAATATCACAAAATACTCTGATAACATAGCAGAATATCGTAGAGCTAAAACAACAGCCAATTTTTGGACAGAGTTAGGGAATCGAGAGCAAGCAGAATGGGTAGAGGAGCTACTTGAACGATGTCAGGTTGATGATGAGTCACAAGCAGTTGTTTGTATTCTGGATACGGGGGTTAATAATGGCCATCCATTATTACAACCAGTATTAAATGATGTTGACTGTCAATCCGTTAAACCAGTCTGGGGTAGTAATGATCATAATAAGCATGGAACATTGATGGCTGGGATTGCTGCTTATGGAGATTTAACGGAAGCCTTGGAATCTACGACACAAATAGAAATGACTCATCGACTAGAATCAGTAAAAATATTGCCACCGCCACCTGAACAAAATGTCCCGAATCTCTGGGGATATATTACTTCTCAGGCGATTAGTCGGGCTGAAATTCAAGCACCAGAAAAAAATAAGCAGCGTAGTATTTGTCTTGCAGTAACAGCAGAAGACACCCGTGATCAAGGCCGTCCGAGTTCCTGGTCTGCAGAGCTGGATCAGTTAACATCGGGGGCAGAAGATGATCTTCAACGTTTGATTATTGTAAGTGCTGGAAATATTACAGTTAATACCAATGATGCAGCAAATCAATATCCTGATATTCAGCTAACTGATTCAGTTCATGATCCTGCTCAATCATGGAATGCTCTTACTGTTGGAGCCTATACTGAACTTGATCAGATAACAGATGTTACACTTGCAGGATATACTCCCGTAGCCTCAAAAAATAATCTATCACCTTTTTCGACAACTTCAACAACATGGGAAGAAAATAAATGGCCTGTTAAGCCAGAAGTTGTTCTGGAAGGTGGTAATTTAGCAGTTGATGGTACTGGATTTACTACAGAATGTGATGATCTCTCTTTATTGTCAACACATTATGAGCCACAGGTAGCACATTTTAATTATTTTAATATGACCAGTGCGGCAACTGCTAAACTAGGTTGGATGACGGGTAAGCTCCAAGCCCAATTTCCTGATTTTTGGCCAGAAACCATTCGTGCTCTAATAATTCATAGTGCAAAATGGCCTGAAGATTTAAAGCAACAGTTTATTAATGACGATACAAAAACAAGTTATAAGTACTTACTCAGTATTTGTGGTTATGGCGTTCCAGATTTAGAGCGAGCTATGTATAGTGCTCAAAATGCGCTTACATTAATTGCACAATCAACATTACAGCCCTTTGATAAAATGCCAACAGGTAAGAGTGGATATAGAACTCGAGATATGCATCTCTATGAATTACCTTGGCCTAAAGATGTGCTGTTAAATTTGCCTGATGAAACGCCTGTAGAAATGCGAATTACATTGTCATATTTTGTTGAGCCAGGGCCTGGGGAAGTTGGTTGGAAAGATCGATATCGATATGCTTCTCATGCATTGCGGTTTGAGCTCAACTCTCCAGGTGAGTCAAAAAATGAATTTTCAAAAAGGATTAATAAAGCTGCAAGAGATGCAGATGAAGGTAATCCAGGTACTATAAGCCCTTCTAAACACTGGTTGTTAGGTAGTCAGGCAAGAGATCGTGGCTCTGTTCATTCTGATATTTGGCAAGGTTCAGCAGCTGAACTAGCTGATTCAAATCTAATTGCCGTTTCACCAACTATTGGATGGTGGAGGGAACGTAGTTACTTGAAGTGTTGGGACAAAAAAACTCGATATACGTTAGTTGTATCAATTTCAACACCTGACGAAACGGTTGATGTTTATACTCCTGTGGCTATTCAGGTTGGTATCCCTGTTCATGTAGAGGTTGAAATTTAATAATTTTATATTATAAGAAGCTCCAATACTGTTTCAATATTATAAAACCAAAATTCAGACATTCATAAAAATAAGATGTGTCAGATTGTGCTTACAAGTTAACCTTTAAATTTATTTTTTCTGTATTTTTACTCCAGTCTTTTTATAATGGGAAATAAACACTATAAAAAACAATAATTTTGATACAGAAACTAAGAAAAATAATCATAGAAAGTGATACAGTTTTGGGTAAAATATTTGATTATTTTATCCAATTTCTCATTATTCTATCTTTAATCACATTTTCAATTAGTACTATTCCGGATTTGTCACCCAAGATCATTGGTTTACTTTATGTTGCCCAAGTAACAATTGTTTTAATTTTTACCTTTGAATATGGATTGAGGATACTTTTAAGTAGAAAAAAATTAAAATATATCTTTAGTTTTTACGGCATTATTGATTTATTAGCTATATTACCTTTTTATCTCTCTACATCAATTGATTTGAGAAGTTTACGAATTTTCAGGTTTCTCAGATTATTTCGGCTATTTAAATTATTTCGATACAGTAAAGCAATACATCGCTTTCAACATGCATTCAGTTTAATTAAAGAGGAGTTAATCTTATTCAGTCTTGTAACCTGTATGCTTTTATATCTGTCGGCTGTTGGAATATACTATTTTGAAAATGAAGCTCAGCCAGAGCTATTCAAATCTATTTTCCATAGCTTGTGGTGGTCAGTTGCAACATTAACTACGGTTGGATATGGTGATATTTATCCCATTACTATTGGTGGTAAAATTTTTACATTTTGTATTTTAATGATAGGTTTAGGTATTATTGCTGTTCCAGCAGGTTTGTTGTCATCAGCTTTATCACAATCTAAAAGTTATCAAGAAAATAATGATTAAAAAAAACAATAAAAAGGCTCATTTATGGAATGGCTAATATTATTTATTATTGGGGTAATTATTTATTCATCTTTAAATAAAAAAGGAAAAAAAGCATCACGTCGAAAAGATGTTGATAGTGATTTAGTTGATTTTAGAATTACAGCTACAACGAATAACTCCAGAAGGTCTGAAAGTAAAAATAAACAGTCTGGAAAATGGGTAATGCCTAGCGAAGTTGTCAAAATAGGTAGCTATGAAATTAAAAATGGATTTATTTATGTTGGTGGTCAACTAAAAAGTCTGGATAATTATAATACGGAGTCTTCTCTTGTTGACCAGACTTTAAAATTCAATACAAAATCACCTGACTATGGTGGTGATCAGATGGGATACTGGCCTGGATACTCCGAAATCAGTCCAGAAAATCGTGCAGCATACCTTGAATGGCTTAGTAGTGAACGAAATGATCCAGAAACTTATATTGGTTATGTTTTTCTCTATTTTTATGGACTCGAAAGACGACTCTTAATAGATGATCATCAAAAAGGACAAGTTTCAGACAGTGAACGTATTGCTTTATTAAAAGAATTAAAGCGCTTAAAAGTAATTTATAGTGATAACCGTTCATTTAATGGTTACATTACCAATCTACTGTCACATGTATGGGTAATAAACCAACAAAAAAATATAAAGTTACCAATTCAAAATTTAATATCAGAAAAAAAAGGCTTTACATCGACCTTTAAATATTCACTGGCGTTTTATGTCAGTAAAGAAAAACCTATTCCTGAAAAATTGGCTCTTGCATGGGTCAGAAGCCATCCTGAATATAATTTAAAAACACCAGCCCGCCGTTGTAAAAAAGAATTTAATTTATTGTTTCAACTTCGTTATAAGCAAAAATATCCAAATGGACTAAAGGTTAAACCTAATAAAACCAAGTTACAAATTGAATATTATCCTGCCAGTTCATCTTTGAGAGGATATCCGTCAATTAGTTTAGACTTACCTGATCCCAGTCGATTGAAAGCACCAGTAAAAAAGCTTATGGGATTAGCAGAATCCTGTACAGCTGAGCTTGAAGCCTTTAGTCGTTTTATTGGCAGACCAGAAAATTCTCATATATCTTTAACTGCCTTTGCATTATTACCAAATGATTTAGCCAATTTGGTTCCTAATCCACAATTTCAGCATTTAAAAAAGTGGATCAATTCTCAAATATTAGAATCTGATGTAATTGTTCCAGTAGAGTCTTTACTTGAACAGTTTGGTGGGGAAGCACCAATAAAAATAAATAAAAAAGAAGCTGAAATGTTGTCAAATCTTATTGAAAAAACTGGCTATGGGATGGCTCCTGATATTAGTTACCACCAGGCGAAGCCAGATATGAATGGAAAATTGGTTCTTTTTTTAGGTGGTCATGGAAAAGATTTTTCTCCATCCCATGCTTTTATGCAGGCTGGTACTATTTTGCGTTTGGGAGCAATGGTTGCCAGCATAGATAATCACATTGATGAATCAGAAGTCAGCTTATTAAAAAGTATTATTGAAAATGACAATCAGTTAACAGAAACTGAAAGGCGATCACTTCATGCTTATTTGCTATGGCGTTTGAACACTCCAGCAAATATGGCTGGATTAAAGTCACGTCTTGAAAGTATTAATAATCGAGAAAAAACTGCGGTAAGCCATATATTGATCAGTGTCGCTCTGGCTGATGGTAATATTGAACCAAGTGAAATTAAACAACTTGAAAAGCTTTATACATCTCTTGGACTTGATAAGTCTATGGTAGTCAGTGATATACACAGCTCTTCATCCCAAAAAGAGATTCCTTCTCAATCAAAAAAAGTGCCAGTTATCGAAGCTGAAACCGATGTGCAAACATCAGTATTTTCATTGAACAGAGAATTATTAAAAATACATGAAGAGGAAACTCATGATGTAAAATCTGTTCTTGAATCAATCTTTATCGATGATAATCTCCATGAGGAACCTCAAATTGAAGATGAAGAGTCTATTGAAATGGTATCATCAAATGACATACTATCTAACCTTGATGATAAACATCAGAATTTATATAAACAACTTATCACCCGAGAAGAATGGTCACCAGATGAAATAAAAAATCTTTGTGATAAATTGCAGTTAATGGTTGATGGTGCAATTGAAGAGATCAACGACTGGTCATTCGATCATGTTGATGCACCCCTGATAGAAGATGGCACACCTATATTTATCGACCTGGAACTTGCTGAAGAAATTGCAGAATTATAACGATAGGAAATATTATGGCTGCCAAACGCTTACGACCTAAAGAACGTGACTCAATTATTCAATCACTCAAAGCTGGGGTTACTCCCCGTGTTGGTATTCAACACATTCAGGTTGGCCGGGTAAATGAAGTAAAGGCTCTTTATCTGGATATAGAACGTATTATTCAAGGTGGCTCGGCATTTAGATTTATCATTGGTGAATACGGCTCTGGGAAAACATTTTTTCTAAGTGTGATCCGCACCATTGCACTTGAAAAGAAATTAGTGTCACTCAATGCTGACTTATCACCAGACAGACGAATTCATGCTTCAGGTGGTCAGGCCAGAAATCTTTATTCAGAATTAATGCAAAATTTGTCTACCCGAAATAAACCTGAGGGTAACGCATTAACCAGTGTAGTTGAAAGATTCATCACCATGGCTCGTCAGGAAGCAGAGAAAAAATCTGTGACTGTTTCGGATATTATTCATGAACGACTTATGCATCTTACAGAATTCGTTGGTGGGTATGATTTTGCTCAGGTTATCGCCGCCTATTGGAAAGGACATGAACATGATAATGATGAGTTAAAGTTAAATGCCATTCGTTGGTTACGAGCCGAATACACTACCAAAACAGACGCTAAAAAGGATCTGAACGTAAGAACAATTATTTCGGATGCATCATTTTATGATCACCTCAAATTGATGAGTTTATTTGTAAGGCAGGCTGGTTATGAAGGCTTATTAGTTAATCTTGATGAAATGGTCAATCTTTATAAACTTAATAGTACTCAGGCAAGAAATGCCAATTACGAACAAATATTAAGAATCCTAAATGATTGTCTACAAGGCAGTGCAGAATATTTAGGGTTCTTATTAGGAGGCACTCCCGAATTTCTCCTTGATCCAAGAAAAGGTTTATATAGTTATGAGGCTTTACAGTCACGATTAGCCGAAAATAGTTTTGCTCAAAAAGCAGGAGTTATAGATTACTCATCCCCAACACTTCATTTGGCTAGTCTGACACCAGAAGAGCTTTACATTCTTTTAAAAAATCTTCGCCATGTATTTGCCTCAGGTGATGAATTGCAATATTTAGTACCAGATGAAGCCTTAGAGGCTTTTTTACATCATTGCAGCAAAAAGGTAGGGGATGCTTATTTTAGAACGCCAAGAAATACAATTAAAGCCTTTGCAGATATGTTAGCTGTTCTTGATCAAAATAAACATTTAGCCTGGACTGATTTGATTGAATCAATTGATATTAATAAAGAAAAAGTTAGTGATATGCCAGAAGTTGATAATAAAGCTGATGATGGTTTGGCAAGTTTTACCTTGTAATCATGAAAGATTTCTTCCAACATCTGAATCCAGCTGCACAAAAGTGGGTTTACAAACAGGGATGGGCTGAGCTACGGAGTATTCAGAATGATGCCATACTTCCTATTCTATCTGAAAAGACAGATGTCATAATTAGTGCCTCTACAGCCGCTGGAAAAACTGAAGCGGCTTTTTTACCAGCTTGTAGTGCCATTGCTGGAGAAGAAGATAGTTTTGGAATTTTGTATATCAGTCCATTAAAAGCATTGATAAACGATCAATATCGTCGCTTAGAAAGCCTCTGCGATATAATGGATATGAAAGTTACTCCATGGCATGGCGATAGTCTACAATCAAAAAAGAAGCATGCCAGACAAAATCCACAAGGTATTTTATTAATTACTCCAGAATCACTTGAATCATTGCTAATTCGTGATTCAAGTTGGGTCAAAATTGCTTTTGAATCCTTAAAGTACATTATCATCGATGAATATCATGCTTTTATTGGCTCCGAGCGAGGCAATCATCTTCAGTCTCTAATGAACCGTCTGGAACACCTGCTTGGCCGATTTAAAAATCCAATCCCGAGAATTGCATTAAGTGCAACTTTGGGTGATATGGACAGCGTTATGCAGTATCTTAGACCTGCTGGAACTTTCAAATGTTCTCTTATCAGTGGAGCACAGTCTAAAAGCTCACTTAAAATGCAAATACGTGGTTACATTAACCATGTCACTGAAGAATACAATGAGGATGAATTCTCAAATACACCCTTACCCGCAGATATTCAGATTGCCCATGATTTGTATGAATTATTGAGAGGAGATTCTCATCTTGTTTTTGCAAATAGTAGGCAAAGAACAGAGCATATAGCAGTCAAACTCAGTGAATTGTGCCAGGAAAATCTAGTTCCTAATGAATTTTTCCCCCACCATGGATCATTATCTAAAGAACTTCGAACTGAATTAGAATCACGTCTTCAAAAAGATATGTTACCCACCACGGCAATATGTACCATGACATTGGAATTGGGCATTGATATCGGTAAAGTAAAATCAGTTTGTCAGGTCACAGCACCCCATTCTGTTGCCAGTTTGCGACAACGGTTAGGTCGTTCTGGACGTCGAGGTGAATCTGCGATACTCCGCATGTTTATTTCTGAGAATGAACTGAATGCTGAATCAAATATCATTGATAAATTACGTATTGAACTCTTGCAAAGTATTGCCATGCTCCATCTTTTACTTAGAGATAAATGGTATGAGCCCCCTGATACTGAGAAATTTCATTTTTCGACATTATTACATCAGATCCTGGCAACTATTGCACAATGGGGAGGTGTTAGAGCTGAGCAGCTCTGGGAACTTCTTTGTCAATCTGGCCCTTTTAATAAAGTGACAATAGAACATTTTAAGGTGTTGCTAACAGATATGGGAGAAAAACACCTCATTTCTCAACTATCCAGTGGTGAGCTTGTCCTAGCTGACGAAGGAGAAAAACTGGTCAATCACTATACATTCTATGCAGTTTTCAATACACCCGAAGAATATAGAATTGTAGTGGATGGAAAAACATTGGGAACCTTACCTGTTGATTCTCTGGTTGTACCAGAACAACATATTGTGTTTGGAGGCCGACGTTGGAAAGTCAAAGAGATAAACATTGAAAAAAAAGTCATCTATGTTATCTCTTCAAAAGGAGGCAAAGCACCAAAATTTGGTGGTAGTGGTATATCAATCCATGATCGAGTTCGACAGGAAATGTTCAGGATTTATTCAGAAGGAGATTACCGAATTAATGTAGGAGAAAATAGACTGGAATTTTTGGATACAACAGCAAGGGATTTATTTTATGAAGGACTGGAAGTTTTTCGTAAGTTGCAACTAGATAAAAACTTTATAATCAGACATGGTAATCATATTTATATTATCCCTTGGATGGGAGATAAAATTATTAACACGCTAACAGTTTTACTCATTAAATTTGGGTATCGAGCAAGTTGTTTTGCAGGTGTGATTGAAGTAGAGAATTCAAAACTTTCGGATATATCAGAATCTCTTCAGGAAATATGTTCTATGGATAAACCAGGGAATGCTAAACTTGCTGAGTTCATTGAAAACAAGCAAACAGAAAAATATGACTATCTTTTACCTGAGCATCTTTTGAATGAAGGGTATGGAGCCAAAGCATTTGACATTGATAGTACAGTTAATTGGCTCATAAATATGACAAGTTATGAATAGTTGCTTCTCTTTCTATATTTCTCAAAAGTGATGTTGCATTACTCCTCAATAATTTCCAAAGTACATTATATTTCACTCTGATGTTTTAAGCTAACATGCTTCCCAACTAGGGAGGAAACTTCCCCCGCTAAAGTTGACAACTAATTTTTCATGCTACACATGTCTCATATTCATTTTGAGAAAATATGGCCTTCTGACAAGAAAGGTAGCAAAATTTGCCAAAGATAATGATAAGTGTACATAAAGTGCAAACTTATGCTTTAAAAAAAGTGCAAATTTATGGTTTAATTTACAATAATATCAAATGATAATTACTAATATATCAGCAATTGGTGGTACTTTTAGTGGTACTTCGATGTTTTGAAATCCTTTTTTTACAGAATATATTAAATCTTACTCATCATAGCATAATGCATGAAAAGCTAAATACAGGTCAACATAGCAAACAACGTATTTAATATTTAGAATACCGCAACAAATGTAAATTTTATATTACATAGAGTCACACTATGATAAATATATATTACAATTATAGTTTGACAGGCTTCAAAATGTCCGCTAACTTTTAAGTATGATTACACCAAATGGGAGGATGAGCTAATGGGTAGAAATAGTCGTACATACTCAAGCCAGACACTGCAAGCCATAAAGATATTTGCCTCCCAGATTAAAGTGGCTCGAAAAAAGCTCCGCTGGAGTGAAGCTGAGCTGGCCGAGAGGGCTGGTACCACACGTCCGACAGTCCGAAGAATTGAGCAAGGAAGCCCTACTACTGAATTAGGTCTCTATTTTGAAGTAGCCCTCTTATTGGGAATTCGCTTATTTGAAGAGGACAGCCAAAAGCTGGCTGCCATGCAAGATAATCTCAATTTGCAATTAGCTTTGCTCCCCAAGCGGATAGATACTGAGTCAGAAGAGGTGTTTGATGATTTCTAAAACCAAAGGAGCTTTTGTCTGGATTTGGCTTGAGAATCGAAGTGAGCCTGTGGTTGCAGGACGGTTAGAAAGTAATAATGGAAAACTAAGCTTTAACTATGGCCAAAGCTACCTTGCCAGAGATGATGCCGTCTCTATCTATGGATCAGAATTGCCGTTAAAAGTGGGCAAATTACCTTTGATGCCACGTATGGATATGCCAAGCTGTATCCGGGATGGTTCACCCGATGCATGGGGACGTCGTGTCATTATCAATCAGGTCACAGGTAAGAAAAAAGATGATATCGATCTAACAGAATTGGACGAGCTGACATATCTGTTAATGTCTGGCTCTGATCGGATCGGCAATCTGGATTTTCAAGAATCGGCAACTGTCTATAAGCCAAGAACCCAGAAAGCAGCCAGCCTGGAAGAACTTCAACAAGCGTCCGAACTGGTAGACAAAGGCGTACCCCTGACAAAAGAGCTGGACCAGGCACTTAATCATGCTTCAAGTATTGGCGGAGCGCGCCCAAAAGCCAGCATAGAAACTGATAAGCAAAAATTTATTGCTAAATTTTCTGGAACGACGGATACCTATAGCGTGGTTAAAGCAGAATATATCGCTATGAAACTGGCCAGGCTGGTGGGTATTGATGTTGCACATGTTGAACTAACCAAGGCTCAAAACAAAGATGTTTTACTCATAGAACGGTTTGACCGTGATTATGGTGAAGACAATAAATGGTATCGAAAAGCGATGGTCTCTGGTTTGACCATCTTTGCCATTCCAGAACATGAAGCACGCTATGCCAGTTATGAAACACTTGCTGAGCGTATCCGTCATCAATTCACCGTCCCCAAAGCAACATTGCATGAGTTATACCGACGTATCGTTTTTAATATTCTGGTTGGCAACACCGATGATCACGCCCGTAATCACGCCGCTTTTTGGGATGGTCGTCAACTGACTCTGACACCCGCCTATGATATATGCCCACAAGGTCGTACAGGCCAGGAAGCATCACAGGCAATGAATATTCACGGTGACAACAAACTGAGTCAGTTAAGTAACTGCTTGGCAGCAAGAGAGTCATTCCAGCTATCTGAGAAAGCTGCGAAAGCGATTATTCAATTACAGGTCGCTACCATAAAAGCGCATTATCCGATGGTTTGTGAAAATGCAGATTTATCGGAAGTGGATCAACAACTCTTCTGGCGCAGACAGTTTTTAAATCCCTATTGCTTTTATGATCTGCCCAAAGAATTTAGCAATGTGCTAACGGAAAATCTTTAAAACAAGCCCTATGAAAGATAACACTAAGGTGGTACACTTTCTTTAATCCTTGAACATTCAGGAAAATCTTATTTCTTTAACATCAATAAGTTAAAGGCGCTTTGCGAGAGATGCAAAGTGTGGGTTCAAGTCCTCTCCTGAGCACCATATATCGTAACACTTTCAGAAATTTGTAACATTTATCAATATTTTCCATTTAAAAATATCACTTTATGGCGATCATTTAACAATTTGGTGGATATCATGCAAAAACAGTAACAATCCATTGTTCATAAGATGCAACAAAGGTGACATTATTTTGAGATAGTAAAAAGTATTTTGAAATGTTTATCATTAAAAGGCTTTTCTGACATCCAAGGTATATGCTTATGAATCCTTATTATTTTGACATATATTCAAGATATGTTGATACCATGAACATGGCAGCTTTATATGTCGATAAAATTCAATTTCTTCGACACATAAAGCTAATGTGTCGATAAAGTAAATATATAAAATAGAGTCGCATGGCCAACATCAGGGTGCTACACTGAGTGTCTATCTTGAGTGTGTGATAGAGTTTTATTGTTAACAATCAGTTGCCTATATGTGTTTAAAGGTTTTTTCAATGTGAGTTCAAGTCCCCTTATGGGCAACAATATTTTTAAGCAGCCAAGACAAGCCTTAATAACTTTTAGAACAAAACTGTACTTTCCTTTTTAATTGCCCCTGATAAAAAAGCGTTTTCGTAACCATAGTGCAACATTTACCAGTAGTATAAGTACCGGGACTTCAACCAGAGGGCCTATGACTCCGGTAAATGCTTGCTGGGAGCTGATACCAAATACAGCAATTGATACAGCAATGGCCAGCTCAAAGTTATTGCCTGTTGCGGTAAATGCAATGGATGCACTGCGCTCATAATCTACACCCATCTTTTTTGCTGTAAAAAAGCTGATAAAAAACATCAGTATAAAATAGATGATTAAAGGAATGGCTATTTTTATGACGTCCATTGGTATTTCGACTATCAATTCCCCTTTCAGGCTGAACATTAAGACAATGGTTGCCAGTAAAGCAACCAGAGTAATCGGTGATATGGCTGGAATAAATTTTTCCACATACCATTGTTCCCCTTTTTTCTGGACTAAAATTTTTCGACTTAAAAAACCTGCCAGAAAAGGGGTGCCCAGATAAATTAAAACGCTTTCAGCAATTTCACCGATTGAAATATCAACGACACTGGACTGCAGGCCAAAATAAGGGGGAAGAATGGTGATAAACAACCAGGCAAAAAAGCTATAAGTAAAAATTTGAAAGACACTGTTTAAGGCCACTAAGGCGGCACCATATTCTTTGCTGCCGCCGCCTAATTCGTTCCAGACCAGCACCATGGCAATACAACGTGCCAGACCAATAAGGATCAGGCCGCTCATATAACCGGGCTCATCATGTAGAAAAATTAATGCCAGAGCAAACATGAGCACCGGCCCTACCAGCCAGTTTAAAACTAAAGATAAGGACATAGCCTGCTTGTCCTTAAAGACTTTTGGCAGCAGTGAGTAGTCGACTTTGGCTAAGGGGGGGTACATCATGAGGATCAAGCCAATTGCCAATGGAATATTTGTAGTTCCGATGGATAATTTATCATTGAACTCTGAAATATTGGGAAACAGGATACCTAATCCCACACCCAGCCCCATGGCAAGAAATATCCATAAGGTTAGAAATCGATCTAAAAAGCTTAGTTTTTTGTTCATAATGGGTCAGTTGGCTGAGGGGGTGGTATTATTCTATAGTTACTAATTATACAGAAGTAAATAAAATAACTATACAGTGCTCAGTCACTGACCTGGTGTTTTACAACAAATAACTCATCGATAAATGATTACAGTACAGATGATCCTCTTTTATTATTAGAATGACTCAGTAATACCATCATTGAACCTGCCAGAAATCCAGTGATGACAATTCCCCAGCTGAATCCGTTTTGCCAGATGAACTGATCGGTTAAAGAGCATGCAATGGCAAAAAAGGTGGCTGTTGTGATAAGAGTTACTATTTTTTTCATGGTTATAGTCTCATTAATAAATATTTTAATTAGTGTATGGATATACTGTATTAAAAAATGTAATAAGCTTCTGTTGATTTCTACCCTGAAAAATGTGAAATATTTACATTATAAGCTGTTGCTTCACAATCTCTCATCTCCCTTCTGCCAAAAGCAGGCACTTTGAAGTGAAGCTAAAAGCAGAATAAATGGATGGATACTAATTATAGTAATTGTTTGTGACATTAATATAACTATGCTAGTTTTAGGTATATGCCAAAACTTTCATCCTCATTTATATTGTTCATTATTTCTTCTGCGTTGCTAGTTGCTGGCTGGCTCTATGCTTCAAATAAGGCCATTCTCTATACTGAGAATAAATTAGCTCAGGTTGAAAAGAAACACGGCCCGGAAGTTGCTCAACGACTGATAAAATGGAAAAGTTTTGTTGCGCAGAATCAGGATAAATCAGATAAAGAAAAACTCCGACTGACTAATGACTTCTTTAATAAGCAACTTCTATGGGTTGATGACAAAAAGTTATGGAAACAAAAAGATTATTGGGCAACACCGCTGGAAACACTGATAAAAAATGCCGGTGATTGTGAAGATTTTACTATTATCAAATATTTCACTCTGACGTCATTAGGTGTTTCCATTGAGCACCTGAAGCTGACCTATGTTAAAGCCTTAAAATACAATCAGGCACATATGGTTCTGACTTATACAGAAAGCAAACACTCAGTGCCTCTGGTGCTTGACAATATCAATAAAAAAATCCTGCCAGCCTCCAGACGCAAAGACTTAAAACCAGTTTACAGTTTTAATGGTGAAGGTATGTGGCTGCAGAAGCAGAAGAAGCTTGGTAAAAGAGTCGGCAATAGCAGTCGAATTCGATTATGGACAGAATTAACAGAAAAAATGAGTAAAGAATTGTTATGAAATCATTTATAGGGAAAAAAATATTTTTAAATTTTCTACTTTCATACGTGATTTTTATATAAATGTTTTGGTAAAGGTTTATTAAAATGACATTATTCAGACAAATTATTATTATGATCTGTGTTAGCTTTTTAACGCTATTTATAGCCACTTTTTTAGTTAGTACTGATAGTATGCGTGACTATTTAGATGAACAACTTTCATCGCATGCACAGGATGCTGCAACGTCTCTGGGAATCGCTATATCGGCAGAAATAAGTGAAGGGGATATTGCCTCTTTAGAGGTGTATACCAATGCCATGTTTGATAGTGGCTATTATAAAGAAATCTCAATCACTGATATTGATAATAAAGAACTGTTTCGTAAAAGTCGTCCCATAGTGATTGAAACAGTACCTGCCTGGTTTGTTAATGTTTTTACTTTGCAACCACCACTAGAGGAAGCAACCGTAGAAGATGGCTGGCAAACAGTCGGCACCATCAAGGTTGTTAGTTATCCCGGTTTTGCCTATGAAAAATTATGGGAAAATACGCTTAATAAAATAAAGGTTTATCTGTCAGTAATTATTGTCATTTTATTTATTACGGCCAGTGCTCTGGAACGGCTGCTTAAACCTCTTATCGCTATTCGTAAACAGGCTGATGCGATTTGTCATCGTGAATTTCCTGTTATTGATATTAAACCAAAAACGATTGAATTTAGACTGCTGGTAACAGCACTGAACACCATGTCAAAAAAGCTGAAAAATATTTTTTCTGAGCAGGCAAAACTCACAGAAGAACTGCAAAAGCAGGCATTTCAGGATGGCTTAACAGGTTTGCCGAATCGCTCTATTTTTATTAAGCAGCTTAAATATTTTTGTGATTCAAAAAATAAAGCAAATGAAGGTTGTCTGGTGATCATGCAGTTAAATGATCTGGTGCAGATTAATAATGAATATGGCCATATCCGGGCAAATGATTTGCTCAAAAAACTGGCAGATTTATTGAACACAAGTAGTGAATTTCATTCCAACTCACTAGTGGCACGGCTATCAGGCAGTGAATTTGCGTTGCTCCTGAAATCAATCTCACCCAAAGTAATAGAAGCTCTTGGAGAAAAATTACAGCATGAGTTGGGCATGATCTCAAAATCACTGGAATTTGAAGATGAAGATATTGCCCATATCGGCATGGTAACCAGCCATGCTGATCAAACAATGAGTGAACTATTATCAGAAGCGGATCTGGCCTTAAGGCTGGCTCAGCAAAAAGGAATTAATGCCTATCACCTTTCAGATCAGAAACAATCAAAGGGTGTACAGACTCAGGGGGCAGATGAATGGCATGCTATTATTATTGAAGCCATTGAAAAGGACTGGTTTCAATTGTATTTTCAAAAAACGGTCGATACAGATAATATAACTGAGTTTCAGGAAGTTATGCTTCGCTTGAACCATGAAGAACAAGTTATCTCTGCTGGCATATTCATTCCAATGGCCGATCATCTGAAAATAACACGGTTTATCGATCGCTGGGTGATTGATAAAATTATCAAGCAGATCCTTTCAGGATCACAGACGTTTTATTGTATTAATTTATCACGGGATACACTTCAGGATCCAGCCTTCCCTATCTGGATGAAAGAACAAGTTAAACTCTTAACTCGTCAGCAGCAAAAACAGGTTGTTATTGAGGTGCCGGAATATAATGTCATTAAAGCTTTAGATGAATATAAAAACTTATTATTTATTCTGGATGCTTATGGCTGCCAATTTTCAATTGACCATTTTGGTATTGGCTTTGCTTCAATGTCCTATTTACAGGATATTAAAATTGATTATATTAAAGTCCACGGCAGTTATGCGTCCAATATTAAAGGCAGCAATGATATTGTTAATTATATGAGACAAATTATAAGCACTGCTCACAATATGGATATTAAAATTATTGCAGAAGGAATTGAAACAGAGGAGGATCTGAAGACATTAAAAGCAATGAATCTGGATTATTATCAAGGCTATTATATCGGTCGACCAGGCCCTGAAGAACTATAGAATACAATGGGTTTAATCCATGAATGTTTTTCTTAACACGCCTCATAGTTTTCGTTTTCACATAACTACAATGATAATTGCTGTTGTTTGTCTCTCATGTTCCATTTTGGCTTTTTTTACCTATCAGTCTAATGTAAAACTAGTTGAAAAACACTCTGAGAAGTTGCTCAATAAAATTGTAATGAGTATAAGTAATGAAGTGGAACGCTTTATGGTAACGCCTGAGGCTATTACCAGTCTTATATCACATCAGGCCATATCAAATAGCTTAGGTCATAGTAAGACTTTAGAGCAAAGAATGGCGACCATATCTTTCTTATCCGAAATTTTAACTCTTTCAGACAAGGTATTATCGATTTATGCAGGCTATAAGAATGGTGATTTTTTTCAATTAAAAAAAATATCTGATGGCAGTCAAATCAAATGGCTGGTACGAAGTATTATGAGTGATAAGCAAGGAAAGAAAATACTGACACGATTCTTTCTCGATAAAAAATTAAAAATACTGCAGTCGGATCAAATGCCATCTGATTATGATCCCCGTAAGCGGACGTGGTATCAACAGGCAATAACTTCATCTAAGGTTATTCGTACTAAAGTTTTATTATTTGCCTCGGATAAAGAATTAGGCTTTATATTTGCACGGCGTTCAGTTGCTCTTGCAGCTTCATCTCAGAATGAGTCTTCAAAACAATTATCATCAGAGCAGAATGAAACCGTTATAGGTGCTTCTGTTTATTTGAAAACACTTTCTGAAGGAATAAAAAAACAGTTTATTACGTCGGGCAGTGAAATTATTTTATTTGGAAAAAATGGAAAATTAATTGCTTATAAAGACAGTAGTCTGGTTCTTAAAAAACAACTAAAAAATAAAACTGTGACCAGAGGAGCAATAACTGATATTAATCATCCGGCCTTAGATAAAGTTGCTAAAAAATGGCAGTCTATGCTGTCTGATAATATTTCTTCTTTTACCGTAGAGACCAACCATGAAAAATGGAACTCTCATATCATTAAACTGGATATTAAAACCGGTCCTCCTATTTTCCTGAGTATCACTACTCCTCATAGTGAACTTTATTCTGGTGCCGTTATTATTAGAGATCAAACACTGATGATTGCCTTTTTAGTGTTACTCTTTATTTTTCCTATGGCCCTTATATTTGCAAAAAAATTATCTCAACCTCTTATACTCCTCTCAAAAGAAGCAGATGCAGTTAAAAAATTTGATTTTTCTGAAAGGCAAGAAGTAAATTCCTATATTTCTGAAATTCACAATCTGCAACAGTCAATGTCTGAAATGAAATCAACTATCAGACGATTTATTGAGATTAATATGGTGGTTGCATCTGAGGAAAATTTTGAACAATTAATACCTATTTTATTAAAAGAAACAATTACTGCAGCAAAGGCGAATGCCGGAGGATTATTTTTAGTGACGGCTGAAGGGGAACTACAGCTTAATGCTTTAAATTATGACCATAGCAATCAGGATATGAGTCGAGAAACTTCGACTAAAATTAATACATTTGAAGACTTAATTATATTAGCAAAAAAACAACTGCCAGAATTATTAAAAACTTCTATAGATTCAGGGAAGGCTGTTACAGGCTCAATATCGAAAAAGGAAATACATCGTTGTCATTTAGAGCCATTGATAAATGATCCTTTAAGTCTACAATTCAATGCCATTGCTCTGCCTCTGTTTAATCGAAAATCAGAACTGGTTGGGGCCATAATCTTATTAACGGAAGATGAAATTGATAATTCTCTACTGCAATTTATATCAGCTCTCTCCTCTTCATCTGCGATTACTCTGGAAACCCGAGAGCTGATTCAGGCACAAAAAAATCTTTTTGAAGCTTTTGTCAAACTTATTGCTGGGGCAATTGACGCTAAGAGTCCCTATACTGGAGGACATTGTGCACGTGTCCCGGAACTGACTAAAATGCTGGCTCAGGCAGCACATGAGACTGAGAATGATGAATTAAAATATTTTAAAATTGCTGAGGAAGACTGGGAGGCTATTCATGTGGCTTCCTGGTTACATGACTGTGGAAAAGTCACAACTCCTGAATATGTTGTTGATAAGGCAACTAAACTGGAAACAATTTATGATCGTATCCATGAGGTAAGAATGCGTTTTGAAGTTTTACGACGTGATGCAGAAATAACTTACCTTAAAGGCTGTATTAGTGGTGCTGATAAAGCTGTTTTAAAAGATACACTGGATAAAGAAAATCAGAAGCTGGATGAGGATTATGCTTTTATTGCTCAATGTAATGAAGGGGGTGAATTTATGGCACCAGAAAAAATTGAGCGCCTTAATATAATAGCAAAAAAAATCTGGTTAAGGACTTTTGATGATCGAATTGGTATCTCATATGAAGAACTTATGCGAAAAAACAGAACAAAAAAATTGGATTTACCAGTAAAAGAAATGCTTTTAAGTAACCGAGATGAACATAAATTTGAACGCAGTGAGGCTCAAAAAATACCAGATGAGAATCCATGGGGATTTAAAATGGGCATACCTGAGCTGCTTTACAATAAAGGGGAATTGTACAATCTTTCAGTCGCTCGTGGCACCCTGTCTGAAGAGGAGCGATTTAAAATTAATGAGCATATTATACAGACCATTAAAATGCTTTCAGAGCTGCCTTTTCCAAAGCATTTAAAAAATGTCACTGAAATTGCCGGGGGACACCATGAAAAAATGGATGGCTCAGGTTATCCTAAACGTTTGATTCGTGAAGATATGAGCCCGGTGGCGCGCATTATGGCAATTGCTGATATTTTTGAAGCACTCACTGCATCTGATCGACCTTATAAAAAAGGCAAAACACTCTCAGAGGCAATAAAAATTATGGGTTTTATGAAAAATGAGCAGCACATTGATGCAGAATTATTTAAGCTGTTTTTAACTTCGGGTATTTTTAAAAAATATGCAGAGCAATATCTTAAACCAGAGCAGATTGATGAAGTTGATATTAGTCAGTATATTGAGTAGACACTATAGAATGAGATAGGTGTTCCTAAGTGGTGTTTGAAGAGTTTATGAAGCTGTTCAATCGGCTTAAAATAGGCTTACTATTTAGTCTTTAATTCCCTTCCATTAATAAAAAATCATTTTGTGCTAGTTCATAGCCATTGATAATAATGGCTATCTTATGAGCACCGGGATAATATTTCCTGGTTGATATTTTTTTAAAGGAATAAACTTTATGAATGGCTTTTTCCTGGTTTTGTGTGTCTGACTCGGACAATTTAAATATTTTTCTTGATTGTCGGCCATTTTTTTTCATAAAATCAATGCCGTACTCTACTCTGAGCCTTCCCAGCGGCTGTTGGGATTTTAAGGTCAATGAAAAGCTTAATTTCTCCCCCATCTTGACTGACTTTTGTACAATAAAGTGGTTGATTTTAATGTGCTTTGGCTGTGCTAATCCGAATAGTATCATAGCTTCTGGATGAGCTTGTTTTAGAAGAGTGCGGCAGGCATGTTTAACAAGCCTGTCAGTATTATGATTTTTATTGAACCAGCTTTTTACCAATTTTATAACTATGTCCGGATGATCTTTAGATATATCATTGAGATTATTAGCAACGCTTCGTCTGACATACTCACTTTCATCATTTTTCAATTTTTCTAAAATCGGAAGAATAGGCATGGGATCTTTTTTGAATTCAGGTAATGACATTGCCCAGGGCAATCGAGGGCGGCACCCTTCTGAGGCAAGTCGGCGAATATGATGATCCTTTGACTTGGCCCAGGTATTCATCTGTGCCATCATTTTGTGCTGCTCTTTTATGATAAAAGGACGTACTGCAAACTCAGAACTTGAATGTTGGGTAAAATGTGCCAGGGCTGACATGGATTTATTAAAATTATCCAGACCATAACACTCAACATAGTCTGGGAAAAACATGTACTCAAAGCCACTGAAGTTTGCTGAGGTTCTGACCAATATATCAATGGCTTTTGAATAGCTGGGCGGTAAAAATTGGTGCAGTGTTTCAGAAAAATGTCTCATTCGTTGTTTTAATTCTTTATTGGTCCATGCACTATCAAATAAATGCTCAGTGAACCCCTCAGAATCAAAGTCTTTATAGATGTTTTCTATTTGTGTGCAAAGTGAATGGGCAAACTTTGTAGTATATAAATTTTTTAATGGCTCTGGCATGAATGGTCACGTGTTTTTTGTAATTTATTCAATGAATACTGGCTTGAGGAGTCGTCCATACTCCCATACGTGTATCTGGATCGTATTATAGGGCTTCTTCTATTTGCAGCATTTTTCTGGCGACAGATAAACGAGTGATAATACCTTTGTAGTCACAATGGGATTTATCAGAGCCGTCTATGCAGTCAGCAACAAATAAAAAGCTGCTATTGTATTGCTCCATTAAAGCGACAGCACGGATCAAAACAGTGTCAGAGGCAATAAAATGGAACGGGGTTTCAAGATAATCATCAACAGTATTGGTGAATAAGTTTTGGATCTTCTCCATGGCCTGTGCGGTGCAATTCATGTCGTTACTGAGAATATTAGCAAGCTCGACCAGATAGTTGGGCAGACAATCCTTGCCCATGACTCTTTTGAGTGAAACAAAACTCTGTAATAATCCATCCTGATCATAAAAGGGTAAGGCTGGTACGTTGGCTTCAATACAATATTTAAACATTGTTTTGATCGTATCACCGCTTTTTACGGCTGCGGTCGGGATTATGATTTCTTTTATATCAACATTGATTTCCATTGGTTTATCCTAAAGAAAGCGCCAGACAATATAAATATGACTGATGGCAATACTGACTAACATCAGTGGGAATGCGTAAGCCATAAACTTTAAAAAAGCGATGGGGAAACCTGCCCGCTCGGCATAGCCTGCGACAATTAAATTGGCACTGGCTCCAATGAGAGAGCCATTACCGCCCAGACAGGCACCCAGAGCCAGTGACCACCAGATTGGCATGAGCATATCCGCCCCGCCAAAGGTTGGCGCCATGGATTTAATCATGGGGATCATTGTGGCAACAAAGGGAATATTATCAACTAAAGCAGAAATAATTGCGGACATCCATAAAATGGCAATGGTTGTGGTTTCAAAATGCCCCTCGGTTAGATGCAGCATCTTTTCAGCCATCATGTTCAGTACACCGGAATGTTCGATGCCAGTGACCACAATAAATAATCCGACAAAAAAGAAAATGGTGATCCACTCGGCCTCTTTAAAACATTTATCAACATTAGCGGATTGTGCCTCAGCAGAGCGTCCAATATTATCCAGAAGCATTAACAGTGCTGCGCCGCCCATGGCAATAGTTGCGGGTTCCAGATCCAGACTATGAGCATTCATAAATAAAACCAGAACCAGGAATAGTACAAAAAGAGACCGTTTAAGCAAAGGGATATCAGTCAAAGCCTGATTTTCATCAAAACTCATGACATGTTTACGCTTATCATCAGAGGCGACTAATTTTCTACCCCAAATCAGGTAAATTAATCCCAGATTAACCAGTAAAATGAAAATGGTAATTGGGGCCAGATTATATACAAAATCATTAAAATCCAAGCCTACGGCAGAGCCTATCATGATATTAGGCGGGTCACCAATCAGAGTGGATGCACCTCCAATATTTGAAGCAAAGATTTCAGAAAATAAAAAAGGAAAAGGAGGGATCTGGAGTTCCTGGGTGATCAATAAGGTAATGGGGGCAATGAGTAAGACAGTGGTGACATTATCCAGTAAGGCTGAGAACAGGGCTGTGACCAGGGATAACATCAGCATAATTCCCCAGGGGCTGGCTTTTACCTTTTTGGCTGACCAGATGGCAATATATTGGAAAACACCGCTGCGCTGTGTAATTGCAACAATGACCATCATTCCAGTCAGCAGGCCAATGGTATTAAAATCAACACCATCAATGGCTGCTTCCTGGGTAATAACACCCAGCATGATCATTAAAGAGGCACCTAGCAGGGCTATAATGGCACGATTGACTTTTTCACTGATAACAACCAGATAAGTTGTTACAAAAAGGATGCTTGAGACCCAGAATGGATCCCAGCCGAAGATAACTTGTGATGTCAGTTCAGTTGGATGCATAGTCAGTTTTTATCGTTACAATTATTATTGTATTGGCCTTACTATAAGGTGTTCCTGGACTGAGTACAATTTATTCCTTGATGTGCAATTGTTTTTCACCGCATTGTTTGCAGGCATATGTTTCTACAGCTTCAGTGGCTTTGAGCAATGTGGTATTGCACCGCTGACATTTGTGAAATGGCTGAAACAGCATTATATCGTCGTATTCTACTTTGACTGAATAGGGATTATAAAGGATCTGGCATTGCGGGCAGACAAAGAGTGCGAAGCCGTATTCTGCACTATCCACTTTATGTTTTCTTATGATAGAACGAACCTGGATCTGGGTTTTTCCATGAAGCTGCTCAGTTGCTTTATCAATGCTGTCTTCTTTATCATCATGTCCTGTTTTCAAGTGTTGTATAGACTGGCACTGTTTACATTGTGCATCAAATGAATCTATTGCCATGATCCCTCCTGAGTGTGATGGTTTGATAGAGTTTAATTTTACCTATTAAAAAGAAGTTTTGAAAAGCTTTATTGGTGATTTTAAGTTCAATTAATACGAAAGATGGTAAAAAATCCAAACACACTGAATAGTTATAAAAACTACTTATAAAATAAAGGAAAAGCCCCTATACTATTCTCCGGCAGTAATTAGTTTTACTTTAAATTTCTACTCTGTCTTATCCTGTATCAGGTAAATAATTTAATCAATAATCAGAGGCACCATTTGTCAGAGCTTGATCATTTTTATGTCCCCACGTTGAACTCCGTATGGAATGTTATGCAGAAATTTAACGTTGATCCAAGACCCATATTTGAAAATTTCGGCTTATATGAAAAGGATTTACAAGACAGCAGTAAACGCTGTCATGCCTATATTGAGATAGCACTCTGGCACCATGCCCAAAATATTATTCAAGAGCCTTGTCTGGGGCTGGATTCAGGGCGTGATACCTGGCATCCCTCACAACTAGGTGCTCTGGGATATGCCTGGCTGGCAAGTTCAACTCTGGAACGGGCATTTCATCGTCTGAGTCGCTTTCAGCATCTGGTCACCAATGCCTATGAAGTTGATATTGGCATAAGTAATATCCTGTATACTGTTTCTATTCGTTATTCAAAACAAAACCCTGCTTTTCAGGCTCGCTCAGAATCAATTATCAGCACCTTACTCTGTATGAGCTGCATGAACTTTGGTAATAATCTCAGGATTCAGCATGTTAGCTTTGTCCATCCTGCACCTGATAATATTGATAAATATCTGGGAGTATTTGATCGACAGCCTGAATTCAGTGCAGCAACAGATAGTATTTCTTTTAGCATGGAAGATATTAGAAAAAAATTACCCAGTGCCAACCATATTTTTGCTGAAATGATGGATCAATCCATTATCAAAGCTCTGAGCCAGCTGGAAAGCAATAGTATAGTTTCTCAGGTAAAATCCGTAATTTTAGAACAGCTTTCCTGTGGGAAAGTGACGGAAGAGGATGTTTCAGGTCTTTTAAATATGAGCAAGCGTAAGCTGCAATTGAAATTGGCTGATGAAGGCGTACGTTTTAAAAGCTTATTGGATGATATTCGTTCTAATCTGGCAAAAGAGTATCTGAAAGAACAAAATCTGTGTTTGAGTGAAATCGCTTTTCTATTGGGATTTTCAGAGGTGAGTTCATTTTCCAGAGCATTTAAACGCTGGACGGGTGTTTCACCGGGGCAGTATAAAAAATATAATCAGGGGTAATTAAAACCGCACATATTTAATTGACCTATTGGCAGAATATGTTTGATAAAATCAGTTGCGATTGTTATTACTCCCCCCTAAAGTTGTGTGCTACTTATTTGTTCTTATTATTATTTTTCTTCTTCTTATTTATGTGTACGAGTATAGGTGAATTAATAATTAATTCTTGACGATTTGTGCAAAAAATATGACATTTTGTGCAAAATCTCATATTTTGATTGTTTTTTTACACTTTGGTCTAACAATAAGGCCGTAAGTCATGCTAAAAGTAATTTGAAATAGATAGCCATTTAGTTTATTTAAATACCATGATCAAGCTTATAGGCAATAAATGTCACGATAATTGAAAAAATGCACATCCAGACTGGGCCTAATAACCAAAAAATCAGAGGGATGGACAAGTAATAGCCACGCATACCCAGGTTATAACACAGGGCGCCCTGGTTGATGGCTGTAGTCACACTTTCAGAGTTGATGGACAGGTGATAGTTTAGCGGAATATTGATCAGAAAAGAGGCGTGGTTATAAAATCGAACCGCAAGCACAAAAGAGATAAAAGAAAACATGAAATCAGCACCCAGAAAAAGTGCTTTGATTAAAAGAATAGCATGGGTCTGAGAACCAAAATAGTTAAACTCATGGGCAATTTCATTCAAACCATCGGTTGTGAGTGCAAAGCTCAGGATACCCAGAGAAAGTAATATAGCTGTTGATGCCAGAAAGGTTGCTGACATTGTCCAGTTACGCATTGTTTGTACGGCCAGTATACCCAGCTCTTTTTCATGTATGTGCTTTACCCAGATAGAACGAGCATTGTTGTTGAAGCCGGTAGAGGTCAACATTGGCTCGCGCTTAATCTGAAAATAATGCCAGAGATGGTATCCGAAAAATATCAGAAAAGAGGTACTGACAAGAAGATATTCGGTTTCTGGCGGTAAATTAGCTGACAATTTTTATGTCTTCTGCCTGGGGGCCTTTAGAGCCTTCAGTGACCAGAAACTCAACGGATTGCCCTTCATACAGTGAGCGATAACCACTGCCTTTAATTGAACGGAAATGGACGAAAATATCTTCTCCCATAGCACGGGTAATAAAGCCATAACCCTTACTGCTGTCAAACCATTTTACAGTACCGCTTTCACGATTTGGATCGGAAGGGGTTTTGCTGGCTTTCTTTGGGCTGGAGCCTGATTTTGCCAGGCTGCCGGGCTTAAACTTGATGCTTTGTAAAAGCAACATAATAATTACGGCTGAAAAGCTGCTCACTAATAAAGAAGGAAATGCGGTTAGTGGGGTTAATTGAGTGAAACTTGCGGCAAGAATACCGGAAATGCATAGAATAATTAAATTTTTAGTATTAAACATATAGAAAACTCTTAAAGATCAATAAATAAACAAAAATAAATAGAAAACAATGTCTAATTTATCAATTTTAGAGCTTTTGTCAAATTTTATGCCAAAATAAGGTTATTATCTTGACTCTGATCATGTGTGCTTCCCTGTTAACACTAAAAATTCTTTAGCCTAAATAAAACCACTGGCCATTGATTTGCTCAAATTTAGAATGTTCTTCAAGTTTATGAGCCTTGCCGTTGATTTTATAGCGTGCAATAAAATGCACCATACCTGTTGAATGATTTTTTTGGCCCAGTTGAGTGGCCTTAATTTTTAAACCAGTCCAGTGACTGGGTGAATCTTTCAGATTAAGGGATGTTGGTCGGGTTTTAGGGTGCCAGGTGGTTAGTAAATACTCACTATTATTAAAAACATAAGCACAATAACGTGAACGCATTAGTTGCTCTGCTGTTTCAGCCAACTGTGAGTATGATAGGTCAAGGAAACGTTGGCAGCACTGCTGAAATAATAAGCCGGATTGGCAGGGACAGTCCAGCTTATTGTCTGCTTTACTCATTGCTTATGGTAGAACGGATTCGTTGTTAAATAGTGAAACAATCGTTTCTCTTTCACGAACCAGATAATGTGCTTCACCATCAACGATGACTTCAGCGGCCCTTGGACGGGAGTTATAGTTTGAGCTCATTGAAAAACCATAGGCACCTGAAGAGCGAACAGCAAGTAAGTCGTTCGCTTTGATTGCCAGAGATCGATCTTTACCCAGAAAATCACCCGTTTCGCAGACAGGGCCAACGAGATCATAAATATGCTCTTCAAGGTTCTCTGCTTTCTCTACAAGCGGCACTATTTCCTGCCAGGACTGATATAAGGCCGGGCGCATCAGATCATTCATTGCAGCATCAACAATGGCAAAATTCTTACCATCTTCTGAGTCGGTATGTTTTAAGTATTCAACCCGGGTGACCAGAATTCCGGCATTTCCAGCAATAGCACGGCCCGGTTCAAGGATAATTTTCTGTAAGCGACCAGCCATTGTCTTTTTAATGGCCTGAGCATATTCTTCTGGAGAGGGTGGGGTTTCATCCTTATAAGGGATCCCCAGGCCACCGCCCAGATCAATATGACGCAGCTTGATATCATCTTTACGTAAGTCATCTACCAATGAAAGAACACGCATCAGTGCATCAATAAAGGGAGTAATTTCTAATAATTGAGATCCAATATGACAATCAACGCCGACAATATTCAGATGTTCGAGTTGCTTGAGACGGCCATAGACGGCTCGTGCATTTTCAATGGGAATGCCGAATTTATTGGCTTTAAGACCTGTTGATATATAGGGGTGAGTCTTAGCGTCTACATCGGGGTTAACACGGATAGAAACATTTGCAATTGCATTTATTTCAGTTGCGACTTCATTAATGCGATCGATCTCGGCTTCAGATTCAATGTTAAAACAGTGAATACCGACTTCCAGTGCACGTTGGATTTCATCTTTTCGCTTGCCTACACCGGAAAAAATAATTTTATCTGGTGAGCCGCCCGCAGCCAGAACGCGTTCCAGTTCACCAATTGAAACAATATCAAAGCCACTGCCAAGACGTGCCAGAAGGTTAAGAACGGCAATATTAGAATTGGCTTTGACGGCATAACAGATTAGGTGAGGCTGTTCACCTAATGCGGAATCAAAGGCTTGCCAGTGACGTTCAAAGGTTGCCCTTGAATAAATGTAAAGCGGCGTGCCATATTGATTTGCCAATTTTGCAACATCGTTGCCCTCAGCCCTGAGGTGGCCATTCTGATAGTTGAAATAGTCCATAAAATACTTTGCTAATAATTTGTTTGTTCAAGAGAATTTTTTTCACTGGGCAGATACAGAGGGCCTTTCTGTCCACAGGCTGTGATCATACTGCCAATACCTAAAATTGTAATAATCAGATACAGTGCAAGTTCAGCACGACACCATTTCATAGTTTCACCCGTTAAGTTACAGTTAGTTTATAATTTAAATTAAAGCATTTTATCCGGCCATGTTAAAATTTGGCCTATAATTTGTCTAGTTCGGCATTATAACAGAAACTGATACTTCTAAAACGGATAGTTCTCAAACTCATATATCACTCATTCTATCTCAGGAACAGGTTTACAATAAATTGTGAAGTTAAAATCCTATATTTTTCGTTGGGTCACCCTGGCGACTCTGATCCCAGCAACGACATTAGGTCTGTTTGCCAGCTATTATGTGCAAAACCTTTATCATCAAGATGCCACAGAGGACATTCAGCGCAGCCTGGAAAATATCTCAGTTGAAATTACCCGAGGTTTAAAAACTGATCAGGACTTGATCCTAAAGTTACCTGCATCTTTGGCGATGAAACAGTTTTTGCCAGTTTTAGATGAGGCTCGACTTGGTGAGCAACATATTGACTATGATTCAAAAATTTATATTTTAAGTCAATTTTTTCAGGAATATCAGTCGGTTATTTCCCTATTTGATACTTTTCGTATTTTGGATGTGCGCGGTAATACACTGCTTAAAATACGCTCTGGCGTGGAAAGCATTACCCGCTATGAAGGTTTTGAACCTTATGCAATTATGGATAAAGAAATTATTCAGTTGGAGCAGCTGAAGGTCTTGTCCGAACTGCAGGATAAAACCGTGAGTTTTATTGAGCTACCCCAGACCCGTGATGAGATGGGAACAGAAAATAATATTGTTATTCCAGATGCAGTTGTGCCGCTGAATTATGAGGGAGTGAGAGTCGGTTATCTGGCGGTGGCAATCCGGGGTGGAAATATTGACCAGGTATTGGAACTTGCGGCCAGACTGTATGATGGTAAATTGATTATTGCTGAAGTTGATGAAGAGAACACGGTTCGAAATGGCCAGATCCTCTATAATGATAATACCTCTTTGCGCTTTGCTCACTTGAAGTCAACGGAAGAAAATCTTCAAAGTCTTGATGAAGGGGTTATCTGGGATGCTTATCAGAAAGAGCCTTATGGTTCAGTAGCGAATATAGCAGAGGACAGACATTATTATTACATTGAATATTTCCCCTATCCGAATTCCCTGACATCATGGCTGATCATCAATGAAGTACAGGATATAGCATTCAGCCTTCCTTTTGAAAGCATTCGTATGGGAATATGGCTGCTGGCCAGCATTGCTGCATTGAGTAGTTTATTTCTGGCACATTTTGCATCAAGGGCAATATCAACGCCAATTATGCATCTGGCTGAAAATTTAAAAACCTTTGCAGATGGAAAAAAATCCATTGCAATAAGCAGTGATATAGATGAAATGCAGGAATCATCAGAATCTTTTAATTATATGGCAGAAAAACTAGAACAGGCATTGCAGGAACGAATCAAGGCTGAAAATATGATGATTCAAAATGCTAAATTGGCCAGTCTGGGGCAGATGGCTGCAGGTATTGGTCATGAAATAAATAATCCATTGAATAATATTCGCTCCTTGTCACGATTAATTTATCGGGATTTAAAGCAGGCACACAGCTGTAAAAGTAATCATCAGGGATCTGTATCGGAGAAAATGCTTGATACTATGTTAGATGATATTCATTCCCTGGATGAAGAAGTACTCAGAGCCTCAGAAATTGTACAAGGTGTGCTGAGTTTTTCCAGGCAGATCCCAGAAAAAGAATTTAAGTCTGTCTGCCTTGCGGACTTATTTAAAAACCTTGAAGGGTTGGTGAAGCAGGAAGCCAAACGATCACAGGTTCAAATAGTGGGTATTGATAATATTATCCGTCATGACAATATTATGATTATGGGTGATCAGGGAAAACTCCAACAGGCGTTCGTGAATATTCTGCTCAATGCAATACAGGCCAGCTCAGGAAATGGTTCTGACTTAAAGAAGGACTCGCTAAAGGAGGTTTTGTTAAATAATAAACAGCCGAAAAAGGTTGAATTATTTTATGAATCGGAAACTTCTGGCCATAAAGGAAATATTATTACACTGATGATCCGTGATTATGGTGCTGGAATTGATGACACAATTATCGACCGGATATTTGATCCTTTTTTTACCACCAAAGAAGTGGGTCAGGGCACAGGACTGGGTTTATCCATTTCATTGGGAATAATACAAAATCACAATGGTCAACTGACGATTAAAAATGCCAGTGATGGTGGAGCTATTGTCACTATAACATTGCCTGGAGTGTAACAAAAAATATAGAATGAAAAATATATGAACTCGAATGTGAAACCCTCTTCAAAAGAAAGGCTCATAATTATTGATGATGAGCCTAAAGCCGGTCGTCTGATGGCACGTTATCTTGAAGATACTTATGACTGCCGAATTTTTGAAGATCCAGTTGAAGCTATGGTGCATTTCTCCAGTGAAGGCGCTGATCTGGTGATCACCGATATGCAGATGCCTCATCTCACAGGTGCGCAGGTACTGGCGCAAATACGTGAGATGGATAAGCAAATACCTGTGATTGTGATCACTGCTTATTCCAATGTGGATAATGCCATTGAAGTGTTGCGTCTGGGGGCTACTGATTTTGTTAAAAAACCATTTGATATTGAAGAACTAAAAATTACCATTGGCCGGGCATTGAATGTCTCTGTTCTTAAGGCCGAAAACACTCGTCTCAAAGAGCGCCTGAAAGTAAAGCAGGCTCAGGATGATCGATACCGGTTGTTCGGTACTGCAGGCAATATGCAGAAAGTCTATGATATTATCAATAAAATTGCCGACATTCGCTGCAATGTGATCATTGAAGGTGAGTCTGGGACGGGCAAAGAGCTGGTTGCCAGAGCCATCCATTTTCAGAGTCAGTCAGCAGAAAAACCTTTTATTGTCATTGATTGCGGAGCATTAACCGACAGCTTATTGCAAAGTGAATTATTTGGTTATGAAAAAGGGGCTTTTACAGGAGCCAATAAGCAAAAAAAGGGCTTGTTGGAAACGGCTTCAGGCGGCACACTATTTCTTGATGAAATATGTAATATTTCAGATAACATGCAGACCAAGCTCTTAAGAGTTGTCCAGGAACAACAGATTATCCGGGTTGGTGGTCTGGAACCCATCGATATCGATGTTCGCTTTGTTGTGGCAACCAATCAGCCGATGGATAAGATGGTTCAGGAAAACAAATTTCGGCATGATTTATACCATCGTTTAAATGTGATTAATATCCAGGTGCCGCCTTTGCGCACTCGTTTAGAAGATCTCCCATTGCTAACCAATGTGATGATTAAACGTTTTGCAGAAAAATATAAGCGGACAATTAAGGGTTTTGATCAGGCATCTGTACAATTGCTCACCACTTATCTCTGGCCTGGAAATGTCCGTGAGTTGAGTAATATTATTGAGCGTGCGGTCGCCTTATCCGATGGCGAAATCTTGCATCTGGAAGAGATCCCAACCTCTGTCGCTTCACCGGTTCAGGATATAGGTATACATATTGATGCGGATCAACCCACATTAGCAGAGCTGGAAAAGCGATATATCTTTAAGTTGTTAGAAGCGAATAATAACAATCGAGAAAAAACAGCGACTATTCTAGGAGTCAACAAATCAACACTCTGGCGCAAATTAAAGGAGTACAGCGCATGAAATGGTATAAGAGCCTTCAGCCAAAAAAGAGCCTTCAGCGGAATAATAGCTTTCAGCTAAATAAAAACAAAAGCTCTCAGTTCATAAAATTCGCCCGACTTTGTGTCAGGTAATTGCAAAGTGTTAAAACTTTATCCGTTTTATATTGACACGACTCATGTGGGTACTTTGACTGCAGAGCAGATGGCAACATCCAGGCATCGTATCGCCAGTAATTTTGGTATTCGTGCCGGTTTTTCTCCAATTGCTTATATCTTGCTTCTATTGAGCCTGACCATTATGACTGATAATGGCTGGAATTATTTTGTGCAATTTTGGTATCTTGAAATTGTATTGTTAATACTGACCATAGGGCGTTTATTTTTTATAAAAAAGCTGGCTCATTCTGAGAGTAATAATTATCAAAAAGACTTAAATCGTTATTATGCTCTAAGTTTAAGTTCTGGTTTGCTTTGGGGTATTACTATTGCCATGATGCTCTGGTTTGACGGCATGCAAAACTTTAGCTATTTGATGCTGTCACTGAATGTGGCCACAACGGGTGGAGCAATTGGAACGATGTCTTCGTACGTTAGAACGGTGGTACAATTCATTGCCATCACATGGCTTCCTATGATTATTGCATTGCTAATGCTGGTTGTTGCAGATAATCCAGATGCATCTTTGATCCTCTTTATGGTGCCTCTTATGCTGATATTTGTTTTCAGCCTGGCCAGACGAATTGCATTTGAGAATCAAAACAGTTTATTACGCCAAATTCAATTAGAAAGCCGTAGCAATGAGCTTGCATTCGCTTTGCAAACCATCGAAAAACAACAACAAGAAGTTAAGCAGCATCGTGACCATCTCCAGGAGCTGGTGGATGAACAAACCATTAATTTAATCAAGGCTAAAGAAGCAGCTGAACAGGCTGATAAATCAAAAAGTGAATTTTTAGCAAATATGTCTCATGAACTGAGAACACCGCTGCATTCTATTTTAAGTTTCAGTCACTTTGGCCTCAGTCGTATGGAGTCTGCAGGAAAGGAAAAGTTACGAGAATATTTTGAAAAAATAAACCATTCCGGTGAAATCCAGCTAAGCCTGGTGAATGATCTTTTAGACTTATCTCGTCTGGAATTTAAAAAAGAAAGCCTTTTCTTTCACCATTATAATCTGGTTGAACTGACAAAAAATGTTATTGAAGAATTGAGTGCTTTATATGAAGTGAAAAAGATATCAATTCAGTTGGATAACCTGGAGGCAGTTATCACTATTAATTGTGATGAAAGCAAGATTAAACAGTTATTGCGAAATTTACTGGGTAATGCCATAAAATTCTCTCCTGAACAATCTCAAATTTTTATTCGTATTTTTAATAATAATAATGCAGCTCGATTGGAAATTGAAGATCAGGGCCCTGGTGTTGCAGATGAAGAAAAAGAATTGATTTTTGATAAATTCAGTCAATCCAGTCGAACCAGAACGGGGGCAGGAGGAACTGGTCTTGGTCTGGCCATCTGTGCGCAGATTATGCACCTTCACAAGGGAGACCTCTGGGTTGAAGATCCGGTGACAACTGATACTGATAGAGGTGCTTTATTTATCGTTGCATTTCCTGCTCTTAATGGCTGATTCACTAAAATTGCAATTTGCACACTTAAACTTGCAATCTGCTCTTATTTCAGTGAATTTAAGATAAGAAAATTTTTATAATTTTTTTATCTTACTGAATCTTATATAGTTATTTTTTTTGGCATGAGTAATGCAGTATTCGTCGCTTAACTGTTTAATCTATCATCTAGTAGTTAATTCAAACTATCTATAACCAATAAGGAAGATATAATGCAACGTAGACATTTCCTGAAAAACACAATGGCCACTGGTGCTGTTGCTCTAGCTGCGACAAGTGGTTTGTTAGTACCTGTACAGGTTCTGGCATGGAATAAAAAAGCTTTTGATGCAAAAGATGTACAAGGTGCAATGAAAGGTTCTCTGGGTACAGAGTTAACCGAAGCAAGTGATAAGATTAAGATTAAAGCACCTGATATTGCAGAAAATGGTGCAGTTGTTCCTGTCACCATTAGCTCAACTCTGGCTAATGTCACATCTATTACTGTTCTTTCAGAAAAAAATGGCACACCTTTAGTTGCTAAGTTTAACCTGAAAGGCAAAGCTGAAGCCTTTATTTCAACTCGTATCAAAATGGGTAAAACTTCCAATGTAATTGCTATTTGTGAGTCTGGCGGCAAATTCTATAGTGCCAGAAAAGAAGTTAAAGTCACTATCGGTGGTTGTGGCGGTTAATTGTTCTCAAATTAGAGAAAACTCATAAAAATACTTGATAAGACACTTTTTATTTGAAAATTTCAAATTTCAAGTGCACAAACACAAGACGAACAGGTAAATAACAATGGCAAAGAGTTCAATTAAAGTACGTGCTAAAGCAAAAAATGGTGTAGTGACAGTTAAAGCACTGATCAGTCACAAAATGGAAACAGGTTTACGTAAAGATAAAAAAACAGGAAAAGTAATTCCTGCGCATTTTATTGAAGAAGTAAACTGTGAACACAATGGTGCAGCAGTAATGAATGCAGAATGGGGTGTTGCAATTTCTAAAAACCCATACCTGTCTTTTAAACTGGCTGGTGCTTCAGGTGACAAAATTAAGCTAACCTGGAAAGACAATACAGGTAAAAGCGATTCGCTGGAAACCAAAGTAAAATAAGCTTTGTTTTTAATAAGCTTGCGAAAAATTTACCGGCGTTGAGATAACCCCCCCCATCTTGGGTTGGTAATGCGAAGGGTGTAACAGGAGAAATCTCGTTACGCCCTTTTTTTATGATAAAATGCTTTATTAATATTAAATTAGTGATGATTAAAGATGACTGAATCAGAATTTAAAGAACAAATTGAAGAGATAATTATTCAAATTGAAGATGCTCTGGAAGAGCTGGATAATGATATCGACTATGAGTCATCAGATGGCATGTTAACAATTGTTCTGGAAAATAAATCTCAGATTATTATTAATCGTCAGTCAGCAGCATTGCAGCTTTGGCTTGCTGCAAAATCAGGCGGTTATCATTTTGATTATATTAATAATGATGACAAAAAAGGCTGGTATGATGATCGCAGTGGTAAACTGTTTTTTGATACCCTTAATCGTTGTTTAACCGAACAGTCCGGTGAGAATATTGATCTGGATTTGGGATAATTCAATGCTGCAAAACAAACGCCGATATTTTCTGCAATTTGCTTCATTAACTCTGGCTGCTTTATTTCTCTCTCTCACGATAGCAATTGCCGCTGCAGATACCCAGTCAGGTGAAGTGCTGTTTCAAAATCAATGTGCTGTATGTCATGGCAATGAGGGTGCTGGCGGCGTTGGGGTTCCTCTTAATTTACATGATTTTTTAAGCACGACATCAAATCGTTATCTGCACCAAACTATTAAAATGGGGAGACCGGGTAGAATTATGCCCGCGTTTCATACTCTTTCGGAAACTCAAATTCAGAGCATTATTCAGTATATACGCAGCTGGCGGCCGGCAGTAGTGATCCCCGAATATTCTCTGGATTTAATCCGGGGTGATGCCGAAAAAGGTCAGGCGGTTTATGATTCGACTTGTGCTAATTGCCATCGTGAAAAAGGTATCGGAGGAAAAGGTACCGGTGTGACTTTTTCCCGGCCAAGAGATGCTGAGCTGATTGCACCGGCAATAGGAAATCCTGCTTTTTTAGCTGCGGCTTCCGATCAAATGATTAAACACATTATTATGACTGGGCGTGAGTCAACACCGATGGACTCGGCCATGGCTATGGGGCTCAAGGAAGAGGATGTGGATAATGTTGTTACATATTTACGCTCTTTGGCAGAAACTGATGCACAGCAGCAGATAAAACACAGTCATCGAGATGATGCAGTACTGGTATTTGAGTCATCTTATTCGATTGAAGAAACCATAGAAAATATGAAGCGAGCTTCTTTGGGACATAACTTTCGCTACGTCAGAGAACAAACGCTAAATCATGGTTTTGTAGAGAAAGAACAGGAAAGTAAAGATGAATATTTAATTTATTTTTGTAACTTTAATTTTTTAAATCGGGCACTTTTAGTGGATCCACGAATTGGAATGTTTTTACCTTTTAGGGCAACGATTGTTAAAAAAGAGGATACGATTCTTGTTATGACTGTTAACCCGGATTATCTCTGCTCACTGTTTAATAATGATGAATTAAAACAGGATTGTGACTACATGTCAGAAAGATACGAAGCCATGCTTGAAGAAAGTACTTTTTAAAGTGAATGAAAATGAAAAATGTATTCTATAGATTATTGTTAAATAGTTTTGTTGTTGTTTTTATGTTATCTCCGCTAACGCTACAGGCTGAGCATCAACAAATTATTATGGGCCGCTCATCAGAGGCTTTTCCAGAAACAATGAGTATTTTACAGGAAGAAATAAAAAAGGCAGGCTATACCATCAGTATTGTGCAGAGAGTTGATATTGGCTTAACGGGAATGGGCTTTAAAACTGATAAATATCGTGTTGTTTTTTTTGGTAAGTCTGAAGAGATTGAACAATTACCAAAAAAATACCCTGAACTAACTCCTTATTTACCTCTTGCTATTTCGATTTTTGCTGAAGAAGAGGAAACTATTCTCACCGCAATGTCTCCGGGTTTTATTGAATATAGCTATGTGAAAAATCCAGATTCAAGTGATGCAGAGCTGCATGCCATTTTTCAGCGTTGGCAAAAAGACATTGAATCAATTATTAAAAATGTTGAACACCTGGAATAAATTGCTCGTTTAAGGAACATTGCAGCTCCCAGAAGGCTGTTCCTGCTTTCATTTCACTGTTTCATGAACTATATTTTACTGTATCAGGAAAATATCGAGATTTTCACATGCAATCTGGGCTGTTGTTTAATCAAAACTGGTTTAATCAAATTAGTATCCGCAATAAACTGCTTCTTTTTCTGGCTGTGCCTATCCTGAGTTTATTATTTTTTATCTATAGTTCATATGAAAATGAACGTCAGACACTGGATAAAACTGAACATGTGAAAGTGTACCTGCAATTGGTTTTCCTGCTTTCGGATGTTGTGACTGAACTGCAAAAAGAACGGGGACTCACTCTTGGCTATCTGCAGGATATTGATGATCATCAGGAATTATCTTTACTCAATGTGCAGCGAAAAATAACTGATGAAAAACTGCAGCTATTTAAACAGGCGTTGAAAAAATCAATTAAAACCATAGAACTGACTTATACAAAACTCATTAAAGTATTCGATGATTTGCTTGTACAAAGGAAACAATTACATCAGCTGCCTCTAAATCCTGACAATAGCCAATTGATTTTTGAATTTTATATCAGCCTCAATAATAATCTTATTAATATTATGTATTATTTTGCTAAATTAACAGATGATCCTGAATTAAACCGCTTAATAACGGCCTATATGGCACTGATACAACTTCAGGAGAAAAAAGGCCAGGAACGGGGTCTGCTTAATGGTATTTTAAAATCTCAACAAATAGGCAGCTATGAATTTGGTATTTTGAGCGGCATTAACTCTAATCAGGTAATATATCTCAATAGTTTTTTCAATTCGGCCCCGATAAAATACACACAATTACTCAGGAAAAAACTGAGCCAGCCGGAAGTGTTTAAGGTTGAAATGATCCGCAAAGACATTTTGAGTACCTACTCACGTCTTGAGCTATTGAATAAAATACAACAATCGATCGGTTATGGTGGTCTGATCCATCAATTTAAAAACTATGTGGTTCGAGGAGAAGCAAAATATATTGAGCAATTTGATCAGGGATTTGTGCAACTACAGGATATGCTGAAGACGTCATACTATTTGAATACAGCCTCTGTTGAGGAAAAAAATCGCTTTAAGCGCATTATTTCTACCTTTGATGTATATCAGAGTATGCTCCCAATTATTTCCCAGCAACATAAAAAAAATATCGCTCCAAAAGTTATTGATGAAATGGTCAAAGTGAATGATGCCATGGCATTAGATGCAATTAATCAACTGCGTTCCAGGCTGACTTACATTGATGTTTCTAACTGGTGGCAGGATGCATCTTTTGTGGTGGAACAATATTCACAAATTTCTCAATTTCTGAGACATGCTATCATGCAGCGTATTGACTTACTGGAGACTCAGGGCACTCAAGGTTTTTATCTTTATCTGGCGCTGGTAATAGGGACGATTTTAGCTACTCTGTTTTTTGCTTACCTGCTTCTGAACCGGCTGGTCGGGGAGATCAGGTTTATTTCTTCAGCAATGGCCTCTATGTTCAATGGTGAATATAATCAGCGCTTACCCATCAATGGTAATGATGAAATCAGTCAAATGGCCCGTGCTTTTAATCAACTTATTTCAGAGCGAGAAAATACTGAGCAGCAGTTAAAACTAGCTCTGGAAGAGGCACAATCAGGTATAAAAGCCAAGGGTGATTTTTTATCGACTATGAGCCATGAAATTCGTACACCTTTAAACGGTGTATTGGGTATGTCAGAGTTATTATCGCAGACAAGCCTGGACACAGAACAAAAGGAGTATATTGAAACCATCACCAGTTCGGGGCAATTATTATTAACCATCGTGAATGATATTCTGGATTTCTCCAAACTTGATACTGACAATGTTGAGCTGGAACAAATTTCATTTGATTTAGAAAAAGCAGGCTTTGATACACTGCAGCTATTATCATCCAATGCTTCGGTGAAAAAAATTGATTTGATCTTTAATTATGATATCGACATACCACATTACTTTATTGGTGATCCCTCCCGTCTTCGACAAATTTTACTTAACCTGGTTAATAATGCTATTAAATTTACCCAATCTGGCCATGTATTATTGGAAATGACGGCTGAAACACTGGGGCAGAAGTTATACCGAATTAAAATATCTGTCCAGGATTCAGGCATTGGTATCGACCCGGTACATCTGGCTAAATTATTTGATGCCTTTACCCAGGCAGAGCAGTCTACAACGCGAGAATATGGTGGTACTGGACTGGGGCTGGCTATTAGTAAACGACTGGTCGGACTTATGGGAGGAAAGTTGCAGGTTACTTCTAAACCTGATGAGGGCAGTAACTTTTATTTTACTTTGACATTACCGGTGTTGGATACAAGGGTTAAGATCCTGGATACCCATGTTGATCTGGCGGATATCAGCATCCTTATTGTTGATGATAATCCGGTTAATTTAGCCATTTTTAAAAAATACCTGAATCACTATAAAATAAAGACCGTGTTGTTAGAGCAACCTTCCCGGGCAATGGAACAAATAAAACAATCCCGGGAGTCCGGTCATTTGTTTGATATGATTTTACTGGATCACCATATGCCAGAGCTGAATGGTATTGAGCTGGCCAGATTGATCCGATCAAAACATGAATATGATAGAGTAAAACTTATTCTGCTGACATCTGGAGGTAGCAGGAGTGATGCTGAAAAGATCCGGGAAGCGGGATTCTCAGCTTATCACACAAAACCTGTCCGCTCAGAAATCCTGATACAATCCATTTTAAATATAAAATGTAATGAGAGTCCTCAACCAGAAGAGAGTCCTCAACCAGGAAAGAGTCCTCAACCAGGAAAGAGTCCTCAACCAGAAGAGAGTTCTCAACCAGGAAAGAGTCTTAAACTAGAACCAGAAACAAGTCTTCAACCTGGGGAGAGCCACCAGCAAGAAAAGAATCCTCAGCAGGAACAAAGCCTTCCTCTGGATAATAGTCAGGGAGCAGGACAAAATGAGTTAATAAGCAATTTCAATATTGAAAAAGCAATGGCTCCGGCTTCTTCTGCCAATCTGGAGCAAAAAGTATTATTTTCAGCCGACGTACTCTTAGCAGAAGATAATCTTGTCAATCAGAAAGTGGCTCTGGCTGTTTTTAAAAAATTAAATCTTCAGGTCGATGTTGCTAATAACGGCAAAGAAGCTGTTGAAAGGTGTCAGAGTAAAACCTATGATTTGATTTTTATGGATTGTCAGATGCCAGAGATGGATGGTTATGAAGCAACTGCTGAACTCAGAAAAAATGAATTGGATCAGCATACACCGATCATTGCTCTGACTGCTAATGCACTGGAAGAAGACAGACAAAAATGCCTGCAGGCAGGTATGGATGATTTTGTCTCAAAACCATTCAAAAAAGGTGATATTATTAAAGTCCTGGAATGTTGGTTGACTTCTGATGCCGATCAAGTCGAAAAGGAAACAAAGGCTTGAACCAATAATGCCCAATCACAATAAAATACTTATTTTCTCTTGTCTGCTGCTGGTTGTTTGTGTGTTCATAAAAACTGCCCTGCAATACCAGACGGTTGATCAGACCTATGAACAGATTGCTCTTGATGAGTCTGGCAGTCATAGTTCTTTTATCCAGGCTTTTCGGCAGGTTTACCAACGTGCTTATCTGGAAAATAATATTGCCATAGATGATAAGACCATTCACTTACTTCCCATACATACAATTCGTGATATCAGCGAGCAATTCTCTCAGTTTGAACATGAAAATATCAGGATCAGAACTGTTTCGGAGCAGCCAAGAAATTCTTTAAATCAGGCTGATGAAAAAGAAATACAACTAATTCAGTATTTCCGGGAACACCCGGACATACAGATTAAAATGGAGCGTGATGGCAAAGATGCTTATTTATATGCACAGGCTCTGCGCATTAGCCCCCAGTGTCTGAATTGTCATGGTAAGAAAGAATTGGCCCCTAAGAGCATTCAGGAACGCTATGATAGTGCTTATGACTTTCAGCTAGGAGATGTCAGAGGTATATTAGCAATTCACTACGACAGACACTATCTCAGGGATAAGCTGCTGGCAGTTTTTTATTCTAATATGCGCATTGATTTTGCTTTACTGTTTATGGTATTGATTGGTTTTTTTATTCTGCTTCGCCTGATTAGAAACAGAGATGCACATTATTCAAAAGCAATTGAAGAGAGTCAGTCCCAGTTGGAGTTGGTGCTTAAGAGTACTGAAGTGGGTATTTGGGACTGGAAGGTGCAAACGGGTGAAGTTGCTTTTAATGAACGCTGGGCTGGGATCATTGGTTATTCTCTAAAGGATTTGGAGCCGACTACGATTGAAACATGGACGGCTTATGCTCATCCAGATGATTTGCAACAGTCTGAGCAAAAACTAAAACAGTACTGGCAGGGTAAAGCCAATCATTACACTAATGAATCTCGAATGAAGCACAAGGATGGTCATTGGGTTTGGGTACTGGACACTGGCAAGGTGGTGGAATGGCAGAAGGACGGCAAGCCCAGGCGTATGATTGGCACACATATTGATATTACCCAGCATAAACTTGAAGAGCAGGCTCAACTGAAAAGAGAGCAGAAGTTTATGAGCTTGTTCCATGCATCGGATGATGCCATGCTATTGATTGATAATGAGCAATTCATTGATTGCAATCAGGCTGCGGCAGCTATGCTGGGTTATCAAAATGAAAATCAATTATTGTTGGTGTATCCATCAAAGCTATCACCTCCCCGGCAGCCGGATGGCAGGAATTCTGCGGAAAAAGCTCCGGCTATGATCAATCTGGCACTGGAGCAGGGGTTCAACCGCTTTGAATGGCTGCATCAAAAGAAAAATGGTGAGACCATTCTGATTGAAGTATCACTGGCACTGACCCCCATATCCATCCATGGTGAAACCTTGCTACATTGTATCTGGCGTGATTTAACACGGATCAAGGAAGCAGAAGCGGCTTTGATTCAATCCAGAGAAACAGCAAAAGAGGCAGTAAGAGCTAAGAGTGAATTTTTGGCCAGTATGAGTCATGAGATCCGTACGCCCATGAATGGTGTACTGGGCATGTTGGGATTGCTGGAAGCTTCTGAACTGGATGATGAACAGCACCATCGTGTGGTGCTGGCTAAGAGCAGTGCCACTGCATTATTGCTGCTGATCAATGATCTTCTGGATTTTTCCAAAATGGAAGCTGGCAAGCTGGAACTGGAAATACTGGATTATGATTTACGCACAATGCTGGGAGAATTTGCTGAGTCTATGGCCTTGCAGGCTCAGGATAAAGATCTGGAAGTGATCCTGGACATCACCGGAGTTGAGTGCTCTATGATTAGAGGTGATGCAGGACGCCTGCGTCAGATACTGACTAATCTTATGGATAATGCCATTAAATTTACTGAGCAGGGAGAAATTACGATCTTTGCTGAATTATCTGCGCAAGATGAACAGGTAGATAAACTGCGTGTCTCGATTAGTGATACCGGAATCGGCATAGCAGAAGATAAGCTGAATCTTTTGTTTCAGTCATTCACTCAAGTGGATACTTCAACCACCCGTCAATATGGCGGCACTGGACTGGGGCTGGCCATTGTAAAGCAACTCTGCGAATTAATGGGGGGAATTATTCAGGTAACCAGTGTGGTGGGACAGGGAAGTTGTTTTGAATTCAGTCTATTGCTTGAGCCGAGTGAACAATCTAAACCGGTGATCCCTGAGAGTGATATCAGTTTGCTTAATATTTTGCTGGTTGATGATAACCGGACCAACCGGTATGTGATGAAAAGGCAACTGGAACACTGGGGTGCGCATGTTGAAGAAGCAATTGATGGCCCATCTGCATTGGCTTTATGTCAGTCAAAAATAGAAGGAGGCCGATCAGATTTATTTGATATTACGATCCTGGACATGCAAATGCCGGGAATGAGCGGCGCTGAACTGGGTAAACAGCTGAGAAATGCTCCTCGTTTTAATGAAATGAAACTGGTTATGATGACATCTATCAGCAATGGTGGTGATGCCCGTTATTTTTCTGAGCTGGGTTTTAGTGCTTATTTCCCCAAACCTGCTACAACGGCTGATTTGTATACTGCCCTGGCTGTTCTGACTGAGAATGATCAATCACTCCAGCAAGCTGCTCCGTTGGTGACTCAGCACTATGCAAAACCGACTGTAAAACCGCTTGTAAAACCACTGACCCGCACAACCGAACTGAATGATTTTGCATCACCTGCATCAGCATTACAAGCAGGCCTGCACTCCTGGAAAGAAAATCCTCGTATCCTGTTGGTAGAAGATAATAAAGTGAATCAATTGGTTGCCAAAGGAATTTTAAAGAAATCAGGTGTAAATATCGATATTGCTGTTAATGGTGTTAAAGCACTGGAGATGCTTAATCAGAAACAGGATAAAGCATATCATTTAATTTTTATGGACTGTCAGATGCCAGAAATGGATGGTTACGAAGCTTCTCGTCAGATAAGGGCTGGAAAATGCGGAGAGTTGTATCAAACAGTGCCCATTGTTGCTATGACCGCTAATGCCATGGAGGGAGATAAAGAAAAATGTCTGGCTGCTGGTATGAATGATTATCTCAGTAAGCCCATTCATCCCGAGCTTGTTACTGAAAAATTAGTCAGATGGTTAGCGATTGAAGCAATTTTCAGCTCAGAGGATCATGTGAATGCTAAGATTCAAGTAGAGGATAATACGAATGCTGACTGGGATCAAAATGAAGTTCATGAACGGGTTAATGGTGAAAGTGAGCAGTTATCAGCACTCATTGAGTTATTTCTGGAGGATATTCCTACACAAATACAAGCATTGAAAAATGCAGTTGAAAGTAATAATTTTACAGCTATATGCCACACTGCACATGCTATTAAAGGCGTTGCTGCAAATCTGAGTGGTCTGCGGCTGCAGCGTCTGGCTGCACAGATAGAAGAAGATGCCAGAGATGAAGACATGACATCAGTTATTGAACATCTTGATGCTCTGCTCCATGCTAATGGGCAATTTATACAACACTTACAGGAATACCTGAAACAACATCCTGTTGCTGCAACATCGCTGAGCAGTACTGATTACATGCAAGAAGAACAGACGGAAAAACCGGTTATTCTTATTGTTGATGATGTTCCTGCCAATATTCATTCGTTGGCTGTTTGTCTGAAAGATTTTTATGCGATTAAGACAGCAAGCAATGGTCGATCTTGTATAGAAATGGTTAATAATTATCCAGAGATTGATTTGATACTGCTTGATATTGGAATGCCGGAAATGGATGGTTATGAAGTGTGTCAGTATTTGCAAAGCAACTCTGCTACAAAGGATATCCCCATTATTTTTGTGACTGCTAATGATAGAGAAGCGGATGAAAAACGTGGACTGGAATTGGGGGGAGTGGATTATATTACAAAGCCGGTACGGCCATCGATTGTTATCGCCAGAGTCAAGACCCATATCACATTAAAACAACAGCATGATGAATTAATGGCAGTAGCCACCCATGACCATTTAACCGGGCTTTATAATCGTCATTATCTGATGCAAAGTGCACCAAAGAAAATTTCCCGCTCCATCCGACATAAAATGCCCTTATCTTTAGTGATGATGGATATTGATCACTTTAAACGGGTGAATGATCAATATGGACATCCTGTGGGGGACAAAGTTTTGATAATGATTGCTGATGTTTTGAATAAACATTCTCGGGAAGAAGATACAGTGGTACGCATTGGCGGTGAAGAATTTATTATTTTTATGGATTATTGTGAGCTTGATGAAGCCAGGACAAAAGCCGATGAAATCAGACTGTCCATCGCACAAGGAAAAATAGATAATATTTCAGTCACGTCAAGTTTTGGTGTTGTGCAAATGAGATCTGAGGGTGAAAATATTAAGAGTTTAATTAAACGAGCTGATAATGCGCTATATCAGGCTAAAGAAATAGGACGTAATTGTGTTGTTGTTTCTAGCTGACAACTTTTTTTTATTTATAAATTTTTAATAGCCTGATTTAAGCGGCGTTCAATTTCCTGTTTGAATTTAAGCATTTGGCTTGCCTGAATCCCATGACTGCTTTCGGCTTCTTTCAGTTCAGGTGATAGATCAATATCCGTAATATAAATTGGATAACGCTGCTGACTTTGTCTGGTGGTAATGACTTCTTCTGCTACTTTTTTATAAATATTCTGACCATATTCAAAGGAGTTAAATTCTTTTTCATTGGCATAAATAACATATCGTCGACTGCCGTCCGTGTTTAAATCAGCAATGACCTGAATTCTAAAAAACTGTGCCGGCATGCTTTGTAATTTTGAAAATTGTTCTTCCAGCACTAAAGTTCCTGGTGACTGTTTTTGAATTTCAAAAACTTCAAGCTGTAAATCTATTTCTTCTGGTTCAGTATCCAGGTTGGCAAAGGAAGTAAGTAATGAATCATCAAATTGACTGTCGATTGTACAGTCCAGTGAGCCATCAAAATAGCTGCTGCTATAGCTGAGTCGATTAACCACTGAATCCAAAAATAAAACAAAGTGATTAATATGGATATTATTTTTTTCAATAGGTGTTGACTGATGATATAGACTGCCGCGCTCATCAATAATGTAAATGTCAGCTGTTTTACGATGATTCTGATAAAATAATTGAATATGGTTTTCTGTGTTTTTATTAAAAATAAGTTTAAGCACTTTTAATTCAGAGTATGAAGGGTCAATGATCAGTGAATTGAATTTAGCTAATGGGTAAGAGAGTTCTCTGAGTAATTCTTTTTTGTCAGGTACTTTTTGGTATTTGGTACCATTTTGTTCAAACCAGATAATATAAAAACTTTCTTCAATGGTGAATAAATATCGGGTACTGAATGTCTGGTGGGTATCGTGAAATGCATCAAGAATATTATTAAATAATTGACTGATGCACCTTGATATTGCATCACCACGTACGGATGAAAAACAGCAAACTTTTGTCGGTCTTGTTGGCACTGAGTGAGCTTTAGCAAGTTCAGTTTCGTGATTCCAGTTCAAATAGTGGCTGATGCATTCTATAAGACCATTTTCACCCTCGAAGTGATGAGTTATTACTTCCCGCCAACTGGTTATTAAAACTTGATCAATGGTTATTAATAGGTTTTCATGCATTGAGCTATAGTTCAGCGCATTGGTTTGCTTGGTGGCAATTTGGATGCCATCATTGTGATGATTGAGAAAGGGATCAATGCCAATATTTAAAAATAAAATATTAGTCTCAAGCTGTGCTGGTTTGACTAGTGCTTCCATGCTGGCATGCCCCTGCGCTTTATCAGGGTAATAGTGCTCAAGCGTTTCAAGGATTTGTTGTATTTCTCGGATGGTTAAAACATCTACTTCTTTATTTAGTATAAATCTTGTCTGACTGTTTATGACACGATTAAAAAAACCCCAGCATAGTAGTTTGAGCAAGTGAGTTGATTTTTTTATTGATGGTGGTGTTTTTTTATCAACTTTATTTATGGCTCCAATATAAAATGCCCAACCAATTTCTTTACTATAAAAAGATTTTTTTGAACGTCTGTTGCTATGGGTAAGCTTTTCTATTTGACTGATTGGGTGCAGTGATGCATGAGACTCATGCAGATTAATCTCGCTGTCGTGACCTATGATTTCAATCTTACCGGATTTTTTTTCAAAGGCTGCATAGAGTTTGCGCCCGAGAATGTGCAGATCGCGTTTGCTGATACGAATGTTTTTATTTTGATAACGAAAAAAATCAGATAATTTTTTATAACTATAGGTAAGAGATTCAATGATATCTTTATGCTCTCTGCTGACTTCTTTAATTTTCCATTGTTTTCTTCCATCTAATAGAAGAAGCTTCATCTGTCCCCATTGCCATTGTTTAACCAGATCATTCATGATTTTGTTTCGCCAGCCGTGAGATGGCGTAACTTTTGAATGAGTTAAAGATTCATTCACCTTTAAGTAAAGACATTGTCTTGCTAAATCCAGGCGACTTAAGCTGTTTTCTTCTATCAGGTGATTAGTTATTTTAGTCATCAACATGATATAGGGATCAAGCTCATTGATATCTGGTTTATCACTGGCATAAACAATGCGCTTAAATTGCAGACAAAGTAAATCAATATCAGGATGTTCTTTGGCATAACACTCCATTAACAGGAGTTTCAAAATTGATTTATAGGGTGAATCAATACCCTTATAAATATGCCACAATGTTGCACCATAAAATTCTTCAGCAAGGATATGATTAATTGAGCCAAAGTTTAAAAAATCATGCTCGTTGAGCAGACGCTTGTGAATAATATTTTCAACATATTCATCATAGTCATTTTCAAATTGAGGCGGGACCAGCCACCAGATGGGGTAACGACCAGCAAGCAGCATTGAGGTCCGGTAAAATTCCTCTAATAAAAGCAGATGTTGTGTTGAGCCGCTGCTTTCAGATGAGAGCTTGTCAATTTTACCCTGTCGAAAGTTGTCAGCGTGAATTAAAAAGAAATTAACTTCAAGATTAAATTCAGAACACCATTGTGATATGTGCTCTGTTTTAAGCTGAAGTTCTTTGATTTCAATAGGGGTGAGGCTTTCCCGGTGACAGACCCAGAGATCAAAGTCACTGTTTTCTGAATAAGCAATGGTTCCGGTGCTGCCCATAAGGTAAAGGGCATGTATATCATATTGCCGATAAGCCCGACGTTTATATTCGAAGGATTTAGAGATTTTTCGGGCATAGCGAATACTGTCTTTATTCGGATTATATTTAGCAATTCCAGAAGGACATTGTGTTGAAACAAATCCAGGTAGTGATGGATGGTTGATATGAAATAAAAGCGGTAATAATTGTAAAAATTCAACCTGGCGCTGTTTGAGTGAATCACTGGTGCGTTGAAGTCTCAAGTCATTAAGGTGCAAAAACTTACGTAATATTTTTTTTTGATCCAGATTTTCAATATAGAATTTATCTGTTTGAATCTGTGGGGATGTTTTTGTTCTATGGACCATAAAAATACTTTTTCTTTAGAACAGATGATATGTCTTAATGAGCCAGAGTATGCAGTAATAAAACATGTATTAATAAAAATTATAGCAGTAAATTTTAGTATCGCCACTGCAATAAAGCTTAATTATAAATTTTAAGAAAAATCAAAAAAATCAGATTAAATTATTTGTATTTTTGTATAACAGGGTAAAAAATATGGGTATTAATAGAAAAATATAGTTATTAAGTGCTATACTTTTGATACTGATTCAAGATTTTATTCGCAATAACAGGTGTTACAATTATGTCGGTATCAAGTGTAAATTCGCCATTATGTTTTAAATTATTAGAAAATAGCCCTTCTTTTGTAGTCATACTCGATGCTGATCAGAAAATTTGCTGGTTAAACCAGTCTTTTTGTGATTTTCTAGGCCTTGAACGTGAGAAATTAATTGGCTTATCTGACGATGATGTTAAAGAACATTGTTTGAAACAAATTCTCAGTGGCACGGATCGAATTGAAATTTTTGCAGGTATTCTCGATAAATGGATAGAACTTCAAGATGTAATGACTCTCAGTGGTGAACCATTTGATATGGGAAATCAAGAGCTTAGAATATTATATTATGTAGATGCAAGCCAAAAAATTCAGATTGAAAAACAACTTTTGCAGTTGGAAAGTACTTTGACGCATAAAATGTCACATGATTCAGTGACGGGAATGCTCAATCATCATAGTATGTTCCAGACATTAAACTCTGAGGTGTCCAGAAGCCGCCGTTACAACAACCCCCTATCTCTGGTGCTGATGGATATTAACTACCAGTCGGATTCAGATGCTCAGGAAAAGATAGAACAAATGCGTTTAATGATCAGCCAGTTATTAAAAGATCAGATGCGATGGGCAGATATTGTCGGTCATCTGGAAGACTTTGACTTTGTTTTATTATTGCCTGAAACAGTTTATGAGTCCGCTGAGACATTAATCCAGAAATTAAATACTAGCCTGAAAAATATTGCTATGGATGTAAAAGATATTCGTTATGGTCTGAGCCAATGGCGAAAAGGCGATGACGTGACAATGTTTGTCGAACGGGCAGTGAGTGAACTGAATTCAGAGATGGCTTAAAAGATCTCAGTAGTCGTTTGTCCGTTGTCAAAAAATAAAATCAAAAGAGTTTTGTAACTACTCAGCGTGTTTAGATTTTACCCTGTCTTTCGATTTTGACAAATGGCTGCAGACAGCAGACTTACGAGGTCTTTTTAATCCTGTCCCTGGCACGTATAACCGCTGCACGAACTTGCTCAGGTGCGGTGCCGCCAAGATGGTTTCGAGCTGAGACAGATCCTTCCAAAGTAAGCACATCAAATACATCAGCCTGAATCTTATCTGAAAACTGTTGTAACTCCTGCAAAGAGATTTCTGCCAAATCACGTTTACTGTCGATGCCCAGTCGCACGGCTTTGCCAACCACCTCATGCGCATCACGAAAGGGTACACCGGCACGTACTAAATAATCGGCCAGATCGGTTGCCGTTGAAAACCCGCGTATTGCTGCTTCACGCATAGATTCTTTGTTGACCGTGACATGCTGCATCATGTCTGCATAAACTTTCAGTGAGCCTTTCAGGGTATCAACTGTGTCAAATAAAGGTTCTTTGTCTTCCTGATTATCCTTGTTATAGGCTAGTGGCTGACCCTTCATCAAAGTTAGAAGACTGATCAGGTGACCATTGACCCGGCCTGTTTTTCCTCGCACCAGCTCGGGGACATCCGGGTTCTTTTTCTGCGGCATAATGGATGAGCCAGTGCAGAAGCTGTCACTGAGTTCAATAAAATTAAATTGTGCAGAAGCCCATAAGACCAGTTCTTCAGAGAAACGGGACAGATGGGTCATCAGTAAGGCTGCATCAGCGGTCAATTCAATAGCAAAATCACGATCACTGACGGCATCAAGTGAATTTTCACAAATACCTTCAAAGCCAAGTTCCTGAGCAGTAAATGCACGATCAATCGGATAAGTCGTCCCTGCCAGTGCAGCTGCGCCGAGAGGCATAATATTGACTCGTTTGCGACAATCAATAAAACGACTGCAGTCTCGTTCCAGATTTTCGAACCAGGCCAGCATGTGGTGGCCAAAGGTGACAGGCTGAGCGGTTTGCAGGTGGGTAAAGCCAGGCATAATGGTACCGGCTTCCTGCTCTGCCAGATCGACCAGTGCATTTTGAAGCCGCTTGAGTTCAGTGATAATAAGATCAATCTCATCGCGCAAATAAAGACGAATATCAGTGGCAACCTGATCATTTCTGGAACGGCCCGTGTGTAATTTTTTACCCGTGATGCCAATCAGATCAGTCAGTGCAGCTTCGATATTCATGTGAACATCTTCAAGGGTAATTGACCAGTTAAATTCACCGGCTTCAATGGTAGTTTTTATCTGTGCCAGGCCATCAATAATTTGCTCTTTCTCATCAATGCTGAGTACTCCGATATGTGCCAGCATCTTTGCATGGGCAACAGAGCCGGCAATGTCTTGTCTGTACATACGCTGATCAAAGGTAACAGATGCCGTAAAGGCTTCAACAAAAGTATCGGTTGGCTCAGTAAAACGGCCATTCCAGGGTTTTTCCGCCTGCGGTGTCTTTTGTGGAGAATTTTGGGAGCTGTGAGTCGTATCAGACATGGTGATTTGTTGATCCATTTTATGCATTTAAAAACAGCCATTATAAACGGAAATCACATAAAATCATTAATTTATGGCTCTTTTCACAGATTTTTAATGGTGCCTATACTAAGATACACAATAACTATTCTCCTAAAAGCTGAATTTAGAGATATTGACGGATTGGAATGCCAAAAATTAAAAACTATCCAAGGCTGAATTCAGCCAGCTCAATCAATCATGAAGCAGAGCAAAATTCACTTTTTTTACCAGATTTTTGCGCTCTGAAGATGGTTTTTGCAGTGGTGGTGATTGGCGAGTTACTGGCTATTGTGCTGACCATGGCGCCGCTGAGGATGGATAAACAATTATGGAATGACATGGCTCTGGTGGCTCTTTTTATTCAATGGAATGGTTTAATGTGCAGCAGTGCCTTATGTTTGTTACGACCTTTCTTTAAAAATTATTCAAATCGATTTGTGGCACTCAGCAGTTACCTTATTCTCCTGCTAATTATTACGCTTCTTTCAGAGCTGACATTTTATATTGTTGAAAAATACTACCTTTTTGATGCTATTTCATCTACTTCACATTGGGAGTTTCTGGTTCATAATTTGATAATAGGCGGCATCATCAGTGCTCTGGCATTGCGTTATTTTTATGTTCAACATCAATGGCGTGTAAAAGTACAGGCTGAAAGCTGTACAAAACTGCAACTATTGCAAGCCAGGATCAGACCCCATTTTCTTTTTAATAGTATGAATTCAATAGCCAGCCTGACACGAACACGGCCTGAAGTGGCGGAAAGAATGACTGAGGATCTGGCTGAGTTGTTTCGTATGCTTTTCAGGGAAGATCATGAAATGATTGCCTGGGCACGAGAGCTGACACTCAGTGAGTACTATATTAATATTGAAAAGCAGCGTCTGGGCGATCGCCTGAAGATCAGTTGGGAGGTGAATGATATACCGGATGACGCCATGGTGCCTGCTTTGATCCTTCAGCCATTACTTGAAAATGCAATATTCCATGGTATTGAGCCGGAAATTAATGGCGGTAGCATTGTTGTTGCGGGGGAACTTAATTACAATCAACTTATCATTACGGTTGAGAATACCAATAGCAAAAATATAATTCATCGACAGGGTAATAAAATGGCACTGGCTAATATAGAGGAAAGATTAAAAGCACATTATCATGGTAAGGCATCAATTGTTTGTCAGGACAAAGATGATGTTTATTCTGTTATTGTGAGTATGCCCTATCTAATGCAAGATGAAAGTTAAAAATGATGAAAATACTTATTGCGGATGATGAATCTCTGGCACGAGAGCGATTAGCCCTGCTGCTTAAAGAGATTAATCCTGAATATCAGCAGATTGAAGCGAGTAATGGCCTGGAAACGATTGAACAGGTTAATGAAGAGGAACCGGATATTGTATTAATGGATGTTCGTATGCCGGGTATGAGTGGTTTGGAAGCGGCACATCATTTGATGAATTGTGAAACACCCCCGGCTATTATTTTTACCACTGCGTATGATGAATATGCACTGCAGGCATTTGAATCCCGAGCCGTTGATTATCTGCTGAAACCCATTCGTAAAGAGCGGCTGGAAAAAGCGCTGGAGCACTGCAGTAAACTCAATAAATTACAGTTAGAGCAATTGGGGCAGCAAAATCAGGAAGTTTCCTATCGGACACATATCAGTGCTCAGATCAGAGGTACAATACTTTTGATCCCTATAAAAGACATTTGCTGTTTTCTGGCCGATCACAAATACATTACTATCCGCTATAATAAGGAGGGTGTACTGGCAGAGACTATAATCGAAGATACGCTTAAGTCTCTGGAAGAAGAGTTTTCAAGTCTTTTCTTGCGTATTCACCGTAATGCTCTTATCCGAAAGGATAAAATAGAAGCATTAGAAAAACAGCAAGATGGCCGGATTTTACTCAAATTAAAAAAACTTCCAGAGGGCCTGGAAGTGAGCCGCCGCCATTTATCCAGTGTCCGTAAACTAATGAAGTCTTAAACCAAAGAGCTATACCTGTGGGGTGAGCACTATATCAGAGTCTTTAAGTCGTTTTTCAAATTAGGTTTGAATGTTTTGCCCAGGTTGTAAACCAAATTTATCATCCAGAGAAAATTCATGGATTAATTGATCCACTGCTGCTTGTCCATGTTCGCGGTTTACCTCTGCTAAAAGCACCCGGACAGAATTTCGATTATAGCCGCCACCCATCTCAACTTGAATAAGGATGAGTTCTCTTGCTCTATCCAATGTCATTGCTTGTTCCTACTAATTAGTAAAAAATTAATTGTACTGACTTAATGGAATGAAGCAATAAAATATGAAAAAAATAATTTATTTGAACACTTTTATTCTTGTGATAAACCCTGTACTGGTGGCAGTACAGGGTTTATCTCGGTTTTCAGCATCAAAGCCAAAAATCATCATTAGTATTGAGCTTTTTTAATAACTGATTGCGAGCCTCTCATGTCATTACTGTCATTTACGGCATAAAAATTGACATAATTGTCAAATTCATATAATTAATAGTAATAATAAATAGTATTATATGAATTTTTATATTATCAATTTTTATAAAAAACAAGAGATTATGATTATTTTATTAGGTTTTAATAAAACAATTAATTATTGGCACATGGGTTGCAGTAATAATACAAACAAAAAAGAGTGAATGACAAATAACATTTTAATGATGTTAATAGTGATTTTCTCTCTTTGTCGGTGTAAGCTCTTGTACGGCAAACGACCCTCCGTTTTGCCGTACCTTTTTAATTTTCTTAATTTTCCCAGCTCCTCTTCCCTGTTTATCATCTCTGACATGACAATGACATGTCAAATATTAATTTAAGCCTCTTTTTGTCATGACGAATTGTAATGGATTTATTTAACCACACTATCAATAATTTAAATAAGTACATAAAATACAATGAGTTATATTGGTTTGTAATAACTGGCATGAACCATGCTATATAATAGATATGAACGGAATGTGTCTGAGTTATAGCTCTTATTTCGTTTTTGTCGATAACCTGAATCTAGGCTATTTTAGTTTTTTTCAGGACTTTAACATTTTTATGTTGTCAGGATTGCTCAACCGCCCTTTTTGTTAAGGTCTTGGTTGGGCTTTTTTTTTGCCTCGTTGTTATTCCTGTTCTACTTTATTGATTCGTTGCAAATAACGATACAAGGTACGTTCGCTGATCCCCAGTTCCTGAGCTGCAGATAAGCGGTGTCCATTGTGGCGTTCGAGGGTTTGCTTCACTGTGGCCAAATCGGGCTTGCGTGGTTTGGCTTGTCTGGGATTTGTGGCGGAGTGTGGCCGTAGTAAAGACTGCGTTTCCCGATGCATGAGGCTTGCATTGTAAGCAGGAGTTGGAAAATCCTCAACATCGACATCATCAAAACCATTTGTTGATACATAATGTGAATTTTTATCAATGGTTAAATGCTCTTCAGTAATAAATTCACCTGCGGAAAGAATAACTGCTCGTTCCATAATATTTCGTAGCTCACGAATATTACCGGGGAAATCATAGGATGAAAGGACATCAATAATGTCTGATGGCAGGGGAATATGCTGTGCGCCATCCTCCATTTTTCGTAAAAAATGTTCTGCTATAGCCGGGATGTCAGCCTTGCGTTCTCTTAGTGGTGGGACATGGACAGGAAAGGTTGCCAGGCGGTAGTAGAGATCCTGGCGGAAAGTCCCTTCGCTGACCATTTTCTTAACATTCTGGTTGGTTGCGGCAATAATGCGGACGTCAACGTCAAAATAATGAGTGCCGCCAATTCGTCTTATGGTACCGCTTTCCAATACTCGGAGCAGCTTTGTTTGTAGATCTAAAGACAGCTCACCGATCTCATCAATGAATAGAGTGCCGCCATGAGCAGATTCAATCAAGCCTGTTTTTTGTTTAAGAGCCCCGGTAAAGGCTCCCTTTTCATAGCCAAATAATTCACTCTCAATTAGTGTTTCACCAATAGCACCACAGTCTACAACAATCATTGCTTTATTACTGCGCTTAGAATAATGGTGAATATAATTGGCCACGCAATCCTTGCCGACACCACTTTCACCTTCGATGAAGACTGTTGAAGAGGTTGGAGCAACACGATGCAGGATATTAATCAAACGTAAAATGGCGGGTGTTCGTCCCACCAGTAATTGCGGATCTTTTTCTTCTTGTGGAATAGTGACCATTGTTTCACCCATATAATGGATTTCACCATGATCATTGTGAATTGGACTGGCACTGATCTGAACTTGTTCTTCCTCGTCGCCATGCTTATGTATATGCAGGACACTGGTGGATTTTCCAGTGCGCATGACGGTCTCTAAGGGACAATGTTCACCATGCTGACTGCAGGGTGAATCATATTTGTGAGAGACTTCATAACAAAATTTTCCGGAAATATCATTCTTAGTACGGAATGAACTTCGATAAGCTCTATTAGAAGCAACGATCTGATAGTGGCGATCAATAATGACAAAGGGATCGTTAAAAATATTAATTAAGTCATCACAAGATGGTTTGGAAATTTCATCCTTATTGAGTTGTATTCTGTTTTCTGATGTCAGATGGTCAGGATAAGAGTTTTTCATGGAGACCGCTTTATTTTTAAAAATAATAGAAATATGACGAATCCTTTTTTGTCATGACATTTTTATTATAGAGGTATTTGTCAATAATGCATTGAAATAATTTGTTTTTTTTGAAATTCCATCTTTTTTCTTATTCCTGTCTAAACTAAATAATACACATATAGACACCGTTAAATCTCTGAGGTTTTTGCTGCATTAAAGAAATTGCTTCAGGGGTGCAAGAAAAAAGCAAAATTAGAAAAAATAAAAACTCACTTTGATAGTGAAACTACAAAATTAGAGCAGTAAAAAAGACCGTAGAATACTTAAAATATGCCCGTAAAAAACCGGCAGCGGACAAAATCTATATAAGAATATTTTATTGATCTAGATCAATAAAAGTTGACTTTTTCACTAAAGTATTCTTAAATGTACTATAAATCATTGTTTTATAACCATATTTTATACAAGGTTATTTGTGCAGCTGATACATAAATCTTTGAAGTATCTTTAAATACCATGTCAGTTGAGTCAATAACAGCAAGGAGGACTTCAATGTCTAAGGTAACAATTTACGATACACCCATGATAGATGAGCTGGAAAATGGTGAATGGCCAAGCTTTATCTCATCCTTTAAACGTTTGCGAGATGAGCATCCCAGTAAACGTATTAATTCTATGGTCAATGGACTGCTAGGCCAGCTGGAACACTCATATGAAACACGTATGGGCTGGTGGAAAGGTGGTACGGTTTCTGTTTTTGGTTATGGTGGTGGTATTATTCCTCGTTTTTCTGAAGTGGCTGAGCACTTTCCTGAGTCCAAAGAATTTCACACAGTCCGGGTTCAACCACCTGCGGGCAACTTCTATACAGCTGATATTTTAAATCAGCTTGCTGATGACTGGGAACAGCATGGCTCAGGTCTGCAAACATTTCATGGTCAGACTGGTAATATCATGTTTATCGGTTCAAGCACTGCTGAAATGCAGCCTTTTTTCGATAAAGTTAACTCTTATGGATTCGATTTAGGTGGTGCCGGTCCCTGTGTTCGTACTGCAATGGCTTGTGTCGGTGCGGCGCGTTGTGAGCATTCCTGTACTAATGAGCATGGTCTGATGCGTCATCTGGTAAATGAATTCCAGGATGATCTTCACCGGCCTGCTTTACCTTATAAGTTCAAGGTTAAAGTCTCGGGTTGTCCAAATGATTGTACTAATGCTATTGAACGTGCTGATATGGCTGTTATCGGTATCTGGCGTGATGAGATGAAAGTTGATCAGGAAGAAGTGAAAGCATTTGTTGCTGATAAAGGTCGCGACTATGTGATTGATAACGTTACTAATCGTTGTCCTTCCAATGCAATCAAGCTGGCTGATAACAATACACTTGAAGTGAACAATAAAGAATGTGTTCGCTGTATGCATTGCATCAATGTTATGACCAAAGCTCTGGCTCCTGGTGATGATCGAGGTGTGACGGTTCTGATTGGCGGTAAGCGGACACTGAAAATTGGTGATATGATGGGTACCGTTGTGGCACCATTCCTGAAAGTAGACACCATGGAAGAGATTGAATACCTGGTTGAACTGACGGGTGAAATGATTGATTTCTTTGCTGAAAATGCGCTTGAGCATGAACGTACTGGTGAAATGATTGAGCGTATTGGTCTGGTTAACTACCTTGAAGGTATTGGACTTGATCTTGATCCAAATATGGTCAGTGAGCCTCGTCAATGTTCATACGTGCGTATGGATGGCTGGGATGAAGAAGTTAAAAAATGGTATGACAAAAAAACAGAAGCAGCAACTGCATAAGTTTAATAGGCAGCATGCTTTCGCAATTATCAGCAGCCATTCCGGCTGTTGATAATTTTAAAATGACAGATCTTATCCAGACGTATTTCAATCACCTGTCCGGATTTATCCTGACCCACTAAAAACTCCCCTTTTTCATTTTGTCTGCGAGTGATAATGTCCTGAGGTTTGATCTCAATAATGCGTTCGTTTGTTTCTGCCCTATCCTGCTGAGTTACTATATAACGTATTTTAAGTGTTTCACCATGCATAATGGTGAGTTCAAGTTCGCTGTGCATACTACAGGAGACGCTCTGATAAGGTTTATTATCCATCTGGTAAGCTCCATTTTTAACTATCAGTTTTATGATTTATTCAGCTTCAAGGCTAATATAGTTTTTTTGTTCAAATCTCGGGGTGCAGATACAAAGAAAAACCAGTTCGGTGTGACCGCAATTTTCAATTTTCTGTGGGACACCTGAAGGAATAGTCACTACATCCAGATGGCCTACATCCTCAGGTGGTGCATTATTTATAAAGACTCTCCCCTGTCCTTCAAGAATAATGTAGCGCTCAATAGTGTTCTTTACCCTATGCAATTGTGTAGTGACACCGGGAGCAACACAAGCTCGTGCGATAGAGCATAGGGTGTCATTAATAGAGTTTAGCAGCTCGTTAATATCACATCGTTCAGTGGTTGAAAACTGTTTTTTTGGATCATATTGTTTAATATCAGTCATATAAACTTTCTCATTATTTTATTTTCTCAGAGCCGTCCGTGTCAGGCTGAGAGTTGTTTGCCTTGTGCTGAAGGTCATTATCACGCTGAGGACTCTTATTGCGCTGAAGACTTTTTTTATCACGCTGAAGGCTCTTAACCAGCGGTCCATAAAATTGATGCATAACCAGACCGGTTAATACACAGATGGTTCCTGATAATATTGAGCTGGTGATCACTTCATTATTAAACCACTTTCCTATCAGTAATGCAGAAATTGGTGTTATTAAGGTGGCCAGGGCAACACTGGTTGCTGATAGTCTTGATAAAATATAATAATAACTGACAAAGCCGGCTATTGAACCCATGATGCCGAGATATAAAATTGCCCCCAGTGTCCGTGAAGGTATTTGTTCAGGGAGGGGGGCGGCAAAAAGCACATAGCTTAAAATAAATAATGGCAGTGAGAAGAGCAAGCCTCCAGCGGTTACAACCAGCGCAGGCAAAGGCTCATTCAAATGTTTGATCCAGACAGCACTGCTGGTATGCAGTGTGACTGAAATTAGTGTTGCACCAATGCCAAATAATGCTTGATCACCAAGATTGATCCTATCAATAAAGATAATTCCCAAACCTGTCAGACCTAGTGCTGAACCGAGTACTTTGCTTAAATACAAACGTTCTGATTTGATCAAGTAAACTGAAAATAAAGTGGTGAAAATTGGAGACAAACCAAATAACACTGAGACCAGGCCAGAGGGAATATATTGTGCACCCCAATAGACAAACATCATGGCACCGTATATTGCCAGAGCAGAGGCAATATACACCTGACGTGCTTTTGTATGCATAGGAATGCCCTTATATAAAAACAGGCTGAGTATCAAAGCCAGGCTGGTACCGATAAACATACGCAGAGATAAACCATTGATAAAATCAATGCCTTGAGAGCTCCACTTTATTGCCAATGGTGTGGTGGACCAGATAATGATGACCGATAGGTAAGCGGTGATAATCAGTAGTGTATTATTTTTAGTATTCATTTTTTTGCCAAAGACTGAATTTATTTTTATATTGAAATGCAGTATATAAATTTTAGTTAGTTTTTATTATTCAAAAAAAAAGCCGCAGATTTTATATCTGCGGCCTTTTGAAAGTGGTTTAAATTAATTGTTATTCAGTCATCGTGGGTGAGCTGAACAGGGATTAATATAAAGGTAAGAACACAGATATTTTTTTGTCTCTAAGCGACGCATATGCCAGCGTTTTACACAACTAATATGATGTGCAGACGCATGGTGTGAAGTCTCCGAATGTGAAAGAGACTGATTCACCAGTCGAAAAAAATAGGTGTTTAAAATGTTCATAGTCATAGGTTGCTTTAAAAAGTGATTATTGTCAAGCAATGATATTTTATTGTTTGAACAGGTGATGCTTTGACATCTGGCTTAAATTATCTATAGTTAAACCTATGTATACCCGTGATACTTGGAAATGCAGACTTCGTTATTTTCAAATATCATGAGTATAGAGTTTAACTATTAGATAGAGCTAGAGCTAAAGGTAAAATTAAAACACGTGGCAAATAAAATCGGTCGATTTAATAAGGTCAGAGTTCTGGGTAAAGGTACTCAGGGTGTTGTGCATCTGGCCATTGATCCGGTCTTACAAAGAAATGTTGCGATAAAATCCCTTCACTTTTCTGATATGGCTCGTGCAGCTGATACTAAGACGATGTTGCTCAAAGAAGCCCGTACAATCAGTAAAATGGTGCATCCAAACATTGTTTCAATCTATGAAGCCGGTGAAGATGAAAAGCAGAATCCTTATCTGGTGTTTGAATATGTCAGTGGGCAGCTGCTTTCTGATGTGATGAAGAAAAAAGGCATCATGTCGGTTAAGAATGCATTGGTACTGTTAAAACCGGTTATTGAGGCAATCAGCTATGCTGATCAACAAAATATTATCCATTGTGATTTAAAGCCTGCCAATATTCTAATTAATGATGATAACATTCCCAAAGTAATGGACTTTGGTATTGCCCGTGTTCTTTCGGGACAAAAATCCAAAACCGATGGTTTTTTTGGAACACCACGTTATATGCCGCCTGAGTATATTCGTAAACAAACCATAACGGCCAGCAATGATTCTTATGCGCTGGGTATTATCTTGTATGAAATGCTGACCGGGCAGTCTGTGTTTGTCGCTAAAACTATTAAACAAATTATCACCAAAGTACTTAATGATCATTTGCCCCTGCCCTCAAAACTTAATTCTGATATTGATGCCCAGTTTGAAAGTATCCTTCTAAAAGCCATTGATAAAAAACTGGATAATCGATATCACAGTACTACTGAATTTAATACTGCGATTGATGAATATCTGGAGTCTCAGGGGGCAAATGTCAATCGTTCCAGTAAGGCTCAGGATGCCACAGTTGAATTTTTATTAAGACGAATGAAACGGAAAAAAGATTTTCCTGCTTTATCAGAGTCATTATTTAAGATTAATAAAATTGTTGATGAAGATGAAAAAGGTTTTGATGCACTTGCGGGAGCGATTGTTGAGGACTTTGCTCTCACTAATAAAATTTTAAAAATTGTCAATTCTGCTTATTATCGCCGTAGTGGTGGTGAAGTCAAAACCATATCACGAGCAGTGATGATGCTAGGCTTTGATGCCATTCGTTCTATTGCTGTGAGCCTGATTTTAATTGATCATCTGCATGATAAATCCCAGGCTAAACAACTTAAAGATAGGGTGGTTGCTTCGTTATATAGCGGCGTATTTGCCAAGAATCTTGCTGATAAATCACAGTTAATTAAGAAGGAAGAAGTCTTCCTCAGTGGGATTTTTCATGATCTGGGAAAACTATTAGCCATTTTTTACTTTAATGAAGAATCATTAGAAATTGAAAAATTAGTAGAAGACCAACAGCTTAGTGAGGAAGCTGCGGCCATCCAAGTGCTTGGAGTGCCTTATCATAGTCTTGGAACAGCCATTGCCAAAGAGTGGGAGCTGCCGCATTATATTGTTAATACAATTAATCCCTATAATAAAAAAGTGAACAGCAAGCGTCTGCAGTTAAATGAAGAAGAAAAAATGCATGCGATTTCCAGCCTGTCCAATGAATTAACGAACCTTATTGAAAAAAGTAATGAGTCGGGTGATGACTGGAGAAAGAAAGCAGTAAAACTATGGAGACAGTATACACCGCAATTAGAACTCAATGATCATGATCTTATGTCACTGGCTGATCAGGCAAAAGAAGATCTGGTGGATCTGAATTCAATCCTGAATATTAATATGTCAAAGGCATCGATAATTCAGGGACTGGATAATGAAGAAGATGAAAAAAATAGTGCATTAAACGATAAAACACTGGTATTGGAGACTACAGCGAAACTTTCGCAGGAGGAGGTGGATGTTCTGAATGCTAAAGATAAAATAGGTGAAATGCTAAGTGAAGAGGAATATGGTGAGCCAGAAACCATATTAAACGCTGGTATTGATGATATTAGTGCAATGCTGACTGAGGATTATAGTGTTTCAGATATCTTTCGTTTGTGTCTGGAAGTTATGCACAGAGCCTTTCAATTTGATCATGCGGTTGTTTGCATGGTGAACCATAAAAAGAACCTTATGGAAGGTCGATTTGGTTATGGTATTAATAATGCTTTTTTAAAGCAATTTCAGTTTAGTTTGAAGTATAAGCCGGACGTATTTCATCTGGCTATGGAGAAGGGTATTGATATTTTCATTGCTGATACTCAGGATGAGAATATTGTCAAGAAAATCCCCGCATGGTATCAGCAGATTATTGAAGCGGAAAGTTTTATTGTTTTGCCTGTATTAGTAAAAAAGAAAGCAATTGGTCTATTTTATGGTGATCGCTTTAAGTCAGGTGAGTTGGTTATTAAACCGCATGAATTGAAACTTATGCAGCAGCTTAAGTTGCTGGCTTCAGAAGCACTGGTTAAAAAATATCAAAAATGAATTCAGGTTTGGCTAAAGTCAGCTGAATTCAATGATAATGACTGAGATGTTATCTTCCCCACCTGCCAGATTAGCCTCAATAATGAGTTGTTCAGGAATTTTATTTGGGTTGTTTTCGTATTTAATAAGCATATCCAGGATCTTTTCATCACTGATCATTGTGGTCAGGCCATCTGAGCATAATAAGAGTTTTTCACCTTTTTTTGCTGGATGAAGGGTCACATCTGGTGCAACTTCAGCATAGGGCCCCAGGGCTTTAGTTAAGATATTTGCAGAGGGTTTCGCTCCTTCAAAGCATTTATCCTTCCATAGCTGAAGCAAAGAGTGATCGGTGCTTATCTGGGTAAGCTCCTGCTTAAAGTAAGAATAAATACGACTATCACCAACATTAAAAATAACAGACATCTTTTTTTCAGGTAAATACCAACAGCCTACAATGGTTGTGCCCATGCCTTTACCATCTTTTAAGCCTCGGTCTTTATTGGTCTGATTGATCTTTATATTGGTTTTTTCAACAGCAGTGGTGGTGGCAGAGACTTCAGAGAACTCTACATCATTTTTTGATGCAGTGTTTGAGTCAGCATGTTGTATTAAAGCAGCCTCGACAATATCAGCGGCCATTTTACTGGCCACTTCACCTGCCTGATGGCCTCCCATTCCATCCGCCAGAATAAAGAGCGCATAATCATGGTTCAGGCGGATGTTATCTTCATTGTGATCTCTGCACCGGCCCGTGTCTGTTAAGCCATAAGCTTTGCATTTTATTGAAAGGAAACGTGCTAGCATAAATTACTCAAACCCTTTTCTCTCTATGTCTGCCACTAATCATAGCTTACTTTAGTTAAAATGCACACTGTTAAGCTCTCACTTTGAGTTAACAGCAGCCGCTGCTGCTTTCACCAGAGTGGTTATTATTGTTGTTGGTGGTGTTGGAATTGCCAAAAGGCAAATCACTTCCACAACCTGCATAAATACCAAAATGCTTATTCATATCACCATAAAATTCAAAATGATCTTTAAAGCGGGTTTCCTGCAGCATTCTCCAGGTGTTTCCACAAACCGGGAAGTGACGTCCGGTCTCAATATTATGGTATTTGTCCAGGGCAAATAATTCTTTATGATATGCAATAGTTCCCTTATAAACAACAGACTGGCCATAATCCTCACAGGCATTTTCCAGTCCATCCAATTTAAATAAACGATAGGTGGCTGAGTAAAAATTAATATGTCCAATGAGCTTCTCTATTTTGGCATTATCAATAGCCAGGGGACGGTCTTCGACCAGTCGGGGATCATTAAAACCACATTGTTTAGCAAGATTTAAGAAATCATTCCAATATAAAGCACCGCTCAGGCATTCCCCGTATAAGACCGGATCTTTGACTAATTTATCCGGTACGCGACGATCACTATAAACATCTGAAAAATAGATTTCACCTCCGGGTTTTAAAACACGATAGGCTTCTTTTAAAACGGACTCTTTATCAGGTGATAAATTAATGACACAATTAGAAACAATAATATCAAAGCTGTTATCTTCAAGCTCCAGCTCATCAAGTCGCTCAATATAGCCTTTTTTAAAGGCTATATTGGGTTTATTGTAACCAAATACTTCAGTATGATAATCAATGTACTTATTGGCAATGTCTAACTGTTCATCAGTCATATCCACACCCAGAACAAAACCTTCTTCGCCAACCAGCTGGGACAATATGTAACAGTCGCGACCGGAGCCGCTGCCTAAATCAAGAATACGCATGCCTTCAAGTTGTTGTGGCCGCACCAGGCCACAGCCGTAGTAACGTGAAGCTACTTCAGTGTGAATTTTGCTCATGGCCAGTTTTAAGTGATCAGGCATGTCAGTATCAGTACAACAGGCATCTGTTTTTAAGTCACTTGAGGACTGCAATACTTTACCGTAATAATCTTTTACTTCATCAAACATACCAATAAATTCCCAAACCAAAAAAGAAAGAATAAATCATATACAAAAACGGCCTATAAAGAAAGCAAGCCATACTCTATAAAGACTAAAAATACAGCTTGAATAAGTCAAAATGTTCTCCTAATATTAAATTTGTAAGTAGGTTCTTAAGTAATTATTTGATTAGTCGATATATTTTATAAATGAATTAATATAAGTGAATCATTGGTAATGGAAATCCCTCCTTTTTATTGGACTCTTTTGGGTGAAATTGCACTTGTTGCCATTGGTGTGCTGGGCGCCGTTATTGTTGTTGTTCTCAAAGATCGAAAAAAATTACAGGAATATTCGACTTACCTTAAAGATGTTATTAAAAAATTAAAGAAAAAACTGGCACAAAGTGAAAGCGAACAAAATCAGGAAAGAGTGCTTGAGTTATTAAATGAACTCATCGAACATGTACGTGAACAATATCAATCACAATATGGTAATGATATTAGCCCTGCTGATGGCGAAGATATCGATGATGATAAACCATCAGTGGAAAAATTTGTCCTTATTGCTGGTTTTCAGACGATGATTGCTGAACTGAGTGCTTTAGAAAACAGCAATGATCCTGAAACGACCTGGGCAAAGATCCAAAATGAATTAACCCCGCTTTTTAAAAACTATCTTGAACCGATCCTTGCCAGACAGCAAGAAACTTCAGGTGAACAAGATGATGATGAAAGTCTTAAAGCAGAACTGGAAAATGCCAATCAGCGTATTAATAATCTGGAAACATTTAAGCAGCTTTATTTTGACCTGCAAAGTAAAATGAGTAATAGAGTTGCAGAAGTTGAAAGCCTGAACCAGCAAATTTTAGAATCAGCAGAGGGCAGTGATAATATTGAAGAAATAAGAAAATTAATAGAAGAAAATAAAACCCATTACCTTGAAATGGGACAGATGATCGGTATGGACAAAGAGCAGCATCATAAGAGTGTTGCCGATAAAATGGATTATAGTGATGCTATTATCAATGAAAGAAAAGATGAAATTAAGCGCTTAAAGCATAAAATTTCCCAGCAGTTTGAAGACATATGGAAACTGAAAAATAATCTTACTGACGGTGATGAAAAGGTTAAACCTGAAGTACTCAATGCCGGTATTGAAACCATCTCACGTAATCTGAAAGATGCTGAAATGTGCATCGAAACTATGGATATGGAAATACAAACACTGACCTCTGAAATTACCAACCTGAGAAATCAGCTCGCAGAAAAAGCTTCAGAGGCGACAGTAGCCTCACCGGAACAAGAGAAAGAGTTGCAGGACAAAGATTCATTAATTGCCCGTTTTTCTAATGAAAGCAAAGAGTTAATGAACTGCATCACTGGTCTGGAAGATGACAGTCTGGCGCAAAGCAAAAATATTAAAGAACTGGAAGAAAAATATCTCAAGCTGAAAACTGAATATTCCAGCATGGAGTCAAAGTACCTTGAGGCGATGAGTAAATAAAGACTAATTTAAAATTGCAGTCCTACTTCTGACAGTGGGTACAGTAAACAGTACTTCGATTACCTAAACGGACTTCTTTGAGTGGCTTGCTACATTGCATGCATGGCTGACCAGAGCGACCATAAACCTGCAGCTCTTGTTTAAAGTAACCGGGCTGACCGGTGCCGCCGACAAAATCTTTTAACGTAGTGCCTCCCTGAGCAATTGCCTGCTCAAGAATTTGTTTGCATTTGATACACAAATTCTCATATCGTTGTCGGCTGATCTTTCCTGCAGCTCGTTGGGGGTGAATGCCGCTGGCAAAAAGTGCTTCATTGGCATAAATATTTCCAATACCCACGACTATTTTACTGTTCATTATAAATTGTTTAACAGCCACATTTTTTTTTCTGGATAAGGGGTATAAATAGTCTGCATTAAAGGCATCTGATAATGGTTCAGGCCCAAGATGATTTAATAGTGGATGTTCTTCAGCTGGATCTGAGGTCCATAAAACAGCACCAAAGCGACGTGGATCTTTCAGGCGCATGGCTTTACCATTGGCAAAGCATAATTCAACATGATCATGCTTGTCATAAGCTATGCCTGGTGTCACGATACGCAGACTGCCGGACATACCTAAATGAATGATAAGAGTGCCAGTATCCGTAGAAAGTAGTAAATATTTTGCTCGACGTCTGACTTGAGTGATGCTTTGATTTAATAGATGTGAGGCAAGATCGGCTGGAACAGGCCAGCGCAGTTGGGCATTTCGGATATTAATCCGGCTTATCGGTGAATTTAATACATGCGCAGAAATTCCCCTTAGTGTTGTTTCAACTTCAGGTAATTCTGGCATGGTTTAGACAGGCATGGAAAACTAACATGGAAATATAATGCAAATATGAAGAGTCAGGTTGTAACTATCTAGCAACTTGCTAATAGACAATAAAATTAATTTTCATGGTCTTTTTCAAAATGTCCAACAGGTCTGTTGAAGGTATAATTTAAAGGATCTTCAACCAGTACTTCTGCTGTTTCACTGAAATTTTCTCCCGGAACACTGAATAGCAGGCCAAAAGTTTGTAGAACAATACCAGAAGCAGAGCCTACAATTCCCAGAGGGCGAACCATCAGCAGATCAATAATCACATCCTGATCATCCATTTCATCATCATTGTAGTACCCATATTCTGCAAAACTGACTGATGTCAGAGAAAGCAATATGGCAAATAGAATTGTATTTATTGTTGTTTTCATTATTTCCCCACTTGTACCTTGTATACTTAACATTTTGTAAAACTTAATTCATAAGTCATTTATGAAACTGACACCTGTTACAATAATAGTCAGGTAATTTCTCTAAAGCAAGCTTAAGAGCTTGAAAGTATTAATTCATTCACATTTTTTAACTAAAATGGTGATTATATCGGCTTTTTTGTCTTATATAACCACATTAAACAACTTTGAGGTATAAATAATTAATAAGTACTGGACAATTCTGCTTTACAGTTTCCATATCAAATACAGGTTTACCCGGGGTCGGAATCAAATAGCATAAGACTCTATAATGTGTAATAAAATATCTCTGATGCCATCTTTCCAAATAGTATTTTATAAATAAATTGCAACTATTTATAACTTATACGTTCAGGCAATATTTACCTTGTGGCGCTTGCTTTTGCTGAGTCTTTCTCAGGCAAAAATTCTGTTAATTGTTTTAATGTAGAAGGGCTGATCCAGTAGGAAACTTGAATATCTGAGCGTAATAATTTAATTTGCCTGCCATCCTTAATCACTAGAAAAGTAATGCTCTGGGCTGCAGGATCTGCTGCACCTTGAGGTGAGGTAAATGTGATAGTGATACTGGGGCTTTTTTGTAATTCAGCAGAGCTAATCGGTAATGACATATTAGTTTCAACTCTGGAAGCCTGTGCTCGTTGCCAGGATTGAATGAATTGAGCCATGCTGCCAGAGGTCACTTCTGGTGAGTCAGGCTTTAATTTCCAATGAATACCGCTTATGGTTAGTTTTTTACCTGCCCAGGCAATACTATTAATATTAGCTTGAGGCGGCAAAAGAGCGGGTGAAATAAAAGTATCCAGGTTTGCTCTTAGCTGGTAATAAATAACGCCGTTAATTAAATGAACAGTATTATTACCGGATTGAATGTTTTCACTAATATTCATAGCATAGCGCTGCTGATTGATTGGATCTTCACTGCCAAGAGTGATTTTATCTTCATTTAACCAGACTGAAATAGGTGGCTTTTTTAAATGATAGCGGTCGAATTCACTGTCTTTAACCTGAAACTGTAAAAAACTATGCTTTTCTGCAAGTGCTGTGATGGTGTTGACCCGCATAGGATTAGCAGGTAATTGATAGGGTTCTTCCAGATACCAGCCGTTATTGTATTTTTTTAGCTTCACTGTATCGAGATCCTGGCGCTCAATAATAATGGTGTCAATTTTATTTGCTTTTAATGACGTCAGATAAATTGGTTCGGCCTGATGCAAGCCTGGCTGAAACCAGGCAATCAGCGCTAAAAAAATGATGACAATAAAAAGGATGCTATTAGTTCTTGCCATATTAACGATTACGCCTCTTAAACCAGATAATACTGCCGCTCAGAATCAATATCGCAGGTACTAAAAATAGAAAAAAAGCACCCAGCAGAGAAAGCATAACAGGTGACATATCCAGGATAACATCATCTTTAACCCGAGTTGGAATGGCGATAAACTGCTCATCATGACTTAGCCAGTTGAAAATATTCATACCCATATCCAAATTGCCTGCATTGCCCAAAAAGGTATTGGAAAGAAAGTCTCCATCACCCATAACAATAATGCGTTGTTCTTTTACCTTATTCGACTTGAATTCATTAGCAAGCTGACGGCTTAACACCATGCCGATGTTGATGGGGCCGATAATATCCAGAAGTTCGCTATAGTGAACCTGCTCTTTCAGGGGGGAGGTCTCAACCCAGCTGCGCTCTATAGTCGTCAAAAACGGCACAATATCAAAGGCCTGCTTTCGGGAAGAACTCTGTGATTGCTCCGAACCCTTATTATCATCCAGATAATAAGGCAGGCGTTCAATGCCCGCTGCTTGAGGATATAGTGTCACCGTTGAAAAACCATTATTAACAGGGTGCCGGGGATATTCGGTGATAATGGCATAGTCCGGGCGGCTAATACCATACTGCTCCGTTGTTGGATCGACCACCACACCATCTAAAAATTCAATGCCCAATAATTCAGCAAGCGGTAATAAGCCATGCATGGGCTGATTTTGAGTAATTCTCAAAGGCTCTCCCAGCCAGAGAAGATTGCCTCCGCTGTTGATGTAGTCAATGATCAAACGCACTTCGCCGGGTAAAAATGCAGCTTGTGGACCTGCAATCACAAGAACAGAAACATTACCGGGAATGCGCATCGTCTTAGCCAGATTGAGAGTATCGATTAAAAATCCCTGTTTCTCTAAATGATGGCTGAATGTTTTTAAATCAAAGTTGGCTTCATGATTGGGACTGCGCTCGCCATGCCCCTGGATAAACAGGATCTTACGTTCTTTGGCGCGCATCAGGCGGTGCAAGGTATTACTTAGATCCTGCTCTGAAAGTTCGGTCAGATGTTCCTGCCGTCCTTGATAATGAATGATCATTTCACCATCAACTACAATATTCAGGCTGCGGATGTCATCGGGATTGGTATTAGGATTGATAAACTTAAGTGAGATATCTGATTTAATATGCTGGTAGCGCCCTACCAGCTCTCGTACGGATTGTTTGATTGCGGTGTTGCTGGTATAAGAAATAATCTCAACGGGTGCTTCAATTGTTTTTAATAGCTGTAAACTGATTTCATTAAGTGAGTTTTGATTGTTTGCAGTCCAGTCTGCAAGATAAACATAGCGGTTACTCAAAAAAGCCAACAGACCTATGATGATCAGAAACTGAATGGCAAATAAAATGTTCTGCCATTTTAATGATTGGGTTGAGTGACTGTTAATATCCATAACACGTATCTTTGCTGTGATCCTTAATTGTTTCTAATGCGGTAGACGTAAACGTTCAAGACGACGAATACTGAGTACTAGAAATAGTCCGATAAACAAGAAGTAATAGGCAATATCGGCTGTAGAAAAAACACCCTTCAGTAAGGGTTCAAAATGATTTAATAATGAAAACCAGCTGAGCACATTAACCTCGCCCAGAGTTTGAGATGCTTCCATTTCAGCACTATTACCTGCCCAGTTTATGATCCATAAAAATAACAACAGACCAAAACTGCTGACTGCGGCAATTGCGGGTTGTCTGGTCAGAGTGGACATATACAGCCCTGCTGCTGCAAATGAAGCGAGAACCAGAGTCAGTCCTAATAGTGCGGAAAAAAGCTGGCCCAGATCGATGGCGGCACCTAAGAGGAGTGAAAATGGCATAAGTGAAATCATTATCACCAGAATAAATAAAAATCCTAACACTCCCAGATATTTACCTAAGATAATCTGTGTCATAGAAATTGGAGCACTAAACAAAAGCGGCAAAGTTTGGTTTTTTTGCTCTTCACTGATCAAACGCATGGTCAACAAGGGAACTATCAATAATAGAACAATAGCAGAGCCGCCTAATAATGGAGCAATAACTAAATCAGTCAGGCCGGGAGATTTCTCCAGAACGGATAATTTAGCCTGTAGTTGTGTATAGCTTTCCAGCTGACTGAGAAATTGATAACACATAATGAGCTGCATAACTGTCAGCATAGCCCAGGCAAGCGGTGATAAGAACAGACTTTTTAATTCGCGTAAAGCAATTAATTTAATCAATTATTGCCTCCTGCTGCCGATCGTTGCGAGACTGTGAGGATATGTCAGTACGGGTGAGTGACATAAAAATATCTTCAAGATCCTTTTTCTCTGAGAAAATTTCATATAAGCCCCACTGCTGTTCGCCAGCCATTTTAATGAGAGACTGAGAGATCTGGGCTATTGTTAAAGGAGCAGTTAAAGTGTTGTTTGAAGCAGCAGGAAGAGCACAGTTTAAAATAAGGCTCTCTCCATTTTGCTGTACTGAACTAATATTTTCCAGTGCTTCAATTTGTTTAACATTAACGGGATTAGCACAACTCATATGCAGAATATGTGTCTGTGTTTGTTGATTTAACTGCTTGATGGAAGCGCTAAAAATCAATTTGCCCTGATTAATAATCTGCACATTATCACAGATGGTCTGTATTTCGGGAAGAATGTGACTGGATAGCATGACACTATGAGTTTGCCCCAGTTCATGAATGAGCTTGCGGATCTCGACCATCTGGATTGGATCAAGTCCGACTGTTGGCTCATCAAGAATAACAATGTCCGGTGAATGAATAATGGCCTGTGCAATACCTACTCGCTGCTGATATCCTTTAGAGAGATGATTGATCACGCGCTTACCCTGCTCTGCCAATCCACAGCGTTCCCTGGCAGTATTAACAGCCTGCTTAACATGGGCCTTAGCAATCTGATTCAGCTGGGCACAATAACTCAGGTATTCATCAACTGTGAGTTCCTGATAGAGTGGCGGGGTATCAGGTAAATAGCCGATTTTTGCTTTGGCCTCAATAGGATTGTCCAGCAAATCAATGCCGGCAATTTTAATACTGCCATGGCTTGGGGCCAGATTGCCAGTGAGCATTTGCATAGTCGTTGATTTTCCCGCACCATTGGGGCCTAAAAATCCCAGGACTTCACCACGCTTCAGAGTAAAGCTTATATTATCAACAGCAATGGTATGCTTATCTTTGCTATTGGTGCTTTTATTGACACTCTGACTATAAAAGTGACGGGAAAGCTGCTTCACTTCAATTAATGTTTCACTGTCCATGTTTATACAGGTCTATATTTTATGATGATTAAATTGTAGCACGATTTATATTCCATATTTGGGATGGAGCTATACTTTTCTGCTTTGTGAATTGTAAAATAGCAGCAACTTAGAGAAGTTGCCCAAGAATAATCATAAGCCCTATAAACTAAAGAGATTGTCAATTGCAAATAGCAAGCACCGCCAATGAGCCAATATCCAATGAAATACGAGTTCTTGGTGTTGATACCGGAGGAACGTTTACCGACTTTGTTTATTACAGGCAAGGAAAGCTTGTTATCCATAAAGTGCTCTCTACTCCCCATGCACCAGAACAGGCAATTTTACAGGGCATTAAAGATCTGGATCTTAATAAACAGCTGGAGCAGCTAACCATTGTGCATGGTTCAACCGTTGCAACCAATGCAGTATTGGAAAAAAAAGGGGTTAAAACGGTCTATGTGGCTAATACCGGACTGGCAGATGTACTGACCATTGGGCGTCAGGCACGTAAGGAATTATATAACCTCTGTCCCCGCCCTGAGTCACCTCCTGTACCACGAGCTTTATGTTATGAACTGAACTGCCGGGTTGATGCGCAAGGAAAGCGATTACAAATATTGACTGACAATGAGTTGCAGCAGCTCCATGACTTTATAATTCAACAACAGCCAGAATCAATTGCGATTAATTTATTATTCTCCTTTCTGGATGAGCAGGATGAACTACGCATTGAAAGCAGTTTGAAAAAAGCATTTCCTGAGTTGTTTATTTCGCGTTCTTCAGAAGTGTTACCAGAATACAAAGAATACGAGCGGGGTATTGCCACCTGGTTAAATGCCTGGGTGGGGCCTCGGGTTCAGGGATATTTACACAGGCTGACTCGTGCTGTTTTACCTGCTCCACTGGCTGTTATGCAAAGCTCAGGGGGCACGATTGCTGCTGAAAAAGCAGCTGATCAAGCGGTTAGAATGCTCTTGTCCGGCCCGGCAGGTGGTCTGGCCGGAGCAAAATATATTGCTGGTCAGAATAATAATTTACTGACTTTTGATATGGGCGGCACCTCAACTGATGTTGCTCTGATTGAGGGTGAACTGCAATTAACCAGTGAAGGACATATTGGTGAATACCCAGTCGCAATTCCAATGGTGGATATGCATACCATTGGTGCTGGAGGCGGTTCAATTGCCGAGGTTGATGAAGGCGGTGTTCTGCAAGTGGGCCCTGAATCAGCCGGTGCCAGTCCGGGCCCGGCATGTTATGGTCAGGGAGGCCAGCAGGCGACCGTGACTGATGCTAATCTGATTTTGGGGAGGCTTTCAGCGGATGCACCTCTGGGAGGAAGCTTATCCCTGGATAAAAAAGCTGCCGAACAAGTGCTTGGTCAATTGGCGAAGTCATTATCGTTATCTGTGGAAGAAACTGCATCAGGTATTATTCAGGTGGCTAATGAACACATGAGTCGTGCCTTGCGAGTGATGTCGATACAACGGGGCATTGATCCGAAAACTCTGGTTTTGCTTCCTTTTGGCGGTGCGGGTGCTTTGCATGTCTGTGCTCTGGCTGATAATTTACAAATGAAGCATGTGATTGTACCTGTTCATGCCGGGGTTTTATCCGCTTTTGGTATGGTTGTTGCGCCTCATACTCGTGATTTATCTCATACACTCAATGCCCTTCTGGTGGGATCTGAGGTAATTGATGAGCAGCTGAAAGTGCTGGCTGACAGGGGGATTTTAGAACTGAAATCAGAAGGTATTAGTAAATCACAGATGACTTGCCATTACTCCGTTGACCTTCGATATCTTGGGCAGTCTTATACTCTCAATGTGCCCTGGTCTGAAACAAGCGAAGCATTGGCTCTGGCATCAGAAGCATTTCATGCTCTGCACAAAAAACGCTATGGCCATTTGCATGATCAGCCCGTTGAATTAGTTAATGTTCGGGTTAAGGTCAGTGCCCCACCGATTGAATTAACCTTGCCTGAACTGTTACCGGCAAAAGATGATCCGATAATTGCCGCACAGCGGGTGATTTCTGGTATTGATGATCCCGTGCCGGTCTATCGTCGGGAAGAATTAAGGAGCGGCCATCAACTGACCGGTCCGGCCTTAATTACAGAACAAGTCTCAACCACCTGGCTGGCACCTTTATGGCAATGTACGGTTGATAGCATTGGTAATCTGGTTTTAAAGAAAGGCTCAGAGCAATAACATGTATTCATTGACCTACTATGTTCCTCAAAACGCTCATCAACATTTGAAACAGGCGTTATTTTCCAGTGGTGCAGGTAAAATAGGGAAATATGATGAGTGTTGCTGGGAAGTTCTTGGAAATGGACAATTTCGTGCACAATCCGGCAGCCAGCCGACACTTGGGAAAATTGGAGAATTAGAACAAGTAAGGGAATATAAGGTAGAAATGGTTTGTGAGGATGCTGTGATTCATCAAGTGGTGAAAACTTTGTTAGAAGAACACCCTTATGAACAGCCTGCTTATTTTATAACTCAGGTGATGACCCTGGATGATTTATAAATAGTGGCTTATTGAGTTAAATGAAAGTCAGCTTTACGGGTATAGATGCTATTTATTGGTTGTTTTAAAATCAAAAGAGAGGGGGGCATTCGGACTAAATGCTTAGCCTGTCGATTGCACCCGACACTGGTTCGTTTAACTGGGGACGCTTCAGGCCCGTCCATGGGTCGCTTGACAGAAAACGTCCATGTTTTCTGACACCCCAGTTAGACGAACCAGTCTCGTGTACACTCTTCTACCTCAGTTGTCCTCACTGGTGCTGTCCAAAAGCAAAGAAAAAGCAAGAGAAAGAGCAAATGTGGGCAAGTAATAAAGTGTCATACTAACTATTGGAAAAGATAATCTAAAATTATGGTTTTTGTACTTTGCTGCCATTAATCAATTTTTTAGATTTTATAAAAAGTTAAGAAAGCGGTGATTCCAGTGACTGTAGGGAGTGAGGTTGAACGTTTTGATATATGGACACGGCTAATTAACTCTCCCATACCCCATTAAGACCCAGCCTCTTTCAATAGGAGATCTATGCGATACCTCCTGTGTAAGTATAGTTCTTGGGGCCGATTCGATTATGTAGTACACACTTTCAGTAACTTCAGACACTAATGCTACATGGGAGATATAATTATGCTTTTTCTTTTTGTAAAAGACTAAATCTCCAATAGATGGTTTATAACTATTAGGCATTAGCCTGTCTACTGACTCAAAGTATGAAAATAAATTTCTTGCGCGCCGATGGAAATATGGATTTCCAGGTGTATTTCCATTTCTTGAGTCGTAACTATAGGGGCTTTTTTTATAATCTTTAGCCAATATAGATTGCCAGGAAAACCCAGACAGTCCATATGCAATATTTGGAACATCACTACAAACGATGAAACCTCCCTTTGCCCCCAAATTATCGTATTTCCCCATCAGTGGATCGTAGGGAGTTCCCTTCAAGCTACGCGCATGCATTATTACAGTCTGACTGTTTGGGATCATATTAACCTCAGATATGAACTCCCCTTGACCATAATATCCTAAGCTTAATAAGCCAAGTGTAAATGCTAAGGCCACTAAAATGATAATAGTGAATACAGTTTTCATACTTTCACATATAATGTTGAGATCATTGGGGCGTCTTTTTGCCTCAAATGCATCTCCTGATTATGCAGCTTTACCTTGTTGTAACATCTTATCTTTGTTTTTTAAGGCGTTGCCAAAAATTAGTACATTTCCGTTGTTGTCTCTGACACGAAAGTCCCTGCTTCCATAATCCCGATCAGAAAGATCACCAACAAACGCAACATTTTTTGACTTAAATTCGGTATAAATGCTGTCAGCATTGTCAATATGGATATAACACACACCACTACCTGCATATTCCTTTCTACCCTCACCAAATTCAATAACTACATCTCCACGCCTTACCGAACCATACGCAGGGTCTTCCCAAATACCTACGATTTCAAATCCAAGTTCTTGTTTATAAAAGGCTGCTGTTTCCTTCACATTCTCTACTGGCAAAATCACTGTCGTACCTAAAAAGCTATTTTCCATTTTAGTGCATCCTTTTCTCTGTGCATAACGTTGCCTTGATTGTGCTCTGGGACAAGGAAAGAGATTTTTAAAAAGAACAACTTTCCAGCACATTCAATATTTTTTTAAAATCGCTAAGTCCCAGTGATCCACATCCAAGGCTTGGTTATAGCCTATTTAATTTTTTCTAAGTCTTCATCAGGTGTTACTTGATGAACCAATCCATATTTCTCAGTTTCAACTCCAAAACCATGTTTCAAATAGCACCAATCAGATTCTGTATAATTTTCACTATACTGATTAGCTTGAATAATAAAAACAATCTTTCCTATTGAACCACTAAAGTTGACAACATCACCAACTCTAATTTCTTCACCAGATGTATAATAGAGTTTGCTCATTATTTATTTTTCTGGTCATAAATATAGTAAGCGATACCTTCAAGAATAAAAAAAGCACCTACAAAGTAAAGAATAACCTCATTCATTGCAAAACAGAATAATGCTAAGGCCAAATTAATTAATAAAAATATTTTTTCGCTTCCTTCAGCACGCACTGGTTATAATGCTTTGTCTTTTGTTAAACAATTAAAGCTACCATACAAATAACTGTAAAGATAATGCTATATGATAAACAAAAATATACATACCACATTGGTGTGATAATAGGAGCTTTACCTTCAAGTATTTCTGGTGACTTTGAAGTTAAATAAAAACCATAAATCCAACCAATTATGTTGTGAATAATATAAAGACTCGGTACTAAAATTAGCCATTGAGAAAAATCAAGTTTAAATAAAGCTATTATTGTTACTATGGCCCATATAAATTCAATGTTCGTAGTTAATGTAAGAAGCTTGTTTTTTCCGAAAACCCCTTTATTTTTGTACAAAAGTACGGCATCAGCAATTATTATAAACCCAATTATTAAACTGCTTGATAAATATAGTTGTATCATTCATTTCCACTTATAATGCTTAAATGAGGTGGTTTTTAGACTTCCAGAGAAGTTGATGCAAGCGAAAAGACTTGAGCCACACTCTGTATTTTCTGGTTATGTTTCATTTAGTTTTGGTTGCTCATTAAAAAAATACACTAAATCAGATGCTGTATTAACTTTGCCAAAAAATGAATTTTTTTCTAATTTTTCTAATGATCTACCAGTTCTTGTTGCTATATCTTCAATGATGTCAAACTCAAAATCTTCTTCATCTATTTTTAGTGTTTCAAAAATATTGTCATCTGGCTTTATAGGAAAGCTTTTGTTTTCAAATTTTACATTTTTCTCAAGCTCTTCATAAACAGCCCGAATAATCCAAGTATCAATTTTTTTACAATTAAAGCTTCTTGCAAAAATACAGATTGAATCATGTTCTCTTGCGTTCAATAAGTTAGCAATATATTTTGCATGTTGTTTGTTTTCAAAATAGCCCCACAACCAAATAAGTGGGATAGTCAGCAATAAATATGGATTAACCAATGCTAACAATATAATTGGAACAGAAATAACCATGATGAACACTGACCAATCTTTTATTGTCATTGGTTCATAAATAATTTTTTCCATTAATCTTGATGGTTTTTTCATAGTTCTTTCAACATAACGCCAAAATCATCGTGGCGTCTTTTTTCCTATGATGAATTTTCTTGTTAGAACTTTCAAACTTTAAGACTTCTTTAAAAGATTCTGTTATTACAGGCAATAAATTTTCAATATCAGCTTCAATTTCCATTATTTCTTCCTTGGAAAAATCTATTTTTTTCAAATTCAAGATTATGTTTCTCTAGAGTTCTTAATCTATTCTTTATATTTCTACCACTACGGATTAATTTTTTTGCTTTATCTATATGAAGATATATACGGTTAGGTACCAGAAACTCTGCTTCATTACATGCAGTAATAAATCTTACATAATCTTTATTATCAAAATTTTCACCATACAAGAAATCATAAAGACAATTTACTAAAGTATCATAAATTTTAAACCTTTTATCATATAATTCTAATCTCACTTTTTCTCGATTAGTAATAAATTGTTGCCAAACTATATAAATACCAATAACTGCTATTATTGGTATAAATAATCTTGAAATATCAAGCAGAGTATTCATATGTGTAATTTTTGTTTCCGACAGCACATGCTGGTTAGGGCCTGCTCTTTAAGTAGCTTACCCATCTTTTTGCCTCTCTAGTATTAGAGTTTGTATTGTTAATAACTTCAAGGCGATATTTATTCTCAAATTTAGAAAGCAATTTAAATAGTTCTTTTGATTCTCTAGGTGGGTACGGTAAATTAATAAATACTGTAGCCAAATTTGTTAATTTTTTTCGGTATTCAGATGAAATATATTGCGCCTGTGCTTTCAAAGAAGAAAATATATTACTTTTTAGTGTACGACCAAAAGGAATATGCCTATTTAACACCACTAAGTCACAACCCAACTCTATAGCATTTAGATCACCTATTTTTATTGCGTTAATAATATTATCAATTACGCGCGAAGCTTGAATTCCTCTATGATTAATTTTATCTTTTGGAATATAGGTTGAAACTTGAATTTCATTTATTGTCAACCAGTTCTCTAAGTTTTCTATTTCAGTAATCATGTCATGCTTCATTATTCCCTAACGTCAAAATCAGCAGGGTATTTTTGCCTTTGATGGATTTTCTGTTTAGCAAATTTAATCAAATAAACCCTTGGCATAAAGAGTTAGACCAATGTCAATATTAAGTTTCCCTGCAATTGAAACTAATTCTTTTGGAAAGTTTATACCTTGTGTAGCCCATTTCTCATCTAAAATTGAATTGATTGGAAAATCTAGCCCTGCATCTACATCATCTATGTGCTTAAATATTTCTTCTAATTCAGAAATGTATTTTGTTAAAAAAACTATAGCATCTTCTACTTGCTCCTGAAGGTTATCCCATTCTTTTTTGGAAACATCCAGCGATGCTTGGTTGTTTTTACATAATCGTTTCTTCGCCTTATCTCGATACTCACCCGAATCAAATACTGACAATGTAGGAATATCCATGCCTTCTAGTATTGGCTTGAAAGATTTAGTTTTACTTACAATTCTTAATACGCACATAATTTTATTACTGATAATGTCGCAAATCACTGGGAAATTTAGCCGTAGCGAGGAACGAGTGTAGGTTAAATTTTTCCATGTGAATTTGCCTTGTTATGTGTTTTGAATAGTACGCCGATTTAGAAAAATATCATGAGGAATCTGTAGATTTGTAGTTTACTTTTGATGATATATTACCGTGCTTAATCTCATCACTATAACCTTTTGGCCTATACCAATAAAATATCGCCATCCCAACTACAACAAGAAAAACACCAGGCCCTGCATTGCTTAATTTTGATGACAATCCTGCACCAGACAATACCCATTCAATTGCCCCTCCTAAACCAAGAAACATAAATATCCCACCACTTATTATGCAGCATGCAGCGCAGGATAATGCGACTACGCGAGTTATGAATATTTGTTTTAGAAAGATCTCTCTTTGATCGATTATTTTTTGTAACTCTCTTGGTTTCATAGTCTTCTATATTTGTTCAATGTCTGGTCCATAATTCCATCTATCTGGTTCTTCAGAAAAGTTAATGTGTATGTAACTTCCATTTTTAGAGTTAAATCCAACATCATTCATTAGACAGTCGTAAGCGTTTGCTACCTCTTTGCCCTAAGGAAAATTGCTTCTTTAAATAACTCTTTCACTTCAGTGTTGTTTAGTGAAGTGAAAAATCCATAGACTGATCTTGGTATTATTGATTTGTTTGAATTATCAGCCTTGTTAACTCTCTCGGTTAGGTGATATTTGTAGGTATTCTTTAGGAGAAAGTAACGCACCTTTTTGAACGTCATTTCTCATGGCCATAATCAGATTTCCAAGCCGTTCTTTTCTAGTCTCTTCTGTGTGCTTTGATATCATTACTGTTGCAGGACAGCCATAATTTCATTCCAGTATAGAGCAGACAAAAACCTAAAACAAACTATCTTGCATAAAAATAATTTGATTATCGTACAAATAAAGAATATACTCTAATTTCATTATGATTAAACGGAGTTAATCAATGCCCACCCCAAGAAAACAACAAATCAGCCTTTCTGATACCCCGTTTTATCACTGTATTTCCCGCTGTGTCCGACGCACATTTCTCTGCGGTATTGATAGAGCAGCCAACAAAGACTACAGTCATCGTAAACAATGGATAATTGAGCGACTTGCCTTACTCTCAAACACTTTTGCCATTGAGGTTTGTGCCTTTGCCATTATGTCAAACCATACCCACACAGTCCTGAAAATCAATGAACACTTTGCCCTAGATTGGAGTGATGAACAAGTCATACAGCGCTGGGAACAGCTTTTTTCAATCCCTGTACTGGTTGAACGCTACTTTAATGGCGAATGTCACTCTGAGGCCGAGCAACACAAAGCACGAGAAACCATTGATGTCTTTAGACATCGTCTTATGGATATCAGCTGGTTTATGCGTTGTTTAAATGAGCCTATTGCTCGCCAGGCCAATGCCGAAGATAAATGCACAGGACGCTTCTGGGAAGGACGATTTAAATGTCAGGCATTGCTGGATGAGCAAGCCATTCTCAGTTGTATGGTCTACGTAGACTTAAATCCCATCAGAGCAGATATTTGTAAGACACTGGAAACTTCTGAGCACACATCCATTAAACAGCGTATTGAGCAAATCACCCAAACAAAAATAGTCAACCGCACTCACACCAATGCAACCGTCAAACTGTCATCTTTTATTGGCAGCTCACTCAAAGCTAATGGGATTGCCTTTGACCTCAGGGATTATCTGGAACTGGCTGACTGGACGGGGCGTATTGCCCGAGAGGATAAACGCGGCTTTATTGACCCCGGCACACCCAACATCCTACAAAAACTGCAACTCGATGAACAAACCTGGTTGGAAACCGTTCAAGGATTTTCAAAAGGCTTTCACTCTTTTATTGGGCCAGAAGAACAATTGAAATCACTCTGTCAGAAACAAAAAAGACATTGGGTTAAAGGGATCAATGCTTGCAGGAAGCTATTTAAAACCCACCTTCCTATTCCCATCACTACTTAAAATTAACCGTTTACTCTTTTAGACTGTTTTGCAAAGTATTGCAGACTCTCCCCTGTCTGATGTTCTCGGTTTTACCTCTCTTTGAATGCATTGCCCCTCTATTTCTCAAGTTATCCCTGCTTTAGGTAAGCTCATTTTTTTAACCAGTATTTATAGAATTTATACAGAAATTTTAATGATTTATAATCTCCATTTTATGGGTGGCCTGTTAATTGCCACTTCATCGGGTGTGAAGTGGGCCAGTAAATCACTGGCCATGACATGAGATTCGGGTACCCAGTGTAAATATCTCAGAGTCAGGTTGATGTCGCTATGCCCAAGAAATTTCTGCAGTTGATGAATGGGTAGTCCATTTTCCAGTTGATGGGTCGCATAGGCATGACGTAAGCTATGGATACCGCTTTTTTTATCAATGTCGGCAGTCTTTTTTGCCTGCCTGAAGACTTTTTGGGCACTGCTGATACTCATGGCTTTTTTTTGATGGTAACGGCTGAAGATAAAATAATTAGGATGCCATGCACACCAATACCGTCTGAGTAAATTAAGAATTTCATTTTATGGGTGGCCTGTTAATCTCCTCTCAATGGGTGGCCTGTTAATCTCCTCTCAAATTATGGCTGTCTTGAATCACCTCATGATGAACACTGACCAATCTTTTATTGTCATTGGCTCATAAATAATTTTTTCCATTAATCTTGATGGTTTTTTCATAGTTCTTTCAACATAATGCCAGCTTCATCTGCCAAAAAAGCAAAACAAAGTGGAGCTTTTTGGGTCAGATGAAAGCTTTTGTTAAGTGCTATTTCCCATCATCCCAGCTATTAAGATATTTTGCTAAAACATCACCGTGGCAGGCTTGTGGCTTACAAAAGCAACCTAGACGTTTCCCCGCTAATTTAATAACTTGTGCTTTTTCTTTATTCGGAAATTTATCGAACTCAAAGTCATATTGATATTTCCTAATAACTTCTTCCCTGCTTTCCCCATCATCATACATTGAGTATGGATTACCCCAATATGCCCCCCTGCCAATATATTCGTAGTCTGATGTGCTTTTTATATTTTTATATGCAGTCTCATTTTTTATATTTACTACCCTAGTTATAGGTACTTGAATTTCGCGTAAATTTATATTCTCTTTATATAATGACTCTATTTCATTTTGAAAGACTTCACCATCATCAAAGATAATTGCATGGGTAATATCAGACACTTTCCACTTAGCCTTTTCTATGAGATTAACATTACTTTTCATTTTGAATAGATTATTAATGAGTGAATTAGTATCGCTAGGATATACAACATTAAAATTATCTAGACTTTCAACAATTCGAGAGACCTTTCTCTCGAATTTTGAATAACAATTAAACTCATTTGGGTACAAAATAAGAATATTAATCATATCAGAATAAATGCTTAACCTTTAGATTCAGCCCTGTATTTTCATTTAAGTACTCAACTACAAGTCTTCTATGACAATGATGAGGTTTATCCTCACTACATAGTAAACAACTGTTCTGCATTAGGTCAGGGTTTACATCTTTTTCTATAAGCCTTCTTGCCATGAGATTTAAAAATTTATCTTCATATGACTCCCAACTTATTTCCTTCTTCTTGTATGCATTTAGAATGTCTTTTGTAGGTGCCCAATCAGGAAGATGCACGTATTCAACATCACAAAGCTCTTGCAAAAAGAACTTTAGATCTTTTTGCTTAGCAAATCCAGATAATTGAGATGTGGTATTCAGTCTCACATCTAAAAGCGTAATAATACTTTCCTTTCTTAATAGGTCAAAAAATTCTTTGGCAGTTTTTTTTGTGAAACCAATCGTAAAAATATTTGTTGTATCGTTTTTATACATATGATCTAATTTCTTCTAAAAAGTTTGGAAACGTATAGATACCATTTACTTGCAACCAATAACCATCTCTTTCGCCTACTTTCCATTGACGACCTACCCCAACTCTTAGATAAATTTGGTTTTGAGATTGAAGGAAGTTATTAATTTCATTAATTCTACCATCTTGTTGATGCATCATAGCATAATCATAAAAACCCCTGTCCGTAATAGAAAGATAGTGAAGTGAAAACCCTGTACTATCCACAAAAGAAGCCTTTATTTTCCCTGGTTTAAATTGGTCTTCATGAATATCAATTGAGCTAGGATTAACTTTTATCGTAATAATTGAACACAGAGCTACTGTTCCTACGGGAATATGTTTTTGATTTGGCTGAAATTGAATGCCGAACCCTGAAGAGATAGAGTTTGATACACTCATATCAAGTACAGACTTGAAGTCTTCAGATGATGTAGGGCCAAGGTATTTCAGGTTGCTATAATTTGAATCCTCAAAGTGTGGATTACTCGATCCTTGAATTAAATTTATATCTCCTTCAAGAATTGCTCCTGGGTGCATATTTAATTCAGCACATTTTGCTGAACTAAGATATGGCATTGGTCTAAAACATTCTCCAGTTTGAGCATCAACAACTGCTGTACATAATTTTTCAGGTGTTCCAAATCTTGTCAGATCGGTAACAATTACCCTTTTCATATTAATACCCCCACATTATTTTAAGCACTTAACATCTTAGCATTTATGCGTTGTGCGCAGCATTACGTATAAATGTCTGTTGGACATTGCCGCATGACTTGCAGTGTTATCTTATTTATGGAAATTGCTTTTTATGAGTATGCCTGATTGTTATTTCAGTTTACTCTGGAGGCCGATATTCGTCAAAGATTGTTCAATAAAAAAACGGCAATTGCATGATTTCCATGGCTTATTGACTTTCATTATGCCTGTTTTTAACACAACAGACAATATTCGTTCCTCAACCACTCAGGTTGCTTCATTTTTGATACAGTGTGACGCTTAAATTGGTTTTTCAGGCAATCGAGCGTCGTCGGTATTTGAATGATGTAATTTGATAGAGTGTCTTCATCGTATCCTGGTGGCAGGATGGACAGAAGCAAGCGGTCTTTTTAAACTCAGGTTGCTTCACTTTTTGAACAACGGTTGCCCAAATACCCGATAATTAGGATGCCATGCACACCAATACCGTCTGAGTAAATTAAGAATTTCATTTTATGGATGGCCTGTTAATCTCCTTTACATATAACGTTGTCATCTCGAGAATTCTGGTCTCCTAGAGACTGTATTGAAATTTAACATGAATTCAGTTTTAAATAATCGCTAAGACCAGAATTTCCTGAGCATGACCTTGTTAGGTCATTATTAATATGATAATATTGTTGATGCGCATATATAATGCGTATTCAAATTAAAGGGTTATCCTAATGCAACAAGTCTATGATGAAAATGCACCCAAAAAAGCAACAAACCTTTCTATAAACAGTGACTTACTTATAAAAGCTCGTAATTTAAAAATTAATTTGTCAGCAACATTAGAACATGCTTTAGTTTCCGATGTTAGAAAAGCCGAACGTAAAAAATGGCAAACAGAAAATAAAGAAGCTATCAATGAATTAAACGAATTAGCAGAAAATAATGGGCTCTTTTCTGATCATTACAGGAATTTTTAATGAGTCAATTTACACTTTATAAAAATGAAAACAAAAGTTCAAAAAAAACATACCCCTATCTTGTTGATGTACAAAATGATTTTTTTGACGAACTTAATTCTAGAATTGTGATCCCTTTATCACCACACAACATCCTAAATCAAACAAATGCAAAAAAACTCTGTCCTATAATAACGGTTAATGATGAACAGTATGTATTACTTACTCACCAAATGACATCAATGCCCAAAACGATGCTTAAAAAAAAGATCGCTTCTCTTGAAAACATGAGATACGAAATACTTGGTGCAATTGACTTCATTATGACTAGTATCTAACGAGGGTATAGAATAACTCAACTCAGTTTTGCCATTTTTCAGAGCTACCCTTACAGATCAGCCACAATTTCATTCCCGTCCAAAAGTGAAGCAAGAGCAAATGTGGTCAAGTAATAAAGTGTCATAGCTTTTTACTAACACTAATAACTAAATAGGTCATTCAACTATAGTACCAATTTTACTTGTATTCTTTGAATACCAAATATAAGTCACTTTGCCAATGATATCTTCGATTGGAACGGTTCCCCAAAAACGGCTGTCATTACTATTATCTCTCCAATCACCCAGGAGAAAAATTTCATTCTCAGGAATACGTCTTTTTTTCATTGATATTGAATACTCACGTAGTCGCCTGTCTTCTGGGACTGAAAGTGAATCAACAGCATTACCATTCAGGATTATATTTCCATTTTCAATGGAAACTGTATCATTACCAATTGCTGCTACTCTCATAACAAAAGGAACTTTACGATTTATTGGATATATGAAAACAATAACATCATCAAGCTTTGGTGAAAAATATCTTGTGTCAACAGTTATAAAATCACCCACCTCAAGTGTTGGTTCCATTGACTTTGAAGAAATGCTGTACGTTTCGTAACCAAGAAGAACACCACGAAATGAAAATATAATGTTTGCAATAATTGCCACAAAAATAAATAAAAGAAGATACCAGTACCAATGGTTATATGATTTAAGTGTATATTCCTTTTTTTGCAATGTGAGTTTCACAGAGCTGACAATTGCAAAAACATAAATTCCAACTGTAAATAGAGCGATGAATACTATGCCATAGAATGTAGAGAGTAGTCCAAAAACACTACTGAGTAGAAATACTCCGTATTCAATGGCTATTAAGAGTAGGCCTTTTTTAGGATCTCCTGCTTACACATGCCCAATTCCGGGAGCAAGAAGTGATAGTGCCACAGCTAATACAGGTCGTCTTTTTTTTATCATATTTACCAACTCCTCTAGTTATCTAACATCGGCATGAAGTTCAAGACCAAGAGCATTCATCACTTTGAGCACAGTATCAAAACTAGGATTTCTATCACCGGAAAGAGCTTTATAAAGACTTTCTCGTGATAAGCCTGAATCTTGTGCAACTTTGGACATTCCTCTTGCTCTTGCAATATCACCTAATGCTTTTGCAATAAAAGCTGCATCACCATTTGCTTCTTCAAAGCATGCTTCAAGGTAGGCTGCTGATTCCTCGGGCGTTCTAAGATGTTCAGCAACATCATAAAGGGTTGTTGTGGTTTTATTCATTGGGATACCTCATAAATTTCCTACTAAGTCAGCACTTGGAAATATTTTTCATTTGGCAATGCTGATTGTTTATCCCATGGGACTGTTTTAAGGCATTCTAGCATTTGATAAATTGCAATTGCTTGTTGGGCATCTTTCGCTGGTGTTTTTCTAGTAGATTTCAAAAATGCGTGAATAATTTTTAAATTACCATCTTTTGATTTAGAAAAAAGAACCCTTGCTGATTCTTTCCCACTGTCAATTCTGAGCTTATAAATAGTGCCTTTATATTTCCAAATTTTTGAATTTAAAGTTTTAAGGTGTTTGCCATGATAAATATCTCCATGCTGCACATAAGATTGAAACTTATTATATATCTTTATACAAAGCCCTTTCGATATTCCGTCGAAAAATAAATATAAAGGGCGAGTTATTTTATTTCTTTCGACTAAAAGTATATTCATAAACTCGTACATTACAGGACAGCCAAAATTTTATTTTATGGGTGGCCTGTTAATCTCCTTTTTAGTCAAAATTGAATTTTATCTGAAAACTTTAATAATTTTAAATTATCAAATTATGGCTGTCTTGAATCAAGAATCCATGGGTGGTCAGTTAATATTTAACTGATTTTTAAAAATAGCCAAGTCCCAGTGATACAAATCAACCCCCTTGTTAGTAGTGGTGAGTGCCACTATTTGTAGTCCATATAAAATTAACCATAACTGCATATAAAAATGCTGTTGGCCAAGCAAACAAAATAATTACTCCCCATGTTTTTCGCCCATGCTTGAATGAATGTATGAATGCCAGCGTCCACATAGTGATCCCTGAGATTGGTGCGAACATAATTATAATGATTTCAATAATACTAGCTTCGCTGAATTCCAAAGCACCGTCCGCCATGCGTGGTTCATCCATGATGCTGTATACATATCCAAAAGCAACTAGTAGTGCGGCGAATGCCACAAACACAAATATTTTGTTTTCTATCAATTGATTCATTTATTGTCGCTAACGTTCAATTCAATTTTCAGCAGAGCTCCCAGAGCAGATATTGAAAAAGAAAAACTGCTAAATTAAACTTCAGATTTCAATAAAGGACTAAGCTCTGCTGATACATTGCAATTGCTGGTTATGCCTTAATTTATTTAATAATTTTTTCATTAAATTCAGCTACATTAATTATCTTATAAGATGGTTTTAAAAAATAATTCAGTTTAGAAATATATCCATCATCACTGTATAACCACCTACCATTCAATCTTTTTGATCTTATATCAATTTTATGTGTCCAATTTGTAATTGGAGGCTCTACAATCTTTTGAAAAGTTAAAAAAGATTTTTCCAAATATTGCATTTCATCCAAGGATAAGTTTTTAATAACTTTAAAATCATTATTTCTTATTTGTACTTCTGTAATACCTTGAGGCATATTTGATGAACAAGATAGAATATTCAAAACAAAAAATAGTAGTAAAGGTAACTTAATATAATTTAATTGATACATAATCATTGATTTTATAACGTCAATTTCTCTGGAAATTTGTTAGATTACTCTCAATTTGTTAGTTTAAATCATTATTGGATTTTTTTATTATGCTATTGATTTCATTAAAGTAAGATTCTTTAGATGTTTTGCAAAAAAATTCATTAAACTGACCTGATGTAATTTTGATAGGAATTGAGTAGCAATCATCTTTTATTACAACTTCTTTTATAGTTGGTTCAATATCAGTTGGAAACTCTTTGTATTTTACTTTAATACTATCTTTGTCTACAGAAACTATCTGAGAAGGTGATGTTTCTTTCCAGTCATCCATCACCGTAGTAAATTGTTCACATTCAATAAAAACATACATTTTTACAAAAAAATCATTACCCAATATCTCTTTTTGTTTTTTTGTAACGTTATTTAATTTGGAAAAGCTTTCAAGAGTCATTGCTTCATTTGATTTCCAATAACCATTCAATGGGCAATTTTCTTTAGCACTTACACTAAAAGAAACAATGATTAATATGTATGTGAGATATTTCATATTTAGATCTAACGTTGTCATCACTGGAAAAATGGTTGCCCCAGAGGCTTTAAGTTTGGCATATTTATTTACATAAAACTCAGAATTTTGAGTTTAAGTTGCGACCAGATTTTCCACGTGCATGATCTGGTTATGCCAACAAATGTTCACAAACATCAATAATTCTGTTTTTTACCTTTTTATCAGATATTGATTCAGAAAGTAAAAATAACTTCTCAGCAAGGGATAGCCACACAGCATGTCGTTGATCAAAAAATGTTAAGCCTAAAAGCCACTTGTTGTCATTTTTTGAAAAACCAGATTCTCTTATTGTTTTTTCTTGCTCAAACAAGGTATTGATCATTTCTAAAATTTCTCCTGAAGTTAGCTTGTAATGTAACTTGAGAATAAAAAATAAGATAGCCAAAATAAAAAATAGACGTTCTTCATTCAAATGATCAATAGTTTGCAAGCGCCAGACTAAAAATCCCACTATTAATTTTTCATATGGTTCACCAAGAAATTCAATACTATCAATTAATTGTGCCAAGGTATCATTTTCACCCTCGAAATAATCTTTGTTTTCTTCCTCAGGTGCTGCCATAAGAAGTGCTACACAACTAAATGCCCGCATTATATGACCACGGGAACCAGTTGAACCGGGTTTCCAATTTGGGTCGTTTGGTTGAGACCATCGAATTAATTCTAAAACTTCTTTAGGATGCCACTCAATTGGTGCAGGAATAACTGAATTATCACGTATATCTCTTAGTGCCTTTAAATGCAATTTTACATCTGATTCATAATCACCTTTTGCAATTTCTAACAGCATTGAGTCATCAATAGCTTTAGATAAAACAGATAATAGCTCGCCTCTACATGGTTTTAATTTTTTTGCTATTTCGTTATTCACTCCAGTACCTTAAAGGCCTGGTTAGATGATTGCTTCACTTAATCAATACCCTCAATAGCAATTAACTCAAATTCTGCTGTGCCTTTACGCAACTCTATAGCTTGTGTGTACTCTGTAGAGTTATAAAAACATGTTGCTTTTTCTAAGCTAGGAAATTCTATTATTACAACTCTACGGCTTTCCTCTGGCCCTTCTAAAGATACAACCTTACCGCCTCTGGCGAGTAGCTTACCATTGTATTTTTCAATAATTGAGGGAGCTACTTGTTGGTAGTCTTTTAATTTTTCAGGGTAATGTGCTCTTATTCTGATCACTACGTATGCAGCCACGTCGATTCCTGTTTTTTATATATTTCCATCAAAAGCCAAAATAATCAGGGCGTCTTTTTTCTCTGATATATTTCCTCGCTAGATCTTTCTTTTCTCTTTTATTTCTTCAAATGTATCATAATGATATTCAATATCCAAAATACCGTCATGATTTGAGTCAAATTTTGATGAGATTTGTTTGTTTAATTTATATTTTATGATTTTTATAGGCCTTTTTGTTTTTGAATCAAATAATTCAATTGTTTCAATAATTCCATCTTTATAGATTTCTCTAGTATCTTTGAAGCCATCGCCATTGCTATCCGTAGAAGATGAAATCGGGTTTCCATTTTTAAAAATTGCAATAGATTCTAAAGTGCCATTAAAATCATTATCAGCTCTCATACTGGTGACTTTTTCATGTCGGTCATAATAATAGATGTGATCGACCTCACCATCAAAGTTTCTATCAGACTTTACTTTGGAAAGCCTGTCATTAACATAAACATACCATCCATCAATAAGGCCATCATTATTGTTATCAATTTCATCAGTTGTCGCTGGAGTGTTATATAAAAACAAAATAAGGATAGAGCCCATTATAAACCCAACAACTCCCGATAATAATGTGTCTTTAATAGTTGCAGGTTTAGTATTTTCTTCTTTCGGCTTCTTTTGTTCCCACAAACTAATAATGTCTTTTGCTTTTATATAGTCTTTTTCATCAACGAGGACGCGAACAAGACCTGAAACTTGAAGTTCACCAATTCCACCCTGCAAGTATTCTCCATTTATTTGTGTTGAAATATCTTCCAGCTCTAATAAATGCTTAATCATATGAGCTTCTAATGAATTTGATGCTTCGTATATTGTTTTCATATTTTTTTATTTTATAAATCTAAAGAAACACACATATTGGCAGTATTCATTTCCGTATTTCTTAATTGAATATTATTGATGATTAAATCAAAATAACATAATTTTGATGAGGTTTGTTCGATTTTATGTATTTCCTGATGCTAAAATTCGATTATTTGAAAATAAAACTAAAATACTGCATGGTAGAAACCAGGAGTCTTTATATTTAGATATTACTGCTTTGAAAGCTTAACTCAAAAGATAAAACCTGCTCAATGACAGGTTTAGGTCAGCTGTGTTAATTCATACTTAACTTGATTCTTGAGTAAAAAATGAAAAAAATGCATAATTAAACGAAAATTAGTCATAACTTGCACAACGTATAAATGTTAAGATGTTATGTGAAACAAGATAATTCAAATTTTCTATATTAATAGTTGTTAATAATATAGATAATAATCACCATCGATATATATCGATATTTAAATCAAGATAGGAAATAGATAAATATGAGTACAGGTACAGTAAAGTGGTTTGATGCCGGAAAAGGTTTTGGTTTTATTACCCCAGAAGATGGAAGCAAAGATCTTTTCGTACATCATTCTGAAATTCAAAGTGGGGGTGCTTATGCAACACTGAATGAAGGTCAGGCAGTGGAGTTTGAAGTTGGCCAGGGTCAAAAAGGTCCTTGTGCAAATAAAGTTGTGCCTCTTTAATCTGCAGTATATAGCAAGTCCCTCAATCGAAAAATTACTGCTTGGCACAAAACGTCAATCAGTAATTTTCGCTTAGCTCTGCGTTAACATTTCCTTAATAACTTCCTAATGATGATATTTAGTATGAATCTTCATTACCTGGTGTGAGACTTTATTGCTCGCCTGCAGCAAAAGAAAAAAATAAAATTTTTGTAACTGTATCTTACTGACTTAGAGTGCTGTTACTTTGGCTTTTTCTTTGCTTCTGGACAGCACCAGAGAGGACAACTGAGGTAGGAGAGTGTACGCGAGATTGGTTCGTCTAACTGGGGTGTCAGAAAACACGGACGTTTTCTGTCAAGCGACCCATGAACGGGCTTGCAGCGCCCCCAGTTAGATGCACCAGTCTCACGTGCAATCGGCAGACTCAGCACTTTGTCCGAACGCCCCCCTTCTTTTGATTTTCGAACAACCAGTGAATTACACCCTGGAAGAAGCACCCTTGAGGTGTCGTTATGGTCATATTACGGACATTTCGAGTTTTACAGAAAACAAAAAAGCCTGACTGAATTAACAGGCAGGCTTTTTTATAAGCATTTTTTAATAAAGCTAAGAGATTTAAGCGATTGTTCTCTTATTACTTAATCTTTGCTTCTTTATACATGACATGCTTGCGAACCACTGGATCATATTTTTTCATTTCCAGCTTTTCAGACATGGTGCGCTTGTTTTTGGTCGTTGTGTAATAATGACCAGTACCTTCTGAAGATACTAATTTGATTTTATCACGCATTTTAACTTCTCCTAACTGACTCTACTTTTGGTTAAACCAAACAATAGTGACTAAATTTTTTCGCCTCTAGCACGCATTTCGGCTAGAACTACATCGATACCACGTTTATCAATAGTACGCATGCCACTGGCTGTAACGCGTAATTTTATGAAACGGTTTTCACTTTCAACCCAAAAACGATGAGTATGAAGGTTAGGCAGAAAACGACGCTTGACTTTGTTATTGGCATGAGAAACATGATTTCCCGCAACAGGACGTTTTCCTGTGACCTGACATACCTTAGACATTTTTGTTCTCCAATCAATCGCTTAAATAATACTTTACCCAAACAGAAACACAAGCTGCTTTGAGCAAGAGGCGAGATTTTACGCAAAAAACGCCCTCTAGGCAAGTTATTTAATAAAGAAAGTAAGAAATTAATTAAATATTAGCGTATTTAAACGATTTCATTCAGTTTAAGCTAGTGTTATTATCTAAAATCCATCCATAAACAACAATATATACAACAATAAAAAAAGACGTGAAAAAGGAATGTCGATGAAAAAACAAAAAATTGCTCTAATCGGGGGAATACTACTGGCTTTGCTCTTCGGATCAACGCTTTCTGTGGCGCAAAATTACCCGGGTCAATCCTATCAGGGTCAATCTTATCAAGGGCAGGGACCTTCACAATATCCGGTTCGTCAGGGTAATTATTATTCACAATATTATCGTCCGGGTCAGATGCTGTTGCCGCCTGCTAATAATCGTTCACCTGCGGAAATGCTGGAACGGTCTATAAAAAAGGTGCTTGATTTTCTGGCACGTCCAAAAGATGTTTCTCTGGATCAGATCACTTACTTTTTAAAGCAGGAAATTACCCCGCATTTTGACTTTGAGTATATGGCTCGCTGGGTTGCCGGCCGTTATTACCGAATCATGTCTCCTGAGCAGCAGCAAGAATTTACGCAAACCTTTAGTGAATTGTTTATTACCACTTTTGTGCAGAAATTGAGTAGTTATCAGAACTATCCGCCTGTTGTGAATGGATTCAGATCAAAGCGCACGGGTGAAAATGAGGCCATAGCTTCTGCCAGGATTTTGCAGGAAAATGGTGGTAGTATTCAAGTTGATTTCAAGTTTATAAAAACCCAGCGGGGCTGGAAAGTGATTGATGTTAAAGCAAATGGCGTCAGTGCTTTGTTTTATTACCGAAACTTTTTTAAAGAACAAATCAGTCGAAGAAAACAGCAGCAGGCTGTGTTTCAGTAAAGTCTGCAAGATGCCGGGGGGTATTTTGCCCCGGCTCTGATTAAAATTTGAAAAGTAGGTAATTACCCTAATTATTCACATCTAAATATTAGTTTATTATTTGATTATGATACAGTTTAAGTCAAGCTACAGTTTTAATGTTCTTATGCGCCTGATCGCAGTCAGTGTTCTGGTCGTTATTTTGATTTTTTATAATTTTGATTTTATTAAGAATGTATATTTAAAAGATCAACTCACCAACACAGGCTACATCATCAATGGCTCTATTGTGGGTCTGTTTCTTATTGGAATGGCCAAATTGGTCATGTCCATGCTTTTTTACTGGCGAGAAGAAAGAGCCGTTGGTAAATTTATTATCAATATTCATCGAGATAATTTTAACCCAACAGAGTCAATCAATAAGAAAAGTTTGATTTACCATCGCTACATTACCATGCAAGAAATTTATCGCCAACATGCGCCGGTCAATCAGAATGCACTGGCGGCAACCATGGTGGCGGCTGAAAGTACTCGCCTGAGTCTGCCCAAGTTTGTGGCAAATATTCTTATTCTGACTGGTGTCTTTGGAACGATCATATCTCTGTCAATTGCTTTGCTGGGCGCTTCGAACTTAATGGAAGAGAATGGTATTGCTAGTATGGGGCAAGTGATTCATGGTATGTCAACAGCCTTATCGACCACCACCACGGCGATTATTTGTTATTTATTATTTGGTTATTTTTATCTGAAGCTGACGGATATTCAGACCAATTTATTCAGTGCTATTGAGCAGGTCACAACCCTGCATCTGGTGCCCCGTTTCTCCCACCAGAGTGAGAATATGATCCATCAGCTGGCAGAGTTGATTAAATCTTTACGTCATACTGCCGCAAATATGCAGTTATCACAGCAGCAGTATTTGGAAATGGGTTCTAAAGTCAATGAAATTACATCCAGATATGATGAACGCATTGGCGGTATGTCTGATGATCTGGCTGACATTAAAGAACTGTTAAGACTCGGTTTCCGCTTGCCGGAAGACCATCCTCACTTCACTGCAAAAAAATCGGCAGTGAAATCAGAGACTCAAACTTTTGTTACTAAAGCTATGGCTGCCCAAAAGTCAGCTTCTCAAAAGCTTGAGTCTGATACCTTTGAATCAGATAAAAAATAGTCAGGTGGCAGGGATAATAACAGAAGGTATTTGCCATGAGTGAAGGATTCGTTGACTTACGACAAAATCAAGGCCAGCTGGTTGATGAATCTTTCTGGCCGTCATTCACTGATATCATGACAGTTGTTGTGATGATTTTTCTTTTAGCCACCAGTATTCTGATTGTAAAAAACTGGGAACTTGTGGAAGAATTAAAAAGCAGTATCGTGGTTGAGAAAAAAATATCGCAACGCCTCAAAGCCAGCATGGCCGCTCAACAAAAAACATCTCAGGAACTTCTGATCAGTCAGGATAAGCGCCAGAAAATATCCCGCAAGTTACAATTGAGCATGGAAGCAGAACATCGGACGGCTGAAGCTATTCGTGAAGCATCAAAAGAGAATGCCACACTGGAAGAAACTCTGACACATACACAATCTGAGATGTCTCTGCTGCGTTTGCAGTTAATGCAGGCAAGAGAAAGTGCAACAGAGCGTGATAGTCTGATTGTTGAGCAGGATAAGCAACTGTCAGCAATGAAGCAAGAACAACGCCAGCTCAATCAAACCATTGCTTCCAGAGAAATTGATCTGACTCGCTCCAAAGATCTGGTGACTCGCACACAAGCTCAGGTTAACCGCACACAAGAAAAAATGAATCATGTAAAGCAGCAGTTAGCGCAGGCGAATACTGCAATGAGTTCTTTGCAGGGTAAGCTGGAAGTGAATACCGTTGCTCTGGCTAAGAGAGAGATAGAGTTGGAAGATCAACTGGCGACATTGCTTAAACGAGAGCAGGAGCTGGATACTTTAAGTCAGAAAAATCAGAACTATCAGGACAATATTAGTAATTATGAAAGACAGATCACTGCCGTTCAACAGCAGCATTCTGTGCTTGCGGGTGAATACGAAGATCTGGAAGATAAGTACAATAAGCTTATTAGACCATCACGCTCTGCTATTGGAAAATTTGTTGTTGAAGTACGCTATGAAAAACTCGATGGCACAGGTTTGATACAGTTTCGTCAGTCTGACAAAGGCCCCTATAAAACGCTTTCAGAGGAGAAACTGCACCACAAACTGGCCAGTCTGAAGGAGCAGTATAAAGATACACTTTATGTCAAAATTATCATCCCGGATAATAGTGGTCTGTCTTATAGTGAAGCCTGGGCCTTTATGATAGGTATTCTGGAAAAATATGATTACTATTATCAGGATGATGAATAAAGTGGATTTGTTTATCGGTTTACAGGCTTGTATGCTATTAAATTTATGAAACTGACCATTGATGTTTATAATACCCCCCGCTCTGCCAGAGAAACAATTTCCTCATCACCAATGATAAAGTGATCCAGAAGTCGGATATCAACGAGTCCCAGTGCTTCTTTGAGTCGTATCGTGATGCGCTCGTCTGCTGAGCTGGGCTCGGCCACACCAGATGGGTGGTTATGTGCGATAATAAGGGCTGCTGCATTATGTTCGAGGGCTCTTTTAACCACTTCTCGCGGGTAAACTGATGCGCCGTCAATGGTGCCGCGAAATAACTCTTCATACTTAATAATTTGGTGTCGGTTATCTAAAAACAGGCCAGCAAATACTTCATAAGGCTTATCTCTGAGCTGGGCCTTTAAATATAAACGGGTTTCTTCCGGGCTTGTAATAATATCCTGTTTTTCAAGTGTTTCACTAAGGTAGCGCCTGGACATCTCTAATACAGCCTGCAGTTGCACGTACTTTGCCGGACCAACACCTCTGGTTTGGGAAAAGTCTTCTAAATTTGCATTGAAAAGATTACGCAGTGATGAAAAATCGTCTAATAGATGATAAGCCAGGTCAATGGCGGTGACACCGTTGGTGCCTGTGCGCAAAAATATAGCCAGTAATTCGGCATCAGTCAGGGCGTCAGCGCCACGCTGTAATAATTTTTCTCTGGGTCTTTCGGCTTCCGGCCAGTCAATAATAGGCATTCCATGCTCCAATTTTATGCTTTCGTAATGGTTTTTGTGACAACTCTATGCGGTAACAACGGTATCTTAAACAAATAAAGATGATGTGTAAGGCAGTTTTTTCCTACAAAGTGAATATACTTAATGAATTGATATTGCAGTGAGTGCTTACTAATCGGTAAAATAGCCCTATGTCGGATTTAAAAGATAAAAAAATTGTGTTGGGTGTTTGTGGCGGAATTGCAGCCTATAAGTCTGCAGAGTTAGTTCGTCTGCTCATCAAACAAGGTGCTCAGATCCAGGTTGTTATGACTCGTTCTGCTGAAGAATTTGTTAAGCCATTGACCTTTCAGGCACTTTCGGGCAGAGCAGTACGAGGCGAGCTGTTTGATTTAGGTGCAGAAGCCGGGATGGGGCACATTGAATTGGCTCGCTGGGCTGATCTCATTTTAATTGCACCTGCGACAGCTAATACTATTGCCAAAATTACCCACGGGATTGCAGATAACTTACTAACGACAGTCTGTATGGCAAGCAAAGCACATTTAATGATTGCTCCTGCTATGAATCAGCAGATGTGGTTCCATGAGGCTGTGCAGGAAAATATTCAGACACTCTCTCAACGTCAGACGGTCACTTTGTGTGGCCCTGCAGCAGGAGAGCAGGCCTGCGGCGATACAGGTCCTGGTCGAATGGAAGAGCCTGCCCAGCTGCTTAAACACTGTATTTCTCTATTAAAACCAAATCAGCGATTGTCAGGTGAACGGCTAAGAGGAAAACGCATTCTTGTGACTGCGGGGCCGACGCTTGAGGATATTGACCCGGTTCGTTATATGAGTAATCGCAGCAGTGGTAAAATGGGTTATGCAATTGTTCAGGCAGCTATTAATGAAGGTGCTCATGTGATACTGGTAAGTGGCCCAACCGCATTGGCGGCACCAGATAAGGCTGAATGTATTATGGCTCGCAGTGCACTGGAGATGCATGATAAAGTCTTTGAATCAATTGCTTCTGTGGATATCTTTATAGCAACTGCAGCAGTTGCTGACTACCGTCCTGTTAATAAAATGAATCAAAAAATTAAAAAAAATAATGATACATTGATGATTGAACTGATAAAGAACCCTGATATTCTGGCGGATGTTGCTGCTTTGCCTGACAAACCGTTTTGTATTGGTTTTGCTGCTGAAACAAATGATGTTGAAAATTATGCTCTGGATAAATTAAAACGTAAGGATCTGGACATGATTGTTGCCAATAAAGTTGGGGGAAGTCGGTCAGGGCGAAATACAGGTTTTGAGGGAGATAATAACGAACTCAATTTGTACTGGAACGACTTGCTGGATCAAACAGAACTAAAGGCTAAAAAACTCCCCTATGCAAGTAAAGATCAATTAGCCAGACAGTTAATTGATGAAATTGTACTATTATTTACTCAGTAAATGCTTTCTTAGCAAAAAAGGATACTACAAACGATGAATGAAGTTGATGTCAAAATTCTTGACCCCAGAGTCGGCAAAGAATTCCCAATGCCGGAATATGCCACCCATGGTTCAGCTGGAATGGATTTACGAGCAATTCTGGATGAAGATACAGAGCTATTACCGGGAGAGACACTTTTAATTCCAACCGGTCTTGCCATTCATATTGCCAACAATAATATGGCTGCGGTTATTTTACCTCGTTCTGGTTTGGGCCATAAGCATGGTATTGTGCTGGGAAACCTGGTGGGCTTAATTGATTCTGATTATCAGGGACAACTATTTGTTTCTTGCTGGAACCGTGGAAAAACAGCCTTTACAATTAAGCCGGGTGAACGTATTGCACAACTGGTTTTTGTGCCTGTAGTTCAGGCTAATTTTAATATTGTTGAATCCTTTGACCAAAGTCAGCGTGGTGAAGGCGGCTTTGGTCATACTGGTTCACACTAATCCTTTTAGACTTAAAATATAGACGGACACTGGTTTTATGAATGAAATAAAAGAAAAAATCCGGGAAATGATCAATGAAGAAACTGTGGCAAAACGTAAGGAAGAACTAAGTGAGCTCCGGGTTAAAAAGTCAAAAAATAAAAGTGTAAAGAAAGAGCACATCCCCATGGATGTTGACAAAAAGAAAACTCTTGGAAATCTGAGCCTTGCTGTTCTGTTATTTATTATATCTATAGGGCTATTTTATGCTGCCTCAATCACCAAAGAAAGTGCAGAAAATACATATCGTCAACAACTGGAAACAAAAGCAAAACAAGAACTTGACACTTTGGCTGCAAAATCCTCGCAACGCTTAAATCAAAAAATTAATAACTTTAACTTTATTCTCAATGATGCTGAGTATATTAAAAATTTTAATGTCCCTTCCTGGCAAGATGTATTAAAAACTGAGCTGGCTGCTCGCCTGGGTGATCAGGCTGTTGTTGACGTTATCCCAGCCGATTATATCGATGATGTGATCATTGAAAACCCGGCAATGGGTTATGGTATTTTAGCCTTATTAAATGACTTGAAATCAAAGACATCAGGAAATGTCATAAAGATAGAATATCATCAAGCTAACAAAGAACAAGTCCGGGTTATATTTGTGCAAAAGATCACCTCTGTTGATGTGGAGCAGCAAAAAGAACGTATTAATGGCTATATTCTGGCAAGATTATCCCAGTCATTTGTCCAGGGTTTAACAAAAGACTTTGAATCACATAATGGATATTTTGAAATAGTGCAGATTTATAGTGGTAGAACATCTGTGTTAGCCAGCAAAGGAAATGCTTCACTAAAAACTGGCTCAGTTGTTATTTCAAAAAAAATAGCCAAAACACCCTGGCTGTTGAAGTTCTGGCCAGCAGAGCAGCCAACAGAAACGCCATTTTCTTTATTGTGGCTGGCAATGTTGTTCCTGGTTGTGGGAACTGCTGCCATTGTTTCTGCTTTGTTCGTACTGTTTTTGATGCTTAAACGAATTCGTGAAAGTCGCTATGTTGGTGTGCAGAAAATAACTACAAGTAAAGAAAAAACAATGGCTGCGACTCATGATTCATCTGATATTGCTAAGAGTCAGGCACCAACCAATATTATTTTTCGTAAAAATTCAGGTATCAGCCTGGAAGAAGAAAACAGCACTGATGCTGAATATTTAACGTATGTCACTGATAAAATATTCAGAGCTTATGATATCAGAGGTGTGGTGGGAGAACTTGTTAATCCAGAAGTATTTCGACAAATTGCCTATGCTATTGCAGCAGAAATGGCAGAGCAGCAGCAAACTAAAATTTCAATTGCATGTGATGGGCGAAACAGCAGTCCTGAGCTTGTTAAAGCTCTGATTGACGCATTATTAGAAAGTGGTATCAATGTACTTGATATCGGTATGGTTAGCAGCCCAGTGCTATATTTTTCCGCAATTACAAAAACTGATGGGAATGGTATTATTGTAACAGCCAGTCATAATCCTGCCGATTATAATGGTATGAAAATTATGTTGAAGGGGCATAGTTATAGTGATAAGCACTTACAGAAATTAAAAAATAAAGTTATTAATGGTGAACAGGTAACTGGTAACGGTGAGCTGGTAGAAATGAATGTCATGGAAGAGTACATGACCAAAATTACCGGAAATATTATTTTAGCCAGACCAATGAATATTGTTATTGATACAGCTAATGGTGTGACTGGTAAATTTGCCACTACATTTTTTGAACAATTAGGCTGTAAGGTTACGGCATTAAACACAGAGGTTGATGGTAATTTTCCTGCTCATGAGCCTGATCCCAGTCGTCCAGAAAATATGTCTGAGTTAATAGAAAAAGTCATGGAACAAAAAGCAGATGTCGGTATTGCATTTGATGGTGATGGTGACAGGATAGGTCTGGTTTCATCGGGTGGGGAAATTATATGGCCCGACAGGATCCTTATGCTGCTGGCGAAAGACATTCTTTCCAGGAATAAAGATGCGACCATTCTTTATGACGTTAAATCATCATGGAATGTAGAGCGTTTTGTGTCTGGACTGGGCGGCAGTGCAACCATGTGTCAAAGTGGACATTCCTTTATGAAAAGCAAGCTTCTGGAAACAGGAGCATTGCTGGCAGGTGAAATGAGCGGCCACATTTTTATTAAGGAACGCTGGTATGGTTTTGATGATGCCCTATTTGTTGCTGCAAGGGTACTTGAGATCCTCTCCATCGATTTAAGAAAGTCGCGACAAGTATTTGCAGAGCTGCCAGATTCATTAAATACGCCGGAAATCCTTATTGCTACGGATAACGGGCCTGGCATTATGGAAAAGATAAATGCTGGGATCGACTGCTTTGGTGAGGGCAAAGTAATAACAATTGATGGTGTCAGGGTTGAATATTCAGATGGCTGGGGCTTAGTTAGAGCATCTAATACTACAGATAATCTGACTATGCGTTTTGAAGCAGAGAATGAAGAAGCTCTGCAGCGTATTGCCAATATTTTTAAAGAAGCAATTTTGAGAGTGGCACCTCAGGTAGAATTCCCCTTCTAAGGGGAATGTTCTGAATGCTTATTCAGATTGATAAAGAAATTGATTTTCACACATTTTTAAAAGCAGTTTAGAGAAATTATGAGTATTAACATTAGTTCGGCAATGACCATTGCCCATGTATTGACAGAAGCCCTGCCCTATATTAGAAAGTTTCAAGGTAAAACCATTGTCATCAAGTATGGTGGGAATGCAATGACAGAAGAAGTTCTGAAAAATGGCTTTGCCCGTGATATTGTTCTGTTGAAACTGGTTGGCCTTAATCCGGTTGTTGTTCATGGCGGTGGGCCGCAAATTGGTAATTTGCTCAAGCGAATTGGTAAAGAAAGTGAATTTATTGGTGGTATGCGTGTCACTGATAAAGAAACGATGGATGTTGTTGAAATGGTGCTGGGAGGTCAGGTCAATAAGGAAATTGTGGCCTTATTAAATGCCCATGGTGCTAAAGCTGTTGGTTTAACAGGGAAAGATGGGGCGCTAATCAGTGCAAAAAAAATGCATTTCACACATCAAACTGAAGTAATGAATGCTCCTGAAATTATTGATATTGGCCATGTTGGTGAGGTGACAGAGATAGATACTTCAATTATTGATATGTTGATACATGGTGATTTTATTCCTGTAATTGCACCCATTGGGCTAGGTAAAAATGGTGAGTCGTATAATATTAATGCTGATCTGGTAGCAGGCAAATTAGCAGAGGAATTAAGTGCAGAAAAATTAATTCTACTAACCAACACCAAAGGTCTTTTAGACAAAAATAATGGTCTGTTAACGGGTTTAAGTACAGAGAAAGTGGATAAGCTAATTGCTGATGGTACAATTCATGGCGGTATGTTGCCAAAAATTCGTTGTGCACTCGAAGCTGTTCAAAATAAAGTCTGTTCTGCGCATATTATTGATGGTCGTATTGAGCATGCTGTTATGCTGGAGCTATTTACTGATGAGGGTATTGGCACATTAATTTTTGGTAATTGCCCTGAGGAGGATGAGTAGGCTGAAGTTTCTTGACCGGTTGAAGGCTATTAACAGGTTGAAGACTCTTATCATGCTGAAGGCTCTTAACCAGGTTGAAGACTCTTAACCAAGTTGAAGACTCTATCATGCTAAAGGCTCTTAATCACGCTGAAGGCTCTACTTAATAATAATGACTCAAACTACCAGCAAAAAAAAACAGGCTAAGACAAATCGTAAGGCAGACATTCTGCAGGCTCTTGCTCTGGAACTGGAAAACAGGCCGGGTGAGCGTATTACTACCGCAAACATTGCTAAAGCGGTTGGTGTTTCAGAGGCTGCGCTCTATCGTCATTTTCCCAGCAAAGCTAAGATGTTTGATGCTTTGATTGAATTTAGTGAAGAGACTGTTTTTGGCTTGATTAATCAGGTAACTAAGATTCAGGTAACTAAGGTTCAAGTAACAAAGGTTCAAGTAACAAAGGTTCAGGTAACTAAGGAACAGGATGATCTCTTTGCGCAGATTGAAAAAATCATCTCAATAGTGCTGACTTTTTCCGCAAAAAACCCTGGAATAACACGAGTTTTACTGGGTGATGCTTTGATTGGTGAAAATGAACGACTTTTAAAACGCACGGATCAGTTTTTTCAGCGCATTGAAACTCAGTTAAGGCAAATATTACGAGAAGCTGAGTTAAAAGGTCAGTTTAGCTATCAAGGGAATATTGGTCAATTTGCAGAAGTCCTCTCAAGCTTTATTGAGGGGCAGTTGAGTAAATATGTCCGAAGTCGATTTAAAAGGCGACCCGATGAGAACTGGGTTAGTAAATGGTTATTTTTTGTTAATAGTATTAAAAGCCATTAGTCGTTCCTGGGCACGAACAAATAGAAACTCATTGATAAACAATACTCCTGAACTCTTTTAACAAGCCGCTAATTTCCTCTGAGGCACAAAATTCCTGTCCCTCTCGCTCCGGGTTGCATCGAATTTGAAAAATAAGCATTCTATTTGGAATGGTTATTGTTTTTTCTACGATAGCAAGAGCCATTGCTACATCTCTATACCCTGTCGGGGTGTCCGTGACTGCAATCTTGTCGGTTGAATAAAGTACTTTTGTGCTGGCATATTCTTTAATGAATGCATTTGCTTTTCTCCAGAGAGAAATGCATTGTGCCGGATTCAGGCATGCCAGGCGGGCGGCATTGAGTTTTTTAGCCTGGCTTGGCGTTGAGAGGCTATGTTTTATACGATTTGCTTTCAAAAGTACAAATCGTTCAACATCACGGGCAAATATGGTTTTTATCTTTTTTGTTTCTTTTTCCTGATGGTCCAACTGTGCCTGTAGATTTCTTAAAGACTTGCGGGCGCTATCAAGTTCCAGGGTCAGTTGATCAGATATTGGCTTGCCGGAACGTTCCATATTGGCTGCTTTTCTGACCAGATTGCCAAAGTCACGTTTTTTAAGTTCAATGGTTGATTCAAGGATAAGACCTCGGGAATCGATGATTGCTAGTTTGGAAGCCAGAGCGGTGAGAAGATCATCAATGGTTAAATAGGTTTTTAATAAGACATTATCATAATCTTTTGACTGGCGTTGTCGCTGCTCTTCCAGAGCTAATAACTTATCGACTTCCAGTTGGGTATCCAGCTCTTCTCTGGTCTTGGCTCTCTCTTTGATTTTACGAGTAACCCCTGACTCATCAATATAGCGGACTCTTTGATTATAATATTCTCTTGGAATACGATTCCCACATTCAGTCTGGCCTTCACTATTTTTCCAGCATTTAATATAGCCACTAGCATATAAGGTGGTAGAAATGAGAGACAGGCATAAACAAGCAACAAATAAGAGTATTATTTTCTTGAAATTATTTATTTTTTTATAAAATGGTGTGTTAATTAACATATATAATAGTATGTGTAGTCATGGCCAGCTTATTACCAGCAGGTTCTTGTTTTTATTGTTAAACCTAAAAAATACTTAGAGTTGGCTTACTGTATAACATTTTATGGCTTTTTGGCAAAGTAATTTGTGCATAATTTATGATAAAGTTAACAGCTATCAGTCAAATTATACATTATTGAGGTTATTTTTCTTGTAGAAAAAAGAGATTCGTATGTCAATTTCTGAGCAACTCATCTTGCTGCTTATATCTTATATCGCAAATACATTTTCTGCTTTTGCTGGCGGCGGGGCTGGTCTGATTCAACTGCCCATGCTTATTTTTCTTGGTTTACCTTTTAGCATTGCCCTGGCAACACATAAAGTGGCCAGTGTTGCTCTGGGTGTTGGGGCAACGCTGAGGCATTTACGCACAGGAAAGTTAAAACTTAAGTTTTCATTATTTATTTTATTGTCCGGCGTTCCGGGAGTTATTGCTGGTGGCTTTATTATTGTGCAGATCCCTGATGAGCTTGCCAGGTTTGCTTTAGGAGTACTGACAATTGCCCTGGGTGTTTACTCATGGCTAAAACCTGAGTTAGGAACAGAACATTCTGAAGTACACCGTGATAGCTCCGGTATGTTTATTGGGGGATTTACTTTATGCCTGATTGGTGTGCTGAATGGCTCTTTAACCTCAGGAACTGGATTATTTGTCACTTTGTGGCTGGTGAGCTGGTTTGGATTTGATTATAGAACTGCAGTGGCTTATACATTGGTTCTTGTTGGTGTCTTCTGGAATGGTTCAGGAGCACTGACACTGGGCATGCTCAGTACGATTCAGTGGGACTGGCTGCCAGCTCTGTTGGTTGGTTCGCTCCTTGGTGGTTACACAGGAGCCCATCTTGCGATTGTGGCTAACAATCGCTGGATAAAACGGGTTTTTGAAGTTGTGACCATTGCTGTAGGGACACAGCTGGTATTAGGCTAGTCTGTTATCAGGCCAAATGCCCTGTTACTGGTTTAGACTTTTATGCCCAAATTTTGACAAATTTGCAGAGTTGTTTTACTTTGGTTCAGAGTATAAAAATGTAAACCTGGGGCGCCTGCTGCTAACAAGCCTTCGCATAAATTAGAAATGACTTCGAGCCCTAAAGCCTTAATTGAGTCAATGTCATCACCATATCCTTCCAGGCGCTTAGCCAGCCAGCGAGGGATTTCTGCGCCACACATATCTGAAAAACCAGCTAGACGGGAATAATTAGTAATAGGCATAATTCCTGGAATGACAGGTTTATCCATTCCTGCTTTCTCACAACTGTCGATAAAATAGAGGTAAGAATCAATATTAAAAAAATATTGAGTGATAGCACTATTTGCACCAGCGTCCATCTTGCTTATAAAGTTGTTCAGATCAGCCTGAGCATTTTTCGCCTGGGGGTGAACTTCTGGATAGGCGGCTACTTCGATATGAAAGTGTTCCCCTGTTTCAGCGCGAATGAACTCAACTAATTCACTTGCATAGCGAAACTCACCGATATCACGATGGCCTGATGGTAAATCGCCTCTTAAAGCAACAATCCGATTAATGTCTCTCTCGATAAAAGTATCAAGAATTGATTTTATGCCCTTCTGGGTAGAACCAATACAGGATAAGTGGGGAGCGCCTGAAAAGCCAGCATCCATAATGCTTTTGACCGTGTTCAATGTACCTTCCTGAGTACTACCGCCGGCACCATAAGTGACTGAAAAATAAAGCGGATCAAGAACACTTAACTTATCACGAACGAGCGCGAGTTTTTCCGCACCCTCTGCTGTTTTGGTTGGAAAAAACTCAAAACTTATGGGTTGCTTCGCTTTGTTATATTGAATTTTAGTCATAGTGAGATGAAGTTTTTAGATTATTTACATGTTAAGCATTTTGTCAGATTGATCCGCAAGGTAGAAAAATCAGTGATTTAACTACCTGCTTTTATTTTTTAATCTTCCTTAATACTTTTGTTAGTAACACTTCTGTTAATAACGATAGTGATCAGCCTTAAATGGGCCGTCCTGAGAAACATTGATATAGTCTGCCTGCTCTTTGGAAAGCAATGTTAATTTAGCACCAATTTTCATCAGGTGTAAATGAGCGACTTTTTCATCCAGGATTTTAGGTAAAATATACACTTTGTTTTCATATTTATCAGCATTGGTAAAAAATTCAATTTGAGCCATCACCTGATTGGTGAATGATGCAGACATGACAAAACTTGGATGCCCTGTAGCACAGCCAAGATTAACCAGACGGCCTTTGGCTAAAATAATAATTTTCTTACCATCCGGGAAGATGACATGATCAACCTGAGGTTTTATTTCTTCCCACTCATATTGTTCCAGAGAGGCGATATCAATTTCAGAATCAAAATGGCCGATATTACAGACAATGGCTTCATTTTTCATAGCCTGCATATGATCATGATTAATGACATTCACATTACCAGTAGTAGTAACAAAGATATCACCCATTGATGCCACTTCATTCATATCAACAACACGATAACCTTCCATTGCTGCCTGCAGGGCACAAATGGGATCGATTTCTGTCACCCATACTGTTGCGCCCATACCACGATAAGCCTGAGCACAGCCTTTGCCAACATCGCCATAGCCCAGGACAACACATATTTTACCTGCAATCATGACATCGGTGGCACGCTTGATACTGTCAATTAATGACTCACGACAACCATAGAGATTATCAAACTTAGATTTAGTCGCTGAATCATTGACATTCATTGCAGGAAATAATAGTTCACCTTTTTCCTGCATTTCATAGAGGCGATGGACACCAGTAGTGGTTTCTTCAGTCACACCTTTAACGCTGCCGGCAATATCCTGCCAGGTACTTGAGCCTGGTTCAATGGTACGACGCAGCACATCTAAAATGGCTTTATATTCTTCATTATCATCATCTTTAGTGGCTGGAATTGCACCGGCTTTTTCAAATTCAACACCCTTATGGACTAATAATGTCGCATCACCACCATCATCCAGGATCATATTGGGTAATTGACCCCCGGGCCATAATAGTGCCTGTTCAGTACACCACCAGTATTCTTCAATGGTTTCACCCTTCCAGGCAAACACTGGTACACCGGTGGCAGCAATTGCCGCCGCTGCATGATCCTGAGTAGAGAAAATATTACAGGAAACCCAGCGCACCTCAGCGCCTAAATTGACTAAAGTCTCAATTAATACGGCGGTTTGAATAGTCATATGAATACTACCCATAATGCGACAGCCTGCCAGAGGGTTTTTGCCTGCATATTCTTCTCTGAGGGCCATCAGCCCCGGCATTTCAATTTCTGCGATTGCTATTTCTTTGCGTCCCCAGTCGGCGAGGCTAATATCGGCGACTTTATAGTCGGTAAAAGTGGTCATGTAATATCCTTAGCTTAAATATATTGTATTTATTTTTTATCTGTTTTAGAGACCGGCTGAAGCTTTCAATGCGTCTGCTTTATCGGTTTGTTCCCAGCTGAACTCAGCCTCTTCACGGCCAAAGTGACCATAGGCTGCTGTTGCTTTATAAATGGGACGAAGCAGATCAAGCATTTTAACTAAACCACCTGCACGTAAATCAAAGTGTTCAGCAATGAGTGCAACCAGTTTTTCATCACTGACTTTACCGGTACCAAAGGTATTGACTGAAACAGAAGTGGGTTCGGAAACACCGATTGCATAGGAGACCTGGATTTCACAACGATCAGCCAGACCTGCTGCAACGATGTTCTTAGCAACATAGCGACCAGCATAAGCAGCACTGCGATCAACCTTGGAAGGATCTTTACCTGAGAATGCGCCGCCGCCATGGCGAGCCATGCCGCCATAAGTATCAACAATAATTTTTCGGCCGGTTAAGCCGCAATCACCTACAGGGCCGCCGATGACAAAACGTCCGGTTGGGTTAATATGGAACTTGGTGTCTTTTGACAGCCACTTTTCCGGTAGAATTGGTTTGATGATCTCATCCATGATTGCTTCACGCAGAGTCTCAATGCTGACATCATCATCGTGCTGAGTTGATAATACCACCGCATCAATAGCAACGGGTTTATCATTTTCATAACGAAAAGTTACCTGACTTTTTGCATCAGGGCGGAGCCAGCTGAGAAGACCACTTTTTCTCACATGAGCTTGACGTTTAACCAGCTGATGAGCAAAAGTAATGGGTGCAGGCATTAAAATATCAGTTTCATTGCTGGCATAACCAAACATCATGCCCTGATCTCCAGCGCCCTGTTCATGTGCATCTGTTTCATCAACACCCATGGCAATATCCGTAGATTGTTTACCAATGGAAGTTAAAATGGCACAAGATTGAGAATCAAAGCCCATATCAGAATGGTTGTAGCCAATTTCCTTGATGGTATCACGTACAATCTGCTGCATATCAACATTAGATGAAGTGGTTATTTCTCCTGAAAGAACAACCATGCCGGTATGAATCATTGTTTCACAAGCAACACGTGCATGTTTATCATCGGCTAATATAGCATCAAGAACAGCATCAGATATTTGATCTGCCATTTTGTCTGGATGTCCCTCAGAAACAGACTCGGAGGTAAATAAGTGGATATTGGCCATAAATTTTCCTGTGTGTGATTGCTTGTTAATTGATGACAAGCAGTGTGAATAAGTGTATTTAACACGGTAGTTTAGACCTTATTGAAGCAACTTTAAATATTTTAAAGAGATTTAGGTGAAATAAATGAAAATAATTCATACTTCTTAGTAATATGCCAAAACTAAGAGTCTGGCTGTCAGGCCCTGATAAAGTTACTATATCTAAAATTTCAATGAACTTAAGGAAAAATAATGGTCAGTCTTGAAACACCTGTTTGTGATTTTGATAAAGAGGCAATTGATTTTTTATTGCCGGATGTTGATGGAAAAATGTGGAGCCTTGAAGAATGCAGCGGTGAAAAAGGTTTATTAATCATGTTTATCTGCAATCACTGTCCTTATGTAAAGGCTATTTTAGAGCGGCTGATCCGCGATACTAATGAGTTACAGGGATTTGGCATCAATAGTGTAGCGATTATGTCAAATGATCCAACTCAGTATGCAGAGGATTCACCTGAAAATATGCGTAAAATAGCTCATGAATCTGGTTTTTCTTTTCCATATCTACTTGATTCATCCCAACAGACTGCCAGACGATATGGTGCCGTATGTACCCCGGATTTTTTTGGTTATAACGCGCAGCTTAAATTACAATACCGTGGACGACTGGATGCATCCAGAAAAGAAACTGCAGCAGTAGATGTTAAACGTGATTTATTTGAAGCAATGAAGCAAGTTGCGCAAAGTGGAAAGGGGCCAGCAGAGCAGATCCCAAGTATGGGCTGCTCCATTAAATGGCTTGATTGATATTTATCAATCAAATACAGAAACAAATATTTGGTTTGTAGGAAAAGAGCTTAGTTTATCAAATAAAGAAGTTGAGTTGAGTGTGAATTTAACTTATTGAAATTACAAAATAATAATAATATTTTCATTTTTTTTTGATAATACAAGGTATAAGTATTCCCTTATACAAACTATTAAAAAATAAAGGTGTACTTTATACCTGATTTCCATTATATTTCCTAAACCGCTTTTTTAGCGGGCTGATTATATTGGGAAAAAAGCCCCAATAAAGTTGCTGTCTCGGAATATATAAGAGACAATGCGACTCAAAATTTTAATTGAAAACTTCCTTAATTCCAGGAGAATCATATGCCAGATCGTAAGGTACTAGCCAATGCTATTCGTGCACTAAGTATGGATGCTGTACAAAAAGCAAACTCAGGACACCCAGGTGCACCGATGGGGATGGCTGATATCGCAGAAGTGCTATGGAATGGCTTCATGAATCATAATCCGGCTAACCCGAACTGGGCAAACCGTGACCGCTTTGTCTTATCCAATGGTCATGGCTCCATGCTGATTTATTCACTATTACACCTGACTGGTTATGACCTTTCAATTGACGATCTAAAATCTTTCCGTCAATTACATTCAAAAACGCCTGGCCATCCTGAATATGGTTATGCGCCTGGTGTTGAAACAACAACAGGCCCTCTGGGTCAGGGTATTACTAATGCCATTGGTATGGCTGTCGCAGAAAAAGCTTTAGCAGGTCAATTCAACCAGAAGGGTCACACTATTGTTGATCACAATACTTATGTATTTTTAGGTGATGGCTGTTTGATGGAAGGTATTTCCCACGAAGCCTGTTCTTTAGCCGGTACTTTAGGTCTGGGTAATCTGATTGCATTTTGGGACGACAACGGTATTTCTATTGACGGTCATGTTGAAGGCTGGTTCACTGATGATACGCCTAAGCGTTTTGAATCTTATGGCTGGCATGTTATTGCTGATGTGGATGGTCATAATCCTGAAGAACTTATAAAAGCAGTTGAAATGGCCAAAGCCATGACTGACAAACCAACCATGATTTGTTGTAAAACAACAATTGGTTTTGGTTCACCAAACAAAGCCGGCAGCCATGCTTGTCATGGAGCACCACTGGGTGAAGAAGAAATTAATCTGACTAAAGCTGCTCTGGGCTGGGATCACGGTGCTTTTGAAGTGCCTGATGATGTTTATCAGGGTTGGGATGGAAAAGAAAAAGGTGCCGCAGCAGAAGCAGCATGGAATGAAAAATTTGCAGCCTATAAAGCAGAATTTCCTGAACTGGCGGCAGAATTTGAACGTCGTGTGTCAGGTGATTTACCAGCAGACTGGGCAGAAAATTCTGCAAAATATATTGCACAGGTTAATGCCGATGCCAAGAGTCCTGCAACACGTCAGGCTTCATTAGCAAGTATCGAAGCATACTCTCCAATGTTACCTGAGATGTTTGGTGGTTCAGCTGACCTGGGTTGTTCCAACCTGACTGAATGGTCTGGTTACAAGCCAATGTGTGACCATGAAGTGTTTAACTATGTTAACTATGGTGTACGTGAATTTGCCATGTCAGCCATGATGAATGGTATGGCGCTGCATGGTGGATTAATTCCATTTGGTGCAACCTTCTTAATGTTCTCAGAGTATGCCCGCAATGCATTACGCATGGCAGCACTGATGAAAATTCGTTCCATCTTTGTTTATACTCATGACTCAATTGGTCTGGGTGAAGATGGTCCGACACACCAGGCGGTTGAACAAATTCCAACTATGCGCATGATTCCAAATATGGCTGTATGGCGTCCATGTGATGCTGTTGAGTCAGCGGTTGCATGGCAGCAGGCTGCAGAACGTGCTGGCGGTCCATCTTGTCTGATTTTCTCTCGTCAGGGATTGCCTCATCAAGCTCGGACTGATGCACAAATTACTGAGATTGCTAAGGGTGGTTACATTCTTAAAGATTGTGACGGTACTCCAGATGCAATTATTATCGGTACTGGCTCTGAAGTTCAGCTGGCTATGGGTGCAGCAGAGCATATGTCTGGTAAGAAGATTCGTGTTGTTTCAATGCCTTCAACCAATGTATTTGATGCACAGGATGCAGCTTATAAAGCTTCTGTCTTAATCAAAGGTGTGCCAACTGTTGCTGTTGAAGCGGCTGTAACTGATGCATGGTACAAATATGCAGATGCTGTTGTTGGTATCGACCACTTCGGCGAGTCTGCACCTGCAAACATACTGTTTGAAGAATTTGGTTTCACTGTAGATAATGTTGTTAAAACAGTCGAAAGCATTGCCTAAGTATACAAGAAACTGAGGGCTCTGACCCCTTTTCTGGAAACGCTGAGGCTTTTGTTTAAGAGAAATAAAGCCCAGCATTTCAATCTATCTAAAAATTTTAATTTTTAAAAATTCAGGAGAATAATTCATGACTATAAAAGTCGGTATTAATGGTTTTGGTCGTATCGGTCGTATGGTATTCCGTGCAGTGTATAATGAATTCAGCGACATCGAAATTGTTGGCATTAATGATTTATTAGATGCTGATTACCTGGCATACATGCTGAAATATGACTCAGTACACGGTCGTTTTGATCATGATGTTGCTTCGGAAGATGGTGCAATGATTGTTGACGGTAAGAAAATCCGTCTAACTGCAGAGCGTGATCCATCTGATCTGGCGTGGAGTGATGTTGGTGCTGATATCGTTATTGATTGTACCGGTTTCTTCCTGACTGAAGAAAGCTGTCAGAAGCACATTGATGCAGGCGCTAAGAAAGTAGTTCAGTCTGCACCTTCCAAAGACGGTACTCCAATGTTCGTATATGGTGTTAACCACAATGAATATGCAGGTCAGGCAATTGTTTCTGCTGCATCTTGTACCACAAACTGTTTAGCACCTGTTGCTAAAGTTCTGAATGACAACTGGGGCATCAAACGTGGCCTTATGACAACTGTTCATGCTGCAACTGCAACACAGAAAACTGTTGATGGTCCTTCTACGAAAGACTGGCGTGGTGGTCGTGGTATCCTTGAGAACATCATTCCTTCTTCAACTGGTGCTGCTAAAGCAGTTGGTGTTGTTTTACCAGAGCTGAATGGCAAATTAACTGGTATGGCTTTCCGCGTACCTACTTCTGACGTGTCTGTTGTTGACTTAACGATTGAACTAGACAAAGAAGCAACTTATGACGAAATCTGTGCGGCTATGAAAGCAGCTGCAGAGACAGGTGAAATGAGCAAGACTTTGGCTTACACAGATGAGAAAGTGGTTTCAACTGACTTCCGTGGTGTTGGCTACTCTTCAATCTTTGATTCAGGCGCTGGTATTGCACTTGACGGAACTTTCGTTAAAGTAGTTGCATGGTATGACAATGAGTATGGTTACACATGTAACATGCTACGTTTTGTTGAGCACGTTGCTGCTAACTAAGTTCAGGTAAATAAGTTCATGTAACAAGCACAGCTAGCATGCATTAAGTGCCGCTTTAATGCATTGTGCACATGAAGATAAAGAGCATACAGGTGAGAACCTGGTGCTCTTTTATCCTTTAAGTAATAGTTTCTATCTCAATACTTTATTTAGTCTTATTCTTTCAAAGAGAAAGAAAGTATTTAAATAGATATTATAAATTTTTACAATTTTGCAAGAGGAATTCGCATGTCAGTTATCAAAATGAGTGACTTAGATTTATCTGGAAAACGTGTACTTATCCGTCAAGATTTAAATGTACCGATTAAAGACGGCAAAGTTTCATCAGACAAGCGTATTAAAGCATCTTTACCAACCATTGAATTAGCACTGAAAGCTGGTGCTAAAGTCATGGTTATGTCACACCTTGGACGTCCTACTGAAGGTGAATATAACGAAGAATTTTCTATGGCTCCAGTTGCAGAGCACATGTCTGGTTTAATGGGCAGAGAAGTTCGTTTAGTAAAAGATTACCTTGATGGTGTTGATGTTGCTGATGGCGAAGTTGTTTTATTAGAAAACGTTCGCTTCAATGTCGGCGAAAAGAAAAATGCTGAAGATCTGGCAAAAAAATATGCCGCTTTATGTGACGTTTTTGTTATGGATGCATTCGGCACTGCTCACCGTGCACAAGGTTCTACTTATGGTGCATCTCAATTTGCTCCAACAGCGTCTGCTGGTCCATTATTAGCGGGTGAACTTGAAGCACTTGGAAAAGCACTGGATAATCCTGCACGCCCAATGGTTGCTATTGTTGGTGGTTCAAAAGTTTCAACTAAACTGACTGTCCTGGAATCTCTGTCTAAAATAGTTGACCAATTGATTGTCGGTGGTGGTATTGCCAACACCTTTATTGCCGCTGATGGGCACAATGTTGGCAAGTCACTCTATGAAGAAGATCTGGTGGAAACTGCCAAGAAATTAAAAGCTGACGCCCTGGCCCGTGGTGGTGATATCCCTGTTCCTACCGATATTGTTTGTGCAAAAGAGTTTGCAGAAACAGCAGAAGCAAGTTTAAAAAATGTTGATGAAACGACTGATGATGACATGATTTTTGATATTGGCCCCGAAAGTGCAAAAGCACTGGAAGATGTTATTATGAAGGCTGGAACAATCGTCTGGAATGGCCCTGTGGGTGTTTTTGAGTTTGATCAATTTGGCGAAGGTACCAAGGCTATTTCATTAGCTATTGCTGAGTCCCCTGCATTTTCAATTGCTGGCGGTGGTGATACACTTGCGGCTGTTGATAAATATGGTATTGCAGATAAAGTTTCTTATATTTCAACTGGCGGCGGTGCATTTCTTGAATTTCTTGAAGGCAAAAAACTACCTGCTGTTGCCATACTGGAAGAACGAGCTAAAGGCTAAGTTAAGTAATTCAAACTCACATGACAGGCAGTATAAAACTCAATGTTTAGACGGACAAAAATTTTAGCGACACTAGGCCCGGCGACAGATGATCCTAAGGTATTAGACAAGATCATTGAAGCTGGTGTGGATGTTGTACGCATCAATTTTTCGCATGGAACTGCCGAAGAACACTTATCTCGTGCTGAAAAACTTCGCTCACGAGCTCGATCTTTTGGTCGCCAGATCGGTGTACTCGCTGATCTGCAGGGGCCTAAGATCCGCATTGAACGGTTTAGAGATGGTCCAATTGAGTTAAATGAAGGTGATGAATTTACCTTTGATGCTGGACTTGGCAAAGGAAAAGGCGATCAACATCGAGTTGGGATAAGCTATAAAGCTTTAGTTGATGATGTTAAGCGTGGTGATACCCTGCTTGTTGATGATGGACGCCTGATTTTTTGGGTTGATCATGTTGAAGAGCATGAAGTAGTCTGCCGTGTTGTTGTGGGTGGCAAATTATCTGATCGTAAAGGCATAAACCTCCAGGGTGGTGGACTTTCTGCTGCAGCTCTTAGTGAAAAAGATAAAAATGATATTAAAACCGCTGCTAAAATGGGTGCAGATTATCTGGCAGTCTCCTTCCCCGTTTGTGCAGATGACATACATACGGCCAGAAAACTACTCAAAGAGGCTGGTGGTCATGGCGGCATCGTTGCTAAAATAGAACGTGCAGAAGCACTTAATTGTATCGAAGAGATAGTTGAAGCCTCAGATGTCATTATGATTGCTCGTGGTGATTTAGGCGTTGAAATTGGTGATGCAGCCTTGCCTCCCATACAAAAGCGACTCATTAGTCTGGGAAGAACCATGAATCGTGTGGTCATAACCGCCACTCAGATGATGGAATCAATGATTGAAAATCAGATACCGACACGAGCCGAAGTTTTCGATGTGGCAAATGCCGTGCTGGATGGTACCGATGCAGTGATGCTTTCTGCTGAAACAGCAGCAGGGAAATTTCCTGAAAAAGCAATTATTGCCATGGATAGAGTCTGTCGTGAAGCAGAAAAACAGCGTCAGGCAAGCCAATCCGATCACCGCATACATACAGAATTTAAATACATTGATGAAGCCATTGCGATGTCAACAATGTATACTGCCAATCATCTTAAGGTAAAAGCAATTGTTGCCCTGACTGAATCAGGCTCCACGGCATTGTGGATGTCTCGAATTGGTTCGGGGATCCCTATTTTTGCTTTTACCGGACACGTGGACACACGCCGCAAAGTGACACTCTATCGGGGCGTTGTTCCAGTTAGTTTTGATGTCACAACAACTGATCATGCCACCTTGAATATGGAAGTGGTTGATGAGTTGAAACGCAGAGGCTCTGTCCGGGATGGCGATCTGGTGGTTATCACTAAAGGTGATCTGGCCGGTGTTATGGGTGGTACCAATGCAATGAAAATTGTTAAAGTCGGTGAATTAGTTAAGCCAGATTTTAGCGAATAAATATTTTAGCAAATACATAAAGCAAAGTTTTAGATAAAACCTTTTATAGAATTTTTGATAAAAACATTATTAAAACCAATATTAAAACCTTTGATAAACAAAGAGGAGAGCCAAAATGGCCTTGATTTCAATGCGTCAATTACTGGACTATGCTGCAGAAAACAGCTTCGGTCTACCAGCTTTTAACGTAAACAACATGGAGCAGGTTCATGCCATCATGCAAGCTGCGGATCAAACTGATTCTCCAGTGATCATGCAGGGTTCTGCAGGCGCTCGTTCTTATGCAGGCGAACCATTTTTACGTCACATGATTTCAGCAGCAGTTGAAATGTATCCTCATATCCCTGTTGTTATGCATCAGGATCATGGTTCTGAGCCAGCAGTTTGTTTACGTTCTATCCAGTCTGGTTTTACCTCCGTTATGATGGATGGTTCTTTAGAAGCAGATATGAAAACACCTTCAAGCTTCGAATATAATGTAAATACTACACTTGAAGTCGTTAAAATGGCTCATGCTGGTGGTGTCTCTGTTGAAGGCGAACTCGGTTGCTTAGGTTCACTTGAAACTGGCATGATGGGTGAAGAAGATGGTCACGGTGCTGATGGCAAACTGGATATGGATCAGTTATTAACCGATCCTGAAGAAGCAGCCACCTTTGTTAAAGAAACAGGTGTTGATGCCCTGGCTATTGCAATTGGTACTTCACACGGTGCATATAAGTTCACTAAAGAACCAGAAGGCGACGTTTTACGTATTGACCGTATTGTTGAGATCCATAACCGTATTCCTGATACTCACCTTGTTATGCATGGCTCTTCTTCCGTTCCTCAGGAATGGTTAGAAATCATCAATAACTATGGTGGTGATATGGGGCAGACCTACGGTGTACCTGTTTCAGAAATCGTTGAAGGTATCAAAAATGGTGTTCGTAAAGTGAACATTGATACGGATTTACGCATGGCATCTACTGGTGCAGTGCGTAAATTTATGGCAGAAAATACCTCTAACTTTGATCCTCGTAAATTCCTTAAAGCTTCCACTGCTGCAATGAAAGATATTTGTGTTGCACGTTATGAAGCATTTGGTACTGCTGGACATGCCTCTAAAATTAAGGTTGAAACTCTGGAAACTATGATTGGCCGCTATGCAAGTGGTGAGCTTGATCCTAAGATCTCTTAATAAAACTTAATGATCCTTTTTTAGAAGAGATAATTAAAAAGAGAGAATTCTCTCTGGCATGAAAGAGGACGGCATCGCCGTCCTTTTTCTGTTTTAGAAACAGATGATTTTGAGTGGATTTGATAAATTTTATCAAACCCTAAGATCAAAAAGTGATAAATACTTATGAGTAATAAAAAAAAATCAGCAGATGCACTTGTTGGAGTGGTTATGGGCAGCAATAGTGACTGGGATGTCATGAAAAATGCTTGTCAGCAACTTAAAGATATGGGCATTCCCTATGAAGCAAAAGTTGTTTCTGCCCATCGGACGCCGGATTTATTGTATCAATATGCAGAACAAGCAAGGGATCGAGGCTTAAAATGTATTATTGCCGGAGCCGGAGGTGCAGCGCATCTTCCAGGGATGCTCGCAGCCAAGACAACGATTCCAGTATTGGGTGTACCGGTTAATTCTCGTTATTTGAAAGGTATGGACTCATTACTTTCAATTGTACAAATGCCAAAAGGCATCCCTGTAGCGACCTTTGCTATTGGTGAAGCAGGTGCAGCCAATGCAGGTTTGTATGCGGCATCGATTATATCAGTTGAAGATCAGTCAATAGCTGATAGACTACAGGCATTTAGAGAAAAGCAGGCGCAAACAGTTTTAGCAATGGAACTGCCCGACTGCTAATCAGCTTTACGAACAGAGTGTTTATTTAATTTTCAAAGAACGATTTATAAGGGGTTCATCATGATTCTGCCAGGAAAGACATTGGGAATGTTAGGCGGCGGACAGCTGGGAAGAATGTTTGTTATGGCGGCACATGCAATGGGTTATCATGTCATTGTGCTTGACCCGGATCCAGACAGTCCGGCAGGTCGTATAGCAGATGAGCATATTCATGCTTCTTATAGCGATCACTGGGCCATTGAACAATTAATCAATAATTGTGATGCAGTGACCACTGAATTTGAAAATATACCATCAGCAACGCTTAAAAAACTAGAGCAATCAATTCCCGTCAGACCTTCTTCATCCGCTGTTGAAATCGCTCAAAATCGCATCGCAGAAAAAACATTTTTAGCTGACAATGGTTTTGAAACAGCTCTGTTTTTCCCAATATATGAAACAGATGATCTGGATTTTGCATTAACCCAGATTGGCGGTACAGCGATATTGAAGGTTGCCAGTTTTGGTTATGACGGCAAAGGTCAGGCGATTGTCAATAATCTTGAAGAAGCAATCAATGCCTTTGAATTAATGGGCTCAGTAAATTGTGTTCTGGAAGAAAAAGTGGATCTTTCCACTGAGGTTTCAGTGGTTCTTGCTCGTGGTCATGATGGCGAAATTGCCTGTTATCCCATTGGTGAAAATCATCATGTTAACGGTATTCTTGAATACACTGCTGTGCCCAGCAGTATGCCTAAACGCATATTAGATATGGCTATTAATGAAGCCTCTCAGTTTTCAGAGAAACTGGACTATTGTGGTGTGATGGCGGTTGAATTTTTTTATACAGCAGACAATCGTTTACTGATTAATGAAGTTGCACCAAGACCACATAATAGTGGTCATTACACCATTGATGCCTGTAAAACATCCCAGTTTGAGCAACAGGTCAGAATGTTATGCGGTTTACCGGCAGGCAGTGTTGAACTTCTATCACCGGTTGTCATGTTTAATATTTTGGGTGATATCTGGTCTAATGGAGAGCCGGACTGGGAGCAGTTATTATCAAATCCCAATGTTAAACTGCACCTTTATGGAAAAAGGGAAGCCAGGGCTGGAAGAAAAATGGGGCATTTTACCTGTCTGGGTAATTCCACATCAGAGTTGCTTCAGGAAACTCGTCGTTTAGCCAATGCATTACCTCAGCCATAAGTAATATAAGTTTTAGGAAGCTGAACGCTATGCAATTTACATTTGAAACAATTGGTATAGTACATTCCTGCTACAAAGATAAATTTGCTATCCCGAGACAGGCTCGACTGGTGAGAGCAGCAACAGCATCCATAGAATTGCTAGCGCCTTACAATGATATTGAAATTACACGGGGACTTGAAGATTTTTCGCACCTTTGGCTGAGTTTTATCTTTCACCGTCATGTTGGAAAAGGTTGGAATACAACAGTAAAACCACCCCGGCTCGATGGTAAGCAACGCTTTGGCGTTTTTGCAACCCGTGCGAGTTTTCGGCCAAATCCGATAGGTTTATCTTTGGTTGAAATGGACTCAATAGAACAGCAGGGAGGCAAACTCTTTATTCATGTAAAAGGTGCTGACTTACTGGATCAAACACCTATCATTGATATTAAACCCTATATTCCCTATACCGACAGCATTCCTGATGCAAAAGGCGGTTTTACGGATAACATCAAAGAACAGCAATTACATATCATTTTCTCATCAGAGGCAGACAATGATTGTGAAATAGCCCGCCTTAAGTACCCGCAGATCAGAGAGTTTATAGAACAACTATTAGGTCTTGATCACAGAGCCTATTATTATAAAAAAATAGATAAAATTTATTCCACTAAAGTCTATGACTACGATCTGAAATGGACTATCAATAATAGTGATGTCAATGTGATCAGCCTTAAAGCTACTTAATTTTTCGAGCTTCCAGATAAAAACGCTTCTCATCTGCTTCACCCATAGAAAAAGTCTTTCTAGGTAAAGCACCATCAAAAATAATGGTTTTAAATAAGCTGTGCTTTGAAATAGGTGGAAAGAAAAAGCCCATATTGCCTTCCTTAACGCCCAGTTCATGCACTACGTCATCACCATGGATAAAATCAACCTTGCCGCCATTTTGCTCCAGATAGTCATTTAAAAAAGACTCGATGGTGGCGAGTTCCAAAGTGAAAACCGGATTTTCAATTTGAATGTAACCATATCCGTTGGCATCATTAAATGGTATGACATGAACATCTTCAATATTGGCAACTTCAGATGCTCTTTTTGTCATTTCCTCACTGTTTTCACAGCGACAAACACTGCAGTTTCCGGAAAAATGGGTATGCATATCTTTGAGCAGCTGCTCAGGATTGACATTAAAAATAACACGATGAATGGGTTCAAACTGTAAGCCTTCATCATGAATATTAACCAGTTCAACTAAGGCATATCGAGCAGGATTGTCCATCTCGGATTGTGCTGTATCAGCATCTTGTTTAATTTTTTCCCAAATGGCCTTTGCTGTAGCCAGAGAGTGGTTACCATCACCCATTGCATATAAGAGAACATCTTTATTTTCAGCCTGGTATTTTTTTGCAAAGACTTCAGGCGATGCCAGATGCTCCAAGGCATCTGCAACCTGCTGGATTAATTCAGGCGTATCAATGGCAAAGCCTTTGAGGTGACCACTGTCCATCATTAACTCAAAGTCATAGAGTTGTTTTGGCTTTTGATTAAATAAAGGTTCTATGACTGTACGGTCTGGATCATCAATCAAAACCATAATGTGAGGTAATTCAATTGCGGCATCCTGTCTGACCTTGATCCGAGGCGGCAGACGGTCAACAATAGTGCCTTCGGTGGCACGAATTAAAGTCTGGGAACCCTTATTAAAATCGTATTGCTCCAGATCAATTGCAACCACCAGCCCTTTTCTTGAAGGTGCCTGAGAAGTCTTTCTATCAATCAGTATAAAACCCTTGTTATCCATGGGAGCGAGCACAGCAAAGTCCAGATATTCCTGCATATTGTCATTAATATTTTTTATGCGTTCATCGCCATCACTGTCTTCAAGAAAAACTTCTGGGAAAATAACATTCAGAGTTGAAGGGGCCTCGTCTGCAGTCTCTTTAACCTTCTCCCAATATTCAGGCTGTGAAGTGTATTGATCACAGGCAACAACAGACCACTTATGCAAATCAATATTTTCATTGGGTAATAATATTTCAGGAACGTATAAACCAATCTTGTCAAAATTCATCTTTGTCTCCAACAACTTTTATTGTTATTTACTTATGAGCGTGTAAGTCTGTCCAGTGCTTCAGCGTATTTATCAGAAGTGTTTTGTACGACTTCATCCGGTAATTCAGGGCCTGGTGAGGTTTTATCCCAGGTTAATGTCTCAAGGTAGTCACGGACATATTGCTTGTCAAAACTTTGCGGACTGGAACCCGGCTGGTAGACATCAGCCAGCCAGAAACGAGAAGAGTCAGGTGTCAGGGCTTCATCTATCAGGGTAAGCTGGTTATTGCTGTCCACACCAAATTCAAACTTGGTATCAGCAATAATAATGCCTCTGGGCAGTGCATAAAGAGCCGCATCTGTATAGAGCTTTATACTAACCTGTTTAATTTGTTGAGCCAGATCCTGACCAACAATATCAGCAGTGGCAGCAAAATTAATATTTTCATCATGCTCACCCACTGCTGCTTTGCTGGATGGTGTATAGATGGCCTCAGGCAATTTATCAGCCATTTGAAGTCCAGCGGGCAATTTGATGCCGCAGACAGAGCCTGTGGCCTGATAGTCCTTCCAGCCGGAACCTATAAGATAACCCCGAACTATCGCTTCAACGGGTAATGCCTTGAGCTTTTTGACAACAACGGCTCGTCCTTCAACTAACTTACGCTCACTGTCATCAGGAATGGCATCGGATAACGACATATCAGAGACTTGATTCGGAACAATGTCGCTGAAATGCTTAAACCAGAAATTAGAAACACTGGTTAAAATAGCCCCCTTACCAGGGATAGCTGTTGGTAAAATAACATCAAATGCTGATAAGCGGTCAGTAGTCACAATCAACATGTGATCATCGCCTACGGCATAAATATCTCTGACTTTTCCACGATGGATTAAAGGCAGGCTTTTTAAATCAGTATCAAAGAGTACAGGAACCATAATATTCATCAATTCTACATAAGAGGTCACTAATTATAAAACATTGGTTAAAAAAATGCAGAGTTTATTCTCTATTTAAGCCCTCGGAAAAATAATATGTATTTGCTCAGAGGCTTGAATAAAGAATCGCCTGTACCCATCACTAAGTCACTTCAGTAATATCCAGGACAGCTAATATGAAAATAGCAATTATCAGCGGCAGCCACAGACAAAAATCTCAGAGCTTAAAAGTAGCAAAGCACATACAAGACACATTGGATACTGAAACATGGCTTTATTCACTTGAAGGTAACCCTTTACCGCTTTGGGATGAAGGTGTCTGGGATGGAGAACAAAAATGGCTGGATATTCTTAATCCCTTAAGAGCAGAGTTGACGACTTGTGATGCTCTGGTGATTATTACTCCTGAGTGGCATGGGCAGGTACCTGCGGGTTTGAAGAACTTCTTTTTACTCTTTGGTAAAAATGAACTAGCGGATAAGCCAGCTTTGATTGTATCAATTTCATCAGGTATTGGCGGCAGCTATCCAGTTGCTGAGTTAAGGATGAGCAGTTATAAAAACAGCCGTATTTGTTACATCCCCGAGCATGTGATCATCCGTGAAGTTGAATCAGTGCTTAATCAAAATGAATCTGACAATAATGAGCGTTCTGACCCCTATATTCGTGAGCGGCTTAACTGGTCATTGAATATCCTCAAGGGATATGCAAATGCCCTGAAGCAAGTGCGTGACAGTGGTGTCACTGAGACAGATAAATTTAATAATGGCATGTAATAAATGTTTCTAATACTTAGCGTATACTCCTGCAAACAGTTATTAGCTCGATTTATTCCGGGTCAAAAAAGTATCAAGATGATTGGCAAAAGCCTGCCGGTCACTTTGACTCAGTGGTGGCGGCCCGCCTGTCTGGACACCGCTGCTGCGTAAGGTATCCATAAAATCTCTCATATTAAGAATTGATTTAATAGTACTGGCTGAATAAAGCTCGCCCCGGGGATTCAGTGCATGAGCACCCTTTTCAATGATCTCTGCCGCTAAAGGAATATCACTGGTAATAACCAAATCGCCCTCACTGGCCCGTTTGACAATTTCATTATCAGCGACATCAAAACCAGAAGCGACTCTAATCGATTTTATAAAATCTGAAGGCGGTATTTTTAGTGGCTGATTAGCCACCAGTGTGACTAATATTTCAGTTCGTTTTGCTGCTCGATATAAAATCTCTTTAACCACAACAGGACATGCATCAGCATCTACCCAGATTTTCATTTTTGAACCTCTAAGAAAAATAATATTTCATCGATAATAAACCATTTATGTAATCACTATCACAGATGAACCGCTGAAGAATAATAGATAATTCTGCAACATAGATTTAAACAAAGGTAACTACTCAGCGTGTTTAGATTTTGCTTGAGTTCAAGGCACAATGCCTACGGCACCTCAAAGAGGTGCACGGAGAATGTGAGCATATAAGTATATGTGACCATTTCCAAGTGCCCCTTGTGGGTAGAGTGCGAAAATAACGCAGAAATCGGGAAAAAGATGAATACGCTGAGTAGTTACAGAAAAGAAGTTTAACATTACTATCGTATTAAAAAAGGTTATCTTAATGAAAATAATTAGAATCTCCATCATTTTATCATCAATTTTATTGTCTTCTGCAGTTTCAGCAACTGAAGTCAATCAGGAACAAATGCTTCAGGAAAGTCGTCAGGCCATACAACAGTTTGCCAAACACTTAAAAGGTGAACTTAAAGCAGCAATGAAAAAAGGCGGGCCAGTCAATGCCATTCAAGTTTGTAATGAAAAAGCTATGGATATTACTGCCAGCGAAAGCCAAAAAAGCAGTGTCACATTAAGCAGAACTTCATTGAAAACACGTAATCCAGAAAATACACCTGAAGCCTGGGAAAAAACAGTATTACAGCAGTTTGAGGAGCGAAAAAGTAAAGGTGAAGCACTTAAAAAAATGGAATTCAGTGAAATCGTTGAAGTGAAAGGCAAAAAGCAATTTCGTTATATGAAAGCCATGGGTATTTCACAAGCTTGTTTACATTGCCATGGTGAAAAAGCATTACCAGATGTGAGTGCTGAACTGAATAAACTTTATCCTGATGATAAAGCAACAGGTTATAAAAAAGGTGATCTTCGTGGTGCCATTGTGCTTATTAAAGATCTAAACTAATTAGTATCCATCCGTCTGCTTTTAACTTCCCCCTTCTTTAGAAGGGGGATTGAGGGGGTTGCAAACCAACAGCGTAACTCCTCAGTCCCCAATTGCTTATAATTAAAAGAAGGAAAAAATTAAAAAGCAGTTATTTATGGATAGGCACTAATTATAAAAATGTGATGAATCGTTATTGTTTTTTGAAGATCATTAACGAATATCAAACACATAAAGCCTTGCCGATTCATCACTGACAATATAGAGCCGATTATTATTAGTCGCTAGAGCAATACCCTCGGCTTTATTAACCTCCTTGTATTGACCCTTTTCAGTATAACTGAGCTTCATGCTTTGTATGACTTGATTGCTGGCCCAGTCATATAGAAATAAGCGTTTTGCCCTGTCACTGATGATCCAGAATTGATCAATGCTGTCATCATAGACAATATCAGAATAATCAATCTCTTCAGCACTTATCTTATCATCACAAAAACCATTTTTTTCATTTAATAACTGATGCTTAATAATGTGTTTTAAATCAGATGAAATTTCTATCAACAAGCCAGGTTCACCTTCTTTTAAAACAAAAATATTCCCATTGGCAGGGTTCCAGGTAATACCCTCAAGTCCTTTATTGTTTGTCTCAGCTGAAAAATAATGTGCAATTTTTTTATACCCGGATATCTGATCAAGTTTTTTCCGATTAATAATTTTTTGTGTTTTGAGTGAAATCATAATAAGCTCATTCTGGCTTTCTTTAACAACCACTAATGTTTGACCATTATCAATCAGAGTAATACCTTCCAGCTCGGTATCTGGAATAGTAAATGATTTTTTCTTTTTAAATTGACCGGTCAAACTTATTTTAAATATTTTATTGGTGTCATCACTGACAGTCCATAAAGCATTGCCTTTATTTGACAAAACAAGGCCGGAAGGCTCCAGCAGACCCTCGGATGATTTTTTTATATTGAAACTGTTTAAATAGGTTAAATGATAATTATGCATTATTTACTCTAAGGTTTTATATAAAATGAAAAGTTCAGTTAATATCTATAGGACTTTTCACTGTGATACCGGGTGAATTTATGATCTGAGTATATATCATTGTTGTTGATACATCAGCATGACGGTATCACTACAGAGAAATACTGATGCATGTTTTCTGCTTTGTGATATATGGAGTCAAACAAAGCAACCTTGAAGGTTGAGGGCATATCATTGTTTGTTATGAAAAAAAAGAGTATATTAAAGTCTGTTAAGCCATGGAAATCACCCGGTTTCGGCTTCAATTAAGGTCTCATCCCACTCTGACAGATGACTGAGTGTCATGAATCACCTTCTGCGGTTTGAATGTCAAAAAACAATTTCCATTAATAAGTCTATAGGCAATCCATGCGGCATTGTACAACAGACATTTATACGTAATGCTGCGCACAACGTATAAATGCTAAGATGTTATGTATGAGAAAGAAAAGGATAAATTGTGCAGGCTAATAAAATAATTGATATCATAAAATCAACTGTGCTTGATGTAAAAAAACAAAAGCAAGAGATGATATCTGTTGATGCCATGGCCAACTATCTTGATGCTTTAAAAAACGACATAGAGGGTGCAGAAGAAGTAGATCAAAAAAAGTTTGAATCTGATATTGAGTTATTTAGAGCAGAACACGAAAGAAATCTTGCACATTATGAAGCACAGCAACTTCATTCTGTAGAGATGTTCCGTTCAGTTATTTCTTACGGCCAAGCAGTACTAAAAAGCACTATGTTGATTAATGGTGGTGCAGCAGTAGCACTACTAGCATTTATCGGTAATATATGGACTAAAGGCATATCACCTGAATCTGTTGGCTCTCTAACAAGTGCTATTGCTTTTTTTGCATTTGGTGTATTAGTCGCAGTATTTGGTACTGTAGGGAGTTACTTTACACAATATTGCTATCATGAGTCTTTTCAAAGAGCAGCAATAGTGTTCCATACTCTCACAGTCATAATAGTATTAGGTTCGTTTATATTATTTGGCTTTGGGGTTGTTGACTCATATCAGGCATTTGTTGAACATTTAAATCCTCACAACATACCTAAAGCGACATCATAATGTTAGGAAACAGTGATAAAGTAAGTTTATCAGTTAATAAAACAAGAAAAGACATAACCAGTGCGTTCTGAAGGAAGCCAAAAGCTATGCTTGAAAAACAGCATAGCTTTTGGCTCCTCAGACGCAGGTGTTATGTGACTACGATGTACGATAAAAAAGGGTAGATATGAAAGAAGAAGAGTTAGTAAATTATTTCCAAGGTTTGAATATACCTAAAAAACTCTTAGCCTTATTAAAATTCAATAATGAAATTGCACAAAAAGAATATTTTTCTGATGGTTTTGAGTTTTCGTTAGATAAAGAAAAAATTGGTTTGAAGACTTATTCCACTGATGAGTCGTTTCTAAACTCAATTTATGAATTTGCAAACGCAGATGGTACGGGTTCTTCATACGGTTTGTGGTTAAAGGACGACAGTAGCAATCTTGAGGAGTCACCTATTGTGGTTTTTGGTAGTGAAGGTGGTTTTCACGTTGTTGCCAAAAACTTCGATGAGCTACTTCAACTTTTAACCTTCGATAGTGAACCAATGGTTGATTGGGATGAAGTTTCTTTTTGCAAAGATCTCGACGATTTTGAACCAAGCAGTAAGAGTAATGAATATAGATATTGGCTTAAAAAAGAGTTTTCTATTGATCCAATCATTAGTCCAGATCCAATTATTGAGAATGCTCAAAATGAACACAAAGATTCATTCAATAATTGGGTCGGCAAATTCTATGAAGATTAAATTCTACAATTACATAACAAGAATTTGAATGAAATTATGGCTGTCCTGTAACAGCCCTTGTTTATACGTAATGCTGCGCAAACGTATAAATGCTAAGATGTTGTTAGGCACAAAGAACACGACACTGCACTGCACTGCACTTTGAAAACACATCGAATTTGGAGTTTATCTGTAAATGGATAAAAAAAGAAACCGAAGATACTCAAGCATTAATAAGGATGAGCTTGAAAAGAGTTTGAGGCTCCATAAATTGTGGCTTGATTCAGATGGAAAAGATGGAGAGAAAACAGTATTAAAAAGATGTGATCTGAGAAAAATAGATTTTCGTGGAAAAGATCTAAGAAAAATAGATGTCCGACAGTCTAATATGGCTTTTGCAAAACTCGATGGTGCAAATTTAGCGGGAGCTTCGATTGGTGATGTAAATTTATTTAAAGCAAGCATGGAGGGCTGCAACCTTTCAGGTGCTAATGCGCCGAATAGCGATTTTTCTGGAGTGAATGCTAATGGAGCAAAATTTCAGGCAGCTAATCTAAGAGCTGCTAATTTTTCAAAATCACAACTAGAAGGTGCCGATTTTAATTCGGCCACACTAAACCAAGTGGATTTTAGAAATTCAGCATTAGACAGGGCTAACTTTCGAAAAGCAAAGTTAGAACATGCGAGGCTTAACAATTCTTTCTTAATTGGTGCTAACTTATCCAGAGCGACATTAATAAATAGCAACTTCAGTTCAACCAATATTACTGGAGTAACTCTATATGAAAATCAATTAGATGGATGGGTAATTGATAATGTTATATGTGAGTATATTTATGCCAATGAGGAAAGAGATCTTAGAGTACCAAGTGATCGTAGCTTTGCATCTGACGAGTTTATAAATTTATTTAAGACACTTCCAACGATTGAATATCACTTTAGAAATGGATTTAGTCCAATAGATCCAATATTGCTTAGCAAGGTTATTCAAGTTATCAATGAAGAAGAACCAAGCATTGGAATTGAATTCCAAGAACTAACAGCTAAGGGTTTGTTTCCTCGCGCTAGGTTCTCAGTTTCAAGTAAAGAAAAAGCTGATCTAGCAATAAAGGTGTTTACCGAGAAATACGAAGCATTAAAAGAACAAGTAGCAGATCGTGTATTAAATATTTCCATCAACAATTCCGGAGGAATTATGTCTATAGGAAAAATAAATATCAGTGGTGATTTAGTTAATGAAGGCATTATTGGTGATAACGGAACCGTTATTAATAGCGGAGATTCAGTCAAAATAGCTGCGGACAATTCAAGTTTTGACTACTCACAAAAGACTTTAATTTCATTAGCTGATGCAGTCACTAAAGTAGCATCAGAAAAAAATGTTGTTGATTCTACTGCGGACACTCTAAAAAACGAAATTCATGATTTTCCATCAAAAGGAATAAAAGCACTTTCCGAGTCAAGTGTAAAATGGATAAAGGACAATTCTGCAAGTTTAATAGCTAATGGCGGCAAAGAAGTAGCGGAAGTTATTACAAACTTACTTACATAAAAAATGCCTAACAAAAGGAATTAACAGGCCACCCATAAAATGGGAAGGCCATAAAACAGGCCACCCACAAAATGAGAAATTGAAAATCACTAAAAAATTCAATTCACTTCAAAAAAGTGTAGCTGGCAATGAAATTATCTAAAAAATAAGGACAAATTAGGAAATAGAGATGTTAATGTGCTCAGGTAGAGATAAAATCTGACTGTCAGACAGGGGAAAGTCTGCATGGCTTTGCAAGGTAGACTAAACTCTAAAACATTATTGATTTTAAGTGGTGATGGGAATGGGATGATTGCTTTTGAACAATTTCCGACAAGCATTGATCCCTCGAACCCAATGCTTTTTTTGTTTCTGGCAGAGTGATTTTAATTGTGCTTCAGGCCCAACAAAAGAATGAAAGCCTTTTGAATAGCCCTGAACTGTTTCCATCCAGGTATGTTCATCGAGTTGCAGTTTTTGTAAGATACCGGGTGTACTGGCATCAATCGAACCGCGCTTATCGTCTCTGACAACACGACCTGTCCAGTCAGCCAGTTCCAAATAATCTTTTAAAGCAAAGGCAATGCCGTCTTTTTTGAGAGAACTGCCAATAAATGATGACAGCCTGACAGTCGCGGTACTATTGGCTGTTTCTTTGACTTGCTCAATACGTTGCTTAATGGAAGTATGTTCCGAGGTTTCCAATGTTCGACAAATATCAGCTCTGATGGGATTTAAGTCTACGTAAATCATACAGCTGAGAATAGCTTGCTCATCCAGTAATGCCTGACATTTAAACCGTCCTTTATTCACATGGATGTGATGTATGCTGGTTTTGCAGGACGCAAAAACCAGTCCCAGAAGCGACCAGTGCAATGGTCTTCGGCATTGGCCTGGCGAGCAATCGACTCGTTTAAACAGCGCATGAACCAGCTGATATCCATAAGACGATGTCTAAAGACATCAATGATTTCTCGTGCTTTGTGTTGCTCGGCCTCAGAGTGGCATTCGCCATTAAAGTAGCGTTCAACCAGTACAGGGATTGAAAAAAGCTGTTCCCAGCGCTGTATGACTTGTTCATCACTCCAATCTAGGGCAAAGTGTTCATTGATTTTCAGGACTGTGTGGGTATGGTTTGACATAATGGCAAAGGCACAAACCTCAATGGCAAAAGTGTTTGAGAGTAAGGCAAGTCGCTCAATTATCCATTGTTTACGATGACTGTAGTCTTTGTTGGCTGCTCTATCAATGCCGCAGAGAAATGTGCGTCGGACACAGCGGGAAATACAGTGGTAAAATGGGGTATCAGAAAGGCTGATTTGTTGTTTTCTTGGGATGGGCATTGATTAACTCCGTTTAATCATAATGAAAACTGAGTATATTCTTTATTTGTACAATAATCAAATTGTTTGTATTCGGATAGTTTGTTTTAGGGCTTTGTCTGCTCTATACTGGAATGAAATTATGACTGTCCTCTAACTCTGCTCTAACTCTCGTGAATTATCAAGACAGATGAACAGGCCGTTTATTTTCGCTGGAAGGATTATGCGGATAATGGTCGGCAAAAAATAATGAAACTGGATGGCGTGGAATTTCTTCGACGTTTCCTGATGCATGTCTTGCCCAGTGGTTTTATGCGCATTCGTCATTTTGGTTTTTTAGCGAATTGTGTCCACCAATTACGGGTTCAACTCTTACGACAGCTATTGAAACTCAGAGGTGTTGCATCAATTATCACTCATGATATCAAACCACCTGAGCCTGAGAGTGCCTCTTGTCTCTGCCCGTTCTGCCGCCAGTGTACGATGAAAAGACTCTATCAGATTTCATCATTAAAATATCGACGACAATCTTTAGCCCTATAGTTCTCCAGCACAAAAGGCGTTAAATAGTGTTAAACAAAGCAACCTTACAGGTTGAGGGTCTATTATTGTTTGTTATGAAAAAAAAGAGTATATTAAAGTCTGTTAAGCCATGGAAATCACCCGGTTTCGGCTTCAATTAAGGTCTCATCCCACTCTGACAGAAGACTGAGTGTCATGAATCACCTTCTGCGGTTTGAATGTCAAAAAACAATTTCCATTAATAAGTCTACAGGCAAGCCACGCGGCATTGCACAACAGACATTTATACGTAATGCTGCGCACAACGTATAAATGCTAAGATGTTATATTGAGTAATTATTATGAGGATTCTGAATTGTTTTTTTATAATAATAGTTGTTCTTTCTTCAGAATATGCTTTTTCAGATGAAAATATTGAAAGATATTTTTTAAATAATTATTATAATTACACAATGATTTTCACTCCAATGGAATTTATTCATGAATTAATCCATCAAGAGAGAATGTATTTTCAGAGCCTTATTGATGAGCAAGAGAAAACAAATAAATACTGGAAAAATGAAACCTTAAAAGTGGAAAGAGCAATTGAACAGTTAAAGACTTTTGAGAAGGAAGGACGATCTGCGTAAGAAGCACTAGATAATTTGCCCACTTTTGGCAATCCTATACATTTAAATAAATTTAAACCTAACCCATATGATGAAACAGATTTTTTTGATAACTTAAAAAAAAGTGATTGAGTATAAATAATATTGTTCACTATATATACAATTCATATAACCAAGTCATGCTCAGGGAAATTTTGGTCTTAGCGATTATTATAATATCGAGTTTTGGTTTGAACTTTAGTACAACAAATTAAATCTCTGGAAGACCAGAATTCCCGAGATGACAACGTTATAAGTGAATTGAAAATATATTTTATCATGCAAAAGTTAAAGTGTATTCTTTATTGTCAGAAGTTACCGAAAGCTTTATACAAAAACTGACCATTGGTGAAAGAATTTATGGGGCATCATAATCCACATTGGTCATGTACTTTGTGGGACTGTGTAGCGAAAATTCTGGTCGCACACACCACAAGCATTATGAGTTTAAAGTTCATTCGTTCACATTATGGTAAGACTTCTTTCTGGCAATAGTAAAATAAGGCACTTACCTTGTGGGGCAGGAAACCAATATTTCACTGCATAACATAAAGTTGTAAGTTTAATCTTACGTATTCGTGTAAATGCCATTATTGTGAGTTTTTCATCAAAGTCCCATCGTGCTATGCTCAAAGTTCATTATTTTTAATTAAGGTACGCTCATTGTCTGGTTCTAATTGTGTGCTAAACAAGAAGACTTTTTATAACCAGGTACTGCAAAGTATCACAGGGACGTAGCAATTATCAAAATTTTGGAGAGTAACAAAAGGCTTTCCCTTTTAAGTGTGTTCACTGGAAGCCCCTGTGAACTTTGAGCACAACGTTATGCAGAAAAAATATTGGAGAACATGTGGAATCATTAACAGTAGTTACAGCTCATCCAGGTAAGCGGTTTCAAGGGCAATTTATTGATGGCATAGTTACCTATTTTCTAGGATATCTATCGTTTTATATTTTAGGATTTTTTGTCGAAAAAGATATAGCAGGTTATACTGCTATTGCAATTGGTTTATTGTATTTTTTGTTATCAGATTCATTGCCGGATGGGCAGAGCATTGGTAAACGGTTGTTAAATATACAGGTACTTAGTGAGAAATCAAAACAACCATGTTCATTGATTCAATCATTCTTCAGAAATATTATTTTTCCATTAGGTATATTGGATTGGATATTTATCTTATTTGGCCCCAATCGTAGGTTGGGTGATTTTCTAGCATCAACAATAGTTGTGAAAAAATTTAAATAATATGCATAGCAAGGAGATCCATGGAAGGCAAAAAGACGCCCCATGATCTCGACGTTATAGCTAAATATTAATAATTTCGAGAAAATAAATGGAAGATTTACCTTTTTTTATTTTTGCAATTTTTATAGCATTTTTTGCTTTTAAATTCTTTAGGCATGGTGGTTTTAAAGGTGCAATGTTTGGTTCTCGCATAACACAAACTGTTGGTCAAGTTGATGGTGTTGGTAAAAACTTAATGAACAATTCATTAAAGATACATAAATTAGATAACAAAACTATTGGCATTGAAATTGTTTCAAAAAGCATCCTTTCATATCAAATGACTCCAGTCACTTTGACAAAAAAAGATGCAAAAAAATTATCTGAAATTTTAATGTCAGTTACACAAGAGTAAAAATCAGCATTATCACTGACCATGCTATAACAAGGTGTCGCAATGTATCACCAGAGCTTAGCGACTAATCAAAATTTAGAGAATAACGAAAAAGTTTCCTTTTTCAATCTCTTCTCTGGAAGCTCTGGTGAAAATTGAACACAACGTTGAGGCTGTAGAATAACTCCGAATTAGTGTTTTTTGATTAAAATAACAATAATTGCACTTATTTATGGCGTAAGCATAAATAGCTTGATAGCCTGCATATGTAGACTATTGGTAATTACAAGTCAAGTATAACGTTACGTTATTTTTTGTAAAGATTGGGTGAAAAATGGAAAGATTGAGTTATTCTACACCCTCGTTATATCAATAAGGAGAATAATTTGAAATCAAGTAAATATATTTTAGTTTTCGGTTCTTTTGTATGTGGGGGAATAGTCTCAGCAGCGGGATTTAACTACTCAGAGACAGATGTTGTTGAAATACTCGCCACGGAACGTTGTGTAAATTCGGTTGAACTAGAACTATCGGATGCGGAAAGAGAGAATAAGTTAACGTCTATTTTGGCTGAAAAAAACATTGCCTTTGAACGAACAAAGCTAAAAGAAGATCAGGAGCTGTATAAAAGTGAAGTAGCTCCGAAAGAAAGAATGAAATTAGGATTTGATGTAATACAAAAGGCACAAGTTTGCATAGAAAGCGCGAAATCCAAGTTGAGTAAATCTGATGATAACCACGATTATCATTACAGTGATGATGAATTCACGATAATTGGTGCTTATATGATATGTGCCATGGGTAAAGTAGGAAATGATGAAAAGAAAATGAGAGAATATTTGGTGGATAATTTATCCAAGAAGGATATCAATTTTAACTTAGAAAACTTTCAAGAAGATCAGAGTTATAGAAAATTATATACTGATTATCATAAGAAAAATGTATTAAAGGTAATGATATTATCCTCTGAGTGTAATTCTTGATACTAATTAACAGGCCACCCAGTGCACCGAGCTAAATCGGTAAGAAATTGGAGGTGAAAGCCCTCTATCTAGAAAGGGTTAGCTCCCTCGCTGGAACTCCGAGTCATGGGCTGTTATTCGTAAGGGTAGAGGTTAAGCGTTGACAGGGAAAAGTATAGGCTCAGTATTGAGCTTCGAAATCAAAGTTAAGAACGCTGACCTTGTTGGACGTCTGCTGGATGTCTGGCTGCCAGCGGGAATATGTGATCGGGGAAGATGTAACCAAATAGACTGAGAGGTATCGAACATGACTAGTAATGAGAAGCAACTGTTGGTGAATTTGATTGAGTCCATGAACCAGCAGTTGGAGCAACGTGAGAGGATCAGCAAGGCTCAAGCCAAACGTTCGCAAAACCTCATCCGCACTCGCCGTGAAAAAAATACTGCTGAGAATGAGCGTGATAAGAAAAAGATCATCCTTGTAGGCATCGCTGCGGCTATTCTGGGTGTCATCATGCTCAATTTCATCTTTGCCATCTGGAAGGATATGGATGTTATGAGGGAAAAGATGATTGTCATGGGGAACCAGATGATCGTCATGAACACATATATGCAATACATGGAAGGAATGGCTGGAGATATAAACAAAATGCGACCTGCAATGGTTGAGATGAATGCGAGCATACAGACCATGGATCACAATTTTCAGTCAGTCACGAATAATATGGGAAGCATCGAAACAGTCATGGTCGATATGCAGCAACGTATGACTCCGGGAGTTGTTTCCATGTCTTACAACATGGCGGAAATGAATCAGAGCGTACGAAATATGAATGCTGATACCGCTGTGATGCGCACCGGCGTCAGTCGGATGGCAAACGATACGGGGGTCATGATGCAGCCATTCCGTACCATAAATCGTTTTAACCCCTGGGATTGATCTGTTGTACTGTCGGGCCGCATTCCGGCAATAGTCGATCATTGCGGCCGCAGCGTTTAACAGACTACACTTTTCGTATGAGAAATAGATAGCCATAGATTAATAGATTAACAGGCACCCATAAAATGGAGATTATAAATCATTAAATTTCTGGATAAATTCTATAAATACTGGTTAAAAAAATGAGCTTACCTAAAAGCAGGGATAACTTGAGAAATAGAGGGGCAAATGCATTCAAAGAGAGGTAAAATCAAGAATATCAGACGGGGGGAATCTGTAATACTTTGCAAAACAGTCTAACAGAGTAAACGGTTAATTTTAAGTAGTGATGGGAATAGGAAGGTTGGTTTTAAATAGCTTCCTGTAAGCATTGTTAATAGTAAATGATGGATGTCCAGGATTTTTATTTGATTTAATAAAAACAATGAAAATAAATAACTTCACCAGAATGAAATAATTAAATATTATTAACAGGCTACCCATAAAAAAAAGAAATTATGACTGTCCTGTAATGTACTACCAGATTTCATCATTAAAATATCGACGACAATTTTTAGCCCAATGGATATACAGCACAGAAGGCATTAAATGGTGTCAAACAAAGCAACCTTACAGGTTGAGGGTCTATTATTGTTTGTTATGATAAAAAAGACTATATTAAAGTCTGTTAAGCCATGGAAATCACCCGGTTTCGGCTTCAATTAAGGTCTCATCCCACTCTGACAGAAGACTGAGTGTCATGAATCACCTTCTGCGGTTTGAATATCAATAATTTCCATTAATAAGTCTATAGGCAATCTACGTGGCATTGTACAACAGACATTCTATACGTAATGCTGCGCACAATGTATAAATGCTAAGATGTTAAAACAATAAAATTTAAATATCATGAAAGACTTTAGCACTATTAAGAAATCGAAAGTAGTTATTGTTGTAGCGGTGACTGTTTTTTTTGTATCATTACAACTGGATACGTTTCAAACTATTTATACCAGAAAAAATTTGCACAACTCATTTTCACATTCAATATTTCAAGTGCACAGTCCAATATACGAATTGCTAGAAAAATACGTAGCGGAGGAACTGAGAAAGTAATCAAATATCTAGATGCCACTACTGGGAGTAATGCAATTATTTTTATAAATTTTAATAAATATACTCCGAAAAATCTACATCAGGACATTTTAGAAACATTAGAAATGATAAAGAGTTACAGAGAAGAATTTAAAATAGAAAGTACTTCGGTAGAACAACAAAATTACATAGATAGATCATTAACTCAAACAAAATGATTCAACCGAATAATGTGTGTAACAAGAAAATAGAGAATGATCTAACTAGGCTATGAACGCAAATTACAAATGAAGAATCCATACGAGCCACCAAAATCTGATGTCACTACAACAAACAATACCACTACTTCATCAAGATTTGTCTGGAAAGTATATTTTTTTATTTTCCTATGTGCTCAAATTATAAGTATTGTTGATTCTTCAAATAATATAATATCAGGAGATTATGAACTAATTGATTTTACAGAGGTTATTATATATCCGTTTGTTTTAATAGCTTTTTTTGGTTATTCTTTTAAAATGAAAATTTTCAATCAAGCGATTTGGAAACTTTTGTTTCCAGTTTTTATAATTTGTGATTTGACTTCTTTGTATATTTTTATAACTACAGATACAGAACTATTTCAAGATATGATTTTATTTTCTATTACAATGCTAATAATATTAATCCTATTAATGATACAGTATATGCTTCTTTATTTTTATTCATTTACTGATAGAGAAACCTGGGAAAATTGATGTTGAATTTGCAAACCGTTTCTAACAAGCGCGTGCTAGGGAATCGAGAAGACACCACAGTGATTCAAAACCCCCACAATTTGAAGAGAAAAAATGGTGAAGTTTTCAGATAAATTTAATATTGACAAATGATGGATGTCCATAACTATTTGCTAGAGTAATGTATATTGAATACAAAGGTGATGATGGCATCATTGGGCCTGCTAAAATTGGTCGAGTAAAATTTTCAAAATCTGGTAAATCAGTCCATTATTCTGGTAAAACTTTTGAAACCCTAAGTGGCTCAGGTTTTAAATCGAATTACTTTGATGTTCAAACAGGTGTGCATTACTGGATTTCTGGTTGTCGTAAAGATGGTCGTGATGCACTATATACAACTGAAGCAGAAATAGATGATGATGTGTTAGAAGAGTATTGGCCAGAAATTAGAAAAATGCCAGAAAATATCACTGTAAAAAAGATTCGAGTATTAAGTAAATATTAACCAATTAGGCATAACAAGCAATCGGGGTGTATCAGGGACTCAGCGACTTTTAAAAATTTTTTGAGTGTTGAGAGAGAGTAATATTTTTAATTTCATATTTTCCTGTTCTTGTGAATACTCAATTGAACGTTAGAACTACAAAAAGAAATTACTAAATATATTATGAAACTTATTTTTCTCATTATTATTTTGTCAATTAGTTTGTCTGTATATGGATATGAGTTTGTACAAGACTACAAGGCTAGTGATTTTAATAGTATTCTTGAACAAGCCAAGAATGATGATGCATTATCCCAAGAAAAAGTAGCTAAATATTATTTGCATGGAATTGGTGTTACACAAAGTAATGAAAAAGCTCTCTATTGGTTCAAAAAGTCCGCCAACTGGGGTTTAACTAACACTAAAAAAAATATTGGTGATATTTATCTAAAAAGCAAAAATTATAAAGAATCATATAAATGGTATTTTTTAGCAACATTAGATAATCTTTATCCTGCAGAAAAAGCCATGATTAAAATTGAAAATAAATTAACAAAACAAGAGATAAATGATGCAAAATACTCTGTTTTTGAATGGTTGAAAAAAAATGCAGAAAAAGGTGAGCCCATTTCCCAGTTTCACTTAGGTAAGATTTATAGAAGTAATGAAATTGTTAAACAAGACAAAGTGCAGGCTTTAAAATGGATAATGCTTAGTCAATCATATTTAACTTTGATAAGCTCTGCTAATCCATATGTCGACAACAGTGAAGATCTAAAATTACTAGAAGATTTAATGAATACAATGTTACAAAATGAAATAAATCAATCGAAAGAACTTGTAAAAGCATGGGTAAAACAAAGAAAGTCAAACAAATAAAAAATTCTAACCGGACAATGGTGATTCAAGATACCTACCGTTTGAGATTAAAAAAGGATGACAAATGATGGGTATCCTGAACTCACTGAACTCAGCCTCTGAATTTTTTAGTGCACTTGCTACCTGAATGTGGGAGGCCCATCCAATATGTTTAATGCAGAGAATAGAAATTACAGAATAAACGTAGTGGGGTTCTCTGTAGTTGGACTTCTGTATTATCTCTACTCATTTTTTCAAGATCCAAGTACGTTAAAAGCAAATCCGCTGTATACGGAAGGTGCATATGGATTAATCATTTCAATTGTTGGTGCATCATTTTCCTATTACTATTTTCGGTATGGAAAAATTCCAATAATCAAAATTTTGATTCTATCGGTGATATTGTTTGTTGTTTGGATTGGTGGTGTTATGTATATCGGCTCAAACTTGACTGGAAATGAAAATGTATCAGCATCCGTGGCATGGATAGGCATTCTAACAATCATGTACTTTATGTTTATCGGAGCTATAAACGGATTGCTTGGTTTTTGGATTAGCCTATTCAATATTGTCGTACTTGGACAAACGCTATTTTCTGGAGAAAGTAGTGAGCCATTTATGTGGGTGAATGTATTGGGGTTGGCTGGAATAGATGATCCTGTCTTTCTTTGGGGCGTTGTTCTAATTTCTGGACTGTTAGGAGTGTCTGATAAAGGTTATGAGTTTTTTATTAATCAACAAGAATGAAATTATGGCTGTCCTCAAACCCGGTTCGCTCTAACCCGTCCTAGAATACATACACTTTAAAAACCACCACTTTTCAAGTTCAGAGGAACATGTCATTCAACAGAATCTTTTTTTGTACAGTAGAATATTATTTATCCAATGACTAAAAATTTTAATGGTAACCTTATGCATCAGGACTGTTAATTTGGGTTTTAATAACTAATTATGGATAAATTTGTTCAGATTTATTTTAGCTTTTCTGAATTGTGTTAATGTTCATTTGAAGTTTTTTTTGAAGAAAGAATTGCGTGACATCAATTCTTTGATTATGAAAACTGTTTTATCTTAAGCTCGAAATATCCTATCTATACATTCATACTAATCTTTATATCACTGACTTTCTGAACGTCTGTAAATACTCTACCAGTGCATTTATAACCTTGATTCGTATTGAATAAATCTGACTTTTAAGATTGTCATCGTACGGTTTCCAGACTGCTGAACCAAAAATTTCTTCCATTCAGATTAATATTTATAGGGCAGCATAAGTTAAAAATCCCAGCCAATGATAGTATTGAGACAAACAGTATGATTTATATGTTCCATTGTTTATATATTCTATTATCCATATATTTTATTGTTTAAATAATATGAGGGAAGTCACAAAACAAAAAATACATTCAGTGTAGACTCTGTTTTAAGGTTTATTAAATAAAATAGAAAGCAAAAGGTGGTACTTATTAAAAAGTTAAATATGTTTATATTAATATATAATAAAGTTGGTATTGTATTGCCCCCCATGAGTTGAGTATTAAAAACTATGTAAACTACTTAGCCTGAATCGTTCAATATATTATTGCCGGCCTAAAAAACTTTGAAAAATAAAGGTTTGAGATTTACTGAGGCTGAAGGCTTATGCCATTAAATGAAAAAGTATAGCGGTTTATGCACATTACGGGACTGATGTGCTTATCTGACTTATTATCTGAATATCTTGAATTTGTTTATCTTGGTGCTTTCCTGGGAGGTATAAACCAGCATGGAAGAAAAGTGTTGTTTTAGCAGTTTGGAAATAGTACTACTAAATTATGAAAAGCTAAAAATATGAGGAAGCTTACCTTAAGGATTATCAATGTATTAATGAGCCAAAAATCTCACTAAAGGATTGTTTTAAGTTTTACAACTATAAACTAGCCATACAGTACATGGAGGAAAATACCTGCAAAAGTATATGGTGTAATGAAGGAAGTTGTTTCTGAATTAAAACTAGCTGTATAACAACAAAAAATAGAATGGATGTTTTATATCTTATTTTTGTGTAAGTTGTTTTTACAGTGGGGGCACTGTGCTCGGCCAATAATTTTGCAATACTTATTTATAAGTATTATCAGAATGTTAACTGTTATTTGTAAATAAAGCTTAATTATTTATGAAAATAGGATAGAAAATTACAAGTCTCAAGACAATCGCCTGACAATTTTACTATCATAGTTAAATTAATTTAAAAGGATTAATCACGTGATGAAAAAAATATTTTTAATTTTTATCTTTACCTTTCTTGGGTTTACTGCGAATTCATTCGCTCAACCCATTCAAGTGTTACAAAGCAGGGTATCCAGCTCAGCAGATGATGCTGAAGAACTTTCTAAAGGGAAAGTGTCTCTGGATAGGAAAAACCTCAGGTTGGCCTATAAAAAGGGAAGAAAACAAACTACGTTAGGGGTTCGGTTTGATAATTTAAGTATTCCGAAGGATGTTGTTATTAGTAAAGCCTATATTCAATTTAAAGCCAGGAAACGAACAAGGAAAAATTCATTGTTAAAAATTCATGGTGAAAATAGCGGCAATGCAGCGGTCTTTAATACACAAAAAAATAATATTACTGCCCGGATAAAAACTAAAGCATTAGTGAAATGGACACCACCTGAATGGCAGAAAAAAAATGACAAAAATGTTGCTCAGCGGACATCAGATTTAACATCTATCGTGCAAGAAATTGTATCCAGAGCAGACTGGGTACAGAATAATGCTATGGTCTTTATGTTCTCAGGAAAAGGAAAAAGGATTGCAAATTCTTATGATGGTGATCCAAATGGTGCGCCAGAGCTTTATGTGGAATATACTGATAATTCAAATGGAGGAAATACACCTCCAACTGCCAATGCAGGAAATGATAAAAGCGTTCAGGTTAACCAAACTATTAGCATTAGCGGCAGCGGTACTGATGGTGATGGTAGTATTGTCTCTTATGAGTGGAAAAAAGGCGACACTATTTTAGCGACTACAGCGGTCTTTAACTATACGCCAACAATTGCAGGAACGGATACTCTAACCCTGATTGTCACCGATAATGATGGTGCTGCTCATAGTGATAAAATGAATGTTACAGTCACTCCAGTAGCAGTACCTAACCAGCCTCCAGCAGCCAATGCAGGAAATGATAAAAGTGTACAGGTCAACCAGGTTGTTAGCGTTAGTGGCAGCGGCACAGACAGTGATGGCAATATTGTTTCTTATGTGTGGAAAAAAGGCGACACTATTTTAGCGACTACAGCGGTCTTTAATTATACTCCCACGGTTGCAGGAACGGATACCTTAACTTTAACAGTCACCGATGATGACGGTGCTTCCGATAGTGACAGTTTGAAAGTAACTGTCACGCCGGCCCCGATACCAAATAAAGTACCAACAGCCAATGCAGGCAATGACGCAACGGTAGAAGTCAACCAGGCTGTCAGCATTAGCGGCAGCGGTATGGATAGTGATGGCAGTATTGTCTCTTATGAGTGGAAAAAAGGCCGCACTGTTTTAGCAACTACAGCAGCCTTTAACTATACCCCCACGGTTGTAGGAACGGATACCTTAACTTTAACAGTCACCGATGATGATGGTGCTTCCGATAGTGACAGCATGAGGCTTACTGTTACATCTCCGATTAATGGTGGTGATAGTGATGGTGATGGCATCATAGATATTGATGATATAGATGCTGATAATGATGGTACCCCTGATGCTAAAGATGCATTCCCAACCGATCCGAATGAAACTACTGACACGGATAATGATGGTATAGGTAACAATGCTGATTCAGACGATGATGGTGATGGCATCGCTGATACGAGTGATGCATTCCCTCTTGATTCTACTGAATCAAAAGATAGTGATGGTGACGGCATTGGTGACAATGCTGATGCCAATCAAAATGACGGTATTGGTAATAATGCTTCGTACTCAGAAAATTACTCCCGCAGTGAATATCGCCAGATGTTGTTTAATGCCCCGATAATTGATGGAAACAAGCATCAAGTAGGAGGAAAATATAAGGCTGATTTTGAAGGTGAGCAGTGGCCAGAAACTGCACATGTTCTTCTTCGTCATATAGCTGCTAACGCACAGTCAAGTTTTTTTGGATATGACGGTGTTAGTGGTGAAGGTATGAATTACCATTTTTTCTGGTTAGCGGGTATGGCAAAGCTAACTGAATCATTGGAAGGCTATCAGGATCCTGTTGCATGGATACCTCCAACGGGTATTACAAAAATAACCAAGCCATTGACTCATAGCGAAATTATGCCGCCATCTGAACGGTGGAATAATTTTGTCTCAGCTTCTTTAATGCTGACTCTGCCTGATGGCAGTGATTGTGGCATTCATGATTCAGGACTGGGAATATTTGATGCCAATAACCCTGCGGCGAGTGCAGCTGGCTGGGGTGCGGGAGGATACCATAGAGGGTATGGGCTTGAATATAAAAGTATCAGCTATCTGTTGCCGTCATTTGGACAGATAGGCCTCGGAGATGGTACCCCTGGAGATCCTCAGAAACAGGTGCAGTCGCTACTGCATTTCTCTCCAAAATACTCTGAACAAAGTGCCAATGAGAAGCATCCTAATAATGGCCATGCGCATGCAGATAGTTTAATGATGGGACTTTTTGGAAAGGGACGCAATTTGCTTAGCTTTCCTGGTCATCAGCATCAGAGCCATGGCCCTCATAATAAAAACATAGTCTCTATTGGTACAGGTTGGCAAAACCATTGGGTTTCTGATCTTGCTGGTCGACTTGAAGCGTATGCAGGCTTACCTGGACTACAGATAGGCAGAGTGGATTCGTCTCATATCATGCATGGTGGTAGTGCTAAAGGTAACCATGGTACAAATATGAACCGTTATCGCAGAACTTTGTTACAAAACACGGTTGATATCGATAAAAGTTATTTACTTGATATTTTTGAAGTAGATGGAGGTAGTGAGCATAATTATGTCATTCGTGGCTCAGGTGTGCTGGAACAACAATATCCATCTTCCAGCCTTTCCAGAGCAAGTGCTGCTCTTCCATACTCCGGAGATAGATGGGATCTGTTTAAAGATACTAAAAAAGCTGAATATGCAGCTAATCAAAGCTTTTGGGTAGATTTCAAGTTTAGTGATAATCAAAAATTAGGCTCGCGTACTCACTTTCCAGCTCAGGGTGGATCGGGAACTCTTTATACCAGTTTCCTTCAGGATGAGTGGACTACAACTGATTATCATCCACACCTCATGCTTTACCGCAATGGTACAGCACCAGTTAAATCAACATTTATAGCTGCACATGAAGTACTTGATGGCAGTGGTAACTCTTTTATATCATCTATTACTCAACAGAGTCTTAATGGTGGCAGTGCTGTCGGAGTCGTTGTAACACTAAAAAATGGGCGTGTTGACACCTATCTTATCTCTTTTGATGGTGAACAATCTATGGAACATAATAGTGTCTATGCCAGTGCAGTGATAGCAGCGAGTTCATCTCTTGGCGGCAAAAGTGATCTCTGGATGGTTGATGGCACATCAATATCAGACAGTTCCAATACACTCTTGAACTCATTTGTTGCACAATCTGAGGTAGTCAGCCGTATTTACCGTAAAGAAGATGGTGATGCCTACAATGCCTTTGAAACACCGATGAACCTTCCTGATGGTTATACACTTTCCGGGCAAACATTATTGCTGGAACACTTTGAAAATAATACGCTTAAATTTACCAATGGACATACCATTGAACGGATAGAATCTATTGCTAATGGTTCACGTATTCATTTACGTTACGATCCAGGTGTGTTGGTGAGTGGTAAAGAAAGCAAAGAATTATACTACCCCTGGCGTACAGCGGAGTCGGTTAAGTTGAGATTTGTTCCTGCTGAGACTACTGTACCTAGAATTACACATATTGAACCGGGTAGAGAGCAGTGGCAACGTATGACGGCACGAGTAGGAAGAGCCGTTCAGGCTAATGCACCGATTGCTGTGACAACAGTGCCTGCAAACACACCATTTAACTATATCAAAACTGCTGTTAGTGGCAATATGTCCAGTGGTAACGCACAATCTTCATTGGCTATTGATGAAGATATGTCTGTTTCTTTCTCTGTTGATAATCCACTAGGCCTTGCTAAGCAAGTAGAGCTAACGGAGCTTTTCCGTGTTATTACACCTGCCATAGCAGGTGCTCCAGGAACTCAGGGGTTAAATCTGCATAAGTATTCTGGTGGCAACGTCAACTTTGATTTAAATAATAATAGATGGGACAGCTCAGGTACACTCAATTATTATGATTTAGGAAGATGGGGCAGTACAACAATAAACGGATTGACTTATAAGGATGTTCCTGGTGAAGGTTCTGATTCTAATCCAGGTATCATAGGTTACCGTGATCGTGGTGCCTTGATTGATGGTTATATTGATGTACCTAAAACTGGTCTTTATCGTTTCTATACACGAATGGATGGCCATGCACAGATAAAAATTGATGATAAGACGATTGTTCAGCAAGCTGGAATGCGTCGAGCACCACAGTGGGTTGGAGAGGTTTATCTTGAAAAAGGATTGCATTCAATTTTTGTACACTATTTTGTAAGTGTTCATTCAGGCTTTTCAGTAATGTGGGATGGACCTGAGATACCTTATAGTGAAATTCCTACAGCAATATTGTATAAAGATATCCAGTAATCAATGCTCCGAGCTTTTGAAATTTTATAAGTTGTTTCAAAGGCTCGGGAGCTAATCTGGGAAAGAATTAATGTTTTTACTTTATCGTTATTGTTCATTGTTTATTGTGCATTGTTATCTGATGTTACATTAATTTTTTAATCAAATTGACCAGTAAATTTTAGCGTATTATTGCACTTCTAATGGTTTTTATTGTTCAAAGCAGGGTTAACCCCTGATCCTTCAATAGTATAAGCAGCTTTTTAGTGTTAACTCTCTACAATGCTAGAATCTGAATTTATACGCGATTATATAAAATGCCAAGAAAAAAAGCCGTGCTGGTGTTGCCATTAAGATATATATGGCTTTTGATAATCACTGTTTTCTGATTTAATTTATCCTACCGAATGGTGAAGTTTATGCCAAAAAATATTTTCTTTATTTAGCAAGACCTAACCCTTTTTCGTTGGCGGTTTGTCATTCTGCTTCTAGTATTTTTGTTTTAATACATATGGATGCTTGTATTTAAATTTCAATAATGAGGACGTGTTCACGACATTCATTTGTTTTAAGTTTTACACTTCTTTTAAGAAAGGATAGCTTATTTTTTATATAAACAAACACCCCTGTTCTTCAATAATAAGAGGTGGAGTTGTTTTCTTATATTTATATTATATCTGAAATAATGAATGTAAATATTATAAGAAAAATTAAATTGGAATAAAAATTTTGAAAACATTCTGAGTCTACTAAAAAAATAATTTCTTTAAACTATAAAAATTAGATCCATTAGCTTTAAAATAACAACTAATATTTATGTTTCCGTAAAGCGGCTGCTTTAAGATTAAACAACCTATTTATGTTAAATGTAATTTGTCTTCTAATAAAATTATTTAAAATTTTACCGAGCAAGCAAGGATAAATGATGAAAAGCACAATTAAGTATGTGTCAGCAATGACTCTTTCAATGTGGGCAATGTGGGGGAATGCTTTAGAAATAAAAGGTTCATCTATAACACAAGGTGCTACTCAAATATCAAACAAACCAAATATGGTGTTTATATTTACTGATGATATAAAAAGTAGTGTTGTTGTATTAAAGGATTCAAACAATAAAAATATATCTTTAAGAAAATATCAACAAAATAATACAGTAAGTGTAGTTCCAAGAAAAGGCTTAAAAGATACACAAGATTACACATTATCAATGAATGTAAAAGGTGATAATGATGTATTAACAAAGACATTAAATTTTACTATAGGAAAAGGTGATAGAAATTCACCAGTAATTAATTCAAGCTCAAGTGTAAAAATAGATGAGAACCAAAATGAAGTAATGACAATAAGTGCTAGTGATGAGAATAAAATAGTATATGCTTTAGTAAATAGTAGAGATGCTCCAAGCTTTAATCTAGAACCAAATAGTGGAAAGTTAAATTTAATAGATAACGCTGATTATGAGAAGAAAAGAACCTTTGTTATTAAAGTAAGTGCAACAGATATAAAAGGAAATAGTACTTCTTCCAATATAACGGTAAGAATAATTGATTTAGATGAAGTTGCACCTGTCATTAAAAGTCCATCAAGTGTAAGTGTAAATGAGAATCAAACCTCTGTAATGAAAATAATAGCAACCGATAAAAGTGCATTAACATACTCTTTAAGTGGCAGTGATGCATCAAGCTTTAACTTGGATTCTAATGGAGTACTAAATTTTAAAACTGAACCTGATTTTGAAATAAAAAATTCATACTCAATTACAATAACGGCTATAGACGAAGCAAAAAACAGTGCTTCTAAAAACATAGCAATACTTATCAAAGATTTAGATGATACTGCACCTGTATTTACATCACCTTCAAGTGTAAGTGTCAATGAAAAACAAAAAAATGTAATGAATATTAAGGCAAGCGATCAAAGTCGAGTTAAGTATTCATTAAGTGGAAGTGATGCTTCTAGTTTTAATTTAAATGCAGGAAATGGACGATTAAAGTTTAAAACAGCACCGACTTATGCAATAAAGAATTCATACTCAATTATCGTAACAGCAACCGATAGATATAAAAATAGTGCATCACAAACAATAAATATATTAATCAATAAAACAGGTGAAAAGGAGAATAAAGATACAACAGCACCAGTATTTACATCTTCATCTATTATAAGTGTAGATGAAAATCAAGCTTCAGTTCTAACAGTTAAAGCTACAGATGAAAATAAAGTGGCATACTCATTAAGTGGGAGTGATGCTTCTAGTTTTAACTTAAATTCAATCAGTGGAGAATTAAGTTTTAAAGTTGAACCAGACTATGAAACAAAATCCTCATATTTTATTATAATTACTGCTAGGGATAGTGAAGCGAATAGTTCTTCTCAAAATTTAATTGTAAACATTAATGATGTTGAAGAAAAAGAAGAAGAAGAAGAGAACAACCCCCCAATAGCAAATGCAGGAACAGATAAAACTATTGCAGTAGATGAAACAATTACTATTATAGGTAGTGGAAGTGATACAGATGGAAGTATCAGTAAATATGAATGGAGGAAAGGAAATACTCTTTTAACTAATTCGGCTTCCTTTGATTATACTCCAGATGTTGTAGGTACAGATATCTTAACATTGACTGTAACAGATAATGATGGAATAACACATACTGATAGTATGAAAGTGATTGTAACAAAGGAAATTACTGAAATTTGTACTCCTGATACATCATTAACAGGTGGTTTTTTTACAGATAGTGTAAAAGATACAGCTTCAATAGATGTATTAGCTAAATATGACGAGTCTGTAACTCCAGATGATACTAAGCCAAGTAAAAATTATACTCAAAAAGAGTATCGTGACTTACTTGGAGAATTAACTCCAATACATGGGAATTTACATAATCTTGCTTTTAAGCATTATGTAGTAGATTTTAAAAAGTACAAATGGCCAGAGGCTGCTCACTTGATACTTCGTTATATCCAGGCAAATGGTAGAAATAGTATTTTCGTAGGCTATGATGGGGTAAGTGGAGAGGGAATGCATTACCATTTTGTTTGGCTTGCAGGACTAGAAGCACTAGTGGCTGTTCTTGATGGATATAAGGATCCTGATGGCTGGAATCCTCCAGCAGGTGTTAAAAAAATAACTGAAGCTCTTACTCATGATACGATTATGCCACCTTCAGATAGATGGGATAGTATGATTACAAGCCCTGTGATGTTGACACTTCCAGATGGAACCGATAGTGGTTCTCATGATAGTGCTTTGCTCTATTTTGATCCTACGGACCCAACTTTGACTTCTAGTTGGCCTGCAGGTGATTTACATTATGGTTATGGCATAGAAAAAATAGCAAATAGTTACTTGTTGGGTGCTTATGGTCAGTTAGGGCTAGGTGATGGAAAATTGGATGATCAAAAGCTTCAAGTACAGTCTCTTTTACATTTTTCACCAAGAGACAGATGGAATGGTCATGCCCATAATGATACTTTGATGATGGGTTTATTTGGTCAGGGTCGAAATCTCTTGAGTTTCCCTGGACATCAACAACAAACTCAAAATCCTGAAAATAAAAATATGGTCATTATAGATAGTACGAAGCAAAACAAATATAAATCAGATTTAGCCGGGCGAGTAGAACTTTTTACACCTCTACCAGGGATACAAATTTCACGAGTTGATGCTTCTCATATTTCACATAAAAATAGTATTCAAAGATATCGTCGTACATTAATTCAAAATACAATAGATATTGAAAAAGCCTATCTTCTTGATATTTTTGAAGCAATAGGTGGTGAAACTCATGATTATATGATGCGTGGTTCAGGTGTATTAGAGCAAGGTTTACCAACGACAAATCTTACCACAAAGAATGGCAGTTCTCCTATTTTAGATTCAAAAGCTGCCAAATTTAAAAACACAAAAAAGGCTAGCTATGATGTAGCTCAGTCTTTTTGGATAGATTTTAACTTTAAGGACAAACCAGAATTAGGCACTCGTTCACATTTTCCAGCACAAGGAGAGTCTGGTGAAATTTATCTAAACGGTATGGAAGAACAATGGACATATGCAGTTAATTCTAATAGAGATACATCTAAATATTATAAATCATTAGGAAGCTTAATTCCACAATATACGATTCACCGTAGTGGTGCAGCACCTTTAGAATCAACATTTGTAACAGTCCATGAAGTGTTGGATGGGAGTGGAAACTCTTTTATAAAATCAGTTTCTAAAGAGCCTTTAGATGATAGCTCAATAGCTGTAAAGGTAGAATTAATAAATGGGAGAGTGGATACATATCTTGTATCATTTAATGGTAAAAAAAATATGTCTTATGATGAACTAAATGCAGACGCTATCATAGCTGCAAGTTCATCTTTTAATGGCAAAAGTGACCTGTGGATGGTAGGGGGAAATAGTGTTAACAACCCTTTAAGAATACTTACTTCATTAACAAGTGAAGTAACTGGAACCGTTAGTGCTGTAAACCGTAAAGAAAATGGTGCTTCATCTAATTCATTTGATACAGACATGATACTACCTCTTGATTATGAATTAGCAAACCAAACAATACTTCTTGAAAACTTTGTAAATGGGGAACTAATATATACAAATAGCTATACTATAAAAAATATTGAAGAAAAATGCGGCAAAACACGTATTCATCTGAATTTTGATCCAGGTGTAGAGATTGGTGATGATAAAGTAAGAGAGTTACATCATCCCAGGCGTGAGGCTTCTAATGCAAAATTGAAATTTGTATTTAGTGCTACAACTGTACCCTATATTGCAAATGTATCTCCAGGTAAGGATCCAATGCAACGAATTAATCCACAAGTTGCCCATGCCATAGATACTGATGAAAATGTCCAAGTATCGACTGTTCCTATTAATGAAACGGTTACATATACACTTGATAGTCAGTATACTCAAACAAGTACAAATGGAGCTATTTACGTAGATAATAGTGAAAATGTAACTATGCATGTAAAAAACAGTGATGGTTTTGTAAACTCAAGAGTTATTAATGAGAAATATTATAAACCACAAGATGCAATAAATGCAGATGAAGGAGCTATTGGATTATTAGCTAAAAAATATAAAGGTGAACTTTATAATTTGGGTAATCTTGATACCTATAAAATTTCTGAGACTACTCAAGTCGTTAAAGGCCTTAGTTTTACACAAGTTCCATTAACTGGAAATAATGGTGGTACAATTGTAGAAGGATATATAAAAATTCCTACAACAGGGTTATATAGATTTTTTACACGTATGGATGTGGGGGTACAATTAAAGATTGATGATAAAGTACTTGTAAAAGACCCAGGAATGAGAAGAGTAGCGCAGTGGGTAGGTGAAATTTATCTAGAGAAAGGTTTACATAAAATTCATGTAGATAATTACATTAAAGAAGAAGAACATTTTTCAGTTATGTGGGAAGGGCCAGAAATTCCTTATGGTGAAATCCCAGAAAACGTGCTTTTTCAAGATATAAATTAAATTTATTTCTAAAACTAATAATAATATTGAGTGAGTATCTTTCTGTATTATTTGTATTGGAGGAACAAGTAAAGCGTGAATTTTAGTCATAAGCGTGCCACATTGAAAAAGTTGGGCCAGAGTGTACACTCACGGGTCGACTAAAACACAATGTGAGAAAGCTTATGACGAATTCCTATACCCATCTGATCCAAGAAAAACGATACCAGATTTATATGTATATATAGAAATCATTTAATGATTATATTTGAACAGAAAAATAATGATGAGTTAACAACACTCATTAAATAACTAATTAGCAGTGCAAAAGCTTATCTTCCGAGTAAGTATGATGAGTATATTCTTGATGTTTGCTCAGCCTAATGAAAGATGTAAGGTTTTTTATGAATAATGTATCTCCTCTTCCTGTTCTACGGTTCCCACAATAAATTAATCCAATCCAATCCAATCCAATCCAATCCAATCCAATCCAATCCAATTTATGTGATACCACATACTTACTAAGGTATTTAACGTAAAACAAAATAAGCATTTTATTTAATCTTAATATTATCAACTAGTTATACCTGGCATATGTCTTGCTATATAAGGCGTTTGTGCCTCTTTTTGGCAATCTATAAAAGATATTAAGTGAGTAATTATGTCCTCTTCCTATTTTAAAAATAAATTATTTCCAACCCTTCTGGTTTCAACCTCAGTTATTATTCCCTCTTTGTTATTGGCTGATGACCTGGGGACAATCAGTGTCCAGTCAACAACTATTGATGATCGATTTGAAAATAAACGAGATGAAGTATCCAGTATTGGAATTATTACTAGTGATGAAATTGATAAATATCACCCAAAAAACATACAGGAAATGCTGCGCCGTATTCCTGGAATAACAACGGATGTGCAAAATGGTGATTCTTTAAAAATCCATATTCGTGGTGTTGACAATCAGGTTTACATGGGGGAACGCCCAGGTGTCGCAATTGTTATTGATGGCGTGCCGGTTTTTGAAAGAACAGGACGAGTTAATATTGATTTAGATAATATTGAGTCAATTAAAGTGATTAAAGGTGGAGCCTCTTATTTATTTGGTGATGATGCCTTAGCAGGTGCAGTTATTATCACTACGAAGCGCGGTGCAGATAATGCTGGATATCGAATTGATCTTGAAACGGGATCATTTGGTTCCAATAAAGCCTTATTGCAAGCTGGTTTTGAAAATGAACAAGCAAATGGACACATACAGGTTTCACGTAGAGAAACCGATGGTTATTATGATGATGCAGATTCAAAATCAGATTATTTAAATGGCAAGTTACAATATTATATTGATGATACCAGTGATCTTACTTTTGGTCTGGAACTATCAGATAGAGAGAAAGGGAGTCATGGTACTGTGCGAGGAAAAACAGCTGCTGAAAATGATCCTAAAAGTAAAAATCCTTTATATAACGACTATGCCAATAATTATGATGTTGATTTAGAAAAGCTATTTTTGACTTATTCGAAAGATTTTGGTGATAATGCTAATCTTATGTTAAATACCTATCAATTTTCGGATAGGACAAAATATGATTCAGCCCCTGTCAGTACTGATCGTTCTATATATGCTTATGCCAATGACTATGATCAAGTTCAACGAGGTATTAAATCTGAATTTCGTTTAGATGGAACAACTTTTGCCTGGATGGCTGGTGTTGATCTTCGAGACAATGATTATAAATCAAAATCAATTGTACGCGATAATACTGATATTGGAGGGTGGGGTGGATATAACAATGGAGATGTATCTGCTGACAATAAAACAGATGAAAATGTCAGAGCATTTTATGGAGAACTAAAATATAAAGCAACGGATAAGCTTATTTTTACTGCTAATGCTCGTAATGATCATATTGAGCTTACCTATAAAGATAAGCTTGATCCTACTGATAATGGTGATGTGGATTTTGATGTTGATTCATTTCGTTTAGGTGCAAATTATGCATTTCAAAAAAATATTGATTTATATGTAAATGCATCAACTGGCTTTAGAACACCATCAGTCACTCAGCTTTTTACGGGGAGTAATAGTCCCTCACATCGCTCAGATCCAAATTCTGAACTAGATCCCGAAGAATCTTTAAATCTTGAAATTGGTTTCAGAATGAATACCACTCTGTTTGGTATTGCTCATGATATTGATGCTTCAATTTTTCAGCTTGATCGAGATGATTATATTCAGTCAACTGCAGGGCAATATACCACCAGTGCTGATAATAAATATGACAATATTGGTGATGTTAGAAATCGAGGTTTAGAATTGGCCATTAATAGTGATATGAGCAAAATGGTTTCATGGGATATTGCTTATACTTACTTAAATGCAGAATATACAAAATATGATAACTTTAATCTCAAAACAGCCCCTGTAAGTGGTGTCTGTCCCGCAGGTTCAACACCAGTAAGGCAAAGTTGGTGGCCGTTTTCAATTACTGATTGTTTAACTGCTTATGACAATACAGGCAATCATGTACCGCGCACACCAAAACATAAATTGAATGCTATTGTTCGGATCCGCCCAGCAAAGCACTGGACTATCTCAACTGAAATGGAAAGTCAATCCAGTTACTATGTTGATGAAATCAATCAGGAAGAAATGGGTGGCCGAGCTGTTTTTAATATCTGGGCAAATTATGAACGTAAAATTGGTCATGCAGACTGGTCATTTTTTGCCCGTGTAGATAATGTCTTTGACCGTGATTATTACAATAATACTCGTGGCAGTGGAGATTCCAATGATGATGGTATCTATGATGGTGAAGATTTATCGATTACTGTCAATCCAGGTATTGTATTCTCTACAGGATTGTCTGTTAGATTCTAATTAATCTTTTATTACCTCTGCCAATTAAAATTTATTAGCCTGGCAGAGGTGGAGTACACCTTATGCAGATTATAATAAAAAATGTTTTATTAATAATAATAGGACTTGGCATGAGTCATTTGAGCTATGCTGAATTACTGTGGACGCCAAAGCCGGTAATGAAAGAAGCAAAGACAAAGGCAGCCAAACCTGCTGATGCACATGCAGGACATCAACAACACCGGTCAAGAGAAAAAGCATTTTATCTTCAGGATAATAAAAACACCAATGTTAAATATATTACACCCGCACTTGAAATTCTAACACTTACACATCAGGGGCAATTGGATAAATATGTATTGCCTGATAGTGGCATGGATAATTATCATGCATTAGTTGCAGAACGAAAAACCGATACTAGTCATGAATCTTCCTTAAGATATGCCTATATGCGAGGAAAACCTTCAGGTCATAGCCCTGAAAACTTAGTGACAAATCATAAATTACCTTTAGAAATTGTTCCTGAACCAATGATCCGTGAACATTTGCGTTTTTATAGTAGTATCAAACACAGCTATAAAGTGTTGTTTGAAGAAAAACCACTCATTGATAGCTGGGTTATTTTAAAAACCAGCAATGGTTCTACTATAGATTCAAAAACAGACAGCCGGGGAAAAGTCACCTTTACATTGCCTGAGGATTTTCAAAATATTAAGCCTGGCAGAAGAGCCAATAAACCTGCTGAATTTATTCTGCGCACAGTGCATATAGCTAATAATATCACTTATAAAACCAATTTTTCTGCACCTTATTCTGTTAATCCATCTCATTGGAAATCAAATAGCGGTGGCATATTAGCACTCTCAGTGGGTTTTATCTCAGGTATTGTGGTTATGCGCAAACATAATAAAAAAACAAATGAAAATATGAAAAAGAAAAAAGTAAAGGGAAAAGCATTATGAACCTAACGATTATCAGAAGACTTGTTCAGATTACAGCCTTTATTGTTCTGGTTTATGGTGTTGGATTGGGTGGATATTATCTGGCCGATAAATTTAGTAGTAGTTTACCAGCACTTGCTTGTGCTTATGATTTGGAAACTGCTGATCATTGTGCCTTAATTTCATTTCAACACCAAATGGATCATCGTACGGCACCTGTATTGGCAGCAGGTGGATCAATTATTGAAGCATTAATGCCGACCTTGATCACTTTAGGGATATTTGCTTTTTTTATGGTGCTATTGAGTAAAGCGTTTTGTGGCTGGATCTGTCCACTAGGCTTTTTTCAGGAAGCATTAAACATTTTAGGGCAGAAATTGGGTTTACAGCAAACTGCTAGTTTGTCCCAAAATTTTACAGGAAAAACCCGACCTGTGAAATGGCTTATTATGATATTCCTGCTATTTGTGTTTCCTTTGTTAGCAGGTTTCGGCCTTGCAGGACATGAATTAGGTGATCCTTTTTGTCGTATCTGTCCGAGTAGAATACTAACCACTTTGGCAACCGGTGAGACCAGAGAACTGGTTGTTGATACGAGCACTACTGGATATCTGATATTGTCTGTTCTGGCCACTTTTTTATTTGGTTTGATGATGTCGATTGGTTTAATGGTTCGTCAACCCTTTTGCAGGATTTGTCCCATGCTGGCTCTCAACACTTTGTTTAAAAAAATCGGCTTGGTTCGGTTAGTGAAAGATGCCAAACCTCGTTGTGTTAAATGTGGTCTTTGTGCCAAAGCTTGCCCTATGGATATTCATGAGATACATACTGATATGGAGAATAAAGATGTTATTTACCCAGACTGTACTTTATGCGGGCGGTGTGTTGAATTTTGCCCGGATAAAGATGTATTGAAAATGAAATATGCTTTTTTCCCAATACTGTCTGCTGATCCAGCTTATTTTAAAAAGCGAAAAAAAGCACAAACACAGTGGGAAAAAATTACTTTGTTTGGGAAAAAATAATGGATAGCTTAACTATCGGTTTTTCTGCTGCATTATTAATGGGGCTGGCATTTGGTGCAGGCCCCTGTAATATCACTTGCTTGCCTTATTTAGGTCCTGTTTTTCTCGGTCAGGAAAAAAATAATATGCGGACGTCATGGCGGACTATAATTCCATTTTCAATGGGACGGTTAACTGGTTATACCATTTTAGGTACTATTGCCGGATCTTTTGGTCTGGCAACGACGCAGTGGATTGAAGAAGGCATTGCCGGGCAGGTTCTTGGAATTGCAACTATTATTGTTGGCTTGTATTTACTCTTTGGGACTTTTTCAAAGAAAAAGAGTTGTGCCTCTCATCATGAAAGTGATCTGATAGAAGCAAAGCCGATTATCTTTAATAAAACAATTCAACCTAAAGAAGAAAAAAAATCGACCTTGTATTTAACATTAAGTTTGTTTTCAATGGGTACTGGTATGGCTCTTAATCCCTGTATTCCTTTGGTAACTATTCTGACTGTTGCAGCATCAATGGCGACACCTATTGACGGTGCAAAATTGGGTATTGCTTTTGGTCTGGGTGCAGTGGTTATTCCCACTTTGTTTTTTGCTTTTGCTATTGCTTATTTTAGTCAGCAGATTAAAGAACATCTAAGGCAATGGGGGAAGACTTTGGAGCGTCTGTCTGGTTTTATGCTGATTTTTCTTGGGACTTTTACCAGTTTAGGATGGGTTCAAGTTTGAGCACGGCAGATGATTTAAGTGATAATTCAAAGATTGTTTCATAATCGTATCTGCTGCAGTTGCAGTTCGTAAATTTTTGTTTTTATTTACTTAATTGTAGGGTCATGTAGTGTAGTTGATGGGAGCGTTCAGGCTAATAATTTGTTTGCAGGTAAGCCAGCTAAAAACTTATGCTCCTGAAAAATAAGTTTTGTTAAGCATTCCCACACATAACATATGCATACATAGTATAAGTGTATTAGAACATCTGAAAATTATATAATTTGCAATAAATTTTATATCTTGCCTGACCACACTCCAGAAACTCACTTCAACAACAAAAAAGTATTTTAAGTAATCCATCACAGACCCAATGTTTATCTCATTTGAATCAATAAAATAACATAACTTTTAACTTATAGATTGAAAAATGCCATTGAGTTTCCTATATTTAAACTACTCTCTGGGGGTTTTGATATGGCTGGCTTACATTCCGCACATTTTATCCGATACATAAAGTATTTCTTTATGTTTTGTATTGGTATTCAACAGGGGTACGCCAACAATCAACCGATTGACAACTGGTTTGCAACAACTGCAGAGAACTATGCTGGTATAACCTTACGAGGAGTGACTGAAGATACAGCTGCATCACACTACGTTAAGAATATCCTTATCCCGGCATTTGAGCAGGAAACTGGTATCCGGATTGATCTGGAACTGGCATCATGGGAAGAAATGTATGATAAGAGTATCCGTGATTTATCACAAAAAAACGCTACTTATGATTTTATCTATATTGAGCAAGATATTGTATACGCATACCTTGCACAGGGTTTTTTAGTCAACCTGTCTCAATTACTTAAGCAACAACCTGAACTTGCCTCACCTCAATTCAGCTTTAAGGATTTTACATCCTATCTGCATTTTTTTCGCGGCTCGGGTACAGATGATATTTATGCTATCCCGTTTGAATCTTTCCTCAAACTTTATGCCTATAGAAGGGACTTATTTGAAGATCCGATCATTTCACATGCTTTTCAAGAAAAATATGGTTATCCCCTAAAACCAGCCCGGTCTATTCGGGAGTTCAATGATATATCGGTATTTTTTACTGAATGGGGAAAGAAACAAGGATTGGCTTTATGGGGGACTACGATTCAGGCTTCTCCGGGGCACCCGGCCTCATTCTATGAATTATTTGAGACCATTCTGCCGAGTTTTGGTGTTTACAATTGGGGCATTAATCAGGATATGAGTGGTGCAACGATGAAAAAAGGCGGCACATTAAATAGCCCTAAAGCCAAAAAAGGATTCCAGTTCTGGTTGGATCTGCTGCCAATTTCACCACCTGAGAGTTATGGCAGTACCTGGCATGAAAGTGCACTTTCATTCTCATCCGGGCGTGTTGCTCATGGTTGGCTTTATGGTGAAAATATTGTGCCTACAGCCACTGAACCAGCCCAATCAGTAATCACAGGCAAGGTTGGGGTTGCCCTGCCGCCTCTGGCTCCAGGGGTTCTTGAGGAGGCGAAAAAGGGCAAGGGGTATATTGGTTATTATGATGGTGGTGCCTTTGGTATACCCTACTCATCGCAAAACAAAAAAGCAGCTCTATTATGGTTACAGTATATTGGCCGGCCATCAATTCAAACAGAATGGGCTTTGGCTACTGGTCGTGTAGTGCATAGGGCAACATTAGTTGATCCCAAAATACGTGCTAAAGATCCTTATCTCGGCAACTATTTTAGTGTGGTGCGTGAGTATGGGCACCTTTTTTCCGGGGCACCTCCATTTGCTGAACATGCAGCCCTGCGCGAAGTTATTTCGCCCTTCATTTATCAGGCAATTCGTGGTGAACTTTCGCCATCAGAGGCTCTGGATTTAGCAGCGGCAGCTGTTGATCTTATGTTAGAGGTTCCGGCTAAATGAATCTTTCACAACAAGGTAAATTGAGTGGATTTTTACAGCAGCTTATTTATAAGACGAGTATACGTACACGACTGATTTTTATTATTGTTTTGTTGGTAATGTTGACTGCTTTTTCGATTGTTGTAATAAATGTTGGAATTAGTTTTAACAATGGTTTGGAACGGGCCTATGAGCAGTTGGAGACTGTGGCCAGGTTAAAGGAGGAAGGTGTGACCAGATGGGTGGATCATCTCGAAGAAGATCTGCTTAATACTCTGGAGCCAAGAGATCTTCGTTGGCATATGTCGGTTCTTACTGAGCCAGAAGAATCATTGCGGCTTTTCACGCAAATTTCCTACAATCGGGCGAAGGCAGCCTTGAATGAAACCCTGTCACGAACAGAGCGTTTTGATGAGTTGTTTCTTATGAACCGCAAAGGAGATGTTGTTTTGTCTACCTCTGTAGAACGTGAAAAGGAGCAATTTTCTGAGAGTATTTTTTTTCATAAGGGAGAGAAGGAGTTTGTGGTTCAATTTCTTTTTCATTTTTCTGAAACAGATGGGGTTTCTATTGTGACTGCTATCCCGGTTTTTAAAGAATCAAAAGAGGTTCTGGGAATACTGGTTGGACGTTCGAGTATATTACAACTTAATCAAATAATGGGCTCCAGGAAAGGACTGGGAAAAACAGGAGAAACCTATCTGCTCGACCCAAAAGGTCTTTTATTGACACCAACTCGGTTTAGGATGCCCAAAGAAAATAAAATAATTGATGCAGGCACAATTCCAATAATACAAAGCAGTGAACATAGTGTCCGGGTGCGAAATAAGAGCTATCGCAGTTCTGATGTTATCAGTTCTCAGCATTGGTTATCAGCGTTAAATGTGGTTCTTATTGCTGAACAAGAGGAAGTAGAAGCTTTGTCCTCCACTTATACAGCACTAAAAATGAGTATAGCGGTTACCGTTGTTGCGTTGTTAACTGCAGTTTCACTGGGTATTTTCCTGACACGAAATATTACTGAACCCCTGGCTGAGTTGGCCAAAACTGCTGCCAAAATTACGGCTGGAGAAATTGATACAGTAGCCTCAGTACGTGGTGGTACTGAGATAATGCATCTGGGAGATACATTTAATGAAATGACTTCAAGGTTAAGAGATCTGATTGAGCAACTTAAACGCAGTGAGCAGCAGCAGTTGGATTTATTGAATAATACTTCATCGGTTATTTATATTAAAGATTTAAAGAGTCGGTATATCTTTATTAATCGTATGTTTGAAGAAATTTTTAATATTTCTAATTCCTATATTAGTGGAAAAACTGATGATATGTTTTTTCCACAAAAAGTTGCTGAAACTTTTCAGGCTAATGACCTCAAGGTTATTGAAGACAATTCAATTTTAGAGTTTGAAGAGGTTGTTCCTCAGGCTGATGGACTGCATACTTATATTTCAGTTAAGTTTCCTTTGAAAAATAGCTCAGGAGAAATATATGCGATCTGTGGGATCTCCACAGATATAACAGCTCGTAAACATCAGGAAGAAGAACTCCGAAAGCTGCGAAATTATCTCTACAATATCATTAATTCAATGCCCTCTATGCTCATTGGTATTGATTCTAACGGGCTGATCACCCAATGGAATAATCAGGCCCAAAAAACTTCCGGTATTGATGAAGCTGATGCTATGGGACAACCATTGCATCAGATTTTACCCAGGTTGGAGTCTGAGATGGAACAGGTTTTTAATGCGATTAAGACGCGTCAGGAACAAAGTGATCATAAGCGTCAAGTGATGATAGATGGCAATGTTCATTATGAGGATATCACTATCTTTCCGCTGATCACCAACGGAATTGAAGGAGCTGTGATTCGAATTGATGATGTGACTGAACGAATACGTATAGAAGAAATGATGATCCAGAGTGAAAAAATGTTGTCAGTTGGGGGGCTGGCTGCTGGCATGGCACATGAGATTAACAATCCTCTGGGCGGTATTATGCAGACATCAGAAGTCATGTCTGAAAGGCTCACCGGAGAAATGTCAGCCAATAAACGTGCAGCTGAAACAGTAGGTGTTGATATGAAAACTATTCATGCCTATATGGAGGCGCGGGGCATTCCTCGTATGCTCAACACGATACGGGATTCCTGCACTCGAGCGGCAACCATTGTTGAAAGTATGCTGGGCTTTGCACGCCGTGGCGACTCTGTCTTTTCAGATTGTGATATTACTGAATTGGTAGAACAGACTCTGCTTTTGTCAGGTACTGATTATGATCTTAAAAAACGCTATGATTTTAAACAGTTTAAGATTGTTCGTGACTATCAGGATGATTTGTTATTAGTGACCTGTGAGCCGCAAAAAGTTCAGCAGGTATTGCTCAATATATTCAAGAATGGTGCTCAGGCAATTCAGGAGATGAATGATAACAGGAAAGTGGAAAGTGAAAAAAAACAGCCTTGTTTTACCCTGACCTTGCGCAATGAACTGGAAGCAAAAATGGTGCGTATCGAAATTTCAGATAATGGACCTGGCATGGAAGAAGAAATTCGTAAGCGTGTATTTGAGCCGTTCTTTTCTACCAAACCTGTGGGACTGGGTACTGGCCTGGGTTTAAGTGTTGCCTATTTTATTATTACTGAAAATCTTGGTGGCTCATTAAATGTGAAATCACAGCCTGGAGTGGGAACAAACTTCATTATTCGTCTTCCTGCTGCAGAGAGAGGTGGGTATGAACAATGCTGATCTCAGTGTGTTGATTATTGATGATGATGCAGCGATCAGGCAAAGTTTTGGTGACTATTTTGAAGATCAGGATTTTAAAGTCCTGAGTGCTGAGAGTGGTGAAGAAGCACTGGAAATACTGATGACAGAATCTCCAGATGCCGCTATTGTGGACGTTCGCATGATGGGGATAAGTGGTGTTGATTTCATTCAAAAAGCTTATCTACAGATACCTGATTGTGTCTTCCTGATTTGTACCGGCTCACCAGAATACAGATTACCAGCTGATCTTTTCCAGCTTAACCAGGTTTCTTCAAGAGTGTTTCAGAAACCTGTCAATAATCTTAGTCTGGTTCATAAAGAAATACTCCGGATGTTGACTGAAATGAGGACGTAAGGTCGTAATTATGAATGATGCTCAGATAAAAATTCTAGTGACAGATGATGATCCTGGTATTCGCAGTAGTTTTTCAGATTATCTTGAAGATAGAGACTACCAGGTATTGACAGCTAAAGATGGTTTGGCTGGATTGGAAGTTTTCAAAACTTGTCATCCTGATCTGATTCTGCTGGATCTGAGAATGCCCAACTTGGGAGGTCTGGAACTATTACGTGAAATAAGACTTCAGAACTCAGATATTCCAATTATTATTGTTTCAGGAACAGGGCATATGACAGATGTGGTTGAAGCGCTTCGTTTAGGAGCATGGGATTATCTGTTAAAACCAGTCGAAAATCTTTCTGTGCTTGGTCATACTATTCGTAAGTCATTAGAACGAGCGCAGCTTCGCCATGACAACCTGGAGCATCAAGAAAATCTTGAACACCTTGTTAAGAAACGTACCAGTGAACTGGAGGAAGCCAACACTCGCTTACTTCATCTCAATGAGCGACTGCGAAAAATTGTTGAATCCACAAGTAAGCTCTCATCATGGCTTGATATGGATGAGTTTGGTTCACATTTACTGCAGGAGTTCGCCCAGCATATGGATGTAACGGGTGGTTGTTTGTATGTGGTAGAAGAGACCAGACTACGTCTGGTGCAAGCTATTGATCCTGGCCATGCTCTTCCAGAATTGTCCTTGCCTTTGAGGCAACAGTCTGTTTTGTGCCGTGTTGTTGAAGATGGTACGCCCACTCTATTGAATGATCTTAGCGATCTGGATGAGTTCAAAGGAAGTGGCTGGGATGGTTATAAAGATGGCTCAGCATTAATATTTCCAATTCCAGATGAGGATGGGAGTCTGGTTGCTGTATTAGCTTTGCATAATAAAAACCACCCACCTTTTGCTGAGCAGGATAAAGAAATTGGAATGATCCTGGCATCTTATAGCAGTGCGTCATTTCGGGCAATTCGAACTTTTAAGGCACTGAGTGATAGTGAACAACGTTTTCGTGAACTGGCTGATATGTTACCGCAGTCAGTGTGCGAAACAGATCAGAATGGTAAGATTAAGTATGCTAATCAACATGCCTTTCAGTCATTTGGATATACCATTGAAGATCTTAAATCAGATGTAAACATTGTTAATTTAATTGCTCCTGAAGACTCTCAACGAGTGAATAGAAATGCAAAGCAGGTGATGCAGGATGGCATGTCACGTATTTCAGGAACTGAGTATAAAGCTATTTGTAAAAATGGGGATAATTTTCCTGTGCTGGTGTATTCAACACCAGTTTTACGTGATGGCATAGTTGTTGGGATGCGTGTGGTGGCTGTTGATATCACTCTTCGAAAACAACAGGAAGAGTTGATCCTCCATCAGGCTCATTTTGATAGTCTAACGGAATTACCGAATCGCTTTCTCTCTCTTGATCGGCTCAATCAGTTACTTCTGGATGCACGCCGCTCAGAGGATCCCCTTGCGGTTCTGTTCATTGATCTGGATGACTTTAAGAAGATCAATGACTCACTTGGGCATGAAGTGGGAGATCAGATGCTTGTTCAAGTTGCGGATCGGTTGCGAGAAACATTACGAGGTGTTGATACAATCGGTCGATTGGGGGGGGATGAGTTTATTGTCATTTTAGGGGGAATAAAGACTGGTAATGATGCAGAATCTATAGCGGAAACCCTGTTAAAGAAGATCAGACAACCCTTTGTTCTGGATAATAGGGAACTTGTCCTTAATGCCAGTATTGGCATTGCACTTTATCCAGATGATGGCGTGACTCCTGCGGAGTTATTACGAAGTGCAGATACTGCAATGTATTCAGCCAAAGCAGAAGGAGGTAATGCACATTATTACTTCACTACCAAGATGAAGGAAAAAGTTTCCAGGCAATTGTTGCTGGAACAGCATCTGCATAATGCACTGAAACATGATGAGTTCTATTTAAACTTCCAAGCTCTGGTGGAATTACCGAGTCAAAGGGTGTTAGGTTTTGAAGCCTTATTGCGTTGGAAAAATTCAGAGTTAGGCAATATTTCACCAGAAGAATTTATTCCCATTGCTGAGCGAAATGGGTTAATTGTGCCCATTGGGGCCTATGTGTTAAATGAGGCACTGACTGTTTTAGCTGATCTCCACCGAGAACATGATCCATCACTTAAAATGGCTATTAATATATCTCCACGCCAATTTCGTTGCCCTTATCTATTACAACAACTTAATACTGCATTGGAAACTTCAGGCGTACCCCATAGTACTCTTGAACTGGAAATTACCGAAGGTGTTTTCATGGGGGGGCTGTCCAATATTGATGATAACCTGACAGCCATGAAAGATCTGGGTATAAGAATTGTGATGGATGATTTTGGTACGGGCTATTCATCACTGAGTTATTTGCGCAATTATCCGTTTGATGCATTGAAAATTGATCAAAGCTTTGTTTTTGACATTGAGCTCGATCCGCAAGCTCGGGAACTTGTTAATGCTGTTATAGTAATGGCTCATAGTATGGGACTCAGTGTGATTGGGGAGGGTGTTGAAACAGCAGCACAACTTGATCATTTGGTGCAGCAGAAATGTGATCTGGCCCAGGGATATTTTTTTAGTAAACCAGTAGAAAAAGATAAGCTCCCTGAATTGCTAAAACAAGTGCGCTAATACTATAGAGCTTTGTCTGCTCATCACTTAACGTAGTATTAGAAAAATAAATATGGGAGAACCTTGAAACTTGAAAACACTAAAACATTTATTTAATGACAACCTTATATGGGCTGCCTCAATCAAAGATAAAGATCCTAATTTTTTCACACGATTATCAAAGCAACAATCGCCTGAATATCTATGGATAGGTTGTTCAGACAGCAGAGTTCCTGCAAACCAAATTACTAATCTGCAACCTGGCGAAGTATTCGTGCATCGCAATATTGCAAATATTGTTGTCCACACAGATCTGAATTGCCTTTCTGTTATACAGTATGCTGTTGAAATTTTAAAGGTAAAACATATTATAGTCTGTGGCCATTATGGATGTGGAGGTATAAAAGCGGCACTGGAAGATCATGAGCACGGACTTATAGATAATTGGTTGCGCCATATAAAAGATGTTATTCGATTTAATCAATCGGAATTTGATCAGCTTGAACATGAACAAAAATTGGATTTACTCTGTGAACTCAATGTAAAAGAACAAGTTAAAAACATATGTAATACGACTATTGTGAAAAATGCATGGAAACAAGGAAAAGAGCTATCCATCCATGGCTGGATTTATAGTATAGAAAATGGGATTCTAAAAGACTTAGATAGCAGCACTACTTTATAGACAGGTATTTTTCCTATAAAGTAGTATTGCTCCAACAGCTTAAATCACAGAATACCCGGAGTGTGGGTCTCAATGAATGAGGTTGTGATCATCTTAAAATATTGCTGAGAAAGACATGAATAAACTAAAATTTATACAATTAGGATTTGTATCTCTTTTGATATTTGGACTTTTTATGGTGTCAATTCCATTTATAACGTCACTAAATCCTACACAAGCAACTATATTATCAAGCCAGGTCACTGTAGATGTTTCAAAAATTAAAACTGGGGATCCTGTAAAAGTTGATACACTATATGGAGAAGTCTGGATTATAAAAAGGAGTAAGGCTGAAATAGATGAACTTGCTAAAGATTTTCCAGAACCTCTTCTTTATGAAAATATGGAACAAAAACTTCCTATTGGAGTAAAAAAAGAAACACGTTCAATAAAATCAAATTTGTTTGTTTTTCGTGTTGATAGAATGGATAAAGTAATTTATTTATCAGAAAATCCTTTTTCATTACATCCTTGTGATAATTTTGTCCGGCTACATGGTGATGTACAAATAGATAGCAAGAAAACTATTAATGGTGGTTTTGCATGTAAAAGCCAATTTGGTTATCATCTTAATTATGAAAATAGTGGTTTTATTTATGATCTTGCTGGTCGTTCGATTTCTCGCTATGTGTCACCTTTAAGAATACCGAATTATTTTTATAAAAATAATACTCAATTAGTTATCGGGTCTAATGTAAAAGGTTAAAATTACTAATATCGCCTGGTTTGTATCAAGGGCTTTAGTGATTTAAAAAGGTATTGAGTATGAGTATTGTGGAAGAGTTAAGTTGTTAATTAGCTCTTTCCTTGAACCTGTGAGCAAACAAGCGAATATTATATGCTACAAGGATTAAGCATCGCATGAAATATAAGATTATTGATAAGTCACGAGCTGAAGAAGTAGCTAAACTTGCAGTGTGTCTTACTAATGAGATCATCGAGCGTACTGGAATAAAACATTTTGACGTTGATGTGCCACTAGCTGAAAGCCTATGTCGAGGTTATGTTTCTAATGGTCTTTATAATGTCATTGCGGCATTTGATGAAAATAAAATAATTGGCTTTGGCGCTTTATGTGAAAGTCACTCACTATATGCCGAAGGCTCATTTGGCATCATTCAAGAATTTTATGTTATGCCTGATTATAGGTCTCAAGACATAGGTAAAGAGCTTATCAATGAAATCATTAATTTTGCCAAAAATAAAAAATGGAAAAGGCTGGAATTATGCACGCCACCTTTACCGGAATTTGATCGAACTGTTGAATTCTATCAGGCTAATGGTTTTGAGGTCACAGGTGGTTATAAAATGAAGTATGCAATCATATAACATACAGTTCATGAATCCATCGATAGCTCTTTCTTGCAGCGATTATTAGTATCTCTTCCATTTTTCTTACAAAACAATACCATTTCTTGTAATTTCTAATCTTAAAATTTGAAAGCAGTTTCTAAATGCGGTATTGTGGATTTATAAAAAAAACCAAAACCCCATCCAAATTATTATGGCGCTTTTGTTATTGATTCAGACAGACACAATATAGAAGCCGTATGCCACAAAGAAGAGGAATCGTGAAATGGCTACAGAAGGATATATACGATACAGAGCTGAGTATAAATACCAGCTGGCAAATAGTTATAAACTCAATGTTTCAATCAGGCCGAACTCCGATATAGAAACAGATTTTATCGATTTAGACTCTAACGGTAACCTGTTAGTTAAGAAAGGCTATGCATGGGATGGCCCTTCTGGTCCGGTAATTGATACAGAAGAAAATATGCGTGCATCATTGGTTCATGATGCTCTTTATCAATTAATGAGAAATAAAAAACTTAGCCCCAGAACTCATAGAAAAGCGGCAGATCAATTATTCAAAGATATTTGTAAAGAAGATGGTGTATCTAATTTTAGAGCATCAGCATACTACAAAGTGCTGCGTAAGTTTGGTAAGCCTGCTGCAAGTCTACAAAACAAGAAAAAAGTACAGCGTGCACCAGAAACATAACAATTCAATTAACATCATGTTTTCTGTGCCAGACAGTTTACTCTTCGCTTCGTTATGGCTGTCGATTAGTGATCGTTATTTTCATAAAATATGGTCTTGCATTAAGGCGGTTTTTCACTCATGCTTGCCTTTTAAAGTAAGTTACTGTTTATAGAAGGATTTATTGTTGTTTTAGGTGTGTTTTTATCATATATTTGTTGCATTAGGATAACCCCAAAGTTACAATATGCGTTGCTCTTATGAGCATTCTTAATGCTGTCGCACAAATTATGATTTAACAAATAGGCTATTGAGTGATCCTGATAAAAAATCTGATAATTCAAATCTTTATTGCTGTTTCAGTCACTCTGGTTTGTTGGATTTCTCATTTTTATCGATTTCCTCAACATGAAGTACCCATGCTGGTTCTAGGCTCAGGTGTTATTCTGGGGTTTTTATATCGCATGGGATACCGGGTTATTCCTGCCTTATTTGTCGGCTTATTTGTCTGTCACTTCCAGCTTTTTGGTTATCGCTTTCTTGTTTCATTCTGGTTGTCTGGTTCTATGCTGCTCTCGGGCTGGTTGTCCTTGCTCTACGTTCGTCATTTTTTTAGCGATGATCTGATTGATCGACCCGTTTATAACTATCTGCACTTTTATGTCGCTGCGATGCTGGTGGCCCCCATAAGTAATTTATTGCTGGATATACCATTGATTTTCCTGATTGATCGTATGGATATCCTTGAAGATATCCGCCTGTTTATTTTTTCCTATTCTTTTGGTCAAGCCTTGGGTGCACTGGTCTTTGCTCCAGCAATTATATTATTTGGCCAGCAATATCATCTCCGATATGCCTATGCTGATTTTTCTTCGGTCAGGATGGAGAAAGTGATCTGGCTGGTAACTGCATTGCTGCTGGTGTTACTGACATTAACCCTAGGGGAGTATTACTCTTTTGCCGGCTTACTGGATGCTGAACTGCTGTTATTTCCTATGATAATCTGGAGTGCATTACGTCTGGGTGTGGTCTTTACCAATATTGCTGTGGCTATTATTTCCTATACAGTTTTTACCTTTCATTTTTTTGGTCTGGCTGGTACATCAGGAGATATGAATGCTCCTCAGGTTTTAGGCATGCTGCTGCTGATCATTACTCTGGCCGTATTAGGACAGCTGGTGGCAGCAGCAACGCTGGAGCGTCGCAAGAAAGAGCTTATGTTAGAAAAAACAGCCTTGCATGATCCGATAACCGGATTACCCAATGTGTTGTATTTGCGTAAAAGCATGGAAGATGTCAGTCAAATTAATCAGCCCCTAGAGAATAGTCATATGCTGGGCTATATTTCAATTTGTAACTATGAGGCATTGTTGCAGGGTTATGGTATTGAAGCTCGCAATGCACTGTATTGTCAGTTTGGTGGCTTTTTACAGTTTGAAACGGGTTCAGATATCAAAATTTATCGTGTCAGTGGTCCGGTATTTGCTCTGTTATTAGAAGACGATATAGATGAACAAGCTCTTAAATTCATGTATCACTTGTCTGACAGGATTAATCAGTTTAATTTTATCTGGGATGAACATCCTTTTCACATCAATGCTGTTTCTTCACTGGTGCCGGTAAATTATACTTCTGGTGAATTACATGGCCCTATTGAACATGCCAGTGCATTAGTTGAAAACGCCTATAAACTGGGACATATTGGGCGTGTTATTGTGAATGATAAAGATAACAATAAAGTACATCGAAAAGTTCGAGCTGACTGGTTAGGAAAAATTAATGAGGCCCTGGCAAAGGATCAGTTTATCCTGGTTGGGCAACCTATCGTTCCTATTGATACCAGTGCTGGTCGATCTGCCAGGTTTTCTTTTGAGATATTATTGCGTTTACAGGGAACTGATGGCGAGCTGGAAATGCCGGATGATTTTATACCTTATGCTGAAAGTTTTAATTTGATGCCAATTGTTGACCGATGGGTTATCAGACATGCATTACAATGGCTGTCATCTGATGAGCTGGATTTGCAGAAAATTGGCACCTGTTCAATCAATCTTTCTGGACAGTCTGTTGCTGATCCCAGCTTATGTTCAGATATTAAAAAATTATTGCAAGAATATCCCGTGCCGACACACAATATTTGTTTTGAAATAACGGAAACAGCTGCTATTGCCAATATGAACAATGCCACTACTCTTGTGACTCAGTTACAAGAGCTAGGTTGCTCTGTTGCTCTGGATGATTTTGGCAGTGGTTTATCATCCTTTGAATATCTGAAAAAACTTCCTGTGAATATTCTGAAAATAGATGGTGAATTTATTCACAATATGCCGCAATCAAAAACAGATTATGTGATTGTTGATGCTATCTGGAGGGTGGCTGAAACAATGGATCTGACCACCGTTGCCGAATATGTTGAGTCAGAAATAATTCTCAACTATTTGTCAAAAATGGGAGTTAATTATGCACAAGGTTATTATACCGGCAAGCCGGTAAGCTTAGAAAAATTACAACAGCTGATAGATGAGTCAAATAGCTTGTCTTGATGCAGCACAGCTTTTTTCCTGTTTAGCAGATCCTTGGTAAGGGATCGTCTTCAAGTTCTTCGAGAAAACGTTCTCCTCCCAGCTCAGTTTCCAATACGACACTGGCCTGAGCGTCCTTTATTTCGTCACTTCTTATTTCACCACCTCTTATTTCACCAATGATGCGGGCATTACTGCCACTGTCTATTGCTTGCCACAGGCTTAACGCTTCCTCAGCCTGCTGTTCAGAAACGATGGCAACAACCCGACCTTCACAGGCAAGGTATAAAGGATCATAGCCTAGGATCTCACAGACGCTTTCAACTTGTTCATGAATGGGAATATCAACCTGAAACAAATGTACTTCTTTTTTAGTTGCACGGCTTATTTCATGGCAAACTGATGCCAGCCCACCTCGAGTTGGATCGCGCATAAAGCGTAAACCTTCTACCTCCAGGATTGCCTGGGTCAGGGGTAAGACGGATGCAGCATCGGATTGTAAATCACCTTTGAGTCCAAATTGTTCACGAGCCAGCATAACAGCTGTGCCATGATCACCCAGTGTACCGCTGACTAATATCTTGTCGCCTGATTGTATTTGTTCCATGTTGAGTAAGCGGTCTTTATTTCTAATACCAATGCCGCTGGTGGCAAAAAAAACACCCGCTCCTTCACCTCTGGGAACGACCTTAGTATCTCCAGTAACAATGGCGACACCTGCCTCGCTTGCAGCTTCAGCCATGCTTTTTACAATGCGTTCTAATTGCTCAAATGACATACCTTCTTCTATAAAGGCGTTCAGACTCAGATATTGAGGTATTGCACCAGCTACAGCCAGATCATTGACCGTGCCATGAATGGCCAGTGAACCAATTGTTCCCCCTGGAAATTCCAGCGGGTTGACGGTAAAGCCATCAGTGGTGAAGGCAATCTCTTTTTGCTCCAGTGTTAATAACACTGAATCATTTTGTGTGTTGAGTAAAGGGTTTGCAAGATAACGGGCAAACAAACCATCAATTAGCTCACGCATGTAGCGCCCACCATTACCATGAGCCAGTGAAATATATTTTTCCTTATGAGCTGTCTTATTCATTAGACGTTCCTTTTTTGTATGAAGAAGCCCCTTCAATGATTTGTCCAAAGGACAGTCCTGCATCATTATAGGGGACTTTTTCTGGCAAAAAAACATCCAGATGTTCTTCTTCCAGACGTTTAAAAAGATATTCAGTCAGCACTTTATTTTGAAATACACCACCGCTTAAGCCAATATTAAAATCCCCTTTTATTAATTGCACTGCTTTTACCTGTGCAATGAGTGTTTCAGCAATAATCTGATGAAAGCTAAGTGCTCTTTGTTTGATGCTTACCTGGGAATTCAATAAAGTGTTCAATACTCCAGTCCAGTCAGCAATTATCATATCAGCCTCTGTTTTAAGGGGTAAAGCAGTGGCCTTTATATTGTTCATTGAAGCTTCAGAGCTCATCTTTTCTGATGTCATGGCTGCTGATGCTTTGGCTTCTAATAACAGGGGCCCCTGACCTTCAAATGAAGAATTGCTGCCCAGCCCCAATAAAGCGCTGGCAGCATCAAATAAGCGTCCCATGGAACTGCACTGAATGGTATTTATCTTTTTTCCCCAGGCCTGAAAAGCCAGTGCCATTTTTTCAGACTCGGACTGACTCTTAAACTTAAAAATGGATGGGTATTCACTGCAGTCAATATTGTTTTCCCACCATAGAGCACAGGCTGAACGCCAGGGTTGTCTGGCTGCTTTATCTCCACCTTGCAAATGAAATGGTTTTATTGAAGTGATCCTTTGCCAGTGACCTGCATGACCATAGAAGCCTTCACCTCCCCAAATGGTATTATCATCACCCAGCCCTGTGCCATCCCAGCTAAAAACTAACCAGGGCTTTTTATTGCTTGTTGTTGAATCAAATTCACCCCATACGATACTGGCATGAGCCTTGTGATGCTGAATTCTGGTTAATGGGAGCTGATGTTTGTTTGCGTATTTCACTGCATAACGACTGGAATAATAATCGGGGTGAGCATCACAGATGATCTGTTCTGGTTTAACTCGATATAAATGGCACAAGTCATCAATAACTTGTGAAAAAACTTCAATACTGCGCTTGCTGTCCAGTTCACCAATATGAGGTGAAATAATAAGTCGATCCCCCCAGGCCAGGGCAATGGTATTTTTCATTTGTCCGCCCACTGCCAGAGTCGGTTTATCCAGGGTAAAAGGCAGAGTGATTTCAAGTGGGGCAAAACCTCTGCCGATGCGAAACAAGCGTGGCTTATTTTTAATGATGCGGATAATTGAATCATCAGCAGGTCTCAGGATCGGACGGTTGTGCTGTAAAAAAACATCGGCAATGCGGCTAAGACGTGTCTGTGCCTGCTTATTATCTGTCAGCACAGGTTCACCACTGAGATTGCCGGATGTTGCCACAACAGGCAGGCCGAAGTCTTTGAGAATGAGATAGTGCAGAGGACTATAGGCCAGCATTACACCTATTTCATTTAAACCCGGATTAATGGCAGCTGCCAGCAGATCGGGTTTCTGCCTAATGAGAACGATGGGTCTTTGCGGGGATGTCAGTGCTTTTATTTCTGGGGAAACAGATCCTGGGGAAATAGAGTCACCTGCTGCTGGTATGCAATAATGCCTAAGCTGCTTTGCTGTTGAAAATAGAATTGCCAGAGGTTTGTCAGGACGTTGTTTGCGTTTTCTTAAGCGTTGAATAGCTTGTTCATTGCTGGCATCACACATCAGATGATAACCACCAATGCCTTTAAGCGCTAATATTTTCCCTTGTTTCAGGGCATCAACTGCATTGGACAGGGAGCTTTCATTCCCATGTGTTATGGTTTCATTTTTCCTGCTTGAAACTGAGTAAAAACTGAGTTCTGGGCCACATTCAGCACAGGCCAGAGGCTGTGCATGAAAGCGTCGATCCAGAGGCTCACTGTATTCATGAAAGCAGTTCCTGCATAGAGGAAAATCAGACAAACTGGTGTTAGGGCGATCATAAGGCAGATCTTTAATAATGGTATAACGCGGCCCGCATTGAGTGCAATTGATAAAGGGGTAACGGTAACGCCTTTCTTTGGGGTTTGATATTTCTTCAAGACAGTCGTCGCAGGTGAAAAAATCAGCTGGAATATGCCGTTGAGCATTTTTACTCCGGGTGCTTTTTTCAATAAAAAAATCAGTCAGTTGTTTGTGCTGGTATTTTTGTTTTTGCAACAAGCTGACAGATCCTATAGTGGGTGTTGCCAGTGGCGGATGCTGTAATAGGATTGCCTGTTGAAAGGATTCAAGATGTGATGCTGTTCCCTGAACCTGAATAATAACCTCTCCGGAACAATTTTTCACCCAGCCTTTAAGTTGATATTGTGTAGCAATACGATAAATAAAAGGTCTGAAACCAACGCCCTGAACCTGCCCGGTCACCAGTATTTCCAGAGTGACTTGTTCTGAGTTATTAGTCACGTGTGCCATGAGCCCACCATATCCGACAAGCGCCTTCATCTGAAACCATACACGGGCCAATGGGTTCTTGCGGCGTGCAGGCCTTGCCGTAGAGCTGGCATTGATTGGGGTACTTTTTACCCAGAACCACACTGGCACAATCGCATCCGGCAGGCATTTCACCGATATGGCGGCGAGTTTCTTTATCATAATAAGGAAAAATAAGACGGGCATTATGCTGACTGAATTTTGCTTTTAATTCGAAGCCTGAATCAGGGATGACACCAATGCCGCGCCAGTTGGCATCTATCACGTCCATAGTACCCTGTAAGTGTTTTTTTGCAGTTGAGTTACCCTTGGCTTTCACCAGTTGGGGATAGCAATTATCCAGAAATAGTCGATCTTCAATTTTTTGACGTATGACAGAATAAAAGGCTGCCAGTAAACTTTCTGTATTAAAGCCTGCAATGGCGGTGGGTATGCGATGCTGATCTATCACAAACTGCCATTCATTGGCTCCCATGACTGTAGCAACATGTCCCGGTGCCACCAGAGCATCAAAACCCGGTGTGCTGCCTGCTAACAACATGGCCACAGCAGGCCATGTGAGCCGCCCGGACAGGAGTAATAATAAATTATCCGGAATGCCTTCGGCAATTAATCCTGCGGTGGGTGCCGTAGTTGTTTCAAACCCTGCGGCAAAAAAAACGATCTGTTTTTGTGGGTTGTCCAGGGCAATCTGCCGTGCTTCAAGTGGTGATGCAATAGGACGTATATCAGCACCTGAGGCTTTTGCCTGCTGCAGGGTGCGGATGGATTTTTTTTTCACATTGACCGGCACTCTCAGCATGTCGCCATAGGCCAGTAAAATAATATCTTCGTGCAGTGCTAATTGAATGGCTAAATAAATATCTTCTTCCGGACAGATGCAGACAGGACATCCCGGTCCCGGAATGAGTTCTATTTGCGGATGCAGAGCATTACGAATACCAGCCATCGAAATGGAACGCTCATGGCCACCGCAGACATTCATAATTTTTATGTTTTTTCCCGCCAGTTTTTCCTGAGTCTGTGCTGCAGCCATCAGTTCATTAACTTTTTGCAGCCAGGCTTTAGCGCATAGCCTGGTACTACTCAGTTTAGTGCTTAGTTTGCTACTTAGCTTAGTGCTCATGTGGGTGGCTGGAACTGTGTAGACGATCTTTCTGGATCATTGGCAAAACTGTTTCACCCTGCTCAAGATGAGTCTTATAATGTTTTATCTGATGTTTTAACCAGTCAAGCCACTCTTTTATGCCCTCCGACTCAGTATTTTTACGCGCAGATATCTGCACTATGGGTGCAGGATTAGCAAGGTTACGAATGTTTTCTTCTGCTTTACTGGCATCAAAATCATCCAGATAGGGCAGTAAATCCACTTTAGTAATTAGTGTTAAGTCAGAACCTCGAAACATGACGGGATATTTTGCAGGTTTATCATCACCTTCTGTGACTGAGAGTAAAGTGACATTTAAATGATGGCCCAAATCAAAACTGGCAGGACAGACAAGATTACCGACGTTTTCTATAAAGACAATATCCAGATCGTTCAAGTTCAGTTCATGCAGTGCATCATGCACCATATAGGCATCCAGGTGACAGGCACTGCCGGTTGTTATTTGAATTGCGGGGATATTTTTATCCCGTATTCTCCGGGCATCATTTTCTGTTTCCAGATCACCTTCTATTACGGCAATAGAAAGCTTGTCGTTAGTATTGTTGTGATCAGCATTGAGAGCATCAATAGTTGCTTCCAGAAGAGCTGTTTTACCTGATCCTGGTGAGGACATCAGATTAATAGCCAGTACCTGATGTTTGTCAAAGTGTTCACGGTTATGAGCAGCGCGGTGATTATTTTCATGCAGTAAATTTTGCAAAACTTCAACTGCTTCATTACCCTCAGATGTTATGGCATGTTTGCCTCCGGATCTGATAAGATCACGATTGCCTTTGGTGATATTACAACCACAAGTATCACACATGTGATGCCTCCTCAAACTTTTCCAGTTCAACTGATTTCAATAACATTTCATCGCCGCTTATCAAACTTGTTTGCCAGGCACCGCAGGCACTGCAAATGAGTTTGCTGATGTCGGCTTTATTTTCATTACCGCAGAGATTGCAATGTATTTTTATTGGTAATATCTGGGTTTCCAGAATGGCATTCTGAGCAATACTTCCGGTACTGGCAATGGGAAAGGCTCGCTCTAATAAGGGGGCTTCCACACCGGATAATGGGCCGATTTGAAGAATAATTTTTGTCACTGACTGAGCATTATTCTGCCTGCTGATTTCTGTTACCTGCTCAATAATACTCTGGCAGATAGAGAGTTCATGCATGGCCTTTGCCTGTTAAGTTGTTGTCGGCTGAAGCCTGATCTTCAAGGGTAAGCATTTCATCATAGATTTGCCAGGCTGTTTCTGCTTCTGCTTCAGACATTTTCTGAATAGCATAGCCAACATGTACAACGACATAATCTCCGATGTTGATGGATTCATCCTGAAGCATAAATAAGCTGACATCACGCTCAATGCCTTTGGCTTCACAGCGTGCCATAAATTGATTGATTTCCAGTATTTTCATTGGAATACCAAGACACATACTCACTCCTTCAAGCCATTTTTTTGTTCAATTCCTGTCTTTAGTATATGACAAACCTGATAATAAATTGTAATAATCAGTTAAATAATTGAGCCAGATCATTATAAGCTTCGATAACGTCCAAAATACGTCGTTATTAGTAATAGAAGCACTACAATTTGTATGGAAAAGGTGTAATATTATAAGTATCAGTTATCTTAACCTTTATTGATATTAAAGGAGAGGTGGTACGCATATGGCAATGATTCTTGGGGTGGGTAATACCTTACTAAAAGATGAAGGTATTGGCATCCATCTGCTTAATTATATCAAAGAGCTGAATCCGCAATGGCAGGCAAAAGATGCAATTGAAATGCTTGATGGCGGTACTTTGAGTTTTGATTTACTGGCCAGCATACGTGCGGATCAAAACTTGATTGTTCTGGATGCCATAAACCTGGAACAGGCACCTGGTACAGTGTACTGCCTGCGTGATCAGGCCATGGATGAATTTCTCTCCCTGCCCGGCAAAAGTGTACACGAAGTTTCCCTGCTGGATCTCTTTGATATGAGCCGTCTAGTAGAACAACTCCCTGAAAAACGTGCTCTGATTGGTATCCAGCCTGATACTATTGACTGGGGTAGTGATCTGACTCCCAGCGCCCAAAAAGCCTTACCTGAAGCAGCCGCTCAAATTAAACAACTACTGGAAGAATGGGATGCTATTGGTGTCAGTCATAAAACTAACACGATTAATGAAATTTAGTTGTGAGGGAGAGTATTTATGAATAATGAAGCCTTTTCCAGCCTTGAAGGTATAAGCGTTCAGGTTGAAAACCCTGAACTTGAGACTGGCAATTTTCAGAGTATTTTAATGGAAATTAAGTTTTCTCTGGAACAGCTTCTGGAACAAAAAAAATCCCATATCATTGATTTACGAGCCATGCCATGGTCACCGGGAGAAGAGCATAAATTAGAAAAGTATCTGGGCAAAGGCGAAGTCCATATTGAGCTTGATGCTCTGGGTAAAAGTACTTTTTATGAAACCAGTTATAGCGGTATCTGGGTGGTGACACATTATAGTGAAGATGGGGCAGTCATTGCCAAGGCCATTGAAATAACCTATATGCCCGAGATGGTTTTTTCACAAGATGAAGAAATTAAAGACAGCCTTGAGAGATTTGAGAAGCTGTAGCAGCCTTAAGCGACTGGTTTAAGTGAAAGCGTAAAACACAATAGCAAGGATCAGGAAGATGAATGAACAAACACTTTTTGAATTACTTCAGCAGCAAGGCGTTTCGCGGCGTGGTTTTCTTAAATATTGTACGGCATTAACATCACTTATGGCTTTGCCGGCGTCAATGATACCGACTGTTGCTCATGCATTAGAGTCTGCCAGGCGGCCCTCCGTTATCTGGCTCTCATTTCAGGAATGTACCGGCTGTGCTGAATCCCTGCTCCGCTCACACAGTCCTACGATTGAGGGACTGATATTTGATCATATTTCATTAGATTATCAACACACCTTGCAGGCTGCTGCTGGTGATGCGGCAGAGCATGCCAGAGAACAGGCGATAAAAGACAATTATGGTAAATATCTGGTGGTGGTCGATGGTTCCATTCCACTGGCTGATCCGGGCTATTCAACCATTGCCGGAATGAGTAACCTTGATATGCTTAACGAAACGCTTACGGGTGCAGCGGCAGTCATTGCTGTAGGTACCTGTTCTGCTTATGGTGGTTTACCTCAGGCTGATCCCAATCCAACAGGTGCAGTTTCAGTGTCATCATTGGTTAAAGATAAACCGGTCATCAATGTGCCGGGCTGTCCCCCTATTCCAACGGTCATTACCGGAGTTTTAGCTCATTACCTGACCTTTGGCAGTATTCCTGAACTGGATAGTCTGGGACGCCCTAAAGTTTTCTATGGTCAGAGTATCCACGACCGTTGTTATCGCCGTCCTTTTTATGACAAGGGACTTTTTGCTGAAACCTTTGATGATGAAGGGGCAAAAAAGGGCTGGTGTCTCTATCGCCTGGGATGTAAAGGCCCTATGACCTATAACGCCTGTGCCACACTGAAATGGAACCAGCAAACCAGTTGGCCTGTGGAGTCGGGCCATGGTTGTCTGGGATGCTCGGAACCGGACTTCTGGGATGCCGGAAGTTTTTATAATGCACTGTCTATTCCTGATGGTGATTACACCAGAGCTGCAGGCTATGCCGTGGCCACGGGTGTTGTTTTAGGTGCAGCGGTAGGTTTTACCAACCAGAAGACAAAAGCGACTGCCGCTGCGCAACATACAAACGTTACGGTGGATGATTTTTCTTTAAACAAAAAAAATAAATGAAGGAGCACAACAAATGGAGCTGTTTAGTAATGCAAATGACTTCCTTCTGTGGACCAGAGGAGATGCCTTTAATATCGCGATCGGCATATTTATTGTCGGTAGCATCATTCGAGTTCTGGAAATTTTTCTTTTGGGTAGAAAACATGATTTTTCTGAGCCTCGTGGAACTGAGTGGGGACCTGGATTAAAGAATATTATTTCTCGTTCCGCAGTTGATAGCGGCACCTTTAAACGAGCGCCTTTTGTGGTTGTGGTCGGCTATATCTGGCATATCTGCTTTTTTATTGTGTTGTTATTTTTTGTCCCGCATATTGAACTTATTCATGCGACACTGGGATTAAAATGGCCTGGAATACCCAGCCAGTTTGTTGATGCGTCAACGGTCATTGCGATGGCGGCTTTACTGGCAATGCTGTGGCATCGATTGACTCATCCGGTGCTTAAATTTTTGAGTACCTATGAGGATTATCTTGTCTGGCTGGTGACATTTTTACCCTTGCTCACCGGATATATTGCTTTTCACCGTATGATTGACCCTTATCCTATGGCATTGGGTCTGCATATCCTGAGTGTTGAATTATTATTGATTGTATTCCCTTTTACCAAGTTAATGCATGCAATTACATTGTTTATTGCTCGCTGGTATACGGGAGCGATGATGGGACGTAAGGGGATAGAATCATGAGTGCTTCTGCGAATACATCAAAAAATACATTGAATATAACAAAAGGTATTAATGCACTGAAGCAACAGATTGATGCACCGACTGCAGCTTTTTTCAGTAGTTGTGTCCACTGCGGCTTATGTGCTGAGGCTTGTTTGTTTTATACCGAAACTAATGATCCCAAATATACGCCCATTAATAAAGTAGAGCCCTTACGTCGGATCTGGGAGAGTGAATATACTCTTTTTGGTAAATTGAAAAAACTCCTGGGGCTGGCAAAACCTGTGACTGATGAAATGCTGGCAGAGTGGGAACCTTTGATCTATGACGGCTGTACCTTATGCGGACGTTGTTCCATGGTCTGTCCTGTAGGCAATGATATTTCAGGCATGATCCGTAAAGTACGTGAAGGCATGGTGGCTTCAGATCATGCACCTGAAGGTTTAATTGGTGCCAGCACCAGAGCCATTAAAATTGGCAGTCCTATGGGGATCCGTCTCAAAGCACTGAAGGCACAAATCAAACATATTGAATCAGATACTGGATTAACAATTCCCATTGATGTTGAAGGCGCTGATTATCTGGCACTATTATCTTCTATGGAAATTATTAATTTTCCTGAATATATCGAGTCATTGGCAAAAATATTTAAACAGGCTGGTGTCAGCTGGACCTTGTCATCTGAAGCGTTTGAAGCCACTAATTCTGGTATCCAGATTGGCAGCAGTGATATTGCCAGAGAATTAGTACAACGGGTTGTGGATGGGGCAGAAAAATTAAAAGTAAAATATGTGATCAGCCCTGAGTGTGGACATGCTTATACAGCAATTCGTTGGGATGGCCCTAATCTGATTGGCCGGAGTTATCCTTTTAAAGTTGTTCATATTCTGGAGTTGCTGGATGAACTACAACAAAGTGGTCGTTTAAAAACATCGGGATTGCTGGAGAAAAAACTCACCTTTCATGACCCCTGTCAGATTGTTCGAAAAGGTGGAGTGGAGGCACAGCCAAGACGTTTGCTTGCTCAAGTTTCATCACAGTTTGTAGAGATGAGTGATGCTGGAAAAATGAACTGGTGCTGCGGCGGCGGCGGTGGTGTGAGTGCTAATGAACGGGCAGATGAACTTCGCCTGAAAGCCTTTAACCGTAAAAAACATCAATTGGAAGAAATTGATATTGAGGTATTAGTGACGGCTTGTGCGAACTGTCGACTGATACTTGAAGAAGGTCTGGAAGAAAATAATATGGATATACCAGTTGTAGGATTAAGTGAACTGATTTCTGATCACTTGCTTGAAGATAATGTTGTTGAGGGAGAAGCTAATGAGTGAACGTATTGTTGTTGATCCCATCACACGGATAGAAGGCCATCTGCGTATTGAAGCACAAATGGATGGTGACAAAATTGCACAGGCCTATTCTGCCGGTACGATGGTCAGAGGTATAGAGCTGATTTTGAAGGGACGTGATCCAAGAGATGCCTGGGCATTTACACAACGTATTTGCGGCGTTTGTACTCTGGTTCATGGTATTGCTTCGGTACGAGCGGTTGAAAATGCATTGAACTATTCCATTCCGAAAAATGCGCAACTGATCCGCAATCTCATGATAATGGCGCAATATGCACATGATCATGTGATGCACTTTTATCATCTGCATGCCCTGGACTGGGTTGATGTCGTTTCAGCCTTAGATGCTGATCCCAAAGCAACTTCAGAGCTGGCACAAAGTATCAGTAAGTGGTCTAAGTCATCACCGGGTTATTTTGCTGATATGAAGAAGAAACTAAAAACCTTTGTTGAAGGTGGTCAGCTGGGTATATTTTCGAATGCCTATTGGGGACATCCGGCTTATAGACTGCCCCCAGAGGCTAACCTGATGGCTGTGTCACACTATCTTGAAGCACTGACATGGCAGCGTGATGTGGCAAAACTACATACTATTTTTGGTGGTAAAAGCCCCCACCCTAATTTCCTTGTGGGTGGTGTGTCCTCACCCATTGATTTAAATTCAGACTCGGCTATTAATATTAAAAAATTATCTCAGGTTCAGGATGTGATCAATGAAATGAAGACCTTTGTTGATCAGGTTTATGTACCGGATACTCTTGCTATAGGCTCATTTTATAAAGACTGGTTCAAGCGTGGTGAAGGTCTGGGTAATTTTATGTGTTATGGCGATTTGCCGGGCACATCAATGGATGATCCTGATAGTTTCTTTTTACCTCCCGGTGTTATTCTTAATCGTGATTTATCAACTATCCATCCAGTGGATCTGAATAATGATGCAGAAATACAGGAGTATATCAGTCATTCCTGGTACGACTATAGTGGTGGTAAAGACAGTGGCCTGCATCCCTATGATGGGGAAACCGAGTTAAATTATAGTGGGCCTAAACCACCCTATAAACACCTGGATGTTGATAAAAGTTATTCCTGGCTTAAATCCCCTCGCTGGAAAGGCCAGGCGATGGAAACCGGACCTCTGGCCAGAGTTCTGACTTTGTATGCCAAAGGACATGAACAAACCCGTGATCTAGTGGGTATGGCTTTGAAACAATTAGATGTGCCCGTGGAAGCACTATTTTCGACTCTGGGTAGAACCGCGGCCCGAACACTGGAAACTAAAATCATTGTTGACGGTATGCAGGGAATGTATGACCAGTTAATCGCTAATATTAAATCCGGTGACACTCAAACATTCAATGATAAACTCTGGGAATCCTCTACATGGCCCAAAAAAGCGCAGGGTGTGGGTTTTATGGAAGCACCTCGTGGCGCACTAGGCCATTGGATTGTCATTGAAGATAAAAAAATTGCTAACTACCAGGCTGTTGTGCCCAGTACATGGAATGCCGGGCCTCGTGATCCACAGGGGCAGGCTGGTGCCTATGAGGCGGCATTAGAAGATAATCATCAGCTACATGATGTGAAACAGCCGATTGAAATTTTGCGTACCATTCATAGCTTTGATCCCTGTATTGCCTGTGCAGTACATGTGACCGATCCAGATGGTGAGGAATTAATTAAAGTGAAAGTAACCTGAGTGTTATAGCACTCCGAAGATTAAAGAGAAGAGGCCACTATGATAATTAAAAATGATCAGGCTTTTAAAAAGCTGCTGTCAACACTGTCAATTAAAGAGCAGAGAATGGTGGCTGCACAATTTATTACCAGTGTTGTATCACTGAATTCTGATCCGCTTATTGAACGTGCACTTAAAATTGTTTCAGATGAACAGTCACCTCAGAGTGAACTGGATGATATTTATAAAAGCTTGAAAACACTATCTGTAAAGACGTATACCGCATGTGGTGATGATGCAGACTGGGCAGCACAGGCAGCACATTTTGTTGTGACTGCAACAAAAGTGTGCTTAACACCATTGGGACAACTGAATAATAAAAATAATCTGGCATGGAAATGCGCAATGCAGACCAGAATGGCAAGAAGCTGTGAAATGATTGAAACGCAGAGTGATATTGTTGATAACGAAGCTCAAAAACAATATGCCGTTATTAATAAGGATAAAGATTAGTAGATAACTTATGTAAAAAAGCAAAGTAGTCTGGGGGGCGCTATGTTAAATAAAAAGTTGAATGAAAAGTTAAATGAAAAGTCAAATCAAAACCTAAATCAGAATAATAAATTTGATAGAGACAAGTTTGAGCTTAACAAGGAAGGTTACCTTATTCGGTTTGAAACATGGAATAAGGATTTTGCCAATGATATGGCTGATTCAAATGGCTTGAAACTGACGGAATGCCACTGGCAAATTATTAATTTTTTTAGAGATTATTATTTGGAGTATGGCATCGCACCAGAGCCCAGAGAAGTGATTATAAAACTGGGTGAAAAGATCAATCCCCATATGCCATGCAGCAAGAAACATTTAGAGGGATTGTTTGCTGATGGAGGCTGTAAACTGGCTTGTAAGATTGCCGGTTTGCCGGTTTGTCCCTGCAGGGGAGTATAATATTATGATCGAAATAAAAAAAATCGGTACCAATGAAGTATTGGCTAAAATTGATGCGGACACTCTGGCGGGTGCCGATCTCAGTGAAATGAGACTGGAAGACGCTGATCTGGAAAATGCTGACTTGAGTGGCACTAAACTTGATTTTGCTGATTTAAATCGAGTCAATTTAAAAAATGCAAATTTACAGCATGCCTCTCTTATTGGTGCTCATTTGAATGACGCAGATTTAACTGGAGCTGATTTATCTTATGCAGAAATGGGCAGTGACACTCAGGCTCATGCTGCTATGCTTCTCAACAGTAAACTGATCCATACCAACCTGTCTCATGCCTATCTGCATTGGGTCGATTTTCGAGAGGCTGATCTGAGTAAAGCTGTTATGAATAGAGCTGATGTACGTCATGCTATTTTTTATCGGGCTAATCTAACGAAAGTAATTGCTAACGACTGTTTATTCATCCGTGCAAATTTCAGGGAAGCTGATCTGAATCATGCGGATTTAAGAGACTGTCATTTTAATGATGCAAATATGATTAAAGCTAATCTGAGTTTTGCAAACTTAAGCAGCAAACATGAAAATGGATTTTCGGTTATTAATAAGGCAAACATGGAGCGAGTCAATCTTAGTCATGCAGAAATGAATAACATTTTTGCCCGTTCAGTCAATCTGCATCAGGCAAATTTAACTCATGCTAACCTGAAAGATGCTGTTATGGCAGGTGCTATTATTTCTCATGCTAATGTCAGTGATGCTGATTTTAAAGGTGTTGAACTGGAGACGGTAACAATGATGTCTTCAAATTTTTCCAATGCCTTAAATGCTGATGTACCGGGGTATAAAAAAAATATTCGTTAAATCATGATTTAGAGCCTGGTTTGAGTACATAATTGGAGTGAGTAAAATGAAATTTTATTATTTTGTATTTATTCATATGACATTTTTTTTAATGATGTTGTTCTCTGCTGTGGATGCTTCTCAAGAACCACAGTCCCTGTCAATTATTCCTGTCAAGATACAGTCTGTGCCTGCGAATCGTATATTTGTTGGCGGCACAGTTACCGCAGATAAGTCAGTGGTGCTGTCTGCTCAGATGCCTGGTCGCATTGTCAATATAGCGGGTGAGGAAGGTGATCGTTTTAAACGGGGTGATTTACTGGTAAAAATAAATGCTGATGAATTATTGGCAAAAAGACAAATTGCATTGGCTCAATTTGCCACAGCATCTATTGCAGTTAATAATGCCGGTGTTCAATTCCACAGACAAATTGTTTCACCTTCTACGACTAATCGTGCTCCAGGAGGCATGGGACTTCCTGGTATGTTCGATCAGCTGGTCACCAATCCCATGACTGATTTTATGGGAACCCGGGATTATGATGTGGAGCGAGGTGCTGATATTGCAGCTGCCCGTGCTCAGCTGGATCAGGCTCATCAGGCCCTTGAACAGGCGCGCTCCCAAATTCAGCAAATTGATACAAAATTACGTGATACCTTAAGCATTGCACCTTTTGATGGTGTAATTACCACTAAAAATGTTGAAGTAGGTGATACCGTTCAGCCAGGACAGTCTCTATTGGTCTATGAAGATCTGAGTGTATTGCAAATTGTTGTTGATGTGCCGGGGCGTGTGATCCATAACTTAAAAGAGGGGCAGTTTGTTGATGCTAAGATTGATGGTCTGAAGAATGAGATCAGGGTCAAAATTAGTAAAATATTTCCAACTTCCGATCCAGTGCGACATACGACACGGATTAAATTATCTTTGCCGGATAGCGGCTTAGTCTCTTCAGGTAATTATGCAGAAATATGGATGCCTATAACAAAAACAACGCAGCATAAGCGTGTTTTGATCCCTTCTACAGCAGTAATTGAACGAGGCGGTATTCCTTCTGTTTTTGTTGTTAATAAGCAAAATCAGGCAGAGCTGCGCCTGATCAGAATGGGAGAAGTATTGTCTTCAGGTCAGGTTGTCATCCAGTATGGAGTAAATGAAAATGAAAGAGTGCTGGATAGACCACCCGCTTTTATTACTTCAGGCTATGACATTAAATCGCTCAGGACAGAATAATGACTGAGAATAAATCTGAGCAAGCAAAAAGCGACAGAAGAGTGGCATCTTCTGACAGAAGAATAAAACATTTTTCAAGAAGACCGGCTTTATCACATCCACATCATGAACCAGTTGAAGGGCCAAGACTGGGGCTGGCGGGTAATATTGCCAATTTTTTTATTGACTCACCTTTGACGCCGCTGCTTTTTTTTGCCGCATTATTTATTGGTCTGATAGGGCTGATGTATACCCCCCGTCAGGAAGATCCGCAAATTTCTGTACCTATGATTGATATCTTTATTCAGTATTCGGGGGCTTCCGCAGAAGATGTGGCTAATCTGGCTATTGCTCCGCTGGAAGGTATGATGAAGGAGATCCCCGGAGTTAAGCACATCTATTCTGCTTCACAGCATGACCATGGAATCGTGACTGTTCGATTTAAAGTTAATGAGGAAATGGGGCCATCAATTGTTAAAGTTCATGACAAGCTGCAATCCAATATGGATAAAATGCCGCCGGGTGTTTCTATGCCGCTTGTTAAACCCAAGGGTATTGATGATGTGCCGGTGGTAACTCTGACACTATGGGCCGATGGTATTTATGATTCTGAATTACGTGTCCTGGCTCATAAAGTATTGCAACGTTTAAAAGAAGTGCCCAATACCGGACAGGGTTTTGTTGTTGGAGGAAGAAAACAACAGATCCGTATTGAAGTTTTACCGGAACGTCTGGCTGGTTTTGGCATCAGTCTGGATCAAGTCGCTAATGCCATCAGGAGTGCCAATACGGAATATCCTGCTGGTTATCTTGAACAGGGAGATACCTCATTTAAAGTTTTTACCGGATCATTTTTTAAAAATGTGAGAGACATTAAGCAATTAGTTGTGGCTGTAAATCAGGGAAAAGCTGTTTACCTGCATGATGTTGCCTCGATTATTGATGGGCCTTCAGAAGTCAGTGAACTGGTATCATTTTATAGTGGTATAGGAATGTCGGGTAAAGGATCAGAGACAAAGAAGACAGCCAATGATGTTCCTGCTGTTACCATTGCTTTAGCTAAAAAAGAAGGTTCCAATGGTGTGACGGTTGCTGAAGATGTTATTGCCAGACTAGAGAGTCTCAAAGGACGATTAATTCCCGATAATGTGCATACGACGGTTACTCGTGATTATGGTAAGAGCGCCAATGATAAAGTAAATGAGCTGTTAAGAGCTTTAATCTATGCCGCAGTTGCTGTCAGCTTTCTCTGCTGGCTCACCATTGGAGCACGTCCTGCTATCGTGGTCATTACTGTTATTCCCGTGGTGATTTTAATTACCATCTGGGCAAGTTGGGCACTGGGTAATACCATTAACCGGGTGAGCATGTTTGCTCTTATTTTTTCCATTGGCATTCTGGTGGATGATGCCACGGTGGTGGTGGAAAATATTTTCAGACGCTGGTTAAGAAATGGTGAAACCAGTATTACTACTGCCGTTGATGCGGTGCGTGAGGTGGGCAATCCAACTATTATTGCGACCTTTACTATTTTAGCTGCACTGTTACCCATGGGATTTGTCAGCGGTATGATGGGGCCTTATATGTCTCCTATACCTGTGCTGGGTTCAGTTGCTATGCTGTTTTCACTGCTTGCCGCCTTTGTATTTACGCCCTGGTTTTCATTACGTCTGAGACCTAAGGTTGCAATATTACAGGATGCCGAAATACATGAGAAAAAAGTTCAGGATGCTATTGGTCGTTTCTACCGTCCTCTTTTACTGCCTCTGATAAAAAATAGATTTTTGGGCTGGAGTTTTTTAGCGGCTATTATCGTCCTGTTTTTTCTTGCCTGCTCAATGTTTTATACTAAGGCCGTTACAGTCAAAATGCTTCCCTTTGATAACAAGCCTGAGTTTAACGTATTAATTAATATGCCGGAAGGTACAGCCATTCTTGAAACGGCAAATGTAACCCGAAGGCTGGCTGAAATAATACAAAATAATGTCCCTGAAGCAACGGCATTACAGACCTATACGGGTACTGCTTCACCCTTTAATTTTAATGGCATGGTGCGGCACTATTATCTACGTCAGGAACCCTGGCATGCTGATATTCAAGTGATGTTGCTCGATAAAGAGCATCGTGACCGAAGCAGTCATCAACTGGCAGAAGCTGCCCGGAAATTGCTAACAGAAGAGGCACATGCTTTAGGGGCTAAAATAGCGGTGATTGAAATGCCGCCCGGACCACCAGTCTTACAAACTGTGGTGGCAGAAATATATGGGCCAGATGCACAGATCAGACGACAGGTGGCAACAGATATGACTGAAATCTTTGCTCAGACGCCTAATCTGGTTGATGCTGATAACTATATGATTATGCCCTATGAACGCTGGCATTTTAATATTGATACAGAGAAAGCAATGCGTCTGGGTGTTTCAATAGAAAGCATTAATCGCAATATTCAGATGGCAATGGGAGGTTATAAACTGGGTGATATTAAAGGCCATAGTTCACTGGAGCCAAAATTTATTATCGTGCAATTACCTCTGGATAAAAGAGGAGAAATTGAACGTATATCAAACCTGCCTGTTGCTTCATCAAATGGCCAGTTGGTACCATTAACTGAGTTAGGTTCTTTTCTTAAGGTTGCAGAGCAAAATATTATTTACCGTAAAGATTTACGCCCAATGGAATATGTTGTGGGAGAAATGGAGGGCAAACTGGGGGCTCCTATTTACGGTATCTTATCCATTGAAGAAGCCTTGAAGAAATATACCACACCAGATGGTATTCAAATAAGCGGTACAATGACTGGTGCACCAGAGGATGATCTATACTCCGGTTTTGAGTGGAGTGGTGAATGGATTGTCACCTATGAAACATTCAGGGATATGGGACTCGCCTTTGCAGCAGCGTTAGTACTTATTTATGCTCTTCTGGTTCTGGAATTCAGAAACTTTATTCTGCCCTCTATTATTATGGCTCCTATTCCCCTCACTCTGATTGGGATTATACCGGGGCACTGGATAATGAATGCTGAATTTACTGCAACCTCTATGATTGGATTTATTGCTCTGGCTGGTATTGAAGTAAGAAGCTCTATTTTGCTGGTTGATTTTGTAAAAAATGAAATACATCTGGGACAGGATGCTATGCATGCTGTTGCAACGGCTGGGCAGATCAGAATGCGCCCTATCTGGGTGACAAACTTAACCATGATGGCTGGTGCCGCAACCATATTATTCGATCCAATTTTTCAGGGTATGGCTATTTCATTGTTATTTGGTCCTATTGTTGCGACCACATTGACTCTTTTTGTTATTCCTCTGGGATGTACTTCTGTTCATAAAAAATTATGTCCCATTGATGACCAGGCTTGTTTAGAGCAGGACTAAAAAATGGAAGCACATGTCTTTTTTTTACATCTGTTGGCTGTTTTATTAGCAGCCCGTTTTTTTGCTGAAGTTGCTGTTCGTCTTGGTGCTCCCTCTGTTATAGGGGAGTTAGTAGCGGGGGTTATTATTGGCCCCAGTTTATTAGGCTGGGTTGAGCCAAATGAAATCCTTAAATTACTGGCTGAAATTGGTATTATTCTTTTACTGTTTGAAGTTGGACTGAAAACGGATGGCAAGCGGCTGCTGCATTCAGGATTTAAATCTTCAATTGTTGCCTTATCTGGTTTTATCCTGCCCATGTTATTTGGCTTTACAGCGGCATACTGGCTGTTTGATCTCTCACTTCTGGTTGCGCTTTTTATTGGCGGGACAATTACGGCAACCAGTATTGGTATTACTGTCAGAGTATTAAATGATCTTAATTGCCAAAAAGCTCATGAAGGACAGGTTGTCCTTGGTGCAGCGGTTTTAGATGATGTTTTTGGTGTGATTCTACTGGCAATACTCTATGAGTTTTCAGTCAGTGGTGGTATTAGTCTCATTAATGTCAGTAAAGTACTGCTGTTTATTGGCCTCTTTTTTGCCTTTGCGCCTGTTGTTGCTAAGTTTATTTCGATCTATATCACACGTCTGGATATGAATAGTGAGATTCCAGGAGTAATACCAACAACGATTGTTTCTCTGGTATTGTTTTTTTCATGGATCTCTCATTCTCTGGGGGCACCAGAATTGTTAGGTGGTTTTGCTGCGGGTCTGGCTCTTTCGAGACGATTTTTTTTACCCTTTGGCCTGACCATTAATACTGATGAAGTGTGCGCCCGCTGTGTTGAATCACAAATGAAACCCATTATTCAACTTTTCACACCCATATTTTTTGTCTATATTGGTTTGTCATTGAATTTGAGAGAAATTGACTGGAGTTCTCAATTTATCTGGGGCTTCTCGCTGACTATTTTTATTCTTGCTGTACTGGGGAAAATGATAGGCCCATTTTTTCTTAAAGAATCAATTTATTCAAAATGGGCGATTGGGATGGCAATGGTGCCTCGTGGTGAAATTGGTTTAATTTTTGTGGAACTGGGTCGAATAAGTGATATTTTGAATAACGAAATACATGCTGGCATGGTGATTGTTATTGTTCTAACAACCTTGTTGTCACCTTTTGCTATGAAATGGTACCACTATGAATATGCAACTCATTTGTGCGATGACTAGTTTTGCTTATATTTCATGCAGATAAGGAACTAAGCTCCAGTATCCATGTCATAGAAGAAAAGCCAGTTGATTAATATTTTTAATAGAAAATCAAGGAGTTATATTAAAAACTTCTATTAAAATACGTTAGAATATGCTAATATATAGTTATATTATAAATAACATAATACTGTGAAGAAAAGATATGCGATCACAAATGAGAAAAAATGAACGAGATGCATTTGAACGTCGCTGCCATGACAGGCGTGAAGTTGATTTTAAATTCGCGTCTACAGAATGGATTGCGCATGTAAAGAGGGATTATGTTGCCTGGCCCAAGCTTGACAGGCGTCACAATGCTCGTCGTGATGGCGAAAGACGTGACAATATTCAGGAGTTCTCTGGAGGTTTTACAACGGACTATAGCAGTGACCTCTTGAGCAAAGAAGAAAGGCTCTTTTTTAATGAGCTGTTTACTAATAAAACTAATTAAGTTGGCAACTACCCAGCCGGTATTTAATTTATTCTGATTGATTCACCTAAAATCCTCAAACTCTGATACAATCTGATTTTTCTTATAATAGCCTGTTTCCAGTCCATGTTTTTTTCCGAACAACGCCAACAATTTTTCAAACCACTGACCAGTAAATATCGTGAACAGGTCATTGAATGTCTGCGCCTGCTTTATGATCGTCTCTATAGTGCCAATGCCGACTATGGGGAATCATTACGACGCAATCAACTGATTGAAATTTTTGAAGAAGCTTTGGTTCGGACACCTGTTCTTGAGGCAGAGCTAGAGCAGAAGCCGGGTGTAGAACAAGAGGTTCTGGATGAACTTTCTGTCCCACGGTTCAAAAATGAGCGAGAACAGGCTGGCTGGATATTAAACCTTCTGGTCGAAAATGGCTGGATTGAAAAACAGGTTGATCAGGTGACGTTTCAGTCAACCTATCCTTTCAGTCGCATGGGCCGTTTGTTTACTCAACCGCTGGTTGAGGCCAGTCAAACCAAAGTGCGCACCCGCCATAGAAACACTCGGAACACTCTCAATGCACTGGAAGCATTTCTGAGTCGTGGTGAAGTGCATGATTTACTGGATGCCTATGAGTTTTCAGAGCGTATTATTGCTGATTTTAGTGATGTTATTGCGGAGTTAGAAGAGCGAAAGCGTGAATTAGTGAAACAAGTTGAAGCTCAAGTTCTGGTGCAGCAGGCATCAGAGCACTTTTTTGACTTTATGGAAAAGCGCTTCCAGCCGGATCTGTCTATTCGCCTCTCAGCCGATAGTGTTGAAAAGCATCGTGATCAGATTGACAAAGTGATTGCTAAAATACGTCGTAAGCGTAAAGAATTTAAAAAGCAGGCTGAAACCCGGCTCAGACAGGTGGCGCCGGAATTATTATCTGCTCCGGATCAATCCATTTTATGGACGATTCTTGACACCATTGAGCTGCGTATGCGTAAAGCTGCAGAAACCATGCTTCCAGCACTGCGCAGAGCATTGCAGAATTTTACCAAACGGGCAGATATTATTATCCGCCAGATTGCCTATCTGGGCGGGCAGAATCAAAGTGACATACTGTCGGTTTGTGAAACCTTAAAAGATCTCAGTGATGAGGAAAACCGGGCGCGCATGAATCGGGTGGCTGAGCTGATATCTCCCATGAGTCTGAGACTGTTTGACCCGCAGCAGATAGTTTTGACCGAAAGAAAACAACAACGAATGGTTGAAACTGAGCTAGCGAGTGAAGAGCCGTTGGATGAAAGTGCTCGGCGTGACTTAATGATTCAGCAAATGCTGGATCAGGCTTTTTCTATTCGTAATCAGGATCTGAAAAGTTACATGCTGAGTGCTTTACAAAAAAATCAGCAGATTAAGACCTCTGATTTACCTGTTAAAAATGCCGATGATTTACTGGCGATGGCCCATGCCATTGAGCTGGGTGCGGTTAACCAAATGAGTTCAGAGTTTGTCTTTCATGTCGAACCTGTTGGCCAGTTCAACAAAAATGCTTATTTTGAGCAATTTGATGAATTTATTATTTCAATTGAAAAGAAAGAAGTTTAAATGATCAGCGATCTGTTTGCCGAACAACTTGAAAAAAAGCAATATCGTCTGGAAGAATTTTCCGAGCTACTCATTCGCCTGCTGGATTATGGTGTTTTATGTCGGGATGAAAGCCAGGTTGAAGAACAACTCTATGATCGTTTTTTACAATTAAAAAATCTGGTTGAAGATTATCTGCTTATGATTGGTATTCGCATACTGCATGATGAACGTTTTCATTTTGTACGCATTTATCCACCTGGAGCACAGGTACCGGCTTTACCGGATGAAGTAGACCAGCCTTTTAATAGTGGTTTTCGACAACGCCTGTCTCAACAGGATGTTGCGGTGGTACTAGTCCTGCGTGCTGAATATGATAAATCACTGCGTGAAGGCCAAATGGATGAAAATGGCTGTGTGATGATATCAATGGAAGCCCTGAGTATTGGACTGCGCAACCTTCTGAACAGGAGCCTGCCGGAAACACTGACGGAACGAAACCGTTTACTCTCCCGGCTGAAACAATTGCGGCTGATTCATTTTAAAACAGATGATGATGAGGAGCATCAAGACTACTGGATCAGGATCAGACCAACCATCAGCAGTTTTGTGAGTGAAGATGCACTGTCCATTCTGGCTGGTGAAGAAGAGGCTGAATAAACAAATTTATGTTTGCTAAAAAAGTAATTTTTATCAATTGGGGTAATATCCCGCTTCTGGATTTTGAATTCGGGCCCATTAATCTGTTTTCCGGAGGCAACGGCTCAGGAAAAACTACGGCAGCGGATGGCATTCAAACTATTATGACTGCTGCTCATGAAAATCTTTATAACTACAATCCGGGACAGGATGAAACCACACAACGTGGTCGTCGCGGTAAGCAGGTGCGCACCCTGGCTTCCTATGTTTTAGGATGTGATGATGGTAGTTACGCACGTCCCTGGAACACTGATGGTTATCTGGCGGCGGTGTTTCATCCAACACAGGGAGAAACTGCTGAGCCTTTTACTGCGATAATGGGGATCCGTGCTCATATCGATCAATCCGGCAAACAAAAACAGGCCAGACAGGATGAACTGAGCTTCTTTATTCTTCAGGGTGAAATACTGCAGCAGGCCGATTTTTTGCGGTCGGCAGGTGAGGTAAAGCATATTATTCCCCTGAGTGAAATAAGCGATCATCTGAAACAAAAATATGGTGTAAAAACAGTTGAGCAATACAGCAAAAAACGACCCTATTTAAGACGTTTGTATGCAGCCTTAAGAGGCAAAAATGATGCCGTTTCTGATCGAGAGGCGATGCATGCAGCGAAAACATTTTCATCTTTTATGGCTTATAAACCAGTTAAAAGTATTAATGACTTTGTGGCTCATGAAATCCTGGAAAATAAGGATATGGGTGATGCAATTCGTGATATTTCAGAGTCTATGAAAACCATACACGGGATGGAAGAAGATGCCCGATTTATTATTACTTCAATTGATTTACTGAACCAGACAGAAAAATTTTGTTTGACTTATATCGATCATTGGGTTGACTTAATTATAAATCATTACACTGAGGCTAAGCGTGAGTCTCTGGTGAATCAAAATGCTTATCTGAAAGCAAAAAAAGATCAGCAGAATATTATAGAAAGCATTAATGATCGTGAAAAAAAGATCATGATCACCGAAGACCGCCGTAAACAGGCACATCAGGAAATAGTCTCTCTGGAAGCGCAGCGACAAGGGATTAAGGCTTTAAAAGATAAAGATGAATTATTGGCAACTATAGAGAAAAATAATCATCAGTTGTCAGAGCAAAGCCGACCTTTATTAGAACAAAACTTCCTGTTAATGAAAAATACTGAAAATAGTTCAGCACTTTTAGAGCTTCTGAAGAAAAGCTCATTGGGTGTTGATCTATCAGGCTTTGATAATAAGGACTTAATATCTCAGGTACGTAAAGTCGTTGCCTTAAAAGAAAAATCTGAAATTGATTTACACAGCCTGTTAGGCAGTGACTGGGTTGATATTTCACCCCTGGAAAATCACTTAGACAATGCCCTGATTGCAGAGCAGGAACATAATCGTCTGGTAAAACTATTGCACAGCAGTGAACAGCAGACTTTTGGTGCCATGAGTCTTCGTGATCAACTACAGCAGCTATTAACTCGCCAGCAAAATCAGTTACAGCAGACACAGCATAAAATGCAGCAAAAGCAGCAGGAAATTGATGCTCTGCAAGGCCATAAAATTACTTATCCACATTATGTTCAAATAGCACTTGCTGCCATTGAGCAACAATGTCCACAGGCTGATCCCAGAGTTTTGTGTGATTATATTGAAATTCTTGAACCAGAATGGCAAATGTCCATCGAAGGTTATCTCGGGGGCGCACGTTTTTCAATTCTGGTTGAAGAAGATTTTGAGGCTGAAGCTATTCGAATAGTACGAAATATGCCTGGAGGTAATCGTAATCGCGCACGGGTGATTCAGGGCAGTCGGGCGCGCAGAGATATGCAGCGACTGGATGTGAAAAAGGATTCCATGGTCAGTATCATGAAATTTGACCATAAAACCGCTGAATACTATCTCAAAGCCTCCTATGGCAATGTCTTAAGAGTTGCGGATGCAGATGTCCTGCGTTCTACAGCAAGAGGTATTACCCCGGATGGTCTTGCTTCTGGTAGTTATAGTATGTGGCGTTGTGATGTATCGGATGCGGAACTGGTCTTTGGTCAGGAGGCTCGTGAGCGTGCACTGATTGCCAAACAACAGGAGTTGCGAATTTATGAAGATGAAGCCAATAAACTGCACCGGACATACCAGAATAATCAGCAGATTTTTGCCCTGCTTGATCCCATTAAAACACTCAACTATGTCAGCATTATTAATACCATGCTGGATTACCATCGCCGTCTGAAACAGGCAGAAGAGGCATTGTCCGATCTTGACCTGAGTTCTTTTAACACTCTGGAAAAAAAGCTGGATGAACGTAAAGCGGATTATGATGACTTTGATCAGAAAGGAAAAGAGCTGATTAAAGACTTAGGCGGCTTACAGGTTGAATTGAAAAAACAAAAAGAGCGGGTCAAAGCTCTGGATGAGGGGCAAGAAAAATTACAGGATGATGTGGAGCTGCAGGAAGAAAAGCTGCAAAAGATCAGTACTATTCAAACTGAATTTAATACCGATGAAACACTCAATCAAGCTGATGAGCGAGCTCGGCTGGCTGGCAGTGATATCACTTTTACGGCAGAGTTAGAGTCCATTCGTGGCTCCCTTGGTAAAACAACCATCAGTATTGAACAGTCGGTGATGCAGCACAATCAGCACTGTAAAACGTATGATGCCATTGTTTATGATTCAGATACTTACGCTTTACACAGCCATGAATTTTTTAAACGTATCAGCCAGTTAGCCGGCGAAGTGGATGCTATTAAAAATCGACTGAAAAATAATGTGCTGGCTGAAAAACAGGAAAAACTCACCAGTTTAAAAGAAGATTTTAATACCGCTTTTGTTACCAATCTGTGTCATTCCATTTATCAGGCAATCAACGATGGCAAACGCATTCTGGATGATCTCAATGGTGAGCTGGAGCATCATCGCTTTGGCACTGATCGGGAACGTTTTCGCTTTGCCTATACTTGGGTTCCAGAATTTAGAGAATATGAACGTTTCTTTAAAGAAGTGATTCAACAGCCTGATTTGGGTGATGGTACGACATTATTTAATGCTGAACTGTCAGACAATGGCAAAAAAATCCGTGATAAATTAATGACCATGCTGCTGGATGATGATGCTCAAAAGGCCATCAGGGAGCTTGAACGTATCAGTGATTATCGAAACTATCGTAATTATGAAATTTATAAAGAACCGGAGGGTAAACAACCCATCCCTCTGAGTCGATATGGTACAGGCTCAGGTGGGCAATTAGAGACACCGGCTTATATTATCCGCTCCGCAGCCATTACCTCTGCGTTTCGCTTTAATGAAGGTAATAGTCATCTGAGAATGGTTATGGTGGATGAAGCGTTCTCAAAAATGGATGAAGCCCGTTCAAGAGAAGTGATTAATTATCTGACCAATACCCTTGGGCTGCAACTTATCTTTATTATGCCGACCAGTAAGTCGGGGCCGTTTATGGATCTGATCAGTAATCAGTTTGTGTTCAGCAAATGCCCGACCACCCGATCCAGAGGGGAGCTGCAAACTCGTATGCTGGTGGACCGAAAAATCTGTGATCAGGATAAACTTAAAGAATTATGGGCCAATCATCGTAAAACCATACGTCATCAAGCCATGCTTGATTTTATGGAAGAGTTGTAACGGCAGCTCCTCATAAAATAACCATTGTGCTTCTTTCTCTTTATTCTTCAAATCATGTATGGCCATTTCCAATTTAATCTATTTTGTTTAATACAGTCAAACTCTTAATCTATCTGTTACACTTACACTTACAATTATTAATGTTTTTCCACAATAACTGATGTTTTATAGTGAGAGATAAATCTAAGTGATTGTTTTTAAATAAAATATTTATTAATATTGTTCATTATTCTGGAACGGCTAATTTAGTGGGGCAAGGACACAATACGAATGTTTATCGATAAGTTTACAAAAATGTTCTCGAACAGAGGCATAGCCACTGGTTTTGGTTTTATAATTCTCTTAATGCTAATACAAACTGTTCTGGCTCTATGGCGTTTTAATGATGTCAAAACTGAATTTGTCAAAGTGGTTGATGTGTACAATGTACGCATGCAACTGGTGCAAAAAATGCGTGTTATATCCAGAGAAAGAGCACCGATCCTCTTTTCTATGGTCAGTACAGATGATGCTTTTGAAATTGATGATTTAAAAACAGAATTTGGCTCGCTTGGCAGTTCATTTTTAGGCTATCGTAAGCAATTGGTGGCTACAAATTTATCGGCTCAAGAACAAAAGCTTCTTGATCACCACCGTGAATTTGCACGTTCCATTGTTCCAGGCCAACGCAGAGTAATTGAGTTAGTTGAAGATGAACAATATTCGGCAGCCCAGGATTTATTAGTTAAAGAAGTATCTCCTAATCAAATAATTGCTTTGTCTAAATTAGATGATTTAATAGCTTATGAAAGTAATAATTCTCATAAGGCGATGGATAAAGCAAAAAAGTTATTTGATACCACACGCAGGGATCTGCTATTAGCCACTTTTTTAGGCGTTATTATTAGTATTGCTATTGGTATTTTTGTCAGTATTCGTTTTTCTCATTTTATTAAAACCTTAAAGAAAAATAAAGACGATCTCGAAATTACGGTGGCAGAGCGCACTAAAGATTTAGTCGAAGTAAACAAGCAGCTACAACATTTGGCTCACTATGATGTATTGACAGGGTTGCCTAATCGTTCCTCATTTTTAGGATACCTTTCTCAAGGTATGAAAGAAATGGATAGTAAAAATAAAGGCTTAGCCTTACTCTTTATTGACCTGGATGGTTTTAAATCAATCAATGATGATTATGGTCATGATTATGGCGATGAAATATTGCGCCAGGTTGCCACCAGAGTTGGGGAAACACTGAGGAATGATGATGTGTTTGCACGTCTGGGAGGTGATGAGTTTACCCTTGTTGCACAAAATATAGTCGCTAGTGATGACAATAAAGCGGTCAAGATAGTTGCTGACAAAGTGATTGAAGCTTTATCTCAACCTTTTGATGTGATAGATGCACAATGTCATATAGGCAGCAGTATTGGTATCGCACTTTACCCGAGTCAAACAAAAGATTTGGATGAATTGATTAGTTTTGCCGATACAGCTATGTATGCGGTTAAACGTTCGGGTAAAAATAACTATAAGATGTATGAAAGTTCTATGAGCTAACTATATAAAGATGTTTGCTTGATACTCTAAATTGATATAATAGCATACAAATAAGTTAACTCCGTTAAAAGGTATATTAAATGAGTCTGGAAAAATTTCTACAACAATTAAAGAAAACGCCTGAAAACATAGAATTTTCAGAGACAATGTCTATCATTGAAAGCCTTTATATTTTTAATGAAACAGAATTTAGAAATGGTGATCTGATTAATAAGTCTGGACAAAACTCTGGTTCCTGCAAACTCTTTGCCTTTGCCCAACTACAGAACTTATCAAAAGAACAGACTCTGGCATGTTTCGGCTCTTACTATCGAGATGATGTTGTGAAAAATCCTGAAGCAAATAATCATCAGAATATCCGTAATTTTATAAAGCAGGGCTGGTCAGGTATTGAATTTTCTAAAATGCCATTACAGGAAAAAGAGGCAGGTAAGGTGCTTGTTTGAGTACATTAACTGATGGTTTAGGAACAACGATATCAAGTTGATTTACGTATTATAAACTGTAGTAAAAAAGCCATATCAATTGATATGGCTTTTTTGTGATGTATAAAGCTTTATATGAGTTATGCTTTACGACGAACAATACTCATTATGCCCAGACCTAGTCCCATTAACAGCAGAACTCCAGGAGCTGGTACGGCAGGAGGAGCGATTTCCTCTTCAATACCTGCATATCTTACACTCCCTTGTGACAGGTTGTAAAAGCCAAAGCTTCCATCTGCAAAAGTTCCTGAAATGTTAATCTCTAAGACACCATTAACAAAAACCTGTACATTGGTTGAATTAAAAATTAAATCAAAGTCGTAAGTCTCGTTATCCACCCAGCCAGCATCACCTAAATTTGCACCTCGTTGCAATTCTTCAACAACATTTTCATGTCCCCAGAAGTCAGAAAAATTAAATTCACCAGTGACTCGTGAAATCGCAAGTCCCCTGTTTCCATAGCTGCCAACCTGCTGGTTGTTTTGTTTCCAGTCAATTAATAAATAGTCTGCATTTGCATTTGAAGAATCGCCGGTGTTATAACCTAGAACAAAACCGATAAAATCATCATCTCCTGTGGTTTCAACTGTTATTTGTCCTGACAGGGCCAGCCCCTGACTATTGGTATTGTTATAAAACACAGCAGGTAAGGCAGTGTTGACGCGCTGGAATACGGAATGAGTATCACCTGCGACGGTCCAATCGCCGCCGCCTTCCTCTGACCAACTGCTCAAATCTACAGGTGTTGCATAGGAACAAGCAGAAGCAATAGTAAAAGCAAATGCTGTTAGAAGTTTCTTCATCTTAATCTCTCCATTTAAATTATTTATAATTTAGATAAGCATTTATTGAGCCATAAATAAAATATTATTATATATCATTGATTTATGGTTTTATGTTGAATTTTATAAATTTATAATGGATTGAACTGTAAAAAAAGCTGACAGACATTAAATATGGTCGGACAGTTAATGAGGTAGACCAATTCTGCTCTGAGTCTGAGATAGTGCCGGGTAGGAATAGATCACATCTTATGACTTAAATTTGTCAATAAATTCCATTACCTGCTGACTAAGGTCATGTTCTGGATTAAAGCCGATAAAAATAAATATAATGGCCAGAGTAATGGCTAAGAATTTTAAAACAGGAAATAGAATCAGTGTGATAAACAGGATTATAAGTCCGGCAATCAAATAGTTAGGTGCTTTAATGAATTTTTTGAGCTCAGTTAATATTCCTGAGAGTTTTGCTGTTATATCATTCATAGTGTGTATCAGGGCCAGTCAGAAAATTGATTGTATCAGAGATATGTTTTGTTTTAGAATTTATTTTGAACTAATAGAAAACAGAGGGGTCATAATTATAGTGTGAATAAAGTTAACGCCTTATGAACACTTCACTTAATCCCTTTTTTCCCCCCACTTTATGTGGGGGTTTTTTTTGCTGCAGAATTCATTCAAAAGCCTTTGGCCAAATAAAAGCCTTTAGCCAAAAAATTTAAGAAGGGTCTAATTCAAACCACTGGTTTAACTTATCCCTTGCTTCATCGACTCCGGTTTTCTTTAGTGAAGAGAATAATTGTACGCTGCTTCCAGGATAGTCAGTTTCAAGCGTTTTCTGGACCTTGAATAGTGTATTTTTGGCTGCGCCACGTTTAAGTTTATCGGCCTTAGTTAATAAAATATGGGCTGACATCTCAGCCTTCTGGCACCACTGCAGCATCAGGCAGTCATATTCTGTTAAAGGACGACGGGCATCCATAATCATCATGACGCCTTTTAAAGAAGAGCGGTCAATTAAATAGCGCTCCAATAAATTTTGCCAGTGCTGTTTTATCTTGAGCGGCACCTTGGCATAACCATATCCAGGAAGATCTACCAGATGCCGATTGGGATCAATTGAGAAATAGTTGATCATCTGAGTTCGGCCGGGTGTTTTAGAGGTCCGACAGAGGCTTTTAATATTACTGATGGTATTAATTGCGCTTGATTTGCCAGCATTGGAGCGCCCTGCAAATGCGACCTCTATGGCATTATCATGTGGAAGCTGACTCCATTTATTAACACTGAGTAAAAATTCAGCACTGCGATAGGGATTAGAATTTGTCATATAGCATCATCATCGGGCGTATAGCTTGTGGTAAAAAGTGTTAGCGACATGTTAAGTTTTTGTTCAGTTAGCTTGTGATAATCTGAGTGTAAAATCTTCTCTTATTTTATCAAGGTCATCTTAAGAACTCCTTAAGATCCGTTGGTCAGTGATGAAGAGCAGGTTTCAAGCATAGGGATAGACTGATCTTTAACCGAATGTTGGCATAGATCAATACAATTCACTATTTTAGCACTTTATTATGAACAAATGTTGGTCAAATGGCGCTAATTTGTGTAAAATATCTCAAATTTTTTACATCGAACAACTTCTGTGTCCAGCCTTGAAGTAAATAACAGAATGGTTGACTCGATATACAATTTATCCTTTTACGGAGTTAGAAATGAAAAAAACAATTCAATTATTAGTTGCAGCTGCTTTTGTTACAGGTTCTGCTGCTGCTTTTGCTGATGGCGCTGCTCTTTATAAAACAGCTTGTTTTGCTTGTCATGATGCGGGTATTGCCGGTGCACCTAAATTTGCTGATAAAGCACTTTGGGCTCCTAGAATAGCAGCAGGTACTGATGCTATGGTTAAGACTGTTATCACTGGTAAAGGTGCTATGCCTCCTAAGGGCGGTACACAGATGACTGAAGCTCAAATCCGCGAAGTTGTTGAGTATATGGCTGCTGCTGCCAAGTAAGCTATTACAGGTAAAAAGTTGACCTGAATCCCTGTCGGCATGTACTTTAATAATGCATTTTAAGTGGGATCAGGCTACTCTTTATACTTGCTGTCATTTGTATAGGTTGTTTTATATAAGAGTTAAGTGATAGAACGTATAATGAGTATTTTTGAAATTTCAAGATTAGGTAAAACCATGAAAAAAATTGCAATCGTTGCTGCTTTAATAGCAGGTTTGACAGGAGTCGTCCACGCGGCTGGAGATGCTGAAGCTGGAAAAACAAAAGGCGCGAGCTGTGTTGCATGCCATGGCGCTGACGGTAATTCTTTAGCGGCTACTCCAAACTTTCCTAATCTTGCGGGACAAAGCGCCTCTTATCTTTATAAACAGATGAAAGATTTTAAAGAAGGCAAACGTAAAGATCCAACTATGAACGCCATGATTATGGCTCTTGATGATCAGGCAATGCACGATGTTGCGGCTTTCTTTTCAGGTCAGACAATTAAGGCTGGTCAGGCTGATCCTGCTTCAGTTGATGCCGGTCAGGCAATTTATAAAGGTGGTATTGCCGAAGTTGGTGTTCCAGCCTGTATGGCCTGTCACGGTCCGGCAGGAAATGGTAACCCGGGTTCGGGATATCCACAGCTAGCCAGTCAGAAGTCAGTTTATATTGAAAAACAATTAAAAGATTTCCGCACTGCTGCGCAGAGCATGGGAAGTGAGCCTGTTGGTCGTACCAACGATGCCAGCAAAATGATGCGTAATGCAGTAAAACGTATGAGTGATCCGGAAATTAAGGCGGTTGCACAATACATTCAAGGTTTGCAGCCTTAAGCTATCTATCATCCTATTGAGGCTCTGGCTTTAACAAAAGGGGTCTTAACCGGATAAAATCTACGGTTTAAATATAGATGGTTAGCTCTTATAATGATTGGGGTGGTCTTTGACCACCCCTTTTTTTTGATAATTCATTTTTATGCATTATCTGTTTTTAGAACATGAGTTAAAATGTGAGTAACGAAATAAAATCGGATACACAGCAGCAAGAAGAGGCTCCAGCAGCAGCCAGCCTTCAAAAGCAAGCCATTGAACGGGAACGCTCAAATCTCAAAGAACATGGTTTATTAAAGGTACTTCTTAGCTTTTTAGGCTCAATGGAATTAGCAATTAGTCTATTTGTGATCATTGCTATTGCCTCCATTATAGGCACTATTTTGCAGCAAAATCAGGATTATAATACTTACATCGTTAAGTTTGGTCCTTTCTGGTTTGAAGTGTTTCGTTCGATGGAGTTGTTTGATATTTACAGCTCCTGGTGGTTTGTTTTATTGCTGGGATTTCTGCTGGTTTCAACAGCAACGTGTATCTATCGTTATACCCCAACCATTATTCGTGAGTGGCGTCAGTTCCGCCTGAAAGTCTCCTCCAAATCATTAAAACTGATGCATTCTTCCGGTTCATGGAACACTAAGAACAGTCCTGATGAGGCGGCTGAATTTATCAAGGAAAAACTCAGAAATGGCGGTTATCAGAGTCGTCAGAAAAATGAGCAGGGCGTGATTACAATTGCGGCTAAAAAAGGAGCTGTCAATCGTTTAGGCTATCTGTTTACCCATGGCGCTATCATTATTATCTGTCTAAGTGCTTTATATGATGGTAATTTCAATCTGAAATTACGTGAAGTTGCAGGTCAGCTCAAGCCGGAGACACGTGATTTATTTGCTTCACAAGTGCCTGATATCAGTCGTCTGAAAGCAGATGAAAATCATGCTTTTCGTGGCAATGCCAGTATCCCGGAAGGCAATACTACAGGGCTGGTTTTTTTACAGATGCGTAATGGTTATCTGGTTCAGGAACTGCCTTTTACTATTAGCCTCAATGAATTTCGTATAGAGCATTATGACTCGGGGATGCCCAAGTCATTTGAGAGTGATGTGGTTATTGAAGATAAAGAAACAGGTGAAAAAATCAGTAAAACAGTCGAAGTTAATCATCCTCTGATTTATAAAGATTTTGCCATTTATCAGGCATCCTTTGAGGATGGTGGTTCTATTATGGACATTCAGGCATGGCCTATGGCTGTCCCAGATAATGCTGGTTCGGCTGAAGCTGCAGAAGCCTTTAAAATAACCCCTTTTAAGCAGGTCATTGGTGAGAGCAAAGTTATTAAAACACCCGCAGGTGACTATAAGCTGGAACTGGCAGAATTTAAAATTTCAAATGTTCAGCCCAACCCGAAAGCGGGCACTGGAGAAAATGAACATAAATTTAAGAATATGGGGCCCAGTCTGACTTTTCGTATCCGCGACAGTTCTGGCCAGGCTCAGGAATTTATTAACTATCTCAATCCAAGTACGCAGGAAGGGCGGTTTTTCTTTCTCAGTGGTGTGCGCAGTACGGCGGCAGAGCCATTTAGATATCTTTTTATTCCCGCAGATGATGATATCAGCCTGAAACGCTTTTTTGATTTTCGTGCCCTGTTGGGCAACCCAGTAGAAATGCAGCGTATTGCAGAAAAAACAGCAGCAATGTCTTTACAGTCAGCAGGAGTCCCTGATGCAAAAATGATAGCTCAAATGGCTATTGTGATGCAGAAGCTGGCTGAATTATTCAATCAGGGTGGCTTTGATCGTGTTTTGAATGATATCAATGATAATGTACCGGAAGATAAGCAAAAAGATGTTTCTGATTCCTACTTTAAAGTATTGCAAACTATTTTAGGAACAGTTTATCTGGAAGTTTTACAGGGAGAAGGTGTTGATATTGAGAATAGTATTACACTAGCTCAGGAACAATATTACGATGATATGGTCAATACTATGGGCGTTGTTTCAAATTATAAGGCACCTTTCTTTTTACAGGTAAAATCCTTTGAACATAAAGAAGCATCCGGTTTTCAGATCACCAAAGCACCCGGTAAAGATCTGGTGTATCTGGGCTGTATTCTTTTGTGTGTTGGTATCGTCCTGATGTTTTATGTAGCCCATAAGCGCATCTGGATCATCATTACACCGGCAGTTGAGTCTGAGTCCGGTTCTCGGCTAATTGCTGCGGGTTCAGGTGATCGACATCAGAATGAATTTGCCATGGAGTTTAAGGCATTCTCTCAACTTTTAGATAAGCACTTCATGGAAGAAAAAAGCTAAGGGTTAAGAGTCTAGAAATAATTTTACATAAACTTATTAAATATGGGTATTTAATTATGTCAATGACAGGTCAGGAGATGGAAAACATTTTCGAAAAGCAGAATCTCTGGCGTAAACTCAGTCTCTTTGACTGGGGATGGGCCGCTATTATTCTGATGTCGACCGCTTATGCATGGCAGCAGTATTCAGTGTTTATGGATGCCTATGAAGCGGGAATTTTATTTGCAACCGCACTGGCAATTATAGCCTGGGGATGGTTCTGGAAACCAGTGCGGGCCTATTCTCTTTATGTTGCGGTTATTAGTCTGTTTGCAATTTACCTTTATGGTAATGAGCTGGCGCTGGGTGAGACGAATTTTTTTCTGAAATTCTTAATCTCCAGTAAATCAGCTATTATGTGGATGTCTGCGCTTTATGTGCTTGCTACTGTTGCCTACTTTATCGGTCTGTTTATTGGTTCGGAATTCAGTAGCAAAACTGCATCTGCAATGACCTGGTCTGCAACTGTTATGGGCCTGGTTGGTTTGCTGGTTCGCTGGCGTGAATCTTATTTGATTCACTTTGATGTGGGCCATATTCCAGTGAGTAATTTGTATGAAGTCTTTATTCTTTTTTCTATTATTACCGCTTTAATGTATCTCTATTATGAAGGCAAAAATAAAACCTATAATATGGGCGGTTTTGTACTTCTGGTGATCAGTTCAGCTGTTGCATTTTTGCTCTGGTATGGCTTTGGTTCCCGTGGTGCCAGTGAGATTCAACCTCTGGTTCCTGCTTTGCAAAGTTACTGGATGAAAATCCATGTGCCTGCCAATTTTGTGGGTTATGGCGCGTTTGCTCTGGCGGCCATGCTGGCTGTGGCCTATCTCATTAAAGATACTATGGTGAAAAAAGGCAGAGGAGGCGCTATAATTGAACGCTTCCCGGATTTAGACATTCTGGATGATGTGATGTACAAATCCATCGCTCTGGGATTTGCATTTTTTACCCTGGCAACAATTCTGGGCGCAATGTGGGCTGCAGAGGCCTGGGGTGGTTACTGGTCCTGGGACCCAAAAGAAACATGGGCATTAATTGTCTGGCTGAATTATGCAGCCTGGCTGCATCTGAGATTAACCAAAGGCTGGCGTGGACGGCCATTGGCCTGGTGGTCTATTATTGGCTTGTTTGTGACTCTTTTTGCCTTTATTGGTGTTAATATGTTTTTATCGGGCTTGCACTCCTATGGCGAATTATAAAAAAGGCTGATCTGTAAAGAGGGGTGTATTCCAGGAGCCTTCAGGAACTATTCAGGTAGTATGTGTTCTAATTTTATCAGTAATAAATATAACAAATAAGGAAAACAATATGCGTAAGATTTTGACTCTTCTCATGGTTTTGGGCTTAAGTGGTTTTGCCTGGGCTGACTATGATGAAGGTATTGAGTATGAGTTGCTGAAAAAGGCTCAGCCCGCCCCTACTGATGGGACCGTTGAAGTAATCGAATTTTTCTCATATGCATGCCCGCATTGTTATCGTTTTGAACCCCATATTGAAAAGTGGAAAGAGACTAAACCCGACAATATTAAGTTTGTTCATGTACCTGCTGTCTTTAGTGACAACTGGGAAGCGCTGGCAAGACTTTATTATGCTGCAGAGGTTTTGGGTGTTCAGGAAAAAATGCACCCGATTATTTTTGAAGCAATGCATGGTGAAGGTAAACAGATCCGTGGATTTGATGCTATTAAAGCACTTTTTGTCGCCAATGGTATCAGTGAAGTGAAGTTGGAGCAGGCATTGAATTCTTTCACTGTTGCGGCTAAAACTCGTCGCGCAAAAACCATGACAAATTCTTATGGTATTACCTCGGTGCCGAATATTGTTGTTCAGGGTAAGTATCGTACTAATGGTACATTGGCACAGAGTCATGCAAATGTATTCAAGGTGGTTGATTATTTAGCAGAAAAAATTGAAAAAAAAGCTAAATAACACACAAATATGAAATTTATTTGTCCTAAAAGGCACAAGGTTTTTCCTTATGCCTTTTTTTATGGCTCTTTTTTTATTATAGTAAAGCAATCATCTTAAATAAGTATAACGATTCATCATGGCAGATAATAACGCACATTGGAAACAGAAATACTACGATAGTCTTGATGACATTGAGCATCGTGAAAAAAAATGGCAGTCTCTGGAAGATTTGTTTAAACAGGCCATATCAAGACTGACTCTGGCTGCAGAAGGTAATAGCAAAAGCCTTGATGCAGGGCTTGGTGAATTGCGTACAGCCATTCGAAAAGGTAAAGATAATCAGCTTATTCATTCAATTTTAGATCGCGTCTCAAAAGAGATAGTTAAACTGGATAACATGGTAAAAGATGATTCCAGAGGAGATGCAGGATTTTTATTAAAAATAGTTGAACAAATGCACCTGAGTGGTAAAGCAGAAAAAAAATCACGCAAATTACTCAAAGCACTTAAAGCAAAAAATCCCCCGGAAGAAAATGAATTACTTAAAAGTTTCAGCTCTTTACTGGCTGATGTTATCGAGCAAACGGTCTTAGAAAATGCCCAGAAGGCTGGGAAAAATCAATCAAATCATGGTGGTTTTTTAAAGAACTTATTCTCTGGAAATGGTAAAACAAACTCACTTGATCAGGAGCCTTTAGCAGATCAGAAGCCTTCCGCGAATAAGGAGCCTTCAGCGGATAAGGAGCCCTCAGCGGATAAGGAGCCCTCAGCAGATCAGAAGCCTTCCGCGAATAAAGAGCCTTCAGCAGATCAGGAGCCCTCAGCAGGTAAGGAGCCTTCAGCAAATACAGAGCCTCCAGCAAATCCAGTTCCTTCAGTAAGCAAAGAGCCTTTAGCTGAAAAAGAGCCTTTAGCAAATGAAGAACCTTTGACGGTGACTTCTGTTCAAACAACAGAAGAGCAGGCGGTGTCACTTAATCAGGAGCAATTAACCAGTGTTGTTTCAACCGTACACAATGTGCTTGAATCAATTATTGATGGCATGGATGTTAATAATGATGTCAAAGAGCAATTGATTGATAAAATTCTTGATATTAAACCAACCAAAGAAATTCATGTTTTATTAGATGATTTAAAAGATATTCTCCATGATTCAGGCATTATTGACTGCACGGACGAAGATTCTATGAATAGCATGCTGGAGCATAACGAGTTACTTATCCGCCTGATTGAATTTTTACCTCTTGAGGATGAAGTTAAAGATAAAGCAGAGCAATTAAAAGAAGATTTTTCTCATGGCGTTACAACAGCAGAATTACCAGGAGCTTTAAAATTAATTGCTGAATTAATCAGTAAAATGCGTAGTAATGTTCAACAGGAACAAAAAGAATTTGAACGTTTTCTGAAAAGTCTGAATGGCCGTCTTGAAGAAGTGGATAAATACTTACAAAATAGCCTGATTGAATATCAGCAGTTATACCAAAATGGTGTTGACCTGGATGATGCAGTAAAAGAACAGGTAAAAAGCATTGGTGATTCAGTGTCCTCTATTCAGAATATTGAAGAGATGGAAGCGGCTGTCCAAACGCATCTGGATAAGATCCTGAACCATATTGATTTGCATCGAGAGAAAGAAAGTGACCGGGTGGCCCGTGTTGAAAAAGAGAACGAACATCTCTCTGGAAAATTAAAACAACTTGAAAGTGAAAGTGGAAAATTACGTCAGCAGGTTATTACATCAAAAAATAAAGCATTGATCGACCAGCTGACACAATTGCCCAATCGAATGGCCTATGATGAGCGTCTGAGCCAGGAATATGCTCGTTGGAAACGATACAACTCAACACTGATAATTATGGTCTGGGATATTGATTTTTTTAAAAAAGTGAATGATACCTATGGGCATCAGGCCGGCGATAAGGTTTTAAAAGTGGTGGCAAGTTTATTACGCAAAAACTTGCGTGAAACTGATTTTGTTGCCCGCTTTGGTGGTGAAGAATTTGTAGGTCTCATGCCTGAAACCACGTTGGGTGGTGGTTTTAAGATTGCAGAAAAAATCCGTAGTTCTGTAGAAGATCTTGAGTTTCATTATCGTGGAAGTAATGTTAAGGTCACAATTTCCTGTGGTATTAGTCTGTTTATGGAAAATGATACACCCGAATCAGCTTTCAGACGTGCGGACAAAGCATTGTATCAAGCCAAGGATGATGGCAGAAATCGCTGTGTAATCGCTAAAGAGCCTTAAATCCAGTCAATCAATTAAACCCTGAATAAATCATGCCCATCTGCTTTAGCTGTCATTTATAAAAATAATAAACGAGAGAATATTGATAGAATTAATCCTTGGTGGGGCTCGCTCCGGGAAAAGCACATTAGCTGAATCAAGAGCTGCATTGCTTTCCCGTGCAGATCCAGCATCTAAAAAAAAGATTATTTATATTGCCACTGCAACAGTCCATGATAATGAAATGGCTGAACGTATCAAGCATCATCAGCTAAGAAGGCCGGTAGAATGGCAACTTGTTGAAGAGCCAATAAAATTAGCTGAAGTTCTTGAAGCAAATAATCAATCTGATAGCGTTCTATTAATTGAGTGTCTGACCCTTTGGCTGACCAACCTGCTTTGTCATTCAGATGTGAAGTTGTTTGAGCAGGAAAAAGAGAAATTTATCCTGCAGTTAAAAAAATCACAGGCTGATATCATCATGGTCAGTAATGAAACAGGAATGGGCGTTGTGCCTATGGGAGAATTAAGCCGACGCTATGTTGATGAAGCCGGATTTCTGCATCAGGATCTGGCTAAAATCAGTGATCGAGTGTCACTGGTCATTGCTGGGCTTGAGCAAGTTATAAAAAATACAGGGGATAAGTATGATTGACTGGTTATCTGAGCCTGTGGGTCAACTGGACAAAGGCTTTTTGCTGCAAGCTCAGGAGAAACAAAATCAGCTTACCAAACCCCAGGGAGCTCTGGGTGTTCTGGAAGAGATTGCTGTGATTATTTCAGGTCTGCAAAAGACAAAGCAGCCAAATATTGATCAGGCAGAAATTATTATTTATGCAGCTGATCATGGTATTGCACAAGAGAATGTTTCAGCATTTCCACAGGTCGTTACTGCTGAAATGGTTAAAAATTTTTCAGCCGGTGGTGCAGCAATTTCTGTTTTATCCAAACAGCATGATTTATCACTACAAGTGATCAACCTCGGTCTGGTCATCGAACTACCCAGGATGAAACGGGTTGAACATCAGGTGATTGCTGCCGGGACAAAAAGCTTTCTGCATGAGCAAGCCATGGATGAGAGGCAAATAATAAAAGCCTTTAATACAGCAAAAAAATATGTTGATCAAGCCCACGACAGTCATTGCCAGTTATTGATATTTGGTGAGATGGGTATTGCAAATACCAGTAGTGCAAGTGCCCTTGTCTGTGCCTTGAGCTCAATTGAGCCTGAGATAATAACTGGTCTGGGGACAGGAATTGACAAAGATGCTCTGGCTCATAAAGTTCAGGTGATTAAAGAGGCTTTAACAAATAATAAACAACATTTAAGTTCGCCTTTAGAAATATTACAAACATTTGGCGGCTTTGAGATAGCGGCCTTGACTGCTAGTTTTATTCGTAGTGCTCAAAAGGGTATTATTTCTCTGGTTGATGGCTTTATTTGTTCAGTTGCTGCATTATTTGCAATTCGTATTAAACCAGAATGTAAACCCTGGTTAATTTTTTCCCATAGGTCAGCTGAGCAGGGACATAAAAAAGTACTGGAACTCATTGCAGTAACACCTCTGCTGGAATTTAACCTCCGCCTGGGTGAAGGAAGTGGTGCTGCTCTAGCCTATCCACTGATTCGTTCAGCTTGCTTATTGCAAAATGAGATGGCCAGTTTTTCCAGTGCTGATGTTAGTGAAAAACTGACTTAGCATGCAGTCATATTCTCTTATTGTTGTTTCATCATGCTCTTGAGTCTGTTTTCAATGCCGGGGCATATACATCTTGTTCAGGTTAAAAATCACTATGACCTCTGATCATAATCAGTCATCAACTTTCATTCTTCTGAGGCATGGTGAGCCTTCGGATAGTCTTTTATCAGAAAAAATCTTTCGAGGTATTACTGATAATACCCTGACAAAAAAAGGATGGCAGCAAATGTCTGATGCTGTTAGTAAACATGCATCTATTGAGAAACTGGATCACATCATTAGTTCACCCTTAAAACGCTGTTATGATTTTTCTGAAAGTTTGTCAACGAAACATTCACTGCCACTGGAAACAATATCAGCTCTCAAAGAAATAGATTTTGGTCAATGGGATGGGCAAACGGTGCAAAGTGTTAAAGACAATGACGGTGACAGATTAGATAAATTCTGGCAAGATCCTTTAAATAATACTCCACCTGATGGTGAACCAGTGCTTGCTTTTCAAACCAGAGTTGTTGCTTGCTGGAATGAATTGTTGATGAAGCATAGAGGAAAAAACTGTTTACTGGTTTCTCATGGCGGTGTTCAAAAAATGATACTGGCTGAAATTTTAAAAATGCCGATCCACACCATCCATAATATAGAAGTGCCTTATGCCTGTTGTACGACCTTGCAAGTTTATTATAATGGGCCAAAGTTTTTAGTGACTTTAAAATCTCATATTAATCTTTGATCTGGAAAGACAAGCTAATGGAACCAACTTTTATTAATAAGCATTTGCGTTCATTTTATATTGCATTGAGCTTTCTTACCCGGATACAAACTCCGTTAAAAGGGGATGTTTCTCAATCCCAAATTGGTCAGTCGATTATTTTTTATCCATTAGTGGGTGCCATAATAGGTTTCCTGTTCTTTTTATTAACTGAAGCTATCCTGTTTTTTTCAACTGACTTTTCCAGTAGCGTTCTGGCGGCAATAATATTGACAGTCTGGGTATTAATTACTGGCGGTCTGCATCTGGATGGGCTGGCTGATAGTGCTGATGCCTGGATTGGTGGTCAAAATGACAGAGATCGTACTCTTGAAATTATGAAAGATCCTTATTGCGGCCCTATTGCCGTTGCAGTGATCATACTGATCCTATTATTAAAATGGGCTGCATTGAGCCAACTTCTTCGCATGGATCAGGCTGCTTTTTTGATTGTAGTTCCCATGCTGTCACGAGGTACTATCCTGCTTTTATTTATGACAACAATTTATGCGCGTGATTCAGGGCTGGGTGCTGCTTTTTTAGATTATATGCCGGGTGAGAATATTTTATGGGGCAGTCTGATAGTCAGTGCATGTTTGTATTTAATTTTTGGCAGCTTGTTTTCACTGCTTCTGGTTGCGCTTATTGTACTGGCTTTACGGGCAATGATGGTACAGCGGTTGGGAGGTATGACGGGTGATACGCTGGGAGCCACGGTTGAAATTGCTGAAGCAGTAGCATTGGTTGGTTTAGTTTTCTGACCTTCAGGCTGGCTTCTGTGGGTGCCTTTAAAAATACATAGCGATAAATTTAGCAACTAATTTGTTACCCTGGAACAGTTCCAGGCTTTCACCTTTGATGTGATAGTTATCAGCTTTAGTGAGGCGGGTATTAAACTGGTGTTCAATTTCCATGGCGGGGCAGGCCATTCTGGTCATCATAAGGGGGCCAATTTTAATTTTTTTATCATCAGAAGTTAGATTGCCTGAGAATTTATTACAGCCGGAAAATCCTGAAACAACATTGTCTTTTTTAATAATAAAATAAAGCTCTCTTTGGGCTTGCAGCTCTGCTCTGATTGCATGGTGATTGATTTTTTTGCCATCAAGCTCAACCAGTTTCCAATATGTATTTATTAAAGAGGATGGAGGGACAATGCCAGTGCAACGTTCCTGTTGGGCAATGCTTAAAAATTCATCAACAATAAGCACAGTCTCCCGGCCATCGCCCTCCATTTTAGGACGTGTACTTGTATGGCCTTTAATCGTGACTAATAAAGACTTTCCTGGCTGGTAACGATTCTTCAGGTAAGCTCTTTCCAGTGCAGCATTGTCACCTTCCATTGCCACAGGAAGTCGTTTTGTCTGACCGCACTTAAGAAACAGACCAGTATCAGCCATATAGGAATACATCCCAGTCATCTCATTTGCTATGATAGTTCCAGACAACATTAATGAAAGCAAAATAATAATTGGGGTAAGCCTGTTTTTTGTCAATATAATTCCTATAGATCTTTTTCTGTAATTTGATACGATTGTGCTGAATCATAAAATAGTTTAAGAAAGTTGGCAATAAAATATTATATACTACCATTACCATTAGACATCGAATGAATAAGCATAATTTACTTTAGGGAAGTGGGGAAAATAAATAATGGAAACAAATGCCCGGTTAGTTGATGAGTTCTCACAGGGGATTCAGGCATTAAAAAATTCAGACTACTCAAAAGGTGTATTTTATTTTCGAGTGGCACAAAATAAACACAAGCAAAGCAAGACTGCTACTGCCAAATGTATGGCCTATCTTGGTTTATGTGAAGTGTTGGGTGGTGTGGAGGGAAAAATTACCAATATTGAAAAGGCACACCGATTAAATCCTGTGGATACCAATATTTTGCGCGTCCTTGCTTATGCTTACTTTAGTCTGGGGGAGCGAAAACAGGGCCTGTCGACAATTATTAAGGGTTTAAAAATCGAACCGGATAATTCAGAGTTGTTTTTATTTTTAGAGCATGTGGGTTATCGACAAAAAAACATAATTGCATCCTTAGAGCGTAGCAATAAAATCAATCAGTTCTTTGGCAGACTGTTCAGGAAGAAGTCAAAAAAATCAATTGATGTACTCAGTATCTTACCGGTTGCGGCATAAAAACCAGGCTCTTGCCTTTATGCAGATAATGCATAGGGTCTTAACTGCTCTGATAATCTGAACTGGGAATGGTGAGCATATATCCCACACCTGAAACGGTTTTTATCGGCAGTTCAGGTAATTTTTGTCGCAGGCGGCGTAATAGTGAGCGTAAAGAGGATTCACCGACCAGAATATTTCCCCAGACATGCTGTTCAATAATATCGTATTGAGTTGGACGATCATGATTGAGGATCAGTATTTCTAAAAGTTTGAGTTCTTTTTTTGTTAAACAAATAGCCCGGCCCTTCTGAGTTAAAGTCAGGTGAGAGTGATTGAATTTATAATCGCAGCCGAGCATAGTATCCTTATCAAGCAGTTTTAAACGTTCTTTGTAGCGCTGAAACTCGGCTTCAACCTGCTGGTGTTTGATATTATTTTGATAGGCCTGAATCAGATTGCCGCAGGTAATAAGAAAGGGGGTCAGAGAGTCAGCCAGTGATTCATGGTAGCCATTATCCCGATTAGCAATTCCAACACAGCCGAGCAGCTTACCACCGCCGTAAAAAGGGATCCCCATAAATGTATTCAGTGGTGGATGACCTTCAGGCAAACCGAAGCGGCGAGGATCAGTTTTGGGATTGTTTGAGATAACCAGCTGACCTGTTTTTAATACAGAGCCATAAAGAGAATCCACCTTAGAAAAAATCATACCATTGCGTCTTGTTTTGTTATAAAGACATCGAGTCTCTTCACTCCAGGCAATATTCGTTGTAGCATAGCTTTTAATATAAGGCTTGTCGTCCTCAGTATAAAATACCTCACCAATAAATCCATACTCACTTTTTGTTAAATCAAGCAAAATTTCCAAGAGGCCATTAAATAAGACATAGGGATCGGTCTCAGTAATATAATGAGACAATACCGTAGTGATGGCACTGAGTAATTGTTTTTCAGGTATTTGTGGTGTCAGTTGCTTCATACATTAGCTTGGGTTTATTCTGAATGTCCGTTTGAGGATATCTTACCTTAGAGAGGGCATGTTAACATTATTTAAGATCAAGGTGCTGTACGCCTTGTCTGCAGGACAAATTCCCCATGCACTGGAAGGGAGAAAATAGACGTATTTTTGAGTGCAGCCTAAGCACGATTTTATAGTTTATCTTTGCGTTTTAATAAGAGTTTATTTTTATTATCTTTGTTATCAATATAGCGGTTTTTTAAGACTAACAGGTGGCGGGCAATTTTGCTTGCCTCTGCATCAGGCATGGTTTTAAAAACAGGCATTTTAGAATGGTTGGATTGCCCCCCCTGTTTAATATAAAGAATGAGCTCGGATATATTTTTATTGGTGCTGATATTGGCAGGGATCCCTTTTAGAAACAAGCCGGTGCCATCAGGCTTATGACAACCAGCACAATGAGCATTAAAAAAATCTTCTCCAGTCTGTAGTTCTGGATGATCATGTTCATCTTTACTGCATGCTGTTATGAATATAATGACAATCAATAGAAAAAGTGACATTTTTTGTGAAAAAAAATTAAAATTCATAAGGCTTTTCTGATTGATAAAGTAAAAATCTATTGTATCCTTAACTAATAGGCAGTTTATTGACTTCCGTCAAGGAATATATTCAATAGAAACGCCAGAATGCTGAAAGGGGTTTGTCTAGGACATAGATGGCTCCTAGTTTGTAACCTTAACATAATTGCTATAAAAAGCAGTCACCCTATAAAAAGGAATGAATCATGTTTAACTGGTTTTTAAAATTACTGGGAATTGATGAAGACAGACCCAGTGCTTCAGGAAATTCTTATTTGGATAGTAGTGCAAGCAACACGAGCAATACAAAAAGTACAGCAAGCTCTGCAGTTAAAACAGCAGCAGTTAAAGAGACGTCTGCTGAAACGAGTTCCACTGCAAGTAAAGAAGAAACTAAAGCTGCACCAGAAAAAACAATAGATTCCTCAGTTAAAGCAACTGAGACTATACCAGAACCAGAACCAGAACCAGAACCAGAACCAGAGTCTAAATCTTTAGCTGATGAATTCCCGAATTTAAAAGCAAACTATATCAAAGTACTTGAAGAGGGAGGTTTTGCAACAAAGGCCGCAATCGACAAAGGTAGTGATAAAGATCTTTTGGCTCTCAAAGGCATAGGCAAAGCCACTGTGAAAATTTTAAGAGGCTAATGGCTTGTTTTCTGCTGGCAAGATGGGCAGCCTGTCCTGCCCATCTTGACTCTAGTGCAGATGGGTACATCTTTTCATACTGAGATCTCTAAACCCCGCATTCCATCGTTAAACAAAAGAATGGAAAATAAGTAAACTCTCATACTAAAGATAAAAATACTTATATAGAAAGTATACTTTTTGTTGACGACAGTAAAGTAAACTTGATGATGGGCAGTAAAATGCTCAGTCGCTTTGGCCTAAATGTGCTCTTATTGTTATGAATTTAGGAATGCATCATTATATGAATCATGCCGCGATGCTCATATAAATGGACTTATTAAAGAAGCCTTTCAAAAAAGAAAATATGCTAAGAGTATGGAATAAAGCCTTTCTGAAGTAATTCAGATCTTTTTTCTATCAACTATTTTGAAATAATGGCTGTTAATGACTAGACTTGAATTAGTGCTATTAATATCCGCCTTTAAAAGAAAATTAATTATCTCTTATCATATTATGAAAGGTTAATATGTCTAATCAAGAAGTTAACAAGGCTTTCGAGTTGTCAGCAATGCTCTTGTCTCATCAAACTTATCAATCCTTAACCCATGCAATTATACATTACTTTAAATCACTTGATGGTGTTAGAGATGCAGCAGCATATGAAATATTTTCAGATTCAACAAATAAAAATGAAACATTGATTAGGCGTTTCCCTCTTTCTTTAGATGATAATTTCCGAGATGATAAGACTGATATGCTGTTAAAATGTCTTTCAAAAAGTAAAGGGGGAGTCATATCAATCCGTGAAAATGATATTAATTATTATTTTCTTGATGTTTTAAATAATGTAAAACCACGCCGTGTAATATTAATTAAAGGTACGGTTAATGATAATGATATGGCCCTTGTTAATGGTTTATTTCAAGTGTATTCAAGCCAGGTTGCATTATTAGATTCAAAGGAGAGAGATACTTTAACGCACTTACTGAACAGACAAACTTTAGAAATCACCCTTAATGAGATAATAGTTTATTTTAGAGGGAAAAATATTAAGAAATTGCAAAAAAAATCCTGGCTTGCAATTCTTGATATTGATTTTTTTAAACAAGTCAATGATAACTATGGCCACCTTTATGGTGATGAAGTGCTACTGCATTTTTCACGATTAATGGAAAAAAAGTTTAAAAATTCAGATTTTCTCTTTCGTTATGGTGGAGAAGAATTTGTCATTATTGTTAATAACGATAATGACAAAGGTATCCTGGATATATTAGAACGATTTCGTCAGGCAGTAGAAGAATATGATTTCCCATCAGGTAAAATTACCGTGAGTATTGGATATACTGTAATTGATCCCGTTGCACCGCCCAATTTATTATTTGAATCTGCGGATAGAGCACTTTACTTTGCAAAAAATAATGGTCGAAATCAAGTAATAAACTCTTCTGATTTAAAGCCAGATGAAGTAAAAAACGCAGGTGATGTCGAATTATTTTAATCTAAATTACAGTTATTAGAAAAATAATGAGTTGTGTTGGTTTCATATTGTAAAAAATACATTTATGGCTACTTTATAGGCATCGCCTTCTGCCATGGGCTATCTGGTGTTGTGGAGTGCTTGGGTGAGTTGCTTTTGGGCAATATCACCCACCACCTGAAAAGCAAACTGGCTTAAGCTCTGGTTGATGTCCTGACCCGTCAGTTTAGCACTGCCGACGTACAGACCCGCTTTAAGTATCAGTGCACTGGGGTTCATGCTTTGCAGGGACTGGCTCAGTGATGAGGTGATTGCGGGGTTGGCGGCTATATCTGCTTATTGTTATTAGACTTATTGCTGTCCTATAATTTTTTTCTTTTCCAACTGAAAACAAGAGACTGCTTCCATTTCACTATCAAAATATCTCTCCCAAAAACCTGGTTTTGTCCATGCTTCTGGAGCCAGTTCAAAGTATGAGTCTGGCTCACAGTTTGCTACCCAGTTTTCAGGTAAATCAGCATTTATCAACCTAAATTGGTTTGCTTTAAATAAAACAGGAGTCATTCCATCATCAGCAATAATTCTGTATTCTGTCTCTCCACCTTCATTCATTGACACAGATAAAATGTAATAGGTTTTCCCAACTGTTAACCAAGAGTCTTTTTGTGAGCTCTCCCCTGTATCAGCATTGACAATTTTTTCACATATTACCTTCATCGTTGGGTTCCTGACATAGAATTAAGTATTGATTTGTAGTCCTTACCATAAAAAACTTCTCCTGTTTTATCATTCTGATAAAAATGGGACTGAAAGTTCCCAGAGGGTGAATGAGATGTTTCTGTTGTATATTTACTATATCCTTTTGGAATATTTGGATTATTAATTTTTGAAGAGTCGATTATTTTTCTTGAATTTTGTATTGCAGTTTGAGTTAAGGTGCCACTGGAAGTGAACATGGAGTTTGCAGATTCAAGTTGAAGTTGCTTGTTAAGCTTTGGCAGAGTTGCAATATTATCTGCGCCACTCTTTGCAACACCAACCCCCTTAGGCACCGTAACAACACTGCTTCTACCCAAATAAGCCGATGCCCCCATTGTAGAAGTAATTGCAGTAAAAATATACTCGGGGCTTGTGACCGCATCAGTAATGTAACCCAGGCTTTTCTCTTCACAGACAGCTGGTATGCTACAGTAAATACGGGCTAATTAAGCACTAAAGACCAGGAGTACTAATGCCAGTAAAGTCATCCCATGATTTACAGTACTTCTTTGACTCTTTGCCTAACAAATCAATGAAGAGCTCCGAGGCTAACTGCTTCTCAGAGACTGCATTAAGAAGGTTTTCTAATAAGCAAGTGGCTATAGCATCTTTAACTCTATCGTCACCATCATTTAAGCAATCTTCAATAACCAAAAATATTTCTTGTCGTTTATTACCAGAAATTAAGTTAAGATTATTTATTAAATAAGAAGAAAATTCTGAAACATCATTAGATAAACCAGCTTTGTCATCACACCAAAATTCTAAATGAGCCTGCCAAGCAGGCTCAAAATCAGGAACTTTATTTAAAATAAGAGCCATACAATTTTCATTTAAAATCATTTATTGTCCTAATGCATTGCGCATATCCAAAATAATATTTTCGGTAGCGGCGCGATCAGCAAGGCTAGCTTTAGGATTACTTCCGAGCCACTTTTCAAGGGCACGTATCGAATCTGTTCCTTTTTGCGAATGGAAACGACCACCAACAGCTTGTCCTGTAGATAGCTCATATCTAATTGCATCAGCTGTACTCCCACTACCAACCTTGGCATTAGGTCTATAAAGTCCATTTATGAGCTTTTGTAGTTGCGGGTTATTTACGCTGGGCTTAAACATTTGCTGTCTAAGTTGCATCTTATAAGCTTCATGTAAAGCACGGTTAGCTGCTTCACTATTTACACCACCACTCCCCTTAGGCACCGTAACAACATTGCTTCTACCCAGGTAAGCCGATGCCCCCATTGTAGAGGTAATTGCAGTAAAAATATACTCAGGGCTTGTGACCGCATCAGTAATGTAACCCAGGCTTTTCTCTTCATCGGCATACAGTGCCGCAGAGCCAATGTCAAAACTCCACTGAGGTGATAATAAGAATAACCCCCGGGTTGATAATGAACCGGCTTTATACGCTTCAAACTCTTTTGGCTCAAAAATTAATACCGGACGATTGCCCTGACTTTTATTAACAACCGTATAACTGACCACCTCGTTGTCTTCGTTATAATTAATGACCACGGATGATTCGGGTAATTCGGGGACTTCTTCAATAAATTCATTACGTACCCCGGCCATTTGCTGTAATTGCTGACAGTCGGATGAATTTTGGTTATGACAAGCCGTGAGCTTTTCAACAAAGTCATCATAATGCATTTGCCGGTTAAACTGATCAGCAGTCCCGGCAATGTGCATGCCTACCGATGATTTTTCACCGCTCAGTTGCGCGGTCACCCCGCCCACAATAGTGGCTAATTGTTGATGCAGCTGGTTTTTCAGCTGCTGGTTGATTTGTTGACTGGTAAGACTCAGGTTATTGGTCTCTGAAGGTGCCAGCTTTTCCGTTAATGCCCCCGCTAATGCCTGACTGGCCCCGGCCACCAGAGCCCCGGTTTTAAAATCACTGCCGGTGGCCTGTGCCATCAACCCGCCGGCAATGGCGTGCAGGGCCACTTTATAGGCGCCGCCTTCGGCCCACTGGCTGACCTGACTTTGCCAATAAAGTTGCTTGTCCTGATTGCCGCTATTGCTGGCAATCTGGTGCTGTTTGAGTGCCTGGGTGAGTTGCTTCTGGGCAATATCCCCCACCACCTGAAACGCAAACTGGCTTAAGCTCTGGTTGATGTCCTGCCCCGTCAGTGTCGCACTGCCGGCGTACAGACCCGCTTTAAGTATCAGTGCACTGGGATTGATGCCTTGCAGGGACTGGCTCAGTGATGAGGTGATTGCGGGGTTGGCGGCTATGTCAGTACGGATATCCGCCAGGGACTGACCGGGCAGCCATTGGTCGATTTGACTGCTGCCCAGTTGAACTAAGCCAGAATTCAATTTGTGGGTGGACTTAATTACCTTAGTGTGTGGATTAAATCAAGCCAATAAAGTCCAGTTTAATCACAAACTGACTGAGCTTATGCAACAACAGAGTCCTGTTTTTGTCGCTTCAAATTATGTCTTCATTTAGGTTTTTGCAACTTAAATCATTTTTAAAAGTTTTTTTGCCTCATCATAACTCTTGTCGAATAGCTGTTCTTCTTTAAAAGAGAAATTAGCATATTGAATCATTGCACCAGAATTACACAACTGTTTTAACAACTCCCTTAAGACATTGTCATCTGTTTCAAAAGTAATCGTAGTTATAGATTTATTAAAAAAATTAGCAGTTTCAATTTTCCCTGACCTGCGAAGCTCTTCTTCAAGTCGTTTAAGAGAATTTGTGAGTATTGATCTATCAGTCATTATCAAAAAGCATTATCTGTTCTTATAATCCATGATTTAGGTAAGTTACTTATTACTGCCTGATACCCTCCACCTGAATATCCAACACCTTGCGCCGCTGTACTTCCCTCACTAATCCAAGTACCCTTCGGAGCTTTAAATGCTGAGACACTAGAAATATTAACTCCCCAATCTGTTCTAATCGCTAAATCTGACCTCAATTCCGCCTCCGATGTATACTTTTTATTAGTCAGCCAAGAGAATTTTCTACCTGTTCGATTATCCACTCCATGGTACTTGAAAAAGTTTGAGTCTTTCACAAGTTGTCTGTTTACATAAACTCCATTTTCAAAGGTATCTGCAATTTTTTCAGGAAGAATCGGCCCAGGTAGACCTGTTGCAACATCTAATCAATATATAAATCAGTAATAGCAGCAACACCTCCTCTCCACCAACTTAAATCCATTGGTTTAGAAGAGTTATAATTTTTTTCAGGCACCCAAGTAACAGAAAAACCAAGATTGTTGTCACTAATAAACCTGTCAATGTTATCTTTAGCTAGCCTTGGAACTGCTATAACATATCGATACATCGTACCTGAAATATTTAGAGGCTGATCTAATTTTAATGAAATAGCTTTTTTATTAGCTGCTATCATAACTATAGTAGCACTGGTATTCTGGGCAACAAAATCATTGCCACGAATTATTACTTTGCGGTCTATTAAACTGTTAGGCATTATTGAACCTTCTTAATTTTGGCTGGTATCTTTCCTGATGCAGTTCTCTCCATTCCACCTCCAGGCATATTGAATGCTGGTTCAACTTTGGGTGGATTTGAAAATTTACCACATGGAACTTCTAATGTAACTTTGACTTCTGGTGTTTGAGGAAGCGCTGCTCTTTGACGTGCTCGAAGAGCATTTGAATTGGCAGAATCAGTAACATAGCGAGTTCCATCTCGACCACCACGTAATAGACCTGTGTCTTGCGTTGCTTTTAACTCAGCTTTTGACATCCATCGTTGAACGTTTTCTGTACCTCCCTTGTTTGCAACATTTATTCAAGAGGTATATTTACAACCTCTTTTTTAGCTATATCAAGTGCCTTTTGCACATCATCTAAAGTTAAAGCTATGTGGTCTTCACTAGAAAAAAAACGAACCCATTGAATATCATCAGAATCAACCCTTATTTCAAGAAAGGCAGCTTCATCTTCCTTTGAAAGCTCTAAAACCAATCCCTCACTATCTGGTACCGAACACAATTGAAAGCTTATATTTTTAATAAAATCGGTTTTATTCATTTTTATAACCCCCTGCCTAAAAAACCAATAAATGCATTTGTTTGTGAACTAAAACGAGCTCCCATACCATTATCTAATTTAAACTCTGTTACTTGTCCATATGCCTTAGTATTTTTTGTTGATTGAACACCATTACGCATAATATTCTTTAAAGCATCTGCCGCAGCCCTGTTCACACCTGCTTGACTACCATACTTTGTCATTAAAGCCTTCTGAACCTGATCTTTTGGTACGTTAATACCAAGAATATTAGGGTGCTTAGTAACACCTCGTCCCACATTAGTCCAACCAGCACGCTTAAATTGAGTTACCGCATGCTTATACATTGGATTACCAGTTAGTCCCTTTGCAACACCACTCCCCTTAGGTATCGTAACAATACTGTCACCAGCACGAGCCGTTACCTTTTTAACTACCTGCCCCGTCCCTATTTTACCACCTGGCGTTAAATCAATCGAAGCCAGTGTAAAAAAACCAAGTGCACTTAAATACTCACCTTGCTCAGCACTTAAGCGTGACTCATTGAGCAAGACAATTGTTGAGGCTAATTCCTGTGCAATGGGTTCATAAAACTCAAGAGTGTTTAATGCACCCACAGGACTGATACAGACATCAGGGCAGTCTTTAGCATTGTAAATCGACATGGCTGCATTATCAATACCGTGCTCTTGCCAGTAATCCGGTGAAAATTTGGCCAGGACTTTACTTGAGTCCACGGAGCTAAAAACATCTGACCAGGCATCTTTACCTGTCCAGCCACCATCATAGACAAATAAATTGTTTTCCTGTTGTGCTTTAAAATGCAAATAAACGGGACTGTCCTGTCTGGCTAATTGCTCTCCATGTCGTTTAAGTTGTCCCAGCTGCTGAGTTTGCTCAGTATCACTGTCAATACCGGCATTACAATGTGTTAAGTAACAAACAACGGCATACGCATCATAACGGGCATTTTGTTTTTCGAGTGATGTTAAGGAGGCGTCCTGTTTGATTTGTTGAAGTTGTTCAGCCAGCGTTACTACAGGACAGCCATGATTTCGCTGTTCTGTTTTCCTAAAATAGACTTATTTATAAGAGATCTCATTCTTTTTCAGTCAATATTAAATTTATCTGAAAACTTCAGTATTTTTTAATCTTCAAATTATGGCTGTCTTCAATCACTGTTCACCGCCTTTGCCAACCTTCATAGCATTTTTTTGTAGTACCCCTAAAAAGTCTGAATTTGGAATCTCTCCCTCTTGTCCAGATACCACTGAGAAATAGACAGATTTTTCACCGATAACAGTGTACATACCACCTTCATCTTGAATGCCAAAATACACTTTTTTATTCTGCTTATTTAAGTCTTCAACAATTTGGGAGTTGTTGTCTCGATAACAACTCCCTGCAAGCTCATCAAATTTGCTTCGTCTAGCTCTAGCCTCAATAATTGTAAATTTCATTTTATAAAACTTTCTCTAAAACATACATATTATTAGGATTACCTGTTTTAGTAATACTAAACCCAATAAAACTTTTCCCTAATTCATAGGCTCTTAGTATTCTAGAGGCTATTTTATCATTGATGATTGGCCCTGTATTAATTCTTTACTGCCTTTTTCTTGTTTGGAACATGCTATGTACAGTTCACCAGACGTTATTAAATCTTCAACAGTATGTTGTATTACATCTTTAGATAAAGTTTCAACAAGAATCATATCAGATGCCCATAAATATAATCCACTTCTACATTCACCAGTGTTTCTATTTTTCTTAAACAATGATTTGATATTAGTCAGAGTAAAAAAAGTTGCATAGTAAACATCTCCATCCAGACTAATTTCAACATCCACATTATCATCATAAATATCAAATTCATCACTTGTAATTAATAGCTCAAACGTTATCATAAGATCAGTTTCCAAATGTTTTTAATACTTCTTTAATCACAGCACTTTCATTAGCTTTATTAGACTTGCCTAAAATATCTATGCTATTTTCTAATTGTCTGAAAAACACCCTGGCACCATCACGACCACGTGCATATGAAATTCCACTTCCTAATGACTTTGAACCAATCCCAGGATTCAAATTACCTGCTTTGAGCTGTGCTGTAAGTTTATCGATACCTATTTGATGAGATTTTCCCGCAAACTCAGCTTCTTTAATCAGCTTCGGGCTTTCCTTAATACTTGAAGTCAATCCACCACATTGATTATGAACCCAAGCTCCGTCAGAACCGACAAAATAAGTGTGATAATCAGCCACTTCAAAATTGTAAGTAGTATGTTGCTCAGTATCAGGAATAATTAAATTAACAATTAAAAAATCATCATTCAAGCTAAGAATGTGATCGCCTTCTTGAAGTTCCCCTGCCCGAACCCATTCCTTTCCATCAACCCAAAACGGATGTTCAGGTGTCGCACCAAGAACTTCTGTTTTACCGTTACTATTAACTAAAGTGATATTGAGGACAGACTTGTCTTCATTACGGAATAATTCAATGACAGGCTTCCAAGTTGTCTCTCCTGTTAGTTCATCTTTCGACGCAATAAGATCGCCAACTTCAATTTCTTCGATAGGTTTCAGTCCATTCTGAGTATGTATAGGTGTACCTTCAACAAAGCATAGTTTAGCTGCACTCTTTGCACCAACACTGCCCCCAGGCACTTTCCCAGAGTTCTTAAGCGCAGACTTTCCAGTCACACCCAGTCCAGAGCCCTCAAGCGCTACTTCACCGGCAACAAGACCCAGCTCGTTAACACATAAAACGGGATTAAGCAGACAGCTGTCCATGGCAGTCAAGGCATAGGGTGCTACGGCATAGGCCGCAAGACTCGCAGCTAATACTTTGGCAACCGGTGCACCGGCGCTGTTATTACGGGTTTCTACTTCCTGTGGTGTTAAACCTGAACCACTGTAGAGCTGAGCATTGGCAAAAGTCTGAGGATTATTGTATACCACATCCCAATTAATATCAGAGGTTTTATAATCCTCGGGTGTTACATCAATAAAATTGTGCCCCAGATAGCTGATGGCCAGCTCATCTTGTCGGTAGCCATCGTCAATCGTCGTCTGCTTATCTGCAACACGTGTCATGGTACGGATAAGACGTGCTTCTGCCTGAGCCTCAGTAAGAATGACGCCTCTTTGTTTTGCAAAGCGTTGAAAGCCTTCTGCCTGTGCTTTTATTGCATCCACTTCTCTTTGATGCAACTGGCGATTAAAGGCATCGGCAGTCCCGGCAATGTTCATGCCCACCTGAGCTTTTTCACCGGTCAGTTGAGCCGTCACCCCGCCCACAATAGTGGCTAGTTGTTGATGCAGCTGGTTTTTCAGCTGCTGGTTGAGTTGTTGATTGGCAAGATTTAGGTTATTGGTACCTGAAGGCGCCAGCTTTTCCGTTAATGCCCCCGCTAATGCCTGACTGGCCCCGGCCACCAGAGCCCCGGTTTTAAAATCACTGCCGGTGGCCTGTGCCATCAACCCGCCGGCAATGGCGTGCAGGGCCACTTTATAGGCGCCGCCTTCGGCCCACTGGCTGACCTGACTTTGCCAATAAAGTTGTTTGTCCTGATTGCCGCTATTGCTGGCAATCTGGTGTTGTTTGAGTGCCTGGGTGAGTTGCTTCTGGGCAATATCCCCCACCACCTGAAAAGCAAACTGGCTTAAGCTCTGATTGATGTCCTGCCCCGTCAGTGTCGCGCTGCCGGCGTGCAGGCCGGCTTTGAGTATCAGGGCACTGGGATTGATGCCTTGCAGGGACTGGCTCAGTGATGAGGCGATTGAGGGGTTGGCGGCTATG
>JADGDG010000023.1 GCA_016744995.1 Gammaproteobacteria bacterium
ATTAACTCCCCGATGTTGGAAAGATAAGTTTGAGGCTGATCCTCTTTTATCAGATTTGGCTAGGTTGGGGAAATAGAATCGCCGATTGATCGCTTACGAACATACTTCCATTAAGCAACGTATTGAGCAAGTCAAAGAAACAGCCAATAGTACCGCGACCGTCAGGCTGTCATCATTTATTGGCAGCTCTCTCAAAAAAGACGGCATTGCCTTTGCTTTAAAAGATTATTTGGAACTGGCTGACTGGACAGGTCGTGTTGTCAGAGACGATAAGCGCGGTTCGATTGATGCCAGTACACCCGGTATCTTACAAAAACTGCAACTCGATGAACATACCTGGATGGAAACAGTTCAGGGCTATTCAAAAGGCTTTCATTCTTTTGTTGGGCCTGAAGCACAATTAAAATCACTCTGCCAGAAACAAAAAAAGCATTGGGTTCGAGGGATCAATGCTTGTCGGAAATTGTTCAAAAGCAATCATCCCATTCCCATCACCACTTAAAATCAATAATGTTTTAGAGTTTAGTCTACCTTGCAAAGCCATGCAGACTTTCCCCTGTCTGACAGTCAGATTTTATCTCTACCTGAGCACATTAACATCTCTATTTCCTAATTTGTCCTTATTTTTTAGATAATTTCATTGCCAGCTACACTTTTTTGAAGTGAATTGAATTTTTTAGTGATTTTCAATTTCTCATTTTGTGGGTGGCCTGTTTTATTAGTGCTCTGTCAGAAACAAAAAAGACATTGGGTTAGAGGGATCAATGCTTGCAGGAAGCTATTTAAAACCCACCTTCCTACTCCCATCACTACTTAAAATTAACCGTTTAATCTTTTAGACTGTTTTGCAAAGTATTGCAGACTCCCCCTGTCTGATGTTCTCAGCTTTACCTCCCTCTGAATACATTGAACCCTCTATTTCTCAAATCATCCCTGTTTTTTAGGTAAGCTCATTTTTTTAATCAGTATTTATAGAATTTATCCAGAAATTTTAATGATTTATAATCTTCATTTTATAGGTGGCCTGTTAATCTTGTTTTTTTTTCCATGGTTACTATCAGGATCTCCCGAGTTCCGCGTAAGAAACATCAGTACATGCGCCAGGTCTACAACTCCGAAGAACCCAAATAATCACTCACTCTAAGTTAACGTGATCATCGATATTGCCTTCCCCTTCACCCAACAAGGTCAGCGTTCTTAACTTTGATTTCGGAGCTCAATACCAAGCCTATACTTTCCCCTGTCAACGCTTAACCCCTATCCTTACGAATAACGGCCATGACTCGGAGTTCCAGCAGAGGAGCTAACCCTTTCTGGATAGAGGAATTTCACCTCCAATTTCTTACCGATTTATCTCGGCGCACTGGATGGCCTGTTAATCGGCTTTATTTTTTCCGAGCGCATGTTTTTGTTAGGCATTTTCATTTGATTCTCTATCCATTAAATTCTTCTTTTCCCGGTATTTAGTTGCATGTTCCATAATAAAAGAAGCGGGGGCTCTCCCTTTTAATCCATTTCTAATATCATCAGGATCAATCCCAATATCAACCAATTGTTCAATAATATGTTCCGCTTCATGTTGTGGTTTTATGCTACGATTATTTTTATAGTTATATCGATCACTGTTACGCTCTAAACTGCGAATTCGTTTATCCATTGTTCTTGTTGTGTATAATATTTCTTCTAATATGTCATCCTTGCTTCGAGAGGGAGTATCCGTATCAATTTCCGGTTCTGATTGAATGATATTATTATAATTTTGTTCAAACGATGGCCAGTATGTATCAAATACTTGATCAAGAATTCTATCTTCTAGGATATTATCACCTAACTCTTTGTTTATAGTAATAAGAAGGTTTTTCATGCCCTCCTTATCAGGAAGTGTATGATTAAATTGCGCGAGAGGATTATCTATTTCAGATGGTTTTAAATTTATCAGGAATGTGCATACCCTATTAGCAGACAACCCCTTAGCAAGGGCTCCTGACTCAAACAATATCCACGGCTTTTCCTTGTTATCTTTGGTGAGGCAAACAATACCGACTTTTGTATCTTTAAGCTGATCACTTATCTCATTAAATCAAAGAGACCCTTTATCTATATCTTTTGAAGATATCCATGGTTCTGAGGCTTGTAGAGTACACTTTATCCAATCACTAAGAACTTCAGCGCATTCTTTGCTAAATTTCCCTGACCAACTAATAAATACTTTCATTCTTCTCCCTTTGTTTTTATTGCCTAACAAGTAGTTGACTAGTTTTCGTTTAATCTTCGCACATTTTTGTTTTTCACTCAAGAATCCTCCCTAGCCTTGTAACTCCTTTCTGGATAACACACAATAATACGCATTAAAAAATTTATGGATAAACTCATGCAAAAATTACCTGATAAATTAAGTCAAAATTACACTCAAATCCTCTTGAACAGGAAGTTACCAAAACCGGAACAATATTTTTGCATAAAGTGGCTTCGCTATTATTGGGATTTTTGCCATAAATACCATCGCATCCATTTGTATCGACCAGCTTGCCTTTATTTTTGAGTAAATTGCAGGAAAAGAAACAATCTGCTCAACAACAAAATCAGGCCAATTTTGCCATTGGGTAGGCTTACTTTATGACATAAATACACTCACACCCAATCAACAAAATATTACTCCAGTTAAAACTCAACTTCAGTAATGCACTTAAAGTAGTGAATATGCTTTACACTCTTAACTTTTCCCAGGCACACCGATACGACCACCTAAAATCATTTGAATGGCAATTGAAGCAGCTGTGGTACGATTATTAGCACCAATTTTTGGATACATCTGCTCCAGATGTTTATTGACTGTTCTGGGACTCATATTGAGGATTTCTGCAATTTCCCGATTGGTTTTTCCATGAGCAACCCATAGCAATACTTCTGCTTCACGATAAGTAATTTTCAGACTGTCTTCCAGTATTGCAGGATCTACCGCAACATCAGGCGATTGGATTTTTAACAGATATTCATCTTCTTCTGTCTGCTTGAAGTAGTACACCGTTAACATCAATTTATCCTGTAGCGGTAAAACCAGATCATGGCCTTCCTGACCACTGGATAACCAACGGCTTAAGCGTTCATCCAGCTGGATGGTTTGCTGATCCTGCTGCTCCTGCTCCTGCTCCTGCTCAGAGTATTGATTGAGTAAAACCTGTGCTTCCGGTGTTGCCCATATTATTCGTCCACTCTTATTGATACAAAAGACATGCTGCCGCATAGTATCCAGTGCATTTTGAGCTTCCAGAAGTTTGCGGGTATTGTTACTATGCTGACGGATCCTGACCAGCAGCTCCTCCGGGCGGATTGGCTTAACAATATAATCATTCGCTCCTGCATCAAAGGCTTTTACTATGTGCTCTACATCACTGAGCCCGGTCATAAAAATAATAGGTGTCAGTGGTAATTTCTTACGGATCTCGCCAGCACACTCAAAGCCATCCATCACCGGCATAATAGCATCCAGCAGCACAATATCGGGGGTCATATGTTCTAAAACATTCATCGCCTGCTGACCATTGAGGGCAATCAGAACAGCAATACCGGCTTCATCCAGTGCCATATTAATCATACTCAGGGATTCAGGTGAATCATCAACGACCAACACGGTGAGTCTATCTTTAAACTGTATGTTCAAGCCCTTATCTCCTGATCCTGTCATTTGCTCTGCTCATCAATAAAACGAACAATTTCATTTAAATTACATTGTTCTGATAGGATTTTAAGCTGCTTCATCCACTCAAGTTCAGTGGAATTATTTTCTATTTGCTCAATGCAATCAAGCACACCTTTGAGATAGCCAATTTGTGCATATTCTCTTAATGAGGCTATTATCTTCTGATCAGTAAACTGATTCAATTTATTCCTGTCACTTAAGGACTCATCGACAGGGTTTAAAGATTGCCTGCCTTGTTGAGATGATGACTTATTCATCTGAGCTGATGGCTTATTATCATGGGCTGATGGCTCTTTACCCTGAGCTAATGGCTTATTGCCCTGAACTGAAGGCTTATTACTCTGAGCTGAAGACTTATTACCTTGAGCTGAAGGCTCTTGCTCTATATCACTCGTATTCCATTGCAGGCTAAGGCTGGTTTGTAATTTCTCCAGTAATTTTTCAAAGCGTACCGGCTTATTAATATGGGCTTCAATGTTGGTATTATGCTGCTGCAATTGAGCCTCTGTATAGGGCTCTGCGGATATGATAATGACGGGTTCATTAACGCCTTGTTGACGTAGTTTTTCCACTAATTGCCAGCCATTCATTCCGGGCATAGAAATATCAAGTAAAAACAAATCAATGGCTTGTTGTGTTAAAAGCACCAGTGCCTGTTCGGCTGATTCTGCAAGGTGTACACTAAAGCCTAAAGGCTGGAGCAAATCTTTCATCAGATTTCGATGATTGGTTTCATCATCCACAACCATAAGATGTCTGGTTTGACCGGTATAGCCACTAATATTCATTTGCCGCTGTCTGAAATGTTGTTCTTCCTCTGCTGTTGACAGAGAAACACTGGGTAAAAAAAGTTTCAGACTGAACTCTGTGCCCACTGCCAGCTGGCTTTTCAATATCAGGTTACCACCCATCATTTCAATCATTAAACGGCTGATTGACAGACCCAGCCCGGTGCCGGAAACTTGTTTATTCTGGACATCATGCACACGTTCAAAAGGTTCAAAGATCCTTTCCTGATCAGCTTCAGCAATACCCACACCGGTATCTTTAATAACAAACAGAGCCACCTGATTACGATAATTAATTAATAACTCGACTTTGCCCTTATGGGTATATTTAATGGCATTGGATAATAGGTTCAGCAATACCTGACGTAGTCGCTTTTCATCAACAGAAATAAACCTGGGCAAACTGGTTTGAAATATTACCTTAAATTCAATATTCTTTGCCATGGCCTGAGCCTGAAACATTGCTTCAAGTTGAGTAATTAAAGCAGTCAGATCGACCTTATCCCGATGCAGATCCAGTTTACGTGCTTCAATTTTTGAAATTTCCAGCAAGCCTTCAATCACATCGGATAAATGTTCACTGCTGCGTTTGATAACAGTGGCAATTTTTTTGCTTTTGGTATCTGTTTTGCTATTACTTTCCATTAATTGTGCATAACCAAAAATGGTGTTTAAAGGGGTTCTCAATTCATGGCTCACTCCTGATAAGTAACGTGATTTTGCTCTATTGGCAATATTTGCCGTATCTCGTGCTCTGGACAATTGAATAGCTGTTGCTTCATGTGCTTCAATTTCCTGGGTCAATAATTCAGTTTGCAATTGAGTTTCTTTGAGGGCAAAACGTGTGCTATTTTGTGCCAGAACATATAACCAGATTAAAATCCCGGTCACCATGAGGAGTAAAAAGTAAATCTGCCACATGGTGTCTCCGATAAACATCAAGTCGGCATTGTTTTTGTCTTTTTGAGCATAAAAAACAACGATAAACAGACTGGCAATAATACCTGATGTAATCAAAAAAATTGCCAGAAACTGTCCTGTCATTGAATGAAAGATCTGATTAATATAGGCGGGAAATATTCGCTTCAAGAGCGATTCCGTCTGTGCAGAAAGGTGAGCTTTGGGTCGGCATTGATCGCCACAACGTGAATCCAGAGCACAGCATAAAGAACAAATGTGACCCTCATAACTGGGGCAGTGAAGTATATCTTCCTGATCAAAGGTATTTTCACAAATATGACATGGCTGTTCTCTTGTTTCAAGAGTTGTTTCAAGAGTTGTTTCAAGAGTTGCTTCAAGAGTTGCTTCAACAATTGTTCCAGCGTTTGTTTCAGGATTGCTTTTATTGTTCTCATGACGACAGAGATAATATTTACCCTGAGTCAGCCAGGCAATTAACGGGACTGTGACAAAGGGGAGCAATAAAGAGATAAAAGCTGCCAGTGCCTGTGCCATCGCACCAAATATCCCCAGATTGGCAGCAATTCCAGCAATGGAGGCGAGGAGCATTGAAACCACTCCCACTGGATTGATATCATAGAGATGACCTCGTCTGAACTCAATGTGAGCAGGACTTAAGCCCAGAGGTTTATTGATCACTAAATCAGCCACCACACTGCCTACCCAGGCGACAACCAGACAGGCATAGGTGATTAATATGGTTTCAAAAGCCTGATATAAACCCAGTTCCATTAACATCAAAGCAATAGCCACATTAAAAAATAACCACACTACTCTTCCCGGATGACTATGAGTCAAACGTGAAAAAAAGTTACCCCAGGCAATGGAGCCGGCGTATGCATTGGTGACATTGATTTTTAATTGTGAAATAACCACAAAAATTCCCGTCAGCCACAAAGCAACTTCAGGGTTTGCAGTGATATAACCAAAAGCCATGGCATACATATGAGCCGGGTCACTGGCCAGTGATGGTAGAATCCCATGGTTTAATGCCAGTACTGCCAGAAATGAGCCTATAAATAATTTCAACACCCCAAAGATAACCCAGCCGGGCCCTGCACCAATAACTGCCAGCCACCATTGCATTTTATTTGAGGCTGTTTTTTCAGGTAAAAAACGTAAAAAATCAGCCTGTTCACCGTTTTGAGCAATTAAGGGAAAAATAACAGCTGCTGCAGAGCCAAATAGTAATAAATTAAAGCCATTGCCGCTGACAGAAGGTTCTTCAATGTTAATACCTGAAAAGTTGAGCCATTGTTCAAAGGCACTGGCTTCATGAATGGCAATAAAGATCAACGGCAGCACTTGCAGAACTAACCAGACTGGCTGAGTCCAGGCCTGAAATAAAGAAATTCGGCTGATACCATGAGTGACCAGAGGTATTATCACTAATGCGCTGATCACATAAGCAATGGATAATGGAATACCTATGATCATATTCAGTGCCATGGACATGATCGCGGCTTCCAGCGCAAAAAAGATAAAAGTGAAAGATGCATAAACCAGCGAAGAGATGGTCGAGCCAATATAACCAAAGCCAGCACCACGAGTCAGTAAATCGATATCAACGCCATCTCTGGCTGCATAGAAAGACAGGGGCATACCTGAAAGAAAAATAATTACACCCACCACCAGAATGGCCCACATGGCATTAATAAAGCCATAATCCAGTGTAATTGCACCACCAATGGCTTCCAATGCAAGAAAAGAAACCACTCCTAATGCTGTATTAGCCACCCAGCCCGCCGACCAGCGGCGTGACTTTTTAGCGGTATAGCGTAAGGCATAATCTTCCAGTGTCTCATTGGCGACCCACTGGTTATATTTGCGTCGATTGGGTAATACATTCTTATTCATATTGATTGTTAATAATCTTAATTGTTTTAGTTATCAGCAAATTATTGTTACCAACAATTTTATGTGCGTCATTTAACGTATCTCTATGCGCCAGTTATCGAATTTCATCATAAGCCCATCGGCATTAAACTGAGCTTAACATGAACATAAAACAATCACTCTATTTGAATCAATGAGGAAATTATAACATGGTACGCAAATCTCTGAGAAAACTTGCATTAGCGGCAGTTGTCACTGCCTCAACTTTAACCCTTGCCGGAGCCGCCTGGGCTGCCGATACCATTAAAGTCGGTGTTTTACATTCACTGTCGGGCACCATGGCAATCAGTGAAACCACATTAAAAGATACTGTTTTAATGATGATTGAAGAGCAAAATAAAAAAGGCGGCCTGCTTGGCAAACAGCTTGAAGCCGTTGTTGTTGATCCCGCTTCAAACTGGCCTCTGTTTGCAGAAAAAACACGCGAACTGATTGAAAAAGAAAAGGTTGATGTTATTTTCGGCTGCTGGACTTCTGTGTCACGCAAGTCGGTTCTGCCGGTCATTGAAGAGCTAAACGGTTTATTATTCTACCCCGTCCAGTATGAAGGTGAAGAATCATCAAAAAATGTTTTCTACACCGGTGCTGCACCTAATCAGCAAGCCATTCCAGCTGTTGATTATCTGATGAACGATCTTGAAGTCAAACGCTGGGTTCTGGCCGGCACTGATTATGTTTATCCCCGTACCACCAATAAAATTCTTGAAGCCTACCTGATTGCAAAAGGCGTTAAGAAAGAAGACATTATGATTAACTACACCCCGTTTGGTCATTCAGACTGGCAGAGCATTGTTTCTGATATCAAGAAGTTTGGTTCACAGGGCAAAAAGACAGCTGTTGTTTCAACCATTAATGGCGATGCCAATGTTCCTTTTTATAAAGAGTTGGGAAACCAGAACATTTCATCAGAAGATATTCCTGTGATTGCATTCTCAGTGGGTGAAGAAGAACTATCCGGTATCGATACCAAACCACTGGTCGGTCATCTTGCTGCATGGAATTATTTTATGAGTGTTGAAAATCCAGAAAATGAAGCATTTATTAAAAAATGGCAGGCATTTATTAAAAGTGATAAGCGTGTCACCAACGATCCAATGGAAGCCACTTATATTGGTTTTGAAATGTGGGCTAAAGCGGTTGCAAAAGCAAAGTCAGTTGAGACTGATGCTGTTGAGCAGGCAATGATAGGTGTTGAAGTAGCTAACCTGACCGGTGGTATGGCTGTGATGAATAAGAATCATCATCTGTCTAAGCCTGTACTGATTGGTGAAATTCAGGACGATGGTCAGATTGAAACAGTCTGGTCTACTGAAAGCACAGTAGCAGGTGATGCATGGTCTGACTTCTTACCGAGCAGTAAAGATTTGATTTCTGACTGGACTGCACCGATTAAGTGCGGTAACTACAATACTAAAACTAAAAAGTGTCTGGCTAAATAAGCTAAACTCACAGACTGTTTTCCCGGTTCAGGCTCTTAAAGCACAGTTAAACCGGGAAAATCAATCTCCTCTCTTCTACTCATAATTGCAGTCATTAAAAATGAAATTCATTTCACAAAAAAACAATTTAGGTTTACACCTTATTTACATAATCCTGTGTCTGATATTTGCCACAAACGTGTCTGCAGAAAACAACGCTGATTTAGAAAAACTGATACCACAGCTCCAGGTTAAAAATTTCAAGAAAAAAATAGCCTCTGTTAAACAACTGGCAGAGATTAATAAGCCGCAAAGTATTACTATTTTAGAAGCTCTGTTAGATTCCAGACTCTACTATCAAAAAGCAGATAAGTCTGTCGTGATCATTCAGAAAAAAGACCATAAATATGAAATATTCAGTCCTTTAGATAATACCAAAATAGGGCTGGTTGAAAAAAAGACCATTAAAAAAATTACTACCAATAATAAATTACGCAAAACGATTCGTACATTACTGGCACAAAAGAAAATCAGCCATACTGAGCTTAATATTCGGCAGGCAGCACTTAAAGAAATATTAACCAGCAGCGATGCCAGTTTATTACCCGTTCTGCAGCAGGCAAAAAAAAATGAAAGTGATGAATCACAAAAAGATTTACTGACACTTGCTATTGCCCTGATTGAAGTTGATAGTAAGGATAATAGCATCCGACTGTCTGCCATCAAAATATTAGGCAATAGTGTCTTCCCCAGAGCAAAAGGAAAACTGGAACAGGTTTTGCTGACCAATGATCAGGGCAGTTTTATCGAACAGGATAAGGATATCATTACAGCAAGTCAAAAAGCCCTGAAAAGAATTAATTCAAAACTCTCCTTATTTAGTAATTTAGAAACTCTGTTTTTTGGTTTAAGTCTAGGCTCAGTATTATTATTAGCTGCCATCGGCTTATCCATTACGTTTGGTGTTATGGGTGTAATAAATATGGCTCATGGTGAGTTGATTATGCTAGGTGCTTATACAACCTATCTGGTTCAACAAGCAATGCCAAATGATATCGGTTTATCACTGATTGTGGCAATTCCAGCCGCATTTATTGTTTCCGGTTTATTTGGTATTGCCATTGAACGCGGTGTGATCCGTCACTTGTATGGCCGGCCTCTGGAAACATTATTAGCGACCTTTGGCATCAGTCTGCTATTGCAGCAAATGGTACGAACACTCATATCAGCACAAAATGTGCCGGTGATAACGCCCTCATGGTTAAGTGGTTCATTAGTCTTTAATCCTGCTTTTGCTATTACTTATAATCGAATTTATATTTTCTTCTTTGCTTTAATGGTGTTTGCATTATTGATGCTGATACTTAAAAAAACCTCTTTAGGTTTACAAGTCAGGGCTGTGGCGAAAAATCGCAGTATGGCTACAGCTATGGGCATCAAAACTCAATGGGTTGATTCTCTTACCTTTGGTCTGGGCTCTGGTGTGGCAGGTGTTGCCGGCGTTGCATTAAGCCAACTCACAAATGTAGGACCAAACTTAGGTCAGGCCTATATTATTGATTCATTTATGGTTGTGGTTTTTGGTGGTGTTGAGAATTTATGGGGTACTCTGGTGGCAGCAATGACTCTGGGGATCACCAATAAGTTTCTTGAACCCTGGGTAGGGGCTGTTATGTCAAAGATAATCGTGCTGATCTTCCTGATCATTTTTATTCAAAAACGTCCCAACGGGCTCTTTCCTCAGAAAGGCCGTTCTTCAGGAGGTCATTAAAATGATCATCAATTATTTCTTTCCACAGTTCATGCATAAAGATACTGGCGGCAAAATACTTTTGTCTCTATTGGCTCTGGTAACTATTATGGTTATTATCTTTAACTTTTTAATACCGCTATTGTTACCAGAGGCGTCTTCCTGGCACATGCCCACTTATATGGTCACTTTATTGGGTAAATATCTTTGTCTGGCATTGCTTGCTATAGCCCTTGATCTGGTTTGGGGATATTGCGGTATCCTGAGTCTGGGCCATGCTGCTTTTTTTGCCTTAGGCGGTTATGCCATGGGCATGTATTTAATGCGGCAAATTGGTGACCGTGGTGTTTACGGTGATCCTGTATTACCCGATTTTATGGTTTTTCTTAACTGGAGTGAGCTGCCCTGGTATTGGTATGGATTTGAATCATTTGCCTTTACCGCACTGATGATTTTATTAGTACCAGGATTACTGGCTTATGTCTTTGGCTGGATGACCTTTCGTTCACGAGTCACTGGCGTTTATCTTTCTATTATGACTCAGGCATTGACTTATGCACTCATGCTGGCCTTTTTCAGAAATGAAATGGGCTTAGGTGGTAATAACGGCCTGACTGATTTTAAAGATATTTTAGGTTTCAGTTTGCAATCTGACAGCACCCGAATTGTCATCTTTAGTTTATCAGCAGCAGCACTGGCAATGGGCTACATTGCATCACGTTTTATTGTTGAATCCAAGCTGGGAAAAACAGTGGTTGCGATTCGTGACGCTGAATTACGAACCCGATTTATTGGCTATAAAGTTGAAAATTTTAAACTCTGGATATTTGTTTTTTCAGCAATGCTCGCTGGCGTTGCAGGTGCACTTTATGTGCCTCAGGTTGGTATTATCAACCCTGGTGAATTTTCACCATTAAATTCTATTGAACTAGCAATATGGGTCGCTATTGGTGGCCGAGGAACACTGTTTGGTGCTGTAATTGGCGCCTTAATAGTAAATTATGCTAAAACCTATTTTACCGGTGCTTTACCAGAATTATGGTTGTTTGCTCTGGGTACTTTATTCATTGTTTCTACTCTCTACCTGCCTAAAGGAGTTGTTGGTTTATTTGAGCGTTTTCAAAACAGGACAGAGAATAATAAGCTTGAGGAGAAAACAGCATGAATAGTTTTTCTCAAATGCAGGATAAAGTTCGTGATGTCCTGCGCAGGGATCGCACCTTTAACCATACCATTGTTGAAGAAAATATATTTCTTCAAGGGACGCACTCTGTCCACCACAACACACTGGATGCTAGTCATGGCCCTGTACTTTATCTTGAAGATGTGAGCGTCAGTTTTGATGGTTTTCAGGCACTGAACAAATTATCACTGTATATTGATGATGGTGAACTACGCTGTATTATTGGTCCTAATGGTGCAGGAAAAACCACCATGATGGATGTTATTACAGGAAAAACACGCCCTGATACTGGTCTGGTTTATTTTGGACAAACTATGGATCTCACTCAAATGGCAGAGCATGATATTGCCATAGCAGGCATTGGGCGAAAATTTCAAAAACCCACTATCTTTCCTGAACATTCTGTCTGGGAAAATCTTGAACTGGCAATGAAAACCGACAAAGGTGTCTGGCATACTTTGTTTACAGTACTGACCTCTGAACAAAAAGATCGTATTGAGGAAGTCATGTTAATTATTGGCTTACAGGAACTTTGTTATGCCAGAGCCGATCTGCTGTCTCATGGCCAGAAACAATGGCTGGAAATCGGCATGTTGCTGATGCAGGATCCCAGGGTTTTATTAGTTGATGAACCTGTAGCGGGCATGACACATCAGGAAATGGACCGAACGGCTGAACTGCTTACTTCATTAGCAGGTAAACATTCTGTTGTTGTCGTTGAGCACGATATGGATTTTGTTCGTTCAATTGCCAGTCAGGTTACTGTGCTTCATGAGGGCAGTGTTCTGGCAGAAGGTACAATGGATGAAGTACAAAACAACCAAAAAGTTATTGAGGTTTATCTGGGCGAATGAATATACTAAGTACAAAATCACTGAACCAATTCTATGGTGAGAGTCATATTCTCTGGGATCTGGATGTTGAAATCAAGCAAGGCAGTTGTGTTTGTCTGATGGGACGTAATGGTGTAGGAAAAACCACTTTGCTCAAATCTATTATGGGTTTACTTCCTGTACGAAGTGGTGAAATTATTTTTGATGAGCAAGCACTGCACAATAAAAGTGCCTCTGCCAGGGCACAACTCGGTATTGGTTATGTCCCTCAGGGACGGGAAATTTTTTCGCAACTAACTGTTCTGGAAAACCTGCAAACCGGTCTTATTGCCCGTAAAGACAAGAGTAAAAAATTACCAGAAAAGATATTTGAATTATTTCCAGTCTTAAAGCAAATGATCAAACGTCGGGGTGGTGATTTATCTGGCGGCCAGCAACAACAACTTGCTATCGGAAGAGCCCTGGCTCTAGAGCCCAAAATTCTGCTCCTGGATGAACCAACGGAAGGCATCCAGCCCAATGTCGTTCAGGAAATAGGCGACATTATTATCAAGCTTAATGAAGAAGCCAATATCACCGTCGTCATGGTTGAACAAAAACTCCCATTCGCTCGCCGTGTTGGTAAAGAATTTATTATTATGGAGAGAGGCAGGACAATGGCAACCGGGGCAATGGATACATTGAATGATGATTTAGTCAAAAAATATCTGACGGTTTAAGCTATAATTCTAATAGTATTCAAGGGAACAATAAAAGTCTCTTCAATATCTCACAATAAGTTGAATTTCGGTTATCTTAAATCATTATTTAAAAAATGAAATAAGACGGTTTATATGTGGTTTATTTCTATCTACTTTTCTAGTCACTATCCATAGATCATTTTTTATAGCTTGCTCAGGTTTCCATAGAATATTTAGTTTGCCTTCAGTTAAAGAATGTTCACAAATATAATACGGCAGAACGCTGATCCCCCATCCTGTTTCAACTGCTTTACGAATTGCTAACAAACTAGGCACTACCATTACAGGTCGAATACTGGGTCGTTGGCTAAAAGCAATATGCCAGAACCTCCGAATAATGGGCAGCTCTGCCGAATAACTGATCCAGTTTTGTTTCAATATAAACTGTTCGATTTTATCTGGTAAATTTCTCTGGCCTATAAGATTTTTTGGAAGTGTGATATCTGGAGGTGCAACCAGACAAAATTCCTCTTCATCAATTTTTAAATAATCCAGATTATTTCCCTGAATCTGCTGTGTAGAAATAACTGCATCAAGTTTTCCAAGGGATAACTTTTCTATCATTTTATCTGCATCACTGCTTTCAACATACAATTTTAGTTGTGTATTTTTCAGTTTTTCTATACCTATATTATGAAAATAATCTAAAGGTACACCAAAACGAATAGCTGGAATTTTCTTTACAGATGTCTCTCGTAAGGTGGTTGATACCTTTTCAAGGCTGTCAATTGAGGGAGCCATGCGGCTATACAACTCATTGCCATATTCAGTCGGGATCATTTTTCTCGGTGTACGTTGAAATAATGACTGTTTAACGGTTGTTTCAAGTGCAACTATGTGTTGGCTTATTGCTGGCTGTGTAAGATTACGTGCTTCAGCTGCACCTGTGACAGTCCCACTTCTATAAACAGCAATAAAGCTTCTATACCATTCAAAATTTACCATAAATATATTTATACCTATTAGTAATTAATATAATTATTATTGTACTTCAACTGTTTGTATGCTGTCACTTGAAAATACTTTTTATAAACAAAAACAAATAAGGAATATGTAATGACGACAATACATAGTATTTTGATTATTGTGACCAGCTTTGGTGAAATTGCTCCAGGTGAACAGACAGGAGTCTGGCTGGAAGAATTTGCCGTGCCTTATATCGAATTTATCAACAGAGGCTACAAGGTCACTATTGCCAGCATAAAAGGAGGTAAAGCACCTGTTGATCCTCGAAGTAAGCCTACAGAGGAACAGGAAGAACTTTGGGCTAATGCCATTAAAGCATTAGAAAACACCTCACCTCTCTCTTCCATAAAATCATCTGATTTTAGCGCTGTACTTATGCCGGGAGGCCATGGAACGATGTATGATTTTCCACAAAGTAAGACTTTAGGGGAATTGCTGAGCAAATTTGCCCGGCAAGAAAAAATAATTGCCTCAATGTGTCATGGCCCAGCTAGTCTTGTTAATGTAAAACTGTCAGATGGTTCTCATTTAGTTTCAGGTAAAACGCTCACCAGCTTTACCAATGAAGAAGAGTCTGCTGCAGGGTTCATTGAAAAAATACCGTTTTTACTTGAAAGCCGCTTACGTGAACTTGGTGCTAAATTTATTGTCCAGCCCAACTGGTCTGATCATGTGGAAATAGACGGTAAACTTATTACCGGACAAAATCCACAATCGAGTAAAAGTGTTGCTTTGTCAATTATTGACTTACTTTCAAATGATTCAGGAGAGTAAAATGAAAACTATTTTTACTCTGATGATCATTGTTTTAGCAAGTCAGAATATTATGGCTCATGAAAGTGTTATTCAAGGAGTTATAAAACATAGCCATTATTTGAAAGAATTACAGGTAAAAACATTTGGGGATTTACGCTTGATTAAAGAGAATAAGCTAAACCAAAGTTTTCCATTCTCTAAAATTAAAGCTGATGATTTATATGGAATAGGAATGCCAAAGGGACTTGATAAAGAATTATTGATCACATCAGGTGATTTATATGAAAGTTTTTTTGATGATCATAGCTATTCAGCAGGCATGGTAACAGAAGATCGTGATATTGCTTTTTTGGCTTATGTTAATGTAAAAAAATGGACCACAATGAAACTGCCTGAAGACATTACAACCTTTGCTCAACTTGAAAGTGCATTAGCTGAATTAGCTAAGAGTGCTGGCATTAACTCAACTGCACCATTTCCATTTATTTTACATGCAAAAATAGATGCTTTGAAGTGGTTTATTGTCGATGGGATGGGAAACGGTAAACCCGATCATCTGTCCAGTTTTCTAAGGTCTCGGTATATTAGTGGACTGAATGATATAGAAATTGAAGCAGTAGGTTTCTACTCTGACAAACATAAAGGAATTATGTCTGCTCCAGATAGTGGTATACACATCCATTTTCGTACAACTTCAAAACTATTATTTGTTGGTCATATCGACAATAAAATGATTCTGGTTAAGGGGGCAACAATTCAATTCCCTTCTTTGGATTAATATAATTTCTGTGCCAGACATGCTTAATTTTTTTGGCCTGACCAGAGTGTGTCGGTAACTAATTCTGCAAGGTAAAACCATAGGCTTACAGCCGCTGAGAAAGTTGATTGATGATTTTCTCTCTATGATGTTTAAGATCAACGGATAAAAGCTCGATTATATTATTACAGGTACTTTTGAAATTTATTAATTTTAGTTATAAGTGATATTAAAATTTATAATTTAACTTCTTGTTAATGTTTTTTTAAACTGTTATTTCATTTTCTTTATAAGTAATAAAACGTTAAACATCAGGAGTAAACAATATGAAATTAAATTTTAGAAAGCTTGCAATATTAGGCTTATTACAAGTAATGATAACATTTATATCAGCATGTTCTTTTGCAGAAGCAGAAACCTCACCAGAAGCTTCATTATATAAGCGCCTTGGTGGCTATGATGCAATTAGCGCAGTGGTTGATGATGTCGTAGTACAAATTGCAGCCGATAAAAAACTGGGACGATTTTGGGCACATAGAGGAAAAGATGGGATCACTCGTGAAAAACAACTGATTGTTGATTTCATTGTTGAGAATTCAGGTGGCCCCCTCTACTATACTGGACGTGAAATGAAAATTTTACACGAAGGTATGCGTATTGATAATGAAGATTGGAATATACTCATCAAGGCTTTAAAAAACACACTCACAAAATTTAATGTGCCAGCTAAAGAAACTCAACAAGTGTTGGAGTTCTTTGATAGTACAAAAATTGATATTGTTGAGAAATCTTAATCGGTAACTGGCATATATTTTTTATTCTGCTCTGTATATATAAGAGCAGAGCAGAATAAATCACTCTATTTGACAATAAGAGAAAAATTAATTTATTCAAATACCGGTCTGTTTTTCTGTTGATCCCAACGCCAGAACTTAGAGGCTTCAGAGTTTATTTTAACGCCTCCTATCCATCGCTCAGGAGGATTTAATTTCATCCAGTCAACTTGTTTATTTAAGAGTTTTATACCGGCATTAGTTATTGTTCGATGCTGCTTGTGCCAGGGTTTATCCAGGTCTTCATCCAATAACGTAAATGCTTGTATTGCTGCTTTTTGCATTGATTCCAGAACATATAAAAACATAATATCACCTAACCAGGGCAGAGGTTCTTTTTCTGCTGTCAGGTAAGAAAAAATCTGCCCTGCGGTTAATTCCTTTTCATTAATGATCTCCAGTATTAATTGCTCAGTTAAACTTAGACCATTTTCTGTCGAAGGTAATTCCTGAAGATGCCGTTGTAATGCACCGGCCATATTAGGCAGCATATTAACTTCTTTTGAAATGCTGATCTCATATAAATTTTCAGGTGAGGATCCTCCTAACGCTTTCCAGATAGAATTACCCAGTGAAAGTTGTGACTGAGTAACTGTTTTTCGAGTTACCCACAATGAACGGATGGCTTCCGGCGGCAATTGTCCCAGACCTATAAAACGGTCAGAGCCTGGAAAATTGTTTATAGAGATTAACTCTACAAGCTCTGCTTTCCCTCTCTGATAAAAATTTGCTAATATCCTGGCCAGAATTAATTGATCATAGCTATCATGTTCAAACCATAGAACTATACGCTGATATTTGTTTTTAGCCTGAGTCAGTATCTTTTCTGCATTGTCGAAATCAATAAATGCTTGTTCCTGAGTTAAATCAACGTTCGCACCATAGGCATTATAAACAAACTTTGCCCGTATCTTGATGGTATTTTCATCATGACTTATCGGTCCCTGGCCTAGCGGATCAGAATACTCCAGGTAATCACCCGTAAATCCTGCTGCTGGCAAAACCTTCTGCAAATCGGTTCCACAGCGAATATGCAATGTTGTAAATTCAGCATCTGGACTGTTTGATTTTGATTTGATTTGTTCCAGAAAGTTTTGCATTCTCTGAGTATGAGCTTTTAATTTTGCCCAGCTGCTCAGGCCCAGTTCACGGGCAATGATCAGCTGGGCATCACTTAATTTGATTGACGTCATTAAGAGTTTCTGAGGATAATCGGGATGGTATGTTCTAATTTTTTTAATGGCATTTGCATCACCTGCCCGGCAGGCTTTGAGTAATTCTTTAGAACGTTTTTTTTGTTGTTCCAGGTTAATGCGGAAAGGTGTATTTTTCTGGTATGAATTGTCTGACATAATTATTACCTTTTCTCTATATCTGTGTCCGCTGCCCAGATAGAAAAGGGAATAAAAAAAACGATGTATAGTCATCAATCCTGGGCGCGGCCCTTTCTGCGGACACAGAGGCTTCGATCAAGCCTGCTTGCATTCTGCTGTGATATAAGAAAAATGTCAATACTTAGTTAATGAGTAACTATTCAGCAAATTCCAACTCTTCTCTAATTTCTTCAATACCTGCTAAGGCACAAGCCCCGTCAATACTGTCTCTTTCTGATTTTCCTGGAGGTGCCCCTGATACTCCTATTGCTCCAATAATCTCCCCTGCCGCTTCAATAAGTACACCACCACCAACAAGTAATGCTCCTGGATTATTAGACACTTGATTTGGTATTCTTTTTTCTTCTAACATCCCAGCCAGATCGGCTGTTGATTGACGAAAACTGTTTGCAGTCCATGCTTTTCGAAATGCTGTTTCAGGTGTATGTGGCCCAGCAAATCTGTCTCTGAGCTGAACTTGAGCATTACCACCTCGATCAACAATTGCAACTGCTACTGAGAATCCTCTTTTTCGACAATCATTAATAGCAGCCCATGCAGCTTTTGAGGCAAGATCTAAAGACAGTGAACGAAATTGATAAAATTCAGGTGATTGATTTGCATTAACAAATACAGTTGTTGTCAGCAAAGAAACAGCAAGTATTAAGCTTTTTTTTCTATTCATTTTTTAAATTCCAGATATTCAGTTAAAATCATAAATAAGAATAGAATGGTGGAATATAAAAAAGAAATTGTAATTTTTTATAAGTGTTATAGTTTTTTTAAATTAATATGTAATTATCATTGATTATAGAAAAATCAACTATAGATTTTTTAAAAACATTATCCGACAACAAGCCGGAGTTGTTTTTTAAGTAATGAAGGCATTTTATCCTGAAGAAAATTCACAAATTGTACTAAATCATTATTTTCTGTGACATCCTGATCCCATATCCATTTATATGAAAACTTTGCAGCTTTTCCATTGTTTAAATATAGTGGTGAAGCCATTTTATTTGCTTTGGAAATTTTAGCTTTAGGTAATATTCCAGCACCAATTCCATGAGAAGCCCATTCCTCTATCACGGTATAACTAAGAGCCTGACCGGGATAGCTTTGTAATTTTGAATCCTCTTGTTCAAATAGTTGTTCCAATGAGCCATTTAAACCGCACCCTCCTCCAGTGAGGATAATTGGTATTTCTGAAAGTTCATTAATCTTATAGGGTCTTATGTCATGCTTGATGGAATCAATTTCCTGAGGAAAATAAAAAAGAGGTTCATCATAAAAAAATTGTTTCTGCATATTATTAACATCAATGTTTTCAGGAATAATTGCAAAGTCTATTTGTTGTTTATTGAGCCTGTCAGAAAGATCATCAAGTAAGCATTCTTTAAAAAAAATATTTATTTTTGGCTGTGCTTTTCGAAATGGCACTAGAATATGATTGACCAAATTTATATCAATCAATGGAGACATACCTATTCTCAGCACTGAATGCTCAGGATTATGAAAAGAATAGGCAGCTTTTTCTAATTCATCTTTACTATCCAGAACTCCTTTGAGAAAAGGTAATATATATTCACCAAAAGGTGTTAAGGTCACATTTCTGGTCGTTCTGACAAATACCTTTCCATTCAGTTCTTTCTCCAGTTGAGCAATTGCATTTGAAAGCGTTGGCTGGGTAGCAAAACACAGTTCTGCTGACCGGCTAAAAGAGCAGGTTTCAGCGACTGAAGTGACAAAAAGTAATTGTTTCAGATTCATAGAATATATTCCTTTTTTAAATATATCTCATTTATAAATAGAATTTCTAAATTATTCTAGCATGTTATATCCTGTTTACAAACTTGAAAAAAACAATTTTCAATTTTCCAAAATTAACTATTTTCCAATAAATTTAGGAGGCATTATTATGTCCGCTCAAAGAATGTTATTTTTTACTATTGCATTGTTAATCACCCTTGGTATTACTTTAACTGGTTGGAAGATAGTCCATTGGACACTATACTTGCCCGTTGTAATGCTAATATTTGCTGGAATTTCTGGTATTTGCCCTGGTCTGTTTTTGTATAAAAAGATAGGCTTTAAATAAAGATAAATGATCATTGTTATTACTTATTAAAAATTTTAATAAGTAATATTCATAAATAAAATTTATTAATGACGAATATTTATTTTATGATAATTACAATTAAAATTATCATAAAATAACAGTGGGAAAGGTTACAAACTATTATGAATTCTAATCATTCTGACATTGTAATTCTTGGCCTGATTTGTATTGCATTAGGTGCTGTTTTTCTTGTCTTTTTTGTTTTAGATACAGCATCTAAAGATAAGAAAAAATGGTATTTAGCTATTGCTCTGGGAACAGGTGTTATTGCATTTGCTCTAAAGATCATTCTAATTGTAACGATAAGTTCATTTCCCACTCAAGCACTTGAATTATTTCCCAAAAAAGAATATAAAAAAGAACAGATTGCTTCTATTAAGTATCAATATAAATCTGCCAATAAGTCTTTAATAACAAATTATTCATGGGAAGCATTACCACAAAAAGCACCAGCACCATTGGATAATCCTACTACCAGAAACAAAGTGGCCTTAGGTATGAAATTATTTAATGATAAAAGACTATCGTTTGATAATTCTATTTCATGTGCCTCTTGCCATGAACTCTCAAACAATAAGGGGGGTGGAGATGGTCTGGCCCTCTCAATTGGTATTAACGGTCAACAAGGAACACGGAATGCACCCAGTATATTTAATGCCGCATTCCAAAATGTTTTTTTCTGGGATGGGCGTGCGGATTCTCTGGAAGAACAGGCAATGGGCCCCATTTTAAACCCAGTTGAAATGGGAATACCTTCTGCTAAAGTAATTGAGGAAAAGTTATCTGCTATTCCAGAATATCAGAATGCCTTCGCAAAAGTGTTTACAGAATCACCAGCAATTTCAATAAGCAATATTTCAAAGGCTATTGCTGCTTATGAAAGAACACTTATTACACCTGATTCTCCTTATGATCGATTCATTAATGGTGAAGTTCATGCTTTATCATTAAGTCAAAAAAGAGGTATGGCTCTGTTTGAGTCTGTTGGTTGTGTTCAATGCCACTCCGGTCCAAATTTTAGTGGCGCTAATTCACTTGGAGACTCAAGTGTTTTTAGAATTTTTCCAGCAACACCAAATACAAAATTTGAATCTAAATATCATTTAGCCGATGATTTGGGTGTTGTAGATGGCACCGCAGGTGAAAATATGGGCATCTGGCGTATTCCTTCATTACGAAATGTCAGTCGCACGGCACCATATTTTCATAATGGCTCAGTAAATAGTCTCACTGAAGCAGTTAAAATTATGGCTAATATTCAATTAAGTAAAAAAATCAGTAATAAAAGTGAAGATGATAGTCATTTTTTTTGGTCTAAAGATAATAAACAAATTTATAATGCAACCAATCAGGCTCTGAATGATAATGAGATAGATGACATTGTTGCATTTCTTAAAGCATTAGATGGATTGATACCTGGGGATAAAATGAACTGTAAAAATTATCAGCAGGATTGCATTGTAAACGTTATTGCTAAAGATACATTACAATTATAAAAACCTCATAAGGGGTATGGGATAGACTAATTTTCTGGTTTTTTGGCGTTAGTATTTGTTTTCACTTTTTATCTGTATTACACTGAATAGATATCAAGCAATACATAATAAATTAGAATGTACTATTGATTTATATATCCTTAAATAATAAATAAGTATCTAACTCATTTAAGTGATAAGACTAACATTTCTCACGTCCTTCTTTTCAGCTTATTTTGTTATTATTAGTAAATTTCTGGTTGGTATGTATATGGATAATTTCCCCCTTTGAGCACTCTAAAAAACAGTCAAGCCAATAATCGCTCCCTTCTGATTATTTATTATTGCACTATTTTAACCTTATGCTCGTTATATGCAGCTCAGCCAATTCAGCCTGTTTTCCAGGAAGAATTTGGCTTAACTCAATTGCAAGCTATTTTATTTACTAGTTTAATGATGCTGCCATTAGGTTTTGCACCTCTTTTTTATGGCTATATTCTGGAAAATTTTTGTACCAGAAAAATGATTAGTATCGCCATTTTAGCATTAGGGATCATGGAATTTTTATTTGCCTGTTCAGGCAATTATTTTGTACTGTTGAGTATTCGGGCTATTCAAGGATTAATTATTCCTGCAATTTTAACAGGCTTAATGAGTTATATCTCTCTGACAAGTAAACATGAAGATATTCAACACAATATGGCATTGTATATTGGTGCGACTATTACTGGAGGATTTCTCGGGCGATTTTTATCTGGTTTATTTACTGAACTCTTTGGTTGGCGATTCTTTTTTTTTATATTAGGAATTTTACTTGTAATTGGATACTTTCTGCTACGATATTTGGATACGGATGGGCGTCTGGAGTTAAGCAAACCGAAAGTTTCTCAAGTTCTTACTATTTTAAAAGATAAGCGATTTTTATTGATTTATTTGATCATTTTTTGTGTATTTATGGTATTTGCTGCAGTTCTGAATTTGTTGCCATTTGAACTCAAGTCTAATAATCCTGACTTTAGTGAAACAGGCATTGGTTTGATGTATTTAGGCTATATTATGGGAGTATTGATCTCTCTGTTTAACCGAAAATTGCTTAAATTATTTGTCAGAGAAAGCACCTTAGTTATTACAGGAATGGTTATTTTTCTCATAGGTACTTTGGGCTTTGCTCTTAATGATTATCGAATTATGTTTGCTTTTATGTTTGTATTCTGTACCGGTATGTTTACTGTCCATACTATACTCTCTGGTTTTATAAACAAATTATCTAAACAGAATATAGCTTTGACTAACGGACTTTACCTGTCTTTTTACTATACTGGTGGAGCTATAGGCTCTTTTTTCCCAGGAATACTTTATAAGTTCTATGGTTGGGATGTCTTCTTATTTATCATGTTTATAGTACTATTATTTGCTTTACTTTTTAGCTGGAAATTAAAAACCATGGGCATTGAAAATTAGAGCAACATAGCGGATTAGTTAAATAATATATTCTCTTAGTTTGTTTGTATCTTAAGTAAAACTTCATCCCAAAAATGTATTCTAGCTTGAATTGCTTTAATGGCAGCATTCTCAGCCTCAGCAATTTTTTCTTCATCATTTTCACACAGGAGTTCTAGCATCTTAAGTGACATTGGCCCATGTTGAGTACTATCAAGCTCAATGTGACGTTCTAAATAGTAATGAAAAACTTTAGCCTGCTCTTTTGTAATATTCATTTTTTCTAGTAATGCACGGAACATTTCAGGAATAATATGCTCTCTTCCCAAAGCAAATGCTGCTGCTACAACATGAGGTTTATCACTTTGAATAAAACCAAATGTCGTTTTCATAAACTCTCTAGCGGGTTCAGGAATTTCAGAAGTCTGTAGTGCATCATCTAAAGACTCTGAAATCACACTATCTACAAATTTTCTGATTAATACACTACTCCCTTTCTTTACCTCCTCCATTGAGTCAAGATATAGTTCAAAATGACTTGAGTATGTAAGCGTTCCATCTTCTAAAGAAATACCCTCATCAGACTCCTCTTCTAAAACAATATCATTTATAAAGCGCCTTACAGTAGCATTCCCCATAGGAAACCAGGGTGATTTAGCAGGAGCAATTTCATTTTGCAGGTATTTTACAAGAGACATAAAGTCCCATACAGAATAGACATGATGTTGCATAAAAATTGTTAAATCATCAATTGTTGAAACTGCAGCATATACCGGATGAGAAGATAATTCTTTTCTTAATAATTTAATTTTTTTAAGTGGGAACAATAGAATAACTCCTTGTGCATTTTCGTTAATTATAAAACAATAATATTGTTATGCTTTGTCGTGGATTCAAGTCTGAAATAAGAAAAAGACTAAATTAACCCTTTCTTAACCTCCTTTGTATGATAATAATCTCAGACACTATCCGGAGGTTATTGAATGAAGCCCGTTTACCTATTAAGGCTGTTTACTATTGTTGCCTTTTTGGGTGGCATCAGTGCTTGTCAACATATTGAAACAACTGAATCAGATAATCGAATCAAACATGATTTAACCACACTCCAGCAGTGGCAAACTGGACAGACTCAAGCACAGACTGTGGTTGAGCTAGTAGACTTACTGGCAATTCCTGAACTTAACAAGCTGGTCAATCAAGGCTTAAAAAATAATCCAGATATTCAAAAAATAGCCTTAGCCGTCCAAACAGCTTACCTGCAAAAAAAAATCACCCGCAGTGATGGCTTACCTTCAACACAATTAGAGTTTGATACTAATCCCTCTCAGGATAATCACACGGCTTATAACAGTCGTTTATTAGTGAGTTGGGAATTGGATTTATGGCAAAGAATTGCAGACTCTGTCCGTCGAGATGAAATGACAATTGCCCAGGTTCAAAGCAATTATCAAGCTGCTCGTGATGCTCTGGCTGCTGATATTATGCGCAATTGGTTAACAATTATATTCCAACAGCAGCTGATTAAAACAGAAAAACAGCGCCTGCTGGTTTTAAAAAGTAATCAAAATATTATTTTAAAACGCTATCGAGTGGGACTGGGACAACTGGAAGATTTGGACACAGCAAACAGCAGTATTGCATCCACGCAAGGTACTCTGGTGAAGTATGAAGAAGAACTAGCCAATGCCCGGCGTAATTTAAAGCAAATTCTCGGTGAACTGGCAACTGATTATCACTTACCCGCAATATCAAATTTCCCTGATATTATTATTCCTCTTGCGACCAAGCCTCAATACGATCTGGCACGGCGTCCTGATTTACAGGCTATTTATTATGAAATCCTGGCACAGCAATATGCGGTAAGTGTCGCCTATAAAATGTTATTGCCGCGTTTTAGCTTATCGGCCTCATTAGGTGATAGTGGTTCTGACTTGAGTGATGTTTTATTTAAAAGTCCTGCCTGGAATTTATTAGGCAATTTGACCGCTCCCTTATATCAGGGGGGAAGACTTCGAGCTGAAGTTGAGATTGCAGAATTAGACAGGGAGCAGGCTTTTTTAAATTATAAAGAACAGCTGCTTAAAGCCGTGTATGAAGTTGAAACAGGCTTAAGCCGGGAACAGGCCTTAGAAAATCAGCAAACTCATATTCGTGAAGCCTTAAGTAATGCCCGCCGCAGTGCTGCACATTATCAGCTTAAATATCGAAAAGGTCTGGTTGATGTATTAGATCTATTAACTGTACAGCAAAAAACCTTTGATCTTCAAATACAAGTGAAACAAATTATCTATCAGCAATTAACAAATCGTATCGATCTCGGCTTAGCGCTGGGGTTGGGAGTCGCTAAATGAAAATACCCAGCATACCCATTTTTGTCACTTTACTGGCAGCAGCCTGTGTCATTGCAGCTATCAGTTATAATGCCGGCAACATTGAACACAATGAAATGGCTAATGTAAAAGCTAAAAAATTAAAAGCACCTGATATTAGTGTTATTCAAGTACAGCAAGCTAATTATCAATCTGTGGTGACTGGTTTTGGTGAAGCACAGGCGCATTACCAACTGGAATTAACGACTGAAGTAAGCGGAATGGTTGAAGCATTATCCCCGGTCCTGGAAACCGGTCAGAGTATTAAATCATCTGACTTACTGGTCACCCTGGATGATACCCAATATAAACAGGCATTAGCCACTGCCAAAGCAGATCATGCCGATGCCCGACTGGCTTTGCTGGAAGAAGAAAGACGAGGTCAGCAGGCTAAACTGGAGTGGTCGCAGTCAGGTCTGAAGGGTAAGCCTGATTCTCCTCTGGTATTACGTCGACCACAATTAGATTTTGCAAAAGCACGACTTGAACAAGCCAGAAATACACTGCTGACAGCACAGAAAAATCTCAGTAAAACACGGATCCAGGCTCCCTTTGATGCAGTGGTGGTTAACCGACAGGTTCAACCCGGTCGTTTTTTACAAGTGGGAGATGTGATTGCATCATTATATAGTACGGATAAGATTGAGGTCATGATCCCCCTACCCGAAAGTGACTGGCAGTTACTTCAAGATATTCATATAGCAGGTGAAAAATCCTGGATGGTCACTTTAAGAAATATCGAAAATCAGCAGCAATGGCAAGGTTATGTTGGTCGAGTCGAGCAGCATCTGGATAATAATAGTCGCCAACGTACATTGGTGGTGGTTGTAGAGAACCCTTTACAACAGCAAACACCATTGTATCCAGGTACTTTTTTACGTGCAGAAATTCCTGGCCAAAAATTACATAATATCTGGCGTATTCCTGCCTCTGCTATTTCTCAAAACGGTGATGTCTGGCTAGTGAGCGAGGACAATACTTTAACTCGACACCCAGTCAAAAAACTCTACGAGCAGGGAAAATATTGCTACATCCCACCGGTCAATTCTCAAGCAGATGCGCTTATCGTATTAAGGCCGCTTAACAGCTATGTCGTGGGGATGCGCATGCATCCCCGGGAGCATAAGTCATCATGAGCAATAATACTCAAACAGGCATTATCAGCTGGTTTGCCCGTAATCCAGTATCGGCAAATTTACTCATGCTGGTGGTTATTTCTTTGGGGTTATTATCTTTTAATAATCTTCGTAAAGAAGCATTTCCCCCTTTAGAGCCTGACTCTATTACTGTCTCTGTTACTTATGAAAGTGGTGATGCCAAACGAGCAGAAGAAGGCATTACCATAAAAATAGAAGAAGCTCTGGAGACCATATCAGGTATCAAACGCATTACCTCAACCTCCACTGCCACAAGTAGTCAGGTCAGCATTGAAAAAAACAGTGACTATAATCTTGATACACTATTAACTGATGTGAAAAATAATGTGGATTCAATTTATAATTTACCAGCTGATGCTGAAAATCCTGTTATTGAGAAACAACGTCATCAGGATCATGCCTTATGGCTGCAGCTTTATGGTGAAGCTGATCGTAAAACCTTACAACAGTTGGCAGAGCGATTAAAAGCAGATTTACTGGCTAAATCCTGGATCAGTGAACTGAGCATAAAAGGCAAAGCCAAACCCATGATTTCTATCGAAGTTGATGAAGGCTTGTTACAGTCTTATGGCTTAAGTATTACAGATATTGCCGAGGCAATTAAAAATGAATCCTCAACCTCTTTAACCACCAGTCTGCGTAATGATAATAAAGTATTGCGCTTAAAGGTTGCCGAACAAGCCTATCATTCAGGTGAATTTTCACGCATTCCTTTAATAAAAAAAACCAATGGCACTTTAATTAGCCTCGCTGATGTGGCTAAAGTTGAAGAAACCTTCGAAGACGATCCACAAATCCTGTCTCGCTATAATAAACAAAATTCCATTGCCATTGAAATTTATAGTGATGAATACGGTGACATTACTAAAATTGTTGAGCAAGCTCATGAAGTGCTTAAAAACTGGCATGATCGAGATCTTTTGCCAAAAAATGTTTCTCTGCAGAGCTGGGATGATCAAAGTTTCCTGATCATTGATCGCCTCAGTCTGTTAACATCAAATGCCCTCACTGGTATCGCACTGGTGTTCATTATTCTGGCCTTGTTCCTGAATCTGCGTGTTGCCTTATGGGTTGCTGCAGGTTTACCTTTTGTCTTCTTTGGTGCCTTGTTTTTTATGACGGATAGTTTTGCAGGTCTGACCATTAATGAAATGACTACATTTGGCTTTATTCTGGCTTTAGGCATTGTTGTGGATGATGCTGTTGTTGTGGGCGAGAGTATCTACTCGACCAGGCGATCGGAGGGTGATAGTCTGGAAAGTACGATTAAAGGAACTCTTCATGTGGCCATTCCTACTTTATTTGGTGTATTAACCACTGTGGCTGCTTTCGTCTCTCTGGCTAATTTGTCTGGTATTATGGGTCATGTCTATTCCCAGTTTGCAACCATTATTACCATTTGCTTATTATTGTCCGTGGTAGAATCAAAATTAATATTACCTGCCCATATGGCACATTTAAATACACATAGAAAAGCAATAGTATGGTGGCGTGATCCCTGGCAGTTTTTACAAAGTCATTGCGATAGAGGCCTGCAATGGTTTAACCAAAATATTTATCGCTATCTGATTGAATATGCCTTACGTTTTCGTTATGCCGTGGTGTTATTTTTTATTGCCTTATTTATTCTGGTACTGGGTATGCCCAGTACCGGGGCAGTACGAGTTGTATTTTTCCCTGATATTCTGGGCTCAGTGGTTTCTGCTAATCTGACCATGCAAAATGATGCCAGCTTTGGACAAACACGATTCAACCTCAATAAGTTAGAAGATTTGGCGATACAGGTTGATAAACAATTAATGACAGATAGAGGGCAAACAGGTACAAGTATTACCAGTGTACAACTGATTTCAGAAGATGACTATTCTGGTCGGATAGCCATAGAATTACTCCCGGAAGCGGCTTATAACATTGTTGAGTTTGAAAAAAAATGGCAGCAGCTGGCCGGTATCCCTGAAGGTACAAAAAAGCTGAAATTTATATCCAGCTTTGAGATGATGGATAATTTCAAAGTCGAGCTAAAGTCTTTAAATGAAACAACAGTAAAAGCTGCAGGTGAACAATTTAAATCAATGCTGCAAAAAACAGCAGGTGTTAGCGGCATTGATGATAATCTCAATCCAGGTCAGCCGCAGCTGCGCTTTGAACTGACCGAACAGGGTTATGCACTGGGCATGGATAGCGCCTCTTTAGCACGCCAGATCCTGCAAATGTTTGGTGGTGAAATAGTGCAGCGCTATCAACGAGATCAAGATGAAGTCAGAGTACGTATTCGCTACCCGGAACAGGCACGCCAAACTCTGGCTGATGTCCAGCAAGCCTATGTACGTACTCTCTCTGGTCAAGTGGTACCGCTTACCTCTGTGGCAAAAGTGATTTCTGATCATCAGCAGGATGAAGTTACTCGTATTGATGCTCAACGAGCTGTCTATCTGACCGCTGTGGTTGATAAAACAGTTATTGCACCACAAGAATTAGTAAGCTATTTACAACGTGAGCTGGTATCTGAGCTACTAGTTCAATACCCTGATCTGACCATTCACTTTGCCGGCGAAGCTGAAGAACAGCAGGAAACCACTGATTCAATGATACAATTATTTATTGTTGCTTTATTGGCAATTTATGTTTTACTGGCAGTGCCATTAAAATCTTATGTACAGCCATTACTGATCATGACTGCCATTCCTTTTGGTGTTGTCGGGGCCATTTTAGGCCATTGGTGGAATGATTTAGCCTTAAGTGTTTTATCATTAAATGGTATTCTGGCCCTCAGCGGAGTGGTCGTTAATGATAGCTTATTATTAGTTTCACGCTTTAATCAGTTACAGGCACAGGATAAATCAATACATGATGCCATAGTGGAGACTTGTATGGGGCGCTTACGTGCAGTACTGCTCACTTCCGTCACTACATTTGCCGGGCTGGCACCGTTATTAAGTGAGACTTCTATGCAGGCACAATTTTTAATACCCGCGGCAGCTTCATTGGGATATGGAATATTATTTGCGACAGTCATTACCTTGATTCTAGTGCCTTCTTTATTAAAAATTCAATATGATATTAAATCTTTATTCATTGTCTTTACACCCAAACAAGTGGAATCTGTATCATGATTTTAAATGTCTTACTGATAGAAGATAATCTGGATCTGGCTGCAGCAATTATTGACTATCTTGAAATTGAAATTATTGCCTGTGATCATTCTTCCAATGGTGTTGCTGGTCTGGCTCAGATAAAAAGCAATGAATATCAAGTGATTATTTTAGATTTAAATATACCAGGAATGGATGGCTTAAGTGTTTGCGAAAATATGCGTCAGCATGGTATCGATACTCCCGTTTTAATGTTGACGGCTCGTGATAGTCTGGCTGATAAAGTGGCTGGTTTTAATGCAGGATCTGATGATTATCTGGTCAAACCATTTGCCATGCAGGAACTTGTTGTACGAATACAAGCTCTGGCCAAACGGCGTAGTGGGCAAACAACCTGTCTGAAAGTAGCCGATTTAACTCTGGACTTAAAACAAAAACAAGTCTTTCGCCAGGAACAACGTTTAAAATTAACCCCCACTGGCTTAAAACTTTTAGAGGTTTTAATGAGAGCCAGCCCTAATCCTGTCAGTCGCAAGCAATTAATTAATGCTGTTTGGGGTGATGATGAACCTGACAGTAATAGTCTAAAGGTACATATTCACAATTTACGTCGACAAATTGATGGTCAATTTTTAAAAAGCACTCCCGTATTAAAAACAATTACAGGTTATGGGTTTGCGTTAAGTGATTTTAGAGAACTCTCAGGGAAGAAATAATGAAAATAAGGATCAGTTTAAGGCTTTATTTTTTAAGTGCTATGTTGATGCTTGGCATTGCCATGGTGACTGGGTTTTCAGTATTGATGATGAATTATTTTGTTGAAGGTATGGATACCGTTTTACAGATTAATATGAGCAATGCCGCGGAAAATACTATAGCAAAAGATGGCAGTCCTGCAACTATTTTAAACTATCATGTTGCCACTCGCTGGCAGGATGTTCCAGAAGTTATTCGACAAAATATTCCCAATCCACCTGAAAAACCATTTGGATTTATCAAAGTAATAGATGAAGGTAATTGGTTTGAGCCACCTGATGCCGGGTATTTTGTATTACGGGTTAATGGCAAGCATGATCAAAATTATTATGTTTCACACTTATTTGTGAAAGATGAAGAATGTACAATTGAGCATGAAGGACTGCATCCCTTTTTATGGATCGGAATTGTCGGCATTACCTCTCTTATTTTATTTTTTGTACTTTTAATTTTAATGATCCGCTCTATGGCAGATCCTGTCGAACAATTGGGTGCCTGGGCTAAAGATCTTAGTGTTGATAAACTGCATCACTCACCACCTGACTTCCGTTACAATGAATTAAACAAGCTTGCTCAAATTATTCAGCACAGTTTAAATTCCGTACATATAACATTGCAGCGTGAACATGACTTCCTGCGCCATGCCAGCCATGAACTCCGAACTCCGATCACTGTTTTACGAGGTAATATTGATTTATTAAAAAAAATAAACTCAACTAATACAAGTAAAGAAATTGCTATTATCGATCGCATAGAACGTGCGGGCCTAACCATGGGAGATCTGACTGAAACCCTCCTATGGTTGAGTCGTGAACATGAAACACCACCATTTAGTGAAATAATTTTTTTGGATAAGTTATTAAAAGAACTGGTGAATGAATTAAAATACCTGTTACAGGGTAAAAAAGTTGAAATAGTATTCAACTCAAGCCCATATCAAATTGAAGCCCCAAGGGCTGCCTGTCGAATGGTACTTAGTAATTTGATCCGTAATGCCTTCGAGCATACCCAGACCGGCACTGTCTTCATTGAACAATTAAATGCTCAGATATTAATTCATAATCGGAATTCTAACATTCAGGCAAAAATAGAGGAATCAGGCTTTGGCTTTGGCTTAGGATTAAAGCTGACTGAAAAACTAACGCATCGATTTGGCTGGTCTTATCAAAGTAAAACTACAGAATATGGCCACAATGTTGAAGTCAATTTTGACATTGCTAAGTCTTAATACTAACAAGTATGGCTTACTATAAGGGAGGGCCATTTTGGGGGTGTGTTTTAGAGTCACTTTAAAAAATTAAAACTCATCTTTAAACTTATCTCGAACAACTAAAAATTCATCCAGATGATTAAAAAAGATATCAACTAGTTCTGGATCAAAGTGTTTCCCTCTTTCATTTTTAAAAAATTCAAATATTTTCTCATCCTTCCAGGCTTTTTTATAAACTCTATCTGAACCTAGTGCATCAAATACATCTGCCACAGCAGTTATTCTTCCATAAATATGGATATTATTGCCTTTTAAACCCTGAGGATAACCTGTGCCATCATATTTTTCCTGATGTTCATGTGCAACAATAGCGGCAACTTTTAATATTGTCCTTTTGGAAGTATTAAGCATTTCATAGCCAATTTGTGCATGTGTTTTCATGATTTCAAACTCTTCAGGTGTATATTGTCCAGGCTTGTTTAATATTGCATCAGGAATAGCTACTTTTCCAATATCATGCATTGGGCTTGCTAATCTCAACAATTCAGATTCTTTTTCACTCATTCCAAAATGATGAGCTAATATTTTAGAATAATCAGCCACTCTTTTGACATGCATTCCAGTCTCTTTAGATCTGGACTCTCCAATTGAACCCATCCTGAAAACGACTTCTTTTTGGGTTTCCTCAATTTCTGTATTTAAAATTTCAATTTTTCTATTGGCTTCTTCTATATATTTTTGATGAGTAATATCCTGGGAAATTGCGGTATAGCATAAAAAATTACCTCTTACATCATATTCTGGTGTAATAATAGTGTATAACCAAAATGCATCACCATTTTTTTTCCTATCTTTTATCTCACCCCGCCAAACTTTTCCAGATGATATTGTTTGCCAAAGATTTTGATAGAATTCTCTGGAGGTATCTTTATGGCTTAAAATACTATGATTTTGATCTAATAATTCAGTTTTATCATATCCAGTCATTTTATAAAAAGCGGTGCTTATATAGAGAATTTTTCCTTTTTTATCTGTTTTTGATGCAATGACATGCTCATCAAAGGTTGACAACAAGTTATTTAGTTCATAATTTAAACTTTCAACTTTTTTCTGGTGAGTAATATTTGTAAATACATTGGTGAAATTTATAAACTTGTTATTGCTATCATATTCGGGGAAGCGGCAAACATGAGCCCATAAAGTATGACCACTTTTGGTGCTATACATCAAATCACCTTCCCAGGGCTTTTTTTCAGCATAGGATTTCATTATGCCAGCTAAAATAGTCTTATCCTGTTTTTTATGCCTTAAAAAATCATGTGTTTTACCCAATAGTTCTTCAGGTGTATATTCAAAGTTTTGACAAAAAGCCTGAGTAACGTAGATAAGCTTCCCGTTTTCATCTACCTTTGAAGCAATGACACTTTTGTCAAATGAAACCATCAATTGTTTTAAATCGTAATATAGTGATGTAAACTCTTCCTTTGAACTTTTCAGAGCCAAAATGTTTTCATACGCTCTGATTGCTGTTGTAATTGAAGTTATTAATTTTTTTGATGTTAATTCTGTTTTTTCTTTATAATCATTGATTTCATACTTCATTACCACATCATCTTCTGGCATTTCAGCAGGCTGGCCTGTTCTTAAGATAATTTGAATTGAATGATTATTAAAATCTTCTCTTATTGTTTTTACAACCTGAAGTCCAGTATCATCGTCTTCCATAATGACATCTAATAACACTAATGCAATATCATTATTATTTTTTATCATATTAATTGTTTCTTCACCCGAGTAGGCTGATATAAACAACAAAGTTTTATCTTTATAAGTATAATTTTTTAAAACAGCCTTTGTTAAGATGTGGACATCCACTTCATCATCTGCAATTAAAATTTTCCATGCATCTTGATTATTATCTTTTTTTTCACTATTTTCTGAAAAAGTTAAATTCGTCATAATCTGCCTTCCTCATAACTTAATATGTTAAGCACTTACACATTAAATGTTATAATAAATTTTGTACCTTTGTTTTCTTCACTTTCACAACTAATCGTACCATTTAGGGTTGATGCAACAATATTAAAGATAATATTTAGACCTAAACCACTTCCCCCACTATTTCTTTTAGTTGTGAAAAAAGGATCAAATATTTTTGATAGATTTTCTTTAGATATACCCTTGCCATTATCTTTATAAATAAGTTTTATTGTTTTGTCTTGCTTCTCAATATTAATAACAATATATCCTTTTTCATTTCTATTAAATCCATGAACAATCGAATTCATTATTAAATTTGAAATAACCTGAGAGTAAGCACCAGGATAGGAATTTATAATAATATCTTCTGGACACTCGACTTTAATTTTAAGCTGTGTTTTTTTTATAATCGATTGAAGGCTTGCTAAAATTTCATGCATATAATTTTTTAAATTGAATATTCGTTTTTCTTCGCTGGATTGATCAACGGCAACCTGCTTAAAACTTCGGACAAGTTGTGCCGCCTTTTCCAGATTTTTATGAACCAGGGAATTTAATTCATTTGAAGTAGACAAATATTCATCAAACTCTTCCTGGCTTAAATCCTTATTTTTATACCTTGAAACAACATTGTCAGTCATGTCCTCTAAATGCGAAATCCCTGTCAGCCCAATTCCTATAGGGGTATTTATTTCATGTGCAACACCGGCAACCAGTCCGCCCAGAGCAGCCATTTTTTCAGATGCTAATAATTGATCTTGTGTTTTTTTAAGATTTGTTATTGTTTCTTTTAATGCTTTATTTGAATCTCCTAATTTATTATTAGCTTGCTCAATGTTTGTTTTTGCAGTCGATAATTTATTTATGAAAAATAATATCATAAGCAAAATAAGAATAAAAATTATCATGATTTGATAAATCAAAGTGTAATCAATTGCTGTGCTCACCTTTTCATGAATCCATCTGTCTCTTATTTCTTGTTTTTCATTTTGAGAAATATTAATAAGCACTTTGTTAATAATTGATAAAAGTTCAGGATATTCATTTTGTACTAAAAAATAATAAGTTTGTTTGTTATCTATTATGCCTGCTATTTTTAATTCAGGAAAATATTTTTTTATGTGATAAATAGCAATTTCCGTTTGTCCAACAAAAGCATAAGCATTACCTTGAGATACCAACGACAAAGATTCTTTTATGTTTTTTGTTTCTATAATTTTTGTTCCTGGAAAATTGTTTTTTATAAAATGATAAATTGGAGAGTCTTTTGCTAAGGTTAAAGTTTTATTTCTTATATCTGAAATTTTATCCGCAAAAGAACCTTCTTCATCTGTAATAATAGCAAAGTGAAAATTTGATATTTCATTTGACACTAAAGTTTCTTTGGCTGTTTTTTTTGAGTCATCAATTATTGGAAACAAGTCTATCTGTTTGTTTTTAAATTTATCATTTAACTCATCCCAGGAACCTGATGTTTCAAATATAAAATTTAAACCTGTTTTTTCTTCAATTATTTTTATGTATTCACTTATAAGTCCTGTTAAAACTCCATTTTCAACAATAGAAATTGGTTCTCTATTTAAGGTAGAGTAGGATATGTTTGAGTGATTTAAAATAAAATTCTTTTCACTCTTTGAAAGAATAAACTTTTTGTTTATGTAATCAAATCTTTTATATATATTTTTAATATAATAATATGAATCTAATTTTTCAAACCTAATAAGTTCAGGTATCAAATTATTTGTTGATGATGCTTTTTTTAATTCCTCCTCATTAAAGAAAATTCTAATATAACCTGACTTCAATGGAATATTAGAAAAGACATAAAAGCTGTCTTGTTGAGTAAACTGATTTAGTTTTTTATCAGAGCTTGAAATTAAGAGTTTGCTATTATTGTTAAATATTTCAATTTTTTCTATATATCCTAATGATGAAAAAACATTAACGATCGCATTTAACTGTTCTATATCTTCTTCATAAAGATATTTTGAAACAAGTGCCGAAACAAAGGAGTCAACTTTAACTTTTGCTTCAATGTCATTCTCAATATAATTATTGATTATCTTTTGATATTGACCAGATTGTTTAGCATACTCCAGATTTTTATTAAAAAGATCTCTCAAAGCCTCATTTTTAAATGCTACTTTAAAAACATTTGTATTTGGCAAAACAAAGTCAAATTTATATCTGGAAATTGGTTCTGAAGAAAGTTTTTTAAGATGCCACTTAAATATATTAAGGTCTAAAATAATAATATCCGTTTTTTTATCTAAAAAATCTTGAACTTGTTTTTCCTGAACAACTTGTTCAGTATAAAGTTTACTCCTACTTTCAGGTTTAAACATCTGCTTAAAATCATCACCCAAATACAAATAGGCACCTGAAAAAGCAATTATTTTTTTTGATTTTAAGTCTTTTATACTATCAATAAATATATTATCTTCAATTCTACTTATTACAGTATTTTCAAAATTTATAAATTTATTTGAATAATAAAATTGTTCATCTGTTTGCTTTACTGTTACTGCAACATCTAATATATCTTCTTTTTTTAGAGCCGTTGCCATCTCATCCAGAGGAAGATATAGTTTTCTATTAATTTTGACATTACTTTTATGTAAAATATATTCAACTAAATCATGTTCAATTCCTTTTAAGTGATTTTTGTTAAATGCGTAAGGCTCTCTATCTTTGCCAAATGCCACATTAACTTTTTTTCTGTTGGTAGTTGTGGTTAACCATTTTTCTATAATTCTATTTTTTTCTTGTGTTGGTATTGAGAACAGTGATTTTTGTAAAATACTCTGTAGTATAAAATCATCTTTTTTGGATAAGATATGTGTTCCATTTGCTTTTATGGCTGTTTGTGAGATAGCTTTTATATTACTTACTAATAACGCCCTTAATTTATCTTCCATTGCTATTTGTGATGAAAATAAAGCCGCAACTTCTGCATTTAATAAAGCTGATATAGATTCTTCTAAGCTTGATGTTTCTTTGATCCTAATGTCTGGAAATTTTTCTTTAATTAAAGGAATGGTTCCATAGGATTTTACAATTGCTAAACTTTTACCCTTTAGATCATTAAATGAATGAATATTCGAATTACTGCTTTTAACATATAAAAACTCTTTACTTGTTAAGTACCTATCCGAATACAAGCCATATGCTGCTCTTTCATCGGTATAATATGTTGTTGGCAAAACATCAATTATACCTTTTTTAAAATCATCCAATAATTCTGTCCATGAATTTTGAATTAATTCAATTTTTAAGCCTGATATTTGAAATGCTTCTTCCAGTATTTCTCCAGCAAGGCCTTCTAGTTTAATATTATCTCGTGTGAAGATAAATGGTTTAATATCCTCAACGCCTACTACCAATGTGGGTGAGTTTCTAATATAATTAAGTTCTTTATTGGTGAAAATCGATTTTTCTTTCTTTTTACCAAACCACCTCTGTGTCAATTCATCCATTACTTCTTTTGTTACAGAGTGTACCCCTTTTTTTATAATTGAAATCAGAGTTTTATTATTTTTCTTTATTCCTATAGATAGTTCACCTTCTTTAATAAATACTGTTTTTGATATTTTTAAATTGTATTTTTTCAGTTCATTTTGACTAATACCAACAAGCAGAGAAATGTCAGCAGTTTTATCCCTGAGTGCTATTAAAATATCTTTTTTTTCCCTGGCATTAATTATTATTGTATTTGGGGCGCGTTGTTTAATAATTGTATTTGTAATATCTTTTTTTAATATTATTACTCTATTATCTGTGAAGTTTTCTATCTCTTTTATATTATTCTCATCTTCCCTGACAATTATATGATAAGGCATATAGTGATATGGTGGTGAATATGAAAAATATCGTTCTCTTTTTTTTGACCAGGATAAGCCAAGAACACCATCACTTGAACCTTCCTTTGCACTTTCGTAAGCTTCTGTCCATGAATTAAAAGGGGTTATTGTTATATTGCTATTTAAATTTTTATTAATTTGTTTTAACAGATCAATATGAAAGCCAACCAATTCATTTTCTTCATTTATATAAGAAAATTTTTTCCATTTAGTTACTGTGGCTAATTTGATGATGGGGGTGTCTTGCAGGTATTTTCTTTCTTTTTTTGTTAATAGGTCGTTTTTTTTACTTTCTGTAGAATTGTATAAATTTTTTTTTACAATCCTTTTGTTCTCTGTGCTAGTCTTATTATTATCAGAAATAAAGTGATAAGGTGACGTGCTGGTGCTTATTGCTAACTTTGGAGGGTTTTCATTTGCGTTAGCATGACCAATATAGAATAAGATTATTATAGTTATTACAGATAAAGTCTTCATTTTCTTCCTTGATTAAATTTTTTATATTCAAATCAAGTTTGTTTATTTAAGCTATACTACTATTACTCGTAAGGTTACTAACCACTCTATTTAAATTCTGAATCTTCAATGCTATCTTTAAGAATAGATCCTTTATTTATTATTTCAAGTTCCGCAGTATTTTCAATTTCAAATTTTGTTCTATGTAATAATATGTCCTTGTTTTTTTAAATCCTATTTTTGAATTCTGTTTTTGAGTTCTTTTTTTTGGATAGTAAAGTGCTATTTTGCCAATAAACCTGAGTTTAGATAGGAAATTCACAATAACGTTATAAAAAGAAGGGGATCTATAAGTAGCAACCCGGTATCCTATTAAGTGCTAAGATGATGATTTTTAAAATAAAGAGTCACTTTATAGTGGAATTAGAATGGGGACTTATTTGAGACTTCCATTTAATTATCAAATATCTATTTAATAATACAACCATCTGATATTATTAGCTTTTTAATGAACATTTCCTGTTATATTATTAACTTGTCATTATTAAATGATTATCTGTGCTATAATTACTTTTATTAATATTTTGCGCAATCTTATGAATTCACAAAAATTTAAACAATTGACCAGAAGCTCCTTTGATTCAACTGAAGCGCTTCGTGCCCATGGAATTTACCCAACCTCCCAGCGTCTGATCATTGCTAATATATTATTGGCTAAGCACCAGCATATGACTGCAGAACAGATATATGATGTTATTCGTTCTAAACGAATAAAGGTATCCCAGGCAACTATCTATAACACCTTAAGACTATTTGTAACAAAAGGTCTCTTACATGAAATCTTTGTTGACTCATCTAAAACTTTTTATGACACAAATACTCAACCCCACCAGCATTTCTTTAATGTTGATACGGGTCAGTTAATTGATATAAAAAAACATTTAGATCCCACTTTTATCCAAAATGAATTACCTTCTGCCACTCTCATTGATTCTATTGATATTATCGTTCGAATAAGAAACCATTCTTCCTGATTTGCCTCCCTAATCTTTGTGACCCAGTTCTAACTCAGTAAATTATTTCAACATAATAATCACAACAAATACTTATATTGACTTATATCATTTCATTAGATTTAGAATAATTCTAACATTAACCCTAAACATTACATGTTTATTTCCAAGTGATGTACTCAACTTTTATGTTGTACTAGTTTTTAATTAATTGAGATAGGAAAAATGATATGAAAATAAAAACACCTGCAATTTCTTTGCTTTTTGCTTCAGTAATGGCAAGTTCTGCCTCTGTCATCGCAACAGAGCCTGTTCAACCCATAAGCCCGGTCAAAGAGATTAACCTGGCTCAAGTGGAGCTTGGCAAAAAACTGTTTTTTGATCCCAGATTATCAAAATCTGGTTTTATTTCCTGTAATTCCTGCCATAACTTAAGTATGGGTGGCACTGATAATCTAAAAACCTCCATTGGGCATAAATGGCAACAAGGACCTATTAATTCACCTACAGTACTTAATTCAAGTCTTAATATTGCGCAATTCTGGGACGGTCGAGCTGCTGATTTAAAAGCGCAGGCAGGTGGTCCCATTGCTAATCCCGGAGAAATGGCATCAACCCATACTCTGGCTTTGGATGTATTACAGTCTATACCCGCATATACCACTGAGTTTAAACAGGTTTTTGGCTCTGATAAAATAAATATTGAACAAGTTACTCAGGCCATTGCTGAATTTGAAAAGACTCTGGTGACACCCAACTCACGATTTGACCAATGGTTATTAGGTAATAAAAATGCCATTACTAAGCAGGAGCTGGCTGGTTACAACTTGTTTAAACAGGTTGGCTGTACCGCATGTCACAATGGTGAAGCACTTGGCGGAAACTCATTTCAAAAAATGGGACTGGTTAAAGCTTATAAAACCAGTAACAAAGCTGAAGGTCTCTCCGGGGTTACAGGAAAAGATGCTGACCGTTTTAAATTTAAAGTCCCAACCCTGCGCAACGTAGAAATGACCTACCCCTATTTTCATGATGGCGAAGCCGCAACTCTTACTGACGCCGTGGATGTTATGGGTAAGTTACAATTAGGAAAACAGTTCAGTAAAACTGAGAATGCCCAGATTGTCGCTTTTTTAAAGACCTTAACTGGTGATCAGCCATCATTTCTGATGCCGATTTTACCCGCCTCAGTTGATGAAACACCAAGGCCTGCACCATTTGAGTAAACTGCCAGACTTTTCACTGGATGTTTCATGATCTGATGAATGAATTACATACTTGCTGCATTAAAATATATTCAGTGAGTCTGTAATTCATCGTATTATTTTGTCTTAACAATCGTGATTTTCAGGCAATTCTAAAACAGGATTAATCCCTAATAAGAATGAACTTTACTTGACAAATTCTTACTTATCCATCAATATCACCTATCAATCGATAGATAGGTAAGAGGAATGGGCAAAAATAAAGACAATTCCAGACAGAAGATCCTTGATGTGGCTGTCCATCTTTTCTCAAAATCAGGCTTTTCAAATGTTTCCATTAGAGAAATAGCCACAGCCGCAGGTATTAAATCTGCTTCTCTTTATTACCATTTTCCTAATAAACAGTCGATATACCTTGCAGTAATAGAACACTCCTTTGCAAATAAGGCCATCGTATTCACTGAAGTTCTTAGAGCAGATAAAAGTGCTCTGGAACGTCTGGAATTGTTTATTTATAAATTTACAGAGATTATGTCAAAGGATGAAAATTTTAGACGTTTATTACATAGAGAAATGCTTGATGGCGATGAAGAGCGCCTTAAATACATGGCCGACAAAGTATTTAAGGAGCAATGTATTGCCATAGGCCAGCTCATGAAAGAAGTCTCACCAGAGTGTGATTCACACATGATGACTATTTCTATTTCATCACTGATCATCCATCACCTTGAAACAGCCCCTATACGAAAGTTCTTACCGGGATATAAGCCCGAACATGATCAGCCCGATTATATCGCCGGACATGTCTATGAACTATTAACCAAAGAAATTACAAAGTGCTAAGCCATAGTTATGACCATTATTATAAAAACAAAACAACAAAATAAAATTCTATTTGCCCTGTCAGCTATTGTTTTCTGTAGCTTGATGTCCGGATGCCAAAAAGAATCACAGGAAGCGACAGAGGAAACTGTTTTAATTAATAGTCCGGATACTTTAGAAAAAATAATTCCAGTAACTCTCATTCAGCCAATTCAGAAAAATATTGACATCACACTCCATGCTGTCGGTAGAATAGAGAGCCTTTCTTCGCCAACCATCTCAGGTGAGACTAGTGGTAAAGTTATTTCCATCCATGTTGATGAAGGTGATGAAGTGAAACAAGGAGAGCTGCTTGCTACACTTGATGATCAACTGCTTGAGATCCTTAAGTCACAAGAACAATCCGAACTTAAGAGGATTCAGATTTTAATCGCAAACAAAAAAAGAACCCTAAAGCGTAGAACAAAGCTTGCTCAGTCTAAATCCATTTCACAAGATAGTGTTGATGAAACACAAACAGAGCTTTCCTCATTTCTTGCTCAGGAAACATTACTTTACAATAAACTGGCTGCAATTCAATATAAGTTGGATAAAACAAAAATAAAATCACCAATTAATGGTACTGTATTTAAACGCTATATCTCTAAGGGAGATTATATTGAGGAAGATGAGCATTTATTTAAATTAGTCAGCTTATCAAGATTACGTATTCGATTACCTGTTCCGGAAAATAAAGTACCTGGCATATCACCCGGTCAAGATGTATTTCTTTCAACACCTGCCAGCAATCAGAAAGCACAAGCAAAAATAAGCCGCTTGCTGCCTTTAATTAATCAAAATAATAAAGCATTGGAAATTATTATTGATATTGATAATCCAGGTGACTGGCGTCCAGGTGCAACTGTTCTGGCAAATATTATCCTTGAACGTTTTAATAGTGCACTTTTATTACCACAACAAAGCATTGTAAAACGTCCCTCAGGTAATGTGGTTTATGTTTATGATGATCTGACTAAGACAGTTAAACAACATGTTATAAAAACAGGAAACTCTATTACATTAAAGAATGTCACACCAAATAGCAGCTCACAGACACAATCATTAATTCAAATACTCTCAGGGCTTAGAAAGAATGAGCAAGTCGTTGTTAATGGTGCTTCATATTTGACTGATAATGCCAGAGTCTCCTTAGTTGTAGAAACTATGGTTAAGAAAACGATGGTTAAGAAAACAATGGTTAAGAAAACAATGGCCACAGAGCAAGGACGTTAAATCATGACTTTGCCTGAATTATCCATACATCGTCATGTTTTCACTTATATGGTGAGTGCGGCTATTATTTTATTTGGTTTGATCAGTTATCAGCGTATTGGTATTGACCGCTTTCCAAATATAGAATTTCCAATGATATCAATATCAACAGCTTTACCCGGGGCAAGTCCAGAAGTCATTGATACATCTGTTACCAATATTATTGAATCTGCAGTGAATAGTATTCCAGGTATTGAACATATTCAGTCCAGTTCTTCACCAGGGATCTCAACTATCCAGGTGAGTTTTAGTTTAAAAAAGAATGTGGATGCGGCTTTTAATGAAGTACAGGCTAAAATCAATCAGGTCAACAATGATTTGCCTCAGGACACAGAGATACCCATTGTTGCTAAGGTTGAAATAGGCGCTGATCCAATATTGTGGCTGGTTCTTGATGGTGACAGGACACTGCAGCAACTTAACCAGTATGTCAGAAACACCATAAAAAAACGACTGGAAACCATTGATGGTGTTGGTGAGGTACAAATTGGCGGAAAGCGTGAACGTACAATACGAGTTAACCTCAATATTGATCAATTAACCGCTTATCAGATCACATCACAAGATATCTTAACTGCTTTTGAAAAAGAACATCTAAAGTTGTCTGGCGGCTACCTTGTCAGCCAATTCAGTGAAAAACTCATCAACCTGGATTTAGAATTTCATTCAATTGAGACCATTGAAAATATGTTGGTGGCTTATCGTGAAGACTCTCCTATTCGAATAAAAGATATTGCAACAGTTGAAGACGCTTTATCTGATTTACGAGAAATTGCTCGTTTTGATGGCAAGCCAGGGGTCGGTATCGGTATTATTAAAGTGACTAATTCAAATACAGTGGCTATTGTCGATGCCGTACTACAACGAATTGATGATGAAATATTACCCAATCTACCACCTGGTATGAAGTTAACCGTTGCCTCAAATAATGCCAGCGTGGTTAAATCCATTGTTAATGCATTAAAAGAGCATCTTATTGAAGGCACTCTGCTAGCCGCTTTTGTTGTCTGGCTTTTCTTACGCAGCATACGTGCCACTTTAATTATCTCAACAGCAATTCCTGTTTCATTGTTTGGTGCAATAACAGTACTTTATTTTTCCGGCTATACCTTTAACATTATGACGTTATTAGGATTATTACTACTCATTGGAGTGGTGGTTGATGATGCTATTGTGGTTTTAGAAAATGTCTACCGTCACCGACAAACAAAAGAAAGTGATCCCGTTGAAGCTGCTATAGAAGGTTCCAATCAGGTTGTTTTTGCTGTACTTGCCTCATCGTTTACTTTAGTCGCGTTATTTGCCACGGTTATTTTTATGGAAGGGATCATTGGTCGTTTTCTTCAACCTTTTGCAGTGACCGTGACTGTGGGAGTATTGGTCTCATTATTTGTTTCTGTAACTTTAACACCCATGCTCTGTTCCAGAAACCTGGGAAGCTGTAAAAACAATGGTTTTATTTATAATTCACTGGAAAAGTTTTTTCTTTTACTTGAACATTTTTACAAAACCATTCTTGGCTTTTCACTCAGACACCGCCTTATTGTTTTAATTTTAACCTCAATGGTTGTTTCATCAACGGGGTTCTTTTTCAGTCAGTTGGGTAAAGGTTTTATGCCTGAAGAAGATATTGGACGTTTTATTATTACGTTTAAAACGCCCTTAGGTTCAAATATTAATTATACATCGGATAGACTGACACAAATTGAAGCCAGGCTGAGCCAATATTCACAAATCAAACACATCTTCAGTACCATTGGCTCTGGGCAACAGGGAAAAGTCAGTCAGGGTAGTATCTTTGTCACTTTAACGGACAAAGAACAGCGTTCAATGCATCAATCACAACTGATTGTTAACATTAGCCAGGAACTTAATACAATTCCGGGTATCGAGGCATTTGCTTCTCCAGTGCCTGTTGTTGGAGGGCAAAGGGGTGAACCTTTACAATTTGTATTACAAGGACCAAATTTACTTAAAGTGGCTGAACTGGCTGAAAAATTAAGACTTCAGCTTGGAACGTACTCAGAACTTGGTACGATCGATATGAATCTACAACTTAATTTGCCTCAATTACGATTAAAGGTGGATCGTGTTTTAGCAGCTGATTTAGGGATCTCAACAGCTGATATTGCCATGGCAGTTAATTTATTGGTCGGAGGAATTGATATTGCCAAATATAATGATGAGCCAGGAGATGGTGAACGTTATGACATTCGTTTAAAAGCACAGCAACATTTACTAACAGGTAAAGATGATTTATCACTCATCTATTTACGAGCTAAAAATGGAGAAATGATCCGCCTGGATACAATTGCCCATTTTGAAGAAAAGCTAGGTGCTGAAACAGTTTCAAAATTTGACTTGCAATATGCAGCGACTTTCTTTGCTACCCCTACAACTGCACTAGACAAAGCAGTTTCTATTGTTGAAACTCTCGCCCATGATTTATTACCACCTAGCTATAATGTGAAAATGATAGGCCGGGCAGAAGAGTTTGGAAAAACCATCGGATATTTATTATTTGCTTTTGTCACAGGAACTATATTGGTCTATATGGGCTTGGCCAGTCAATTTAATTCCTTTATTCAGCCGTTAATTATTATGCTCGCACAACCTCTGGCCATTATTGGCGGTGTGGCAGGTCTCTGGTTAACGGGTCATAGTCTTAATATTTACTCAATGATAGGTTTAGTATTATTGGTTGGTTTGGTTGCCAAAAATTCCATCTTATTGATTGATCTAACGAATCAATTACGAGCTCAGGGCGAGTCAATTCAGGAAGCCTTATTGAATGCCTGTCCCATTCGCATGCGCCCCGTTTTAATGACTTCTTTGACTATGATACTGGCTTTACTTCCTGCCGCATTTGGTATTGGTGCAGGCTCAGATACCAATGGCCCACTTGCTGTTGCTGTGATTGGTGGAATGACCACGTCAACACTCCTGACGCTCATTGTTGTCCCTGTTGCTTATTCGCTGGTAGAACAATTCTTTGAGTGGTTTAAATTGAAATATGCCTCATAGGGCTACCTGGGAGAAAGAAGCTATCTACTGGTGTTGCGATAAAAAAATTGTCCAATTCTTCCCACAAAATCAGGCCGGACAAAACTGTCATTCGATGTCTGAATATCTTTTTGAAAATTCTTGCAGCCCGGCTTTATCCAGAGCATGCAGCTCAACTTTTAAATAGGCAGCACCATCTTCCGGGATCACTACCGCTTCCGCAACCCCGCAAATACCGGTTAACCCTGCAGTCACTTTTGATATGTCCTCTTTGTGGATCCTGCTAAGCTTCACCACATAAGTACTCAGGTAACGGGGACTTTTCATTGTTAACGCAATAATACACCAGAACAACATCGCAAACATTGCAAATAGAAAAACTCCATTTACACCATACATCCCTAGTAACTTGCCACCAATAACCCCGCCTAAAAAGGCCCCGAGAAACTGACTTGTACTATAGATCCCCATAGCAGTGCCCTTAGCTTCTGTGGGTGAAATTTTTGATACCAGTGAAGGCAACGATGCTTCAAGAATATTAAACGCGGAAAAAAACAAAAGAATAAAAAAGGTCAGGGCATAAACGGAGTCATTAAACGCCCAAAAACCCAGCTCAGCTAAGGCAAGCATCGCAATCGCACCTACGAAAACTTCTTTCATTCGACGTTTGCTTTCAGCGATGATAATGAATGGCACCATCAGACCCATAGCCAGAATCATCACAGGAAGATATATTTTCCAGTGTTCAGGAGAAGGCAGGTTGGCATGCTGTTCATTCACCAGTGCAATCGGAATGACAATAAATGTTGCGGTCAGCACCATATGCAGTATCAGGATACCGATATCAAGACGCAACAACTGATGATCTCGTAAAATTGTTTTAAACTGGTCTGGAACCGGCTCTGTCTCACGATGGAATGTTTGCGGTGCATCAGGAACCCAGAATAAAGTAACCGCAACGCCGATCAAAGCAAAGCACGCCGTCAGCCAGAAAATACCATTGACGCCTATCATTTCATTCAGTATAGAACCCACCACCATTGCCACTGCAAACGCAAAACCAATGCTCATGCCAATAGTTGCCATAATCTTCATTCGGTGTTCTTCACGAGTCAGATCAGCAGCAAGTGCCATAACCGCCGCAGCCACAGCACCACTGCCCTGGATAATTCGACCCAGGATGACACCATAAATAGAATCAGCCATCGCTGCAATGACGCTACCCAGAGCAAAAATAAGCATACCGGCAACAATAACCGGCTTACGTCCGATTTTATCTGAAAGCATACCAAAAGGTATTTGAAAAATGGCCTGAGTAAGACCATAAGCACCTATAGCCAGACCAATTAAAAAAGGAGTATTACCTTCCAGCCCCTGACCATAAAGGGAAAATACAGGAAAAATCATAAACAGGCCAAGCATTCTCAAGGAATAAATACTTGCAAGTGAGGCGGCGGCTCTTTTTTCTGTAGGGCTGAGTTTATCTATCTCGGTTTCTTTCATTGACAATATATTTTAACAGTGTTCTTTCAGTTCGAAAGACAGTATATTATCAGTTTTTAATCAGGCTTGCTGACATTTTTTATGAATACAATTAAAATTCAGGGTGCAAGAACCCATAATTTAAAAAATATCGATATTGAACTACCAAGAAATAAATTGATTGTGATCACGGGCTTGTCCGGTTCTGGCAAATCTTCACTGGCCTTTGATACTATTTATGCTGAAGGTCAGCGGCGCTATGTTGAGTCATTATCAAGTTATGCCAGACAATTTTTGTCTATCATGGAAAAGCCAGATATTGATCATATTGAAGGCCTTTCCCCTGCTATTTCTATTGAGCAAAAATCAACTTCTCATAATCCACGTTCAACTGTCGGTACGGTGACAGAAATTTATGATTATTTACGTTTGTTATTTGCTCGTGCCGGCACTCCTCGTTGTCCAGAACATCATACTACTCTTGATGCCCAGACCATCAGTCAGATGGTTGATCGCACACTGGCACTCCCTGAAGGAAGTAAGTTAATGCTGCTTGCCCCCGTGGTACAGTCACGCAAGGGTGAGCACCATGTACTTTTTAGTGAACTTATTTCTCAGGGTTATATTCGAGCTCGAATTGATGGTCAGCTCTATGAACTGGATAGTGCACCTGAGCTTGAATTACACAAAAATCATACCATTGAAGTCGTTATTGATCGCTTTAAGGTTCGGCCGGATCTAAAACAGCGACTTGCAGATTCTTTTGAAACGGCACTGGAGCTATCCAATGGCACTGCTCGAATTTGTTTTATGGATCCTACACTTTCAGAAGATGAAATCACCTTCTCTGCCAAGTTTGCCTGTCCGGAATGCGGATACAATTTAACAGAATTAGAGCCTCGGTTGTTTTCTTTTAATAATCCTGCCGGTGCTTGTCCTACTTGTGATGGCCTGGGAGTGGATCAATTTTTTGATCCTTCAAAAGTGGTGCACGATCCGGAGTTATCATTGACTTCAGGTGCAATACGAGGCTGGGATCGTCGTAATGCCTATTATTTCCAGATGTTAAAGTCTCTTGAAAAACACTATCAGTTTGATATTGATGTTCCATACAAAGATCTGCCCAAAAAGATCCAGAAAATAATCTTGTATGGCAATAGCGGAGAGGCAATCAACTTTGTTTATGTCAATGACAAGGGTAGAAAAACAACCCGAAATGGCCCTTTTGAAGGGGTTATTCATAATATGCAGCGGCGTTATCGTGAAACAGATTCCAATATGGTTCGTGAAGAATTAAACAAATACCAGACAATACACTCCTGCCCGGAATGCCAGGGCAGTCGACTTAATATTGCCGCTCGGCATGTTTTCATCAGTGGCCACTCACTACCTGAAATAACCGCATTATCTATTGGCGAAACACAACTTTTTTTTGAAACCCTGTCACTCAAAGGCAAGCGAGGCAAAATTGCTGAAAAGATTGTCATAGAAATATCTCAGAGACTTGATTTTCTGGTTAATGTCGGACTTGAGTACCTGACTTTAGACCGTAAAGCCGAAAGCCTCTCCGGGGGTGAAGCACAACGCATTCGCCTTGCCAGTCAGATAGGTGCCGGACTTGTGGGTGTTATGTACATCCTGGATGAGCCTTCCATCGGACTGCATCAAAGAGATAATCAACGACTATTAAATACACTGATTTATTTACGCGATCTGGGCAATACCGTCATTGTTGTAGAGCATGATGAAGATGCCATACGTGCGGCAGATCATATTATCGATATTGGCCCTGGTGCAGGTATTCATGGTGGCCAGATAATTGCTCAGGGGACACTTAAGGATATTCTTAACAATAAGCAGTCCATTACCGCCCAATTCTTAAACGGCACAGATGGCATTGCTGTTCCTGAAAAAAGAACCACAGTCGATTCAAAACGTCTATTAAAAATAATTGGGGCTACAGGCAACAATTTAAAAAAAGTTGATGTCACAATCCCTGTGGGACTGCTCACAGTTGTAACTGGAGTCTCTGGTTCAGGAAAATCAACCTTAATTAACGATACCCTTTATGAATATTCTGCAGCCCTGCTAAATCGAGCAAATACGTCCCCTGCTCCCTTTAAGTCAATCAAAGGAATTGAACACTTTGATAAAGTTATTGCCATTAACCAGAGCCCTATCGGACGGACACCTCGTTCTAACCCGGCAACCTACACAGGGATATTTACTTCGATTCGAGATCTGTTTTCAGCAACTAATGAGGCTCGCTCCAGAGGTTATACTCCCGGTCGTTTTAGTTTCAATGTCAAAGGAGGACGTTGTGAAGCTTGCCAGGGTGATGGTGTAATTAAAGTCGAGATGCATTTCCTCCCGGATGTCTATGTGCCTTGCGATATTTGCAAAGGGAAACGCTACAATAGGGAAACATTAGAAATTAAATATAAAGGGAAAAATATTTATCAAATTCTGGATTTAACCATTGAAGATGCCCATGAGTTCTTTAGTGCAATACCAGCTCTGAGAAGAAAATTACAAACATTGCTCGATGTCGGCCTTAGCTATATCAAACTGGGGCAAAGTGCTATCACTCTTTCTGGCGGTGAAGCTCAAAGGGTAAAACTTTCAAAGGAACTGTCTAAAAGGGACACAGGAAAAACACTTTACATACTGGATGAACCAACTACAGGCTTGCATTTTTATGATATAAAGCAACTTCTTCAGGTGCTGTTTAAATTAAGAGATCATGGCAATACAGTCGTTATTATTGAACATAATCTTGATGTTATAAAAACAGCCGACTGGATTATTGATATGGGACCAGAGGGTGGCAATAAGGGTGGTGCAGTGATCGATTGTACAACACCAGAAAAATTAGTTAACAATAAAAAATCTTATACTGGGGAGTATTTAAAGCCTTATCTCAAGAAATAAGACATAAAAAAACCAGGCAAGCCTGGTTTTTTTATACGAATGTAAAGATAAGTCAGTGAAACTTATTCATCCATTTCTTCGATATCATCTTCGTCTTCATCTTCAATGATAGGACGATCAACAAGTTCAACATAAGCCATTGGTGCACGATCACCTTTACGGAAACCACACTTCATAATTCGCACATATCCACCTGGACGATCTTGATATCTTGGACCGATTTCAGTGAATAGTTTTGCTGTTATTTCACTATCACGAGTTCGAGCAAAAATAATGCGACGATTCGCAACAGAATCGCTCTTACCGCGAGTAATTAATGGCTCAACAACACGACGTAATTCTTTTGCTTTTGGTAATGTTGTTCTAATGATTTCATGACGCAATAAAGAAACAGCCATATTTTTGAACATCGCTTTACGATGTGAGCTGTTACGATTTAATTGACGTCCACTATGACGATGGCGCATATTGAATACCTTCTAACTAATTTACAGCACCCAGTGAACAATTATCGACACTGAATCAAAGTAACTGTAAATACTACTAATGTAGATTCTAAATTTTATATTAAATAAGTGTTACAGCTTAGTGCTATCTTTTAGAATAGCTGGTGGCCAATTTTCCAATTTAATACCAAGACTTAAACCTTTTGAGGCCAATACATCTTTAATTTCAGTTAAAGATTTCTTACCCAGGTTAGGCGTTTTAAGCAATTCAACTTCTGTTCTTTGAATTAAATCACCTATAAAATAAATCTGTTCAGCTTTTAAACAGTTTGCTGAACGTACTGTCAGTTCTAAATCATCAATAGGACGAAGAAGAATTGGATCAATTTCTGGTTCTTTTTCTTCCGGTGCTTCTGCTTCACGAACATTCAGATTAACAAAAGAAGATAGTTGATCAGAAAGAATGGTTGCTGCATGCTTTATTGCTTCTTCAGGATCAATCGTACCATTAGTTTCCAGATCAATAGTCAATTTATCCAGGTTTGTACGTTGCTCAACTCGTGCATTTTCAACTGAATAAGAAACTTTAAGCACTGGGCTATAACTGGCGTCTAATTGTAAGCGGCCAATAACTGTTTCCGAATCATCCGATATATTGCGAGTGTTAGAAGGATGATAACCAATGCCTTTATTGATACGCAATTTCATTGAAAGTTCAGCATTAGTTGATAGATTACAAATAACGTGATCAGGGTTAATAATTTCAACATCATGATCAAGTGCAATGTCAGCTGCTGTAACCAAACCAGGACCTTTTTTACTTAGGGTCAACTCAGCTTCATCACGATTATTTAAAACAATTGAAACACCTTTGAGGTTTAACAGGATCTCAATGACATCTTCCTGCACGCCTTCCATGCTTGAATACTCGTGCAGTACGCCATCAATTTCTACTTCATAGATGCAAGCACCTGTCATAGAAGAAAGTAAGATGCGACGCAATGAGTTACCTAAAGTGTGTCCAAAACCTCTTTCAAGAGGCTCCAGAACTACTTTCGCATGATTTTCTGAATATTGTTGAACATCAACCAGTTTTGGTCTTAGAAACTGAGATACAGAGTCCTGCATGAAGTGTCCTCATAGCATTTTAAAATTATTTAATGTCAAAAACACATAAACCTCATTACCTGAAAAAAGTAATGAGGAATAAGCACTTTAACAAAAGGCAGAATTACTTAGAGTATAATTCCACAATTAGATTTTCCTGGATTTCGCTTGGTAGGTCAGCACGTTCTGGAATTGATTTGAAAGTACCTTCCATTGATTTTTCATCAATAGAAATCCACTCACTTACTTCACGTTGCTTACTTAGCTCAAGAGCATCTTTAATACGCTGCTGTTTTTTCGCTTTTTCACGAAGAGTCACAACATCGCCTGGTTTACAGGTAAAAGAAGCTATATTAACGCTTTGTCCATTAACAACAATTGCTTTATGGCCAACTAGCTGTCTTGCTTCTGCACGAGTTGAACCAAAGCCCATTCTATAAACAACATTGTCTAAACGCTGCTCAAGAAGTTTTAAAAGGTTTTCACCCGTAGCACCTTTTTGACTCGATGCTTTTTTATAGTAATTTCTGAATTGCTTTTCCAAAACGCCATAAATTCTTTTAACTTTTTGTTTTTCACGCAATTGTAAACCAAATTCACTTAATCGACCACGTCCCGCACCATGAACACCAGGAGGCTGTTCCATGTTACATTTTGAATCGAGTGAACGTAGACCGCTTTTAAGGCCTAAGTCTGTTTTTTCACGACGTGATAATTTACAAGTGGGTCCGATATATCTAGCCATTATTTATCTCCTTCCTACCCTATACACGACGTTTCTTAGATGGGCGACAACCATTGTGTGGAATCGGTGTCACATCTGTAATACTATTAATTTTATAACCCAGGGCATTGAAAGCACGAACTGCGGATTCACGACCAGGACCAGGACCTTTAACATTCACGTCAAGATTTTTCATACCCATTTCAAGGGTAACTTTTCCAGCTCTTTCAGCAGCAACCTGTGCAGCGAAAGGTGTACTTTTTCTTGAACCACGGAAACCTGAACCACCAGAGGTAGCCCATGCCAGTGCATTGCCCTGACGATCTGTGATTGTGATAATTGTGTTATTGAATGATGCATGAATATGTGCAATTCCATCAACAACTGTACGTTTTACTTTTTTTCGTGAACGACTTGGTTTAGCCATAGTTCTACCTACATAGTTTTCTAAAATGAATCTTATTAGAGCATTTAATTACGTTTAAATAAGGCAGCTCTAATAACAAACAGTTCGTTTAATTTTGTAAATTATTGCGAAGATTTACAGATTGGTTTCGTAGCAATTACTTACGTATTGGCTTTCTTGGGCCTTTACGAGTTCTTGCATTCGTTTTTGTACGCTGACCACGTAGAGGCAAGCTTCTACGGTGTCTGATACCACGATAACAGCCCATGTCCATCAAACGTTTGATGTTCATTGACTTTTCACGTCTTAAATCACCCTCAACATCAAATTCACCAATCAGATTACGAACAGCATCAAGCTGTGCTTCTGTTAGTGCTTCAATCTTAGTGTCACCAGCAACACCGGCTTTTTCTAAAATTTGAGCTGAACGAGTTCTACCAATACCATAAATCGATGTTAAAGCAATAACCGCATGTTTTCTATCTGGAACATTTACACCAGCAATACGAGCCATAAAAGGCACTCCCATCAATCTAATAGTAATACAAAGAGCGCGTAATTATACGCGCTCTTAATTTATCTGTCAAACACATTTATCAATAAAAAGTGAAAACAGTGTTTATTTAACAATTACCAGTTTTGTGGCAATTGTATTAAAGTAAAAGCAAAAAATCAGGAATATTTTAGCCCTGACGTTGTTTATGACGACCATCTGTACAGATAACTCGAACGACACCTTTACGCTTAATTATTTTGCAATTTCTGCATATTTTTTTTACTGAAGCACGAACTTTCATGTGACACCTCTAAATATAAAAACTCAAATCTTTTCTGTATATTACTTTTTCTTAGGACTTTTTAAATTAGCTTTTTTCATTAAACCCTCATATTGATGAGACATGATGTAGGTTTGAATCTGAGCCATAAAGTCCATAGTAACAACAACAATAATCAATAAAGAAGTACCACCAAAGTAAAATGGTACATTCCAGTTAAGTATTAAAAATTCAGGTAACAAACAAACACCAGTAATATATACTGCGCCGATTAATGTCAGACGACTCATAATGGCGTCAATAAAACGTGATGTGTTTTCACCTGGTCTGATCCCAGGAATAAAAGCACCTGATTTTTTTAAATTATCCGCTGTTTCTCTTGGATTAAACATAATCGCTGTATAGAAGAAACAGAAGAAGAAAATTCCTAAAGCATAAAATAGAACATAAAGTGGCTGCCCTGGAGAAATAGCATCTGCCATTGTTTGCATCCAGCCCAAACCTTCAGAATTAGCAAACAATTTACCCAGAGTTGCAGGAAATAAAATAATACTCGATGCAAAGATAGGTGGAATAACACCTGCCATATTCACTTTCAAAGGTAAATGCGAGGACTGGGCAGCATACATTTTCTTGCCCTGCTGTCGCTTAGCATAGTTGACCGTGATCCGTCGTTGTGCTCGTTCTACAAAGACTACAAATGCGGTTACCGCAATAATAATCAAAATTAATAATAACAACACACCTGATGAAATTGTACCTTCACTTTGTAAAGAAAAAGTACCACCTAAAGCACTTGGCAAACCAGCCACAATACCAGCAAAAATTATCAGTGAAATACCATTGCCAATGCCACGCTCAGTGATCTGCTCACCCAACCACATCAAAAACATAGTCCCGGTTACTAATGTTGCAATAGTTGAAACCCGGAAGATCATACCAGGATCAACAACAACATTTGTTGCCCCTGCAGTCTGACTCTCTAATGTGATAGCCACACCCAGCGCCTGGAAAGTTGCCAGACAAACAGTTCCTATACGTGTGTATTGTGTAATTTTTCTCTTTCCGGCCTGACCTTCTTTACTCAGCTGTTCCAGGGTTGGAATAACCTTGGTCATTAACTGAATAATGATCGAAGCAGAAATATAAGGCATAATTCCCAGAGCAAAGACCGAAAGCCTTTCCAATGCACCACCTGAGAACATGTTAAACATGCCCAGAATAGAATCACGTTGCTGATCAAACAAAGCAGCCAGCGCGATTGGATTAATACCGGGAACTGGAATATAAGTTCCTATACGAAAAACTAATAATGCACCAAGAACAAAAAGGAGGCGGTTTTTCAACTCTGTGAGTTTACCGCCTCCTAGTGAACTGGCCAATTGAGCTGCTGATGCTGCCACAAATCGTCCCTTTTATTACTAGACACTTTACTAAAGTATTTACCAAAAAGGTAATAACTACTCTTCTATTTTTCCACCCGCAGCTTCGATTGCTGCGCGGGCACCTTTAGTGACTGAAATTCCTTTAAGAGTGACAGCCTTAGTGATTTCACCTGATGCAAAAACTTTAACTCGTTTAATATTCTTAGTGATTAAGTTTGCCTTTTTAAGGGCATCCAGATCAACAACATCATCAAAACGATTCAGTTCATGTAAGCGGACTTCATCAGTAATAATGCTAACACGTGATGAGAAACCAACTTTAGGTAAGCGTTTTTGCAGCGGCATCTGACCACCTTCAAAACCAACCATAACTGAACCACCGGAACGTGATTTCTGACCCTTATGACCACGACCACAGGTTTTACCTGTACCGGAACCAATACCACGACCAACACGCTTTCCAACTTTGTTAGAACCCTGAGCAGGTTTTAGTGAATTAAGATACATTATCTTAGTCCTCAACTTTTAATAAATACGAAACCGCATTGATCATACCACGGTTTTCCGGGGTATCAATAACTTCAACAGTGTGGTTTATTCTTCTAAGGCCAAGACCGGCAACACAGGCTTTATGTGCTTTCAGTCGACCATTAATACTCTTCATTTGAGTCACTTTAATTGTCTTTGACATGATTTATACCCGCTTAACCAGTAATTTCTTCAACAGATTTACCACGTTTTGCAGCAATAAAATCTGGTGAACGCATTTCAGACAGACCTTTAATTGTAGCGCGAACTACATTAATTGGATTCTGTGTGCCAATACATTTTGATAATACATTACGAATACCAACTGCTTCAAATACAGCACGCATTGCACCACCTGCAATAATACCTGTACCTTCAGAGGCAGGCTTCATATAAACCCGAGCTGCACCTTCAACACCATACAGACCATATTGCAAAGTCCCGTCTTTAATAGGCACTTTTACTATATTACGTCGAGCGTTTTCCATTGCTTTTTGAATAGCAGCAGGGACTTCTTTCGCTTTACCGCGACCAAAGCCAACACGACCATTACCATCACCGACTACTGTCAGGGCAGCAAATCCGAAGACACGACCACCTTTAACAACTTTAGCAACACGATTTACATTGATCAGTTTTTCGATCAAATCGTCTGTTTGTTTTTCTTTTGCTTGGTTTTTTCCAGCCATGATATTACCCTTAAAATTCCAGACCATTTTCACGAGCTGCATCAGCCAGTGACTTGACACGTCCGTGGTATTTGAAACCACTTCTATCAAAAGCGACTTTAGTAATACCCGCTTCTTTTGCTTTTTCAGCGATTGCTTTACCGACAACAACTGCCGCATCACAATTACCCGTGTATTTCACTTCTGATTTAATAGAAGCCTGGGCAGTATTGACTGCTGCAATTACTTCAGAACCATTAGGCGCAATAACCTGAGCATAAATATGTCTTGGTGTTTTATGAATAGTCAGACGGTTAACCGCTAACTCTTTAATCTTTGCACGCGCTCTACGAGAACGACGTAAACGTTTTTCTTTCTTATCCATCACATCAGCCCCTTAGTACTACTTCTTCTTAGCTTCTTTACGAACAACATGCTCATCAGTATAACGAACACCCTTACCTTTATATGGCTCTGGTGGACGATATGCGCGAATATCGGCAGCAACCTGTCCTACTTTCTGTTTATCAACACCACTGATAACAATTTCAGTCTGGCTCGGAGTTTCTGCAGTCACACCTTCAGGCAGTTGATGTGCTATCGGATGAGAGAAGCCCAGGCTTAAATCAACTTTATTACCCTGTGCTTTTGCTCTATAACCAACACCAACCAATGTGAGTTTCTTTTGAAAACCCTCACTTACACCTTTCATCATATTTGTGACAAGAGACTTCATGGTGCCTGTCAGTGCTTCACCCGCTCTATTTTTGGAATCAGCAGGTTTGAATGCTGCCAAACCGTCTTCAATCACTAATTCAACTGCTGAATTTAAATTCATCTGCAATTGACCTTTACTTCCTTTAACTGAAATTTCTTGTCCACTGAGGGAAATTTCAACACCGGAAGGAATAGCCACCGGCTTTGTTACTCTAGACATATATTCACCTTATAGTGTCATAATTCTTGGTTTTACATTAAGGGGACTTAAAATCCTTCTCTTTTAACAAGAGTGACTCCAGTTTCCCCAAACATAGTATTTCTTATGAAAGAAAGCTTATGCTACAAAACACAATACTTCGCCACCTTGCCCTATTTTTTTAGCTGCAGTATTAGTCATAACACCTTTTGAAGTAGAAACAATAGAAACACCCAATCCATCCCAAACTGTAGGGATCTCATTGGCTGACTTATATTGTCTAAGACCTGGTCTGCTGGCTCTTTTAATCAGTTCAATAACAGGTTTGCCCTGAAAATACTTAAGGTCAATTGTTAGAACTGGCTTTTTACTATCACTGACATTGTGAGCAAGAACAAAACCTTCTTCCTCAAGAACTTTGACGATAGCAACCTTCACTTTTGATGAAGGCATTGATACGTTTACTTTATTTGCAGCTAATGCATTTCTAATACGGGTTAGCATATCTGCAATTGGATCACTCATGCTCATAACTTTCTCCTAATTCCGTCTAATTACCAACTGCCTTTACGCAAGCCTGGAACATCACCTTTCATAGTATGTTCACGTAATTTGTTTCTTGATAAACCAAATTTACGGAAAAAACCATGTGGACGACCGGTTATACGACAGCGATTACGCAGACGAACTGGAGAAGAGTTTCTAGGCAGTGCGTTGAATTTATCACGAGCTTCCTGTTGTTCTTCGTAAGTTGCTTTGGGATCAGACATAGCAACCTTCAATGCAGCTCTTTTAGCAGCATATTTCGCAACCATTTTTTCGCGCTTTAGCTCGCGCTGTATCATTGATTGTTTTGCCATCTGACTATCCTTTTTTATCTGCTTTTAATGGGAAGTTAAACGCTTTTAACAGAGCCTTTGCTTCATCATTAGTTTTAGCGGTTGTTGTAATAGTAATATCCATACCACGTAACTTATCAATTTTATCGTAGTCAATTTCAGGGAAGATGATTTGTTCTTTCACACCCATGCTGAAGTTACCACGACCATCAAATGACTTTGGATTTAATCCACGAAAGTCACGGATACGAGGAATAGAAATACTGATCAAGCGCTCAAGAAATTGATACATTCTTTCTCTGCGCAGAGTTACTTTGCAACCAATAGGATAATCATCACGGATTTTAAACCCTGCGATAGACTTTCTAGCTTTAGTAACAACAGGCTTCTGACCAGAAATCTTGGTCATATCACCAACTGCATGCTCAATAATTTTTTTATCACCAATTGCTTCACCAAGCCCCATATTCAGGGTTATTTTGGTAATTTTAGGAACTTCCATTACACTTTTGTAATTGAATTCCTTTTGTAGCTTAGCTACAACTGTGTCTTTATAAAACGTTTGTAAAGTTGCCATTTTGAACGTGTCCTAATTCTTTTAAAAAAAAGAGTTTATTAGCAAGGAGTTATTAAATCACAAATCTTAAAGCAGAAGCTCGCTTACGCAATCACTTCTTTATCAGATTTATAAAAACGGACTTTTTTTCCATCTTCAAGAAATTTAACACCTACACGGTCAGCTTTACCTGTTGCAGCATTAAAAATTGCTACATTAGAGATATCAAGCGGCATTGCTTTATCAATAATACCTCCTGTTTCTCCAGCATTAGGATTTGCTTTAACATGTTTCTTAGCGATATTTACATTAGGTATAATAACCTTCTTGTCACCAACAAACGCGTCAATCTGACCTCGCTTACCTTTATCTTTTCCGGCGATAACAATAACTTCATCACCTGTTCTTAACTTACGCATCACTTTCTCTCTTACGTCTTTTTAATAATGATCACTCCCAAGCTAACCAACTCACGTTGACTAATCAGGTGATATCACTACTAAAGTGCATCTAAATCATTTATTTTCTTAATTAATCAGGTCGCTTTGACTGCGACTGTCGAAAACAAGAAATTAAAGTACTTCAGGTGCTAATGAAATAATTTTCATGAACTTTTCATTACGAAGTTCACGGGTAACTGGACCAAAGATCCGAGTACCGATTGGCTGATGTGAAGCATTCAGCAAAACTGCTGCATTACTATCAAAACGAATCAAAGAACCATCGGGACGGCGAACACCTTTTGTTGTACGAACAACAACAGCATTATATACGTCACCTTTCTTAACTTTGCCGCGAGGCATCGCTTCTTTGATGCTACATTTGATAATATCACCCACACGAGCATATCTTCTATGAGAACCACCAAGAACCTTAATACACTGGATTCTTCGAGCCCCACTGTTGTCGGCAACATCAAGTACCGTTTGCATCTGAATCATTGTTAATCTCCAAACAATGCTAATTCGGCGCTACTTAAATAAGCACAATCATGCCGAACCAAGAAAGCCAAACATTATAGCATGGCTTTTCTTGGTTTGTACAGTTGATATTATACTATGCTTATTTTAAAGCGCTTACTGACTAAGACAGGACATTTAATAAATGCCGCTATTACTTAGATTGCTTTATTGACAACTTCGACAAGTGCCCAGGACTTAGTCTTGGACATCGGACGACACTCAGCAATGGTGACTATATCACCAATACCACATTCGTTGTTTTCATCATGAACATGAAGTTTAGTTGAACGCTTTATGTATTTACCATAAAGCGGGTGCTTAACTTTACGCTCAATCATCACGGTAGCGGTTTTATCCATTTTATCACTCAGGACAACACCTTGAACCGTTCTTTGTTTGTTATCTTCGCTCATTTTTTCACTCACAATTAATACCTGTTACTTTGAACTTAGAACGGTTTTTACGCGTGCAATATTACGTCTAACCAGTTTAAAAAGGTGAGGATTGACTTGTTGGCCACTACCCTGTCCCATTCTCAGGTTAAACTGTTCTTTACGCAGTTCATGCAAAGTTTCAGTCAGTTCTTCAGGAGACTTGCTTTGCAAATCACTTGCTTTTAGTTTATTTTCACTGCTCATTTACATCACCGTACGCTTAACAAATGTTGTAGCACAAGGCAGCTTTGCAGCAGCAAGTTTAAATGCTTCACGTGCCAACTCTTCAGTGACACCTTCCATTTCATACAGCATTGAACCTGGCTGGACTTGGGCAACCCAATATTCCACGCTGCCTTTACCTTTACCTTGTCTTACTTCTAGTGGTTTCTTTGAAATCGGCTTGTCTGGAAAGACACGGATCCAAATTTTACCACCACGTTTAATATGACGAGTCATTGCACGACGTGCGGCTTCAATCTGACGTGCAGTCAAACGACCGCGAGACGTAGATTTTAGACCGTATTCGCCAAAACTCACTTTATTTCCTGTGGCAGCAAGCCCGCGATTGCGGCCCTTAAACTGCTTTCGGAATTTTGTTCTTTTTGGTTGAAGCATTGTCTAACCCTTCTAGTTTGTTCCTGATGAGTTTTTAACCGAATTGGATCACTTCAAATCGGTTAAAAGCTTACTGGTTTCATTTTGATTCAGCTGGTTTTCTTGAAAGAAGCTTATCTCTCATCACTGATTCAGTGTCCAGAATCTCACCTTTGAATATCCATACTTTTACGCCAATAATGCCGTAAGTGGTATTCGCTTCTGCTGTACCATAATCAACATCAGCACGGAATGTATGCAGAGGCACACGGCCTTCTCGATACCACTCAGCACGTGCGATTTCAGCACCGTTTAAACGACCAGAAACATTAATTTTAATACCCTGCGCACCTAAACGCATAGCATTTGTTACTGAACGCTTCATCGCACGACGGAACATAATACGACGTTCTAACTGTTGTGCAACACTTTGCGCAACCAGAACCGCATCAACTTCAGGCTTACGAATTTCTTCAATATTGATATGCACTGGAATACCCATCATTTTTGCGACAGCTACTTTCAGTTTTTCAATATCTTCACCTTTTTTACCAATCACAATGCCTGGACGGGCTGTATGAATGGTAATTCTGGCGTTGTGCGCCGGACGATCAATCTGAATACGACTGACTGAAGCATGAGCCAATTTCTTTTCCAGAAATGCACGCACTTCAATATCCTTATTCAGAAAATCGGCGTAGTCTTTAGAACTGGCATACCATTTAGATGTCCAGTCTTTAATAATTCCCAGGCGAATGCCAATTGGGTGTACTTTCTGTCCCATTATTCTGCTCCGCTATTATCTATCAGTAACTTTCACGACGACGTGACTGGTGCGTTTTAAAATTCTATTACCACGACCCTTGGCACGAGGCTGCATACGTTTGTATGTAGGACCTTCATCGACAAATATTGTTGAAACTTTCAATTCATCAATATCTGCACCCTCATTGTGCTCAGCATTGGCAATAGCTGACTCAAGCACCTTCTTGATAATAACTGCAGCTTTTTTAGGACTGTATGCTAATAGCTCGAGTGCTGCTTCTACTGGCTTGTTACGGATCTGATCAGCGACCAGGCGCATTTTTTGAGCAGAAATCATAGCATTTCTTAATTTTGCTTGAACTTCCATAATGCTTACCTTGTCTTCTTATCTGCAACGTGGCCGCGGAATGTTCTTGTAGGAACCATTTCGCCTAACTTATGACCAACCATGTTTTCATTGATTAATACCGGTACGTGCTGGCGACCGTTGTGCACTGCGATAGTTAAACCAACCATCTCAGGCATAACCATTGAACGACGAGACCAGGTCTTAACTGGTTTACGATCATTAGTTTCAACTGCCTTGAGCACCTTTTTCATCAAGTGACCATCAATAAATGGTCCTTTTTTAATTGAACGTGGCACTATTAATACTCCTTAATAACGATTATTTTTTATTACGACGACGTACAATAAACTTATCAGTACGTTTATTACTACGTGTCTTATAACCCTTAGTCGGAGTACCCCATGGAGAAACCGGATGACGGCCTCCTGATGTACGCCCTTCACCACCACCATGTGGATGGTCAACCGGGTTCATAGCAACACCACGAACTGTTGGACGAATACCTCTCCAACGTGTCGCTCCAGCTTTACCGAGTTTACGTAGACTATGTTCAGAGTTACTGACTTCACCAATCGTTGCTTTACAATCGACATGAATTCTTCTCATCTCACCGGAACGTAATCGAACCGAAACATAAGAACCTTCACGTGCAACTAGTTGAGCTGAAGTACCGGCACTGCGTGCAATTTGTGCACCCTTGCCAGGCTTCATTTCAATACAATGAACGGTTGATCCAACCGGAATATCACGCAACTGCATGGCATTACCCGGCTTGATATCAGCCTCACTACCAGAGTGTATCGGCGAACCTGCAGATACACCCTTTGGTGCAATAATATAACGACGTTCACCATCAGCATATAAAACTAATGCCAGATGTGCCGTTCTATTAGGATCGTATTCCAGACGTTCCACTTTTCCTGGAATGCCGTCTTTGTTGCGTTTAAAATCAACAATACGATAATGTTGTTTGTGACCGCCGCCAATATGACGCGTAGTAATACGCCCATTATTGTTACGACCACCTGATTTTGACTTCTTAGCGAGCAGAGGTGCATGACCTGAGCCTTTATGTAGGCCTTCGGTTTGAATGCGAACTACAAAACGACGCCCTGCTGAAGTTGGTTTGCTTTTTATTACAGCCATTTCTAATTACCTCAACTTTAGCCCGGCTACTCGCCCGACATCATTTCAATGGTTGAACCTTCTGCTAGAGTAACATACGCTTTTTTCCAGTCTTTACGACGACCGTTCTTCTGGCCAAAACGTTTAACTTTACCCTTTGCAATGCTTGTCTGTACTTTTGACACTTTAACATCAAAAACACTTTCAACTGCTTTTTTTATTTCTGGTTTTTTTGCATCAATAGCAACTTTGAAAACATATTGATTATTGTTTTCTGCATTGAGTGCACTTTTTTCAGAAACATGCGGAGCAACTAATACTGTGAAGATACGTTCCTGATTCATTTGAGCATCTCCTCAATTTTCTTAACAGCATCAGCTGTCATAATAACTTTTTCGTAACGAACCAGACTGACAGGATTAACATGCTGAGCATCTGTATATTCGATATTGATCAAATTTCTTGAAGAAAGATAAATGTTTTGATCAAAATCCTGAGTTACGATGAGTGCATTTTGACAACCAAGTGCTTTTAGCTGGTCTGCAAGTTCTTTTGTCTTGGGACCTTCCATTTTAAGATCTGACAAAATAACCAGACGATCATTTCGAACCAGTTCAGAAACAATTGATACCATTGCACTGCGATACATTTTACGATTCACTTTTTGTGAAAAGTCACGATTACTTGCCGCAAATGTTGTACCACCACTACGCCATATTGGACTGCGTATAGTTCCAGAACGAGCACGACCCGTACCTTTCTGACGCCATGGTTTTGCACCACCGCCACTTACTGCAGAGCGATTTTTTTGAGCTTTAGTTCCAGAGCGGGCACCTGCTAAATAAGCAGTGACAACTTGATGGATCAGGGCTTCATTGAAATCCTTATTGAATGTTTCTTCAGATACTTCTACCGTCTTTTTAGAGGCTTTACCTGAAGCTGTTGTTAAATTCAGTTCCATTTAAATATCCTCTATTCTGCAGCTGCAGATTGTTTTTTAACAGCAGGCTTAATGATGACATCTGAATTTTTAGCGCCAGGAATTCCACCCTTAACTAAGATCAGATTTTTTTCAACATCAACGCGTATGACTTCGATATTCTGGATGGTGCGCTGTGCTGCACCCATATGTCCAGACATTTTTTTGCCTTTAAATACGCGACCCGGAGTCTGGTTCTGACCAATTGAACCATTCGAACGGTGAGAAACAGAGTTACCGTGAGTCATATCCTGACGATGAAAATTGTGACGTTTGATACCACCTTGAAAACCTTTACCAATTGAGATGCCTGTGACATCAACAATTTGACCAGCTTCAAAAATATCCGCTTTAATTTCCGAACCCGGAGTGAACTCAGCATCTTCGTCTAAACGAAATTCAACTGTTTTACGACCGGCTTCAACGCCTGCTTTTGCAAAATGTCCTGCAGCAGCTTTGTTCACGCGTGTTGCGCGACGACTTCCTACGGTAACCTGAATTGCATTGTAACCATCGGTAGCACTGGTTTTAACCTGTGTTACACGATTAGGCTCCATTTCAAGTACTGTAACAGGGATAGAATCTCCCTGCTCCGTAAAGATACGGGTCATACCCACTTTACGGCCTACTAAACCTAAACTCATTTTATTTTCCTCTGCAATTTGCTATTAATATTTGCTTTAGTCAGCTAAATTGCAATTTGTGCATAAATTTCGGTTGATTTATGCTCAATCATTTTAATAAAAACCATATTCTACAGACTAAATCATGACCGATTCAGCTCTATCAAAGATAGAATAGCCTTCAAAATGAAGGATGGAATATAGCAACAATCAAAACACACCACTTAAACAAGTTGTAACCAATTGTTTTTAAACAAAAACTTTGATTTCACCTTTAAATCCGCTATTTTGATCAAAAATACAAGAGGCAGTATTTTAGTTCAATTTAATCTGAACATCAACACCTGCAGCAAGATCAAGCTTCATCAATGCATCGACGGTCTTATCTGTTGGTTTAACAATATCCATCAAACGCTTGTAAGTACGTAATTCATACTGATCTCGAGCATCTTTATTGACATGTGGAGAAGTCAGTACATTAAAGCGTTCTTTACGAGTTGGCAAAGGAATAGGACCCCTTACCATCGCGCCAGTACGTTTAGCTGTCTCAACAATTTCTTTTGCACTGATATCAATAAGACGATAATCAAAAGCTTTTAAGTGAATACGGATTGTTTGATCTTCTGTTGACATTATATTTTATCCTGTTCAATTTATTTTTAAGTAAGTTTTTCTGTGCCCCTGCTCAGCTCTTTACTTAAGAGCTGAAGGGAAGAAAACACTTACTTATTCGATAACCTTAGCAACAACACCCGCACCAACAGTACGGCCGCCTTCACGAATCGCAAAACGTAAGCCGTCTTCCATCGCGATGGGCGCTATCAGTGTTACA
>JADGDG010000042.1 GCA_016744995.1 Gammaproteobacteria bacterium
CAGGTAGTTAAAAAGGTAACTGCTCGTGCTGGGGGGAGTGGTGTTACGATACCTAAGGGGAGTGGTGTTGCAACGGAAGTAAGTCCAAATGTTAAAAAGGTTTTGGATGGAATCAAACAAAATGATTATAAAGTAAAAATTAATCCTAAGAAGCCTGAGACTAAACAGGAAGTTAATGCCACAATTGATTTTGGAGATAAAACAAAAGTTAACTTACGGGTTGAATCCCACCCTCTAAAACAAAATGGTTCTGATGTTAGACATGCTAACGTCGAGACTACTCGCCAAGTTAAGAATAAAAATAAAGTGACAAGTAATAAGCATATTACTGACTAATTAATAGGTATTTAAATGAAAAAAATATTTAATTATGAATTTGAAGATGAATCAGAACAAGCTATAATTTCTTATGAGTATGATGAAGAAATTGAAGAACAACTTTCTATCAAAATAGAAAATGGATGTACAGTGATATACGGAAATAAGTCAGCTTTTCTATTGCTAGCTAAAATATTTTCCAAGTTAGCAATTAGTGATTATGAAGATGGTTTTCATCTCCATATTAACAATGATTTTGATACTGACAATATTGAGACTCTTAGGATTGTTGTAAATAACTAATAAAATTATCGCTTTATGATGTGCCTGAGTAAATATGCTTCAAACAGTATAGTGGTGGACGTTGTTACACCTAAAGGTAGTTAAGGCCACCCACGATTTGAATTCTGGCTTAGTTCAACTGGGTAGTAGTCAACCCTTATCCAGCATCAGTACCGACATAACCAACCCCTCACTCACCTCATCACTGAGCCAGTCCCTGCAAAGCATGAATCCCAGTGCGTTGATACTCAAAGCCGGTCTGCACGCCGGCAGTGCCAAACTGACGGGTCAGGACATCAATCAGAGCTTAAGCCAGTTTGCTTTTCAGGTGGTGGGCGATATTGCCCAGAAGCAACTCACCCAGGCACTCAAACAACATCAGATTGCCAGCAATAGCGGCAATCAGGACAAGCAACTTTATTGGCAAAGTCAGGTCAGCCAGTGGGCCGAAGGCGGCGCCTATAAAGTAGCCCTGCACGCCATTGCCGGCGGATTAATGGCACAGGCCACCGGCAGTGATTTTAAAACCGGGGCTCTGGTGGCCGGGGCCAGTCAGGCATTAGCGGGGGCATTAACCCAAAAGCTGGTGCCTTCAAGTACCAATAGCCTAAATCTTGCCAGTCAACAACTCAATCAGCAGCTGAAAAATCAGCTGCATCAACAATTAGCCACCATTGTAGGCGGGGTGACGGCGCAACTGAGCGGTGAAAAAGCTCAGGTAGGCATGAACATTGCCGGGACTGCCGATCAGTTTAACCGGCAAATGCATTATGATGATTTTATTGAAAAGCTCACGGCTTGTCATAACCAAAATTCATCCAACTGTCAGCAATTACAGCAAATGGCCGGGGTACGTAATGAATTTATTGAAGAAGTCCCCGAATTACCCGAATCATCCGTGGTCATTAATTATAACGAAGACAACGAGGTGGTCAGTTATACGGTTGTTAATAAAAGTCAGGGCAATCGTCCGGTATTAATTTTTGAGCCAAAAGAGTTTGAAGCGTATAAAGCCGGTTCATTATCAACCCGGGGGTTATTCTTATTATCACCTCAGTGGAGTTTTGACATTGGCTCTGCGGCACTGTATGCCGATGAAGAGAAAAGCCTGGGTTACATTACTGATGCGGTCACAAGCCCTGAGTATATTTTTACTGCAATTACTTCTACAATGGGGGCATCGGCTTACCTGGGTAAAAGCAGTGTTGTTACGGTGCCCAAGGGGGTTGATGTTGCAAAGGGAACAGGAACAGTATTTGATACAATTAAAGCTACTCAACCTATAATGAGAGGAACATCAATACCAAAATCATTTGAGGTTTCAATAGGAAAAAATAAAAGTTTCTGGGTCCATCCAAATGCTACAAAACATATGGCAGAAAATACATTGTCACGTAGTGAATTAGGTAGTCAAGCAATCTTGACTAGTTTCCAACAGTCCGTAAAACTTGCAAATACTCAAGGTATTGAATACGGAAAAATGATGAACGTAGGTAAATGGGAATTGATTTTTAGCAAAGGTCGCTCGGGTGATGCGCTTCCTGTTATTAAACATGCACTTTATAAATAATGTTAAAAATAGTAAATGAGATTGATTGTGAAAAAGTAGCTTTGGAAATGGATGAGTATATTCATTTCAATGTTGAATTTGGTGAAAATGACTTATTTTCACCTCTTTACTGGAGAGGTGGTGATGGTAGTCTTTCTTTAATTGAAATCGGCATTTCAGAGAAAGAAAAAAAAGTTCGAAGTATTACTTTGACTAGTGTTAATAAAGAAAAAGTTATTGAGACAGAAAAAAATATTCTTTCTCAATTGCCAGAAACAAAAGGTATGGTCGTTTGTAATACTAATTGTTGGTTCAGAACAGAAAACTTTGAAAGTAACTTTAAAGATGAGCTTATAGAGTTTCATATTTTGTTGGGTGATAATTATCTTTCTTTAATATTTGAGAGTTCTGAACAAATCATAAGATATGTTACTAATGAAAAAATTCGTTTTGGCATTTCTGAAAATAATGCAATACTAAGCATTGATATACTAGATTTGAGTAGAAAACAAATTGAAATATTTAGGGAATCAATTCAATAACGAATAATTAAAGACAACACTCAATGACTAAAACTCTTATACTGATTTCCAAGTTAATTAGCTCCATTATTAATCCTAAGTCAGGTAAATTTATACGTAAAAATGAGGATGTTATATGGTTTCCTATAATCACTATTAATGATATCGGAACACAAATGGGTATTTCTAAAAATGCAGAATGGGTTGTTGAAGTATCAGAAGGTATACACCATTTAGATAAACCTCAATTGTATGTATATGTAATGGTTTTGCTTGAAAAATCTTTTGGTGTTGTACATGAACCCATTTTAAAACTGTTAAAAGACTTATCAATCGAAGAAGATCCATTCTTGGTGTTCCCTTTTATTAATATTATCAAAATAGGTTTTGAACAAGGTTCAGATTACTGGGCTGAACTTGCTTTTCAATGGTATTATGAATTACCTGGAAAGCAAAAAGCACAGTTAAAAGCTACTCTATTAAAAGTTAATAGTGCTAAATGGGCATCGCAAAAAACACGGCATAAAGCTAAGAAAGAATTGGCTAAATTATGTAAGAATTAGGTTTGCAAAGAGTGCAGGGAAAAATTAACAACCTTATTCCTACTGAATAATAGCTTTCTCGTGCTTTACGAGAAGCAATTAAAACCAGTGGGCCGAAGGCAGTGATTTTAAAACCGGTGCCCTGGTGGCGGGTGAAAAATCATCGTCAGGAACAACCCATCAGTCCGCCACAAACCAATGACAATTGCCTAATCTTACTGAACTGACAATCATTACCCTCACCAATAAACAGCAGCAAAAAAAACACATCAGGGTGTATTGGAAGGTCTAGATCAATTTTGAAAAACGCTGAGTTTCTTCATCTGGTTTGATATATCGATCAAACACCATACAGACATTTCGAATCAATAAGCGTCCCCTTGAGGTCACCTCAATCGAATGTTTATCCATGGTGATTAAGCCATCATCAACCATGATTTTATAGCGTTCCAATTCATCTGAAAAATAATTATTAAAGTTGATATTATATTTCTTTTCTACATTTTCAAAGTTCAGTTTAAAGTGACAGATAAGCTGCATGATTGCTTCACGGCGGATCAGATCATCATTGTCAATTTCTACCCCTCTGAAAACAGCTAACTCACCCTGATCAATTTTTGCATTATATTCATCCATAGTCCGTGCATTCTGTGCAAAGCTATTGGCAATTGTACCAATGGATGTAATACCAATACCAACAAGATCGCAGTCTGCGTGAGTTGCATAGCCCTGAAAATTTCGATAGAGTTCGCCATTCTTTTGTGCAATGGTCAGTTCATCATCTGGTTTGGCAAAATGATCCATACCAATATACACATAACCTGCGTTAGTTAATTTCTCCATACAATGTTTGAAGATTTCCAGCTTTATCGCAGCAGATGGCAAATCATCTTCATTAATTCGGCGCTGTGGTTTGAAACGTTCCGGTAAGTGAGCATAGTTAAAAACAGAAACTCTGTCAGGACTTATCTCAATCAATTCATCCAGTGTCTGATCAAAACTTTCAACTGTTTGCAGCGGCAGTCCATAAATCAAATCTACACTGATGGATTTAAAATTTTCTTCTCTGGCAGCAGTTAATGCAGCCAGAGTTTCTTCACGACTTTGAATGCGATTAACCGCTTTTTGTACCGCCGGGTTAAAATCTTGAACCCCCAAACTCATACGGTTAAAACCCAGCTCCCTGAGCAGCTTTATACTCTCACGACTCACTTCACGGGGATCAATCTCAATTGAATACTCGCCGGAATCATCATCATGCAGGTTAAAATGTTTACGGGTCACTGCCATCAGTTCACGCATTTCATCATGACTGATAAAAGTAGGTGTACCGCCTCCCCAGTGCAACTGATCAACCTTGCGTGATGGATCAAAGAGTTTGGCCTGCATTTCAATTTCTTTATAAACACGCTCTAAATAAGGGGCTGCTTTGGAACGGTCTTTGGTAACAACTTTGTTGCATCCACAATAAAAACAAACGGTATCACAAAAGGGAATATGAAAATAAAGCGATAGTGCCCGGTCAGACTGATTGGATTTTTCAGCAAATTTTTTATAGGTTTCAGCCGTGTATTCTTCTCCAAACTGTACTGCGGTTGGATATGATGTATAACGTGGACCTGCTTTGTCGTACCGCTTAATAAGTTGTGGATCAAACTCGACATTTGCCATATTGTGTATCCTGAGCCTTTGGCCTGATTTTATATTGAGATAACGGCATATTATGCCAGTTTAGAGATAAGGAAACCAGCAATCAGAAAGCAGCACAAAATAGAGGAGTCTCTAATACAATGAGCACTGAGTATCCACTCCTGTTATTTAGTCTTTCCTGCCATAGGGATATTTATTATCATCAAAAGAACGTAACCACTGCGGGAAGTTAACCAGCACAATAATAACAACGAGACCGGTTAGAAAGGCTTCCGGATAAATCATGAGAAATATATAGGGCATATATTCATAAGCAATATAGTCATAACTATAGGCTCCTCCCGCCACCATAAATAAGGAAGTAATATAAACACTGATCCCCACAGTTATCGCAGCATTAGCAAATGTCCCGGCGAAAAAATAAATAATAAAATGGTTGTTCTCTATACGCTCAACAAGGAATAAAACAAAAGATGAGATAATGACAGGGATAACCCCCATGAAAAAAACATTGACTGCGAAAACTTGCCACTCCACGACATCCATCAGCACCAGACTCAGGACTTCAATCATTATCCCAAGTATCGCCAGCTGCCAGCCAAACATCAGTGTTAACAGAGTTGCCCCAAGATAATGATATGTCATACCATCATGAATGCCAGCCTTCATTGACCAGAGGAGCATCAGGCCGACGCAGGTGGCCATAAAGATATTATAATACTGCGCAAACCATTGTTTTGGAAAAGTCTTATAAATCAGGAATAAAACAGGTAATAATAAAAAATCTGCAATTAAAGCCCATGCTGTTGGTACCAGTGCTATTGTCAGATTCATCAATGCCTCCTGCAAAGTTAGTCTGTTTTTTCAAACAGGATATCCCAGACTCCATGACCCAGGCGTTCACCACGTCGTTCAAATTTTGTTGTAGGGCGATACTCCGGACGCGGCATGTATTCACCATCTGGAGCACAGTTTTTAAAACCCGGTGCTTTGATCATTATTTTTAATACCTGCCGGGCATAAGCATCCCAGTCAGTTGCCATATGAAATTGCCCATTAATGGATAGTTTTTTCCTGATAAGCTGGATAAAATCGTTTTGCACTATGCGTCGTTTATGGTGTCGTGTTTTATGCCAGGGATCAGGAAAAAACAGATAAACAGCACTCAGACTATTATCCTTTATTTGCTTTTTCAGAACTTCAACCGCGTCAAACTGCATCACTTTGAGGTTTGTAAGTGCTCGCTCACCTATCTTGCCAAGCAATCGACCCACACCTGGTCGATGCACTTCAATTCCAATATAGTTATTTTGCGGGTGTTGAGTTGCAATCTCAATCAGAGAATCTCCCATGCCAAAACCAATTTCCAGAATAGTGGGCGCCTGCCGGTAAAATACTTGCTCAAAATCAATGCTTGAATTATTCCTTTCAATACCTGTTCCCTCAATGCCGTGCACAGACCATAAATCGGCGAAGGCTTTTTCCTGCCCGAAGGTCATCCGGCCAGAACGTACCACATAACTTTTAATCGCACGGGGGTGTTTAACACGCCCCGCTTGTTCATCTTTCCCTGGCTTATCAGAAGCATTATTCACTAGAAAAAAGTACCATCAATGGGAGAAGAAGCACTGGCATAGGCTTTTTTCGGCATGCGACCGGCTAAAAAGGATTCTCGTCCGGCCTCAATGGCTTTTTTCATCGCCGAAGCCATCAATACCGGTTTCTTAGCACCGGCAATCGCAGTATTCATTAACACTGCATCACATCCAAGCTCCATGGCAATAGCGGCATCTGATGCAGTACCAACACCAGCATCGACTAAAATAGGCACCCTGGCATTTTCTTTAATCAGACGAATATTATGAGGATTACAAATTCCCAGGCCGGAACCAATCAGCCCTGCCAGCGGCATCACTGCAACACAGCCCATTTCTTCCAGATGTTTAGCAATAATCGGATCATCACTGGTATAGACCATGACTTTAAAGCCATCTTTAATCAGTATTTCTGCTGCTTCAATGGTATCAACCATATTTGGATAAAGTGTTTTTTGATCACCCAGCACTTCCAGCTTGACCAGATCATGCCCATCCAGCAGTTCACGAGCTAACTGACAGGTTCTCACCGCATCTTTTGCGGTATAACAACCAGCAGTATTAGGCAGGATAGTGTATTTATCCGGGGAAATAACGTCCAGAAGATTTGGCTCATCGGGATTTTGTCCAATATTGGTACGACGGATGGCAACGGTGACAATTTCTGCACCACTTGCTTCAATTGCATCACGAGTTTCATCCATATCTTTATACTTGCCTGTACCCACTAACAAACGTGAATTGTACGCTTTACCAGCAATGATCAACTTATCATCTTGCATATTTTGTCCCGATTTATTGTAAATTATAAAAACTGAAGACGTATTATCCTAAAAACTGCGCGAGAAAACTACCACCGTTCAATTTAAAACCCTTACCCGCCCCCAATTGCATGCACAATCTCAACTTTATCATCCTCATTAAAAGAGTAATCAGCATGACGGCTTTTAGAGACAATCTCTTCATTCACCTCAACAGCAAGACGCTGTCCAACAATATCCATTTCAGTCAATAGATCCATAACAGTACAACTATCAATGATTTCTTTTGCTTCACCATTTAAAAAAATTTTCAAAAAAAACTCCTCATTTAATATAAAGCAGACAATCCGGGCAATTTCCTACTACGACTCAGCCAATATATGTTATATTTTACACGTATTTTCAGATTATAGGGATACACCTGAAATATTTTCCAAGGAAATAATCAATGCCTCAAAATAACACCATAACACCTGTTCAGGCCGGCACACTGGATGGACTCTTTTATGAAAGAACCATGTGCTCTGCTGATGATGTTGCCTATATTCAATATAATAAGCAAAAAAAGCAGGATAAGAATAAAACCTGGGAAAAAACGACCTGGAATGAGATGGCCATTTTAGTCGGACAATGGCAAAAAGCAATTTCCACTGAAAATCTTGACAGTGGCGACAGAGTTGCCATTTTAATGAAAAACTGCAAAGAGTGGATTGCCGTTGACCAGGCTGCTCTGGGACTGGGCCTTGTCGTAGTCCCCCTCTACCTTGAAGATCGCCCTGATAATATCACCTACATTTTAAAAGATGCAGCAGTCAAATTACTTGTCATCCAGGATATCAGCCAATGGGGCCGATTACGTGAGAGCTGTACCGATAGTGAAATTTTAAAACGTGTTATTTTAGTTGATGCAAGTTCCGACAAACTGGAAAACGAAACTAACCAGGTTACTTCTGCTCAACAATGGTTACCGAAACCAGGCCCGGTTCTGCATAAACGAAGTGGTAAAGCAACTGAGCTTGCTACCATTGTTTATACCTCTGGAACCACTGGAAAACCTAAAGGTGTGATGCTCAGCCACCATAATATTTTATCCATTGCAGCCCCATCAGCCGAGGGGCTGAAAATAAAAGATAATGATCTCTTTTTATCTTTTTTACCCATGTCTCACACCTTTGAACGGAGCCTGGGTTATTATCTCACGATCATGGTTGGCTGCCGTGTCGCTTTTGCCCGTTCAATTCAGACATTAGCTGATGATCTGATCACGATTAAACCCACACTGCTGATTTCAGTACCCCGGATTTATGAACGTGTTTATTCCAAAATTGAAAGCACTCTATTAAAAGGCTCTCCCATTAAGAGAGCCCTGTTTAAACTCACTATTCAGATTGGCTGGAATCGTTTTTTATATCAGCAAAAACGCTCCCGCATCTGCCTGTCCTGCTTCTTATGGCCACTTTTAAAACGAATTGTCGCAGATAAGGTAATGCAAAAATTTGGCGGCAGCCTCAGGCTGGCGGCAACCGGTGGTGCAGCAATCCCATTTCCTGTTGCAAAAACATTTATTGGCCTGGGATTAACACTGATTCAGGGTTACGGGCTCACCGAGACAAGTCCGGTTGCGACTTTTAATCGCATAGACAATAATGACCCCCGCTCTATTGGTCACCCGCTGGAAGGTATTGAACTCAAAGTGGGTGACAATGATGAACTATTAATTAAGAGTCCCGGAGTCATGATGGGCTACTGGAACAATCACGCAGCAACCGCCCAGGCAATTGATTCCGAAGGCTGGTTTCACTCAGGTGATCAGGCTCGTATTGATGATAAAACAGGACACGTTTATATTACTGGCCGCCTGAAGGATATTTTAATTATGTCTAATGGTGAAAAAATATCACCAACTGATATTGAAAATACTATTGTGATCGATCCACTCTTTGAGCAAGCTCTCCTGTTAGGAGAAGGTCAGGCCTATTTAGGGGCTGTTCTGGTTTTGAATTCAGAGGAGTGGGTGCATATTGCCCAACAAAATAAACTGGATCCTTTTAACAAAGAAAATCTTCAAAATAAGGCCGTTAGAAAGCAGATAGTTCGCCATTTAAGGACTGTTCTGCATGATTACCCCGGCTATGCAAAAATACGCAAAGTCATTCTCGCTCTGGATCCCTGGACTGTTGACAATGATATTTTAACACCGACACTCAAAGTAAAGCGTCCTGAAGTGCTCAAACTGTTTGAAAAGGAAGTCGAAACACTTTATAGCTAAGCAAGATAGTGTTTTTCATAACTACTCAGCATGTTTAGATTTTCTTATATATCCTTGCTGTCATGGATATAGTTGCTATTGTTACTTTTATATATTTTAATACATGATAGAAAGTGCTAAAGAATCTCAAGAACCAAACAATTTTTTTATACTATTTTCAGCGGATCATAAATATGACAAAGCTTATCAAAATACTTCTTTGGACTATTGCTTCACTCGTCCTTATTATCGTGCTTGCAAGCATTCTACTGCCAATCCTGATTGATCCCAATGACTATAAAGATGAGATAGCCCAACAGGTTTATGACAACACAGGACGAACCCTCACAATAGACGGCGATATTGATCTATCAATCTCCTTACCGCTATCTGTTTCATTAGAATTGGGGAAAGTTGAACTCAGCAATGCTAAAGGATTTACTGACACACCATTTGCCCGAATGCAGGGTGCCTCTTTATATGTCTCAATTATGCCCCTGTTGACTGCAAACCGGCTGGACGTTGGTGAAATTAAATTATCCAGTATGGAACTGAATCTGATAAAAAATAAACAGGGGAAAACCAACTGGGCCGATCTTTCCTCTGCCTCAGAAACAAAAAGTTCAGAAGAAACAAAAGCCAGTACACCAACAGCAGAAACATCAGCTGAGAAGAAAAGCTCTGGTTCAATGCCTGCCATTAGTGTTGCCGGCCTGACAATATCTGATGCCATCATCAGTTGGACTGATGAACAGGCCAATCAAAAAATAGTCTTATCCAAGAGTAATATCACTATCAGTGAACTTATTGAAGATAAGCCCTTTAAATTAAAAATATCCACTCATATAGACAGCAGCGAGCCTGCAATAAAAGGTAATTTTACCTTAGACAGTTCACCAACCATCTCACTATCACAACAAGTATTTAAATTACCCGGCACATTGTTGTCACTTGATTTAACAGGAGATGCACTGCCTGGTGGAGCAAATAAGACAACATTAAGCGGCGATATCAGCTTTGATGGAAAAACTCAGGTTCTGGATATAAATGAAATGAAACTGAGTTCATTTGATATGGTGATTAACGGCTTATTTCATGCCGCCAAACTGGATAGTTCACCAGAGTTTAACGGCCAGGTCAGTATTGAACAATTTTCACCCAAGCAGCTGGCAGCCACTCTTGGAGCAGCACTGCCTGAGATGAAAGAAGCAAAAGCACTTAACTCTGCTGATGTAAAAATGACCTTTAAGGGCACCACAGATTCCATGACTATTAGTTCTTTAGAAGCCAACCTGGATGAAACCTCTCTAAAAGGCACAGCTTCTGTCAAAAATTTCAAAGCACCCTTTTATGGCTTTGACTTAAGCTTAAACCAGCTAAATCTGGATTATTATGCTCTGGCAGGACAAGGAGATGCAGCTGCTTCAAACAAACCTGCAAAAGAAGCATCCAAGCCTCAACCAAAGGCTGCTGCACCAACAACGCAGGCAAACGGGCCTATTTTCCCAGTTGAGGCTCTGCGTCAATTGAATCTTAACGGCAAACTAAGTATTGCCCAGTTTATTGCAGGTGGCGCAAAAATGACTAATGTTGTTATCGTACTAAAAGGAAAAAATGGGCTGGTTCAACTGGCTCCCCTGAAAGCTGATTTATACAAGGGCACCATTAACCTGAAAACTGATATTGATGCCCGGGGAAAAACCCCAAAGTTAAAAATCGTTAATGAATTAAAAAATGTCCAGATTGGTGACTTATTGATGGCAACTACAGGCAGTGAAGAATTTACCGGGGCAGCTAATATCTCTGCCAATATCACAACTTTAGGAAATGACAAAGACCGTCTGATAAAAAATAGTAATGGTAAAGTAAACCTCCTGGTGACTGATGGTCACATTAAAAAACTGGACATTTTAGACACTCTGAGAAAAGCTGATGCTCTGTTAAAAGGCCGTTCTACAGCGACAGATTCTCAGGAAAAAAATACTAAATTTACTGAATTAAAAGGCACTTTTAATGTTAAAAAAGGAATTGTCCATAATGATGATCTTGCCAGTAAATCACCTCTCATGTCATTCACAGGAAAAGGCTATGCAGATTTACCCAAGGAATACCTCGACTACACATTAAAAGTCAGATTACTTAATAGTGTTAAAATTGATGATAAAACACAGGGTGCAGATTATAAAGGCAAAGAAATACCTTATACCATCAAAGGTAAATTTTCTGAATTATCTCAGGAAGCCAATTTGAGTAAAATGGTTCAGGATGAAGTAAAAAAATCTGTTGAGAAAAAACTTAATAAAAAACTCGAAGAGAAATTTGGAGATAAATACAAAGGACTTCTCAAGTTCTGAGCATTATTTAAAAACTTCCCACCTAATCCTGTCTCATACGATACTAGCAAAACAGCTCTTAACCTCCCCTTCTTAAGAAGGGGGATTGAGGGACTTGTTTCTTTATTCTGTTAGCTTTCCAATAATTCAAAAAACTCAAAACACTAAGGCATTATCATTAAAGCCACTCCACAAAAAGTCACTCAAACCCAATTTGCCAAACCACTACTTAAATGGTTTGCTCAATACGGCAGAAAAGATCTTCCCTGGCAAACAAACAAAACACCCTATCGGATCTGGATCTCTGAAATTATGCTGCAGCAAACTCAGGTAAAGACAGTTATTCCCTACTACTTAAAGTTTATGCAGAACTTCCCAACGGTTGAAGTGCTGGCACAAGCACCTCAGGATGATGTTCTGCATCTCTGGACTGGTCTGGGTTACTATGCCCGGGCCCGCAACTTACATAAAACAGCCAATATCATCATCAAAGAACATTCGGCTCAATTTCCTGACACCAGTGAAGGCTTACAGGAACTGCCCGGCATTGGCCGCTCAACGGCAGGAGCCATACTCTCATTTGCCAAAGCACAACATCAGCCTATCCTTGACGGCAATGTCAAACGCATCCTCTGTCGCTATTTTCGAGTCCAGGGCTGGAGTGGTCACTCGAAGACTCAAAAAGAACTCTGGTCACTGGCTGAAAATATCACTCCCAAAAAGCACTGTGATGACTTTAATCAGGCCATGATGGATTTAGGGGCAAGTCTATGCAGTCGAACACGACCACAATGCATACATTGCCCTCTCAATAAGACCTGCGGTGCATACCTGCACCAGGAAGTCACAGAGTACCCATACCCTAAACCCAAAAAAGACAAACCCGTAAAAAGTACCTACCTGTTGATGCTGACGACAAAAGAAAACACCTCAGATATAACAATTCTTCTGGAAAAACGTCCTGAACAGGGTATCTGGGGAAGTTTATGGTGTTTTCCTCAGTGTGAAACGCTGAATGAAATTGAGCAGTGGCTGGATAAACACCAATATCAGCACCATAACAACAGACAATTCTACCCTGAATTCAGGCACTCCTTCAGTCATTATCATTTACAAATTACCCCGGTAAAAATTCAGGTTGAAGCCCCGCATCAGATCATGGATGATAATCATTTCATCTGGTTCAACAGAAAAAAACCATTGAAATTAGGAATGCCTACCCCCATTAAAAAACTATTATCCCAATTGGCCGCTGAGCCAATTTAAGCCCACAAGAGATTAAAGGTACAAATATGTCAAGAATGGTAAACTGTATAAAATTAGGAAAAGAAGCTGAAGGGCTTGAGAGGCTGACCTACCCGGGCGATTTAGGAAAACGAATTTTTGAGAATATTTCTAAAGAAGCCTGGGCCGGCTGGGTACAACACCAAACCATGCTGATCAATGAATATCGCCTGTCCCCAATTGACCCTGAACATAGAAAATTTTTAGAAACAGAAATGGACAAATTTTTATTTAGCGATGAAGTTTCTGCTAAACCAGATGATTTTGTAGCACCTAAGTAACTCCTTTCTAACCATAAAAGTATTCGCTGAGAGAAAGCAAGGCTTAAACCAGAGCCACAGCTTTCTCCTTACACCCATCATCAGCCTGAAATTTTATTCCTCATCACTTCTACTATCAACAAGCGCCTTACATGAAAATCCCTCTTCATTGTCCTCACAGGTACTTTTAATTATTTCACATGCAGCCATACCCATAGACTGAACCATTTCACCCATTGCTTGAGTGTTTTTGTCCTGCTTTACCTCTGCAAGGCTTGCATTAACCTGTTCCTTACAATCATCATACATAAGCTTCCATTTCGGCTCTTCACTACAGCCAGCAATTAATAAAACAGATACCAATACAACACCAGACCACTTTATTTTATTCATTAATTCATAATCCATTAAATTTAAAAAAACTATTAGTTCAATTATCACGATTAATAATTATACTGTAAAAAATCTCTTATCTTGCCTTTATCTGAACAAATCCCAATTCCAGTGCATTTCTGCTCATAATAGCTATTTTTTTCATTTTTTTCTTGACAGAAACCAACAAAAAAGACAGAATACACGCCATTGAAACGCAAGCTATATTGTCACTTTCAATCATACCGTTGCCCAGATAGCTCAGTCGGTAGAGCAAGGGACTGAAAATCCCTGTGTCCCTGGTTCGATTCCAGGTCTGGGCACCATTTA
>JADGDG010000043.1 GCA_016744995.1 Gammaproteobacteria bacterium
TTTGGTAGTTTTAGAATTAAAATAATATTAATCTCAATCCTTGAATGTATTATATCATACTGATTTTAAAGGGTATATTTGTTTTTCGGTCAGACACTATATTGCATCAATAAGGGTATAACTTGAGCATCTCCCCTAATACCAATGCAGTATAGTAAGTAGTGCATACTCTCCTTCTCATAATCCCTATTGCCTGGTAGTTGTGTGTATTCCAATAGCATATCTTCAAGACGAATCAGTGTTTTTTTCCAAAATGTGATCTCTTTTCCAACTTGAGGATAATTTCTTAAAATGCGGGCCGTCTCTGTAAGTTGTTGAACATTTCCTTCTTTAAGAAACGGCAATAAACCTTCAGGTGTGTTACAAGCATGAGAGGACCAATGATTGGTAATCTCTTGTCGAGTCATATCACAACCTTGGATAAACCACTCCAACAAACATGCATCTTCATCTTCAACTTCCCTAAGCAGTAAGTGAAGCGTGCCTATACTCTTTTTAAGATACCACTCCTTGCGTTCAGAAAAATAACATTCTTTTTCCCATGAAATATATTCGTCCATATTTAAATCTAAAGCAGTATAAAATAATGCAATTTCATTTCTATCAATTGGTTGCCAACCCAACTTATAAAGTGATATTGCAGCATTTTCATAATCATTTTCTACATCCAGCATAATTGTACGCAATGTTTCAACAAGCCAATCGCCATAACCATTTGCACTTTCTATAGAGGTAATTACAATCGCTGTTTTTACCTTCTTTTTACGTAGTATCTGTTGATATTCCTGATCATCACACCAACCTTTGAGAACGGTTAATGCCTCAATTGACAGTTGTTCTGGCTGCCATTCCATAGCACATTGTATGACATGATATTTATATTGTTTGCATTGTAACCAACCAATTGCCCTGATGATTGGTTGTTGTGCATATTGGCTTGTTCGTTTTATGGCATCATCAATAAACTGCGTATCAATATTCAACCCCTCCATTAGGCTAAAGGCATGACTGGCGACATGCTCATCTTTATGCAATAACAGTGAGGAAAAACAATTAATATGTTGTCTGACAAAATCTTTGTCAATAGATTGTAATGAAGTAAAAAGTTCCTCAGCATTATAATAAACAATTTTATCAGGGCCAGTTTGATTGATTAGTTCACATAAGGCATCAGGTTTAAGTATTTTTGTGGGTGCTATGATATGTGACAGTTTCTTACGGATGCTGTTTTCAAAATAATCTAATTCATCAGGATCGAGAGAGTTTATCTTGGCATATAATGGTGTGATCTGTTTGTCAACAATATAAGCCATTGCAGTTTCACGCAAAGTGATTTCATATAGAGATTTACTTATACAGTTATTCAGCTCATTATCAGAACATTTATTGGCTTCATGTAATACAAGCATGCAGGCAAATGCTACCCCCAGATGTTCCGATTTTGTACCTTGATTCAGTATATCCCATGCCTTTTTACTATTCACTTTTTGTAATAAAACAGCAGCTATTTGGTTATTAATAAAATTATCTTTTTGAAATAGCACTGGTTGTAATAATATTTCCTTACCTTTAAATTTAACGCTACGAAAAACATCCGAACTAACATGTTTAAAGCCAACTGTATTGAAAATAAAATCCACTGAATCTTCAGTTGGAAGTTTTAATAATGTAGTATGAATCTTATATTTTAGTTCTTGGCTACGTGCTTTTGAGTAGGCACTAATTAAATTGGGAACCATAGTTTCATCTTTCATGCTTTCCAGAAGCATAATAATATTTTTTCCCACGTGTGCATTGATTCGCTCATCAAGCATTTCCTGAAGATAATCTTTTACCTCTTGTACGTGTGGGACAAAGTATTCTCTACAACGCTTGGATACAACAAAGTCACTGTCACATAAATTGGTAAGAAGAGTCATTTTTGCTTCATTAAGTGGGTAGTGAACTGCTCCTTCCAATGTCTGTCTTTTTACTCCATTATTGATATCTTGTAATCCTTTTGCAAAAACAGAAAAGGGCAAGTCAGGGGCTTGTTTTACTAAATGTTGGTACGCTACTTTACGAACAGATGCATCTTTATTTTCAAGATCGGCTAGTAGTTGTGTAGTTTGAAGTGAACTACCTCGTAGTGCGAGAACTTCCATTGCTTTGACTTTCACAACTTCATCATTTGACAACTCCCGCAGATAGTCTTCAACCCCTTCATCTTGCCAGGTCTCTAGCCCAGATATGGTATGACAACGAAATGCAGGCGGATGTAGAGCCACTATTTTTTTTAAGTAAGCCAAACGATGAGTTATGGGTTTATGGTGGATTACTCTTAACAAAAGCTCGTGTTGGGCAAAATTACCACTATCTATACAATCCTGAATGAAAGCATCAGTTGGTGCCGCCAGTTTATTAACCGCTTCCCATGCTTTAGAACTTGAGCGAATATAATTTATTGTTTGTCGAATAGGATCTTCAGTAATTGTTTCAAAATCAGGATCAAAATTTGATAGTTGTGAAAATATTTTCTGATATTTTTTATCTATAAATGGCGAGGTATTTTTAAGCATTCTCATATCCTTAATACAATTACAATCATCAGTATTGAGTTAAATATCCCAAGGCAAGATGAGAAGAGTTATAAACGAAAATTTTTTAATGTAGTCCAAGTTCACCTAAAGAGTCAAAAAATAAATGCTCTTAATTTATCTTCATATTTAAAGAAGCAAACTGAACAACCTAAGTTATTGTATTTGTATTTATTTTTCAATAGATGTAACCTTCCAGAAAACCTCATTCTTTAGCGAAACACTCTATTTGAGATGAAGTTCACAAAAAATATTAACTCAGCCATAATTATTCTATTACACAGGCTGATTTGAGTTTTGATCAGTCACCACATTCAACTATCTGAGTGTCCAGATTAGGGTGAAAGCGATCACTGTGCTAATGATAATATCCTAGTTTTTTAACAGTTCAAAATTGCTGATTTTTAAATCAAGATGTAAATCTATAAAATTATACCGAATGGCTATATCGGGACAGTTCTAACACTGTGTAAAAAATCTTGATAATTTAATGTATGTTAATTTCATATCCAGACCAGATATTTGTAATTGCCGCTTTTTCATTGGATTAAAGTATATAAGAAATGACAAACATACTACAATAGGTCATGAGTGACAGAATGAGAATTTCTACTGCTAACTGATGTTTAGTATGAACTTTTATTACTCGGTATGATATTTTAATACTCGGCAGGCAACTCTATTACTCGTCTACAAAATACCAGGCTCTTAAGTGATCACAAGAACGACAGTTTTTTAGTCAAAAAAATTCCATCTGGTGAACTATCACCAGAAAACCGAACCCCGTAAGCCAGCACTTCAACACCATTTTTCTGCACTTGTTGCAAGGTTTTTGCATACAGGGGATCAATCTCACCGGCCGCTCGAACCTGTTTTATATCTTCTCGCTGGACACAGAAAATAAGAATACCACGATGTCCCTGCTGTACCATTAGTTCCAGTTCCCGTAAATGTTTTGTACCCCTGGCTGTCACCGCGTCTGGAAAAGCAGCTACACCCGATTCAAAACTTGCAGTCACATTTTTAACTTCGATATAACATTTTTGGCCATTATTCTGAGTCACCAGAAGATCGATGCGGCTTTTTTCAGAGCCATAGGGAACTTCTGTTTGGATTTTTTGAATATTATCCAGCTCAGAAACCACGCCATTTTCAATTGCCTCTTTAACCAGCTTATTAGCCAGCATGGTATTAATACCAATTAAGCTCCCCTGTTTAGAGCTGGCATCCTGTACCGTAGATAATTCCCAGCTATAAAGATATTTACGCTTAGGATTATGGCTGTTACTAATCCAGATAGTGCTGTCTGGAACGGCACAACCGGTCATTGATCCCGTATTAGCCGTATGTATGGTGATAAATTTAGACCGCTCTCCAGCCACCTCGACGGCGGAATCTAATTCAATATCCGCAAGAAAACGTTTATAGCGTTTAATCAAACGCGCTTTAATCAGTGGTTCATTGTATTTCATAAGATAGGGTCACGACAGGAAATTCTGCAAACGCTGCACTGCCTGCTGCAGGTATTTAATATCCCGTGTATAGGCAAAACGAACATAGTGTTCAGGATGATTCTGGCCAAAGTCAATACCGGGAGTCACTGCTACACCAGTGGTTTCCAGTAGTTCATGGGCCAGAGTCATGCTGTCATCAGTAAAAGTACTGCAATCACAATATAAATAAAAAGCGCCCTGAGGTTTAATCGGTATCTTAAATCCCAATGCAGATAGTTGCGGGTACAGGTAATCCCGACGTTGCTTAAAGATCTGTCTTCTGTGCTCCAGGATCTCAATGGTTTCCGGTAAAAAAGCCACCATTGCCGCTTCCTGTGCAGTGGTTGGTGATGCCAAAAATAAGTTTTGCGCCAGATGATCACAAGCTTCTAGCAAATGCTCGGGCACAATACACCAGCCCAGACGCCAGCCGGTCATTTGAAAGTACTTTGAAAAGCTATTGATAATGATGACATGATCAGCAGCAGCGCCTTCTGAAGCACTCAAAGCGCAAGAGGATTCCATGTCATAAACCAGACCCTGATAAATTTCATCAACGATTAAATAAGCCTGTTTGTCTTTCACCAACTGGATGATTTTTTTCATCTCATCTTTGGGCACAATAGTACCCGTTGGGTTCGCCGGAGATGCCAGCATGACAATTTTGGTACTCTGCTGCCAATTCTGCTCAATCAGCTCTGCAGTCAGCTGATAGGAAGTTGATTCATCCACTGCCACAGCCTGAATATCACCATCAACAAAACGTACAAAGTTCTGATTACAGGGATAGCCCGGATCAGCCAGCATCACCGAATCACCTGAACCGATTAAAGCACCAATGATCAGCAGCAGTGCGCCAGAAGCACCCGGAGTGATAACTACCCTCGAGGCGGGTACGTCCAGATCATAGCGAGTTTGATAAAAGTCGGCGATGGTTTGCCGCAAAGACATTAATCCAAGACTGGGAGTATAATGAATATTACCCCGTTTTAAGGCTTCAACACCAGCATCAATAATAGGCTGTGGTGTGTTAAAGTCCGGCTCCCCAACTTCCAGATGAATAATATCCCTGCCCTGCTGTTCAAGCGCTTTGGCCTTACCCAATAAAGACATCACATGAAACGGTTGAATCGTTTCCATACGTTTTGCCAGAGTTCTTTTGTTATTTATCGGCATAGTTTTCCATAGGAAGAAACAAACTTAATCCTGAGAACATGGGCTGCTGGAGCATTCTTTAATCCTGAAGTATTTTTCGCGCACTTTGTAAATTAAAATAAGGTTCATCACAATGTCCTTGCAGCACTGTCATGGGTTGATCAGGTTCACCCAAATCACTCAGCACCAATACTGCACCGGTAAAATCATGATCACTGGTATAATCATTAATCGTCACTACCGTTTTTAAACCAGCACCATTGGATGATAATAAACCATTTTCAGAATCTTCAAAAGCCAGACATTGTTCTGCCTTAAGGTTCATTTTTTCAATTGCATAGAGAAAAATATCTGCCGCCGGTTTCTTGGCAGGAACAATATCTCCGGCAGCAATCACCTCAAACCAGTCTATAGATTCTGCACCCAGAGTATGAGTCAGCAAAGCCGTCACATTTGCAGGCGTTGTAGTGGTGGCAATCGCCATACGCAAACCAGCATCACGAGCTTCTTGAATAAGTCGAACCACTCCAGTACGTAAGGGTACTGCAGCATCTGCCACGAGCTGGGTGTAAAATCGTGTTTTAGCAGCATGCAGATCAGCAACAAATGCAGCAAAATCTTCAGGTTCAGCAAAAGCCTCTCCCCGTTCATCTGAATAAAAATCACTTAAATAATAACGGATGCGTTCTTTACCGCCGGTCACAGCCAGTAATTGGCCATAAAGTGTCACACTCCAATTCCAGTCCAGATCCGCTTCTTTAAAAGCCAGATTAAAAGCAACCAGGTGCCCGTCTCGCTCGGTCTCGGACAGAGTACCATCTACATCAAAAATTAACGCTTCTAATTGACTCATAAAAAATTCCACTTTTCAAAAATAATAAAATAAGGGTAAACTCACTATTTAATGCCTACCCGATAAATAAACAGATGAGCATTCTCTAACTGTATATAGATATCAGCTGATTAGAACTCAAGCAATTATATTAAATTTCACAGATTTATTGTAAATAATTCATATTTAGGCTTAAAATAGCAAGATTAAGAAAAAAAACGTATCAATAATTTGCCATTGTGCATATATTTTGGTATATATTCACATCTTTTTAACTTTCTACTTTATAAGAAGTAGGCCGGAGCCCAATCGATGCCAACACAAAAAAGCACAAAAACAGAAAGTGCTATTGACACCTTTGAACCTTATAAGGAAAAAAAAGGTGAAGAGTATATGAATGAAAACCAGCGAGCACATTTTACATCCCTGCTGCTTGCCTGGAAGAAAGAGTTAATGGAAGAAGTCGATAAGACTGTGACACATATGAAAGATGATGCCACAAACTTCCCTGACCCAAGTGATCGGGCTTCTCAGGAAGAAGAATTCGCACTGGAACTTAGAACTCGTGACCGTGAACGTAAACTGATTAAGAAAATTGATGAGTCAATGAAAACCATGGATGAGCTTGAATATGGCTATTGTGAAACCTGTGGTATAGAAATCGGTATACGTCGCCTTGAAGCTCGCCCTACAGCAACTCAATGTATTGATTGTAAAGAACTGGACGAACAAAAAGAAAAAAGGGGTTAAATCCCAAACCACTTCCATGCTAATTATGGGAGTGGGAACTTCTTTCTCAGTCAGACCAGTACCCTTCTACCTCGTCTTTCGACATTGATATCCAGCGCGGCCTGTCTTCTGTCTTCCTGCACTTTTAATTTATTCTCCGATGCAAATGCCATGAGAAAAGTATATGATTCAGGCGATTTTGTTTCCAAATCTCGATCAACAATCAAGCAATTAATGCCATTAATAAGACATGGATGAGCACTTTTACAGTATTGCAGGCGTTGATCCTCTCCAAAGCTGGCCAGTGTTGTAGCCAGGCGTTCACACCAGTCACTGGGCCTGAACTTATTGCCATCTTCTTTAATACCTTCTATGATTATTCGTTCAGAACTTGCTGACATTAATGATTCCCCGGCTGTAATAAATAACGATTTAGATTAACTATAGACACTGACATTGAAAAAAACCAATTTTGGCAAAATAAAATATCGGGGAAGGTTTGCACCATCACCATCCGGAGAACTTCACTTTGGTTCACTACTGGCTGCGATGGCCAGTTATGCCGATGCACGTCACTCTGATGGTCAATGGTTGGTGCGTATTGATGACATTGATCAGGCACGAGTTGTAGCAGATTCTGACCAGCATATACTGTCCACCCTTGAGCAATGCGGTTTTGAATGGGACGAAATAGTCAGCTACCAAAGCCAAAATCTGAAATATTATGAGGCTGCACTACAAGAGCTCCAATACATGGGTGTCACTTATCCCTGTATTTGCTCACGCAAGCAAATACAGGAAAAGCTGGGGAAAAAACAGATTAAAAATGGCATCTATCCTGGTACATGCCGTCATAAATCTGAACAAATTAACAGTAGTCTGAACCATAAGTACGCTATACGGCTGAAAGCACCTGCTGCTGATATTTCCTTTGTCGATCAGATTCAGGGTGTTTACAGTCAAAATCTGCCGCAGGATGTTGGCGATTTTATCATCTACCGTAAAGATCAAATCTTTTCCTACCAGCTCAGTGTCATCATTGATGACTTCCAGAGTCAGATCACTCATATTGTGCGAGGATACGATCTGCTGGATTCAACCCCCAGACAAATATACCTGCAACAGCTTCTGGGCTGCCCTGTTGCCCAATACGCCCATATTCCCCTTGCGGTAACAGAAGAAAAGCTGAAACTCAGTAAACTCAGCCAGGCAAAAAAAGTGGATTGCAGCCTAAAAACACTGGTACAGGCTGCTCATTTCCTGGGGCAAAATTGCCCGGATGCAAAAGATTTTGATAGCAAAGATGACTTTTGGCAATATCTTGCCACTTATTGGGATATAAATAAGGTACCAAGGATGGAAAAACAGATGATTATGGTTTAATCTACCGTTTAAATAAAATTCATAGAATAAAAAACAACAATCAAATTGCTATTTTGGAGCTTTTTTTGAATACAGCGGTGAGCGAAACAAGCCCTCAACCAGAACACCCTTTTATAGAAAAATATCAGGGCCGATTAGCCGGTATTTTACGCTGGGAACAACTCGATGAATTATGGCAAACTATCCAGTCTGGAAGTACTCATGACTGGTTTATCTATCATATTGGTGAGCCGCCGCCAGCCATCCCCTGCAAGCAGGAAAAATTACACCTTTTTATTGATGAAATAGACAAATTATTAAAGCATGATCACGAACACGATTACTGTGGTATTGTTTATACCGATAGTAAAGACGCCCCTGAGTTCATAAAAATATATGACCCCAATAATCTGGGGCATGTCTGTGGCTCCAGCGGAGCACCGCCGCCACTTCCCGGCTGGATATTAAGCAAAATACAACCCATTGATCTGGAAGCAGCCATTGCGCCACCCGGCAATAGAAGACGCTGGTGGCAAAAAATTTTTAGTTAGCCCGTTTTATTTTATTCACCCTTATGAAGGAAAGCGCATTATGTCAGATGATAAGATATATCCTATCCCACAAGCAGTTGCAGACAAGGCTTATATTACTGAAGAGAAATATAATACTATGTACCAGCAATCCATTGATGATCCTGATACATTCTGGGGTTCTATTGCTAAAGACTTTCTCAGCTTCTCTAAAGACTGGGATAAAGTCAGCGACTGCTCCTACGGAGATGAGTCTGATACTAATGTCAGCATTAAATGGTTCACCGGTGCAAAATTAAATGTAACTTATAACTGCATTGATCGTCACCTTGCAGAGCGTGCCGATCAGACTGCAATCATCTGGGAAGGCGACGATCCTGAGGTCTCCCAAAATATCTCCTATCAGCAGCTTTCTGACGAAGTGAATCGCTTCGCTAATGTCCTCAAGGCACGAGGCGTTAAAAAAGGCGACAGAGTTTGTATCTATATGCCGATGATTCCAGAAGCCACCTATTCTATGCTGGCCTGTGCTCGTATCGGTGCTGTTCACTCGGTGGTTTTTGGTGGTTTCTCACCTGAAGCCGTTAAAGATAGGATCCTGGATTCTGATTGCCAAATCGTTATCACTGCTAATGAAGGCCATCGTGGTGGTAAGACCGTAGCACTTAAGAAAAATGTCGATCAGGCTGTCGCCAAATGTCCTAATGTCCATACCGTTCTTGTTATAGAAAATACCCAGGGTGAAGTCGCCTGGAATGACAAGCATGATGTCTGGTATCACAAAGTTGCAGAAACTGTTGATGCCTTCTGCGAACCAGAAGAAATGGATGCTGAAGATCCCTTATTTATTCTTTATACCTCTGGTTCTACAGGCAAGCCCAAGGGTGTCCTGCACACAACCGCCGGTTACCTGCTGTACGCAGCAGTCACTCATAAATACACATTTGACTACAAAGACGGTGACATCTACTGGTGTACTGCTGATGTGGGCTGGATCACAGGTCATAGTTATATCGTCTATGGCCCATTAGCCAATGGCGCAACTACACTGATGTTTGAAGGCATTCCAAGCTACCCTGATGCCTCACGTTTCTGGCAGGTGGTTGACAAGCATAAAGTAAACACTTTCTATACTGCCCCAACCGCGATCAGAGCATTAATGAGTGAAGGTGATGAGCCGGTTAAAAAGACCGACAGAAGCAGTCTGAAACTATTAGGTTCCGTAGGAGAACCTATTAACCCTGAAGCATGGGAATGGTATTACAATGTGGTAGGTGAAGGCAACTGCCCCATTGTTGATACCTGGTGGCAAACAGAAACCGGTGGTTTTATGATCACCCCTCTTCCAGGTGCTACTGCACTTAAACCCGGCTCTGCATCACGTCCGTTTTTTGGTGTCAAACCCAACCTGATGGATCCAGACGGCAATATTATGTCCGGTGAAGCATCTGGTTCTCTGGTGATCAGTGCCAGCTGGCCGGGTCAGATGAGAACCATTTATGGCGATCACCAACGCTTTATAGAAACTTACTTCAGAACCTATCCCGGTCACTATTTCACCAGTGACGGCTGCCGTCGTGATGCCGATGGTTATTACTGGATCACCGGGCGTGTTGATGATGTCTTAAACGTCTCCGGCCACCGCCTGGGTACTGCTGAAATTGAAAGTGCTCTGGTACTGCACCATGATGTCGCCGAGGCCGCTATTGTCGGTTATCCCCATGACATTAAGGGGCAGGGCATATATGCCTATATCACACTGGTTAAAGGTGTTGAAGCCACTAACGAATTGAAAGTTGAACTGGTAAAACAGGTCCGTAAAGAAATCGGCCCTATCGCCACACTGGATTTCATCCAATGGGCTCCTGGTCTGCCAAAAACCCGTTCCGGTAAAATTATGCGTCGCATTTTACGCAAAATTGCATCCAATGAACTGGACAGCATGGGTGACACCAGTACCCTGGCCGATCCTGGCGTTGTTGATCAACTGGTTGAAAACCGCGAAAATAAATAGGGAAGAGAAAGTCTGTGGTCGGTTGTCAGTAGTCACTTGTCAAAGAAAAAAAGGCAATGGGGTACTGATTACCGACTTCTTTTTTTGGTCTGAGAATTGCATATTAAATGATTCATCTGTCAATTTTTGAGCAATATTTTCATGGAAAACATCAACGATTATTCTTCTGTTAAGCTGGATATTCTGGTCGCTGAAGCGATTGGCGTTGATGTTTTTTATCCCGATGATCGCGACAAACTCAGCTATTTCCCCCACACAGGGCTCCCACCAAGAGAATGGGCTCCCAGTCGTTTCTGGTCACAGGGCGGGCCGTTAATTGAACAGCATAAAATGGATTTAAACTGGGGATGGGAAGAGATGAATGAATGGACTGCCTCAATTGAGCCCAATATCAATGTCCAGGGTGCTACCCTTCTTGAAGCTGCCATGCGAGCAATTGTGTGTTCAAAACTCTCCAGCTACATTCATTCTCCTGAATAAAAATATTTCAGATAAATCAACCTGTCTGCTAAAGTTTATAGCACTGCAGACGCTATAGTAATTAACTGAAGATTTAGTAACTATTATTTATTAGGATATTAGAATGGATATTTCCGGCGTTCAAACCACAGCAATTGCGGCTAATGTAGGTCAAAATGATGCTGTAGGCATTTCCGTACTAAAAAAGGCCATGGATATTCAGAAGCAGTCTGCGCTGCAACTAATTGCATCCATTCCTGCACCACAGGGTAATACAGGTCAGAATATTAACGTAAAGGTCTAACCCAGCTGATCGTCTGCAATATGATAGGTTGGATCTTCAATGACATTCACTTCACATAAACCGCCGGCTTTACTCAACAACTTTCTACACTCCGGGCTCACATGTCTCAGGTGCAAGCGTTTATTTGCACTTAAATAGCGTTCCGCCAACGTATCAATAGCCTCAATGGCAGAGTGATCAGACACTCTGGAATATTTAAATTCAACTACCACATCATCCGGATCATTTTTTGGGTCAAATAACTCCTGGAAATTATGCACTGAGCCAAAAAACAATGGCCCGTGTAATTCATACACTTTTGACTCTTCAATATCTCGGGTTATCACCACCGTAATATGCTTAGCATGGTTCCAGGCAAACACCAGAGCCGCAATGATCACACCAATAAAGACGGCAATCGCCAGATTATCCGTAATGACAGTAATAGCTGAAACAGAAATTAGAATAAAAGCATCTGATTTTGGAATTTTGCCTAAAATCCGAAAGCTTGACCATTCAAAGGTGCCAATGACCACCATAAACATCACCCCGACCAATGCCGCCAGAGGAATTTGTGAAATTAATTCAGATGCAAACATAATAAAGCTTAATAAGAACAAAGCCGCTGCAATGCCTGATACACGTCCACGTCCACCTGAATTGACATTAATCATCGACTGACCAATCATGGCACAACCACCCATGCTGCCAAACATACCACTGGTAATATTAGCAATCCCCTGACCAACACATTCTTTATTGCCGCGACCACGAGTGCCTGTCATTTCATCAATCACCGACAGAGTCAGTAAAGATTCAGTTAAGCCAATTGCAGCAAAGGCCAGAGAATAAGGCAAAATAATAACAATCGTATCGAAGAATTCAGACAGGGAAGCAACCGGCACCATGGGAATATGAAACTCTGGAAAACCACCGGCAATGGAAGCAATATCACCTACGGTACGAGCTGGCAGGTCAATAACAATGGCCAGTATAGAAACCACCAAAATGCCCGCCAGAGGTGCGGGGATGGCTTTGGTATATTTGGGTAAGAAATGAATAACCGCCATGGTTAAAACAATCAGGCCGATCATTGTCCATAACATACTGCCCTGCATCCAGACCAATGCCTCACCACCCTGTGGATCGGGCACTTTAAACTGACCAAACTGCGCCAGCAGAATAACAATTGCCAGACCATTGACAAAGCCCAGCATCACCGGATGCGGTACCAGTCTGATAAACTTACCCAGATGCAGAGCACCAAACAATATTTGAATAAAGCCCATCAAAACTACTGCGGCAAATAGATATTCAACACCATGCAGCACCACAAGACCCGTCATAATGACAGCCAGAGCACCAGTTGCACCAGAAATCATTCCAGGACGGCCGCCAATTGTGGCCGTTATTAAGCCCACTATAAAGGCGGCATAGAGACCAACCAGCGGATCAACCTGTGCCACAAAAGCAAAAGCAATTGCTTCCGGAACCAGGGCAAGCGCAACGGTCAGACCGGAAAGAATTTCAGTTTTTAAATTACAGGGTTGGTCCTTAGAACAAAGGTCAATCATAGAAGATCCAGAGAAAAAAGATAAAGCCGAATACACGGATGGACAAGAATAAGCAATACGCTTAGTAATAACATGCTTAAAAAAGGAGCTGTATTATATATGAACCAGAGTATTTTTTCCAGCACTGTCTTTCTAAAGAAAGTTGACCTGCTATTGATAAACCCGTGTTGCCAGCTGTTTTAAGATACTGCTATCTTCTTCAACCCAGAATTTAACTGCTTCTCTTTTCTCATCTTCTGATTTATCAATACAATTGGTCAATAAAGTTTCTTTATCCAGTTTGCTTGCCTCAGTAATTTTCTACTTAAAATCAGAAGGCAGAGCTGTCAATGGTGCATAAGTTATTTTTTATTTCTTTTTTCCCCTTTGTTCGTATGCATCTCTTACGTGTTTAGCTGTAAATGCATCAATTTTATTCAGCTCTTCACGTGAAAGATCAGGTACACCGTCCACATAAAAATATGACAATTCAATCAGAAATGGGCTGATCGAGATCGCCATTGATAAAGCTGATGAGTACTTCATGGCCGGTGAGTTCGAAGATTTTGGTGTCTTCGATGCAGTTGCTGATGTTCAGGGTCAGATGCTGGGTCTTGCCGGAGTGTATTGTTGTAAGGCTGGCATGGTGATTTCCTTATCAGAGCTTTATGGGTGATCTCATCATCCTGATGAGTCAATTAAAAACATATTATCTAATAGGGTTTATTTTATCAATACTACATTATAACAAGTGCCATAATAATTCCTTTTATTAATCCATATAAACAAATTACCCCCTCAACCTCCTTTCAAAATGAGGGAAGCAAAAGAAACGGCAATTTGTGGGTGGGCACTAACTAATCATATAATTCACCGATAAACTCGTGTGGCAACTTGCTTTAAGGTACTGGTATCTTCTTCAATCCAGAACTTCACTGCGTCCTTTTTCTCATCCATTGCTTTATTGACCCAACTGGTCAACAAAGTCTCTTTGCTCAATGCTTCTGCCTGCTCAATTTGCTTATCAGAATCCTCAGG
>JADGDG010000044.1 GCA_016744995.1 Gammaproteobacteria bacterium
ACCCGATGTGGATAAAAGAAAAAGACGACTCAATAGAGTGATTCTGGTTTGGCGATGCATCCCTGCCCTCCATTATTCAGTATGTGGTTATAGGCTTATGATAATACCCTTACAAAATACAGTACTATTGATGATCAAGTTGTGAATGGCTTCACAGTTTGTCTCTAAAGTGCAAGCCCTGCCTACTTTTTGCTTTTTTTATTTGGCTGTAGTTGCGTATCTTGGTGGTATTTTAAAGAACTTTGGTAGAGTATTTAGCGATGAAAAATTTGCATTAAAAATTGTTGATTACTTAATTCAAGAAAGAAGCTCTATTGATGCAATATTTTTAAAGGGTCTAATGTTCAAATATGGACTAAAACATGATGAAACTCCTAATTTGTCAACAGCACAAACACTCCTGAAAGAAGCCGCAGATAAAGGATCTGGTGGAGCAATAATTGAATTGCGCGAACTTGATATACACTTTAAAACTAGCAATTATAGTTAGATTTATCAAATATAATTTTATATGAATCAGTAATGAATTATGGGTAAACATAGCGAAGAAAAAGATATTCAAATCAATAAAGTTGATGAGCAGTTAGAAGATGTAATTAATTTGTTTCTTATTGGAAAACGGATATCTGTTTATCGTATTTTTTTAAGTAATATAAAATGGCTATATACTGATAATTAAGACTTGAACAGAGCTACCTTTCCAACTGCAGTAGGTAAAAACGACTATTTCACTCTCATACAAACCCTTATAAATCATTTAATGCATAAACTGGCCAAGCGTATTTGAAGCAATTAATGTCTGTCTGGTTAGTTTATGAGTAATCCGACTGGAGCAATGCACAGCACTGATGAGTATTATATTACCCACTTCGGCCAAACTACAGTTGCATTATTAATACCTCCGTTATTCATGGCATTAACTCATTAGCCGCTCTTTTCTAGCCAATGATTTTTCAATGGCGCGAGCTGCAGCAGAAAACCCAAACACAGATGTGACGCAGCTGGATGAACCATAGCCAAAATTACAATCCAGGCTGACTCCCTTTACTGCTGGTTTTTCCTGTCCGACACTGCCATCAGCCTGAGGATAGAGTTGTTGTTCTGTTGAGAAAACACATTCCACACCAAAACGGCTTTTGGGATTACGGGTAAAATTATAATGACTACGTAATTGTGAGCGGACTTTTGCCGCCAGAGGATCATTGTATGTTTTGCTCAGATCACATATTTCAACAGCTGTTGGGTTGATAAGTCCTCCAGCACCGCCAGTTGTGATAATGGGAATTTTATTACGTTTACAGTAATAGATCAGAGCACTTTTGTGTTTTACGCTGTCAATTGCATCGATGACATAGTCAAATTTTGCTTCAGGACTTTTTTGAAAATATTTACTCAGATTGTTTTCGGTTAATAGATCATCGATGGCATGGCAGTGACATTCTGGATTGATTTGTAATACCCGCTCCTGCATCGCCAATACTTTGGACTGATTAATGCTTTTGTCCAGTGTGTGGATCTGACGATTGATATTGGATAAAGCAATATCATCATGATCAATCAGAGTGATTTCACCAACTCCTGAGCGAGCAAGAGCCTCAACTGACCAGGAGCCAACACCACCAATACCAATGACACAAATATGTAATGTCGGAATGATTGCTGCTTTTTTTGTGCCATAGAGTCTCTGGATACCACCAAAGCGTTCGGAGTAGTCATCTGATATCACTTTTTCTGCCTGCCTGTTTATTATTATTTAATTTTAACAAAAGCAATGAATTATTGCTGGTTCAGAATAGGGTCTGAGTGCATCGTCGTATTGCTCGAAAAACAGACAAAACAGGCTATTATCAAATGATAGTTATTAGCAATTGAATATATACTACCCTAAAGTAATAGAAAAAGTTGCTTTTATCTGAGCAAAAAAACTCTTTGGTGATAGTTGTATGCATTGATTTAAGTCAATAGTAGAACAAATAAGCATATTATAATAAAATACTTTATCTGTTTTCCAATGCGTTAAATGAGGTTTTGTCTGAATGCACTCAGAAGTTAATGTAGAAGCTGATCCCAAAGATCATATAGAGGTTAAGAATACAACCTGTTATATGTGTGCCTGCCGCTGTGGTATTCGTGTCACTGTGAAAAATGGTGAAGTTCGGTACATTCAGGGGAATCCTGATCACCCTTTAAATAAAGGGGTTATTTGTGCCAAAGGCTCTTCGGGTATTATGAAGCAATACTCTCCAGCACGGCTAACCAAACCTTTACGACGTAGAAAAGGGGCGGAGCGAGGCGATAATGATTTTGAAGAAATTTCCTGGGATGAAGCTTTTTCAATTATGGAAGAACGGCTCAGAGAAATTCGTGCGACAGATCCCAAAAAGTTTGCCCTGTTTACCGGGCGGGATCAAATGCAGGCTTTGACCGGCCTGTTTGCCAAGCAGTTTGGTACACCCAACTATGCAGCCCATGGTGGTTTCTGCTCAGTGAATATGGCTGCTGGTATGATCTATACCATCGGTGGTTCTTTCTGGGAGTTTGGCGGCCCTGATCTGGAACGCTCTAAATTGTTTGTTATGTTCGGCACGGCAGAAGATCACCATTCCAACCCTTTGAAAATTCAACTGTCTGAGTTTAAAAAGAATGGCGGTCGTTTCATTTCTATTAACCCGATCCGTTCTGGTTATTCTGCTATTGCTGATGAATGGGTGCCGATTAAACCGGGTACCGATGGTGCACTTATACTGGCCATTATTAATGAGATCATCCAGCAGGGTTTGTATGATCGGGATTTCCTCATTCAGTATACCAATTCGGCAGAATTAGTTAATGTAGAACAATCAAGTAATGAAGAAGGTCTTTTTGTCCGTGAAGGACCTGATGAGATTGATGACAGCTGTGTCGATTCTCAAAATAAACTCTGGTGGGATCGTCATGTCAATGGTCCGGTAAAAACTCATACAGAAGACGCTGATCCGTATTTATTAGGTGATTTTCAGCTTGAAGATGGTTTAAATGTAAAACCCGCCTTTCAATTATTAGTGGACAGAGTTAAAGATTATACTCCGGAATGGGCGGCTTCTATTACTGGGGTGCCGGTTGAAACCATCAAGCAATTAGCCCATGAAATGGGTATTACCGCCCGGGATCAAAAAATTGAATTACCTATTCCCTGGACAGATACCTGGGGTAAGGAACATGAGAGTGTAACGGGCAACCCGGTTTCATTTCATGCGATGCGTGGTTTAGCTGCTCATTCTAATGGTTTTCATTCGATTCGTTCACTGAGTATTTTGATGACGCTCCTGGGGACCATTGATCGTCCTGGCGGTTTTCGTCATAAAGCTCCTTTTCCTCGTCCTATTCCTCCTTGTGCTAAAACGCCCAGAGGTCCGGAAGGGGTCAAGCCTGACACTCCTCTTGGGGGAATGGCGCTTGGCTGGCCGGCAGAGCCCAATGATTTGTTTGTGGATGATGATGGCAAGCCGGTTCGTCTGGATAAGGGCTTTTCCTGGGAATACCCCTTATCTGTACATGGCATGATGCATAATGCTATCACTAATGCCTGGCGAGGTGATCCTTACCGTATCGATACTCTGATGATTTTTATGGCTAATATGGCCTGGAATTCCAGTATGAATACGGTCAGTGTCCGGGATATGCTTAAAGACAAAGATGAAAATGGTGAATACAAGATCCCCAATATTTTTGTCTGTGATGCCTTTCAGTCTGAAATGGTTGCTTTTGCTGATTTGGTGCTGCCGGATACGACTTATCTTGAGCGTCATGATGTTATGTCCATGCTGGACAGACCTATTTCTGAATATGATGGGCCGGTTGATTCTGTGCGTATTCCCGTAATACCGCCAACAGGTGACTCACGTCCATTTCAGGAAACCATTATTGAGCTGGGGTCGCGTTTGGGACTTCCTGCATTTGCCAATGAAGATGGCTCACGCAAATACCGGGATTATCCTGATTTTGTTGTCAACTATGAAACCGATCAGGGTTCTGGAATCGGTTTTTTAGCGGGCTGGCGCGGTAAAGCTGGTGAGAAGTTCATGAAAGGCGAACCTAATCCAAATCAATGGGAAATGTATGAGAAGAACAATTGTGTTTATCAATATCATTTGCCCAAGTCCTATCAGTATATGCGCAATTTTAATGAGGGCTATCTGCAATGGGCGAGAAAACACCGCCTGACAAGATTTGCCGAGCCTATTACGATACATGTCTATTCAGAAATATTACAGAAATTCCGGCTGGCAGCACAGGGAAAATTACCTGGGAAGCAGCCACCGGATCATCTGCGCAAACGAGTTGAAACTTATTTTGATCCCTTGCCAATGTACTATGTGCCATTGGAGTCACAATTAACGGATACTCAAAAATACCCATTGAATGCAGTCACTCAACGTCCTATGGCCATGTATCACTCATGGGATTCACAGAATGCCTGGCTGCGACAAATTCATGCACATAATTATCTGCACGTTAATCCGGTGACTGCTCAGGCCGCTGGTATTAATGATGATGACTGGATCTGGGTTGAATCCATGCATGGTAAAGTGCGTTGTCAATGTCGTCTCAGTGAAGCGGTTGAACCAGGTACTGTCTGGACCTGGAATGCAATTGGTAAAGCATCAGGTGCCTGGGGACTGGATAAAAAGGCCAATGAATCACAAAGAGGTTTTCTTTTGAATCATTTAATTTCAGAAGAATTGCCAGCGCATACTGAAGGTGAACATATTTCCAATTCTGATCCGATCACAGGTCAAGCTGCCTGGTACGATGTCAGAGTGAGGATCTATAAAGCAGATGCTAACGAACCTGAGCAGACTTCACCACAATTTAAAACACATAAATATACGCCGGGTACGCCCCGACGTACTCCTAAGTGGCTGGCATTTATGGCAGGTCTGGGAAAATTTAAGGGAGATGCCAAATGACCCAACTCGCTCTGGTAATTGATTTAAATGTTTGTGTCGGCTGTCATGCCTGTGTAACCAATTGTAAGGAATGGAATACCTCAGGTAGTGCCGGCGCACTATCCGATGATAATCCCTATGGTAAAGATCCCACGGGCACTTTTTTTAATCGGGTTCAGACCTATGAAGTAGGGCAGTTCCCAAAAACAGAAACAGTCCATTTTCCTAAATCGTGTCTGCATTGTGAGGATCCACCCTGTGTACCAGTTTGTCCAACAGGTGCAAGTTATAAACGTGAAAAAGATGGTATTGTTCTGGTTGATTATGATAAGTGTATCGGCTGCCGTTATTGCTCATGGGCCTGTCCTTATGGTGCCCGGGAAATTGATGAACATCAGAAGGTGATGAAAAAGTGCACACTCTGCGTTGATCGTATTTATGATGAAAATCTACCCGAAGCTGAACGACAACCAGCCTGTGTTCTGGCATGTCCAACCACTGCACGTATTTTTGGTGATGTCCATGATCCGGACTCAGAAGTTTCAGTTGCCATTCGTGAATTAGGTGGTTATCAGCTGATGCCGGAATGGGGCAGCAAGCCATCAAACCATTACCTGCCCAGACGTAAGAACCATGTTTCTTACAAGAAAGATGAATTGGAGCGAGTTGATAACCCACTGAAGAAAGAGGATTATCAGGTTGATGCATCCGAACCTTCACTGGACGATGTTACTAGCTGGTAGAGTATTAATTTTGAAAGTTAAATGTTGAATTAAAGACATTTAACATTCATCATTCAACATTATTTTTTAGGAGTCTGGTATGCAACCAGCATTTTCTGTTATTTTTTTAACCACTCTGATTGGTATGGGGCAGGGGCTGTTTTTGGCGCTTTATACGGGGCAGGTTTACTTTGTTTTAAATGTTGTTGATAAAGCCAGTACGGTTACTTTTTATAGTATCGGTAGTGCTGTTTCTCTAGGGCTGCTGATGCTTGGATTAGTGGCTTCAGTGTTCCATCTGGGGCGACCGGAGCGGGCCTGGCGTTCTGCAGCTATGTGGCGTACTTCATGGTTATCACGTGAAGTAATTGTTCTGCCAACGGTGATGGGACTGATTTTTTTATACGGTCTGGTGCATTATATGGGGTGGAATCTGACGGTTATGACGATTGGTGCTGTGGTGATTGATTTGAGTCTGATCATTGGCCTGGTGACAACATTAGCAGTCTTTTCTCTCTATATTGCAACGGGAATGATCTATGCCTGTCTGAAATTTTTACAGGAATGGCACAGCCCTTTAACGGTGATTAACTACATTTTATTAGGTGCAGTGTCCGGGTTTACAATGGCGACCTTGATTGCTGCCTATAAGCAGCCTGAACTAATTCCTTTTTTTGCAGGTTGGTCTATTGTGCTGCTGGTATTAGCTTTTATTTTCAGAGGAGCCTCATTAATTCGCAATAAACGTCTGCGTCCCAAATCAACGATCCAGACTGCTATAGGTATTCGCCATAACCAAATTAAACAAAAAGCTATGGGGTTTATGGGAGGCTCTATGAATACTCGTGATTTCTTTCATGGTAAAACGGCGTTATTTTTTCGCTCAGTCAAGAGTGTTTTTATGATTTTGGTTTTTGCCATTCCTCTGGTAATGCTGATCATTGCTTTGATTAAACCCTCAGTAATGATTCTGGCTATTGCTACTGCATCAATGTATCTGGGACTTGTGGCAGAACGCTGGTATTTCTTTGCTGAGGGAAATCATCCGCAGAATATATATTATCAGGTAATTGCTTAACTACGGAAGAACTATTGATTAATTATTAAGCAGTTTTAAAGATAATATTGCCATTCTCACGTAGAGCGTGGGATGAAAAAAATGGCTATTATGTTGTCTTGACTGATTTTCCTTGCTTTGAGGTCGGATATTCCCTTAATTTTCCATTTATTTCTTGTTTTTTCGGTATTATCTCATAGTTCTTACAATTTTCGAGCCACATAATTAATTTATCACCTATACTTAGACTAGTAAACTGGATTAAAGTTTTAGATGTTTAGTTGATTAGTGTCCATTCGTATATTGCTGTTTTTACTTAGCCCTATTTAAAATGGGAAGTTAAAGCTGAATAAATGGATGGGCACTAGTCATATAAGATAGGTTGGATTTAAATAAAATGAGCTCTTCTCTTAAAGAAATAACAATTAATGAATTAATCGTGGGCATGTTCATTGTGAAGATGGATGTTTCGTGGATTAAATCACCATTTTTGTTTCATCGTCGTGCAGTTAAATCAAATAATGATATTCTTTTACTGAAAAAATCAGGAGTAAAAAAAATCACTATTGATTTGAGTAAATCTCAAAACATAACAAATCAGCAAGAAAAAAATCACACTCAGTCTGAAGATACTGATGAACTAAATGTTTCTGAAGTTAAACTGCCTGACCCTTTGATATCTATAGAGGCTAGTGATATTGAGCCTACAGCAGAATGTCTGGATAATCCAATAGTTGCATTGAATGAAGAATTGAAAAGTGCAGCTATGCTCAAAGAACGGGCTTGTGAATCATTTAATGAGATTAATCAATTAGTTAAAAACAATCAGTCAATTTCTGCAGAGGAATTTGAACCGGTTGTTGATGATACAATTTCAAGTATTATGCGAAACAGTCAGGCATTACTCACTTTAATGCATCTTAAGCGCTATGAAGAAAAATTATTTTCACATTCTTTCAGCGTTATGACCCTTGCTTTGACGTTTGCCATTAAAGACGGTGTGAAAAAGGATGATTTAAGAATACTGGGACTGGCGGCTTTACTCCATGATATTGGCTGGGCACAATTGCCTCTCAATTTATTTGGCAAGGGGAAAAAATATACTGACAATGAATTAAAAGTTGTTCATCAGCATCAGGTCATTGCAAATATTGTTATTAATAAAAGTGACACAGTTCCAGATGCTGTCAAACAAATTATGATGAATCATCATGAGAGAATTGATGGCTCTGGCTATCCAGGCAAGCTTAAAGCAAATCAAATTGATACGTTGAGCAGGATATTGATACTTACGGATTATTATGATGAACTGGTTCACGGTTTGCTTGATCGACCAGGACTAATTCCTTCTGAAGCTCTGAGGCTTTTATATAAGGAGACAGTACAGGATAAACAGGATAAAGAAGATGTGGAACTGTTAATCAAACTGTTAGGAATTTACCCATTAACATCAGCAATTGAATTAACATCAGGTGAAAAAGGGATCGTTGTTGAAGTTAATCGTGAAAAACCATTGGTTCCGGTAGTTAAAATCGTTTATACAGCAGAAGGAAATGCACTTGCAAAACCTATGATCATCGATTTAGAGCATGATGATAAAAAGAGACAAATTAAGGGTGTGGTTGATTTCTTAAATGATAATGCAGATCCTCAAAAATTATTGTTAATTGAAGAAGTTTGACTATGCCTGATAATTTTCCTTCAAATAAAGAATTAATCCTCTCTCTGCCATTATTTGAACAGTGGCCTGATGGTCTGATTGTTATTGATGAAAAGGGCAGCATGTTTGCTGTCAATAAACAGGCAGAAGTTCTTCTGGGTTATAAATCAGAGGAACTTGAAGGTCATTCATTGCACTCTTTTTTATGTGCTCAGGCGAGTGACTATCAACATACAGAAGAGGCTTGCCACTTTATCAATGTGAAAGATAAGTTACCAATAAATCATATTATTGATGCATGGTTTGTGCAAAAAAATGGTGTTTATTTACATGTTGATGTTAAAAATGTAGTTCATTTATTTGATAATGAAGCTTTTGTTTTTTCAAATTTTTACGTGTTAAGTTTTCAGGACTGTTCGACCCGACGTTATTCAGAAAAAGAATTACAGCGACTTGCTTTATTTGCAGAGCTTAATCCCTTACCCATAATTCAATTTAATGAACAGGCAATGATATATTTTACAAATCCTGCCATGATTGAACTCATTGCGGAACAGGGGTTTGATGATAAAGGGATGCCCTGCGCATTACCTGATAATATTAAAAGTCTGATCTCTAAATGTTTGTCTGGCGGCATGGTTTTGAACAATATTGAGGTTAAATCCAAAGATCAGTGGTTTTTATGGAATTTCCATCCGGTACTGGAAGGTTCTATGGTACAGGCATATGGCCTTGATATTACCTGGAGAAAAGAAGCAGAAGAAGAGTTGTTTTGTGAAAAAGAGCGCTTTTTAGTGACATTAAATTCTATTGATGATGCGGTTATTACAGTTGATATTCATGAGAGTGTCACCTATTTGAATCCCAAAGCAATGGAATTAACCGGCTGGAAAAGTATCGAGTCAATTGGCCGCCCACTTAAACAAATTGTCAATCTCTTTAATACTGATTCAAGAGGGCCTTTAACAAACATTATTCCTCTGGCAATGACTGAAAATCGACCTTATAGACAAGCCAGTTCACTGTTTTTAGCACATCGTGATGGTTATGTTATCTCTGTTAAGTATATGGTCTCACCGATGCGAAATCGCTTTGATGAAGTGATTGGTGCAGTGATTGCTCTTCATGATATTACTGATGCTAAAAAAATGGAACAAAGTCTGACTTATCAGGCAACTCATGATTCTTTAACTAATTTGATCAATCGGCCGGAATTTGAAAAACGTTTGCAGCAATCCATCGAACGTGCCAGAAGCGATAAAATTATTCATGCTTTACTTTATATGGATCTTGATAATTTCAAAATTATTAATGACACATCTGGGCATGTTGCGGGTGATCAGTTACTGAAGCAAATTACAAAAATTTTAGAGCAGAAGTTACGTAGGGGAGATGTGCTTGCTCGTTTAAGTGGCGATGAATTTGTTGCTATTCTTGAAGGTTGTCCGGTTGAACGGGCAATATTAATTGCTAAAGAAATTTGTCTTGATATTCAAAATTATAATTTTGTCTGGGAGTCACAAACTTTCAATGTAGGCGTGAGTATTGGTCTGGTGGCAATTGATGAAGATTCCAATGATATTAATCAGCTTTTGAGTCTTGCTGATTCATCCTGTTATGCAGCCAAGGATATGGGCCGTAATCGTGTTCATGTCTATCAGGAAGATGATGCTGATATTATGAAGAAAAAAGGTGAAATACAATGGGTTTCACGCATTAATAAAGCACTCCAGGAAGACCGCTTCGTCCTGTATTTCCAATTGATTAAACCTATTTGCTGTGAAGAGCCGGGTTTGCACTTTGAAATATTATTACGTATGAAAGATGAACATGGTAAGTTGATCCCTCCTGGTGATTTTCTTCCTGCTGCTGAACACTATGAATTAATTAAAATTATAGATCACTGGGTTGTCAGAACAACTTTCGCCTGGTTAAATGATAATCCTGAGATAACTGAGAAAATTAATCTTTGTAGTATTAATTTATCTGGTAATTCTATTGGTGATGAACATTTTATGCATCATTTAGCCGAGCAGTTCAGAAATTGCCAATTTTCGGCGGAAAAAATATGTTTTGAGGTGACGGAAACCGCCGCTATTTCAAATCTTAGTATTGCCAGTCTTTTTATTGATACTATAAAAGAGCTCGGTTGTTCTTTTTCACTGGATGATTTCGGTTCTGGTATGTCATCTTTTGGTTATTTGAAACAGCTCAATATTGATTACCTCAAAATTGATGGTTTATTTGTTAAAGATATTGTTATTGATCCCGTTGATGCGGCAATGGTTAAGTCAATTAATGAAGTGGGTCATATTATGGGGCTAAAAACCATTGCAGAATATGTTGAAAATGCTGAAATCCTTGAAGTGGTTAAAAAAATTGGTGTTGATTTTGTTCAAGGATATGGAATTCTTCGGCCGAAGCCTCTGGATGAACTCTCAGAAGTGTTAAAAGAACAAGTGAAGTAGTGGGTTTCCTCTAGCCTCCATTTTTTTATGTAGGCAGGGTACTTATTATTTTAATATTAGTAGCGTTTTGGTGAAAGTTTAATGGTTTTCTTTTTTGGGGGCATGAATTCTTCTGGTAAGGGAGTATCTGTAAACCAGGTATTACTTTCCTTGTCATGCCACCAGGAGAGTTTATAGCGAAGCGTTTTAACTATGGCACTATTATCAAAATGATATTGGATGTTCATCCGAGTGGTACCTGTTCCCTCTGAATTGTTTACTGAGGAGCTAGTTACTTCAGAGTGTGATATGAGGATTGTCTCAAGATGAGCGATTAAGTCTTCTCTCGTAATTTCTTGCTCTGCCGACAAGTTTTCTCCATCATCTACCTCTGCTTTAGTCTCCATGACCTTGTAAGTGCTATTGTTGGCAGAGTCAACTTTCATCAGTCTGTTTTCAGGTTCTGGTCTTATCATATAGAGAACGGTTGACCATTCTCCCCAGCGCATTGCTGCGCGGTAGTTGTCCTCTGACTTTTGAAAGCGATAAACGGCATCATGACTGTCTAAGTCTGAACAGGCTGTGGCTAAAAGTGATGTAATAGATAAAACAATGATGCTGGAAATTATATTTTTTATTTTAAGCAAAGTAGTAAGCCTCGTGCTTTAAGCGATTTTAGCCATTTTATTGAACTTTTGTTTGAATCTTAATTTTTATTTATTTGACTGTGTAAATCAAGAGTATTTCAACGGTAAATTGTGATTTAGATAGAATCCAGGCAATAACATTGAATATTGCTGCTAATATCCTCATATTATGAACAACTGAAACCCGGTGTAATTAGGAGCTATTATCAATGTCAACATTTGTCGCAGAAAATGAACTGGAAAAAAAATTAATTCAGGCCCAAAATGGAGAAATAGAGGGGGAAGAATTTTTAAAAGAGATGCTGGACATGCAAGTCTTTATGCCAATTTTAGAAAAGCATAATATTGTGGGTTTCTCCGATTCTAAGCAGGCAACACCACTTTCTCTGAAAGATGAAGAGGGAACTGAAATGGTTATTCTGTTTACCAGCCCTGAGCGAGCGAAAGAGTTTATCAAAGATTATCCTGGTTATGAAGGTGGTTTGCTCGAAGATTTTAAATGGGTCATTGAAAAAATTGGTGGGGGTTATGGTGTGGTTCTCAATCCGGGCTTTGAAGTAGGCTTAGAATTAGAAGCCAATATGCTTGAACAACTGACAAATCATTAACAGTGGCCTATGCTCTTTATATATGAGTTCAGAACATATATCCGGATGAAGTAAAAATTGCTTAAAAATATAAAAAATAGTATTGGGTAATGATTGGAGTGGTTATGGGCGATGTTGCATTGTCAAAAGTTGAGTTATCTGATGTTACCTCTACGTTTCATAAGGGATCTGAGAGCCTGACACAATTTTTTGCAGAGCAGGGACGTTCTGACGATGAGATGCTGATGGCATTTGATGAAATTGATAAATTTCTCTCAACTGCAGAAATGCTTTTAGCTGATAATAAACATAGAGAACACTTTAATAAACGGGCAAATGAGTTGATTTTACTGATTGATCGTCTGATGGTTTTCTCTTCACAGATACAACATCAGGAAAGTTTCTCCTATTTTGAAGAATTTTTGTTTTTATTCAGTCTCTGGTTTGCCATGTCAGGTGGTACTCTATCCAAATTAATTCCTCTTGTTAATCTGATTGCGGCGCTTTCCAATCGAATAAGAGAGCCACTGGCATTGAAAGAGTTATTGGTTAATATAGAAGTTATTATCAATGTCACAGAACAATCGATTCAGGATGATATGGAAGATCGTGATCCCCGTAGACCATGGCGGATTTTGTTGCTTAATTATGCCATCACTGCTACTCGCACTCATGATCCTGCTCTGATGGAAAAAACATTTCAATTTTTGGTTAAGAATTTACCCGATGATTTAAAACAATTCTTTACTGAAGGTATGGGACAGATGGAGGCACTGAATTATCCTCAGCCTGTCAGGGATGTTATGGAAAAATATTTTCAGCAATATGCAGCACAGGAAGTAAAAAACAATTAGTTGCAATATAATAATTTGCTAATATAGATGCTTCACTGTAAAATACTTTATTGATCTGGATCAATACATTTAATTATTTGTTTATTTATTATTTTAAAAAAAGGGCTTTCAAATGAATCTTGATAGAGTGACCACTGGTAAGAACGTACCTAATGAATTTAATGTTATTATTGAAATCCCATCTCATAGTGATCCGGTAAAATACGAAGTTGACAAAGAAACCGGGGCAATGTTTGTTGATCGCTTTATCGGCACCGCAATGGTTTATCCCTGTAATTACGGCTATGTACCCCATACCTTATCAGATGATGGTGATGCGGTTGATGTGCTGGTTGTTACCCCGCTGCCACTGAAATTTGGTTCAGTGATTCAATGCCGTCCCATAGGGATGCTGCAGATGGAAGATGAGGCGGGACTCGATGCTAAAGTATTGGCAGTTCCCATTGACAAACTAACTGGCATGTATACAAAGGTGAGTTCATTTCGTGATATGCCGTCTACTTTATTAGATACTATTGCTCATTTCTTTTCACACTATAAAGATCTGGAAGCTGGTAAATGGGTCAAAATAAAAGCTTGGGTAGGTGTTGAAGAGGCTAAGACAGAAATACTGGAAAGCATTGAACGCTTCCAGAATGCACCAGAAAAACCCTGTTTTTAATCTTTTATTTCTACATAATAGCATTCAACGCCCATAGGCAGTTGAATGCTAAATCCGACTGATTTACTAGGTTTTTTCAAATACTTTTTCACTTGATTTATCTCAATAATTTCACTGTCTTTATAACCCGTCTTTTACAATAAATATTGTATTAACAATAGCTTGTATGATACCTGTTAATACCTACCCCATGTTGGATATTTACACACTACAGGGCCTAGGTGTTAGTATGCATCCACTTAAAAAGTTTTCGCCTGGTTAATTGGGGACGAAGTGATGTTTTTCTTCATCTTTTTTTAACTAAATTTTAAGTTTGTTAATTAAAACTTATTATATCCAACTCCTATTTAAACATAAGGAAAAACCATGCCAACATTCGTACGCACAGAAAAGTGTGATGGCTGTAAAGGTCAGGACAGAACAGCATGTATGTACATCTGCCC
>JADGDG010000024.1 GCA_016744995.1 Gammaproteobacteria bacterium
GTATGTTCAGAGGTTTCCAAGGTTTTGCAAATATCGGCTCTGATGGGGTTTAAGTCAACATAAATCATGCAACTGAGAATGGCTTGTTCATCCAGAAGTGCCTGGCTTTTGAATCGACCTTTATTCACATGGATGTGATGTATGCCGGTTTTGCAGGACGCAAAAACCAGTCCCAGAAACGGCCTGTGCATTTGTCTTCGGCATTCGCTTTACGGGCGATGTGTTCATTTAAACAACGCATAAACCAACTGATGTCCATTAAGCGGTCTCTGAAGAGGCTAATGGTTTCGTGCGCCTTATCTTGTTCTGCTTCAGAATGGCATTCACCATTGAGGTATCGTTCGACTAGAACAGGAATTGAAAAGAGTTGCTCCCAACGTTGCATGACTTGCTCATCACTCCAACTTTGGGCAAGAGACTCATTAATCTTCAGGACTGTATGGGAATGATTGGATAAAATGGCATAGGCACAGACTTCTATTGCAAAGGTATTTGAAAGTAGAGCCAGTCGTTCCACAATCCATTGTTTTCGATGACTATAGTCTTTGTTTGTGGTGCTGTCGATGCCGCACAGGAAGGTTCGTCTGACACAGCGAGAGATGCAATGGTAGTACGGGGTGTTTGAAAGACTGATTTGTTGGCTTCTTGGGGTTGGCATTGATTAACTCCACTTTAATCAGGATGCAATGATTAAGGAAGTATAGGACATAACTGTACAGTATTCAATCAATATTAACCCTATGATATTTGTTTTGAGTTTTACCTGTTTTATATTGGGCTACAAAATTGTGGGGGTCCAGAATATACTTATATCAGTAATTAATTTTACCAGGATAGAAATGTATTAATTTTTTTATTAGCCTGCTTATTTTTAATGAGATATTGTGCATACCATGCGGCCCATAGGTTTCATATGCCTGGCAGCGAATGATTTTTCCTTGTTTTGTTTCGAGAATAAAAAACTGAGTGTAGCTTAACTTTTTCCCACCTGACAACTCAATTTTAGTGGCCATTTCAACGGCCGCACTGCTATTATTTTCATTCTCAAAATAATTTTCTTCAGTAAAGTTGAATTTTTTTACACTATTAAAACCCCAGGTTAAGCCATCTCGAATTTCATCGTGGCCTTTCATATGGACATTGGGGTAATGAGGATCCAGTAATTCCGCTTCGATATGAAAATAATCCAGAACAGCATTCAGATCTTTCGCTTCAACGGCTTTAAAAAAATCGTTTATTATTTTAGACAGGCTTTGATTAATCATAATAGATCCTTTTTATGGTATGAAAATACATCATTAACCAGTTTTTGGTATTCCGGCGTCAATTAAAGCGTTGGTAAATAATTCTCTGTGTTTTTTTGAACCGGACATAACTCTCTGGCAAGAATCTATCGTGCAGTTTGGTAAAAAATGTAATGTCTGGGCTGCATAATGTAGTGCTTTTTGTCTCTTACCCGCCAGCTGATGGCAAGCGGCTGCGAGAGCATAGATTAAAAAATAATAACTATTGTGCTGTATTGCAATGCCACTAAAATAAGCAGCATCATCATATTTCTCCATACCAAGCATTAACATAGAACGTGTCATATAGACCTGAAATAAAGAAGTTTTGGAATGAAAGTTCAATCGCTCAGCTATATAAAGTGATCCCAGAGCGAGTTCTAATTTTCCTGATTTTATATCGCATAAACTTCTTAAAAGATGACTCTGGGCATTGTTAGGAGAAAGCTCCAGAGCCTTCTCAATACTTCCCAGGGCCTGCGGCACATAATTTGAAAACACTAGCACTCGACCCAAAGACATATAGCCATTCGCTTCGCTAATACACAAATCAATACTACGTTGTGCATAGTCCATTGACTTTATAATATCATGATCGCTTGTTGCAATGACTGAGTGATCAAGTAGTCGGCGATTTGTATGTATATAAGATAAACCAGCATAAGCACGCGAAAATCGACTGTCCTGTTTAACTGCTTTTTTAAAAAAGAATTGTGCACTCTCAGCATCTTTTAGGCTCGTGCGGTCAATATACCACAAGCCTCTGTGATAGTTCTCCCAGGCACTGAGATTTTCTGTTGGAATAAGGAATGAACGATTCATTTCTGCCTGTACAACGGCAGACTCGATGGCAGCAAATATAGTGTTTGTAATATCATATTGCAGAGGAAAAATATCATCAAAAGCACGATCAAAATGCTCAGACCAGATTTCAGCATTATTCACGGCATCAACGATTGAAAGAGTCAAATGGATTCGTTTGGAGTCTTGTTTAACATTAGCATAAACCAGATAACGAACTCCCAGGTATTTTCCAACATCATTGGCTGGGAGGTTCATTTTTGATATGTGATGAGCTGAAGCTCTGGCAATAACAAAAAAATGAGGCTGTCTGGCGAGTGTAGAATTAATATCCGTAGTCAAACCAGTTGCCAATAAGGACTGCTGATTTTGTGTACCAACGTCAATAAAATCCATAACAGCAATAGAAGGCTTGTCAGGAAGAACAATTGGTTTTAATGACGTGTCGAGATTTTGCGCTGTGACGAGGCTGGAAGTTTGAGGTACTTTGACACTTTCAATTCTTTTGAATGCCGCAACAAAACGATAGCCAGAGCCAGATACTGTCTTAATACACTGCTGTTTCCTGCCATTATCTCCAATGGCATGACGTACGGCACTGATAGCAGCACTTAATGCTGAGTCAGAAATGACGTGAGACTTCCAAACGCCTTTTATAAGTTCATCACGGGAAAGAACCCGATCAGGATTCTGCAGCATAAATAAAAGTAATTTAAAAATAAGTGGTTCAATTTTTTGTGACAAACCATCTAGGAGCAACTCGTGCGTACCAGAATCAATGGTGTAACTACCAAGAGTGAAAATCACATTAACTATCCATGTTTTTATTTATTAGAATATAGTAATTCTTTAAGATAAAGAAATCACAAGAAAATCACAAGACTTTCCATAAGTTTAATATAAATTTTAAACTTATGGTAGGTATGAAGAAGTGTCGTCAATTTTATTAGAATAAGCTTATTGATAAACAGAATAAGCGTTCAGATGAATGTAAAAATGTTGATGCACAACAGTGGTGCTAGTTATTTTTACTCACGGGTTTAAATGTTAAATTAAAGGATAATAAAATGTTTAAAAGAATAGTGAATATAACCTTCATGTTTTTTACACTGAGTTTAGCAGAACTGGCACAATCAGCGGATGATGCGGTTGATATAGTTATTGAGGACGACATTATATCGTTGAGTCTCTGCAGAACATATCCAGATGCCGAAGAATCTACTAACTTTCAGATATGTTGCTCTAAATCAATGGGAGTTTGTGTTGATTGTCGTGATGCAGAGTGTGCAATAACAACTTATCCCAATTCAAAACCAGCAGTAGATCGTTTGCTACAAAAAAAATCAGCAACAGGACAGGGTAGCGTACAAGTACTACCTAAATCACCGACATTACGCGACCAATTGAAACAACCTAAGCGTGCAACAACTGCACCAGAAAAAGAAAAATTGGTTAGCCCCAAAAATCCCAAGCCTACGGTAAAAGCAATTAAACAACATAAGTTACCCAAAGCCGCCCTGTAGCACCGTCGGTCAATCCATTAGTAAATAATAAAGATGGGTGTAAACCACTATAAAAACCATAAGAATTCTGGCTTTAATAGTGGTGATGCGATGACCTGATAAGCGATATGCATTGATATTGTTTTAATAAAACTTTAGGAGAAACAAAATGAGAATTCAAAATATAGGGATATTAATTAGTGTATTTATATTGCCTAACCAAGCCTTGCAGGCAGAGAATGTAAGAGAGTTAGTAAAGCCTGATAGCTCAAGTAAATTAATAATGGTTGCTCCAGCTAAAACAACTGGTGGGACAGTAGCCAATTCAGGTTTCACTAAATACCAAAATCAAAAAACACCCGCAAGAGGCGGTGTTATGGCTATGCCGCCGGGTCGTGGGCCGAATCTGGTTGTTACAATGGCATACGAGCATGATGTTTGTGCTGTCGTTGAGAGTTTTGTTGGTAAAGGTGTTTATGACGCCACATGTGATTTACACATCAGGGTAAAAAATATCGGTGATACCGCGACTTCTCTTCCGACCACTGGAGGGTTCAGTCTTGATTTGTCATATACCAATTATAAAGGTGACCTTAGTAAGGGCTACAGAAGCATTAAAAACTTAGGACCAAATGAAGAGAAGTTGATAATATACCAAAGTAGTTCCCTGCGCAGTTTCAAACCTGGCACATCATTTACTGCAATAGTTGATAGAAAACAGTTTGTTACAGAAAGCAATGAAAATGATAACAGGGCAGTATTTTGGCTTTATTAAAGAAGTCAGGTAGTCCGTTTATTAAGTTTTATAGACTAAATGTGGAATAAAAGCATCCTCACAGCTCCTTAGATCACAACTGGAATTAAATGGAGGCTTCACAAAGTGATTTTTCTCGTTAGATAGCAAACTTGAATGAAAACTTCAAAATCAATTAAATTATAAGGTGACAAAATGTATAAAAAACTAATAACTGCTTTTTTAGAAACTCAAAGAGTAATACTGCGTGGATTACAATCAATATTTTTCTTATGTGGACTAATGGCCATGAATGGTGCTTTTGCAGGATCTATCATAAAAGGAGCCACTCCACCGCAAGGTTTATACACAATTCAACAGCAAAGTACGGGGCGTTATATAAATGCTTATACAACATTGAATAAAGACTTCTCAGCTTATACAGACACATTAAAGATTATTGATGAGCAAATGTGGTATCTCAAATACATAGGTAAAGATACATACACAATCAAACAACAAGGGAGAGAGCAGTACTTAGATGCTCATACTGATAAAGGGCATGATTTCGATGTGGTTACTCGAGCAAAACAAAATAATAACTCTCAAAAATGGATCATAAAAAAAATTGGGGGTGACTTATACACCATTCAACAAAAAAGTAATATGCAATATTTAGATGCCCATGATCGTCAAGGTTCATTCTCTGCTGTTACACGGCCTGCACAACATAACAATTCACAACGTTGGATACTTAAGCGAACCAGCAGAGTTCTGAAGAAAGTAAAAATCGATTTGAATCAATATTGTAAAAAGAATTTTGGTTCAAACTCTAAAGCGATGCTGAATGGAAAAACAGCTTTGGACTGGGTCTGTCAAACGAATAATGGAATAAGTGCTAAAAAGGCCTGTCAACAACAGCATGGTACTAAAAAAGCAGGTTACACAGACAGAAGCAATCCTTATTCATGGTATTGTCAGAAATAAGGAATGCCAGGCTAATAACATCCCTGATAAAAAAAGTGAAGTCTATGGGGTGAACAATGCAACTTTATTTGCATTTACTGTAATTATTGATTAGTTACAAAGTTTCTGAGCAATGAAGTTTTTTAATCTTAGGAGAAAGACATGTTTAAAAAAATAGTGAATATAACCCTGGCACTTTTTGCACTTACTTTAACCGGTGTAGTGCAGGCGCAAGATGACTACCCTACCTTAAATGATGGTGACAATTTCGAGAAATGCATTCTTGATGGTGGGAAGAGCGAAACTAATGGAAAAATAATTTCATGTTGCGTACCTGTAGATGCATTTGCGGACAAATGCACATCATGCGTAAAAGGAACATCGGCGTGCCGTACTACATATCCTTCGAAACTGAAGGAAATACCGCCTACACCTGAGCCACCTTCATTACGTGATCAAATCAAACAACCACAATCAACAACATCAGAACCAGCAAAAGCAGTGGATTCAGGTAAAGCTCCCACACGGTATCAGCAAATTAAAGTCCCAACAAAGGATAATCAAACAATGAGCAAATAGCAATAGAGCGATTAAGCCATTAAAAGAAATGTGCATCAGGCTTATCCTGCAAAAAATATAACTCCAACTAAAACAACGCCAATGGTAAAAACAGAACAAAAACAGGAATTGTTAAGAAGCAACACACAGTAAAAATATAAAATTGCTCACTCACTCCAGTAATAACAAGTTGGTGTGTAAGCAGGGGGAGAGTAAACCATTAAAAATCATGGAGTAAAAAAAATGATAAAATTATTGATTAGTATTTTTTTATCTATTGTTATATCAAGTACAGCACTAGCTGAAAGGTACGAGGCCACAATATCACTACCGGCTACCGAATTGAAATATAAAGACACAACGATAAATTGCGGCATTCAATTTGGTGATGCTGGAAGAGATTCACCTTGGGTAAAAGTAAAAAATAATAAAGTGACCAAGGTCAATAATATCGGTGGCCCTTGGAGCTTTATTCGAAAAACGTATGGACCCTGTAGTTTTATGGTTTACAACAAAAATCATTATCAAGGTAGGCATGCTAATTATGGCTCTGGTCTTCTTGGACAGCGTGTGGGTTCAGTTGCATCGGCAGACGAAGGTGGGTGGAAAGCGCGCTCAGTCATTATTACGCCACATAAAAAAACGGCATGTCAGGTGACTCTGCAAGGAAATAATAAAAGAAGGCTCGTTGCTTTAGCTTGGGAATATTGGAAGTAATACCAGACCTTTTATGATCCTTCACGTATCAGTGATATTACTGGTTGGAGCCTTGTGAGTAAAACTTCTGGGAACAATAACTGTTCTTATACTTTATATAATGAAAAGGATCTTTCTGGCAAAAGAACTAATTTGGGTAAAGTCAATAAGCCTATAAGGGTGGGTTGGAAAATTCGCTCTTTAGAGATTAGTCAACAATGAATGTAAAGCTCCTGAAGATAATGGAGCTTTATGGGTAATCAAGTAAGTTTTTAATTAATTAAACACCATAGCTAATTAATAACATTAGATCCAATAGGCATTATTTTCTATACATATTTTATTGAAATAAAAAGAGAGATAAAACATTATATATTCTTGTTTTCTTTTTATATTTTCTTTAAATTCGTCATATTCAAATGGGTTTTTAGATATTGAAAACAATAATAATGAAGTTCTAGGTAAAAATATGAATCTGAGTAACACACTTAAGATACATAAGAACGGCATAAAGGTTTTTGTATTCCGTCATAAATAAAGGTTCTTTATTCTCCACATTTAAAGCTGAGACAACTATTAACTCATCAATAGATAGCATTTTAGCAGTGATGCTTGATAATGATGCTTGCGTTGAATGGATTGCTTCCTGTTATAAATCTACACCGTTGAAACAGATGAGTTTTAATAAACATTATCATTATCAGATTTTATCAATCCCCTTCTCTTTTTCAAACAGGGATTTTATTTTTAGATCTTTTTTAGAAAACAAACTTAATATCCAGGACAATGATATTGATACATTAAAAGCGATTCATGATTTAAATGTTGCCATTGAAGAAACCAGAAATGAATATGAGCACAATAATGACTTCTTAAGTTTAGCAAAGAGGGTTGCTGCATAATTTGAATTGGTAAAAACTGACCTAAACCAGCTAATTGCAACAAAAATAATGAATTTTGAAATTTCTTGATAGCAGACATTTCAAATTGGTTATAAAAATATTCTGAAATTGGTTGAGATCGACCCACGCAAAGCAGCAGACATTTACTTCAGGATAAAAAACATTTTGGCTCTAAAAATTTTTAATAATACTGAAAACAGTCTTACCTTCACAGGGAAATAATCTCCCGCATTCCTGTGTCTCACTGGCATTCATATCAATATAATCCACTTTTAACTTCATACCTCTGTACATTGTAGAAATACTGATACTCCAGTCCTGATAGTCGTCCATACCACCATGCTTCATCTGTTTATTAAATTTATTCCAGCCATAGCGAGTTTCAACTGAAAACAAATCTTTAACCGGGACAGCAAATCCCAGACCGTAATTATAGTATTCACCATAGCCAAAAGAATCTGGGCTGTAATTAAACGAAGCCTCTGGTGTCAAATGTTTTAATTGATAGCCGATACGGGTTTGATAAACATTGCTTGTATGATTGAGTTTATTACTTAAATCGGGTGAAGCAAAACTGGCGGCTTCATCCTGGTACTCAAATTCAATTTGAAAAGCTGACTCGCTTGAATCCACCGAAGTTATAGGTTTTTTTGACAAAGATAAACCTTCAGTCCCAAATCCATACCGACTGAATTTATCTTGAGCCATCACTCCTGCTGGCAGCAGAAAAATTGCTATAAAAAATAGAAGGCTACTTTTTGTTATAAGTGTTTCTATATTGCCCATGCACGAGCCTGTCATTTATACTTTGAATGGTTCTAAACAAATATTCTATTGCTAATGATAGCGAAGATTGTGGATTGAATCCGAGAAAGTTTTCACATTCAGGCAAATTTCTGTAAATATGCCTGATAAATTTCTATTCTAAGTCAGTAGTTCAGTGCCTGGAGCATAAAATCTGTCTTAAATTTTTATATTTTGTCATTATAAAACATTGAAAAATCAGTTTCCACCGAAAAATGGCTCAAGATCTCAACCATCCAATCAAATAATGGTAATAAATTTTGGTAGTATTCATAGCAAAAAGGTATCAAGTCAGCAGAATAGACTTGTTCTGGCAGAGGTATCTGATACCAGCATTTTAAGCCTTTGTAGCGAATTAAGTCCTGATTCAGTAACTCATCAGCATCTTTAGCCGATGAAAAACCTTTTGGTATCCGTTTTAATTGCTCACCATGAAACATGACACCAGCCTTTGTCAAAGTATCAAAAATTTCCCGAATTTTCTGCCCTTGTGCTGGATGAGCACATTGCTCTCTCCATGCCTGTAAATATTCTGGAGTAAAATGATTGATCCCCACGCCCATTTGAATATATTCCGGGCGAATAGCCAGATAAAATCCAGGACAACGTGTCCGCTTTAAAGTACCTTGCCAAAATAAATAAGAGAGATGGGATTTATACGGCGTCTTGTCCTTACTAAATCGAGCATCTCTTGCAAAACGATAAATTGAACCATTTACTTTAGGTACTACATTGATTCCAGGAGCAATTGTTTGTAATTGTTCACCCAGATCTTCAACCAGATCTCTGGATACTTCCAGCATTTCTTGCTGATAAAAATCATAATGAGCATCAAACCATGGTTTATTATTATTTGTTTTTATTTTTTGTAAGAAATGAATCACTTCTTTACTAAATCCGGTGAATTTAGGCATTTAAAAATCTCACTTATACAGAATTTTAAAAATAATACTTGACTATTTTACTTGGTTATTATCTAATAGTGAAAATATTTAAAGTTTCTCTTCTACTGGCTTTGCGAATGGCCAATCCAGAAACTTTTTTATTTTCTTGATGATTTGCTTATTTTTAGCATAAGTGAATGACTGAAAGACAACACTCCTATTCCTCCTCAAATCCGAATGGGTTCATTGGTTTTCCTGACAGTCATTCACTTTCTTTTTATATAGAGCAATATCACTTATCTAAGCAACCAACTTTAGCGATAACATGCTAAAATATCTGGCTTTAAATAAAAATAATTGTAACTACTCAGCAGGACACTTTAAAGATGGCCACTTATTACGTCTATAAAATTTCACCAACTGTTGCTAATCTTGTAAAACCTATGGATCTTCTGGGTGATTTTGAAAATTACAAGGAAGCTCGCAGTTTTGCCAGAGATCAACGTCAAAACCCGGACAATGATCTTCAGGATACATTCAAAGTCATATTTGCAGACAACCCGCTGGACGCTGAAGAAAAGTTGTCTGAAGTCCGTGAAAAGCCAATTATGAAAGAATGGGAAAAATAAGACCTTATCCCTAAACCGACAGGCAAGCTAATGGACGAAGATCAATATCGCTCAGTTTACAAAGAAATGAACCCCACACGGTGTTATTTCGAAAAATTGTTATTATTACGTTATGGCAATTGTGAGCAGGCTAATAAACTTTTTCTGGCTGAACGCGAAGCTTATGCCTGTCATTCTGATCATGCTCAACAGCAATGCTACAAACTGCTGGAGCACCTGCGTTCAAATGCCCGTTTCGCCTTGCAAGTCACACAGATTGACGGCCAGTTACCTCATGCAAAAGAAATAAAAGTTCAGGTTGGCGGCCTGTTTGGCTTACAGCAGCTGCTATCTCAGCAAAATGTGACTCAAACAGATATTTTAAATGATGATGATGCTAAATTTGGTGAACAGTCACAAAAACAGGCACCGATAGAAAATGTTTATGCAACCATCAATAAAACCCTGATAGAGTATAAATCTCTTGAATTAATTCCTTATAATGAAATTGTAAAATCCATTATGAAATTCAAGCTACCTGAAAGAAAACGTAAGAAAAAACGATAATTATTCAGCAGGAGCTTCTATTCTGGCTTATGAAACTTAACAACATTTGCTGACTTAGTCGATTCATCAACGAAATGCGGACGTGCTTTATTTTCTACGCCCATATCTTCCATTAAGTCTCTCTCTCTTGCTGCAATCAATGCAAAGCAAGCCTTAATATCATCGACTGTATCTTTTGACAGAGGATGAATCATACCTGGCTCTGGAGTGGTATCTTTGATAATGTTAGCTAATGTCTTACGCATTGCAACCATAACCTGTTGTTCTTTTGATAAAGAATTAAAATCCATCATATTTTCCTATTTTAGAGAATACTCCAGGCTTTTATTATTATGAAAGCTCTTAGTAGTAATCCTGCATTTATTTAATTTGTTCTTACAAAAGAATCAGATAAATCCTACATATTTGTTCAATAGTTCAACTATAATTCTTTGAAAATAACAACAAACAACTTATTACAATATAAAAGGGAGATTAAGTGTGAACATCAAAGAAATTCACTTATTCTTAAGCACTATCGGTGTCGCTTTTATGGGCGTTATCGTCTCTTTATATCTGCTTGCCAGTATCTTTCACTAGCTACGACGTCCTCTGGCACTATGAAATGAAGTCGTGCGTTCACTGATAGGGTTGAACCAGTTCAATTTATCATGCAGAGTGACCACACTGCCGACAATAATCAAAGTTGGTGCTTTCACCTGCTCACGTTCAACAATTTCGGCCAGAGTAGACAAGGTTCCGATGTGTACTCGCTGATTTTCTGTTGTCCCCTGCTCAATCAGAGCTGCTGGAGTATCATCACTCAGGCCATTAGCCACTAATTCTTTGTGAATGACTTTCACTGCCTGTAAGCCCATATAAAATACAATGGTCTGATTCTGATGAGCCAGTGCCGGCCAGTTCAGGTTAACGGTACCGTCTTTTAAGTGCCCGGTTACAAAAGTGCAGGATTGAGCATAATCACGATGAGTCAAAGGAATGCCGCCATAACTGGAGCATCCTGCTGCTGCAGTGATACCAGGCACAACTTGAAAATTCACATCATTTTCTTTGAGTGTTTCAATTTCTTCACCACCACGACCGAAGATAAAGGGATCGCCGCCCTTGAGCCGTAATACCCGCTTACCCTCTTTGGCATAGCGGACCAGTAACTGGTTAATACTTTCCTGCGGCACTGCGTGGTTATTTCTTTCTTTACCGACATAGACTAACTCTGCATCACGACGCACCAAATCAAGGATCCCCTGAGAAACAAGGCGATCATAAACCACCACATCAGCTCTCTGCATCAGTCTCAGTGCTCTGAAAGTTAATAAATCGGGATCACCAGGACCGGCACCGACCAGATAAACTTCCCCATCTTCTTCGGTAAAGTCTTCATCAATGGCAGCTTGCAATGCATGTCGAGCACCACGTTCATTGCCCTGAAACAAAAGCTCTGTCACCCGACCTTCAAGTACCACTTCCCAGAAATAACGACGTTGCTCTGTGTTAGGGAATTTTGCAATTACCTTACTGCGAAAACCATCAACCAGTTGTGCCAGTTTGCCATAGGCTGCTGGAATATAGCTTTCCAGACGCGCTCGTAGTAAACGTGCCAGCACCGGTGAACGACCGCCGGTTGATATGGCTATCTGAATTGGCGAGCGATCCACAATCGAGGGCATAATAAAACTGCATAAGTGGGGCTGATCAACTACATTTACCGGCATTGAGCGGGCTTTTGCCAATTCAGAAATTTTCTTATTAGTTGCCTGATCGCTGGTCGCGGCAATAACCAGAACACTATTACAAACATTTGAATCACAAATATCAAGCTCATCAAAGCCACGCTTAAGGTGTTTAATCTGACCTGTTTTAGCCATGTCAGAGACTTCCCGGCAGAGCTCCGGGGCAACAACCTGAACCTGAGCATTTGCTTTTAAGAGCAGAGCAATTTTTCGTGCTGCAACCTTACCACCGCCAATGACCAAACATTGACGATCTTTTATATCCATGAATATTGGAAAAAAATCCACTTATCTCTCACCTCACAAAATTACGATTAGAGCCCGAGCAGGGGCTCCAGTTCATCATCCATGTCTAATTCGGACAAATCATCAAAACCACCAATATGTTTACCATCAATAAAAATCTGAGGTACACTGTCCTGACCAATTTGTGCAACAATTTCAGCAAATTCTTCAGGCTCTTTTTCAGTATCTATTTTTTCAATAGCAACACCTTTTGAAACCAGTAGCTTTTCTGCATTGGTGCAAAAAGGGCAGTTGTCAGTACAATACATCTTTACATGAGCCATAGATTTACCTCTGTGTTCTAATCATTTTATTTCAACGAGCATATTAACTGCTCATACACCTTATTACTACTACACTATTGGGGTACTTATGCCTGTAATGCTCTCAAATTCAATAAAATAGGATCAAAAACGTGTTTTAATTTTTTCCTCATTAAGCTACCCACTGCCGTACTATTCGCAATAGTCGGCGCCAGTACCGTCTGTGGTGTCCGGCTTAAAAAAAGTATCGCCTGCAGTTGAGAGGACAATTCAGGCACAGCATTTTGTATGGCCTTTAATTCATCACTACTACAAATATTATTCTCACTATTGTAAATATCATTGACCAGTTCACTGATCTGATTAATATCAGTTTGCGGCTGTCCCTGCTGATTTAAACCAAGCTCATGTTGCTGCAGTGTTTGCCCGGCTTCAGCTTGAGAGACAAAGGCATAATGCCTGATGCTCTCAATTAAGGCACCAGCAATGTCATAATTAGGAGGGCGCTTAAACGCAGTCTCTGCTGTTTTTAAAAAAATTTGCCCGACTGGACTCAACATTTTGTTTAACATAAGAGCATAAGGGTTGTTATCAGCCATTAAGGGTGCAAGTTTTTTATTAACATCCGAAAATGAATGGTGTTCAACCTGAATCTCAGGTAAATTATCCGGACGAATGTCGAGAAAACCAACATAAAGCGTATTTTTAGATTTAGCTTTCTTCCATAGTTTTGATACTTCATCTTCAGAAATCAAGCCCGTTTGCAAAACCAGTCGGGTACTGATCAGCATACTCAGTGGATCTTCCTCAAACGGCAAAAATTCAATTAAAAACTGAGCCAGCTCAGTTCCAATGTCCGCTTGAACCACCGCTTCATTTGCCAGCATGCTTCGAGCATTTTCAGCTGACTGTACCGCCCACCAGGCACTTTTTGCAATATCCGCAGTAATAGTCTTATTATTCACCACCGCAGTCACAGCTTCTTCTTCACCCAGCAGCAAGAGTTTATCCAGACTGTTGTTACGCAGATCGCCCATACGATTCCAGCGGGAAATGAACATGGGAAAGCCCCCCGGAGCCCCCAGGGCTTTAGTCGATAGAAAATCTTTGACTTCTTTGATGTATTTGTCATTTCTTGCTGTAGGATTTAGCTGAATTTTTGCCTCACCTTTATGGGTCAGGGCATAAACGAGAAGTTTTCCTTCATCAATTCGAATCGCACGGACTTTTTGTGCCAGTAATACATTTAATCTCAGGCTGTCTTCATTAGATAATGGCATTCGTTCTACAATATTTTTATATATTCAAAAGAGCTAAGTAAGTGGCTCTTATCTCTAAAAGCTATCCATTGAGTATCACAGGCTTAAATACAGATTTAATATTAAAATGGACATATTACTTAGTTTAGCTGGATACGTTGTCCCCAGGGAACAGGTGCTTTACCTTTGACCAGCCAGATAACAGGATATAAAGGCACCTGCTCTGGAAATTCACCTTCTGCATCAGTAAAGTAAATTAACAGATCGGGACACATCTCCTGTTTTTCAACCCACTCAAACACTGGGGTAAAACGTGTTCCGCCACCACCTTCAAATTTTATCGGCAGTTTCAGTTCATCCCAGGGCTCAAACTCCCAGGGTCCTTTGTCCGTCACTTCTGTATCACAGGCATGCAAAGCAATGCGAGCACGCACCTGAGCCTTAATTTGATCCACTTCAGAAAGAAATTCACGAATTTCTTTTGTAGCAATGGAACCACTGATATCCAGCGCCACAACAATATTCACCATATGACTGCGTAAACGGGGATAAATTGCCGGCTCACCTCGACGACTTGAAGGACGAGCATAGCTATAATCTTCTCTGGCAGTTGAGCTCATATAACGTGCTAATAACATACGCCATGGGAGTTGCGGCTGTAACAGGTGATCCACAAGGCGTGCCATGGATTGACTGAGTTTACCCGCTTGTAAAGCCTGTTGTGCAGCACCTGCCATACGCTGCTGCCATTGTGCGCTCAGATTCTGGATTTCATCATTATTGGGTGTTGGTGGTGGTTCTTTTTGTGTACTGTCATTGTTTGAACCCTGTTCAGACTCTTTACCATCACCTGTCTGTCCCTTGCCTCGCTCACCATCCTCTTGCTGCTGACTATTAAGCTTCTGCTCCTCAGTATCTTTGGCATCACCCTGATCAGACTGTTCACCCTTGTCATTTTCCCCTTCTGAATTATCTTGTCCCAGTTCATTATCGGCATCATTTTCATTATCCTGCAGGGTTGGATAGATTTCTTCCGCAGTCATGCCGATATACTCACGCAGGTACATAATATGAGGCGGTGGCTTTAAACCATCTTCAATAAGAATAGGATTAATCGCATAATCACAGGCCATATCCCAACGCAGCTTAACTCGATGCATACGTCGGGAAAAATGAGACAAAGCACAATGAAGTGCTTCATGTGCCAGGGCAAATTGAGTTTCTTCAACCGTCAATTGATCTATGTACTCAGGATTGACATACAGTTTTTTCATATCGGTATCCGTGGTTTTACACCAGGACGGATCCGCTGCAACAATTGGTAGTCGAAGTACCAGAGCACCCAAAAACGGCTTATCTAAGATAAGACGTGTTCGGGCAGCCCCCAGTTTTGTTTCTATTGCTTCATCCATATAACATGATATCAGCAATGGCATCTGCCCAATTGGCAAATTCTTCTACCGCAAATAGATCCTCACCAATAGCACGATGCATATCGGAGACCAGCATGACACCCATTTCTTTTTGACGAAAACTGGACGCATATTTTAAAATATTGGTATAGGTCTTATCCGCATCACCAGTGTCCCGGGCACGAATAGCCCGACCCACCAGAGCTGAAGCAACAGCATACTGCAAATCAATCTCAGTCGGTGTCGGTACATCTTCACCATTAATAATGGCATCGAGATCCGGCATTTGATCCAGGTTGGCAATAAAGGCATTAAGTTCAATCCCAGCAGCCGGTCCCACACAGGATTGCAGTGCACCAAGAAACAACTCGGGGTGATCCATAAATTTATTCAAAGCTCTGTGAACAAACTCCCAGGTCCTTGGTGATGGAAAAGCAACCGGGTTGTGTGCCGGATCAAAATCAAATAATAAATCTGGACGAAAACGTAAAAAGGCTATAACCCGTTCATCAATACCAAATTGATAAGCCCAGGCCACCCAGTCATCCAGATTAATATCAATTTCATAATGAGAAAAACGATTGGCCAGAGGTGCCGGCATACTATAGGTTACACCACGGTCACCCTGACGGTTTCCTGCTGCAATAATTGCCCAGCCGTCAGGTATTTTATAATCACCCAGACGTCGATCTAATATAAGCTGATAAGCCGCCGCTGAGACACTTGGAGGTGCTGAGGTAATTTCATCCAGAAATAAAATACCTTCACTGCCATGTTTCTTTTCATCAGGCAACATTGAGGGTACAGCCCATTCAACCTTATCACCATCTTTAAACGGAATTCCCCGCAGATCGCTGGGTTCCATCTGAGAAAGACGGATATCAATCAGTACACGCTCATGTTTTTCTGCCACCTGACTGACCAGCTGGGATTTCCCGATACCAGGAGGCCCCCAGATCATAACTGGTGTATGATGCCCTGTTTGGGCACTTTTAAATTCTTGATCTAGTACAACAAATAATTGTGAAGCTCTCATTTAGTTCTCGCTACTTATATTTTATCAATTTTTTGGAGCTGGCCTGGTGGTTATTTAAAATCAAAAGAAAGGGGCGTTCGGACGAAGTGCTGAGCCTGCCGATTGCACCCGAGACTGGTTCATCTAACTGGGGTCGCTGCAAGCCCGTCCATGGGGCGCTTGCTGTCGCCGTCCATGGCTCCAAACACCCCAGTTAGACGAACCAGTCTCAGGTACACTCTTCTACCTCAGTTGTCCTCTCTGGTGTTGTCCAAAAGCAAAGCAAAGCAAGAGCAAAGAAAAGTCAAAACATTGGAACTGCATGTGGTTGAACCAGAGCACTATTTCTGTTGCTGTTGATTTTTCTTATCTTTTGATTTGGGACACTCCAAGTGAGAATAAATGCCTTAAGAGACTGTAAGGGATGCTGGTGCAGCAAACTGGGGTGTTTGGAGCCATGGACGGCGACAGCAAGCGGCACATGGATGTGTTCAAAGCGTCCCCAGATTGTTGCACCAGCATCCCTTGCAGTCGTTTTATAATGCGCTTATTCGAACGCCCCCAACTTTTTTTGGCTTTTGATTACTAAAACCCAGCCAACTTTAACAACCGTTCAGCCTCTTCAGGATTTTTTTCAACCCCATTGCCTTCTTTATACATCATAGCCAAAGTTGTCATAGAGCCAATCAATCCGGCATCAATCCCCTTGGTAAACCATTTAACCGCTTCATCCGGATCCTTATCGACTCCTTCACCTTCCATATACATAAAACCCATTCCATGCCAGGCCAGTTCATAGTCCTGATCTGCCGATAGCTTCATCCACAAAGCAGCAGCTGTTTCATTGCGGTGGACACCCAGACCATTCTGATACATAACAGCCATTCTATGCTGGGCTTCAGGTACACCTTTTTCAGCCAGAAGTGACAACAATTGCACCGCCCGGGTAAAATGCTTGTCTTCAAGCGCTTTAAGGCCGCTGCTTAAATCCATCATATCTGATTCACTTAAATTCATATTTTTATTACTACTCATCGCATTTAACTTCCTGATTAACCTCAAAATATGCAGTGCAAATTCAATACACTTCAATAATAAAAAGACATACCTGAGTATTTTACTTGGTTATATCCCATATGATACCTTTTATTCCACTTGATGACAAAATTTTTCTTCAATCCTATCCCATAGAGATATACCGCTAAAGTCTTTCAAAAAGTATACTCACTTCCGTTCCTATCTCCAGCATTATAGTAATTTATTTATCATAAATGGAGAATAATAACCTTATAGTCAATAGCTTAGCATATTTTTGCGAAAGTTTAGCTAATAGCTTTCTTATCAAGGCTTAGGCAACAACAGCAATTGATTCAGAAGAAGCATTCAAATGATTTAAGGCTTAAAAAATCCTCATAAAACTGGAATTTAAGCTTTAAATCGTTTAATATAAGCAGATTATTATTTTGTCAGAGTCTGCTTTCATTAACTAGATTTTAACTGACTGGAAACATAAAGGAAAAACCTATGAACCAAGAATATCATGATATAACAGTGAAAATGGAATCTGAAGGCGTAAACCCAGAATACATCCAGGGTTGGCAAGGTGGTTACGTTTGTAACCCAGAGCGTGAAGAGCAGCGTACTACAGAAGCATACTCTGCTGGCTATGAAGATGGTCTGGAAAAGAAAACTGATGGCTTCGGTGATTGGAAATAAGCTTTTCCAATCTATCTAAAAAAACCGGCATTGCCGGTTTTTTTTGCTCCGCAATAAAGGAACTTATGCAATAAAACGTAAAGTTTGCTTTAATTTTGAGCGATCCTGTATTTTCCCACCACAATATCCTACCAACTTCCTCAGCTCAACTGGGTTAATAAGGGTGATCACATCATCTTTGATGCTAATCAAAGCTTGCTTTTTTAACCGTGCAAGCAATCTTGAAAAAGTTTCTGGTGTGATAGATAAACGCGACGCAAGCAATGTTTTAGTGGTGGATAGCTTAACAACAGCCTGGCAGCACTGGTCATTATGTTCGCAGCATTTTTCCAGAAGATAATTGACCAGACGGTATTGTGCGTCATGAATAGATAATTCAATGATTTCCTGAGTTTGAGCTTTGAGGCGATTACTCATATCTGTCATCAAAGAAAAACAGGATTCACTTGAATTGTAGAGTTGAGACTTAAAGATTTCAGAGTCAAAATAAAATAAATCTGTATTACAGGTTGCTCTGGCATTCACCGGATAGCAATGACTATCACTGAACATACTTGATTCTGCGAATGTCTCACCCGATTCAAAGATATTAACTATTTTCTCATTACCATCCAATGAAGTCTGAGACAGAGTAATCTGTCCCTTTCGGATCAGAAAAAAATGAGTAGCTTCAAAGCCACATTCATAAAGAGTCTCATTTTTTTTTAAAGAAATTAAACCGGAATTTTGAGAAACAATCTGAAAACACCCGTCAGATAAGCATTTAAACAAATGATGAGCACGGACTTCCTTATAAAACAACGAATTCAGAGCCAAAATAACAACCTTTAGGATTATTCTTACTAACAATATGCTTGTGATATCAGTACAAAAACTGCTCGTATGTTAACTGAAAATTCAGCTCGAATAAACAAAAGATTTAATTAAATGCCCTCTTATTGACCATGCCTGCACCTTATTGCAGACTAAAAGGCAGGTCTATAAAGATCATCGATGGCTTTATTTAATTGCTTAATTGCATTAGGCGCATTAATTTCAAGAACCTGGGTTTCAATCCATTTATTATAATGCTCTCCCATAACAGCCTGAACTTTTGTTCCAAGATAACGTCTCATAACAAAGCTTGGCTCTCCATCATCATAGGGCATGTCAGCATAATCAGACATTCTGTTATTAACCAGATTAATAAAACCTTCTTTATAATCTTTTACACCGTCAATTTCTTCCATACTTGACTGATGAGTTCGAGCAAGATGTTTAACCATTGTTATAACAAACTCTTCCCTCTCCTCTGCTGACATACGTTCATAAGTAATACGATCGGCCAGGTGTGCCAGAAATATCACAAACTCAACCACAACATCCATGCGCTGGCTTAAGCTATCAGTTTGGTATTGTTCATTTTCCAGATCAAGCAGGCAATCCTGGGCAATACGCCAGGCAATAAAAGCAGCAGCACTGGCATTATCAGCAACTGTTCGCGTCTTACCGTTCTTTCCCCATTTTGATTTCATTCTCATAGCTTAATTCCTAAGTAGCAGGTAACAAAAATTGATAAAAATTAGTAAATTAACGAGGTGCCAGTTCAATTTGAGTTTCAAAAATCTCACCCGTATTATCAAGGTGTATCGTCATAATACCAGGCACTCTTGAAAGAATATAGCCTGCCATCATAGTTTTCATTTGCTCATTTTCATCTTCAATAGCGGTCAATAATTTATCTCCGACAATCTGACAACGCTGGGTAATATCTGGATTTTCAACAAACTCTTTGCTTAAAGTCCAGCCTTTATTCATATCCTCATCCATCTTATTAAAGATAGGTGAACCCGATACAACCGTATCTTCTTCGACATTGACCGTGTACATTTGACCATCAATAACAACATTCAAAACTCTTATCATGTTCAATTCTCATTTTTTAAGGAGATTAATATGAACTAAATAATATGGGGGGCAGTTGTATAAACTTCAATATCCTTGATAAACTGACTTATTATTATTTTATATTGGAGTGAAATATTGTGCTTATTCAAATTCCTGATGTCATCCATCCACAACAGCTTAAATCAATTCAAGCAGTTTTGAAGCAATCAAATTTTGTTGATGGAAAAATTTCAGCAGGAGATGTTGCTCAAAATGTTAAAAAAAATGAAGAATTAATTCAAGACAACTCCCCTCAAATGCAGTCACTTAATAATATTCTAATGGGAAGCCTGATCAACAATGAGACTTATAAGGCTGCGGTTATGATGAAAAAAATAGGGGCACCATTTCTGGCTCGTTATCGAAAAGGTATGGGTTATGGCGGTCATATTGATAATCCAATTATGGGCCAGATGCCGAATATGTATCGTACCGATGTCTCTACCACTATTTTTCTAAATGATCCCACAGAGTATGAAGGAGGCGATCTGGTTATTGTTACCAAATATGGTGAGCACAGAGCAAAGCTTAAAGCCGGCAGCGCCATTGTCTACCCTTCTACAAGCTGGCACTATGTCGATGAAGTAACCGATGGAGAACGTCTGGTATGCGTCACATGGGCACAAAGCATGATACAGGATGCCAACAAACGTGAAGTACTTTATGAACTCTGGCAAGCCCGGGAAAAGATGCTTAAAGAAAACCCTGATGCAGAAGAAACACAGAGCGTTGATGTTACCTATATTAAACTGGTTCAAATGTGGGCAGATACTTGAAATAATTTAAAATTAAAAAGTTCAACATTAATAATCCGATATTACGGACATAAAAAAACCGGCTTATAGCCGGTTTTTTTATGTCCGTAATATCGGATTATTTGCTATGTGGATCTGCCACTTCATCAGCCAGACTCGCAGGCATGAACTTCAATGCAGCAATGGCAACTGTCATGAGCAGTAAAGTCACACCGACACCGCCCAAGCCTAATAAGATTTCAGGTAAAGATGGGGCATAAGATGCAATAACACCATCATAAAAAGAACTACTGACTTCCATTCCTGGAAACAGGCTCATTGGAAATGCCTGACCGCCAATGATAATGACATAAAGTTGTGCCATACCACCTAATATAATAAGTGCTGCAGCTAAGGCAATCATAGCTCTATTTTTTCCAGTTGGACCATAGAGTAAAAATAAAGGCACTAATGAGCCTAAAGCAATTTGAACAACCCAGAACAGGAATGTATAAATACCACCACCAGTCAGAATAAACACGGTTATATCTCTATGGTCAGCAGAATACAAATTAGTAAGATGATAAACCAATACAAAATAAAGAACAGCGGCAACAAAAACACCCAGTAAATTCTTTAAACGAGAGACAATATAGTCACCCAGTTCACGTTGAGTATATTTATAAGATCCCATCAGGAACAACAAAAAGAAAGCTAAACCAAATGAAAATGACATGATAATGAACATAGGGGCCAATAGAGCAGAGTCATAGGCTTCACGTGCAACTAAAAAACCAAAGATTGAACCAGTACCGGTAGTAAGAATAAGGCGCCAGATAAAGGCAGCCATACCGGCCTTTTTGGTCAACTTATTATAAGGTCTGTCCATCATAGTCCATAAGTACACACCAACAATACCCATAAAACCAGTATATAAAAGGATATTCCAGGTAAAAATAGAAACTAAGTTAAACTGTGTCATGGCGACGATTAAACGATCAGGACGCCCTAAATCCAGCAGCAGAACTACCAATCCCCCTGAAAGCAGTGAAATTGCCATTATCCCAGACAAACGAGACAGAGGTTTGTAAGCTGTTTTAGAAAAAACAGAAGAAATAGAGGCAATGTTGAGTGCACCGGATGCTGCTACAATTAAGAAAATAGCAAAGACATGAGGCGTGCCCCATATAATCTGATTATTCATCCCGGTAACCCAATGACCGTTATGTTCCATATAATAGGCAGAAAGGATGCCAATCAGGGAAATAAGTCCAAATAGACCAAGAAAGGTAAAAAACCCTTTGGTATTCCCTTCTACTTCAAGAAAGTGTAATTTTTTCATTTTGTTTACTCGTTACACCAGGTATTAAGTGGTTAATACTAACTCTACAAACCTATTTGGGTAATATCTGTTAAGACACAACCCAAAGAGAGTATCTAAAAGAATTAAATGCCCTGATAATGTACGCCAGGGTTTAATTTCAGGTCGGCACGAATTTGTTTGCCGCCATGTTTAGCAAGAATTTTAGAAATGGGGCTTTCAGGATTATTTAAATCGCCAAATATAATTGCACCATCACTTGCTTCGACACAGGCAGGTTCCTGACCATTATCAATGCGATTTACACACATGTTACAGGACTCAACACAGCCCTTACCACGAGGTGTATTTTCTTTTTGATCAGATAAAACTTCATGGACAAATGAACGTGCTTTGTACGGACAAGCCATCATACAATAGCGACAGCCAATACAGCGATGACGATCAACAAGAACAATCCCGTCAGGACGTTTCATTGAGGCACCTGTAGGACAAACATCAACACAGGGTGGTTTTTCACAATGCTGGCACATGACTGGCAGAGATATGCTATAGCCTGTCCCCTTATTTTTCACATCAACAACTCGAATATATTGTGTTTTCTGATCATCTCTGGACTTGTGCTCATTGCCAAGACCATGTTCGTTATTACACGCATCAACACATTTATTCCAGTCAACGTCTTTAGTGGTATCAACCAGCATACCCCAACGAACTTTAGACGTTGCTTTTTCACTCTGTGAACGGGCATTTGCAGTTTGATACAACATCATGCCTGGAGCGACTGTTAAACCTGCAGCAGCTACAGAACCAAATATAAAATTCCGACGTGATGATTCAACATTTGTTGTTGTCATAGCACCCTTTTTTTCATTTTCGATATTAATTGTCATCTGAAATAACCTCAGGGGCAATATTCGCCATATCTTTAATAGTCAGACTAGAAGTGCCCGGCACAATATTACTATAGTTAATACCCTTATGATTTGTCAGTGCATGGAATTCTCCATCACCTTCAGGGATATCTCTATGACACTGAAAACAATCAATGGAAACAGCAGCATACTTGTGACAGGAAACGCAGAAGTGTTGATCATTATCAATACGAACAAATTTACTGCTGGCATCTTTAATGGCATGACAATTGACACATTGTTTTAGACTGCCATCTAACTTGCCGCCGTCAGCCTTAGCTCGAACACCTTCACGAAGGGTTTGAATTCTATCGTGCTTCAGTAAATCCGGATGTTGGCGACGCATTTCAGCGGAAGGTAAAATACAGCTTTCACCGCTGCTTTCCGGTATCGTAATTTTTGGTCCCAGTCCATCCTGGTTTGCATTAACCGTATTAATGCCGGCAATAAATGCCAGACCCGCTACAGTGAGTGGCAACTTTTTTAAACTCTTGCTCACAAAAGAAGAGTTAAAACCAAAGTTAAAGTTTAGGTGCAACCACACATTTATTCTCCTACTTACTCGATAAAAGCTGCTAATAATCTGAGGTTATAAGTTAACCTCAGATCTGCTTAATAGCGTTGCTTAATCACCTAATCCCATGTCAATGTAGCCAGTTGGGCAAACATCTTTACAAATATGACAACCGATACAACGGTCATAATCCGTATAAACATAACGACCCGTTGTTGATTGAGCCTTAGGTGTTTTCTTAACCGCGTCCTGAGGACAATAGATAACACAGTTATCACACTCAAAGCACATACCACAACTCATGCAGCGCTTAGCTTCTGAAACAATATCATCTTCTGATAATGCAACTAGACGCTCTGCAAAATGACCCAGAACTTCTTCAGAATCAACATCAATTGTGTCACGAACGTGACGAGGCTCATATTCGAAGTGGCCAAGGAATAATTTTTCATGGCTGATAATATCGTTAGATGAGCGGTTTTCGTAGTTGTGAATTGCAAAGCCGCCATCGTCTGTACCACGGATACTATTATGGCCATGTACAGGTGAAGCTTCTGGTGCTAAACCAGTATCATCCATTTTTTTCTCTAATGAGAAAGTATGCTTATCAACTCTTGGACGTTTCTTAAGATCTTCATCTTTATTGGTTAAATAATGATGAATTGATTCTGCAGCAATAGATGCCTGACCAATTGCTGTTGTTAACAAGTGTGGGCGAACAATATCACCGGCAAGGAAATGACCTGGCTTACCTTTCACCTGGTAGTGTGCATCACCATCAATGAAACCATGACCATTATCCATTTGTTCGATACCAGTCATATCACCCTTCTGACCAATGGCAGAAACAATTAATGTGGCTTCAATATCATACTCAGAACCTTCAATTGGAGTCTTTCCATCAGCTTCTAATTTAGCAACACGTAGAGCTGTAGCTCGACCACTATCATCTCTAACGACAGAAATAGGGCTTACACAACCAATAATAGTCACACCTTCACGCAGTGCATCATCAATTTCATGCTGGGCAGCAGGCATATTTTCGATTGAAGAACGCGACAGTAATGTTACTTCGGCACCATCTTTTGTTGCAGAGTCAGCAACATCATGAGCTGTATGACCTAAGACAATATTTTCAGCAAAATCTTTTTCTGCAATATTGCTGATATTACCAAGGCGACGAGCAACAGATGCCACGTCAATTGAAGTATCACCACCACCAATACAAACTACTTTCTCTGATGAAACCTGTAAACGGCCATCATTAAATGCTTCAAGGAAAGCAACACCACTAATACAGTTAGGTGCATCATCAAAGCCATCAATTGGCAGACCACGGCCTTCTTTACAACCAATAGCCCAAAGAACAGCATCATAGTCGTTTTCTAAGTCTTCGACTTTTACGTCAGTACCAACTCGTGTATTTAATTTAATCTCAACACCCATTTCAACGATACGATTCATTTCATGGTGCAGAACATCACGAGGCACACGATAACCTGGGATACCGTACATCATCATGCCGCCTAATTCCGCATGATCATCAAAAACAGTACAAGCGTGACCAACACGGCGTAGTTGGTATGCAGCTGCTAATCCAGCAGGTCCACCGCCAATAACAGCAACTTTTTTACCGCTATCCTGTTCAGCTGCTTTAAACTTATAACCTTCTGCTTTAGCAGTATCACCAATATATTGCTCGACAGAGTTAATACCGACATTATCATCAAGTTCGTTACGGTTACAGCCATCTTCACATGGAGCAGGACATACACGGCCCATAACGGAAGGAAATGGGTTTGCATCAGTTGAACGCTGGAATGCATATTCATCGCGGCTCATACCTTCATGAGTCGGCTTTTCCATGCCGCGAACGATATCCAGCCAGCCTCGAATATCTTCACCAGCAGGACAACTACCCTGACAAGGAGGTGTTCTATTAATATAAGTAGGACATTTATGAGTCCAACTAGCCTGAAAAATATTGTCAGTCCAGGTGTCCCACTCTTGTGTACCAGTATGATCTAACCTTGTTTCATCGAAACGTTTATTGGTTATTTTATCTGCATTCGGAGCTTTATCAGCAGTAGACATTTATTTTTCTCCTATCAAGCCTAATTTTGCACAATTGTAATAATTGCTAATGTTCATTCTCTAAAAAAGAGTTTTTTTAAATAAAAGGGTAAAAGTATCAATTAATAAACTTAAATCTAATCTTCCGATTCAGACTCAGCTTCTTCTTCATCAACACCATCTAATTCTTTTTCCTGCATACTGCCAGTCATAACTATCGCCTCACTGACCAGTTGATGAACACTCATAATGGCATCCATTTCGAAACCATAATAAGGTAACGTTTTAGTAAACTGACTCTTACAAATTGCACAAATGGCGGCAATATTTGTCACACCACTTTCCTCAGTCACTTGCTTCAGTGCTTCCATTCTTGGTAAGGCACCTTTAATACGTAATTCCATGAGGTCATCTGTTAGCAGACCACCACCGCCGCCACAACAGAAAGTAGCATCTTTAATAGTATCTGCATCCATATCAACATAATTGTTACAGGAAGCTTCAATCACAGCACGAGGGATATCAAACTGACCGCCTGGCCTATCACCCATGCGTGAAGCACGTGCTACATTACAGGAATCATGGAAGGTCATGGTCAGGTGATCATTTTCTGCCTTATTCATACGTAATTTACCTTCTTGAAGTGCGCCGTACGTGACTTCAAGAATATGTTGCGGTATTGGATAGCTTTGATCTAAGAAATCAAATGGGCCAGCAAGTGTATTTAGGAAACTATAAGCAACACGCCATGCATGCCCGCACTCACCAAAGATAATACGCTTTACTTTGAGCTCGATAGCAGCTTCGCGAATTCTCATTGAAATTTTCTGAATGTTATCATAGCTGCCGATAAACAAACCGAAGTTAGCTGCTTCAGAAGCTTTTGAACTAACAGTCCAGGTAATACCCAGCTCGTGAAGAACTTTACCATAACCAATCAAACCATCAATATGAGGTTCTGCAAAGAAGTCAGCTGATGGAGTCATAAGTAAAGCTTCACAGCCTACTTCATCCATATTAAACTTAACCGGAACACCGCATTCGTCTTCCATTTCTTCTTCAAGATCTTCCAAAATACCTTTAAGCGCTTTTCCAGGTAAACCTAGATTATTACCAATTTTATATACTTTCTGGATGATCTGGTTAGAGTATTTTTGAGCTTTACCTACATGGGCTAAAATTTCACGAGCAGCCATTGTCACTTCTGCTGTATCAATACCCATTGGACAGAAGACAGAACAACGACGACACTCTGAACACTGGTGATAGTAGTTATACCATTCATCAAGAACATCTTCGGTCAGGTCAACAGCACCCACTAATTTAGGGAAGAATTTACCAGCGAAGGTGAAATAACGACGATATACTTTCCTCATCAAATCCTGACGAGCAACAGGCATATTTTTGGGGTCATTGGTACCAATAAAATAATGACATTTATCAGTACATGCACCACATTTGATACATGAATCCATAAACACTTGTAAAGAACGGTAACGACCTAATAGATCACCCATTTTTTCCAATGTTTTTTCTTTCCAATCTTCTGGTAATTCACCAGGATAGCCCAGATCAGTATCAAATTCCGCACGGGATACGAACGGTCCTTTACCAGCCATTACATCCTGTTTTATCAGGGGAATAGTTGGGTACTCTCTAAACTCGGGAGTTTCAAAGTCTGCCACTTGTCTAAATCCTCAAAATTACTAGAAATTATTTTTTACATAAAGAATTTATTATTTAAACTCTTGAATATTTCTAAAACAACTTTCTATTCTTACTTAGGTTGAACTTTATTTTTTTCAGCGTCTAATTCAGCAGCCCATGATGATATATGTCTGGCTTCACGCGGATTATCAACTTGGTTCCGAGTTGGAGCAAAAAACAAACCAGGGATATGCAATAGTTTACTAAAAGGCAGTAATATCATTAAAATTGCAACTAGAAACAGATGCACCATTAAGGGAAAATCTGTTGGCAGGTCTTGCCAGTTAAAGCTCATAAGACCTAAAGAAAACTCTTTAATTGCGATAATATCTGTATGTGAGATAAAGCGCATTACAATGCCGGTTAAGGTTATAACCATTAACAAAATCAGCCATAAATAGTCTGAAGGTGCTGAAATATATTTTACTCTTGCAACAAATATGCGACGAACCAGTAGTCCGGTCAGACCAATAAACATTGTAAATGCAGCATATTCACCGACATTTTGCAGAAGTACCAGAAGCACAGGAACATCTGTTATAAAAAATCTTAAGTGATTTAACAGGACAATGAAGAGACTCATGTGGAACATCCAGCCAAACAGCCAGGTCCATTTATTAGATCGGAATAAGGCGGCAAATAAAATTGCTTCTTTAGCCAGCCTGACAGCCACACCACCTTTTGTTAAAGGCGCCGGTGTAACGGGTATTTTCAACGGTGCAGGCACACGTGAATATTGAATAATTTTTTTCGATAGTCCTATGATCAGGACAAGAAAAGCCACTGTAAGAAGTAGCGCATAAAACGCTGACATATTACCTACCCATGAATTATTTTTAAAATAATGTGTAAGAGACCTTCAATTAAAAAATCTCATAAAGAGCTCTTACACATGAACTGCTTTGCTACAAGTTGTATTTACACACAACCAGTTGGCTTTGGAAGACCAGCAAATTTACATGCTTGTTTACCAGGGCCATAAGGGAATAATTCATAAAGGTACTTAGAGTTACCCTTAGCTTTGCCCAGTTTTTTAGCAACAGCTTTAGTTAAAACACGAACAGCTGGAGCAATTTGATACTCTTCATAGTACTCACGAAGGAAATTGATGATATCCCAGTGATCATCACCCATTTCAACTTCATCAATTTCAGCCATTACAGTAGCAACGCCAGGGAACCAATCACCCAGGTTTACCAGATAACCTTCCTCATCAACTTCAATGTCCTTACCTTCTACAGAAATAGTAGCCATTATTTAAACTCCAATATTAAAATATTTATAAAATTTACAGCCAAGACTGAACGTTTGAATGCTCGGCTACCAAATCAACGAAACCAGCATAATCAACAGTTTTGATACCATCGATTATATCCGCTCCTGTAAAACCGCGCGTATTCAAGTCAGAAGCAAGAACACAGACGTTTTTATTTGCTATTGCTGCAGTTAATTTATCCGCAACAATTGTACCTTTTAATGCACCGACAACTGCATCTTCAATCAAAAGAATCGTAGAGCCTTCTTTTGACTTGCTTAGACACGAGTGTAGTGAATTACGCTCAAAAGGTGATTTGTTTACAGTGTGTAACATTGCCATTGTGTCATATCCCCTTAAGAACTAATTACGACGTCTTGCTCATCCATCAGATCAGCAAGTTCCGCACGTGTAGCAGGTATTATGGATGGTTTTTCTGCCCAATCATCATCTTCGTCTTCGTAAGTCAACGCCATGATATTGTCCAGAGTTAAACCCCGTTCTTCTAAAGACTCCGTCTCAACATAAATTTTGTTGATATCATAGTCACCCAGAGCTTTATACGCTGGAGAGAAGTTTTTCATGCCAGAGGCTTCAGTATTCTGATTGTTTGCAATTTGAAAAACGCCGTCATCACAAAAAACCAGACTAACGGATTGATCAAAAGCAGCACTAATTAATACAACTTCCAACGATTCTAATGCGTAAACGGTACCATAAGGTGCTTTCGTGTTCACAAACATGAATTTCTTTATGCTTTCACTCATATTTATTCCTCTTAATCACCAAATGTTAATAAACGATCAGCCTGGATACCACCTTCCACTAACTGGCCTAAACCAGAAATACGGAATGCCGGGTGGATGTTATCGGCATCTTTGCCCTGGCGACCAGCTTCATCAGCATCTAACATGCCTCGGCGCTGTGCAGCTGCGATACAAACAACCATATCCAATTCATGTTCTTTGGCTAAAGCCGCCCAGTTTTCCGTAATATTACGGTCATCCTGAGGTGGAACAGCCAAACGAGTTGCGTTATTAACGCCGTCGTTATAAAAGAACACACGATAAATTTCATGACCTTTTGCCAAAGCAGCTTTAGCAAACTGATACGCAGTATCAGATGCCTGGTGCTGGTAAGGTCCTTCATTAATTAATAATGTAAACTTCATTAAGGATCTGCCTAACAGGTCCCTTCCCCGGCATCATCTAGCAAAAGAGTAACCAGAGCAGGAACCTTAATTATTTAAAAGTGGATGTGAGTAGAAGCGTTTAAGCTGTTACGCGCGCCTCTCCAGTCATCAATGTGGAACTTAGTGAAAGGTAAGCCAGTCTTCTCGAAGAAGCCAAACCAGCCGATTCTTTCAATCCAGTCATTCATGCGTTCCCAATCTTTTGCATCTTCTTTGTAGACTTTCAAAATGCGCTTAACTAAAGCAGTTGCTTCAGGCCAGCGTGGTGGGTTGTTAGGAATACCGGCAGCAACCAGTTTTTGGAAAGTAGGTTTGCCACGTGCATTTGAGTGATTACCACCAACCCAGATAGCTAACGTTGTATGAACCGCATCATTAATCAGCATTGGAGGGCAAGGAGGATAACAGGCACCACAACAGATACACTTCTTCTCATCAACTTCCAGAGTAGGCTTGCCGTCAACCATCGCAGGACGAATCGCAGCAACAGGGCAACGAGCAACAATTGTTGGGCGTTCACAAGCATTTGCAACTAAATCATGAGCAATTTTAGGTGGCTTGGTGTGTTGGATATTAATAGCGATATCGCCTTGTCCACCACAGTTAATCTGACAACATGAAGTAGTGATATGAACACGGTTAGGCATTTCTTCACGCTTAAATTCTACAATCAGTTCATCCATCATTGATTTAACAACACCAGATGCATCAGAGCCTGGGATATCACAGTGCAACCAACCCTGTGTATGGGAAGGAGCAGTAATAGTAGGGCCTGTACCACCGACAATCAAACCAGCTTTTTCAATGGCTTCAATCATTGGTGCTACTTTTGCTTCGCTGTCAACCATATATTCAAGGTTAGAACGAATGGTGAAACGAATAAAGCCATCACCTAATTCATTGGCAATACGTGTCATTTCACGCAAGGTGAAAACATCAAGAATACGGGCTGTACCAACACGGATTGTGTAGATTTCGTCACCACTATGGGCAACGTGCTTTAAAACACCTGGACGAGGTCTTTCATGGTATTTCCACAAGCCAAAGTTTCTACGCATTGTTGGGTGCATATACTGGAATCCATCTGGAGCACCAGATTCGATCGGCATCTTAGGTCTTTCTGCAGCCATTTTAATTTCCTATTCTAATAAACTTGTTTATAGTCAGGAGGAATATCCTCCTGAAATATTTAACTTATTAAGCAGTTAAGTGTTAAGCAGTCGCCGCTTCGGCTTTTTTGTCATACCACTTTTTAACTTCTTCATCCCAGCCATCCATACGTACATATGAACACTGACGAGGCTCGCTAACCATGTTTGGATCCAGTTCAAGACCAATACCTTCAAGGTAGTTAACCAGGCCGATACGCTCAATCATTTCACCAGTACGCTCGTGCTCAAGTGCGTTTTCAGCGAAGAAATCAATCATTTCACCAGTCAGTTCAACCAGCTCTTCAATTTCTTCCATAGTGTCAACTTTCATGAAAGGAGCAACTACAGTACCCATCATGTCACCAATTTTCAGTGTACGTTTACCACCGATAAGAATAGTAACACCAGTATCATCACCAGGAGCTAATGCTTTAGTCATAACATTGATACAATGCATACAACGAACACATTCTTTATTATTCACTTCAAGCGTGTTGTCATCATTTAATTTGATAGCATTTGAAGGGCAACGGTCAGTGACATTATCAATCACATAGTCACGGCCTTTATCAGCAACAAAAGTTTTCACTTCTTCCTGATCAACTTTCATCTCATCACGCCAGATACCAATAACGGCCATATCAGCACGTTCAATGGCATTGGTACAGTCATTTGGACAACCAGATACTTTAATCTTCCATTTATATGGAAGTGCTGGTCTGTGTAAATCATCTTGAAATTCATTAACCAGATGACGCATCAAACCTTGTTCATTGGCACATGAATGCTCACAACGAGCGCCACCAACACAAGCCATTGCAGTACGAACACATGGCCCGGCACCACCCAAATCAAAACCGTATGAATTTAACTTGTCAAAGAAAGGCTGCATTTGTTCAGTTGTAGAACCGATAAACATAATGTTACCCGTTTGACCGTGGAAAGTTTGCAGACCAGAGCCATGCTTCTCCCAGTCATCTGCTAATTGATTCAGAATATCAGCAGTATAAAAATTACCAGCAGGAGGCTGGATACGAACTGTGTGGAATTCTTTTGACTCTGGAAAATGTTCAGCAACCTCAGAAAAACGCGGGATAATACCACCACCATAACCAAAGACAGAGACTGTACCGCCTTTCCACCAACCCATACGAGTTTCGTATGAATGTTCCAGCTGACCTAACAGTCCGCCAACCATTGAATTGATTCGCTCATCAGGATGGTCATCTCTTAAACGCTTAAAAGCTGTGATAAAACTTGGCCATTCGCCATTTTCCAGCTCATCTATCATCGGAGTATCATAGATCGTTACTTTAGGCACGGTTTTCTCCCTTAGGTAAATTAGTGCTACTAATAAAATATTACTGAGTAATATTAAACTTTGATTTTAAACCCTGCTTAAGCTCTCTAAAATCTTGCTAAAGAGGGTTCAAAACAATAATCTTTAGCCTTGTGAAGATACACGATTACGTGTTTTTTCACAAGACACACAAAAACAATGGAGTGAATTTTAGGACTTAATAATAAAGTATTAAACCCTTCCTTTGGGAGGCATCCCCCCCATGCTACTATCCCCTTATGGATATACCCTTCTAATTCACTGTTTTTTAGAAAAATAATCATCATTTATATCAATAAGTTATAAATTATTTTCCAAAATTAACTTATTTACACTTCACAGCTTCATTTTATTTTTATTTTGCCTTTTACCATGATTCCAGCTTGAATCATTGGTATTAACAGTATTTCATTGTATTAGTAAATACTTTAAAGCATATTTTGCATTATACACCAGTGTATTTGTGTCGATATTGATTGAGGTCAATTAATTTATCCTAATATACAAATATGTGAGCGACTACACTTGAAATAAGTCCCTCTGAATCTTATTTACTTTACTATCTATTAAGTCGAGTAATTCTGTATGTTAATATTAAGTGAAGTTTTAATTCAAAATCATCAATTAGAATCCTACTCTGATCTCATTAAACTGATCCAGGTTAAAGCAAAAGAAGGTGAAATGTTTTTTGATATTGATATTAAACCACCCTACCCTGACACGCCGGATGAATGGGAAACTGATCTGGAAGCAAAATTTACCAGCGCACCCAAATAGTACCGAACATATAAACCCTAAATAGAGAATCATCATGTTCTGGAATGAAGAGGAAAAACCAGCGGAGTATTCAGTTCCGGAAAATGTCATTGATCTTTCATTTAAGGTCTCTTGCAAACAAATAAAACTGGATCACGCCTGGGCTTTAACCAATGCTATTGGTGAAATATTGCCCTGGTTTAAAGACGACCCCCAGACCGCCATCCATCATATTTACATCCCTCAATCAGGCAATGGCTGGATTCAATCTAACAGGTTTGACGATGAACTTGTTCAGCTGTCACGTAGAACTCGCCTCAAACTTCGAGTTCCTATGAATCGAAAAGCTGATGCACAGACCATCACGGGACAAACCATATCTGTTGATGGAAATGAGTTAGTCATTGGTCAATCTGAGCAACATTCACTCAGCGCAATAACAACAATCGTTGCTCGTCATGTCCATGTACCCGAGACTGATGATAACGAAGAGGTTTTTTTGCAGGCGATCCACAAGCAAATAAAAGCGATGGGCATCAACGTCAGAAAAATGCTCTGCGGTAAATCACACCAATTAAAAACAACCGATGGGCTGATTAAAACCCGTAGCTTAATGATTGCTGATATTTCCTCAGAAGAATCCATTCATCTACAGGAAAATGGTGTTGGTCAGTACTATAGTTACGGCTGTGGCATTTTTATTCCGCAAAAAGGGATCACTGCTGTAAATTCTGATGAATAAAATTCACATTAGAAATCTATCTCTTTTGAGAGATGTATTTTATTTATAACTATTATATCATCAGTTACTTAAATTCCTCTTGTGTTAGAGGTAATTAACAAATTTAACAATATTGATGCCTAGATTATCAATATTTTCACACCTTTTTTAAATAAGGTTTTTACGGAGCAGATTTAATGGCTATTACTTTTGATGGTAAAGAGATAGAACTAACCGCTAATGGATATCTTGTTGATATTGTTGATTGGAGCGAAGGCCTGGCTAAACAGATGGCTGCTGAAGAAGATATTGAGCTAACAGATAAACACTGGGATCTGATCAACTTCCTACGTGATCAATTTCTAAACAATGGTGGTAAAAATCCAAATACACGTGCTTTAATTAAAGAAATGGGTGCAATCTGGGGCGAAAAAATTGGTTCTAAGGATTTGTATAACCTTTTTCCACAAGATCCTAGTAAGCAAGGTGGCCGTATTTCTGGTTTGCCAGAGAGTAAGCGTAAGGGCGGTTATTAAGTCTGGCGCTTTACACTACCCATTATAGATATTGTATATCGGGCTTTTATCAGATATATTATTTCAAATTTTTCAGCTTATAACTGAGCTAAAACTCAGTATTTTGGAGACACAAATGAGCACTAAAGCAGAACTAATCAAAGAATTAATTGATATGCAAACTAAATTCATTAAATTTGAAAATGAACATGGTATGCACCCAGATGACTATTATAATCCTGGCGCTGGTCATGAATTAGAAACATATAAAGCTGATTTCATGGATAAAGCAATTCAAGTTCTTGATATGGCTCATGAAGAGAAAGATTCTTCCTGGAAACGTTAAGTTAAAGGCTTTCTTTGACGAGCTTTTATGATAAGAAAGTATTAAAAAGGGTCGCTTCAGCGGCCCTTTTTTTTTATATTTATAAAACTAAACAACACCCCATGAAACAATACCTTATGAAACAACACCTTGAAAAAAACGCTTATAGCCCTATTTACTAATAATGCCTATTTCAGCCAATCCACTCTTTATTTCTGCCGCCCATAAATCATCTGGTAAAACCACTATTACCATAGGTCTGTTATCGGCCCTCAGAAATAAAGGCTTAAGAGTTCAGCCATTTAAAAAAGGGCCCGATTATATCGATCCTTTATGGCATGGCAGTGCTTCAGGCACCCCCTGCTACACTCTCGATTTTAATACGATGTCGCATGATGAAATTCTGCAATTAGTTTCACGAAAACTGAGCACCTGTGATATCAGCCTTATTGAAGGTAATAAGGGACTCTATGACGGCCTTGATCTGGATGGCAGTAATAGTAATGCTGCTATCGCTAAACTGGTTGATGCCCCTGTTATCCTGGTTCTGGATACCCGGGGAATGACCCGGGGAATCGCACCTTTGATCCTCGGTTATCAAGCTTTTGATCCAGGAATTAATATTGCCGGAGTTATTTTAAATCAGTTAGGCGGCTCTCGTCATGAGAGCAAGTTACGCTCAGTTATTGAGCACTACACAGATGTGTCTGTTCTGGGAGCGGTACACAAGGATAAGCGTCTGGAAATTGTTGAGCGCCATTTAGGTTTAATGCCCAGTAATGAGGATGGGGAAGCACAAAAAAAGATCACTGATATCGGAGCAATCATTTCATCACAGGTTGATTTAGATAAGATTATCGAAATCAGTCATTTGCATTCACCAAAACATCAAAAAACCTCAATTAAATCCATTCCCAATACTCAGACCATCAATTCTGAGATCCGTCTGGCTTATATAAATGACAGTGCATTTGGGTTTTACTATCCTGGTGATCTCGAAACTCTGGAAGCGGCTGGTGCTGAGTTAATTGAAGTCAACTCATTAGTTGATAAACAACTTCCTGAAAATATTGATGGTTTATTTATCGGTGGCGGTTTCCCCGAAGAAAAACTTGAGGCACTGCATGCAAATCAGTCTTTTCGCCAGTCTGTATTTCAAGCAATAGAAAATGGCTTACCAACTTATGCAGAGTGTGGTGGTCTGATGTATTTATGTCGCAGTATCCTATGTAATAATCAACAAACTGAAATGGTAGGAGTTATTCCTGCTGATGCGAAAATGGAAGAAACCCCTCAGGGGCGAGGCCTGATCCTCTTCAGTGAAACGGCTTTAATGCCCTGGCCTGATGAAACGCAGAGTACCAACGCTGTAAAAATTGAACAAAACATTTCCGCTCATGAGTTTCATTACTCACATTTAATTAATATCACTGAACCACTTAATTATGCCTATAAGATTCACCGAGGCAGCGGCATTGATGGTCAACATGACGGCATTGTCTATAAAAACCTTTTAGCTTCTTATGCCCATTTGCAGGATACTAATCAAAATCACTGGGCAAAACGCTTTATACAATTTATTCATCACACGAAAGATACACTCTCAAAATCAACAGACACAAGTGAGACATAGTTATGATAAAACTGACCGAAGACGCAGCAAAACAAATTACAGCACAGATAAAAGCAAGTGGCGACGAAACTGATCCCTTAAGAATTGCGGTGACACAACATGCTAATCACAAGGGTTTCCAATATTTGATGGGCTTTGATAAACAAACTGAAAATGACAGCCTGTATGATATACGTGGGGTTAAGATTATTGTTCACACTGATTTATTAGATATTATCAATGGTATGGAGGTTGATTTTGTTGAGATTGAAGGTGAAGATAACCAATTCATCTTTAAAAACCCAAATGACCCAACTTATAAAGCGCCTTCAGAATAAAAGTGGGCATAAGGTACTATAAGCCAGACATTTAGCACCTTACACCTGACTCTAAACTTTTAAGCCTTGTAAAGCATATGCCTCTTGAACGAATAAGAACTCGCACAAAAACAACTGAAGATTTAAGCCGTCAGCCTATTCGGCTTAAATACAGTCGTTTGTTTTTACCTCTGATCACTCTGGGAAGTTTGCTCTTCGCTCTTGCAGGACTTAATTTTTTATCTCTTAATGACATTATAACTAATCACAGCCTGCTTCTCTGGCTTAATCTGGCATTTTTACTGCTGGGACTTTTCTTTATTTTTCATATTTCTTTTTTAATCCGGCACGATTTGGTGACTCCCTTTATTCACTTGAGAAACTGGGCGCTGCAAATGAAAAAGAAAGACTATAGTGCACGCCTGCCAGTACCTAAAAAAGGTGAGTTTGCTAAACTCGCTGTTGATATCAATTCTTTAAGTGACAAGTTACAAAGTTTATCGGCAGAGTTTCAACAGGAAGTTGAAAAACAAATTCATAAAGTAGAAGAAAAAAATCATTCTTTGAATATCCTTTATGAAGTTGCAACATCAATAAACCGCTCAGAAGATCTGGAAGATCTATTATCCCGCTTTCTACAAATGATGGTTGGCCTGACTAATGCACGGGCTGGTACTGTACGTCTGCGTACCGATAATGATCAGCTACAAATGGTTGCTTCTATGGGACTCAATGAACAATTTGTTCAGGAAGAGCGCCTGGTTCCGATACAACGTTGTCTATGCGGCACATCTCTGACTAAGGGCTCTGTTGAATGTGGCATCTCAATTAAAAATTGTACCAAGCTATCCGGCACTATGCTGTTTGATGGCGAGGATGCTGAAATTATAGCCGTGCCTCTGGAACATCAGGGTGTACATCTCGGTATTTATAATTTGTTTATCGATAAACCCAATGTCTTTATGAGTGAAGATCTATCTGAACTGCTAACCAGTATAGGCAAACATCTGGGTATGGCGATTGAAAAAGCACGCCTGGATAAAGATAGTCGACAACACTCAATCATGAAAGAAAGGACACTTCTGGCCCATGAGTTACATGATTCTCTGGCACAAACTCTCGCCAGCTTACGTTTTCAAGTCACAATTCTTGAAGAAAACATTCTGGAAAACATTCCTGTAGAGCGTGAAGAAGTGGCTCGTTTACATGAAAGTATTGATGAAGCCTATCGTGAAGTTCGCGGGCTTATTACTCATTTTAGGGCGCCAATGAACAAGCGCGGCCTCATCCCTGCGCTTGAACAACTTATCTCCAACTTTCAATCCAATCATAATATGCCTGTCTTCTTCCAGAATGAATGGTCTATTGATTTAAAATCAGAACAAGAATTCCAGATTGTCCGAATTGTTCAGGAATCATTGGCTAATGTTGGTAAACACTCTAAGGCCCGTACCGTTCGAATCCTGGCGCGCAGCCCTGAAAAAACATCAGCTAAGAACAATAGTCAATGTGAAATACTTATTGAGGATGATGGCATCGGCATGGAGAACCCTCACCATACGACCAGTCTGGGTGAGCACATTGGTATGAGCGTCATGGAGGAGCGCGCCAGACGTATTGGTGGTAAAATCTCAATTGAAACCGAAGCTGGTGAGGGTACCCAAATTCTGTTAACATTTCCCATTCGAGTTGTGGTTGAAAAATCAGTCAAGTTTTTCCCTGATTTAATGAATTCTGACAAGAATTCTCAGAAGCCTGTCCGGGAATAGTGATCTGCTATATAAATACTAAATCAGCTATTAGCTGCATTGCGGGCTAAAAGCATCACAGAATAAAGATAAAAATTATGCGAGTTTTATTAATTGATGATCATACACTTTTTCGAGCAGGTCTACAGGGGCTGCTTGAAAGAATGGGAATAGAAGTCATTGCCAGTGCAGGCAGCGGTCAGGAAGGTTTAAGAATTGTTACAGAAAAAAAACCGGATGTTGTACTGCTTGATATGCGTATGCCTGATATGGATGGCATTGAAGTATTAAAGAAACTTCGAGAACAGGGCGAAAAAATGCCTATTGCTATCCTGACCACTGTTGATGATGAGCGTGATCTCATTGAAGCCCTGCAATGTGGTGCTCAGGGTTTTTTGCTCAAAGGCATGCAGCCTGATGAGCTGGTTACAGCTTTGCAGGATATCCACGGTGGCAAAACTGTTGTTGCACCGGATCTCACACCTATTTTAGCTAAAGTCGTACAGGGGCATGTCCCTCCACCTCCTGAACCCAGTCCATTTTCTGAATTAACTCCCCGGGAAACAGAAATTTTATTTCTTTTAGCCGAAGGCCAGAGTAACAAAGTCATTGCCAGAAATCTGGATATTTCAGATGGTACTGTAAAATTGCATGTAAAGGCTATTTTACGAAAACTGAATATACATTCTCGTGTCGAAGCAGCAGTCATGGCAGTTCAGCATGGTCTGTTAAAAAAAGCAGCCCGGTAAAGCAATCACTATTAATTTAAACTTTGCTCCTGAAAAGGCAAAAAAACAGCAGTAAGTTGTTCACATATTCCCACGGGATACTAAAGAAATTAACGAGCATTCTGGTGCACAATTTATTTGACAAATCTCAGGTCTGAGCCATAATGTTCGAATTCAATGGCAAATGAATACCCTGCCAGCCCAATTCTATAATGACAACCAAACGAGTCCCATACATGTACAAACACTGCAATAATTTTAAACTCATGGTAAAAAGTAAACCGGTCGATAATTTAACCAACGTACCGCCTTTAGGAATAGATGCTGATTCCTTAAAGAATTGCTTCCGTTATTACTACAATCATACTCTGGGACGCAGCAAAAATTGCAAGGCAATACATTACCCATATAAAGCACTGAGCTTTACTTTAAAAGATCGTCTGATGGAGCGCTGGAAAAAAACCCACAGCGCTTACGAAGAGACTGACTGTAAACGGACTTATTACCTTTCTCTGGAATTTTTAATGGGTCGTGCACTCAGTAACTGTATGCTTAATCTGGATCTAAAAGAAGCAGTACAGGAGTCATTTTATCAGTTGGGCCTTGATCTGGAAGAAATTGCTGAAAGTGAGCAAGATGCCGGTCTGGGCAATGGTGGTCTGGGACGACTTGCCGCCTGTTTCCTCGATAGCTGTGCAACCTTGCAATTACCCGTCAAGGGTTATGGTCTGCGCTATGAATACGGTATGTTTAAGCAACATATAAAACAGGGCCATCAGGTTGAAGAAACCGATCACTGGCTGCTCAATGGCAATCCATGGGAACTTGAGCGCCCGGAGTATACTCAGCATATTAAATTTGGCGGTTATACAGAATATCATACCAACAATAAGGGGAAAATGACGGTTTACTGGAATGGTACCCGGGATGTTCTGGCAATCCCCTATGACATCCCCATACCCGGCTTTAAAAACGGCACCGTCAATACCCTGCGTCTTTGGAAGGCAGCGGCAACCGATGAATTTGATCTGGATGAATTTAATTCCGGCAGTTATACCGAAGCCGTTGAAGAAAAAAATTCCGCGGAGCATATTACCATGGTGCTCTATCCCAATGACAGCAGTGAAAATGGTAAAGAACTACGCCTACGACAGCAATATTTTCTAGCCTCAGCCAGCTTACAGGATGTTATTCGTGAGTGGTTACTGCATCATAATGATTTTAGCAACTTTGCACAAAAAAACTGCTTTCAGCTCAATGATACCCACCCCACCATTTCTATCGCTGAGTTTATGCGTCTGTTAATTGATGAATATGAACATACCTGGGACGAAGCCTGGGCAATCACCAGCAAGTGTATGGCTTATACAAACCATACCCTGCTTCCAGAGGCTCTGGAAAAATGGTCTGTACCTTTATTTAAGTGTTTACTGCCTCGTCTATTAGAGATCATTTATGAAATTAACTCTCGCTTTTTAAAACAGGTAGCCATGCACTGGCCCGGGGACTCTGTTCGTATCCAGCAAATGTCCATTATTGAAGAAGGTCCAGTCCCTCAGGTGCGTATGGCTTATCTGGCCATTGTCGGTAGTTTTTCAGTGAATGGTGTTGCCGCTCTGCACACAGAGTTATTAGAAAAAGGTCTGTTTAATAATTTTTATCAACTCTGGCCAAAAAAGTTCAACAACAAAACTAATGGTGTCACGCCAAGACGCTGGTTAGCAGGTTGTAATCCTGAGTTACGCCAATTGATTACTCAACACATTGGTGAAAAATGGATCAAAGATTTATCACAGCTTAATAAACTTAAAAAATACCTGAACAAAAAAGATTTTCGCGAGCAGTGGAAAAAAATTAAGCAGTCAAATAAATCCAGACTGGCTCATTTAGTGAAGACAGAATGTGGTGTTGACTTTAATACTGATGCTATATTTGATGTACAGGTCAAACGGATCCATGAATATAAACGACAACTTCTTAATATTCTTCATGTCATCCACTTATATAATCGTATCAAAGCGGGAGATACTAAAAACTGGGCTAATCGTTGTGTGCTAATTGGCGGAAAAGCTGCACCAGGTTATGCAATGGCAAAACTCACAATTAAATTGATCAGTAATGTTGCTGAGATTATTAATAATGATCCTCAGGCTGATGGACTTTTAAAAGTCGCTTTTTTCCCTAACTACAATGTATCTGCCATGGAAATAATATGTCCCGGCACTGATCTGTCTGAACAAATCTCCACTGCAGGCAAGGAAGCTTCAGGAACAGGCAATATGAAATTTATGATGAACGGGGCTTTAACCATTGGCACACTTGATGGTGCTAATATTGAGATCCGTGAAGAAGTCGGCAATGAAAATTTCTTTCTATTTGGACTAACCGCAGAAGAAGTTCAAAGCAGCCATCATCAATATAATCCAGTAGAAATTATTAACAAAGATAAAGACATCTCCGCTGTCGTTAAGATGCTTGAATCTGGTTACTTTAACCAGTGCGAGCCTCAACTTTTTGATCCGATCCTCCACTCCATCAAAAACCCGTACGATATGTGGATGACTCTGGCTGACTTTCGTTCCTATATTGATGCCCAGGAACAAGTTTCTCTGGCTTATCAGGATAGCAAACGGTGGACAACAATGAGCATTATGAATACCCTTTCCAGTAGTAAATTTTCGACAGACAGAACCATGGAAGAGTATAATCGTGATATCTGGAAACTGGATAAAGTTTCTGCTCATCCAATAGAGTAGCTATTTGAGGATCGGCATCAAATAGCGCAGGATACTAAATTAATTATTAAGGAGTTACAATGGATTTACTTAAAAATAATGTTGGGAAAATTGACCGTATTATCAGAGTTGTTGTCGGTATCATTCTGGTGGGCAATATCTTTTATGCACTGAATCACCCTATTGGATGGGTTGGTGTTATTTTGATTGCCACAGGTATTGCAGCCAAATGCCCTCTCTATGCCATCCTTGGCATTAATACTAAATCAACATCTGAAAAAATTGGCCTGAAATAAAGGAGAATATTGTGGAATCTCAGGGACTCATAATGACCATTATTATTGGCGCAGTAGCTGGCTGGCTAGCTGGATTAATATTAAAAGCTGAAGGAAAAGGATTTATTATTAATGCCTTAGTGGGTATAGCAGGTGCCTTTATAGGCAGTTATTTATTTGGCTTAATTGGTTTTTCAATTGGTGGTGGTCTAATTAACGCAATCATCACTTCTACAGCAGGTGCTATTGTGTTACTTGCGGTTGTCGGTTTCCTAAGAAAGTCACAATAATCAAATAGCCATAATAAGAGAATTACCAAATAAATGCCCTCAGCATAACTGCTGACAAACTGGGCATTTAGAACAAAAAATCAATCAAAGTTAACTAATTTTCCTGTGGCCAGAAAAATCACACTTTCTGCAATATTGGTGACCCGATCACCAATGCGTTCCAATTGGCGAATGATCCATAGCTGATAAGTATAGTGGACTGAATTTTGGGGATTCTGTTGCATGAGTCTAATAAATTTATCGTTCAGATCATGCTCTAATAAATCAATATCATCATCTTTAAGAGCAACGCTATTTGCTTTGTCTGCATCTTGCTCGGCATAGGCAATCAGGACTTCATCTAACATACTAACGCACTTCTCAGCCATAAGAACAATACCGGCTTCCTGCTCAGCATCATCATTTGGCAGCTTTTGAACAATTTTTGAAATAGCAACCGCATAATCAGCAATTCGCTCAAGCTCTTTAGCAATATTCATATCCGCCAAAAATTCACGTAAATCCTGAGCAACAGGCTGCTGTGTTGCAATTACTTTGATACACTCGGCTTCAATATCAACTTCTTGCTTATTAATACTTATATCATTATTAATCACTTCATCGGCTAGACTTGTGTCCTGATCCTGATAGCATTTCATGGCGGACTCAATGGCTTCTCTTGTATTATGACCCATTAAGAGCACTTTTTTTCGGATCAGATTTTCTTCTTTCTTAATAAAGGGGGCAAGCATTTTTTTTCCTTAAATAATTTTTTAAATATCAATTTTATTTCTAAAATTGTGTCTTAATTATGTTTTGCTTATAACACCACCCAGTTTTGCATAATGCATGAGTGCAGCAATACTTAAAGCTCTATCGGCAATTTTTTCAAGACGTCTTAAAGCTTGCATAGTATCCTGATAGTCTTGAGAAAGAGAAAGATTGTTATTAATTTTTTTCAATAAGTTTTTTTCAATTATCTGGTAAAGCTCATCATTTTTACCCTCTTCAATCACAACATTTTTATAAGCTTCTTCAACCTTATCCTTATCTTCAGCTTCAATTAAACTCAGGGCACTGGTCAATGCTACGACGGATGTTTTTTGTAATGGTACTGCATACTCAAGAATAAAGTCCTTATCAACTTCACCAGAAAGGGCCTGCGGGAAATCACGAATAAATGAATTGCAGCTGTTAGCAATACGATCAAATTCATTGGTTACTTTGAGAAAAGCAACCAGTTGCCGTAAATCTTTCGCCTCTGGAGTATACAGTGCAAAGTATTTGATAATATTGTCATCAATTTCATCAATTTTTTCATAGCGTTCATGCTTTTTAATTTTACTGATATCTTCCAGCAAGCCAGGATTACATGCTTCAAGTGCATCAAGGATTTGTTGATTACTGGCTAAAACTAACTGTCCCAGGGCAATAATTTCATTCTGAATTGTTTCTAATCTTGCAGTTTCTGTGGGTAACATTTTAACCATACCTTCCTGTAATATAATCTTCAGTTTTCTTTTCCGTCGGGTTGATGAAAATAGTTTCAGTCTCATCATATTCAATCAAATCACCCAAGTGGAAAAATGCTGTATAGTCAGCTACACGTCCCGCCTGCTGCATATTATGTGTCACGATAATAATGGTGTATTTTTCCTTTAGCTCCAGCATTAAAGCTTCAATTTTTTCCGTTGAAATTGGATCCAGTGCCGATGTGGGTTCATCCATCAGTATGACATCCGGTTGAACCGCAATTGTTCTGGCAATACATAAACGCTGTTGCTGTCCCCCGGATAATGAGGTGCCTGGTTCTTTCAGCTTATCTTTAACTTCATTCCATAGACCAGCCTGTATTAATGACTTTTCAACCAGATCATCACAATAATGTCCTTTTTTGATCAGACCATGTTTCAATGGCGCATAAGCAACATTTTCATAAATTGATTTTGGGAAAGGGTTAGGCTGTTGAAATACCATCCCGACTCTTTTTCTTACCGCAACTTCATCAACATCTTTATCATAGATATTTTTTTCATCAATAATAACCTGACCATCAACCCGCACACTTCGAATCAAATCATTCATTCGATTCAGACAGCGTAGAAAAGTGGACTTGCCACAGCCTGATGGACCAATCAGTGCAGTAATTTTGTTTTTATACAGATCCATATTAATAGCATGCAGAGCATGGTTATCACCATAATAAAGGTTTAAATCTCGGATTTTTACCTTTAAGTTCTCTTCGCTTTTTTCTTTTTGAGAAGTCATTTTATCTTTTGTTGTATTAGCCATAGAGAATTACCAGTTAACCTCAAATTTCTTTCTTAAATAAATTGCTAAAGCATTCAATGAAATAAGAATACTTAATAGAACCATAATACCTGCTGCAGTCCTCTCAACATATGCCCGTTCAGGCATACCTGCCCAGGTAAATATCTGAGCCGGCATGACAGTGGCAGCCTGAAAAATTGAATCCGGGCTATCCGGGATAAAAGCAATCATACCAATAATTATCAGTGGCGCTGTCTCACCCATAGCCTGAGATAAGCCAATAATAGAACCTGTCATGATCCCTGGAAATGCCAATGGCAGAACATGATCCTGAACCACCTGAATTTTTGTCAGACCTAAACCATAACCCGCCTGTCGGATACTATCAGGCACGCTCCTCAAGGCCGCCCGGGCACTCACAATAACAATTGGCAGGGTCATCAATGCCAGGGTCAGACCACCCACCAGCGGAGAGCTTCGCGGCACACCAAAAAGATTAATAAATACTGCCAGGCCTAACAAACCAAATAAAATGGAAGGAATTGCAGCAAGATTATTTATATTTACTTCGATAAACTGAGTCCAGTAATTATCATGGGCAAATTCTTCTAAATAAACTGCCGTCATCACCCCCAGAGGAAAAGCAACAACCATGGTGACAATCAGGGTTAATATCGAACCAATAATGGCTGATTTTATCCCTGAATTTTCAGGAATTTTAGAGTCACCCTGAGTGAAAAAAATTGTATTAAAGTGCAACTCTAATTCACCTGCCGCTTGTTTCTCTTTAATAGTTTGCAGATATTTATCTTTAATTTTATAATAATGCCCCTTCATATATTGATCAACCTGATGGTTGACCAGAACCCAGCTTGTCTGGGTTGTATTCATCAGGCTCGGATCCTGTTCCACCATTGCAGGTATATCTCTTAACCAGGCTCGGCTGACAATGCGGCGGTACTTTTTATCAATTGCTTTACGAGTTGAATCAATAGTTTTTTCATTGTAAGTAACATCAATAAGCATATAACTTTGTTGAAAAGCAGGCATACCTTTAACGATCATATCACCCAGAAAAAACACCAGAAAACTAATGGCAAAAATAATTGATCCCATAGTAAAGTATTTAAACCGCCTTGCATGAGCATGACGCTTTTGTAAACTCGGATCATAAAATGGATTTTCCACTTCAGTTTTTTTATTGGATGAATTCAGCTTTGAATTTAAATTTGTTTTTTTCATCAGAGAGCTCATAAGGTATTCACCTTGTATTTTTCTTTAAACTTACGAATCAACGCAACTGACATAATATTGAGAACAAGTGTCACAATAAATAAGACCAGACCAAGGGCAAAGGCTGATAAAGTATCAGGGGAATTAAATTCATGATCCCCAACAAGTGCATCAACGATTCGAACCGTCACTGTAGTCATATCTTCTAACATATTCCATGAGAGATTAGGCCTCATACCAGCGGCCATAACAACAATCATCGTTTCTCCCAAAGCCTTGGAGACACCCAATAAAGTCGCAGAGACAATGCCGGGTAATGCAGAAGGTAAAACAATGGCTTTAATGGTTTCACTTTTGGTCATCCCCAACGCCAGTGATGCTTTTCTCTGTGAATCAGGCACCGCCCGGATCACATCATCACTCAGAGAAGATATCACCGGTATAATCATTATTCCCATAACAATTCCACTGGCCAGAGCACTATTGAACGAAGCATCTATACCAAAAATTTGAAAGAAATTAACGACCGCTGGTGCGACTGTAATTGCAGCAAAGAACCCATAGACAACAGTTGGAATACCAGCCAGGATCTCCAATAACGGTTTAAGTTTGTCTCGTAGTGAGAAAGAGGCATATTCACTCATAAAAATAGCACTGCCTAAACCAATAGGCAGAGCAACCGTAAGTGCAATAAAGGTAATTATGAAAGTACCGGAAAATATAGGTAAAGCACCAAATTTACTATCAGCAACCCCGGGGGACCACTCAGTACCCGTAATAAAATACCAAAAACTACGCATTTGAAAAAATTCAATAGCTTCAAAAAGAATTGAAAACAGCACACCAAAGGTGGTTAAAATTGAAACAGCAGCGGCACTGAACAGAAGAAAGCGAATAAATTGCTCTTTAAGGTCACTATGCCTTGTCTTTAACTCAAATGGTTTCAATTGATACTCCAGACAAAAAATCGAAAGGGCATAAAAATAATAAAACTTCCAGGCTATTAATATCGCACGGAAGCTTTATTATTTTCAGGCTCTTATCCCCCCTTTCAGGAGAATAAGGTTGAGGTACTGAAATTTATTTTTTAGATAAATCATCAAGTGTAAGCTTGGTATATTTTTCTACACTTGCTCTGATAGCATTTCTGCGCTCATCAGGTAAAGCAATCAAACCAATTTCAGTTAAAATGCCATCGGGACCAATCATGTCTTCCTTCATAAACAGAGCGACATATTTAGCCATTGCAGGCACTTCTTTTCTATGTGAGTTCTTGGTATAGAAAAACAAAGAGCGAGAGATAGGATACTTTCCACTTGAAATCGTTTCAGGTGTTGGTTTAAAACCGTTAACCGTAGCAGCAGAAATCTTATCATCATTTTCAACCAGGAAACTATAGCCAAAAATACCGATTGCAGCTGGATTTTTACTCAACTTTTGTACAATCAGGTTATCATTTTCACCAGAAGGGATATAAACACCATCCTGTCTGACTTTATGGTATTTTTTGTAACCCTTGTTTTTGACTTTATCTTTTTTATATAAAGAAGTATAAACATCCATTTTCTTAGTCTGGCCTTTCATGATCATATCTTCAAAGGCATCACGAGTACCAGAGCTGGTTGGTGGTCCATAAATAGTAATTTCTCTGTCTGGCAGACCAGCATCAATTTGATTCCAGCGCTTGTACGGGTTTTTAACCAGACTTTTACCATCTTTAGAAGGTACTTCTTCAGCAACAGCTAATAACAAGTGCATTTTAGTCAAAGCAAGGGCTTTATTTTTCTTATTCTGAGCAATTGCAATACCATCAAATCCAATCACTGCTTCAGTAATATCAGTGACACCATTTTTTGTACACATTTTAAATTCTTTCGTCTTCATACGACGAGAAGCATTGGTAATATCGGGTGTATCCATCCCATTACCCTTACAAAACAACTTCATACCACCACCAGAACCAGTTGATTCAACCACTGGAGTCGGGCTTTTAGACGTTGCACCAAATTCTTCAGCAACTGAGCTGGAGAAAGGATAAACTGTTGAAGAGCCAACAATACGGATCTGATCTCGAGCCTGAGCCATATTGATGGTACTGGCCAAAATTGCCGTTGTAGCAATAAGTGACAGAGCTGATTTATTTAACATCATTTTGATTTTCCATTTTTTGTTTAATCTGTTTAAGATTATAAGGACTCAATATGACAACTTTGTTACAAATAAACTTTTTTGTAACATTTAAATAAATTGTTTACTTTATTCCAGAGGATCTTCATTTTATGGATGGTCTATAAAAAATTCTGTAACTCAAAAAGTGTTTCTAAATAATGTAACTTGTTTATCTTCAGATGTATGCTTTACTTCATAATAATTCATTAATTAATAAGGAATTATCCAATGTTAATTCAACTTAATAATATCTCTATAAGGACTAAATTAATTGCTAATATATTAATTTTGATATTTTTTATTGTTGTTATTTCATTATACTCATACACTTCAATGACCCAGATTGGAAATGAGCTGGACTCAATTGCCGATCAGGATATTCCACTAACCAATATCATCACTTTAATTACAGAACACCAATTAGAGCAGGAAATTCATTTCGAACGCGCACTGCGTTTCGGGCTGCTGCTAAAACAACAAGGTGCTGAATCACATTTTAAAAATGAAATTAATTCTTTTGATGCCTTGTCCAAAAAAGTTAATGTTGAAATACGCCAGGGAGAAAACTTTGCAGAAAAGACGGTACCCACTATTGATAATAAAGAACAAATTGAAGAGTTTAAACACATTGCACAAGTATTAAAGAAAATTGAAAAAGAACATGCAGACTTTGAACAGCATGCCCACCAGATTTTTGAATTACTTGCCCAGGCTAAAATACATGAAACGAAATCACTGATTGAGAACATTGAGCATGAAGAAAATCAATTAACTGAAGAGCTTAATGCGATGCTGAATGAAATTGAAAAATTTACAGCAGCAGCAGGGCATCGTGCACAAAAACATGAACAAGCCGCTGTAAAAAACTTAGTCATATTAATTTTTTTGGCCCTGTCGATAGGAGGAGTATTTAGTTGGTTTATTGCTAATAATCTTGTGACTCGATTATCCATATGTATGAATGAACTCAAAATTATTGCTTCCAAAGATCTGACGCAAAATATAATCCTTGATGGAAACGATGAAATTGGTCAATTACAGCAATCAATACAAATAATGAATAAACATTTGAATGAAACAATCTCAATTATAACAAATACTACTCATCAAATTGATTCATCTGCCCATGAAATATCTGTGACAGCCATACAAACCAGTGAAAATACTCACCAGCAGCAGTTGGAAACAGATGCAATGGCTAATGCAATCAACGAAATGAGCAGCGCAATATCTGAAGTCGCTAATAGTGTAAATATTACCTCTGCTGCTTCAGATGAGTCTCATTGTGAAACGGAAAAGGGTCGTCAGATTGTTGATAAAACAGTGCAGGAAATTACACTTCTGGCGGAAAAAACTAATAAGTCAGCTGAAGTGGTCGCTGATGTAGAGCAATACAGTGATACGATAAGTACAGTATTAGAAGTCATTAAAGGTATTGCCGAACAAACAAACTTATTAGCACTCAATGCCGCCATTGAGGCAGCTCGTGCTGGTGAACAAGGTCGCGGCTTTGCCGTTGTTGCTGATGAAGTACGCACATTGGCAGGACGAACCCGAGAAGCCACAGAAGAAATTAATGAAATTATTGAAAATCTTCAAAGAGGTGCATGTCAGGCTGTCAACGTGATGGATGAAAGCCAAAAACAAACAGCTTCTGTTGTTGAACAGATACATCTTGCTGATTCATCACTCAATAAAATCGCTCAATCTGTTTTTAAAATTAATGATATGAATACTCAGGTTGCAGCGGCTGCTGATGAGCAAAGCAGCGTTGCTAATGAGATCAACAACAATATTTCTAAAATATCAGAAATTGCACTACAAAATACTTCAGGAGCCCAACTCATTTCTACAAAATCAAAAGACATGAGCATAATGTCTTCACGTCTAAAAGAGTTGATTGGACAGTTTAAAGTTAATTTGGTCGTTTAGAATTTTTCTTGTAAGCAGAGAGTAAGCCTGGATGATACCCTCACTCTCACCTCAATTTAACCTGTATTAGTTACTTTAACTGAGCCCTGTTTTTTTAGTTTTTTATGAATTTATTTAAGATATTGATGACTATCAATCCCATGATATTGTAGTTTTTGATAAACAGCTCGTGTACTGAGGTTAAGAAAATTAGCGATGTCTTCAATTTTTCCAAGATTTTGCTGCATTGCCTGTTCTAAAATCTGTCTCTCTACCTTATCGGCAGCACGTTTTTTTGCTCTCTTGATATTTGGGATTTTTTCCAGGTTTGACACAGATAAGGGCGACAGGTCGAAAAATATTCTGTGTATTACCTTACCTTCAGTAAATAAAAAAGAACGTTCCAGCACATTTTCTAATTCCCTCACATTGCCAACCCAGTCATGATCCAGCAGAGTTGTCATTGCTGAAGAAGTGAGTGTTTTTATTTCTGAATGATAGCGTCTTGAAAATCGCTCAATCAATAAGTTAACTAATGGGCGCATATCTTCAGGGCGCTCTCTTAATGGCGGGATATGCAAAGGTACGACATTAAGTCGATAAAATAGATCTCGACGAAACTTCCCTTCTTCAACCAATTGTGACAAATCATGGTTGGTCGCGGCAATAACCCTTACATTACAGGCAATTAGTTTCTTTCCTCCAATACGTTCAAAACGGTTTTCCTGTAAAACTCTTAATAAAGCAACCTGAGCTTTGAGTGACAGGCTATTAACTTCATCCAGAAATAAGGTTCCGGTATCCGCCCGTTCAAATCTTCCTTCATGGGAAGTTTTTGCATCAGTAAAAGCACCAGCCTCATGACCAAATAATTCGGTCTCTACAAGATCGTGTGGAATACTGCCACAATTAACCGCAATAAATGGGGCATCTCTGCGTGGACTCATGGCGTGAATTGAACGGGCAATAATTTCCTTACCTACCCCTGTCTCACCGCTAATTAAAACGGGAACACGAGTTGGAGAAACTATTTCCACACTTTTTAATACCGAAAGCATAACGTCACTTTGAGCAATTAAACCCGGAGGCTCATTAATTTGTTCTGTAACAAGTTTTGGATTATCTTTTAGCCAAAGACTATGAAGTCTTTCTTCAATGCGTTTCTGCAGCTCTGAAGGAGCTCTGACTTCAGCAATAATTTTAACGCCATCGCTAAAATATTCATCACCTATAATTTGCTCACAGGTTTGCGGATCACGATGGATAGAGATGTCACAAAGATCACTGCCCAGAGCAATTCTTTTCTTCAATTCTACTTTTGCATAACCATAGTTGCGTGCAGCAATACCACCAAAAATACTGGACGTCATGTGACAAAGAGCGGGAGCAGATTCGATTAATGAACCAAATGGGCATTTTGTTGTTTGCAGACTGAGGCAACTATCAGTTACTTCTGTAAGCTTAAATTCCCCCCCAATGGTATTTTTGAGGTTAACCAGTAAGTCACCAAATTCCTGCATAGTTAAAATATCATTCAGCTCATGACTGTCACGATAAATATCCTCCAGCACTTCACTTGAATTCAGTACAATTTTTTTGATAAAAGATTCTAATGAAGAACAGTTGACACCCTGTGCTATTCCACCTGTCTGCATAATAAAGAGCTGAAGGTATCGCTCCGGCGTCAGGTGGCCAAAAGGTCTGAGTGATTTCATGGCTTACTCATCTATTTATTTTGTGAAGTGCTGCTGCAATTATTGAAGTCAGTCTTCACGTTAGAGGAAACAATTCCTGATTAATACTAGCACTGTTACTGATTTATTGTCTATTTTTAACTGGTATAAAAATTGCTGTAATAACATTGCCACAATCTTAATATTATAAAAAAAGTGGTAATTTATTAAACTAACCAAAGGATAATTGAACATGAGTAATACAGTTAATGAAGTAATATCAGCAAATGCTGATTATGTTGCTGATTTTGGCGATAAGGGCGATTTACCAATGCCTCCTGGCAGGCAATTTGCAATTCTGACCTGTATGGATGCCCGCTTAGATCCAGCAAAATATGCAGGGCTTGCCGAAGGTGATGCCCATGTTATTCGTAACGCTGGCGGCAGAGCAAGTGATGATGCCATCCGTTCATTAGTTATTTCTTACAAGTTACTGGGAACAAAAGAATGGTTTGTTATTCATCATACTGATTGTGGAATGGAAACATTCACAACAGAAATTATGGGGGATCTACTATCAGGTAGCCTCAAGACATCAAGTGTAGACGCATCTGGTTGGCATGATAGCAATGCTGGTGGCGGTACAACTGATGGTAAATATATCAACTGGCTAACGATCAGTGACCAGCAAAAAAGTGTTCTGGAAGATGTTCAACGCATCAGAAGTAACTCAATGGTACCCGCTGGCATTCCAATTTATGGTTATATTTATGATTGTAAAACGGGGAATCTTAATGAAGTACCTGAAGCAACGGTAGCAGGTAAAGCTGTTTAAGATAAAATAAAGCACATCAATGATTGCAGGCACTCATCAAAATCCATATTTATATTGTGCCTGTAATTGTTACTTTTTGAATCTTCAAATTATAGCTGTATTGAATTACTGCTCGTAAATCGAAGTAATTAAAAATCCCATTTGGCTTTTAAATCCTTGTAATTTTATTTCCACTTTACGTGGTGATTTTTCAAAAAATTTCTTTTTAATGCAGATATATGAAGGAAATGCAGTAAAAATATAGTTACCTTTGAGTCGATGATCACATGAGCGCCTGCTACTACTTTTTTCTTTAACAAGTAATGTATAGACTTCCTCATTTTGACCAAAAAACCTGGTATATACGGAGGGAATTCCATGCCCTATAGAACCCCAATAAATGCCCATAAGAAAAAATGGAGTAACTATAGAAGCTGTAATGCGTTTTGAACGTGAACCATTTTCTTGGAAATTTGCTCGACCAGTACCATATACCCACCAAATTATAAGTGTGCTTATTATAGTCAAAAATAAAGAAATATTGAATATATTCTGAGACCAAAATAATGATGGCACAAAATCACTATATGCTCCCCATACAAAAAAAATCATTAATATGTAAAAAAAATTATGGATAAAAAGCCTCGATTTTGAAGGGGCATTATTACCGTAAAATATTTTTTTTATGGTCATCTTAATTTCTAAAGCCTATCTCAATTTGAATGTTGTTTCAAAAAAAGTGACAACGTACCCAAACCCACGTATAACAACTTTGAAGGCATTACAGTATATCTATATTAGTTACTAAATCTGTTTTAATTTAGCCAGATTTATTTTTGCCCTGTCAAACCCTTGATTAGCTGCTTTTTGAAACCAGTGAATTGCTTTTTCTTCATTTTGGGTAATTCCATTTCCATTGACATACATCATTCCAAGATTATTTTGTGCTGATGCAACACCTTGCCTGGCAGCTTTTTGAGATCATTGGAAGGCCTGACTGAAATCTTGAGTAACACCTTGTCCTGTGATATACATTATCCCAAGAGCAGTTTGTGCTTCAGCATTTCCTTGAACGGCTGCTTTTTTATACCAATAAATGGCTTGCTCATAATTTTGAACAGTACCTTGCCCATAATCATACATCCTGCCAAGACCATACTGGGCACTAACATTCTCCTGCTCAGCCGCTTGTTGATACCAAAAAACAGCTTGCTTATCATTTTGAGCAACACCAATGCCATTCGCATACATCATTCCAAGATTACTTTGCGCGCTAGCAACTCCCTGTGTAGCCGCCTTTTGAAACCAGTAAAACGCTTGCTCATCATCTTGAGCAGTACCATCACTCTGGAGATACATTTGTCCAAGATTATTTTGAGCCTCGGCATCCCCCTTCCTGGCAGCTTTTTGGTACCATTGTAATCTCTTTTTTGGATCCTTTGCTGCACCTGCTCCTTCAGCATGTATTGTCCATAGATTATTTTCTGCCTTAACATCACCTTGATTAGCAGCTAACTCAAACCAATGAGCAGCTTGATCGGTATTTTGAATAACGCCGTGCCCATTAGCATACATCAAACCAAGACTATTTTGCGCCTTAACATGTCCTTGTCTGGCAGCTTTTTGAAACCAGTGAAAGGCTTTTTTGTAGTCTTGAGCAATACCTTGTCCGCTAAAATAAATTTCCCCGAGATTATTCTGCGCTGTACTATATCCCTGTCTGGCTGCTTTTAAATACCATTCAACCGCTTGTCTGTCATTTTTAGCAACACCATCTCCAGTTCTATACATTACACCAAGCATATTTTGTGCTTCAGCATTCCCCTGATCAGCCGCTTTCTGATACCAGATAAATGCCTGTGCTTCATCTTGAGTAACTCCCTGCCCCGTTGCATACATAAGAGCAAGATTTTGTTGTGCATTGCCAGAGCCTTGCTTAGCAGCTAATTCAAACCAGTAAACAGCCTGTTGTTTATCTAATTTAACTCCCAGGCCATTATCATACATTACTCCAATATTGTTCTGTGCTTCGCTATATTCTTGTTTTGCAGATTTTTTAAACCAATCCATAGCCTGATAGTAATCCTGAGCAACTCCCTGTCCCCTGAAATATCTTAAGCCAAGATTATTTTGAGCCATAGCATGCCCCTGAATAGCAGCTTTCTGATACCAATAAAAGGCTTGTTCATAATCTTTTGTCGTACCCTGGCCATTAACGTACATTACACCAAGACTGTTTTGTGCGTCAGCATATCCCTGATTGGCTGCTTTCAGATACCAGTGAACGGCTTTTTTGAAATCTTGCTTAACACCTTCACCGTTATCATATTTCATCCCAAGAATATACTGTGCTTCATAATATCCCTGATCGGCTGATTTTTGATACCAGTCTAGAGCCTGAACCTCATCTTTATCCACGCCCTTTCCATAAGCATACATCCCTGCAAGATTTTTTTGTGCCCTGGCACTCCCTAATTCGGCCGCTTTATGAAACCAGTAAATGGCTCTTTTGTCATCTTTGGCAACTCCATTGCCATTATCATAGATAGTTCCCAGATTATTTTGTGCCCCAGCATGATCCTGGCTGGCAGCTTTTCGAAACCAATTAATAGCTTGATTAAAATCTTTAGTAACACCTTCGCCAAAAACATATCTTAAGCCAAGGTTATTCTGTGCTTCGGCATATCCCTGCTTGGCAGATTTTTGATACCAATGAACGGCTTTTATAAAATCTTGAGCAACACCACGCTCACTGAGATACATCCCTGCAAGGCTATTTTGTGCATCCATATGCCCCTGATTAGCAGATTTCTCGAACCAGTAAACAGCTTGTTTATCATTTTTAGTAATGCCTTTTCCGTATTCATAAAATCGTCCAATAAAAAATTGTGCACTAGCATCTTCCTGCTCAGCAGCTTTTTGATACCAGTGAAAAGCTTGCTTATTATCTTGAGCAACACCTTTTCCAAAAAGGTACATCATGCCAAGATTATATTGTGCTTTTACATCACCATTAACTGCTAATGGTTTCCAGAAAGAAATAGCTGTTTTATAGTCTTTTTTATTATATGCATCTATGCCTTTATCAATATCACTTCGAGTTAAATTGTAAATATATTCTTTTATATTATCAGTTATACTTGCAACATCATCTTGTGCATTTACTGCCTGACCTGAAACAATTAAAATCAAAGACATAGCAATTATTTTTTTCATACTCTGGTTCCATTGGTATTAAATTTAGAAAATATTTTGAAGGCAGAATATTAAGCAGTATCAAATTATTAAACTACATATAAGTATTAATAATATCATTTAAAGATTAATATAACTGCATTATTCAATAGCACAGAAATTCGTTAACTTTTTGTTCTTTGATTCCTATTTCCATGTATACGTACTGCAGATTCTCTCTTCATAAGTTTGAGAAATTTATTAAATGTTTCAAATTCATTTACAGAAAGTTTTCTAGATGGGATCTCTAGTTTTGTTATAATTCGAACTTTATCATCATTCAGCTTTATAATCTTTCTATCCAAAAGACCATATTTATGTTGCAGATGTAATTTTGGAATTGAACCTTTTAACTTCCATAAGCTTGACACATCAATATGATATTCAGAAATAATTTTCAATCCAGAAAAGAATGAATCATAGTGCTTATTTTTTATGTACAGACTATCAATTTCATCTTGCAGCCAATAATCATATTCGTAATAAGATAAGTTATCATTTACATCGATAAAAGGTTTGTAATCAATTAAAGAGATTATTTCCAGAGATTTATCCATATTCTGCAACCCGGAAAATTCAACAACAGGTTCATATTCTGAGGAAACTTTTTCCTGATATTGATCAACAACCCATCGAGTAATTTCTTCTTGTGATTTTCCGGAGAAAAAGTTCCTTAGTGAACCAGCATATTCAGACAGGTAAGTTCTTGTTTGTTTCTCAGACATTCCTCCATTTTCTAAAAAAACAATATCCGTTTTAAATTCCATATTCCAACGATATTGATTTAAAGGTATTGTCACAGGAGTGCTATTCTTCACCATTTCAAGAGCAACCTTTCCTTGAATCCAGGCTGAAGTAGTTTTCCAACTGGTATGACTATCTGTGGCATCCAGACATTTTTTTGTCCCCTTCAAAGAAAAACAAACAACCATATGGTCAAAATAATTCATTGCAGGTATTTTTAACTGTTCCAGATCAGAACGCTTTGTTGCTACAAGAACTGGATAGGCATTAATACCTGTTTGATTCAACAATTCTACCAACACCGCTGATTTATCTTTACAATCACCATAACGGTTCTTCAGTGTTTCAGAAATAGTATGTGGCGTTATAGTATGGCCATTTTTAGATACAGAAATATATCGTATATCTCTTGCAACAAAATTATGTATTGCTGCAATTTTATCTTCTATAGATTGTTTAGTCTTAATAAGCTCCAGTAATTTTTTAGTACTACCATCAACATCCAGTTTTGAAGCATTAAATGCACTCATTGCCTTTTCTATTACACTGCCCCATGTCTTTGACTCACTAATAGTAATTTGTTCTAACTCATCTAACCATGCCACTGAGAAATCTGATTTAATTGTTGGAATATCCATTGCAGAGCAAGTCAAACTAAATTTATCCTCATAACACTCTATAGTGCCAGCAGTAGATGACCAACTAATTTTATTAGCAGGACTAAGTTTTATAGATAAACGAAATTCATCTCTCGGGTATGAGCTTTGTGGAAAATATATTTCAGACCAGTCAGCCTCTAATTTTTGTTTATCAACTTCAACTTCATAATCCAGTATTGCATATCCACCTATATTCAGATTTTGGTAAGGAATTAATAATTTTTTTTCATTGCTAAATACATCAGATGTATCAGAATCAATTACCTGCATATTAGTCGAATCAAATTGGATAAGTTCACCATCAGGATTGAGAGTGACAGCCTCTTTTATCTTTATTTTTTCTGAAAGTTCATCATAATAAATAACTTCGGTTCCATAGTTTTGTAATGCATTAGAATCTGGAAAATACCAGACTTTTCTTATTCTTTTTGTTACTGACTCATCGCTTAAAACAATATCAACATCAAATAACAACTGCCTGAACCCAGTTTTTTCTTTGTTGTCCATACTCTTTAATGAGACTAGTTCTTGAATCTCTGACACAAAATCTTCACTAGAACCTAATTGCCATTGTATTTTTGTGCCTGCTAATACTTGACCAGAACTAATAAGAAATAAAAAACAAAAAATAATTTTTATTAGTCTGCTCATAGTGGTTCAAATCCTTTTGCCATTTCCTTCATCATTGATTCATTATTTTTAAAAGAATATTCGACACTTGATAGCATTCCATACAACTCATATATCCCTTTAGTCGTTTCAATGAGTGAAATAGTAGCTAAAACCGGTCCTCCTATTTTCCTGCCCGAACACTGAACATGAGATACAATACTTAATGTTAATTTAGCAAAACTTCTGTTTTCTTCACATTTTACGTCACTCAAATCAGCATAAAATTGCTCTGTTCTTCTATATGAAATCGAATCTATACTTTCATTAGCCCCATGAAAAAAAACAATAAAAAACATATCAGACAAAGGCCCCTGTAGCTCTAATTCTGATTCACCATTTGAGTGTGTTCCATTTTCAACAATAGACCAGCCCTTTCCAGTTATTGGTAAACTAAAATATTTTTGTGGATCAATGTACAATGTATTCTCAGAAAGCGTCGACAGCTGTTTATTAAATAAAGGATCAATTGCAAGATAATACATAAGAGTCAGTGAAAGAGGAAAAAGAGGGACAACAAAAAGCCATTCTATTTTTGTATAATTACGTTGAGATCCTTTGAAAGTAACATCACTCAAACTTTTTTTTACCTTATTAATCTGGGCCTGAATAACTGTGAATAGAATACTCCAAAGAATAATACCGATAGGATAGATCCAACCAGGAAATTCAATTTTATTCGAGATATTCATAGCCAATGTTACAAGAATAACCCCTAAAGTCCATCCTCCATGCCAGGCATTCCATATGGACACATTGTGTTCTTCAGCCAAGTCATTTAATGCATTATTAAATTTTGGTAATGCAATCAGTTGTGCAATGATAGTAAAGGGCACAAAAAACCATAACCATGGAGTAAAGTTTTTCTTCGATAAGGCATTAAACTCTCGTATACGTGCTACAAACCAAAAGCACGTATAGATACAAAAAGTAGAAAAATGGAGAATAAATTCCATCCAGAGTGCTCTTGGAGCAGAGATAACAATGGCTTTATTTAATGATAATTCATCTGTAACTTCTTTTACTTCATTTTCCACAACACTCTTTTCCTATTATTATCATTTTTCTTCAATAATATATTTCTAGTGTCAATCCACATAAAAGCATACTCTAGATTTGACCTATAATATCATTTTTATTGTTGCTTTAATGCCAGTAAATTCTTACTTATTGACACTATGCAGATAGGAGTGGAGGCAGTGAAACAACATAATAAAATGAGAAGTGAGTGTAAAAATATTATGGACAATTGTGAATCTAATTGATCGCCTTAAAGATCTGTTTTACAAGCATGTAGTATTATCACCTTCCTATACAGCCCTCCGGCACAGCTCCAGACTTGCACTACTAATATATTAGGCTCAGGCCTAATGAATCAGCTGCTTAAACCTCGTAAAGAACTATTTGGGAAGTTTTCATTCCTGAAAAATTTAAAACAAGCTTTTAAGTAATTGATGCGGATCATCAATTATATTGGTGGTAGGCTGGTTATGCTTACTTTTCTCAAGTTTTAAACGATTTTTTTTACCTCTTGGATAAATTACAGCCAGATCACGTTGTTTGCTTTTTTTGATCCGTTTTTTCACCAGTTCAACTTTCAATTCCTCAGTGGATTTATTGGTAATAACCGGACTGAGATGATCTGCAATACGAGCCAGGATCCTGACTGGAACTTTACTGGTAAAGTTGTAGCGTTCGATATCACCTTCAGTCACGCTCATAGTTATACAGATGGCATATTTAGCCTTGTCTTTACCCAAATCCAGTATACTCAATACCGCAGCTGAACGGTTGATAGCCTTCTTATTATGGCGATTATCGCCTGTACCTGTTTTGGCTCCGGCTAATTGCACCGATTTCATCAACGGATGTCTTGAGGCAAATATAGCAGTACCCTGGCTTAAAACACCTTCCATTGCTTTTTTTGCAACCCTGGCAACAGCTTGAGGAATAATAGCTTCCAGATGTGATTTACTTTTAAAAGGTGTCTCAAACTGACTATCCGGGGCCAGAATAATGCGCTTAATTGAAGAGAGATTTTTTTCATGAATACCATCGTTTAATATAGTAGCGGTCAATTCAACCAGTGACATTGGCGTATCACCTGAACTCCCCAGAACAACGGCATAAGAAGGTGACACATCAAATGGATAACCCAGTTTTTTCCATGCCGGAGTGACACCTTCAGCAAAAGCACGACGTTCCATATATGTATACAGGGTGTTTTTTACCCAAAACTGACTGGTTTTTAACCATTGTGATGTTTGTTGTACGATTCTTTTCTCTGCTGTGCTTATTTCTTCACTACTTAACATGTTTGAAGTATCCCCATGTGCCTGGCGCACACGGGCCAGCAGCCATGTTTTTTCATAAAGAGTAATTCGTTTGAACCATGAAGAAAGTCTTTGATATTTATTATCTATTTTTTGACTTATTATACGGGCACTTCTTATAATTTCTTTCTCATTAAGCACCCTCTGGCCCTCTTTATGCTCATTATAAAAAGAAAATGATTTATTAATACGTTCAACAAAATAATTCAGACCCTCATAATAAAAAGCTTCCTCTGCTTGTACCGCATCATTGAGAATATTTTTTCTAACCGGGTTGTTCTTCTCTGTTAATACCGCAATTTTGTCATAACCGGACTGGTCAATATAATAATCAACCACATCATGCATCAAACGCACAAAAGATAAATTAATTGATTCACTGGTCATCTGCCACAGATTCGGCTCTTTAATATCATCACTTTTCTGATAATTATGAAACTGATGCCAGCTTTCACCAGTCAAAAACTTAGCCTTTGGATCCGCTGAAATTTTACGCGACATTGCCCATGCCATTACCTGTTCCATAGAGGCATCAGGATACCTCTTAATATAAGAGGCAATTAATCGTTTGATTGTCACTGATGATTTTTTATAGTCAGCAAAAATTCCCGATTTATTACCTGACTTTGCCCCCTTAATGAGCGATTGCAATAATACAGCCTCATCATGAATAATCATCAGATAATTAACCAATACTCTCAACTTAGCCGTTGATCCCCATTGGAAACGTCCCTGTTTTGCTGGATTATAAACAACATCTGATTGTGTATCAGTATTTGCTAAAACATTCCAAAAACCATTCTCATCAATTTCCAATACTATAGCGCCATATTTAATTTTGTTTAGTTCATCCAGATTAAGGCTATGCAGCAAGCCTTTTTGGCGTCCCTGGACAAAAGGAGATTGCTGTGCAAGTTCCGTATACATATCATTTAAAATACTTTGGATATCTGTTTCCAACTGAACATCCGTAGTCATTTCAATGGCAACAGACATTGCATCAATGGTTTGTAAGTTAACTTTTTTTGATGCTACCTGACCCGATTTTTTTGCTACCGCCTGACGGATTAACTGAGTGTATTGATTACGTGCTCCTGATGCTTCTCGATGAAGCGCATAATCCAGTCGAGAATTATTTTTTTTCTGTGGATTCCATTCTGGTTTCATTCCCCTGGATTTCACAAATAAGGCAGAATTAAGTAATTTCTTTTTATTAAGACGTTTTAACAGGCTGTTAGCTTGCCTATTGACAATTTCAGGTGTTTTAGACAAACTGCTTGGACGGCGTATTGAAACAATTAAGCTGCAGATATTCTTATAAGCCTGGGCTCGGATATCACCATCTTGACTCTTTAGCTGTTTATTCAGTTCATCAATTGTATAACCAAACCAGGCATAATAACTTGCACCAAAGCCATAAAGCTCACCGGAATAAGTTTTTGGCCCTCCAGCCATTGGTACCATATTTAAAAAATCAACCAGAGCCTTTTGTATACTATTTTCTTTGTCCATTCCCGAGTCAGAACCATCACGATACAAGTGTAGACTTGCACCAATCATCTGGTTTATTTTATCACTAACGCTCTGTGTTTTACCTCCTGGAGTATTGGTTATTTTTTCCAATGTTGTCATTAACGTACTGCCACCCGAATAGGAACCTTCCCCTGTAGCCTTATATTGTAAGTATTCAGAAACGCTTTTAATCAGACGAGGACCTTCAATTAAATAATTCAACTCAATAAAATCTTTGTTTTTATCAAACACAACATGCCTTAATTTATCATTTTCCCAAACCAGCAGTGCTTTTAAAATAAACGGGGAAATATGTTTAAAATTTTTAAATTGGTTAGGATGCTGGTATTGATATATATTTTTTTTATGACGGTCAATAATATTCAGACCAGAAAATGCCTTACCCTGATAATGATTAAATGGAATAATACCCATAGAAAACAATTTTTTAGCCTGGGGGCTTAGCTCAAGGTGTGTGTTTTTATCAACTTGAAAACCTGTATTACTTAATACATCAAATAATTCCGGGTAGTAAATCATGCCATCACGCTTCCAACGAGGGCTTTCAGGGATCGGGATATTCCAACCTTCGGGTTTTCCTTGTTTAAGTTCAATTTGTGCCACTTTTTCAACCTGAGCAGTCATATAGCGAAAACCAACGCCATAGCGAACTTCTTCACCCAGAAGCAAAAAAACTAAAAAAAGAGCAATAAAACCGGCAAAGATACTGGTCTCTTTTTTAACCATAATATCCCAAATACGGACAAACAATTGAGGTAGAAAAATAGTCAAAAAAAGAGCAATAAGGAACTCAAATTTTTCTGGAACAAACAAATAATTCCAATAAAAAACAATGACTGCCAAGAAGATCGTCAGGCTGGTGATTAATAATCGATTTGGACAGAAAAACATGATAAGAGACTGTTTATTACGCACAATCCCTTCATTCTTCCACTCAAAAAGGGCAAAATAATGCCATAACATCATGATAATAAAAAAACATAATAGAAAAAGGTTTAATTCACTTTGCTCAAATCCCTCCGGTAATCGCCAAAAATAGGAAGTAAGGCCAATAACTCCAAGGCAAATAAACAGGGAGACAACAACAATGCGTAAAAATTGTTGGCTAATCCAACGGAGAAGAGACATTGATACACCTTAATATAGGTGATTAAATACCCGTAAAATTTACGGATACTAACGCAATCACACGTAATGCGATTATTTCGCTGATCAGATAGGCAAGTTGAGGTAAATTTTGCAGTCTGTATAGAATATAATTTAGATATGAAAATTAAAAAAATCAAGAAAATTGTTTTAATTTTTTAGATTGTGAAGTAATTATTGAATTTTAAAAATGAACAGGAAAAAGATAAAGTCTGACAGGAATTAACTGTATTTTTTCATATTTTTACGGCGACTTCCAGACTGTACAATAACACCTTCAAGATCATCAAGACCACTGATTTCTGTTGTTTCATATAAGTCATTGAGGGGCTGAAGAAAATATTTGTCATTATATATTCTTAGCTGCCTGAAAATAAATTCACCATCAAGTTTAGCAATAACATAAGAACCGTCTTTAACAACTGCTTCAGGATCAATGATGATCACAGTACCATGCTCAAACTCAGGCACCATACTGTCTCCCAACGCACGCAGAGCAAAAACTTCTCTGCCGCTGCAGCTACCCTCAATTGGTGGCATTATGCTTTCAGGTCTTTCTGACATCAGGAAACTCACTTTATAATATTAATATACAATTGTTTACTAAGAAACAATAATAAATGAAAATTCACTCTGCATCAAGTGTGAAAAGCAGTCCAGGTGGTTATTTTTTGTCCAAACAATCTTAGCAGTGTTAATTAGAAAAAAATGTGTCACATCCCAGGCTTAATCTCGATATTTATTGCAATATTTAAGAAAACAGACTATTTTATAAATGCTTTATTATTAAAAAATAGAATAAAAAGGAGCTTATATGAGCGATCCAGAGTGGAAGTTAAAAGAAGGCGCAGAACTCAATATTGATGATGTAGCCAAAATAGCCTGTGCATTAAAATCCCTGTCGGCTTATACCACACTAGCCTGTGCAGAAGAAGAGAACCCTGAAGATCTCGAAGTCATTGTTGACGAGGGCTTAGAAGCTATTGGCAATTTATTTGATGTCTAATCTTTAGCTTATTGATCAAGGGCAGAACTGATCGGGGGACATCAGTTCAATCCTGATAACTTGTTCAATAATTTCTTTCACTTTCCAATTAAAAAAAAAGCCCGCTCACCTTTCGGTGACCGGGCTTTTTAGTCGCATTGACTAATAAGTTATAACAAACTTACTTCATCAGGACAGACTTGTCGACCACATCAACGTGCTCAACCTTGAAACAATTCCAGGTTTGAGTGCTCTTGTCGTAAGTGGAGTTAACAAA
>JADGDG010000063.1 GCA_016744995.1 Gammaproteobacteria bacterium
CGGATAGCAACACCAAAAATTGCTGATGCAGCAACTTCGGTTGCCATTTCTTTAATTTCACCCGAGTCCATACCCTCACGAATTATTTCACGCATTCTCCTGAAAGGGGATGCGCTGCAAATTGGCGGCTCATCAGGTAAGAAGTCCTGATGATTGGGCTGGAAGATAAAAGCAATAATATTGTGATGTGATTCTGTATAGGCAAACAGTAGACGAATGATATCTTCGCATTTTTCTTTGATCGTTACTTTATCCTTGATGGCCCGATCAATCAATTCATCCATCTCATTGAGCAAATGATAATAGAGCTTTTTGGCGATGCCTTCTTTGCCGCCAAAATGTTTGTAAATGGAACCTATGCTGACATTGGCTTCTTTTTGAATGTCATGAACGGAGACATTATGGTAGCCATTTTCTACAAACAGCGTTAAACCTGCGGTTAAAATCCGACAGTCCATTGGTTCTGGATCAGGTGTGACTCTGTCTAAATAAGGCATATTTTACTCCATTGCTTCAATCAATTCTTGAATAATAAAAGAGCTTAAACAAAAAAGCACTTTATTTCTAGTAAAAGCTTGATTTAACAAAGTATTTACAAGCTTTTTCTTCCATGCAGCCAGTCCAGGTATTCTGCAACTCATACAATAACAAGTGATAATTATAATCATCAATGTTGACTAAGAATAGCATAAAAAAATAAGAAATGAACATTCATTTCATTTTTTTTAGTATTTATTACTTTTCCTATTGACAAAATTAGTTATTCATTCTATAAATAATATAACAAAAATGAACATTCATTCTATTTCTTAAAAAACAGGATGAATTAATAAAAATAATATGTTCATAGGGGTTTTCACCTCATAGGGGTTCTTACCTCAAAGTAAGAAAAAGCATTCATTTTGTTCTTAAAAAAACAATATGGATGACTTAATTTAATTGGTACACCAAAGGAGATACAAATGAAGTTGAAATTATTGAAGCAATTAAAGATGGGGGTCTTATCAACAGCGGTTGCTTGCAGTTTTGGCATAATGGGTTTAACAACGACCTTATCCGCTGATGAAACCTGTCAATCACCCTATATGGCTAAAATCACCGGGCAGGAAGATTTTGTTTATGTATGGACTTTAGGAATTGAAGGTGTTGGTGATGGTCAGGATAAATTAGTGACTGTTGATGTCAACCCAGCTTCTAAAATGTATGGGAAAGTAATTAACTCGGTATCAGTAGGAGGACGAAATGAAGCGCATCATTCTGGTTTTACGGATGATCGTAAATACCTTTGGACGGGTGCATTAGACACCAATAAAATGTTTATTTTTGATGTCCATACTGATCCTGCCAAGCCAAAACTGCATAAAGTGATTACGGACTTTGTTGAAAAAAGCGGTGGCGCTGTAGGCCCCCATACCACTTACGCATTACCAGGTCGAATGATGATCACAGCCCTGTCTAATAATCAGGATCATGGCGGCCGCTCTGCATTAGTTGAATACACCAATGAAGGCAAATATATTGCGACACATTGGATGCCCACAGATGAAAATCTGAATGGCGCAGAAAAGACAGGCAAATATGCTGATGGTTATAATTACGATGTACGTGTCTTACCGCGTAAGAATCTTATGATAACATCTTCCTTTACTGGCTGGTCCAACTATATGATGGACTTCGGTAAGATGCTGCAAGACAAAGAAGCCATGAAACGCTTTGGTAATACGGTGGTATTGTGGGATCTGCATAGTAAAAAGCCAAAGAAAATCCTCGATGTTCCCGGCGCGCCTTTGGAAATTCGCTGTGCCTGGAATCCTGAAAATAACTGGTGTATGACAACGACTGCATTGACCTCACAAATTTATTTGATTTATGAAGATGAGAAAGATGGTCAATGGAAATCAAAAGCCGTTGCTGATATTGGCGACCCATCAAAAATACCTTTACCTGTAGATATTTCAATCCGCTCTGATGATAAGGGACTTTGGGTACAAACCTTTATGGATGGTATGACACGTTATTTTGATATATCGGATCCGTTTAATCCTAAGCAGGTTTATGAGAAGAAAATTGGTAAGCAAGTTAATATGGCTTCCAGCAGCTGGGACAATAAGCGTGTTTATTATACGACTTCTTTATTAGCAAACTGGGATAAGAAAGGTGATGCTGGTGAGCAATTCTTTAAAGGTTATACCTGGGATGGTAAAGAATTACATGAAACTATGAAGATTGACTTCCTGAAAGAAAAGCTGGGTCGTGCACATCAAATGCGATTTGGTGCATATTCTTTGTATAACATGGCTTCAAATAGCACTAAACCTACTTTAGGAGATGAAATTGTTGCAAAAGTAATGCTTGAAAAATAATCTTATAAGTTTTTCAGGGAAGTTTACAGAGGAAATGCTTTACAGGCATTTCCTTCTGCAAAAAATAAAGAGATAACTTTATGCAATTAATTTTTGGCCAAAACATTTGGCTCTTTATCTTGTTAATTTCTTACTCAGTTAATAGTTTTTCGACTGAAAAAGAAGTGACATCGATATCACTGGCTCCAGGTTATGGTGTACTGGACTATCAATTACCCGAGCCTGGCAGCTATGATTTACCTGTTTTTAAATCAGCAGCTGATGGACAGGTATTAACAACTAAGGGTAAAACCAGTCGTTTATTAACAGAATTTGATAATAAATACGTATTAATGGGATTTGTTTACAGCAGTTGTGATGATGTTAATGGCTGCCCATTAACTTCCTATGTTTTCTATGAACTTAAATCAGCAATGGAAAAAGATCCGGTTCTTGCTGAACGCTTTAAACTGATCAGTTTAAGCTTTGATCCAGAAAATGATACACCAGATAAAATGAAATTATATGCTAATAATTTTAAATATGCTGGTAATACAGGTGAATGGCAGTTTCTAACGACGGCTTCTCAG
>JADGDG010000025.1 GCA_016744995.1 Gammaproteobacteria bacterium
ATTATCTTATGATAGGAGTGCGGGAAAATGGGGTGGTTTTAGCTAGATCGCATGATGAATAATTTGGTAAATTGTATGATGGTAATTTGGTACGCTACAATATCTGCGGTCAGTGGCTTGAAGCCGCAGGTTTTACAATTGACACACCAGTACAAATTCATGTCATGGAGGGGTGTTTGGTTTTTACGACAGAAACTTAAATAACGAAGGAAGATAAAAAAGCCCTGCGATGCAGGGCTTTTAATGTTTCAATTGATGGGTGGCCATAACTAATCTACTTTATTCTTATCGGATTATTTATGAGATCAAAACCAGCCATATTGAAGTGCTGGCTGTGATCCACAAGCGACAGGATTTACAGGCTGAAGAGATTCTACGGGATTGAGCTAAAACCTGTATTAGAAACAATTGGTCTCTGACCCCGTTTATTACATTTAATGGCTGTCCTTAACTACTTCTTTTGATAATGCTCTGCAACCACTAATAATGACTAACAACTATCTCAGCATACGCAATCAAATTCCCACATTTCATGCTGATAATGTCATTGCTGGAGATACCAGTTGGATTGAACCAGCATATGAAAAACATCTCAACAGATATTTTAGGCAGGCATAAGCTGTAGTAGCACATAAAAATCACTTGCCTTGGTTACAGTTTGAGGCCATTAGTGAATTTACACTCTTACCTAAACCTTGCGTTTGAACATGTGGCTTTCCAGCAGATGAACCTTTTACCTTCACCTTATTGCGCTATTTTTTCATTGTCAAAAATGTAGTAATTACAAACTCATTATATTCCACATAGTAATGTATGGATTTTCTGCCATGCTCATCTTCATATTCAAGAAGAACATGATCTTGATTCACTAAACGATTCCATTCACCTTTATCTTCAACTGTTGAAATTAATCCATAATACTCAACTAGATTCCAATCAGTATTACGCAAGGTTTCTTTATCTGAGATTGGTAATTTTGAATAAATAAATTTATCAAATATTTTTTGAATATATTCAAAATTAACCTTTTTTTTATCTAGAAATTTTCCATTTATTGAAATATTCTGAATATGACCATCAATAATTGTATCTATACAAGAGTCTTTTTTTATAAGTCCCGCGCCAAAGCACCGATCAGCGTGACCCATAATACATCTTAATGCATTTAAAAAACCATCTAACTCAAGGACATGCAATTCTTCTTTAAATATTTCAATCATTATTCCCAACTATACTTTTTCAAATTTGGAGCAATAAAATAAAAGGTATTCAATTTTAATACAAACAAGATACATACCCATCATCATCGTCACCACAATCTTCTACAGCTTTTTCATATTCTTTTATTTTTGCTTTTAAAGCTTGAATTCTTGTACCATGACTGTGTGCTGATGATTGATTCCGAATACCATCCCTTGCAAATCCATCAGCTTTATTTTTCATCTGTCTTTGTAATCTTTTTCGTAAAAAATCTAAATTTCTTTTGTTTTCATTACAATTACCATTGCCACAAAAAAAACCATATGGTAATACTGGATTTTGTAATAACTCATTTTCCCTTCTATGACCTTCATCTCCGTAAGACATTGGCATTTGATTAGGGCTTGAGTTTGGTTGTACCGGGGGAGATATAGGAGGTACGTTTGCTGGTTGGTGACAACCACTACCTGAACATAATCCATTGTAGATTGTTGCAGATCCATTGTTCCAAATTTGAACTGGGTTTCCTGCTATCAATCCAAGAGGATCAGTAAAACTTAATGGATTACCTAAAACATAAGCATAAGTATTCAGCCCACCTTCTAATCCAATAGGGTCAGATGTAATATATCTGCCTAAGCTTGGGTCATAGAACCGGAAGTAGTTGTAATGCAAACCACTTTCATTATCAAAATACTGCCCCGCAAATCTCAGATTATTCTCAACAGTTTCGGTCGCAATCGTGACCTCACCAAAGGGCGAATAATGCCCTGCCCAAACCACATTCTGGTCTTGGTCCGTGAGTAACTGCGGTGTGCCCAAATGGTCATTATGATAGTAATAATAGCTCGTTTGTTCAGAGCTTTCAACACGAACCAGTTCCAGTTGTACGGCATCGGCAATGACCATGGAGTCGGTTAGATTACTGAGTGAAACCGAGTAACTGCCACCGGCATTTAAATCATACTCACCAATTGATTGCCAGCCACCAGCTTGCTGGTTAAGTGTGGTATTGGTTTCACCGTTGGCATGCAATACTCGATAATGGGCATTATTACTTATGAGAACGGTCGGTGGCGTAAACACAGAGATTTTGTAGGTGCCTGTGGTTTGGATGGAAGGTATCGTCCAGGTCGCTCGCTCGCTGCCATCGCCTTCTATAGCGTAATGCAGGCCAGTGCCATATTGATAGAGACTTTGTGTCGCATCAAAACTGAAGGTGAACCAGTCACTGCTGAAGGTGGCCATAGTATCATCCAGGGTCATGGCCTGAACATAAACTAATTTAATGCCATAGGTGGTGACAACACCATCGGCCTGATTGCTAAGGGTGATCACTGCGTTGCCCGCAGCAAAGTCATAAATCCCTACATCGCGCCATTCGTCTCCCACGATTTTTTGGTTGATAGTAGCCATATGGGTGCCGCCATTGTGAGTTATGCTGACGGGCGTATTACTGGCCAAAATACTGGCCACTGGCGTGAGCAGCAAGACACGATAATGACCTGCGGTAGTGATGGGTAAAGTCCAGGCGGCCTGATTTTCACCACTGCCTGGGAGACTGTAGTGAAATTGTATACCCGGCTCGCCTGACCAGGTTACCCAGGAACCCGTATAGGTGGCAGAATCATCATTTTGAATGATATCAGCAACACCCGTGTCAGGCAGCAGTTCATTGCTTTGATTGTGATGGATCAAAGCCAATGGCTGACTGTCAAAATAGAGGTATTCTTTGGTAATGTTACCTGCGGTATCAACTTCACTCATCAACTGGCCATCGGCGGTATAGAGGTAATAAGTTAATGTGCCGTCAGCCAATGTTTTACTGGTACGCTGACCCAGGCCATTGTAGTCATAAGAGGCGACCAATGAGCTATTTTTATCAATTTGATTGAGACGATTTTGTTGATTGTAGGTGTAAGTGTAAGTGTCACCATTTTTTATGTGTTCTGTGATATTGCCCCTGGCATCGTATTGAAAACTTTGAGCCTGGGCACCGCTGGCACTGTCTGTTTGGTTGTTATTGCTGTTAATTGTGTAATCAGTGAGTTGACTGTTATCATCCAGTAGAATGCGGTTGCCATTGGCATCGTAATTAAAGCCTGACAAGCCATAAAGGCTGAGGTCAGTTTGAGCGGTATCTAAGCGGTCCAATTCATCATAATCAAAGTTTTGATTGAGCGCTGCATTCAGTAAATTATCCAGATTTTGGACACTGCTGACGGGATTATAAGCCCAGATTAAATCTTGCACAGTGCTGTTACCTGTCACACTCTGAGCTGATAAACGGCCATCCAGGTCAAAACTGCGGCTCAAACTTAAGCCATTGCCATAGTTTGCAGTGGTCACATCCCCAAAAGGCTGGTATTGAATATTACTCAGAAGAGGATGAATTGTATTATTTATCTCAGAATCAATTTGTGAGACTTTGCCCTGAGAGTCGTATTGATAGGTGATGGTTTGGGTACTGGGGTAGCTGCTGCTGAGATGTAAACCCGTGAGTGCCTGATAAGAGTGTGAGGTAATAAACGTCCTGCCACCGGCCAATGTCTGGCTGCTTTGGATAAGTTCACCCTGAGCATTATAGAACCAGCTCATTGTGCCGGTAGTATCACTCATGCCGGTGCGTTGACCAATGGGGGCATGTACTGCGGGTGGCTGGTCTGGTGTTGTGTAATTGCTGCCATCGTATTGATAGCTGATATTTTGGTTGCTGTTGGGGTATTGAATTTGAGTCAGGCGGTTTAGGGCGTCATAGCTGTAGTGGATAATGGTACCGTTGGCATCGGTTGTCTGTAACAGGTTTCCGGCGGCATCATAGTTGTCATAGGTGGTCAGGCCGGTATCCGGGCTGTTCAACGAGGCCAGGTTACCCAGACCATCGTAGGTGTAGGTGGTGGTCTGGTTATTTGGGTCAACCACACGGTTGAGATTGCCTGCGCTATCATAGCCGTATTCTGTTTCACCGAATTTGGCGTCAATGACGGTTTTAAGACGATTGAGTGCATCAAAGGCCTGGGTTGTGGGGTTGGCTCTGGCATCTGTGATATTACTGTGATTGCCATTTAAATCATAGCCATATTCGGTGGTTTGATTGTCTGCACCAATGCTTTGAAACAGTTGACCCAGTTGGTTATAAAGGGCGCTTTGCTGCCGGATGATTCTGCTGTCACTGGCATGAACGGTTTCAGACAGGATGTTGCCCATTAAGTCCGGGACGTAGTCAATGTAGTGGCCCAGGCTGTCGGTGACACGGGTTAATCGACGGGCTTCATCATAGGTGTAACTCAGGGTGTCACCCTGGGGTACGGTGATAGTGGCTATATCACCTGCCGGGGTATAGGTATAGGTGGTAATGCGTGCATTGACTGCGTCACCTTCAGCAAAAGTCTGGCTTTGTATCAGACGACCGCGGACATCGTATTGAAAGGTGGTGTGCAGCGCATTAGGACTGATGCTTTCTAAGGGACGACCGCTGGCATCGTGGGCAATGATTTGGCTCGTGTGGCCCAGGGCATTGGTGATGGATATCAGGTTACCCTGATTATCATAGTCTAATGCCGTTATGTCTGAGACATCTATACGGGGACCATCAATACTCTGCAGGAGGCCTGTTTTGGGGGCATTGTTATAGTAGGTGTAACTGGTGCTGCGGGTGGCACCAATGACCTGAGTGCTCAGTATTATGCTGGTCGTGGCTGCTATCAGGGAGCTTGTCAGTATTTTTTTTAGTCTCTTGTGCTTGTCCATTTTATCGTCCCTGTTTTATTGAACTGTGCTGGTTTGTGTATGAATTAACTGACCGTTAGCGTTGTAGGTGTAGGTTTCAGCTCTGTCGGGATAAGTGCGTGTTGCCGGCAGACGATAACTGGGGTGCCAGGTGGTGGTGACGGTGTATTCTTCCAAAGTGCCTTTGGCCTGAGTTTCCAGTGTGATCAATCCTCTGTTGTTGTACGCATAATAGGTGGTACTGCCATTGTAGTCAGTGATTTCTTTTACCCGGCCATTCTCAGGATAATAGGTGAAGGTTTTTTGCTTAGTGATTAATTGCTGACCATCATTGTAGCTGTACTGGATGGTTTTGGGTTTGCGCAAACCGTAGTGGCTTTCAAAGGTGTAGGTTTTGATTCGCCCTGAAGCATCGGTGACTGTGGTTGTTTCATCGTTGTTATACTCGAGTTCAACTTTTTCGACGCCATTGGTGTGTTCGCTTGAGGCGGCAAGACCCAGTCTGTTGTAAGTCCAGGTGGCATAGCGGTGACCATTTTCATCGGTGATACCAGTCAGATGATGTGGAAAAACAACCTCGTCATAATGATACTGTTTGGTTGGATTATCACTCAAGTCCCCGGGGCTGCTATCGGGATAAGTGACTGAAATTAAATTATCAGTATTATCATAAGTATAATGAATGTCTGTATTTTCCGGGGTGGTCAGTGTGATAAGACGGTTGGACTCGTCATAGGTAAAACCAAATGTACGACCATAAGGGCCTGTGACTTGCTCTAATAAATCATTAGTGTGGACATACTCCGTGGTTTTGCCATCACGGGTGGTAACGGTTAATAGTTGCCCGGACTCATTGTAGGTTTCTATGCTGTCATTGCTGGTCTTATATTGCCAGGTTCCACCAATCTGTGTGAGTGTGCTGGTAATATCAGCGTCTCCAGCCCATTGACCGTTATCATCAATAAATTCCAAAACTTTTCCATCGGGGCGATTAATTTTAATGAGTGTTGGTTCAATGGTTAAGGAGGCCAAAAATGAATGGGTCCATTGCTTGCCTAAGCTCGATTCGGTGCTATGAAGGCTGTTATAATAACGTACAAAGCTGAGGCTGCTGGAGTGGTGATCTATTTCTGTTTGAAACTTATTGCCTGTAGCGGCATCGCAGGGATTGCCTTCACCGGTACAAGAACCAATTTTTCCCGTACTTTTTTGAGTTTGATTGGTATCACAAAGACCTGTTGATGGGTTTTGTGTCGTGCCCGCAGGGCATAAATCAGGTATTGGTCTAAACAACACAAAACCCTGAGTATAATAAAGAGTTCCTGTTCTATCACTATTGTACCTATAAATATAACAGGCATAAAAATTTGGAGGGTCAAGTACGTAGTGAGAAAAATCTATATGATAATAAATGGGATTATTCACTACAGCCTCATAATACAATTCACACGCCCCTTCTGGAGTCGCAGAAAATTTATTTTCATTATAGAAATCATTTGCATCATGCCAAACAGAAAATGCATTTGTAGAATACAAGATCATTAAATATGTAATAATAATTTTTTTCATTAAACTGTGACTCATCCTTATCCACATTATGACAAACAAGTGATATTCTTTATTATTAGTTGCTAAAAATAATTTATTGCCAATTGGCTTAAGCGAAATTTAACATTTGGTCGTATTGAGTAATAACAACTCAGTAAATATGAGTTTTTATAAAAATGATCACATACAAGCCAATTTTTTATTTATCCATTTCTACTAATACTCTAACATAGCCTTGCATTATTTTTGTATCGCATTCTTTGAACTGGCTCACATTCAAAGTAATCAAGAATTTTATACACTCCAGTTTTTGCCGATTTTTTCATCTATTTTAAATTGATTTAAACTCTGATATTCTAAAAATTAATGCCATTGCAATAGAACCTAAGCAACAATCTAACTCAGATTACCCTGAGACATTCATAATCCAGCGAGTAATGTCAGAGACAGAGTCATCCGATATAGAATTGTATTCCTGAACATTGTTTTTATAATCTCTGGATTTATGGGTTGCCTGAAATCTGTGTATTGATTAACTGACCCTGATTATTATAAGTATAAGTTTCTATCCTGTCTGGATAGGTGTGTGTCGCGGGCAAACGATAATCGGGGTGCCAGGTGGTGGTGATGGTGTATTCATCCAAAGTGCCTTTAGCCTGAGTTTCCAATGTGATCAAGCCTCTGTTGTTATATACATAAGACGTCACCTGGCCATTGTAGTCAATAATTTCTTTTACCCGGCCAGTTTCCGGATAATAGATGATGTTTTTTTGCTTAGTGATCAACTGCTGACCATCATTGTAAGTGTACTGGATGGTTTTAGGTTTGCGAGTACCGTAGTGAGTTTCAAAGGTGTAGGTTTTGATACGGCCTAATGCATCGACAACTTTTGTTGTATCAGTATAATTCTCGTTGTAAATTAATTCTACTTTTTCTGTACCATTTGCATGCTCACTTGAAATAACTAAACCGATATTATTGTAGTCCCATGTTGCATAGCGAATATTATTTTCGTCGGTAATACCCGTTAGGTGATGAGGGAAATTGGCCTCTTCATAATGGTACAATTTACGTGGATTATTACTTAGATCACTAGGTGTGTCATCTGGATAGACTACAGTACTTAAATTATTGTTCACATCATAATTATAAAAAATATCTGTATTGTCTGGTGTAGTTAACTGAATGAGTCTATTTGAATTGTCATAAAAAAAATAAAAAGCATGTTCATAAGGATCTACAACTTGCGCCAGTAGATTTTCGCTATTATAAATAAAATGTGTCGTTAAATCATGTCGTGTTGTTATTTTTATTAACTGCCCAAGATTATTATAAAATTCTAAATCATCATTAATTGTCTTATAAATAAAAAATAAGTTGTCTTCGGACAATGTTTCAATAGTGCCGGCATCACTTATCCAAACACCATTTTCATTTTTAAATATCAACTTATTTCCATTTGGGCGATGCACAGTGATTACACTGTTCGAAATAGAAAGAAATGCTGAGTACGAATGAGCCCACTGTTTTCCAATTGTTAAGTTTTCTGAACTATAGAAGATGCTGTTATAATATCGAGTAAAATATAAAGTGTTTGAACGGTAATCAATTTCAGCTTGGGACTTGTTTCCAGTAGCAGCATTACATGGATTTCCATTCATAAGTGTTTCAATGCAATGGCCTTTTTTGGGTGTTTTTGGAAAATAATAAGAAATAAAATAGAATGGTTTTGTTGTAACCCCAAAAAATTCCCACATCCATCCGGCATTATAACTATCAAACGCTTCGTCATAGGGACCCAAATTGCAAGCAGTTGGCCCAAAACCACGAGACGCCACAAAGTCAACACATGCATCATAAGCTATCGCTTTATTAGGAAATTCCAGTTTTATTTCTATGTGAATTGATGTCACCCAAGTAATTTTGCTTTCAACCGGAGCAGAAGCTAGAAAAAAGAATGCAAGAAATAAAAACAGTCGGGTAAAAATGTGTTTTTTCATAAAATGATTCATCTATTAAGTAAATTGTATGTACAGATTATATAACTAAAGTTTAGAGTCTGACCTTCCCAAAAATAGGAAAATAATTTAAAAATAACGTAAAACAGTTAACAAAAAAATCGCGGTATCGTTACCGCTCCTTATAAAGATTGCTTTTGAAAAGAAAAATGTGTATTTTTTGCATTCATTAAATGCCGATCCAGATTAAACCAGTTATTCACCTTATCGTTATTCACCTTCATCATCACAGGTAGGCAAAATCTTATCATATTAAAATGACAGACATTGTCATAGAAATCTTACAGACTTATTAATAATATGCTTATTGATAACCAGTTCAAATATTTTATTACCTCATTAATGTTTTTTCATGCTTAATCGAGGGTTTTGAACATCAATATAGAACAAATTGCAGCTTACTCAAAAGGAGTCTGAATACCTCATTTCATGGGAAAAATATGATCACTATTTTTTATTACAAGAGCCATGATAATTCAGCGTTCATTCAGTATAGTCATGAGTATTTTATTGGTCACCCGAACATATCCCATGGAATACCTCGCATTGCGGTGCCCTAAAAAGCGGGCAAGCTGTCTTCAAAACCAAAATCCTTGAGGCTGTGCAGTCTTTGCAGGTACAAAATTCCATTCAGGTGATCAATTTCATGCTGTATTATGCGCGCATGAAAGCCGCTGACTGTCTTTTTGCTTGTTTTCCCTGCGGCATTACAGGCCTGATAAGTTATATGGGTAGGACGCTCAATACGGCCTCGCAAATTGGGCAGGCTCAGACAACCTTCCCAGGCGAACTCTTTCTGATCTGAAAAATCAATAATTTGGGGGTTAATCAGGACATCCAGTTCAATATTCTCTGCTTGTGGATATCTTTCATTTTGATGGACTTCAAGAACAATGATCTGTTGTGATAAGCCGATTTGTGGTGCTGCCAGGCCAACACCGTGAAAGTGCCGCATGGTCTCAGTCATATCTGCAATAGTCTGATGCAAGTCATCACTATCAAAGTTTTGAATGGAGCTGGCTTTAACAGTCAGTTCTGGAGCACCCATTTTTACTATTTTGAGAACTGTCATAGATTAATCCAGTTATTTTACAAATTCATTGCCCATAGTATAGCTTTCCCCTGCTCTATTTTGCATAATATATCGCTTATCAAATGGATTAATTAATAATGAACCTGATTTTAAAAACAGTTTTTTTTCTTGCTCTGGCTTTTACGACTAGCTCTTATCTATATGCTGAAGGCCCTTTACAAGCTGATGGCTCTTCACCTGCTGATGGCTCTACGCAGACAGAAGAACAAGCCTCCCAAAAAGAAGAGCAAAGTAAACCTGCCGCAAAACAATATTATATTGTTGAAGTTGTTCTGTTCAGGCAATTGAACAAGCAGGGAAAACTTGATGAATTCTGGAACAGGCCCGATATTTTTAATGATCTCAGTAGTAATAATGCGCCGCAGGATAATTTAACAGATGATAGTCCGGCTTTGGCTGAGTATGATCTACAAAGCAGACGTTTTTCCCCCTTAAGAAACGGGATTGCTGAGACTTCTGCTGGAAGGCATAAATTGGCCGATTCTGCTGCTCACCTCCGATATTCGCCAAATTACCAGGTATTAGCTCATTTTGGCTGGACTCAACGGTCTTTATCGAAAAAGCGTGCCTTGCCGATACGAATTATTTCTAATCAGTTTTCAGATGCTTTGATGCCGCAAGGTGAAATTAAATTATATGTTTCACGATTCCTGCATATGCAGGTTGACTTGAAAGCCTCACAATGTGTTCACACATCCTCAACGACGCTTGATAATAGCGATGGCAATGAGAATGAGAATGTAAGTGATCAGGAACTCGATCAGCAATTAGAACAAGGACTTTCAAAGCTGGAAACCGAGACTCTCGAAGTAAATAATACTTCAGCCGACACTCAATGTATCAATAATATTTATACCTTTAAACAAAACCGCAAAATGCGTAGTAATGAATTACATTATATCGACAACCCAACCTTTGGGATGCTGGTATATGTGACCCCTTTTTCTATCACTGCTAATCAATAAGCAATCAGACTAGGCGCTGTTTCCTATGACAGCAGCGATCAATTGACGGACTATTGCCAGACTACCTTCAATAGTTTTTTCAATTGCTTCCATGCTGATAGGCTCATCACTCAGACCCGCAGCCCAGTTTGCATTGACACAGATTGAAGCATAGTCAATTTCCAGTTCTCTTGCTAAAGCAGCTTCCGGCATACCTGTCATACCGACAATATCACAGCCATCTCTTTTAAGACGTTGAACTTCTGCGGCAGTTTCAAGCCTTGGCCCCTCGGTAGCAGCATAAGTTCCGCCTTTGATCAGCTTTATATTTATTTTTTCTGCTGTATCCATGATCAATTGACTAAGTTCTGCGCTATAGGGGTATGAAAAATCAATATGAGTGACATGACTGAGATTTGTTTCAAAAAAGGTGTTAATTCGACGAGTCGTATAGTCAATAATTTGATCGGGAATAACAAGACTTCCCGGCACCATATCGTCACGAATTCCCCCTACCGCATTTACGGCAATAATAGACGTTACACCAGCCTCTTTTAAAGCTCGGATATTGGCGCGATAGTTAACCATATGAGGGGGCATATTATGTGCGTGTCCATGGCGAGCAAGAAAAACAACCTCAGTTGCTTGAGAGCTGCCATTTTTTATACAGCCATAAGCGAGCGGTGATGAGGGTTCACCATAAGGAGTTATGGCAATTTCACGACGGACAATTTCAAGATTTTCCAGGGAGGTTAATCCCGTTCCACCAATGATGGCAATTTTTTTATTAATTTCTGACATTTATAAACCTTTAACTGCATAAATTCCAGGAGCATTTCTCAGCATACCTTTGTAGTCCATACCAAAACCAAAAACATATCGATCAGGTATATTAATGCCAACAAAATCAGCACAGGTATTATTTTTTCGATCATGGATTTTGTTGACCAGCACTGCGGTATAGACTTTATCTACCCCCTCTTCCAGGCAATAATTTTTTATCGCTTCCAGAGTAATACCTTCATCATGAATGTCATCAACTAACAGGACAGTCCTGCCTTTTATCTCAATTTTTGGTGGTGCCAGCCATTTCATCTTGCCCCCGGAAGTCTTATCCCGGTATCGTGTTGCATGCAGATAATCAACCTGTAGAGAAAAATCCAACTCGGGTAATAACAAGCCCATGGGGATCATAGCCCCATTCATGATCCCCATTATTATAGGATTGCTTCCTGACAGCTCCTTGCTAATTGACTCCGCAAGACTGGCAATAGCGGCATTCACTTCGGCTTTAGTAAATAAACAATCAGCCTCTTTTTTAACTTGTTCACACTCGGTAAATAATTGCTTCAATTCAGACATAAAATGCTTTTTAAACTCATTTAGTAGGTGAAAGTGACTGTGCTATCATCCATCGCTTCTGATATCACATAGGCACCGCCAATTGTTTCTGATATTTCCGGGATCAAATCATCCCCCCATAGATCCAGTGTCGGTGTACAAACTTTAAATTTGACGCCCGCTTCATAGGCTTCTTTAATATAGTCATAGACCGTTTGCTTGCTATCGGGCTTGATGTATAGTTTTTCTGCAACACCCCGCACTGCTAACTCACCGGAACGCCCGGTTAAAATTACCTCAACTTCATATTCCATGGCTGCTGCAACCGTCGCCTGAAAAAAGGGTGCACCCAGTTCCGCACCATTATTGGGATCTGTATTGACCATGATTATCAATAGTTTATCAGCCATTATCTTCCCTTTACTCCAATTTGAGCCTGTTCGGGCTGACTCAGTTCGCCCGTTAAATGCAAGGTAGATGTTGGAAAAGCTACTTCGGCATTATTATTTTCTATAATTTTCAGGGTTTGAAAAAGAACATCCTGTTTCACCTGATGGTACTTCACCCAGTTCGTGGTTTTAGTAAAAGTATAGATGAAAAAATCCAGCGATGAAGGTGCAAATTCATCAAAATTGACCATCAGTGTTTGTCTGCAATCAATTTCTTCATGATTTCTCAACATCTCACGAACATCATTAAGGATACTTTCCAGTTTATCAGCATCATCATAACGTACGCCAATGGTTTCCTTAATTCGTCGATGGGACATACGAGATGGATTTTCAACAGAAATACTGGCAAATGTTGAATTGGGCACATATAGAGGTCGTTTATTAAATGTGCGAATAAGAGTCAGGCGCCAGCCAATGCTTTCAACAGTGCCTTCAATATTACGATCAGGGGAACGGATCCAGTCTCCAACAGCAAAGGGGCGATCAAGGTAAAGCATCAGTCCACCAAAAAAGTTTGATAACAGATCTTTAGCGGCAAAACCAATAGCCATACCACCAATACCACCAAAAGCCAGCACGCCGGAAACACTGACACCCAGTTCCTGCATCATAATAAGAGCACCCGTAATAAAAATGGATACCCGAACCAGCTTAGTAATGGCCTGAACAGTCGTTATGTCATAATTTTCTTCTTTTTCACGACCAATTTTGATGATGTTACGCTCAATTCGCACAACAATTCTCAGAACGGCCCAGGTCACAATAATGATAATACCCACTTCACGAGCCGGTGGTACAAGCCTATCAAAGACACTGACATTATTGGCATCAGCAATGACATTGGCAGCAAGCGTAACACCCCATAACCAGATAAAAGCAGAAATGGGTTTAGCGAGTGATTCAACTAAAGCTTCATCCCAGGGATTTTTGGTTTTTTCTAACCTTGTGTGAAGTTTATTTAGTGCCCTTTTTTGAATAAAGTTTAAAATAACAGCAAACAAAATAATAAGAAAAGCTTCTGTCACCCATAGTCCATCACCACGAAGAAACTGAAGCTGAAGTAACCATTGTTTTAATTCAAACTCAGCAGAGTCCATATAATCCCCTGTTTATCCTAAAAGTTATTAAATTTATTGTGAATAGTTTGTTGGATCTAATAAATTAAGAGATGGTTCCTCAACATATTTATCCAGTAAAGATTTAACCTCTTTCCAGCGAGGCATATTCACCAAATCATCACGGCTTATACTTTGTTTATGATGCAAGTGCGCAAGGCGCAAGCTGGATGCTGGATTATCATAACCTTCCAGACTTTTAATCACATCCCATGTCGCCTCACGATTATTACAGATCAGGATCATATCACAACCTGTCTCCAGCGAGATTTTAGCACGTTGTTGATGATCACCGGCAATCACTGCACCTTCCATTGACAGGTCATCACTAAAAATTGCCCCCTGAAAATACATTTTATCGCGTAAAATGGTTTTCATCCAGAAGCTGGAAAAACCAGCGGGCTGAGGATCAACTCTTGAATAAATCACATGTGCCATCATCAGAGCATTAATCCCGGCATCAATCATAAACTGAAAGGGTTTCAAATCATCCATTTCAATTTCACGCAAAGGACGTTCATCAACAGGCATCGCAATATGAGAGTCTGCTGCAATTGAACCATGTCCCGGGAAATGTTTTCCCGTAGCCAGCATACCAGCTTCATTCATGCCCGCGATAAAAGCCTGGGCAATTTTACTGACAACATAGGGATCGCTATGAAATGCCCGGTCACCAATAACACTGCTGATGCCTTTGTCAATATCCAGTACCGGAGCAAAACTAATATCGATTCCAGTAGAACACACTTCACTGGCCATAAGCCAGCCGCAATGCTGTGCTAACTCCAGAGACATTTTCTGATCAGCATCGTAAATTTCACCAAAACGCCGCATAGCAGGCAGGATCGTAAAACCATCTTTAAAGCGTTGAACTCGCCCTCCTTCCTGATCCACAGCAATCAGCAGGCGTGGTTTTTTGATTGCCTGAATGGCTTTAACCAGATTTTCTAATTGTTCTAAAGAATGATAGTTTCGACTAAACAGGATCACTCCTCCAACCAGAGGTTCAGCCAGCAAAGCTCTGTCATCTGTGGTCAATTCCTGACCGGCAATATCCACCATAACGGGACCAAGTGTCATATTATTTCCCCAAAATCATTATTGTTTTAATTAATGGCTTTTAACATCCAGTTTATCACGCACCGCATCACCAAGCATATTGACTGCCAGCACCACCAGCATAAGAGCAATGCCGGGGACAAGAACCATATGCGGTGCCATCAGCAGGTACTGTGTCCCATCTCGTATCATACTGCCCCAGGATGCCTCTGGAGCCTGCACTCCAAGCCCTAAAAATGACAGCCCGGCTTCTGCAATCACTACACTGGCTATGCCAAAAGTAAACTCAATCAATAATGGTGCGACAATCAATGGTAATATATGCACAACGATAATACGTGTATGAGAAGCACCCAATGCTTTTGCCGACTGCACATGCTCTCTTTGTTTGATCGCCATGACCTGGGCTCGGGAAAGACGTGCATATCCTACCCAACCGACAATACTTAAAGCAATAATAACATTGGTAATACCCGGCCCCATCAATCCTGAAAGAGCAATGGCTAGTAATATTCCTGGAAAGGCCATAAATATATCAATAACCCGAGTCATAAAATGATCCCAGTGGCCTCCAGCATAGGCACTGATCACCCCAATACTGGTACCTATCAGCAGAGAAACAAAAATTACTCCGAAGGTGACCATGAAGGAAGTATAGGCACCAACCAGCAGTCGATCAAATAGTGGACGCCCCAAATCATCGTAGCCCAGAAAGCCTGAACCAGAACTCAAGCCAGACTCAGACAGGTTCTGCTGCCCACCGGACAGTAATATATTTTCCAGTGCAATATCATCAGGATGTAAATCCAAAAACGGCACCGACAAAACCATCAATAGCCAGAGGCCGAGAACCAGTAAGGAAATGGATACTTTTATTGAGAAAAAGGAGCGGCTTAACTGGCGTTTTTGATGACTTAATTCCATGGCTATGACTCAAGCCTTATTCTGGGATCAAGAATGCCATAAACAATATCCGTCAAGGTATTGACCACAACGTAGGTCGTACTGATCAATAAAATACAGGCCTGAACCACAGGATAATCTCGCTTTTGAATTGATTCAATGGTCAACTGTCCAAGGCCTGGCCAGGAAAAAACAATTTCAGTGATCACCGCACCGGCTAAAAGTGCACCAATTTGTAAACCAATCAGTGTTATCACAGGCAACATGGCATTTCGTAATGCATGCAGCCCAATAATACGTGTTTGGCTTAAGCCTTTTGCTTTGGCTGTGCGAATATAATCTTCATTTAAAACTTCGAGTAAAGAGGCCCGGATCATTCGTGATAAAACAGCAGCCAATGCGGTGCCCAATGTCAGTGCTGGCAGAACAAGTGAGTTTAAACCACTTCGACCACTCACCGGAAACCAGCCCAATGCCACTGAAAAAAGTAAAATAAGCAGCGGCCCCATTAAAAAATTGGGAATAGAAACACCCAATAAAGAAAAACTCATTGCCGCCGCATCAGCCAGCTTATCCTTTTTTAAGGCGGCCAGAATTCCCAGAGGGAAAGCAATAATGAAAGCCACCAGCAAAGAAGCAAGCGCGAGTTCAAGGGTTGGGCCAATACGAGTCCATATCAGTTCAGAAATTGGCTGTTTAGAATGTAAGGAATGGCCTAAATCAAAGTGTAACAGGCCATCAATAAAGCGATAAAACTGCTGCCATAATGGCAAATCCAGCCCTAATGAGTGACGTAAAACTTGCCGATCAACTGACGTTGCAGACTCACCCAGCATAACCTCAACCGGATCACCCGGTACCAGATGGATAAGCATGAAGACAATAAACACAACACCGAATATCACTATCAGGGCGCTGGCCAGTCGAGAGAGAATATAATTAAGCATTTTTCAGCAGTTCTTTATTCATTAATGATCATTATTCATTGATAAGCACAGAAATGCCTGTTTTAATTTTATCAAATAACTGAATCACCTCTGCATTACGCATTTTAATGCAACCATGTGAACTTGGGATACCCATTGGGTGTTCATCCGGACAGCCATGAATATAAATATAGCGACGCATGGAGTCCTGCTGATCTGAACGGTTAAAACCCACTTCCAGACCACTGAGCCACATAATGCGCGTCAGGATCCAGTCTCTTCCCGGATGAGCCTGCTGCAAATTTCCTGAATAGATTTCGCCAGTGGGTCGTCGAGCAACAAACACCGTATTTTCAGCACAGCCGTCACCAATCTTAGCCCGGACAGTATGCCAGCCTCTGGGCGTGCATTCACTACCAAATTTTTCACCCGCACCATTTGCTGCTGTGGCTATTTTTACATCAAAGATGATCTGCTTATTATCAATTAACTGCAAATTTTGATCGGCGATGGAAATTCGTATATAACATTCAGGTGGCTGTTTCATTGGGTTATTATTCTCATTTATCTCAATATTTATTGACCCGGGCAGCATCATTAATCTGCCTTACACTCATCAAACCATCATAGTTACCATCATTGGATACTTGATAGGCCTGAATATTGTCTCTGAAAAAAGCAATATTATCTTCATACCACAAAGAAACATAGGGTAATGTCTGGTGTATTTCCTGTTGTAATAGTTGGTATAAACCAGCTTGCTTTGTTAAATCCAGTTCCTGCTCTGCCTGTTCAATCAGCTGATCAATTTTTTTATTATTTAAACGCCCTCGGTTAGCCCCTTCCGGCGGCAGAGAAGCACTATGAAAAACATTGCGAAAAACATCCGGCGTTTTAATCCCGACCCAGGTCAGACTGTACAGCTGAAATTTTCCGGCTTTGATATCACCATAAAAAGTACCCCAGTCATAACTTCGAATATCCATATCTATAAAAATATCTTTTAACTGACTTTGAATAATAGTCGCTATACGAATTCGAAACGGATCACTGGAGGTTTTATAGGTCAAATGAAGCCGATTATCTTTTGAATAACCCAGTTTATCCATCAATGCCACTGCTCTTATCTGGTCAGTATTATAATCCACTAATTCTGCCGCTGCCCAATGACTTGATGGAAAAAATCCATTGGCTTTCTCTGCCGCATTGCCCAAAGCATATTGAATGATTTTATCTCGATCTAAAGCATAAGCAATTGCTTTTCGCAGTTCAACTTTTCCAGTCTCTTTATCTTCCAGATTAAAACCAAGATAACTGTAGTTTGACCCTTTTTCACTTAAATAATGAATCTCTGGCTGATTTTTTAAATATGAAATATGTTCCGGGGGTAAATTATTTTGTATCAAATCCAGTTCACCGCGCAATAATTTTAACACCCGCACGGTTGGATTTTTTATTTTTAAAAATTCAAATAATTGTTTATCTTCAATACGCCGTAAAAACAACTGACCATCAAAGGGCCAGTGAGAAAATTCAAAAGGTCCACTGCCAACCGGATTTTGACTAAAAGAATGCCCCGTGCTGAGGAGATCTGCCGGCAAAATACCAATAGCCAAAAAAGAAGGGAATAAAGGGTCGGGGCGACTTAGATAAAAATCAACGATTTGCTCATTAACGACTTCAATACGCTTAATATGTTTTAAAATATTTTGGTGTGGTGATGCCGTTGCTTTATTTAACACAGCATCAAAAGTCGCTTTGATGTCATGGGCCGTTAATATTTTTCCATGATGGAAATGAAAGGTCTTATCAGTGAGGGTAAAACGATAATGTTGATCATCCAGTTGCCGCCAGTCAGCAATTCCCGGAACCGGTTTATTATCTGCCCCGAACTCAACCAGTCGTTGGTAAATCAAACGGTTGATACGGCTGGATGTAGCATCTGTAGCATGCAAAGGATCAAGAGTGACTGGTGCACTGCTCATACCAAAACGGATAATCGATTGCTCTGCATCAAATGGTGTCTTATCAGAGCAGGAAAGCAGCCCGAAAAAGAGGAACAGAAAACAAGTGCCAGACAAAATCCATTTAATCACACAGTTAGCTCCTTCATCTGTTGTCGTTACGACTGGTACTGCTGTTTAAATTATTTTTTTCGGTATTTCTCATTGACAAAAAGTGCAATTGATTCCACATGAGCAGTATGCGGAAACATGTCCATTACACCAGCTTTCACTAGTGTATAACCATTTGTATGTACCATTATCTCGGTATCTCTGGCTAAAGTCGATGGGTTGCAGGAAACATAAACCACCGTGTGGGCTCCAAATTTAGGCAGGTACTCAACAATTTCTTTGGCCCCGCTGCGAGCTGGATCCAGAAGGATGCAATCATACTTTTGCTGTGCCCATTTCATATCAGAAAAATCCTTAAACAAATCAGCGGCAAAATAATCTGTATTTTCAATACCATTTTTCAGAGCATTTTCTTTAGCCCGGATCACTAATTCAGAACTTCCTTCAACTCCGGTCACATGAGCAACCTGACGGGCAAGCGGTAAGGTAAAATTACCCAGGCCACAGAATAAATCAAGTACCCTGTCATCTGCTTTTGGCGCCATCAGAGCCAATGCCAGTTCAATCATTTTTCGATTAATGTCCATATTAACCTGAGTAAAATCAGTAGGCCGGAATTCATTCACAATATCATAAGTCGGCAAACTATAACTGAGAGGTTTAAACGCTTCGCTGCCATCATTTTCTGAAGGATAGAGACGAGTGATACTATCAGGCCCTTTAGGCTGTAGGTAGATATGAAGTGCCATTTTTTCAGCATAGGCTGATATCTTTAATAAATCTTCATCATTAAAGGGTTCCAGATGGCGAATTATAAACGCCCCCTGTTCATCCCCATAGGCCACTTCAACCTGCGGAATTTGATTATAAATGGAAAGGGATAACATTAAATCAGCTAAGTCACGCAAATGCAGTCCCACATCCGGATGAAGTACTTTGCAGATCTCCAGCTCAGCAAGGAAATTGCTGTGTTTCTCTCTGAAGCCCACCAGCATTTTATCTTTTTTGACCACAAAGCGAACCCCGAGACGGGCTTTTCTGCGGTATCCCCAATGCGGCCCGGAAAGTGGTTCAAGTACAGATTGTGGTTCAGCCTTACCAATACGTTTGAGATTCTCCAGCATGACTTTCTGTTTAAGTAATATTTGCTGATCTTCAGCCAGATGCTGCAAGCTGCAACCACCGCAAATTGAAAAATGAGGACATTCTGGTTCTACCCGTAATGGCGATGCTTTAAGAACCTCATGAACCTTAGCTTCAGCGATATTTTTTCGCTTGCTGGTATAAACAAAGGTCAGCTCTTCACCTTCCAGAGCCCCATCAATAAAAACTGTTGTATCATCAATATGACAAACGCCCTTGCCATCATGACTGACTGACTCAATGGTGGCTTGTATCGGTTCCTGAGGTAATTTTTGTCTGCGTCTTCTTCTGGCCATAGCTACTTTATCAATAATAGAGAAATTTAATGGGGGATTTTATCAGAAAGGCAAATAATTAGAAATTCATATCGTCACTATCGTTGATTCATTGTAACTACTCAGCGTGTTTAGATTTTGCCCGAGTTCAAGGCATTTTCGCACGGAAAATGTGAGCATATAAGTATATGTGACCATTTGAGTACGAAAATAACGCAGAAATCGGGTAAAAGATGAATACGCTGAGTAGTTACGATTCATTTAGCTACTCTTTTAGCAGAAGGTTTGCAGGAGAAAGGTTATAGAAGAAGGTTTATAGCAGAAGGTTTAATAATTCTATTTTTTGTGTCATTATTAAGTTTGTTTAATAATAATTACTCAATATTTTATTTTAAATTTTTCATAAGGTATCCAAATGAAGCCTATTTTCTCATTGTTAATCTCTATACTACTTATTACGCCCCTTTTGGCAACTGCTGGAGAGCATGCAAAATGGTCCTATCAGGGCGCCCAAGGGCCATCTCACTGGGGTGACTTATCGCCAGAATACACTACCTGTAAACAGGGTAAGAACCAGTCCCCGGTTGATATCAGCAATGCCGTGGATGCAAAGCTAAAAGGTATTAAATTTGACTATGCGATGTTAGTACCTGAGAATATTGTCAATACAGGGCATTCAATTCAGGTTAACATTCGTTCTGGCGGAGCCATTACAATTGATGATGAAAAATTTATACTGAAACAATTTCATTTTCACAGCCCCAGTGAAAATATGATTGACCATAAATCCTATCCTCTGGAAGCACACTTTGTTCATGCTAATGACAAAAATGAACTCGCGGTAGTTTCTATATTGTATCAACCCGGTGCAATGGATAACCTTGCTCTGGTTCCTTTAGTCAACAACATGCCTATGAATGTTGGTGACAGCAACCGTCTGGGTGCTAAAGACACTGAGCTTTTTGAGCGCAACAAAACGGTTAAAAATTACTTCAATTTCAATGGCTCCCTAACCACACCACCATGTACAGAAGGTGTTCGCTGGTTTGTGATGCAGTCAAGACCAGGACTGTCTAAACGTCAGCTGCTTGCTTTTCAAAGAGCAATGAAGCACCCTAATAACCGCCCTGTTCAACCTCTGAATGCGCGCATGGTAACTAAATAAAGTGTGACTAAATAAAGTATTTCCCGGGAACATAGCCGTGATGCCTGTGTTCCCAGGGATTTTACTCAATTAAGACTACCGTAATATTATCCCTGCCACCAGCAAGATTTGCTGCTTTAACCAATGCCTCACAAGCCATTTCAGTTGATTGATTTTCCTTTAAGCATTGACTGATCTCCTGTTTGGATAACATATCTGTCAAACCATCAGAACAAAGCAGAATTTTTGCATCAGCTTCTTTAGGAATACACAGCACATCCGGTTTAGGTGTCATAGCCATGCCAATATATTGCACCAGTTGGTTTCTTCCAGGGTGATTTGCTGCTGCTTCCTGAGTAATTGCCTTTGCCATTAATAAATGCCGTACCAGAGTATGATCATTAGTAAGCTGCTGCAGAGTACCATTCTTCAATGAATACGCCCGGCTATCACCCAGGTGAGCAATATAACAATCGTTCTGTATAAACTGTGCCAACACCAGAGTTGTTGCCATGCCGGAGTATTCAGGCCGAATCTGACTTTGTGATGCCAGCCGGTTACTTAAATCAATAATGGCCTGTTTTAGTTGAAGTTTGACTTCCTGCTGGTTAACGGCTTCTTCTCTGCTAAAGGCTTTTGGTTGGCTGTCAGCTTTATTTTGTTCAAGAGTTCCAGCTTCCCGCCCAAGCCTCTGCTTGAGTAGTGCTGGTAGTACTTCAACCACCAGCTTTGAGGCGACTTCACCGGCCGGCATTCCACCCACACCATCCGCAACAAAAAATAAACCCTGTTCAGGAAAGAGTCCCAGGTTATCTTCATTTTTATTCCTGACACGCCCTTTATCTGTTTTACCCGAGTATTGGCTAAAACCATATTGCTGTAGTGGACTGTGACTAATATGGGTCATAATTTAAATCACTTTAGAAAGTGCTGCTTTAAGATCAGCGGCACTTTTATAAAATAGCTCTGGATCCTCAGTCAATGCCTGATCAATGACACTAGCCAAAGCCTCAGGTAATGAAGCCTCATACTCTCTGATTGGAGTAACCGGGGTCTTTAAGGTGGTTAACCAGGGATCAGATGCTCTTGTGTATTGACGTGGATATCGGCCCGTAACCATTTTAAAAAAAGTCGCTGCCGCCGCCCAGACATCTACTTCGGGTTTTGCAAATTTAAAATTAATAACCTGTTGTCTGGGCATAAAAAATGGCGTTCCCGCTGAAATACCCGTTGCAGTCCGGCCGCTCAGTCCGGCCACATCAAATGCTTTTGCCAGACCAAAATCCGCAATTTTTACTTGCAGCACACCACTCACTTTAGTCAATAGAATATTTCCAGGTTTCAAATCCCGATGTACCAATCCAACTGCCGATGATTTTTTACCATCAGCCAGTACGATATCGGGGATTTTTACGGTATGAGCAAACTCAAGTCCATCAAGTATCTGCATCAGAATTTTAAGGGCCAGGTGTAATGACATCTTTCCACCCTGCCGGGTAATTAGTTGAGACACGGTCCCTGATTCACAATAATCAGTTGTAAAAAAGAAGATATCATCATAACAGCCAATATCATGCACCTTAACAATATTTTTATGATCCAGTAATTTTGTATTTTTGGTCTCACGTACAAACTGACGATGTGATTTTGCATCAGTCTCAACTTTTGGCAGCATGACCTTCATGGCAATTTGTCTATTAGCCTGACTGTCGGTATCTGTTTTTTGAGCAAGATAAACTGCCCCCATACTTCCCTTACCCAGTTCTTTTATAATGTGGTAACCTTTAATTGACAATAAACCCCTCACGTTGTCATCGGCCTTTTCCAACAATCGATTAATTTTATCAAGCGGATCGTCAAATACAGACTTTTGCAGAGAGACCGCACTTTTATCTAAAGCATTTATTGAAGCATAAGAAGAATTTAAAGATTCATTTGAATTGGGGCTGCCTGAACTGGAAATAATAACCTGAAAAATGCTGTCACCTAATTGAAAGTAATCACTATTCTTTAAATCATACTCAGGATAAATCAGGTGTTTTGCTTTGCCTATATCCGATGAAATATCACGCTGGCCAATTTTTTCACCATTGACCATTGTGCCATTCAAACTACCAAAATCTCTGATGCAAATATCAGGCGGGTTAATATCCAGCAGGCAATGATAACGTGATATCGTGACATGAGCCTGATCATCCGGCAAGGTAACATTACAATCCAGAGCACGTCCAATGACGCAAGTGGTTCGCTCAGTAAAAATAAATTCTTTGGGTGATAATCCACCCTGGATAATTTTAAGTATAACTTTTTTCAATGATTTTGTTCCTACTCACCAATAAAGATTTCAGGCGTTGCTTCTACTTCAATTAATACTTCAATAGTAGTATCATCTTCTATTACGTCAACATCAATGCTTTGCGTATGACTAATGGACTCATCCTCTGCAGCAATTGTTTGTTTATTTTTTATATCAATGTCTGCTATATCAATGTCTGCTTCGTTCTCTTGCTCACTAATTTCTTTTTTTAGAGATAATAATTTTACGACAGTCTTATTATTTTTTCTAATTTGCAATGAATTCCAATGGGGGAAGCCATTTAATAGTAAATCATCTGCTGTTTTATATTGCTGATCAGCGCCGCCTGAACGTAAAATAATTCGCCCTTTGAGCATTCCTGATTGTATACCCTGATAGGTGAAATCATGGCCCCATGAATCAATGAGATCAGCTCCTTGCAGATTGAGCATTTTCTTTAATTGAGAACTATCAAGGGGGATTTTTAGTGAATTACGATCAACCCGGCCATTAAATATAATAGTCTGCTCATTCATTTTTGCCAGTAATACAGCAATATCAAGCATTTTATCAATGGTTAACTGTTCATCTTCATCGCTAATAATAATCTGATTTGATTGTTCAGTTTCATCAGATAATACATTTTCAGAGGCTTGTTCATCACTGCCAAAGAATGCTATCGTGATAAAAACAAATACCAATAAAAGAAGACCATAAATGATTTTATTAGCCGTATTTGACTCTGCTTTCTCAATACTTCTTGAGCGCTTCAGTTTACTGCCGGGCAAGGTGGTTTTATGATGAGATTGTGCATAATTAACCAGTTTTAAACCAACATCATTTTTATCAATTCCACCATAACCAGCATAATTTAATATTCTCAGAGTATTATCTAATTCTTTAACAGCCTCTGCAGTTTCATGAGAAATCTTGTGGGTAGAAAAAAAGTTTTCAATATAGATATCAGCAGCTGGCTCCCAATTATTATAAGTTTTCTTTTTTAATAACCAGTCAAGACACCAGACAGTTATTGAACCTGATGTATCTCCAGTAAAAGCGTATTGTCCATCCATGCTTAATATCGCTGTGGTATAATTTACATTGATATTTTCAAAACTATAGAGACATTGACCACTAAGAATATCCCATATGCGAACAGAGTGGTCATCACTCACTGAAAGTGCAATTTTAGCCTGATAGTCAATAACCACCTGATTAATGCGTTTGGTATGCCCGGTCAATACACGCACTGCTTTTTTTCGACTGGATTCAACCTGCCATACACGTAATGTCGCATCTGCACTTGCTGAAATAAAATATCGTCCATCTGAAGTAACAGCAATACTTGTGACAATATTCTCGTGTTCATTAAATTCTGAAACAATTTTTCCAGTGCTCATATCCCAGCGCACAATGGTATTATTATTTCGCTGCCCTGTTAGAGCAAAACGGCCATCAGGAGTCACCGCAATTGTTATCACAGAATTATTTTTATCGGTAAAATCAGCCATGCTTTCACCGGTTAATAAACGCCATAAATAATAATGACCCTGCTCATCACTGGATAAAGCAAAACGACCATCAGCCGTGACTACCATAGCAGCGACAGTGCCTTTATGATGACTAAACCACGACAGTTGCTTGCCCGTTTGTATATCCATAAGCATGATAGTTTCGCCGCAAGCCACCAGGATCCCGGCACCATCACTGGTCACCTTAATTGCAGAAATTTCCTGTTTAAATTGAGATAATATTTTATTTGGCTTAAGAGTATTCACGTCCCATTGATAGACATGTCGATCTTTACTCGCTGAATAACATTTATCATTTAGTGGTGAAATATCCAGTGCTGTAATGCGCTGCTCATGCATCTTAAGAACCAGGTGCTTCCAGGCATCATTTAACTTAAGTTTTTGAAAAATAGAATATAAATCCGACCAGAGCTTAAATGTCGAGTGCTCTCGCTCATAACCTTTAATCGCCCGTGCAGATTGTATTTCCTGCATAGCAAAAAGCACATCATCTTTAAGGGCTATTTTGGCCTGAGCAATTTTTTTCTGATATTTTCGGGATAATTCATCAACTTCAGCTGCAGATTCAGGTAAAGAAAAAAGATAGGCTGCATGGTATCGGAATGAATTCCTGGTTTCGATCAGGCTGATCCCCAATGGTGTGGTGATCATTGCAAATAGCTTTGACTCATCGAGTTCAATAGCACGTATCGTCTTAGAAAATTGTGACAGCCTATAAGATGAGCCAGTACTGATATCCCAGTAACGCAGCATACCATCACTACTGCCTGAGAGAATGTATCCCTGATTTACATCTGCTTGCAAGGCATTTATCATTCCATGATGGCCTTTATAGACTTGCAGGCACTCACCGGATTTGACATTCCATAAGCGTATTGTCTTGTCCAGACTTGCTGATAGTACATGCAGTTCATCAAGCCATTGCACACAGGTGACAGCAAGATTATGTCCTGATAATATCTGACTGCCTCGACCTGACTTCTGATCCCAGATCCTGACAATGTTATCACGGCCTCCAGATGCAAGCTGTCCTGTCAAAGGAGAACTCTCAATGGTAGTAATATCTGAGCTGTGCCCCTCACCATAGAAGGAATGCATCCTGGATTTATTTTTATGATCCCAGAGATAAATCCTGCTATCACCTGCAGCAACTAATAAAAACTGGCCACAAGAAGTAAGCTGCAGCACATTAATGCTTTCTTTGTGAGCACTCCAGACAGCCATTAGCTGACCTGTCACCAGATCCCAGGTTCGAATATTACCGTGCTCAGAGCCTGAGAAGAGTGTTCTTTTATCTGAGCTGACAGCTATCGCTGTGACTTTACCCAGATGCCCTTTCATTTCCAGAATGACTTCTTTGTTTTTTAAACTCCAGAGAATTAAAAGATTGCCCTGATTAAAAAGAATATTTTCATCATTATTAATAAATCGCACAACATGAACATGCTTTTTTTCAATACGGTATAGCACTTCATGTCCTGGAAGGAATAATGCAACAGCCTGCTTGAGTTGCCTGGGGATTATTCCCTTTTTCGTGCTGACTTTGAACAGTTCAAGTGCAGATTTTTTCTCTCCACTACGCTGGAGTGCGCGAATATAGGCTGTTGTTAGACAAGGATCATTGAGCTCATTGGTCATGGCTTTCTTTAAACACTGTACGATAACATCCCAATGAGAGTCTTTTTTCATTAGTTGATCATCTGCACAAAAAGCCAGAGCTAATATTTTATAACTGTCATGATTTAAATGTTCAGGACAATGAGTTAATTCTTCATTGCCCTGATTCAGTAATTTTACTGCCCGGGTATAATGCCCTGATTGAAGGTAAAGCTCTGCCAGAGCATTTTGTATCCGACTTATTTCTTTATGATCATTACTGTTCTTTACTCTACTCAGAATGGCTTCAATTTTTTCCAGAAGCTCAGATTCATCCAGACCTTCTTGTTGCCACTGAAAAAAAGAATGATTGTAAATCGTTTCAAAATGTTGCGGCTCAATATGCAAGGCATTATTCCATAGCTGAACTGCTTCATCTGAACGTCCAAGATCCAGTAAAGAAATAGCCTGGTTATTCAGGCTGGATGCCGTACCACTTCCACCTCGTGGTTGTATTCCAGGATAATCAGTCACTGCTTCATTGTTGTAGATTTCCTGTAGCTTTGCAGCAACCTCCTCCAGATTTACCGGTCTGTCTGTTTCAGACTCCTGAAAACAATGATTCAATAAGGCAGTCAGTTCAAGGGGAATGGAATCCAGTTCAGGTTCTTCATCCAGCATATTAGTGCTATAAGCTTCCAGTATACCCGGTGCAACGGCTCCAGCTTCCCAGGAGCAGTAACCCAGAATCATCTCCAGAACACAAACACCCCAGCTCCATAAATCAGTACGACGGGTCAATGATCTTCCTACAAGCTGCTCGGGTGAGGCGTACGCAGGAGTCATTCCCATGCCAGCAATTATCATGGTCTGCTTCATGTCCTGATCTGCACCTTCAGCCAGAGATAAATCAGCCATAGCACTGGCTTTAGCAAGACCAAAATCAGTCACTTTTATTATGCCATCTGAAGTCACCATAACATTCGCAGGTTTTATATCCTGGTGAATTAAACCCTGCTCATGGGCATAATGCAGTCCCCAGGCAAACTGAATGGCAATATCCAGAATTCTGAGTAATACTTGCTGCCCGGTCTTATGGCTATCTTCCGTATAAAGTTTTTTACTATTAATAAGCTCTTTCAGATCACCACCATCAACATACTCACTGAAAATTTGCGGCACATTATCAATCCGGCGAACATAGTAACAATTCACAATATTGGGGTGTAAATCCAGATTAACCCAGGTTTCAGCTTCTTTTTCAATATTTTCAAAACTAGCAGTAAGTGCTTTTTGTTTAGGTGTTTTCAGAGCCAGATTAAGGTTCCAGTCCCTATGCCAAACCTGAAACACCTTACCAAATTGACCCTCACCTAATAAAGCCTTAATCTCATACCGCTCAAGTAATACTTCACCAATTTGCCAGTCATGAACCGATTGTCTGGACTGATTCTGCTCTGATGAAAGGTGTTCTGAGCCTAAGCCTATTGTTTGAGACACTATTGATTTTGTACGGATTGATTTTTCAGCAATTGAATTTTGAGCATATGAATCAGGCCTCTCAATGGGTATCTGATTAAGCTGCTCTGCTGATGCTAACTGTGTTTCTTGAGGAGTATGCCTTTTTGAAACAGGTGAGTTAGTTTTGCCTGATACTGAAGAAGCTAACTGTGTCTCCTGTGGTTCATTAGAAATGGGAGCTGATGCTGAAGGTGGAGGTGCTAACTGAGTCTCCTGCGGCATATTAACCGGAGAAGTTGTTGCTGCCAACTGCGTCTCTTGTGGCTCAGAAACTGTATTATCTACTGCCTTAAAACGATGATCACACTTTTTACAATGCACAGAACGATTTACATATTCTTCAGGTAAGTTCTGATAAAGAGTCTGGCATTTTGGACAAATGGTATTCACTGACATCCTTCAGGTAAAATCAATGATTCATTCCTGAGCTCATCAGAACCATTTAATTAAGCAGTACATCATTCTAATAGTAAATAAGCGTCAATTATTCAACCTGCATCTAAAAAAACAAAGAAGCAAAGAATTTTTACCAAAAATTACGATATAATAGATTATTTGAAACAAAAAGCATGTTAGAAACCTTATCATATCTCCAGTTAATCTCAGCTTTTGCCATACTTATGATAGCATTCATAGTTCGTGGCATCACCGGTTTTGGTTCAGCACTGATCGCCGTTCCATTACTGGCACTAATACTGCCGATTAGTGTTGCAGTACCATTTGTGGGACTTTTAGACTATTTGTCAGCACTGACACATGGCTTGAAATTGAGAAGTGAAATCCGCTGGAAACAGATATTTCCCCTACTGCCGTTTACATTATCAGGCGTTTTTATAGCACTGTATTTATTTAATACTGTTGATGCACAATTATTAAAGAAAATACTCGGTGGTTTTATTATTAGCTATGCGCTCTATACAATTTTGACAATTAAGCCTCATACCCACAATAGTAAATTCTGGGCTATTCCTGGCGGCTTCCTGGGCGGTTTAGTTGGCACATTGTTCGGAACTGGCGGCCCCTTTTATGTGATTTATCTACAACTTCAGGGACTAGGAAAAACTACCTTCCGGGCCACCATTGCCGTAATTTTCCTGCTTGACGGCACTACCCGAATTGTTGCTTATTCTATTAATGGCTTTTATACTTTTGAGACTTTAGTTCTTATCGCTGTCAGCTTACCCGTAATAACAATTGCTATGTATATTGGCGGCCATATTCATGCCAATATTAGTCACCAGAGTATCCAGAAAGGCATTGGGATCATCTTATTATTCAGTGGTACTGCTCTTATCTTCAGCTAAATTAATTTTGCTCCCATCCAGAAAAATATAAAATCGGGTTCAGCAGCCTCCTTAAAGCCGATGAAGAAAATAAGCATCAAAGTTGCAATAATTAAACTTTAAAACGATTGATGATCTTATTTAATGACTCAACCTGATCCGTTGTATCCTTAAATTGGCTAGTCATTGACTCAATCAATGAGGTGTTGCTATTACTCAGTTCTTCACAGGAAATAAGATGTGTATCAACTGATTTCACTTTATCATTTATTTTTGTCAAGTGTTCCATATTATCACTAAACAATTGAGTTGATGAATCTAATATTTCAGAATTACTGCAAATTTGTTCTGATACCGTATTTGATGTTTCCAGTAATTCAGATAAATCTGAAACACCCTCTTTCATGGCACTATTAATGGTATTAATTTGCCCGATTACATTGGTGACTGTCGTATTAATTTCTTCTAATGACTCTTGTGTTCTGACCGCAAGACTCCTGACCTCATCAGCAACCACAGCAAAGCCTCGTCCCTGTTCACCGGCTCGTGCAGCTTCAATAGCCGCATTCAGTGCCAATAAATTAGTTTGATCAGCAATACCTTTTATGACTTCAATAACACCATTGACTTTTTCGATATCAGAAGAAAGATCATCCAGTTTATTACTCACCTGTTTTTCTGAATCAGTATTTATCTGAATTTTGTTTTTAAGTGTCGACATTGAGTTACTTGCCTGACCCATTAACTCATTCGCTTCTTTAATCTTCAGCAGAGTATTATGAATTCCATCAACGGATTGCTGCGTAAAATCGGCAACCTCGGTCATTTCCTGACTTGATGAAGTTAAGTACTCATTAGTCTGTACTGAACCCTTACCAATCTGCTGAGTCACTGAGTGTAATTCACTAATATTTTGATTGGTTGTTTGTGTGCTATTTTGTACATCTTTTACAATACTCTGCACAGATTCAATAAATTGATTAAAATAAGTCGCCACATCAGCAATTTCATCATTGGTGTGAATATTTAATCGCTTACTCAGATCACCATCCCCTTGTGAGACATCGCGAGAAATAGTCTCTAATTGCTTAATTGGCTTAACAACTACTTTATTAAGAACAAAAACCAGGAAAAACAAGATGAAGAAATCCAGGCCAATCATAATAAAGACCTGAGTAAACAAGGTGGATTTCGCATTAGAAACAATGACACTGACCTTTTCAAGATTTTCCCCAAGCACAGCATAGGCTACAATATTACCTTCAAAATCTTTTATGGGGATACTGGTATAATAATAATTACCTGTTTTACCTGAAAGAGTCACATCAACTTCTTTTAATTCATCAAAAAAAGCCTGATTCAAATCACTTTTTCTTGATGCAAGGACAAATTCTTTATTTAGTTCAGGCATATTTTTTAATAAGGTTGCAGTCCTGGTATGCTCTTTTTTCATTAGAATAATCAGACTGATACCTTTCTTTTGGCCATCTCTGATAATTGAATTAAGTCCCTGCATAAATTCAACACTACCCAGATATTCATTATTATCAATAACAGGTGACAAGCCCCTTAAGACGAGGCCTGCCCGGCCAATTTCAATAGCAGCCAATGGTTTTTTGGTTTTTTTTACTTCAATAATGGTTTTTCTGAAGCCTTTTAGATCATCACCGTGTTTATCAAGATTCCATAAACGCACAAAACTGACAACATCCTTATCATGAATATGAATTTTTATATTTTTGAATTTAGTGTTCTCTTTAAAATCATTGATAAGGTGTTTCAAGCCATTTATGGCAATTGGACGTTGATTTTCTTTAAGTGCTGAAACAACAAAAAAATTCCGTGCAATACTAATGACATTAGATATGGCTACATCCTTCTTTGCCTGAAATTTTTGAGTATAAAAATCAAGCAGTTTTTCTTTTTCCTGAGCAAGAACATCGCTTTCAATTTTTTCCATCCCGTTCATTGAGGTTACTAAAATGACCACAAACCCAAGAATAAGGACAGTAATAAGAGGAATGTGAATTTTTTTACTAATGGTCATAACTACTTTCCTTAAAATTATACTACGATAAAAATTTAATCTGCTATTATTGCTCTTATCGGCAACCTTTAAAAAAACTTGAGGGGAAGCAATATTTGTAATTTAAGAATAGTACAGATACTTCATTGTTCAAGTTATAGTATTCAATAATACGCAAATATTAGCTGTTTCAAGGGTAGAAACAGCGGGAGGGAAGTTAAAAGAATAAAAATAAGAAGCTGGAAATATTTTTACTAAAAAGGTAGAAAATGGTTTTGTTATATATCTCCAGAATTTGATAAATATAATTTACCTGAGTTATATAAATTGATTAAAAAGTCCTGTTCGTTTTCAGAGGCATTATCTATTAATTGTTCAAGATCAAGTACTCGGCTGTCACAAAGTGCATACGCAAATTCATTTGAAACTTGAAAATCCTGACCATCAATAAATAACAAAAATGTCCCTTCATTTGTGTCTTTTGTGAAAGCAAAACGACTGGATGGATAACGCATGAGTGAAGCATCCTGCTCTTTCATAAGTTGTTTTAGTTGATAGAGATCTTCAACGGGTTGTTCACATTGATGCAAATAATCCACTTTAGAATCACTCACATAACAGCCAAACCAACGTGTCAGTTCAGGGCTTTTTGGATCAAGATACTGACTGAATATATGACGGATCTCGTCAATGGCCGAAGCTGATATTTCATTGGGGTGAGCTTGTAATTTATTGTATGGCAGCTTAAAAGTTTTATTTATTGACAGGTCATTGGTAATGTGTGCAATAAAATCATTCACTAAATCGGTATGACTGGTTGCACGAAAACCTATGGAATAACTCATACTTTCACCCAGAGAAACCCCATGGTGAGAGACACCTGCCGGCAGATACATCATGTCACCAGGCTCAAGTATCCATTCAAATTCAGGCGTGAAATCTTTTTGCAAACGAATGGCAATATCTGGGATCACATTGTCGTCTGCAACGGGCTGAGTACTGATTTGCCAGCGTCTTTTTCCTTCACCCTGAAGAATAAACACATCATAAAGATCAACATGTGGTCCAACAGACCCTCCAGGTGTTGCATAACTGCTCATCAGATCATCCAGATGCCACTCTGGAATAAAACGAAACTGATCAGTGATCCATACTAGTTCAGGGACATATTTTTCCAGATCATTGACCACCAGAGTCCAGTGAGTCTCTGGCATTTTTTCAAAGATTTCCTCATCCATCGGACCCAGAATTGCCTGCCAGGGATGTTGCCCTCCTTGTTCAATAACAATCCTGGAATTAACTTCCTCTTCACAAGACAGCCCTGCCAGTTCATCGGGTGAAATGGGTGCTTCAAAATCTGGAAACGCCTGTTTAATTAAAAGTGGTTTTTTTTGCCAGTAGTCCTGCAGGAAAGTTTCTACAGACATGCCGCCAAGTGGTATATCATATGTGGCATTAGTTGAAGATTTTGTCATAATTCGTTTTATTACATCCTGGAAGCCTGTTCTGAAAGATAAAGCGCTTAATAAACACCAACCTCAAGATAAGAACGGGAAATCTTTTCAATTGAGGCTACATAAGCAGCCGTTCGTAAATCAGAGATATTTTCATAATTGTCACGTGTTGCACGGATCTCCTGATAGGCCAGGCGCATGGTATCATCAAGTCCGGAACGAACAAGATCCAATTCATCAGCTCCCCTGCTGATACTACTTCGAATTTTGTCAGAAACAGATTGACCGGTTGCTGCTTCTAAAACTCTGGTCATTTCAGCACCACGCATCTCATCATGGCGACGCTGCATTCGACCGAAACGAATATGAGAAATATTTCGTATCCATTCAAAATATGAAACCGTCACACCACCCGCATTGGCATAGGCATCCGGCATAACAACAATACCTCTTTTATTTAAAATTTCATCGGCACCGAAAGTAATCGGACCATTGGCTGCTTCGACAATTAATTTTGCCTGGATACGCTCAGCATTTTCCATAGTAATCTGACTTTCTAATGCAGCAGGGATCAAAATATCACAGGGTTTTTCAAGAACTCCCTGTCCATTTTCAATAAATTCTGCACAGGGAAAGGTTTCAATCCCACCATGTTCACTAATATGCTGATACAAGTCTTCTATATTAATACCTTCATCATTAATCAAGGCACCATTATGCTCAATCACAGCGGTGATCTTAACACCATCTTCTTCTGACAGAAATTTGGCCGCGTGATAGCCTACATTGCCCAAACCTTGAATAATACAGGTTTTGCCGTCCAGTGAACCACTCATCTGAGCCAACTTAATATCATCAGAATGACGAAAAAATTCTCTTACAGCATATTGAACTCCTCGTCCCGTTGCTTCAACACGTCCCTGAATACCACCATGATGAACCGGTTTGCCGGTAACACAGGCCACATAGTTAATATCATCCGGATTCAAGTGTTTGTAAGTATCTGCCATCCAGGCCATTTCTCTCTGCCCGGTACCAATATCTGGTGCGGGGACATTCATTGACGGGCTGAAAAATCCTTTTCGGATCAACTCCATAGTGAAGCGACGAGTGATCATTTCCATTTCATCACGGGAATACTGGCTGGGGTCAATCAGTAATGCGCCTTTTGAGCCACCAAAAGGCACATCAACAATGGCACATTTATAGGTCATCAATGCTGCCAGAGCTTCAACTTCATTTTGATCCGCATACGGCGCATAGCGAATACCGCCTTTAGAGGGTAGACGATGAGTACTATGAGTGGCCCGCCAGCCAGTAAACACTTCAATTTTTCCTCTTATTTTTACCGGGAACTGCACTTGCAGGACAGCATTACAGGATTTAATCGCCTGGGCCACACCTTCGTCAAGCGCCATGACAGACATCGCTCTGTCAACCATTAAATTGACACCATCTCTAAAACTGGGTTCATTAAATACTTTAGCCATCAGTCCATCCTGTTTTTTGTATTGATAAATTAGTAAAAATTTTAATGATATAGATCAGCGTTATTCGTTAAGTATAGTGGTAAATTATCAAAATTATGCGCTAAATGTTTATTCGCCGTCAAATGATAAATATTCAGATTAATGATATCTGCCTAAATAATAAAATGTCAAATGATAAAAATATTTCCGCGCAATCAAGTTAATGATATGATGGAAAGATAAAAATTTTAGCCAAACAACACCATAAATGTACAAACTAAAAAAGGGAACTCAATGAATATATTAATCTTTGGACCAAACGGTAGTGGTAAAGGTACTCAGGGCGCTATTGTGCAGGAAAAATACAATATTGCTCACATTGAATCAGGCGCAATTTTCCGCAAGAACATCGGCGGCGGCACAGAGCTTGGGATGAAAGCAAAAGAATACATCGATCGTGGTGATTTAGTACCCGATGACATTACAATCCCGATGATTCTTGACCGTTTAAAAGAAGATGACTGTAAAGACGGCTGGCTGCTTGATGGTTTTCCCCGTAATAAAGTTCAGGCTGAAACACTCGCTAAAGCTTTGTCAGATGAAAATATCCAATTAGACTATGTAATTGAAATTGTTCTGGATCGCAGCGTAGCAAAAATTCGTATTACCGGCCGTCGTCTGTGTGAAAATGATAATAATCATCCAAACCATATCGCTTTTGATGCCATCAAACCCGCTGAAAAAGATGGTGAAATGGTCTGTCGTGTATGCGGTGGTAAATTATCAGCGCGTGCTGATGATCAGGATGATGTCGCCATTGATAAGCGCCATGATATTTATTATGACGAAAATACAGGCACTATGGCTGCGGTTAATTTCTTTAAAGGACTCGGTGGCGACACTAAAGTGATTTCAATTGATGGCAGCCCGTCAATTGGTGAAGTAACAGAAGAAATTATGGCTGCTTTGTAAGTTATTAATTTAGCTCATAGCACTATGTGCTAGCAAAGGCTGTAACAAAAGCCCCTTGCCATTCAGGTCAGGGGCTTTTTTATTCAGAGTCAAAATCAAATTGATTAGACTCCAGCATAATCAAAGTACAATTATGTACAAAGAAAATACCTTCATCAGAAAGCTTTTTTTCCAATACTTTTGATTCTGTCCCGGGATTAAAAATCACCCGCCCGGGCCTGAGTGCAACAATATCATCAATGATGATCTGACTTCGCTCTGCACTCAGGTACAAAGCAAGGGTATCAACCGGGGTATTTATATCAGATAAACTGGCAAAAACAGTTAGTCCTTCAATTTGATCCAGCTTGGGATGGACAGGGATCACTCTGTGATGATACTGTAGAAGAAGTTTAATGGCTTGATAAGAATAACGCTGAGGTTTTGCACTGGCACCAAGAACTACCACTGTTTGGTTTTTTATCATTAACTTTTATTACTCATTAATTCGGATGCGGCTTAAAACCCCATTTTAACATAGTTTATACAATAAATTTGTAGCGACTAATACTTACAATAACTATTTACAATTAGTTACCATGACCTGTCTGGAGCTGCAGTCTATAGATGGTTTATATTATTCTCATCCTCATTTTTATTAGCATATTTTTTATCCCGCAATGGTGGGTAAAATATGTCATGAAGCGCCATGGCAAAACCATAGAAGCACTGCCGGGCACTGGTGGTGATCTGGCACAGCATTTAATTGAGCGCTATCAGCTGCCGGTCACTCTGGAAACCACAGAAGAAGGTGATCATTATGATCCTCAAAGTAAAACAGTACGTTTGAGTAAGCAAAATTTCAGTGGAAAATCCCTTACCGCAATAGCCATAGCCGCTCATGAAGTTGGTCATGCAATCCAGGATTTTCGAAATGATAAATTACTGATATTACGCGGGAAAATGGTTGCCACCTCTCAACAATTTCAAAAATTTGGGGCCGGTATTATTTTTATTGCTCCCATTCTCAGTGCTTTTGTTCACTCCCCTGCGGCAGGGATCTTTATTGCACTCATAGGCTTTTTCAGCATCGCCTCATCAGTTGTTGTCCACTTAATTAGTTTACCAGTTGAATTTGATGCCAGTTTTAATAAAGCTCTGCCATTACTCAAGGAAGGTAATTATGTAACCAAGCGGGATCTCATCGCTGTACATCAGGTGTTATTAGCAGCCGCCCTGACTTATGTTGCTGCCGCATTAGCCGGTCTGCTTAATGTTTGGCGATGGATTGCATTGCTAAGGCGCTAAGGGTTAAGGCGCTAAGGGTTAAGACAGCAGTCAATTATTTATTTCCCCCTTTTTTTCTTTCATAGCAGTCTGTATTGCATCTTTAAACGGTGTCATCAAAGCGGCGGTAGAGACCCCGATCATTAATACCCCATTAATTGCTTCTAATGCCCCCAGCAGCCGATGCTCCTCTGACATCACAATATCGCCATACCCCAGAGAAGCAAAATTAACCGCTGAATGATAAAAGGCATCAGAAAAATGCTTAAATTCATCCAACATCATGAAAAGACTTGCCCAAACGCCAATTTGTCCCAGATTACCAATAAGCAAAAGCAGCATGACACCAATAATAACGCCTAAATCGGGAAGCAGTGATGTTGGATGGGCCTGAAAACGATGTTTAAAATAATAACGAATGGCATAAACCAGCAGCACCAGCTGTAAAATTAAACATACGACCATTACAGAAAAACCTAAGAAGACATTAGAGAGCATGGGTATGGCAAGTCCTGTGATTTGATTTAGTTTTAATAGATTTTATATATTCAAGAAAATGAATGGCTAATAAAGCATAGAGTGTAATTAATATTAATAAAATAGAACGGCTGAAAAAAGCAGCATAAACATCTTTGCCATTAGCACTATCCTCAACAGCAGGCCCGATCATGATCAGCATAGTGACTGCCGTATTAACCCAAAATGAAGCAGGAAATCGAGTGCTGATTAGTTGATAAATTTTACAGGAAAAAAACAGACTGAAAAGTAACATCCATAAAAAAAACATCCATAAATTGGTCCAGAGTCCTAAGGCAAACCAGAATAAAACTGAAAAAACACCACCCAGAATGGTTGAACCGATTAACTCCTTTCCTGCACTTCTTGCATCAATACTTGATACTTGCTGACTAAGCATAACTGATTTCATGGCAATCGGCATATATGCCAGAGGATTACTTAAAAGTAATAAGTAGGCAGGAAAAACAATCAGAGTACTTCGAATAGCAATCCAGTTTGATTGTGCCACCCCTTTTATATCGGAGGCTGACTCATCTTGAACGGCATCATCGGCTTGAGCAGCTTTTTCACCAGCAGGCTGAGGAGGATCTTCCGGGAAGAATAAATACACCAGGGTATGACTCACTGTGGCAATAATAATTCCCAGCACCAGAGCTTGAATGATCATCGCTGAAAGGCTGTAACTGACCGTTCCCGCAGCAGAAATCATAGTTACCCCCATAGCAAGAAAAGTACCCGGCAGGTTCTTACTAAGATTAACCGTCAGATAAGAACTCAAATATAAGCCAACCAGAACAAGTAATAAGGCGGTTACCTGAAAATGCAAAATCATGGGAATAAGCATCACCCCCATACCCAACGTTATTAGCACCAGAATGATTAAACCGAATAATTTTTTTACCCCCAGAGGAGGTCCGGGCATGGCCGTCAGAAAAAAAGCAAATAAGGGTGCAATAAAAGGCAGTGGTGTGGGAATAGCATAAGCAATCGTTAAAGCCAAAGCAGGGGTGAAGCTTAAACGAAAAATACGCCTTGCCTGTAAATGCATTTAAGCCAACACTTCTATAAAACTAATATTAGTATGCATAAGAAAAATAACTCATTATACGGATATAGATTTTTGCAAGACTGTTCAAAAAGCCATAACCTTCAGTATAGGCAATAACTTCTGCCTGTCCGCCAATACGAATAAACTGCCTGAGGGAGTCTCTTTGCTCAACATCAAATGAAATAATAACGGGAAATCGTTGTGACTGACGCAGCCAGTCCCGATTGTTATCAATAGTAGGCAAAGTACCTGCCGGAGGCGTTTGTCCAAAAGCAACACCTAAGCCAATACTGCGAACTTCACCTGAAAAAACCTCTCCAGGAACCGAGTCAATAACTAATTCAACCCGGCTGCCGGCTTTCATATGCCCCAGATTGTTCTCTGTAAATTGTGCTTCAACCCAGATATCATGCATTGATATAAAAGTCATCAATGGGCTTCCAGCATTAGCAAATTGTCCCACATCAGTGCGCAGATCAGTGATAATACCCGCCGATGAAGCATAAGTCGTTGTATGTGATAGATCAAGTTCTGCTTTATTTACTGCACTGGTGGCACTTTTTAACTTAGCATTATTCTCCCCTTCCCCGCCTTTTTGTTCAATGGCGCGCACGACTTCTGCCTCGGCACCCGAAACCTTTGCCAGAGCCTGAGCATAAGATGAACGTGATGATTCAAGACGACGAATAGAAATCGCTCCGGGGTCTTTTTTATACAAGCCCTCAAGACGATTAACATCCTGCTGGGCTTTCTTTTTATTGGCCTTCGCAGCTGCCAGATTAGATTCAGCAGATTCAACCCCTGCTGAACCCGCAGCGATTTGACGCTTCACATCTTCGAGATCAGAACGGGCTTTATTCAATGAAATCTCATATTGAGAACGTTTAATTTCAAAAAGTTTCTGACCGGCTTCAATGAACTGGTTATTCTTAACCCATACCTCTCTGACCACACCTGACACCTCAGAACTCACACCAACGACATAACCGTCAATACGAGCTTGCTGGGTATAGGGTGTGTATCGGTCTGAAACCAGATACCAGAGCAGACTAAAAATGATGAGCATTAAGATAATAATGGTGCCTTTTTTAACTGATTTTTTTGCACTATTTTCTTCTACAGAGGTTTCAGCTGAATCCATTTTTGCTTCATCTGGCTGTGGTTCCTTATTGCTCATTTTGGGAAGCCTCTGACTCTGTTTTTGGTGATGGACTGCTTGTCGATATAATAGGAGTTGTAAGTAAATCCCCCCAGTCTGTACGCTCCTGCATTGTTTTTCTGACTTCCCTTGAAATTAGCTCATCTATGGACATTTCAGACCAGCCACCGCCCATGTTTTTATATAAGTTGACAATAGTTGCAATGTAACTGCCCTGAGTAAGTAACTGGCGATCAGCCTGAGAAAACATCGCACGTTGAGCATCCAGCACACGTTGAAAATCAGAGTAACCTTCACGATAACGAATATTTGCCAGAGTCAGAGCACGTCGTGAGGCGATGAGGCTTTTATCAACCAGTAATTTTTGCTCATAGGTTTTGACTAAACTATAGGAGGCATCATCTACTTCTTTTGCTGCTTGCAAAACCAGATTCTGATATTGTGCTATTAATTGCTGTAAACGCGAATCCTGTATGCGCACATTATTTTCAATGCGATCATAATCCAGAATATTCCAGGTAAAACTGGGGCCAATAATCAGACTGCTGGTATCTGAAGCCCCGCTCAGATTGCTGCCTGACCAGCCTATCGTGCCCAACAAAGAAATAGCGGGATAAAAATCTGCTTCGGCCACACCAATTTGTGCAGATTGAGCAGCAACCTGCCAGGCTGCAGTACGAATATCAGGGCGACGCGTAAGCATATTTGCCGGTATATACTGGAAATATTTTGGTGAAATAACAGGCCACTTGTATTCGACCGTTGTTATTTCTAATTCAGGTAGTACACCAGGTTGTTTGCCTAGAAGAACAGCAATAGCATTACGTGTCTGAGAAAGTGCAATTTCTAATTCAGGAATTGTTGACAAGGTTGCTAAATATTGTGTTTTGGCCTGTTGCAAGTCCAGCTCTGAACCTTCTCCACTATTAAACACATTGGTCGTAATTTCAAAACTGCGCTTTTGAATTTTTGCATTTTCATGAGCAATTTTTATTCGAGCCTGCGTGGTGCGATAGGAAAAATAGGCGCTGGCAATTTGAGCACTTAATATAACCTGAACGTCTTGCTGATTGGTAACTGAAGCAAAGAAAGCCGCATCTGCTGATTCAATACCTCGTTGAAAACGCCCCCAAAAATCCAGCTCCCATCCCAGATTGAAACCAGCCTGATAACCGGTATAACTCTGGCTCTTAGGTGCATTGCCGCCATGAGATTGATTGTTGACGTAACTACTGCTGCCATTGACCTGCTGTAATTGTGGATAAAGACTGCTGTTGGCAATCCCAAGAAGCGCACGGCTTTCAAATATTCTTAAACCGGCAATACGCAGTGAATGATTGCCTTGTCTGGCATCTTTAATCAACTGACTCAGAACAGGATCATTAAATAAATGCCACCAGAATTCATACTCAGTTTTATGTTCTTTCTCATCTGAGAAAGTATTGTTCGAAGAAGTTTTCTGTTTGGATATATCAGCATAAACTGCCGGCTGCCATTCCTGCAGCCAGCCAACAACAGGCTCTTTATAATCAGGCCCGAGTGTTGTGCAGGCTGATAAGACTAATAGACCAAAAAAGGGAAAAATATTATAGAAATATTTATGCAGCAAAATAGTCTCTAACCTTTCTCTTCAACTAAAGCGTTTAAATCTTCATCTTCATCAACCCATGCCATAAAAATAACATAAGCGAGTGACAGAAAGGTTGCACCAACAAACAAGCCAACAAGTCCTGCTGATAGCATCCCGCCCAGAGCACCAATTAAAACAATCGGCATGGGTGCATCAACACCCCGGCCAAGAAATACCGGCTTAAGTACATTATCGGCAAAACCGGCAATAACAAAATAAATCGTAAAGACAATATTCATAGCCGATGAATCACCACTCCACCAGATAAAGGCAACCGTAGGTATGGTGAAGATAATAGCAGGTAACTGAGCAATACCAAAAACCAGAATAATAAATGCAACTATGGCCGCCCCCGGTAAATCAATAAAGATAAAACCAACACCGAAAATCAGTGCTTGTATGGTTGATACACCGACAACCCCCATAGCAACAGAACGGATTGTTGCCGTTGAAAGTTTATGTAAGGAAGCACCTCTTTTATGACCTGACAAGCGATTAATAATTTTTAATATCGCTTCACTGCCAGAGTTGCCGTAAGCCAGCATGATCCCTGCAAATATCATTGATAATAAGAATTGAAACAGACCACCAGCCATGCCCGCAACAAATTCTAATGCACTCTTAACAAAACCTTCAAGTTGAGGGTGAAGTTTATTTAATAATGCGGGCAAATCTTTTGCTGCCTGCCCCCAAACATCATATAGCTTTTGGCCAATAAGCGGCCACTGTGCAACATCGGGTGCAGGTGGTTTAATGGTAATTGAGCCACTTGAATAGTTGGTACGGGCTTGCTGGACAAAATCAACCAGAGAGCCACTTAACATCACTGTGGGAACACCTAGAAAAAGGATCCCGCAAAGAACAAAAATAGTCGCGGCTCGCCCCTGTTTGCCACCCAGTTTATTAGCCAGCTTCTGATGCATAGGAAATAGAATCACGGCAAGAATCAATGCCCACAGCATAATCCCCATAAAGGGATTAAATATTTTCAGACTCATATAAACTAAAAATCCGACCAGCGCGACACGAATTAAAATATCAGTGAGATCTTTTTTGATCATTTCTCTGATCTGACTTTTTTCTATTTCCACGTAATTTTCCTTTATTGTTTATTGCCTGAGATTTCATAGAAAACGCAACTGATAATTTCTGGGTGATTATACCCCATGACTAAAAAATAATATTCAGTTTGTTTGTTCAACTTCAATAAATTTGAGTACAAGGTTTATGCTTAGCTGCCACTGGAAACTCTGGTGCAAGTCTGTTGACCATAAATTTAGCTATTAATCGTAACATTAGTAAAACTGGCAACTGCGCCAAAGACACCTTCCAGTAACATTTGAATTCCGATAACAGCAAGGATCAGACCCATTAATCGAGTCACTATACTGATGCCGCTGGCACCAAAGAATTGAACCATTCTTTGACCAAAAACAAAACAGACATAGGTGAATAAACAAAGAATAGAAAAAGCCGCAATGGTGATCAGAATCTCAGTCCAGTCACCTGTTGCTGAATAATTCATAGCCGTGGCAATAGTTCCCGGCCCCGCAAGGATTGGAACAGCCAAGGGTGATACCGAAATATCACTATCATCATTTTCCTCAGGCTGGTGCATTTTTGAACTTTCACCATGAAGCATTTGATAGCCAATAAGAAACACCAGGATCCCCCCGGTAATTCTTAATGCCGGCAAGGTAATACCAAATAAATGAAAAATGGTATTGCCCAGAACGGCAAAGATCAATATGATGAAAAAAGTTATGATTAAGGCTTTAAGTGCTATTTTTTGCTGGGCTGCTCGCTCCAGCCCACCAGTTAAGCCAACAAATACAGCGGTATTAGCAACGGGATTCATAATCGCAAAAAAAGCCAGAAAAACACTCACTGTATGCTGAAGTGATTCACTCATGAGCTATTTGAAATCCTTTTATTTTAATAGGCCTTCGCACCTAAGATATGTTTATCTTCAGGTGAAATTTTACCATATTGCCCATCATGTTGATGAAACTGTTTCTGAGTTTGCTCCAGCTTTCCCTTAAACCTTGGATCCTGCGGTCTTTCATGACTATTGATAAAATAAGCAACATCCCATGCCTGCTGATCAGTTAATGAATTACCCAGTCCCAGCGGCATATTAACTTTAATAAATGAAGCTGCGGTATTGACTCGATGCATACCGGCCCCCCAGTTAAAGCTGTCCTTTCCCCATAGGGGTGGAAATACGTAACGTTCAGATATTTGTCGTCCAGAGCCATCATCATTATGACAGAGCGCACATTGTGCGTTATAGATTATTTTTCCACGTTGATAATCCGGGGATTGTTCTGGCTTTTCTAATTTAACAAAGCCTCTCCCTGGTATTGATTTGTTTTTAGGAATGTTGCCAGTCAGCCATTGAGAATAAGCTTCCAGAGACAGAATTTCTTTGCTTTTGAGCTCAGGTGGTTTGCCATTCTTTGCATTCATAGAATAGAGAAAACATCCCTGAATGCGATCTTCGAAGGAATTGATCTTATTATTCTTTTTACGAAAAGCAGGATAGGCAGGGTATGCTGCCCACATGGGTGCAGCATGTCCCAGTTGACCGCCACTTAAATGACAATTGGTGCAGGACATACCATTATTAACCATTCCGGTTGACCTTAATTGACTGCCATTCATAAACAGTGAATAGCCTTTTTTAACCACATCACCAGCTTCGCCATTTTTTAAATTAGTCCACTGTGGCAACTGGTGTTCACCATTACCCTGCATCATAGCACCCGGGTCAATTTCGTAGAGATCATGAAAGGCTTCTGCATGCACAAAAGAGCTAAAAAACGTCAACACAAATAAGATGTAATATTTCATTATTTTATCTCCCCCTGAGCAGCAAAATAAGCAGTAACTGCCTCGATTTCTTTATCTGTCAGTGAAATCGCAATCCCAACCATCACACCCATTGTTCCAGGTGGTCGTTTACCCGTTTTCCAGGCGTGCAGTTGATTGGACAGATAATTTTTATCCTGCCCTCCTAAGCGTGGGAAAAAAGGAGCAACACCCACACCACTGGGTCCATGACAGGTCACACACGCAGGCATTTTCACTGCTAATTTTCCGGTATAGGCTATTTTTTCACCTAAAGACATATCACCCGGCCATTTATCACCGCGCCATACCAGTGAACTGGATAAATCGGATGGCCCCGTTTGTTTTGCATAGTATTGGGCCGCATAAAGAATATCTTTATCCGGTAACTCATGAGAAACAGCATCCATAACAAGGTTCACACGAGTTGAATTTCGAAAAGCTTCAATTTGATGTTTAAGATAAGTTTCAGGCTGCCCCCATAGATTTGGAAAGCCTGTTTCTTTGCCAACACCATCAAAACCATGGCAGGCAGAACAGACATTAATAATATCATCAGGAGCTTCTTGTGCAAATAATAGTTGTGAAACAGGCAATAAAAAGATTAACAATATCACTCTGGAAAAAGCTTGTTGGAGTAATGGTTGAAATAATTGTTGAAGTAAAGCTTGGGACATTTGTTTTCCTTAAATTTCACGAGTCAATTATCATTGATAGACAGGTTGAATAACCTGTCTGCATTATACTATACACAATAAAACAATAAATGGAATTATTACTGGGAGACTCATTTCAAACATAAATTCAACAGTTAATAATTTTAGAATATTACAACAATCTGTTCACAAGCAAAAATAATGAAAATTTATTTTATTAGACTAAAACAATAAAACTGAATATACTTCACATATTATTCTGTATCACATAAACAACTATTTGAGATTAATACCATGAAAAAATTACTGATAAGCTTATTCTTTTTTACCATCACATCAGCCCACGCTGTAGATTATAACCAGCTTTATAACTCTGTTGATAAGGGAAAAGCGGCTGATTCAGTAGATGCTACTAAGGCAATGGAAGCGGTAGGTACAGATGGTGTTGATTACCAAAAAGCGTATGACTCTGTGGATAAAGAAAAAGCCGCTGATTCAGTTGATATGAAAAAAGCAGCTGAAGCAATGATAAAATAATATCAACATGAATATGCGCCTCCGGGAGGCACATATTCATAGTGTTTCTATAGTTCTTTTCTGACTATAGCTCTCTTCTAACTATAGTTCTCTTCTGACTATTACAATCTATTATTATTTTTCAAGCTGGCTTCCAACTTCCTCATTGATTGTTTCAATTCCCTGCTCCACGGTTTCTTTGACTTTAACAACTGCCCTTTTACCTTGCTTGACCATAGCCAAATTGACCAGATTTGCTAATTTATTCTTACCTACAGACTTACCATTTAATATCATTTTAATGGGGTAGGTAGAATAAGCCGAAGTGGGTGCATTAAATTCTTCTGCACCCACTGCATCCTGATCTTGAATGTAAGTATAAAAACAGGAAGCTTGGTTAGCAGCCGTAGCATCAGAGTCTACTAATGAATAAGAGACTTGCATTTCAAGATCATTATATCCTCTTATAATTGGTTTATGATCTTGCCATTCAAGATTTTCCGGTGAATTTAATAATAGCTCAGTCAGCTCCTGGCACAAGGTCAGGCGAACATCAGGCGTTTTTGAGCATGATGCCGTTAGCAGGATAAGCACGATTGTAATTGTAAAAGAAAGAAATTTAAAGGGCTTAATTTTATTAAAGTGCAGCATTTTTTTCCTCATCAGATAAATGTTAATGCCTGTATTATTACATTTATCTGCGGAGCAAAGGACTCTTTCTTGATCAATTTTCAATATTTAACATGAGCTGACCAGCCATTCTCCCTGGACTTAATACACTAATCCTTACGGGCACCTAACTCATGTAATAATTTTTGGTACTCAGGATTATCACGCAGCATTGTTTTTGAGAGCTCAATCAGTCGATCAGCCTGCTCTTTTTCAATTGAGAAGCTGGTTGGAACTCGATTAAAAAATATGCGATCTGATTTTTTTTGTATATCAGTTACATTCAGATCAATAAAATAAGGAGTGACTGGATTTTCTTTAGTTGAAATAATGCTTGCCCACTCAATTAACTTCTTCTTAAGCAGGGTATTCGTTTCCGTATTATAGAGATGTAGCTGAATATCAGTCACGGCAGATAGAGTATCACCAATTGAAGGCAGTGTTATACCCTTTCCAATTTCCGTTTCACTGGATGTTGAAGCATCAACCACGATAACAATCAGACGCTTCGGCAGCTTTTTTGTTTTATATGCCTGCTCGCTGATCTTTTTTACACTACCAGAAAGGCTGACTGTTTTTAAAATAGTGCGCAAGCCCAGATTATCGGTTATTCCACCATCCAGCAAGGTCACATAGGGAGGATTATTTTTATCCAGGTAAAAGCTCAATGCACCAGCTGAACGCTCCAGCCGTTGATCCTCGTTCTGCTCTGCTGCTGTCTCAGCATTAGTCAACCATTGAGGCTTTTCATAATGGCATTCACCATGCCGTTCTAATAGTATGGGAGGGAAAACAATCGGTACCGCTGAAGATGCAGCTACAGCCCTTGCTACTTTAAACTGAGAGAGATCAGAACATAGAAAATCAAACTGCGCCTGAAGAAAAATAAACTGGCTTTGTGAATTCAAATCAGTGGAGTTAATCAGTATCAAGGGTCTGCCAGAACTCTGTAAATCAGCAAAGGTTTTACCCTTAAAAATATGTTTATCATAGTAATCAATGGCAAGCTCAGTACGACTTGTTGTGGAAAACATTCGGCCAATCAGATCAAAAACACCGAGGAACAAACTACTCAAATCGCCCTGAACATCCCGGTATAAGAAATCGTCTTTAAAATCATCAAAAATTTTATCACCAAATAAACCATAATAGGCAGAAGTAAAACTCCCCCCGGAAACAGAACTGATCCGATCAACATCATCCAGCAGGCGAACATCACTGCCATTTGATTGATAATGAGTATCTCTGAGTTCTTCTAATACACCATAGGATAAAGCCGCCGCCCGTGTACCACCACCGGAAAAAGCCAGCACAAAAAGAGTATCTCCGGCAGGATGTTGATCAGAATAATTTTTAATTGTGTATCGTTGTTCACCTTCTGGCAACTGTGCTACTGTATCATTTTCAATTTTTCCAATTGAAGAACAACCATTTAGTAATACACTCAATACAAGTGTCAGGGAAAAAAACTGAATATTTTTAAACATCATATTAAACATCAATCCACTCTAAGGCCTCATTAAAATTTTCAAAGTATTTCACTTCGCCTGAAACAAACCATGAACCTAATTTTGCAGCAATTTCCTGCCAGTTCTTATTACCATAAATAGCAATTTTTTTAAATTCCCTGCCATGTTTGATGCCTAATTTGAAATCATCCCAGGCAGCTCTTGCTTCCCAGCCTTCCATCTCAGTTCCGTCAATTAACATGTGGACGTCAGCATCTTTAATTCCAGCAAGTGCCGAATCAATCATTGGCGTTATTACTTCATAGTCTTCATGAGTTAACTTACCTACTGCTTTCATAGTCATAAAGAATTTTGCATTGGATTTTTCAATGCCAATTGAAAGGCCATGTCTTTTAATGCTCATGTCACACTCCCTGCTTAATTTATCTTATGGATTTTCTTCTGAACGCACCCAGCCTTCAGCCGGGTTAAAAAGTGTCATTTGTGATGCCAGTTTACCTGTATCTGAAGCGAGATCTTTTTCATAAAGAATACCGTTCTGGTTGATACTAAAACTCATAACACCTGAATCACCATATTGTGCCGGCCAGGCAAGCAGAGCAAACCCATATTTCATGCGCTTACCACTAAGATAGTTGTATGCACCTCCCTGAGCATTTTCTCCCTGTCCCTTGAGTATCTTATAGTAATAGCCATGATATGCGCCTTCAGGTGTCTCAGCAGCAAATAAAGAGCCGAGAGGACTGGGGGTCTCGCCTGATTTCACCGCCCAGTATAAACCATCTTTTTTACCCGGAGTGCTTAAAAATTTTTGTGCATATTCTAGTGAACCATCACCATTTCTATCCTGTTCTGCATACTCTTTCTGGGCATCATAATATGCCATAGCAGCTTGTATAGAAGAAAGCTCATTACGACCAATACGTCTTGTCTTTATAATTTCAATTCCAGCAGCAGTATCAAAATACCAGCCACTTTTTCCTTTAACCAGAGGAATTGGGAAAGTCCAGCCAAGCTTGCCAACCTCGATGAAGAATTGATCTTTTTTCCCGGCAATTAATTGGTGGGATTTTTTCCAGGCATTAAGAAATAGATTTCTATCCAGCTCATCAATTTCTTCCAGCGGCAATAAATGCATATTTTCCGAACCAAGCATTGTTTTGACCGCAGCAGGATCTTTTGCAAGTACCACTTCATGTAGTTTATCCGCCGCTTTTTCAGCCGTTGAAAAAAAAGCCTGCTGAGCAAAAACACCAGGACTTAGAGCTAATAACAGCAAGTTTATATTAAAAAAAGAGACGATCTTTGATCGAAACTGCTTTTTATTTTGTATGTTCTGAATATTTACAGGGGCATTATCAAATTTCATTCTGGTTTCCATTTGTTTCATCACTCTCAATAAGTTAGCTAAAGCCAGGTTCTCTATCATCTGCGTCCGCCGCCGCCACGATGACCACCGCCGCCTGATCGACTTCGGGAACGACTGCCTCGATTAAAGTTATTGGATGACTGTTTTTGATTACGTATGCCAGAAAGTGAATTCGAACGTTTTTGTGAAGCGCCTGACTTCCGTTGTGAAGAATTTGAGCGATTCCCGGTAAAATTACCAGAATTTGTTTTATTTTGTGTTGAACTTTTATTCCTGAAGCTGTCAGTCCGATTATGATCAACTTTATTGACCTGTGATCTGACTTTATCTCCACCCGCTCCAGATAAATTTTTGCGTTCAGCTATGGGATCAGCACCACGATTTTTCAAAGTAGCCTGAGCTTTCTTTCGGTCAGCATCACGAGTTTTATTACTTATCGAGCTATTAGTTTTGACTCCGTTATCTCTTCCGCGAAAGTCATTACGTTTATCTGAACCACCTAACTTATTATTATATTTATTGCGGCTTGATTTATCACGATAAGGAGTACGTCTGTTGTTATTATTATGATTCCAGTTCGTTGTTTTATTACTATTGTTAATTCTATTATTATTAACATTAATATTATTATAACGATTGACATTAATATCCACATCACCCCGTCGCCAGTTACAACCGCCCCATAATGAATTGGTAATAGCAATGCCCACACCAAAGCCTATGCCTGCAACAACTGCCGAACCAAAGCCGTATCTTGGTGGATAGTAGTAATAAGGAGTATAAGACGGCCACCACCAGACACCATAAACCACTGTTGGATTATACACTGGCACATAAACAACCGATGGTTTAGCCGGTTCAATTATAATAATTTCAGGAGAGGCTTGTTCAATGACAATTTTTTGTTGTTCAGTAGTTTTTAAATTACCTTCTTTTTTTGCCTTTCTCCGTAAATTCTGCACCGTATCCATAACCGTATCAGGAGCAGCTAAAAACGCATCACCCAGATTTTGCACCCAATCAGGTTCTTTGCCCATCATTTCCAGCACCTGAGGGAAAGCGACCAGAGACATGACACTGGGATCCCAAGATTTATTCTGTACGGCTTTAACCGCTTCATCACCCTGTTGTTTCGAATTGTTTTTTGACCAGCTTACTGCTTCATCGACATTGGCAGGATAAGTTGATGCCATAAGGATCTGTGATAATAGTGAATCTGGGTACAGGGCAATAGGTGCCACCATCTGATCCAGCTCAGCTTGTGAAAAAGTTGATTTATTTGCTTTATTATCGTCAGCAGCCCATCCATGCACAGGCATAAAAAATAAAGTAATTGACAACAATATCAATAAATTATAGAAATATTTTTTCATAATATCCTCATAGAAAAGATTATTCCGGTAGAAAGACAGAGTCATAAGTATTAAGTGACTTTATATAAGTATTAAGTCACTTTATAGTAGTCTTAATAGAAATCATTATCAAATTATTTCTCCGCAGGATGCATTTTTTGTATCACAGTGAATTTCTCCCCCATTTGAAAGTAACGCAGCATAACCTCTTTCACTTGAGCGACTGTCACTGATTTTATCCGACTAATATATTGTGCATCCTCCTGCCAGGTAATATCAACTGACTCTGATTGACCAATAATTTTAGCCTGAGTGTACATTGAATCTCGTTCAAAAATATCAGTAGCAATCATTTGAGTTTGAATTTTTTTTAAAACTTCCTGACTAATAGTTTCATTTTTTATCTCATTAATTTCTTCAATAACTGCCTGTTCAAGTTGTTCTACTGAGATATTATGGGCTGCGGTAGCTTCAATGATAAATAAACTGCCTTTTTTATCCATCAGTGTATAAGTCACATAGACATCTTGTGCAATCTGAGCTTCTCTTAACAATTTTTTTGTCAGACGAGAATGAAACCCACTATCCAGCCAGCCTGCCAGAATATCCAGAGCATAAGCTTCCCAAGGGGAGGTTGATGTTTTTATTGACGGAACCTTAAAGGCCAGTAAAATCATAGCAACAGAAGTTGTCTCTGGCATCACAATACGTCTGTTTTTTGGCTGATGGCTGCTAGCTGGCTGGAGGCCCTTAGTTGGCTGATGACTTATTGTTGGCTGATGGCTCTTAACTGGCTGATGACTCTTAGCTGGCTGATGGCTCTTATTTTTCATTGGCCGTATCTTTCTGATAGAAGAAAAATATTGATTAGCCAGTTTAAAAACATCAGAAGCAATAACGTCACCAACAATCACTAATGTTGAATTGTCCGGTGTATAGTATTGTTCATGCCAGCTTTTTATATATGCAGGCGTTAAAGCACTCTGATCAGTCATTAAACCAATGGCTGGTATTTGATAAGGTTCTTGCTGATAAGCTAAATCATAAAGTGCATTTAAAGCAGGAAGATAAGGATCTCGGCTGATATTGTCTAGTATTTCTTCTCTGACAACATTTTTTTCTATGCTTAAGCCCTTTTTATTAATTGTTAACCGTTTCATACGATCTGCTTCTAATGCAAAAGCAAGAGACAGGTGTTGTTTAGTTAAGATATGGTAATAAAAAGTATAATCCCGACTTGTATAAGCATTTCCTTTAGCACCGATGCTTGATATTTTCTCATAGACATCTTCTGAAGATGGATTATTGTTCCCGCGATACATCATATGTTCAAGTAAATGAGACACACCTGTATGATGTTTTTTCTCATTTGCAGAACCAACTTTATACCATATTTGAAAAACAACGGTGGGTGAACGATGATCGGGTTTAACAATAACCTTCAAACCATTGTCTAAAACAAATTCAGAAATCCTCTGTGCTGATAGTGAATCATATGACAGGGTATTTGCTGATAAAGTGATTGAAAGTATCAGGCATAAGAGTAGAAATAAATATTTCCATACAGACATTATTGAGTCACAGATGTATTTAAAAAATTAAGTCGTTGCAAAATCGTAACTATTCAGCGTGTTTAGATTTTGCCCGAGTTCAAGGCATTTTCGCACGGAAAATGTGAGCATATAAGTATATGTGACCATTTGAGTACGAAAATAACGCAGAAATCGGGCAAAAGATGAATACACTGAGTAGTTACGCTAAATATAGTGATTGATAACATCATTGTAAACTCAAATACACTTTTATATCACATTCTTATAACAAATTTTATCTGGTGGCTTTGGCCTGTCTGGTCTATTGCACTGAGTTGATATTGGCCGCCCTGATCAAAGCTGACATTCAGAACTGCTCGTGTGGCTGAGGTATTAACAGCCTTGCCATTGAGAAACCAGTACAACTCCCCCAAACCACCCCGAGCTTCCAGATTGATAGATAAATCAGTATCCATACCTTCTGGTTTTTTGATATAAGAACCATCACTGATAGAAATAATTTTTAGTTCATCAAAAACAGTTTCAATATCAGGATTCAATGCAAGTACCGGAGGAATGGTATCATCCAGGATCCATGAAACATGTGTTTTTTCACACTCAGATGCAATTGTTTGTTCTAATAGTTTACCACTGGGCCAGCAGATAACTTTCTGAGTAACCGATTCAGGTCTTGGCATATATTGCTTATCTATAGATCTGGAAAGCGGCAATGCAGACAGATTCTGACTAACTGATTTCAACAGTGGTACAGCAGTTTGTGCACCGTAATGACCCGGAACGGGCGTACCATCCGGACGCCCGGTCCAGATACCGATAGTATAATCTGATGTCATACCAATGGCCCAGGCATCCCGAAATCCAAAACTGGTTCCAGTTTTCCAGGCGAGTAAAGTATTACTGCGTCCGGAATTATTACCTGAATTCTGCCTTATCATACCGGAGAGTCTGTTTCGATAAGGGATTTGAGATAAAATATCATGAATGATCCAGGCCGCACCTGCTGACATAAGATACTTTTCTTTGATTTCAGGCTTAGCTGACAGTTTAATATCACTCGATTTATTATTATTCGATTTACTATTACTTAATGTATTTTTAGTAAATACAAGTTGCCCTGCTTTGCCTTCTCGTGAAAAAGCAGTGTAAGCAGAAACTAATTCCTCCAGACGAGTACCAGTGCCTCCAAGGATCATTGATAAATTAGGACGGCTGTTCTGGGGCATTTTTAAAAAGACACCGGCATTTTCCAGTTTTGCATGAAAGTAACCAGGTCCCAGGAATTGTAATACCTGCACAGCAGGAATATTAAGCGAACGCTGTAATGCCTCACTCATACTCACTTTCCCGGAAAAATTTTGACTGAAATTTTCAGGTTTATAACCCGCTATATTAATTGCTTCATCCATTAACATAGAATGAGAGCTGATCAGTCCCTGATCTAATGCCATACCATAAAGAAAAGGCTTTAAGGTTGAACCGGGCGAACGGATGGCACGGATCATATCCACTTGCCCATAGCGCTGTTGATCATAAAAATCGGCAGAAGCTACATAGGCTTTTACTTCCATTGTATGATGATTCACAACCAGTACAGCAGCTGAACTTTTTATGGATAACTGATGCGCATAATCCTTAACCAATGACTCTAAACTGGCCTGCAAATTTGCATTAATAGTCGTTTTCAGAGGCTTGCCCGGCAGTACTTTATTTTTTAGTCTGCGTGCTAATATTGGTGCCAGCATCGGATGAGCATCCAGTTGCGGCATCACAATTTCCAACCTGGCATCTTGCACTTCTTCAGCACTGAGATAGCCAAAACTGTGCAATCGATCAAGTACTTTATTTCTGGCACGAGTAGCCCTTTGCGGATGTCTATCTGGTCTGAAACGGCTGGGAGATTGGGGTAAAACACTCAGCAGGGCTGACTCAGCAAGACTTAATTCCCTGGCACTTTTACTCAAATAAGCAAAACTAGCTGCCTGAACACCTTCTATGGGACCACCAAATGGTGCCCGGTTTAAATACATTGTAAGTATCTCTGACTTGCTATAATGCCATTCTAATTGAAAAGCACGAAATATTTGTTTTAACTTTCCAGCAATGGTGCGCTGATGCGGGTCAAGGATCCGGGCCACCTGCATGGTTAAGGTTGAACCACCGGAAATAATGCGGCCATTAAACAAGTTTTGTCCTGCTGCTCTGGCAATTGCAAACGGGTTAACCCCGGGATGCAGCCAGAACCAGCGATCTTCATAAGCCAGCAGCGTCTCAATATATCTCGGTGAAACATCTGCCATGCTCACAGGATAGCGCCATACTCCCTGTTTATCAGCAAAAGCCCTCAATGGTGTACCGTCATCCGCAACAATAACTTTGGCAAATTGTTCAGTATTGTCTCCACCCAGAGGCAATGGCACCAGCTTATCCAGAGTAATGAAAACAATAAATACAATCAGAAAAGCAATAATCATTGAATTAAATATTTTTTTCATTCAAGCTCACTCAGAAAAAATTATCATAATATGCATTTTTTGCTCCTGGTTTTTTCTTCATTCAAGTTTCAAGTTTCAAGTTAATGTATTCTGATATCAGCTCACATTTGATAACTTCTATTGAGTATTGTCTGCGGCTCTGGTGTTTCACCAATTGCACGGATATAGGGACGATACATATCTTCAGCATAGGGAGGTGGAACCTGGTACTGACCTGGAGTAACAGCTCTTATCAGATAAGACAGTCGTTGTGTACCATAAGGCTTGAGGTCAATTGCTGCAACATAACGATCATCACGCCAGGCTTGATATTTGATCTCAGCTGGAGATATTTTATCAATTAAAGCATCTGATCCAATCCGGTAGGCATCCAGTTTGAGGCTATGCTCAAGGTTCTGGTTTTCTATTTCAAAGCCTGCTGGGAGCAGATCCACTACCAGAGCATCCTGAATCCTGTTCTTCGCCTGCAGAGAAAGTTCCACAATAATGAGTTCTCCCACAGCAACTTCTTCAGGTAAAATCATTTCACCTTTAGTATTATAGTATGTCCGGGTAATATTAAAGTGGCTGAAATCTGCCTCCGGCGCGGTTTTTGTATAACCGCTGATATCCAGAGCAGCATATAGGCGCTCAGCACTCAAGGAAGAAATTGTCACATTGCTGGACACATTCCCAGCAAGATCTTCAGCTGATAGTTTTAATTTAAAATCACCCTCATGAATAATTTTCTGTTCTCCAAGTGCCGTTGTTATTAATGCCTGCCATTCTTTCTTACCATTATGTTTCAGGGCAACACCGGCCATAAATAAAGCATTTCGTTCCTGAGTACTAAGCCATTGGCGTTTCACCAATTCATCCTGTAAGTCAATCAGCAACTTAGCAATGCCTTCATGAGTCGGGTCAAATAATATCAATGCTTCCAGCATCAGAGTCACATCCCTTAAAGCACTGCCGTAATCCCCGAGATAACTGTGTTCTTCACGAGTGGTAGTCAGTGATTGATTAATGGCTTCTTTGCTGCGTTTTGTATCTCCCTGACGACTCAGTGCAATACCAAGATGCATCAAAGGCAGCCCTGAACGTGCATCATTGCGATGATAATCATAGAGGGTTCTCATCGTTCCTAAGGGGGCCTGATGCAGCTCAGATAGAACATAGGCGGCATAAGATTTATAGGCCAGGGTTAAATGCTCTGGATGCTGGCTGTATCGATAATTATAATCAGGCCGCATTGAGCGTAAATATTGCTGCAGCCGTTTAATTGCTGGTTTAAGTACTGCACCAGGGACGTCAACACCCTGCTCCCTGACTTTAAGGAGATAATGACTGGCATAAACACTGAGCCACAATTCTTCACTGCTTTGATTACTCCACAAACCAAAGCCACCATTGCTCAATTGTTTAGCACTGAGTCTCTGCACACCACGAGCCAGATATTGTTTGCGCTTGGAATAATCAATAAGTTTGTTTTTTATTTTAATATTCTTCAACCCCAATAAGGTAATATTATCTTCATTAGCCAGAAGCCAGGGGAAACTGCTGCTTGTGGTCTGTTCCAGACAGCCATAAGGATACTTGAGCAGATGTGTTAAGTGAGAGGATAAATTAATCGGCGGCTGATTAGAGATTAACAATTCAGTCGCTAATGTCTCTGCCATTAAGTCACTGGTTTTTATTTTCAACGATAGTGACTCATCCACATTAATAATTTTCTTTTGGTTACGCAGCACAGCAGGCCAGGCAGGTCTCACCGCTAATTGCCATTGACGGTGTAAATTAATCTCATTATCCGGATCAGTTCCTTCTTCTGGAATATTCATAATAGTTAAATCAATATCAGATAAACCAAATCGCTGCTGGCTTTTTATAACAAAGTGGAGCACCTTTTTTTCATCTTTTTCTAAGGACAACTGCCTGAGTGGTTCAATCACTTCAAGCATTTCATCACTGCTTAAATCAACCTGTATAACTTGTGCTTTATCAGTGAGATTATGAATATCCAGGGTTATTTTAGACTCATCATTAGCCGCTAAAAATCGCGGCATTGAAAGCTGAGTCACCAATGGCGCAGCGATGATAACATCCTGCTCCAGCTGACCAAATGAGTTTTTGTTGAACGCAACAGCCATCAGTCTCAGTTGTCCATTAAAGTCAGGAATATCTAAAACAATTTGCGCTTTCCCCTGCTCATTGAATACCACAGGCTGGTGAAATAATGAAACAATTTTTACCTCTGCTTTTTGCAGATTTCCAGCACTGGTGATATCCATATCACCGCCAAATCGTTGTTTGCCCACAATACCTTTGCGACCATTCATAATATTGCCATAGAGATCCAGACTATCAATGGTGTATCGGCGTTGTGCAAAAAACCAGCTAAAAGGATCAGGCGTTTTAAAATTACTGACATTCAATACACCAACATCAACGGCAGCCAGTGTCACCATAACCGGATTATTGGCATCCGAAGGAATGCTATCCAGTGTTTTTTTATCCAGACTCAGCGTGACCGGAAGCTGAGAAAAAGGTTTACTTTTTTCTGCAACATCAACTGTTAAATTAATTTCTCTTGCTTGTCGATCAAGTGGCAAATGAATTAGTCCAACTGCACGTTTAATCGCATCATTCTGAGTATTTTTCTGTGTTATTAAGTCATCAGGCTGATTAAAAATTACTGTAGAAATATAAATATCATGTCGCTGCCAATCTTTAGAAACTGGAATTTCCAGAGTTAATTCATTGGTGTTTTCCAGATTAATATTCTTCTGCCAAAGCTTTTTCTCATTATTTTCAACCAGAACAATGCCTTTGCCTTTAAAAGGAGATTTAATCAATAGCTGAGCAATATCACCGCCGTTATATTTTTTCTTATTTAATACCAGACTGACTTTGTCCGGTCTGGTGATTTTGGCTTGTTGATTTTCATAATACCAGGAGCCACCGGCATTAAAGTTGATACTTGTAGTCAACTGGTTTTCCGGATTATAGAGCTCCAGTCGATATTCACCCCATTCAACGGGTACTTCAAGTAAACTCTTCTCTTCTTTATTTATCGATAATGTTTGTGTAAACACAGGATATTGCTTTTCACTATAATCCATTTCCCAATTATCTGAATCATTATAAAACCAGAAATAATCACGTCTTTTTTTGATCAGAGTAATTTGCAGATCATCCAGCTTATGCAGCAGTCCCGATGAATCAGCATTGAGGATATCAAACTTGAGCAGAGTATTTGCTTGTGGATCTTCAGAGTGAGGTCGAACCCCAACTAAAGTGTCTGCTGGCCAGACACGGTATTGTGCCTGACGCTTGACTGCCCGACCACCAGTTTCAAATAAACTGCTGATCACTCTGACGGCAATGGGAGATTTTATTTGTTTCCATGTGGAGGAGATCTTTAAATCTAACTTGCCATGTTTATCCAGTTTGTCACTGTCTAAATCATATTGCTTTCTTGCTTCTGACTCTTCAACCTGACCAAATAGAAATCCCGGGAGCGATTCAATGGCTTGCTGATCGATGTAAGTACTGATACTGGTCTCTAAGCGATTACCGGATGCGGGGGCACCATAAAGATACTGTCCATCAACCGGTACGACTAATGTTTCATCAGGCGATATAAAGTAACCTTTGTCAGGTTCATTCAGCGTCAGTTTCATTCGTTCCGGTAAAAAATCTTCTACCGAAAAATGCCATTTCCTCGGCATCTTATCACCCGGCAGGTTAACTTCTATATGCCATAATCCAGTTCGCGCATTATCTGCCAGATGGAAAACATGGTGATAATAGCCCAGTTTTTGTGAATGCCAGGAAAATCGTTCAACAACTTGACCGTTTTCCTGTTTAACAACCGCCTTAATTGGGATGTCAGGAATAGCTTGTCCATCTGAATTTCTCAACAACATGCTGAATTCAATTTTTTCACCAGGTCGGTAAAGATCACGTGGAGCATAAATAAATGCTTCATTTTTATAGGCCTTGCGTTTTCCAATATTGAATTCAGATAGATCCAATGCAGGATTGTTAAGACGCACTAAAGACATTTGCTGGCCTTTTTGGGCCAAAATCAAATGTGCTTTTTTCAGGTTGTCAGTTATAGAAACAATGCCTTTAGCGCTAACGCTGCCATGATTCAACAACTTGTTATTGCCATCAAGCACGCTGATTTTTGCACCATTTAAAATATCACCAGTCACCAGAGAGCGTATATAAACATCCAATTGTCCAGGATAACGTCTGACATGAAGCCCGATATCGCTGCGAATAAAGTAAGTTACCGCTTGTCTATAATCATATTTTCCCGGCACATTCATAACAGCAATGTAAATGCCGGCAGTTTCAAGTTCATCAATACTATTAAGGGATAAAATGACTCGTTCACGTTTGTTTTTTTCAATGGGCAAATCAAATCGTGCAGAATAGACTAAGTCTGCTTTTTCAGCATACTGCTTTAATTGCCATGCACTCCTTTTACCACCACGCCAGGATTCAAGAAAAGGTAATATTTTATCCGCTTTGACACGGTGAAAATCAATATTAACTTGTTTGACATTAACGCTATAAACAGGCAATCCTTTTGCATGGGTTAAAGGAAGAATACCGCCATCATGAGCAAAAGAAACGGATGATTGAATGGCTTTAGTTTTCAGTGTTTTTTTATAACGTTCTCCTAATTCTTTGT
>JADGDG010000026.1 GCA_016744995.1 Gammaproteobacteria bacterium
GTCAGGTCTTGCATTTTATTCAGCCGTTTATTTCAGTTTTTCTTCCTGTTTTTTTAATAGTATCAATCACTTGGAATAAACGGATGGACACTAATTACAATTTGATCTGCTCCTGCCTCTTGTTGGGTACTTTATTTAATTTTTATACTCTCTATTCGTGAGTCATTTACGATATTAATTACTCTGTTTTTAATTTCTTTTGCAGTTTCATTCTTGTTTAATGCAATTGCCAAATATATTAGCTCTATTGCTTCATCAGCAAACATTTCTTTTTTAATTGAAATAATTTGTGAATTTCGTTCTTTTTCATTACAGCGAGCAATCTCTTCATTAAATTCTTTTTCTTTTTTATCATAGTCTTTTAAAATATTTTTTATATATTTTTGTGCAATAGAGTACTCTTTTTCTTGAATTACTTTATCTTTAGCAATACGCCATACTTTCTTGGCTAGCTTAGGTTGTCCTTCATCTAGTGCCTTGAAAAGTATTACAGTTCTTCCATTTTCATTTAGTGTTCTGTTTATTGATGAAACATCATGAAATAGATTTTTGTTACCATTGCCAGATAAAAGTTGCTCTGTTTTAAAATCTCTTATTTCTACTAATGCTTCTAAAGCAGGAGGATAGAATTGACCAAATTTATACCACCTGTTTAATGCAAACGACAACCTTACACCATACATACTTGGACGATGCTCAAGTACATGATTGTGGAACCATATGGTTCTTTCTAATGCCTCTTCATATTGTCCTTCTTTGATTAGACCGTCAGTTTTGAACATATGTTCTTTCATATCATTTGCCATACAAGTAACAGAAAATAAAAAAAGGACTGAGAATATAATGTGTTTGTTCATATTTTTGTTACCCAACGTTGTCATCATTTGAAAACTGGTCGTCCCAGATACTTGTTTATAGCACAAGAGGCTAAACAAGGCTCAGGAATTAAAATTCAAACAACGACCAGATTTTCCAATGCATGACCTTGTTATAAGCCACCTCCTGAGACCTCAGGATACAAAAGCACCCAAGGATCTTTATTTTCAGTTTCTTTATACCAAGCAATTGTAGCCCGAAACATTTCTATACCTACAGATATTGGTATTTCAGTATGTCCACCATTTGCAGAAGGCTCATAAGGGTAGCGGGCTTTGACAAATAGATTATCGTATTTTGCAAACCAATACTCATGTTTGTTAAAGCCAAGAGACTTATATAGTTCTGGTTCTATAGCTTTAGCAAGATCTGTTAACTTGTGGAGTCTTTTACCATTTATTTCATATTGCTCAGCAACAGTACCTTTACGATTGTTCTCTGATGGCTGAGCAATGAAGCTTTTGAGAATTATTTCAATTGCTATTGCAGCATTTACTACAGCAACACCACTTAAGTTTGGTTGAGACCATAGCAGTCTTGCTGCACGTAAATAATTAGATGCACTTTCAAGCATGTAAGGAGATTGATTATTGCTCATATGTCTCCGTGGCTTATAACGTCAGGTTGTTTGTTCACAGGGACTAAGGAAAGAGACTGATAAAAATTCCACTCTCTCGAAACACTCAACTCTATTTTTAAAAATCGCTAAGTCCCTGTGATACAAACCAACCTCTTGTTAGCTACTTAATAATCCTTCAAGGTTGATTGTATACTTTGCTTGCACCAGCTCTTGTGCGAGTTTAGATTTCCATGCACCATTGTTATCCATTTCAATATATATTACGCCTTGGATGTCAGAAGGGAGTTCGACACCTCCTTTGTGTAGGGCACATACACGATTGCGAGATAATTTCCCCAGAAAATACCCCAGTTCAAGGATAACATTCTGGCGGGCACGAGGTTGCGGTTTTTCTGGTTCTTTCTGTGTAGTGCCAAGATCATCTGGAGTCAGCAAAACAACCGCAAATCCAACTTCGCCAGAGTATTTTTCAAACTTCTCAATTATCGTTCGACCACCGCTCGCCTGTTCGTGCAAAATGACTGGCTGCATATCCAGTTTTTCAAGGAACCTAGCTGTTGCTTCCTTTGCAGCTTCATCGTGACCATGCACAACGAAGACCTTTCGAGTTTCACTAGAGGTTACCGCTGCAGAGTTCAGTTGTAGTGAATTTTCTTTCTGTATTGTAGGGTTTGATTTCTCGGCGTCATCACTGGATTTTGCGGCAACGCCTTGAAGAAGACCCAACCGCATTGCAAGTATATCCCACTCGTTGTCACTGTCCAGTGATGTAAAGTCACTCACTAAATTTTCACCAAGGGTGGTACGTAGGAATATTTTTGCCTTGTTGGACCAACGTTCAATCTCCCAGTCATTGGATATTTTTGAGCCTTCCTCTATTAGACTATTGATTTGTGTGATAACCGCTTGTTTCATTTTATCTCCAAATGGCTAACAGTTAAATCTAAAGCAACACGCATATTGACCATATCCGCTTCCGTATTTCTCAATTGAACATTATTGGTGGTTTAATCAAAAATAACACAATTTCAATGAGTTTTGTTCGATTTTATGTATTACTTGCTACTAAAATTCGATTATTTGAAAATAAAACTAAAATATCACACAGTAGAAACCAAGAATCTTTATTACTCAGTATGAGGTTTTAATACTTACCTACAGCAAAAAACAAAGCAAAATTCCCGTAACTGTATATTACTGAGTTAAAGTGCTGTTGCTTTTGGACAACACCCGTGAGGACAACTGAGGTAGAAGAGTGTACGCGAGACTGGTTCGTCTAACTGGGGTGTTTGGAGCCATGGACGGCGACAGCAAGCGTTACATGGACGTACCTGAGCGTCCCCAGTTAGACGAACCAGTGTCGGGTGCAATCGACAGGCTCAGCATTTCGTCCGAACGCCCCCTTTCTTTTTCTCTTGATTTTAAAACACCATCAATCACCACTATGGTCATAAACCGCCATATCACAAAAACCTATCCCCTAAAGAGAACTCTGCAACATACCCGGCTCACCATGCCAATAGCCATTACAGTTTTCTGCAATGCTATATGCAGCAGCATCTTCCAGTTTATTCATCTTTTGATAATAGGCATTGATTATATTTTTTGTGTGACGTGAACGTGGGCTAATGCGAATAATATCAACGCCCATGGACTGCATTTCTTCCAGCTCATTATATAAATCATAACGCAGGCCGGATAAAGTCTGGATGCCGTTAAGGGTGAATAAACTCTGATCTTCCTGACTTTTTACCTGTAGACCATCAGGGTAATCAATGCATTTAAGATCGCATTGATCCTTGGGTAAGTTATGTGCTCTGGCAGTAAAACAACGAGCTGATAATGCCAGGGGCATGTGACCATAGCTGAAGATTTCTGTTTCTATTTTATCTTTTATACCCATCTCATCCAAATCATTCAAAATGCCCGATAAGGTGTGTCGTGACAATTCGACAGGCATTACCCAGCGTTGCAAACCCTGTTTCTGCATAACAGCCAGAGTTTGTGCATTGTAGACATTGATTGTCGGGCCGATTGAAAAGGGGATTTTTTTCTCTGATAATAGCTGAACAGCTGCCATGTCATTGGCTTCCACCATGAAATCACCATTATCACAATAGCGTCTGAGTGTTTTTAACTCAGATTCTGCTTCAATCAATGACAGAGTTGATAGAACAATTTGTTTTTTATGACCATTTTCAGGCTCTGAATCACGCAGTGAAACAGCCAATTCCATCCATTGTTCGAAGCCCAGTGAACGCCGCTTTGAACAGACCGTTTCGCCAAGATAAAGTATATCAACAGGGGCCTCAATCATGCTCTGATAAAAAGATTCAATATCATCCAGTGACCAGAAATATAATAATGGGCCAAGTGATAACTTCATAATTACTCCAATGGAAAACGGTCGTTATTGCCAGGGACGGCTGTAAGCACCCAGGGTTGTTTGAGAACCTTCTGAAACCTTGTTCAATGCTGCAGACCATTGTGCCTGAGGGGTGTAATTATCCGGATCAGCATAATAAGAATCAATTGCCTGTCTCCAGACCCGGGTGACTTGCTGAGTATAGGCAGGACTGCGCTGTCGGCCTTCAATTTTTATGGCTTTAATCCCCATTTTATCCAGCTCAGGTAATATCTCTATGGTGTTCAGACTGGTGGGTTCCTCCAGTACGTGGAAGGTGTTTTTGCCAATAGTGAAACGTCCTTTGCACAAAGTTGGATAACCAGCATTTTCATTATCATCATAGCGATCAATCAGCACGTTATTCAAGCGTGATTCCAGGCCCCGGGGTGTTTTTTCCCAGCGAACAGATTTTGCCGGAGAACAGGCACCACAAGTATTGGGTGACTCTCCAGTAACATAGGAGGATAAATGACAACGCCCTTCAGCCATAATACATAAACTGCCAAAACCAAATACTTCCAGTTCAACCGGTGATTGCTGTGCCAGATGTGCAACTTGTGAAACTGACAGTACTCTGGGTAAAACTGCCCGTTTTATGCCAAAGTTCCGTTCATAATAGCGCAGTGATTCATAACTGGTTGCTGAGCCCTGTACTGACAGATGCCGGGTGAGCTGAGGGTGTTTGTCTGCAGCATAATCAAGAATACTGATATCCGCAATGATCAGTACATCAACACCGAGATCAGCGGCCATATCAACCGCATTTTTCCAGCGCGACCAGCCATCCGGCTGAGGATAAGTGTTAATGGCAACAAAAACTTTTGTACCCCGCTGATGGGCATACTCTATGGCTTTGGGAAGATTTTTTTCATTAAAGTTGAGACCGGCAAAATGGCGCGCATTGGTGTCATCTTTAAAACCGATATAGACCGCATCGGCACCATTATTCACGGCTTCTTTTAATGCCGGAAAATTTCCAGCGGGGCAGACAAGTTCAATCATATTTTTTGTAATAAATAATTTTTATAATGCATAGAGTAAATGATAATCGTATTGCTGATATTGGTTACAAAGTAACCGATGTTGAATGTTATCATTAAGTAGTTTAAATAGAATTGATGATGATCAATGAATAAGTTCTCAAATTACTGCAATATGGCAAGTTCAATCACTCTATCTTATGGTCACTATGAAAAGTTCACTCCAGAAACCCCCAGCTCCTGCTGCAGTCGCATCCAAACTTGTGAATCGACTGGCAAAAAAATTAACAACTCATTTGCCCCGTATTATTAAGCACCTGCCTGAACCTCCTTTTGTTTTACAAAAAACGATTGGAGAAAAGGTTTTGCAGCATCTGATGGCAGAGCAAATTGAGATGGGTGATTTTGACTTTTTACAGGATCGATGGCTGCAGATCAGCGTCAATGATATGGGCCTGAATTTTTTTCTAAGCTTTAAAAATGAACGACTGATTTTATCCAATAAAGTAACCCAGGCCGATGTCAGTTTTAGCGGTGATTCTAAAGAGTTTATTCTACTGGCCAGTCGCAGTGAAGATCCGGACACGTTGTTTTTTCAACGTCGCCTGATGATTGAAGGAGATACTGAACTGGGTTTATATATAAAAAATTCAATTGATGGTATCGATTTTGACAACTGGCCCAGCTGGCTGAATGCAACTATTAAAAAGATTGCCGAACTGGTTTCAGGCGAAGATGCCATCAATCTGGAAGCCACTGAAAACCTACATTAAGTAATAAAAATTTTTCCTTCCCCTAAAGATTTTTTTATTTTTACCGACTATAGTTAATACAGGATTTAATCAGAAAGACTCAGGGGATATTTGACCATGAAAGGTTCACTTTTTTTGCGCTTATTTGTACCCGTGGCGGTTATAATGGTCTTATGCCTGTTCATACTACTATGGGTTGTCTCCAGTAGGATTAACAGCAATACCCTCTCTGAATCAATTTCCAGCGCCGAAAACACCGTCGAACAATTCAAGCTCATTCGTTCTTATTATACCAAAAACATTATCGGCACTGTACTCAAAGGCAGTGAGATAAAAAGTTCCATTAATCATAAAGATGATCCTACAGCCATTCCTTTGCCTGCTACCATGATCCACGATTTAAGCACTGAACTTTCAGAAAAAGGAGTCAAAATGAAACTTTTTTCTGCCTATCCTTTTCCTAACCGTAAAGATCGGGTTCTCGATAGCTTTGAACAAGATGCATGGGATGCCCTGAACAAAGATCCTCAGGCCTCCTTTAGCCGGGAAGAAATAATTGACGGCACTCCTTATATACGAGTGGCCAAAGCCGATCTTATGACGAGTCCCGTTTGCGTGGCCTGCCACAATACTCGAGCCGACACACCGAAAAATGACTGGAAATTAGGCGATGTTCGCGGGATCCTTTCCATAGACATGCCCATTCAAGTCATGAAAAACAACGCGGCAAGTATTGTTTACAGTACTCTGTTCGCAGGAATTTTTGCCCTTATATTAGTTTTTATTGCGATTTTATTTACTTATAAATTTTTTATTGGTAATAAATTAGAAAAAATTAACAATGCTTTAATCGATATTGTTGAAGGTGAGGGTGATTTAACCCAGCGGCTGGATGATAAGGGAAATGATGAAATCAGTCAGATTGCCCGAAGTTTCAATCAATTTGCTGATAGCCTGCAGGGAACTATGAAACAGGTTCAGAATGCCAGTAATAGTCTGACCATCACATCTGATGAATTGTTATCAATTACCAAACAAACTAACACCGCTATTGAGCAACAGGAACAGAATTCAGAGCAGGCAAGCATTGATGTTCAGCAACTAAATTCACAATCTCAGGAGGTGGCTGAACTAACTGAGCAGGCCACTTTAGCTACCAAAAAATCTGAAGAGGCCGCTAACAGGGGAAATATTACTATATCCACAACAATAGGCTCTGTGGATCAACTGACCAGCAATGTTAATTCTGCAGCCCTGATTATTGATCAATTACAAAATGATAGTAATAACATTGGCGGCGTTCTGGAGGTGATTCAAGGTATTGCAGAACAAACTAATCTGTTAGCCTTAAATGCAGCCATTGAGGCCGCACGTGCGGGTGAACAAGGCCGTGGTTTTGCTGTTGTGGCAGATGAAGTACGTACCCTGGCCGCACGAACACAGGATTCAACTCATGAAATCCAGCAAATGATAGAAAATCTTCAAAGTGCCAGTAAAAAAGCCTATGATTCAATGCAGTCAAATAGTAAATATTCTGATGATGCTCTGGATCAAATTGAGGAATCATGCATTGTTTTATCTGAAATTAAAGAGTCTGTTAGTGAGATCAATGCAATTAATCAAAAAATTGCCATTGCAACCCAGCAGCAAATGCAGGCATCTGAAAGTTTAAATAGTAAAGTCAGCCAGATTTCAGATAAGTCTCAGGAAAATTCTCAATTAAGTAATGACACCCGAACGCATGCTGAAAGCCTGGATACACTCGCTAGTCAACTTCAGCAATTAATTGCTTCATTCAAATTATAATTTATCTACCCTTAGAAGAAAAAATGCTGTCTGAGAGAATGGCTGTAAATTACAGGGCTTATCAGGTAAAATTCCTATTTCTGCACAAATGCAGAAACAGGAATTTTAAGTAAGTAAATTAGTTGAACCATAGTGTGATTTAATATGCGAGTCTCTCGTTTTTTTATTGATACCCCTCTCTGTCAGGGACAGCACCTTACTCTCCCACCTAACTTGATCAATTACATTGTCAATGTTCTGCGGCTCAAAACAGATGATACTATTGTTCTTTTTAATGGTCAGCAAACCGGAAAAACCGGAGAATTCACAGCTGTATTAACTGAAGTAACAAAGCGTCATGCAGTTGCTTATATTGAGAATTTTACAGAAAAAAACACTGAACCCCGGATAAATATACATCTATTTCAGGGTATCTCTCGCAGTGAAAAAATGGACTTTACAATTCAAAAAGCCATTGAACTTGGAGTCAGTGAAATTACTCCTGTATTAACCCAAAGATCTAACACAGGAAAACTTAATGCAAAACGTCAGCAAAAGAAGATGCAGCACTGGCAAGGAATTGCAAATAGTGCCTGTGAGCAGTCAGGGCGTACAGTCCAGATTATAATAAATGAGCCGATCCAGCTTGAAAAAATGAATCTGTTTGATGCAGAAATTAAGTTACTACTCTCTCCAGATGCCCATTCAAAGCTTTCTGAACAATCTGATCTCCTCCCAAAAACAGTGAACCTTTTTATTGGCCCTGAGGGTGGACTAAATAATGAAGAAATTAATTGGGCTTGTAACAATGGTTATCAGAAGATAAGACTGGGGCCAAGAATTTTACGTACGGAAACTGCAGGACTCGCAATACTAAGCATCCTGCAATATTTATGGGGTGATTTAGCTTAAACCTGAATAACGGCTACTCTGCCATCACCTCACTGACAATATCTTCCAAAAATGAGATTTTTGGAATAAGGTAATCTTCCCCATCCAACTTAATATAGGTTACACTTTCATTGTTTTTATCACCTGGAGCTACACGAACTTCATCAATTAAATTCAAACTGGGTATTGACTGACAACCTAAAGCAATAAAAGGAGAACAGCCTTTATTATTCGGTGTGTTTAAGATAAGTACTCTGCGATATTTCTGCGGCTTCGAGGCATTAATATTCATCACCTTTTCAAAAATAACAACCGGGATATCCTGCTCACGCCATTTCAACATTCCACCAAACCATTCGGGTGCTCCCAGCAGAGGCTGAATATTCCCGGGTTCAGTGACCTCCGCAACTGAGGCATTAGGTATCAGCATCTTATAGCTCAGGAAATTTAGAGTAAGACAGCGTACTCTATCATCCTGACTAGCAACATTTCTTGATTTTTTGGCTTCGATACCACGAATAACACGACTATTCTGATCCATTATTGATCCATTTTTATCTACTTAATAAGCTCAGAGTTCAGTACATCATAACAAGTAATTAAACAATATAAGAGTCTTTACCCATATACTGGACGGCAATTTTAAGAGCCAGTGCCTCAGGTGAACCGGAATAACTGACTAAATTTGCCTTGCGTACCGAATCAGGCATGCTGCTGATCACACAAGTATCGGTGCTTTGAGCCCAGATAATACCATTATATTTATCAGAAAACTGCTGACTCGCCAGAACTCCATCTGCTCCCATGCCACTGAATATGATAACACCAGACTGTTTTTTAAAACTGTGAGTCACATCCTCTATCACACAATCAATTGAAGGCTTATAATGACCATTCCAACCACCTTCTATAAATTTTATTTCACCACTTTCATTAAGGCTCATTCTATTATCAACAGGCACAACTACTACTTCGCCATGCCTCAGTGTGTCACCAGAAACGCCTTCCTTGACATAAAAACTACTGATCCGATCCAGCTGATTTGCCAGCAATGATACAAATCCCTCACCCAGGTGCTGCGCTAGAACAAATGCCACTGGTAACTCTTTTGGGATCCTTGCAAGAAAACGTTTAACAGCCTCAGGGCCTCCAATTGACGCGCCTAAAATCCAGACATTTGTTATATCATCGGATATCACATTTTCCAGTACATCGGCAGGGACAGCTAATGTACTTATGCTGGCTGTACTAACTGCATCAGCTGAAGAAACAATTTGCTCAATTATTTGCACCTCCTGCTCAGGAGTCTCATTATTGTTAAGAGTAGTCGCCGTTTGATTATCTTCTACAACAACCTCATCAGGCATCTCATGAGTAACGACTTTATCACCGACTAATTCTGCAAGTTTAGTCGCCAATTTATCAACCGCCCGGGTAGAAAAACAGTCCCCATCATTTGCTTCATTTAACTCATCAAAAGCATTGTCATGAAAGAGGATGGGTAAATCAATTTTTTCTAACAATAAATCAAGTGCATCATCGTCATCTTCATAACTGTCATCCATATCAACAAGGATAACATCTGCCTTAATATTATGTTCCAGCTGTTCAACAAACTTAAAACTCAAAAAATCACAGAGAACAACATCAGCACCATGTTTTGCAAGAATTTCTTGCAGGCATCTTTGGTTCATCTCAGAACCAGATGCGATAACGAGTTGAACATCTTTAAGTTTTTGCATCTATAATACTATATGTTAGAACGAGCCAACTAAACCTCAGTCAATTTTCTAATATTTTTAATAAGATCATGTTCCTGATATGGTTTACCCATATATTCATTAACCCCAATTTTCATTGCCCTGTCTCTGTGCTTATCACCTGTTCTTGAGGTGATCATAATAATTGGAATTTTTTTAAATTTCTCGTCATCACGCATATGTGTTGCCAACTCAAAACCATCCATCCGTGGCATTTCAACATCCAGTAACATGACATCCGGAATTATTTCATGTAACATTGCAATTGCATCGACACCATCTTTTGCAGTAACTACCTGATAATCATAACGGCTCAATAAACGCTGTGTTACTTTCCTTACCGTAATTGAATCATCAACTACCATGACGATTGGAATAGCATTTTCTACAACTTCCACTTCGACACTTTCTTCTGACGCCAGTCTCTTCATTGCACCTGCACGTGCAAGGACACCCAGATCTAAAATCAGGGATATTTTTCCATCACCCAGAATTGTTGCACCGGTAACACCTTTCACTGTACTTAATTGAGAGCCAACTGATTTCACAACAATTTCACGACTTCCCAGAAGACCATCAACAAAAAGCGCAACACGATGTTCTCCCGAACGTGCTAGCAAAATAGGCGCCTTACTTTTTTCATCCGGCAATAAAGGTGTATTAATTCCAAGTGCAGAGCCCAGATGCATGAACTGATACTTCTCATCATGCCATTGATAGTAGGTATCATTGGTCGCGGTTAACTGAGCAAGAACATCTCCTGTTTCCCGAATTATATTTTCAATACCAACCAATGGAATGGCAAAAATCTCTTCGCCAACTTCAACCATTAATGCTCGGCTCACTGACATTGTCAACGGCATAAGAACTCTGAAAGTAGAGCCTTTGCCTTCTTCTGAATCAATTTCAAGTGTACCATTAAGCTGTTTTATTTCAGCATTAACAACATCCATACCGACACCACGGCCAGAAATCTGACTTACTTCAGTAGCAGTACTAAATCCAGACTCAAGAATAAAATGGATAATATCTTGCTCACTTAATTGAGCATTTTCAAGCATCATTCCATGCTCAATTGCGTTTAAACGCACTGCCTCAATATTAACACCGGCACCGTCATCAGTTACTTTAATATCAATTTCAGAACCATCACGTCCGATGATCAGTTTAATTTTACCGGTTGGTCTTTTGCCCTTTACTACACGTTCTTCGGGCATTTCAATACCATGTGCCACAGCATTACGCAACATATGCTCAAGAGGTGCCATCATTTTTTCTAATACACGGCGATCGATTTCCTGATCACCACCATGAAGTTCAAAATTAACCTGTTTCCCCAGTTCTTTGGATGTCTGTCGAATGATACGCCTGAGTCGTGTTAATTGACTCTTGAAAGGCACCATACGAGTGCGCATTAAACCTTCCTGCAAGTCGGTATTTACCCGCCCCTGCTGGATCAGAAGTGTTTCTGATTCCGCACTAAGGTTTTTCATCGTTCCTTCAATGTTATCAAGGTCAGATACTGTTTCAGCCATAGCACGGGTGATCTGCTGCATCGTGGAAAAGCGATCAAATTCCAGTGGATCAAATTCTTCATAGCGTTCATAACCCAAAGACTCTGCCTGATCCCGGCGAGATTGGATCTGTGCCTCTGTTTCCATTTCAAAGCGACGTAACTGCTCTCTTAAACGGATAATCGTGGTATTCATTTCCTCGAGTGATAATTGGAATTCATTACTTCCCTGATCTAAGCGTGAGCGATAAATACTGACTTCGCCTGCATAATTAACCAGTTCATCCAGGATATCAGCACTCACCCTGACTCGTTCTGTATTTCCCGGAGCAGCTTTAGCTTGTGTTGTGTCTGCTTTTTCAGGTGCAAATTCTTTAGGCTCGGAACCATGAATGGTCTGTTCATACTCAGTAGCAGCTTCATGACTTTCTGGATCAAAAAAGTCTGCTTCAGGTTCATTGTCACCCGCATCAGCGCCAGATGTTTCAGAAGGACCATTCAGCTTATTTTCCTCTGGCTCAACCTCAGAAGTGCCGTCCTGCTCATGGCTGCTGTCTTGCTCAAGGCTGTCTTCAGCCTTAGTTTCCTCTACCGCCGAGCTTTCTTCCGAGCCAGTTAGCTCTGGTTCAAGTAACTCAATATTTTCCTCTGGCAGCAGAACTTCTTCTGTCTCAGATAAGGTAAGCTCACCCCCGGCATCTTCTGTCAAAGTAATAAGTTCATCTGCTGTTCTAACGATGCGCCCCGCTTTTAAGTCATCGAGCATATCATTCAGGGTATCATGTCCCTGATGAAGGATCTCAAAAAATTGCGGGCTCGGTGTCTGGTTTTGTTCAGTAATTTGTTCCAGTTGAGTTTCAAGGCTGTGAGTTAAATCACCGATAGCTGTGATCCCGGCCATCCTTGCACCACCCTTGATGGTGTGCAAATCTCGTAAGAGTTGATTTAATTGTTCTGAATTAGCAGGTTCATGCTTCAGTTTTGAAAGTGCATTGTCACTTGACTCCATAAGTTCTTGTGCTTCTTCAAGGAAGATTTCCATTAACTCATCGTCGTAAATGTCGGATGATGCTTCACTTTCATCCTGCACGCTTTCTTCTTTAGGAATTTTTTCTTGAGATGTCTCTTCTAAATCATTCAGAGATTCTTCATCCTCTGCATTCCATTCTTCCTCTGAAACTTGCTGCTCACTAATATTCTCAAGCTGCTGAATAATATCATTATTACTTTCAACTCTCTGGCCATTTTTTAAATGTTCAACCATGGAAGAAAGCGCATCATGCACCTGAAGCAGCAACTCAATTTGAGTATCTGAAAAAGAAACGTCAGCTTGAGTAAATTGTTCCAACTTAGTTTCGAAACTATGAGTCAAATCACCAATTGCAATGACTCCAGCCATCCTGGCCCCACCCTTGAGTGTATGCATATCTCTCAACAAGCGATTTAAAGCCTCTGGATCGCTGCTGTTAGCCTTTAACTTCTGTAATGCCTGTTCACTGGATTCAAGTAATTCTTCACCTTCTTCAATGAAAATTTCAAGTAACTCATCATCATATTCATCTGCTGGAGAGTCTTCAACTTGTAAAGAGTCTTCAACCTGTATAGAGTCTTCGACTTGTAAAGAGTCTTCAACCTGTATAGAGTCCTCAGCCTGTAAAGAGTCTTCAACTTGTAAAGAGTCTTCAACCTGTATAGAGTCTTCGATTTGTGTAGAGTCCTCAACCTGTAAAGAGTCCTCAACTTGTAAAGAGTCATCAACCTGTAAAGAGTCTTCAACCTGTATAGAGTCTTCGACTTGTAAAGAGTCTTCAACCTGTATAGAGTCCTCAGCCTGTAAAGAGTCTTCGATTTGTGTAGAGTCCTCAACCTGTAAAGAGTCCCCAATCTGTAAAGAATCCTCAATAGATAAAACCTCATCAGCCTCAAAGTCTTTATCTTCTTCCAACTCAGTATCTTCAGTTAATTCGACAGCTTCAGCTTCTGCACTTAAACGCTCTTCACTGATACTGATCTCTTCACTAACCTCACTGGCATCTAATAAATTTTCAAGCAGTAATGTCTGCTCATATTTTTCAATAATTTTATTTTGAAGGGCCAGATTTTCCAGAGGGATATTTTTAAACTCATTCAGCTCATCTAAAGTACTTGAACTAAATTGACAAAGTTCTACCAGTAATAAAATCAGTTCAGGATCCAGCTTCTGGCCTTTCTCTGCAATAACTTTAACTGTCTTTTCCATATGTTCACTGACATTGCCGATAGCATGAATATTTGCCATATGAGCACTGCCGCGCAGAGTATGTAAACTTCTGATTAAGAGATCATCTGGAGAACAAACATCATTGCTTAAATGACATTGCTCCACACATTGTTCAATATTTTTAATATGACCCCGGGCCTCATTGGAAAAAATATCCAATAAAACCAGATCCATTTCATCTTCTTCAGAGTCTTCAACTGGTAAAGAGTCCTCAACCTGTGAAGAGTCTTCAACTGGTAAAGAGTCTTCAACCTGTGGAGAGCCTTCAGCTGATAAAGAATCCTCAACCTGTAAAGAGCCTTCAGCTGGTAAAGAATCTTTAACCAGCAAAACGTCCTCATCAACGACTAAGTCTGCCGTTTCACTTCCATCAATTCCAATATCATCTCCATTATCTAAAACTGACGATGTGACAGAGGGTGATATATCAGGATCACTATTAAGAAATAAAACATCAAATACTTCGCCCTTGGCTAAGGCATGTGTATAAGCAGCAATGCGGGATGAATCAACATTTGAAAGTCGTTGCTCTTCAAAGGCGTTAATAATTTCTGGAAGCAACTCAATACCTGACTCAACAATTGCAAAGTGTACTTCCTCAGCAATAATTGTCTCATCAATAATACGGTTGATCATATTTTCAAAAGCCCACGAAAATTCTCCCATTTCATAGGCTCCAACAAGACGCCCACTTCCTTTTAATGTATGAAAAGATCGCCGTATTTCAGTTAGCACTTCCTTGCCATCATTTCCTGACTTCCACTGAGGATAGAGTATTGAAATTTTTTCAATCTCTTCCTGAGCTTCTTCAATAAAAATTTCCATTATTTCTGGATCAACATCATCTGATGTTTCCAATTTTTTTATATCAGGATAATTGCTTACTGGTTCATTAGAGCTTGTTTCAACTGAATATTTTTTATTGTCTGAAGACGGCTTGTTACCTAAAGGGGCATTATTAGCTGAAGGCATTTCATTAATTAAAAGCTCTTCATTCTCTGAAACTGCAGAATGTTTTTCACTGGCTGGGGTCTCTACTTCAACTGGAACCTCTTCACTGGAAGCAGTCTCTGCATTGTTAATGGGAGTGTTAGATGAATCAACCTCCTCTAGTGTTTTTTTTTCGTCACTCACCAATCTACTTTCTTTGAGCTCAGTGGCATTTTGAATAATTCGATTGATTGTTTCTGTTGCCCAGCGAAGTGTGCTGGAAATATCATCACTCAAAGAACTTTGGTTATCTCCAACAAGGCTGATCATTGATTTCATTTGGTGAGCTATTTCTTCAGCTTTGTCATTTTGTAATAGCTTGACCTGCTCAGCAACAGAAATAACGACATTAAGTAATGTTTCTCTTGAAGCAGAGACAGAAACATCCTGCATCCAGACAGCTAATGCCTCACTCAACTCAGACTCATAAGCAGGAATTTCAGACTTACGCCCCAATAACTGGTCGACTCCCGACTGTGCAACACTCTCAACAATTGAAAGATCACTCTGGTTTTCAGCCACTGCCTCCAGATAATATTCCAACGCAGTAATCGTATCAGCTAAATGATGCTGCTGTTCGCCTGAAGCCAGCACGTTATCAACGACCAAATCATTAGCAACAAAACCAGCACAATCTCTTACAATTTGAGCCCCTTGTGTTTTATTCAGAAGATCAAGAACACCACTGATGGATTGCAGATTGCTGTGAACCAGATTGATACTTTGTTCATTTTGTTCTGCATTTTGAACATTATTAGCAAATGTCTCGAACAGTGAAACGATGCCTTCTTTGGCTTTAAGCAGTTCTTTTTTTGTTTCTCCTATAACATCGGCATTCAATTCGCTTTTTTCTTGCTCTGTCATATCAAGTTTTGACAGATCAACTTCATCATCACCATCATCATTGAAATGACTGAACAAACTGCCTCGTCCCATTTCTGACACTGAAGATTCAACATAGAGAAGCGCGCTGGCAATGTCCATTAATTCTGATTGTTCAAGCACTTTCCCAGTTTCAAACATCGACTTCAGTTGTTCAATTTTTTCCTGCAGTACATTTCTTGGTGCGTTCTTACCCAGCATGGCCAGCGTATCTGAAATTTGCGTCATTGTTGAAACAATGACCTGAAGATTTTCTCCGTGTTCAGAACCTTCAGCCAGCGGAGAGTCTTCATCGGGAAGTTCGCTGACATTGCGCACAAAAACATCTAATTGTTCTTTAACATTGTTCAGATCAGCCAGAATAACACCCGTCACTGTTTCCATCAGATCTGCATTAGCACCACCCATACTGGCACGAGCATCTTCAAGTTCATTTTCATCAGGGATTATCTCGGCCAGATTATAAAAGGACTTAACGGAGTTAATTGCGGGGTTTTCTGGTTTGCTTATATTTTTACTATGAGCAATATAAAACAGTAGATTCTTCTTTAAACTTTGTAGTTCCTGCTCTTGATTCTTGCTATAAAAATCAGTTGCTTCACCAGAGTCAATCAGCTGTTTAATATAACGATCGGCCTGCCCTAGTAATAGTTTGGTTGAAGCACTGGAATCAATACTTTTATCCATTAAGGCTTCTATGAAGGCTTCCATCAAAGTAAAAAGTTGATAGAATACCGGTGTTTTTACACTTTCTTTCAGTTTAAAAATAACTTTTTTAATTTTATTAATACTCGCAATACTATTACTATCACGATACCAGCCCAGGAGGCCTAGATGATAATGATGGCGGATTTTTTTTGCAAGTTGGCGAGGATCAATCCCATTGTCAGTCTCAGGTACAATATTTTCCAGAGAAAGATCTGCTGAGAAAACAGCCCCTTCAGTGAGTAGTTTTTCTCCGCGAGTAGCACGTAAATCATTTAACAATGGCAATAAAACCATTGGTAAGTCACGAGCACCGCGTTCCAGACGCTCAAGATAATCAGGCAGTTGAATAAGTGCCCTCATAAGCACTTCAAAGCTATCTTCACGCTGGGAAATTTTGTCATCGTAAATGGCTTGTGACAACAGCTCCATTTCTTCCGCCAGCAGAGTTGCTCCACCGAGCTCAAGCATGTTTAAGCTGCCTGCTACCTGATGCAAATAGGTTGTGCAGAATTGCAACTGGGAATTATCTTCTTCGTCCTCAACAAAAGCCTCAAAATGCACACGAGCCTGTTTAAGGGTTTCATAAATCTCATCAATCACCCACTTAAGGCCGCCATGTTCAAAGTCGGTCGCCATTTCTACTCCACAATCTTATTCTTTGATATCTTAATCATATTGATAATATCTTTATTTTTATTTTTAGTTCTAAAGCAACTAGTTCGTCCCATTATTACCCATCTGGCTAAAATATAAGCAATCAGATGACTGCCCATTAATTTTTTTTAAAAAAAGCTAATGAGTTTGGAAATTTAATTTTTTCTAATTCAGGATGAGGATTATTTAAAGACTCTCCGGCTCCTAATACTAAAAAACCACCTGGTTTTAGTCGTTGAACTAACTGATTAATTATTTGCTTACGTCGTTCCCGGTTAAAATAAATCAGCACATTCTGGCAAAAAATAATATCCATTGGTTCCAGTAATGTTTTTTTCATGTCAATGATATTAAAAGGTACAAAACAAACCCGTTTTTTCAGTTGTTCAATGATTTGATAACGGTTATTGTCTTGTTTTATAAAATAGTGCTCCAGATATTTTTCTGGAACATGACGCACTTTATATTGATCATAAACACCTTTTCGTGCAGTCACCAGAGCTGGAATACTAATATCCATCCCAGTGACAGCAAGATAACACTGACGCTGAAATTTTTGCAAGAACTGGTTAACCACCATACTTAGAGTATAGGCTTCTTCACCTGTCGAACAACCTGCGCTCCATATTTGTATTTTTTTTCTATTGAGTTCAGATTTAAAAAGTCTGGGCAATATTTCTTTTTCTAAAAAGTCCAGCGAAGGTTGATGGCGAAAAAATCGAGTTTCATGCACAGTTAAACGGTCAACAAGCGTAAGCCATTCTCGCTTACCATTTTTTTCTGAATGCAGATGCTGGTAGTAGGTAGAAAAATCTTCAATGCCTATTTCTTTCATTCTTAAACCCAGACTGGTTTCAAGAAATGAGCGCCTTTCTATAGGTAAGTACATACCTGTCCGTTTTTCAAGCAAAGACGTCCAATGGTTGAATTGAATATCATCCATTTGCTTAAAACAGGATAGAGTACCGTTTAATACAGCCATTAACTCAGAAATTCCTCTATAACTAACAACTTATGGAAACAAAGAGTATTGTCGTTTTCATAGTCAGACTCAATAATAATCAGCCCATAAATAGACTGGCTAAAAACATGAGTCTCTGATTTGTTATAATACGTGTTCTATTCTGGTAATGTAAAACCTGCAACTGACTGTCTCAAGTCATTTGCCAGTTCAGCCAGGTTACCAATAGACGCTGCTGTTTCATTCGTACCAGCAGAAGTCTGAGTCGTAATTTCCTGTACAACGTTCATTGATTCTGAGATGCTGACCGCAGCAGTAGCCTGCTGTTTTGTGGTATCAGAAATGGCCTGAATAAGTTTTGCCAGTGATGATGATACATGCTCGATTTCTTCCAGTGCACCACCTGCATTTTGTGCCAGACGCGCACCCTGAACCACTTCAGAAGTACTTCGTTCCATTGAAATAACCGCTTCATTCGTATCAGCCTGAATCGTTTTCACCAGCGCTTCAATCTGCTTAGTTGCATTACCGGAACGTTCAGCCAGGCGCTGAACTTCGTCAGCAACAACCGCAAAACCACGACCGGCATCACCCGCCATAGCCGCCTGAATTGCTGCATTCAATGCCAGAATATTTGTTTGTTCTGAGATATCATTAATAATTTCAACGATATCACCAATCTCCTGAGATGATTCACCCAGCCGTTTGATTCGTTTTGATGTCTCCTGAATCTGTTCACGAATGGTATCCATTCCACTAATAGCATCTTGCACAACCGTAGAACCTTTGTTCGCAATTTGAACAGAAGTACCTGCTTCATTAGCCAGGTCATTAGCATTGCTGGAAACTTCTTCAATGGAAGCTGCCATCTGATTAACCGCAGCACTCGCTGTGGTGATCTGGGAAGCCTGCTGATCACTTGCTTCAGCCAGATGCATGGCTGTTGCCTGTGTTTCATGTGCTGCTGAGGAAACCTGAACGGTAGTATCGTTAATCTGTGTGACCAGACTACGCAAAGCATCAATCGTATAGTTAATTGAGTCTGCAATTGCACCGGTAATGTCTTCTGTTACTGTCGCATGAGCGGTTAAGTCACCATCTGCCAGTGCACCCATTTCATCCAGTAAACGCATAATCGCCGCTTCATTTTTGTTGTTCTGAGCTTCAACTTCATTGCGTTGCTCTTCAGTTTCACTAGCAACCCGTTTCTCCTGTGAAATCAGCAGAGCACCAATTAACAGGAACATAATAACAGTCGCACCAGCCAGTGCATTTCCAGTAAGAGAAAGTGTAGTATCATCAGCAACCGCTTCCTGATAAGTGTCACCCAATGAACTAATCTGCTGCAGCAGAATTTCAGAACTATTGTAAAGAGACATCGCACTATTATTAATTTCAAAGGTCTCCGGAGAACGTTCCAAAATATCGGCAACCTTGGTCTTAATTTCATCATAAAGACCCGCAATCTCAACTAATAACTCTGCAGCATCAGGATCTTCAACTTTCCCTACACCTAACATTTTGCTGCCGTTTAATAGTGAATCCAGTACTCGTTTAAAGGTTGCTGTATCCAGACCAAACCGCTGAGCACTTTGTGCCGCATCATTACTGCCGGACATCATGACAGAAATATTACCGGTGATCCGTTCAATAAACATAAGCTGTTGTGTTGCCAGATAGACTTGTCGCGTCGGAGAGTTACCATCAACCAGAATTTCAGCCACTTCATTAGAAGCATTTAACATATCGGGCATTTGTTCATTAATACCTTTAATGTCTTCTGATAAAATCAGAATGGTTTCCTGGCTCTTTAAAATCGTGTCAATATGATTATTGTAGTCTTTCCAGCTTTTATTCAATATGTCATAAACTTTTTGAGCACTTTCAGGTAATGAGCTCTTCCCTGTTTTAGGATCAATCTCAGAAAGCTCGCTCATATTATGATCAAACTCTCCCTGATATTGTCTTAATTTCACAAACGCATCCACATTACCCGCGGCTGCTAATGTCGCTGATTTTGCCAGACCCTGAGATAAAACCCGCTGTTCAACAACGAGTGAAAGATATTGGGTGTCATTATTTTCTTTGGTAAAGGCCATCCAGTAAACGACAACCATAGCAGCCACGAAGCCGATCAGAAGTGTAAAGGGCAAATAGACACTCTTTTTATTTGTAGTTTCACTTTGCATTTTTATTTAGCTCCTAAATCATCACTTGCAGAGTTATATATTATTTTTTATTTTTACTTTTTAGCGCTTTTTAAATCCTGACATCATAAATCACAATAGTATTAATAATATTGCTTCATAATATCTTTAGTGCCAGCCTTTCTTTGATAATACAAGCCAGCACCACTACCCTGCTACATTAAGAAAATCCCTGCTCTCAATGAGCTGCCGCATATTGAAAACAACCCAGTTTTCACCATCCAGCTCATAACCACCCTTAAGAAAATTTTTCCAGCTGACATCATGTTGTATTCTTGCATCATAATTCAGCTGGTCAAAATATTTCATTCCATAAATTTCATCCACGATCAGACCTGCACTCAACTTATCTTTAGCAATAGACAAGATACGAGTTTCTCGTTTAATCTGAGTTGTTTTTTCACAGAGAAAACCATGCAGATCAAAAACCGGGAGTAAATTTCCACGAATATTAGCAATACCCCGCACCCATTCTTTACTTCCCGGGACTTGGGACGTACTTGGGTATTTCATGATTTCTCGAACAAATTCCATTGAGACAACGAATTTATGCTCTGCAATGCGAAAGCCTATACCTGACCATAATGATTTAACATCATCTTTCATTGGCAGAGGCGCTGCATTATTTTGACTATACAGCTCCATCTGCTGCAGCAATTGAATTATCTGTTGTGAACTTTGCGGCTCAAAATTCATTCTATTCCCTAAGGCAGTAGGTTAATGCGTAAGCTTTTAATCAGGCTAATAACAAACGATTCACTTCTTGAATCAATTCGTCTTCAACAAAAGGTTTAGTAATATAACCTTTAGCACCCTGTCTTTCTGCCCACATTTTATCAGTTTTTTGATCTTTAGTTGTTACCATAATGACAGGGATGCTGGCGGTAGCAGGTTGCTTTGTTAACTGGCGAGTTGCCTGGAACCCATTGAGTTCCGGCATAACAACATCCATAAGAATTAAGTCAGGAATAATTTGTGTTGCTTTTTCTACTCCATCTTTACCATCAACTGCAACTGAAATACGATGACCCTGTTTTTCTAAGGTGGTGGAAATAATATGAGTTTCAGTGGGTGAATCGTCAACAACAAGTATATGTGCCATTTTAAACATCTCTCTCTATAGCATTAATTATTTATAAATGTCTATCTGTTAGCTATGAGTTCTCATTCTCAGCGCGCTAAAAGCTCTCAGCCAATAACGAAGAGTTCCCAGGTAACAAACCTCTATTACGTCGAATTCCCCACATACCGGGTAATTGCGCCGAGCAGTTCATCTTTAGTAAAAGGCTTAGTTAAATATTGCTCTGACCCCACAATTCTACCTCGAGCACGATCAAACAGGCCATCTTTACTGGATAGCATAATAACGGGTATTTGTTTGAGCATTTTGTTGTTTTTAATGAGTGAACAGGTCTGATAACCATCAAGTCTGGGCATCATGATGTCAACAAAAATTATATTGGGGCGATGTTCCAGTATTTTTGACAAAGCCTCAAAACCATCTGTTGCAGTAACAACCTCACAGCCCGATTTTTTTAATAGAGTTTCAGCTGTACGGCGAATCGTTTTGCTGTCATCAATGACCATAACTTTTAAGCCATTCAGAACATTTGAATCAGAAGTTCCCACTTATCCCCCAAAAAAGAAATTACCGAAATTAATGAAGGGGTAAAAATACCCAAAGTTTATATTTAATATCGTGTTAACAGCAAATAATTAATTTTCACTAAAAAGAATAGTCCAAATGGCAGAAAACACAACTAAAAACTATTTTTATCATAACTTTCGCATACATACCACACATTTTGATGACATTTTTAACAGTTTTGCGTAACACATTAGAAAACAATAAAAAACATACAAAAAAACATTGACTTTATTGGCGTATTGAATAACAAAAATGCAAACAATATTAAGCAACTTGAATATTCTAATACAGCATTTAAAAACAGTCTTGTTTTTACTTTCCTTCCAACCCCTACCTCTTATTAGGTTAAACCGTTATAATATTAGTCTCATTTTACATAGAGATTATAATGACTTTAAAACTTGGCATACTAATGGATCCAATCCAATCCATTAACATCAAAAAAGACAGCAGCTTTGCAATGTTACTTGAAGCACAACACCGAGGCTATGACATTTATTATATGGAAATGTCTGATCTATTCATCGAAGATAACCAGGCTAAAGCCTATACACAAAAACTGAGAGTGACTGATCACTCCAATCCCTGGTATCAATTCGACAGCAGTCCATCAATTAAGGCACTATCAGAGCTGGATGTGGTATTAATGCGCAAAGATCCCCCCTTTGATATGGAATATATTTATGCCACTTACATTCTTGAAATGGCTGAGCAATCAGGTACACTCATCGCCAACAAACCACGCTCATTACGTGATGCTAATGAAAAACTCTTTACTCACCAATTTCCAGACTGTACCACACCCACTCTTGTAAGCCGTAACAAAGTTCAATTTAAACAATTTCTGACACAACATAAAGATATTATAGTTAAACCGCTTGGTGGAATGGGCGGCCACTCTATTTTTCGTATAACAAAAAATGATCCTAACATTAATGTTATTCTGGAAACTATGACTGATCATGGCCATCAATATATTATGGCACAGCGCTTTATCCCAGAGATATCAAAGGGCGACAAGCGAATTTTAATCATCAATGGCACTCCAGTTGATTATGCTTTAGCTCGTATTCCACCCAAGGGTGAAACCCGGGGTAATCTGGCCGCTGGCGGCACGGGTCAGGGTGTTCCATTAAGTGAGCGTGATTACTGGCTTTGCGAACAAGTCGCACCAAAATTAAAAGCAATGGGACTTATCTTTGTCGGTATGGATGTTATTGGTGATTATATTACAGAAATTAATGTCACCAGCCCAACCTGCATCAGAGAACTGGACTCACTCTACAACTTAAACATCAGCGGCTTGTTGATGGATATCATTGAAGAGAAAGTTGAAGAAAAAGTTGTGAAAAACAATCCCCGAGGCAGCCATTGAACTCTTACTTCAGTTTTCTCTGCACGGCTTTTTTAACTATTTTTTTATCCGCCTGCCAACCTTCAGAGCCTGGCAAAGAAGTCTATCAACAGCAATTATTTACCTTTGGCACGCTGGTTGATATCACCATCCTCAGCGACGATTCAGAACAAGCAAAAAAAGCAATCAATGCCGTCAGTTCTGAATTTGATCGCCTGCATTCACTATGGCACCCCTGGAATAATGGTGTTCTGGGGCAAATTAATAAAAAATTAGCCCTCTCTGAGCCAACAGAAATCATTACCGAGCAGTCTATTTTTAAATTAATAGAGGATAGCAAGAGCCTCTCAGAAAAAAGTAATGGTTTATTTAATCCTGCTATCGGCCAACTGGTCAGGCTCTGGCAATTTGATAAAATTGAACAAGACGATTATCAGTTTAAAATACCTGAGCCGAAAACAATCCAGGATCTGCTTGCTCAAAATCCTCAAATGCAGGATATCCTTATTCAGGCCCAACAAATTAGCAGTAATAATCCCTCAACCCTTCTTGATTTTGGCGCTTTTGCCAAAGGTGTAGCGATTGAAAAGATGATACAGCTTCTCAAAACATATCACATAGACAATGCCTTAATTAATGCCGGAGGCGATCTTAAAGTACTCGGTTCAAAAAATGGTAAAGCCTGGAGGATCGGCATTAAAAACCCTGCCAATGTTCATGACCCAGCAAAACAAGCTATTATTGCAGCAATTAACCTGAACGATAATGAAACACTGTTTACTTCGGGCAATTATGAACGTTTTTTTGAATTTAAAGGAAAGCGCTATCACCACATTATTGATCCCCGAACCGGTTACCCTGCTATCGGCACTCAATCAGTCACTGTTCTGACACAGGATGCTGCTCTCGCCGATGCGGCCTCCACAGCCCTGTTTATTGCAGGCCCAAAACTTTGGCCTGATATCGCAAAAAAAATGGGCATACAATATGTTATGCTGATTTCTGAAGACAACAAAGTTTATATGACACCTGCTATGGCTGAACGGGTTGAATTATTAATAGAAACAAAGACAGAGATCGTACCAATAATCCACAATCAACCCGTCAAACCTCTCTCATAAAATCTGAATCATATAAACAATAGGTCATACGGTGCAGCTGGAAAAAATATTAACCTTAAGCAAAGAGCTTCTTAAACCTGCCGATATTCTTATTATGATATCAGCAGGTTTACTCAGCATCTGGCTGTATTCTTTTTTCTGGTTTGATAATAATCAGCAGGGAAAAGCCGATACATTATTGGTTCAGTTTGCTGAAAACTTACCTCAGGAATATCCTCTGAATCAGGCTCGACTCATAAAAATACAGGGCCATATAGGCCCAAGCCTGATTGAAATAAAACAGGGCAAAGCACGTTTCATCCACTCAGCCTGTCGCAATAAATTTTGTGTCTTTCATGGCTGGCTCAGTGTTTCAGGGGATACCTCTGCCTGTTTACCCAACCGAATCAGTATCACGTTAAAAGGCACCCGCAATCAATATGACGCCATTGCAGGTGGGCAATGAAGCAGCAATTTACCACTACTCATCAGGATCATCGAGTCGCTTTGCTGGCAGCCCTGGCTATCAGCATTCATATAATTGAGTCCGCTTTTCCAAGTCCCCTGCCCGGTATTAAACCCGGCCTTGCCAATGTCATCACATTATTTACTTTTATAATGTATGGTTGGAGAACGGCCCTGCAGGTCAGTTTATTGAGAGTTGTTATCAGCAGCCTGGTACTGGGTACTTTTTTATCACCGACATTTTTACTCAGTCTCAGCGGTGCTCTGCTCAGCCTCAGCAGTCTGATTTTAGTCCAGTTTCTGTTCCGTTTATTACCCATTAGCCCACCTGGTGCTATTGGTTATGCAGTCGTTGCCGCCATCAGCCATATGAGCGGACAATTCTTCATCGCCTGGTATTTTTTTATCCCCCATCCCGGCTTATTCAAACTATTGCCCATTTTCATTACATTTGCCGTGATACTTGGTATTGTAAGCGGTATAATCACTCAGCTTATAATTAAAACAATAAAGTCAGAGACAACCTGATAGTAAAAAACATTCTATGGCAAAAAATACGATTAATAAGACACAATCATACCGTGCTCGTTCATTTAAAGATAAGACATCTCATAGAGTTTCACACAACAATGAAAGTCTCATCACAGCCTTTTTTATTACTCTTTTGGTCCATAGTGCAATTATTTTCGGCATCACTTTTACGATTCCTTCGCCACCAAAGCCCAGCAGCAGTCAGACACTGGATATCGTGCTGGTTAAAACAGAAGCCGAAAAACCACCCGAAGATCCTGATTATCTTGCTCAGGCCGATCAACTGGGCGGCGGCAATCTAAAAGAAAAAGCCAAACCCACCAGCAAAAATCCCGGGGAAACCCCCAGTGAAGGCAATGCCCTGGAAAACAAACAGGAGGTGGCACCAGCTCCTGTCCCTCAAATAGTTGAGACCAGGTCAATTTTATCAACCCCCAAACCAAGCAAACAAAAAGCCAAAAAGCTGATCAAGAAAAAGACCCCCATAAAAAAGAAATCACCAGTTATGGTTGCCGACCACATTGCCGACCTGCAGCAGCAGATAGTTGATATGGAAGCAGAACTGGACAAACAGAATAAAATGTATGCTAAACGTCCTAAAGCCACCTATATTACCGCATCAACACAACGTACCCCTGACGCCATGTATCTTAAGTCATGGACAAAAAAAATTGAACGAATAGGAAATCTTAACTATCCTGATAAAGCCAGGCGGGATAAACTGGAGGGACAACTTATTCTAACCGTCTCTTTAGCAATAGATGGCCATATTATTAATATCCGTATCAGCAAATCATCCGGCCATAAACTTCTTGATGATGCCGCCAAACGTATTGTTGAACTTGCAGCACCTTTCGCCGCCGTACCAAAAGAAGTTTTACAGGGTAACAACCGGCTGGTGATCACCCGAACCTGGCAATTCTCTCATACGGCAGGAAAGTCTTTTTCATATAAATAGATCTGAGTAGCTACAAATCTGGAAGCATAGATGGCCCGCTATGCTCCCGGCAGAAAAAACCAATAATTTGTGAAGAACTAAAATTAAAACCCATAAAGACAATTAAATGAATCTGACTAATAATTTAATCATTGCCATGCCCGGCCTGACTGATCCCATCTTTGAAAAGAGTGTCAGCTATATTTGCCAGCATACCTCACAGGGTGCTATGGGACTGACAATCAACCATCCCACCAATATTAACTTGTCTGACTTACTGGCCCAACTCGACATTACTTTAAATGTAGAGAGCCTGGCCTCCACTCCGGTGTATCTGGGCGGCCCTGTCGAAACAGGCCATGGTTTTATTTTACATTCAAATGATAATGAACTGACCACATGGACTCAAACTCTCAAAATTAATGACACTATTTCTCTGAGTTCTTCTAAAGATATTTTAATTGCTATAGCCAATGGTAAGGGCCCTTCAAATTTTCTTGTCACTCTGGGATATGCTGGCTGGGGAAAAGGCCAGATTGAAAAAGAAATGGAAGAGAATTCCTGGCTGAATGTCTCTGCAGATAACGATATCATCTTTAATACCCCTACGGATCAACTTTGGGAAAGCGCCGCCAGAAAACTGGGCATTGATATCAACCTTATTTCCGGCGATATTGGCCATGCCTGATTACCCTTTAGCCAGTACCTTTTTGGGTTTTGACTACAGCCAGAATAAAATTGGCATTGCTGTGGGCCAACGTCTGACAGGCACAGCCAGCTCATTGACCACAATTATTTCACATAATAAAAAAATAAACTGGTCAAATATAGAGCAACTTATAGCACAATGGCACCCAGCAGCATTCATTATAGGACTTCCTCTGACGATGGAGGGTGAAGAACAGGAAACAACCGAAGCCGTCAAAATTTTTGGCAATCAGCTCAATGAACGCTACAATATCCCTATCCACTTTATGGATGAACGTCTGACTTCGCGCGAAGCCAGCCATCTATTAGGCTATGAAGGCATTACCTCTCCCAGGCGTCACAGCAGACCGGGAAAAAAAGTGAAAAAAAAGAAACAACAGGGTCACGATATTGACCAGCTTGCCGCCCAGCTTATATTACAAAGCTGGCTCAATGAAAACGGATAGAGACAAATGACAGCAACTTCTGCAACAGAACCATCAGAATTTAATAACACGATTAATATTGAACAATTACTGGACACTATGTACCAGGCTATTGAAAAGAAAATTCAGTCTCTCAATAGAGACGATGTTGTCATGATTGGCATTCATACTGGCGGCTTCTGGATTGCAGAAAAACTCTATCAGCAATTACAACTCAGCAATCCTCTGGGCAGCCTGAATATCTCATTTTATCGCGATGATTTCACCAAGATTGGTTTACATCCTGAAGTAAAACCTTCTCATCTACCCGCTACACTTGATGATAAGCATATCATCCTGATTGATGATGTCCTGTTTACCGGACGCACCGTTCGTGCTGCATTGAATGAGATCTTTGATTACGGCAGACCTGCATCCGTCACTCTGGCCGTTTTACTTGACCGCGGAGGACGAGAGCTGCCGGTTCATGCTGAAATTATTGGCCAGACAATCAAGCTCAATACCAATCAGCAAATTAAGCTCTGCGGGCCTGAACCATTAAAACTGGTTCAGAACAGATGCTGAAACAGACTGGAATAACACATAAGGCGATACTATGATTGCAAATAATATTCAGCTTGATGAACAGGGACGATTAAAGCATTTTCTCTCCATTGAAGGTTTTAAACGCCATCACCTGGTCAATATTCTTGATGCCGCCGAACCTTTTGCCAATGTTCATGAGCAGGCCGTTAAAAAAGTGCCCCTGTTACGCGGAAAAACCATTGTTAACTTATTTTTTGAAGCCAGCACCCGAACCCGAACTACCTTTGAGCTGGCAGCTAAACGCCTTTCAGCCGATGTTCTGAATATTAATATCAACACCTCTGCCACCAGTAAAGGTGAGAGCCTGCTGGATATGCTGCACAACCTTGAGGCAATGCACTGCGATATGTTTATTGTCCGGCACAACCAAAGTGGTGCCGCCCACCTTATTGCGCAACATGTTTCACCCCATATCAGTATTATTAATGCCGGTGACGGATGTCATTCACATCCAACACAGGCCATGCTGGATATGTTTACTATTCGCCATCATAAAAAAGAATTTGCCGATCTCAGAGTTGTTATTGTGGGTGATATTTTACACTCTCGTGTGGCTCGTTCTCAAATTCATGCACTGACCACTCTAGGGGTCAGTGAAGTCAGAGTAGTTGGACCAAAAACATTAATTCCCACTCAAATTGAAACACTCGGAGTCCATGTTTACCATGACTTGCAACTCGCTCTGGTTGATGCCGACGTAGTGATTATGCTGCGCCTGCAAAAGGAGCGCATGCAGGGTGCCTTATTGCCCAGTGAAAATGAATATTATCGTCAATATGGCTTAACAGAAAAAAAACTTAAACTGGCTAAACCGGATGCCATCGTCATGCACCCAGGTCCTATTAATCGCGGGGTAGAAATTGCATCAAGCATTGCTGACGGACCGCAATCTGTTATTCTGGAGCAGGTGACTAATGGCATTGCAATTCGCATGGCCGTCATGTCCCAAACTTTAGGCCGCAGCTCAGATAGAAATGCCGAGCCAGCCAGAGCAGGAGATCACCAATAATGTCTGATATCACTCAACTGACTTCTGCCATTGCTGCAAACAGCCCTGCCATCAGTATTATCAACGGCCGGGTCATTGATCCGGCTAATCAGATTGATAAAGTCATTGATATTCACCTTCAGCATGGGAAAATCATTGCTCTGGGCAAAGCCCCGGAAAACTTCAATGCCCGACAAGTTATTGATGCCAGCCAGCAAATAATCTGTCCCGGCTTGATTGATTTACGCTTTCGCCTGCGCGAACCCAGTTATGAAACCAAAGGCAGCATCACCTCAGAGACCAGAGCCGCAGTAGCCGGCGGAGTCACAGCACTTTGCTGTCCACCCGATACCATGCCGATTATTGACAATGCCGCCATGGTTAAATTAATACGCCTCAAAGCAGAAACAGAAGGCCTGGCAAAAGTCTATACCCTCAGTGCATTGACCCAGCAGCTTGAAGGCAAAAAACTCAGTGAAATGCGCGAGTTAAAAGATGCCGGTTGTGTGGGAACCACTAATGCATTAAAGGCAGTCAAAAGTACACTAGTGATGAGACGTGCGCTGGAATATGCTGCCAGTCATGATATTACTGTCTTTATTCAGGCATTTGACCCATGGCTCAGTGATGGTTGTGCCCATGAAGGTGCCGTTAGCACCCGCTTAGGACTGGCCGGTATACCGGTCAGTGCTGAGACCATTGCGATCGCCAGAGATCTGCAATTGATTGAACTCACTGGCGCAAAGGCTCACTTCTGCAATTTATCCAGTGCTAAAGCCGTGCAGCTGATCCAACAGGCTCAAAATGACGGTCTGCCTATCACAGCTGATGTTACAGCCCATCACTTGCATTTAACTGAAATGGATATCGGCTTTTTTGACAGTAATTGTCATGTACTGCCGCCTTTAAGAACTCAAAGGGATCTGGATGCTTTGCGCCAGGGGCTTAAATCTGGTGTCATAAGCACGATTGTTTCCGATCATCAGCCTCATAGCAGTGATGCCAAACTGGCCCCTTTTGCTGAAACAGCAGCAGGTATCAGCGGCGTTGAAACATTATTACCACTGGCATTAAAGATGATAGAAACTCAGGGCATGCACATCAGTGAAGTCATTGATCGTCTGACACAACAACCGGCAAAAATACTGAATCTGTCAGAAGGCAGCTTGACCATTGGAGCTGCTGCTGACCTGTGTATTTTTGATCCGGAAGCCTATTGGGTGGTTGATAGAGATAAGCTGCTCAGCCGAGGAAAAAATACCCCATTCCACGGCTGGGAGTTAAAAGGAAAAGTGACTTATACTATTAAGTCAGGAGAAATAGTCTTTGCAACTGAAATGCTGGCTAAATAAATCACTTTATACTAAGACCTCCACCACCTAAGCCTCTACCTTTGTCTTCTCTGGTATCGGTAAAGCTTACACCTTCAAGTGAGGAGCCCATCGATTCGGTCGCTTCTTCATCACCCAGTTTGATCATCAGACGCAGATCATTGGGTGAATCCGCATGGTGCAATGCATCCTCATAAGTAATCGCTTCGCTTCGATACAAATCATACAAAGCCTGATCAAAGGTTTGCATACCCTCTTCACGAGAATTTTTCATCACTTCCTTAAGCTTGTGAATCTCACCTTCTCTTACATAATCAGCAATGAGCGGTGAATTTAATAAAATTTCAACAGCAGCCCTGCGCCCCTTGCCATCAGGTGTTGGAATAAGCTGCTGAGCAACAAAAGCCCGCATATTCATTGATAAATCCATCAATAGCTGAGGTTTACGTTCTTCAGGAAAAAAGTTAATGATACGATCCATCGCCTGGTTGGCATTATTAGCATGTAAAGTCGCCAGACACAAATGGCCCGTTTCAGCAAAAGCAATGGCATGATCCATTGTTTCTCTGGTTCGAATCTCACCAATAAGGATCACATCAGGCGCCTGACGCAGAGTATTTTTAAGCGCCACTTCAAAGGAATCGGTATCAATACCGACCTCACGCTGGGTCACAATACAGCCCTCATGATTGTGAACAAATTCAATCGGATCTTCAATAGTAATAATGTGACCACTGCCATTTTTATTCCGATAGCCAATCATAGAGGCCAGTGAAGTAGATTTACCTGAACCTGTTGCACCCACAAAGATAATTAAGCCACGCTTTGTCATGGCTAAATCTTTAATGGTTTCCGGCAGGTTTAATTCTTTATAGGTCGGAATCGTGGTTTCAATTCGACGCAAAACCATACCCACCTGACTGCGCTGCATAAAAGCACTGACACGAAAACGTCCAACACCCGAACGACTGATGGCAAAATTACACTCATGATCTTCTTCAAATTGAGCCCGTAATTTATCACTCATTACACCAGTGACAATTTGATGTGCCTGAGTTGAATTGAGTGATTGTTTAGTCACTGGTGATATTTTTCCATTCACCTTCATAGAAGGTGGTGCACCCACAGTAACAAATAAGTCAGATGCTTTTTTATGCACCATTAATTTTAATAACGAGTCAAAATCCATCTGTCTTTTTTACCTTATATTCTTATGTTATTTTACAGGGAACAGCACAGTCGCCTGCATTTTATTAAACTCTGGCTGATTATAAGAAATCATCTTTTTGTGTAGCATAGGTCATCGCATCTGCTTTAGATATCATTCCCTGAGAGAGTAAAACCTTCAGATTTTGATCCAGAGTCTGCATACCAATATTCTGCCCGGTCTGAATTGCAGAATACATTTGCGCAATTTTCGCCTCACGGATCAGATTTCGAATCGCAGGAGTACCAATCATAATTTCATGAGCGGCAATTCGACCGCCACCATTTTTCTTTAACAGTGTCTGAGAAATAACGGCACGCAAAGACTCTGACAACATTGCCCGTACCATATCTTTTTCAGCTGCGGGGAAGACATCAATAATACGGTCAATTGTTTTAGCCGCTGAACTGGTATGTAATGTACCAAAAACCAGGTGACCCGTTTCTGCCGCAGTCAGTGCCAGACGGATGGTTTCCAGATCTCGTAATTCGCCCACCAGAATAATATCCGGATCTTCACGCAGAGCTGAACGCAAGGCTTCATTAAACCCTAAAGTATCACGATGCACTTCACGTTGGTTGACCAGACATTTTTTACTTTCATGCACAAATTCAATGGGATCTTCCACCGTCAAAATATGCTCATAAATCGAGTTATTCAAATGATCAACCATGGCAGCCAGAGTCGTTGACTTGCCTGAACCCGTTGGCCCCGTTACCAGAACTATACCGCGTTTATTTTGGCAGATATCTTTAAAGATGCCCGGACAGCCCAACTCCTCAAGAGACAGTACATTGGATGGAATCGTACGAAAAACAGCACCTGACCCCCGGTTTTGATTAAAGGCATTAACACGAAAGCGTGCCAGTCCAGGCACTTCAAATGAAAAGTCAGTTTCCAGGAATTCTTCATAATCTTTTCGCTGTTTATCATTCATAATGTCGTACACCATGTCATGTACTTCACGATGTTCCAGTGGCGGTACATTGACTCGACGGATATCACCATCGACCCGTATCATAGGTGGCAATCCTGCCGACAAATGTAAATCTGATGCATTATTTTTTGTACTAAAGGCAAGCAGTTCTGTTATATCCATGATTCTTCGCTATTTAATAATTGTAATGCCTTCTATCTCTATTTCATTTCACTTAAGCTAATAAAATGCCCAGTGATAGATTTAAAAGACATACTTGTTATAATAATTGATAAACCATTCAGGCTTATTAAACGCTTTATTAAGCTGCTGTTTACTTAGCTCTTTGTTTAACTCTTGGTTTAACATAGACTAGATGGTTTTTAAATAACCCAACGTTCTGCAATTAGTATAGACTAAAATGAGCAATACAAGAAACCGATTTGATCACATAAACCAACGTATTAAACAAGCATTCAATGCCAGCGGCCGTTCTTTGACTCTTCCAGTGACTCTTCTGGCGGTGAGCAAGCGCCATTCTCTGAAAAAAATTCAGGCACTCTATGAATTAAAACAACGGGATTTTGGCGAAAGCTATTTACAGGAAGCACTGGAAAAAATCAAAAAATGCCCATACTCCGACATCATCTGGCACTTTATCGGGCCCATACAATCCAATAAAACAAAGGATATTGCCCATCATTTTCAATGGGTACATTCTGTTGACCGACTCAAGATTGCTCGAAGATTAAGCGCACAACGCTCAGGAATGCCGCCACTTAATATTTGCCTGCAGATCAATATCAGCCTGGAAGCCCAAAAATCTGGCTTTTCTAGCGATGAAATAAACACCGCAATGGCAGAAATCATACAGCTACCAAATTTAAATATTCGGGGTCTTATGGCAATTCCCAAACCCAGTGATGATTTTACACAGCAAAAAGCAGACTTCAGGCAATTACACCAATTAATGCAGCATCTTAATGAGCAATATCAGCTCAAAATGGATAGCCTGTCAATGGGCATGTCCAATGATCTCGAAGCGGCTATCAGTGAAGGCGCCACAATTATTCGTGTGGGTACTGCTCTTTTTGGTAGCAGAGAATATTAAGATCTTATGATGCCTGACAAACTGGGGTATAATACTGCCTTGCAGTAATTATTTGGATATTGATATTAAATGAACAACAAGAAAATCGGTTTTATCGGCTCAGGTAATATGGCTCACAGTCTGGTGGGCGGCTTGACAAGCACTGGTGTGCCCGGAAAAAACATCTGGATCAGTGACCCGGATGCTGAAAAAATGACACAGATGGCCAGTCAGTTCAGCGTCAATGTGACTGACAGCAATACCGAACTGGTTCAGTCTGTGGAGATTGTTATTCTGGCAGTCAAACCACAGCAATTAGCACAAGTTTGTATTGATATAGCCGCAGAGGCCAGTCTGGCAAAACCGCTTATGATATCTATAGCCGCCGGCATACTGAGTAAAGACATTGAATTTTGGCTCACACCGGAAGGACAAGAAGACAACTCCTGCCTGGCTTTGGTGCGCTGTATGCCAAACACTCCAGCTCTGGTACAAAGTGGTGCCACCGCATTATTTGCTAATACACACGTCAGTGATGAGCAGAAAACTCTTGCTGAATCAATACTCCGTGCTGCAGGACTCACCCTCTGGCTGGACAATGAATCCGATATGGATGCAGTTACCGCATTATCCGGCAGCGGCCCGGCCTATCTGTTCCTGGTCATTGAAGCTATGGAAAAAGCCGGGGTTCAATTAGGTCTGGATGAGAAAACAGCTCATTTGCTGGCTATACAAACCGCTTTTGGTGCGTCTAAAATGGCTCTGGAAAGCAATGACTCTCCTGAAGCACTCAGAAAGAAAGTGACATCACCCGGGGGCACGACAGAAAAAGCCATTGGCATTTTACAGGAAGGTCAACTGGAAGCTCTCTTTACTAAAGCATTAGAAGGAGCAAAATCACGCTCCATTGAACTGGCACAAATATTAGGCAACCATTAGGATAAGATGAATGGATAACTTCTTAGTCAACGCAGGCACCTACTTAATCAGCACCGTCTTTGGTCTGTATATCATCATTGTTCTATTGCGCTTTTTGCTGCAAATAGTTCGGGCTGATTTCTACAACCCCCTGTCGCAATTTATTGTCAAGGCCACCACCCCGGTGTTAAATCCGATCCGCCGGATCATTCCGGGCTTATTCGGAATTGATATAGCCTCACTCTTACTGGCCTATTTTCTTCAGGTCATTGAAAATACCTTATTGTTTGCTCTAAAAGGTATTTCTCTTAGCCCCATATTACTTTTCTGGCATAGTATCGGCTCACTTTTAACCCTGGTTTTATATATATACTTCTTCGCTATTTTAGTTCAAGTCATTATCAGCTGGGTCAGTCCCGGAACATACAACCCTGCAACAGCCCTGATTCATCATATAACCGAACCGATTATGCGCCCTGCCCGCAAAATACTGCCGCCTTTTTCAGGCTTTGACTTATCACCTATACTGGTATTTGTCGTACTAAACCTACTTATTATGTTTGTACCCGTCATATTTGGTTAACAATTTGAAACCTATCACATTTTTTATGTACTATTTTGCTAGACTGAAGAAATAGTGCAAATAAAGATGTAACTATGTGACAGAGTATTATTAGCTTATATCAATACATTAAAATATAAATTATTGATTTTTATAAATATTACTTATTGTTAATTTTCTGCTATCCTTAATAGAAATCCTGTAAACAAAAACACAGTACTAAACATCCAAAAGAAGATAAGATTATGAAGAATGACAACTTTTTCGATAATATCCACGCCTATGGAAAATGGAAAAGTGAACTGGTCAGTACCATTGAAGCCTTTCAGGGCTGGTTAGAGACCACTGGACTTGAAGAAAGCGAACAAAGTCTGAAAATATATGAAACCCTGCAGACATTAAAGCACGACAGGATCACTCTGGCTTTTGTCGGTGAATTTTCCCGGGGTAAAACAGAGCTCATTAATGCCATCTTCTTTTCCCAGTTTAAACGCCGCTTACTGCCCAGCGAGGCAGGACGCACCACCATGTGCCCCACTGAACTCTTTTATGATATCGATGAACCCAGGCCATACATGCGCCTGCTGCCTATCGAAAGCCGCATGGAAGACGCCAGCATCAGTGAGCACAAACAAAATGCCGTCAACTGGACTCACATCCAGCTGGATATATCTTCACCTTCAAGCATGGCAAGCTCTTTTGCACAAATCACCAGTACCAAAAAAGTAAAAGCCATTGATGCTAAACGTCTTGGCCTCTACGATATTATTACTGATAATAATGGTTCCGAACTCTCTGATGATTCCATTGTTGAAATCCCCATGTGGCGCCATGCCCTCATTAATTTCCCCCACCCATTCCTGGAGCAGGGACTGACCATTTTAGATACCCCGGGATTAAACTCTCTGGGTAATGAACCGGAATTAACTATTAATATGCTGCCCAATGCACAGGCTGCCATTTTTGTCCTGGCAGCCGACACCGGTGTCACTCGCTCTGATATGGATATCTGGCGCCGGCATTTAAAAAGTTTTCGACGCAATCATAATAGCGGGCTAGTCATTGCTCTCAATAAAATAGACACCCTCTGGGATGACTTAAAAACTGAAGAAGAAATCAAACAAAGCATTCAAAGACAATGTGTTGAAACTTCAAAAACACTGGGCATTGCAACCAAACGAGTATTTGCTGTTTCTGCACAAAAAGGTTTAATCGGACGCGTTAAAAATGATGCAAAATTAGTCCAGGCCAGTAATCTTGTGGCCATGGAAAATGTGCTGTCAAATGAAATTCTGCCGCAGAAAGAACTGTTAGTACGCAACATACTCATCACTGATATCAATGAAATGATGCAGGAATCAAAAAGCATTTTACTCAGTCAGTTTAATGCCAAGAAAAAATCCGTTCAGACCTTCAGCGGTCTAAGCGGCAAAAATGAGCATATCATCAAGGCATTATTAGAGAAAACCCGTGAAGAACAAACCGTTTATCACCACAATGCTGAAAGCCTTCAATCCAGCCGCCAAATACTCTCAGGCCAATATAATCGACTGAAAACTATTATCGATCTGGATCGACTGGATCGGCAGGTCAATGAAGCACGCAATTCCATGAAAGGAAGCTGGACCACAACCGGTATGAAAAAAGCCATGAAAACTCTTTTTGATGGCATCAGCAGCACCATGAGTGAGGCAGCCAAACAAACAGAGTTGACGAATCGACTGGTCAAATCCATTTATAATCGTTTTCAAAATGAAAATGAAGACTCCGATGTCAAACCAAAGTTGTTTTCTATCAGCTCTTATAAGCAGGATATCGAAGCACTCTATCAAGACGCAGAGGAATATCGAACCAGTGTCTACTCAACAATGACCGAGCAGAGTTTTGTAATAAAGAAATTTTTCATCTCACTGGTAAGTCGTGCCCGAAATCTTTATTATCAGCTAAACAAGGATGCAGACGACTGGGGAAAACGTGCTTTGACTCCTCTTATTCGACAGGTTAAGGCTCATAAAAAAGAGTTACAGCTTCGCTTAGAACAACTCAAAAAAGCGGGCCAATCCCGAGACTCCATTGCTGATCGCGTCTCACAGTTGAAAATAGAAGCTAAAGGACTGCAAAAACATATCTTTGATGTTAATAAGATGCTGACAATAGTTAATAGTCCTATGCCCATTGTCGCTCAGGAGAAAAAAATACCTAATAATGTCACTGCCATACGAGGCTAAAAACAGTAGATCAGGATGATTGGATTAATTCAGCGAGTTGACTGGGCAAAAGTCGAGGTCAAACAGCAAACCATCGGCCGGATAGGACAAGGTATTCTGGTTCTGGTAGGCATGGAAAAAGAAGATCAGCCCGCCCAGGCCGACAAACTCCTGCACCGCCTGCTAAATTACCGTATCTTTGCTGATGATGCTGATAAAATGAATTTAAGTGTCAGCGATATCCAGGGCGGCCTGTTGCTGGTTCCACAATTTACCCTTGCCGCCAACACCAAAAAAGGCATGCGCCCAAGCTTCAGCTCTGCTAAACCACCCGCAGAAGCAAAATCACTTTTCCTTTACCTTGTTGAACAGGCAAAAGCTCAACACACTAATGTTAAATCCGGACAGTTTGGTGCTGATATGAAAGTATCACTGCTAAATGACGGGCCGGTGACTTTTTCAATTAATATTTGATCCTCTGGAATTAAAATCCTAAAGGAAAATTGATTTGCTCTCCTTAATAGCAGTAGAGCAAATTCGAGACATTGCATCGTACACAGCGCCAGGTAAACCATCTGTTACAGTGCAATGGGCAGAAGAAAACTTGTTACTTTTGTGCCACCAGCATGGCCTCATTACGAAAGCCCCTCTCCAGTTGCCCCAACAAGCCTTCTTCACGATAATAGCGTATGGTTAATCCTGAAAACAAATTAAGTAACTCATTTTTTTGTAAACGAAAGCGACTATTCTGCGGCCCATCACTCTTGTTGTCACTCTCTTCAACAAAGGTCTGATAGTATATCAAACCTCCAGGTCTGAGTGCTGAAATCAGTGATTGAATGATGTCACGCAATAAGAAGTGTCCGACAATAATAACATCAAACCCCTCTGCCATCATTCTGTCCTGTGACTCACTCTGGCTGATATCACATTGTTGAGTAAGAAGTGTCAGCTGGCGTTCCTGTGCAAATTCCTGGACTTTGTGTATTGCAGAATCCGATAAGTCCCATGCATGACTGTCAAAGCCCAGTTCCGCCATTCGTAAAGCATTACCACCCAGTCCGCAAGCTAGATCAAGAGACTTTCCCTGAGAGGGTAAGAGATGTAAATTAAGCTCCAAAACATCAATAACCTGATTAGGAACCTGGATCGGAAAATAGCGATCGTTCCATTTTTTTCTAATAGCTTCCAAGTTTCCCCCCTAGCGACGCCAAAAAGAAGGCGTAAGAATAACCAGCAATGTAAAAATTTCCAACCGCCCTAACAACATGGCAAAACAAAGTACCCATTTGGAAAAATCATTAATTCCCTTATAATTCGCCCCCACATCACCCAGACCCGGCCCTAAATTATTTAAGCAGGCGGCCAGCGCTGAAAATGCAGTCACCTGATCCAACCCTGAAGCCATTAAAAATAACATCATGATACTAAAACTGGCCACATACAGAGCAAAAAATCCCCAAATGGCATTACTGACATTTTCTGGCATAACTTTGCCGCCAATTTTAACCGGTATTTGTGCGCTGGGATGTATCAGGCGAAAAATTTCTCGCAGTCCCTGCTTGAATAATAAGATAAAACGGATCACTTTCATACCACCACCGGTTGAACCGGCACAGCCGCCTACAAAACTGATAAATAATAACATCACAGGTAAGAAGCCCGGCCAGTTATAATAGTCCGAGGTGGTAAATCCAGCAGTTGTACCAATGGAAATGGTTTGGAATATGCCATGGTGCAGTGCATCATTCCAGGTCTCAAAGGTGGTTGTAAAATGCAGGTATAAAACAGAGATCATTGAGGCAAAGGCCAGAATAGCCAGATAGACTCGAAATTCAACATCAAACAGATAAGGTTTTAAACTATGCGAGCGCAGTGCACTGAAGTGCAAAGCAAAATTAATACCTGACAGCAGCATAAAGAAACCGGCAATACCTTCTACCATTCGACTATTAAAAAAACCGATTGAGGCATCATGAGTTGAAAAACCGCCAATGGCAACCGTAGAAAAGCTATGAGCTAAGGCATCAAATGGTGTCATGCCCGCACCCCAATAGGCCAGTCCGCATGTAATAGTCAGCCCCAGATAAATATACCAGAGTGCCTTGGCTGTTTCTGTAATTCTAGGTGTTAGTTTGCTGTCTTTAATCGGACCGGGAGTTTCTGCACGGTACAGCTGCATGCCACCAATCCCCAGCATGGGTAACACTGCAACGGCCAGGACAATAATACCCATACCACCCAGCCATTGCAGTTGTTGTCGATAATAAAGAATTGAACGGGGTAAATCATCCAGACTGGTAAACACTGTGGCTCCAGTAGTAGTCAGTGCGGAGATCGATTCAAATAAAGCATCGGTGAATGAGGCATCGAGGCTATGTGCCAGATAAAGCGGCAAGGAACCAATCAGACCAAAAACAAACCAGAACAGGACTACAACAATAAAGCCATCACGAATTCTAAGTTCACGGCGAAGATGTCTGAACGGCATCCAGATCAGAAAACCGCTGAGAAAAATAACCAGAAACGCATTTAAAAAAGCCAGTGTTTCAGAGTCTTCATACCACAATGAAACAAATAGTGAGGGCAATACCGTGGTACTGAAGATCATCATTAACAGGCCGACAATACGAAGGATAACAAGTGGTTGCATATTTCTTCAGCCCTAAATAAATGTCACTGCGACCTGAAAAAGGTGTTCCACATCAATAATATGACGCTTATCAACCAAAAATAGAATGACATGGTCATCCGACTCAACTACTGTATCGTGATGCACAATGATCACTTCTCCTGAGCGCACAATGGCCCCGATGGTGGTGCCGGGAGGCAACGGAATTTCTTCAATCGTCCGGCCAACCACCTTGGAGGTCTTTTTGTCACCATGGGCAATGGCTTCAATGGCCTCTGCCGCCCCTTTACGCAGAGAATGAACCATTTCGACATCGCCCCTGCGGACATGGGCAAGCAAACTACCGATAGTGGCTTCCTGAGGTGAGATCGCAATATCAATATCACCACTTTCGACTAAATCAACATAGGCAGCCCGATTGATCAGAGCCATTACTTTCCTGGCTCCCAGACGTTTTGCCAGCAAGGCAGACATAATATTAGCTTCATCATCATTGGTCAGAGCACAAAAAACATCAGTACCTTCAATGTTTTCTTCAATCAGCAGCTCTTCATCAGAAACATCACCTAACAATACGATAGTTTTTTCCAATTCTTCAGATAGCATTCTGGCATTAGCTTGATTGTGATCAATAATTTTAACATGCAATCGATTTTCCAGAGCATGAGCCAGCCGCTGACCAATATTTCCCCCTCCGGCAATCATAATACGCTTATATGGCTTATCAACACGCCGTAGTTCAGACATGACTTTTCGTGTATTACGTCGATCAACAATAAAGAACACTTCATCATGTTCTTCAATGATGGTATCACCCATCGGTGTAATGGGACGTCCTTTACGATAAATAGCAGCCACTCGAGTATCAACATTGGGCATGTGATCACGCAACTCCTGGAGTTCATGGCCTAGCAGAGGGCCTCCCTGAAAAGCTTTAACAGCAACCAGCTGAACCTTACCACCAGCAAAATCCAACACCTGAAGTGCCCCTGGATAAGCAATCAGACGGGTAATATAGTCAGTGACCAGTTGCTCCGGACTGATTAGTACATCAACAGGCAGGGCTTCATGGGAAAATAGCTCAGGATGTTTGAGATATTGGTTAGAACGAACCCTGGCAATTTTCATCGGTGTATGAAAGATGGTATAAGCCACCTGACAGGCAATCATATTGGTCTCATCGCTATTGGTCACAGCAATGATCATATCAGCATCATCACAGCCGGCTTTATCCAGGATCTCAGGATGTGAACCTCGACCTCTTACAGTTCTGATATCCAGTCGATCTTGTAAAATTGCCAGCTTTCGACCATCGAGATCAACCACGGTAATATCATTGTCTTCACTGGCCAGGTTTTCTGCCAGAGATGTGCCTACTTGCCCGGCACCTAAAATTAATATTTTCATAGAGTGAAAATTATATCAGTTATTTGCAAATTTAAATTAATTAATCTTTGAAAACAGAGTGTCATTGCTTTGCCTTTCTGGCAATTTTTTTGGCATCAATGCCCAGGGTTTTCATTTTACGATACAAATGGGTTCGCTCCACCCCTGCCATTTGTGCCACTTTACCAACACTACCGCCAACAGCCATGAGTTTTTCTTCAAGATAAGCTTTTTCAAATAGCTCTCTGGCTTCTTTTAACGGATACTCAAATAGAGACTTTAATGCACTATCCATGGAGAGGCCGTCATCGGCATCAAGATCCTGACGGTCTTGTCTTCTGGTTTCATACTCAATACTGATTTCAACCTCTTCCAGAGTAATAGTTTCAAGATCGGAAACTATTAATAGTCTCTGAACCAGGTTTTTTAACTCTAATAAATTACCCGGCCAGCTGTAATTTCTCAGTTTATTCAGGGCAGCAATAGAAAAATTGCGATAGTTAAACTGTTCCTGCTGAACAAATCGATCCCGGTAGTAATTCAATAAGTCAGGCACATCTTCACAATGCTCCCTGAGCGGCGGTATTTTTACCTGCAAGACATTGAGTTGAAAGTATAATTCTGATTTAAAGCTTCCCTGGCTCACCAGTTGTTCCAGCTTATATTGAGTGGCGGTAATAATGCGGCATTTTAAAATAATAGATTCTGAACCGCCCAGTCGATGAAAGTGTCCCGTTTCCAGAGTGCTTAACAAGCGCCCCTGTGTCGCCATATCCATCTCAGCAATATCATCTATATAAAGTGTTCCACGACCAGCCTGCTCTAACAGACCATGATAAATTCTACCATCAACCTCTGAGCCAAATAATTCTCTGGCTGAATTGTCAATGTCCAGAGTGGCCACACCCAACTCAATATAAGGCTGTTCAGAGCGTTTGCTTAAGCGGTGCAGCAATCGAGAATACTTGCTCTTGCCGCTTCCCAGCTCACCCATAAATAAAACTCTGGAGTCATGCTGAGAAATCTGCTTAATTTCTTTTGATAAATCCTGATTAACCTGACTTTTACCAACCGGTTCATCTGCTACCGAAAGCTGCTGCCGCATACCCTGATTTTCTTTATCAAGCTTGTGCGCTTCAAGAGCATGTTCTACAGTCAATAAGAGCTTAGCCAGTGAAAGCGGTTTTTCTAAAAAATCATAGGCTCCCAGACGAGTTGCTTCAACGGCTGTTTCAACACTACCGTGACCGGACATCATAATCACCGGGAAATTGACCATAACTTCATTTTCAGATGGTTCTTTCCACTCTTTAAGCAGACTGATACCATCAATGTCCGGCATCCAGATATCAAGTAAAACCAATTCAGGACGTCTCAGACGGCAGCTTTCTCGCGCGGCTTCACCATTCTCAGCAATTTCTACTTCATAACCTTCATCCTGAAGAATTTCCTGTACTAAGCCTCGGATATCAGGTTCATCATCAACAACAAGTATGTAGGCTGATGCCATTTTTCTTCCTCTTACTTTCTAAATAAATCCCGTAAAATACTTATGCAACAGGTAAACGGATGGTAATTTTTGCCCCGCCCGTTGGTATATTTTCTGCAACAATTGAGCCTCCGTGCTCTTCAATTATTTTCTTCACAATAGCCAAGCCAAGCCCGGTACCTTTTGGTTTGTTGGTGACATAAGGATCAAAAATATTGGCCAGCATGTCTTCAGGAAAACCGGGGCCATTATCCGTTAATTCTACAAGACACCAATACTGGCTGTTAATTTCCAGTAAACGAGTTTCAACGGCCATACAGATTTTTTCCTGTTCTGTCGATGCCTCTCCTGCATTTTTAATCAGATTATGAAAAACTTGCCTTAATCGGCCCTGATCAGCTTCTACTAGAGTCCCACTGCTGGTCAGCTCAGATTTAATGGTTAGTTTATCGCTGCCACGGTAGAGGTCAACTACTTCCATCAATAAACTTTCAATATTCAGAGGATGTATCTTTAATTCCGGCATTCTGGCGTATTCTGAAAAAGCTTTGACCATTTCCTTCATACTATCAACCTGATTAATAATAGTCGATGTTAAACGGTCCATGGTCTCGGCATCTTTTTCATCCATGGTCTTTAAATATTTATGCCGCAGCCTCTCAGCAGACAGCTGAATCGGGGTTAACGGGTTTTTAATTTCATGCGCTAAACGCCTTGCCACTTCACCCCATGCCGCATCCCTTTGCGCCTGTACCAGTGAGGTGACATTTTCAATAACGATAACATAACCGCCATCTGCCAGAGCATTACCACGACAGAGAAGATTTTTTCGCCCACCCGATTCGCTCAGAGTCACCTCTTCACTCCAATGTTTCACCTGATTTTGAATCACCGTCATGATCCAGCGAATAAGCGGCTCAAGTTCATGCTTTTCTTTCACTAATTGGAATAGAGACAAACCATGATAATCATTCACATTCACCCCAAGGATCAAACTGGCCTCCGGATTACTGGTTCTGATCTCTTTATTATTTGACAGACTGATGATGCCAGAAGAGAGATTACTCAAAATTGCTTCCAGATAATCTCTCTGAGTCTTAGCCTGCTGATGACTTTCTTCCAGAGCATTATGGGTTTGTGATAAACGTCTGACCATTTTATTAAAGGATTGGATCAGCAAACCAAAATCATCATCATTCAGTAGAGGAATAGGCTTATGGTATTCCCCCTCAGCAACAGCTTTAGTGCCCTCAGCCAGATCTCTTATGGGTGCAGCAATGCGTTTTGCTGAATAAAAAGCGGCCCAGACAGCACTCAAAATCCCCAGAAACAAGACCAGTGACAGAGTGAGTGTAAAACTTATTTTTAGTGGCTTACGCAAGTAAACAAGCCCTTTGTATTCTGAAAATGCCTGCTGCACACTGGCCGCCAGACGATATTGGCGCTCGCTGATGGGCACCATTGCCTGCAATATTAAAAAGCCTTTTTCACCGTCAAAAGTAATTCGCACCAACACACGGATCATTCTGTCTGAACCTTCATTTAAATCCAGAACCACATGATCACGCCCTTGCTGAAGAGGTAAAAGCAAATCTGAACTGGGGATATCAGGTACAATATCACCTTTTTCTATGGAGCTTGAGCCCAGTATTCGCCCTCTTGAAGTCATAAGAGTGACTTCATCCACACCACTTTTTTCACGGATCTCACTCAAAGAAACCACTGACAGAGTATCAAGATCAACCAGAATTTCATCACTTAAACGACGTATCTGACGTAATAGTGTTTTCTTTCTGCCATCAACCGCTGAACGACTCAGAGTCATTGCATCTTCTAAAGCCTGCTCAACGGTCACATCAAACCAGCTGTCAATGCTGCGATTAATAAATTGAATTGAAAAACTATAAACAACCAGAGATGGAAAGATTGCCAGACTGACAAAAATAATAACCATACGTAATGTCAATCTTGAACCTGCCACATGTTGCCGTAACTGGTGCAATAAACGCCATGCCTGACGAGCAATCAGAAAGATCAGCATGACAAGAATGACAAAATTAACAGTGAGCAATAAGTAATACAATTGCTGGAACTGCTCAACATCCATGCTGGAACTAAAGAGCATTCTCAGTGAAAAAAACAACACCAGCAATATGATAAAGATGGCGAGTGGACCGCTAAATAATTTTTTTATCATGGCCTTGCCTCACTGACAGATCCACCTGAAATCTTATCGGGCGCATTATTCTCAATTTCTGATTGCGGCTGAGACTGAACTTGTGATGCATCCTGAATCGGCTCTTGCCTCTTACTTCTCTTCTTTAATTCCAAAACAAAATCAGATAGTTCCTCACCATCACCCTGCGTCTGAGCACTTGATTTATCTTTAATTTCACCGCTCTTAATTTCCCATAAAAACCAGGGGCTTTCCACTCGCCATGAAGATGATAACGAGGCAACTTGCCTCAATGCGAGAGGTAAGCGATTAATATCCAATAAAATGCGCATTTTTGCATAATATATTTTTACACTGCTCAGCTCTTTTTTTTCAATCAGCTGAGCGCCACGAATGGTTCCCAGGACAGCCATTGCATCATGTCGACTGTTAAAAGTGTAGCGTTCATTCGTGGCTAAATTTTTAACTTCATGGACATTTGTTAACGGGTGATAACGCAATTCAAATCGCTGCCTTGATTCTTTAATAATAATATTTCGCCACCAGGGACGCTCACGCAAGACCTGAACATCAACAGCAATGGTTAGAGGTATGCCGTTTTCTAAAGCTTCAACCACCTCATCGGGAAAGTTCATTTTAAGATCAGCATCAATTGCAATACTATTATCTTGTTCAAAAGAGCTGGCCGAAACAACTTGAAAATCAGTCTTATTAATTAATCCCGGGAACAAATTAAACAGGGATATAAGGGACAACGAGCTTATCAGTATTACAATAGTGACAATAAAAAAATCGCATTTTGGACAACGTTTTTTTTGCCTGCGTTCAACAATGAAGGCAGAAATTCTTTTTGTCATCTCCTTGCTTTTTATGAGATGACTGGCCACAACATTGTCAAGATGCTCTTCACTCATTATTTATCCTGTCCCTTACTTCTTTACGAAGTAAGGCATAATAAAAACCATCCATATTTTGATCCCCCGGAAGGATCTGACGTCCTGCCGGCATGGCTCTTCCCCATTGAGCCTCAATTAAAACTTCTGCTGCTTTATCTTCCTGCATTAAATGGTTAATGAATGACAACACCTGCTGGTCATTTTCTTCTCTTAAAATTGAGCAGGTAGCATAGAGCAAAAAACCGCCGGGTTTTAACATATTCCAGAGATTTTTTAAGATTTTCTTCTGTAATTGCACCAGTGCAATAATATCATCTGAACGCCGTAAAATTTTAATATCAGGATGACGCCTGATCACTCCAGTCGCAGAACAGGGTGCATCCAGTAGTATGCGATCGAATAATTGCCCATTCCACCAATCTTCAGTACCTGCATCAGCAGTCATCAGTATTAGTTTCTCAGGAGGAATGTTCATACGCAGACTGTTTTCCTGAACTCGCTTGAGTCTTTCGGAGCTTACATCCAGCGCCGTCACACTATCCAATAGAGGCTGCTGTTCAAACAGATGCATTGTTTTGCCACCCGGCGCAGCACAGGCATCCAAAATTTTATCACCCGGCTGTGGTGATAATAACTCAGCCGCTAATTGCGGTGCACCATCCTGAACACTGACAGCTCCCTTGCTAAAAAGAGGAAGCTTTTCAACGGCTACTGGTTTATCAAGAACCACAGAAAAAGCGCGAGAATCAGCAATAGCAATACCGCTTTGCTGCATTTTCTGCAGGTAATCATTTCGATCAAATTGTTGATTCACTCGCAGGGTCATCGGTGGACGTTGGTTGCCGGCATCCAATATTGACTCAATAGAACGATCGGTTTTTTTCCAGGAAGTTTTAATGGCTGAAATAAGCCATTCCGGATAAGAAAAACGAGAGGTATAAGACTGATCCAGTTCAGTTAATAAGACGTTTTTCTCTCTCAAAAAACGTCTCAAGATAGCATTAACCAGACCCTTTGCCCAGCTTTGCTTATGCTCATCACAGACATTCACTGTCTCAGCAACCACAGCATAATCTGCTTTATCAAGATAATTCAGTTGATACAGCCCGACCAGCAAGATGTAATGTACTTTTTTCTTTTTTCCTTTGAGAGGTTTGCTGAGCATTCGCAACAGCAGAGGATGAAGACGGTGGTACCAGCGAAGCACTCCAAAACTGATCTCCTGAACAAAAGGCCGTGATTCTGCTTTGATCTGTTCAAGATAGAGCGGTAACAGACTGGATAAAGACAGTTTGGATTCAATACAGTCCTGTACAATTTGAACTGCAAGCGCTCTGGAAGAAAGGTTGCCAGACCTGGGATGTGTTTCATTGCGGGTCAAATTATCTGCTTGCCCGGCTCCCCTGTTCTTTTGCTGTGTTTGTTTTTTTTTCACTTTAGAAGCAGACGCCTGATAAACTTTGGCCATTAATAAAATCTTTCACCATAATACGTTTTTTACCCGGCATCTGCAGTTCCAGAATTCTGACCACACCGTTTTTAGCGAAAATATCAATTCCCTCTGATGATTCAGAGATCACTTCACCATATTTATGAGCACTCGAAGAGCTTTCTGCTGCCGATTCTATCAGTTGCGCTGACCATAAACGGAGTGATTGACCATTATAATCTGTATAAGCAACAGGCCAGCTGTTAAATGCCTGAATTTTTCTGACAATCGCATCAGCATCATCCTGCTGCCAGTCAATTTGTGCTTCTTTTTTATCCAGCTTATGCGCATAAATGGCCAGAGCATCATCCTGAATCACAGGCTTGAGGCAGTGAGACTCAATATCTGACAATGTTTGTATTAAAGCTTCGCCTCCCATAGAAGCAAGACGGTCATGCAGACAACTTCCGGTATCTTCGGCATTGATAGCACAAGATTTTATGATCAGCATATCTCCGGTATCAAGGCCTTCATTCATTTGCATAATGGTAATACCGGTTTCTGCATCACCAGCAAGAATAGCACGCTGTATCGGTGCTGCGCCACGCCATCTGGGCAAAATGGATGCATGGATATTTAAGCAGCCATGTCCAGGAGCCTGTAGCACAGCGGTTGGCAATATCAACCCGTAAGCAACAACAATCATCACATCAGCCTGCAGCTCTGCTAATTCTCTTTGTGCAGCTTCATCTTTTAAACTGGCTGGCTGAAATACAGGAATGTCATGTGCCAGAGCCAAAGCTTTAACTGGACTGGCTTTCAGTTTTCTTCCTCTGCCTGCCGGGCGGTCAGGCTGTGTATAAACAGCAATAATTTCATGCTCAGACTCCAGTAGCGCCTGCAAAGCAACAGCTGAAAATTCTGGTGTTCCGGCAAAAATTATTTTCACTCTATCTCATCCTCAATTAATTCAGTTCCACAACCTTTGTTGTGGCTTGTCTTGTGGTTGTGTTTAGCCCTCGTAGAAAGCTCACATCTGCCTTTGCTGTTTAACCAGTTTTTTTCGAATTCTATCCCGCTTGAGTTTGGAGATGTAATCAACAAATAATTTGCCTTTTAAATGATCGATTTCATGCTGCAGACACACGGCCAGCAGGCCATCGGCCTCAAGTTTTTGTTCAGCCCCTTTTCTATCCAGATATTTAACCACCACTGAATCAGCTCGCTCAACTTCGGCATAGGTATCCGGTACGGACAGGCAGCCCTCTTCCATTGTCTCTATGCCCGAGTGAGAAATAACTACAGGGTTAATGAGGCAATACGGCTCAGTCTTATCCTCAGAGATGTCAATCACAATCACCTGCTCATGCACATTAATCTGAGTGGCAGCCAGACCAATTCCCGGAGCTGCATACATGGTTTCTAACATATCATCCAAAAGCTGCTGGTGTCGTGCAGTAATTGTTTTTACGGGTTTTGCTCTGGTACGCAAACGATCATCGGGAAAGCAAAGAATATCCAACAAAGCCATAGCTAATCTAACTCTTGTTTTGTTTCAGTTTAATAGAAATAAAAATATCTAGTCGTCTTAAAACCGTGATTTTATCAAAAAAAACACACCTGTTGATAGAAAAAGTGTTAACTGGGTTGGTAATTTTTGATAAAACACTTTATATTTAATAAAAAACATTATAAATTTAAGCTAATCTTTGGATTTTATTATAATTTTTTAATAATTTTATGGTTTTATCTTAGGCTCTTTACTAGAATTATCTTAAGAAGTTCAATTCAGACTAATCATTTTAACTGTTTCTCCTTGAGAACACAGCTTTGGTTGGTTAAATTGATACAGATCTCCAATGAATTTAGGGATTCATATGAACAACAATAACAGGTTTCTTTCACAAGCACTCGCAGTTATATTGCTTACAACACTATTTTTTGTTTCTGCTCAAGCTGAAACAATCAAATTAAAACCCGGTCACCCTCAGGAATATACCGTCGTAAAAGGGGATACATTATGGGATATTTCAGGAACCTTTTTGGCGGAGCCTTGGTACTGGCCAGAGATTTGGCAGGTTAATCCACAAATTGAAAACCCTCATCTTATTTATCCGGGTGATGTCCTCAGGCTAGTTTATATTGATGGCAAACCTTATATTACTCGCAATCAAAGTGGCAAGCGAACCATTCGCCTGAGCCCTGAGACCCGGATAGAAGATCTAGGACGTGCAGTGCCAACTATTCAGCTGGATCTTATCACCCCATTTCTCACACAAAACCGGGTTCTAAATTCCGGTGAATATTCTAAGCTGCCCTACATTGTCGGCATCAGTGATGAGCACATGTCTGCCGGAGCAGGCAACTCCATTTATGTTCTGGGAATTGCTGAGGACACCAGCGATCATAACTACGGAGTTTACCGCCGTGGAAGAGCCTATATAAATCCAGCCAATAAAAAAGAAATTCTGGGCTATGAGGCAATTTTCCTGGGCAGCGGAACGTTAGAGCGTCGGGGAACTCCTGCAACAGTTTATATTGAAAAATCTAAAGCTGAAATTCTTGTTAAACACCGGGTCATTCCTATCACTAAAGACCGGATCATTAATGCCAATTTCACCCCTAGAGGCTCATTGCTTAAGCGTCAGGGCAGTATCATTGGCGTATTAACATCAGGCATGCAGCCTGGAGTTACCATGGTCGGAGCAATGGATGTTGTTATTATTGATGCCGGATTAAAAGACGGTGTTGAAACTGGCGATGTCTTCAACATCTATAGAAAAGGGGCCAAAGTCAAAGATCCTCTCCAAAAAGGCAAAATGATTAAATTACCCAATGAAATCAGTGGTAATTTAATGGTTTTTCGAGCCTTTAACCGTCTCAGTTATGCGCTGGTAATGGATGCACAGTCTGACCTGCGTGTTGGCGATGTGATTAAATCACCCTTATTAGATTAATTGTATTTTTTAAAGCATGCTTTATCTGAGAACTGATATCAAAGCTTGTATCAGAACGAGTCAAAGATAAAGCCGTCAATTATATAAAGAAACAACATAAAAAAACAACCATCAGGAGTCAGTCATGGATGATTTGTCTTACTGGCTAGCCTTGCATAAAGCATCCGGCATTGGTACTGCCACCTTTAGCCAGCTATTTGCTCACTACACGACTCCCAGTCTGCTGTTTAACTCGCCGGAAACACTCAAGCAACTTGATTTAACCCCAATTCAGAGAAGCGCCGTACTCAAAGCAATCCAGGAGCCCGACTGGAAGACTGTTGAACAAGAACGCATCTGGTCAGAAAATTGTGAAAATCATATTCTGCTTATGAGCGACACTGATTATCCCGAACTATTGAAACAAATTCACTCACCCCCACCACTGCTTTTTGTCAAAGGCCAGATCGATGTGCTTAATGACATCCAGCTTGCTATGGTAGGTAGTCGAAATCCCAGTATTGATGGTCAGGAAACTGCCTCTCAATTTGCCTGTTACCTGGCACAATATGGAATGGTGATCACTAGCGGCATGGCTTTGGGTATTGATGCACATAGCCACAAAGGCGCACTTAAAGCCGGCGGGAAAAGCATTGCTGTGGCAGGTACCGGCCTGGATAGAATATATCCTGCTCGTCATAAAGAGTTAGCATGGCAGCTAATAGAACATGGTGCCATTGTCTCAGAGTTTCCATTAGGCACTGGCCCAATGCAATACAACTTCCCACAGCGTAATCGTATTATCAGTGGTCTGAGTGTGGGTACTCTGGTGGTTGAGGCGGCATTAAAAAGTGGTTCTTTAATTACCGCCTACGCTGCTCTTGAACAAGCCAGAGAAATCTTTGCTATACCAGGCTCAATTCATAACCCGCTTTCAAGGGGCTGCCATCAATTAATAAAATCCGGGGCTAAACTCGTTGAAACAGCAGATGATATACTGGAAGAACTCTCCAGCTTAATGCTTGCTTCACGGGCAAAGACCGACAGCCATGAGTCAGAAAATCCAGACAAACAAAGCATCGATCCACTCTTGCCCAAGATCCAGCAAAAGATCTTGCAGAACATTGGCTATAATCCTGTTTCTATTGATACACTCTCTGAACGCACCCGCCTTAGCATTGCTGATATCAATGCCAATATTGTTCTGCTTGAGGTAAATGATCACATTTTATCCCACCCTGGACGCCTGTTTTCACTCAAATCCAGATAAGATTTTCTATCTCTTTTTAGTCTCTATCTTCTGCATTACTAATGAATTACAATATATAACTAATTTAGCCAATAAAAAGACGACCGATTTTTATATGAAAACAGAAGTACTGGATATCCTGATGTATTTATTTGAGACTTATCTGGATGATGATGAGTCCAATATTCCCAGTGAAGACAACATCCGAAATGAATTATCAAAGATTGGATTCCATGAAGCCAAAGTGAGCAAGGCTTTTGACTGGCTCGATGATCTGGCTATTTTAAAAGATGATTTAAATGAGATTGAAGCACTAGAAGGCAATAGCTTCCGCATCTTCAGTCCGCTGGAAATAGAAAAGTTTGACCAGCAAGCACGTGGTATTTTGCTGGATCTGGTTGAGCTTGGTGTTATCACTACAGGTCAACGCGAACTCATTATTAATAAAGCACTGGCTCTTGATATTGCCCATATTGATCAGGAACAAATGAAATGGGTTATTTTAATGGTATTATTTAACCTCCCTGATTCAGCAGGCCCGTTTACCTGGATTCAGGATCTACTTTATGAAGAAACACCCACTGTCCACTGATAAAACAAATAGCATTTAGTTTACCCTATAGATTTTACTATGGAACGACCCATCGAGCCAATTTACCATGCAGCACAAATTCTCAACCAAGGCGGTCTGATTGCCTACCCGACCGAAGCAGTCTTTGGCCTGGGCTGCCTGCCTGACAAACTGCGGACAATCGAGAAATTATTGCAGTTGAAACAGCGTCCCATAGAAAAAGGCCTGATCCTGCTTGCCTCTGAATTCTCCCAGTTAGAGCCCTATCTCGGTCCATTTGAGCAAACAATTTTACATAAAATACAGTCGACCTGGCCCGGCCCAACCACCTGGATACTCCCCACTCCTATAGAAACTTCACCTTTAATTAAAGGCCATTTTGATACCATCGCTGTCCGTATCAGCGCCCATCCGATTGTCCAGGAATTATGCCGGCAATGCCAGTCTGCTATTATCTCCACCAGCGCTAATATTACAGGCCAAAAAATGTCTTATAGTACAGTAGATGTCCGACAGCATTTCGATGATCAGCTGGATTATATTTTGGAAGGAGCTCTGGGTGACAGCAAAAAACCAACAATAATAAAAGATGCTCTCAGTGACAGAGTCATTCGTGCTTAATGTTCAGAAATGATTCATAACCATTTTATCTCAACACTAAAATTCAGCACCTTGAATCTAAATACTCAAATTTTCTGTTTATAGATTGAAAAATACCATTGAATTTTCTATTCTTACTCTTCTAAGTTCTCTTTTTGAAGTATAGGAAAGTGTTTAAACAATGTTACCAATCTATATCGTATGCCATGCCAGCTGCGAACCATCAAGTTATCTTTGCGCATACTTTGATAAAAACAATATCTTATATAAAAAAATCAATGCACTAAATAATGATCTTAACTCACTGGATATAACAGCCGTTGCCGGTCTTGTTTTTATGGGCGGGCCCTATAGTGTTTATGAGAATCGCCCCTGGCTAAAAGATGAATTGCAACTGCTACAAAAAGCCATTGATGCAGATACATTAATAATGGGTGTTTGTTTTGGCTCTCAGCTGATTAGTAAAGCTCTGGGAGCTCAAGTGTATAAAGCTGAGCAGATGGAACTTGGCTGGCATATGATTGCAACAGATACGGAAAGACTGGATCACTTACATCCTTTAAAGCTGAAAAAAAATATTGAGGTGTTTGAGTGGCATGAGGATATTTTTTCAATACCAGAGGGAGCTATTCCTATTTTCAGCGGCACAAATCATGAAAACCAGGGGTATTTATCCGGTAATATTCTTGTTATGCAATTTCATCTGGAAATGACAGAACAAATGGTTGATGAATGGTTAAAAAAATATCATTGGTGTTTGCCTGGACCATCACAATCAGTACAATCTCCTGAACAAATAACTCAGGATTTACATAAACATCTGAATGATTTACATAAGCAGGCAGATACGATCTATGGCTGGTGGCTTAATCTTAAACAGCTTAAGACTGAGGAAAAGAAAGGGTGAGGCTAGAATCAGAAATATTCTAAAAAACTATATGCCCATAAGGTTCAGCAATTCTTCACTGCTGATGACGTGGCAGTAAATCATATTAAGTATCTCTAACTCCCTTTGGTGAAGCTCATCCGTTCCTGCCGCACAACAGTCCTCAACCAGGATTACATTGAAGCTTTCATCTGCCAGACTACGCACTGTCGATGAAATGCACTGATCGGTAAATATACCCGTAAGCACAACATTTTTTATACCCATATTGTGCAGCACTAAACGCAGATTAGTTCCAGTAAGGGCGCTATCAGTGGTTTTAGTCACGACAATTTCACCTTCCTGCGGTGAGAGTTGTGTAACAATCTGGGCATCCTCACGGTCTTTTGGCAACAACAAATAGTTCCAGCCAGGCTTTTTCTGACTCAATGAGCGATCTTTACCATCTTCCAGCAAGCAGGCAATGCGAGCATGCAGGACATTCATTCCATGCTGCCGAAAGCGCTTCTGCAGTTCAGCAGTCGCGGGAATAACAATCTCATGCATACGCCGTTGAAAGGGCTGCCAACGTGCCCTTTCAAACGGATCATCCGAGATGGTCAAATAAGTATTCTGAACATCAATACTCAATAATGCCGTTTCATCGACAGGAAGAGAGAGATCCGGTGGCTCAGCAACAGCTTCATAATAGAAGGAGCGATAGTCTGTTTTCCAATTCATAAAGACATCATAGCAGTTCTGCTGCAAGTAAAGCAGATAAATGCCTTAGAAAACCCAACGACTATGGACTGAAAGTCCATAGGTTGTTTTAAATAACGACTGAAAGTCGTTCAAACCACCGATAGTAATGATGTCGCTTCGCGAACTTTATTTATAATGCTAAAGCCTTGCACTAAAGTGCATAGTTTTTACTAACGATCTGTGGCAATAAATTTCAGCTCCAATTTCTTACCGATTTAGCTCGGCGCACTGGGTAGCTTGAATTACTGTTCCTTGTCAATCGAGTCTGACCCTATCGATATTTAACTGACTACTTCCTGACTGGCATGGCTGTAATTTTGCGCGCTTCAGTTACTTATCTAAATATTTCTCAGCTAAATAACCTGAACTCTGGATAATAAACCAAAAAAATATTGAACTAAATGCCTGTTCATCGATCTGATCATTTAACCGCTAAGTTAAATGAATTTTTTCAAGGAACAGGCAAGTGGTTACTATAGATGCATTATATTGTGATGTCGATAATTTCAATAAAGTCTTTTATCCTGAGTGTGGGTGTCCTCAACCTATTCCTCTTTCTGGATAGAGGACTTTCACCTCCAATTTCTTACCGATTTAGCTCGGCGCACTGGGTGTCTTGTATTGTTCTTTTCTACTCTCAGTTTAATAAATCTGGATTTTTCACTGATTTTTTTTTCTCAATTTATGGGTGTCTTGTATTAATCTCTGTCTGGTTTTTTCCTCATGTAATGTCAGGTTAAACTGTTTCAGGCGTTCATTCAGCTTTTCAAGTAATCTATTGGCTTCATGTTGATATTCACAGCAGATGACAAAGTCATCTGCATATCTCACGATATAGATTTCTCCACAAGCTTCTTGTTTTCGCCATTTATTTATCCATAGATCAAGCACATAAAACAAATAGATATTGGCTAACAGGGGCGATAACACCGAACCCTGTGCCGAGCCCATTTCACTGGCTGACCATTTCCCCTCATCACTGACGCCTGCTTTTAACATCTTTTCTACCAAGGATAAGATCCTTTTATCGCTGATCTGGTGTTCTAAGAACTTCATCATCCAACGGTGGTCAATGTTGTCAAAGAAACCTTTAATGTCTGCATCAATAACCCAGTTGACTCGCTTTTCAGTCAGTGCAACAAATAAAGCGTCCAGTGCTTTATGCTGATGCCTTTTGGGTCTGAACCCATAACTAAAACCAAGAAAGTCTTCCTCATAGATTGACTGGATGACCCATACCAAGGCTTGTTGGACGATTTTATCTTCCACAACAGCAATACCTATTGGTCGCTGTCGGCCATCGGGTTTAAGTAACCATATCCTCTTTGAGGGCTGAGGTTTATATATCCCCGTATGAAGTTGTCTGTGCAGACTTTGGAGTTTGTCTGTCAGTCCTTGCCCATACGATTGCCAGGTTTCACCATCTATGCCTCTGGCTGCCTTTTTATTCAGGTTGTCATAAGCATTTTTAAGTAACACTGGCGTGATATGATGCAGTAAGTTGTTAAAGCGTCGGGTTCGGTTCTCTTTCGCTGTTTTTCGTATCCTGTGTAAGCTGCTCATTGTTTACCCCAGACTCTGCGTTCTGGTCACAAGAACAGTCACAGAATTTCTCTCTGTCAAGGTCCTTCGCTCCACTGACTCCGCCGCTCTCTTTACAATCACTTTGTTCGCCTGCTTCTTCACTACTATTACCTTGTCTGACTTCCTGATAGCGTACATGTTAAGCTTATGTTTACCACTTTCCTTAACCGAGCCACGACTGTGGCTACTATCAGGATCTCCCGAGTTCCGCATAAGAAACATCAGTACATGCCCCGGGTCTCTGACTCCAAAGAACCCGATGATCACTCGCTCTAAGTTAACGTGATCATCGATATTGCCTTCCCCTTCACCCAACAAGGTCAGCGTTCTTAACTTTGATTTCGGAGCTCAATACCGAGCCTATACTTTCCCCTGTCAACGCTTAACCCCTATCCTTACGAATAACGGCCCATGACTCGGAGTTCCAGTGGGGGAGCTAACCCTTTCTGGATAGAGGACTTTCACCTCCAATTTCTTACCGATTTATCTCGGCGCACTGGATGTCTTGAATTACTTCCGAGCAAATTAGACTATTCATAAAAATCCTCTCTAGACATTGTTTCACCAGTAGCTTTGAGTTCACTTTCTATTACCTCCCAACTTTCTTCTGTATCAAAGATGTGAACAGAGTAAAACCAAGTATTTTGTAAATTTTTTACCATACCAAGAATAGCACCTTTTTTGTTATTTATTTCATTAAGTTCTTTACGATTAGATATTACCAATACCACTTCATAAAACATATACTGAGCTTTCATAGCCAACCTTATTTATGTGTAATTTTACCATCCAGAGAAACATTTGCATGACTGCCATCACGAGTAGTCCAACCTATCTTTGCTCGACCAGTTTTAGATAGCTGAACATCCCACTCAAATTCTTGGCCTGGTGTTCGGGAAGGACCAGAAACCCACTCATTACCAAAACGATCCATAAAACCATTATTAGGCCCTCGAGGTAATGGGTTAGATGGTTGATAACCTTTTGGTGGTACATATCTAATTCTACCTTTTGTTGGTAGTTTTTTTGATTTTATCCGACCTTTAGAAGAAGATCGAGTCATAGCTCCTGGCCCAGCAACATTAGGTGGTACTAAACTTGGAGTTCCAGCTGGACCTGCATTTGGAGGAGTTAATCCTGGAGTACCAGCTGGACCATGAGCAGGTGGTGTAAACGGTGATGGATCTTGCTGGCCACCAGGCGGGTTGGCAGGTAACGGTGAAGGCGGTGGAATTATAGGAGGGAGTGCCCTGCCTCCTCCTACAGGAGACGGACAAGAACCTTTTGGCCCTTGCATTGCCTGCTGCGCACCTCGTCTTAGCATCATTCGAGGTATCTGACGAATAGCTTGACGAATAGCATAACGAACAGCTATACCAAGGAGAATTGGAATAAATTCACCACTAGGATCATAATTGGTAACAGGATTACCATAGGTATAGCCGTAACTATTAATCCCACCAAATAACCCTATAGGATCACTCTTAATATATCGTCCTAATTCTGGATCATAATAGCGTTTAAAATTATATCGAAACCCAGATTCATCATCAAAATACTGTCCAGGAAAACCCAATGGGTTTCTGAACTCACTATTTGTGATAGTTATTTTACCAAAAGCATCTGATCCTGATTCCCAGATTTTTCTGCCTGTATTTGTAATTAATTTTTGTGGAAGACCAATAGGGTCATTGATATAGAAGGCATAGCCCTTAGCTTCAGTGAAATCTGGTCGGTGTGAGAATATTGGATTTGAGGTAAAAAAGCTATCAGGCATGTATCCATAACTTTGAATCAAACTACCTGACTCATTATATTCAGCTACAAGACCTTCTGCTCCATAATGATAATAATATATTTTACTTTCTTGTGGTAACGCTTTAGATATTCTTTGTCCAAAAGGATCATATTGATATTGTGCTATGACTTGACTTGAGTTGTCTTTTATTTCACTAAGACGACCATCAAGGTTATAACTGTAGGTGGTCTTTTGTCCATCGACGGTCTTCTCCGTCATCTGTCCATTTAAGTTGTATTTAAAGGATGTGTTATCGAAGTTCTGGAGTTCGTTGTTCTTGTTGTACGCCCACTGATTAGTACCAGTCTTTGCATCCGTGAGTCTATTTCCTACTCCATCATACGAGAAGTGTTCAACAGCTTCGCCCAAGGCAGTCGTACCACTAATTGGGTCACAACCCGAGTGCTTTCAATGTGTTAAAGAGCATGCACCTCAGTGCTTT
>JADGDG010000064.1 GCA_016744995.1 Gammaproteobacteria bacterium
AATGAGTCCAAAATAATTTTATTAACGTTATCTCCTGTCAACGCCTGCATAAAAGTGACTAATTCATTCATTTCCTCATCCGTTAGACCAAGAGGTTTAATTAATGGATCAAGATTGGTATTAGTCACCCCACCCTGATTATAAAACTCAACCACTTCCTTTAAATTTTGAAATGCGCCGTCGTGAAAATAAGGGGCAGAAAGCGTGACATTACGTAATGAAGGTGTTCTATATTTCCAGCGATCATTGGGATCCTGAGTAACTTCATAGAGGCCTAAATCAGCAGGTTTTGGTGCACTGACTTGCTCAATAAATCCCATATTAATATCTCTGAAAATTCCTGGAGCCACTTGTATACGTCCCTTATCCGATTTTTTTTGCATAGATTGTTTATATCCATGCCCGGTGTTATGTAATTGATTATCCATAAACAAAGCCTGTTCTTTATCTACTCTATGACAATTGGCACAGCCTGCTTTTCCCGTAAACAATTTAAAACCTTTAATCGCTTTATCAGACAAAGCCGTTTTTTGGTTTCCATAAAACCAACGATCAAAATCAGAGTTGCCGGACACCAGAGTTCTTTGATAAGCAGCTAAGGCCATTCCAATTGTTGTCATTGATACGCCTTGCCCATCAAACACATCCTCAAAAAGGCCTTCATAGTCTGGAATCGCACGCAGCTTGGTGAGAACTCGTCCAATGGATGCATTCCCCATTTCATTTTTAGCCAATAATGGCCCCCAAACTTGTTGCTCCAGTTTTTCTTCACGACCATCATGGAACAGTGAAGTTGAGTACACAACATTATAGATAGTCGGTGTGTTTCGACGTCCACTACGACCTTCTACCCCCACCGATGTGGCGATTTCATTATTTGAAAAACCCTGCTCCGGAATATGACACATGGCACAGGAAAAAGTATCATTAAATGATAATCGACGATCAAAAAATAATTTTCGTCCCAGTGATACTTTGGCCTGATTAATAGGATTATGAAGTTGTTCTGGAATTTTCGGCAAACCTAAAGGTGTATTCTTAATAAAAGACACCAGATCAGTCTCCTTCCCTTTGCGCATTTCAACCGCTTTTGCATTGGTGACATATTCTAGTGATTCATAACCGCGCTTATCATCACCTGGGACTGATAAATCAGCATTAGAATTAACATAACTCGCATTGGCAATGTTTAAGCTGCTACAGACGAATAATGATAAAAAAATGAAAATTGGTCTCATTGTTTTAACCTGACATCTGTAAGTTGGCTTTTATTAGAACTGTTATTTGATAGATTCCCAACAGCCGCTGAATAGGCATCTGATATCAGTGTATCAGTATTATGGCCTGTTAAAGTTTCCATAAAAGCCACTAATTCATCTTCTTCCTCTTCACTTAAATTCAATAGCGATATCCTGGGATCAAGGGTTTCATTCATCACACCACCTCGATTATAAAAACGCACCACCTCTTTTAAACTACCGACTGAACCATCATGAAAATAAGGGGCAGTAAGAGCAATATTTCTCAAGGTCGGCGTTTTATATTTCCAGCGATCATAGGGATTTTGGGTGATTTCATAAAGGCCCAGATCAGCAGGGGCTTTTTTAGAAACCGATTCAATAATATCGAAGTCTACATTTTGATAAATACCAGGAGCCAATAAAATTCGTTTGGTCAATGGCCGTATTCCCATGGATTTGGCATAACCATGCCCGGTATTATGTAATTGATTATCTGTAAAAAGTGCATAATCTTTTTCAATACGATGACAAGAACTGCAACCTGCTTTTCCAGTAAATAACTTAAATCCCCGTTGAGCCTCAGATGGTATCGCATCTTTCTTATGACCATAAAACCATTGATCAAATGCAGAATTTCCAGAGATTAAGCTTCTTTGATAGGAAGCTAAAGCCATTCCTAATGTTTCCATTGTTAAACCTTTGCCTTCAAATGCGGCTTGAAATTCTTGTTTATATTCAGGAATATTGCGTATCTTTTTTAATACAGCACCAATAGAAACATTAGCCATTTTATTTTTTGCCAGCAAGGGCCCCCATATTTGCTGTTCAAGATTTTCTTCACGACCATCATGAAATAGAATTTGATTGTAGACCACATTATACAAAGTTGGACTGTTTCTTCTGACAGAACGTCCCTCTACACCGACTGCTGTCGCCATTTCATTATTACTAAATCCTTGTTGGGGTATATGGCAAATGGCACATGACACCGTATCATTAAAAGATAAGCGGCGTTCAAAAAATAATTTTCGACCTAAATTAATCTTCTTTAGACTGATTGGATTTGACTCTGGAATTTTTACAGGAGGTAAACCTAATTGTTGAGTACTGAGTATAGACATTAAATCAGCAGGCTTACCTTCATAAGAGCCTAGTATTTTTGGATCACTTAAGGATACATTTGTTGTAGTGACAGCGCTTTGTTTTAGTTGATTGCCTGATTGTGCATTTTTTTCGTGGACTAATAGAGTTCTTAAGTCATTCAGAACGGTATCTGCATGTAAAAAAGAGACACTATAGATGTTACGTATCTGCTGTTTTGGGTCAATAAGAAAAACACGTAAAATATGGTTAATTTTATTGGTTGTTTTACCATCAACTATTTGCTGTTGTATTGACTGATCGTAGTCTTTTAATATTGGCTTTAAATGTTCCTGAGAAGCCGTCGTTAGAAACTGCCATTCACCTGTATTACCAGCATATTTAAAATTATTAGCATATAATTTCATTTTATCTGGTGTATCATTTTCTGG
>JADGDG010000027.1 GCA_016744995.1 Gammaproteobacteria bacterium
CTCCAATATCTTAAATGTTTCAAATAATGATTATTGTACAGATATTAAGGCAAAAAACTTTTTTAGCTTTCGCTAAAAACGGCTTTTTCGGTCAGACACAATATATGGATGCCAGCTCAAATCGACTTAATAAAGATTTGTCTTATGCTGTTATTCCTGCACTAGGTGCAGTTGGTACTGTTCAATCAAATATGTTATTAAACAATATGTTACGTAGTAGGGGAGAAGTAGCCGCCAGAGCGATAAAGAATAGTGGCTATCTGCCTAAATCCAGATCAGATCAAATCCTTTATTATGGTTTCCTTTCGGACTGGAAAAAACTGATAGAACTACAATTAAGTAATGAAGATGCTGAGGCTGTTCTATTTCTAATAGATCATTCAATTCATTATCATCATGAAATTGATTACAATATTTTCAAACAGCTTGATCACCCTGATGTAATAAAGGTATTGATCAACAAATTAGGTGTGACAAATAAAAATTTTCAGTGGTATAAGAGTTTAGATAATCAAAGTCACCAATATTTATTAGATCATTTTAATGAATTAGAGCATCCAGGCCAACGTGGTGTTGTGTTTTTATTGGGAAAAATTAAATTCCTGGCCAGCATAGAATTATTATCAACACTGAGCAAACAGGATAAGCATTCTGTTTCGGCTGTCGATCTCTGTAGAGCATTAGGTAAGAATTTAGTAAAAGAAGGAGAAGCATATCTTCTTGAACAGTTGCTAAGCAGTGATCCAGTATTAAAAAGAGCGACAATCGATGCTTTGGGACGTATCAAATCAATAAAAGGAGTCGATGCGATTAGTGAGCAATACAAAAATATGGATAAAAAACTACGAGTATTTGCAGAAAAAACTGTAGCCAAATTGTACAAGTCTTTGGGATAAAATATTTAGTTGTCATTTGACAACCATTTTGCTAATCTACAATTATGCCTAGAAAAAAACATCCGAATAAACATATAGAAGAAGTACTTCAATATGCTGAGTCGAAAGGCTGGAGAATTGAAAAGTCAGCTGGCCAGGCACATAGTTGGGGCAAAATGTATTGCCCTGAGAATTCTTCTTTATGCAGGAATAGTCTTTTTTGTATTAAAAGTATCTGGTCTACTCCCAGAAACCCACAACAACATGGCAGAGATATTCAACGTGCCATTGATGGTTGTGTAATAATTGAGGAAAACAATGATGAATAACTATCAATTTCAGTTAGTATTTTTATTACACCCTAATGAAGATACGGAGCAACATCTTGATGCTTTATTTGAAGCGGGTTGTGATGATGGATTAATGAGTATAGGAAAAGCTGGCTATTTGGCTGCTGATTTTACTAGAGAATCAGTCACTGCATATGAAGCGATAAAAACAGCGATTGAAAATATTACTAAGGCCATTCCCCATGCAAAGCTGATAAAAGCGGGTCCCTATATTGCTAATTTATCAGAAATGGCGAACCTGTTTGGTTGCACAAAGCAAAATCTGAGCAAATACGCTCGCGGTGAATCGCCAAAAAAAGAATCATTTCCTTGTCCTATTATTTCAGGAAAAGTTGATTACTGGTATGTTCTTGATATTGCCTCATGGTTTTATAAACAAGATAAAATAAATATTCAAAAACAAGATATTGAGGCTTTAAAAGCAATTCATGACTTAAATGTCGCAATAGAAGAAATTAGGAATCAGTATAATCATGACAGTGATTTTTTAAATTTAGTGAAAGATATTGCAGCTTAGTTCAAAGATACTTTTGACCTAAACCAGTGATTCAAGTTAAATGAGAATTAATCGCATTGCTCCCGAAAGCGACCATTTTAAATTATTAATAAATTGATGGGAGAAATTGTAAGCCCTTCAACATAAAGCGGAACTCGTATAAAACAAAAAGCCACCTCAAATGAGATGACTCTTTTCTTAAGTGATGATATGACTCGCTGGCAGTGTTGGTGCTCAGCGGGGTTAAACTATTAGTTTTTCTTATATTTACGGCGTGAAACAGCAAAACCCAGAAGCCCTAAACCCATAAGTGCAATTGCTGACGGTTCTGGTACCACACTCATATGTGTGGTGAATACCAGATCAAATGAGGAATTGTAGAACGGATCAAAGGGGGGCGGCAACGCATATCCTAAACGGCCTCTACTGTATAACGCATTCGCATCGGCTCGTAGATTTGCATATGGTATCACGACACCGGGCACCATGACTGGGTAGTTACGGATCCCAAAGGAGAATACATCATCAACCGAATAAAATAGGTTCAAACTGGTTACATCAATACTGAACCATTTATCTACGACGACCAAATCTGCATAGGATACTCTCCCTATTTCCGAGTTGAGATCGCCCCATGCTGAATATATAAGTAATTCACCCGAGACCTCTGTGGCTTTAAATGAACTTAACTCTATTGATTCTAATTGACCACCTATTCCAACTGTGACCTCCTGTATCCACTCGTGAGGGTAATCTCCCGTGTAACCTGCCACACTTCCTTGAGCATTGACGTTAGCTTGATCAATTACGCCTGCAATGGTGACATTGTTTAACATTAAAAATAATAAACTTAGAAAAAAAAGCTTCATATAAACCTCCAATAGTAGGACATCACTGTATAATAAGTTGTCGTAAAAATAACCTTATAAATAAGAAATTTAAGATGTCTCTCCATCATATACGGAACATACATCTAATGTTATATCAGCATATAACGTGCCACATAAAAATATCCAATAATTACATAGGGTTAAAAGTTGATGAAATTACTTAGTTTTTATGTTATGTAAACAATACTGACAGCAAGGGAATTTCATAACTAAAAAAGGGGAAACATTTACAATATCCAGTAAATAGTTGTAAAAAAACTATGTATGGTAGTTAATTCTTCAAATTTTGTGCAAAAAAAGCTGACACCAATTGATTTGTATCAATAAATTTAGGTGTGGATTTCCTTATCCTCTGCTTTTTTTGATGAACAGCCTGACCCTCATAAATAATGTATGACTGAAATCGCCACTAAGCAGACTAATCAACTAGTGATTTATGCTCAAAATGATAATTAAGTTTTACAACTCACCGATGGTTTATTTGATTTGTTCTGACACTTCTAAAGCATCATCGACTTCAATACCAAGATAGCGGATTGTACTTTCCAGTTTGGTATGCCCTAAAAGCAGTTGAACTACTCTCAGATTTTTTATTTTTCAATAGATCAAAGAAGGTTTTGTTCGACGTAATGAGTGTGCTCCATACTCCATGGGTTCAAGTCCGATAGAAGAAACCCACTTTTTTACAATTAAAGCATATTGTTTGAAGCTGCTTCTAAAAAGATAGCTTTGCCCAGACTTCCTTTAGTTTAAAGGCGGGCTTTTGACCAACAATTTTCCCTTTATTCCAGGGGATTTTAGGTTGGGGTACAATAGGGTAGTGTTTCCATAATAATTCCTCCTTTATCAGATTTACTATTTAAAGTATCGCTCAATTTACAAAATATGTGTGAATATGTGTTAAAATGTGTTTATTGTTATAATAATTGATGAGGAGTGCATTTATGCCACGTACAACCAGTATTACTCTGGGGAAACATCAGCAGAAATTTATTGAATCCCTCGTTCAAAGTGGTCGTTATACGTCGACCAGTGAAATCGTGAGAGATGCCTTAAGAAAACTTGAAGAATCTCAAGGATCAGAATGGTTACTTGGTCAACTCATTGAGGGCGAAACAGGCGAAGCTAAAGCCTGGAATGATGAGGCCCTTATGGCACACGTAAAACAGGAAGCAACAAAGTGTGGCAAGCTATAAAACTTCCCCTGTTGCTGAACAGGATTTAATCGATATTTATATTCGCGGATTTCATAAATGGGGAGAAAAACAAGCCGATGATTTCCAGCGTCAATTAATTTCAACTTTTCGCTTGCTGGCAGAAAATCCAGGATTAGGCCGTTCGGTTACTATTAGACCTCAGTTGCAACGGCATGATGTTGCTCCTTATGTCATTTTTTATCGTAAATTCAGTTATGGTGTTCGAATTGCGCGTATATTATATAAAAATCGTGTAATGGAAAAACATTTGTGAAGATATGCTCATTCAGTTTATGAGTAATAGAGAATTGTGATACAGATAATAATTTAAGCTATTAATTGGCACAATTTGTATTTTAGAGTATTGTGCCCATTAAAGCTCTGTGAAATACTACAAACAAATAAATCACTGATCACTACAGGAGTTGAGAATGAATCAAGAAGTTGTCATGGTTAATGTTGAACAAAACAAGACTGATACTTGCCGATGGGCTATACAACAAAGCCTCCGTCTAATTATTTTATTGATTGTTTCAATTGTCATACTTTCAGCCCCATCACTTTATGCCAAAGAAGCGGTTCAAGGCGTTATTCTAGGCACTAAGATTTCAGAACACCCAGCCTGGTTTAAAGAAAGTTTTCTTGATATTTCCGAAGATGTTGCTGAAGCTTCAGAATCAAATAAACACGTCATTTTATTTCTTCATCTTAATGGCTGTCCTTATTGTTTTAAAATGAATGAAGAAAATCTAAAAAATGCACCATATACCAATTTTATAAAAACAAACTTTGATGTCATTGCTTTGAATATCAAGGGGGATAGAGAAGTCGCTGTCAATGACGAAACGTCTTTAACAGAAAAAGAACTTTCAGAACAATTAAAGGTTATCTATACCCCAACCATTATTTTTATGGACAGTAATAATAAGATTGTGGCCAGAACTGATGGTTATCGTTCCGTCGAGGATTTTAAAGTGGTACTTGATTACGTGTATGAGAGAGCATATAAAAATTCAACTCTGGCTCGATATATCAATAATAAGAAATCACCACAATATCAGTTTCGCTCCCATCCTTTATTAAGTGAAACCAATGATCTCACTTCTCTGGGTAATGGCCCCATTGCCATTCTATTTGAAGATGAGGGCTGCAGAGATTGTACACTATTGCATGATGGTCATCTGAGTAACCCTGGAGTGAATGATATATTAAAGCAGTTTAACTTTATTCGTCTTGATGCCATGTCTTCTCAAAAGCTGATTGGTATGGATGGAAAAACAACAACATCTCGGCAATATGCTGAACAATTAGGCCTTAGCTATCGTCCAAGTATTTTGTTATTTGATCAGGGAAAGGAAATCATGCGTATAGAAAGTCGTTTATTCCTTTTTCATTTCAGTGAAGTACTTCGATATGTGGGAGAGAGCCATTATAAAAAATACCCCAAGAGCTTTTATGATTATCTGGATATAAAAACAGCTGAACTGTTAAAATCTGGAAAAAATGTAAATTTAGCTGAGTAATTAACCTGAGATCTGGATAAATTCCATAAATATGGGGTGAAAAATGAGCTTACCTAAAAACAGGGATAATTTGAGACATAGGGGTTCTGTATTCAGAAAGAGGTAAAAACGAGAACATCAAACAGGGGAGAGTCTGCAATACTTTGCAAAACAGCCTATAAGAGTAAACGGTTAATTTTAAGTAGTGATGGGGAATTGGAAGGTTGCTTTTAAATAGCTTCCTGCAAGCATTGATCTCTCTAAGCCAATGTCTTTTTTGTTTCTGGCAGAGTGATTTTAATTGTTCTTCAGGCCCAACAAAAGAGTGAATGCCTTTTGAAAATCCCTGAACGGTTTCCAACCAGATTTGTTCATTGAGTTGCAGTTTCTGTAGGATGTTGGCGTGCTGAGGTTAATAAAACTGCGTTTATCCTCTCAGACAATACGACAGTAGTTACTTAAGCGCTTACTTTGTTTTAGGTACCTGCTGGTTTAGGTCAACTATGTTAATTGAAACGAGTTTCTATCGACATACCATTCAAAGATCAAAGCCTGATAAAACTACTGAAGCCCAATCTGGAATTGGATTTATATGTAGATTGAGCTGACCATTTTTAATGGTTGCAACTCTCTGGTAAGGGTCAGATTTTAGCGAATTATCTAAAATGTAGATCATATCAGCTAATGGTAAAGCTTTTTTAACATTAGCTAATGTACGAGGGATACGTGATGTGATTTTTTCGGAAGGCACGTTATGCCCACCTTCGCTTACTCGCTGATTAACTCTTGATTGATTTAATTGATTATTATCAAGATGGATAAAAACCATTATTATTTCATAGTCAAAAGCTTTAGCTTCTGCCATGAAATCAATTTTAGATGGATGAGAAAAAACTGTTTCAAAACAAAAAGACAGCCCTGAACGTAAATAAGTAGCACGTATATTTTCTGCTATTCTGGCTGCTTGATGAGAGACATTTTCCGGCTCCTTTGCACTAATGTTTTTTGCTATTTGATCCGCATTAACAAACTGAATTCCGAGAGATTTAAGAAATTGCTCAAAGAAGGTTGATTTTCCAGAACCATTTCCTCCTATCAGCATCCATAATTGTTTTTTATTAACCATGAAAAGCTATAAACTCACCATTTTTAAAATGACCAGACTGGCGTTTACCATCAAAAGATACCTGATCAATTAATCCTGGACAATTTTGGCTTGATTCATACCAGATTTTTGCTTGTGTTACTTTATCTGGCAAAGTGCCATTTTCACGCTGAAGCTCCAAACGAGAAAAAACTGTATCCGGATCGATAGATGTAGAATTTGGAGGGACAACTTTAACCTGCGCATACCCTTGCATTAAAGCCAACAAATCACTATTTGATACTAAATGTGCCATAGATTTACCAATTTCAGCCCAATACTCAATCTGTTTAGGTGGAGTACGTTTATGGTTAGCACCTTCAATTTCAGCATCATGCACAAGTTCATCATCCAATCGGATAGAAATAGACATTATTTACCCCACGTGGTTAATTACTACAAAGTGTAGCATAATGCCACAAACTTCACCAGATGTGCCAATATCTTTCCCATCAAATTAATTCAATAAGAAACTGCTGGTTTTGCAGGATGCAAAAACCAGTCCCAGAATCGACCAGTGCAACGGTTTTCGGCATTGGCTTTACGGGCGATGTGCTCATTTAAACAACGCATAAACCAGCTGATATCCATGAGACGATGTCTAAAGACATTGATGGCTTCTCGAGCCTTGTCTTGCTCGGCTTCAGAGTGACATTTGCCATTAAAATAGCGTTCGACTAGAACAGGGATTGAAAAAAGCCGAGAATATGCAATTTACCTTTGTTCCATGGTATGTGCTTGTTTATCATATGATTAAGGGCTTTTATAATAAACCTTGCTTTTGTATTGTTTTATACTGTTTATCACTATTTTCTAAAATAATGTAAATTTTTGAGCAGCTTTATGTACCTTTTATGGTACAATTAATCTATGATAAAAACTAACCCACTTTTATCCGTTACTTTTTTTATGACGCAATCAGGTAATGAACCTGTTCGAGAGTGGCTAAGAGCGCTTGAAACAGATTATAAAAAAAGCATTGGAGAAGATATTAAGCTTATCCAGTTTCGTTGGCCTTTAGGAATGCCTCTGGTTAGAAAAATGGAAAATGATTTATGGGAAGCACGAAGTAATTTGGCTCACGGAAATATTTCCAGGGTATTTTTTACTATTTCTGGTAGTCAAATGGTTCTATTACATGGTTTTATTAAAAAAGCTCAAAAAACACCAAAGAAGGAAATTGAACTGGCTCGTCGTCGTAAAAATGAATGGTTTAAAGAGGTAAAGAACAATGAATAAACATGCAGGAAGTAATTTTGATGATTTTCTTGAAGAGGAAGGTATTTTTGAAGAAGTCTCTGCAAAGGCACATAAACGCCTTCTTGCACTTCAGCTTTCCGATATTATGGAAGAAAAGAAAATCACTAAAAGCTCGTTAGCTGAAAAATTAAAAACCAGTCGCTCTCAACTGGATCGCATTCTTGATCCAGAAAACTCTTCAATTACACTAGAAGTTTTAGAACGTGTTGCTCACGCTGTTGGTAAAAATTTACGGATTGAGTTTTCATAAGCTATTTCAATATTAAATATATGATGTTTTTATGTCTCAAATACGAACTACTTTAAACGTCAGTTTTACATCGTGAAGAGTCATTTTTAAGGCTATTCTTGAGCAAGAAATCTGACCGCTTATTGTACATGATAGCCTCTTTCGATAGCTTCTGAAATCAATCTGTTCTCAGTTTGGACTGTCTGCTTTTTCACTTAGAACGTGAACCCTAAAAAATATTTCACTTGCTCCTTTGGGAGGATAGTACTAGCCATAGCTGCTTTCTGGGTAGATGAGATTAATTCTTATTTTAATGAATAACCGCAAAGGTCATCATTTACTTTAATAAAATCACTCTGCTGAGACCTCTTCTTTTTGAGCATAAGTTGCTTGTTAATAGAGATTGATTGTGTTTTTTATAAAGCTTTGTAGTAAGATTACGGACTATAACTTTTAACTGAATAGGTACTTGAAAAACAACGGAATTATAAGTTTTTCAAGTACCTCTGGGAAATATAATAATAACTGATGTTTAAACCTCTCTCGCTCTTTCTTGGATTTCGTTACACACGTGCCAAGCGTCGTAATCAATTTATTTCTTTTATCACCCTGAGTTCATTTACGGGCATTGCTATTGGAGTCTGGGCACTCATTACTGTGCTTTCAGTGATGAATGGTTTTCAGGCAGAAATCAGGGAACGTATTTTGGGCATGGCTTCCCATGCAACTATCAGCAGTATGAATGGTAAATTACAGGACTGGCAATCTGTTGGCGAATTAGTTGAACGGCAGCCTCATGTAGAGGGCACTGCTCCCTATATTCAAAAAGAAGCGATGTTAACCAATGCTGCCAATGTCCATGGGGCACTGGTTCGCGGTATTGAACCTGAAGAAGAGAAAAAAGTCTCTGAGGTGTCAGAGCATATGATCCGGGGGAGTTATGACGCTCTGAATAAAAGCAAATACGGCATTATTCTCGGGCGTTATCTTGCGCGTTCAATTGGTGCAGTTGTCGGTTCTAAAATCACCATGGTCACTCCCTCTGCTAATGTGACTCCCGCAGGTATTATGCCGAGATTGAAACGTTTTACGGTGGTTGGGATTTTTGAAATGGGGCATAACCAGTATGATGCCAATATGGCATTAATACACATTCGTGATGCGCAGGTTTTATTTAAAATGAAAGGCCTGGTCACCGGATTAAGGCTTAAACTTGATGATTTGTATAATGCACCTCGTATCAGTCGGCAAATAGAAGGGAAAATTCCAGGTTATCATCGTGTTATTGACTGGACTCAGCACCATGCTAATCTTTTTCGCGCCATTAATATTGAAAAAACTATGATGCTGATTATTTTATCTTTGATCATTGCGGTGGCAGCATTTAATATCGTTTCGACTCTGGTTATTGTGGTGAATGATAAACAGGCGGATATTGCTATTTTGCGAACTCTGGGCGCCAGCCCCGGTATGATTATGCGTATTTTTATTTCCCAGGGGATGGTGATTGGACTGGTTGGGACGGTGCTTGGTATTGTCACAGGGATATTGACGGCACAAAATATTCAGACCATTGTGCCAGCTCTGGAGAGTCTTCTGGGGATAAAATTTCTTGCACCGGAAATCTATCTTATTAGTGATCTGCCTTCGGAGATGAAATGGTCAGATGTTTTTATCACCGGTACTATTTCATTTTGCCTCACGGTTTTAGCGACCATTTATCCGGCATGGCGTGCATCCCGGGTTCAACCTGCGGAGGCACTTCGCTATGAGTAATTCAAATAATAATGTAATAATTGACTGCCAGAATATAGATCAATATTTTGATGACGGCACCAGCCGGGTTGATATTTTTCAGGGGTTGAATCTGCAAATAGAGGCTGGTCAGCGCGTGGCCATTGTTGGTGCCTCAGGTTCAGGCAAAAGCACTTTATTGTATATGATGGGTGGTCTGGATAAGATTAAATCCGGCCGGTTACTGCTGGACGGTCATGATATCAGGCAATTAAATGCAAAAAAACTTGGCATTTTGCGGAATAAGACACTAGGCTTTGTTTATCAGTTTCATCATTTGCTACATGAATTTTCGGCTTTGGAAAATGTTGCGATGCCGTTGCTTATCCGTGGTGATAGTACACTTCAGGCGAAAGAGAAGGCAGCTGATATTCTGGAGCAGGTGGGACTCAGTCATCGCCTGAAACATAAACCCGGGGAGTTATCCGGGGGAGAACGACAGCGTGCGGCTATTGCCCGGGCACTGGTTACTAATCCACGATGTTTGCTGGCTGATGAGCCTACAGGGAACTTGGATAATGCCACTGCAAAACAGGTGTATGAATTGTTGATGAAATTGAATGAAGAGATGAATATAAGCCTGGTTCTGGTGACTCATGATGAGACGCTGGCCTCGCGCATGGATAAAACATTGCTGCTCTCTGAGGGCAAGTTGTCCCGGATTTGATTTGGATGCTCTTTATATCATTATTACGAGATGTTGCGTGACGCTGTGTAATGTTGTGCAATACTGTATGAAGCCGATTGATGAAAAAAATAGTACTTGATAGCCAGCTAGTTAAAGTGAAAGTAGCAGTTGAAAAGCTGATGCTGGGTCAGTATGTTACTGAACTTGACCGTCCATGGCTGGAATCACCCTTCCTGTTTCAGGGCTTTTTTCTGACCACTGATAAACATATTTCTCTGGTTCAGGAATTGTGTCAGTATGTCTATGTTGATACTACTCGCATCATTGAAAAAGAAACAGAATTCTTACAGGAAGATAAGCGTAAAAATATTGTTTATCCGCCACCACCCAAAAAAACCAGCACATTTTTTAAAGAAATCACTCAGTCTGATAAAATATTCTCTAAGACATTGCAGTTGATCAAGGGATTTTTAAAAAATATTGAAGTGAATAAAAACCTGGATATTGATGAAGCCAAAAAGGCAGTTGATCAGGTTGTTTATAGTGTGATTAAAACCCCTGATGCCCTTATGTGGTTGACACAATTGAAAAAAAAGGATGAATATACCTCGCAGCATAGTATGAATGTCTGTGTGCTGTCCGTTGCGCTTGGACGTTATATTGGCTTAGCTGAAAATGAGTTAAAAGAACTCGGGCTTTGCGGTATGTTGCATGATATGGGGAAAATGCTGATACCTGATAAAGTTCTGAATAAGCCGGGTAAGTTAGAAGGTAAAGAAATTAAGATCATGAAATACCATACCGTTCTTGGTTTGAAAATTCTGAAAAAATCAAAGGGCCGGGTGCCGCTCTCAGTGATCAATGTTGCATACTCTCATCATGAACGAGTTGATGGGAAAGGTTATCCCAGGGGGATTGGGCAAGATAAGATATCTCGCCCAACCCGAATTGTGGCCATTGCGGATATGTATGATGCATTGACCAGTGATCGAGTCTATCGTAAGGGCTGCAGTCATCTTGAAGCTATTGATATCATGGCAAAAATGAGTGGCAAGCATCTTGATTATGCTCTGGTACTGAAATTTATTGAGTGTTTGAGTATTTATCCACCGGGTAGTATTGTCGAATTAACCAATAATGAAATTGCCATTGTAGTCGAAGTGAATCAGGATGAGAAGCTTCGCCCGAAGATTATTTTATTGCTTGGTTCAGATAAGCAGCCCCGATCTGAAAAGGTAATTGATCTGGCCCAAAGAGATAAAGACATTGGTGGTGAAATGTATACTATCAGACGAACTGTCAGAGCGGTTGATTATGATATTGATATTATGAAATTTTATAACCGTGGTGTGTTACAAAAAGGCTTTTCTAGTTTGTAATATTTCCCCCTCTCCCTTAGCTTAGTAAGAAGTTTAGTAAGAGGTTTAGTAAGAAAAGGGGGAAATATTCTCTTATTTTAGCTCAATATTTGCACTGGTTTTTAGAACTTCAATATATTTATTTAACTCTTCTTTGATTAACACTTTTTTGATGTCTTCTTTTATAGCTTTAAACTCGGGTGGTTTAATTGAGCGGGTATCATCCATAATGATAACGTGCCAGCCAAATTGAGATTTAACAGCTGTTTTTCCAAGTTCACCTTTTTTCAAACCAGAGACCATTTGGTAAAGTGGGGCAACCATATCCTGTGCTGAAAACCAGCCCAAATCGCCGCCTTGTGAACCTGAACCGACATCAGTTGATTTTTCTTTTGCCAATGCTGCAAAGTCAGCACCATCTTGAAGCTCTTTAATTAATGCTTTTGCTTCGTCTTCTGATTTAACCAGAATATGACGAGCCTTATATTCTTTTTTGGCTTTAGCAACAATATTTGTTTCATAATAAGTTTTTATTTTTGCTTCATCAATTTTAACCCCCTGAGCAATGGTGATCAGATAGGTTGAAGCGATATAACTTTCTGTCAGTGCTTTTAGTGTCGCAGTGATTTCTGGTGTTTGATCAAATTTGTTTTTTGCCGCCTCCTCTAAGAGCAACTGGCGACTGATCAAGGCTTCTGTCAGATGTTTTTTCTGATCGGGAGTGATTTGCTCATAATCAATTTTATTTTGTATGGCTACAATTTTAAGCTGACTTTCTGGGATATCATGACCATTAACCGTGGCCAGAGTTTTGTCTTCTGCAAATGAAGGTGAGCTGCTTAAAATTAAACTTGAGAGCATGAATATAGATAAGAATTTCATTAATATATTTCCTGATTGGTTTGGATTTAATCTGGTTGATGTAACTGTTTTTTTCCAGGTTTAAGGGAGTACTTTTTTAAATGGTTTAACGATAACGTTATCGTAAACCCCGGCAGTAATATAGGGATCGTTATCAGCCCAGTCCTGAGCATCCTGCAATGTCTTAAATTCAGCAACGACCAATGAGCCAGTAAAGCCGGCCTCTCCAGGATCATTGCTGTCAATTGCTGGATGTGGGCCTGCTAAAATCAGGCGACCTTCGCTTTGGAGTGTTTCTAATCGAGCCAGGTGGTCTGGACGTGCTGCCAGACGTTTATCTAATGTGTTCTCAATATCAGTAGCAATAATGGCATAAATCATTAAGTCATTTCCTCATCATCGTCAGTTTCTTCTACGAGTATATGGCGTTGTAAATAAAATATTTGAAAAATCATAAAGACAAAAGTCAGGCCTAACATGCCATACATTTTAAAGTCGACCCATATCACCTGACGTGCTTCTTCAGTCAGGTTGACCCCGTAAAAAAAAGCTACATATAAATTTAGCAGGCCGCAAAACATAAAAAAGGCGACCCACATCATATTCAGCCGAAACCAGATAGGCTCAGGCAGTTGAATAGCCTCATCTAATTGTCTCTGGATTATGTTTTTTTTACCAATGAATTGACTGCCTAAAAGTACCAGTCCGAAAATCCAGTTAATGGCGGTGACCTTCCATTTAATAAAAGTGTCATCCTGAAAGAGTAAAGTCAGACCACCGAAAAAGAGAATAACAACCAGATTGATAATATGTTGATTTTCCAATTTTTTATGCATCAGCCACTGGATAGCACTATGGATTAATGTTGCAATAATTGCTGCTGTGGTAGCTGCATAAATGTCATTGTCGGTGAGTTTGTAGGTACCGAAAAAAATAATTATGGGTAAAAAGTCGTAGATAAATTTCAGCATAGTAATTGAGGGTGCAAAATTCCTGTTATTTAAGTTTGACTCCGGATTACTTTAAACCGTGAGCGCTTGATATTTTGACATTTTAATCCTGTCAGAACAACTTTTTGTCAGTCAGGATAAAAATGGCTCATAAATAGTATTCTGTTTGACTCGGTAATTTTGATAAAATTCAATAAAAAGATAATATTAGCTATAAAAATAGGTTAAGATTAGTGGTTTTTTATCAGGACGATGTCACCTACTATGCAAATTGACCTTCATACTCATTCAACGGCTTCAGATGGGCGTCTGGCTCCATCTGAACTGGTTAATCGTGCCGCACTGGCAGGGGTTGAGATGCTTGCTCTGACTGATCATGATGGCACTGACGGTCTGGATGAAGCCCGCACAAGTGCTGATGAGTTAGGAATTCGATTCATCAACGGTATTGAATTATCAGTCACCTGGAATAAAAGAACGGTGCATATTGTGGGCTTAAATTTTGACCCGGACTATGCGCCTTTAAAAGCGGGTATTCAGGTGCTTCAGACATTTCGTCACACCCGAGCCAAAGAAATTGCCTTAAAGCTGGAAAAATCAGGCATTGAAGGTGCCTATGAAGGTGCCAGACGTTTTTCGGGAGGCAAGATGCTGGGGAGAATGCATTTTGCTAATTTCCTGGTGGATTCCGGTTATGAAAAGAATGTTCGAAACGTTTTTAAACATTACCTGGTGAATAATAAACCTGGTCATGTGACAGACGAGTGGGCCACCCTGGATGATGCGGTTAGCTGGATCACCGGGGCAGGCGGTGTTGCCGTGATTGCACATCCAGCCCGTTATAAGTTAACCCGGACAAAATTGCGGAAATTAATAAAAGATTTTATCAGCGCGGGTGGTCAGGCAATGGAAGTGGTTTCCGGCAGTCATAATGTCAATGAAATGAAAACCATGGCCTGTCATGCTGCTGATTTTGATTTATACGCTTCGATGGGTTCAGATTTTCATGATCCTGATTTTCCCTGGATTAAACTGGGAAGACTGGTAGAATTGCCGCCGAAATGTAAACCCGTCTGGGATCTGTTTTAATCGTTATCAGGATCAATTAAATGAGCCAGTTTTTTCAAATACATGATGAAAACCCACAGCATAGATTAGTGCGTCAGGCAGCTGATATTGTTCGTCAGGGCGGTATTATTGTCTATCCGACGGATTCAGGCTATGCTCTTGGTTGTCATCTTGGCGATAAACAATCGATGGATAAAATTCGTCAGATAAGACAGCTTGATAAAGCACATAATTTTACTCTGGTGTGCCGGGATTTGTCTGAAATTAGTAAATATGCTCAAACGGATAATTCACACTACCGTCTGCTCAAAGCCCATACTCCGGGGGCGTATACTTTTATTCTCAAAGCAACCAGAGAATTACCTAAACGGCTGATGCACCCTAAACGTAAAACCATTGGCCTGCGTATCCCCGACAATATAATTGCTCAGGCTCTGCTTGAAGAACTGGATGAGCCGCTGATGAGCTCCACTTTGATTCTGCCCGGTGAAGATATGCCCATGACCGATCCTTATGAGATCCGTCAAATACTGGAGCGTCAGCTGGATTTGATTATTGATGGTGGTTTCTGCGGTTTTGAACCGACTACGGTGATTGATTTTGAAGATGATGTGCCAGTGATTGTGCGTAAAGGACTGGGTGACACAGCACCTTTTGAGTAACCGGTTTTTATTTCCAAGACCTTAAATATGATATAATTCTTCGATGGACGCATCAACAATACAAAAAATTACTATCTGGATCCTGCCGGTGCTTCTGGCGGTTTCTTTGCATGAGGCAGCGCATGCCTGGATGGCGAATAGAAAAGGGGATCCTACGGCCAGATTATTGGGCCGCTTAACCTTTAACCCCTTTAAACATATTGATCCCGTTGGCACCATTCTGGTGCCTGCTTTAATGATTACATTTACCGGTTTTGCTTTTGGCTGGGCGAAACCTGTGCCTGTTGATATCAGAAACTTGGGTAACCCCAAGAAAGATATGATGTGGGTGGCAATGGCAGGGCCTGCCAGTAACTTTATTATGGCGCTTATCTGGGCTATTTTATTGCACATCAGTGTTTTACTGCTTGATAGCCGTTCTGCAATCAGTTTGTTTTTCTTATTAATGCCTGTGGCAGGTATTACAATTAATGTTATTTTAGGGGTATTGAATCTATTGCCTATACCACCACTTGACGGCAGTCGAATTTTATCCGGATTATTATCCCCTGGCGCATCTCAGCAATACAATAAAATAGAGCCTTATGGATTTTTTATTATTATCGGATTAATGCTTTCAGGCTTATTATCCTCTATTATTTTTCCAGTAATTAGTTTGGTTTTAATCACTTTATCTGCCATATCAGGGCTTGATGCAGAGGTTTTTTATCGTTTGTTAGGCGCCATCCAGTAAACAGTCATTTTTATTTAACTTTTATCTACAATATACGGAGTCAATTTTGGTCGTACCGATTCACCAGCAACGAGTTTTGTCAGGCATGAGACCGACGGGTCAGCTTCATCTTGGACATTATCATGGGGTTTTAAAAAATTGGATCAAACTGCAGCATGAATATGACTGCCTGTTTTTTGCGGCTGACTGGCATGCCTTAACAACACATTATGCTGACACAGAAAATATTGAAGAAAGCACCTGGGAAATGGTCATTGACTGGCTGGCTGCTGGTGTTAATCCGGGCTCTGCAAAAATATTTATTCAGTCTCAGGTACCACAGCATGCTGAATTGCATTTACTGCTTTCAATGATCACCCCATTAGGTTGGCTTGAACGTGTTCCATCCTTCAAAGATCAACAGTTAAAACTGAAAGAAAAAGATCTGTCGACCTATGGTTTTTTAGGCTATCCGCTGTTACAAAGTGCTGATATTCTCATCTATCGTGCAGGACTGGTTCCTGTTGGTGAAGATCAGGTGGCTCATGTAGAACTTACTCGCGAAGTGGCCAGACGTTTTAATCACATCTATGGTCGTGAAGCTGGTTTTGAGGAAAAAGCTGAAAACTCAATTAAAAAAATGGGTAAGAAACAGGCTAAGCTCTACAAGCAGCTGCGTAAGCGATTTCAGGAGCAGGGCGATCATGAAGCATTGCTCACAGCGAAAGCGTTATTGGAAGGTCAGCAAAATATTACTATAGGTGACAGAGAACGTTTATTTGGCTATCTTGAAGGTGCAGGCAAGATTATTTTGCCCGAACCACAGGCATTATTGACACCTGCTTCTAAAATGCCAGGGCTGGACGGCCAAAAAATGTCTAAATCCTATGGTAATACTATTTCATTACGTGACGATATGGATTCTATTGATGTGAAGCTTCGCAAAATGCCGACTGATACTAATCGTGTTCGTCTGACCGATCCCGGTGATCCGGATAAATGCCCAGTCTGGCAACTACATCAAATCTATTCAACCGATGATGTGAAAACATGGGTTGAAGAGGGATGTAGAACTGCGGGCATTGGTTGTCTGGATTGCAAACGACCCATTATTGATGCTGTACAGGCTGAATTAAAACCCATTCAGGAAAGAGCAAAGGAATTCAGTGAAAACCGTTCATTAGTGCGTACCATTGTCGCTGAAGGACGTGAATTTGCCTCTGATTTAGCCAGTGACACTCTGGAAGAAGTGCGTCAGGCAATTGGCTTGCAGTATCGATGACTGAACCTCTGCAGGAGTTAGAAGAAAAACTATCTCAACCTCAGCAGGAAGAGATGCCCTTTGCTTATGTGCAGGGAGCTCCTGTCACTGAACTGCCTAAAGATTTGTATATTCCACCTGAAGCACTGGAAGTGTTTCTTGAGGCGTTTGAAGGGCCTCTGGATCTCTTGCTTTATCTTATTAAACGTCAGAATCTGGATATTCTGGATATTCCTATTGCTGAAATCACCGAGCAGTATGTAAAATATGTTGAATTGATGCAGGACTTTCAATTTGAACTGGCTGCAGAATACCTGGTGATGGCTGCGATGCTGGCTGAAATTAAATCTCGTATGTTATTGCCTCGTGTTGAGTCTCTTGAAGAAGATGAATCGGATCCTCGGGCAGAGCTTATTCGTCGGTTGCAGGAATATGAACGTTTTAAAAAGGCGGCAATGGATATTGATGAGCTGCCTCGAACCGGGCGTGATGTTTTCTCTGTTTCTACTGATATTGATTATACTTCGCCTGCACATCAGCCTGATGTCAGCATGAAAGAATTGATGCTGGCTTTAAAAGATGTGATGCAGAGAGCATCTATGTTTAGCCATCATAATATTGAGCGGGAAACTCTCTCTGTTCGTGAAAGAATGAGCATGGTTCTGGAAAAAGTCGGCAGTCAGGGCTTTACTCGTTTTACAGCATTATTTTCTTATGAGGAAGGACGCAGCGGTGTGGTGGTGACTTTTCTGGCTATCCTGGAACTGAGCAAGCAACGATTACTGGAAATTGTCCAGAGTGAAACTTATGGTGCGATTCATGTTAAACCGCTCTCAGGCAGTGCTCTGGAAAGTGATGGCGCTAAGGGTGCTGAAATTGCAATTAATGATAGTTCATTTGATACATAAGGATTATGCCATTTTACTTCGACCCCGACCCCTTATTAATGTGTGTGAGAATGCAAAATGAGTGATGACTCTAAAGATACAGATAATTTAGAAAATAAAGACTCCTTGCCCGCTGAGGGCTCTTTTTCCGCTGAGGGCTCTTTACCAGTTGAAGACTCTTTACAGGCTGAAGGCTCTTTACAAGCTGAAGACTCTTTACAGGTTGATGACTCTTTACAAGCTGAAGGCTCTTCATCTGCTGAAGACTCCTTGCCCGCTGAAGGCTCTGAAATTCTGGCCTCTTTGAAACAGCTCAAAGAACTTGAAGCAGAGCAGGTGTCTATTCATGCTTTGACTCCTGAGGTGATTAAAAATATTGTTGAGGCATCTATTTTAGCTGCTTCTAAGGCAATTTCTATTGATAAACTAGTGTCTCTTTTTTCAGAAAATGAAGTGGTTGAGAAAAATCAGGTCAGACAGGCAATTGAGCAATTAACATCTGAATATCAATCAAGAGGTGTCGAATTAATTGAGGTCAGCAGCGGTTTTCGTTTTCAGGTGACTCAGACTGCAGCTCCCTGGGTTTCCCGTTTGTGGGAAGAACGGCCGCAAAAATATTCACGTGCACTCCTGGAAACCCTGGCTTTAGTCGCCTATCGCCAGCCAGTTACCCGGGGTGAAATTGAAGAAATTCGTGGTGTCAGCGTCAGTAGTCAGATAATGAGAACTCTGGTGGAAAGAGAATGGGTACGTATTATTGGTCACCGGGATGTACCTGGCAAACCCGCAATGTATGCTACAACCAAAACATTTCTGGATTATTTCGGGTTGAAAAAACTGGAAGATCTGCCGCCGCTCTCTGAAATCCGTGATTTAGATGTTATTAATGCTGAACTGGATTTTGGCGATCAAAAAAATGGCGATCAAAAAAATGGTGATCAAAATAGTGATGATCAAGATAAAGATGAGCAAGTAAAGAATGATCACGCGGATACGGGACTAAATGAATCAGTTGATGCGATGACTTCGGAGGGAGATCCTGAACCGGGTATCTCTGTGTCAGTTGATTCAGATCAGATTGAAAGTATTGATATTGATGCTGAGCTCAATGCCTTGAGAGAAACTTACCAAAAAATTGATGAAATAGAGATTAAAACTGAAAGTGAAGATTCTTCCGATAGAGAATAATACATATTTTAGCAGTTAGTTTTTGAGTACTTTTTTAAGCAAATTTTTATCTTTTCATTTTTTCTTTTTCCTTTTATGTAAAAACGTGATCATGGTTTATTATTGTTGGTTTAATACTGCTAAATTGCCATTTTCTTTCCTGTCCGTATATGTTGGAATGGTGGTATAATAAGAATACTCTGCCAATAAAAAATTAGACTAAACACCTTTGAAGTTGAATTCATATTATGAAAAATTACTACCATTCGCCTAAACCTAAATCCGATAGAATCTTTAAAAAAGATGAAGAATTACCATCTAAAGAAGAATTTATTGAACAGGAGGTGCGTGAAGAGTCTGAACGTGAAGTCGTAGAAAGAGGACCTGAAGGTGAAAAGCTGCAGAAGGTTATTGCTCGTTCAGGTCATGCTTCCCGGCGTGAAGCAGAACGATTAATTGCCCAGGGGCGAGTTAAAATTGATAAACGAACGGCTCAACTCGGTAATAGGGTGGATGGTTCTGAGCGTATTTTTCTTGATGATAAAGAATTGTTTATCGCCTGGGAAAAACCAAAACAGCGGGTTCTTATTTATAATAAGCCACCGGGTGAGATCTGCAGTCGTCATGATCCGGATCACTCAAAAACAATTTTTGATGATTTGCCCAATCTGAAAATTGGTCGCTGGATCTCTGTCGGGCGTCTGGATATTAATACCTCTGGCCTGATTTTATTAACCAATGATGGTGAGCTGGCAAATTTGCTCATGCATCCCTCCAGTGAAATTGTTCGTGAATATGCGGTACGTGTTCTGGGTGAAGTGACTGATGATGATGTCACACAGCTCAAAGAGGGAGTGACTCTGGATGATGGTCTTGCACGCTTTGATAAAGTTAGCTATCAGGGTGGCCAGGGTGCCAATCATTGGTATCATGTGACTTTAAAAGAAGGTCGTAACCGTGAAGTACGCCGTATGTGGGAGTCATTGGGTATTACTGTCAGCCGATTGCAGCGTGTTCGTTATGGTGTTATTCAGTTGCCGCGCGGACAAAAACCAGGTCGCTGGGAAGATCTTGATGAAAAGCAGATGAAGGAGCTTTTTGAAAGTGTCGGTCTGCACATCAATAAACCTGAAGTTGATCACCGGGGGCGAATTATTAACCCAATGAAAACTCAAACTGGTAAAAATAAAAAACGCCTGGTAATGCCTGATAATAGAAGAAAATCCCAGAAGAAAAAGGGACCACAAAAGCGGCGGCGTTAAGAGTCTGTCCGGACTCTGGCCGTGTTTTATGGTACTAGGCAATTTGCTCCAGTGAAGTGCGTGCTTTGACTTCAGGTTCTTGTGTGATCAGCAGTTTATTCATAAGTTTTTGAGGATAATTAAAGTAATTATCAATGAAAATTATGGTTTTATTTTGTCTTTTGTCATCAGCAATTTGGTTCAATGTAGAAAGTATTCCCGGCTTGGCAATGTCACTATTGAATCCAATCAGTAAATAAATTCCATAGAGCTTACTCTGCTTGATGTGGTTTATGACCATTTCAGGGGTTTTGGTATTAGGGATCTTGATGTGTGATGCTTCCATACGGCTCAGGCCGGCATTCTTCTCCCACTGATAAATTGCCTTACCTTCTCTGACCAGAGGACGAAAGTCATTGATTGTCTGTTCCGGTGAATCGGTTTCCAGGGCAATCAGTCTATAACCTGTTGAGATTAATTTTTCCAGGTGTTTCTGATTCATAGTTTTTCTCGGTTATTGTCTGCATTATTAATTATAGCAAATTAATGAAAAATAAACTGTGAACCAAAGATTACTTTGAAGCTAAGTTTTTTACAGGCTCTTCTGATAGATAACCTGATTACGACCTGCAGCCTTAGCTTGATACAGTGCTTCATCAGCTCGTTTAAAGAAGCTTGCTTGAGTATCATTGGCATTGAGAACGCTGATACCCATGCTGGCGGTAATATTAATACTATGCTCATTACAAACACAGGGGGTTTCTTCTATGTGTTGGCGGATCCGCTCAGCGAGTTCCAGGGCACCAGATAATTCTGTATTGTTCAGTAGTAGATTGAATTCTTCACCACCATAACGGAACATAGCATCAGTTGTCCGGGTGCATTCTTTGACACATTCTGTCAGATGTTTGAGGACACAATCACCAAAGGCATGACCGTAGGTATCATTGACTTTTTTGAAGAAATCAATATCAAGGGCAATCATTGATAAAGGCGCATGGTTTCTTTGGGATAAGTCTATTTCTCTGGAAACCATGCTGTCCATGGCAAAACGATTGTAGATGCCTGTCAGTGGATCACGTAATGCAAGACTCATGGCCTGCTGGTAATCCAGTGCATTGTTTAATGGGGAGAGTAAGGCAACCAATATCTTTTCAATAAATTTCTGTTCTTTGGTGTTGAAACGAGTACGTCTGACCAGAGCAATATCGCCCAGATTCTTTTTCTGTAAGACCAGTTGATAAGAGACCATGTGACGGCCTTTTACGTTAAATGACTCGTTACTGTCAGGTGCCTGATAATAGACATCATCCAGATTTAAAATAGGGCTGACATCTAGTTTGAACAGGGTAATTAAGTTGTTGAGATCTAAAGTTGAATGCAGTTTGTTTGATAATTCGAGTAATGACTGCTTATCAGCATTAAGATTATCGATTGTTTTGCTAACTTTTTTATTTTGAGCATCCGTATCAACTGAATATGAACCTTTTACAATAGATAAAGTTGGAATTGCCATTTTTTTCACCACATTAATCATTTAATTTCTCTTATAGGGGGATATGCTTAGACCATGCCAACTTTTAAAATATCTTTAAAGTTCAATAAATACAATGACTTATATTGTAGTCTGGCATTAAAGTATCATGTGACTGATTTTTGACACTAAACTGTGGCAGTTTGTTGCCTATGGAAACAATTGAAAAACAATGGCTTTTGACCTATCTATATAAGTAGTAACTGGAAGAACAGGCGGCTCGCTGATCTTTCCCGCAGTGGAATTACCAATAGGTTTATTTATGATAAGAATTCTATCTATTTGCTTTTTAAGTCTGTTTAGTCTTGCAAGTTATGCATCAAATGAAGCTAAGCTCAGTGAAGGGATGGTCAATCCTGGTTTTTTTGAGAAACCTGACTGGTTTAAGGAGTCCTTCCTGGAATTGCAGGATGATCTGGATGATGCCAATAATAATAATCGGCAAATCATACTTTATTTTCATCAGGATGGTTGTCCCTATTGTAAGAAATTATTAGATGATAATTTTTCCCGTAAAAATATTGTTGATATAATGAGTCAAAATTTTGATCTCATTGAACTTAATATGTGGGGTGACAAAATAGTGACCTTATTTGATGGTGAGGAGATTTCTGAAAAAGAGTTTGCCAGACGGATGAGGGTTATGTTTACTCCCACTCTGATTTTTCTTGATAATAAAGGTCAGTCCCAGTTTCGTATGAATGGCTATTATGCTCCAGCCAAATTTACTGCCGCACTTGAGCAAGTATTATCTCTGTCAGGGAAACAGCAGGTAGACAAAGAGGTAGCAGTAAAATCTTTACTAACAAAACCAAAAGAAAAATTTATTTATAGGGCTAATGATTTAGCTGTTTTGATTGAGAATAGTAAAAAACCAGTAATGCTGCTTTTTGAACAAGGTGACTGTTCAGAATGTAATGACTTGCATGGTGATTTATTCAGGCGTCTGCCTGTTTATAAGCAGCTTCAGCAATTTACCATTGCTCAGGTTGACATTAATTCTCCAGAAAATATAGTGACACCCGATGGCAAACATATAACTCAGAAAGAACTGGCTAAGCAACTAAACATCCAATATACGCCTTCTATTTTATTTTATGAAGCAGGTAAAGTGTCTAAAGCCAGTCCTGTTTTTCGTTCAGAAGCCTACCTGAAAAACTTTCACATACAAGCAGTATTTGATTATATCCTGACAAAGGCTTATTTATCAGAGCCTGAATTCCAGCGTTTTGTGCAACGTCGCGCAGACAAAATGAGACAAGACGGGATTGAAGTTGAGTTATGGGATTAAAAAGAAAGCCAGTGGTCGGTAGTTTATAGTCAAAATCAAGAAACAAAAGACCATTGACTACCGACTTTCTTTTAATCGCTTTTAATGAGGATGTACATTGCTCCGGTGCCGCCATCTTTGGGTTGGGCAGAGGAGAATGCGAGTATATCAGGGTGTTGTCTTAACCAGCTATTGATCTTGTTCTTTAAAATGGGTTTGTTGCTTGAAGCCCTATAGCCTTTGCCGTGTACTAGTCGAATGCAGCGGATTTGTTGTTTTTGGGCAAATTGTATAAATTCCAGTAATGTTTGTCTTGCTTCTGTAATAGTAAATCCATGCAGATCGAGGTGATCATCAATGATGATTTTACCCTGCCGTAATTGCTTTTGAGTTTTAAACTGCAGCCCGGTCTGGGCAAAAAAGAGGAATTCTTCTCCTGAAACCTCTGGAGACTCTATTTCATCAGACAGGTGTGTATGATATGTTGCATCATCATATTGATTCTTGTCTTTGAAAGGGCGTGTATTTTGGGGGTGAGCATAAAGATCAATACGATCATTTTTTAGAGGTTTCACACCTTTTATGGCATCCTTAAAAGTCGAAAAATCCTCATCGGGCTGTTTTTTACTCATAGTTGTATATTATATTGGTAAAATAGATAAAAAAGTGGCTGCAAACATATGAAAATAGTGAAATTTTAAGTATTATCTCATGTGTGGTCCCAGTAAAACAAACAATTATAAAAGAAAGTAAATGCACATTCTTGTTAGTAATGACGATGGTTATCGGGCAGAGGGGTTAATTTGTCTGGTTGAGCATCTGAAAAAAATTGCCCGTGTGACGGTTGTTGCACCTCAAAATGACCGCAGTGGTGCGAGTAATTCATTGACTCTTGATCGGCCTCTATTGCCGGAAACCGCAGATAATGGTTTTATTGCAATTAATGGTACGCCAACGGATTGTGTCCATATTGCTATTACAGCACTATTAAAAAATGATCCGCCTGATATTATTGTTTCAGGCATTAATCGCGGTCCTAATATGGGCGATGATATTCTCTATTCCGGTACTGTAGCTGCTGCGACAGAAGGGCGTTTTCTCGGCTTGCCGGCCATTGCCGTCTCTTTAGGCAGCTTTGAAGGTCAACACTTTTCAACAGCTGCTCGTCTGATTGTCAAAATTATTCAAAAACTACAGACAGAGCCACTTGCTAACGATACGATACTGAATATCAATGTCCCAGATATTGAATTTGACAGGCTGGAGTCTGTTCAGGTGACACGGCTTGGTAAAAGACATAAGGCTGAGCCGGCAGTAGAAGCTGTTGACCCCAGGAATAGAAAGGTTTATTGGCTGGGGCCTGTTGGTGATGAGGCGGATGCAGGACCTGGAACTGATTTTTATGCATTGAATCATAATCAGGCGTCTGTGACACCGATAAAAATTGATTTAACTAATTATGAATTACATGAGCACCTATCTCAGTGGCTAAAGACACTCTAAGGTATCCCTATGGCATGCCGGAAATAATAAGAAGAAAAAAGGTAAATTGATTATGAGCCTCTCCATAACGGGAGTAGGGATGACATCGCAAAGAGCCAGGGATCGGCTTGTTAATATTCTCAGAGAGAATAATATAAAAAATGAGGCTGTTTTGAGTGCGGTTGCATCTGTGCCCAGACACTTGTTTGTGGATGAAGCTCTGGCCAGCCGAGCTTATGAAAATATCTCCCTTCCCATTGGCCATGGTCAGACGATTTCACAGCCTTATATGGTGGCACGTATGACTGAAGTTCTTCTTGAGGGCGAAAATGTCAAAAGGGTTCTTGAAGTTGGAACCGGTTCAGGTTATCAGACTGCTATTTTATCAAAATTAGTTTTCAGTGTTTTTAGTGTTGAGAGGATTAAGCCTCTGTTAGAAAATGCCAGAGATAAATTTCGTCAATTAAAATTGAATAACATCCTGACCCGTTATAGTGATGGCGGCTGGGGCTGGCCTGAAAAAGCCCTGTATGATGCAATTATTGTCACCGCAGCACCAGAAACCTTGCCCACTTCCCTGTTAGAGCAACTGGTTGATGGTGGAAAATTGATCATTCCTATAGGGAAGAAAGGGGAACAGGAATTGTTTCTTTTTCAGAGGCTGGGAGACAAATTTCATAAAAAAGTACTAGAAAAAGTAAGTTTTGTACCTCTTCTAAAGGGTCGTACAGAGTAGAATCATGTTTTTATAAAAGGTTTTTTAAGTTAAAAATGAAATTATTTTCAAAATTGTATAATAAAGTCATGAAGTGGTCTCGTCACCCTCATGCGGAACGCTATCTGGCCGGTTTAAGTTTTGCTGAGTCATCGTTTTTTCCTATTCCACCTGATGTTATGCTGGCGCCTATGGCACTTGCAAAAACTGACAAGGCTTTTCGTTTTGCTTTAATTACTACGCTGTTTTCGGTTGCTGGTGGTATTTTGGGATATACAATAGGTATGTGGTTTTTTGATTTAATTCAACCGCTTATAGGTTCTGGCGGACGTTGGGAACAGCAATATATGGTGACTCAGAAATGGTTCTCCGAGTGGGGCTTCTGGGCAATTTTTATAGCTGGTTTTTCACCGATACCCTATAAAATATTTACCATAACAGCAGGTGCAATCGGTATGTTATTCATCCCTTTTGTCATCGCTTCAGCCATTGGTCGAGGGGCACGTTTCTTTATTGTAGCCTCTTTGATGAAGTGGGGAGGGAAAGAAATGGAACTTAAATTGAAGCAATATATTGATTTTATAGGATGGTTTGTTGTATTTTGTGGGGTAATTGCTTATATTATTTATAAATTATAAGTGTACTATGAATTTTAGGCTACATATTCATAATCAATGGAGCAGCAGGAATTTTGCTCATTGTTCATTGGTACTAGCCTTTTTGGCTTTATTTTTTGTGTCGGGATGTACAACGACTTATGCTCCGGTTGAACATCGAAACTCGACATCGTACAAAGCCAGTAACAGTGTAAAAAAAAGATATGTTGGTAAAACGCCTACTTTTTATAAGGTAAAAAGGGGAGATACTCTCTACTCCATTGCCTGGAAATATGGTCAGGACTATAAAAACCTTGCTTATAGGAACAAAATCAAGGCGCCGTACCGGATATATGTGGGAAAAACCTTACGGTTATTGCCAGATTCTTCGAAGAAAAATATAAAAAAACCTAAAGTTTCTTACACTAAAGGCCGAAAAGAGTATAGTAGGGGTCAGGTTCAGTCTTCTGGAGTTGCGGCAAGTAAGACTAAAGCGGCCACAGATAATAGCAACAAGAAGTCTTTGGGCAAAAAGAGAACCGTAGCAAGAACACCAAACAATAAAAAATTAAAAACGTTTAGCGGCAGTAAACAACTTCGTTGGAACTGGCCGGTGAAAGGAAAAATTATCCAGAGATATTCTCCTGGAAGTGGTAAAAAAGGCATTGATATCAGTGCCGGGAAAGGCAGTCTGATTAAGTCTGCCGAAGCTGGAAAAGTGGTCTATAGTGGTCAGGGGTTAGTTGGATATGGCCGATTAATCATCATTAAACATAATGATACATTTTTAAGTGCTTATGCACACAACCAGTCTTTGCTGGTGAACGAGGGTCAAATTGTAAAAAAAGGGCAAAATATTGCTCGATTAGGGCGTTCAGGAACGGATCGGTATAAACTGCATTTTGAAATTCGAAAAAATGGTAAACCAGTTAATCCCATGAGTTATCTGCCGCACTAGTCTTTTTTACGTTTGAATTGATATTTCTTCCAGGGAATTTTTATAGAGATCCAAACAATATAAAAATGCTGTGTTTTCATATTGTTTGATATAATTCCCAAACCATTAATTAAAGGGGTGATTTAATGGAATCTATGGAATCTAAAGAGCCGTGCATGAGCACCATGCATTCAAATACTGTAATGGATGCGTTTTCTCCAGATCGCGATGACGTTGATGATGTTTGTCTTGCGGAAAGGAAAAAAACAAAGCCTAAGGTGAAACCAAAAGCGAAACCAAAGGCGAAAAAAACTGTTGCTAAATCAACAAAAAAAACCAAAACAGTGAGAAAAACTAAAGCCGCAACAAAAGCTGCTGCCACTAAAAAAACTGTTGCGCCTAAGAAAAAGGCAGCAGCTAAAAAAAAGGCAGCACCAAAAACAACATCTCGACGTGATGCTTCTAAAGGCGATATGGATGCAACCCGGCTCTATTTAAATGAAATCGGTTTTGCAACGCTGTTAACCGCAGAGCAGGAAGTTAAATATTCCAGAATGGCTCAAAAGGGCATTGAAGAAGGACGCAAACGGATGATTGAGTGTAATCTCCGTTTGGTGGTGAAAATTGCTCGCCGCTACCTTAATCGTGGTCTGCCATTATTAGACTTAATAGAAGAAGGCAATCTGGGCTTAATTCGCGCCGTTGAAAAGTTTGATCCAGAGCGTGGCTTTCGCTTTTCTACTTATGCCACCTGGTGGATCCGCCAGACTATAGAGCGAGGTTTGATGAACCAGACCCGTACTATTCGCTTACCCATCCATGTTGTTAAAGAAATTAACATCTATCTCAGAGCTGCCAGAGAGTTAACTCAGGCACTCGATCATGAGCCCAGTCCAGAAGAAATTGCAGATTTACTGGATCGCCCTGTTCAGGATGTCCGCAAGATGTTTCGCTTGAATGAGCGAATTTCCTCAATTGATGTTCCCATGGGACCTGATGCGGATCGTCCCCTGTTAGATGCTATCCCTGATAAGGATAATCAGGAGCCATTTGCATTCTTGCAAGACGAAAATATGAGGGACAGTCTGGACAAGTGGATGATGCAGCTAAATGACAAGCAGCGTGAAGTAGTTGACCGACGTTTTGGTTTACATGGTTATGATACTGCGACTTTGGAAGAAGTAGGCAATGAAATTGGAGTGACCCGAGAACGAGTCAGGCAAATTCAGCTGGAAGCGCTCAAGCGATTGAGAGAAATACTTGAAAATGATGGTTATACAGGAGATTCCCTGCTTAATCATTAATTGCCTGCAAATGTTTTACATGGGTGAGGCCACCCATGCTTCCAGTAAAAAAACACCTTATTCTTATGAATAAGGTGTTTTTTTTGGCTCAAAGATTGCATTAATTTTTATTAAACAAGCAATCAAGAGTTTATAGGTGATTTAAATCATGACACCAAAAATATTACCGTCAATTCCAAATATTAGCCCTGCTCCTATTAATAACGAAAGCTCACAGGTGAACCAATCCAAAGAAGAGGACTTCTGGGGAAGTGATGGTTTTACCTTTGGTGATCTTGTTGATATGTTTAATCCCATGCATCACATGCCTGTTATTTCAAATTATTATCGTGAACAAAGCCATGATGATGCTTCGGAAGGTTCCAGAATTGTGGGGGGGCTCTTGTTTGGTGGTTTAATCGGTGGTGTTGCTGGTCTTGTGACTTCAATGGCAAACTCTGCTGTACGGCATGAAACGCAACATGATATGAGTGAACATCTCATTAATATGGCGCAAGATTCTCTGGATAACACTCATCTATTTGCGCGTAGTGATGTTTTAAATGTAGTGGAACTTGATAACAGCCCTCAGCCAGGTAAATCATCTGCTGTATTGGACTCAAATCCTTTTTTTTTACAAGTGCTTGAAGATACTTTAGACAACGATACTTATCATTCTGCTAATGCTTCACAGGCAGAATATACCTCTGTTCAGCGTACACGGGATTGGGGTCAAGTATAATTTAGCGGCAAATAGTTGCCACAGATGGATTAAATTTATGCCTTTTTTTGATTTTCTTAATACAAATATATTCCATAAGGGGCGTTCCAGAGAAGTGATGGAAAAACTTTTGAGGGATGAATTTATCTATCAGCTCAAGCAGGATAGTGCGCTTGTTATTAAATCAGTATCGGGACGAAAAATTATTTCAACAGCTATTACTATGGACAAAAAGCGTAATAGTTTGATTATTGCTGAGATAACACCTGATGGCCGATTAATTCTTGAAAGAAATGAGCCTGTGACTGTTATGACTCAGGCGAATAGTGATCACGAGGTTTTTTCTTTTCAGTCTAAGGTTAATAATATCATCCTGGATGGCGGGGATATTTTATATGAAGTGATGATCCCTAAAAGACTTAAAAAAGGCCAACGTCGAAAAGATTTCAGAATTAATGTTGATTCGGCCTCTGAAGTTAAAATCAGTCAATCTGTTTATACCGGGCAGGTGAGTAATTTATCAAAAAATGGTGCCTTATTTACTCTGGCTGGCTACTGGCCAGAACCTGTGGGTGATGATAATGCCTTTGTACAATGCCATATTGATATGGACTTTATGACGTTTAATTGTAATATAGAAGTTCGGTATATTAATTTTGAACCATATCCGGGCCGAAGAACCTATATTGGTGGTCTGATAAAAAATATGCAGCCTCTCCATCAGCACCAACTGGATAATTACCTGTCAGCGCAACAGCGCATTCAGCAACGTCAAAAAGCTGAACTTAAGTTTCTCCAATAGCTTTTCTTCATTAGTGCTCATCCAGAAATTCCTTTTTCTTTTATTTCACCCCTTTATTAAAGGGGCTGAGATAGGGTTTGCTGATTAGCAAGCCTGTCATTTCCTCTTCTAAAGGCGGGTAGAAAAAAAATGGCCGTTTACCAATGAATAGAATTAGATGTTTTTCATAATATATTTCAGGCATGGAGCATTTTTTTGATACAATATATAGCTTTTAATACTCCGGGGCTATTTTAATATGAATCAAAAAATTTGGTTTTACGCATCAATTCTTCCCTTTTTCGTTGCTTTCCTGGGATTAATCCTTGCCTATCTAGCCTATAGCCAGCAATGGGGGGGTGGTGACAAGATTTCTACTGTCATTGCAGTTTTCTTTTGTGAAATTGTTATGGTTGTTGCGGCTTTTGGTGCACTCACCTATATGAAGCAGGAAAAGACCAGCCTGACAAAAAAAATTCAATTAATGAATATTCTGGTCGCTATTAGTGGTGCTCTGTCAGGCATTTATTTATTTTTGTCTTCATAAGTGAGTTATTGAACCTATGTCATTTATTTATCCATTAATCCGTCGTTTTTTCTTTAGTCTTGATGCTGAAAAAGCTCATATGCTGGGTTTAAAGGCAATCAGGCTGCTGCATTCACTGAAGCTGTCACGCCTTGTTTTTGGCGCGCCTGTATCTGCTCCCAAAACAGTTATGGGGCTGACTTTTCCTAATTCGGTGGGGCTGGCAGCAGGACTGGACAAAAATGGAGATTACATCGATGGTTTATCAGCTGTTGGTTTTGGTTTTATAGAAATCGGTACAGTCACTCCCCGACCTCAGCCTGGTAATCCGCAACCCCGTTTATTTCGGATCCCGCAGGCCCAGGCAATTGTTAATCGTATGGGTTTTAATAATAAGGGAGTGATGCATCTGGTTGAACAGGTAAAAAAAGCAAATAGTAAAACAATTATAGGGATCAATATAGGTAAGAATTTTGATACCCCGGTTGAATCTGCTGCAGATGATTATAAAAAATGTCTGCAGCAAGTCTATGCTCTGGCCGATTACGTGGCTATTAACATCTCGTCACCTAATACGCCGGGGCTGAGAAGCTTGCAGTTTGGTGATGAGTTAAAACATCTTCTTGAAGTATTAAAAACAGAGCAAAAGCTTTTAGCTGAGGAGTGTAATAAATATGTACCTCTGGCTGTTAAAATTGCACCGGATATGGAAGACAATGATATTAAATTAATTGCTGAACTTTTATTGGAAAAAGAAATTGATGCGGTGATTGCAACCAATACCACCATTTCTCGACAAGCTGTGCAAGGATTAGAACACGCAGATGAGCAGGGCGGACTTAGTGGTGTCCCTGTGTTTGAGCAGTCGACTCATGTGGTTCATCTGCTGGCAGAGCACTTAAATGGTCAGCTCCCAATCATTGCTGCTGGCGGTATTTTTTCTGCCCAGGATGCACAGGATAAAATTGCAGCAGGTGCTGAACTGGTTCAGATTTATACCGGCTTTATTTATCAGGGCCAAAAACTCATTAAAGACTGTGCGCAGGCACTCAAATAAAAACAACAGAGAATTTTAATGAAAAATTTATATCGTGTAATATTTGCCAGTTTGCTCACTGTCTTTTTAACTGCCTGTGCCTCGGTTGATTATTCACATAAGGCAGAGTTTCCGCAAGCAAAACCCGATCAAGCTTTAATTTATTTTTATCGCACTCCCGGCTTTATTGGCTCTACCTACCGTTTTGATGTTTCTGAAGGTGACAGGGTTGTTGGCGCAATGGCCCAGGATAGTTATTTTTATTTATTTACCAGTGCGGGTGAACACACCTATGGTGTTTATGATCAATATGAGCAGCCGGGCAGTGAAATTATGATGAATGTTCAGGAAGGTAAGGTTTATTATGTCAGGGTGGATATCAATTATCAGGCATTGGGAGGTGAAGCTGTTTTTACCTTAGTTGATCGGGCGCAAGCTATGACGCTATTACCCAGCCGAAAATATGTGCTTCCATTGGCAGGTACTTCCTCTAATGATAATGTCCCTACAGAGTAATAACAGATGCTTGATGTAAACAATAAGCCAATCCCTTCAAATGGGCAGGCTGATACAGAATTAGTTGATATGAATAATTTTAATTCTGACTTATTCCGTTTTCTTGATGCTTCACCAACCCCTTATCATGCAGTACAGAGTCAGATTGAATTACTTGAGTCTTATGGTTTTATGGGCTTGTCAGAATCCGACTGCTGGACTTTAAAGGCAGGGAAGCGCTACTACGTAACCCGTAATGACTCCTCTATTATTGCCTTTGTTTATGGTAAAGATGATCGCCTTAAAACAGGAATTCGTATGTTGGGTGCACATACCGATAGTCCTTGTTTAAAAGTAAAACCCAATGCAGAGATTATTTCTCAATCCTGTTTAAAATTGGGTGTTGAAGTTTATGGTGGTGTGTTATTAAATCCCTGGTTTGATCGAGATTTGTCTCTGGCCGGAAAGGTAGTCTATCAGGATGATAAAAAAAATATAAAAAGTTGTCTTATTAATTTTAAAAAACCCATAGCAACGATCCCCAGCCTGGCCATACACCTTGATCGGGAAGCCAATAAAAAACGTCATATTAACCCTCAGACGGATATACCGCCGGTATTAATGATCATAGAGGATGATGCTGATCCAGATAGCTCTGAGTATTTAAAGAATTCAGCGCCGAATACATTAAAAAATATATTAAAAATACAACTTCAAAAACAGTATAAAGATCTCAGTATTAGTCAGATCCTGGATTTTGAACTCAGTTTCTATGATACTCAAAATGCTTCCTATGTGGGCTTAAACGATGATTTTATTGCCAGCAGTCGACTTGATAATCTGCTGAGTTGTTTTGTCGGTACCCAGGCTCTGATGAGAGCTGATAATGAGTGCACCAGCCTGTTAGTGTGTAGTGACCATGAAGAAGTGGGCAGTGCTTCAACGACGGGTGCTCAGGGGACTTTTTTAAAATCTGTTTTAGAGCGTATTGCCGGCTCTGCTGAAAGTCTGACTCGTGTGATTAATCAGTCAATGATGATATCAACTGATAATGCTCATGGGATCCATCCTAATTTTGCCGATAAACATGATGTCAATCACGGGCCAGTTATTAATAAAGGCCCTGTGATTAAAGTGAATGCCAATCAGCGTTATGCATCAAATTGTGAAACAAGTGCAGTCTTTAAACTATTAGCAGAAAGCACTCAGGTTCCGGTACAGAGCTTTGTTGTACGTACTGATATGGGCTGCGGTAGTACTATTGGACCTATTACTGCTACTGAAATCGGTGTCAAAACATTAGATATTGGAGTGCCTACATTTGCGATGCATTCAATCAGAGAGCTAAGCGGCAATAAGGATTCATGGTATCTGTTTTTAGTATTACAAAAATACTTTTCTCATTCATCTGAAGTCAATGTTGAAAGTCTGTAGTTGTTAGTCAAAATCAAAAAAAGCACATAAAGTCTTGATATCTGAGTGTGTCAAGTTTGGTTAAGGTGCGGCTGAGAATTAATTTTGAATACAGTATGCTATGCAGCTTATAATTCGTCCATAAATACAGAGTAATTTAGTCATATGATTATACGGGATATTGTTGTACATTTAATTGATAAACAGGCCGATTCCGGGCCGTCAAATCTTACATTGAGTCAGAATAGTATGGCTGACTCGCCCACTCTTGAGCTTTTTCTTGAAGAACTGAATAAAGCCTATAATAGTAAGCCAAGCAAAGTTTTTGGGTGCTTTATAAACTCGAACGGTGCATCATCTGCTGAAGAAGATTCAATTGATGCAGATAATGATATGGCTGGCAACAGGGAATTATTAACGGATCACCTGGCAGGGCAGATTAATTTTATTGATTATACTCATCAATCTATGAATCTTCTGAAGCATTATATTGATCAGGCCAGTAAAGCAACCGGCGGTTATATGGTTTTTGTCAACTATAAATTGTTCGGCAGTGATTTTATGCTGATAGTGATGTTGAATAATGTTACTGGTGTGGCTGTTGATGGTGAGCTTGGGATCACTGATGTAAATTATCTGGATATCAATAAGCTTCATCTGGCGGCCCGAATTGATTTAAGCTTATGGCAGGACGACCCTCAATCGGAGCGTTATATTTCAATGATCCGTGGTAAAGAAAGCAATAAACTTTCTGATTATTTTCGTCATTTTATCGGTAGTGATGAAACTATCAACTCTAAACATGAAACCAATGAACTTTTAACGGCAGTGAGTCAATATTGTGAAGATAAAATTCAGGATGATGAGCAAAAATCACAGTTCAAACAAAAATCTGCTGAATATTGTCTGGAGCAGGCTGAAAAAGGGCAAAATGTTAATATAAAAGATTTTTCAGGCTATGTTGCAGATGGTGCAGTTGATGATTTTATGAATTATATCAAGAGTGAACAATTTGAACTGAATAATGAAATATCGCCCAATAAAACAGTTATACGACGTTTTAATAAGATCAGTGGTCGAAATCAGCAGGTGAGTATTACGATTAATGAAGAAGCTCTGGGCGATACGGTTATTTATGATGCCGATAAAGAAACATTGACCTTATCTGATCTGCCGGCATCACTTAAATCACAATTAATGAACCGTTAAAAGCTTATCTGTTTGTAACTATTCAGCCTGTTTATATTTTGCCCTAATGACTAAAAGGTTTATACCATGAAAAAATTATCTCTTGAGGATATTACCCGACTTAATGTACTGCTTGATGACACCCTTAATCAAGCGAGTAAAGAACAATTAGCCACTTGCATTAAACTTCTGGGTACTTCTCTTGCCCATTTAAAAATCAAACATAAGGTTGATGAAGATAAAAATACCCAGGCTTTTTCCAGTTTTGTAAATGAGTTAGAAAATGAATCACTAAGTGACGAATTTAATGAACTGGCAGCAAAGACCATAGTTGAATGCGCCACTGCTATGGCCGTTGCCAAAGATGGGCAAGGTGACCATTAAAAAAGGAAAGGATATGAATCGGAAGTTACTCTCAAAAGCTGCAGATCAAGGTATTATATCGAAACAGCAAATCACAGCCTTACTGGACTTCTTTGAATCAGAGTCGTTAGCATCACAGCAATCAATTACACTTCAGCGTGAAAATACCGGTGAGCAGCTGAAATTTATCCGCAGTTTTGGTGATATATTTATTGCTCTTGGCGTACTGCTGCTCGCTTTTACCAGTAATATGCTTGCCGAAAATACCATGCATCAGATGTTTGCGATTGTAGGCTTTGTGTTAATTGCAGAATGGCTGGTTGGTCTTAAACGTCTGGTGCTGCCGGGTATAACAATACTGCTCTCCATACTTTATTTTGTTAATGCAGTGGTGGATGCCAGTTCAACATCTTATGCCTCATTAGATGTCTTATTAATGAGTATTTGTAGCTTGTTCTTTTATTTGCGTTATAAAATGCCGTTCAGTTTATATCCTGCTGCAGTAGGCTGTATTTATCTTGCTATTGAATTGTCGGGTATTAATATTGTTGAGCACCCCTATGTTTTTATCATTTTAGGCTCAATGGTTTTTATTGTTGCCATGTGGTACGACTCTCGTGATACGCGTCGAGAAACCAGCTTAAGTGATAATGGTTTCTGGCTGCATTTGCTTGCTGCTCCACTGATTGTGCATGGGGTGATGGTAAGTCTGTTCTTGTCCAATTATGGTGGTTTGCAAACCAATAGCCTTTATATTCTTTTGCTTTTTACCCTGTTTTTTTTTATTGCTTTGTTTGTTGATAGAAGAGCAATTCTGGTCTCAAGCTTTGCTTATGCATTATATGCTGTCTTCAAGTTTGCCTATCAGCAATTTATGCAGGTTGATAATCTAACCTTATTTATATTTATGGGTGTTGGTATTTTTATTATTTTCTTTGGGACTTATTGGTATAAAGTCAGAACATGGATTTTTTCCCCCATTGCTGGATCTCGTATAAGTAAGTTTGTACCAGAGTTTGATCTTAGTAAGTAAAATTTGAATCACGTCACGTTTTTAATAAGTGATGCTATTCTGGATATGATGACATTATCTTCAGTCCTCACAGGACTTCTTTAGCCAAGTTATGATTTTTAGAAGAGAGTTTAGCTGAACAGGGGCGTTAAGTATCAGCTGAACAGCAAAATAATTATATTAGTACTTAAATATATACCCTTCTCCTGATTTATCTTAACGTTTAATATGTGCATTGCGTGTAAGACTACCCTTACAATCTAAGTATTTTTTGTGCTCATTTTACTATTCATAGAGGTGAATGTTACTGCCATAAGATATACTTTCATTTTTAATAACTTAAAACAGTATTTTTAAATGTCAAATTACTCCTATGAGCTGATTCAGGATCGTTCAAATATACCTATCGCCATTGGTTTTACCGCTGTTTTGTTATTAATTCTTGCCCTGGTTATTATTTCACTTTCCCAATTTAGAAATATTAATGCAAGTTTATCTACACTGGTTGAAGAAACTAATTCAAAGTTACAGTCAGCTAATTCTATGCGTAATGCAATACGTTTAAGAGCGGATAGTATAAAAAAAATGCGTTTGTTGAATGATCCTTTTGAACGTGATGATGAATTTATGAGATTTATTCAACATTCTGGAACATTCCGTATAGCCAGAGAAGAATTGATTCAATTACCACTGAATAATGCTGAAAAAGTTATTTTACAAAAATTGAACAAGACTTTAAAGCGTGCGCAGCAGACCAATGACAGTGTTGCAGAACAATTATTAAGTGATTTTTTTATCAGTCAGGCTCTCATAAACCAGGCTGAAAAAATACAGCAGCATCTACTAATTTTTCTTGATGCACTTATTGTGATTGAAAATCGAAGTGCGGAGAAGGCTCTATCTCAGGCTAATGATTATTATACCAGCACTCAATATACACTTTTTTCCATTGCGATTATTGTTTTTTCTCTGGTGATCATAATTGCTGTAGTTGTTATCCGGTTGGTTGCGAAAAAAAACCAACAGGTTGCTTATCAGGCAATGCATGATCCTTTAACTGATTTATACAATCGCTACTATTTCGAACATCAGGTCAAGAGGGCTATTATGGAAAGTAAACAATCCAGTCATAATCATGCCTTACTCTATCTGGATCTGGATCAGTTTAAAGTGGTTAATGATACCTGTGGACATGCCGCTGGTGATGAACTACTAAGGCAAGTCACATCATTATTAAAAAAGATGGTTAGAAATCAAGATACTCTGGCTCGCCTGGGTGGTGATGAATTTGGCTTATTATTAAAGGAATGTGATATTGATAAAGCAGCTTCTGTTGGAGAAAAATTGCGTAATATCATTAGCGACTATCGATTTTCCTGGGATAATAAAATTTTCTCAATTGGTGTCAGTATAGGTGCTACTTCTATTTCAAATGACACTGCGGAATTAAAACAGGTTCTCATTGCGGCAGATACAGCCTGTTTTGCCGCTAAAGATGCTGGAAGAAACCGGGTTCATGTCTATGATAAACAAGATCAGAGTCTTGTTGAACAGGAAGGGCAAATACAATGGATGTCTGAGATCACCGCTGCTTTAAGGGATGATCGCTTTGAGCTTTATGCACAATCTATACAGGCTGTTCAGATAGATAATGAAAAGTTCAATAAACATTATGAAGTACTGATCCGTTTTGTTGATCGAAATGATAAAATCTACCTGCCAGGTGCTTTTCTCCCAGCAGCAGAGCGATATGGACAGATTTCCGAGATTGATTATTGGGTGATTAATAATACTTTTCAGTTTATTTCTGGGCATAGAAATAAACTTCTAGACACAATTTTTTCGGTTAATCTTTCAGGGCGCTCATTAAGTGATAGTGACTTTAAGGACTCAGTTCACTCACTCTTTGACAAATATAAAATTCCTGCTTCAAATATTTGCTTTGAGATCACAGAGACTGCGGCGATTGCCTCTTATGATAAGGCTGCAACCTTTATTCATGAATTTAAACATGCTGGATGTACATTTGCTCTTGATGATTTTGGTAATGGCTTGTCATCTTTTGCTTATTTAAAGCATTTACCGGTGGACTTCTTAAAAATTGATCCTCTGTTTGTTCAGAATATTGATATCGACCCCATTGATTTTGCAATGGTTAAATCAATTAATGAAATTGCACACTTGTACAACATAAAAACCGTGGCTGAATATGTTGAGTCGGATTCGGTTTTTGAGAAGTTAGTTGAATTAGGTGTTGACTTTGCACAGGGGTATGGCATATCTAAACCAATCTGCTTATCTAAAATTTTATCTTAGCGAGATACTTGTCCCTTGTTTATGTTTTTGCCTGGAGCCTGGACATTGACAGCTCGTCTGACTATTATTCTAAAAAAATAATTTCATTCCCATTTCAGAGTGTTTTTGGTGTGTATTATTGGTTTTTATAATAGCCACTTCATTTTTTATTATTTCTCAATATTTGTTACAAATAATTTAAGTTTTTCATAAGTAGTAAAATTATTAATATTTAGTCTATACTAATCCAATAGATTAAGTGAATTATGTCATGTTGATTATAAAACTACCCCCTAACTTGTTGAAAATTAAAGGCTAACATCCATGGTTAAAAAATGAGCAGTCTGTGTTGCCACTAATGCTAATGCTGTTTCGAGAAAGATATAAACGCTTTATACACAGACTTATCCACAGCTTTTGTGGATAAAAATATGAATTTTCTTTAATGTTGATCTTATTTGCTCTAAGCTTAAAAAATTGAAAAAATGGTCTGTTTTTTATAAATTGATTTTCCGCCTCATTTTAGGTATTCCTGAGTTGCTTGTGATAATACAGAGAAAATAATAAATTCTATAATTATATTTTGTATTTAATGATTTTTTTTGTATTTAGTTCTATAGTAGGTTTATATTATAGATACAATTGCACGACGAAATTATATAATTACTAAGATTTCTGGAGAGTTCATACTAATGTCGATTCTTACCAACCTATCGGATAGTGGTACTGCGCTGACCATTAAGATAATTGGAAAGTTCCAGTTTCCTTTGGCCTCTGAATTTCGAAGAGCATACACCGATATTGATCAGGTTGAGGAATACATATTGGATCTTAAAGACTCAGATTATCTTGACTCATCAGCTTTAGGTATGATCATTGCCTTGTGGGAATTTGTTGAGCGTAATAAAAATCGCATCAAAATCGTCAATGCCAATGATGAGGTTATACAAATTCTTGAAAGCGCTAACTTTGATCAACTTGTCACTCTCCCATAATTAAAAAATGCCTGCTGTCGATTGTCTTATTTTTTCAGACAATAGACTTTCTTTAAAATAATCTAATACTCCTAATCTATCCCCAAATATATGCTAGATACACTCCCTCTACTTAATAAAATTTCATTTCCTGCAATTAATAGAAAAAAAATTAATATACTGCAGATTAATCTGGGATATCGCTGTAATCAGCAATGTCTGCATTGCCATGTAAATGCAGGACCTAATCGTCGTGAAGAAATGTCCCATGAAGTTTTAATGCAGACTCTTGACTTTATCAAATACAATCGCATTCAAACAGTCGATCTCACAGGTGGTGCTCCAGAAATGCACCCGGAATTTATTGGCTTAATTGAAGCTTTGCACCAACTGGGTGTTAAAGTCATTGATCGCTGTAACCTGACCATATTAAATGAAACCGGTTATGAACATCTGGCTGAAAAATTGGCTGAAAAGCAGGTAGAAATTGTTGCTTCAATGCCCTGTTATTTGGAAGAAAATGTTAATAAACAGAGAGGTAGTGGAGTTTTTGAAAGTAGTATCAAGGCTTTAAAAACACTCAATGAACTGGGTTATGGTCATGAAGGTAATTCTCTTACTTTGAATCTTGTATATAATCCACAGGGAGCTTCGTTATCGCCTGAGCAGGTTCAGCTGGAAAAAGACTATAAAACTTTTCTAATGGAGCAGTTTGGTATCACTTTTAACCAGCTATTCACCATTACCAATGTGCCGGTCAAACGTTTTGGCAGCACGTTGATTTCTAAAAAGGAATTCAAACCCTATATGGAATTGCTGCAAAGTGCTCATCAGATGGATAATCTGGATGCCGTCATGTGTCGTTATCAGCTGAGTATTGACTGGCAGGGATATCTCTATGATTGTGATTTCAATCAGATGCTGGAGTTGCCGCTGCAGAAAAATGGTAAAAAACTGCATATTGCTGATGCCCGCATAGAAGAGCTTGAGAATCGTGACATTATTGTTGCGGGTCATTGTTATGCCTGTACTGCGGGGAAGGGAAGTAGTTGTGGTGGGGCTTTAACATAAATTCAAGATTTAGTTAGAATAGGGAATAATTGTGTGGCAAAAAATTTCTATTATTATCCCTGTTTTGAATGAAGAGAAAAATATTCAGGCATTTCTCAGCAAGCTGCAGCCTCTGAGGGAGCATGGCCATGAAGTTGTTTTAGTGGATGGTAAAAGTCAGGATAATACCTGTGATCTTGCTCGCCCCTATGTTGATCGAATGATGTCTTCAGAAAAAGGCAGGGCAAGGCAGCAGATCTTAGGTGCAAAAATGGCGACAGGGCAAATTTTTTTGTTTCTGCATGCTGACACTTTTTTACCTCAGAATGCTGATCAGATTATCCTGACGGCTTTATTCTCAAATCAGGCAACAGGTTCATTATGGGGGCGCTTTAATGTCCGTCTTTCTGGTCAACACTGGTTGTTTCGTGTTATAGAAAGGCTAATGAACTGGCGCTCTTGTCTGACGGGCATTGCCACCGGGGATCAGGCAATTTTTGTTGCAAAATCACTTTATAATGAAGTGGGCGGTATACCCGCTATTGATTTAATGGAAGATATTGAGTTCAGCAATCGCCTCGGTAAATTAAACCAGCCTATGTGCTTGCAATCCACAGTCATTACTTCATCAAGACGGTGGGAAAAAAATGGTATACTTAAAACCATTTTCTTTATGTGGAGCATGAGGTTACAGTATTTTTTTGGTGTAAAACCTGAAGTTCTGGTCAATAAATATTACTCCTGAGAATGACAGCTATGCCCCCACTGATTAACCTTTCTTATCCTGACACTCTTATTATTATATTTGCCCGGGAACCTGTTCAGGGGAAGGTAAAGACGCGCTTAATTCCTGCACTGGGTACAGAAGGCGCCACAGAACTCTATACGCGACTTTTAGACTATGCACTTAATAATGTTATCAGTGCTGATTTATCACCTGTAAACCTTTGTATCACGCCAGAGAGTCATGGTTCATATTTCACCCGGGTATACGGCGCCAGCCAGTTTGAACTTTCCTTTCAGGAGGGTCATGATTTAGGTGACAGAATGTATCAGGCTTTGGCGGGGGCGCTTACTCGATATTCAAAAGCAATCCTGATTGGTACTGACTGTCCCTTTCTGACAAAACAGGATCTTGAATTGGCGATTACAGCACTTGATGAACATGATATGGTTTTTACTCCCGCAGCCGATGGCGGTTATGTTTTAGTTGCTGCAAAAAATTTGAACCTAGAGGTTTTTGTGGATATTGACTGGGGTACAGAAAAGGTGATGAAACAATCAAGAAGTGCCTTGTCCAGGCAGGGTATCAGTTGGTATGAATTACCAGAAAAAAATGATATAGATATTAAAGAAGATTTGAAATATCTACTCTTACATAATGAATTTAAAGACTTATTTATAGAAAATTAGTTTGGATTTTAGCAATTGTGGATGTTAAATTACGCCTCTATTTATCTTTCTTAATAGTGATCTTCCTGAGCATATCAAATTCTTTTTCCAGATGTTCTTCCTGAATCCCGGGACCACTGATCAGGTACTCAATTCTTGTGTTGAGTGTTGTGAGTCTTAAATCAATACTGATCTCCCCAAGGGGGACAGAGACAGTATCATGAGCTGGAAGCATTATGCTTCTTTGTGAAAGAGGAAGGTGATGATTTTCAAGGCTAATGGTGATTAAGTCCAGGCTGATTGTTTGTTCGCTTATATTCTGAAGATAAATGCTTGTATTACTTTTTGCCATATAATCATTGGGTAGCAGGCGGCGAGTGTATTCCTTTATTGTATAGGCACCTGGCAGTGTTTTTTTCTCTAATTGAGTCACCAGTGTAAATACCAGATTTTCAGGTATCAGTTCAGCTTTTAATTGATACAGAGGGCCGTAGTTATAATGTTCAACTTCCTGAGTGTCAGGATTGTATGCCGAGCTCTTTTGATGAGTTGAGGTGCTGCAGGAAGTGAGTAAGCAGAGGCTGATACTCACCAGTGAGAATATGCTAAGGTTTTTTATAGGTAATTTCATAAGTTGCAAGCCATTTCAGGTACATTTTTAGTGTAAACCTTATCATTGAATTGTTTTAGATCATAGAAAAAAAAGAGTTAAAGAGTATACTTTAAGTATAGATTAAAGAAAGGTTCAAAAAATGATTTAAAAAATCAGGTTTCCAATAAAATTCGGGGGCGGATAAAAGGGATATTGTCAATATGCCAGAAACGCAGTTCTTATTGGATTTATCACTGAAAATTGCTCAGCTGCTAATACAAAATATTTCATCTGAACAGTTAGTGGTAAACTGTTGCCAAAAGATCACTGATTGCCAGTTATTTAATAATGCCTGGATTGGTCTTGTATCAAATGATCAAACACATTTTATAACTGTACACTCTTCTCAGGAGCGTTCTTCTCAAGAGCATTCTTCACAAAAGCACTCTTCTGCAGACTTAAACAATGAACGCTTAGCTGCTTTTATTCAAAATCATTCATTGCAATCATTGGGTATTGCTGGCCGAAGTATTCTGGAAGGCCAGCACTTTATTCTCAACTCTATTCATGAAGGGACATCTCAGGAAACTCTTTCGGCATTTTATCCCTGGCAGGAACTGTTTAATACAAGTGAAGTTAAATCTGTTATTGTCCTGCCTTTAAGCCATGAATTATCAACAAAACCAATCGGTTGCTTGATGATTACTTCTAATAGAAATGATTGTTTTACAGCTAAAGCCTCCTCAACCCTTCAGGTTATTTCGTCAAATATTTCCCAATCAATTGAATCTAAAGCTAAATTTGCTGAAAAAAACAGGGCTGAAATCGTAGTTCAACAAGAGCGATTATTTCTTGATAATTTAATTAACTCAATGCCACTCCTAATCTTTTATAAAGATTTACAGGGTATTTATATTGGAGCAAATACCTATTTTGAGAAATTTTGCGGTACAACAGAAGATCAAATTATTGGTAAGACAGATTTTGATTTATTTAATTCTGAGACCGCGAAATTTTTTCAAGAGCAGGATCAAAAAATACTAACCTCTAAAACAGAGCATTCAAATGAAGAGTGGGTCAAATATCCTGATGGTAAAAAAGTATTACTTAAAACAACAAAATCACCGGTTCTGGATAAAAATAATGATGTATTAGGGCTTATTGGTATCAGCAGGGATATTACTAAATATAAACTGGCTGAAAAAATACTTAAACAAAAGGAATCACGCTTTAGAGAATTATTAAATAGCATGCCTAATATTGCTATTCAGGGTTATGATAAGTCCAGGAATACGATTTACTGGAATCAGGCGAGTGAATTACTCTATGGGTACACTGCAGAAGAGGCTTTGGGTAAAAAGCTGGAATCTTTGATAATTCCTCAAAGCATGCAGACAATGGTGATAGAGTCAATCAGGCAGTGGCATGAAAATGACATAGTAATACCTCCTGGTGAACTAATACGTAGAGATAAATCAGGCAACATGGTTCCTGTGTACTCCAGCCATGCGATGTTAAAAAATTCAAAGGGCAATACAGAGATGTTTTGTATTGATATTGATTTAACAGAGCAAAAAAATACTCAAGTGAAACTGGAACATCTGGCCAATTATGATCAGTTGACACATTTACCGAATCGTAATTTGTTTCTGGAGCGTCTTGAACAAAGTCTGAGTGAAGCCAGACGTTTCAATAAGGTCATTGCTGTTATTTTTATGGATCTGGATAATTTTAAATATATCAATGATACCTTTGGACATGAAATAGGCGATATCTTATTAATACAGGTAGCTGATCGTTTGAAGCATGCTTTGAGAAAATATGATCTTATCAGTCGTTTTGGCGGCGATGAGTTTGTTGTTGCATTGTCGTATCTTGAAAATGAAAAACTAGTGGTTTCTCTGGTTGAAAAATTAAAATCAGCCTTTGAGGTTCCTTTTGAGTTAAAAGGACAGAGCAGTTATATTACCTGCAGCATGGGGGTCAGTCTTTATCCCGCAAGTGGTGACAGCAGTAGTTTATTATTGAAAAATGCTGATATGGCTATGTACAAAGCAAAAGATAAAGGTCGAAATCAGTTCCATTTTTTTAATGAAGACATCAATCATAAAATCAATCAGCAAATTGAATTATCAGATGAGCTTAAATCTGCTTTGGAACGCAATGAATTTAGTCTGCTTTATCAGCCTCAAATTGACCTCTCCAGCGGTGAAATTGTAGCCTGTGAAGCACTTTTAAGGTGGACGAATAAAAAACTTGGAAGTATTTCACCACATGATTTTATTCCAGTGGCGGAACAGAGTTATTTAATTAATGAAATTGATTTTTGGGTTTTAGAAGAAATTCAAAAACATCTGCGTGACTGGCTTGATTCTGGAAAACAGCCAGTCCGGATCTTTGCCAATTTTTCAGAACGTGGTTTTAGTGATAATATTTTTTTAGCGAAATTAAAACAATTTATCCAGTGCCATCGTTCCATTGCCCGTTATCTTGGCATTGAACTGAGTGAATCAGTATTACTTAAAACCAGTGAGCAGACAACGCAAACCCTATCCTTATTACATGAAAATGGCATCAGCCTTGCCCTGGATCATTTTGGTGAGGGTTACTCATCTCTGAGTTATCTGAAAAACTCACCCGTTGATCGAGTAAAAATATCCAGGAAATTTATCGACAGAGCCTCCATAGATGGTTATGAGGAGTCATACATTAATGCCATTATTGCCATGGCACAGGCATTAAGCATTAAAACAGTGGCTATGGGAGTAGAAAGGAAACAACATAAACTCCTTATTGAGCAAACACAGTGCGAATTAGCCCAGGGAGGGAGCTATTATAAACTGATGACTGCTGATGAATTGAAACAGTTATTAAAATTAAATGCTGAATAAATCAGTCTGATATAATTTTGACTCATCACCCTTAAATAAATCCCCCTTCCATAAGTCGGCATTTTACTATATTCTGGGCACAATTTTTTAAAGCTAATTTCTACCTGAAGTGAGTCTGTTATGTCTATTTTTTCTATTGATGGCCTGTCTCTGGCCTTTGGTACCCATGTTCTGCTCGATAAAGCTAATTTTTCTCTGGAAGCGGGGGAACGCGTTTGTTTGATTGGGCGTAATGGTACTGGTAAAACTACTTTAATGCGCTTAATTCAAGGTGAAATGCAGGCTGATGAAGGCGATCTTCGTAAAAAAGATGGCTTGATTGTTTCTTCCCTGGCACAAGAAGTACCCCACGAAGCAAAAGGCAGTGTGTTTGATATTGTGGCTTCAGGACTGGGTGATACGGCAAAACTGTTACAGGATTATAATCATGTGCTTCATGATGTTGCTAATGGTGATGAAAAAGCACTAAAAAAAATGGAACATATTCAGCATGAACTGGAGTCTGTGGATGGCTGGTCTCTGGTGCAAAAAGTTGAAGAAACCATTACTCGTCTGCAATTAAACGGTGATGATCAGATTGAGGATATGTCGGGTGGTTTAAAACGACGAATTATGCTGGCCAAAGCTCTGGTTATTGAACCTGATATTTTGATGCTGGATGAGCCGACTAACCATCTGGATATTGAGTCAATACTCTGGCTGGAAAACTTTTTGAAGTCCTATAATGGTTGTGTTTTGTTTATCACCCATGACAGGATATTTTTGCAAAGCGTTGCCACTCGTATTCTTGAACTGGATCGAGGTCAATTAGTTTCTTTTCCTGGGGACTATCAGACTTATCTGCGCCGTAAAGAAGAAATGCTGCATGCCGAAGAAAGGGCCAATGAATTATTTGATAAAAAACTGGCTCAGGAAGAAGTCTGGATCCGACAGGGCATTAAGGCCCGGCGCACTCGAAATGAGGGAAGAGTTCGTGCCTTAAAGGCCATGAGAGATGAGCGTGGTGAGCGAAGAGAGGTTCAGGGAAAGGCCAATCTGGAGCTGGATGATAAGAAAAATTCAGGGAAACTGGTGGTTGATGTTGATAAAATATCCTATGAGTATGAAAACAAACCTATTGTTAATAATTTTTCAACGGTGATCATGCGAGGTGACCGAATTGGTATTATTGGCCCTAATGGGGCGGGTAAAACAACTCTGCTGAATTTATTATTAGGTGAATTAAGCCCGCAATCAGGCCATGTTAAATTAGGAACCAAACTTGAAATTGCTTATTTTGATCAATTGCGCAATCAATTGGATGAAGGAAAATCAATTGTTGAAAATATAGGGCAGGGTAGAGAATTTGTTAATATTAACGGACGTGAACGCCATGTCTTCAGCTACTTAAGCGATTTTCTATTTTCACCAGAGCGTGCAAAAGTTGCTGTTAAGGCACTATCTGGAGGTGAGCGAAATCGTTTATTACTGGCAAAATTATTTACCAAACCTGCCAATCTTCTGGTACTGGATGAACCCACCAATGACTTAGACAGTGAAACACTTGAATTATTAGAGGCTCTTCTGATGGAATACAAGGGGACTTTAATTATTGTCAGTCATGACAGGGCATTTTTAAATAATGTGATCACCAGTTCACTGGTTTTTGAAGCTAATGGCATCAATGAATATGTGGGTGGTTATGATGATTGGCTCAGACAGCGCAAGTCCGTTGTGTCTGAGGTTAAAAATATAGCCAAAAGCAGCCAAAATAATTATGCAGCTGATTCAAGCGGTAGTTCAGCAACAAAGGTAAAAACCACAAAGTTGATTAAGCTGAGCTATAAAGAACAACGTGAACTGGATAATCTGCCTGCTAAAATTGAAAAATTTGAAACACAACAAGCTGTGCTTCAAACTGAAATTGCTCAACCTGAATTCTACCAGCAGGATCAGGATACAGTAACTCGAAAATTATCAGAGCTTGAGGCAATTAATCAGCAGCTGGAGTCGGTGTATGAACGTTGGGATGAATTAGAAGAAAAGAATAGCGGATGATAAATGACTTGATTTCTTACCTCAGGTAGTTTATTCTTCCCGACCTTGGAGAGGTGGCCGAGTGGTCGAAGGCGCACGCCTGGAAAGTGTGTAAACCGTAAGGTTTCGAGGGTTCGAATCCCTCCCTCTTCGCCATACATAAAGTGTTCAATAAAAATTGTGTACCTTAATAGTTGCAGCACATTTAATTACCTTGCAAATGCTTTTTGGGCATTAGCTTGTATTAATCAAAGAACAATAATTAAGCCTTACCAATCTGGTAGGGCTTTTTTGTGCCTGTTAGAAACTTTCTCAACTGACTTAATAATAGGGAGGGGAAGCCTGCCTCTGAAGTCTGGGGTTATTCATTAGGGCTTTTTATTTCTTAATGAGTATAATGCCCTAATACTTCCAGGCAATGATAAAGGATAAATAAAGTGAATAATTTACGCTTAGTAATAAGACTATTCTTTGTCATTATTCTATTTTCATTTGCTACTGATAGCGTAATTGCTTCTGAACCTGCTGTGAAGAAAAGTAAAAGTGGTATCTGTCATCCGATAGGCAGCACTTACTATGGAAGAATGAAGAATTACAAGTCTTATCCCAGTATGGAGAAATGCCTTAAAAGTGGTGGAAGAAAACCAAAGCGCTAATAAATTAGTTAGTTGTCTAAAATTTCTTGTTTAGTGGTTTTATTTTGAGATTAATAACAAGCCTAAAATAATATGAAAGAACTTTATCAAATAGCATCTGAGTACTATATCAATTTAGAATCTTTTTCAGCTTATGGAGGCTTTAAAGAGCCTTATACGTGGGGATTCTTACTAGGATTTCTCATGTTTTCTTTATGTTTTGTTATGTTTGTTTTTACTGTCAGTATTGAAAAATGGCCCCTTAATTGGTGGTTTTTAAGTACCATTGTGGTTGAACTTGTTACTATACAATTTTTTGATAGGCTGACGAAAAAAAGAAATGCTGTATTTATAGCTTATTTATCTCGAAAGACAAATGAATTTATAAGCTTAGATGCTGACTTGGATGAATTAAAAACTAGATTCTTGGAATCTTTATTAAATTGCGCTTCAACTGAATTTTATGAAGTTTCTCAGAAGTTAAATGCAATGATGAGTATGGAACGTGAAACAACTGGTAAGAGAGGGATGATTGATTCAATTTTTTCTTTCATATATGTGGAATCTGCAAATCAACGTATCTTAGCCTTGTTTATTGTTTTAAGCTCTATAATAACAATTCTAGCAGTCAATTCAGGGCAAAATATTGAAGGAGTTTTTGACCTGCTTTCATCCAAAGGCTTCTGGGCTGCGTATGGTGCTTACCTAGTTGTTTCTGTGGTTTCTTATTGGATGATCAGGCTTTCATATAATTTCTTAAAAAGGGTGATGGTGTTTGTGAGTCTATTATTTTATAAAGATAAGACTAAGATTCAAAACCTAAGTGTCATAAAATATCTAATGGCTGACTTGAATTACTATAGTACTTTTGAAAGGGATGAAGAAACTAAAAATATAATAATTCTTCCTAAGTAAACGGTTTTTCTAACTCACCAGCATCCATCAATGTCATCATTCATGCCATGCTCTTGACATAAGCCAAACAAACCTAAGAAGTATAGTTATTTACAATGATTGGTTTTATTGCAGTTAATTTCTCTCTGAGTTTTTTTGCCTTATTTGGGTGAAACCTTTTCAATTTAGCTACTCTACCAGAAATACTATTCCATTTTTTTTTATAAAATTTTGAATTCCGCCCATTCTTTGCTTGTTCCTCACAATCATGAGAGTATAAATAAGGTGAATAATTTATGCTTAGTAATAAGACTACTCTTTGTCATTATTCTATTTTCATTTGCTACTGATAGCGTAATTGCTTCTGAACCTGTGGTGAAGAAAAGTAAAAGTGGTATCTGTCATCCGATAGGCAGTACTTAACTATGGAAGAACGAAAAATTACAAGTCTTATTCCAGTATGGAGAAATGCCTTAAAAGTGGTGGAAGAAAACCAAAGCGCTAATAAATTAGTTAGTTGTCTAAAATTTCTTATTCAGAGGTTTTGTCTTTAACTTGAAAAAGTATGTAATTGTTTTAGCTTTTCTTTTTTTGATTTGACTAAACTTTGATACATTTTTATCAGGTGTTTGGGAACACATTGCTGTTGACCTGTATTAATTAGTTGCTGTAATTCGGAGATTTCAGATTCAAGTTGTTTTTTTGGATCCATGAGTGATAATTCCTCATCTAATGAATAGGTTTATTCTAGTAGATTTGTTAGTTTTATACTGTAGGAAGGGGAAACAATGCGTGTAAGAATTTTCAGTTTATTGTTGTAAGACTTTGTTGCTTATTCTTGTCAGGCTTTGCTTACATGAGGTTCAAACATTGTGGAAACCAGGTCAGTGACAGCGGTTATAATGACAAGATCAGATTCATTTGGGGTAACGGCTTTGTCATAATAAAAATCAACAGTGGCGAGGATCTTGGCAGCAGAAGAAAGTACAGGCTCTGAACAGCATGCTTGATAGGGTGAACCTTGAAATGTTTGAGCAAAGCGGAGAGCATCAGGTGATTCAATATTAGAAATTATTTTCCGTTTGATAGTGCTTGCTGCAATAGAGCAGGCATTGGTTGATAAATTAATATTCTGATGGTCAATCTTTTGCTTAAAGTTACCGCTTAGTTTGGATGCTGTGCCAATATCTAATGTATTACTGTGTTTATTAAAAAGCATAATCGCGCATGTCACGTCCTGGATAATGGCTTCAACACCGTCTGCCAATGCTGTTAATATCTTTTCCTGAGAGGATTTATCTGAGATTAATTGCAATATTTGACAACGTAATTGTAATAGCATTTTATCTTGTCGAATATTGGTAATATCCTGAGCCATACCTTCAATCAGGTTTATTTGATTATTTTCATCCAGTTTTGGGGTTTCAGTAATGAGCAGGTATTGGATGCGACCCGATTTATTATAAATTTCAACTTCAAAGTGATTTGGATTGTCTTCAAGAGCTGTTTGGCGTGCTTTTTTCAGGACAAAATCAGCATGGGCATTTTTAGGAAGATACTGTACGGGATCAGCTAAAAATTCTTCTTTAGAAAAGCCTAAAACTTGAGTAATAGATGAACTGACATAAGTAAAATGATTATTTTTGTCTCGAATATAAAAGAAATAATTTTCATTAATGGCATCAGCCAGATTTTTATATTTAATTTTATCCAGCTCAATAATACGCTTTTGTTCAGATAACTCTTTAGTTTGAATTTTGTCCTGAGCGGTCAAATGTCTGGTTACTTTTAACAAAGTCAGTATGAGTAATAACTCAATAGTAATAAAGGCAATAATGCCATAAAAAATATTAAACCATTGTTCTTTTTTATAAATAGACATTTGTTTATCGATCTTTCGGGCAATGAATATTGCACCTATATCTTTCCGTGATGGTATTTTTGTACCAATATAATCCCTGAGAGGGTGGAATGTATAAGAATAGTAATGATTGTTGTACTGGATTACTCTGACATGACCATCAGCATGTTGAGACTGGCTTTCGGAATTTACTATTTTGGCAACATAATTTAGAAATGCTTTCTGATTTGAACGAGAACTGGCTTCAATAATACAATCACAATCATTGATGGTATTATTGTTATAATTCCCGGTAATAAATTCATCCCAGACCGTTTCTTTGATATGCTGGTTATTAAGCAGTACACTAAGTGCTATATTGATATTGCGATCGATTGTCTCCAGTAGTTTTTCATATGAAGTGCCTATTTCCAGTGCGCCGACATAGACTTTTTTTCTCAGCTCATTATCCCATGCATAAACAGGGGCTACACTTCTCAAGCTGGAATAAATCCGACCGGTTTCGAAGCCTGCTCGAGCTTGGCGTTCTTTATTAGTATCAACAATAATATAGCGCAGGTTATCCGTTCTATCACCAAACTTATCCGGTCTGTGAACTCTTAAAAAACTGAGTGAACCGGGACCTAGGTGGAAATGAAATTGACGAACATCAAATTTTTCCATAGCACTTTGCCAGGGCTCTGCAACCAGTTGATACAGTTGGTTCCTTATTTCGGCTGTTTCTGCACCACCAGTATTACCACCTTCACGTTCAAGTGCTTTTTTCCCTTGCAGGAAAAGACTTTGAATTTGCGTATTGCTTGCAAAGAGAGTGGCTTGCAGAGAAAGACCATTGTAGGTTGATTCAAGAACCGTTTTATATATGGCATAGTCGTTTTGACTTTCTTCTTGCAGGCTTGCCTCAAAGGTATCATGGATATAATAATGATTGGTGGCAACAAATAAGCCATCAATGAAAGCGATTGCTAAACTGAGAAAAATAAAAAATTGAGTATTTTTTCTCATAGTCAGTTATTTTCAGCAGTGATTTTGTGGACAGTTTTGGGGATCACAATATTTGCCTCAGCCCTGAATTGCATTTATAGTGGTTTACCTTAGTTTGACTGCTAGTATACCACATGCTGATGATTTCAGATCCCACAATAAAAGTGTGTGAATAAAATGAGACTCCGGGCACAAAACTAATGAGCACCGGGAATGAGAAGAGATTTGTTAGCTGAAAGCTGTTTTATACCGTTGAGCCAATAGTCCAGCCCTTAATCTGTCCTTGAGCCTTTTCGTGATCCTTTCCTTGATCAAAAGTTGAGATTTTTATCAATTTCAGATATCACCTGAGAAAGTGATTTAGCAAATGCCTGGATCAACTCCACATTTTGTTTTTCATCCAGTTTGACTGTTATATCATTCAGTTCAGTTGCTCCAATGTTTGAGCTCAGCCCTCTTACTGTATGAGCACAACGTTTTAATTGCTCTAAGTTTAAATCTTCAACTTTGAGATCTTTATAACCCTCTGAAAATTTCTTTAATATTTTTAGATATATTTTACTGTTCCCAGAAAAATATGATAATCCAAGCTCGGTGTTGATATTAGAAAATTCAGGGATGTCAGGAGATGTTGATGCTTTAGCTGTTTTAATAGAAGTACTTGCTTTAGAGATTTCATCTTTAGGTAGATATTTAATTAATATTTTATAGAGCTTGTCAATTTCAATGGGTTTATTCAGGTGTTGATTCATTCCAGCTTGTAGTGTTTTTTCCAGATCTTCCTGTCTTGCATTGGCTGTTAAAGCAATAATGGGGATATCAGGATCAGTTTGTCTGATTATTTTTGTGGCTTCATAACCATCCATTATGGGCATTTGAATGTCCATAATGATAAGGTTATATTGTTTCTGTTTAAAAATGTTTGTAGCTTCAAGGCCATTATTAGCAATATCAATAATAAGGTGACTCTCTTCTAGTAAACTTGTAATGATTTCCTGATTGATCAAATTATCTTCAATCAAAAGAATTTTTCCGCTAAGTTTATTGAGCTTATGTTTTAAGGATTTTTTCTGCTTAAACTCGTCGCCGGGATCAATCTGTAATTTACTCTCTGAATTATATGCTTGTCTGGTTGTTATTTTACTATGCTCATAAATATCGTGCAGTTCTATTTCAAAAGTAAAACGACTGCCTTTTCCTGGTTCACTTTGAACCCATATTTTTCCATCCATCAACTCAACCAGACTTTTAGAAATATAAAGACCCAAGCCTGTACCGCCATGTTTTCGGGTGGTACTGCCATCAGCTTGTGAAAACGACTGGAAAAGTTTTGCTTGTTGTTTCGAACTAAGGCCGACACCGGTATCTTTGACTTCAAATCTCAGATAATTATTATTGATCTTCCAGATGGATAAAGTGACTGCTCCAACTGAAGTGAATTTGATGGCGTTATCAAGTAAATTTGTTAAAATTTGTGACAGGCGCAAATCATCACCATAAAGCTTTGAATTAATATCAGACACATAATTCACAATGACTTGAATATTTTTTTTCTTTGATTTAAAAGTGATTTGTCTAATAACGTCATCTATAAGTCTTTTTAGATCAAAATTAACCTTTTCAATATTAAGTTTTCCTGCTTCTACTTTGGAAAAATCTAGAATATCATTAATGATACCTAGCAGTGATTTTGCCGATTGATCAATGGTTTGTAAAAATCTTTTCTGCTTGATACTGGATTCTGTTTCAAGTGCCAGATGTGTCATGCCTATAATACCATTCATTGGTGTTCGTATTTCATGGCTCATATTGGCTAAAAATTCAGACTTGGCCAGTGTGGCGGCGATGGCTTTTTCTTTTGATTCAATTAAATTTCTTTCAATCTCTTTTTGATCATCAATGTTTTTCCATAGGACATGAATAACTTCTCTGTGATTCATTAGGATGTGAGTTAATGTTATTTCAACCCAGAATTCTTCTCCTGTGGTTTTAATATGTTTCCATTCAAAAGTATGAGAATGATTTTGTACTGACAGAGCAATCATCTGAGATGATTTTTTACTGCTGCATTGACCATCGGGCTGCATTTTAGGAGACAAATCCTCTGGAAGCATATGAATAACCTCTTTTTTTGATGAGGCCTTAAGCATTTTGACGGTCTGGGTGTTACACTTAATAAATTTATTGGTTTGTGTATCCAGCAATAGAACTGCATGGGATGAGTTTTCAAAGACCAGATTATAAAGCTCTTTCTGCTCTTCTAATACTCGATTGTATTTTTTCAGTGCACGTTCCCGATAGATTAAAAATGCAATAATAAATAATACAAATACTAATATTTGCCAGGTCAGGGTATAGTCAATTTGTTTTTCATATTTGACGGTGATCCATTTATTAATAATATTTTCTATTTTTTGACTGTCAATACTGGAAAATACTTTTTGTAATATATTGAATAATTGCTCATCATCATTTCTGACTGCTGAGCCCATATCCCATGTCTCTGAAAATTTACCTGTGATTTTAAGTTCTCCGGTAAAATCTTTTTTAAAGACGTGTGCAATACCGGCAAGTGTTCCTATATAGCCAAAAAGCTTACCATCTTTTACTTTTTGCAGACCATCTCTTAAGCTTTTTACCTCAATGACATTAATGTTAGGATAGGATCTTCTGAGAATTTCGACAAAAGCATAGCCAGCAACAATTCCGACTTTTTCAGTATCCAAAGATTTAAAATCGGCAATAAATGGAACATCATGTCGGGTGGCAATCACCAGAGGAACTTTTAAATAAGGCCGGGTGAATTTTAAATACTTCTTTCTCTCAGCAGTTTGTATTGCCAAATCGATAATGTCGCACTTTCTTTGTTGGGCATATTCAAGTGACTGTGCCCAGGTGGAGGTTGGAATTATCGTGACTGGAACGGGTAGTTTTTCTTTTATAAGTTTAAAAATATCTGCGCTGATGCCTTTATAGTCGTTGTTTTCAAGTATAGAAAATGGCAGCCAGTCAGGATCAATACACATAGTGAGCTGGCCTTTTTTCTTTAAATAATTTTTTTCATGTTCAGTGAGAGCGAGTATGTTTTTTTCTTCTGAATAAATAATTTTAGAAAAGTCTATATGTCCACGGACCAGCCCCAGAATGCGATAAGTTTCAAACATTCGTTCCAGAGCATTTATTTTAATTTTTCCAATATGATCCGTGTGATAGAAAGCCAGTTTTTTTAATTCATTGGCTTCATAGATTAAGGCATTTCTGGATTTATTCTGAGTATTGTATTTTTTAATAATAAGTTCAATGGTTTCATCAATATGCTCAAATGCATATTCCCAGCCCTGTAATGAGGCCTGTCTAAATTTCCTGACCCGTTCAGGATGTTTTTTTAGCTCTTCTTGACTGGTGAATAAAATATCACTATAGAAATCGAATCCATAGTCTTTGGGATGGAATATAAGACTATCGAGTCCATGTTCTTTTAAAGTATAGGGCTCATTTGATATATAGGAGGTCATTAAGTCTGTATTGATATTAATGAGATCCTGAACATCATAGCTATGTCGCTGTACCTGAATATCATTATAATTTATACCCTGAGAAAGCATCATTGCCAGCAGTACCGCATCAATTTTGTGCTCACCTGACAACATGACTTTGAGATTTTTTATGTCCTTGATCTGCTTTATATTTGAGCGTTGTGCTGCAAGTAATATAAGGGGGGAAGATTGGTATATTGCTGCCAGATAAATAATTTTCTTATCTTTTGAAATGTCAATGAGAGTTCCAGGTCCACTGACAGCAAAGGTTGAATGACCCTGTAAGACTTCTTCAACAATATCCTGATCATAAAAATATTCTTTTATCTCAACCTCTAAACCCGCATCCTTATAAAAGCCTTTTTCAATAGCCATGTAGTAGCCGGCAAATTGAAACTGGTGTTTCCATTTAAGTTGCAAGGAGACTTTTTCAGTGGCGGCACTGGAGAATGAGGTGACAGTAAATAAAAATAGAGTAATAACTAATTGGAGTATATTTTTCATTTTTATTATGGACAGTAATTTTTTGTCAGTAGGTATTTAACCGGATAATACCTGAGTTTACTCTTTTATGGGGGTAATGTGTGTAGGAATTATCTATTTTTTTTGCTATATAATTGAAAACATCTGGCCACAAAAGCATAGCTTATTAACTCTATGTTATTCCTTTTGCCATAATTTGCCACAATTCATCATATATAATTCAGGAACTATTCATTTATTATAGATATGATAAAGCTAATGTAATTAACATTTTGAATCTACCCACATGAAACAGGTGAAGATATGACAATAAATTCCGGTGGTTTTTCTGGTTTTTTAAAGTATAAATTTTGTAAGTTCATGATCCTTATGATGGTTTTTATGTTGGTTGCCTGTGATGATGAAAGTTCTGGAGATAATGCTAATAAAGAAATGAGAAGTGAGGTTCATCCGTCTTTAATGGTTGAGGGCTCTAAATTAGCTGAGGGCTCTTTACAGATTGAAGACACTTTACAGGTTGAAGACACTTTACAGGTTGAAGACTCTCTGAAGGCTGAGGGCTCTCAACAGGTTGAAGACTCTCAGCATAATCCTGAACTTAACTCAAAAGTATCTGAAGTACAGGCTTATGCTCAGACTGATTTTGATATTCTGGATTTTGCAGAGCGGGACTATAAGGGGGTTAGTAGTCTGGCAATTGTTCTGTCTGTTCCTCTTGATGCTGCTTCTGATTTTCAGCAATATTTTGTAGTGGAACGAAAAGATGGTGGTCGGGTGGATGGTGCCTGGATATTGTCAGACAATAGAAAAGAGTTGTTTTTTAAGAACATTGAACCTGAAGAAGATTATCTGCTGACTGTTTATGCCAATCTTAAAGCAATTAATGACAAAGAATTAGGAGAACGTTATAAAAAAACACTGAAAACTAAAGCCATTCAATCATCCGTTTCTTTTGCTCATGATGGCGGTATTCTTCCTTTAACCC
>JADGDG010000045.1 GCA_016744995.1 Gammaproteobacteria bacterium
TTATAATTAACACCGCTGAATGTCGGTGTGAGGCGAGCAATTTCATCCATAATTTCAGCCGGATGAGTGTAGTTCATTGGATAACCCAGAGCTTCTGACAATGCCGCTGTTGCTTGCCAGTCTTCTTTTCCTGCCAGAGGCGGCATTACTTTTCTGACCCGTGAAATACGTCGTTCTGCATTGGTGAAGGTACCATTTTTTTCAAGAAAAGATGAACCCGGCAGAAACACATGGGCAAATTTAGCCGTTTCATTGAGAAACAGATCCTGCACAATAATACATTCCATAGAACGCAGTGCAGTTTCCACATGCAAAGTATTTGGATCAGATTGAGCAATATCTTCACCCTGACAATACAGACCTTTAAAGCTGCCATGAACAGCCGCTTCAAACATATTAGGTATTCTCAATCCCGGTTCACTATCCAGTGTTACCTGCCACTCTGCTTCAAAAGTCGCACGCGTTTTAGCATTGGATATATGTTGATAGCCCGGCAGCTCATGGGGAAAAGATCCCATATCACAGGAACCCTGCACATTATTCTGACCACGTAATGGATTCACACCCACTCCCGAGCGTCCCAGATTGCCCGTCGCCATAGCCAGATTGGCAATGCCCATAACCATACTGGAACCCTGACTATGCTCTGTCACGCCCAGACCATAATAGATAGCACCATTGCCTGCACAGGCGTAAAGACGGGCTGCTGCCCGCAACGTTGCAGCAGCTATTCCAGTGGTAGTTTCAGTTTCCTCCGGTGCATGCCGTGGTTCACTGATAAAATCACGCCACTGCTGATAGTCCTTGAGTTCGCATCGACTATTGATAAAATCCTGATCTTCCAGTCCTTCAGTCACTATCACATGGGCCATGGCATTAATAAAAGCCACATTAGTACCCGGCAGCAATTTTAAGTGATGTGCCGCTTTAACATGCGGACTTCTGACTAAATCTATCTGCCGGGGATCAACCACGATTAATTGTGCTCCCTGACGCAATCGTTTTTTTAGCAACGAGCCAAAGACTGGATGTGCATCGGTTGGGTTGGCACCAATAACCATGATCAAATCAGCATCCATAACCGAGTCAAAGGTCTGGGTACCGGCTGATTCACGAATGGTTGTTTTCAGACCATAACCGGTTGGTGAGTGACAGACTCGTGCACAGGTATCCACATTATTATTACCAAAAGCAGCCCGGATGAGTTTTTGCACCAGATAAGTTTCTTCATTAGTGCAGCGCGAAGAAGTAATGCCGCCAATACTGTCCTGTCCATAGTTCTCCTGAATGGCACGTAATTTTTTTGCTGCAAACCGGGTTGCCTCATCCCAGGAGACTTTACGCCAGGCCTGGTCAATAGTCTCACGGATCATCGGTTCAGTGATGCGATCTTTATGGGTTGCATAACTGAAAGCAAAGCGCCCTTTCACACAGGAATGACCATGATTAGCCAGGCCATTTTTATGGGGCACCATACGGATCACTTCATTGCCACGCATCTCAGCACGAAAACTGCAGCCAACACCACAATAAGCACAGGTAGTTATTTTACTATGTTCCGGCAAGCCCTTTTCAACCACAGTTTTTTCCATCAGAGTAGACGTTGGACAAGCTTGTACACAGGCACCACAGGAGACACATTCAGAATCCATAAATGCCTGATTTTGCCCGGCAGAAACTGTAGAATCAAAACCACGTCCCTGAATGGTTAAAGCAAATGTTCCCTGTACCTCAGCACAAGCTCTGACACAGCGTGAGCAGACGATGCATTTGGCGGGATCAAAAGTAAAGTAAGGATTGGACTGATCTTTGTCAGCATTTAAATGGTTTTCACCATCGAAGCCATAGCGAACTTCCCGAAGTCCTACTGCACCAGCAACAGTCTGCAACTCACAATCACCGTTACTGGGACAGATCAGACAATCCAGCGGATGATCGGAGATATAGAGTTCCATAATATTACGTCGTAATCTGGCCAGTCTGCCATTTTGAGTCCACACCACCATACCTTCTTCAGCAGGTGTGGTACAGGATGCCGGTGTACCCCGGCGGCCTTCAATTTCAACCGCACAAAGCCGACAGGAGCCAAAGGCCTGAAGATTATCTGAGGCACATAGTTTGGGGATATTGATATCATGTTCAGCTGCGGCACGCATCACTGAGGTTCCTTCAGTGACAGTGATAACAGCACCATCAATAGTCAGGCTGACAGACTTGTCACTTTGCACCACAGGAGTACCATAATCAATTTCATCTACCGTATCTGAAGAAGTATTAAAACTGGAAGCAGTCCGCATGATCTCTCCGCTAATGATCCATCTGTGATTGTCCAGATAGCCTCACATTATTATTACTGGTTAATATTAAGAATACTTTTTCTGAGCACTTTTTTTGAGCACTTTTATTAAGTACTTGCCCTGAGTTTATTTAAATTACAAACTCAGTCATTAAATTTTTCCATATCCTGTGCAAAATACTTCATCGCACTACGTACAGGAAAAGGAGTCATGCCGCCCATGGCACATAAAGAACCATCCTCCAGGGTATCACAGAGATCATCCAGCAACTGCAGGTGTGCTTCACGCTGCGAGAGCTGAAGTGGGTCGATGATCTTATCAATAAGTTCAACGCCACGAGTCGAACCAATGCGGCAGGGTGTACATTTTCCACAGGATTCAATCGCACAAAATTCCATTGCATAGCGAGCCATTTCAGTCATATTAATAGTGTCATCAAACACCACAATACCACCATGTCCAAGTACTGCCCCTGCTTGGGCAAAAGCTTCATAATCCAGCGGCAGCTCCCATAGTGATTCAGGAAGATAAGCCCCTAAAGGACCACCCACCTGTACTGCACGCATTTTGTTTCCAGTCCGGGTAGCCAGCCCAAAAGTGTCCAGTAGTTCACGTAAGGTACTGCCAAAAGCCAGTTCCACTAAACCGGCCTGTTTTATATTACCCGTCAGCTGCAGCGGCAGCGTACCACGAGAGCGCCCCAGTCCATAATGTTCATAGGCATCTGCTCCCTGGTGCATTATTATCGGCACTGAGGCCAGAGAAATAACATTATTGACCACTGTCGGCTGACCAAATAAACCTTCTATAGCAGGCAATGGCGGCTTAACCCGAACCATTCCCCTTTTACCCTCAAGGCTTTCCAATAAAGAAGTTTCTTCACCGCAAATATAGGCACCTGCACCCATTCTTAATTGCAGATGAAAGGTTTTGTCACTACCGCATAGATTGTTACCCAGATAGCCTGCATTCTGAGCCAGCTCAATTGCCTGAGCAAAAACTTCATTTGCCAGCGGGTATTCTGAACGGATATAAATATATCCCTGGGTTGCTCCTACGGCTAGTCCGGCAATACACATACCTTCAATTAAGACAAAGGGATCACCTTCTAATATCATACGATCAGAAAAAGTACCTGAATCCCCTTCATCAGCATTACAGACAATATATTTCTGTTCAGCTGGCGCATCTAACACGGTTTGCCATTTAATACCTGTGGGAAATGCAGCACCGCCACGTCCTCTTAAACCAGAATTTTTTATCTGATCAACAATTTGCTGACTGCTTATTTTTAAAGCATTTTGCAGACCTTTAAAACCATCATGAGCTGTATAATCATCCAGACTTAATGGCTCAGTGATGCCGGCACGGGCAAAAGTTAGACGTTGCTGATTTTTTAAAAAAGGGATTTCTTCAGTTAATCCCTGACATAATTCATGTTCTTCCTGTCCAGCATAAAACTGTTGCTCAAAAAGACTATTCACATCAGCAGCAGACACCGGACCAAAAGCCACTCTACCCTTTTCAGTATCCACTTCTATCAGGGGTTCAAGCCAGTACAGTCCGCGTGAGCTGGTACGCACCACGTTAATATCCACATCCTTTTGGTAGGCTGTCTGTTCAATCATAAGTGCAACTTCATTGGCACCTCTGGCATTTGCAGTGGTATCACGCGGGACATAAACTTTAATACTCATAAGGCTTCTACCTTTGTTGAACGACTGTGTAAATTCTTCAACAATTCATCAAACTTCTGAGTATTCATATCACTATATATTTCATCAGCCACTCTAACGGAGGGTGAGCAGGCGCAATTACCCAGACAATAAACAGGTTCCAGAGTGAACTGGCCATCGTCCGTAGTTTGATGATAATCAATTTCTAAGATCTGTCTGGCATGCTGTTCTAATGCTTTTGCTCCCATTGACTGGCATGATTCGGCCCGGCAGATCTGGATCACATGAACACCCGGTTTAGTATGCCGAAAATGATGATAAAAACTCACCACACCATGAACGTCAGCATTAGAAAGATTTAATGCTTTGGCAATCAAAGGAATTGCGGTTTCCGGTACAAAGTTCAGAGAATTCTGAATTTTGTGAAGAATGGGTAATAAGGCACCAGGCTGATCTTTTAAAGCAGCAATAGCATCCAGAATCAGTTGACTATTCTGGCTATCATTCTCAGCAACAGATTTACACATGAATTTTTACCTTATTTATCCGTTTCATTTAACTTTTTGTGTAATTTTTCACTTAGCTTTTTATTTAACTTTTTTTTAACTATCTTTTAACTTTAGCCCATGAAATGCATTAATTCATATTCCAGTAATTTTAACCATCCACTTAATGGTTAAATCCGGGCAGCAGAAAAAACTCATTCCACAACGGCCCGGATTATTGGCTAAAATTATAAAAAAATACTATGAGACTAATGGTGCCGGCATGTACCCCTGACCTAAAACCTTAGTTTCGGTATCATCATGGCCGACCCAGCCTTCATACATAGGCAAGCCCAATCCAGACCAGAAATCACCTGACAGTGTTGAATCTTCAAGAAAAACAATCCGCCCAGGCTTGGGTAGTTTTTCCTGATCTTTTTTATCAACTGTCGGCATATGAACCAGTACTAAGCTATCAAAACCTTCAACATCGACATAAATGGTAAGCTGACAACCACTATGATCAATATGCTCACGGCGACATAAAGGCTTGGTTTTGGTAGTCACAAGATGTTCTTCACCCTGAGTGATCTCAAATGAATCTTTGGTCACCACAAGGATATCGTGAATAGGTGCACCAGAAACTTCCCGGCAGTGATCACAGGCACACAAATGGCGTTCGACAAAGCCTGATAAATCAATTTTATAGCGTAAAGATGATGGCGGGTTATCGCTGCCATCTGTGTGTCCAATAATACCACCTTCAATAATTCCACTTAGTGAACTCATAAAAATCATTCCTCTTATTGATTATGGGTGGAAATCTGCCACCCTGTATATTTGGCTTAAAACTGACAGCGTGATCACTATTGATCACCCCCCTCAATCAGCTTTTCACAATAATAGAATGAATGTTCATTCCTGTCAACTATTTCGACTAATTGTTCATTTTAAGCTCTGATAAGTTCAAAAATATTCATACTGAAATATGCCTTATCGCTATATTCTATCTTGATCATTACCCTGTAATAGAATTAAATATTATTGAAAATGAACATTCATTCTAGTATAGTACAGCCTATAGATTGATCAACCATTAAGGGATTTTATGTCCAGATTAAAGAAAAAACTGCAGACTTTGGATAAGCAAAGTTTATATGGTTTTAAGATAGGACTTGAAAAAGAAAGTTTACGAATAAATCAAAGTGAAAAGATATCAGGCAAAAGGCATCCCAAAGCATTAGGCTCACCACTCACACATCCCTACATTACCACTGATTATGCTGAAGCATTACTCGAGCTCATCACTCCTCCCTGTAATAGCAGTGCTGCCACACTTGATTTTTTATCTGCCACAGAAACCTATGTATATCACCACTTAAACAAAGAGTTTCTGTGGAACACCAGTATGCCCTGCTCATTAAACAATGATGATGACATTATCATTGCCCAATATGGTGAGTCTAATATTGGAAAAATGAAAACCATCTATCGCCGAGGTCTGGGGCATCGTTATGGCAAAATGATGCAGGTAATCGCCGGCGTACATTTTAACTTTTCATTCCCTCAGCAATTATGGCTTGATTTGTTGCATCAAAGCCAAAGTAATTTATCTGTGCAAAATTACATTAATCAGTCTTACATGGACATGACACGCAATATTCAACGTTATGGCTGGCTGGTTATTTATCTGTTTGGAGCATCACCCGCCATCAGTAAGACATTTGTAAAAGGACTACCCAACAGCCTCCAAAAGCTTGATAAAGACAGCTTCTACGAACCTTATGCAACTTCCCTGCGCATGGGCGATATTGGTTATACTAATAGCAGAGAAGGTAAGTCAGGCATTCATATTGGTTATAATAGCTTAGAAGAATATATCAGCAGTATGCGTAATGCCACCAGTCAGCAGTGTCTGAAATATGAAAAAATTGGTGTAAAAAAACAGGGAACATATCAGCAATTAAATGCCAATATTTTACAGATTGAAAATGAACACTATAGTACGGTTCGTCCTAAACAAGTGTTACATGATCTCGAAAAACCCATCCATGCACTACAGACTCGCGGCATAGAATACATTGAATTACGCTCTCTTGATATTAATCCCTATAGTCCAACGGGTTTAACCTTACATCAACTGCATTTTTTAGAAGTCTTTATGTGTTTCTGTCTGTTTAAAAACAGTCCGTTAACAACCGCAATGGAAACACAGGAAATAAATTATAACCAATGCCGGGTGGCCCATCAGGGGCGTAAACCGGGCCTTAAAATACAACATTTTGGCGACCCCATTTTGCTGCAGGAATATGCTGGTAATCTGTTTAATGATTTACAGCAAGTGGCGGAAAAACTGGATCAGACTTATGCCTGTTCAAGATATTCCGATGCCGTTCAGGCACATCAAAAAATGATAAGCAATCCCGCTCTGACTCCTTCTGCCAGAATACTTGCTGAAATGCATGAGCATAGAGAAAGCTTCATAGAGTTTTCATTGAGAAAGTCATACCAACAGCGTGACCATTATCTAAAAAAGCAAATGGATATCAGACACTTCGAGAAATTTGAACAGTTAAGTCAAACAAGTTTACAGCAGCAGAAGACTCTGGAGAAAAAGGATATATCAGACTTTGAACAGTTTTTAAAACAATATCAGGCAGGCAAAAAAAAGCCATGCAAACATAGTATTAAGCAGCAAGAACATAATACTATGCTTGTATAGACAAAGTTTAAAAGAACTTAAGCCTTCAAGTGATTATAGTGAAATTTCAGGTGTTCACCAATAAAGGTGGAAATGAAATGATAGCTGTGATCATAATCATCCTGCATGCGTAAATTAATGGGAAATTCCATTGCTTCACAGGCATCCAGTAAATCTTGAGGATAAAGCTGCCCAGACAAAAATTCATCGCCAGTACCATGATCAATAAGCAATGGTATCGGCTTTGCTCCAGCCTTTACCAATTCAGTTGCATCATACTGTTTCCAGCTGTCTTTGTTATTACCGAGGTAATTTGAAAAACAACCTTCACCCCAGCCGCAAACCATAGGATGGCAGATTGGAGCAAATGCAGAAACAGAACGATACTGACCGGCATTTTTCAGCGCACAAATTAATGCCCCATGCCCGCCCATAGAATGACCTGTGACAGAACAAACACCGGGTATCACTGGAAACTCGGCTTCAATTAATTCCGGCAGTTCCTGGGTCACATAATCATACATCTGATAATGTGCGGCCCAGGGTTCCTCTGTGGCATTCACATAGAAACCAGCTCCCTTGCCCAGATCATAACGTTCCACTTCATCCGCAACGTCATCGCCTCTGGGAGAAGTGTCTGGCATAATTAATGCCAGACCCAATTCAGCAGCATAACGTTGAGCACCAGCCTTGGTACGGACATTATCATCCGTACAGGTGAGTCCGGATAACCAATAAACTGCCGGCACCTTTTCATGCTCTGCCTGTGGCGGCAGATAAACAGAAAAAGTCATTGTGCAATTACAGCTTTTGGATTGGTGCTCATAGCGATTGAGCCAACCACCAAACTCTTTAACACTTTCAATTTTTTTCATTAAAGAATACCGATTTAAATTAAAAAATAATGACTGAACGGATGCTCTCACCACTATGCATCAAATCAAAGGCACGATTGATGTCTTCTAACGGCATGGTATGAGTCACCATAGAATCCAGTTCAATTTCACCATTCATATATCGTTCAACATAACCAGGCAATTCCGTACGCCCTTTAACACCACCAAAGGCACTGCCCTTCCAGGTACGACCCGTAACTAATTGAAATGGACGAGTACTGATTTCCTGACCTGCACCTGCAACACCAATAATGGTTGAAACACCCCAGCCATTATGGCAGCATTCCAGCGCCTCACGCATCACATGAACATTACCAATACACTCAAAGGAATAATCTACACCACCCTTGGTCATCTCTACAATGGCTTCTGAAACAGTTCCAGGCAGAGTATCAGGATTAATAAAGTCAGTTGCTCCAAGTGCTTTGGCCATGGTAAATTTATCCGGATTGATGTCAATAGCAATAATTCTACTCGCTTTTGCCATAACCGCACCCTGGATGCAGGACAGTCCAATGCCGCCCATACCAAAGACAGCAACTGTTGAACCCGGCTCTACTTTGGCAGTATTTAACACAGCACCAATACCGGTTGTCACACCACAACCTAACAGACAAATTTTATCCAGAGGTGCGGCCTTATTAACCTTAGCCAAAGCGATTTCAGGTACCACGGTATATTCAGCAAAGGTGGAGCATCCCATATAGTGATAAATCGCCTTGCCATTTTTAGAAAAACGGCGGGTATTATCAGGCATATAACCGGTCCAGAGTGTTGGCGCAATAGTCTGACAAAGATTACTCTTAGTTGACTCACAATGCTCACAATGGCCACATTCAGGAATGTAAAGCGGGATCACATGATCACCGACTTCCAGAGATTTGACGCCTGCGCCCAATTCAACCACTTCACAGCCACCTTCATGTCCTAACACACAAGGGAACATACCTTCAGGATCATCACCTGACAAGGTAAAGGCATCAGTATGACAAACACCCGATGCATGTACTTTCACAAGCACCTCACCTTCTTTAGGGCCTTCTACATCAATTTCTTCAATGGATAATGGCTGCTTGGGTGCCCAGGCAACTGCTGCTTTTGCTTTCATATTATTTTCCTTTATTTAAAACGAATCATTCATTGACTTGAAGAGTTTAAATTCAAACAGGCCTTATTCATTCTTAAGGATCATAGAATGAATGTTCATTTCTGTCAAGAAATAAAACGACCATATGATTTAAATCAAAGCACAATAAAAACTTATAAAAAGCTCCGGATATTTATTGATCTACAAGAACAGGAACTTAAGCGAAATTCCATTGAGTACTGTAGTTCCCGGCAGTGATCCATCAAGGGAGGATAATGATCATTAGCTAAAGATCAATTGATTATCCAGAGCTTTTTATAAGGTCTCATATACTGCTAAATAACTATTCTTGAATAGTGCACACTGAGTATCAGCTGCTATTGTTTATTATGGTGTGAGTTGACGCAGTCTGAGCACCATAATAAACAATAGCAGCTGATACGGTCTCTCGGTATATAATGTCCACCATTTAGAAATAGTTATTTAGTACAGTTTTTTATTTTCATCCAGATACAAGCCTCATTCTTGCTGCCGATTTTTATAGCCGTATTGGCAGGATATCGCAACCACGAACCTGCAGCATAATTTGTATTAAAAATATCTATATTACCTTCCATTACATAAATTTCACTGCTTTGAAAAAAATTAAACTCAATAGCATCACTATTATCATTAAAACGGTACATAACCACCTGTTCATTTTTATACTGGTGAAGAGGTAATTTCTCCACATCATTAGTGTCTGTACTAAACCAGACAGAGTCATTCGTATTCACTGCAAACTGCAGCTGATCACCCTCATTAAACTGGCGTAATTTAACTAAAATGGTACAACCATTTTTAGAAAAAGGACGATGAGTCGTACCAGGCGGATTACGAACATAAAATCCCGGACCAAAATCCCCCTTTACATCAGAAAAAATACCATCCAAAACTAAAATTTCTTCTCCTCCGTCATGCTCGTGTAGTTCAAAATAACTCTCTGGAGCAAACTTAACAATGGTTGTAATTTGAGGTTTTTTTATTCCGATTAATTCTAAACGCTTTCGCTGAACACCTGACATAGGTGAATTTTGCCAACTTATCTGCTCAGTGTTGACACTCACAAACAGTGAACAATCCGAATTAATCTGTTCTTCCTGATCATCATCGATAAAGGCAAGCTTATTATGCTCAGACATATAGTCTCACTTGTTTGTAAAAATTGCAGATATTGAAATCAGGCTTAATGGTCATTTAAAATAGATTTAACCACTTTAGTCACATGGCTATATGGCATACCATAGGGCACAATCGTTGCTAAAGTTCCCTCACCATTGAGGACAAAAATATCGGCATTGTGCTGAACATGATAATTTTCACCCATCATTTTCATGGCTTTGTAGGTAACTTGATACTGCTTCGCAACTTTATCTATTTCTTTTGCACTGCCGGTCAAACCAATTAGATTGGATTGAAATGCTTCTAAATAAGTATTTATAGTATTAACAGAATCACGTTCGGGATCAATACTGATAAATACCGCTTGTACTTTATCAGCTTCATCACCGAGTTCATGCAATGTTGAAATCATTTTAGACAATTCAGTAGGACAAACTTCAGGACAAGATGTATAACCAAAAAAAATCATAACCACCTTGCCACGTAATTGCTTCAAGTCAAAAGGTTGATTATTTTGATCCGTTAGCTGAAAGTCCCCTCCTATTAATTTTTTTTGCACATCAGGAACAGAAGCATATGCACCCTGAATGAATAAGAACAATAGCACAATAGCAATTTGTTTCATCTATCTTACCTCTACGTTAGTACCACGAACCCAGTTCGGATCATCCGAACTAATATCACCAATAGGTGCAGCAAATGAGTCCAAAATAATTTTATTAACGTTATCTCCTGTCAACGCCTGCATAAAAGTGACTAATTCATTCATTTCCTCATCCGTTAGACCAAGAGGTTTA
>JADGDG010000046.1 GCA_016744995.1 Gammaproteobacteria bacterium
GCTTTTTTGGCCAGTCAACGCAATTTTTCAGAACCATTACTATGGCAAGATAATCAAGCTCGTCTATTACAATTTAAACAGCTTTTGTCAAATCAGAATATAAATATGACAGAAGGCGGCCGTTTTATTCATTTAAGCGGACAGTACAATAAAGGTCGTGCTATGCAGTGGCTTGTTGAACATTGGCCTACCTGCAAAAGCAATAACACAAAAGTGATTGCTTTAGGTGACAGCATGAATGATGTGAGTATGTTAAATAACAGCGACTATGCCATTATCATCAAGAATAAAGCAAAAAAAATTAAAGCGAAAGGAAATGTACGGACTATTTATAGTAGTTTACCTGGCACTGCTGGATGGGTTGAAACATTATCAAAGTTATTAACTGTTGATTTCAATATCACGCTAAATTAAAAGGCATATAAACATGGGTGACTTTTTTCAAAACGGCACAATTACGACATTACATAATTTAAATCCAGATTATCATAATGAACTTGAGCTTCAAGTTTTGGCGTTTTCTAAAAAGCGTCCCATTACATTATTATTGCCCTCATTGTATTCAGAACTGAAAAGTCCCGCATTAGAAAATATTGTTCAGGAATTAATGCAGGCAACTTATATTAATCATATAGTGGTTGGACTCGATCAGGCCGATATCACACAATATCGCCATGCGATTCAATTTTTTTCACGCCTTCCTCAAAAGGTCACCATTCTTTGGAATGATGGTTCACGCTTACAGGCTATCGACCAGCGCTTAAAAAAAGAAGGGCTAGCGCCGATTGAACATGGAAAAGGTCGAAACGTCTGGTATTGCCTCGGTTATATTCTGGCCAGTAACAATTCCGAAGTCATCGCCATACATGATTGCGACATTGTCACCTATTCAAAAGACATGCTCACTAAATTGCTCTATCCCGTCATGAATCCCACATTTAACTATGAGTATTGTAAGGGCTATTATCGTCGCATTGCGGATAACAAAATTAATGGCCGTGTCAGCCGACTACTGATTACACCACTGATCAGAGCATTAAAAAAAGTCATGGGACCACTGGATTACTTATGCTATCTGGACAGTTTCAGATACCCTTTAGCGGGAGAGATGGCCTTTAAAACCGATGTTGTTTTTGATTTAAAAATACCCAGCAATTGGGGACTTGAATTAGGCGTCCTGTCAGAAATTCATCGTAATCATGCGACCAATCGAATCTGTCAAATTGACATTGCTGATAACTATGATCACAAACATCAAACCATCTCTTTTGATGATCATAGCGCTGGCTTATCCAAAATGAGCCTGGATATCAGCAAAGCCTTTTTTCGGAAACTGGCCGCTAGTGGTGAAGTGTTTACACCCGAAAAAATACGTACGATAAAAGCAAGCTATTATCGTATTGCACTTGATTTGATACAAATGTACGCCGATGATGCGACCATGAATGGTTTGACCCTCGACAGACATACAGAAGAACTCAGCATTGAATTATTCGCCAAAAATATTATGTTAGCGGGTGATGAATTTTTTGAAAAACCAATGGAGACCCCTTTTATGCCGAGCTGGAATCGAGTTGTAAGTGCCATTCCAGATATTTTTGAGGATCTTAAAAATTCAGTAGATGAAGACTTAAACAATTACAGGTGATCACCTTGAACCAATTAAACATTTATAGTGAGCTTGTTCTGAGACTCGAACAACACCTCATTATGATTTATCCTGAATGCAATCCAAGTGAGCTTATCTGTCAGCTTCTGAAAGCACTTGAAATCAATCAATCATCTACGCCCAGCATAGCGGATGAATATCAATGGTCTGAAAAAGATATTATGCTCATTACCTATGGTGATAGCATAAAAGGTAAAATAAAGAATCCACTGAATTATTTGTATCATTTCCTTCAGAACAACCTATCCGACACAATAAGCTGGGTTCATATCTTACCTTTTTTCCCTTATAGTTCTGATGATGGATTTGCCGTGATTGATTATCTTAAAGTCAATGACAGCCTTGGTGATTGGAATGATATCATTCAATTCAGTGAATCTTATCAGGTTATGGCGGATCTGGTCGTCAACCATATATCCTCAAGAAGTCAGTGGTTTGAAGAATTTAAAGCGGGGAAATCACCTGGGAAAAACTACTTCATTGAAGTCAATGATGAATTCGATACCAGTCAAGTGGTCAGACCCAGAATCACTCCTTTACTAAAACCAGTGCAAAGCCACTCTAAAAATGGTCTCTCCGTGGATAGAAAGGTCTGGTGTACTTTCAGCTCAGATCAGGTTGATCTTAATTTTAGAAACCCTGACGTCTTAATCGAAATGGTTAAAATTATTAATCTTTATCTCGACAAGGGTATCCGCATTTTTCGTCTGGATGCTGTGGCATTTTTGTGGAAAAAATCAGGCACGTCTTGTATTCACCTACAAGAAACCCATGAGATCATTAAATTATTTCGAACACTCATTGAGTACAAATGCCCTCAAACCATTATTATTACAGAAACCAATGTACCCAATCGAGAAAATTTAACCTATTTCGGAAACTGTAACGAAGCTCATTTAATCTATAATTTCTCTCTACCGCCCTTATTAATTTACACAATGATCACTGGAAACTGCCTTCATTTAAAAACCTGGTTAATGAGTATGCCACCCGCTCGCATGGGTACCAGCTATTTAAACTTTATTGCTTCTCACGATGGCATTGGTCTAAGGCCAATTGAGGGTTTGCTTGATGAAAAAGAACTCAATACCCTGGTCAATACAATGAGCTCATTTGGTGGCCTCATTTCCACCCGAGAATCCGATACAGGCATTCATAAACCCTATGAAATCAATATTAGTTTATACGATGCTCTACAGGGTAGCGCTGAGCATGGCACTGACAAATGGCAATTTGAGCGATTTATTTGTGCCCACACCATTATGGTTGCTTTAGAGGGCGTACCCGCTTTTTACATTCATAGCTTACTTGGCACGGGAAATGACTATAAGAAATTTGAACATACTCATAGAAACCGTTCAATTAATCGACACACATGGCAAACCGATGACCTGGAACAATGTCTTTCAAACCCAGAGTCACATCATACTCAGATACTGAATGAAATTAAGCGTTTAATAGCGATTCGTAAAAAACAAGCCGCTTTTCATCCCAATGCAACCCAGTTTACTTTACATTTAGGCACTCAGATATTTGGTTTCTGGCGTCAGAGTATTGATCGAAAGCAGAGTATCTTTTCCATTCATAATATCTCTGATGAATCAGTCAATATTGCATTATCCGACATTAATCTGATCACGACGGATGAATGGCATGATCTGATTAGTGGTGATAAAATTAATGATTCAGTCATATGTCTTGATTTAAAACCTTATCAATCAATTTGGCTTAGTAATTAGAATTTATGACTAAACCATTTAAAATACATTAGTTTAAACTTATGAAACACAGTCAATTTCAAGGAACTATCCAGCTCCATGATAATTCCACACTGTTCAAACAGTTATCCAGCGATATTAGCAATGAATTTTATCTGAACAAACTTCAGCAGGCACTTGATACTGTTTTTGCGGCATTTAATCCGACGGATTCACGCCCCAGCTCACTGGATATTGCTCTGACGCTCAAACATCTTGGTGTTGATGTGGAAACATTAATAGCAGCTCTGTTAAGTGATCCTCGTTTAAGAGAATCATTGGATACCTTCACCATTGATCAGAAATATAATCCTGACATTGCTAACCTGGTCAAACATGTCAATTGGTTGAACACGTTTAAAGAATGCTCTGAAAGCATGGCTTATATCCCAGCAGAAGCGGAATCGCTACACAGAATGCTATTAGCCACGGTTGATGACGTACGTGCCGTTTTAATTAAATTAGCTTTTCGTGTCCAGCGCCTGAGAGGACTTAAAAACGAAAGTGAAATGATTCAGCGATGTATTACGCAGGAGACAATGGATATCTATGTCCCTTTGGCAAATCGCTTGGGCGTTTCCAATCTTAAATGGGAAATGGAAGATTTAGCCTTTCGTTATCTCACCCCTGAATCCTATCAGTCTTTAGCAAAATCCATGTCAGACAAACGTTCAGATCGGGAAACGTATATTGAACATTTTGTCGAGCGCTTACAAAACTATTTCTCAGCAGATAGTATTGATGCAAAAATTTATGGTCGCCCCAAGCACCTCTATAGCATTTGGAAAAAAATGCAGAAAAAACAAATCCAATGGCATGAATTGGCAGACTTGCTGGCTGTGCGTATTATTACTACAGACTTGTCTCAATGTTATCTCATTTTAGGTATCGTTCATAACCAATGGCAGCATCTCACCCATGAATTTGATGACTACATTGCAAATCCCAAGGATAATGGTTATCAGTCAATTCATACAGCCATTATCGGCCCTGAGAATCAAGTGGTCGAAATTCAGATCCGCACTCAGGCAATGCATGATTTTGCTGAGCATGGTGTCGCCGCACACTGGCGATATAAGGAAGGCAGTAATCAGGATCGTGCACTGGAAAAAACCATATCAGCCTTACGTCGATTACTCGATAACCGAATGGATGATGATACTTTATTAGAACAATTTAAAACGGAATTTTTCACTGATCAAGTACTGGCTCTAACGCCACAAAAAGAAATCATTAATTTACCCAAAGGAGCAACCGCTTTAGACTTTGCCTATGCAATACATACCGAAGTGGGGCATCAGTGTGTTGGAGCTATAGTGAATGATCATCGTGTTCCTTTAAGTTATCCGATTAATTCAGGTGAGTGCATAGAAATATTAACCGATGCCAATTCATTACCTCATATTGATTGGCTGGATCACCGCAAAAGGTACGTCAATACCATTCGTTCCAAATCAAGAATTCGACAGTGGTTTAAATCTCAATTTAAAGACAACCTGGATGTTTTAAGAAAACATCTACAAGGAATTGGTAATCATAAAATTTCTCTGGCCAGTTGTTGTAAACCACAGGTCGGCGATAGAATAATGGGAGAGTTATTGCCCGATCAAACCATACGTATTCACCGTTTTAATTGTGATACCATTATGGATGAAGATTTCGTTCGTAATGAACATTCTCATCTTGTTGAATTAACCTGGGAAAAGCAATCACCCAAGGAGAAGATAAATATACATATTGATGCATTTGATCGCCAAGGTTTATTACAGGACATTACGACACTCTTAAATCAGGAGCAGGTTAATGTACTCAAAGTGAATACTGAAACTGATAGTATCGATCAGTCAGTTTCCATGAAATTTACAATTGAAATCAATTTTCAAAATCAACTGGGTTCATTATTGAAACAAATTTTATATCTACCGAATATTTTTAAAGCCTTTCAGGTTAATAATTAATTAAAAAATTAACTTGACGTCTGACTTTACTAATATCATTTGAGGATATTTCATTGCGAGTTTATCTGTAGGTCAATCATTTGATGCTGCTCATTAAGAATGATAACAGCCTCTGCTAAGCCAGGAATATTCTGCAGGCAGTGCTCAGTCAGACGTTGATAATGTTGAATAAATCTTTTTAATTGCTGTTCATTTAATACACCTGTATTGCATTCAATGTTTTTCCCAATTGTTTTAGACAGTTTTTTCTCCTGTAATAAACGCCATTCATAGACAACATCAAAACTGGGTGCTTTTAACATTAACAGCCAGTTTATTTGTTTAAAAAGGAGTTGATATTCCTCAAGTAAAAATTGGTTTAAAGCTTTTCTCCAAAGCCCTTTTTTATCCTCACTCTTTTCCAGATCATTGATGGGTTCAATCAATGTCTGCACATCAAGTGCTGGTGAACCAACACACCACCCCTCAAAAATAATGAGAGTCACGGGTTCATCAACTCTATCCCATTCATTTTCAGGTTTTCTATCATCTATTCCTTTATCAAAGCGAGGTATAAAAACTGGATCGGTTTTAGAAGCATTTTTTAATCGATTCAATGTTTGTATGGCTAAATTTACATCATGAGTACCTGGAACACCTCGAGTAATAAACAAAGGATGAACGCTCTGAGACAGCTCGATACGTTTTTCTTTAGTGTGATAAAAATCATCTATTGAAAGGATAGCCACTCGATGTGAATAATGAGACTCAAGTATTGACTTTAAAATTATTGCTGCAGTCGTTTTTCCAGATCCTTGCGAGCCATTTATTCCAATCACTGGAACTGAATTGTGTTCAGATTGCTTATGAATCATTCCAGCAATGGGTTCCAGATAAAGTGAAATATAGTTTGTATATTCTTCTGGTAAGACAAGTTTCGTTAATAAATTTTCAAATAAGGTGTCTTTCATGGCTCCTCAATCTCTATGAAATTTTTAGTCATTAAAAAAAATACTGAAATTTAAACAATGGATTAGTGTAATCCGTTTTATTCTATTTGTATTTCATAATCATTAGCTATTTCTTTCGTACCATCACCAAACCAAAAGTTTAAATCTTTTGTTAGAAATTCTTCAGCAGGCATATAGTGAGAACCATCACATGAAAAATTTAAGCCCACAAATCCATTCATGATATTCAATGATGCGGCTCGAAGATAGATTGTCTCATCTGCATCTCTGAGCGCCTTAAATGTTTTTAACACCTTTGGCACAAGATTAGAAGGGATATAGGCATCATCAGGATATTTTAGTTTTGCATACGCCAAACAGACTTCAGGGTTAATAATTTCATTAAGAACATGTATACGATAGCGAAAAGGATCTTCACAAGACCAAAGTGTTGCACGTGAACTGGAAAAATGAAGTTTTATATGAAATATACCCTGCTCTGTCATCAACGATTCAACAACATCCAATACCTCATCAAGGTGTTCATCCATCGCACTCAATGTTCTTGTTTGCTGAAATAATGTGCTGCGTATAGAAGGGTCACCTTTTATCTGACGCCATGTTTGTTGTTGAATTTCATCCACATTTTTTAATGGTAAATCTCTTAAACCAAAATCAGCAGCAATATAGCCCTGAATTTTCCCATTCACCTTTATGATATTTAATGCAGTGATACAGGGTTTATGAGTTTGTTTATCAACATACACATCACTGAGAAAAAATTCTTTATTATATTTTTTATCAATTTGTTCTAAATAAGGACGAGTAGACAAATCGCGGCCAATGATGGTTTCATCAAACTCATCATCTGAAACATTACTACTATGTTGTAGACCATTTATATTAATAGCGTATAATTTTCGACAGCGATGACTCCTTTTTTCTTTTAAGTATTGTATTAAAGCAAGGTCAAGATTAATACGATTATGCCAGTTTTGAGAACAAATAAGAGCAATTTCACCTAATGGTTCGGACAATATTTTTTTAATATAATTTCGTTGTTTACTAATTGATTTTTCCAGCCAGTCCATAATGAACCCTCTGTTATTTTTTGAACACCAATGTAATTATTTATATAAAGTAGCAAAATTTATACCATCACATTGTCAATGATAACTAATTGAAAATAATAAAAATTAAATTTCAAGCCATTCTATCTATGCACGACTATGTTAAAATAAATATTTTATGTATTAAGTCTGCACTTTTCTTTCAATATTAAAAGATTGATACCATTGGTGGTATCGCAATTTAAATTTTGTGGCTTTGTGATCGTTTTCCGTGGGAATATTCAAGTATTATATTGGTCTTAGCTTCGTTTTATCAGGAATTTTCTAAGTTTTTTTAGTTCTTCTAATGCCAGTATGAACGTGGGATTCTTATCGATAAAGTACTAATTAAAGAGTTAGCTCACGTTACTGTTTCACTATATAGAATCAGCCATTTCTAATTGATCAAAAAAGTAACCAGAATATTTTTTCTGTGTGTTGAGTGAGCACAAAATTTTAACTAAGCAATCTTTCTTTGACACCGAGTTTGCTGATAATCTATAATTATTTTTATAAAATCAGAGTCTTTATAGACCCTGATAAAATAGAATTTTATAATATTACCAAGATTTATAAGGTAGAAATTTCCCATTTAAAGTAACAACAACTCTATCACCAGCAGGATTTTCTTCCTTATCAATATTCATTTGAAAATCAATGGCTGACATAATGCCATCACCAAATTTTTCATGAATAATTTCCTTAATAGTTTCTCCATAAACACCAACGATTTCGTACCAGCGATAAATAACTGGATCGGTTGGCACAAGTTGATCCCATGTTTTATTTGGAAACTCTTGTAATACAATAGACACATCTTCTCCGAGTTCCAGAGCATCCACCAAGGGATCGGCATTTTCTTTTTCAAGATGATTCATGCCTAAGCAGGCTGAGACAACATATTCAGGAGCTAGACCAGCTGCAGATGCTATAGCCTCCCAGGTCATGCCTTTCGATTTTTTTGCTTCAAGAATAACTTCACGCATTTCAGTTTTATTCATTGTTATGATTCCTTTAGTTCATATATAAAGCTGTATACTCTGTTCTGCAAATGTAATGCCATGTCATGTTGTTTTATTTTATAAAAACGAAATAAAGAAAATTTTATTTCGAGATTGTTAATCTGAGGTTATAGCTAACACTCTGAACTTATAAGGTAAATTAATTAATATTAAATTTTACCTATTAATAATTAGCTTTAAGTTTAGAGGAATTATTTCCTAAAGCTTAATGAAATAATATTAGATATAAATCATTCGTAAGGAATTCTACTATTGATTGCACCAAATCAAATATATTGTTTAATTAAAAGTATCATTTCGGTGCATTTAAAGGTGTAAATAATTTACTTTTTTGGCATGTTTATCTTAATTAATTCCTGGGTGTGTACTCAATAAATAAATAATGATTATAAGCAAAATAAAAGATATGCTTTTCCAAAAGAGTAATGGATTTTGTTCCATCAAAGGGGGACGAGATTTATTTAAAAATTTTCTATTTGGACGGCGCATATCAATAATGAATTCAGATATTTGTTGATAACGATTATAAGGATCAATATGAACAGCTTTTTTTATAGCATCATCAATCCAGGCTGGTATTTCACGATCATCACCAAGGACTGAACGATAGGTTAATTTTTGTTGTGCTGCTTTTGAATGAGCTTTTGCTACTTGAGTGCCATAAGGTTGTCTACCTGATAACATCTGATAGGCGATAACTGCTAAAGAAAACATATCAGAACGCGAAGTTCCCCCTTGCCCTAAAAAATACTCTGGCGCAGTGTATTGTGCGGTACCAAGTATGTCTTGTCGTTCATAAGATGATGCTATTTCCAATATTCCCGCAACCTGAGTTGAACCAAAATCTATAATCTTTATCGTGCCAGTTTGATCGATCATGATATTATTAGGTCTGAGATCCTGATGTAGCATTTCTTGTCTGTGAAAGGCTTGTAATCCATTGGCTATTTGTTCAATGATATTACGTACCGTTTCAACATCTGGTCTGGGATTATCAATCATCCATTGTGCTAATGTTTGACCTTCGATGAACTCTGTCACGATATATAAATAATGTCGCTTTCGAGTTTGCGGGCAGGGTTTTAAAACATGGGCATTGTCAATACGCCGAGCAATCCATTCTTCCATCAGAAATCGTTCCAGGTAAGCGACATTATCTCGAAGTTCAATAGATGGCGTTTTAATGATAATCTGTGTCTTTGTTTCTATATCCATTGCTAAATAGACATGACTTCGACTACTGGCATAGACTTCTCTAATAATTTCATATCCATCAAACTGCATCCTCGCATTTAACGTTGGTGGAAACGGCAATGTGGTTAATTTTTGATATATTTCACTCGCATTTTCTAACGGTAATTGCTCAACCTTAACAATTTGAATGGTTAAATTATCTGTACTACCTTGTTGATAAGCTTCCTCCATAATAATTTGTGCTGCGTTATCCAATTCGTTTTCATGTGTGCGAATTGTTTCGACAATAAATTCTTCAGGTGCATATTCATAAATACCATCAGTTGCTAGAACAAAAATATCACCAACTTCCAAAGTCAATTGTTTATAATCAATTTCAAGTCGTTCGTTTATACCTAAGGCTCGACTGAGATAACTTTTTTCCTGTGAAACCCAGAGTCGATGATCTTCAGTGAGTTGTTCAAGCTTGTTATCAAACAATCTGTAAATTCGTGAATCTCCAACATGAAATATATGTGCTGTGGTTGACTTAAAGATCATTGCACTAAATGTGCACACATAGCCTCGATCTTTGCTTTCATAACGATATTTACTGTGTCGTGTTTGTGAATAGAGCCATGAATTTGTAGACAACAAAACACGTTGCACCGATGTTTTCACAGACCAGGATTCAGATGTGCAATAATAATCCTCTAAAAAACCTTTAACAGAAGATTCACTTGCAACTTGACTGACATCACTACTACTGATGCCATCAGCCAGAGCAATAGCGATACCTTTTGAACTGAGCAATGGTTCTTTAGGGGTACAAATACCGTGAAAATCTTGATTGATTTTCTTTCGACCTTTGTCAGACTGTTGTCCGATAGATATTTTTAAATGATTTGACATAATAAGCATACAAAAAAAATCCTAGCTCTTTTCAGAACCAGGACTCCATTTAGCTGAAAACAAGTCTTATCCTAAACTACGTTCAGGACTTGTTCTAACGTGAGTGTAATATAATGGTAATGCAACAAACACAAAGCCACCAACTAAGTTACCTAATACGGTTGGTAATTCATTCCAAAGCAGATAGTCT
>JADGDG010000007.1 GCA_016744995.1 Gammaproteobacteria bacterium
TTTATTTGCACTTCCTAAATAGTGAAATTGACTCTTTTATTCAGCTCCCCAATTTGCCTCAAAGCCTTCATATTGACCGCCTTGTCTCTTAAGAACCTTCTCAACATCAAAAGGGACTTCGCTCTGTTTAAAGCGTGGCTTGCTGGCTGTAATGATTTCAGGACGTGCGTCTTTGATGCCAGTAAAAGGTAAACCACGTACCGGTTTGGTATTGGGGTATTTCTCAGTCCAAATTTCATGGCGTGCTTTCATTGCTGTAAACATTCCCTTCATAGGGAAGCCTGGTAACATTTTAGGTTGAACTTCACGAGGATCGTTGTAGAGGTCAAAGAATGCCGCACCACTTAAGCCAGGTAATTCACCTACCCACTTACGTTTAAAGCGACCTTTAACCGTGGCTGCATATAAATGCCCTGTATAGATATGTACGTAATCTCGTCGACTATTCATATCACCTTCAAGTATCAAGGCCGTTTGATCAATCCCATCAATAATCCGATCCGTTGGAATGTACTGAGTCGCACCGCCTAAATGAGCAAAAGTAGTATAGAGATCAGTGGCATGGATAATATCACCAATAACGCTGCCTGGCTCAATCACTCCAGGCCACCATGCCATAGCAGAAACACGAACACCTCCTTCAAGATAATCCCCCTTACCACCCCTGTACATTGTTTCAACCATGCCAGGAGGGCCATTGTGAGTCATGGGTCCATTATCAGCCATTAAAATTACCAGAGTATTTTCAGCGATACCCAAAGTTTTAAGCTCTTCTTTCAACTCACCTAACCAGGGGTCAAAGCGGGCAAGTCCCTCCTGAAGAAGCCCACCACCTAATGTCTTTTTCTCCGGGTATGGCATAAACTGTGTGAGTTGTGGCCAGAATGCAACATAAAATGGTTTCTTTTCCGCTGCATTTTTCTTAATGAATGCCATGGTTCTTTTTCGAGTCTCAGATTCAATAGCATTATAGTCTTTTAGATCTCCTGTCTTACGAAACTCTGTCACAGGTCCATTTTTTATACCCTCCAATGCCCAGACATAACCTTTAGGACGCCATCCTTTGTCCATATCATAGGGATCATCCGGCCAAATTTCAGGAAACATGCTAGTAGGCATAATAGCACCCGCTCTTTCTGCCTGCTCAACATACAAACTGGGCACCTGATTATAGGGCGTCCATAGTGCTTCATCATAACCTTGTTTGGTCATATAGCTTTCTTCGATATCACCCAGATGTGATTTTCCATAAAAGGCTGTCGCATAGCCTGCTTTGCTCAGAACTTCAGCAATCGTCTCTTCTCCAGCAGGCAGACCACCGTATTCATAAGGAAAACCGGTATTGTACATACCACTTCGGATCGGGTGACGTCCAGTGATGGTTGCAGCACGAGTCTGAGTACAGGCAGGCTCCGTATACATGCGAGTAAATAGAGCACCTTCAGCAGCTATTTTATTTATTTCAGGGGTCTGAAAACCACGGTTTTTCTGCAAAGCAGGAATACCTACTTCACCCATTGCCGTATCATCCCACATCACATGAATAATATTAGGTGGTGTACCATATTTCTCTTTCAGTGCCTTTAACTTTTTTTCAATATTTTTATCTTGAGCAGCCCACTGTTCACCATGCTGCGCTTTAAGAACATAAAATTCAGCATCATGGACAATTTCTGCAGATTTTGCCTGTACAGAACCTGCCAGCAACATTGCCAAAGCAGGCGCTGCCGCAAATGATAACAGGAATGATCGTTGATTCATTTAACTCTCCTAGTTTATTATTCAATAAATTTGTTTCAATATAAAATCAATTCATTCATTAGTCATAGCAATGAAAGATGGCCGCAGTATTAATAACCACCATGTGCATTTGAAATTTATTGTTATTTTATTATGAAGAAGTTTTCAGTCATCCGTTATCAAAAAACCGCAATTTAGAATCTTTTTTCTGACTGTATAAATATTATTTGTGGAAGTGCATTACAGAGTTATTTTTTTGGTAAGGCAGAGATGATCATTGATGCTTTTGAGCTTCAATCCAGGTACATAATTGAAACTCAAATTAACAATTAATAACAACATATCCTATATATTATCTATTGTATATGCAGGTATGCTTTTATTAAGCAACTTAGTGTTTATTTTGCTCCTCTAAAATTTTACAGTTCTCAACAATAATCTGATATATTATATTTTGTATATGAGTACTACATACCAGACTTTGTTTTAAAACCAACTTTGCATTAGTCAACTTGTGATACAAATTATTTGGTTTTTAATTATTGTATTTTTTTTGTACTGCTTTTTTCAGACTAACAATACGGTCAGTTATACGTTGAGACCACTGCTTAAGAATGCCTTTGACATCTGCTAATAATATTCCAGATTCAGTATCCTGTTTTTTCCCGCCTGCTTTTAAGTCAACTGCCTGCGCAAGAAGCTGCCCATCAACAGCATCAACCAGCTTAATTTCAGCCATGACCCGAACACTCTTTTTTTCAGCTCCAGCCGCTCTCATTCCTCCAACTACTGCCGCTGCAATCGGAATATATTGATAACCTTTTAAATCATCATAACTGGAAAAGACTCCGGTAATTGCTGTCTGAACACGAATTGTACCAGGACCGGCACGATCAACAATATTAAAATGCTTCCCCAGATCGGCTTTAATCATTTCTTCAAATTTTTCTGCAATAGCAACCAGGAGTTTACTGTCAACTTCTTTATCACTATCAGGTGTTATGATAACAACTTTATCAACCATTCCACTATTGTATTTTTTCCAGTCAATATTGGGGGTAACATAACCCAGAGTATCTTTATCACCTGGTGCCGGTTTTAAAATTGAATAATCTGATAAAAAACCAGAATAATTATCTTGTGAAACTTTATTGCCTGCACACCCTGTCAGAAGAACACTTAATATTAATAAACTTGCAATAATTTTTTTCATTTTATACTCCATAATCATTTAAAATAATAAGAATTTTAATCATTCATCTACAGCAAAATCTGAGCTAAAATTTCCAACTGGCATTAATATTAAAAATATGGATAAAGTTAGTTTCAAATTCGCCACGCAGTGAACCCTGTCGAGGAAGGCCACTTTGCTCAACTTTTGCTTTACCTGCATCCAATAACTCATAAGCAGCAGAAAGGGTTATATCATGACTGTATTCATATTGAGCACCAATAGCATAACGGATTTGTCTGTCGAGTGGCATATCAATCGTTCGATTGCTATTCGAAACAGGAGAACTATCATAATGAATACCAGCCATCAGCTTCCAGGGATCTGATAATTGATAATGAAAACCAACACCAGCACTCCAGGTGTCATCAAAATTCCGATCATCCGTTACACTACCCGATTGGGCAAATATTAAATCTGTTTTACCAAATTCAGACCATTCCTGCCAGCCAGTACTGGCTAATAGTGCCCATTGTTCATTCAGTTGATGATACAGACTTAATGAGATTGCCTGAGGTAAACTCATATCCAGATCAACCCTGGCATCCCCCAGAAGATGACTAGGCAGTCCCGATAGACGTGAGGTCTCAACAGCATCTTCAAATTCAAACTCAACTTCTGACATATAGGTCATGCCCACTCTTGTTGAGGGTGAAAATTCATATAAAAAACTCAGGTTAAAACCATAACCAACATCTGAGTCGTCAATTTTAATACGACTATCCAGTCGGTTACCAATTCCGCCAGGGTTATTATTCCAGTCCATTGTCTGAGTCAAAGAACCATAAACAACATTAACACCACCACCAAGTGACAATTTATCACTGACTTTATAACCCAGATTAAAAGCCGTCATCATGGTTAACATTTCAGCTTCTGTGACAAAATAGCGTCCTCCCCAACCAGAATTAAAATCCAGACCCAGGCCAAGGTAGGAGCCGCTTGAAATGCCAAGCTTTAATTCAGGTGATAGTTCATGAACATAATTCAGAGAGGCAACAGGAACCCAGCCTCCTGCATTACCACCATCACCACCACCACCACCTGAACCAGATCCTGAATCAATATCAAAACGAGCTTTTACATACATCGGCTGGAAACCAATCATTAATTCATCCCGATCCAACCGTGTCATGCCTGCAGGGTTAAAACTTGCAGTCGAGGCACTATTGGCTGTCGCATTTCGCCCTGCTGAAGCCGTACCCATCTCTGGAGTTGCCGCTTCGTAAAGCCAAAGCCCGGCAGCAGAAGCAGAAAGACTGGAAAAAGCAGCCATTGCTATAATATTGAATGTGATAATTTGTTTATTAATATTCATTGGTTTTCCATTCAGGCCATAATAAAATATCAAATTTTATGGGATTAATTGGTGTTTTGTTATTTTACGGTATAACCTTTACCTTCCAGACAGGCTGAATAAGCACGATTATATTGGTTACGATTATTGGCATAATTATTCGCTTCTTTTTGTTCCCATTCTTTTGTTTTTTGATCCACTGAGCTATTTTTCGAACTTTGTCTGACACCCCCGACTAATCCACCTGCTGCGGCACCTCTTTTAGCAGATTTGGAGCTGTCACCTAAAATCGCACCTACTACTGCTCCACCCAATGCACCTCTACCAGCAGAACCTGCTGTTGAACCTTTTTTTGCCTGTGATGGCGGCGGCGTTGATGTGCTGGGCGCTTTCATTGGATCAAAACCAGTCTGCCCCTTGGCCCAGCCATAACAGGAGAATTTATCTTGTTCCATGGTTTCATTGCTCTGGCCTTGTGCTGGGAAGACCATTAATTCATTAGCCATAGAAGTGTTCACTGCTATAACCAGAAAAATAGTTAAAAAACTAAACTTAATCAAATTTTTCATTTTAAATTCCTTCTAATTCATTGTTTAAAATATTGCTTAGTCTCTATTGAAAAGAGTCTTGAAGTGTTTAAAATGTTTGTCCGATAAAAATTTGCACTTCTATCTGTTCTTCTGAACTACCCATCCATTGCTACCATGAAATACTCAGTGTATTAATCAACGGAATATCCAGGAATGGATTGCATTTATTCGTATGTCGATACTCAAAAATAACACTTCCTGCTTTACTTCAAATTAGAGTCTATTTTATTAACTAAAAAGGCATAATATAATTCATCCAGGCATCCATGCGTATCATAACTTTACGAATAATATGCGTTGCCTGAACAGATTCTGTATATATCGTGCCAGTACCAAAAGCACCACCTGGAATTGCCTGTATTTCATTTAGTGTCACCATATCCATTTCTTTAAATACATCATCATCCAACGCCAGGACAACAGCATAAGGTTGAGGCATATTTTGTGCGGTAGGTGCCAGGGCAATATTTCCACTGGGCGCAAGTTGCCCCTCAGGTGTAATAAGAGCAATAGCTGTCACCGTTGCAGCAAAAACTTTTCCAGGTTTGAGTTTGAATGTGACTTCTGCTTTTTGGCCTGCTTTAATGTGCCTAAGAGAGTTTTGGTTAATACCAATAGCTACTTTGTTTCTTTCAATTTTTACAAAAGACATAAAGCTTCGTGCAGGCACACTGCCTACACGTTGTCCAGGACGAAGAGTCATACCAATAACATAACCTTCATCTGGTGCTTTTACCGCAGTGGATTCAAGATCATATTTTGCATTATCCAGCTGGGCAAGTAACTTATCTACTTCGGCTGTATACTTGTCAACATCATGTGCACTAGCTACTTTCTTAGTAAACAATTCCTGAGCACGCCCAAGGTTAAGCTGCACTAATTTGAGGCTGGCTTCAAGCTGATCAACTTGAGCTTGAAAGGGGCGAGGTTCAATTCTAAATAAAACATCCCCTTTATTTATACGCTGAAGAGGCTTAACGGGCACTTCAATTACTTTGCCTGTAATATTGGGAACAATTTCAATAACAGGCTGATAAACGTTAACAATACCACCTGGAGCACCCCACTGCATGGGAAGAAACAGGACAACAAACAAGACAAACATCCAGATTGCGGGGGATATTTTCCACCAGAGAGTCAATCTAATCAGGCCAGTTTTTACCATAATAAAAAGAGCTACAACATAGATAAGTGTTAAAAAAACAATCATTATTGCCCCTTCTTTTCAGGAATAATATAAGCCCAGATAAAAGCAATAGGACTGAGTATTCCCATGGTAATCGCACCAAACCAACCGCAAACATTAATCGCTTCTGCCTGAGGATGGTGTCGACTTTGGGCAATACGACCTGGCATAACACCAAGCAATACCCACAGGCCTGCCATTGCAATTAGTAACACGAATAAAACAATCAGTGCAAAAATATCCAGACCGGTCATACGAGATTCCTATAAAAAAATTGAATGATTTGCATATAATTTTGAAATTGATCACTTCACAGCAAAGCCACTCTACTAAACAGGGCTTATGAATTTACAAGTTGCAAATAGAATTGGCTTAATTTCAATCAAAACAGTCTATTGTGAATACAAAAACAGCCATGTAAGATGGCCATATTTGAACTAAACTAAAGTATCATTCATTTTTAAAAAAACTGTTATCAAAAAACCGCAATTTTAAGAAAAACTACAAGTATTATTAAAGAAATAAATTATTTCTTTCTTTACCTAATTTTGGTTTGAATGATCCCAATAGTATTTCAAGAACAAGCGGATAACATTTGACATACCAATCAGCTGTTCCGTATGTGCCTTACCAAGATAGGCCTGGCGCACTTGTCCATCAGACAACACCTCTATTTAGCTTTTTCAATATCAGGCAACACCCAACTGCGATCTAAAAAAGACTGCTTGGGAGAATAGAGACGGAAATAGGGGAACCATGCTTTCCCTTTCACAGTTGGTATCCAGTTTTTCTCTTTTCCTTCTGGCGCATCAGGCCCCATATACAAAGTAGCTGAACCATCTTTGTTTTTAATCAGATCCATACGTGAAGAGAGATCCGCTTTTTTTTGTTCGTTCTGTAACAGGCAGCGAGTGTCTACATCGTAAAGGCTGATTGAGCCGAAAACTTCTGCAGGCAGGTTAGCTGGAATATGAAGCACATAATTTATATCACCATCCAGCCAATCACCCTCTTTATCCTTGTAGGTAGAAAGATAGACCTGTCCTTTACCAGTGAGATGACCATGCATGGCAGGATCATTGGTCACTGCTTCGTAGAACCATGCCGCACGTTCATCAAGTTGTTCGTAGTGTTCGGCACGCTGATCAGATGCTGCTACAGCAGCAAAGTGCCAATTAGAATTATCGACATAATGTGCTTCTTTCATACGCTTGGCAAAGTCGTTGGCCTTGGCCATCGCTTCTCCCACAAGAGTGGCATCAATCAGAATTTTCTTTTGTCGTTCTGTCGGCTTGAAGGGATTCCCCTTTTCAATCCCCAATGGCTTCAACATCGCCATGAAGAAGCGATCTCTTTCCGCAACAGGTTCACGATTGATGATATCAGCCAGACGTTCCCAGTAGGTTAGTCCTCGGGGTTGTGCCGCCAACCACTTCTTGCCGTTAGGAGTGATGTAACCCGGAGGCTTGGGATTATTACGTTCTGCATAGGGATATATTTGTATTTTTTCAAGCAACTTCATTCTCTCATCACGACTCTCTGGCATTAAACGAATTCCAAGTAACAGGCTATTTGTTGGTGACTGAGAAATTATATATCCTTCAGCTTCAGCATTGTTTGGAACTTTCTGGCCTGGGCCGACAAACAGATATTTTCCAGGCTTGGTCAGATTAATGATCGAAATCTGCCACATGTTCTGGGCAGCACCACGAACTTCACCCTCAGGCATAACAGCAACAAATGGCCCATCAGTTAGATCGATAAAAGGTAAAACATAAGGTGTTGTCGCATTATAAGTCAGACCGCCAACCCGATCATCATAGGATTCTATGAAGACTATCTGGCCATTTTTAGCCCCAAGAGTGACTGTATGTTCATATTGCCATTGAGCCATTGAGACAATGGGTAAAGCCCAGAGATAGGCTTGCGTCGCTCTTTGGAAATCCATCTCATCAAAGAGTTTCTGTACAGTTTTATCCGTGGGATAACCATTAGCAAAGTCTTTGGTAAAATCCAATTCTCCAATTCGTGATTGTATCTTTTCGGCTTGAACGTATGAAAATCCACCAAAGCATAACAGCGCAGTAATGCCTGCAAGCATCTGTTTTTTTATTTTCACAGAACTTTCCTCTTAATTGAGTTTTTCAAAATCATTGGGCTTCCAGGTGCCATCAAAAAATGGCTGAGTGGGACTGTAGAGCCGAAGTAATGTGAACCAACCTTTACCATATACAGTACGGAGATAGTTTGATTTAGGAGCACCATTGGGCAGAACTGGGCCAAAATAAAGATCCACTGATCCATCTTTATTTTGTTTTAGATCATCCAGGGAGCCGATTGAGGGAAATGGCTGGCCATTTTTTAATCCCGAAGCATTATATCCATCATAAAGAGTAACCGACCAAAAATTCGCAGCGGGTATACCCGCTGGAAGGTGTAACTTATAGGAGGAACTACCTGACAGGTGATTACCATCTGCATCACGGTAAGCAAAAGGATATTTTGACCCTTTACCCACCATGTTCATGACCATTGCCGGGCTAATAGAGTAACCAATTTTGAACATTCCCATTCTGGCATCAATATCGAGATAGGAGTCCTGTTTAAATTCAACATCCAGAACGTTAAGCACATTATGCCACTGACGGTCTGGCCAGTATTTTGTATTGGGCAATTTATCACCATAACGCATGGCCTGAGCCATTTTCATACCGACATCAGCACCTGCTGTTAAAATTTGCTTCATGTGAGCATCGGGCTTAAAGGGTTTGCCTTTAACAATGCCCAGAGATGCCATCATTCCACGCATAGACCAGTCCTCTGGCCCGACAAATTCAGTATTAATAAATTCAGCCAGCCCCTCAAAGTAGCTGTAATCTTGAGGGTAAAGCATATTGGCTGGCTGCCCAGTGCCATTAGGAAAGATCATTTCTGGTGGATTATCAGCTCTGGCTAAAGGATAGATGCGAGTTCGCTCCATAAGCTTAACACCTTCTTTAGTGCCGCCATCTTCGTCTCGAAATGCTCGCCAAAAAACAAAGACATTGTAGGTTGAGCTTTTAAATGTATAGTAGCCTTCAGGTGCTTCACCTTTAAAGTCGGGGGGCAAAATTAAATATTTACCACCTTTACCCTCATCTGGACCTACAAACCCTACATCAGTTAATGGCCTGTGCCAGAAATCATCCAGTACTCCCTGAAGCTTTGGAGGCACTTCAATGACCGTTGGCCCATCTTTGTGCAAATCAAGATAGCCCATACCATAGATCACGTCGGAATTTGGTGTGCTGACGATGGTTTCTGCGCTGAGACGCTCTTTCCAGATTGGAAAAACATTTGATCCCTCACCAAACTGTGCTTCCGATCCCTTTTTCATTGCCCAGAGTGCTGTTGCTGGTAATGACCAGATAACGACCTGTGAGGCACGTTGAAATAATAGTTCATCATGAAGACGATCGACTGATGCCTGCGTTGGATAACTCTCTGGGAATGGTAAAGACTGAAGAGCTTTCCAATAGTCAGCAGCCTGCACCTGTAATGACAAAAGCGTTACAAGTACTACCAGTAAAGTCTGCATCATGCTAAGTTTTACTTTCACTTTGTCTTTCCTTTTTATATCCAAAAATTATGTAAGAGCAAACCAGTGGCTGAGTCCTTTGGCGAAAGTGGTGCTAATGTGGCAGGGTTACCATTCCAATAACCCAGATAGCAATTTATTACTGCCCGGAAATTACTAATGACTATTACCACGGTATTAAGCGCCCGGCCGTTCCCATCGTTGCATCCAGATCCCTTGAAATATTGTACATATGTCGATTCATATCATTGATCTCATTAGTCAGCACTGGCAATGCTGACATCTGAGCCCTCATGGCATTAATGTCTGTCGCTAAGACTGGCAATGCATTCATTTTTTCATTCATAGCCTGTATTTCATTTTTCATGGAATGCATTTCCTCATACAATTTAGGCATAATCTGCATTGATTGAGCCATAAGCGATAAGAACAGTGCCACTGTTGCTCCAGAATTAAAATCAGGATTAACAGCCAGATATTGGGATATAAGTGCATGCTGTTGTTCAAATTGTTTAACCTGTGCGTACTCTTTCGGTGCTAAAGACATCATAAATTGTTGTCGTTTATTAACCAGAAGTTCAGTATTCAAATTCTTTGATGGGTTTAATTTTGGAAAGTTCTGAGGGAGTTGCGTGACAACATTTATCACAGGCAAAAAAGCCTGGTAGCTTGCAAACCCAAAAAGAATGAGGATAATAATAAGGGCAATCCTAATCTGCCGATTGGATCGCTGACTGTCATCATACCGAACCTGCAACTGTTCCATTGCGAGACTAAGACGGTTTATGGCTTCAACAACCTGCGGTGATTCTTGTTGTGAGTCAGACATAATAATCCTTAAATGTTTGGAACATAAAGTCAGACAAGTGCATTGAGTTTATTTATGACACCATTCAATGCCTGTCTTCTTATTAATTACGTTCTGTACACCTTCTGTTTTTTTATCACATAATGTTATACAAAAAATGATTACACTTTGGCTGGCATGGGCACATTGACATCACCAATTTGGCCATCATGATTCTGACCCTCAGTATCAATCTTGTCTTGAAGTTCTTCAGTATTTAACCGAATCAGATCATTAGGGTTTGTGCCTGTATTTTGAGCACCCTTTTTCAAAAACCAAAACAGACCAAAAAGAAGGAGTACCCACCAAATAACTAATATTGTCTGCTGACCAGCAATGCTGGATGGAAAGATTAAGTCATAGACTTTGTGTTGTTCAACCATCACAGTTGATTGAAAAAATTCTTTATGAGCTTCATAATTAAGAGTGAAAGGAAGATAGCCAAAAGCGAATCCCATAAAGCCAACCATCGTGTTCAGGTAACCCATGCCAATACGCATATAAGAACGGACTTCACAGCCAATCATCATGACAGCACCCAGCCCCAATAATAAGCCGCCAATTAAATTACCAGCCGTTAATTGATAAGTAATACTGCCAACAAAACCAGGGCTTGCATCAAATACAATCCAGGCAATGACCATAAAAGCAAGCATAACAACCCAGTGAGCAAAAATGCCAATCAGCGGAAGATAACTGCGCATAAGAGTACGAGTGATTCGTGGCACCCCCATATCAGCAAACTTGCTATCATTGTTTTTCATCATATTTGCTGACTTCCAGGCAACCAGAGCACACTCTGTACCAAAGCCGCTCTTGGCAAGACCAATCCCGCCAAAAATACCCGCACCAAGAGTCAGGATGACATAAAACAAGCCTCGATCATTAATTGATTTACTAAAATCAACTGTTTCACCATTTTTAATATGCTGCAAAGCCTCTGGATTAAATAGGCCTCCATAGATTGCAACACCTATAAAAACTAAAACAACCAATAAACCCAGCCAATAGAGCGGGTTACTCGATCCCTTTTTATCAGAACGACATGTTAATGACTCTCCTGCATCATTGCCACAGACATATGAGCGCGTTTCCTGATGTTTAAAATAGGACGCAGCTCCAAGCTTAGCCATAATAAAAAAAGCAAGCCCACCACCCAGTCCCATAAAAATAACTGTAACCATCGAATGAATATTCATTAAAGGTATACCGCCAAGCAGATGATTCAGTGTACAGCCACCTGCCAGACGTGTTCCATAGCTGAAGATTGCACCACCAACAAACGCGAGCACTAATAATTTAGTGGGATAATAAGCCCAGGCACGATTTTCACGTTCCATTATAGCCACCACAAAACCACCGACAATCATGCCCACTATAGGCCAACCAATACCGGGAATAAATGCACCGCCCACTGCAGCAATACCATCTATGGATTTGCCATAAATCTCAAAGTCATGCAAGTCAAACAGTTGATAGAAAGCAACTTCCACGCCGCGAAACATATTACCAAGATCAGTGGTTACTGTAATGGGAGTCAGCACAGTATTTTGCCCGACCGATGTTTCCTGTGTCCAAAGTCCTAACATATAGATTATTTGTGCAATACCAAAAGTAATGCCAGCCCAAAAAAATGACCACTGAGAAGATAATATTCGTTGCATCAATGTTTGTTGTTCATTCATATTATACTTTTCCTTTATAAGATACAGAGGCTATTCTTAATGAATTTTAATTATTTTATTATGGTTTAAAATCAAAAATTTGGTTATCAAAAAACCGCAAATTTTAAATATAATCTAAGAAATTCTAACGCAGCAAGCTAATCCTTTTCTTTACCAAATTTTGGCTTGAATGATCCCAATAGTATTTCAAGAACAAGCGGGATAACATTTGACATACCAATCAGCTGTTCAATATGTGCTTTGTCAAGATAAGCCTGACTAACCTGTCCATCAGGTAGAGATCCTTTAGCTAATGAAACCAACTCAGGCATCATGGGAACAAGAAAAACAAAGGCATTAATGGCTAAAAAGGTAATCATTATAAACTTCAGTTTTAACCAATTGGGTTTATGCTCATATTGATAATACAGAACTAAATCAGACATTATTTTTATTCCTAAACCCGGCAGGATAAGAATATACGCACTCATTTCTTTATAAATACCGACATGATAGGCAGTGATAGCATCTGAATGACCTAAGATCACACTAATGACAATATGCGAAAGAATGCCTCCCACATACATAATTGTGCCAATTTCTTGAGTAAAATTTAGTATTTTTTTTAATATCATAACTGCAACCTTTAACGCTGCCCGAACCACATTCTGGAAAACAAAGCATCTTTATGAATAAACTGATGATAGATAAAAGTACACTTTGATCTTATATCACAATTACAATTATTGCAATTACAACTATTGCAATAGTTTCCTTTTCCCGTAATATAGAGACTATGAAAGAAAAAGCGAATCTACAGAATAAAGCACCTGCTGGAAAAGTGAGAGAAAATAGTGTTGGCTGGATGCTCAAATCATTGGCGGCAAAGCTTGATAAGCAAATGAAGAAAGACTTAGAGCCACTTGGCTTAAATCTTGGCAGGTTTGCCATCATGATGACTCTACTGGAGAAAGACAGCATCACCCAGGCAGAAATTGGGAAAAAAGTGTCGATGCCAGGCTACGCCACCACAAGAAACATTGATGTACTGGAAAAAAATGGTTTGCTGAAACGTCACGAAAGCAAAACATCCAGACGAAGTTTTTGCATTCAACTAACAAAAAAAGGCATGTCACTTGCCCCTGAATTATTCTCAATCGTAGGAAAAGTTAACAAAAATCTCCTTTCGGCATTAGATGAAAATGAAGAAATAAAACTTAAACAACTACTAACAAAAATTTTATTTCATTCATCTTAAGGCAGTAGACTGTACTAGCAACAGGCTTGACAAGCCTAGAAAAAGGACCGGTGAATTGATACTCCTAAACACACATTTTGATAGTTTTGAAGAATTGGCAGGAATTGCTCACCATTGGAAAGCAGAGTTTCAACAAATGGGCTCTGAACAATTTAAGCCTCTGGCATTCCAGGCTAAAAGCGGTTTATTGCTTTACACCAGAGGACAATTCGGCTGTTTTGTTCGCCAGCAAGGAGCAACCCCCCCAGGTATGAGAACCTTTGCAATACCTGATTTTGACTGCACTGACTTTAACTGGTTTGGTCATAAAGTGAGTAAAAATAACTTACTGATTTTCCCCGGTCATGGTGATATTGACGCTTTTACAAGGCCAGGGTTCAATGTAATAACCATTAGCCTGCCTGAAAATTACCTTCATGAACTTTTAGAAAAAAATAATATCAATAATATCAATAATATCAATAATATCAATAATATTCTAGCACCTCATGAAATGGTTAAAGAAGTTCCAGCTGGTTATTTAAATGAATTGCGTTTATTAATCAACCAGTTTGAACATACAATAAAAAAAAGCAATCAGTCTCAATACCATGCCTCCTGCATCAATACGATTCAAATGCAGATAATCGCTTGTCTGGTTAATATTCTGACTGAAAACCAGTCTACTCAGCAATTAATGAATCCAAAAAACTCCAAATTAATCAAACATCTGACTGATTATATTCATACCCACCTCAGTGAACAAATAAGAATCAAACAATTATGCTGTCAAGCTCATGTCTCTGAAAGAACCGTACAGAATCTATTCAAAAAAGAATTAGGAATATTGCCAAAATCTTATATATTGGGAGCTAAATTAAATCATGTACATCATAGTTTATGGCATGCTAATTTATCAGATATTTTTATTGGTGATATTGCATTTAATGCTGGCTTTTTGCACATGGGACAGTTTGCAACAGACTTTTACAAAGTGTTTAATGAATTACCTTCAGATACTCTTAAACGTTCTATATCATCGGGATAAGAACATTATAAGTCTACCTCAAAGGATTGCGCATAAACATTGCAGCTGCAATTTCATGGAAATGATATTTGAGAAAACTACACTGAATAGTTACAGAACATCATTCTATAAATTTCCTCGCCCCTTGCTCAGAGGTCTTTTTTTCTTTTGAGCAAAAGGTTTTGCCCGCCTCGAATTGTAGGATGATTTTCGTTTTTCTTCTTTAGGCACCAATTGCTTCTCACCATCACCAATAAGATCAGCTCGTCCCATTTCCCGTAATGTTTCCCGGATGACAGGCCAGTTTTTGGGATCATGATAACGCAGCAAGGACTTATGCAATCGTCTGATCTTTTCACCTTTTGCAGTCAATACTTTTTCTGATTTGTAACTCAGTTTTTTCAGTGGATTACGTTCACTATGATACATGGCCGTTGCTGTAGCCATAGGAGATGGATAAAAATTCTGGACCTGATCCAGCCGAAAATTATTCTCTTTCAGCCACAAAGCCAGGTTAACCATTTCTTCAATGGTAGTGCCCGGATGCGCAGCAATAAAATAAGGGATTAAATATTGTTCTTTACCTGCTTCTTTAGAGAATTGTTCAAACATTTGTTTGAATTCATAATAGGTGTCAATTTTTGGTTTCATCATCTTACTCAGAGTACCCTCTTCGGTATGCTCTGGTGCAATCTTTAAATAACCACCTACATGATGCGTTACCAGCTCTTTCACATATTCTGGCGAACGAACAGCCAGATCATAGCGCAGACCTGAAGCAACAAATACTTTTTTTATCCCTGGCAGTTGTCTCGCACGTTGATATAAATGAGTCAAAGGACCATGATCAGTATTCATGTGAGAACAAATAGTTGGATAAACACAGGATAAACGTCGACAGACTGATTCAATTTTTTTATCATCGCAGGCTAAACGCCACATATTTGCCGTTGGACCACCCAGATCAGAAATATAACCCTTAAACTCCGGCACATTATCACGAATTTCTTCTATCTCACGGATAATTGAATCTTCAGAGCGATTTTGAATGACCCGTCCCTCATGCTCGGTGATCGAGCAGAAAGTACAGCCGCCAAAACAGCCTCGCATAATATTAATAGAAAAACGGATCATCTCATACGCAGGCATTTTTTTGCCTTGATAATCTGAGTGCGGCAGACGTTTATAAGGCAACTCAAACAATTGATCCAGTTCTTCAGTGCTCAGAGGAAAAGGCGGTGGATTAAGCCAGACATCACGCTCACCATGACGCTGTACCAGAGCACGTGCATTGCCCGGATTTGTTTCCAGATGCAGAACCCGGGAAGCATGGGCATATAAAACGGGATCAGTAAGCACTTTTTCATAGGATGGTAAACGGATAACTGAACGTCCACGATCAAGTGATTTAACAATATCCTTAAGCGGTACAGCAACAACACCTTCTTCCTTCATCTGCTGATTGTTTTCAGCTGATGACTCAGAACAACTATTCTGCTCAACCATATGATACGGGCTGACAACTGCATCAACCTTACCAGGCCGATCAATACGGCTGGAGTCAATTTCCATCCAGTTTTGCTTCTGCTGTTTGACCATAAAAGCAGTACCACGGATATTGTCCAGCTTATTAATACTTTCACCGCGAGACAAACGATGTGCAATTTCTGTGATCTGACGTTCACCATTACCAAACACCAGCAGATCAGCTTTTGAATCAACCAGAACTGAGCGCCTTACTTTATCAGACCAGTAATCATAGTGGGCAATTCGCCTGAGGCTAGCTTCAATACCGCCAATAATTACTGGAATATCAGACCAGGCTTCTTTACAGCGTTGTGTATACACAGCAACGGCATGATCAGGTCGTTTACCACCGATGTCATCTGGAGTATAAGCATCATCATGGCGCAATTTACGATCCGCCGTATAACGATTGATCATAGAATCCATATTACCCGCAGTCACACCAAAGAACAGGTTCGGCTTACCTAAAATTTTAAAGGGCTCAGAGCTTTGCCAGTCAGGCTGATCAATGATGCCAACACGGAAGCCCTGAGACTCCAGCAAGCGGCCAATGAGAGCCATGCCAAAACTGGGATGATCAACATAAGCATCTCCGGTCACCAGAATAACATCACAGGAATCCCATCCCAGAGCTTCCATTTCAGTAACTGTATGAGGCAAATATTGAGAAAGACCATAACATTCAGCCCAATACTTATCATAGGCAAAGATGTTTTGAAGATTTGAGGATTGATTTATTCTGGACATTGATTTAACACTGGTTTAACTTAGATTAGCAAATGCTACTATTATAAACTTTTTTAGATTATAAAAAAACCTGAATAAAAACAGGTATTTATTATTTGGCCTTTTATATACAAACAATAGACAACTCAGGGAGGTTTTACAATGTTTGATATTTAGCAACTACTCATTATGAATGGCAATTCTTTTCAGGTGTCGCTGTAATTTCACGCGCAATAAGACCAGTCTGGGTGATATATAATTGATATATCTGCTCATCTTTCATGGCTAAAAAAACAGACTGACCATATCTGGCATCAAGCCAGGGCAACCACTGGTATTTCTTTTTCAGGGCCCAAAGATCTAAATCAGGCTTTGCTTCCAAAGAAAAAACCGTTGGCCGATTATTACGTTGCTGACTTATCTCCTGATAACGACCTGAGATACGATCCAGTTGAAAGCTGGCATCCAGACCTAATAAATTTGCCCAGCCATGCCATTTTATGATCCTCGCATCAATCTGCCACTCATCCCCATTGATCCGATAAGATGTGATTTTACAAGTATCTAATTGCAGTAATTCAACACTATAACTCTGATGCTTATGGCGTTTTACATCCAGTACTGCAATTGGCTCCTCATAAGTCAGGCGATGATATGTAAAAATATTAGAGCCCAATAGAGACAGGCTGATTAAGAAAAACAGCACCAACAGAAGATAACCGCTGTTTCGGCAACTTGCCCAGATTTTTTTCTTTTTCAGCATTTTCAGGGTGCGAAAAAAGAAAAAAATTAAAATAGATAAATTAACTACTAAAAAAGCAAAATAGTAAAATTCAATTGAGGGGTTCATGCATTCTAATCTATTTGTATGGATCACCAACCGGCTTAAGGTGTTCAACTTCAGGTTTTGCCGGATAATGATACTTACCGCCAAAAAACAATAAGGGTTCGAGTTGTTTATCTTTTTTATACAATTCCATGACTTCTCCCACAACAATCCAGTGATCACCACCATCATATTGCTTATTGATTTTACAGGAAAATGAAGCCAGACAATCCTTTAGACGAGGAGCAGCAGATGATTGTGAAAACAAATGTTCATAATGAACCTGACTTTCATCTAAATCGATTTTGGCTCCGGCAAAATAATTAGACACATCTTCCTGATGAATACCAAGCACATTGACTGTAAAATTCGCCCCTTCTTGCACCAATTCAGAAAATGCCGCTTTTTTTGAAGGACAAACTAATAACTGAATGGGATCCAGTGACAATGAACTCACAGCATTTGCCGTCATACAGCGAACATCACCTTGATGTTCAATTATCAAAACAGTCACCCCGGTAGCAAAAAGACTAATATTACTACGGTAGTCTTTAATTAAATCAGCTTTTTGCTGTTCAGAATTTTTACTCATATTACTTCTCTTATATATTATAAAATTGAATGCTGTCAGGTTTGATTGAGACCAAGCCAGTCCTGTGGTTGCAGATAACGCTCATACAGACGGGCCTCATCTGAGCCTGCTTCAGGCTGCCAATTGTAACGCCACCTAACCAATGGCGGTAGTGACATAAGAATTGACTCTGTTCGTCCACCGGTTTGCAAACCAAATAAAGTACCCCGGTCATAAACCAGATTAAACTCAACATAGCGGCCACGCCGATATAATTGAAATTCACGCTCTCTTTCACCATAGGGGATAGACCGGCGTTTTTCAACAATAGGCAGATAGGCTGAAACAAACTGATTGCCTACGCTTTGCATAAAGGCAAAACAATGTGCAAAACTTTTTTCATTGAGATCATCAAAAAACAAACCTCCAACCCCGCGAGTTTCCTGGCGGTGAGGTAGGAAAAAATAGTCATCACACCATTTCTTATATCTATCGTAATAATCTAAATCAATTAAATCACAGGCCTTTTTGGCTTCTTTATGCCAACCAATAACATCTTCTTCAAAGGGATAATAAGGTGTCAGGTCAAAACCGCCGCCAAACCACCAGATGGGTTTACAACCTTCTTTTTCAGCAATAAAAAAACGCACATTAGCGTGTGTTGTCGGAATATAGGGATTATTTGGATGAATAACCAGAGAAACGCCCATCGCTTCAAAGGAACGCCCTTCCAGTTCAGGACGTTTTGCCGTGGCAGATGCCGGCATTGAATCACCCATCACATGGGAAAAGTTGACACCGGCCTGTTCAAAGACTTCCCCTGACTCAAGGACTCTGGTACGTCCGCCACCACCTTCTTCACGCTGCCATTGTTCTTCTGCAAATATCTTTGAATTGTCACTTTTTTCAATTGCTGAACATATTTTATCCTGCAGTGAGAGCAAAAATTGTTTCACTGCATCAGGATCAGGCTGACTCATTATTTTTCCAATTTATAACTATTTCTTAAACACTCATAACTAAATAGGGGTAAACAAGCCCGTTTTCAAATATAAACACAAAAAAATGCCAGCTCGGATCTCCCGAGCTGGCATTTTTTGGGGTTAGCCTTCAGCTTATATCAATATAAGCTGATGTTACATCTCAACTTACTGTTGAGGTGCTACTGGCGCTGGAGCAACAGGTGCTGGTGCAACAGGCTGCTGATAACCACCATAGTAAGGCTGCTGATAACCGCCGCCATAGTATGGTTGTTGATAGCCACCACCATATTGTGGCTGCTGTTGATAACCACCGCCATAATAAGGCTGCTGGTAACCACCATAACCACGGCCATAACGATAGTTATCATCATCGTCATCCATCATATCTTCCATCTCTTCCATCCAGTATCTTGGATCCCACTCATCATATGGGTTACAGTTTGGAATTTTACCGTATGGACCGTAACACTCATCATCGTTACTACTCCAAAATGCTGAAGCATTTGTAGCTGCCCCAAGAACAAATGCTGAAAAAACTGATATTGCAATTATTTTTTTCATCTCTATATCTCCCTACTCTATTTTTATTAAGTCAAAAAAACAATGTTCGAAAACCGACTGTTCGAAACCGATTGTTCGAAAACCTACCGACAAAACCTACGCCATAAAACAATAAATGTGTTGTACCACTATAGTATTAAATAAATAAAAGATATACTTATTATCACTTAAATAGTATATCACAATATATCATATTTCTAATATAGGATCCAGCTTAGACTTTAAATTCCTAACTTCCGAAGCATCATACATTTTTTTTTCTGCAGCTCCCCAAACTACTCCCGGCCAGTAAACATCCTTTTTGCAACGTCCAACAACATGAATATGCATTTGCTTAACAATATTTCCAATCGCGGCCACATTCAATTTATCAGGTTTAAATTCTTCCATTATAAATTCTGATAATTTATTGCTCACAGCCTGTACACTGTTTTGCATAGATGCATCCAGCTCATATAGCTCTGATTTATCTGTTTTTGGAACAATAATAAACCAGGGAACCAATGAGTTATTCATCAATAAAATAATAAATTTATCTGATTCTGACATAATAAAACAATCATTATTCAGCCGAGGATCAAGTTTAAATGCTTTCATACAGTATCCTGATGCAGCTCTGATGAACTCTGTCGGAAGAGCCCGCGAAGTTTAAAGTGAATTGATTCATGTATCGATAGAAACACCGGAATAATAATCAACACCAGAACCGTAGCAAATGCCAGACCAAAAGCAATTGATACCGCCATCGGGATCAAAAATTGAGCTTGTAATGATGTTTCAAAAAGCAAGGGAGTTAGTCCAGCAATCGTTGTCAGAGATGTCAATAATACAGCCCGCAAGCGCTGCACTGAAGCTTCGATCAAAGCATCGTTGACCAGCATTCCCTTATCTCTCAGGCGCTTATAGAAGCTCACTAGAATAATTGAGTCATTGACAACAATGCCGGACAAACCAAAGATACCGAAAACTGACAACAGAGTAATATCAATGCCCTGTATCCAGTGTCCCCAGACTGCACCCACCAGACCAAAAGGGATAATCGCCATGACTACCAGTGGCCAGCCATAAGAAGCAAAAACCCATGCCAGAACAATGTAAATTAAAGTCAGGCCAAGGGCCGCACCTGACTTCATATCATTCATGGTCTCTTTTTGATCAGCTGAGCGCCCCTCAAAACTATAATCTATCCAATATTTTTGTTTCAATTCCGGCAATATTTTTTCTTCCAGAGATGCAAGAATTGTATTAGCATTATTAACATCTGAATTAACTTCACCAGACACTTCTAATGCAAGTTCACCTTCTGCATGGCGTAAAACTTCAAAGCCCTGTCTGATCGTCCATTGTGCCACACTGGTCAGGGGCACAAACTCACCGGAAGGTGTGCGAATATTAATTCTCTGCAGAGTATTAATCTGATCTCTTTCCGCTTTGGGTAGTTGTACTCTCACTTCCACTTCATCTGCACCATCCTGAAATATCTGTACCAGATCACCATCAAATGCTGTGCGCAGCTGCTGCCCAATATCAGTCACCGTCAGCCCTAAAATTTCACCCACCGGTTTGAGTCGATAAATTAACTGTTCTTTGCCATAAGGCATATCATCATCAACCCCATAAACACCCTCAATGCTTCTTAAAGCCTGAGATAGTTCGGTTGCTGCACGTTTTAGTTGTTCATTATTGGAACCACTCAGGCGAATAGCAATATCACTACCCTGTGGTCCTGTTTTACGCGAAACAATGGTCAGATTATCCATCCCGGCCACGTCTTTTAGTTTATCTTTCCAGTGTTTAATAAATTGGGGATTTCGAACACTGCGCTGATCCGGCTCAACTAATTGTAGAAAAATAGCGCCAAGTTGATCACCTTTTTTTCTCGAACTTCCACCACTAAAAGAGCTGCCGCTAATGGTCACAGCCATATCAATAATACCGCCGCCCAGTTCCTCATTGGTCTCATTAAGCTTTTCTTCCATGTATGTGAGGTAGCTTTCAGTCTGCTCCCGTGAGGTACCTGAAACAAAGCTCACATTGGCATAAACAATTTGTGCTTCCGGAGAGGGGAAAAAAGTAAAATTAATCCGTCCACCAGCAACCAGCCCAATGGTCATGATCAGACTGGATAAAACCAGAGCAACCGTTATTGAGCGATGTTTAAGTGCCCAGGTAATGACTTGACGAAATTTATTCTGACGGAAGGAATCAAAAGCACTATCCAGCCGAATACGCAAGCTTGGGGCTTTACTGCTCATCTTTTCCTGGGCATCAATGTCTTTATTTCGATGGATATGAGAAAACGCATTGCGCAAATGCCCCGGCAGAACAAAAAAACTTTCCACCAGTGATGCAAGAATTACACAGATAACAATTAATGGAATATCAAAAAGAATATTACCCATAATACCGCCTATCATCATAAGCGGCAAAAAGGCAGCAATGGTGGTTAATGAGGAAGCGATAACAGGGACAAACATTCTTTTTGCTCCCCCTTCAGCCGCCATCAGAGGTTCTTCTCCCCCCTGATAATGTGCCAGAGCATCTTCACCAACAACAATAGCATCATCAACAATAATGCCAAGTGCCATGATCAGACCAAACAGACTGATCATATTAATCGTACCGCCCACCGTAAAGAGTATCGCCAGGGTTGCCATAAATGAGACGGGAATACCCACGGCAACCCAAAATGCCACCCGGGCATTTAAAAACAGATAAAGAATAAGAACCACCAGAATAAGCCCGCCGCCGCCATTTTTTAGCAATAGATAAATACGATCACGGATCATTTGCCAACTGGCATCAAAGACTTCTATTTTTATATTAGGCGGCAGAGTCGCCTGTTTTTCATCCAGCCAGTGCTGTAAAATTTCTGCGGCTTTAAGGGCATTACCATTCTCTGTTCGCTGCAAGGCAAGTTCGACCACGGGGCGTCCCTCTTTTAAGCGTAAAACGCCTTCATTATCAGGCTGACGTTTAATACTGGCAACATCACCTAAACGAACAAAATCAGTGCTGGTGGCAACAATAGGGATACGGGCAAATTCCATCTCAGTACGAGCCTGTTCCAGACTGCGCAGCTCTTTTGCATTATGCTGTTCCCCCAGCGTACCAGCCGGCATATCCTGACTGAAGGTATTAATGCGGGTACTGATTTCATTCAGAGTTAAGTCAAGATATTGTAATTGCTCAATAGGGATCTCAATGCTGACTTCTTCATCCGGCAAGCCATTCAGTTCTACTTTATCAATCCCGAGTTTACTCAACTCACGCTCAAACTCATTGGCCAGAGTTCTTAATTCACTCAGATCATTTGTTCCGGATATCAGGAGTTTGGCAACGCCTTCATAACGAGTCAGATTTTCTACCTGAGGTTTTTCTGCATCTTTGGGTAAATTCCGGAATTCATCGACTTTCTGCTTCACTTTATCTAAAGCGAAAATCATATTAGTGCCTTCATTGAATTCCAATTGAATGGATGACACATTTTGAGCTGATGTTGACGTCATATCCTTTACGTTATCAACGGTCTTCAGCGACTGTTCAAGGGGAATAGTAATCGCTTCTTCGATATCTTCGGCACTTGCGCCACTCCAGATCACCCTGACACTGACACGATCTAATGCAAAGGTGGGGAAAAACTGGATATTCAGTTTTAACAGAGCAAAAGCACCCGAAAGTATCATTACCATCATCAATAAATTAGCCGCAACTTTATGATGTGCAAAAATAGAGAGTATTTTCATTAATTGATACTTTCTGTTACATTTTTATTATCTTTTCCCTTCAAGCTCTCCTTATCTGTTTCCTTACCTGTATCTTTAAAAAAAGCATCAACTTTTAATCCCGTATAAGCATTGGGCAGATGAGTGGTGAGTATAATATCACCTGATTTTAAGGCATCACTCTCAATAAGCAATTCAGCTTCCTGAGGGTGCGCCCCGGGATTTTGTTGAAGGTGCTCGCCAATAGTTTTGACTTTTACAGCCTGAAGCCGATTATCTTTTATCTGATACAGTCGATCACTGCCATACATAGCCTGATAAGGCACTTTAATCATATTATCACGGACAGGTCTTTGTAAGCGCAGCACCACAATCGCACCAATTCGAAATCGGGTCGATTCAGTTACAATTGAAAAGATAGCATTAACACCACTAGCCTGAGCTTCCCCGGAAAGTCGATTGAGGCGAATTGCCGCGGCCCAACTGCCATTACTGGCCTCGCCCTCCATAGGGGTCCCCTGCGTAAGGCTTTGCTGTATTTCTGCCAATAGTTTCATCGGTAATTTAGCACGTATTTCAAGATGTTCAGTGGAATAAAAACTGAGGAGTTTTTCATTAGCATTAACCCGATCACCCTGAGCAACATTAACTTTAGCCACCATACCAGTAAAAGGCGCAACGATCTGACTGCGTTTTAAAGCCAGTTGAGTTTTATTTAAATCCGCATCAGCCTGCATTAACCGAGCTTCTAATTGCTCCTGACGTATGTGGTGCTCATTGACTGAAAACTGCATCTGGTTATAAGACAGACGTTGTTTCTCAACCAGCTGCATTGCCTGTTCAGTTTCAGAAACAGAGCCCAGATTCTGTTTTTTAACTTTTACTGCACGAGCCAGAGCTTTTTCACTCAGACGGAGCAGCTTTTTTTCATTTTTCAATGATTTAAGATTATTTTCATGGCGTAGCTGGTCACTTTTAATCAATGCAGCCAGTTCTTTTACTTTCGCCTGAGCCTGCATAACCGTGGGTTCAAAATCACCGGGATCCAGACTGAGCATTAACTGGCCTTTATCAACAGATTCACCTTCTTTTACCAGAACAGCAACCACCTGGCTCGCAGCAGGTGCCGCAGAATTCAGCAATTCAGAGGATTCAACTTTGCCATATAAAGTCACAACAGGAGCAAGGCTTTGTTTTTCTACCCTACCCTGTTCAACACGCCAGACATGCTCGTTAATTATAATCTCAGGAGATTGCTCCTTAGTCGCAATCATCAGTTTAAAGAAAGCGATTGCAAGTGCAAAAATAATAAATGGGATGATTAGTTTTTTTAACATCAGGTCAGTTTTTATTGTTTTTTAATTTTATCAGATCTGAACATGCTTCTCTGCTCGTCAGTCTGGCTTCTTCAATTATTTGTACTTCAGGATTTAAGAGCAATAAAGTTTGCACAAAAAGCCCTGAAGTCAGGCCAATTTGTTTATAGTCTTGTTTTTCCTGTGCCGGGAATTCAAACTCTGGTAATTCAAACTCTGGTAACTCAAACCCTGATAATTCAAACAAAGGTGTTGATTGAAAACCACAGCTGGGTGATTTCGATTTCACAATAAAGTATCGAATATCAGGGTATTGTTGTAAAAAAGTTTCAGCGTACGACTTTAAGGGCTCAGTCACATCCAGTCTGTGATTTTCGACACCAAGAACACGAGTTTGTTCGTCTTTTCTTTTGACTACCTGAATTTTTGCTCTCGGAACACTTAAACCAATTGCAACCTCAGGACAAAAAGGCACAATTTCAACTTGATCAGAACATTGCTTTAAAAAAAAATCCACTATTAATGCATGAGTTTTTTCCCGGCCATCATAACGAACTCGCTGCCCCAGCAAGCAGGCACTCACAGCAATTTTTATTTTATGCATCATTGTATGAAGGTAATTATAAAGAAAAGACAATATCAGGTATAATTCACTGATATCAGATATTCAGCAATTGTATCAATTAATTAACAATGAGACTAACAAAATGAAAATTGGCACTCCTCTCTCTCCCACTGGCACCCGGGTACTTTTTTGCGGCGGCGGTGAACTGGCCAAGGAAGTTGTCATTGAACTGCAGCGTCTGGGTGCTGAAGTCATTGTAATTGATCGTTATGAAAATGCTCCGGCAATGCAGCTTGCTCATCGCAGTCATGTCATTAACATGCTGGATGGCGATGCTCTGCGTCAGGTTATTGAAGCTGAACAGCCTCAATATATTGTGCCTGAAATCGAAGCCATTGCCACCGAAATGCTGCTGATCCTGGAAAATGAAGGCTTTAATATTATTCCTTCGGCCCGGGCAGCCAATCTGACCATGAACCGGGAAGGGATCAGACGCTTAGCCGCAGAAACTTTAGGCATTAAAACCTCCCCCTTTCAATTTGCTCAAAATAAAGAGGAATATCTGCAAGCAGTCAAAGAAGTGGGTATTCCCTGTGTTGTTAAACCCATAATGAGTTCTTCCGGTAAAGGTCAGAGCACCATTTTATCTGCAGCAGACATTGAAAAAACCTGGAAATACGCTCAGGAAGGTGGTCGATCAGGTGAAGGTAAAGTTATCATAGAGGGCTTTGTTGATTTCGATTATGAAATCACTTTATTAACCACCCGGCATGTCAATGGTACTTCATATTGTGAACCGATAGGCCACAAACAAATTGATGGTGACTATAGAGAGTCCTGGCAGCCTCAGGCGATGACTCAGACAGCCCAAGAAAAAGCCATTCAAATAGCAAAAACAATAACAGATAATTTAGCTGGCTGGGGACTGTTTGGCGTTGAGTTATTTATCAAAGGTGATGACGTTATTTTCAGTGAAGTTTCTCCCCGCCCTCATGATACGGGTCTGGTAACCTTAATTTCTCAGGACTTATCTGAATTTGCCCTGCATGCCAGAGCAATCTTAGGCCTGCCCATCCCCAATATTTGCCAATATGGCGCTGCTGCTTCTTCTGTAATTCTCGTCAATGGTGAGTCATCACAGGTCGAATTCAGCAATCTGGAAAATGCACTGACAGAGCCTGATACCCAGCTCAGATTATTTGGTAAACCCAAAGTAAAAACTCAACGACGCATGGGCGTTGCTTTGGCTCTGGATAAAACAATCGAACAGGCTCGTGCAAAAGCAATTCGCTCATCAGAGGCAGTTAATATCACACTTTAACTTTCTAGGGTTTTGACAAAGGAGAGATTTAGAATTATTCAATATAACCTGAACTCTCACCTCTTGAATTTCGTGAAAAATAGTTTAGCTTGCCTGAGGGTACAACAACTAGCCCGGATGGAGTGACATGATAGCGACGCTTATCCTCCTCAAGGTTGTATCCTATCCTGGTACCAGCTTCGATAATATTGTGCCGCTCAACAATAACCCGCCGTAGTTGCGCACCACGGCATATCCGTACACTGTCCATGATGATGCACTCATGGAGCTCTGCTCCCGGTTCCACAACCACCTCGCAGCGAACAATACTATTATGAAGATGAGCCTTATTGATGAAGGATCCGGCACCCAGTAAGCTATTTTTAATCCGGCCTTCTGCTACATGTGCTGCAGGTCCCTGATAGTTACAGGAAAATATAGGCCAGCGTGGATTAAAGGCATCAAACTTCGGCTGCATCCCCAGCATGTCCTGATGAGCCTGGAAATAGGAATCCAGTGAGCCAACATCACGCCAGTAACTGGTTTCTTCATAAGACTTGATACCAGGCACTTTATTGGAAGAGAAATCATAAGCAAACAGGCGGTGACTCTTGAGCAGCTGTGGCAGAACATGCCGGCCAAAATCAGTTTTACCTTGTTGATGCATTTTTTCAAGAACTTCAATTAACACATCAGTATTAAAAAGATAGTTGCCCATAGAAGCATAAGCTTTAGTCGAATCTGACGGCATGACACAGGGACATTCAGGTTTTTCCTGAAAACAATGAATTCTGCCATCAGTATTTACCTGGATGACACCATAATCAGAAGCCTGACTGACAGGTACTGGAATCGCGGCAACGCTGACATCAGCCTGTTGCTGCTGATGAAACCAGATCATCTGCCGGATATCCATGCGATAAATGTGGTCAGCACCAAACACCGCCACAATATCGGGTCGTTGTTCCTTAAGTAAATTGAGATTTTGATAAACTGCATCTGCAGTACCCATAAACCATGATGAGCCCTCTTTCATTTGTGGCGGCACCACCGTAACAAATTGATCGGGAAGCAAGGGTGAGATAGTCCATGATTTACGGATATGTTCAATCAATGACTGGGCTTTATATTGCACCAATAGATAAATGGCACGGACACCTGAATTGACCAGATTACTGAGCACAAAATCCACAAGCCGGTAGCGCCCGCCAAAGGGTACTGCAGGTTTAGAACATTCGTTGGTCAGAGGCCTCAGGCGTTTACCCTCACCCCCGGCCATAACAAAAGCCATTATATTAACTGGAAGTCTTCTATCTTTCATGGTATTTACTGAGCCTCCTTAAATTTATTCTAGATCTTACTTATTAAGGATGCAATAAAGGATTTTTATAAAGTCATTAGTTACTCTTTAAGGAGTTGGATTAAAGCAAAATCAGAGGCGATAACTATTCTGACAAGGGGGTTACCGCAGGCAGGAACATGCCCCAGGCATGGGGGATTAATGGATGTGCTTCAGTTATTAGTGTTCGTCCAATTTAGATTTGGGGCCAAATATAACTGAAGCTGTAAGCTTTTTCAGTTAATACTGCAAGTTAACTACACTTTGAACTGTCCAACCAAATCTTTAAGTTGAGCGCCAAGCTCATTGAGTTCCTTGCTTGATGCAAATGTTTGTTCGGCACCTGAAGCAGTCTGTTCGGAGACTGTCTGAATATTACTGATATTGCCATTAATATTTTCAGCTGTTACGACTTGTTGGTCAACGGCAGTGGCTATTTGAGTATTCCACTGAAGAATACTATTAACAGATTTGTTAATAGCCTCAAGTGACTGACCTGCTTGCTCAGCTAAAGTCACAGTGCTTTCAGTTTTTTCCCGGCTCTGTTCCATTACCTTAACAGCCTGTCCTGCTCCACTTTGTAAGGTATCAACCAGGGTCTCAATTTCAATGGTGGATTCCTGTGTTCGCTGAGCAAGAGTGCGCACTTCATCGGCCACAACAGCAAATCCTCGCCCCTGCTCGCCAGCACGAGCAGCTTCAATTGCTGCATTGAGTGCCAGCAGATTGGTTTGTTCCGCAATATTTTTTATAACATCAAGAACTGTACCTATATTTTCACTATCATTTTTGAATTTTTCAATGGCACCAGATGCGCTTTGAACATCACTAGCCAGTGCATTAATTGCTGTAATTGTCTGGCTGACAACCTGACTACCGCTCTCTGCTTCTTTGTTACCAGTATCTGCAGAATCTGACGCATGTTGAGCATTAGAAGCAACTTCATTAACGGTGGCAGACATTTGATTCATGGCAGATGCAACCTGCATAATATCGTCTGATTGTTGCTTAACCCCATTACTGGTTTGTTCTGTGATGGCTGAAAGTTGTTGTGCTGAGGAGGCTAGTTGATCTGATTTTTGGATCACTTCAGAAACAATATCAGACATATTATTTATCAGTCGATTAAAAGCAGCTGCCAAAGTACCAACTTCATCATTAGATTGTATGTCAGCTCTTTGAGTGAGATCGCCACTTTTTTCAATGGATTCAACAGTTTTTGTCAGACTGACAAGTCCACGACTAATCAAATTAGCAAGGAATAAGGACATCCCCACACCAACAAATAACATAACAGCCAATAATAAGTAAATTGAGAAACTAACATTTTCATTTGATTGATGAACTGCCTCAATAATTACATCCTGCCTTTGCTTATTGAGACGGTATTCTTCTCGTAAGGCGAGCATTATTGTTGATGCAGTTTTAATTGACTGATCCAACAACAGACTACCTTCCATTTTGTCATCATTAATAAAGGCGGCCACAGCTTGTTTTGTTTGTTCTAAGTACTGATTTAGCTCGGTTACTTTGGCTTTTATTTCCTGAGAGGATGAGGTTTTAAAAAGGTGGGTCAATTCTTTATAATATTTCTCTTGTTGTTGTTTTTTATCATTTTGGAGGAGTACGATAAATTCAGTACTAACCAAACGAAATTCAACAAAAAGTTCTTCCATTTCAGAGATTTTTTGCAATGTAATAAAGGACTCTTCTTCCTCAAGCAATAGCTGCTGATTTTTATTCAATTGTGTCAAAGCATAAATCAAAACGACGAGTAATATGAGTAGTAAAACACCATTACTTGCAAGAATTTTCTTTCGGATTGTATTTATCATTATAAAGTTCATTGTTATATCCAGAAAATGGGTTAAAGGGTTTTGATTAGTCGTTCAAGCATATAATCGATATGTTTAAAAACCTGGTAAACATCAGAGGGCGTTTTTCCCGTTGCAGTTTTGACACTATTGGTTGTGCTGCTGATCTTTAAAGGTATTTTAAGCAGGTTTAATTCAGCAATAATAAATTGTGTCTGTAAAAATGCATCAATGGGTTTTATTTTTTCATAATCGCTCATTAGGGGGATTTTTATTTCTGGCAGTTGATTACGTTTTCTCAGAATGTTTAATTTTTTTCGAACCTCAAATGCTACCTGGATAACATCGGCTGGCTTTTTGCCTGCTTGCAGAGCTGAGATGACAGTTCCATCAGGGTGCATGCCATAGATTGCCGTGATCAAAAGGCGTTTTTTATTCTCCTGTTTATTATCAATGCGTTTTGACAATAGCAGCAGTGTGTATTGCAAATCTTCTTTAGCCCGGATAATGTGAGAATAAACTTCATTGGGGCTGACCTTTTCTTTATCATTTACTCGATTCAGTTTGTAATACAATTCAAAGAGTTCCTGATAAACATTAGCAGGTGATTTTCCACTATGGTCATTCATTGAAAAATCAATATTGCCTCCCTGATCTTCATAAATACTTTCCAGATTATTAATGACCAGTTGAGTCAGGAGATAGACATCTGTTGGTGTATATTTAATTGGAGTCGAAATGGTAAGTGGCGGAGGATTGCGGTTGTTTTTAATGGCATATTGATATAATTCGTTTAGAACTGAAACCTGTAATTCATACACATGCATTGGTTTGGCATCTTTTTCTTTTGATGCAGGAATTTTAATATTTGAAACATTTTTGGAGGATAATAGCTGGTCAAGGATCTGATTAGAATATTCAACCCCTGAAAATACTTCACTTGGTGTATATTTTTGTGCTGCATAAACATGGTTTGCATACAAGAAGCTGATAAGTAAAGAGATTTTTATCATTACCGCGAATCTAAATAACTTAAGTTTTAGTGTTAGCATTATTTATTACCATGAATGTTAAAAATAAATGAATGATTGATTGATAGCTCATTTTTTAACTAATTCGTTTCAGTTCAGTAGAGACTATTGTATCAATCGGCGTAATTGATAATTACTTTAATTAATGTTAAGGATATGGCTGAAATATAGGTTAAGTATTGACATTTATCAAGGAAATAATTAAATTTAATTTGTTTAAAAACACCTAGAAACACCATGGTTAATGCGTTTACGTAAATAATAGTGAGTTACTGAAGATGCTTTGTTTGATCTTACCACTGATAGGTTACAGCTTAGTTAACAGGAGTCAATTTGATTAATATTTATCCATGAAATCAATTATTAGTATCACTGGATTTCCTATCCTTTTTTCTGAGCCAGCTCTGTTTTATTCACGAATTCTGCTCTCCCAGAGACTTAATTTATTGCACTAAGAAGCAAGCCAAACTCAGTTTTTGAAAACCTCTAGATCCAGAACTTCCTGAATATGATGTATTAGGACTTATAGCCTATATAAATTTTGCTATGGGACAATTTAGCGAGCACCAAAAATACCAAAGAGCAAGTAAAATCAGTAAAAGCCCTCCAAAATATAAAGTAGTGAAAGCTTTGACTGAAACTGAATATGCGCTTTTATGTATTTTCCAGGAATACTTACATTTTGCACATTTCAATTGGTTCTGAAAAAAAGGAATGGGGATCACTAAAAAAAACAATGAGAAAAAAGCCAACTTCCAGGACCAATTTACATTATTAACCTCGTCACTTTCACAAACTGAACAAATACTCTTTTCAGTGTATTTTATTTCTTTCTCAAGCTCTTTTTGAAATTCACCACGCTCAATACTTGAAACTACATTAATAGCTTCATCTTTTTTTGATGACAAAACTTGAATACGTACTCCACCTAAAGCATTCGACAAAGTCCAATTTGCCCATATATGATGTTCAAAAGCAATAAATGCTGGTATCCCTTCTGCTTCTAAGCGCCCACGAATAATATATGCTTCAATTGCTGTAGTTTTCGTGATTATGGTTTCAATCATTCTTTCTTATTTTTTATCCTGGCGTCGTTTGTTGATTTAAAAGAAACGAATAAAAAAACTAAAGACAACATACATGATATTGAAAATAGTATGATTATTAGTTTTTTTAAAATACCATTAACTTTCTGTCTTTCATTTGCTAAGAAAATATGCTCTTGAGCTAAACTTTCTGCTAAAAAAGCAATTTCTTTTTTTTCGAGTTTCATAAGTTCAAATGAATTTATTTCCATGTGTTTGGGTGTCACAGTGCTTATATAAACATCAGTTATAAAAAAACTAAAATAGGCATATAAACCAATAAAAACTATTAATAAAAATACGAATATAGAAAATATTTTTTTCATGTTTGTGGCAATTATTTTATTTCAAGCATCATAATAATGGATTTTTGGATTTCCAAAAGACTTTATAAAAAGGGAAGTCCTGAAGTCAACTCAGATTTTTAAAAGACGCTGCGTCTAAGTGTTTACCACATCAAGCAAACTGTTCGATATTTGAATAAATTAAAATCACAAAATTCAACAATACATTTTGGCTAGCTCATCTTATCAGGTTCTAAATCATTTATTTTTAATTTCGAAAGATGCTCATAACTTAAAGAAAGTAAGCCAATTTCAATTACACCAATAATCAACCATCCCATACCTACAAACAATGAATATACTATTGAATCATAATGAGGCAAAAACTCAAAAATCGTATCAAAGAAAAATGGGAGAATAGAAATTAATAGTGTTAATCTCCAACCATTATCTTTTGACATATCCCACGACCAGGTTAAAGTTTTATTTTTAATGTCAATTGCTGAAGCAGGTAAAACCATTGACCATCTTGAAGCTACATAGAAGATCGGCAACCCTATAAAAAGTAGAAGTGGATACAGTGTAGAATTATCATTAATTGAATTTGTTAATATAGGCATAACGAGTAGTACGACGGGTATTGAAATAAGACTAATGACAATACCAATTAATAACCACCAACCAATATAGCGGATTTCATTTCCTGTCCACCTAAATAGTTTATTATTTTCTTCTGGAGTTGAATATTTTAAGAAAATTCTATGGCAACCAACAATTGCTATTACTAATGACAATATAAACAAAGGTTCAATAATTATATCTGAAATTAATGACATCTGATTACCAGCATCATTTGGGAAAAAATGATTGTATACAACCAAAATCATACCGGTAATTATTAATGGAAACCCAAGTTTTAGTAGTTCAAATGTGTATTTTTTAGGTAATAACAATGCGCTTAAAAATATTTCTATAAGTGGTAACTTGTTATTCAATCAATATTTCCTTTGCAAGCTAACAATTTAGATCTAAAGAAAGACGTATATTGGCAATACCCAACCCCGTATTTCTCCTTTTCAGCATTATTACTGATTACTAAAAAAATATCATTATTTTTTGTAAGGTTTATCTGATAAATAACAAATTTATCATTAATATATTTTCAATAGCAGGGTGAAACAGCTATTGTCCGATGATAGTTTCGTCAGAGTATTATCGGTCGGCCATTCAGTTTGGGTTTACTCAGATTATTTTTGTTATAATTGAATGATCTATAATTCCACCCATTTATCTTTATTTCCGATAAGTCCAGAGAAAAGTACGCCACTTCACATCAGCAGCATAGTTAATGAGATTAAATGCAATAATGGGGATAAAAGAATGGATGATCATAATGTCAGAAAACTAAAGTACTACCCTGTTTCTGCATGATCAGTTCAACCAGTAAAAAAATCAGCAAACAGGCAATAAAAACCAGCACTTTAAAATTTGAATGTCTGGCTTTTATTTTAGAGCGTATATCACTATTTTAAAATCAATAGACTAATTTGCTTTCACTTGCATTAATTTATCAATTCTGCGAATGTAATGGCGGGTTTCAGGTGGCGTAAACGGTGAAACTTTAGCCCATTGTTTGACGGCTTCCGGTTGCTTTTTATTCTGCTCTCTGAGCTTTTTTCGAGCCTTTAACACCCGACCAAACCCTGCATTGTAACTGGCAAAAGTAAAGTTCATTCGCTCATCAACAGCTATATTTTTCTTCTTCCAGCGTTTATAGAGTTGTCGATTATAATAAATGGCTGCAGCGATATTCCAGCGGGGATCTTCAATTTTTCCAAAGCCAGATGTTTTTTTCAAAATATCCTGATACGTTGAGGGCATTATCTGCATAATGCCAACTGCACCCGCTTTACTTTTTGCCTCCGGATTAAGGCCGGATTCAGCAATTCCCTGAGCTTTAAACCAGTGCCAGTCAACCCCGGGACCAAAATAATGTTTAGTATTTTTTTTAAAATGACGATCGTATTTTTTGGTCCAGTGTTTATGCTTGACGTGCTTGTGAGAAGCAGCAAGAACAAAGGCCGGCAATAAAATCAAAATGAGCCACAGCACATTAAACTTGTGTCTTAACAGAAGGCGCATTATTAATTGAGCCCCAGGCCAATCACTAAACCTAACGCTGTACCAATACCAATAAACATGCCCATCAACATCAAACCCACAGCAATATTACCTTTAGCTAATTGTTCAGGGATACTAAAACTCACTAAATGACTGAATAATTTACAACCGAACCACATAAAAAAGAGCGTGATTACACCGCCCATACAGGCATATAAAATATTAAGAAACATGGGATCGATACTATCAGTCATTACCACTTACCTATTTGCTATTAGAAATACTGTCTTTAGAGTTACTATTGTTTAGAGATGATGCCATTATATTTCGCATTTGTTGTTATTTATTTTAAACGTTGAGATTAATGTCGAAAACTCTAACGTCCATACTACTTAGATTAGTCAATATTCGTTAATTATTCAATAAACTTAAGACCAATACCATTTTTTTCAAGACGCACAATGAGCATATCCAGAACAGGGGCTTCAAAAGGTGTATCAATTAATTGAACCTGTACCTTACTTCCAATAGGTAGAATGTCCTCCAGTGAGGATGAAACCAGATAAATTCCGCCATCTGAAATATCCTGGGTTTTAACTTCAATCGTTCCTGTGTCAGGGTGAGTGAGTTTAACGCTTGATGTTAATCGGGTGCGAATATACTTTCTTTGATTTGCATTCATCTTTTATGACTTACTTTAGGTTTAAGGTTTTTTTTTAGGTTTTTTTGCAACATTATCCCGTAGATACACAGGGCTGACCTGTGCGGCGCTGACCAGAGTTTTATCTGCAACGTATTTAAAAGCCAGAAAGGCAATATCTCTGGCGCACGGATATGAAGAAGCCTCAGTTATTTCATCTTTCTTCAAGCTGCACTGCTCGATAATTGTTATCAGCTGTTCATTATAAACTGACCAGCCATTACCAATGGTTGACCACGAATCATTCAGTCTGATTGATTTATTCAGAACAGATTCAAGGTTTTCTGGCTTGATCACCCACTCCTGACCAGACAGAGTCATAAACCCCTGCTGCATTTCATAGGCTGCAAAGTATATCTCATCCATTCTGGCATCATTAGCAACCAGACATTGGGCATTATTATGAGAACGGGCTGAACCCTGAGCAATAGCAGCCAGTGAAGAAATTTGTGCCACTGGCAGATCAGCCCCATAAGCAATTGCCTGAACAACTCCCGTAGCAACACGAACTCCGGTAAAAGCGCCGGGACCGCGTCCAAAAGCCAGCACATCCATCTGCTTAATATCATAACCCGCTTCATCCAGAACCGAATCAATCATTGGTAAAATCAACTGCGTATGCTGTCTGGGTGCAATTTCAAAACGTTCAATACAGGAGTACTCCTGCACTGTACCTTCCAGCAATACAGCAGAGCAGGCATTACTGGACGTATCAAGAGCAAGTATTTTCATTGATTAATATTATATTCGGGGTTAAATCATCATTGTTATGGCAATATTCTAACAGAATTTAATCATCAGAGGCTAACTTGTTATTTCAGCAAACTTTTTTTGTAATTGAAACAAATCTGTTTCTACGGGCATTTCCGGTAAAGTTTTTCTCAGATAATAGCCATATGCTTTATTTAACAAACGGGGATCGGCTATCACTAGAATTCCAGTGTCACCAACATCCCGGATCAAACGCCCCGCTCCCTGTTTTAGTGCCATACCTGCCTGTGGAAGCTGGTATTGATAAAAGGCATTAATCCCCTGCTGCTTCATTAAATTGATTTTTGCCTGTAAAACAGGTTCATAAGGCGAAGCAAAGGGCAGTTTATCAATAACAACACAGGACAGAGCCTTGCCTTTAACGTCTACACCTTCCCAAAAACTACTGGTTCCTAATAAGATGGCCTTATTGGTAATTTTAAATTGCTTCACCAGCTGTTGTTTGGGCGCATCACCCTGAACATATAAATTAAAATCCGTCATTTGCAGTATTTCTTTTGCCTCCTGCAAGGCCCGATGTGAAGTGAACAGGAAAAATGTTCTTCCCCCAAGCCACTCAATAATTGGCAGGATGGTACGGATCATTGATGCGGTATATTGTTCATCACTGGGTAGGGGCAAATTCTGAGGAGCATAAAGAATTGCTTGCTGATTATAATCAAAGGGGCTGTCAAGCTTGAGCACATCATAGTCATTCAATGCCAGTTGGTTGGAAAAATGAGCAAAAAGAGACTTATTCTGTGTTTCACTCTGTTCCAGGCTATCATGTTGCTCAGGTTTATGAATGCTCAGGGTTGCTGATGTAAAAATCCAGTTTGAAGACGTTGACTCAAGCTGTTGTTTAAATTCATCACCCACTGAAAGTGGTGTCAACTGGATACTAATGGACTGACCATGACACTCAAACCAATGCACCATACCTGCAGGTGTATTAGCTGTGAGTTCCTCAAAAGTGACCAATAGTTGTTCACTGCGTTTGTAACAGCGTTCCAGTTCGGCATTATTAGCGAGCAGTGACTGAATAACAAATGACTCAAAAAACAGTTTCAGTTTTCTCAGGCCATATATCACTTCTTCACAAAGAGGCTTTACTGCCAGACTAATCTCTGACCAGCTGCCGCGTGATTTGTAGCGCTTAATAACCATAAACAAATCATCAAGCATTCGCCGAATATCATCACTTAAAGCAACAAATCGTTCCATTGGCAGGGTTGATTTTGAAACAAAGCGCCGACTTTCTTTTAATAAATTTTTGATTTGTCTGGTGGATATTTGCTGAGAAAAAAAACGGGATGCTACATCGGGTAATTGATGTGCTTCATCAATAATATAAGTGTCTGCTGAGGGTAATAACTCTCCCAAAGCATCTGTTTTTAGCTTGAGATCAGCCATTAGAAGATGATGATTAACAATAACTATATCAGCGCCAAAAGCTTGCTCTCTGGCTTTTAAAACATAACAATCATCATGCACAGGACAGGCTTTGCCCAGACAGTTTTCTGCGGTGGAGGTTACCATCGGCCAGAGTGCTGACTGCTCTTTAATCTCATCAAATTCAGCAATATCTGCAAACTCAGTTTGGCCAATGGATTGTTCAATAATTTGCAGTTCAGATAGAATTTGCTCCCCATACCAGGATTCATCCTGTGCTTTTTCAAAGCGATAGAGGCAGACGTAATTACTGCGGCCTTTCAAAAGACTATAATTGAGTGCTCGCTGCCTGACGGATTCAAGCATTGAGGCAATAACCGGAAGATCTTTGCGATATAATTGATCCTGAAGATTTTTTGTCCCGGTACTGATAATGATTTGTTTTGAGGATAAAATAGAAGGTATAAGGTAAGCATAGGTTTTACCAGTTCCGGTGCCGGCCTCACACAATAATATGCCCTTTTTTTGCAGAGTTTGCTCAATTTTTTGAGCCATAAGCAATTGTGCATCACGGGGTAGGTAATCAGGCAAAAACTGGGACAGCAAACCATCTTTTGAAAAAATGTGATTTAAGTCGTCTATCATTATGAAACAGTTTGTTTAACTTGCCTCTTCTTCATCTACCCATTTATTACTCCAGGCAAGCGTGGCAATCTTTTTAAAACGAGCAACAGTCATGGCACCTTTTTTGGCCTTTTTACTCTGCTTATCAATGACATTATCCGTTAAAGTCGCTCGATCAATTTCATAGATCTCAAATGGTTCATAGTCATCATTTAACAGAACCAGGACAACACTATCCCAGCCCTGCTCCATTTTCAGCTGACCAATACGATACGTAGATTTTGCATCACTGAAAATGGTACGCCCTTTTATCTGTATTTTTTCACCCTGCAGATCGCCGGATTGCTCCGTGCCCACAGCTTCATAACCAATTTGATCCAGGACTGGTGCAAGATGTAACAGGCGAATAGCATCATAGGTAGAAAGCTCGCCACTGACTCCTGCCAGTGTTTTGCCCGTAGCACGACGATAATTAGCCGCCAACTGTCTGGCCTGCTGCATTAAGACATCGACCGAATAGGTATTATTTGTCTGCGGTTGAGTCATTATTTATCGATTCTGCCTGATTTAAAACTAGTAAAATTTATTATTATTAATTTCAAGTATACTTGTTGGTTAGTTGAAATTAAAGCCTCTTTAAATTATCAATCAAAGAGGTAACTATTCAGCGTGTTTAGATTTTGCCCGAGTTCAAGGCATTTTTGCACGGAAAATGTGAGCATATAAGTATATGTGACCATTTGAGTACGAAAATAACGCAGAAATCGGGTAAAAGATGAATACGCTGAGTAGTTACTCAAAGAATTGCGTAAAGGCTGAATAATCCTCTCGTTCAGTCCGATAGCTATTGACCAGAGCATCGCAGTCTTCATACCCTAAAGCCATTCCGCAGATAAGCAGTGATTGCTCATCCTGATTTAATACTTCTTTTACTATGCTCGGATATTCCGTTAGTGCCGCCTGAGGACAAGTGGCAAGTCCCTGATCAACAGCGGCCAGCATAACGGACTGCAGAAACATGCCATAATCCATAAATGATCCCTGTTCAGCACAATTATCCACAAAGAAGAACAGCACAACTGGCGCATCAAAGGCTCTATAATTAGCCGCCCACTGATCCTGCTGCCGCTGTTTATCATCCCGGGTAATTTTTAAGGTTGAATACATTTTTAAACCACAGGCTTTACGTCGACTTTTGAAGGGTTCGTTCCATTGTTTAGGATAGTATTGATAGTCCATCTGTGATTTAGCACCTGAACGAAAGGCTTGTTCAAGTTTTTCATCCAGTTGTATCTTGGTCGAACCACTGACAACGGCAACCTGCCAGGGTTGGGTGTTCACCCCAGAGGGTGCATGACGCGCCAAATCAAGTATTGTCTGGAGCTTCTCTGGTTCAACTGTTTTTTTTAAGAAAGCACGAGTGGATTTACGTTTAAGAATGGTTTCGCTAAATTGCATTGATATCCCAGTATTTGGTTTTAAGACACATGATTGCTAATATTGGAATTTCTGTGAGCACCCTATTGAATCAACCAAAGCCAGTAAACCCGCATTGATTGCACGGTTTCGACCTTGCTCTTTAGCATCATACAGGGCTTGATCCGCAGTTGAGAGCAGCTTCATTCCAAGTGTTTCCAGGTTATTAAGAGTATCATCAATTAACTCTTCCGTCATTAATGTTGAAACACCTGCAGAAATAGTAATAGTCAAAATAACATTTTTTTCAACCACTATGCGGTTCTTATTGACTGCATTTACAATACGCTGCGCTACGAGCATGGCCTCACTATTACCCGTTTCAGGCAATAAAACGGCAAATTCTTCACCGCCATATCGTGCCAGGACATCATGAGTTCGCAACACAGATTGAATTCTTTGAGCAACCTGACATAGCACATCATCCCCGACACCATGACCATAAGTATCATTGACAGACTTGAAGTGGTCAATATCAAGAAATAAACAGGAAATAGCTTTTAAAGAGCGATCGCTTCGGGCTAACTCTTCAGGCAGACGCTGATCAAAGAATCGACGGTTATGAACCTGAGTCAGGGGATCGGTAATTGTGCTGAGTTTCAGTAATTCCAGATTCAGTGCATTTTCAATACACACAGCCATAATAAATGATAGTCTTTGCAAAAAATCACAGGCTGCATGAACCTGAAAACGCTCACGGTCATAGCTGCCACAACAAAACACACCGATTTTTTTTCCTCGACGTACCAGAGGCATTACCGCAATGGATTTTATTTCAGGATTATCTATTAGCCATTGATGCCTGGAAATAAGATACACACCTGTGGTAATTTGACTCGGCAAATAGTTTAGCTTTTCCAACTCAACTGGAAAATTCAATAAGGTTAAAAAAGATTGTCTGCCAGCTCCTTGTTTATCACTCCCCCGCATTGACTCCGGTATTAAGCGACGTAGTGACAGGCTTTCATCTTCAAGCAGTAAAGCACAGGCATCTAATTTAAACAGCGTGGCATATTCATCACGAATAATCAGCAATAGTTGCTCAATAGATTCAGCAGCCATTAATTTAAACTCAATCTCCTCAAAACGTTTCAGTTTATGCTGATTTTCATGGGCATTACTCAGGAGACGATTGAATTGTGCTTTTAATTGCTCATCCCCACGGTTCTGGGTCTGCATCAATTGTGTTTTTTTAGAATGATTCAGGTCACTCATTTATATTTCAGCATCCAAGTTTTTCAAGAGATATAGTAATATTAGACTATTTTCAATTATTTTTTGAGAATTATTCAACCTTTTTTAAAGCAAAAATACAAAAATATAAAATAAAAAGATCATGTAGGATTTATCCTACTTACTTAGTTGCTTTTTTCTGACATTTATTGCCAAAAACCTCTCTCAAACAATTCAACTTATACATGTAAAATCATTGTCAAATCTCATCTTTGAAAAAGGACTTTCAAATGAACATAGTTGCTACCAACAAGTCAAAAGGCTTTACTCTGATTGAACTTATAATAACTCTGGCTATTATTGGCGTTGTATTTTCGATCGCTATACCATCATTCTCTCAACTCCATGCAAATACTCAACAGACGACACAACTGTATACCCTGTTCAATCATCACATGCTGGCTCGCTCTGAAGCAATAAAACACTCCCGCATAGTGTTATTATGCAAAAGTAGTAATGGGAAACAATGTACTCCAAAAGCACGTTGGTCAGCTGGCTGGATTATTTTTTCAGACACTGATAATGATAAAAAAATCAGCAATAATGAACAGGTGATCTCTATTCAGCAAGCTCTGCCAGATGATCTGTCACTAAAATATAAAGGCTTTGGTTCACATAATTATGTCCGTTATTTCCCCAATGGCCACAGCAGTACTAATGGTACATTTACTCTATGCACTCAATTAGGGGATAAATTCGCTAAGAGCGTTATTATTGCTCGAACCGGAAGGATTCGGATAGCCTCTAAAGCGACTGGAGGAAAGCCACTCAGCTGTTCTTGAATTGTTCATAAGTTATTGATATTACGTTGCTGTTATAAAAAAAATGGATTTTATTAACTTTTATTTACAATGTGCCTTGACATTAAAATCAAAATGCATAGAATAGCTTGCGTTGCTTCAGAGAGTTTTAATCACTCCGATGCAAGCTATGCAGCACGCATATAAAAAAGAGCAATTCCCCAATAGCTCAGCGGTAGAGTAGGTGACTGTTAATCACTTGGTCGCATGTTCGAATCATGCTTGGGGAGCCAAACAATAAAACCCTTGTATAACGACAGTTTACAAGGGTTTTTTATTTGTTTAAATATAATAAAAATACTAATAAAACGGCCAAAGTCGTTACTTTCAATAAAAAATATCCAGAAAGGATGCTTACAATGACAACTACACTCAATATCGTTAAATCGATCACCCTGCTTTCAGCTGCTTTAATCTTATTACTCGCTATTGGTTTGATTTTTAATATTACAATTTAATAATAACAACACCAGAGTATGGCTGCTAAAGTATAGCTCTGGGATAATAACTCTGGGATATCAAATTACTGGAGAACTCTCCCCCCATTCTCTTGCCTTGTCCACACTATCAAAAAGTTTGACATCCCAGGTCGGGTTGACATGGGATGAAAGCTCAATATAATCCCGGCACAGTTTTATAATTTTTTTATCAACAGCAACCAGTCCCACTTTTATATTTCTTATATAGGAAGCTGCTCCGGTCGTCATGGCGACCGGGTATTCTACATCCTTATCACTGAGATACTCACCATCAATATCTGAAAAGTCACCAATTATAAGTTTGATATCATCAATTCTCGGATCCCCGAATAACTTGTGAAGGGCTTCAATATGGACTTCCGGAGTGAAAGTACCATAAAAGTGAGAGTGAACTTCCTTACCTTTCCAATTAATTGTGTACGGCATAACTGTATTCTCAATAAAATCTCAATAAAACCTAATAAACTCAATCATATGATAAGCCACAAACCGAATCAATAATCTTTAATTTTACCATGCTGGTCACTCAACATCAGTTGTCATATAATAAAGCACGTCACTAATAAGAACCCAGCATTTACCCTATGACCACCCCGCAAATTAATTCAAAAAATCTCCAGCAATTTACTCCAATGATGCAGCAGTATTTAAAGATCAAGGCAGAATTTCCCAATATGCTGGTTTTTTATCGCATGGGGGATTTTTACGAACTCTTTTTCGATGATGCCAAACAAGCCTCTCAATTACTGGATCTCTCTTTAACGGCTCGGGGACGGGCCTGTGGTGAACCCATACCAATGGCAGGTCTGCCCTATCATGCGGTGGATAATTATTTAATTAAACTGGTTAAACTCAATCAATCAGTTGCTATTTGCGAACAAATTGGCGATCCAGCAACATCCAAAGGGCCGGTTGAACGAAAAGTAGTGCGCATTATTACTCCGGGAACCATTACAGAAGACAGTCTGCTTGAAGATAGAAAAGACAACCTTCTGGCTTCGATTTTTATTAATGAGCAGCAGGACTCTGACAATAGTTATGGACTCGCAATTCTGGACTTAACCAGTGGGCAGTTTACGGTTTCCGAACTCAATACTCTGGAGTCTTTACAATCAGAGTTGGAACGACACAGACCCTCAGAGCTTTTACTGGAAGAAGGTCTGGCTGTCAAAGAGATCCTACAGCGCCAGTTGGGTAAAAAAACAGCCTTTGCAGAGCAGCCTCCCTGGTGGTTTGATGAACAGACAGCCAGGCAGGGTTTAAATCAGCAATTTGCAACTCAGGATCTTAAGGGCTTTGGCTGTGATGATTTTCATAATGCTCTTCGAGCTGCCGGTTGTTTATTACAATATGTACAAAATACACAACGTACTGCCCTGCCTCATATCCACAGTTTAAAACCTGAACAGCATGATACTGCAGTGATCCTGGATACCATCAGTCGTCGCAACCTTGAAATTGATACTGCTCTCAGCGGCAATAAAGAGCACACACTCATGGCCGTTATTGATCAGACAACAACAGCAATGGGCAGCCGCTTACTGGGGCGCTGGCTGAATCGTCCTCTGCGTGATCACAACTTGCTCAAACAGCGTTATCAGAGCATCGAACTATTACAGACTGACAACCACTACGAACAGCTTCAGCCCTTATTAAAACAGATAGGTGATATTGAGCGAGTACTCACCCGAATTGCTTTAAAAACAGCCCGTCCCAGAGATCTCGAACGACTAAAACTCTCACTTGATGTATTACCTCTGTTACAACAAGAATTAAAGAATCTACTGAATAACAGCACTGAGCCATTAATAGAACAACTGGTGCTGCAAATTTCAGTGTTCCCTGAACAGCATGATCTGCTCGAACGGGCCATTATAGAAAATCCCCCGGTACTTATCCGTGACGGTGGTGTTATTGCGCCCGGTTATGATCAGGGGTTAGATGAACTGCGTGATATCCAGAAAAACGCCAATCAGTTTTTAATCGATCTGGAAAGTAGAGAAAAAGAGCGCAGCGGCATCCCGACACTCAAGGTTAATTACAATCGCGTACACGGCTTTTTTATTGAAGTCAGTCGTGCTCAATCTGATAAGGTTCCGGATAATTATCAGCGTAAACAGACACTAAAAACCAATGAGCGTTATATCACTCCCGAACTAAAGGAGTTTGAAGATAAAGTCCTCAGTGCCAATGAAAAAGCATTAGCAAAAGAAAAAGCACTTTATGAAGCTCTTTTTGAACTGCTTGCACCCCACCTTCGCTCCTTGCAGCTCAGTGCTCAGGCTATTTGTCAGCTGGATGTTCTGGCTAATTTTGCAGAGCGTGCTTTCACTCTGCAGTGGTGCCAGCCGCAATTAAGAGCAGAACCCTGCCTGGCCATTACCCAGGGACGTCACCCTGTGGTTGAACATATTCAGGAAACACCATTTGTTGCCAATGATATGCTGCTCAATGATTCTCGACGTATGTTACTTATTACCGGTCCTAATATGGGGGGTAAATCAACTTATATGCGTCAGGCTGCTCTGCTCACCCTAATGGCGCATATCGGCAGTTATGTCCCTGCTGAAACAGCCCTTTTTGGTCCAGTGGATCGTATCTTTACCCGCATTGGTGCCTCGGATGATCTGGCTGGAGGACGTTCAACCTTTATGGTTGAAATGACCGAAACAGCCAATATTTTACATAATGCCACCAGAGAAAGTCTGGTTTTAATGGATGAAATAGGTCGTGGAACCAGTACCTATGATGGTTTATCCCTTGCCTATGCTTCTGCTCATTATCTTGCTGATATCTGCCAGGCTTTTACACTCTTTGCCACCCATTATTTTGAACTGACTCATTTACCTGAAGCATTTGAACAGATCATTAATGTTCACCTGGATGCCATTGAGCATGGTGAAAAAATTATTTTTATGCATAAGGTACAGGATGGCTGCGCTTCTCAAAGTTATGGTATTCAGGTTGCAGCACTTGCCGGGGTCCCTGGCGAGGTCATTGATATGGCAAAAATAAAACTGCGATCACTGGAAGAAACAAACTTAGAGGTGAAAGACAATCACTCAGAGAAAAAAAATACTCTGACAGCAGCAGTACCCAATCAATACGATAAATTACAAACGGCCATTAAAAAAATCAATCCGGATGAACTTTCTCCCAGAGAAGCCTTAAATTTAATTTATCAATTAAAAAATATTATTACTCAGTAAACCTGTTATTCCTCTGTAAACCTATCCCCGGTAAGCCTATCCCCAGCAAACCAGAGCTGAACCCGAACGTTGTTTGCATCTGGCTCATCTTAAATTTATAGATAATGATTATTATGTCACACAAGTCCGTGATCTATTTCGAGTGATGCTAAAGGAAATGGTATTATTCTCAGTCAGTTTTAAATTCTCATTTTTTCCAGCATAAAAGACGATTATTTGCCGGCATCTCATAGTCAGCAAATAATTTAAATCCATTACTTTCTGCTAAAACCGTCAAAGCTGAAAAATCTCTAATACTACTTTCGGGATCACGAGACTTTAACCAGACATCAAATCTGGCATTACTATCACTGGTGTACTGCCCATGGTAGTTAAATGGACCATAAATCAGCAAAATTCCATCATCAGTTAAAAGCTCCGAGATATTTTCAAAAAGATTCTGTACTTCATCCCAGTGCATAATATGTAGCGTATTAGCAGTAAAAATTGCATCGACTATGAGTTCAGGCCAATGCTTTTGTGCCACGTCCAGCAGTATTGGTGAATGCAGATTACGCAGTTTTCCATTGACTTGATATTCATTAATCCACATTTGAATACCAGCTAAAGCTTCGTAACGATCACTGGTATGCCACTGGATATGTGGCATAGCCTGTGCGAAATGAATAGCATGCTGGCCTGTACCGCTGCCAATTTCAAGCAGGCTCTTCTTTTCAAGCAGCAAGGGTTGAATGATCTTTAGAATAACGTCTTTATTCTCTTCACATGACTCTGAGTAGGGTTTCATTAGTTATTATTCACTCAATTTTTTATATGGCAAGTGCTGATTAATTTCATTGATGTAGTTGAGCACATTGCTTTTTTCATATTCGACAAACTTAATAATTGATTGTTCAAAAGGATTTTCCATTAAATAATGTGCAGAGCGAGTCAGTGTAGGTATAAAGCCTCGTGAGACTTTGTGTTCACCCTGGGCACCCGGTTCAAAAACAGCCAGATTATTTTCAATACAATATTCAATTCCCTGATAATAACAAGCTTCAAAATGTAAACCTTTAATGGTTTTATCACAGCCCCAGAAGCGGCCATATAAGTGAGTATCACTACAAAACATCAATGCCCCTGCAATACAGATATTGTCCTGCTGTGCCAAAACTAAAACAACTTGCTCAGGAATTTTTTTAGCAACCTCGATAAAGAATTCATAATTCAAAGTAGCAGTGCCCCATTTTTCAGTAAAAGTACGTTCATAAAAATGAGACATTTGCTGCCAGTCCTGCTCACTTGCCTGGTGGCCGTTCACTCGTTTTAAGGTCACACCAGCATTAACTACAGCCTGCCGTTCTTTAACAATATTTTTTCTTTTTCGTGATGACAGCTGTGCTAAAAAATCATCAAATGTAGAATAACGTTTATTATGCCAGTGGAATTGACAGTCATGACGAATGAACATCCCCTGTTGTTTGAGCCAGTCAAGTTCTGGCTGTTGAGGAAATAAGATGTGAAAGCCACTCATTTTGCGCTGTACTGAAAGCTCTCTGAGTACTTTCAGGAACAAAGGATAAAGTGAATGGCTGAGTTGTTTTGTTTTAATAAGCAAACGCTGGCCTGAAGCCGGCGTGTAAGGAATAGAACAGACAAGCTTGGGAAAGTAACGCAAGCCATGCTGCTGCCAGGCTTCAGCCCATGACTGATCAAAAACAAACTCACCATAACTATTGTATTTTTCATACAGAGGCATTGCCCCGACTAAATCATCATCCTGATAAATAGCAATATGTATTGGCAGCCAGCCAAACTTCTCACCAACGCAGTTATGTTTTTCCAGGGCTGTGAGAAATTCATGACGTAAAAAGGGATTATTATCCTGAACCAGTGCATTCCATTGGCTTTCATCAATGAGTGAAATCTGATGACAGATTTGAATTTTCAAGGGGTTAAGATTCTGCTGACTTAAGAGATCTGCTTAGCTGAACGCTACATTTTACTATAGAGATTCGTTGCAGTATTCATATACTTTAACAATTGGCCAACAGTTAGTGAAACAAGGAAAGCGTTATTTTTATCATCCAGTGAATGGCTAAACAAGTTAAAGGATTTACCAACCTTTGCTAATAAAGCTTTCACTTCATCCGTATTGTCCTTATAGTTGTTCAAGTAATCCAGCCCGGAGGAAAATGCTTTACGTGATTTAGCTAATTCATTGAGGTAGTATTCATCACTAAAACCCCAGTCACGCAATAAATAAAACAGCTCAATTCGTTGACTTAACATACGTTGACGACCTGAGATATTAACAACTTTACCTAACTCTTTGCCTGACAGTTTTTCTAAATCTAAAACAATTTGATGGGAAAGCGATAATAACTTCTCATTCATCTGTACTAGTTCAGGTATATTACTTTTTTTAGCAGGCGCTGTAATCAAAGCTTTGTAATCAGGCCAGATAGTATTTATTTTGTTTAAAGAAGCTTCAACACCATCAACTGACTTAAAATCTTTAAGGAAAGTGAGACCCTCTTCGTAGCGAGTCAGAGCATCTTCTAATTTTTTATCCGGTTCAATATAAAATTGATCCTGCCCAAGTTGGCAATAGGATTTCAGCATCCTCTGGGTCAGCATCCTCTGCAAGCCAGCACGGTTAATGCCATTGTTTAATGTCAGCTCATCAAATTCGGCAGAAGCAGTTCCAGGGAACAGAAATCCGAAACATAGAATTAAAAGAAACAGGCTTAATGAAACGTTCGGAAATTGTCGAAGCTCAGTTTTTGTCATTATTGAATCGCCGATATTATTAAAATTAGCAGGTCAGCCACTATTCCACTTAACTAAACCTGGTTATAAATTCATTTGTCGCTAATCATTAGCACTATTTAAGACATGAGGTACGCTAGCTGACATCCCTAAGTCATTAATCTGTATAGCATATATCGAGAAGATAAAAAACTGTATGAAACCAGTCAAAATTTCAGAAATAGTTTCAACGACGTTATTATACCTGAACATTAAAACAATTTCATAAGTTCGGTCTATATATTTGAAATAGTACTAATATTGCTGAGCTTTTTCTGTTTCCCCAAGCTCAATATAACTTTGCTTGATCACCTTTGAATTATTTTTTTTCAATTGAAGGTTGTTTTTACCCAGATTATTGGATTTTAATGCTTGCTGTATCGCCTGCTGATAGTCTTGCTGGTAAAATTTTAGTACCGCCATATTATGCCAGAGCCAGGCGTTACCCGGCTCAATTCGCAGAGCTCTTTTTAGCAAAGCCTCAGCATTATCATATTCGTACAATTCAATAGCCTGTTTTGCCTGCTCCAGCAAATCAAGAACCGCTTGTCGACTCGGGGGAGGCGATAGTTTTTTCTTTTTAATCGGCTGTCTGTATTCCACGGCGGCAGTAGTAATCAAGCGTGGCTGCTGGATTTCATTGTCACCAATAGAGCGTTCATCAACCGGCGCTATTGCCGGTGATGAATGAGCGTCCTGAGGTGAGCGTTCAATGCTTGAACAACCATTAATAAAACTGATAATAAGTACAATTAATAAATAAGTTTTAATCATATTTTTCTTTGCTTAGTGTCCATTTTAATTAAACAAACGCTCCAGCCAATTGGTTTTATTTTTCTTAATATACTGACTGGAATCGCAGGATTTGGTATTTTCAGGCTCACTGCCTATTATAAACGGTAAAAATTCGGCGTTGCGGCAGCGGCCCGTTAATTTTAACTGATTCATTGAATCAATCCAAAACCATTTAACATTATTCGGCTGATTTTGTTCCAGAACACCCACATCCAATTGTTTCATCATTTTTCCCCAGACCTTTAAAGCACCCGAAGCACCCGTCAGACCCGCAGGTTTGTTATCATCACGTCCCAACCAGACCACAGCAACAAGGTTATTGCCAAAACCAGCAAACCAACTATCACGTAATTCATTAGTTGTCCCTGTTTTACCCGCTATATTATATTGAGATGGAATATAGTGAGACAGCCCTTTGCCTGTTCCCATGCTGACCACTTCCTGCAAATTTGCATTCACCAGATAAACAGAGCCTTCATTGATACGGCGTTCAACACGAACGGGATATTGCTGCAAGGATTCATTATTTTCATCCTGAACCGATAAAATAGCATGTAATGGTGAATAAAATCCCTGATCAGCCAGAGTCTGATACATTTGACTTACCTGGATAGGTGATAGTGTCAGTGAGCCTAATAAAACTGCGGGATAGGGTAATGCATCAGTTTCTACTCCCAGACTTCTAACCGTATTCAGGACTTTATCAACCCCAATATCCATACCCAATCGAGCTGTAGACAAATTATAGGACTTCGCAAGGGACACATGCAACGGTACAAGACCATGTTCTTTTTTATCATAGTTCTCCGGCTTCCAGAGTTTTCCTTTAACGCTTTTTGCTGAGAATGAGCTGTCTTTTAACAAAGAGGACAGCGTATAACCCTGCTCAAAGGCGGTCAGGTAGATCGCTGGTTTTATCAATGAGCCAATAGGCCGGCGGGCATTGATAGCCCGATTAAAATCACCTTCCCGGTTATTTTTACCACCGACAATAGCTAATATCTCAGCTGAATCGCGATGACTGACAACAACTGCTCCCTGCAGGTGTTTTGCCCGTTTTTTGCCAAGATTTTTTATCTGACTGGCAAGCGCTGCTTCTGCAGCCCATTGCACCTGAGGATTCAGGGTGGTAAAAATTCTCAGACCATTGTCTGTCAGGTCATTCTGGTTATAGCTTTCATTTAATTGGTTTTTAACACTACCCAGGAAAGCAGGGAAGGGTGAGTTGTTGAGAGACCAGCGGCGACTGATCCCTAAACTGGATTTAGCTGCTTTTTCATACTGCTTTTGTTTAATCAGTCCCTGTTCCTGCATCACTTTAAGTACAGTATTTCGCCGACTTAAAGCACGTTTTTCATGATTCCTGGGATTATAATATGACGGACCTTTGACCAGCCCAACCAGCAAAGCAATCTGGGGCTGACTTAACTGACTAAGCGGACGCTTAAAATAGTATTCACTGGCCAGAGCAAAGCCATGGATGGCACGCCGGCCATCCTGACCAAGATACACTTCATTAATATAAGCCGTCAGAATATCATCCTTGGAATAATGATATTCCAGTAATAATGACATAATGGCTTCATTGACTTTCCTGACCAGAGTTCTCTCCCGGGTCAGGAAATAATTTTTCACCAATTGCTGAGTCAGTGTACTACCGCCCTGCACTGCTGAACCTGCTTTGATATTGGTCCACATTGCACGGGCAATGCCTTTTGGATCTATACCATAATGTTGGTAAAAATGACGATCTTCAACCGCAAGCAGTGTATTTTTGAGTTTTTGAGGTATTTCATCCTGATTCAGAAGCAGCCTGTCTTCATGTAAGCGGGGATGAATACTGCCAATAATGGCTGGATCAAGACGCACTAATGATATTTTACGCGCTTGTCCATGATCATAAATAGAGCTGATCCCTGTGCTATTAAATTGTATACGCAATCTATGCGACGACTCATCACCATCGGGGAATTTAAATTGCCGAGTCACAACTTCGATACGCTGACCATTTCGGGAAAAGCTTCCCTGGGTTGATGGCTGCCTGTCCTTACGATAAGCCGCTAATTTCAGCTCTTTTTCAAACTGTTTAACGGTTATTTTCAGACCCGGATAAATTTCCAGTGAACGTGCATATACTTTTGCAGGAATAGACCAGCGGCGACCTTCAAATTTATCTTTAATAATATTATTAAGATAAAGTGTATAAAAACTGAGGATAATAGTGCCAATAAAAATGCCCCACAGCAGCATTTTTTTGACAAAACGGCCCAGCCGGCTTTTAAATGAATTTCCGGCATTTTTTCTATTTCTTGCGGATTTTTTTTTAGCCGCATTTTTTTTGACTGGGTTTTTTCTTTTTGCTGGCATAAATTAAAGTAACGCTGCTTGTTAATAATAAATGTTCAATTGGCGGATGAACGCACTTTACCTTCTATCACTTCCTACGCCAGCGAGTACCCTCAGGTGTGTCTTCAAGTAAGATATCTTCAGCATCAAGGAGATCTCGGATGCGATCGCACTCAGACCAGTTTTTCTCTTGTTTAGCAGCAACACGTTGTTCAATCAGCTCATTGATAGCCTCGTCTGATAGTCCGCCTTCAGAAGTACTGCCCTGTAGGAATTGCTGTGCGTTGCTTTCTAATAATCCTAATAGTTCAGCCAGTTTCTTTAATTGCATCGCCAGCAGTGATGCTGACTCAGCATCACTGCCTTTAAGACGGTTCACCTCATGACTCATATCAAATAAGACTGAAATTGCCATGGGCGTATTAAAATCATCATCCATTGCCTGAAAAAAACGTTGTGCGTATTCACTGCCCTCATCAATGACAGTATTAGCCGGATCAATGTCATCAAATTCCAGCAGAGCCTGATACAAGGTCGTCAAAGAGGCTTTACCCTTATCCAGATTTTCATCAGAATAGTTCAATGGACTCATATAATGACTGTTTAGAATAAAATAGCGGATCACTTCCGCAGCATAAGTCTTCAGCACATCACGGATAATAAAAAAATTGCCTAGTGACTTAGACATTTTTTCATCATCAACCCGAACAAAACCATTGTGAATCCAATAATTGACAAATTTATGTCCGGTACAACCTTCAGACTGGGCAATTTCATTTTCATGATGAGGAAATTTAAGATCCAGGCCACCGCCATGAATATCAAAATGATCACCCAAACTACTCACCGACATGGCAGAGCATTCTATATGCCAGCCGGGACGGCCTTTACCCCACTTAGAATCCCAGCTGGGCTCGCCGAGTTTGGCCATTTTCCACAACACAAAGTCCATAGGATCCCGTTTAGACTGCTCAACTTCAACACGACTGCCGGACTGTAATTCATCAAGATTTTTTTTAGCTAATTGACCATACGTTTTAAACTGACTGACCTGGTAATAAACATCACCATTTTCCCCCTGATACGCCAGGCCCTTATCAATGAGTGTCTGAACCATTTCCAGGATCTCGTCCATATGTTCAGTAGCGCGAGGCTCCATATCCGGACGTTTTACGCCCAGAGCATCGGCATCTTCATGCATAGCTTCAATAAAACGATTGGTCAGAGTACTAATGTCTTCACCATTTTCAATGGCTCGGGCAATAATTTTATCATCAATATCAGTAATATTTCGTACATAGGTGACATTATCAGGACCATAAACCTTGCGCAGATAACGGGTGATAACATCAAACACCACCAGAACCCGGGCATGACCAATATGGCAAAAATCATAGACCGTCATTCCACAAACATACATCTTCACCTTACCTGGGTGTATTGGTGTAAACAGTTCTTTCTTACCACTGAGTGTATTCTGGATATGCAGCATCATTTACTCCCTGCTTTAGCCCATGAGTCTCTAAGGCTCACTGTACGATTAAAAACTAATTTATCATCACGTGAATCGGGATCGGCAGTAAAATAGCCTTCTCGCTCAAACTGAAATGAATCACCTGCTTGCGTGCCCTCTAATGAGATTTCTGCTCGCGCCTGAGCCATAACCAATAAAGAATCCGGGTTAAGGAAATCTAAAAAGTGACTGTCAGCATCTTCATGCTTCTTGGCCGCACTATCCGGATTTTCTTCACTAAACAAACGATCATAGATACGTACTTCAGCCGGTACACTATATTGCTCTGAAACCCAGTGAACAACCCCTTTCACTTTACGTCCTTCCGGTTTTTTCCCTAAAGTATCAGCATCATGAGTGCAGCGCAGTTCAATGACTTCACCCTGTTCATTCTTGATCGCTGCATTGCATTTAATGACATAAGAATTTCTTAAACGAACTTCTTTATCAATGGTCAAACGCTTATATTTAGGCGGGGGCAGTTCTTCAAAATCACTGCGATCAATAAAAATCACTCGGGTCATTTTTAAAGTACGCCGGCCCATGGATTCATCTTTGGGATGCACAGGTGCGGACAAATCTTCAACACAATCATCTGCCCAGCTTTCAATGGTGACCTTAAGTGGATTAATTACACACATTGCCCTGGGTGCAGAATGTTCTAAATCTTCACGGATACAAAATTCCAGGGTACTCATATCCACCACCCCATCCACTTTGGTCACACCAATGCGCTCACTGAAATCACGAATAGAGGCCGCCGTATAACCTCGACGTCTTAAACCAGAAATTGTCGGCATTCTGGGATCATCCCAGCCAAGTACATGTTTTTCATCAACAAGCTGTTTTAATTTACGCTTGCTGGTGATGGTATAGTTAAGGTTAAGCCTGGCAAACTCAATCTGCTGAGGATGAGAAGGTGTCTGTAACTGATCCAGAACCCAGTCATATAAAGGCCGATGATCTTCAAATTCCAGCGTACACAATGAATGAGTAATGCCTTCAATGGCATCAGAGATACAATGGGTATAGTCATACATTGGATAAATACACCACTCATTACCCGTTTGGTGGTGTTCAATCTTGCGGATCCGATAAAGAATTGGATCACGCATATTGATATTCGGGGAAGCCATATCGATTTTAGCCCGCAGAACTTTGGTACTCTCATCAAATTCACCCTGCTTCATACGCTCAAATAAATCCAGGTTTTGTTCAACTGATTGCTCACGGTGAGGACTGTTTTTACCCGCCTCAGTTAAGGAACCACGGTATTCACGTGCTTCATCAGGTGATAATGAGCAGACATAGGCCTTGCCCTGTTTAATGAGCTCAACAGCATATTGATAAAGCTGAGCAAAGTAATTTGAAGCATATTTGGGTTCATCAAGCCATTCAAAACCAAGCCAGGAAACGTCTTCTTTAATAGAATCAATGTATTCCATATCTTCTTTTTCAGGATTTGTGTCATCAAAGCGCAGATTACAGCCGCCCTGGTAATCCCGGGCCAGCCCAAAGTTCAGACAAATTGATTTTGCATGACCAATATGCAGATAACCATTGGGTTCAGGTGGAAAACGAGTAATGACCTGACCATTATTTTTATTATTACGAATATCTTTATCAATAATATGACGTATAAAATTACTGGAAGGTTTTGTCTCTGTATCGCTCATGTTTTGTCGCTCATCTTTTTCTGTCTGGATTTAAGTAAGTCCAGGAGCTGAGAATAAAAGCTCCTAAAGTTAAATTTGTTTACAATGAAGGGCTCATAAGAATCAATATTGTAATGCAGATCACACTGAATCAGTGATTTTAATAAATAAACACACAAAAATAAATCACTAAACCCTTTTATCGCACTATTAAAACCGTTATATTGTCAAAACCGTAGTTTCTATGCTCAGAAACCTCGAATTAACATGCTTTCTATCAATAAATTAAGGTTCAATAATGACAAGATTTAAACTTTTAGTTCTTAGTGTATTTTTACTCAGCTTTAGTCTGCTCAGCTTTGCTTCTGAAACTGTTAAAATTAAAATGGTCACCAATCAAGGTGATATTATTCTGGAACTTTATCCTGACAAAGCCCCGGATACGGTGAAAAACTTTGTCAACTATACTGAAAATAACTTCTATAATAAAACCATTTTTCATCGAGTTATTGATGGCTTTATGATTCAGGGTGGTGGTTATACAAATGCCCAGGATCGTAAAAAAACACTGAGTCCGATTAAAAATGAGGCTGATAATGGTCTGAAAAATGATCGTTATACCATTGCTATGGCAAGAACCCGTGATCCGCATTCAGCCACCGCACAGTTTTTTATCAATCTAAAAAATAATGACTTTTTAAACTTTACTCGTAAATCCCTTAATGGTTGGGGTTATACCGTTTTTGGCAAAGTCATCAAAGGCCAGGAAATTGTCGATAAAATCGCCAAAGTCAAAACCATTGCCACAGCAGGGCAGCCAAATATCCCCGTTGATCCCATTTATATTGAAGATGTTGACGTTATTAAGTAATTCAGGCTCTGAATGTGGAGCTGAATAAGAGTAGACTTGATTTTTTTAGCTTTCACCCTTATTTAGCTTTTATCAAATTTAATAATAATTCAATTAACAGACTCTGTGTTTACGTTAACTGAGTTAACCAATTTAGAGTTAAAAAAAGGCTTTTTAAATACTATGATTACGATGCAAACAAACTATGGCACAATTTCCATAGAACTTAACACTGAAAAAGCGCCTGAAACATGCGCAAACTTTGAGCAATATGTTAAGGATGGTTTTTATGACGGCACTATTTTCCACCGTGTGATTGATGGCTTTATGATCCAGGGTGGTGGTATGGAGCCCGGCATGAGTGAGAAAGATACTCGCGCTAGTATCACGAACGAGGCGAGCAACGGCCTGACCAATGACCGTGGTACATTAGCCATGGCACGTACGCCTGATCCTCATTCAGCTTCTTCCCAGTTTTTTATCAACCTGAAAGACAATGCATTTTTAAACTTCCGTAATGAAACACCTGATGGCTGGGGTTATTGCGTCTTTGCTAAAGTCACCGAAGGAATGGATGTGGTTGATGCTATCAAAGCAGTTAAAACCGGTAATGCCGGCGCCCACTCTGACGTCCCGGTTGAAGATGTTGTAATTGAAAAAGTGACCATCGAATAAATCACTTTAAACAGAATCAGGTGGATTTATAGCTTTATAATACCACCTGATTTTTATCATCATATTTGTCAATGAAACAACTCTTTATTTCTGATCTCCACCTGGATCCCAAACGACCTGATATTCAGGCATGTTTTGATCAATTTATTCATACCTGTCTAAAAAATACCCTCAAAAACAAGAACACAATTAGCTCAGTCTACATTTTAGGTGATCTATTTGAATTCTGGATAGGTGATGATGCTTCTATCCCTCTGTATAAACAAGCTATCTCCCAATTAAAACAACTCTCTGATAGTGGTATTCCAGTCTATGTCATGCACGGCAACCGTGACTTTCTTATGGGTGCTGATTTTGAACAGGCCAGTGGCTGTCAGCTAATCCCTGATCTTTATACCTTAACAGTAGATAAGGGCAAAGATGAGCAAAAATCGATTCTGCTCTCACATGGCGATATATTTTGCAGTGATGATAGTGATTATATGAAATTTAGAAAAATGGTCAGAGAGCCTGTCTGGCAAACAGAGTTTCTATCTAAGCCCATAAGTGAGCGGCTTAATATTGCCCAAAGCATGAGAAAAGAAAGTAAACACAGAGGTGCGCAAAAGCCACCTGAAATAACTGATGTAAATCAGAGAACAGTTGAAGAAATCATGCTGAAACACAATGTCAGAACCCTTATTCACGGTCATACTCACCGCCCTGCCATTCACGAATTTATGCTTAATAAACAAACAGCCAAACGAATCGTCTTACCCGACTGGAAACCAGATGCTGCTGTCTTTGAGTTGTAATAAGATTAATCTGATCCATTAAATCGATTGGAGTATGTTGTAGAAACAGAAACTAATAATTTTAACTGATACAATAACATAAGCAATTCTATAGGGGCTTTATCATTTACGTAATTTTAATTGACTAGAACAAAATTAATTCTCATTCTTGATTTACAATTTCAAATTCATGTTTATCAACTGAGATTTTATTATTTTTAATCTCTGTCAGACGAGAAGCAAATATATTTAAGTCATCAATAATACATGAAAAATTAACATCTCTGTCACTAGTATCCCTTGGCAAGCATTTACTTTTAATGGCTATAATTCGTCGCCATCCCAGGCCATAAGAATGATCAAAATTAAAATTTAACCGATTTGGGTAGCGCAGGTGTTGTGTTGTAAATTCATTACCATAACCATCCAGTTCAACAGGTGCTAATTGAAAAAAAGTACTTTCTGACTGGAGAATAATAAAGACAAACTCTCCTTTATTTCCTGACAACTCCAGGTGCCAAGGTGCCTTTAATGGCACTTGTTCAAGCTCTTCATTTTCTTCAATATTAAAATTGGCCAGAAAAAGATCTGTTTTTGTATGATCATAGAATGTCAAAAATGACTCCTGATAATTTTCATTTCTGATCAACTGCTTCCAGGCACTTGTATGTGAATCAGCCAAAACTAAGGAGTCATGACTCTCCAGTCTGAGTGATCGGGCAATATCATCTGCAAATTTTTTTTCCATTCGTGCAGAACCATACCAGGCATTGTATGCGGCCTTACAATTTGGACCATAGTGTAAGTTTGTGTTAAATACATGTTGTTCAAATTTGTTAAATCCAGACAATCCTATTCTTTTTGCATACGAACGAACAATAGTACGATCTAAAAGAACACCTCTGTTTCTACGCTTGACCATAACTGCCTTTATCGACAACAGATTTATCAACTATGGGCAAAACAATACCATACATTCTATCTATAATTTTCATAATTCCTATTTCAGGTGCTTATTATTAATAAGGCTGCCATTCTTTTTTTTCATTAAAAGTAAATCATTTTTAGTCATTAAAGAAGTTTCCATTCTTGATATTGATTACTGCTTTTTTCAAGGTCGATGAGTCTAACAGGTGTTGCCTTATCCATTTTTATGCCTGTACTGCTACCGCCATCAAAAATTCTTGGGATCCCCCATTTTTCACCACTGAGAATATCACCATCATGTTTATGGCCAAACAATAATAAACCAATGTCAAATTCTTTGAGTACCTTCTCTAGTCCCTTTTCATCTTTTAGTGCCATAATCCAAAATATGTCTTTATAAAATGGATGATGATGTAAATAGACCACACGATGTTGACACTGCATAACCTCTGCATCTAACAAAAATTCTTTCAAATGTTTTAGTTGCTTTTTCCCCAGCAAACCATCTGGAGCAAGGCTTGATCTTGAATTTTCTAATTCACCCGGCATAGAATCCAGGCCTATAAAAGCCGTTTGATTAATAATGTTACAGATAGGAAATTTGAAATTTGAATCGCCATAAAAAGTGGCATTAAATTTTTCTTGATAGACTTTTTTTATTTTTCTGCCACTGTCATAGTCATAATTTTCTGGAACTATTAGCAATTGGAGACCAGCCGAGGTCAACTTATCGAGAATTGTTTTTGCCGTTTCAAACTGCCCACTTTTTTTTCCTTTATCAACAATGTCACCAGTTAAAACAATAATATAATCAGATGCTGGTTTACATCGTTTTATAAGACCATAAACTATTTTTTCTGCACGCTTTTTGCAATTATTTTTATCATAACCAATTTGGAGGTCACTTATGTGTACTATTTTCATTTTAACTCTCTTTTAATTTATGATTAAATAGATAAAAACACAGCGGTTAACCAGCTTTTCTTCTATGTGCTCATCATTAAAACCAAAACCAATACATAAATACGATGTTGCAGCATCAATCACATCATCTGCTTCATGAACAATCGTTTTGTAAGGGTCTTTGTGGATATTACGGTATTTTTCTATGCCTGGAGTCACTATTAATAGGGTGAGTCCACTAGGAATGCTGTAGGTGTTTCTCAGTGCGCAAATCACACCTTGTGCATTGCTAAACCAGTCTAAAGAGCCATGTACCTTCTATATATTGACCTGCGCTCAGATTTTAAATCCTCTTTTGTGGTAAAAGTGCCTCGGTAGCCATGAGAAAATCCTGTGAAATGATGAATTTGTTCCTGTTCACAGGCATATTCCGCCAATCGGTCATAATTGGGTGTGATAATGTTAAGCTGGCTGAGAGTACTCCGAAAGAAATGCTTTAAAAGCCTGCCTAAGGGAAAGAGGTCTGAATTTATCAGTGAACAATTAAAAATAGCAATATCTTCTGTCGTCAATAATGACCAGGTTGAGGCGCCTACTCTCTCGGTTAAAACAAAGGAGAGACTAACCTTGTGAAGTGCTGTTTCAAGATCAACATCTGCCTTCAAAAGACAACAAAATTTATCCCATAAAGCCTGATATTCATCTGATAGATCAGCTCCTTTAACCGTAGACATAAGGTGTTTAGATAAGAGCCACATACTTGACATCCCCAATGCCGCCGAAGCACCGCTGCCTAAGATAATAACAGGGGGATCTTTATAGTGATCCTGAATTTGTTTTGAAACTTGATCTAATTCTTTTTCTGACATTAACGCACTTCAGTATGAGTAAATTGAATAGTGAATTCTATGCAAAAAAATAGGGGGTTGTCACTGTGAAGATTTTCACAGTGACAATGGATTGAGGGTATGTTAGATGAAATTTGGTCAATATCAGAGTGAATCCAGCTGTTTAGTTTAGAATGTCATCACCGGGCTTAATCGTCTTAAACGAAGTTGATTGACTCCCCTTATCCGTAACCGCCAATTAATCCCACATTGACCTGATGATCCACCGACGGTAAACAGCGAATTTTTTCAGAAAAATTCCATGGTAGAAGTTGAACAATTTCATCAGGCTCAACATGTCGTCCGAGCTTTGGTAATTCAGTCAGAATAGATCTGAGATAAGCATGAGGCTCCAGACTGTTAGCTTTTAGAAATTTCTTGTATAGTTTCGTTAATACAAACTGCAATATCAGTAGTTTTATTACTATCAATATTTATTGTTTCGATTAGTAATGATAACTTTTCTTCAATTATTTTTAATTGAGGCATAATTTTATTATCATAAGATAATAAAGATTGGTTAAGTAACTTAAATTTTTCCAGCTTTCTAACCTCTATCTCAATTTCCTCAATATATTTACTATTTTTCACATCTGAAGCACAAGAAGAACTTGTTGAACGTCCAATTATGTCAAGTATTGGTAAAAGATGAAAGTCTAAGAGTTTTTGTTTAGATACTTTAAAATCTGGAAATAATAATTTAAGCTTTTCTAATTCAATTTGATTTTCCACCTTAAACTTTTCTAACTTTAATTCACTTTCAACTCTAAATTTTTCATTTTTTCTTCTTTCACTATAAGTTAGTAAGATAGCATAACTAAAAACTAAAAATATTCCCAACTTTATAAAATCTATTTCCATTGACTCATTCTCCAGTCCTTATCAAACGCTTCTACTCTCTCAATATACCCTTTCAAACATAACGAGGGTGTAGAATAATTTGGTTCTGCCATTTCTCACCCCACTTTTACAAAAATTAACATAACGTTATATTTGACTTACAATTATCAGTGCACTATATATAGACTATAAATCCATTCTTACTTACGTCACAAATAAGTGTATTTTTTATAATTTTAATAAAAAACCACTTCTTATATCTAACCATTGAGTTTAGGATAACAATCATCTTTCTGACACAAACTATAATTGCTATTTTCTTTGGCTTTCCAACCGATACAAGTCGTTGATAAGTTAATTTAAAAATAGGCTTACACTGTATTCCTGATAGCATTGCAATATACATTACTATCCGAATTTTACTTCGCCCACCATGTATTTTCCGTTGCCCTTTATAGATGCCGCTTTCTTTGTTAATCGGAGCAACACCCATTATAGCAACTGCTTGTTTATTGCTTAAACATCCTAACTCAGATTTTCATTTCTGAATAACATGTATCTTTTCAAAAAAGCACTGGATAACCTCTATATAAATACACCACTTATTATTAACATACCTATATGATATTTCTAAAAAAGGTTTATTTTTGTTAATTAATTGTGACCGTTTTTTTAACTTCTGTAATTTATCGATTTCTTACCAAATGCTACAAAAAATACAATCACTTGTCATTGTGAAAATTTTCACAATGACAAGTGAAAAAAAATCTGTTACGAGTTGAGATTTTATTATTGAGAAGATAGGATGAACATTCAAAGCATGTCCAATAATTTGTGTATTCCTACGATGTGGGCTAACAGACTGTTTTTTTTACTCCCAGCTTGTCAAATAGTGTTGAACTAAGGTAAGAAAAAATAGGTATCCATCTATTGATGGTAAAACTAAATCATTTGATGCCCACAACTAACTATTGACCCGTGCTTTACCAATAATTACTGATGATGAAAAAATGATTTAACCCCAATAGCACGTCGATAACTAAATAAGCATTATCAATGCCTCATTGAAACTCAAAACAGTGCCATTGAATAAAAAAACAGATTGGGCACAGTAAAACCTCAAGTGATGGTGGTTTTAATTGTTGTTGAATACAAATACAATTTAAAAGTTCTCTAGAATATTGAATAAGCCAATGATATACATAAGCTTATCCTTGGATATTCCACCAAATTTTTTCCGGAGCTCATGGAGTACATTTTTCGCATAATTATAGGTAACAATATCGGTAGTAAACGAAATATTTTTAAGAGATTGCCCTGTAGCCAAATAACGAAGAATATAAATTTCTTTTGGGTTAAGCGTCGTGAGTAAAGGCAAGACAAAAATACGTGCAGGTCTTGAGGTGGATTGGTTTTGAGTAGAATCATGAAAAAACCTTGTACACAGCCGTAATGTTTCAAGTTTTTCATCCTTCAGCTTTTGAAAATCTGTATTGCTGACAGTACTGATGATACTTGCCCCTGCTATTCCTACCTCCTTAGACATAGTTGGTATGGAAATGGCATTTTTTATTCCATGCTCATGATCTGCTGTAGTAATAACATTTTTTTCTTCCTGACTCAGCTCATCAGAGCGCCCACACATTTGCCAATCCATTGGCCTTAGTTGTTTAGACTTTATTCGTCTTACTGTAAAGTCATTTTTGTCAAATCGATCATCTGTGTATTGCTCGATAAAACTTCTTGGGAATAGCTCTGAGGACATAAAAGCAGGAGCTTGCTGGTAATCGTCTTTTAAATAAAACTCAGGCATGAAAGTATAAGAAACACCCTCAAAGCCAAGTGTTTGAACGTATTTTTCGAATATTTTGAAGCGTTCATCTAATGCATCAGTAGAATAAATATCATAAAAAAAATCCCCTAACAATTGTTTATCTACTGTCAATTGAAAATACCTACCACACCATGCAAATAGAAGGTGATAGCTTTCTACTTGCAGCCCTGAATTAATTTTTAATTCTTAGTGTAGCAGATTTTTAGAGTTTTTTTGATAAAAAAGGCACAAAGCATTCAATATTCTACGACTCCTTAAAAGTTGAAGAAACAAATATGAGGATTTATTAAGGCTTTCTGCTGACAACATAGTTAAGACCACCTTCATAATATTTCTGATGGCAAGTAATTATTTCAAACCCAACAGATTGAAGCTGCCTAAGAAGTTGATCCATTGGCATAAATTCTGCTTGTGGGTTATTAGCCAACTCCAAATTATATTTTTTGAATAACTCATAATCTTGGTGCCACATCATTTCTTTTTCAACCATTTTCTGAATTTTTACCTGATCAAGATGTTCATTTGGGTTTGCTAAAACAAAATTCGCACCTGGTTTCAAAATATTAAATATATGTCGAAGGGTCTCAATTGGATTTGAGAAAGCATAATAACTAAGCAGTGACACTGCTGAAGTATACTGTCCTTCGACTTCATCTACTTTTTTATGTAAAACTTTAAATGATGGAATTGAAAGCTTATCCATTGTAAATTCAGCAATTTCAAACATATCTTGTGCATATTCTACCCCTATATATTGTGAGATTTTTTTATTATCTGCAAGTAAGGGTGCCAGGCGAGCAGGACCACAGCCCAGGTCAATAACAGAACCTTGTAAATATTGAGTAGTTTCTTGATAAACCTTACGTTGATAATCCGTATAAATACTAGCAAACATCTGACTATAGCTATTCCAGGTCGAAATTAGGTATGGAGCTTCTTTTTGACTTCTTTTATCTAACCCAACCCACTTAAAGAATCTATTTGATGTTTTATTCAGTTTCCATTCTACGCAAGCAAAGTTTAAACCACTGCCATTCATATTTTCAATATTATTAACAAGCACCTTTGCTCTAAGGCGATTTCGATAAAAATTTAAATGAGTTTTGTTGATAACTACAATTACAGAGTTAATGTTGTTTTCAACAGATAATGCAAAAAAGGATTCATAATATAAAGAGATAGCACCTTTTGCTTCATCAGAAATTGCCAGTCTACCGGCCTCAACCATTTTAATCCCTTTTTTTCGATATTTATTTAAAATATCATTAGCATAATCATCTGCAGGAAATCCAATCGGATTATCAAAAATTAATCTTGCTGTACTGGTAATGATGCGGTCATCATTCTCTGTATACATTATGATTGAGAAGGCATCATGAGGATCATTATGGTAATTGCTTAGCGCTGGATAGTCCTTGCTAAAAATTTCTTCCCTAAACTTCTCTACACGTTCTATATCTCTTTGAGTTTTTGCAACCTTAAGGCCTTTTGGGAGTCTTGAAATTTTAGTACGATTCAATAGTTCTAATATTTCATTGCTTGCAGGTTTCATATTTTGATCCATATTGATTAAGAAGTAATGATCGAATTAAAATAAAATTGTTCCTTTTAATTATTCCATTTAGGTTCTGTTGAATAAGAAACTGAAGCAGTATTTGGTATTTCTGATACATTTTCATTGTAAACCATCAACAGGCCTCCATAGATAACAATGGAGGCCAAAACATTTTGGACATTATGTGCGAAGGTTTATTTTGGATTAGAGCAAGATGTTACAACACCTCACTTAAGGACGACTTAAGCAAGTTAAGAGATTTTCAGATTTTATATTGAGTATTTAAGGATCTAAAGTTAAAAATAGTCTCATCAAAGAGGTGTATCAAACTATAGCGAATAAATAAATTTAATACGGATAAGTTTTTATTATACTTTTTACAATGAGAATTATTCTCATTTATAGAAATGAATTTTATTAAAATATTCGCTAATACCTCTGAACAGGGTATTAAAAAAATTGAGCGGTTTGACACCTTTCTGGCAATCAGGCAAACACATGGATAAATTTTATCATCCATTATCAGATGGATTTTTACATATTCAACTCTGTCATACTGATTGATAATGCACTCAATGTACTTTGACGGTGATCTGTCAAATAGTATTGTATGTATACTATATCTCTGAAGCACTTCTCGCCACTTTTGCCACTGTTTCTCTGCCAACAAGAATAAGGATGAATTACTTATAATGAATAAAGCGTGATGACTCAATTGAATAAACTGTTCCGGCTCATCAAGAATAATGATTAGCAATGTTACTTGAGCATCAACAGATTGTTTGCTTATAAGAGAAACAACAAAATCAGGGTATGTTTCTAATAAAAAAGTTTTTTCATGATCTTCAAAGCAGAATTGCTCTATCAATTTTTTAGTCATGCGAGAAATGATATAAAAATGTTTTAATTGTTCAAAATTAAAACACAGGGTATCCCACTCTATTGGATTTAGTTCAGAAAAGGCAATGATTTTAGCTGCCAGGGGATATTCTCTGATATGAATAGATTCATTTTCAAACTCACTTAAACCAAAATCGAATTCAGAAATTGTCTCTTCGAAAAATGGCTTTGAAAACATTTGTTTAGGTGCAATGTTTTCTACACAGGTCAACAACTGCGGTAGATATGATAAATAATCATCTTGTGCTAACGAATCATATTTTGACTTCAGAATATCAGCATTTATTTTTTTATAAACAAAGGTACTATACTTTAATTCAGCTTTAATGAGTATTTCTAACCCATATTTTTGTACAAGAGTTTCATAACCTTTTTCAGCCATAAATTCCAGGGCAATTGCATCATTGTGAAAGGCATCTCTTATGTATTCCTTGTCCAATTTTCGCCAAAATTCTGGAGTTATTTTTTCCTGGATAACTCTTAGTCTGGTATCAGGAAAGGCATGATAGTGAAGATTAAAAAGGGTATCATTTAAAATAGCCGTTGCAATGTGTCGACTTTGAAAACAAATACTACAGATTGAAAAAAGTGCTGGAAATTTAAGATGCGGAAAAGTCGTCCCCTCAACAAGTTTGCTTGCCTCCTCAAAAAGCTGCACATAGGGTGTTCTATAATGTTTTTTTACCCAACTTTTATGTGCACTATCAGGAAAAACAAGCAATAGACTGGAATAAGTAGCGAAAATTTCATGTGAAGTACGACTATTATTTAACAGTTCACCAAGCAGAAATTTAAATTCTTTGCACTCTTGAGCTAAATGAGCAACAAGCATCAGAAGAGAGCCAAACAATGTCGTATTATTTAACAAATGATGCATAGACTCATGAATACTAACAATATGAGCTTCATCTGAAACAAAGTTGCCATTGGAAAATAACTCCCATGTAGCGTGATTATAACACCCATGGGGTGAAGACTTTGTAGATATTAATAAATCAACATTGGTCATAGAGTAATATCACTAAAAACAACGTTCATAAACAATTAAATTAAAAGAAGGTGATCCCCAGCTCTACTGGGATGGCTATCAAAGTTTGACAAATACGGGATTCATCGTAAGTATCCCTTTCTGAGAACAGCTCAAAATTCAATGATAAGGAAGGAAACAAACGATGAAAGCACAATCAAGCTTAAACCATACAGTATGGGAATGTAAATATCATATTGTCTGGATACTGCGTATTCTGGAGGCTGTAAATACAGACTGTGTAACTGCCCGCTAAATATAAGGGCTTATTTGCTCTTTAAATTCGATTATAAACCGATTTAATACTGAATGGTTAAATATCACATTAAGTTACTGATTTTAATAAAAATAAAAAATACAAAAAAAGAAAAACCGGCCTCAGCCAACGAAAACATACCTCACCAGAGGATTTAAACCTATCATGTTTTTATCACGGTTTAAGGGGGTATTTGAGAGAATTTCTATGACTTATTCTCCCTGTAGATGGCTTATTGGAGCTTTAAGCTTAGAAACTCGCTTTAAAGACGTTTTGGAATCCACTTCTTCCAATGTATCCTATATTCCTAAGCTTGGGGGCTTAATTTTGTTATCTGGTTCACTGGTGACTATCCTGATATTGTTTTTAGCATTGGAATAGACAGAGCCGTCAATTTCAGTTTGCTCAAGCCTTTCAAGTAAAGTGTTTTTATTTAACATACCATGTCTAAATAATACAGAACATACTTCGAGATCCTTGTTTCTTCCAGCTACAAGTTTAGCAATAGCCATATCATGAGGCTCTAAACAAAGTCCTTTAACACCATTTGTATTTGGATTATTAATGGTTATTAACCTGTCTTTCCAGCCAACAGGGAGAACAGATGTTGTTTCATCACATCCATCACCATAATAGCCAAAGGTATCATGAAAGGTTGATAGTTCTCCAAGAACTCCATCAATCAGATCAGAACGCTCAGGATGTTCAACAGGTATCAAGCCGGCTTCCATTGAAAGCAGTACTTCATCTGGTGCATTAGGGTACTTTCCTAATATTGATTGACTACCAATAACAATGATTTCTTTACATTCTGAAACCGCTCCAGCAGAACGAATCAAATGCTCCAAATTCAACCTTTGCATTTTTTAATGATCTCCATTCGTTCTTTTTGAGAAACAATTCCTGTAAAAGGACTTGATGATCTAAGTAATATAGATTTTTCATCTACACCATCCAGAACAGATACGATGGCAGATACCCCTTTTGCTAGAAGAACACCCCATTCCTTCATCCAAACAGGTTCTCTCTCATACTTTTCTTTCCATCTTTTTATGTTGCTTTTACCAATAGAAATTATTTTATCTGGCTCAGACAATAGTTCTCTCTTTACAAGAAGGTGAAGATTCAGAGATATTTGTTCGTGCTTAGTTAGCGACATGCTAATACCTTCTTTTTTATTCTTTAAAATTTAGGGGCATTCATAGCAATATTAAACATTGCTTCCACGAGTACTGTCAAGTTGTTTGCATAGAAGCCAGCAAAAACTTATATCCATGGATTTCAGGTACAACAAACCTCTGAGCAGATCCCCAACCATGAAACTCATATCCCAAAATAGTCAAAGATGAACTAGCATACATTCGAGGTTATTTTTAAAGATTTTCTGAATGTGAACTGAAGAATCCGATAAGAATGGAAAACACGTCACGATTACGTCATGTTTCCAAAAGGCGAAAAAAAAGGACTTACGCTGTTGCTGTAAGTCCTTTTTTTTAATAATGGTGCGCTTGACAGGAGTCGAACCTGTAACCGCTCGGTTCGTAGCCTCTCGTAGTATTGTTTAAAAACAACATCTTAACCATTAACTTTCCCACAATCCACAATTCATAAGTGTTTGTTTTTATTTGGCACAATTATTTTTTGTGGGAAATTAATTGTGGGTTATTGGTCAACGCAAAACACAACATATTGTGATCTCCCGGGGTTCATCACCACACTTCAAACACAAGATGTAGTGTTCTTCCTGGAAGAAATTTTGACTGGCCAACACAATATATAGTATTTTAAAATTTAACAACGGAAAAAATTATGAAAATTGAACAGGCTATTGAATTGGCTGCGGGAAAATTAGCGGCTTATGATGAGAGTGAAGATCTACTTGTTGAAGTTCAAAGGCTAGGACACATAATTTGCTTTATTGAGAATATTACAGACAAAACACCAGAAGGTGAACTTCTTGCTCTTTGTGTTTCAAACGGTGTAATTAGTGCTGATGATTTTAGAGCTATTGTCGAGTTAGCTCCTGGACTCATAGACAAACCCGCCCAGATAAGGAGAACTATCGCTGACAACGGGCCCATGCCCTTTGGTGAGTTTTCCCAACACTTAAACTTAGGCTGGCGTAAAATTACGAATGAAAGAAAACCCAACACCCAAGAGTGCTCTTATTTTGGTAGGAAATTGGGAAACATTTGTACTGATGATATTAGTGTTAGCAACGGCTATGTTGTAATTGGTTCTGAAAATGACGATCAGATTTATTTTGGTGACAGTCTTCATGAAAATGAAAAAATGCTAAAAGAACGTGTAATGATTACCTTTGTTAGTGATGATGAAAATTTTAGTTATCAAATTGACTTAGAGGATTTACTGAAATTCTCAGCGAAACACTGTCACGGTATCATGAAAAGAGTGATGAGAGACGAAAAAGTTAAAAGAGAGAATTAAAGCATATCAAGCATTTTTTATATTACTACAGCACAATATTATATTGATTAAGGTCCGGCGCTTCACTCACAATTTCGCCAGAACGGATATAGTATTTATTACCTATAGCCCCCGTTCCCCGAACGCGAACAACACCAGCATCCAATAACGCTATGGCTGAAGTCACACCATCTGTACTTGTTAGTTCGCCAACAAGCATAGGCTGCTTAGGCAATAACTCATTAAATGCAACCCAGGCATTGGGGGTTGACTCTCCAATTGTCACCGTTTGAGTAACTTCAACGCCGTCTGATTCACGCTTAACAGAAATACTGACAGTATTAACAATACCTTTAGTTTCGACAGAATCGACTGTAAAACCTACAAAATCACCATTTTCCATTAATGGCACAGTTGAGCCATCCATAAATGTTGTCACGCTTTTAATTGCAGGTTGTTCGTACTGGCCACCGAGTATTCGCTCACCCAAGTGACGGAGGCCAGTAACCGACGTCATTAATGAATTATTAGTTGTTGACGCCAGGCGATCGCCGGCAGTGCCATTGAGGCGTACAAAGGCTAATTCTCCACCAATTTCATTGCCATGCAGGTAAACACCGTTCGCCTGAAAACTGGAAACAGGTTCTTCAGTAAGCTCTAATATAGCATCATCAGGAATTGCAATATCAACACTCACAGCGTCAAAATTCCACGGCAGCACAGGGTATCGAGACTTAAAATATATTTCTTGTGAATTTCGACTGGGAACAATGATTGCACCAATATTATCAGCAAGCTCTTTAATTGCCTCCAGCGGTGTTTTATTAACATAACTGTAAGCGCCTCCATCAACAACCCAAAAAACGGGTGAGCCAATGGGTTGATCACCTAACAACCAATACATATCACCCAATTCATTCCAGCCAACAGGTAATATAGTGTCAGCAAGTACTCGTATATCCATATCAGCACCATGAGTCACACTTTTTTGTTGTACATACGGTTTTGTAAGTAAAGCGGTTAAACCACGTCCAGAAATTTTTACTGATTTTTTCCCGAAAACTCTGCGTGTTTGAATTTTTTCAACTAGTACATACCAGGTATACCCGTTCACAGTAATATGCAATTTAATAGCAGTGCCATTTGGCTGTTGTTTAACAATAGATATTTCATCTGGTTCAAGTAGCTCTGCATTAAATGTCCAAGTCGAACCATTGAGACTGAGAGTAATATTATCCACTTGTATTGGCGTTATATCGTCGTCCAAAGTTACTGAAATAACATTAAGCATGGTATAAACCTCTTGTCTTGGCACTGTAATTGTTTCACCCGACGGCGGCTCTGGCAAAACCGGAGGGCGAGGCTTATCAACCCATGCTGTTCTGCCAGGTGGCGGCTGTCGTGCATCTTCAACAGTTGCACATTGTTTTACTTCGGTCCACTGGCCAAATCCCCAAGTTCCACAAACTCGATTTGTAACAACACCAACAGCCTGACCTTCAGAATAAATCTTATGAGCAGGGATCCAGTTAATGGCATCAGGAAAACTGAATACTAAATCTGGCGTAAAGTTGTTATCAATGAAATCAAACTGACTTGAGGGTTTATGTCGGGGATCTTCTAGCTCACCTTCATCACGAATAAAATTACGCCATGCCTGGCTAGAATCCTGAATTACTGAGCATAAATTGTCTGCATTTTTTACTGTTGCATACTGAAAAATACTACAAGACGAATTTATAAGAAAAACACCCTTTTCAGCCATAGCATTAATCTCATCAAGATTCAAAGGTGTTGCATTTTCAAATACGAAACATGTATCACTTACAATAGATTCAGCATCATCAACAGATGAACACTTTTCATGATCTAAAAAGATCCCATTTTCTGTCTTGCCAATCACACTTTCACTTAATTTTTGAGTGTTTTCTTGAAGACTAAAAAAACAAATACGATCAGATTTAGCTTGCTCTTGAGCCATGCAAGTTTGTAGCGAAACTTTTGATGTATTTTCGACAACTGAACATTGCTCGACAGTTAATAATCTTGTGACACCAATTTCATATTCGCCAATGAATCCGGCAACAGCATTATCTGTAATCGCAACCAGAGCACCAGTTGTAACAATTGGTAATGAATTATCTGTAAAATCAAAAATATCATTTGGAGTATATTGAGTGTCTATAAAATTAAAAACTAAACCAAACTCAAAATTCGACGAGGGTATATATTCCCTGTCATCAAACACATGTTTATCTGATGGGCGATAATTCCCCATTGGCTACACTGCTAATAAAGGTGATTGTGTGATTGGCTGAATCAATCTTGAAATACATTCCCATGTAACGCCCTCATCAACAACAGTATTGCCAACCGCCAAAGGCCAAGATGGTTCAGATACGCCTGTTTGTCCGGTTGTTTTCGCTTTATAATAATAAGGCGATGAGTTTGTATCTGTCGGAAAGACTAAAGCATTTGCAAAAACAGCAGCATCTTTCAACCAAACACTACCTTGATCTGGTGTGACTGTGACTGAATGCACATTATCGGATATATTGGCATTTAAAGTGAATAAAAAGTTACTTACAATTTCTTGCTGTTCAATCAATTCACCTGTTTCTAAATTATACAATTGAGCAAACCAGGTTTCGACAGGTAAATTCTCTGTAATTGACCCGCTGATTGTTTTTGACACACCACCAGTGGTAGCTATTTCAACTAATTTAGTTATTTCACTAGGTGTGAGCTGCTTATTAAAATAAATAATTTCATCAACAGTGGCTTCAATATTGTTTGTCGTTGTGCCATCATCATCTGAATCCAGAGCTCCGACAATAGTATTAACCGCGGTTATGTCATCAAACCATTTGCCATCATTTGTACCAGCCACGACAGTTAACGTCTCTTTAACACCATTCAACCATAGTTCATACTCAGTCCCTGTGGACAATGCAACGATATGATAAGTGCTGGCAATACTTAAAACTGTAGTTCCAGAAATTAAAGTGACCACCCCACCTATTTTACTGTAAAAAGATAATTTGCCATCAGTTAATGATAGTGAAATCGGGCAAAAATAATCTGTATCAGACTCTGATTCTGAAAATAAATGAAGCGGCTCTGTCGATACATCAATACCAGTGAAACGAACAACCATGTAAACAGAACCTGAGCTATCTGAAGGCATCGCTGGCGCTGATATAAATTGATCGACTCCATCAACTGCCACTCCTCTTCCAATGGGTAAGTTATTAACATCAAGTATCAAACCGCTCACATTTAAATCTGGAAAATTATTATAAGTACCATCATAAGTGATCGCTTGATCTTTTGCTGTTGTGCCTTCAATTTCATCAACCCGCCAAAATGCTGTAAAGCCTATTTTGTTAACTTCATTAAAGAATGCTGTATTATCTAAAGTAACGGAAACATCTGCTTGAAAAATTGAATTATTAGAATCTTCTAAATGTATCAATCTTTCCAAATTTGGACTAAAAGATATACCCGCTGCGGTTACGCCCCAAGAACTAATATCTAATGAAATACCATCGTAGTTAGCAGATCCTATATTCCAGGGTGCCGAAAGAGTATACTGATATATCGTATCCGAAGCACCACCAACAGCAAACAACCTTTTGCCATTTTCTGAGATATACAGGTCTTCCATGTTATTATCTTCATTTACTATTGATTTTGTCGTTGTCAATGATGCTGAAGATATATCCCAAGCGATTGACAATGTATGCTGTTCAATAACATCCGTTGTAGTATTAATTATGTAAACGTCTGTTCCGTCGGGTTTAAAAAACATACCCGTACAATTCGTGCCAATATTATAATTGACACTATTATATGCTGCTGAAGAAATATCCCAGGCAGTTACTAAATCATACTCCCATATGGTATCAAGAACAGTCTCAAACATATAAAGCTTCATACCATCACTTGACAAAGCTATTGAACGGATCTGATTTGTTTCATTGGAAACACTGAATGATAAGCCTGAGGAACTTGCTGTAGTGATATCCCATGCTGTTGACAAGGTGAAATAGTAAATGTTTTCTGACGTTGACGAAGTGTAAAACCCTAATCCATCAGGGCGCATAAAAAAGCCTGTCTGACTAATGTGTGCGCTTAGAAGTGCAGCTTTAGCAGGTTCTATATAAGTATATGCATTAATGTCCCAAGGTGTATTTAGTTCAAAATAAACAAAATAAGTACCCCCGGCCAAAATTAATAACGTACCATCATTGTTGAATGATGATGAATAACTGCCACCGGCATCATCAAGTTTATGGCTTACCCTTGTAACCATTGTCGATAAATCATAAGCTACTGAAAAATCTAATTGAATAATGTCATATTCTGAGCCACTTAAGCTTCTATTAGATAATAATGCAGTTGTGCCTCCGTTGTAAAAACAAATTTTACCCGGTCGTAATGCGAGTCCTGATGATTGAAAATTTGTTTCTGTTGCTGATGTTAAATCCCAAGCTACTGACAATGTAAATTGATAAATGCGATCTAGCCCATCTGATGTAAGATACAACTCTAAACCATCATCTGTAATAGTAACGCCTTGCCATGTTCCTGTATCAATAGAACTAAAATCAAAAAAATTACCGACATTCTCTGTCAATGTATTAATATCACCAGAATTCAAATCATACATTAGCACTTTGTTGTTAGTATTATCAATAAGCAACCATTTTGATAAAGTGCTGTCTATGTGAAAAAAGCCATTACTTGCAGACAAAGTCTTTGATGCTACCAAGGTGAAGTCAGTAAGATTGAACGGTTTAACTAATGTTAATTGCCTGGCTATTGTTGCACCTAAAATATAAAGCGTTAATCCATTAGGACTAAACTGAAAAGTTGTAGTGTTTAATTCAATATTAATTCTACCCTCTCGAATATCAAATTCTGTTAAATTAGTTGTTAATGACATTATAAATTCCCTTCAGTGATCGAGCCACTTAATATTTTAACCGTCCCGCCTAGCAGAACTGATAATGAATTAAAAATTATGGCTGCCCCAGATCCTGTAATACCGCAATCTAAATCCATAACATAATTACCATCACTATCTGTAATCCGACACCACGCAATGTCCCCGTCTGCCTGGGCTGACAATTCATCAGATACGGGGCTAAATATCAACACACCTTCATCTACAGTGCCTGATGGATCGGATAGTTCCAAATCTGCGAGCAGTGTTTCTGTTGTAATCGCTGCACCAGATTCTGGTTGTGGACCTGTATAAAAATTCATTACGCCAGCATTGACACCCGCATCAATCATATCAATGTTAGCCTGTGCTCTCGCATTGCGTAATGATAGTGAAAATTTTAGACTCATGGCGTATCAATATCTCCGCGAATTTCCACACAGAATGAATAATCCTCGTCAACGACCTCACCTGTCCCAATAGATTCAATGACCCATAGCGGCGCATTTGCACCAAAAGTATTGCCCCTCATTACATTACCTGCAGACCAGCCATCCCCCCACCCCTCGTGAGGTACATTAAAGTAAGCTGCACCAGTGACCGGATTAATCGGAGCAATATCCCCTAAAATCGACACCCCGGACAAAATTTGCCCCACCCCTTCGCCAATAACATTTACAGCATTTGAACTTATAAAGACAAAAGCCCAACGCTCTTGAATGCAAGAAGCATTGTTTATCTGAAAAGGATAAGTGAAATGATTATACTGACCCGTTGCCCCTGGTGGTACCGGGACATCTGAAAATAAGCCATTCCATGATTGTTGATCAAACGGTATTGACGTACGCGCAAACAAGTCACCATAAACAACAGCATTACTCACCAATGTTTCGGCAATTGGAAAATCGTGGGTGAGAGGTTTAGTTAGTGTTAATTTTCCTGTTATCTGAACATCAGAAATTACCGCCATATCTTCAATTCTATCTTTAATTGTGACTGGCTGAGACAAGCCTGAAACATCATCAAATGTGACCGTTCCTGCATCAAGATCGGACGTGTATCGGCTGGCTAATAAATCCTGCCCCGCCGAATCTTTAATGTTCAACTTAGCTAATCTTGTCCTTCCCAGATCAACCATTTCACCGTTAACATAAGTGCCGATCGTTTCTTGATCATGCAAAATAACAACCAGATCCCCATCAGCATAAATCGGTACCCGTCCATCTTGCGGTAATCTCACCGGATCAAGACCTAAAATATCAGAGTCCAGGGGTAAAAATGTTTGACTGACTGCGTTGTAAAACATTGTGTCAGCATAAACATGCCGTGGCTTGAATACATAGTCTGTACCACTTAAATCAATAAGACCTGATGCGTTATACCAATCTTCACCTTCGTTTCCTGCCGCAACAATCCAGGTACCAAATCGTATAGATACAACACCTGTTTGATGATTAACTATTCCTTCAATGTCAGTACCTATGATATGCCCATTAGCGTCTGATGTTGCTGTCAATTCACCGCCGCCATCAATTGGTGTTGCTCTTATCTGTACAGATAATGACTTTACTGGTGCACTGGGTACACGAAACATAATATCGTCAACTGGTTTTTTACCCAGGCTGGTCGTTAACGACTCGACAGTAATACTATTTATAGCGCCAGTATCCCATGATGTAATATTCATCTGTCCTGAGCTGTACGATACAGTGCCGGCAAAAATTCCGGCATCCGTATCAGGATCGATATCAAAGAACAGCGAGCCGTTTCTATCAACATAGATCTTGCCACCCAATGTAAAACGTATTGAATTTGGAACAATATCTTCAGCATATTCTGGAGTGATATCAACAAGCAAATTACCAGGGGTAAAGTTTTCGCTGGATGGTGTTGCGCTATCGCTCACGCGATATTTAACAACCACATCAGAGCCTGCAGCGGGATAGATTGCAATAACAGGTGCATAGGTATAACCATTAAGCACTCTAATGTAAATTGGTTTTGGATACCATTCACCAAACCCGATATCATCACTTCTGGTCTCTCTTTCTCCACTATCCACATTGGCATAAACAGGCGTAGCAACATTTGCAGTGACCCTGGGATCTAACGATAAAGTACCATTTGCATAATCAATTGTTCCTGATGCGCGATTAAAACCACCCGCACCATCATCTGTATCATAAATAGTCGGGGCAATCGGTGTAAGAATTAAATTTTGAGTATCATCAAACCCAGATGGTAACTGAATACCCCATTTAACTTCAACACTGTTTGGCAATACATCAGATGTCAGCAAGTCAAGATTCAAGAAATCGCCGGAGAGAACTGGATTATTAAAGGTCTTCTCTAGCGGTGTACCTTTATCATAATTGACAGTAAATGTCGTACCGCCTAAAGGTAAAGTGTCAGGTATAAATTTAATCTCTCCAGTAGCATGATTGATCTCACCAATACCATCACCCGAAAAAACACCCTGGTTATCAGCAGATGCAGTTTTTGTAGCACCATCATTCCAGACAATGACAGCAGTGCCCCGAGCAACACCAGTATTAGCCAGTTGAAATGTAAATTCTGCAGGTTTAGGGGTAATGTTTGAACGATTAAAAAAGTTGGCTTGTTGCCCCCATAAAAGAATAATGCTGGTATTCACATCAGGTAAAGCACTGGTTGTAATTGTCACGGTTCCCGTCGCATAATTAATTGTGCCCGAGCCGATGCCAGCTTCTTGAGCAATCAATGCTCCAGAACCGTTATCATTCAGATCATACCATTCACCAAGCACCATGAAAGATGCCTGAACACTTCCAGGTTCAGGAGGTGGTGAAATAGTTAACGTCCATATATTGCCGCGATTTGCATCAGTGACTGACAAACTCGAACTGTCAGCGATCTTTATCGGTGTTGATGCAGGTTTGAAAGAGATAATTTTATTACCAGAGTAAGTAGGTGAACTTCCTGAAAACGTTAGTGACCCTCTCACATAATTAACAGTTCCTACAGTATCTCCCCCATCTTTTATTTGTCCACCGTTGTCAATTAAAATACCGTTCCCAAGATCAATGTTCAGAGTACCTGGTAAGCATGGACTACCGAGATAAATAACACTATTGGATGAGATTGCTGCATTATATGCAAATGAGGCTATTCCGGTCGATGAGTCTAAAATTTGAATATTATCACCACTTGCATTTGCATCCGTTATTGCAAGCTCTTTCAGCGAACTGGGTATCACTTGAGAATAAACAGTATCAGCATAAACAGTCAGATCACCATTTACTGCAGCGACCTGTAATGGTCTGGCAGAAAAATACTTAGACGCACTGACAACTACTGTTGTTTTTATACCTGCATCTGGCGACAACGTATCAAATCTTGACATTTCACTTCCGACAAAATCATAATTTAACGCCTGAGAAATTTCTATTGTAATTATTTTTCTTGTAAATACTCCGTTGGCGTCAGTGAATGTCTGAACATCTTCAGTGAGATCTGAAATTTTAATGTATTGAAATTCTGTATCACTGTATTGAGATAAATATAAAACATCGCCAACCCCAGGAACCGGGGCCGATTCATTCTGAAATATCGTAACAACCTTAGAATCTTTCCATTGTGTCGCCCATAAAAACCCTGAGTAGTTAGCCCCTTTTGCGCGATAACTTTCAACACGACTTTGAGCTTCAACTCTTCGATCAAACCAGTTTTCAGTGTTGAATAAGTTTATACCGATATTGTTATCCGCAGGAATTTTACTCAATATGACATGAGAACCAAAATATTTATCGACACTTTGTATATCAATCCCTGCAAACAATTTTCTCATTTTTACCGCACCATACGTGCGATCTATTGTTGAAATATCTTCAAAAATATTATTGCTGGCACCGTTAACAATGACATTGCCCGTGATAGCCCCGCCACCTTCATCAGCATCAGTCATTGTGTCAGATTCGAGTAATCGTATATCACCTGTTTGTATTGGCATATTTAAACTTCCACTAAGTCTATTGAAAAACTATATAAATGATCCATATCTGGATCAGCAAGCGTAAAAATTTCACGAGTCTTAAAAGGACTTTTATTTCCAGAACGCAGAAACCTAACAGTACGGACTACCCCGTGAAGAAGCAGAGTCATATCCAAATCAGGCGTATCCACTTTTTCTTTGATTGAATCAGCTGTCGCTTTAGTGATCCAGGCATAATCAGTCCCGCCTTTCAGCGTTATAGTTCTACCCTTCGCTTGCGTTGCTTCCTGAATCACCAGGGAGCCTGTTATTGATACCCTGATCGCTTGAACAACATTAGACCACCCATACTCATCGAACCAGATAAGATCGCTTGGCAAACTAATACCATCAAGTAAAATAGCCATTTAACTGCTCGCCTCTGCCATTCTTAACTCTTCAATAAGATTCATCGTGTCGTCGTTTTTCGGGAATAAACCAACAGCGCTGGAGCCATTAATTTTCAAATTAACACTAATGGTTTCTCCGGCAACGGATGCGGCAGAATTGACATTAGAACCTACGCTGCCACCTTTAAAAAATTTTTCAGGCAATATTCCGGCATTAATACTATCAAAAAAATCAGCTCCAAAATTTTGCACTCCTATCTTGTTGATCACATGCTCGCCGGGTGTTAACAAAGCTTTAACCGAATCACCCAGACCACTGCCAGGCACGCTACCTCCTTCTGCTCGCCTTAAAAAGCTTTCTTTATCTGCGATGCCGCTAAATGGTGTTCCTTTTTCAAATTCTGATTTTGCTTCACGATTAATTTTTATACCCGGTCTGATAAAATTAGCCGATTGACCCAACACCTTAGCCCGATGATATTGAATTTCTTCGATCGTACCCTGCCGCCATTCATCTTTTAATATTTGCTTCATTAATTCATCATTGAATGCTTTTATCTTGCTGACAGCACCACCACCCGCATCTTTAGCACCGGACAAACTTGCTTGAAAATCTTTGGCATATTTAAGCAATGCACTGGCTTTTTGTTGTGTATAAAAACTACGCTCGTCAGTAATAGGCCGCTGAATTTCCTTGATTTGTTTTTGTTCAAATTTTTTGTACTGCTGCATTAATTGTTTAGCAAGTTTTGACTCATCACCATCACCGCGACCACTTATTTTAAAAATCCCCTGGGCCAGACTTTTTACTCTTTGAATGCCATTAATGCCCCCATCTTTATCTGAAACTCCACCACCGGCAAAACGCTTAACTGCAGGAATTATCCCGCCAGCTTTTCGTCGAATAATATCTTTACCTTGATTCAGTGCATACATCGCAGATTCGCCAAATTTCTGCACTGCCGACTTTTGCATAATGAATTCACCGGGCTCAAGCAGCGCTTTTACTTTATCGCCGGAGCCCGTGCCAGGCACTTTGTCTGTACGTGGTATAAACCCACCTTTTTTTTTCTTAACCTGAGCGCCATCATCTCCAATATGTTTAGTTGTGATTGTGACAGTTTGATTCAATGCTTTTATTTTGCTATCAATCGTATCGAGCTGAGAAATTACTGTACCCATATCAATTTTTGCACTGATGACACGTTCAGCATTGATCAGCTCATCCAGTTCTTTAATTAAAGCGGTATAACTTTTAATATCACCCAGACGTGCTTCTTTATTCGTCTTATCAGTCTCAGCTAAATTATTAGATGACGATGCAACGGCATCTGTGGCATCCTTGACTAAATCCAGTGCTTTTTTTACATTATTACTTGAATGTATTTGAGCTAACGATCCTTTGTCTGCACTATCTGCATACGCTTTTTGAGCCGTTGCAATTTCCTTTGCCGCTTTTAATGCTTCGCCACTTAATCGCTGAGCTTCTTTGTGATTGCCTGCAAGCTCCGCTTTAGATGACTCTCTGAGCTTGGACTCAACGTCCCGCAAAGCTTTTTGAGCATCAGCATTTTTTTGATAAGACGTTCGCTGATCACCATTTATTTTTAGTATAAAATCTCTGTACTCCTGGACAACTGACTTGGCCCTTTCTCTGGCATCTCGTTCTGAATTGGCTAATCGATTAGCATCTGATATCAATGCATCCAGTGTTTCCTGACTAATCCGCTTTAACTGCCCCGCTTTATCTTTTTCCAATTGCAGGATTTTATTATTATTTTCTGATTGGGCCGTTGCTATTTTTTCATTATGTTCAAGCTGCAGGCTTTCAAGTGCAATGGTCAGATTTAATCTTTCAGCAGTTTTAAATTCATCACTCTTTGCCGTTTGCTCGGCCATTTTTTCATTATTTTCTATAAGCTTCTGAATTTTTTGATCATAGTATTCACTATAGAGTTCAGATTCTTTAGTCAGCCGATCAAGGGTTAATTGATCTTTCTCTGACAGACTTTGTGACTCAAGGGATTTAACCGCCGCTTCATATTCTGCTTTATCAGTAAGACGTTGAGTAAGGGCTAACTTTTCTAATTCCAGATTTCTATCAACATTGAGCTCCTGATTTTTTTGCAGCTCTTTTTCTGCTTTCGATATCTTAGTTATACCATCCAGAGTCAATGCTGTTCTTGTAGATGCTGTTTGCTCATAAGCAACGTTTTTTTTCTGCTCATTTTGAACCACTTTATCTGCATCATTATAAAGTTCATCAGTGATTTTATTTATTTCATTGAGGCGCTGAACATGCCGATCCCATGCCTGGTCTATCGTGTCATCCGAGAAAATAGCAACTGTTGCATCTTTATAGAAAATCAAAGCTGATATGACTTTTTCTACAGTTTCAACCAGTAACACGCCCCCTTTTCTGGCAAAAGAAAAATTATCATACAGCCAGGTACCAAGTTCATAACCCAGGAAACCAGCAAACAAAACATCCAGTTTTGCAAATTGTGAAAACAGACCTTTAATACCTTTTTTTGCCTTACCCATCAATCCAACAGAGGCCGCAGCAGACGCAGACATTGCCGCAGAATTAGAACGAATAGCACCAGTTTGAACTTGAATAGCCGTGGTCAGTTTGTTTTCACTGGCATGAAGCAACATCGTCGATTTTCTAAGAGAGTCTGTTGCCAGTGCATGACGCTGTTTTAAACCAATAAGTTGTTTAGTAGCTAGCGCAGTGCCTTTTTTTGCAGTGTTAGAACGAATTTCCCATTTCAATTGACGAACTTGTATAGCCAATTCTTTTTCAGATAACGTGATCCGGGCAATAGTATCTTTGGCAGTCTGAATAGACTGCTGATGTCGCTGAACAGCAATTTGTGCCTCTTTAAGTGCCAGCTTAGTTTTTATGGCATGAGTTTGCGCAGCAGACACTGTCAGCTCTTTTTCAACCAGAGCCTGAGCTTGAGCCGCCTGAGCAGCAGCATGTCGTTCTACACGCTCCTGTTGAATTGCAGTAAGTTTTTCTTTTGCAGACTTTAATAGATTAACTGCATACAATATCGCGTAAGCTTTGCTCACTAGTACCAGAGTTGATATTAACTGTGTAAAATTATCAGCAATCAGTTTAATACCCTGAGCCAACTTTTCACTAGAGCTGTTAGCATCATCTGATGTCCCAATATATTCAGCAAAACTGTTTTTGACAAGCTGAATTCCGTCGCCTATGGTTAGCGGTAATTGAGCAAACTCTTCACCAATAACACTTGCCTGGCTTTTTAAAGCATCCGCAACAACTTTGGATGTCAGCACACCTTGCTTTGCCATGGCTCTGAGCTCACCAATAGTGACGCCCAGGCTATCTGAAAGCGCCTGAGCGATCCGTGAACCTTGCTCTGAGACACTATTGAACTCTTCACCTCTCAAAACCCCAGAGGCAAAAGCCTGCCCAAGTTGGAGTAGAGTCGCTTCTGTTTCCTGATTAGTTGCCCCGGAAACTTTCATCGCCTGGGTGATCGTGCGTGTCAAGTCGGCAATGTTCGTAGTCTCATCACCCGCACTTTTTAAAGAGCGTTTTAACTTGACGTATAAATCTGCAACAGCATCAATTTCTGAGCGTGTTTCTCGGGCAATATTTAAAACATCTTCCTGAGCCTGGGCAAACTCTTCTTCAGATTCTGTTACCAGCCGAAGTCTGGCTTGCATCAGATTATAGCTATCAGCCACGCCAGTAACTTTGCTCGCCAAATTACTAAGATAAGCAATAATATTTTGTATCAACGCAGCGCTGAAAAGTGCATTAGTAAAAGTTTGCAACCCGCTCGCTGCCTGTTTGCTTTTTTTGCCAAAACGTGTTACAGTTTTACTAAATTTATTAACATTATCAGTAGCTTGCTTTGTTTTAGCTTCAAATTTTACTCTAACTTTAGGAGAGCTCATGATTTTTCTTCTTACAAATAAAGAGGTGTCCATTGCTAATGCGTTAGCGATGGACATTATCCCCTGGTCGGTTATTGGTTTTTTGTCTTTTCTGGGTTCTTTTACGATTGGCGCATGGTTGCTTTATATGATCCCTGTTTCACTCATCTTTATTTTTATCGGTTTTATTGCCATTTTTTATATCGACTGGACTTGACCTGCCCCGTTAGATCAAGCAACTGGTCAATACAAACAAAACGACGACAATAATTAAGATTCTTTTTCCTGCTCTTCTTTCAACTCAATCACATCTTGATAAAAAGACCACGGGTAATTCAGTACATCCTTATGTCCCCACTCAATCAGACTCAGGATTGTTCGATGCATGTTTTTTTCAATAGATTTGCCGGATAAATGCTTCTTTGCTCTTGGGTTAGGCTTTGGCTGGTTTTTGTCTGTCTCAAAAAAACGATGATTGACGCGAAAAAAAGCAGGGGTTATTTTATCAATGTTTTGCCAGGTTAGTTTTTCAATAGGAAAATTCTCAGGCATGATGACAGAGGAACTTGCAATGACTTTTAGTAAGTCAATTTTCGTCACCAGCAATGTTTGAATATCCGCTTCCGGAGAAAATATCTCTGGAACATTTGAAACAAAATCCAGCACATCACCCACTGAAAACTCCTGAACAATAATCTTATTTTTTTTTATCCAGACAATTTCTTTTTTCATTAATAGCGTAGTAATTACATTCTAAATATCGGGGCCCCAAGGCGACAGACAGTCGTTGACTCGGGGTTTTATTGTTGAGAGTTAGCTCAAATCCAGGTTAGCTTCATAAGCGCTAGGTTTATTAGCTGGCTTGATCATCGTTCCACTCAAACCCAGAGTTGCAAAATCATCTGCAAGAAAATCCATCTCAGAATCAGGCGTTAGCTCCGCTTCCCAAACATTCACTTCAGCATCTTTTTGAGAGACTAAATCATAACCATCCAAAAACAATTGAACCTTTATTGACGCATTAGTACCACCGGTCACTTTACTGCCGGTTAATGCACTGTAGGTATAATTGACTGAAAGCGGATCATCTTCTGATACAGAGCCTCCTGAAAGAATTTTGATAATACCCACTTTTTCATTCACAATTTCAAAATCGGTATTTTCTACTAGAGCACCAATTACCACCGCTGAAATATTCCGATGATCCAACTTAATAAGAGTATCAAGATGCGCTATATAAGGTTCACCTGTCACCGCAGCCCCTGATTCATTAATATCGGATGCAGTACCCAGGAACAACAAAGCTATGCTATCTTTATCAAGATCGTCCAGTTCTAATGATATTTCAGCCTCGCCTTTGATCCCGACGGCATCAAGAATCTGTCCGTAGTCAGCTTTTTGCTTTGACTTTCGTTTTTTAATTTCAGCATTTTCTTTTAGCGCCATCTTCGTTGCGTTACCAAATGGCAACAACGGGCCAAACACGCCATTTAATTTGCGACGAAAATAAAGATCGCCTGAAAATAATCGTCCACTCATTATTCATTCTCCGGTTGTTTTTTAGTTTTCTTACAGACATAAAAAAACCGGCTTATGCCGGTCAGTTTGATTTAGTGCTTAGTTACGACTTAAACAATGCTGTGTTTTTTCATATAAGCCACAGAATCAATATCAGGCTTAAATTCTTTAAGCTTTGTACCCTTCCGATGTTTTTTTCCTTCATGAGTATGTGATTTTTTTAAAATAAGATCATAATCTTTAACTGCATCGTCACTTTTTACAGATTCAGAAGGTTTCTTTTCCATTTGATTTTTCCTATATTACAAGTTCAATTTCAAACAATAATGGAAGATAAGCCAGGTTATTTTCATAAATCGGCTCATTTTTATATTGCTTATCATCTGCCAGCTCTTTTACTTTCACACTAGGTGATAATCTCTGGCCGTTTAATCGGGATATAACTGAAAGAATTAATACCCCCATATTTAGTTTATAGAACTCTCTGGGTGTTGTAATTGACACCTCATAGAGTTGAGTAATTTTTTGTTTAACATTTTTACGCTGACAAACAAGAGTGCCTGGTGTAAATCCCCTGTTACGAACAATCACGCCAACTTTATCCGAGTCATTGTCAATGGCATTAAACACATTGTTATCCAAATCTGTTTTTTCAGCTACAGTGAACACCATATCATCAGGAAATAAATCAGAAATCGTATCAACAATTAACTCTTCAGGTTCAAACCAGTTTGTGATAGGCATTATTTCTCACTCTTTTTAAATTGTTTTTCCAGCTGATATTCAAGTATATTTTCAATTCTTCGACTTTTTCCTCGCACTGCTTTTTTTATTTCCTCATGCGAACTGGGTAGCGAAATTCTCACTTCTTCAACACCACTTTTTGTACGTTTTGTTCTATGCAATATAATTCTTCGACCGTTCTTCATTGTTCGCCAAAAAGAATCTTTAAAAAGATATCGACCGACAGCTACACCAACACCTTTAACTTGCCTGAATTTTCCTTTGGCATAAGTGGCCGCGACACTTTTCGTGCCGACCCAAACCGAAGCCATTATTATTTTGTCTTTTGCTTTGGCTAATCTCTTCTTGATACGATGCCGCCTGAATCCAACGACTGACAAAGCGGCAGTATTCGGTATTTGATGACCCAGGTCTTTGTGTAACTCTTTGACCACTTGGTTGACAGTCAATCGTGAGGCACGCTCCATTTGCTTAGGACGCAACGCAAGTTCTTTAGACACCTCTTCAATACCGCTGATCGATATTTTCATTAGCTTTGACTCAAAATGATAAGCACAGAAATTTTGTCAATATTACGCCTGGAATGAATCTTATAAATCACATCGTCGGACTTAATTTTACTTTTACTGTTAATTTTTTTTGCAATTGATGTGGCAACTTCCAGTGTCGGATATTCAATATTAATAACATCACCCACTTCGTCGGGTAAGTATTTATATTCAAAAATTCCTTTAATTATTTCGCTGCCGCCACCAAAATGAATCAAAAGGACATCATCACCCAACTCATCCAGAATTTCTTCAATGGGGAATGAATCAGAAAAAGAGCTCATTATTGAATATTTCCTTTTCTAACTAACACACCTTCTGTCCATGTTAATTTTTTACCATCATCAACTTGCACTTCAAGATAAACCTGACCAAATTCTGATATTGCTTCACTTTGTGCTTCAGTAAATTCAACAATAATTAATGATGCAGCTAAATTAGTTCCATTCGCATTGTTATTAATAGTGACCTGATCACTAATAATAGTCATTCTGTCAAGACTCGTTAAAACGGCTTTTATTATTGCAGTGCCCGAGATCTCAAATGCCTGCCATTTTCCATCAACTTTTTTTTCCAACTGAACTGGAATAGCGACATCATCACCCGTTGTAATAACAGCCATATTAATTCTTTGTCTCAGTTATAATTTTCATATTCATACGATTGTCAGACATGCGCATTTTAAATTCTTCATCATTAATCTTCATCTTCAGCGTTTCTCCCAGATTCATAGTCAACTCCTGTTCGAGTTTCGCTTTAAGTTGTGTACCGATCAAAATGTCACCGATACCACCTGATTGATTACTCAAATGCCGCCAAAAGTTATTGCCCGTCTGGACAGGGAGATCACTATTGCCAGTAATAATTTGCCAAAGACTCATGGAAAACTCTCTGTTGATAAAAGAGTATTCTTATTGTCATCCGCACTCGGTAAGCCAATTAATTTATCATGCTCATCTTGAGACAAACCACTGCCAGAAGACACACTAACAATAGGACTATCAGAAACTTTATAAGAGACTGAGCCGTTATTGATTATAAGAAAAGGAAATGTGTTAATATTTGTTTCTTCTTCACAGTACAAGTTCAATTGAAAATTAACCGCAATACCATTAATTAACACCTTCCAATCATTCATAAGAAAAAAATAGGCTGGTGATTTTTGTCCACTGCCAATACCATCCCCTCCAACAGGACGTATCGCTTGTGTATACTTAGCGTTATCTGAAAGAATAACCCATTGCTTCCAACTTGAATAAACATCCCTAGAAACATCAATATTGGGAACGCCTGTAACTTCTATCCTTTTGGTAATACCGTCAAATGATACCGCCATTAGAAATACCCTTAGATTGGATTTTGATAGGTGAGTTCACCATTTGATACGAATGAAAAATTATTTGATTTAGTTCGTTGTAAAGTCCCGGTAACAGTCACATACTGTGCCGCTGATAAACCGATTGCAACCAGGGTTACTGGAACATCTGTCCCTTCGCTCCCGGCTCCACGTTGCACATTAGCATCATAATCATAATCAAAGGATATTTCTGAATTGCCTGAAACATTACCTGAAATTGGCAATTCATCGTTATCATTAACAAGAATGGCATTATCTGTACCAAAATCATTTCCTGCATCATTTCCGGCATCATCATTAGTAAAAAACATTCTATAAATAGCATCTCCATCACCTTGCAATGCTAAATTGAATGACATTTTACCTGATGAGGCATAGGGGTACTGACGCTCTACACCGCTATCATCCAAAAAGATAATTCTATTTGAATCTTCCGGCAATATATTTTCAATAAACACAGATTGTTTTGTGTATAACGTATCACCGACAAAATAAATTAATTCATCTGCAGTATCACCTCGAACACTCCCTACCCCTTCATCTATATCGACAGTCTGACGCAACAAATATTGAACTTTTTCATAAATTTGTTCGAGAGTTTTATTGTCACCTTCAATGATGTATTTAAAATCATACGAACCAGCCCCAATCATTTTACTTTCCACGGAAGCAAAATAAGTAATGTCAATATTGTTATAAGGCGCTAGAGCAACTTCTGCATCGGTATGTGTGATCTTAATTGCATCAGAGTCATTTGACAAAGGCAATGCATATTTCTTATAAGTTAAAGCTGAAATATTCTGCTCAACAATTAAGTCATATAAACCAAAAACCTTTGCTTCTTCACGTAAAAAAATAATGAAATCACCACGATAATCAAAGTTACCGTGGGATGAATCACCATATATTTTAATCGCCTGATTAACTTCACCATTTAGTGCTATATCAATTGGAGAATTAAGATCACCTTGAGTGTAATAAGCCTGGTCATTACTTGAATCAATAAATGAACCTAATGAAGTGGCATTCATCCACTCTTCACGTGAATTGCCCCCTGAATCTTTCAATGCCCAACCACCACCGCGAATTAATCCTGTGGTCGTTACATCTTTCCAATCCCAATCACCAATCATATCAAACTGAGTCCCAGAGGGACCATCAATGGGTTTCATTGGAAAAGGCTTAGAAATAAGGTCAGGATCAGACTTCCACTCTTCTTTACAAAAAGAATAAATTGTCTGAATATCGACACCATTATCAGAAAGATTTCCTGCAAAAAGTAATTGAATTGTTCGATTGATTCTATCAAATACAATTTCAACCCCTTGGTTCAACAAATCTGGGTCAATAATTTTAGCCATTATTTTGTCCTGTTTTAATCAGTTTTATAGTGTAATTAGAATTCTGTATCAGACAAACATTACCAATCCAGGTAATAGAATCCGGATGCATGCCCAGTTCGCTGCACACATCATAATTGATCACTGGTACGTCAAATATTTTACCTACATTTAATCCATCAGTTGTTTTCAATATTTGAACTTTCATTAAAAATCCTTTATGGGTTTTTATAAGTTAAATCTTTTTGCATTGAGACTGGAAACTCTTTCCCGTTAGCGCCAACAACAATGTCATTCAATGCTAAATAAATGTATTGAATATTGTGAAACACAAATCGTGAGTTCACTGGATTACCCGGATATGGCATATCCAGCACAGCAGGATCAGCCGTTGTATTCTCAACTCCAGCAAGCTCAACTTCATCATCATCATAAATCCTGAATTCAGTATTCAGAGGTACACCTGATATTGAAATTGGCACAGTAAATTCACCAGACTGATCAATTCCGATCGAATAGGGGATCTCCCAGGGCTGTTGATCGATATCAGTACTGTTAACTCCAGAAAGATCAAATCCTGTATTTTTTAACTGACTACCGGCTTTAAGATGAAAATCCAAAGCTCCTACATTTTCAAAACAGTCTGCAGCAACAATATTTTGAATTGAATCTGCACCTGGCGCATCAGTTCCAGTTGAAGCATTGTTTTTTTGATTGTCAGCCGGCATTCCAGCATATAGACTGAATCCATAATTTACGCAATCAATAGCAACACAATTTTTTACCTCAGCAAAACCAGATTCATGCTGCTCAACATAAAAACCATTTTGGCACTCATATGCTATGCTATTATAAACTTTTATCTGATTATAATTTCTTGAGTAGAAGCCATAACCATTTTCGACCATTGCGATACAATTTACAAAACGACCACCAGCATCACCTGCAAACCCTCTGTTATTTCCTGATGTGGCTGGCTGCAAAGCTATTACACCATCAGCCACTGCATCAATCTGCATGTGACAACAATGTGCACCGGCTACTTTAGTATTTTTTACAGTCAACTGTTTCAAAAAAGCATTTTTCTGAAAAGCTAAAACAGTATTGTAATTAACATCATTCTGTATTACTAAGCTATTATTGACATCTCCAAGATGCCTTAAGCTTAGTTGAGATTCAACAATCAAATAATTTATAGGCGTAGTTGTAAATCCTGAATCCCGTATTGTTTCGCCAATATTATTTTGAAACAGCTGATATATCGCTATTTCATCTAAAACAGATAAATTTCTCTCTCCGTATGTCGGATCAGAAAACGCAGAGTTTATACTAGAAAATGTCGCAGAATATACAGATCCATCACCCCCTTCCACAAGGTCACCCGTCTTGCTAGTTGATGCTATTGCGATATATACTTTAGTTGCCATTGAATAACTCTATGCTAACTTTACAATTACTGCTGCAATCGACAAAGCCAATTCATTTTTAAATTTAGTGCCGACACTGAAATCTGAGCGATTATCAATAAAAAATGGTTCAAGTATTACGCATGGCGCTTTCGTGTAACGCAACAAATAACCACCTCGTTCTTCAGTAGACTTACCTTTAATACCTCTATCGCGCAAATAAAGAGTATTGCAAATAGCCTCTTTGAACATATCAGCAATACTCTTTCCAATTATTGATTTATGGTAATACAGAACCTCAGAACCAGATGCTTTAGTGTTAAATGCATTGCAATGAAAACTGATAATCAAATCAGGGTTTTTAGAATTAATTTCATCAGGTAAATCACGATAGTTATCGCGATAAAAAATTAAAACCTCAATTTTTAATTCACTTAAATTGTCGGCAACCATGGAAACTAATTCTTCGTTATAATTAAATTCAGTTACTCCATTTGAAGAAGATGCTCCACCTGAATTTCTTTTATGACCAACAACTAAAGCTACCTTAAAAATGGGCATATTACTTTACCTTGTCTGCATGTTTAGCTAATTCTAAAAAAATCCAACCGACAAATCCTAAACCAGAGAGCCATTTAAAAAATTTTCCCAATATGGATATGACTCTGACCGTTCCCCGAGCATCACGACCAAACTCAACCATCTCTTTCGTGTTATTTGATAATAATTCCATATTTTTTTTATTATCATTAACGCTCTTAGCAAGGGACTCTATTGCATGTTTTAAATCATTTTGACATTCTAATAATCGATTAGATTGCTGGATTTCTTCTTTTTTGTGTAATTTATAGTCTTCATAAAACTCAGCAAGCTCTTCATCAGAAAACCGTTTTGGTTGTTTTTTAAGCTCACCCATTCACAAAACCTCGTTCAATTGCGTAGATTATTATAGTGCCGCTGAAGTTAAATCTACCTTAAACGCCATTACTACAGCTGAAGGATAATAACGTGATTTGTCATTATTGATATTGGGCATATTCAAGTAAAGTATTTTTGATTCCGTATCGTAAGTGCCACCTTTGATTGTTCCTTTTTTAGTGATTCCTTTTTTATTGAGATAGGTATCAAATGGCGTTGTAAACTTTCCATAAGAATAAGGTTTAACTTCATAGCTTTTCTTTATTCCATTTTTAACATCAATTAAATCATCGACATTAAAAAACCAATAATAATTTTCTCCATCTCCGTCATAATCGCATGGGCCACCACACGGATGACCATCCTTTCGTGTGATCTTGTAACCTGCACCCCGCAAATGACCTGCTTGATAACCAAAAGCTGCGTAAGTTCTGGTGCCTGGTACTATAAAACCATAAGCAACACCAGAAATATCCGTCCATAAATCGTTATCTCCAACTAATTTGGGATCATAATTATCATGAAAATCTTTTGTGCTTGTTCTGTTTTCAGGAAGAGTGCAACAGCCGTTATAGTTATATTGAACATGAGGTCGCCATTCTTTTATGTTCATCCATCCAGATGACGTTTTAGCCATGATATGGTTTTGACCAAAGTTCAGCAGAGAAATGGTAGAAATATCCGCATCTGTTAACGTTGTATTGATAATATCATCTGAGTCAAAAACCCAGGCACTCGGCCCCGCTGAACCAAAATTTATATTGATTGAAAATGAATTATTAGTAGCTGCACCTGAGATATAATCACCCCCCAAGATTGCAGTATATTCAGGTGGAATGGGAGATATCCATAACACCTCATGAGAGTTTCCTTCGAATCTAAAAAAACCATCTAAGTTGCTGGTATCTAAATTCGCGGCATCTCGAAATACAACGGACGTATCTGTATAAGGCGGTCTGCTGGCATAGAATTCATACAGATGAACCAGGAGCTCGCCATTGATATGCTGCATACCTCCAACCCTATTAAGGTGATATGTGTTAGGCGTATCAGTTCTATCTAAAATAGTGACAAAACTTTGCAACATAACTCCCTCATTTAAATCAGGAATATAGTTACTGTCCACTAGCTCGGGTATAGAGTACTCGCCAACAGTAGTATTTATCCACTTGCCCTGGACAAACAAAGATTTCCTTGTAGTTGTATTGAGCGTCATCTTGCCGTCAGTATTGGTAAAACCACCATTCGGCTCAAACGTAAATGCACCCTGATATTTAATGTTATTAATTGATAACAGGGGTAGTGTTTCAGTGGGTGTACCGGGAGGCTCTGGCATAACAGGAGGCGTAAGGACTGGTGGCAATATTGGGGGTGGTGCAGGCACTTCTGGTGTAGTAGTTTGTGGCACATCAGTCGAATCTGGCTCGTCTGGCTCAACAGGTGTTATAGAAGAACATTCATTTTGAAGTGTAATAGTGACACACGCATCATGTGCAACTGCAATATTGATTGTTAATAAAAGTAAACTTATTGAAAATAGTCGCATAATACTTTTCCTTAAAAAATTTAAAACTGTTATTGATTGATAGCAGCTCATTAACAAAATCCTCTTTCAGCTGCATAGGCATTTGTGCCTTTTAATTCAACACCCGATACATACTTTGCAATACGAGAGCGCCTTAACCAGCGCATTACATCGTTACTGGACTTTGAATCAGTTATTTTTTTCAAATTATTATCAAATCGCTCGTTAGCATCAAGCAAATCCTGATGGCAACCAGCTAACTGCCATTCAATATCGTGAATTATACAAGCAGCAATAATTGAAATAAAATACATAGTGTCCGGGAATTTAACCCCGCCTTTTGCACCGCATCCATTTGCATACTTAATACCTAACTTAAGCTCATGATAGCTGTAAGCACTATCAAGCTGAAATTCATTAAGATCGGACCAAAATTCTTCAAATGTTTGCATGAATTATTCTCACAAAAAAGCCACTCATGGAGTGGCTTTTTTCTTCTAAACTTATTTTTTATTTAAATAGATCAGGTTTTAGGATCTTCTTCTGACTCTTCAATATCCGCTTCTTCAATAAATTCTTTAGCAGCACCAGATGTAATTAACTTCTTTGCTTCAGCAGCTGATGTTTCAAATTCATCACCGGCAGGAATGGTAATTCTTTCCTTTTTATCGGTGGTCATAATAGTTTTAATTGCTATTAATTTTGGCATAATTTTCATCCATTCTTATTTATAAAAACTCCAGGTATTTTTCAACCTGGAATCATTTGTATTACATTACAGTAACGGCTAATGACCCATTGGGGCGTTTAGGGATCATTAATGGTGCAGATTGAGTTTCTGTATACTCAATCTCAACATTAGGATCAATCCAATGACGTGGATATTGTTCCATTGCTCGATAGCCTGCTCCAGGACTCATGATTGCACCAAAAGCACGAACCCCTTCCAGTGCACGAGACGCCAGAACAACAGTGTTATCAGGAATAAACAATTGTTTAACCCGATCCTTATCATGATAAAAACCGGTATACACCCAGATAGTCATTGCACCCAGATTACCTTTGCGCTGAACATAGGCACCATTATTTGGATCAAGTTTCAAGCTTGACTCACTGCCGCGATAATCTGTGTTGATAATTTTAAGAACTTTATCAGCCTCTCTATGCTGAGAACCAACAAATAAGCCCCAGGCTTTCTGATCCATAATAATGTCAGTAATAGGCGCTTCACTGATTGTCGCCCAGGCTTCAATATCAGAGACAGGCGTTGCCGTTGCCTGATCCCAGGCCTGACCACCAGCCAATGCAATTGTATTACCAGCATCACGTCCAAAATCAACCACCTGAGTAGGATAATCTTCACCTTCAACAGTCACTGAACCAGACAGCAATACCTGTGAAGCCATCCATTCAAGACGATATTTAATACTGTTACGCTCTTTCGTAAGATTGTCGGCAATGATTGCATTGGCACGCTGAGCAGGTGAAACGCTACCATTTAATGCTTCACCTGGCTGGCGCTCAAGAACACGATCCGGATCAACAACATGCTTAGGTTTGACGTAAGCAGGAGCAAATTTCTTTAAAATCCCGCCTTTATTTTCAAGCACTTTACCTGCCACTTTTGGAGCAACAAAGGGTGCAAGAGTCAGATCGGTTTCAATCACATCAAAATCAATATATTTGGTGTCAAATGTGATCACATTAGGGAAAAACATTTGTAACAAAAAAGGCTCGAAAGGATTTAATTTTCGAACTAATCCAATTAATGTATCTGTATCATAAAGAGACATCACTTATACTCCTGTTTTTTTCAGTGAAATAGCGGTACCGTCAAACGCGCCATCTTTTTTTGCCTGGGTATCAAAGCTGGCAGGCCAGTTGATCAATGCAGGGTTAAATTGACCGGCAATGTAAATTTGACAATTCTTGTCAGCTGCACTGGCATCAATTTCATAAATCAGAATAGCCACCGGGAATTCTGAGCCATCATTTACAGTATTGTCACACTCAACAAACTTGCCTGTTGCTGAAACACGACCGAGAATCGAATACTTTAGAAGATTTTGACCGGTCGCCAAAATACCGGTATTTGTCTGCACTTCACCCATAATGAACATATCAGGATTGTATGCTTCACTTGAACTGCTTGCTAAACCCATTATTTTTCTCCCGACTTATAATTGGTTACTGCTTTAAAATCAGAAAAAATCTGATCAGACATTGATGGCTTAACACCATCCCCATCAGCACCCACTTCAGGCTGTTCTATTTTACCCATGGCAGCATCAAGTGGTGAACCATTTTCATGTGTTGAAGTCACTGGTGCAGTTGCAAGCACAGCAACAGCATCATCGACACTCATCGATGTATTCAGTGCAAGATATTTAGCTTGATCTTTACGACCTTTAGCTTCATCACTATCCATAATGGCATTGATGCGTTCACGATCAACTTTAACACCACTATTAACACCGGATTCGTAGCCATCCGCTTTCGCCTTTGTTACATCTTCTGCTGTAAACGTCTTACCCCCCTGATGTTCCGTTTGGGCAGAGTCTTTTTCTTTGGCCATGTGATTGGCTCCTATGATTGAACTGCCCAAACTGGACAGATGGTTTTGAAACTCAACAAGAGCTTCGTTATATGACATGACTGCATCAGCCATTTTCATTTTAACTGCATTTTTACCACTATATATTATTGCTTCTGTATTAAAAATATGGTCATAACTGACATTTCTGTTTCGTGCCACTGTTTGCACAAATAATTCTCGAATTGAATCTATTTCAGCCTGTTTTTGTTTTTTGACAGATTTAGGCAACTTTGCATAGGGATTACCATCCACTTTATGCTGACCTGAATAGATTAAGGTGACTTTGACACCTCTGTCTTTTAATAGCTTTGATTGGTCAACATGTGCCGTTAGCACACCAACAGAGCCTACTTCTGCTGTTCTCGGGACAATAATTCTTGATGATGCGCTACTGATGGCATAAGCAGCACTTGCTGCAAACTCATTACTGATAGACCAGACAGGTTTTGTACTTCTTAAATTGTAAATATGATCCGATAAATCAAAACAGCCAGACACTTCACCACCAGGCGAATCAATGTCCAGCATAACGCCTTTAACATCATCATCTTCCATGGCCATATTCAGTTTAGCCTCAATGCCGTCATAACCAGTCATGCCACTATAGGGATGCAATGTGCCCAGATTATGAGTCAGCGATCCCTGAACTGGTATGATCGCGATATCACCTACCATGTGATAGACTTTTTCTGTTCTACGACCCGTGTAATTAATGGCCATTTCTTTTAATTCAATCTGGGATAGCTCTTTTCCGTTAATATCAATCAAAGACTGAATATTCATACGTTCCGACAATGCACCAAAGAAAATCTGTGCATATTGCGGATCCAGTAATAACGGCTTATTAAAAATTCTGGATGCAATTTGTGGAAAGTTTTTCATATGTTTTCCAATAAAAAACCTGCTAAAGCAGGTTTGTTTTGTTGTATTTGTTTAGAAGTTGTCAGTTATGCTGCCATTTCTTCGTCATCATCTGGTTTACTATCTGGTTTACTATCACTCTCCCCTGATTGCAGGTTTAAATCTTCAGGAGTAAGCTTCAGGTCAAGCATTTTAGCCTTCTTTCTGGCAAGAATTTCTAATTTCCTTAATCCTTCGCGTTCAGATTGTTCCAGATTCTCTTCCCAATCCAATCCACGTTCCGCACAAGCTGATTCAAGTGTTTTAGTACCCATTTTTATTTCCAAATGATCCGCTTTGGACTCTTTGAGTGGATCAATATTTCCTTTACCAGGGCCAATCCAGTTGCAACGAGTTAATGCTCCTTTCTCTTCACCCAAAGTTCGAACATTTGCACCTGATGGATGTTCAACAGAACCATTGCTGATTGCCTCTTCCAACCAAAGTGAATACAATTCTGTCGCAAATCGACCACCAATTAATTGACGCTTTGTTGTAAAAAATTTCCAGCTTTCCATCAGACCCGCCCGGGCACCGGAATAATTTGTGTCACTATAATCTCTGGCCAGTTGCTCATACGTTATATTCAAACCTGCTGCTAAGTGTCTTAGTGTTGATTTTTCAAAATCTGAAAAATTAGGGCCCGGATGATCGGGTGAAGTAAATTTAAGACGCTCACCATTTAAAAGATGAACGATACGTCCACCACCCTCCATTGAGAGCTTCTCTTCATAAAATTCACCTTTATTTTTCATGATTTTATCTGACATAGAAAATGCTTCATCTGCATTGCCAAAGATATCGGCTACTTGCGAATAATCAAAATCAGATTCAATCGTTGCAGCATACAAGCTGTTGATAATTGACGATTCAAGAGCAGCATCCTGATGACGCTCAAGCATCTTGCTTTTTGCAATCACTGTTGCTAAACCCGACTTTCCCCGAGTTTGACTGGGTCGTTCCTGCTCAAAAATATGCAGAACCTGCTGGCGTCCCCAAGGTGTCTCCTTGCGAACACGCTTCCAACTCTGAACATCAGATCCATAAAGCGAATCACTATCCAGTGCACTACGTATATGATACGCAATGGGTGCACTATATCGATCTAACGCCACTCCTTTACGCAGTCTCGCTGAATCCATTAAATCATGCGGATTTGATAATCGAGCAGGGTCAACCATTTGAATCGCAGTGGAGTATTTTGAATTAATTTTCGGTATCCACTCGCCTGTCGCCAAGATCTCCCCAGTTGTCAAAAATTGACGATAAGCCAGACCTAACATGGCACCAAACGTTAAACGACGTCCTGCATCCACAAAGCAAGCAGGATTGTTTGCCCAATCCCTGAATTTTGCTTCAACATCACTGGACCACTCGGACGCCCACTCAATATCCATACCCAATAAACGATAATCAGGCTTGGCAGACAGCCTAAGACCACTTCCAATGATATTATCCAGCTGTATCTGAATAGCTCCTGAAGTCAGAGCATAGTTTCTTGACAGATCATTGGCTCGAGACATCAACATAGTCATGTCAGGCAATAAATCCGCATCCGCAGAACGCAAAGGGGGTGTCCACAAACCCAATTCACGCCCGGTTCTGGCACCCCGATAAGCATCCATTGAACGCATAGGCTTACCCTGATGATCTAATATTTGAATTTGATTAGCCATAAAAACGTATTGAGCCTCGTTTTATACCTTCCCCATTACCACATTCACGTTCTAAATCAGAAATATAATGTTTTAGGTTTGTAACACCATTTTTTGATACATTATATTTTTTCGAACGTCCATTGTACGCCACTTCAATTACCTGTTTACCCGTTGCCTCTGCCATAATTAGAGCATGAAGCGCATTTTTTGCTTCAGCCAGGTTTTCAATACATGCCATAATTAACCATTCAACCTTTTGAATAATTCTCTTTTGTTTTGCTTTTTACTATCTAATGCCTGCTTATCAATTTCACATTCAGTAGAACTAAATAAGTCAATCTGTGATAGTTTTTCTTCAATAGCATCCCATTGAGCAGATGTTTTAAGATGAACTCGTTGAGAAATAGCAGCATGCAATGCATAAACTTCACTATCCCAGGCCTCAATTGCCTGCCCACTTTTTTGCTGCCAAACTTTTCTATTTTTTACACTTTTATGAGGAGCCTTAACCTCACCAGTCATTTGATCAAAGTAATCTGCTCTAATATCTTTATAAAAATGATATAACTGTTTACTCGGAGTTCCAGCATGCAAAACTTCAAGTTGTAACCAGCCGGCAATTAAATCCTTTGCTTTATTCGTCCCGACGATATAAACCTTAAGTCCAAACTTATCTGCTTTAGATTGTTTTTTAGGGTTTTTATGATCGATAGATTTTAATTTTGGCGTGACGAATATTTCAGGATCCGTTTGAGCACTCGAACCTTTAATTGCCATTATTAATATTTTCTTATGTTTTTTTTGTCGAGTCCTGACCCAATGATAGACCGCAGCATTCGTACTTCCATCACTAGAATCAATAGAGATTGCAGACGCAAACATTCCCCATCCAGACTCACTTACTACAGATGAGAAAACCTCTTTATCCAAATCTTTCCAAACAGGATCATTAATGTCATGGACAGAAATCTTAGCGAATATTTCTTTCCAGAGAATATTCCAGCTTTCACCGTTACGGCCCCATACTCGTTTAATGATTGCAATTCTGTTGTGCTGTACATCAACACCAATAGTCATCAAAAGACCACCGGGAGGAATAACATCCTCCTGATAATCTCTGACTACCTCACGGAGTTCATCCGCATTAGTTTGCTCGCCTTTATACTCATAACCCTGACCTAATTTTTGGTTAATGAATTTAATCATTAAACTTTCATCACCTTGATCAGATTTATTCTTAGCTTTTAAAAAATCCTCCACCATGGCTGATAAACCAACGCCAGGCAAACAAGAATACAATTCTGCCAGTCCGTGAAAACCAATTTTTCCGGAAAAATCACCCTCCCCAACCCATCCCGCTTTTACATCACCAGCATCATGAGCATCAAAACATGTCTTTCTTACATTAGTTTGACGCTGATAATCATCCCATATTGAACCACAATGAGGACACGCATAAACCGCAGTATCAAACAACGAATGACCATAAACCGGATGATTTATTTTATCATCCTCAAGCCATGATACATTCTCAAATTCTAATACGTGAGAATCACCACAATCATGACAAAGAACAGGTAAAGTATGTTTTTTTGTACAATCAAGACGGTATTCAATTTTTGACAAACCCTTTACAGCTGGAGTTCCACCAACGGCCATAATTGAACCGGGATAACGTTTTAGTCGCTCTTCCAGATTACCAATTGAATCGCCCTGATCTTTTACATTGTCACTTGTATCGTCTGGTTCTTCGACAAATGCAAAACCAACGGATGAAGTCGATTTAACCCCATCAGGTGTATTTGACCCGACCAGTTTTAAAAAACCACCAGAGAAATTTTTTAAATCCCATCGATTACCTGATTTTTTAGAAAAAGAAACATCAATTTTTTCTAAAGCTACAGGGTTCGCTTTGATTGTCGGAATTAATTTTTCATCATGAAATGATTTTCCTGCAGCTGGCTTTGCAAATAATCCCATAATTGGACATGGCCGCTCATCAATTCTCTTTAAAACAACACCAATAATAAAATAAGTCCAGCCGATTTGTGACGCCTTGACTAGAACAACTTCACTGACTAATTTTGAATCAAATGCGTTAGCAACACCGAGAAAATACGGTGTGTAATAAAACTGATACTCCCCCTTAATGACTCCTACGTCAGGTAAGTTAAAATTCTTCTCAAACCAATCAAACAACCGGGAAAGCTTTGGAGGTGTTAGTTTCTGCTTCGCTACTAGCACCAAGACTCTGCCCAAGCTTAAGCCCATAGCTCTTAATTCGCTCGACAGTAGTTCCCGCAACATTATTTCTCACTTCATCATCAATTGAAATTGAATATTTGCTTTCAATTTCAATGCACAACTTTTCAAATCCATCTTTTATTTCTTGACTCGTATAACCTGCCCATTCACCCAATGTCGTTGATGCAAGTTCAAGAGGCACAAGAGTGCCAATTCTTTCATAATAATTTAATCTATTAAGACTGGCCTTACTTTCCAGATCATCAATTCTGGCTTCATTTAATCGCTCAGAACCCGTTCCACGTCCACCCGCCATATCAGATAAATGATCCATGTAACTATGCAGCCAATCCAGCATGGTAGTACCCTTGAGCACTCCACTGCTCCGGTGGCCTGAAATTGCTGATTTATCTTTGCCAACCATTTCAGCAAAACGAGAAATGGTCGCTTCTTCACTCAACTGAGGGATCATTTCTAAAATCTTAATCACTACACCCATCCTTAAGTTGTTGACCCCCTATAGGCCCAGACAAAGAGACAAAAACTGCCGAGTCAGTTGCCCGTATGACAAAGATTTGTTGGGTAGTACCTAAAAGGTTTTTGAGAATATTACAGGCACAAAAAAAGCCGGTTAGGTTTCCCCAATCGGCTTTTTTGTCAAAGTACAGGAAACATACTACATCTTGATCGTTCAAGATGTCAACATTTTTTTAATTATTATTTCAAGTCACACAGCCTGCCGTCAATCCATGACACTGCAACTTTTACATAAGTCTGATATCTTCCTAAAGGAATACAACAATTTACTGCACCACTCCTGTCGTTATCACCAAAGAAATATTTACTCATAAGAACGCCATGAATATCAGAATATTTTATTGACATCTCACCAACTAAGCGATCAACGTGTTCAGCGTGAGGATCATCAGGTGTTTCATGAAAGCCACCTCCAAACTCCCTGGTGTGTGCTGAACTTGTTGGATAGTTCAGTTCTTTCAGGCCACAACCATCACGCCGCCATCTCACCCAATGTTTTAACTGCCGATCTGCTTCTGGAAATTCTATACACACGTTATTCATCTCCCTTGTGTTGCCATGCCCGACATGAGCCGTATTGATTTTTCTGGTTTTTTAGACTGCATTGGTATTCATTCCATGCCAGGTGTTCTCCTCGATGTTGACAGCTCTCACAACCTGATTGTTGTTTGATTTCATAACATTCCATCCAATAAACTTTTTCAAATGTCGGGTCATGATGCATGATTATTCACCCTCAGATTTTCTTTCTAATCTTTTTCTCGCCTCGTCATAAGTTTCCCCGACATCGGCATGTTTATCGATATATTCTTTGGATAATTGAGTTGTTTTTTTATTTGGGTTTATCATTTTTGTTTCCAGCACATCAAATTTTTCTCTCAAACTTCTGGGTGACAAAATATTGCTTTTCCAGAAATCATCTTGATTGGCCCAAATAAAAACAGCTTCAATTTGTTCACAGGTTCGATTGTCTTTTTCACGCATTATGCGAATCGTGTCAGACCAGTTTGACCAGTTCGGTTCCAAACAATTTTTATTCAGAATTTTTATTCTTTTATAAAAAAACATCGAAAATAAAATATTCTCGTCGGTGATTTTAATCCCCAACTCAGTACTTTCTTTCTTTTCAGTACTTTCTAAAAGATCAGTACTTTCTAAAAGATCAGTACTTACTATACGTGCGGAAAAGCCAGATGAGGCTTTTCCAGATGAGGCTTTTCCAGATGAGGCTTTTCCAGATGAGGCTTTTCCGGATGAGGCTTTTATGCCATATCCGGCTTTTCCGGATGTGGCCTGTGGATAACTTTCGGGCTCATCTGATTCGAACGCCTGCGGTGTGTCATAAATAGACCAGTCTGTGGATCCACTTGCATGACGTGTATATTTTGCATATCCAATCTTTTGCAGACGTTTCAACGATGAATACAATGCTTCTCGCCCTGATTTTCTGATAGTAGCAAGATGCTTTACTGAGACTTTCCAGTGCTCTGGTTTGCTGAGCAAATAAATCAATAACCCCAGGTCATTCCACCCGATAGATGAATCGTTGATCACTTCGTTGCTCAAAAGTGTAAAATTATTCTGTCTGTTAATTCGAAAAATCATTTTCTGCTTCTTAACCTCTTTTAAATAAGCAAAGGGAGTTTCTTTGCAATATTGATTACAATTTTTTCAGGCGTCAAAACGCTCAGGTTAATACGGACAATATGTCTGTATTAACTCTCTTGTGATGATTTGTTTTTAGTGGTCACTAGGTGTCAGGGCGTGGAATTGCATAGTTGAAATGCGCTAGTAGGCATTGCAATGGTGATCGAATCAGGATCACAAGAGCGATTTCAATAGCTTTAAAATATTTTTTTACTATGGAGCGAATAATTAGAAAGAAAATTAATAATATAAATATCATCATGATTGCGACTCATTGATGACGCCATTCATGTACCAAACCGGACTGAGCTGCTTAAATATTTTTTGAAAACAAACTGCGTGCTCAAATTCTCTCGTTATGCATATTATAGCAATATCACATTGTTCCCACTGCCCGCGCTTTGCTTTTATTGTTGTAGTTTCGTCTTTCAAGTATAGATTTAGTTTTTTTGCTGGAAAGCATATCTGACTGTCGTGTCGATTCATTAATTTTTGAAACCATTTCCGCTGTGGTGTGGCGGGTAACACAATAATAACCGTGTCGAGTTCTTGATCTTCAAATTTTGACAACATTTCATTAACTGCCATATTGATAGATTCATCATCTGTTGATCCATATGCCGGCTTTATAAATAAATGCTTATCCCAGGGCTTTTTCAACTCATCAGAGATTGATATAACGTAACCCCAGAAACCATCCGCTGACAAATCTAAATCCATGTATGGTGCCGGAGCAGGATCAAGGCGAAATGTTTGACGGGCCATTTCTTCCAGATGCTCAATGCGCAATATGTCGGTACTGTTTTTTTTGAGCTCAGCTTCAGTGGTGATGGACGGAAGATTCGTAGACCATATAACTGATCGTTTACCCTGCATGTCTGGTGAGCTCACAACTCCATTTTCTTCCATTTTGTCAATGAGTCTTGCAGCTCGGTTATAACCGATTTTAAAATGACGTTGTAAATTTGATATAAGAGCACGTTGGGTATTGATTACATGACATTCTGCAAGTTCATAAATATTATCTGGATCATCTTTAACCGGATCTTTAGGGGGCGTTTTTTTGCTATCAACAATACCTTTAATTTCTTTTGCTGTGGGTTGCTCTTTGCCTGATGATTTTTGTGCTTCAATCCATGTTTGATTTTGTTCTTCAGCCGGCAGTTTAGATAATTCTCTGGCTTGAGATTCTTTGAGCGGTACAACTTGTACCGTTATGTTACTGATAACTTTTGATGCAGAAATTAACTTCCGTGCATAATTATCACCAAAACCCCAAATGTTTTTGCAATAATCTTTAAATGTATCATGGTTTTCTGGATATAATTTTGAGTCTCGTATTTCTATCAATGCATCAGCAACAAGTGCAATCATGTGCATGCCATTGCGAATAATATTTTCACATTCAATCAAACGTGCTGCTTTACGTATAGCAATATCATTTAATTTTTCCTGATTCATGATCATAATATCAGTTTCTTTTTAACGATGATTGACAACCAGCCGCAGTACATCACTACCAGACGAATTGGAATATAAAGTGCAGCTAAAATGAGTGTTTTCCATTGGTATTCTTTGTAGTTCAACTCAAGTGAACTCTCGAAATTGTAGTTGTAATTTTAGGTGCTAGTTTTGAGCGTCTTTTGTGCTCTGCCCTGGCATCATCATGACCCAACATTAATGTACCAACAAAAAAGATAATGCCTAATGCTTTGCTGGCTTTGGTAATTTTTACCAGGCCATTTGCCACGGCAATTGCAATCACTTCATTATTACTTTTTGCCCGTAATTTCTGTCGAATGTTTTCATCATGACCATCAATGGTCTTATAAGCTTTGTGTAAAACAGTTGCTATCTTAGGTTTAAGCCAGCCCATACAGATATACTTGAGAATGATGACTTCTGTTTTGGTTAAATCAACCGAGTCAATCACCTCGACATGCAGTTCAGTATTAATGGTCATCACCACTCCTTTTCTACTTAAAATAAATTGAAAACCCCTATGTTATGATTGAGTTACCACACCTAACCAATAACAAAGGAATTTTCAATGTCTATTGCCTCACCCGAAGAAACCCGAAAAGAACAATATTTACGCATCCTGAAACAAAAACATATTGACCAGGATGATTATGAAGCTGCTCGTTACCTTAAAGATAATGGTTATACAGACTCACACATCAGTTTTTCAAAAATTAAGAGCACTCACGGTCAAGTCAACAATGTTATATGGAAAGGCCCTAGTTCTAATGGGCTTGATTTTATTGATGAATTGGAGTCAGAAATAGATCAGGCCAATCACCCATCCCAACACAGAATAAGTGATATAAAGCAACAAACAACAAGGCTCAGGGAGTGGCACGAGACATTTTGGGGGAAAGTGATCTTTACTCTTGCCTTTTCCTTCATTAGCATCGCTCTTACATTTATTTTCTTGTGAATTTTTGTGTTCATTCAACGTTTGACTGATCTCATTTCTAATTTTTAATTCTGTTTTAAGAATCGACCATCGTGTTCTTGGCATTGGTTTTTTTTCATTTCTTTTGGCTGTTTTTTTTAACCAACTCGGTGATGCTCTATCACGAATTGCGTAAGTGGTTTTATCTAAACTTGGCATATAAATCTCTTTTCGGGAACACCCCGTTTTATTTTATCTGAAGAAATGTCAGGTTGGATCATGCCTAAAGAAGCCAGAGAACTATGATTTTTTGAGGCGCTTAATTTTAAATTTAAGAATAGCTCTCTCAGTTTTCATCTTTTTTATCTGAGCTTTCACAGTTGATGTTATGCGTCTCGATTTCATTTTGACAATACCACAAGCCTTATCAAGCGCTTCAATATCTTCAAATTTAACTGCTGTTTTTTTCTTTTTGCTCATCATCTTCTCTTTTCGGGGAAGCTTCCCCGTTTTGTTTGTGCCTGGCTTTGTTATTCTTTAATCATGGAAAAACAAAGCACTCAAATAAAATTGAAAATCCCGGTGTGTTATTATTGGTTCACCACAAACAAACAATTAACACAGCGAATAAAGGAGTTTTCAATGATCGAACCCTATTTAATCATCTTGCTTTAACCACTTTTATTTTTAAGGAAAAAATATATGGCGCTTTTTGATAACATTGACAAACTCATCAATGAACATGGCTCATCCACGATTCTACGAGAGCGCTTATTGCTGGCGAGCGACAAGTATTCTTTGCTTGAAAATGAGAAATTGAAGCTTCTTGAGAAGATAAAAATTCTGGAGGCGCATAGTCAAACACTTAAGCTCGATCTTGAGCAAGCAAAAGTTCAGATAAGGGACCTCGATAAACAACTCTCTCATTCTCATAATGTCAATCCTGATGGTTATGTATGCGACCATTGTGGTAGCAGTAATTTAAAGCGAACCGGAAGTCGTTCCGATCCAACATTTGGTGATTTAGGTGTCAAACAAAAATTATTCATTTGCAATAAATGTGGTAAAGAAAGCGCCTTTACTCCCGAGCCTTAATGATTTCATACGATTGTTTTCTAGGCTGATTGCTGGGTTTTTGGTAGAAAAATATCTGGACGAAGTTCATTTCGAGTCACTTGATGATTTGTAGCTTCCTCAATCAATCTGAAAAAACCAACACCAACTTTTCTGTGACCATATGCTAGTTGAGACAAGTAAGCTGGAGATGTATTTATATTCTCAGCAAGTGCCTCTCTTTCAGATTTGTTTAGTTTTGTGTAGTAAGTTTTTAAGTCCATATCGTCATCTTTTATATTTGTATTTAAATTAACTGTATAGCAATGCGCTACCCTAGTCAATAGCGAAGCGCTTGTTTTTATAAATATAGCGCTTTGCTATCATGGTAATATGAACACTATTGAAGAAATCAGATATCAAAATCTTATGGATTTACTGGATGAGTACGGCAGTCAAGTAAAGCTTGGTGAGGCTATTGATACTAACCCAAAATACATAAGCCAAATAAAAAACAAATACCTTTATAAAGGTAAGGAAAGAAGTGTTGGCAATGATTTGGCCAGAAAAATTGAAGTTAATCTAGGCAAGCCAAAGGGTTGGTTTGATCAACATAAAGTCACCGACGAAGAAAATATCGGGGCAAGCACATTAATGGAACAGACCGTTCGAACAAGCGACATAGATAAATTTTGTTTAAGACTTAAAGAAGACTACCATGCTCCAGCTGATTCTGTTTTAAAAGCAATAGATGCCTTACTGGCTATACGCCTTGAAGATGATGTCCAGCAAAGAATAAATAAAGAATGGATAAAAATAAATCATCAAAAAAAACTGATGAAAGAAAAAGAAGTTTTTAATAATTCCAAAGAAAAGGAGTTACTACTTAAAGAAGAAACATTAAACAATAATCGTGAACTTTGTCGCAAAGAAACATCTGTAATCTTTGATTCTGCGATTGCCAATGCAATGAGAAGTATTGATGACAAAATAATGTCGATAAAAATCAAGCAGTCCATTGTTGATAACATTGCACGTTTTTATGAATTATATAAATCAAATGGCAATTTATTTAAAAATAATTCACTTAGTTCTGCTGACAACAAAAGTGATTGGTTTTAATTAACCCCAGGCATAAAAAACCACCAGAGCGGTGGATTGAGGTCTTTTATGATTTTTACTTCTGATTAGATGGATAAAGAAATTTGTCCTGTTGTGCCATTATAAAAAAGCGTGCAATGCTGCAATACATCACGCCCTATAAGTGCAATTATTCCTTGTGAACTCAGTGCTGCTCCGACAGCCCTTGGTGCATCAATACTCATAGGGAGTCCAGCTAACTCAATGCTTACTGGATATACGTTTTGGGTAGTGGTTTTATGTGAAGCTGATGACATCTGAACCGTATCAACCACAGGCAACCCCATTTTTTGTGCAATAGCATCATCAATACAGGTAGATGATGCACCGGTATCAATTAATGCATAGCCAGACACTGATTGAGGTACTTTTTTGCCTGTTTGCAATAATGTGGCGGCCATCGGCTTTAGCAGTGTAATCGTTGCCTGAATGCGGGGCCCCGCGCTGACAAGTGCGTGATTGGATGGAATTGCAACGCTGTTGCCATTCTGATCAGTACCTGTTCCAGCAAATGTAACATTAAGGGTTGGCACGTAAAATTCCTAGAGTTAGGGCTGGGATATTTAATTCTTGAACAGTGTGATTTACATTTCTAATCAAATAGTTGTCTAAACCGTATAATCTTATAGCATCTGACATTGCATCATCTTGAGTATCGTACCCACCTGTCACTATATCACCTTTAATGACAACAAACTCCCCTGGATATTTTTTACACAACTCATTTCTATGATCTGTAAAATACTGTTTTTCTATATCAAGCATTTTTGTATATTCAGTTATTAGTTTAATTGTAAGTTTAGTATAGCAGACCTCTGAAATTTTCTCCATTCTAGTCAATCCAGCGCTATAACCCCACCAATAAAAGTCAATCAACACTTTCTGCGTATTGTTTTCTCAAGAGATTCTCTTTTGTCTCTGTATCTATGTTGAACATCCAGGTCTGCTTTATCAATTCTTCTTTCGTAATACTCGGTTTCCAGATCCGAAAGTTTATTTTTTGCCTCTCTGCAGTCAATTTTGTCCATTCTTCTTCTATGATTTCTGTTGATCCGATCTGTTTCTCTTTGATGTTTTCTGTCTCTTTTGTATGCTGAACGTTCAATTTCGGCCAATTCAGTGAGCAGTTTACCTTCTTCGGGATCGACGCAGGTGGTATCACAAGCCTTTCGTTCTTGCTTGCATATTTTGGTTCCCCGGGTATTGTAAAAATTACCCATCTGTTTTCTTATACAAGTTTGGTAGGTGCCTGAGCAATCAATTTTACATTGTTCTAGTTGCGTATATTGAATGCCTCTGTATTTTACTTTTGTTTCTTTATCACTGTTGGTACAAGGTCTCGACTGAAAAGATGTTTCACTTTGCGCATTTATACACTTATACATCCCCGCGTAAATATTAGATGAGAACAGTATCAGTACTAATGCTTGAATGAATTTTATCATTGATAATCCGCCATTTTATTTCAATAAAAATATACCACATATTTTACCAATAACTCTATTGATGCAAATCAATCAAAAAACTAAATCTTTGGTTTTGTAGGATTTTTCTTTCATTTTTTGTTTTTTTTAAACAATATAGCGCCGTGCTATTGATTTATGTATAGCACTACGCTACCATTATCCCCATAAGAAGGTAATTAGAGACACCCATAAAACGACACTCTGCTTTTAAATAAGCTGGCGAAATTTAAGGAAAATGAATTAATGGATTTATCTGATAAAGACAAAGAAAAAATAACGGCACTGGCTAAAAATTGGACTGAAATTTCTCAAGTAAAATTTAGAGATTCAAATGAAGACAGGCTTAGAGCTGAAAAAACAGGAGACAGCGAGCTACTTTATGGTTCAAGGCTGATCCTTACAGGTGCAAAATGCTATAGCAACTGTGCAAGAGAATTGTACAACTTAATCAATACCGGGAATTTGCCCTCTAGCCACAACATTAAGGTAGTCAAGCAAAATGTCAAATGACCAAGATGCCATGGGTTTCATTACAACTTCTTTTGCCTTATTCCATACAGTGTCTTCTTTAATGGAATCAGCAAAATCATGTCCAGACCAAGTAAGGCGAAAAACCATAGCAACACGAGAGGGACGCTTGCCACTACCTTGTATGGATGCAACCAATAATCCAGCTTCAACAAGCAATTGCACATGATAGGCGAAAACTTGCGGTTCCATACCTTCAACACCATGAACAATGTCTTCTGCTTCATTGGCAGCAAGGATAATAGCTCTGACAACGTCCATATCTCTTTTCATTGTTTATCTCTTCATGTCTTGTTTATGACTGAGGTTATTTTGAACTGAATAGAAGGAATAGTCAAAAATGAGCACACAAAAGCAAATCAATTGCCAGACTCAGAAAATTGGTAATGATAGTAATACCCAGAAAAACAAAGGCATTGAAGAAAGCTTAATGAAGTTTTTTTTAATCAGTGATGAAAAAAGTGATGAGATTGAAATAGGCAATACAGATAATTATTCCAGCTTGGTTCTGCATAAAAATCAGATGGGACAGCTTATAACATGCCTGAAGAGTTTTCATCTATCGTTGTAATTACTTTAAATATTTTACCTTTATGGCTTTTTTTGAATTTACGCATTCTATAAAAATGCATTGCAACTTTAGAAGCCTGAGAGTCTGTTAGTTTTGAAAAGGATATAACCTGAAAATACATTCCATTTATCGCAAATTTCGTTGGATGTATTACTGAAGGTAGTTCCATATAGCTCTCAATTGTTTGTATGTGAATCATTGAATATTAACGAGTTTAGAAAAATATTTCAAATTATAAGGAGCTCTCGGCATGAACAGCACAATGCCCATTGTATTAAAAAAACACATCAGCCACAGCCAGGCGGCAGAGCTGCAAGATTCCGGCATACAGATTGTGTTTGTTGATTCATCAATGATTGCAAACTGTAGAACAGATAAAGAAGAAACCAGAGTGAACGCTTTAAATGCAACGCTGCCGAAAAAAGTGACTCAGCAGTGCTACTGGCCAAAATTGCCCCGAAAACAATTCAATGCATAACAAAATTACAGCAGTTTCAATTTATGTAACAAGCGCTTTATTCAGTGCAGTCTGTTTTTATGCACTTTTTAAAGCACTTTTTAAAGCACTTTTATAGGTCCGATCATGCAATCAAATTTACATTCATTTGAAGATGTTGCAAAAAAAGCAGGTTGCAGATCACATAGAGAACTCTTCTCAATCTGTAAAGAGTTAGAAATTCTTGATCATGAACGCTGGCCGCTAACGCCCTGGAGACATATGGGGTTGTTTGAAGTTCGAGAAATTAAGTTGCCAAGCGGCTTTAATGTGCCTCAAACTTTTGCGACAGAAAAAGGTTTTGTTTTTTTGTTAGGAGTAGTTGTTGGAACAAGAAAAACGTCCAAGACAATATGCAGCAGAAATACTAAAACTCAGAACCGCACAGGAACGCCGGGAAGCGCTGAAAAAAGTCCCGGAACATCTACGTGAATGGGTGTCAGATTACGTGAAAACTTACTTTGAATTTTACAATCTAAAAAAGGAAAAATAATGCCGCCAATAACGTATACACCTTTTGTCCCCTTTACTGAAAAAGGACAACGAAAAACTGTTGATTTACCCGCTCAGACATCTTTGTCATCTGCAGCTGATGCGAGACGAGATTTTATTCAGACCGTACTTCCTAAAAATGTTTTGCTAAAAACAAAATCACAAGAAGAGGCTATTGCTGAACTAAAAAGAACATCTCATCAGTCTGTTCAGTGACTATTTTATGATGTGTGAGCAAGTAATTGAAAAAACACCTATTCGCCAGGGCGAGTATGCAAAAAACAGGCATGGTGTGATGTGGTCATCTGAAGAGCAGGCTAGATTGCAGATTTACAGAAATATCATGCAGCAATGCAAAGCTGAAAAGAAAATTTTACTTTCAGTGCTGGGTGTAAAAATTCAGCCTTTAAAATACTAACGGAACGCATGAGGAGTAGGTGAAAAATGAGTTTGTCTTGTAGTTGTGATTATGAATCTGATTGGTTCTATTCAATAGAAGACGGGGAGCGTTATGCTTGTAGTGAAGGCATATGTTATGGGTGCGGTAATAAAATTAACATCGGTGATGACGTTCGCTTGATGTGGGAATATGAGCATGATGAAAACGGTGATGAGATCAACTGTAAAGTGTTGGGGCGGTTATGCCCTGTTTGTTCAGGTCACTATGACTCATTGACTATAGATTTAGGTTTTTGTCTTGAGGCTGACCAAGGATTTATAAAAACAGCCATGTATGAATACAGGACTGAATATCTTGGTTTGGATTTGGATTTAACTTGCCCAGACTGCAAAAAGAATATCGTAAAAACTCAATGGAATAACAATTCTAAATGCCATTATCAAGAGCGGAAGCGGAAGCTGTAATTATGAAAAGTCAATCGAGTCGCTGGTATGCCGTGTGAGCGAGCAATTGAAAAGACACCGATTCGTCAGGGCAGTTATGCAAAGCTGAAAAGAAAATTTTATTTTCAGTGCTGGGCGTAAAAATTCAGCCTTTAAAATACTAACGGAACACATGAGAGATAGAGAAAACTATGATTAGACCAGATGAAATAATTGTGGACAATTTTGCGGGTGGCGGCGGTGCCAGCACAGGCATTGAGATGGGCTTAGGTTGTCACGTTGATATAGCCATAAATCATGATCCCCTGGCTATTGAAATGCACAAAATTAATCACCCAGAAACTAAACACTATTGTGAGTCTGTATGGGATGTTGATCCAGTTGAAGCCTGCGCGGGTCGCTCTGTCGGACTGGGCTGGTTCTCCCCAGACTGCAAACATTTTTCAAGAGCAAAAGGCTCCACACCTGTTGAACAAAAAATCAGAGGACTTGCGTGGGTTGTTGTTAGGTGGGCTGCTCTTGTTCCTATGAGAAAAATTCATTTAGAAAATGTTGAAGAGTTCAGGTCGTGGGGGCCCCTAATTGAAATATCACCAGGTGAGTTTAAACCCGACCCAGAAAAAAAAGGTGAAACATTTGACGCCTTCCTCAAGGCTTTAACAACAGGACTTGAATCAATTCATCCAGCCTGGGATGAAATATTTGATGTTTTAGGTGATGACTTTTCTCATTATCAAAAAATTCAAGATGGTCTAGGGTACCAGGTTGAATTTAAAGTTTTATCAGCATGTGATTATGGCACGCCTACAACGCGCAAACGTTTGTTTTTGGTGGCTCGTAATGATGGTGAGGCTATTAACTGGCCTGAAATTACTCACGGCAAAAAAGACAGTGGCTTAAAGCCATTCAAAACTGCTGCAGACATTATTGACTGGTCTTTACCCGTGAAGTCAATTTTTAATCGAAAAAAACCCCTTGCAGAAAACACAATGAAACGTATTGCTAAAGGCTTAGAAAAGTATGTCTTTAATGAAGAACCTTTTATTATTCCATCGGACATGACTGGAATTGCACCATTTATCACTGAGTGTGCCAATGCTTCAAGTCAAAGAAACATGCCAGCTAATGAGCCATTACGCACGATTTGTGCAAAAGTAAAAGGCGGTCATTTTGCATTGGTATCCCCTGTTTTAATTCAATATTATGGTTCAACAAAGCCTGACGACTTTAGAGGGCACGATGTTAAAGAGCTTATCAAAACATTATCAACTGCTAATCGCTATGGTTTGGTTACGAGTTACATGATTAAATTTCGCGGCTCATGCATTGGCTCAAGAACAGATGAGCCTGTTCATACTATTTCAGCTGGCGGATTTCATATCGGTGAAGTCAGAGCTTTCCTGATTAAATATTACGGAACAAATGTTGGCCAGGCGTGTGATGAGCCATTACAAACCGTAACAACAAAACATCGTTTTGGCTTGGTCACAGTAAAAGGTGAGCAATATCAAATTGTTGATATTGGTCTAAGAATGCTCCAACCGATTGAATTATTTTTAGCAATGGGCTTTCCTAGTGATTATATTATTTCTCATGACAGTAATGGAAAAAAAATTTCCAAAGCAAGTCAGGTTGCACGCTGCGGAAATGCAGTATGCCCGCCACAAGCAAAAGCTGTGGTTAAAGCAAATGCAACAAGACTACCCCTCGGCCAGGTCTCCTAATTAATAACGGAAAGCATGAGAAATAGAACATTATGAAAAGAAGACAGTTTTTAGCAGGTGTATTAGCAGCTCCTTTTGCAGCTAAGTTAATGTCAAAAGTTGAGGACAAACCTCAACTTAAAGAAAATATAGAACCAGTGATTTTTAGTATGAATTGCCCGGGTGCAAGCAATATTTCATTTGCAGAATTTCAGGAGCGTATATTAAAACAAATATCTTGCGGCCTTGAGGTTCCTTATGAAATTATGGCACATCATTATTCGTTACAACGATACCTGTAAAATAATTTAACCAAACCGAAAAGGATGAGAAACAAAGGGGTTCAGATGAAAGTAACATTATGGCACTCACCATTAAATGGTGGCTGGATATGGTTTTCAAAACGAAATATTAAGCGCTTTTCTTTCGGTTGGATTAAAGAAGACAAAAATGTGTGGTGGGCAATATTTGGCTTTAGTGGCACATTATTTCTTCAAACCTGGCCATGGCAACGTAATAAATTTTTAACCGGAACCCATGAGAAATGACACATACCGAAATATTAACCGCCATTGCAGTCTTGTTTCCTGATTATAATTGGATTGCCTGGACAAAATATAATCAAACCATTCTATATAAATATAAGCCTATCAAGGGCGTTAATACATGGCTTAACAGAGCCGTCAATGGAACGCAAAACAGCTTAACAACTTTAAGCGAGGATGCACAAAGGTATCACTCGGAACCTTTGTGGGGAAATACTTTACGAGATTTACGAGAGTACAGAATGCTAACTGGGAAGCATGAGAAATGACGGCACAAGATAAAGCAAAATTATGGTTAATTATCAACGACAATAAAGCTGCTCTTTTTTGGGTTCGCGGTAGTAAAAACTGTGATTATGTTGAATGTGTTTTAGAAAATCATAGAGACTTTGGTCACAAAAGAAGAATTTAGGAAACCATGAAAAATATGATTCAACTTAAGATCACTTGTGACTTCACAGCATTTCAGTGGTCAATCAGAAAAATTAAGTCGAAATTGGCAATTTTTCGTGCTAAAGCGGCACTATTTGAGTGGTTATCTAGCACGAAAACGAATCGTGGTGCTGCGATAATTTGTATAAAAAATCAAAGATGGTTTTGATTAACCAAACCGGAACGCATGAAAAATGAAAAAATGTCAAAACAAATATTGTGATAATGGATATATTTTTGACACCCTGTACCCCTGCAATGAATGTAATAAAGGAAAAAGAATGAAAATTACCCGAATTAATGCTGAAAAACATACAGACAAAGATGTGAATGTGGTTCAGATAGCAATTGGCGATAATTGTTATACGTTAACTGAGCGATTTGGGAAATTGAATATATTGTCAGATGACAGCTTAATTCAAGTCAACCCTTGCTCGGCTAATCAGATAGATGTTAAATGAAACGCTGCTCAGCTTGCAATGAACTCCGTAGCGATGACCAGTACATTTCTAAAAAACATCAACGAAAAGTAAAAACGTGCCTGGTGTGTAGAAATAGGCAGTCTCGCTATCGAGAATCGGGCAAAATTCGAACTATTAATGCTCAAGCAAAACTGTTACATGCTGCTGAGCAATTTATCTCACTAGAAAATCTACTGAGCACCCGATGGTTATAATTACCCAGGCAATACGATGAAGAGAATATATCATTCTCTAAAATTCGTGCTTTTTTAATTCACTACTATGGTACCAGTGTTGGTAATAAATTGAGCAACCCATTAAATACTGTGACTGCAAAAGACCGATTTGGGCTAGTAACGGTGCAGGGAGAACAGTTTCAGATTGTAGATGTCGGTATGAGAATGCCACAGCATCAAGTTGCTAAAAAATAACGGAAAGCATGAGGTGTAGAGAAGCCATGAATAGAGTTGTCAGTTGGTACAGTTGCGGTGCAGCCAGTGCAGTAGCAACAAAACTTGCAATTGCAAGCGGTGTGAATGTGACTGTCGCATATTGTGAAGTCAAAGAAGAACATCCTGATAATATGCGCTTCTTAAAAGACTGCGAAAAATGGTTTGGTCAAAAAATTATCATCTTAGGCAACGATAAATATAAACGCTCAATTTACGAAGTTTTTGACAAGACAAGATATTTGTCGGGGCACAATGGCGCTCGATGCACGAAAGAATTAAAAAAACAAATGAGAATTGATTTTCAAAAACCAAATGACGTGCAAGTTTTTGGCTATACAGTTGAAGAACAACGCAGAGTTGATAATTTTATTGATGCAAATAATGAAGTTGAACTTTTAACTCCTTTAATTGACAGCGGATTAACAAAAAGTGATTGCTTAGCAATGATTCAAAGCGCAGGTATTGAGTTACCAGAAATGTACAAACTTGGTTACAAAAACAACAACTGCAGAGGATGCGTCAAAGCCCAAAGTCCGGCTTATTGGAAAAAAATACAAATTGATTTTCCTGAATATTTCGAAAAAATGTTAGTTCAAGAAAAACGATTAAACGTAAAAATATGTAAAGCGACAATCAACGGTGTAGCTGACGTGAGAATGCAGTTAGATGATTTGCCGATCTGGATAAAACCAAAAGACGACTCGCCAGACATACAGTGCGGAATATTTTGTGAACTGGCTCAACAGTCTTATTCACAACAAGCAACATATCAACAATAACGGAAAGCATGAGAAGTAGAGAAAATTAATGATTGAATTGCATCACGGTGATTGTCTTGAGTTATTAAAAGCGGTACCGGATAAAGCTATAGATATGGTGCTCGCCGATCCACCTTACGGCACTACACAATGCAAGTGGGATTCAATTATACCATTAGAACCTATGTGGCATCAGTTGAAGCGGGTTATAAAACCTAATGGGGCCATTGTATTAATGGCTCAAACACCATTTGATAAAGTGTTGGGTGTGTCCAACATTGAACAACTTAAGTATGAATGGATTTGGGAAAAAGGAAACGCAACTGGATTTTTTAATGCAAAAAAAATGCCTTTAAAAGCTCATGAAAATGCACTTGTGTTTTCAGATGACGAAAATGAGCATAAAAACATGTTGGTTTTTTATCAGAAATTGCCTGAATATAATCCTCAAAAGACTTTTGGCCATGAGCGAAAGACTGCCGGAAGGAATGATGTTTATAGTGATGTGTACGGGAAAGTTGTTAAAAAAGTCCATTACGATTCAACAGAGCGGTACCCAAGAAGCGTTCAAAAATTTTCATCAGATAAGCAAAAAAGTAGATTACATCCAACTCAAAAGCCAGTAGCACTTATGGAGTTCTTAATAAAAACCTATACCAATATGAATGATACTGTTTTGGATTTCTGTATGGGCTCAGGAACAACCGGTGTTGCAGCTGTAAACCTAGGTAGAAATTTTATAGGCCACGAAAAAGAAGAGGATATTTTTAATCAAGCAAAAATTCGATTAAACCAAACCGGAAAGCATGAGAAATGAGCAATTGGATACCACACCCTCCTCCACCTTTTTCTAAAAGTGAGGAGTTGAATGACAAACAATTACTAGCACGATCCAAAAAGACGCTGCTCAAGATGATTCGCTCATGTGAAAAAAACATTAGGAACATGAAAAACTGTTCTAATTGTGAGTTTGAAATAACAAATGGTATACCTCTTTCTCATGAAAACTGTTTGAGTTGTGAAAAAGAAAGTAACTGGAAAATATGGAAAATAGGTGAGAACCAAAATGACTGATGTACCTATGAGTTTTGAGCGGCTTAAGGCGTTTTTGGGTTATGAGCAACCGAAAGCAATCATGCGCTGGCTTGATGATAATGGCATCCATTATAAAATTGCAAATAAAAAGCCTGTGACTAGCATGAGTGCAATCAATAAAGCCCTACTTGGTGATGATGACGATGACAAAATTGAATTTGAAATGTGAACGTGCACCCACATATATGTATTTTCGTAAAGGCCGATGGGTTTATTATCCCCACATTAAGGGCGAAATACGAAAGGAAATCACATTAAAGCAGAATAAAAAGTTACTTCGTGAAGATACACCCTGCTCCACCCTGTGGCTATTGTATGATGAATTAGTCAATGCACCATCAGATACCCTCTCCTGGTTAATAAAAAAATACTTCAAATCAAAGCAATTTCTTGAGCTGGCCCAGTCAACCCAGGATGGTTATCATGTATATGCTGAGACCATTGAAAACACCAAATTAAAAAACGGCAAACTCTTTGGTCAGGTTCGTTTTGCAGCGATCACACCAGGTGCCGTTACAAAATATCTCGACAGCAGAAAATTGAAGATTGCCGGCAATAGAGAAATACAGTTTTTACGCTCGGTTTTCTCATGGGGCTTCGCCAGAGATATTTGTAAATCGAATCCATGCAAAGGGGTTAAGCTGAACCCAGAAAAGGCTAGAACGCGCCTGGTTGAGCATTGGGAGTATGATTTAGTTTATAAGACGGCCATTGAAATGAAATCTATCTTTGCCCCTGCGATGGAGATTGCTTTTCTTTGTCGGGCAAGACGTGGTGAGGTGTTTAATCTAACCCGTTCTGATATGAAAGAGGATGGGTTGCTTATCTCCAGAACTAAGGGCAGTATCGCTGAAATCACCTTATGGAATGACAGACTAAAACAAGCCGTTGAACTGGCCAGAAGTCACAACAAGAACACATTAAGTCAGTATTTAATCCATCGTAAAGATGGAAGAGCTTATACTAAAAATGCGTTGGATTCAGCCTGGCAGCGAGTGATAAAAAAGGCACTGGATGGTGATAACGAATTAACTGAAAAATTCCGGTTCCATGATCTTAAAGCCATGGGGGTTTCTTTTCATAAAAGCCATCACTCCGGGCATAAATCTGAAAAAGCAAAAGCGGTTTACTTAAGACAAACAGACCGAGTTGAACCAACTGGTGAATAATATTTGTGGGATTTTTTGTGGGAAAACAAAAAAGGCCAGAGGATGATAAATCGCTCTAGCCCTTATGGTGTATGGTGCGCTTGACAGGAGTCGAACCTGTAACCGCTCGGTTCGTAGCCGAGTACTCTATCCAGTTGAGCTACAAGCGCATAGCTTTTATAGTTGTGTCTGCTAAAAAAGTGGGTGAATTATGAAGTTTTAGGTCAGCTTTGTCAACCCAATATTTAACAAAAGAGTTAAAATTATCAGTTATACTTCAATCACTTTTTACAACTTTATTTTACAACAAAAAATGGCGAAGAGGGGGGGATTCGAACCCCCGATACGGCTATAAACCGTATACTCCCTTAGCAGGGGAGCGCCTTCAGCCACTCGGCCACCTCTCCAAAATTTGAACGCTAGGATACCTTTAGTTGGCGTTCAGGTAAAGTCTTTTCTGACTTTTTATCAAACTATTTTTTTAATCTTAAATCAATAGAGCACTATAATGCTGAATTTGGCCCGGATCATTGATTAGATATTTCCCTCTGAGTCATCCTCAGGTGATTTTTCACACTGAATACGATCATAAATCTCTTCACGATGTACAGAAACATTTTTCGGTGCATTGATACCAATACGAACCTGATTTCCCTTCACACCCAAAACAGTGATATGAACATCATCACCAATAATCAATGTTTCACCAACACGGCGAGTTAAAATTAGCACTATGGTTCTCCTTTACACTTAGCAAGTAATATACTTGTAAACCAGTAACATTAAGGCTAAACGCCCTTTTTGATTAATTATTATTCTTTATTACCATTCACAGCTAGTACCATAGTGGTAATTAAAAATAATTTCACCTTATTTTTAAGAAAAGTGAAATAAATATCGAATATTATCGTTTATTTCTTTAGTTCTGCTCCAGACCAAAAGCAGAATGAAGAGTTCTGACTCCCAGCTCCAGATATTTTTCATCAACGACTACAGAAATTTTTATTTCTGAGGTCGAAATCATATTGATATTGATACCCTCTTCTGCCAGAGTCTTAAACATTTTACTGGCAATACCTGCATGAGAACGCATGCCCACACCCACTAAGGATATTTTAACGATTTTATCATCACCAACCACTTCTCTGGCACCCAGCTCATCAGCCACCTGTCGAAGCACTTCTTTTGCTTGAGTAAAATCATTACGGTGCACAGTAAAAGTAAAATCAGTAGTACCATCCGCACTGATGTTTTGAATGATCATATCGATTTCAACATTACTATCACCAACTGGCCCCAGTATACTATAGGCCACACCGGGTTTGTCTGGAACACCCAATATTGTTAATTTGGCTTCATCCCGATTAAAAGCAATACCAGAAATCAATGCCTGTTCCATTTCATCTTCCTCATAAGTTATTAGAGTGCCATTTGCTGCATCATCACCATCATCAAAAGAGGGTTCATCAAAACTTGAGAGTACTCTCAAAGGAACATTGTATTTTCCTGCAAACTCTACAGCTCTTATTTGTAATACTTTGGAGCCCAGACTAGCCATCTCCAACATTTCTTCAAATGTAATTTTATCCAGCCTTCTGGCTTCGGGTACCACACGAGGATCAGTTGTATAGACACCATCAACATCTGTATAAATCTGGCATTCATCTGCCTTAAGAGCTGCAGCCAGGGCCACAGCGGTGGTATCTGAACCACCTCGTCCGAGCGTGGTTATATTGCCGAACTCATCCACACCCTGAAAGCCGGCCACCACGATAACCCGACCTTCATTTAGATCAGTGCGCATTTTTTTTTCTTCAATGCTCAGGATCCGGGCTTTATTATGTGTACTATCGGTTAAAATATGAACCTGAGTACCGGTATAAGAACGCGCTTTGATGCCACGTTTATTCAATGCCATGCTTAATAATGCAATGGTAACCTGCTCGCCCGTTGACAATAGCACATCGTATTCACGTGCCTCAGGTTTTTCATCAATACTATGCGCCAGTTTAACCAGACGATTAGTTTCACCACTCATGGCAGAAACCACAACAACAATATCATCGCCGTGTTTACGAAACAGGCCAATTCTGTCAGCAACATTTTCAATACGTTCAACTGTACCAACAGAGGTGCCACCAAATTTTTGAACAATTAAAGCCATATCAATGTATCGTATCTATATTGTGTTAAAAAACTATATTAATTATTACTATTAAAAAGATGAAAAACAAGATCTATGTAAGATTATGACTACATAATCCCTACGAAGGCGCTTATTCTAACTGATTTTCTACCCAAGATGGAACCATAGAAAGCGCTTTTTCAAGATTTTCTGGTTGATTACCTCCTGCCATAGCCATATCAGGACGTCCACCACCTTTACCACCGACCTGACTTGCCACACTATTCACCAGATCACCTGCTTTGATACGCTTGATGCTGTCTTTACTAACACCAGCTGCCAGGCTGACTTTATCACCATTAACAACAGCTAAAACAATCGCACAACTACCCAGTTTAGATTTGAGTTGATCCATTGTATCCCGCAGACCTTTAGCATCAACACCTTCTAATTTGGCTGCAAGTACTTTAAGACCCTTTATTTCAACTGCACTGTCAGTTAATTCACTGCCCTGAGCATTAGCCAGTTTACCTTTTAGCTGATCTAATTCTTTTTCCAGCTTTTTAGAACGTTCAAGCAATGTAGAAATCTTATCAAACATCGAATCACGATTCGCTTTAAGCAATGCAGCTGATTGATCAATCTGCTGCTCATTTTTCTCGATATACGTTAAAGCACCCTGACCGGTCACTGCTTCAATACGGCGAACCCCGGCAGCAACACCACCCTCAGAAGTAATTTTCATCAGACCGATATCACCTGTGCGGCTCACATGGGTACCACCGCAAAGTTCAATAGAAAAGTTACTCATACTCAGGACTCGCACTTTATCAGCATATTTTTCGCCAAACAGTGCCATGGCACCACTTTCTTTTGCCGCATCAATATCCATTAAAGTGGTATCAACCTGATGGTTTTTTCGGATCTGCTGATTTACCAGTGTTTCAATGCTTTGTAATTGCTTAGGGGAAATACTTTCAAAATGGGAAAAATCAAAACGTAATTTTTCATCATCAACCAATGAACCTTTTTGCTGTACATGATCACCTAAAACTATTCGTAAAGCCGCATGAAGCAAATGAGTTGCAGAGTGATTACAGGCAATATCATCGCGATTATTAGCATCAACCACACAATTGACCATGTCACCTGTTTTAAAGGAACCTTGTATTAATTGACCAATATGAACAAAAACATCACCATTCTTTTGTGTATCAAGCACTTTAAATTGAGCATCTTCAGTTGAAATAATCCCGCTATCACCCACTTGACCACCAGATTCAGCATAAAACGGACTACGATCCAGTATTATCATGGCAGAACTATTTTCCGCAGCGTCCGCTGTCAATTGCTGACTCATTTCACCTGCAACAATAATGTTAAGGATTTTACAGCCAGTTTCACTTAAATCATTATAGCCGACAAATTCTGTTTTACCTTCCAGACTAAGGTCTTCATTGTAATCAATGTCAAAAGCACTGGATGCACGAGCGGTTTCACGCTGCTTTTCCATGGCTTTCTCATAACCATCCCGATCAATTTCCAACTCATGTTCCCGAGCCACATCTGCGGTCAAATCAACGGGAAAACCATAGGTATCATAAAGTTTGAAAACCACTTCACCTGGAATAACTTTACCCTTGAGCTGCTTAATCTCTTCTCCCAGGATTTGCATACCCTGTTCCAGAGTTTCAGCAAAGCGAATTTCTTCCTGCTTAAGAATTTTTTCAACCTGCTGCTGAGCTTTGCTTAATTCAGGGTAAGCTTCGCCCATTTCCTGTTGTAACACATCCACCAGCTTGTAAAAGAACGCTTCTCTGAGCCCCAGTTTATGGCCATGACGAATAGCACGACGGATAATGCGCCGCAGCACATAACCACGTCCTTCATTCGAAGGGATAATGCCGTCAACAATAAGGAAAGAACAGGCTCGAATATGGTCAGCGATCACTCGCAATGATTTGTTTTCTATATCTTTGCAATCTGCTAATTTGGCAATTGTTTTAATGATGTGCTGAAAAAGGTCTATTTCGTAGTTGTTATGAACTCCCTGTAAAATCGCCGCCAGACGCTCCATACCCATGCCTGTATCAACTGATGGGTGCGGTAAAGCAGTCATTTTTCCTGATTTATCCCGGTTGTACTGCATAAAAACCAGATTCCAGATTTCGATGTAACGATCGCCATCTTCTTCAGGAGTACCTGGGGGACCACCCGCAATGTGTGCACCATGATCATAAAAAATTTCACTGCAAGGGCCACATGGCCCCGTATCACCCATAGACCAGAAATTATCTTTAGCACCAATTTTAGAAAAACGATCTGATGAAATTTTCATTTCATTCAACCAGATATCCGTGGCTTCATCATCATCTTCAAAAACTGTCACCCAGAGTCTGTCTTCTGACAAACCAACGACTTTGGTTAAAAAATCCCAGGCATATTGGATGGCTTCACGTTTAAAATAATCACCGAAGCTAAAATTGCCCAGCATTTCAAAAAAGGTATGATGTCGAGCGGTATAACCAACATTTTCTAAGTCATTATGTTTGCCACCCGCACGGACACAACGCTGGCTACTGGTGGCACGTTTATAATTGCGCTTGTCATGCCCCAGAAAAACATCCTTGAATTGAACCATGCCTGCATTTGTAAAGAGTAAAGTGGGATCATTTCCAGGCACCAAAGGGCTGCTTGAAACACGTTTATGTCCCTGTTCTTCAAAGAACTCAAGAAATGCAGTACGAAGTTGTGCACTTGTTTTAATTGAATCTTTTTGCATAAAAAACTTATTCTCTTACTTTTAAATACAACAATGCTCTCGACAATGAAAGAGCATTCTCTACTTTTTTGGATATTAACGAGTATCTATTCGTTTATTCTGCTTTAGCTCCCCTCTTCAGCAAATGGGGAAGAAAGCCAAAAACAATTAACGAATGGGCACTAATCCACTACAATTCATTAAACAATCTGCGAATTAATTCACCGCTGAAACCACGCTGATATAAAAATCGAGACTGCCTGCTTTGTTCTTTATAATCTTTTGGGTATTGAGAACCAAAACGTTTATCTCGTACCGTTTCAATGTGTTGTTGCCAAAACTCATAAGAATTATCCAGAAGCTCATCAGTTAATTCACTGGAAATACCGCGATTCATTAATTCATGACGAATTTTTACAGGGCCGGAACCTTTATTGATCCGGGAACGAATAAAACATTCAGTAAATCGAGATTCATCTAAAAGCTTATCAGCCAGTAATTGCTGCAGGATCTTTTCTATGGAAGACTGCAACTGGCTATTCTCGTTACTAAAAGCATCAAATTTACTGAATTTTCGCCTTAATTTTTGCCGTAATTCATCAATGCTGTGCTCACGGCCGGCCAAAATATTCATCGCTGACATCCGAATAGAGGCTAATTCTTTCTTAAGTGCTTCATTATCCATACAATTGCTACTTAAATAAGGGCAAACCAAGACGCGTGGGATTTTAGCATATTATTAACTTTAATTACCAGAAAAGTACATCCTTCAGGAAGAGAAAAAGTAATTACTAAAAAAGCCGTCAAAGTCAATCAGAGTACGATTCTATCATAAGTCCAATACAGTCCAATTATTGCAATACAGAGTGAGCCAGGAATCACGATAATTTGACGATATTGCTGTTCATTTGCCAGTTTATGACGAAACCAATAGCCTACTATGAGATAAGCCACTAAAATAATCACCACTTGGGCAATTTCAACCCCGACATTAAAGCTGATTAAAGCTAATGCAAAATCATTTTCAGGCATGCCAAAATCAACTAAAACACTCGCAAATCCCATTCCATGTAATAAGCCAAACAGAAAGACCACTACTAAACGACTTTTATGCAATTTGGGTGACAGGATATTTTCAATACCAATAAAAGCAATCGACAGAGCAATTAATGGCTCAACGATATTGGCTGGCAACTCAATATAACCATTTATAGAAAGGCCAAGAGTGATAGTATGTGCAATAGTGAACATAGTCACCTGCCATAAAAGCGGTCTGATCCGACTACTGAGTAGAAAAATACCCAGAATAAAAAGAATATGATCCAGGCCTTTAGGCAATATATGTTCAAAACCAGAGACGATATAGGTCGACACCACTTCAAACGCGGTTTGCTGAGTAAAGACTTCCGTTAATGAAAACGGTTCACTGATAGCATCATTTTTTAACCATTGCCAGGATGACCAGTGCCACTTTTCATTAATTTCATCTACCTGCCGAACACGAACAGCATTATCACCAAAACGGTCAGGATAATACCAGGACAATGACTGTGCTGAAGTTGAGAGCTCTCCCTCGATAACAATAACACTGACTCTGGGCACCTTGACATAACCAGGCTCAGGAATGCTCACTTTAGTAATTTGAGGCCTCACTTCCTGACCATCAATAACTATTTTAATTTCCTGTAAAAAATCTTTTTCAAAGGGAACAAATGCCTGACGTAGTTTTTCAGGTTTCATGACTCGAAAATCATCATAAGCCTGTGCATTAGGTGCGTCTTTGGTGTTTTTATAACGGGCATTAATGCCTGTCAACAACGCTTCGATACTGGCACGTATTTCTATTTGGTAAGTACCATCCGTTTTAACACTGATTTCAACCAATGCAGGTTTGACCACATCAGCCGAAACAGAAAGAGGCACCAAAACCAAACCTGAAGCTAAGCCAAAAGTTAAGAAAAATAGCACAATAGAATAAAAAAAGGATTTATTAATCATAAATATCACTTCAATATAAAGAACACTCTGTCAAACAAAATTATTTATCTTAAACAAGCTCACTTAAAACAAAGTCTGCAATATGATTGGCAAGCATAATATAGATACTAAAAAAGGCCCAAAAGAAGAAAACAATTAAATAGCTTATATAAAAACATTACAATTTATAAGTTGTTTATAGCATAATTAATGAGCAATAAGTTAACAATTTCACCCTTTAATGGCGATAAAATAGTATATTATTAAAAAAAACATATTATACTATAAAAACATCTTTAAAATTCATTAAATCTATCAGACTACAGGTTCTTTTATGCCACTTATCGATCGTCGTAAATTTATTAAACTTGTTGGAACAGGTGCAGCTGCATCCACCATTCCAGTACTACTACCGTTAGGTACAGCCAGCGCAGAAGAAAGCAAAGCTTCTCCTAAAGATTTTTATGATTTGCCCATGAAGGGAAATGTAAGAATTCTTCATATAACGGATGTGCACGGCCAGTTAAATCCTGTTTTTTTTCGCGAGCCTAATGTGAATTTGGGGGTGGGAGATGCCTATGGCCGCCCTCCCCATGTGGTTGGCAAGAAATTACTTAAGTGGATGGAATTAAATACTAACAGCCCTGAGGCTTATGCTTATACTTATCTAAACTTTGATAATGTAGCAAAAATTTATGGTAAAACCGGTGGTTTTGCACATATTAAAACCTTACTAAACAGACTCAGAGATCAGGCTGGAGGTCAGAAAAATACCCTGACTATTGATGGTGGTGATTTATGGCAGGGTTCAGGTACAGCTCTGTGGACACGTGGTATTGATATGGTCGAAGCCTCCAATATTATGGGTCTCGATGTTATGGTGGGTCACTGGGAGTTCACTTACCGTGAAGAAGAAGTTTTAAGTAATGTAGCATTGTTTAAAGGTGACTTTATCGGTCAGAATGTCCGGGTTAAAGAAGATGCCCTGTTTGGTGATAAGTACCCAGCCATGGTTGAACGTTTTGACGGCAATGGCCTCTATGATGAAGATTCCGCTCATGCTTTTCGCCCTTATGTGATTAAAAAAATTAATGGTGCTCGCATCTGCATTATTGGCCAGGCTTTTCCTCGTACAGGTAATGCCAATCCTCAGGAGTTTTTCCCGGACTGGTCATTTGGATTACGTGAAGATGACATGATTTCACTGGTTAAAGACATACAGGCCAATGAAAAACCAGATGCCATTATTTTGCTGTCGCATAACGGTATGGATGTTGATATCAAAATGGCAGAAAACGTTCCTGGTCTTAATGCTGTTTTTGGCGGTCACACACATGATGGAATGCCTAAGCCGCTTAAAGTTAAAAACGTAGCTGGTGGTACCTGTCTGGTCACTAATGCTGGTTCCAATGGCAAATATGTCGGTGTAATGGATTTTGATATTGCAGATGGAAAAATTAAATCCATGGATTATAAAATGCTGCCTGTTATCACCGACTGGCTACCGGCAGATAAAGAAATGGCTGCCTACATTAAACAGATGCGCCAGACAAAATATGATGAAAATATTATAGAAAGTCGGGCAAAGAAATTTTTCTTCAATAAAGATCGAGTAGGTAAAACCTATGAAGAAATCCTCAGTGAAAAGCTGGCCATCGCCGATCGCACCCTTTATCGGCGAGGGAACTTTATGGGTACCTGGGATCAAGTACTCTGCAACGCTCTGATCAAAGAATACAAGGCTGATGTTGCCATGTCTCCTGGTGTTCGTTGGGGAACCACAACTCTTGGTGGTGACTGGATCACCATGGAAGATGTAATGACTCAGTGTGCTATTACCTACGGTGAAACCTATGTTGCAGAAATGACCGGCCGTGATTTATTGCAAATTCTTGAAGGCGTAGCTGATAATTTATTTGATCCTGATCCCTACTTACAATCAGGTGGGGATATGGTGCGTGTAGGCGGGATGGATTATACCATTGATCCAAAGAAACCCATTTATGAGCGCATTACCGAAGCCCGCCTTGATAACGGACACTTAATTGAACCCGACGAAATCTATAAGATCGCAGGCTGGGCTTCAGTAAGCCGGACTCCCGAAGGCCGTTTAATGTGGGATATTGTCCGGGATTACATTATTGAAACAAAAGGTAAAGATAATATCTTGAAATTACAAAAAATTAACCACCCTAAACTTATTGGCGTTATCAAAAATCCCGGCATTGCTGATTATCCAGGAGAGCTGGGATAAGCTTATGTAGTTTTAAAACAGGAAGTTTGGGTATCTCGCCTAAACTTCCGGCAGCAGCTTAAGAAGGCGTTTCCATTTGTTTTTTCTCATTGATCAACTGTTCAACCAGATTTAAAACCTGTTCACTGCACTGCTCTGTTTCTTTAAAGTGTTCAAGAATATGTGTTTGAATGGTTTTATCCCGCTTCCAGTCATCCTTCTCAATGATATCAAGAATACGATGAATATTAGAGTGCACGCCATGATGCGGGGCATCAAGTTTTGCATAGGCCGGCAAATGCTTATATTGAGCACCACCAGTATCATCATGCAGCCACTTTCCAAAATGACAACTTTGTTCATCTATTTCAGTGTCTTTTGCTTCTGCTGAATTACGCCCGGTTTCCAGAGCACGATAAGCTTTTTGTATGTAAACAATATGATCCACTTTTGCCAGAGCTCCAAAACTCACCAGTTTGGCGTGACTGACAACACTTAGAGTATTTTGAGCAATCTCAGTAAAGCGTGAAAAATTTTGTTCAAATTCATTAACGACACGGTGTGATTGCTGAGAAATCTCATTCATTTTTTCAGTATCATTGTAAATTGTAGTACTGGAATCCACCAGGAGCTTAATAATACGAGTAATATTATCTGTCGCTTCTTTGGTATCAACCGCTAATTTCCTGACTTCATCAGCCACAACAGCAAATCCACGCCCGGCCTCACCTGCTCTTGCAGCCTCAATGGCTGCATTCAGTGCCAAAAGATTGGTTTTATCTGCAACACCGGCGATAAAACTAGTCACTTCGGTAATTTCTTTACTGGCCTCACTCAGAGTTTGAGTTGAACTGCGCATTGTTTCAATAGAGTGGATAAGCTGAGTCATATTGCCCATGACTTCCTGAACCGTTTTTTCACTGCTTTGAGCTGTTTCAGCTGATTCAACTGAAGAGCTTTCAACACCAGACATCTCAGAGGCAATAAGCATTAGATCTGACTGGTTTTTTTTAAGATTTTCTAATAATTTAACATTACGCAATGTGTCCAGTTCAAATAATAAACTGTCTTTTTGCTTTTTCCAATGAGCCTCCTGCATTTTGACCACCGTGGTATCAATTTCCTTTAAAATTGAAGCAAATACACCACGAAGTCCTACAGAAAAAGGCTTACGGTGAAACTTTTCATCCCAGATTGCATCAAATACGGTTGATACTTCACGGATAAATGTTTCCATTTGATCCAGGGTGTCATTCATTGACAATGCAACATCATTTAAACGGGTTTTCACTTTGTGGTTAATGGGGAAAACACGATCTTCAAGTTTCCCAAGGGCAATATTTGCAGCCACACGTTGCAGTGACTGCTCCATTTTAGTTTTATAGTCATTTATTTTAAACTGCAGAAATAACAACACAAGGCCCGTAACCATTAATAGAATAAAGATCGGATCCATTCCATAACGTATCAGAGCATAAAGAGGCATCAGTACAACAACTATTGCAATCAATAGCCTTATTGTTTTAGCTTCAAATAGATAAAACAAATTGGTCATAATCCTCTCCCTGTAATTTATTAGTTAATAGTTGTGTCGAAATACCAATGGCTTCTTTTGCTCCTGCATTTTTTTCTACCGCCAACATCTCTTTATATATAGGCTCAATAATAGACAATGCAGCTTCAGAAGGCTTACGACGGACAGAGTAATAACCAATAGGATTTTTCTGATGATCATAACTGGGAGTGACATTTGCAAACACCCAATAACTACCTCCGTTTTTAGACATATTTTTCACATAACCATTAAATTCCTCACCAGACTGCAATGTTTTCCAAAGCAGCTCAAACACACCTCTGGGCATATCTGGATGACGAATAATATTATGCTGAGAATTTAACAATTCATCCTGGGTATAACCTGAAAATTCAATAAAAATTTTATTGGCATAAATGATTCTTCCCTTTAAATCAGTTTTAGAAACAATAAAATCATTATCCCTTAAAAAAACTTCTTCCCGTGTTGGCTGGATTTTGTTCTTCATTGAATATCCTGTTTAGAGTGTCGTTATATCAATTACATCGGCCGATGAGATAAAAACATTAATCGGCTTAATTGTAGATTAAAAGAATAGATGAATAAATAAATAATAAGAAAATATAGACTACTAAATTAAGTATATTCTTTACCTGCTGTTTGATAAAAACACAAAGCTGCAAACCAGAAAAAGCCCAGCTGGATCAACCAGCAGGGCTTTTATCATGTATTGACGCCATGTAGAAACTTTTACTTATTTATTTGTAACTTATTCAACGTGTTATAGATGCAGTAAACTTTTTAAGCTTCTTCTACCTCTGCGTTTTCATCAACAGCACCGGCATCAGGAAGAAGTTTTTCACGAATTTTAGAATCTATTTCTGCTGCAATTTCTGGATTTTCTTTTAAATAGTTTCTGGCTTTATCTTTACCCTGACCAATTTTATCACCATTATAGGCATACCAGGCACCCGCTTTATCAACAAAGCCTTCTTTCACACCCAAAGTGATGAGCTCACCTTCATAGGAAATCCCCTCACCATAGAGAATATCAAATTCCGTTTGCTTAAATGGCGGTGCCACTTTGTTTTTAACAACTTTTACCCGGGTTTCATTACCCAGAATTTCATCACCCTTCTTGATGGCACCAATACGGCGTATATCCAGTCGAACAGAAGCATAAAACTTCAGTGCATTACCACCTGTTGTGGTTTCGGGATTACCAAACATAACACCGATTTTCATACGTAACTGGTTAATAAAAATAACCAGAGTGTTTGAGCGTTTGATGATACTGGTGAGTTTGCGTAAAGCCTGTGACATCAAGCGTGCCTGAAGCCCCATATGGGAATCACCCATTTCGCCATCAATTTCAGCCTTAGGTGTTAAAGCAGCCACAGAGTCAATAACCAGGACATCCAAAGAACCTGAACGAACCAGCATATCGGTGATCTCCAATGCTTGTTCACCAGTGTCAGGTTGAGACACTAATAAATTATCAATATCAACACCCAATTTTTCAGCATAAACAGGATCAAGTGCATGCTCCGCATCCACAAAAGCAGCCGTACCTCCTGCCTTTTGTGCTGCTGCAATCACCTGCAGGGTTAATGTGGTTTTACCTGAAGACTCAGGCCCATAGATTTCAACCACTCGACCTTTAGGCAAGCCGCCAATGCCTAAAGCAACATCCAAACCGAGAGAACCCGTTGAAATTGACTCAATTTGTGTTACACCTGCATCGCCCATGCGCATCACAGAGCCTTTACCAAACTGGCGATCAATTTGAGAAATTGCAGCATCAAGTGCTTTTTGTTTATTTGCGTCCATATTTACTTCCATCTTAACTTTATCGAGAACGGCTTCAACGAGAATTGCTTCATCGGGAATTTTGCCATCAGGAGGATTGAGTTCTTATTGATATTTGTACAACAATTATATGTAGTCTTAAAGAAAGGGTCAAGGATTTATTTTGATTATTTTTATAAGCTGCTGCAAGGCAAAGAATGCTGACTGATTTCTAACTCTTTCCCTATCGCCGGAAAAATGCTGCTCAGAGGTCTGGGCTAAGATCTGAGCATTTTTCTTATCATAATAGGCCCAGCCAAAACAGACCAGACCAACAGGCTTGGATTCGCTGCCACCTCCCGGCCCGGCAATTCCGGTAATAGAGAGTGAAAACTGCGCGTGTGAATGCCTTAGAGCACCCATTGCCATGGCTTCAGCAACTGCTTCACTCACCGCACCAAATTCAGCCAGCAGGTGTTTATCAACACCCAGCATTTCTTCTTTTGCAAGATTGCTATAGGTCACAAAACCCCGCTCAAACCATTGTGAACTACCTTGTCTGTCAGTAATTAACTTGGCTACCAGCCCGCCAGTACAAGACTCTGCGCAGGTTATTTGACTTGAAGAATTAATACAAAATTCAGCTAAAACATCAAGAACTTCATCTATCATATTGATTTATTATAAGTATTCTTTATTTATTAAAGCGGTTTCTAAGGTTTTTCCAGCAAGGATAAAACAACTGGTTTAAATTCAAATTCATGACTATAATAAGGTTATGCAGGTTTCAAATCCAATCATTTCTTCATATCTCAGTGGTACTATAAACCGCAGTCAACAAGTCGAACGCCTGCCTGTCCGCTCTAATACCCAGACAGAGCTGATTGAAGGCCAGCTGGTTGATGATAAAAAGAAAAAAACAGATACCAGCAACCGCCTCGAACTCATTGCAGCCACTGAAGAAGCACTAAACCCGCAAAAAATAACAACTGATTCAACTGGTGAAATTACCCTTCTGCAAAAAAATTTCCTTCAGGAGGAAAAACAACTACAGTCTGGAGTTTTGCTGCAAAACGAGCTTTCATCAGAAAACAAACCGAGTTTTCCTTTTAGTCATCGCAGAAGTTCTGAGGGGCTTGCAGGCAGTTCTCTGGTTATTCAGAAGTATTTAAATAATGAACCTTCCGCTCTACCCCTGGCAGACAACTCAAAAACAAATGTTGACTTTTTTATTTAGAACAAGTTATCAGGCTTAGTCCAGGAGGCTATCCGGGAATAGAGGATCTAGATAACTTGTTCTAGTGATAAACCAACAATATATTTATTATTATCTTCATCTTTATCAACCCGGATGACTTTTGCCTTAGCAGTCAGAGGTGTCACCGTTTGTATCACAGGATGAACAATGACATCGATCGCCTGCCCCTCTGTCAGTTTGTGCTCAGTGATAAACTTCACACCGGTTGCACTTAAATTTTTACCATCCCCCTGATGCTTTTCGGAACTACCTTCTTCAGTAAATTCGATATGGCAATCTACTGACATGCGATAAAAAGAACGCTTCTCATCATAGTTGATAGTCATAAATAATATTCTACCTTAGTCAATTAATGGCTTGCTATTGGGAAACAATCAAATAAATTTCTATTGTTATATTAAATATTAATAATAGCAGTTAATTAAAAAAAAACCGAGAAATAATCACATTTCTAAAACATTAGCAGCAACTTATATTTTACTCATTTGCTCATTTATTTATTTTTAAGTCTCACCAGATAGGCTTTCTTTTCTGAAGTGAGATAATATTTTTTTTGGTTTGTTCCAAGACACATGGCTTCAGGCTGAAATAATTTATTATATTTCAATGAGTTGCCATATACCCAAGGACCGTATCCTGATTCATTAGAAAACTGCCTGTGAAAACGATGTATTCGTCTATAAGTGTTAATTGACAGCAACCGGCCATCTGCACTGATATCCAGTGCACTGGGTTTAGCAATATTCTTAAATTCACCAACTTTTACAGCAGTTTGAGTCGTTATCACACCCGTTCTCTTTGAAGCAGGCGGTTGTAAAGGCAGCTCAAAAATCAAAGTATGGGGAGTACGCTTGGTCAGCAGGATAATTTTTTCACGCACAATATCTACGGCAACTGATTCCACGTCATAAGAGTGTCCATCCTCATAACGAAATGCAAATGACCAGACAGGCGAAATAACAGAATGTTGTTTTTTATGCAACTCGGGTTCTGTCAAAATACTGATCCGAGCATCCCATCTTATGCCAAAATTATCACCGGTATCAGCAATAAGTAAATAATGCTTCCCTTGATATTTAAAAGCATCCATATCTTCCCAGTCATAACTATCAATATCTTCCAGATGAAACGTCCCCAGATCGTTCCCTTTAATATCCATGGCATAAAGAATAGGCATGTGCCCACTGTCATTATGGGTCCATAGTACTTTATTGTCACGAGTTGAACAGGCCAGACCACTGGATTCATTGATCATTTTATTTTCAATAGGATAGCGCTTTTGTTCAGTGGTGATGAGTTTAATCTGAGACCAGACATTGGCAGAGTAAAGCCCGGTAAAAAGTCCTGAACATAGCAAAAAAAAGATAAAAATAGATTGAGTCAACTGAGCTGCCTGATCCTTTCTGGAGAAATAAAAAATGCCTGCCTTTTTATATTTAACCGAGAGAAGGCAGAATATCTAATGTATTTTGGTAAAGTTGCTCAATTATTTGACCATTTTTTGCTTCTGAATGAAACAACTGTATAAAGACCTGGGCAATTTCTTGCAAATATTGTGGACTATTTCTCTGTCCATGATGCTCCCAGGGACTCATATCGGGCGCATCGGTTTCCAGAACCCAGGCTTCAATGGGTAACCTGGTAACTAATGAGCGTCGTTTTATTGCATCAGGATAGCTAAAGGCACCACCAAAGCCCAATTTGAAACCAAGTTTTAAATACTCTTTTGCTTCTTCATAACTCCCGCTATAAGCATGAATAATACCCCTTATTGATGAAACAGATGGCAGAGATCTGCTATGAGTCTTTAAGTGCCTGATCACCTCAGCATGTGATTTTCGAGCATGAATGAGTACGGGCAGTTGATATTGAGAAGCAATCTGCAGCTGTTCAGAAAAATAGTATGCCTGGATCTTTTTATCAGCAGGATCTTTAGTGATAAAAAAATCCAGGCCAATTTCACCAATGGCAGTCAATGGCTCTGAATCACACAATTGAGCCAATATCTGTAAGTCATCCTGGTGATGTTCATCGGTGAAACAAGGATGCAAACCAAGTGCCGGATAAAGCATTTTTTGCTGCTCACACAGGGATAAAATCCTCTGCCAATCTTTACCACAAACCCCGGGAACAACAATTGCAGAAATATTTTGTTCCCGGCATGTATTCAGAATATTCAGCCGGTCATTTTCAAAAACTGAAAAATCAAGGTGACAATGACTGTCAATTAATGTTTTATTTACTTGATGGGGCATATTTTAAAGCAAAGATGGGCACAGCACCCATCCTCCAGTAAAGAATAGTTGCTATAAGTATTACTTTGTCATTGAACCAAATACATTTTTTAATAGCTCAGTGGAACGTGCTGCAGGGTTTTCACGAATTAGTTTCTCCTGGGCAGCAATTTTGCTAAACAGACCTTCCATAGTTTTATCAGTCACATATTGGTCAATATCAGAAGCACTTCCAAGATAGGAGTCCGTAAGACCAAAGGTATCATATTTTTTAACCTGACCGGACATTGCTTTATAATACTGAGTCACTTCGGTTTGAGCCATTGCATCATTAACATAAGGTTTAATTAAATCGCTCAGTTGAGAAGATGTGTTCTTTTTAAAATAATCCGTTGCCGCTGTATCTGAACCATTGAGTATGCCTTTAGCATCATCCAGAGACATATTAGAAATCGCATCGGTGAAAACACCGGTCACTTGCGGTACAGCTTTCTCTGCGGCCCGGTTCATACTGGTGACAAATTCATCAGCCATTTTTTCCTGCCCAACTGAGCGCAAGATTTTTTCGACTTTCTGCATGCTCTCCGGCATCAATATTTTTACCGTCTGATCATTCAGGAAGCCATTTTCCGCTCCCAGCATATCAACCGCTTTCTTTACTCCGACATCCAGCGCTTCTTTTAATCCTCTGGTGACCTCGTCATTCGACATGGCTGAGGTCGCCATAGTAGAAGTATCACTGCCTGTAGTTGATTTTAAAACAGAATCCGCATCTTTTAGCCAGTCCTGCCAGCCGGAATAAGCTGAGCTGAAAGAGACACCAAGACCTAAAAAGAGAGTGACTGCCAGTATTTTTCGTTTCACACGATTTCCTTTTTTATTTATAAGCAGTGATATTAGTAAATGCATTTTCAGTGCTATTAATAATATCACTTAGACGTGATTTAAAAAGCGCTTGTCTTAATAAGCAGATGCTTCACATTATTGCGCACTTTGGTCTGCTTTACTACCATAGAAGCCATTACAAGCTTTGAATAGTCACCTGATTTTGTTTTGCATTACGGCCTTTTTTGGTCAGTATTTCATATTTTAATTCCTGCTTTTCGCCCACTGAAAGTGAGCTGTGAATATCAACGGTTTGAAAGTCATGCTTTTTAATTTCTAATTGACTTTTGACCACTGCATCACCTGAGATTAACCTGCGGATCTCAACCTTAATAGCCTTGTCTGTAAAATTCCGTAAGTGCTGACTATAGGCACGATGTTCATTCCAGCCTGCAACAGTACTCCTATGGTCAATGGTCATATGACCATCACCGATCCTGCGATATAAATTGCCCTTTCTATAATGCATCCAGATATTATCTTTCCAGTTTTTCATATTCACCAGTTCAAAATAGATATCAGGATCAGCTCCGGTATTTAATTCAACTTTATCGCCAATCGAGGTATATTTCAGAGGTAGTCCTGCAACATAGGTCAGACTGCCCTGCTGGTTTTTCTGATAGAGCTGAACCTTACCTTCTGGAAGTGGAGCATCACCTAATGAGGATTTCTTATCATTATTAAAAATGAATACTCTGGCTAGAATATCTCCATATTCTCTGGGACGATAACGATAAACTGTATCAATTTCTATAGCCTGTGCAAAACTGGTACGCAGGCGTTTTGCCCATTGATCGGGTATGGTTTCTGTGCCTTCAATAGTAAAAATATAATATTCACTCAGACTGTCTTTTGCCACCTGTTTTTCTGTATCAATACTATCCATAACAGCCCCTGGCATCTCTTCCATTTCATATCGTCCTGCAGATTTAGACATCATATTCATAGCTATTCTGCTTCTCATTACTTTTTTTCGTTCTTTTATCTGATCATTTTTATAACTTGCCTGTTTCACCAGTTCATTGACTCGTTCCACCAGATTGATTTTACCAATCACCAGCCGTACCTGTGCATCTTCATAGTTTTCACCTGAATGATTGGTCACTGTGACAAAAGAATCCAGAGCCATAGTCTTACCACTTTGGGACAAAATACCTGAATAATCTGCCTGCCAGGTAATACCCGAGGTAAAATAAGTAATTTCAACAGTTGCTAACACTTCAAGTGTGCTTTTTATATTCCAGTACAACATCTGAGGCTTATCATGAGGAAATGTGCTGTTACTTAAATGCATCTGCGTTGGATGAGATAAAAATTCAACCTGCACTGAAGTCGGATCAATTCGCGTATTTGCCCAGCTGAACTGCAGGCGATTTTGTCCTTTTTTAATACTGATCTGTCGTGTTTCTCTCACTAGTGTTAAATCTTCTGAATTGTAAATCGTTAATTGCACACTGTCCCTGGAGGGTAATGTTGAGAGGTCAATATTCTTTGCCATAAGGCTTATAGGCATTATGATAAAAACACCAGTGAATAAAACCAATATTATTTGCTTATAATTTTTCATTTTTATTACCACTCATTTTTAAAAGTAATATTTAATTTTTTTTCCAGCTTAACCACTTTAGTCTGCCCCTTTCTTGCTGGTAAGCTGATCTGATAGACTATTTTTTGGCTGGAGCCTTGTTTTTTTATTGGTTTTGTAGAAAAAGATGTATCATCCCCAACTTGCCATTCAATAATATTATTATATGAACCTCGCTGACTGGATGAGAATACTTCATTACGTAATGCAGGAATAGATTCTTCAATGATTAAATTAACTGGTTTATCTTTAAAGTTTTCAATCTCATATTTGACCAGTGTGTCAATATTATAAAGATTGCCATTAATCCGCTGGCGTTTTTTTCGTTCAATAATTCGTTTTACCACAATGTCTCTCGCCTCACCGATGAACAGTTTTCCTTCATCATCTATGGCGGTATAGTCTCCCCAGTCTTCACCCACAAACACGGAAGTGCCACTTTTGTCCTGCTGATAGATGCGAAATTTACCCGGGGCAAGTGAGTGTTTGCCTAAATTATGTTTGGTATCATTCTGTAAATGATAATGCATCAATACATTCAATTTATCCTGAGCACGATTGCGATATCCTAACTCTGAAGCATTCACAGTATAGGTTTTATCAATTGGTACAGCAGTATATTGCTGGTTTAAAAATTCCTGGGTTTCATTAAGCCCCATCGGTAGAACAATCTTTTCTCCTTCGCCTGTATTCATATACGCATCAAGGAAAGACTCTCCTGATTGATTATTGACTTTAACGTACTGCGCCATTTGCATTTTAGTTTCCTTACTATTAGTGCGAGCAATGTAGTGGTAATTTCGATTTAATCCACTAATCGCATAAGTAATTCGCACTCTGGCACTACCATTTTGGCTGGCCGATACCTTCCAGGTTAAGGCAGATTCATTGGGTGGATAACTGACAGACAGGATATTTGTTTTTACACTCTTTTCTGCAGCATCCTCTATCACTCTAAAAACAATGGTTTCAGGCCTGATGGTGGTATTATGCCAGGAAAAGTCAATATCATTATTGCCTTTTTTTAGAGGAACAATACGCTCTTCTTCAATTATTGTGGTGTTTTTATTTTCCAGTTGAATCTCAACGTGTTCTCTTACTGGCAAAGTGATCAATTTTATACGCGCATAAGTATTGACTGAAACCGCACATAAACTGAATGCAATCACACCATAGAGGATCTTATGATTCATTTTGTTCTCCATTTCTATTCAAATTATTTTAAATACTACTCATACAGACGCCATAAATTAAGAAAAGGGTTAACCAGTATTAAAAATATTTACCTTCATAGTATTTAATATTAATCATTATTGGCAATTATTATGAAATAGTATAACTATTACTTCACCTTTCCTCCGCCACTTAAAATTCTCTTAATTCTATCTGAAATCATCTGATCTGAAGCATCATGAAGTGAAAAACACCGATAGTAGTCCAAATATTCATCATAATAAATAATTGTCAAGCATTAAAAAATTTAATATAATAAAAACCGAGAATGATTCTCCTCCCGAAATTTAATCAAATTTTGGGACATTGACAATATTGGATGCCTTATCATGGATGATAAAAACAGTGCAATTCTTAATGCACACAATACCCAGCAAGAGCTCTTACAAGAACAGTTCCGCCATTTTATTCAAAATCAGACGGCAGAGCATTTTTATATCCTGTTCAACTCAGCTAACCATCCCCAGTTGCCTCAGCAATATTATAAACTTGATCCTGAGCAGCAATATATTGGTTTATTACAGGAATTACTGGAAGGTTATAACGAACAATCCATACCCGTTATGCCCTATCTGGTGAAAATTAAAAACAAAACCATTGAAGAAAATCCCTTTATCGATTGGCTATTCAGCACACCTGAGACACAAAGCAGCTTCTTTGCACTGACCAGTCATGCAGATCTGAAAACCCTTGCCGCACATTGGGACAGCATAGCACTGGTTTACAATTGCCAGCAGCAAATTGTTATTCTGCGCCTCTTTGATGGACGTATCAGTGAACCATTTTTATCTAAAATCACCCTGGGCGAGCAACAGCAATTATTAGGGCCTTGTCAAAGTCTCTGGTTTCCTAATGAATCCGGCAGGGCAATCATTATAAATAATTCAGCAACAAATAATCAGCCACAGACAGCCCCCTGGTTTCATTTATCACAACAGCATGAAAGCTGGTTAGCAGGTAATAAAGACAATGCACTGCTCTACAATTTGATTCTCTATTTATGGGAAAATCATTCCGATACACTGGCTCAATATTCACCTGAAATTATTGAATCACTCATCGCACAGAGTCTTAAAAAAGCCCTTAGATTAGGCTTTACAGAGCCTGATGCTATTTATTTTTGCACCTCACTCTTTTTTTACTACTCGCCGATATTGTATCAAAGTCATCTGATTCAAACACTCTGGTCACAACCTGCCAGTGAACAACAACATTTACAAAACCTCAGGGAAAAAATTACCCCACAGCAGTGGCAGCAAATCACTCAACCTGCATCAATGGATGATTGGATGAACATTCCGGAATACAGCATTTTAATAGCAGACTAAACCTCAGAAAAAACTAAGCACTCATACAAAACGAACTGGGAATTAAGGATAATTCATGGCCGAAGAGACATCACTTAGCAATAACATCAGTAAACAAGCTAACAATTTACTCACCAATGGCGTTGATAGCGATAAATACAAAAGTGACAAAACAGGTATTCGCTGCCACCCAAGCACTCACTATATCGAACTCGCCTATTGTTACGATGATATTGATAAAACCCCTGCGGCTTATGTCCCCTATACCTTAAGCTTTGCTGATCAGTCCACACGAAGCGGCACTCTGAACGAAAAAGGCTATGCACTGGAGGATCTAGTCCCTGTGGGCCCTGTGACAGTTCAATATGGTGCTAGTAGCAAAGAGAGTATCGAAGATGAGGCCGAAGCCAGGCAATTACGTCAGGAATTTAAACAATCACTGGATCAGTTTATTGCCCAAATGAAACAGGATAAAAAATTTCAGGATATGGTCTGGAAAGAACTGGCCTGGTGGGAAAAAGGCCTGGTCAAAACCGGTGCCTTTATGGAAGGTGTGGGCGATGGTGCTCGTAGTCTGGCTGATATGGCAGGAGCCGTCGGCAGTTTCCTGGCAAAAGCAGGGGTGGAATATGCCGACCTGCTTCATTGTCTGTCAACCGGTGACTACAACGAACTTGAACGCAAGATGAAAGTCGCCCGGGAACAGGGTGAAAATGTCTATGAAGAAGCCGATGAAGCCTCTGAAAATCTGATTTTGCTGCTCAGTGATGATGAAGTTCGACAACTATTACTGGATTTTCCAGAGCGTTATTGGGACAGCCTGTCCGAAGTTGAAGCCACCCGTATGGCTGGTGGTGCCGCCTTTGAAATAGCCATAGGTCTTTTACTGGCTGCAGCAACTGGTGGTGCGGGTGCCGCTGCAATGGGTGCTTCCGTCGTTGCCCGTCTGGGTGTTCATGCCCAAAAAGCCGCTTCCACTTTAAAAAAACTGATAGTCGTATTGAAAAAAATACGCACTAAAAATACCTATCGAGGGATCACTCAACGTAAAAACACTCATATTATTAACAAGCCCCAAAGTGCCGGCAGCACGGCCCAGGGCGGCGCATTACCAAATAACAGGCTGTCACCCGAAGCAAAAGCCACCAAAGTCGGTGGTGAACCAGTAAGTCTGGTCACGGGTGAAGAACTCTTACAACAAACCGATTTCACACTTTCAGGCCCCCTGTCACTAAATTGGCAACGTACCTACCGCAGCAGTAATCCCTATGATATCGGCCTGGGTCATGGCTGGACTCACCCCTTAATCGGCTGGCTCAGTCAGGATTGGCACTTTATTTATTATCATGATCAGGAAGGCCGAAAAATCCCCTTCCCGATCCCTCAAAAAGGGCAATACAGCTCCAATACCGCTGAGCAAATCCGTCTGACGGCTCAGGAAGACGGCCTGTATCGTCTGCAATTTCTTAAAGATGAGCAGCCTGATCGGCTGTTTAAATTCATCAATCAGCAATATCGTCTGCATGCACTGCAAGACAGCATAGGCAATACTCTGCAATGTCTGCACAACGACCATGGGCAAATAATTCAACTCCTGGGTAACTGGGGCAAAGGACTGCGTTTTCATTACCGTGGTAAACATATTATTCAAATTGATGAACTCAGTCTCATTAATAACAATCAAGCCAATACGCCGTCAAACACTCCAGAAGAAGCTCAGTTTCAAAACACTCGTAAGATCAACTACCAATATGATCAACAGAATGATCTCATTGCCATTATTGATCCCGCAGATAATAGTGAACGCTTTGCCTATAAAAATCACATAATCACCCAGCGTACGTTAAAAAGTGGTTTTAATTTTTACTTTGAATGGGATCAATACACCATTGATGCCAAATGCCTGCATCAATGGGGCGATAATGGTATCTATGATTATCATTTTGAATGGGATGATGAAAACCAGCTGTCACGAACCATCGATAGTAACGGTGGTGTACTCATTACTCATTACAATGACATGGGCTTAGCCATCAAAGAAATTGATCCTGAAGGAGGTGAAACACACTACGAATACAATGAAGCAGGACTATTGAGTAAAACCATTGATCCAATGGGTGCCGCTTCAGAGTACCAATATAATGAGCTGGGGCTTGTGACACAGCAGAGCGATCCCTTAGGCAATAGCCAAACCATTGAATACAATGACCTGGGTCAGCCGACACAAATTACCGATGCCGCTAACAATGTCTGGTTACGTGACTATGATGAACGAGGTTTATTAAGCCAGCTCACCGATCCACAAGGCAATCAGACACAATATCAATACAATCACTTTGGCCAGCCCGCATTGATCACCAATGCCCTGGGACAAAGCACTCAATTACTCTGGAATGCACAAGGTGAACTGCTGACAGAAAAAACACCTGACGGCCAGACCACTCACTATCACTATAATGCACAAGGGCAGATCCAAAGTGCTCAACAGGCTAACGAAAACCCCACAGAGTACCTTTATGATCTTCTGGGGCATGTTACACAAATTAAGTTAGCCAATGGGCAGAGTCAGCACTTTACATACAATCACAGTGGCCAGTTGACCCAGTACACCGACGAAGCAGGTCGTCAAACACAATATCAATACGATGGCCTGTCACAAGTGCGTCGCAGAATTGATCCCATGGGCCAGACACTCACCTATTTCTATGATAAAGAACGCAACCTGACGGGATTGCAAAACGAAAAAGGCGAAAGCCATCAACTTCATTATGATAAAAATGAGCGCTTGATTGCCGAAGTGGGCTTTGATGGTCGTCAGCAGCATTATCGTTATAATGAGTCCGGTCATCTGGTTGAACAAATTGATGGTTCACTGAGACCAAATCCTGTTACTAATCCTGTTATTAAGAGTAGTGAACAAAACCATCCTCAAAATAGCAATGAGCAAGCTCAAAAAATCCCGTCGGATGATGCCTTAGTTACACAGTTTCAACGTAATTCTCTGGGTCAGCTAACAGCTAAAACAACTGCCGATGGTGAACAAAGCACTTTTGCTTATAACCCATCAGGCCAGCTTACTTTAGCAGAAAACCCGCAGTGCAAAGTCATCTATGATTACGATACTCTGGGTAATCAAATTGAAGAGACACAAAAAACTGAGACACAAAACCAGAGCCTGATCCATAAATACGATCCACTGGGCAATCGCATTAAAACCACCCTGCCCTCTGGTCAGGTGGTCTCTTGCCAGTACAATCACCAGCAGTTATTCACTCAGGTCTCACTGGATAATGAAGTCATCAGCCAAATCCAGCGTGATGCACTGGGACGGGAAATCAGCAAACAACAAGGCCAGATGATTTCACACAATCGTTACGATCCCATGGGACGACTGTCCAGTCATCAGGTGTCTCACCAGAAAACCCAAAGCACTCTGATACAACGTGGTTATGCCTATGATCATGCAGGCAATCTTTCTACCATTGATGATTTCAAAAAAGGCACCACCCACTACCGATACGATGCCTTAAACCGTTTGACACAGGTTAAGAGCTTTGTCAGTGAACAATTTGCCTTTGATCCTGCTGGCAACCTGTTAGCCCAGCAAAGCACACAAGACACCTCACCTCAGCCGACCAACCAGACACAAACACCACAAGTCTCAGGCAACCGACTGAGCTTTTTGGGTGATCGAAAGTTTGAATATGACTCTCGGGGTAATCTGGTTAAAGAGCAGCGAGGCAAAGGCGGTCAACTACAAACCGAGTTTAGCTACAATGCTTCAAATCAACTGATCAAAGTAACAAAAAGCAAGACCTATAAACAGGAAGAGTATTTCTACACCTACGATGCCCTGGGCCGTAGGATTAATAAAACCACACCAGAACAAAGCATTAATTTTTTCTGGAATGGCGATGTCTTACTCAGTGAGCAAATAAGCAATACAAACGGACAAGAAAGCCAATCAAAAATCTATCTCTATGAACCTGATAGTTTTAAACCTTTAGCTATTATTCAAGACCAGCAGATTTATCACTACCATTTAGACCATCTGGGCACACCCCAGGAACTGACTCACCACAATGGCGAACTGGCCTGGTCGGTTCGATATAAAGCCTATGGCAATGTGGTCAAAAAGGTGGTTGAGTCAATTGAGAACAACCTGAGGTTTCAGGGGCAGTATTATGATGTCGAAACAGGCTTGCATTATAATCGCCATCGGTATTATGATCCCACTACGGCACGATTTATTAGCCTTGATCCCATTGGGCTGCTGGGTGGGAATAATAATTATGAGTATGTGAATAATCCTATTGCCTGGATTGATCCATTAGGATTGGCGGCTAAATCAGGTGATTGTCGAAAACCAGAAGCTGGTGATGTTGCAAAGAGGGTATCTAATCCCGTTCCAGAAACTATAGCTAGGATCGTACCTGATACTCCTATTACTCGTGCATCGGGAACACTAGGTAGACCTGGCGCAGATGATGTTTTTGTAACTGATGCGAGTGATATTAGAGGGCTAAGTGCCAAACAAATAGCTGAACGCTTGACTATTCCTGAAAGTCCCACAGGATTTAGAGTCATTGAGTTTCCAACACCAAAGTCAGGCATTGCTTCACCTATTAACAGAACTGATCCAGGATTCATTGGCGGAGGTCGAACAGCGGGAGGAGCACGCGAGTTTATAATACCTAATGGTTCAATTCCTTCTGGTTCTAGTACGAGGGTTGTGAGATGAGCAGAAAGCCACATAGTAGTGAAACCAGTTTAGTTGGTAGCTGGGTAGAAAAAGATAATTCTATAGTACAGGATTCGATATGTGAACGGATACAGTGGTTAACCGATTCCTATTTTGAGCAAATTGCTATAGATGGTGATAACTGGTCTGCCTTATATAAGAACCCCGCGGATGGAAGCTATTGGGAGTTAACATATCCTCAAAGCCATATGCATGGTGGAGGTCCGCCAACACTCCAACGTATATCTAAAGACGATGCTTGTAAGCGATACAGTATCAGGAGTAATCAATGATTATGGTGTTCCGCCTAGTCCTGTTATTTGCACTGGGTATTCTCAGTACCCAAGCATTGAGTTATATACATTTTCCTGTCTTGCCTACGATGTAATCAAATACTCTCATATAGAGCGAAATGTTGAATCTCAGAATCAAAAATTCAACTATGATGGCAAGATAAACTTTCGGTGGCAAACCTGGAGGTGCTAAACAGTATTTAGTACCAAAATCTGAAGATAGAACAGATGGCTTATTAAAATCAGGCAAAATAAAAAGGGTTAATAAAACTTATGAGTAACACTAAAAAAATATATTGAATTTGAAATAAATCAAGCTATTGGATGCCCTGCAGGAAAAAATATATTTTACGAATGTTAAATTTGTGGAGGAATAGTTGAGTCAAAACCTCAATATTTTAGTGAATGTTGTAGAAGTTTAGCTTCCTTATTTACAGCCTCCCAGCCCATGCCATCGGTGCACGAAATTGTCAAACATGGACTGATGATGTTTTGGAGCGAGCCAATAATAAAATGCTATCTAAACGACATACAAACAGCTGTAAAGAAACAAAATAAGGAATAACTTAGCCTTACTTAATGCGGATTATTAAATCATGACAACCTTCTTTTTGTTACTTTTTTTTAGTAAGAATACATTGTTAACAAATATACCAGTAACAATCAAAGATGCCTCCCTAAATATAAACATTGAAAAACCTATATCAGCCATTACCGATGGAGCATCACTATTAATAGATGTTAGTTCAATGATTGACGATATTAAAAACAAATCAATACTCCAATTAAGAAAAGATGTAGAAAATCTTTTTGATAATTTTATATTAACTGCTGAACTTATAGGGGAGTCAAATAAAGTTAGCCTCTCATATTCTGGTCACTCAATGATTGGTAATGGCCAAATATTTTTGGCTTTAGATAGTGACAAAAAATTATCAGAATTAGGGGAGTGGTCTAAAGTAGTTGTTTCCAGCTCTAAAGCATTGACTAATGTTAATCTATATTGGAAAAATTATTCTAAATAAAGTCATATATTCACAAATTATAATAATCCATCAGGATCTTACAGGACAGCCATAAGTTGAATACATCAGGGACAGTAATATGATGTCGAAACAGGTTTGAATTATAATCGGCATCGAAATCTTATTGTGGCAGTCTTGAATTGTACTTTAGAAATGCTTATTGTTCAGAGTTTTTCATCTGAAACTAAATATACTTTTCGTTCATGAATCACAAACTTGTGCTCTCATAGCCAAGTCGATAACAATCACATCTATTGCCTCAACACCGGGGAATTCACTAGTGATACCCTGCCAATAAAGTTTTAGAGCACTAGCTAGTTCAGTTAATCTGACTCGATGGCCATTAATTATCCATTGTTTTTGAGGTTTTATTCCCTGCCAGACCAACAGCATCACCCCACATCCAGCACTTTCCTCTCGAAGATAATCGCCCGCCAATTGGTTGCGTAAACGCTCGCAAAGTTTTGGGCCAGACCAATTCTTATCGAGCAATTTTAGTTCTATAGGTACTGGTGAACGCACGTTTAAATTATGCAACCAGATATCCATGCGCTGGCTATTGGCAAGCTCTGGTTCCTGCGCGGTCGTATATTGGTCGCGGCACTTCTGGTTGAGCCAACCAGCAATCAAAGTACGTATCTCGGTCTCGCCACTGGCTCGCTGCCAAGTTTTCCAAGGACTATCATTTCCGCGTTCCAACCAGTTCTTTAAATCTAGTAGACGATGCACTGTAAGATCGAAGAGCTGCCGGTGTGTTACGGGAGTCATCAATTGTGACTTATTAAATGCGCTAACCTGCTCAGCCGTCCAAGGCTCCAGGTCACCATCTTCTTCTGCTCGCTTGTAGGACTGCTTGGCCATCCAGGGGCGATAATCGGGATCAGGGTGTTCTTGGATCAGCTGCTTGATAGACGTATAACTCGCTTTGCCTGGTATTTTCGATAGAAGGTTAAACAGTCTGTTGCGTGCATCCTGTGCATCATCGCGTAACTCTGGGGAGTACACGCCTCCATCTGAACGGTTGATGTCCTTTTTTGCACGAATGTATCTGTGCATCAAAATATATAGCAACTTCAAATACTTAGCTGTGCGAAAACAACCAACTGAAGGTCTGTCATCTCTCACATGACGGCCACCCATCAGCGCAGTGACAAAGATCTGGGCAGCATTCTCTGCCGTATCATCATCGAGATCTGACAGCCATTGCTCGACTTCAGGAATGCCATTTACCGGATCGCAATCAACGCGAAGCGCGTACCACCAAGAAATGCTGTTCTTATCATTAGTCTGCGCTATCTGCTGGCTCGCAAGCTCCACCAGCCTAGCTGTGTCTGTTCCGGCATTAACTAGTATGTGCAGGTAATGGTGTCGGTTGGTATTGACACATGCGGGGTTGGCCCTCATCCACTCCAGTATCACGGGTGCTATGAACACATGCAGCCAGGGTGAATGATAGACGAGATCGTGTAGAATATGGTTCATTGGGTTTTCTGGGCCAGTGTTCTCAAGTTCCCAGAGTAATTCCTTAATCACTGCCTCTTCAACCAAGGCTGGAAATGCCTGATACATACTCTCAAACCAGCTGGGAAATCCGTTAAGTTCCCAGATGATAAAGCGCAAAGCATGACGAACCTCCGATCCATCCAGATAACTTGGAAATTCAGGGTTCTCAGTCGCTTCAATCTCGAGACCGGCCATAGCAAAGAGCAACTGATAAGACAGACCATCACTTTGAACACCTTCAGACCTCAATGCTGGCACGTAATGTCGCCAATGCTTAACAGCAGCATCACGGTATGCCAAGGCGATAGCTTCGCTGAAGTCTGGGATGAGTGCCTGCCAATTCGCGCCGTCCGAGTGGCTTATAGCTAGCAATTCAAAGAGCAGATGGCGTTGATCACAAGTCCACTTGTCTGGCTTCAAATTCGACGGATTGCGCACACTATCAGGATTTGCTCGTAACTTCACTATCCACGTGTCACGATTCTGCTTTTCTCGTTCCTCCTTTTCATCCCCCTTTCTTAGATATTCAGCATCTTCTTCGTCGTGTTTTCGCATTGTCTCAGACACAGGTGGGTTGAGCTGAATGTCCAACTGATGTTGTAATACTGATTCATCCGCCACGGCATCTTGCAGACTGTTCAGAATATGCGTTGGCCTGTCGGCCTGTATATAGACTCGTATCGCCGTGCTAAGTGCGACCAACCTGTCATCCTGCAGTGCACGAGAACAAATGTAGCCGAGCAGCCTAGGAAGGCTAGCAGTATCGAAGCTCCAAAAATAGCCAAGCCAGGAAGTTGACCAATCATCGGTCAATGATTCACTTGATTGCGCCATCTTGGCAGCCCGTGCCTGCTCAATACTGGCCCAATAGAGTGCATCATTAAGTTCTGGCCAACTAGGGACAAGCGCCTGCAAATTGCCTTTATGCTCATTAAGATCTGTGTCATGCCAAAAGCGTACGACTGGAACCATTAGCAAAATGGATAGGGCCGTCATCCCAACAGCCACCGAGCTCTGCACTTCGATCAATCTTTCTATCACATAGGTAGCAGGACTTAGGAGCCATGCGTATTCCTTCGAAACACGGCATTCACATCGTTCGATATAGGGTGGCCTATCGAGATAATTATGAAGCCCATCAAGAAGTTGGGAAATAGCCTGTGGGTCATCGACAACAGGCAAATGTTCCACAAACTGATGTAGCGAACGACCTAAGTCGGTAGCCTTGAATCGTTCATAAGATGGTAATTTTCCCAGTGAGTTCAGCAGATGCTCGACATTGTGGTAATCAGGCTCTGCTTCCTCAACCAACTCCGCGAGCAATTCGCGTGGAATCTGGGCATCACTTTTGTTGAGATTTTTCCATAAGCTTTGTTTCTGCTCGACAGCGCCACAAGTCATCACGGCGCGAACCGATGCTCTTCGGGCATAGAACCCACGCGAACTATCTACTGCAATGGCACAAAAAGGGGCTACGCAGCTTGCCATTTCTCCCTGCCAGACCAGTCTACCGAGAAAGAAGATAGCATCGTCATTGTCAACGTATTGATTGATAAGCTGCTGCGTGTCATCCGAGAGGTCTAGATTCGCAATTTTTGCAATCGCGCTGTTGTCTCGTGCGGAGCGATCATCTTCGTCCAAAACAATCCGACGGACGATATCAGTCAAAATTCTCTTTCTTTCAAATAACGGTAGTTGGGACGGATCGCCTCCTTCGACAGCAATTTCGGGATGAATTTCCAGTGCCCTGCGACGTATCTCATCATCGAGCAGGATAAGCCATGGCAAAATCGGTCGAAGCCGTGGTGTAACGATTTTCTCCCCATATTGTTCACGAAAGAATAGTGATTCTACCGAATAACGACTATTGCCAGATTTTAGCAACACTTCGAACCACTCAGCAGCAAGGAGTTCACGAACATCTCGGTGCCGAAACCGCACAGCACCATAAATGATGTCATTGAAAATTCCGCGTTCTAGCAGTGCATGAACATCCTTTGGTTCCCAATCAGCGAGGACGGACTCTGCATCGATCCCCGGTTTGACTCGAGCATTATCTGGAACATTGAGACCTGCTTGACCAGTTAATATAACGGCGGCGGCTAAACGACGCGCACCTTCTTTCGCCTGTTCAAGATTCAGAGGCTGACGCTGTGCCCTGTCACTGTTGTGGTCATCGTGTAGCCTCTTGTCGATATTATGGTGGAGTAGCTCTAGGCGGCTACCTAGAGCGTTGTCCTCAGCCCATTTTGTCAGGATACCTTCGAGGTCAAATGGGCGCTCCGCCAGACTCCAAAGGTTGGCACGCTCAATTTCATGCAACAGGCGATCAATATCCATCGCTGCACGAGTCACGCCAAAGTGTCTGATCCTTTCTTTATCTAAGGGGCGCATAGTGTAAATCGTGAGTGCACTTTGAGGTTCAGTTTGCTGAACTTCTTCGTTGCCCTCACTCTCCTGCCGGGCAGCAAGAAACAGGATCGCATCCAATAGTCTTCGATCTTCCCTCGGACGCCATGAGTAGGGTCGACTAGACAGGTAGATGTGTGCTCTGTGTGCACCTATTACTATGCCTTTAGCAAAGCGGCGCATCGCTTTTTCGAAGGCTCTCGGATTTTCGAGTCGTGCCTCATCGACAGAATCTAGGAAAAACCATGCTTCCCTTGTTGATTGCAACCATGATCGAAATTGGGCTTCCTCTCCAATCTCAAACGCGTTATAGAAATCGGCTTCAATATCCTCAATACGGATAAAGAAAGATGGCTTGCCCTGACTTGCCAGTACACTAGCACGTTGCCTCAATTCCTCGGTCTTGCCCGCGCCAGCCTCAGCCAGAATAACGCATCGAAATTCCTGGTCTATATCATCCCAAGTCTTTGGCTTGATATGCCCCCAATCAGAGAGTATTTCGTCACTTTCCGACTCTTCTTGACTTTTAGGAACAGGTGAAAATTGTCGAGCTAATGGAATATAGCTTTCCATCAGCATTCTCTATAAGTGATGTAATTGTGTCTTTGGAGACAATATAAAAATAGGGTCAATGAACATAATTCTATAATATTAGACATAATTACCCTCTGACCCTGTTTTTACATATTATAATAGTGACCAGTTAAACAAAACTTAAAATAAATTACTAAGTCATCATTATAGCTTTAAATATTATTATTTCCCATTATCAAAAAAAAATCAGAAAAGTAATTTTTTAAAGCAGGTGATTCAGAATAGCCATAAATTGAATACTCAAAGATGAACAGCCTGATCACCTGTTTAAATTCATCAATCACCAATATCGTCTTCATGCACTGCAAGACAGCATGGGCAAATCATTCAATTTCTGGGTGATTGGGGCAAAGGCGGTCAACTGCAAACCGAGTTCAGCTACAGTGCTTCAAATCAACTGTTCAAAGTAACAAAAAGCAAGGCCTCTAAACAGGAAGAGTATTTCTACACCTACGATGCCCTGGGTCGTAGGATTAATAAAACCACACCTGAGCAAAGCATTGATTTTTTCTGGAATGGAGATGTCTTGCTCAGTGAAAAAATAAGCAATACAAACGGACAAGAAAGCCAATCAAAAATTTATCTCTATGAGCCCAATAGTTTTAAACCTTTAGCTATTATTCAAGGCCAGCAGATTTATCATTATCACTTAGACCATCTGGGCACACCCCAAGAACTGACTCGCCACAATAGTGAACTGGCCTGGTCGGTTCAATATAGAGCCTATGGTAATGTGGTCAGAAAAGAAGTTGAAGCAATAGAGAACAACCTGAGATTTCAGGGACAGTACTATGATATCGAAACAGGCTTGCATTATAATCGCCATCGATATTATGATCCCACTACAGCACGATTTATTAGTCTTGATCCCATTGGGCTGCTGGGTGGGAATAATAATTATGAGTATGCAAATAATCCCATTGCTTGGGTTGATCCACTAGGTCTTGTTTGTAAAGAACGTTACAATCAATACAAGCAGTATAGAGATCAGGGACTTTCTCCTGAAGATGCAACAAAGCTTTCTAAAACAAAAGACCCTATAATAACAAATTCATCTCAATTATTGGAGGCTCCTAAATAGGAAACTCCTGAGATGGCTGGCAAACCCATAACCTCTACTGTTAGCAGTGAAGGTCTTATTTTAGAGCAAGCTATTGATGCAAATTATCAGATAAATAAAATTACAGGAAAAGTAAAACCCGGTGATTTTTTTACTGATCCAGATACAATTAAAAATCAAGGATATTTAAGAAATGATTTAGCTGTAACACACAAAATGAAAGCACAAGCTACATATGTTGCAAAATTCAAATTTCCAGAAGGGATACGTATTCAAAATAGCACAGTTGGCTCTCAAATAGATATTGATGGAACACTACTACCGGGAAATGTTCCTCAAACAGAAATCTTAAATTATTCAGATAGAAAAAAAATACAACTCATCGAACTTAGAGAGCTTGAATAAATGAAAATTAGTATAATAAATTCTGGAACAAAAATTTGTTGGAATAATAATTCGCAACAAATATGTAAAGAATATAAATTCCCAATTATGGATTATGAAATTCTACCTAATAATTCTGGTATCATAGTACTGGAACCATATGAAGAAGTTGGACCAAACAATGCTGTAATATATAATATTGATGGTACTGTAAGATGGAAGTTACCCTACCCAAAGGAAACCAGCAGTGGAATTTGCTTTGATAGGGTAGGATTTTCTAAAGGCGAATTAAATGTAATTGCAGTTATTAAAAATAGAGATGTTGGATTTATTGTAGATTGGGAAAATTACAAATATAAAGAAATATTTTCTGCTCGATAAAAAAGTTGAAAAAACACTTGGAACAAAATAATTGTAAGTAATCTAGGCCACCCATAAATCAAACAATCTCACATTTTAAACGACTACTGTAGACTCGTATGAAAAAAAGTACTTTTGAAAAACTTGAAAATCTATTTGATGAATTTCCATTTATGAAATCTGAGCCTGTCTCAATAGATGAATTATCAAATGCTGAAAAAAAACTAGGAGTACGATTTACACCAGATTATAAAGAATTTGTCCAAAAATATGGTGGAGCAATAGTAGGTTCTTTTCCAATATATGGATTGCGGCAAGCTGATCCTATGGATGATAAATTATGGTCTGTGTATAGTGTTACGATGCACTATCGAAATGAAGGTTGGCCTTGTGTCGAGAATTTGTACATAATTTCGTCAGATCATGCTGATAATCCCGTAGGAATAACAAATGTGGGAAAGATTGTTTCTTATGATCATGATCTTGGCGAATTGGTATCAGTGTCAGAATCTTTCGAGGAATATTTAATCCAGTGCCTTGGAAATTCATAATCTTTATTAATGTACTAATGTTGCAAAGAGTGTAAAGACTCCTTTCGGCCCAGCCAAACAGCATAGGCAATACTCTGCAGTGTCTGCACAATGATCATGGGCAAATAATTCAACTCCTGGGTGACTGGGGCAAAGGCGGCCAACTGCAAACTGAGTTTAGCTACAATGCTTCAAATCAACTGATCAAAGTGACTAAAAGCAAGGCAGGAGAACAGAAAGAATACCACTACACCTACGATGCCCTGGGCCATAGGATTAATAAAACCACACCAGAACAAAGCATTGATTTTTTCTGGAATGGCGATGTCTTACTCAGTGAGCAAATAAGCAATATAAACAGACAAGAAAGCCAATCAAAAATCTATCTTTATGAGCCTGATAGTTTTAAACCTTTAGCTATTATTCAAGACCAGCAGATTTATCACTACCATTTAGACCATCTGGGCACACCACAAGAACTGACTCACCACAATGGCGAACTGGCCTGGTCGGTTCGATATAAAGCCTATGGCAATGTGGTCAGAAAAGAAGTTGAAGCAATAGAGAACAACCTGAGATTTCAGGGGCAGTATTATGATGTCGAGACAGGCTTGTATTATAATCGGCATCGGTATTATGATCCCACTACGGCGAGATTTATCAATCAGGATCCGATTGGTTTAGCCGGAGGGAACAACAACTATCAGTATGCAAGTAATCCGATTGCCTGGGTTGATCCGTTTGGTTTAAAATGTAAAGAAGTCCTTGCTCTTCCAAAGCCAAAAGATTCTAACCCTTGGATGCCTAAAACAAAGATTGAAAGTAATGTTGTTGATCAAAATGGTTTAGATGTTTATCGTGCACATGGGGGAGGTCGTGCAACAGGTGGTTGGGTAACACTAAACCCACCATCAAATATAAATTATGTACGTCAAGATTTAGCAGTATCTCCTGATTGGAATGAAGCTACTCATGTATCTAAAATAAAATTAGCACCTAGCACACGATATCAGTCAGGTATTGCTGGCCCACAAAATTTTCCAGGAGGTGTTGGAGGAGTAGAACAAATTCAAATTTTAAACTTTGATGATATATTAAAACAAACGGTTATAAAAACATCACCATTACAAAAATAGGACTAAAATGAGCCAAATATCCATAAAATCTCCATCAACAAATAAATCGATTGAACTAACATTTGATAGAGAAATTCATTTTGGCCCCTATTTATTTAATGCAAAAATGGTTGGTTTTAATATTTTAGAAACTTTAGATACCATTACTGATAGCATCTGTTGGAGTAACAATGATCAATATGTTGCTGTCGTTGAAATTGTATATGATTCAATAAATGACAAAAATATTAGCAATTTAAAAACTATAAATACTAAGACAGGAAATGTAGGTTTGGTTGTAAGTAAGGAAGGCATATTGGTACCAAAATCAATTTCAAATTCTGGTATTGTTCGATTTTAAGTAGGGGAAATCCCAACTCATTCCAAAAGAAAGAGTCAATGATTCAATTACTTATGACGTGTGAAGCTTTGCTTCGCTCTGTGGGTGAAAAGTTTTGGGCTAGTAAGATTAAACAAGTTTTGGATAAAAGTGGGGGAAACATAGAGCTCTACTTACTGAAAGAAATATTATCATGATTAGTTAAGGCCCCCCATCAGAACCTTACAGGACAGTCATAAATTGAATACATCAGGACAGTACTATTATATCAAAACAGGCTTGCATTTTAGTCGCCATCGGTATTATGATCCCACTACAACACGATTTATTAATCTTGATCCCATTGGGCTGCTGGGTGGGAATAATAATTAAGAGTATGCCAAGAATCCTATTGCCTGGATTGATCCGTTAGGATTGGTAGCAAAATCAAATGATTGTTCAAAACCAGAAAACAGTGATGCTGCAAAGAGAACACCTAATGAGACTGGTGTTGTTCGTGAATTCGCAACTTCAACTGATCAAATATTTTATAGAGTTTTCTCTGGTGATAAGCGTGTTGGCGGCTTTCTGACTTCTGTTAAACCAAGTAGTAGTAGGTTTGCTCAAGAGGCATTAGCGCTACCAAGAAGCAATAAAGCAAATCTTATTCAAGAGGTTTTGGTTCCCGCAGGCACTAATTTAAGGCGCTCTAGGGCAGCCCCCATTAAAGCGAACAAAATATTTCCAAATCGTCGAGGTGGAGCAGAACAGTTTGAGCTATTGGATAGAATTCCGACGAAGAGCTTGGGGAAAGGAGTACCACTACGATGAGTCATGTAACATACTCAGGAAACGTCTTAACAATAGATGGAACGAATGTCCAATGTGCTTATGAGATTATAGATGCATTTGAAGCAAATGGAGTGGTCATTGTCTTTCTTGATCCAGATGCCAATATGGGGAACACAATGCAGTACCGAAATCTAATTGCATATGGGTTGTCAGGCAAGAAGCTGTGGGAAGCCGAGCTGCCAACTAAAAAAATCTCGGATGTTTATTGGAAACTAGCAAATAGAGAACCTTTAAAAGTCTATTCTTTTTCATCTCATGAATGTGAAATAGACCCTGTTACTGGGAAGATACTAAATTCCAATTTTTACAAATAATTTAATATTGCAAAATTTAATTCAAGCCACCCATAAATTGAAAAAAAACCAGCCCAAAATCCAGATTCTTTCTAAAAAGAGCTGCAAAAAAATAATGCTCTAAGAAATGTAAGTAATTATTGAAATAAAAGCGTGAATAGGCTGTGTGGAGTTAAAACACAGAATGCCGGACAGAGGCATACCTGCACGGTTTTGTAAGGTAGACTAAACTCTAAAACATTATTGATTTTAAGTGGTGATGAGGATGGGATGATTGCTTTTGAACTGTTTCCATCCAGGTATGTTCATCGAGTTGCAGTTTTTGCAAGATACCGGGTGTACTGGCATCAATCGAACCGCGCTTATCGTCTCTGACAATACGACCTGTCCAGTCAACCAGTTTATGACTCTCACCGCATTTTTTTATACTTCTGAGAATTGATTAATAATCAAAATTACCCTGAGATGCTTCTTTGATTAACTCAAGATCAGCAAGGCAGTTTTTACACTTTTCAATCACTTGCGTCAAATTATCCTGAAGCCAGAGACAATTTTCATCTTCACTCAGCACATCAGGGCCTAAAATTTTAACTTCCATGCGGCAGGCAGACGTTTTGTCAAAAAGTTCATCAGCAAAGCAATTTGTATTACAAATGAATAACAACAGAGCTAAAAGGGAAAATATTCTCATATCAATAGTACCAAAGTGAGTGAAAACACTATTATCTCACTGATGTACAAATATTAACAAATGTTTATGAGTACTCATCACCGGCAATATAGTGTTCTAATTGCTCAATGATATATTTTTGCTCAGCAATAATAACTTTAATTAAATCCCCAATTGAAAGCATGCCAACAAGTTTATCTCCCTTAAGCACTGGTAAATGGCGAATGCGACGCTCTGACATCACCACCATACAATCATCAACCGTCTGACTTGGGAATGTATAGTAGACCTGAGTGCTCATAATATCTTTTATTTTTGTGTCTTTTGAAGAACGTCCTTTTAAAATAACCTGCCGGGCATAATCTCTTTCTGAGATCATGCCAACCAGAGAACTATTATTTATAACAGCCAGAGCCCCGACACCTTTTTCATCCATCAGTTTGATTGCCTCAAATACAGTATCATCAGGCGTCAAACTCCAGATACCATGACCTTTCTCATTCAATAACTCACCAACTGTAATCATAATCCCACCTTTCACTAATAAATAGTAGTATGGGGTCAGGGTCAAATGGCATGTTCAGCCGATTATTAATCAGATTCAGTACTTATTGCCATTTGACTCCGACCCAATTTAGAAGTCGTGCTTAATTTGCTTATAATTCAATTTATAGACTAAAATAATTGCTTTATCTAGTACCCCAACTTTATACAGGCTTTCAAGGGATATGAGTAAACTACAGAAAAAAATGGCTGACTACGGATTTGAGTCCAATGATGACTATGAATATCATTTACGTTGTCTGATGAATAGCCCGTTTAATGGTATAAAAACAGTCAATATTGAGGGACATAAAGGACGCCGAAAAACAGCCTTTGCTAATGCACTGGGATGTGCTCTGGAATATCCAAATCAGTTTTATTATGATTTTACTCAAAAGGCAGAAGCAGAAGGTAAAGTTATTATTCCTCCCAGCGAAGATGAAGATGGCATAGCAGAACCACCGGTGAATGATTTTGATCATATTATGAGTGAAGCCTGTGCATTCAGTGAGGGGGAAGCTACCATCCTGATTTTAGATCAATTACATAGCGCTGATTTTAAAGATCATATCCGGATTTATCATTTTATAAAATCATGCGAATGGTCTTATGGTGCTAATTCACTGACAGCCAGCCACAAAAACCTGCTGGTTTTATTGATCAGTGATGATCCCTTATATCACAGCTTACAAAAATGCAGTTTCAGAATTTGGGTCAATGCTGTCTCATCCGCTCAAAAAGACTATACACCCGCTGATTTTGAACTTTATGATGATATTCTCCCCACAATGGAAGCATTGGCCAATATTTTTGACAAATTAGAGATGGCCCCTACTTTTAGTGAATATAAAAATATTCTCAATGATATCCACTTGAATATTCACACCGAACAACATTTATTGCACTCACTTTATGGCTGGATGGAAGGCATTAATCGTGAGCTTTTATATTCTCCCGAAATGTTCCCCCTGCTCTCTCAGGTTGTCGAAAAAATCCAGCAATATCATGGCATGGACGAAGTGACAATTGAGAGTTAGTTGATAACCTTCAAAATTAAACATTCTATGTTAAACTGTTGCGCGTGGAACGGCTGACCAGGGAGTCCTATTAATGCAAAACAGTGTGACCAGCAGTTGGTCAAGCAGTGCTAAATCTTTCTTACACCCGCGTGTTATCACTATGCTGTTTCTTGGTTTTTCTGCAGGTATTCCTTTATTACTTATTTTTTCCTCCCTTTCTCTATGGCTGGTTGAAGCGGGAGTGCAGCGTTCAACTGTCACTTATTTCAGCTGGGCGGCACTGGGTTATTCTTTTAAATTTCTATGGGCACCATTGATAGATCGTCTTCCCGTCCCCTTATTAACCAGACTCCTGGGCAGAAGACGAGCCTGGTTACTGGTCGCTCAGTTTCTGGTGATTAGTGCCATCGTCCTGATCGCTTTTGTCGATCCATCTCAGGGTGAAGAGCATCTGACCCTGATGGCTTTTGCCGCTATCTTTTTAGGTTTTTCAGCCGCAACACAAGATATTGTCATCGATGCCTATCGTATTGAATCCGCTGATCCTTCATTGCAGGCATTAATGTCATCAACCTATATTGCAGGCTATCGTATCGGCATGCTGGCTTCCGGTGCAGGGGCTCTGGTACTGGCCAGTTACTTTGGTTCAACAAAAGAAAGCTACCTTTATAGTGCCTGGCACTGGACCTACCTTTGTATGGCAGTGTTTATGCTGGTTGGTGTGTTTACCACTTTAATTGTTTCTGAGCCTGAAAAAACACCTAAGAATTTAAGCAAACACACAACCGGCCAATACCTTCAATTTTTATTACTCTTTGTAATCTGTATTATTATTTTTATTCTGACATTTATTAGCTTAAAAGCCCCCGTTTCATCAGCAAAACTGATGCTTGCATCATTCTTAGGCGCACCTGTCAGCAGTTTTATCATGGAGTTTTTCAGACTCACAGCTTCAGGCATTAGTGTGGCTGTTTCTGTTTATTTAATCTCTTTCACCCGTTTTGTTGATAAAGAATTGGTTTGGGAGTCCTATATTGCCCCCATCAGCGATTATTTTAAGCGTTATGGTACGCAAATTGCCATAGCATTATTAGTCTTTATTGGTTTTTACAGAGTCTCTGATATTGTCCTGGGTGTGATTGCCAATGTCTTTTTTCTGGAAATTGGCTTTACCAAATTACAAATTGCAGCTGTTGTCAAAACATTCGGCTTGTTTATGACCATTGCCGGTGGTTTTTTGGGCGGCCTGCTGGCTGTGCGTTTCGGTATAATAAAAGTATTATTTTTAGGGGCTGTGCTCACCGTTCTGACTAACCTGTTATTTATGCTGCTGGCAACATCCGGCAATGATATTGTTTTGTTGTATATGGTTATTTCTGCGGATAATTTATCTGCCGGAATAGCCAGTGCGGCTTTTGTTGCCTTTTTATCCAGCTTAACCAATATCTCATTTACTGCAGTTCAATATGCCATATTCAGTTCTCTCATGACACTGATGCCTAAACTGATTGGTGGTTACTCCGGCAGCATAGTTGAAAGCATTGGTTACTCAAACTTCTTTCTGGTAGCCAGTTTGATGGGTATACCGGTTATTATTCTGCTTTATTTTTTAAGTAAGCATTTTCAATTAAGACCAAATAATGAAAATAACTAGTGTCCATCGGTTTATTCAGTCTTTAGTCTCCCTCTTTTTTAGAAGAGGAGCTAATGGAATTGAAAGGATGCTTTGTCTGATAGCTATATTGCTTACCTTCACATCTATTTCAGCTCATGCTGAAGAAGATATCTGGCTGCTGATTGATACTCAAAAGCTGGTGTTAGAAGTGAAGCTGGGAAATGTGACCCTGGTCAAATATTCCAATATTTCTATTGGTCGTAATGGTTCTGGTTTTAAGCGCAAACGAGGTGATGATATCACGCCTCTGGGCAGCTATAAAATCGGCTGGATTAATCGAAATAGTCGCTATCATTTATTTTTTGGTTTTAACTATCCTTCCATTGAAAATGCCCAAAAAGCACTGATAAAAGGTCTGGTAACGCCAAAAACCTTTACTAAAATTGCTATTGCCCACAAACATAATCAGGTTCCACCCCAAAATACCCCCATGGGAGGGCTGATAGGCATTCATGGACTTGGACGAGGTGACAAAGAAATTCATGCCACTATGAACTGGACTCATGGCTGCATTGCACTCACCAATGAACAGATCAATAATTTAGATAAGTTGATAAAAAATGGGACTAAAGTTATAGTTAAGTAAACCAAGCCAAACTTAGCTAACCAATATGGGAAGACACAAAATGAAGAAAACTCTAAAATTTGCTTCAATGCTATTCGTAGCCGCAGCTGCAACAGGTTGCGCTAACACCTCACAACTTCAGACTGATGTTGATGCATTAAAGGCTCAAATGGCAACTGTTTCAGCTGAAGCAGCTGAAGCTAATGAGCGTTCAAAAGCAGCAGAAGCCACTGCGAACAGAGCAGAACAAACAGCCGATGATGCCAATAGCAAGCTGGATCGCATGTTCAAAAAATCAATGATGAAATAAGATATAAAATCAGGGAGGGTCTTACTTACCTCCCTTATGCCCTTTCAAACCAGATACATTAAAATAAATCTTCAACGGGATCACTCTGAATTATAACAGGACGTGTAATTGCAACCGGAAGACCATTTTTCTGCTCCAGAGCTTTTCTTAAAGCCTGTGCTTCAACAACCAGCTCCTGTTGGTAATTATGTTTAAAAAATGTCTTTTTGATCAATTCCATTGTCTTTTCATAAAGTACATCATAAGCTAATTCTTCGCCTTCCAGCTGGGGATGGACTTCAATATATATTTTCTGATTAAACCAGCCCACTTTTACAGGCTGATTAATAATATTTACCGGCATACCAAGCTTGACCTCTGGAAATAATTTTTCAATATCTTCAGGGTACATGCGTACACAGCCATGGCTCACACGCATACCCACGCCATAAGGTTTGTTGGTACCATGAATGAGATAACCCGGAATACCAAGACGTAAAGCAAAAAGTCCCAGTGGATTATCCGGCCCTGCAGGTACAACATCCGGTAGAGGATCGCCTTTTTCAGCATGTTCTTTTTTAATTGACTCTGGTGGTGTCCAGGTCGGGTCAGCCTTCTTCTGAATAACTTTAGTCTGTCCCAGTGGTGTATTCCAATCCTGTCGACCGATACTCACCGGATGTGTAATAACGTTTTTGTTATCCGATGAAAAGTAATATAAACGATACTCAGGCAAGTTAAGAGTTAGTCCTTTTCTGGGTGTATCGGGGAGGATACGGCTACTGGGAATTAAAATAGAGGCTTGTGTTCCAGGCAGCCAGCGATCAACCTCTGGATTAACTAATAAAATTTCATTTTGACCTATATTATACCTTCGAGCTACATCTAAAAGTGTATCTTCCTGCTTTGCATGAATATATAAAGGTTCCTCAGGTGACGCTCCAATAAGACTTTCATTTGGATCCGCAGGTAAATTAAAAACACTTGACCAGACACTGGAGAAACTCAGCAACAGGATAAAAAAGACTAAAAACAATTTCATTTTAATTCCAATGCTTATTGCTAAATGTACAGATAAGCTATTTACTTAATTTTCACAAAATAATAAACTAATTTATTGTTTAAAATTAAACCTAAAGAAACAGAGTATAATGTATGAAAGCTAAAATTGGTATTATCACCGCTTCTGACAGAGCCAGTGCTGGAGTTTATGAAGATCTTTCGGGCAAAGCAATTATTGACACAATGCATGACTATCTTACTTCAGAATGGGAACCTGTTTATCGAGTGATCCCAGATGAACAAGATGATCTGGAGCAAGCCATGATTGAATTAGCTGATCAGGAAAACTGCTGTTTAATTGTCACCACAGGTGGTACAGGACCAGCCAAACGCGATGTCACGCCTGAAGCCACTGAAAATGTCTGTGATAAAATGATGCCTGGCTTTGGTGAACTCATGCGCCAGGTGAGCTTGCAATACGTAGCCACAGCCATTCTTTCACGTCAAACCGCAGGTATTCGCGGCAATTCACTGATTGTTAATTTACCAGGTAAGCCAAAATCAATCCGTGAATGTCTGGATGCAGTTTTTCCAGCAATCCCCTATTGTATTGATCTCATTGACGGCCCCTTTCTTGAGTGTAATGAAGAGGTAATAAAGCCCTTTCGCCCTAAAAAATAAGTGCTGTATTGAACAGTGGCGGAGCCAAATCCTTAAAGGTACCAGGCATGGACAATAAAAGAGACAGAATACAAAATATCGGTGACATTATGGTGGATATCTTCCATTATCTGGCACTCTTTGTGATTGGCGGAACAATTGTCTGGTCGGCTATTTATGAATACATACATATAATGTCTGAAGGACATGCAAAACTTAAAGATATATTATTGCTGTTTATTTATCTTGAATTAGGCGCAATGATTGGTATTTATTTTAAGACACACCGTCTGCCGGTTCAGTTTTTAATCTACATTGCAATCACTGCCTTATCACGACATCTTGTTATTGACGTACAAAAAGTATCTGATGACTTTCATTTATATTTATTGCTCAGCATCAGTGCTTCCATTGTTATTCTTAGTCTGTCTGTATTGATACTTACCTATAACGGCCGTAAGTTTGGTCGTCCTGAGGATGATGCACTGGATCAGAATAATACTAACGAAGAAGCTGAACGTTTATAGTCTACTGGACATGGGCGACCAGCCCATGTCATTGATTAAGATTAAAATAACTACAAAATAGCTATCAGACAGGCCGATAAAATATTTTTATGAATTACTTTTGGCATAAAACGCTAATTTAACACGCTCATAATTTGAAGCCGCTTTAGCGACTTTACCCCGCTTTCCCGTCTGCAGCCATTTTTTTGTACGATTAGCATCGCCAATGGGGCTGCGTTTGCCGAATGAATCCAGAAACACCATAACGACGTTTTTATTACCCACTTTACGCAACATCACAAGACAGCGTCCGGCTTCATCAAGATAACCAGTTTTACTGAGTTTTACATCTTTATGTCCTGCTCGTACAAGGACATTAGTATTGGTATAAGCCAAAACATAACGAGGTTTTTTAAATCGTGCAGTATAAACTTTTGTCGTCGTATATTCTTTAATCAATTTATACTTGCTTGCAGCAATTACCATTCTCGCAAGATCTGAGGCAGTTGAAACATTTTCTTTAGATAAACCAGTTGAGTTCACAAAATGTGTTTTTTTCATTCCCAGTGTTTTGGCTTTTTTATTCATCGCATTAACAAATGCAGGCATTCCTCCCGGGTAAGTACGAGCTAAAGCAGAAGCTGCAAGATTTTCTGATGACATCAGTGCAATTCGCAAAACATCTGCACGACTTAGCTCTGAACCAATACGAATTCGCGAAAAATAATTATTGATATTATTTTTATCTTGTTTGGTAAAGCGGATTTTTTCTTTTAAAGAAAGTTTGGCATCCAAAATAACCATAGCAGTCATCAGCTTTGTCAAAGAAGCTATCGGCATAACCATATTTGAATTTTTTTCAAACAGAACAGAATTATTTTTAAGATCAATAATCATTGAACTTACCGATGCAAGATTCACTGATTTTTGAGTCTTAATGCCTGATTCTGCAGACTGTGCCGGTGCAAAAAGAATAAAACTTAATGCAAATAATAATACAGACAAACTAATTTTTTTCATAAAAACTCAATTTTTTCCAGGTAAAAGTTATCTCTAATTAAACTGAATAATCTCACGCAACACAGCAGTTGCATAGGTTCCGGTGGGGAGAGAAAATGCCAGGCTTATCTTTTGCATTGATTGTTTTGAACTGTCGTCTTCAAATATTATAGATAAATTTTCAGGGAACAGCCTTGATGATCGACGCTCTTGTATTAGTCCTTGCTTTTCCAGTCCATGACACCAGTTTGATAAAGCATCTGCCACGTTTTGTTCTAGCAATAATAATTGATTTTCGGAAGTTAGCTGCCCCCTCCCCCATAATGCAGTCGTCGGGTGAATATCACCCTGTTGGAAGCGTTTTGTTATTTCATCGTTTATTTCCGGCACTGAAAAAATAGAATGAGTACCTGACAACATCATGATTTCGCCATCAATAAGCTGCTCCCAGCCATTTTTCTGAATTCGTTGTGACAGCATTTGATTAAAAACCATAGAACGTGCTGCAGAAAGTACCATACTTTTATCTGCACGTTTTTTTATTTTTTGAGACCCGTTAAACCAGCGCGCACCTCGAGTCAGATTGTTATAATCATGTCCGAAACGTTGTTGAGCAAAATAATTTGGCACACCGGAGAGCTGAATTTTATTTATAGTACGAGTCAGTGATTCTTTTGTAGTATCCTTAATATCTCGTAGTACAATTTCAAATGTATTGTATTTTATCGCACCACGTTTTAGTTTCTTTCTGTGCAGAGTTTTTGTTAAAATTTTTACGCCATCCAGTTGAAATTCATTCCAGTCAGGCTCTTCATCAATGATTTCAAGGTTTATACTGAACCATTGCGAGGTTACTGCATTTCTATCTTTTAATCCGGCATAACCAATTTCTCTGGCTTCAACACCAACAAAACGTGCCAACTGTCTGGCTAGCCATTCTGTATTCGTATTAGTTTTCTCGATATAAAGATAGACATGTGTACCCTCACCATCAGGCTCAAAACTCAAAGTCTCTCTGACAATAAAATCAGAGGCATTAGTCTTGAATTTTGCATATCCCCGAGGTCCACCCTGAACACTATGGGCGTAAACTAACTCTTCAACTTTAATAATAGGATAAAGTTCAGATAAGTCTAATTCTATTTCATCCACTGTTTTTACCAAAATATTTTTGGGACTGAGTAAATGCATGTCCCTGAGGCTCACTTGGAAACTGTCCCATATTATTTATTGTTCCAGCAAGACAATTGCGTGAGCAGCAATGCCTTCTTTACGCCCGGTAAACCCCATTCCTTCAGTTGTTGTGGCTTTTACATTAACCTGAGAGCGCTGTATATTGAGATCATCTGCAAGATTACGACACATTGTTTCAATATGCGGTGACATTTTGGGAACCTGAGCAATAATGGTCATGTCGGCATTCGCCACTTTATAATTTGCCTGGAAAACTTTTTGCATCACTTTTCTTAATAAAATACGGCTGTCAATATTCTCAAATTCGACCGAATTATCCGGGAAGTGTTTACCAATATCACCGAGAGCTAAAGCACCCAGCAAAGCATCACATAAGGCATGAACTAACACATCGCCATCTGAATGGGCCTCTAAGAAGTGACTATGAGATATTTGAACGCCACCGATAACTATTGTTCTGAGCGGTAGTGAATCTTCATCCGGAATTGAATTTTCATTATGTGGAGCCCCATCAGTGGATATCATATCATCCGCTGATACTGATACTTCAGTCAGCAATGAACCTTTATCTGAGAAGCGATGCGCGTCATAACCATGGCCGATTCTATTCATACAATTCTCCTGAATATGTAGGGATACTTTAACAATAATTATAGTTTAATTGAATGAGAAAAACAGTTCAGCAAGCTGTAAGTCATTGGGGTGAGTGATCTTAATATTTCCCGGATGACCTTCAACTATCTGAGGTTTTAAACCTGATAACTCTATGGCTGAAGCTTCATCAGTCACCAGTGCACCAGCCTTAATGGCATCACTCAAAGCATCTTTTAACAGTTTCAGGGGAAACATTTGCGGGGTCAGTGCTCTCCAGAGCTCACTTCGCTCCACTGTTGCAAGGATCTTCTGCTCTTTATCACAGCGTTTAACGGTATCGGCCATGGGTAAACCTAAGATACCACCGGACTTAGTTTCACTCAGTTGTTCAATAAGGCAATCAATATCTGCTGCCTTCAAACAGGGTCGAGCCGCATCATGAACCAGCACCCAGTCATCATCAGAAGCATGTGACGATAGTGCTTCTAATGAATTTAGAACAGAATGGCAACGCTCAACACCGCCAATAGCGACAATAATTGGTTTTTCATTACTGTCACTTTCTTTAATATATTGATGCTCGTATATCTCTTGCCAATAGGGATCGCCTTGAGTTACAGCAACAACAATGCCATGAATATCAGGATGCTGAAGAAAAACTGACAATGTTTGTTCTATTACTGTTTTTCCAGCCAGAGGTAAATATTGCTTGGGTATTTGACTCCCCATGCGTTTACCAACCCCTGCAGCGGGTATTACAGCCCAGTATTTTTTCGCTGTATTCAAGTTCATTTTTTTTCAATCACATGAAAAAATGTTTCATCATCTTTGATCATTCCCAACTCTGTACGAGCTCGTTCTTCAATGGCTTCAAGTCCATTTTTTAAATCCAGAACTTCAGCTTTAAGGGCATCGTTTCGTTCTTTAAGTTGTTTATTTTCATTGCTTTGTAATTCCAGGGCAGATTCCAGCTTTCTGACTTCAACAATGCTGCCCTTGCCAACCCACAAGTCATATTGCAGTGCAATTAATAAAATGAGCAAAATAGTAATGATATAATTCATCGCTTAAAGATCATGCCTCTGAAAACAAAACGGGGTCACTAATTAAACCTGAAAAAGATCTAACTGTACCCCATTTTCAACTGTAAAACCAAAGCTAAAATTTATTTGATGCTGTAAAAAGTATCTTTTCCAGGATAAATAGCTTGTTCACCCAGATCTTCACTAATACGGATCAGCTGATTGTATTTGGCAATTCTATCAGAACGCGACAAAGAGCCGGTTTTAATCTGGCCACAAGAAGTTGCAACAGCGAGATCAGCAATCGTGGTATCTTCTGTTTCACCTGAACGATGTGAAACAACCGCAGTATAACCTGCATCCTTTGCCATTTGTATGGCTTCAAGTGTTTCAGTCAAGGTACCGATTTGGTTCACTTTGATAAGAATTGAATTGGCAATTCCCTTATCAATGCCTTCTTTGAAGATCTTTGGATTAGTTACATAAAGATCATCACCCACTAACTGAACTTTTTTACCTAACTTTTCAGTCAGAAGTTTCCAGCCGTCCCAGTCACCTTCATCCAGACCATCTTCAATGGTAATCAATGGGTATTTTTCGACCCATGCTGCCAGATAATCAACCATTTCTTCAGAGCTTAAAGATTTATTTTCTGAGGCCAGGACATATTTTCCATCTTTATAAAATTCAGAACTTGCTGCATCAATACCAATAAATATATCTTCACCCGCTTTATAACCTGCTGCTTCTATGGCTTCAAGTATAACTTCAATAGCAGATTCATTAGAAGGTAAATCCGGTGCAAAACCACCCTCATCACCGACAGCAGTATTTAAGCCTTTAGAGCTTAGTACTTTTTTCAGAGCATGAAATACCTCAGCACCATAACGAATGGCTTCTGCCATTGATTTAGCTCCCGTTGGGATGATCATGAATTCCTGAATATCAACATTATTATCAGCATGTTCACCACCATTGATGATATTCATCATGGGTACAGGCATAGTCATTGAACCTTCACCACCCAACTGACGATATAAAGGCACGTTATTAGCTTTAGCAGATGCATGTGCAACGCCTAATGATACAGCTAATAAAGCATTGGCACCCAGACGGTCTTTGTTGTCTGTGCCATCAAGTTCAATCATTTTTTTATCAATGCCGCTCTGATCATCAGCGCTCATACCAAGAATAGCATCTCTGATTTCACCATTAACATTTTTCACAGCATTCAGGACACCCTTGCCCAGAAAACGTGATTTATCGCCATCACGTAATTCAATTGCCTCTCTGGCACCTGTTGATGCGCCAGACGGCACAATTGCGCGCCCCATGGCACCACATTCCAGGAATATATCGGCTTCTACTGTTGGATTACCGCGTGAATCAATGACTTCTCTTGCTTTTACGTCAACGATTGTTAAATCTGACATTTGTTTTCCTTAATTTATTTGTTTTAATTTCTTTGGCATCTAATTTCCATCTGGAAATAATTATTTTTTTACTTCCCCCTTTTTAAAAGAGGGAATAGAGGGGATTTAAGTACTTGACTTGCAACCCCCTCAGTCCCCCTTCTAAAGAAGGGGGAGGCTAAAAGCTGGAAAAAGGGTGGGTACTAAATAATAAGAGCCCTCAGCATCTTTTTATAAAGAGCCCTCAGCGGCTTTTATAGAGAGTCCTCAGCGTCTCCCTACAAAGAGTCTTCTGCAAATGGCTTTGATTTAACCAGCTGATCAATAGCCATTAACATTTTTATAAGATCGCTCATTTTATCCAGTGGCCATGAATTGGGACCATCACTTAATGCTTTATCCGGATCGGGATGAGTTTCCATAAAAAGTCCGGAAACACCACTGGCCACAGCTGCACGAGCAAGAACCGGGACAAACTCACGATTTCCACCAGAACACCCGCCTAAACCGCCCGGTTGCTGTACTGAATGTGTCGCATCGTAAACCACCGGGCAATTTGTTTCTCTCATTACCGCCAGCGAGCGCATGTCTGAAACCAGATTATTGTAACCAAAACTGACGCCTCGCTCACAGGCCATTATTTGTTGATTGCCAGTTTCTCTGGCTTTATCAATGACATTTTTCATATCCCAGGGCGCAAGAAACTGACCCTTTTTTATATTAATAGGTTTACCTGTTTTAGCCACGTTTTGAATAAAGTTGGTCTGTCGGCATAAAAAAGCAGGGGTCTGCAGCACATCCGCAATATCTGCAATTTCATCCAGAGGAGAATCTTCATGGACATCAGTGAGTATTGGCAAACCCAGCTCATCTTTTACTTTTTGCAGAATTCTCAAACCTTCAGATAATCCCGGACCACGATAACTACTGCTTGAGGTTCGATTGGCTTTATCAAAAGAGGACTTATATATAAATGGAATATTCAGTTCTTGGGTGATTTTTTTTAACTGTTCAGCCGTTGTAAGCGCCATATGCTCACTCTCAATCACACAGGGGCCTGCAATTAAAAATAAGGCTTGATCAAGCCCCACATCAAAACCGCATAATTTAAAACCACTGGTAGCCATCAGAATAATTTACCTTCTTCATTTTCAATGCTCAGTCCTGCATTAATGCGTGCAGCATTGATATAACTGGTAAATAATGGGTGTCCATCACGCGGTGTTGAAGTAAATTCAGGGTGGAATTGACAGGCAATAAACCAGGGGTGATCCGCAACTTCAATTACTTCAACCAGATTATCATCCAGTGAAATTCCGGTAAATTTTAATCCAGCATTGGCCAGAGGCTCACGATACTGATTATTAAATTCATAACGATGACGATGACGTTCAACAATCACTTCTTTACCATACACTTTTTTCACCTGAGAATCAGCAGTCAATTTGCAGGGCTGCCCACCCAGGCGCATGGAACCGCCCATATCAGTATTCTCATCACGTGTTTCAATAGTGCCGTCTTCTCTTAACCACTCAGTGATTAAAGCAATCACTGGATTGGGTGTTTTTGCATCAAATTCAGTACTATGAGCCTTGTCCAGTCTGGCCACATTTCGGGCGTATTCAATCACAGCAACCTGCATACCTAAACAAATCCCAAGATAAGGAACTTTGTTTTCACGGGCATATTGAACCGCAAGAATTTTACCTTCAACACCCCGATTGCCAAATCCTCCCGGCACCAGAATAGCATTCATTTTTTTAAGACAATCGATACCTTCTTTTTCGATTTCTTCAGAATCAATATAGGTAATTTTAACTTTCGTTGAGGTGTGTATGCCAGCATGAATCAAAGATTCAGACAATGATTTGTATGATTCGGTCAAATCAACATATTTGCCCACCATTGCCACATGAACTTCACCCTTTGGATTATTCTGAGCATTCACAACGGCCTGCCATTGTGATAAATCTGCTCCCGGTGCATCCAGCTTAAGTTTTTCAACAACCAGCTGATCCAGCTTTTGTTCATGGTATAAAAGTGGAATACGATAAATACTATCCACATCAATAGCCGAAATAACACCACGCTCTTCAACATTGGTGAACAGAGCAATTTTTCGGCGCTCTTCTTCTGGGATCTCACGATCTGCACGGCAGAGCAAAATATCAGGACGAATACCGATAGATTGCAGTTCTTTCACCGAGTGTTGAGTGGGCTTGGTTTTTAATTCACCTGCCGTTGAGATATAAGGCAACAGGGTCAAATGCATATAAAGAGTATTTTCACTCCCCATTTGAATGCCTAATTGACGAATGGCTTCCATAAAAGGCAGTGATTCAATATCACCCACCGTACCACCAAGCTCGATCATCGCAATATCTGCATCGCTTGCGCCAAGATGAATTCGCTGTTTAATTTCATCAGTTATATGTGGAATAACCTGTACTGTAGCCCCTAAATAATCACCTCGGCGTTCTTTGGATAACACACTTTCATAAACGCGGCCGGCAGTAAAGTTGTTACTCTGGTGCATATTTGTGCGCACAAACCGTTCATAGTGCCCCAGATCCAGATCGGTTTCTGCACCATCTTCGGTGACATAAACTTCACCATGCTGGAATGGACTCATGGTGCCGGGATCCACGTTTATATAGGGATCCAGTTTCATCAGGGTGACTTTTAAACCACGGGCTTCGAGCAGGGCTGCCAGAGATGCAGAGGCAATACCTTTGCCTAGAGAAGAAACAACACCACCGGTAATAAAAATATATTTGGTCATTAGGATATATCAGACTCTTAGATTTTCGAAACTAAATATTAAAACACTTAAACTTAAAATACTTAAGCTTAAAACAATGGATGATTTTAACGTTTATTGGCACTAATTTCATCCAAATATCCCGGCTATTTTATTTATTTTCATTTCCTTGCCAAATAATGCGCATCTGATCCTCTGAATGTTCATTCTTCAGAGAAAAATTGACAATATGCTGACCAATCTGGAGCAATTCATCGCCCCAAAAAATCAGCGGTATATGTTCTCTTTCCCAGGGTGGTATAGCTTGTTCCTGAAACCAGTGTTTTAACGAATGGGAATGACTTTCTGATGTTTGTCTATAGCGTTCACCACCTTGTCTGAAACGAACACTTATTGTTTTGCTTAATAATAATTGACGATCAAATCCTTTGCTAGCCTCCTTATCAGCAGCATAAGATAGTTTGAGGCAAGTATTAGTCTTATCTAAAAAAATCGGCTGTTCCAGTGTCAAAATAAGATCCACATCAGGGCTTGTTTTTTTCTTCTGTGCTTTCATTGAAATAACTGGATTCTGATAGGATGTCGAAACATCCAACAAATAGAGTTTATCCCGATAGCGTCTTATCTCACAATGAATAGCATCTCTCCTCCAGGAAACAAGCGGCATCGCATCTTTTCCTGCCAGGATCACTGCCTGTACGATTTCTTCCAGGATTTTTTTTGATGGCATGGGCAAATTATTGCGGTTAATCCAATGCCTTAATAAGTTATTTAATCGAGCCTGTTCATGGCGATATTCCAGGCTGTTATGGGGCTTAGAATTCAGTAAATTAATGATGGGTTCTAATAAAATTTTATCATATTCAATGATACTGTCATGATTGACAAAAAATAAACTCTGAAGATCTGAATCTGCAAGATGATCCAGTAAAAGCTGTGATTCAGCTAAAACCTCTGCTGATTTGGCAAAATTTTCTTTAACTGCAGGCCAGCGTTTCTCAAGCAACGGTACTACCGTCTGGCGCAAATAATTGCGATCAAAACGCTGCTCCTGATTACTTTCATCCTCTATCCACTGGAGCTGATGCTGTTTCGCATATTCAAGAATATCCTGCTTTTTATAATCCAGGATCGGGCGGCACAGATAACCTCTGGAAAATGGTTTAATTCGCGGCATAGAAGATAAACCTTTAGTGCCACTTCCTCTGAGCAACTGTAGGAGCAAGGTCTCCGCCTGATCATCCAGATGCTGTGCAGTCAATAGACACTCATTATCTGCCAGCAGTTGACTAAAAGCCTGATACCGGGCGGTTCTTGCAGAAGCTTCAGGACTCTGACCGCTTTTTGGACGGGCATCAACTTCAATAATCGTAAGAGGAATATCCAGTTCAAAACAAATGTGCTGACAATGTTTACCCCATTTTTTTGAATGCTGACTCAGACCATGATCAATATAAACTGCTGAAAAGGACTGTTCAAATCCAGATGGAGAATTTTTAAGTTGTGAGCAGAGATGGAGTAAAACATGGGAGTCAATACCACCGCTATAAGCAATAAGGTATTTTTCTGTGCTTGATAGCTTCTGGAGATGAAAATGAAAAGCCTGGGGTATAATAGACATTACTTTTATCTGGAATAAAATTATATACCATCATATTAGGAATTAAGTGTTACCAAATATGACGACACAATGATGTTATTAGCTAAAGGCTCTTTATTGGCAGAAGGCTCTTTTTTTAGCTGAGGCTCTATATTAGCTGAAGGCTCTATCACACCCACCCAATAGTATCGCTAATAAAGCTCAAGGTATAACTCCAGGTAAAGAGTTAGCCTTTCTTTAATATTGAAGCCTAGCTTTCAAGATAATGACCAAACTTCATTAGACGCTCATATCGAGAATCCAATAAACGATCGGTTGGCATTTCTCGCAAATGCTCAAGAGTTTCTAATAACGACTGTTTCAGTTTTTTTGCCATGGCTTCATGATCCCGATGAGCACCGCCTACAGGTTCATCTATAATTTGATCAATCAAACCCAACTCTTTTAAACGTCCGGAGGTGATCCCCATTGCCTCTGCTGCTTCAGAAGCTTTATCGGCACTTTTCCACAAAATGGTGGCACAGCCTTCGGGAGAAATCACTGAATAAGTACTATATTGTAATAAATTGACTCGGTCACCCACACCAATCGCTAAAGCACCACCAGAACCACCTTCACCAATGACTGTGCAGATGACAGGCACTTTTAACTCAGCCATTTCAATCAGGTTTCGAGCAATGGCTTCACTTTGCCCGCGTTCTTCAGCACCCACACCCGGATAAGCACCCGGAGTATCGATAAAAGTTAATATAGGCAATTTGAAGCGTTCTGCCAGTTTCATTAATCGTAAAGCTTTACGATAACCTTCAGGACGAGGCATACCAAAATTACGTTTTACCTTCTCAGCTGTATCACGACCTTTTTGGTGACCAATCACCATCACAGGATTGCCGTCAAGACGAGCCAGACCAGCAACAATAGGAGCATCATCAGCAAAGGCACGATCACCATGAAGTTCTTCAAAGTCTGTAAACATGAGGTTGATATAATCCAGAGTGTACGGACGCATCGGATGACGAGCTAATTGAGAGACCTGCCAGGCACTTAAATTTTTGAAAATAGATTCAGTAAGGGTTTTGCTCTTCCCCTGCAAATTTGAAATTTCTTCTGACAAATTCAGATCAGTATCATTTCCTACATAGCGCAACTCTTCAATTTTTGCTTCAAGTTCTGCAATAGGTTGTTCAAAATCGAGAAAATTTGGATTCATTTTATAATTCTTGTCATTGAGTGAGATTAAATCGTATTCAGGCTCTCAGAAGATCGTTCTGGAACCAGCCAGGAAAGTGTTAACGGCGCGATTTAAGTCTGCATATATAAGGAGCCTTGAGCGATATAAGAGCCCTCGGCCAAAAAAAGTTATTTCTGATCCATCAGAAATAATCTATATTAGTTTCTATTAATCGTTAATTGTAACACTATTGTATGCCTTAAAACAGACTGTTTTCACCAGCCCACTACAGGTTAACCCTTAGTTTCTAGTTCATTTAGTTCACACTAATCACTTTAATGCACAAATGATTCATTGCCGCTTGCCTACATGTTTAAAGGATCCACGCCCTTGTGAGGTATATCTGCCAGCTTTTAAAATATAATATTGGTTTCATAGTCAGTCTAAGCTGATATAAAATAACTTAAAATTATATACCTAAAAAATTTACCACATGAAATGTACAATAGTGCTTTGAGCCAATGAATCTTAACCAGGCCTGCAACCAGACAGATTGGATCGCCGATAACGGGGAGGAAACTAAAGAAAAGGACAGGAGAACCATATTTTTTAAGCCATTTTTCAGCCTGGATGTGGTATTTATTTTCAGTTTCAGTATTTTTTTCTTTATAGAAACCTCTACGGATCAGAATACCGATCAGCCAATTACTCATTCCTCCCAGTGAATTGCCTGTTCCAACAATCAGGATCAGCACCCATAAATCCCAATTTTGTTGAGCCAGCATCAATAAAAAAAGAGCCTCTGAGCTGCCGGGCAATAAAGTTGCTGAGGTAAAACCACTGAAAAACAATGATAACAGAGGTAAGCTAATATCCATCATTGTTTAAATTAAATAAGTCATTTAGACAATCAGCGATACTTAATTTGGCTCTGGTTTTGAGTTAGCTCGTCGATCCGATTTAATAATTCTTTATTTAAGCGTACATTCCACTCATCGGATAAATGCATGCTGGCTTTGGCTTTTTCACCACTATAACTGCACACAACCGGACACTCACCACCCTCTCTAAAAGGCGTCAGAATTTCTTTAAAGTGGTTAATAAACGCTTCATCCACCTGTTTATAATGAATATTAACGGACAAACGACGCGCATAATGATTTCTGGCTGCATCTAAATCATAAATCTTGTCCACTGTAATTCGAGCATTGCCTGAATAATGATCCAGTCCCAATTCTCCAGAAAGCACAATGATAGAATCTTTAATCAGGATGTCCTGATACATTTCATATTTATCGGCAAATAGAGCAACCTCCTGGCGACCACTGCGATCATCTATGGTAATAAAAGCCATCTTGTCACCACGTTTGGTATTCATGGTTCGCATGGCAATAATCAAACCGGCTATCACAATATTTTGCTTCTTATCCGGGTTAAGTTCCATCAGTCGGTGCGTAGTGAAATTTCGCAATTCCTCAAGATATTGTTCTATGGGGTGGCCTGTCAGATAAAGACCCAAAGTATCTTTTTCAAAGCGAAGGCGCTCATCTTCCGGCCATTCAGGAAATTGTTCAAAACTGCTTTCCGTATCACCTGCCGTACTGTCCAGAGCACCGGTATCAAAGAAATCACCGCCAAACAAATCATCCTGACCCACTGCCTGCGCTTTTGAAAACTGATCTGCCGCTTTGCTTGCTTTGGGAATAGCATTAAACAGAGTCGCTCTGGTTAGACCAAAAATGTCCATGGCACCTGATTTAACCAAAGTTTCCATCACTCGTTTATTACAGCGTCGCAAATCAACACGATTGCAAAAATCCTGAAAGTCCTTGTACTCACCGCCACTATCACGTCCTTCTACAATACTTTCAATCGCCCCTTCGCCAACACCCTTAATCGCACCCAGGCCATAAACCACTTCATCATCGTGACTCACTGTAAATTTATACTCCGATAGATTCACATTAGGGGCCACGACTTTTGTATCAACATCACGGCATTCCTCAATCACTATGACAACTTTATCTGTAGTATCCATATCAGCAGAAAGCACTGCCGCCATAAAGGCTTCCAGATAATGGGTTTTTAACCATAAAGTCTGATAGGAAACCAGAGCATAGGCAGCTGAATGTGACTTATTGAAGCCATATGCCGCAAATTTTTCCATCTGGTCAAAAATATGAGTGGCAACTGCTTTATCAACACCATTTTTAACGGAACCATCCTCAAAGATGGAACGCTGTTCAGCCATCACTTCTGGTTTTTTCTTACCCATGGCACGGCGTAATAAATCTGCACCACCCAGTGTATATCCTGCCAGTACCTGAGAAATCTGCATCACCTGTTCCTGATACAGAATGGTTCCATAGGTAGGTTGCAGAATAGGTTCCAGTGAAGGATGCGGGTATTCAACTTTCTGGCGGCCATGTTTACGATCAATAAAATCATCCACCATGCCAGACTGCAAAGGCCCGGGACGAAACAATGCAACCAGAGCTACAATATCTTCAAAACAATCCGGCTGCAGGCGCTTTATCAAATCTTTCATACCGCGAGATTCAAGCTGAAAAACCGCCGTGGTATTACTGGCTTTAAGGGTTTTAAATGAGGCTCTGTCTTCTAAATCAATGGCGGTAATATCAACTTCAGTCTCACCCAGTTTTCTCTTTCTGGTATTAATAATTTTCAAAGCCCAGTCAATGACTGTTAAGGTTTTTAAACCCAGGAAATCAAATTTAACCAGACCAACTGTTTCTACATCATTTTTATCATATTGAGTCACAATACTCTGTGAATCCTGTTCACAATAAACAGGTGAAAATTCATTGATGTCACTGGGTGAAATAACAACTCCACCAGCATGTTTACCAACATTCTTGGTGATCCCTTCCAGAGCCAGAGCCATATCAATCAGCTCACGAACTGCCTCATCGTCATCATATCGCCTTTGTAATTCTTCCTCCTGTTCCAGAGCCTGGGAAATGGTAATACCAATATCCATAGGAATGAGCTTGGCAAGTGAATCCACAAAACCATAACCCTGTCCCTGTACCCTGCCAACATCACGAATGGCAGCTTTAGCTGCCATGGAACCAAAAGTAATGATTTGAGAGACTCTGTCTCTGCCATAGGTTTCTGCTACATACTGAATGACTTTTTCACGACCTTCCATACAAAAATCAATATCAAAATCAGGCATGGATACCCGCTCTGGATTTAGAAACCGTTCAAACAGCAGATCATATTCAAGAGGATCAAGATCTGTAATGGTCATGGCATAAGCTACCAGTGAGCCTGCACCTGAACCACGTCCGGGACCTACCGGGACATCATTTTCTTTAGACCATTGGATAAAGTCAGCAACGATAAGAAAATAACCGGGAAACCCCATCTGGGTGATCACATCAAGTTCAATATCCAGCCGTTCACGATATTGTTTAAGTTTTTCCTGAAATTTTTGTTTATTATCGCCGTCTAAGTAATCTTCGCCAAAAAGCTGAGGGAAACGTTTATCTAAACCTTCGTGGGATAATTGACGAAAGTATTCATCCATACTTAAGCCTTCAGGAATTGGAAAATCCGGTAAGAAGTTTTCCCCAAGGTGTAATATGACATTACAACGCCGAGCAATTTCCACACTATTTTGTATCGCCTCTGGAATATCTTCAAATAAGGCATTCATCTCTTCAGAAGATTTAAAGTATTGTTCTTCAGAATAGTCTTTAGGTCGCCTTTTATCTGCCAGGATGCGTCCCTGATTGACACAAACCCGTGCATCATGAGCTGAAAAATCTTTCTTATGTATAAATCTGACGGCATTTGTAGCCACCACGGGTAACCCAAGTTGTCCTGCCAGGCTAATAGCCTGATGAAGAAAATTCTCATCACCAGTGCGGGCCGTTCTTTGCAGTTCCAGATAGAGGCTTTCTGGAAAGAGCCTCTTATAATCGTTACCAAGCTGTTCGGCTTCAGCCATCTTATCCTGCAGCAGCAACTGACCAAGATCACTTTCTTTTCCTAATAGTGCAATCAAACCAGATGATAATTCATTTAACCAGTTGCGACTAATCACCGCCTGACCCAGGTGCTGCCCTTTAAGATAACTTTGACTGATTAGCTTCTTGAGATTTAGATAACCATCATTATTTTTACAAAGAATAAGTAAGCGGAAAGGCTTAGTAGGCTCCTCTTCATTCTCAAGCCACAGATCAGCTCCAAGTATCGGCTTAATCCCTGCACCCAGACAAGCCTGATACATTTTAACCAGAGCATAAAGGTTGCTTTGATCAGTAATAGCAATAGCCGGCATTTGCTTGTCTTGAAGTGCTTTAATCATAGGCTTAAGACGTACAATGCCATCAACTAAAGAAAATTCAGTGTGCAGGTTTAAATGGATAAATTGATTCGACATGATAGATACAACTACCCTTTTCTAAACTGTTCAATAATTTTTTGTACGGGTTTATAACTCTTTCGATGTATGGGTGTAATGCCTAGCTTTTCTAATGCTTCAATATGCAGTTTTGTTGGATATCCCTTATGTTTAGCAAAACCATAACCGGGGTAAGTAGCTTCCATGGCAATCATTTCTCTATCTCTGGAAACTTTAGCCAGTATTGAGGCGGCACTAATTGATGCAACCCGGGAATCACCTTTTATAACAGCTTCACAGGTATATGGTATTTCAGGACAAAATTTTCCATCAACCAGAACTTTGTCAGGACTCATACTTAGTCCCGCCACTGCTCGTTTCATCGCTAATAAGGTTGCATGAAAAATATTCAGCTCATCAATTTCATCATGCTCAGCTCTGGCAATATAATAGCAAAGTGCCTTTTCTTTAATCTCAAGCGCCAGTATTTCACGTTTTTTTTCTGTCAGCTTTTTAGAGTCATCCAGTCCTGCAATCGGATTTTCAGGATCCAGTATCACTGCTGCTGTCACCACTGCACCTGCCAGAGGACCACGGCCTACTTCATCAACACCAGCAATAGTGCCATTCAAATTAAGATATAAAGGATCAAAGCTCATATAAGGTCTATTTGTCGGTAAAGTTCAGGACTGTTGGCAACAAGCCACTTCAGGTTAATATGTCAAGTTCTTTTAAATAATCAATGACAGCTTCAGCTGCACTCTGGTTAGCATTTTGTCGGAGCAAGGTATGTATGTCATCAAATGTTTCTAACTTATCACACCATAAATCAGCTGATAATAATTCCAGCAATTTAGGTGCTAAAATTTCTGCGCACACATCATTCTGGGTAATTTCCTCCACCAGACACTCACCTGCAAGAAGATTAGGCAGTGAATAATAAGGAACTTGCAGCAGGCGTTTCGCAACCCAATAGGTGATGGGTGATAGTTTGTAAGCCACAATCATGGGCTTTTTTAGCAGCAGTGCTTCAAGAGCCGCAGTGCCCGATGCAAGCAATACGGCATTTGCTGCTGCCATCACATCTCTTGAATGGCCATTAAATAAGATAAAACGTGAACGAGCAAGTGAGTCACCAGCTGTTTGCAGATTCAGTTCCTGCTCAAAAAAATAGCGTGTTTTATCATTGACAAATGGAATGGTGAATAAGAGATCCGCCTGTTTTTTTAAACTCTGCAGCATCGTTTCAATAAACGGCTTCGATAATCGAGTCACTTCAGACATTCGACTCCCGGGCAAAACAGCAATAACTGAAAACCCCGGTTCAACTTCAAGATGAATTTTTTCCCTGGCCTTATTGATATCAACACATAAATCAATTTCATCTGCCAGTGTATGCCCTACATACTTAACTGAGATGTTATGATTTTCATAAAAACGAGCTTCAAAAGGAAATAACGTCAGGATCAGATCAGCTGCTCGTGCAATTTTACCCAGACGATATTGACGCCATGCCCAGACAGAGGGACTGACATAGTGGATTGTAGCTATTCCTGCTTCTTTTAATGTAGCTTCCACCACCAGATTAAAATCAGGAGCGTCAATGCCGATGAAAACATCAGGGGGATCATTAATAAAGTAGTGGATCAGTTCTTTACGAATAGCTTTTAATTCACGATAATGAGCCAGAACTTCAACAAGTCCCATAACCGATAATTTTTCAGCAGGATAAATAGCTTTGCAACCTGCCTCAATCATCAATGGCCCGGCAATCCCTTCAAATTGGGCATCTGGATATTGTTCTAAAATCGCATTCATTAATCCCGCTGCAAGGATATCACCAGAAGCTTCTCCAGCGATAAGACCAATACGCATCAGCGAATAATTCCACGATTTACATCATTATTAAGAAAATCAATCATCAAGGCCAGCTCGCTGCAATTGGTGGCCAGTTCATTTATTTCAGTGATAGCATCACTCAGGGTCAAATTTGAACGGTATAGTGCTTTATAAGCAGAACGAATTGATGCGATAGATCCTTTACTGAAACCATGACGTTTTAAGCCTTCAATATTCAAACCATGAGGTTTAGCCATGTGCCCAGAAACGATAACATACGGAGGTACATCTTTAGAAATTACACTATTCATCGCTGTAAAACAATAGGAGCCAATTGTACAAAATTGATGAATAAGAGAAAAACCGCCTAAAATAGCATGGCTCTGAATATTAACATGGCCCGCCAGAGCAACATTATTGGCCAGAATAATATCATCTGCCAGAATACAGTCATGGGCTATATGGACATAAGCCATAATGAGATTATCATTGCCCAGTGTCGTGGTACCGCGATCCTGAACCGTACCGCGATTGAGAGTGGTAAATTCCCGAATGACGTTCCTGTCGCCAATTTCCAGAGTGGTATCTTCACCCTGGTATTTTTTATCCTGAGGTGCCTCACCAATAGAACCAAACTGGAAAAAAGTATTATCTTTACCAATATGAGTTGGGCCATTGATCACAACATGAGAAGCAATCTTATTGCCCGTGTCAATGGTGACTTTTTTTCCAATTACTGAATAGGCACCAATTTCAATATCATCAGCCAGTTCAGCAGAAGGATCAATAATTGCAGTGGGATGAATTTTCTTCACATCAGACATCAGTTTCAGGCATCTCTTTCAGCACACATGAGTTCAGCCGAAGCAACCAGTTGATCATCTACCGTGGCAACGGCTTTAAATTTCCACACACCACGCATATTTTTTATGACATCAACTTTAAGCATTAATTGCTCACCCGGATTAACCGGACGCTTAAAACGAGCTTTATCTATTCCAACCAAATAATACAGGGAGTCATCACTAGGTTTTGTATTGGTTGATTTATAAGCCAGTATTCCTGTTGCCTGCGCCAAAGCTTCAATAACCAACACGCCAGGCAAAATAGGTTTCTGTGGGAAATGTCCCGTAAATTGAGGTTCATTGTAGCTTACATTTTTTAGTGCCAGCAGTGATTTTCCCGGCTCAAAATCAATTACTTTATCCACTAACAAGAACGGATAACGATGAGGAAGATGTTCCAGAACGTCATGGATATCCATTGAATTGAGTTGATTTTCCATTATATTTTTCTTTAACTCTTATTTAACATTAATTAACCACGGTCTCAATTTGCAAAAAATATTATGTTAGCAAAGCGACTGCAGTTAATTTTATTAGCTGAAGACTCTTATCTAACATAAAATTTAATCGCTGTGATTAAATTTTATTGGCTGAAGGCTCTCTATATAAGCAAATATGTCCAGAACCGATTATATTTTTTTTTCTAAAGCATTCAAGCGTCTCGCCATTTTATCCAGCTGCTTGAATCGAACAAAGTTTTTATGCCATTGAGCGTTTTCCTGCAAAGGTGTCCCCGACGAATAAACACCGGGCTCATTAATAGATTTTGTCACCAGAGAAGTCGCAGTGATGTGCACGTGATCGGCAATACTCAAATGGCCAAGAATTCCAGAGCCCCCTCCAATAGCACAATGTTTACCGATGGTTGAACTACCAGCAATACCGACACAGCCAGCAATCGCAGTATTTTCACCAATCAGAACATTATGAGCAATTTGAATCAGGTTATCCAGTTTAACACCGTTTTCAATTACCGTATCTTCGATTGCACCTCGGTCAATGGTCGTATTAGCACCTATTTCGACCTTATCACCTATAATAACACGCCCCAACTGCGGCACCTTAAACCATTGACCTTTTTCATTAGCGATACCAAATCCATCACTGCCAATAACCGCACCTGAGTGAATGATGGCTTTTTCACCAATAATTACATTGGAATAAATTGAAACATTAGAATAAAGTACACTTTCGCTGCCGATAGTGACATTGTCAGCAACGACACAGCCCGCATGCAAACAGACATTATGACCTATTTTTGACCCTGTACCAATAACAACATGGGCACCAATATTAACATTTTCACCAATAACAACATCATCTGCAATCACAGCGCTTGAAGCAATTTGAGTTTGCTCAATTTCAGATTGAGTCAGCCAGGTTGCTATTTTGGCATAAGCAAGATAGGGATCATCGGATAAAATTGCATTAGTTGGACAGTTATCGACATCATCAGGGTGAAGTATCACCACAGTCGCCTGAGTGATTGTCAAAAATTTATGGTATTTTCGATTAGTAAAAAAGCTTAGCTCACCTTGTTCCGCAAGTTCCAGAGTGGCAATACCACTAATAACAGCATCGGGATCTCCATGGATGCTCGCATCAACAATATCGGCCAGCTCTCTTATGCTGACCTGTTGTGTAGTAATAGACATTGGCTATATTATGACTTGCACTTTTAAATAAAAAACTTATTTACCTGAACGATACTGCTGTTTTAATTGCGCCAGAATTTTATCAGTAATATCAATTTGCTTACTCGCATAAATAACACCATCACTGATAATTAAATCATATTTTTCTTTTTTTGCAATGGTCTGTATTGACTGAATCACTGCTTTTTGAAGCTTAACAAGCTCTTCATTTTGGCGGATACTAAGATCTTCTTTAAATGCCGCTCGATCCCGTTCTAAATCCCTTCTTAACAGAGTGATTTTTCTTTTTAATTTATTCAATTCACTGGCTGATAAAATGGCAGCATCTTTTTGTAATTTAGTTGCACTGCTCTTAATCTGTTTTTGCAATCTGACCAGAGACTTATCACGTTTGGAAAATTCTTTTTGTAATTTATTACGCGCAGACTCCGCCTGAGGTGCTTTTTGTAAGAGTTTAGCCTGGTTAACAAAGGCAATTTTTTGTTCTGCATGAGCAAATGAAACAGTAAAAAGAAATGCAATTAAAATGAATAAGCGTGAATAGGTTGTCATTTTATTCTCCCTGGATTTTTTATAATTTTTATAAAAATACTTGTTAAAATTGTTTGCTATATCCTACCTTAAAAGAGTAGGAGGAATCTATATTAAATAGGAGCCTTTAGACAAAAAACAATTCCATGTAAGATAATAGCTAAAAAGTTTGTCCAAATGAAAATTGGAATATTTCTGTCTCATCACCACTTTTTTCATTTAAAGGTGCAGCGATACTGATCCTCAGTAAACCAAAGGGACTTAACCAGGCACCCGCAATACCGGTAGTATAACGTAATTCACCCGCATCAAAGTCACCCGCATCTTCAAATACATTACCAATATCAACAAAACCGCTCAAACGATAGGCTGAAGAATCTTTTACAAAGGGAACCGGCACAATAATTTCTGCATTACCGATTACTTTTAACTGGCCGCCTAATGGGTCATCTGTTGGAACACGGACATTGCCGTTAAGTGGGTTAATACCACCGTTATCTCTTGGCCCTAAGGTGTTGGATTTATATCCTCGGACATCCCGCATACCACCAGCATAGTATTTTTCAAAAGGAGGAAAAGTATCACCACCTAAAGTACCCGCATAGCCAAGATTCCCTTTTAACATCAGTGTAGTCGTTCTGCTTAAAGGAAAAAATCGCTGTTGAACATAGTTCAAATGATAAAATGACAAATCACTACCTGGGAGTGCCATATCACCCGATAAGCGCTGTAAAGCACCACGAGTTGGGAACAGTGCTTTATTTCGACTGTCATGAGACCAGTTAGCAGAAAACCTTAAGGTATTAAAATCATCGCCTTCTTTGGCAACAAATTCAAGAATATCAAACGAAGTGTCCGTTAGATCATTAGGCAAATCAATGTGCGTATTTTCAAAATCAAGACCAAAACCAATACGGTCAAATTCATTGATCGGCACCCCAAAACCAACCCCGATACTGATATTATCAGTGGCATAATTTGATAAGTTTTCCTCTTTTAGATCAGTTTCACGCCAGCTTGCCCGAAAAGTTCGACTGATACCATCATCGGTAAAATATGGGTCAGTCACACTAAAGCTGTATAAAGTATTTGCATCACTGGTATTCATAGCTACCGCATAGCGATTGCCTGTTCCCAGGAAGTTATCCTGAGCAACACTGAAATTAAAAATAATGCCCTGTGACTGAGAAAAACCAGCACCAGCATTAATACTACCAGTAGATTGTTCCTCTACTGTATAAGTCACATCAACTAAGTCTGAAGTCCCCGGTACAGCTGGAGTTTCAACGCTGACTTCCTTAAAGAAACCCAGTCTTTGCAGTCGAGCCTTGGAACGCTCCACATCAGTGGTAGAAATCCAGGTATTTTCATATTGTCGCAATTCACGACGAACGACCTCATCAGAAGTATTCGCATTGCCAATTATATTGACGCGGCGGACATACACTCGATTACCCGGATCAACAAAGAAGGTAATAGCTACTTCTTTAGTTTCATCATTAACCTGAGGAATTGGGTTCACATTTGAAAAGGCATAGCCTGCCTTGCCTAACAAATCAACAATGGACTCACTGGTGCGGGTAATATTTTTTCTTGAAAAGTACTGCCCTTTTTGAATTTCCACCACAGGAAAAATTTCTTTAGGATCGATAATGAGATCGCCTGCCAGCTTCACTTCATTAATCGTATACTTTTCACCTTCAACCAAATTAATAGTGATATAAATGCTCTGTTTATCCGGGGTAATAGCAACCTGAGTCGATTCAATTTTAAAATTAATATAACCACGATCAAGGTAATAGGAACGTAATTTTTCCAGATCGCCGGCTAATTTTTGCTTGGAATATTGATCGGTTTTAGTATAGAAGGAGAAAAGGGTCGGTGTTGTTAACTCCAGCTCATCAAGTAATGTTTCCGTATCAAAAACGGTATTACCAACAATATTGATTTGGTGAATAGTGGTCACTCGTCCTTCAGACACCTCAATTTTGATACCCACGCGGTTACGTTCCAACGGGGTAACACTGGTATCGATTCTGACTGCGTATTTGCCTCGGGCATAATATTGGCGTTTCAGTTCTTCCACAACCCGTTGCAAAATTGATTTATCATAAACACGACCTTCAGCAAAACCAATTTGTTTCAGAGCTTTACTTAATTCTTCTGTATCAATATCCTTATTACCATCAAATTCAATATCAGCAATGGCCGGACGTTCCACCACAGAAACAATCAGAGCCTGGCCATCTTTTTCTAAGCGGACATCTTTAAAAAAGCCCGTTTTATATAATTCGCGAATTGAACTGGAAACTGCACGGCCATCAATCGTATCACCCACTTTTAAGGGTAAGTAATTAAACACAGTACCCGCTGAAATCCGCTGCAGGCCCTCAACTTTAATATCACCAATGGTGAATGACTCCGCAGATAAAACTGCCTGGCTCATAAAAATTGAACCAATAAAAACAACAAAAGATAAAACAACGCGTCTCATTAAGTGAGTTCCAATCATAATATAAACAAAGAGTTAATTTAAAAGCCGTGAAAAATCATTATACAATGCAATACTCATCAGCATGACCAGTAATGTCACACCAATTTTAAGACCAATTTCCTGAACCATGTCAGATACAGGCGAACCTTTAACTATCTCAACCAGATAAAACAACAAGTGCCCACCATCAAGCATCGGCACAGGCAGCAAATTTATAACGCCTAAACTCAGGCTGACTATCGCTAAAAAACGCAAGAAATGCTCAATCCCCATTTTTGCAGAGCGTCCAGCCACTTCAGCAATAGTGATGGGACCACTTATATTTTTTAATGACGCTTGTCCGACGACCATTCTACCTAACATTTTTAAGGTTAGCACTGATAAATCCCAAGTTTTTTCAATTCCTTTTGGGATAGCAGCAAAAAGACTATATTGATACATACTGAACATAGATTCTGGCAGAGTAATTGATTCGGGCAAAACACCTATACGACCAATAATTTGCTTCTTTTCCTGAGCCGAACCAATAGTAACCGATAATATCTGCTGCTGACCATCTCTTAAAACTATAACTGAAACAGTCTCATCCGGGCGGTGAATCACTGCATTAACTAGATCTTTCCAATGAACAATTGATTTTCCATCAATTGAAACAATCTGATCTCCAGTTTGTACTCCCGCAATAGCCGCAGGTGAATCTGGGGTTACTTCACCTATAATTGTTTTTCTCGGCGGCAACTTGAGAGCAAGTCCAACCACATCATGCAGGCGCGAAGGCTCGATATCTTGATCCATCTGCCCGAAGTCCATGGTAATATTGCGTTGGTCAGAGAGCTTCAGAAGTGCACTTTTACGATCAAGAAATGCCATAAGCAGTTGCTCATAAACTAAACTGATAGTCGGTGTTTTTTCACCATCAACGGAAACAATCTGATCACCACTTCTCAAGCCTGACTGCCAGGCAATTGAAGAAGGATCAAGTTCTCCCATAACAGGCTTAATACCCTGCACTCCAATAACAAACATGAGCCAGAAGGCAAAAACAGCAAAAACAAAATTGACCAAGGGACCGGCAAAGACAATGGCAAAACGCTTATAAACAGACTGACGATTAAATGCTCGATGTATTTCATCAGCAGCAACATCTCCTTCACGCTCATCAAGCATCTTGACATAACCGCCTAAAGGAATACTGGCAACAACAAATTCTGTATTATCTTTTTTGCCATGAAAACGGAATAAAGGTGCTCCAAAACCAATTGAAAAGCGTAACACTTTAACATTGAGTTTTCGTGCTACCCAAAAGTGACCAAATTCATGAATCGCCACTAACAGGGCAATAGTAAAAATAAAGGCAGGGATGATAATAAAAAGATTATCCATAAAACTAAAAAGACTTCCTAATAAAATTTATAATGGTTACTCAGGCTCTAGTCCCGAACATAAATCATTTGCTACCCGGCGAGCATGCTTATCAGCAGCAAGGATCACATCCATCGAGTCTGCTGGTTCACGGTTAATATAATTTAATGTCTGCTCAACGATGCCAGCGATTCGGGTAAAACTAATCTCACCCTTTAAAAAAGAATCAACGGCAACTTCATTTGCAGCATTTAAAATTGCCGGTGCAGTACCACCCGCTCGTAAGGCATCATAAGCCAATTTAAGACACACAAAACGTTCAAAATCAGGTTGCTCAAAATTGAGTTGTGCCACCTTAAAAATATCCAGTTGCTCAACACCAGAGTCCATCCTATCCGGCCATGCCATGGCATGAGCAATAGGCGTACGCATATCCGGATTACCCAACTGTGCTAAAACAGAACCATCGTTGTAGGATACCATAGAATGAATAATGCTTTGTGGATGAATAACCACTTGGATATCATCAGCAGAAGCATTAAACAACCAACTTGCTTCAATCACTTCCAGCCCCTTATTCATCATTGTGGCTGAATCCACTGATATTTTTCTACCCATTTCCCAATTGGGATGCGCACAGGCCTGATCAGGGCTTACATGTTCTAATTCATCAAATGTTTTATTTAAAAAAGGGCCGCCAGAGGCTGTCAGAAGAATTTTCTCCACCCCGGAGGCTTGCAAACAGCCTTGAATATCTGTTTTGGCCCCTGCTCGGGTTAACTTTTCCGGCATAGACTGAAAAATAGCATTATGCTCACTATCGATGGGCAGCAATGTTGCACCATTGTCTTGCACAGCCTGCATGAACAAATCACCTGACATCACCAGTGATTCTTTATTGGCCAATAAAATCCGTTTTCCTGTTCGAGCAGCAGCCAGTGATGAACTGAGACCAGCTGCACCCACAATAGCAGCCATAACGTAATCAACTTTTTCGTGCGCAGCCACTTCATCCAGGGACGAACGGCCTGAAAAAACATCAATATGAGCAGTTTTGGGATCCTGTTTTAACTTCTGTTGTAAATCACGAGCAGACTGTTCATCAACCATGACAGCAATCTCAGGCAAAAACTGATGACACTGTTCATAAAGTCGCTCAACATTTTTGTTTGCGGTTAAAGCAAAGGCATGAAATTTATCGGACTGTCGGGCAATGACATCCAGGGTACTGGTTCCAATAGAGCCTGTAGAACCTAAAATGGCAACATTTATCATTGTGACATCCTCATTAAACTCATTAAATCAACGAAATCGTAATGAAGAAAACTGGAACTGCAGCAGTAATACTATCCATTCGATCCAGGATCCCACCATGCCCTGGTAACAAGTTGCTGCTGTCTTTTATATCGGCCTGTCGTTTAAACATGCTTTCCATTAAATCACCTATAACAGAAAAAGTCACTGTGACAATGGTGATACCAATCACATGCAGATAGTCATGTAAATCACCGCTATGCCATAGGGTAAATACCAGCGCCATGAGCAGAGCCAGCAACAACCCTCCAATAACGCCTTCTATCGATTTTCCAGGGCTGACTTTCGGTGCCAGTTTGTTTTTTCCAAAACGTTTTCCAGAAAAATATGCGCCCGTATCTGCAGCAAATATAAGCATAAGAGCTGATAAGAGTAAATAAGGACCACTGATGTGAGTTTGAGCAAATTGAAATTCAGTAATAGCATGAAGAGAAACAATGGCATACCAGGTAATGGTCAGCAAAAAAAGTCCCATAACAGAGATAATAACCGCCTTACCACGCCAAAATTTAGAACTACCAGGATAGCCAATCACTAAAAGGAGAGCAAACACCCAGAAAAAAGCTGCCATGCCATTCATAAAATCGACTGACAAGAGAAAATTAATTAACCAGATTGAGAACAGGATAGTTGCAACAATAGCCACATAAGCTAACTTTGAAGGCATTGATGGAAATTTGGCAAAACCAGCCCATTCATAGGCACCAAAGAGCATAACAATACCGACAAAAGCTGCAAAAGCATCATTGGACAGGAATAAAATACCACTCACAGCCAGAGGAAAAAGGATTAAGGCCGTAATTACTCTTAATTTTAACATGTAGGTGCTATTCTTCTTTTAGTTGATCGCCGGTACGACCAAAACGTCTTTGCCTTGCATGAAAAGAGTCTATGGCTTCCAGGAATATTTTTTTATTAAAGTCGGGCCACAAGGTGTCAGTGAAGTAAAATTCACAATATGCTAATTGCCATAGGATAAAATTACTAATTCTTTTTTCACCCCCCGTGCGAATGAACAAATCAGGCTCAGGCAAGCCATTTAGTGATAAATGTGCCTCCATGACAGTCTCATCAATATCATTGATTTGCAGCTCACCAGACTTGGTTTTAGCGGCAATACTTTTGGTTGCCTGCATAATATCCCAACGACCACCATAGTTCGCCGCAATATTAAACACCAGGCCATTATTATCTGCTGTGAGAGCAACAGCCTCACCAATAAGCTTTCTGATCTTTTCTGAAAAAGCAGAAAGTTCACCGACAACACGCAGTTGAACATTGTGCTCATGTAACTTTTTAACTTCCCTTGATAAAGCGGTTGCAAATAGCTCCATAAGGAGCCCCACTTCTTTTTCAGGTCTGCGCCAGTTTTCACTGCTGAAAGCAAAAACAGTTAACACTTCAATTTTTTCTTCAACACAGCTTGCGACAACTTTTCTTAGTGCACTCAAACCAGACTTGTGTCCGGCAAAGCGTGGCATAAAACGTTTTTTTGCCCAACGGCCATTACCATCCATGATAATACACACATGTTTTAATGCATTTCCTGTAGCGCCGCGAGTTGGGTTATCCGCTGACATATTCAGATTTCCATTAAATCTTTTTCTTTAGCTGCTAAAATCTGATCGATTTCTTTCACGTGTTTGTCTGTCATTTTTTGAACATTATCCTGTCCCCGATGCTCTTCATCTTCAGAGATTTCTTTTTCTTTCTCTAAATCTTTTAACGAACCATTAGCATCCCGACGAATATTACGCACCGCAACTTTACAGTTTTCACCCTCATGACGAACCACTTTGATCAAATTTTTACGTGTTTCTTCGGTTAAAGGGGGTAATGGAATTCTCATTAAATCGCCACTTGTCGAAGGATTTAAGCCTAAATCAGAGCTCAGAATCGCTTTCTCAACAACCGGGGTCATTTGTTTTTCCCAGACCTGAACTGAGAGCGTTCTGGAATCAAGAACTGAGATATTGGCAACTTGATTAAGAGGCGTTGGATTACCATAATAATCAACCATAATGCTGTCGAGCAAACTGGTGTGAGCACGGCCGGTTCTTACTTTCATTAATTCGAGTTTAAGAGATTCTATACTCTTCCCCATACGAGCATCAGCATCACTTTGAATTTCATTAATCACACAATTCTCCCAAAGACATCATCTATTTAAATACATTAATTTCATTGACCAGCTAGTGAACAAGTGTTCCTTCCTGCTCACCATTAAGCACTCTGTCAAGAGCACCGTCTTTAGTCATATTATAAACTCGTATAGGCATTTTATGATCACGACACAGAACAATGGCTGTAGCATCCATCACATTCAACTTTTTATCCAGAACTTCATCATAACTCAGAGTATCATAGAGTGTTGCATCAGGATCTTTAACCGGATCGGCAGAATAGACACCATCGACTTTAGTTGCCTTAATAACAACATCAGCTTCAATTTCAATACCGCGCAGACTCGCCGCAGAATCCGTTGTAAAAAAAGGATTACCAGTACCAGCAGCAAAAATTGCAACACGCCCCTTTTCAAGATGACGAATTGCTTTACGGCGAATGTAATCCTCACAAACTTGATGAATCGGCAAAGCAGACATCACTCTTGCAGGAACACCATTTTTTTCCAGTGAATCCTGAAGTGCCAGGGAATTGATCACAGTGGCCAGCATGCCCATATGATCACCTGCAACCCGATCCATACCTGAAGCAGCCAGGCCAACACCCCTAAAGATATTACCACCGCCAATAACGATGGCGACTTGAAGGCCCTTTTCGATCTGACGTTTAACTTCTTGTGAAATGTAAGTCAATACCTGTGGGTCAATACCAAAACTTTGTTCCCCCATTAATGCCTCACCACTGAGTTTTAACAGGACTCTTTGATATTTTTTGCTCACAGGCTGCTCCCTAGTTTATTGAGTGAAAGATTTAATCAATAAAAGTTTAATTGATATGAGTATATTTATCTATTCTCAGAGATAGAAAATTATAAAAACATCTCATAGATAAACAAAAAGCATAAACATTGACTTCAATAATTTGAAATAAATGCTCATGCTCTCAGGACATTACTAGCAGACAGTGGTCGGAGTCAAATGGCACAAATTCATATGTTTGCACACACTATTCGGCTTTGACTCCCACCACAGTCCAAAAGGCTCTACGAATTATTATCCGCCGATCTGAGCCATTACTTCTGCTGCAAAGTCTTCATTTTTCTTTTCCATGCCTTCACCCACTTCTAAGCGAGTAAAGCCAAGAATTGTCGCATCAGCATTTTTGACCAGTTTTTCAACAGTAATATCCGGATCTTTAACAAAAGCCTGACCCAGTAATGTATTGTCTTTAATAAAACGCTTAATTTTACCTGCAACAATTTTTTCAATAATATTTTCAGGCTTGCCGCTATTAGCTGCTTCAGCAGCAGCAATTTCTTTTTCTTTTGCTAATTCAGCTTGATCCAGAGAGGATTCATCAAGACCGCGAGGATTACTTGCTGCCACATGCATTGCAACATCTTTTATCAACTCTGCATCGCCGCCTTTCATGTCAACCACAACACCAATTTTAGTGCCATGCAGGTATGCGCCTAACTGACCTTCTGTTTCAAAAGTGACAAAGCGACGTACTGACATGTTTTCGCCAATTTTAGCAATCATTGTTTTTAGAACGATTTCAATACTTTCAGAACCATTTTCTAAAGGCATTGCAACTAATGCAGCAACGTCAGCAGGTGCATCACTTAAAATGCGTTTGGCTACAGTACTGGAAAAGTTTCCAAATTCATCACCCATGGCAACAAAATCAGTTTCACAGTTCACTTCAAGCATGACACCTTTTTTCAAGTCATCACTGAACTCAACAACCATTTTACCTTCTGTAGCAATACGTCCGGCTTTTTTATCAGCTTTTGCCAAACCAGTTTTGCGCATCAATTCGATTGCAGCTTCTATATCACCATCAGTTTCAACTAATGATTTTTTACATTCCATCATGCCAGCGCCAGTGCGGTCGCGTAATTCTTTAACCAAAGCAGCAGTAATTGCCATTTTTTTAGACCTCATATCATTCAAAACCGGCTAGTTTGTCAAACTAGCCGGAAGTTATTTTTACTTTATTCTCACTTTCGCAATGAGACACACTTAAATACTATTTAAGATGCTTTTGCGGCACTATCAACTTCAACAAAATCATCCGAAGTAGCTGGTTCACTATTAGCTGCTTTTGCATCTAAAACGGCTTCAGCAGCAGTTTCAGCATATAAGTTATTAGCACGAATCGCATCATCATTACCTGGGATAATATAATCAATACCATCTGCTCTGTTGTTGGTATCAACAACACCGATAACAGGGATACCCAGCTTATTCGCTTCTAAAACAGCAATTTTTTCATGGCCTACATCGATAATGAAAACAGCTGAAGGCAGGTTGTTCATATCTTTAATGCCGCCCAGACTCTTTTCCAGCTTTTCCATTTCACGAGAGTTCATCAGAAGTTCTTTTTTGGTCAGAGTATCAAAAGTACCATCTTCAGAAGCTTTTTCTAAGTATTTTAAGCGTTTAATAGATTGCTTCACTGTTTTAAAGTTAGTCAGCATGCCACCTAACCAGCGATGATTAACGTAGGGCATACCACAGCGCATAGCTTGTTCTTTAATTGATTTACCTGCTGCACGCTTAGTTCCAACAAACAGAACCTTACCGCGTTTAGATGCAATCTGACCAACAAAGTTCATTGCGTCGTTGAACATTGGCAGTGTTGATTCTAAATTAATGATATGAATTTTGTTACGTTCACCAAAAATGTACTGGCCATTTTTTGGATTCCAATAACGAGTCTGGTGACCGAAATGAACGCCTGCTTCAAGCATTTGACGCATTGTAACTTTTGCCATAATAAAAATTTCCTTTATATAGGGGTTAGATCTTCCATACATCCCATAAACCAACCTGATTTTTCACTGTTCAGAACGTGTTCAGGCACCCGGATTTATGTGTCGATGTAAGGTCGGATTAATAAACAGCCTTAGTTTCAAAACAGAGCTCAGATAAAGTCTCAACAAAAAGATAACATTTATTAGAACCCCAGGTGTAACAAGGCGTGCGTATTATTCCACAAAACTATCATAACAGCAATGTTGGATGCTGATTTTTTAGTGTTGAATTAAAATCAAAATAGCCAGCAATGGAAGAGTCTGGAATTAGGAAAATAATAATCTATTTTTTCTAATTAGCAGGTATAATATAAAGTTAATATTCATCTATCGGTATAGAGCCGTAAAATAAAAAGAAAGTAAACATGAGCATCATTATAAAAACACCTGAAGAAATTGAAAAAATGCGTATTGCCGGTAAACTGGCGGCTGAAGTATTGCAAATGATTGAGCCTCATGTAAAGCCAGGCATAACCACTGATGAACTTGATACTATATGCCATAATTATATTGTCAATGAACAACAGGCCATCCCCGCGCCGCTTGACTATCACGGTTTCCCAAAATCAATATGCACATCGGTCAACAACCAGATTTGTCATGGTATTCCCAGTGATAAAAAGCTAAAAAACGGTGATATCATCAATATTGATATTACCGTCATAAAAAATGGCTATCATGGTGACACCAGTAAAATGTTTTTAGTGGGAAAAGCTTCAATTCTTGCAGAACGCCTCTGTCGAGTCAGTCATGAATGCCTGTTTATCGGCATAAAAATGATTAAACCGGGGATCCACCTGGGTGATATCGGCCACGCTATCGCTCAACATGCTGAAAAACAAAATCTTTCAGTGGTCAGAGAATATTGTGGGCATGGCATTGGCTCTGAATTCCATGAAGATCCTCAAGTACTTCATTATGGTAAGGCAGGTACCAAAGAAAAACTTGAAGAAGGTATGATTTTTACCATTGAACCGATGATTAATGCCGGTAAACGCGATATCAGGGTGCTGCCTGATAAATGGACCGTGGTCACCAAAGATCGAAGCCTGTCAGCACAATGGGAACACACTCTTCTGGTGACTGCTGACGGCTATGAGATATTAACCCTGCGTGATGAGGAAAGAGGGAGCCAATGAAATGACAGCCGATAAACTTTCCATGCCGCTAAACATTCAAGCCTCAACAGAAACCCTTTTTGATATTTCTGCTCTTGAAACCGAACTCACTCAAAGCAAAACCCCAATATTACCTCTAAAGAACGCGGTTAAGTCAATCTTTGAAAAACAAATTCAGCAGTTTCAGGAAAAACACAATATTGTTTTACTGATCCAGGAACGCTCTCATGCCATCGATATTATTCTGACACTTGCCTGGTCATATTACAATCTGGGTGAAAATGCAGCTTTACTTGCTGTTGGCGGATACGGCCGAGGTGAACTACATCCCTACAGCGACGTTGACTTACTCTTATTACACGATGCAGAGCATAGCCTTGATGAGAATAAACTGGATGAAATGTCTGAGAGCAACAAAGCATTCATTGATAACCTGCAATGCTTTATCGCCCTTCTCTGGGATATTGGCCTGGAAATCGGCCATAGTGTTCGTACTGTTGATGAGTGTATCAGTGAAGCAACAACTGATATCACCATTATCAGCAATTTAATGGAATCCCGACTGATCACCGGTGACCGGGTACTTTATGAGCAATTATCCAGTCAGTTAAGTCCCGAGAACATTTGGCCCACAAAAGACTTTACAGCAGCAAAAATTAAGGAAAAAAAACAACGCTATCTTAAGTTTAATGAAACAGCATACAATCTTGAGCCCAATATCAAAGAGGGGCCTGGTGGTTTACGTGACATCCAGATCATCGGCTGGGTAGCCAAGCGTCATTTTGGTGTTGAAAATTTAAAAGAACTGGTTGGACATAACTTCCTGACTCCTCATGAATACGAGCAACTGGAAAATGGGCAAAATTTTCTCTGGAATATTCGCTTTGCTCTGCATATTTTATGCAAGCGTCATGAAGAACGCCTGCTGTTTGATTATCAAAGAGAACTGGCTGAGCAATTCGGTTATGTTGATTGTGAAGGCAAGTTAGCGGTTGAGCGCTTTATGACCGACTATTATCAGACGGTGATGCAATTAGAACGTTTGAATGAAATGCTTCTGCAATACTTTCAGGAAGTGATTGTTTTCAGTGGTACGGGTACTGAACCGAAGAAAATCAATCGCCGATTTATAAATTACAAGGGATACATTGCTGCCGCCAACCAGAACATCTTTCGAAACTACCCTTTTGCTCTACTGGAAATATTTCTTCTAATTTGCCAGAACCCTGAGCTTAAGGGTGTTCGGGCCAGCACCATTCGTTTAATCCGTGCACATAATTATTTAATTGATGACAGCTTCCGTAAAGATCTGCGCTGCCGAACCTTATTTATGGAGATATTACGCCAGCCTTTTGGTATCACTCATGAAATGCGCCGGATGAACCGCTATGGTGTTCTGGCAGCGTATATTCCTGAATTTAAACAAATTGTTGGACAAATGCAGCATGACCTGTACCATGCCTATACTGTTGATGAACACACCTTAAGAGTGCTGCGTAATACCCGGCGTCTTTTTGTCGATAAACATGTTCATGAATTACCCCTGGCCAGCAAAATCGCTCAATATATTACCAAACCCGAACTGCTCTATCTGGCGGCATTATTTCATGATATAGCTAAAGGACGCGGCGGTCGTCATGCAGAATTAGGGGCAGTTGATGTCGAGCAATTCTGTCAAAAACACGATCTCAGTCTCTGGGATACTCGCCTGGTCACCTGGCTAGTCAGAAACCATCTGGTGATGTCCATGACAGCTCAACGTAAAGATATTAACGATCCCGCAGTCATACATGAATTTGCTTTACTGGTCGGGGATAGTCAATATCTGGATTATCTCTATATGCTGACCGTATCTGACATCCGTGCCACCAGTCCTAAAGTCTGGAACAGCTGGAAGGATTCCCTACTATCACAACTCTACAATCTGACTAGAATTGCATTAACCAAGGGGCTGGAAAATCAGCAGCACCAGGACGAATACATAAAAAATTCTAAAACCATTGCATTAGGTCTGTTGACTGAGAAAAACTACTCAGAATCATCTGTTGCTGAACTCTGGTCAGCTTTACCCGACGAATATTTCATCAAATTTCAAGCTGAAGAAATTGTCTGGCAAAGCGAAGCTATTATTGACAATACCGCCCAGAATAACACTTCTCTTGAAAACTCTTCACTTGAAAACTCTTTACTTGAAAAGAATAAGACCTTAGTTCTCATTCGAACCCATGATGAACGGGGCGGTACAGAAATTTTTATTTATACCAAAAAAGAAGAACATGTGTTTGCACTGGTGACCTCGACACTGGCAAAACTGTTTCTTGATGTCACAGAAGCTAAAACCATTTCCTCTTCCAATGATCAGACATACCATACCTATTATGTTCTGGAAGAAGATGGTTCAGCAGTCACTGATAAAGAACGCATTGAGACTATTCGTCTGTCACTTGAGGAACAGCTCTCCTTGAGCCAGCATTCTCAGAATAAATTCGAGCTGCCAGCAATTACACATCGATTAAGTCGCAGCCAAAAGCAGTTTTCTCTTAAAACAAAGGTACAGTTTGATGAGGATTTAGAAAACAACCAGACCTTAATGACAATAACAGCGTCAAACAGACCCGCGTTACTATCACATATAGGCCAGGCTTTGATTGAATGTAATGTTTCCCTGGAAGATGCCAAGATTTCAACATTTGGTGAAAAAGTTGAAGATATTTTTGTTATCAGGGATAAAAACAAACAAATTATCACTGATATCAAGCAGCAGGAAAATATTCGCAGAGCCATAATAGGTCGGATTGATGAACTCGAATAGTTATCTCTGTGTATGAAGTGCTAATGCTGAGTTTCAACTTTAATAAACTCCAGTCCATTACCGTCAGGATCCCTGCAAAATAGAGCCTGACGCCCTGAACGGCTCATAGTATAAGGTATTTGCTCATTTTCAAGATTCATTATTATTGTTTCAATTTGTGTCACATGAATGGCTAAATGCCTGTCTCTTCCAGCATGATCAGGCTGATTGATACTCTGCTCTGTTTCAGGCAGTTTCAGCAAGTGGATCTGTTGCGCGCCCACATCAAGCCAGGCACCAGAAAATTTCATCTCAGGACGTTGCAAATTCTGTTTCAAACCAATAATTTCACAATAAAATTTAAGCGCTTCATCCAGCTCCTGAACAATCACACTACCATGATGAAGTCCAATAAATATTGAGTTTTTTCCCATAATTTTCTCTTCAGATTTCAAGATGCTAAATAAATTATTTTCAAATTTAATTGTATTAGCATAATTTAAAATAGCAAAGATTATTTGATGCAGAGGCAGTAATTCTTTTATAATACTGCGTTCTGATTTTAGAAACTCAATCATGAGCGCATTAATTTAAAGACTTACACATTAATATCTTTTTAAAAACAATCAGTTAAATTAACATTAAAGAGAAATAGTAAGAGTAAATCATTGAGAAGCATAGAATGAACCCAGCATTAGACCTGTTAAAGCCTTATCCTTTTGAAAGACTTGCGACATTAAAGAAAAATATCAACCCAAATGGTCAGTTAAAACATATTTCTTTGTCTATAGGTGAGCCTAAACATAAACCGCCAGGGTTTGTCATTGATGCAATAAAAGACAATATTAATGGCATTGAGAAATACCCGAGCACTAAGGGGTTACCAGAATTACGCCAGACTATTTCCCACTGGATTTCAAAACGTTATAATCTCAGTGAGGAGCAACTGGATCCAGAAACACAAATATTACCCGTCAATGGGACGCGAGAAGCTTTATTTGCCTTCGCACAGACCATTATCGATAAAACGCAGAAAGATCCACTGGCAGTTATGCCTAACCCCTTTTATCAGATATATGAAGGTGCAGCAATCCTTGCCGGTGCAACACCCTATTTTGCTAACTCATGTGAACGAACTTATTACATACCTGACTTTGACAATATCCCCAGAAATATCTGGAAACATTGCCAGCTGTTATACATTTGTTCACCAGGCAATCCATCCGGGGAGGTAATTGATAAGTCAACCTTGCAGCAATTAATAAAACTCTCACATCAGTATGATTTTATTATTGCTTCAGATGAATGTTATTCAGAAATCTATCAGGAAGAACACCGGCCACCACCCGGCCTGCTTGAAGCGGCAAATGATATGGGCTTAACAGACTTTGAAAACTTAATTGTATTTAATAGCTTGTCAAAACGCTCAAATGTCCCTGGACTACGTTCAGGTTTTGTTGCCGGTGATGCTGAAATTATTCAGAAGTTTCTTTTGTACCGAACATACCACGGCTCTGCAATGCCGGTGACCACTCAACATGCCAGTATTGCCTGTTGGAAAGATGAACTGCATGTACAGGAAAACCGAGCAGCTTATCGAGAAAAATATAAGGCATTTATTGATATTTTAAGCCCGGTGCTTGATATTAAAGCACCACCGGCTTCTTTCTATATCTGGCTCAGAGTTCCCTGTGGCGATGATGAGAAATTTGCAGCAAAATTATTTGAAGATCAACATATTACCGTATTACCCGGCAGTTATCTGTCACGTACAACCGGCCAGGCGAATCCTGGAGTCGGTTATGCAAGAATTGCGCTAGTTGCCCCTCTTGAGGAATGCATAGACGCAGCCAAACGTATTCGTACCTATCTAAAGCGATATAAGGAATAATTAATGAGCGACATGCAAGAAGTTATTGAACAAGCCTTTGAAAACCGTGCAGACATTACACCTGCATCGGTTGACACTCATGTTAAAGAAGCAGTGACCGAAGCCATTCAGATGCTGGATAGCGGACGTCTGAGAGTTGCAGAAAAAATCGATGGTGACTGGGTTGTACACCAGTGGTTAAAAAAAGCCGTCCTGCTTTCTTTTCGAATTGAAGATAACCACCTGATGAAAAGCGGCTCAACAAATTACTTTGACAAAGTTGAGTCAAAATTTCAGGATTTTAACTCCCGCGATTTTCGTGAAGCCGGTATCCGTGTGGTTCCGCCTGCTGCAGTCAGAAAAGGGGTTTATATTGCACCAGGTGTTGTCTTGATGCCTTCTTATTGCAATATTGGCGCCTATGTTGACAGCGGCACAATGGTTGATACCTGGGCAACTGTAGGCTCCTGTGCTCAAATTGGTAAAAACGTTCACCTTTCTGGCGGCGTCGGCATTGGTGGCGTGCTTGAGCCTTTACAGGCCGGACCTACAATTATTGAAGACAATTGTTTTATCGGTGCTCGCTCAGAAGTAGTTGAAGGCGTTATCGTTGAAGAAGGCTCGGTTATTTCTATGGGTGTTTATCTTGGCCAGAGTACCCGTATCTACAATCGTATGACAGATGAAGTGACCTATGGGCGTATTCCTGCCGGCTCTGTTGTTGTCTCAGGTAACCTTCCTTCTAAAGATGGCAAATACAGCCTTTATTGTGCAGTCATTGTTAAGCAAGTCGATGCAAAGACTCTGGGTAAGGTTGGTATCAATGAGCTGTTGAGAAACATATAGAAAAAATGGGACTACCACTTCCGGCATGAATGCCGGAAGTGCCCTGCTCCAAAATCATTATAACCTTCCACTCTATCCACTCCCCTAATCTCTACAATTACAGGCAATATTCATGATCACCCTATACGGTATCCCAAATTGTGACACAGTAAAAAAAGCCAGAAACTGGCTGACAGAGCACAATATTGATCACCAGTTCCATAATTTCAAAAAAGACGGTCTGGAACAAACAACTATCAGCCAGTGGGTCGATTCTCTGGGTTGGGAAGTTCTGCTTAATAAACGCAGCACAACCTGGCGAAAATTATCGGATAATGATAAAACCGACATTGACAGAGATAAAGCTATTGCTATTATGCTGAATAACTCATCAATTATTAAACGACCTGTGCTTGATCTCAATGGTGCATTGTATGTTGGATTTAAAACTGAACAGTATCAGGAATTTTTGTAATCATCATTCCATTACTGCAAGCAACTGAAACCTATTATAGCTCAGAGAAGACTTATCCCTATGACCAACTTAAGCACCACCATTCAGCTTGCCAAAGAACTCATTAATATTGATTCTGTGACCCCCAATGATAAAGGTTGTCAGGAGTTAATGATTAAACGTTTGGAGGCCATTGGCTTTACAATTGAACGGCTGCGCTTTGGCGATGTGGACAATTTGTGGGCAACACGGGGACATTGTGAGCCATTATTTGTCTTTGCAGGCCACACCGATGTTGTACCCAGCGGCCCCGCAGAACAATGGAATACTCCTCCGTTTGAAACCACTATTACTAATGGCATACTTTATGGACGTGGTGCTGCTGACATGAAAGGCAGTCTTGCAGCAATGGTCACTGCTTGTGAGCGTTTTATTAAAAACCAGCCAGAGTACAAAGGAACTATTGGGTTTCTCATTACCAGTGATGAAGAAGGACCAGCAATTGATGGTACAGTTAAAGTAATTGAATATCTGAAAAAAAATAATGTATCAATCAATATGTGTCTGGTAGGTGAGCCATCATGCACCCATGCCTTAGGGGATACTATCAAAAATGGCCGCAGAGGTTCCCTGGGTGCAAAATTAATCGTTCGTGGTATCCAGGGACATGTAGCCTATCCCCATCTGGCACAAAATCCTATCCATCAGATCACACCGGCACTTACTGAGTTGACTGCCGTTGAATGGGATCAGGGAAATGATTTTTTTCCTCCTACCAGCTTTCAGATATCCAATATTAATTCAGGGACAGGTGCAACAAATGTTATCCCTGGAGAGGTTGAAGCTCTGTTCAACTTTCGTTTTTCTACCGAGCTTAACCAGGACAAAATTACCTCTCAGGTTGAAGCACTGTTAAATCGTTATAATTTTGATTATGAGATTGAATGGACTTTATCAGGTCAGCCATTTCTGACATCTAAAGGTGATCTGGTTGATGCCGCACAAAAAAGCATCACAGAAATCACCGGTCTCCAAACTGAACTCTCAACCGCTGGAGGAACATCTGATGGCCGTTTTATTGCACCAACAGGCTCTCAGGTTATTGAGCTGGGTCCACTTAATGCAACAATTCATAAAGTTAATGAATGTGTTGCGACAAAAGACCTTGATGATTTATCATTGATTTATGAAAAAATCTTAGAAAAATTATTATAAGCCTTCATGAAAAAGGATAAGCACAAATGAAAATTTTGGTCACCGGTGGTGCTGGTTATATTGGCAGCCATACTTGCATTGAATTATTAAACAATAATTATGAAGTGGTGGTGGTTGACAACCTCTGTAACTCCAGTAAAGAATCTTTAAACCGAGTTAAAACAATTACCGGTAAAGAGGTTATTTTTTATGAGCAGGACATTCTTGATGAATCAGCTCTGTCTACTATTTTTTCAGAGCACAAAATCGATGCAGTCATTCACTTTGCCGGACTCAAAGCCGTTGGTGAGTCGGTAGAAATGCCACTTGAATATTATCAGACAAATCTCACTGGTACACTGGTTTTATTTAAAGTCATGCGTGATCATGGGGTGAAAAATTTTGTATTCAGTTCTTCAGCAACGGTTTATGGTGATCCCCACACTGTTCCAATCACAGAAGAATTTCCACTCTCTGCCACCAATCCCTATGGTCGTTCAAAATTGATCATTGAAGAAATCAGTCATGATCTATTTGTTGCTGATAAAGACTGGAATATCGCCCTGCTGCGCTATTTTAATCCAGTTGGAGCACACCAATCCGGTTTAATAGGTGAAGATCCCAATGGCATTCCTAATAATTTGATCCCTTATATTTCCCAGGTTGCCATTGGCAAACGTGACTTTCTTTCTGTCTTTGGCGGTGATTATGATACCCCTGACGGCACCGGCGTCAGAGATTACATTCACGTTGTTGATTTAGCACGTGGACATATTAAAGCATTAGAAAAACTCACCAGTAAACCAGGTATGGTAATATATAATCTTGGCACCGGTCAGGGTTATAGTGTGCTTGAAATGGTCAGAGCCATTGAAAAAGCATCCGGAAATAAAGTACCGTACAAAATTGTTGCCCGCCGTCCCGGTGACATTGCCACCTGCTTTGCTGATCCCGCATTTGCACTGCAGGAAATTGGCTGGCAGGCTGAGCATGGACTGGATGAAATGGCTGAAGACACCTGGCGCTGGCAAAGTAATAATCCAGACGGCTACTGACAATTCAACATTATTCCTCCTCTCTTACTATAACTTGACTAAAATCAATGACAATTTAAGGAGATTTAAAGGATACTCCCCGTTAATCTGGATTCATATTTAAGCACAGGTATGAGTCTGGCAAAACAATGAGGAGAAGCAAAGCCATGAGTGAAGTGTTCACAAAAAACATGGCCAGAAATATTTTTTATGGGGGAAGTGTATTCTTCTTCCTGTTACTTCTGGCCCTAACCTTTGATACG
>JADGDG010000047.1 GCA_016744995.1 Gammaproteobacteria bacterium
ATAGACTCCAGTAATTTGTCTGCATAAGCGTAGGCTGGTTCATTTCCCAGGTGCAATATCCATAATGCTGTCTCTTTATTAATCGTTTTAGTCATTACATTGCCTGGTTTTTCCCTGGATTCATAATTACCCTGATCAGTGAGTAAGAGAATAGCTTTATAATGTTTAGAATCATTAACAAACTGCTGCCATTGCCTGAGCTGTTTTGCTGTTGTATTATGACCAAAAAAGGCAGGTTCATTTACAATCCAGTCTTGAATATTGTTAATTTTTTTAACTGAATATCCAATAGCATAAAAATCAATCTCAAGCCCAGGCTTTTCTAGTAGCAAGCCTTTCAATTGTTGAAGAGTACTTTTTAAAGAGTGTTTTATCTTAGTCATACTAAACGAGGTATCAATTAATATGGCAATAGACTGATCATTTATAAGAACTTGATCAGAAATCATTTCTTGTGGCTTCTGTTGTTTTCTTGCTTCAATATGAACCTGTAATATTTCAGTTTCATTTAATGAAATCTGTCGTATTGTATCCACTAAAGGCGTAGCTGACTGAGCAGCAATAGTCATTGGCAACCAGAGATCTTTCCCGTCATCTTCCGGACGTTGGTATATTTTACCATTCACAGTTAATGAGCTGCTATTATCCCAATACACATTTCTTTTTTCTAATAATTTAGGAAGCACCCACTGTTTGTCCGCATTAAGAGGTATATCGTAAGACAATTGCATAAATAAAGCATTGGTTTTAATTTTAAATTGTCTGCGTTGTTTTCTTTTGGCCGGAATGGGGAAAACTCTCAAGCGATATTGCATTGGCCCTACCTGTTCCAGTAAAGCTGGATCAACTCGTTTATCTCTTTCCTGTTTATACAACTTCTGAGCAGCACCTCTTGGGGCCACAGTATAAGCATACTTTTTCAGATCATCAGCATCATCACTCAACCAGACTCCAGTTAAAACAGCTTCTTCCGGCAGAGTAAAATAATAATAAATTTCCTGTTGTTCAAAAGTCTGATTTTGATAACTTTCATTTAATGTGATGCTTGCTGAATGTGTTTTTTCCTGAATCGAGATGGACTGTTGAGTAATGAGAACTTTTTGACGATCTTTATTGATCAGTCCAGCCTGCATACCATCTCGATACCAGTTACTTTTAAGGGCCTGATTGATGGCTTTGCTTTCACCTTTTTCAATTGGAGTATCAAAAAATTCGATATACAGATCCTCTGCTTTTTGTGAATCAGAAGACCAATTATTGCCCTGATACAAAAAAGGCAATGCTAAAAAGTTAAAACCTTTTTGTAGCGTTCCTGGAAAGCCTTTGCGATCCATACCAAAACTTTTTTTATACAATTTTTCAATGACATTACTACTATTTTCCGTAGATAAATATCGATAAGAGGCAAGATAAGCATTGACCAGTCCGAGACGGATTTCATCATGTTTTTCAAGTAGTTGTTTTTTCCGATTTTCATTGTCTATTGATTTATCAAACTTCACATCTTCAAGCAATGCAAAGGCTTCTCTCTGGTATTGTTGATTCGCCTGATAAAAAATCACACCATTCACAATAACAGTCAGTAACACTAGCAATACAACCGGTGCTTTCCCAAGAATTTTGATCGCCCTATTAGAATCAATAAAAAAGGCTTTGCCATACAATGCTACTAACATAATGGGAAGCCCCAGCAATAAGGTGAATGTATAAAGCACAAACACAATCCCCAGGAGCACTAAAGGATGTTGGAAAATTGAAACTAGCCACTTAAAGGCAAATAATTCAACCAGAAATTCCTTGCCCACAGGAAACAGAAAGAAAAAAAGAAACAGTGCAATATACATCACCAGAATCACACTACAGGTAATGGCAATTTGTCTAAAAACAACCAATAATTTAGATCTCTGGTATTCAGCATAAGAAAAAATAGCCAATCCATATGCAAAAATTGCTACTAAACTCATCAGAAAAATATGGATAGTCCCAGGATGAAATTCTCTGAAAAGTGTGAGCCGGGCAATAATAATAAAAACCAGAGGTAATTCAATCCCGTAAAATAATTTCAATAATAAAGAGGGATCACTTCGAAAGCGTTTTTTTAATCCAAAAATAATCGTTATCAATGGTACCAGAAAGAGCAACATTGAAAAAATACCCAGCTCCGGAAAAATTGAACCCATAATGGTTCCCGTAACAATGGGAATAACCACTTTCGGAAATAATAAAAAAATCATGAGCAAAATAAGGATCAAATTCCAACTCCAAAAAAGACCGTAGCCGGACAATGTGATGAATTTATTTTTCATAAAAGACTTCCCTGATTAACTTCTGTTGTGTGAGCTGTCGTATTGACCATTGTGTTATTAACTTGTGTCTCAATCCATGCAGTGGTCATTTGAGATAATTCATTAAGCAATTGTTTTTCGTCATCCTGATCAGAGACCATTGTTTTTTTCAATAATAGTGAAACCATCGTCCACGTCTGGTTTTTTTTACTTCCTTGTTGTTCTATCAGCCCCGAAAACAATCGTTGACTAAAATCAGCCGTCTGTTGAGTACGGGACTGAAACCAGTAATAAGCCACATAATGTTCATTAGCTTTAGTTAATTGCAGCTTACGCATCAAGGTTCGATCAGAAATAGCATCAATTTTTTGCTTTGGGGTAGCCTTTGAGATTTGTATAGTCTTGTCATTAAGCAAGGTATAACCCTGTGCCTGGAAACAGTTTTTTGGATCATGATGCGCTTTCCAATAGTGAGTATTTACAAAAACAATCGAACCAGGGATTTGTTTATGCCTGTTAAACTGAAATTTTTGAGCATAAGCACCATGGCGAGGGAAAAAATCTTTTTCCTGTGCATTCATCGGTATTCTTGTTTCATACCAGTTTTTTGGAAATACTGGTGATGTTCTGGAAATAGAAACAGGCTGTTTCACCATTGGTGTATAAAACAGGTTAAAACTCATTAACAAAACCACTAAGAACCAGACTAGCGTGAGATACTGTGTCTCCATGAATGAGTCTGCTTGTGACACTGCCGTTTTTTCATACTTTTGCGTCCTTAACAAAGAGACTAATAACCAACCCATCATACAGGCCATAGCAAAGCCAATGATACCCAGACTATTATGTATTAAATCTGCAAACTGAGGCTGATGAAAAATAGTTTCCATCATCACCATTAAAGTGATCCTCAAGACATTAGTCGCTGCAACCAACGCTAAAAAAAGGATTAAAGATGCCAGCCAGCGGACATTAATGGCTTTTTGCTCTATCCAGGTCAATAGCACAAAAAAGCCCATTCCAGACCAGAGACCATGAACACCACTGCAACTAAGATCCACCGAGGTTAACTGATTTTCCAGTTCAATAAGGGTTTCTAAATTTTGAGGTGCATACCCTAAAACAGTCAATAAATCACTGGCAGCCTGTGCTGATGCCAGGCGTAAAGGAAATCCAAAAAATACATCAAAATAATCACCAAAAGGTAATAAAAGGATAAAAACAATCGTGAATATCACTCCCCTTTTCCAGGATTGTGAGTCAATAAACAAGCCCAATAAGGCATAAAAAGCCAAAATAGTGAACGTGGCCGAAATAATATTAATCGCAATATAATATTCATTCAGTAGAAAAAGTAATCCTGCACTGATAAGTCCAAAAATAGCCCAGGGATTGAAATTCATTTGAATTATTGGATGATGTTTTGAATTGCTGATTTGATATATCAAAAATGTACTCAAAATGACCAGAGCAATTTGTGAAAAACGATGTTCAGGTTGAATTAATTGTAGAAAAATCCAGCTGATCGAGTTTGAAAAAAGACTAACACTCAATAATACGACCAAACCATGACTGAGCCATAGCGAATGAAATGGTATTCGTTTAATGGTTTGATAATACACGAAAAATTATTCCTTTGACCGTCAGCATTTATTTCTCTATGAAAAAAATATCTATTGAATTTCAATCATTTGTTACATAATAGTCTAAAAAAATGGCAAAAAAATATCTGAAAAATGATCAATTCTGTCAGAAAAGAAAAATTGTTAGATTTAAATGATGGGATGGTCTGTTAATAGCTTGACCTGAAGCAGGCCCTTTAGGCAAAATATGAAAAGTATCACATTTCTCGATTTATAGATTGCAAAATGTCATTGAATTTTTTATCCTTGAAAAGTTGAGTGATTACCTTTCCAAAATCTGAGGTTATCTGAATGTCGAATAAAATAATATTTTCTAATTCTGGATCCCATAGGATATTTAACTGTGTTGCCAGCATTCTATTTCTATGTGGTTCTCTGAATATTAATGCGCAACCAATAGCACTACAAGCACCTTCAGATAAAGGTGTTAAGCTGGAAGAAAAAGATCTGGCGGCTCGTAAGCAGTTAACTACCATACTAAATAAAGCACAAAAAAGCTCTGAGACCCAGGATAAAATTATCCAGTTCGGTCAGGAACGTACTATTTTGTGTAATGTCTGTCATGGTGAGGATGGTAATGCCAGGCGCGCTGGCGTGCCAAACCTTGCAGGCCAGAATCCTGTTTACCTGCTTGATCAGATCCACCGTTTTAGTGATGGTCGGCGCTATGATCGAACAATGGCATCTCTGGCTTCAACATTTAACGAGGAAGAGAAGGTTATGCTGGCCCTGTATTATTCAAAGATGAAAGCCAGGCCAAACAAGATTCAGGATCCTGAGCAATGGGACGCAGGCAAGAAAGTATATGATATTGCCTGTGCGCAGTGTCATGGTGAAAATGGGCGTGGCGAAAAGGGATATGCACGACTTGCAAGTCAGAAAGCAGACTATGTACTTAAGATGTTGAATGAGTATCAGTCTTACACTGGTCGGCGGGCAAATCCCTGGATGTCCGCAGTAGCATCTTCTCTCAACAAAGAGGAAATTGCTGCGGTTGCGGCTTATGTATCTACTTTGAAGTAAGCAGATTTGTGCTCACAGGATCAAGTCACTGGAACTGCCTGTTACCCATGAGCAGTGATATTACAGAAGACTCATTTTTATCATTTCCAGTCAGTTATGGACAGCTATAAATTTAAGGTTCTTTTGAAGGAATCTTCAATTTATAGTTGTCCACAACTAACTTTTACTTATATTTGTCGTAGTCAAGTTATTTTCTATAGCCTCTTAAAATCCCATCTGAAAGATATCTTTGCCATTCTATTTCATGCTCAGTCTGTATTAACTTTTCCACTGCATTAGCTTTTAATCTTACTATGGGATTTCCATCGGTACTGCTTCGAGAAACCACTCGTATTTCCTGTGTCGGGTAGACTGACAGTTCAACGGGGAAAACAGAGTTTAGATATATGTGGTTATAGAGTTTTATCTGACCATTTTTCTGGATAGCAACTTCATTGAGTTCATAATTCCATTCTTGTTGAGCCAATGTTTCTTCCAGCTCTTCCAGGCTATCCGTAAATAAATGTAAATCAATATCACTTCCCTGGCGTACATGACCTGTACTCACAGAACCGATTAAACAAGGTGAGTAAGCTCCTAATTCATGCATTATTTCTAATGCAATGACTCGCATGGCAAATAATTGATAAAAGTGATCATCCCCCTCATTTTGTTGCACCAGATATAAAAGAGCTTCTTTAATTTCACCGTTAGAAGGGAGATCTTTAGGGCGATAACGCATTTTTTTACCATAGACTCGACCTAACAGGCGTTTTGCTGCAATTTGTTTGGCTGTTAAATATTGTTGTATGCCTTCTTCATACATCAGTCTTGCTGCTTCACAGGCAATAGACGAACGTAATTGTTGTGATTTAGTATTTCTCATAGTTAATACTGAAATATTTCATCAGTCTGGATAATAATATCGATTGCTTGTTCAGGATGAACCACTTCTACATCTGTTTTTCGGCCTTGAATATCCCAAATACGTAGTTTTTCAAGCCAGCTCAACTCAATGCTATTAGCACGTTTCTTCCGTGTTCGCTTTGGATGTTTTAAAAGATCAAGATGATGTTCAACAAGCCATGGAATGGGCTCAGCAAGAACCCCCTTAAGCATTTCTGCTCCAATTATCTCATGTTGAGCCATTGCAATGGACTTGCCAACATCATGAAGTAAAGCTGCCGCCAGCAGAAAAGAATTATTAGTTTTTAGTCTGGCCAGTTGAAAAACCTGAAGAGAGTGGTAAAGCGTATCAATTTCAGGATGATAAAATGGATCCTGTTGAATACCATCGAGATCATTTAATAAATTCAGCAGGTATTCTTTGCAAGAAAGACGATGGTTAACGTTAGTAGATGAATCATTGCAAACGCTTGCAATGCGAGAGTATGTATCAGCTGATAGGTTTATAGAGTTCAACGGGCTCTGTGATTGGTATTTCATAGTATGACCAGATTCGTATCTGGCTGATTAGTGGTGATGAAAGTGTTGTTATCATCAATTGGATAAAAAAATAAAGGATTTATTCTCTTTTAAAGTGTATGGATTATTACATTTTTTTTTTATTAAATCCAGTTCAGGACCCACATTTGTCATCCATTTTAATTTATATCTTAACGTTCAAATAAAGACAAGAGGTGAAACATGAAATCTTTCACTAACTTTTTTTATCTGTTCAATATTTAATATTCTTTTTCCTGTTAATATTTCAGAGACAACTCCTTGGCTGCCAATTTCTTTTAAATCAGATTGTTTTAAATTATGTTCTTTCATAAGATATTTTAATGTATCAATAGCAGAAGATTTATTGATAACAAAATTCTGATCTTCGTAGTTTTCAATGAGCTTTCCTATAGTTTCCATTACTGGTGAAAGCTCATGATTTTCATTGTCACCGATCTCATCAATAAGGTTGTCTAAAGTTTTTACTAAATATTGGTAATCTTTATCTGAATGAGGAACAGAAAACACTGCTTTTACACTTGGCCATACCTTTGATATCTTTTCTAATTGAGTATTCATAATTTAGTTTTTCCATTTTTCTTTATCATATTCTGTATGTGTTAATACGTGGCGAATATACAAGCATTGAGTATTGTAGAGCATTACAGGACAGCCATAATTCCATTCCAGTATAGAGCAGACAAAACCCTAAAACAAACTATCTGAATACAAATAATTTGATTATCGTACAAATAAAGAATATACTCAGTTTTCAATATGATTAAACGGAGTTAATCAATGCCCATCCCAAGAAAACAACAAATCAGCCTTTCTGATACCCCATTTTACCACTGTATTTCCCGCTGTGTCCGACGCACATTTCTCTGCGGCATTGATAGAGCAGCCAACAAAGACTACAGTCATCGTAAACAATGGATAATTGAGCGACTTGCCTTACTCTCAAACACTTTTGCCATTGAGGTTTGTGCCTTTGCCATTATGTCAAACCATACCCACACAGTCCTGAAAATCAATGAACACTTTGCCCTAGATTGGAGTGATGAACAAGTCATACAGCGCTGGGAACAGCTTTTTTCAATCCCCGTGCTGGTCGAACGCTACTTTAATGGCGAATGCCACTCTGAGGCCGAGCAACACAAAGCACGAGAAACCATTGATGTCTTTAGACATCGTCTTATGGATATCAGCTGGTTCATGCGCTGTTTAAACGAGTCGATTGCTCGTCAGGCCAATGCCGAAGATAAATGTACAGGGCGCTTCTGGGACCGGTTTTTGCGTCCTGCAAAACCAGCATACATCACATCCATGTGAATAAAGGGCGATTTAAAAGCCAGGCATTGCTGGATGAGCAAGCTATTCTCAGCTTCCGGGTAGAATCAGCGATTGCTCACCAATCCCCCCACAGATCCGGACGTGAAGATTTCCCTCATCCGGTTCCTCAGTAATCAGTCGTTTGATACACGACTGACACGTAACTTTAGCTACCCTACAAACTTTAGACGTTATGAATAATTATGGGTGATGGCAAAGGATTTCTTTTCAGAAAAAGTGTGTATTTCTCCCAGCTTATTTTGCCAGTATGACTTCTTCTGCTTAACCAATATCTCCAGGCTTTTCCTGCCTCATGAGACACCTTTTTCATCGAACGCATATTACAACGCACACCATAATACTGGAAGTGTCCCCTTAATTTGGAGCAAAATATCCGATATTGGTCTGTGCCTGGCATATGACGATTATCTCGACACCACATCCAAATGGATTTTATGGTTCGCCTTAATCGCTTGCCTGCTGTTTTACGTTTTATAACCCAATTCCCATTTCGAGATTTCGCCCAGTAATGAGTAAATCCAACAAAATCGAATGTACCATTACTCACTTCACCCTGGTATTTTCTATCTGGATGCCTGAACGCTTCTAATACTGTTTTATCTGGGTGTATGGTCAGTCCAAAACGACTAAAGCGTTTGGGTAGTACAGCCATTACTTTGCGGGCATCTTCTTCTTGTTCGCAGCCAATAATAAAATCATCAGCAAACCTCACAATAAAGCTTCGACCTTTAAGTTTGGGTTGTACTTCTTTTACAAACCATTCATCCAACACATAATGAAGAACAACATTCGCTAATAACGGACTGATAACTGAGCCCTGAGGTGACCCTTTGTCAGGATGACAGAGGTTACCCTCTTCCATTACGCCTGCATTGAGCCACTTTCCAATTAGTTTGAGTAATCCACCATCATTCACACGCTGTTTAAGAAATTTCCTTAGCCAGCTGTGATCAATATTATCAAAATATCCACTCACATCCGCATCAACTATCCAGCCTATATTCCTTTGATTACACATCTCGCGCACTGTCTTTATCGCATCCAGGGGACTTCGTTTTTCTCTAAAACCATAGGAGAAATCATAGAAATCCTGTTCATAAACTGCACTCATCAACAGACTGACTGCTCGTTGGACGATTTTGTCCTCAAAACAGGGAATGCCAAGTGGGCGAAGTTTTCCTGGTTCCTTATCAATCCAGACCCGCTTAACTGGTTGTGCCTTGTAAAGGCCATTAGTCAGCCGATAATGCAACTCATGTAGATTCTTCTCCAGATTAGAACCATATTCTTTTCCAGTGACTTTATCCACACCCGCCGCTTTATCTTTACGAGTTTGATGATACGATTCGTACAACATATCTAGATCAATATGATGTGCAAGATTAATAAATACACGCTCTGGATAGCGAGCTGCTTGCTCTGCTATCTGTTGAAGTTTTGTTGATATGATTTGTGATTTCAATGTATCTCTCATAGTTCAATTCAACAGACGTTACGCCCGGCTTCACCTTACCTGTAGTGGATCCATTGGGCATTTGTTCCCCACTTTTTCAACAAACTCAAACCTCAAGTTGTTATCAGTAGTATGTTCCGCTAAGACTTCCATACTTCATCCTGAGTCACTTCGACTGATGAGTCTATCGCTTCTCAGTACCTTGCTGTCTGTTTTATTCGATATCTTTTAAACGAGCAGACACGTTTAAAGAACTGGATATTTTCTATACCGATCCCAAACCGGTCAATTTGCTCAAGGAAAGCAATGGATCTCCCAAGTTCCCGAGTTACCCCTTTGAATACATGCCCTGAACATAGACTCCGGTGGTTTTCTGAAAATCGCCATGACCTTTTATTCAGTTCTGCTTTCAGAATTATTGCTTTCCGGGCCATACACGCCGTCAGCTTTCACCGATACTCAGTATCAATTTATCCTTGCTTCCCTGCTGGACCACAATTAAACATATTTTCGAAGCTCAATAACACAGCCTGTATTCTCGCTACACTCAGCTTCACACACTCAGATTACTCCAGAATGCATGTGAGTTCACTACTGACTACCTGGCTAAGGTTTAGTCAGATGGGATTTTCACCCATTGAGTAACAACAACCAATTTCACGGATGGTTAGTCCGCTCCCAAGATTTCGGATTTATCTTGGCACGAGTATGATTTACGTAGACTTAAATCCCATCAGAGCTGATATTTGTCGAACATTGGAAACCTCGGAACATACGTAAGCGATCATTCCCCGACGTCCTTCCAAGGTCTCCCTGAATAAAATATTCTTAAGCCCCCTGAAATTGAGTAGCCAGTAGGCTATTATGAATACCCCACATCGTAAAGTAATTCACCGCAAAGCAGAATACTGGCAAGACAAAATCAACCATTGGAAATCCAGCCATCTGACTCAAGCTGAATTTTGTCACCAACATGGATTAGCCATG
>JADGDG010000048.1 GCA_016744995.1 Gammaproteobacteria bacterium
TCTGTGGATTTATATTGAGCTCAGTGATGATGAGGAAATGTTTGAAGATAGCAAAAAACAAGCGAAAAAAGAGGAAGAAGAGGAAGATAATGGTCTGCCGCCCCGTCACTATCATGAATGGGACTATAATACCAAATCCTACCGCCCGGATTGGGTGAGTCTGTATGAAACACTGCACCCACCAGGGAACCCTGCTGACATTGATGCCTTATTAGAAAAACATGCATTACTCGCTAAACGTCTGAAACAATTGCTGGATTTATTAAAACCTCAACAATACGTTCGTATTCGCTATCAGGAAGATGGCAGTGAGCTGGATTTAGATACCGCCATACGTTCTTTAATTGATTATAAAAGTGGTTCTACTCCTGACCCACGAATTAACATGAGTCATAAACATGATGGACGTGATATTGCCGTCATGCTGTTATTAGACTTATCTGCCTCATTAAATGAAACGCCTCCAGGCAGTGATAAAACTATTTTAGAACTCAGTCAGGAGGCAGTTGCCTTACTGTCTTATGCAATTGAGCACTTAGGTGATCAGTTTGCTATTGCAGGATTTTCTTCCAATACACGTCATGAAGTTCGCTATCAGCATATCAAAGGTTATAGTGAGCACTGGGGTGATGATGTCAAAGCCCGACTGGCTGCTATTGAAGCCGGTTACTCTACCCGCATGGGTGCAGCCTTACGTCATGCATCGCATTATTTAGGAAATTGTCAGGCGGACAAAAAATTATTATTAGTCCTTACCGATGGTGAACCCGCTGATATTGATGTCAGTGATTCAAAATTATTAATTGAAGATACACGAAAAGCAGTACAAGAGCTGGATCAAGATGGTATTTATACTTTTTGTATCAACCTCGATCCTCATGCTGATGAGTATGTGCAGACTATTTTTGGCAAACAATTTTTAGTCATTGATAAAGTAGAACAACTGCCTGAAAAATTACCGTATTTGTTTATGTCTTTGACCGGCTGATAAAATTTATTATAAGTTTTAACTGAACAGAAACTTATAATAAATCAAAAGCGTTCCTGATATTTATACAAATTACAGTTTATAACTTACGTAAAAACCGAAATCAGACAGGTATCATTACGAACAGACACTATAGATATTTTCTTTTAAACTAGATTCATACTTAATCAAAAGCTTCTACTTTAATTAAGCCTCTAATCTACAGAAAAGGAAATACACTATGAAAACTCTAAAACTAGCTTTAACTTCTGCTCTATTCGCTTGTTTCACATTCTCAGCTTCTGTTCAGGCTGAGCAATGGGATGATGCTTTATATAATATCATTCACCCGGAATCAGCTGACATTTTTACTGGCAACGATTATCAGCCTTCCACACAAGAAGGTGTCTTTAGCCTGAATGATGACCACAATACCACTGCGGTCTGGAGTTATGAATTTGAAGAGTACGTGAACCCAGCCGACTTACAGCGTGATGAATTAACAGGCGTTTCAAATATCAATCAATATATGAGTGACAATCCTGCAGCAGCTGGCGGCAATAGCCATCAAGTATTTTTTTACAATGAAAATGCCGGTGACTATCACCTGGAATAAACATTTACATTAAGGCTTCACACTGACAATAAGCCTTTTAATTTTCTTAATGCCCTGCACCCACATTCTATGCGGGTGCAAAATTAATGCGCCTCATCCCAGTTATCTCCAATTCCTGCCTCAACAATTAACGGGACTTTAAGTTCAGCGGCATTGCTCATGATACTGGTTATCTTTGTTACAGCACTATCAAGAATATTTTCTGGCACTTCAAACACCAGCTCATCATGAACCTGCATAGTCATAAGAATACCTTCAAACGATTGTCCTGAAACTGCCTCTTTAGCCAGCCATTGATCCATTGCAAACATGGCTCGCTTGATAATATCTGCAGCACTGCCCTGCATGGGTGCATTAATTGCTGTGCGTTCTGCATATTGGCGACGCTGGCCATTACGTGAATTAATTTCCGGAATATAAAGTCTGCGGCCAAAAACAGTTTCAACATAAGCCTGTTCTTTAGCCAGTTCCCGCATTCTATCCATATACGCTTTAACCCCTGGATAGCGATTAAAATAAAGATCGATGTATCCCTGTGCATCCTTTCTACCAATATCCAGTTGTTTTGCCAGCCCAAAGGCTGACATACCATAAATAAGTCCAAAGTTAATAGCCTTGGCACTACGCCTTTGCTCTGTACTGACTGCTTCCAGTTCAGTACCAAAGACTTCTGAAGCTGTTGCTCGATGCACGTCCAGCCCCTGTTCAAAGGCACTCAGCAATCCCGGATCCTGTGACAGATGAGCCATAATACGCAATTCAATTTGTGAATAATCCGCAGCAACTATTTTCTTTCCTTCAGGCGCAATAAATGCCTGCCGTACCTGTCTTCCCTGTGCCGTTCTGATTGGAATATTCTGCAGATTTGGTTCCGTTGATGATAAACGTCCCGTTACAGCAACTGCCTGATTATAAGAGGTGTGCACACGTCCTGTGCTGGCATCAATCTGCAGAGGCAGCTTATCCGTATAAGTAGATTTGAGTTTTGCCAGTGAGCGATGCTCTAAAATCAGTTTCGGCATCGGGTAATCAAGCGCCAGTTCCTGTAAAACAGACTCTGATGTTGATGGCTGACCTTTGGGTGTTTTTGACTTAACAGGCAGTCCCATTTTTTCAAAAAGAATGTGTTGAATTTGTTTCGGTGAAGCCATATTAAAGGCATCACCTGCCATATCAAATGCTTTTGTTTCAAGATCCTTCAATTGTAAAGCAATCTTCTGGCTTTGCTGATGCAACAATTCAGCATCCACCAGCACACCATTACGTTCAATACGAGATAAGACTGACAGCAGCGGTAATTCTACTTCACAAAATAGTTTTTTCAGACCATCCTGTTCCTGCAGTTTGGGCCAGAGTGTTTCATGCAGACGTAAAGTAATGTCGGCATCTTCTGCTGCATAAGGTGCAGCCAGCGCCACAGGGACTTCATCAAAGCGCAACTGCTTAACTCCCTTGCCAGCCACCTCTTCATATTTGGTGGTTTGATAGCTTAAATATTTTAACGCCAGCGCATCCATATTATGGCGAGTGGCGGTACTATCCAGAACATAGGATTCCAGCATGGTATCAAAGGCTATACCCTGAAGATTAATACCATGGTTAAGCAATACATTACGATCATACTTTAGATTTTGTCCAACTTTAGCTTTATCAGGATCTTCCAGCAGAGGTTTTAGTCGTTCCAGCACCGCCTTTCGATCCAGTTGTTCCGGCGCTTCAACATCCTTATGAATTAAGGGTATATAAGCAGCCTTGCCAGTCTCAACCGAAAATGAAACACCCACAATTTCAGCCTGCATATAATCAAGGGAAGTGGTTTCTGTATCAAAAGCAAGCAACTCAGCCTGCTGCAATTGTTTTTCCCAGAGATTGAAGCTATCCCAGTCAGTGATAGTAGTGTAATCACCCTTAGTATTATTTTGTATGCCTTCGTTGTCATCAGGCATCAACATTTCCTGCTGAGTGCCTGCAAATTCCTTGCTCAGCAGTTGTGACAGCCAGGTTTTAAACTCTAGCTCACCATAAAGAAGCTTAAGTTTTTCAGAGTCCGGCTCACTCATACACAGATGTCCAATGGTTTCTTCCATTTCGACATCCAGTTTAATGGTGACCAACTGGTAAGACAGTTTTAATTGTTCCAGAGAAGCCCGCAAGTTCTCACCGACCTTCCCTTTAAACACATCGGCATGGTCAATAATATTGGCCACACTATCATATTCCAGCAGCCATTTTACGGCAGTTTTAGGCCCGACTTTTGCGACTCCGGGAATATTATCAGAGGTATCCCCAATTAAGGATAAGTAATCTTTAATCTGTTCCGGTGTAACGCCAAATTTTTTCTTAACGCCCTCAATATCCATCACCTGGTTTTTCATGGTATCCACCAGAGACACCTGCTCATTCACCAGCTGAGCCATATCTTTATCACCCGTTGAAATGACCACATCAAGACCTTGCTCGGCAGCCTGCACCGCCAAAGTACCAATAACATCATCCGCTTCCACACCGGGGATAGCAATAAGTGGAAAACCCAGCGCTCTGATCACATCATGCAGAGGTTCTATCTGACAGCGCAGATCATCAGGCATTGATGCCCGATTGGCTTTATATTCAGGAAACATATCATCACGGAATGTTTTACCTTTGGCATCAAAGATCATCGCAACTCTCTGGGTTGGGTAATCATTGCGCAGGCGCTTTAACATGTTAATCACCCCATAAACTGCTCCGGTCGGCATTCCCTTTGAGTTATTCAACCCCGGCATGGCATGAAAAGCACGGTACAAATAAGAAGAGCCATCTACCAGTACAAGTTGCTTATCGGATACTGATGACTCACTGGTTGTTATCATACCTGACATAAATAATTGATCCTTTGTTTAGATAATAACTTGAAATGGGCAGTTAAAAAGCAAGAGTTAGATACCACTTTATTTTACACTATTGGCAGATGATAACTATACATCCCGAGTGATTAATTAAACCTGAATAAAATAGTTGTTTCTGCATGCTCAATAGTCGTTTGGCCCATAGATGCCACTTTACCTGAAGTTTATTATAGATCCTGTTAGCACAAATGAACTCAGAGCAGGAGAAATACTTATGACTAGCGAATTATACTGCTTAGTTTTATCAATGTTTCCTGCCAATTAGAATTTGGGCTCTTCTTACATAGGAGGATACATTGACCTACTTCATTTTCATACCAGCCTGAGAAATGCTGCAACGGCTCAACTTCATAACCCCACCAGGCGCCATCTGCATCCTGAGCCAGCCAGCTAACCCATTCAGGAAATTCTTTTACATCCAAACGATCAAACCCTCTGGTTTTATCATATCTGACATAAATTTTACTCCCTTTACTAAATCTTATCCTAGTGCGTACAGAGTATCAGCTGCTATTGTTTATTATTGTGTGATTTGACGAAGTCCGAGCACAATAATAAACAATAGCAGCTGATACGGTCTCTCGGTAAATTAAATCAGGCAATTTATCCTGAAAATTACGTTAAAATTCTATCTACTCAAGGTTAATTTTCAGTTTTTTTAATTGTGTCTGAACCTGTAATTTCTCAGCCTCACTTAAAGGGCCGTAATTTCGAAAATACGGCCAACCATAACCCCAGCGATAAGAGGTTGGCCAATAAGGGCCACCTCCAACACGTACTCCGGCCAGCATCAATTTTGCAATCTTTGGTTCTCCCACTTTTGCAACGCATTGTTCCAGATCCTTATCTGCCGCTAGCCGCTGCTCATGAGTACCACCCTGCCAATATTTAATATCATGCTGGACACAACAATTATGCCATAATGTGCGCTGCTCAAAAGTACCTTCTGGAAATGAACTGCAACCATCAGATGAGAATGACTTCAGTGTGGAACTAACAAGCTCTGAACCCATAGCCAGAGAAGACAGGCAAATCAGAAAGATACTTACAAAACGAAACATAAATTAAATCCAGGTCAGTGTACATTCGTAAAAATAAAAGCAGGCTAATTCCACTGTTCAAGATCAGTACGAAAGAGTCGAATTTTTGATAATAAGAACTCACGTTTAATATTAAACCAGACCATCACTCCAGTGATCAGCGCACCAGTTGCCATTAAAATTAATGCCCTGCCAAGTCGATCATCTGGATAGAAAACAATTAATTGCCCCAGAATATTAATAATAAGAAAACCAACACCCGCATAAAGAAAGGCTCTGGTTTTTCGACTGATACCATAAATTGTACTTAATAAACCCAGTAGCAGACCAACAAAAAACAACAGCAATGATGAACTGATAAAAATATCTGCTGTGGCAATCAGGTATAAAATCCCTAAAGCAAACAAACGTATATTATTTTGCAGCTCAGGCTTCATCTCATTTCTATGCAGGTGTGAGACAAACAATAAGCTGAATGAAACCGGCATTACATAGAATAACATCATATTAGTATAATTTGATAATAATGGCATCCACAAGTACATCGCCAGATTAATGAATACAAATCCTGAATAAAGAGCAATGCGACTGCCTTTTTGAATCAACAGATAAAAGATACCTAATACAAATAATGTCATACTGCTATGCAAAGAAGCCGTTTGCCACGAAATGGTTAATAATGCTGTCAGCGGTATTAGTTTTACCAGAATATCAGAGTTCACCACTAAGTTCTTAGTCACAAAGAGTGCTGGCAAATAAGACTGTTGCTGCACACCATAAAGCATCATTGAGATGATTAGTATTCCACTAGTATCATAAGAATTAACAGGAACCTGACCTAGTAACATAAAACGTATTGATACCAGCATAGCTAATGCTAATAAATAGCTCACTGTTATCCAGAAACTATAAGTCTGGCGTTTTACCATTATTATCGAGGCTATAAACAACAGGGCAAGACTCGATAAAAATGCTGAGTTCTCAACTCCCAAAACTGGATCCCAGGAAAAACTCAGTAAATAAAACACGCTCACCACAAAGCTGAACAGCACCCAGTATTGCGTTGCATAAATAAAGTTATGCGGATAATTCAGGTTCAATTTTTTTCCAAAATATTGATAAAAACACTCAACAAGTAAAGGCAATACAAGCCATAATAAATGAATAACAGCAAACAGTGTATAGCCTGGTAAATATTCATTTTCAAAGACATTATGACCAACCTCTGCACCAGACCAGAGTACAATTATCATAAAAATTAAACTGGAATGAGTTAAATTAGCTAGCAGCATATTACTCATAAATTGCGCTAAGATTATAAATGAGAGGATCACCAGAGCAATTGTTATTTCTATATTCAGCCCCTCATGAATTAAATCAAACCAGCCGCTGATGGATCCAGTGACTACAATAATATTAATGAGATAGCAGAATAGGGTCACAACTAAAGTGACAGCAACAGCTGGTTGTTTAAATGAAACTTCAGACCAGCCTATTTGCATAAAAAATTTATTAAGATAGCGCTCCCATAGCAGGCTGAAAGCAATCAGAACAAAACAAAACAATAAGGATTGCTGACCATACAAGCCAAAATGATCAATCATTTTTCTGGAAAACAAATCCATATTCATCGGTATTTCAAGCACCAGCATAAATAGACTGAATAACAAAGTAATTGCCCAGGGAAGCAATGACATTGATGTATTACGCAACATTAAAAACAGGTAAAAAACAACTAATAGTAAATAAGCAGGATGAAAGATCAATGCTAGAGAATGGTAGGAAAATAAAGCCAGCAATATGAGCAAACCAAATAAAGGCCATAAAGCCGTTGCTATATTAACCTGCTTAAATATTCGATTAAAATGCTGAGAGAAAAAATTATGCCAGATCCAGAGCGCAAAAGACAAAACAACAAAAAGTATCAAATCAGAATTTAAATATTGTGTATTGCCAGCAGCACTGATAAAAAGCATATTTACTTTTGACTGAACCAGAAGATATAAAGCCAGCAACAATAAAAGGTAAATCGGTAATAAAACACCTCGTTTATTTGAACTTATATGTATACCAGAAATAAACAAAAAAATGACAGCCAGACACAGACTGGCAAGGGAATATTGATCAGGTAAATTCAGGCTTAAAACAGCAATTGCATTCAGCACAATAAATGTAATATAAAAGAGAAAGGACTCAAACTGTTGAGAAAGATTGATTTCACTCTGCTCACCATCATTATCTGCAACAATAAATTCCTGCAAAAAAACAAATAAGCGACTTTTAAGAAAATAACTACTCAATAACCAGAAGCTAAGCGTATAAATCCCAAGTATCATTAGGTTTTGATGCTTAGCTTCAATATTTAGATATAAATACTTATCGTCTAAAATATTAAAGCCATTAATTAAGTGCATTATTTCAGGATTAAAATAAATAACAGCAACAATGGCACCGCTGATATAAGAAATTAATAAAGGCCAGCTATTGTGCATCCGTATAGCAATGATCATTGATGCTAAAATTAACACCGGGGCAGTTAAATACCAGCTTAAAGACCAGACTGACTCAGAGACTAAGGGATAAGTAAAGAACTGAGCAGAAGCTATCAGCCAAACTAGAAAAGCTGCACGTTCAACAGGTTGTTGAATTAAATTCACTGGAACAGTTTCTAAGCAACGTGAATTAAGCATGATTCATCTCCTCTGCTTTATTCTTAATATAAAAATCATTGACAGGATAAAACCCTAAAAGTTTATCTGGATTATTTTGTTTACTATTATCAAGTTTTATACGCTCTACTTCATCTCGTCTTTTATTATCAAGCCAGTGAATAAAGTAAAAAATAAGCATGGCAGAACTGATAACCAGAAGACCGGTTGATGGTGAGTGACTTAGATAGAGCTTAATTGTTAATATTGCCGCTGAAACAATCAATAAAAAAAGATAAAACAAAGCACGGTTTAACAGACTTAAGCTCAGGAATAAAAAATTCAGTGAAACAACAAAAATAAGCAAAGCATTTTCTATTGAAACAGAATATCCAGCCGAAACAATTACCAGAAGCAGCAAACTTATTGCTATCGAAGCATTAATAAACAGCTCTCTATTCATGATCCTGTTTTTAAATTCACCCAGGTCATTCTCTTTATCCGCATAAAACAAAACAAAATCAGAACTGCTGTTAAGTGAATAGAAAAAAATCATTAAACAAATTAATACTAATTTTATCTCCATAGAAAGCAGTCCCTGAAAACCGAATAAAATATGCATCACAGGCAATATCAGCAAAAGGTATAAATAACTGCTATAAAACTTGCCACCAACAAGTTCACAGGCATTGAGCTGTTTAGATTTAAGCAAATAGTAACTTCCTATAATAATAGCCAGACTATTAGCAAGGTTAAGTAACGCTGCCAGCAAAAAACCACTTGTTTCAATATAAGAATGGACTGCAATATGCCATTGACTATAAGTACTCAGGCTGATCGCAATTATCATCAGAAAGTGAAATAAATGGCGTGTAATATTAAAATTCTTAGTCTGCTGAATTTCAGATTTTCTAAAAATTTTCAGGGCCCAGAAAATAGCCGCCAGTAAGGGTAGAGATGCCAGGAAAAACCAGTCCGGAGCTCTGGCTGAGGAAACCCCTGGAATATCCGGCAGCCAGCCTGATAGGATCAGATCAAACTGTAAAAAACCTAAAAGAATAAATACCAGATAAAGTGGCACTAGTGAGCGATATAACCAGATTAGCCTAATATAAAGCAGTACCGCTAAAAATAGTGTCAAATAGCGTATTGGTTCAATATCGAATGACAATACTAGCGCAATTAAGGAGACAGCATAAGCAATAAAACTAAAATAAGATAATAATTTCATTTGCTCCTTATAGTCATTAAGTTGTCCATCCATGAAGAATAATGCACCACTGAGCAACAAAATAACGGGAGCATAATAGCTAAGTTCAGCGTTTAAAGAACTGCTTAAGGTAATATGAATGGCAGAAACCAATGCTGCATAAATTAAACTACTGACACTCATAACAAGTAAGTATTGCCTGTCAATAAACACCTGCTTTAATAGTGCCGGAAGATAATTAATCAAAGCCCATAACAAGGTGCCCAGAATAATCATTTGCACAGCCATAAGAAGGATTATATTTTGACTCTGCTGCACCCATGGCACCAATAACTGCAAACAACTTAAAGTAAAAAAGACAGGAGAAAAATAATTTAATAACTGACGATTGAACAAGCCACTGATTAATCTGCTGGTATAATATAATGAACCTAAGGCAATCAGTACCGATACACTTGAAATCAAGAACTGAACCATACCGACACTACTCCCCAGAAGCTGGGCAGCAGCAGTAAAATTAAGCGGCGTGAGTAAAAAGCTAGTGGCCATCAGGACATAACCACTCATAGCAGCATTAGACACTTTATCTTTTAAGCGATAACCACCCCATGCCAGTAATAATGTATAACTTAGTACCGTA
>JADGDG010000049.1 GCA_016744995.1 Gammaproteobacteria bacterium
CTTTGGTCGTAATGCGAAAGATTCGGCGCTTAATGGGCAGGTTATTCAGGCTGAAAAGCTGAATAAAATCGCTGGTAAGTAACGATATCAGACAAAGTCACTTGTTCTGAGTCGATTGTTCCGGGCCTGAGCTCAAAGCCCGGACAAACGACTCAGGATGATAGATGGCTTTTGATTTTAACAGGCTTTGATCAAAAACTATCGACCGTCTTTCCACTCCAGAAATTTATTGTCCTGTTTTTCATTGGCTATTTTTTTTCTATCCGCTTTAACCCGCTTACTTGTTTCAGCTTTCCTTTTTTTCTTTTGACTGACATAAGGTTTCTTATTACCACCCGGATCTCTTTGCAGATTTTCATTTCTACCACTTGTTCGCTCAGTACTATGGCCCATTTTTTTTGGCGTTACTGCTTGCCTGGATTTTCGAGTGGGATCATCATAAAGACCTGAACGTCTTTCAGCATCATCGGTTCCATAAGTTCTCTGCCCATCCGTATTAATACCAGCTGACAACACAAAGGCTGGATTTAATAATAAACTTAATGCTATTACCTTTGACACCTTCAGTCTGTACATTACATATTCTCCATTTATGTTTATTTCAGTATCACTAACTGGCGACAATAATAAAGATCACAGTTTTAAAATTCGTAACTATCCAGAATTTTTTGATAAGTACCATCTTTTTTAATAGCAGCCAGACCTTTATTAAACGCAGCAATTAATTTTTTACTTGATGCATTTGCTATCGGTGCAGCAACGTAAAGTTTACGTGAACTTAGGGGTTTTGCCAGAAAACGAAAATCCATCATATTATTGCCCATAAAATGTTTCAATTCATAAAGAGCCATGCGTTTATCTGCAACAGCTGCATCCAGTTTACCTTGTTGCACAGAGATCAAGTTCTGAGTGAGTCTATTTGCCTGAAATTTTAATATGCTGGTATTTTTCATGAATTTGTCATCATATTCATATCCCTTCAATACCCCGACAAGCAGCCCCTGCAAATCTTTTTGAGAGCTAAATTCCATTTTGTTGCTTGCCTGGGTCACTAAAACAATATTGTTCGTCAGATATGAATGACTATAAAGCAGCATTTTTTGACGAGCTTCTGTCTTCCATACAGCACCAATTAAATCATAAACACCGATTTCTGAACCTTCAAGCACTTTTTCCCATTTTTCAACTCTCACCTCAGGTGTATGACCTGCCCGTTTGAGAGCTGTTTTTACTATCTTCATTGCCAGGCCATCATCATCCAACGCAGAATCAACATAGGGAGGCCAGGTATTAACAACCAGCGAAATTTTTTCTGCTTGAACCTGGAGTGCAATCAGACTGCAAAACAAAAATACTATAAATTTTATTCTCTTCATATTAACCCTTGATTGTTTACATTTTCATGTGGAATTTACTTTAAGAGTTTCCAGTTACCATCTACTTGACAAAAAGTAAAGTGAGCATCCCCTGCTCTGGTTTTAGCCTGATTTATTATTTTTACTCTACGGCAATGCATGCCGTCAATTGTTGATGTGGTTAACGGTGTAATAGAGCCCGAATTTTTTGACTCTGGATTTGACCATTTGCTGGTTTCGTTATCTTTATTATTATTTAACGCTGCATGCCCTGTCTCTTGAAGCATTTCAAAGTCTTCCGCTGTAAATGATGCCACCGGGCTGTATTTTAGATACTGCATATTGACAGCATATGAATTCATAGTAAAAATGAGCATCAGGGACAATGCAATTGCATTCCTAATAGTAAAAATAATTGTTATTACTGTTGTTAGTTTTTTTTGTTGCATTTGTTTCACTCTTTTATAATAAATGTTTCTGTTTATTTGGTTGTTAAAAAGACTCTATTCTCGGGCAGACATCTCAAGTTACTTAAAAGTATAAACGGATGCGACTTGTGTAGTCAAAGGTCTCTGTCTTATGGCTGAATAATTACAGATTAAATTTTAAATACTTACCGGCAGCTACTTTCATTTCTTCATAACTGGGCAGCTTGGCATTATAGGGTGTATCTTGCGCGCCTCGACAAATAATTGCCCTTACTACAGTACTTGAATTAGATGTTTTTGAGTCAGTTTTTATAGAGCCCGATTCTTTAAAAGCAGCATTATTGGAATCAGAGCGATTATCATCCAATGCCTTTTCAGACAATTTAAAATGGTAATATCGTTTAATATCCACAGGAGAATCTGATGCCCAGGCATAATTTAATGAAGCGACTTTAATATTTTTTCTTAGAAAAAGATTCTCAACAATAGGGCTTTCTTCCTGAGCAACTGAAATAACATTAAACACACTAGCTTCTATCTGCTGATAGGTTTCTGAAACCGTATTAATTTCAATTTCACAATTAACATCATATAGATTTAACTGCCCCGGCTTAATCAACTCACCATTTTGGAAAAAGGCACGTGCAGAGTTAGGAGACACTTCAATTGTTTGTGTGATCTCAATCGTTGTCTGACTGCTAATTTCAATATATGAATTATCATCCCGAATCAGTGCTGATTGACAAGCAGATAAAAAAAGTAAGGCTAGTAACAAAAAAATTTTCATGAGACTATCTTCTTAAATAAGTTTTTCAAACCCCAGGAATTGTTCATTCCATTTTCAATTTCGGTGACTTTGGCCAGTCCTCTGGTCACTTCTTCAACATCAATACCAAATGTCCCTAAAGGATAGGTATTAATGATTTTGGGGCTTACACGGCTGGTCTGGCTGATTTCAAATAAATCAAGTAACTTAAAAACATTCACATGTTCACGTTTATCATCGCGCAGAATGAGAACTTTGGGTAATAATTGGTTATTATTGTTCTGCTCAACAATAATAGCAATTTCTTTTGAATTCAGCTCCACAATCGAACCCACAGGATAAATTCCTATAGAACAAATAAACTCTTCAATCAGTTCAGACATAAATTTCTTATTTCTTAGACTGTAAAGGTGCTCAACTGCTCGAGTCGGATCCAGAGAATCACCTTGAATTCTGCGATTTGTGATCTCTTCATAATAACTCACCAGACCTGCAATTTGGGCTAAAAATGGTATTTCATCTTTCATCAATTCCATTGGATACCCTGAGCCGTCAAAACGTTCACAATGTGAACGAATAACCGTTATAATTGCTTGTGGCGTGCGCCCCATAATTTTTAGAGCATCAAGGGTATAATCAACATGCTTTTGGTACTCCAATTGCTCCTCATTACTGAGCTCCTCCTCATTTTCAAGTAACTCAAACGGCAGTTTTGCCTTACCAATATTACATAATAGCAAAGCGATTGATAAATTATTGAGTTTCTCTTTTTCAAGCCCCAGGTAACGGGAAAAAGCAATAGCCCAGATAGATGTTCTCAAAGAACGGTTGTGAGTATGAGTATCTTTTTCATGCAGCCGTGTTAACCAGAGGAATGCATCAGGATTTCGAACAACACTATCAACCACTGCTGTTGCTGAACGTTTGACTGACCCTAGATCAACATCCTTCCCCGAGCCTACATCTGAAAAAATTTGTGAAGCAGTGAGTGTGATGTCTTTATAAAGCTGATTTGCCGTTCTAAACTCGCTCGAAAAGGAACTTGTTTTTTTATAGGTCGTCTCAGGTTGAGGTATTCGACTTTTCTTTGTATGCGAATTGAAACTGATATCCTTAATGTCAGTTGTCGCAATTGTTTTAATTTTTGCCAGTAAAGAAGGCTCTGTCACCTCAATGCTGATCCGCTCTTTTGTTAACTCAATATCAATATAAACAAACGAGCATATTTTTTGTAATTTACTAATATCGTTAATTGTCTCAACGTAAAAACCTTCCAATAGAAAGTCAGTTTCAATCCATGGGCGGTCAAGCCCTGAAACATACATACCAATAGAAATATTCTGTGCCAACACTTTTTTATTCTGAACTGCCATAGTGCCCCAAATGACAAATTTTAAGATAATATTTTATAACTGCTTACTTTATTAGCCCTGATATATAAGTAAAACATATTAAATCACAAAGAATTGATGAATTTTATATGTTTCCTTAGCTAAGAGATAAAAGAATAATAGAGATAACAAGGTAATTAAGCAATAACATATTGTTATTAAATATGCTTTTCAGACACTATTTAAATCCACAATAAATCAGAATGTACTGCTAAATTCAACTTTGTCTAAAGAGTAATCAAATTGTAACATAATCAAGAGCATCGGCCTCTTATATAATCCACCCCAGGTTTATCCACAAAGTTATCCACAGACTTTGTGAATAATAATTTTTCATGTATCATTGAGAATACTTACTGCATATCAATAACAGGAAATAATAATGATGAAATTTAAAATAATCGTCACATCTCTCTTTGCCTTATTTATGAGCAATGCTGTTTTCTCAGATCAGCAAAAACCATCAATAACTGAAAGTGTTATTGTTAATCAACAGTTGGAAGTTATTACAATTGACCATGATGCTGGTTGGATTCAATTAAAAGATCGTTCTGGTTTTACAAAAAAAGTAAATGTGGGTAATGATATTGTTAACTTTGAGCAGGTCAAAGTTGGGGATATAGTCAATGTCAATTATGCTGAGACCATCGTAATTAAAGCTTTTGGGGCCGATGCAATCAATGCTGGTGAAGAAGTTGAATCTATTTTTGCACGAGCTAAAAAAGGAGAAAAACCAGCCGGGGCTGCAGCAAGTGCAACAACCGTTGTTGTCACTATTACCTCTATTGACCTGGAAAACTCACTCATTACATTAAAAGACCTAAAAGGAAATATGAAAACCTTACGCCCCAGATCTCCCAGTGTTCTTAAAAAAGTTCAAGTAGGAGATAAGGTGGCCATCTCATTCGCAAAAGCTTTATCGGTTAAAGTCAAAGCAGATAATAAATAATATTACAGCAGTCTATAAAACTGACCGAGACTATTTTAATCTATAGGGATGATTATTATCCCTATAGGTAAATCCATAATTACTCAGTGTAATTAGATGCTTAGTCAACATCAGACATCAGGATAGAGGCAGGACATGAAGCAGCAGCAAGTCACTTTATTGTTTGTTTTTAGTTTATTTTTTTGCGGTGAACTTAATGCTGCAACAATCACTCAGTGCGTCCAGCCTGATGGCACAATAGAATTCACAAATCAAGGATGCTCAAAATCCAGTCGCTATAATTCAAAAGCAACGTTCAATCGCTACTCGTCCCAATCTCTGGTCTCAAAAACAAAAAAAAAGAATAAACGGCGAACGGCCTCCTTCAGACAGGCCGACTTTATCAACTTGCAAAATAAGTTACTTAAAGCTGAAACTATGGAAGAAATTGCACAGAGAGCACAAATTATCATTGATAAGGTGCGTGCACATGCAAAAAATGGCGAACTTAAATTAGCTTACAACATGGTCGCAGCAACTTATGTGAAATTATCAAAAGATATAAAACAAAAAAACTGGGAAGGACAGAAAATTAATCCGATAAACCTTAAGGTCCGAACATTGTTTGAAGAAATTTTAATCACTCAATCAACCATTTCGACTGCTGACGAGTTTAATCAAGCAATTAAAACAGCCTGGAAAAAGCATCAATCCTCTTATTGATAGTGTTCCATTAATATTTCTTTTGCCTTTTTGTATTCATTTTCTGTTATTGCACTTTGATTATAAGCCTTGTGCAAATCATCCAGTTGTCTGCCTAAACTCTGAGTTGAGTCAAAGGTTTCCATCCTGGAGCTGCAAGCAAGCAATAAAAGCGATGCTAAACAAACAAAAACCGTTGTGGTTTGTTTTATAATAGCTCCTGAACTAACGGTCATAACGATCCATTATATTTTCTTTTGCATTTTTGTATTCTTTTTCAGTCAGAATTCCTTTATTAAAACTATCATTTAAATCCATTAATTCTTGTCCCATGGTAGTATTTGTCGTCGTGGTTTGGACATCAGCACCACCTCCACCACAACCTGAAAATAATAAAACAAGCAACACTAACAAAATAACCCTAGTATGTATCATAATAATATCCATGCAATTAATAATTATATTGATTTAATAATATCATAGTTTTATCTTTTCATTAAAAAAATTAACCCGTCATTTTTTTTAAATTGACTTAGTATAAAATTTTACTCTTAAACCAGTCGTATTTTATATTACAGATCAATACTTCTAAGAGAAGTTATCAACACAAACATCTTATGCCACTGTTGTATATGTCTTTTTAATCAACAAGGCTTATAGATGCTGAATTAAGGGATCATAGTAGAAACATATAATGAAGATTTTTATATGTTCATCAGGAGTTTACCCAAAGACTTGCCCAAATGTTAAATATTAAACTTATAAAGGAACCTTTGCTTAAAACAAGAATAAGGTTAAAATATTGTTTCTAATAAAACAAACTAGTTTAGAGCACATTCACTGCTAATCTAAACCTTGGAATAATATTATATGGACTTTTTTCAAAATTTTTTAAAAAAAGAAAGTGCCAGCGGCATCCTTCTAATGAGCGCCGCTTTTTTAGCTATCATTGTTGCTAACTCCCCACTATCAAACCTCTATGCTGCTCTTTTAGATACCCCGGTTGAAATAAGGATTGGAGCCTTACACATAGCTAAACCACTGATCCTCTGGATTAATGATGGCTTAATGGCAATCTTTTTCTTTTTAATCGGCCTGGAACTCAAAAGAGAATTACTTGAGGGTGAGTTATCAGATCCAAAGAAGATTGTTCTCCCCGCCTTTGCTGCAATTGGAGGAATGGTAATACCGGCTTTAATTTATGCATCACTCAACTGGAATGATCCCGCTGCACTAAAAGGCTGGGCAATTCCTGCCGCCACAGACATCGCCTTTGCTCTGGGCATTCTCGCGATACTTGGCAAACGAGTTCCTCTTGCATTAAAAATCTTTTTAGTTTCACTGGCTATTATGGATGATATGGGTGCAATCATCATCATTGCTATATTTTATACCAGTGACCTGTCTGTTAGCAGCCTGGTAGTCGCTATAACCGCAATTGTTATTCTATCTGTATTTAATGTTGCTAAACTAAAATCACTGACCCCCTATCTTCTGGTTGGCATTATTTTGTGGGTAGCCGTTTTAAAATCGGGGGTTCATGCAACATTGGCAGGTGTCGTGTTAGCATTTCTAATCCCATTAAAAACTGAATCTGAAGATGAAAAGTCACTAGCCAAAACACTGGAGCATGATCTCCATGGTAGTGTTTCATTCGTTATTATACCCATATTTGCTTTTGCCAATGCAGGGGTTCCTCTGGCAGGCCTTAGTATCAGCACACTGCTTGAGCCCATTCCTCTTGGGATTATTTTGGGCCTGTTTTTTGGTAAACAGATTGGCGTCATGCTTTTTAGTTTTATTGCTGTAAAAATAGGCATAGCGTCTTTACCTGAAAACGTCAACTGGAAGCAGCTTTATGGCGTAGCATTTCTTTGTGGTGTTGGTTTTACCATGAGTTTATTTATTGGTTCGCTGGCATTTGAACAAGGTGGTACTGAAGCAATCTTTATGAATGATCGCCTGGGTATTCTGGTTGGCTCAATCATATCCGCAGTTGTGGGTTATTTTTACCTTAACAAGGTATTACCCCGATAGGAGTATTTCAGCAATTGTGAATTATGAATTGTAAGTAACATCAAAAGACTAGCGATTGAACTTAGTTTCTTTTATGAGAGAAAAATACTATCCAGCACTTTCATCTGAGAATTTAAAAACTTCATAATCCCAGTCATCATTATCAATAGTTAAAACAATGCAGGATGGTCCACCTTTATTTCTTGTGTATCCAGCAGCTCCCGGATTTAAGACATATTGATCAGGCTCATCACTATCAATAACTTGAATATGTGTGTGGCCATAGATGATCAGTCTGGCCTGAGGATGGGCAGCTCTTAAGTCCTGATGTGCAGGTTTGAACATATCATGCTCATGCCCATGCTCGATCACAATTTTTCCGCCCGGCACAGAGAGTTGTTGAATATTGGGAAGGTTTTTAACCAGTTGCCAGTCTTTAAAATCCCAAAGATAAGGCTTATCGTTATTGCCGGCAACAGCAATAACATGACCTGTTTTTGGCTGTAATGATTCGATAACAGAACTCGTACCAATATCTCCTGCATGAATAGCGATATCACAATTGCTAATCATAGCAGCAACTTGAGCATCTAATTCTTCATGTGTATCAGAGACAATACCTATCTTCATTCGAGATAGCGTTGAAAAATCAACTTTCTGGTTGAGTAACATCGGACTTAGCCTCTATTACTTTTCTTGATTTTTTTTCTGAGCAGCTTCTTCCTGCTCTTTTAACATATCATCACGCATCACTTCATCCCCCATCACAGCAGGATCATAACGCGGATCGTTCAGATTTGCATATTCCATTTCAGCATCATGGCGTGCTTTCCAAAATTCTTTACGTTCTTCTGAGCGTTTATTTACTGCTTCCTGTTTTGTATCAATTGTCTTTTCACCAAATAAGGCCTGACGTAAGAAGCGATATCCAAATTCTAATAAAGCAACATCATCAGTTTGAATTTCATCAAATAATTTTTTATCAAGATCATAAACAGCCTGAAAATTAGGACTTGTTATAAAACGTTTAAAGCGATCCAGATCGTAGGTCGCCATGAAGAGTATCTGTAAGCTTTCAACTGAAGGTGTTCCAACAGAAGGCCCAGCAGACTTCTTCTTGAGCATTAAGCGTATCCAGTCAAGGTTGTATTTATCAAAATCTTCTACACCCTGAGTATCACGGTATTCACCCAGTGAAATTTCTTTTGTTTCAGGGAGGAAGTTTTCTGCTTCATGCCCTTTGCAATGCTCTTCTTCAATACGAAAGTAGTTTTGTTCATCTGTTTTAGCTTCCGTGTGTTTTACTCCCATTAAACCAAATGGATAGTAACGACAGGCAGAAGGACGATCATCATAGACACTGCAGCCTTTTTCTGTCATTAATAAGCAGTGCTTATCTTCGTTTGTCTTGAGCTTGACACCAACAATACCATCACTATCCATTTCCCATGGAACAGTATAATCTTTCAGGAATTGCTCAGAAGTTAATTTTAAATGATGTTTTAAACGAATGACGTCATAAGGCGCCAGCATGACATCTGCTTGTTTGCAGCAAGCATTAAAACAGGAAACGCCTGGATGACATGCAAATTTAATCTTGTGATCCTGAGTCAGGATCTCTGGAACAAATGAGCTTTCGTAAGGAAGATGTGAGACGTCTGGTTTACCCATAATAATTACCCAATTTATTAACTTTCATATAACAATAACGTATAACCCAGATTAAAAATAATTACAGTTAAATCTGGATGACGAATTCTACTATATTTATATCAACTTGTCAGTATGTCTTTTGGGGTGCTTTAAAGAGGCTAAAAGATTACATTTTACTTCAGAAAGTATATATAAACTTTTAATAAATAAGGGGTTGGACTATTAAAAGTCATTCAAATAGATTATGAATAATAATCTATTTGAATTATTCATCTAAAATTAATAAAAACAATTTTTATTTTTTAGACTTCTTTGACTTATTTTTTTTCTTTTTCTTAGAATTTTTTTTCTTTTTTGCTTTTTGCTTCTGTTTTTTTACACTCTTCTTCGCATCTTTCTTCTTTAGTTTCTTTTTATTTGACTTTTTCTGAGCTTTTTTCAGCTTTAAAAGTGCTTTTTTCTTATTCTCTTTCTTTTTACCAGCTTTTTTCTTCTTATCATCTTTTGACATAACATTCTCCTGTAAATTTAATGTTGACTTAGTATAGGAAGGGGGATACAAAATTTCAAGATAAATATTACAATTTTATGACAAAGATCCATTCGTCATAAAAAAAGCCCGCTCACCTTTCGGTGACCGGGCTTTTTAGTCGCATTGACTAATAAGTTAGAACAAACTGTAGCTATTCAGCGTGTTTAGATTTTGTCCG
>JADGDG010000028.1 GCA_016744995.1 Gammaproteobacteria bacterium
ATGTGCTTGCAGCGGCCCCAATTGGTTGCACCAGTATATCTTGCAGTCGTTTTACACGCATTTATTTGAACGCCGCCACTTCTTTTTCTCTTGATTTTCGAACAATCAGCGAACTACTGCTTAGGTCGTAAACCGGCATTATTTACTCATAAAAAGAAAATATCATTTTTAAAAACTTGCTATGATAATTTCTTTTTCACTACTTTTTTCTTTGTTGCTTTCTTTTTGACAGCCTTCTTTTTTACCGCTTTTTTCTTAGCTGCTTTTTTCTTAGGTTTAGGTAGTTCTATGTCCCATTTTCCATCACGATAATGTCCGGTCCAGCCAGTTGCCTTGCCTTCTTTATTTTCCGACATGACATATTGTTCTTTGTTTTTACGACTAAAGCGGATCATAACCGGATTGCCTTTATTATCTTCAACCGGTGCTTCAGTCAGATAAAGAAACTTGGGGTCCAGTTCATCTTTGTGAGGCAATAATTCACTAATTAATGGTGCGCGGGTTTCTCTGGAGCGGGGGAAAGCGCTGGATGCCATAAATACACCAGCTGCTCCATCACGAAAGACAAAATAACCCTCTGATTTCTCACAGGGTAATTCTTTCATGTGGATTGGATCTGCCTTTGGTGGTGCTGCTTCACCATTTCGAAGTAACTTACGAGTATTTTTGCAATCATCGCTGGTGCAGGCAAAATATTTGCCAAAGCGTCCGGATTTAAGCTGCATATCACTGCCGCATTTATCACACTCGATTACCGGACCTTCATAACCTTTGATACGAAACTGACCCTGTTCGACAATAAAACCGTCACAGTCAGGGTTGTCTCCACAGATGTGCAATTTGCGCTGTTCATCAATGAGGTAGCTGTCCATAGAAGTGTCGCATTTTGGGCAGCGTTCACGTTCAATCAGTGCTTTTGCTTCACTTTCTTCGTCCTGCTCCACATCGACAGCTTCATCGCCGGAAATCAGGTTCAGAGTGCCTTTACAACGTTCTTTAGGGGGCAGACTATAACCAGAACAACCCAGGAAAACACCGGTTGAACCCGTGCGTACCATCATATGACGGCCGCATTCAGGGCAGGGAATGTCTGTGGGAGTTGGATCATTAGTCCGCATACCACCTTCGCCATCGGTATCAGCCTTATTTAACTGGCCTTTAAAGTCCTGATAAAAAGTATCGAGAACATCCTGCCAGTGTTTTTCACCGGTGGCAATTTCATCCAGCTCTTTTTCCATTTCAGAAGTAAAGCTATAAGTCATTAATTCATGAAAGCTTTCACATAATCGTTCTATGACTACAGCACCGATTTTCTCAGCATAAAAACGTTTATTTTGAGTGGTAACATAACCGCGATCCTGAATGGTAGAAATAATACTGGCATAGGTTGATGGACGGCCAATGCCTTTTTTCTCCAATTCTTTCACCAGACTGGCTTCTGAATAACGTGCTGGCGGCTTGGTGAAATGTTGAGAAGGTAACAGAGTCTGTAGTTTGAAGCTTTCACCTTCTTTGACCGCAGGCAGTATCACTTCTTCTGCGGATTTTGCAATGGCTTTCATCACGCGGGTCCAGCCATCAAATAAAATGGTGCGGCCCTTTAGCTTGAGATCATAATCTGCGGCGCTGATGATGAGGCTGGTATTCTCATATTTAGCTGGAGTCATCTGGCAGGCAAGGAATTGTCTCCAGATGAGCTCATAAAGGCGCTGAGCATCTCTGTCAACTCCGTTGATATCAGTGGCACTGATAGTGACATCTGAAGGACGTATGGCTTCGTGAGCCTCTTGAGCACCACCCTTGCTGCTATAGATGTTGGGGGTTTCAGGTAAATATTTTTTACCAAAATTATCCTGGATGTACTGACGACCGCTGGCGACTGCTTCGGTGCTTAAATTTGTTGAGTCAGTACGCATGTAGGTAATGTAACCGGCTTCATAAAGGCGTTGTGCCAGCATCATGGTTTTTTTAACGCCAAATCCCATTCGAGTGCTGGCTGCCTGTTGCAGTGTTGAAGTAATAAATGGTGCTCTTGGGCGACTGCTGGTGGCACGGGTTTCACGTTTGCTGAGGGTATAATCAGCATTTTCCAATACCTGCAATGCGACATTTGTCTCAGCTTCGCTATTGGGACGAAACTCTTTACCTTGATATTTTAATACCTGAGCATGCAGTTCATCTTTTTTAGCAGTCAAAAGATCGGCATAGATTTCCCAGTATTCTTCAGGATTAAAGGCGTGAATTTCCCGCTCTCGTTCAACCACAAGTTTAACGGCAACTGACTGAACCCGGCCTGCAGAGAGTCCTCTGGCCACTTTTTTCCAAAGCAGAGGTGATACCATATAACCCACAACTCGATCCAGAAAGCGTCGGGTTTGCTGGGCATTGACATGGCTCATATTCAACTCGCCCGGTGTGGCAAATGCTTCATGAATAGCTTTTTCGGTGATCTCGTTAAAGACAACCCGTTTAAAGATCTTTTCGTCTTTTTTACTACCAGAACCGCCTAGTGTTTCTTGCAGATGCCAGGCAATAGCTTCTCCCTCGCGGTCCAAATCGGTCGCGAGATAGATAGTATCGGATGTTTTGGCTAATTTTTTCAGGTCGGTGATGACCTTTTCTTTTCCCGGCATGGGCTCATATTGAGGATTCCAGCCATTTTCAGGGTCGATGCCCATGCGCTCAATCAAGGCGGTTTGTGCTCTTGCTTTTTTTCGCTTTTCGCGCTCTTCAGGGTCTAACTTCCTTGATTGTGCTGCTAACTTTGCCCTTTCCTTGGGTGTCATTGCTGACTTCCGGTTACTGCCGCTGGTGGGCAGATCGCGGATGTGACCCACGCTGGACTTTACAATGTAATCCTTGCCCAGATATTTATTTATTGTCTTGGCCTTAGCCGGAGACTCCACGATAACCAGTGATTTACCCATAATTTTTCAGTTTTTCTTTATTAATGTCAGTCAAATATATTTTAAATACTTTATTTTTTTGTCTTTAATCCCTATTAAGGAATAATGCTTAGACACTTATCTTGTCAAGTTTTATTGGCAAAATAAATTAAATAATATTTTTATTTACCATAAAAAGCACTTTAATTGATGCTTTTTATGCTCATTTATCAAGGGCCGAGTACCTGAATTTATGCATCATTCTTATTGGCATCAACGTTGGCAAGAACAGCGTATTGGCTTTCATCTTGATAAGGTTAATCCTTATTTATCAAGGTATTGGCACAGACTAAAGCTGGAAGATCAAAGCCGTGTGCTGGTTCCTTTATGTGGTAAAACTAAGGATCTGCATTTTCTTTATCAACAGGGATTTCGCGTTCTTGGCAATGAATTAAACACCCTTGCGGTGCAAGATTTTTATACAGAACAACAGCTAAATGCAAGTAAAACAATCATTTCTGATGAAAAAAATGTTTCAGATCAAACAGAGTTAACACTTTGGAGCAGTCCGGAAGTGGATATTTTATGTGGTGATTTCTTTGTTTTGGAAAAAGACTATCTACATGATATTACAGCCGTTTATGATAGAGCTGCCCTGGTTGCATTACCGTCAGAAATGCGTGAAAAATACGTACAAAAATTACTGGAATTGCTTCCTCAAAAAATTACTATGCTGCTGCTGACTCTGGATTATGATGAAAAAGAGAAGCAGGGACCGCCTTATTCAGTGACAGAGGAGGAAGTTTATCGATTATATGGTGAATATTTTGAGATTGAATTATTAGAAGTCGCGGATATTTCTGCAGACAGTCGCAGTCCTCGCTCACAAAATATGTCTTATTTTAATGAGCGGGTTTTTTTATTGACGAAATAAGGAAATTTAACATTCAAAATTGCTCTTTCGCTTGTGTTAGCCATTGTTTGAGCCCTGTTAATGATGAAATTTTGAGCAGCTGACTTTTATCATTAAACACTTTATCAATGCTTAAATAATCAGCCAAAGGAATGCAGTTTTTTTTACCGGCATTAATTATGGGCCATGTTGGAAAGTCAGATGGCTCGATCTGATTTTCCATATGAGTTCGATCAGAATAAAACTGCTTCAGATAATTTTCAGCAGGTATTTTTCGAATATAAGGGATAAATTCTTGCGGTAGTTTGCTGGGAGAGACAAAGGTTTTTTGTAAATATTCCTGCACAGGGGTAATAAATGTCAAACGGGTGTCAAAGTCAAAAATATAGTATTTTTGACAAATCTCTGCCAGCATAATGACGTGATAATCCCAGATAACTGGATGATTTATTTCTGTACTTTTGGGGCTGAGTTTTTGATTAAAGAGTGCGACTTTTCTATTTGGGTTAGTTATGATGAGGGTCCACATTTTGTGAGGACAGGTCTTTATTCCGGTAGATGCCAGCGACTTTATCAGTTGCCAGATATTTTCTTCACAGAACAAGGGAGTATAAAGATACTGTATTTTGTTATACTCTTGTTGTAAATTCATCGGTTTAATAAATCAGTCCGGGGCGGTTGTAAAATGTCAAAAACCTATATTAAAGGTAAAGATGAGGCTTTGGAAGTCTCAATTGAAAAAATGCAGGCTCAGTTGCAATTACTGGGCTTTGATATTGAGGAAGCCCTCTGGTTAAATCCGGTCAGTAACATTTTTTCGGTTAATATTAGGGATAAAAACTGTCCTTTATTGTTTACCAATGGCAAAGGCAGCACAGAAAATGCCTGCCTGGCTAGTGCTCTGGGAGAGTTTTTTGAACGTCTGAACTGCAATTATTTTTTCGCTGATTATTTCCTTGGGAAAAACCTTGCGGATGCAGATTTTGTCCATTATCCAGATGAAAAATGGTTTCCGGTTGATGATTCTATTTATTCAAATGTGTTAAATAAAACACTCTGGCCATTTTATGATCCAGATAATCAATTAACCCCGGAATCTTTGCTGGATACTAACTCAGGAAATTTTGAACGCGGTATTTGTGCCTTGCCTTTTGTTCGTCAGAGTGATCAAAAGGAGATCTGGTTTCCGGTCAATATTATTGGCAATCTGTATGTCAGCAATGGCATGTCAGCGGGAAATAGTAAAATGGAAGCACGTACTCAGGCGCTTTCAGAAATCTTTGAGCGCTATGTTAAAAACCGTATTATTGCTGAGTGCATCAGCCTGCCGGACATTCCTGATAACATTATAAAAATGTATCCCAAAGCTCATGCAGCAAAAGTAGAGCTGGAACAGGAAGGTTTTATTATTGAAGTGAAGGATGCGTCTCTTGGGGGACAATATCCGGTTATGTCCGTGACGATGATTGAGCCTGAATCAGGTCGATGTCTGGTTTCATTTGGAGCCCATCCGAGTTTTGAAGTGGCTCTGGACAGAACCATCACAGAATTACTTCAGGGGCGTCGGCTTGATTCTCTGGATGGCTTTCAAGCACCCTGTTTTGACAATGAGGCGGTAGCCGATCCGGTCAATCTGGAAACTCATTTTATCGACTCCAGTGGTTTAATCAGTTACGATTTCTTCAAAAAAGAAAAAGATTATGAATTTGTTTACTGGGATTTTGATAGTAATACTCAGTCAGAATTCGAATTTTTATCGACTATGCTGGTAACAGAAAATAAAGATATTTACATCGCAGATTATGAACATCTGGGTGTTTATGGCTGTCGTATTCTGGTTCCCGGTATTTCTGAAATCTACCCGGTTGAAGAATTGTCCTGGCAGAATAATAATGAAGGCATAAGCCTGCGGGAAAGAATTTTATCACTTGGTTCTTTAAATGCTGAACAGGCAAAAGAATTGCTGCAGGAACTGGAAGAAAGTGATTTTAGTGATCATTCGGATATCTGTGGTTTGATTGGTATTGCTCCTGACCCTCATAGTGTCTGGGAAAGCCTCAGAGTGGGTGAATTAAAAGCCATGCTGGCACTGCATATCAGGGACTATGAACAGGCACTGGATTGGACACAGTGGTGTCTCGATATGGAACAGCTGTCACCACTACGGGAAAAATTATACCGGGCATTGGAAGTAATGCTGGAAATCCAGCTGGATGACGATAAAACTCGCGAAATGTACCTCGATGGTCTGACCTCTCTTTATGGACAGGAGACTATAGAGCAATGCATTGCCCTGATTGATGGTCAGAATCATTATGACGGCCTGTTTGATGCTGGAATGTCACTTGAAGGTCTGCAACGCCATCAGAGTTTATTAGCAGCCTATGAAAAACTGCAGAAAGCGAAAATGGAGAATTATTAGGCCGTATTGAAATATGGCCTTTTTCCTTAACCCTTACTCCTTAAATCTAAAACATGATTTAGCTAAAACCTTAAAAAATAGATCTGTTTTATTGCTGTCTGATTGATTACAATTCAGGTCAATATATGTAAAGAAATAAAAGTTGAGAAAACATGAAAGAGAATTTTGCCAATATTATTGCTGCAGTCGGTGAAGATCTGGAAAGAGATGGTTTAAGAGATACTCCAGAGCGGGCTGCTAAGGCCTTCCAATTTTTAACCAGAGGCTACAAGCAGGATCTTGATGAAGTAGTTAATGGGGCAATTTTTGCTTCAGATAATGATGAAATGGTTCTGGTCAAAGATATTGAAGTTTATTCATTGTGTGAACACCACCTATTACCTTTTATTGGCAAATGTCATGTGGCCTATTTGCCTCAGGGTAAGGTCATCGGTTTGTCTAAAATCGCTCGTATTGTTGACATGTATGCGCGTCGTTTACAGATTCAGGAAAATATGACCAAACAGATTGCAGAGACAATCATGCAGGTGACCGGGGCTAAAGGTGTTGGAGTTGTTCTGGAAGCCAAGCACCTGTGCATGATGATGCGTGGCGTAGAAAAACAAAATTCGATGATGACAACCTCAATGATGCTGGGTGCCTTTCGTGAAATACAGGCAACACGGTCTGAATTTTTGCATCTAATCCGTTAAAGGAAATACGCCGAAATGTCCCACCAGCTCGCAACAATTCATATTAAAAATTTACGTTTAAGGACATTTATTGGTTTTAATGAAGAAGAAAAAACCAAGAAACAGGATGTTATCGTGAATATTTCCCTGGGCTATGATGCAGCAAGTGCCATAAAAAGTGATTCCGTTGATGATGCGTGTAATTACAAGGTTCTGACAAAAAAAATCATTTGTCTTGTTGAAGAACGATCATTTGATCTATTAGAAAAAATGGCCGGTGATATTATTGCTCTGATTGCAACCGCAGAAAAGGTATTGGAAGCAACGGTTGAAATCGACAAACCCCATGCTTTAAGGTTTGCAGACTCGGTTTCAATTGAAATGAGATATAAGCGGACATAGTCTGAAAAAGAAGTCAGAAGATTGAATCAAAAATACTGATGTAGCCATAAAAATTTCTAAGCTTCTGATTTTGACTACAGACTTCTGTTAATATTTTCTGTTAACCGAGAAGTGAGCCAGAGTTATCATGGCAGTTTTATAATCAGAATCAGGGATGATTTCCAGTTGAGCTATTGCTAATTCAGCTTCATTTTTTGCAATTTCACGAGTGTAGCCCAGTGCACCGGTGGCTTCAATCGCCTGGGTGATTTCTTCAATTTGATCCAGGCCGCCTTGTTCAATGGCTTCTTTGATTAATGCTGCCTGTTCTTGTGTGCCATGCTGCATGGCATAAATAAGCGGCAGGGTGGGTTTGCCTTCGGCCAGATCATCACCAACATTTTTCCCCATTTCATCACTGCTGGCACTATAATCCAGGACATCATCAATCAGTTGAAATGCAGTACCCAGGTGCATGCCGTAATTGGCCATGGCCTTTTCAGTTGCCTCATTCTGTTCTGTGACAACGGCACCGAGTTGTGATGCTGATTCAAATAATTTTGCTGTTTTGTAGTGAATGACTTCGAGATAACGAGTCTCAGTGGTGGAAGAATCATTGCAATTAAGCAATTGTAAAACTTCACCTTCTGCAATCGTGTTTGTGGAGTGAGAAAGAATTTCCATCACTTTCATACTGCCCACACCGACCATCATTTCAAATGCTCTGGAGTAAAGAAAATCACCCACTAGCACACTGGCGGCATTACCAAAAAGTTCATTGGCAGTATCTTTTCCTCGTCGCAGTTCTGATTCATCAACTACATCATCATGTAACAGAGTTGCGGTATGAATAAATTCAATGACAGCAGCGAGAGTGACGTCATGTCGGTTACTGTTATTTGATGCATTGGTAAAGGCATTGGCGCTGAGAAGCACCAGGATTGGGCGAAGCCGCTTACCACCACTATTAATAATGTACTTGCTTATCTGGTTGATTAAAACAACTTCAGAATAGAGACTGCTTTGAATCAGGTTATTGACCTGTTCCATATCGCCTTTAATAAGTGTAAAAACGTCTTCAATAGTCATGGTGATAGAAAATTACAGTTAAATTACTAATAAAATAAATTGTCTCCGGCCCCTGGCAATCTTTCACCAGTAAATTCAAAACGGGTAAACAATAGAATGAATGTTACAACCATGAGATCGTATGTATCCAGCGCGGTGCTGTCAAGTCTATCATAGTGAAAAGCATTTGTTTTATCTATTATTTAAATTAAAGTGGGATAGGGTTTGACATGGATTATATAAACACGCTAAAATTGATCGTCTTGGATTCATGGTTTTTGTTTAGTGGCTTACTTTTATTTTCTAATTTTTATCTGAAGAGATAGCTGCAGAAAAACAAATACCTAATATTTTTTACTTTGGTATGTTTTGGAGTTAAGCGTATGTACGCGGTAATAAAAACTGGTGGTAAGCAGTATAAAGTAAGCGAAGGTCAAACGCTTAAGGTTGAGAAGCTGGATGCAGAAGAAGGCGCCAGCATTGATCTGAACGAAGTTCTAATGGTTGCTGATGGCGATGATGTTAAAGTGGGCGCACCTTTTATTGATGGTGGCAAGGTTACTGCAACAGTAGCTTCTCATGGTCGTGGCAAAAAAGTAATGATTATTAAGTTCAGACGCCGGAAGCATCATCGTAAGCAGATGGGACACCGTCAATCTTATACTGAACTTAAAATAGAAAAAATTTCTGCTTAATCAAATAAGCATTAAAGAAAGGGTAGAATAATGGCTCATAAGAAAGCTGGTGGTAGTACCAGAAACGGACGTGATTCGGTATCGAAACGTCTTGGTGTAAAAAAATTCGGTGGTGAAATGGTTCTGGGTGGAAATATTCTGATCCGTCAGCGTGGAACTAAAGTTCATCCAGGTTTGAATGTTGGTATTGGTAAAGACGATACACTCTTTTCCAAAGTCAACGGGCGTGTTCTTTTTGAAACAAAAGGCCCTAAAAACCGTAAATTTGTTAGTGTTATTGCAGAGTAATTCTTTAGTAGAGTTGCACTATTTCTAAAGTAACAGGAACATAATAAATTTGAGTATTTCGGATATGACTTAATTAGTCACTGGAAGCTGAAGTTTTTATGAACTAACATAAAAAGGCTCTGCCAGTTTCTGGCGGGGCCTTTTTGTTTTCTATTCTCGTGCTCTCCTTGCGGAAGGTTCGAACATAAATGGAATAAAAAAATGAAATTTATTGATGAAACGACCATAAAAGTTGAATCAGGTCAGGGTGGCAGGGGTATTGTCAGCTTTCGTCGTGAGAAGTACATTCCATTTGGCGGACCTGATGGTGGTGATGGCGGTGATGGTGGTTCTGTTTACCTTAGAGCCACTGATGGTTTAAATACTCTGGCTGATTTTCGTATGACTCGCTTTTACAAAGCAGAGAATGGTAAGGCGGGACAAAGCAAAGAAAAAACAGGCAGAGGAGGCGATGATCTCTATGTTGATGTTCCTGTTGGAACCGGTGTGATTGATATTGAAACTCAGGAACTTCTGGGGGATTTAACTGAAGCCGGACAAGAACTTATTGTTGCTCGAGGTGGCTTTCATGGACTGGGTAATACACGCTTTAAAAGCAGTGTGAATCGGGCGCCAAGACAGAGCACACTTGGGACTCCACCAGAACGCCGGGAATTAAAGCTGGAACTTAAAGTTTTGGCTGATGTCGGCTTATTAGGTATGCCTAATGCTGGCAAATCAACCTTCATTCGTGCAGTCTCAGAAGCGAAGCCTAAAGTGGCCAATTATCCCTTTACTACGTTGATACCGAATTTGGGTGTTGTCAGTGTGGTGCCGCATCGCAGCTTTGTTGTGGCGGATATTCCAGGTGTTATTGAGGGTGCTTCAGAAGGTGCAGGTCTGGGCATTCGATTTTTGAAACATGTTGCTCGTACGGGTCTATTACTCCATTTTGTTGATGTGATGCCTTATGATGGCAGTACTCCTGCTGATAGCTTTAAAGCAATTGAAAAGGAATTGAAAAATTTTTCTGAGACTGCTGGAAATGAAAAGCTTGATAAGTTACTTGATAAAGAACGCTGGCTAGTAATTAATAAAACAGATTTACTCAATAACGATGATCGGGAAGAAAAATGTCAGGAAATTATCCAGGAACTCAACTGGGATGGACCGGTTTTCCAGATTTCAGCGATGAATAAGCAGGGCACAAAAGAGCTTTGTTTTGCTATCATGGATCATCTGGAGTCCCAGGTTGGCTTTAAAGGGGCGTCAGATACTGGTGATCTTGAAGAAGATTATGAACAGATCACCAGTGGTACCTATGATGTCGTCACTGGAAAAATTATTAAATGAGTGCTTTTAGTTGAAAATAACAGAACGAAACCATTTATGTAAAACTCGCCGTTGGGTGGTAAAAATTGGCAGTGCTCTATTGACCAATGAAGGCAGTGGGCTGGATTATGATGCGATTGCTTTATGGGTAGAGCAGATGGCTGAATTAATTGGCTCCACTGTAAATTCCAACCAGGGTATTGAAATTGTTCTGGTTTCTTCCGGTGCAGTTGCAGAAGGCATGAAACGCCTGCAATGGGCTGAGCGTCCTGATTCAGTCTATAAGCTGCAGGCAGCAGCAGCAGTGGGTCAGATGGGATTGATTCAAGCTTATGAATCGCAATTTCAGAAGCATAAATTACATACCGCTCAGATTTTATTAACCCATGATGATCTTTCCGATCGTAAACGCTACCTTAATGCCCGCTCTGTTTTATTAAAATTGATCACCTTGGGTATTGTTCCAGTGGTTAATGAAAATGATACGGTGGTGACCGATGAGATTCGTTTTGGTGATAACGATACTCTGGCAGCTCTGGTGGCAAATTTGATTGATGCGGATTTGCTGGTGATATTAACTGATCAGCAAGGTATGTTTGACAGTGATCCAAGGCATAACCCACAGGCCAGACTACTGAATGAAGTGGATGCATTATCACCTGAGTTAGATGCTATGGCAGGCGATAGTAAGGGAATGCTTGGGCGTGGAGGTATGGCTACAAAACTCAGAGCGGCACGTTTAGCGGCTCGTTCAGGTGCGGCAACAGTGATTGCATCCGGCAGGGAAGATAATGTCCTGAGTCAGATTTATCAAGGTAAAACCATAGGTACACTTTTAATGGCCAACCAGGCGCCATTGCTGGCAAGAAAACAATGGCTGGCAGGACATTTGCAGATGAAGGGTGAACTGGTGCTGGATAATGGTGCTGCTGCAGTTTTGAGAAATAAAGGCTCCAGTTTATTGGCTGTAGGTGTTGTTGATGTGATTGGTCTGTTTTCACGGGGAGATATGGTGGTATGCGTGGATGACAGCGGACGGGAAATTGCCCGGGGTCTGATTAACTATAACAGCAGTGATACCGATAAAATTAAAGGTCTGGCGACCAGTAAAATTTCCGAAGCTCTGGGTTATGTGGATGAACCTGAGTTGATTCATCGTGACAATATGATTGTTATTTAAATTCTTCATAATAAGCACTTGATCTTTCGCTCAAAATATCGGATAATTTCGTGCTTTCAAAATCAGCCTTAAGATTAACACAGAATTTCAGGAGTAAGACCTTTGGCCAATTCAGCTCAATCAAAAAAACGCGCACGTCAGGCAATTAAACGCCGTACCAGAAATGTTGCAAAACGCTCTGAGTTCCGTACTATTTTAAAAACAACTACTTATGCAATTGAAGCAGGTGATAAAGAAGCTGCTGCAAGTGCACTTAAGAGCGCAATACCTGTGATTGATGCAATGGCTAGTAAGGGCCTTATTCATAAAAACAAGGCTGCTCGTCATAAGAGCCGTCTGAATGCTAAAGTTAAAGCACTTGGCTAAGCAATTTGCTGTAAGTGTACGGTCTTAAAGGCTAAATGATATAAAAAGCCGGTCTCGTTGAGTCCGGCTTTTTTTGTATTGAAAAAAATATAGTTTTTAATTTGTCAGGTTTACGGCCATAGCAGCACCCCAAGGGCACTTCTTTCAGGGCGTAATTCGCTGATTGTTCAGAATAAAGAAGGGGGCGTTCGGACGAAATGCTGAGCCTGTCGATTGCACCCGAGGCTGGTTCGTCTAACTGGGACTCGACTTCAAGTACCTCCATGTAACGCTTGCTGTCGCCGTCCATGGCTCCAAACACCCCAGTTAGACGAGCCAGTCTCGTGTACACTCTTCTACCTCAGTTGTCCTCACTGGTGTTGTCCAAAAGCAAAGAAAAAACCAGAGCAACAGCTAACCCCCTCAATCCCCCTTTGAAAAAGGGGGAAGTAACAGCACTCTAGCTCAATCAGATGCAGCTCTAATGCTTTTGATTTTGGACACTCCCAGAGAGAATAAATGCCTTAAGAGATTGTGAGGGTAGCTAGTGCAACAAACTGGGGTGTTTGGAGCCATGGACGGCGACAGCAAGCGCTACACGGACGTACTTGCAGCGTCCCCAGGTTGTTGCACTAGCTGCCCTTGCAGTCGTTTTATATGCACTTATTCGAACGTAGGCACTTCTTTTTCTCTTGATTTTTGAACAATCAGCGAATTACGCCCTGAAAGAAGTGCCCTTGGGGTGCTGCTATGGCCGTAAAGCTGATATTTAAAAAATATGCAATAATGTAATAAATCTTATTGCTTTAAAGCATCAACAACAGGATCAATCTTAAATTGTTTAAATCTACCCTAATTGTCGGCCTTATGACACTGCTTTCACGAATACTGGGTTTTACCCGAGATGTTATTTTTGCTCGTGAGTTTGCAGCATCTGCAGGTATGGATGCTTTTTTAATTGCCTTTAAAATCCCCAATTTTATGCGTCGTCTCTTTGCTGAAGGGGCATTTAACCAGGCTTTTGTGCCTACACTTGGTGAATATAAAGAAAAAGGTAATAAAGAGGCGGTGACTGATCTGATCCAGCATGTCTCGGGTACCTTAGGGGGCTGGCTTTTTCTTATTACCTTGATTGGGGTAGTTGCTGCACCTATTGTGATTATGATTTTTGCTCCGGGTTATCTGGACGCCCAGGATCAGTCTAAGTATGAATTAACGGTTAACCTCTTACGGATCACTTTTCCTTATATTTTCTTTATTTCACTGGTGGCTTTTGCGGGTGGTATTTTAAATACTTATGGCCAGTTTGCTGTGCCTGCCTTCACCCCGGTATTGCTTAATCTGGTTTTAATTTCGGCCACATTCTGGGTTGTACCAATGATGGACGAGCCGGTCATGGGGCTGGCTATTGGTGTTTTTCTTGCGGGCCTGCTGCAGTTATTGTTTCAACTGCCTTTTATCGGGCGCATGGGCTTTTTAAGATGGCCTCGCTGGAATCCACAGCATAGCGGGGTAAAAAAAATCCTCAAACTGATGCTGCCGGCAATTTTTGGTGCTTCAGTGGCACAGATTAATTTATTATTGGACACAATCATTGCATCACTTCTGGTGACGGGCAGTATTTCCTGGTTATATTACTCGGATCGTCTAATGGAATTCCCTCTGGGGATCCTTGGTGTGGCACTGGCCACAGTTATTTTGCCCAGTTTATCTAAACAACATATGACGGAGTCTAAAGAAGAATTTTCTGCGACTCTGGACAAGGCCATTCGCTGGGTTATCTATCTCGGTGTACCTTCTGCTGTGGGTTTGTTTATGCTGGCGGCACCGATTATTACCACTTTATTCGGCAGTGATAAATTTCTTAAAATTGACATAGAAATGTCAGCAATGAGTCTGATGGCTTATAGTTTTGGATTGGTGGGTTTTATCTTAGTAAAAGTATTATTACCCGGTTTTTACTCACGGCAGGACACTAAAACACCGGTTAAAATTGGTATTACAGCTCTGGTTATTAATATGGTCTTTAATATTTTAATTGTTGTGCCCTGGTTTATGATGGATTATCCGGGGGCTCATGCAGGTCTGGCGATTGCGACTTCGATTTCAGCCTTTAGTAATGCCTTTTTACTGTACCACTGGTTACGTAAGCATGGTGTTTATACTCCCTCGAATGGCTGGGCTAAAGTCTGGTTACAAGTGGTTGTGGCTAATGGTGTGATGCTGACGGTTTTATGGTTTGGTCGATATGAGATTGAACAATGGCTGGGCTGGTCAACTCCAGAACGAATTTTACAGCTGCTGCTTAGTATTGGCCTTGCAATTGCGGTTTATTTTGTCTGTTTATTTGTTTTGGGTGTACGCAAGAGAAATTTTTTCCCTGTGAAGTAAAAACAATTCTGTTCTATGGTCGCATATTGTTGTAAAATCATGGGTTTTACCAGGCTTTTCTTTCTGTGAAGCGCTGGTCAGTCACTTGACATATTGTTAACTAAGTTTTAATTGAAATGGTACGAGACGGGAAATGGAAATAATTCGTGGTTTGCACAATTTAAGCCGGCAGGAAAATGGCTGTGTTGCTACGATTGGTAATTTTGATGGTGTTCATAGTGGTCATCAGCATATCTTGACCCAGTTAAATAAAACGGCACAGAATCGTCAATTAGCTTCAATTGTTATTATTTTTGAGCCGCAGCCGCAGGAGTTTTTTGCCCCCAAATGCGCGCCTGCCCGGCTGACTCGTTTTAGAGATAAAGCTGAAGTCATTGCTGATTGCGGCATTGATAAGTTGCTGGTGATTCATTTTAACTCGTCATTTTGTCAACTCAGTGCAGATGATTTTGTGAAGATGATCCTGGTGGAAAAACTGGGTATAAAATATTTACAGGTAGGTGATGATTTTCAGTTCGGCAAAGATCGCGGTGGAAATTTTAAGACATTACAAAAAAGTGGCGGTGAATTTGGTTTTGAAGTAGAAAACACCCCGACTTTTTCAATTGAAAATAAACGGGTCAGCAGTACTCGCATTCGTCAGGCGCTTGAGGCTGGTGATATGGAGTTGACCAGGACTTTATTAAAACGACCTTATTGGATGTCTGGACATATTCAGCATGGCGCTAAACGGGGCCGCACTATTGGCTTTCCAACGGCTAATGTTCCTTTACATAGAAAAACACCGGCAGTGTTTGGTGTCTTTGCTGTGAAGTTGTGGGGACGGGATCTGGGGGTGTGTAAAAACAATCTTAGTGATGCCCTGGAAAAACAGGGCTCTGATAAACAGGGTATAAATGGCATTGCCAATATTGGTTACCGGCCAACGGTTGATGGAAAAAAAGGTTTGCTGGAAGTACACCTGTTTGATTTTGATGGTGATTTGTACGGTAAACTGGTGCATGTAGATTTTTTACATAAAATCCGGGATGAAATAAAATTTGATTCGTTTGAAATTTTAAAGCAACAGATATTAAACGATGTGGCTGAAGCAAAAAAATATTTTGCTTCAGCTTAAAACACAGTGTAAGAGAGAGAGCAGTGAGTAAGCAGAATATCTATAAAGAGACTTTGAATTTACCTAAGACTAAATTTGCTATGAAAGCTAATCTGGCTCAGCGTGAGCCTAATATGCTGAAACAGTGGGAAGAAAGTGGTCTGTATAACAAATTACGTGAAATTGCCGCAGGGCGTCCTAAATTTGTTTTACATGATGGCCCTCCTTATGCCAATGGTAATATTCACATTGGTCATGCAGTGAACAAGATCCTTAAAGATATCATTATTAAGTCTCAAACTCTGGGGGGCTATGATGCACCCTATATTCCTGGTTGGGATTGTCATGGTTTGCCGATTGAGCTAAATGTTGAGAAGAAACTGGGCAAGCCAGGTGTTAAAGTAGATGCTAAAACTTTCCGTAATGGCTGTCGGGATTATGCTCGTAAGCAGGTTGCGGGACAAAAGGAAGATTTTAAACGTCTGGGCGTGATGGGTGATTGGGATAATCCTTATCTGACGATGGATTTTAAATTTGAAGCCAATATTATCCGGACTTTAGGAAAAATTATTGATAAGGGACATTTACACAAAGGTTCCAAGCCGGTTCACTGGTGTACAGATTGTGGTTCTGCTTTAGCAGAAGCAGAAGTTGAATACGAAGATAAGAAATCTCCGGCAATTGATGTGCGCTTTAAAGTGATCGATCAGCAGGCTGTACTGTCAATTTTTGGTGTCGATAGTTCTGAGCTGAGCATCAACGCTGTTATCTGGACAACCACTCCCTGGACTCTGCCTGCAAATCAGGCCGTTGCCCTGCATCCTGATTTTGACTATGTTTTGTTGAGTACTGGTTCTGAGTTACTAATTCTGGCTGAAGATCTCTATGAAAATGCTATGGCTCGCTATGGTGTTGAAGACTTTGAAATACTGGGACGATGCAAGGGTGCAGAACTGGAACATCAAAAATTACAACATCCGTTCTATGATCGTCAGGTGCCGGTGATCTTAGGTGATCATGTGACTGCTGACTCTGGTACCGGGGCTGTACACACGGCTCCGGGACATGGTCAGGAAGATTATAGTGTGGGTCTTAAATACGATCTGGAAGTTGATAATCCGGTTGGGCCTAATGGCTGTTTTGTCAGTGGCACTGAATTATTTGAAGGCCAGTATGTCTTTAAAGCAAATCCACTGGTGTTGGAAGTGCTCAAAGAAAAGAATGTCTTGCTGCACCATGAAGAACTGCTGCACAGTTATCCCCATTGCTGGCGTCATAAAACGCCTATTATTTTTCGTGCGACACCACAGTGGTTTATCAGCATGGATCAAAGTGGCTTACGAGGTTTGGCAATCGCAGCAGCACAAAAAACAGTCTGGCTACCGGATTGGGGCAAGGCCCGTATTGAAGGCATGATGGAAAACCGCCCTGATTGGTGTATTTCACGCCAGAGAACCTGGGGGGTGCCCATTGCTGTATTTGTTCATAATGAAACACAGGAGCTGCATCCTGATACGGTAAAACTAATAGAAACTATTGCCCAGCGAGTATCTGAAAATGGTATTGATGACTGGTTTGAGCTGGAAGCTGTTGAACTGATTGGTGATGATGCTGAAAATTACAGTAAAGCAACTGATACTCTGGATGTCTGGTTTGATTCAGGCGTAACTCACGCCTGTGTGATTAATGAGCGTGAGGAATTACAGTTCCCTGCAGATCTCTATCTGGAAGGCTCTGATCAGCATCGCGGCTGGTTTCAGTCCTCTTTACTCACTTCAGTGGCAGTTAATGATGTAGCACCTTATAAAGAGGTGTTGACCCATGGCTTTGTTGTGGATGCACAAGGCAAAAAGATGTCCAAGTCAAAGGGTAACGTCATTGCGCCACAGAAAATCATGAAAACACTGGGTGCTGATATTCTTAGACTCTGGGTGTCTTCAACAGATTATACCGGCGAAATTACAGTATCGGATGAAATTTTAAAACGTACCGCCGATGCCTATCGCCGCATTCGAAACACAGCTCGTTTTATGCTGGCTAATATGGATGGTTTTGATCCGTCTGAAAACTGTGTTGCCATTAAAGACACGCTGCCTCTGGATCGCTGGATTATAGTTAAAGCTGAATATTTGCAGCAAGAGATTATTGCGGCCTATGAGCAATACGAATTCCATCTGGTTTATCAGAAAGTGCATAATTTTTGTGCCATGGATCTGGGGGCATTTTATCTGGATGTGATTAAGGATCGTCAGTACACGACACAGGAAGACAGTGTTGCACGACGCTCAGCACAAACGGCCTTGTATCATATTATTGAAGCTATGACTCGCTGGATTGCGCCTATTTTGAGTTTTACGGCAGAAGAGCTTTGGACACTTATTCCTGGGGAACATCCTGAGTCCGTTTTCTTTGAAACCTGGTATGCGTTTCCTGAAGAAGTTCAGGATGAAATGGATGATGTCTATTGGCAACAGGTTTTAAAAGTACGGGTTGCCTGCAGTAAAGAGATGGAAAAACTTCGCTCTGACAAAACCATTGGTTCTTCACTGGATGCTGAAGTGGATTTGTATTGTGATACATCAAATAAGACACTTTTAGCCAAACTGGAAAATGAACTACGATTTGTCCTGATCACCTCTGAAGTTCGTTTGCATGATTTGACAGACAAGCCTGAAGGGGCGGTTGAGTTTGAAGAGCTGCCGGGAATTGCACTTATTGTGAGAGCTTCAGAACAGACTAAGTGCGTTCGCTGCTGGCATCATCGAGAAGATGTTGGTCGCAATAGTGAGCATCCTGAACTTTGCGGCCGCTGTGTAGATAATGTTTCCGGTAATGGTGAAGTTCGCCATTATGCCTAGGAGTCTTGAGTCTGCTAACAGGAGCTTTCAGCCAGTCATAAGCCGGAGCAGTTTATGTTGAAATGGTTATGGCTGACTGTATTGATTATTATTCTGGATCTGAGCAGCAAAGCAGTGGTCAGTCAGAATTTTAGTTTATATGAAACTCTGCCGGTAATACCCGGCTGGTTTAATCTGACTCTGGCTCACAATGCGGGTGCTGCATTCAGTTTTTTAGCTAATGAATCAGGCTGGCAGCGATGGTTTTTTGCTATTATTGCGCTTGTCGTCAGTGGCATTATTTTTTTCTGGATCAAACGTCTTCAAGTTCATGAACGCTGGGTTGCGATTTCCCTGGCTCTCGTTCTTGGTGGCGCATTAGGCAACCTCTGGGATCGATTAACACTAGGTTATGTGGTGGATTTTCTGGATTTTTACTACCAGAGCAGTCCCCAAAGCCGCCCCATTCACTGGCCTGCTTTTAATATTGCAGATATGGCTATTAGTATAGGTGCATTTATGCTGATTATTGATGCACTTTTTAGTAAAGATCAAAAAACATCTTCTGATAAGAATTAACTAATGAGGTACAGCACCTCTAACGATAAAATTAAAGGCTTAAACATTGACAACTTCTGATTCAAATAAAAAACAAGTCGGTCAAGACAGCACTGTCACCATGCATTTCAGTCTGACCCTGGCAGATGGCACCGCTGTTGATGGTACACAAGATGGTGAACCCATGACTTTTAGTATGGGGGATGGTTCCATGATCAGTGCATTGGAACAGGTCATTATGGATTTATCTACTGGTGACAAGCAGCAGGTCAGTCTGGATCCCCGTGATACCTTCGGTTTTCCTGATGATGATAATAAACACTGGATGGATAAATCAGAATTTGCTCTGGATGTTGAGCTTGAAGAAGGTCTGATGATAGAATTTGGCACCCCTGCCGGAGATCAGGTTCCAGGTATTCTGGTGGAAATTGCAGAAGATAAAGTGTTAGTAGATTTTAACCATCCTCTTGCGGGGCATGAAGTGATTTTTTCAGTTGAAATTATTGATATTAAATAAATGTCTGTTTGAGTAGCTTGGGAAGTAAGCTTTTAGTCCCAGTGCAGCAGTGACCATCCATTGCTTTTTTTTAAATTAAAAGCATAAAATTACTAACAAAGAGGCACTATTACGTATAAAATAGTGCCAAATTTAAATTATGGCGTCCTGCCAAAGAGATATAAGTTCCATCTTAACACTGCATTTGTGGCGATCCATTTCCCTGTTTAGCGCATGTTAAATCCTTTAATGCCTACCCTCTGAAGATAAACCTCCCTGTTTTTTTGCTCACAGAGTCTAAACTGTGCAGTAGTCTTTTACCTGGTTTGTCCTATTTCCTTCAGGCTTTATTCAGGTTGATAAAGAGTATAATGTATTGCGTTTGTTAGTACAGCAAGAAATATCTGATAGAATTGTAGGATTAATCTGATTTTTATGTCGGATTAATCCTTGAAATAAAATGAAGGAAATATATGCAAGTGAAGCATGTGGAACTTAAATTAGCTAACCCTCGAGGTTTTTGTGCTGGAGTGGATCGTGCCATTGAAATTGTAGAACGAGCACTCACTTTGTTTGGTGCGCCTATCTACGTTCGCCATGAAGTCGTTCATAATCGTGCAGTAGTTGAATCATTAAAAAAACGCGGTGCAATTTTTGTTGATGAACTTAGTGATGTACCAGATGGAACGATTGTTATCTTTAGCGCTCATGGGGTTTCCAGAGCGGTTAAAGAAGAAGCGGGTGTTCGTGACGTCAAAGTCTTTGATGCAACCTGTCCATTAGTCACTAAAGTGCATCTTGAGGTTACCCGCTTTAGTAAAGTCGGTACTGAGTGCATTCTGATAGGTCATGCTGGTCATCCTGAAGTGGAAGGCACTATGGGGCAATATGAGTTCCAGCATGGAGGTAATATTTACCTGATAGAAACACCGACAGATGTGGCTCAGTTGAGCATTAAAAATCCTGAAAACTTAGCCTATGTCAGCCAGACAACACTTTCTATGGATGATACCTCAGATATAATTGATGCTCTGAGAGCTAAATTTCCAAAAATAGTCGGCCCTAAAAAGAATGACATTTGCTATGCCACCCAGAGCCGACAGGATGCAGTGAAAAATATTTCACAATCGGCTGATTTGATTTTAGTTGTCGGCTCACCAAACAGCTCCAATTCAAACCGTCTTAAAGAAGTTGCCCAAAAACAGGGATCAGATGCATATCTTATTGATTCAGCAGAAGAAATAAAATTAAAATGGCTGGAAAAATGTTCTTCAGTTGGGGTCACAGCAGGTGCTTCAGCACCGGAATATCTGGTGGAAGAAGTGGTTGATTTTCTTAAAAAACAGGGAGTTGATGTGAATAATATTGAAACTGGAGAAAAAGAAACGGTTATTTTTTCCTTACCTAAGGAGTTGCAGGACATTTGATTGCTAAAATTAGTAAATTAAGTGTTTTTTGTGAACTGGTTAATAAAAACACACTGATTAAAGCAGTTTATCTCAGATAAATAACCAGTTATCTAAACCTTAGTGAAAAAAACAATAAATCGAGTTATAACTAAACTGTAGAAAAAGAAAGTAAATTAAAGACTATTGATTATGAAAAAAACAATAAAGAATATTGACGGTTACACACTACTTGAAATCCTGGTTGCTTTAATCATATCTTCTGTTCTGTTGATGGCTGCAGCTCCAAGCTTTCAACGCTTGAGAGAAGGTGGTTTGGTCACAAGTATGTCAAATGATTTACTAGCAGACATTCTCTGGACACGCAGTGAAGCAGTTAAACGAAATTCAAGAGTCACTCTTTGTCATTCAAGTGATGCTGCAACTTGTTCGGGTGCTGACTGGTCTGCTGGCTGGATACTCTTTCAGGATGCAGACAATAGTGGAGCATTCAACGGTGGAGATACTTTCATCGGTGCAAGAGAAGCACCTGGGAATGGGCTACAAATAGCTGGAGGAACACAAGTTGCAAACTATATTTCCTACGTGCCTACCGGACGCTCCAGAGATATCGCAGGAAATTTATTAGCGGGTGATGCCACTAGTCTTTTTACGATAAAAAAAGGGATTCATGAAAATCAAATTTCAATTACTCCGACAGGAAAGCCCAGAGTGGAGAGTATAGCGCCATGAGAATAAAAATGTTAATACTTGCCAAAAGACAAAAAGGTGTGTCCTTGCTTGAGGCTTTAATTGCAGCGGTGATCCTGGGTACGGGTTTGGTTGGAATGGCCGCAATGCAGGTTAATGCTTTGAAGGTATCCAGTAATTCTCTTTTTCGTGTGCATGCAACGGATACTGCCAGGACTCTGGCGGATCGTATGCGTGTTAACCTTCCCGGAGTGGTTGGTTTGAATGAAGAAGACGCAAGCGATAATGCTTATATTTCAGCATGGACATCTGGTGGTGGCTGTGGTGCTCCTCCAGCTTCATGTTCTGCGAATAGCTGTACCAGTGCTGAAATGGCAGCCTGGGATCTCTATGAAATCACCTGTGATGTCAGTACAGGATTGAACACGCTTCTTCCTTCGGCAGAGCTGGCAGTAACCTGTGCTGCTGCAGGTGGTGTTGTGGACAATTGCCAAATCTCAGTTAAATGGGAGGGCTCAGATGATAATGGACAGCAAGATCTTATTTTACCGGTACTTCCAGGATTGGTAAGAGGAACAAGAAAATGAATATTGAGCAATGGGGCAGAATTTCAAAACAAAGTGGTTTTTCATTGATTAGTTTAATGATAGCTTCTTTGATAGGGGTTATTATCACGGGTGCTGCAATACAGATGTATCTGGGCAGTTCACAGACGTTCCAGGCTCGCCAGGCTGTTTCTGCAGCAGGTGAAAATAATCGTTTTGCACTTGATGATATTGCTCGGACTATTGTTATGACTGGTCGCGGCATGTCGGGTGACAATGATAATAATTACAAGCGCGCACATGGGAAACAGCAGTCAGTCTGGGGTGCAGGCAATGTTGATGGTGGAATAAATGGCTCTGATGAAATTGTATTTATGTTAGCTCTAGGAAAAAATTGTACAGGTGGTGATATTGTTGATGAATCGAATAATAACAATTGGGAAGATGTTAATGGTGATGGTAATAAGACTCTAATTGGTATTGTGACCAGCATCCGTTATTATATTGCAATAGATGGAAATAATATTAGTAACTTAATGTGCCAGGTTGGAGGTGATACACCTGAGCCTCTGGTTGCCGGCATTGAAATGATTAAAGTTCTGTATGGTCTTGATACTGACTTTGATAATGCGGCTAATTATTATGTAACCTCCACTAAATTGACAGAATTAGGAAATGCTAATCCAAGTGAGCCAGATCCCTGGAATTCAATCGTTTCAATTCGTATAGGTATTATTTCAAGTTCAGCAGAGTTTAATATTCCAGACTCCAGACAGTTACCCGGATCACCTGCGACTATTAATGTTTTAGGCGGTAGTTATACTCCAGCGGATAATGGCAGAGCTTATCATGCCAGCACAGCAACTGTCTCATTACGTAATCTGGGTTTTCAATAGGAGGATAGATGAATATATCAATTAATTTTAGGCGGCAGCAGGGCATTGCATTATTTATCTCCCTTATGTTACTGGTGATTCTGACTGTTTTCAGTCTTTCTGCTATGCGTGGTGCAGTGACAGAAACAAAAATTTCTGCCAATCATCAGCATAAGCAAATGACATTTCAAGCCGCAGAAAATACACTGGAAAAAATGATGTCTGTTCGCCTTGATGACTCAGCGAACAAGCCGCCCTTGCCTCTGGCTACAATTCCCGAGACCAGTGGTGCTGTTGTAGAGGGTTACTTTACTGCAACCCAGGGAAATTTAACAACATCTGGTCGGCTTGTAATTACTTATAAACAATGGATCAAGAAAGCTGCGCTGCGTGGTTTTGAGTGGGGGGTTGAAGGACCTCAATATGAAGCAAATGCCATTGGAACACTTGCTGATAGTAATGCGAGAAGCCATACGCGTCTGGGTATTTTTCTACCGCGTTAGTGATTAATGAATTTATACAGGAGGAGTTCAAATGATAACTTCTATAAAAAATAAGCACACACAAAGCAGAATAGTAGGGGTTAGTCTTTTACTTGGCTTGTTAGCATTTACTTCCATCGCACAGGCTGATGATGTCCAGATTTATCTGGTGCCACCACCGGATCCAATTCCACCGAATGTGCTTTTTATTCTGGATGAATCGGGTAGTATGTCTAGCAATTCTTCCTCAACTGGGTGTTCAAACCCTAGCTTTACAGATCAAACTTCCTGTACTGCAAATGGCTTTAGTTGGGGAGTCAAAACCCGGAATGTTGCCTTAAAACATGCGATGCGTGCGGTGATTGATGATTCGGATTTATCTAATGTGAATGCCGCCATTATGGGTTATACCAGTGGCGCTGATAAAATTCGAGTCATGTCAGATTTTATGAGCATGGATACGCCTGCTAATAGAACGGCATTGAAAACAGCTGTAAATGGCTTACAAACACTTTCGGGTACGCCGACGGTAGATGCTCTGGGATTAGGCATTGAGTGGTTTAAGTCAACAGGAGGCTGGACGCATATTAGCCAAACTTATATCTCACCCTTAAATGATGATCAAAAATACTGCCAGAAAAACTCCATTGTATTACTAACGGATGGTCAACCCAATACTAATGGCACATGGGATGGTCTAGATCAATATCCGGTTAATTCGACTCCCGCTCCTAATACGCCGCAACTTACTTGTGCCAGTGATAGTGCCTCACGTAATGGAAATGGGCAATGTGCTCGTGAGATGGCAAAATGGGTCTATGATAAAGATTTGCGTAATTGGAATGGCATTCAAAATGTCACGACCTTTACGGTCAGTATGATTACTAGTTCGACCGCACAAACATTTATGCGTTCTATTGCCTGTAAGGGGCACGGTCACAATTATTATGTTGATCCCACTGCTGATCCCCTTGTGGTCAATGGGATTTGTAATGGCACGCAAGGCGTAGTTGATGGGGAGACACTGACTGGCGCGGAAAAAGATGCAAAAATCGGTTATTATTTAGCGGGTGGTGAAAAAGCTTTGGTGGATGCTCTCAAATCAGCGGTTCAGGAAACTCAGTCATCTGTTGAATACAGTTTCAATACGCCAAGCATTCCTCTAAACCCTGATAATGCGGCCATTAGTGCTGGTTATATTTATGTGCCATTTTTTGCCCCTAATGTCATGGATGCCTGGAAAGGTAATTTGAAAAAATACAAAATCGGCATGGATAATGATGGCAATATAGAAATATTAGATGCAAACAATGCTAATGCCGTAGAGTCTGATTTTACTTTTAAAACCAGCGCTCAAAGTATTTGGAGTGCTGTTCCCGACGGTAATAATCCTCTTATTGGCGGTGCCGCAGATAAAATCTTTGGCGGTAGCCGAACCATATATACCTATCTGTCAGATCCAGATCTGACAGATGGCTCTAATCTGGTGAGTGATTTTGATCCGGCAGAGAGTAGCGGTTTTGATAATTGTTCGGATGTCAGTATTCAAAGTTTATTTGGTGTGGGCACTGAAGGAAAATGTGTTGAGGCGGTGAAATGGTTGACAACCGGCAGTGTTGATACTGGGGAAGTTGATGAAGATGGTAAGGCCATAATCGATTATAAATTTGGCGCACCTATCCATACTAAACCTATTGTGATTAATTATGCGGCTAAATCAATTGTTTATATGCCAACTTCAGATGGTATATTACATGCATTTGATGCCGATACTGGAGCTGAGCTTTGGGGGTATATTCCAGCAGAACTGCTGCAGGATGTACTTAAAGTAAAAACCAACGCGGATAATAATGCTCATCCTATCTACGGTTTGGATGGTGATATTACTGTAGTGCATAGTGATAAAAATGGTAATCAGCGGGTTGATGGTGGAGAAGAAGTACTTCTGGTTTTCGGTCAGAGACGCGGTGGTAATAATTATTATGCTTTGAATGTTACAAACCCTGAATCTCCACAATATCAGTATCAAATTACAGGGGGCACCGGAACTTGTTCTGATATCAGCTACACTGATAAAACACGTTGTGAAGAAGAATCAGAAATATGGACTAAGACGGGTACTTTTGGAAATCTTGCACAAACCTGGTCAAAGCCTGTTTTTTTCCAGATAGATGATGACTCTCTAGGCACTTGTTCTGATTCACAGTTTACAAACAGGAATAGCTGCCGAGGTAAGAATATAACATGGAACCCTTATGAGGCTGAAGCTTTGATCTTCGGTGGTGGTTATGATGCTACCGAAGATGTCATCAGCAGCGTTCGGGTTGATGACACAATAGGCAATTCAATTTATATTGTGCATGCCTGGACTGGCGATCTGATTCAACATATTTCAATCCCTGGTATGAATAATAGTATACCTGCAAATATAGCTGTTATTGATGTCAATGCTAATGATGCAATGGAGCGCTTCTATGTCGGTGACATGGGTGGTCGAATTATCCGCATTGATTTTGAGGAAAATGACCTAACTGCGGGCATTGTTGCCGATGTGGGTGGTTTTGACGGCAATCAAAATGTTAAGTTCTTCAATGAAGTGACGGTTGCTTATGAGTCTCGCGGAGATGCTGACTATATTGCTCTGGTGCTTGGTTCAGGTAACCGTGCAGAACCACTGGATAAAACGGTACGAGATTCCTTCTTTATGATTAAAGACCGCGCTGTCTGGAGTGTTCCAGGTATTTGCTCTGATGTAAACTTTATTAACAAAGCTGCTTGCCTTTTAAATAATAAGACCTGGACTACGTACTATGATAAAGTTCTGATTGATGATTTAACTGATGTCACATTGAACTATAAAGAAGGGGTTGACGCTGAGTTACTTGCATCTGAGGGCTGGAGAATGGATTTACCTGTGGGTGTAAAAGTCTTCTCTAAGGCGGCCGTTTATAATTATGCTGTACTCTTCACTGCTTATTCAGGTGATAAACTGGTTAGTTCAGATATCTGTCGAGGCGATGGTGCAGCTGGCGGATCGACCTTTTGGGCTGTGGGTTTATTATCTGCACAGGCTATTTTTGATGACTTTGATGGTGATGATACGGCGCTTAGTATCACTGACCGCTCTAAAGCATTGAAGGTACCTGGTTTGCCACCGAGTCCGACATTGTTGTTTCCTGAAAATCCTGATGGTGGCGTTGGGGGTGATGCTATTTCTATCGTCGGTATGGAAGAAGCAACTCGCTGGGGACAGCAGTTCTTTGAACTCTACTGGGAAGAAGTTATCGATTACTAAAAGATAAAACAGCCTGCTCTATTATAATCTTTGGAGCAGGTTGGTTTTTTCTGGAAATAAATAACAGGTACTGAATTATGCTCAATAATAAAAAACATTCTGGCTTCACTTTGATAGAAATTATGATAGCAATCACTATTATTGCTATATTAAGTGCAATTGCTTATCCTAACTATTCAGAATATGTTAAAAGAAGTCGCCGTGCTGATGCTCAGGATGCTTTGACTTCAGCGATGCAGAAGCAGGAAGTTTTTTATGCTAACAATGCACGTTATGGAACAACGTTGGCACAAATTGATGTTGCGAACAAGTCAGTGGATCAGTATTATTCTATCCAGATTATGGGGAATGGCGGAGGGTGTGCTGCACCAAGTTGTGTGCGAATGCAGGCAATTGCACGAGCTAAGGGTGGTCAGAATACAGATAAGATCACTCGAATGCGACTCTGGTCCACGGGCCGAAAACAAGCAAAATATAATGGATCCTGGAAAAATTCATGGACTGATTTTTAATTAATCTACTTCTATTGTAATGCAAAAAATTATAATCATTGGTGCCGGTATCATCGGTATGCTCACGGCCCGCTTACTCAATAAAGCGGGTGTCTCTGTTACCATTATCGAACAGGGTTATGCCGGTCAGGAATCTTCCTGGGCAGGTGGTGGTATTATTTCTCCTCTTTATCCCTGGCGTTATAGTGATCCAGTGACCTGCCTTGCCCACTGGGGACAAAAAAATTATCCTGAAATCTTAAGTGAAATACATTTGAATTCTGGCATTGATCCGGAATATATTCAAAGTGGTTTATTGTATTTGGATATTGAAGATGAGCTGGTGCAGGCCCGTTTATGGGAAAAGACCCAGGGTTATGAATTTAATGCTTTGACGGGTGAAAGTTTAAGTGCTGTTGAACCAGGACTGGGTTTGTCGACTGATACTGATAAGACTGGCTGGTTTACTTCATCTATCGCTCAGGTTCGAAACCCCAGACTGGTCAGGGCATTGCGAGAAGATTTAATTTGTCTTGGGGTCAGCATTGAACAGCAAACACAGGCAATGTCTTTTATTTCTGAAAAGGGAGCCGTAAAAGGTGTTCTGACGGATAAAGGCTCTTTTTATGGTGATAAAGTAATAGTTGCAGGTGGTGCATGGAGTGCCCGACTGCTGGAAAAATGGATAAAAACACCTAAAATTGCTCCGGTTAAAGGTCAGATGATTGTTTTTAAGGCAAAGCCCGGCGTGGTGTCTCGAATTGTTCTCAGTAAGGGACGTTATGTGATCCCTCGTAAAGATGGTCGTGTGGTGCTGGGCAGTACCCTTGAGTTTAATGATTTTGATAAAACCACGACTGAGGATGTGTTGCAGGAGCTAAAAAAGGAAGCTTGCCGAATTATCCCGGCTTTAAAGAATTATCCCGTAGAAAAACAATGGGCAGGCTTGCGTCCAGGCTCCATTGACGGGGTTCCTTATATTGGTGAGCATCCCGAGTTAAAGAATTTGTACCTGAATGCAGGCCATTTTCGTAATGGCGTTGTTATTGGCCTGGCATCCTGTCAGCTGTTGGTTAATCAGTTATTGGGCCAGGAAGTAATTGTCGATCCGACACCTTACAGGCTGACTGAAGAACGTCTTGTCAGTGACAGTAAAACGATCGATTTACGCTTGGCCATCTAACCCCAGCCATTTATCATTTCTGACTACTGACATTTTTTCTATTCAAAACGCAGTGAAAAATCTATTGCCCTCAAATGTTTAGTAATAGCCCCGGTTGAAATGTAATCAATGCCAATCTGAGCTAAATCCTCCAGTCTTTCATGAGTAATATTTCCAGAAACTTCCAGTTTTGCCGGGTTCTTATTGGATTCATTGAATGAAACAGCCTGTTGCAGCATTTTATTGTCCATATTATCCAGCAGTAATATATCAGCTCTGGCTGCTAACGCTTCCTGTAGTTCCGTAAGGTTCTCTACTTCTACTTCAATTTTAAGCGTATGAGGACTGATATTCCGGGCTGTTTCTACAGCTTTTGTAATTGAGCCGACAGCCATAATATGATTTTCTTTAATTAATATGCCATCAAATAAACCATGTCGGTGATTGCCTCCGCCACCGCAAAAAACAGCATATTTTTGGGCTTCTCTCAAACCAGGGATGGTTTTACGAGTATCAAGAAGTTTAATATGACTGTCTTTAAGGTGCTTGACATAATGTGCTGTGGTGGTTGCTGTTCCAGAAAGTGTTTGTAAAAAATTCATTGCCGTACGCTCACCAGTTAAAATTGTTCTGGCATCGCCGGTCAGGGTACAGATACATTGATCTTCTCTTATGCTATCACCATCATCAAAGTGCCAGAGGATCTCAACTGCAGATTGTGTGTCAGTTGCAGGGGCTGTACAGAGTTGTTGAAAAACCTCATTAAACCAGTGTTTGCCACATAAAATAGCTGTTTCTCTGCAGATCAAATGGGCCGTGGACTGATTGCTTGCTGGGATCAGAGCCGCAGTAATATCACCAGAGCCTATATCTTCTGACAAAGCCTGGGTGACATGAGATTTAATAGTTGAATATGGAAGCATAAAAAAGTCCTAAGAGCCTTTTGCAAAATGATAGAAATCAGGAGTTGGTTCAATAATTTTATCTGGTTAGGTATAATATTTCAAAAAATAATATAAAAAAAGAAAATGAGGAAACAAAATGGAACTGATTACCAGTCTTCTAAGTGACCTGAATGGTCTGGTTTGGGGGAAACCCATGTTGATCATGATCTTTGGTACAGGGATCTTTTTAATGATTGGTCTGCGCTTTATGCCCTTGCTGAATTTGAAACAGGGTTTCAAACTTCTCTGGAGCGGGAGAGATAAATCGATTCAGGACAAGGAAGCTCTTGAAGGGGAGATATCTCCCTTTAATGCCCTGATGACCTCTTTGTCAGCCACAATCGGCACAGGAAATATTACCGGTGTTGCCACGGCAATTTTTATTGGCGGTCCAGGTGCATTGTTCTGGATGTGGATAACGGCTTTGATTGGTATGGCGACTAAATATGCCGAAGCAGTTTGTGCTGTGCATTACCGTGAAGTTGATGAAAACGGCAGCTATCTGGGTGGGCCGATGTATTATATTAAGAATGGTCTGGGTAAAAAATGGCTTTGGCTTGGTTTTCTTTTTGCTCTTTTTGGTGCTTTAGCCTCTTTTGGTATTGGTAATACCGTACAAGCTAATTCGGTTGCCAACGCTTTAGAGGCTCAGTTTAATACTCCTCACTGGGTCACAGCAGTTATTTTATTGTTATTGACTGGTGCTGTTGTTCTGGGAGGTATTAAACGAATTGCCCAGGTTGCCGGTAAACTGGTTCCTTTTATGGCCCTGGCTTATGTTTCTGCTGGATTGGTGGTGTTAATCACTCATTTTTCTGAAATACCTGCAGCACTTGGGTTTATTGTTGAAAGTGCGTTTACTCCGGTTGCCGCAACGGGTGGTTTTGCTGGAGCAACAATTATGATGGCGATACAGTGGGGTGTTGCAAGAGGTATTTTCTCTAATGAAGCTGGATTAGGTAGTGCTCCTATTGCCCATGCTGCAGCCAAAACAAATGATCCCGTTCGTCAGGGAACCATTGCCATGTTGGGTACTTTTATTGATACGATTATTGTTTGCAGTATCACTGGTCTGGCCATTGTTTTAACTGGAGTCTGGACTACAGGAGTAAAAGGTGCGGCATTGACCATTGCTGCCTTTGATCAGGTAATGCCAGAAATGGGCGGTGTTGTGGTGACACTGGCTCAGGCAGTCTTTGCTTTCACAACAATTCTGGGCTGGAGTGTTTATGGTGAACGCTGTACTGAATACCTGTTTGGCATTCGATCGGTTCTGATTTTTAGAGTATTATGGATTTTAGCCGTACCCGTAGGTGCTATGGGAGATCTGACTTTTATCTGGTTACTGGCAGATACATTAAATGCTCTGATGGCATTGCCAAATTTAATAGCCTTATTATTATTAAGCCCAGTTATATTTAAACTGACTAGAAAAGCAGTTCATAGCCACTAGTCTGTTGTCCATAGTCAAGGAAGGTTGATGTCACATAGCATGTTTTTGTTTTTGACGAAGGACTATAGGTCACAGGCTTTATTTTACAAATACTGCCGAATTGTCAACTGATCGCCGCGCTGAGTAAACTCGAGATGTTTAAGTACTGACATACCGAGTAATATTTCTTCCAGATTGGGGGTAATGATTGCTTTGATATTGTTTAAATGAATCTGGCCAATGTCGAGTGTATTGATTTGGGTTTGATAGCCGGTACTGCGCCCATTTGCAGTGGAGATTGTTATTCTTTGGCCTTTTTTTAGTCCCAGTTGTTTTGCCATGTGGGCTGGAATAGCGACGGCAGTGGCCCCGGTATCTAAAAGAAATACAGCTTTATGACCGTTAAAAATACCAGTGCCGACATAGTGACCAGAGCGGTTTCGTTTAAGGATGATATCAATGTATTGATTACTGGTTTGTATGCTGTGAATTTGCTGATTTGGATTATTTTGAGTATCAAGGACACCCTGAAAAAAATGAGTCAGAAGTCCCAGGCCAATAAGCATGGAAATGACCATCATGACCACGCCAAGCTTTTTTGTTCCAGCATCAGGATGATGAGCCAAGATAGTTATTCTGTGTTTTCTTGAAGTTCTTCCAGAACAGCATCCATTGCACGTTCAAAAACAGGCGATTCATCAAGAATTTTGGCTTGTTTTTTTCTTAATGCATCACTAAGCCCCTGCAGGGATTTTTCTGCAATTTGACCTGTCTGGGTAACAAAAATAAAGGCACTGGCATCTTCACTCATCCAGGAGATTTTTGCCCGGTAACTTTTTTTGTCAGCACCATAAAACTCAACCCAGGCCCCAGCTGTCAGGTTTCGAGCCTGGCGTGCAAAGGTATCTTCAACCAGATCATCATTATTATTATCATCGGCAATTGCATTTTCAGAGCCGTCTTCAAGTGAGGCCAGTAAGTCTTCTTCTTCCAGAGCACTGAGGTTAGATAAGTTACCATCAAGCATAATGTCAACACCGGCATCAATACTTTCTAGTTCTTCAGGTGTCAGTTCACTACTACTATCGGGACTGTCAGCAGTATTCTGGGTATCAGAACTGCGTCTTTTCAGGTTCATGCTGGTGGATATATAGGCAGTATCATTTTTTGACAGCTCATTGTCATTGATGTTCTGGCCTTTCATACAGGCAAGGTGACAATTTTGCAGATCCTGTAACAGTTGTTCACGGAGATCTTTGGGGTAGTGGATTCTGTCTAGTCCTGCATTAAGTGCATTTAAAATGCCGGGAATGACTCTTACCAACTGCTTCTGACTCTGAATATCGATTTTGGGATCAATACTCCAGATTAAAGTGTCAACAAAGGTCATTGCCATGTCCCACTCATCGCTCTCCATACCATCGCTGAAGAAGATATTGATCATGACGTCTTTCCAGACTCGCTCAAGCAACAGGTTGATATTATGAGGCAGTTCTTTGGTGCTCATGCGAGAACTGAGTTCTGTATTGACCAGCTTGAGTGCGGCGTCTCTGGAAGGACCCTGCTTAAGGCTGATGCCCTGGTTAAACTGAGTCAGGAAACGGTGCAAATCCTCAAGTATCTCATTAAAAAATGAAGAATCGCTTTCGGGAGTCTGTTCATTGGCAATGCGGCTGACAAGACTCTCAAGTTTGAGATACAGAGGGTTATCGTGCGCGGTGACATTATCAGTGATGCCTAGCCCGGCATTAGCCAGTTCATTTAACAGTTTTCTGGCAGGATGAGATTTGTTTCTGAAAAAGCTTTTGTCCTGCAAGGCTATTTTTATAATGGGTATTTGTAACCGGCTGAGTAAAGACTTGACTGAGTCAACCAGGTTGTTATCTCCGAGAATGAAGTCAAACAGCATACCAATGACATCGATAATATCATCGTCACTCTGATTAATGGCCTGCTTGTGTTGATTTGACTGCAATGATTGTTTCAGTGCTTCTTTCAGCAATTGACTTGTCATTGCACCACTTCCTGCGGCACTACTTCCTGTCGTACTATCTGGCTGGGTTGCATTGTTATAGAGTTCAGGAGATATTTCTACCTGAGACAGGGATGACATGACATCGTCTGTTGAAGCATATTGAGATTGTGGTATGTGCTGCTCTGAACGATTATGAGAAATAAGTTGCTGGATCAATGCAAAAGCCTGGGCTTCTTCTGTGTTTGAGCCAGACTGAAAAGATGGGTGCTCAGGTTGACTATAACCAGTGCTTTCTTGTCCATCGTCCTGTACTGGACTATGCATAAGTCCACCAAGGCCAACACCTCCACCAGCAGGATCAGTTTGCTTCTTTACTGTGTTTTTATAACTGGTTTTAAGGTTGGGAAGGATATTTTGTTCAACAAGTAAGTGGTTTGCATTATCATAGAGTTCGTGAAGTTTAGTAATAAAGTTAATATCAAAAAGCTTAAAAACGAGTAATTTAACTTTAATTTCAGCATCAAGTGTTGTGACTGCAAGAGCAAATGACTTACAAAATGAAGTTGGCCCAAGAGGATTATTTTCCGTATTGATATTTAAACCTTTATAGAGATACGAAAGGCGCTGGTTTAACTGATTAAGGCTCTCTTTATTATCCCGCTCTGCCTTGGCTATCATGTTATGTGTGGCCAGATCTTCTTCAAGGTTATCATCAGCAACCAGAGATAAATTTTCCATGTCTGTCTCGGCTGTGGTGTGATTTAACTCACCCAGTATGGCCTCTTTGGAAAAACTTTGATCCACATTTGTAATAAATTCTTCATAGGCTATGCTGCGGCGTAAACGAATAATTCGCATGGCATCGAAATAAGTATTTTGATCGGTTGAATTTTCTGATTTTTCAGCCATTTCAAATAACTGGGTGTCGACATTGTCAAATAACGTAGATATGGCATCATTTGTCCATTGACTGGTCTGTTGGATTAAATCTCCTAATGGACCTTCAGGCGTCATTGAATTTTGTGCTCCCTTTTTGGGTAAAGAGTCTTGTGCTACTGAGTTATGCTGTAGATAGTCTTCTTGTGTTAAACTATTTTTTTGATGATGCTCTGGGCGTAAGTCATCTTCTTTAGAAGTTTTCTTCCCTTGACGGCCAAACTGTAAAATATTATTTTTAGGTTGCATTTTAAACACACCATGTTCTGTTTTTTTGATTGTCGTCAGGACTCTGTGTTTAAACCACAGGCTTTAAAACATAAGTTTAAAACCATGGGCTTAAAAAACATAGTCCCCAAGCAGTAGTTAGACTTTTGAGTATAATGAGATCATAATAATTATCTGTCAAAATGTCTTTGAGCTAGTCCACAATCACAATAAAATAGCAAAATAAAAATTAGCAAATTTACTGTTTCACTTTATTGTATGGTTACTGTATAGAGAGAGTGTATATTACAGTAACCGCTATAATTAGAAAATTATATCTATTATCTTTAACTTCAATAATAGACTATTTATTGAAGTTTTTCACTGCATTTTTAAACTTAAAACAAAACAAAGGTTTTTTTTTAATAATATGTACTATATATCTGACGGCTGGTTTGAGCAAGCTCGTAAAGTGTGCTCACCCAACTATAACAAAAGGCCTGATAATACTGCCGTTAATGCCATCATTATTCACTCAATTTCATTGCCGCCAGGTTGCTATGATGGTGATGATATCAGTCAGTTTTTTTCTAATCTGCTGGATTGTGATAAAGATCCTTATTATGATGCCATTCGTGATATGCAGGTTTCTGCTCATTTACTTATTCGCCGAACCGGTGAATTGATTCAATATGTCAGTTGTCACTCACGTGCCTGGCATGCCGGTCAGTCTCAATTGGCCGGGCAGGATAATTGTAATAATTTTTCCATAGGAATTGAGCTGGAAGGGACGGATAGCAGCCTCTTTGAGAGTCTTCAATATGATACCCTGACTGCTGTGGTGATGTCTTTAATGAGTTATTTTCCAGAAATTACTCAGGAGCGCATTGTTGGTCATAGTGACATTGCCCCGGGTCGCAAAACAGACCCTGGAACAGGCTTTAATTGGTCGCAGTGGCAAACACAACTCAATGATAAAAATACGCTGAATAGTTATAAAAAAACTAGTAATATCAATGAAAATAATGAGAAAGAGTAAGAATGACAGTTTATAGTGGGCATTTACGAAAAATGCAGGTTCGATATGTAAATTCACAGACAGCAGTTGAATATTTTTTAACCCTGGCTGAGGTATCCGGCGAGGTTTTATTGAATGCTATGCTGGGTAAAAAATTAACAATTCAATTTAAAAATGAAATTCATTGTGTTGCCTGTGGACGTAAAAGTAATAAAAGTTTCAACCAGGGGCATTGTTACCCCTGTTTTATGCGTTTAGCATCTTGTGATAAATGCATTATGAGTCCGGAAAAATGCCATTATGAGCAAGGGACTTGCAGGGAACCTCAGTGGGGGGAGGAGCACTGTATGCAGTCGCACTATGTTTATCTGGCTAACTCTTCAGGCTTAAAGGTTGGTATTACTCGTGGTGATCAGCTGCCTGTTCGCTGGATTGACCAGGGGGCTATCCAGGCACTGCCTGTCTTTAAAGTCAGCCAGCGTTATTATTCCGGCCTGGTGGAAATTTTGTATAAACAATCAGTTTCTGATCGAACTCAGTGGCAAAGAATGCTCAAAGGTCAGGTTGAACCAATGGATCTGATTCAGCACCAGCAAGCATTAAAAAATAATTTTTCTGAACAAATTGAAGCGATGCAGGCAGATTTACCGGAAGGTGCGATTGAAACCATAGAAAATGACTCAATGACTGAAATCCTTTATCCCGTGGATGTTTATCCAGAAAAAATAAAATCCTTTAATCTGGATAAACAGCCCCTGGTTGAAGGCACTTTAATGGGCATAAAAGGGCAATACCTGATATTGGATACAGGTGTCATTAATGTCCGTAAATTTTCAGGTTATCATGTTGATTTTGGAGTGGAATCATGAACAAGAATACGTTGGCTCAGGCGTATGAGTTTGTCTTTGTTCATGGGTTTTACCATAAAGCAGCAGGCCCCCAGTTTTTTGGCCCAGATCCTTCCCGATGACTGTTCTTCGCCGCTGATTAATACAATAGGGATGTGTTTCGTGGATGCCTGACGCTTCAGGTAACGTGTAGCCTGAAAACCATTAAGATTTGGCATGACTATATCCATCAGGATTAGATCAGGTTGTTCCTGTCTGGCTTTAAGGATCCCTTCCTTGCCGTCAAAAGCGGCAATTGTATGATACCCCGCATCGCCAAGCCATTTTCTACAGGCTGCAACTTGAGTTTTTGAGTCATCAACAATCAGAATTTTGGCATTATTATTAACAACAGGCTCAATTGGGTTTAGGCTTAATTTTTTTTCAGCCTTTTTTGAAGATGAAAAAAAGTTGCTCAGGCGCGAAAGAAGGCTCATTGATTTCCCTATTTTTTTGGAAGTCTGCCTGAGAATAGAAATGTATGCAGCAGGTGCTCTATTTTTTGGACTGCTTCCTGAACGTTTTGCCAATAAATGAAGTATAAATATCCTGGCTAAGGATAGCAAGCCTTTGTCAGAGCGGCAGTTTTTCCAGAATTGTTTTAACCAGCCCCGGGCAATCAAGGCCATAGTTATGATGAATTTGCTGTTGCGTGGCATGTTCGGGAAAGCTGTCTGGTAAGCCCAGATTTATGATCGGGCAGAGAGAGCCCAGACTGAGCAGACTTTCATTGACTGCGCTTCCGGCACCACCAATGATGCTATTGTCTTCCAGGGTGATGAGCAGATCACAGGCTTTAATCACATCATGAATTAAATGAGTGTCCAGAGGTTTAATAAAACGCATATTAAAGATCTGAATTGCATATTGTTCTTGCAGCTCATTTGCGGCTTGTAATGCTTGATTCAGCAAACTGCCAAAGCTTAAGATGACTACTTTTTTTAATGAAGGTTTTTTATTGGCAGCAGTCAGTGCACAGTGGTTGTCAAAAGCTAATTCAGCTTTTCCTTTTTCAAGCTGAAGTGATTGCTGCTTATTGATGCCTGCACCTGTGCCTTTGCCTCTTGGGTAACGAACAGCAACGGGAGAATTAAGAGCAAACCCAAAATCCAGCATGTGGTAGCATTCATTCTCATCAGCAGGAGCCATGATAGTCATATTCGGAATACAGCGCATAAAACTCAAATCAAAGCTGCCTGTGTGGGTGGCGCCATCACCACCAACAATGCCACTGCGATCAATGGCAAATAAAACAGAGAGGTTTTGTAAAGCAACATCATGAATAAGCTGGTCATAGGCTCGCTGTAGAAAAGAGGAGTATATGGCAACAACGGGTTTCAAACCCTCACAAGCCATGCCTGCCGCTAACGTCACACTATGCTGCTCGGCAATTCCAACATCATAATATCGATCAGAAAATTGTTCAGAAAATGCTACCAGACCAGAGCCTTCACGCATAGCTGGCGTAATTCCGATTAGTTTCTTATCTTTAAGTGCCGCATCAATTATCCATTCACTAAAGATCTGGGTATAGGTTAAATGGACAGGAGGAGATGCAATGGCAGAGATATCTGTTTTAGCAGCTTCATTTTCATTAGCCTCTGTTTGATTGATAAATTTACTATAAAAACCAGGTGCTGCTGCATGATACTGTGTGGGGTTCTGCTCTGCTGGCTCAAAGCCTTTGCCTTTTTGTGTGACCACATGTAAAAACTGAGGGCCGGGCAATTTCCGGATATTTTTTAAGGTGGTCAGTAAGGCAGGTAAATCGTGTCCATCAATGGGACCTATATAATTAAAGCCTAATTCTTCGAATAAGGTACCGGGGATGATCATCCCTTTCATATGTTCTTCTGCGCGACAGGCCAGTTCCCAGACGGAGGGCATGGAACTGAGTACTTTTTTTGAATTGGATTTGACGGTAGAGTAAAATTTCCCAGATAATACTTTAGCAAAATAATTTGATAAACCACCGACATTTGGTGAGATTGACATATCATTGTCATTTAAAATAACTAATAAATCAGCATCCAGATCTCCGGCATGATTCAATGCTTCAAATGCCATGCCTGCCGTCATGGCGCCATCACCAATAACAGCAATGGACTTTTGTTTTGAATCATTTTGCTTTGCCGCAATGGCCATACCTAAAGCGGCGCTGATAGAAGTACTTGAATGCCCGACACCAAAGGCATCATAAGGACTTTCAGCTCGTTTTGGAAAGCCTGAAAGTCCATCTTTTATACGAATAGTATCCAGTTGTTCAGCACGTCCGGTAAGTATTTTATGAGGATACGCCTGGTGGCCGACATCCCAGATTATTTTGTCATTTGGAGTGTCAAAAACCTGGTGCAGAGCAATGGTTAATTCAACAGCTCCCAGATTAGAAGATAGGTGCCCACCAATTTTGTCCAGAGTGTGTAGTAAATACAGTCGGATCTCTTTAGCTAAGAGTAATAACTGGTCGATATCAAGATCGTTTAAGTCATCAGGTGAATTGATGGACGCTAACAATTGATATCGTAAAAGATCGGTCATTTTTACAGCAGAACTCTTTATTAAAGTTAGGTTGAAACTCTTTTATTCAAAGTAGGTTGAAACCTTCAAGTCTCAATAAGTCAACTTGAGAGTATACCTTAATTTAATGATCACGGGTAATAATATATTCAGAAAGCCAACGTAGTGGATCGGCTTTTTGATCAAATTGAGTCAGACTTTCCAGGGCATTTTGGTGACATTGCTGCGCCATTTTTTTTGCGCCTTTCAGACCCAGTAGTGCTGGGTAGGTGGCTTTATTCAGGCTGACATCCGCACCTTGCTGTTTGCCAAGAGTCAGGGTATCGGACTCTATATCCAGAATGTCATCCTTAATCTGAAATGAGAGACCGATATTTTTAGCATAATTTTTTAATGCTTTAAACTCCTCGGAGGTTGTCTGGGCAGAACACAATGCTCCTAATTGGACACTGGCAAGGATCAAAGCGCCAGTTTTGTGTTCATGCATGGTTTTGAGTTGTTGCAGAGACAAAATTTTTCCCGTGGCTGATAAGTCTATGGCCTGACCGCCTGCCATACCTGCTGCTCCACTGGCATGCGCCAGAGCTTGAATCATTGCTAAATTGAGGGGTGCGCCAAGAAGGGTGTTTTGGCTGAGTACTTCAAAGGCCAGAGTTTGCAGAGCATCACCGGTCAAAAGAGCTGTTGCTTCAGAAAATTGTTTGTGGCAGGTGGGTTTACCTCTGCGTAAATCATCATCATCCATTGCCGGCATATCATCATGTACCAGTGAATAACAGTGAATCAGTTCAACGGCACAGGCAGAGGCATCCTGATGTTCAGGGGAAATGCCAAGTGCCTGACCTGTGAGGTAGACTAATAGAGGGCGGACTCGTTTACCGCCATTAAAGACACTATAATGTATTGCCTGATGCAATTCAGCAGCAATATCTGAAGTGTTTTCTATAAGTTGTTCAAGTGCTCGATCAACTCTCTGCTGGTACTGCTGTGTCAGCTGCTTTAAAGGCACTATTTTTCACCACCGGTCTTGTTGTCATTCATATTGTTACTACCAGAGAAGTCTTCAAGAGCCGGTTTGCCATTTTCACTCAGTAATATCTGCACTTTTTGCTGGGCATCAGTCAGGGCACTTTGACAGGCCCGGGTCAGATTAATGCCGCGCTCAAAATCCTGTAGAGATTGTTCCAGACTTAAGTCGCCATTTTCCAGGGCATCGACCAGTTTTTCTAACTCATTGAGTGATGATTCAAAGTTAAAACTGTTGTTTTCTTTCTTTTTTTGCTCTTTTTGGGTCATATCTTTCGGCTTATTCGAGGTTTCAGGTCAGTTAATGGTATAATCTTAGAAAAATCAGTTGAATTTACTGTAAACGCCCAATTCACTATATTTTAAAGACTTTGCAAAACATCTTGCAAAGTCTTTAATTTTCAGCAATTTGATCGCTCTCGCTACGATTCAACTGGTTATTCCAGGATAATTGTAATATTGCCTTTGCAGATGGTAAAGCTTTCCCTGATTTAATTTAGGATCAATGATATGAAAATCAGTTTTAAAATGTTTGTTTTTGCAGGATTTCTATACAGCATGACTGCGACTGCTGATGTTTGGGATAGTATTGAGGCTTACTCCCTTGAAAATCAAGAGAATGAAGGCGTTGAGGATTACGTCTGGAAAGAGACCGGTAGTCAATTACCCGCATATCCGCAGGAAGATGACTTGCTCGAAGTTTCTGGGCCGCCAGCGTATCGTAATTACCAGTATTTGATTGATAGTAAATCTTTAACTGTGGGAGCTGACAGGGTGGTTCGTTATAGTATTGTTATTCGTTCATCCAGTGGTTCTGATAACGTTATGTATGATGGCCTGCGCTGTATTGTTTCTCAGATAAAAAACTATGCCTATGGTACGACCGGTATGGATGGTAAGAAAAAATTGATTGCAAGGGAAGGTACGGACTGGGGTGCTTTTCGGACAACTGGCGCGACAGGTTATGCCCCTATTCTTGCATCAGACTATTTTTGTGATCATAGTGGTTCTGTGTTAAAACGCCATGAAATCATACAAAATATAAAATATGGCAAGGGGCCGGTTGATGGGCTTTATTATTAGCCTGAAGACTCAAAATTTGCTAAAAGTTTTAACTTGGCTAAAGGCTTTAACTTTTTGATGAGCACTTATCAGACTCAAATCCAGGGATCTGCTTTTTTAGCAGAAATTCAGGAATGAAAATAAAAAAACAAATTATAAGCAAAAAAGAGCACTCGGTTTCCCGAGATGCTATCAGCAATAATGCTCTTAAGGTACTTTATCGCCTGAAGGATGCGGGTTATCAGGCCTATCTTGTCGGGGGAGGTGTCAGAGACTTGTTGTTGGGTGAGAAACCAAAAGATTTTGATGTGGCAACAGATGCTCACCCTGAAGAGGTAAAAAGCCTGTTTCGAAATTGTCGATTAATAGGACGCCGCTTTCGTTTAGCGCATATCCTTTATGGTCGTGATGTCATTGAAGTGGCTACCTTCAGAGGTCCTCATGAAGGCAAAAGTCCTAGTCATGCGGATCAGAATAAAGAAGGTCGTATTATTCGGGATAATGTCTTTGGCAGTCTTGAAGAAGACGCTTTACGCCGGGATTTTTCTATTAATGCGCTGTATTATAATATTCGCGATGATTCCATTGTCGATTTTACCAGCGGCATGAATGATCTGAATCAGAAAATGCTGCGTATGATTGGTGATGTTGAAGTCCGCTATCGTGAAGATCCGGTCAGAATGCTTCGAGCGGTACGTTTTGCTGCTAAGCTTGATTTTCAAATGGACAGGCAAACACATGATTTGATCTTTGAGTTAAAAAATCTTCTGGAAGACATTCCTGTTGCCAGGCTTTTTGATGAAACCATTAAGCTCTTTCAGGGTGGTTATGGTTTACGCTGTTTTCAGCTGCTCAGAGAATACCAGTTATTCGGGTTATTATTTCCAATGACGGAAGCTTCAATTAACAATCCGGAATCTAAAGGGCAAACATTAAAAATTATTGAGCAGGCATTAAAAAATACGGATGAACGAATTGCCTCAGGGAAATCGGTTAACCCGGCCTTTTTTATGGCTGTGCTGCTTTGGTATCCTATGCATGAATATAAAAACCGCTTTATTGAACGCGGTGAACATGAGATGGAAGCATTGCTTAGTGCCAGTCGTGAGGTTATTACCCGACAACAGGCCTATACATCAATACCTAAACGCTTTAGTCTGATGATGCGGGAAATATGGCACATGCAGCCCCAATTGCAGCATCCAACTCGAAAAAGAGCGATGCGAACATTAATGAACAGGCGCTTTCGTGCGGGTTATGATTTTCTCTTATTAAGGAATTCTATTAGTGACGCAAAATTTGATGTCCTGTGCGACTGGTGGACAGAAATTCAGACAAAGGATAAAGCTGTTCAGGAAAGCATGTGCGAACAGTTGGGCAGAGGCCAGAAAACCCCAAAAAGACGCAGTAAGCGCCGACGTTCAAAAGTCAGTAAGCAGAATAATAGTGATAGCAAGAGCATCAGTCATTCGGCATCTCAGAAGTGATAACGTATATTAGTCTGGGAAGTAACCTGGATGATCCATATTTACAATTACAGGAGGCACTGTTTCAGTTACAGCAAGTGACTGATATCCAGTTGCTCTGCACCTCTGATTTTTACCAGAGTAGAGCTCTGATCCTGCCGGATAGTGCACCGCAAAATGATTATATTAATGCGGTTGCACAATTGGAGACTTCTTTATCTGCTCATCAACTATTGCAGCAACTGAATAAAATTGAAGCATTACAAGGGCGTGAAAGGAAGGAAAAATGGGGTGCACGAACACTGGATTTAGATATTCTGCTGTATGATGGGCAAATTATTGATACAGAAAACCTGAACATTCCTCATGCACAGATAAAATATCGTAATTTTGTGATCCACCCGCTGTTTGAAATTGCTGGTGCAATTAATATTCCGGGGCTGGGTGATCTGGCTGCTCTGGCAAAAAAAATGAATTGGGACGGGCTGCAGAAAATGAATCTGTCTGAAAGAAAAACGACTAATCGGTCAGAGTAAAATATGAATAAAATAACCCTGTCAACACTAAGAAAAATGAAATCTTCAGGTGAGAAATTTGCCTGCTTAACAGCTTACGATGCCAGTTTTGCCATGGCTCAGGAAAGTGCAGGAATAGAAGTCATCCTGGTGGGTGACTCCCTTGGAATGGTTGTTAAGGGGCAAACCAGTACATTGTCTGTCTCTATGGATGAGATGGTTTATCATACGGCTAATGTGTCCAGAGTTTGTCAAAAATCACTTATTATGTCTGATTTACCTTTTGCTTCAGATGTTACCAGGGAAGAGGCCTATCGCAACTCAGCTCGTTTAATTAGCGAAGGAGGGGCTCATATGGTTAAAATTGAAGGTGGTGCAGCGATGTTGGAAACTGTCAGCTTTCTGGCACAAAGAGGTGTCGCTGTGTGTTCTCATCTGGGTTTGTTGCCGCAATCTGTTTATAAAATGGGTGGTTACCGTATTCAGGGGCGGTCACCGGAAGAAGCTGAACAAATTCTTAATGATGCTATTGCTCTGGAAAGTGCAGGAGCAGATATTTTATTATTGGAGTGTGTGCCTGCTGAGCTGGCGGCCCGAGTTACATCCAGTGTCAGCATTCCAGTTATCGGCATTGGTGCCGGAGTCGATTGTGATGCACAGGTTCTGGTTTGTTATGACATGCTGGGACTAACCAATGGTGCGCCGGCTCGTTTTGTAAAAAACTTTTTGGCTGAGACTCACTCGATTCAGGATGCCTTCAGCACTTATGTTGAGCAAGTAAAAAATGGTCAGTTTCCAGGCTCTGAGCATATTTTTAACTAATTCGATCATATTTAAGATAACCCATTCTTAGACAACTTATCCGAAAACAAGATAGTTCAATGCAGATTATTCATACGATTTCTGAAATAAGGCGACTGGTTGCCGCATATAAACAAGAAGGAAAAACCATTGGCTTTGTGCCGACGATGGGTAATTTACATCAGGGGCATCTGGAGCTGGTTAAAATGGCATTATCAAAATCAGATATTGTTATTTGCAGTATTTTTGTAAACCCTCTGCAATTTGGTGAAGGGGAAGACTTTGAACAATACCCCCGGACACTGGATAAGGATGCACAAAAGCTTAAACTGGCAGGCTGTCATATCGTATTTGCCCCGGCAGTAGATGAAATGTACCCTCATTCAAAAGGCAGCGGATGTGATCAAAGTCAAATCATTATCCCTGATATCAGTGATATCCTTGAAGGTGCTGCGCGACCAGGACATTTTACCGGAGTTGCAACCGTTGTTGCGAAACTGTTTAATATGGTGCAGCCGGACAAGGCTGTTTTTGGTATTAAAGACTACCAGCAGTTGCAGGTTATTAAATGCTTTGTTCAGGATTTGTGTTTTCCTGTCGAAATTCTGTCGCACTCAATTGTGCGGGAAAGCAATGGTCTCGCTATGAGCTCCCGTAATGCTTTTCTCAGTGCAGAGCAAAAACAACAGGCGGCGGCAATTTATCAAGCGCTGAAACATATTGAGAGTCAAATACACAAGGGTATAAGAGATTATGCTGCTTTACAGCAGCAGGCAGAAAAACAGCTGAATATTCAGGGATTCAGGACAGACTATATATCTATTCGTGACGTTGATTTAAACATGCCAGAAACAGAGTCAAAAAAGCTTGTTATTCTGGCAGCAGTATACCTGGGAAATACAAGGTTGATTGATAACCTGCAGATAAGTACTTAGGGAATTATTATAGGAGTCGTATAATGAAAATTTCACGTCGAAAATTTATTGCCTGTGGCTTAATGACGCCACTGCTGGGAAGCTCTCCTTATAGTTTTGCACAGAGTGCTCAAAAAAATGAGATTTTTCTGGGTGGCGGGAAATTCCTGGATCCAAAAACAAATACTACTCAGCATGTCTTTACAGTTCTCGATCTGGTTTCTGGCGGTAAGAATATTATTAATACGGATTTTCTTCCTCATGGCATTAGTCTTAAACCTGATGCTCCAGGAACTCTTGCGGTATTTGAGAAGAAAGGGCCTCATGCCTGTGAAATTGACCTGCTGACACAAGAAAAAACCCGAGTCATCAGAACCGATCCTAAGCGCTATTTTTATGGACATGGTGCTTATTCTCTTGATAGCCAGCTATTATATTGCACTGAAACCTATCTGGATGGTTACAAAGGAATTATTGCCGTTCGTGATGCCAAAACTTACCAGTATTTAGGTGAATTTCCAAGCTATGGAAAAGAACCTCATGAATGCGTGCTTATTGATAATGGTAATACCCTGGTTGTGACTAATGGTGGCGGGGCTATGAATGGCACTGCACCTTCGGTCACCTATATTGATATAAAAAGTGAAAAACTGCTGGAACAGGTAGAGCTGACTAATAGCCGCATTAATACCGGGCACTTGGCGATTGGCCAGGATAAAAGCCTGGTGGTTGTCTCTGCTCCTCGTGCCGGTTTAAGCACCAGTGAATTAGGTGGTGTGAGTATTCGCAGTGATGGTGACATATTGAGTTCTATTATAGAACCAACAGAGGTCACTTCACGCATGAAGGGTGAAGCATTGAGTGTGGTCATTCATGAAGCGAAAAAAATTGCTGCAGTGACTCATCCATCCGGCAATATGGTGACTTTCTGGTCAATATCTGATAACAAATTGCTCAATAGCATTGAATTTGAGAAGCCGCGTGGTGTGGCAATCAGCTCAGCTCAGGATGCCTTTGTTATTTCCTATGGTAAAGGTGCTAATGTGGTCGAAGTGGATGTTAACACCTTAAAGGTAATAGATAAAAGCAGGCGATATTCAACCTATATAACAGGCTCACACCTGTATAACTGGTCTCTGGAGCTTAAAAGAATACGAGAGATGCAAAATAATGCGTAATGGCCTTGAGTACCTTAAATTGTCATATGGAATGAGTAAAATTCACTCCCGCAATTAGCCTATAAACACATTCTATGATAAAATGCCCGGCTATTTTATATAAAATTGTTGGGAAACACCATGCAGTGCTCAATGCTCAAATGCAAATTACATCGGGTTACAGTGACTCACTCAGAGCTTGATTATGAAGGCTCCTGCGCCATCGATACAGAGCTCATGACTGCGGCAGGTATTCTTGAATATGAACAAATAGAGATTTATAACATCACAAATGGTGAACGTTTTTCAACTTATGCGATTAAAGCAGAGACAGGCTCAAATATTATTTCTGTGAATGGTGCAGCGGCTCATAAGGCTAATCCAGATGACTTAATTATCATTGCTGCTTATGGCAGTTACAATGAGCAGGAGCTAAAAAGTTATAAACCCACTCTGGTTTATGTCGATAGTCAAAATAAAATAACCCATACCAACACCCAGATCCCTGTTCAGGCAGTTAGCGGATAAAGCTGTCAGCTGTCAAAATATAGAGTCACCAGTACGAGTCCGGAGTTAATACTCTCGATAATTTGCTGCTCAATAAAACTTACACCTTCATGGCTAGAAAAAAATCAGAATCGATCTATACTATAGGCCTACTTAATACCCCTTCTTTAATTCTATCTTGGAGATATCATGGAAAAGGCTGATATTGGCTTAATTGGATTAGCCGTCATGGGGCAAAATCTTGCTCTGAATATCAACGATCATGGCTTTCGTCTGGCTGTATTTAATCGGACAACCAGTAAGGTTGATGATTTTATTAATGGTGAGGCCAGCGGCACACAAATTATCGGTACACATTCAATAGAAGAGTTTGTTAATTCTCTGGGATCTCCCCGTCGTATACTATTGATGGTAAAAGCCGGAGCGGTTGTGGATCATTTTATTGAATTGCTTCTGCCTTACCTGGATACTGGCGATATTATTATGGATGGTGGTAATTCTCTCTACACTGATACAACTCGACGAGTTAAATCCTTAGAAGAACAGGGAATTATTTATCTTGGAACCGGGATCTCAGGCGGAGAAGAAGGTGCACGAAATGGCCCGTCCATTATGCCCGGAGGCAATAAAAAAGGTTGGCCGCAAGTTAAGGACATCCTTCAGAGTATTACCGCAAAAGTGGATGGTGAACCTTGCTGCGACTGGATTGGTGAAGAAGGTGCGGGACACTATGTAAAAATGGTGCACAATGGCATTGAATATGGCGATATGCAATTGATTTGCGAAGCCTATCAGTTCCTCCGTGAAGGTCTTTCTTTGAGTGTGGATGAAGTTGCTGATATTTTTACACAGTGGAACGAAGGGAAACTCAATTCGTATTTAATTGAAATTACCAGTCATATACTCAGAGTTAAAGACACTGATGGTGAACCACTGGTTGATAAAATAATGGATACTGCCGGCCAAAAAGGTACAGGTAAATGGACTGCCATTAATTCTCTGGAACTTGGCATTCCCCTGACGTTAATTGGTGAAGCCGTGTTTTCACGCTTTTTATCGGCCCTGAAATCCGAGCGGGTTAAAGCGGCCAAAGTGCTTCCTGGCCCAGAAATAAAAATAGACTATTCAGAAGCTGAGAAACAAGACTATATCAATGCGGTTAAAGAAGCACTTTATGCATCTAAAATAATATCTTATACACAGGGCTACATGTTGATGCGAGAGGCTGCTAATGAATATCAATGGAATCTTAACTATGGCGGTATTGCATTAATGTGGCGTGGAGGTTGTATCATTCGCAGTCGCTTTCTGGACAGCATTAAACAGGCCTACAATAAA
>JADGDG010000050.1 GCA_016744995.1 Gammaproteobacteria bacterium
TGGTGCCCAGGGCCGGAATCGAACCGGCACGATCTTGCGATCGAGGGATTTTAAGTCCCTTGCGTCTACCAATTTCGCCACCTGGGCAAACAGGTGTGTTTGGAGCGGGAAACGAGATTCGAACTCGCGACCCCAACCTTGGCAAGGTTGTGCTCTACCACTGAGCTATTCCCGCAACAATTGTCACATGTGGTACAAGAAAAATTGTTTGTTTAATGGAGGCTGAACCCGGAGTCGAACCGAGGTACACGGATTTGCAATCCGCTGCATAGCCATTCTGCCATTCAGCCAAATAAACAAGTACTTCACTATAAATGTTAATGAATTGTACAAATAGTAGTGGAGTGTATTTCTTGAGTAAAACTTGAAACTTTTAGGTAGATAAAAGTGTTCAATATAACAAAATCAAATTGGAGCGGGAAACGAGATTCGAACTCGCGACCCCGACCTTGGCAAGGTCGTGCTCTACCAGCTGAGCTATTCCCGCTTTGATTTGATGGCGAGTATTTTAACGTTTGTGCGGTGTATGTCAACGGTTTTTTTAAATAAATGGCGACAATAAATGATGCTTATTGAGTCTGTGATTGAGATTATCATTTTTTTAGCGTTGGCAGTGCTGAGGAAATATAGTCTATCATTGACCAGAGAGTCAAAAAAACAGCAACATAAAGCAATACAAAGCCAAATTCGAGTAAAGGGACGCCCAGCATTGGTTGTGCATAGAGTAGCCAGGTCAGTGCTACCATTTGCGCTGTTGTTTTGATTTTTCCGATGACTGAAACAGCAACACTGGTTCTTGCACCGACTCCGGCCATCCATTCCCGTAAGGCCGAAATGGTAATCTCACGACCGATAATAATTACTGCAGCCATAGTCATAAAGATACTGGGATAATCAGTTGGGTTCTGATCAACCAGCAGGATCAGGGCGACCGCAACCATCACTTTATCTGCAACGGGATCCAGAAAAGCACCAAATGCTGAAGTCTGATTGAGTCGTCTGGCCAGATAGCCATCAAACCAGTCAGTAATAGCCGCTATCATAAAAATATAAGCAGCAGCCTGATGAGCCCAGTCAACCGGTAGATAGAAAAAAATAACGAAAACTGGGACCAGAAGAATTCTAAAAGATGTCAGTAAGTTAGGTATTGTATATTGCATAAACTATTATCAGGTAAGAGTGTTAATTCAGAGTAATGAGTACAATTAGGAAGCTTCTTTTATTAAAGTGCTTATCCTAGCGATTATGAAACTGATCATATATTTTTTGTGCCAGTAATTTACTGATCCCATTGATTTTAGCTAAATCTTCAACCCCTGCACGAGTCACCTCCTGCAAGCCGCCAAATTGTTTGAGCAATAGCTTTCTGCGCTTGGGCCCCAGCCCAGAGATCTTTTCTAACTGGGATGTTTTTCTGGCTTTAGCACGGCGATTTTTATGCCCTGTAATGGCAAATCGATGCGCTTCATCCCTGATATGCTGGATCAGGTGCATGGCTTTTGAGTTGGATGGCAGTATAACTTTCTCGTTTGTTTCAGACAAGAGCAAAGTATCAAGTTCTGCCTTTCGCCCTTCTCCCTTGGTAATGCCGATTATCTGCACTGAGGTGATTTTCAGGCTCTGCATCACTTCTATTGCTTGCTTTACCTGACCTTTACCACCATCAATTACCAATAAATCCGGGAGTTTATCTTTATTTTTGGCAAGTTTAGTATATCGGCGGGTTAATGCCTGATGCATTGCCGCATAATCATCTCCGGGGGTAATATTGTCAATATTAAAGCGCCGATAATCAGTTTTTAATGGACCTGATGGATCAAACACAACACAGGAGGCAACTGTTGCTTCTCCTGAACTATGGCTGATATCAAAGCATTCCAACCGCTGTGGCATTGTTTCCATCTTAAGAACATCCTGCAGATCTTCAAAGCGTTTGATAATACTGGCTCGATTGGACAGACGGCTCATTAAAGCTGTCTGTGCATTAGTCTGAGCCATTTGCAGCCATCTTGCACGCTCGCCTCTGACTTTATCTTTAATTTCAACCTTGTGACCAGACTGCTCATACAGAACTGTCTCAATAACTTGCCTGTCATCAAAGGGATGGCTGACCAGTATTTTTGCAGGTATAAGCCGGTCTGTTTTTAATGAGCTGATATAAAACTGGGCAATAAAGGCTGATAATAATTCAGATATATTCTGATGTTGGGCATTTTTAGGAAAAAAGCTCTTATTTCCCAGATTGAGCCCGTCTCGTATAAAAAACACCTGAATACAGGCAACTCCCTGATGATATTCAATAGCAATAATGTCCAGATCACCTTTTTCATTGCTGACATATTGTTTTTCCTGGAGGCGCCTTAAATTGGCAATTTGATCCCGATGGACTGCTGCTTTTTCATATTCCAGTTTCTGTGCAGCCTGATCCATATCGGTGATCAGTTCATCGATAACCTGATTGCTCTTCCCTTCCAGAAATAAAATAGTATGTCGTACATCCTCAGCATATTTTTCGGCAGAAACCAAATCGACACAGGGTGCTTCACAGCGCTTAATCTGGTACTGTAAACAGGCTCTTGAGCGATTTTTATAAAAGCTGTCTTCACATTGCCGCACAGGAAATAATTTTTGCAATAGATTTAGGCTGCTTTTTACTGAGTGCCCATTGGGATATGGCCCAAAGTACCGCCCTTTTTTATTTCGACCGCCACGATGAAAAGCCAGACGGGGAAATTCATCTTTATCTGACAAAAAGATATAGGGGTATGATTTATCATCACGAAGAAGAATATTATATCGAGGTTTGTAGGTTTTTATCAGATTGTTTTCAAGCAGCAGAGCTTCACTTTCTGTATGGGTAACCACAATTTCAATTTTAGCAATCTGAGTGACCATCACGATTGTTTTTGGTGATTGACCTGATTTTCTGAAATAACTGCTGACTCGATTTTTAAGATTTTTTGCTTTGCCGACATAAATAACAATTTCATTGGCATCTATCATCCGATAAACACCAGGCCTGGTCGTCAGATCTTTTAAAAATATCTCAAGATCGAATTGCAGTGCAGGAAATTGTTTTTCTGTAAAAGAAGCTTTCTCTATAGAAAGCTTTTCTGGGGCTTGTTCGTTGGGGGGGATCTTTGATTTATCGTGCATTTAGAACTGGACTAAAAAAATGTGAATTATATTATATCTCAGACTGTATCATCAATCAGACCATATTGCATAGCCAGACGAGTCAACTCAACATCATTAGAAACTCTGAGTTTATCAAAAAGACGATAACGATAAGTACTGATGGTTTTAGGGCTTAAATTTAATTGTTCTGATATTTTCTGCCCTTTCATTCCCTGCATGCTCATCATCATAACCTGCATTTCACGCTGGGATAATTTATCAAAAGGATTATCATCGTCAGGCTGGATGCTCATAGCCATTTTTTGCGCGATATCGACGCTCACATAACGTCGACCATAAAAAACTTCTTTAATCGCATGCACTATTTCTTCAATATTACAGCCTTTAGTCAGGTAACCCATTGCCCCGGCCTTAAACAGCTGTTGTGGGAAGGGTTCGCTGTCATGTACTGTGACAACAATAATTTTCAGGTGTTTATCTTTAGCGATAAGTCGACGGGTTGCTTCCATGCCGCCAATACCCGGCATATTAAGATCCATTAACACAACATCAACATGTTCATTGTGAGTAAAATCAATAGCGGCTTCACCGGTTTCAACTTCACCAACAACCTCAAGACCATTGATATCATCAATCAAACGCCTGATCCCTGTCCGGACCAGCTCATGATCATCAACTAACAAAACTTTTATCACTGAAATCCTCCAGGCTTTTTTAATGTTGCCTGTTACTTATACCTATCTCTTTTGAGAAAGTGTAACCTGTTTAGAAAGAAGATGCTACAGTAGAAACCCCAACATAAATATATATTAATACGAAAGAATACAATATATTTAATTTTTCTGAAGATAATAGTGCAACTGCAATAATTATACTTACCTTAGTGAGATAAGCTTTGAACTACGTTCAAAAAGAGAGATATTTTCAGCAGTGAATATTGATTTATTGAAAGGGTTTTAAAATAACGATGGCGAGGGATTCATAATCATGACAGATTAGTTTGTTTGAGTTTTATTTATCAAATACTTATACAAAAATACACTTTAATAAGTGGCAGTTTATGATATTTTTTGGTGGATTTGCGATTTTTTCTGATTTGTATCTGAAGTCTTTAGTGCAATTTTTGAAAATTTTGCTATTTGCTTCTTCCCTGAGTAAATTTCATTTGTTTAAAAAGGGGCAAAGTTTTTAATCAGTCTTATTATTTTTGCTCCTTGAACTGCTTAAATTCACGTATGCAATTAGTCATTTGCACATCCAGCCATATTTTGTGTTCTTCATCCCATGTTGTCATTGCATGACTTATAAAATCAATCATTTTTTGGTGTCTTGTCGTTAATGGCGGTGAGTAAGAGTGTGGGCTTTCTTTAATTTCATCTTTCTCAAACATTTTTCCCCTGCCGAGCAATAAATAGTATGGATTGACCTTATAATTTTCAACAATTGAGGCAATCATCTCGGCTGGAACTGCCTGTCTGTCAAGCTCTACACTTTTTAATTTTTCTTCTTTTTGTTTTAGTTTTAACGCAAATTCATGCCGCGTTAATTTCAAACTATCTCTCACTGATCTAATTCGACTATGCATTATTTTCACTTTGCTCATAATTTGTGTTAGCATATGTATAATTTACATGCACTATTAACATATACAGCAGATAATAAGTTTATACAATGATTTTACAGGATATAGCAATGGTTACAATGGAAAATAATAACCTATCAAACCCTTACCCAATAAGACTTAACGAAGAATTGCGTGAGGGAATAAAAAAACAGGCCAAATCAGAAGAGCGAAGTTTTGTTGATATGACTCGCATACTTATCAGAGTCGGCCTCAAGCACCGCTTGTCTGAACCCTGCAAGCATGAATAGTACATGTAGTATTATTTTCTTGAATTGAGAGATCAGGGAACAGGATCAAGGGTGAATTAAATTTGATCTGGTTTTTTCTTTCACCGGGTTTTGCAATAAATCTTAATCGCATCAATGCCAGGCTCAGGAGCCCCTGATCTGCCATGTCGTGTGCTATCCAACTCGGTGACGGATCAGCGGTAAGTTTAGTTAATCAGGGAGTTAAATTATGTCAAATGCAAACAATACCCGAAAGGCCTGTCATTGTGTGATGTCTCATTTTTTTTTAAATGATAATGATACTAAAAAAGCAGTCTCTATAAATGACCCTAGTCTTAATGCTTTAGTTGCCCTGGTTGCAGATGGTTGGATTTTTGTTTGTAATAATGAACACGAATACTTGAGCGGCAATGAATTTGTAATGCTTCAGATGCTGCGTGAGTTTTTGACGCTTTGTGCGCCAACTAATTTCGATAAATTAGTTATTTCTAATGTAGCACATGAGTTGTTATTGAAATTTCAACAGTCAAAAAGAGGATAATGATATAAGCATGTGGATGGATTAGTAGTACAAGCAGTGAAATAAGGCAGTATGAGAATTCGGATATTGATAGCTGCAGAAGAATTTTAAATCGTTAAACCACCACTTTAACCACCAGTGAGGTTTATTGAATTATTACTTTTCCTTAGTTTTTAATCACTTAGTGTAATTAATATGGCGATGGGCGAGGGATTTGAACCCCCGAAGGTTTTAACACCTTGCTGGTTTTCAAGACCAGTGCATTCAGCCGCTCTGCCAGCCCACCGTCGAAAAAGTGAGGCGATTATAAACAACCTTTTCAAGGATTACTAGCCCAAATGCAAAAAAAATGAATTTTCCTTGAATAATGCTGTCATAGACTGCATATTAGAATTATAATTATTTTTATGACATAACTCATGCGTCATCTAACACAAAAAATAAGCCAGGAGGCTAACTAACAATGAACCGACCAGTAGATCTCGTACAATCGCAATCAGCTGCTCTAGAAGTCAATAAAGTTCTTAAAAATACTTATGCACTACTTTCTGTCACATTACTTTTCAGTGCCTTTACCGCATTTATTTCTATGCAGATGGAAATGCCCGGTTTTATGCCTTTAGTAGCAACCTTTGGTGCTCTGGGGCTTATCTGGCTGGTTCTACCGCGTACAGCAAATAGTGCAGCAGGAATTGGTGTTGTTTTTGCTATCACAGGTCTGCTCGGACTTGGACTCGGCCCCATCCTGAACAATTTTTTACAGATGTCTAATGGTAGTCAGTTAATTATGACCTCCTTAGGCGGTACCGGGGTTATCTTCCTGGCACTTTCAGGTTATGCCCTGACCACAAAACGTGATTTCAGTTTTATGGGTGGAATGCTGGTAGCCGGCATGGTGTTAGTACTCATTGCATCACTGGCTAACATATTCATGGAAATTCCAGCATTATCTCTGGCAATTTCAGCTGTTATCATTTTAATAATGAGTGGTTTTATTCTGCATGATACCAGCCGAATCATCAATGGCGGAGAAAGAAACTACATCATGGCAACCGTTGGTCTATATCTGAGCCTGTATAACATCTTTGTTAACTTATTGATGTTATTAGGTATCATGTCTGACGATTAATTAATCAGTCCTTGGTAATAAGTCCATCTTATCAGATGGGCTTATTCATCATAACAGATTGCCTGGACTAATCCTGCCTCACCTTAAATCATACTGCTATTCACTCACACTGGTCTTTCCAGACTACTTAAAAACACAGGTTAATTATTATGGACTGGATGAAAATTTCCTCCGCATTATTAATTGTATTAATGCTAGTGTATATATTTCCCCGAGCTAAAGAAATGCTCAAAAATAGCCCTAAGGCATCAAGCAATGATCTGGTTGCCGCATTAATACCTCTCTTGCTTGTTATCGGTTTTGTTTTTTTATTGATCAAGTCCGTTTAATAATAGACAAATGACACTAGTCAGTAAGCCTGAATCAGAAAGTGAGCTTGAATCTCGTGTGCTAGAGCTTGCGGGATTGACACTTTCACAGCTTGCCGACAAGATCCACTGGCCAGTACCTGAAAACCTGAAGCATGATAAAGGCTGGATAGGTCAGTTACTTGAGGTCCATCTTGGTGCATCTGCAGGCAATCTATCGGAGCCTGATTTTCAAAATCTCGGCATTGAGCTGAAAACTATCCCATTAACTGCAAAGCATAGGGCCAAAGAAACCACTTTTGTGTGTGCCGTCCCCTTGCTTAATAATATAGGCCTGTCCTGGGAAAATTCCTGTGTGTTTCACAAGTTATCCCGTGTACTCTGGCTGCCAGTTGAAGCCGAGCCGATGATTCCACTTGGCAAGCGACGTGTTGGTCAGGGTTTCATCTGGTCACCATCCGTTGATGAAATGGAAGATTTAAAAAATGACTGGGAAGAATTTATGGAGCTGATCAGTTTGGGACAAGTTGAGACCATAACAGCCCATCTTGGTGAATCGCTACAAATTCGACCTAAAGCAGCAAATGCATCCGTAGTCACCACAGGGATCGGACAAAGCGGCATGCGAAAGCAAACACTGCCACGTGGTTTTTATCTGAGAACATCATTTACCAATCAGATATTACAATCCTTTTTAAAACCTGAACAGTAATTTTAAATTTTTGTAAGGAGCCTTAATGCATTAGTAGTGACATATTTGATATTGATATTAACGAAATAGAAAAAACTTTTGAACTTCATGGTGATTTAACTACTTAGAATTTGTTGGTAGGAACTTTAGAAGAGCTGAACAACATCTCTGGAACTATGTAAAACCCGAACCAGTTCAATGCCTGCATCCATTTTGCGGTAATAAAGCACATAACGATCCAATGGGAAACAGAACAGCTTATGCGCTAGTTCTGACCGTTCTGTGCCAATATCCTTAAACTCTGCCAATCGTTGCACAGTGTCATTAATTTTATCCAGAAAGCAATCCGCATTGTCCATATTGTCTTCAGCAATATACAGCCAGATATCCAATAAATCCTGTTCAGCCTGTGGTGATTTTGTTAATATTACCACTAACTTTTATCTTGCTGAGCCAGAATTTCACGACCTTTGGCCTTAATGGTCTCAATATCCAAAGGCTTTCCCTCACCGTTATCCAGTGAGCCTATTCCTGCCTGGATATCAGCCCTCAATACCTGAAATTTCATAGTTTTCAACGCTTCTTTTTCCTCTAAAAGCCTTAAAGCTTCCCGTATTACTTCACTGACTGAGTTGTATAAACCTGTAGAAACTTTCTGCTTAACAAAGCTCTCTAATTGCGGTGTTAATGAGACATTCATACTATTGACCTCGTTTATTGATAATTACACCTTAATAATAACAAACAATAGCCATCTTTGTTATTTATTCTCTTTTTATAACTTTGCTGGATGCGTAGCCGCATGGATTTCTCTGAGTAATACACTCTGGCGTTATATTTTCACTCATGCTGATAACCTTGAGACTGGATCAGCTGAACCAGATCGACAGTCTGTTTTATTTGAGTAATTAATTCTTCAGGTAATCGTGGCATAAGGTTTAACTCCAAAACGTTGTCAAGGCTTACTACAAAAAAATGACCTGGTTGCAGGTTACTACGTTTCGTAGTATTGTCAACATAAATAACAACGTCACCCAAAAACAGGGTGTATACTATGGACTCTATCAGTTACAGCTTGCTGGATGAACTCATGACAAACGATGACAAAGAATTTTTTCAGGTACTGGGTCGCAGGATGGCCGACTATCGCAAGGCGATTAATATTACTCAGGTACAACTGGCGAGTATGCTAGGCGTATCACAACAGGTGATTGCTGCTTATGAAACTGGCAGACGGAAGCTTCCAGCTTCTCTCTTGCCTGTTTTAGCTAAATTGTTTTCTGTGCCTGTGGGTGAACTCATAGGGATCAAGGAAAGCAGTACTAAACGTGGGCCAGCTTCAGTGCTGCAACACCAGATTGAACAAGTGGCCTTATTGCCAAGGGCAAAGCAGAGGTTTGTCATGGAGATGTTGGATACGGTACTTAAGCAACAACAGTGCTCAATGTAGAGCTGAAACAGAACACTTATCAATTTTTAAGGAATTTGATCATGCAATCTCATACCGCAAAACAAGAAGCACTCGATGTGATCCAACGTCTGCCAGACAATGCAGATATAGAAGAAATTATGTATCGACTTTATGTGTTAGATGTAATTTACCAATTTAAAGCCATTCGATCCCCCCTTTATCAATTTTTTTCACATCATATAACCACCCACCAGTTATAACCGAAATCTGGTAAACTCAATTTCTGTGAAGGATCTCTAAAATGAGTCCATGCACAATTTGTTAGAATCCAGCCATGAAAAAATTCTTCGCCAATATCAAATC
>JADGDG010000029.1 GCA_016744995.1 Gammaproteobacteria bacterium
AGGTGAGTATTTAAGTGCACTTGGTTTTTTTACACTGGCTTCGATTGATTTAACGCCAGGTGGTAAAATAGGGACGGGGCAGGTAGTTAAAAAGGTAACTGCTCGTGCTGGTGACAGTATTGTTACGATACCTAAGGGGAGTGGTGTTGCAAAGGGAACGGGGTCATATAACAGAGTAGGTGGCCATCATGTTCATGCTAAGGCAGCTTTCAAAGAAAACCTGACATATAACAAGAAGGACGGGTTTTCTATAAGTCAGAGTTTTATGAAAGAGAATGGATTGGATCATGCTGCAATGACCAAGTATCAAAGGCAAGCGTTTAAAGAACTATCTCAAAGCAGTGGTGCAAATAATATGAAAGCTCATACAATAATTGCCGTTGAGGCACTTCAGGCAGGTGGTGCAAGTAGAGAAATGGCAAGATCATTAACAGCTCAATCACTAAATGCTTTGCGAAATAGTGGCGTGACAACACCTAGCAATATACCGTGGTATAAATGGGAATTATAGAGAATGACTAATGATGAAATTCTAGAAAAATTTGGTCAGGTACTTATTTCTGAGGTTCGAGATGAGACTATAGACAAATTTCAGATGATAGCTTCAGGTAGTATGAAATCTGTCCCAGCACTTGAGCTCCATAGAAAACTCAATACCTTTAGTGAAGATCAATTGTCAGTTATTCGACAGGTTGTGGTTAGTTCTATTGATGATGTAGTTCATAACTTCTTGTGGATGCTTGAGCAGCATGAGGATGATATCGTTCTTAGCTGTGGAGAAGATAAAAGCTCAAAAAAGGAAAACGTTATGGAGTTAAGTGATGGCATTTCTGGTGAGATTTATACTGATGATGGTTGGATAGCTAAATATAGTAATTATAAAGAAAACTACTGATACAATATATACAGAGAACAATTAAAGAACAATTAAGGCCACCCATAATTTGAATTCTGGCTTAGTTCAACTAGGCAGCAGTCAAATCGACCAATGGCTGCCCAGGTCAGTCCCTGCAAGGCATAAATCCCAGTGCACTAATATTAAAGCAGGCCCTGCACGCCATTGCCGGCGGATTGATGGCACAGGCCACCGGCAGTGATTTTAAAACCGGGGCTCTGGTGGCAGGAGTCAGGCATTAGCGGGAGCATTAACCGAAAAACTGGTGCCTTCAGAGACCAATAACCTGAGTCTTGCCAGTCAACAAATCAACCAGCAGCTGAAAAACCAGCTGCATCAGCAATTAGCCACTATTGTGGGCGGGGTGACCGCACAACTGAGCGGTGAAAAAGCTCAGGTAGGTATGAACATTGCCGGCACTGCCGATGCGTTTAACTGCCAGTTGCACGAAGATGAAGCACAAGCCCTGGCTGAACAACTTCAACAAATCAAACAAGACACCTCATTAACATCACTCGAAAAACAAAATGCCCGCTATGATGCGTATGCCGTTGTTTGTTACTTAACCCATTGTAATGCCGGTATTGATGTTAGTAGTGAGCAAACTCAGCAGCTGGGACAACTTAAACGACATGGAGAGCAATTAGCCAGACAGGACAGTCCCGTTTATTTGCATTTTAAAGCACAACAGGAAAACAATTTATTTGTCTATGATGGTGGCTGGACAGGTAAAGATGCCTGGTCAGATGTTTTTAGCTCCGTGGACTCAAGTAAAGTCCTGGCCAAATTTTCACCGGATTACTGGCAAGAGCACGGTATTGATAATGCAGCCATGTCGATTTACAATGCTAAAGACTGCCCTGATGTCTGTATCAGTCCTGTGGGTGCATTAAACACTCTTGAGTTTTATGAACCCATTGCACAGGAATTAGCCTCAACAATTGTCTTGCTCAATGAGTCACGCTTAAGTGCTGAGCAAGGTGAGTATTTAAGTGCACTTGGTTTTTTTACACTGGCTTCGATTGATTTAATGCCCGGTGGTAAAGCGGGGGCAGGACAGGCAGTTAAAAAGATAACTGCTCGTGCTGGGGGCAGTGGTGCAAAGGGTGGAGTTAAATTTAAGCATTGGAAAAATGGTGATGCTATTGATAAGCCTATGCCTGACGGAAGTGCTGCATCATGGAATACGGTACGGTCACGCTATTGGAAAAACCGTTCAACTGCTTCAAATGGAGAATTTTCTAAAGAAAACTTAGCTCGAATGAGGCAGGGTAAAGCTCCGATGGATTATAATTCTCGTACTGGCAAGTTTGAACCTAGAGAATTGCATCATGTTACACCACAAAGAGCAGGAGGCAATAACAACCCCTTAAATTTACGGGAATTATCACCAGACCAACATGGTGCGGTAGATCCCTTTAGACACACTGTACCAACTAAGAGTGGAATACGATGAAAGATGATCCTTTTCACCAGATTGTTTCTGTTGATATAGAATTAAAAAAGGCGTACTCAGCGGGAGGAATTAACCGCATATTAAAAGAGTTTGGAGCTAAATTGCATTATGATGTGTATTCTTTTGAACGAATAGATAAAGGTCCAATTTGGCAGTCTGAAAGCTACATATATGTAGCTTTATTCTATAAAGGGAAAGAAGTAGATGCACAAGAAACTTCAGATCGAATAGAGCTACAATATCCATTAGCTACAATTGGAAGTGAATATATCTCAAAATTTGCAGAAATTGTCACTAACCTTGCCTCATTTTTTAATTCTAACCCCAAACTAGATAGCACTATTGTTGATAAAAAAGGCCTAGTTTCTCATTGTGATGAATTAGTAACTGAATTAATAACAGAATGGGGAGAGGAGCCAGGGAGCGAGACTTTAAAAATATTAATTGAAAGCAATTATACTTAGTTCAAAAAATACACCTGTAGTTAAGGCCACCCACAATTTGAATTCTGGCTTAGTACAACTGGGCAACAGTCAAATCAACCAATAGCCGCCCGGTCAGTCCTTAGCCAATATCAGTACTGACACAGGAGCAACTCCTCAACCAGCAGCTGAAAAACCAGCTGCATCAGCAATTAGCCACCATTGTCGGCGGGGTGACCGCACAACTGAGCGGTGAAAAAGCTCAGGTAGGCATGAACATTGCCGGCACTGCCGACCAGTTTAACCGGCAAATGCATTATGATGATTTTATTGAAAAGCTCACGGCTTGTCATAACCAAAATTCATCCGGCTGTCAGCAATTACAGCACATGGCCGGAGTACGTAATGAATTCATTGAAGAGGTTCCCGAATTACCCGAATCATCCGTGGTTGTTAATTATAACGAAGACAACGAGGTGGTCAGTTATACGGTCATTAATAAAAGTCAGGGCAATCGTCCGGTATTAATTTTGGAGCCAAAAGAGTTTGAAGCGTATAAAACCGGTTCATTATCAACCCGGGGGTTGTACTTATTATCACCCCAGTGGAGTTTTGACATTGGCTCTGCGGCACTCTATGCCGGTAAAGACAAAGGCCTGGGTTATATTGCTGATGCGGTCACAAGCCCCGAGTATATTTTTACTGCAATTACTTCTACAATGGGGACATCGGCTTACCTGGGCAGAAGCAGTGTTGTTGCGGCGCCTAAGGGGAGTGGTGGTGCAAATACAGGCTATCACGCAACACTCCCTGAGGTTGTTCCTTTAATTCGGCAAAATGGATTTAAGCAGGGTACTGCTCCAGGACGACTAGGTTCTGGTGGGACATATGTAAATAACACAAGACAAGGAGCTATTGTTGAGTTTCAACATCATAATCCAGGTGTAACGCCCTCAGTTCTAAGGGTTGAATATAACGCTGGAATAAATGCTTCAACCAATGTAGCTCCGAGAAACTATGTTGATAGGTTCCCATTTAGTAACATCAATAGTATTTCAGCCCCATCTGTACGGTTGCCAAGCACTATTAATACAAATGTGCTCAATAACAGTGTGAGAATTGCAGACTAATGAAAAAAGAAAAAGTAAGGTGTTGGAGGGTAGGAAAAAATGATGAGTTGCTAATTACTTACCCTGAAGGTGATAGTGGACATAGACTCATTTGCTGCAAGAGTTGTGGCAAGGTTTATGCGGTAAACGTTATTAAGCAGCTCTATATCAAGTCTGATTTAGATAAACATTTGAAACATGTAGCTTGCTTAAAATGCAATGCTAATTTAGCAAATAACTGGTTCTACTATCCGGATAAATATGTTGATGAATATGGCTCTGTTGGTGTTTTCGAAAGACCTACTGTAATTCCAAATGATGACAGTTCTATAATTATAGAGTTTTATGAGGTTTTTTCTTAGCAAGACTTATGAAAATATTTCACCTAATAATATTGCTGCTGACTGCTGCTTTTAGTTTTCAAGCACTTCGATGTGTTGGCTCTGATAAGTCTGTATATGCTTACGATGTTAGAACAGAACAATCTGTCTTTCAGGGCGTCCAATTTGATGAACTATTGTCCAAGTACGACGGTTCATAGAGAGTATCAAGGAGCCACTATCATGGTAAGTTAACCAATAAATGGCCAGGATGCTCTAGATGTCTCTGTGCAAATAAAGGAAATTTCTCCTCGACATGTAGGAATAGGTTATGAAACTGGTGAATTCACTGTTTTTGACCAAACATCCAATGGTGTATTTCATGGTCATGTTCGAGGCTGGAAAGATCCTTGGAGGCAGTCAATGGCTTCTATCTATAATACACCAAAAAATATAAATACAAGAGTTAAACCTAAAGATCCGCTTCAATCTGCTATTGATTCAGCACTGGATCAGAACTGGGGAAATACTGCTACTAGAGTAGTTACAGCACGAGTACCAGCTGGTACCAAAATCTATGAGGGAGTTGCTGCAGCACAGCGTGATTTAGTTGGTGGTGGAAATCAAGTATTTATACCTCAAGTTAATCCGAACTGGCTGCGGTAGGTATTGTTATGATGGTATGGGAAGAAATACATGGTTTTAAATCTCTGGTCGAGTATGCTCGATTTGTTGAGTACATTGAAGATCAAGTACAAGCTGGTTATGTAAGAGAGCTAGAAGCAGATAAAAATTATGGAAAGGGTGAAATATTTGGAGGTAGATGGTTCCAGGATATTGAGACAAGGAGTATTTGGCGATTGATCCCACCAGATATTCCCTTTAAGGGTTTATGGGAATCTATTGAGATATAATTTTTTGATAGTCCTCTATTGTTGCAAAGTGCATCTACCATTCAAATTTCGGTTTACCCAGTTTGAAGTAATAATTGATTTGAAGCCAAAACCCATATTCTAGAAGGACAAAAACTAAATATTGGCATTGTTGGTCAACAGCCACCAGGTAGCCTAACTCCCAAATATATAGGTGGAGCAGATCAAGTTATACTTCCAAGAAATTGGTCGACAGATTGGGTTAAATCTATGAAAGATGGAAAAACAGGTACTGTCTACTCTTTTGATGAATTTAAAGACGCCTTCCCAGATCAGATCACTAGAGGTAAATAATAATGGGATTTTCAGCTAATGAACAAAAATTAATTTCCCAATTAGTAGACATGATCGATAAGTTTTATATAACACTCGAACAACTTGATGAAGATACAGCTTTATGTTATCAAGCTTTAAAAAAAGTGAAGAATATATTGAAATCAAAAAACCCAAATGGTATGAAAAATGTTAAGAAACATTTAATGATGGATTTTAGAATGATAGAAGATCGTCAGTTGGAAGGTGATGCTTTAGATGAACTACTAGAAAGTATCTACTATCACGTTAGCAATAATAAGCTATTTCATGCTTCAAAAAACTAATATAAAACATATATAGATACAAAATAAAGCAATTAACGCCAGCCAAGGAAAACAGTTCATTTACGACAACATACTGGCACTCTTGCTGGTGTAGTTACAGCAGATATAGACACCCACAATTTGAATTCTGGCTTAGTTCAACTGGGCAGCAGTCAAATTGACCAATGGCTGCCCGGTCAGTCCTTAGCGGATATCCGTACTGACATAGCCGCCAACCCCACAATCACCTCATCACTGAGCCAGTCCCTGCAAGGCATCAATCCCAGTGCACTGATACTTAAAGCGGGTCTGTACGCCGGCAGTGCGACACTGACGGGGCAGGACATCAACCAGAGCTTAAGCCAGTTTGCGTTTCAGGTGGTGGGGGATATTGCCCAGAAGCAACTCACCCAGGCACTCAAACAGCACCAGATTGCCAGCAATAGCGGCAATCAGGACAAGCAACTTTATTGGCAAAGTCAGGTCAGCCAGTGGGCCGAAGGCGGCGCCTATAAAGTGGCCCTGCACGCCATTGCCGGCGGATTGATGGCACAGGCCACCGGCAGTGATTTTAAAACCAGGGCTCTGGTGGCCGGGGCCAGTCAGGCATTAGCGGGGGCATTAACGGAAAAGCTGGCCCCTTCAGAGACCAACAGCCTAAATCTTGCCAATCAACAACTCAATCAGCAGCTAAAAAACCAGCTTTATCAACAATTAGCCACCATTGTGGGCGGGGTGACGGCACAACTGGCCGGTGAAAAAGCTCAAGTAGGCATGAACATTCCCGGGACTGCCGATGCGTTTAACCGGCAAATGCACTATGATGATTTTATTGAAAAGCTCACGGCTTGTCATAACCAAAATTCATCCGACTGTCAGCAATTACAGCACATGGCCGGGGTACGTAATGAGTTTATTAAAGAAGTCCCCGAATTACCCGAATCATCTGTGGTCATTAATTATAACGAAGACAACGAGGTGGCCAGTTATACGGTTGTTGAGGCTGTAGAATAACTCTGAATTAGTGTTTTTTGATTAAAATAACAATAATTGCACTTATTTATGGCGTAAGCATAAATAGCTTGATAGTCTGAATGTGTAGACTATTGGTAATTACAAGTCAAGTATAACGTTACGTTATTTTTTGTAAAGATTGGGTGAAAAATGGAAAGGTTGAGTTATTCTACACCCTCGTTAATAAAAGTCAGGGCAATCGTCCGGTATTAATTTTTGAGCCAAAAGAGTTTGAAGCGTACAAAGCCGGTTCATTATCAACCCGGGGTTATTCTTATTATCACCTCAGTGGAGTTTTGACATTGGCTCTGCGGCACTGTATGCCGATGAAGAGAAAAGCTTGGGTTACATTACTGATGCGGTCACAAGCCCCGAGTATATTTTTACTGCAATTACTTCTACAATGGGGGCATCGGCTTACTTGGGTAAGAGCAGCGATAAAACAGGCCACCCACAAAATGAGAAATTGAAAATCATTAAAAAATTCACTTCATTTCAAAAAAGTCAGCTGGCAATGAGATTATCTAAAAAATAAGGACAAATTATGAAATAGAGGTGTCAATGTGTTCAGGTAGGGATAAAATCTGGACTGTCAGACAGAAAATCTGCAAGGCTTTGCAAGGTAGACTAAACTCTAAAACATCATTGGTTTTAAGGGGTGATGGGATGATTGCTTTTGAATAAATACCCTGTGTGTGAGCCTCAGTGGAGCCCCGTTTATCATCTCTGACCATGCGGCCTATCCAGTCAACCCGTTCCAAGTAATCCTTGAGGTCAAAGGCAATCCTATTTGTTTTGAGCGAATTGCCAATAAACGATGACAGTTTAACGAAGTGATTCAAGACAGACATAATTTGAAGTTTCAAAAAAAGCAAAATGTCTCCTTATTGTACTGAGTGACTATTTTTTAGGCTCCTAAAATCTGTATACTCTCGGGTTAGAAGTGGCTGCTTTTTGATGGTTTGGGGTAGTAAAATTGGTGATAGAAAATCCAGAAAATAGAAGCCATAGTATAATATATTTGTAGGATGTTGGTCATTTGTCGTGTAAGAAATTACAGATAGGCTACGGACGAGTTTTTCTAACCAGTCATTGCATCAGGTAAACTATTGAATTGATTAATATTTTAGTTATTAAAAATCAACTGTTTTTGTTAGCTGTCTTCGTATATAATCCGCCATAATATTTTTTCTTATTAAATATTTCCAAAATATTTAATTTTAACTAGCGACACCTTATTATCCCTTTTTAACATGACACAAAATAAATAAATGAATGATAAAACTATAGTAACTCACAACGGTAATTTTCATGCAGATGATGTTTTCAGTATCGCTGCATTCAAGAGTATATTCCCTTCTTTTAATCTCGTTCGTACACGTGATTTAGAGCTTATCGCCAAGGCAGATATTGTGATTGATGTAGGCGGTAAATATGATTCGGATACAGACCGTTTTGATCATCATCAACGGGGTGGTGCAGGTGAGCGCGAAAATGGTATTCCCTATTCCTCGTTTGGATTAATTTGGCAGAAATATGGCTTAGAAATATGCCAGGGTAACCAGAACGTAGCAAACGCTGTTGATGCTGGTCTGGTATCAATAATTGATGCCATTGATTGTGGTCATGCCGAAGGTGTTTCTCAAGGTATTAGTCTTAGCCAAACTATTTCAATGTTTAACCCGACCTGGCAAGAAGATAGTCACTTTGATACGTGTTTTGATGAAGCGGTTGATTTTGCCTCGCGTGTTTTAACACGCTTCATTGCATCAGCTAACGGTGGTATTAGTGCGAAAGAAATTGTGGCTAAAGCTATTGATAGTGCAGAAGATCCAAGAGTGATTGTATTAGAAAAATATACTCCCTGGAAAAGGACGGTTCACGCCTTATCTGAAGAGGCTTTATATATGATTTACCCATCTCAGACTGGCCAATGGAGAATTCAAACAGTACCTGTTGAACCAGGTTCATTCGAAGACAGAAAATCCCTGCCTAAACAATGGGCTGGTTTGTCCGACAATGACCTTAAAGAAGTAACAGGCATTGATGACGCCATGTTTTGCCATAATTCTTTATTTATTGCGGGTGCGGAATCATTTGAAAGTACTATGAAAATGGCATCCATCGCACTTAAAGAATAGTAAAAATAGTATTAAAATAAAAAACGTGTTCCCTTATTTATACAGCGTTTTAATACGTCATCAACAAGAAGAGAACTAACTCTATGTCAAAGGTATTAGTTAAATTTAGCTACGAAAAAGAAACTAAAAACAGTGTCCGTTATAAAGAGCAGCCAGAAGCTGGAAAAGCGCCCATTGTCGGCACTGTGTATGTGCAAAAGTGGTTTGCAGGTGATAGTAAAACACTGGAGATTTCAATCGAGAAAAAAGATTGATCTTCCGGGTAAATGATTAAATGCAACCGCAGGCAGATCCGTTTATTGTTCCTCTTTGTGGTGATAAAATTAAAATTATTTATCAAGATGAGCATCTATTGTTGATTAATAAGCCGAGTATTTTATTAAGCCTTTCGGGTAAACATCCGTTAAACAAAGACTCGGTTCATTTTCGTTTGGTTAAAGATTATCCCTCGGCAACGATGGTGCATCGCCTGGATTTTGGCACTTCAGGCATTATGCTAGTAGCGTTAAACAAATCAGTAAACGCTCATTTAACTAAGCAATTTCAAACCCGCTCAGTGGTAAAATATTATACCGCTTTGCTCCAGGGTCATCTTGAAAATGATGAAGGGGTTATTGAGCTTCCCATAGCGAAAGATGAGTTTCCTTTACAAAAAATCTGTCACCTTAGCGGCAAGGAAGCAGTGAGTTATTATCAAGTAATTGAACGCCTGGATAAGCCATTAGCAACAAGAGTACTGTTTAAACCGTTGACTGGACGCACCCATCAACTTCGTATACATAGTCGTGAAATTGGCCACCCTATTCTAGGTTGTGATTTATATGCCAGTGATGAGGCTTTTCACCTGTCACCACGGTTGATGTTGCATGCCAGTCAACTTGAATTTGACCACCCCATTAGCGGAGAGAGGATCAAAGGAGTTTGCCCTTGCCCTTTTTAGTGTCAACAATCAGAGCTACATTTGATCTTCCTCTTGCTCTTGCTCTTGCTTTTTCTTTGCTTTTGGACAACACCAGTGAGGACAACTGAGGTAGAAGAGTGTACGCGAGACTGGTTCGTCTAACTGGGGTGTTTGGAGCCATGGATGGCGACAGCAAGCGTTACATGGATGTACCTGAAGCGACCCCAGTTAGACGCACCAGTCTCACGTGCAATCGGCAGGCTCAGCACTTCGTCCGAACGCCCTCCTTCTTTTTCTCTTGAGTTTAAAACATCCCGCAAATCACGCCCTGGAAGAAGTACCCTCGGGGTGCCGCAATGGTCATAAAGCAGACATAAAAAAAGCCTCAATACTATTTATACTGTATCAGGAAGAAGTTAACAGTATTTAATATTAAGGCCTGTAAAAGTCAGGTAATAATCCGGAAGAAGCGAGGAGAGAATTATTACCTGTGCTCAAATGATGCTATTTATCAGCACTCTTATATTTCAGCGCTAAATGCTCTTAAAATTCAGCACTAAAGATTTTTATATTTCTTCCTCTGTCCTCTCACCACAAGGAAGCCTAATATAAAGACTATGATTGCCCATGCAGCGGGGATAACGTAAAGTTTAACCGGATCACTTTCAGGTGGTAATAATAACCAATACCAGGTCGATAAGGTATGTTTAGATTTTGATTCACCATTACTACCATCCCAGTTTGCAAATGAAACAGGGATAAACTCACCTTCGGTGAAACTGATTTCACCATCAATACCTGTACGTTTGCGTTTCATGATCACCCGCCAGCGACCCTCCTGCCATTTACCCTGAGCCGAAACTTCTTTGTGAGCCATCATTGGTGTCAGCTTATTGTCAGGCCCTGTACCTTTAAAAATCATTGTGGCAGGGTTCTGCTTAGGTTCAAGACTGCCTGCATTCCAATACCACATCATCGTGTTATGACTGCTGTCACCATGACGATACAGTGGTTTTTCAACCATTGGACTTGAAGTATAAGCACCCTCTAGTGGAAATTGCATTGCAAGCGCATCAGAAAATAGTGTCAATTCCTCGTCCTGTATACTCATACTGTATTCATGCCCTGGAAGGCTTTCTGTTCTATCATTCACTTCAAGTAAAAAGGCAATTTCATCTTTATTGTAGAGTACTCTGACACTGATCAGATCATTTTTAGGTGTGAACAAACGTTCTGACTTGATAATGTTTGGTACCAGGCGCATTGATGTCACTGGTGCACTTGACCACGCTTCATCATCCAGTGAATCCGGTAAAACACCCTCTTGTTTTTTAGCTTGTATCACTCCCTTGCCCGGAGGTGTGTTTAAGTCACGTAAAGAGTAAACATAGTTGGCAATATGCCAGCGATCTTCCAGACTAATTGGATCTTCATTACCTTCACCTTCTGCACGGTGAGCTGGCATAGGTGTACCGGGAATACCAATTGAGAGACGGGTATAAATATTTTTAACCACTTCATCCCGTGCTTTTACAGGATCTTTTTCCATCGTACGATTAGTCGTACGCCATGCCCAGGGTTTATTTAGATCACGAGGCCATATACGAAATCCCCAGTCATCAGCCAGACGTTTACCAGAGCGAATATTACCTCGTCCCTCAACGCCATGGCATTCCTGACAGGGCTCAAATGCAAGTTTACCTTTTGCAACGGATCCCTCAGTATAAGCAATCTGACCGGCAACAGGCTCTACTTCAGTAAATTGATTAAAATTATCTTTAATATATTGACCGTCATCATTAAAGTCTTCATCTTCAGCATCTTCAGGAGCCCAGGTTGCTGAAATATCAAATCGTTTTAACACCGGGATCAGAGACTTGATCTGCTCATCGCTCATCAGTTTGCTCCAACCCGGCATACCGGTACCAGTCAAACCAAATTTTATAGTATTAAATAAATCGTCGTCTCGTACCGGGATCGTACCCGGTGACGTTTTATATTTAAATAAGCCTATAGTAAAATCCCGGGGTCTTGGATACAAACGATCGGCAGCAATACCATCACCAGCACCCTGCTCCCCATGACAAACTGAACAACGCAAATCATACAGCTCTTTGCCTTTCATTTTTGCTCGTTTATCTTCCAGTTTGGTTTTCATACCCGTTACAATCCTGGAAGTTTCCGGATCCCAGATGCGTGGTACTTCACCAACATAGTCGTACAGAAAAGTGATCACATTCCAGACATCCTGTTCACCCAGCATTTCATGCCAGACTGGCATCGCTGATTTCCAGGGTGTGCCTTCTTTTGGTAAACCCGGACCACCGGTTGTTATACGCCAGAATAAAAAAGCTTCCTGTAACTGGTTAATGGTTTCATCCTGAAAGTTTATGGGTCTTGGATTAAAACCATCAGCAAAGATACCTTCACCATACATTAAGTCACCATGACAGAAGAAACAGTTTTGATAATAGATATCACGTCCAGCAGTGACCGCTGTATTATAAACATCCCAGGCTTTTGCCTCATCACCGCCTTTCATACTGGCAATAACTTCTTCTCTGATCGGGTTTTCTAAATTCGTCAGGTTATAGGTTTTGTTAAATACTTTCAATTTTGATGGTGGTGCAGGATGAACCTGACGCAGCTCAACAGGTGAATCTAAACTGGGCTTAACAATAATATGTACGGTATAGCCAATCAGTGCAGGAATAGCCAGAAGAAAAAACCACCGAAGAGGCCAGGTGCCATCTTTTTGTGCAACAGCAGCAATGGGTGCTTTAAAACGTGTCCAGGTTTCTTCATTAAAAGAGAAAAACAATAACACACCAATGACACAGATGATCATATATTGGATCAGAAGTGATACCGGTAATAATGGCGGCACACCATATTTGAAAAAGACAAACACAGCCACCAGGATAAGAACAGCCATTAATAATGGCGGAAATTTAAAACCTTTCATTGTAATTATTCGCCTTCTTTCTCTGTTTCATTTGGTGCCTGAGTTTGTGTGGAGCCTTCAGCTGGTAGAGAGCCTTCAGCTTGTAGAGAGCCTTCAGCCTGTAAAGAATCTTCAACCTGTAAAGAGCCTTCAGCCGACAAAGAACCAGCATCTGATGAAGTATCACCTTTTGATGCAGCTAAATAATCCACCAGCATTTCAAGTTCTTTCACCATCATAGAATCAGCAAAAGTCGCCGGCATAATGGGAGGGAAACCTTCAGCAATTACTGCAGCCGGATTAATAATACTTTCTCGAATTTCTTCCCGGGAGGAGCGTGCACCGATATTTCTCAAATCAGGGCCAATGACAGCGGTGCTCTCTAAAGCAGCATGGCAGGCAGTACAACCATTTTTAGTCAAAACTTCCTCTGCATTCTGCGCAGCCTGGGGGGCTTCAGCACTAGTGCTACTATCTTCAACAACCAGCGCATCGGTTGGTAGTTCAACGGTCGGTTCACCACCATCCTTAGCTTGTAGAAAAGCAATAATTGCTCCTAATTCAATCTTAGACAAACCAATGGGGGCTTTGTCAATCGTGGGCATGGGCGAAGGGTCGCCTTCTTTACCATAGCCGGGCACGACATATTTACTGGGTGCAACCATCGACTCCAGAAAATAGCTTTCTGAATCTTTTGCCTCGCCTTTATAAGCCTCAGAACTGAGTCGCTCAGCTGATATTTCTTCCATATTTAACACCAGAATATCCGGGGCACGTCCGAGGTTGTTATGGCATAGAGTACAGGTGCCTTTACCTTTGAAAAGTGTTTCACCCATTGCAATATAGGTGTCCATTGTTAATGCGCCTAAATCGACTTCAACATCCTTGGGAGCCTGTCCTTCCACTTGTGGTAATAAATTTGCAATACCAGTAAAAACCAGTACTATCAAAACCATAAAGGTGAGCACTTTGGCTATCACCGGAATTTTACCTGGAGGCGTTATAAAATCAGCATCCTGCTTAGAGTGAGGCTGGTTATTTATTGTTACTGTATTGGTCATTATCGGCTCCACTTATTCTGCAGGATTAGCTATTTTTACAGGTTTAGGCTGTTTGCTGTCTCCCAAAGAAGCAACCCAGAAAATAAATAAAACAATGGCAAGAAAGCTAATAGTTGCTACCGTCATCATGTTGCCTGCATGACCTATATTTGGAATAAAGTTATCAACTGAATTATCTTTCATCACGGTATAAATATGCCAGTGCGTCCTGACTGATGAACGAACATAGCCCATAAGAGCCATTAGCCAGGTAAAAGCTATCGGCAGAGCAAACAAAGCATAAACACCCCGATTCGAGATCTGCCCCCATTTCACTGGTAAAGATTTGGCTCCTTTAAACATCATGGTATCAATAACAACACCAGAGACAATGACGATTAAGGTTGACATGACCTGAGCAACTGATGATCCTACTTTGTAGACTGTATTTGTAAAGTAGCCATAATAAACGCCAAGGAAAATAACATTGGCAATAGCAATGACGTAGATAGCCACCATCAAGGCATTGCCAAAACCTGCCCATGGTACAGTAATTACTTTATCTGAACGACGGTAAAGCTGGAATGATAAGAAGGTACCCATCAGCATCAGATTCACAGCAATATTTTTTGCCGGCATAATACCGAGGGGGCCAAGTAGCGGATGATGGGAACCACCCAATGTAGCAATCTCCTGTGCTGATAAAATCAATGTATGAGGTGTCACCCAGATTAAAAAACTCACCACTAATGTAGCGGCAATATACTTAATCAGCCAGGTATAACGTTGCGACCCTTCACAACGAGACATACCATTCCAGAGATAGTAGTTTGCAGCCAGCAGGATGGTACCGATTAACACGGCCTGAACAATAAATAACCAGGCCAGTATTCCACCCATTGCGGTGATACCCATTTGCTGAGAATAGGCATAGATTTCAGCCATCAGCCAATATCCGGCAAAAGGCAAGGGTAAAAATGCCAGTACTGCAATAAAGTTAGAGGTATATCCCATCCAGTCATAATGAGCTCGCTGAGCCATGCTTTGAGCACTTAACATCTTATAACCCGCATAGGCACCGACTATGGCACCACCAAAGGCGATATTAGCCACAAAACGGTGTAAGTTCAGAGGATTCCATAAAGGCCCGCGCATAATATCCCAGATCCCCCCCGTGACCACACCTGCATCATCAACGCCTGAAGGAGCCATCATAAAGGTTGCCCAGGCATTTGCGACAAACAGCAGTGTTGTACCCACACCATTGAGCAGCACACCCAATGTCAGGTGAATATATTTTTTATTGCCGTAACGCAGGGCATACCAACTATAATAATAAATATAAAGCACACCACTTTCGAGAAAGAATAATAAGGCATAAACCATGACCTGATTACCAAACACTTCCATCATATATCCCATAAAGGTGGGATAGAGCAAGAAGAGAGAAAAAGCCAGAGTACCGCCAAACAGAGCTGTTAATGAATAGGCCGTCATCGAAACTTTCATAAACTCATGGGCCATATCATCATAACGCTGATCGCCGGTCTTAACACCAAGCCACTCAATGACCGTAACAAAAAGAGGCACAGCTAAGACAAAAGCAGCTAAAAATAAATGCAGTTGAGCAATAACCCAGACAAAAGAACGGCTGCTCATTGAACCAATCTGGCGATAGTCTCTGGGGCCCATCGTTGGCGCTGGCTGATTTTGCAGTGCTTCGTCTGTTGTAGAGCCTTCAGCGGTAGTCGAAGAGCCTTCAGCTATTGAGGAACCTTCAACAACCGCAGTAACATCAGAAGACCATGCAAGTTCTGGGACCATCATCAAAGCACTGAGCATAATGATCATGGCAAATACAATTTGCATTGAACGATGCACTATCATTACTGAGGCCTTTGAATCCTGAGCATGTTTAATCAGTGTATTAATACCTGAAACAGTACTTGAGTTATCAGTAATTAATCTTTTATGAGATGACATAGAATGTTCCAATTTATTGCAATTATTTATTGAGAGGGAGTCATATCAATATTAAGCGGCAGTCCCTGCATAGACATCATTGCGTGATCCATGAGGTAGAACACTGCAATTGCAATAACAAAAGACAGTACCCAGTTCTTTAACTGTTTCATTTTTTTCTCCTGGCATTGAGGAATATGTGTTAATGATGAGCAAGCACACCGTGATCATAAATCACTAACCACCACATAAATAAAAGTGTCCCTGCCATAGAGAATCGGAACAACCATGGGCCCCAGGTCGCATCACTATGAAGTGACGGTTCAAGCTCACTATTTATGCTATCACCAGCATCAGGATCGTTATTTTCACTATTCAAACCCTATACTCCTCAATTTGTAAGAATCATCATCCCCTCAGACAAGCAACAAATATACCAACATAAAATTAGTGGTTATTAATAAGATTTAAACTGTTATTTAATCAATAGCTTACAATTTTTTTCTGTTTCTATTTATAATTACTGAACAAATGATAATATTCACCATCCAGATCAAAAGTGAATGAATCGTTCAAGTCATCCAATAAAACTAAAAAGATTTGTTCAAGCATAATGGATTGAACGAATTGTTCACTTGATTAAAATTTATACATTATTGAAAATAAACTGAACTGATAGTTTCCATCCTCTTGTTTTGAATGTATTTATTAGTTAATCCATTTTATTGACAGCTTTTTTTCACTTATTGGTATGATATTTGCAAAATGTATATTCTATAAATATTAGTCCCTACATATCCGGAGTACGTAATAGTGCAGACAATGACCAGCAAAGTGACCACTAGCCTACTGAACTACCTTGAAAACGGTAATGAGGTCGATAGATGTTATGCCGCAAAAACTTTAGGCAATCTAAAAATAAAAGAAGCCACAAAAGCATTGCTGGAACGAATAAAAGATGAAGATGTTGATGTCTGCATCGATGCCATCAGTGCACTGGGAAAAATTAAAGAACTATCGGCTTTACCTGTTTTACTTGAATCCCTTGAAAAAGATCCTGATAGCGACGTTAAACTGGCAGTCACTGAATCTCTGGCTCATTTTCAAAGTAAAGATGCCATTGACACTCTGTTAAAGCTTGCTGAAGAACGTCCTGAAGATATGTATTTCGACCAAAATGCAGACTGGGATAGTTGGTGGGATCTTCAGGAAAAAGCCATTTTTATTTTAGGAGAGATGAAGGTTAAAAAAGCCTTCCCTATATTAAAAAATATACTGGAAGATGAATTCAGTCAGGATATTGAAGCCATTATTCTTAAGGCTATTGCAAAGTTGGGCGATGATCAGGCCGACAAATACCTGATTAACCGACTTAATGGTGCAAATGACAGCACAGAAATTCAACAGCGGCGTACAGCAACCGCTCTGGGATTTTCCCAGACAGATGCAACTCTGAAGGCATTAGGTCGCGGTCTGGTCAGCAAATCTGCAGACACCCGAGAAAATATTCTTTTGGCTTTAGGACAACGAAAAGCTACGGCTTACATTAAAGCCATTTTTTTAAGTTTGCGCGACCCGGCTGCCAATGTAAAACGGACAGCACTAAAAGTACTTCAGAATCTGGAATCCGAATTACAAACCAATCAGGCATTTGATTTCAATCAAATTGCAGCCATGTTAAAAGAGCAAGATGCAACTCTGCAAACCGCTATTTTAGCTTTTTTTCAAGAACAACAGAAAATCAACCCAATCATTAAAACTCTATCTGATGAAAACCAGCAATTAATTCTTCAGTGTCTTAAATCTGAAAATGATAATGTACTGGCTCAGGCTGCTCAATTAAGTACCATCACCGGGCATCCGGAAAGTACTGCACTCTTGTTCAAACTTGCTTTATCTGAAACGCATTCCGCATGGGTTAGAAAAGAAGCTATTCTGGCCCTTGGGCACACAATTAACACCATAAGTGATGCCGAAGAAAAACAGAATGCATTATTAGATTTACGTTCTCTGGTACACAATGAAGAACAGGCTGTTCGCTCTTCTGCATTACAGGCATTACTCATATTATCTAACTCATCTAAAGAGTCCGAAAATGATGAACTGCCTCCTATTGCAATCCTGCTGGCCACACTTAAGGGTGAGCAATTTGACCTGAAAGAAACAGAAGACGAAACCTGTACTGTTGGAGAAACACCCACTGAGTCCAATTGTAATACATGCGCTGAAAATACTGCCTGTTCATCTGCTGTTAATGGCGGAAATGCGACTATAACAGAAACCATTGTCCAGCAATTCAAAGATAAAGATATCAATGAGAGTGCACATTTGATCCCGGCAAATGAAGATCAGTCCATTAACTCAGCCATGTCAACACTCGAAGCCATTGCCATGGATAATGTTGAAAGTTCTCAGGCTGTCATCCCTGTCACCGAGACAGAAAAAGCACATGATAAAGAAAGTGGGCCTTTCATTTCAGAAAATCTTGATGATGATATGGACGAGTTTGTTAACATTATGCGTAAAAATTTTACTAAGGGTAAAAAAATGATCCGTCGCAAGGTAAACACCTTTGCTGATGCACGGCATATCTGTGCACGACTGCTCAGTTCTAACACCCAGTCAATCTATGATGAAGTTATCGTTAAAGCCCTTGCAGAGTGCCTTAACGATAATGATGAAAGTTTACGTCAGGAAGCTGCTGAATCACTATCAAACATAAGCTTAAGGAGTCCATTCATTACAGGCTTGAGCGACACTTTTGGTAAGCTGGTGACTCTCCTGGACAGCAAGGATTCTGATATGAGAATAGCCTGTATCCATGCCATTGCTCATTCAGGAAACCGTGCGGCATTACCTCATTTACTAGACTATTTATCCGATGAAGAATACCTGGTACAACTGCATTCACTTCATGGGCTGGTTTATATTATTAATAATAAGGCAGGCTTAAGCACACAGCAGCAGGCTGAATATATGATTTTAAATGAAGTCAGTAATGAACAGGTGATTAAAGCACTCTTTGACTGTTTAAACCATAAAAATTACAGTGTTTCTATGGCTGCAATTGAAGCATTAGCCGACTTAAAGCAAACTGAAGCCATTGAACAATTTATTGATGTCGCCCTCACGGATGAAGGTCAGTCAGCCAGACATATTTCCAGATTATTAAAAAAACTGGACACAGAAAAAAGTACTGAGTTACTTTTAACACGTCTGGATAGCGTTGCCGACAGCTCCTATCGACGTTATGTAATGGAAATGCTGGAGGTTGTTGTCAGTCCTGAAGAGAACCAAAAGGAAGCGGCTTAGGTTCCTGGAAATAAACAGCTCACTTATTATCTTTTTTAATAACGAATAGTAGGAAAATTAATATGAAAAAAACAATTGCATCAATTGCATTAGTAACAGCAGCAGCGTTTAGCTTGCCGGCGATGGCAGGCTATAAAGTTGTTGATGTAGCAGACGGTGGTTCTATTTCCGGTAAAATCAATTTTACCGGTAAAGATGCACCCGCTCAAATCTATAAAGTTGCCAAAGATACCGATACCTGCGGTACAGCAAACCGGGTCATTGATTATGTTGATGTTAAAGATGGCGCTCTGAGAAATGTTGTTGTTTATCTGGACAAAGTAAAGTCTGGAAAAAAATTCGCTCCCATTGAAGCAAAAATTGATCAAAAAGGCTGTTCATTTATGCCTTTTATGAGCGTTATGACCAATGGTGCTATTTTTGAAGCAACCAATTCTGATCCTGTGCTGCATAATATTCACACCTATGAAATTATGGGACGTGCAAAAAAGACTGTCATGAATGTCAGCCAGCCAAAACAGGGCGCTACCACTAAGAAAAAAGTTAAATTAAAACGTGGTGCCGGTATGAAACTTGAGTGTGATGCTCATGATTTTATGCATGGTTTCGTTTTTGTTGCTAAAAATCCATACTACGCAATTGTTGCTGAAGATGGGACCTACACAATCAATGATATCCCTGCAGGAAAATATAAAGTTAAAGCCTGGCACGGTACCTTAGGTGAGAAAAAAGGTAAAGCAACTATTACTACAGGCGGTACAGCAACAGTTGATTTTACTTTTAAAGGGAAATAAAAAGTCATATGTCTGTCGTCTTTAGTCTGTAGTTTATAGTTATAAGATTAGAGACTAAGGACTAACAGCCAGGACTTAAACAATGTTCAAGTATTTAAATGAAAAATTTAACTTAACACTTTCAGATTACGTTATCTTATCCGGTGGCGTAATTAATATTATCGTTATAACAACCATTTTTATTTTTTGGTTGCTTTATACATAAAAGATATAGAAACAAAATTGCTCACAGAGAACTAAAACATGCCGCAAAGTAACACTGCTTCATTGGAGATCCCTGAACAGGAAGTGCCAAAATTAGAGACTGCTTACCGTTCAATATTATTAGCAGTTGATTCATCCGATCACTCTAATCGTGCTACCGATGATGCAATCGAGTTAGGTACTTTATATCAGTCAGTAATTACAGCCTCTCATGTGTATGCAGCAAAAATGCATGATATGCGCTTCAAACAAATGGAAGGTGGTCTGCCTGAACAGTTTAAAGAAGAAGATGAGCTGGAACGTCAAAGAGATATCCATGACTCTTTGATCACTAAGGGACTGTCAATTATTACAGACTCTTACCTGATTCAGGCAGAGCAAGCCTGTGACAAGGCCGATCTTGACTTTAAGGGACGCTCCCTTGAAGGCAAAAATTATAAAACACTGGTTGATGAGGCACATAACGGTCAGTATGACCTGTTGGTTATGGGATCATTAGGACTGGGCGCTATTCAGGGCAGTACCATTGGCACTGTCTGTGAACGAGTGGTACGTCGAAGCAAGATCGATACCCTGGTTATTAAACAACCTGAGCGAAGTATTAAAGAAGGCCCGATTGTCGCTGCAATTGATGGCTCAAAACAATCCTATGCAGCACTCATCAGCGCCTTTAATTTAGCCAAAGAGTGGCGAGTTCCGCTGCACATTGTTTCTGCCTTTGATCCTTATTATCACTATGTTGCCTTTAATCGTATTGCCGGTGTGCTGAGCGACGAAGCAGGAAAAGTGTTTCGCTTTAAAGAGCAGGAACAATTACACGAAGAAATTATTGATGATGGCCTGGCTAAAATTTATCAAAGCCATCTTGAAGTGGCTGAACAATTAGCAGAAGAGTATCGACTAAAAGACAGCGGTGTGAGTTTTGAAACTCATCTGCTCACCGGTAAGCCTCACCATGCCATTGAACAATATGTAGAAGAAGCTAAAGCCAGTTTGCTCATTATAGGTAAAATAGGTATCCACTGTGATGACGAACTTGATATCGGTGGTAATAGTGAAAATTTACTACGAAATTCATCCTGTGCCTTATTATTGACACAACGTGAATTTACCCCGCGGGTTGAGATGGTTGCAGAGTCAACAACCACCTGGTCAACTCAGGCAGAAGATGCCATGACACACATTCCACCCTTTGTGCAAAATATGGCACGCACTGCCATTTTACGATATGCACAAAGTGAAGGACATACAGTGATCACGGCTAGCATTGTTGAACAGGCCACTAAAAATATGTGTCCTGCAGGAATGAAAAACCTGGATAATTTAGTCGATGCAGCAACAGAAGCCAAAAGTGTCAGAAAAATCAAAACACCAACTGCCGGTGCATTTAATATGCAGTGGTCAAAAGAAGCTGATGAAATGCTGCTGCAAGTCAGTGACACAACACTTCGACACAATACCAAAATGCGTGCTGAAAAACGTGCCTTAACTGAAAAATCAACCCTTGTTGAAGTTGATCATATTTTACCTTTTGTTATTAATCCGACGCTCAAAAGCAAACATAAAGAAGAACAGAAAAAAACCTCAAAATGCCCTTTTGCTTCCATGGGCGATATGAGTGGGGTAACGGCACCCAGCGACTCAATTGATTTACTCTGGGAGAAAGAAGCTCTTGAACGGCTCAAACAAATACCCGAAGGTACCAGCCGTGATATGACTCAAAAAGCAACTAATGCTATTGCTCAACAGCAGGCTATTAAAAAAATCGATTTAGCTTTTCTGGAGAATATCTTAAATATTTTTAACTCCGGTTCAAAACAGGCAGCAAAAGACATCGGTAAAACATTACCATGGGATGAAGATGCGCAGGCTTCTATATCAAAAGCACCACCAATGGTTCAGGGGATGCTTGCCAGGGAAATTGAAGCCTATGCAAAACGTGAAAAACGAAGCAGAGTTGATCTTAAGACAGCAGAAGAAGCAAAGCAGCATTGGGCTGATGAAGGCCAGTTTCATCTTGATCCAAATGATCCCAGGAATAATCCCAGGAATAAAAGTTAAGTTTAAAAATGTAACGGATACCTATGGATAAATTATTCCAACTACAACAAAAAAGCGCCCAGGATGAGCTCTATCTGCTGGCGATAAACATCACCAAACGATGTAATCTTTCTTGTGAGCACTGTTATCTGGATGCTGATACTTTAAAAAATGGTCAGGCTAACGAATTAAGCCTCGAGGAAGTGACTTCTATTCTGGATGAAGTTGCCAGTCGCGGCAATAAAACTATGGTGGTACTAACCGGAGGTGAACCTCTGGCTCGTACTGATCTGGAGGATATGATTAAGCATGGTGCCGATCTAGGCTTGTCTATGGTTATTGGCACAAACGGTACTTTATTAACCTCACGTAGAGTTTCAGCCTTAAAGGCTGCTGGAGCTTTAGGAGTCGGTATCAGTGTTGATTCTTTAAATCAGGCACAACATGATAAATTCAGGGGTCTTAATGGCAGTTGGGAAAAAACATTCAAAGGCATTCAGCATTGCAGGGAACAAGAACTTTCTTTCCAGATTCATTTTACTGTTACTCAAAATAACTATACTGAATTAAATGATATTATCCGCTTTGCTCATGAAAATGGAGCCCGGGTACTAAATCTGTTCTTTTTGATCTGTACAGGGCGTGCACAATCGACCTCTGATATCAGTCCCGATCAATATGAGCAAACCTTGACAGAAATCATTAAGGCTCAGGTTGATTATCCCGAAATGATCATTCGCCCCCGTTGTGCACCTCATTTTAAGCGTATTGCTCATCAATTAAATCCCGAATCTCCAATTACTCGCGTGAGTGGCTTTGATGGGGACGGCTGCATTGCCGGCACTCATTATTGTCGTGTTGCTCCCAATGGTGATGTCACAGCCTGTCCTTATATTGATACGCCATCCGGCAATATTCGTGAGCAAAGCTTTCTCTCTATCTGGGACAATGCAGCAGATTTTCAACTATTAAGAAATCCCAGCTTAAACGGTGCCTGTGGCGAATGTGAATATAAAAAACTTTGTGGCGGCTGTCGGGCACGACCGGTTGCCCTAGGCGGAAGTTTAATGGACTCTGATCCTTATTGTGCTTATGTGCCCGAGGGAAAAGCCATTATTGAGCCTTTTGAAGAAGATCAGACACAGCATATTCAGTGGCATGATGAAGCCACGCAAAGATTATCCCGAATTCCCGGTTTTCTGCAAAATATGATCAAAAAACGCGCCGAAGCCTATGTTTTAGAACTGGGTGAATGTACTGTTAAAGCAGAACATTTATCTAATCTTGCCAGCAAGCGATTTGGGCAAAATATGCCTTTTAGAAAACCAACATCTCTGTCTTCATCGAAAAAAGAAGCATCATCGGGAAGAGGACAGCAATGATACTCCCTTCTGATGATAAAAAATTAGCGCCCGGCACACATGACCTTGATGTAATCGTTATCGGCGGTGGTATTTCCGGGCTCAGTACCGCCTGGTGGCTGGCTCAAAGCGGCCTAAAAGTCCAGGTCTGGGAAAAAAAGAATCGTCCCGGCGGTAAAATTAAAACCGATATAGAAAACGGATTTCGCACAGAGCAGGCGGCTTCTATGATAATGAATTTCAAATCTGAAGTTGACCAGTTTTTTACCCAGAGCGGAGTTGAAGCATATAAAACAAAACGCTTATTAAAAGCTGAAAATAATCGATATTTGATCAATCAGGGGAAGCTTCAACCTCTGCCAATGACCATTACCCGATTGTTTTTCTCTTCAATGTGGAGTACACAGGGAAAATTTCGTTTATTGATGGAGCCCTTTATCGGCAAAGCAAAAAAACACAATGAAACAGTCACTGAGTTTATCACTCGTCGTTTGGGTCATGAATTCCTGGAAAAGGCCATGGAGCCTTTGATTGCTGGTACTTTGGCCTCTAATCCCGATCTGGCCAGTGCCCGGCATGTCATTCCACGGCTCACAGCACTTGAAAACAAGTTCGGCAGTATTACTGCCGGCATCTTTGCGCATAAAATCATCGGCAAACGTACAGCCAGGGATCCTGAAAGCTTTTCTTTTAATGGCGGCATGGAAACACTACCTCAGCAGCTTGCCAGTGATCCAAAACTGGGTTTCCGGGAAAATATTCAGGTAAAAAAAATAATCCGGCATGGCCCGCATCACTGGGAAGTCCAGGCTTCAGGGCCTGATGGAGACATCTATTGCAAAGCCCGTCATGTGGTTATCTCCAGTCCCGCAGATGCAGCAGCACAATTATTAAAACCCATTAACCAGACACTGAGTGAACTTTTAGAAAATATTGAATATACACCCTTGTCTGTTGTGCATATTGGTCTGGAACAGTCAGCAGTGAAACATCCACTTGATAGTGCTGGTTTTCTGGTACCAAGAGATGAAAAAAACACTGCTAAAATGACCATTAACGGCAATCTGTGGATGAGTTCCATTTTTTCTAACCGGGCACCTGAACATTGTATTTTATTATCCAGTTATATTGGCGGCGCGCGCCAGCCATCAGCCATTAATTTATCAACTCAGGAAAGTATTGCCCGTGTTCTTGAGGATATCAGCCCCCTGTTAGGGATCAGCGCTGAGCCTATTATGGGTCGTATAGACAAACATCAGAGGGCATTACCGCTTTATCATGGACATTATCCTGAAAAACTAAAGGCCATTGAAGAACAATTACGAATTCTTCCAGGTCTGCATCTGGAGGCTAATTATATCGGCGGCGTTTCGGTGAGGGATCGTATTGTATCATCTAAAAAAGCCGCTGAGAAAATTATTGAGCAATCAGTATTACGCCATGAAAGCTTTCAAGTGATCAATATAAACCATTCATTAATTGAAACACCGGCCTGAAAAAATGAATATTCTCAAATCAGAAGACTATTCACAAGATAATTCACAAGATAGCCCGCAAGATAAGGAAATGTCATTTAAAGCGTCAAAATTTAAGCCCTTTCGGTTTATTTTTTTTATTTTTTTGATTATGCTGTTTATTTCTCAGGCAATTAAGTGGTATAGCACATCTGTCACCCTGCCGAGATTTTGTGAAGATCCTGGACTTGCGCTGCATCATCTGGAAGAAATTATTAGCAAACCCCATCCTGCCGGAAACACAAGAGAAACACGCCGCCCTTATATTATAGCGGCCAAGCTCATCTACCTTGTGCCCCAAAAATCCAATGAATCCATTGAAAATTATCTCCATCGGGTTCGTAGGGAACTCAGTCAGCGGTGTCTGAGATGAGCTATTCAAAGGGACATCCTTCCGCCCTTGTGGCTCATTTTTTCCCGGGAAAGTCCCAGTCATTTATATGGCATTTTCTATTATTTCTGGTTCCTGTTTCCCTGGTATTAATTATTGGTATCGGCTTACATTATTCCTTTCATGTCAAAGCCAATCTGAAAACACTGGAAAAAACAGACTTACTCAATGTGCGTCTGGCGCAATTAACGGTTAATAATGTGTTGCAGGATATTGTTTCTGATATCAATTATCTGCAGGAACACAATCAGTTACGCAATGGTTTTATCAATACACCAAGAGCCAGAAAACTCCTTGAACAGGATTTTTTAAGTTTCAGCAAAAATCGTAAAATTTATGACCAGATCCGATATCTTAATCTTAACGGCAAAGAAATTGTTCGCATAAATTATCAAAATGGTCAGCCGCTTGTTGTACCTATAGAAGAGCTGCAAACCAAGGACAATCGTTACTATGTTGCAAATACACTGGCATTAGAAAAGGGTGATATTTATTGGTCACCCTTTGATCTTAATGTTGAGAATCATCAAATAGAAGCACCATACAAACCAACCATTCGTATTGGTACACCGGTTTATAACACTTATGGTCGCAGAACCGGTGTTTTAATTTTAAATTTTGACGGCAAAAAATTAATCAATGAATTCAAACGTGCAACAGCAAACATTGCCAATCATATTATGCTGGTTAATGAATCCGGCTACTGGCTGATACACCCTCAGTCCAGAAATGAATGGGGTTTTATGTTTTCCAATCCACAGACGTTTGCCAGTGAGCACCCTGAATTATGGCAAACAATTGATGCCAATCAACGAATTGCTCAACAATACATTGAGCAAAGCTTATTAACTTATGCCACTATTTTTTTTAATTCCATTAATACCGATAATTCTAATAGTAAAGAAAAAAGCTCATCTATTAGTCATTCCCCGACTCATGCTAAAGGCTATTGGAAAATAATTGCCTTCGCACCACCCAATTTATTAAACCAGTCCAGTTCAGAATTTTTTCAACGTAATGCTTTATTTTATAGCATTATTTTTGTACTGGTTACCATCGGTGCTTTTTTATTAGCCCGACTGCAGATTTTTAATCAAAAATCTGAAGCCCAGGGTGAATATGAAAGAAGTTTCCGAAACATTTTAGAGTCAATGGAACTCATAGCAATCACCCTGGATACAAAAGGCAAAATTATTTTTTGTAACCATTCATTTATTCAATTATCCGGTTATACGACAGCTGAAATAATTAATAACGACTGGTTTAACTTTCTGGTTGACAAAGAAGAACGCGAAATACGTAGAAATGATTTATTACAGGCTTTTCAGACAGGTATTACAGAGCACCATGGTGAAGCTGAAATCATCATAAAAGACGACAGCAGGCGTTTACTTGAATGGAGCAGTACTTTCTCCTATGACAGTCAAAAAAAACCCATAAGTATTACTTTCATCGGCACAGATATCACCGAAAAAAAATACACAGAAAATGAGTTAAGAAAAGCCAGTCAGGCTATTGAACAAAGCCCAAATACGGTGCTAATTACTGATACATCTGGAAGTATTGTTTACACCAATCCAAAATTTACTGAAGTCACCGGCTATACTAAAGAAGAAGTCTTAGGAGAAAATCCAAAAATACTACAGTCTGGAGAAACACTTAAAAATGACTATAACGAGCTTTGGCAAGCTTTAAAAAATGGCAATGAATGGATTGGAGAATTTCATAATAAGAAAAAAAATGGTGAACTCTATTGGGAATCCGCCCGCATATCAGCCATCAAAGATACCAATGGTCATATCACTCACTTCCTTGCCGTTAAAGAAGACATTACAGAAAAAAAACAACTTGAAGAAAAAGTGGAATTACGAAACAAAGAAATTGCAAAAAATGAATTGCTTGCCGGTGTGGGTAAAATGGCCAATATGATTGCCCACGATCTTAGAAATCCACTCTCATCCATAAAAATGGGGATGCAGATTTTGCATAAGGTCAGTGATAAACCAATAGGAGATGAGGCTAAGGAACTCATTGAAATTGGGCTTGAGCAAGTTCATTATATGGAATGTATTCTAAGTGATTTATTGAGCTTTTCACGCCCTGACCAGCTTAATCTGGAATGGCTGTCCGTCGAAAAATTATTGGAGACAGCCCTTAATAGTGTTCAGAATGAAGTCGATAATAATAACATCACCATTAATACAGATTATCAAACAGGCCTGCCGACAATCCATGCCGATAAGACAAAAATTCGCCAGGTTTTTTCTAATTTAATTATAAATTCTATCCAGGCCTTAACAGGCAATAATGAAAGCACTGCTGTTATTTCAATTTCAGCCTTTATTAATATTACAGACTTAGGCCCTATGCTCGAAATCCAGATTGCTGACAATGGTACCGGCATTGATACAGAAACTCAGAAAAAATTATTTGAGCCATTTTTTACCACCAGAGCTAAGGGAACAGGTTTAGGACTGGCCATTGTCAAACGAATTATTGAGCAACATAATGGCCGCATAGAAGTAAGTTCTGAGATATCGCATGGTACAACAATGAACCTGTTATTACCTATTTCCAATATATGAAAGATATAAACCAAAAGACACAATAGACATGAGCACAATATTAATTATTGACGATGACAAAGCCAGCTGCCGAATGCTGCAAATGCATTTTCGCACCCAGGGACATGAGGTATCAATCGCACATTCAGTTGACGAGGGACTCGGCTATAGCAATAAGATCACACCCGAGGTTATTATTCTTGATATTCGTATGCCCGGCCGTAGTGGTCTCGAAGGACTACCAGATATAAAACAGACATTTAATAATTGTCGAATTATTATGATCACAGCATTTCATGATATGAATAGTACTATTCAGGCAATGAAAGGTGGCGCAGATGATTATATTCATAAACCAATTGATCTGACTGAACTTGATAATGCCGTCAGCAAAGCACTGATATCACACTATGGTTCTGATGATGATATTCAAATCGCCTCCCAGCCACTTTCAGAATCATCACTTAACACAATGGTTGGCAGCACGCCTGCTATGCGGGATATATTCAAAATCATTGGTCGTGTTGCACAAAGTCCGGCCAGTGTTTTAATTACTGGTGAAAGCGGCACCGGAAAAGAACTGGTCGCACGAGCCATTCATTTATCCAGTGAGCGTGCATCAGGGCCGTTTATAGCGATTAACTGTGCAGCCCTGGTAGAAACCCTGCTTGAGTCTGATATGTTTGGCCATGAAAAAGGTGCATTCACTGGCGCTGTCACCAGGCAAACCGGTAAATTTGCATTAGCAAACGATGGCACGATTTTTCTCGATGAAGTGGGGGAATTATCACTCAGTATGCAAGCCAAACTATTACGAGTATTGCAGGAAAAGGAGTTTATTCCCGTAGGAGGAAAATCTACTCAAACAACAAACGCCCGAGTGATCGCCGCTACCAATATCGATTTTACTGAACAAGTAAAAAATGGGCATTTTCGTGAAGATTTATTTTATCGCCTGCAGGTTGTCAATATCCATGTCCCACCATTAAGAGAAAGAAAAGAAGATATTTTTGATTTAGTCCAGTCATTGCTTGGACGTGCTAATAAAGAAATGAATAGAAATGTCACTCGTGTTTCAGTTGATGTGATGCAGGCACTATGTGATTACAACTGGCCGGGTAATGTCCGGGAGCTGGAAAATGTTTTGATAAAATCAGTGGCTATGTCTCCAAGGGATATTATTACTGCAGATCTATTGCCTGACAAAATATTACATAATATTTCAGCCCATAGCTCTGAGCAAAATAAAACTGAAGATTTAAGCAACTTAAGTTTACAGCAAGTTGAAAAAATTCACATTAATCTGGTTCTCAGGGCAACCAGTGGTCACAAAGGAAAAACATGCGATATTCTCGGGATATCTCGCCCAAGACTACGTCGTTTAATCAAACAATATGAACTTTCTGATAGCTTTGATGAAAGCAATGTCCAGGAGCACACCCGTACTCAAATGAGTGAGAACAAAAATGAAAATAAATAGTTTTTTTAGTATGTTAATTATGCTTTGTATTTTACCCTCATATGCTTCAGGCAGTGAAAATAATACCTCTCATGAAAACATTGAAATAAATAAGCGGGGTGGTGATTTTTCTTTGATCGGGAAAAATGGCTGGGTTAATTTATCAGATTTTCAGGGTAAAGTTGTTGCCATTTATTTTGGCTATACACAATGTCCCGATGTCTGTCCAACCAACCTGAGCCTTTTGTCCAGCGCCATTGCTCAGCTCAGCCCGAAAGAAAAAGAACAATTTCAGAGTATCTTTATCAGCGTTGATCCTGGTCGGGATACTCTGGACAAATTAGAAGAGTATGTTAAGTATTTTGATGAAGCAATGATTGGACTCAGTGCCGCTCCAGATGATCTGGATCCCGTTGTTGCACAATATGGTGCCTATTATGAAAAGGTGCCTTATTCCAACTCAGCACTAATGTACAGTGTTGATCATACTTCTGAAACCTATATTGTGGGGAAAGATGGCAAGCTAGTCACAATTCTACCCCATGGCACAAAATCAATTAAAGTTTTAAAAGCGATCAGGGATGCACTGTAAATTTATTAACACAATTTCGGCCGCTTGCTTTGGCATCATAAAGCGCCTGATCAGACTGAGAGATCAATTCATTTAACGTGCTGTTCTTATCATTATTTCTTTCTGAAAGACCAAAGCTAGCCGTTATTGAGCCAATCAAAGGAAAAGAATGCTTCAGGATAGCGGCTCTTAATTTTTCAGCTAAGATATATGCTTCATCTGTATCAGTTTTTGGAGAAATAATCATAAATTCTTCACCCCCCCAGCGACCAAGTATATCGGTAATACGAATATTATTTTCGAGTATTTTTGAAAAATTAATTAGTATTTTATCACCAGTCAAGTGACCATATTGATCATTAACTCGCTTAAAGAAATCAATATCAATCATTATGATACTATATTCACGCTGATAGCGCTGATACAAAGCTTCTTGCTGCTCTAAAAAGTCATCCAGTTTTACCCGATTATAAATTTGAGTCAACTTGTCAGTGATAGAAATTTGTTCTAATTTTTTATTATATTTATTTAATAAAAAATTACGATAGAATAAAAATATTAGAACAATTGCAATGCCTGTTATCCATTTCCACAAACGAGAATAATCAACTACTTTTTCATAACGAATAGCCAGCCATTGATTTAAAATATTCTGCTTTTGTTTTTCTGATATGGATGTAACTGATTTTTCAAAAATATTAAAGAGTAAAGGTTCATCATTTCGTGTTGCTATTCCCAGCTCCCATGTTTTATCGAACTTACCAACAATTTTAAGTTCGCCAACAAAATTTCTCTGAAATTCATAACCTATTGTAACCAGAGTACCTATAAAGCCGTATAACTCTCCCTGGTTAACCATCTCTAATCCCTGATGTGACGAATCTACATCAATAATATCCATTTCCGGATATTTTTTTCTAAGAATTTCACCAAAAGCATAACCTCGGACAACGCCCAGTTTTTTATCTTTTATTGCCGAGAGTTCCGCAATAAAAAACTTGTCTGTTTTAGTAGCGACCACAACAGGAATTGACAAATAGGGCTTAGTAAAATTCATATATTGCTTTCGCTCTTCAGTGACCATTGCCAAAGAATAAATATCACATTTTCTGGCTTTGGCAAACTCAATAGACTCAGTCCATGAAACACTGGGGATAAGAACAATCGGAATACCTATTTTCTGTTCCAGAATTGCAATGTAATCTGCAGTCATACCAATATGCTGACCAGCCTCAATTTTTTCTAACGGCATCCAGTCCGGGTCAATACACATTGTAATTTGTTTTTTTTCTTTAAGATAAGCTCTTTCCTGATCCGTAAAGTCTAGACTGGCATATAGAGAAGTAGTTAAACAAAAACAGCTAAGAAAAAATAATAAAAGGTATAAAATACGCATTAATTGACAGTCCCGACAGTTATACCATTTTCATTCATAGTCGTTTTCCTTAATTGCTCAACAAAGTCATTGAACTCAACCGGTTTTGAAAAATAGTACCCCTGAAATAGATAACAATCATGAGCCAGTAAAAAATTTAATTGTTCTTTTGTTTCCACCCCTTCAGCAATTACTTCAAGTCCAAGTGATCTTGCCATAACAATAATTGTTTCAACAATGGCATCATCATTTTTATCTTTTGTAACATCTCGAATAAAGGTTTGATCAATTTTTAACATATTAACAGGTAATGATTTTAAGTAAGCTAATGATGAATAACCCGTGCCAAAATCATCAATTGAAAAATGGATCCCCATATCCTGCATTTTCTTCATTTTTTCTGAAAAGGAAGAGAAATTACCGACCAAAGTCTGTTCTGTGATCTCCAGTTCAATATGTTTAGCATCAACCTGATACTTTTCCAGTAAATCTTTAACCTCATCCAGATAATCATTTCGCCCAAACTGCCATGGACTGACGTTAATTGCAATACGCTTAAAAGAATCCGATAGATTAAGCTGTAAGATCTCTTTTAGATGACCCAGAACCAGTTCCATAACGGCTTTACCTAATGCATGAACAAGGCCGGATTCTTCAGCGATAGGGATAAACTCAGCCGGTGAAATATAACCTTTTTCAGGATGCTTCCAGCGAACCAGAGCTTCAGCTGAAATAATAGCGCCTTTATCATTAAATTGTGGCTGCAAGTGAATGGTGAGTTTTTTATCTTTTATGGCATCACGTAAATCATTTTGTATCTGCAAACGGTTTTCAAGTAATTTTTGCATATGAGGAGCAAATATTTTAACCGTATTTTTACCCTCATCTTTGGCCTGATACATGGCAATATCAGCATACTTAATCAAATCATAACTATCACGTCCTTTTTCTGGAAACATAACAATGCCAATACTGCAGCTAATCTGATGTTTTTCATTTTCAAGCTTATATTGCTCTTGTAAAAGATCCAGGGTTTTCTGTGCAACAACTTGTGCCCTCCCGGAGGCTGAAACAACATTCTCACCCAGATCAGATAAAAGCAGAACAAATTCATCACCACCAAGACGACTCACCAGATCTTCTTTACGCACCAGGCTGCAAAGGCGTTTGGCAACTTCTTTAAGCAACAGGTCACCAGTACGGTGACCTCGACTGTCATTGATCGTTTTAAAATCATCTAAATCAATAAACAACAATGCACCCTGTTCATTATTTCGTGTGCAGCGGGAGATCTCCTGAGCCAGGCGTTCCATTAATAAGCGTCGATTTGATAAGCCAGTCAGGGGATCAAACAAGGATAACTTATAAGCTTCCTTTTTAGCCAGAACCTGCTCAGTCATATCATGGATAATTAAAATAACTATCCCTTTATCTGCTTTATTTTCATATGCATAGTCAAATACCGCTGTATGACCCTGAAAATATTTTGTCTCACTATTAATATCTAATTCATATTCAAATATTTTTGATTCATTGTCTTCAAGAGTCTGAGAGATCTCTCTCATAATTATCTCTGAAACACCTCGGGGGAGTACTTTAGTCAGTTTTTTGCCAATTAAGCGCTCTTTTTTCTGAGAAAGCAGTTGACTATTATTGCCAAAGATTTCAATATATCGGCCATCTTCATCTAAAATAAAAGCCAGTTCCGGCATAGCCTGGGTAAAAGCTTCAAGTAAAGCATGCTGCTCCTGCATCTCATTCTTGCTTTTGATGGCATTCAGCTCTGCCTTAGCCTGTTTAAACATCTTTTGTGAAATAATTTCACCCATATGATTCAAGCCACGCTTTAACTCTGCAATTTCATCATCACCTCTAATGTTTTCTTCCCAGACATCTATATCTCCATTTTTGATTGCCTGAATTTTATCTAAAGCCGTTTTAATCCGCTGAACCTGGTAGTGTGAAAAGATAAATCCTGTAAGAAGTGCAATTAGTAAAACAATTAAAAAACCTTTTACAACAGCCTCAATGTAGTCATTTAGTCGGGCATAGAGTTCACTCTGTTTCTGAACAATAAAAACTCCAAGCTCCCACTGTGGAATTTTTTTATAAAAATAAACCCAGTAATTATCCTCAAATTGTTGAAAGTTATTGCTGTTGTTTACCCTGGACTGATGTATTTTACGAAGTAGTTTAAAATCAATAGAAGCAAGTTCATGATTCAAAAAAATAGTCTCGGCTTCTTTATCCAGAAAAATTAAAGTGGCTGCTTTATCGCCTGTTTTGTTAAAAAAATGCGGGGCAAAGTTCGTTTTAATTTTAGTTAATATTTTTTGATAATGGACATTTTGATCCTGCAGTCCCTGTTTTTCCAGAACATTATATTCCTGAGTGATCTGCAACTGAATATGCTCTAAATCATTTTTGATCAACTGACTATTCAAATCATAAATAATGCCCTTAATGGTGATAAATCCAATAAAAATCGTCACTGCGGCAGTTGATGTCACCAGTAAAACACTAAACAGGCTGAGCTTAGGCAATAACCTCATGGTTTTATTGTTTCCACTGATATGAGCTGATATTACGAAAAATGGAAATACCATAACAGGATGTCTCGCTACTCATCACGGTATACTCCTCTATTTAAACACATTATTTTGAAATAATTTCCATTTTAAATATAGGAAAATTTTGAGGAAAGATCAATATTGAGGGGTATTCAGAAGTGTCTATATTGTTATAAACATATCACTGTTTTACGGCCATAGCAGCACCTCAAGGGCACTTCTTCCAGGGCACAATTCATTGGTTGTTCGAAAAGCAAAAGAAGGGGGGCGTTGGTACAAAGTGCTGAGCCTGTCGATTGCACGTAAAACTGGTTCGTCTAACTGGGGCTGCGTCAAGCCCATCCATGGGTCGCTTGACAAAAAACATCCATGTTTTCTGACACCCCAGTTAGACGAACCAGTCTTACGTACACCCTCCTACCTCAGTTGTTCTCACTGGTGCTGTCCAAAAGCAAAGAAAAAGCAACAGTTCTAATCCCCTTGATTCAATAGTTTCCAAGTATTTTTTATAAACTACCAGAATTAGTACACAGAGCAGACAACTAATTAAGCCTTTTGTATCTTATTAATTTTCTCTTTAATACCATATGAATTATCAAGGCGATTAGAGTAATACACCAGACAATAACTGCACCACTGGGTAAATCGATTATCGAAGAGAAAATCAAACCCAATCCATAGCCCAAAATACCTACACTATAGCCAATTAATAACGCTGGTTTTGCTTTATAATTATTACTAGCCAGAGCTGGGATAATAAGGCTGGCAAAAACCAGGTAAACACCAACCAGTTGAACTGAGCTGGTTACAGCCATTGCAAAAAGTAGATAAAATCCCATGCGACTAAAATATTGCCTGAACTTAAACCATGCAGTTAAAATAACAATTGTCATTAATGAAATTGGCATGAGTTGATCCCAGGTCACCCAAAGGATTTGACCAACTAATAGTTCTTTCAGATGCTCACCTCCCTGAGGATTATTGGCCAATAATAAAATACTGGCTGTTGCTGATAAAATAAATGTCACGCCTATCAGTGCTTCATGAATGGTTCCCCCGAATTTCTCCATCAAACTTAATATCCAGGCACCGATCAAGGCACTGCCCAAAGCAGCTAATTGCACTTCCCATCCATGGGCTTGCCAGCCAAACTGGTTGGCCAGAATAACACCCAGTCCAGTGATCTGTGCAATGGCGAGATCAATAAAAATAATACCCCGTTTAAGTACCTCCTGTCCCAGTGGTACATGAGTTGCCAGAACTAACAGGCCAGCGATAAACGCTGGCCCGAGAATGCTTAAAGTCATTCCATCGATGTTCATTATTTAACATCCAGAAGCTGATTTAAAATCCCTTCATACCACTGAAACAAACTCTCATCATTACTGACAGTAAAGGCCAATGCAACCACCGGGATATGAGTCTTATCTGCCAGCCAGCGAACAGCTTTATCATTTTGATAGCTTGCATAAAGGATCATATCAGCCTGTTGTTGCTTCAATTGAGTCAAAACTTGAGCTAAATGTGCGCTGCTTGGTGCAATACCAGGTTTAGGCTCCAGTGTTGCTACACGCTCAAGCTTTAACCATTTTTCCAGATAGACCCAGCTATTGTGGTTAACAACAATTTTTTTACCCTGTAACGATTGGCTTTGTTGCTGCCATTTTGCAATGGCTCTGGACCATTTATCCTTAAAATTATTCCAGTTGTTTTGATAATGGCTCTGATTATCAGGATCAACACGGCTTAAGGTATTAGCCAAAGCTTCAGCAATCAGCATGATCCTGTGCGGATCAAGATGAATATGCGGATTACCATCAGCATGAACATCTCCCTGACTGCGATCCAGGAGCTTAGGTTTTTCCAGTAAAGTGACATGATCTGCAGCCATAAAATAGCCTGACTTACCTGCCTGGATCTTACCATTACCCGACTTTCTCAATAACAGTGGCAACCAGCCAACTTCTAACTCAGCACCAGTGCAGACCAAAAGATCGGCACGACGCGCTTTCGCAATTAAACTTGGCCGGGCCTGTATATGGTGCGGATCCTGTAGTGCGGTTGTTGCACTAAAAACACTGACTTTTTCATCGCCTAAAATCTGCACCAGTGATGCCCATTCGGGCTCACAGGCAAAAACATCAATTGCCGAGTGGCTATTGGATCCCCAGAGTGTAAACAACAACATCACTAATAGATGCCTTTTTATTGGCTTGTACATTCTTTAATCCTCCTAAAATTGGTGAGCGCCATGACTGCCCAAGCTAAAGCTATATTGTAAAAAGATCTGGTTATCAGCCTCTTCATAAGAATCATCCCGGTTAAATTGCAATCTTATCCGACTGTACTCACTGGGTAACCATTCCACCATCGCGCTATAACGTTCTGGGGTGTGACCCTCATCATCCAGACCTGCTTCAGCAAGGACATCCACATCTGACCCTTTATTATTACTACCGAGTCGATCATAACGAAGACCGGTGCGCCAATGCGGTTGAAATTGATAGACTGCCTGAGCATACCAACCATCCTGCTGGCCATCATAAGTGGAAGCTTCTTCTGGGGGACCGCTATTGAGCATAGTGATATTGCCATCTTCACGACGATCAAAGTACTCGAACTGAAATTTAAAATTTTGATTGGTGGGATTACCATTGGGAGCCCACTTATAAACCAGATCCAGAGAGCTAATCTTGCTCTCTCCTGAGAATGATGGGGTTTCTGTTGCTCCTCCTCCATGACTATGACCACCACTGGTACGACCATCGACATCGTTTTGGCGCCAGTGACTAAAGCCAAGCTGCCAACTATGTTCTATACCAATGTCACCACCAATATTTGCAAAAGCAGTCCAGGCCCCCACAGCATCATGACTGCCGCCGCCTGGAAAACGATCACCGCGAAAGAGTTCAGTACCCACTTGCATAAACAGATCAGTGGGTGCTACATAAGTAATTTGCACCCCATCATCACGAAGTTGATTGCCAAATAAACCTCGATAAATTAAAGGGGCATCTGCAAAGTCCCAGGTATGTTCATGCTGTTCATTCAGATAACCAATGGCAGAAAAAAAGCGACCCGCTTTTACAGTCAGGCCATTGCCCAGTCCCAGAGTCTGGATATAAGCCTCTTCCAGCTCAGTTTCAGTTTCGCCGTCATGATCATGGATTGCCAGTGTGGCTTTACCATAGAACTGATCATCAACATTGGCACTGATTGCTATTTCGGTATGGCCGATTGAAAAACCTTTATCGCCTAAGCCCGCTTCATTACCAAGCATAAAGCCAGGTAATTCATAGCTATCAGGATCATTATCAAAATCAGCATAACGACCGTCAAGAATAACACTGATAGCAGGATTAAAATTATTTTGCCCTGCATTTGAAGTGGATTTTTTGCTGTCAATGTTGTCAGCAACCTGGTCTATCTGTTGCTGTGCCTCTCGTGCATTTTCTTCTGATTGTTTCAATCTGTTTTCTAATGCATTAATACGTTGTTCATAATCTTTTTTTAATATTTCAACCTGTTCTTTAAGGGCCTCGATATCACTATTGGCCCACACAGGGTTAATGTTTGATATAGCTGCAATTGTTGCAGCCACGATAAATTTTTTACGCATGGGAAATTCTTCCGTAATCAAGAATAAATAAATTAGTTACAAACACTTACTGGTTGTAACAATAAAAATAATTTTTAAAGGATCACGAAAAGAAAGGAGGCGCTCGGGCCTGATAAACACTTAGTGAAGCAGATAATTCAGGAATAATGAAACCAATGCAGAGAACATCATTTGCAATGACAGGTAAGTCAATATGGTTAATAACGAGCGTAGTATCTGACTGCTCTGCTGCAACAAAAACGTTACAGGATTCATGGGGCTCATGAAAGGGGTGTTCTTCGGCATGAATAAGCATGCCCCATTGCCCAAAAAGCAATAGGATACTTATCAAAGAAATGTATACTAAATTTTTTTTATGAAGCTTCATTTTTAATTACTATACACATTAATTATTACATTAATTATTGCATTAACTCAAAGGTTGGAGTTTCTCCTGAGTTTCATTCAAAGACATTATATGATAACAATTTTCATCGTCATTACAAGACTGATTTGCTGACTTCCTGGCGTTGACATTGATTAACTACGTCTTAATCATTGTGGATGCTAAAAGGAATATAAGATGTAAATGTACATTAATCAGCAGGACTTCAGCTCCGGGTATTTGTTTTACTGTTTTGGCTGACTTATACTGGATGACAATGATGGGTGACCAAAACTAAACCTCAAAGCTAAACCCGTTAAATCATTCATACGATAATTAAGATGACCACTGACGATACAAATAAAACCAAAGCTCAATTACTCAAAGAAATTCAGTGTTTACGTGAACAACTGACTAAAAAAAGCATTACCAATTCACATGAAAATGAAGAACGATTTTCTCTGGCTATGCACGGTGCAAATGATGGACTTTGGGACTGGAATTTGGAGACCAATGAAGTCTATTACTCTCCTCGTTGGAAAAGCATGCTCGGTTATGAAGAAGATGAACTTGATAACAATTTTGCTACCTGGGAAGCATTGGTTTACCCAGAGGATAAAGACAGGATCCTTGAAAAGGTTCAGGAATACATTGAGGGTCGCTCTGAAGCATTTGAAGTTGAAATACGAATGCGGCATAAGGATAGGTATGAGGTTGTTGTCCTCTCCCGCGCCTTTCTGGTTAACAGAGACTATGACAACAAGCCGGTTCGTCTGGTTGGCACCCATATCGACATAACCGAACGAAAAAAAATAGAATCTTATGAAAAAAGAAATGCAGAGATTCTAGAGATGATTGCGACCGGAAAACCTGTGGGAGACATCTATAATGCCATTGCATTAATGTATGAAGAACGTCATTCTGGAATGCGCTGCTCAATGCTTGAACTACATGATGGCAAACTGATGCATGGTGGTGCACCAAGTCTGCCAAAGGAATATTGTGATGATGTCAATGGTCTGGAATATGGCCCCAGTGTCGGCTCGTGCGGCACATCCACTTATACCGGAAAGCGTGTCCTCGTTGAGAATATTGAAATAGATCCTAAATGGACCAAAATTAAGCATGTAGCCCTTCCTCACGGTATGCGCAGCTGTTGGTCTGAACCCATTAAAAATTCCTCAGGAGAAGTATTAGGTGCATTTGGCATGTATTACAATCATCCAGCATTGCCTGATGAGGAGGAATCAAATGATCTCAAGTCTGCAGCAAGGCTCGCTGGTATTATCATGGAGCGTGAGCAGTCACAAAAACGAATACGTCAGTTAGCCTATAATGATGAACTAACCGGGCTATCCAGTCGTGCCCACTTTTATCAAAATCTTGAAGAATTAATAAAAATCTCAGATCGGCACAATCGACGTTTTAGCCTGTTATACATTGATCTCGATAACTTCAAGGACGTTAATGATAGTCTTGGTCATGATGTTGGCGACTTACTCTTGAAGGAAATTGCAAATCGCTTAGTAAAGGCCAGTCGTAATATTGATTATGTTGCTCGTCTTAGTGGTGATGAATTCTGTATACTCGTTAACGATATAGTTGATGAGTATGTTGCTGCCAATGTTGCCCAGCGCTGCCTTGACGCAATATCAAAACCAATAGAGCTGTCTGGCAGGAAATTTACACCATCCTGCAGTATTGGGATAGCATATTACCCGGATGATGGAGAAAATCTATCAACATTGTTAAAAGCTGCAGATACCTCACTTTATGCTGCGAAGGAGCAGGGAAAAAATTGCTATGCCTTCTATCGACCTGAGTTTACCCATAAGGCAGAGTATCGTTTTCAGGTTGAACAATACCTCCGGGAAGCGATCGAAAAGCAACAGTTATCACTTGTTTATCAACCACAGGTTGATATAACTTCTGGTGAGATCATTGGTGTAGAGGCATTATCACGCTGGCACCACCCGCAACTGGGTCAGGTCTCACCAATTGACTTCATTGCTACAGCTGAACGAATTGGTATGATAAAGCCACTTACCGAATGGGTATTAATCACGGCATGCAATCAGGCAATTGCATGGAAAAAAGCAGGATTGCCAGCTCTGCGTATGGCCGTGAACATCTCTCCAAGCCATTTTCTTGTTAGGGATATTGTATTACTGATAAAACGTGTTATCAATGAAACTGGGATAATTCCAGCTGAACTGGAGTTAGAAATTACCGAGGGTGTTATACAGACGGAACAACAAAATCTTTCAATTTTTCAAGACTTGAAAGATCTCGGTATTTTACTGGCCATTGACGATTTTGGAACTGGTTATTCATCTTTTGCTTCTCTTAAACACCTTACCATTGATTGTCTGAAAGTAGACAAATACTTTATTGATGACATACTTATCGACAATGAAACACAACTACTGATTGCTTCCATGATAGAAATGGGACATAACCTGGGATATGAAATCATTGCAGAAGGTGTTGAGACGCAAGCTCAGTTCGACACACTCAAAGAACTGGGTTGTGAGATGGCACAGGGTTACCTGTTAAGCAAACCAGTCAGTCCCGATAAAATTTCAAAACTACTAAGTAGTAATATTGTTTGAAGGAGCATTTAGTTGCACGAGTAATCGCCAGAAGACATTAAGAGAACTGGCTCCCAAAATGATGCCTTACTATAAGCACAAGCTTGCACGACCCGTCTACCTGCTGTAAATTCATTAACCTCTAAAGAAAAATACAAAAAAATGAGAAATTGTTAATACACTCTATTTATTGGGCCATGCCATGGAGGCGTTGCCAGTACTTTATTTAATAAGTAACACATTCAAGGATTGAAGCATGCAGCAGGATGGAACCAATACAGCAATCGCCACAGAGAGCGTTGCCGCAAATGATAGCTTTGAAAATGCTCTCGCAGTAAACAAAAAAGTCCCCGCCAATACCTCCCGGTTTAGCTTCGAACTGATGGGCTCATCAGAAGAATTAAGAGTGCTTGAGTTTTTAGGTAAAGAAAGCATTTCTAACCCCTTTGAGTTTAAAGTCATCTTAGCGACAAAAAATGACCTGCTCACAGCCGCTCAATTTATGGGAAAATCCGGCCTGTTAACCTTTGTTGCTCATGAGCACAATGAACTGCTTCATGGTGATATAGCCCGATTCAGACAATATGGCCAACAGGGTGACTTCCTGCTCTATCAAGTGACACTGGTGCCCCACTTCTGGTTTTTGAAACACCGTCATAATCATCGCATTTTTCAGGAACAGAGCGTTCCGCAAATTATAAAAACCATTTTTCATGAAGCCGGTATCAGCCCTGATCACTTTGAACTGCGTCTAAGCCGTGAATATTCACCCCGGGAATACTGCGTTCAATATGCAGAAAGTGAATTTGACTTTATCTCCCGACTCATGGAACAGCATGGACTGCACTACCATTTTGAACACCATCTGGATAAGCACATTATGGTGATTGCTGATCATAATAGTGCTTTTCCCTCCATTCAAAATGAGCAAGCAATTCAATACCATCCTCTGGACAGTCTGAATGCAGACAAAGACGTCATCAAGCAGTTCCACAAAAATTTTCAGGTGCACCATGGCAGCGTCCACTTTAGAGATTATTCATTCAAAAAACCCATGGACAGACTTGACAATCACCAGAGTGCCGAATTTGATACCGCCCTTGAAGACTACCAATTCCCCGGTGACTATCATTCAAAAACAGCTGAGCTCAAATCGTCAGGTGGACAAAAAACTCAACTCAAACTGCAGCAGCATCAGGCCCTCAGAGAAGAAAGTGAGCTGCAAAGCAACTGTCAGCGCCTGCGCGCCGGAATACGCTATGACATGTTTGATAACCCCAATGGCAAAAATAACCAGCAATATCTGCTCACAGAAGTCCAGCACCAGGCAAAACAACCGCAGTCACTGGATGAATATGCTGCAGGCAATACCGGCAGTTACAGCAATGAAGCAAAATGCATACCCGCCAAAACACCCTATAAAACTCCGATTAAACATAAAAAACCAACACTCACTGGTTATCAGAGCAGTACCGTGACAGGTCCCGAGGGTGAAGAAATCTACACCAATGAACACGCTCAGAGCAAAGCACAGTTCCCCTGGGACAGAGAAGCCCAGCAAAATGAAAAAAGCAGCTGCTGGATACGTTCAATGCAAGTCTGGGCAGGAAAAAACTGGGGCAGCATGATACTGCCCCGAATGGGGCAGGAAGCCAAAACAGGCTTTATTCACAGCGATCCCGACCGACCAATCATCACCGGACGTGTTTACAACGAACGCCACCAGACACCCTATGCCCTGGCCAGACATAAAACCCGCAGCACCTTTAAAAGCCATTCAACCCTCGGTGGCAGGGGCTATAATGAAATCCGTTTTGAAGATCGAAAAAATCAGGAGCAGGTGTACTTTCATGCAGAAAAAAATCTGGATATCCGAATTAAAAATAATTGTCGTGAAATTATCAACCATGATCGCCATCTGATCGTCGATAACAACCGCTATGAATACATAAAAGACAACTCTTACCACACCATTGATAACAATCAGAACGAACAAATCGGGCAGGTTCATTCCACTCGCATTGGACAAAACCAACACAGTAAAGCAGGGCAAGCCGCCCTAACGGAAGTAGCACAAAACATCCACTTTAAAGCCGGCCAGAAAATTGTCCTCGAAGCCGGAGTCGAGCTGACCATCAAAGCCGGTGGCGGCTTTATCAAAATCGATCCCTCCGGCATTACAGCACAAGGGGCTGCAATTAGCCTCAATAGTGGTACTGGCGCAAGCTCAGCCACCCAGGCCAGTCCCACACAAGCCACCATTGCCGTAGCGGCAGACAAAGACAAACCCGGCCAGAGATTCAAACCCATCCCGCCACAAGCCATTAAAGCCCCCGAAAAAATCGGTTTCAAAGGAGAAATCTCACGACTGCTGCAGGCCGGTAATGATAAAAAACAGGCGATATGCATCCCTTGTATACTAAAGAGTCTGGCAAAGCATGATGTGGTTGCCAACGTATTGCCTGAGATCATCAATACAAGACAAAAACACCCATTGGATCCCTTACCTTTAGAGCCACTGGAAAGAGAAAAACCAAAATGGCTGGAACTCAAACACGAATTAAGTTTTTCAGATGATCAAGGACAAGTGACCCCGGCGGCAAATATCTCTTATCAACTGGATTATCCAGATGGTCGCTCACCGCAGCATGGCACACTGGATAGCAATGGCTTTGCCCGACTGGATGGCGTCCCTTCTGGGGTCTATCAAGTCACCTATGAGCCTGATATTGATGATGAAATCAAAACCAAACAGAGTGAAATTCAAAAAGTACTCAATAGCATTTTGCAGGATGAACGTAAAGAATCAGCGGGCATTGAAAAGAAATTACAGAATGCCCGATACTATGGTTTAGACTTCCCCGGCAGTAATACCCTGGCCCAAATAGAATTATACAAAGTCGCATTGGGAAAAGGTTTGTGGAATGGTATGAGCGGTCTGGCTAACTTTGCCTGGGAACTGCTTAAAGGCGGTGGCCGCCTGATGTATGAACTGGCTTTGAGAAGCAACCCCATCACTGCCCCCATAAAATTCAGAGAAGACTTAAAAGCCTTAAAATCTACTCATAAAGAATTGCAGCAATTTGCAGATGACGATCTTGAACTGTATGCCGCTCTAATCAGTGATGATGATACCCAGACACTCTTTAAGAATTTCAGTACAGATTATCTGGATGCCCAACACTCACTGGAATATACCGAAGCCGGTGGTGAAGTCAGCTTTGATATTTTGCTGACCATTTTTACGGTTGGTGTAGGTGCTGCGGCCAGTATCCGACATGCAGGAAAACTCAAAAAGCTCAAGCCACTGATGCAGAAATTAATGGCATTATTAAAACGCAAACGGGCAAAAGGTCAGTTTAAAGGAGTGCAGGATACTAGGATCAATTCAAAGAATAAATTGAAATCTGATGATATAGTATCAAGCAAGAATAATTGGGCAAAGAAAAATATTAGAACTCCTAAACCTTCAGTTGCTGAAATTAAGCTTTCTAAATCATCTGGCAATACTGTTGCTCACATTGCTGCACGAAATAAAGTTGCTAGAAATTATATGGAAAACAATGGGTATTCCAGTGGTCAAATTATAGATGCCCTTGGAAGTTCTAATAAACTCACAAAGGGTGGTGTAGACCTTAATAAACCATTAGAAATCATACAATTTCCTCCACCAGAAAAAATGTATCAATATGTCAAATCTCATGGGAATCCTGGCAACTGGTTTGATCCGGTAGGAAAGCAAACAGCTGATTCTCTAGGAGTTAATGCAGCAACAAGAACATCTAAAGCATTTAAAATGCCCAAAGGAGATGGACTATTAAGTAGAAGTAGACCTATTATTGATGACTGGACAGTTCCTGAACAATCTGTACAAACTGGTGGAGGTGGAATTCAGCTTTTTGTAAATGATAAGGTAAAAAATTGTGTTAACTAAACCATATGATTAAGGAAATTGAAATGGATGAGCATATAGAGAATTTATTTGATGATGTTGTCAATGAGCTTTCTGAGAAGGTGAAGAAATATCCTAATGAAAATACTTATAACATGATCCTTAAACAAATTAAATTTGTACAAGGTTGTTTAATGAATAAAAGAAATATTTTTACAGAACTAAATGGGCGCGAATTAAACTTTAATGTGGTCGCATCAAAAAATTTATCTGGCTCAGAAATCAACCTGCAAAAAAAAATTAGTGAAATTGCAGTTTATCTATCTGAATTGTAACTTATTAATGGCGCAGGCACTCAATCAAACAAGGTCACAAACAGTCTCAACCTTTTAATAATCTCCAATAGAGTTTTTACACAAATGGCAAAAGGCTTAGAAAGCTGGAATAAACCATGGTTGTTGCGCAAATCAGCTGAGAAAGATAGAAAAGTATCCTATCAACAAGCATGAATTCTACATCCATAAGAAAGGAGAGAGTTGTTATGTACTGGATATTATCCAATGAATTAGTTGATGAAGACAACGATGCTGATTTGTCAGGTGAAGCTAATTTTGAACTGGGCGATACTATTTCTTTTAAGAGGGGAGTGACGGTTTCTGATCTTTTAATTTCAAAAATAACATTAATTTTAAGCAATGATAGCTATATAGGTCGAATGACTGATCATCTCAGTATTACAGAGCTTTATGGCTTTGTGTTTTCTGAAAAACTTCGTGGGCTTTTGCAAGGCCTGAGCGTAGATAATATTCAGTATTTTGATCTTGATATCGTTAATAAAAAAAATGGAATTAGTTATACAGACTATAAAATTGGAAATATTGTGGGGTTAGTTGATTGCATAAATAAAGATTTATCAGATGTGGAATATTTTAATGATGGAGGTATAGAATTTATTGATAAGCTTGTATTAGATGAAACTAAAATCCCATCAGAATTAAAAAAATTTCGTTTACTTAATAGAACGACTCTTACTTTTGTGCATCAAAGTATCAAAGATGCTATTAATGAATCGGACATTACAGGCTGTTTGTTCTACAAGCCTGAAGAATATCAAGTATGAAACATATCTATTACAACTGAGTGATCCCCACGAATATTTTAAACAAGATCATGAATATTCTTTGTAAATTTTGATATCTGCCCAAAAATCATTAGGAGTTCCTTCTTTTTTATTT
>JADGDG010000051.1 GCA_016744995.1 Gammaproteobacteria bacterium
CAGCTTCTAGGGCAGCACTGATACCACTGATACCGCCACCTACGACTAATATAGTCTCGTTGGTTGCAACAATATCCGACATCGAATTTCCTCCACGGAGCGGATTGATAAAAAAAGAATTTCTGGAAAGTTATCGATAAACAGAAGGATCTTCTTCTTAATGTTTGTAAATAATTTTCTAGAAATTCCTTATACGAAGTAGTTTTCTATTAAAAAAATAGTGAGGGGAGGATACCTTTTTTTGTGCTGTTTTTCCATGAAAAGCAGACAAAAATGGCAGTTTTATGACCTATATCAGGAAGGTCTAATTAATAAGCTGGGTTAATGAGAATCATTAGTGTTTTCCAACCTTTCCAAGGAAGAAAAGTCCAATAGAAACTGCTGTAATTGATAAGGCAAAATAGAGCATATCAAGAGGATTAGTATATTGAGTATCAGCGACTTTTTGAAAAAAACCAACAACCAGAACCATGACGATGACTTTTGATATTTTATCTTTTAGTTGATCCAGTGAGTGTATGGCTAATATCTTATTACCAGTCCCCGATTCATCTTTAGCAGCATCAATATCAGAGATAAACAGTTCATAAAGACCAAAGGAAAAAATCAGCATGACGACACCAATCAGATAAAAATCAACAGCACCAATAATACCGCCGACGACATCTTCGTGAAAATGCTCGGGGTGAGCCTGGGCGAGATAGGTACGAATTACAAACATTGTTGTTTCATAGATATCTACGCTGGCCACAATAAATAATATAATTGCCCCCACAAGACCAAAAAATACGGCCAGAAGAACAATAAATCGGGAGGCCCATAAGCTATCTTCAAATAATTTTTCAAACATAAAGTGATCTCATCAGGAATTAATATTTTAATTATGACATAAGCTAAAAAAATATCGTATTTCTTTTTTTAATCTCAAAGATAAATGTTGGAATTCGGCTATAATTAGAGTGTGCTAAAAAAATGACAGGCTTATGAAAAAACACAACGCAATATCCATACAAATTTATGCCAGTATTGTTTTGTTTATCTGGAGCATGATCATTGCCTGTCTTGCAATATGGAATGTTAATGATAATGCTGAAGCTATCCATCAACTGGCAGAAAGCCAGGCTCGGGCACATTTTAATAAGGACAAAGCATTTCGCCTGTGGCTGACAGGGCATGGCAGACTTTATGTACCTGTTGGAGATAAATATCAGCCAGATCCATATCTTTCACATATTCAGGATCGTGATGTGACCACGCCTTCCGGTATTAAACTATCATTGATTAATCCTGCAAGAATTGTTCGTGAGCTAGGAGAAAAATATAAGGAATTTTATGGTGTCTCAGGTCGAGTAACTAAAGTCTCACCTATAAACCCTGGGAATGAACCGGATGCCTGGGAAAAATCAGCCTTGCTTAAAATAGAGCAGGGAAAGGAGGAGATCCTTGAATATACAACTATCAATAATGAACCCTATTTACGAATGATTCAACCACTCCCTTTAAAAAAAGGTTGCCTGCTTTGTCATCTGGAGTTATCAGGAAAAACTAATGGCATTGGCGGAGGTGTAACCATTTCACTACCTATGAAGGAACTTCTTGCGCGACAGAGCACTAATAATAAAAATAATGTACTTATGTTTTTTCTTGTCTGGTGTCTGGGCACATTAAGTATGGGAATCGTCTTTATTCGCCTTGAATTGCAGACCAGTGATAAAGAAAAAGCATTAAGTGAACTTGCTGAAAGTCAGTCACGAAATAAAGCAATTATGGAGTCAGCATTGGACTCCATTATCACTATTGATTCAAAGGGAATTGTTTTAGAAATAAATCAGGCAACAGAAAATACCTTTGGTTACAGTCGTAAAAATATGGTTGGACATGAGCTGGCCGGGCTGATTATTCCCCCGGAATTAAGGCATAAACATCGGGCTGGAATGACCAGGCTGCTTGAAACCAGTCAATCAAATATTATTGGCACTCGAGTTGAAATTACTGCTTTACATGCTGATGGACACCTGTTTCCCATTGAGCTTGCCATTGCTCAGATTAATGATGGAGATATTTTTTTTACAGCATATTTACGTGATTTAACTGAGTCACATAAACTCAAAGAGAAATTAACACATCAGGCTACACATGACTCACTGACTGATCTTATGAATCGACAGGCCTTTGAAGAGCATCTTGGACATATACTGCAGGAAATAGAGAGTGACACACAACACTGTTTACTTTATCTTGACTTAGACCAGTTTAAAATTGTTAATGATAGCAGTGGTCATCTTGCTGGAGATGAACTATTACGTCAGTTGAGTCTTATATTTCAGGAGAGTAAGCGTGCCAGTGATACGCTTGCCCGGTTAGGTGGAGATGAGTTTGCTTTATTACTGGAAGGCTGTTCACTGGAAAATGCCAGGGGGATTGCTACGGATTTAATCAACGCTGTGCATCAATATCAGTTTGTTTGGGAGAAAGAGATTTTTACTGTGGGTGTCAGTATTGGCATGGTTTCCGTTTCTGGTTTTTCCAATAATTATTCAGCACTAATATCAGCCGCAGATGCGGCCTGTTATAAAGCAAAAGAGGAAGGTAGAAATCGTTATTTTATCTTTAAGCATGATGATGAAGAGCTGAATAAAATACGCGGTGATATAAACTGGGTGTCACGTATTAAAAAGGCTATTAAAGATAATAAGTTTCTTTTATACAGCCAGACAATTCAACCAATTAATACGCATTATGATAGTGGTAAACTGCATTGTGAAATCTTGCTTAGAATGAGGGAAGATAATGGCAATATAATTAGTCCGGATAAGTTTATACCCTGTGCAGAACGTTATAATTTGATGCCGCAAATAGATAAATGGGTTATTGAGAATACTTTTTTATGGTTATCTCAGCAAGAAAATATACAAAATAAAGTGGCCTTATGCAGTATTAATTTATCTGGATTTTCCATTACAGACACGCTTTTTTCTTTATATATTATCGATAAACTTAAAGAGTATAATATCCCGGCACACATTATTTGTTTTGAAATTACTGAAACTGTCGCTATTACAAATCTGGTTAAAGCAACCCGTTTTCTTGATACATTACATAAAACAGGCTGTCAATTTGCCCTGGATGATTTTGGCAGTGGTGTTTCTTCATTTGGATATTTGAAAAATTTACCTGTGGATTTTCTTAAAATTGATGGCGAATTTGTTAAAGATATTAGCTCAAATCCAGTGAATTATGCTATGGTAAAATCCATTAATGAAATTGGAAAAGTAATGGGTAAAAAGACAATTGCGGAATATGTAGAAGATCAGGAAACTGTCGAACAACTCAAAGCTATCGATATTGATTATATTCAGGGTTTTGTTTTTTCTAAGCCTGCGCCACTACCTTTATCTCTACCTGAGATTATTAAAAGCTGAAGGTTGTTATTGACTGAAGGCTTTTTATTAGCTGAGGGCTTTTTATTGGTTGAAGACTCTTTATTGGTTGAAGACTCTTTATTGGTTGAAGACTCTTTATTAGCTAAGGCTCTTTATTCGCTGAAGGCTCTTTTTTTCTGAATACTCTCCCCCCAACTCTTTAAAAACAACTTACAACTTATTATTGGAGCATTAATGGATTTATTATCCCAGGAAATTTTACCAGAAGAATATTTTATAACTAATGAGCCTTATTATGAATCGGTAGGGGATGAAATTGCAATTTTTGAGTCAGCTTATAAAAATAAGCTGCCGGTACTTCTTAAGGGACCTACGGGCTGTGGTAAAACACGCTTTATGGAACACATGGCCTGGCGATTAAAACGGCCCTTAATTACAGTTTCATGCCATGATGATCTGACCGCTTCGGATCTGGTTGGACGTTATCTGATCACCAGTGGTGAAACTGTCTGGGTAGATGGCCCGTTAGCGAAATCAGTTCGTTCTGGCGCTATCTGCTACCTTGATGAAGTGGTAGAAGCTAGAAAAGATACCACAGTGGTCATTCATCCTCTTGCTGATGATCGTCGCGTATTGCCAATGGAAAAACGAGGAGTTGTCCTTGAAGCACAAGACGAATTCTGTCTGGCCATGTCTTATAATCCCGGTTATCAAAGTGTTCTCAAAGATCTCAAACAAAGCACCAGACAACGTTTTGTGGCATTAGAATTTGATTACCCTGATACAAAAACGGAACAAAAGATACTTTTAACTGAGGCTGATGTTGATGCAGAACTGGCAAAAAATCTGGTTAAATTTGCCCATATGACTCGTAATTTAAAAGGCAGTGGTCTGGATGAAGGCGCCAGTACTCGCTTATTGGTTCATGCTGCTTTATTAATTAAAGACGGTATCAATCCTGTTGCTGCATGCCGAAGTTCAATTGCACAGGCATTAACGGATGATCCTGAAATGTTATCAGCGATAAATGAACTCAGTGCTTCGCTGTTTTAGTCTCTTATGAAAAAGAAAATAATAAGTGCTCTTAATGCTGAAGACATGGAAGAACAACTGGATCAATTTCTCGATCCTGTCTTGTCATTCAGGCGATCGGCTGCTGGTCCTGCAAAACAAATGTCAGTACTTAGCGTAAAAGAACAACAGTTTGGTTTGCATTGGGTTAAAGTAATTGCTTCAACCAATGCTGAAATGGCTTTTCAATATGCAGCTCACTTTTCAGATGCCGTGCTTTTTCTGCAACATGATCTGGATGCAGTAGAATATTGGACAATCGAAGCGATGTCTGCCTTTGATGAACGAGGACTTCAGCTTTGTATTAAGGTGTTACACAATACTAAAGACTTTTCAGAACGTTACTTTAAAAAACAACATGGAATTGTGCTTGAGGATATAAAAAAACTGCTGACTACTTTTGTCTGTGGTTTAAATGGACGCTCATTAAAGATCGAAGTAGCGGAATACATCTGTACCGATACAGAAAGTATTTATTTACCTGAAATAATTAGTGAGTATTCAACTAAAGGAGATAACTTCTTTTATTATAAACTACTTACAGTTTATCAATGGGCCCAGAACTGGTTTGGTACCTGGCGCTATGATTTAAATGAAAAACTTAATCAGTTCGATGATCCAGTCAAAGCCTTAAAACTATTTCATTGTTTTGAATCTATTCGATTACTTAATCAGATACGTTATGAATTGCCGGGTTTTTTTCGTCAGGCTGAAACTTTTCTAAGTGATTACAATAAGCTTCAGGAAAATACCTTAGCTATTAGTAATAACACGAACGACAGCAATGAATGGTTAAATGTCTTCTCCAGACTATCAGAAAAACAAGCCAGAGTGGATGATACATTGGCGTTTTTGGAACAATATTATTCATTAATAGAGGCAGTCGATTTTTCATTTCAGGGTGTTTTACTACCCAATAAAGTTCAGAATGTTAAAATACGCCGTTTAAAAGATGAAAAAACTTTATTTCGTGAAGCACTAGCCAGACTAGCTGATGAAAAGCGCCAGGCAAATCCTGAAAATGAAGAAGATCCTGAAATGGATAGAAAAGACCCTGTCTTCAATACCATTTTAACAGAAGATAATGAAGTGCCGGATGGTACGACATTTGAACTGACCCTGGATGGTCAGGTTATTGCTCCTCCTGATGATGTTGAAAGTTTAATGAGTAGTATCATTCAGGATATCGGAGAAATACCTGAAGAATATCTTGTTGCTGCCGGGCCAGGAAAATACGTGGCTGAGAATGAGACCGCATCAAATAAGACAGATAATGTCTGGTTGGGTGCTTATCATGAAGAAGGGGCTTATTTCTATGATGAATGGGATCATGTACGCCAACATCATCGTAAAAACTGGTGTGTTGTTCGTGAGGTTAGAGTGACTCCTGTATATGATGACTTTGTTCAAAACACATTGACAAACTACATGGGTATTGTCAAATCTCTAAGGCGTAATTTTGAGGCACTCAAAGGAGAGGAAAAATTATTAAAGCGACAAATTGATGGTGATGATATTGATATTGATGCCTTAGTAGAAAGTTATGCCGATCTGAGTATGGGCATGGAACTTAATGAGCGTATATTTACCCGAATGCAAAGGGATGATCGTAATATTGCGGTGATGTTTATGGTTGATATGAGTGGTTCAACCAAAGGGTGGATTAATCAGGCTGAAAGAGAAGCCTTAGTTTTATTATGCGAATCACTTGAAATGTTAGGTGATCGTTATGCCATTTATGGTTTTTCCGGTACGACCCGAAAACGTTGTGAGATTTATCATATTAAACATATTGATGAAGATTATACTGATAAAGTAAAAGCTCGTATAAGTGGCGTGACTGCCAAAGACTATACACGCATGGGTTTCGCTATTCGTCATTTAACTGCTTTATTAGAAGAAGTGGAGGCGAAAACCAAATTATTAATTAGCTTGTCGGATGGTAAACCGGAAGATTATGATGGTCAATATCGTGGTGAATATGGTATTGAAGATACACGGCAATCTTTATTTGAAGCACGTGAAAAAGGTATTCATCCCTATTGCATTACCATAGATAAAGAAGCAGGAGATTACCTGCCGCACATGTATGGTGCTGCTAACTATGTATTGATTGAAGATATTAACAAATTACCTCTTAAAGTTTCTGATATTTATCGAAAGCTGACGGCTTGATCCTGAACCACTAAAAAAACATACTGCTTTCATATTGTGAGTCTTTGAGGTGGTTTTACAAGTATTATAGTAATTGAGTGTGTTTTAAAATCAAAAGAAGGGGGGACAAAGTGCTGAGTCTGCCGATTGCACGTGAGACTGGCTCGTCTAACTGGGATCGCTGCAAGCCCGTCCATGGGTCGCTTGACAGAAAACGTCCGTGTTTTCTGACACCCAGTTAGACGAGCCAGTCTCGCGTACACTCTCCTACCTCAGTTGTTCTCTCTGGTGCTGTCCAAAAGCAAAGAAAAAGCCCAGGCAAGGGATAAATCTACAGGCCATATATGGCCTGGATTACTTTTACCTGAAAATTTCACCAATTTTTAATCTTCAAACTGTGGGTATTGAATCACTATTTCAAATAGAAAGTTTGTGCTAAATTGTGTACAATGTATACATAAGAAAAACAGTAGGAGTAAAAGATGTCTTCGACTATGACTATTCGTCTTGATAATTCAATAAAAAACCGTCTGGAAGAATTAGCACAGGCGACACATAGAACTAAATCATTTTTAGCTTCTGAGGCTATTCAGAAATACATTGAAGTTAATGAGTGGCAGATTCAGGAAATACAGGCCGCTATTGAAGAAGCAGACAGAGGAGAGTTTGCCACAGAGGAAGAAGTGAACAAAGTTTTTGATAAATGGACTCAAAATGGAAGTTAAGTGGCTTAAAAAAGCACTTAGCAACCTGAATAAGGAAGCCGAATATATTGCACAGGATAATCCTCAAGCGGCTTTTTTGGTGGTTCAGAGAATTAAAGAGAGTGTTAACTTGTTAAAGGATAATTCTTCGTTAGGTCGTTCTGGGCGAATAGAAGGGACCAGGGAATTAGTGATTGATAAAACATCGTACATTGTGCCCTATCGGGTTTGCAATAGTAGAATTGAAGTTTTACGAGCATTTCATACCTCCAGGAAATTACCCGATCACTGGTAGTTTTACACTCTCTTCTTTTTCTATTAACTTAATTAATGGATCACCTCAATTAACTTTTTTATACTCCTGATTTCTAAAATCTCTCCATTTTCATGGGCATTATTTATTGTTAGGCTTTATTAATAATAATTTGATTGTTTCTTGTTTTTTTAATCTCAATGATGGGTGGCTTATTTTTGACTTCATGATCCGATTAATTGCTCATATGGACTTGGTTGTAGATACATGCCCAAAATAAAAAGTGGAAAAAATAAAAGGCTTATTAAGAATGGCTTCTTTGTTGTAGCCCAGTTTAACGCAACAAAAATATAGATAAAGAATGGTATGAAAAACTACCAAGCCCCCACCAAACAGATTTATTAAATGCTTGAAATAATATTTTTATTGTATAAATCAAGTAGACAAGGCCTGCGGCAATCATTAGTAATGTGGATATTAGTGACATGATAGTTAAACTTCCTTTTAAGTTATATAGGGTTCAATTAATTGTTCACTGTGGCTTCCAGAACAGGAGTTGAAAAAGGAAAGCCTTTCGTAATAATTCAAGCTTTGATTAGTCGCTAAGCCATAGTGATATATTTAATTGCTTGTTAGCGCTCAGTTTTAAAAAGTAATCTTGATATTTTATCATTTAGATTCCTGTTCGCTATTGAACCCACTTCGTCAAATTCCGGCCCTAGCTTTTCCTGAAGAGCTATAAATTTTTTACCTAAAGGCGTTTCTATAAAAGCCAACATTTCAGATAGCTCTTCATTTGATAGTTTTGTTTTCAAAATCTGTGTCCAAGCGGTTATTACTTCTCTTTTGTAATCTTCAACAGCTTGTTTTACCTCTCTTCTTTCAATAATTTTACTACTTAAATCTGGGTATGCATATTTTATATCTTCAATATATGCCACCATCTGTCTATCGATAGTGCCTAAAACATCAGTGACTTCAAAATACCTTAGAATTTTGTCGTCATTATTATCTTCTGCACAAGAATAAGAACTTAAAAAAAATAGTAGCATTATAATAGATAGATATTTCATTTTCATATTTTCTCGTGCAACCAGTAGTTGACTAGTTTTTGTTTAATTATGCCTCATTTTTTGTTTTCACTCAACAAGCTACTATAGAGCTTGAAATTCTTTTCTGGATAACACAAGCACTGAGTAACAAAAAGATTATGGCTAAGCCTCATGTAGAAATTGCCAGAAGATTTAAATTAAAATTTACCTCAAAGATTATCAAAGTATTGATGAGCTGAAAAGCTCATTAAAGAGTAAGCGATCATTCCCCGACGTCCTTCCAAGGTCTCCCTGAATAAAATATTCTTAAGCCTCCTGAAATTGAGTAGCCAGGAGGCTATTATGAACACCCC
>JADGDG010000008.1 GCA_016744995.1 Gammaproteobacteria bacterium
ATTACCTATCAGCGTCGCAAATCAAAGCAGCGTGCTGATGAATGTGTCACGGAACAGGGTTTACGCTTTGATGCGCAAGTCCCTGTTGAAATCATAGAGGTACCCGTTCCTGAACTTCAAGGTGAAGGGGCTGAACACTATGAAATCATTGAGCATAAAATCACTCGTCGTTTGGCTCAACGTCCTGGCAGTTATGTGGTCTTAGAATACCGTCGCCCAGTCGTCAAACATAAGGCCACACAAACCCTGTCAACACCTTCTGCACCCACTGCTGTCTTTGATAACGGTATGGCGGATGTCAGTGTACTGGCTGGCCTGTTAATCGATAAATTTGTTTACCACATCCCATTGTATCGTCAACATCAACGTCTTCAACAAGCTGGAATTACTTTAAGTCGAGCCACCTTGACCCACTGGACACAAAGAGCGATTAATTTACTCAAGCCCATTGCAGACAGTCAGTTACAACAAGTACTGCAAAGCAAAGTGCTGGCAATGGATGAAACACCCATCAAAGCGGGTAGAAAACAAAAAGGCAAAATGAAATCCACCTGGTTCTGGCCCATCTATGGCGAGAATGATGAGGTCGTCTTTACCTGGTCAAGCAGCCGGGGAACGGCTCATGTGGAGCAACAACTCAAAGGCTTTAAAGGGACCTTATTAACCGATGGTTATGCGGCCTATGATCGATTTGTTAAAAATAAACCCGAAGTAACATTGGCACAATGTTGGGCTCATACCCGACGTTACTTTTTTAAATCTTTAAAAGTTGAAACCCAGGCTGCTGAAGAAGCGATGCAATGGATTGGCGAGCTTTATAAGAATGAAGAAACTATCCAGAAAAAACAACTGACGGGACAGAAAAAATTAGACTATCGGGGCAAGCACAGTAAGCCTGTTGTCGATGGATTTTTTAAATGGTGTTATGAACAACGCCAGAGAATTGATCTGGAAAATAGTAATCCACTATCAAAAGCACTGACTTATGTGGATAATCACAAAGATCAGTTGTGTGTTTACCTGTCTGATCCAGATGTTGCCATTGATACCAATCATTTGGAACGTACATTAAGAGTCATTCCCATGGGCAAGAAAAACTGGCTCTTTTGCTGGAATGAAGTCGGTGCTGAACAAGTGGCTACTATCCAGACATTGCTAACAACCTGTAAGTTACAGGATGTTAATCCCTATCATTATTTAGTGGATGTGCTGCAGCGGATCAATCTGCACCCAGCCAGAGAGGTGGCTGAATTAACTCCCCGATGTTGGAAAGATAAGTTTGAGGCTGATCCTCTTTTATCAGATTTGGCTAGGTTGGGGAAATAGAATCGCCGATTGATCGCTTACATCGGGACAGATATTTTACAACGGTTTCAGGCTTTTTTAAGTAAGGTTTAATGTAGATTGACCAATTCTTACTCATCACGGTATCCAGGATCTGATTGACTTCATTAGCACGGTTAATACGAAACAATTTACCTTGTTGCCAGGCACTTCTGAGCAAACTTACCAGTTTGCCTCGAAACACTTTTTTTAAAGCCCCAACAGGATAGAGATAATCACTTTGAGTTGTCTCTATGGTCTCCCGTCCAGACTTAAAGACCTGGAATCAAACAATGCAGATGAACATGGCGTTGTAAATTTTGCCCCCATGTGTGCAGAACACTAGTGACTCCCAGTTGCCCTCGTAAACGTTTATGATCCCTGGAAAACTGTGACAGTGTTTGCCAGACTGCTTTAAACAACAGGGCATACATTATCTCAGGATGCAGCTGACACCAGCCATTGAATTCATGTGGCAGGGTGAAGACCAGATGATAATAGCGAACCGGTAATAAGGCAGCCAATTGTTTTTCTTCCCACTGTTGTGAGGCCAGCTGCTTACAACGGGGACAATGGCGATTACAGCAACTGTGATAAAGTCGCTGTTCATAACCACAGTCCATGCACTTTTGTTGCTCTCCACCCAACGCTTCTGTCTGGCATTGAATGATACTTTGACAAGCACTGGCTTGCTCTGGTGATAATTTATATCGCAGACGATAAGCAGGCAAAAACTGTTTGATGATCCGTGCCATGTCAGCGTTGGATGACTTAGAATGCATCATGCGAATTCTCCTTATCATGAGAATTCAACACCACTTCATCGGGTGTGAAGTGGGCCAGTAAATCACTGGCCATGACATGAGATTCAGGTACCCAGTGTAAATATCTCAGAGTCAGGTTGATGTCACTATGCCCAAGAAATTTCTGTAGTTGATGAATGGGTAGTCCATTTTCCAGTTGATGGGTCGCATAAGCATGACGTAAGCTATGGATACCGCCTTTTTTATCAATGTCGGCAGTCTTTTTTGCCTGCCTGAAGACTTTTTGGGCACTGCTGATACTCATGGCTTTTTTTTGATGGTAACGGCTGAAGATAAAATAATTAGGATGCCATGCACACCAATACCGTCTGAGTAAATTAAGTAAGCTTTTTGATAGTGCTATGTTGCGATCTTTTTTACCCTTACCGCGAACAACACGCAATAATAATCGCTCAGAATCAATATCATCCTGAGTGAGAGACACCAATTCACTGACCCGTAAACCACAGCCATAACAGACACTCAAAAGTGTTAAATGTTTCAGATTTCCTGGGGCATTGAGTAAACGATATACCTCCTGTTGAGTAAGTAATAGTGGGATCTTTTGAGGACGTTTAGGCAAACCTATATCCAATAAAAAATCCGGCTGTGCCAAGACCTGTGTGTATAAAAACTTAAGCCCATTCTTTGCCTGGTGCACCGTGGAGGCTGACCAATGACGTTCATTGGCAACTTGCATCAACCAGTCAATGACTTGTTGTTCAGTCAGGTGTTCTGGTGAGCAATTATAGTAACGGCTGAGGTACGTCACATAGGCGAGATAAGCCTTATGGGTTTGAGGTGAATACTGTCTGAAGGTCATCAGATCAATCATTTTCTGGCGTAAAGGGGTCATTATGGCTCTCCTTATTTGTTTAAGTGAAGGAGATTTAAGTATCGGTATAGTTTTAAGGGATTACGAATCTGGGGAGATGTTTTTAAAGGAATATTATTATAAAAATCAGTGGACTGGAAGGAAAAGCTACCGCGAAGCGGTTTTGTTCAACAGTTAAATCTAAAGCAACACGCATATTGGCGATACCCGCTTCCGTATTTCTCTTTTTCATTATTATTACTGATCAGAATCAAAATATCATTATTTTTTGTAAGGTTAAACTTACATATACAGAAAATATCAAATATTTTGTCAAAAACTCTTTTTATTATGAATAATGTACACTAATATAATAAAACAACTTAATCAAAGATTTATTCTACCAAAACAATTAACTTATTGATCAATAAAAGATTATGAAATTCATGGATGAATACAAAAACAATAAATTCTGGAACAAATATATTTGAACAACTCAACACAAGAGCTATAAAAAAACTGCACAAAGATAGTATATTCTTCACGTTAAGCAATATGTTAAATCAGTTCCTGATAAAAAATTCATATATCAAGAAGCAGAAAACGAGAATCAGTATTTCTCCGAGATAGGCCGAAACAAGTCCCTGACTGAATGGCAATTTCACCAGTGTATTGAAGCATTAGAGGTTTATTTTGTGAAACTTTAGACAACAAATTACAGGAGCCACAATTTTATTCAATGGGTGGCCTGTTAATATGGGAGTTAATCTCGATGTGAATAATATCTATTAGATCACATTAAAGATCATGTCGCAAAATAGCACAGCATTATCTGCGTTAGTATTATTGAATTGGCAAGACAGGTCTTTTGAGAGTTATTCTACAGCCTCAACGCCTATATCACTGGTTCAAAAAATCTGGGCTGGGCTTTTTTAGCCAAGCTTTTTTGAATCCATGTGCATTTTTTTGTTAGGATTTTGTGGTTTAATGTACACTATTTTACCATCTTTCCAAAGAGGCATTTTTAAATTATTTTCTGATGCAATTTTTTCAGCTATATCTGATGCTCTATACATAGCACTAATAGCTAGTTTCGAGTAAAAACTTTTCTCTTTCATAATGATTCGTCCAGTACGATTGGTATTTTTCCAGAATTATCAAAAACAACCCATGAATCAACAAGATGTTTGTAATGATTTTGTAAGTTCTGCCATCCTTTTTTGTAACGGCGTTTTATTACATCTTCTGGGATATTATGCCCGCCTTCGGCAACTCTTAATTTGACTCTCTGGACTGCCATTTCTTCATTTGGCAGTTTTAGAAAAAATAAAATGACTTCATACCCTTGACTCTTCCAACTTTTGATTCGTCGAATATAGCTCAAACCACTGAGGGTTGTCTCAAAAGCAAAAGATTCCTTTTTTTCAACTAAATCATCAAGTTTTTTTAACAATAGTTTTCCTGATTCAATTGCAACACTTTCAGGTTTAAATGGTGATAAACCTTCAGCAATAAGATCAGCATTAACATAATTTAAGCAAGACGCTTCTTCAGGTAAAAAGGTTTTGGCAAATGTTGTTTTTCCTGCACCATTAGGACCAGCGATAATATAACATTTCATATTTTATTTAAATTTACCATATTATTTTCATAATTTTAGTTGATTTATATTCACTAGCTCAATATCATCCTAACAAGTTATTGACTAGGTCTGTTTATTTATACTCCAATATTGCTTCTTACTCAAGAATCATCTCTATAGCCCGAACTTCCTTTCTGGATAATACACATAAAAAAGTGATGCATTGTTTATAGATAGAGTCCATTCAAACAAGACTGCCAAACCAGTTGCACTATATGCTGATTCTTAATTGAATGATTAAAAAAACATCAATAAATTATCATTATGGGGACAACAATATTAGTGAATTTTCCCTGTCCATTTTACAATTTAAAACATTGGTAACTTATAAGTAAACCTCCCCTCTTGAAAGGGGAAATTAAAAGAAAAAACAACTACGACAGTTTCTGATCAATTTTCACCATTAATTGTTTCATTTCCCTCAGCTCATTTTGTAGTGATTTGATCTCATGTTGATAAACCAGTTCTTTAGCGGTTTCCAGTTTATCTTCATCACTATTTGACTGCTCATGTTCCTGCCCCTTAATAGTAAAAATAGCATCAACTACCAGACCAATAAATAAATTCACCATAATAAAGGTCACGATTAAAATGTATATCACAAAAAAGATCCAGGCATAGGGATGCACTTCTATAATGGGTCTGGCAATCCCCATGGACCAGCTTTCAAGTGTCATAATTTGAAATAGTGTAAACATCGATTCTCCTAAGCTGCCAAACCATTGTGGAAATGTCATACTGAAAAGGTTGGTTGCAATAATGGCAAAGACATAGAAAAACAATAATAACACCAGAGAGACTGAAGCCATTCCTGGAATAACACTCAGTATGGCAGAAATAATCAGGCGCATTTGCGGCACAATTGTCAGCAGTCTGAATAGTCTCAAAACCCTGAGCACTCTCAGGATTGACAGCCCGTCATTGGCAGGTACTAATGAAATCGAAACCACGAAAAAGTCAAAAAGACTCCAGGGATCTTTAAAAAACTGTTTACGATAGACATAAATTCTCATGCTTATTTCAATGGTGAAAACAGCCACGATGAAAATATCCAGATTATTAATAAGCACGCCATAATCGCTCATAAAGTCTCTGGAAGTTGCCAGACCCAGGGTCAAACCATTAAAAATGATCAAAAAAGTAATAAAATGTTGAAAATATTTTGTTTCTATAAAGTTCTTTATCGTATTTCTCATAGTTTTTCTTATCTGTAAAAATAAAATGTTAAATGTCCAGTGAAACAAATTGTAACCTGAATCAGAATAATCACCAATTTCTTAAATACATGATTTCAATCAATGTGTTCAATAATTAATTATTATACATTGCAGCCTTTATTTGTTTTTACTCCTTATAACCTGAATAAATCGTGGATTGTGTATGTTAAATAGCCTCAAGGCCATTAGTTTGGGTGTCATTACCATTTTAATTTTAGGTCTGGTGAATCAGCTGGTGATCATTATGTCTGTCGTCGGTTATAATTCACTTACTGCCCTGTCACCTGACTTTGTGCCATGGTCACAGACATTTACTTATGTTATTGGCGGGATTGGTTTTTTTATTGTTATGGCAATTGGCGGACTGGTTACGGCAAGAGAAGCAGCGAAGCAAGCCTGTTTAAAGGCGGTTATTGCCTCAGTTCTGGGCAGCAGTATTTCTCTCTATTTATCATTACAAAATGAGATATTTACCCCCGTGGCATTTTTCTTTATCAGCTTTGGAGTAATTTCTTCATTGATTGGCTGCTGGTTGTGGCAAAAATACCAGCAAAGGGTAAAGGATCAGGGCAAGGCTGTCTGACTCAGTTGACGCATTTGTTTTTTGATCCACTGGGTTCGTTGGATTGTGTAGTTTGAAGCTTTATTAACATGAAAAAGATAAGGGTTTGGCAGTACGGATGCCAGTCGTGCAGATTCCTGAATATTAAGATGTTGCGCGCTTTTATGATAATAATATTGGCTGGCGGCTTCAACACCAAAGATCCCCGGTCCAAATTCCACCAGATTAAGATAGATCTCAAGTATTCGCTGCTTATCCAGCATTAATTCCATCAAAGCAGTCAGCCAGGCTTCTATCCCCTTGCGCAGATAACTTTTACCGGGCCATAAAAAAAGATTTTTTGCAGTCTGCTGAGTAATAGTGCTGGCACCTCGGATTGGTTTGCCCTGAGCATTTGAAGACAGAGCATTCATAACTGAATTAAAATCAAAGCCATAATGTTGAGCAAATAGTTGATCTTCGGAGGCAATAACAGCCAGCTTCATATTATTGGAAATATGTGATTTGTCCAACCATTGATGATGAATTTGTGCAGGATAGTTCTCTGGCGGGATTATTTGACGCTGAAGTTTCCACCCCCAGGTTGGCGGATTAATAAAATTGAGGCTGGCCACTAATAAGACAGAAACAAGAAAAAAACTTATAGACAACCAAAGAAGCTTTTTTAATAAATATCGGATAAAGACTTTCGAGGATTTCATTCACATAAACTTATTGCTTCAGCTTTTGAGCTTTTAGTTTAGTCTGAATATAATCCTGATGAGGGACATAAATGAGATCTGCAATACGGCGAACCATATGTTCTTCATAGGCATCCAGATGATTATCAGCATATGCAACATGCCATAGTAGCTCAATGACTTGAATTTTTTGCGGCTGAGAAAAATGTTTTGCGATCAATTTAGTAAATTGATAATAGTCTGTCGCATTACGGACTTCATCTTCTGCTAAACGACACAATTCTTCTGTTTCTGTATCATTGAGGTTAAAATTATCTTTCAGTGCCTGTCGAGTAGCCTGTTTTTCTGCGTCATGTACCTTGTCGTCAATATTCATCATCTCAACCAGTAGGGCTGCTGTGGCTAACCGCACCCGATGTTCCTGATCTTCAGGCGCAGCATCCGGTGACATATTTTGTTCAAAAAAGTTTCTGATTGCTTTTAACATTAAATAGCGTCTCACACTGTGAAAAATTGTTCTAACTGTATGCTAAAGCAGGTGGCAAGATCAATAGTATTTTTAAATTAGTGCAGTTTTATATTGCTGTTGTTTTTTTCAATTTCAACCACACTGAAGCTAATGGTATTTACAATCAATCGTACAATTACAATAAATACGCAGAAAAATGTAATTTGTATTTTTTTGTCACAAAAACTAGAATACCCCTGTTAATTTCAGAATAAACTGTTAAATCAAAGCATAAGAGCAAATTCATGGCAATCCACTGGTATCCCGGTCACATGCACAAGGCCAATAAAGAGATTAAAGAAGTAATGTCTCAAATGGATTTAATCATCGAAGTTCTGGATGCCCGAATTCCTTATAGTAGTCAAAATCCCCTGCTATCCAGTTTACGTGGTGATAAACCGTGTATTAAAGTGCTCACCAAAAGCGATCTGGCTGATGCTGATATGACTCGCCAATGGCAAGCCTGGCTTGAACAGGAGCAAGGCGTAAAAACGCTGCCGTTAACAACAGAGCAGCCTGAACAAATGCGCAGGCTTATTGACTTAAGCCGTAAAATCATTGGTCACCTGCCTGCTCAACGACAAATATACAACACCATGATCATGGGCATTCCCAATGTTGGTAAATCCAGTCTGATTAACATCCTGGCGGGTAAAAGCATTGCCAAAACAGGCAATGAACCTGCGGTCACAAAAGCTCAGCAACGCATTAATCTGAGTAATGACTTTGTCTTATATGATACGCCGGGAGTACTCTGGCCTAAGGTGGAAAACCAGCCCAGTATGTATCGCCTTGCCATCTCTGGTGCGGTTAAAGATACCGCCTATGAATATGATGATATTGCCTTTTTTGCTGCTGAGTATTTAATCAACGCTTATCCTGACAGTCTTATGCAGCGTTTTAAACTTGAAGTATTACCTGAAAATGAACTGGACTTAATCGAAGCCATCGGTCGAAAACGCGGCTGTCTGCAAAGCGGCGGGCGGGTTGATTTAGATAAGGCCAGTAAAATATTACTGACCGAATTACGCAGTGGTAAGCTCGGCAGAATAACACTTGAATCACCCAAAATGATTGATAAAGAGCTTATCGAACTGCAACGAAAAAAAGAAGCCGAACCTAAAAAAGGCAAAAAGAAGAAAAGAGTCTATCGCCCCTAAGTAAATTAATTCAGCATTTGCAATTATTCCCCTGTATGTACTTCTGTATCAGGATGATTGCCCCACTCTGACCATGAACCGGCATAAGCTTTGATGTTTTTAAAACCGGCAATTTTTAACATGTAATAGGAAAAAGAAGAGCGATGATGGCTGTGACAATAGGCCACGATGGTCTTGTCTTTATTAAAGCCTTTATCCATCAGCACTTGTTGTATTTCTTTAATGGGGCGCAGGCAAAGATTATTATTCCGATCCATTGCATCTGTCCATTCATAGTGGATTGCACCGGGGATATGCCCGCCTCTGAGAGCAAAAGCCTTGGTTCCCTGAAATTCTGCTGCAGAGCGTGAGTCTAACAATTGAATCTGTTCATTATTCAGATTATCCTGAATATAACTCAGGCTGACCAGAACAGAGGCATCTTTATTTATTTTAAACTGTGCAGACGTTGGCTGCTCTGCGATTTTAGACAGTGGAAAACCATTGTTTGCCCAGGAAAAAATCCCGCCATTGAGCAATGACAGATTTTTATGACCCAATAGTTCCAGAGTCCACATAAAACGACAGGCATTGCCCCCACCCTCATCATCATAAACGATGACATGAATATGCTCAGCAATCCCCAGAGAAGAGAACAATTCAATCAGGCGATCATCATCGGGCACCAGGCCTACGATGGGCTTTTCAACTTTAACTATATTTGAATAATCGCAATGGACAGCACCCGGAATATGATTAGTATCGTATGTTTGTTTTTTACACAGATCAACAATGAGCAGATTTTCATCATTAAGATGTTTTTCAAGCTCTGTTGCCTCAATTAACAAGGGGTAACGGGACATAATATCTCCAAAAGAAAAAAGGCTGGACAGTTACAAAAATCATTAAAAATTACTTTCTATAGTTATAGAAAGAAGGCATTTGAGTATTTTAGGTGAATTGTGTGGAAAAAACACTTGTTTGTATCATTGATAATGATATGAATATGCATAAATCAATGTTTGCACCACTTAGTAAAAAATATGAGTTCATAATATTTGAGAGCTATGATTGTGCAACAGGATGGAACAATAGGAATATTTAAATCAGGCTCTGAACCAGGCAGCATAAAGTGCAGGAAGGAACAAAAGTGTCAGCAGTGTAGCCACAATCAGACCACCCATAATTGACATGGCCATAGGACCCCAAAAGGTGTTGGCTGACAGAGGAACCATTGCCAAAACAGATGCTGCAGCTGTTAATACAATAGGACGCAGGCGTCTGACTGCAGCTTCAATAATTGCTGTTTTCATTGTAGCCCCCTCTTCTTTGTCCCGTTCAATTTGATCCACCAGGATGACAGAATTTCTCATGATCATACCGAACAAAGCAATAACACCCAGATTTGCTACAAAACCATATGGTGCATTAAATAACAATAACGCAGCACTAACACCAATGACCCCGAGAGGTGCCGTTAGAACCACGATAATTGCTCTCTGAAAGCTTTGCAATTGAATCATAAGCAAGGTGAAAACACTGACAATAACGATTGGCATAACGGCAATAATAGATTGTTCCCCCTTGGCACTTTCTTCAACCACGCCACCCAGCTCGACGTGATAACCCGCAGGCAATCTGTCACGGATGCTGTCCAGTTGTGAGTCTATCTGCAGACTGACACTAGCTGCCTGCACATGACCAACAACGTCCGATCTAACTGTAATGGTTGGCAGCAGATCGCGTCGCCAGATTAAACCTTCTTCTAACTCAAATGATAATGAAACAAGCTGGCTTAAAGGGATAAAAGTGCCATTATTTGTTGGCAGACGTATATCGCTGAGATTGCCTAGTTCAATACGTTCATTTTTCTCAGCTCTGGCCAGAACTTCAACCAGTCTGTTTTTATCTCTGAAATGAGTAATAGAATAACCACTCAAAACTGAATTAATGACAATGGCCAGCTCTTGTGAACTGATCCCTAAAACACGAGCCTTATCCTGATCTATGGTCAGCTTAACCACTTTTGATAATTCATTCCAATTGTAGTTAACATTGTCAGTATTAGAATGATCACGCATAATAACAGCGACTTCAGCAGCAATATTTCTCAATATATTACGATCATTGCCGGATACTCTGAATTGAACGGGATAACCGATTGGCGGCCCATTTTCCAGCCGTTTGATCCGGCCTCTAATATCGATAAGTCGCTCTTCAAACACTTTAGCCAGACGTTTTTTAACAATCTCACGGGCTTCATTATCCCGCGTCATAATAACAAACTGAGCCAGATTATTATGTCTTAATTCTTGATCCAGAGGTAAATAAAAACGCGGTGAACCATTGCCGATATAAGACACATAGTTAACAATATTTTCATCGTCTTCCAGTAGTGCTTCAAATCGTTTTGCATAGGATTCTGTTGCCTGAAAGGAGCTGCCATTCGGCAGCCAGAGATCAACAATCAATTCATTACGCTTTGAACTGGGGAAAAACTGGCTTTCAACAAAATTAAACGAATAAATTGATATTGAAAAGATGATCAAAGTAATCGTAATCACTGTCTTACGCCAGTTCACACACCATGTCACGACAGCACGAAAAAATCGGTAAAATCTTTTTTGATAAATATCTACAGATAAGTGCTTTGTTTTAGAACTCTTTGTTTCAAGAGAATGCGGCAATAATTGATAACCAATAAATGGTACAAACCAGACAGCAACGACCCAGGAGATCATTAAGGCCAGACCTACAACAATAAAGATTGATCCGGTATATTCACTAGCAGAAGATTTGGCCAGAAATACCGGCAAAAAACCGGCAACTGTAATAAGAGTTCCAGTCAACATAGGAAAGGCTGTATGGGTAAAAGCATAAACTACTGCTTTAAAACGGTCCATACCCTGTTCCATCTTTGATGACATCATTTCAACTGAAATCATGGCATCATCCACCAGCAAACCCAATGCAATAATCAATGCACCAAGAGAAATACGCTGTAAATCAATTCCCCACAGTTTCATACCAAGAAAGGTAATGGCTAAAACCATTGGAATGGATAAAGCAACCACCAGACCTGTGCGAAATCCCAGGCTCAAAAAACTGACCAGCAAAACAATAATGACGGCTTCTAATAAAACTGTGACAAATTCAGAAACTGATTTTTTCACCACTTCAGGCTGATCAGCCACTGTATGTATCTCTATACCTATAGGCAAATTAGCCTGTATTTCTGAAATAAGCTTATCAAGTGCTGCACCCACTTTTAAAATATCTCCTCCTTTTGCCATACTCAGGGCGAGGCCAATTACTTCTTCGCCCTTAAAGTGCATTTTAAATTCAGGTGGATCAGTATAAGTACGATAGACAGTAGCAATATCACCTAGACGAAATAAGCGGCCATTTGAACGAATGCCCACTTTACGAATTTCTTCAACTGATTCAAGGCGACTAACCCGAATATAAACCCGATCCGAATCCGTATTGATATCCCCTGCCGGGGTGAGATAATTTTGCTGATTAAGAGTGTCAAATATCTGGGTGGGCTGCAGACCTAATTTTGATAATTTAACATTAGAAATCTCAATAAATATTTTTTCATCCTGAACACCCAGTAGATCGGCTTTGGCCACATCCGCTATATTAAGCAGTTTCAGACGAGCATCATCAACATAATCACGTAATTGTGCATAGCTGAAGCCATCACCACTAAAGGCATAGATGATCCCAAACGTATCACCAAATTCATCATTAGGAAAAGGCCCCTGCACACCATCAGGAAAAGTATGTCTGATATCATTTAATTTCTTTCTTACCTGATACCAGGATTCAGGTACTTGGTCAGCAGGCGTATAGTCTTTCAGATTAACAAAAACCATCGATTCACCGGGCTTTGAATAACTGCTTAAATAATCAAGCCAGGGTGTTTCCTGCAGTTTTTTTTCAATTCGGTCAGTGATCTGTTGCTCAACTTCCAGTGCAGTTGCACCAGGCCAGAGTGTTTTTACCGCCATTAATTTAATAGTAAATTCAGGATCTTCTGCCTGTCCCAGATCACGGTAGGCAAGCACACCAAAAAAAACCAGAGTCAACATAAAATAAATGGTTAATGAGCGATGACGAAGCCCCCACTCAGAGATATTGATCACTTTCACCAACTGACCCCATCCTGAAGGCGAACCACTTGTTCTTCATATAATTTATGCACCCCTGCAACGACAACGATTTGTCCATTTTTTAAACCGGAGCGAATAAGAACTGAATTAAACTGATACTCCAATATATCAACAGCTTGCAAATTAACCTGGGAATTTTGGGGTGAATAGAGCCATACGGCAGGCTGACTGTCTTTCTGGAAAATGGCCGTTAAAGGCAGTTCTGCCACCTTTTCATTTTTCTTCTGAATAATAACTACTGTCGTAGTCATACCCAACTGTGCCTTTACAGCGGTATCAATAAAACTAATCTTAACGGTATAAGTCCGGGTCACCGGATCGGCACCAGGTGAAATTTCACGAACTTTTCCAGTATAAAAATGTTTTGGATCAATCCATAAACTGATCTTCACTTCATCTGCATAACGCACCTCATCCAGGCGGCCTTCAGCAACAGCAATAATCACTTCTTTCTCTTCAGGCAAGGCTAAATTAACAACAGTCTGGCCGGGAACAATCACTTGCCCTACTTCCATTTCTAATGAGGTAATGACTCCACCTTTATCCGCATAAAGAGACGTGTAATCTGATTGATTACGAGTGACCTCAAGATGTGCCTGAGCCTGGGTATATTTAGCCTTAGCAATATCCAGTGAATTGCTGAATCTGAGATGTTCTGCTGCACTGATCATATTGTCTTTATAGAGTTTTGTATAACGCCTCAAATCCAGTTGTGCTTTTCTCTTTTCCGCTTTAGCCGCCTCTAGTTCACCCTCAGCATGCATCAGCTGTAATTTTGAGTCTTCCGGATCCAGTCTGGCCAGTATTGCACCCGGCTTAACCACATCACCCACTTCAATGAATCGTTCAACAATTTTCCCACCAATACGAAACCCCAGGGCCATCTTATAGCGTGCTCTGATTTCTCCGGCATAGGTAGCCTGCTGCCAGTTGTCCTGTATTTTAACCTGTTGAGTGACTACTGGACGAATGCTCTTTTTTGTTTCTACTTGTTTATCACAGGCTGATAATAAACTTAAGGTTATTATGACCATCAGGCTATTAATAAAAAGTGTTATTATTTTTTTCATAGCGTGTCTGATCTCAATAAACCATTCATTAGCAGATTAAAAACATGTTGTGCAATAAATTCAGCCTGATTATGTTGTTTTTTATAACCTTTCAGAAAATACCGGATCGGCGTTGTTTCCAGATGATAAAGTATCAGAGACAGAACAGATATTGCGTTCAAATGAGGATCACATTGCGGATCAATTTCCAACACCAACAGGCTCAGTGCATTAAACTGATCCTGAAAGACCTTTTCTGCCAGATATTGCATTCTCTGTTCATCACCATCGAGCATTTCTCTTTGGATCAGACGTCGAAAAGGTTCATCTTCAGAGGCCAGCTCTGAAAACTTGTAAATATAATATTTCAGCTTGGTTTCAGCCGGTTCCTGTATTTGTAATATTTCTGTTAAAGCTATGGCTTTTGAGGAGAAAACTTCTTTGATCGAAGCTAAGTACAGGGTCTGTTTATTATCAAAATGGTAATACAAAGAGGCTGGTTTTATGCCCACCGCAGCAGCAATATCCCGCACAGAAACATTGGCATAACCTGACTGGGCAAATAACTTGATTGAGATATCAATAATCGTCTGTCTGGTGCTTTCTTTTACTGACTTGTCTTTTACCGAATTGTCTTTTACTGCATTCACCAGAAATTCCTGCTTAATTAAAACTAACTAACATTCGTTAGGTATCTTGGCAAGATTTATCCCTTTTGTCAATTTTAAACATTCAGCAAACAACTTTACAAAAATATATTCAGCTTATGAACCAAAATATTTTAATAACACCCCAGCCGCCACTGCAGAGCCAATCACACCCGCCACATTAGGGCCCATTGCATGCATTAATAAAAAGTTATGAGGATTGGCTTCAAGACCAACTTTATTGGACACACGAGCAGCCATGGGTACCGCAGAAACACCAGCAGAGCCGATAAGTGGATTAATATCTTCTTTGGTAAACTTGTGCATCAGTTTTGCCATTAAAACACCACAGGCCGTGCCGATGGAAAAAGCAATCACACCAAGCAGTAAAATTTTTAAGGTATCAATTTGTAAAAATTGCCCGGCCTGAAGCTTTGAACCAACAGCAAGACCGAGAAAGATGGTCACCATATTAATCAAAGCATTTTGGGTGGTCTGACTCAGTCTTTCCACCACACCGCTTTCGCGCATCAGAGTACCAAAGCAGAACATACCCAGCAATGGTGTGGCTTCTGGTAATACCAGACCGACTAATAGAAGCAGTAACACAGGAAATATAATTTTTTCGGTCTGGGAGACATGACGCAACTGTGTCATAGTCCGTTTACGCTCCTCTTCTGTGGTCAGCAATCTCATAATTGGGGGTTGTATCATAGGAACCAGAGCCATATAGGAATAGGCTGCTACGGCAATAGCACCCAATAAATGAGGAGCGAGCTTGGTAGTGACATAAATTGCTGTCGGCCCGTCTGCACCACCGATAATGGCAATGGCAGCGGCTTCACCACCGGAAAATCCCAAAGCAATAGCGCCCAGCAGAGTGGTAAAAATACCAACTTGCGCCGCCGCACCCAGTAACAGGGTTTTAGGGTTTGCCAGCAGAGGACCAAAGTCTGTCATGGCACCCACTCCCATAAAAATCAATAGAGGAAAAACCCCGGTCATGAGTCCAACAGAATAGAATAAATACAAAATACCATCAGAAAAACTATTCTTACGGGCAATTTCGCTGAGTTCAAATGCTTTTTTTACATCATTTTCTTTCACTGAATAAAAAGCTTCCTTACACAGTGCTCCCTGTTCGCAAAGATTAAGCGCATCACCCAGCACATGTCTGATATCTTGTGCTAGTCCTGCAGTTTTTGGATTGATGCTGTTTTGAGTTGCTTCAGACAGTGTCGAAAAATTAACCGTCTCTGCTGACACTCCGTTTAAACCCTGCTTTTTCACAGACTGTTCAACATATTGCTCAACCACAGCTTGCTCATAGGTCATCGCTTTATAGAATGCCTGAAATGCAGCAGACTCGGATAAACCCGCAACGGGAATATTGGATAAAATTGCCCCAAAACCGATAGGTACAAGCAATAGAGGTTCAAATTTTTTCTTAATGGCCAGAAAAAGTAATATCAGGCCAATGACTATCATAAAGGCCTGGCCCAGAGAAATATTATAAAGTCCAGAGCCTTCCCAAAGACGAATTAAATTATCCATTTATTGATATACCATTTTAAGCAAAAAATCACCTACGTTGACTGTATCACCTTCTTTGACACAGAGTTCAGTAATTGTCCCTGAACAACAGGCACGAATTTCCGTTTCCATTTTCATCGCCTCAAGGATAATAATCACATCACCTTCAGCCACTTTCTGTCCCTTAGAAACCGGTATTTTAAAGATCTGACCACTTAAAGGGGCGGGAACCGGCTCCTCTGTCGAGATAACTGCCGAAGAGGCCGTCGCAGCAGAAGGTTCAGCTTCAGAGTTTGCCGCTGATATCGGCCCTTTTATAATATCACCACCCTCATCAACCTGAACCACATAGGATTGGCCTGCAATAGTAACGGTATAGATATTTTGTTCTGACTTTACTTTTTGCTCAGTCTGTGAGGCAGGTTCTATATCATCAATAGAGGGAACAGGCTCAAAAGCAGCAGGATTATCTCTGTTTTCAAAAAATTTCATCGCCACCATTGGAAATAATGCATAGCTGAGTACGTCATCAATCACATTCTCAGCCAGTTTAATTTCATTTTTAGCCGCAATTTCTATTAATGTTTGAGTCAGTTTTTTCATTTCTGGCTCAATATTATCGGCCGGACGACAGGTAATTGCCTCTGCTCCATCAAGGATCCGAGCCTGTAGCTCTTTATTGAATTCAGCAGGTGCCGCTCCATACTCACCCTTAAGTATCCCACTTGTTTCTTTAGTAATGGTTTTATATCGCTCATCTGAGAGAACATTGAGCACCGCCTGAGTACCCACAATTTGAGAAGTAGGTGTCACCAATGGAATATAGCCCAGATCCTGACGTACTCGTGGGATTTCTTCAAGCACCTGATCCAGTTTATCACTGGCATTTTGTTGTTTTAGCTGATTTTCCATATTGGTCAGCATGCCGCCCGGTACCTGGACAACAAGAATGCGAGAATCAATGCCTTTTAAATCCCCTTCAAACTTGCCGTATTTCTTACGGACAACTCTTAAATCAGCAGCAATATCTTCCAGTTGTCTGATATCCAACCCAGTTTCACAAGGTCGGCCTTCCAACATTGCCACAACAGACTCTGTTGCTGTATGACCATAGGTAGCACTCATTGATGAAATAGAAGTATCTACATTATCAATACCTGCTTCAATTGCTTTAAGCAAAGTGGCCGTTGAAAGCCCAGTAGTGGCATGGCTATGCAAATGAATTGGGACTTCAAGTTCCTGTTTTAAAAGTGCAACCAGTTCGTAGGCATCATAGGGTTTAAGCAGACCAGCCATATCTTTGATACAAATAGAGTGTGCCCCCATCTCCTGTAGTTGCCGCCCAAGATTGAGCCAGTTTTCAAGAGTATGAACCGGGCTGGTGGTATAAGAGATGGCACCCTGAGCATGTTTGCCATTATCAATAACTGCTTTAATTGCTGTTGCAAAGTTTCTTGGGTCATTCATGGCATCAAAAACACGAAACACATCAATACCATTAACGGCAGCACGCTCAACAAATTTTTTCACCACATCATCGGCATAATGACGATAGCCGAGAATATTTTGCCCCCGAAACAACATCTGCAAAGGTGTATCCGGCATCACTTCTTTGATCTTTCTGATCCTTTCCCAGGGATCTTCTCCGAGAAAACGAAGGCAACTATCAAAGGTCGCACCACCCCATGCTTCAACAGACCAATAACCCACTTTATCCAGTTTGTCAGCAACCGGCAGCAGATCATCAATACGCATCCGGGTTGCAAGTAACGACTGATGCCCATCACGAAGAACAACATCGGTTATGCCAAGTTTCTTTTTATTACTCATAAGTGATCGTTCTATACCTTTTTGCTGATGTTTGCTCGATGCTGTTGTATAGCATTGCTGATAATACCTGTGAGTAACTCATCTGAAATTGTATCTGTTTTCTTATTAATGGACGTCTTTACAGGTGCTGAGGCAATAATTTTCTTTTCATAGGAACTGATTAATTTAGACATGAGGCCGGTTATAAAAATAAGCAGGACGAGAAAGCTGAAAACCGTTCCCATGCCCATTAAAGCCAGCTCTAATCCTAGTTGCATCGCAATTATTCCTGATGATATTAAAATTTCTGTATTCTAAATGATATAGAGTTGAATGTCTTGTCTGACGAGATTAACTGCCGGGAGCATGGACATCCCCCTACATTAGTCGTTATTGACAAAAGATGGGCAAGGTGTCCATCCTCCAGGAAAAAGTCTCTTCAGGTAAAATATATATAACCAGATCGACTGAATATAAGTCTGAAAGCTCAGTTAAGGGCCTTATATCCACCTTCTTCTCTATTAGCATCCATATATTTGGAGATTAAAATTGGTTTTTCAATGCCATAACCCTGGGCATAATCAACCCCAATTTCTTTAAGGATTTCTATAATTTCAAGATCTTCAACAAATTCTGCTACGGTTTTCATACCCAGGAAATGTCCAATTTCATTGATGGATTTAACCATTGCCCTGTCAGCAGGACTATTGGCAAGATCTTTAATAAAAACACCATCAATTTTAAGGTAATCAACTGGAAGATTTTTAAGATATGCATATGATGACTGACCTGTACCAAAATCATCTAATGAAAATTTACAGCCTTTTTCCTTTAAAGAATGAATGATATTATTGGCATGAGTCAAATTAGTCACAGCCATTGTTTCAGTAATTTCAAAACAAATTTGCTCATGCGGTATATCGGGATATTGCTCAAAAACATCTAATATAAACGGGAAGAAATCAACATCATTGAGACTCTGACCTGATAAATTAATTGCAATGCCGCCCATGATTTTAAGTTGTTCAGGGTGTTTGTTGAACCAGTCAAAAACAAATTTAATCACCCAACGATCCACTTCAGCCATTTTATTGTACAACTCTGCCGCCTCAATAAATTCAGCTGGCGGCATATGACCATTGTTTTCATCTTTGATCAGCAGCAGCATTTCATAATGCTGTAATAAGTTGTCATCAGATATGGGCTGCAGTCGCTGACAACGAATATCCAATCTGTTGTTTTCCACCATGTGCTCAACTTTAGTTGCCCATTGCTGCAATTCCTGCCGATAATTTAATTCAAGCGCATCATACTCAATCAAGTGCACTCGATTACGCCCGGTTTCTTTAGCGATGGTTGCTGCAGTAATAACTGCTTTGATAAAGACATTCACTTCATTGAGTTCTGAAATTGTAACCTGCCCGATACTGGCTGACATGGTAAATTCTTTGTTATCAATTTTAAAATGGTAATTCTGGATTAATTTTCGTTGAGATTCAGATACTTCTAAAGCATCTGTCTGTGAATAACCGGAAAGCAATACAATAAATTCATCCGTACTGTATCGGGAAAAAATGCTGTCAGATGGCAAGTTGTGCTTAATTTCCCGAGCAACTTCTGCAATATATTGATCGCCTCCTGCATAACCACAAGTATCATTAATTAAGCTAAACTGGTCAATATTGATCAAGCAAAGAGTCAATTCAGGTGCATCTGCCGTTCTATTGTTGAGTTTTGCTGTCATTTGGCGAATAAATTCACGTTGGTTGATTAAGCCCGTGAGTTTATCCAGAGCATTTCCTCTGGCCAGATTGTCATGTACATCACCCAGAATTGCATACAGACTTCTTTCTAATAAGGGCAGAGTATAATCTTTAGTCTGCGTTAGCTGTCCACTATCCAGCATGGCAACAACTTCAGATAAATTAAAAACAGCCTGTTGTTTCCCGCTCCTGCCAGAAAACACAAAAATATTTTGAGCGTCACTCCCCCAGACATATTGAAGACGATTTATTTTATTAGTATCCTGATTTGAATTTTGTTTAAGGCGCTGTTTAAAAACAAGATAATCATTAATTTTCAGACGCTTTGCAATAGATTTATTAGCAAGAGACTTAGCATCAGTTGCTCCCAGACTTATTTCAGATAGCGCAAGCTTGTCGGAAAGATCCGAACCGTTTATCAACAGTTTTATAATGGTTTCAGAATCAAGCAGAATTTTCTCAGAAGATTTTACTCCAGATAAACATAGCTCAATAGTATCGATTATTTTTTTATTGTGTTGTTGTTTATTTCCCTCAAGACCCTGCTTAATAATAAAGAGTATGGTATCTTTATCAATAAAATCTTCATTTACATCGCCTGCCATGCTCAAAATCAACATGTCCATAGCCTGAAAATATTGATCCCATAAATTGCTTTCTTTGCCATGTTTAAGATAAGTGCTAACAAGAATAGGCAGCCATTGACAGCTTATAAAATCAGCTATTGTTTCAGGAATAGTTTTTCCTGCAAGACGAATGGCTATTTCATTGACAACTATTTGCCGCGCATCCCATTGAGCCACAATTCGGATCACGTTTTTTTGATAATATTGAGCCTGAAGCTCTAATAATTCTGTGAGCACACTTTGAACTTTGGTAAATACATTCAAATTAGTATCATAATTTTTTAACACATAAAGAACAAATGAATATGCTTTAAGATAGAAGCTGTTTTTCTCATCGTCAAAATCCACCATTGCCAGTTTATTAATAAATATTCTCGCAGGATTTGACCAGGATTCAAAAAAATCTTTGTGCAGCAAAGCAACTTTCAAGAGTGGAATTTGTAATAATGATAATAATTTCTTTACTGGATCTCCAAGCCAGCGATCTTCCTGAATTGATACAAACAAACGTTTAATAATATCCTGTGTGTATTTAAACTCATATTGTATATCAATAGAGAAGATATCTTTTTTAATGCAAGCATCAATAAGCGGCTCCAAATCAAACGATCTGTAGCCATAGAGTGCCACTTCTTTTTCCTGTTGATGCTGAATTTGGCTCAATTCAGAGATAAAAGATTCAAGTTGTTCCTGGTACTCTTGAGAACTATAAGAATTATCTGATGACTTATCAACTCCCTGACCACTTTGAAAAGACAATAGTTCTTTAAGAGTCTGATATGCAGGAACCAGATCAACATCATTTTTAATTGTATTAATTTCACTCAGATGTGCATTGAATGCCTGTTGCTGCAATGATGAAGATACTGGTGAATCAATAACAGCTTGATGTACACCTGACGAAAGTTGTGACTGATTATGAGTTGAAGGCTCTTGTCTAGCTGAAGGCTCTTCTCTGGCTGAAGGCTCTTCTCTGGCCGAAGGCTCTTTGCCAACCAAGGTTTCTTTCCCAGCTGAAAAGTCTTTTATAATTTCAAGTTCTTCCTGCTCAATAATTGGCAACACGTTTTGCTCAATAAAGATTTTATTTATTTCTTTATAAACTGTAAAAAGGTGGTTATCAACAATTTTTTCAAATTGTTGATAAAGGATTAAAATAATATTTTTGTTTAAAAAATGATGATGGATGGCTTCACTGAATGAATGAAAAATATTATCAGGAGAAAAAGGATTTTGCTCAATCTCTTTAACATCAACATCCATAAGTTTTGCCAGTCTTTGCTCAATTTCAAGTAGTTCCTGTTCATATTCAGGAGAAATACGAATAATGAGCTGGTTCACTGCCAGCCAGTTTTCAAATTCATTTTGATCAATTAATTGCAGTTCATCAAAATTCTGATTTTTTTCTGCCTGCACATCTTTCTTACAGCATAAGTTAAGACATTTCTCGAGTAAATTAAGGAATTCATTTTTTAAACTGGATTTTGATTTATTAAGGGTATTAATAGCATCAAAATAAAGTGCCTGTTCAGCATTATTAGATGAACTCTCCGCCTGTTGAAAGAGTGAATCATGAACAACCGGTAAAAAAACATCCGTCATATGAGACATATTTTTCATAAAACTACGTCTGACAGTATCGAGTATATTAAGTGAACGTTTATCTAGTGTATTAGAAAGGGGTGTAACGTCATGCATACCAGCTCGCAGCTGTTCTTTACTGACAAAAGAAATCGCATCCAGAGCTGGGTTAAATAAAGTAACAGAAAGCTCACGATCATGTACATGAACAATTTTGACATCGAGGTGGTGCTCCACGATCTCTTTTGAAGGATCTATCTTTTCATTATTAGCAGTAGTAAATTGAACATCAAGCAAGTCACCAATAGCAAAACTATTTGGCATTAAAGTCCTGTTATTCCAGGTCAGACGCAAACCATCAAAACCAAAATCTTCAATAACAAAATCCCATGAACGATACATATCATCATGTACCGTGGCATCAAGCCTTACAGGCGATCGTTTATAATTTTTTTGTTCCAAGTATGCTCCCTGATTCATGCTAAGATTGCTTAATTATAGATTAAGACGCCCATAAGTCAAAATAAAGGAAGATAAATAATTCGACTCAGCAGTTTCTAATACGATACAATACAATATGCCCATCCTTCCAGTCACTCAGGTACTGCCTGAGATTAAAGCCCACCTGTCTCAAAATAATCGTCTAATTTTGCAGGCCCCTCCGGGCGCCGGTAAAACAACCCTGGTGCCTCTTGCTCTACTGGATCAGCCCTGGTTAAAAAACAAACAGATCATTATGCTTGAACCCAGGCGTTTAGCCACTCGAAACTCTGCCGCACGCATGGCGTATTTATTAGGAGAAAAAGTGGGAGAAACAGTGGGTTATCAGATCCGACAGGATAAGTGTTTCAGTAAAAAAACTCGAATACTGGTAGTTACCGAGGGCATTTTAACCCGCAAGCTACAGACTGACCCCGAGCTAAGCGGTGTTGCTCTGGTAATTTTTGATGAATTTCATGAACGCAGCATTCATGCAGATGTATCACTGGCTTTTTGTCTGCAAAGTCAGGAAGTTTTCAATGAAGAACTAAAAATTCTGGTCATGTCCGCGACTTTGGACACTGAAGCCCTAGTGACTCTTTTAGATGCGCCTATGGTCAGTAGTCAGGGAAGAAGCTTTAAAGTAGATATTATTCATCAGGCGATGAACAACACAACACGGCACTTCTCATCCCATCAATGGCACAATCTTATCCCGGCACTGACAAAAAAAACTATTGATGCAATTAGTTTTCATCAGGGAAATATTTTAATTTTTCTGCCCGGAGCTCGGGAAATCAAACAACTCAAACATGAACTCAGCAGCTATTTTTCTGAAAATGCTTTACAGACAATTCATATCTGCCCGCTTTATGGTGATTTATCAAAGAAACAACAGGATCAAGCCATTAGTCCCCCCCCTGCTGGAGAGAGAAAAATCGTCCTGGCCACTAATATTGCAGAAAGCAGTTTAACCATTGAGGGTATCAATGTAGTGATTGATTCCGGTCTGCAAAAGGAATCTTTCTTTAACCCTGGTTCTGGCATGAACGCATTACACACCACGATGATTGCACAGGATTCTGCCACACAACGCAGTGGCCGTGCAGGAAGACTCAGTGCTGGCACTTGTTACCGCTTATGGACTGAAATCCAGCATAAGCGTTTACCTGCTCATCAAAAAGCTGAAATATTACGTTCCGATCTGGCTCCTGTCATACTGGAACTGGCCCAATGGGGTGTTCAGAATGTCAATGAGTTGAACTGGCTGGACAGCCCACCTCCTGGTGCAACAGCTCAGGCTAAAGATCTCCTGCTAAACCTGCAAGCCATTGCTGAAAACGGGCAAATTACTCATCATGGTCAAAAAATGCTGTCTTTAGGTATACACCCACGTCTTGCCCATATGGTATTAAAGGCTCAGGTACTTAATTGTACTGAATTAAGTTGTTTACTGGCCGCACTGCTCACTGAAAAAGAGATATTAAAAGGCCAGAAAACATCTGATCTATCTCATCGTATTGCATTATTATTGCAAGCAAAACAAAACCAATTGCCTGATAACACCCAGATCGATAAACGACAATGTCAGCAAGTATTAAAAACAGCAAGAGAAATTCAGCACCGACTGCAAAAAATGTCCCGAAAAATCTCTGCTACAGAAAACCACACTGAGCAGAATATTGATCAGAATATGAGCAGTGTATTGCTGGCATTTGCCTACCCTGATCGAATAGCCAAACTTCGCCCACCATCTGGTAATAATAGCAACCAGCGTTATTTGCTCAGTAATAAAAAAGGAGCTTATTTCTCTCATCATGACAATTTATCAAACGAAACTTTTTTAGTGATCCCAAACTTAAATGAACAAACCGGCAAACAACTTAAAGAAGCACGGATCTTTCTTGCCTCAAGCATTTCACTGGCTCAGTTAGAACAATATTTTGCCGATAGCATCGAAGAAAAAAATGATATCCTCTGGAATAAAAAGTTACAAAAAGTAGATTGTCAGACTAAGTTCATGTTAGGCAGTCTGATACTGAAAGAAAAGAATAATTCTGCCATTGATGCATTCCACCTGCAGCCAGTATTACTTCAGGGAATTAAAAATCTCGGACTCAACTGTCTCCCCTGGTCAAAACAGGCCTATAATCTGAAACAGCGAGTCGAATTCATTCGTTATCAGCAGGCACAGAATTCATCCATCAGTCCGTCTTTAGCGCAAATTGAACTACCTGATTTTTCTGAGCAGTATTTATTGAATAATCTGGAACAGTGGCTGTTGCCCCATTTAAGCAATGAAACATCCATAAAAAAACTACAGGATCTGAATTTAGAACAAATTTTAAATTCGGCTATCAGCTGGAAAACGTTACAATTACTTAATGAATTAGCACCTGAGACCATCAAGGTACCCAGCGGTTCACAAATTCGTATTGATTATAGCGAACCAGGCTCTCCAGTGTTGGCTGTGCGGCTACAAGAGCTGTTTGGTTTACAGACCACACCCGCTGTATTGAGAAACAGCTATCCGCTATTGTTACACCTGCTCTCCCCTGCTTCCCGTCCAATGCAGGTGACTCATGATCTGGCAAGCTTCTGGAAAAACACCTATGCTGAGGTCAAAAAGGAACTCAGAGGTAAATATAAGAAACACTACTGGCCAGATGATCCACTACAGGCACAGGCAACCAGTCGAGTTAAACCAGGAAAGCGTTAGCTCACCAGGTTACCCCATTCTTCATCTGGCAGGCTATTGAAAAAACATTTATAATGGCTCGAAAAAAGCGATTGTGCTGAATTAGTTATAAAAAAAAGAAAACAACATGCTGAGATATGAGATTATCCCTGTCACCGATTATCAACAAAATTGCTCTCTGCTCTGGTGTGACCAGACAAATCAGGCAGCTCTCATTGATCCAGGAGGTGATGTAGCCCTTTTAATGGATGCCATCAGAAAAAATCAACTGGATTTGAAACAAATCTGGCTAACCCACGGTCATCTTGACCATGTGGGTGGAACTGAGGAGCTTGCTGAACTTAGTGGTGCTAAAATCATTGGACCACATAAGGATGATTTTTTCTGGCTTGATATATTACAGCAGCAATGTGAAATGTTTAATTTCCCAAAAGTAAAGAATTTCACCCCTGATCAATGGCTTAACGAGGATGACACACTCACTTTAGGCGAGGAGAATTTTGAGATTTTACATACCCCGGGTCATACTCCAGGCCATATTGTTATTGTCCACCATGATTCAAAAACCGTCTGGGTTGGTGATGTCTTATTCAAACAATCCATAGGCAGAACTGACTTCCCCAGAGGCAGCCATGATGATCTCATCGCCTCAATTAAAGACAAACTCTTTTCATTACCTGATGATTACCAGTTTGTACCGGGTCATGGGCCCGGTGGCAGTTTAAAAGAGGAGGCATTGAGCAACCCATTTTTACGTTAGTTTTCCAGTTAAATTTATAAAACTGAGAACCTGCTATTAATAATATAATACAATTTATACTATTATTGCCTATGACAATAACAGGATAAACTAAGGAAACAAAATGTCAGAAATAATCAATAAAATTAAACCCGCAGGAAGCACTATTTTTAAACTCATAGCAGGAATTGTTGCTCTTATCGTAGCAAGCCTGTTTATTTCTAACTCAATCTTTTATGCAGAGCCCGGTTATATTTATCATGTTCGTACCGTCCTGGGCTCAGAAGAAGTCGTCACAGATGTTGGTTACAAATTTTTTCCATTTGGGCGTTATAATTCATGGAAGCGAGCGATGACGGTTCAGGCGACTAAAAATCCTCAAAGTAACCGATATAAATTATCCTCTGATGGCAATAACAATGTGAACGCAGAAAGTGACACTGATAATGCTTCAGCTAATTTACCTGCACTGAACATTATGTTCCTTGATCAGGTTGATGCTTATGCAGAAGCTACTGTGCGTTTTTCAATCCCTTCTGATGAAGTCTCTTTCTTAAAACTGGCTCATGAATATCGTTCACCAGAAAACTTGTTACGCACAGCTCTGATGCCTGCATTTAAAGAAACATTACAGTCTAATGCCTCTTTAATGACAGCTGAGGACTACTATTCTGGTTCCCGAACTGAATTTAACTCTGAGTTTGAAAATCAAATGGGTCAGGGGATCTATCTGGTTAGACGAATTGAAGTTGAAACTCAGGCTTCAATTCGTGCCAGAGCATCAGCTAATGCGGCACTGGGCACCGATCAGGAGCAATACGGGGAAGGTTCTAAAACCATTTTCGTGGTACAAAAATTATTAGATGACAATGGCCTGCCCAGACGTAAAAAACAACGTTTTATTGACTTTGGTATTACCGTTGTTTCCGCACTTGTCACGGAAATGCGCCCTAATAATAAATTTGTTGAACGAATGCAGTTGAAGCAAAAAGCCTCGGCTGACCGAGCTATTGCCCGAGAGCAAAGAGTTCAGGAAGAAGAGCAACGTTTATTAGCAATCGCCCGTGGTGAACGTGAAGTTGCTGAGCGCCAGGCTCAGGCAAAAGTTGAACAGATCCAAAAAACAACAGAAGCTGAAACAGAAAAGCAGCTTGCAATTACCAATGCCAATAAACTTAAAGCTCAGGCAGCAATTTCAAAAGATACCGCTGAAATTAATTTTGAAAAAGCAAAAATAGAAGCCCAGACAATACGCACACTGGCAGAAGCTGAAGCCTATCAGAAACAGGTTATTTTAGAAGCAGATAACGCTCTGGCGCAAAAACTGGATGCTGAGATTCAAATCCAGAGACTATGGGCTCAGGCATTTTCTCAACGTAAAGTGCCCACAACAGTCTTTGGCAGTTCCGGACAATCCGGTGGTGCACCTGTTGGTAGTGATGGTGAAGTAAAAGCATTTATGCAATTACTGACGCTGGATGCAGCCAAACGCCTGAACTATGATCGAGAAATTGACACCAGCAGCAGTAAGTAATACTACATTATGAACGTGGAATTACTCCAGGTGTTCACTGAATTCCTCAAATGCAATGGATATTGGAATGGCAAAGCCAATACCTTCCAGATCCATTCGTTTTAAAGTGACCACACCAAAAACCAGGCCCTCATCATTAACAATGGGACCACCACTGCTTCCGGGATTCACGGAAGCATCAGTCTGAATCATTCTTTTTGCACCATCACCTTCAATTCGTGAAAATACGCCAGAGCTGACTGTATGTCCAAAGCCTGATGGGTTTCCAATCGCATAAATTGTATCACCATAATTCAGGTTTTCTGCATCACCTTTTTGTAGAAAGGGACAGTCCACTTCATTAATTTTCATAAGAGCAAGATCATAATTATCACTTATTTCAATAAGATGACCCGTATATTTTTCTTCATTTCCCAAGGTCACTTCATAAATTAATTTGTATTTTAAGTTATATATTTTTTCTTCTGCATCATCAATAATTGTGCTCAATTTCCCATGTTTTTGCATCTCATTACTGATATTATTTTCTCTGGCTTCCTGGCTGCAGTCACTGCATTGACTGGTAAACTGATCATGTTTGTCTGCAATAATATTACTCAACTGCCTTAATGACTCATTTGTCGATTCCAGGCGCTCAAGAATATGATCCATCTTTTTTTCATCAAAACTGACAACATGCTTATTGGTCAAAATAAAACACTCACTGCTGACAAAAAAGCCTGCACCCAGTCCTAAGTCTGATTTTATTGAAACCGTTGCAGCTCTGGCATCAATGACTTTATTCGATTGCAGATCCTCCTCACCATCCTGAGATGAAGCATTCTCATCGGAGGCTGCTGTATTATCAGCTTGCCTGGAGACCGATTTTGACATTTTGAAAACACCAATTTGTGCTAATAAAAGAGTGCCTATGATAAGCAGTAAAATAGTAATTAGAAAGTTTTTCATTTTTTTTCTGAGTTAGTATTATTTTTTTTCAAGCTGAAAGCATCATTAAACATAACTATTCAGCTCAACGTGTTTAACAGAAGAACTATCACCAGTATAAGAAAAATAGAAATTATTTACAATTTTAGTCATTATTCAGCATAATATTTTATTAACAAGCTAGCAGACAAAATCTGGCAGCTGCAGGCGTTTATGGTGGTATAAGGCACTAATATAGTATAATTCTGTGCTACTCTAAGGTTTTATCCAGACTTTTAACACAGAGGATAGTATTTTGTTCAATAAACGCTGGGTTTTCTTTGTTCCCGTTATTGTGGGAATAATTATATTTTTATTGCTAAAACAAAATAGCCCTGAGCCACAGCAAAAACCAGCCAGGGAAGTGAGCACCGCAGTCAGGGTGCTAGCAATTCCTGAACTCAGTGTGACTCCCATAGCAATTGGTTATGGAACCGTTCGCCCGGTTTCAACCTGGGAGGCCATTGCTCAGGTTGAAGGGATCATCCTGGAAAAAAATCCTGATTTCAGTAAGGGTGCCATTATTGAAAAAGGCCATCTATTGTTCCAAATTGATCCAGTCGACTACCAGCTAAATATCACACAAATCGAAGCAGACATACTGGCAACTAAAGCTCAACAGGAGGAGTTAAACACCAAACAGAAAAATACGCAGGCTTCTCTTGAAATTGAGAAAAAATCCCTTGAACTGACTAAAAACGAACTTAAACGCTTGCAAAAGCTATTGAAAAAAAGCAGTGTCAGTCGTTCTGATTTTGAAGCTCAGGAACGAAATATGCTGGCCCAGCAACAAAGTGTCCTGGCACAAAGCAATTCCCTTAAGTTAATCCCTACTCAAAAGGCACAGCTGGAAGCACAACTGCAACAAAAAAAGACACAACTAAAACGTGCACAGCGTGATTTACACAATACTAAAATCACTATGCCTTTTACCGGTCGCATTTCTACCGATAATGTTGAACCGGCTCAATACGTTCGCGTCGGTGACATGCTCACAGCGGCCGATGCACTTGATAAAGCAGAAATTGAGGTACAGATCCCCATTCGCTACTTCCGTGGATTGCTGCGTTCAGAGAAACACATTAATTTGCTGCATCCATCCATGAATAAACTGGATCAGCAATTGGGTATTAATGCAATGGTGGTTTTACAGGAAGGCGGCCTGTCAATTCACTGGAAGGCACGATTTTCACGACTCAGTGACACACTGGATCCCAAAACACGTACCATTGGGGTGATTGTTGAAGTGGATAAGCCCTATGACGACGTCATACCCGGCAGCAGGCCACCACTTATCAAAGGTTTTTTTGTGGAAGTGCATTTACTCGGTGCTCCTCGCCCAGACAGCCTGATAGTGCCTCGCTCAGCACTACATAATAATCACCTTTATCTGGTTAATGAGCAAAATCGGCTGGTGATTAAAAAAGTCCAGGTTGATTTATACCAACCTGAATTTGCTATTGTCTCGGATATAAGAACAACGTCCAAAGGTGCCCCGGCAAAAAACCCATTAGTCGCAGGAGATAGTCTTATTATTTCTGATCTGGTGCCTGCGATTGAAGGCATGCTGCTATCGCCACAACAGGATCACAGCTCTGAAAAGCATTTAAAAACATTGGTTCTTTTGAACAGAGATAAACATCTCAGAGTTAAAGGAGATCAGTAATGCTCACCTTTTTTATCCGGCACCCAACTGCCGGAAATTTGCTAATGCTAATACTTCTGGCTCTGGGTTTGATATCCCTCCCCTCTTTAAAGCGTGAAACCTTTCCAGATTTTGTGCCTGAAAAAATTGAAATTCGTGTTGTCTATCCCGGAGCCAGTACAGAAGACGTCGAAGAAGCTATATGCCAGCGTATTGAAGATGCCATTGATGGAATTAATAATGTCGAGGAAGTCAGCTGTATGGCCCGTGAAGGCTTTAGTACCAGCATTATTGAAATGGTTGAAGATGGTGATATTTCACGTTTTCTGGATGATATAAAAAGTGAAGTGGAAGCCATTGACAATTTTCCGGAAGAAGTTGAAGTACCAATCATAAAAGAACTGGGGCGATCCGATCAAGTGGTATCGATTGCCATTACCGGACCTTTTACTGGCTCTGGGGGTGAAAGCAATCTGAAGGCTTATGCCGAACAAATAAAGACAAAAATGTTACGTGAGCCAGAAATTTCTCAAGTCAACATTGTTGGGTTTTCTGATCATCAACTACGCATTGAGATCCCAAAGCATATCCTGCACCGCTATAGCTTGAGCATGTCTGATATCGCCACAACCATTGCCCGACAAGGTGTTGATCTGCCTTCAGGATCTCTGGAAACCTATGATCTGGATGTGCTGTTACGGTTTACTGATCTGCGCAGAACACCCGATGAACTGTCTGAATTGAAAGTGGTCAGCGCAACATCCGGTGCTGAAATACGCCTCGGTGATATTGCTACCATTACCGACAGATTTGAGTTGGATGAAGAAAAAACAATATTTAACGGCAAGCGTGCAGCCATACTCGAAATCATCAAGCCAAAGCAGGATGATTCGCTTACCGTAGTTGATGCAGTCAAGCGGTTTCTGAAAAATGAACAGGCTTTAGCACCGCCTGGCGTTTTATTTGACCTCACCAATGATCGCTCTTCTATTGTCCGCGACCGCCTCTCTATGCTGGTTAAAAATGGTGCCCAGGGTCTTATTCTGGTCTTTTTAGCCATGTGGCTTTTCTTTCAGGGACGTTTTGCCTTCTGGGTTGCTCTGGGTTTACCCATTTCATTTATGGGTGCTTTATTTATGATGAGCCTGTTCGGCTTAAGCATCAATATGATCACCATGGTAGCACTGTTGATAGCCACTGGCCTTTTAATGGATGATGCAATTGTCATTTCAGAGAATATTGCAACTCATCTTCGTCAGGGGAAAAATGCCTTTCAGGCCGCGATTGATGGCACTCGGCAAGTAGCGCCCGGGGTCATCTCTTCATTTTTAACCACCATTGCAGTATTTGGACCTCTGGCTTTTTTATCAGGAGATATGGGTAAAGTACTGCAATTTATACCGATAGTTCTAATCGTAGTATTAGCCGTCAGCCTGATTGAAGCTTTTTTGATCTTACCGCATCATCTGGCACATTCACTCAAACATCATGAAAAAGATTCATCTCGTTTTCGACAACGATTTGATGCTCGTCTGGATAAATTTCGTGAACAAACATTGGGTTCAGCCATTGATTTTGTCATCCATCGACGTTACTGGTTTATGGGCTCAGTTGTTGCTGTCTTTATCATCAGTATAGGCATGCTTGCGGGTGGTATTTTAAAATTTCAGGCGTTTCCCGATATTGAGGGCGACATCATTGAAGCAAGATTATTACTCCCTCAGGGAACACCTCTGTGGCGCACAGAAAAAATAGTTAAACAAATAACAAATGCTTTGGATAAGGTGGATAAACAGCTGACACCTCTGCAAAAAAACCAGCAGAACCTGCTAAAAAATGTTCAAATTCAATACAATACTAATCTGGACTCAGGTGAATCAGGAGCACATATCGCAACCATCACCGTAGACTTACTCACTGCTGAAAAACGCATCGGTTCCATTGATGAGATCATTAACCTATGGCGTAACTCTGTGGGTGAGATCCCTGATATTATTGCACTGAATTTTAAAGAGCCTACCACCGGCCCAGGTGGTCTGGCATTAGAGATCCGTTTATTCGGTGACGAGATTAATGATCTTAAACTGGCTTCTATGTCACTGCAAAACTGGTTATCACGTTATCAGGGTGTATTTGATATATCGGACAATCTGCGACCTGGAAAACCAGAAATAAGACTGAGTATGAGAGAGGGAACTTTTGCTTTAGGAATTGATGCTGCGACGATATCCAGTCAGCTTAGGGCTGCATTCTGGGGTACCACAGCCAATGAAATTCAAGTCGGGCCGGAAGCGTATGAGATTGATGTTAGACTAGCCGATAACGATAAAAATACACTCTATGCATTGGATGATTTTCGTATTATAGATAAAGACAACAAGCAGATCCCACTCACAACATTAGTTAATATCGAGCGAGGTCGAGGGTTTTCTCGTATTGAGCGCATCAATGGCCAACGAAGTGTCACTATCACTGGAGATATTGATACCAGCATTGCTAATTCCAGAGAAATTATTGCTCATACTCGAGAAAATTTTATGCCTCAATTACTGAAACAATACCCCGGTGTTCATGCCGGCTTTGAAGGTCAGTCCAGAGAAACCGCCAAAACAGCCGGATCAATGATCCGGGGCTTTACTCTAGGCTTGTTGGGTATTTTTATCTTATTAAGTTTTCAATTTAAAAGCTATATCGAGCCATTATCAGTGATGTTTATTATACCGCTTGCTTTAATTGGTGTTATTTGGGGGCATCTGCTGATGGGACTCAATATGACCATGCCTGGCATTATTGGCTTTGCTTCACTGAGCGGCATTGTAGTCAATGACTCAATTCTCCTGGTGGAATTTATCAAGCTAAAGATAAAGGCAGGTTATACTGTGTTAGAGGCTTCAAAACTTGCCAGTCGAGCACGATTCCGTGCCGTTATATTAACCTCAGTAACAACCATAGCAGGTCTGATCCCTCTGTTACTGGAAAAAAGTTTACAGGCACAGATTTTAATACCACTGGCCACCAGTATCATTTTTGGTCTATTAACAACCACCTTATTGGTGTTATTAGTAGTACCCGCATTATATAGTATTCTGGATGATTTCAGAGCCAAAAGTAAGGTGAATCATTAATCAAAAAATAAATAAAATACGTTCAGGCGATGAATATGCTTTAAGCTCTTATATATGTCCACCCCTGATTTAAACGCCTGACAATTTCTTCAAGAGCTTCAGGAATAATGCTTGCCTCTTTGACAAGATGAATATCAATGCCCTTTAATTTTTGCCTTTCAATTGAACGTTGACAAGCTAGAAAAGAGACATTTTCATGCGCCATTGCCAGGGAACGAATTCTATTAATATAGGGTGAATTAATTGCCTGAAGAATTTTAATACCATCAGCATTAACAAGGATCTGAAGTTGAAACTTTTCATTGCTGTCATTTGATGCCAATAACCTTTCTGCATTACCAAGTGCTGATTCGACCCGTGAAGAATCATCAGTTGAGATATGTAATAAGACTTGATGGCTATTGATCGTTTCTGAACTTAATTGAACGTATTGTGATGTACTGTCCTTAAAAATCGGATGACCATAAAAAAAAGCGCCATTCCAACCCACAATACTGCCTATAAGTAAAAAAATACTGGCTGCAATAGCATACTGAAAACGATTTGAATGATGTTTTTTAAGTTGTTTATCAGAATGACTATCCGGTGGCGTTTGATACGATAATTTAACCATTTCTTTAATAATTCTTGTCTGGCAAATACTCTCTGAAATATCTTCATTTTCTTGTGATTTTTTTAAGATCTCAGCTTTCACTTCATTGGAAAGTTGATCATCAACATAGGCATTAATTTGTTCTATGTGAGACATATCATCAGAGTTCATTTTACACTCCTCAATTTTATTTTTTGTCTACTCTTTTTTTGAGTATTAATATTTTTTTTCAAAAGGTTTTCTTTCAATGACAGGCGACCACGGCTTAATCGACTCATTACAGTTCCTATTGGAATGTTTAATATTGAAGCAACATCGCCATAAGAAAAACCTTCTAAATCTATTAGGGTGATAACCTGGCGTTGCCCCATGGGCAATAAACCAATAGCCTTTCTTACCTGAATAATAATTTCTTGCTGCTGCAGTAATTGTTCGGGAGTTTCATCATCAATAAAAACAAGATCATCAATACTTTCTGATGGTTTTATTTTGCGTAAATGATCATACCAGCAGTTGGCTAGTATCTTAAATAACCAACTATGAACATTAGATTTATCACGAAGACTGGGCCATTTTTTTAATGCTTTAAAAAGGGTTTCATTGGTGAGATCATCAGCCAGCAACTCATCATTGCACCAGGAATAAGCCACTCGATAGAGTTGTTCTCGCTTATCTTTAAGCTCATTTTGTGTTTTATTTGTAAAAAATGAAAATAGCATAGTTTTTATTATGTTTTATTCCAAGATTCAAAGACTTGATTAACTGACAAATTCAGATTTTTTTAACTATTAACTAATAAGACGGATGAATGATTTATTTTATTCCATTTATTTTAAACTATTTTAGTAACTCCTGAGTCTCAGCTTCAGTCCAAACAAGACTATAGACTGTTCTTTTATAAAAAGGAAAAAATAAATGGAATAAAAATGTTTGTAATACGTCTTATCTATGACTATCAATATTCTTTAATAAAATAGGAAAGTAATATGAGACATATTAAATATCAACTAAGCAACTTATTGATTCTATCAGTAGTAATGATCCTCGCTGTTAGCAGCATGTCTTCAGCATTTGCCGAAGATGGGCATCATAAGCTGGTTATCCAGGTCAGTACAAATGATCCAATAACACAAAAAATCGCTTTAAATAATGCGGTCAATCTACAAAAGCACTATGGTATGGACAATATTACAATTGAAATTGTAGCTTTTGGACCAGGGCTTGGCTTGTTAACTACAAAAAGTAAACAGGCTGACAGAGTGAAAAGTCTTGCTCTTCAAGATATACAATTTAGTGCTTGTGCTAACACCATGAAAAAAATGGCAAAGAAAGCAGGAAAACAGCCTGAATTGATTGAAGGTGTTGGCATTGTGTCTGCTGGAGCAGCAAGAATTATTGAACTGCAGGAGCAGGATTATTCATATCTCAGACCTTAAGAAAATGATTTCAGCTTCAAATTTTTGGATATGACTTGCCTGATCCTATCAGGCACTATAAAACTGGAATGTATTTCGCCCATTCTCTTTTGACTGGTACATTGCCATATCAGCCTTCTTCATCAAATCTTCCGCGCAATCTGCATCATCTGGAGAAAGGCTGATACCAATACTGGAAGTAATAAAAAGCTCATGCATTTCCCAGTGAATCGGCTCTTTTAGTGATTTGTTTAATTTTTCAGCCATGGCTTTAACATCCTGAACATTCGTCACCGATTCCATTAAAACAATAAATTCATCACCACCGATCCGAGCAATGGTATCCATGGCTCGCACGCTTTTTGTGAGTCTTTTAGCGACAGCAATAAGCACTTCATCTCCCGCATCATGTCCAAGGGTATCATTAATTGGCTTGAATTTATCTAAATCAATATACAGTACAGCCAGATGTTTTTTTATACGCTGAGCTTTTTTAATAGATTGCTGTAGACGATCACGCAGTAATAGACGATTAGGTAACCCCGTCAGTGCATCATGATGAGCAACATGTTCCAGGGCCATTTGCTTTTTAAGCATATTCTGCCGGTGCAATTCACGCTCAGTGACATCAATAATAACTCCCTGATAATGAGTTATTATTCTTTGAGCATTGCGCACAATTGAGGAGCAGTCATCAACCCATTTTACCACTCCTGATTTGGTTATAATCCGGTAAGGTTTATGCTGAAACCTTGTTGTCTTATCATCTGCCACTACCTCATCAATGACTCGTGCCCTATCTTCTGGATGAATAATATTTCTATAAATTACCTTGTTTGTCACAAATTCATTGGCCGAATACCCCAATAAGTCAATAACATTTCTGGAGACAAATTGAACCGGCCAGCTGGAAACATTTCTCCACAGGAAGGCAACAGCAGGACTAGAATTAATGATTTTATTTGTCAGGTTTAAATCTTCCGTACGGATAATCTCTTCTAATTCCATCAAAGTTTTTTCAACACCGCTAAAAACAACCGTCTGTTGTTTACTCTCAGAATCTTGTACCTGGTTGTTTTTTTGTTCAACAAGGTGATTGAGTAGTTTAAGAAGTTCCGCAGGATCATAAGGTTTGCTGAGAAAGTCTTCAGCCCCCATGCGCAGTACTTTACGGGCATTTTCAAATGTGGCATTCCCACTCAGAACAATGATATGTGTTTCAGGATAGTGGGTATGAATTTCTCTCATGACCTGCAAGCCATTTACTTTGGGCATTTCAATATCAAGCAGCACCAGATCAAAAAACTCACGTTTCAAATATTCCAGAGCCTGCAGCCCATCTTCAGCCAAAGTAGTGGCCATATTGTACATTGTCATTAACTCTCTAAGACTTTCACGCATACGCAAATCATCGTCAACGATCAGAATAGAAAGCTTTTTTTCCTGGTAAATGGACAACAAGTACACGGCCTCTCTGGGGTATCAGTTAATCATTAACCTCCCAAGAATTATTTGAAATTAAATGATTTTATTGCAATTTTGCTCCTGCCGCAAATAAAAATAATAAGACACCTGCCAATTGGATGTAGATTAGATACCTTATCAGTGGGTATTCATAATATCTTGCTGGATAATTTAGGCCTGAAGGCAGTGAATTAGAGCTGCAGATTAGAGACAGCCATTAAATGGCCTGATTGATCATACCGATGGAAGGTCTGAATATTGTACTTATGAGATGAAGAATAGCTAATACAATAAGAACTCCGATTATAGTGAAGACTTCAGTTAAGCCAGGGCATTTTTGCCCAGTTAACTCCCCCAAAGACGTGTTATCCATGATTTCTTTTTCAATTGTGGTTTTGCTCCAGTAGCAAGGAAAAAAGCACTGTATTGTGTATCTTCTTCCAAAATATGTTTAGTCAGCCACGACTTTAGAAAATACATCAATTCAAAACTGATTGCTGTTTTTCCTGAAACTACTTTTTCATGCAGCATCACAACATGTTCAAGCAGTTCATCATGAATATCTTTGTGTTCCTCATAGCCTGGAAAATCAAGAATACGCATAAGGCTTTCTTCAACAGCAAAATGTATCTTTGTATAATCAGCTAATTCCTCTAAAATTTCTTTAACCGTATCGCTCCCATGATGCTGAGCAATAGCATCATGCATTCTATTAATCAGGTTAACTAAAACTTTATGCTGCTCATCAATCTCTTCAATTCCAACGCTCAGATCATCTGACCAGGTAATAAATACGCTCATTATTTGATATTTCCAATATATTTAAAGATTCTCAGTGTTTATTTTAGAGAATAGACACATGATATGTGAGGTTATGATATAGAATATTTAATTATAATCCAATATCAGGTTTTAACTATTTTATAATATTTTGATATATATCAATGAATTTTATTTTCAAATGGAAAATAAACGGCGCTTATCTATCCTCACGCAAAACTGAATCAGATCATAGCAAGTTGAAACATTAAAGCTTTGGTATCCTCAACTTTATAAACAACCATATATGTTGATTAAAACCCAGTCAGCAACCACTGTAAATACTGTTGATAATTCACATGATTTTTTTAGGTTCTTTTGAAAATAGTATTTTTTATGAGCAAGATGAATAAAAATGTCCATGCTACAATGAAAATATTCAAGTTTGAAGTGATAAGTCCATAGTGTTGGTGAAATCTATTTTTAGAGTATCATGATGTGATGCTCAGGGCAAAAAAACAAATAAATTACTCCAGTGAACTATTTGTTGAAATCGGATCTGTATTATGACAAAAATTTCTGAGAACAATACTCAACTATTAAATGAATTGAAACAATTAAGAGCTGAGAATTCTGCTTTAAAAAAAATTCAGAAGCTGTTTAATGATGGGCCTTTGGTTATTTTTAAATGGTGTAATTCACCAAATTGGCCAGTGGAGTATGTATCATCCAATGTGAATGATATATTTGGTTACACGGTTGCTGATTTTTATTCAGGCAAAGCAATTTATGTTGATATTATTGCAACATCTGATCTGGCCCGGGTAACAGAAGAAGTTGTAAACGCAAGTAATGAAGGTGTCCATTCATTTGACCACAAACCCTATCAGATTATTCATAAAGATGGAACAATTCGATGGATTTATGATCATACAATAATTATTAGAGATGAGCATAATAAAGTTTCTCATTTTTATGGTTATGTGTTTGATATTACGCGTTACAAAATGACTGAAGCTGCATTGAATATTAGTGAAATTCAGTCAAAATCTATTCTTGATAACACTGAAGCTGTAATTTATATAAAGGATTTGAATGGTTATTTTTTACAAGTGAACCAGCATTTTGAAAATTTTTTTAATATCCAGTCTAGTGATATTATTGGCAAAACAGATTATGATTTTTTTGCACCTAAACAAGCCGATATTTTACGTACAAACGATTTAAAGGTTCTGGAACTCAATCAAAAAATTGAATTTGAAGAACAGGTAACAAAAAATAATGAACTGCAAACCTATATATCACAAAAATTCCCCCTTTATGATGAGCATAATAAAGTCTATGGCATTTGTGGTATTTCAATTAATATCACGGATGAAAAAAGAAGAGAGCAGAAGCTATCAGCCTCTACTGAAGAATGTAAAAAAACAGAATTTTTATTACAAAAAACTTGTGATAATTTACAATTAACACTAAAAAAACATGATAATAATTTATTTTACCTCAGTCGACAAATTCAAATAGCCGTTGAGCAACGTATCAAGGTTGAAAACACACTCAAACAAGAGCAAGACTTTGTTGATGGCCTAATTGATACAGCACAGGAGATTATTTTAATCCTGGATTTAAAGGGTAAAATATTACGTATCAATACATTTTTTGAAAAATTGTCCGGATACAATTCCAATGAGGCAAGGGGAAAATCCGGAGTAAAAACTTTTTTGAACAGGGAAGGTTATTCTACAGCAAAAGCTTTATTTCATCGTATTTTAGCTGGAGAACAAGTTGATAATATGGTTTTTCCACTGATAAAAAAAAATGGAAATCACTGCCAGATTTCATGGAATTGTAAAGGTATTAGTGATACTGATGGTAACATTAAGAACCTGTTAGTTATTGGTTATGATGTTACTGAGCGAATAAAAACAAACAAAAAGCTGCATGAAAGCAAAGCCCGTTACAAATTACTTTTTGAAAGTTCTCCTGTGGCCTTATGGGAAAAGGATTTTACACAACTGTATGCTTATTTTGATCAACTAAGGAAAAAAGGTGTTAATGATTTTAGAACTTTTTTTGATCAAAACACCAATGAATTAAAAAAATGTGCTCAGAAAATAAAAGTGATTAATGTCAATAAAGCAGCAATCAAATTACATGGAGAAAAAAACAAAGAAGATTTATTAGGCAGTTTGAATAGTGTATTCACGGAAAGTTCATTAAATGTTTTTAAAGAGCAGAATATTGCTTTCGCTAATGGCCAGACAGAATTTAAATCTGAAGCAAAAGTTAAGACACTTTCGGGTCAATTTAGAAATATTTTACTGAAAATAAAAATTGAAAAAAAATCCTCTGGAAAAGTAAAAGCATTAGTTGCAACACCCAATATTACCGAACAAAAACAGGCTGAAAAAACACTTGCTCAACAGCAAAAGATACTTATTTCTGTTGCTGAAATATCTAACAATCTTCTAAATACAGACAACTGGAAAGAAGAGGTTGAACATGCACTAGCCCTGATTGGTAAGTCTGCAAATATCAGTCGAGCTTATATTTTTGAGGCTTTTAATGGCTCAGAAGACCGCTTATTATTTCGTCAGGAATATGAATGGTGCACCCATGGTGTGACGAAGCAGATAACAAATAGTGAGCTTCAATCTCTGGACTTTAACAGGATTGGATTTTCAGGTGTTTATCAACAATTGCTCAATAATAACATTGTTATATGCAGACAATCTGATTTTTCTGAGATACAGCATGATCACCTTGATCCCCAGGATATTTTATCCATGCTTATTGTTCCCTTATTTATAGATGATGCCTTCTGGGGGTTTATCGGCTTTGATGATTGTTTTAATGAACGGATTTGGAATAAGGTGGAAATTGCAGCTTTAAAGCTTTGTGCTGGAGTAATTAGTGGTGCCTTACAGCGAGAACAAAGTTGCCTGGCATTACGAGAAAGTGAACAACGCTTTCGCAGTCTGGTTGAGTCAACAAGTGATATGATATGGGAGATAGATCTTAATGGTGTTTATACCTATGTCAGTCCATCAATAGAAGGAATACTTGGATACAATGCTGCAGACATTATTGGAAAAACACCTTTTGACTTAATGCCTGATGCAGAAGCTAAACGATTAAAGTCGGTATTTTCTGATATTTCAAACAAACTGATCTCTTTCACAGGCTTAGAAAATATTAATCTGCATAGAGATGGATATTCGGTCGAACTGGAAACTAATGGAGTCCCTATCTTTGACCACATGGGACAAGCTATTGGTTATCGCGGTATTGATCGTGATATTTCCAATCGAAAAGAGGCTGAAAATACACGTGAAATCCAGGCTGAAAAACAAAGAGATTTATTAATTAAAGAAGTTCATCATCGGATTAAAAATCATCTTCAGGGACTTATTGGATTACTGAAACAGCATGGCAAGGATAAGCATCAATATGATGAGATTATTAGTAAAATGATCACACAAATAGAGTCCATTGCCATTGTCTATGGACTTCAGTCATTTCGCTCAGAATCACAGATTTATTTATTAGAAATGGTGCAAGCCATTGTACAGAGTTTAACTGGACTGACTCAAATCTCATTGTCTCTCACCCAAAGTGGGCAGTTGAGTTCATTTGAAATTGATAAAAACAAGGCTGTGGCTCTTGCCCTCGTTATAAATGAACTCATCATGAATGCCATTAAATATTTTTCCTCTGATAATAAGCAGAGAAAAATAACCATTCATCATGATTATGGGTCAAATTATATTGCTTTATCCGTCAGCAATCCCGGTTCTTTACCCAAAGAGTTTGACTTTATAAGTGGCAAAGGTTTAGGAACCGGGCTTGAATTGGCTAAGGCTATGTTACCAACTCAAGGTGCTGAGTTTCTGGTAGAAGAAAAAAATGGTATAGTCATAGCAACACTGCTGATTAATTCACCTCTACTGGTTATTTTATGACTGGAGAAAATGAAATGAAAATAAAAAAATTGTTATTAGTCGATGATGATGGACTTGTTTTATCTACATTTGGAAAAGGTTTGACTGATCATGGCTATAATGTTGTGCTGTCTGATAATGGTGAAGATGCATTAAAACTGGCGCTTAAAGAACAGCCAATTGATTTGGCCATTCTTGATATGCGCATGCCTGGAATGTCAGGTATTGAAACAGCTCAGGGTTTAAAGTCTCTAGGTATCGCTTCTATCTTTCTCTCTGCCTACAATGATAAAGAGCATGTAAAGCAAGCCATCGATGAGGGTGCATTAGGTTATCTGATGAAGCCGATTGATGTTGAAAAAGCTTACCCCGCAATTGAATCTGCATTACTTCGGGCAATTGAAATTCAAAAACTTTTTGAGATGAAACACCGCCTGGATGCTGCTTTAGAGACCAGTAACCAGGTGAATGTCGTCGTAGGAATTTTTATGGAACGACATCGTATTGAACGGCAGGATGCTTTTGAATTATTGCGTACGAAAGCACGTTCCAGTCGGCGTAAAGTCAAAGATATTGCTGAAGAAATATTAACTGCATGGCATACAGTTAATCTAAAATAATTCTTGAAACAAAAAAAATATTTATTTATTTGTTTTTTTTTTGACAAATGCTTTTTTTAGTCCTATAAATAAAATCATGTAATAATAAAAGCCTTTCTCCCCTGCTTTTATTCAAATTCAATGCTGTTTTAACAGCCTTTAATAATATGCCAGCTCAGAACTGGTTGGAATTTTACCCTACTCAAGCAGTATTCTTCCAGACTTAATCTTTTTTTGCTCAGACAGATTTGAACAATCAATGGATCTTTTTCTATGAAATGGTCTATGCATGATTATCATTATTAATTTTATTGGGGGATGTTATTGTGAATTTTATTCTTAAGCCTGCGGTTGCGTTAATGGATCGAGTTCGTTATCCAGTTAAATTCAGCATTATTTTCCTGATAGTTTTAATCCCATTAGTTATGCTAAGCCTGATATTAATTGACTCAATCAGTCAGGAAGTTGATTTCTTGAAAAAAGAGACAGCAGGTCTGCATTATATTAATACTGTCCGTCAGCCTATTGAACATATTCAACAGCACCGGGGAATGATGGCGGCATATCTGAATGGTTCAACAGAATTTTATGAGCGTATTATGCAAAAACGCCGTGTCGTTGATGAAAAAATAATGGAACTGGGTCGAATTGATAAGAGTCTGGGAGGGCAACTGGATACCAGTGACAGCATGGCAATGTTATTGCAGAAATGGAACACTATCAAAAATAATTCAATGGATATGAATGTTGCCGATGTTATCAAAACACACACAAACCTTATTGCTGATATGCTCAATTTAATGGCTTCTATCGCAGATACTTCAGGTATAACTCTGGACTCCAAACTTGATAGCAATTATATGGGGAGCACATTGGTTTCTGGTTTGCCTAAAATGATTGAATATATGGGGCAGGCACGAGCAATAGCTTCAGGTGTTGCTGCCAAAGGGAAATTTACTAACCAGGAAACCTATACAAAACTGGCTGTACTTTCCAGCAATATAAATAATTTCTTTCAGGGTGTTAATAATGATTTACAAGCGGTCTATAAAGAAAACTCAGAAATTGCGAGCAAGTTACTTGCCTCAACAAACTCAAATAATATCGCTATTCGTGAAATGCAGACCCTTTTAAATGACAAGCTACTCAATGTAGAAAAGATTTCTGTTAGCAGTGATCAGGTCTTTAATGCTGCTACTAGTGCGATTAGTGGTTCATATAAACTTTATGATTCACTGGTGCCAGAATTAGAAAAAATCTTTATTAAACGAATTGATTCTGCTAATTTTTCTATGAATAAGACTATCAGTATTGTTTTTCTTATACTCATTCTAGTGGCTTATTTGTTTGCAGGTTTTTATTACTCCGTACGACAAAGCATCGCACAGATCAGTGATATGGCAGAAAAACTGTCTACTGGTGATCTCAATGTTCACCTGGAATTATCAACTCGTGATGAGATGAGCCAGATTGCCAATAGTTTTAATCGGATGGCTGAACAGTTTGCCCAGATCATCAATCAAATTATATCATCCTCCCATCAAGTTGCCAGTTCATCAGAGGAGCTTTCATCAATAACTGAACAGACTGGTCATAGCATGAATCAGCAGCAATTCCAGACGGAAGAAGTAGCAACAGCCATGCACCAAATGATGATTACGGCTCAGGATGTGAGCAAAAATAGTGACAACACAGCAGAAGCAGCTAATGATGTATACACAGAAACAATTGAAGGACAACGAGTCGTGGAAGGAGCGGTAAAAGCAGTTCAGCAGTTAGCGGGTCAGATTGAATCTGCTGCAAAAATAATTCACGAACTGGAACAGGACAGTGAAAATATTAATACCGTCCTGGATGTTATTAAGGGAATTGCCGAACAGACCAATCTTCTGGCATTGAATGCTGCGATTGAAGCAGCTCGTGCTGGAGAAACTGGACGCGGTTTTGCTGTTGTAGCTGATGAGGTTCGTACACTGGCTGGTCGCACTCAAGAAGCAACTGAAGAAATTAATCAAGTCATTGATAAATTGCAGAATGGATCACGTCGAGCGGTTGATGCAATGAAGCAAAGTCGTGAGGAAGCTCAAACTGTTGTTGAACAAGCAACCACAGCCGGTGATTCATTATCGCTGATATCTGAAGCAACAGCACGTATTAATGATATGAGCATGCAGATTGCAAGTGCTGCCGGGCAACAAAAAGTAACTGCTGAAGAGATTAACAACAATATCAATAATATATCAAAAATGTCAAATAATACTGCCAAAGGTGCGCAGCAATCCGTATCAGCCACTGAAAATCTGGCCCATTTAGGGACAGAATTAAAAACTCTGGTGGTGCAATTTAAAACCAGTACTTAATCAATGGGTCTGGAAGTCTCATAAATGCCCATACTCAGTAAACATGAATTCAGTTGCTATCAGGGATCTATATTTTCGGTTGTAATATTTTTTTGTCTTTTAACTAAATTTTAGAGAAAAAATCATGACTATAAAGATTAATCTTCACCTTATTTTATCAATTGATAAACTATTTTTGTAAAATGTTTGAAGCCTTTGCTTTCGTCAAAAAAGAAACCTCACGATTTTTTGTATTGTCTTCATTTTTTTTGACCATCGGTACTTTTTTTGGCTTGTTGCTGACTTTATGGACTGCAGTTCAACAATATCAGACCTATAAGACTAATCAGCAGATACTGTTAAACAATTCAGTGCATTCAGTTTCATTAAAAATATCAAACTTACTTAGTGAACGAACTCGAATATTGACTGCTATTGCTCAAGATAATCGTCAAATTTTGTTACAGTTACACAATAATGCTGACAACGAAGCTCTAATTGCTAAATTTGAATATCGTTTAAAAGCCTATTTCCCTGACTTTATTTTTTTCGCTATTATCAATGAAAAAGGAAAACATGCTTCCAATTATTCAGGGGAACAAATTTGTGAGCTATGTGTCCGAGATGTTACAGCCTTTTTACAGGGTGACAAGAAGGTAACTGAACTAATTGATGGTGTTAATTTTTACTTACCCATTCTCCATCACCAACTATTTTCCAGTCATTTTGACTTGATGACCCAAATATCTGCCAATGATGATTCCAAACTGATCCTTTTTATGAGTTTTCATTATGAGGTTTTATTGAAGCTTCTCAGAGAACACCATATTTCTGGAGAACAGCTTTTCCTTGTTCGTTCTGATGGATCAGATTTAATTGAAGTGGGTGAAAATGGTTCAAGAGAGCAATTACAGCGTAGCTTTAATCTTAATAAAATTGATAAGAAAGATTTATTTATCCAAAAAGAAATCCCTGGAAGTCGCTGGAAAATTGTTGCTTTTCCAGAAAAAGGTTTATTTTTTACTCAAATAAATGCACTCTTCTTTCAATATGGTTTTTTATTTGTAATGATCATTATTTTCTATTTATCCGTTTTATTTATTCTCTATCGATTAAATAAGCAAAGAAATCATGCATTTGATCAGCTTCATCTATTAAATAATAATTTAGAAACTCTTATTGTTGAGCGGACACAAGAATTGACCAAGCTCTCAACAGCAGTGATCCAAAGTCCAGTGGAAGTCATTATCACTGATATGAAAGGCATCATTGAATATATCAACCCTAAGTTTACAGAGATAACAGGATATTCACAGAAAGAAGCGGTGGGCTCCAATATTATGTTGTTCAAGTCCGAAGAAATGGATGTAGATTTAATAAAAACGATCTGGCGTACTATATCAGAAGGGCAAACATGGAGTGGAGAATTTCTTAATTGTCATAAAAACGGGACAAAATACTGGTTACGTTTTTCTGTTTCTCCGGTTAGAAATGATGTTGATCAGATCACTCATTATCTGGGAATTGGCGAGGAAATTACTGAAAAGAAAGAACAGGAAAAGCGTATTTTATATCAGGCCCATTATGACGAACTAACAGGAATACCAAATCGTTTACTGGCAATCGATCGCTTAAAACAGGCAATACAACTTTGTTCACGTACTGAATACATGGTTGTGTTGATATTTATTGATCTGGATAATTTTAAAAAAATAAATGACACACTGGGACATGACTGTGGTGATATTTTATTGATCGAAACTGCTCAGCGCCTGAAATCTGTTCTCCGGGAAGCGGATACCATTGCTCGTCTGGGTGGTGATGAATTTTTAATTATTTTATCCCAGGTCAAAGATAAAAAATATATTGATACAATTGCCAATAAACTTTTAAAGCAATTTCAAGAGCCTATTTGCACCAAATGTTCAGAATGTATGATCACAGCCAGTCTGGGGATTTCTGTTTTTCCGGATGACGGAATGGATGCTCTCAACTTGATGCGCTCAGCCGATCTGGCAATGTACCAGTCAAAAGACAGTGGACGAAATCAGTATCATTTTTTTACTTCATCTTTTGAAGAAAAAGCTCAGAAGCATTTTCAAATTGAAAAACACTTACACCATGCTTTGGAACGAAATGAACTTTCTGTTGTGTATCAACCTATTATAAAAATGGAAAGTGATCAATTAGCAGGATGTGAAGCCCTGGTTCGTTGGAACAACCCAACTTTAGGTGTCATCGGCCCTGATATTTTTATTCCTGTTGCTGAACAGTCGGGCTTAATTACATCTATTGGTGAATTTGTATTACAAACAGCCTGTTCTCAATTAGCATACTGGAACGCAACTTATCAGCAAACACTCTTTATCGCTGTTAACTTATCACCACGTCAATTTAGGGAAAAGGATTTTATCAGTAAAATAAATTCAGTGATCAATAAGACAGGACTATCCCCTTCCTGTCTTGAACTGGAAGTAACAGAAGGAATGATCATAAAAAACCATAAAGAAACACAAAGCATCATGAATAGTTTGATCAAAATGGGCATTAAGCTCTCCATGGATGATTTTGGCACAGGTTATTCATCTCTTTATCACTTGAAGAAATTTCATTTTGATAAATTAAAAATTGATCGTTCTTTTATCCAGGAACTGGACATAAATAGTGATGATTTTACACTGGTTCAAACGACTATAGCACTAGCTCATGGTTTGGGCCTTAAAGTGGTTGCTGAAGGCATTGAAGAAATGCATCAGCTGCAGATCTTAAAAGATGAGCAATGTGATTTTGGACAGGGTTATTTTTATTCCAGACCTATTCCAGCTGAAGAATTTGAACTTGCCTTTGTCAAAAAGACTCTTGCCTCAAAGAAAACATTAATTCTACAGGATGAAATAAATTCAGATATTTAGAGTTAGAGTGACTGCTCAGACAATAATGATACAACACTCTATTTTCTGGATGCCGTATCAGGCTTCGCTGCAATCAGGAGAGAACTTTGTTGTGATGATCCGAAGAGCTATCAATGATGTAATGACAAAAATACTCAATAATACTTCATTTGCATTATACTCTGCATACCAGAGGCTTATTAATTCACCGATTAGTACCACCAGTGCCACATCAAGAATAAAGGTAACTTTTACACGTCCAATTAACAGATAGGACTGAAAAACTCTAATGAGTTCAAATGAGGCAAGAATAATTACCGTATCTTTAATCATGCCCTCAGCGCCATGAGTCCAGTTATTGGGATAAGAATGATATAGACCCAATAATAAATTAATAAATCCAGAAGCCATCCAGAGATAAATTGCTATCATGAGTATTCCTATAAAAAAACCAATAATAGCAGAGTGCCATTCATTGGATAATATATATGTTTTATAGGTTGGCTCAGTTGTAGTTGAATTGTCTTTCATAAATATTCCATGAGAGTCATAATAGGCGATATTCTATATTGGATATATTTCAATAAAATGACAAAGCCTTGATAATAGGATAGATTTGTGAGGAACAACCGAAAATCTTATCCAGGCTTGGACAAGACACAATATTTATCTTAGTAAGAAATCATACCTGCATGAATGAACTCGTGCTTTTCTCTTCCGAATAGTGACTTAGAAGAGCATTCGCAGTTAACTCCCTGAATAGAAAGAAGGCATTAATATGCATTAATTTTTCAGAGTTGTTGGTATATTGATACCTGATGCAACTGAGCGATCTTTCTCTTTTTTTAATTGTTTCCGCCATTTTTTCAATTGCTGCTCAATTTTATTGCCCATAGACATTTGTGGGTTCGAGTGGCTGTACCCTTCTTTATCTTCTCTTTGAGCAATCAAAATCGACGATTTAGAAAAAGCTTGTTTAAAACTATCACTTTTAACCAGTGCCTGTTCAAAAAAAGCCTGACTAAAATAAGTAAATTCTGCATCATCGCTACAGCCAAATGAAACATGATCACTGCTGGAAGCGGTAATTATAAGCGTATTCTCATTTTCCAGTTCATCAATAAAACCACCAGAATAACAAGAAGAAACAATAATCACCTTCCATTTTATTTTGCTCTTTTCTATTAACTCTGCCAATTTTTTAACCGATAAATCATTGAGTGGAACATCTTCCAAACTGATAGACAGATGATGATTTTTAGAACCATGACTGGTTAAAAATAGAAACAAAATGTCTTCATCTTGCATTAATTCAGACATTTTATTAAGGCTCAATTCAAGATTGAACGCCGTAGCCAAAGGCACATTTTCGACCGTTTTAGCATTATTGATTAAGCTGATAGAATGCTTTTGAGTCTGATAATGTTGGTCAAATAAATCTTTACTAAATTTAGCTTCTTTCATAAATAGATCCTGTGCACCATAAGAAGCGAATGAAATAAAAAATAATTCGCTTTTATCAGGCATGGATGGTTTTAAGACTTTTAAATGATTGTTTAATATTTCATACTGAGAATAAAGAATTTCCTCAGCATTTAATTTAATTGAGGTATTTTTTGCATCTTCAATTTCTTTTTTTAATTTTTCTTCAAGCTCTGCTGTTATTTCTGGTGGTTTTTCTTGTCCAAAAAAATATCCCTCAACCCACCAGCCTGTAGTAACCTTTTTCCTTCCTTTAGGAGTACTCAAAGTTAAACTACCTTTCCCATGCATCAGGTTATTTTTAAACTCACCTTCATAAACATTTCCATTTTCATAGACCATTTTGCCCTTGCCATAAAAGTTCTCTTCTTTAAAAAATCCTGTGTATTGACCACTTCCAGGCATAATGAGCTCACCATAGCCCTCAGGCATCCAGTCTAATACTTCTCCCTTATATAGATAACCCTCTCCATAATTGATTTCACCACTGCCTGTTAAAGTACCCGACATAAAGTCACCCTTATAAATACGGCCGTTTGTACTGTGGTAAACGCCTTTGCCCTGTAATTCCCATTCTTGAAGTTCACCCCGGTAAGTATCACCACTCTGATATAATACTTCTGCTTGCCCTGTAGCCTCACCCTTTACAAAATCACCTATAAACTTGTCACCATTTTTCTCAGTAAACTGTCCTTTGCCGTCAAACAGCCAGTTTTTAACTTCACCTCTGTATCTTGAACCAGATTTATAAAAGACTTCAACCTGACCATCAGGGGAATTTTTTTTAAATTCACCCACATAACGATTACCTTGCTGATCAATATAAATACCATGACCATCAAATTCATTGTCCACATAATTACCTTCATATGAAGTACCAAAAGCATCCGATGAACGTCCCTTTCCTTGTATCTGACCTTTAACAAATTGTCCTTCTAAACGAGCACCGTCTAAAGTGACCATTTCTCCTTTTCCATGAGGCAAACCGTTATAAAATTCCCCCGTAAAGCTTGTTCCATCGCTGGCAACATAAGCTCCTTCGCCTTGCATAACACCCTGATAAAAATCTCCCTTAAATGAACTGCCATCTTTCCAGTCGAGTTCACCAACACCATGAAGCAAGCCATTTTCCAATTTTCCCTTATAAATTGAGCCATCAGGAAGACTCAATTCACCCTGATAATCAGACAATTGTATTAAAGGGGGTATCGATTGACACCCCTGAATAATAAACAATATCAGAAAAATACCAATCAACGAATAAGACTGAGACATGGATAAACCTTCATAATAAATTGAGTGACAACAAACCGAAGCAAAAAGTGTTTTGATTCATTGTGTTAATAATAACTTTAGATAATTAAAAATTCAAATACCCCCATCACAAACCTGAATTGCTCTACCACTTCTCGATAAAAATCAATTTATGCTTTAAACTGATTCATCACTCATTGTCATAATAAAAAACTATGGAAAATAATATGGATTTGAAAAAAGCAAGCATTATCTGTGCTTTATTTTTTGTCTCAAGTTTCATTGCTGGTCATTCAATAGCAGAAAAACATCACTCAGATACACCGTCGTTCAAGTCGACTAAAGTTTCCAAAAACATCTGGATGCTGCAAGGTAAAGGGGGAAATGTTGCAATAATGACTGGAGCACAAGGTCTGCTGATGGTGGATGATGACTATAAGGAAATGTCACCAGCCCTTATAGAAGAAGTAAGACATTTTGGCGGCTTAGATAAGCTCACTTATATTATTAATACCCACTGGCATGGTGACCATACGGGTGGAAATTTCGCCCTTGGTTCTCATGCACAAATTATCGCTCATGATAATGTCAGAACACGCTTATTAAATACTCAGGAAATCAAGTTATTTAAAATGGTCTCTGAGCCTTATCCAGAAAAAGCATTACCTGACGTAACTTATGCAAAATCAATGACACTGCATATGAATGATGAAGAAATAAAAATTGTTCATTATGCCAATGGTCATACCGACGGCGACTCCATTGTTTTCTTTAAAAAAGCAAATGTGGTTCATATGGGGGATCACCATTTTTCGGGATTTTTCCCATTTATTGATATCGAACATGGCGGTAACGTCTTAAATATGGCTAAAAATGTCAAAGACATACTGGCTATTATCAGTGATACAACAAAAGTGATACCAGGTCATGGCCCATTATCCAGCAAATCTGATTTACAGGATTTTTATAACATGTTAATTGGTACTTCATCTGAAGTAGAAGCTATGAAAAAACAAGGACTCACTCTGGAACAGATCCAGTCTAAGGGTCTGTCTAAGCAATGGGACTCCTGGACCGATGGCTTTTTGTCAACAGAAACCTGGATAGAAATTGTTTACAATAGTCTTAAGTCTCAATAAGCTGTACTGAAGTGGTCAACCCAAAAGAAAATCATCCACCCTAAAATTGTTTCAGTGGTGGATGTTTTTTTATGGTATAGTTTTAGGCTAAGTTGACATAAAACCTAAATCCCATTCATCAAAGTTATTTAAATCCGGGAACAGTTTATTGAGTTGCCCGTCATTGAGACCAAACCATTTCCCAAGCGTTGAATAAGTCTGAATATCGGCCAGTTTTGGGATCAGGCGTTTCGATTTGGTCCAATATTCCGGATCATCATAGTCAATAAATTCACCAATAGCCTGATTTCCCTGAACTGGTTTACCAAACACCAGCTGATTGTTTCCCCACCCATGATCAGTGCCAACGCTATTTGGCTTTAAGCTGCGGCCAAAGTCAGATGCAGTGACACAAACCACATTATCTGCTACACCATATCGTTCAAGCTCTAAGATAAAGTCAGCAAATAAATTATCAATAGTGATATATTGTTCATTTAGTCTTTGCATTTGATCTCGATGTGTATCCCAGGTACCAGGTAATGCAACATGAATAATTTGTCGCTCATGCCCCAATTGTCCAGCAGCAGCAATTAATTTGCTGGCAATAGTTGCTGATGTATTTAACTTACCACTTTCTTCAAACTGGGAAAATAATACTTGCAGATATTCCTGACCTTCAACTGAATTTGATATGTTTTTTTGTGCTGCCTGTTCGATGATATGGCTGTAATCACTATTTTTACTCAGGCTGTAAACAATATCACGTAGTTCAGGTTGTAGTGCATACCAGTTTTCCCCTTCACTTCTAATTTGAGAAACACCAAGTGTTGCCGATGAAACCAGATCCAAATCCTGAGCCATTGTTAGTGCAGGACTAATAGATTGAGGAATATAGTCATCTTCATACCACAGATCAAGCATACGCCCTGCCCAACCGGTTACTTTATCATATGCTCCTTTATTGAAGCTTTGTTGGTGTGAGTGACTATGTAAAAAAGGAGGTGTAGCGGCTAGTTTTTGATTTAATGTATCATAAGTCACAGGTTCAACTAAATTTCCTGTGCCCAGTATAGGAGCTGCAATTCCGGACTGAATCATTTCAGCAGTACGATTAAAGTGGCCATGAATCGCCAGATTATTTTGTCCTATTCCCAGAGGGATCAAGCTGTCTTCCTGATGGGCTAAGTTACCACGATAGTCAGCATAACGCTGATAATTATCAAGAGGCACGAACATATTATAGCCATCATGACCACCATGCATATAGAATACTACGATTGCTTTATGACTCATTTTAAGCCTCCTGCGGCATATTAATGACAAGAAAATCAGGGGATACTGTTGCTATCAACAATGCACCTCTTACTTTATAAGTATAATATTTCGGATCCTCATTCCTTGTATTCAGTAACTCTATCATTTCTGTTTTCAGTGTTTGGCGATAATTTCCAAACAGGATTTGATCCAGCACATAATCAGCAAATTCTTCATTTGTGGCGCCTTGTTCCAGTTTTTCATAAAAGCGAGTGAGATCTTCTGTTTTTATCAACATACTGCTGCGTAATTTATTGGAGATTAGTACAATACTATTTAAATCATAAAGATAGGCTTCTGGAGCCACATAATCTATATAAGAAGTGCCTTGTCCATGAAGTATTGACGGCTGAAATTCTCTTGGGAAAAACCCAAAGACACTAGGTGCCCCAAGCGGTGTTTGATTAAAAGTTGATATCGTACGTATTTCTCCATCTCTTAATAATGGTCCTGTAGTAGAATTCAATAGTTGATCTCGTGGTGGCGCAATAGCACGACGAGCACTGCTATACCAGAGCAGTGGCTCTTTTAGACGCCCTGTCTCTCCTTTTTCACTACTGTTTCCATCAATAGCATCTGGATGTAACATTATCGCCCGGACAATTTGTTTAATATTTCCATCAGTCTCTTTAAATACTTTTGCTACATGATCCACATAAGCAGCCCTTGGGTTTGACACAGTAAGACGTTGGATCATAAACCGGGAAAAATTACCCGCAGTGGTTGCCTTACGTCTGCCTACGATAAGGGCCAGAGCTTGACGAATATCGTCATAAAGACTCAATCCTTCAGGTATTGTTCGTCCAAATAATTTTTTACTGCCAAAATCGTGATGTTCAGAAAATTCAATGACCGGTGACTCAAAATCGCCTCTCAATATTCCCCAGCGTGATCCATCCTTCAATCCCATTCCAGTAAATACTCTGGCCAGTTCCTGAACATCTTGTTCGCTATAATTGGGAATTTTTTGACCAGTTGTATCTTTTCTGAATGTTCCATTCCAGTAACGTTTTTCTGCACCGCAGGTAAATAATTGTAAAAGTTCTCGTGCATAATTTTCGTCAGGAATTGTACCGAGTTCAGGATCAGCTTTTTGATTAAAGATAGATGATAAATAAATACTCATTGCAGGATGAGTTGATACACTAAATAATAACTCTTTAAATGAACCATCAATGCCCTTGAGCAACATATCATAGTAGTGTGCCTGCATAGGTTTTCGTCCTGTTATAGCAGGATGCTCTGTGGAAATAACAAACCATTGAGAAAGCGCAAAGCCAACTCGCTGAAGCAGTTGATCCGGTGCATTGATTGTATTTGTCCACCAGGGTGAATAAAAATAATTCCCCCTTTTCTCATCTGTTATTATATCAAAACTATCAGAGAGTGATGTAAAGGGCATACTAAGTTGTGTATCCAGCCAGTTTTCCCAGCCAGTATCCATAATTAAATTAACTGTCTCCTCATTTGCACCAAAGGTTGCATAATCAGCCAAACGAGCGGCTCGGGTTCTGAGATACATTAATACAGGATCATCAATAACTGATGCTGCATTTACTTGTGAGACAAGACCAGGCATTATAGAAGTACCACTTATTGCCACTAAGCCTTTTAAAAGTAATCGACGATTATAATTCATTGATTTATTCCTGAGATCAGTTTCGTTATAAATAATTATATTGAAGTCTTAGGAATAACAAATGACATTTCTGTTCATTGACAGGACAATTCCACTCATTTTGATGAACGTGTTAACTAAATCACATTCAGATTGAGTTTAAAAAGCCTGAGGAGGACATGAAAAACGATGATTTTGTAAAAAAGAAGGAAAAGGAATAAAATGATGCAGGTAAATTTATGAACTTAAACGTTTATTAGATGCACAAAGACAAAATATATCAATTACAATTCATGAGTCCTTAATAGATACATTTGGTTTACCTGAAAAACAGTTCATATTTTTTAAATATGAAGAAAGTTTTATCTATGAATAAAAAATAATTTCTATTCGACTTGTAATAATGCAAGACATGACTATAATAATTTTTTCTTTTATTCCTCTGCATTTTCATCAAAGAAATCAGGATCCATAATTTCAATAAAACGCCTTGCCTGAGGTGATAGGAATTTACCTTTTCGTAACACTAAGCCATAGCTTCTTTTTGGAAAATAATCATCTAAAGGTTTTTGTGCTAATTTTTCATCACCTGTTAAACAGACATCGGTGACAATTGATACGCCCATCCCCAGTTCAACATATTTTTTTATGATCTCCCAACCACCAGCCTCAAGGGAAACATGGAAAGACAGGTTTTGTTGCCGAAAAGCCATATCAACCACTCTCCAGGTACTCAAATGATGTGGCGGCAAAATCAGCCCATAAGGACTGATATCTTCCAGAGTCACGCTATCTTTCTCAGCCAGAGGATGATCTTCCTGTGTGATCAAAACTGGATTATAAGAAAATATAGGTCTGTAAATAATATCTTCAGGTTCTTCTAACATTGAACCCACGGCAAAATCTGCTTCATCTGCTCTGACCATAGCCATGCCATCACGCCCGGTGACATTAAGCAGTTTTAAATGGATTTGCGGGTATTTTTTATTAAATTGTTCAACAAACTCAGGAAGAATATAAAGGATGGTTGACTCTCCAGCAGCAATATTTAACTCACCTGACTCAAGTCGGCCCAGATTTGCCGCAAATGTTTCATGCAGCTTATCAATACCATCAACCAGTGAGTTAGATAACTCATAGAGTAATTTTCCTTCTGGCGTCAATTGTATTTTCGGACCACGGCGTTCAAATAAATCAATGTTGAGCTCGCGCTCAAGCGCCTGAATTTGTAATGTGACTGTTGGCTGGCTCAAAAATAGTAGTTCGGCCGCTTCACTGATACTACCAGTACGGCTTGCATGACAAAAAGCACGCAGTTGTTTCATACGGTTTTGTTTGTAATACATTGTTGGAAGTTTGGTCATAGATCCCCCTTTGCAAACTTGATTTAATTATAGTATTAAATTTTTTAATATACAAGATTGAAATAATTGAAATGACTAATAATATATACCCTTGTAGAGTATCAGGAAATATGAGCCAAGCAATTCAATCTTGATGGTGTGAGGATAGCAATGGAAATAAGCACTGAGTCAATTAATCAATTACTGCTCGCCAGCTTTTTTATGGCCAGCCTTGGCGTTATTCTTGCCGGAATTCTTTCCGTTGCTAACCGACGTCTTTATGTATACGAAGATCCAAAAATAGATGAAGTAGAAGACTTATTACCACATGCCAACTGCGGTGCCTGTGGTACACCAGGGTGTCGACCATTTGCTGAGGCTCTGGTTGCTCATAAAGTAGACCCTGGTCTCTGTACGGTTAACAGTAAGGATATGAATCAAGTCATTGCTGATTTTTTAGGGGTTGAAGTCAACACCCATGAAAAGAAAGTTGCTCGTCTCGCCTGTGCAGGCGGCAGCCACGTTAGTTATACCCGGGCCAACTATGAAGGCCTAAAAACCTGTCGAGCCGCAGCTCTGGTTTCCGGTGGCGGAAAAGGTTGCAGTTGGGCCTGTCTGGGTCTGGAAGACTGTGGTAACGTCTGTGATTTTGATGCCATCTCATTTAATAAATTCAGTTTACCTGTCGTTGATGAAGATCTTTGTACTGCATGCAACGATTGTGTCACTGAATGCCCAAAAGATTTATTTTCCTTACAACCCATTAGCAACAAGTTATGGGTTGCCTGTAATAACAAAGACAATATGGATGAAAGCGAGGCACATTGCAGTGTCGCCTGTAATGCCTGTGGTCGCTGTGTCAGTGATGCTCCCGAGGGTCTTATCAGCATTAAAAATGCTATAGCAGTTATTGATTATAGTAAAAACGGCTTAGCATCCAAAGTCGCAATAGAGCGTTGCCCCACTGGCTCCATTGTCTGGAAAGATTACAACAAAGAATCAGAACGAGGCATCAGCTCTCATAAAATAGTCCGTAAGGAACCTATTTTACGAATTGAACCTCTGCCTAGAGTGTAACACTACCCATAAGCCTAGAATAATAGCCATAAGTCAAAACTAAGGACTCAATGATGTTTGATAAAATCCGTAATAATCTTTCTTCAAAAGAAAAAAAGACATTCCCTTATCCAGGAAAACGTATGGCTATGGATGGCAATGGTGCGGTAATTATGTGCGAACGTGAGGCCTCAGATGCTGCTGGTGCATATCCTATTACACCCTCAACACAAATGGGCGAATATTGGGCTGAAGAAGTAGGCAAAGGTCATATTAATACTTCTGACCGGCCGCTGATTTTTATTGAACCAGAAAGTGAGCATGCGGCAGCAGCAGTAACTGCCGGTCTTTCTATGACCGGGCTTCGAGCCGTCAACTTCTCTTCCGCTCAGGGTGTGGCTTTTATGCACGAGTCACTTTATACCGCAGCCGGTAAAAGGTTACCCTATGTTTTAAATATTGGCTGCCGTGCCATTACTAAAGCCAGTTTAAATGTTCATTGTGGCCACGATGATTATCACTGTGTTGATGACACCGGTTTTATCCAAGTTATGGCAAAAGATGCTCAGGAAGCTGCAGATTTAACCCTGATGATGCGTAAACTGGCTGAATTAGCTCTGACTCCGGCAATTGTTGCTCAGGATGGTTTTCTGACCACTCACCTGATTGAATTACTGCAAGTACCTGAACGTCAGCTCATTGCTGAATACCTCGGCCGCCCTGAAGATATGATTGACTGCCCGACAGCCGCTCAAAAGATGATTTATGGCAAACAACGTCGCCGTGTACCTATGTCATGGGATGTTGATAATCCTGTAACTACCGGCAGTGTACAGAATCAGGATGCCTATATGCAGACGGTTGCCGCACAACGTCCTTATTTTTATGAGCATATTGATGCATTAGCAGAACAGGTCATGGATGAGTATTACCATCTCACCGGTCGAAAATACGAACGTGTCGGTTGCTATAAAACCGATGATGCCGATTATATCATTGCTGCACAGGGCAGTGTCATCGTTCAGGCTGAAGTAGTCGCTGATTATTTACGTGAGACTCGTGGCCTTAAGGTTGGTGTTCTAAATATGCGTTTCTATCGTCCTTTCCCTGGGGATGTTCTGAGCCATATTTTAAAAGGTAAAAAAGGCGTTACTGTCATTGAAAGAACCGATCAACCTCTGGCTGAAGATCTCCCTTTAATCAGGGAAATCCGTGCAGCCCTGAGTAAATGTTTTGATAATCAGGGCAAAACCAAGCCTTATCCTGATTATGCAACATTTGACAAAATAACAGATAAACCCACACTCTACTCTGGTTCTTTCGGCTTAGGAAGCCGTGATTTACAACCTGAAGCTTTGATTGGTGTTATAGAAAATATGCTGCCTGAAGGCAAGCAGCTGCCATTTTATTATTTATCCATTGAGTTTGTTCATAGTCAGCCTGATTCACCTAAACAGGAAATAGCTCAACAGGAATTATTAGATGCCTATCCACACCTGGCAGATCTGTCAATCAAAGGCAGTGAAAATCCCAATTTAATGCCTGAAGGCGCCATTACTTTACGCATGCACTCCGTAGGCGGCTGGGGAGCAATAACAACGGGTAAAAACTTATCACTGACTTTATTTGATTTACTAGGTTATCACATTAAGTCCAACCCCAAATATGGTTCAGAGAAAAAAGGACAACCAACAACTTATTATCTGTCTGCTGCGCCTGAGCCAATTAAGGTAAACTGTGAATTTCATTATGTTGATATTGTTCTGTCACCTGATCCCAATGTTTTTGAGCACTCCAATCCCCTCTTCGGTTTGAAAAAAGGCGGTGTTCTGGTAATTCAAAGTAATCTGGAATCACCTCAGGCAGTATGGAACTCACTGCCATTAAAAGGGCGGCAAAAGATCATTGATGATGACATTCGAATTTTTTACGTTGACGGCTTTAAAATTGCCCGTGAAGAAGCCGGCAACCCTGATCTACAATATCGCATGCAGGGTACAGCATTTCAGGGAGCATTTTTTGTCGCTTCACCCATTATGGAAAGTGCAGGCCTGGGCGAGAAAGAGTTATTTAAAGCCATTGAAGCTCAGCTCGAATCAAAATTCGGTAGCAAAGGCCGGGCAGTCGTTGAAGATAACTTACGGGTTGTTAAACGTGGTTTTGATGAAACTACTGAAATAATTGACAAGGTTATTGAAGGAAAATACTCAACCATTGCTAAAAAAGTGGTCAACTTGCCTGCCCTGCTGAAAAAACAGCAGCAAGGCTCTGAAAAATTATCCGACATTCATCACTTCTGGGAACAAACCGGCAGCTTATACCTTGCAGGTCAGGGTAATGATAATCTGGCTGATCCATTTTTAGCTATCAGTCAAATCCCCGCATCTACCGGTGTGTTCCGCGATATGACTCAAATTCGCTTTGAACATCCCACCTGGAATGCAGAAAATTGCACTGCCTGCGGTGATTGTTATACGGTTTGCCCGGATAGTGCCATGCCCGGCCTGGTGAATACCTTTAGTGAGATTTTTGCCACCATTATTACTCGTATTGAAACCGGGGTCTCTGGTGATTCATCCCATACAACCATCGGCCACAAAACACAATTTTTGCGTCGTGCTCTACGAGATGTTGAGAAAAAACTGCGTGTCTTAATTGAACCTTATGGTGATAAGGCAAACGTTAACCAGCTATTAGATCAGGCTATTTTAGAAACACTTAATGAATCCGAGCTGGAAGAATCGGAGCTGAAAACCCTGGAAAAAGAATTTGGCTGGTTTATGGCATCACTGGGCGATTTTAAATTCTCGGCAACCAAACCTTACTATGCCAATAAAGAGAAAAAAGCCAAAGGCAGCGGTGGATTGTTTTCCATCACGGTCAACCCATACACCTGTAAGGGCTGCATGCTCTGCATAGACGTTTGTGAAGATGATGCTCTGACTATTGATACTCAGACCACAGAAAGCGTTGAAAAATTGCGCAATGAATGGAATTTCTGGGAAGCCCTGCCCACAACTGATGATGATTATATTCGCATAGATGATATTGATGAAGGCATCGGTGCTCTGGAAACATTATTGCTAAATAAGCGCAATTACGGCTCAATGGTCTGTGGTGATGGTGCCTGTCTGGGTTGCGGTGAAAAAACTGCCATACATCTTTTCACTGGTACTATCACTGCATTAATGCAGCCCAGAGTGAAAAAACATCTGGCTCAAATTGAGCAATTGATTGAGGATCTGGAACAACATATTCGCCTCACACTGGCACAGAACATTGACTTAAATAATACCGGTGCTATTCATAATTTACTGGATGATAATCAGGATAGTGATGTTACTCTGACCAAACTAACCAGTACACTTGATGCCCAGGATGATAGTGAACCTCTGGACTCTGAATGGCTGCAGTGGGTCACTGATCTGCTGGAAGATCTAAAACAGCTGAAATGGAAATACACCACCGGTGTCACCAATACCGGCCGTTCCGACATGGGCTTTATTAACGCAACAGGGTGCACTTCTGTCTGGGGTTCAACCTTCCCGTTCAACCCTTACCCTTTCCCATGGTCCAGTAATCTGTTTCAGGACTCTCCTTCCATGGCAATGGGTCTGTTTGAAGGTCATATGGTTAAAATGGCTGAAGGTTTTAAAGCCGTGCGCATGGCAGAGCTGGAACTCGCCGGAAAATACAGTGCCTCTGAACATAAAGAATTTTTTACCCGCTTCAACTGGGAACAGTTCAGTACCGAAGAATTTCATCTTTGTCCACCCGTTGTTGCTGTAGGTGGTGATGGTGCCATGTATGATATTGGTTTCCAGAATTTATCCCGTATGATGATGTCCGGAGTTCCCATCAAGGTCATGATTGTGGATACTCAGGTTTATTCCAATACCGGAGGACAAGCCTGTACTTCAGGATTTGTCAGCCAGATTTCAGATATGGCCCCCTTTAGTAAAGTCTGGAAAGGTAAAAAAGAAATTCGTAAAGAAATGAGTCTGATTGCCGCCGCCCATAGAACTTCCTATGTTCTGCAAAGCTCATTCTCACATCCCAGTCACTTATTAGAAGGTTATATTGAAGGCTTGAACAGCTCCAGACCTGCCATCTTTAATATTTACGCCGTCTGCCCACCGGAACATGGCATCGCCGATGACAGTGCTGACAGACAAAGTAAACTGGCTGTTGAGTCCAGAGCTTATCCATTATTTAAATTTGATCCCGACAAAGGCACAACATTTGAGGAATGCATTGAGCTGGACGGTAATCCATCAATGGCTCAGGACTGGCCACGTTACAAGCTGGATTATGTTGACAGCAAGGGAAAAGAACAACAGCTTGATGTGCCTCTGACCTTTGTTGATTTTGCTGCCACGGAAGGTCGCTTCCGCAAACACTTCCGTAATATTCCTGAAGATAAATGGACCGATGAAATGCTCCCGGTTGATGAGTTCCTTGAACTGGATAAAGAAGAGCAGAAAACAGCACACCCTTATATCTGGACGGTAAGCAGAAAACAGCAGTTGATACGTACTCAGGTATCGAAAGAACTGGCCTATTCTGCTCTGGAGCGTCGAGACTTCTGGCGACAATTAAAATCTCTCAGTGGTTATGACCATACTACGGATCAGGAAGCAATTATTAAACAGACACGTCAGGAAATGGCTCAGAGTTTAACTAATAATCTGTTGTCCATGACGGGCGGCGGCAACGATTCAGCCATGAGCCTTATGACAAATACAAGCAGCAGCACAGGAACCAGTGCACCTGCCGGTAATAATGGCTCTGATTATGAAGCTGTCTGGGTCGAATCGCCTGAATGCACCGCCTGCGATGACTGCATTGCCATAAACTCAGATATTTTTGCCTATAACGACCAGAAGCAGATCATTATTTCTGATCCACAGGCCGGCAGTTATAAGGATATTATTAAAGCTGCTGAAAAATGCCCTGCTGAGTGTATCCATCCAGGTACCCCATTTAACAGCAATGAATCAGGATTAGATAAACTGATCAAACGTGCAGAGAAATACCAGTAGCATGAGTATTCTGGATTTTTTTAAATACAAAACGTTCGCCCATGGAATTCATCTTCCTGATAAAAAGGAACACACACGTGAACAGGCCATCAGGCGTCTGCCTTTTGCACCGGAGCTGATTGTTCCTTTGTCACAGCATTTTGGCACACCGGCCAAGGCCATTGTGTCTCCCGGGCAGGAAGTGGTACGTGGTGAGCTGATTGCAGAAGCCAATGGCTTTATGTCTGTCCCCATTCATGCTCCCGCCAGTGGTATCATAAAAGAGATCGAGCTGTATCCCACGGCCAGGGGGCCGAAAACTGAATCCATTGTGATAAAAACCTGGCCTGGAGCCAGCCAGAGGACGGCATCATTTGAACCTGTTAATATTCCCTCTCTGACTCATGAGCAATTCATTAAAGCTGTACAGGACACGGGAATGGTTGGTCTTGGAGGAGCAGGCTTTCCAACTCATATTAAACTATCAGTACCGCCTGAATACAGCATTGATACGTTAGTGGTAAACGGCTGTGAATGTGAGCCCTATTTAACTACTGACCATCGTCTTATGCTGGAACAAACTGCTGAACTACTGCTGGGAACCAGTATGCTGATGAAGGCACTGGGAGCCAAACAGGCCATTATCGGCATTGAAGATAACAAGATGGATGCAGTGGAAGCCATCAAGGGACACCTCTCAGGCGTTGAACATATCCAGGTTAAGGCTGTTCAAACTCATTATCCTCAGGGTTCAGAAAAACTCTTAATTAAAGTACTATTAGGCCGTGAAGTACCTTCCGCCGGTTTTCCTTATCAAGTTAATGTTGTGGTGCAGAATATTGCCACCATTACACAACTGGGTAAATTATTGCCTCAGAATCAAGGCTTAATTGAGCGTGTTGTCACCGTAACTGGCACTGGAGTTAAAAAACCTGGAAATTATCTGGTTCCCTTAGGCACACCCATTCGTTTTTTATTAGAGCACGTTGGTTTTTCAGGATCAGCCAAGCATTTAATCCTGGGCGGTCCAATGATGGGTTCAACGGTTGCTTCACTGGATGTACCCATCACAAAACCCGTTTCAGGGCTATTGGTTTTTAATGAACAATCCATTGAAAAAGTCTCAGATGATGTCTATCCTTGCATTAAATGCGCTCGTTGTGTTGATGCCTGTCCTATGCACCTGAATCCATCAATGCTGGGCCAGCTGGCTTCAAAACGCGAATATGAATCCATGCAGGAAAATTTCAATTTGATGGATTGTTTTGAATGCGGCTGTTGCAGTTATGTTTGTCCATCTAATATACCACTGGTTCAGTACTTTAGAATTTCAAAGTCCATTATGAGAGAACGGGCTATAGAGAAACAAAACAATGATTGAATTGCGCACCTCACCACATATGAAGGGGACTTTGTCTCTGCCTCAGATTATGCACCACGTTATTTATGCATTGCTGCCCATCTGTGCCTTTGCTGTCTACCAGTTTGGTATCAGTGCTCTGGCACTCATTCTGGTAGTAACGCTATCCTGTGTTTTAACGGAACTATTTTTTAATTATATTTCTGACAAAAACTCTAATCCAAAAAAGTCATTAAATGATTATACTGCCGTTATTACAGGTATTCTTCTAGCACTGACATTACCGCCCGGTTTTCCTCTATGGATGGGTGCTGTTGCCGGATTTGTGGCAATTTCTATGGGAAAAACACTATTTGGCGGCATGGGTTTTAATCTATTTAACCCTGCCTTACTTGGTCGAGCTTTTGTTCAGGCAGCTTTTCCTGTGGCAATCACCAGCTGGACACCAGGAGGGCTGACGGATCGTTTTACTCAATTCATTCCTTCCAGCCTCACGTTACCATTTACCGCTCCTGCAAGTATCGATGGTTTTACTGGTGCAACACCTCTGGCTTTACATAAGTTTGAAGGTACATCCACATCCTTTAATGATCTATTTCTGGGGTTCAGCAGCGGCTCTCTGGGTGAAACATCCAGTTTATTAATTCTGCTCTGTGGCACCTACTTAATTATCCGTGGAATAATGGGCTGGCGCATTCCTCTGGCTATTTTTATTTCGACTATTATTATCAGCGGTACTTTTTTCCTCTTTGATAACAGCTATCCAAGTCCATTATTTATGCTCTCCTCCGGCGGATTAATGCTGGGGGCATTATTTATGGCCACTGATCCGGTCAGTGCCCCTGTGACTCCAGCAGGCATGTGGTTATTTGGAATTCTTATTGCCAGCATAACCATTATTATCCGTCTTTTTGGCGGCCTTCCCGAAGGGATCATGTATGCTATTTTATTTGCCAATGCTACAGTGCCGCTTATCGAAGCCATTGCACAACCACGCAAATTTGGTCATGTTGCCCGTAAGGGAGCTGGAAAATGACTCATTCTGCCGCTCCTAAACGCGCCTCTTCCCTGGCAATGATTATTACTCTGGGTGGCGTGGCCATGTTATCCGGTTTACTGGTCGTGTTAACCTGGCAATTGACCCTGGCTCCCATTCAGGAAAATCAACGCATTATGATTGAAAAAGCCATTTTTCAAGTGATACCCGGCGCACAGCAGCGTCGAAGCTATCGACTCACTGATAAAGGGCTGGAACAGTTTGATCCAAAAGTAACAAAAGCGAATAAAACCGATCTAAAATTTTATGCCGCCTATGATAAACAAGGTCAACTAAAAGGCATTGCTGCTGAAGCTGCGGCTCAGGGTTATGCCGATATGGTCAGACTTATTTATGGTTATGACCCCAAGTGTCAATGTATACGCGGCTTCAGTATTATTAAAATGACTGAAACTCCGGGGCTGGGTGATAAAATTCTAACCGATGAAACTTTTCTGGCTAACTTCAATGCCCTGGATGCAAGCTTAAGTGATGATAAAAAATCGTTAAAAAATGCGATCATAACAGTGAAACACGGCAGCAAAAAAAATCTTTGGGAAATCGATGCTATTTCTGGTGCAACCATTACTTCAAAAGCAGTGGGTAAGGCCATAAATCAGGGAGCAGAAAAGTTACTGCCCAAGCTATCACCCTATATAGAAGAACTGAGTCAGCTGCAAACACTACCAACATCTCAAGCGGAGGCTAAGCAATAAGTCATGCCGATTATAGAAGATAATACCATCACTGCCGACACATTTTTAACCGGTATCTGGAAAGAAAATCCAGTCTTTGTCATGCTTCTGGGTATGTGCCCGGTACTGGCAGTGACCAACTCTGTTATCAATGCTCTGGCTATGGGTCTGGCAACCACTTTTGTATTGTTATGTTCCAGCACCCTGATCTCCCTGTTGCGCAATGCCATTCCCAAAGAGGTGCGCATCGCAACATACATCGTTATTATTGCCACCTTTGTGACCATAACGGATTATGTTATACAGGCCATTAGTCTTGAGCTCTATAATGCCCTGGGTGCCTTTATTCAGTTAATCGTGGTTAATTGTATGATATTAGGTCGAGCAGAAGCCTATGCCTCTAAGAATCGTTTATTAAAGACTCTGGTTAACAGTCTGGGCATGGGCATCGGTTTTACCATTGCTCTATTATCTCTGGGCAGTGTACGTGAATTATTAGGCAATGGCAGTTTGCTCGGTTATTCTGTTTTTGGAGAGGCCTTTCAACCCTGGGTTGTGATGGTTTTACCGCCCGGTGGTTTTATAGTTCTGGGTGCCTGGTTATTATTGTTTAACTGGCTCAAAGAGCGTAAAGCATCATTAGCTCTTGCTAAAGAAGGAGGAGTATCCTGATGTCTCCTGATTCAGTTTCATTTATTTTTCTTAATGCTTTTTTAATCAATAACTTTGTTTTGGCCATGTTTTTAGGCCTCTGCCCTTTCCTTGGTGTTTCCGGGAAATTAAATACCGCCTGGTCTATGGGACTGGCAACCACTCTGGTTATGTTAATTAGTTCTATCAGTGCTTATTTTATTAATGAGCTGCTGGTGTACTTTGAAATCGAATTTTTACGTTTAATCTGTTATATCGCAGTAATTGCTTCGGCAGTACAGCTGGTTGAAATGACAATGAAAAAATTCTCACCCGGTTTATTTAAAGCCTTAGGTATCTTCTTACCACTAATCACAACCAATTGTGCCATACTTGGATTAGCACTGTTTCAAACTCATAAAGATTACGACCTGTATCAGTCACTGGCTTATAGTACTGGTGCAGGTGCAGGCTTTATTCTGGCCATTGTTTTAATGGCCGGCTTAAGAGAAAAGCTGGAGCTGGCTGACCTGCCCAATACCAGTCAGGGGGCAGCCATCAGCCTAATGCTAGCGGGTATTTTATCATTAATATTTATGGGCTTTGCAGGCCTGGGCAGTTAGCAATGGATATTATCATACGTTATTTTATAGCCATGTTTTTTATGCTGGGATTTTTATTTTTATGGTATCTGGTACAAAGATACTCACGAAAATTTGCCTCTGAACACCCTGAGTTTGGCTCCGCCCGTGAAGAAGGCGGCGGCTGTGGCGGTGGAGGAAAATGCAATTGCGGCAGTATCAAAAATTGTACCAATCCCAAAATAAAACATAAAATTTTAAAGAAAAAAATATTATAAGTTTATTTGTGTTTTTTACTAACAAGTGTCCATACATTTCCAGACACCTCTAAAAAAGAGATTTTATTATGAGTAAGAATATCATCTGGTTTAAAGAACTCGGCAAAAATGATGTTGAAATTGTCGGTGGTAAAAATGCCTCTCTGGGCGAAATGATCAGTAAATTAACTAAAGCTGGCATACGCGTCCCTAACGGTTTTGCAACAACTGCTGAAGCCTTTAGACGATTTCTGGAACATAACTCTCTTGAGCAACGCATTAACGATGAGCTGGAAAATCTTAATATCGAAGACGTCGATGCACTGCAGAAAAGTGGGGCAAAAATTCGCCAATGGGTAATTGATTCACCTTTACAGGATGATTTACAAGCGGATATTACCACGGCCTGGGAAACCATGAATGCACCTTATAAAGATGACAATGAAGAACTCTCAGTAGCTGTACGTTCCTCTGCTACCGCAGAAGACTTACCAGAAGCCTCATTTGCCGGACAACAGGAAACCTTTTTAAATGTTCGCGGCATCTACTCAGTATTACATTATGTAAAAGAAGTCTTCGCCTCTTTATATAATGATCGAGCAATTTCTTATCGCGTTCATCAGAATTTTTCTCATAGTGAAGTCGCTTTATCCGCTGGAATACAGCATATGGTCGGCAGCGATAAAGGTGTCAGCGGTGTGATGTTTACCCTGGATACTGAATCAGGTTTTAGAGATGTTGTGTTTATTACAGCCTCTTATGGGCTTGGGGAAACAGTGGTTCAGGGTTCAGTCAATCCGGATGAATATTATGTTCATAAAAAATTACTGTCTGCTGATCGCCTTGCTATTCTCAGTCGAAAACTGGGAAGTAAAGAAATCAAAATGATTTATAGTAATAAATCTGATGAAACAACAACGATTGTTCCCGTACAGACATCTGAACAACAGCAATTTTGTCTCTCAGATGAACAATTGCATGAACTGGCCTACCGTGCAGTTATTATTGAAAAACATTATCGCCGCCCTATGGATATTGAATGGGCAATTGATAGTACCGGTCTGCTTTATATCGTTCAGGCTCGCCCTGAAACTGTAGCAAGTCGTGAGAAAGTGCAGGTGACTCAACGCTATAAACTGACTCAACCAGGGGAAGTCCTCATCAGCGGTCGTGCCATAGGTAAAAAAATTGGTGCAGGCAAAACTCGCGTGGTTGACAGCATCAATGAGATGGATCAGGTTCAGGCTGGTGATGTATTGGTCACTGATATGACCGATCCGGACTGGGAACCAGTAATGAAACGTGCTGCTGCTATTATAACTAACCGTGGTGGTCGCACTTGTCATGCAGCTATTATTGCCAGAGAATTAGGCATCCCTGCCATTGTCGGCTGTGGTGATGCAACCACACAAATAAATAACAATCAGGCAGTAACTGTATCCTGTGCTGAAGGGGATACAGGTCTGGTGTATCGGGAAATTCTGGATTTTGATATTGAAACATCTGAAAGCATCAATATGCCCGCCTTAAAAAATAAAATGATGATCAATGTCGGCAATCCAGGACGCGCCTTTGATTTTGCTTCCATACCCAATAATGGTGTTGGTCTGGCACGTCTGGAATTTATTATTAATAATTCAATTGGTATCCACCCCAAAGCATTGATCGAGTTTAATGAGCAGGAGGCAGATATACAGGCAGAGATCGTTAAACGCATTGCAGGTTATAAAGATCCCGTTAGTTTTTATGTTAATAAATTGATTGAAGGGATCAGCACCATCGTCGCAGCATTTTCTCCCAAACCGGTTATTGTCCGGATGTCAGATTTTAAATCTAATGAATATGCTAATATGGTAGGCGGTTCTCGTTATGAACCCGATGAAGAAAACCCGATGATTGGCTTTCGAGGTGCCTCACGTTATATTGCAGAAGAGTTCAGAGATTGTTTTGAACTGGAATGCCTGGCTTTAAAAACAGTCTACAATGAAATGGGCCTCACCAACATGACCATTATGGTGCCTTTTGTCCGGACACTGGAAGAAGCTGAAACCGTGATTCAATTATTAACGGATAATGGGCTTGAACGCGGTAAAAATGGTCTGAAGATCATTATGATGTGTGAGATCCCTTCTAATGCAATACTGGCAGAAGAATTTCTGGAATTTTTTGATGGTTTTTCCATTGGCTCAAATGATATGACTCAACTAACACTTGGCCTTGATCGAGATTCTGGTCTGGTATCGCATCTTTTTTATGAGCAGAATCCCGCAGTTAAAAAGCTGCTCAAAGGAGTTATAGAGACCTGTCGCAAGCATAATAAATACATTGGTATTTGTGGTCAGGGCCCTTCTGATTATCCAGAGTTTGCACTTTGGCTGGTTGAACAGGGGATCAATAGTATTTCTCTAACGCCGGACTCTGTAGTTCAAACCTGGCAGTATCTTGGTAAAGAGCTGGAAAAACAGGGGATTAAACCCGGGAATCCGGGAGCATGAGCATCCAGTCCCGGACAAGCTTGTATTTTATGGTAAAATAAGCACATGAAACAAACAATTTTTTTTCTATCTGATCAAACAGGCATAACCTCTGAATTGCTGGGACAGACCTTATTGTCCCAATTCGATTCAGTAGACTTTGTTACTCAAACTCTGCCCTATATTGATAATGAAAAAAAAGCTCTGGAAGTGGTTGAATTAATTAATCGACACGCGCAAAAAGATGGTGTTCGCCCCGTAATATTTTCCACACTGGTTAAAGAAGATATCAAGGCAATATTACATAATTCACAAGCATTGATGCTGGATGTTTTTGAGCATTTTATTGCCCCGTTAGAGCAAGAATTTAAAATTCATTCTTCACATCGAGTCGGTAAAAAACATTCATCCGCAGATAAAGAAGCTTATGATCATCGAATTCAAGCAGTTAATTATGCTTTAAATACCGATGATGGACTCTCAGTAAAACAATACTCCAAAGCTGATATTATTCTTATCGGCGTCTCACGCAGTGGTAAAACCCCGACAGCACTTTATCTGGCCATGCAGTTTGGAATTCTGGCAGCCAATTATCCCATCACCGAAGAGGATCTGGAAAATTACGAACTCCCCTCCTGGGCCTTACAATTTAAAGATAAATTATTTGGCCTTGAAATTGATGCCCGGAGATTACAGGAAATCCGCACAGAACGACGACCTGACAGCCGTTATGCTTCACAGGAGCAATGTGAACTTGAAGTCGCTCAGATAAAAAAATTATACACTCGTGAAGCCATCCCAACTATAGACACAACCATTCGTTCTATTGAAGAAATTGCTACCAAGATCATTGCTAAATTTCATCTTAAGCGCTAGACAGTTCATTTTGAGTACTTTATTCTAAATGCATTATTCTAAGTACATTATTCTAAATACATTGCTTTACCATCATTAAAGCGTAACCAGCCTTTAATGATCCGATAGATCACCCAGATATAATTCACAAAAAGTACACCAAAACCTATCACGACATATGCCAGTATTCCACCAATAATTCCCCACAACAAACTAAACCAGAAGGTTCTGATCTGCCAGCGAAAATGCGATTCAGATAAAGTGCCCCTGACATCTTCTTTCTTAATATAATTAAGAATAACGGCAAGAAAAAAGGGTAAGGCAGTAAAAACTGCAATTGCCTGCAATAAATAAACAAGGTTGGTAATTGCAGTATTTTGCTGGCTGGAATGATCCTTAGCATGAGTTTCAGGAAACTGAGCATCCATTGGTATAAATCCTTTCTATAGTAAATAAAACAGTTGAATTTTATCCTATATGACACAATGAGTAAATTTTAAGTAAGTAATTGCATCACTGACATAGTTTGTATCTCAATTCAGGCTTAGAAGTACCTCAGTAGTCTGGCTCAATTAGGCTTGTGGGAGTCAAGTAGCAATAGCAGGGATATTGTTTGGTATTTAATTATATGCTAATATAGATTTAAAAATATCTGAGGAACTAATAATGAATTTTCTCAAAGCTCAAACAGCACATGTTGTCTGGAAATCACAAATTGAAAAACATATATATGGAAATAATAAAGAAAACAATCAAATAAATCTTGAGAGTGTAGGTGATAAAAATATATGTGAATTGGGCATGTGGTTAGAAAAAAACAAGAGCATTTTAAGTAAGTCAAAAAACTTTAACAAAGTTGATCAACTACATGGGCAATTCCATGAGCTGATTAAGAAAAGAGCAGCTTGTAATGATAAAGATAATAATGCCTGCATAAAAACCAGAGAACCTCATAAAGAAGCCTCCCATCAGTTAAAAATAAAGCTCAGTCAACTGGCACATGATTTTAACTACCTGATATGAAGTCCTTGAGTAATACCACTATTGGATTATAAATGATAGATCTTTAAAAGTATTAAAAAAGGAACAGCTCTATAAACTGTAAATAAAAAAAACTATAATCACTTATGAAGAGTTAATAACAAAAAATTATGGATTCTATTATATGGTTATTTTTAAGCAGTTAAATATTATCTTTGCTTTTTATTTAACCGGGGAAGGCATTGCTCTACTGCTGCCATTCAGCTTCCCTGGGGGGCTTATTGGGCTTTTTTTGCTGTATTTAACACTCTTATTAAAATGGCTGCACCTTGAAGATGTTAAATTACTCAGCGATTTTTTTCTTAAATATATGGCATTTTTCTTTATACCTGCCGGTGTCAGCATTATCAGCTCATACACACTGATTGAATCTGCCATAATACCCATAATTGGCGTGCTCATCATATCAACCATTATCACCATGGCGATTACCGGACTAGTTGTTGATTACCTGATAAAGCGAGTTGAACATGATTGAGTTGCTTTCAAATCCTGTTTTTGGACTCTTTTTGACCCTGATCTGCGGTTCATTTTTCTGGTGGTTGAAAAATGTTTCAAAATTCACCTGGATCAGCCCCCTTCTGTTTAGTATTGGTCTCATCATCATCTTGCTCCAGGGATTAAATATTCCTTATGAGGCATACAAACAGGGAGCAGATATCATTCAAAACTTTTTAGGCCCAATCACCGTTATCCTGGCAGTGCCTCTCTATGAACATAGAGAAGATCTCATGCGGCATAAAAGCGCGATTTTTATCGGTACTATAACCGGCTCATTCAGTGCATTACTTGTGGTTTTTTTTCTGGGACATTTATTTGGTTTATCTGAACTTTTTATTCATTCTTTAATGCCTAAATCAGTCACAACCCCTATTGGCATTTCAGCTTCAGAAATATTAAATGGTATCATTGGCCTGAGTGTCGTCAGTATTATTATTACTGGTTTATTTGGTGCCTTTGTTGCTCCCGCAGTTTTTAAAGTCTTTAAAATAAAAAGTGCTATTGCCCAGGGGGTTGCTCTGGGCACAACAGCCCATGTTATTGGAACAGGCAAAGCCTACGAGATAGACAGAGTTTGTGGTGCCATGAGCGGGCTCAGTATTGGTCTGGCCGGTGTCATCAGTATATTCTGGATAGTTTTATATAGTGCTATCGTATTTCCATAAAACAGAGGAAATTTTGGTCATGAGTAAAAAACACCAAAAAGTACTTTCAGCGATATTTAGTGATCATCCCGGCAGTAATATCCACTGGAAGGAAATTGAATCACTTCTAAACTATCTTGGTGCAGAATTTAGAGAAGGCACAGGAGCTGGTTTAATTACAATTATCAACGGGGTTGAATTTCCTATGCACCGCAGCCATCATGGTACAACGATGTCTAAAAAGAGTCTGCATCAGCTAAAAAAATACCTGGAATCAGTCAATATAAAACCCTAAGTGCAGAAGCAGGCAGGTGTGGGTGGTTAATAAAAATTCATGCTAGCAACCTTCTATCTTATTGATTTATGCTACTAAAATAATCAGTCGGAAAAATAAGATATTAAAACAGGCCACCTACAAAATGAGAAATTGAAAATCACTAAAAAATTCAGTCTACTTCAAAAAAGTCAGCTGGCAATGAGATTATCTAAAAAATAAGAACAAATTTGGAAACAGAGGTGTCAATGTGTTCATTGATTTTCAGGACAGTATGAGTATGGTTTGACATAAAGGCAAAGGCACAGACCTCAGTGGCAAAAGTGTTTGAGAGTAAGGCAAGTCGTTCAACGATCCATTGTTTGCGATGACTGTAGTTGCTATTTCGAGGTGCATCCTATTAGTTGAGTTTCCAATGAGTCATTTAAAAGCTCTGAAATAATTTCAATACGGCTTTCTAAACAACTTTTCATTGGCACTTCATTTAAGCTGTCCGCTGTTAAATTGTAGCCAAATATCCCCTTATCAGTGATAAATACAGCTTTCATTCTTTCCACGCTGAGTCTCTTTAAAAAGGTAAACAATTTACTGTAATTAAATACTTTGTCTGATGAAAAGCGCCAACCAACACTTATAAACCCTTCACCCTCGTTAATGGCTTTGATGAAACCGCATTTAGGAATAGGCAAGTCTGAAGCCATTGGCCTTTTTTCAACATTCATGTGATGATGGTGGTGTGACGTTAAAATCTGATTAGATATTGCACCTTTTAATTCTGTTAACTTGATTTTTCCCTTTTGTGAAAAGATAACTTTTGCATGGGGTTGACCATATTTTTTAACATAAGCTGTTAACCGAGCATAATCTTCGTCCTGATATAAATCTAACTTATTACCAATGACAATATCTGCCATCTCAATTTGCTGATTAAACGTGGCGTGTGTTGTATAGCGATCATCCAGCAGCTTTCGTGCATCAACTAAAGTTAGTGTTTTATGTAATGCCAGTATTTCCTGATAATGTTCACCTGAAAGCACCTGTAAGACTTCTTTGGGATGGCCAAGCCCTGTTGGTTCAATTAACAAGCGATCAGGTTTTGCTCGAGATAACAGAAGGTTTAGTGCGATTTGCATAGGCAAGCTCGCAGCACAACACATGCACCCGCCAGGGACCTCTCGAATAAATACACCCTGTTTCTCTGAGTATTGACCTTCAAACAAACTACCATCAACACCAATTTCACCAAACTCATTGACCAGAACAGCCCAACGCTCGTTTGCCGGTTTAGTTTTGAGGAGATGCAAGATAGCTGATGTTTTTCCAACCCCTAAAAAACCAGTTATGATATTGGTTGGAATCGGGGTAAATTTAGTACACTTGTCGCTCATAAGAACAATTTTTCCTGATAAAAAAGGCTTAGTGGTATTTTTTATTCATGACAACTGCAATCTTTATGAAGTTGGCATAAACGATAATTCCAGACATGCCCCAGTGCTATGAGACTTGCACCAGTTATAGTGAGTGCTTTTTCCCAGGTTTCACCCAATAAGCCATGTCCCAAAAATGCAGTGGCTATTAAAATAAATAAGCCTATACCACCTGGCAATAATAAACGATAACGTTTGTGTTTTTTACATCCCATCGTCAGTGCAAAGATGCTTATGGGTATCACGGCTATGAGCACTCCAAGATGAAATACTTCACCTTCAAAAGGTAAAATGGCCAATGATGGCATCAAGACTAAGGCTGATGGCAACACTAGACAATGGAGTGTACAAAGGAATGACAAACTAATTGCCAATTTATCAGAAAGTGCTAATATATTTTTCATTTTAAGTTAATCAGGTTCAATGTTAAGCCGCTTTATTCAGGCATTGATCACAAATGCAGTTTATTTCCAGTTGTGGACTGAGCAAATGGAAACCAGCCTCCTCAACATTATGTTTTAAAGCCTTTATGGTTGAAACTTTAATGCTTATTTCTTTCACTCGTTGACATTCATTACAAATTAAAAACTGAGGTATGTCATACTCATGAGTACAGGTTATATATGAACAGGCGACAAATTTATTAGCCAGATTAAGTTTGTGCACTAATTATTCATCCTGTAGAAAATCCAGACTTCGATAAACAGACATTGCCGAAAGCTTTTCTCCAGATTCACTTTTACAATACTCCACCAATGCATGAGCAGACATCACCTTTTCTGACTGCAGTAAATCAGAGAGGATCTGCTTACGCTTATCCGTCAGACGAGCACCGTGTTCTTTACACTATCTTTCTGCATGTTTGATGATTCCTGTATTCTGTTCATTTTATTTCCTCAAATAGGTGATTTTGGACTGCTTATTATGCTCAGCTATGCTCTGAGTTGTGTAAGTGATTAATGCACTTAGAAATGACTTAATTGTTACTCTCTTTAACAAACATCATTTATTTATGATACGATGTATCATATCATAAAAGACATATAATATAAAAATATTTGTTTATTTACCAAGGAGAAGCAATGACTGCCATGAAACAGATAGATATTACCCAGACAAACTATTCAAACATAGGGACAATATCAGAATCAGATGAACTGGTTAATTTTACAGAGATTTATCAGGAACGATGTAATATGGTTATCTGTCGACGTAGCTTTTCACCTGATTTTCTTTCTGCAATTCAGGACTTTCTCTTGTCAAATAACAATTTTCAATTCGAAAAGATAGTCTCTCCACACTCCATTCTTAGTGAAATGTATGAGGCACTGCAAGGCTTTAATTGCATGTTGGAATTAAGTGAAGATATTGCTGAACTGGTCGACATGTTTTGTAGTTTATTTGAACTTAAGCATGCTGGATTGCGCTTAACTGTCCTGGACCGAATAATGTGTCCACGTTTTCATGTCGATAAAGTCCCTTGTCGTTTAATCACGACTTATCTGGGAAGTGCGACTCAATGGCTGCCTAATTATACGGTTGATCGCAGCAAACTTGGAACAGGAAACAATGGCCTTCCTGATGAATTATCAGATATTTATCAAAGTGCCAAAGATATACAACAACTTAATCAGTGTGATGTGGCTCTAATGAAAGGAGAGTTATGGAAAGGCAATGAAAATGCAGGTCTGGTTCACCGCTCTCCATCCCTCAGGACAGGAGAAAGGCGTCTTTTGCTGACACTTGACTTCATTGGATAAGCTCAGTTTTTTATTACCATATTTTTGGCAGCGCTTGAGATAAGCTTTGTTGTTTATTGGATATAAAAAAGAGTAAATAATTATGGAAAATACTAATCCACTCCTTTATAAAAAATATGCTATAAGTCAGGCTTCAGAGTTTGATTTTTCCAGACAAAAAATGGCTGGGGTTACAATGTCTGTTTAAGTCAGCTGTATGGACTCACACCACACCTCAATATAATTTATCTTTTAATCTTGATGATCTGATCAGCAAAGAATCCACCATTTATCAGGCTGAATATAGTACACCAATGAATAATACCGGGGTCAAATCATTGCAGAAATGGAGCAAACAATATTTATCATATTGCCACATAGCCCTAACACGGTTTGCATAAAGAAGCCACTGTCTCTGCTAACAAGGTTTGCGTATAAATAATTCTCAGTAGCTCTAATTGACCTCTAAATAATTTCTATGGTAGATTAGGATGAATACTCATTTGTTTCAGGCTGATCTATTATAATGGCTTAAAGAAACACATCTGTCTGCATTGGAGGCACCATGTTACCACAAATCAACTTCTCTCAACTCAGTCTTATGGATGCCCTCGATGTTGCAATATTAGTAGAAGTTGAGGCACTTGAGCGATACACACTTTTTTCTGAGCAGCTCGGACACCGTTATCCTGATGATGCTGCCGATGTCTTTAGAAGAATGGCTGAGAGTGAAAAAAAGCATGCTGACGAACTCACTCAGCAACGAAAAGCCTTATTCGCTGATACCCCGGTTACAGTCAATAAAGACTCCCTTTTTGATGTCGAAGCGCCTGAAATTGGCTCGATTCGTTGGAATATGTCTCCTTTCAAAGCATTTCAGCTGGTATTGGCATCTGAAGAGAAGGCTTATGCTTTCTATGATGAAGCTCTCTCACATATCAGTGACACTGAGGTAAAAACTCTGTTCTCAGAATTGCGTGATGAGGAAGCTGAACATGTGCGAATGATCCAGGAATTTATCAGCAAACTGCCTCCTGAAGCCCATATTGATCTGGATGACGAAGATTAAGGGATTTACCTTGTTCTCCCCCTCTCATTCCCCTTAAAAAAAGGGGAAGTAAAATTCTCGATGAGCACTAGCTAATCAATTGTAACCAGTGCTTTACAGGAATTATTGACTCTGTTTGTAAGTGGTGTAAACAACCAATATTTGCTGTTGCAATAACATCCGCATCATTTTTTTGTAGATTTTCTAATTTATTGTCTCTTAATTGAGATGATATCACCGGGTTAAAAAGTGAATAGCTACCCGCAGATCCGCAGCATAAATGTTTATCTTTAATGTGGGTCAGTGTTGCTCCAAGCGAGACCAGTATTTGTTCCACAATCTCAGGCAGATGCTGACCATGTTGTAAGCTGCAGGGAGGGTGGTAGGCTATTTTTTTATATTCTGAGTCTATAGCAAGGCTGGATAAGTCTTCATTTCTTAGCACCTGACTAATATCCTGAGTGACAGAAGCAACTTTAAGTGCTTTTTCATAATAGTCTGATTGTTTACCCAGAGACTGTTTAACCAACCTAGGGTAATCTTTGACCATCACACCGCAGCCACTGGCATTACTGATAATCACTTCTATGCCCTGATCAATAGAATCTGACCATGAATCAAGGTTATTTTTTATCAGCTTAATTGTTTGTGTCCCGGCCTGTAAATGATGTGTCAGTGCACCACAACAGGATGGGGATTTTTCATTGATTAGTTCAATACCTAATTTATCCAGTAACTGCCCTGTTTTTTGGTGAATATCCGGGCTGATGGTATTATGTACACAGCCTTGCAGTAAAAGCATTTTTCGGGAATGCTTTCCGGGCTTAAAGAAGAGACTTTGACGATGATCTTCCGGCAGTAATTTTGTCAATGTTTCCGGCAAAACCGGGCTCATAGAAACACCCAGTTTAACAAAAAAATTAAAACGCTTTGGATAAGGCATAATATTTAAAATCAATTGCCGTAGAATTCTTTTCTGCCAGGGTAACTTAACTTCTTTTATTATAAGAGACTGACCAATTTCCAATAAGTGGTGGTATTGAACACCTGAGGGGCAGGTCGTTTCACAATTCAAACAATTCAGGCAATTATCCAGATGCTGTTTTGTTTTCTGACTGGGTTGTTCACCTTCCAGGATTTGTTTAATTAAATAAATTCGCCCCCTGGGGCCGTCTAATTCATTGCCTAATAACTGATAAGTCGGACAGGTTGCATTGCAAAAGCCACAATGCACACAACTGCGTAAAATATCATTTGCCAGTTGGCCAATTTGAGAGTGTTTATAAGATTCTGTTAGTTTTGTCTGCATAATTATAGTTCAGAATAAATACATCCCTGATTAAGAAGTTTATGGGGATCCATTGCCGTTTTAATCTGCTGTTGAATTTTCATCATTTGAGTCGTTAACGGCTGATGTCTGGAAATACTGATTAATTCATCACTGGCACAAAAGAGCTGTGCATGACCACCCTGAAGTTTTGCATAGTGTCTGACTTTATCCTCAGATTGATTGCTGTAAAACCATCGCTGTGCCCCACCCCAGTCAATTAACTGCCGATCATCACTTACCATATATTGTTCAAAACTATCCATATTCCATGGGGGCAGAGATATCCGCCATAATGGCTGTGAATGATCAAAAAATGATAATTTATGTTCATTTAATTCAGACCAGAAAGTATGATTTACCTCTTGCAAAGAGCCTTCTTTTGAAGGCAATTGCTGCTGAGTCAGTTTTTCACTGATGTCCTGAAAAGAAGAATCAACGCCCTCCTGCGAACCTGCAATACGAATATAAGCCTGACCATCAAGATAACAGGCGGCACTAATGGGATGTCCATCCATATATAAGTCTCGAACCTGACGAGCAAATTGATCAGCATGAATGGAAAAACTAAGTGACTTCTGTTTAGGAGCAAGCGGCAGGAGCTTCAATGATATTTCAAGTATGACACCCAGACTGCCATAAGAACCAGTGATTAGCCGGGAAAGATCGTAGCCGGCAACATTTTTCATCACTTCCCCACCAAATTGCATCAGCTCCCCACGGCCATTTATCATTTTACAGCCCAGAACAAAATCTCGTGCTGAACCGAAAAAAGGTCTTGAAGGGCCGGATAGCCCAGCCGCAATTGTACCGCCAATTGTCGCATTATCTGAAAATGCAGGAGGCTCAAAGGGCAGCATCTGCCCCTTTTCAGCCAATACTTGTTTGAGCTCTGATAATAAAGTACCACTGCGAAGCGTAATGGTTAATTCGCTGGGCATGTAATTAATGACACCCTGATGAGCAGCTGTTGAAAGTGGCTGTCCTGAAAGAGGACGAATTAAAAATAATTTACTGCCATTTCCCTGAATGGCCAGAGGTTGACGGTTTTGATAAGCTGCCTGGACCTGAGCGAGCAGTTGTTCTGTTTGATCCTGATCCTTATTCTCTGTGCTTAAAGACATAAATTAAAACCGCTCCAGTTCTGGATGAGGCAAATTACCATGGTGTACATGCAAAGCACCAAACTCTGCACAGCGATGTAATAGCGGAATGCCTTTACCTGGGTTTAATAAGTTTTTTACATCAAATGCCTTTTTGATATCCAGAAACTGCTGCAGCTCTGCAGCACTGAATTGCACACACATCTGATCCAGCTTTTCAACACCTACACCATGCTCCCCGGTAATGGTCCCACCCAGTTCAACACAGGTTGACAGAATTTCCCCGCCCATTTTTTCAGTTTGATCCAACTGTCCCGGAATATTGGCATCATACAAGATTAAGGGGTGCAAATTACCATCTCCTGCATGAAAAACATTCACCACCGCCAGCCCGTACTGTTCGGATAACTCTTGAATTCTCCGCAAAATTTTACCTAATTGAAAGCGTGGAATGGTGCCGTCCATACAATAATAATCTGGGGATAAACGTCCAACTGCTGGAAATGCTGCTTTTCGGCCTGCCCAGAACGTTTTACGCTGAGCTTCATCTTCTGCAATCTGGATATCAGTGGCACCTCCCTCGTTGAGCACCGTCTGAACCTGTTTAATTTGTGCATCAACTTCCGCATGAGAACCGTCTACTTCACATAATAATATCGCTGCAGCATCAACGGGGTAACCGGCATGAATAAAGTCTTCAGCGGCTTTAATCGCAGATTTATCCATTAATTCCAGCCCGGCAGGAATAATACCACTGGAAATAATTTTACTGACCGCCTCACCGGCAGTAGTGACCTGATCAAAGGATGCCATCAGTACTTTAATTACTTTGGGTTTCACCAGTAATTTCACCAGCACTTCAACCACCACGCCCAACATACCTTCTGAACCATGCATCAAGGCTAATAAATCATATCCAGGGCTATCCAGAGCCTCACTGCCGATTTCAATAAGCTCACCTTCCATGGTAATGATCTTTAGTTGTAAAACATTGTGTACAGTCAGACCATATTTAAGACAATGGACTCCACCGGCATTTTCAGCCACATTGCCGCCAATGGAGCAAGCGATCTGGGAAGAAGGATCTGGGGCATAATACAGATCATAAGCACTCACTGCTTCTGAAATAGCCAGATTTCTGACTCCAGGCTGCACCCTTGCAGTAAAGCTGTCCCGGTCAATTTCTATTATTTTATTCAATTTTGCCAGACTAAGCACAATACCTTTTTCATGGGGTAAGGCGCCACCGGATAAACTGGTGCCGGCCCCCCGCGTCACAACAGCTATCTGGTACTGATAGCAAATGCGCAGGATCTGCTGTATCTGATCGATGGTCTCAGGTAAGATGACCATGAGGGGTAACTGACGATAGGCAGAAAGCCCGTCACATTCAAAAGGTTTTAGATCTTCAGATTCAAAAAGTAGTGAATTTTCCGGTATGATTTTTGAAAATAATTGCACAAGATCATGTTTGCTGATTTGGTTCTCAATGCCCCAATCATCAATTTTTAATGTCATTAAATTACCTTTGAAAGCAATATTTACCCATTACCGGGCTAATAAAATCTGGATAAATTTGAAATTTAATATAACTGCCTATTGTATTTTTTACAAGAAATACTCATAATAACCTACTAAATTTATCAAGATTTGGCGAATAACACATTTTTAAGGAATTTATTATGACCAATAGCTTTAATCCTTCAGTCAGAACACTCATGGGACCCGGTCCCTCAGATGTTCCACCCAGAATTTTATCAGCACTGGCCAGACCAACAATCGGTCACCTTGATCCTGAGTTCGTTAAAATGATGGATGAGGTCAAAGGTCTGTTGCAATATGCCTTTCAAACAAAAAATGAATTGACTATTCCTGTTTCAGCACCTGGCTCAGCCGGAATGGAATGTTGTTTTGTTAACCTTGTCGAAGCTGGAGATAAGGTCATTGTCTGTCAGAACGGTGTCTTTGGCGGGCGTATGAAAGAAAATGTTGAGCGTCTTGGAGCCACAGCCATTATGGTTGAAGATGAATGGGGCCAGGCAGTTGATACCTCCAAGGTTGCACAGGCTCTGAAAAATAATCCTGATACTAAGATTGTCGCTTTTGTTCATGCAGAAACCTCAACCGGTGCATCCTCTGATGTGAAAGCGCTCTGTGATCTGGCTCATCAGCATGGTTGTATTACCATCGTTGATGCCGTGACTTCTCTGGGTGGCTCTGAGCTTAAAGTTGATGAATGGGGCATTGACGCAATTTATTCTGGAACACAAAAATGTTTATCTTGTGTGCCGGGTTTGTCCCCTGTCAGCTTTAATGACAAAGCAGTTGAAATTGTTAAAAACAGAAAAACCAAAGTAACCAGCTGGTTTTTAGATTTAAACCTGGTAATGGGTTACTGGGGTGCTAATGCCAAGCGTGCTTATCACCATACTGCACCGGTTAATGCACTCTATGCCTTACATGAGTCTCTGGTCATATTAAAAAATGAAGGCCTGGAAAATTCCTGGAAACGTCATAAGCATAATCATCTGGCATTACGTGCAGGTCTGGAAGCAATGGGGCTGGAGTTTGTTGTAACTGAAAATGATCGTCTACCACAGTTGAACGCTGTGACTATTCCTGAAGGCGTTGATGAAGCTGTGGTTCGTGCTCGTTTACTCAATGAATATAACCTTGAGATTGGTGCAGGTCTGGGTTCACTGGCGGGTAAGGTCTGGCGTATTGGCCTGATGGGTCATAGCAGCCGTGGTGAAAACATTTTACTTTGCCTCAGTGCTCTGGAAGCTATACTCTCTGATATGGGAGCCAACATTAATGTCGGTGCAGCAATTCCTGCAGTACAAAAAGCCCTGAATCAAAGCTAGTCCTTCCACTACTGGAGTTGATTCAACTACCACCCCAGAATGAAGCATTTTTTTCAAGAAATTCATGGTAGGGCATATAATGACTACCATCGCATGAAAACGTCAGGCTAATGAGCCCATTAAAAATATTAATGGAAGAGGAGCGTAAATAAATGGTGTCATCAGCCATACGCAATTCTTTCATTGTTTTGAAGATGGTTTTAATCGTTTCCATTGGGATCAGTGCGTCATCAGGATAGGGTCTTTTGGGATAGGCCATACAAATATCTGTATCAAGCAGTGCCTCCTGATCTAATATCCTATAACGATAGGGATCATCCATCACCCAGACCGTTGCACGGCTGCTGGAAAAATGAAACACCCCCTGAAACATTCCCCGCTCAGTGAAAAGCTCTTCAAGAATGATAAAAATCTGGTCAATATTTTGATCCAGAATACTCTCTGTACGACTTTGTTGAAAAACCAGGCTGCGGATCGATGGATCACCTTTGATCTGCCGCCATTGATCTGATTCTTGATAAAGTTTTGTGGTGACCGGCAGCGAACGTAAGTCAAAATCTGCACCAAGAAATCCGACCACTTCACCTTCTTTTTTAACCACCTGTAGTGCAGTAATGGAAGGACGGTTTAAATTCATACTAATATAGGCATCAGACAGCAAGAAACCTTCTGTAGGTACAACCTCCTTCATATAAGGTCGTGCCGAGCGATCACGTCCAAAATGATCTTCCAGTAAACCCTCTTTGCTAATATTGTCACAAAGCTGCACACCATTGAGATCAGTGAGATATAGATAGGTACAATTCGGGATTGTTAGAAATCCTTTTAACAAAATATTATTAATTTTATCTCGGGTGAAATCAATCGCAGCACACTTTTCGGCAATTGTTTGTAAAGGACCGCAAAGTGAAAGTTTTAAAATATCACGTTGCTTGTTTATACTGTCTTTCCAGTTATTTTCTATCAAGTACTGATCCTGGGTGTTAAAGCTAAGAGTGAGTAGTCTTTTTGGGGATGGTAGCAGTAAAATATTTCAGTTTTATTAATGTCGGTATGGGATCCGCTGTATGGGTCAAAGTCACAAGGCACTATGCAGAATTTATAATTTTTCAACCCGATTTCTACCACGGTCTTTAGCGAGATAAAGTGCCCTGTCGGCACGATGGACGATATCATCAGATAAGTCACTGGCTCGAAATTGGGTCACACCAATGGAAATGGTTAATTTGCCATAAGACGTATTATTTTCTTTATCTGTCAGATTTCCTGAAGAGATCGCGTCACATATCTGTTCTGCAACCACCATCGCACCAGAAACTTTGGTTGCAGGCAATATAATCACAAACTCTTCCCCGCCAAAACGTGCAAGAAAATCATTACCCTTAATATTTCGTTTTAAAGAAGCAGCTACGTAGCGTAAGACCTTATCACCAACTAAGTGACCGTATTCATCATTAAACTTTTTAAAAAAGTCAATGTCCAGTAGCAGCAGACAGAAAGACTTAGCATTCTTCCTCGCATGAAAAATCATCTGTTCAAGAGTGACATCAAAAGCTCTACGATTTGAAATACCGGTCAATGTATCCAGTTTTGATTCTTCTTTTACTTGTTCAAGTTCTTTACGCAGAGAGTTAATCTCGGAAATTACACCCGACATTTGATTTTCAAGCTGTTTATGTATTCGTTCCATTGAACGGGTTTCATCAAGAACCTTATGTGTTTCTTCTAACATCTCTGTCGATGAATTGCGGCTGTCTAAAATATCAACAAATTGATTGAGCGTCTGTGAATAACTTGATAGTTGTTCTCCGGAATGACCAAAACCATGCAGGACTTCAATAATAATTTTGCGAATTTCCTGACGCATAATCTCAAAAAAAGCTTCATCCTGCATAAAATAAGACTTATACAAACTTTCCAGCTGTTCTTGTGAGGGCGTTCTGGACTTCTCAATCAGATGAGTTAAATCGTCCATTAATGCCTGGTTTTTCCCAGAAACACATTCATAACCCATTTGATAATTATGAGGATCGACAGGTATCCGGTATTTAGCCAGCATAGAAATTGCCAAACGCAAAAATTCAGATGATTGCCTGACATCATCTGAATAGACTGTTATGTTGGTCATAAAGAAATACACCCACTTATTGATTATCGTTATTTTATCAAATGTCACTAAGATAATCATTACAATGAACAATAATTTTTAATGTTGATTGCTTAATTTTATGTCACACCAAAAGAGAACAAAGAGCCTTCAAACAACGTTAAGTTGTCAGGACATAGAAAAAATAAAATTAATGAATATAGTTTTTGAGAAGCAAAACAAAAACCTTAAACCTGAAAAAATCAGCAATTGTCCAACGCAGGTAAAAATTTTAAACTGTAATAAACTGTAAATTATCAGGAGCGAGGAATACTCAAGACTTTGCCGAGATACAGTGTATTGCTTTTCATTTTATTGGCTCTTTTGATTGCCGACATGCTCACCTGGTAACGTTTGGAAATTCCAGATAAAGTATCACCACGAACCACTTTATGTTTCTGAAAACTTTTTTCCAGAGTGGACGACAGTATTTTCCTGTTTAATTGCTTAATCACTGTGTCTTTAGCATAGATTGTGCCTGGAATAGGATATTGTTTAAAATAACCATCAACGCCACTTAGAATAGCACTGGCAATTTTTTTCTGATAGGAAGAACTTTTGAGTAACTTTTCCTCCTTATAGTTTGAAATAAAACCTGTCTCAACCAGCAGAGAGGGAATATCCGGTGATTTTAACACTGCAAAACCTGCCCGTTCAACGGTTGATTTATGAGTATCACCAATCCTGGCCAAACGGGATAAAACTCTGGAGGCCGCACTATTACTGGCTTCAATCGTAGCCGTCTGAGAAAGGTCAAGAAGCATTTTTACCAGCATATCATCCTTATCATCCAGACTTACACCGCCGACAAGATCAGCTTCATTTTCCTTCTTGGCCAGCCATTTGGCAGCCTCACTGGTCGCACCTCGTGAAGAAAGTATAAAAACAGATGCACCATGGGCTTTTGGGTTTTTAAACGCATCAGCATGAATGGAAATAAAGATATCAGCATTAAGTCTACGAGCTTTTTTAGTGCGCCCCCGTAAACTGATATAATAATCACCATTACGGATCATAACAGCTTTCATCCCCGCTTTTTTATTAACCATATCTCTGAGTTTTCGGGCAATAGCCAAAACCACATGCTTTTCTTTGGTTCCTCTGGGACCTCTGGCACCAGGATCCTCACCACCGTGCCCGGCATCAATTGCAACAATCAGATCACGTTTTTTAGAGGAGTTGACACTTTTAATGATTTTATGCGTACTGGATTGCGTCTTATTATTTATTTTTTCCAGGTCAATCACTAAACGATAGCCATATTTAGCATTCGGTTTCAGCAAAAAACTTTTGGGATGAACTTTGTGTTTCAGATCCAGAACCAGACGAACTTTATTTTGTTTTTTATTGGCACTGCGAATATCAGCAATCGAGCCGTTTTTATAATTTAGATTAGTGATGGGACGAGGTAATTTAGCTTGATTAACATCAATCACCACACGCTCAGGATTAGAAAGGCGACTCAATCGATGCTCCACAGCACTGGATAAATCAATCACCAGACGAGTAGACTCCGGTGATGCCCACATACGCACCCCTTGTATCTGAGCCACAGAAGCACTGACAGCTTCAGAGCTTAATATCATGCTTAAAAGCACAACAACTATAGCTTTAAGAAAATGAACTTTAAGAAAACGCTTGGTCATGTGTTGCATCATTATCTTCATCAATAAAACGTCAAATGTATTTCATTCATCAATTTGACATTAATTTAGAAATCTATTTTAAAAAACTATTTTAGAAAGCTATTTTAGAAAGCTATTCTAGAAAACTATCTTTGAAACCTATCTTTGAAACCTATCTTTGAAACCATAGCTGCCCCATGCTCAGTAGATGACAGTAATTCAACTTTCCTTCCCTGATCCTGATGAGTTATTTTTATAATAAAATCAGCCTTGGGTAAGACGCCAAAGCCTCTTTCAGGCCATTCAATCAAAGCAATAGCCCGACCATCCAGATAGTCACGAATTCCCATAAACTCCAACTCTTCCGGATCTTCCAGCCTATAGAGATCAAAATGATAAATTTTTTGCTCAGAAGGATTGTCTTCGACAGTTGGAATCTTATTTGAGCTGGTTAGCGAATCTTTATCATTTTTCAGTTTAAGATCAGCTTCTAACTCATTGTAATAGCAAAATTTGTCATAATCAAGTGTGTAAGGTTCAACCACCGTAAAAGTGGGACTTTTTACCGCACCAGTGTGCCCGAGAGAGCGTAGAAATGCTCTGACCAGAGTGGTTTTACCCGCGCCTAAATCACCTTCCAGATAAACAATGCTACCGGGAACGATTACTTTTGCCAGCTGCGCCCCTAGCCCTGCCATAGCATCTTCATTTATAATTTGTAATTGTTGTGTCAACTGTGCTTATTACCAGTAATTAATTTTTAAATTGTAACGATGATCTATTGTATTGAATGAACTCCAAAAATAATACCCATAAACCACTATCCCATAAAGAACTTTGTGATCCAGTTAACCTTTCGGCTCTGGCCAGGAAGATCAAACAATGGGGACTTGAGCTCGGCTTTCAGGCTATAGGTATAACGGATACTGACTTAACCATTGCTGAACAACGCTTTAACCAGTGGCTTGAACGACAGATGCACGGTGATATGGAATATATGTCTCGCCATGGGAGCAAGCGAACACGCCCTGCTGAATTAGAAACCGGTACTCTAAGTATTATTTCTGTTCGAATGGACTATTTTCCAGAAGATCCTGAAAGTGCCCTCGATCTGCTGCAAAAATCCAGTAAAGGTTATATTGCCCGCTACAGTCTGGGCAGAGATTATCACAAGGTTGTCAGAAAACGTCTGCAGACTCTGGCAACAAAATTAGAACAGGAAATCGGCTCTTTTGGTTATCGCGTTTTCACAGACAGTGCCCCGGTTCTGGAGAAACCTCTGGCAGAAAAAGCAGGAATTGGCTGGATTGGTAAACACTCTAATGTGCTGCAGGAAAAAACCGGCTCCTGGTTTTTTCTTGGTGAGATATTTACCAACCTGCCGCTTCCCATTGATACACCAGCCATTAACCATTGCGGCAGCTGTACAAAATGCATCACCGCCTGCCCTACTCAGGCTATTGTTGAACCCTATGTGGTTGATTCTCGTCTTTGCATCTCCTATTTAACCATTGAATCACACCAGTCAATACCAGAAAATCTGCGCCCATTGATGGGCAACCGCATCTATGGCTGTGATGACTGCCAATTATTTTGCCCCTGGAACCGCTTTTCACAACAAACCGTAGAAATTGATTATTTTGCCCGTGGAGATCTCGCCAGTCCGCAATTACTCGACCTGTTTCTGTGGAGCGAGCCTGAATTTTTAAAGCAGACGGAAGGTACAGCCATTCGACGAATTGGGCATGAAGCCTGGTTAAGAAATATTGCAGTTGCTCTGGGTAATTATCTCAGAGCAGAGAAGAATGAGCAGCAAAAAGCACTTATCATCAAGGCTTTAAATTCTCGCCTTCAATACCCGTCAGAGCTTGTTCAGGAACATGTTACATGGGCGCTTGAACAAATAAATGAGGTTCAGGACTAATGGCAAAAATCTTATGTACCGGCATTGCCACACTGGATATTATTAATGAAGTCAGATGCTACCCTGATGAAGATGATGAAATACGAATACTGTCGCAGAAAAAATGTCGTGGTGGCAATGCCACTAATACCGCTGTGGTATTAAGTCAGCTAGGTCACCAATGCACATGGGCCGGCACGCTTGTCAATGAAACTGAGACACAAACCATTCTATCTGATCTGGCACATCACCAGATAAACTACGACCATTGTCATTTTCTTGAGCAGGGAAAAATACCCACATCTTATATCACCCTCAGTCAGGAGACGGGCTCAAGAACCATTAGTCATTACCGGGATCTGCCAGAATATTCCTTTGAAACCTTTAAAAAAATTAATTTGCAATATTTCGACTGGTTTCATTTTGAGGGGAGGAACATTGAAGAAACTCAAAAAATGATGCTGTGGAGCAGGCAACAATGCCCAGATACACCCATCTCACTTGAAGTTGAAAAACCAAGAACTCTGATCACCAGTCTGTTTCAAACAGCTAATGTGATCCTTTTTTCCAGACAATATGCATTATCACAGGGGTTTAATTCCAGAAAAAATTTTTGCCAGGAACTAGGCTTAAAATACCCTGATAAAACAATCATTTGTGCCTGGGGCAATTCTGGTGCAGGTGCCTCATCCAAACAACAATACTTTGAACAGTGTGCATTAAATATCACTCCAGTGGACACACTTGCCGCAGGTGATGTCTTTAATGCGGGTATCATTGACCAACAACTTAAACAAAATAATCTGAAAAAATGCCTGAAATTTGCTAATCAACTGGCAGGTAAAAAATGTGCCATTGAGGGTATTTCCAGTCTTAACATCAACTAAAAGTGTTCAAGATTTTAAATAAACCACTTAAAAAACTTGAAAAAAATAATAAAAAAAGTTATTTTTAGCAAAAATCAATAATAATTTAATGCAATTGCCACTGTCTGAAAAAGCTAGCTCAGAGCCTAATAACAGCTTCCAGAGTTATACAGCCTGTTTTTTTAAACTTTCAAGCTGAACAATCACCACTGTTTAGTTGTATTACTGAAAACCTGCGTACATTTAATAAATAAGTCGTTAACTTAGAATTAAGCCATTAGCTTAGATTTAAGCATTAGGCTTTAATATTTTAGATAAAATCGCATTGAATCATTACAATAATAATATAAAATTCTGCGAGATATATTAATGAGTGAGTTATTTTCTGAATCATGGATAAAAGCCCTGGGCAATGCATGGAATAATGATCCCCATATTGTTGATCCCCTTATCAAAGCAAGGTTTACTTCCAAGATTTCCTATGGTTTTATTAGCGACAAACACCCTAAATGCTTACTAGATATCGTTAATGGAAAAATTGTAGATGCCTCCTTGTACACCAATGAAAGCATTGACTGGGATTTACGAGCTGATCCTCATAACTGGGAAAAATGGGTAACTAAAGGTTTTGGCTTAACCAAACTAGGCCCCGCAGTTGCCACCCGCGCCCTACAGTTCGCTCAGGGTGATTACCGCCAGATGATCCGCAATCCTTTATTAAGCAGGCCATTTTTGCGTCATTTTGTCTTAATGACGAAATTGAACACGACGTTTTAAAAAAAAAGTCTGTTGTCATTAGTCCGTTGTCAAAAGAAATACCCTACTACGTTTGATTTCTCTTTTGACAACAGACTTCTTTTTATAAATCTAACTTTTTATTTTTTTTGCTGCTTTACTGATCAACAGCTCAACCTGTTCAGCTGACAATTGGTTTAAATGCTGACTTAAATTTTTTTTATTTACTTTCACCTTATTTTTTTCAGCGTTAATTTTCCTTGCAGCAGTAACAATTCCCTGATGTTTCACATCAACATATTCAAAACAGAGTGTCGCAAATTCATCACAACTTAAATCCAGTTGTTCGCTTAATCGTGTTAATTTATCAAATGCATGTTTTGATAAATTTAAAGTCACTTGTGTTTTCATTTTCTCCCCAAAACCCTGAAGCTTTGATTTCCACCATATAAAAATCTGGACTCAATTGCAAATTCAATAGATAATGAGAAGTTTATATTTCAGGTTAATAATCAATTAGTAGAATATATGAGTACACAAGTTACTGTCGACTGGGAAAGCACTATCCCAAGCACACAAGAAATTGAGCATAACAAACCACAGATTAACGAGCAGCAGCAGGAAGTCCTGATTAATCGCATCAAGCAATTGCTTGTCAAACAAAATGCCGTACTGGTTGCTCACTATTATACCGATCCCATTTTACAACAATTAGCAGATGAAAGCGGCGGTTGCGTGTCTGACTCACTGGAAATGGCTCGTTTCGGCAAAGCAAGCCCAGCAGATAAAATCATTGTTGCCGGTGTTCGCTTTATGGGAGAAACCGCTAAAATTCTTTCTCCGGAAAAAAAAGTTTTTATGCCTAATCTGGAAGCAACCTGTTCACTTGATCTGGGTTGTTCCGCAGAAGATTTTATTCCTTTTTGTGATGCACACCCCGATCATACTGTGGTGGTTTATGCCAATACCAGTGCCCGGGTCAAAGCTCGTGCTGACTGGGTTGTCACCTCAGGTATTGCCACCAGAGTGGTTGAGCATCTGGTAAAAGAAGGCAAAAAAATTCTCTGGGCACCTGATCGTCATTTGGGTAAATACATTCAAAGCATCACCGGTGCTGATATGCTGCTTTGGCAGGCATCCTGTATTGTGCATGATGAATTCAAAGCCGACGCTTTATTATCACTGAAAGAAAAATACCCCGATGCAAAAGTTCTGGTGCACCCCGAATCATCCTATTCTGTAGTCGAAATGGCAGATATGGTTGGTTCAACGACTCAACTTATTGATGCCGTACAATCCATGCCTGAGCAGACTTTTATTGTCGCAACTGATAACCGTATTTTTTATAAAATGCAACAGGCTGCTCCCGAAAAAACCCTCATTGAAGCCCCGACTGGCGGCATAGGAGCAACATGCACCATGTGTGCCCACTGCTCCTGGATGGCGATGAATACACTACAGGGAATTTTGGAAGTTCTTGAACAGGGGATAAATGAAGTGCATGTTGAAGAAATGGTGCGTCTCAAAGCATTTGAATCCACCCAGCGTCTGCTGGACTTTGCCGCATTGAACCAATAGTTGATGAAAGGCTTCTAATAACAACCTTTGGGCATTATGCCCCTGATTTTAACTAGCAACAGCAGACTACGAATTAATGATAGATTTCTGCTATGTCATTACTTCTTGAATCAATCCCTCATTAACCCAGTTTTGTATAAACCCAGCCACTCGGACAGCGGCATGCTGCTCATCAACCCATTCACAAACACCACTACAGATTTCTGAAAAAGTATGTCCTGAAAGCATTGCATCCATTGCCCAGGCTTCATCCACATCCATAGAGCGATAAAGAGTTCGTAAATCTTTTCGCCAGAGACACCAGCCGATTGGATGATCATTTTCTATCATATCAATTGATGCTTCTTGTTTGTCAATAGTCTGCCAGATCTGAGGAACATTAAAGCTTAAATCCACACGCTTAACTGTTGGATGAAAGAGAAATCTTAAGCTGTGCCAGGATTGAGGATCAATTTGCTGTAGCGCATTCATATCAATAACAGCATTATCTGCTGCATCAAAAGCTTCTCTAAGTAACCATTCAAACTGGGCCATTTCAGATAACAGGGGCTGGTCACAATAAGCATCAGATCCTTTTAGAAAGGAAGCCAACTCATGACCGAAGTAACGCAGAGAAAAGTGTTTTGAAGGTCTGGCGGTCAGATATGCAACACCTAGATTAAAAAAATCTTCATCACCAAGCAGTGTGTGTAAAGCGGGAAAAGTATCCTGCAGAGCTTCAACTAAACGAAAACGATAGGCATTAGCATAAATATCCAGACGCAGATCCGCTGACACTTTTTCGGTCCCGGTGACAGATTGTTTTATCTGTGGATCAGCTTCCTGCAACCAGGCCAGCATTTGCAGCTGCAGGGATTTTAGTGGTGATAATCGAGTTTGCAGCTTGTCTGCGGTCATACAGAGATCGCTTGCTTTTGTTCAGAGGCCAAAGATATTTTAGATTGTAATTTCTGTACAATATCAGCATTATAGCCACTTTTAAGCACACTATCTGATATTTTCCGCGCCAAATCCAATTCATTTAATAGCTCATTGAGAGGTGGAATATTGTCATCACGTTCAATCATAAAGGTGATATCACCAAAGCGTTCTACAGCCCTGGCATAAAGAGACCAGACGGCATCACAAACAGGCATATCATGGGTGTCAATCACATAATCACCATAGTCACTATGCCCTGCCAGATGAAACTGCTGCACGCGATGCTCAGGAATAGCTAATAAATAATCCTGAGGATCAAATTCATGGTTCACTGCTGACACATAGATATTATTAACATCCAGCAATAATAAACAATCAGCTCTTTCAGCAAGTTCAGTTAAAAATTCCCATTCAGTCATTTCAGATTGAGTATAACTGACGTAACTGGAAACATTTTCAATCAGCATCCGACAGCCTAAAAAGTCCTGAACCTGACTGATGCGCTCAGCCACATGTTTAATACTCTCTTCAGTATAAGGCAGGGGGAGTAAATCATGGGCATTGTTACCATTGGTTCCAGTCCAGCATAAATGATCGGACAGCCAATGGGCGTTAACTCTATTTTTAAGTGCTTTAATTTGTTCAAGATAATTTTGATCAAGTGGCTCAGTATTACCAATATTCATAGACACCCCATGCATCACCATAGGATAACGTTCTGCTATTTTATCCAGGAAATAGAGTGGCTTACCACCAGGGACCAGATAATTTTCAGTGAGTATTTCAAACCAGTCGACGTTTAGTGAGGGAGAGCCTTCAGCAGGTAAGGAGCCTTCAGCGGATAAAGAGCCATCAGCAGGTAGAGAGCCTTCATGAGCAAATGAGTCGATAACATCCTGATAGTGTTCTTTTCTTAATCCCAGACCAAATCCAAGGCCCTGATATTTTTTACTATTATCCATTCAATAAATCACTTAATTTTCTGTAATTTAACAGTATCTCAGAAATTCATATAAAATAATGCCTCAATCATAAAGCACTGAGGCATCATCAGACTCTATCAAAATAGTTTGAATTCAGCCTGACGCTTTACCGCCTTTATCAGAACATTCTTTGGCACTGGCTTTAATCCAGCCCTGCCCTTTACAGCTATTCTGGCCTTTACAAGAGTTGGTTGCAGTAGCACAAGCTGAGCTGCCTTTGCATGCATTGATTCCACTGCATTTTACAGTCGCTTCTTCTGAAGCCACAGCAGTTGCAGTGAAACCCGTTGCAAAAAGAGCAGCAGCGGCCGCAGCAATAGCAACGCCAGATAATGTTTTAGTTGCATTCATTCTAATATTCCTTCTTTATCGGTTTAAAGCTTATGAATTATTTTAAAAATTGACCCTGTTTTACTTTCAAAAAAAACAGTCAATTCATAAAGACAAATCCAGTATAATTGATCTATATCATGAAACAACTACGGAAACTACGTACTTTTAGTATAATTATCCTAATATCACCTCAAAATTTAGAACAATTGAATAAATGCTATACTAAAGCCGTTTTGGAAAACTCAAAGAAACAATTATGAATAACGAATTATTTGCTTCAAAAGAACAATTTCGCCATATCTTTGAACAGGGACTGGTCAAACTCCTTACTCATGATGGCCTGGGTGTTTTTATTCTGGTATTGGCCAATGCCAGCTTTGACAAACATGTCCATGATTACACTCATAAGGCTTTACTTAAAAAATACCAACAATTATCAAAAAAATATTGTTTTTTACTACAGGATGGTCAACTGTTGTCCGAACCGGAAGACGATATCCTGGTTTTTTTAAAACTAATGGCCATGGGTATCGATAAAGTCAGCCAGACAGAGTTTCGTCAAACAAAGCAATGGGAGCTGCAATTTAACCATATTCGTTCTTTAAGACCTGCCCGTATCAGTAAAAACATTACTGAGGGAATTCATCTTGATTTTGATCCAGATAGCTTTCATTTTAATAAACCTTTTTTGCAAAAAGAGTGCTATTGGGATGGTATGATGAATGGTAAACATCTGGACATTTTTTATAACAAGTTCCCATTTGCACGCTTTCATTCACTATTGGTTCCAGAAAAAGAGGCTTCACTGCCGCAATTCCTGACTCACGAATATCATGAGTATACCTGGCAAATTACAGAGCATCTTGGTACTAAATTACCAGGTATCGGCATGGCATATAATTCCTATGGCGCTTTTTCCTCGATCAATCATCTGCATTTTCATTTATTTATCAAGGATCATCCCTTGCCTGTGACTGATGCAATCTGGACACATAATGGTGGAGCAAAAGATTATCCCATTCAATGTGAGGTTTTCCATTCCATTGAATCAGCCTGGGAATTTATTGATAAGTTACATCAACAGCAAACCAGTTTTAACCTGATTTACCAGCCTGGCGTAGTCTATTGTCTGCCTAGAAAACACCAGGGAACTTATCCCAATGCAGCCTGGAGCAGTGGTTTTGCCTGGTATGAAGTCAGCGGTGGTTTTACCACTTTTAATCATACCCAGTTTCAGGAGCTGGACTGTGAGCAGCTTGAACAGGAGTTATCATTGTTAAAAACTAAATAATGGCGTGGCAAACTGTGATATCAGATCAGCACCTTGATTATTAAGTGATTGGCACCAATTGTGTTACAATAAATAAAATTTTTATGTAACTGCTCAGCGTATTCATTTTTATTTCATCTAATCGATAACATTTAATCCATAAAGAGTTTTATTATGTCATTTGGCCAAGTCCACGGTTCCATGATCCGTAAAGTAAAAACCCCCGAAGATTTCATCAGCATGGTTAAAGAACTCAGAGAGGATGTCTTTGATTTGCGTGAAGCCTGTGAGTACGATCCTGATGAAATGGGACGTGCCTCATTATTTGTTGAGCCTTTAGAGCAAATAGTCGAAGCACTCTATCAATCTTTTGTTGATGGCAGCTATGAATTTAAAGACGAAGATCTACCTTATATGAGGATCGTCAAAGAGAACAATCATACTGCAGTCCTGCCAATGTTACATCTGTTAAAAGAAGTGAACAGGATACATCGCGAAGGCCTGGATATTGACTAGTGGAAAAACAATATTGCAGCCATTGCGGCAATGAAATTGAAAAAGATGCGGGCAGTTGCTCAGTCTGCAGTGCCCCGACAACATTTCATGGTAAAGACTGGCAGAAAAAAACACCCCGAAAATTTATTTATTATTTTATCGGTCTGGTTATTTTTTGCTTCCTGGTGATGTTTCTTGCCCCAAGGTGAGATAATTTAATTTTTTTCTAGACAAATCCTTCACTTCCCAGTATCATACACGCCTGTTGTTCGGGGCTATAGCTCAGCTGGGAGAGCGCTTCGCTGGCAGCGAAGAGGTCAGGAGTTCGATCCTCCTTAGCTCCACCAAACAACTATTATTATACCTAATGCTGTTTTCACAGCGAAGAGACACATATGTCCCCTTCGTCTAGTGGCCTAGGACACCGCCCTTTCACGGCGGTAACAGGGGTTCGAACCCCCTAGGGGACGCCACTCTTTACTACATGCCTATTACTACACGCCCAAACTTGCTTTCTACAAGTGTCTGCAGTCAATTTTCTTATTCTACATCACAATTAGTGAAATCGATTTCCATTTAGCGTAATATCTTTACTTCTCAAAATTTACATTTCTATCAGGAGTATTGTCATATGGTATCCAGCTCATCTCATCCTAAAATTATCTATACATTAACGGATGAAGCTCCGGCTCTGGCCACCTATTCTTTTTTACCTATTATTGAAGCATTTACTAAAACCGCCGGTATTGAAATTGACACTAAAGATATTTCTCTGGCAGCACGCATTCTTGCCTGTTTCAGTGATGTTTTAACAGCAGAGCAGAGAGCCCCTGATGCATTGATGGAGCTTGGACAACTGGTTAAACAAGCCGATACTAATATTATAAAGCTCCCCAATATCAGTGCCTCTGTCCCACAGCTAAAAGCAGCCATAAAAGAGCTTCAGTCTCAGGGCTATACATTACCTGACTATCCTGAGTCACCGCAAAATGATGCAGAAAAAGGAATTAAACAGCGTTATGACACAATCAAAGGCAGTGCGGTAAATCCAGTCTTACGAGAAGGTAATTCTGATCGCCGTGCTCCAGGTGCAGTGAAACAATACGCAAAAAATAATCCTCATTCTATGGGGGAGTGGAAGAGCAATTCCAAAACCCATGTTGCCAGTATGGATCAGGGTGATTTTTACGGTAGTGAAAATTCACTTACCCTGAACAAGGCCTGTGAATATACAATTGAGCTGACATCCGATGATGGTCAAACCATATTACTTAAAGAAAGTGCACCTCTTCTGGCAAATGAGGTGATTGATACGGCGGTCATGAGTAAAAAGGCCTTACGTCAATTTTTGGCACAGCAGATAGAAGAAGCTAAAACTGAGGAGGTATTATTATCTGTTCATCTTAAAGCAACCATGATGAAGGTCTCTGATCCCATTATTTTTGGTCACGTTGTATCCGTATATTTTCAATCTGTTTTTGATAAACATCAGGCTGTATTTAAAGAACTGGGAATTAATGCAAATAATGGCCTCGCGGATCTGTATAGCAAAATTCAATCTCTATCAAAAGCTCAGCAGGATTTAATAACAGCAGATATTCAGGCCTGTTATAGTTCAAACCCTGGGTTAGCCATGGTTGACTCAGACAAAGGCATTACTAATTTACATGTCCCAAGCGACATCATTATTGATGCATCTATGCCAGCCAGTATCCGTTCATCAGGTAAAATGTGGGGAGCAGATGGTCAGCTTAAGGATACCAAAGCAATTATCCCTGATCGTTGTTATGCCGGAATTTATCAGGAAACCATAAATTTTTGTAAAAAACAGGGTGCATTTGACCCAAGAACAATGGGTACCGTACAGAATATTGGTTTAATGGCCCAAAAAGCAGAAGAATATGGTTCACATGATAAAACCTTTGAAATTACATGCCAGGGTGTTGTCAGAGTGATTGATAACAGCGGCACCACTTTATTAGAACAAAGAGTTGAATCCGGTGATATCTGGAGAATGTGCCAGGTTAAAGATGCGCCTATTCAAGACTGGGTTAAATTAGCCGTTAACAGAGCCAGGGCCACGCAGCTGCCTACTGTTTTCTGGCTTGATAAGCAGCGCGCTCACGATAAACAATTAATCATAAAAGTCGAACACTACTTGTCTCAATATGACCTCAGTGGTTTAGATATCAGTATAATGTCACCAGAAGAAGCAATCAATTTCTCTCTGGAACAAATTAAGGCTGGTAAGGATACCATTTCAGTGACTGGTAATGTACTGCGTGATTACCTGACTGATTTATTTCCAATTCTGGAATTGGGAACCAGTGCAAAAATGCTTTCTATTGTGCCATTAATGAATGGTGGGGGGTTATTTGAAACTGGAGCAGGTGGATCTGCACCTAAACATGTACAGCAATTTTTAGCAGAGAATCATCTCCGCTGGGATTCACTTGGAGAGTTTCTGGCTCTGACAGTCTCGCTTGAATATATTGCTGACTCTCTTGCAAATAACAAAGCCAGAATTCTGGCACAAACACTGGATCAGGCAACATGCCAATTTCTGGAAACCAATAAATCACCTTCACGTCAGGTTGGGGAGCTGGACAATCGCGGCAGCCATTTTTATCTGGCATTGTATTGGGCACAGATCCTCGCCGAACAATCTCAGGATACAGAGCTTCAGAGTCAATTTTTTAGCCTGGCTAAAGAACTGAGCAGCAATGAAGAACAAATTTTGAACGAACTTAATTCAATTCAGGGTAAAGCAGTTGAACTCAAAGGTTATTTTCATCCGGATATTCAATTAATTAAGCAATTTATGCGTCCAAGCCAAACATTTAATTCGGCACTGTCTCTGATCAAATAATCAGGCTCCCAGGTAAGACTGCTAAGTCTAATTTATAAGTCGGTATGTTGAATATCGACTTATATGTCTCTTTAGCCTGTAAATATGACTATAATCATGCTCCTGTAATAACGTCAAATCTTACATTTCATTTTTAACAGTCCCGGGGGTCGTTCATCAGTCAGGATCAAACAGTGAAAAAACCGGGCTTCATCATTAGAAATTACTACCTTCCGAAAAATTTTTTGCCTCTCATCTGAATCCTATTCTCGTTCCAGCTCCTGTCTAATCAACCTTATTTTTGTCAACATTATCAAAGTACACTTCTTTTCGATAATTGATTAAACCATTTGTGGAAGAATCATGATTATCAACATCACCGGGACTTGAGAGGTCAGACTGAATTTGCCCTGCAAGGACTTTTCCATATTCGACGCCCCATTGATCAAATGAATTAATATTCCAGATAATTCCCTGAACAAATACTTTATGCTCATACATTGCCAGTATCGCCCCTAAGGTCTTTGGTGTCAGGCGTTCAAAAATAATGGTATTGGTTGGTTTATTACCATCAAAAACTTTGTGCTGGATCACTTCCTCAATTGCTTCATGATCATAGCCCTGATGTTTCATCTCTTCAACAGCTTCAACATATTTTTTGCCCAGCATCAAAGCCTTGGTCTGGGCAAGACAATTAGAAAAAAGAACCCGATGGTGTAAGCCCAGAGGATTCTGACTTAAAGCCGGAATGAGAAAATCTGCGGGGACAGGTTTAGTCCCTTGATGCAATAACTGGAAGAATGCATGCTGCCCATTGGTGCCAGATTGTCCCCATATAATCGGACCCGTTAAATAATTAACACGATGACCATTTTTATCAATGGTCTTACCATTACTTTCCATATCAAGTTGCTGCAAATAAGCAGGTAAACGCTCCAGATATTGACTATAGGGCATAATGGCATGACTTTGTGCATCAAAGAAATTATTATACCAAATGCCTAATAAAGCCATAATGACCGGGATATTTTCTTCCAGGGGTGTTTTTTGAAAATGCTGATCCATCTCATAGGCACCGTCAAGAAGCGATTCGAAATGATCCATACCCAGATAAAGTGCAATGGTCAGGCCGATTGATGACCAGAGAGAATAGCGCCCACCAACCCAATCCCAAAAAGCAAAGATATTATTCTCGTTAATACCAAAATCAGTCGCCAGCTCAATATTCGTTGTTACCGCAACAAAGTGTTTTTCGATGGCTTTTTCATTACCGACCAGATCTAAAAACCAATTTCGAGCACTAAAAGCATTCAGCATAGTCTCCTGAGTGGTAAAAGTCTTTGAGGCAATAACAAACAAAGTGGATTCAGGCTCGACCTGTTTTAAAGTTTCAACCAAATGAGTCGCATCCGCGTTGGAGACAAAAAATGATTTGAGTCCCCTCTGAGCAAAAGGCTGCATTGATTCACAAATAACATGAGGGCCCAGATCAGAGCCGCCGATACCGATATTAATGATACTTTTTATTCGGCCCCCATTATAACCACGCCATTCACCAGAACGAACCTGCTCAGAAAAATCACGCATATGAGCAAGAACTGCTTTTACCTTGGGCATGACATTACGACCACTCACCCGAACTGGCTTATTCGAACGATTCCTCAAGGCAGTATGCAGTACTGAACGGCTTTCTGTCAGGTTGATTGCCTCACCAGAGAACATATTATCACGCCACTCTTCAACATTTGCCTGGCGTGCCAGATTGAACAATAACTCCATTGTCTCAGTTGTGATCCTGTTTTTAGAATAATCCAGCAATATATCATCCAATCGAGCCGAAAAACGCTCAAAACGAAGTGGATCATCAGCAAACATATCCCGCATATGAAGCTCTTTAACTTCTTCATAGTGTTCTTGAAGCTTAAGCCAGGCAGGTGATTCATTTAATTCGGTCATAATAGTCTGAGTTCCTGAAAGTGTTCCATTTTATAGAGCTTACGTAGTATCATATAAAAAGTGCCGCATACAATCTATAAGTATATGATAATTTTATAATTATTTTTAAATTTTTAAAAGAAAAAAAGTTTTTTCAATAAATATTTGACTAATTAAAATCTCGACAATATAATATGCGCACTTTCTAGCTAATTGCTACGAAGGACTGCTCAATAGGTAGTAAGTTATTGAACTGTGTCCCCTTCGTCTAGTGGCCTAGGACACCGCCCTTTCACGGCGGTAACAGGGGTTCGAACCCCCTAGGGGACGCCACTTTTTCTACAAACCAAGCTTTAATTACATGCGCACTCTTTGCTGCATACAATAATTAACAGCACTTCCCAGTATTTTCATATCTGCTGCAACTTTTTTATAAATATACCTGCAAAAAAAAGGTTTTTAAAAACACTATTGAAATGTTATTTAGTTGTTCAATAAGTTTTTTTTCTTGAGTTTTTTTCTTTTTTTTTCTTTATTTGTACCTATACTTATAATATATGATTTTTCTTTTTTATTGTATCAGGCTTATATTTACACATGATAAAGACAATTTCTTCAAAACAATTAGAAAAAGAGATGTTTATCCACGAACTTGATTGTTCATGGATGGCTCATCCTTTTGCACGTAATCAATTCAAAATATCAGAACAGAGTGATATAGAAAAAATACTCAGCGCTGGTATTAAATCTCTTAAAATTGACACCTCAAAAGGCATTGATGTTCAGGCAGCAGGACAACATTCACAAACAAATAATGAAATCTCAAAAGAGTCAGTACCTGCTAAATCTGCCCCTGCTACTCACAAGAAAACTCGGAAAGATGCGCATAAGATAAAGGATTATGCTGAATTAGCTATTTCAAATATTATGGCTGATGTCAAATTGGGGCAACAGGTTGAAATGGAGCAAGTCACCCCTGTCGTTGATAAAATGGCTGAATCTGTGCTGGAAAATCATAATGCATTACTCGGTCTGTCCCGCATACGCAATATGGATACTTACACATTTGAGCATTCGGTCAATATCGGTGTACTAATGATGTCTTTTACAAAAAGCCGGGGCATGCCACCAGAAATTATTCACGAAGTGGGTGTTGGCGGTTTATTACACGATATAGGCAAGGCATTAACTCCCCCGGAAATCCTGAATAAAGCCGGTAAATTAACCGATAAAGAATTCGTTATTATGCGCCAGCATGTAGTCGATAGTCACACTATTTTACTCAACACTCCAGGGATCAGCCAAAATGCCCTGGATGTTGCAGCACTACACCATGAAAAATTTGATGGCTCCGGCTACCCTGATGGCAAAAAAGGGGATGAAATAAGCGTTATAGGTCAAATGTCAGCCATTGTTGACGTCTATGATGCTCTGACTGCGGATCGCTGCTATCACAAAGGACAGGACCCATCAGTGGTGCTTAAGCGTATGCTTTCCTGGACCGGGTCTCACTTTAATCCGGCGCTGATGCAGGAATTCATCCAATGCGTGGGAATTTATCCTCCTGCAACACTGGTTTTGCTGAGTAACCACTACCTGGCTGTTGTTATTGAAAATAATAAACAGCTGTTATTACCCCGTGTAGTCAGCATTCTCAATACAAAAACAAATGAGACCATTGAACCCAAAGTCATCGATCTTTCAAAACAGTCTATACTTAAAATCATCAGCTCTGAAGCGGAGCAAAAATGGAATATAGATCCGCAAAAATATCTTGATCTCATTTAATTAGAGATAAAAGCAGACGTAGATATTATTATGGTCTACATTTATTATTATAAAAATCTTTAAGGATAAAAAGAACCAGTTTTTGGCATCAGCAACAATCGCTTAGACTTTGAGGCATCAATGTTTTCCTCTACTATAAAAATAATTAGCTTACTTTTTTTATTACTATCAATTTTCATAAATCCAGTATCAGGAGAGCCGGTTAATCTCAAGGTTTCTAATAATATTACAGCAGTGGCTGAATTTTACCCGGGTGATAAGAATAAGCCCTATATTTTAATTTTACACGGCTTCCTGCTCAATCATAACTTCCCCACTATAAGACGTCTTGCCGAATCATTAAACCAATCCGGTTATAATGTCTTAACGCCCAGCTTAAGCTTAGGAATAAGCCAGCGGAAAAAAAGTCTGGCCTGTGAAGCCATTCATACTCATTCAGCAGAAAAAGACATACAGGAAATTGCTCTATGGACAAAATGGCTGCAAAAAAAATCTGCAAAAGACATCATCCTTATCGGCCATAGTGTGGGGGCAATTCACCTTGCTTATTATTTAAGCCAGCACCCTTCCAGTACAGTAAAAAAAATCATCTTTATTGCCATGCCTAATTTTAACTATTCATCTTTTTCAAAGCAGACCAGTGAGTCACAGAATAAAGCCGAACAGCTATTCGCCAATAATGATTTTACTCTGCATAATTTCAAACTAGCCTATTGTGAACAATACCCTAGCAATGCAGAAAACTATCTTTCCTACTTGCATTTAACCAAAGAAAACATACACCAGTTCATTAATAAAATATCAGTCCCACAATTTTTAATTAAGGGCTCTACTGATAAACGAATTGATCATCAATGGATTGATAAATTAGCACATCATAATATAAATGTGATTAATGTAGACAGTGCTAATCATTTTTTTGACTATGAGCATGAATTTGATTTATTAGATATTACTGAAGACATTCTCAATGAAAAATAATACTAATAAAATAAACAAATTTAACTTGAAAAAAATGTCTATAAAAAGTTACGCACTTAGTTTTATCTTTTTCTATATTCTGGTTTTTTCTATTAGTAGTTTCTTTGCTTTTATAGACATTCTGAAACTAAATGATGAGATTATTGAAACAAATAGAAGTTCTGGAAAAGCTGAGCTAATTGAAGCAATTAATCAACTAGTAAACAATCATGAAATAATGGTAAAAGAATTCTCTACCTGGGATGAAGTTCGCCAACAAATTGATACTCCTGAACATTATCCTTACTGGCAGACTCATCGACTATTAAAAGCTGGAAAACTGCCTGATGCCTTTATAGAAGCTTCTCTTTATGAAAAAAGTGGAAAAATTCTAAATAAAATAAGCACCTCAACCTTGCCCGAAAATATAGACACTAACAAGACAAATTCCTACTTTAACATTATTAACAATACGATTCAGCTTGTTATTATTTCACCTGTATTAAAAAGTAAAATCAGTAAAACATCAGAAAATGCCCATTCAATTGTAGGATATGTTGCAACAAAGAGCACAATATTTTCTCAATTAAAAAGAGTCAAACAATTTAACCACATTGTGGCTGACTCCATTAAACTGGAAATTCATAAAAAAAATCATATCGAGGTTGAACAATTAATTAATTTCCTTACTTTTAATATTAAAGAAAACACTGAAATTATTATTATAAGCAGTCAAATACAACAGATTTTATTAAAAAACACATTAGTCTTAATCACATTTGCCCTGATGTTTTATTTTTTAATCAGTTATTTTTTATCCCGCCCACTGCATCAAATGTCAGCCTACATTGATACTTTGGAAAATCAAGCTGAACTGCAGCCCGGTCCTGATTTAGATTTACAGTTTCATATTCATGAGCTAGAAAAGGTCAAACTATCATTAAGAGATTATCAGAAAAAGCTTCAGACAGTTTATTCCAACCTGGATGAAAAAAATCAGGAACTCTGGAATATGGCACATCATGATGCTTTAACTGGTGCTTTAAACCGAAGAGCCTTTGAAGAACATTGGGCAAATATTGCAACACTATTTTCTGATAGTCGATGTCCGGTTTCTTTAATTCTGTTTGATATTAACCAGTTTAAAAGCATTAATGACAGTTATGGGCATCCTGTTGGCGATGAAGTACTCAAAAAAATAGCCTCTGCAATACAACGAGTCTTACGTCAGGGTGAAAAAATTTATCGTATTGGCGGCGATGAATTTTCAACTATTTTATATAACTGCAAGCCCGAAGAAGCCATTCGTATTGCAAGCAGGTGTCAAACGGCCATCAGTGAGATCTCTTTCACTGATGAAAATATAAAAGAACCCATCCGTGCCAGTATCGGTGTTGCACATAATGACGCACATAAGCCGACCAGCACTTCTGATTTGTTATGGCAAGCTGATATCGCAGTCTATTCTGCAAAGAAACCAGGCCAGTCTCATATTGTTACCTACTCTGAAAAGATTAAAAGTATTTCAAGTACAATACTCTCTACTAAAATTAATAATCTGGTTTTTGATGCTATTGAAACTGGCAATAATATTCATATGTTTTATCAGCCCATTATAAATCTAATGAATGATAAAACCGACTACTATGAAGCACTGCTGAGAATAAAAGATAATGGTGAGATTATTGCCCCTGGTAAAATATTTCAGCTAATTGAAGCAAAGAAATTAGACTACGAACTCGATAAAGTTATTTTTAAACAGATTGCCAATGATCTCCAACAGGGCAATATCCCTGATAAAACAGGCGTTTCAATTAATGTTTCAGGGCCTTCCATTATCCACCCTGAGATTATAGAGCAATTATCAATTTTTTCTCCCTACCTGAAAGAATATAAAATTGTATTAGAAATTACTGAGACATCCTTAATTACCAATATCGATCAGGCAACTGAAAATATTAACAAGTTAAAACAAATTGGTTTTCTCATTGCTCTTGATGACTTTGGAAGTGGGTATTCATCTATCAGTTATTTATCCACTATGCCTGTTGATATAGTTAAATTTGATATTAGTCTGATCCGACAACTTGAAGATGACAAACAGTTCAGCATCATTCATCACCTGGCAAACATGATTGGTGAAACAGGTCATCTGCTCGTTGCTGAAGGCATAGAAACTAAAGAATTAAAAGACAAAATTAAACATCTTGGATTTAACTATGCCCAGGGTTATCTGTATGGCAGACCTTCACCACTAACAAAATTACAATAAAGGAGAGCTAACAATGGATCGTCACTTATCTCTTTCTCAAGCCGCACGCCTTATCGGTGTAAAACGTGGAGATATACAAAAAAAAATACAGGAAAATAAGCTCACTGTAATGGAAGGTACCGTAGTACTTTCTGATTTAAAAAATGCCTTTCCAGATGCCATTTATGAAGACAATACAATGGTAGAAAAAATGGAAAAATTTATGAAAGATGCGGTTCATAAAATGGCTCAAAGCGAACGGGAAGGTGCCCATGTTGATTCCTTAAGTCGTCGCATTGTCAGATTAAATAAAGAGCTGTCTGAAGAAAGAAATCGTGCCGATCAATTCGAAGAGCTTATTGATGGTCTGAAACAAAAATTCATGGATTTAAAAATTAATGCCAGCCATGAAAATACATTTAATGAAATAAAAACATGGTTTAATATGGCCATTCACAATCTTAAAGAAGAGCAATTAACCACACCAATCGAAAGTCTGGAAAATCAAATCAAGCAATTTATGCTGCCCCATGTTCGCTTATTACCCAGTCGCCATGATTTTATTTCAGACAAATCTGAGACACTATTAGAATCTGCATTGCGCTCAGGACTGGCAGTGGACTATGGCTGTAACAACGGTAAGTGCGGTAAATGTAAAGCAAAACTCCTATCCGGAAGCGTTGAAAAAACACTGCATCAGGATTATGTTTTTTCAGAAAGTGAAAAAAGTCAGGGCTATATCCTGACCTGTTCCAATACAGCAATTACGGATATTACTCTGGAAACAGAAGAAGCAGTTTGCTCTGACGATATTCCATTACAAACAATTATAACCAAAGTCAAAAAAGTTCAGAAAGTCAGTGATAATGTTATGGTGCTTACAGTCAAGACACCAAGAAGCCAACGGCTCCGTTTTCTGGCTGGCCAGCACATTGAGCTATCCATTAAATCTCAGGAAGATAAACAACAAGCTGCTGTCATTGCTGAATATTCCATAGCAAGCTGTCCCTGTGAACCAGCCAACCTGGAATTTCACATCCCCGTCAGTGCAGACGAACCCTTTGCCAACCTAATTCGGGATAACCTGAAAATTAATCAGAATCTAACTCTAAAAGGCCCGCATGGCAGTTTTGTTCTGGATGAAGATTCACCAAATTCATTAATTTTTGTGGCCTGGGACACTGGCTTTGCGCCAATAAAAAGTTTGATTGAACATGCCATGTCACTGGAGCAAGCTGAAACAATCCATCTATACTGGATGACAAGCAAGGTTGAAAACCACTACCTTGATAACTTGTGTCGCTCCTGGAATGACGCCCTGGATAACTTTACCTACACCCGTATTATGTGTGAAGCAAAAACAGATGTGGTAGCAGACTCTCTTATGCAGCATATTCATAATGAGCACAGTCATTTACTTAACTTTGACTTATACATTGCTGCTCCGGGACATCTGAACCATTTACTCAAACCCTTATTGATTTCACATGGGATCAAAGCTCAGAATACGCATTTTGAAAGTATTTTTCATGGGCAAGAGGTGCAAGACTGATCAATATAAATCTGAATATTAAAAAGCAAGCATGCACCATTCAGCTTAGCCTGAGTCAGAGTTAAAATACTTAGGCTGAAATATTTGCTTTCAGGGCAGCTCGATCAAACCACCAGTTATCATCCCCGACAATTGCACCAACCACCATCCCCATTCTAGGTAGAAAGACATCAGGATCTCTTAGGTCCAGTTTATCCATCCAGACATCGAGGCCAACCTGAGTTTCAACTTTACTATGGCGCAAGGCGACTTTAGCAAGCATATTTGAAGTGAGGACTTTTAAGTCATCACGCTGCTTGCCTTCAGTCCGTTGATCAACAATAAAGTGAGCCGTAATTGCAGCAAGAGCCGCACCATCAGCATCATCTGTGGTTTCAGTGATAACATTATTGAGCATATTAATGCTGTATTCCGGTTCAACCGGATAAGTCACAGACAACCAGACACCATGTCCCAATGCAATAATTGAAGACGGCAGCTCTGTCTGATACAACATATCGCAGGCCTCTATTGCTAATTGCCATTCTTCGTGAGCAATACAGACATCAAAAGCGGCCTTAGCATGATTCCAGACATCACTCATCTGAGTCATACCTAGCTCAGCATTAGCAAGATCCAGAAGCAGCCTGGCTCTTGTCATGGGTTCCACCACTGCGGGTAAGTTGTCCAGTTGTTTTGTCAGTTCCACAACTTTTTCAGCAAGGAACTCACGAGAGTCCTTAGCATCAGAGGTTTCAATAAAATCTGTTTTTTCTTCGCTTATCTGGTTCATCTAAAATTCCGGATTCAAAAATTGATATCAGATTAAATGGGGATTGTGCTACTTAGATTCAATACATCAATGAGCTAAGGATAAAAGACCTCTATTGCCTCTTATTCGAGCAAAAGCTGCTGCATTAATTCAAGATTTCTTAAAGCAGCAGATAATTTTGCCATTGCCTGTTTATTTGCTTCTAATAATTCAGTAGCCTGCTTGCATATAAGCATCTGGTGATCTTTATCAAAGAGTTGAAAAGCCGCTCTGATTGCCTCTTCCGATTCGCTCAGCAAGGTAGGAATAAGCTGATCCTGAGCAATTGGTGAATGCAGTCTTAATAAATCAGCCACCAGAGGGTGTTGCAACAATTGAAAATGAGTATTTCTGGCCAGCTCTTCTTCATCCAGATTCTGCTCCGCCTGTGGATCACCTTCTGCACCGTGGCGAACAGATGTCATTATCACACTGACAAGCTTGACAATGGCTTCTTTTTCACTATCATGCTCCCCCATTAGCCCACTACATTGCTCATAGCTTTGATCAAGTTGTGACTTCAATTCAAGCATGACTTCACTGCCTTCATTAGGCTTCAACTCGGCAACTTTACCTAATAAAGTATGGAATGAAGCCAGAAACTCATCCCGTTCCTTTTCATCCATATAGCGAGCGCCTGAAATCCTTCGCTCATCAAATTCTCGATGTTCAGAGGTAAATAATGGGTTTTTATATTGTCGTTTAAGATGCCTTTCCCGAGCACCTGGCATCGATGAAAAATTAAGGGACATACAAGAATACCAATCTAATGAACTTTATGATTTGGACGAAATTCAATTTTCTGTCCATCAGGTTTGACTTCATCAAAAACAAATTCTACACCTACCTGCTGCCCAGAGTCCGTTTCTTTTGTTTTTGCTTTAGCCTGCTTTAACTCAGGCATCCGGTTAACCAGATAAGTGAACATGATAATTGCAGTTTGATCTTCATCTTTTGTTAAAGCCGCCACTAGATTCAAGGCAACAAATTGAGTTTTTTGCTGCAGATTAGGATGGTCAATTTTCTGATCACTCAAAACAAAGCCTTCATCCATCTGTGTATCAATAAGATCAAGATATTCACGTTGCTTATCAGGCAATACCTGAGAGCGATCATAAGTTAAAACTTCCTGACCTTCTAAAAGGAAAGCCACTTTTTCTGACATAAACTTCTCTCTTTCGTGCTGTAATAGTCATGTTAATACTGAATTGTGCTCAAAGCCGACACATGATACAATAATAACCAAGCAAATTACTAGGATTTAGTTTTTACAAAAACTCATCATTATGCAAAATTCAGCTCAAGACGATCATAACATAGAATTAACTCAGGCAGTCATGCATGCCCTGGATAGTTGGAAATTTGATGGTGAACATATTTTATCGGTCATGGCTTTGCCGGACAAGGTAAAAGTTCGCCATCTTTCACAATTCAGAAACTCCCAGCCATTTCCGGAAACCCCGGAGGTTAATGAACGCCTGCGCCATGTTCTGGGGATTATTGATGCATTATCAACCAGTTATCCAACGAATCCAAGCATGTCATTATTCTGGATGACCCGTCCCAGCAAGAAATTCCAGAATCGGGCGCCGGCACAGGTGATTGTTGAAGATGGTCTTGAAGGTTTGATCACCATACGCAAGCATCTTGATTGCAGTTATGACTGGTTTGGTGATGGTAATTAATTTTACCCAAATTTATAAATAAGACAGTTTCCAGATAAAATGAATTTGCAGAGACAAGATTTTATAACGCAGAATTGAATCTAAATCAGATTGGTGTCCATTTGAAAGCCTGGACACTCCCTTGCGGGCTTATAAATACTGTTTTTTCACTTCCTCCGAAGTAAGGGCAGAGATTACATATTATGCTGACTGTAGCTCTCTCCCTTCAAACAGCCATTAAGCAGCCATTTTCTCGCCATAAACAGTACGCACAACCGGGTAGAATCTCTCCACTTCATCAATCATACGGATCTGGAATAGCCCAAACAACTCTTCTGTTTCCTGAACAAAGATGGAGTGATTCTTAATACGAAGTTGTTTATTATGGCACCAGCGTTTCATATACTGCTTATAAACACGCTTGATTTCTGCTGAACCAGATAAGAAATTTTCAGCAGTTTGTTTAACGTTATTATCACGATGGGTTAACATGCCTTTATAAAGCTCACGTTCTTCAATGTCCATATGGGATTTAACCATGCCCATTAAATCAAAAAACAGATCGCAAGTAACATCAGTATCACAAATAGTGCGATCCTGAATCATATATAAAATAATTTTAGTACGTTCTGCAATTTTATGATTTTGCTCGTTCAGTTCCTTAAAAGATACCATTTATAGCCTCCCTAAAACAATAGAATCCATTCTTATGTTTTCTTTTTGATTGATATTCCAGTTCCAGGACTTAGCAGCCCAGAACGATAGAAATTATTATAGTTTATTGTTTAATTTGTAAGCTATCATCTGCCATACAGTTGATAATCCAATATTATTATTCTTATAGCTTATTGTTGAGTATATTGATGATCATTGTCAATAGTAATAACCCTATAAATCCTGTTTTTTTTGAAAATATAAAAACAAAATCATTCAATATAAACAATAGCTTATATGCTAAAAAGCTTATTGTCGTCTACAATAAGGCCACTATAAATTGCCAGTCTCCCTAAACTTAGATAAACTAAGCAGTATTTTTCAAACAGGGTAATTATTTTGAACCAGTTTTTATTTAGACTCATCCTTATGGGCTTTGTTTCCATCCTGTCTTTAATGACAAACATTGCTTCAGCAGATTATATTGCCGGCGAGGAAGCGAACAAACGTGGTGACCGTCAAACAGCCTTTAATGAGTTTTATGCTGCGGCTCAAGAAGGCGATGGCCGTGCTTATGGTCGATTAGGCAGTATGTACCTTTATGGGCTGGGCACTAAAAAAGATCACTATCAGGCCTACATCTGGTTTCATATGGGTTATCTCACAGGAGAACGCGAGGCTGAACGCTTTCGTGATGCAGCTTCCTCTATGATGAACCGGGAAGAATATCTCAAAGCGGTTGAAGCTGCAGAAATTCAGCGAGTAAAACAAAAACTGGGCACAGAACCACCTCAACAGAAACCACCCATCCAGGCAAAATAAGTTCACGACTTAAGGAAAAACCATTCAATATTTTTCCTTAAGGCTTGCACCTTAACCCAGTTTATCTCCTGAGCCAGTTTATAATGGAAGGCTTTAAACTCACAGAAATCTTAGCCTCAGAGAAAATATCTCAGTAAAAAAAGATGGCCCTATACAGAATTTACTTCAAGCAGTTTTATGTTCATACACATGAACATCACGCTGTGGATAAGGTATACCAATTCCGGCTTCATCCAGACGATTTTTGACCGTTTCATTGGCAGCAAAATAGACATCCCAATAGTCTTCTGATTTTACCCAGACACGAACAAAAAAGTTTACACTATTATCGGCCAGCTCACCCACTACAATCAGGGGGGCCGGGTCAGCAAGCACACGCTCATCTTTACTGACAATATCAGCAAGAATTGTACGTACATCTTTTAAGTCTGCGTCATAAGAAACACCAATTGTTAAATCAACCCGACGTCGGTCCTGAGTCGAATAATTAGTAATATTACCATTACCCAAACTCGCATTGGGGATAATAATAGTCTTATTGTCCGGCGTTTTTAATGTCGTGGTAAATATCTGTATCAAATCAACCTTACCAGTCACTCCGGCAGCTTCAATGACATCCCCTTCTTTGAAAGGACGGAAAATTATTAATAAAAATCCTGCGGCGAAGTTTGCCAGTGAACCTTGTAGTGCCAGACCAATGGCTAAACCTGCAGCACCTAAAATAGCAATAAAAGAAGTGGTTTGGATCCCCAACTGCCCTAAAGCAGCAACAACAACAAAGACCAGCATACTCATATACACAATACTACTGGTAAAACCAATAATCAGAGGGTCAACCTTACCTTTTGTCATTACTTTCATGACCATTCGTTTAGCAAATTTGGCAATCAATTTACCAATATAAAAAATCAGAACAGCAAATATTAAATTAGGGCCATATTGTATTAGTATTTCTAAACCTGCATCTAAAAGCTGTCCTGATTTTTCAGGATTTATCAGTTCTGTTACTGTATCAACCATATTTATTGGCTCAGCAGTAACTGCATTTGAAGTTTCTTCAGACATTATTCTATCCTTGAGAAAAAGTTTATTAATGATTGTTAATGTTTATTAAAGTTGATTATAGCACCCGTTTGCCCCACACTTTACAGGTCGTGGTATTATATTAATGTGAATTCACAACGTTTTGCAAGTTAAGTACAGAGTATTATGTCTTTAGAGTTGAGCATTAAGAAATATCTGTCGTTTTAAATTAAGCAAAATCGCTTCATTTTTTAAAACCGGCTTATATTCAACATCTGAAAATTTACCATATCAGTTAGCCTAGAGAGAGTATGTATTATTATGAGTATAAATTTTTTAATTGGCGGCAACGAAACATCACAAGTTCATTTTTCTGCAAAAACAGCCAATCGACATGGCATGATTGCTGGTGCAACGGGTACTGGTAAAACAGTTACTCTGCAAATACTGGCAGAAAACTTCTCTCAAATTGGTGTTCCGGTATTTCTGGCTGATGTCAAAGGTGATTTGTCTGGTCTGGCAGCCAGCGGTACAATGAATGATAAAATTCAGTCACGAATTGATACCATTAAAATTAATAATTATTCTAACCGCGCCAACCCGACTCTATTTTGGGATTTATTTGCCCGACAGGGACACCCTGTTCACACAACTATTTCTGAAATGGGTCCACTTCTACTCTCCAGCCTCTTAGAACTTAACGAAGTACAGTCCGGTATTTTATACAGTGCATTTGCCATCGCTGATGATAATGGTCTGCTGTTACTGGATTTAAAAGATCTGCGCAGTATGCTCTCATGGGTGGGCAAAAATGCTAAAACACTATCAATGGATTATGGCAATATCAGCGGTTCCAGCATTGGTGCAATACAACGTCGTTTAATGGTACTGGAACAACAGGGCGCAGAACACCTCTTTGCTGAACCCGCATTAAAGCTGGATGATTTAATGATCACTGATTTTTCTGGGCAGGGAGTGATCAGTATTTTAGATGTCACAGAATTAATCACCCAGTCACCCCGTGTTTATGCTTCTTTTTTGATTTGGTTATTGGCTGAACTCTATGAACAACTTCCCGAAGTAGGTGATGCAGAAAAACCCAAACTGGTATTATTTTTCGATGAAGCCCATTTATTATTTGACCGGGCGCCCCGCTCTCTGGTCGATAAAATTGAGCAGGTTGTTCGCCTGATACGCTCTAAAGGTGTTGGAATTTACTTTATCAGCCAGAGCCCTCTGGATATCCCGGAAGATATTATGGGCCAGCTAGGCACCAAAATTCAGCATGCCTTAAGAGCCTTCACTCCCAAAGATAAAAAAACAGTGAAGATGGTGGCAGAAACATTCAGAGAGAATCCAGGACTGGACACAAAAAAAGCCATTACAGAATTGAAGACAGGGGAAGCTCTGGTTTCCGTACTGGATGATAATGGTGCGCCAACCCCCGTAGAAAGGATTTTAATCAGTCCTCCAGCTTCTCGTATTGGACCACTTGATGATGCAGAACGTCAGGCAATTATCAAACGCTCTCCTCTGAAAGGTCGATATGATGAATTAATCGATAGACAATCCGCCTATGAGATCTTAAAACAAAGGGCCGAACAAAAACAGCTTTCAGAAGAGGCTCAGGAAAAATTAGAAGCCGATGCTAAAGCAGCCAAAAAACAGGCCCAATCCAGTTCAAAAAAACGCTCGTCTAATCGAATGAGTTATACTGAATCCATAACAAAAAGTGTTTTACGCTCAGTGGGCAGTTCACTCGGCAGACAAATTGTCCGAGGCATCATGAAAACATTATTAGGGAAATAGTCAGGAATACGGCTTATTGCTTTATCAAAGGTGGGTGAGACTCATGTAGCTGTGGCAAGTAATAGAGCTGCATACTGAGTATTAAAGTAGCATACCGAGTAATAAAGATTCATACTAAATATCCGATAGCATTAGAAAATGCTCATTTTATCGTTTATGACCATTATGTGTCGCCTAATATAATGCTCATGAGCGATTTAGACTCAACAAGAGTTTCCCTCTGAATTCCAGGTAGCTGCCATTACAAATTATGAATAAGGCAATATTTTTTTGGCTGGGGAGGATGTATTTATGCCATAGAGTAAACCTATGGCAAAAAACTCGACAACATAAGAGTCATTTTTTGCAAAAATATTGTTCCGATTTTGGTAAGTTTTGATCAATGCGAGTTTGAGTAAAACTTCAATTTGGATCATCTGGTAATCTCTACATAACTTTATCCATAAACTGTTTATTGTGAGTAATTGTGTGTTATCCAGAAAGGAATTGAAAGCTTGATAGAGAGTTATTGAGTAAAAATTTAAAGTGTGTAATGATTAAACGAAAACCAGTCAACTACTTGTTGAACAAAACCGCTTCGCGGTAGCTTTCATTCCGAATTAAATTCCCCGAACCAATTCCTCCCTCCTGTGCCAGAACTAATCAATAATTAAACCAATGCCGATATTAAGATCTCCTACTAACAATCATAAGGAGAATCCTAATGACCCCCTTACGTCAAAAAATGATTGAGCTGATGAATTTCAGACAATTGGCACCCAAGACCTGCCAGGTTTATTTAAGTGCAGTCAATAAGCTTGCTATTCATTATCATCGTTCACCAGAAAAAATCAGCAACGAAGAAATTAAGCAATGGCTAATGGGCATATCGAATGAACGAAAATGGTCTGCTTCAACTATTCACCAAACGTTGATGGCTTTAAAGTTTTGTTATGAACAGGTTCTGGAACAAAATGATTTTTTGTCTGACTTTCAACTCCCTAAACGTCCTCAAAAGATCCCGGTTTTACTGACACAAAAAGAAGTTTATGCCATTTTACAGGCAACCAAAAATCTCAAACATCTCACACTATTAAGTTTATGTTATGGCTGTGGGTTAAGAGCCAGTGAAGCTGTCGCTTTAACTCAGAATGATATTGATTCTGAGCGTTTATTATTACGTGTTGTACAGGGCAAAGGCAGAAAAGATCGGAATATTCCACTTTCACCCAGTTTATTACGCCTATTACGATATTACTGGAAAACCTGGGATCTAGCGCATTATTTCTTTTGCTCGACTCAAAAAAAGAAAAAAACACTGGGAATATCCAGTGCTCAAAAAGTGTTTAAGCAAGCCAAAGCCAATGCACATATCCATAAAGACGGTGGTATTCATGGACTCAGACATGCTTATGCAACCCATCAATTGGAACATGGATTACCCATCCATCAATTGCAATTATTTCTTGGACATAGTGATGTCCGGGTAACGATGAAATATCTTCACTGGGTGCCCCGAGCCCAGGTCATTGCCTCTGATTTATTAGAACAGTTTACCCCGGATGATTTAATCATGAAGACCAGGCCGGAGGATTATAATGACCAATTTTAAATCAACCGACTGCGATATGGCCACGATTATAAAGACCTTTCTCGCTGATTACCGACAGCGCTACAAGCTGACGCCTGAGCAAGCCAGTGTGTGTCAAAGTATTATTCAGTGTCAAACAGAATCACTGGGTGGTGAACACAGACAGTGTACGGCCTGTGGTTATCAACAACCACTTTATCATAGTTGTGGTAATCGACATTGTCCTCGGTGTAAACAAAATGCTTCAGAGCAGTGGGAAGAAAAACAGTTGGATGCTTTACTGCCAGTCACTTACTATCATCTGGTTTATACCTTGCCGCATGAGTTCAATGCCTGGTGCCAATTGCATCCTAAAATAATGTATGCCTTATTATTTAAAGCCGTTTGGCAAACCTTGTCTCAGTTCTCCAATACCCATAAACGCTTACAAGGGCAACTGGGGGTGACCTGTGTTTTACATACCTAGGGGCAGAATTTACAACGGCATATTCATCTACATTGTCTTGTTCCTGGGCTGGCCCTTAAGGCAGGACATCATGCCATTGAAACCACAAAGAGTGACTACTTGTATCCAATCAATGCACTTAAAAAAGTCTTTCGGGGAAAAATGGTCAGTTTGATTAGAGAGGCTTATCAACAAGGTCAGCTGTTTCGACTTACCCGAACGGATGAAGTCAACAACGTGCTTGATGAAGTCATGAGTAAAAGCTGGTCAAATTACATTAAACCCTATATTGAGGACCCACAAACTGTAGTCAAATATCTTTCGCGTTATACTTACCGGATCGCCATCAGCAATTATCGGATCATAAAAATGGATAAACAATCCGTTTACTTTCACTGGAAGGATTATGCCGATAATAATCGGAAAAAGATCATGAAACTGGATGGTGTGGAATTCCTCCGACGCTTCCTGATGCATGTTTTACCCAGCGGTTTTATGCGTATTCGACACTTTGGCTTTCTGGCAAGTTGCATCCGTCGAGTCCGGATTGAGCGCTTGCGAAAATTACTCACCCGTGCCGGTATATGGGTAACCGTTGTTCAAAAAGTGAAGCAACCGGAGTTTAAAAAGACCGCTTGCTTCTGTCCATCCTGCCACCAGGATACGATGAAGACACTCTATCAAATGACATCATTCAAATACCGACGACGATCGATTGCCTGAAAAACCAATTTAAGTGTCATACTGTATCAAAAATGAAGCAACCTGAGTGGTTGAGGAACGAATATTGTTTGTTGTGTTAAAAACAGGCATAATGAAAGTCAATAAGCCATGGAAATCATGCCTTTGCCATTTTTTTATTGAACAATCTTTGGTGAATATCGGTCTCCAGAGTAAACTGAAATAGCAATCAGGCATACTCATAAAAAGCAATTTCCATAAATAAGATAACACTGCAAGTCATGCGGCAATGTCCAACAGACATTTATACGTAATGCTGCGCACAACGCATAAATGCTAAGATGTTATGCCTAATAGAAAAACTATGAATAGCTGGGATATTGATTTTGGATAGTGACGCAGAAAGAATACGACAAGCGAGTGAAATTCCGACATCAAAGCTTGAAAAATCACAGCGGTATATCATTTTTGTGATTTTGGCGATTGGATTAGTTGTCGATTTATTCTCAACAAATTTGCTTGCATTTCAGCGGAGCGGAGCTGTTGTTGTATGCGTAGGGATTTTTATTGGCTCAAAGTTATATGCAAGTACAGCTGCATTTCACGAAGAACTTTACAATGCAATTATCCTTGGTAAGGAAAAGCTTCATCGGCCATATATATGTGCAACCGGACAGATAGCTTTACCTACAACAGATATACCTAATGCCGAACAGATTTATGACATGAGTGCGATTGCTCTTTCTGAATCATTGAAGAAAACGAGAAATAGAATTGTTAATCTTGAGGCTTGGACTCTAGTGTTGGGAACATTAGTTTGGGCCTTTGGCGATATTACAAAATTAATGCATCCAGTATTATGAAGGGAAGCTACCGCGAGCCAGCATAATAAATTGCTCCAGCGGACAATTCAAAGCGTTATGATCAAATATGCAATAAACATTGAGAAACAAATGGATGAAGAGTGATTCAAGACAGCCATAATTCAAAGATTCTGCAACCATCACACAAACGCCATGGAGCGTAATTAATAAAGGCAATATTATGTGATTTAAAGGCAGTTTTCCACTGCTCACTCTCTTTCTTTACCTGAGTAACTTCATCAGCGATAGTAGTCACATATTTTATCTTGACCAGTCATCAGCCACCGGCATAATAATCATGATTTTATCAGTTTGAAAGATTTTCACCTGACTGAGAAGCTCTTCCATCAAAGCAGAACCATCTTTCATTAGCAAAGTATCCGCTCATGAATAGCCAGAAAGAAAAAATAGTGCAGGCAGAGTAAAATTCCTGGTTTAGTACAAAATAATTTTACCTAGTCTGACGCTCCCCGTAAACGGACATCAATGGGTTGGTTAATATCAAGATGTACATCCCTCTGTGGGAAAGCAATATTAATGCCCGCATCATTAAACTTATCATTGATCATTTCATTCAATTCACTAATCGTTTTCAAGCGATAATCCATATCTGGAATAAAGCAGCGTAGTTGCAGATCCAGCGTATTATCACCAAAGCCGAAAAACAACACTTGCGGGACTGGTTCGTCAGAAACACGTTCATGTTCAACTGCGGCTGAAAGCAATAATTGTCTGGCCAGAGGAATATCACTGCCATAAGCCACTCCGATAGGAATAATTAAGCGGGCTGTGGGATCCGATAATGACCAGTTTAATAATTGTCCAGTAATAAATTCTTTATTAGGCACCAGTAATTCTTTTCTATCCCGGGTCATAATAGTCGTTGCACGGATTTGTATTCGGCTCACAATACCTTCATTGTCTCCCACTGTCACATAATCACCAATTCGGATAGGACGTTCGAATAAAATGATAATACCACTGATAAAATTAGCCACAATTTCCTGCAGGCCAAAACCAATACCCACACTCAGAGCTGCAAACATCCACTGAAATTGCGCCCAGTCTGCACCAAGAATATTAAACACCACAAAAAAACCAATACCAATAATTGCATAATTGATTAAAGTGATCGCCGCATAACGATTACCTGAATTGACGTTAGCCTGCAGCATTATGATTTCAATAATTGCGGGAAAGCGTTTTCCTCCAACAATAGTGATAATGGCCACTAAAATGGCAAAAAAGACATCCTTTAAAGTTACTGGCATAATTTTTTCAATACCATCAACCACACCTTTTCGATGCCAGAACTCCACTTTTTCAAAAATACTCAAGGCAGGAAATATGTCCATCCATATCAGGGCAAGCCCTGAAATACACAAAATAAATAACAGAAAATTAAGTAATTTATTTGATTCTTCACTCAGTGAAATAATATTGATTTCAGGTTCTTCAAAATCAATCATATGTCCTTTATTGTCTTTTCCCTTTTCTTTATTCCTTAAAGCCTGGGCTGATTTACGCTTTTCATAAGCCTTTTTTAAAGCATATTTACGCCGAATCAACAGTAACCAGCGCAGTGATAATTGCTGCAGGAGAACTAAAGCAAAAATCAACCAGATAGTTTCCATCAGACTCAAAGTCAGTTTTCCTGCTGTAAAAACATAACCAACCAGCGTCAGCCCCATAATAATCATCACACTCAGTAATGAAAGAAAAAACCATAAGCCCTGAAATCGAGCAAAAATACTTTTAGGATCCTTTTTTGCCACAGCTGAAAGCAAGCCGGTTTCAGGTTTAAGCAATCGAAAGAAGAAAATGGCAAAGGCTATCATAACCACTACAAGAGCCAGACGCCCCAATCCGCCATTCACTTCTACAACATCTTTAGAAGTCAATACAGCAGAGATAAAAATAGCAGGGATTAATGTCATCATCATACGCAGCAAGATTTTTCTCAAACCAGAAATTATTTCACGAGACCATTTAAAATGTATTTCTGCCAGTCCTTCAGGCAGGCAGATATAGCGAAAGAGCTGTAAAGAAAAGACCGGTAAAACAATCAATGTCAGCCCTGCTGCAATGGCATGAGAAAATTCTGAAACATAGACCATTTTATTTAATTGATAACCTGTGAGCAGAAAAAAAGCAGGCAACGGTACTGCTAATAAAAAAGTGTAATTAATGGCCTTAAACGTATAAAGCAAACGGTCGGTACTAATTCGTCTGGTTTTCTTGCCGGTATTAACCAGCAATTGCTTTATTTTATTTTTCTGAAATATCAGGACAATAATAATGAACAAAACAAAGGGATAAATAATGGATGAATAGTTGAGCATATGAATAAAATCTTTAAGAAATTCATTCCATTTTGAAGGTGATAATATAAAGGTTATCTGCCCGGGGATATTCATTATATTATTCATATCTATCACCGGAGCACTGCGCAGCCAGAATATATGTTCACCTAATAATTTTGCAAAGTGCTCTGAAACATTGAGTAGTTTTTTCTCTGAAAAATCCAGAGCACTAATGGCTTTCAGATAAGTGCTGTCAATTGTCACTGCTTTGCCCAACAGCACTGTTCTTGTTTGAATCAGAGCAATTAAATCAGCCTGTATCTGACTTTGTATTTCAGGCGAAACATCCTTCATCCACTGTGTAGCATACTCCGTATTATTTTTAATTCGTTTCAACTCTTCATGGTACTGGATATTTTTTAAACTTAGCAGAGCAACTAGTTGTTCTCTCTTATCCAGGCGTTTCAAATAGAGTTGACGATCAGGCAATGATTTACTCTGTTCCTGAAGCATCTGACCCATAATCTGGTTTAAACCAGCAATATTCAGTTTTTTTCGGGTGTTGTTAAACTGCGCCATAAGGCGTTTAGTTTCTTCATTTGAGTCATTCTCATCCGATTCCAGTTTAATAAGAGCACTATTTTTTCTATTGATGTCTTCACTTAATTCAGAGTTTAACTGGGCCAGAGATTGTATTAAAGGATGCTTACCCTGTGATTTAACATTTTCCTTATGAGTTATTTCCTGATTTTTTTTAATTTCAGCACTGCGTTTAAAATCAACCTGCTGCTTAAGCAAAAGAACACGCTGATTAATCCGTTTTAAATTTAAAGAGGTATATTTATTTTTTAACTCAAGTAACTGTACACGCAGGGGCTGACTTAATAACCGCCGATCCAGCATTTTTAGTTCGCTGCGCAAAGCCGAAATCTGTGCATTTAACAACCATTCCTGAGCCTTTCTGGTCTCGTCTGAATCACCTGAGACAGGAAGTTTTTTGTCTTCTAATAACTGTTCCAGCTTGTACTTGCTTTCAATGAGCTGCGTTCTGATTGTTGGAGCATTACTGGATTCATCCTCAAGCGATTGTTTTAAATATGATTCTTTTGCTTCTACAGCAGCCTGATTGGCTGACTCTGAATTTAATCGCTGCTCCAGCTCTGTCAGCTCAATATTTTTAATACTTTTGTTCAATTCTTCAGGTGTTTTTTCTTTCCTCTGATTTTTTTCCAGCTGCTCAAGTTCTTTTTTAAATTTTTTGATTTCATCTGGTGCATTTTTTCTTGCCGTATTAAAATTGATTGCCTGCTGTTTATTTTTTTTAATTGCTTCCAGAGAATCAAGTGTTTTGGCGTAGAGACTCAACAACAATTTTTTTGCATGTTCATCTAAACCAGTCTCAACTTCTATTAATTTAATTTTTTCCTGAACCTTTTTTTCACTCACCAGCTCTGTTCCCATGGAAAAAGCAGAATTCATAAAGAAAATGGTACTAAAAATTAACAGATAAATAGCTTTCATCAGCTCTCGATTCAGAATAAATAAAAAACATATTATGACAGTGAAAATTATGAATTTCAAAAATAAAAGATTGATTAATCGATTAATTTTGCTACAAATGGATAATACCTGCCTGAAGTGAGCCCCAATGAATAGTAATTTCCATTTTTTTACATAAACAAATATTACTGATGCTTGCCTTGTCATTAATTCCAGGACTGGCTTACATATTCTCGGGCTGGCTCAATGGCGTCATCATGTAAATTCTTATCTGGCATGGATAGTCCTACTTGTCTCAATTTGAGGCTACTATGGGACTAAGATAAATTATTTTATTTCAGGATATTTTGACGGTTTCTTGATGGCTATTGCTGCTACTGGAACCAATTCTGAACAAGGAAGAACTGTAACTATTCAAATGCAAAGGATGGCAAGAAATAAATTTGTTGGTATGCGTACATATGTAAGTGAAGGAAAAATAGTAACTTCAGAATTAATGAATTGGGAAAAACAACCTGTTCAAAGTAAAAACAGTAGCTAATCTCGGGTAGCCGGAGGTATTTAACCAAAACACTGACCATGTGGCTTGTCCAGTCAGCCAGTTCCAGATTTGTGTGACATAGTAATTCAGACTTAATCAGGCAGTTGAGATAACCTCCTGTTATAGGTGCCCCAACCAATATGAAGGACGTCGTCTAAGGTGTGCTATAGCCAATACTTGAACTTGACCGGAAACCTCTCGAAATAAAATATTGAAAGGAAAATTTTCCATTTTACCCCGTTGAATATCAGGCTTTCTTTCTACCGGAAACCTGCCTGGAAATCCACAGATCGTAGTCATAGTTGCCTCAAATTCTGTAAGATATGTGGCACCAAGACCTGCTCGTTTTGATTCATAATAGGCTACTGTCTCTAAATGTTCGACCTCAGCAATTGGGTGAAACTCGTAGTTCATCGTAAAAGTGCTTGTGCTTTTAGCCTGACTTCATCCGCAGGGATCGGTTGTACAGTCCCATTGTCAATATCTTTGGCTCTTCGACTGGCTTCAAGAAGCCAATCCTCAGCAATTTCACTTTCTGATGGTGAGTCAAGGCTGAGTAATAATTTTTGTGCTAATTCAGCCCTTTCATCTTCTGATAGGTGAAGCGCTTCAGATTCAATTTGTTTCAAAGTCATTTTATAACCTGTTGATTTAGATGATTTTTTCTCTAACATACAGTAAACTTCTGTTTGTATCTTAGGATAACAGAAAGCATAGCTAAGCCCATAATTAATATTAGCATATATTCTGTACTTAAAAAGTCGATCATTACATACAAAGCACTGTTTTTTACCAACCTGTCTGTGTGTGGCTGTTATTTAGATATCCATATACTCTGACATATCCAAAAGGTGATTCAAGACAGCCATAATTTGAAAATTAGTAGTAGCTTTACCCAAGCTCCTCAACCTCTTATGTTTCATATCAACTTATAAATAACCATAAAGCAGTAACACTTAGTAGTGAGCCAAACAATAACCCTTGAACTCTTTGTGTATTTTTTTTGGAGACAAATAAAGCAAGAGATTTACCTCCAAGGATCCAAATCATACTGGTTGTTAATGTCAAAGACACGAGAGCAAATGTCAAAATGAATATTTGTCTGTAACCACCAGTTTCTGGAGTATAGAATTGTGAGAACATAATTGTTGGTACTAGCAAATACTTGGCATTTAGTATCTCTACAACCACCCCATCTCTGAAGGTAAGTGGTTCAACTGCTTCTTTTAAAGTATTCGACATTTTGAAAAATTTAAATGCAAGATACAGAAGGAAAATAATACCCATGTACTTTATCGTAATCGTTATCTCGGGATAAGTCGAAAGTAGAAAATTAAGCCCAAATCCGACAGCTAATGTCTGAAAAATGCTGGTAATATTTGTTGCCAACCAAAAGGGGATTGTTCCCTTAACACCGAAAGAACTACCAGAAGCAGCATATAAAATATTTGCAGGGCCTGGGCTTATAACTATTGGTAATAAAGTAATAAGCCATGAAAGTGCATATTCAGTGTTCATTTATTCCTTCAAGCATAACGCCAATAATTAGCTTGCAAATTGAAAACTTTGGGACGGCAGTCCGATGATAAACAGGTTTCTGCAAAAAAAAAGTCCCTTTATTTAACCTCAGCGCTGCAGCCTGATAGCTTTCAGCGCCATCTTCCAGTATAAAGTCCCGCTCTGCATTGAGCGGATTGTTCACTGCATCGGCCAGACTGTTTAAGGTGTCCAGAAGCATAAAGTCATCATACTGTACTAATTCAGCCGCCTGCTCTTCTTTATCTTCGGTAACTATTTTTTACCAGACAGGCACCATAAGAGTTAACAACAAACCCAGCAGTGTCATTCGCAGTACTAATTTTTTCACTCAGCTCTTCATTAAAAAATTCATTTAAAATAATATTTGTCTTTCAGTGACTTGGTAAAGGAGTTTATTAATACCATAAGTGGTCAGTGGTTCTAAACAGAGTAATTGTGACTGCAGTTCCTGGCGGCACAGGGCATGGATTTTCATAATGATGAATAATATGATTGTTTATTATTTCTTCTGTCCCCTTTGTTCGTATGCATCTCTTATGTGTTTTCTTGTAAATTTGAGTATTTCCTCAAGATCTTTTGGAGAAATATCAGGTGTACCTCTGGTATAGAAATATGACAGGTTTGTCAAATTTTCATAATTTTCTATTTTTTTTAATTTTGTTTCTCTGAGTTTTAAGTAGGCGAGCTTTTGCAGCTTATCCAGACCTTCCATTTTTGTTATTTTATTTTCACTTAGATCAAGATAGTGCAAATTTTCCAGCTTATCCAGGCCTTCAATTTTAGTGATCTGGGTATAACTTAAAACTAATTCTCTAAGATTTTTCAGCTTATCAAGACCTTCAATTTTTTTTATTTTTGTGCCGTCAAGTTTTAAGAATTCAAGGTTAACCAGGGGATCAAGATTTTCCATTTTTTCAATAGGATTACCCTGTAAATAAAGTGTATTGAGTTCAGCCTGACTGGTGAAATTTTCAATTTTTTCAATTTGGTTCATGGACAAACCCAGTCGTGATAATTTTTTCAGGTTTTCCAACCCTTCAATTTTTTTGACCCGATTATCGGTCAGATGCAACCATTCCAGATTTTTTAGATTTTCCAGTCCTTCTAATTTTGCTATCTCATGAAAGCGGATTTCAAATCGTTTTAATTTTTTCAAATTGTCCAGGTTTTCAAGTTTGGTGATTTTTTGCTTGATATAACTGCTGGCATCCAGTTCAAGGACTTCTAAATTGACCAGATTATCCAGGCCTTCCAGTTTTCCTATGTAGGTTATCCTCATATAGAGCTCTTTTAGAGAGGGAATATTGTCCAGGTTTTCAAGTTTAGTGATTGGGTTAGTACTTAAATTAAGAATTTTTAATTGTGGTAAGTTTTTTAGAATACCAATTTTCTTTAATCGGGTGTGATCCAAATCTAGACCTTCAAGAGCCGGTAAATTTTTCAGGCTATCAAACTGTTTAATCTTTGTACATGAACGGCATGAAAAAAAGACCAGTGACTTAAAGTTCTCAATTAATGAAAGGTTACTAAATTTTGTATGGTTCATATTAATGGCAACCACTTTGCCTTTTTCATTTAAATAAATTCTGTCATCACTGATATTTTTTATAGGCCAGACTTTTGTTCTTCCCTTTCTATGCACTAACTGATATCCATCACGCTGTCCGTCAAGGATCACAAGAATGAAGCGGATCTGATCCCAACTCAGTTTGGCATCAGTCATTAGTGCCTCAATAGCCGCCTGCTCTTCTTTATCTTCAGTGACTATTCTTGACCAGACTGGCACCATAAGAGTTAACAACAAACCCAATAGTATCATTTGCAGTACTAGTTTTTTCATTCAGGTCTCCATTAAAAAATTCATTTAAACGATTATTGGTCTTTAAAAGCCTTGTAATGTGGGTTCCAGGGCCATAAGTGTTCAGTGGTTTTAAGTGGAGTAATTATGACTGCAGTTCCTGGCACCGGGCATGGGTTTTCATAATGGTGAATAATATGATTGTTTTTATTTCTTCTGTCCCCTTTGTTCGTATGCATCTCTTATGTGTCTTCTTGTAAACTTGAGTATTTCCTCAAGATCTTTTGGAGAAATATCAGGCGTACCTCTGGTATAGAAATATGACAGGTTTGTCAAATTTTCATAATTTTCTATTTTTTTTAATTTTGTCTCTCTGAGTTTTAAGTAGGCGAGATTTTGCAGCTTATCCAGACCTTCCATTTTTGTTATTTTATTTTCACTTAGATCAAGAGAGTGCAAATTTTCCAGCTTATCCAGGCCTTCAATTTTAGTGATCTGAGTGTAACTTAAAACTAATTCATCCAGTTTTTTCAGCTTATCCAGACCTTCAATTTTTTTGATTTTTGTGCCGTCAAGTTTTAAGAATTCAAGACTAACCAGAGGATCAAGATTTTCTATTTTTTCAATAGGATTACCCTGCAAATAAAGTGTATTGAGTTCACCCTGACTGGTGAAATTTTCAATTTTTTCAATTTGGTTCATGGATAAACCCAGTCGTGATAATTTTTTCAGGTTCTCCAACCCTTCAATTTTTTTGATCCTATTATCGGTCAAATGCAGCCATTCCAGATTTTTTAGATTTTCCAGCCCTTCCAATTTTTCTATCTCATGAAAGCGGATTTCAAATCGTTTTAATTTTTTTAAATTGTTCAGATTTTCGAGTTTGGTGATTTTTTTCTTAATGGAACTGCTGGCATCCAGTTCAAGGACTTCTAAATTGACCAGGTTATCCAGGCCTTCCAGTTTTCCTATGTAGCTTATTCTCATGTAAAGCTCTTTTAAAGATGGGATCTTATCAAGGTTTTCAAGTTTGGTAATAGGGTTAGTGCCTAAGTCAAGGATTTTTAATTGAGGTAAATTTTTTAAAACACCAATTTTTTTTAATCGTGTACGATTTAAAATTAGTTCTTCAAGGTGGGGCATATTTTCCAGACTGTCAAATTTTTTTATTTTCCGACAAGAAATACATGAGAAATAGATAAGAGATTGAAAGTTTTTAATGAGAGAAAGATTATTAAATTTAGACTGGTTAATTTTAATAGCAATCACCTTTCCTTCTGGATTTACATAAATCATATTATTTGCTAATCGATTAATTGTCCATGACTCAGTTTCTCCTTCTATATGAACCATGCTATGCCCATTTTTTGATCCTTCTGCAATTACCTGATCTAAATAATCAATATCACCTAGATTAATTTCAGCATTTTTTAGTAGAACTTCAATAGCTTTTTGTTCTTTAATATCATTGGTCATAATTTCTGCTGAACAGAAATTTATAAAAAGAAAAAATATAGCTATTATCTTTAGTTGTGTGCCAATTTTTATCATTACATTTTCCATTTACAATGTGTTTTAATATATTAGTTCAAGCCTTTTTATAAAGGCAGATCCCAGGGCCGTATGCTGTCAGAAAACTGCCTTAAATAGTGTATTTGTTCTTCCAGCTCTAAACAGGTTTCTGCAAAAAAAGTCCCTTTGTTTAATCTCAGCGCCACAGCCTGATAGCTTTCAGAGCCATCTTCCAATATAAAGTCCCGCTCTGCATTGAGCGGATTGTTCACTGCATCGGCCAGACTGTTTAAGGTGTCCAGAAGCATAAAGTCATCATACTGTACTAATTCAGCCACATCTTTAGGAGGGATATTGAGTGACAAAAGCGGGATATAGGCATTGGAATGTAAGTCACCCCAGGTGATGCCGCCAAAGGTATCATTGTACTTCGCAATCGCCTGATAAACGCGTTGGGGATGACCGATATAAATGGTTTTATATAAAGGCCATTGCTCTGATCCTGAAAACTGTTTAAAGTGAAAATCAAACTGTTTAAGCAGGGTGGATTTGCTGTAGTCTTTAATCATACTGCCCACGTCATAGGCCAGCATGGCCATATTGATCAGCCCTCCTGCCAGTGCAATACCGCCGCCCAGCCCGGGAATGAACAGTGAGGCCCCCATTAAAGCCAGGGTGTGGGCCATTCGAATGCCCACCCGACCGCTCAGATAGCTGAATGTCGCCTGTGTCCCGTATTTACCGGCATAAAAACCATAAGCGCTCATCCCCAGTCCAGTGGCTCTTGTCCAGGCGATTAAAGCCTCATTGGACTGTCCCTTGTCTGCAGCTCTGAAACCATCGGCAATGGACAGAGCGGTGCCCAGCAGAACCAGTGACCCCGCCAGATTGTCTATAATGTTTGCCAATGCACTTGCTTTTTTGCCTAAGGTTTCACTGCTTTCTATTACTGCTTTTTTTAATAAGGCAGCGCTATTATCCCTTGCCCGGAATATTTTATTCACTAAGCTTTGGGTGTTATACACGGTGACTGTTGCATTGCCTAATGTGTCCGTCAGTGATGCGGCATAGCGCAGATAGTCTTCTTCGGACCAGTGCTGTGCTTGTTTTTGCGGCAGATTACACAGGCTTTCGGTCATAAAACCCAGGTTGACCACTGCCATAACGGTTTTATAGAGAAAGTGATTATTGGCTGTATACAGACTGTCTGAAAAGGAGTCGCTGTCATTATAGCTGATACCAAAGGAGGGAAAGGAGCGGTTGTATAAAGATTCATGCATAAAACTTTGAATATCTGTAAGAGAATTCATCACCGCCTTCATGTTCCTGTCATCAATTGAGCCCGGCCGGATCCCCAGCTGATTGGAGGTATATTGTTTACGGCCAGTCAAAGCGGCACGACTGGTGTCTTTTTGAGTGCTATCAAGGTTTGCATTGACTGATTTAATATGACCAAAAGCTCTGAATGCGGCATAAAGATGATCCCTGTTTTTATTAAAATTTTCTGGTTCACCAAAAGCCCCGAAATAATGGCAGACAAACAGCATCAGCTTGATATGGTAAGTCCCTTTTTTGTTCTCCAGAGCATCGGCCTGTATTTTCCTGGAAATATGATCGGCATAAACATCCAGGATCACCTGCAGTACAGACGGAGGTCCGGGAACCCGATGGAACAAGGTGCTGGCACTGTCCTTCCAAGTTCGAAACATAAAGACTAAGAGTGAGTCTTCTTCACTGGATTTTGTTTTATTATCATTCTTCTTTTTTTTCTTATTTTCACTAATTGTAGTTATCCGTTGCGACAATCTGGCATCAACAATATTTTCTATATCATCCTCTATACTCTGACCTGAAAAAAACTTATCCGTTTGTTTAATTAAATCCTGAACCCCGGTGCCAGGCACTAATGGTTCAAAGTCAGCATTGTCAACCAGATGATCTAAAAACGGGCTGATTTCAGTGCTAAAGATCTGTCCACCCAGCGTGCTGTGTCGGAGGGCGGCAATGGCTTCACAATAGGTCTGAAAAAAGTTCATCCAGTAGGGTTCTTCCTGCATATAGGGGCCGGCCTTGAGCAGGCCGTCTTTGCTCACCTCGGGGCCATTTTCGCCCCAGTAGTGTTTAAACTCACTCAGTAAGGCACTTGAGTTCAGTAATGTTCTCAGTGTTTCGGCTTCTTGTCTTATCTCTTTTAAATGCGGTTTGAGTGAAAAAGGGCTGGCGGACATCTCCAGATTGGATTCAATGGTGTCCTGCAGGTGTTCCAGGTTTTTGATTAAAGTCCAGGAACGGGTATCTTGTGCGCTATCGCTCTGTTGGCTGGTTGAAAAGCGGTGATTGATGATGGCTGACTGCTGCATGCCTTCAATATGGGCAATGGCTTTTGCATGGGGTTTTAATGCGGTGAAATAGATATTTTGCGTGTCTTTAAGACGTTTTATCTGTAATTGAATACGCCGGTCCCACTCGGGGAGTGTGCAGTGGATGGCAATGGTGAAAGGGGTTTTACCCTGATATTTCAGGGTGTCTTTCCAGGCCACGTTCTGTGCTTCGTCCTGAGTCAGTGAGTGCAGCTCTTTGGTTGAAAAAGGCCCGCGGTCAATGGGATAACACAGAAACCCATGGGGTTTATGGGCATAAAAATAGTGACTATTGACGTGTTTGTCAAAGTTGTGTTGCCGGATGACGGTGCGTACGGCTTTAATTGCCGACTGGGCTTTTTTAAAGGCTTCGGGGGTGGTCTGGGCTGATTTAAGGACTTTCTCCAGTTGTTTTTCTTCACTGCTTTTTTCAGGTGCGGCGTCGGCATTAGCCTGTGTGTAGTTATCAATAAAGTGTTTGTTGGCATTGAGGCGACCGTATTGGTTCCACAGGGCCAGATTTTTTTTATTGGTTTCGGGTAGCGTGGTCTGTTTATTATTTTTTTGCAGCAGTGGGGCAATCCGGTCAAATGGAAATTTTAATTGCAGATAATGCCGGGGTGGTGCTTTGCTGCTGGTGCATTCAATATGTGTCAGGGCATTTTGCTGGAAATACTGACTCTTTTGTATCACGCCCTGTGCATCGGTTTTGCCGACACCGACGGGCAGCATGACATTGGCTCCCCGGCTGAAATCGCCAATATCGGTGAGTTTTTCCGGGATGTGAGCGAGTCTTTTTGTTTCCCCATGATAGGTCCAATAGATAATATAGCCATTATCAACGACTTCGGAGGGTGAGTCTTTATAAACAAAGCGGACTTTTGTGCTGGGTGCGGTGGCGGCAAGGACATTATTGCCCTTGCTCAGGTCTCTTTCTTTATAGGGCTTGGTAAACAAGTTGATTTTACATTGAAAGCGTCCCTGTTTGGCTTCATCCAGCCAGCTGCGGCAGGCTTTAAAGTTTTCATTGATGTCAGTGGTCAGTGGCTCTAAGCGGAGCAATTGCGACTGCAGCTCCTGGTGCCGGGCATGGGTTTCAAAATATTGTCGGGTAAACAAAGCGGGAAACATTTTGTATTGTTCATACTGCGCTTCTACTTTTGTTTTTAAATCATCTCGTTCTGTTTTTAGTTTATCCAGTGCTGCTTTGGTTTCATCACAATCGTTCATAATATCACGAAGTGGAATTTCATTGGCGGCCATATTATGACTCCTGTTCATCCATGATTATTCAGTTATATCTTTATTTGAATGGTTTGGGTTATTTAAACGCGGCTTGTTCCGACAACTTTGTTCTTGATGGCTGGTAAATTTTTTCCAGGCGGATGCGGTTTTATTGCTGTCGTAACCATCAATGTCACCGGGGTAATAGCCTTGCTGCTGCAGACGTGTTTGCTGGCCCGGGGTGGTCTCTTCGCCTTCAAGTGTGTCAAGGCTGCCGCTCCAGGTTTCCTTGTCTTCGTCTGTTTTTGCACCGGTTTTTGATAATGGCCAGTAAGCCAATGCTACCTGAACAGGTTTTTCTTTTAATTGATATTCGATAAATCCCTTTTTGTCTGTCGTGCCTTTGTATTCTTTCTCATCCAGGGTCAGTTCATAGGCAATGCCGGATAAAATTTCATTATTGGGATCCCTTAATTGTGCTGTAAAATAAAAAGGTACTTCGGGCATGACTGGCGGGGCAAGCAGCTCATCATTATAAACTTTGGGAGGAATGGGTTCAGGCTTGATGGGGACTTCCTGTTCCATTAAACGCAGGGGGATGTGTTTTGCTTTGGCTTTACGTGCTCGGGCTTTATAGCCCGGATGATCGTTATCTGCTTCCTGCGGCAATTTGGGTTCAACCGGACTGGCACCGGTGCCGCTGCCGGGAGTGCCGCCTTCATTGATGCGAATGCTGGCACCACTGAAGCCTACACCGTCGGGATCTGTTTTCATAACACTGCCGCCGGCTTTCATACTGAGCATTTCTCCGGCATCAAAGACTAATTTATTACCGGCTTTGATGTGGATTTCATTGCCGGCATTGAGATAAAAGTCTTCTCCTACGAGGGTGTGGTGAGTCTGGCCGACACTAAGATGGCTGCTTTCTCCGATTTCTATGTTCTGATCTTTATTGATGATCACATGTTTATTGTTTTTGATGTGCTCAAAGCGTTGTTTTTCTACGATCAGATGACGATCGTGCTGGATGTGTTCGCGGCGGTCATTTTTGACCCGGTTATCAATGTCTTTTTCGGCAAAGATGGCAATTTGTTCCTGGCCTTTTTTGTCTTCAAAACGGATCTCATTAAAGCCCTCGCCGCCGATGCTGGAACTGGTTTTGGTGGTGCTGCGGGTTTTGTGTTCGGGCAGTTTATAGGGGGGGCGGTTAACGGCATTATAGAGTGAGCCGGCGACAATGGGCTGGTCGGGATCGCCGTTGATGAAGCTGATGAGTACTTCATGGCCGATGCGGGGAAGGTGTATTTTACCCCATTGATTGCCAGCCCAGCTCTGGCTCACGGGTACCCAGCAGGAGCTGTTTTCGTCATTCTGACCTTCCCTGTCCCAGGGGAACTGGACTTTGATGCGGCCGTATTTATCGGTGTAGATCTCTTCTCCTTTGGGGCCGGTAACAAACACGCCTTCCTGATAGTCCAGCTGTGGTCTGGGGGTGATGTGTGCGGGTTTAAAACGCAGGCTGTCGGGGATGAGTTCACTGTTGTTGTGGTAGTGAAATCCTGTTTCGGTGCCGGCGTATTCTTCCAGTGCGGCATATTGCCGCACTTTGAATTTGACATTGTGTATCAGGTATTTCTGGTTGAAGTCCGTACGCAGGTGGTTAATGAGGCTGAAGCGATGGCCCGGTTCCATGTGGATAACGTCATTTTTTGTTTTGGCAAATTGGCTCTGAGCTTTGTGGGACTGCAGGCACTGGTCGATGTAGTGTTGCCCGGCTTCGGAGTCGGTGAAGCTCTGCTGTTCGTGGAAGCTGTAGTGTTCCAGAAATTTGCTGCTCTGGAGAAATTGCACATGCTGCAGGTCTTTGGCGGGTTTGGTGAGGTCAAAGCCGGTATGGGTGGCATGGTCAAAGCCGACACGGGCGCCCAGAGAAAAGCTTTCACAGCTGCTATACTCTGGCACCAGGCCGTTGCGGGGACGCAGTGTCAGTTCGGGGCCTTGTTCGGCGTTGATTGCCGGCAGGGATTCATTGATGTCGGCAAATATCAGAATATGTTTGTTATGCTGATGGCGATAGTGGTAGTGGATACCTTCCTGTTCCAGCAGTCTTGAGATAAAGGCAAAATCACTTTCATTGAATTGCACGCTATAGTCCCGTTCAGCGTAGGTCTCTTTGAGATGAAATTCAGACTCATCAGGCTGGTGTCCCGATTCTTTCAGCAGCTGGCTGATAATTTGCGGCACTGTTTTATGCTGGAAGATACGACAGTTGGTACGATAGTTAAGAAACCACAGTTTGGGCACCAGGGTGATCTCATAAGTATAGGACTGGCCGTTTTCACCCATCATGGCGGCATATTTGATGATACCGTGGAAGTAGCGGGATTCATTTTTGTAGTGCAGGGTGATAATAGCAGCCTGTTTGGCCAGTTCGCTCAGCTCAAGGTCAGGGATCCCGCAGATGAATCGGGCGGTGATTTCATAGGGGGCGGATAAGGTTTGCTGGCCGGTGAGTTCAAAGATTTTGGTGTCTTCGATGCAGTTGCTGATGTTCAGGGTCAGACGCTGGGTATTGCCGGAGGTGTATTGTTGTGAAGCTGGCATGGTGATTTCCTTATCTAGAGTTTTATGGGTGCTCTCATCATCCTGATGAGCCAATTTAAAACATATTATCTAATAGGGTTTATTTTATCAATACCTGACCATTTTCAAATAATACAATTTTATCAATAATGCGCACTGAGTCTCAGTGAGTGATGTTCACAGCTTAAAAATAGCTATTATAAATAGTTATTTAACCTTTGCCTGATAACTGAACCAGCCTCGCATACACTCTTCTACCTCAGTTGTCCTCACTAGTGTTGTCCAAAAGCAAAGTAATAGCACTCTAACTCAGTAAGATGCAGTTATGAAAATTTTGATTTTTTCTTTTACTGTAGGTGAATATTAAAGTCTCATACCGAGTAATAAAGGTTCATACTAAATACCAGTAAGTATTAGCAAATGCTTAATTCTGTCAGTCATGACCTATGCCTCCATTGAGCATAACTTATATTTTGAGTTAAATGTTCCAAAAGGTGATTCAAGACAGCCATAATTTGAAAATTAGTAGTAGCTTTACCCAAGCTCCTCAACCTCTTATGTTTCATATCAACTTATAAATAACCATAAAGCAGTAACACTTAGTAGTGAGCCAAACAATAACCCTTGAACTCTTTGTGTATTTTTTTTGGAGACAAATAAAGCAAGAGATTTCCCTCCCAGGATCCAAATCATACTGGTTGTTAATGTTAAAGACACAAGAGCAAATGTCAAAATGAATATTTGTCTGTAACCACCCGTTTCTGGAGTGTAGAATTGTGAGAACATGATTGTTGGTATTAGCAAATACTTGGCATTTAGTATCTCTACAACCACTCCATCTCTGAAAGTAAGTGGTTCAATTGCCTCTTTTAAAGTATTCGACATTTTGAAAAATTTAAATGCAAGATACAGAAGAAAAATGATACCCATGTACTTTATCGTAATTGTTATCCCGGGATAAGTCGAAAGTAGAAAATTAAGCCCAAATCCAACAGCTAATGTCTGAAAAATGCTGGTAAGATTTGTTGCCAGCCAAAAGGGAATGGTTCCCTTAACACCGAAAGAACTACCAGAAGCAGCATATAAAATATTTGCAGGGCCTGGACTTATAACTATTGGTAATAAAGTAATAAGCCATGAAAGTGCGTATTCAGTGTTCATTTATTTCCTTCAAGCATAACGCCAATAATTAGCTTGCGAATTGAAAACTTTGGGGCGGCAGTCTGGTGATGTTTATAAAATACATAAAATTGATAATTGCTGCTAAACTTATTGGTATCATACAAATGAGGAATGCAAACAGTTTCCTCATATTTTACATTATCAAGACATGGTAACAGAGCCAGATAATTTTCTATTTGTTAGTTCAAGCGACCTAATGTATATCTTAGGCGAGTCATGCCCCCTACTTCTTTACGTAAAACCCAGGCGACATGAAGATCACCCTCATCATCCAATATAATCGATGGATGTGTTTGTTCTCCAACACCAGAAGCACCCGGAACATTCAGATCGTCACTCCATTCACCATCATCAAAGCAACTGTAAAATATATCCGAATTACCTTCACGTTCATCACTCCATGCAATGATTTGACGACCATTTGAATGATCTGTAACCGTTGTATGCCACTGACGTGCAACACCACCAAAATCATCTTGTACGGATTGGTTGGTTCCCCATATTCCTGACTTATCATATACTGAGGCATATATATCATAGCCATCACGAAAGTTTCGTTTGTCTGCCCATGCGGCAAGAACCTCTGATTGGCCAAAATGGCCCAGCGCAACCCTTGCAACACCATATCCCTTACCATAGGGCATTTTTCGAGCTCCTGGTCTCTGACTAATACGTTGTGGCGGTGGAAACTGACAAAAGTCATCGGACTGACTCAGAGCTCCCATAATAATGGTATGCCCCTTACGTCGGTCTTCCCAGGCAATCATAATACCTTCTTTAACAATAATCGCCGTGGGATACAACTGCTCATTTTTAACTGGCCTGGGATCAACACGGCAGTTTTTCAATAGTTTCAAATTTCCCTGGTGATCCACATTAAGTTGTAGCAGCTGAATTTGGTTATAATGTTCTACACGTTGAGACAAAGTAACAAAAAGCTGATGACCATTGAAACTCAAACTTGATTGCATCGCCTCTTCAGCAGGTAGCTGTATTACTGTTGCAAGCTTTATATTTTTTAGCTGTTCAGCGTTGATAACACGTACATAGACTTTACCGTCCTCTTCCCAACTTAAGGCAAAACGATTTTTAGCCAATGCAATAATACTCGGTTCATAAGCCTCACCATCACCACTTATTTTTAACTCAGCATTAAAATTGTCTTCATTTTTATTTTTCAGGGCAAGATATACAGAAGGCTTACCACTACGATCATCTTCCCAGACTACAGCGACTGTGTTCGCAGAAACTGCAATATTTCGCCGACCTGACGATTCAAGATGATGATAAACTTTGTCTACCTGACCATGAGTAATATCAACAGGTGCTGTAAATGACCAAAATTGAGCATAGGATTTTGTTGATAAAAACAAACAAAAGATAAAAAAGAGATGAGTCTGTTTCACTGAGAACTTGCCTTTGATATGAGATCCTGAACTTTTTTATCCGCAGCAATCAAAGACTCTTTACTTTGCACACCAATTATTTGATGTATCTGTTTACCTTCAGAGGAAAGAAATGAAAAAACAGGGGTCACAAAGGCTTTATATCGAGTACCCAATTCACGCTCTGTAATTCTCTCGCCACTTGGTAAGCGCAGTCTTTTACCACTTTCTGAGTCAACATAAGCTAACACATAGTGAGCTGTATAAATTTGTTTCACCCCAGCAGAGGAAAATGCTTCTACATTTGTTTTCTCACAATACCCACAACCGTATCGTCCAAAATAAACAAAGATGGGTTTTGATTTTTCCTTTGCCTGCTGTATGGCTTCATCAAAAGAATAAAAAGGATAATCTTTTGGTTCATCAGAAAATGAGTAATGACTCAAAAATAATAATAATAAAAATAGTACTTGTTTAAACATTTTCTCTCTCTTTCAATATCAGCACCAATAATCAAGTAGAGCTGATCATATTTAAAATTGTTTTTAACGATATGAAATAGCCACTACCCCACTGGTATCAACTAATAGGACAGAAAACATCTCTCATCATAATAATTAAGCGTAATGTTCCTGCATCACCCACTCGGTAATAAACTCTATTAGCATCTTTACGTGAAGTAAGAATGCCTTTATCTCGTAAAATCGCCAAATGCTGAGAGATATTACTCTGTGAAGTACCCACTTTCTCCACAATATCCTGAACACTGATTTCTTCATCACCAAGAGTACATAAAATTTTTAAGCGTATAGGATGAGCCATTGCTTTCAATGCGCGGGAAGCTTTATCGATATCTTCATCACCAGATATTAAATCCTTATTCATATTGTAACCATCGGTTTCGTTGGAGTTAAATTGGTCACTCATAATTGTACTTCCTATAAATTCATTAATACATAAAAATAAAAGTACACAATAACATACAATAATACTAATAATACACATTAATATTAATATTATATAACAACGTACGATAATATTAATATTGGACAATAATGTTCATTATTATCAACTGCATACAATACAAATATTATTATTAATATATAGTAATATTAATAATAATGAGCTTTTTATTATGATTTTCTTACAGTCACTAGTTCTACCGCAAAAATACACAATGATGCATAGTAATTCAAGACAGCCACAACTTGAAGATTAATAAATGGTGACATTTTCAGATAAAATTTAATATTGACTAAAAAAAGAATGGCTTCACTTATAAATAAGTCTATTTTAGGAAAACAGAACAGCAAAGCATGCCAATAAGGATAAACCTGAAAATATCAGGAGTGAAATTGTGCCTGTCCTGTAACGGCATTGCTTATGTTTAAAAATTAAGTCAGGCGGGAAAGAATATTATTACAAACACTTATTAGTTGTTTTTGTTCAGTGGTATTTAATTTAATTTTACATTCCATATTCTCAAATATATGTGATGTTTTATTTTTCAAACTATTACCAAGCCTGGTTAATTTAATTATTTTAGCTCTTTTATCTAAATTCGACTGTTTAACTTTAATATACCCCTTGTTTTCCAGCCTTTTTAAAATTGCAGTCAATGTGGCTGCATCAAGAAGAATTTGTTCGGTTAGTTCCTTGATAGAAACAGAATCCTTATTCCACAGGCTCATCATTACTAAGAATTGAGGGTACGTAAGTTTAAATTCATCTAGCTGAGGTCTGTACTCACGGATCATTGCATTTGATGTTGAGTACAGAGAAAAACAAACCATTTCTGCAAAATTAAAAGATTGTGTTGTCAAAATATACTCCTATTCTGATAGTGATATAAATATATTATGCACACAAAGTAATTGACACTCCAGACTTAACTGTATATATTTACTTTGCACGCAAACTATATACAGGAGTTTTCCATGAAAGAAGCACTAAATTTTAAAGGGATCAGCTCAAAAAACTGGAAAAAAATAACAGCTAATAAAGTCGCAGAAGGTATATCAGAACGTATTGTCTGGGAAGGAGATAATGGAAAAAAAGCAATTATTTTTGAATTCAGCCCTGGTTCAAAATATCCAGGAATTGATAAACATGAATCAGGCTCAGAACAAATATACGTAATATCCGGTACATTCAACGATGGGAGGGATGATCACAATGAGGGAAGCTTCATCAATAATCCCATTGGTACTTCACATATACCACAATCATCAGATGGCTGCGTGGTTTTGGTTACTTTTCCTGAGAGTTAAGAGATAAAATCAAGTTATTCTATACCCTCGTTATATAAATACGTTAACTTCAGGATTTTCTCTATAAGTTTTAAGTTTTTCTAAGAACTGCAGGCCATCTTCTAAATGATCGGTTGGTAGTCCTTTCGATTCATTAAATTTAATTGAATTTTCTAATGCGTCAAACATATTAAATTTTTCATTCATAACCGTATCTGCTTCAGTTGCAGTTCGTAAATTTCCATTTTCATTGACTAAAACCATGCTTTGTAGCGCCAGGGCATTATCAATCGCTAAATCATTAGATAGCCCTAGTGCAGCTGCTAAGGCACGCGCCTCATTTCGATTCATATTGCTGGGATCAATGGTTTTTGCCAGCTCTCGTATAGATGAGCGATCTTGTATGGATTGAGGATCCTGTGTTTTATCAGGCAGCAAACTATTATCACTTTTATTTGAAATCTTTTGCAAGTGGCTATAATTTGACTTGTCAGACAAATTTAGCTGCTCTATTTTCTGGGTTAAATTTTCAAGCTCACCCTTGATTTCAGTACCAAAGCTTAGATGCATATTTCCTAAGTATGCTTCACCGTAAGGGTGTTCTTTAATAACAGGTAAGTCAGGGCTGTCACCGTTCTTGTTCTGTGCAGCTTCACGTATAGCATCCCTTAATGCTACGACATTCGATGTATCATGACCCGCTTCTTCCAGAGTTGATATTTTTTTCTCGAAATATATCTCTAATTCTTCTATAGAAGAACTTGTTTTTTCAGTCGGTGCCACGGTGGTTGAAGAAGAGGTGGGTATTGAGGCGTTTGCCTGAGTTGCTGACGTATGATTGCCGTTTGCGCTTTTCATAGCGGCAAACATATTCCCCGTTTGATTTGAAATAATCATAATTGCCTCTTAGTAAGTCTTTAAGTTGCTAATAATTAAAGAAATACTATTATTCTATGCAAAAAACACACCATAAGGTACGTGATTCAAGGCAGTCACAATTCAAAGATATTTGGTATGGTACTTTATTACTCAACCATAGTTCCAGGCATAGTACCAGGCAGATAGAAGTATACACTGGGTATCAGACAGATTAATCCTCCTGCATCAGGTGATCCAGTTCACCATCCATATGCAGCTCTATTAACTCAGTTAAATTACCAATCCATTTTCCATTGACGGTAATTTACAGCACGGAATTAAATTGTGGCTATCCTGTAATGCCCTTGTAACGCCCTCAAAAACAAACCAGTTATAAGTGTCTCTGGCTAAACTTTGAACTGCCCTACAAGACCTTGCAGCTCCTCACCTAAATGAGCCAGTTCAGTGCTGGCACTGGAAGTTTGCATGGCTCCTTCCGCAGTCTGTTCCGAAATTTCCCGAATATTGGCAATATTACTATTTATTTCCTCAGCAACTGAGCTTTGCTCCTCTGCAGCAGTGGCAATCTGAGTATTCATATCAAGAATAGTCTCAACAGCATGGGTGATAGATGACAAAGATTCACCTGCATTTTTCGCCTGGTCTACCGTGATGGTTACACGTTCAAGACTTTTACCCATGGCTTTTACGGCCTGTCTTGCACCACCTTGCAAGGCTTCTATGAGAGCTTCAATTTCTGTTGTCGATTCCTGAGTACGTTTAGCCAGGGTTCGTACCTCATCAGCGACCACAGCAAAACCACGACCCTGTTCACCAGCACGGGCAGCCTCAATAGCAGCATTCAGTGCTAACAGATTGGTCTGCTCAGCAATACTTTTGATTACATCCAGCACGGTACCAATGTTCTCACTATCATTTTTAAAATTTTCAATAATAACCGATGATTCTTCAACTTCTGCTGCCAGGCCAGTAATCGTATTTATTGTATTACTCATCACATGAGTGCCAGCCTTTGCTTCACTATCAGCATCGGCTGCTGCAATGGATGCCTTTTCTGCATTGCTGGCCACTGCCTGAGTCGCCGTTATCATTTCAGTGATTGCATGAGCCACCTGTTCAGTTTCCTGTTTCTGGCTATTCACCCCAATAGTGGTCTGCCCGGTCACCGTTGCCATTTTCTCAGCCGATACAGCCAATTGTGAAGTGGCACTGGCAATTTTAGTGATGATACCCTGTAGCTTCTCAACGAATATGTTAAAATTATTACCAAGAACACCGATTTCATCGGTGCTTTTAACCGGTACGCGCTTGGTCAGGTCGCCTTCACCTTCTGCAATATCCTGAAGTATTGTGTTGGTCTGTTTAATAGGAGTGATAATTCCACGCATAACGATATAGGCCACAATCAAACCCACAAGAGCCGCAATTAATGTCAAAATAGAAATATGGGTTTGAGTACTTAGTACGCTGGCTTCGACCAACCTGCCTTGTTCAGTAAGAGAAGCAAATACGCTGTCACGTAATTTGACTGAGTCGTTAGCCATAATGGGACCATTTTTGTCGAGAACATTAGTAACAGCAGCATTGCGATCTTTTATGGCGGTAACAACTTTAAGAAAAGCATCCTGATAAATATCGACAGCTTTAATGGCAAGCTGGGCCAGGCGGCGGCGCTCCGGGTTTTCCAACGTTGATAAGAGTTTCTGCATGCCTGTTTTAGTCATTTCAAACTCTGAAATGACACGATTCTGGGACTTATCATCATTGTCTGTCAGGAAGCGAAAAGCATACAGGCGACCTAGTAACAGGTGCTTCTGGGCCTCACCGGCATAATAGGCGGCAGTGGCATCCCCGTCTTTAAAGGCAGACTCCATAACTCTGGAAAGAGATTTTTCAATTAAAGGACCTTTTACATTAAGCACATTGTTGACAATTTCATGACGTTTGTTCATGTTAGCTACGACAGCATTATGAAAGGTATCGTTGTATTGTTTGTTAAGTTTTTCGATGTTATCCAGTAGTTTTACTCGCGCGGGATACTTAATTTCCTGGCGTGCCTTGGCCAATATCTTTTGCATATCCTTTTCGGCTTCATTGAAGTTGTTAATGGCTTTTTTTCTGGAGGTTTTAATATAGTCTTTTACCTGCAAGCGCTTGCGATAGACCTGCCGCATAACCTTAGCCGCTGTACCAGCATCTGGTGCAAGGTCTTGAGTAATGCCCGTCACCTTGTTTTCAATATCATTCAAATCAATAAAGGCTATACTGCCAAGGATGATCAGTAAAGAAATGATGAGTATTGGTGAAACCATGGATTTAATACTAATGTTTAAATTTTGAAAAAATCCAAATAGCTGGTTCATTATGCTTATTCCTTACTTAGAAATCGGGTATAAAAATAAGAGTAGGAAACTTAACGACAATTTTCAACATATCAGCAAAAAAATTATCTCCATAGAGTTTTCCAAATAACCCATTAGCCATTTTCTGGACGGGTTTCCTGTTAATATTGTAACCAGAGATCCAGGACAAGTTAGTCCTCCTGCATCAGGTGATCCAGTTCACCATCCATATGCAGCTCAGTTAACTCGGTTAAACTACCGATCCATTTTCCATTGACGGTAATTTGCGGTACGGTTCGAGCACCATTGGTTACTTTGCTCATTTCTATCAGACCAACACGATCCATATCAACCCGGACTTCTTCAAACTCAATGCTCCACTTATCAAGCAAGCCTTTAGCCCGTGTACACATAGGACAGGTTCCGGTACTATAAATTTTTACTTTACTCATATTCACCTACTCATTAAATTTTGTTAATTGTTAATCTGATAGTGTTTTTATTAATCTATTATTATGATTGCGATTAATTGCCAGACCATTGAGATACAATTCAATGACTTCCAGGGTGTTTGTTTTAACCTTTTCTGCAATATGATCGGGACTGATGGTATAACGTCCCATAGTTTTTTCAGTCGGCCAGTTAATATGCAGATAACTGACATAAACCAATTCTGAGCAGACAATTCGGTCACTCGTGGTGATATCAAAGTTAAAGTCATAGGCTTTGCCTAATTGACGAAAAGCATTGATAAGCACATTGCGCAACTGTTCTTGCGACATATTATTATCTCTGAGTATCACCATATCATCAATATTCATAAAATGGCTTAAAGGATCAAGCTCCACTCCCGAACGCAGGGCTTCAACAATAGAATGATTTCGTTTAATTTTATTCTGCCAGGGTTTGACCAGAGGATTATTCCATAAACCCAGTGCTTTTAGCTCCTGTTCATTACCAATCCAGATCGCAGCATGTCCCCAGTAACCAGGTATAAACTGATCGGTCAAACGAAAAGGGGTTTTCTCTAATAAAATGTCACCGGGTTTCAGAGTCTTTAATAAGTCACTATGAATGGAATTTTTTTGATAAAGCTTGCCTTTACGAGTTTCAACCAGCCCCAGAGTATTGCCAAAAACCAGACTCAAAAGATTGACCCCCTCTTTCTCCAACCTGACCAAAGTATCATTGCTGACAATAGAATAAAACTGGATTTTTTTCTGTAAAAATGAGAGTGACGAATGACTCTGTAAAATTTTATAAGAGGGACTTTGTTCAATCAGTGTTTTCAGATAAAACAGCTGGCTTTTAGTCGTATCTAAAGAGTCCACATTATCATCAGGAAAATAACTTTTAATCTGTTTTTGATAATACTTTACGGCATATTTGACTTTTTCCCGATTAATCACCGAATTAAATGCCAGGCTGGCGTCCAGAAGCTGATTGCTGGACAAACCAAAGCCTTTATCAGGCTCATCAATAATACGCCGGAGTTGCTCTTCCTGCTGAAACATGGCAACAATTAATAAATAATTGTCGTACAGATTTAAAGCAGCAGAAAGAGACAGCATAATACCGGTTAGCCTTACTTCAGGCTTTATTGACAGCGTTCTTTTTGCCCCATTTTCAACAAGATGTTGATCCAGTAAACTTGAATAGCTGATCAGCCAGCATTCTCTTGCTTCAACAATCTGATAAAGGCGTTTACGTAAATCAAGATGAATTTTTATCGCCTGTTTAAACTGGTTCAGATTCGCTGCGGAGAGGTAATTATTTTTTTTAAGATCCTGCTGGAACTGCTCAAACAACTCCAGACTGATGCTTCGATGATGAAGTGACTCTTCAATTAATGAATAATACGACTCAATATCCTGCTCTAATTGCTCTGCACGTTCTAATTGTGTTTTAACGGATGAATCTGAAGTATTCAGACAGGCTGCCTGTATCGCGTTTTGCAGAAAAAATAGGAACAAGAAAAAAATAGAGTGTCTAAGGTATTGAAGCATAGCAGTGAAATTCCCTTTTGAATTAATCCGAGATTACCATTTTTGAATTAATTTATAATTTTTATGGCTTTTTTTAATTGCTCTTCATCAAAAGGAAATGTCAGCGTATTATAGATAGAAAAACGTGATCTGACACGCTCAAAACGCTCGATATTAGCCTTATCCAGGAGAATAACTACATTGATAGCCTGCTGATTCTGAACTCCGGCCATAATAGATTCCAGAGAGCTGGTTCTGTCCCGAAAGTCTGTCTGAAAATTAAACTCCGCCACGAGCATAGTCACCTGATTCTTTTTCAGATAGCTGATAGCCTTACGTGGTGTTTTAACAGTAACCACCTCATATCCCATTGATTGATACAAGGCAGTAAAATCCGGATAACCACCCTGCTCCACAACCGCAAGCAGTATTTTATCTGAGTTCATTGATAAGAAATCCATTGTTTCTGAAGGTATAAGCATCTTCTCGCCCATCCTCACAGCTGAAAAAGTACATGATAATGCAATAAAAACTAAATTATATCAGAAAAAAGCACCTATCGTTTGTGCTTACTTAGCAAAATGAAGACACCGCAATACCCTGTGCACCAGCCTGTTTTGCATCATCCAGATCAGAGGCCTGCATACCCCCTAAAGCATAAACAGGGCACTTAAGCTGCGCAGTCATCTGCTCAAATTGTGCCCAGCCAATGGCGGATAATTCAGGATGGCTTTTAGTGGCTTTGACAGGGGAAAGCAATAGTATATCTGCCCCCAGCTTTTCAGCCTGCTGCATTTCATCCAGATTGTGGCATGAAACTGATAATAATTGTGTATCCAAAACAGGACGTTTATCATATTCATATAAAACCTGACTATTTAAATGCAGTCCATCTGCCGTAGTCTGAGCAAAAACATCAGCAGAAGTACCCAGAAAAAGAAGACAATCAAACTGACGGCACACTGATTCAGCTATTTTTACTAAAGCCAGGTACTCATGAAGTTCAATATTCTTTTGCCTGAATTGAACCACTTTTGATTCTAGAGATAATGCCTGTGTCAGTTTCTTTTCAAAAGCTTCATGGCTGTCAAATTTCCCAACCATCATATAATGGCTTGCCAGTAATGCAGTATCAATCTTCATTTATGCCTCTTTCATCAATTAATCGTGTCCATCTCATCACCCATTAGATACAAAATATAACATACAATAATAATCATTTAAATTTATTTGCTTGATTACTGTACGATAACAAATAGTTCTTTAGAAAACCTGGCATAATATAAAAGCTCTCTGTGTTATTTAACTGATTGGGCTTCTTATCCATATCATCATATCGGAGATATAATACTCAGTATTAAAAAACATTCGAATATTATACGTTGAGGATGATGAAAACATCCGTGAGCAATTTCTGGAAATTCTGGAAATATATACCGATACGGTCTATGTCAGTAATGATGGGAAGGAAGGGCTTTCTGCCTATGAGCAATACCTGCCCGATCTGGTTATTACTGATATTCGAATGCCGGGGCTAAGTGGTCTTGAAATGGCTACAGCAATAAAAAAACTCAATCCGGAGCAGCCAGTGTTAATTACAACTGTTTTCTCAGATGCTGAGCTCTTAATTGAGGCAGTTGAGATTGGTGTGGATGGTTATATCATTAAACCAATTAATATAACAAAGCTGTTAGATAGCCTTTGTGATGCCACTAAAAATCTCTTATTAAAGAAAGAGCTAAGACAACAATCAGAAAATTTTCACATCATGATGGATGGTATACTTCAAAATATTTCTCTGCAAGAAGTAGATGAATACTATCCTGAAATAGCCAAAGAACTGCAGCGTTTATTAGAAATTGAGCCCTGATTTCCAGGAGCTAAGGGAGAGTCTGGCAATAAGTTGTGCCTGCAGCGTGATGGACAATCATTCCTGACTCACCTTACAGGTTAATATTCAGCTGAGCACTGGCAGGCAGGTCATATACGGCTTGAATCATTTTATTTTTAAAGGTATTAGTTGCTTTTGTGCTTACTCCAGAAGTAAAGTAAGACTACATTTCTAATCATAGTTAACATTATTAGAATGAATTAAAACCTAAATGGTCAGTTTAAGATGAAAAATAAAGATAAAAATTATCAGCCCTGGGAAAAGTCGTTTGATAAAGTCGTCACTCCCTTTGAAGAATTTATCCACGAAGAGACAACTTCTGGTTTTTTTCTGATGATCAGTGCTATTTTGGCCATGTTTTTTGCCAATAGCTTCTTGTCACACCACTACGAACACATTCTCCACACTGAGCTGGCGATTTCTATTACAGGTATGGGTGAATTGAGATACACCCTGCATCATTGGATTAATGATGGTCTGATGGCCCTATTCTTTCTTGTTGTAGGTTTAGAAATCAAACGTGAAGTCATCGTTGGCGAACTCTCTGATCCCAAGACCGCAATGATGCCAATTGTAGCTGCAATCGGTGGTATGGTGGTGCCTGCTTTATTATTTTATTCTATTAATTCTGGTACCGATGCTGCTGCTGGATGGGGTATTCCAATGGCCACCGATATTGCCTTTGCGGTGGGTGTTTTAGTGTTGCTGGGTTCCAGAGTCCCAAAAACTGTATTGGCATTTTTAGTAGGATTAGCCATTGTTGATGATCTTGGCGCAGTCATGGTCATTGCTTTATTTTATACCGAACAAATCTTTCTTAACTGGTTGTATCTTGTCATTGTGGCATTAGGTCTCTTGATTATTATTAATCGCATGGGTATAAGAAAACCACTGCCCTATTTCATTATTGGTACTATATTATGGTTTGCCATGTTACAGTCCGGCATTCATGCCACCCTTGCAGGGGTTCTTGTTGCACTGACCATACCGGTTAAGCCCAAGTTTGATCACATGTTATTTATTGATCATATGAATGAGATACTGGCTTCTTTAAAAGAGACCAGGAATAAGCAAGCCGATAATAAAAACACTTGTATTATTCATGATGGTGAATCACGCGCCTTACTGCAAACCCTTGAAGATGGTGTTCACTCTGTGGAATCCCCCTTACAGCGCTTAGAGCATACCATGCACATGCCAGTTGCTTTTATTGTCATCCCCTTGTTTGCTCTTGCGAATGCAGGCATTCCTGTTGATATCAGCTCAATTGGTCAGACATTAACCCACCCTGTTGCATTGGGAGTTATGACTGGACTTGTTTTGGGCAAGTTAATTGGGGTTGCAGGCGTCACCTGGTTAGCGATTAAACTAGGAATTGGTAAGCTGCCAGAAGGCATGACCACTTCACATTTAATTGGGGTAGGCCTCCTGGCTGGTATTGGTTTTACGATGTCTATTTTTATCTCAGAGCTGGGTTTTGCAAATAACCCGGAATATCTTCTGATGGCAAAAACTGGAGTATTGTTTGCTTCTATGATAACCGGGATTTGTGGTTATCTGTGGTTGAGGTTTACCGCTAAGTAAGCATTTTTAAATAATATTGGTATGATTATCAATATTGCCCTCCCCTTCACCCAGCAAGATAAGTTTCCATGTTCTCAATATTAATTTAACTAGTCTCTATCATTGATAGCCCCAGGTTTTTTCGGGCAATTAATTTTTCAACCGTTTCTAAACTGATGGTATCCGGGATGTATTCATTGCCCCAGATGACCATTTCTTTTAACACAGGAGCCAAAGCTTCGCCCTTTTCAGTTAAATGATATGCATATCGAACCGGGCGTTTCTGATAGCTTTTTTTAGAGATAATACCTGCAGATTCAAGTCGTTTTAATCGTTCAGCCAAAATATTCGTGGGCATATTTTCTGGTGACTTTTGAAACTCACTATAGGTTTTTTTACCCAGATAAAGATCACGAACCACCAGCAGTGTCCATTTGTCTCCCAGGATCTCCAGGATATTAGCAATTGCACAGGCAGACCGCTTAAACTGACTCGTTTTATTCATACCGACAGTATAGCATTCAAAGTTAATAATTCATAACTTGCATTTTTAAAGTAACTAGCATAAACTTTAGTTACTTTAAAAATAAAAGTGACCATACTATCGTATACTTACTTTGCTAAGATCATTATTTGAAAAAGAGTGTTTAATGAGGGAAAAAATGGAATTAACACTTTATGGGCTAAAAAAGACACGTTCTATGCGGCCACAGTGGCTATTGGAAGAATTAGGCCTGGATTACAAATACGTAGAAGTCGATATATTTCATGGCGAAGGAGCAACTAAAGATTACCAAAAAATTCATCCCTATGGCCAGGTACCTGCGCTGGAGGTTGACGGCAAAGTGTTCTTTGAATCCGGTGCAATTTGCCACTGGCTTGCTGATCAGTTTCCTGAAAAAGGTCTTGCACCTGCATTGGACAGCCCGCTTCGAAGAGAATATGAGCAATGGATGTTTTATGCAGTTGCCACATTAGAGCCGCCTGCCTTTAGCTATATGCTGCACACAAAAATATTACCTGAAGACAAGCAGGTTGAGGCCATAGCTCAGTGGAATAAAAAACAATATACCTACATCATTAAAATTCTCAACCGCTTATTAAAAAACAAACCTTATCTGGTCGGCGAGAGCATTTCAGCCGCAGACATTATGGTCTCTTATCTTCTGTTTTGGTTTCCTGATCTTTTACAGCAATTTTCCAATTTACAGGCTTATTGTGATCGTTTAGCAAAGAGAGAGGCTTTTTTAAAAGTAATTCAAAAATTTTAATTTTTACAACTCATCCTGTTCCTGCAACTGGAGATTCCAGAGGCTGTGGTACAAGCCTTTTTTAGCCAGTAGCTGCTGATGGTTACCCTGCTCTTTTATCTGCCCTTCTTCTAACACCAAAATAATATCTGCATCGGCAATTGTTGATAGCCGATGTGCAATCACCAGAGTGGTTCTCTGTTGCGCAACTTCTGCTAATGAAGATAGAATAACTTGCTCTGAATGAGAATCCAGAGACGAGGTCGCTTCATCAAATACAAGAATTTTAGGATTTTTAAGGATAACTCGGGCAATAGCAACTCGCTGCTTTTCTCCTCCGGACAACTTAAGTCCACGCTCACCGACAACAGTGTCATAACCATCCGGCAGCTGCACAATAAAATCATGAATATTAGCCATGCGGCTGGCTTCAAAAACCTCTTCTCTGGTCGCATCAGGTCGGGCATAGATAATATTATGGTAAATGCTTTCATTAAATAACACAGTATCCTGAGGCACAATACCCACCGCCTGACGCAGGCTTTCCTGAGTCACCTCATTGACAGATTGTCCGTCGATGCTGACACTGCCTTTATCCGTATCATAAAAACGAAACAGCAGTCGAGAGAGAGTGGTCTTTCCCCCACCCGAAGGGCCGACAACCGCCAGTTTTTTCCCTGCTGGAATTTCAAAACTCACCTGATGCAGAATTTGGCGCTCAGGATGATAAGAAAAATCCACATTATCAAAGCGCACAACACCCTGAGTCACATTCAGAGTCGCAGCATTTTCCTTATCCGTGACATCACTATTTTTATCCAGCAAGCCAAACATCAGATCAATATCTGCCAGAGAGTGCATCAAAGAACGGTAAATAATGCCCAAAAAATTAAGTGGGATAAATAGTTGCAGCATCAATGCATTAACCAGTACCAGATCACCAATAGTCATGGTGTCATCGACAACTCCCTGAGTAGCATAATACATCATTATAGTCACACCAATGGCGATAATGCTGCCTTGCCCAAAATTGAGTAAAGACATTGAGGTCTGGCTTTTTACCGCGCAATCCTCCCATTCATCCAGAGTGTCATCATAGCGATTAATTTCATAATGATCATTATTGAAGTATTTCACCGTTTCATAATTAATCAGACCATCAACCGCCATAGCATTTGCATTTGAATCCAGTTGGTTCATTCTGTGGCGAATGTGCATACGCCAGTTGGTTAAAAAAAGAGTAAAACCAATGTAGAAAAATACTGTTGTAAAAGTCACAATAGAAAACTGAATGGCATACTCTCCCAGCAGAAGAAAGGCCACCAGGGCAAATTCTGCCGCCGTAGGAATGATATTAAACACCAGATAGTTCATGATTGCAGAAACTCCCCGGGTACCTCGCTCCAGATCACGGGAGATACCTCCGGTTCGACGCTCCAGGTGAAATTGTAATGACAGGGAATAAAGGTGGGACAGCACTTCTTTTGAGAGATTGCGCATAGCATGATAGCGAACTCTGGCAAACATGATATCGCGCAACTCACTGAACAATACATTAAGCAAACGCAAGGCACCATAACCCAGCAGCAATGCCACAGGTAAAACCAGAGGTAACTTCTCTGTCCCCAGAACATCAACAATTTCTTTAAGAATGAGGGGAACGCCAACGGTTGCCACCTTGGCCATCACTAAAAGTACCAGAGCACCTAAAACACGCCCTTTATATTCCCATAAAAATGGTACAATGCGTCTGAGGTTAGAGAAGTCATGACGATCTTTATGGGGTGCATCCGTATAATGTGTGCGTATACTCATAGAATCTGTGCTAAAGCCTTATAATAATTTTTCTTGTATCATAGATATTATCAACATTTGATTTTAGCTTGAAAACAGTCTTCAATGATACTAAAACACTATTTAAAACAAATTAAGATGGTTTACATGAATTTGGCAATTAAACCTACAAATAAAGTGGCTATCAAGCTTCTGTCCATTATTTTCATTCTCCTTTCCAGCGGTCTGACCGGTGGCTGTAATGAAAAAGAAATAAGCAAAAAACGAGTTTCAATAAGCCTGCCTGCGGTTGAAGCTGCTCACGTTATGATACAGCCACTTAACCATACCATGACACTGACCGGAACACTGGAACCCAGCAGAACCGTACACATTTATAATCAGGCTCAAGGCATGCTGACCAGACTGCCCTTTCATGAGGGTGATGAAATCAAAAAAGGTGATCTGATTGCTCAGTTGGATGATACAATTTTCAAAGCCGAATACAACAAAGCTGAAGCAACATTTAAGCAGGCTCGTATTGATTATGGACGTCTGGAAAAACTGGCAAAAACCAACCTTACCTCTAAAGAATTATTAGTTCGCGCTAAAACCCGGGTTGCTCTGGACCAGGCTGATTATAATTTACAAAAAAAACGCCTCAGTTACACCCGGATAAAAGCCCCTTGGCCCGGTATAATCAGTGAACGTCTGGTTGAACCGGGGGATGTTTTGCCATTACATACGCATTTTATGAGTCTGATAGATAATAGCAGTCTGATTGTCAAAGTTTCTCTATCAGAGCTTTATCTGAGCAAAGTAAAAGCTGGAGATACCATCAGCTACCAGATAGACGCCCTTGGTAAACAAATCTGGTCCGGCAAGATATTACGTATTTACCCACAAATTAATCCTCAGACTCGAAAAGGCCTGATTGAAATCAAACTTGATCCGGTTCCTGAGAATGCCCGCCCCGGTCAACTGGCTCGAATAACTCTGACAACCATCAATGAAAATATTCTGGTTATCCCCCTCTCAGCCATTCGCTATGATCAGACAGGTGCTTATGTGTTCACCATTGACAGTGAAAATAAAATCAACCGACAAACTATCATTACTGGTCAGAAATATCCGGAAAAGATGGAGATACTGGAAGGCCTGAAAGTGGGTGACAGCATTGTAAAAAAAGGCTTATTTGGACTTCGCTCTGGAAAAAAAGTGAACATAAAAGAGGAAGAAAAAGTGCAGTTGAAAGAAAATGAAGCAGACACCAGCAAGCACTAATATTGCCGCATGGGCGATTAAGCACCCGATTGGCGTTAATATGATCGCCCTGGCATTAATGGTGCTGGGCTTTTTTATGCTGCAGCGCCTGGGGGTAAATTTACTGCCGGATATTATTTACCCGGATGTCAGAGTGCGTATCGTTGATACCGGTGTCCCTGCTTCCATCATGGAAGATAAAGTTACTCGCCAGCTTGAAGAACAATTAGCCATTACAGAGGGAGCTATTTCGGTGCAATCCCGCACCACTGAAAGTCGCAGTTCGGTTGATTTAAGTTTTCCCTACGGTACTGATATTGATATCGCTCTCAGAGATGCCAGCAACCGTCTGGATCGGGCCAAACGCTTTTTGCCTGACTCAATCGATCCACCCATTATCTATAAGCGAGACCCCTCTCAAATCCCGGTGATTGAATTTATTGTCAGCTCCAGTCAGATGTCCCCTGTCGATTTAAGGAGTTATGCAGATTATCAACTAAGCAAATGGTTTATTAATATACCCGGAGTAGCATCAACTGAACTGGGCGGTGGTCTGATACGTGAAATTCAGGTCATTATTGATCAACAGCGACTGGCTCCCCATCAGATCAGCTTTACCGATATTGAAGAGCTGATAAAAAATGAAAATCAGGATATTGCTGCCGGTCGGATCTATACTGCTTTTGATGAACTCAGTACACGAACTAATGCCCGCTTTGATTCACTGGATGAATTGGCTCAGTTACCCCTGATCAATGCACAAACACAACAGATTGATAATGCTGTCAAACTCATGGAAGTGGCTGAAATTTTAGACACCAATGAAGATGAACGTGTCAGCATCCGTCTCAATGGCGTGGAAGGCGTTAAATTATCAATACAAAAACAGCCTCAGGCTAACACTGTAGCGGTTGTTGATGATATTAATCAGCGTATCAAACAATTAAAAGGTAAGCATTTAATTCCCGAAGATGTCCAGATTACTGCGGTTGACGATCAGGCCATTTTTATTAAGCACGCACTCAATAATGCTTCACGTGCAGCACTCTCCGGTGCATTTCTTGCCATGCTGGTGGTATATTTTTTCCTCGGTGATCTGCGCCGTACTCTGATCATCGGCACTGCTATCCCTCTGGCCATAGTGATCACTTTTATCATTATGGAAATAACTGGCCTGACCCTTAATATTATGACCCTGGGCGGCCTGGCTCTGGGGATCGGTATGCTGGTTGACAGTACTATTGTTATGTTAGAGAACATTTCCAGACATCAACAGGAAGATAAAACCAAGGCAGAAACATCTTTGACTCCTGATATTAATCCTGCACTGCAAGCCGCCAATGAAGTCAATAGTGCGATTGTCGCATCAACCAGTACCAATCTGGCCGCAGTATTACCCTTTTTATTTATGAGTGGCCTGGTGGGGCTTTTATTCAAAGAGTTAATTATTACAATCTCTGCTGCAATTGTTGCTTCAATGCTGGTTTCACTTACAGTTGTACCAAGTCTTGCGGCACAACTTAAAAATAACAACAAGAAACAACCAAAAAAAGTATTTACAGCAATTGCTTGTTCTTATGAAAAATTTATCAATTTTATTATTCATCATGGCTGGTTACCCTTTATTATTTTACTGCCAGCCCTATTTTTCAGCACCCAGTTTATTCTTAATGAAAAGCAAATTTTTCTACCCAAAATAGATGAAGGTCGTGTTTATCTCAGCATTTCCGGAGAGCCCGGTATGCGCCTCAATGAGATGAATCAGGTGGTTGATAAAATTGAAGCAGTACTATTAGAGGATAAAGATGTCATTACCGTGTTCAGCACAATAGGCGGCAGCGTTTTTGGACGCTCACAAAGAGAAAGCAGTAATTATAGTTCAATTAAAATTCAGCTGACTCCCGGCTCACAACGAACACTGGATGCACAACAGTGGATCAGTACCATTAAACCTAAACTATCAGCCCTTCACTTAACAGGAATTGAAACCCGGCTCTTTGTTCGTGGTGTACGAGGAGTTCGTCTGGGTAAAAGTGATGAAAAAGTCAGCATCCGGGTACAGGGTGAAAATCTGGAAATGCTCAATCAGATAGGTGAGCAACTAGTAAAAAAATTACGCCCGATTGAAGGACTGCGTAATTTAAAACAGACTTATGAAGAAAATACCAAAGAACTCAGATTAAAAGTACGTCGCCAACGTGCTGCCGATCTGGGCATCAAAGCCAGTGATATCGGCTATGCTCTCAGGGTGGCTCTGGATGGAGTTATTGTCTCTGATTATATTGAAAATGATCGGGATTATAATATTCGTATCCGCCTGTCACGCTCATCAGTTTTATCTAATGATGATTTAAGACACATACTAATCAAGCATCATAATGGTCATCCCGTCTACCTTAATGAAGTGGCTCTTCTTGAATTTGCCGCATCACCTTCTATCATTGAACGCGATAATCAACAGCGCATTGTCGAAGTCACCGCCAGCCTGATTGATGATGATGATCTGATCCCGATTATGAATAAAATTGATGTGCAATTAAAAGATTTTGCTTTGCCTGAAGGTTACTTCCTTTATAACGGCAGCGGCAGCAAAGAAATTAAAGAGGGACGGGATCTGAGCATGATACTTTTTGCTCTGGCCATTTTTCTGGTCTTTGTTGTTATGACCGTTCAATATGAATCATTAAAAAACCCATTGATTATTCTTATGGCTATTCCCTTTATGCTCATTGGCGTTGCTGCTGGCCTCTACTTCAGAGACCTTCCGGTTTCCATGCCTGTCTGGCTGGGTCTGATTATGCTGGCAGGCATTGTGGTTAATAATGCCATTGTTCTTGTGGAACAGATAGAAATCGAACGTCAGTCAGGAAAGCGGCTTAATGCAGCTATTAGTCGTGCTGCCCGGCTCAGACTTCGGCCAATTCTTATGACCAGCCTGACCACCGTCGTCGGCATGCTGCCTCTTTCAATCGGTCTCGGTGATGGTGCTGAAATGCTGCAGCCTCTGGCCGTTGTCATTGTCTGGGGCCTGAGTTTCTCAATGCTGGTGAGCCTGATACTTATCCCGGTTCTTTACCGGTTTTTGCATTCAGATTAAGCCTTATTAAATAACCCCCTGCCCCTGTCAATTGTCTATATTTAAACTATACTTTTTTTATTGTTCACCTTTTTTATTCTTCAAATAGTTGTGTAAAAATACAGGTCGTTTATGAAAACAGTAGTGGTTATTACGTTCATTCTCATTTGTTCCATTGTGTCATCAAATAGCTTTTCAGAAACATTGAGAATATCCCCGGAACAATTAAAACAACAACTATCAAATAATAAACTCATAATACTGGATGCTCGCAGTGCCGATGCCTATCAGGCAGGTCATATTGAAGGGGCTGTCAGTTTTCCCATTGCTTTAACCTACAAAGATCAGAAATTGAACGGTAAAATCAGCCTGCCTGCTGCCACCCAGAAAAATTTTCGTGCCCAGGGCATCTCAAAAAGTTCACACATTGTGGTCTATGATAATGGTGAGCTGGTCGATGCCGCTCGATTATTCTGGCTCCTTGAAGTTTATGGCCTGACCCATATAAAAGTGCTCGATCATGGCTATGATCACTGGGTCGATAAAAACTTCCCTGTCAGCCTCAAAAAACAAATACGTAAACCAAGCCAATATATTGCAACCATCAATCATAAACGACTGGCCAGTAAATTTACCACCCAGCTGGCTACTCGCAATAATAATCAGCTGGTCATCGATGCCCGCAGCACCCCGGAATATATTGGTAAAAAATCCTCGGCAAAACGCTTTGGCCATATTCCTACAGCAATCAGTATTCCATCATCTCATAATTTTTCTGTAGATAATGGCTTTACCCGCTTGAAATCTCTGGAGACATTAACTCAGGTGTATCGAAATATCCCAAAAGATCAAAAAGTTATTATTTATTGTGCCATTGGACGTATTTCTTCTGCTAATTATCTGGCTCTGAGAGAATTAGGTTATGACGTATCAAACTATGATGCTTCTTGGAATGAATGGGGAAATGATTTCAAACTCCCTATTGAAAAATAAGCACAATAATAATCCTCAGCTTATTCATATTAGATAAGAGCTTGTAGATAAGAGGTTGTAATAAGGTTTTATGTGGCAGACACTCAGTATTCGAAACCAGTTAATTGCCTTAATCGCAGTTTTACTCATCATTATTGAAATGGGTACACTCGCTCTGGTTAACTGGTTTGATCAACAGGAACGTCGTACCATTGCCATTGAACAAGCTACGACCTTAGGTCGCTCTCTCAACAATGATCTGCTCAGAGCATTAATATCTCCAGAGGCAGACATATACTCTGACATTGCATTTCGTATCAGCGGTTTTAAATCAGTTGATGCACTGGTCCTGTTTAATGAAAACAATGAAGCAGTGCTCAGCCATGGTGATTTAGACTATACCAATGAGCTTCAGGGTAAAAAATTACTACTAGGCCAATCCTGGTTTTCCAGTAAAGATCGATTATTTCTTCAAATCCCCATTCAGGCTGATAACTATGCTTTTGGTCAGGCATTAATTGTCATTAATCCTGAGCAGTTTAAAACTCGAATAAAGGAACATTTTTTCACCTTATTAATTATTTTTCCTGTTCTGCTTTTTATCGGCCTTTTGATTGCGTGGAAAATCAGTCGTCTTTTTACCCGCCCATTTCGTATTCTTGCTTCTGCCATGAAAAACAACAATGTGCAGAATAATGAATATCAAAGTATCTCGACCACTGCAAAAAATGAAGTAAAATCTCTTTTTGACGGTTACAACGAAATGATCAGTCAGGTTAAAAAAACCACTGAGTTATTACGTTACCGTAGTCGTCACGATAGCCTGACCGGCTTATACAACCGCTATGCGATAGAGCAAGAACTGTTGAGTGTTCTTAAAACTGAAAGCGATAGTTGCCCTGAACATGCTTTATTGAGTCTGGATCTGGATCAATTTAAGCTCATTAATGATTCTGTGGGTCATACTGCTGGCGATGAATTATTAAAAATGATTGCTCATCATCTCAGGCATGATATGCCTGAAAATATTGTTCTGGCCAGAGTGGGTGGAGATGACTTTTTTTTGCTTATAAAAAATACATCTCAGGAAACAGCAGTTCAATTTGCACAACAGCAACTTGGCCGCTTAAAAGACTTTCGTTTTTTCTGGGGCGGTAATGCAATAACTGTATCTGCATCCATTGGTATGGTGATTTTCAGTCCTTGTGAGTACACTCTTGAACAGTTAATCAAAACGGTTGATATTGCATTTTATACTGCCAAAGCTGCCGGACATAATAAACTGCATATCCATAGTGAACAAAGTAAAGAAAGCAATCAAACCAGCAATGACATAACAACTGCAGGCTTTATTAAGGAAGCTTTACAGGATGGGCCTTCACATTTTGAATTATTTGCTCAGGCTATTGTTCCCCTTCAATATGAGGATGACAAAATTTCTTATGAAGTTTTAATCCGGATGTGGGACAGCAATGAACAGTTCATGCCGCCAGATAGTTTTTTATCCACGGCTGAACGTTATAACATGATGGTCGATATTGATATTTTTGTCCTGTGGACTTATCTTGAAATGGTTTGCCAACACCCCGAACATATAAAAAAGTTACACTCCGCACACATTAATCTGGCAGGCGGAACATTGAATACACCCGATTTTCAGGAAAAACTCAAACAGGCCATCGAGACATTTGATTTTCCCTGGGATCGTCTGGAGCTGGAAATAACAGAAACCTCAGCCATTGGCAACCTGGCTCAGGCTTCTGAATTTATCAATTTCTGTCGTAGTAAAGGCATTGGTTTTGCCCTTGATGATTTTGGTACTGGTATGGCATCATTTGAATACCTCAAAAACTTGCCCTTTAATGTCGTTAAAATTGATGGTAGTTTTGTCCGTGATATGCTCACCGATCCAGTCGATCATGCAATGATTCGATATACTCATGACATCAGCAAACTTCGAAATCAGGAAACAGTAGCAGAATATGTTGAGACCGTGGAAGATGTCAATGAACTCAGAAAAATCGGTATCACTTATGGGCAAGGTTATTTTCTGGGCAAACCGTACTCACTAAAAGACTGGCTCTAGATTGTTATAATACTCCAGATTGTTATAACAGAAGGACTATCTCCGTAAGAGTATATTGACTGGTATGGTGCGACCTGGCAACTTTATTCACAAAACCTGTGGATAAAGCTGTGAGTAATCTGTTGAGTCATAAAACTGTCATAACCACACTGACCCTTACAGACAAAACGCTTAAAATTTAAGCAGCTTTAACAATGATGCCAGCGCTTGTCCGACAAGTAAAATTTAAGCGAGCTTATGAGTTAAAGTGTGGACGAGAAATAGAGTTTCATACTGAACATTAAAGTATCATACCGAGTAATAAAGATTCATACTAAATCAGTTAGCATTAGAGAGTGCTAATTATGTCACTCATGACCTAAAGCTGCATAATTAGCAGCTTCTTATTTAATCACTAAGGGCGTTTATCCGCCATTTCAGGTGCCTGAAAAAGTTTGGGTAAAGATCTAAAATTTTGATATTGATTGGTTCTTAACTAAGTCGGTAAGACCTTTTCTGTCATTGAAGAATTTTTTCCTCAATGACCAGATTTCTATATAGCAGCAACTTTTAGATGCTTTTAGCATGAACATTCTGGTCACAGATTGGTCATGAGTTCACAAAATAGTTATTAATAAATGCTCATAGGTAGGTACTTAAGAAAAATATCTTTATATTTCATGTAAATACCTCCTGATTTATCGTTAGACTGAAGCATAAAAAGCAGGCTCCAATGCATATTGTAAAATGCCTGACTGACGGTCACGTTTAGGGTGTGCACGTTGAGCATTTTCTTTTAAAAACTCACAAGCTACCGTAATTTGATTCACTAAACCTTTTCTGCGCTGCTGGACAATGGCTTTAAATAAACCATACCACCAGTTTATCGTTGTTTTTGATACAATCATTGTCGACATTTCGACTTTAAATATCAACTCAATGCAACCTGTAACAAATCGTTTCAATGTCGTTGAGATCAAACTTGCCCAAATCAGTGATTCCTGCAAGGTTGCATTTTGTGTATTAAATCCATGCAAACTGTTATGAGATAGGTGTGCCGCTTTTCTTTCACACTCCAATAGGCGATCAGTCTGATGATCTTACCTTTAATTTCAACATCCATATCAACTGCTTGTCTTTTGGGTAATCGATTTTGCAATACGGATAACTTGGGTGATTTTTTATTAATCAGTTGCTGACCATCTTGTCGAGCAGCACTATGGATCAGTACTCGTTTTAAGCCTTTCGCTCTTAAAACATAGTAACCACCCGCTCTATCCAATTCCACGATAAAATCACCCGAGTAATAACCACGGTCGGCCAGAAATAAATTACCTTTCAATTCCTGAACTGTTGGCATCTCGCCACGCTCTGAAAAAGTATCCGGGGTTAAACTGGCACTTTCAAAGCCACCATTTTTCAAATTAATGGTCGCATGCAATTCAACAGAAGCTGGGCTGGTTTTTGTAAACCGACCAGGCCAGATATTGCTTAAACAATCTTTGACTGAAAATGAACTGCCATCTTGAATAAACACTTTATTAAATTTCTTAAAAGGCCCTTTTTTGTACTGCAGGACATTATTGACCCAATGAGTAAAGACCTTATCTGTGACCTCTCGCATCAGGACAGCCAATTCTGGTTTTGACAACTGATTATGAAATGGTTTGTACTGAATATTTTGATCAGTCAGGCAGTTAAAGTATCTCAAAATATCCGATAGATAATCTGTATTCTTATCGCCCAGAGCACATATCATGGCAGTAACCAATTGAAAGCCGGTGATATTTCTTTCCCTTTTGGTAAATCCTGTCGTTTTGCCAAGTTTGTTCAGTTTACTTTTACTTAAAATCAGTTTTAGTTTTTTCGGGATTATGCTAATGTTCATTTTGAAGTCTTTTTGTTGATAGAATAATTGCTTGGTAACAACTATTTGATCATCAAATAGGCTTCATTTCAACCTCTAAAGATCCTCCCTATGAATAAATGCTATAAATCACTAGCCGTTTGTTATTCAAAGTTCATCTTTAAAATACGACATCAGCCTAACTCTTTTTATTTTCTTAATTATGCATCAAATGTAAGCTTCGTCTTACAACTTTATTACTATTCATTTGACAAGCTGATAATTTTTATTAAACTAGATTTAAAACTAGCTTAGAAGTTGTATGGATAATAACTTACTTGCTTGGATAATTGTGGTATCCCTGCATTATATTTTCTGATCAGCATTGATTAAGAAAAGCATCTTTTTTCCATTTCTATATCGTGTAAACACCTCTATTAATTTGGTACGTGCCGTAATAAATGTCGTATAACAATTCATTTTTGATGAATATACTCATTTGTAATCACGTAATATTATGTATTCATATTGGAATAAAAAATGAAAAGAAATAGTATTGGAGCAGCAGTTGTGTTGGCTTCATTGATAGGTTGTGCAAAAAATACCGTTTATTTTGGTACAAACACAAATTTAGCTATTGATGTTGATGCTTCATCTGGAAGTGCAAACATCGGTTATAAAAATTCACAATTTGCATCAATACCACCTAAAGACGATGGTACTTCTTTTTCTATATTGGGTAGTTCCGATGTTGATGTTTCTATTTCAGACATGGTTATTGAAGAGGAGTTTGCAACTGGTTTAGCGGCAGAATGTGCAGCATCTAGAAAGACTAAGAAAGGTGATGATAAAGAGGAAGATAAAACACAATATGGTACTTTGTTATTTGCTTCGTATTTCTCAGTTTCTTTATTTGATGTGAATCTGGGTGCTGACAATCCATTTTTAGGAGCATCTATTGGTTATAAACGTTCAACCGCCACTGTGATCCCAATTAAAAATGATAAGTTACGCTCAGTCTATGCTAAAACTTCAGTTAATACATTGCCATATGAAAGTAGTGACTCTGGAAGTACAACCAATAAAGGCAATAATGACACTCGAACCCATACTAAAGGCATTCGATTTAAACAAGACTTTGCAACAGGCAGAGCATCGCAGTACTTGGCTTCTTATAATGCAAAATCTTTAACAAAAATAGATAATGCTGCTGGATGCATTGAATCAGTTTCACCTCCAGTTCCAACCAAGAAGTGATACAGGAATAGAAATGATAAGGATTTTAACTATTGTCGTCACAGTTTTACTTTCAGGTTGTGCGATTAGTTATACCGATGATGTTGGTTTTGAACACTCAATTGGTTTAGTTCATAGTAAAGTTAAAGTAACGGATGAACTCATCATGGTAGGTAAAACAAGTTTTGGATTTACTCTGGATATGACTGACACCGAACAAGGATTTAATCTAGGCTTTAAATCACAAGAACGTGTGTACCTTAAAAATGATTTGAGCTTGAGCATTGATCGTAACAAACGAGAAGTGAGTGTGGAGCATTACTAGTCCGATTACAACTATTGATAACAGCTAGTTCCAGTAAATATATGACAAGATAGAGGATTTATAATTAAATTGCTCGTGCTAATTTTTTATCTTCATTTTATGGGGATGTAAATATTACTTAAATAGTTATGAGTCACTCTAACTTCATTCCAATAAAAAAAACAATAAAGATAAAGGACATTTAAAATGATAAAAATATTTGTATTAGTAGCTTTGTTGTCTATACAACTAGGATGCTCATCATATATTAAACATGATAGGAATATTGTAGACAGCAGCTTTATACATAAGGTAAATACCAGAAACTCATCCCCTGTATTGATAACTGCAGACCTGCAAACACATTTTTTATATAATTCCATTGATACGAGAAACAATTTTATCAATGGCTTTTCAGAATCCATAAGACCAGCGGCGGCTGATCTCTTTGCACCTGATAACTTCTTTAACACAATTAATGAATACAAAAAATCATTTCCATTAGGGAAAACCATAATATTGGGGGATGTATTAGACGTTTCATGTGATTGGGAAGCAAATAAATTTTTCAAAGCCATGAATAAACAGAGCAACTGGGTTTTAGCTCCTGGAAACCATGACTTTATTTTTCTAGGTACTCATGAAAAAGAAGAACGCGTAAACGATTGGAAAAAAGGTTGTGCAGAAAAAAACAAGCATGATGGACGATTTAACAAAGTAGAATTTATTTTCACATATTTAGAAGCTTTATCAACACAAGCCAAACTACCTGACTCTGACCCTTCTTATTCTAAATTTTCAAAATGTTTCACAGATATTAGGAAAGATCGTAATGCTGAACATGACTGTCTATATAAAATAAAAAAACAGCCAAAGAGAAAATGCCCTGCTTTCTTAGGAGTAGGAAACGAATGGGTTAATTGCAATATAGCATCAAACATACCTAACCGATTAAAAGATATACCAAACCAAGGGTGGTGGAAAAACAATAATTCAAATGAGTTTATCCAAGATATATTCTGGTATATCAATCCTTCAGATAAAGATAATGATAGCTCAAAAGAACCATATTATGCGTATTCTTTTATATTACAAAGAATACGCCTTCCTGATGGAAGATATGCTATTTTACTAGATACAAACAATCCAGGAGGTTTAAGATCTGTTCTATCATTTCCAATTGGTTATAATCCAGCCAATTCCGCAAATATGCTTTATAACCAAATGAATGCAGCTTCTTTTTTGATGGGTGGAAATAAGATTTTTAAAGGTTACAAAGAAAATAAGGGAAATATTATCAACTCAAATGATGAGCATGTGTTGATGAGCCATCACCCTATTAATGATTATAAGTGGGAGGCTCGTAAAGGGCTTTGTCTTCTTACTGGTGTAGGAAATGTAAACACTATGTACACAGCACACACTCATAAACCTAGCAATCAAACACATAAAAGATTGCATTGGCGATTAAACGGGTGCAACAACATTAAAGAATACAATATTGGTTCGATGATAGATGCACCACTTGGTTACTTACTACTTATCGAAAACAATGGAGAAATTCAGAGTCGCTCTGTTGACCTATCTATTGAATTGGAGAACGTATGTAAAGATGTGAAATACAAGTGGAAACGACTTAAATCAGATAAAAACTACTACACTAGTTATGATGACCTCGGATGGTTTACAACTGAACAAAAAGTACATAAAAACCTTATAAATTCAACCATATCTCACTTTATGGATATGCTTAATGAAGCTGAAGGATTTAGCACTATAAGTAATAATTGGCCTTCAGACTTAAATTCTGACGCCAAAATAAAAGATGAATTACTTAACATTAAAAATAAAATAAATAATGGTCATACTCCACAAGAATTTAGAGAACGACTAATAGAATTAGATGAGTTCTTTTCTACTAGACAAGTCCAAAATATGAACAATCTAAGAAAGTATAAGTCTTGCCAATTACATTGGGCAGCCAATGCAAAAAAGGAGCTCTAAAGCTTGAACAACCGTGATAAGTGATGCGAGGAGTTCCTGGATCGCCGCTTTATTAACTTTTTATTAAATCTAAAAAAATTCTCAATGTCTGCAAAGTACAAAAAGCGACAAAGTTATGGACCAATCAATCTTTAATTTTAAGATTGTATTCCATAAATTCTCTGATACTCGAAATCGCTGCTAAACGCCCTTTGCGACACGGATAAAAGAATGCTAATTTTCCACTAAGGAACGTGAATGGAAAAAAGATTTTATAATATCGTTCGTGTTTTTATTTCACCCAACTATAACGGGTATTCCAGCCACCCATAAAATAAGATATTAAAAGTCAGTTAAAAATCAAATTACTTCCAAAAAACGTAGCAGAAAAGAATAATTATCCAAGAAATAAGAGTAATTGGTGAAATTAAAGCGTTAAT
>JADGDG010000052.1 GCA_016744995.1 Gammaproteobacteria bacterium
TACTGTTTGTATGTTCGTTTTTGTCCCATTTTGACACCTCAATAATTGATTTTTATTATCTCTTATTAAAGTGTCCAGTTCTATTAGACCAGAACAAAGTTCATCAAATTCCGATTGATTAAATCGAATAACGTCTTTTATATGACGCAACCAGTTATCTATAAGTCCATGCTCATGATCTTCCAGAGCCGCTTTTATACCGCCACATCCATAATGGCCACAAACTATAATATGTTTTACCTTTAAAATTTCAACTGCATACTGTATAACAGAAAGACAATTCAGATCTGTATGCACAACAATATTTGCAATATTGCGATGCACAAATACTTCACCCGGTTGCAAATTAGTAATTTGATTTGCCGGGACTCTGCTATCTGAACAACCTATCCATAAATATTCAGGCGATTGTTGCTTTGATAATCGTGTGAAAAAATCAGGATCTTTATCTTTGATTGAGGCAGCCCATATAAGGTTGTCATCAAATAAATGTTTTAGTGTTTTCAAGCTCAAGGTTCTCCCATATTTATTTTTCTAATACGATATTAAGCGCTGATCAGAACATTACCACTAACATTACAGGGCACGATTTCATTCCAATATAAGCAGATAAAGATCTATAATATTAGCGCACTTATTTTAGCAATTCAGGGAGCTTATCTTTTTCTACTGGTTTACTAAAAAAATATCCTTGGGCCAGATCACATTTCTGCTGCACCAAATGATCCAGTTGTGCTGCCGTTTCAACACCCTCGCCAATCACGCTGAGTCCCATACTATGAGCCATTACTATAACCGCATTAACAAGTTCCCGAGCTTGCGGATCGTGCTCAATGTCAAAAACAAAGCTTTGATCAATTTTTAATGCATCAAACGGGTAATTGCGCAAATAACTCAGTGATGAATAGCCCGTACCAAAATCATCCATCACAATTCTTATACCCAGATCTTTCATGGCTGTCAGGCTATCATCAATATTGGACAGCCCCCCCATGAAAACACCTTCGGTAATTTCCAGTTCAAGGGTACTATGGGGTACACCTGAAGTTTCCAATGCAGTATTAAGCTGTTGTAATAGGTAAGGACAACGAAATTGGCGTGGAGATATATTAATAGCCATTTTAAGTGACGGATCATGTTCTTGGTGGAGATCAGCTAAAACAGTCAGTGCCTCATTTAACACATAGGCCCCAATGGGCACAATTAACCCATTTCGCTCAGCAATGGGAATAAATTCTTCTGGTGAAATATTGCCTAACTCTGAATTTTTCCAACGCAATAAGGCTTCAAAACCTAACACCCTTTGACTCGGTAATTCCACCAGAGCTTGGAAGTTTAAATAGAACTCATCATGTTTCAGTGCATTATGCAGATGCTGTTCCAGCAACAATTGCCTGGAAACTTTTTCCTTCATCTTGGTAGTGAAGTAATAATGTGCATTACCTCCTTCTGCTTTGGCTGAATACATTGCAGTATCTGCACTTCGTAATAACTCCGCAGGAGTCACGCCATCATCTGGATAAAGTGCAATGCCAATACTGGCATTAAGGACAAGTTCCCTATTATCCAGAACAAAGGGTTGTCTGATCTTCTTTAACAGGGTTTCCGCTATAGATTCTGCATCATTACCAGTCTTTATTCCCCCTAAAATGACAATAAACTCATCCCCCCCCAATCGACCGATTGTATCAACACCTCGTAATGTTTCTCGCAACCGATCCGCAACTTGAACAAGCATCTGATCTCCCACTTCATGCCCAAGTGAGTCATTGATCTTCTTAAAGTCATCCAGATCAATGAACAGAACCGCAAGGGGATCCTCTGAGCGGCGTGCATCCAGAAGTAACTGATTGAGCCGATCAAGAGAGAGAAAGCGATTCGGTAATTCCGTTAGACTATCAAAATGAGCCTGATGGAGGATCAACTCTTCCTGTTGTTTTCGAAGAGTGATATCAACAGCCACCACACGCATCCCAACAACTATGCCATCACGTAAAACTGGTGTTGAATACACCAGCACAGGAAAATTATCCCCATTTTTACAAATAGCTTTATACTCAGTTCCTGAAATACGTGACATGCCATCCTGCATCACCTGCTTTGCATTTCTATTCACTCGTTGAGAGTCTTCAGGAGCAATTAAATTAACAATGTTTACATCTGATTTAAGATCTTCAATGGTATATCCAAATGACTGAAAGGCATGTTGATTAGCATACTTAATCTTACCATTCTGATCTGTTTCGCACACTGACTGCGGTAACATATCAGCCAGTTCACGAAAACGTTGTTCACTATCACTCAGTGCCTTAAAAGTTCGAATTGCCCGAAATGACGCACTGCTATAAGATGCCAGGATCATTCCAATTTCTTTATCCTGCTCAGCAAAAGGTGGGTGGTTTTTATTATGCAAAGCTAATACAGCAACCAGACTCCCATCCTCATCTGGAATTGGAAATATTAATGCTGAGCCATCTTTATAACCATCCCAGCCACTTCCTTTGAACTCATCCAGATCGCTAAGATCATTCAATAGAGTGGGCGTACCATCTTCAACAACACGGCACAAAACAGACTGTTGCCTCAAAGGCAAGGACAATTCTGGAAGAGCATGGCCAGGATCAATAGCTTGCACCAGACGTAGTCTGGTCTCTTCTACCACATACAAACAACCACCCGTTACATCCATATGCTGGGCGAACTCCTGCAGTAAATGTGAACCAAACTCATCCATATCAAGCCATGATGAGAGCTTACTTGTGGATTCAACAATTTTTCGCAGTCGCTCATTGAGATGAAGTAAGCGAGTGTTGGCTTCCTCCAGTTCACTGGTACGTTTCTTAACAAGGTGTTCAAGATTTTCTTGATGCTCCAGGTTGTCATGGCGAAGCTGCGCTCGTTCTAATGACTTACGAATAGTATGACCAAGCACAGAAAGATTTTCGACTGGTTTTAACAGATAATCCCATGCTCCTAAACGAAGCGCTTCAACCACATCTGTCATATGCCCTGTTCCTGAAACAATAATAATTGGAATATCTGAGTTCTGAAGTCTTATTTCACGTAATAGTTCCAGACCTCCCAAGTTGGGCATTCTCAGATCCAGCAGAATCAGATCAGGATGACAAGTTTTGAAAACTTCCAATCCAGCCAAACCATCTTTAGCTGTCAATACCTGGTAGTCTCTATCTTCAAGATAATCTGAAAAACTACTGCGAATACCAGGATCATCATCTGTCACTAGAATTTTTATCTGAGCATCATTCATAATTACGACCTTACGTCCTCATTTCAGTCAACATCCGGAGTATTTCTTTATGAACCAGACTAAGATTATTGACAGGTTTCTGAAACACTCTTGAAGAAACCTGGTTAAGCTGGAAAAGATCAGCTGGTAATCTGTATTCTGGTGAGCCGGTACAAATCAGGAAGACACAATCAGGTATCTGTAGATAAGCTTTTTGAATGAAATCAACACCACTTATCCCCATCATGCGAACGTCCACAATAGCGGCATCTGGAGATTCTGTCATCAGTATTTCCAGTGCTTCTTCACCACTCTCAGCACTCAGGACTTTAAAATCCTGATCTTCAAAATAGTCACCAAAACTTTGCCTGATCGCTGCATCATCATCAATAATCAACACACTGAGATCAGCATTGTTCATACCCACCTCTCTCTGCAGCAGGAAGACGAATAATGAAGTTTGTTCCCACTCCAGGCTGTGATTTCACATTTAATGAGCCACCAAGATTTTCAGTAATAATAAAATAGGCAACACTTAAACCCAGGCCAGTACCCAGTCCCACAGGTTTGGTAGAAAAGAACGGCTCAAATACACGCTTACGAATTTCTTCTTCCATGCCAGGTCCATTATCTGAAATTTCGATACGCACCATTTTTGCTTCCAGTTCATTGCGCAAGGTCAGGGTAAAACAAGGCTGTTTTTTTTCACTTTCCACTTTCCTGTTATCATTCATCTCCTGAATTGCCTGAGCACCATTCTTGAATATATTGAGCAATACCTGCTGAACTTTTTGCGGCTCACAGGTCACTAATAACAAATCATCCTGATAGTCACGAACAATCTTAAACTGTTTAAAATCATAGCGTTTTTTAAGATCATAATCAGTACCTGACAAAAGCAGAGTCTGTTCTACCAATTCAGTAATATCACAATCTGAAAAGACAGAGTCGCCACGGCGTGCAAAGCCCAGCATACTTTCAACAATGGTTGCCGCTCGAGTGCAGGAATCCCGTATCGTGTTGAGCATACGAGGAATGCCCCGCGCCTCCATATAGGCATGAATAGTTTTCATATCAACACCTACTGTTTCAGCTGCACGTTTATTGGCTGACATTTCTCCGGTGAGCCTTTCAGACATGACTTCTGATGTCTGCATAATACCGCCCAGAGGATTGTTAATCTCATGTGCCATGCCAGCAGCCAGCCCCCCAACTGACAACATTTTTTCACTCTGGATCATCATTTCTTCTATACGTATTCGTTCAGTCACATCATCAATTCGAATCACAGCTCCTTCAATTCCGTTGGTGATCAGCGGAAAGATAGTGATATCCTCATAATGAACATTGCCATCTATCATCACTTGACGCTTATGATCACTTTGTTCCTGACGCGTCTTAATCGCATTAAAAACCTGTTCCATCTCAGACTCCAACCTGGGTAAAATCTGATGCAATGGTTGTCCCATAGCATCAGCTTCATCAATACCGGAAGTTTTTTGGGCCTGATTATTCCATTGGGTGATCAGCCCGTTAGAATCAATACCAATGAGCATAGAGGGCATTGAATTAATGATATTGTAGAGATAATTTCGCAGCTTTCGGAGTTCTTCTTCCTGATGTTTACGAGCTGTTATATCTGTGGAGATCCCACAGATCGCATATATTTCTCCTGAGCTATTTTTCAAAGGAAACTTAACTGAAATATAAGTATGCAGTCCATCAGCCTGAGGAACAACCTCTTCAAACTCTAAAATTGAATTGTCTTCAATAACCTTGAGGTCATTAGCCTGAAAAGTTTCAGCAACTTTTTGTGGAAAAAACATATCATCAGTTTTTCCACTAATATAGGAATTAGAAATATTAAAAATTTCTTCAAACATACGATTAATAAAGATATACCGACTCTTTAAATCTTTAATATAAATAACCGATGAAGTATTATTCAATAAATCCAACTGCTGCTGCTCACTGCGTTTAAGTTGCTCAATCAGATCTCTTAACCTTGAAGTCATTTCATTAAATGTATCTCCCAGATGCATTATCTCAGTACCACCACGTACTGAGGCTACTGTATCAATTTCTCCAGCCGTAATTTTGGCAGCAGTTTTGGCCAACTCAGCCAGGGGTTCAGTAATATTTCGTGTCAGGAAAATACCCAGTGAAACTGCAGTTAACAACGCAACAACGGTAACCGCTATACTCATTTTTAGTGCTGTATAAGTGGAGGACAAAGCTTCTACTTCCTCTTGTTCAGCAATAAGAACCACATTTAACGCTGATAACCAATGCTGAGAACTGATAACATCAGAACTGCGATAGCTCTTATTTCGCACCCGGACACTATGTTCACTGCTTTGTATTATTGGAATTGTGCCTGCATCAATTATTTTATTTTCTTTGGGCATCCTAAACCGAGTTGGTGTCAATAAAAGACCTTTTGGGTCGAGCAGATAGGTTTCTCCTGTTTTTCCCAGTCCTTTCCTGGAGCCCATTATTTGATTAAGTTGTAATATACTCGAACGCCCAATCAGTATCCCCAGAACCTCTTTTGATTCTTTAAAAACCGGGATAGCAGTCACAATAGAAACCCCATCCGTTTCAGAAAAATGAAAAAGAAATTGAACCACAAACTCCTTCTCTCCCTTATGAAAAAAAATGCTCTCGGAAAATTGCTCCTTTTCACGTTCTACAGAGGTAGACAAAACAACATCTCCTTTGCGATTCAGAAGAAACAGCTCATCAAAACGCTGTGTTCGTGACAGGGTTTCATTCAAGGCTGCCTTCACCCGATTGTAGGAAATTTGCGTGAAAAGCCGCAATGATTCTTCCGGCTCAGTAAGAACCGACATATGCCAACGAAGGTCTCTTGGTTCCAGGGTAGTAAGTAGATCTTCTTCGAGGTGATCCACCCATCTGGTCACACCTTCCTCCTTTAACCTGGCCACAGTCTCCAACTGCTCATAGGCCCGTTCCAGACCATTGTTAAAACTAATCCTGACATTTATCGCAACAATCGAAAAAGCAGTTAACATTACCAACAGAACAATAATAAAAATCAGCCGTGTACGTATACTCGTCTTATAAATAAGCTGCTGTAAAAACCCACAAATTTTACCTTGTTGTGAAAGATTCATTTAGCGGGGACCTCTAACATGAGATCAACAGCTGCCGCAGCTAAATCCAGAGCCTCTGATGGCGAAAGTTCACCACGAATCGCCTGATAAATAAAGGGAGAAATAACTTCGCGTATGGCTGCATGTTCAGTAAATGGCGGTGCTCCGGAAAAAAGGTGTCCATACTCACGCACCACACTAAAATAGTTGCCAAGATAAGGATCTTTAGCACGTATTTTAGGATCAACTAATGTTGCCCTATGCACTATACGGCCGGTAGCCAAAGCCCATTCTGTCTGAATTGATGGTCGGCCAATATACTGTAACCATAACAGAGCTGCTTTTTTGTTTTGCGATGAGTAGGGTATACCAAAGGCACCCCCATCATAATAACCAATATACCCCTTGCCCTTTTTTGCCTCCTCAAGAACCCCTGAAGCCAGAGGTGGCAGGCCAACCCCAACCTTACCTGTGATTACCGAATGGGCTGGTTCAGTGGTTGTAGGTACAATATTTTCACCATAAAGCCAACCGTGGGCAACGCGGCCCGATGAGAATGAAAGTGCACTTTCATGCCAGGTACTGCCATAACTCTCAGGTGGTGCAATTGACAGCAGGTTCAACCAGAACTGGAATCCTTTTTTGGCTTCAGGGCTATTTAATGTGCCGCCTTTTTTCATCGTTGCACCACTCATTTCCTGATTAATGCCCCAATTGTAAACACCAAAGCTTGGCAGAATGGTCTCAAATATTTCATAGAATGAGGCCGGGTGCCCTGGAGAAGCCTGAATCGTTGTCCCCCATAAAGCCAATCCTTGTTTCTTTCCCCATTCAGTAAAAAATACCGATATATCATTAAATTCCTGAATAGAGCGGGCTGGTTTTAGGGGGTAACCATATTTTTCTTGAAAAGCGTGTGAAATGATCGGATCCTCAAACAAGTCCTTTCTATAGGCATAAAGTTTAAGAAAAGATTCAAACGGGATACCAAAAATATCATCTGTATCCGAGCCACGAAAAAAATTCAGATAGGAGGTAAAATCATTGAAGCTGAATTGGGGTGAAGCAAGCTCAGGTTGTTGCTTAAGTAATTGAGACAGGTTGACTAAAAAACCCTGTGCAAGGTAGGCGTATATAATGTCTTGCTCAATATAGATAAAATCATAAGTACCGTTTTTCTGTGATAAATCACGGATAGTCTTATCATACATTTCTTCCCATGATGCCAGTTCCAGATCAACCCGGATACCTGTTTCCTGCTCAAAGGCCGGGATAAGGATATTCTTAACGTAGTGTGATGCAGCTGTATCTTCAGTCACCCCTCGTAAGGTCACATCAGTATAGTTCTCTGCGGTTGCTGCAAACCAGTTGTCAGTTGGTTGATTGTCAGCGTACCCTTGTTGAATACCAATACAAAATATAAGGATAAAGAAATACCTTATGTATTGGATAAAATGTGTGGAATGTAAGCCAGCCATATCAAAACCCCCAGGGAGTAGTTTAAATAATAGGAAACTCAATGGTATTTTTCAATCTATAAGTTAAAAGTTACGTTATTTAATTGGTTCATATATGATAAACAGTGGGTCTATGATTGATTGCTTAAAATACTTTGTTGTTGAAATGAGTTTCCGGGATGTGGTCAGGCAAGAAATAAAATTTATTTCAAATTATAGAATCTCAAGATTTTCTAATACACTTATATTATGTATGCATATGTTGTGTGTGGGAATGCTCGGTAAAACTTACTCTTCAAGAGCATGAATTTTTTAGCTGGATTGTCTGTAAACAAATAGTTGACCTGTATATTTTTATTGACTGCATAACTTGTCCCTGTAATCTGGCCTTTAGCAATAACCACTCCCGGTGTTCTGGTCAAGTCCAACCGGACACTTTTTTTAGAGAATCTTCATAGTTAATTGGTGATTGATCACCATTCGCTGTATGCAGCCTTTCAAGGTTGT
>JADGDG010000053.1 GCA_016744995.1 Gammaproteobacteria bacterium
GGCAGGTTCCAGGATATTATGACCTCCCGTCGGCACCATTGTGCCCCCCATAAAAACAACATCTGAGCAGGAAAAATAACCTATCATTTCACCCATAGTATCCCCTAATAAAATATCAACCGGTGATTCAGTGTGAGCATTCATCTGCGATCGTTTTAACACCTTAAAAGCACTTTGAGTCAATAATTGATACACAGATTGAAACCGCTCAGGGTGTCTCGGCACTAAAAGCATCACCAGCTCTGGATGATGTCTTTTTAAGTTTTTAAAAACACTTAATAAAACTTCATCTTCAGTTTTATGCGTGCTTGCAGCAATTAAAACTGTTTTTTCCTGCCAGTTTAATTGCTCTCTCAATAGAGCACCATCCTTAATGTCCTGTGGGTTAATTTTTATATCAAATTTAATACTGCCAGTAATATGCAATGAATTTTTATCAGCACCTAATTTAATTAAACGACTTGCATCGATCTCATTTTGCACAGCAATACTGGAAAATTGATTTAAGACCGTTTTAGTTAATGATGGAAACCGGGCATAACCTTTTGCAGAGCGTTCAGACATTCGGGCATTTAATAACAACACAGGCACATTACATTGCTGCGCAATATAGAGCATATTCGGCCATATCTCTGTTTCCATAACAATGCCAAGACAGGGCTTCATTTTTTTAAAAAAGCGCCGCATAGAGCCCGGGAGATCATAGGGTAAATAGACATGAAAAATAGAACCCGCTTTAATTTCCTCAGCAAAGGTTTTACTTATCTGAGCAGATCCTGTCGTCGTCGTACAGGTGATAATAAGGGGATGTTCAGGATAGTCCTGCATGAGTTGCCTAAGCAGAGGCAAGGTGGCCAGAAACTCACCCACAGATACAGTATGCACCCAGACGGGCAACAATGACTCATCTTTAAACTCTGGCGCTGCAAATAAAGCAAAACGTTCTGCCAGACGCAATGATTGCCGTTGTTCTTTATAGGCACTGCTTTTTTGGTGTTTAATCAATAAGCGCAAAAACAGCAAGGGTGTCAGGCAGTAATATAGTAGAGTATAAAGTAAGCGCGGCATATTAAACTAACATGTTAAATGCTCAATAATTTGAGCATTTTGTGTCAGATGCTGCGGGTTAATCGTACCGGCAATTAAACAACTGACAGCCTGATGTGAGAAGACATATTTTAATGCTTCTTCAATACCCTCGCCCCCTGCTTTAGTATCAACATGCCCACTTTGTAAGCCTTTTTTTATAACAACCCCTTTGTTGAGTTCTAATGCCCGATCCAATACCGGATCATCAGTGCTGTCACTGCTATTGCGTGTAGCCATGATCACGTCAGTATGCTCAACCGTCCAGAGACCACCTGCAGTTGTTTTTGTGGATAGGCCAATTGCACGAATATGGCCGGCCTCTTTTAAGCGCTGCAGAGTTTCAATAACATCAGTCTGCTCGATCACGTGTTGATCATTGCCATCAGAATGCACTAATACCACATCGAGATAATCTGTTCTCAGTTTTTTTAAACTGCTTTCAATGGTTTTACGAGTTGTATTTGCACTGAAATCAAAATGAGACTGCCCCTTTTCAAATGCTTCACCCACTTTAGAAACAATCACCCAATCCTGTCGATGGTGCAGTAATTGTCCCAAGCGTTCTTCACTGGTGCCATAAGCTGGTGCAGTATCCAGTAAATTAATGCCGAGCTCCCGGCTCAGAGAAAGCAACTCAAGCACAGCCTGATCATCCGGTATTTTAAAAGACCAGGGATATTTAACCTGTTGATCACGGCCAAACTTGACGGTTCCCAATCCAAGGGGACTGACCTGTATGCCGGTTTGTCCCAATTCTCTTTTTTTCATCATAATCCCTGTCTTCATCATAACCACAGCTGTACCTTTTCCCAGGGAAGTTGACTTGTTTGTGCCTTAGGCATCAGGCCTGAATCTTTATCATCCAGAGGCAGGGACTGAGCATTTTTTTCAATGCCTGCGGCTTCCAGTTCATCGATAATTTTATCTACCATTATCGGTGTCATAGCCAGTTTGACCGGCCAGGCTGTTATCAGCTGATTTTTTCTAAAAACAGCTGGTTCCACAGGCCGACTGCCATCAGCAATTTTGGGCTCAGCTCGATCAATAGCCAGGGCTGACCATTGGCATTGTGAAAAATCCATCCAGGGCATCAAGTTTTGCAGTTCTTTTTTGGCACACTTAACTTGTTCTTCTATTGTTCGCCCAACACCTTGCTCAGCAATTTCACCACCAAGATACCAGACCGTTTGATCAGCTGATAAACTATGTGAGGTTATTGTCATCCTGGGTAATGCGCTGGCCCCAAGACAATGAGCATACATTTTTGGCAGTATATTTTTTTTTGCTTTAAGCATCGGCATTAGCAGAGGTCGTCGCTGCATTTTTGGCTGGGAATAATTCAAGCCGGCTAATAATTTTTCATTGCCGGCTCCGGCTGTCAAAATAAGAGTCTTTGCACTAAGCCTGTGTGTTTTATTTAGAGCCTGTTCAGAGAAATTGATTTGGTAATTATCAGAGCTCACTTCAGTAATTCCTTTTACCTCCCGCTGAAAAATAAAGTCTGAAAATTGCTCTCTAATGGCCTCAATAACACTTTGAATATCCAGCACCGGTTCATCTAACCGGTAAAGTTCGCCGTTAAAATCAGTCTGATCAAAAGGGGCAGAAAAATCTTTTTTTTGCAGATGCTGCATCCTGCTGGTCATCACTTTACTGGCAAAAAAACCAGTTATTCTGGATGCCATGCTTTTATTAGACCAGAGATATTGATACTTTGATAATTTTTTTGCCTGCCTGAGATCGACCTCACCCTGACCGTCAAGGCAGTCTTTCCAACGTTGCGGCATCTGCTGAAGTGATTGAGCTGAATGAGTCAATTTACCCGTCAGAGCATATTTTGTTCCACCATGGATGATCCCCTGAGAAGCACCACTTTGTACACAGCCCAGATGTTCAGCTTCAAATAGCACCGCCTGATAGCCTGCCTGACGAATACGGGCCAGAGTCCACAGACCGGCTATACCACCGCCAATAATAACAACATCAATGACTGTATTATTCCTCATCAGTCTTCTTGTCGATGCTCTTACTTTCAACAGAGTCATCGGCCGAACGTATTGAACGAATTAATCCTGTTGTTGAACAATTATCAACATATTCCATGATCAGAACTTCACCACCCTGTTCTCTAACGCAATCGCCTCCCGGAATTTTATCCACTTCATTATCACCACCTTTAACCAGAACAGAAGGCAAGACATCACAAATCAGACGAGTAGGTGTATCTTCATAAAACGGCACCACCCAGTCAACACAACTTAAACCAGCCAGCACCTGCATACGGCGATCCATGGTATTAACTGGTCTTTCCGGCCCCTTAATTCGTTTCACTGAAGCATCATCGTTGACCGCAACAATTAATCGGTCACCCAGACTTTTTGCCTGTTCCAGATAGGTGACATGACCAGCATGAAGAATATCAAAACAGCCATTAGTCATGATCACTTTTTCACCATGCTCTTTGGCATCTTGGACCAGTGCAATGAGTCTGTCTTCGGCAATAACACCCTGCTCTACATCACTCAACTGGCGCATGGCCGTGCGTAACTCATGCACCGTCACTGTTGCCGTACCTACCTTACTCACGACCACACTGGCTGCCAGATTAGCCAGTTTGGTTGCATCCACTAAATCCATACCAGCACCCATAGCAACAGCTAAAGTTGCAATAACCGTATCACCGGCACCAGTGACATCAAAAACATCTCTGGCTCGAGTCGGCAGATGAACAGCAGGCTTATCTGCCTGTATCAAGGTCATACCTTTTTCACTGCGGGTAATTAACAGGGCTTCAAGTTGCAATTCCCTGCATAGTTTTTCAGCTTTTTCTACCAGCTGCTCATCACTGTCGCAAGGGCCTGCAATGGCTTCAAATTCTGATAAATTCGGGGTTAACAGGCTTGCGCCTTTATAAATAGAAAAATCACTGCCTTTGGGATCAATTATTATTTTCTTATCCTGCTGTTTTGCCAGGCTTATAAGTTTGGGTAAATCACGCAAAGTGCCTTTTTGATAATCCGAAAACAAAACCACATCATGAGCTTCTAATTGTGCCTGATATGCAGCTAATAAATGCTCATCACTATCAGCATGTTCACCATCATCAGAAAAAAAACCATCTTCAAAATCCAGTCGGATAAGCTGTTGATGGCGACTTAAAACACGGAGTTTGGTAATAGTCGTACAGCCTGGCAATTCAACAAACTGACAATTTACCCCCTGAAGGGTCAAACGATTTTTCAGGATACTGGCCGACTCATCCTGCCCGGTTAATCCCACCAGAGCAGTATTGCCATTGAGTGCTGCAATATTCAATGCCACATTACCCGCACCGCCGGCGCGCTCTTCTGACTCTTCAATTTTAACCACTGGCACAGGTGCTTCCGGAGAAATACGTGAGGTTGGGCCGTGCCAGTATCGATCTAACATTAAATCACCAACGACTAAAATTTTCGCCTGTGAAAAATCGGGGATAATTAATTGCATATTTCTATCTTATCTTTATGTCCTGAATTTTTAGATATAATACCATAGGCATTCCGAATAGGTTCAACTGATTTCTCCCTGGTTTAAGGCCCATTAAAGAAAGTTATTTTTCAATTGAATTTTATATGACTTCTTATGTCCAAAAGAAGTACAATATTGGACAAAAATAACACTATCAATGAGATAAAAAGTGTCCCAAGAGTCTTTTCCATGGCAGGACTTCCTTGCCCCTAAGTTCTGGCCTTCCTGGTTAGGTTTGGCATCCATGCGCATTATTGCAATCCTGCCTTATCGGGTACAACTCTTTATTGGTCAGATCATCGGGCATTTATTTTATCGTGTGGCCCAATACCGACGAGAAATCGTACAAACCAATATTGATCTCTGCTTCCCCGAATTGTCATCTGAAGAAAAAGAAAAACGAACCCGCGCTCATTTTCACTCTCTTGGTATGAGCGTTGTTGAAACAGCAATGAGCTGGTGGGGTAGTGAGAAAAAATTAAGAAAACTGATCACGTTCAAAGGCTTTGAATATGTTAATCAGGCGCTGACTGAAGGTACTGGTGCTATAATGTTAGGTGCCCATTATACGACAATGGAAATCAGCGGTCGCTTTATTGCCCTGGATCATGATCTGGCTGTCAGTTATCAGAAGTTACGCAATCCCCTGTTTAACCTCGTAACGATTAATGCCAGAAAAAGAATGCTGCATCGAATGTTTGGCCGTGATGAAATCCGAGCCAGTTTTCGTTATATCAAACAAAATCATTTGATGTGGATTGCAGCTGATCAGGACGTCGGAATTGAAAATAGTGTCTTTGTCCCATTTTTTGGTCACCAGGCAGCAACACAAACCGTAGCCTCCCGAATGGCTAAAATAACCAAAGCACCGATTATTCCTTATATTTCAAGACGTCTGGATAATGCACAGGGTTATGCTATTGAATTTTTCCCACCTGTAGATAATTTTCCCGGAGAGTCACTGGAAGATGATGCCACTCGCACCAATAAAATTATTGAAGAACAAATCTTAAAAGCCCCTGAACAGTATTTATGGGTACATCGTCGCTTTAAAACACGCCCTGAAGGTATGCCGAAACTGTATCGCAGTAAACCAAGAAGATCAAAAAGAAAATGAAATTTCATCAATTTAGCAGCAATACGACTGCAGCCTTATTTGAGCTAAATCATTTTTCTGACTTTGAACAACTCTGGAATTTGGATTCCCCCTGGTTTGAAGAGCCGAATTATCGTCGCAACGGCTGGAGTGGCGTGATTAAATATGCCTTAAATGATAAACAGGGCAACCCCTTTCACATCTTCATAAAAAGGCAGGAAAATCATAACTGCAAAACTCTTCTGCATCCTGTTACAGGTGTGCCGACCTTTCGACGAGAGTTCTTTAGTTTGCAAAAGCTTTCCACAAAAAAAATCCCCACACTCGATTATTTATACTATGGTGAGCGCACAAAAAATGGCAAAGACCAAAGCATTCTTATCACTCAGTCATTGGAAGGTTATCAGAGCTTTGAGGATTATTTCCAGCCTGAGGCACTTGCCAGCAACGCCATAAGTGATGAAATAATCACTCATATTATGCAGACGGCGGGGATAAATACTCGCATATTACATGATGCTCATTTTCGCCACGGCAGCCTCTACCCAAAGCATTTTTTTGTGAAGGTTGAAAATAAAAAAGCAGATGTCCGCCTGATAGATTTAGAAAAATTAAAATGGTTTCCATTTTGCTACCTTGTGCGTTTTAATGACTTATCACGAATTATTCGCCGCAGAGCTCCTGTAAGTAAACAGGCTGTACGCATTTTTATTGATGCGTATCTTAAGCATGGGATAGATCTGAGTCAGACTAATCTTGCTAAAAAAATAGAATCATTATTGGAAATAACCTGACTCATTTCACGTTATTTATTTGTTTGTGATGATATTCTGATATTGTTAAATTTAGAGAAGATAAACAAGGACAGTTAAATAATGCTCAAAGTCAACTCCCACGAAGCCAAACTCAATTTCTCACAATTAATGACTCATATTGCCAATGGCAAAGAAGTCATGATCACCCGTTCCGGCCAGGATTTTGCCAAAATAGTTCCCATCAAAAAAATCACTCATAAGCGTATTCCCGGACAAGATAAAGAGGTTGCCTGGGTTGCCGATGATTTTAATGGTGCACTACCTGAAGAATTACAGAAATACTTTGTGTAGCAAGCAATAACTAATCGTTTAAAATAAGGGATAAGTCATGGATGAAAAATACTTAATCGATACACAATGTTGGTTGTTCTGGCACATCAGCCCTGAAAAACTCAGTAAAGAGCAATATCAAATCCTCGAAAATGGGGATAATGATGTTTATTTCTCAACGGTCAGCGCCTGGGAGATCATGATCAAATATAAAATGAAAAAAATTAAACTCCCAGCTTTACCTTTTCGATACATCCCCGATCGCATTAAAAAAGATAAACTCACCGTGCTGCCTTTTTCACTGGAAAACTCCCTTCGAATTGAGAATTTACCCGATCATCATGCCGATCCGTTTGACCGATTCTTGATCACTCAGGCACAAACCAGTGATATGATCCTTATTACTAATGATCCCATATTTGAGCTTTATGATGTGAAACTTCAGATGTAGAACTTTTTCTGGGTATTAATATTTGAATGTCAGCTATACGGCTATAGCGGTGATTCATTGGTTGCTCGAAAAACAAAAGAAGGGGCGTTCGGACGAAATGCTGAGCCTGTCGATTGCACCCAAGACTGGTGCGTCTAACTGGGGACGCTTCCAGCCCGTCCATGGGGCGCTTGACAGAAAACCTCCGTGTTTTCTGACACCCCAGTTAGACGCACCAGCCTCGCGTACACTCTTCTACCTCAGTTGTCCTCTCTGGTGTTGTCCAAAAACAAAGAAAAAGCAAATATGGCCAAGCAATAAAGTGTCATACTGAATATCAAAAAAAAGAATTCTCATCACACCTACTCGATTTTTGAAAATCACTCCAGCCTTGTGAACCATTGCAAATTTTCATTGGATTTTTTTGGTATGTTAATTAACTTGAACACTGACATGCTTACCAATTCTTTCAAGCATATCGACTAAAGCATCAATAGTAAATTTTCCTGACTTTCCACGGAGAACATCAGAAACTCTTGGTCGTGTAATATGTAAAAGCTGTGAAGCTTCTTCTTGCTTTAATTTTTCTTTTTTAATCCACTCACTAATCTGGCACATGAGTTGTGCTTTGATTTTTAATTTAGAGGCTTCCTGTGGTTCAAACCCTAAATCTTCAAAAACATTACCATTAGAGGGCGTAATATGAGTGATATTAGTATCAGTACTATTCATGATTTTTCCTCACGTACTATTGCATTGTATCGAGTTTTGTCAATATTTATGGGTTTAGGAGATATTTGCACTCCAGCGCTAAGTTAATTTGATTTTTGGACTTCCAGAGAAATTATAAAAAGGTAA
>JADGDG010000054.1 GCA_016744995.1 Gammaproteobacteria bacterium
GTAAAAGGGAATAAAGATGACAGAAATGATGCCGTGGCTATTTGTGAAGCTGCATTACGTCCTGATATGCACTTTGCCATGGTTAAGACTCATGTGCAGCAAGATACTCAAATGATCCATCGTATACGTCAGCTGCATGTCAAACAAACCACGGCCATTGCTAATCAGATCAGAGCCTATCTGGCCGAATATGGCATTGTTGTCGCCAAACAAATTATCCATTTATTACATGCACTCCCTTTTATTATTGATAATGATGAAAATGAATTAACCCCTCTGGCCAGACAGTTGATCACAGAGCAGTATCAGTCATTATTAGTGAGTCGAGACAAAGTGGTTGAATTAAAAAAACTTATTGAACGAAGTAACGATCAAAATATTTATTGCCAACGATTACAAGCACTTCCCGGTATTGGCCCTATTATCGCTTCAGCATTATATGCTTCTGTTGGAAATGGTAGCCAGTTTAGTAAAGGAAGACAAATGTCTGCATGGATGGGTTTAACCCCTGCTCATTTTGGCACAGGCGGTCAAAATACGAATATCAGTACCACGAAACGAGGGGATCACTATTTAAGAACAATGCTTATTCATGGTGCACGAACTGTGGTGAGTTGGTGTATTACCAATAAAAAAGGTGACCCTTTGAGTTGCTGGATCCTTCGGCTGATTGCCCGAAGAGGTAAAAGAAAAACCTATGTTGCACTGGCTAATAAGATAACACGGGCTGCCTGGCGGGTATTACAGGGTGAAATATATGATCCCAAAAAAATCACTGCTCAACATTAAATAGAATACAAAAAGATTAAAAAGACTTTTCCATCGGCCGTAAAACGGGATGAGAAAAACGGCTTACGTGCCTTATCAGAACCTGGAAGGACATTGGTTAAACACCGTGTGGCTGTATAGGTGATAAGGTGCGTATTTCATCAAGGTCCGGCAGAGAATCACTAAAAACCATCTGCCAATTCTGAGACCGGATATATGTATGCGGCCTGGATTCTTTTCTTAATATGGTTTAGGAAACAAAGGAAATTTATCGAATAAGACAGCATACTTGTAAAAGCTGATAAAGAACCATTGGACTAAGAGAAAAGAAAAATAAGTTCTCTTCAGAATAGTCTGATTGAGGGGAACTTTGGTTTAAATAAACTTAATAACGTGTAAAATCAAGTAATTCAGGACAAAAGTAATTGACATTTAAGGGGTGTCCATATATGTCCTGTAGCCCGTAGCCGTTTGTTAGTTTAAAAAATAACAGGTATATTAAATTTGAAACTACAATTAATTTTTTCAACTAAAAAAGGGTAGGTTTATGATAAAAGTATTATTGTTCTTTTTAACTAGCCTTTTTTTATTTTTTTCATTACCTCTGCTAGCAGATACAGACAATAAACCTGCTGATAACCGTATAAATCTCCACTTAACAGAAATAGAACGAGCAGCTTTTCTTAGTGAAATGCGTCAAATGCTAACAAGTATTCAAGGTATTATTTCAGGTATTGCAGAAGAAGATATTGAAAAAATCATTAAGTCAGCCCGTTATTCAGGTAATAGAATGGCAAGAGCAACTCCTGCAAGCATTAAAGAAAAAACACCTCAGGCATTCAAAGAAATTGGCGGCCCTACACATATGATGTTTGAAGAGATGGTTGTTCGTGCAGAAACTGATGACATGCAAACGCTTACTGAGCTTACAGGACAGATAATGCAACAATGTTTATCTTGTCATGCTATTTTTAAAGCCAATAAGTAATGTTGAAGGTGTGCCTGATTACTGCACAGGTAAAGGATGTAAATTTAAATTTAATGTAGTCACAGAGAAAATAACATCACCGTGGTTATTTTCTAAAAATATAAGTTAACTAAATATTATCAGATCACCCATAAAATGGTCATAAGTAATTTTAAAAAGTTATAAATAATTTAAGCAGGAGTTGAATAATGCATATAAAAACAAACATCTGGCAAAAGCTTTTTTTTCTTTTCGTAGTGCAGTTTTTGTCGGCACAGGCATTTGCTGATTGCCCTGCTGCCTGCGGGGTGGAGTACAGCAACTGCCAAAAGGCAGCAATAAGCCAGGAGCAAAAAAATCGCTGCAGTGAGCAATCCAGTGTTTGCACCCTCAGCTGCAACCGCGACAAAACCATGTATTGCACCTATCTGGGTTTTAAAGACCACGATGGGATAGCTGATAAGGAAAAGGAACTTGAAGAAGTTACGGGGGGATTTACACGTGTTACAAGTGACGGAAGAACGCACTTTGGCGCTCTATGTCTCAGCAATAATATGAAGTGCGATCATGTGCTTAGCTGGAAAAAAAGCCTGCATTATTGTGGTGGAGAAGTACGGGAACCCAGGCGTGTTGCCTGCTGTCGTTAGATAGCATATCAGGTGCAAGCCACATAGTGGCAAAATGGAATGATATTATGAGTGTCCTGTAACTGCTCCTAATGTATCAAAAATATATCTGTCTCTCAAAGCTTCAATAAAGGAATACTTTACAATGAAAAAAACTATCTTTAATGCTATAGCTGGTATGTTATTAATTGCTAGTTCGCTGGTTTCAGCTGGTATTATTACTGGCCCGGAAGGTGCTATAAAATATAAAAATAACAATCTAAATATTGTTTCCCTTCAAACCTGGGACTTTAATTTAGCTTCAAGTGGTGTAGTTACATTCGATATACTTGCATGGGGACATGATTTTGGTGGTTTTGGACAAGCTCACTTAGACTCTTATATCTGGTTGTTCGAAGATGATGGCTCTCTTGATTGGAATAATTTAATTACTAAAAATGATGATTTTATAGTAGGGGAGGATTTTAATGGCTCTCTACCAGATCCTGATAGTAATGGTAGTAGCTTAGATTCTTTTATCTCTATATTTATAAACCAGGGAGATTATATTTTAATGGTAGGTACCTGTTGCTCAGGTCAAAATGATATTAATTTAACCACATTAACGCAACATGTGCTCCCTGGCGGTGCGCCAGAAACAGGTGGTTATCGTTTAGATTATAGTGATAACTTAGTCATTAAAACAGTCCCAGCTCCTGCTACATTAACTCTAATAGGATTAGGTCTATTTGGTTTAGGCTATATTCGAAAAAATTAAAATAATACCCAATGATGATAGGTAATTGCAGGCATCACCCATAAAATGTTAGAAATAAAATTGTGGTTGTTCTTTAATATCTTTTGAAAAAACAACCTGATGATACAAAGGGAATGTATATATGAGTGATTGTTTTGTTAATGATATTAAAAGTTGGAGTGTTTCAGTTTTAAAAAACACCCTCTTTTTATTTACTATGATTTTTATTTTTATATTATTGACGGCACTGAAAATAGAAATAATTCAGGTTGTTCAAGGTAGTGAAGAAAACTATAATGTTTTAACTATAATTATTATGTTATCAGCACTATCTTTATCACTCTGGTTTTATATTAAAATAACAAAAATTATTAATAATTATAATGAAGGAAAAATCAAAGAATTACATTCAATTCTAAAGTCTCTTAATTATTATAAAGAGAGGTGGTCCCAATGTTTTTTATCCTTGCTGGGATTTTTCATTTGGGGGCTTATCTCTGTGTTACCAAATACCCATGCTAAGCAACCCTATATATTTATTTTTCAGACTATGCTTGTTTTAATAGTTTTATTATTATTGTTTAATCTTTACCAATTTATAAAATTATCAGTTTCAGTGAATAAATACACTATAATTAATATAACTATTATAGAAATATCAACTATTTTTGCAGCCTGTTTTTTATTATTTTTAATGCTTCGAGGGATATTATTAATTTTTTAATAATAATAGTGAAGAAATAAAAGCTAATAATATATTTGGCAAATAATCTAAAATTAGTTTATAGAAAATTGCTTATGAAAAATCTTTTTATGGGCTAAAATCCAACACAAGATTTTCAGAGAACTTAATGCATTGTGTGAAATAATAGGAGTTTAAATTGAGTTTTAAAGAAAACGTTTTGAACTCCCTTTGTGAATATAGGAGTGAAAAGCTCAATATTAAAGAATTGGGTGTTTTTAAATATAGAGAGCAGGAATTATTAAAAGAACATATTTTGCCTGTTAAATTTAGAACTTATAATATTCTCGAAAATTACAGAGAATCTTTTTTTTCTTCTCCAAATTCAAAAATTGATTTCCACAAATATTTTCATCACCTGAATTCATCACAAGCACTATGTATTAATTTGTTTTTCCCATTAATATTAGATGAGAAATTATATTTGATTTTAGATTTATTGGGCATTCCTGGACAATCAATTACAGAAGTAGCTTTTGAAAAAGAATCAGAGTTAGAAAGTGGAGCTGGACGAAAAACTAATTTTGATTTCTACATTCTTCTGGCTGATGATACAAAAGTGTATTTTGAAATAAAATATACAGAATCAGAATTTGGAAAAGCAAAAGATGATGATGAACACAGAGCAAAATATGAAAAAACATATTTGCCATTATTAAGAAATAATGACTATATAAAACGAGAATTTAGTGATGTAGATGAATTTTTAAAATCATATCAAATAATGAGAAATCTATGTCACATAAATGAAAATAGTTTCGTTGTGTTTGTTTACCCCGAAGCAAATAAAAAGATCCATATTCAAGCGCAAACTGCAAAAGAAAGCATTTTGACGAATAAAGGAAACAAGAAATTTAGAATATTAACCTTAGAATCAACTATTGAACAAATTATAGATATGGTTGATGAAACAAGATTAAAAACTCATTACCAGGAGTTCAAACTTAAATACTTGAGCTATAATGAAATATAATCAGCAGTTGCTTTGTTTGCGTAATAAAATGAAATATCTATTACCAATATTATTACTATTTATCTCTTGTTTTTGCTCAGCTAATGCTCAAAAGGTTGATCTTGTTTTAGTTAAAAAATCAGCAGAGAAAATGTATCTTTTCTCTGAAGGTAAAGTTCTAAAAACCTATAGTGTTTCACTTGGTGCGAACCCTGACGGCCATAAAGAACAAGAAGGTGATGAAAGAACACCTCAAGGTAATTACGTACTGGATTACAAGAAAGAAGATAGCTCTTTTTACAAAGCTATTCATATTTCATATCCAAATAAAATAGATATTGAACAAGCAAAAAAAGCTGGTGTTAGTCCGGGAGGTCAAATTATGATACATGGCCAAAAAAATGGCTTTGCTTGGCTTTCAGGTTTAACACAATACTTTAATTGGACAGATGGATGTATTGCTGTAACAAATCAAGAAATGGATGAAATTTGGAATTTGGTAGATACTGGAACACCAATCGAGATTCAACCATAAGATTCGGAAAATTTAATTGACTTTTAAGGGGGGCTATTTATCTGTTGTAACGTCTAATAAAGTCAAGCAATTCATAGAGGTATAAACAGGCTACCCATAAAGTGAGCTACTTCCTTGAAAATTTCTATAAATTAGCATCGTAGCTTAACAAAGAATAAGGAAAAATCATGACTAAAAAAGTAATTTTACTCTATTTAACTGTGGTACTTACCGGAATATTATTTGTTTCAATACCCGCCTCAGCTTCAGACATAGCGTCACCTATTTGTGATAATTTGAAAGGCTGTGAAAGGAAATTTTGCGAGAGAGAAAAGCAGCTTAAGATTGCTCAGGAAAAAGGTAATAAGAGTAAAGAAAAGGGATTAAGAAAATCTTTAGAAAATGCTAATGAACATTGCACTGATAAAGGCCTTAAGGAAGACTTGATTAAAGAGATAGAGGAAGCCAATGAAGAGATTGCTGACTATGAACTCGATCTCAAGGAAGCTAAAGAAAAAGGTAAAACAGATAAAATTCGTAAGTATCAGGAAAAAATTAAAGAAGAGCAAAACAAGATAAATCTTCTTGAAGCTGAGTTGTCCCATTTTGATTAAAGACAGTTAAGCCTCTTTCATCTTTAAAAAAAGGTTTTAAAGGATATTCAGGGTGTGGCTAAACTTATCGGCTGGATGTCTATTATTGTTGCATCCATAATACTTACCTCCAATTTCTTACTGATTTAGCTCGGATGCTGGATGTACTCAGTTAGTCCTTTGATGCTAATAAATGGTTATATTACTTATAGTTTTATTGTGATAGAAATCGCTGTTTTAATTTATAAAGTTGGATATTATTATTCTTAATAAAAGAAAAATCTTTTAATTTGTATATGTATGTAAATTTATATTTTAATCAAAAAAGGAACGACATTGGGTATTTTAAATTTTTTTGGCTGGTTTGGTCAAAAACAAAATCAAGTGGGATCCAAAAACTTTAAAGAAAGACGTCATAGTGAGCCTTTGCCAGGGACTCAGTTATTTTATGATCAAGAACTGATTAATGATTTGAAAAATGACCATAAAGAACTTGTTGAAGTTTATGGCCAAATAGGTGTAGCATTAAAAAAATTTGAATATGATGAAATTGTTAGTTTATTTATCAATTTCTCATCAAAGCTGCGTTCGCATATGCTTAAAGAAAATTTAAAACTCTATGTTTATTTGAGTCATGCTATGATCCATGATGAAGAAAGCCTTCTTCTTATTACTGAATTGAGATCAGAGATGAATCAGATTGGTCGAACAGTTAATTCATTTCTGACTCGATACAGTGATTTGCCCTGGACTGATGATAAAAAAATATCCTTTCCAAATGAATTTAAAACCATTGGAGAGGTTTTAGTAGACAGAATTCAACGTGAGGAGGGTACTTTATACTCTCTGTATATGCATCCTGATGCCTATCTTAAAGGCGCCGTTGTATAGTGGGTAAAATGTAACTAAAGTTCATACTCATTGAGTCAGTAATATTGGATCAAATTGTAATTGGGTGAAAAATCTCAGCCAATTACAGTTTGGTGGTTCAGTCAGTCGTTGAACGACAAGTATCGAAATAAAAAATATCTGTGGTTTATTTATGCCAAATTACAAATGGAAATGTAGTGCTTGTGATAAAACCAATGATGAGGGAACAGACAACTGTGCTTACTGTAAATGTCCATCAGAAATATCAGCAGAAGAACTTGAAGAGTGGAAAAAATATGGCAGGTTTAGACCACAAGATCCGACAATAAGTGGGTTGCCTCAGTATGGTCGAAGCAGACCTCGATTTTTACCTGTTGCACCTTGCTCATCATGCACTTTATTAATGTATGTTCGGGATGATGAATGCCCCAGGTGTGGTCATATTCAATCACCAATTGAAAAAAAAGCTCAAATAAAATACTCTAGAGGTAGAGGGGATTTTGATTATAGACACTTTTTTTTATTTTGGTTGGCATTAATTATTTTTATTTTTTGTTTATTATATTTCAATTATATCTAGTTATCATAGAACTTCCAACCAAGGTTTGGTTGGTATCACAATGACTCAGTGATTATTAAAAATGTGGTGAGTGTTTGTGATAGAGTTGAATTTTTAATTTTTTTTCCTTGTGAATCAATAAACTGACATTATATTCCAAATATTGACATTTTATCCCATGTATTACAATATGTATTACGGTAAACAATGGAGAAAAAAATGATTACTCTTCGTTTAGATTCTGAGTTAGAGCAAAATATAAATAAAATAGCCCACAAAATGGGGATAACAAAGTCAGAGTTAATACGTAAAAGCATTACTGCTTTTATTGAAAAAATTGAACAGCCTTCTCCCTGGGAGTTAGGAAGCGATCTTTTTGGAAAATACGCTAGTGGTAAAGATAATTTATCTCAAGATAGAAAATCTATTATTAAAGAAAAAATCAGAGCCAGGTGATGAGAAAAATATTAATTGATTCTGGTCCTTTAATCGCCTTATTTGATAGAAATGATAAGTATCACTCTGCTTCAGTAGAATTTATCAAGAATAATAAAAGTGAATTAATAACAACAATAGCATCTATTACTGAAACGTTACATTTACTTGATTTTAGTAGAAAAGCACAAATTGACTTTGTAGGTTGGGTAAATGCTGGAGCATTAAGTATTGAGCAAATAACATCTAATGATCTTGCAAGAATAAAGGAGCTTATAATTAG
>JADGDG010000030.1:0-8608 GCA_016744995.1 Gammaproteobacteria bacterium
CTCATTGTAATCTATCCAGTCGCCGGTGGTATTTTGCCAGCGAAAGCCGGTTTCGGTTTTATTCAGGGTTTTGGTTTCATTAAAACGGTAGACGTTGGTTCGACCGACACGTTCGTAGAGACCGTGATTGCGCTCGATGCGTTTGACGCTGCCGTCCAGTGAGTCAAACTCCAGTTTCAGGGCACTCCAGGCTCGGTTGATGTGCCACTGGTGATCATACCAGGTGCGTTTGATGGCAATGGCACCCGCCTGAGTCTGGACACTTAAATCCGTGGTGCTCTGGTGGTAGATGCCTCGGGGCAGTTCAACACCTGCCAGTAAATGCGGGCTGTATCCGGCTGACATCAGGAGCAGGAGTGAAGCCAGGAACGTGTGGATGGGTTTTATTGTTATTGTTTTCATGGTGTTGTTCTGTTGATTGAATGATTGAGTCATTGCTGCCGGTTTGGTTAGTTGCCTGCCCTGCAGTTTATCTGCAGCAGGCAAACAGCTGATGATTGACCTGCGGTTAGCCGCCACCGCCGCCTGCCGCACCACACTGATTATTTTGGCATATAGGACGACATTCGACACCGGGCAGGGAATGATAGTTGGGTCCACCAGAGCCACCGCCATAACCGCCACCGCCATAGCCACCGCCGCCGCCACCGCCGCCACCTCCACCGCCACCGCATGAACCATAGGCGCGGGAAACACAGTGTTGGGTAGAGCCGCTGGTGGTGGTGCCATTACTGCAGGCATAACTATAAGGCACACTGGCACAAGCACTGTAATTTGAACACCCACCACCACTATCATCACCGGTATCATCACCTTCAAGTGGTTTTAAAGCAATGGCACGATAGGCAATGGTGATCTGTTGTTTAGCAGCCAGTTTGTTTGGCAGACCCGGCATGAATTCATAGCGAAAATATTGATCATCTGCGGGCAGGTGAATATTAATATTGTCTGCCCGGATCAGGCCATAGTTGGTCAGGGTAAATTCACCATTATAAATATCGCCCGCCTGCATTTCCGGCAATGTAATACTGGGCGGCTCAGCCACCACAACTGCCGCAGGCACATCCACTTCATAGGTTGCATGTAAAACGATTTCGTATTTATCTTCTATGGTGATTTCATTGACTTCCCACTCAACAGTGACCAGATTGTAATCCATAAAGATGTCTTTGCTCACTGTAATGGCAGGCTTTATCCGCAGTCGACCGGCGGCCTGAGAATGTCTCAACGCACTGGCTCTAAAACGATAGTAACCCGCAGGCAGATCGCTAAACAGCACTTCTCCATTATGATCACTGGTGAGACTGTAAGTCAGTGTCGGCACCAGTTCATTTTGTAAGGTGACATTGGCGCCGCTCAGTCCCTGTATCCGTTGTCCGTGTTCATCAATGGTTGAGGTATAGATATCACTGAATTTCAGCAGTGCATGACCAATACCCGATTGAGTAATGTAGACAAATACATTGATATCCCGTGTTGGGTGATTACTGCTCTGGACTCGTAAGAGGTATTGGTAAATCCCTTCCGGGGCCGCTTCATCCGGTTGGATCTGCAAACGAACGGCCGTAGTCTCGCCGACAGAAAGCTGGTTGATTTGAGTGGGGGTAGTGATATTAATCCAGTGCTTCTCGGGATGCTCATCTGCCATGCTCTGACCATCACTGTCCAGAAGACTCAGGTTGATGTCCAGGAGTCCGGTCAGACCGGCGTTACTGAGCTGGATGGTTTCGGTAACACTGTCTCCTCGAACGATGCCTGTTTCAAGGTAGTTTGGTGTGTATTTCAGGGTTGGCAAGGCTTGCTGCAGGTGGTAATTAAGGGTAAAGGTGCCAATAGCGGTCTCACCATAATCATCACTTTTAACTTTAAGTACAATTGTGCCTGTTTCACTGGCCAGTTCGTCGGCAATAAAGCCCAGTGTCATGGTTTTGCGTTGCCCGGTATCCAGATCAATGGCTAGAGGCAAGCTCAGCTCAATGCCCTGTGCTTTGGTGCCACCAATCTGATCAAGGGCATTATACTCAAGCCGCAGATTATTCGTTGCCAAACCCTGTCCTGCATCGATGTTCAGTTGAATTTGATAGGCATAGTTTCTGGGGACATTAAGATCATACCAGACGGGTGAAAAGGTCACTTTTTGTATCGCGAACTGCCCCATCTCAGGGTGAAGATACCTTCTGGGATGCACCACTGATACGCTGTATTGCCCTGACTCATCAAGCAGCGGTTTGAAGTGGTAGCTGAATAACCCGGCGTCATCACTGGTGACTTCAAAGCTTCGGGTAAAACCTTGACTGGTAATATAAATCATCAGTGCGACTTGCGGCATTGCATTGTCTGTCTGGTTATCAATGGCCTGTCCACTGATGATGATATCATTCTCATCTCGCGATATGGCGGGAAGTACATTGTCCACCCGGGCAGAATAGGCTAGCGCCTGAAGCAGAACACGCTGTTCATTGTGTATGCCTTTAATGCTGACATGTTCTGGTTTGCCTAACTGATAGTGAAGCGCATCTATCTCAAGGCGTACGGTTATTGTATCCGGCGCACCTTCTGGTACATTGACCGTTATAATGTCACTGCTCACCTGACTTAAAGCCGGTACGGTGATGACGGTTGTGCCATTACTTAAGGTTTTAACGTGGTTGCCCAGTATTTGTTTAAAGGGGTAAACACCCAGTACATTGTTGTCATTATCAATTAATTTGAAGCGGATTTCATCAGATCCCTGCCGAGTATTCTCCTGGGCAACAATGAGCTGCACAGGGACATCGGTGGGATTTTCCAGAGTAAAAGAAACATCGCCCTGACCACCACGCGTAAATTCACTGGCGGTGATCCGGCTTGACAGGGCACTGTCTCCCACGGTAATTTCCTGATGTCGGATCAGGGTCACTGTTTCACCAATATTGGGCTGGGTGATGAGGCTGATGGTTAATGTCTCCAGGGTGTTTAATTGCTCATAGCCACCAATAATGACGGGGATGATTTGGCTGCTTTGTGCGGGAATATCATAAAGCTGTGCACTGATGTGCTGCTTTTGAGCAAGCTGCACCTGTAAACGGACATTGGTCAGGGCATTGTCAGAGAAGTTGTCTATTTTAAAGAATACGCGGTTTAATATACCGCGTTTCAGGGCAATGTTGTCTTCTGGAAGTTGTATGCCTATGTTTACCTTCGGCAGGGTGATACTGCGACTCAGTGAGCGTTGAGCGCTGTTATCAACAACACTCAGCTGGTAATGGCGGGTATCATCATTATAACCACTGTCGATAAAATTCAATTCAGAAAGCAGTCCGCTGTGCAGTGACAGGAGGTCGCCGCCACTGAGCAGCTTAAGTTCATAACCTGCTATGTCACTGCCGTTATGAGTCCAGGTTAATTCTGGCGCAAAGCTGTCGATCTGGGTGATGAAAAAACCACTCACTGGTAATAAACCAAAATTCTTATACATGGTCGCGGAGGGTTCGGATTCATTACCCACGCTGTCAATTGCAGTGACTGCATAGGCATGTTGTGATCCTGATGGGTTTGAATCAATGAACAAGGGTGAACCAAGGTTTTGGTAAATGGGAGTCAGTTCCTGCACAGATAAAATTGGATCAATGCTGCTTCGATAAACAGAATAGGTGAGTGCACCATTGACACCCGTCCACTCGCCTTTAATGCCCTGTGAGATAAGTTCAAGGGTTAACCCCTCGGGGGCCTGGGGTGCACTGGCATCGGTCTGCACGGTAACGGTATTGCTATAGGCACTCTCCCCTTCCTGCTCATTGGCTTCACGGATACTGGTGACCTTATAATGATGTTCACCGTCCATAACGGTTTGATCTATCCATTTATTTTGAGTCAGTTTCTTAAGCGCAGTGAAGACTGTTTCTCCAGGGCTCTGACGATATAATTGATAATAAGTGGCATTATTTACTCGCGTCCAGGTCAGTTCAACCCGTCCACCCGACAGGGCAGTTGCCTGCAGTTCGCCAGGCACACTCAAGGGCGGCAGTTCACCCTGGTAGACTTGAAAGCGATTGTTCACGGCCCATTCAGAAGCGTCATTACCCAGATCATCTTCAGCATTCAAAATAAACTGTAATGTCTCTGCTTCACTTTGCCCGGCATCAGTAGGTAAAGTAAAGCTGCCCTCATAGTGCAGTCCGTCAAGGGTACTCAAATCAGTGATATTTACTTCACTGCGGCCTTCGCCTGAAAGCCGATAATTGACGGTTAAAACACTATTAGTTTTAATGTGTTCGTCAATAGTCAAACCGAATGACACGAGAGTTTCGGTATCATTTTGAATGGGCGTTTGTGGATTAAGCTGTAATTGGGTGACAACCGGCCCCTGGGTGTCAATCAGCAGACTGGCTCCGGAGGTAATTTCTGTCCCCCGGTTGTTTAATAAATCCCGTGCTGAGAAGACGGCATAGGCCCTGCCGGATGGGGTGTTTTCATTAATGCTAAAACGCCCCTCATAAACGGTGTCACTGATTTTATTCAGGTTGATGGTCATGGGCACTCCGGCTTCCGGCGCAATACTCAGAAAGGGTGTGGTGACCAGGGGTTCACTCAGGCTAAGGCTAACATGCACATTCCCAGACGCCATACGGCCTGTTTCAATATCAATATTGCCGTCGCTGTCATAAACAATAGAGGCTGATGGCGCAGTGGCATCCGCACTTGCAGTAACTATTCTGGAGATAGGACTCTCTGTATTAACGTGATTCACGCTGACCACAGCATAGTAGTATTGACCATCGTCAAGGGGAATATCATCCATTTGGACACCGGTGTGTGTCTTATTGTCAACCCAGGTCGCATCACTGCTCTGTGTAAAGGGGGTATTGCTTCGATAAATCCGGTAACCCTGGAGGTTGTTTGTCTCTAAAGCCTGCCAGCGAATACGAACCAGACCGGCTTCTCGTGCCTGAGCACTGACGCCCAAAGGCGCTTCAGGCAGACTATTATCTAAAGTAATACTGATCGAGTTACTCTCCGAACCAAAACCACCACGGTTTTGTGCCCTGGCGGTTAGTTGGTTGAACCCCGCTTGTAAATTCACCTGTGTGGTTATCAGGCCGGTACTTCCTCCCGTTAATAATGGGCCCGTTGCTTCGCCATTTAGAAATAATTGAACATCGGTCTGTTTTGCCGTGTCTATGGTTAATTCAATCTGTTCCTGATTGGTGCTTTGACCGGAAAGTATTGAGCTTATCGTGGGCGCATCAGGAACAGCCAGGATCACATTAAGGTTCAGGATACGTTCTGAGCTGTTTTCCAATGTGTCACTGACTTTAATTTTTACACGATGTTCGCCATCAGTGGTTTGTAGAATATCCCAGGGTATGGCGAAACCATCCGATGAAGTCGGATCCATCCCTAACAATTGCCCGTCAATGAAAATTGCCACCCGGCTCAGTCCGGAGTTATCCTCTGCAGTGACATTAAATTGCCCGGATTGTGTGACATTGCTTCCGTCACTGAGCAGCTGTTCATTAAAGGTGATACTGATAGTATTAGGCCCCTCACTATCCACACTGGGGGTTTGTGCAAGACTTGTGACCAGGCCGGTTTCTCCATTAGAAATATTAACGGCAGTCACAGCAAAGTGATATTGCTGCCCATTGGTCAGACCAGAAATTGTTCCGGTAGTTAAGTTTTTATTGATCAGTGCCACGGGAGTCATGGCGGTGATATCATTGAAAGCAGAGTCACTCTGATAGAGTGCATAGTGTTTTACAAGCACTGAAGGCTGACTGTGATCCCAGTTCAGTACAATTTTACCAGCAGAAGACTCAGCACTGAGGTTGGCTGGATTAGCTAACAGAGTTGCCGCATTTTGTAATAATGGGTTACTGCGGTTACCACTGGCATCAATAGCAATAAGCTTTAATGTATATCCGGTAGCGGCTGCCAATCCGGTCAATGTGTACTGCAAAGTATTTTTATTGAGAACAATCGGCATCTCACTATCAAGAGTCAGTTCATATTGAGACAGATCATCAGCTAAATTATTATTTTCCCAACTGACATTCAGCCTATCACCCTTTGAGTCCACATCAATCCTTGTTGCAAGCACAGGAGCCTGGGTATCCGTTGTAGTTACAACAATGGGAGTAACATTATTCAGAGCGTTACCACTGCTGTCTACAGCAACAACCGCAATATAGTAGGTCTGGCTTCGAGTGAGATCATTAAACTGCCATTTTTTTTGTGCATTTGGTAATGCCGCAACTAAATTATTAACAGAAGTCTGTGTGAAGCTTTCTGATGATTTATAAATTTTATAGGTACTAATATCTGCACCATTGTCTAATTCATTATAATTTAACCAGTTGATAATAATACTGTTCCCGGTGCTGTTTTCTTCAATAACGGGCACAACAATGCCTGGAGCCTGGTTATCAAAGGTGATATTAATTGAATTAACAGGACTAAAGTTTCCTGCCGCATCCTGTTGTTTAAAGACAAGAGCATTAGTTCCTTCCTCAAGATCCACTGTATAATTCCAGCTTGGAAATGAGGCTGTCACAATCAGTATATCATTGAGATAAAGCCTGGCGTTTTCTTCCTTAGTTCCTGTTATGAGCAACTGTTTATTCTGAGTTATAGCAGGATAGGTATCAATTTTTGGCTTTATAGGTGCCTGGGTGTCAACAGTTAAAGTATGAACAAACAGATTACTGGTATTGCCATAATTATCTTGCAGCTTAATACTCAAATTATAGCTACCATCATTCAAAACTTCATCAGGGTTTATAGTGATTAGATCCTCAAAGACACTGCTGCTAAGGTTAATAACCTGCCCCTGATTTCTTAGGATCAAAGTACTGGAATATAAATCCAATCCAGAATTATCTTCCAGGTATTCAATGGTTAATGCACCCGGAGCAGAGTTTATCTGACCAGAAGGCAACACCCGAAATATCTGCGGAGCGCGTGAATCGACATCAATAGTTAGATTAACCCCTGGAGACAGATTGCCCGCATCATCCGATGCAATAATGCTCAGAAAATTATTTCCTTCTGTCAAAGGGTAATCATTCACTATCCAGTCACCACTTCCAAGAGCCACTTTAGGATAACCATTGATAAGTACCCATGTGCTATTCTCACGTGTTCCTGTCAGGGTGATTTTCTTTATATTCTGACGAACAGTTTCTTGTATATTATGTGATGTTATATTTACTGCGGCAGGCAGAAGTGTGTCAACAATAAACTGAACATTATATTGATCTTCAACAGGTTCGCCTGGAGTGTTATCCCGATCCTGATCCATCCCTATTTCTGATACTGTACTAATGTTCGGACCAATTATTAATTGATATAGTCCATCGTTTAAAGGTGATCCAAATACTATCTGGAATTCTATATCACTTAACTTTATTATTTGACTAATACTAATGTCACCCGATTCTCCACTCAATGATATGTCATCAATGGTGAAACTAGCCGGATTAATTGCATTGATAAAAAATATATTTATTGAAGATGGATTGATCAATATGAAATCTTTTGGTTTCATATCAACAATTCTTGTATATTCAATTCTGTTCTCTGTATAGATTGTTCCATCTTCCCCTGAGCTAGAGTTATAACTTGGGAATGCTTTGGCAAAGATCTGTGTTGATAAATTAAAATTATCAAGGGCATTATAGTAAACTGCAATCCGGCCACCACTGCCGGTGCCATAATCATAAGGTGCATCACCGCCATTGGCCTGAATTCGACCCAGTGCATCAATATCCCCTCTGAGGAGCCCCACATCCAGCCAGATGGAACCGCCGCTGCCGGTACCTTGATAATTGGCCGCATCACCATTGGCCAGGATCTGACCCGATAAAGCCAATACATCTGCAATAATTTTTATCGCACCGCCGCCTCGATTGACATTAGTGTTATAGTATCGGCCGCCCATACCCGGTTCAAATGGAGCCAGATAATCCCCATAAGGGGCATTTGTTGTATTGCTCTGATACACACCGCCATAACCCCCATAACTACCACCGCTGTAGTTACCCACATCTTCATTGGGTTCATAACCCAGCCCGCTGACATCAATTTTGGAACTGGCATCAATGCTCAGGGTCTCAGCCTGCAGGATCATTGTGCTTTCCGCAAGAATAGTGATCACACCATTGTTTTTTACCTCAACAGTCTCCCAGTTACCATTGGTACCCAGAGTAAATGTATAACCGTCCACAACTAATGTCTGATCATCACCCGGTAAATCCAGAGCTGCCGAGTAGGTAAAATCCACTGAATTAAAACTATGGCTGCTATTAACACTCAGGGCATAATTATTCTGTACCCAGCGCCCATCGGTTAAACTGAGAGTATCAAGTGTGAGTGGCACTAGCTGTGTGATCTCACTATTAACAGCCACCAGTGCTTCAATCTGGCTGGACTGGAGGGTAACAACAGAGTCTGTAATATTAATTGTTTGTAATTGACTGCTCTCTATATCAACCACTGAAGCAATTATATTGAGCTGCCCTGGCAGCTCACCGGTCAGCGGTGTAGCCGCCACATTAAGCAGACCAACTTCACCATTATTAATGGTGAGTACACCGTCATTGAGGTTTTTGTCTTTTGTGTAAACCGTACC
>JADGDG010000030.1:8708-28152 GCA_016744995.1 Gammaproteobacteria bacterium
GGCTGCCGAGTAGGTAAAATCCACTGAATTAAAACTATGGCTGCTATTAACACTCAGGGCATAATTATTCTGTACCCAGCGCCCATCGGTTAAACTGAGTGTATCAAGCGTGAGTGGCACCAGCTGTGTGATCTCACTATTAATGGCTGTTAATTGTTCAATATGGCTGGACTGAAGGTTAACAACAGAGTCTGATATATTGATCTGCTCTGGCAGCTCCCCTGTCAGCAGTGTAGCCGCTACATTAAGCAATCCAACTTCGCGATTATTGATGGTGAGTACACCGTCATCAAGGTTTTTGTCTTTTGTGTAAACCGTACCGGCTGCACCGGATTGTGCATTTCCATAGCGACTTATTGCGGAATAAGCACTGGTCTGATTCAGTAGGTTAAAATTATCAAGGGCGTTATAGTAAATTGCAATCCGGCCACCACTGCCGGTACCATAATTATAAGATGTATCACCGCCATTGGCCTGAATTCGACCCAGCGCTTCAATATCCCCTCTGAGGAGCCCCACATCCAGCCAGATGGAACCGCCGCTACCGGTGCCATAAGAATTAGCCGCCCCACCATTAGCCAGGATCTGACCCGATAAGGCCACTACATCCGCAATAATTTTTATCACACCCCCACCTCGATTAACATTATTGCTATTCTGACGCCCTCCCGTTCCCAGTTCAAATGGAGCCCGATAATCTCCATAGGGAGCATTCGTTGTATTGCCCTGATACACACCACCATAACCACCATAGCTGCCGCCGCTGTAGTCACCCACGTCTTCACTGGCTTCATAGCCTCGTCCGCTAACATCAATTTTAGAACTGGCATCTATCACCAGAGTATCCACAATCGTTAATTGAAGTTTATTCGCCGTACCCACTGTATGAGTCAGGGTCGATGCATTAATTAAATCAAGTTTATTAAATGTATGCTCCCCATCTATCGTCAAAGCAGCACCATCAACAACAATGTCTTTACCAGCATAGCTGCTGTCTTCTGCAGTAATGATTGTATCTGTTGAAATAACCACAATTTCAGCCAACGTCGATGCCGAAAAGCTTATGAGTAATCCAAAGAAAGCAGCAATAATTATATTTTTCATTTTTTTCTTTCTAACATTTAATACAGTTGATATTCAATTAATTTCAATACTGTTGTGTTTAGTTTCTATGGTAAAACTTTGAACCATAGCCTGTTTGTATCTAAAACATCCGTTTGACCAGAGGCTCGTATTTCAACATAGATGCTTAAGCCATCAAGTGAATTACTGCTGTCCCATTGCAACGCGGTATCAGCAGACCAGTCCTGAAGTAATTCATACTGCCAGCTGGTCGATTTGCCTTTTATTCGATAGCGATATTCATAGCTGGCACCTGAACCAAAAACTTGTGCATTCAGAGAGACAACTTGACCCGCATTGACTGTGGAACTGGTGTCTCTTTCTAAAACAACAACCGGACTGTTAGCCATGATGTTATAACTGCTTTCTGCAGAAACGGCTGCATCTGTAGAATCCAGATTCCTTACTTTGACCCGAAGTGTGTTCGCCCCTGGATAACGATGGCTGTCCCATTCTGCTGCCGCACTCTCACTCCAGCTTTGAAGTGTTTTCCACTTATTCAGACTGGCTTCCCCTTTGACCTGAAAGAGATATTCATAAATGCCGCTGCCGCCTTCGCCGGTGGCCGTTAAGCTGATCAGAGCACTCTGTGCTTGTGGACTTTCAGGGCTGACACTCAATGTGGCCCCTGTGGCTGGAAGCTTCTCCGGGTCGATGACTTTAAACCACAAGGTATCCTGACTTTGAATGGAAGAGTCACCACTGATACGCTGCTCTACCTTTAGGGTGTAACCGCCCGTATAGAGACTGCTATCCCATTCAGTGGTGTTTATTTCTGACCAGCTCTGCAAGGTCAGGTATTGGTAGGCTGTAGTTTCACCCTTAATTTGAAAGCGATATTCAAACATTCCGGTAAGGCCAATGGCCGTCGCTGTCAATAAAACTTGTTCACCTTTATTGATGGTTGATGAACTGTCTCGTGACAACAGCACCAATGCACTTTGGGCACTAATCTCAATGTTAGCACTGGCAGTGACTGCAGTATCAAAAGCGTTTTTGTTGCGTGCTTTGACTTTTATCTCATAGCTTCCGGGATAATTATTAGTATCCCAGACTATTTGATTATTATCACTCCATTGCCAATTCGTAATGGCCTGCCATTTACCCAGGGTCGCATCACCTTTTACCAGAAAGCGATATTCATAAAGGCCGCTGCCGCCTTCTGCTGCTGCAGTCAGAGTGATAAAGCTTCCCTGTATTTGCGGTGATGTTTTATCCAGACTCATACTGACACCGGTTGCAGGTGGATTGTCTGGATCAATGACATTAAACCACCTTACAGCACTACCGACCTGCCCTGTCATATCCTGGCGGCGTGCTTCAACGGTTATCGACAGTCCTCCCAGAAAAGTACTGCTGTCCCAGGCGTAGAAATTATCCAATGACCAGTCATGCAGCACTTGCATTTGATTTTGAGTCATTTCGCCCTTTATCAGGAAACGATATTCATAAAGGCTTTGGCTGTCATTGGTCACTTCGGCAGTAAGACCAACAACTCGCCCGGTATCTATTTTATAGGCGCTGTCTCGAGCCAATACAAGCTCTGGCGTATTGTTTTGTTTAATGAGTTTACCCGGAGCTATATTAAGCCGGGTGGATGTCTTATCGGTGATGGTGGCCATTATGTAGTACTCACCCCCGGCCAGTTCACTGGTATCAAACCGATAGCTGTCACCACTGGCTTCGGCATTCTCTTCCAGATTTTCAACAATGAGGCTGGATTCTGAGATCAGTGCACTGGTACCAAAATAGAGATTGATTTGTGCATTGCTGTCGGGATCGGCATCACTCCAACGGATCAGGTAACTGCTGTCAACGGGTTGATTGTCTGATGGCGTCAGTAAGTTGATAACGGGCTCATCATCTTTACCATTATTATTGACAAAAAAATGGCTGACAGGAGTCCAGGCACTGAACGCTCCCTGCTCATCAATACTTCTGACTCGCCAGTAGTACCAGGTGTTGTCCACCAGAAAGTCTTCAATGGGCCAGTTAACTGAGGAGCTCTGGTGTGAATTGACCCGGTTCGTCAGTTCAGCATCAACATAGAGTTCATAGTCGTACAAAACGTTATCACCATCCGGATCAGTCGCTTTAGCCGCCTGCAGTATGGGCTGAAGGGTGGTCACCCAGGCTTGATCACCCGGATTACTTATTACTGGTACTTCAGGGGCATCATTTTCCAGGTTGACCGTGAAATAGCCCTGTATCCAGTCACTATAGCTGTGGCCATCAAATGCTCTGGCACGCCAATAATATTGACGGTTATCATTGAGATCATACAATGCCCAGGTGGTTCGTGTTAGCCCGGATGCCAGAGTCATCTGCTGCTTATTCGAACTGTTAAAATCAACCTGATCATCCAGTTCAAAATAATAGCTCAATACATCCTGTTCAGGATCGATACTATTGCCGAGTATAATATTGACATCTGCAGCCGCTGATTGAGCATTAATGACGGGTTCAATTAATGTCGGGCTCCCAGGCGATTGATTGGCGGTATCAACAAGGAAGGAAACCAGTGGCGTTTCTACGACTCCGCCTTCACCATCATTGACCTGGACTGCCCAGTAGTATTGCTGACCGTCGTTCAATGGGGTCATGATAAACCATTTGACCAGGCTGGTATCACTGGGACTGAAATTATCGATGCGATCAATTTCTACGGTTTTGCTCTCATCATTATAAAGGACAAAACTGTATTTAAGAGTATCTCCGTCAATATCCACAGCAGGACTGATCTCCAGAGCCGGTGTGGTGGTGCTGACCTGAGTGCCGTCAGGTGGTGTTAAAATATCCGGTATTGTTGGCTCATCATTCGTGGTGTTAACAAAGAAGTAGCCGGTCACCCACTGACTGTAACTTTCACCATTATAAACGCGCACCCGCCAGGTGTACCAATGATTATCCATCAGTGTTTGTGCGGGAAGCCAATCGGTTTGCATCTCAGTCTCGCTGATCAATGGGGATTGTTCAAGCAACAGGTTCAGATCTTCATCAGCATACAATTGAAATTGATAGCTAATGAGGGTCTCAACATCATGTATGGCATTAGTAATACTTAATGAAACCGTTTGTTCACTGATTTCACTGCCCACTTCAGGCGTGTCAATGACTGGCAGGCCTGTTGTATTAAATTGAGCGGGATCAGTCTCATCTAAAAACTCTTCCAGATCGGTTTTGCCATCATTATCGTAATCTGCTGTGCCGTCTCGTTCTAATGAACCAAAGTGCTCTAATTCCCAGTCATCATCCATGCCATCATTGTCTTTATCCTGATCTTCAACCAGAAGCACATTGATAGTCACATGACGTTGTGTCGTCATAGCACCATCATTCGCCTGAAAGGTGATTTTATATTGACCAGCCTGAGAAAGCATGGGGGTCCAGCTGAACAGACCGGTTCCGTCACCCTGATCAATAAAGCTGCTGCCTTGAGGAAAACTCAGTCCGGTCATAACAGGGATGGTATTATCCGGATCACTGGCTGTAATGATCAGGTTAAAGTCTTGTTCTGTCTGAGCAGTTTGATGAGCAACAAATTCAATCACCGGTGCTTGATTGGTGTTGATTTTTTCGCCAAAGATAAGGCTATAGGTTCCAGGTGTATTAAAATCAAAGAGGTTAATGTAATAAGTCCATCCATCCGCACCATTACCTTCTTTAGAGATCCAGGCATTGGCTTCTTTTAGTACTTTGTTATCCGAACGGATCACCTGTTTTATTGCTTTGGTATTAGCCAAAGATGCACTGATCTCTTTTTTACTGTGAATGAAACTGCCACTGACAGGCATTGTCAACTCATAATAATCCTGATTATTCAGGCTGTGTGCAAATGACAATGTGCTCTGGCTGCCCAAACTGCTGACAAGGGTATCAATATTTTCAGATTCGTAGACTCGAAGTTGTGCGCCATCCAGGGCCAGAAAGTCTAAAACATTATCACGTCCTGGTAAATCAACCTGTACGTCATGGACTAAAAAATGTGTATTGACAGCTTCCATAATAGACGTAAGCTGACCGCCAAGCTCATCGGCATGAGACCATGTTGCAGTGAACTCAACAAATTGCCCGGCCAGAGTGGTCAACATCCACCAGCGACCAATACGAGAACTATTACCTGGAATATCACCAAAATTCAGTAATAAGTCGGGTTCAACCGGCATATCATCGACCGTACTGCCCACCAGATTAAAGTTGATCAGCAAACCCTGATCATTTTCAATAATTTTTGGTTGTGCAGAGTCTATTTGAAAATGATGAGCCGCAGCCTGACCATGATTATTTACTCTAACACCTAAGGTAAAAGGCTCTGAGGGTTCAATAGTTTGTGTAAAGGGATCATCAGCCACGACCTGTGCGGTTAAAAAATAGTCCAGAGTGATCCGTGGCAGCGGTTTGACATAAATAACATCCGGAATAACTGTGACTTCTTCTGCCGTCTCCCCGAGTTTGTATTTTAAGGTAGCACCCACATTATAGGCTTTACCACTGGGAATATTACCACCCGAACCCGGTGCCGGGATGATAAGCCAATGGACTTCGGCACTGCTTGAGGGCAGCACTTCGCCGCTGCCATTAACATCAGTGACACCACTCATACTATCTACTTTAATAAAAAATTTGGCTTCTGTATTATTGGGATCAGAGCTGGCAATAATTGGGTTGTTTTGATCATCAGTAAATTGCACAGAAATTTCAATGTCATCCAATGATGCCGTTTCCAGACCATTGTGGATCTTAATAACGGCATCAAATGCCTGTCGCTCTAATGAAGCCTCCTGTTTGATCTCAATTTTTACTTGAGCACAGACACTTTCTCGTGCAGAGGCATTGTTCAACAGGAACAGGCAGAGCATTAAGTAAATAATGAGGGGATAGAACAGACGTTGAAGACTTAAAGGCTGAACTATTTTTTTTTGCTTTGTTATTGTATGCATAGAATTTTTTCAATTTTTAATTCATTGTTACACTGATAAGAGGATCACTCACTTTATAACGGTGTACATCATTGAGTGGGTTCAGCGGATCATCACCATAATACTGAAAGGCTATATAATGGTGATGAGAATGCTGGTGTTTTTTATTTTGTGGATCGCTTAATTGCCAGCGGCCATCGAGATAAGATTCAGCCCAGTTATGGTATTCACTGGCTTTAAGGATACGGCTTTGGGCAACAATGTATCCCCCCACTTCACGAGTGGGGATCCGATTGCTGCGATTAATTGCGGTCAGGACATGCATGTATTCGGTACAATCCCCTTCGCGGGTATTAAGTGTTTCAGACGCAGTCAGTTGTCTGGCTCGATAGCCGCTATAACGAATATTATCGACGCTCCATTGGTAGGCATTGATGGCACTTTGGGCCAGGTTTTTGTGATGGAGCTGGCTCGACAGTTGTTTGATTTTGGGATCGCTCAGATTAAGAAAATGAGTCGATTTCAGGTAGTGATCGGCTGCGCTTAAAGTTTGTCGATTCGGTGTTTCACTCATCTTCAGGCTGATCTTCAGGCTGAGTAATTTACTGGCATAAGGAGCAAATTGCTTCAACTGAAATGCCAGTATTTGATTGTTAAATTTATCGGTAATTAATTCATATTCATGGGAGGCTTTAATCGACTGCACCTGCTGAGAAGCTGTTTCTTTCACTGGTGCATAAACCCAGAATGTCGATTGGGTCAGGTTTTTATCACTGTTATTGCGTAAAGTAAAACTGTATTTCAGGTGCTTGCTGATATTAAAAACCGGCTGGCTCATCTGTAATGTTGCCTGTTTTTCCTGAGGCTTTAAAATTGTTGCCATGATAATGACACAACCACCGATAAGGATTGTTGCCAGCCCAGCCAAACTCAACTTCATTGTTAATTTATCAGGCATTTCAATTATCCTCTGCAACGATACAATCTTTGAGGTGGGTGTTTGAGTCGTTTCAACAAGGCAAGATGATTTTTTTTATAATGGTTAAAGGCCAGTTCACCCCCTTTTAAGTAAAAAATAGATTGCCTGAACTGCTGATTCAGATGTGATTTTAAACGAGTGGGTATCTGTCCATCTTGATTGTAAATAAACAGACGCACCACATAAGGATTCTTCTTCAGCAAGTCTTTTATTTGCCGGGTCAACAACACAACATTATTTTTAAAATCAATATAATTCGTGTGCTGTGATAGCAGGGGATCATGCTCAGTATTGACTGAAGGCGCTGACAGTGAAATGAGTAAGATATCGGGTAAGGACAGTTCAAGGGAAAAAGAGACGGGGGTCATCATATCCAGGGGAGCATTAAAAGCGTCATAAGCATTAAGCACATGACTCACTTTTGACCAGCTGTTTAATCCGCCCGTCACAAAATGTGTCTCAATACCCATGTTGCCCAGTTCATGACAAACCTGACTCAAATTGAGACTTTGGCTGCCATCATTAATTAGGAACAGTTTTTTTCCTTTTAAAAAAGCTTTATTTTTTAATAAATAAGCCGGGATATTAAGGCTGCCAGGTATTGAAAATTGGTTAAATTCTTGTGCCGGGCGCACATCAACCAGCAGAGTATCGGTTTTTTTCAGTTGCTTGAGTGCTTGATAAGCTGAGATTTGATAGTTATTAAAACGATGCACCATTGTATGGGTCAGGTTTGTTGTCAATACAGGGCTTAATGCTCTGGTATTTGATGCTGCTGAAGAACAGGCATAAAGACCTTCCGGAGGAGCATCAAGAAAACTGAAATCAGGCTGATAGGCTCCATAGGAGAGCGTTGAAAAAGCCAGGAGGAAAAAAACCTCAAAAGAGTAAAAAATACCCATAGACTAAATTACCCTGTCACAATGTTTTAAGCTTAGATTTATTATTGCACATCAAAAGCAGATAAAAATTTACCTGATTTATTGATGTTTTTCTTATTACATCAGGGGGGCACTATACCATATAAAAAAGAAGGTTATTATCAGAGGATTCTTACATTTTTTTAAATAAGGTGTTTTTTATGATCAGGGTTCAATGATTGGCCCTATATTTAACTCTGACAAGGACAAGTTCACATTTATTATATGGAGAGAGATTAAAGCAGTTTATAGTGACAGAAGAAAATAATCACAGAAGAACCATAGTTAAGACGGATATACATCTACTCGAACTCGCCAGGCAAGATTGAAGTCATGCAAAGTTTAGAAAGGTTAAGGTGATTGGACTGTAGATGCAGTCCAATATCAGTGGCCTGAGGCCAACCGATATCAGACTGTATTAAAAGTCCGATATCAGTCTTGGGTTATGCTAATTTATAATGGAGGATTAATGAATACCAACATGGACATTCATTGAACGTAGTTCCCCAGAAGCTAGCGACTTCCGCGACTCTCGTCTACATCATACCGCCCATGCCACCCATACCGCCCATTCCGCCGCCCATGTCAGGCATACCGCCCGCAGCAGCCTCTTGAGGAACTTCACTAACCATTGCTTCAGTAGTCAGCATCAAACCAGAAACAGAGGCAGCATGCTGTAATGCTGAACGAGTTACTTTAGCAGGATCCATAACACCCATTTCAATCATGTCACCGTATTCACTGGTTGCAGCGTTGTAACCATAATTATCTTCGCCTCCTTTAACGTTGTTAACAACAACAGAAGCTTCATCACCAGCATTCATAGCAATCTGACGCATAGGCTCTTCCATGGCACGTTTAAGAATATCAACGCCCACTTTTTGATCGTGGTTAATTGTTTCAACATCGCCAATGGCTTGCAAAGCACGGATCAAGGCAACACCTCCACCTGGTACAACACCTTCTTCTACCGCTGCACGAGTTGCATGAAGTGCATCTTCAACACGCGCTTTCTTTTCTTTCATTTCAACTTCAGTGGCCGCACCAACCTTAATGACTGCAACACCGCCTGCTAATTTAGCAACACGCTCTTGTAATTTTTCACGGTCATAATCAGAAGAAGTGTCTTCTAATTGACGGCGGATCTGTTCAACACGTGAAGCAATATCAGCTTCATTACCTGCACCATCAATAATAGTTGTGTTTTCTTTACCAACCTGGACACGTTTAGCAGTACCCAGATCATCCAGAGTAACTGCTTCAAGGCTCAGGCCAACTTCTTCAGAAATCACAGTTGCGCCAGTCAGAATCGCAAGATCCTGCAACATCGCTTTGCGACGGTCACCAAAACCAGGTGCCTTAACAGCAGTCACTTTAACAACACCACGCATGTTATTAACAACTAATGTTGCCAGTGCTTCACCTTCAATATCTTCAGCAACAATGAATAAAGGCTTGCCAGATTTTGCCACGGCTTCTAATACTGGGAGTAAATCACGGATATTAGAGACTTTCTTGTCGTGTAATAAGATGTACGGGCTATCCAGATCGGCAGTCATACTGTCTTGATTGTTGACAAAGTAAGGAGATAAGTAACCACGGTCAAACTGCATACCTTCAACAACATCCAGTTCATTTTGCAGTGCAGTACCTTCTTCAACGGTAATAACACCTTCTTTTCCTACTTTCTCCATTGATTCAGCAATGATATTACCAATGCTCTCATCAGAGTTTGCAGAAATTGAGCCAACTTGCCCAATGGCTGCAGAATCTTCACATGGCTTAGACATGCCTTCAATTTCTGCCACTGCAGCAGTTACGGCTTTATCAATACCACGTTTTAAATCCATTGGATTCATGCCCGCAGCAACGGCTTTTAAGCCTTCATTTAAAATTGATTGTGCCAGTACTGTCGCAGTTGTTGTACCATCACCGGCCACATCAGATGTTTGTGATGCAACTTCTTTCATCATCTGTGCGCCCATGTTTTCAAATTTGTTTTCCAGTTCAATCTCTTTTGCAACTGAAACACCATCTTTAGTGATGGTAGGTGCGCCGAACGCTTTGTCCAGTACAACATTACGACCTTTAGGACCCAATGTCACTTTTACAGCATTAGCCAATGTGTTGACACCGGCGATCATTAGATGACGTGCGTCATCTCCAAATTTTACATCTTTAGCTGGCATTTTTGATACCCTCGATAATTCTATATGTTTTTAAAAAGGCTAAGGTTTTCAGAAGAAAAGTAAAAAGTATGAATTTTGTTATTAATAATTCAGTTTATTTACTGACTCAACTTATTCCACTTACTCAACAACGGCTAATACGTCTTCTTCACGCATAATGAGCAATGTCTCATCACCAACTTTAACTTCACTTCCGGAGTATTTTCCGAAAATAACTTTATCACCACTTTTAACTTCCATGGCAATCAAATCACCATTATTAGCAGCACGACCCTTACCAACTGCAACGACTTCACCTTCTGAAGGTTTTTCAGTTGCAGAATCTGGAATATAAATACCACCAGCAGTTTTTGTTTCTTCTTCAAGACGACGCACAACAATGCGGTCACCTAATGGGCGAATGTTCACTATAAATTATCTCCGTCAGTTGTTTTAGCACTCATACTGACAGAGTGCTAATCAAACCTGTTAAAAAAACCGGATATATTGTTTTAAACCAATTAAAGTCTGTATGACTTGCAATGCTTCAAAACATCCGGGAATTAAGTTATTGAATTGTTAATTTGGGACATGACTTTTTTTTTCAAGTACAACATTAAAAAAAAGTGGTTTTATTTTGAATCAAAAGCCTTTAGCTAAACTAAAATTTATCAACCATCGTTTTGGTAGCATAATATTCCAAATTAAGATGGTGGGTAAATTTTAAGTTACTGAGAAGGATTACGCCTTTTATTTTACTTTTTAGACTCATCCTCTGAGGTTTCAACTTGCCCCTCAAAGGTATTTTGATGATGGAGTCGTTCCTGGTTTCTTTCATGTTGCTTTTCTGGCGTTAAATCTTCATATTCGCCATTATAATAATCATTTTGATGCTGTCCTTGGCCAGAAAAGCGGCTTTTTAGAACCGCACTACCAACCATTCTGGCAGCAAAAAAACCTCTCAAGGGAGGAATCAACAGCAAAAAACCAACAATATCTGTAAAAAAACCAGGGATCAGCAGGCAAAGTGCTGCAAATAACAACATCATTCCCTCGATCATTTCACTGGCGGGCAGGACTCCCTTATCCATGGAACTCTGAGCTTTCTGCAATGTTGAAAAGCCCTGAATTCTGATTAAAGTCACGCCGAGAACCGCAGTAAAAACCACTGCAAAAACAGTCGGTAGTGCACCAATGATACCTCCTACCTCAATCAGTAGATAAATCTCAACTAACGGGACTCCGATAAAAAGGAGCAAAAACAGGGGAAGTATTGGCATAGTTTTCTCTAATTATTTATTTGTTTGTTCAGGAATAATATATATTTAAGTTTCAGTGTTAAATGAAAATAGCAAATTGAACCTATTAACTGTCCATCAGTCCTATTTAAAACCAGTTAATTTGCTTATCAGTGATTCATAACATAAAATTCCACAGCATTAATGTTATTTATGGGGTAAAGGAAGCATTTTTTCAAATGAAAAATAATAATAGTAATGAAAAACCACTCTGTCAACTGGTCATTTGCAGCTGCCCGGATGAAGAAGCAGCTGTTAATATTGCTGAGAACATTGTTGCTCAAAAATTAGCCGCCAGTGTCAATGTTTTGCCCAGTGTTTACTCAGTCTATCACTGGCAGGGCAATGTTGAATCAGCTAAAGAAAACATCTTGCTAATCAAAACCATTGGGGATAAATACGCCCCACTGGAAAAAGTTATTATGTCCCTGCATCCATACGAAGTACCAGAAATTATTGCACTGGATATTAATAGTGGTTTACCAGAATATCTAAAATGGATTGAGAGTAGTATAAATGAATTATAAAAAACTGATTGATTGAAAGTAAAGTCCCCCCTCTTTGGTCTTTATACTCATGTTCAAAATAATAAAATTAATTAAAGCGGTCTAAATAAATGTCCTTAAAAGCAGTAGTACGTTTCACTTTATTCTTATGCCTCTCCCTGCTGTCTACTTATAGTCTGGCTGAAGAAGAATTTCTCCCTCCTGAAAAAGCATTTGCTATCCAACCCAGCAAGGTGGCTATTTCACCAGAAGCGAATAAGGTCATTGTTTCATGGGACATTGCCGATGGTTATTATATTTATCGGGACAAAGTGACTTTTACTGCCAAGGATGGAAATTTAAACCTAGGTGAGATTGAAATATCACCCAGTGAAACTAAAAATGATCCCTACTTTGGTGAAATTCAGGTTTATAAAAAACATCTGACTGCAACAATTCCATTTACTTCCGATAAACCCAAAGGTGAACTGCTTTTTTTAACCGCCAAATCTCAGGGCTGTGCATCTGGAGGGATTTGTTATCCGCCACTGAAACAAAACGTTTCATTTGTCCAACCTGCTGCTGTTGCACCAAAGGCCTCAACTCCGTTAAAAAATCAGGCTGACACATCCCCTGACTCATTATCCACATTAGCTAATCTTGGTAATGATAATGATGCTCAGGATGATTTTTTAGATATTGAAGAGGCCTTTAAATTTTCGCTTTCTGTTGATAATAACAATCAGCTATCAGCAATCTGGGCAATAGCTGATAACCATTATCTCTACAAAGATAAATTTAAATTTGAACTTATTGAAGGTAATGGCTTTTCTATCCAGGCACCTCAAATGCCTGCAGGTAAAGCTAAAAGTGATGAATACCTGGGTGATTTTGAAGCCTATTATCATGATCTGGTGATTAATATCCCAATTTCAGGTGACGGTGATAGATCTAAACCTTTAGCAGTAAAAGTGATCTATCAAGGCTGTTCAGAAGCAGGGATCTGTTACCCAAAAGTCAGTAAAAATATTGAAATAGACGTTTCAAAACTTTCAACCACCCTTGCCGCAGCATCAACACCAATAACAACGGCAGACACAGAAACAGGCACTTCAAAATCTCAGAATGGTGAGATTCAATCCGAACAGGATGCCCTGGCTGGCTTACTCAGTTCTGAAAATACTCTTATTGCCTTATTTACCTTTTTCTTAATTGGCCTTGGGCTTGCTTTCACTCCCTGCGTTTTTCCTATGATCCCAATTTTATCCGGAATTATTGCTGGCCAGGGCAAAAATGCTAAAACTAGTGCATTTGTTATGTCTGTTGTTTATGTCCTTTCAATGGCCGTTGTCTACACTGCAGTGGGCGTCATCGCTGGTATTTCCGGAAATAATATTCAGATCATTTTCCAGAACCCCTGGGTTTTGGGTAGTTTTTCTCTCATATTTGTTGCCCTTGCATTCTCTATGTTTGGCTTTTATAACCTGCAGCTTCCTTCATCACTGCAATCAAAAATTTCAGAGTTCAGCAATAAACAGGAAGGCGGCACATTAATTGGTGTGGCAATTATGGGTGTATTATCAGCTCTGATTGTCGGCCCCTGCATGGCACCACCACTAATGGGTATTTTACTCTTTATCAGCCAAACTGGCGATCCACTCCTTGGCGGTACTGCTCTTTTTGTTATGAGCCTGGGCATGGGTATCCCACTGATTATCATTGGTACTTCCGCAGGCAAGCTTATGCCCAGAGCTGGTGTCTGGATGGATGCGGTCAAAGCTGTATTTGGAGTTGCCATGCTCGGTGTTGCGATATGGATGCTGGAACGAGTTGTACCTGAAATTGTAATTATGTGGTTATGGGCCCTATTAATCTTCTCCTCTGGTCTATATATGGGTGCCTTAACTCCCATTCATGAAAATACAACCGGTTGGTCTCGCTTATGGAAGTCTCTGGGACTGGTGCTGATGCTCTATGGCAGTTTATTGATCATCGGGGCATCTTCAGGAAATTCAGATTATCTACAGCCCCTCAAAGGTAGTATGATGCAGACTTCTGGTGTTAATAGCGCGCCGCAGCATGTTACCTTTGAACGGGTTAAGTCTATCGAAGATTTAAATGCAAAACTGGCACAGGCTAAACAACAGAACCGCCCAGTGATGCTTGATTATTATGCTGACTGGTGTACTTATTGTAAAAGTATGGAAAATACCACATTTAAATCAGCTAAAGTAATTACTTCATTAAATAATTTTATTATTCTGCAGGCCGATGTTACTGATATGGATACGCAAGATAAGGCACTTTTAAAACATTTTAAGATCCCTGCACCACCGGCAATATTATTCTTTTCACCTCACTCAGGTGAAAACCGCAACTTTCGTATAGTTGGTTATAAAAATGGTGATGATTTTGCTCAACATGTTGATAAATTTATAAGCATCGATCAGTAATTCTGAATATTAAATTACATATGACAAGATCTACCCAAGTAATAAGCCTGGCTATTGGCCTCAGCATCATTTTTTTATTGTGGTTTGTTTTTTTTCAGGAAAACAAACCCAGTGAATCCCCGCCTGAAGTCATTACCATGAAATCCCATTCTCTTAAGCGACAGGATTTTAGCCTGCCTGATCTAAATGGCCAGCCACAGGCATTTTCACAATGGAATAATAAAGTAGTTCTGTTAAATTTCTGGGCTACCTGGTGCCCACCCTGCCGGAGAGAGATCCCTGATTTTATTGATGTGTATAATCAATATAAAGATAAAGACTTTATTGTTATTGGCGTAGGTACCGATGATCAGAAAAAAATTGCTGAATATGTTCAGCGCCTTGGCATAGACTATCCAATTCTGGTTGGCGGCAGAACTGCCATGAAGGTGTCCTACCAGTATGGCAACCATAGCGGAGCTTTACCTTATAGTATTATTATCGACAAGCATGGCATTATCCGTTATCGTGCTGGCGGGCTGATTTCTAAGCAAAAATTAATAAGCCAGATTGAGCCCCTGCTTTAAACCTTAAACCGCTCTCCTAAAGCACAATTTCTTGCAAATTTGCATAGATTGTGCGGACATTTGCTGTTAATTGTAATATTCATAACAATTTCCTCAAAATTTCTGGACAAAAACCTCCTTCTCATGCAAAATAGTTGAAATATAAAATTTTTTGCTCAATCGATGCTGTTCGCATCTTTTTTTAGTATAATTTGCTCATAATCACTACTATTGCTACAAGCACTATATTATAGAAAAATTATTGGAATATTTTGATATGGCAAAAATATTAGTACTTAACGGGCCAAACCTCAATTTATTGGGCGTTCGTGAACCCAGTCATTATGGTCAAACAACACTTGATGGCATAAATAAAAATCTGGTTTTATCTGCCAGGGAAGCAGGGCACGAACTGGAATGCTTTCAAAGTAATGCCGAATACCAGTTAATTGAACGCATTCATAAAGCGTTTCAAAATAAAACTGACTTTATTATTATAAACCCTGCAGCGTTCACTCATACCAGTGTTGCGCTCAGAGATGCTTTACTGGGTGTTAATATCCCATTTATCGAGCTGCATTTATCAAATGTCTACAAACGGGAAGAATTTCGCCATAAATCTTTCTTCTCTGATATTGCAGTAGGAGTCATCACCGGTCTTGGTCACACTGGTTATAAGCTGGCATTACAATACGCTTTGACTCACATTGATTCAGAAGATTAATCATGACTACTTAATCAAAGATATAGAACATAATTAAAGTGCAGCACTTTAATTATGCTCTTATCTTTAACAATTATTAAAATTTAGAACCAAGGTTCAGATTATGGATATCCGTAAAATAAAAAAACTCATCGAACTACTGGATGAATCCGGTGTTGCGGAAATTGAAATTCACGAAGGCGAAGAGTCTGTACGAATCTCACGTAACAGCCCGACCCCGGCTATGATGCCAATGCCTCCAGGAGCTTATGCTCAGCCCTATGCGCCTGCTCCAGAAGCTCCTGCCGCCGTAGCAGAAGCACCGGCCGCAGAAGAGCCTGAAAAGGTTACCGGTCATGAAGTAAAAGCACCCATGGTTGGCACTTATTATAGTGCCCCATCGCCAGGTGCTCCTGTATTTATTGAAGTCGGACAAAAGGTCAATAAAGGTGATACCATTTGCATTATCGAAGCAATGAAATTACTTAATCAGATTGAAGCGGATGTCAGCGGCACAGTTAAAGCCATCTGCATTGAAAATGGTGAACCTCTGGAATATGGTCAGACCATTTGTATCATTGAGTAAGAAAGCAGGTATTTTGCCCTGTCTCATTCATAATACCTTTTTATTATACTAATTTATAAACACCTGGAACACTCTGATGTTTGAAAAGATAGTGATTGCCAATCGCGGAGAAATTGCACTGCGAATTCAACGTGCCTGCCGTGAATTAGGCATTAAAACCGTTGCTGTTCATTCAGAAGCCGATAAGAATCTTAAGCATGTACTTCTTGCAGATGAATCTGTTTGTATTGGCCCTGCCCCCTCGACTGAGAGTTATTTAAATGTCCCGGCAATTATCAGTGCCGCAGAAGTGACCGATTCACAGGCCATCCACCCTGGTTATGGTTTTCTGTCTGAAAATGCTGATTTTGCTGAACGGGTTGAACAAAGCGGCTTTGTTTTTATTGGCCCGCGCCCTGATTCAATTCGCACCATGGGCGATAAGGTGCAGGCGATTAAAGCCATGCTCAAGGCTGGAGTACCAACGGTACCCGGTTCAAATGGTGCCCTGGGTGAAGATCCTGAAACCAATATGCGTATTGGTCGTGAAATCGGTTACCCGGTGATCATCAAAGCGTCCGGCGGCGGCGGCGGTCGGGGAATGCGTGTCGTTCGCTCTGAAGCCAGTCTGCTCAATGCAATTTCTTTAACCAAGACTGAGGCGGATGTCACCTTTGGAAACGATGAAGTCTACATGGAGAAGTATTTAGAAACTCCTCGCCATGTCGAAATTCAGGTTATTGCTGATGAGCATGGTAATGCCGTTCACCTCGGTGAGCGTGACTGTTCCATGCAGCGCCGCCATCAAAAAGTCGTTGAAGAAGCACCTGCCCCGGGTATTACAGAAGAAGTACGTAATAGAATTGGAGAGCGTTGTGCAGAAGCCTGCCGTCAGATTGGTTATCGCGGTGTGGGTACATTCGAATTTTTATATGAGAATGGTGAGTTTTATTTTATTGAAATGAATACCCGTCTGCAGGTAGAACACCCTGTCACTGAATTTATTACCGGTATTGATCTGGTTCGTGAGCAGTTACATGTCGCTGCTGGTTTACCACTGAGCTTTTCTCAAAGTGATATAAAAATAAAAGGCCACGCCATTGAGTGCCGCATCAATGCAGAAGACTCAAAAACCTTTTTACCCAGCCCCGGCCTGGTTGAAACCTATCATGCTCCAGGCGGCCCCGGAGTCAGAGTTGATTCTCATATCTATAGTGGTTATACCGTACCACCCTATTATGATTCAATGATTGGTAAACTCATCACTTTCGGCAATACACGTGAAATTGCGATTGCACGAATGAATACCGCTCTGAGTGAAATGGTGGTTCAGGGGATCAATACCAATATCCCATTGCAGCAAGATATTCTTTCAGATACTGCTTTTAAAGCTGGCGGTACTAATATTCATTATCTTGAGAAAAAACTAGGGCTATAATAGAGCCAGAACCAGGGCAGGCAAAAACAACCAGCCCTGGCAATAGCATAAAAAGAGTCATTCCCCTTCCCCAAAAAAGAGTCATTATGGCCTGGTTGCAACTTACCCTCGAAGCGACTCACAGCAATAGTGAGCAATTATCTGATATTTTAACTCAGGCAGGTGCTGTTTCCGTCACCCTGCAAGATGCTCATGATGATCCGATCTTTGAACCACCACCCGGCAGTACACCTCTGTGGAAAGAACTTTTGCTGACGGGTTTATTTGAAGCCGATATTCAGGTCGACTCCGTGTTAAATTATATACGCAGTCAGTTCGGAGAACTTCCCACATACACATTCAACCCTCTTGAAGATAAAGACTGGATCAGGGCATGGATGGATGATTTTAAACCTATGCAGTTTGGGCAAAGAGTCTGGATCTGCCCTACATGGCTGACACCTCCTGATCCAGAGGCTGTTAATATTTTGCTTGATCCCGGCCTGGCATTCGGGACAGGTACACATCCCACTACATCTTTATGTCTGCAGTGGCTTGATCAACATTTTAACCAGCCTGTCGAGACCATTGATTACGGTTGTGGTTCAGGTATTTTGGGTATCGCTGCTAATTTACTGGGAGCCCCTAAGGTTTATGCCGTGGATCTGGATCCTCAGGCACTTTTGGCCACTCAGGCCAATGCTGAAAAAAATCAAGTCGTAGAAAGAATGGAAACCTTTTCAGTTTCTGATTTTACACGCAAACATCAAACACTTCAGTGCCCGCTATTATTAGCGAATATTCTAGCTGGGCCATTAGTTGAATTATCTGAAATGCTAGCTTCCCATGTTGCTCCGGGAGGAAAAATTGTTCTATCAGGGATTTTGGCAGAACAGGCTGAAAAAGTATCTGCCGCTTACCAGCGCTGGTTTAAAATTGATGATATCTCACAGGAAGGTGACTGGATCCGCATTGCGGGTACAAAAATCAGCTTATAATTTCAGAGACTAACAGCAGATTATTTTATTCATTAATGTTAGTATCGAAAATAATTTAATTTAATAGCTCTGCGGTACCAGAATAAGGAATGTTTTCAGAAAATGTATACCCACTGCCCAAATTGCGATACGCATTTTGAAATTTCTCAGGAGTACCTGGACATTGCAAATGGCAAAGTTCGTTGTGGACAATGCAATCATATTTTTAATGCCCTGGACAACCTTTACGAAAAACAGGCGACAACACCCAAAGACCTTATAACTCCGGTGGCCGATTCCAGGGAATCAATACAAACTTCAATTATTAGTACTGAGCAAACCTCAGCTGACAAATCACAGTTTCATCTATCGAGCCCCAGCATTGATATTAAAGAGAAAATGGAGCGTATTGCCGCATCACTCTCTGCTGCAACCGCGGAATTAAAAAATGCCCGCAAAGCCACTCACTTCTATAGCAGTGGGGAAAAAACTAAACAGGTTAATATTCCTGAAGCTGAGCAATTAACAGGGGCAACTAAAGAATATACTCCGGAGCAGCCAGTAGAAACTACAGAGATTATTGAGCCTGCTCTGCCAGATGAAACAACAAATAACATTGAACCTGAACTACCTGAAGAAATCATAGATATTATTGATCCTGTGCCACCAGTAGAAACTGTAGAGATTATTGCAACAGAACCAGATAACACAATTGATAACATTGAAGCCGAACTGCCTGAAGAAATCACAGATATTATTGACCCTGTGCTGCCAGTAGAAACTGTAGAGATTATTGCAACAGAACCAGACAACACAATTGATAACATTGAAGCCGAACTGCCTGAAGAAATTACAGGTATTATTGACCCTATACTGCCAGTAGAAACTGTAGA
>JADGDG010000030.1:28252-40157 GCA_016744995.1 Gammaproteobacteria bacterium
AGAAACTGTAGAAATTGTTGCAACAGAACCAGACAACACAATTGATAACATTGAACCCGAACTGCCTGAAGAAATTGAAGACGAACTTGATTTAGTCACTTTTAATGAAAGTGAGCCTGATGATTCATTAAGCTCTTCAAAAGAACCCCATAGTCCTCAGAATTATGATAAGGATGATATTGATATTCTGAATAGCCTTATGGATGATCAGGACAATACTCCCTCACAAAACTCACTTCTGAATGAACTGGATGATATCAACCAGACACTTTCAGACAGTAATGACTCTTTAGATGATGAATTTTCTAAACCTGGCAGTGACTTTGATGATTTAGACAATGGCGATGATCTGCTGGCTGAATTAGAGCAGTTGGAAAGTGATTTTCTAAATAAAGACATTAGCTCAATTAAAGGCATGTCTCCCGCATATAGCGATGCTCAAAGCAATGGTTCTTTGGCCGCTGATGGCTCTTTATCCGCTGATGGCACTTTACCCGCTGATGGCTCTTCACTAGCTAATGGCTCTACTTCTGAAGATATTTTCGCAACTGGTGCTGAGACTAAAGATGCTTCATCTGCCAAAGTTCAGGAAGAAGTTGTTCCCTCTTTTCTTACACAAACTGAATCGTCTCACACGAGTCCAGCCGCCATGCTGGGTTGGTTATCAGGGACAATTATTCTATTATTAGTGCTTGCCGCGCAATATTTACATGTCAATAGTATTAAATTTTCCCAGGATCGCAGCTTCAGGCCATTATTAGAAACCTTATGTCCCATCACAAATTGTGCTTTACCTTTATTATCACAGCCAGGAAAAATTGTCACAGTCAGCCATGATGTGCGTTCACATCCAGGGGTTAACAATGCCCTGGAAATTCACTTAACATTCAAAAATAAAGCACCTCATACCCAGAACTATCCCATTTTGGAAATTACCTTTTCTAACCCTCTTGGTGAAGTCGTTGCTCAACGCAAATTTATACCGGATGAATACTTGAGCGGCGATATTCAGTACTCTCGCGGCCTGAAAACAAACCAGACCCAGGAAGTCAATCTTAAAATAGTTGACCCAAATCCAGATTCTGAGCTTAGTTTTCAATTTAATTATCTCTAGGAGACTGTCCGAGAGTAGAAAACCTTCTGGTCCTGACACAAAAACATGAAGATAGGTTCCTGGCAATTTCATGCCCCCTCGGCCAATATAGATTCACCATCAGTACTACCACCCATTTTTTTAGCACCGATGGCAGGTATTACTGATCGCCCCTTTCGGCAGCTATGCAGACGTCTGGGCGCTGCTCAGGTCATTTCAGAAATGGTCACCTCCAAACCTGAGCTTTTAAACTCACTCAAAACTCGCACTCGTTTGAATCACGATGGTGAAGAAGCCCCAATAGCAGTGCAGATTTTAGGCACAGAAGCAAAGCAGATGGCTCAAGCCGCACGTTTTAATGTCAACAACGGGGCCGATATTATTGACATTAATATGGGCTGCCCCGCGAAAAAAGTCTGTAATGTTTTAGCCGGCTCTGCTCTACTGAAAAATGAAGATCTGGTTGGTGATATCTTATCTTCAGTAGTTCAGGCAGTCTCTGTTCCAGTCACTTTAAAGATCCGAACGGGTTGGGATGAAAGCAGTAGAAATGCCCTGAACATTGCAAAAATTGCCGTAGAGTGCGGTATTCAGGCATTAACCATTCATGGACGAACACGTGCCTGTGGTTATCGTGGAAAAGCAGAATATGACACAATAAAAACAGTAAAACAACAGGTTAGCATACCCATTATTGCAAATGGTGATATAAATAGTGCAGAGAAGGCACAATATGTACTACAATACACAAATGCTGATGCAATAATGATTGGTCGTGCAGCACTGCACTCTCCGTGGATATTTGCAGACATTAATCATTTTTTAGCCACTGGCAAACATTTACCCGAGCCTTCATGGCAGGATAAAAGTAAAATAGTTTTAAACTTACTCGATGATTTATATTCATTTTATGGTAAATCACACGGCACCAGAATTGCTCGTAAACATCTTTGCGCAACAATAAAGCCTCTGCCTGGAGGCGAGCATTTCTGGAAAATAGTTAACCGTATTAGTGATGCCGAGCAACAATATAAAATGACCCGGTTTTTTTTCGAAAAAAAATTATAAATTTTTAGCCTTTATTTGATGATTGTCATATAAAGCACATTTAAGTCAGTCTATGTTATAAACTGAGGGAAAAGTCTTACAATTTTTTTTTCAATTCAGCTTATAATGACCTGCATCATATAGAAATAGCACGTTTTTATTGATACTTAATTTTAGGTTACAATCCATGCCCGTTTTTAATGAAACCAATGAGCTTCAATCCTCTGAATCCTTCTTATCATCACACAATGATAGAACACATAAAGACAGCCCAAACTCAAGTCTTTCAAATATAAAAGAATTAGATACCACTATGACTAATGAGGTAAAAACAGCGGGCCCAGAAGATAATGCAATTTTACGAGATTGCGTCCGTTCAGTATTAACTAATTACATCAATGATTTAGAAGGTCATACTGTTGATGATCTATACCAGTTGGTTCTTGCCGAAGTAGAAGCACCTTTACTGGAAACAATATTAGGACACACCAATGGCAATCAGAGCAAAGCCGCTCAAATGCTGGGGATTAACCGTGGCACTTTGCGCAAGAAGCTAAAACAATATAATATTAATGACTGATCCGCATTGCACCCACAGCTTAATATAAGTTTAGAATTGTTCTTTTTTTATTTTTCTGACAACATCACCTGCCTCTGATAAACTATTACAGCTATAGCTCTATAGAAAAAACACCTGAAAATAATTGTAGTAAATGCTGGTAACAATTATCATACCCAGTTTCAATAAAAACATTTCACCTATTTACTTGTAAAACCATAATGATTAATTTTGGAGTACCTTGAATGGCCACAATGAAAACAGCACTGATCAGTGTTTCAGACAAAGGCAATATTGTTGAATTTGCTAAAGCTTTATCTGAAATGCAGGTTAATATCTTATCAACAGGTGGCACCGCCAAGTTGCTGCAAGATAATAATATCCCGGTAACAGAAGTCTCCGACTACACCGGCTTCCCGGAAATGATGGCAGGCAGAGTCAAAACACTACACCCCAAAGTCCATGGCGGGATCCTGGGCAGACGCGGCATTGATGACGATGTAATGAGTGAGCATGGTATAGATGCTATTGATATGGTGGTGGTTAACCTTTACCCATTTGAAGCAGCTATTGCAAAACCAGACTGCGATCTGGAAACTGCTATTGAAAATATTGATATCGGCGGCCCAACAATGGTCCGTGCCGCAGCAAAAAATCACCAGAGTGTGGCAATTGTTGTTAATCCGGGTGATTACGATAACATCATTGCTGAAATGAACAGTTCAGAGGGCCAACTGGCAAAAGAAACGCTGTTTAAACTTGCTGTCAGAGCCTTTGAACATACTGCCAAATATGATGGTCATATTGCCAACTATCTGGGCGCAATTAATATTGAAGATCACAGCAAAGAAACTTTTCCTCAAACCTTCAGCCTGCAGTTCGATAAGTCTCAACAAATGCGTTATGGTGAAAATCCTCACCAAAATGCCGCCTTTTATGTGGAATCATCCCCCAGAGATGCCTGTATTGCAACAACTACACAAATTCAGGGTAAGGAGCTTTCCTATAATAATATCGGCGACACAGATGCTGCTCTGGAATGCGTCAAGCAATTCAATGAAGCACCTGCCTGTGTCATTGTAAAACATGCCAATCCCTGTGGTGTTGCGCTGGGCAGCAACCAGTTGGAAGCTTATGACAGAGCATTTCAAACTGATCCAACTTCTGCCTTTGGCGGCATTATTGCCTTTAACCAGACTCTCTCAGCTGAAACCGCAAAAGCCATTATTGATCGCCAGTTTGTCGAAGTCATTATTGCACCGGATGTTGACGAAGAAGCTAAAAAAATTCTCTCTGAAAAGAAAAATGTCCGGGTACTCTCCTGTGGTCAGTGGGCAGATAGTCCCATTCAAACCTGGGATTATAAGCGTGTGAATGGCGGCTTATTAGTTCAGGAGCGTGATTTAGGGATGGTTACTGAAGGTGATTTAAAAATCGTCACTAAAAAAGCCCCCACTCCTGAGCAGATGATGGATCTTATTTTCACCTGGAAAGTAGCAAAATTTGTTAAATCAAATGCCATTGTATACGCCAAGGACAAACAGACAATTGGTGTTGGTGCAGGGCAAATGAGCCGCGTTTACTCCGCCAAAATAGCCGGTATAAAAGCCGCTGATGAAAACCTTGTTGTTCCCGGATCGGTTATGGCCTCAGATGCATTCTTCCCCTTCCGTGATGGTCTGGATGCTGCTGCCGAAGCAGGTATTACTGCGGTGATTCAACCTGGTGGTTCTATGCGAGATCAGGAAGTCATTGATGCTGCTGATGAGCATGGCATCGCCATGGTCTTTACCGGCATGCGTCACTTCAGGCATTAAAAATTGCAAAAAAAAGCGGCTGAGAATGAAATTCAAAGCCGCTTTGTACCTCCTTACCAAGCCACTGAACAAGGCAAATCATTTACCTTCAATCCTGCTTGCGGTCAATCCTTAAACCCTATACTCCTTTGTCGATCCTTCTTACATCATCCTTAAATAAATTTCTAAAGTCCTTATCAATCGATGGGGGTATCTTAGCAAAATAATAAAAAACATCCATAAGAATTCTCCTGTATAAGAAACAAGATATTTTTTAATTTAATTTAAAACTTAGCAAAAATTTTAAGTGATTGTAATTTTTTTATTGAATTTCAAAGAGATAAATTAGAGCCCTGGATAATGGAAAAACCTTTGCTCAAAAGAAACTAAAGGTTTTCAATGATTGGTTATGTGATCAGCTTAACAAAATTTGCTGCAGTGCCGTCTGATTTATAATCTGGGCTTTTTCTACACTATCAGATTCACTATAACAGCGAAACTCCGGAGCATTACCTGAGGGGCGAAAGTGAATGATATCTTCATTATCAAAAGTCACCCTTAAACCATCCAGAGTATTAATAGATTGAACATGCCCAAACTGAGGAAAATCCTTTTCAATGATCTGTTTATTGTCTGCTTCTGTACCCTTTGTTAACCGTGAGATTAACTGCTGGCTGCGCTCTGTGGCAAAATCCTTAATCCGATCACTATAAGTATAACGCTGCGGCAATTGCCCCGACAATTGTGACAATGAAACATTTTTCTCCACACTTCTATGTAACAAAGTCAGCAAAACAATGATTGCATCCCGTGTGGGTAACGCACTCAGTGTACAATTATTTTTTCTAATCGGCGCAGCCAGTAGAAAACCGCCATTTGCCTCATAGCCGGCAACCGCAGCATAATGATCTTCAATGTAATGATTCATTGCTTCAATCACAAAAGGTGAACCAATACGAGTACGCTTTACATCAACAAACGATTGGGATTTTTCTACGCAGGTATTCGAACTAACTGGAGTCACAACATGATCAATCTGTAAGTATTGCGCGCATATCATACCGACAATATCACCCCGCAGCCATTGTCCTTTTTCATCAGAAATCAGTGGTCGATCGGCATCCCCGTCAGTTGAAACAATGGCATCCAGTTTATACTCAGTCACCCATTGTCGGGCAAGCTTTATATCTTCTTCACGTACTGCCTCGGTATCAACTGGAATAAATTGCTCTGAAAACCCCAGATTAATGACTTGAGCCCCCAGTTTTTTCAAAATATCCGGTATCAGTTCCCGGGCAACACCACTATGCTGGTACACACCAATTTTTTTACCTGAAAAAGCATCTGCCGGAAAGAGATCCAGATAGCGCTGCTGATACTCATCCAGAGCGGTTGAATCGACTGTCGGCAGAAAATTATCCGCTTCGTTAAAGTGCCCTTGTTGGTCACATAGTTCATCAGAGAGGCTAATTTCCTGCTCTTTTATAGCCAGTTCATCTTCTTTAAGGATTTCACCAGACAATTTATAAAACTTGATCCCATTTCGATCATCTGGAATGTGGCTTCCGGTCACCATAATAGCCGGGCAATGATGTGCAAGTCCATAAAGTGCCACTGCCGGAGTAGCAATAAGACCGGTGTTAACAACCTGACAGCCACTGTCTGAAATGGCTCTGGCACAAGCATTTAAAATTCCCGGAGTACTCTTGCGCAGATCACCGGCCAGTGCAATTACTGTGTTCTGACTTGAATCGATACTCAATTGTTGTGTCTGTTTAAGGTATTGAATAAAGCCCATGGTATAGGCATAACAGACTTGATCGGTCATATCACTGACCAGTCCACGAGCGCCGCTGGTGCCAAATTTAACCTGACTGCTTTGCATCAGTTTTTCGATTGTTGTTTTCATTTTTTAAGACAAGCCTCCTTCACCTCTGCACGACCATAATGATCATCAAAGCGAACAATATCATCCTCACCAAGATAACTGCCGGTTTGAATCTCAATAATTTCCAGAGGAATAACACCTGGGTTTTCCAGACGATGCAAGGTCCCAAGTGGAATATAATTAGACTGATCTTCAGTCATAACAAACTCTTTTTCACCACAGACTATTTTTGCTGTTCCTTTGACCACAACCCAATGTTCTGCTCGATGGTGGTGCATCTGTAAAGATAATTCAGCACCTGGGTTAACAATGATCCGCTTTACTTTAAAACGTTCTGTTTCTTCCAGCGTCTCATAGCTGCCCCAGGGTCTGAAGACTCTCTGGTGCAATAATGCTTCTTCACGGTCACTGTGTTTGAGCTGATTGACAATCTCTTTAACATCCTGTGCCCGTGATTTATCCGCCACCAGTACCGCATCTGCCGTTTCCACAACAACACAATTATCCATACCGATAACTGCAACCATGCGTTCTTCTGCATGAACATAACTATTAGTAAGCTGGTGTTTTAAAATATCACCCTGAAGCACATTACCATCACTGTCACGTTCATTCACTTCCCATAGTGCTGACCATGCACCAACATCATTCCAATCGGCATCCAGTGGAAGAACAATCGCTTTGTCAGTTTTTTCCATCACCGCATAATCAATTGAGTCTGATGGCGATGCAGTAAAAGCATCAACACCCAGACGACAGAAATCCAGATCCCGGACACCTTCTGAAACCGATGTTTTTACTGCTTCATAAATCTCTTTTGAGAGAACTTCCAGTTCTTGCAGTATTGTATCCGCCTTAAACATAAACATACCGCTATTCCAGTAGTACTCACCACTGTCTAAATATTTCTGAGCTGTTTCCAAATCCGGTTTTTCAATAAATCTTTCAACTCGATAGGCATTTTCATTATCATCAGACTGTTGTTGAAAGAGCTCCGCCCGTTTGATATAACCATAGCCCGTTTCAGCTTTATCCGGCACAATACCAAAAGTAACCAACTGTCCCTTTTGTGCAATCTGATAACCGGCCTCAACAACTCGATGAAACACACTCTGATTTTGAATCACATGATCAGCAGCCAGGATCAGCATGACATCCGCAGCAGAATCACCAGCATTTTTTTCATGAATATATTCAGCAGCCGCACAAATTGCCGGAGCTGTATTTCGACCGATGGGTTCCAGAATGATTTTATCAACATTAACCTCAATCTCTTTCATCTGTTGAGCCACCAGAAACCGATGTTCCTCATTGCACACAATAATTGGCGCCGCCAGTTCCTCAAGACCTTCCAGCCGAGTCATGGTTTCCTGCAACATGCTCTGCTCACCACATAAAGATAAAAACTGCTTTGGATTCATCTCTCTGGACATTGGCCATAGACGTGAACCTGAACCACCTGACAAAATAACTGGAATTATCATACAATTTCTCTCAATTTTTTCCTAAAACCTTCAAACCTTTCCAGGGATCATAACATCGATTTCTGGCCAGACAGATTTAATTTTTTCCTGCAAAACAGACCTGGCTTCATTATCACCATGTACCAGACGGATCTGTTCCGGCTTATTTCTCATACGTTTTACAAAATTCAGCAGATTGTTCTGATCAGCATGGGCAGAATAGCCGCTTATAGTATGCACATTTGCATTAATTGGATATTTCTTTCCCCGAGACGAAGAAGAAGATGTATCAAAAACAACATATCCGCCTTTATTATATTTTTGAATATCCCGTCCCGGTGTTCCCTGAGCCTGATAACCGGTAAAGAGTATATCAGTGCGATTATCACCAATCAGTGCTTTTAAATAATTAACCACACGGCCGCTGGTACACATCCCGCTCGCTGATATAACAATAGCAGGTCGTGCTGTTTTTTGTAGATATTTTACAGTTTCCAGATGGGTTTTATGATCATTAATTGTAAGCAATTGAGAAAAGTCCAGTGGATGCCGCCCCTGACGAACTCGTTTTTGTGCCTCTGCATCCCAATATCCAGACAGCTGACGGTATTTTTCTGTAAACTCACTAGCCATCGGTGAATCAACAATAATTTCAATGGCATCCCACAGACTATTTTTATCTTGCTTGTGCTTATGTTGAGCAGATTGCTGATAAATAATGTTTTCCAGCTCATACAATAATTCCTGAGTCCGCCCAATACTGAATGCAGGGATCAAAATCACCCCTCTATTCTGTACTGCACGCTCAATGATAGTTTTTAAATGTTGCTGTCTGTATCGACGATCCTTATGATTCTTATCACCATAGGTACTTTCTATCACCAGCTGATCACAGCCATAGGGTGATTGGGGTGCCGGAAGCAATGGTGCATAGGGTGCCCCTAAATCACCACTAAAAATTATTTTCTGCTTAGCTTTTTGCTTAGCAGCAGCCTGCTGATTTTGGATTTCACATTCAATATAGGCAGAGCCCAGAATATGCCCGGCTGGTTTTAGTTTAACCGCTAGTGAATATTGGCTGTTTTTCAGTGAGATACTGGTTTTTTCAGAATAATCCAATGGTACCAGAAGTGACTTAATATGCTGGATAAATTTGCTGATCAAATGACGGTTTCTGGTAAAACCAATTTTTACAGCATCTTCGAGCACATCTGGAAGCAATATTGCACTTGCCTGAGAGCAATATATCGGCCCGTCAAAACCAGCTGCCAGTAAATAAGGAATGCGTCCCACATGATCAATATGTACATGGCTGACAATCAGTGCCTGAACCCCCTTGAGAGAGAAATCAATTGCCATCTGGTTATGATCCGCTCCTCCCGGGGAGGTTTCCGCTCCCTGAAATAAACCACAATCAATCAGAATACTATTGTGACTGTCAATATGAAGCTCATGACATGAGCCTGTAACACCACCCACGGCACCATGATGAGAAATTTCTGCTAAAGTCATAAGTTAACCTACGATCCTTGTCTGTTTGTAACTACTCAGCGTGTTTAGATTTTGCCCGAGTTCAAGGCCTTTTCGCACGGAGAATGTGAGCATATAAGTATATGTGACCATTTGAGTACGAAAATAACGCAGAAATCGGGTAAAAGATGAATACGCTGAGTCGTTACGTCTGTTTTAAAAATGGGGGATATCAAAGTTCAGCATCATATTATCAGCTTCCTGTATGATGTAATCATTAAACACCTTGGCAATAGGCGACAAACGTTTTCCTTCTCTTTGCACAACATACCAATTACGAAAAATGGGAAAGCCTTCCACATTTAGAATTTTTAATGTCTTAGCTTTTAACTCAATCTCAAGCGTATGCACTGAAACAATCGCCAGCCCCAGACCTTCTTCAGCAGCATGTTTAATAGCACGATTATTACTCATATCCATTTTTGTTTTAAAAGTCAGGTTATGCTCTGTAAAAAATCGTTTGGCAGCACTGCGAGTACCTGAACCTTGCTCTCGAACCACAAAATCTTCTTTTTCCAATTCCTCTAAAGAAACATGCTCTTTATCAGCCAGATAATGGTGAGGATTGGAAACAACTACCAGAGGGTTTTCCAGAAATGGTGCAGATTGTAGATTATACCCCTCTGGCGGGCGGCCCATAATCACCAGATCACATTCATTTTTTTTCAGCAGTTCTAATAATGAGCTCCGATTGGTCACATCCAGACTGATACTAATCTTAGGGTAGACTTTAGCAAAACGGGCTAGTAATCGGATCACAAAATGGTTAGCCGTACTGGCAACTGCCAGTTTCAGGTGTCCTCGTTTCATTGATTTCATCTGAGCAATGGTTTCTTCCAGATCAAGAAGCTGCTGCATAGTACTGCGGGCATAATCCTGCATTTCCAGCCCGACTTCGGTCAGATAGAGTTTTTTGCCCATTTTTTCAATCAAAGGGATGCTCACCTGCTCTTCCAGTTGCTTTATCTGCATAGATACAGCTGGCTGTGACAGGTGCAGTTCTTTGGCGGCATTAGTATAATTCAAATGTCGGGAAACAGCCTCAAAAACTTTGAGTTGTCGAAATGTCAGATTCATTTTATTATTTTTATCCAGTATTCCTATCTTAGCAAGTGTTTACCTCTTTTAAGGATGAACACTCACTAGTGGCTTCACACCCCGAGGTAACAGTCCCCAGGATACACTTCAATGTAAAGTGATATGGTTCATAATTAAAAAACATTATACATAAACAAAACCTTATGATAAACATAAATAATTTAAGGTTTACTTTATAGTTGAATGTTTGTATATTCTATTTTCTGATTTTACAAGGGATTTAGCTTTACGCACTAAGCCTCAGGGAAAGTGTTTTGTAAAGACCGTTTAAAAACTCAGCTGTTTCTCTTCAATAACGAAGAATACAGTTAAGTCATAAGAAATTTAATTAAGGAGTCCAATATGGATCAATCCGCACGTTATGCTGATTTAAGTTTAGATGAAGATACGTTAATTGCCGATGGTGGCCACATATTAGTTGCTTATACTATGCACCCGATGCCTGGTTTCGGTGGTTATTTAGAAACAGCTGCTCACTTTGCAGCTGAATCATCAACTGGTACCAATGTTGAAGTTTCTACTACTGATGACTTCACTAAAGACCTTGATGCGATGGTCTACGAGATAGACGAAGCAAAAGGCATTATGAAAATTGCTTATCCTAATGACCTTTTTGACCGCAATGTCATTGATGGTCGTGCCATGGTTGTATCTTTTCTGACTCTTGCCATTGGTAACAACCAGGGCATGGGTGATGTTCAAGACGCACAGATGCAAGATTTCTATGTCCCACCAGCAATGCTGGCTCTTTTTGATGGCCCTAGTGTAGATATCACAGATATGTGGAATCTTTTAGGTCGCTCCAGAACTGAAGGTGGTTATATTGCTGGTACTATCATCAAGCCTAAGCTTGGTTTACGTCCAGAGCCTTTTGCAGAAGCAGCTTACCAGTTCTGGTTAGGCGGTGACTTCATTAAAAATGATGAGCCTCAGGGTAACCAGGTTTTCTGTCCTATGAAGAAAGTTTTACCTTTAGTCCGTGATGCAATGAGACGTGCTCAAGACGAGACTGGCGAAGCTAAAATCTTCTCTATGAACATTACTGCTGATGACCACAATGAAATGTGTGCTCGTGCTGACTTCGGTCTAGAGACATTTGGTGTCGATGCACCTCGTCTGGCATTCTTAGTTGACGGTTATGTTGGTGGTCCAGGTATGGTCACAACAGCTCGTCGTCAATACCCAAGTCAGTATTTACATTATCACCGCGCTGGTCATGGTGCAATCACTTCACCTTCAGCGGTTCGTGGTTATACTGCATTTGTACTTGCTAAACTTTCTCGCCTTATGGGAGCTTCTGGTATCCACGTAGGTACAATGGGTTACGGTAAAATGGAAGGTGGTGCAGACGATAGAAACATCGCTTACATGATCGAACGTGATAGTGCTGATGGTCCTTTCTATCATCAGGAATGGCGTGGAATGAAGCCA
>JADGDG010000009.1 GCA_016744995.1 Gammaproteobacteria bacterium
GTTACAGGAAGTTAAGCAGAAGGAAGTAAGTTACTTTAAATCCATTTCACATCTGATCAACGGCTTTAAAGAAATCAAAATAAATCGCAAAAAAGGTCATGAAATTTTACAAAATATAGCAACAGAATCAGCTGAAATAGAAAAAATTAAGTTGGAAGTCGGCAAGCAGGAGTCCAGACTCTGGGGACATGGGCGCATTCTTGTTTATACCTTGTTGCCCGTACTTATTTTTGTTATCCCCAGTATCACTGAGATCCCTACAGATAACATCTACAAAATATCCTCAACTATCCTGTTTATTACTGGACCAATTGCTATTTTGATTAATATTATGCCTGTATTAAACAGGGTTAATCTGTCTATTGGCGAACTGGTTAGTCTTGAGACAGAAATGGATCAAGTCATTAGCAAAGCATTTTCCAGACATAATAGTGATGAGAAGGAAGAGGGAACCAGTGATCTTATTTTCTCTGATTTTAAAGAAATAAGCATGAAAAATGTCAGTTTTACCTACACCTCTGACTCTGGGAACAGTTCTGACTTCTCCGCTGGCCCTTTTAATGAAACGATCAATAAAGGAGAATTAATATTCATTATTGGTGGTAACGGAAGTGGTAAATCAACCTATCTCAAGCTATTAACAGGTTTGTATTATCCTGAAAATAGCAATCTGTTTGTTGATTCCATCGCTATTGATAAAATCAATTACCCTGCCTACCGCGATTTGTTTTCTGCTATTTTTACCGATTTTCATCTTTTTGACAAATTCTATGGCATAGAAAATATTGATAGTAAAAAAGTCAATTACTGGCTGGAAAAGATGAAAATGCAGGACAAGGTAGAATATAAGAATGGCGGTTTCACCCGAACCAGCCTGTCAACCGGACAAAGAAAACGACTTGCCTTTATTGCTGCTATTCTGGAAGATAAACCTATCCTGGTTATGGATGAGTTTGCTGCAGATCAGGATCCTCAGTTCCGCCAGTATTTTTATGAAACATTATTACCCGAAATTAAAGCCATGGGTAAAACAGTGATTGCCGTTACCCACGATGATCACTATTTCCATGTCGCTGATCGACTATTGAAAATGGAAGAAGGAAGAATGGTTAAAGAAGTATAACTACCCCTGCTTTTTTAATCCTGCTTGATTAATGATGTCAGTTTTTCCATCAGGATCAAAGATGCATTATTATTAAATTGCTGGCCCTCCTCAATATAACCCCAGACTGTGGCATCATTTTTCCAACCACCTTGTTTTTTGATGAGTTCAAAATCAATCCGCTCTCTGGCTGCAGATGTAGACAGACCACGCCTGAAGCTGTGACTGCTTAAATCTGAAACAAAATCAAAACCACAATTTTGACCAATGGATTTTAATAGTGCATTAATAGAATTAGGATTTAAAGCCTTATTATTAATCTGATCCCATCGATTAACAGGTCTGAACAGAACCCCCTCTGAAATTCCTGAGATTTCTAACCATTTTTTAATTGCCCTGGCAGGACAAACACATTCATGTTCTGCATAAGGCAAAGCTCTGAGTAAACCTTGAGATGATTGATCAGTTTTGGACTTCGGCAATAGAATAAGCAAACCTTCTGGTTCCCAGTTCAGCTCCTCAAGAGTAATTGAAACCAGTTCACTGCGGCGCAAAGCACCAAAAAATCCGGTTAGGATAAGGGCAATATCCCGCCATTTCTTTAGGCTGTCAGGCCGCTGCTCCAGATAATTAATTATTTGTGCAATATGCTCTAATCTGAGGGCTTTTGCTTTGCGTTTTGGTTTTCCATGTACTCGTCGGATACCCTCCATGGTTTTCAGCACAATTGCCTCCTGTACTGGATTGGCGATCCCCTGCACACGATGCCATTGGCCTAATGCCGTCAGATGTAAATCCAATGTTCTGGGATTAAGTACTGGTGCCTTAGCCAGACAATAATTAACAATAACCTGAGAGCTGGCAGGTAATCGGCCGCCCCATTTTTCAAATTGTCGAATGGCGCTACGATAGGCTTTGCGTGTATTGTCAGCAGTAGCCGCCTGAAGGTAGTGATGCAGTGTAGCGCTTTTTACCGGTGTTTGTTCTTCAATATTATGTAATGACTGCTTTTCTGTGAAACCTGGATTAGAACTATCCATTTTGCTTAAACCTGAAAAATAACTCAATTTTGGGAAATTGTACCCACAGTACAATGTATTATTTCATAAATTTTATCATAACTTAGCATAACAAGCATTATCATGGGCTATAAAATAGAGATTTATATTATTCAGAAATATACTATATAATGTTATATTACATGTTACGTATTACATTACTAAAAAATCTGAGGTAAATTCCTATGGCTCGAATAGGTGTCACTTACAGCGATATTGCCAAAGCCGCTGAAACTATAAAAAGTCATGGCCAGGAGCCAACTGTCGATCGAGTTAGAGAATATCTGGGCACAGGAAGCAAAAGTACTATTGCCCCTCATTTGAAGCAATGGCGAAATAGCAATACTGATTTAAAGAATAACGACGAGCTTCCTGATGATCTGCTTAAAGTTGTAAAATCTCTGTATGATCGAATTCAGAATGCGGCAGATTTTAAGATAAATCAGGTGACAGAGTCCTTTAAATCTGAAAAAGAAACTCTCTCTCATAAGTTAAACGATACCAAAAATCATATAGCTCAACTATTAAGCCAACAAAATAAGCTTGAACAAAAACTAAAAAATACTGAAGGCGAGAATAAATCACTTTCAAATTCAGCAGATTCCTTGAAACAATCACTTGATAAAACTGAGTTTGAACATATTCAAGCCCAATCACGTATTGAAGAATTAAAAGTAACAATAGGTGAATTAAAACACGAAAATAAAGATATCCGAGATCATTTTGAGCACTACCAGCAGCATATTGCAGACAATCATCAACAAGAACGAGAGCAGTTTCGTCTAGCCAATGAGCAACTACAAAATCAAATTCAGGATTTATCGTTACGCTATGCTGAAAGTGAAAAACAACTCAATGAACAAAGGGGAGAGGGCAGCAAAAAACACAAAATAATTGAACAATTACAGACTCAAAATCAAACATTGGTTTATGAAAAAGATCAAAACCAATCAGAAGTAAATTTATTAAATGACCAGCTAACATCATATAACAAAAAACATCAGAAATTAAACGAACAGAAAAAACTTATTCAAGATGAGTTAAAATTTTTAGCTTCAGAACATACAGAAACTCAGCATGAGATAAAATTATTACAACATATATTAGAGCAAACAAAATCTGAATTGTTTGATTCTAAGGATAAGGTGGCAATACAAGATAACGATTATAAAATTCTACTACAAGAGAAGTCTGTTATTCAGGGACAACTCAAACAATTACAAAGTTCACTTTAAAAAATCTATTTCATTAATTATTAATTGAAAAAATAGTCGCAAATTGGTGCAGGCTCACTGAAAGTGAATGAACTCACTAATGCCATGGATGCAAGGGCACGGCCATTAAATTTCAAGACCGCCTGTATCAGAAAGGCAACATAATCTGCATAACTTATTATGTCACTATTCTGAATATACCTGCTCCCACGAAAAGAGCAGTCATGTTCTCCAGATGTGTATAAAAATACCTGAGATTAAACCATCTCGGAGGCATATTTATAGCCCATTGCCTTAAAGAGCATTGCTGCAGGACAAAACTCTGTAAATGATGACTGAAACAGATTTAAACCTACGAATCCAGTGAAAAATAACCAGTAGGGGCTTGCATAATAGGCTAAAAGTAAGCTGATCATAATAAATAAACCTGCCAGAGCGGTGATCATTCTTTCGATAGTCATTATTAGTTTTCCTCATCTTAATTAAATGGTTGTTCTTTCTAGCACAAAAAGTAGCACAAGAACGATGGAGGGGATCCTCAGAATTCCCTAGTCTGAATTTAAGACATGGTAGAATATAACAAGTGTTAAAGGCATTTTCGTTAACCTAGGTTAACAATTATCCAAGGTATTATATATGACTATAAATATAGAGTGTACTTAACAGCTTTGGTGTTTTATTATATGGAATCATCATAATAAAGGTTGAACCATGGAAAAAATAGATGATAATATTTGTTTAACCCTATATGTTGATCCCTATAGCTATAGGGTATTCCCTTTTATTCCGGATGTCCTGCAATGCTAGTTCAAATACTATTATTCGGTGGTGGTATGATTTTTGGCACAAGAAGTACCCGATATCTTCAAAATCGTCAACTTATAAATGGCACATTAAACAAAAACCAACTTTCTAAACCCAAGCGGAAACCCAAGTCATCCAATCTCTATAAAAAAACCAAAACAGGTATACTTGCGGCTAAAAAAATAATTAAAATTTCCATCAGCGGTGGTAAGCTGCGTGAGCAACACATTAAACAGATGACCACCATGGATGAGAACCATCCGCTGGATACCTCTGCTGCTTCCTCAGAGATGAAACTGAATAAAAACATTAAACGCTCTATAGGCTTAATGGGTCTGTCTCTGATAGGCACCTGGTTTTATGCTCCCTTATTACCCATAGCTGGTGTTGCCACACTCTATATTTTTACTCCTGTATTTAAGAAATTATTTCAAAATCTGAAGAAAGGACAAATAACCACCGAGCTTATTGAAGTTATTTCTGTAGTTAGTCTTCTGGCATCAGGATTTTTCTTTTTAGCTATTTTCATCACTTTTACAAGCTTATTGTGCCAGAAGCTGCTGACTCGAACCGAACAGCATTCACATAAACAATTAATTAATAGTTTTAGTCAAAAACAACAATCTGTATGGGTGATAAAAGAAGATTCTGAAGTCGAGATACCTTTGGCGGCGATAAAAAAACAGGATATAGTCGTAGTCAATGCGGGTGAAATTATTCCAGTTGATGGCATGATCATCGAGGGCCTGGCAAGTATTGACCAGCATGGTCTGACAGGAGAATCAAAATCAATAGAGAAAGAAGTTGGAGGAAAGGTTTTTGCCTCTACCCTGATATTGAGCGGGCGAATTCTGATCAAAGTAGAACAGACTGGTGCCAATACCAATGCAGCAAAAATTGGGCTGATCCTGGAAAAAACACAGGAGTATAAAGAAAGCCTGCGCTTACGAGGCAAACAGATAGCGGATGACTTCATTGCACCAACCCTGGTAGTCAGTGGTTTAACCTTGCCCTTGCTTGGTCCAAGTGCGGCGATGGCCATTATCTGGACTGCTTTTGGTTACAATATGAAACTCTATGGGCCGATTAGTGTCTTAAATTTTTTACATATTATGGCCACTAATGGCATATTGATAAAGGATGGCCGCTCACTGGAAATGTTGCAAAAAGTGGATACTCTGGTTTTTGATAAAACCGGCACATTGACCATGGAGCAGCCACAGCTTAGCCATATTCATCCACTTGAAGCTTTTGATGAAACGACTCTGCTATCTTACGCTGCAGCTGCTGAATATCGACAAACTCATCCCATTGCCAGGGCTATACTCACAGCCGCAGAACAACGTGAGCTGGATTTGCCCAGCATTAAAGAAGCTGCATACAAGATTGGCTACGGTATTGAAGTTAAAATTGATACCAGGCTTGTACAGGTAGGCAGTGCAAAGTATATGGAACAACAAAATATACATTTTTCAGATCAGGTTCAGAGCTTAAAAACCGAGTCTGACGCCAGAGGACATTCGCTTGTGTATGTTGCTGTCGATGGAACACTAGCAGGAATACTGGAATTACAACCTTGTATCCGCCCGGAAGCCAAAGAAATTATTAATTATGTAAAAGCTCAGGGTATTTCAGTCATTATTATTTCTGGTGATCATGAACAACCAACTCGCCAACTTGCCAATGAATTAGGCATAGAACAATATTTTTCTGAAACACTGCCTGATAAAAAAGCACAACTGATTGCCAAACTACGTGAAGATGGAAAATTTGTCGCTTATGTTGGCGACGGAATTAATGATGCCATCGCCTTAAAACAGGCCAATGTATCCATCTCGTTGCGTGGTGCTTCAAGTGTCGCCACTGATACCGCCCAGATTATTTTGATGGATGGAGATTTAAAGAAACTAAAATCCTTATTTGAAATTTCCAGATTTTTTGAAGCCAATATGCGCACCAATTATTTAACCTCAATAGTACCTGGTGCAATTACTCTGGTGGGTGTGTTTCTCTTTAATATGGGACTCATTGGCAGCATGCTTATCTATTTCAGTGCAAAAATGGTGGGGTTGACGAATGCCATGCTGCCACTGGTAAAACATGAGAAGAAGCAGGCAATAGCTGAAATAGAGCAAGCCAAAGACTAGATTTTATTTACCATCACCCTGAATCCGTGACTTTAAGACTAAGAGGAGAGTGCAGGACAGGTATTTTACAATCTTAGCCTGCACACGACTATATTGATACAAACAAATATAAATATCAATTTTTGTACACTTAAGTCTTTCTCGTAGTTGTTTTTTGCAGTAAAATACAATGTATGTGAAGCACACTCTATCTCTACAAACATATATAGTTTTATGTTTTATTGATTTAGATTAATGAGAACATCTTTAACATTTGTTATATTTCTTAATACTTTTATTTTAACAGGAAGTGCTGATGATCCCCTTTATTGTTCTTGCGCCTCTGGCTATAGCCGGGGGAGGACTGTTCGGACTGGCGGAGGAGCACTTTCGTCGCAGACGCCTGACCACGCAAGCCTCTTCTCAAGCAACCTCGGACTCACCCCATTCTGGTACCGAAGAACAGGACGTACCAGTCATGGCCAGTGGCGAAGTTATCCAGATAAAGCGCTCAGCTCTTGCTGCACGTGCCGCTTTGGGTCTGTCGGCTGCAGGAATATGGTACCCTCCGCTGATGCTCGCCTCTCTACCGATTGTTGGCTACAGCACATACAACTGGCTGCGCACCCGCTATCTATTTGAAAAGCCTTTGCACAAATCACCCTTAAGGATCCTGGCAAGTCTCGCACTGGCAGGCTCCCTGGCAACAGGAAATTTGTTGATGGCAGCAGTGGTATTAAATGTCGATTTGTCAGGACGAAAGTGGATCGCCAGATGGACCGAAGGCTCACGTTTAATTGATAACGATACCGGAGAAGAAGTCGTTCCTTCCAGTTTTATGTCACGAATTAAATATCTATTCAAAGTGATGCTGATGGGAGAGCCTCGCTGGGAATGGTTTCCAGTTCTGTTAGCACGAGTATCAATGGGACTGTTTTTTGCAATTTCCGGCTGGAACAAGCTATTCATGGTTTCACATTGGAAAGGCCTGCTAGCGGCAATGATTGCAACAGGTTTACCCTTTCCAAAATTTATGTCTCTTCTACTGGCCTGGCTCGAACTTGCTGGCGGTGCTCTTCTTACCGTCGGATTCATGTCAACATTCTTTTCCATTGCACTGGCATTTGCAATGCTCGTAGCTATTGTAACAGTTGAGATCCCCTTCGTAATTCCACCAGGACTCGGTCCCCTCGACTGGCTGGACTGGTTCTTGTATCTGCCTCAGGTCTTATATGTTCTCATTTTCTTATGGTTAATCATCAAAGGTCCTGGTCCTTATAGTGCCGATGCCGTCATTGCGCGCAAGCTTGGATTTGATAAGGATCCCGAAGAAGATCCCAATATGGACTCTGAAAAGAATACTCAAAAAGATCATGAAACTGACTCCGACAAGGAATCTGGATCCGGGGGAAGCAGTTGGACTCCACAATACGCTTAAGCCTCTAGCAGAAGTGTATGACATAGCGGTGGGTATATAGGTATATTATATATCCACCCAAATACGATGTTTGTTATATGTTGAATCGTTATTGTCATTAAGGTGCGAAGCCTGTAAATTTGATAATTCAGCGGTTACTCGATCCGGGTAAAAATACCAACAGCTCAAACTGAAGCAACAGATTATAATAATTTATCATGGGAGGAAGGGTAAAATGGGCTTTAAAAGTAGTTTATTAAAAAGCAACCTATTAAAACGAACAGTAAAAGTAGGAATAAAATTAACACCAAAAATATTAGTCGTATCGGTAGCTAATATCATTCTTAAAGGCATTGCAGAATTTTCAGATATTCTTTATGACCTGGACAAACGCACAGCCTTTGTAAATGTCACACTTTATGGAGAAGAAGAGCCGATTGAGATCGCTCTGGACGGTTTTGAAATCTTAGGCGATGAGGAAAATTATCAATTTATTCTACATAAAGCGCAGTCGAATAAACCATGGATGAACAATATACTCTCCCGTATCGTCGGAAAAGCCTGGGATATTCCAGCGATTCCACAATATAAAGATGAAGTTGGGTTTGTTGCCAACCTTCTTAAAGCCGAAGATGATCCTGAGCAAGAAACAATTAGTGAGATTGCCTGATTGAAGTAATTCAAACATCAAACTAGCTCTAAATACCTTTAATAAGTAATGTACACAAGAATAAGGCCAGTATATTGGTCTTATCTCATGTCTTACCGATAATCTCCTTCAGCAAACCGTGTTTGCCAGCCTTATATTATTAAATATATTGACAAGAGATACAGGGATAAGTCTACTTAACATAAGATACATTATGCGAAGTTAACATTGTTAACGCAATATAATAATGTCCTATTCTAGCCATTTAGAAATGTCCTATCCTGTGTGTCATCTATCCTTTTTAATGTGGATAAAACACATAAACAGGATTGGATATGCAGGACTTTATTACCATGAGCAATCGAGAGTTACACCGCGCTGAAATTATTCAAAAGCTAATTGATAAACGGCTTCTTGAACTTGAAGCTGCTGAGCAATTAGGCCTTAGTGTTCACCAAGTCAGACGATTAAAAAAAGCATATAAAACGGATGGAGCCAAAGCACTGATCAGCAAAAAGCGAAATAAACCAGGCAATCGAAAATATCCTGATGCCGTTAAAGAATTAGCTCTGGCCTATATCCGTGAAAATTATTCTGATTTCAAACCCACCTTTGCTTGTGAAAAATTAAGCAAAAATCATGGCTTAACCGTCTCCCATGAAACCTTGCGAAAATGGATGATTGAAGCTGAGATCTGGATCCCCAGAAGCAAACGATTAACGCGAGCCTATCAACCACGTAATCGTCGTGAATGCTTTGGTGAATTGATCCAAATCGATGGCTCACCTCATGACTGGTTTGAAGGCAGAGCACCTAAATGCACGCTATTAGTTTATATAGATGATGCCACAGGCAAACTGATGGAATGTCAGTTTGTACAATCAGAATCCACTTTCACCTATTTTGATTCGACTCGCCGGTACTTAGAAACTCATGGTAAACCTGTTGCCTTTTACAGTGACCAACACAGCGTGTTTCGGATCAATAAAAAAGGTGCCTTAGGGGGTGATGGTGTCACCCAATTCGGGCGAGCCCTCAATGACTTAAATATTGATATCATATGTGCTAATACCCCTCAGGCTAAAGGTCGAGTTGAACGTGTTAATAGAACGCTTCAAGACCGTTTAATTAAAGAAATGCGATTAAAAAACATTTCAAATATAGAACAAGGAAATGAATTTCTGCTCCAATTTATCACTGTATTTAATGATAAGTTTTCAAAAAATCCGGTGAATTTAAAAAATATGCATCGGGATATGTTAGAACATGAAAACTTAAACGAGATCTTCTCATGGCAGGAAGAACGCAGCCTTTCTAAAAATTTAACCCTGCAATACAACAAAATACTTTATATGATTGAAGATACTCTGGACAACCGGCAGTTGGCTAAAAACAAAGTCACAGTTTTTGATTATTATGACGGCACAATAAAAATAAAGCATAACAACAAAGAGCTGCCCTACCGAATTTTTGACAAAATACAAAAAATTGATCAAGGTGAAATTGTCAGTAATAAACGTCTGGGTGCTGTGCTTAATTACATTAAACAGAAACAAGATGAAAAAGATGAGGTACGCAGTGCCAGTGCCCCATCAAAACAGCATCTGGGTGAAATGAATACTGCTGTCATCAAACAAAAATCAAAAGCTCAAAATCGCATATTTCAGGAATAATCAATATAACTCAGATTTAACCTGAAAAAAATCAAAAGATGGCTGATTAAGGGAAAAGAAAAAGCAGGGATTGGCAGTGACCATCACTCCTGATTTGCACCGCCCGACCACAACCCAATTCCATATCAAAATCTTTCCTACGGGCCATTAATTTTCCAAGGAAAATTGAGAGCAAAAGCGGGATATCAGGAAATTGTACAAAAATCCAAATAGGACATTTCTAAATTGCAGAACATAGGACACTTATAACTTGCATTAACATAACATAACATAACATTGAGACTTTTTCTAGCGGTGAAATCATTGTGCTCTGACAATATAGATAACTTTGCATTTGTTTGCTATACTTATCATCAGATGATAAGCATGGAGAGCTATTTTGCGTGATGTTGGCCTTGATATTCTGCTAGAATTAAATGGCACAGAATACACTGAAGAAAATGGCTATTGGCATAAGATAGAAGCTTGGAAAGTTGAACCAACGAAAGAACGGCCTCATGGTATTCAATATTGTTTAACGTTTCATGATAATTACAACAAACGAATTATGGGCTTTGATAATGCCCACTTACCTCCAAACCGAAAAAGAGGGTTTAAAGGCCGAATTGTTGAATATGACCACACCCATGAACATCATCTTGACAAAGGAACTGCTTATGAATTTAAAGATACAGCTCAACTATTAAGCGACTTCTATGAACGAGTCAATAAAATAATGTCTGAATTATAAGATAGGTAAAATCATGGCAATGTTAAGAATAGGTGTAATGCCTAGAGAGAAATTTCAAAAAAGAATGATAGATATTGCTTCTGGGAAATACAAACCCAAAAGAAGCGAACCCAAGGTATGGTTTCATTCAATGAAATCAATAGGAGAACTGCTGAACGACAATAATATTCGTCTATTGAAAATGATTAAAGAAGAAAAGCCAGAGAGTATAAAAGTATTATCCGAACTATCAGGACGCAAGCAAAGCAACCTTAGTCGAACGTTACACAAAATGGCAATTCATGGAATTGTAAAATTAGAAAAGCACAATCGTTCATTAAAACCTATAGCAAAAGCGACAGATTTTAATATTATCTGTACTGCATAACTTTGAATATTGAATCGTCTAGGACTATTTAATATTCAAACCTGCATTTAATAAAATAAAACTGTTAATAAAGCTAAAAACCAAATCTGATCCCAATATTTTCCAATCAAAAAATATATATTTCCAGATATTTTTTCTGAATATGTCATTTTATTACTCCAAATAAATTAATTGAATTCTTATTGTAGGTAATTAATCTAAAAAATACTTGAATTCTAAAAATTGCATAACAGCGCATATTTAAAAAACAGCCTTATTCACTATAACATTGGGATCATAGGAGCTTCGTAAAGGGCTAAGTGCGTATTCTGGACGATCGTGAACACCAATTCTCTGATTTGATCGTGAACACTTTTACTTTTTTTCCAGAATCAGTGTTCACGATGGATCAGAATCCTTTCCCCACACATTGATATTCATTAACTGCTAACCTCTCTGATTTTATACTTGGGAGTGGTTATGCCGACAAAGAGACTATCAATGCGACAATTAAGAACAATATTAAGGCCAGTCTACGACAAATTAAAATCGTTAAAGTGAATGTGGATTACCATATCCAGTACGATGATCATTTGTATTCAGTCCCTCATCATCTTGTCGGAGAAAAAATAGAGCTTCATGCCAAAGAATTTCTAATCGAAATGTACTTTCACAATCAGTGTGTCTGCCAACATGCCAGACAATATCAGTCAGGTTCACCACTGTGCCAGAGCATCATGAGAAACATCACAAATGGACACCTGGGCGCTTAATGAACTGGGCTAAAGACATTGGTGATAAAGTGCTTCTCTGGGTAAAAAGCCAGTTGAAACAAAAACAGCATGAAGAGCAAGCTTACCAAGTGTGTCTGGGCTTATTAAATCTGTCCAGATATATCCCAATGAACGTTTGAATAAAGCCTGTCGGATTGCCAATCAGAAAAGTCTTTACCGACTGAAACAGGTTAAATCCATATTACTCAGTAACCAGGATAAATTGCAGCCCGATCTTTTTAAACAAGAAGCCACATCACCATTACCACAGTCCCATGAAAATATACGTGGCCCAAAAATCTACCACTAAAAAAGGAATCATAAAATGTTAGAACAAACCATTACACAACTCAGGCAACTGAAACTCACTGGAATGGCTGATGCTCTGATCGGTCAAATAGAACAACCTGGTACTTATGAAGGGCTGGCCTTTGAACAACAAATACAATTGTTGGCTGACAGCGAAGCTCAGGAGAGAGAACAACGTAAACAAAAGCGACTAATCAAAGCGGCACGATTTAAACTGGCAGCCTATGCTCAGGATATTGATTATCTGCATCCCAGAGGATTACAGCAATCAGTAATGGCCTCACTCTTACAATGTGACTGGCTGAACAAAGCTCAAAATCAACTACCACGTTTTATAAACGTGGTAGTTAATTTTTATTTATTATACTTTTTTATGAATAGATCATGAGTAGCTTACTAATAATAATCAGATTAAAATGATACTTCTGATAATATAAATATTATTTAAATATCGCCCTACCCTTATCAATTTATTTTTATGCTCTTTATCCCGATCTGGAACGCAAAATTCATATTGAAATTTTTCATACCTCTAAGCCTGATGGTCAAAATAGTCATCACCATGGAAGTGCCGTACGCATCACTCATCAACTGACAGGAGTATCGATCCCAACCAGCCTTATTAAAGGCTGTAAACAAGTCCTGAGGGCTATTAAATACATACTAGAAATTGAAGGGTCCGTTCCTGGTAAAAAAAAATATTTACAAACTTTATCAGTTGCGACAATGATAATAAAATTTAAAATAATTTATAGGTACAAAGGCAAAACAAAGAGCAAATTAAGTAACGCTAAAAAACATCTAATCAGTTCATTAGCATATAAAGTAATACCATCCCTATTGTTTATAAAACCCATAAATATTCATCATCAATCACAATTAATTTCTATACCTAAAAAATAATATCTATAAATAGACTTAATAAAAGCACTATTAAGAAATAGTTTGGATTTATTTCCCCTTAAAAACATAAAGTAAATTTATCCCGACTAACTTGATTAAAGATAGGGATGGTATTATTATTTAGGCCATCATCCTTTTGAAGAAATGAAACTTATGGCCACTCAGGCACAACAAAAAATTCTACGAATTGAACTGTATTCTATTTATCAGGCCATTTTAAAAATGCTGCATGAACTAAATCAAACCTGGAGCAAACATGTGATCCATGCAGAGGTCTATCCCCTGCCCTTATTAAAAAAAGCTCAGGTACCTGATCAGATCTTTCCTGCACAACTATCAGGAGAGGAAGCTGTTCAAGCAACCACTCAGGCACTTTGCCAATTTAACTGGATGGAACAACAGCACACTGCAACGGTAATGCGTCTTCCTGGAGTCATTATTTTGGATAAAGCTATCCAGTATCGCTTTGCTGCAATCAATGAAGCCAAATCATCCTTACAAAATTTAATTGCCAGCCATTACAAACCGGGATCCCGGGCAAGGATCACACAAAGATTATTTAAAGGGGTTTCAATGCTGCAACTGTATCGGCATATTTTTGCTTTTGATGAGCCCATAAAAAAAATCATATTCAGCTGGGCCGGACGCACTCATTCATCAAAAAATCTCACTGAGATCCAGGTGGTTGATTTATTAGAGCGTTCTCGCTTAAGCATTCCATTGAATCACTCTTATGATGAATGGCAAAATATTATTGATATGGAATTGAGGCAACTGGCTTATTCACCATCAAACAGTCGTTATCGATTACATCGCCCTATTGCTCCTCATCCCAGAGCAATGATTTATCATGAACATGATCATCCAAACTATCAAAAGCATGATGTGATGCTACATGCTAATTTACCAATATTTGCTTACTTGCCAGCAGATTATTTAAAACCAGAGATTAAAGCACTTAAGCCCTGGTTTAAAAATCAACACTCTCAGATCCGAAAAGATAAATTAAACACTGAAGTGGTGGTGCAGCCACTTCATCTCTATCGTTTTACAGAATAAGGCTGTTCACTCCCCTACTCCATGTCATCTGAAAAATAAGAATAATCTTCAAATTTGGTATATTCCCCCATAAAAGTCATTTTAACCATACCCAGAGGACCATTTCGATGTTTCCCAATGATAATTTCAGCCACTCCTTTATCAATAGAATCTTCGTTATAAATTTCATCCCGATAAATAAACATGATTAAATCTGCATCTTGCTCAATCGCACCCGAATGCCGTAAGTCTGACATAATAGGACGCTTGTTCATCCGTTCTTCCAGTGAACGATTGAGTTGAGATAATGCAATTACTGGAATATTAAGTTCTTTGGCCAGTGCTTTAAGAGATTTGGATATAGCTTCAACTTCCAGATGCTTTTGTCCGGCATTGATCCCGGGAACACTCATCAGTTGCAGGTAATCTACGACCAGTAAATCCAAACCCTGAGTTCGTTTTAATTTTCTTGCCCGACTGCGTAATTCAGAAGGTGTTAGATCTGGGGTATCATCAATTGAAATGGTCGTTTCCTGAAGGATCTGAGTGGCAAGTGTGAGTTTAGGCCAATCTTCTTCATCCAGATCACCCTGTGTCAGTTTAGTATAATTTATTTTGCCAATTGATGAGAGTAAACGGTAGCCCAGCTGTTCTTTAGACATTTCCAGACTAAAGATGCCAATTTTTGCATTATTCTCAATAGCACTATTGACTGCTACATTTAAAGCCAGTGAAGTTTTTCCCTGTGATGGACGAGCAGCAATAATGATCAGATCAGAATTTTTTAGACCAGTGGTCATTTTATCTAAGGCACAATAACCTGTACTTAAGCCGGTATACACATTGTCTGAATTAAAGTTTTGATCAATTTCATCAATATTTAATCTTAAAATACTGTTTAAATCCGTAAAACCTGTGCCTGATTTATTATTTTGCTCAGCAATATTAAATAATTTTTGCTCGGTTAACTGAAGTATGTCATCACTGCCCTGCCCTTTAGGTTCAATTGCTATTGATGCGGTTTCATTGCTCAGATGGATCAGTTGTCTGAGAATAGATTTTTCACGTATGATTTTGCCATATTGAACTATATTAGAAGCACTGGGCGTGTTATTGACCAGACCACCAAGAAATGCCAGCTCCTCTTTTAACTGCCCTGCTTTTTTTAAATACTCGGAAACTGTTAAAACATCACAGGCCTGATTACTATTGAGCATCTTTTCAATAGTATTAAAAAGAATTCGATGATTGGGCTGATAAAAATCTTCAGCCGTTAAAATACTACTGATTTTATCCCAGGAATCATTGTCAATTAATAATCCACCTAAGACTGAAAACTCAGCATCTATGGAATTGGGTGGAGTTTTTAAATCAACCACTTTAGACAACCCAAACTTTATAATTATTAATATCCCGTCCCATATTCATTAAAATACTATTGAGCCGATGAGTATAATCCAGAGTCCGCCATTTATTGCTGTTCATATCGAACTGCATCTGACAAAGTATCTTGAATAAGAGTTCTTTGGCAACACGGATCCCCTTTTCGGTTAATCGTTGTAATATTTTATTGAACTGCGGTAAGGTGATTTTTTTCATATCTTTACGTTTTTGTAATTTTTTTATCAGATCAATTTTTTCAGGATCAGATATCAGATCAATCTGATCTTTGATCTGATTATTGTGACCCTTTTTTGTACTCCTGGGGAGAACATTTTTGTTCGCCTGTGGAAGTCCTTTATTGTGCACCGTTGGTAAATTTTTTCTTTGGTTAAGTTGATCCATTTGTTGTTTAAGTTGTTGTGCTTTTGTCAGTGTTGATTGTGTTTGAGTTTTTTTCTCAGGTGTTTTATCGATAATTGCTGTATGAATTAGCTTTGGTGTTTCTTTTTTAAGCATTTTCTTAGCAGGTTTAATTTCAGATTGTTTATTCTTTTCTATAGGACTGAAATTTGAAGTTAAAAACCTGACCCCTATCAATATAGGTCTGTTTTTATTAAGCTTTGTGATCCCCTCTTCCTGAAGATATCCATGCTCAGATAGTAGATGAATGTGTTCACGGATAGTTTTGGCACTTTGCTTAAACCATGTTCTGATTTTTTCGATGGATACAGGATAATAGTTTTGACAAAAAGAATTAGCATTGTTATATGCTTCTAATTTCATCAATAATCGTATGTAGAGTTCTCTGTGGACAGGTTTAAGATTTGTGTCTTCGTATAGTGTTTGATGAATTGAAGCTGGCAACCTGAAATGTTGCCCTGAGGCTAATATGTATGATTCATGCATGACTTTTCCCTTTTAATAGGCAAAAGGATCCCATAAACCTTGATTATTTTTTCAACTGGGAGTAAACTTATATTTAGCAGATAAGGGTTTACTGAGTCTATTCAAGACTTATCAAATTCTGTAAAGAAGCTCAATGGTTCCAGCCATCGAGCTTTTTTATTGCCTGTTATTCTTGTTTAATTGTTCAAATTTGTATTCCACTCATGTCAATTGCTATAGATCATTGATCATCTCTGCTATTTAGTCAACATTAGTACGTTTTTTATACTTTACTTAGAAATAATTGCTGACTAAAGAAAAAAAAGCTTTTATAATTCTTCATGTTAACTTAAAAAGAGGAACTATTATGTTATATGATGTTTGTGAAGATTATGCAGAAGCATTAAAAGCATTTCTTGATTCTGTCAGAAATCAGGCACAGCTGCGTCAACCTGATCAACCACGAGAAATGAAACGTATTTTTACTGTTCAAAACGTAGCTGATCAACTTGGAGTTTCTGGTAGTTATATTACCAGACGTTCTAAAGAAAAAGATTTTCCAACGCCTCTTTTTGATGATTCAGGACGTCGATTAGGTTGGGATTACCCCGCTTTTCTTGAGATTAGAAAATATTTAAAGCGCTGCCCTGATTTATCGAAGGCTGTTAAAACAGCAATCTGTGCTGTTGCTAATTTCAAGGGAGGATCTGCAAAAACATCGACGACAATCATTCTAGCCCAGGGTATGGCTTTAAGAGGCTACAAGGTTCTGATCCTTGATCTGGATCCACAAGCATCTGCATCTTATCAATTTACTTCAAAGGAAAAATCAAAAGATAATCCTTTGGAATTTGGATTGGGTGATTATATGTTAGCTGATTATGCAGATGCTATTTTTAAAACTCAAATTGATGAAGTTGATGAAAATGGAAAAGTGCAATTATTTGAAGCTGATATGCCTGATCCCAAAGAGATCACTAAATCAACACAGTGGTATAACATTGATCTTGTTGAGTCAGATCCGATGCTTCATTTAGTTGAAATTGGGCTTGCTAGAAAAGGTGATAATTTTCTGTTTTGGGAAGTTTTAAAGCAAATTGTTGATTTTGTAAAACAACCGTATGATGTTGTTTTATTAGATTTTCCACCCTCTCTTAACTATTCCTCTATTAATGGCTTGTTTGCAGCTAATTGTGTCATTGTTCCAACGCCTCCTGAATTGGTTGATTTGCATTCAACCTATGAATTTTTAGATGCAATAGCTCAAACATTTGCTTACTATGAAAATCATGAATTTAGTAAACCTGTTGATTTGGACTTTCTGAAAATTTTAATTACTAAAGCATACACTGAGGGATTTCCTGCAGAGTTGGAAGGAGGATTGAAGCTTATGTTAGGGAATAGGGTAATGACTAACTCTGTTTTAGGCTCAAAGGTTTTTTCTAATACAACCGCAGCTTATACAACACCATTTGAAGTTCATAAATACAAAGATCGGCAGACCTATAAACGATGTATTGATAATTTAGATTTAGTTGTGACTGAATTTGAAAATTTATTAAAAGAAAAAGTATGGAGAATTACTGATGACCAAGCGTAAATTAAATTTTCCGGGGTTTGTTCCTAAAAAAATAGCTTCTAATATTAATGTTGAAAAAGAAATAGAGCCTGAAACTGGGAGTGAAACAAATATAAATACAGGATTAAAAAAACGTACAGGTGCAGGAATGACAAAAATTTCTGAAACTGCATCGATTAATTTAAAGGATGACTATAATCGTTTAAAGTTAGAAGAAAGAAACTTTAAAATTAAAGAATCTGATTTTCAGAATAGGGAACAAAAATTTGAGTCCAAAATAAATCAATTGGAATTAGAACAAAAGAAAGTAAAAAAACTGATTGAAGAAGAAGGTGAGTTTTGCATTGATATTGATCCACGTGAATGTCAGGTAATTAAAATCCCTGGTAGAATTCAAAAATTATTAAATGAACAAGTTTGTGATAATTTAATTACAGACTTTAATTCGCACATAGGTCAAAAAGAACCAATTTATATCCGACCAATCCCTGATGATGTAGAAAAAATTAATGACAATATTAAATATGAAGTTTTTGCAGGTACAAGAAGAAGATGGGCTGCAGAGCATGTTGTTAATGAATTAAATCAAAAATTTCGATTAAAAGCATTTATTAAAAATCTCTCTGATGAGGAAGCATCTGTTTTCACTGAAAAGGAAAATGCAAAAGTTGAGTGGTCTGATGTTGAATTTGGCTTTTTTTATTCAGAACTATTGGCTAATGGAACTTATAAAAATCAGCAAGAATTAGCAAAAAAGAGAAATATTGATAAAAGTATGGTGACTGAATATTTACGCTTTGGAATATTGAGAGAGAGCTTTCCTTTAATTATTAGTGCTTTTGATAACTTATCTAACTTGCTTGAATTACGTAAACTTTGGGTAAAAAAACTTCTTATGCTATTAGAAGATAAAAGCAAAGAAAAAGCTATATTGTTAAAGGCCAGTTCCCTCATAAAGGCTGGAAAAAAGTTATCTTCTAATGTTTTATATAATTCCTTAATTAAAGCTGCAGATAATACTTATAAAACAGATAGACTTGAAGCGATTAAAGAAAGTATAAAAAATAAAAAAGGAAAAGAGTCTATTGGTACATTTACAAGAAGTTCTGTTAACAATATTGATATTAAAATAAAATCTAAATCGACCTTAACAAAAGAGGAATTAAAAAAGGAACTATCAATATTAATTGATAAATACTATAAGGTAAATATGTAATATTCTGGAATACAGAAAACAGTGTTTAATTATCATAACACTATGATATATAAAGAAAATTAGTGATAAATGTTTTTTTGAAAAAGTTTGATTTATTTTAATATATTATCTAAATATTTCTAGATAATATATTAAACATATGCCTGTTTTTATTTATAATAGCTTTATTGTAAAATCTAAATTCTGTTTTCTTTTGCTGGTATTATTAAAATTCATCCCTTTTATAGCCTAATTTTTTTAAAATATCATCAGCTCCATCAGTATCAAAAAAAGTGATTTTAATTTCACCCGTTCCTTTTTTATGTTGTTTGATTTTAACAGGGTAACCCAATTGTTCACTGGTTTGTCTCTCAACCAGTGCCAGATCTAAATTATTTATATTTTTTTCCACTTTTCCTGAAAACCGTTTACATAAATCCCAGGCCTGTGTTGTTGATAATTTGTTTTCAATAATATAATGAGCGATTTTTATCTGCTTCATGTTATTTTTTATTTGATAAAGAAACCTGGCATGGCTGACTTTTAATTTACCATCTTTAATTAAAGCCTGAGTTTCTATTGATAACTTTAACAGATTAAGTTTGTGTGCCAGTGCACCCTGATTAAGTTTGCTTTCTTTACAAAACTGATATCTGGATTGATAGTTTTTTATCTTTTCTTTAAGCAACTGAGCCTCAGCAATGGCATCTGTTTTTTTTGTGCTGATGCTAATCTGATATGAATTAAGATCTTCTTTTATTATTTTTCTTTGGTCTTTTTCTGTAATTTGATCGCTGATAACTTCACAGGCAAGTGATGGGATCCCAGTTATTGCCTGGGCTGTAAACCAGTGTTTTTCACCTGTTATGATCTCATAGAGAGGGTAGGGTAGCCGACGAATTTGTTTGACTATCAATGGTGCTATTAAGCCCGTAGTCTGTGCTGTTTCAATTTCTGTGGAACTGGGTTTGAGATAGGGTACTTTGGATAGGGCAGGGCGCAAAGGACTTATTCTAATTTGTTCAATGGGGATTAATTCGGGAATGGTCACTATCATTGCAGCTTATCCTGATATACTTGTCATATGACAAGTATATCAGGATTTTAATAAAAAAATAGCTATTATATAAATTATTAACTGCATATTTATCAATAAGATAATATCAAATATAAAGTAAAAATTAATCTGGCTTAGATGAAAAATAATAGCTCTATACTGGGCTAGGGAGGTGCTTTGTAATAGATGGCTGTTCTGATATAAATATGATTATGTATATGGAATGGCTTATATATTGATATGGGAGAGGTGATTTCTCATTAAACTGCTTTAAAAGAATTGTGTTTTTTATACTTTTGGAACAGCTTATTTAGTTGATAATTATTTGCCTGTAGACCATGGATTAAAGCGAGACATTTTTTTGAAAGAGGATGAGAGTGAATCTGCCGGCCCGCTATCTGCTTTATTAGTTGCTTTGATTTCTGCTATTTGTTTTTTCAGATATCTTAGTTCTTTATTGAGTGCACTGGTTTTAGTTTGTAATTGTTCCTGCTTGTACCAGAGTCGCCAAACAACAATTCCACTCACCAGGATCAAAGAACCCGGCAATAATGATGCTGATGTGCTCGCTAGTTTGCTTGTAGTTAGTTTAATCGCAGTATTTTCAAACATAAAGGATCTCCGGCCACGAAGTGATTATTCAAGATGCTGCTATAACACCTTGTGCAAAGGATATATGATTAATATCAAATAGTCTATATCATATATAGCCTCAGTCAAAACGAAATGAGTCTGAAGCAGGCTCATTTGGTTAAAAATCGTTCATGATTATAAAACCAGAAAAACTGAAGATAATTAAATAACTGGCCTGATAAAACAATATCGTAAAAAGGTTATATAAAATACTTTATGCGAACGTAGCAGTGTTCAAATAATATACGCCTCAGACGATATATAGTTGATTATCAGGAGGAATTAATGGTTCTATGGTGGCACACGATAAAACACTCTGTAAACGCGCTTATAGAGTGTTTTACGGGGATACATTCCACTTGCTCCATGCGATCTTTAATAAAGTGCCTGCAGGCTAGCTTTAATTACATCGGAGGTAATGGGATAAGCTTTTCAAGATATTGATCATTATGAATTCTGTCCTGCTTCTTCTTTTGTTTTGAATGAACTCTTCAGTGACTCAACTATTGACTTAGCAATGTTTTCTCTTTTTTCTGATAATTTTATAGGCCTGCAAGCTTCTAAAATGCCATAGCCAAGTCTGGTTAATAGAATGCCGTTTGCGATACCCTGGCCTGCAGAATGTGAAATCTTGTGTACTACTGATGCACTGGTTATTTCATTGGTTAGTTGTAGTGTTAGTTCAGATATTCCAGCAAAAATCACATTGATAAGCCCTTGCTTCAACAGCAATATGCTGGTTAAACCGCCTGTTTTATAGCCATAGAGTTTGGATATATCTGTTGCTAATTTTAAGCTCCTCCAGATAATTATAAACATATCAATAATAGGTACTGGCGAAATAGCGGTAGAAAATGCGGCCTGAAGTGATGCTTTATGTATTAGTGACCTGGCTTTTTCATCCATAGGGGCTAGCAGTGTTTTATCCATTATGTTGTAAATTTCATGATAATTTTGCGTTGTATTAATTTTTTGTTTAACTTCATTAAAATGTGTATTAAATTCATTTGTTTTATTTTTTGTCAAATATAAAAGAAGTTCATTTCTTAAAATCAATGTGTCATCAGTTGGATTTTTTTCTTGTTCATTGAACCTTTGTTTAAGTCGACTGACATCCTTTAGTTGTCTTAATTGCTTAAAGTTTGAGATGATATTCATTGATAATGCTAATAGTAATATCAGCAAGCCTGAAATATATAAATAATCGGATAAGTGAGCAGATTGAAATAAATTGCTGAAATTGTCGATTGTATGGGCAGACAGGGAAATAAATACAAACAAAATGAATGCCAGGAAGATCCCGGAAAGACTGCTGAGAAGCAGGATTATTTTGTAAAATCCAGAACTTTCATTATTGCTGGCTACTTCTTCATCAATGGTCGTGACTATTTTGTCTAATTCTGGATCAGGCTCAAAAGTGCGGGGAGCTATTTGGGGTTCGATTGTGTCTTCTTTAGGATCATCATCAATAATAACTTTAAATGGTTTTGTCGTCATAAAAATTCTCCAATCAGTGAGTTAACGACTTTGTCCATATTAATATGATCAAAAGGAATGTTATCTTTATAGGATATATTTGAAGGTAAAAATATTTCATAATTATAGGCTTTGGTATCCCATTCCTGCGGTGATGGGAATGAATGCGGCATTTCCCCTGGATAAAGAACAATTTTTTTCTTTTCTTTTAATGATATTCCCTGAATACAGGATAAATTCTTTCCATTGTGCTCTCTAATAACTGTTTCTGTACACTTAATAGAAGAGATAATATGTGTATCAGTCTTAATATGATTTATGTCCATTTTTTTTCTAATGTCATCAACCATTTCGTTTAACAGGGCACTATAGTTTTTGTGTTGTGATGAGGTTATTAGATCAGCTTTAGTTGCAACAAAGGTTACTTTTCTGATAGAAGAACTGAACCATTGAGAGATAAAATTTTTATTTTTATGATCATAAAGTGACATCATACTACGCAGACCATCTTTCATATCTGAATAACAATTATGACCATTTTGCAGTGCTTCGATAATATCAATCAAAACAATTTGCCGATCAAAGCCTCTAAAATGTTCCAGTTGAATATTTTTTACGATATTTTCAAGGTAATGTTCATAGCGCTCTTTAAATATCTGATGTAATGGTGAGTTGGATTGATTAATTGGAGCAAAGCATAAAATCGGATCATGAGCTAAATCTGATGGCATCAAAAATCGTCCTGGTGCCAGGTTTGAATAATGGTTGTTTTTGAGAAATGAAAGCATTTTTGAGTACTGCTGGTGGATATTGTTTTCAATACCTTCACCCTTGCTTTTATCTGATAATTCGTGAATGCTATTTAAATAGTCTGTTACTATTTCTTCATCAATATTTTTCATCCAGTTTATTGTTTTTTCAGACCACTGCTCATAGGATAAACCCAGCATTGCAATATCAAGTATCCACTCACCCGGGTAGTCGATTAATTCAATCCGGAATTTTGAATTATTTAAAAATCTATAGCGGCTTTTAGTTTCAAATTCTAATGTTGTTGATGTTATGTCATCTGTGCCATCAGGCCATTGGTGATATTCTTTGATGATTTTTTTTAATGAATAATAATCAAACCGCTTAATTGATGTTGTCGGGGATTTGATAGTGACATTAAATGCCTGTTTCTTTGCTGTAATTGGGGTGATTTTTTTCTGCAGAAGTAATTGTTCGATCAAAGATGTAATAAATATTGTCTTGCCTGAACGACTTAAGCCGGTTATCGCAATTTTAGTTGTGGGTATTGGTATTGAGATATTATCAACAATTGCACTAACTTTCTTTGATAACTCTTTAATATTATTTTTAAACATAATTTTCTCTGGACTAAATAACTATCATATAAAATAATATTAAACAATGAAAGAAATAGGGGGCAAAGCTGGAAGTCTGATAAGAAGAATTAATAGAGTCGTTACCTTCAAGCCGTTTTTCTGAAGAAAATGACTATGCTCAGGGGTAATAGGTGTTTATTGACTGGTTGATGGTTTAAGGGATCAATCTTCTGTTTGTGAATGCTTTTTGGGATGCAGTTTTTTACAAAGATTCAGGGGGTATGGTGTTGGGATCTGTTTATTAATATTTTTATCGGCATTTGCTGATTTATGCTTCTAAAAATTCCAGATAAATTACTTCTTCAGACTACCTCCGGCATTTAGTTCAACTAAGTTTTTATGTCGTTAGCGGACATAAAAACTCTTATTTTTGAAAAAAGGACTGTTTTACTATAAAAACAACTATTTTTACCTCAGGTTAATAGTCTATTGTCACGTCTATCACAGCCTATTTGTGGATATATATATATTTAATAAGTTTTTTGACTGTCGATTTATCTTCTTCTTCAACTTCATTGTCTTTATGTTCAAGTTTGCTTTTTTCCTCGGCTTTTTTATCTACTTTGTCACTTATTTCAGTATAGGGCAGCATTCCATTTGCAGCAGCAATCAGGTTGAAGCCATTATTCAAAACCAGTGAAGCTTTTAGTCCAAAAAATCCCATAAAGGCGCCGACAATACAAACTGTGTTCGGAATTGCAATCATCAGAAAGCTTCTTTTTACATTGGTTTGCAGATTGGCAGCAACCTCAAACAGATAATGAAATTTGGTAAGCGTACCGTCCATGAAGATCACATCAGCAACATCAACTGCGATGGTTGATGCGCCTTTTAAAGAGACACCAATTTCAGCATGAGAAAGGGCAGCAGAATCATTAATTCCATCGCCAACCATCATTACTTTTTTGCCTTCATCCTGCAGTAATTTCACATAATCGGCTTTTTCATTAGGCAGTACTCCGGCAAAATAGCGATCAATATTGAGCTGACGCGCAAGCTCTTTGGTAGGTGCTTCACTATCACCTGAAATAACAACAATTTCTTTAATACCTAAGCGCCTTAAATCAGCTATGACATCAGCAGCTTCTTCTCTCACTGTGGATTGCAATTCAATCATGCCTGCTACTTTGTTATTGATCGCTGTCAATATCGCTGATTGCCCACGCTCATCGGCCTCTTTTAAAGCGATTTTAATTTTTTCTGGAAACTCGATATTCTCATTTTCCATATAGCGGGCACTGCCCACCTTGATCCAGTCCTGACCAATTTCTACTTCAATACCCAGACCAACATGATATTGTGACTCATCATATTCTGCTAATTCTATATTTTCATCACTGGCTTTCTGCAAAATAGCAGCGGCAATCGGGTGAGAAAATTTTTGTTCGGCTGTAGCTGTGCAAAACAGAATTTTTTCTTCACTATAGGTTTCATCTGCCGTTACAATCCTGGCGACCGTAGGCACTTCTTTGGTCAAAGTACCCGTTTTATCAAATAGTACGACATCAATATCTTTTAATTTTTCGATGACTTCACTATGTTTGATCAGGATGCCATTTTTTGCGGCATTACCTAATGAAGCCAGTAATGCAATGGGGGCTGCTATCCGGATGCCAGTACCATAATCAGCATTTATTATGGCAAGCAGCGCACCAGGCCCAACCGTTGCATAACCCAGAGCACCCAGACCAATGGTCGGTATGACCATTTTATCGGCTATTTTTTCACCAACGGACTGTAACTTGACATCATAGTTGGAAGCTTCATTGATAATTGATATAACTTGGGATGCTAAGGTATTTTCACCCGTTTCCTGCACCTTGACTTTAATTTTTCCGGCAACTATCACTGTGGTAGCAAAAACTTGTTCATCCTCATGCTTATCTGCCGGAACAGATTCACCTGTGAGGCTTTGCTGATCAATCATAGCCCCGCCTTCGATGATGATCCCGTCAACAGGTATCTGTTCGCCGGTACCAACAATGACAATATCATTTTGTTTCAAGTCCTTTACTTCAGTTTGGACTTCTACGCCATCAACGAGCAACCAGGCAAAGCGGGGCTGTTCACCAAAGATGTCGGTTATATAGTTACGTGATTTCTTGGTGGTTTTTTGCAGCAACATATCTGCAAGGTCAATGATCCACACCATAAATGCCGCTGCAGCAATTTGCCCGAAGAGCAAGGTCAGTAAAACAACCCCGGTATCAAGGATATCAACTTTGATTTTTCTCTCTTTAAATAGAGCGTTTGCCGCTTCTTGAAAAACATTGACTGAGAAATAACCGATTAATAGATAGCTGACAGGCATAAGCCAGACCAGGCTGGTTTGGGCTACTACCGCGACACCCATAGTTCCCGTGGTCATAAGAAAACGGTATTTATGTCGTTCTTCATTAGCTTCAATGGCTTCAATGGCCAATTCAGCATCTGTTTCCTGCAGCATATTCGTGCTTGACGAGTCTGCTATTTTTTTAATCTCTCGTTTACTTTTAGTCTTAGCCAGTACTTTTTTTACATAAGGCGCAGCAGTTGCACCAACAAAAACCAGTAACATTCCACCAAGTTGAATCATGGTATAATTTCCTTTAATCAATACATAGAAATAACGAATAATCTTCGTAATTTTTAAGCATTAATATCGCTTGTTAAGAATAATGGCGCACAAACACTCATCAGTGGAATTAGCCCCGGTACGAAATGAATCCGGCAAGCCAATCTGAAGGCCAATATACAAACTTAAATAGACGGGCATTAGCTCTGGAGATACTCCCATTGAAAGCGCCATTGGGCCGGCAAAAAGTATTAATTCACCAGGCATTCCAGGCACGCCATAACCGATTAAAAAAACAATGGGTATGCTCAGCAGCAATTGAACGAGTGATATATCGATATTTAATATTGCTGCTACCAGCCCGGTCATGATAAACACATTGACTATGGTGCCATTAATATTAAGAAATGAACCGGTACCGATAACAAATTGGCGAACTTCATCTGGTATAGTTGGACAAAACTTCTTCACCATGTTCAGATTTAGCGGTGTTGCCAGGGCTTCTGAAGAGGTTGCCCAAAGCATGGGGTAAACTTTTATCCAATAGACACTAAAGTATTCTCTCAGTGAAAAATCCGGTTTTGCACGTTTAACTAAAACGATTAAACCAAGATGCCAGATCGCAGAAACAAAGCCCGTTAGCAACGCTCCCAGAACATAAAGAAAAAGCATACCCAGTGATGATGTAATATCGATACTGAAACCGAATATCGAGACACTATTGGCCCTGATACTGGCCGCATCAGGGCCCAGACTTTTATCAAGGATCTCTGGTAAAATAGTGACATATGCACCCACTGCAATCATTACGAATGGGATAAGTGGTATTATAAATTGCCCTAAATATTCAATTAGCTCGACACCTTTTCCTAAAGTATTTGCCGCCCTGGTAAATCTTAAGGCAACAGCTGTAGTAATAATAGATGCATAAATAGCATAAAAGTACTCACTATGAGTCAGCATGTATCCAAGGGAAGTCACGGACTCTTTTATGGCATCTTTAAACCCGTCAAGTGATGAATATATCGGTATGTCAAAGGCAATGACTGTCCAGATCACACCATAGACACAAGCAATCAGTCTGGCGACTGCATACCACTTGATAGTATGCTTGGCAAAGCTTTTTCCCCGTGTTTCGCTTATCATGAGCTTGATAAGAGTGGGGGTCAGAATCAAATAAATTGCCACAGGAGCAAAATAGCTATAGCCATCTATAAGGCCTTCCATTGCGTTACTTACTAAATAGGCAAATGCTGGAGATTGATTAGCCCAGAATGTTCCTGCCAATAAGGACACCAGTGATAGCCACCATAGGTGCCGCTCTATTAATTCAATAAAATTTTTAATGATTCACCCCACTCAAGTTATTATTCTTAATATATTAAAATGCATGCTATAAATAAGAGCACTATATATAGTATAGCGTATATATTATCTATTTATTTTTTATCTTAGACAAGTAGTAAGTCCGCTGTTCACTGAAATATGTTAAAAATGCCGTCACACAGACTTTTCTTTGTCTGATCACGGATGTCTTATGGTTAATTATTCGACTGCGCTTATTTTCTGCTTCAATTTCAAACTTAAGCGTTTTTTTTCTTTGGTTTTTCTCTTGCATCAACGGCGTTTTTCAAGGTAGTTGTCGTTTTTAGCATTTTTATGCTGCTTTAATTTGTTTCTCAGGGTTCAGTGAAACCGAGCTGATATGTTCCCAGTTCCGAGTTTCTCCAGACCATCGAGATGGGTTTCCCATTTTTTTCATTTCATATAGTTTTTTTCGTTGATGTAATATTTGAATATCCTTACCTGTATGCCGTTGGTTCGGGGTAACAAATTTAATCTGGCTATGACGATGCTCATTGTTGTACCAGTAAACAAACTTGGCTACCCACTTCCTGGCATCTTCAATTGTTTTAAACCCTTGTTTAGGCCAGCTAGGACAGTATTTTACCGTTCTAAAAAGTGATTCTGAATAAGGATTATCATTGCTCACTCTCGGTCGGCTATGGGAAGGAATAACACCTAACTCATACATTTTCGCTCGCATTGTAAAACTCTTCATTGGTGCTCCGTTATCAGAGTGAAGCACCAGATCAGTATTAGAGTTTTTCTCCACTCTGACTGTTCGCTGCAACAATACTGATGCATGTTCACCTGTTTCACTTTCATGAACCTCAGCACCTACAATTTTTCTACTGTAAATATCTTCAATCATATAAAGATAAAAACGACCGCCAATTACTTTTGATGGTAAATGTGAAATATCCCAGCTCCAGACCTGATTAGCTTGAGTTGTAGTAAAGCCTTTTGGCTTTTTATAGGTACTATGTGGCTTTGCTCTACTTCGATGAGAAAGTAGATTCTGAGCCTTTAAAATACGATAAAAACTTGATTCAGAGGCAATATATTGACCTTTATCCGCCAGCATTGGGACTATCCTTGATGGTGGGACATCTGCAAACTCTGAGCTTAAACAAATTTGCTTGATCTTATTAATCTCCATTTCTGTCAATTTATTGTTGGGTTCTGGCCTTTTGGCAAAAGGACGCTGATCCGCTACCACCTGATCTCCAATTACCCATCGCTGGTACGTCCTTATACTGATGCAAACAATCTGACAGGCTTTATATTTAGTTGCTCCAGTATTGACTGCCTCGTTGATCCACGTGACTAATTTCTGCCTTTCTGGGTATGTGGTCATTCTTCCTCTTTCTCTTCCCATAGGGCATTGAACTTTTCCCGCAGTACCAACAGTGCAGCTGTTTCTGCTAAAGCCTTATCTTTGCGGTGAAGTTCTTTTTCTAATGTCTTAATGCGTTTTTTATCAATCCGACTTTCTTTGGCAACTTGAGTTTGCTTTGAGGAATTTGATACATTTGCATTGATACAACTTTTTTTCCACTGTTTAATCTGGTCAACATAGAGACCATTTTTCCTACAGTATTCAGCTAACTCATATTCTGAGAGCAAGGCTGCTTCTAATACAAATGTAAAAATCTGATCAGCTGAATATTCAATATTATTTTCTTCTTTTGGCATTAACAATCCTTCTTCCTCTAGTTGCTTTCGCCATTTTAATATAGTTGAAGGTGATGTTCCTACTTCATTAGCTATCTGTCTAAGTGACCAGCTATAGGGAGGAAGCAACCTCAATAAAGCTTGCTCTTTAAGTTCAGTTGGTATGGGTGTTCCAGGCATAGTGCCTCTGCCCCTATGTAAAAAAAGAGAGGCGACAACTATCCTGACACCGGGGGTCAATGGCTGTTTAATCTCTGGAAATGTAACCAACAATTTCATCTTGATATACTATTCGGATATAATGCTTTCTTGTATTCGTTCCCAACCACAGATGCGTCTTATCTGAATGTAACTGGTCTATTAATTAGCCTTGTTATCGGCATATGGAATTTATCTTTAACATATACAGTCAAAGAGACTATTTATTTGCAGTTATCTTATTATATATGTTATAAAGTATATATAGTTAGATAGATTAGCACAATCTATATATGATATTATATTTAAAACCCTCAGGAGATTAATATGCCCGTTATCCCTTTTTTACTTGGAATAGTCACTGGTTCAGTAATTACTTATGCTATGAAAGATGAATCAAGCAAGCAGTTACTTGAAGATACAGGTGGTAAAATTACAGCTGGTGTTGGTGCCATGACAGAAAAAGTGACCAGTATGTTTAACAAAGCTGAAGGATCAGCAGAAGAAGTCACAGAAACAGAAGAAGCTGCCCAAACAGCATAAAACAAATATTCCGTCCACTCACTGGGTGTAACATTTATAATTACTACCAGTGAGTAAATCTGTTAAATAATCACATAATACAATAGCTATTGTGAATATTTACTTCGTCCTGTAAATCTGTCAGCTAAAAATCAGCATTGAAGGAAAGTGGAATAATATTGTTATACTAATTAACTGAATTTTCCTGGAAATTCAGGCATTTCTATTCAGGATACCCTCAAGCCATTATTGCTTATTATGTAATGCTGTTTTTATTTGCTCATACTATAGCAACAAGTAAATTATCCATTCTATAAATTCATATTTTTAAAATGAAGCATTAATTGATGCAAGGATATAACAACTTGAGCCAGGTAATTAATAAATACCGAATGCAGAAGATCGCTTAAAATGTCACTATTGGTGCAGAATCAGGTTATTGGGACTGGAATTACAAAACAGGCCGCCATGAAGTAAATAATCGCTGCCTGGAAATTCCAGGGTTAAACCATGATGACATTAAAAACGATATAATAATTATGGAGATGTGGTATGAAACAATTATTAGACAAGCATTTCATCCTTCCAAAATCTGATTTGATTGAACAAGTTAAAGACACACGAAACCGAACCTTGTCTCTTATAGAAGATTTGAGTGATGCTCAATTGAATGTCCCTATAATGGAAATTGTTAATCCATTTCGCTGGGAGTTGGGGCATATTGCTTTTTTTTATGATGCTTTTATTTGCCAGATCCTTGATGGAACTCCACCTCTGATGGATATAGGGAATGATTTATTTAATTCCTTTGAAGTTGAACATTCTGACCGGTGGGGCCTGGATCTTCCAAATCGTGCTGGAATGCTGGATTATATGTCGAAGGTTTTTAATAAAACTATCAACAGACTTGATTCGCATGAGCCATCTGCTGAAGAAACTTATCTTTACTTACTGGCTGTTTTACATGAAGACATGCATGCGGAAGCCTTCACCTATATGCGTCAAACTTTAGGCTATCCTAAACCAGTTCATAAGCACTCAAAGGCTTCACCATCAGGTGATCTCCCAGGTGATGTTGAAATTCCCGGAGGCACCTTCATGTTGGGTGCAAAGCCTGATGATTCTTTTGTCTTTGACAATGAAAAATGGGCTCATTCTGTTGCAGTCGCGCCTTTTAAAATTGCACGTGCGCCAGTGACCAATTCACAATTCAAAGAATTTACTGAAGATAAGGGATATTTAAGAAAAGAATTCTGGAGTGCCCAGGGCTGGATCTGGCGTACTAAAAATGGGGTTGAAGCTCCAATCTATTGGTCAAAAGGTCAGAATAACTGGTTACGTCGAAGCTTTGATACTTACGTTGATCTCGAACCGAACCATCCTGTTTCTCATGTGACATGGTATGAAGCTGAAGCGTATTGTAACTGGGCAGATCGCAGACTGCCTTCAGAAGCAGAATGGGATTTGGCTGCTTCGGGACAACCAGCAGGTGATGGAAACAAGATCTCTGCGGTTAAACGAAAATATCCCTGGGGAGATCGAACTAATAATGGAAATTATGCAAACCTGGATTCGGCATTAATGGGATGTGTTGACGTTGCCTCATTTCCAGAAGGCGACAGTGCTTTTGGATGTCGGCAAATGCTTGGCAATGTTTGGGAGTGGACAGCCGATCCTTTTTATCCGTTGCCAGGTTTTGTCATTGATTTTCCCTATAAAGAATATTCGGCTCCCTGGTTTGGCTATCGCAAAGTGCTCAAAGGTGGAGCCTGGGCGACCCGAACAAGGCTGGCAACTAATAAATACAGAAATTACTTCCAACCTTATCGTAATGACATCGTTTCAGGATTCAGAACTTGTGCAAAATAAGAGCTAGTTTGCAGTGTAGCTTTATAATGGAAAAGGCGCCTTTTTTATCCTGGCTCTGAACTAACTACTTTGCGCAGGTACGAAATCCCACAAAAACATCCGTTCGATTGGGAAGGTATGCCTGGCGGTAGGTTCCTCTAGTGAGAATAGAGGACGTTGCGCAGGAACCTCCTTTGGTAACCTTGTGATAGCCAAACTGCAGAGTTGACATAAAGGAGTACATATCAATCTTGAATCCGTCATAGGGCAGGTATTGGCTGGATGTCCATTCCCAGGCTGTTCCAAGCATTTGCCGGCAACCAAAGATACTTTCTCCATCGGCATAAGCTGTTACCGGAACATGGGCTACATAGGTTCCGTCCAGATCTGCTTTGCCAGCATTCATGGTATTACCCCAGGGAAATATCCTGAAGTCCTGTCCTTTCTTGTTGCCCAGAGCAGCTGCTTCCCACTCCGTCTCTGTAGGTAGTCTGCGATCTGCCCAGTTACAATACGCTTCAGCTTCAAAAAAGCTTACATGCATCACGGGGTAGTCTGGGTTTATTGGTTTCCATTGATCAAAGTAACGCTCTAGCCACTGTCCGTTTTCCTGCTTCCAGTAAACAGGATGTTGGGGATGTAACATCTGTCTCTCAGGAGGGATGCCAAAGTTATGTTCTTTGTGCAGCCACTTTTTTCCGCCCCAGCTCCACAGTTCTTCTTTTTCATAGCCGCCATCTTCGATGAAGTTAAGAAATTCCCGGTTAGAAACCAGTGTTTTTGAGATCTTAAAGCTGTCCAGTTCTACTTCAAACCGGGGTTTTTCATTATCAAAGGCAAAATCATCCGTTGCAAAGTTTTCAGAATCTGCCGGCATTCCAATAAGATAATGCCCTGCTGGAATTTCTGCATCACCTAAAGACGACTGCTCAGTACCTGCCGGAGTGCTTTCATTCTCTCCAGGGTTGAAATTCATCTTCTCATAGCCATAAGTCTGGCGTGACCAGATCAAAGATTCGACATGCATATTCTGATGGAAGATTGAATATTTGTACAAATACAAATCTTGCTGTGAGAGTTCACTATCTTCGATACGAGCCAGGATTGTTTTATAGGTCGTATCAATGTATTTCAGGGTGCTTTCTTTTGAAGGGATCACGCCGGGGTTCCAGCGGTCTTCATGATCGATATTAAAAGAATCCCATACAGGATTCATTGATGGATCATACATGTCTGTATTATCAAGAGCGTTGAGAATGAATAGTTCAAAGAAAAATGCCGAATGGCCTATTTCCCAAAGAGGGGGATTTGCTCCTTTGTGATAGGGTATGGATAATTCATCATCACTTAAAGTATTGGTTAAATCTACAATTTTTTGCTGAGAGTTTTTTAACTCAAGAATCAAACTCTGTTTGTCATTCATTTTATGGGCCTCATTTTTAGTGATATTTATGGCTGTGCTTGCGGGTTTCCTGCTCATCCATCTCCACAGCATGGAGCAGATCTTCCATCCCATGATCATTTTGTATGACAGTCACACTGTGATCGTGATCTTCATGGTCGTGTCCCGCCTTCAAAAAAACTAATGACAACAGATATCGATAACTGAAGATTAAGGCAGTGGATAGTTCAGTTCAGCTCGATCATGTGCTGCGCAGGAATGTGTATGGAAGAGCCCCACCCAACAAAGAGGTAATAAATGTCTTTGTCAGATCAACTGGCAATTTTGCTACCTATAGGCATCTAATATATATCTTTTCATATATAATAAGCTAGTTTTATTTACGCTGGAAGCCTTTATCTATAAACTAAAAATAATTCCATGGCTATATTTGGGCTATTTTTTTGAGTGGGGATGGTTTCAATGACACCAGATTACTCTGGATAATGATGCATAATTTGAAAATATCAATTAATGATTAATAGCTTAAAGAATCTCATATTATTGATTTATATTGATATTTATATCAGTTTGTAGTGTCTCTATGGACTATTCCTGTTAACGAGGCTTTATTGATGATTTTTTATTAAAAATGATGCCAATAAAAATTAGCCCGGTTCTTTCTTGTTTCCCTTTTATTTGTGATTATATATGTTTTCACGGTTATATTTTGCAGTTTTTCATGTGGTTGTTGCCATCAAAGTGCTTTATTCACCTTGGTTTTTTACTAAACGTTAGGTTCGTAACTGTAGAAGCAAGTTATGGTGTTATTTCTGGATCTTTGGCTCTTATAACAGATGCTGGACACAATTTAAGCAATGTATTAGGCTTGCTGCTTGCATGGGGAGCTATCTGGCTGGCCCATCAGCACAACGAAAATTGCACTGACGGTTCACTTAATACTGGACAACTCCCGACACTTGCAGTTAATGGATAATTCTGGTCATTTGATCAGATAAATGGAGGCATTTGCTTATGTTATTTAGAATTGGCGTTCTTTTGGTTACGTTTATTGGAGTGAAAATTTATGATAAATATACCAACAATCGGAAGGACTCAAAAAAGGCAGCAAAACTTGCTGTAAAATCCCATAAGTCATTAGCCCGGATGACTAACGTCGATGAATCGAAAAAATTGTGTGATCATTATTTTAAGGTAAGCACTATTTCTTTAGGTCTTGCTGTTCTGACTGGAGCCTTCCCACTACTCTATATTGTAAGTCTTGGAGCTATTCTTTATTCCTGCATACCCATTTTTAAACGTGGTCAAAGGCAGCTATTGGAAAGGCGCACCATCGGACATGATGTACTTTATAGTATTTACATTATCCTGGCTTTTCTGACCCATCAGGAAATATTTATCGCATTGGGCGTCTTTTTTTATCATTCTGGTGCAAAAATGCTGGCTATGAATCAGGCCATGTCCAAGCCCATGATAAGCAATCTTGTCAAACAGCTGCCTGATAAAATATGGATTTTAAAAGATGGCATTGAAATTGAGACACCACTTGACGAGGTCATGATCAGTGATACTGTTGTTATCAGGGCTGGAGAAATTATTTCAGTCGATGGCACTATTACTGAAGGCATCGCAATGATAGACCAGCATGCTCTGACTGGTGAGTCGCAAGCGGTGGAAAAAGAAAGTGGTGCGCAGGTATTCTCTTCAACACTTATAGTCAGCGGTCAGATCCATGTAAAAGTAACAAAGGCTGGTAGTGATACAAACATTTCAAAAATCACTGAAATTCTTAATAACACCTCGGCTTATACATCATCTATTCAATTAAAAGGAGAAAAATGGGCAAATATTATTGCCATGCCTATTGTTGCACTGACGATGTTGGCAATTCCAATCCGGGGACTTATGACCGCCACTACTGTTGTGCATAGTACTTTTGGCAACCGCCTGAGAATTGTTGCCCCCATTGGAACCCTGAATTATCTCCATGCCGCCTTAAATAAAGGCATACTAATCAAAGATGGACGAGTTATTGAGGAATTAGGCAGAGTAGATACGGTGTTGTTCGATAAAACCGGAACCTTAACTCATGATCAGCTTGAGGTTGGCAAAATTATCAGCAGTAGTGATCGATACAGCAGTAATAAAATTTTAACCTATGCTGCTACGGCTGAACACAAACTCACCCATCCACTGGCTCAGGCTATTCTCAAGAAAGCTGAAGAATCCGGCCTCGTGTTACCCTCTATTGAAGATTCCAGTTTTTCCATGGGTTATGGAATTTCGGTCACTATCGATGCTCAGCTCGTTCGCGTCGGTAGTGCCCGTTTTATGGAAATGGAGAATATCGTCATTCCCCAGCTTATACAATCTGCCATAGAGCAATCCCATCTTGAAGGGCACTCAGTAGTTCTTGTTGCTGTCAATGCTGATATTGCAGGTGCGATTCAACTCGTGTCTACGCTTCGTCCAGAGGTCAAGGCTGTATTGAGTGGATTGCGCAAACGCGGTATTAAACATATATCGATTGTCTCTGGCGATCATAAAATTCCAACCCAAAAATTGGCGGAGTCTCTGGGTATAGACAGTTATTTTTATGAAGTACTGCCTCAACAAAAAGCTGATATCGTCAGGCAATTACAACAACAGGGCAAAAAAGTCTGTTTTGTTGGTGATGGGATCAATGATGCCATTGCGATGAACACCGCCAATGTATCCGTATCTTTGAGTGGTGCCACGTCTATTGCCACGGATACGGCACAGGCCATTTTAATGGATGGCAGTCTAAGCCATTTATGTGATTTATTTGATACTTCATACAAATTGAAAAACAACTTACGGCGCAGCCTGGTGCTTATCACTATACCGACCGTCATTAGTTTAGGCGGTGCGCTTTTTATGGGCTTAAGGCTGGGTGGTGCTTTTCTTATTGTTTATTCCAGTTTTGTCTTAGCCTTGCTCAATGCCATGCTGCCGATCCTTGAATATAAAGGCATAAAAAAATCTAAAAAACTCAGTCATATAGACTCGGCCACAAAAAATACCTCATCTCCGGGAACCTGAAAGGCATATGACTGGCTTGTTCAAGGTATCAGGCAGCCTATATATGAAATGAAGAATGTATAACTAATGGATGATGTGTTATTGTTTACCCGGCTTAATGAGAAATACATGCCAGAGGAACCTGAGAGTTCAGGTATTATCTTACCAGGTAATACCTGTCAGGAATAATAGTAAATAGTTTATGAAATGATAATGTAAAATTTTATTTCAGATGGAATGGTTATGACAAACGTTAGCAATGAGTATGATAATACCGCAGAAGACTACCAGCAATTAAATGATGCAGTCGCTCCAGATAGGAAAGTGAACAAAGATCTCGAAATCGGGTTGCCTGCAAATCGGGTTATTCGCAAAAGGCTTGCGGCCAGAACCATTGCTATTCACCTGAGTGCTTTACCGCCTGAACTGCAGGCACTCAAAGATATCAGTGATACTACTGACAATGCCTACCTGACCAAAGATGACCTGCCTGATGAGATTTGTTTGACAATCCCTGGCGAGGAAGTGAAGGTATTATCAAGGGATGAAGCCTGGGAATTTGCTGATGATGCGGGTTCAAAACTGGAATGGCACATACTCCCTGATACTCCGTCAGGTAAGGCAACCGCTTTATTTTCCACCACAGGTCAAGGGGTGTATGCCAATTATGGTCGTCCAACTATGGACTTTTCCGGTTTCTTCTTTGACTACCTCCGTGCCTCTGGAAAAGCCTCAGAGGGAGTCATGGCACCTCAGAAGAGTGTCTTGCTGGGGCCGCTGTTTATTACTATAGATGCCATCAGTGCTGCGGGCTTTACGGCACTTGGCCATAACACACGAGGTGCTCCACTAACCAACAAAACCGTGCTTACTGATATTGTCTCCACCGGTGTTTATGAAGGCAGCACCTCCTGGACATCAGCTAAACTTGGTGTTTTTACCGGAGCCAGAACAATACGTCTTGCCGCCGTACTGCCTATCCCCGGTGTCCATCTTGCGGCTGTTCCTGTCGGCTTTCTGGTGGGTGCTGTTACCGCCATTTTCGCCAAACGTATTGCCAATCAGTATAAGGATAAGGCCATTGATGCTACTTATCGGCCTGGAAGGTATTCCAGAACTTCTGAGGTGGCCCGGGAAGTTACTCCGGCATAATCGTTTACACGCGAAACAAATGCACACTAAATAAATTATCTGCATCGACCCATAGTGCAACAGATTGAAAGCCTGCGTGTTGTGCCAGTTTTATAAATTCCCGGGTGCTGTATTTATAGGAATTCTCACTGTGGATCGTCTCACCGTTAGCGAATGCAAATCTGCTTTGCCCGATGCTAACCTGCTGCTCTCGTAAACTGAGCAGATGCATCTCGATACGCCCGGCCTGTTCATTATAAATCGCTTTATGCTGCCAGCCCGAAAGATCGAAATCGGCATCCAGTTCGTGATTAATACGCTGTAGCAGATTGAGATTAAACTGTGCCGTAATGCCAAGGGCATCGTTATAGGCGGCATGCAGGATGTTTTTATCCTTTTTCAGATCAACTCCTATCAGCAGGTAACCCTCTGGCTTCACCAGTTGTGCGATTGAGGTGAGAAATTTCACAGCGCTTGCGGGATCAAAGTTACCGATGCTTGACCCCGGGAAAAAAGCCACCTTTGTACCTTCTGTATTCTCCACAGCCGTTGGTGGCAATACCATGCTTTGAGTAAAATCGGTGCAGGTGGCATGGATCTCCAGCCAGGGAAAGGCTGTGGCCAGCTCTTCCGTTGCTAGTCGCAGGTGCTGACTGGAGATATCCATTGGCACATAGGCCATTGGTTTCAAGCCTTCCAGCAGTATATGCACCTTGGCACAACTGCCGCCGCCGGGTTCAATTAATAGGCTGCCGGTGCCCACATGGTGGGCAATCTCATCTGCGTTATCCTGCAAAATAGTTATCTCAGTACGGCTTTGATAATATTCGGGCAGTTTGGTAATGGCATCAAATAGCTGTGAGCCTTTGGCATCGTAAAAATATTTTGGCGGGATGGAGGCTGGTCGTTTATCCAGGCCCTGCAAGACATCGCTGGCGAACTTGCTGGTAGTGGAATGCAGATCATGAAAGCAGAGTTTATTTTTATTCAAAGAGTTTCTTGTGTTAGTTATTACTTCAGTTGACTCACTATCGGTAATTGCGTAAGCAATATTATCCATTATTTCAAATGTCACCTCATCCTTCAAACATTTTTCACCTTTAGTAAAGATTTTAATTGTTCACCGGGTACCATCAAGAAATTTACCTGCTTAAGATTCATTTCGTGCTGGACAAGGCTAAATATCAACATTAATGCCAGGATGGTGTACAATTATTGCTACTTAGCTGTTTAATAAGAGCAATCTATATCGCCATTGATAATGAAATCTCAGGTGTTATAAGGTTACAGAGCAATGAAGAAAACCCCATCAAAACAGATCCGCTCAGGACAGGCAAATAAACTCATCAAGAAATACGCTTTTGGTTCTGGTTTATTCGGTTATATCCCTTTTCCTGTCGTGGATGCCCTGGGCATTATGGCTGTTCAGCGCAAGATGTTATTTCATCTTGCGAAGCTCTATGACATACCATTCTCACGCAGTCTGGCAAAAGATCTGCTAAGAATACTGGCCGGAGGTATTGCCTCACGAACAGCCGTCCCCATGGCAATAAAAGTAATTCCCGGGATCAATGTCTTGTTTGGCAGTACTGGTATGGCTGCAATCGGTAGCGCTTCAACTTATGCAGCAGGAAAAACCTTTAAGCGACATTTTGATGAAGGTGGAACCCTGGAGGATTTTAATCCTGCCAGGGAAAAAGAAATCTTTGAGCAAGAACTAAAAAAAGGTATGACTTTGTCACAGAAAAAAGGGAAAAAGTCATAAGAATGTGCATCTCAGAGTTTTAAATTATGAAATAGTTCATGAGCTATACCCGAACATTGTTTTATTTTTAGTATTATCATGCAAAACATGGCGACTACTTTTACATCATTTTGTCAATTCGTTTAGTTGGAACGTTCGTTTTTTCTAAAAAGCCAGGAATGAAATTGCCCTTTTTTTATAACATAAGTTAAATAATAACAGACAATAGGCTTTTTGTGTTGATATATATGCCATTGGGAATATTAATGGCTTTACTTATTCTTTTTTGTTGCTATGATAAAGACCAAGTTGACTGCTCTGCTACTGATTTTTTTATGCTTAACAAGTAGTCCAACTGGTTGATGGAGTACAGCCTGGTTCTAATAGCTATGATGAAACCAGCCTGAGGCTATCGATTTGTTTTTTTCATATACTTGATATAGATTCGTTTTTTCATATATTTGACTATAAATTCATTTAATATGAAAAAAACTTCCTCTGCAGTGACGGGCATGATCCGGCAGCAGAGAGAGAAGCTGAGAAATCCATGATATCAACGAACACTAACAGGAGTATTGTATGACAGCTACAGATATACCAACAACACTAGATGGTACCTTGGAGAACGTGAAACACAAGTATCGGGTAACACGAGCTAATAAACTTGTCAGAAACCATAGTGTGCTGAGTGCTGCTATAGGGGTAGTACCCGTACCACCATTAGCCATGGTTCTTATTCTGGCCAACAATCTAAAAATGCTACATAAGTTATCTTCTATCTATGGTGTTAAATTTAGAAAAGATGCTGGAAAAGCTGCTATTAGTAGTTTTTTGGGGGGCTGCGGAACAGTCTCTATTTCAGGCAGACTGATTTGGGGACTTAGTACGGCTATCCCCGTGGCAGCCCCGGTGATCAGCATTGTGACTACACCTATATTTGGTGCTGCAGCAACTTATGCCATAGGGCACTTGTTTATTCAGCATTTTGAATCAGGTGGTACCTTCCTGAACTTCGATCCTGAGAAGGTCAGAGGTCATTATGCAGAGTTATTTGCAGAAGGTGAAAAACTTGCAGAGGGTGAGAAACTTGCCGATGCATGATTAAGGTATAGTTCACTGCTTTGATTTGAAGGAAGGGATCACTTCTTCCTTTGATAGCTCTGAGAAAGATAAACCCTGGAGAGGGTATGTGGAAACCCGGCACTTGTGCCAGGTTTCAACCCTCGGTCTGGTACTCCCAATTATGAAGTTATTCTGGTTGCTACCCGGAAGTCCTGTTAACCTAATCCACAAAAGATGAAAATGAAAGTAGAATCCCTTGAGCAGTCCGTGCCTGAACTCTTCCAGGTTGCTAATAAACAATACCTTCAGCCTGAACAGGCCATTGAAATAATCAAGCAAAATAGCGGCGTTATCCCCGTTGCCATTACGGCAGAGTACAGAGTCATCTGGCTGGATGTGGGAAATTATCCGTATAGAGAGTGGAAATTTCGCTATGCCACCCAAAATCTGATTGAAAAACACGGACTTGGTGACTGTTTTACGACAGACATTCAAGTGCTGTCCAGTGAGGAGCTTAGTCTGGACAGCCTTCAGGATCCGGCAGGCTTTGTCTTCCATATGTCCAAATGTGGTTCTACCCTGATGTCCAAGGTACTGGATCAGCCCGAAACCCAGATGATTATTAAGGAAGCTACTCCGCTGCATGAAAATCTTTGGCAATATCTGACTAATGGCTGGCAGGAACCTGTTGCCCCAACAGCAGAAAACCTGCGTCTGATCCGTAACTTAATACAACTACTGGGCAGACCTCGATTGCCCGGCCAGAAATCTTACTATGTACGTTTTAGAAGCTGGGGTATTGCCTTTGTGGAAATTATCCAGCAGGCATTTCCAGAGATTCCTTCCCTGTTCATGTACCGCGATCCAGTGAAAGTCATGGCATCTATTTTAAATAAGCCCACAACAGGCTTGCCCAGGCTAAATGACTCAGGTGCTGCAGCCTTTATTACGGGACAGTCCAGAGAGGAACTCAGTGACATGGATGCACTGCATTATTTCACTAGTTTCTATAAACAATATCTGCATTTAAGTCTGACTAAAATGAAGAATACTCATTATTTGAATTACCGACAGATGAATAAGCAAAATATCGACCAGATCTTGCGTACCGGTTATGGTTATGCAGCGGCAGAGACTGATTTGCCCTTGATGCAGGCGCAGTTTGATACCTATTCCAAGGATGATACAGGAACCGTTCGTTTTGTTTCGGACAGCAAGGAAAAGCAGAAACAGGTGACACCGGAGATGCGTGAAGCTGCTGAAGAATATTTGATGGATATGTATCAGCAACTGGAAGACAGTGATAATAATCTGAATAAAGTCTTATTCTAAATAAAGCAGTTGTGAGTTTTGGCCAGCAGAGAATACAGTCGTAAATACATATGATAAAAAATGAATGGACAAAGAGTTGCTATAGCGGAGAAAAGCATGATTCTTGAAGTGATCAGTGCCACTACTTTGGGCACGTACCTCTTTCGGTATGTGAAAAAGAATAAAAAAACACTAGGTAAGGCACGCGGCAGAAAGCCTGAAAAGGTGCGTGTTATACCCTTTACAGGTAATGCACGAGAGCAACAGATCAAGGAGTTTTCTGCTGGCAACCTTGACAAAAAAAATCCACAACAGAGACTAACCGATCGCAATATGGCGGTGTCTGTGGCTTCTTTGGGTCTGGCAATGGCCGGCAAGCTGTTTTATTCTCCCATTGGCTTACTGAGTTTACCGGGAATTTTGTACATTACTCACTTTGCGATCATGCAGGCCTTTAAAGGACTGTTTAAGGAAAAAAAACTGACTGTTGATTTTCTCTCAGCAACGATGAAAGTATTATTGCTGCTTAATGGCTATCTGGTGTTTGCCAGCTTCTCAGTCTTTATGTTCAGCCTGAATCGTAAATTACTCTCTAAAATTACTGATAACTCAAAGAAAAATATCATTGATGTATTTAAGCAGCAACCCAGCAGTGTATGGGTGATTTATGATGATATTGAACGGGAAATACCTTTTGAAGAATTAAAAACTGGCGATATGGTGATGGTTGGTGCCGGCAGTACAATTCCTGTCGATGGTGAGATTATTGAAGGCTCTGCTTCTGTTGATCAGCATATTCTAACGGGTGAATTTCAGCCCGTAGAAAAACATACAGGCGATGAAGTGTTTGCCCTGACACTGGTGTTGTCTGGAAAAATCTATATTCATGCACGTGAAACAGGTCAACAGACATCAGCAGCACAAATTGCCAGTATTCTTAATAACACCATTAGCACTAAAACCGATGTGCAGCTCTGGTCCAGAGAAATCAGTGACAAGAGTGTGCTGCCTACTTTTGCAATTAGTGCGGTATCCTTGCCTTTTATTGGCCCGGTTGGTGCACTGGGCGTGTTGAACTCCCACTTTAAATATCGGGCATCCATTGCTTCTGCGATTGGTGTGATGAACTATCTGGATATGGCTTCCCATAATGGCATTCTGGTTAAGGATGGACATACTTTTGAACTGCTGGAAAAAGTCGATACGGTTGTTTTTGACAAGACAGGTACCTTAACGGAAGCTCAACCCCGTGTAGAGAAAATTCATTTGTGTGGCGACTACTCCGAGCAGGAAGTGCTTCGTTATGCCGCTGCTGCTGAAAGCAAACAAAGTCACCCCATTGCCAGGGCCATTATTCAACAGGCAACAGAACAACAACTGGAATTACCTGGAATAGAAGAAGCCGCCTACAAGTTGGGTTATGGTCTTACCGTTGGTGTTGAAGGACATATTATACGTGTCGGCAGTGTGCGTTTTCTGGAGCAGGAAGATATTTTTATCCCTGATGCTATCCATACAGCACACAAATACTGTCAGGAACAGGGCTCTCCGATGGTTGCGGTTGCCATTGATGATAGTGCTGTGGCAACCATCGAACTGGGGGCTGCCATTCGTCCTGGTACCAAAGAGTTAATCCGAGAGTTAACTCATGAATGTGGTATCAAGTCTACTTATATTATTTCTGGTGATCATGATGCCCCCACTCGTCAATTGGCTGATGAGCTTGGTATTAATCACTATTTTGCCGAAGTTCTGCCAGAACAAAAAGCAGAACTCATTAAACAGCTTCAGGCAGAAGGTAAATCCGTTTGTTATGTCGGTGACGGCATTAATGATTCTATTGCCTTACAGGAAGCTGATGTTTCCGTGTCTATCCGTGGTGCATCCACGGTGGCCACAGATGCAGCACAAATTGTCTTAATGGGCAAAACACTTAATCAGCTGCCTTATCTGTTTGGCATGGGTCAACAATTTAATGGTCATATGAAAAAAGTAGTCGCCACCGTAGTTACCCCCAGTATGATATCCATCGGTGGCTCGATTATATTCTTTAATTTTGGCCTGATACAGTCTTTTATTTTTCCTCAGATCGGTTTACTGGCTGGCATCGCTGTGGCGATGCGTCCTGTTTTAGGGCATTGTAAACAGGATAAGAAAAAGCGGCTATCACAATAATAGCTTCAGGAGAAAGAGCCGGGTTCTAATTTGTTTAGAAAAGGATTTCTGAATAATAATAATAATATAGAACTCGACATACAACAGGCCAGGCAGGAATATTATTCAGTTGTGCAGACAATGACATCAACTTCCTTGCCGGTATTGAGGTGTGTTCTATTTCATCATGAGTGCCGTGAACTATACCCATGATACTTGAAAATGCAGACTTCGTTATTTTAACTTAAAGCTTCAATTATGTAGTACTTATACACTCAATCAGCTTTAAGTCAAAATGCCTCGCTGCATTTCCAGGTATCACGGGTATATCAGCAGGTATTGTTTCATTTTAACAGCAGTTTCATAATTAATAATGCTGTTTTCCAGGAAAATAAGTGTAAGACTAAAAGGAACGTTTAATGTCATTAGCTACGGCTGCCCCCTCTAAAACCACCTGTTATCAATGTGAACTGGATTGTACCTTTGACGTGCATTACGACAGCAATAATCAAGTCAAAAAGTTAATAGGGCCTGATTGCCCACGTAGTCAAATACAACTTGAAATGCAGAATCATCCCGAACGTTTGCTATACCCATTACAAAAGGTCAAAACAGCCAGTGGCACACGTTACCAACGTATTTCCTGGGATAAGGCGTTATCAATAACCGCTGATGCATTGAATGCGGCGAAGCAAAAATCTGGCGCAGAATCTGTGGCTTTTTTCAGTGGTTATACCAAAGAAGCACGCTCATATCTCCAACGCTTCGCCCACCTTTTTGGTTCGCCAAACTATATGACCGAATCAGGTTGCTGCTTTACCTCGGCCCAGGTTAGTGAAGAATTGACTTATGGTTATCACTTCAAACATGCCAGCTTAATGGCTGCCCCCGAAACCCGGTGTCGATTGATTTGGTCAACCAATCCAGTTCATTCTGTTGTGCCTTTTGATAAACACCCCATTATTGAGCCTAAAGAAGGGCTTAAAATGATTGTTGTTGACCCCAGACGCACTGAAACTGCTGAACGGGCGGATTTATATCTGCCTATTCGTCCAGGTACAGATGGCGCTTTGGCATTAGGTATTCATCATCTGCTGTTTGAAAATAACTGGGTTGATCATACCTTTCTTGAGCGTTGGTGTCATGGTGTCGAAGCATTTAAACAATACATTAAAGCGTTTACACCACAGCGTGTCGCCAATATTTGCCAGGTACCCGCCGAAGACATTTATACGGCCGCTAAATGGTATGGCACCTCAGGCCCGGCACAGTTAGTTATGTCAGCTTGTTCTACCACTCATCACACCAACGGCTTTCAAAACCACCGAGCAATGATATTACTGGCTGCCGCCACGGGTAATGTTGATATTCCCGGTGGAAACCGCTTTTTCTTCCGCAATGCCAGCCCAAAATCCATTGACCTTTATAAAGAGACTATCGATCAATTACCCCCCCGAATTGGTCATGATAAATTCCCAATTTGGCTTAAATATATTCAAGAAGCGCAACCTATGTTGCTTAAACGTGCGATTGAAGGAAATGAATCAACCCAGATCCGAGCCATGTTTGCGTTAGGTATCAACCCCATCATGTGGCCCAATAGCAACCATTTAGCCGATGCGTTGAAAAAGCTCGATTTCTTTGCTTGTGTGGATTTTTTTCATAATCCAGCAACTCAATTTGCTGATATTGTTTTTCCTGCTGCCACCTCACTTGAACGAGAAGCCTTGATCACCTCAACCCGTTGTCACTATCGAGGCACGGTACAATACCGAAGAGCCATCACAGCACCAGAAGGCGAAGCCAGATCAGATGCCCAAATCCTATTAGATTTGGGCTGTCGTTTAGACATGCCGGAAAAATTTTGGCATGGAGATCTCCAGGCCAGTATTCAAGAACAAGCAGAAACCTTACATCCAGAACTTTGGCAAGACCTCCAGCATAAATCGGAAGGCATTGATCTATTTGGTTCAGTGGTGATGGATGAGACACTGAATGGTCAAACTGAAAAAGTATACGAGAAAAAAGGGTTTTCAACCTTCAGTGGTAAAGTAGAGTTTGACTCCGATGAATTACGCAATGCAGGTTATGACGGATTACCTATCTATCATGAACCGGCTGAAAGCCCGGTGAGCACACCAGATATTGCCAAAAAATATCCCCTTGTTTTAACTTCTGGCGGCCGTTCCATTGCTTATGTTCATTCCCAACAACGTAAGTTTAAACGGTTACGTGATTTAGACCCAAGCCCTCGTATCCAAATGCATCCCAAAGATGCCGAAAGTCGGAGAATAAAAAATGGTCAAACCGTCACTATATCCTCTCCCAGGGGCGCAATAGAAATGGTTGCAGAAGTGACGGATACCATGCTATCAGGCGCGGTTCATGCTTATCATGGTTGGGGCAATGCCAATATTAATGAATTAACCGATGACCAACACCTCGATCCTATTAGTGGGTTTCCTGCGTTTAAGTCCAGCTTGTGTCAAATTATTTTAGCTGAATCATCAATCTAGCATGGGTATTTAGATCTTGCCAGGATGCAAAGAGCGCCAAGTTTGTTATGGGGTGCATGATCCTAAAGCTATTTAATTTGAGTATCCTGATCAAGGATGGGCATACCTTTGAGCTGCTGGAAAAGGTGATACGGTTGCTTTTTACAAGACATGGGACTTAACAGATGCTCAAACTGGTGTAGAGAAAATTCATTTGTGTGACAAGTACTTCGAACAGGAAGTGTGGCGCTGCGTCCTGTTCTTGGGCATGGTAAACAAAATGAGAAAAAATGGCTTAAGGGGAAAAATCCAGGTGATAGCATCATTATCAGGATGTTTCTATACAGGTCACAGAAACATCGTTAAATCAGCATTATTATTTAGCTGTGTAGACAGCAACTTCAACTTCCTTGTCTGTGTTCAGAATATCTCTGGCGTGTTTTATTTCATCATGACTACCATGAACTATCAGCAGGTATTTTTTCATTTTAACAGCAGTTTCATAATTAATAATGCTGTTTCTGGGCACACCAATACTGTAAAGACCAGCACCAAGGGCGGTAAGACTGCCTGTAAATATTGCCGTACTTAAACTACTGGCAACAGTGGTAAAAAGAAGTCCGCCAGCGGTCAGTGAACCAGCACCGGGAACGCAAAGAAAAGCAGGATTAAACACCACTCCCCAGAGACCACCCCAGAAAGCCCCCCGTTTACCCCAGAATTTTACCCGGTTAATACCGTTGTAATAACCGATGACATTTTCTTCCCGTTCATAGCCTTTACCAATAATGGAGAGTTTTTTCATATCAAAACCGGCGTGTTCTAATACCACAATGGCTTGTTCAGCCTCCTGATGGGTTTTGAAAATGGTAATGCAACTATTTTTATTGCTCATGATGTTGTTCTCCTTGGTTTTTGCGTTACTATATGGGTGAGACATAATGATGTAGTATCACCACTAATTTTATGCTACTATATATGGATTGTCGAATAAAGCTTATAATCAGTTTTTTCCTTTCATTATCGCTGATAGAGGTCAATATGATACCAATGGCGTTATTCTTACCGTTAGTCATTAGTGGAGTTGCTAGTGCTTTATTGCGGGAACAGAAGCAAAAAAAGAGGGCATCTGTTGTACTCTCTCCTTATTTTCCACAACCTATTCTTTCCAGTGATGAGGAATCTCCAAACGAGACTGGCAAGGAAGTAACCGTTATAGATGATACTGCTGAGATTTTACATGGTCAGCGGGCTTCACTTATGGCCTTGGCTCTTGCAGGTTCTGGTGCGCTTGTTTTTTCACCTTTCACATTGGTAAGCATTCCTTTATTGAGCTACAGTACTTACTATTTTCTTAATACTATTCATCGCTCCAATGCCAAGCGTAAAAAATCAGCGTTAACTGTTTTTGAACTTGCCAGTGTTGCAGGAACAATTGTGACAGGCCGCTATCTGCTGTTATCTTCTTTACTTGCTTTTTCTTTCAGTATACGTAAATGGGCTTTACAGGCTGGAAACATAACATCTATTGGTATGGGTAAGGCGTTTGATCCAAGTTTTCAAAAAATCTGGGTATTACGTAATGAAAGTGAAGTAGAAATTGATAAGACTGAATTGCAGCATGATGATATTGCTGTGCTGCATACAGGGGACATTATTCGAATGAATGGAGAGGTTGTTAAAGGAGAAGGAATGGTAGAGCAATTTGCCTTGACCGGGTTTTTACAGGTTGTCCCAAAACAGAAGGGTGATCCTGTATTTATTTATACAGAAGTTGCTGCCGGTGATCTTTTTGTGAAATATAGTTAATCCTGATCCGCCAGGATCAGGCAGGATCTGAGCTGGTTTCTGAGTCGGATATTTTATCTTGTTTTTGTTCTTTTTGTTCTTTTAATTCCTGAATCAAATCTTTGGCTAATACTTTTCCTGCTTTGAACTGCTCACTGAAATATTCTTTTGCTGAGGCTGGATTAAAATCCTCTAAGGTTCCACCTTGCTCAAAATGTCTGATAAAAACCTGTCCCACTGCATAGCCGATAGCACCCGAAATAATGGCGACACTGCCACTACCTGCTAGTGATCCAATCCCTGGTATACTTTTAATAAAGCTGCCTAGTCCAAGCATGGAAACAACAGGCAATGAACCAGTGATAAGAGAAGTGATCAGTGACTTATTAATATTGTCAGCTGGAATTTCATAATGTTCTGCCAGGGTCTGAATCATATGAAACTGAATATTAGTCAGACTGATCATGTCAAATAGAGGAACAGGGATTAATCCAGATGCCATAGAGACAATGACATTAGTTTCTACAATATTCTGAGCTTCAGACAGTCTTAGCGCAGATGCTACGGTATGCAGATCAGTTTCCAGTTCATCAATTGTTTTAGTAGTATCTGTAGCCATAAGTTGTCTCCAATCATTAGCGGTATTTATAAATTATAACAAGTTTAGAATGTGCATGAAACAACTTCGCTGTTCTAACATGCCTTGTAGTTCTTAGTTAAGTATCTGCCAGTTTTTATCATTTAATATCTGAAAGAAATATGGTTTTCCCTGAATGTTTCCTTTTTTATTAAAGCGATATTTTCCTGAAACGCCGGTCCAGGGAGGTGAAAAATGTACAATAGATGCCAACAAGGCAGGCTGGGTTGACTGAGCTATTTCTACCTTGTCAGAAAAAAGCATAACTGAATCATAACCCAGGGCCGCATCAGCATCAGGCAGCTGATTGTATTTTTTACGGTAATGAGCAACAAAAGTCTGATTAATTGGGGTTTTTGTCTGTAAATTATAAGGCGTTGGAATAATAGTCTTATTTCCTGCAACACCTATTGATGTTTTAAATATTTCAGAGTCCAGATTTCTCGAGCCCATGACAGGGATAGTTATCCCCATTTCTCTTGCCTGTTTAGTTAAGCTTGATGCCGTTTTTGCCCCAGCAGAGAGAAAAATTACATCAGCATCTTGTTGTTTTAGATCCGCTAAAATAGAGCGGAAGTCTAGTGTTTCATCAAGAAATGTATGATCGAATACCAGCTCGAAATCATTTCGTGCAGCTTCTTTAAGTTGAAGGGCAAATTTACGATGTTGATCTGCACGCGCATAAAGTACGGCTATTTTTTTGAAACCCCGAACCTTGCCTAGACTACATATCTGTTTTGCCAACTGTTTATTATCTGCAAGCATACGAAAAGTGTAGTTAAAACCATGTGAAGTTAATTCGGCTTCACTAACAAAAGGGGAGAAATATAGTACCTGGGCTTTTTCATAAATGGCGGAAGCGGGAAGTGCAACCATAGTACTTTGATGACCCATGACAGCAGACACTTTTGGATTGGAAACAATACGGCGAATAGTTGGTCTTGCGGTCACAAAATCAGGACTATCCTGTTCAACAAGTAATCTGAGAGGCCGGCCTAATAAACCCTTTTGTTGGTTAATTTCCTCAACAGCTAACATAGCTCCCTTGATATAATGACTCTCGGGAGAATCCTGAAGAGCTGCAATAACAATTTCTCCCTGACTTTTTTGAGCATATTCAAACCGTTGTGATGCCATTGTTTCATAGTTAACATTACAGGCAGTCAACAAACCACAGGTGATAATTAATAAAAAAGAACTTTTAAGTAATTTCAAATTGGCAAGCATCATTTGTAGAAATTTAATGTTGCTCGTTGCCAAATTGAAATTTAGCTGAAGGCTCCTCAGGATCATCACTGCACAGGAGCCTGATTTAGTTGAGGGGAGGCTGTTTGTGAAAAAGATGAAGGCTTGGAAGAAAGGGTCGGTATTTGTTTGTTTGCATTATTAGCCGCTGAACTGGCGTTGGCAGTAGTGGCAAAAGCATTGTCTCCGAGGATCAGCGGCAGGCCATTTTTCCCAGAACCAATAACAACAATTTTGGCATTGTGTGATTTTGCCAGCTCTTTAGTGGCTTTAATACCCTCAAAGGCCAGTATTTCAGGGGTTAGTGATTCACCAATAATACGCTGTGCCTGATTGATGCCTCTGGCTTCGCTGACTTTACGCTGGGCTTCCTTGGTTGCAGTTTTCAGGCGAAACTCGTAAGACCTCATATATTCCTGCTGAGTTAGCTTGTCTTCTATTGCTTTAACAATATTATCGGGCAAGCTGAGGCTGCGGATGATGACATCATCAACGACAACATAATTACGTCCTACCTCGTTAATTGCCAGAACAATGGCCTTGTTCAACAAGCCATTTTCATTGGTATAAATCTGATCTGCATTATAGCTGCCAAGCTGCTTACGCATGACGGACTCAATTTGTGGGAGGACTATGCGCTGCAGGTAATCAGGACCAATTTTCTGATGTAGTATGGGTAACATGTCATACTGAGGACGATAACGAATGGCTATTGCCAGATGAATACGCAAACCTTTTACCGATAGCACATCAAATTCATGTAGAGCAATCTGGTTTCGGGTTTCATAGATCGTCATGATATCCAGAGGACTGATGATATGAACACCCTCCTTATATATTTTATCAATCTCTGTACCGCTAAAACGACGGAATAATACCCCAGCGTCACCCACATAAGCAGTAATAACCATACGATGCCAAAGCAAAACCGTTAATATCGTGAGAATTATCAGGAAAATAATCAGGTAATGTCTTTTCTTCCGAGGCCAACGATATTGCATAGACCCTATACCTTTTAAAATATTATATATTTTCACAGTCAACTCTTAGAATGCTGGCTCAGAGTAAACTGGATTTGTATGAAATGCATAGCTTTGATAAGTAGCAGATCGTTATACCCTGTAAATCAATAAGCCCCGAGGCAACATAATGAGCTATAAGCTTCTGGGTCTTAAAGTGAGACATTGTATTATATAGAAGTTGAATGAAAAAAGGGAGTGTCAAAGAAACAGATTGCCGAATTTCCCGGTCGTGATCCAGGCATCTTATCCAGAGAGTTAAAGCGAAATATTCGGTTATCGAAAAACAGAGCAACTGCAATGAAGATCCAATAGGATCTTCATTGCAGTTGCTCTGTTTTAGTCATTTGATAGATGCCGGCTGCTGCTTATATGGCTTCAGGATAATCAAACAGCAAATTTTGTTCCCAACACTAATGATGATGCTTAAATCAATCTAGGCAGAAGCATCTTTTTCTTCAGACTCAGATTCTTCAGCCATATTGGTTTCTTCATCTTCATCGTCATTTAACCAGTATTTATTAACCATATAATAAGCACCAATACCAATTACGATGCCCAGACCAATCGGATGAGAGCCTGCTAAAGCTTTAACAGTCGAGCCTGATTTTGAAAGGAGCCCTTGAGCTTGTGCAATCATGGATTTTTCCCTGTTTGGTAGTGTTATATAGAAGCGTCAAGCATACCATCCTAAATGAATATGCGTCAAGCTAATATCTGTTTTCGGTAATGTTTTGATTCTGCCTGGCAATATCAGTACAATGCTCGCTGCTGTCGCATTAATTGGCTTATAGTAAAGCAGAAATGGCCTGTTCCATAATAGAGCGGATAGTTTCTTCAATCAGATCAACAAACAGATATTATCAGTAAAACGTATATTAGCTAATCAGAAATAACGATTCAGGGTGGTGTGATGCCAGAGGCACAAACAAAATGGCCTGATGAACCAGGCATCCAGCTTAGCCAGACACAGTCAGGACTTAAAATGACCACTGACACATTGCAAAACAATGAAGCTAAAAATATCATAAGCAGCCGCGCTGCCAGTCAATTAATAATTGATGCAGTTGCCAGAGCCATTAGTTAGGGGTTGCAAGTTGTGTGTAATAAAGAGAAATCTGTATTGGGCTCTGAAATTGAAAGTATATATTTAACTTTAATGAAGAATGAGTCTGACAATGAAAGCCCATTTTCTGGAATTTTGAATCTGCTACACCCACAGTCTAAACGAATTATTTACCGGTATGTATTAAGTCCATTTCTAGCTATAGGAGTTATATTTCTTCTATGGCTGTATTTTCAGAGTGATGTGCTTAAAGTCATAATGATTATTTTTATATTTGCTGGGTATGTTGGTATTTTCGTGGTTCAAATACTTGAGTTCATTGCTGGTTGGAAGGATACTAAGCAATTTTTTAATAATCCGATAAAAATAGTTTTGTCTAGTCTTCAAGATGCATCAAAAAAAGATTTATTGCTCCTTGATGAGTTAGGAAAGTATTCTTCTGAATCTTTAAAATACGTTAAATGTAGGATAGATTCTCAGGAAAAAGCGATTGAAAAACGTATTGGTGTACTAGTAGGAGCCATTGAAAAAATTGGTATCATTCCAGGAGTATTGACACTTTATCTTGCAGCAATATCCCATAACTCACAGAGATTGGCTTTTACTGCTGCAGTTGTTGTACTTTTTATGTATTTTCTTTCTTTTATTATCCATTTTTCAATACCGAGGCTAAGTTTATATTCAAGGCTACTTGAACATAAAATTTTGGCCAAGAACCAATAAAGGGGGCTGGGATTCTAACAGAGTGTTCAACCTCGTTCGTAAAACACGCTCACAGAAACTTCCCAATTTATGGCCTTTGTGTGTGGACTGCGCTTATTCTTGCACTAATTACAAAAATGAGTTGATTCGGCTAACTTGGCGTTTATTTTAGTTTTACTGTTACTATTAGTCTGTTACCCTGTACAACATGTTTATCACTTCATTACGTCTACTAATCTTCTGCCTGCTATCGGGTCTGTCTATCCTTGGCACATGCCAGGAAATGCCTCCGTCACCTGAAGGCAAAATTCCCGTTATCCATATTCATGCCGAAAACCTGTCCCCTGTGGATATCGGTCTGGAAATTGGTCGGCAAAGCAAACAGTTATTTCCGAATATTGAATATCACTATGACCGCTATTTAATGGCAAGCCTTAGCCAGATGGGCTTTAATGACATACTCAGAGATCGATTACCTAAACTTAAAAGTCATATAGACAATGCCTACCAGAAAGAAATGGAGGGCATTGCCAGCAGTTGGACACTTATCCACAACAATAAACTGGGTGACGGCTACCTCTCATGGGATGAATATTGGGTATTGAATCTATTGGCAGATATCAGCTTGCCTGCCAATGGCACAGGATTTGGTGTATTAAACACAGTGTCCAGAGAAAAAAGTACCATTATTGGACGCAATCTGGATCTGAAAAGCACCCCCGAATTGCGTGCTTTACAGGCTATTACGGTTTATCAATACAGCAACCAGCTTGTTGTTAATATTGGTTTTGCTGGTGTTATCTCTGTACTTAGCGGTTTTAATGACAGCGGCTTGTTCCTTGCTCATTTTAATGCGGCTTCAGATTTATCCTATCAAAATTCATATTCAGCCAGACAAGAAACAGGTAAAGCCATGCAGGCATATGGTTTTGCCCTGAGAAAAGCCCTGGAGACCACGGCCTCTGTACGCAAGGCAACGAATATACTGGCAAAAAATACCTATGGTATCAGCAGTAATATACTCATTGCTGATAAAAAAAATATCCAGGTACTGGAATACTCCCCTGTGGAACAAGCGCAGATACGGAGCTGGAAAAGTGAGACTCATCCAGATAAACAATGGAACAGCCCCTCACAAATAGCAGTAGTTGACTGCCATGTATTGAACAGCCGCTCTGGCAGCTGTGAAAGAGCCAAAGATTCATACCGCTGGGAACGGCTGCGCACACAGGCAATATTCACTAAAAATAAAAGGGCAGGGGTGCAGGATATAGCAGGGATAATGCTGGACTCACATAATCAGTATTATGAAATACTGGCTGTCGATACTTTACAGTCAATGATTTACCTGCCCGGCACCGGACACTTGTACCTATACGCCGCACCAGTTAATACGACTAAAATACCAGCTGCTTATAAAATCTATTATCAGGACATATTGCCCAAAAAATTCCGAAATCTACAGAACAATAATTATTACTTCTGGTGGATTTCAGGGCTTCTGATCCTATTGGCAATTGCTTTATGGCTAATACGGCGATCAATGAGAGAGAAAACAAACAGGGATAATATCAATCCCGATAACATTAGTACCAATAGCCGGGTCTGATATTACAGAATATTGAGAACTGTAATTTTTCAAGGTTTAGCTATTGCTGTTTTTTAGCTGACATATCAGGTCCCTGAAAGCATATGTTTCGCCTTATGTCTTATCATCAGCATCAGAATGCTCGGGTTTGCTATTAACAGGAAAGAGGGCATTTATTGTGCCAAGAACAAGGGGGGACTGACTTATCAACATGGTGGTAAGCATACCAAAGTGTAAAAATAATACGCCATTGAGTGCGATTACATTAGGTACTATATTCAGAACAAGGCTTCTGGATAAGTTTTTATCAAGTTTCTTTGATAGCACCATCAGATCGGGAATATGCCCCAGATCCCCATCCATGAGAACAACCTGGGCAACATCTGTTGCAATAGTTGATGCGCCGCTTAAAGAGATGGAAATATCAGCCTGTTCCATGGCTATAGTATCGTTTACACCATCTCCGACAATAGCCACTTTTTTCCCTGCTTTCTGTGATCTCTTGACTATTTCAGCCTTTTCCTCCGGCAGAGTGTCATAAAAATAGTTATCCATTCCCAGACTATCGGCTAATGCCTGGGTTGGTAATTTATGATCGCCGGATACAATTGCCATACACTTGATACCGTTTTGTTTTAGCAGCTGAATGGCCTTTGTTGCTTCTGGCCGGACAACAGTATGTATTTCAATAATGCCCTGCAGTTTTGAATCAATTGCCAGCATAATGACCGAATGCCCTGTGGCAAGTGCATTATCTATCTTTTTATGCATTTCTTTTGCTATTTCAACATCTTTCATCTGCATGAAGCGGCTACTGCCAATCTGGATGGTTTTGCCATCAATCTCAACTGAAATGCCATAACCAATATCGTAGCTGGAGTCTTCTATTTCAGGCAATAGCATCTGCCTGTTTTCTGCCTTTTTAAGAATGGCTCTGGCAATGGGATGTACTGATTTTTGTTCAGCGGCGGCGGCATAAAAAAGGATGTCATCCTCGCTATAATGCTCATCACAAAGGATAATCTCTCCAACTTCGGGAATATCCTGGGTGAGTGTTCCGGTCTTATCAAAGATAATTGCATCTATATTGGTTAATTCTTCAAGAACGTGTCCATCTTTAATCAGAATGCCATTTTCAAGCGCAATATTAAGATAGTTGAGTGTGCCCAGAGGTGCGACCACCCTGATGGTATTGGCAATATGGCAGTAAAGAATACCCACGCTAGCAACGGGCCCTAAAAATGGCCAGCTCAGGAATGCCAATGCCAGCACGGGTGTGGTAAAGGAATCTGCCCACTTTTCCCCTTTCAGTGCCTGGCTGCTCTGAAAATCAATGGAGTGATTAATGATTTCAGCGATTTTGGCAACGATGGTTTCCTGCCCTGACTTTTCCATGCGAATATGGACTTGGCCCGACAATACCATCGTTGATGCAAATACCCTGTCCCCCACTGTTTTGTCAGCAGGCTGGGCTTCTCCTGTTAATACTTTCTGGTCAACTGCAGCTATGCCATTAGTCACAATGCCATCCACAGGAATAATATCACCCGCGTCAACAACAAGGATGTCATTTTCCTTTACCTGATCAATGGGCCGCTGTACCTCAGAACCATTTTTTAAAATCCAAACCTTATCGGGTTGTTGACTCAATACATCGATCAGTTGTCTTTTGGATCTTTCCTTGGTATTACTTAGAATATATTTTGAGCAATGCAATAAACCAATACCCACAGATGCGGAGGCATAGGCACCTAAGCCAAGCATCATCATGTCTGCAATGCTATAAAGGACATAGCCATCAACTTTTTTATCTTTTATCAGTGATTTTTCTGTCTGTCTGAGATAGGGGATAGCTACATAGCTGAAGACCAGAATACTGGCTATGCTTAAAGGCGGATAAAAAGATCGGGCGGTTGCAAGTCCTATGGATACGCCGCTCATAAGCACATAGTGTTTATTTTTCTTATTTTCCTCCGTTTTATCAAGCAGCAGATCTCCCGGCACGACTTCAAGCTCTTCCCCCAGTGCGGTCTTTTTAGCAGCTTTGTTATGGGGTAAATGGGAACTGTTTTTCTGGTAATGTTCATGAAGTCTTACCAAAGTATAGGTTACAAAAACTGTAGTTAAGCCAAATACCATTTTTGAATTTCCTTATAGATCAGGTAGCTTTACAATAGTATATTTCTTTACCCATATATAGCTATAGCCTTGTCCAATAGCAAAACCCGGCTCAGTGAAGTAATTTAGTAGCTATAAATAGATCTCAAATTTACATTTTTTCTGCCTGATAATTGAAAAAGAGTGAGTCCATGAGCAAATAGTTTAAACACTGCTCTAAAAGATTAAATCAAGGACTGACAATGAAACTATAGATGCTTTGTACTGTGATGTCGATGATTTTAACCAACAATGAGCAATTGAAATCTATTTCTTAAATTGAGCATGCCAGACATCATAGTGTACATGGTTTTATATTCAATTTAATGACTTCACTGATAGTCTGCTGGCATAAAGAGGCAAGTCTGCAATAACGGTTAGTGTTAATGATATGAAAATATTAACTATTCCATAAAATTTTAAGACTTTCCTTAGCCAGAACTGAGCTTGTTTTCTAGTAAGCTTGGCAACAGCTGCTTCTACTATTGCTTTTATACATTCATTTAATCGTATATAGACTAATTGATTTTAATCATATAGACTATGATGCTTACCCAGAAACAATGTGTGCTGCTGCAATCAGCTCGTCCCTGATTTATTAACTCACTATTCTCGGGCAAGCGCAGCTTGTTCAATAGAGAAAGTCCGTTCAATAGAAAACAGGTTACGCAGTCACATAACTATTGTACTGTTGTATATGGAAACCATGTATTTACGAATACGGTTTTAAAAGTAAGGGTTACTTTCATGCTTGAAAACAGTGTTGTTCAGATAAGCACCGCTAAATTAATGGGTGTGTCATTGTTGCCCAGCTCTATACTGCTGGTGAGTGGGATCATTATCTGGCGGATCTGGTATAACAGGCAGTCATGTCTGCAGACCAAAACAGATGTGTTGAATGATGAACTCAGGCAGATCAAGAAGCAAATGGCGGATCTGCAAACGGCAAAAAATAAGTCCGGATCTGATGAGTCCATGCAGACAGTAAACATGTCTTCTGCTGCACAACAAACTCGCCAAAAGACTGGTCAAAGTCCTGGAGGAATGGGACTATTTGAATATCTGATTGAAGATAATATCCAATTGCGGCAATCGACTTCTTAGGTATTTGCTTCTGGCTAAGAGCTTTTGATTAATTATATTTTATGGTGGTATTGATACAGAGATGACAACTTCAACTATTTATCATATTGGTATTGACCTGGGTACCAGTCAATCTTCTATTGTTACTTCAACCGGCAAACGGCTTTCTACAAAAACCTGTGTAGGTCATCCCAAAGACATTATTTCACAAAAGCGCTTGAATAAAACTCATTTATTGGGTGAGGAAGCTTTAAAAAACCGTCTTTCACTGGATCTTGTCTGGCCACTGGCTGATGGGGTTGTGCGTGATGATGCGGTCGCAAAAGAAGCGACACAGTTGATCTTAAAAGACTTGATTCAGCAAACATTGCCCAATCTGGAGAAACAAGATAAGGTCTATGCCACTATTGGTGTGCCAGCCCTTGCAAGCGTGCAGGATAAGAAAACCATTATCAGTATTACTAAAGACTTTATCGACAAAATATTAGTTGTCAGTGAACCTTTTGCCGTTGCTTATGGTATTGACCGTTTTGATGAATGTCTGATTGTAGATATTGGTGCAGGAACCACTGATTTATGTCGCATGTCGGGTTCAATACCTGGAGAGGATGATCAGCGTTCACTAACCGAGGCAGGTAATTTTCTGGATCAGGCGATCACCGATGCGATCCATCAACAATATCCTGATGTACAGTTAACGCCTCAAATCATTAAGGGAATTAAAGAAAAGCATGGTTATGTTTCCAATAATAATGATCCTGCTATTGTTAGCCTGACCAAAAAAGGACAGCCTGGTTCCTATGATATTACTGAAATACTCCACAAGAGTTGTCTGAAGCTATCGGATACCATTGGTCAGGCAGTGCAATCGCTGGTAGCTGATTTTGATCCTGATTTTCAAGAGATCTTACGCCACAATATCATTGTAGCTGGTGGCGGCTCTCGTCTGATGGGTATTGAAAAAGCAATAGAAAAAAGCCTGGATAATTATGGCGGCGGCAAAGCAAGCTGTATTCAGGATGTTGAATTTTGTGGTGCCAATGGCTGTCTGAAGATGTGTCAGGAAATGCCTGAAAATTACTGGGATAAGATTTAAGCCCGGCTGTTATTAGTAGTTGTTAATTAGGGTAATGGCAAAACAAACAAGGCAACATGCTATATGGCACACACATTCAAGGTATTGATTAATAATGACCTTTCTTCTACTCTCAAGAAAGTAGAAAAAGCTATTGTTGAAAATGGTGGAAAGTTCAAGGGTGATACTAATAAAGGGGAATTTTCTGGCAAGATCAAAGGTAATTATGTTGTCTTCTCTAAAGATAAAGTCAAAATTACAATTACCAGGAAACCTTTTGTTGTACCCAGTAGAAAAATCGAATCAGCCATACGGGAATATTTTACCTGATACCGCTCCTCACCTGTAAGATAAGAGAACCAGTATAAGCAATATCTTCTCGGTGAAGAAAAACTGGCAGACATGGGGATACTTGATAAAAGCACGGTTGCGGGCAACGTATACAGTTCATCAATGCATTTCATTTCTGTAACAATCTCAGTCCAAAATGCCATACAAAACAGGTCACCGGGTACTGGTTAAAAAATTATTTTGGAAAAAATCGATAAAAATATTTGTTTAATGCAATATAGCTATGGTTCAGGCTGGCGCAGTGCATCGGGCTCCACTTACTTAATCAGTGGGTTGGTGCGTGAATTATTTACTGTCCACCTGTTTCATGCGCAGCTCAATCAATACAGGAAATTATAATGCACACTCAATCGCCCGTTGTTAAGGATCTGGTTCTGGTCGGTGGCGGCCACGCCCATGTGACCATATTGAAGCGTCAGGGTATGAAACCGGTTCCAGGCTTACGCATCACCCTGATAACACGAGACATCCATACACCTTATTCCGGCATGCTGCCTGGATACATCGCAGGTCATTATGACTATGATGATTGTCATATTGATCTGGGGCCCTTGGCCCAGTTTGCCGGGGCAAGGCTTTATCATGCTGAAGTGGACCAGCTGGATATTAAAAATAAACAAATTCATGCCCCCGGACGTCCCCCTATATCCTATGATCTGCTGTCTATTAATACTGGTTCCCGGCCCAGCAGCATTGAAGTTCCTGGAGTGGATGAATTTGCGCTTGCGGCGAAACCTATTGATATCTTTTTACAGAAATGGGAGCGTTTGATTGAACGCACTCAATCGACTACGGGAACATTTCGCGTGGTAGTCGTCGGCGGTGGTGCAGGCGGAGTCGAGCTGGCGCTGTCCACCCAGCATCGGTTGCAGAAAGTGCTAAAAGATGCCGGGCAGGATCCAACGCGTCTGCACTATACCCTGCTGGCAAAAAGTGACAATATCATGTTTGCCCATAATGACGGTGTGCGCAAACGCTTTGAACGGATCTTTGCTGAACGCAATATTACAATTAAAACCAGAACTGAAGTGACCGAAGTAACTTCAGACAGGGTGATCCTGCAGAATGGTGAGTCCATGCATGCAGATGCAGTCATCTGGGTGACCACCGCCTCGGCACCCGATTGGCCAGCTGAAGCCGGGCTGGAGGTTGATGATGCGGGCTTTATCAAGGTAGATGCCAATCTGCAATCCCTGTCACATGAAGGTATCTTTGCCGCAGGTGATGTCGCATCATTGCCCGATCCAAGGCCTAAATCGGGCGTATTTGCAGTGCGCCAGGGTCCGGTGCTGTCGGATAATGTTCGGGCTGCCGCAACCGATCACCGCTTACGCCCTTATCGCGCACAGAAAAACTTTCTCGGGCTGATCAGCACCGGGGATAAATATGCCATTGCATCACGTGGCAACTGGTCTTATGAGTCGGCCTGGCTATGGCAATACAAGAATTGGATCGATGTAGGCTTCATGGCCAAATTCAATGAACTGCCGGAAATGGAAGAAGGCGACAGCCAGCCAAAACTGGCCTCGGGAATTGCCGATGCGGAAGCCATCAAGGAACTCTCAACACTGGCCATGCGCTGCGGCGGCTGCGGCGCAAAAGTTGGTGCCACCATATTGTCCCGGGTTATGCAGCGCTTACCCGATGAACAACGCGATGATGTCTTGATTGGCCGTGACTCACCTGATGATTGCGCCATGCTGGCGGTTCCTCAAGGCAAGGTCATGGTGCAAAGCGTTGACTACTTCCGCGCATTTATTGATGACACCTATACCTTTGGTGCCATAGCAGCCAACCATGCATTAGGCGATGTCTTTGCCATGGGCGCTGAAGCCCAGTCGGTGCTGGCTATTGCCACCGTACCCTATGGCCGCGAACGAGTGGTTGAAGAAACCCTGTACGATGTTATGGCTGGTGCCATGTCTATCGTACAACCAACCGGGGCTGTGCTCGTCGGCGGTCACTCCAGTGAAGGTGCGGAGCTGGCATTCGGTCTCACCGTAAATGGCATTATTGACCCCAATAAGGTATGGAGAAAAAGTGGCCTGCAGCCGGGTGATGCTATTATACTGACCAAGGCTGTTGGTACCGGCACTTTGTTTGCGGCAGAGATGCGAGGCAAGGCAAAAGGTCGCTGGGTAGATGCTGCCATACAGTCGATGCTGTTATCCAACCAGCAAGCGGCGGGATGTCTGCAAAGCTTTGATGCAACTGCCTGCACCGACCTGACTGGTTTTGGCATTATTGGTCACCTGATAGAAATGACCAAAGCATCCCAGGTGGATGCAGAGATATATATGGATGCATTGCCGCTTCTTGATGGTGCCATGGACACGGTCAGGGCCGGTATACTGTCATCGCTGCAACCTGCGAACCTACGATTACGGCGTGCGGTGCAGGACATTGAAGCAGCGTCAAAACATCCGGCTTTTCCACTACTGTTTGATCCGCAAACAGCCGGTGGTTTGCTGGCGGGCGTGCCTGCGGACAAGGTTGATGATTGTGTAGAAAAGTTGCGCGCTATTGGCTATTGGGATACGCAGGTAATAGGACAGATTAAAACTCTGTCTGAAGATCAGGCGCCAATCAAGATCTGCTGATTAGAGCAGCAAGTCATCGAAGGTGGACGCAAACCTGTCAGGATGCAGGTTTTGCTCTGCCGGGTGGTCACAGGAATTGCTGGTATTGCTTAAAAAACTATTAATTTATTGCTCTCATGAGAAACTTTACTATTCACACCGGGTATTTCTTTATCACTCAAAGAACTCGTCATACATACGCTAAATAAGATATACTAAATACGTCTTGTGCTCTAAATTATAAAAAAGCAATCAGGAGAAGGTTTAACTATGAAAGAAATAGATGAAAACATTTGTTTAACGCAATATAGTCATGGCTCAGGCTGTGGTTGTAAAATATCCCCCGCTGTTCTTGACGTCATTCTTAAGACACAACTAACCCCCCAACTGGATAGTGCATTGCTGGTAGGGAACAGTTCCAGGGATGATGCTGCTGTTTACGATCTGGGCAATGGCACTGCAGTTATTAGTACCACTGACTTTTTTATGCCCATTGTAGATGATCCCTTTATATTTGGGCAAATTGCAGCGACCAATGCCATTAGTGATGTTTATGCCATGGGCGGTAAACCGCTGTTAGCTATTGCTATCTTTGGCTGGCCTATTGATAAACTGCCTCCTGAAGTTGGGCAGCAAGTTATCGAGGGTGGACGCAAAGCCTGTCAGGATGCAGGAATTCCTCTGGCGGGTGGTCATAGTATTGATTCTCCCGAGCCTATCTTTGGCCTGGCGGTAACAGGAATTGTTGATATTGATCAGCTCAAGCAGAATGATACCGCAAAGGCCGGGGATCACATCTATCTCACCAAGCCCCTTGGTATTGGCATACTCACTACAGCCCAAAAGAAGCACAAGCTTAAAGCTGAAGATTTAAGTGTCGCCACAGAAGCCATGTGCCAGTCAAATAAAATCGGTAGTCGTCTGGCCGCTATCCCAGGTGTTAATGCGCTTACGGATGTTACTGGATTTGGGCTGGCAGGGCACCTGCAGGAAGTCTGTGCAGGCAGTCACCTGCATGCAGAAATCAATTTTAACAGCCTTCCCTTACTGCCTAATGTAAATGAATATCTGGATATGGGCTGCTCTCCTGGCGGTACACAACGTAATTTTGACAGCCATGGAAAATCTTTTGGGGAAATGACACAACGGCAACGTGAAATTCTTTGTGATCCACAAACCAGTGGCGGTTTGCTGGTAATGGTGAGTGACGAGAGTCAGGATGAGTTTCTAAAAATCACTCGTGATAATGGTCTGGATCTAAAACCTATCGGGCAAATGCTGGCAGCAAAAGATGATACTCAGGGTGTTCTTATCACTGTGATCTGACCCTGAATTTCAACTATGAACAGAGAATGCATGGAGTTGTAGCTTCAGATGTAAAACCAGCATCTGGTATTATTGCAACTCCATAAAGGTCAACAATTCTTGCCACTGCTGACCTTCCATTTCAGGAAGAAATAACCTCGCTCTCTGATCCCCCTGTTGCCTGAGCAAGCTGATAAAATCGGGGTCAGTTTCGGCTTTAAGCAGTAATTCACGCAAGGCATTTGTATCCTGTACCGGATAGTAGCCGGAAAAGTCATCCCCCAGCAAACCAACAGAGCCGACAATATCTGAAGCGATTACAGGCAATCCTGCCACTGTTGCTTCTGAAATAACATTGGCACCACCTTCCATAACAGAAGACAGCACCATTAAATGACAACGTGCATAGGCTTGTCGGATCTGCCAATGTTTTACCTCATCAAACCAGTGATAACGAGGGTTAATACGCATTTCTTCCCGTGCTTTTTCAGCCCATTCCTCATTATGTGCCTTGCCATAATGCCTGATCCGGATACGACTTGATTCAGGTAGCTCACGCACAGCATAGGCGGCTCGTAGAGGATCTTTTTCCTCACGTAAATGACCAACAACACAAATATCAAAGCTTTTTTGACTGCGTTTATTATTTTGTTTCATGCTAAAGGGCAGGGGGATGGCAGATTGATAAACGACATGAACCTTGTGTCGGGCCTCTTTGGGTAATGCCAGATAAGCCTTGTCATGCAAAACGACCAGTTGATCGGCGGCCTTGATTGATGCCAGTGTTGGCTCTGGATGACTATGGATAAAATGGTATAGATCTGTCCCTGTCATGGCAACAATCAATGGTTTTTGTGGCTGTTTTTCTTTAAAGCGACTAATGGTATCAGCACTACGCCATGCATGCAGGGCGATCATCAAGTCACAGGGTGTTTCATCCCACTGTACTGAGATAGTGATCTGATGTCCTAATTGCTGTAGAAAAAAAGCCCAACGTTGTGCTGTTGCACGATTGCCCGACAAAGATTTTTGTTTTGCCGGGGTAATAATAACTATTTTCATTATTTTAGTGCCTGAAAAAGAATAATTTGAATTAGAGTATAATATATGTTTTCATGAATATAATAAATAGAATCATGGGCATAGCTGAAAAATAGAAGGTCAATAGTACAATAAGCAGTATTTGTCAACTTAACTTTATTGATATAGATTAAAGAATTGTTAAATAGCTTTGCTTAAAATACAAAAAAAAAACCAAAAAAACCAAAAAACTAAAAAACCAAAGGATTATTATGAAATTTAAAGTATTTCTAAGCGTATTATTCTCAACTCTTATTCTTTTCTCAAACATGAGTTTATCTGCCTCTCCAAATACACTGGTTTTCTCCGCGATACCAGATCAGGATGAAACTCGTCTCAAACAGCGTTTTGGCGATATAGCTAAATATCTGGAGAAGCAGCTGGGTGTCCCTGTGAAATATGTTCCAGTAAAATCTTATGCGGCGGTTGTTACCGCTTTTCGTAATAATCAGATTCAACTTGCCTGGTTCGGCGGCTTGTCAGGTGTTCAGGCACGGCTCAAGGTTCCTGGCTCTCAGGCTATTGCACAAGGTGTTGAAGATCCAAAATTTCATACTTACATTATTGCCAATCACAGTACCGGGCTTAAAGCCAGTGATGAGTTCCCCAAAGGAGTTGCTGGAAAAACATTTACCTTTGGCTCTAAAGGTTCAACATCCGGTCGTTTAATGCCTCAGTACTATATTGAAAAAAACATGGGTGACAAGGTGGATAATGTCTTTAAACGTGTAGGATTCAGTGGTAACCACTCAAAGACTATTGCACTGGTACAGAGCGGAGCCTATGAAGTTGGTGCAGTTAACTTTAAGGTGTGGGAAAAAGAAGTGGAAGAAGGCAAAGTAGACACCAGTAAAGTTTCCCTTATCTGGAAAACACCTGCTTATCCTGATTATCAGTGGACTATTCGTGGTGATGTTGACAAAGAATTTGGAGAAGGCTTTTCAAACAAGGTAAAAGCAGCCTTAATAGGTTTGAAAGATCCTGATCTGCTTGGACGCTTTCCCCGTTCTGGTTTTATTGAAGCCAAAAATTCGGATTTTGACCCTATTCTGGAGACAGCAAAAAGCATAGGAATAATTGATTGATACAGCTACAGTCCGAAAGCGCCAGCTATCATGGAGTAAAAACACTCCATGATATTGATTTACTGGTATCCAAAGGTGAAAAACTGGCACTTGTCGGGCAGAGCGGTTCGGGCAAATCAACCTTGATCAAGCTTATTTATGAGCACTATCCTGTGAATACCGCATTGGTGCCACAGGACTACGGACTGGTCAATAATCTTTCCGTCTATCACAATGTTTATATTGGTCGTCTGGAGCAACACACAACCTTTTATAATCTTGTTAACCTGATCCGCCCCAAATCTGAACAGGTTGAAATAGTGCGTGCCATCCTTGTTGGCCTGCAACTTGAAGACTACCTGTTTCGTCCTGTCGGGCGCTTGTCTGGAGGACAAAAACAGCGTGTTGCCGTGGCACGTAGCCTGTTTCAACAAGGGCATCTTTTATTGGCTGATGAACCCGTGTCATCAGTTGATGAACAACAGTCCAGGGTCGTGCTGAAACAAATGTTAAATGGCTTCTCAACCATAGTACTGGCACTGCATGATATCCAGTTAGCATTGGCATTCTGCGATCGTATTATCGGCCTGGAAAATGGTAGAATTGTCCTTGATAGCCCTGCCGATGAATTGACGGAAAAAGACCTATTGAGCCTGTATTAATTGATTCCAATGATTAGCGTTTACAAGCATTCACCCGCATGGAATGTCAGTTGGCTGTTTGTCTTTCTGGCAGGCTTCAGCCTGTTCTTTGCCGATATTGAAGTTATCAGTCTGGAACCCTGGGAAGAACTAAAAAGACTTTTTATGGGCCTGCTGGCACCTGACTGGTCTAACCTTTCAGAAATTGGTGAAGCCTTTCTGCAAACCCTGGCATTTGCCATTTTAGGTGTCGCTGGCGGCAGTGTTATCGGTTTTCTTCTGGCACAGATTTTCCACTGGCGCTGGATACAGGTTAGTTGTGCTTTTATTCGCGCCATCCATGAACTGTTCTGGGCACTGATCTTTTTACAAATCTTTGGCTTGCATCCTTTGACCGGCTTGTTGGCCATCGGGCTGCCCTATGCCGCCACCTTTGCTAAAGTGTATGCCGAAATTCTGGAAGAGGGCGATAGATCAGCCTTGCAGGCGGTTAGCCTCGATGCTTCGAGGATCTCCACCTTTTTCTATGCCCGCCTGCCCGATTTGTGGGAACATTTTAAAACCTACACCTCCTATCGGCTGGAATGCGGTTTGCGATCCAGTGCCATACTTGGTTTTGTTGGCCTGCCAACGCTGGGATATACACTCAGCTCTGCCTTTATGGAAGGTCACTATTCCGTTGTCTGGGCGCTACTGTTATTGTTTTACCTGTTAATTGCCACCATTCGCTACTGGGTTCGTCCCGCATTACTGCCGGTTTATATTATTGCGGCACCCTTTATTGTCGCCAATGACAGTACAATATCTTTTGACAATGTGCAGCGCTTTTTTACCGAAGATATTATTCCTGCACCGATAATGCGTGGTGAAAGTCTATCGGAATCATGGCAGTGGTTAAGTGATTTGCTGATTCATCAGGCATTACCGGGTATTGCCAACACAGTGGTTTTAACCCAGATAGCACTGGTTGCATCTGGTATTCTTACCCTGGTATTTTTCCCACTCATATCAACACACTTTTTTAAACCTGCCGGACGTACTATCGGGCATGTACTGCTGGTGATCCTGCGTACAACGCCTGAATATATACTGGCTTATATCCTGCTTCAGTTGTGGGGGCCTTCCATGCTTCCTGCCATCGTTGCTCTGGCTCTGCATAATGGGGCCATTATTGGTCATCTGATTGGTCGCTATAGTCTTGAAATTAAATTAAGAGCAGATGCCAGCAGAGGACTGAACCGCTATTTTTATGAACTATTGCCACGCTTATATGGGCAGTTTCTGGCATTTCTATTCTATCGCTGGGAAATTATTATGCGAGAATCAGCCATACTGGGGATCCTTGGTATTGCCACATTAGGCTTTTATATTGATAGCTCAATACAGGAATTACATTTTGACAAGGCGATGATTCTGATTTTTATTACCGCCTTGCTAAATGTATTAGTAGATGCTTTATCACGTTATCTGCGAGCAAAGCTCAGGCTAAAAACCAATGTCGATTGCCGTGCCACTAATGACTATTGTACTGCCAGGGAATAAACACAGAATATCAAATATCGACAACATATGGATAAAGGTATATATTGTTACTTTATTTTTCTTCTAAGTAACTTGAATATATTCAAGTTTGGCTGAGGGCTTCAGGGTAATAACCATATGACAGATTTCGATAAATTTCAGGACAGAAGCCTATCAGCAGCTGAAAAGTGGAATAAGGAAGATTGGCTGGAACATTTTGGTGATGATCAGCTGATACCTTTTTGGGTCGCAGATATGGAGTTCAAGGCACCTCCTGTTGTCTGTGAGCATCTGCTAAAGCGTGCTGAAAATGGTATTTTTGGCTATGAATACAGACGTGACAGCCTGACTGATGCCATTATTCACTGGTATGCCCACCGCCATCACTGGCAAATCAAACCCTCCGATCTTTGTTTCAGTAATAGTGTAATGAGTGCCATAAGCATTCTTATAAACCTGCACACTGAAAAAGGTGACGGTATTATTGTTCAGGCTCCTGTGTTTTTTGAATTCCGCCTGACAATTATGGACAATAAAAGAAAGGTAGTTCGAAATTCCCTCAAGCTGGTAGATAATTATTATCAAATGGATTTTGACGATCTGGAAGAAAAGGCTGCCAATCCACGTACCAGGATGCTGATCCTGTGCAATCCTCATAATCCTGTTGGCCGGGTCTGGAAAAGGGAAGAGTTACAGCGTGTTGCTGAAATATGTATAAAGCATCAAGTGTTGATAATTGCCGATGAAATTCACTCAGATATTGTTTATCCGGGTCATCAGTATATTCCTTTTGCTTCCCTTTCAGAGGCAGCAGCGCAGCAATCCTTTAGTTGTATATCTCCAGCAAAAACCTTTAATATCGCCTCGGTCACAGATGCTATGATTGTTATTGGCAATGAACAGTACCGTCAACAGTATAAAGATTTTGCTAGCCGTTACCTGTTCCATAAAAACAATGCTTTTAACACCATCGCTATGGAAACAGCTTATAGCAAGGGTGGCGAATGGTTGGATGAGCTGCTGGTCTATTTACAGGCAAACCTGGATTATCTTGAAAACTACCTGAAAGAATATATTCCAAAAGTAAAACTAATTAAAACTGAAGGGACTTTTCTGGCCTGGCTGGATTTCAGGGAACTGGGGATTGAAACCAAGGCACTGGAGAAATTTATTGCCCAGGAGGCACGCATTGCTATTAATCCCGGTTACTGGTTTGGACGACAGGGTGCGGGTTTTGCCCGCATGACTATTGCCTGTCCTCGCTCCATGTTGAAAGAGGGATTATCAAGGCTGGAAAAGGCAATTAATGGGCTGGAAGGTAATGGATGACCTGTCGTTATATGCGATATTTTTTGTCACTATAGGTCTGAATTATTTTTTTGCACTTTCTGGTAAAGGTGCTGCTGCTTTTCAGATGCCTGTTTTTGTCTGGCTGGGTATGCCAATCAATAGTGCCAAATCAGTGGCACTACTTGCCAACACCATCAGCTTGAGTGCAGCGACTTTTGATAATTTTCGCTCCAGGCGTCTGGATCTTAAACTGGGTCTGCCGATTATTATTGGTTCATTTTTATTCGCCCCGGTTGGTGCTTATATATCCACCTTTATTGAAAGAGATGTGGTTATGTGGATGTTTGCTATTTTCCTTATTTATGCAGGAATTTCGGCACTCATACCTAAAAAAGCTGCTGCAAAAAGCTGTCACGAGCGACAGCCAAAGATTGTTTATCTATCACTGATCGGAGCCATTGCAGGACTGGTTTCCGGATTATTGGCTGTAGGTGGAGGCGGGATCATTTCAGCACTGATGCTGCTAATGGGATGCCAGGCAAAAAAGATCAGCATGATCACGGCTCTGGCTGTTCCTTTTTCCTCCTTTTCCGGTTTTGTTACATATGCTGCTGGCGGACATATTTCCTGGGCTGTTCTTGGCACAGTTGCAACAGCGGCGTTACTTGGCGGTTATCTGGGAAATAAAACAGCCCATTCCATACTGCCTGATAAGGTTATCAAATATGCCATTGGCATTTTATCTCTTGTATTTGCGCTTAAAATTATCTTTGACCTGATGAGCTAGACAATATTATATGACTAATAAGAAAAACACTCCAAGCAATATAGCCCGTGACTATAGTTTGTCCGAATTCATCTATTCATGTGGTTATAAGTTAAGACTTAAATACGCCTCTTTTAAACAAGATGCCCTAAACTGGATTGCAGATAATTGTTCTAAGCTTCTAACGGCAGAAAAGCCTGAAATTCTAAGTCTTGGCTGCGGTACAGGCCTATTCGACACAGCTTTGATAAAGATTATTCAGCAGCAAAAAAAACAATGGTCTTTCACTGGGCTGGACTTTAGCAAGACGGATCTTGAACTTTTTCATAAAAATCTTTCTGCTCTGGATGAAGAAACCCGCTCAAGAGTGACCCTGCAATATAAAAAATTTGAGCCATTAACCGATATGGGAGAACGTTATGACCTTATCACCATGATTCATTTTTTGCATTCTTTTGAATATGTTCTGCCAATTATTCAAAATGCGCTTCGACATCTGTCACCTGATGGAAGGCTGCTTATTGTTCAGCACAATAAACAGGGAGTCTCAGAAATAAAAAATGAATTTCTGGATATATTGCCCAATCAGAAATTCCAGTGCAGTGATCATATCAAGGAACTATTGCACGCTGAAAATATTACTTTTACTACTCATACGATTGATGCTTCCTTTGACATTTCTATTATGCAGGAAATGTCATTAGATACACTACTTTTAATGTCCTTCTGCCTTGTTAATGATTTATCGAAGTTAAATACAAATCAACAAGAGCAAATACGCCAGGCTTTTTTATCTCATGCCGAAGAAATTGATGGGACAGTTGTTATTCGTGAGTCTATGGAAGCTATTGTTTGTCATGTGTAGCCTTAAGTTACATTAATAGTACATTGTGATTCGTCCTTTCCATTCATAGAATAGAAATTGACACACTATTGACATTTGTTATTATTAAGTTATCATATTCGTATAAACACATATACTTTAAGCATAAATCTTAAGGAACTCTAATCAACAATAGTCCTATAGCGCCACTGTCACCTACTATACCTTGTCCAATTGAGCTGTTTCAGAGTGATTAAATATTTTCAGAGTGATGACAGAGGTGAGTCTTATGTTTAACAGACTTGCGGACGTTGTAGTTTCTGATCTGTTAGGTTTACAGGCAGATACATCCGTTGCGGAAAGCCTTCATTTCTTTATCATGGATATCACCAAGATTTTTTTTATGCTGATAGTGGTGATTTATTTAATGGGGCTGTTCCGTTCATTTGTTTCGGCCGAAAAGGTCAGAAACTATGTACAGGGAAAGGCTGAGTGGGTAGCGCGCAGTCTGGCGATTCTGCTCGGAGCAGTGACGCCTTTCTGTTCCTGCTCATCAGTGCCTCTGTTTATAGGCTTTGTTGAAGCAGGGATCCCGCTGGGTGTCACCTTTTCTTTTTTGATTGCCAGTCCTATGATCAATGAGATCGCTGTGGTCATGCTCTTCGGTATTGTTGGCTGGAAAATAACTGCACTGTATATTTTTTCAGGCATGGTTGTCGCTTTTGTCGGAGGTATCATTATCCAGAAGTTTAAGCCCGAACGCTGGGTTGAAGATTATGTCTGGAAGATCCGCATGGGAGAAGCACAGACTCTGGAGCAAGATAATTCATTGCCAGCAAGACATCGCTATGCCCTGACAGAAGTTAAAACCATTGTTGGTCGCATTTGGAAGTGGGTGATCCTTGGTGTTGGTGCAGGCGCCTTGTTTCATGGATATTTTCCGCAGCAATGGGCATCAAATCTTGGGGATGCCAATAATTTTCTGGCAGTTCCCATGGCGGTAATTATGGGCGTACCGCTTTACTCAAATGCTGTTGGCGTAATTCCACTGGCAGAAGCCATGTTATTAAAAGGTGTCGCCATAGGCACAACACTGGCATTTATGATGAGTATTGCAGCCATTTCAGTTCCAGAACTGGTTATTTTGAGAAAGGTTATCAAATGGCAGGCTTTAGTCCTGTTTACAACTATTGTTACCCTGTCCATTATTCTCGTTGGCTGGTTTTTAAATAGCATTTTGTGAGGTCATTATGATTGAAGTAAAGGTATTAGGTCCGGGTTGTAAAAATTGTCAAACAACCCATAAGTTGATAGAAAATGTTACCAGTGAAAACGGTATAAGCATAACCCTTGAAAAAGTAGAGGATATGGCAGAGATCATGTCTTATGGGATCATGTCTACACCCGGGGTGATTGTTGACGGAAAAATTGCCCATGCTGGAGGCATTCCAGACAAGAAGACTATCTTGTCCTGGTTTAAATCAAGCTGCTGTCCAGCTGATGATAACTGCTGTTAAAACAGTATCATCAATCTTATACGGTTGCATAAGGATGACTCTATGCTAGTTCCTGATGACTTTACCCACTCCATTGCTGATTCAACCCGGCTGAGAATATTGGTATTACTTATTCAACTGGATGAATTATGTGTTTGCCAACTGACGGATGCCATTGATGTACTACAGCCCAAGATGTCTCGTCACCTCAGCATATTACGCAAGAATAATATCTTACTGGACAGACGTGAAGGATTGTGGATTTTCTATCGCTTACATCCTGAGCTGCCTATCTGGGCCTATAAAACATTACAGGCATTATCTTCAGGGTGCCTGACTCTTCAGCCTTATCGAGATGATATTCTCCGGGTCAAAAAGGCAGACGCCTGTTTACCCAATGGCTATCGCATCAAAGTACAAGATGACTCGTAAGTGATTATTAATACGAGACGATTTCCAAATGAATAATAAAGATGATCTGATTCATGAGCTAAACAATACTCAGCAAAAAATTGTCGCTTTAATCAATACACTTTCTGATGATGAACTAAAAATTCCTTATCATCCCGGGGTTAATCCTCCCTTGTGGGAAGTGGGCCATGCTGCTTTTTTCTTTGAAATATTTATTCTTAAGGCTCTGGATCAGGCGCAATCATTTAATCCTGCTATGGATGATATCTGGGACTCTTTCAATATTGACCATGAAGATCGCTGGGATCCTGGCGTCGTGCCTTCAAAAAAAGAGACGCTTGATTATATTGAAGAAATTCATCAGAGGATCCTCTCAAGAATTGAAAACAAAGAACTCATTCAGGATGATCTGTATCTCTATAAGTACGCTATCTTTCATCAGAATATGCATATTGAATCCCTGATCTGGGCACGGCAAACAGTGGCCTATTCCAAAATGGTTTTTCCCTCAGTTGAGTGTGCAGATACAACACAAGCCGCCATTTCTGCTGATAAGGAGATGTCACCCGGTGATGCCGACATTCCAGCAGGATGCTATGTCATTGGAATGCCTGCTGGCTCAGAGCTTTTTGCAACTGATGATTTTGCCTTTGACACTGAAAAGCCCCGTTTTGAAATCAATATTGATGGCTTCAGTATTTCAAAAACACTGGTTTCCAATCAGGAGTTTCTGAGCTTTGTTGAGGACGGAGGTTATGATAATGAACAACTCTGGAGCTGGGGTGGTAAAAAGTGGCTGAGAACAGAGCTAAATACCGCCACCCCGCCTGATAAAAACATGACCCTACCAAAACACCCCCTGTATTGGAAGCAGGAAAATGGACATTGGCTGGAGCGTCATTTTGACCAATGGTTAGCACTGCTTCCTGATCACCCGGTTATGCATATTTCCTTTTGGGAAGCCGAAGCCTTCTGTAACTGGGCAGGACGTCGATTGCCCACAGAATATGAATGGGAAGTTGCGGCATTAAATAACCAGAAAGGGCAGCCGTTCAAGAAATTTCCGTGGGGTAATACTATGGATGCCAGCAAAGTTGATATGAATGGCATTCACCTGGCACATGTACCGGTATCTGCTTATCCGGAAGGGGAGAGTGACTTTGGTTGTCGTCAAATGCAGGGCACTGCATGGGAGTGGACATCCAGCCAGTATCTGCCCTATGACGGATTTACCATTGATATGTACCCGTATATGTCCACTTTGCAGTTTGGTTATCACAAAACCACCAAGGGTGGCTCTTGTGCGACATCCTCCATCCTTATTCGCGGTACTTACCGTCAGGCCTATTTACCTGACAGAACAGATGCCTTTGTTGGCTTTCGTACTTGCGCACTTTGATAAAAATCAATATCTACTTATTTAAAATAATACATACAGGATTTATTTATGAATATAAACCCCTATGAAACTGATGAACTGGTTGCACAATATCTGGATTTCCACTATGGAAACAGCCACTTTGATGTAAAAAACTATCCTGAAAAGTGCGCCGAACTCTGTCTTCAGCTAATGGCAAAAGACAGTAAAAGAAAAGCGCTGGATTTAGGCTGTGCAGTAGGGCGAACCTCCTTTGAACTGGCGCGTGAATTTGATGAGGTCATTGGTGTTGACCTGTCGGCCCGTTTTATTGAGTGTGCAACACAACTAAAAGAAAAGAGCAGTCTGCCTTATAGTGTCACGGATGAAGGTGAGTTAAGCACTTTACATACGGCTCAATTAAACGATCGCCAACTGCAGCAGATAAAAGGCAAGGTGTCATTTTATCAGGAAGATGCCTGCAATCTGGGGGCGCATCATCAGGATTATGATCTGATTTTTGCCGGTAACCTATTGGATCGTTTGCACAATCCAGAACAATTTTTAAGCTCGGTTCATCAATATTTATCTATGGATGGTATATTAGTGATGAGTTCGCCTTATACACTATTAGAGGAATATACCCCTCGTGAAAACTGGATCGGCGGGTATCGTGTCGATGAAAAAAATATTACGGTATTAGAGGGCATTAAAAAAGTATTGGATGCTCACTTTATTATGATAAATAAACCGCTTGATGTGCCATTTGTGATCCGCGAAACCAGGCGTAAATTTCAGCATACGATTGCACAATTAACGAGTTGGAAGCGGATCCGTTGAGCACTCACTGAACTCAGCTACAGGTTATTTTTTATAGTCACTTTTTTATAAACACCAGACTGGCCTGCTTATTCTGCTGAACTTTGCTCAGCAGTATCATCTTTGTTCAGCCAGTATTTGTTTACCAGGTGATAGGCGACAATGCCTATGATAACACCACCAGCTACTGAAGCATAAAAAGAATGGGCGGCAACAGCGGCTTTGGCGCAAGAGCAGAAACCTTTTGCAGCAGGCTTGCCTGCTGCTTTAGCTTTAGCCGCTGCGGCTTTAGTTATATCAGCAGACGTTGCGCAGGCTGTTTTAGTGTCCGCTGCAAGTCTTGCCAGAGCAGCTGCTTGGGATTCGGTAGCCATGTTATTTTCCTGTTTTGATTGTAAAAATAAAGTAACTACTCAGCGTATTCATCTTTCACCCGATTTCTGCGTTATTTTCGTACTCAAATGGTCACATATACTTATATGCTCACACAACGCCTGTGGCGCCCATAAAGGGCCGTGCGCCTCTTTGAGGTGCCGTAGGCATTGTGCCTTGAACTCGGGCAAAATCTAAACACGCTGAGTAGTTACAAAATAAATTTCAATATTTTAATTTTACCCTGAATTTTATTCAGCAGCATTTATCTTTGTTCAGCCAATATTTACTCACCAGGTGATAGGCGGCAGCGCCTATGACAACACCACTGACTACTGAAAAGTAAAAAACATGGGCTACAACAGCAGCTTTAGCGTGATATGAAATGGCTTTGGTGTGATAGGAAAAGCCTTTTGCAGAGGGCTGGGCTGCTGCTTTAGCTTTAGCTGCTTTAGCTATATCAGCAGAAGTTGCGTCGACTGTTATAGTGTCTGCTGCAAGTCTTGCCAGGGCAGATTGGAATTCGCTAGCCATGTTCTTTTCCTGTTTTAATTGTAGAAGGCTGCACTGATATAGCTCATATATCAATATTTTACCTTGGAGTTTATCAGACCCATACATATATTAATACATATATACCTTAATATCTGTATGTATTAGCAGAAGCACCAGAAGCAAGTGCATTAGGCAAACATCAAAAATAGCACAATTATCGATTTATAGGTTGATAAGTATCATTGAATTGCCTATCATCAAAAAATATAGATATGTTTATCCATATCCATTGGATCACCTAAAGTATGTAAAGTATATATCTGTCCAGATAAACATTTACACTCAGTTATCCTGGATAATAATCAGAGTTTAGAGGGATCTAAATGACATTTATGTTTTTAACATTTTTTCGAGGACTTGATAATGGATCCTGTTAGCCAATATGTACTATCAAAAGGGGCAGCTGCTTGTGCTACAAAAGCAGGCGCTGCTGCAAAAGCTTGCATGGCAAAATTCGGCACTGCAGCAAAATCAGCTTCGGCAAAAGGATCAGCTAAAGCAGCTACCTCAAAAACAGGAGTTGCCGCCTCCCGCAGTGATTGTGGCGCATCATGTGGAACCATTTCAGAAGCCGGAACACCCTGATTATCTTCCAGGTGAGCTAGTCATATCCATTAGCCAAAATTGAATTTTTCAGAAGGTATAAAAATGCAAAACATAAGGTCTTACTTAGGTATCATTGAAGGTTTTTTTGGCCGCACCTGGTCAATGCAGGAGCGTCATGATTATGCCGGATTTTTGCAGGCTAACGGCTATCACTTTTATATCTATGCCCCAAAAGCCGATGCCTATTTACGCCGCTCCTGGAGACAGGAGTGGCCTGCTGAGACCGCGGAACAACTCCAGGCCCTGGTTAATCATTATCATAGTCTGGGGCTAGATTTTGGTGTGGGTTTGAGCCCTTTTGAAGTTTATCAAAACTATGATAGTTTTGCCCGCAAACAGCTGCAGGATAAAGTAGCACGCTTAAATCGTCTGGGAATTGATATCCTGTGTGTGCTGTTTGATGATATGCAGGGCAATCAGCCCGATCTGGCTCAGACACAAGCGGCTATAGTGAAGGATGTGTTGGCTCAAACCTCAGCTAAGAAAGTCATTATGTGTCCTACCTATTATTCTTTTGATCCCCGACTGGAAAAACTATTTGGTGCGATGCCGGACAATTATTTTCAAGATCTGGGCAGAGAGTTGCCAGAGCAGGTTGATATTTTTTGGACAGGCCCTGAAATTTGCTCTACGGACTATCCGCAAGCGCACATGGAAAAAGCAATTCAGGCGTTAGGCCGCAAGCCATTTTTATGGGATAACTATCCCGTCAACGATGGTGCTGATATTTCCAGATTTCTATTTACCAAAGCTTTCACAAACCGCCCGGACTCTTTGGCTCAACTGACCACAGGTCATGCTGTCAATCCCATGAATCAACCCTGGCTTTCCCGTATTCCCCTGTACTCTCTTCCCCTGAGTTACTCTCAGGGTCGGCACTATGATCCTGAAAAAGCACTGCAAGAGGGATTAACAATGTTGTGTGAAGAAAACCTTGCCCAACAGATATCAAAAGATGTTGAGTGTTTCCAGAATGAAGGCCTGGACAGTATAGATACAGCGCAGAGTGAACAACTCATTGAGCAATACAGTCGATACGACAGCCCTTATACCAAAGAAATAATAGCCTGGCTGAAAGGTGAATATGCCTTTGACAAAGAATGCCTGACGGGTTGATACTGAAACTTCGCTGTCCTTGCCGTAGTGTCGGTCAGCCTTACCTTCAGCCAGAGAAACGGGCATTATCCGCCTGCTTTATAACATACATATTAAGCAATATATCAATCTTTCATCTTTAATAAAAACTTCAAAAAATGTCTTTAGTCATTATTTGTTATGAGATAGAATAAGTACAGCAATACAGGGCAGTAAACGCATAACTTATTGATATTGTAGCAAATTAAACTTTAAAATATAAAGCTATAAATACAAATTTCTTGCAATCAATAGATTAATTATCAAAAATAATAATATATATACATAAACATATATATATGATAGTGTATTAGCGCATAATATGCAGATATAAATACGCTGAGGGGGAATACTATGTCAGAAAAACGCAAACCATGGGGGCAGCATCTTGTATTGGATCTTGGTGGCTGTAATGAAAGCATCTGCCGCAAGGAAGATATCAGTAAGTTTGTCAAAGAGCTGGTCAAAGAAATCAAAATGGTAGCCTATGGTGAACCTGTTATTGTACACTTTGCCGAACACAGTTATGAAGCAGCGGGTTATTCGCTGGTACAGCTAATAGAAACATCCGCTATCATGGGCCATTTTAGTGACAACAATCGTGATGCCTATCTGGATATTTTTTCCTGTAAAAGCATTGACAAGGATATGGCGATTAAGGTGGTAGAAAAGCATTTTTCTCCACAACAAATCCGTGCCGTTTTCCTGGAGCGAGGTATTGATTTGCCGCTTCAGTCACCATTTCAAGATCACGATACCATCAGCCCCACTACAAACACACAACATGCACTTTAACACGCCCTGTTATGTTATTGATGAACAACAATTATTAAAAAATCTGGAGAAAATCCAGTGGTTACGTAAGCACTCAGATATCAAGGCAGTACTGGCATTAAAATGTTTTTCCACCTGGCCAGTTTTTAAACTCATGCAATCCTATATGGATGGCACTACAAGCAGTTCATTGTATGAAGCTAAACTGGGTTATGAAGAGTTTGGCAAAGAAGTACACGCTTATAGTGTGGCTTTTGCGCCAGATGAAATCCACGACTTAAAGCAATATGCCAATAAAGTGATTTTTAATTCGGTTGAGCAATTAAAAACCTTTTATGCCGAACTGGATACAGTAGATATCGGTTTACGAATAAATCCGCACATCAGTTGTTCTGACTATGATCTGGCAGATCCTGCCCGTCAGTATTCACGACTGGGCGTTACCGATGACTCATCAGTAATGGCAATAGCACACTTAATCAATGGTGTCATGTTTCATTACAACTGCGAAAACAATGATTTCAATAATTTTTCTCAGCAACTGGATTATATTGGCAAAACCTATCATGATTTATTACATCAACTTGACTGGGTAAGCCTGGGCGGTGGCATCTATTTTACTCTGGATGATTATCCTCTGGAAAAATTTGCTGCTAAATTAAAGGCATTCAGTGAGCAGTTTGGGATACAGATCTACCTCGAACCCGGAGAAACAGCAATAACCGGCTGTGCCAGTCTGGTGACGACGGTACTGGATATTGTCCACAATGAAATGGACATTGCAATTGTTGACAGTTCAATAGAAGCACACATGCTGGACTTGCTGATTTACCAGGAATCCGCTGAAATTGAAAAAGTGCAGCATACTGAACAGAATACTAAAAGAATTACTGAACAGAGCAGCAATCAGCATGATAATTATCACTATATGATTGCCGGTAAGACCTGCCTTGCCGGGGACATCTTTGGTGAATATGATTTTAATACCCCGTTACAAACAGGTGATCAGATTCATTTTTCTGATGCGGCAGGTTATACGATGGTCAAGATGAACTGGTTTAATGGTTTGAAAATGCCGTCTATTGTTATTAAGCGTCTGGATGGTCAATATGACACAGTAAAGACCTTTAACTATAGTGATTTTAAGCAAAATCTGGGATAAATTTTCCCTGTTTATAGTATATATATGGAATGTCTTAAATGAAAAACAATATACTCATTATCGGTGCAGGTGGCGTTGCCAATGTAGTCGCACATAAATGCGCCCAGTACAATGATGTTCTTGGTGATATTTGCATCGCATCCCGAACTTCAAGCAAATGTGATGCAATCATTGACAGTGTGCATCGTAAAAACAATCTGAAAGATAGCAGTAAAGCACTGTATTCCCGGCAGATTGATGCTATGGATATTGATGCCACTGCAAAACTGATTGAAGACACGCATTCAGAGATTGTTATCAATGTCGGCAGTCCGTTTATAAACATGTCCGTATTGCAGGCCTGTCTGAAAACAGGAGCGGCCTATATAGACACGGCCATTCATGAAGATCCTGACAAGATCTGTGAAAATCCACCCTGGTATGCCAACTATGAATGGAAATATCTGGATGCCTGCAAGAAAACAGGGCTAACGGCTATTCTTGGTGCAGGATTTGATCCCGGTGTTGTCAACGCCTATTGTGCCTATGCAGTTAAGCATTACTTTGACACAATTGACAGCATTGACATTATGGATGTAAATGCCGGGGATCATGGTAAATATTTCGCAACCAACTTTGATCCTGAAATCAATTTCAGAGAATTTACCGGGCAGGTCTGGACCTGGATAGAAGGCAAATGGGTTAGTAAAGCTGTGCATTCAGAAAAGCAAAACTTTATATTCCCTGTTGTTGGTGAGCAAACCATTTATTTAACCGGACATGATGAACTGCATTCCCTGTCCAAAAATATCAAGGCAGATACCATCCGTTTCTGGATGGGGTTTGGCGATCATTATATTAACTGCTTTAATGTATTAAAAAATATTGGTTTACTCTCTGAACAACCAGTAACAACTGCAGAAGGTCTGGAAGTTGTGCCGCTAAAAGTGGTTAAAGCCTGTTTGCCTGATCCGGCATCGCTTGCTGAAAATTACACAGGCAAAACCTGTATCGGCAATCTGGTCAAGGGCAAAAAGAACGGTAAAGAAAAAGAAATCTTTATCTATAATACCTGTGATCACAAAGCCTGCTATGAAGAGGTGGAATCCCAGGCCATCTCCTATACAGCAGGTGTACCTGCAGCAGCAACAGCCATCCTCATTGCCAATGAAAGCTGGGATGTTAAACACATGGTTAATGTCGAAGAGCTTGATCCGGATCCCTTTATTGAACTGCTGGATAAGATGGGACTCAGTACTGAGGTTACTCAGTCCAGCTCTGGCGAAGAAAAAAGGGAAGACTGATATGAAAAACGTACTCATTATCGGGGCAGGAGGCGTCGGTTCAGTTGTTGTACATAAATGCGCCCAAAACAATGATCTCCTGGGCGATATCTGCATTGCCTCAAGAACCTTTGAGAAGTGCGAAGCAATTATCGAAAGTGTGCATAGAAAAGATAATCTGAAAGACAAAAATAAACAGCTTTATGCCATACAGCTTGATGCCAGCAAACGTGAAAATATCGTTATGGCCATACAGGAAACAGCCTCTGAGATTGTGATAAATGTTGGTACAGCATTTATCAATGAAGTCATTATGGATGCCTGCCTGGAAGCAGGAGCAGCCTATATTGATACCGCAGTCACTGAAGATATTAATGTCATTAATGCGCCATATCCCTGGTATGCGGAATTTGACTGGAAGCGTAAGCCACAGTTTTCTGAAAAAGGCTTAACTGCTATTCTGGGCGCAGGTTTTGATCCCGGTGTTGTCAATGCCTATTGTGCCTATGCCTTAAAGCATGAGTTTGACAAGATCAATGTGATCGATATTATGGATGTTAATGCGGGAGATCACGGCAAATACTTCTCTACTAATTTTGACCCGGAAATCAATCTGCGGGAAATTCTTGAAGACGTGGGTTACTGGGAAGACCGACAATGGAAAGAATGTGAACACCATGAAATATCCAGATCTTATCCCTTTCCAGTGGCCGGTGAGCAAAAAGTGTATTTAATGGGGCATGATGAAGTGCATTCCCTGTCCATCAATATGGATGTTGATACAGTGCGTTTCTGGATGGGTTTTGGTGAGCATTATCTAAACTGTTTTCAGGTGCTAGAAAATATAGGTCTGCTCAGTCATGAACCCGTAACCACAGCAGAAGGGCAGCAAGTGATCCCTTTAAAAGTAGTCAAAGCCTGCCTGCCTGATCCTTCATCTCTGGCCGCAGGATATACAGGAAAAACCTGTATCGGCAATCTGATTAAAGGTGAAAAGGACGGTAAAGAAAAAACCATTTTTATCTATAATGTTTGCGACCATCAGGAATGTTATAATGAGGTTGAATCACAAGCTATTTCCTATACAGCAGGCGTGCCGCCTGTTGCCGCAGCCATATTGATTGCACAGGGAACATGGGATGTTAAAAAAATGGTTAATGTGGAAGAGCTTGATGCCGATCCTTTTCTCGACTTACTAAAAACAATGGGCTTGCCTACTTCAATAAGGATTGAGGAATGCTAGTCAATGGACTATTGCTGTTAAGCGGTATAGGAAGTAGTTTTCTTACCTCTGCACTGGTGCATAAAAAATATCCCAAAAAAGTCAATTACAAAAAATTTATCTTTTCTGTTACTGTACCTGATAACTCTTTACTTAATCAGGGCACGACCCAAAAGAATGAGCTGCTGCCTGATAAGGAAGCACTTCAGGAAACGGATATAGCGAGTGTTGAAGAATGGATTGACGGGCATTTAACACTCTCCAGTATTGCCATGGGCACAACTCTTATTGGCATCTGGCTGCCGCCCTTTTCACTGATCAGTATCGCCACACTCGCTTATCTGACCATTCCTATGGTGCAGCGTTCTTATCATGGCATTGTGCATCAGCGTAAACTCAAAGTCGATATGGTTAATCTGGTGACCCTGCCCTTGCTAATAGGCTCAGGTTATCTTCCAGTCGCAGCCTTTGGTTATTGGCTCTATTATATGGGCCTCAAGGTGATGGCCAAAGCTAAAAACAGCTCACATAATCAGTTAACGCATATTTTTCAGGAATGTATGAGTACCGTCTGGATAGTAAAGGATGGTATTGAAATAGAAATAAGTTTTGAAGATTTACAGGTGGGTGATATTGCAGTGATTCAGGGAGGCGAAACCATCCCTGTAGACGGCACGATCATCAAGGGTTTTGCCAGTATTGATCAACGGGCCATGACCGGAGAAGCCCAGCCCGCAGAAAAAGAAACAGGTGAATCCGTATTTGCATTCACCCTGATGCTCACTGGAAAAATCTGGGTAAAAGTCGAAAAAGCCGGTGATGAAACCGTTGCATCTCAAATTCAGTTACTCTTAAACGATACCACCGATTATACTGCTTCTGTGGAGCTGCGTGTTGAAAAACTATCCGATCAACTGGCATTCCCTTCGCTCTTTTTAGGTGCTCTTGCACTACCTGTTGCTGGTTATACCAGTGCTTTAGTGGTACTGGATTCAGCCTTGATCGACCATCTTAATATAACCGGTAACCTTAACGTACTAAGTCACCTGTCCAATGCAACACAGCATAGGCTATTGATTAAAGATGGACGTGCTTTGGAGCACCTGAAGAATATCGATACGATTGTTTTTGATAAAACAGGAACACTCACTCAAGAGATTCCCCATGTAGGAAAAATTTACGCCAATCACTCTTTCACTGAAGAAGAAGTACTCATCTATGCTGCCACAGCTGAATATAAACAAAAGCACCCAATTGCCAAAGCCATATTAAAAGCCGTTGAAGAGCAGGTATTAACATTGCCCATTGTGGATGATACTCAGTATGAAATAGGTTATGGGATAAAAGTGACTGTCAACAAGCAGATCATCCGGGTAGGCAGCGGCCGCTTTATGGCACTGGAAAATATATCGGTTTCAAGTGATTATAAAATTCTGCAAGATGATGCCAATCAACAGGGCTATTCACTAGTTTATATTGCAGTCGATCAACAACTGGCCGGGATCATTGAACTCCACCCCACTATTCGTCCAGAAGCAAAAGACATTATCAAACAGTTAAAACAACGTGGTTTATCACTGGCTATTATTTCCGGCGATCATGAAAAACCCACTCAGGCACTGGCCGGAGAATTAGGTATTGACCACTATTTTGCTGAAACCATGCCGCAAGACAAGGCGGATATCGTCAAGCAATTACAGCAACAGGGGAAATCAGTTTGTTTTGTTGGCGATGGCATCAATGATACCATCGCACTGAAACAGGCAGATGTTTCAATTTCATTGAACAGCGCATCTTCAATTGCCGCCGATACCGCACAGATTGTATTAATGGATGATAATTTGCAGCAATTCCCCAAACTCTTTGAACTGTCTGAAAGCCTGGAGAGTAATTATAAGAAAAGCCTGCTATGGGATATTATTCCAAATATGATTAATATTGGTGGCGCCTATTTCTTTCACCTTGGCGTTTATGGTGCACTGGGTATTTACAGCATTGGTCTGGCAGGTGGTGTGCTTAATGGAATATTCCCGGCGCTAAAGGCAAAGAAAAAATTGCCTGAAAAATAAATCTGCTTGAAGCCAGAACCAGACACAGTTTATGCATCTGACATGACTTATCACCAATATTCAATTTACTTTTGGTGACGAAAAGCAAGTATCAAAATCTGCTCTTGTTTTTTGTCAAAAAAATACAAAGCCAGATATCCAGAGTCACCAAATTCAATAACCAGCTCTCGTAACTCTGGATATTCATTAATGGGTCGTCCAATTTCAGGAGCTGTTTCAAGTAAAACAAAATGCTCTTTGATCACATATGCTGCTCGTTTGGATGCCAATGGGTTTTTACGTTTTAAAAATTGACGACAGCGCTCCATACCTTGTATTGCCTGTTCAGTAATTATTACTTGTGGCATTTTGGAGCTTCTGTTTCATCATCAGTACCCCAGGTGCTGAGCCAATTTTGAACTTCCTGAGCAGTGAGATGTTGCCCTGTTTCTTTATAAGATTTCCAGGAAGCAAGCGCTTCCTGTGCAAATTGTTCCTTCACTTCATCTCGTTTAATATAATCTCGAATAGCCTCAAGCATAATCCAGTGTGGGGAACGATGCTTTCTATCAGCAATGATTTGAATATGCTGCTTTGTTTCAGTATCAATTTTTATTGATGTAGACATACTTTGCTCCTAAAATAACACAGGTATTACTTAGTAATACTTTAGCATATAAAGCAGATTATTTCACAAATAATATTTATCAGGGGTTACTATTAAACCAGCCATTGATAATAATTTGTCTTTTGAGTTAAATTTGCCAAAGCGGTAATATCTAAATATGAAGATTCCTGGTTTCTACTGTGTGATATTTTAGTTTTATTTTCAAATAATCGAACTTTTGTACCAGATAATACATAAATTTGAATAAACCTCATTGAAATTGTGTTATTTTTGACTTTATCATCAATAATGTTCAGTTGAGAAATACGGAGTTTGGTATTGCCAATATGTGTGTTTCTTAAGATTTAACTATTGAGCTAAAAAGGTAGTGCAAGGAAATGTCTTCAGAACTGAGCAGGTTAAATAAACGAAAGGAAACAAGAGCTGAGTTAAATTTACTTAACAGCAACTCTGAGCATGTACTTATTATTCACTATTCCTGTGAATCATTTTATGACATAAAAGATGGCCGTACACCTCGGGTTACGTCAATTGCAGTTAGAAACTTAAAAATAGCGCAAACTGAAAGCTTTTCAATCCATAAAATCGCCGAGAGAAATGGCGTTGATATAGAACAAATCCCAAATCAATATGATGATCTTGAAAAAGATATGCTTTCAGATTTCTTTAAATATATATGCTATCGTCAAACATTTCACTTTGTTCACTGGAATATGCGGGATGGAAATTATGGGTTTTCTGCAATCGAGCATCGCCATCAAGTTTTAGGTGGTGAGCCATATTGTATACAAGACGATAAAAAACATGATCTTGCACGTGCATTAATATCATTATTCGGTAGAAAGTATGTTGGTCATAATGGAGTTGGTCGTTTTCTTGCAATAATTAGATTAAATAAAATCACTGACAAAGATGCATTAACAGGAGAAGAAGAGGCTCGTGCCTTTGATAATGGTGAATATATCAAGCTCCACCAATCTACCTTGAGAAAAGTTGATTGTATGTCAAATATTTTAGAGAGAACTATTGACGGTTCGCTTGTCACAAATGCAACATGGAAAGATCAATATGGGCTGCATCCTAAAATTATAGTTGAGTATATTCGTGAACATTGGGCGTGGTCAGCTATTGTAATGGTTGCAATTATTGTTGGTTTAGTAGGTAGGTTTAGCGGTGAATAGTTCTAACAAGTCATTCTTGTCAGCTGAGTCTGAGTTAGGCTCCAGAACGACCAAATATTAGAATGAATACAGTTCAAAAAGGAAATAAATTAGAGGATAAAATCTTTGAACAGTTTAAAGATGATATTTCTAAAGATCTTTTTTGGGCCAAAAAAGATTTATGCAAGATTTACAAAAAGAAAGGGTATTATTCAGATAAAAGAAAGAAAAATATTATCTTTGATATTTCTATAGAAATATTTTTACCTGGTCAAAAAAAATATTCATTATTGGTGTTAATAGAATGCAAGAATTATACTCATAAAGTTCCTGTTGATGATGTTGAAGAATTTTTTGCAAAAATCAACCAGATATCAGAAGCAAATACAAAAGCGATAATTGTATCAAACAATTCTTTTCAAGAAGGTGCTCATAATTTTTCTGAGTCAACAGGTATTGGCTTGCTCCGGTATTATGATAGAGACAAACTTGATTGGGTTTTAACTCGTTCACCATCAAGTTTTTTATCATATGAACAAGCTAGTAAAGAATCTACATCTGCATATTTAGCATTGCATGATGAGAATTATCAGAGTGAATATTATGATTTTTATGGCTTCATAAATCATAAATATACAAATTCATTATGTGTATTTATCTCAAATATTATTTGTATTAATAATTCAAATAAATTTAATAACAAGTTGAGTTATATTGAGAACAAAAAGTTTAATGCCACTAATGTAGTAAAATTTATAAAGCCAAATGAAATTGAAGAAATATCAAGTTCAATACTTTCTAAAAGTGGCTATAAACAAGGTAAAATACAGCTTGAAAATATTTGTAAAATAATAAGTAACAAAACGGGTTTAAAAATAATAGAAACCACTTCACTAAAAGCAGGAGTATTGGGACAAATAAAATTTGATCCATTGGAAATCCATATAGATTCCAATCATAAAAGCATTGAAAGGAAAAGATTTACAATTGCACATGAACTTGGACATTATTTTTTAGGCCATTCTGCATATATGCATAGTGAAAATTGTTATGAATCTTCTATAGATTTAGAAAGTTCTCGTGAAATAGAGATAGTAGATATAATGAGAATGGAATGGCAAGCAAATCAATTTGCTTCTAGCCTGTTATTACCTAAAACTGAGTTTATAAAATCATTTATTTTTTTGTTAGATAAATATGAAGTCAAAAACAGAGGTTTTGGTGTAATTTATTTAGATGAACAACAATGTAACAAAAATATATTTTATAAAATATCCACATCTTTGATGTTAAGGTTTAATGTATCAAGAACAGTTGTGAAAATACGTTTAAAAAAATTAGGGCTCATAAATGAACCATAAGTTAAATCTTCCTAACACTGAGTATAATTAACAGGCCCCCATAGAATGAAGATTATAAATCATAAATATTTTTGTATAAATTCCATCAGTATTGATTAAAAAAGGAGCTTGTTCAGTGCCAGACCCCCATACTCTGAACCTAATGCTGACATTATTTGGTAAATAAAACTCATGCCTTATTTCCAGATTGCTGCCATTCAATATTGGTTTCGAAACTTCTCAGAAATTTGTGCCATTTTTAACATGACATTATTATTACGGGCTTGTTCATGGGCATCAGGGCTTAGCAGGGCAATTAATAGATAGACCTCATTACTGTAAAATCCCTGGTAATATACAAGATGGTCATCACTTGTTTTGTTAAACTGTCTTAAGCGGCGAGTTTTACGCTGTGCCTGTATCAATAAATGTAAATGTTGTAACTCCTGGAGTCGAACAGAAGGAAGACTATTTGCGTGATTATAAGGCGGCAGGTATACCTGTTTCTTTATAGCGTTTGAAATCAGCAGCAAGTTGAGCTAAGTGCTCGTTAGACATCTATTCTCTAATCAGATCAGTTTTAAAAATCCTGATCACTCTGAAAAGCTTCCCAGTTTTTCTAAATCTTGCTCTGAAGCTTTTTCTAGCAATGCCATACCTTTATTTGTGATTTTCCTCATTTCTTCAGCAGCAGGACAGAACTCACCCTGGAATGTTTCAGTTTGATTGATCTGCCTAAGCATAGCGACCATTGCTTCGTATGCTGCTGCACCAATCACATAACCTGTTGGGCGATTATTTGATAGTACTGCAATTGCATGATCAGTGAAATACTGACTAGGGCTTTTCTTTAACTCTGAGACAGAAACAGTTTCATCTGCCAATATGGTATGTGTTGCTTTAATATCCATGGAATATCCTGATACTTATTTTAGTACTAAATATAGCACCAAATTAGATACTTGTCTATTTGCAATATTTGCTCTTAAACCAGCTATTGATAATAATTTGTCTTTTGAGTTAAATTCTCCAAAGCGGTAATACATAAATTTGAATAAATCTCATCGAAATTGTGTTATTTTTGACTTAATTATCAATAATATTCAATTGAGAAATATGAAAACAGCTATTGCCAATATGCGTGTTTCTTTAGATTTAACTGTGTAAAGTACGGTGAGGTAAATATGAAAGCTAGTACCCCTCCATGTATGGGTAAGGATGATAAGGTTATTTTATTCGATGGTGTATGCAAACTTTGCAATGCCTGGAGCCGGTTCATTATCAAGAACGACAATCAACATATATTTAAACTGTCGTCAGTTCAATCAAAAGAAGGACAAGCCATCTTGCAACATTTTTCAATGCCAATAGATTACTTTGATACAATGTTATACGTTGATGGTATGGAAAAATATGAAAAAAGTGATGCTTTTCTAGAAATAATGAAACAGTTAAATGCACCCTGGCGTTTTTTCTTGATTTTAGGAATTGTACCAAGACCGCTGAGAAATTGGTTGTACGATAGAATTGCTCTTAACAGATATAAATTATTCGGAAAGTATGATCAATGCCTTTTGCCTGCTCCAGATCATGAATCCAGGTTTCTATCCAATGATTGAAGGTATGAAAAAAATAAATTTGCTAAGTCGTTTTGGATTAGCATTCATTTTTCTTTATCATGGCTTCTTCCCAAAAATATTTAGTCTAAGTTCAATAGAGGTGGAATTGTCTGAACTTCACGGTATGGGGGAGTATGCAGAGGTTGTTTCACAATTTGCTGGAGTTGCAGAGATTGTGCTGGGGATTTTAATAATATTTCTTCGAAAAACATTAACCCCTGTATTTACCGCAGGCGGTATGTTATTACTTTTGTTGGTAGACGTGGCGTATGTTAAACCATCATTGTTAATTGAGGCATTCAATCCTGTATCCATTAATATTTCAGGGATCATATTATGCTGCATAGTATATTTATCACATGTAGAAATTACACATAATAAAAGCAATTAATGTGGACGAAAAATTGTTTGTTAGGGGAACACATGCATGGTAGATCTTAGTAAAATTTTAGACAGTTTTGATCTATCCGCTGTTGTGCTGCCAGACGATAAGCTAAATGCCTGCTATAGATATTTAGAGTACAAAGCTGTCATAGATAAAAAGAATTAATATGAGTAGACGAAATAAAGGCATCTTAGAGTTATTAACTGAATTACCCTGGTGGATAGGTGTTATTTTTTCAGCCATATCTTATATTGGGTTAAAGTGGATTATTCCAGCCATAAAAATTAATGATCCTTTTCTGAAAGGATTTTCTCAAGCGTTACCTAATATGGCTGAAACAGTTGCAATAATTTTACTCATACCTGCATTAATTTCTGCCTTTCATGCATGGAGAAAAAAACGTTTACTTGATGATCTCAATGTAAAAAATTCAATCCGTGATCTTTCATGGAAAGAATTTGAAGAAATTATTGCTGAAATGTTTAGAAGGAAGGGATATACAGTTATTGAAAATGCTGATTTTGGTCCAGATGGTGGCATAGATGTTACATTAATGAAAAATGGTTCCACTTTTTTAGTTCAATGCAAACATTGGAAAAAACAAAAAGTTGGAGTTAATATTGTACGAGAAATGTTTGGTGTAATGACAGCAGAAAATGCAACTGGAGTAATGATTATAACATCAGGTTTCTTTACACAAGAGGCACAAAATTTTTCAAATGATAAAGCAATTGAATTAATTGATGGAGATCAATTATCATCCCTCCTTGAAGTAGTACAAATGAGCAAGAAAAAGCCCCCGGATTCTACAACGAAAAGAAAATTTACAGATACTTGTCCTCAATGTGGTAATCAACTTGTTATTCGCACTGCAAAAAGAGGGCAGTATTCAGGAAATAAATTTTATGGTTGCTCAAGTTTTCCTCGCTGCAGGTTTACTAAAGCAATCTGATGTTAATAAGAAAATGCATCAGAGGCAAAAAGACGCCCCAATGATTTTGGCATTATGCCTAATAGAGTAAAGTTTATGAAAAAAATATTTACAGTAATACTTGCCTTTTTTGGAATAAATTTTCAGGCTCAGGCCGCTCAAGAGACACCAGAAATACAATCAGTCATTGATAGTCTGCGCTCAATGGCATTAAATTTAAAAGCAGAGGATCTTGGGTTGTCTCCAAAAAATTACCCAAATGAAGTTTGGGGTATTCTTATGGAAACTGGCTTCAAAAATGATAGTTACACTTTATTAGTTTTGGCTGATGGAACAACTAGTTTATATTTTAGCAATGGAGGTGGTATTATTGGTGCTGGTACACATGAGACTGTTAAAAAGGCCAGTTTAAATTTATTAATAGAAGCAAACCATTTTCAGTCGAAAACAAAATCAACATTAACTTTTCCATACCCAATAGAGGGTGAAGTTAAATTTTATCTTATTGGGTATGGTGGCATAACAACATATTCAGCTAGGGAACAAACTCTTGGAGAAAATAAAGATCAATTGTCCCAATTATTTTATGCTACGCATATGGTAATTACGGAACTTAGGAAAGTTGAAGAATCAAAGCACAAATTAACAGACCACCCATAAAATGAAGATTATAAATTATTAATATTTCTGGAATAAAATTGTGTCCTGTATGCGCTCTACCATGAGAGCTTTGATCACACTCTACATAAAATACATCAGTACCCAAAAATAGACTTTAAGTGCATAGTTATGGAAATCAACAGAATATAAGCATTTCAAAATATTGATCATGGTGCAGTTGTGGTGTAATATTGAACCACATGTTATTTTGGAGTACATTTTATGCGAAGACAAAGTATCTCGTTTACACCACCAAATGATAAGTGGTTGAAAACACAGGTTGACAGTGAAGAATTTACTAGCAAAAGTGAAGTAGTAAATGACCTCATCCGAAAAGCCCGCAAAATTGAATCAATTCAAGAGTATTTAATTCAGGCAGAAAAAAGCGGATTTACTCAACAATCTCAAGCTGAAATTCTTAAAGAAATCAAGGATGAAGCAAAGCATAATGGGGATTTATAAGCTAAGTGAAAATGCAAAATCAGACCTAAAACGAATCTACATGCAGGGTCTTCGTATGTACGGTGAAACTCAGGCTGATAAATACTTTAATGATTTTTTTGAAAGATTTAATCAATTAGCAGAACAGCCACTGCTTTATCCTGCTGTTGATGAAATCCGTTTAGGATACAGACGTAGTATTTGTGGTGTAGATAATATTTATTATCGTATTTCATCAGGAAATTCAGTAGAAATAATGGCTATCATTGGTCACCAAGACACCAGCAAGTGGCTTTGACTATAAAAAGAGCTATCAAGAAAATGTATCCGAGGCAAAAAAACACCCTGATGATTTTGACATTATGTTTTAAAGGTGAAAAATGAAAATCATCTTACTCAGACACGGAAAACCTATTGTTCCATCACTAAAAAAAGTAAATGCATCTGCTTTTTATGAGTGGGTAAGAGAATATAATGCTTCTGGTTTATGTTCATCATCTAAACCAACACTACAGGCATTAAGTTGTGCCAAAGAATGCAATGCTATCGTTTGCAGTGACTTACCAAGGTCAATAGAATCTGCAAAAGCATTAAATGCAGAAAATATTGTTTTATCTAATGCCATATTTAACGAGGCAGGTTTACCCGTTGCTAATTGGCACACATTAAAATTATCACCTCAAACGTGGGCAATTACATTTAGGATACTCTGGTTGCTGGGTTATTCTAGAAATTCTGAATCATTTAAAGAAGCAAAATCAAGAGCAATAGAAGCGGTTAAAAAACTTACAGAAGTAGCCAATAAGTATGAAAACGTATTGTTTGTGGGTCATGGAGTTTATAATCGTATTTTAGCTAATGAACTAAGAAGGTCAGGTTGGTCTGGCCCAAAGAACCCAGGCTCAAAACATTGGAGCTTTGGCGTTTACAAACAAATAGAAACATAATCAGATTTAGGAAGTGGATCACTGATTAACAGGCCACCCATAAAATGAAGATTATAAATCATTAGTTTGACAAACATACTCCATTGGAGTATGTTAATTCTATGGTTACTATTGCAGAAACTGAGCAATTTCAAAAGAAAGTTTCCCAACTTCTCAGTGAATCTGAGAAAGAAGACTTAATTTCTTACCTTTCTGACAATCCAAATTCTGGAGATTTAATTCAGGGAACAGGTGGGGTTCGAAAGCTTCGTTGGGCTAGGCGTGGCATGGGAAAAAGTAGTGGTACCAGAGTTATTTATTATCACCATAGTGAAATGATGCCATTATATATTTTGACCATATTTGGAAAGAATGAAAAATCTAATTTATCTATGAATGAAAAACAAATGTTGTCAAAAGCAGTAAAACTCCTTATTAGATATTGGAGGCATTAAAATGAGTAAAGCATTTGAAGAAATTTATGCAGGATTAAATGAAGCAATTGATCATGCAAAAGGCAAAAAAACAAAAGTCATTGAACATACAGGAACACCTGTCGATGTTAAAGCTATTCGAGCAAAAACAGGGATGAGCCAACAACAATTTTGTGCAACATTTGGTATTTCGCTTGGTACTTTACGTCATTGGGAGCAAGGATTAAGAACTCCCAGAGGAACAGCGTTAGTTCTACTTAGGGTTGTTGACAAAAACCCTACAGCAGTCATTGATGCTATTGCAAGTTAAGTACTAAATTCATGGCACAACCAGAAACAAAAAGATGCAACAGTGATTTTGAGGTTATGCCTATAGAAGAAAACAATGCCATTTTTATATTGGCCATTATGAATTTCCATCGCCTCCCAGATTATTGGAAACACAGAAACTAAAAATTACCGAACCAGAAAATCATCCGAGCTATGAAAATACTAATACGCATATCTTTAATATTATTTTTTTGGTATTTGGCTACTGTTTTCATACACCTCTGTATATATGACTTTGGAATACAACTATTTATACCATTCGTTGATTTCAGATGGTTTGCCACAGTTATATATTTATTTATTTTCAGTTGGTTAAGTCAATATAGCTACTATCTTAACAAAAGCCGATTAAAGAGAGTAAGTATATATGCAGCAGCACTATTGTCATTTTCTTCAATACTTCTCGTTACACAAAAAGAATCAATTGTACTAGCTATGATTACTGAATTATCTGATGAAACAATCAAGGAAAAGGCAGTTCAATGTAATCCTGACTGGGTAGCAGATGTTTATTCAAAACCTCAATCAGGCGCATCTGATTTTGCTCATTCCGAATGGAAATGGGGCTTATACCACGACCTTATATACTATTGTTCAGTAAGAAGTGGTAAAGATGTATAGTGATAAGCTGCAGCGGATTGCCAAAATAAGGCATAACAAATACACACAGTTGGATGAGTAATTAAGACATCGACAACTTCAAAATTACTTGCTGACAAGCCTGATTTTTATTTAAAACTGGTATTAGAATATATAAAAATAACAAATTAGCATATATCTGAATAAAATAAAAAGCTGAGCCAATGAAAAACAAACAAATAAACTTAATCATATTTTGCTTTTTAACTGTCAATTGCATTCTATTTAACACTCAATTGACTTATGCTGAAGTGAAAAAAAGCAGCTATATTAAAAATATAGAACAACAAATTTTAGAAATGGAGGCTGAACTTGAAGCACAAAATACTACCTATAGAAAGAGAGGAAAACAAGAACAATCATTTTTAAAAAATACTGATTATGCTACAAAGAAATATTTAAAAAAATGTGAGAAAAAAATTACAGTTATTGGAAATAGCTTCATAGACCGGAATGAAATCAAAAAACAAAATTTGACTGGTGAACTGTTAATTGAAATTGTGTTAAATCCCGATGGCAGTGTTTTTTCATTTGATATAATTAAATCTTCTGGAAATAAACATTTGAAAAATATTGTCAAGCAAATTATGCAAGAAGTATCACCTTTTGAAGCAATACCAAAAAATGTATTAAAAAATAATAAACGATTTGTTTTTAAACGAAGCTGGGTATTTGTACAATAAAATATTACAGCTCTTACTCCAAAAATTTTTACAATAAACCAACTTTGAGAAATAAATGAGCTTCTTAAGACTATTTATATTATTTGTAATTTCTATTAACTTGCATGCACAAGAAGGCAAGATTGAAGAACTTTACAGGTTAAACAATATTAAAGGCTCAATACTTATTGAATCAGCTGATGGTAAAAATAACTATCAATATAACGTTAATGATAAAGAAAGTTTTATACCTGCATCTACTTTTAAAATTCCCAATACGCTTATTATATTAGAAGAAGGCTTGCTCCAGGATCAAATGGAGACTATTACATGGGATGGTAAAGAACGAGAATATGCACCATGGAATAAAGATCAAACTCTTAAGAGTGCCTTTCAATATTCATGCGTGTGGTGCTATCAGCGTTTTGCAAGAAAAGTTGGTGATAAAAAATATCATGAGTATTTACATCAATTTGATTATGGAAATCTTTTAACAGGTGATGATATTGCTCGTTTTTGGTTAGATGGAAAATTAAGGATCTCTGTTAAAGATCAAATAAGGTTTTTGCGGAAAGTGTATACCGAAGATCTCCCTGTACAAAAAGCTCATATTAAAACGCTCAAAAGCATAATGTTATCAGAAGAGCATAACAACTATAAAGTTTGGTCAAAGACAGGCTGGTCAGGAAAAGATGGTTGGTATGTGGGCTACCTGATCATTGATAATAAAACATGGTTTTTTGCCAATCATATAGAGATAAACAAAAAATCGGATTTGGGGTTTCGAAAAGAACTTACAATGGAAACACTTAAAGCTTTAGATATTATCCAATAACAACAGCTATAATAAGGCAATTAAAAATCGTCCACATAAAGGGTGTTTATGCTGCCTATACTCATGCCTTTGCTGTAAATTCTTTGAGGATCTGCAGACAAAGTTCAACATCTTCCAGATGTGTTCTATAGACGCCAACTGCCAGTCGGAGATAGTAGTTGTCTTCAATTGTCGTAGTAGAAATATATATCCTGCCGTCCTTGAGCAGGGCTTTTACCAATGCCCGGTTATATTCATTAACATCTCCCTCACTGGGTACATATCTAAACAAGACTACTGAGATATCGGGGAACGGGCCTACTTCAAACCCCGGGATTTGCTGAATATGCTTATAAAAATAATGGGCCAGATAGACTTTTTCTGTTAATGCTGCTCTGAACGGTTTTAGCCCAAAAAGCTTTAAAGGCATCCACATCCTTAAACCACGAAAATGTTTAGACAGCTCCGGGGACAGGCTGGCAGGCTCAAGTTCTTCGTCCTGTAAGGCATCCTGCATATAATTGGCCTGGTAGCTATTGGCCGCTAAAATATGGCGTCTGTCTCTTACAATTACAGTGCCGCTGCCGTAAGGAAGAAATAAGCCCTTATGTGGATCGATGACAAAAGAATTGCTCCTTTCTATTCCCTTTAGTTTGGCTGCAACTTCATCACATAGTATATAAAAACCACCATAAGCAGCATCTACATGAAACCAGACTTTGTTATGCTCACATACATCAGCTAGTGTATCCAGATCATCGATAGCACCCACTTCCGTGGTGCCAGCAGAAGCAACAAGCATAAATGGGAGCAAGCCTTTTTTTCGATCATCATCAATGATCGCAGGCAGTTGGGCTGTTTGCATATGATAAGCTTTATCAACGGGTATATAACGTATTTCAGCTTCGCGCATGCCTGCCACTGTAAGGGCTTTGAGTACTGAATGGTGGGTTTGGCTCGAAACGTATATCACCACTCGATGATAATCTTTTGCTTTTAGCTGATATGCCTCGCGAGCAGCAGTAATGGCAATCAGATGAGCAACAGAGCCGCCTGAAGTCAGGTTTCCCGCTGCAGTTTCTGGATAGCCCATTAAATCTGCAATCCATCGAATTAATTGATTTTCCAGCCGGGCACTGCCGGGACTGGCAAAAAAATTACTCGCATATTTATTACTGACAGCAGCCAGAAAGTCTCCCAGTGCGGAAGGATATAAACCTCCCCCTGGTATATAGCCGAAATGACGTGAGGAGGTAAGATCGATCCCTGGAGGAACGATGGATTTTTCTACCAGCTTTAATACTTCATCTATATTTAATGGATTTTCTTCGATAGGGCTATCGAGCAGTCCTAAGCCATTATCAGAGCTGTCTTCATATGCTTTTCGAGTATTTCTTTTATGTATAAATGATTCTGCATAAGCATTGGTCTGAGTTTGCCAATACGTACGTGTATTGTCTTCAGGCTCCAATAGCCTGCTGTGTTTTTCCAGTTGTTGTATTTTGTCGAGTTCGTCCATAGAAATAGTCAGTAAATTAAATAATGAGTAAATGGTATGAGGTATGAAGCCTGGGCTGGTAAGAAATGCAGACTAAGTTCTATCCTGAGCAAGCTCAGGCTCACTTTCGACGGGGTCGCACAGGGTTTCAACAGGTTCATCCCCCATGTCATCATTTACCTTCCAGGTCGCGGCATCCCCTGACATTTCATCCTTGATCAGGGGCATCATGCAATTGGTCAGCGCAAAAACTTCTGAGGTATAATAGACCAGCAAGGCTCCAACCAGACCCATATGCAGCGTGAATACCCCGGTCAGGGTGATCACACCGGGGATCATTGAGTTCAGATAATTAGCCTGCATATTCTTTTCAAATGCTTTGGAGATCTCAAACAAGGACTCAATTCTTGCCAGATCACCATCCATCAGGATGATCTGAGCCGTGTCCGTTGCGACGGTAGAGGCTCCGCTCAAAGAGATAGAAACATTTGCTGCCTTTAAGGCGATGGCATCGTTGATTCCGTCACCAACATAACCCACAGTTTTACCATCTGTACGCAGTTTGGCGATCAGCTCGGCCTTTTGCGCGGGTAGTGTTTCAGCATAATAACTGTCAACGCCTAGCTCGTGGGCAAGTCGGCGAGTGGGCTCTTCTTGATCCCCTGAGATAATTGATACTGCGATGCCTTCTGCCTTTAAGTATTCGATGATTCGTTTGGCCTCTGGCCGGACACAGGTATCCAGTCTCAACACCCCGGCGAGATGGTCATTAACTGCGACGTATACCAGTGAGCTGCCCGTGGCAAGGGCCTGATTTTGCACGGTGCTTAGTTTAGCTGGTAACTGAATGCCTCTTTGCTTCATAAATCGCAGGCTGCCGACCTGAATCAACTTCTCATCCAATGTCACCTGTATACCATAGCCAACCTCGTAGGCAGCATCCTCGATGGTCGGCAACACCAGACCGCGCTGCTGAGCGGCGTTCAAAATGGCTTTGGCAATTGGGTGGCTCTGTCGATGCTCCGCAGCTGCAGCATAGGTGAGCAGGGTGTCTTCATCGTACCCAGCGAGCAGGTAGAGCTGACCAAGCCTGGGCTGTTCGACGGTCAGGGTGCCGGTCTTGTCAAAAACCACTGTATCCAATTGCTGCAGCGTTTCCAGCGAGCGGCCATCCTTGATCAAGATACCGTTCTTGGCCATGATGTGAAGAAAATTCAGGACACTGATAGGCCCGTATAACTTCATGTCGTAACCAAATCCAGACCAGAGAATGGCCAGGGCAGAGCTGGGACCAAGGAAAGGTAAAGTCAGACTGCTGACAAATAGCGTTGGTGCGATAAAACCGTCAGCAATCTTTTTGCCTCTCAATCTCAGAGTCTCTTTAAAGTCCTGGGTCTGCTCCAGGATGTGTCCGATCTTCCCGGCATTGGTATCGGAGCCTGTATGCTCCGCCTGGATCAGTATGCGGCCGGACAGCACCAGTGTCGTGGCAAAAACTGTTGCTCCGTTTTCTTTTTCGACTGGCTGCGATTCACCCGTCAGGCTGTGTTGGTCGATAGTAGCAATTCCTTCCACCACAGTCCCATCAACCGGAATTACCTCACCGGCGTTGACCACGACAAAATCATTCTTGCGAACGGCTTCCAACGGCATCTCAACTTCTGTGCCATCGACGAACACCCATATCGTATGCGGTTTCTGACTGAACTGATCGATCAATTGTTGTTGTGAGTGTTCTTCGGTTCGTCTTAGCAGCTTCAGATCCAGCAGGGCAATGAAGCAGACGACTGTGGCGAGGAAGAAATACCCCGTGACCAGAAGGCTGATCTGGGAGACGACTTCCAGAAGCTCGGTCGTTATGCGGCCTTTTTTCAGGTTTCTGGATAGCTCTTGAAATACCGGCAGGTTGTTGATTAGGGTCAACGCGGCTGCTATGTGCAGCAACGGAGTGTAGAAAAAAGTCCCGGCTGCGGCAAGACCCACCAGACCAAAGGAAATATTGAGCCGTCTGTTAAGCTTTAGATCTGCGGCGTTGGCGCTATTCTTGCCTCGCTGTGCGGTTAGTTGCTGAAATTGCTTATCACGCTCCTGTGTCCCACCCATGGAGATCGCAAACACCTTTCGAATGGTAAGAAGCTTCTTTTTTGCGCCCTGGAACAAGTCCCGTGACCCTTGTGAATTGGGCACTGACTCAGCATTGAGACTACTTTGGGAGTAGCGTTTGCGCCTTAGAGTCCTGGACTTGCGGCCAAAGGCCAGACTGCTTCCGAGTGCTACAGCACTGCCTATCGCTAGAACAACATGAAGCATCGACGAATTCCCTCAGGTTTCTGGTAACGCATGGTGGTAAATGAGTAGTTTTTATCTCGGTACTCTATTTTCTCGAGGCTTTATCGAGATAGGTGAGAATCTCCTCAATGCACGCTCTCTGGTATATACGTCATCGAGTATATAATGAGTATAAAAGTCCTACCCACAGATGTCAATAAGCTGCAACAATTCCCCCAGACTCTTTGAATTATCAGAAAACCTGGAGAGCAATTATAAGAAAAGCCTGTGATGGTATATAATTCCAGCACTTAAAGTAAATAATAAATTGACTGTGAAATGAACCTGCTTGAAAACAAAATTCCTTATTTAGAAAACCACTATCCGGTATTAAAAAAACTGGAGCATTCTGATCGTGAAGTTATCTCCTGGTATGCGGAAAAATATAATCTGTTTTCCTGCGAATTCAGCTTCCCCAGTCTGTATTTATGGGATGATATTTACCATTATAAGTTATCATTTTTTAATGACTGCTTAATCGTGTTTGATACCCGAAGTGATTATATTTTAATGCCCATGGGTAAGGATATTAGCCTGTCGGATCTTTTAACCTTATCGACAAGACTGAAGCAGGATGGCTACAGCGGCAATATTGCAAATGTCCCGCCAGAGTTCATTGAAAGATATCCTGAACTTAGTCACTCTTATGATATTGAAAATGAAAGGGAGCTAGCCGAGTACATTTATTCTACAGAAAAGTTATGTGCGCTCAGAGGGAAAAAATTACGCAAGAAAAAAAATCATATTGGCCAGTTTTTACGAAAGTATCCTGATTATCAAGTCAGGTCAATGGACTCAACTGCTGTTCGCAAGGATTGCCTGACGATGATCGAAAGTATGGCAGAAAATCAGACCGTTAGTGACAGCATTCGTGAAGAAGCTATTGTTATAAGAAAAGGTTTCGGATCCTTTGACAATATTCCTCTTGAAGGGATTGCTATTTACATTAAAAATGACGCAGAGAGTAAACTGGTTTGTTTTTCAGTTTATTCTCGCCTAAACAAGGATGTCTTTACAATTCACTTTGAAAAAATAAATTACAGCTATCACGGAGCCGCCCAGATCATTAACTGGGAAACCGCTAAAGTATTAAAAGATAAATGCAGATACATCAATAGAGAGCAGGATTTGGGGCTCCCGGGCTTAAGGCAGGCTAAACTCTCCTATGAACCTGAGTTGATTTATCCTGCTAATTTTTTACGCTTTACTTTAAAGGTTTAGCCCCTGATATTGCGTAGATTTTTATGCCCGGCTGATTGTTCCGGAATAAGTACTATTTTGCTATGCCGAGTTTAGGCGTTTTTTGCGGCTCTGCACATAAATTCAAATCACCAAGTCGGTTCTGATCATTCATATAAGGCTCTGCTCTTATACAACCTGTTGATAATGATTGTAATGTTTTATAACACCAGATAGGTAAGCCGGGGTGTAAGCGATAATGAATCCATAAACCGCTGCGTCTATCCAGAAGCAATTTATTTTCCCGTAGCACAGCCAGGTGTCGGGACACCTTAGGCTGAACCATTTCCAGAATATCAGTTAAATGGCAAACGCATAACTCCTCCTTCTCAAGTAGTAACATAAGAATGCGTAAACGGGTTGGATCTGCCAGTGTTCGGGTAAAGGATTCAGGTGTAATCATGTGTAGTATCTTGGCCTATAGGGAAAATAGTTAATATATGTTAAGAATATACATTAAATTTGATTTTTTCACAGCACTAAAAAGCTATTCAAGCAGATATTTTATTAACAGCTGATTTAAATCAAATCATCTGCTGCCGCATGATGCTGTATTGCGTCCTTAGTCTATAATATCATTTTAAATAGAATTTTAAACTAACCGGCGGAGCAATTATGAAAAATTCTAAAAACAAGCGAGCTGACCTTGAAAAAGGTCAAAGTGATTTTACTCAACTTCCCACTGAGTTTGTTTATCTGAATAATGGCACAGAAGGCTCCATGCCGGGCAGTGTTATCAAGACTCTTAACAAAAATCTGAAGAAGTGGGCAAGTGATCCCACCACTTCTTATGAAACCGATCCGGTGCTGGGGAAACGGCAGAAGAAAAACAGGCATTCAATGGCGCGGTTTCTGGGGGTGAAGCTGAATAACATATGTCTGACCGATAATACCACCATGGGCCTGAGTATGGTCATGATGGGCCTGAACTTTAAAGCTGAAGACAAGCTGATCATCACCAATCATGAACATCCGTCTATCACCTCGCCAACGTGGATTTTAAAGCAAAAGCTGGGAATTCAGGTTGAGGTCAGAGATTTTCCGCAGCCAGCTGAGCTTCGCCAGATGAATGCCGGGCAATTGATCGATTATTTGTTTCCAGACACCCCTGAATTACGCAATGCCACCGCATTGTGCATTTCCCATACCTATAATACCACCGGTGTTCGCCTGCCTCTCGATAAAATAAAAAAGAGGGCCGACAAGCTTAATATTCGCTATCTGATCGTGGATGGTGCTCAGGGCCTGGGCATGGTTGATATGAACAAGGCAGAAAACCGGGTAGATAACTGCGATTTTTATGCTGCTCCCACCCATAAATGGATGAATGGACCACCAGGGACTGGTGTGCTTTATATAAAAAATCAACAGCTGTGCCCGCCTGAGTTTTATCCACCACTGAGCCAGAAAATGGGTGCCTATATGAGTGGCGATGCAGCCCATGCATGCCTCCCCATGGTTGAAGCCCTTACAGTCAGAGGCTGCAGTATGATCCCTGCTAATGTCGCCCTGATTAAACTATTGAAGTTTTTCGACAAGATAGGGGGACAGGCAAAGGTAGAGCAGCATATATTAGGTTTGTCCTGCACAGTAAGGGATTTTATTGCATCAAAATCTCCAGACAGCCTGATTTCACCAGCTGATAATAAGCTGCAATCCGGCCTGGTCTCTTTTTATCCCTTTAACTGGGAGGATCCGAAAAAGTGCTTTAAAGATAAGGATGAAGTGATTGCTGTGGTTGATAAGCTATTGGAAGAAGGGGTGCAGGTACGCTATGTCCCTTTTCCAACTGTGGATCTTTCTGATGAATGCAAACTTCAGGGACATGAATCGGATTTGATCAGGGACTGTTCAGGAGAGCCGATAGAGCAGACCTATGCCATAAGGGTTTCAACAGGTTATTTTAATACCCCGGAGGATGTTAAGCTATTTATGAAAACCCTGAAAAAAGTATTAACCGGTCTCAGCAGTGCATAACTGCTGCTGGTTCAGGGGCTTGTTAATTAACCATAGAAGAATGTCATAGAGGAATGTCATGAAGCTGAATCTTCTTTTATTTTTCATCCCAGCGGCATGGTGTCTTGACTGGCTTGAAGCAGATCCAACTCTTATTTTTGTGTGCTCAGGTCTGGCCATTGTGCCGTTGGCTGGTTTGTTGGGTAAAGCAACAGAGAGTATTGCCGTTTTTACCGGCCCAACCCTGGGCGGTTTGCTTGCTGCCACTATGGGCAACGCGCCTGAACTGATTATTTCACTATTTGCGCTAAAAGCGGGTCTGCACGATGTGGTCAAGGCAGCCATTACCGGATCAATCATTGGAAATCTGCTGCTTGGGGTGGGGCTTGCGATATTTTTAGGTGGCCTGGGCAGAGAAAAACTGAAATTTAACCGAACCTCAACCGGGATGAGTTCAGGACTCTTGATGCTTGCCAGCGTCGGACTAATAGTGCCGGCCATTTCCTATTTTACCAGCGAACAGAAAACAGAACTCAGTACTGAAATTGCGGTTGTACTGTTTGTGGCATATCTGTTGAGTCTTGTGTTTACCCTGAAAACTCATAAGCATTTATTTCTGGCTGAAGCTGCAAAGCCTGCTGATAAACACATAGCGAAGGCAGTAGAAGAAAAGCTGTGGGGGAAAAAACAGGCTATTGGAATTTTAGTGGTCGTCTCAGTCGGCATTGCATTTATGAGTGAAACCCTGACCGGGGCTATTGAACCTGCTGCCGAAAGTCTTCACTTCACGCCGATCTTTGCGGGGGTGATTTTTCTGGCTTTTTTCGGCAATGCTTCAGATCTGATAAATGCAGTGAGATTTGCCAGAAAAGATCAAATGGAACTGTCTATGGGGATTGCTGTTGGCGCCAGCACACAATTAGTGATGTTTGTCGTTCCCGTGCTGGTTTTCACCAGTTATTTTGTGGGTCCTAAACCTCTGGATTTACTCTTTGTTCCATTTGAAGTTGCCGCTATTGTGATTGCTGTGCTGATCAACAGGAGCTTGACCACTGATGGAGAATCACACTGGATGGAGGGCGTAATGTTACTTGGGGTCTATCTGATATTAGCCATTGGGTTCTTCTTTCTTCCAGTCTGAAGCAGCCAGAGACCCATATTTTGGCGTACACGGACTAATCATCAGGCAGACTAAAGCCATCAGGAGGATTTTTTTCATGTAGTTATTGCATAAATTTTATCGATGTATTGTGCATTCTGGTAGAATACTGCTTCCACAATTTATAGAGCAATAAAAACAATGGTCAGTTTCAAAAAAGACAACATTGGTTCAGATTCAAAACAGTTCATAAAACAGGATATGTATTCCCGATTAAAGCGGGGACTCAGCAAAACCCGTGACATTCTGAATACCGATGTCATGGAACTGATACAGGGTCAACAGGAAATCAATGAGGATCTGCTGGAACAGTTTGAAGATCAGTTAATGATGGCAGATGTGGGTGTAGAGGCTACTCAGTATATCAGCGCCCACTTGTCTGAAGCTCTGCATGATAAAAAGCTCAATAGCAGTGAAGACATGTACCACGCCCTGCAATCTTCTATGAATGGCATTCTGGAAAAAAGTGAACAGCCTTTAAATGTCAATCGTGAAAAAAAGCCTTTTGTTATTTTAATGGTCGGCATCAACGGTGCAGGTAAAACCACGACTATTGGTAAACTGGCCCAGCAATTCAAGGATAGCGGGCTAAACGTCATGATGGCGGCTGGCGACACCTTCCGCGCCGCAGCTGTAGAACAATTGCAGGAATGGGGAAGACGCCTTGATATTCCGGTCGTCAGCCAGAGCAAGGGAGCAGATGCTGCTTCTGTCATCTATGACGCACTACAGTCCGCTCAATCACGTCAGGTTGATGTGTTAATAGCTGATACAGCGGGCCGCCTGCACACCCAGAAGAATCTGATGAATGAACTGGAAAAAATCAAACGAGTCATCGCCAAACTTGACCCGACTGCGCCACATGAAACCATGCTGGTGCTGGATGCAGGAACTGGCCAAAATGCACTGGTACAGGCCAGGCATTTTAATGAAGCTATAGGTGTCAGTGGTATCACCCTGACCAAGCTTGACGGCACCGCCAAAGGCGGTATTGTCTTTAGCATCGCACAGCAGATGAAACTACCAATCCGTTACATCGGTGTAGGAGAGGCCGCTCAGGACTTACGGGTATTCGACTCAATGGAGTTCATAAAAGCACTATTATCCCATTGAGGATAAAATTATTCCTGATAACAACAACTCAACAGCCTCATAAATGGCTTAACTCCGCAATCTGACCTGTTTGCAAGCACAAGTTTATTATTTGAAACAAAGGAGTCTGGCGATGGAATATTTTGTCCACATTGCAAATATTTTGTACCTTTTTTCCTATAGCATGCGAGATATACTCTGGCTGCGTATTTTAACTATTGCCGCAGCATGTTTTATGCTTCCATATTTTTACTTTCAGCCAGATCCACTTTACCCACCAATATTTTGGAATTTGATTTTCATGATACTCAATATTTTCTGGATTGTTCGATTATTGCTTGAGCGCAGACCGGTAAAATTGAGTGAAGATGAACAACAACTCTGCCAAATTGCTTTTCGCACTTTAACGCCTCGTGAAATGAAAAAAATTCTTAAGCTTTCCAGTTGGGGAGATGCCGCTCCAGGTGAATGTTTTGTCTCCAGGGATGAACCACTTGAAAAGCTAATATTGATCTATTCAGGTAAGGCCGACGTCGAATTAGATGGTAAGAAAGTAAGTGAACTGCATGCAGGACAGTTTATTGGAGAGCTAAGTTACTTTACTGATGAAGTCGCAGCCGCTAATGTTGTAGCAACTGAAGCAATTCGCTATGTATCCTGGCCGAAAGATCGTTTAAAAAATTACCTTGATAAAGATTCTGACCTTCGTGCAGCATTTCAAATTGTTTTAGGGTCAGTTTTAGCAAAACGACTTAAAGATAGCTGGATATGAATTGTAATTTAAATTCCATAAGAGCAGGCTGCGCTTTAGTACCCCCCTAAACCTGCTGTTTTTATAATATTTATCACAAAAAACAAGCTGCAAACCATTGATTTTGTATTTTAGAAGTAGTTTTAATTGAATATATTCGAATCAAAGGTTATAACAAGACTATATATTAGCTACTAATCCAGAGCAAATCAGCCGTGATGTTTTCCCCCTGGAATATGATACCTGTCTTTTAATTATTAAGAGATGATTGTTAAGAGACGACTACTGAGAGACTTAGCCATGAATTTTGATTTAACGCCACAATTACCAGCCACATTTGACCTGACTCACATCGCGTTAGCAGGTATTGCCGTGATCCTTTTTTTTGCATTTATATTAAAACCCTCTAAACGTATCTTAGTGGATGCAGAAAAGGATGATAGTACGACAGATGATACTGCCTCAAGTGTTCAGGAGTCTTCAACCATTAAAGAGTCTTCAACCGTCAAAGAGTCATCAACCGTCAAAGAGTCATCAACTGTTCAAGAGCCTTCAACCGTTAAAGAACCATCAACTATTAAACAGTCAACACCAGAATCGGCCTTGCAGTTTTTAAGTCTGCTACAGCAAGAAGCCCGATTAATTGATTTTGTGCAAGAGGAAATAGGGGCTTACTCCGACGAGGAAGTCGGAGCGGCTGCCCGCGTAGTGCATGAGGGCAGCAAAAAAGCAATTAATGAATACTTTACCTTGAGTCCGATTCGAGCAGAAGAGGAAGAGAGCCGTATTACTTTGGCCGACGGTTTTAATGCCTCAGAAGTTAGATTAACAGGTAATGTTGTTGGTACGGCACCTTTTACCGGAACACTTATCCATCGAGGCTGGCGAGCAGGAGCAGTCAATCTGCCTAAATTATCTGCCGGGCATGATACCACTATCGTTGCAGCAGCTGAAGTAGAGTTATGAGCCGGTATAGTATTGGGATTGATCTGGGAACAACCCATTGTGTTTTGTCCTATCTGGATCTGCAGATAGCTGATGAGGCGGCAAAAACCGATACAATAAACCAGGAAGTGTTATTAATTCCCCAGTTAACAGCGCCTGGCAGTATAGATGAACGACTGCAACTGCCGTCATTCATCTATCAGTTTCATGACTCGGAAGTTGCTTCAGGTGATTTAGCCTTACCCTGGAATGGAGCCCCAAATCAATTGCTGGGAGAGCTGGCGAGAAAGATGGGAAGCAAAACTCCGATACGGCTTATATCCAGTGCAAAAAGCTGGTTGTGCCATGGCGGGGTGGATCGTCGTGCAGCATTCCTGCCTTTAGAAAGCCCGGAAGAAGTGGAAAAAATATCACCTTTTGATGCCACCATTGCTTATCTGGAACACCTTAAATCATCCTGGAATCACTCGAACAGCGATAATCCAATAGAAAATCAACAGGTGATAATCACGGTTCCCGCTTCATTTGATCCGGCTGCAAGGGAGCTGACTGCCGAAGCTGCACGTGCAACAGGGTTTCAACATTTGACACTTTTAGAGGAGCCTCAGGCGGCAGTTTATAGCTGGATTCATCAGGCTGGAAAAACATGGCGTGAGCAGGTAATGGTCGGCGATATCATCCTGGTGGTGGACATCGGCGGCGGCACAACAGATTTGTCATTAATTGCAGTAACAGAAGATGAAGGCAAGCTCACCTTAAACCGTATTGCTGTAGGCGACCATATTTTGTTGGGTGGAGACAATATGGATTTAGCACTGGCCTATAGAATTAAAGCCAGACTGGCACAGCAGGGTAAAAAATTACAGGCCTGGCAAGTCATGGCTTTAACCCATGGCTGCAGAGATGCTAAAGAGACTTTGCTTGCTGATCCCAGTGTCGATTCTGTACCGCTGGTTGTACCCAGTAGAGGCTCCAGATTAATTGGCGGTACCCTGAGAGCCGAATTAACAAGGCAAGACATAGAGCAAACATTAATCGAAGGATTCTTTCCACAGGTGTCTGTGGATGAACATCCAGTACACAATCCCCGAGCAGCATTAACCAAACTGGGCTTGCCCTATGCACAAGATGCAGCGGTCACTCGCCATCTGGCAGCATTTCTAAGTAAGCAAGTCGATGCTCTGGAAGATATTGAAGGATTTGAGGGTTCAGGTGGTTCCTTTATTAAACCAACTGCTATTTTATTTAATGGCGGTGTACTGAAAGCTCCCGTTATAGCAAAAAAAGTACTTAACATTATTAACCAATGGCTGGTCAGTGACGGCGCTGAAGCCGCTCGATTATTAGAAGGGGCTGATCTGGACTTAGCGGTAGCAAAAGGGGCTGCTTATTATGGCTATGTCAGGCAGGGTAAAGGAGTTCGAATTCATGGTGGTATTGCCAGTGCTTATTACATTGGCGTAGAGAGTTCGATGCCGGCAGTACCGGGCATGGAGCCTCCTATGCAGGCCTTGTGTGTTGCTCCATTTGGAATGGAGGAAGGGACGGATGTCATGATCGATAACGAAGAGTTTGGGTTAATTGTTGGCGAACCGGTCCGTTTTCGATTCTATGGATCTGCTACCCGGCGGGAAGATCAACCTGGAGAAATAATGGAAGACTGGGATGATGGTGAATTAGAAGAGCTGCCTGAAATACAGGCAACACTGCCGATTGAAGGCCGTGCAAAAGGTGAGATTGTAGCTGTTCATCTGGCAGCAGCAATCACTGAAGTTGGCACGCTCAGGCTCGAAGCGGTGCCAGTGAAGGGCAATGAGCGATGGAATGTTGAGTTAGATGTCAGAAATAGTTGATGGCAGCAACAAGTAACACAGGTATAGCTGACATCAGAATTAATCCATCAACGGCAAATGATGGCTGGTAGAAAATAAATGAGTAACAATGAATAAGCAAGCAGGCGGCTCCAATTATATTGTCGGCATCGATTTAGGCACCACGCACTGTGTTGTGACTTATTGTGATCTAAGACTGGCGCAGTCAGAGCAGCAGCCAGTAATAGAGCTGTTTGAAATTGAACAATTGATAGCACCGGGAGAAATTGCAGCCCGTCCTTATTTACCTGCTTTTCGTTATCACCCTACAGCTGGTGAAATCAGGCCGGAAGATTCGGCACTGCCCTGGCAGCATAAAAAGAATGCGCAGCTGATTAGGGGTGATATAGAAGAGGCAATTATCGGAGAATGGGCCAGGGAGCTGAATAGTAAAGTTGATGGCAGAGGAGTTGTTAGTGCTAAAAGCTGGCTCTCTCATCCATCGGTCGACAGGCAGGCAGCGATTTTGCCATGGTCTGCAGCAGAGGGCGTTGCCAGGGTTTCACCCGTTGTAGCAAGTGCCGGTTTCCTTTCTCATATACGCTATGCATGGGAGCAACGTTTTCCTGACAGCCCTCTCGATAAGCAGGAAGTAGTCATTACCATTCCTGCTTCCTTCGATGAAGCCGCGCGATCGCTTACCCTGGAAGCGGCAAAGTTGGCAGGTTTAAACGACTTGCTGTTACTGGAAGAGCCGCAAGCTGTTGTCTATGACTGGATGTATCGACACCAGCACGCAGCGGCAGAAAAGCTGGCCGACACCCGGTTAATATTGGTGTGTGATTTAGGTGGTGGTACTACAGATCTTAGCCTGATTAGTGTTTCGGTTGATGGTGATGAGATTGATTTAAAACGTGTGGCTGTTGGCGATCATTTGATGTTAGGTGGCGATAACGTTGATTTAGCAATAGCCCATCAAGCAGAGAAGCAGGTGACAAAGGGCGGAAAGAAATTAACGGCGTCAGCACTTTCTCAACTGATTCAGCAAAGCCGTAAGGCAAAAGAATTATTATTATCGTCAAATGCACCTGATACGGCAACTATTACTGTATTAGGAAGCGGCTCTAAATTAATTGGCGGCACTCGTAAAACTCAGGTGCTCAAGTCTGATATTCACAACATGGTCATTGACGGTTTCTTTCCGTTAACAGCATTTGATGAGATACCGCAACAGAGGCGAGCCGGTGTTGTTGAGTTTGGCTTGAATTATGCGTCCGATCCGGCTGTTAGCAAGCACATTGCCTCTTTTCTCAGGCGTCATCAAATTGCCTGTGCTGCAGCGTTGGGGAAAGATGTTGATGCACAATCAAAAGCCCCTGTAATTCCTGACGCAATATTATTTAACGGTGGTGTTTTTAATAGCCCGTTGATTATTGACAGAGTGCTTGAACTATTTGCACATTGGTTACAAGAAGGGTTACAGGAGCAATCACAGAAACCATTGTCAGTGCTTGATAATGAACGACCCGATCAGGCCGTTGCCTATGGCGCCTCAGCCTATGGATTAGCCCGACGTGGCTGGCAGACAAAAATTGAAGGAGGCTCTGCTCGGAGCTATTTTTTAAGGGTTGAAGAGCAAAACAATATTGACAAAAAAGCTGAGAAAAAAACCGGGAAAAAAGCGGTCTGTATTTTGCCAAAAGGAACTTCTGAGGGTGAAACTATTGCATTAAAAGATAAGCAGTTTTCTTTAACTCTAGGTCAGCCTGTTTCTTTTGATTTGCTATCGACAGTATCTGACAATTCCTATACTCCAGGCCAGTTGATCGATGCAGACAATGAAAACTTTGTGACCTTGCCTCCTTTAGTGACTGTATTTGATAAAGCGGATAATCATAAAAAAGAAATTATCGTGCAAGTGGTGGCGAATATGACCGCAGTGGGGACACTGCAAATGCAATGTGTGCCCAGAGAAGATCATAAACAGTCGTGGGAACTGGAATTTCAACTAAGATCACCCATTGCCGGCAGTGAGAGTGAAGGCAGTGAACAACCTGCAGAGCAGGAATTACCCAAAAATTTTGCACAAGCAGTAGAGGAGATATCTGTTGTATTCGGACAAAGTAATAAAACCATCGATAAAAATGCAGTAAAAAATCTTCGCTTTCTACTGGAAAAATTATTAGGAAAAAAAGCTCAATGGGATACGCCAGTGTTACGCTCTTTAGCGAAGGAATTATCTCAAGACAGCAAACAAAGACGGCGCTCTAATCGACATGAGAGGCTCTGGAACAATTTGACAGGCTATTGCCTCCGACCAGGGTTTGGTTATGCTCTGGACGAATGGCAGGTGAATGCATTATGGAAAAATTATCAACAAGGTGTTCAGTACTCTAATGAGTCACAATCCTGGTCAGAGTGGTGGACATTATGGCGTCGGGTTGCCGGGGGATTAACAGAGGATGCCCAAAAGAAAATCTACAAGGATGTGATCAAGTATATTAATCCGGTTACTGCGAGAAACCAGAAAGTAGCAAAGGAATTAAAAACGAGATCTTATGTAGATATTGTGCAGCTGGTCGCTGTGTTGGAACATATACCTGTGGAGAGCAAGGTAGAAGTAGGCGGCTGGTTGGTCAAACGATTACAGAAAACAAAAGAGCCTGAAGCTTCGTGGTGGGCCCTGGGAAGAATTGGAAGCCGTGTCCCTTTTCATGGCAGCGCCCATAAAGTGGTGCCTAAGGATGTGGCAAGCAAATGGATTGATTGTTTATTAGCTCAAGACTGGAATAAAAACAGACATGCCGCCTTAGCCGCTAGTATGATAGCGCGGCAAAGTGGTGATCGAGAGCGTGATCTGGATGCTTCAGTGAGGTTGTCGGTTATTAATAAGCTGACTGATTCAAAGTGTGTAGTGAGCTGGATAAACATGGTTGAACAGGTTGCAGAGCTGGACACAAAGGATCAACAGCGAGTATTTGGTGAGTCATTACCTGCAGGGCTGCGAATTATAGACTAAAGCTGTGGTACAAATTACCCCTCAGAATAGGGCTTTTATTATTCTGGAATAACATAGTCTGGAGGACTCTAAATGCTAAGAAAAACGATACTACCTACAATATTTATATTCCTGGTCTATGGGTTCTGGGTTAGCCCTGACTTCAAAGTTATTTCTGCAGGTATTGCTGTCTTTTTGTTTGGCATGCTGTTCCTGGAACAGGGATTTGAAGCATTTACCGGCGGTTTGCTGGAAACAATTCTGCAACGCACCACCAGTAGTATCTGGAAAAGCCTGGGATTCGGCATTGTTTCCACCTCACTCATGCAGTCCAGCTCCCTGGTGTCAGTGATCACCATATCATTTCTCGGTGCAGGACTCATTGATCTGGCGGCAGGGATCGGCATCATCTTTGGCGCTAATCTGGGCACAACCACTGGTGCCTGGCTGATTGCCGGCTTAGGTATGAAGGTAAAGATATCCGCCTATGCCATGCCGATGCTGGTATTTGGTATTGTACTTGTCTTTCAGAAATCTAAGTCACTCAAGGGGATAGGTTATATCCTTGCTGGACTTGGCTTTCTATTCCTTGGCATACACTTTATGAAAGAGGGCTTCGAAGCTTTCCGTGACACCATTGATCTGACCCGGTTTGCAGTCTCTGGTTATGGAGGCATCTTGTTGTTTACTCTTCTCGGTGTTGCCGCTACGGTCATTATGCAGTCCAGCCATGCAACTCTGGTCATTATCATCACCGCATTGGCGACACAGCAAATTACCTATGAAAATGGGCTGGCACTGGCTATAGGCGCTAATGTCGGCACCACTATTACTGCAATCCTGGGCTCGATGAGTTCCAATATTCAGGGTAAACGGCTGGCAGGTGCTCACCTGATTTTTAATATGGTGACCGGTGCTATAGCCATCGCATTTATTTATCAACTGGTTCAGCTTGTCGATGTTGTTAGTGCTATGCTAGGAATTGCAGGAGATAATTACACGCTGAAGCTGGCAGTATTTCATACCATCTTCAATTTGATCGGTATTTTAGCAATGCTGCCTTTCACCAAACGCCTTGAGCATTTCCTGCTGCGGGCTATGCCGCAAAAAGAAATTACTCTCGACAAACCCATCTATCTAAACGATTCCTCTCTGGAGTTAGCAGATGTTGCTCTTGAAGCGGTACACAAGGAAACAATTCACCTGTATGATAATGCCTATGATATCATATCTCATGGAATGAGTCTTCATCGTCATGATATCGAGTCTGAGAAAAACCTTGAAGAACTCGACAGTGGTAAGGCTATGACGATTGATATACAGGGTGAGTATGAGAAAGGTATCAAGGGCTTATATGGTGAGATCATCGAATTTATCAGTAAGGCCAATTCAGGTATGACCCCAGAGCAGGTCAATGAAATGTTTCAGCTCCGCTCCGCAGGCCAGAACATTGTCAAAGCCATCAAGCACACACAGCACATGCATGAAAACCTGAGCTTCTACATCACATCGGATAATAAACATATGAAGGAAGAGTACAATATTCTTCGTTTTAGGCTAGGTTCGATACTGAGGAGGCTGGATGAATTAAGAGGCAGTGCCGGGGAATTAACCGACGCTATTCGCCTGGAAGCGGTGGAGGTGGAAACAGATGAACATGAAGTGGAATTACGTGAAAAAATCCATCAGTACATCCGTGAAGATAAAATTACTTCAGAGATGGCTACATCACTGATCAATGATGCCTCTTTTGCCTATAATATATCAAAGAACCTGGTGCAGATGGGCCTGACCCTATTTGTAGGAGGGGACAAAGAACTTAAAGAAACCATGACCAGTCTTGACGATGATGATGACATGGGAGAGAAGTTATCATCTTGAAATGACCAGTTACTGATACATCACACATAAATTTAAGGATAATAACATGTCTAGAAATAAGCTTTTAAGTATCCTGCGCGATTTCTTCGATGAAAAAAAGAAAAAGCAGAAAAAGAAAAAAAAGGATCTGGAAAAGATAATTGTAAAACTTGAGAAATATCTGGCAAAACTGGAAAGTGAGCTGAAAAGTAAGCTTGAAAGCAAGCCCAAAAGTGAGTTGGAAGTAGTAAGAAAAAAAAAGCAACTCAAGCAATTGGAGACTGAAATAAAGCTGGTCATGAAAAAGCGCAAGAAGGCGCACAAACTGCTGCTAAAACTTTAATCTGAAAAATCTGCACAGCCGCAACAAGCAGTCAACGATGGTGAAATAATATGAATTTTGCCTGAAATTGACATCTGTGGATAGGGTATTTACATTTCCTGGACTTGTTATAAGGAAAGAATAATGATAACTAAGCTAAACGAAGATAAAGAAAAACTACAGGCAATACGCCAACAAATGCCTGCAACAACGGCAGTTCACTACCTGAACACCGGAACCAATGGCCCACTGCCAAAGATGGCCGCAGATGCTATGAAAGCAGAAGCAGAAAAAGAGTTTCTGCAGGGCAGATATTTACCGTTTATAGAAGAGCTTTACGCTGAAATGGATACCACCAGAAATCTTCTGGCCCGTATTGTCGGAGCATCCTATGATGAAATTGCCCTGACCCATAGCACCACAGAGGCTTTGAATATAGTCCTCTGGGGGCTCCGCATGCAGCCTGGTGATGAGGTGGTTACCACCAGCCTGGAACATGTCGCCGCTCTGGCACCTCTGGCTTTAATCAAAGCTCGTTATGGCATTGTTGTGAAATACGTCAATGTTAAATACGGTGAAGAATATGACGAAGAAGAGTTCGTATCTGCAGTAGAAAAGATGATCACGCCCCGAACCCGGTTATTTGTTGTATCCCATGTGTCAACTTCAACCGGTATTACTTTTCCTCTCAAAAAGCTTGTCGAGATCTGCCATGCCCATAATGTCTATGTTTTGGCAGATGGCGCACAGGCTGTGGGCGCAATCCCAGTTAATATGCACGAACTGGGCGTTGATTTCTACGCTATGGCCGGGCGCAAATGGCTTTGTGGTCCTGAAGGTATTGGCGTATTGTACATTGCTAAAGAAAGGATACCGGAGGTAGACCCGACCTTTATAAGTCCCGCCTCTGTCAAGCAGCGATCAGATCTTGATATACTGTCCCCTTATGTTATCCCGGCTCCTTTTGCCGCCCGATACCAACTGGCCACCGCTATGTACATGCCCACTCTGTTAGGCTTTCAGAAATCTCTGGAGTATCTGCTGGATCATGTAGGGATGGAGTGGATATTCACTCGTATTCAAGGCCTGGCCCGTCATATGCAATCCCTGATCAGCGATATACCAGGGATTCAGATCATCACACCCCAGGGCAAAGAGGCTGGTATGATCGAATTTCTCGCCGAGGGCTGGAGTCCACCGGAGCTGTGCAGTGCTCTCAATAAGCGAAATTTTATGATCCGCCCTGAGCCAGAGCACCAGTTACCCGCTCCTGCCAGGATTTCAACTGGCTTTTACAACACCGAAGAAGAGCTGGAGCAGCTTGCGGAAGCCATACGTGAAATCGTTAAATGATGTTGAGGAAAAGGCTATTAAAAGTTTTGCTTAGGATGAATTAAAAGAAAATATTCCAGGAGAATTTTATAGCCACAAAAATCAGCAAAACACCAAATATTTGCTTTATCCGTTGGGCTTTCATTTTCTCTTTCATCACTTTACCACCAATTTGAGCACCTATAATCACAGCAATGGTACAGAAAACCAGCACTTGCCAATTAAAATGGCCTTGAGCCACATGACCTAAAAAACCAGAAAAGGAGGAAAATAGTACGATAAATGCTGAAGTAGCAGCAGCGTGTTTGGTAGGATAGCCAACTGCTATCATCAATGGCACAAATAGAAAACCGCCGCCTGAGCCTAGTAATCCCGAAGTAAAACCAATAAATAAGCCGGCAGTCCCTGTGATGATTGCTCGTTTTTTAAAAGCAAGTAAGCTGGTTGGCTCCTTATCAGAAGCACTGTATAACATTTTTGAACCAGCAGTAATCATCGCAATGGAAAATAATATTATCAGAACATCGGTTGGAATGAGATGGGTAAAATGAGCACCTATAGGTGCTCCGATGATAGCTGTGATGATCATGGGCGCTGCCCCTTTAACATCGATCATTTTGGCGCGGTAATAGTAGATAGCGGCAGATAAGGCTGTAATGCTGTTAAGAAAGAGTCCAGTTGGAATGGCAACTTCTTTGAGATCAAAGCCAAACCATGTGAATACCGGAATATATAACATCGCCCCGCCAAGTCCCAGCATGGAAAAGATAAAAGCTAAAATAAATATGAGCAATGTAAGTATTATTAACATTTTATGAGTATACCATTGATAGATAGAGGTGAAAAAAATATAAGATGAATGATAAATATTTGGTTAATACTAATGAGCGCCTTTCCGCTCTTTTTGACGGCGTTATCGCCATCGCCATTACGCTGCTGGTTCTTGAGTTAAAGTTACCTGAAGTTCCACTGGGTGATACTGAGATCCTTCTGCGCGATGCCTTAAGAGAACAGATCCCGGAAATTATTGCCTGGGTTATCAGCTTTTTTATGATCGCCAGAATATGGCAGGAGCAGCACATAATCTGGGTGTACATATCCGGGTGTGACCGCTGGTCTATAATTCTTACATTTTTTCTTCTGGCGGCATGTTCACTCATTCCCTTTGGCTCTAACCTGGTTGGAAAATATCCCGATAGCCCATTTGTCGTGCTTATTTTTTCCGTTTTAATGGTGGTCAATGGGTTGCTTGTTGCTGCGCTGGCAGCCTACGTGATCCATAACGATCATTTGCACAGAGAGCGTGGACAGGTGATGATTTTAAAAAATCGTGTTATCTATCTGTCTACAGTTATTCCCGCGATTGGCGCTTTTGCTGTATTTTTAGCCTATAAACAACATCCGCTGGAAGGCGTTTCCGTGTGGTTAATAGAACCTTTGGCTTTATTTATTTACCATCAGCTAAAGGCTAATGTCAAAACTTGATTTAGAAGCTATTCATACAGGCGGTATTTTGCTTCTTGAAATTCTTTATTAAGTACAGGGACGAATTTTTGAATTTTTTTATCTACCTGAGCGAACAAACCAAACATCTCTTTATATTTATCCATCAGCCAAAGTACATTATAAACAAGTTTTTCATCATCACTATCAGGTAAAAATGGTTTAGAAGATCCTTTACTATCTGTTAGTAAATCTTTATAGCAACTAGTCAGTAATTTTGTGTTTTTATTAAATAACCAGTCTTCTAAATCATTTCTTTCATTGTCTTGATCTAATAAAATTTTCTTAATTTCTTCAATGCTATAACACTGAGATCCAGATTTAGTATTATCTTCCATATTATCCAAAACTTGTACTGCTGCCTCTATAAGTTCTGGGTTTCCTTTCTTTTTAAGAATATTTTGAAGTTCTAGCAGTATTGCTTCATAATTTGGTAATACACGTAAAATCATCTTGGATAATATCCAAATAGCAGAAACCAAACTGGTTTTCTCTTCTATTTTTACTTTCTTACCAACAATTAATATTTCCTGACTAAAATCAGTATCTCTAAATAATTTTGCTGCGGAATGCGGTTTTGGAGTCAACTTTTGTATTTTGTAATAATAGGCAGCATTAGAATTATTCCATTCCATAATACTCTCATTCCAGGCTGCTTTATGAGAGTCAAGCATATTAAAATCAACTTTACCACCCGTTATACTATTAGATAATTCCATAATTAACACACTTGTCTCTCCAATTACGTTAGCAAGATTGTGAGACAAATCACTCAGAAGTTGATCTTGTTTTTCCTGAGTTTGTTTATGCACCTGATAGCGTTTACGAATATAGTCTGCAATAAATCCTGCAAGTCCTATTACGATTGCATTATTAAAAAAAGCTATCATAATTACTCCTGTTTATATTCAGTTAAAGTGCCTATACGATGCAGTGTTCCTGGACAGGAGAACCTGTCGGAAGTTAAAAAATTTTCTGCTTGAAGATAATAAGAGAAGCAATTGTTAATCCTGCCATAATCAACATCTTGCCTAAATTGCCTTTGCCTCGACTATCAGAGGCAACCGCTCCTTCAGTTACATCCGAGTCAGAAAAGTCCTCTTCATTTACTTCAGTATGATCGAGGGTCAGTTTTGCTCTCTTCACCATAGGTTTGCCTCCTGATTGATCCAATTCATTAATTCACGTATCTCATCGGCCGCCTTACTTTCGCTTTCAAACTCGGTTACTGCCTTACCATCTATAAGGGAGTGACTTAGTGCCACCCGATTGGATATAGCCACCGGCGCTATAGGTATAGCATAACCTGCAAGGGCTTCCCGTGCTTCACGAACAATGGCTCTCTCACCGTTATTACCGGGAAAGGGACAGCCATTCAAGACAATGGCTGCCTTACCATCAATACTTTTAACAATTTTAACTGAAGAGCCAATGGCTTGCAGATCAAGGATGGCTGGACGGGTGGGAATAAGAATAAAGTCTGCCAGTCGGGCTGCAATAATAGCATCCTCATGGGAGTGGGGTGCGGTATCAATAACCAGAAGATTAACTCCCTTACCGGCTAGTTTACTAATGTTTTGTTCCAGAGTATCGGCCGTCAGGGGTATAACATCTGGAGCACTATCTGCCCTTCTTTCGTTCCAGAAAGTTGTACTCTGCTGTGGGTCAATATCAGCAATAACCACCTTCAGTTTTTTGGCCGCAGCCAGCACAGCCAGGTGAATAGACAGGGTTGTTTTCCCGGTGCCGCCTTTTTGTGCAAGTAAGGTGATAATTTTCATACTCTCTCCAAGATATCATATTATTCAGTATGTTGCTGTATTCATCAAATGGCTGCCCCTTAAACTTGCCTGATCACCCATGGGTTACAGTTATTTTTTCAGGGATGTACTATAATTCAAACATATACTGGAGAAATTGATATGAAAAAAACAATTTATCGTGTTTTAGCCTGGGCGACACTTGCTCTTGGCGTGATCTTCATTATCATGCCGCTCATACCCGGATTTCCATTACTGGTTTTATCCGCATCATTATTTGCCATGGTCTGATAAGCTTGCCACGACATTCACTCAGCCTGACGCCAAAATCTTCTTAGTCAGCCCGATAAAGTTTATGACAGGCTACACACTGCTTCATAATCTGAGATAAAGCCGTGAGTGCCTTCTTTAAGTCATCATTTTTTTCAGCTTCTCTGGCAGATAAGGCAAAGTCTGTAGCCGCCTGATGCATTTGCTTGCTAATCTGACGCATTCCCTTTGGCAAATATTTGCCCACGAATTTCTGGTAATGGATCTCCACAGAAGACATACCCAGATGCTTTTCAGCCGTATCAGCGGCCTCAGCATAGTTGGATTTTGCCAGAAGATGAGTGATTTTTTCCAGCGTATCCAGATTACCGCGCATGTTAGACATTAGTTGCTTTGAAACATGGCTGGGTAATTCCGCCGACTGACGCTCGGCATTAGCTATAACAGGTATGCTCAGCACCAAAAACACAAGAACCGAAATTAGAGCCTTCGGCCAATAAAACTTGCCCGCTGTTGTTTTGCAAATCTTTTTTTCTTGCAAATAAGACAGGGGTAAAGTTTTATATTTGATAAGAGTCTTATAAATCATTTTTTTTCGTACCACTATTACATAAGACCTGATAATGCCATTACCTCTTTGTTAAATCAATATTAAACTTAAAAAATACTGCAGAATCCCGGTGTGGGTCACCTATAATATCCTCTTACACGAATATTCTTTTAGCAAAGCAGATGATCCCCCGGTAATTGAGGGCATAAAGGTATTTCCAGACACTCGCTAATTAAGTGTTATCAAGCTTTCATTCATAGTATCTGGATATTCTGTTCCTAATAACGTTAGGAAGCTTGCAGCAACATTTGTTAAGACACCGTTTTTCTGTTGCCATTGCACTGTTTTTCCATCAAAAGGAATAGCCAGCATAGGCACATTATTACTGGAATGAGAGCCCATGGGGCGTCCCCGGTCATCGACCATCACATCAGCATTACCATGATCTGCTGTGATCAACAATTGCCAGCTATGTTGTTTAGCCCATAGCACAACCTGTTTAACCAGATCATCAACGGCAGTGCCTGCTGCACTGGCAGCCTCAAGGCTTCCCTGATGACCAACCTGATCCAGATTAGGTACGTTAACAATCAACACCTGTCCAGCCTCATCATCTGCCATGATTTTCTGCATTTCTGTTTCCAGCAGCTTAATCGACATCAAGGGATTAGCTAATATTTCGGCATCAGGAATCGTCGCTACTTCAACGCCTTTGGCTTTGTCATCTTCTTGCATACCGTTGATAAAATAAGTCACATGTGGAAACTTGCACTGCTCTGATAATCGTGTGGTGCGAAATCCCTGTTCATTCAACACATCAACCAGACCACCATTAAGGGGTAAAGTAGGGAAAAAGACATCTTCTATGGGGGTTGCTTCATGTTTTAACTCAACCATTGCAATCACATGACATTCATCATTCATGACTTTCGCCAGTTGCGAAATACGATCTGCACGATGATTACTCAGTATTAGTGTCTCATCTGCGCCAACGGGCACACCACCTGGTAAGAAAGTATAAGGGAAATCAGCTTCAGATGTGGAGTTTGCCAGGTGCTGTTCAAGATCTTCTGAGCTAAATGCTTTGCCTTCTATACGGCCCATTAACGCATCACGGCAATATTCTGTTAAATCCCAGTTTCCAGCACGGTCAGCAGACCACTTACGACCCATCACCGATGCTAGTATAATTTTTTCACTGCCATTATCTTTAATGGCCTGTTGCAGTTCTGCCAGCATTCTCGGCGCAGTCCCTGCCTGACTATCTGTTCCGTCTAGCAAAGCATGGATGTAAACTGCAGGGAAACCTTTTTTAATGCCCAGATCAGCCGCCATGATCAGAGTTTCCCAATGAGCATGAACGCCTGCATCAGAGAGTATTCCTGCTACATGCAGAGATTTGGAGAAGTCACTATTATTCCATGCTGAACTCTGCTCCCAGTCATTGCTATGATAACCTTCGCGTACCCGAGCCAGAGTACTGAGCAGCACTTTACCTGCACCAATAGTAAGATGACCAACTTCTGAATTACCTGCTTTACCATCATCCAGTCCCACTGGTGTTCCTGAAGCATGTAAGCGTGCGTAACCATATTGCTGCATGAGTGAATGCACATAAGGCATTTGTTCTGCAGTGGTGGCACTACTCTTTGGGTCTTCATTAAGTCCCATGCCATCCAGAATCATCAGTACGGCTTTGGATTGTTTATCAAGACTCATTGCTTTTCCTCACAGCTCTTTCTCACTTAGACACCTGTTTCCTGCATAATAAATTCACGGCTTTGGGGACTGGCCGGGCTTTTGAAAAATTCTTCCGAAGATGAGAACTCACACAGGGCTCCCTTGTCTTCATGGTTATGGAACATCGCACTATAATCACTGACGCGCTTGGCCTGACCCAGACTGTGAGTGACCAGTAATACCAGCTTGTCTTGACCCAGCTTTCTGATAATGCGCTCTATCTTTTCAGTAGAAATAGGATCAAGAGCAGAGGTAGGCTCATCAAACAGAAAGATATTAGAGTCCTTCAGTAGTCCCATAGCAATGGACAAACGCTGCTGCTGTCCGCCTGACAAACGCTGAGCACGTTGCTTAGACCAATCATTATCCAGTTCTCCCATAAGTCCAACATCAACCAAGGCCTTTTCCATCAGTTTACGCCATTGTGAGCGGGCAACTTTACGCTTACGTAGTGGAACCTTCAGATTATCCCAGATGGAGCAGGGAAATACAGTTGGTTTTTGCCACACCATAGCAAAGTGGGAACAAATACTCGAGGGCTTTTTATTTGACTTATTAGCTGAGTCGATACAAGTAATATCAATTTTACCCTTATGAGTCAGATTTTCATCCATAAGCTCTGACATAGCTTTTAGAAAAGTACTTTTACCTGACCCAGAAGGCCCCATAATAGCAACCACTCCAGTATTTGGGAAACGTAATTCATCAACAGTCAGGATGGTTTTTTTCTTGGCAAAGATACTCAAATCTCTGATTCTCATGCCGCAACAACCAGGCTCATTAAATAATAATTGGACATGGGCATTGTTAACAGATTGGTCGTTCATAGCATACGATTGTGCAGTCATGGTATTAATCCTCTGAAAGATAGCGATGTGCTAAACGTGGTACAACAAAAAGGAACAGCAAAAAGATAATTAACAACAGCGAAAGACTTCGTGCTTCCGGCATGCCGCCTGGTATATCCATTGCCAGTAAGAAAATATGGAAATTTATCAGCCTGACCGAGTCCATGATAGATTCAGGGAAAGCAGTCAGAGCACCGCAGGTCAACATGACAGCAGCAGTATCACCCAGTGAAGTCGCCCAGCCAAGGATCAGAGCATCAAGGATTTTACCTTTCTGATAAGCGGGTGACAGACGAAACAGGAATTCCAGCGGACCAACGTCAAAGGATTTCGCCGCCATGCCGTAACGCTGGTTAAAAGGTCTGAGGATTTGAGAGAAGGCAGTTACCAGAGTAGGGTACAACAGCAGGATCAGGGTCAGCATAGCGGACAGCATCGACCAGCCAAATCCGAGTGCATTGACGAATAAGAGGAAGCCAATGATACCCAGGATGATTGACGGCATGCCCGCCAGGATATAGACCGACACCGCAGTTAGTGATTGCAGCCAGTTCGGCAGGCGGATGATACCTGCCATGACACCGGCAATCAGGTAGGCGGGCAGGGCAGCGATCAGCACCGCACCAACCGTGGTAATGATGGTGCCGACGATAATGCCCGCAGTGGTATGTTCAAACTGCAAGGGTTTCATGAAGGTGGCCATGATGCTCAATGTCAGCAACATGTACAGCCATAAAATCCAACGTTGTCTGAAATGTTTAAACATGGATCAACCTCTTATATTGCGCCAGTAATACGATCAGGATAAGTACGATGGCAATGCTGGCCATGGCGAACAGGGCGGTTTCATGCATGCCTCCTGCATAAGACATTTCCAGTGCAATATTTGCGGTCAGCGTACGAAAACTGTCCAGAAAATCACCGGGCACTTGCAGGCTGTTGCCAGAAAGCATCAGTACTACCATGGTCTCGCCGAAGAGGCGGCAAAAAATGTAATTGATCGTACCGATCACAGCTGTCGGCTGGCTTTTGATAAACAGTTCAGAGCGGCTCAGAGTGGACATCTGAAAGCTGTTTTCAAGTCCCTGAAATTGATCCAGGTGGGTCAGGTAGCTGCGGTAGAATAACAGAGTGCAAGTAGGCGTGATAAAAATGGTCAGGCCAATGGCAGAGGCCAGCAGCGAGTAACCGTTTCCACCAAAAGTCTCCCTCACCATGGGGATGATCTCGATAATCGCCCAGACGCCAATGATAACCGAAGGCAGGGAAATCCATACCTCGAGTACTGCCACTGTGGCCGGGTTGAGCCAGCTCTTGCGGTTATCAACCAGTTGCAGACTGAGTACCCAGCCTGCCAAAAGCGCCAGGGGGAGAGTGACAAGCACCAGCAGTAAACTGCCAGTCAACGGGACCATCATCCCGTAATAATCTTCGTCAGGATACCAGTCGAGAGAAACCCAGTTGGAAAGTGGAATTTCCATAAAGAAATCAATGGAACTGACAAGGGGGTATACCAGCATAAAAACTAGTATCAGCACAAGTAATAAAACAATGAACTTCATGCCCGATAAATTCTCTTTTGTTGTGTTAAATAATGTTCTGGGTACTATGAACCTATTATGTTTTAAGATGCTGGAAACCTTAATTGTGTTAACCACATCTGTCATAACAAGTAATACAAACCGAGCTTTAAGTAAAAATTAAAAATAGACCTTAGTCAACGAAGCACCTGATTGGTAAAAAAGCTCGCTGTTTCACGATCAGGTGCTTACATGACAGACCAGCAAGCGAACCAATAAGGCTCAACTTGCCAGATTACACTTACAAAGTAGGCCGAACCCCGCCGTCTATAAAGATCTTGCGCGCTTCATCATTACTCAGAGCTTTGCTTACACGATCCGCCAGAGCAGCATTCTTTTTGGTGTAAACCAGATTCAGACCACGTTGTAATGTATATTTGCCCTTAGAGACGTTTTCAGGAGAACCCGCAACACCATCCAGGGTCAGCATCTTGAGCGGTTCGCCCTGCTGGATGGCAGCGTTCACGGCCGAATAAGACAGATAGGTGATTCCGTGGGGATCTCCAGCCACGGTGGTGATGGCCTGGCCGTTAGGACCGATAATAACCAGATCTCTGGCAATCGGATGGCCTGCTTTTTTTCCCAGATGGAAGTGGTGATCAAAGATGGTCTTGGTTCCCCGGCCGGCTTCCTTGGCGATGACGTTGAGCTTGTAGCCATGCAATTCTTTAGAATGGCCAGTATAGAGATCAAGAATTTCTTTCGAGGTGATATTGTCAAAAGGTGCATCCTTGTGGGTTATCATCACCAGCCAATCACGCGAGATAACTAGTGTATCCACATACGGCTTTTCCTTTTTCTTCAGTTCGCGTGACATCATACCAAAATCGGCAATACCCGATTTAACCGCCTTGAAACCCGCAGATGATCCGCCTGCCTGGATTTTAGCGTCAATGCCCTGTTTCGCTAACAAGGGTGACAGCTTTTCCATGAACGGAAACACGGTTGTGCTACCAGCAAAGGTAACCGAGTCGCCTGCGTTCACAGTTGCAACTGTGAAAAATGGAATGGCAGACAATAGTAAAGCGGGCAATAAATTGCGCATAATAGAAAAACTCCTTTGGTATAATTTAAAATATTTTATGTTTGTATTTATTCAGCGCATTTATTTTTTTACCCAGTTTCATCATTTTTTGTGCTCAGAAAAACAGTCACATATTCGTATATGTGACTATTTTTCACACAAAAATGCATAGAACGTGGGTAAAATCTAAATAAGCTGGGTAGTGACTAAATGTTTATTTTTATATTTTTATATATATTTTTTTATTTTTTTTTGTAACTCTCATCAATCCTCGATTCGAGTTAGAAGTACTTTTAGAACCTTTTAAAATACCTATTGTACAAGGTGATGATTCATTTTTCTTTAATCTAGATTATAAATAATATATCTAAACTAACATATATTTAAACCATTTGACTGCATAGAAAAAGAGCAGGATACAAGCAATATTACGCACTCATATAAATCCTGTAATATTCATTAATGCAACTTAATGAATGTTATAAAATTGTTAAGTGAAAAGAGTTGAGCGTGTAGGTAATAACCTACACTGATGCCATTAATAAAAAATATCAGCATCAGGATTTAGAAAATATATTTTATTGGTTCTGGAAATAACTGCATTTCAGTAGCGAAATGAGATAGTGGTTAAAATTAGATTGGATAAGATTTATGCTGTAACGCTTTTATTGTATCTTAAGTTGAACTAAGTACTACATTGATGATCATAAAGAGGCAGCCCATTTGCCTGTAAACATCAATCAGTCCGTATCACCCTTTTTATACAAGTGTAAGGCAAAGAATATCATTATTGTTCACTGTCATCCGGTTCATATCCCTGATATCGCCAGTCTGGCTATAGGAAAGCAGGGCCCGTGTCCAGGCACCGTGACTGAATAGCAGCAGTCGCTCCTCCTGAGCGTACTTTTCAAGTAACTCAGTGATCCGTTGTTGAAGTGCGCGGATGGGTTCACCCAGGACTAGGCATTCTGGACTCTGCCACCAGGCTTCACCGAGTGCATTCCACATCTCTTGTCTAGGCTGGCCTTCGTAACAACCAAAATCAAGTTCATTCAATAATGGCTCGCGAATACAGGCTCTATCAGCATAGCCGTATGCCAGTGCGGTTTGGGCAGTTCTATTAAGGCTACTGCAGAGTACTCTGTCGACAGATCCGAACTCTCGAATCTTCTTCTGGTTCTCAGTGATCCGCAACAGTTGTTGCTGGTTTGGGGGCTCAATATCAATATCCAGACGCCCCTGTAACAGACCGCTATTATTATATTGGGTGGGCAGGTGGCGTATTACCAGTAACTTCATGACAGCGGCTTCGCTTTTAAGCTTACATTCACATAAGCTGCGCTACTTTTTGAGCAAGCTCCATCATGCGATTCACATAACCCCACTCATTATCGTACCAAACGTAAACCTTCACCTGCGTATCATTAATCACCATGGTTGAAGGGGCATCGATTATGGCCGAGCGAGCATCGTTGAGGTAATCAACAGAGACCAATGGCCGCTCTTCATAGCCCAGAATACCCTTCAATTCACCCTCAGATGCTTCACGGAAGTAGTCGTTTAGCTCTTCAGCGGTAACCTTGCGCTCCGCCTCAAATACAAAGTCAACAAGGGAGGCGTTCAGTAGGGGTACCCTTACTGCATGACCATTGAGCTTGCCCTCCAGTTCTGGAAAAATTTTGGTGATTGCTTTGGCAGATCCCGTGGTAGTCGGTATCAGTGAGTTGCCGCAGGCACGGGTTCGGCGCAGATCTTTGTGACCCTTATCGACGATGGTCTGGGTGTTAGTTATATCGTGGATGGTTGTCATGCATCCATGTTTGATGCCTATTTTTTCGTGTATTACTTTGATCACAGGGGCAAGGCAATTAGTTGTACAGGAGGCGCCGGTGATCAAGTGATTTACCGACGGATCATATAGCTTGTCATTGATTCCGTAGACGATATTCAGTGCACCTTCGGTAGGGGCGGCGACAATAACCTTTTTAACGCCCTGATCAAAATAGGCCTGTAGTTTCTCAGGTTGTTTATGGTGCTTTCCTGTTGCTTCGATGACAATATCGCAGTCAGACCAGTCAGCCCCTTCGATGGTTGGGGACTCACTGTGGATGATCTCCTGACCATCAATGTGCATGACGTTTCCCTCGGCACTACACTCTGGCCCCCAGGTGCCATGAACCGAGTCAAACTTAAGCAGATGAGCTGAGCCAATGGCATTGCTCGAGATTTCATTAACCCGCACAAATTGCAACTCATCAACATCCCAACCAGCCCTCATTCCAAGCCGTCCCATTCTGCCAAAGCCATTGATGCCAATACGTTTACCCATAGTTTTACCTTTTAATTTAATTATTTGAAGACCCAAGTGATACCAAAGGCATTATTATAGTCGTCGCCATCACAATGGCATGAACCGCAGTGCTTCTCGTAGCTATGAAGCAGCCCTAGACAGGCGGGCACTCATCTCCTTCCGCGAGGCGGATGAGTTGATTGTACTTGGCAATTCGATCCCCCCGCCTTGGCCCACCAACTTTGATCAATTCTGCACCAACGGCCACTGCGAGGTCGGCCATGGCCGTATCTTCCGTCTCCTTGGAGCGGTGAGATACGATCAGCTTCATGCCTGCCTTTCGTGCCGCAATTGCTGCATCCAGAGTGCCGCTGACCGTGCCGACCTGATTCATCTTCAGCAGGATCCCAGACGCTAGCTCCGGATCAATATTCTTTACGTTGGTGGCAAATAGATCATCACCAACGATTATGGTTGAAGATGGTGCGTATTCGGTCAATGCCCGCCACGGCGCAGCATCGTCCGGACCGAATGGATCCTCATAGAAGTAGAAATTATAATCGTCAAGGAAGCCTCGGTGAAAAGCTGCCAGTTCCTCACTGGTCATGATCTCATCACCAACCTTGTAGGTTCCATTACCCTGCTCAAGATGTTCTGCAGCAACATCCGTTCCGAGCATCACATGATCCGAAAGTCCAAGTCGCTCGATCGTGTTTGCCATGATATCGAACAGTTCACGTAGATTTGGCGATGTGGTCAACATGCCGCTAGAGGCCGAATAGCCCTCCACCATCCCTTTGGATGTGACCATCTTTTCAATCTCGCCATAGACCCGAAGCGCTGTCTCTATATCGTCATGAATGCGATCATGTTGCGGGATGATCATCAGTTGCTGATAGGAAATGTGAGCGCCATGTTCACCGCCACTGAAGACATTGACCAGCGGGTGCGGCATCTTCGGTTCGAGATCCGACAGACCGACCAGCTGATCCTTCAGTGAGCAACCACAAGAGCGGGCCTGGGCCCGACAATAAGCCAATGACAGTGCCAGTGCGATATCAGCCCCGACTTTGGCAAACTGACCGTCTTCGAAAAATAAGGCATCGAAATCCCGCTGGCTGTCAAAACTGCGTCCTTTCAGGTATTTCCTCAGCGCCACAATATTCGGTGCGTCTTTTTGCGAACCCAATTGCTCCGAGGCGGTGAGATCGCGCTCACGGCGGCCGGGGATAATGGCCCGCGCTGCAGCACCGAAGCCGATGCTGCCATCCTCCAGGCGAAGGTTGGCCTCAAACGAACGCCCGCCCTGGGAATTCAAAATAGTTCTAACGGTGATGGTATCGACTCGATTCGTCATCTTCGGTGTCCTGTATATTGTTATGTTGTGTCGGTTTATTCGAGCCGCCTTTTCCAGCTCAACCGAAGCCGATCCTTAAAAAGGATAAAGCTATAAAAGAGAGGTAGTTATAAGTTTTTTGGTCAATCTGTGTTTGGCGAACCTATGCTTGCTGAATCACAGATATCAGCTTGTCGCCTTGCAGTTCTAACGGTGTTTTTTAAGAAAGCAACTTTCGTTCATTTTCATATTCTTTCTTTTTATTATCTCTCAGTTGCTTTAAGGGCAGTAATGCCTGTGACATGCCATAGGTATTATTAACAAGAGATTGTACAACCAGTGCAACAAAAGGCGGTGCTCCCAGAAAGATGATACTGGTAAAGGACACCAGCACAACTGTAGTGTAGGAGGTAATGGTCATAATCAATTTACTTTTCAGGTTATGGGCAATTTCAAACAAAACATCCATCTCCTTCAAGTGTCCGTTCATCAGGATCACCTGAGCCACATCGGTGGCAATGGTACTTGCACCACTCAAAGAAATGGAGACATTGGCTTTTTTCATGGCAATAACATCATTGATTCCATCGCCAATAAAGCAAACTGTTTTACCTTCTTTCTGTAATTTTTCAATAATATTACTTTTATCTTCGGGGGAAACATTATGGAAGTAACCGTCCAGTTTCAGCATATTGGCCATCTGACGGGTAGGCTCCAGCTGATCACCTGACAGGATATACATATGTTTGATGCCACGCTTACGCAGACTTTTTATAACCTGTTTAACTTCAGGGCGTAACTGCGCCTGAATTTCAATAGCACCAACAATCTGACCTTCAATAACCACCATCACCACAGAAAAACCATCGGCAATGGTTGCTTGCACATCATCTTTTATTTCATCTGGAATGGGAATGCCTGCCTTCTCCATAAAGGATAAGCTGCCCACCTGAGTGGTTTTACCATTAACGGTAGCAGTAACCCCCATGCCGACTTCATACCTGGAATCAGATAACGCAACATCCGGCAAAGTAAACTCTGACTCTTCGGCCTTTTCTATAATCGCTCTGGCTAATGGATGGCTTACTTTTTGTTCGGTTGCTGCCGCAAAGTATAAAATATCATCTTCAGTATAATCATTATCTGCACACAAGATGCGACTCACTGCATGCTCATCTTCAGTCAGGGTTCCGGTCTTGTCAAAGATGACTGTATCCACGTCCATTAATTGTTCAAGAACCCTGCCGTCTTTGATCAGTATATTTTCCTCGGCAGCCAGAATGATATGAGTGAGTGTTTGCGCAGAGGCAGATAAACGGATGCCATTACCCGGGCTCATATTAAATACTGCTGTTGATACCGCCGCACCTTGCAGAGGGAACAACAGCACACCCAAACCAAGAATAGGTGCAGCAGCCTTATCAGCCCATGATTCACCTTTTAGCTGAATACCCGTTTTGAAATGGGAGGTACTCTGTAATACATTTTCTATCTTTGCAACCACTGTATTTTGGCCCGTTTGCGTGACCTCAATTTGGGCATAACCCGCAATTACCACCGTAGAGGCTAACACCTTGTCTCCTTCAGCCTTTTCAACGGGTATGGATTCTCCAGTTAAGGCATGCTGATCAACTGTAACAGCTCCTTTAAGGATAGTACCATCCAGCGGGATCAATTCTCCAGTATGCACAATAAGCACATCCTTGATTTTTACTTCTTCAATCGCTGTCTCAATTTCACTACCATCTCGTAACAACCATACTGTACTGACCTTTTGATCAAATACCCCTTTTAGCATCTCTTCGGAATAGCCTTTGCTTTTTTGCACAACAACGGTTCCAAGATTTGAAACAAAGGTAAATATCGCAGTCACCAGAAAGTGTCCGGTTCCCAGAGTTCCTGTTACGACTAAACCATTTAACAGGTCATTTTTCAGTTTTCTTTCCTTGATTACTGAGGTATAGGTGCGTTTATATATAGGAAGGCAAGCATAGACGGCCAGAGCCATACCGGGTAAGGTAAGAACAGGATAGGCACGGGAAGCAACCAGCAAGACGACAGAACCAATATTACTATTTAAAACGCGCATCGCCGCTATTTCTTCCTGGGTCTTTTCCTTTGCTTGATCGGTTTCTGTAATGATATTAACTTCGCCAATGTCATCCCCTGATGCAGCAAGTGATCCAGAGCCACTGCCCATCAAGGCATGGAGATGTCGCTTTTTCGACTTTTTTTTATTTTTATAATAGAGGTTAATACCAAGAAGGTTTCCACCAATTAAGAATAAAGCTTCGATCACTTTGATTAAATCCTTCCAAATAATAAATTAGCTGAAGTCAGCACATAAAATAAACAAAACGGCTCATAATTTAACATAAATTAATTATCAGGGGCTTAATATGTTAAACCGTATATAGAGTATACTATATATATAAATAAAATTAACACGCTTTTAACCGATTTGCCAGCAAAAATAATTTACTTTTTTTAGTTTGGCAAGAAAAATAGGTGAAAAGCATTTTTTTACTTCAAGTTAAGCTGTGCAGGACTTAGAATACAAGCTGTACAGGACTTATAATATTAAGAGCACCGATAATTGCTATCTGTTTGCAGACTTTATTATACCCAAGTTGGGAAAAATTTGGCTATTTAAATAGACCAATAAATGATGAAGTTTCTACCCTGATCAGGTTCTCACAGAATATATGCTTTAATCAACTCAGGAGATAAAACTACTATGAAACCACAAATTGTCGCTATTATTGGCGCTGGTCCCGTCGGTCTGGCAGCGGGTGCTCAGGCACTGGAGCGAGGATTAACACCTATTATCTTTGAACAGGGAGCAGAAGTAGCCCATGCCATTCGCCAGTGGCAGCATGTAAAAATGTTCTCTCCCTGGGAGTTTAATGTTGATACGGCAGCAGAAAAATTACTCAATGATACAGGCTGGGACAGACCCGATAATGATGAGCTCCCTACTGGCAGAGAACTTATTGAGCGCTATATCAAGCCACTGGGAATTCAAACCATACTAAAGCAATATATCAAACTGTCAGCCAAAGTAACGGCCATCAGCCGGGTTGGTTTGGACAAGTTAATGACAGCGGGCAGGGAACAGGCAAAATTTGAAATTCGTTATACCCAGGATAACAAACAGCAAGTTGCATTAGCTGATGCTGTCATTGATATTTCAGGCACCTGGTCTACGCCGAATCCAGCAGGCTCAAACGGGCTACCTGCCTTTGGAGAACCTGAAGCAGCAGAGCATATCAGCTATGTCATGCCTGATGTGCTGGGTGAGAAGCGGGCACAGTTTGCCAATAAACGAGTCGCTGTTTTAGGTGGTGGACACTCTGCAGTAGGAACTATTCTGGATCTTGTCACCTTAAAAGAAGAAGCTCCTGATACCAATATCACCTGGTTGGTCAGAGGTGAAGATACCGAGCGTTCCTTTGGTGGTGGTGATAATGATCAGATTGAAGCCCGAGGCGCACTGGGCACTAAATTCAAGCATTTGATTGAGGGTGGAAAAATAACAATAAAATCCGGCTTTTACCTATCGCATATTGCCCAGCAAACCGATGGATTAAAAATCAGCTCTGGTGCAGTCGAAGAAAATAAAAATGTGACGGTAGATGAACTCGTCGTTTCCACTGGTTTCCGACCTGATTACTCCTTTGCCAGCGAACTACGCCTGGAACTGGATCCTGCAACAGAATGTCCACCCATACTCGCTCCTATGATTGATCCTAATGTACATTCTTGCGGAACAGTACGTCCTCATGGTGCTCGTGAATTGGCTCAACCAGAGACAGGGTTCTATATAGCAGGCATGAAATCCTATGGGCGTGCTCCTACCTTTCTGATGATCACAGGATATGAACAGGTACGGTCGATTATTGCGGATATTGTCGGTGATAAAGAAGGGGCTGCACGGGTAGAACTGGTCTTACCTGAAACAGGCGTATGCTCAGCGCCGTTAGATAATGAAGAGGACTGTTGTGAGCCCACATCATAACAAACTGAGGCAAACAAAACTGCTTGCTGCTGTGATTAGATAATAATAAGGCTGATATTAATTTGTGAAAAAATAATCCCCCTTACAAGTAGGCGGGGTAAGGGGTAATTAGCCAAGACATTGCTAAATAAAGGGTATGTTTTATAACTATCACAATTAGTTTGGATCCCGAAAAACTTTACTCTGAAAGGGGCACCTTTTGTCTTAATTTTAATTCTTGTAATAAGTAGTGCATAAACAAGATCTACACATTATTTATTACAAGGAGCTATTCCCCCATGAAGCAGAATAGATGCTGCCTAAGAATAGCGACGACGTTTAAACGAAACGGTCTTTTGATAATCAGCCATTGATGAAACTTTACGGATGTCAGCCCATGTACCCTTGTAATAAGGCAGCACATTTTGATCGGTCCAGTCTGTAACCACCTCGCCAACATTACCTTTAAAATAAGCAAACACCATAAAGGTATGTCCAGGTTTCATGTCCGGCTCAAGGTAGGCCATTGCATAAGTTGAACCATAGCCGTTATACACCTCAACAACATCACCCGATTCAATGCCCATATCTCTGGCATCAGCTAAATTCATTTCAATGGGTGCCATGGGATAACGCTCAGTTCTAAAGGAATGATACTTATCATGAAATGCTGTTTGCCAGATATGGTTGGCGCGTCCATTATTAATCCAGAACTTATGCTTGCCCCGTAGTTTTTCAACCGGTTCAGGCAAGCCTGTCCAGGGAGCAGGAAGGAAGTGTGCCTTACCATCATCAGTACTAAACTTATAATCCATATAGTTCATTTCTGTACCAATCAATTTACCGTCTTTAAACTCTTTAACGGGTAACTGGACACCGTTATTGCCCATTGCCCGAAGACGCTCATAAGTGACCAGACTACCGGTTCCACCACCCTGACTATCAATACCGTCTGGTTTTCTGAAACCATCATTAAAGGCATCTTCTTCTGTATTCCAGTCGAAACCTTCGAAACGTTTTGCCATCTCTGCATTGCCTTCAGCCTGGTACATATCTTTCAAGGTATTTGCCACACCGGCTGCAATCAGGCAATCAGGTTTAGCTATCCCTGGAGCATCCATAAACTTTTCAGACAACCTCATACGGCGCTCACCATTCATGGAAGTCAGATTCATTTCCCCTGGATGTGCAGCAGGCAACATCATATGACCTAATTTGGCAAAAGCAGTTGGATAAAGATCAATCGTGGTGACAAACAGACCGCCTTTATTACTCACTGCATCATAAATAACATCAACCATTTGTTCAGTACTTAAGCCGCCACCCGATTGAATCAAGGCTTCACGCACGATATTACTACGCTGAATGATCTTTGCCTGATAACGCTGTGCATTAAGGGTGGTTCGCACAGAGTTACAAGCCCAGACTGTCAACATTTTGCCATTGCCATTAATGATCTCCTGATCAATGTTGGGCGCAGGACGAGGACCAGGGTAGGGCGGACGTGCATAGCCTTCCTGATGTCCTCCAAGACGACAAACACCTGTGCCACGGCGACCCACATTTTTTGTTGCCAGCACCAGATCAACCAGCGCAGACTGGATTTTGTAATTATCATTACCCCAGATAATGCCTTTTTCATACATGTGTGCCGTGCGCGGGGCATGACCCGAAGCTTTGGGCTTGTAGGCCCATTCAGCGGCTTTTTTCAGATCAGCTTCAGAAACTCCCGTGGCCTTACTACAGTCAGCCAATGACATATTATTGGTTTTCAGTGCATCATCAAAACCACTGGTATGCTGTGCAATAAATTTTTTATTATGCCAGCCTTGCTCAACCACATAGCTGAGCAAACCATTAAACAAAGCGGTGTCCGTACCCGGTTCGATTTGCAGATGCAGCACTCTGTCTTTGGCAGTTTGTTCGCAAATTGCCTGTGTATTGGTACGACGTGGATCAACAAAAATAAAACGACTGTCTTCAATACTTTCTTTAGGGAACCATTTTTTCCTTTTATCTTTAGTCACACCTTGCAAATTAAGTAAGGCATGATTCAGGAAATAATTAGTCTGGGTTTCGTAGCAGTTCATGCCAATAAACATGATTGTGTCTGCGACTTCACTATCTTCATAGCTATTATTTAACTCACCAATACCCATATCACGGGTGGCATGACATTCCGAGTTATAGGCAGGGCGGTTATGAATCCGCACCATTTTGGTTTTAAGGGCAGAGAACATATATTTACCTGAACCCCAGGTATTTTCAAAGCCTCCCCCGGCACCACCATGGTCAAATGCATTAAACATGATTTGATCAGCACCGTCTTTATCCAGAATGCGCTTGGTCACTCCGGCATAGATAGCCATTGCCTGTTTCCAGTCAAAATCTACCCAGTCATCGCCGGTAAAAAAGCGTGGATACTTGAGACGCTCCTTTGAAGGCCCAGTGTCATTATACATAAGGCTTCCCATGGATCCTCCTCGTGTTGAGTAGATGCCATTATTCACCACGCATTGCTTGTCAGGAACCATCATGATGTTATAGGCCTGACCATCCTTGTCCTTAACCGTATTGGTCATGGCAGGTGTCATTGACAATTCCAGTGATCCAACTTGCTTGCTAAAATCGATCCCCAATGCATTCTGATTGGCTTTTCGTCCGCCTTCCTTATCAACAGGCCACTTATAAGTATGATAGCCACATCCGACAATACAGAAGTGACAGGTCATATTGGTCTTTTGCGCATTGACTGGTGGTAATCCAATGCGATCTTTAATTTTCTGAGTCATTATCTTTTCCCCTTATCCTCTTATCTAACATAAATTTTTTTACTATCTTTCTTTGCTATTTCTCTTTATATACAAGAAGGTTAGCAAAGCGACAGCAGCAAAAATTTATTTGCTGACGGCTCTTATTTACTGATGGCTCTTAACAGTATCATTACACTACATTTGCCTGACGACCAAAAATCAAACCGTCAACACCCACCGCTTTTATATCACCCGATGCCTTATCGTAAGACAACAGGATGCGGGGAAGATCTTCAGTAGCCTGACCGGTTACCATTTGCCCGGATTTTTCACTGTCAAACATGCTGAAATGGCAGCCACATTTAAACGTACGCGTAGTGGCATCATAGTTAAGAGGACAGCCCATGTGATTGCACAGAATGCTGTAGGCAACAATATCCTTGTCAGGCCCAACGCCACCAGGCACAACATGACCCATACGGATCACAGCACAGGGTGAACTATTATCGGGATAGTTGAAACTAATGGCTTTATTAACGGCTAGCTGACTCGAGTTGCTCACTATTGTTTCCGGGTAATCCAGAATAATTCCAGTATCTGTCAGCTGGCTATTTTCTTTTGCCAGAGCATTGCCTGTGGAGCCCATTAACGGGATAGCTGCGGCTGCACTAGAACTTTTTAAAAAATTCCGTCGAGTTATTTTTGACATGATTTATAAAACCCCCTTGATTTAATTCAATTTATTGTTTTTGATTTTTATTATGTTACTCAAGGCGGCAATGTTACTTGAGGCAAGTCATATAAGATTTAACACAGATTAAATAATATTCTATATACGCCAATTGTTATGAACAGGTATCAATTAACAATATATATTTTAATATTGAAATATAGTCAGATGTTAATATTTTATTTAGTTATGCCACAATCTGCATCAAACATTCAGAGCAATTATATATGTATATGTTAATTAAGATTATTATATTAAGAACCAACAGAAGACTCTATGCCATTGCAAGCTAAGTATTTTCCTTGTAGAAATAGATTATGAGTAGAAACATATTCACAGGAATTAAAAAAGCAAATATTGTTACAATAAATAGACCTATAATAATAATAAAATTATTCCTATATATTTGAATAAATGTATATATAGGAAATTTAATAGATAAATACAGATTAACAATGCAGGTTAATATTGATTAATTATCGACATATAATCAGTAAGGGGCGGCTTAATAAAGGCTGCTAAATGATAAAAGTATAAGATAAAATTGAACGGTTGCAGGTATGGAAATTACTTCGTAACCCATAAAAGGATCCGTATAAAACTGGAGTATTTTAATATTTGAGAGTATCAGACAAGCAAGATAAGAGGAGGGATTATGATTGCTTTAGCATTGAGCAATGTCTGATCATCAGAGTATTTTTTGAAGGACTCTTTTGAAGAACAGCCATAAATAAGGATTTTTGATAAACCCCATGAAGATGACTATGGAACGGATTAATTCCTCAAGAGCTGGTGGTTTTTGCTCAATTTAAAACTGTAAGTATCTTTTAAATTAATATTATAACAGTCCACAGGAGATTTTTTTTAACATTACTCCTCCAGCCCTTCAAAATCTAATAGTTCCAGCAAGAGCTTTCCACTGGCAAGATAAAGTGGATTGGTGGTACTGGTTAATAATTTTTCATTAAATCTAAGGATCCACGGTAACAGGGAGAGTTGTATCAGCGATGTCCCAAGTTTTTGTATCTGTTTATCATCTGAATGATAAACAGAACTCACAAAGTAAAGCAAAACCCCCAGGTGATCCCCGGGTAATTTAGCCAGACTTGCATTAACCACCGAGCTATCAAGATCAAGTCCTTTAATAATGCTTTCCAGTTGTGTTAAATTTGCAGACTCCTCATTCGTCATCCAATGACTCGCTCTTAATGATAAACCCGATTTTTGCGGTAATATAAAAAGATGGCAGTAATCAGAAGCAAGTTGCTCTATCTGTTCTTTATCCCACTTTGTATCCTGTAAATATTTTTGGGAGCCGCTGTGAAGCTTCTCGAAGATTGATGATATCTGCTGCTCTTGCAATGCTTCCAAACTTTGCCGGTCAAGCTCACTGATAAAGATTCGACCCAGCAAAGCATATATGGCTGCCTTTTGAGAGTATGTTGTGCTGCTCATCACCATGATCAGGAAATCTTTCGGATCTGACAAATATTGTCAAACCAGTTTTGACCTCCGACTAAAGGAGATGGATTGATGGGTAAAACATCATTCATTGCTGTTGCACCATTTCCCGTACCCCCCTGATCTTTTGACCACCATATGTCATTGGAAAAGTCTTTTTCCAGGCCACTCTTTGGCTCTTTGATGGGCAAGCTTTCTTTATTTTCCGCACGCGCAACGGCACCATGTTCCCAGTGTCCTCCAGCATGGGCAAAACAAATAACCCGCTCATGAACGCCATTGAGCAGACGAACTTTATTCCTGACGACACCAACCACTTCATCAATGCCACCACGATAAGTCAACCCTTTGGGTCGTTGCACAGTGACCTCTACTTCATCTCCTGTCTTCAGCCCCATTCGAGCTGCTGTCTCTGGATTAATAAAGAGTTGATTGGTATGCACAATTTCAGCATTGAATTTCCACTGCGAAGAACGACCTTGAGTATGTACATTCCATTTAAACGTAGTCAGGATCATGTCATCTTCTTTTAAATCATCAAATCCCGGGATAGAAAAAAGAGTGGGTAAAGCATTACCATTGGGATCACCTTCGGGCAGCCTGGCACTTTTTGCCGCCAACGGAAATATAGGATCATACACCTGTATCTTTCTGGATGGTGTCGGAAAGCCTCGAACGGGCTTCATTTCACCTGTGTCAGCATCGGTCATCATAATACCTACCGAGCGTTTCTTTCCTTTAATGAGCTTAGTAATAACTTTTGTCTCTGGGTCAATAGTACTATCAACCAACTCTTCATAAGGAACAGGGCGTTCATATAGCTCATAATCTTTTTCACGATCGGGATCCTGCCAAATTCCCCGACGCTTAAATTCTTCCCAGCCTCCAGGAATACGTGCCGAGATGTTCTTGTACCATTCCTTATAAAAGTCTTCGACATTTTCATAGTCAAAGTATTGCTCCATACCACCGCCAATATGACGTGCCAGATCACGGAAAATTACCTGAATTTCCCTTGCTTCTCCCAAAGGCTTAACCAGTGGCTGACGGATACCGGTATAGGGAACCAGTCCATAGCAGTTGGTTGAGTGCGGATCCCAGCGTTCCAGACTGGTTGCTTCCGGCAGAATAATATCAGCCAGTGCTGCATGTTCACTATAGCCGATATCAATCGCTACATGAAAAGGCACCAGCTTTTCATCCAGTAAAACGTCACGGCAGACTTTAGCTTCAGGATAACCATAAGCCGCACCGTAGGCAAAGGACATATAAACATCAACCTTTGCCCGACCTTCACGAATATAAGGTTGTACCAGCTGTCCTACTTTCATGCCATACCAGTGCCATGCCAAAGGATATTCAGCTGGAGTTGCCAGTTCACCCTGATATTTTTTTTGCCATTTTGGATCCAGTTGTGCCACTTTTTCTTTAATGTCAGCAGGCAAATCTTCATAAGCCGCAGTGCCTGGTGTAAACGCCTTTGGCTTGGGAGGTTTGGGTTTTGGCTGTGACACAGATGGCAATCCTTCCTGACCATATTTACCACCGCCCCACATCCTGCCACTACTGAGGCACAAACCCCCTTCACGACCTACGTTACCGACTAACACATCCAGCATTCTCAGGCCGCGATCGCCCTGAGTACCATTATAATGTTTCGCTGAACCCCGTGCAGTCATGGTGGTGCAATGCGGTGCTGCTTGTGCAAATTCAATAGCGATGCGACGGATGTCTTTTGCTGGAACACCACTGAGTTTTTCAGCATGTTCAGGTGTCCAGTCTTTAATGTGCTGTTTAATCTCAGCTAATGGAATATTAGCCCAACGTTTCCAGAAGGCGTTATCAACCAAGCCTTCATCGATAATGACGTTGGCCATGGCAAAACCAATGGCGCCATCAGAGCCGGGCATCACTTTGAAATATTCCTCAGAGCAGTTGACTGTCGCCGTAGGTCTGACTTCAAAAGACACCATTTTGGCACCATTATCGACACGCGCCTTTTGTATGCGATGCATCATGAATAGACCGCCCTGGTAGGCTTCCATGGGATTAGCACCAAAATTGAGAATATATTTCGTATTCTCCATATCCTGAGTTTCCCACTCAAAATCACGACCGAAAAAACTCATTAACGGCACACGACGATTTGAGCTGCAAATTGCTCGTCTGTTTAAACGATTAGGGGTACCAAAGGCATTGGTAAAACGCTTGGTAAAGCCCTTTGTTTTATCGCGACCGTAATGGAAAATAAAGCGTTCAGGATGACCTGAGTCACGACATGTTTTCAAGCGATCACCCACTTCCTGAGTGGCTTCTTGCCAACTGATCCGTCGCCATTTACCTTCACCTCGTTTGCCGACCCGTTTTATTGGATACAACAAGCGCTCGGGGTAATAGGTATAACTAATCATGCCATGGGTTTTAGAACAGGTATTACCCTCACTGTTGGGATCAAGTGGGTTGCCCTCTATACGCCGAACCTTGCCATCCTGCACCCAGCCAATGACACCACAATGATTGGTGCAGCCAAAGCAAATAGTGGGGATAGCCTTAGCACGGGTATAGTCGACAAAATCTTTTTTTCGTATTGAGATAAAGTTATCAAGATCAAGCTGGATTTGCTCACCACTTAACTGCTTAAATAGTGGTGCAGCCAAGCCTAATGTAGTGACTCCTATAGTAAGAGCACCCCCTAACTTGAGAAAATCCCGTCGGTTTAGCTTGCTTTCATTTTGTTCATTATTATTTTGATTCATTTAATTAAATGTCCTTATCTGTTCAAGTGCCAATAAATGCTTGTGCACCCTGACCACTAAAAACAATGACCGTTCTCAGTGCAAATGCGCCAAAAATAAAACAGAATTGAGTAAGTATTATTGCGTTTTTACTGGGTGAAGAGCCTGAGCTGGCAATAAACGGTAATGCCCAGCCAATGAAAACAACTCCGATCCAGAACCATAAGGCAAACTCACCAAAGAAAAGCTGATCTTTTCCAGCAGAGGAAAAAGTAGTAGCGATGACTAACAGAGCAAATAAAATAATCTGTATTCCAATAGCACCCAAATCCAGCTTTCTGATCTGCTCAAGACTCTTGTCAGTCCATTTATTCAATGTCAGTAATTGAACCAGCGCAAAACCACTATGCAGACCGAGCAGCAGAAAAAGCGGCATCAGTAAGAAAGGTTCCCACAGGGGTCTGGCAATCGTTGCCTGCCCTAATACCAGAGCAGGATAAATACCTATCGCCAGTGCAAAAAAGATCAAAAAACCAGTCAACACCGGACCAATAGGATTGCTCTTATCGTTATCATTTACGGTACTGAGCAAAATCAGACTAAATACACAGAACATGACAAAAAGAGTAATAATTCGTGTTCCCCAGGCAATAGCAGATGTGGGGTTGAACTCCATAAAATTCAGATAGAAACGGTCACTACTTTTTAAATCAAACACCAATAACAAAATGCCTACCAGAATAGCGCCAATAGCCAGATATAAGGATGTTTTAACAATTGCGTAAGACTGTCCTTCCCGGGCTCGTTCTTTCAAGCGCAAAAAAAATATGGCACAAAAAGTGGCACCACATGCAAGTCCAGCCAGCGTCAAATAGATAACAATTGGCCAGCCAAAGGGGGTAAATGCGTCGTAGGGATTCATGATTGCCCCTTATTCTGTTCGTAAATTATTTCATCGTCCTCAGAAGAAAGCTGTACACCCGTGGCAGCACTCTGCTCCATCCATTTCTCATGTTTCACATAAAGAATGGAGGGCTGCGTAGCTGCATCTTCTTTAAAAGGCCTGGCATTATGCTCTTTAGCATATTTTGCGAGAGGATCATTCGGATCACCCAGGTCGCCGTAACGTAAAGTATCCGTAGGACAGGAAGCAACACAGGCCGGCTCTAAATCTAATGATGTACGATGTGTACAGAGATCACACTTATCAGCTCGACCAGATTGGGTATCTATATATATCGCACCATATGGACAAGCTGAAATGCAGGCTTTCATACCGCAACACTTATCCTGGTTAATAACCACTCGACCATCAGCTAATCGTGTTGGTGCCTGTGTTGGACAGGCACCCAGACAGGGCGCATCCTGACAATGCATACATAATAGAGGTAAGAAGGAGATAGTTTCCATTTCAGGTTGTTCAAGATAACGAACTCGATTACGAAAACTGCCCAGTGGTACTTCATTCTCGGTTTTACAGGCAATACTACAAGCGTGGCAGCCGATACAGCGACGTAAATCAATAACCATCCCGACGCGTTTCTTGTTCAGTGAACGTTGCTTGTTTTTTGTGCCTTCCCAAGGGATAGGTGGCAAACTTGTCAAGTCAAACTCCTTTTTTTTTTAATCCATTGAAAAAATCAATGAGTATATTATTTAACTGCTAAACATGACACCTGATTAAAAATAGAAATACAGTTCTTTTTTATTGGTTAAATTTTCAGTCAAAAGAACTAACGCCTGTAATTTTATATATACCAGGAAATAGATATAATACGTAAATATCAGAAACTTTCCTTAAACCACATTAAAGTTTTTAGCAGTCATGCACTTTTTTTAGATTTATTTTTGAGTTCGGGTAATGCATATTTGTTAAATGACAGCGACAAAATTTTATTGCTTGAAGGCTCTCATCAATCAGGATCAAGCACTCTATGTAATCGTTTTATGGCTTCCTGAAGATTTTTCATACTGGTGGCAAAAGAAAGTCGTATATAACCTGGAGCACCAAATGCAGAACCAGGAACCACAGCTACCTGTGCTTTTTCAATCAGAAATTCACTGAATTCAATATCATTACTGATCCCTAAACGCGCCATCACTTGCTCTACATTGGGTAAAATATAGAAAGTCCCCTGGCAAGGCAGGCACTTAATTCCCTCTATTTCCAGCAGAGCCCTATAGATATAGTCATGTCGTTCCTTGAGCGTTGCAACCACTTTTTCAACAAAGGACTGCTCCCCCTCAATGGCAGCAAGGGCGGCATATTGAGAGATAGATGAAGGATTAGAGGTACTTTGTGACTGTATGGTTTTCATTTTTTGTATCAGCAATTCAGGTCCAGCAACATAGCCGATACGCCAGCCCGTCATTGAGTAAGCCTTGGATACTCCATTAAGTACAAAACCACGTTCATATAGGGCGGGACATATATTCAGGATGTTTTTAAAAGGTGTTCCTTCCCATAACATATGTTCATAAATATCATCAGTAGCAACAATTACTTTGGGATATCGCTCCAGAATGACTCCCAGTTCAGCCAGCTCATCAGGCGTATAGTGAACGCCTGCCGGATTCGATGGACTATTAATAAACATAAGACGGGTTTTATCAGTAATTGCCGCGTCTAGTTGCCTCGGGGTGATTTTAAATCCCTGTTCAATATCAGCGTTGATAAAAACAGGGCTGCCGCCAGCCAGCTTGACAATATCAGGATAGGAGACCCAGTAAGGTGCTGGAATAATAACCTCATCACCGTCATTGAGGACTGCCTGCGCCAGGTTATATAGGGTCTGTTTGCAGCCTGATGAGATCATCACCTGTTTCATGCTGTATTCGAGATCGTTTTCTCTGGCAAACTTATTGATGACTGCCTGTTTTAACTCAGGGATACCATCAACAGCAGTATATTTTGTAAAGCCTCCATCAATTGCATCTTTAGCAGCCTGTTTAATATGTTCTGGTGTATCAAAATCAAGCTCACCTGCACCCATGCCGATAATATCGTGTCCTGCAGCACGTAATTCAGCGGTTAGAGCAGCAAGCGATGAAGTCGTGGATGGATTCATCGGGCGTACCCGTTCGGCAACTTGCAGATTTATCATAGTATTTCCTTTGTGGTATTTTATTATTCCAGGCTCACTTTAAGCACATTATTTTAAGTACAGCAGTCCCATTGGAACACATTTTTGGACGAAGCAGTATTCCCCGGGATCGGCAGACACCTTTATTAAACCATTTATTAGCTACATGCTAAGCTCAGCCATATTTGCAACAGATACCTGGCTGGTCCATATTCTTTGGTATGGATTCAAAAGCCATAAATCAGATTTACATCATTTATTATAAAATATGCCAAACCCTATATTGTCATTAACGATATATTGCACTAATTTCATACTTGAGCGTAAATATTTTCACCTTTGTATTAGTAAGGGAAAATGCCTGTCAATGCCTATAGAACTACTTGTATCATTATCTCTGTTAAAGTAAGATACTTGACATAATTAGTAAATTATAGCTAAATAAGTATAACAATGACAATCACTATATCTGCTTTAGAGGATATTATTGAGAGATTTAGAGGGCTAAAAATATAATTTTAGCTAAAATTCTAATCTTAAACTTGAGGGGAATATATGAATATATTGGTATTTTTAGCCGGTGTCTCTGTTGGTTGGGCTGCGGACAAACTGTATAACTCTTATATTACGAAAAAAACACCTTTAGATGAAGACAACGAAACTCTTAAGGCTGAAGAAAAAGATGGTGCCGTAGAAAACCTAAAGAAAAAAAAGACTACAGCTAAGAAAAATGAAACTAATAAAGAGTCATTAACTAATAAAAAACCATTAACTAACAAAGAGTCATTAGAGGAAATACATGATGATCTCAGTCAGCTAAATGGTGTCGGTCCTAAATTGGCAGAAGCACTGGATGCCATCGGCATCTATAATTATGAACAACTCTCCGAGCTACCTGTTGATACCCTGCTAGAACGGTTGCGGGAAACAGGGGGTAGATTTGGCAAACCTGGCATTTCAGTCATAATGGAGCGGGCAAAACAAGCAGCAGAAGAAAGATAAACAGAACGCCGACACTTTAGTTTGTCGGCTTCCGTATAGAAAACAGATTGTTCTTACTCAGAAAATATTTTAATCCTTTAAAAACAAGGTTAATGCTTAGCAACATCTTGTGATATTCTGTAGTAAGGATTTTTTAAACAGAGAGTTCAGAGTCTACGTTTAAAGCCCGATCATGATTGTGAGAGATTAAATGAAGAAAAAATCCATTCAAACACGCAAACAACCACATACAGAATGCACTCAATGCCCTATCCGCAAGCTAGCTTTGTTTCAGGGCGTTCCCCCTGACCGCCTTGAATGGACACAAAAATATCGGGATCAACAGTTTGTTATACCTTCTAAAGCCACTTTATACCGTGAAGGAAATGAAGCAGAATATGTTTATACACTGTTTGATGGCTGGATGGCTATGTATCAAACCTCCAGAGAAGGAAAACGACAAATTCTCAGGTTTGCACTACCCGGCGATTTTCTTGGCTTTCAGACAGATCAAAAAGGTATGATTTCACACTCAGTGTCAGCCCTCACTGAATCAGTTGTTTGTGCTTTCCCGCGCAGTCGGCTACAGGAAATGTTTGAAGAAAACCCCACACTGGCATTACGCCTTGCTTCGATGGGTTCAAGAGACATGAATTTATGCCAGCAACATCAGGCCTTTCGAAGCAGAAAGGATGCCTATGAAAGTATTGCCTTTTTATTACTGGAATTGTTCCACCGTACACGTGAACATATGAATCAAAATTATGACCCCGAAACCAACAGCGTTGTTTTTCCTCTGACTCAGGAAGATATTGGCGATGCTGTTGGGTTGACCAATGTGCATGTTAATCGTATCCTTCGTCAGTTTCATAAATTAGGTCTGATTGACTGTCACCATAGAAGGCTGCATATTCTCGACGAAGATAAACTTGCAGACATGAGTGAATTTGATAAAAGCATGATTTCCAGTAATCCTTTAATCTATAACCTGACCTGATAATTGGCTATACCCCTACCATATTGTAGAAACAGGCTGGGCTGAAGCATAAAAACCTGGATATAAATATAATAGCTATAGTGTTTTGGCTATACCCAGGAGATACGGCATCTGCTTTTGTGATACTCCCTTTTTCCATTCGATTTCTATATAATGTATCTCTCCAAGACCCAGATGCTTACAACTCATTTTCGGCCTCTACTTTTACGCCCTGAAGGAAGTCACGGACATTATTAAAATATGCGATTGATTCAATTCATCGAAAAAGAAACCAGCAAACCCTACAAACAAATCCTGTTGATCGTTATCATTGCTGGTATTGCCAATAGTCTGCTTCTGGGTATTGTCAACCATGCAACTCAGGCTGTTGCAGACAATGAAAACCTGACTCAATATTTTTGGCTGTATATGGTTAGCTTTGCACTCTTTCTTTATGCCCAGTGGTTTGCTTTTGAGCGGGCTATTATTACCATTGAAGATGCCATTTATAATGTAAGAATTCGCCTGACCAGCAAAATCCGGCAAGTTGAATTACCTTTTATGGAAGAGCAGGGAAGTAATAGCTTGTATGCCCGTTTTACGCAAAGCGATATGCTGATATCCCAGTCGATCCCCCAGATCACCGGGGCTGCACAGATGTCTGTGTTGTTGATCTTTTCTTTTCTGTATCTGGCTTATATTTCCTTCTTTAGTTTTTTAATCTGCATGGCAGGTATGCTTGTCTCTGCAGCTCTGTTTCTGGCAAAAACCAGACGCATTACGGCATTGTTACAGGAAGTTAAGCAGAAGGAAGTAAGTTACTTTAAATCCATTTCA
>JADGDG010000031.1 GCA_016744995.1 Gammaproteobacteria bacterium
CGATCATCAAACATCCGTTTGGCAATCATCCAGACCGCCAGCATAATACCAAACCCGGTACCGGACGCAATCAGAAAAAAGAGCAATATCTGATATTTCACAGCCTCCACCGGTGGTGTTCCTGCCAAAATCTGTCCAGTCATCAAACCCGGCAAACTAACAAGTCCGGCAATAGCCATTGAATTAATAATTGGGATCATTCCTGTGCGTATACTTTCTGCACGTATTTCATGAATTGCTTCCTGATAAGTTTGGCCCAGCATGAGTCTTTGTTCAATTATCAGCCGCTGCTGATAAACACTCTGGTTGAGCTTGTCCATACCTAATGAAATACCGTTCATGGTATTACCTAATAACATCCCTAATAGTGGAATAGCATATTGAGGGGAATACCATGGAGTCGGTGCAACAATAACCATTAGTGTTAATAATGCCATTGCAAATGATGAAATAAACAGTGCACTCGTCCCTACTTTAAAACCGATCCATCGCTTCAGGGGATATTTTTGCCTGGAATTAATTTCAAAACCTGCAACCACTAACATAACAGCAGCAATAGCAAGCAATAAAAATAAATTATTACTATTAAAAATTATCTTTAATATATAACCGATGAGTAACAGCTGAATAACATTACGAATAGCTGCGATTAGCAATTGTTTAGTAATCTTTAATTGTAATAGCAGGCTGGTGACTGCCAGTAAAATAATCATAGTGGATGCAATTGCCAGATCCCAGGGCGTCAGATGTATCATGAATCAGCTCCAATTTGAGTGATTTGATAATGGTTTTTATTCAGTGTCAGTAATTGCTGACAGATCCGACTTAATTGCGCCTTGTCATGACTGATCCACAGCAGTGGAATTTGATTTTTTTTCTGATATTCAATTATTAATGTTTCTAATTGGATACGATTAGTCTGATCCAGATTGGCTGTCGGTTCATCTAATAATAATGCTTCGGGTTCATTCATCAAGACTCGGATACAGGCCAGCCTTTGCTTTTCACCGCTGGACAGGTGAATGATCTGCCAGTCCATCACCTCTTTATTGAATCCTAGACAGGAAAATAAATCATCATTAAAATGATGAAAATGTTCGCCCACTGTTTCATGCCACCATTGGCTTTCTGAGGGCAGCAGCGTGACTTTTCGACGCCATCGTTCAGCTGGGATTGTTTGTGACTCTGTATCTCCCAGGTAAATATCACCTGAGTGGGGTAACATATCAGCCAGAGCTTTTAATAAGACCGATTTACCGATCCCGGATGGGCCAGTTATTCCCATACTGGTACCTGCAGGAATAGAAAAATCAAATACTTGACTGAAATTGGGTGAAATAGACGACAGGTTAAGGTTTTTTATTGTTAAGTCGGGCATACTTTTCCAAAAATCAGTCCATATTGAGAGTTTAATTCTAATTCATCACCCTTCAGTATGCTATATTAATTTATTTCCTTTAACCTGAATACAAACATATGAATCCATATCCTGTCTGGCTTGATCAAGACGATTCCAACTATCAATTTCCAGATCCGATGAATGCTTTAACTGAACCAAATGGCTTATTGGCAGTTGGGGGTGACTTATCAGCTGATCGCATTATTTGTGCTTATCTTAGTGGGATTTTTCCATGGTATAGTCAAGGCCAGCCCATTTTGTGGTGGAGCCCCGACCCTCGGGCTGTTTTATTTCCAGAAAAGCTTCACGTCTCAAAAAGTTTGAAAAAGGTGATCCGAAAAAAGAAATTTAAAACCACCATGGATCAGGCTTTTCATCAGGTTATTTGCGCTTGTGCACAATCTCCCAGAGAGGAGCAGGATGGCACCTGGATCACCGATGATATGCAGCATGCCTATCTTAACTTGCATAAGCTTGGCATAGCCCATAGTGTTGAATGCTGGCTTGGAGATGAGTTAGTCGGTGGCTTATATGGCCTGTCTCTGGGGAAAGTTTTTTTTGGTGAATCTATGTTTTCTCTTCACAGTAATGCTTCTAAAGTTGCCTTTGTTCATTTGCTGGACGAATTAACAAAGTCCGACTATGCTTTAATTGATTGTCAGGTTACCACTGATCATCTGTTAAGTCTGGGTGCGGAGGAAATACCAAGGAAACAATTTCTCGCATTAGTACAACAGCACACCCTGCCTTTTCTGGATTAAACAATCATTTAAGTACTTTTAAGCCCCCTCGATCCCCTTATAAAATGGGGAAGTAAAAGGAGTAATTTTACGAGTGCATTACAGTATAACTATTTCGGATCATTGCACACCTACAAATGGATCATAATTTTTTACAAAAACCGGTCAATCTTTACCTGTCAGCTGAACACGAGTGCAGTTATTTGCCTGATCGCCAGGCCAACAGCCTGTTTGTTGATCCAGAACTTGAAATGACAGCGGATGTTTATTCTGAACTTATTCAGCATGGTTTTCGTCGTAGCGGCGGACATGTGTATACACCCTACTGTCAGAAATGTCATGATTGCATCCCCATTCGTCTAAATGTGCAGAAGTTTGTTTTAAGCCGTTCTCAAAAACGCTGCAATAATAAGAACAAACTCATAACGGCTCATACAAAAGAAAGCATCTACGATAAAGATCACTATCAAATGTATTCTGATTATGTAACATCAAGACATCCCGGGGGTGGAATGGACGAGCCGGATAATGACAAATATCTGGACTTTCTTACCTCTGACTGGAGTAATACCACTTTTTTTGAGTTCCGGGAAAATGAGCATCTGGTCAGTGTCGCTGTGACAGATATAGTCGAAGATGGTCTCTCTGCAGTTTACACTTTCTTTGAACCATCCCCTGAATATCAAAAGCGAAGTCTGGGTGTTTTTTCTATTCTCTGGCAGATTGAAGAAGCCCGGAATCGTGGTCTGAAATGGTTGTATTTAGGCTATTGGATTAAAAATTGTCAGAAAATGAGTTATAAAAATAATTATCAGCCTCTTGAATATTTTTATAACCATGCCTGGCAAAACACACCTCCCGCCCAGACCCTTGGCTGATAGCTAGAGTTTAGTAATAATTTAACTTTCATGGACAAGTTCTTGTTATAACTAAAATTATTACTAATAGTAGACTTAAGTTAATGATTTAATAAAATATTTTTTTACAAAATGATAAAAATAACTAAAGCTTATTGGCCAGAAGACGATAATAAAATTAATCGCAGACGATTTATTTTCATAGTCAGGTAAGTTGATGCTCAGCAAGATAAACCAACTCACAATTAAATATGAACAGGCACATGGTTTCAGACCTAACCTGCTGTATATTAATACGGCACAACTGGAATTGCTTAAAGAACAACTGTCTGAGTATGATATTGAAATTCTGGCCCAGTTAATCGGCATGGATATTGTCATGGTTGAAACAAAATCAACCCCCCATCTTTCATGGGCTCAGATCTCCTGGAAACATTCCAAAACTGCTTAAAAAGCACGAAAATCAATTTTTTCTATCTATTTTCACATTAACTATTGCTAATTTTCTCTAATTGGGGCAATATTCACGCCTTGAAATTTTAGTTTAATATTAAAACAAAGTAGAACAGAATAGATATGGCAAAAGAAGAAGGCATTGAAATGGAAGGTACTGTGATAGACACATTACCAAATACCATGTTTCGCGTTGAGCTGGAAAACGGTCATGTTGTTACCGCTCATATTTCTGGAAAAATGAGAAAAAATTATATTCGTATTTTAACCGGTGATAACGTAACAGTACAACTGACACCTTATGATCTGAGCAAGGGTCGTATTACCTATCGTGCAAAGTAAAAGCCATTGGCCTGTATCATTAAATGATACAGGCTTTTTTATTGGTGATAATGAGTTCTTAAATTAATGAACTTTATCAACCTTACCCACTTCTCCCTGCAAATCAAACTTGAGTTCATCACTTTCAACTGAAACAGTCACTTTGCCTCCGTGTTCCAGTTCACCAAATAATAAAGCTTCAGCCAGTGGTTTCTTGATACTCTCCTGAATCAGGCGGGCCATAGGCCTGGCACCCATTTTCTCATCATAACCATGTTCTGCCAGCCATTTACGAGCATCCGGTTCAACATACAACTCAACTTTTTTATCAGCCAGCTGAGTTTCAAGTTCGAAAATGAATTTATCGACCACCTGAATCATCACTTCTGTTGATAAAGAGCCGAACTGAACCACTGCATCCAGACGATTACGAAATTCTGGTGTAAAACCGCGCTTAATGGCTTCCATACCATCCGTAGTATGATCCTGATGAGTGAACCCCATTGACGAACGGGACATAGCTTCCGCTCCCATATTCGTGGTCATAATTAAAATAACATTTCTAAAATCAGCCTTGCGACCATTATTATCAGTCAAGGTGCCATGATCCATCACTTGCAGCAACAAATTAAACACATCAGGATGGGCTTTCTCAATCTCATCCAGCAGTAAAACAGCATGAGGATGTTTATTAACTGCTTCAGTTAGTAAACCACCCTGATCATAACCAACATATCCAGGAGGGGCACCAATCAGTCTGGAGACCGTATGACGCTCCATATATTCAGACATGTCAAAGCGAATTAACTCAATACCCATCAATTTGGCTAATTGATTTGACACTTCAGTCTTACCTACTCCTGTAGGGCCTGAGAATAAAAAAGCACCAATAGGTTTGTCTTCACGCCCAATACCTGCACGGGCCATTTTTATGGCATCATCCAGTGTCTCAATTGCTTTATCCTGGCCGTGGATAACCAGTTTCAGGTTTCGAGCCAGTTTCTTCAGTGACGATTTATCATTGCTGCTGATAGTTTTTGTTGGTATACGGGCAATTGCAGCAATAATTGCTTCAATCTCTTTCACACCAATAGTTTTTTTACGTCGTGAAGGAGCTTTAAGTCGCTGGTTAGCTCCAGCCTCATCAATGACATCAATTGCCTTATCTGGTAAGTGGCGTTCATTGATATAACGCTCAGATAATTCTGCCGCACTGCGCAGTGCCTGTTTGGTGTATTTAATATCATGATACTCTTCAAATCTGGAACGCAGACCTTCAAGGATCTGATAAGTTTCATCTGCAGTGGGCTCTCGTACATCAATTTTTTGAAAGCGCCTGGCCAAAGCGTGGTCTTTTTCAAAAATACCACGGTATTCCTGATAGGTTGTTGAACCAATACAGCGTAAATCGCTGGTTGAAAGTGCAGGTTTAATCAGGTTAGAAGCATCCATAGCTCCGCCTGATGCCGCACCAGCACCTATAATGGTATGAATTTCATCAATAAAAAGAATTGATTTAGGTTCTTTTTTAAGTTGATTTAATACGGCTTTGAGACGCTTCTCAAAATCACCCCGATATTTTGTTCCTGCCAGAAGAGCGCCCATATCCAGTGAAAAGATGGTGTTGCCTTCCAACACTTCAGGCACTTCATCATCAATAATTTTTTTAGCCAGTCCTTCTGCCAGAGCTGTCTTGCCAACACCCGCTTCGCCGACAAATAAAGGATTATTTTTGCGACGACGGCATAAAATCTGAATCGTGCGATTGACTTCTTCTTTCCGACCAATCAACGGATCGATTTTACCTTCCAACGCTCTTTCATTCAGATTAATAGCGTACAGATCTAATGGATTCTGTGCAGCCTTTGAGCTTGGTATGTCAGAATTATCCCCTTCTGCATTTTTTTCATCATCATCCATCCCTGAACTGGCATCATCAATTTTGCTGATCCCATGAGAAATAAAACTGACAATATCTAAGCGAGATACATCCTGTTTGCCAAGTAGATAAACGGCCTGGGATTCCTGTTCATTAAAAATAGCCACCAGGACATTAGCACCATTAACTTCTTTTTTACCCGAAGATTGTGCCTGAAAAATAGCTCGCTGCAGAACACGTTGAAAGCCAAGAGTCGGCTGAGTATCACGCTCATCTATTTCAGATAAAACCGGTGTAGTTTCATCCAGAAACACCACTAATTCTTTACGCAGCAAGAGAAGATCAACCGTGCAGGCTTTAAGTACGTCTTCTGCCGCAGGATTGTCCAACAGAGCAAGCAGCAGATGTTCAACAGTCATAAATTCATGACGTTTCTCTCTGGCCTCTTTAAATGCTAGGTTCAGTGTAAATTCGAGTTCTTTACTCAGCACTATACTTTCCTTTGTCCATACTAATACAAATCGGTTTTAGTCAACTTCCATAGAACACATTAGCGGATGGCTATGTTTTTTGGAATAGTTATTTACTTGTAATGTTTTAGTTTCTGCCGTATCTCTGGTAAATAAACCGCAGACACCTTTACCGCTATTATGTACATCCATCATGATCCGGGTAGCTTTTGCCCGATCCAGGGAAAAAAAATTTTCCAGGACATGAACAACAAATTCCATCGGGGTGTAATCATCATTATTAATAATAACCCGATACATCCGAGGCTTTTTCAGCTTGGGTTTTGCTGTTTCGACCGCAGTGTCACCAACATCATTATCATTTAATTCATCATCAGACCAGTCATCTGAATTCGTCACATTAGTCATATATCTCTAATTCTAGCTAAATCTAAAGAAAATTCTCTATTTTTTTGAAAAAAATAATTAATAAGTCTATTTTTATTTTTTAAAAAAAGATATCACCCAAGCCTATGAACCTATAGAGCTGGTTTATTAAAATTAAGTCTCTAAGGCTTTATGGGGATTTCCCTCTCCTATTACAAGTGACCTCAATTTGCTAAATACATTCAATAATCAGCGATTATAAGTGCCTATTAAATAAGAAAATTGCTACCTCGTACTAACATAGCAATAAAATTCAAATAAAACTTAACAAATTCAGTATTTTGCTCTATCATTGGAGAAGGTACATTAAGATGTTTGATTAATTCCAAGTAACAATCAATAAACAACAGATAAACAATAGAAGAATTTTAAGGAGTAAATACCGGGAAGACACCATGGGTAAGGGAAAATCATCTAAAAAAAATCTGAAAACGGAAGCAAAAGCACTGAAAAGCCTAAAAGCTGATCAGACACAATCCCCTGCGCCCGGTAAAAAATCAGTAAAAATATTAAAGAACATTCAAAAACAACTCGATGAAATTGTTTCCCAAAGAGAAATAGCCTCAAAAACAGTTAAAAAGCTGGATAAAAAAACCAGGCTCATCAGTAAACAGGTTGAAGCTTCTGAGTCTCAGCTTTCCAAACTGGCATTTAATAAAGATCTGCAAAGGATCAAAGCCTCACTTGAAAAGAAAAATAAGCAATTTGAGAAAGAATCAACTCAATTAAGCAGTGAAATTTCACAATTTAAAAATTTAACTCAGCGTGTCGAGAAAAAAATTCGTAAATTGGAACAACAAACAGTTCCATCAACCAACCAGTTCCAGACCCTGAATAACAATAATGAACATTTATTAAAAAAAATAAGTAATTTCGAAGAAGAACTTAATCAATTCTTTGATACCTATATTCACCCGGATGACGCGATTTCAGGTTTTTCTAAACAGCTTAACAGACTCAATAAAGTCATCAAACAAGCCAGCAAGGATCAACAGAAAAACAACAAGCAAATCAATCAACTGCAAAATGACACAACAAAACTCAAAGAGTCATTCCAACAGAAAACCCGCCATCTGGCTGATGAAGATCTCAATCTTAAAAAAGGGATTGAGAGCTATCAGCAGGAATTTATGAGCCATCAGCTAGAATACAAGAGCCATCAGCAAGAGTATAAGAGCCATCAGCTTGAAATAGAAAGCAATCAGCAAAAACTTTTAGCACCACTTGAGTCACATCTTCATAAGCTCGAAAAAAGCATACAACTTTTACAGCAAGAATACACAGAACACCTGAAAATAAGCTCGGGTGACAATAATAATCTGTCAGAACTTAGCCAGCAGCAACATGAGCTGAGTGATAAATTCAACCAGTTTAACGATCATTTATCACAATCACAGGATGAGCTGAAACAACACTTAGAGCAAATACAGAAATCGGATAAAAATGATAATTTATCAGAAAGAAATCATTCTAATGAAGCTCTGGAAAAACTTTCACTACAACTTTCTGACGTCACAGAACAATCCAATAAACTCCAGGCTTTATTCGATACCGTTCAGGAAGAACAGAAGATAAATAATGATCATCATGATGAATTGTCAAAACAGTATCTGCTGCAACAGCAGCAATTAGATAAATATGAAAGCCAATTACTGCAATTACCAACACTCATTACTCTCAGTGAATCCAGCACAAAACATATAGAGAAGATAACTGGTTCCCTGGAGCAATTATCAGACAGCCAGAATAGCCTGTCTCAATTGGAAGTTGAACAGCAATCAAAGCTGCAGAGCCTTGAACAGAAAATCGATGACAGCCACGAGCAACATCAGGAAAACATAAACAAGCTACTTCATTACCAGCAAAACCTGGAAAGCAAGGCAATACAAAGTGAGAGCTATCAACGGAATGTTGAGAGCCATCAGCAGGATATAGAAAGCCATCAGCACGATATAGAGAGCCATCAGCTTGGTATAGAAAACCTTCAGCGGGGTATTAAAAAACTCCAACAAAATACTGAGGCACATCAGCAGGAGATGGATAGCCGTCAGGAAGACATGAAGGCTCACCAGCTTGATTTAGAAAATCATCAACACAAGGTTCTCAGCTACCAACAAGATCAATCCGTTTCCCTAAGCCAGCTTTCAGAACTAATTAAAAAGCGCAGTCCAATATTCAGTCTCGGGCTTGTTGCCGTATTGGGTGTTGCTGCCCTGCTCTATTTTACCCAGGGGCAGCACACTGAAACAGAAAAATTAATAGCACAAATTAAAACAGACGTAACTAACGAGACATTTACCAAAATAAATGCCCTCACTAAACAAAATAGTGCAATTATTAACCAGAAGTTTAACCAGATAAATGATTCAATCCAGCAAGTAAGTCTGCAGGCAGGACAAAAGCCCGAAACAATTAATATTGATGCCTTGAAAAATACCTGGCAAGAACAATTCACAGTATTACAGGAAGCAATGACCGGGACACAAACAAAACAACAGGAACTGAATCAGACAGTGATTAAGCTTTCTGAGTCAATTAATACCGTTACCAATCAATACCAACTAATACAAAAAAAATTAAGTTTAAAAGCAGAATCAGCCCTGCAGAGAAATAATCAACAGACAAATAAAAAGACGATGGAAATTACCAACCTTAATAATACCCCTTCTTTTTATGCTATCCAGCTATTAGGTGCTCTGCAAAAAGAATCGGTGATAAGTTATATCAAACAACATCATCTGACTGACACCACTCGCATCCATCAAACAGAGTTTCAGGGCAAACCCTGGTATATATTAGTTCAGGGTCACTATTCCAGTTTTGCGCAAGCAAAAGAAGAACTCCAACAACTCCCTGATGTCTTACAGGAGAATGCACCCTGGATTAAAAAACTTCCCTAAGGGTGATTTACTTGTGGATCAATGTTCTTGTATACAAAAGCCTAATGAGCCAGTAAGCGAATATAGCTCACCAGAGCCTCTGCATCAGACTGAGTAAGAATTCCCCTCCAGGCGGGCATAAATCGGCCTTTACCATCAAGAATACTTTTAACAATATCTTTATTGCTGAGAGCATTGGTTTCATTTGGATTAGTATGATCCATGGGCGCGATACCAATCAGATCAATCATAATGCCATCACCATCGCCTTCAACGCCATGACAAACATGGCAGTATTTTTGATAAAGCTGCATTCCAGCCTTAGGATCACCCTGCAACTTAAATTTTGTTGTGCTCATAAAACGCAGATAGGCAATTAATGATTTTATTTGAGATTCATCAAAAAGATTTTCCCATTCAGGCATAGCATCACTCAGCAGATTATGACGAACGCGACCTGTGATAGTCTGTCCTCCTCTTCCGGTAATAATTTTGGTGAGTATGGTATCACTTCTGGAACGAACTGTTGTGGTGAGATCAGCTGGATTGAGATCCATAGACACAGCAAGCGGCCCATCGCCTTTCCCGCCCGTACCATGACATAATTGACAATAAGAAACATACAATCTTCGCCCCTCATATGCCGGTGGAGGATCAGCCCATAGTTTTGAAGCACTGATAAAAATCAAACTGAGCAGTATCACGAAATGAATGAAAGTTGAACGAATGACAATATTCATATTTATCCCTGTTAAATTTATTTTTATTATTTTTTACAAATTTAAGTATTATATCTACGCCCGTAGAATGGGTAACCCATCCGTACTCCCCTGCGGAAAAATAATATCGAACATGCTCCTGCTTAACTCAGCTATTATTGTTAATTAACCTGATAGCTGGATAAGAAATTTGAAAAATTGAACGTAATGCCTGCTCATCGATCGGTTATTTAATGACTAACTTAAATAATAAGATATTCAACCAGATAATAAATACTATAGATGCATTATTTTGTGTTGTCGATGATTTTAATAAAGCATTTTCTCTGAAGGGAAATGATGCGACCAGGACAGGAAATGACAACAAGAAACGTCGTCGAAAAAAGATAATAAATCAAACTGGCCTGATGGCCATTTCAATTTATTTTTTCAATTACATTATAAAACTTCTAAAAGCGAAGAAATTTTTATAGATAGAAGGAAGGTGCACAGGCGACTTATCTTTGAGAGATAAAAAGTCATATCAATTGAATGAAAAAATTAACTTAATTAATGTCTTCGACCTTTGCCTTTCTTTTTCAATTGTTCGAATTTAACCACCAGGTATTTTTCTCCGAACGATTTACCATTGAGACCAGAAATAGCTGCTCTGGCTTCATGACCTTCCATTTCAATAAAGCCGAAACCTTTGCATTTACCAGAAAAAATATCCATTACCAATTCAATTGAACGTACAACACCAAATTCTGAAAACAAGGCTCTAACTGAGTCTGGAGTTGCATTTGCATCCAGATTACCAACAAATAATTTTTTCATGACAAACCTCAAAATATCGGGCAAAAAAAAAGGGCGAAACCTTAAAATTTTGCCCTTTTAAATTTAGAGCTCATTTTAAATGAGCCTGCATTATTTACAATGCTATTTTCAATATCGCTGGAGGTTTACAGTGCAACAATGTTCTCGGCCTGAGGACCTTTTGGGCCTTGAGTCACTACGAACTCAACTTGCTGACCTTCAGCTAAAGTTTTGAAACCTTCACCAGAGATGGCTCTAAAGTGAGCAAATACATCGGGGCCATCTTGCTGCTCGATAAAACCAAAACCTTTAGATTCGTTGAACCATTTGACGGTTCCTTGTACTGTATTAGACATAATAATATCCTGTAATTAAATTTAAATGTGCCTTCAAGAGGCTTGAATAGAAAAATTGAGCTGGTACTTAGAAACTGCAGGACGAGGGATTACGAATAAAACAACGAAATGAAGAATTTAAACAAACGACTTTCTTTCTAGGGCCAGTGTATATAGTTTATTTTAAAAGTCAAACAATTATTCAATTATTTATGATCTATAACAGAAATTTGAGATATTGGCTCAACGCCCATAAATGACTTTTAGTTATAAGCTTAAAAAGTCATCCAATTGGCAAAAATAACCATGGGCAACTACTCGACTAGCAGTTACAATAAAACACGAGATAAGCTAACAATTAAAGCACAATTGCCAGCAATACTACTGATTTTACCCCCTACAGCCTAAAGGTTCCCTCATGAGCATGAAGTCATACACTGAATTTGATTTAGCAGGAGCAGTGAAGAAAGCGACTAAGAAACACTACTACATTTATCTTGAGCTTGATGATAATGAGCGTATCCAGTTTTGTATCAATAAAGATGATACAGACGAATTCTACTGCTTCAATGATTTATTTGGAGTGTTCGATTATCTGGAAAAACAGCCCGACCTGGAAGATTGAACATGAGGATAAAAGTTCAGTGATTCAAGACATGACTCAAGCCGCGAGTGTGCAGATAAAATAATGACTCAACATCATTTTCATAAGTATAAACCCTTCCAGGCTGCATATGGTTTAAAGTATCGGCATTTTCAGACCATCTATTCAACATTGTTTAGAAAATTTTCTAAAGCAGACATTGAGATTGAACGTTTTGAATTAAGTGATGGTGATTTTGTTGATTGTTATTGGCATCATAAAGCTGATCTCAACAAACCCGAAGCCATCGTAATTTTATTTCATGGTTTAGCTGGTTCATTTCATTCGCCCTATATACAGGGAATGATGAAAGCATTGGCTCAAGCAGGTTTTAATTCTGTTTTAATGCACTTCAGAGGCTGTTCCGGTCAGACTAACCGCCTGGCCCGTTCTTATCACAGCGGAGATACAGCGGATGCAAGGGAATGGATCGAAGCATTAAAAGCACGCTATCCCCAAAAACCTTTATTTGCGATTGGTTATTCACTTGGCGGTAATATGCTACTAAAGCTTCTGGGGGAATGGCAAAGCTCATCTCTTCTTTGTGCAGCAGTATCAGTCTCAGCGCCTTTACAATTAAATATATGTGCTAAACAAATGAATCAGGGGTTTTCCAGGTTATATCAATACGTATTATTGAAAATACTGAAACAGGGCTTATTGGAAAAATATAAGCAGCATGATATACAATCTTTAATCGGCATTAACGAAAAGAAAGTAAAACAATTAAAAAGTTTCTGGGCCTTTGATGATGTCTATACAGGTCCGATTCATGGATTTCATTCTGCTTCAGATTATTACCAACAGTCAAGTTCCAGACAATATTTAAAAGACATCAGCACACCAACTCTTATCATTCATGCCGAGGATGATCCTTTTATGACACCAGAAATCTTGCCTGACAAGGGATTATTACCAGCAGATGTACAACTTGAAATCCATGCAAATGGTGGTCATCTTGGATTTATCAGCGGCCATATATTAAAACCTGAATATTGGCTGGAAGATAGAATTATCCATTTTTTAAAAAACTATGATCGAAACTATGTTCAAAACTATGTTCAAAACTATGATCTCTGATTTTTATGAACAAAAATAATAAGATGTTTTCTGACATGCACTCTGCTAAAGCGCCAATTTTAGCTCAGAAACCACCAGAGGGTCAAAAATCTCAGAGGCCGTGATATGTCGATAATAATAGTTGGAGGACAAAGAATGGATGGCTTTGATATTTCAACATTAAAAGAATGTATCAGCCTGAACACATCATTGATTATTTGAGTAAATGAATGCCATCCTGCTCAATGCTAATCATTCTCTTACGGTACAATTGACCAATAGCTTTTTTAAAAGCTCCTTTACTCATACCAAATAGTTTTGAGATTTGTTTTGGATCAGACTTGTCATTAAGCGGTGCAAAACCCTGTTTGTTTTTTAAGTAGCTTAAAATAATATCGACATTTTCATCCCGTGTTATCTTGCCACCCTGCAAACTTAAATCAATTTTCCCATCTGAGCGAATACTTTTAATAAAACCTTTTTTATTTTGACCAAAACTTAGTCGTTCAAAAACATCATTTTTGTATAAAACACCCCAAAAACGATGATTAATAATGGCTTTATATCCCAGATCAGTCGTATTGGCAATGATCAGATCAACCGCTTGATGCGGCTTTAAATATTGGGGTTCATTTTCATCAATGAATCTATCAATTTTTGATGAAGCAACAATTCGCCCATCAATTTTATCAGTATAGATATAAACAAGATAAGAATGTCCTTCTACCATATGCACATGCTGTTCAGCAAAGGGCACTAATAGATCCTTATCCAATCCCCAATCAAGAAAAGCACCCACTCGGGTCGTATCTATAACTTTTAAGTAAGCAAATTCACCCACTTGTGCCATAGGAATTTGTGTCGTTGCCACAGGTCTGTCTTCAGAGTCAAAATATAGAAAAACACGAATACTATCCCCTTCAGACAACTCCTCCGGGGTATGACGACGTGGCAATAAGATTTCGCCCAGTTCTTCAGCATCCAGATAGACACCAAAATTTGAATTTCTTATCACATCCAGCTCGCAAGTCTGACCAATTCTTATCATTTTTACTCTTTAAAAAAACTTCATCATTTGAGAACTTAGTCTAACTTTTCCATGAGCATGAATCAAATAGCGCATTCAAAACAAGTTATGATTTCTTCTCTTGCTCTGTTGTCTGACTGCTATCCTGAGTCTGGGCTTCTGCCTGCTTCTGCTCATTGTCTTGCTCTTTTACCTGCTCACTGCTTTGTTCAGTATTTTGACCGCCACATACACCACAACAACTCATATCTATCTCCTCGTTAAAATTAATTTAGTGGATAATATTAACACAGCAATACATTGGGGTATTTGATATAGATTAAGCTAAATTCTGGAATACACTGCCGTTGAAGCAATAGCAGAATAGATCCTCTTACTCACAATAATCTAACAGATTAACATTTATTTTACTTATCAATATTTTATCCTTCTGATTTAGATTGACTAAATTTTATTTCACTCTTAAGTCTTGGCCTTTTATCTCTCAACATCAACACAGGATCTGAAAAACTGGCAAAACGTTCAATAAAATCAATCAATTCCAACATTGCTGAACCACGAAAGAATTGGGTCATTGGTAAATCAACCCACAAGCGATCGGACCATGAATATAATTCATAGGGTGTATCACCAATGCCGTCAGCATTACGATCAAAACCTTCATAGTTATCCCAGCGGTTATCTTGCCAGTTATTATAAAAAGAAGCACTGGGCACACTTGCCTGCACATCTGTTAAATTGGCTTCAAAATGATTCCCATGAAGAATATGACCGCCTTTCTCTCCATAAAAATGAAGAGCGACATCATTGTAGGCAAAATAATTATTATTTAAAATTAAAATATTTTCTGGATCAAGTGGCGCATTAGTACTCAAACCCACGGCACAATGTAAAACTTTATTTCCAAGCACCTGAACACCAAAGGTTTCTTTAAATGCCAGAGCTGAGCCAGAAAAACTTCTCAGATGACTGATATAATTGTCTTTAATAAGTAAATCATTAGAATAGATGAGCACTAACCCTGTCTTATTGTGTTCAATTGAATTACCGACAATTTCATTTTCATGTGAAAATACAAATTCAAAACCAATACGACTGCTGCGGATACGATTATTTAAAAATCGGTTGGTGAGTGAGTTAGTGATATAGAGATCTCTCACTTTAATAAAATTATTATTCTCAATTAAATTATCATGTGAATTCCACATTCTGAGACCATCACCCCTCAGACTCAATGAAGAATTTTTTGAAGAAATGGTATTTGCCCGGATAATATTATCATTACCACCCAGAATATTAATACCAAACAGAGTGTCATCAATGATATTATTTTCAATCAATACATGATCAGCTTTAAGTGTAATACCAGCATTAGTTTTATCAAAGGATTCTCCTGAACCCGTCAGCCTCAGCCCTCTGATAATAGTATTATCAGCTTCAATAGTCATCACACTGCCATCCCCTTCCGCATCAACAATCACTTTGCCCTGTCCTTCGATGGTAATAGGACGGGTTAATACAACAGGACCAGAATATCGTCCCGGTTCAGGGCGCAGGATACCACCGGAGGGCGTGAGTTCCACGTAGAGCTGTAATGGAGGCAAGGCGTTAGTGTTACTGGTCAGAACAAGCAACAAGAAGAATTGCAATAAATAAAAAATTGATTGGGATTTAATAAAAGTAGTCATGACTTAGGGCTAATTTAACGATATTTTCAGGTTAAATATACCCTATTTCAAGTCAAAATAATGAGAGGAGTCAGCTAACAGTGACAAATATCAAGTCAACGCTTCATCTTGCATCTGTTCAGCTTTATCTATAGCTTAAAAAAAGACATTTACTCAGTCCCTTTATCTAATAGCGATAAAGGGGCTGTTTCTTTGCAAAGAACTTATTTTTCCTTTTTATCTGATGCACTGAAATGCATTCTATAAGCCAGACCATCATCAGTTACTGCCATCGAACTATCAATAAACATATCAACATTTTTTAACATAGAAATAAGATCGACTATTTCAGGATCCTGTTTCATCTCTTCTGGTATAGAATCGAAAATCATTCCATAATATTTACCATAATCCATCTGCATTTCAAGAAATGAAGGAGTTTTATTCAATGGCGATTGAGCCACCTGTTCAGCCTGCTTTGTTGCAGATTCACCCATATAGACAGCCAGATGAGAGTCTTTTACAATTCCCATCATTTTTGCCTGATCGGCAACTGGTATGGGCATAGGAATTTCAAAAGCAGAACCATCAAGTGGAATATCAATCTGCGCCAGCATAGGAGTCATTGCCTGAGCCGTCATAATCAGTTTTTTTGTATCATCTGCGGAAAGAGTCAGAATGAGATCTAATTTTTTTACATCAGGTATGCCTTGTGGTGATACACTCCCGGTTTCTACTTCATTCAGGGTCATTGAAAAGCCCTTGATCCCTTTAACCATCGCAGTCACCATGGCAAGCATCCCCGGATTCGCACCAGAAAGATTCTGCTGCACATCTTTTAAAAAACTACACTGATATGTTTTCTTTTTAATATCAACCAGTTGCTGTGTTACAAAGGGTGCTAAATTATCTAAATCAAAACCTAAACCAAAAGAGAATATTTTAACGTTATCATCACTGACAAAGTCAGGTATAAAACCATTAATAGATTTTAAGCCTTCAAGCAGGGGTTTATCATTAATCTCTGTGATCATAAGAACATCCAAATCAACAGGATCAGTTTTAAAGTCAAATTGATCATAAGCAATAATCGTACGAGGCCAATTGTCTGCAATATCTAACATATCTTTGCGGCATCCAGGAGTGCGTAACTCAGACAAATCAGAGCTTTCCCCGGATAACTGCTCAAAAAAATGAATCATTTGTGCAGTACGATTAGCATCAATACTGGTCAAACCATTAATTAATTCTTTTTGATTGATCAGTGCCAGGAATGTTTCATCAGTGAAATCATACTTATTCTGTATTTGTTCAATTTGTCCTGACGAAGCAAGTGATTTTTCAGGTTTTGCCTGTCCAAGTGCAATTGCCAAAACTTTTTCACTATCAATACCCAGATCAATGGTAAAAATGGCATCATTTTTATCCTGTCCAATAATCAGCCAGATTTTTGCATTTTTTTCATTACCTAAGAAATAACGACGGTACCTGGCATCACCCAGTACTTTTTCTTCACCTTTTACACCTGCTGAAGCATCAATAGCGGAAATTTTTTTCTCAAACAGAGCAACATCTGTTAAATTGAGACGTAAAACAGGTGCCAGGCCCAGAGTAAAAAAAGTAAGCTGGTTGTCAGCGGCTATCCCCCACTCAGTATCAAGCTGTTCAGGATCTGCAATGAGTTTAAAATAATCAGCAAGGAAACGATTCAGGAATTTTTGACCATCAGTGTCATCCGCTGAAGCCTCATTTTGAAATAATTGGGAATAGGAATCAGGCAGAGGAAATTTATCATGACTCCAGAGCATTGACTCCTTAAGAGGAAACGGTTCCTTGCTGCCCATATAAATGACCGAATCTGCCGGGACATATTCAAGTATTGAATCTGAACGGTCACTGCCGCAACCATTTAATAATAATGTAAGAACTATTAGTGAAGAGAAAATAAGTGAAGAGACAGTGAATCTTTTAGTTTTGAATAACATACAAATCCTTTTACTTAACAGATTATTGTGAATTGATAGTATTATAAATTTTTATAATAAAAATTTCAGTAGGCAATAACTGACAAGTCTACTTTCATCACAAAATGTAATCTATTCCTTACAGATCAAGCATCACATTTAACACAATTTTATGATAAATGGTGATTATGATAGCTTAGATCCTGTATGGAGTAATATTTGAATACATAAGAAATCCAGCAACACTTATCATTTGTACAGGTGCACTTCTTGTATTATGATCAGCAACAATGAATATATTGCCTACCTGACATCTCATTTCTATAATATAACGATCTATGAGAACTATAGATTATCTGGAAATAATTGTAACTATCAGTAAGTCTAAATATTTGAATTATCAGCTAAAAACTTTCTCCCCCAGGCCAGAATACCGCTGTACTTTCCTCTGAACCCCGATCCTCCAGACCTCCCGGCCACTCCAGACACTTAATTTCTTACTCGCTCTGGTGATCCCGGTATAAAGTAATTCACGGGATAAAATCAAACTATCAAGCGTTGGTAAAACCAGAGCTACATGCTCAAATTCAGATCCCTGAGTCTTATGAATGGTCATCGCATAAACTGTCTCTACTTTTGGCAAGCGACCCAGGCTCAGCCAGCGAACAGAATCACCTTCTGGAAATACCGCTTGTAACTTTCCTTGTTCATTCATCCATAAAAGCCCGGTGTCGCCATTAAAAAGCCCGACATTATAATGATTTTCAGTGACCATAATTGGTCTTCCCGGATAAAACTCATTTCTGTTTGTTATGAATCCTTTATTACGCAGATACTGTTCAATCAGCCCATTGATATGTTCAACGCCCTGTTCGGCTGTTCTGGTTGCTGCCATAAAGCGAAATTTATTTAATTGCTCAAAAGCCTGCTCAATGGAAAAATCATCGGAAAAGAGCTTCACATAATATCGCTCAACCATCTGCTCAAGCCAGTGATGAAATGAATTATTGTCGCTTGTAATTCGTTCAATCTGAGCTTTACCCTGTTCTAATAATTTCCAACTCTGCTCTGCATGGCCATTAATAACCTGTTTAGCTAATTGTCCAATTTCACCGACACCATCAAACCGATGGCTTTTTTGCAAAACAGTTAAATGATCCAGTGTAAATGACCCTGTTGATTCTAATACCGGCACCTCAAAACCAGTAAGTTCGGAGAGTATGCGGCTAACCGGTTTTGAATAACCGACAATTTGTCGTGGCGCTAAATCTGCAAGTACACTTCCAGCAGCAACAGAGGGCAATTGATCAGCATCACCAAGCATAATAATCCGGCAATCAGAGGCAATAGCTCGAATTAAACGGGTCATAAGAGGCAGGTCTATCATAGAGATTTCATCCACCAGAACCACATCATAGGGCAGTTGTTTTTTTTCATTAAAACGAAAATTATGACTGCCAGCAATAACACCTAACAGGCGATGCAAAGTGCTGGCTTCAGCGGGAATACTATCAAGGATATCTATAGTGCTGAGATTATTTTTTTGTAAGGCTGATTTTGCCTTTTGTATCGATTCATTCAGCCGCTGGGCTGCTTTACCCGTGGGGGCAACCATTGCAACTTTTAACTGGGTATTTGATAAAGATTGTAATGCAGCAAGGATCCTGGTAACAGTGAATGTTTTACCCGTACCAGGACCGCCGGCAATAATAGTAAACTGGCGGGCAATTGCATTAGCAACAGCAATCTTCTGCCAGTCCAGTTCATTATGTGAAGCATTTTCTGCAGTTTGAAAAAGCTGCTTAATCACCTGAGTCGCCTGTGCCTGATCAAAAGCAATACTATTATTTAATAATGCTCGTATTGCTGTACTCAGATCATCTTCAAACTGCCAATAACGACGTAAATATAGTCGATGTTGTTCATAGATGAGAGGATGCTTATCATTTGAACTAATGGGAAGACCAGCCAGATACTGGTGCCAGTCACCTAAGCAGGGAAAATGATAACCGGGTTTATGCTCTTCCAGATTAGACCAGTAAGCAGTTTTATTATGGATAGTTTCTTCAGCATCCAGTTTCAAACAGGTATGCCCATTTCTCAGAGCCTGTGAAACGGCCATTATCGAATGAAAGAGTAAACCTTCCTGCCTTGTCTGTTTTTTTATATTAAGAGCAGCACAGATTTCTCTGGCAAGAAAAAAATCAATTGCCTGTATGCCGTCAAGCTGAAGCTGGCATTGTTGTAATGTTTTATACATTTTCAGATCCCCTTGTTAGTGGATCAGAAAAGTGTACTGAACCAGCAAAAAGTTCATCCAGTTCAGTTAATAATTCTGCACTGATATGAGTACTGAAAATGCCATTCATATTATCAGAGTCAGAGGTCATGCCTCTGAGGTAAAGATAATGGACACCGCCAAAATGCTGCTCAGGATCATAATCTGCTTTTCTAAGTTTCAGATAACGGTGTAAGGCCAGACTATAAAGCAGGTATTGCAGATCATAATAGTTATCACGAATGTTTTTTTCCAGCATTGCTTGATTATAGTCTTCAAAATGATTTCCCAGATAAGTGGATTTGTAATCAACAATGTAATATTTATCCTGCCATTGAAAAATCAAATCAATAAAACCATGCATCATTCCTTGCAGAGCATTATGTCCCGGCAGTTGTATTGCCGTAGGTTGCTGACGATGCCCGGCAAGTAGTCGGCCTAACAGGTGAGGTTTAACCTGCTCCATAGGGAAATAAAACTCTGTTTCTCTCAAGGTATCAGTCCAGATAAGCTTATTAAGTTGCAAGCCTGTATTTATATCACTTACCAACATGCCTAAAGGACAATTCAAACAATCTTCAAGCCAGAGAATGAGTTCATCTTGCTGGCTTAAATCCAGTTTTTCATTAAACCGGATCAATGGACGTTCCATACTACGTTGCCAGCGGGGTTGAGCAAAATCAGTGTGCTCCAGAATATCATGTAATAAGTTTCCAGTTGCTGCCCCTTTAGTCAGAGTAAAGCGCAGTTTTTTCTGTGTCTCCTGTTCAATCCGGAACTTCATTTCAGTTTCAAGATTATCATCAGATATCAGTTCATTTTGATCATGATCTGGAGTAGAAATACCACCATGGCGTAAGTTACGGGTCAGTGCAGAAAAAGAACTAAGCCACCAGTTGCGTTCAATTCTTCCAGTAAAGTGGGCAACTGACTGCTGTGGTATTTCTTCAGCCATTACATGATGAGTCACTGGAAACTCAAGCTCATTTATCTGCTGCACATGAATATTGTCAGGCTCCTGTTCTGATAAAGCCAGTAAGGAGTGCAGTAAATCATCCTCAGAAGACAGCTTTAGTGTTTGCCCCAGTGGTGAGAGATAAAAATTACTAAAGGGTGTGGCACAAACATAACAGCGAAATTGAGCGCGGGTAATGGCGACATAGAGTAAACGAATAGTTTCCGCCCAGGTTTCCTCACGATAAAGTTCGGTAATATGTTTATCCTGCCCGATAAAATAGTTTAATGGATAACTGCCTTGCTTATTTTTATTGGTTTTATTATCACGCTCATGATATTTAAATAGATCAATATTTTTATTACCAAATTTAGCCGGATCTTTATAACGTGTTGCAAAAGGAATAAATACCACCGGATATTCAAGTCCTTTGGAACCATGTTGAGTGATAATACGGATCAAATTGGCATCACTTTCTAAACGCAGTTCAGCTTCAGCAGAGGTATTTCCTGCATCAATCTGCTCTCTGAGCCAGTTTAATAATTGCTCCGGCTGTCTATGACGCTGGCAGGCCTGCTGCAGAAGCTCAAGCAGCTGTATGGTATTGGTCAGGGCACGTTCATGATAATGAGGGCTCGGAATAAAGTTTTGATGAATCAAAGTTAATGCCATAGTCATAAAGCCTTGCTTTAACCAGCTTTCGCGCAGTTCAAACGCTTTTTCCCTATAACCTTCCCATATATCTTCATCCTCCTGTAAAGAATAAAGCTGCTCTGTATCACCACCAAAGAATCGTGTAGACAATGCCGCCACAAAAAGACGATCATTTTCAAACATTAAAATCCCACCCAAGGCTCGCTCAAGTTCAATGGCTTCTTCACTTAAAAAAACATTGTCGTGTGTACTGAGATAAACAGAAGAATAACCGGCTATATTTAAAGCATCCTGAATATATGAGGCTTCTTTTTTATCTCTAACCAGGACAGCAATATCTTTTTCCTGCAAAAGGCATCCCTCAACATCAGGAGCTTTATTCTCAAGAGAAACATTTTCTGTCAATAATTGATGAATTTCAGCACTACACCAGCTTGCAATTACAGGACAAAAAGCCTGATTCATTTCTTCTTTTCTGCTTCTTCCTACCTGATATTCATCATTAAATGGAAAATGAATGAGTTGCAGAGCAGCATTATTTACTGCCAGTTTTAATGATTTTTCATCAGCTGTCCCGGCAGGTTTCACCGGTGTGTATTGAATATCAAAACCAAAAACATCTCTGCCCTGTTGAGCCATTGGCGCACCATAAAAAAGCCGATTATAGGCATGGATCATTTTACTCGAAGAGCGCCAGTTGGTATCCATATACCATTGTTCATCTGCATCTGAACGGGCAGCCAGGTAAGTAAATACATCGCCACTGCGAAAAGCATAGATGGCCTGCTTTGGATCACCAATCATATAAAGAGCCATATCATTTGACGGAGTGGATTGAGCTTCCATATCATTGTGATAAATAGCTTTTAGAATAGAATACTGCTGTGGATCGGTATCCTGAAACTCATCCACTAAGGCAACAGGGTATTGTTCCTTAATCAATTGGGCAAGCTTTTGGCTGCTTGCTGAAGGTGAAGGTGAAGATGATGATAAGGCTCGGGCAAGCTGATTTATCAGATCATCATAGTTCATCACTTTGCTGCGTTGTTTTTCATATGCAATTTTTTTTCTGATGGCATTAATCCCTTCAATGGCAATCAGATAACTCTGTGATTTTTGAATCTGAGCTTCAATCACAGTTGCTTCATCTTTGAGTGCTTTGACAGGCTTAAAGATATCATTCAATTGTTGTTTTATTTCAGGGTCTTTTCTTGAAAATCGAACACCATGAAATACATTACTGGCAGATTTGGGCATTGCCTGTTGCTCAGCAGACACACTGAAAAAATCTGAACTTAACCATTGTGTCAATTCATGCCACTCTTTAGTCCTGAGTTCCGCCTGCTTATGGGGTTCTATCAGGGTTTGAAAGACAAAGTCCTGCCCGTCTTTAAGATGCTGCAAAGCCAGTTCTTTCTTATGTTGAAAATTTTCTTTTATCTGCTCAGGGCTACAGCTTTGTACTGTTGTTGTTGAAGATAAAATATCACGAAATGCCAGATAAAAAGATTCTGGTGCAGCCCAACTCCGGGTAAGCAATTCATATCCAGGGCCATCGACTGCTGTTATCTGTTTGGATAGCAGGCGATACCAGTCACGCACAGCTTCAAGCTCAATTTCTGCCGTATCTCTTTCCATTTGCACATTAAAAGCCACACCACTACTGAATGCCTGTTGTGACAAAATTCGATTACAAAAGCCATGAATAGTCAATATAGCTGCTTCATCCAGATGTAATAGTGCATTATGTAATGCTGGCAGCGCCTCTTCTCTGGAAAATTTCTGACAAAGTGATGTAAAAAATGGGTCATTTTTATTAAACTGCCCCCAGTTATCCAGTACATAGCGAATTTCTTTAGCAATACGCCCCCGAAGTTCTTCCGTTGCGGCCCGGGTAAAGGTCATAACAAGAATATTTTTTACATCCAGCTGGCGTTCCAGCAAGAGGCGTAAATAAATGCGGGTTATATTAAATGTTTTACCTGTACCGGCACTGGCTTCGATCAGATGACAACCCGTTAATGGCAGAGTCTCTGGTTTTAATAAGCGAGGACTTTGATGCATATCACTCATGTATCAGGATCTCCTGACGATTTGTATACAGCGGCTTATAAACCCTTTCTATACGCTGCTGCCAGCACGATTCCCATGGCGGTTCTTGTGAACTATCACCCCAGAACCAGTGAACATAAGGATCACTGCCCAGCCCCTGCATGAGAAAATTATCCTGCCAGAAAGCAGCAAAGCTAAAATCTGTTAAGGGTTTATTTACCGCCTGTTTTTTTGCATTGATTTTAATATAACAATGTTTCTGCCCTAATGTCGCATTAAGCAATAACGGCTGCTGCATACCCTCCTTCCAGCATTGGATCAGCTCTGACAGAATATTTTCAGCAGACTCTGCTGCATCTGCTTTGAGAGGTTCAAAATAAATATTTAGTATTGAATGCTGTGCTGTTTTTTTATCTACAGGCCCACGAAAAATTCCCTGTGTACGGACATTTTCAGAAACAATTTGAGCCACAAGATGATAAATCCATAAACGGATATCATCCTTACCTTTAGGACTTGCCAGCCGCCAGAAAAATAGTTGTTCACCCAGCATGGGCAATTCAGCATTAATCTGCACACCTGCTATTGTGCAAGTAACAGGTTTTATTGTGATCTGTTGATCCTGCATCACAGACTCAATATGTGCGGCAAACTCGACTGCCTGCTCCTGCCAATTTGTCAGCTCCTCTTCTGCATTAGGGGTATCAGGCAAGGTTCCACTGCGCTTGAAACCCAGAATAAGCTCATTCATTGTCTGTTCATCGGCATCATCAGACAGAGCAGTTTTGATAATGGCCTCCTGAATCAAATAGCGATCCAGATGATTGGAGATAAAAGGTTCACTATCCTCAGGAGTCATTGCACTGGGATCTTCAAAATATAAACCCAGACAATTTTGCGCAAATTGCCGACAGGGGTTATCAAAAAACTGCACCAGTTGTTCTACTGAGACAATGAGTTCATCCTCATTCTTAGCCAGATCAGCATCAATTGTCTGTAAATTGCTTCTGGGTAAACTGGTATCACTTAATTTGAGCCAGTTAGCATTAAAACTGGGCCATTTTCCTTGATAATTCAAGCGACTGAATGCCTGCATCGGAACATTAAATAACTGTCCTGTTCTTGATGAAAGATTTTCTGAGCCAGAACTCAGTTGCCAACCATAGGCTTTTTCCAGGTAGTCCATAAACTCCTGTAATACCAGAGAAGGTTCACGAGTATTATTGGTCTTAATATCGTGTCCCTGATAACTCAGATAGAATTTATCCCGACAGGATATTATTGCTTCAAGAAATAGATATCGATCATCACCCCGCCTGGAGCGATCACCTTTTCTGGGTGGCTCCATGGCCATTAAATCAAAACCAATGGGCTGGCGCTGTCGGGGGAATTCACCATCATTAAGACCCAGCACTGCAATAACCCGAAATGGTATACTGCGCATAGGCACCATGGAACAAAAGGTTACCTGACCAGTCATAAACTGTCGCCCCGGCTCGGGCTGGTTAAAATGATTCAAAAGATAATCACGAATAACCGTTAGAGGTATTTTATTGTTATACTCTGCCTGAGAGGTATATTCTGACAAATCATCAATCGCCTGTTGAATGATCTGCTGGGCATTATTGTCAACTGTTAATGTGCTGAACAGGCTTTCTTTGGTCTGCTGTAAAAATTGTGTCCACTGCTCAGGTGTACGAGCTAACTGTAGTTCCCGGGCACAATATTGTAATTGTTCTAATAATTCAAAATAACGCCCCAGTAACAGCGCGTCATCACCTTCAACATCGGGCAGAAGCAGCTGCTGCTGATACAGGCTTGCCTGATCACTATGAGCAAAGCCCAGCAACAGGCGTTCCAATCCCTGTTTCCAGGTAAACATATCATTAGTAACAGCATTGCCTGAGAGAATGCGCTGTTTATGATCCGCATCCAATCCCCAGTGAATTGCGGCATGATTCATCCAGCGTTCTAATATCAGCAGATCATCTTCAGCAAACGAAAATTTATCCTGCAATGCTGGTAAGCGAAGATATGAGAGGATCTGACTAACCTGAAAACGACTATCAGGCAGATCCAGTAAGTCAATAAATGCCTGCACCAACGGCTCAGAATCTTTCAGAGTTCGGTCAGCAATTGAACAGGGTAATGGTGGAACCTTCTCACTCCAGTCATTCCAACCATGAGCAAAAACCGCATCAACATAGGGGGCATAATTTTCAATATTTGGGCACATCACCAATATATCTTTTGGTGTGAGTGTCTTATCATCGTTTAACTGGTGCAATAACCAGTCATGCAAAGCCTGAATTTCACGCAGCACACTATGGGCTGAATTAATTGAAATACTATCATCAATCAGAGCTTCAGTGTGCTTTGCCTGTGATGATGTTCGAGCATCATGAAGCTTGAGTATATCGGTTTGAATATGTTCTAAAACTGTTACCGCTTTGGCACTTTCAAGAGAACGATCTTCCGGAGATTCATAGACAGGAATTTCAATACTGGTGTGTTCCTGCAAAAGGAATAAGAAATCTTTTCCCTGAGCGCCAAGATTTGCTAATAAGGGGTTGCTCAGTGCAGGATCTGCTGCTTCAACAACTGAGAGATCCTGGCACTTTAACCAGCGATAGAATTGTTCTTTGGCCTGTGCTTTATCTGTTTTTAAATCCCCCCAGTATTCGATACAGGGATTCAGATGAAAAAAGTGGATCTGGACGTGTTGACCCAGTTCACTTAAGAATTCCAGCCATAATGGCGGCAAGGTATTAATGCCAAACAGACTGATACGCTGAGGCAGATGAAACTCATGATGCCCATCGTCTTTCAGCGCCTGTATTGACTGCTTCAGCAAACGTATGGGATGTAGAGGATCCTGTTGAACCAATAGTTGCCAGAGGTAAGCCTGCCAATGTGTGACTTCTTCACCTCTTTCCCAGCTCAACAGCCAGTCAGGACGAAAAATTAAGTATTGCTCAAATAAGTCTGCAATTTGGCATGCAAGCTGGAAGCGTTTATCTTCTGAGCCAGACTTATCATTATCGCCAGAATCCTGCTCTGATCTGCCTAACCAATAATCACTGGCTTCCTGACAGAGGGGGTTATTGATAACAGCATCACTGCTCAGTAATTCATACAACCGCCAGCTCAGAACTTCACGAGTATAGCTTGATTGTTCCGGTACATTTTCACTACCCAGAACCAGCCTGATCTGATTCCAGAAAAACTGCACCGGCAGACTAAAACTCAGGTTCATACTGATCCCCCGACTTTCAGCCAGTTTAAGACTTAGCCAGTGCTGCATGCCTTTGCTTTGAACCAGAATAATTTCTTCACTCAGTATATGACTATTGTTACCCGTCTGCATGACGCGTTGAAGTAAAAAAACCAGATTTTCAAGTCGGTTGGCGGGGTAGATATTGATCAAGTGAATTCCTGTTGCCTTTGCATATGCAATAAGCAAGCAACATTATCACTAAATCTAATATCAAACAATGTTTCTCAACCAGGAGAATGGGCATCATGTCTGCTTAGAGATAGGGGAATTGTTACCTGCCATTGGTGACATAGATTACACAAAAAGGCCATTTGCATGCTTATTTTTAGTTAAATGAACTTTCTCTATCTCGTTTTTCTTTCATTGCATGCCAGATACTTTTAACATCAACCACTCTTTCCTCATTGCACAATAGGGTAATGAGTATTTGTTCTATGGCGGCATAAAGGCAAAACACCACAGCCACTTTATAAGGCCAGTCTAATAAACCGGTAAATAATAAAAAATAGCCAACAATGGTTAATACGACTGCAAGTTTAGCACTGATTGTATGATAGCTGGTCCATGTTCTGAATTTTATCAGCCCGACTAAAACAGGCAGGGTAAAACAGCTGATTATGATAAGAATATAAGTTTTTTCACGTAATAAGATCTCAGGCCAGAGCAGCCACGCAGCAATTGCCATGGTAATATAAACCAGAAAATCCCCCCAACTATCCAGTTGGGCACCTAATTCAGATACCAGATTAAAACGCCTGGCCAGATAACCGTCCAGAATATCAGTCATTTCAGTGGCAATCAAAAGGATCATAAAAAATATGGGCAGCTGGCTGAACGCAAGATATAATAATATCGGCACCATCAAAAGGCGAATCGAACTGATAATATTTGGCAAATTTCGATAAATTCGTGGATTTAACATGTGTACAAATCGCAAATCACAAAGGGGTTAATTTACTATATTTATACAACCAGTATACCCCATTTTTTGCAATGGTATATAGTGGTATACATTTCCTGGAAATGGTCACATATACATATATGCTCACACAACGCCTGTGATGCTCCAAAAAGGTCATACACCTCTTTGAGGTGCCGCAGGAATTGTGCCTTGAATTCAAGTAAAACCTAAACACATTGAATAGTTACAAATACATTTAATAATCAACTGCTATACTCAAAGATAAATAGGAAATTTTATATGAAATATTTAGCAATGCTTTTATTATTCTTAAGCTCAGCCAATGTATCAGCAGAAAAGATTGCCTGCCTCCCCAGTGGATACATTAATGCAGACGGACGTGAGTTGCAGGTTTCTGCCGGGACCTTATTAAAACAGGGAGTCAAACCAGCTCCCCTGGACACCGTATATTACCTGTTTTCACCCAGAACACTTTCCGGTTTATGGGAAGGTGGAAAAACAAGTACATTTGCTGGAGTCGGCACTGGTAAATTAACACTCATAGACACAAACTCAGATGGCTGGGAAGAATATCGTAATAATTATTCCAATGTAAAAGTTATGGTGAACAGAGACAGAAGTTTAGTCCAGCATACCATTACAGACCGTTCTCAGATAAACACCACAATGTATCAGTGCATAAAAAAATAAAATAATATCGTAAATTAAATAGTACACTGCGTTCTAATTATTTTTTAATATGCTAAAATCCTTTAATCTCACTATTTAGTTAAATACCTATTATTATGCAAGCAATTGACCTCTTTCTTGAAATTGGAAAAACCCTCAAAATCATCCATTATGTTCCAGGGCGAATTCGACTGCGTTTTTCAAAAGGCAGCATTCCCTTAATTAAACAATTTTCTAAGATGGATTCATTTAAAGAGATATCCGTTGAGCAGTTTATTGATTCGTTAAGCGGTATTGATAATGTTAAGGTGAATAAACTTGTCGGTTCCGCAACCATTCAATATGATCCTGAAAAATGGAATAAATCCATGTGGGAAAATTTGTGTGCCGGTCAAAGTGATCCTGAACTCAGTCAAAAAATAAGTGATGCAATAAACAACACTTAACTAGCAAACTCCGAGCGCTCTATATTGACAATCATTATCAATACCATTTAGAATACGATTTCCAGTTACTTCTTTTACTGCCTGAGGTACCAGATGTCCGTAAATTTTGATGAGAAGCTGCTTCTCAGCCAAAAAATTGATCCTGATTTTGACGAACCATTACTCAATCAAATCCTAAGAATTGCTATCTATGATGAGTATCATGCCTTTGAGTTTTACACCCAGGTTATTAATAAATTTGGCGCCGTCACCCCTTTCGTTAATATTGTTGAAGCTGAAAAACAGCACTACACTGCATTACTTATGCTGGCAGAAAAATACCAGGTAGAGCCCCCGGTAAATGATTGGGCTGAACGCTTAGAAATCCCAAATTCTCTCATTGAATGTAATGAAGTCGGTGTTGCCGCCGAGATTGATAACATAGCCATGTATGATCATTTATTAATGCATACCCAGCAGGCTGATATTCAGGATATCCTGTTTCACTTACAGGCTGCGTCCTACAATAACCACCTGCCTGCATTCAGAAAAGCCGTAGCAAGAGCATCTCATGCAAGTGCACAATCTGCCTCCAACTCTCCAATGGATCAGCCAGCTAACTCAGCAACAGATGATCTATCTGGAAAAATGGAAGAATATAAAGCACTCCTCCAATCCATGATGAGTGGCAATATTGATCAGGCTGAACTGGCAAAACTTATGTCAAGCGGTAATATGTCATTAATTGCCGGTCTGCTTATGGGCGGTTTGGGAACCCTGTTATTTAATAATATGAGCAATGATTCTAATGATGCATCAAGCACCGACGCAACTGATGCAGAAACAGAGACTACGGAATAATTACCTCATGAAAAGAGAACCATTTCTAATAGGTGCTATTGCCGGAGTCGCTATTTTTTATTTTTTAAAAAAATTAACACCCAGAAAAAGAAGCTCCAAACAAGTCAAAAAAACAAATACCTCCCCGGGAGACAAAGTCTAATGGCAATACCCTATTTACTCGGATTAACAGTAGGAAGCATTGCTGTGATCAGCTGGAAACACTTAAAAGCAGAAAAAATTACTTTATCTGAAGCTGAAGCAGTTCAAGGATCTGAAACCGATCCAGTTTCAGATACAAAAAAAACTTCCTCAACAAGTTCCTCAAAAAAACAAAAGGCATAAAACATGGCAGACAGTTATCTCATAAACACAGGTGATCCCCGTTCAGTCACCGGGCATGTTGTCAGCGGTGCTTTTGCATCTGGAATTATTTCCAGTACCGTTAATTACAAAAAGTACCAAAATGGTGAAATTGGTTATGCTAAGGCAATACAAAATACAGTAAAAGTAACCACTCAGGGCGGTATTGCAACAGGTGCAGCTATTTCAGCAACCAATCACCTGGGACCCAATGGCGGCGGCTTATTTCAGGCATTAACTGCTATTAGCCTGGGTATGGCTGGTATTTATGCAGTTGAAGTTGCCGATCAAATGATAACAAAAAGCTTATCAGAAAGTACCGATGAGTCACTTGAATCCTCTGATGTAAATGAAGCAGAGCATGATGATGAAGACACCATTGCAAGTGGCGAGTGAGATGCCTCAAAATACTTCTTTTATAAACCAGGATACTCAAAACCAGAGCAGTCAAAACGAAACTCATCAAGCAGATAATAATACAATGCAATTCTCTGAATCAATAAATAATGGCACGCCGGGAAACCCGACCAATGAACAAGCTGCTGGTACATGCCCGCTCTTTGGTGCAAGCAGACAGCCCCGTCAGCCAAACCCTTACTATGCAGCTCCTTCAAATGAACCTCAGGCGGCTATGCAGCCTTTTGGAAAACAAACTATGAATAATCCCTACATAACAACACAAAACCCATCACAGGCTTCATTGCAAAATCCAAATTTACCCAATAATGCTCCAGTAGCTCAAGCTCTGCCCGATGCCAGCTCAGCAACTAGTGATTTTATTAAAGGCGCTCTCATTGGTGCTGCTGTAACCTACCTGCTGAACAATGAAAAAGTTCAAAATGCCCTGTTTAAAACCGCGGCTAAAACATCCAGCATGTTTCAAACAGGGATGGAAGAAGTCAAAGAACGTTATGAAGATGCTAAAGCGGAAGCTGCTGCGAACAACATGGATGTTTAATATTTTAAGCATCATCAGAGTAAAAGCAGGCAATTAAAGAAATGCCCAAAACAAACTGTTTCTATATCATTCATGAAACCCCGGTGCGTATACGCTACTATGTCGAGCTGCTAAAAAATCAAGACATTGATCAGCATCGTCTGCAGTATACTTTTGAACAGCTTGAGGGAGTTTCATCAGTTCGAATCAGCCCAAAAACCTGCTCAATGATTATCACCTTTAAAGGCGATATTCGTAATAAAATTAAAAGCACACTTAAAAATCTTCAATTAAAAGACCTGAAAAAAAACCAGGCTGATACCCTTCCGTCCTCAGATGAAATGCCCTCGTTAATGGGACTGGTACGTGCTGGCAGCGCTTTAGCCATTGAGCCGTTTATCGATAATCAACGCATAAAAGCAGGCTTAACAACTGCCGCCGCAACCCCCATGCTCTGGGATGGTACAAAAGAATTGTTTACTGATGGTCTGACTTCTAAAGTACTTGAATCGGCAGCAGTCGCCGTTTCTATTTATCGTCAGGATTATCTCGCAGCTAATTCCACCAATGCTATGCTGGAATTGGGTGAATACATTGAAGAGACCACCGTACAAAGAAGTGATGAACTCATTAAGCACCTGGCTAAACCTAATATTAAAACGGCCTGGGTTGAAATTACAGATAAACAGGGAAAAATATCTGAACAGCAGGTTTCAACCAATGAACTGCAGGTAGGTGACATCATTGTAGTGGGTGCTGGTGATACAATCTCGATAGATGGTCATATTGTCAGTGGTGATGCCTCAGTTAATCAGGTTTCAATGACTGGTGAAGCAGAGCCCATTAAAAGATCTCGTGGTGATCGGGTCATTGCTGGTACCGTTGTTGAAGAAGGCCGGATAAAAATCTGGGCTGAGCAAGTGGGTGCGGATACCTCAACACATCGTATTCAGTCTTATATTGAGAGTTCTCTTCATGAGAAGTCTGCGGTACAACTCAAAGCCACAAAAATGGCCGACAGACTGGTGCCAGTCACTCTGGGACTTGCTGCTGCTTCCTATTTATATACCAGAGATTTTGAGCGGGTTGCTGCGGTGCTTCAGGCCGATTATTCCTGTGCATTAAAACTGGCTACTCCGGTTGCCTTTAAATCAACCTTAAGTCATGCCGGCAATAACGGTATTATGATTAAGGGAGCCAAAAGCATTGAAGCCCTCACCCAGGTTGATACCTTTATTTTTGATAAAACCGGCACCTTAACAGAAGGTGAACTGGAGGTTGATGATGTCATCTCATTTGATCCTAAGTGGTCAGATGAAGAATTGCTTAATCTGACCGCCAGTATGGAAGAACACTACTTTCATCCTGTTGCTGAAGCCATTGTCAAAGCAGCTAAAACCAGAGGTTTTGTCCACATGCACCATGAAGAGGTGCAGTTTATTGTTGCCCATGGTGTCAAAACTGTGGTTGACGGTGTTACGGTGTTAATTGGCAGCCGTCATTTTTTAGAAGAAGATGAGAAAGTCAGTTTTAAAGGCCATATCCGGCAAATCAATGCCCTGATAAAAAGCGGTAAAACTCTTTTGTACATTGCTTACAAGGGTAAGCTGCTGGGAACCATCAGCCTCACCGATAAAGTCAGAGGCAATGCCGAGCAAGCTATTTCTCGCCTTCGAGCATCTGGAGTGACAAACATGGTGATGCTCACTGGAGATACTAAAGAAAAAGCAACAATGATTGCCGATGAATTGGGCATTGATAAAGTTTATGCTGAGCTAAAGCCGACAGATAAGGCTGATATTGTTCAACAATTAAAAGACGAAGGCAAAACAGTGGCCTTTGTGGGTGATGGTATCAATGATGCTCCTGCCCTGATCACCGCAGATGTCAGCTTCAGCATGCACCGTGGGGCAGACATTACCAAAGCAACTGCCGATATTGCCTTACTGAAAGATGATATTGAAACAATTGCCGATGCCAGAGAGCTGGCAGATAAAACAATGAAATTAATCAATGCCAATTTTAATGCCACAGTAGGTGTTAACACTGGAATATTAACAGCGGCGACATTTGGGCTGATTAGCCCGATAACAACAGCAGTGCTTCATAATGGCACTACGATTCTTTTGTTAATGAATTCCATAAATGGTGTGAGTTTAAGGCATTAATGTATTTCATTTAACAATATCAGTAAATAGAACCAGCAAATAATAACCAATATAAGTTAACCCGGGCAGATAACAAATTATGCAACATGATAGTAAACAGGAAATCGCAAAAATTGGGATGGTTACTTCCCTTGGTCTTACCGTTGCGACATCCCTGAAAATGAAAGGCATCAATAAAAAAATCCATTTTGGCGCAGGCATGGCTTTTTGCGGCTTTGCTTTATGGCATCATTATCTTTATCAAATCCAACCTTGCTCTGCACCACCTAAACAGAAAGACATAAAAAAAGACCAGCCTGAAGCAAAACAGGCCGCTCCTGAAAAGAGCTAAGGATCATGACCAAAACAAAGCTCGAATCGAAAAAAGAAATGGCTAAATTAGCAATAGCCTCCAGCTTCGGTGCTTTTTCTGCATCAACTCTTATCAGCCATAACGATCGGGATAACCAAACCATAAAAACCATTCAATATGGTTCTGGTGCTGCACTGGTTGGTTTTTCATTATGGCATCTATTTTTAAATAACCAGAGTATAGAAGCGGATGAAAAAGAAGAAATAAATCAACATTCTGAGACACAGAGTATACAATTAAAAAGTTTCTATACGGAAATTGCTCTATCAGGGAAATTAACCCAAAAGGAGCTTAAAACTTTTGAAACTAAAATAGAAAATTTACTTCAGAAATACTATCTGCCTCAAAATAATGCACCAACCCTCAATATTCTTGCCGATATCAGAGGCATTGAAGGCATTGAAATAAAAGCAATATGGAATGAGTTTTTATTTGCCATGCGGCACTATAAACAATTCAAAAAAATTGCTGTCGTAGGCAATAAAAAATTTGAGAAAGCATCGATTAATGTACTGAACAAAATCACTTCTATAGAGATGATGTATACTGAGCACTATGATAATGCCAGAGAATGGCTTTTATCCTAAGTCTTAAGACACCTCTATTTACAGGCTGAAGGCTCTCTATTTATATAGGCTGAAGGCTTTCTGCCTTACAGGCGCTGAAGGCTCTATTTTTATGAAAAAATAACTGAAGCAATAGTAAAAGCAATAAATGCCAATATCCATGCAGCTGCAGTTGTAAAAATAAATAAGTAAATCCAGTGCTTCCAGCCGCCTGCTTCACGTCTAAACACCATTGAGGCAGCCAGGCAGGGAAAATAAATCATCGCAAAAATAATAAAAGCAATAGCAGATGGCAGTGTCACATTTGCTCTGAGCTTATCGGCCAGACTTGAACTTTCTTCATCTTCCTCATCACCCAGACCATATAGAATACCCATAGTTGCAACCACAACTTCCTTGGCCGCAAGACCCGTCTCTAAAGCTACTGCCATGCGCCAGTCAAATCCAAGCGGTTCAAAAAATGGCTGCGAAGCATGACCAACCTGTCCCAGATAGCTGTTCTCAAGTTTATATAAGCTCAGTTCATTATTTAATGCTTTTACCTTTTCTTCATCGCCTGAAACCTGTTCAATTTTAGTTTCAAATTGTGCTTCCATCTCAGGATATTTAGGATAGTTACTGGCAAACCAGATAAGTACAGAGGCTGCCAGAATAAAAGTACCCGCTTTTTTCAGATACATCATAGCCTTTTGTGAAACAGCATGAAAAACCATTCCAAATGTCGGCAAGCGATATTTGGGCATTTCCATGACAAAAGGCTCATCATCTCCTCTGAATGCGGTCATTTTTAAAGCTTTAGCTGCAACTAGACCCAAAAAAGCGCCAAAAATATAAACACCAAAGAGTATATTACCTGCATGCTCTGGAGCGGCAAAGGCACCAATAATTAAAACATATACCGGCAGCTTTGCACCACAACTCATAAACCCGGTGATGTACAGGGTGAGCAATCTGTCTCGATCATTTTTTAACACTCGGGCAGCCATATAAGCTGGAACTGAGCAGCCAAAACCACTGACCAGTGGTACAAATGATTTGCCATGTAATCCAAAGCGATGAAAGAAGCCATCGAGTAAAAATGCAGCTCTTGCCATATAGCCTGTTGCTTCAAGTAGAGCAATCCCGGTAAATAAAATAATAATATTAGGCAAAAACAAAATAACAGCACCAACTCCGGCTATTGCACCATCAGCAATGACCGATGCCAATTCTGTATCACCTAAAAATGACTTAGTGCCATCAATCATTGCGCCGAAAAAAGCATCAATCCAGTCCATGGGGATACTGCCCCATTCAAAGGTGATTTGAAATAAGCCCCACATCAGAAACAGAAATATAGGCAAGCCGACATATTGATTTGTTAATACCATATCAATTTTATCAGTCAGACCGTTGTTATCTTTTGCATTATCAAATTTAACTGATTCTTTTACTGCACCTTTTGCCAGTGCATTTTTTTCATCATGATAAATACCATCCAAATCTTTAGTTTTATAATGTATATATAGATGCTCATACGATTCATTAAGCATAGGTTGAAGCTCTGTCCAGATAGCTTCATCTCGAAATTTTTTGTAGATTTGCGTGTCTTCTCTTAACAGTTTTATTGCAAGAGTTTTTAAATCAATATCAGATTGATAGTTTTTCTCTGTGAAAAAAGAAGTTATTTTTGTTATTTCCTCTTCATAAGGATCACTATACTGCAGATGACAAGTCTTTTTAGGTGTATCAAAAGCCTGAACTATCGCTCCCATCAACTCATCAATGCCGGTTTTTTTAAGCGCAGAAGTGGGGACACAAGAAATACCCAATAGTTTGCTTAACTGCTTATCATCAATAAATACCCCTTCGTTGACGGCCTCATCCTGCATATTTAATGCAACTACGACCTTCTTATCTAAAGCCAGCAATTCCATGGTCAAATACAAATTACGTTCAATATTCGTTGAATCAAGAACATTGAGGATCAGATCATAGTCACCATCATCCAGAAAATTCTTAGTCACTCGTTCTTCAATTGTATAATCAGTCAGAGAGTATGAACCTGGTAAATCTGTTACTTCAAAATTATACTCATCACGTGTAAACCTGATGGTTTTTTTCTCAACCGTCACACCAGAAAAGTTGCCCACTTTTAAACGGGTATCTCCAAAAGCATTGATCAGATGGCTTTTACCTACATTGGGTTGGCCAACCAGAGCAATTTTTATGGTTTTCATTAACTGATCTCCACTTTCTCAGCTTCAGAAACTCGTAATGCCATACGAGTCTTATTTATGCGTATTTCCATGGTTTGTTTTGCCAGGGTATATTGTTCAACATGAACCGTTGCACCTTTTACAACACCAAAAGAATTAAAACGATTTTTGAGTTCTTTTTCAGCATTAATAGTGGTTATGGTTGCTGATTTTCCTTTTTGGAGTAAATTGAGAGTCATGTTGTTATCTCCGATAAATTTTTTATTAATTACAGATGCAATACTTAAATGCGCATACAAATAATAACACTTATCATTCACAGATACATTGATAAGAATCAAATTGTTTGTTTATGACTTGTCAAAAGCTGGATTAAAGCGAGGAAAGTTGTGTTATTCGTTAATGAGGTATTGCAGGATAAAATTATCTGGAAATGACCAAAAAACCATACACACAAATGCAAACAATAATAATTATCATTTACATTAAATTAAAAGTATCATATAATTTATTAAAATCAAATTCTTAATTACACAGGTCTTATATTATGTTCCTTCCTCTTGTTAGTGGTATTGCCACCGTATTAACAGTCGCCCTGACCTATGAAACAGGCAAGGGTACTATTAAGAAAATTCAAAAAAGAAAATTCAAAAAATAGAACTTTGTGAATCCGGGTTTCTATGGTGGGATTTGAATCTACAATAATTACTGCTATTTTAGAAAAAGAACTAATATCAATAAATATTAGTTCTTTTTCGGCATAAGCACAAAAAAGCCACTCTTCTACTGGATAGAAGAGTGGCTTTTTTAATATTAAATGTATGCAAAAGCAGATTAATTAACTTGCAGGTTCTGCATCAATAAGATCTTCCGCAGTCTCTTCCACTTTCTCACGTTGAACAAAAGATTTTACCTTGCAGGCAGCACTGTTAGCTGCTTTTTTTATCTTTTCCTGACTGCCCTTGTCTTTATAGATATAAGTAACCAGAGAACCAACGGCTACGCCAACAGCAAGAGGTATCAAATGTAAAGTCATGACCATCACCCTTATATTTATATTAAAAGATTAATAACTTCTATTAATATAATAGGTCTTTATCTGAAAAAAGTCAATTTCCGAGAAGACATTTTCTTTTTAAATTCAACATGTTGCAAACATAAATCAATATCACATTGAGAATGAAACCCAGTTAAAATTCATTAATATGCCTTGGCGGCCTCCTCCTGACTGAAGTTAAGATCATCAAGGAGGGAAGAGAAAGATGATACGCCTGAACTGGTCAGTGTTTTATAAGGTTTATGCTGTTTTTTGCAGGCTTTTTTAACTTGAAAATAGGCTTTATGACTCACACAATCCATAGGGAAAACAACCAGGTCTGCTTTATTCAATAAATTCGAAAGTTCCTGTGAACTTTGTTCTTTACCACCATCATGGTGCAAAAAAGTCCCTTCTTTATTCTCAACTAATTTTTTAAAATGCGGGGTTAGCCGGGTTCTCCCCCCTACATATAGGATACAGCGGCCACAAAGGCCTTCTGCAGCATTTGATTCACCAAAGGGACAATCATTACAATTATCTTCAAGCGTATCATTTTCTACTTTTGAGGCAATCAGAGGTGTATTTGAAGGAAGATCGGCTACCTGAAAATGAGACTTGTTGATGGTCTCTTCCATTTGCTCATTTAAATCCGCAATCTGTTCTCTTAATTTATGGTTTGCAATATCAAGGTGATTTACCTGTTGCTTGAGTTTAGCTATCTGTTGTTCTAACTGCTGACGCATTTTTTCACTATTTTGCACTAGCAGCGTTTCAATTGTTGACTGCATATGCAACAAATCCCTATTGAGTTGTTCATTTTTTTCTTTCTGATAAGCTAAATCCTTCCTGAGACTCTCATTCTCTACAGACTCCTGCTGAAAGCGGCTTTGCCACATCACACAGTTTTCTCTCAACTCATTTCTGTCACTTTGCAATTGTTTAAGCTGCTTCAAGTCGGCGCGGTTACCGGCACCTGAAAGATGGGACATCATGTGAATATCACCATAGGCATCTTTAATCATATCTGGATCAGCCTTAGCATGCGTAATTAAAGCCCAGAAAGTAGCAATCACATCCCCTGATCTTAATACTGACTTCCATTGTTTACGTAAATCATCCTGTTCCATTTTTTTAAAATCAGCAATCGTTGCTTTGAATTTACGATCAAGAAAATTCTGAATTTTTTTCCCTGGTTTATCATTGTAGGAAATCATATGAACCGCATGTGTATGAAAATCATAATCACTATAATCTGCTATTTCTTTGGTAAAATGAGAGACCAGTTTTCGTGTTTCAGCAAGTGTCAGGCAAGTACCGATAACTGCACAATGATAATTATGCTCAAGCTCCCATATTTTTCTTCGTTGCTTAGTCACCTTAGATGCAGCACTTTGGCTGTCTTTTATTTCAGGCGTTTCCATTGTTGATTTAAAATTTGTGAACGCTTTTTTAAATAATGAATTTTGCTGACACATTGGATGAGACTCCGATAAAAAATAGATTAATGGCGGTGCATATAAGGCTGTTATTTATACAGTTTTAAATTTCCATTATTTTCTTCTGCAAGTAGATACCGCTTACCATGATGAAAGATAATTAGCTCTCTATCATCCCCCATAATCTCAACAGCAAAAACTTTTGGCGTGGAATCTTTGGGCTCTATTTTCTTGTTAAAAATTTGACTAAAAAAAGACATGCGTATCTCCCTGCTCTGAATCAATTAAAGCGATGGTTGTTAAATTGATCGGTAATTTAAAGGATTATGTGTCAGCAGTGCCTTTCGCAAATACTCAAATCGATTGAATGTATTTGCCAGAGCACTGACATTGACCCGCTTAATTGGATCTGAAAGCATCATCGTCTCCAATTTTTTCTGTAAGCAGTAATTTTTCTGTTTTGCATAAATAAAGAGATCATTAATACTTTCATTCTCAATATCTGAATTTCTGAAATAGAGATCTTCGATATCAATGATCTGTTCCTCCAGTAACTGCTGTACTTCCTCACCCTTAAATTCTAATATGGGTTGTCCTGTCTCTTTGTTGATGACTCGGATTGAGGGCGCTTTATTGTCTAACCAGGTATCCAGAATAAAAAACATAAGTCACTCCTTTATTTCTAAATGATAATGATTATCATTACTGATATTATTACAAAAAGCAAGCACTTTTTCAATTAAATGATAATTATTCTCATTTAATCCCCTTGGGGTTTAATTCCCCGCAGCTTGCTGCGTAGCATAAAATATATGGTAATCTATTGTGGATGAGCATATATACCCACAAAAGCCACAA
>JADGDG010000065.1 GCA_016744995.1 Gammaproteobacteria bacterium
GTGTCTGACCGAAAAAGCCGTTTTTAGCGAAAGCTAAAAAAGTTTTTTGCCTTAATATCTGTACAATAATCATTATTTGAAACATTTAAGATATTGGAGCAGACAGTCAATTCATAATTAAATTTTAGGCGCAGACATCCAGCGTTAGCTTAAACTAAATTAATAGCTTCTTAGGCTGCTTTTTTGTATTGGCCTCGCTTGCGCATTTCTTTTTCTGTGGCTTGTTGGCGAATAATCGTACCCAGTCGCTTTATATTTCTTGAAAGCACGGCTAAACCAACATAACGCTTGAAACCATTAATACCATGGTCAGGGCAGATATCAAGTCCACCCTGTTCTAAGCCGTTTATCGCAGACTCGACTCCAGAGTGTTGGTTGCGTAATTTCTTAAATTCATCACTTCCTTCATGCAATTTATCGGCTTCACTCAATCGTCCTTTTTTGGGCAGTATGACCTGTTCGAGATGCTCTTTTAATTCTTTCTGATTACTTTTACTGTGATAGCCTTTATCAAAACTGACACAGCTTAAATCTGGAAAACGTGCTTGTGTTTCTGTCACCATTTCAATTGCAATTTTATCATCTGTTTGTTGCTCCATTACTTTGGAGTGAAGGATGAATTGATATTGATCTTCCATTATGCAAACACGAAGCCCTAATTCAACAGGAACACCCGCTTTTCCTTTACTGATCCATTCAGTATGAGGCTGAAATATAGAAAATATTTTCTCATTGTGAGGGATAACTTCTTCCAAGATCACCCGTCGGTAAATTTGCGGTCTCAAATAACCAGCATAGTATTGGTATTGCTCAAGTGATACCAATTTGTAGTCAGCAATACCCATCTCTTTTAAGTGATTATGAAGCTGCTCTGATAGATTGAAACGTTGTTCAGCCATGTCAATATACTTTGTATATTCTGATCTAATCAGCTCAACTCTCTGACGTTTTTTTACTTCATCTTTGGATGTAGAATGTTTTAGTATTTGTATTTTTCGATACTGTTTTTTAAACTTTCTAATGGCACTTTTAAATTGACGCCAACCTGGTAATCCATTGGATCCTGCTAACTGAGCACTCTCTATCGTTGACTTTCGCACGGCATCAAAAAGCAGGCTTATATCAGTTGGAAAATGAACATGGGTTTCCAAAACAAATGAGTCACAACGCCCACGTAATTTTTCTGATATTGAGTGCTCATTTGGTTGAACTGAGTCAGTCTTTTTTCCTGTTGGCCCATCTTTTTGCTTTTTTTTTACGAGTGTATGTCCAGTCTTGATCACTTCCTGATTGATCTGATCAAGAATTTCAGGGGTAAATAACATCAGGTTGTCTTTAATTGCCTGCAGTGAATATTGAGTGTCATCACACCAGTCACTATGCCCCAGCATTTGACGGATAGTATTATGATTGTTAGCCAGTTCATGGATCCGATCATAATCGGTGTTCAAGCCTAATCGGAGAACACCCAGAACCAGTATTTTCCACTGTGCCATTCCTGGACGACCAAGAGTTGAACTCACATTTTTGAGTGCCTCTTTGTCCGTCAGCTCACTCCTTTGTTTAGGAATAAGTTGCTGCAAAATATCAAAAACGGATTGATGCAGTTCTGGCGTGGTATAAATGTGTTGAAGGCCAGCTAAAATAGCAGGGATATCATCTCTGGATTTTGGATTAAGTTTAATCATGGAAATATTAATTTCACCAAATGACATTTGTGGAGCTTCAACTGTACGCATGATATTCAACCTGTGAAGATTCGTTGTTTTTGGCTAAAATTAGCCTAAATCAATGAATTTTGGTAGTTTTAGAATTAAAATAATATTAATCTCAATCCTTGAATGTATTATATCATACTGATTTTAAAGGGTATATTTGTTTTTCGGTCAGACACTA
>JADGDG010000010.1 GCA_016744995.1 Gammaproteobacteria bacterium
CTTTTTGGTCGAAACAAATTTGATCACAATTCACCATGAAAGTCGATCAATTTCTAATTTTTCAGTGAGTTACCTATTATATTCGTGGGGATAACTCAGCTATTACAATACATATGATTGGATGCCTTAAGAGATGGAAAGATTTAGAACTTGAATAATAGTTGTTGAACACCATGGTGATTTCCCCGGTAGCAATACTCCGAGAAAGATTAACCCCTTATAAAGTAGTGGCACGGGATGGTCTAGGAATGGACTCAGTGGATTAGCCCATTTTTCCTGAGAACTGCTTATAGATTACGTGGCTCTGATGTATGAACTGGCTTTGAGAAGCAACCCCATCACTGCCCCCATAAAATTCAGAGAAGACTTAAAAGCCTTAAAATCTACTCATAAAGAATTGCAGCAATTTGCAGATGACGATCTTGAACTGTATGCCGCTCTAATCAGTGATGATGATACCCAGACACTCTTTAAGAATTTCAGTACAGATTATCTGGATGCCCAACACTCACTGGAATATACCGAAGCCGGTGGTGAAGTCAGCTTTGATATTTTGCTGACCATTTTTACGGTTGGTGTAGGTGCTGCGGCCAGTATCCGACATGCAGGAAAACTCAAAAAGCTCAAGCCACTGATGCAGAAATTAATGGCATTATTAAAACGCAAACGGGCAAAAGGTCAATTTAAAGGAGTACAGGATAGCAGAATAATAAGTACGATCCCTCTGAAAAATCCCCATAAGGGCCTGCATAATAGGGAGCATTTAACTCCAGAATTCAAAACTTCAGCGGAATCATTTAAAACATCCCGTAACGTAGACATGCAATATTTATCACCAAAGGATGATGCAATAAGTGAAGTCTTGGAGACTCAAAGCTGGGATAAAAAGAAAATACAACAAGTTCTTGAATCTGGCGAGCACTTTACTAAAAAAATATACAAAGCAGGTGATAAAATGTATGGATTTAATACCCTTGGCCGGCCTAGAAACTTGAATAATTCTGCTTACCTACTGGATGAAGTGGGTTATCAAAATATTAAAGAAAAATACTTTAAACAAGGTCACTGGGATAAAGAAGGGGTTAAAGACTACCTGGCATTGCCCTGCTTTAATACTGCCAACAGTATTGATATTATGGAAGTCACTCAATCTACTACAGGGCTTCAGTCCACTATTGGTAAATCAACTGAGCTACTCCGTTATGATGGTGTTGATGGGTATTCAACAAAAATTTTAGGTAAAACTATGGGTGGTGGTGGCACGCAGATCACCCTGGATACCTCAACTCTGAAACTTTTGCCCAAGGAATAAATTATGCCTGATACTGAGGAGCAACGACTGGATATTATTGAAAACTGCAACCTTTTACTTGAAGGTTGTTTGAAAGAATACAGTCAGACGGATAACACTGCACAAGGGCGCATGATCACACAATGTAAATGGCTTAAAGAACGAGCTGAAAATTATGATTTACCCTTGCCAGCAAAAGAAGGAACGTTAGGATCTTTGCTCTATATTTATACTAATGGTGAACTTTTTGTTACGGATAGTACAAAGGAAGAAATTCGTAATGTAGAGATAATTATGAATCGTTTAATTAGTTTGGCAGATAAAGGTCAAGTCCTCCTTAAAGCATCTTACTACCCCTACGCCACCCGTTACATTGATGCTCTGATTCAACTACTGGCAACATCCACCAGACCATTAGATAATTATGAACAAGGTTTTATTGGTGAGTTAAAGCAATTGAAACAACTTTTGGGTGAAAAAAAAATTGAACCGCCATTAGGTGCTTATATGCCTCAGTACCCTAACTTTATAAAAGCTAAACGCTCTATCAAAGACATTCACAATGGAAAAAATTATTTTTTTGCCGTATCTGATCTTTTTTTTGATGGGGTTCGCCCAGATAGCTGGTTAACGCTTGAAGACGCAGATCAGGAGACTAAAAATTTATAGCTATATCATTCTTATGGTCGTAATCATTTTTAGTCTGACCTTCTGTGGTTTCTTTTATTCGGCCTGAAGAGTATGTGACAAATAATCATCACTTAATCCCTATTGCGGCTTTAGAAAAATTTTAAAAAGTGAGTCACAACGCAAAGCTCATAGGGTTTTATACAAAGAGTGGTTCAAAACAGACATAATTTAAAAATTGTTTAATCATAATGAGAACTGAGTATATTATTTATTTGTACGATAATCAAATGTGTTTGTATTCCAGATAGTTCGTCTCAGGTTTTTGTCTGCTCTATACTGGAATGAAATTGTATCCTATAGTAACCACCTTGTAGTACCCCCTTTTTTTAGTGACTGTATATTATTTATCGGCAGTTTTAACAGTATGGTTAATTTTTAATAGTTTTATTAAAAAACCTCAAAACCACCAAAGAAAGAAATAGATCAGGCTCGTCGACGTAAAAATGAATGGCTTAAAGAGATAAAGAATAATGAATAAACATACGGGTAGTAATTTTGATGACTTTCTTGAAGGAGAAGGTATTTTTGAAGAAGTCTCTGCAAAAGCACATAAACGCCTTCTTGCACTTCAGCTTTCAGATATCATGGAAGAAAAGAAAATAACCAAAAGCTCATTAGCTGAAAAATTAAAAAACAGTCGTTCTCAATTGGATCGTATTCTTGATCCAGAGAACTCTTCGATAACCCTGGAAGTCTTAGAACGCATTGCTCATGCTATTGGAAAAAACTTACGTATTGAGTTTTCATAAAGTATTTTAATAATCAATACATGATGTTTTAACGTCTCAAATTCATACTGTTTTAAAATGGCTGTTTGTATCGAAAGGAGACATTTTTAAGCGTCAAAAAACAAACTAAATTTTTCGCTTTTTGTACACTTGAGACTTTCATCCGAACGTTGAAATATGAATTATATTTAGTTTGGAATAGTTGCTTTTTTAATTTATTCTCACTTTTGAAAAGTACCACTAATTGGTGCTAAACACAATAAGCTGTATTTTAAGATTATCTTTTTTCGATATTTAATATGATACTGCACTTTATTACTCGACCACATTTGCTCTTGCATTTTCTTTGCTTTTGGACAACACCAGTGAGGACAACTGAGGTAGAAGAGTGTACGCGAGACTGGTTCGTCTAACTGGGGTGTCAGAAAACATGGACGTTTTCTGCCAAGCGACCCATGGACGGGCTTGCAGCGACCCCAGCTAGACGAGCCAGTCTCACGTGCAATCGGCAGACTCAGCACTTTGTCCGAACACCCCCTTTCTTTTGATCTTCGAACAACCAATGAATTGCGCCACAAAAGAAGTGACCCAGGGTGCCACTATGCTCGTAAGCCGACACAACAGGTACTTATTTCTTCTTAGGTAAATAAATATCCGTACAGGTCCCCTCTGCCACTTCTGTTGCAAAGTTTAGTGTTTCAGACAATGTCGGATGAGGGTGAATCGTTAATGCCACATCTTCCATCTCAGCACCCATTTCTACAGCGAGGGCTGCTTCGGCAATGAGTTCACCGGCATTCTTACCTAAAATTCCAGTACCCAGCATACGATGAGTCTTTTTATCGTATAGCACTTTTGTCATACCAACATCAGCGCCAACGGATAATGCTCTGCCACTGGCCGCCCATGGAAAAACACCTTTTTCGTATTCAATGCCTGCTTCTTTGAGCTGTTCTTCAGTTTGACCGCACCAGGCAATTTCCGGCTCAGTATAAGCAACAGAAGGAATGGTTCGGGCATCAAAGAAACGTTGCTGACCGTCAATTACTTCAGCTGCAATTTTGGCTTCATGGGTGGCCTTGTGTGCCAGCATAGGCTGGCCAACCACATCACCAATCGCAAAAATATGATCAACATTAGTTTTCTGCTGTGAATCAACAGGAATAAAGCCCTGTTCATTAACCACAATACCGGCTTTGTCAGCATCAATAAGTTTACCATTGGGTGAACGACCAATAGCCACCAGAACATTATCAAAGGTATCTTCTGCAGGTGCTTTTTTACCTTCAAACTTACACACTATGCCATCTTCAGATGGTGTCAGCTCAGTTACCTTTGTATTGACATAGATATTTTCATAGCGCTTTTTCAAAGTGCGTTCAAAGGGCTTAAGTAAATCACGATCGGCACCCGGAATTAATCCCGGACCTAATTCAACCACGGTAACCTGTGCACCCAGAGCATGATAAACAGTCGCCATCTCAAGACCGATGATACCGCCGCCAACGACCAATAAACGTTTGGGAATATTATGTAACTCCAGGGCATCGGTAGAATCCCAGACCCGCTCATCCTCCCATGGAATAAAGGGCAGTTTGGTGACCGATGAGCCAGCAGCAATGATGCAGTTTTCAAAACCAATAACTTGTTTAGCACCACCAGAGCCTTTAACTTCAATGGTGTTCGCTGAAGTAAACTTGCCAAAACCAGTGACAACCTGAACTTTACGCTGTTTCGCCAGTTGTTTTAAACCACCGGTCAAACGCCCAACCACTTTATTTTTATGGGCACGCAGCTTATCCGTATCAATTTCCGGTTCCTGATAAGTAACCCCGAGATCAGAAAATTCACGCGCTTCATTTAACACTTCAGCAACATGTAATAATGCTTTAGAAGGAATACAGCCCACATTCAGGCAGACTCCCCCCAAGAAACTGTCTTTTTCAATTAAGACAACCTGTTTACCCAGATCAGCCGCACGAAATGCTGCCGTATAACCACCTGGACCAGAGCCCAGAACAACCACCTGAGCCTGGATATCAACATCGCCTGAAGCTTTAGCCGCAACAGGCGCTGGCGACGACTCATTGCTTTCTGCCGAAGCTTTAGTCGGTTTTGTCTTTTTCGTCTGAACTTTTGACTCTGCAACTTCAAGTTCCAGAACCACACTGCCTTCCGAAACATTGTCACCCAGACTGACTTTTAATGATTTCACAATACCGGCATCAGATGAGGGTATTTCCATACTAGCTTTATCTGATTCTACAGTAATTAATGCATCTTCAACTTTAATCTCATCCCCTGGAGCAACTAAAATTTCAATAATTTCTACACTGTCAAAATCACCAATGTCCGGGACTTTAACTTCAATGCTATGACTCATTTTTAAATTCCCGTTGTTTACATTAATAAATAGCGTACATCTGATAATACTTTACCCAGATAGCTTGAGAATGCCGCACCCTGAGCACCATCAATCACACGGTGATCATAAGAAAGTGATAACGGACATATCAGGCGCGGCTCAAAATCAGAACCATTCCAGACCGGTTGCATTTTCGAACGAGAGACGCCAAGAATGGCCACTTCCGGTGCATTGAGGATCGGTGTAAAATTAGTCCCGCCAATACCACCCAGACTGGAAATTGTAAAACAGCCGCCCTGCATTTCAGAAGGCTTCAGCTTCTTATCACGAGCTTTAATAGAGACTTCACGCAATTCAGTCGCCAGCTCACCCAGACTTTTCTGATCCACATCACGGATCACAGGAACCACCAGACCATCCGGTGTCGCCACAGCGATACCAATATGATAATAGTTCTTTTGTATCAGTGATTCACCGGAGACATCCAATGAAGAATTAAAGCGAGGAAACTCTTTCATAGCCATAACCACCGCCTTCATCACAAATGACAACATGGTTACTTTAATGCCTTTATCCGCATACTCTATATTGCTTTTCTTACGGAAAGCTTCCAGTTCAGTAATATCCGCTTCATCAAATTGCGTCACATGAGGAATATTCACCCAGTTACGGTGCATGAACTTGCCCGTGAGAATATTAATTTTAGAAAGTTTTTTGCTCTCAACCTCACCCCACTGACTGAAGTCAACTTCCGGCATGGGCTCAACACCTAAATTGGCTCTACCTCCGGAAGGCTCTCTTAGAGCCTGCTTGACAAAGTCCTGAATGTTATCTTTGAGTACGCGTTTGTGGTTCCCTGTTCCCTTAACCTGACTTAGATCGACTCCCAGTTCCCTGGCAAATTTTCTCACCGCAGGTGATGCATGGGCTTTTTTGAAATTGTCATGATTAATGTTAATGGTCGGTGATGGTTTTCGTATGTGGGCAGTTTTTGCAGGAGCGGCCTTCAGCTCTGGCGCTTTTTCAATAGGTGGCAATTTTTCAGGCTCAGGTTGTTCTACAGCGACTGTTTCACTCTCAGCTGCTGCATCCAGTAATATAACCAGAGAACCTTCTGCAACCCGTTCACCAACATTGACCTTAATTTTGGCAACAACGCCTGCATGACTGCTGGGAATTTCCATAGTCGCTTTATCGGACTCTACCGTGATCAGTGAATCTTCCACACTGATGGTATCACCTTCAGAAACCAGCACTTCAATCACTTCAACATCATCAAAGTCGCCAATATCCGGTACAAATACTTCTATCATCTTACTCATGCTGTTCTCCCTTAAGCAGTGACTGGATTTGGTTTTTCAGGATCAATACCATATTTAATAATGGCATCCTGTACCTTACCCGCCGGGAACTGCCCATCATCAGCTAATGATTTTAAAGCGGCAATAACAATGTATGCAGCATTGACTTCAAAGAACTTACGTAATTGAGCTCGGGTATCTGAACGGCCAAAACCATCCGTACCCAGGACATCATATTTTGTCGGTATCCATTTTCTGATTTGATCGGGATAAGCCTTGATATAATCCGTTGCTGCAAGCACTGGACCACGACGATCTTTCATGCATTTTTCAATATAGGATACTTTTGGATCTTCCAGAGGATGCAGTATATTCCAGCGATCCACATCCAGTGCTTCACGTCGTAATTCATTGAAACTGGTAACACTCCAGACATCGGCATCAATAGACCAATCTTCATCCAACAGACGTGCTGCTTCAATCGCTTCTCGCAAAATAGCACCCGACCCCATAAGTTGAACTTTCTTCCGCCGCTTGCCGCCGCCCTGCAGAAGATACATGCCTTTGATAATACCTTTCTCAACTCCTTTGGGCAGCGCAGGCTGCTTGTAGTTTTCATTCATCGTAGTGATGTAATAGAACACATTTTCCTGTTCCTGATACATACGACGCATACCGTCCTGAATAATGACTGCCAGCTCATAAGCAAAGGTTGGGTCATAAGAGGCACAATTTGGAATCGTAGCAGCAGAAAGCAATGAATGGCCATCCTGATGCTGTAAGCCCTCACCGGCCAGAGTGGTTCTGCCTGCAGTGCCACCCATAAGGAAGCCGCGAGCCTGCATATCACCAGCCATCCACATTAAATCGCCCACTCGTTGAAAACCAAACATGGAATAGTAAATATAAAACGGCACCATATTCACATTATGATTACTATAGGCTGTTGCCGCAGCAATCCATGAAGACATCGCACCAGCTTCGTTAATACCTTCCTGAAGAATATGACCCGATTTATCTTCCTTATAGAACATAACCTGATCTTTATCCTGAGGCGTATAAAGTTGCCCAACTGAAGAGTAGATCCCCAATTGGCGGAACATGCCTTCCATACCAAAAGTACGGGCTTCATCCGGTACAATAGGTACCACATTGTCACCCATTTTTTTATTGCGAGTAAGCAGGGTCAACATTCTCACAAAGGCCATGGTGGTTGACATTTCTTTATCACCTGAACCCTTTAGCAGAGGTTCAAAGATCGACACGTCTGGTATGTCCAGTGGCGCAGCAGTACGATTACGTACCGGCATGACACCCCCCAGTGCTTCACGTTTGGACATCATGTATTTGTATTCTTCACTGTTCTTGCCTGGATGATAATAGTCAGCCTTTGCAGCCTGTTCATCACTAATAGGAATACGGAAACGATTTTTATAAGCAATCATTTCTTCGGCATCAAGTTTTTTCTGCGAGTGTGAACGCATCTGCCCTTCACCAGCCGACCCCATGCCATAACCTTTTACCGTATGAGCAAGAACAACCACCGGCTGTCCAACGGTATCTACTGCTTCTTTATAAGCCGCATAAACTTTATACGGATCATGCCCGCCACGGTTCAAACGCCAGATATCATCATCTGTCATATTAGCCACCATGGCTTTTAGTTCAGGGTATTTGCCAAAAAAGTGCTCACGAACATAAGCACCATCTTTTGATTTATAATTTTGGAAATCACCATCAACACATTCCATCATACGCCGTTTAAGTAAGCCGTCTTTATCTTTAGCCAGCAATGGATCCCAATAGCTGCCCCACATGACTTTAATGACTTTCCAGCCTACACCACGAAACACAGCTTCCAGTTCCTGAACAATCTTGCCATTACCACGCACCGGGCCATCAAGACGCTGCAGGTTACAGTTAATTACCCAGATTAAATTGTCCATTTTTTCACGAGAGGCCAGTGAGATCGCTCCCAGAGTTTCTGGTTCATCGGTTTCTCCATCACCAATAAAGGCCCAGATTTTCCGACCACGAGCACAGGACAAACCCCGATCATGCATATAATGCATAAAGCGCGCCTGATAAATAGACTGAATAGGACCCAGTCCCATAGAAACCGTTGGAAACTGCCAGAAATCGGGCATCAACCAAGGGTGAGGATAGGAAGACAGGCCATCACCATCGACTTCCTGACGAAATTTATCCAACTTAGCTTCATCCATCCGCCCTTCCAAAAATGCACGAGCATACATCCCCGGAGCTGAATGTCCCTGAAACAAAACCATATCACCGCCATGTTCATGTGTCGGTGCTCGAAAGAAATGGTTAAAGCCGATATCATACAAAGTTGCCGCTGAGGCAAAACTGGCAATATGACCACCCAGTTCAGTTGATATGCGGTTTGCTTTAACAACCATAGCCGCAGCATTCCAGCGGATCAAAGAACGAATTCTAGCTTCCATTGCAACATCACCCGGCATCACTTGCTCAAGATGAGTAGGAATGGTATTCACATACGCCGTATTTGATGAATGAGGTAAATTGACACCTGAACGGCGCACTTTTTCAATCATCTGTTCAAGTAAAAAATGGGCACGCTCAGGACCTTCTACTTCCAAAACACTTTCAAGGGCATCCAGCCACTCCTGTGTTTCCAATTGATCGCTATCCTGCTGCTCAATCGCCTGCTCATTTGAGTTCTGATTCGACATGGTTTCGTCTCCTGCCATGCAATAACATCTGATGATGTTAATGTTGTCTGTTATCGCTCTATTTATCTATAAATTATCGTTCTGTAAAAGCACATTTATTACATGGTTTTTTACAAAACAAAATTAATTAACTTATTTTTCAAAAACTTACAAAGGGCAAATAAATGGCCATTTAATATTGGATTTAAGTATAGGTAATTCTTGAGAAAATTACAATGCTGTTTCTATTATCAAAGCACGGGGTTTCACTGATATAGAATATTTGAATTGCTTGCACAGCAGGCTGATAAATTGACGTTAACGGCTAGAAAATGAAAATTGGACAGTAATATTTACACCTGATTAAAAACTCTTCTGGCTGATTCAATATTTAAAGCCGTTTCAAAAGGCGGCGGCTCCTTCATAAAACACGACAAGCCATAAGCTGCTGAGGGCTTCATATGAATAGCTACTAACTGGGTATTATTTAATTTACAAAGAGTGAACAGATATTTTAACCATTGGTAATAGGTTTTATCAATCAGGGCAAGTTCTTTTAAATCGTAAATAAGCCCCTGTATGCGATTTTTTTGCAGAAACTCAATAATATCCGCAGCATATTGCTCAGGATTTGCAGGATCAAGGCTCACTCCCGGCTCTAATAAAACGCACTGGCTGGACAAAACAGTTAAATGCATGCCCTGCATTATGACTCTCCAGCACAAACAACAATATTCAGATGACGGAATGCCTCTTTTAATCCTTCTGAAAGCGTTGATCGGGTGACAACATCACCCAGATCAATATTCAGATTTGTCAATGCACGGGCTATTTCCGGACGTATCCCGGTAATAATTGGTGTTGCCCCCATTAATTTAACTGCTCGCATCATTTGGATCAGATGATGTGCTACCTGCGAATCAATCGTTATGACGCCAGTGACATCAATCACTACCATACGTGAACGCTCTGTTTCAATTTTTTGTAATAATTTTTCCATAACCACCATGGTTCTTGACGAATCAAGACTGCCGATAATGGGTAATGTCAGCACACCATCCCAAATCTCTGTGATAGGTGTTGAGGTTTGTAAGAGTTCTTCTTGCTGTGCGTTAATAGTAAATTCTTTTTCTCCCAGATAGATTTCAAAAATATGCAAAGTCATGTCATTGAATATTGAAGCCATCATAAGCAATACATCACGATACTGAGCCATACTCATGGCCTTATCTTCATGCAGACCTTCAATTAAACAGGTCTGTAAAAAATGCATATATTTCACAAATTGATCCATGGTGCCGCCACGGATCTGGATTTGCTCAGAGCAATTATTAAAAAATGAAATTAATGCCTGATATTCAGGGCTGTCTCTATCACTGTATTGCTGTGTGTGTAAAATTCCCACAAATAGTTCAAGAAACTCAATCGAATAATCTTCAATTTCTTCAGTTGACAATAAGCTATCATCACCAAAGGCATCTGCACCTTTAGTCTCAATTAATTCTGAAATATTACCGATATTTAACTTAAGGTTTTCAATCAATAATTCTGCAGTTGATAATTTTTTCTTTCTGCTCATAACTACCTCTAACGCTATTATTATGTTTTTTTAATTGCAATCATTGACTGATCATCACTACTTCTGCCTTTCTTATTGCCAAGAAAAAAACAAATCAGCTGTGGATGTTTATCCCAAAGTCCGGGAAAATCAGTTAACTTCCAGTTTCTTCGGATACCATCTGAAGTGCTGAAAATTAATTCATTGCTTTCTAATGTATACTTCTGTCGACTATGACTGCGTGATTCAATACCAAGAATTCCAGAAGCCACTTCAAGATCGTGTATCACACCTAAAGGGTTCTCCTTTGAGCAGTTGAGTGTAAAGACACGCATATCACCCACAGCAGAATATTCACCCTGCCCTGCTTCAGCATTATATTTCAATGCCACAACAGCACCTCCTGCCGTGGATTTTAACTGGCGTTTGCTTATATCCAGCATTGTTTTAACACCCTGCTTATGGATATCAGCACCTGCATTTCTCATTTTTTTTACAATTAATTCAGCCTCTGAGCCATGACCGGTAGCATCAAGATGCAGACAGCTCAATTTTTTTGTATCCAGCTGTAGCCAGAGGTCATCACCATTTTGAGCAAGATCATGATACGAACGACAAAAAGCACCATATTGGTAGCGCGCAGGTTTTTCATTTTCTGAGCGATAAAACCGACCCCAGCAAGCCACTCCATGCCAGGACTTTTGATTCGTTAAGGACTTTTGACCCGTTAAGGACTTTTTACTCGTTAAGGACTTTTGATCAGTTAAGGATTTTTGCTCCGTTAAAGTAAATATACCGGATTCATGAGCCATCCGACTAATTGAACCTAAGCCCTTTCCCATCGTCTTTGATGTCGTATAACCATCCTGAAAGGCTTTTTCCACATCCTCAATTCCCGGCCCATAATCCATTGCAAAAATATCTATAGTGACTGGTAATGTCTGGCTGTTTTTAATTCCATCGTTGTTATGATTTTTGTTATTAAACCCTTCATTATTAAACCAAAGCTGCACCATTCCGGTTTTTTGAGAATACTTTATTTGATTTGAAAGCATTTCACTGGCTACAATCTGCATGTTCTCAATGCAAATAGAATCAAAGCCCAATTTTTTTGCCAGAGTTTTCAAACGCACTTTAAATAGAACCAGACTGCTTTCATCCTTAACAACCTGTTGTATCGAAAGTTTCATCGGTAAAGCACCCAGCCATTTAATTCAGATAATTCAATCATGAAGCAATTCTTTTTTTTCTGATAATTCATAATCAATAACAACCTGTCCTCGCCCTCTTTCTTTAGCTTCATACAAGGCTTCATCCGTTCTTGCAATTAATGACTCGACCGTATCATCTGCTGTTAATAATGCAATCCCAATACTTACCTTGCCATCCATTTTAACTAATATTTTTTCTGCTGCCCGACGTGCAATATCTGTCTCTGCAAAAAAAACAATAGCAAATTCATCACCACCCATACGGCAAACATGATCAACATCTTTCCTGGTAAAGCGGGTCATATGCCTGGCCATTTTTTTCAATATTTCATCACCAGCCTGATGCCCAAGAGTATCATTTACCTGTTTAAAATAATCCAGATCAAGCATGATCAGAGACAAAACATTGCCTTGCCTCTGACAATGCTTCACCCCTTCACTTAATCGCCGGTCATAAGCGCCTCTATTATAAATCTGGGTCAGACTGTCAATTTCTGCCGTACGAATACTGTCTTGTAATTGTGAACGCTTGGTATCCAGTTTTTGTTCCAGCTGTCGGAGTTCCTGCGCAGCACGCTCTTTAGCTGCCTTCATTTCTTTGCGGATATTTTCGTTATGCTGACGCAATAATTCAGGATCACTGACTTCACTTTGTAAAGATAAGTCTTCTTTAATTTTTTCAATATGCTCAAATGAAGGCGCTTCAGATAAACGAATAAAAAATTCATTTTGTATACTATTCAATGCGGTATCACTTGAACGACTATAAAGACCAAGGGATAGTGTCTTATCGGCAAGCACAAGCTGCAGATTAAAAAACTCATTGTCTTTTTCACTGCGAAATTGAAGGCTCTCAAGAATTTCGGGCAATCGTGCCGCGCCCATAAAAGGACTCACATTCAACATTTCCAGACATTTCATCACAAATGTTGAAAAGCGCTGTTTATCAGCTTCTTTAAAAAAAGGGAGTTTTAATAGAACAACAGTTTTTGCACCTGATAAATTATCAGGCCCTGATGTTTTTTCTGACTTGAATACCACAGTGTCAAACCTATTTGTATTAACTTTTTTGTTTTATTATTCATGCTATTATGTTTCTATTTATAGTACAGATTAAAATTAATGCAAATAATATTAGAGCTAATTAACTTATCAACCATCATCCCCCTGTTATTTGACAGAAAGTGAAGGGTTATTTAACAGAAAGTGAAGGGCTATTTAACAGCAAATGAAGAGTCCATTTTACTTATTTAAACAACAACTCTTTCAATTAGTAACTCTGGCAATTCCTGTGGTAGCCACCCAATCCAGTCAAATGGCCATGGGTGTTGTTGATACTATTATGTCAGGTCATGCCAGTGCTACCGATCTTGCGGCAGTGGCAGTGGGTTCCAGTATATGGATCCCACTCATGTTACTGATTGCGGGAATTTTAACGGCAATTACCCCCACTGTAGCGCAATTTTGTGGCTCCAGGGAGTATTCCAGAATTGGTCATACAATCCGCCAGTCACTCTGGATTGGTCTGTTACTCAGTTTTCTTAGTTTCATCGCATTATTTTCAACTCATGATCTATTTGTTTTTATGTCCGTTGAAGCAACTATTTTGCCAATTTCTACTGGTTATCTACAAGCAATTGCCTGGGGTATGCCAGGTATCATCGGCTTTTTTATCCTGCGCTTTCTTAATGAAGGCATGTCAAACATGATACCCGTTATGCTTATCGGATTTTTAGGATTACTGGTTAATATCATGGCTAATTATATTTTGATCTTCGGGAATTTTGGCGCCCCCGCTCTGGGAGGAACGGGTGCGGGCTGGGCAACAACTATCAGCCATTGGGTGATGTTTTTATGTCTTATTGTCTATTTATTTAACAGCCAAAAATTTACTCACATTAAGCTGTTTCAATTTAAATTCAGTCCACATGTTGATGAATTAAAAAAGCTGTTAAAACTTGGAATTCCAATCGGCATCGCTTTTTTTGTAGAAGGCAGTATTTTTTCAATTATCGCCTTATTCCTGGCTTCCATGGGGGTTGTAACCGTTGCATCGCATCAAATTGCTCTGAGTTTTTCTTCCCTCATTTTTATCTTGCCTCTGAGCTTATCCATCAGCCTGACCATTCAGGTCGGTCAACGAATTGGTGCCGGTCAGTTTCAACAGGTACGTGATACCATTAAGGCAGGTTATTTAATAAGTCTGAGCATTTCACTCATTGCCGCAATTTTTATTATGAGTTATTCCTCTAGTATCGCCGCCCTGTATACCGATAATACAGAAATCATTGAATTAGCCAGCAGCTTGATGATATTTACTGCCTTATATCAATTTTCAGATGGTATTCAACTTTGCTCAGCTGGCTCATTACGGGGTCTGAAAGATACCACCATTCCAATGTTCCTGTCGATTAGCGCCTATTGGCTGGTGGGCTTTCCTTTAGGTTACATGCTGGCATTAACTGATATGATCATAACCCCCATGGGTGCCAAAGGCTTCTGGATTGGTTTATTATGTGGACTGACCCTCTCCGCTGTTTTTATGACTTTTAGGCTCTACTCCATCATATGTCAACGTTATACACCAGAGGTTACAAATACACCCAATTAAAGCAACCAAAATACTATCACTTTTTAATCAACTTACCCCTGCATCACACACTTTGAAAGTGAAGTTTTGACAGGTTCTTATTACGTTTTATTATTCCTATGGAAATACCCTATTACAATCCCACAATTATTTTGTTAGTATTTGAAATCTGAAAAATAAGAAAGAGATAATTTTGGAAGAATTATTAAAAAACGACGAATTTATTCAGTACATTATAAATGAATATATCCCCACTAATGATATAATCTACCATGAGAAAATCCAAACAGTATTTTCATCAGTGGAAGACTTCACTAAAGCGATGGAAAGTTTTAAGTTGAGTGGTGGTGTGATTAGTAAACATTGACAATTCCAGACTATCTATTATGAAAATGTACTCTCGAATTATCTTCATACAAGCCACCATTTTTAATAATTACTACAGGTGTTTATATTATGGTTATTGATACTGGTAAGGCAAAAATTAACTTATTTAATGAAACAGACAATATTATTGTGGTTGACATTTATGCTGACGGTGAATTAAACAAGAGTGATCTTAACAATATTCATCAAGCTATTGAAAAATTTGATGTATCAATCCCTGTAGATACTATTTGTATCAAATCAGGAGAAAACTATCTTTCAGAGGAAGCATTTAATTATTCTATCAACCATAATTGCCTGCACAATAAAATTGTTTATATTATCAAGCATATGAAAGATATTCACTTCCCCTCAGAAGCTCAGAAAACTTATTTCAAAGATCATCTGGTAGATTTCTGCACCTCAACTGATGAGGCCTATTACCTATTAAAAGCTAAATCGCTTCAGCACCAGCCTTTAAAGTCACTATCCATCTAAGTTCTCTGCGCTAGATTTTATTTATGCAGGATATTTCTTTGTGTGATCCCATAACCTTCGTTCTGACCTTCAACAATGAGAGCAAGACCTGCTGCTGACATTATAGTGCCGTGCTGGCAGACAACTTGTTATAAGGCATTACTGTACACACTTTCGTAATGCTCTACTATGGGAAATGGATCATAAAAGTGGTGCAGTAATAACCGCCATTCCTGATACTGCTTAGATCCTCTGAAACCCACAGTATGATCTTCAAGTGTTCTCCAATTTACAAGAAGAATATAACGGCTTTTATTTTCAATGCACTTTTGGAGCTGGTGAGAAACGTAGCCATCCATGCTGGATATAATATTTTGGGCTTTCTCAAACGCAGCCTCAAATTTGATTTCTTGATTTTGTTTTACATCAAGAACTGCAACTTCCAATACCACTGAATTCTCCTATAACTTATTGACTGGTGTAGAATAACTCGATTTTGCCATTTTTCACCCAATTTTTACAAATTTTAATACAACGTTAAAATTGATTTGAAGCTATAAATGTAATTATTATGATTTTAATCAAAAATTACTTATTTGGAATTATTCTACAACCTCAACGACAAAGTCAGCCGGGAATTTTTACCTCTGTTAGATTCACTATTAGTACTTTATTTCTTGAAATAAATGGGTTTAAAAACATGGAGTATAGGAAAAAGATAGATTAAAGCAGTAATTATCAGCCCTGAGCTAATAAAAAAAGAAGAGAGTTAACCATTAAGCCGGGTTCTGTCTTGGACAATCATTCGTCTAGGGCAGATGTCGCCATCTGCCTCAAGCAACCTACCCGGGAACGATGTGGGCCACATCTGTGCTATTAACACTGTTCCCCTATTTGGTCTTGCTCCAGGTGGGGTTTACCATGCCGTTCATGTTACCATAAACGCGGTGCGCTCTTACCGCACCCTTTCACCCTTACCGAATCGCACCCGACAAAGTCAGGAGTGATCAGGCGGTTTGCTTTCTGTTGCACTGGCCGTGGGATTACTCCCCCCAGGCGTTACCTGGCACCTTGCCCTGTGGAGCCCGGACTTTCCTCCCTTTTATATACATAAATGCATTAAAACAGCGATTGCCTCGGTTAACTCTGGGGCGCATTATCCTTGAATAGAGTAGAAAAATCCAGTCTATTTATTCAACCTGGCTGTCTTTCAAAAACAAGGCAAAATTGTATAACTTTTTCTTTTTTTCACCAGTAATATCAACTGCCAGTTTAACAGCCTGTTTTAATGACAAGTCTTTAAGCAAAATTCTCAAGGTTCGCTCTGTTTCTTCTGAAATTGTATCACCTTCCACCACCTTGTAACCCTGGACCACCAGCACAATCTCACCTCTTTGCTGATTGCTGTCATCCTTTACCCAGGCCAATAGTGATTTTGCAGTATCATTACGTATTGTTTCGAAAGTTTTGGTCAGCTCTCTTGCCAGCACAACGGTTCGATCTTCACCTAATTGCTCACATAAATCCTTTAATGAACCCACAATTCGATGGGGTGTTTCGTAAAAAACCATGGTTCTGGGTTCTTTTTGGCGTTGTGCATAAAAGCTCTTCCTTGGGCCGCCTTTAGAGGGTACAAAACCTTCAAAACAGAATCTGTCCGTTGCAACACCCGCCGCAGATAATGCCGCAATTAAGGCACTGGGCCCGGGAATGGGTGTCACTGGAATTTTTTCCTCGTGGGCTAACTTGACTAAAAAATACCCTGGGTCACTGACCAGTGGTGTGCCTGCATCAGAGATAAGTGCAATATGACTTCCCTGCTTGATTTGCTGGATTATCTTTTCTGCGAACTGCCTTTCATTATGTTCATGCAATGCAATACAATGCGTGTTAATATCAAGCTGTTTCAGAAGGTGGCCGCTGTGACGTGTATCTTCCGCTGCGATGCGATCAACCCGTTTTAATACAGCAACAGCACGTGGAGAGATATCCTGCAGGTTTCCAATGGGTGTGGCAACAATATATAATTGGCCCATACCTGAATCGGAACTGTGATCGAAGCCATAATCGGAACTATGATCGGAACTATGATCGGAACTATGATCGGAACTATGATCGGAACTATGATTGGAACTATGGTGAGGATCAGAACTATGGTGATTTGTAGCCATTAAATGAACTCCACAAAAAATAATGTCCTATAACAAAGACTGAAAGTAGCTATGGTTTAAAGATATGTTCAAAGATACATTCAAAATTATGTTCTCAAGAAACAAGATTAAAAATACAATGTCAAAATTATACCAATTTACTTCAATTTTTATCATTATTCTTTTTTTTACCGGATGTGGTGGTTCAAACATTATAAAAAAAGATCCCGGTAAAACAACTACTTCAACTAAAACTCAGCCTATGACTCTCGCTTTAATTGCTGCGATGAGTACTGATGAAAAACTCAAACAAGCTGAACAGCTGTTTGACTCTGCACTCTCATCAAAAGATATTGCAGAAAAAAATAATCGCCTGAGTAATGCATTACTGATTTGCACTCAATTATTAGTCGATGCTCATCAGACTAAATTATTAAACATTCAATCCGCTTCAGAAATCTCTCTGGCACAATACGATTACTCTCTGCAGTTGGCTCAAAAGATCATGTCACAGCTTAATGATGAGCAGCTCTCTGATGAGCAAAACAATCAATACATTCTAGCCTCTGCTGCGATTAGCTTAACTAATTACCAGACAGAAAAAACTCTGTCACAACTTAATAACGACTTTGATTCAATTCAAAACACTCAATGGTCTCTTTATTATCAAATACGTGCAATGGCCGAATTTCAATTGGGAGAGCACTCAAAAGCAGTTAAAGCATTAATTATCAGACAGGGCTATTTGACTTCAGAACAGGCAGTTCAGGCTAATTTGAATCTGATCTGGAATTATCTGGCTGGCGTTAATATCAGTGAGCAGATCAACATAAATAACCAGAGTGCTGTTAATGATAAACGCAGCAGCAGTGATGAGATTTATTTGGGCTGGCTTGAGCTGGCCAGAGCTCTGCGAGATTCAAAAGATCCTCAAACAATGAACCATGCTATTAATTTTTGGTTCCAGAGCTATCCTGCCCATCCGGCAGATCGCACCTTTGTTAACAATATTCTTCAACTTCGTCAGGAATCTATTCTTCAGATCAGACATATTGCTGTTTTATTGCCTCAACAGGGTAAATTGGCAAAACCGGCAAAAGCAATCCGAGATGGGATCATGGCTTCACATTATAAGTCATCCCTGTCTTCTAACATTCAGTTACGCTTCTATGATACCGCTAATGATGATCATATTTGGTTGACTTACCAGCAAGCTATTGATGATGGTGCAGACTTTGTCATCGGCCCATTGGCAAAAAGCAACCTTGAAGTGCTGTCTGAATCAGCTGAACTGAGCGTTCCCACACTGGCTTTAAACAGCCTTGAACAGGGTAGCGGCACATCCGTCAAACCAAATAACTTGTTTCAATTTGGACTTTCACCTGAATCTGCCGCACGCATGGTCGCTGAAAAAGGCCGTCAGGACGGGCACTATTATGCAGCCGTTATGGTGCCTGATAATCACTGGGGAGAACGAATGAAGAAAGCTTTTTCTTCACATTGGAAAGCATCAGGCGGCATTGTCGTTGAGAGCATTGACTACAAATCAGAGCAACATGATTTTTCTGAATCAATTAAATCCATGCTCAATATTGATGCCAGCGTATCCCGTAAAAAAGAAGTCAGCCGAACCATTGGCCGTAAGTTAGAATTTACTCCAAGAAGACGTCAGGATATTGATATGCTGTTTATGGCTGCTCTGCCAAGACAGGCTAAACAGATCCCTCTTCAGATCATCTATCACCATGGAGAAACAATTCCTGTTTATTCAACTTCTCATATTGTAGCCAATTATCACAATCCACGTCGAAATATTGATATGGATGGTGTTATTTTTTCTGATATGCCCTTTTTATTAGGAGCTGTACAGAATACTGCCAGCGAGGAAAACACCTATCAGAATACTCTCTATCAACGCCTCTTTGCCATGGGTGTTGACAGTTACCAGTTAGCACCTTATGTGGATTATTTATATAAAAATCCATCTGAATCATTCTCTGGTGACACAGGAAAAATATCGATTCATAAAGATGGTCATATAATCCGTTCACTGCCATGGGCAATATTTGATCAGGGCAATATAATGCTGCAAAGTATTTCAAGTAATGCTCTTTAGAAAAAATAATGCTTCACCTTCTTAAGGATCATAATAAAAAAGGTCAGCAGGCAGAGGTAATTGCACTAGATTTTTTGCAAAAAAAGGGACTGATTCAATTACAAAGCAATTTTGCATGTAAATGTGGTGAAATTGATTTAATCATGATTGATAATGAATTTTTGGTCTTTATCGAGGTCAGATATCGTAAGCGAACTCACTATGGCCACCCATTAGAAACCATTAATTATGCAAAACAAAAGAAAATCATTAATACCGTTCAATATTTTTTAATGAAGCACCCTGAATACAAGCATTTTCCCTGTCGCATTGATGCTATTGCAATTAATTCTCAACCCCAAACAGGCCAGGAACAAATACAATGGGTTAAAAATGCCATACAGGCATAAAGTTTGAAGATGTTGATAATAAAGTGTTAATAATAAAATGTTAAAAATAAAGTGACAAAGGACAAAAATCCCTGATGAGTATATCCCGGATAGAAGCTATTTTTACCAATAGTATTATAGTGAAACAAAAAACCTTCAATAGTATTGCCGAGCAGATAGTCCTGGCTGGTGATAAAATAGTCGAATCACTACTTAACGATGGTAAAATTATGGCCTGTGGTAATGGCGGCTCCGCTGCAGATTCACAGCATTTTACTTCAGAATTAATTAATCGATTTGAAGCAGAACGCCCTGCTCTGCCGGCAATAGCTCTGACCACTGACAGCTCTGCCATAACTTCAATTGCAAATGACTATCAATATGATGAAATTTTTTCTCGGCAGATTCATGCTTTGGGAAGAGAGCCTGATGTATTATTAGCAATTAGTACCAGTGGTCAGTCCAATAGCATTGTTCAGGCTATCAAGGCGGCTCATGAGCGTGATATGTCCGTTATTGCTCTCACTGGAAAGGACGGAGGTCTCGTTGCTGAAGCACTTTCTTCTGATGATATTGAGTTACGAGTACCTGCTGAACAAACCGCCAGAATTCAGGAAACACATATCACTATTATCCATGCTTTATGCGACCTGATCGATCACCAATTATTTGGTGCCTGAATAACTTTTCTTCTCATTTAAAGGCCAGAAACAACGATGAAACCATTAACAGCAATTCCCTTAATTTTATTTTCCCTTTATATTCTTAGTGGTTGCACTGCAGCGGTGGTCGGTGGTGCTGTGGCAGGTACCTCAGTCGCAATGGATAATAGAACAACTGGAGATTATGTCGAAGATCAGAACATAAAAACAAAATTCGCCCACTTGTTTTATAAGGATGAAGATCTCTCAAAAAATACTCACGTTAATATTACCAGCTACAACCGCCAGGTTCTTATAACGGGTGAAACACCAGCAGAGCAGCAAAAACAAAAGCTCAGTGATATTGCCGATCAAATAAAAAATGTACGCCGATACTTCAATGAAGTTATTATCGCTCAACCAACCTCGATGAGTTCCCGGACTAATGACAGCTATCTCACCAGTAAAATCAAAACTTCAGTTTTTACTCATATGGATGAGCTGGATGGCGCCCAGGTCAAAGTGGTGACAGAAAATGGTACCGTCTTTTTAATGGGTCTAGTGACTCGTAAGCAGGGCGAACAGATCACTGAAATCACACGCACAACCAATGGGGTAAAACGAGTCATTAAATTATTTGAATACCCTAATCCTACTGACAACAAGATCTAATAGCTGTTCATATTTCAATGATGCAAAAAGAGTTTCTTGCTCAGTTAAAACAACTCATCCATGTTGATGATCGGATCACTGAAGCCTCTCAGTGCTGGAGTTATGGCTACGATAATAGCCGACTCCATGCTTTACCTGAAGCAGTCATTTTTGCCCGCAATCACCAGCAGATTGTCAAACTTGTTAAGCTCTGTCGAAAGTATCGGGTAGCTGTCATTAGTCGTGGTGCAGGAACTGGAACAACGGGTGCAACCGTCCCTTCTAACGGCGGTATCATTCTCTCATTCGAACATATGAATAAAATTCTGGAAATTGATCCAGCTAATCGTTTAATTTCCGCTGAACCCGGTGTAACCAACCAGCAAATTCAGGAAGCCGCAAAATTACATGGTTTTTTCTGGGCTCCAGATCCGACCAGCAGCAAAGTCTGCACCATTGGCGGTAATCTGGCCTATAATTCAGCAGGGCCAAGAGCCGTTAAATATGGCACAACTCGTGATAATGTATTACAACTCACTCTGGTAACCGGTAAGGGTGATACTCTCCATACTGGAGTAAAAACCACAAAGGGAGTGGTTGGTTATGACTTAACCCGATTATTAATCGGCTCTGAAGGCACTCTTGGTATTATCACTCAGGCCACCTTGAAGCTGCTGCCCATTGCCGCCGATAAGCGTACATTGCAAATTTCCTATGATTCGATTCACAGTGCTGCACAAGCAGTCTCTTCGATTATGGCACAGCCTGTCACCCCATGCGCATTAGAATTTATTGACAAAAATGCCATTGAAATGATCCGCGAGTATTCATCAGCCCAATTACCACGCAATGCTGGTGCCATGTTGATGGTTGAAATTGACGGCAGTAAAAAAGCTCTGGTTGAGGGGCTTGAATCCATTATTTCAGCTGCAAAAAATAATGGCTGTCTGGAAATAAAACAGGCTCAATCAGAACAGGAAATTAAGGCACTCTGGGATACCCGAAAAGCTTTGTCTCCTGCATTAAGAAAAATTGCGCCTAAAAAAATTAATGAGGATGTTGTTGTCCCGGTTTCACGAATTCCTGAATTAATTGATGGTCTTGATACGCTTTCACAAAAATATGGGATCCCAATCGTTAATTTTGGCCATGCTGGAAATGGCAATATTCATGTTAATCTGCTCACTGATCCAGAGGATGCTCAATTACTCATTAAAGCGACTGATTGCCTGGAGGAAGTTTTTCAGCTGGTGCTGGATTTGGAAGGGACACTTTCCGGGGAGCATGGCATTGGACTGGTTAAAAAAGAATATGTCAGTAAAGAACTGGATGAAGTGAGTCTAAACTACATGAAAGCCATCAAACAGCAATTCGATCCTGATAACATTTTGAATCCAGGAAAGAGTTTTCCTGATTGAAAGAATATAAAAATAATTTTGAATGCTGAATTTTAATCAAGCATTCAAAACTGCTCCTTATGAAAGCTCTATTTAACCAGGGTCAAATGGGGCTTTTGCGCAGGCGCTTCTTTTTTGCTTCCTTTACCTGGATCGGGAGTGGGTGAGAGCGGCTCGTTGTCATCGCCTTCTTCGGGAAACATCATGCCCCTGCCATTTTCCTTTGAGTACAAGGCCAGTGTTGCCATAATAGGTACATTTACTATCATGGGTTTACCGCCAAAGCGAGCATTAAAACTAACACCATCATTGGTTAACTCTAAATCACGTGTCGCGGTCAAACTAATGTTCAGGATAATTTTACCATCCTGAACATGCTCTATCGGAACAATAACATCCTCTGCTTCAGCATCAACAAGAAGGTAAGGAGTTTGCTCATTATCAATAAGCCAGTCATAAATTGCACGCAATAAATAAGGGCGACTCGGAGTCATAAATAACCTGTTTCTTCATTAAACCTAAAGCAGTGATAGTGTCTTAGGTATAAAAATAATTTCCCGTTATTATAATATTAATTCAAGATTATAATAACGGGCATCTAAAGCAGAATTTCAAAGATTTGCCTAGGTAATAATTTCCATGTCTTCTTCAACATCAGAGAGGCTTTCCTGAAATGATTCCCTTTCAAATAGGCGTTGAGCATACTGAGTTACTGCAAGAGCCGACTCAGGAAGTTCGATGCACATTTCATTTAAACGCCATAAAATAGGTGCCAGAGCACAATCAACCAGAGTAAATTCATCGGACATAAAGTATGCTTTTTGCTCAAACACCGGGGCAATAACCGTTAGACTTTCACGCAACTCTTTTCTTTGCTTGACGCCTTGTTTTTCTGTTTTTCCAATCAATTTTTCAACCAGTGGATCCCAGTCTTTTTTAATTCGAATTAACAGCATCTTTAATTTAGCACGATTAACCGGATCAACTGGCATCAGAGGCGGGTGAGGAAAACGCTCATCCAGATACTCCATAATCAATTGGGCATCATACAAGACCAGATCTCGATCCACTAAAGTTGGTGCAGTATTATAAGGATTTAAATCAATTAAATCTTCTGGCAGATTATCTGCCTCAACATTAACAATCTCATGGTTAATGCCTTTTTCAGCTAAAACCATTCTAACTCGATGACTCAAAAGATCGTTCCCATCTGAAAAAAGGGTCATTATTGATCTTCTGTTAGTAAGTTGAGTCATAGTTCCTCCGTAGGAAATCATAAACGCAAACAGGGGGCATGGAAGCCCCCCTTAAATATTCGCTCTCTCCTCTTCTTTTTATTAAAAATATCAAAAAAGGAGAATCATTTTGTCAAAGTCCTCAAGAGACAGGCATATAAATAATAACCTGTCTCTGGACTATCATATAAACATTTATAGCAGCCATTAGCATTAAAGGCTAGTGAACATCTTTCCAGTAATCTTTCTTCATTGCATAAGCAATGCCGAAGAAGACAAACAAAAAGATCAGAACATAGATACCTAAAGACTTACGATAGCTCTGGTTTGGCTCACCAATATAAGCCAGAAAAGCAACCAGATCACGGATCATAGTATCAAATTCTTCTGGTGCCATAGTGCCTTTTTCAACAACTTCAAGACCTTCCATGACTCTTTCGCCATTTACCTCTTTATAGACTGCCTTTTTAATGCCTTCCTGTTTCCAGAAAATATTAGGCATACCAACATCTTTAAAAATCGCATTGTTATGACCGGTAGTCTTAGTCGGATCAGCATAGAAGCTGATTAAATAAGTATATAACCAGTCCACACCTCTTGAACGAGCCACTAAAGACAAGTCAGGAGGAACTGCACCAAAAGCTTCTTTGGAATAGTCTTCCGTCATAACGGCTGTCATTGTTGAACCAAACTTGACTCCGAGATGATTTAAATTATCCATCACTTCAGATTCAGTCATACCCAGATCAGTTGCAACACGATTAAAGCGCACAAATTTTGCTGAGTGGCAACTTAAACAATAATCAGTGAAAACTTTTGCACCACGCTGCAGTGAAGCCATATCTGTGACATCGACATTTGCGGGTGATTTTGGATATCCACCACCACTGGCCATTGTCAGGCCAGTACTTAACATTGCTATTGTAGTTAATAGCAGAACCAGGATTGTTTTTTTCATTTCATTGTCACCCTTTCTGGAACTGGTTTGTTTTTCTCCAACTTCGTATAAATCGGCATCAATAAGAAGAAAGCAAAATAGTAAGCAGTACAAATCTGAGCTAGCAGAGTACGGCCATCAGTTGGCGCCAAAGTACCTAAAACACCCAGAATAATAAAAGTAATAACAAAGATTGCTAACAATATTTTATACCAGCCTGCACGATAACGGATTGACTTAACAGGATTACGATCCAGCCATGGCAAGAAAAACAGGATCACAATCGATGCACCCATTGCAATAACACCAGGAAATGCCGAACCAGCAATACTTGGAACCGCACGCAGTACAGAATAATAGGGCGTGAAATACCAGACCGGGGCAATATGCTCAGGTGTCTTCAGAGGGTTAGCAGGTTCAAAGTTAGCATGCTCAAGGAAGTAACCAAACATCTCAGGCATAAAGAACACTACAATTGAAAAGAACATCAAAAAGACAATCACACCAACAATATCTTTAACAGAATAGTAGGGGTGAAAAGGAATGCCATCTTTAGGAACACCATTTTCATCTTTGTTTTTCTTGATTTCAACACCATCCGGATTGTTAGAACCTACCTGGTGTAAAGCAACGATATGAGCAAAAATCAAACCAATCAGAATTAAAGGAATGGCTGCAACATGTAAGGAAAAGAAGCGGTTTAGTGTCGCATCACCAATAACAAAATCACCACGAACCCAGATACTCAAGTCTTCACCAACAAAAGGTATGGCGCTGACCAGATTAATAATCACCTGAGCTCCCCAGAAAGACATCTGTCCCCAGGGTAGTAAGTAACCCATAAAACCTTCGGCCATCAATGCCAGGAAGATCAACATTCCAAAAATCCAGATTAACTCACGAGGCTTTTTATAAGAGCCGTAGAGTAAAGCACGGAACATGTGTAAATAAACCACAATAAAGAACGCTGAAGCACCGGTAGAGTGGAAATAGCGAATTAACCAGCCCCATTCCACATCACGCATAATGCCCATTTCAACTGATTGAAAAGCCAGGGCAGTATCAGGCTTATAAAACATGGTCAAAAAGACACCGGAAAGGATTTGAATCACTAAAACCATAAAGGCTAAGGAGCCAAAGAAGTACCAGAAATTGAAATTCTTGGGTGTATAGTATTTTGCAAGATGTTTTTCCCACGTTACCGTGGCAGGATAACGGGCGTCAATCCAGCCCATCACACCATTCGATTTTTGTTCCATTATGCGTTACTCCCATCTTGACCAATCAGGATCACCGTGTCACTCTCATATTTATAAGGAGGTACTGGCAAGTTTGTTGGTGCTGGCATTGACGAATAAACTCGACCAGACAAATCATAAATTGAACCATGACAAGGGCAGAAGAAGCCACCTTTCCAGCTGTCACCCAGAGAGCCGGCAAATGGATTATTTAAGTCAGGTACATATTTAGGGGCACAACCCAGGTGGGTACAGACGCCTTCCATCACCGATATTTTGGTATGCTGATCATAAGAACGACCTGGATTTTTACAATACTCAGGTTGTTTTGAAGAATCTGAATTCGCATCAGCTAACATGTCAGTATCAGACTCTAATACTTTCATGCTCTCATCAGTTCGATTCAATATGTAAACTGGCTTACCTCGCCACTCTACAGTAATCATTTGCCCTTCTTCAAGCTTGCTGATATCAGCAAGTACTGGTGCTCCAGCCGCTAAAGCTTTAGCGCTTGGATTCCAGGATTTGATGAAGGGTACAGCGACAAAACCGGCGCCAACAGCACCGACCACAGAAGTGGCGGCAACCAGAAGACGGCGTTTGCTATTATTTACAGCGTCTGCACTCATTTACTTAACTCCCAAATATAAGATCTTAACCCGCCCCAAGTGACCAAAACAGGATCTGTTTCAGCCTTTGTAAATCATGCATTTCAAGTCGCATAATCCATGTGAAGAGTGTTACTACTCTTTATTCGATACCGAAAAAATTTGCAATATTTTCTTAGATGTAGGGGATAATATCAAGAACAATTTCATTATTTGCTAATTAAGCTGATATTTATCAGCATATAGTTGCTAAATTCAGCAAATGTGTAGAAAAAAGACGAGATAGCTAAGTACATATTTATCACGAGTGATTATCATTTAACAATACTAATTATTCACTTTTTTCTTGTTTTTTTATCCAATATTCTGATTGTACCATCTAGCGTCCAGCCATAGGTGATTGCAGCTAAATCGGGTTGAAAATATCAATAAATTCATGTTCAAGTCCAAAATGATTTGCCAGGTGTTCAGCAAGCGCTTTCACGCCGTATCGTTCCGTTGCATGATGCCCGGCAGCAAAATAGTGCAGCTTGTTTTCTTTAGCAATATGCCAGGTATTTTCAGACACTTCACCACTGATAAAGGCATCAACACCCTGCTCTATTGCCTCTTCAATATAACTTTGCGCCGCTCCAGTACACAGTGCAACTCGTGAAATAGTTCGCTCTGCTTCAATGTGCAGAGGCTCTCTGTGTAAGGTTTTAGAAAGTAATTGTTTGAAATCATTTCCTGTCTGGTTTTTTATTTTACCCCGGACGGCTATTTCATAGTCGGCAAAAAAACCTTCCACTGAAATGCCGAGTTTCTGCGCAAGCAAAATATTATTACCCAACTTTTTATGGGCATCCAGCGGTAAATGGTAGGCAAGCAAATTCATATCATGGGTCAAAATAGATCTCAGACGTTTTTTTTTAATACCGGTTAATACCATATTTTCACCCTTCCAGAAGAAACCATGGTGGACAAGCAATAAATCAGCCTGACTCTCAATTGCCGCATCAATTAAGGCCTGACTGGCAGTTACCCCGGAAATAATTTTTTTAATTGTACATTTTCCTTCAACCTGAAGGCCATTTGGACAGTAATCCTTAAATGCACTGATTCCAAGTAGTTCATCACAATAAGCAACTAACTCAACCCGATTTACCATATATTCCTCGACTGATGACTGGCTTTGTGTAAAATATCTGAATGTTACAAAATAAACATTCATCACAAATACTTTTTCTAATAATTTCAGCAGTAATTGGTTTTCTGCTGGCACTAGGATATTACGATTTATTTATTCAAACAACTGATGAACAAACAAACACCTCTGTTCTTCAACCTGTAGCACCGCCCCACAACCCGAATATAAGTTCACTGCCCCCAGCAGTCATAACCAGCTTTGCACCTGCTGTCAGCCGGGCTGCACCAGCAGTGGTCAATATCTTTACCCGCAAACGTATTAAACAAAAAAGCAGTTTATATAATAATGCCACAATCAGAGCATTAATCGAAAAACGTCCCCCACCCTCACGCTACAAAGAAGAGACTAATCTGGGGTCAGGCGTTATCGTATCATCACAGGGACATATATTAACCAACAACCACGTGATTTCCGGGGCTGAGGATATTGAAGTTCTTTTAAAAGATGGCCGTTATTTCAAGGCCAGTCTGGTTGGCCGAGATCTTGAAACAGACCTTGCTTTATTAAAAGTAGACGCCCAAAACCTTCCCACAATTCACTTTGGTAATTCAACCAATTTGCAAGTTGGTGATATTGTGCTTGCCATTGGCAACCCCTTTGGTTTAGGAAACACTGTCACATCAGGCATAGTCAGTGCCTTAAACCGTTCTCGCTTCAGAACCAATGATTTTGATAATTTCATCCAGACCGATGCTGCCATTAATCCCGGAAATTCAGGGGGTGCTCTGGTCAATACTCAGGGTGATATGATTGGCTTAAATACCATTAATATCACTAATAGCGGCGGCTCTCAGGGTATTGGTTTTGCCATCCCCTCTTCAATCGCCCGTGATGTTATGGATCAGTTAGTTATCTTTGGTGAAGTCCGCCGCGGCTGGATAGGTATTGAAGCAAAAGAAATATCTCCCATGCTGGCGCAACAGCTTAATAGTGAAATCAACGATGGTCTGCTCATCATTGGTGTCATGCAAAATGGTCCGGGGCAAAAGGCAGGCATTCAGGCAGGCGATATTATTACCCATATTAACAATATAAAAATAACATCAGCGAAAAAAACACTCGAGATGATCACCAACCTTCGCCCCGGTGATACCGCTATTCTACGAGGAATTCGACATCACCAGTCAATGCAATTCAGAGTCACTGCGGAGGAACGACCACAAATGTCAGGCTCCTAAAATTAACTTAAGACTATCAATAAAACTCTGATTTTCTTCCGGAGTACCAACAGTCACACGGAGGCAGTTAGCCAGAGATCCTGAGGTATTTGCAAAGCGTTTGATCAAAATACCAGATTTCCTGAGTTCTTCAAAAACAACTTCTGAACTCAGATCAATCACTTTAAATAGAATGAAATTCGCCGCACTGGGGTATTGAGTAATAGTTTTAAACTCAGATAAAGCTTCTTGTAAAATAGTTCTGTCAGCGCAAATCTGATCGGTTTGATATTTCAGAATATCATCATGTTCAAGGGCAAATTCAGCACTGAACTGGGTTAAGACATTGATATTATAGGGCAGACGGACTTTATCAAATTCATTAATCCATTCTGGAGATCCGCTGAGCAAACCAAGTCTCAGACCGGCCAGCCCCATTTTAGAAACAGTTCTCATAACAACTAAGTTATCATATTCACTTAACATCGGCATAAAACTATGCTCTGCAAATGCATGATAGGCCTCATCAACCACCACCAGACCCGGAGCTATTTCAATAATAGTTCGTACGTCCTGCTCTGAAAATAAGTTACCCGTAGGATTATTAGGATAGGCTAAAAAGATAACAGCTGGTTGACAGGATTCAATTGCCTCAGTCATAGCAGGCATATCAAGCTGAAACTGCTGATCCAGTGGAATACCCTGGTACGCCATATTGACGAAGCGGGCAATCATATTGTACATAACAAAGGTAGGCTCAGGGGCCATGACAAGACTATTGGTTTTACCACCTTGCTTAGAGAGTGCCATGCAGATGATCTGAATTAACTCATCAGAGCCATTGCCGAGAATAGAGTTCATTCCCTGTGGAACAGCCATGACTTTCTCAATTCTGGATGTGAGCGTCGCAGCAGCAGGATCGGGATAGCGATTTATGGGGATATCAGCCAGTTTAGCCAGCCAAAGTTGTTTCATTGACTCCGGCCAGAGATAAGGATTCTCCATGGCATCCAGTTTGATCATTTCACCCGAATCAGGCACATGATAGGCATGCAGTGAACGAATATCTTCTCTGATCCATTTTTCAACAAATTGTTTAGCTGAATCAGCCATTCATTTATGCCCCGCTGCTCTGTTCTTGTTTTGGGTTTATCGTTCTGGGTTCTGGCCCATCAGATTATTTCTTAATGCGATATTCTGCACTTCGTGCGTGGGCAGTCAGGCCCTCACCCCGGGCAATCACAGAAGCAATTTTACCCAGCTCTGAAGCGCCCTCTTCTGAACACATAATTAAACTGGAACGTTTTTGAAAGTCGTAGACACCAAGCGCTGAACTAAAACGTGCCGTTCTTGATGTCGGCAGGACATGATTAGGCCCGGCACAATAATCACCCAGCGCTTCAGCGGTATAACGCCCCATAAAAATAGCACCTGCATGACGTATTTCAGGCAGCAAAGCCTGTGGCTCATCAACAGACAGCTCCAGATGTTCGGGGGCAATATAGTTACACACTTCTATGGCTTCATGAATATCTTTTACATGGATCAGAGCAGCACGCTCATTCAGAGAAACCTGAATAATATCCTTGCGTTCCATGTCAACCAATAAACGTTCAATAGACTCCTGGACTTTATCCAAAAACTCAGAGTCTGGTGAAATCAGTATTGGCTGGGCATCTTCATCATGCTCAGCCTGGGAAAACAGATCCATCGCAATCCAGTCCGGATCGGTTTTGCCATCACAAATAACCAGTATTTCAGAGGGACCGGCAATCATATCAATACCTACCGCCCCAAAAACCATACTCTTTGCTGTGGCAACATAAATATTGCCTGGCCCAACAATTTTATCAACTGCTGGAATAGATTCTGTACCATAGGCTAAGGCAGCAACAGCCTGAGCACCACCCACAGCAAAAACTTTATCAACACCAGTAATTGCCGCAGCGGCAAATACCAGCTCATTCACGGTACCATCCGGTGTTGGTACCACCATAATTAATTCTTTAACACCGGCCACTTTAGCAGGGATGGCATTCATTAAGACTGAGGATGGATAAGCAGCTAAGCCTCCAGGCACATAAAGTCCAACTCGATCTAAAGGAGTAACCTGCTGACCCAGCAAAGTACCGTCCTCCTCTGTATAGGACCATGATTCCATTTTTTGTTTATCATGATAGCGTCTGACCCGCTCAGCAGAAATTTCAAGAGCATGGCGCTGCTCATCTGACAAGCCATCCAGAGCCTGTTGCAGGCGCTCTTTTGAAATAGAAAGTACTGACATATCTGCAGCGGTCATTCGATCAAATTTATTGGTATATTGCAATAAAGCCTTATCACCATCCCTGCGAACATCAGCCAGGATCTGTTTCACCGTTAATTGCACAGAATGATCTGAAACATTATCCCAGGCCAGTAACTCTTTCATTGATGGCCAGAAATTAGTATCAGTGGTTTTAAGACGCTTAATACTAAGCATGGTAGACTCCGGTGGGTTAGTTCTTTATAAGTATTTTGGGATCGAAAATGACTATTGGTATTGTTTAAGCGTTAACTGCTTCCGCAATACGTTCAATCAGTGATTTGACACGATGATGTTTCATTTTCATTGATGCTTTATTGACCACCAGACGTGAGCTGATATCAGCAATATGTTCCAGTGGTGTCAGACCGTTTGCCTTAAGCGTATTACCAGTATCAACCACATCAACAATTTGATCAGCAAGACCCACTAAAGGCGCCAGTTCCATAGAACCATAAAGCTTGATGACTTCAACCTGAATACCTTTCTCTGCGTAAAAACGCTTGGCAGCATGCACAAATTTTGTAGCAACGCGTAAGCGACCGGAAATGGGCTTATCTTCAACCGGGCCTGCCGTCATTAGCCGGCATTTGGCTATTTTCAGATCCAACGGTTCATAAAGACCTTCACCACCATGTTCCATCAAAACATCCTTGCCGGCAACACCTACATCAGCAGCACCATATTGAACATAAGTCGGCACATCAGTTGCACGGATAATCACCAGTTTAATGTTGTCATGATTGGTATCCAAGATCAGCTTACGGCTTTTATCCGGATCATCTATGGGGTAAATGTCTGCATGAGCAAGCAAAGGCAGTGTTTCTTTAAAAATTCGACCTTTGGATAGTGCTATCGTCAGGGTATCACTCATTGATTAATCTCTTTCTTTAAATATAAATGTCAGATAATAATTTAACTGGGTACTCGACGAATTGAAGCCCCTAATTGCAGGAGTTTTTCTTCAATACATTCATAACCACGATCAATATGATAAATACGTTCAACTTCAGTTTCACCCTCAGCAATCAATCCAGCGATAACCAGACTGGCCGAAGCACGTAAATCTGTTGCCATAACAGGTGCTGCGGTTAACACATCAATTCCTTTAACGATAGCAGTATTACCCTGTAAATTTATATTGGCTCCCATTCTCTGCAATTCTTGTATGTGCATAAAACGGTTTTCAAATACAGTTTCGACAATTGAACCAGTACTCTCTGCAATCGCATTAAGGACACAAAACTGAGCCTGCATGTCCGTTGGGAAAGCAGGATATGGTGCCGTTCGGAGATCGATAGATGTGGGTCTTTTACCCTTCATATCCAGTGAAATCCAATCTTCACCTGTCTCAATCTCTGCGCCCGATTCTGTCAGTTTATCCAGCACAGCGTCAAGATAATCCGGACAAGTATCTTTTAGCTTAATTTTTCCGCCAGTCACTGCCGCTGCCACCAGATAAGTTCCGGTTTCAATTCGATCCGGCATAACATTATGCTTGGTAGCAGATAATTTCTCAACACCCTCAATGGTGATGGTATCAGTACCTGCACCAGTGATTTTTGCCCCCATTGAATTAAGGAAAACTGCCAAATCAACGACTTCCGGCTCGCGAGCCGCATTTTCAAGAATCGTAGTACCATCCGCCAGGGTTGCCGCCATAAGCAAATTTTCAGTGCCCGTTACGGTCACCAGATCCATGACAATACGCGCGCCTTGCAGGCGTTTGGCTGTGGCTCGAATATAACCATTTTCAACAACAATATCAGCACCCATCGCTTTGAGGCCTTTAATGTGTTGATCGACAGGACGAGAGCCAATAGCACAACCGCCTGGCAGGGATACTTCCGCTTCGCCATAATGAGCCACCAGGGGACCCAGGACTAGAATAGAAGCACGCATGGTTTTAACCAGTTCATAGGGTGCGACATATTTGTCGATAGTTCGGGTATCCACTTCAACATCAAGATTTTCATCCACGGTGATGGAAACACCCATGCGTCCCAGAAGTTCTAACGTTGTCGTGATATCGTGCAAGTGCGGCAAATTGCCGATAGTGGTTGCGTCGTCGGCTAATAGACAGCCCATAATAATGGGTAGTGCCGCATTTTTAGCGCCTGAGATCCGAATTTCACCATTCAGACGTTGGCCACCCCTAATGAATAATTTATCCATCGAATACTACCAAACCTTTGAGATTAAACAAAACAGAGCATTTTACCCCCAATTTCAAAGATAGTCACTGAAAATGAAGCAAATTTATCAGTAGCACATCCTAGAATGGCTATTTACCTTCAAAAACATTACTAAGGGCGTAGAAAAATAATAATCCAGTAGAGGTAATAAAGCACCAAAAGCAGGCGCTGCCGGAGTTATTATTGTAAATTAGAGTAATTCTTGCGCAAACTCTTGCAACAGGCTTTAACCAATTAGTAATTTACTGGCAGTTTTCCACTCTTTAGTGGTGTAGGTCTTAATACTCAGTGCATGAATAGCACCACTGGTGATAACGGTATTGACTGTTGCATAAACCATTTGCTGTTTTTTTACTGGAGTCAGACCTTCAAATTTGTCTGAAACAACAATGGTGTCAAACATACCATTGTCACCATTAACAGTTACTTGTGCAGACTCAATGCCTGTTTCAATCATTGCTTTAATTTCATCAGTTGTCATATTGTCTCTCTATTTTATTTAGCGGACAGTGGCAATATTTCATTTAGACCACTAATTCGGGCAATTTCGTACATTTTTGCAGGCAAATTTAAAAAAGTTATTTTTTTACCAGCCTGTTCAGCTTCGCGATACCATTCAACTAATAATGCCAGACCCGAACTGTCAGAACGTTCTAGTTGCGACAAATCAATATTTATCGTATTTGTTTCATCAGTAAATAATGAAAGCTTATTTTTTTTCCAAAGTTCTGGTACCGTTTTGAAATTTAACTGGCCTATGACTAAGTAGTGCCCCATAGAGACTTTTTCAAGTTGTACCGTTGCAGAATTTTCTGTCATGTCTTTTTCAGTCCCGTTTATAAGCTATTAATTGAGACATATACTTTATTATTTATCATCATTCGACTGACTAAAAAGAAATTGGCTGATCAGTTTCTCTAGAACAATTGAAGATTGGGTCAGTCGAATAACGCCGCCTTCTTCAAGAAAATCAGGAGCACCACCAGGCTCAATACCAATATATTTTTCACCCAGTAAACCCGCAGTATAAATACCGGCGGAGGAGTCAACAGGCACTTCGCTAAAATTGGAATTAATAGTCATTTCAACCACGGCTTCAAAGGTAACAGGATCAACCGTGATACTGACCACTCGTCCTACAGTCACTCCGGCAATCGCAACAGCTGAGCGTGTTTTTAAACCACTGATATTGTCAAAGTTCGCTCTGACAGTATATTGATTACCAGAGTTAAGCCCCCCCACATTGCTCACATTAACTGCCAGAACCAGCAAGGCTGCAATACCAACGGCAACAAAAATACCAACAGCAATTTCTAATCTTCTTGAATTAGACATACACATTTTTCCAATTTAATTTTTATACATATTTATACATAATTGTTGAATTCTCCAGGAGCCTGCCCGGGAATAAAAAACTGCTAAAGCATTAATGCTGTCAGCAAGAAATCCAGTCCTAATACAACCAATGCAGAGTAGACAACGGTTCGAGTTGTTGCCCGACTGACACCTTCTGATGTTGGTACACAATTATAACCTTCATAAACAGCAATCCAGGTTGTCACAATGCCAAAAACAAAGCTTTTAATCACACCATTGACAATATCTTTATCAAAATCAACTTTTGCCTGCATTTGTGACCAGTAGGAGCCTTCATCAACACCCAGCAAGTCCACACCAACAAGATAACCACCAAAAATACCAACCGCACTAAACATAGCAGCTAATAGAGGCATGCTGATAATACCGGCTAATAATCTGGGGGCTAAAATACGCTCTACTGGATTAACTGCCATCATCTCGAGACCAGATAATTGTTCCGTTGCTTTCATTAAACCAATCTCTGCAGTTAAAGCAGAGCCAGCGCGTCCAGCATACAATAACGCCGTGACAACAGGTCCCAGCTCTCGAACAAGAGATAAGGCAACAATAACACCTAATGATTCCTCTGCACCAAAATCAACCAGGGTGTTATATCCCTGAAGGCCAAGAACCATACCAACAAAAAAGCCTGAGACAATAATGATCAGCATAGAGCGAACGCCAATTGAATAGAGTTGCTGTATGATTAACCCCGGGCGTAATATCACGGCCCAGAAGGACAATATTGTTTGTATAAATAAAAGGACTTCCTTACCCAGGCGAGCATAAAACTCTATGGTATTTTTGCCAAGTTGTGCAAACCAATCAAACATTTTATTATCTTATCTTTAATTTTAAGTAATGGATTTAAGCTTATTCAGAGGCCAGCCCTGGAGATATGTCAGCCACACAAAAACGAGTTACAACGGAAGGATCTCAATTAAACGCCCTGCAACATGTCATCCTTGTAGGAATGAGCAGGATAATGAAATGGAACCGGCCCATCCGCCTCTCCATGAACAAATTGATTGATCCAGGGTGAATCCGATTGATTCATCTCTTGCGGACTGCCATGACCAACCACTTTACCCTGAGAGATAATATAAATCTTATCAGCAATTGCCAGTGTCTCCTGAATATCATGGGAGACAATAACACTGGTTAAATCCAGAGCATCATTCATAGAACGTATCAATTCAACCAGAGCACCCATGGAAATGGGATCCTGTCCGGTAAAAGGCTCATCATACAAGATCATTTCTGGATCAAGGGCAATAGCCCTGGCTAAAGCAACACGACGAGCCATGCCGCCTGATAATTGACTCGGATTTAAGTCACGAGCACCTCGAAGTCCCACCGCCTGCAATTTCATAAGAACCAGATCGCGTATCATCACTTCAGGTAATTCTGTATGTTCGCGCATAGGAAAAGCAATGTTATCAAAAACAGTCATATCCGTCAGAAGAGCACCACTTTGAAACAACATGCCCATTTTTTTTCTAACTTCATAGAGTTTTCTGGTCTTCATGGCAGGAATATTTTCACCATGAAAGTGTATTGTCCCTTGTTGCGGCTTTAGCTGGCCGCCAATTAATTTTAACAGGGTCGTTTTTCCTGTACCGCTAGGCCCCATGATGGCAGTGATTTTCCCTTTTGGAATATCAATATCAATGCCATTAAAGACTTTGGAGTGACCACGGGAGAAATGTAAATTTCTTATGCTAACAAGGTTGTTATCGTTGTTATCAATATTGCTATCAAGATTGTTATCAATTTCCGGCATAATTTTGGCTTGATTTTAGCTTAAAGTCCATTTGCATTATCTTTCCTGGATAGTGAGTATAAATAAGTCCATATTGAATAGCGACCAAGATAAAATTATAACAAAGAATATTATGCATCTCTAGTACCTTAACTCATAAGTTCGCTTAACATATAACGCCGGATAAAAAAGTGATAGTCAGGCGTGGAAACGTAGGAATATCAGTATCTTTCAAGGTTTCACAACGACGCTAGCGTTTTTTAGACCAGTTAGATTTAAGTCAACTTATGCATTGGGGTACTAGAACCTTAGTTCACATCATACTCTCAAGCAATAGGGCATTACGGCAGTTATCCAGTGCATCGTGTGCTGAAGAGAAAATAAGACTGACTGATTTGTATTGACTGGATGTTGCATAGGAACGAACCTGCTCTATTAGTTTTTTTAATTCAACAGGTTTTATCTTTTTTTCATTTTTAACAACACAAAGCAGTTCTTTGTCCTGCAACCCCAAATCATTACCTCCCGAAGTCACAAATAAGCACTCCAATTCTGCAGGGCATACCTCATCCATTTGACTAAGGGAGCACTCTAAATTAACAAAATGACAACTACAGCTGGTTTTTTTTTGAATATTACATAAAGCATATTGAGTATCATTCGTTAGCTTAGAAACATCAAACCACAGGGAAAATCCATCACCAATATCTTCTCTAAATTGAGCGACTCCCTCAAGAATATCATCCGGCGCCATCGTTTCTACAGCCTGATCCAATGACAGAGAGTGTGTAAGATCCTGTGGACTGGTTAGAAGCAAGTGAAAATCATTGCTATAATAAGCAACTCTCCAGTCTTCGGGTAAGTCCTCTGGAAAATATTGCTCTATCAGTGATGGATTGTGCAAACAGTCAATACCAAAGTTTATTTGACAATAAGCGGGTTCAACTTCAGTTGGCTGCATATGATCTGAATTCAAAAAACAAGCTCCCCCGGCTTTTTTGTTTATAACATTATTTCTTATAGGCTAAATTCTATGTCAAATGTAACTAATTTAAAACAATTTAAAAAACAGCAGCTCAAGAAAAAAAATAAAGCTAAGACCTTTTGCAAAAGTGGTTTCCATCAGTGGAAAATCACCAATCCCAATCAATTTGACGTAAAGAAGGGTAAGTTAGTGACAAATTTTCAATGCACAATTTGTGGAAAAACTAAAGTTACATTGCAGTGAGAGAATAAACATTAACAAATGAAGTTCATTTGTAGGAATAAAACCACAAAATAAGCGATTGATTCTATAAGGTTTTTAATAAGCCCTTGCTATTTGTCAACTTTTTGCAACAAAAATGTATATTTATAAGACAATTTTTAATATCATAGTCTGGATAAATTAAACAAAAACAAATAACAAGTTGTAAACCCATGACGTTTTTAAGACTTACACACTGCCACATGCAAAAATTACTTGTTGGTGTGATCACTCTCTTCATTTTTGGCTGTGCTTCGACAACACCTGATGGTGATGTCAATGATCCCATTGAATCAGTCAACAGAAGCATCTATGATTTTAATGAAGGTTTTGACCGCACCATTCTAAAACCTGTTGCCAAAGGGTATCAAAAATTACCAGGACCCGTGCAGACAGGGACCCACAATTTTTTCAGTAATCTTAATGATGTTATTGTGGTGGTCAATGATGTCTTGCAGCTTAAAGTCGAACAATTCAGTTCCGATGCACTGCGCCTTTCCGTTAACACCGTTTTTGGTATTCTGGGTCTGATTGATATGGGCACACCAATGGGTCTGCCTAAACACGAAGAAAGCTTTGCTGATACACTGGGTTACTGGGGTGTTGGCTCCGGACCATATGTTGTTCTTCCTATTCTGGGCCCCAGCAGTGTCCGTGACGCACCGTCCTTAATCGTTGACTTTCTGGTTCATCCTGCCAGCCAGGTATCTCCAACCTCTGCCGTTGTGGGGTTAGCTTCAGTACAAGCAGTTGATACTCGTTCTGAATTACTTAAAACAACTGAGCTTCGAGATCAATTAGCTCTTGACCCTTATATTTTTACTCGTGAATCTTATTATCAATGGCGCCAAAACCGGGTTTATGATGGCGAACCACCCAGAGTTATTATTGAAGACTTTGAAGAGTAAACAACTTCTGGCTGAAGAAGTTGTTTAAAATAATAAGCGTTTATCCTTATTACCTGCTAAAATGCCCCGCTACGGTCACCGTATCGGGGCATTTTTTCGAATGAGCTTTTCTAATGAACAGTGTTAACAAATAACACCATTTACGAACCACAACGCCTAAGGATCCCTGTTTAGAAATGGACATGTTATTAAGTAGTATTGCAATTCTAAGTGGTTTTTTACTGCTCATCTGGAGTGCTGATCGATTCGTCATAGGCGCTTCTGGTATCGCTCTTAATTTTGGTGTATCACCACTGATTATTGGCCTGACTATTGTCGGCTTTGGCACCTCTGCTCCTGAAATGATTGTTTCCGGAGTTGCAGCTTTTGAGGGAACTCCTAATTTAGCTGTTGGTAATGCTTTAGGATCAAATATAACAAACATTGCTTTGGTTCTTGGCATCACTGCATTGGTAACACCTCTCATGATTGATTCTAAGATCCTTAAACGTGAATATCCCATTATGTTTCTGATAATGATACTGGCATGGGGATTACTCTGGGATGGGGAGTTAAGCTCAACCGATGGCTATATCTTGATTGCAGGTATGATTGCCCTGATGGTTATGATCACCCTTATAGGAGTCAGTGAGAAAAAACGTGAAAAACAGCACAATATAAAAGATCCTCTGGATGAAGAATTCAGTGAAGAGATCCCTAAAGATATGTCCACCCCAATGGCTTTTTTATGGCTGTTTATCGGACTGGCTGTTTTACTGATCAGTTCCAGAATGCTGATTTGGGGAGCTGTTAACATTGCCCACGCCTTTCATGTCAGTGATTTAGTTATTGGTTTGACAATTGTTGCCATTGGTACCAGTCTGCCTGAATTGGCAGCCTCTATCACCAGTGCTCTAAAGGGCGAGCATGAAATTGCCATCGGTAATATTATTGGCTCAAATATGTTCAATCTACTGGGAGTGCTTGGCATACCCGGGATCATGACCGGCACTTTTTTTGGCTCCACTATCCTGTTAGATCCAGGTGTTCTCAGCCGTGATTATCCTGTTATGATAGGTCTTTCCATCTTGCTCTTTATTTTTGCTTATGGTTTTAAAGGCAAAGGCAGGCTCAATCGCTTTGAGGGTGGTATTTTATTGGCATGTTATATTGCTTATATGCTGGTTATTTTTAAGCAGAGTATCTAACCTGAATTAAGCAGCCTGAGAAATCATTAAGGAAAGCATTTAATATGCATAAAATAAATACTCAAACAATACTGTCTAAAGCCAAAAACATAAAATTATTGATCTGTGACGTTGATGGCGTCATGACAGACGGCAGCCTTTTTTTTGGCGACAATGGCCTGGAATACAAAGCATTCCATTCCAGAGACGGCCTGGGTATCATAATGTTGCAGCGTTCAGGTACTCCTTTAGCCATTATTACTGCACGAACATCTGAAGTCGTAACACACCGAATGAAAAACCTGAATATTGATTTGGTATTTCAAGGACAACTCGATAAAGTCAAAGCCTTTGAGCAGCTCTGTGAACAGGTTAAATTAAAGCCTGAACAGGTTGCCTACATTGGCGATGATCTGGTTGACCTGCCCGTCATGAAACAAGTTGGGCTAGCCATTGCAGTTGCCGATGCCCATGAGCGTGTTATACACTTTGCTGATTGGACAACTACTCATAAGGGTGGTCATGGTGCGGTACGTGATGCATGCGAGTTATTAATGGAAGCCCAGGGCACACTGGAAGAACAATTTTCTGTTTATCTTTAAAGATAGCAACTTATGGAAAAGAAACTTTTAGCACTGCTTCTAACTCTCCCGGTGATTTCTATCGCTATCACCTGGTATGTTTTTGTAAGTTCATCAACAGAGCAGTCACAAGTTGTTTTTCCAGAGCAAAATATACAAAAAAAAGTGGCCGATACTTTTTTTAATCATGCCACTATAATTAGTTTTAGCGTTACGGGTGACCCAAAGAGCAAAATAGTGGGCGATCAAATTTTTCATTACCCGGATGAAGAAGATTCAGAAATTACCAATCCCGAAATTACCATTTTTCGCGATGTGGGTTTACCAGTCCATGTTACTGCTGATCACGGCTGGATTAATAAGGAGGGAACTCGAGTCTTTTTAAAAGGTCATACTGTTATCAAACGAGAAGAGTCCAGGGATAATAAATTTTCTCAGCTGGAAACACCTGAGTTAACCATCTGGCCTAATAAAGATTTTGCTGAGACAGACAAAGCGGTAAAAATTACCACAACAGCAAGCATTGCCACAGGCATTGGAATGAAGGCTTACCTGGATAAAGAGCATTATTATTTACTCAATAATGTGAAAGTTCGACACATTCCAACAAAAGAGCCTGCAACAAAAACAGGTAATTAAGAAAATTATGGGGAACCAAGACTAATGAAATTTAACAATTTTTCCTGGATGGGAAAAACTTTATCTCATGTTCTGCTATTTTTTATACTGCTCAGTTTACCTTTTGCAGTATCGGCTCTTTCTTCCGATCGTGACCAGCCGATTAACCTTGAGGCAGACACTGCTGATATTGATGATCTCAAAGGCATCAGTATTTATACCGGCAACGTTATTTTAACTCAGGGCAGTATGGTGATTAAATCCAGCAAACTGACTCTTTATAATGATAAAAATAATGAGTTAGAAAAAGCAATTGCCGTAGGCACTGAGAAAAAATTAGCCACCTTTAAACAACGACCTGAAGGAAAGGATAAGGATTTTCGTGCTCGTGCCAGGACAATGATTTACTTTCTCGATAAGGATAAAATACACTTACTGAAAAATGCCTATGTCTGGCAGGCAGGCGACACATTTAGTGGGGACAAAATTATCTATGACACAAAAAATGAAACCGTTGTCGCTTCCAGCATTAAAAATAAAAGTGGTCAGCCTGTATCTAATGGCAACCGAGTAAGAGTGACAATCCAACCTAAGAGCAATAATAAATAAAAAATGTCCAGTGATCTATTTGAGCTACGTGCAGAAAACCTAAATAAGACATACAAGTCACGCCAGGTGGTGAGCAATGTCTCCTTTGCCGTCCAAAAAGGAGAAGTTGTCGGTCTTTTAGGACCTAACGGTGCTGGAAAAACAACCAGCTTTTATATGGTGGTCGGTTTAATCAAGGCTGATAGTGGAATAATAACTTGCCGTGGTCAGGAGCTGACTCATTTGCCCATTCATAAAAGAGCAAAGCTTGGTATTGGTTACCTTCCACAGGAAGCTTCTGTATTTAGAAAGCTCAGTGTAGAAGATAATATCATGGCTATATTACAAACCCGCAAAGAGCTCAACCGAACCGATAGAAAAGACCATCTGGAACAACTGCTCAATGAGTTAAAAATTACTCACATTCGAAAATCTGAGGGCATCAGTCTTTCAGGAGGTGAGCGTCGCCGTGTAGAAATTGCCCGCACATTATCAATGGAGCCTGATTTTATTTTGTTAGATGAACCCTTTGCCGGGGTTGATCCCATATCAGTAAGTGATATCCAGGGTATTATTTCACACCTGACTGAGAAAAATATTGGTGTATTAATCACCGATCACAATGTCAGGGAAACATTGAGTGTTTGTCGGCGCGCCTATATTATGAATGAAGGCGAAGTGATAGCCAAAGGCACACCTGAACAGCTTCTAAACAACGAGAGGGTTCGAAAAGTTTACCTTGGTGATAATTTTAAGATTTAGAATTTTTTACAACTTTCTTTATTTTTAACCCTTTGATATATAATAGTAATATTTTTTTACTTCAAAATAATGTAGTTTTTTGATCCGTATCAACTGCAATGGCACACAATTTGCGCTACTATTAAATCAAGGAACACTTATTTTCAACGGTATGAGTTTAATAGACAGGTAGTAGCTATTTAATTTATGAAACAATCGCTTCAACTCCGCTTAGGCCAGCAACTTACAATGACGCCTCAATTGCAACAGGCGATAAAACTGCTGCAATTATCCAGTCTGGATCTCCAGCAAGAGATACAAGAAGCACTTGATAGTAATGTCATGCTCGAGGTTGATGAAGATCAGTCCAATAGCTCCTCTGATAATTCACAAAATGATGCATCAAGCTCAGAAAATTCTCAATCTGAGGCAGAAAACCACTCTCAAAGCGACTCCGGTAATACATCAGGTGATGATTTCACTAATGAAGCCAATGCGGATAGTGTCGACTTTGAAAACACACAGAATGATATTCCCAGTGAGCTTTCTACTGACTCCAGTTGGGAGGACGTCTATGATACAGGCCCTTCTTATACTGCGGGACAAAGCATTACTAATTCCTGGAGTGGCGATGACAGCAATTTATTTGAAAACAATGGAAAAACTGAAGACAGCCTGAAAGAACATCTTGTCTGGCAAATGGAAATGACACCTTTTAGCGACATCGACCGAGTCATTGCTGAAACCATTATTGACGGCATTGATGACAGCGGTTACCTGACCCAGACGATTGAAGACTTACTCCACTCATTTCCTCCTGAAGATGAAATCGAAGCCGATGAAATTGAGGCCGTACTTCATCGAGTCCAAAACTTTGATCCACCCGGTGTCGCTGCCCGTGATTTACAGGAAAACCTGCTATTGCAATTAAGGGTACTTGACAGTGAAACTCTATGGCTGAACGAAGCAAAAATTCTGGTTTCCAGACATTTAAAAATACTCGGCAATCGTGACTTTGCCACTTTAAAACGCCGCATGAAATTAGATGAGACAAAACTGGCTCAAGTCATTGATTTAATTAAAAGCCTGAGTCCCCGACCTGGCAGCCATATTTCTGATGACAGACCCCATTATGTGACACCCGATGTTTACGTCAAAAAAATAAAAGGTATCTGGACTTGCGAACTAAATCCAGATTCTGCACCTAACATTAAGATAAACGAGAAATATTTAAATCTGGTGAAAGGTGCTAAAAAAGACAAGGATATGAACTCAATTAAAGATCACCTGCAGGAAGCTCGCTGGTTTATTAAAAGCCTGCAAAGTCGTAATGACACCTTGTTAAAAGTTTCACGCTGTATTTTAGATTTTCAGAGAGATTTTTTTGAGTATGGAGAAGAGCACATGCGGGCATTAGTCCTCGCCGATGTTGCCGAAGTAGTTGAGATGCATGAATCAACCATTTCAAGGGTCACTACTCAAAAATACATGCATACCCCAAAAGGGATCTTTGAATTAAAATACTTTTTTTCCAGTCATGTAACAACAGCCAGTGGTGGTGAAGCTTCAGCAACAGCTATTCGCGCCATTATTAAAAAATTTATTGCAGCAGAAAATAGCCGCAAGCCTTTAAGTGACAACAAAATATCAATTATGCTGGCAGAGCAGAATTACAAGGTGGCTCGACGCACCGTGGCAAAATACCGCGAATCAATGTCGATACCACCCTCTAATGAGAGAAAAAATATTGTCTAGGAATAAAACAGCTCTATTGCTGCCCCTGACAATAGCTAAGGATAAGTGCCATTTACAATAGCGGCACTAAAAACCGATAAAACTGTTTTATTCATGCTTGTAATATACTGTTTTATCATTTTTTAACGAGGAGCCAATCTTATGCAAATAGATCTAACCGGACATCATATAGACATCACTGATTCACTACGCGATTATGTTAATCAGAAAATGGAGCGTGTTGAACGCCATTTTGATATTGTCAATAATAGTCATGTTATTTTAAGTGTCGAAAAACAACGTCAGAAAGCTGAAGCAACGTTGATGGTAAAAGGTAACAAAGTCTTCGCTGAAGCTGTCGAAGAAGATATGTACACAGCAATTGATAATCTGATTGACAAACTGGACCGTCAGGTGAAAAAGCATAAAGAGAAAATGACTGATCACCATCGAGGTGAGGTCAGTCTGAAAACACACGAACTATAATACCTCTTCAGCCCTGGGCCTCATGGAAACAATAAGGCTCAGGGCTGATTTTTTGGATATGTATTATTGTCTATAATTAATCATCTAATAACTAAATAACTTAACCAACATGAAATTGCGCAATCTTATCAAAATTGATCAGATTCACCTGAACAACAATGCCAGCAGCAAAAAAAAAGCACTCGAGGCAATCAGCCAGATAATTACTGATAATTATCCTGAGTACAATATTAACCGTGTTTTTGAAACTCTGGTTGAACGTGAACGACTTGGCAGTACCGGTATAGGACATGGTGTAGCCCTACCCCATGGTCGACTGTCTGAATGTACTGATACCATCGGTATTTTTATCAGCCTGAAAAATGGTATCGATTATGACGCTATTGATAGAGAACCAGTCAAACTGCTTTTTGCCCTTTTAATCCCTGAGCATTCTACCGAAGAACATTTACAAATATTAGCAAAATTGGCTGAATTTTTTCGTGCTAGTGGTAATCGTCAAATGCTAGAGAATGCCACTTCTCCTGAAACTGTTTACAATTTAATTATAAACATTTAACCCGTCTGGAGCTTAGCTAATGACAATGCTCCAACTCCCCTCTCATGGTGTGCTGCTTAAGCTACATAATATAGGAATTTATTTGATTGGTGATAGCGGGATTGGTAAATCTGAAATCGCCTTACAATTAATTCATCAGGGCGCCTGCCTTATTTGTGATGATGCCCCAAATTTCATAGTCAATAAAAATCCTGAACAAATAACAGGGCATTGCCCAAAAGATTTTTATGGTCTGCTGCACATACATGATTTGGGAATTATTAATATTATGGAAATTTTCAGCTCAGATCCACCAGAAAGAGAAATTTTTAAACCCAGTCAGACCATCCATTTTATTATTGAACTGGTTGCTGCCGACAGGCTCTCAGTCATCAAAAAACAAAATCCGCAACAGCTCCTGAGCCCTGTTCACCAATACTGGCAATACCATAACCAGACAATTCCAGGAATACGTATGCATTTGTACCCTGGCAGAAACATCCCCATAATGATCAAAACTGCAGTAATGCAATTTTCTGCTCTTTCTCATAAAACTTCTTCTAATCACTATCACCTCTCAGCAGAGCAATAAAATAATGAAATTACAAATCGTCAGTGGCTTATCAGGTTCAGGAAAAACCATTGCTCTGCAGGTACTGGAAGATTTAGATTATTATTGCATTGATAATCTGCCTCTGGAGCTTTTACCTGAACTGGTTGATAAGAGTCTTAAAGATCGGCTTTATCTTGATAAAGTCGCTATTGGCATTGATGCCCGGACACTGGGCAGTGATTTTTTAGATTTTTCAAATATCATACAAAAAATAAAAAATAACGGCATAGACTGTAATGTTTTATTTCTGGATGCCCAAAATGACATACTGCTTAAACGCTTTAGTGAAACCCGAAGAAAACACCCTCTCACCAATGAACAAACCTCATTGGAAGAGGCAATCAAGCGTGAGCGTCTGGTTCTTGAAGTAATTTGCAATGAATCCAACCAGCAGATTAATACTACCCAAACCAATGTCCACCAACTACGAGATAAAATAAAACACCTGCTCATCCTTAACAATCAACCTGTTATGGCACTACAGTTTTTATCCTTTGGATTTAAACATGGCCTGCCAGGTGATATGGACATGATGTTTGATATGCGTTGTCTGCCAAACCCTCACTGGGAAATAGAACTCCGCCCACTCACAGGAAAAGATCAGGCTGTTGCCGATTTTTTAAATCAACATGACAGCTTCAATAAAATGTTTGAAGACATAAAACAATATGTTGAGCAATGGTTACCCTGTTTTGAAGACAACAACCGTAATTATTTAACCATTGCCATAGGCTGCACTGGCGGACAACATCGCTCAGTCTATATGGTTGAAAAACTGACTCAATATTTTAAACAACAACGAGACTCTGTTATTTCACGCCATAAAGAACTCAATTGACTCTGAGTAACTATTTTAAAAAATGGATAATATATCCCATTTGTCCTCTATTAAAGCAAGGTATTTCAGCATATAATCTACGCATCTATTAATTTATTTTAAGGGCATGATGGCATGGCTGTCACACTGCTACTCATTACTCATGACAACATTGGCAGTAGCCTTTTGAGTACTGCAACAAACATGATGGGTACTCCACCTCTTGTTTGCATCAATTTAAAAATTACATCACAAATGGATATTGACCAAGGCTATGCTGAAGCGAATAAACTGTGTGAAGCACTTGATGAGACTGACGATCTTCTGATTGCCACTGATATTTACGGTTCAACACCCAGTAATATTGCCACCCGATTAACAGAAAATAAATCCAGCTCACATCGGCTAATCATTACTGGAATAAACTTGCCTATGCTGGTTCGAATTATGAATTACGCTCATCTGAACTTGTCTGAACTGGCCCAAAAAGCTTGTTCTACGGCCAGTGACAGTATCTTTATCGTCGATAAAAAGCATATCTGTGATTAACAAAACACTTACCATAACCAACAAACTGGGCTTACATGCCCGGGCAGCAGCTAAACTGGTAACTCTGGCCACTAGTTTTAGTTCTGCTATTGAGCTTAAAACAAAATGTAAAACAGCCAATTGCAAGAGCATTATGAGTGTTATGATGCTGGCAGCCTCCAAAGGAACAGAAGTAACCTTAACCCTCAATGGTGATGATGAAAAAGAAGCCGTTGCTGCTTTGGAAGTATTAATCAACCGAAAATTTGACGAAGAATAAAAACTTATTAGCAAATTCACCTTTTTATAGCTTTATTTAAGCACATCATCAAACATTCATTTCCAATATGTTAGACTTAGCCCCTATAGTACACACTGATATAAAAATGCCGGGCAGTTATTTAGTTTTCCTGGTTCAGCCAATATTATGCTTATTGAAAAATGAACAATAAAATTATTTTTGTCTTAGGAATTCTCTCAATTCTGATATTAGCACTTCAACTCTTTGATCAGAAACCACCTGCGCACTTTATTTATAACAAAAGTGATCATCAAAGAAATAATGATAATAAAATTCTGCTGGCCAATATAAAAGAAAAATCAATATTCTATAAATCAGATTTTGCCTCCCATGAGTCAACTCCTGAAGTTCATAGCGCCACTGCAATTGAACTGGATAATAATAATATTATGGCATTCTGGTATGGAGGAACACGTGAAGGCCATCAGGATGTTACTATTTTTCAAAACACCTGGCACAATAACACAAAACAATGGGGGCAGGAAAAAAGCCTGCTGAACCGCTCATTAACAAGAGATTCAATATCACGTTACATTCGTAAGCTAGGCAATCCAGTTGTCACAAGAGGACCTGATAACAGCATCTGGTTATTTTATGTCAGTGTTTCTGTCGGCGGCTGGGCAGGCAGTGCTATTAATTTAACCCGTTCTTTTGATGAAGGTAAAAGCTGGTCACCAGCAAAACGTTTAATAACAAGTCCCTTCCTTAATCTTAGTACTCTGATAAAAGGTACTCCTATTCATTATTCTGATAAGACTATAGGGCTTCCCGTTTATCATGAGTTAATAGGCAAATTTGGCGAATTATTAAAGCTCAATTCAAAGGGTGAAGTCATAGATAAAATACGCTTATCATGGGGAAAAACATCTCTGCAACCTATTATCTTTACCAATTCACCCTCAGATGCTGTGGCAATGATGCGTTACCAGGGTGAGGCTCCCAAAAAGATACTAACTCAAACAAGCGATGATGCAGGCTTAAGCTGGACCCCTGTAAAAAAAAGCACATTACCAAACCCGGGAGCAGGTATTATTGGCATAACACTCAATAATAATGAATTATTACTGGCCTTTAATAATAATGAGGAAGAGCGTGATGATCTTTCCCTGGCAACTTCAACTGATCAGGGTCAGAACTGGCAGCTTGCCCGAGCTATAGAAGAAAATAAATTACCCATACCTGACAAAAGTAAACAATTTTCCTATCCATGGTTATTACAAACTGAAAACGGCAACATTCACCTTCTCTATAGCTGGCATAAAAGTCATATTAAACATGTCACATTTAATACTGCCTGGCTTAAGCAGGGAGAACAACAATGAGCCTGCAGACAATCATGGGCCTGAGTGGAATTTCATTATTACTCAGCACCATATTATTCCGACTTCTGAATCTTATGGAAGTAAAAAAGCAGTCCTGCTATCTTTTTACTGTATTATTATTTGTCATCTCATTTATTCCTTTTACCGGTGATTCCATTAATCTTTATTTTCGAGGGCTACTTAACGACTTAAGTATCACCAGTATTATTCTATTATGTTCCTACCTTTACAAACCTGACAGAGACAGGGAGCAAACATCTGTTATTTTTTTTATTATTGTAATAACAGGCTTATTTTTCTATCCCGCAGCATTAGGTTTTAGTGCCATTGACCCATACTCCTGGGGATTTCTTAATAAAGATCATGGCTTATTTCCGCCAATTATATTCCTGTGTTCTCTCTCGGGACTCATGCTTTATGCTTTGATAAAAAATAATACACTCTTATTACTCAGTCTTGTTTTATCAACACTGGCATATCAGTTTCGTGTGCTGGAAAGCCAAAATATCTGGGACTATTTATTTGATCCTGTTATTTTCATTTACGCTTTAATAATAATGCCTGGATTGCTATATTCTTTATTAAAAAAGTCCAGATAAAATTAAAATTTGTTCTAAAAAAAAGGATATTGAATAAATCCTACACGATCTTCAAGGATTTTTGTTGCCACATCGAGATTATTATCCAGCCAGGTTCACGGCATTACCTGCTATTGTAAAATTTCTACAAAGTGCTCATTGTCTTTTTATTTATGTCAATAAACTTTACAATTATTAACAACAAAAGATACTATGCAACAAAAAAAATCTATAACCTAATGAAATAGTTATATTATTTAAATTATGGCATTAATAATGCTTACTAAAAGACATCAATTTAAATAACCTAATAAATGGGGTCTAAGGTAAAAATGAAAAATTTAATGATTAAAGTGAGTTTCGCACTTGTTTTAGCTTTTGCTGCTTCAAGCGCCAATGCATTGTCGCTTTTAGGACAAGCTCCAAACCCAGCTAATATTGTAAATACTGGTAATGGTCTGGAATGGGTTTATGCTGCACCATGTGCTGCAGTATCACCAAGCTGTGGTGTAGTACAACTTCATCATGGATTTCGTTTTGCAACGGCTTCTGAATGGTTAAGCAGTTTTGTTAATCTACAAGGTTTAATTGCCGCATTTAGCCCACTACCAAACAATGCTTGTTCTGCGCCTGAATTTTCTACAGTGCATAACCATTGTGACTTTGGTGATGTGACAGGTGGATACGTTTGGGGTGCTCCTGCAAGCATTGCAACAACCAGCTCAACAAGTTCAGTCACTGAAACGTTCTTAGTACGTGGTTTAGTAGAAGATATTCCTGAGCCAATGACACTTGGACTGATTGGTTTAGGCCTTGCAGGTCTTGGTTTTGGTCGCCGTCGCACAGCTAAAGCATAAAGCTTATATGACACTCTGTTAAATTGTAGGAGATAACAGAGTGTTGTAAATCAAACTTAGTTTCTGTCCTTCCGCCTTTATCCGTCCTTCAGATTTATCTCTTCATAGAGAATTAAACACACTAGTATTATTGCTTTAATGCATAACTGTCAGTTTTTTTAACACGCTTTAAGATGAGAAAATACGATTTAGAAAGAGTCTGAGTGTGCATCTATTTGATATGGAAAACTGCAAAGAAAAATAGACTTATTTGCTCTGTTCCATATTATATCATTATTATTGAACGAAATAATCCATACTGTTTAGCATAGAAGAAGTCTTCTCAAACAACTCATGTGGCAGTATTCAAAGGCAATACGATATTGTAATTGGTTTCACTCACAGCAAACAGTCCTTCTGATTCCCTGTCATTTTAATCCTGACTGTGTGGGTGATAAGCTTATTACTTTAATTGCTCTAACAAAGTCCTGGCTTCATTTGTCAGCACAAACTCTCCTGATGCTAAGATCTCTTCAAGCAAACGTACTGCCTGCTGGTTCTCATTATTTTGCCCATAAGCCTGGGCCAGGTGATATTTTATCTCCTTATTCAAGGGTGCCATTTGTACAGCCTGTTTCAGGATAGGGATTGCTTCCTGAAATTTGTTGTTGCGCAATAAAACATAACCATAAGTATCAGTTACTGCCGCCGAGTTAACAGAAAGCTCATACGCCTTACGTGCATATCCCAGTGCATCGGGATTTTTCTTCTCTGAATAAATCATTGCAAGATTGTTCAGTGCAGTTATATTATCAGGCTTTTCTAATAGCATACGCTCATAATATTGAACAGCAGAATTCAATTGTCCTTTGCTATGATACAACCTGGCTAATTGAAGAATAGCCTCAAAATTTTTATTATTTTTATCAATCTCTGCTTTTAGGAAACTCAATGCATCATCACTTTTACCTGAACTTTGCATCATTTGAACAATGGTAATTAATGATTGATCATCCATAGTTTCTTTATATATTTCTTCATACAAAGTGAATGCTTTCTCATTATTCCCCTGAGCACGATAAATATCTGCTGTTAGTATTTTAGCCTGACTTTGATAGGGAAACCTTTTATTCAGTTCACCAGCCGAGCTTAAAGCCTGTTCATAATCCTTGATTTTAATCAGAGTGTTAATTTTAGTTTCGAGGAGCTTAAAATCGTCTGGATTTAATGGTTCAGCTTGCTTTATCAGTGTAAGAGCCTCATCTGCCCGCTCCTGTTTATTAAGAAGTTGTGCCAATAATAAGCGATGTTTTACATCTTTTTTGTCATTGAGAATAATTTTACTCAGTGTTTTTTCGGCTTGGACAATATTATTATTCAGTATTTGAGCACTCGCAAGAAAAGATAACGCCTTTATATTAGAGGGATGATTTTTTACCCATTTACTCGCAAAACTTTCAAGCTTTGCATAGTCATGTTGCTGTAAATACCTTTTACCCAACAATACAACCACAGAGTACTGGTTATTAAAATCATCACCTGACGCAGTCATTGCCTGTAAAAGATACTCTTCAGCCTGTGCAGGCTGGTTCAGTTCATCTGAAATCAGAGCAAGAGAAATATAGGCTTTGATATTACGATTGTCTATTCCCAGGATATCCAGATAATATCCTTGTGCATCTGACCATTTTTTCTGTGTGATTGCTATTTGCGCAAGTCCCATACGAGCCGGTAAATTATCATCATTGAGTTGTATAATTTTATTGTACTCACCCTCAGCTGCCTGATAATCTTTCTGAAAGAATTTTAACATGGCATTCAAATTTAAAAATGAAGTATCATCAGGAAAATCAATAAGCAACTGATTTATTTTTTCTTCAGCTTTAATAAATTCATTTTGTTGAAAATAACTAATAACCAGTAAGTAAGTATTAGATTGATCGGTTTGCTCCAGTTTTGTCAAATTTTCTAATTCAGGAATCGCATCATCAAGAATGCCTGATTTAATCTGACTACTCACCAGTACTTTTTGAACATTCACATTGTCAGGATCAAGAAGCCGGGCCTTATTCAGCAAAGCAGAAGCCTTGTGAAAATCTCCCAGTTCATAATAAGCCTTTCCAAGGGTAAACAGACTTTCAACATTCTTATTTATTGTTTCAGGAGCTATTCCCTCTAAGAGCTTTATTGCATCACTCATTTTACCCTGGGCAATTAGTACACTTGCAATCATATTCTGTGCATCCATATCCGAAGGGTTTTCAACCAGATAGTTTTCCAGATACTTATAAGCCTGATTATAATTTTTTAATCCCGCATTAGCTGTGCCTAAAATGAACATCGCCGGATATTGTTTCGGGTTATTTTTTAAAATTATATTTGCTGCCACCATTGCCGTTTGAAAATCACCTTCCTCTAACTTTAACTGTGCATGTAATAACATTGCTTTGGGGTGGTTACTATAGCGTTCAAGAATATAATTAATATCAGCATAGGCAGCATCAGCATCACCCAATGTAATAAATGTGGCAGCTCGCTCAAGCAAGACAATGTAATTATCAGGATTAGCTTTTATCAGATTATTATAAATTTCAATAGCCTCCTTATATTGCTTATTCTGATTTGCAAGCACAGCCTTAAGCTGCAAAGTATCCTGATCTGCTGGCTCGAGGTAAAGCGATTTTGACAATAAAGTATTTGCCAGCTCAAGATCTTGCTCAAACAAAGCCAAACTGACCAGACCATTGTAGGTTATGACGCTTTCTTTTAGTTGATTTGCCTCATTAAAAACCTTTTCTGCTTCAGCTAATTGCTTTAACCCCAGATAAGCATAACCAAGAAATACAAGCCGCCGGCTATTCCCATCAGCATCTTTAACAGGTGCTTTAAGTGCCTTTAATACAGTTCTATAATCATTTTTTTCCAGTAAAAATTCAGCATATCCAAGAAGAAACTCACTATCATCCGGGGTAAGCAGGAGGGCTTTTTTATAATAATCTTCAGCAGCCTCCTGATTTCCTGTTTTGCTATAGACCACTGCCAGAGTGTGCCTTGCCTCAGCATTATCAGGGTTTTGCTTTAGTTCATTTTTAAGATGGATAATGGCTTCCTTATATTGCTCATTTTTAAGTGCTTTTTGTGCATCGTTTAAATTATCAGCAAGTACAAGTGAGCATAAAAAAATTTGCAATACAGACAGGCTGAATATAATTTTTCGCTGCGATTTAGAAAATAGCATTTAGAATCCTTTTTTGAGAACCGAAGGTTATAATATAAATAAAATATTTTGAGACTTTCCTTTACCCTGTCCACGCTAAAAATAGCAGTTCTAAAACAGATTGTAAAATATAAACTTCCCCTCACCACTATAAAAATAATATTAAACAATTTAAGTAAATATTTAGCAATAAATAACCCTTTTTCAATGAATCTACGTCTATAATCTACAGCATGGAAGAAAATGCAACGGATGAACAGTTAATCCAATTTTATCAAAAAGGTGATGCAGAGGCTTTTGAAGTGCTCTATGCCCGGTATAAAAGTGCCATATATCATTATTTTTTTCGTCAGGTTAATTCAACAGGGACTGCAGATGAATTACATCAGGATGTCTGGCTGAATATTATAAAATCATCAGCACATTTTACCCAGCAATCATCCTTTAAAACCTGGCTTTATAAAATTGCACATAACCGCTTGATCGATCATTACCGACAGAGCAGTAAGCAACCACTTTATCTTGTAAAAACAGACACTCAAGATAATCAGGCAGATGAAAGGACTGAAACAGAAAAAACAATCGACACATCATCCAGTCAATCAAATGAGCCCGAGATGAGCTTACAGAAACAGCAAATAAGTCAACTTTTACTCAAAGCTGTTCACACATTGCCTGAAGAACAAAAAGAAGTATTCCTGCTTCATGAAAAAAGTGGTTTAACACTCCAGGAAATCGCACTGGTAACAGAAAATTCTTTTGAAAGCACAAAAAGTCGCCTGCGTTATGCCGTCAAAAAATTACGTCACCATATGAAACTGGTACTCACACTATGAAAAAGACCAGCAGCAACTCAGCATCCATGAGCATTGAAGATGAGATTTTTTTTGAAAAACACCTTCAGCATGAGTCATCATTATCTGAACTGTATCAAGATATTGAATCCCCCACTCCCTCTGATACACTTGATCAGAGTATCCTTTCTATTGCCAGAAAGGCTTCCAGGAAACCACTAAAGCAATCAACTCATTGGTGGCAGCAACCAGCTTCCTGGGCTGCGTCTGTTGCTGTTTTTTCTCTGGCAGCACTATTAAGTCATCAAATCTGGTTGACTGAGCAAAATATCTCTGAACAGGACTTTGCCCCTAAAGAGGCCATAGAAGCAAAACAAAATATCGAGCCTTTGTCTTCACCATCGGACTCTATAGTACCCAATCATGCTAAAGAAAAAATGCATAGACGCCTTAGTGATAAAAATGACAGCCGAAAATTGTTATTTAAATCAGAACCTGCCCCGATTATACCTGCGGCACAAGAACATACATTACGTAGTCCACTTAAAACCTTATCCATTGAGGCGGATCAAACCCACACTCAAAAATCAGGGATGGATGAAGCTGAAATGGATAGTGAAATGGATAGTATTGAGATAACCATACAAGCTCTACCCCTACGAGAAGAAACCGTATTAACAGAAAAAAAAGAACAAGACGTCAGAGGACACTCCTCCAAAGCTAATTATTCCAAAGCTCAATCTCTCCACCTGGACAAAATTCAGCTGTTAATAGAACAGGGAAAAATTGATGAAGCTAAAGAATTAATACAGCAATTTAAGATAAAATATCCTGAAATTTCAGTCAGCCCTGTAATTCTTCAACACTTATCCCCATATTGATAGGATGAAAGAACATAATCCAATTGCTATAAATCTGCACAAAAAATCTCATCTTCTGGAAATCGATTTTGATACTGGGGAAAACTACAAATTGAGTTGTGAATATTTACGCACTCATGGCAAATCCGCAGAAATAACAACATCTGACCGGCCTGTCGCTGGTAAAATCAATGTCAATATTGACTCAATCGAAGCACAGGGCAGCTATGCACTACGGCTTTTTTTTGATGATGGTTATGACCAGGGCATATACTCATGGGAAACCCTTTATGATTTAGGGGAAAAATATGAGCAAAACTGGACCTTGTACCTTCAATCTCTGGAGAAGTATAAACTGAATCGAGGTGAATCCAACAAGGCTCATAAAGGTCCTTCGATTATTAAAGTCTTATACTTTATGGACAAGTTAATCAATTTTACTAATGAAGAAGAAGAGCTGGAATTACCCGATGATACAAGCACCATTCAAGAACTCCTTGACTTGTTGAGCAAGCGCGGCAACCGCTGGGAACGAGCCTTTAGCGCAGACAGCATTCAATTTACAGTAAATAAAGAATTTGCTGAACTTTTTACCCTGCTTGAACATGGTGATGAAGTCGCTCTCATCCCAAAACCTAAATAAATCAACTGAGTAACACAATATGACCAAACTTAGCAGCTCATTGAAAAACTGGGGCTCTGATAAATTCAAAAAAAACTTGAAACAGGAGTTAGAAACATTGGATGATGGTGCCTTGCCTCTCCACCAGGCTGTTTGCCAGGGTGGAAAAGCAGATGGTTCTAATATTTCAGCACTGATTAACTCTGCAATAGAAACAGACACAAAAATACAGATAAACGTCGGTGTTTTTTTTAATGAAATTATTGCCGGCTGCAATTGCGGAGATGATCCAATGTCAGAAAATATCTATTGCGATCTGCTTGTTTCTATTGATAAAGAAACGGCTGAAGCAGAATTCACTATCAGCTCATAGGCCGCTCTTATTTAAACAACTCTTGTTACCCCCCCTGTTTAAACTTAAGTGAATAAGATTAAAAAGGTGTATATTGAACTTTATTTAAATAATATTCCATCACGCCATTAGGTCCTTTTACAAAAATATCATCCTCTTCTTTCTTATTTAAGAGTGCCTGAGCCAACGGTGAGTCCATACTGATAAAACCCTGCTTCACATCAAATTCATCGGGGCCAACAATACGGTACTGCTTAAGGCTGCCCCCTTCATCTTCCAGCTCAACCCATGCACCAAAATAAACCTTTTTGTTATCATCTGGAACTCTGTCCACCTCAACCATATCATCCAGACGCTTGGATAGAAAACGCACTCTGGAATCGATTTCCCTTAATTGTTTTTTACCATAGATATATTCTGCATTTTCACTGCGATCACCCTGTGCGGCTGCCTCTGAAACAGATTGTGTTACTTTAGGCCGTTTCACCTTCCATAAATAACGCAACTCTTCTTCCAGCCGTGCTTTGCCTTCCGGGGTAATATATTTAGACGAGGCTTTGCGTGGCGGGCGATATCGTCCCATAAGCAAGAATTCCTGATTAATTTGTTCATTATATATAGAATTAAGTGATATTTTTCATTTAAAAATATGAAAAACGTCACTATATATTAAAAAGAATACCAGCAACAGTGCACAAGTGGTGTATTATGGCTTTGAACTGACTGATATAATAATGGTCTATAAGCTATAATAAACAGCAGTTTTAGATTCAGGTATCCTCATCTTAACCGTCAAAGCAATGCAAGCGGTTATTTTGACCTTATCTGGAATTGAATTTAATCACCTAAAAAGAAATAAAGCAGTTTTCTATGACCCAATTTTTAAAATCTTTTTTGCAGTTATCCTTTTTAAATCGATTTGAAGCAAATTATCTCAATCGATTGCTGATAATTGCCACTGCTACCTTTTTTCTCAGCATGCCCTTAGCATCTGTAGCTAAGGTTTATAATATCAAAGAATATGTTCACCCGGTTGAACCCGCAAAAGAACATGCAAAACTCAGTTTTGTCATCGCTAAACAACTACAATATCAACACTACCGTCAAATGGTACTGGATGATGAATTATCATCAAAAGTATTTGATGCCTTTTTAAAATCACTGGATCCCAACAGAACCTTTTTTCTCGCAGACGATATTAAGCTCTTTGAAAAATTCCGCTTTCTCATAGACAATAATTTTCGTCGTGGTGAACTGAAAAATGCCTTTTCTACCTTTAATCTTTATCAGAAACGTCATACTGAACGCTTAGTCTACACCTTAAATTTACTTGAAAACCATTATCAGGAACTAGATTTCAATACCTCTGGTGAACTGATCATTGATCGAGATGAGCAGCCATGGCCTGCCAATAAAAAAGAACAAAACAAACTCACCACTCAACAGCTCATAAATGTCATTATCAGCTTTAAACTTGCTGGTAAAGATGAGCAAGAAATTCAGGAATTATTAATAAAACGCTATAAAAACCAACTCAATCGGATCAAACAAACTAACAACGAAGATGCATTCAGAATTTATATGAATGCCCTGGCAGAGTCTTATGATCCCCACACTCAATATTTTTCACCACGAATTTCTGAAAATTTTGATATCCAGATGAGTCTGTCTCTGGAGGGTATTGGTGCCATGCTGCAATCTGAAGATGGTTATACTAAGGTCAAACGCCTGGTGCCTGCCGGTCCCGCTGAAAAGGCAGGGCAATTAAAAGCAGGTGATCGTATTGTCAGCGTTGGTCAGGGCGTCGACGGTGATATGATTGATGTTATTGGCTGGCGGCTGGACGATGTGGTGCAGCTTATACGAGGTAAAAAAGGCACCACAGTTCGCCTGGAATTGATCCCACAGAAAACAGTGGATGAACATAAGACTAAAACCATTCAAATTGTTCGAAATACCGTCAAATTAGAAGAACAGGCCGCTCAGAAAGAAATTATTGAAATCACCAGTAATGGTAAAAAACAAAAAATCGGTGTTATTGATATTCCTGCATTTTACATTGATTTTAAAGCAGCACAGGCAGGTGATCCTAATTATAAAAGCACCACACGAGATGTAAAAAAACTCATCAATGAGTTAAAACAGGAAAACATTGATGGCCTGATCGTTGATTTAAGAAATAACGGCGGCGGCTCACTGCAGGAAGTTAACTCTCTGGTAGGCCTGTTCATTAAATCAGGACCCACTGTTCAGGTCAAAGCCGCTGATGGCCGAATTGCTCAGTTAAGTGATGAAACTGATGAAGTAACTTATCAGGGACCATTAGGTGTTCTGGTCAACCGATTAAGTGCTTCCGCTTCTGAAATTTTTGCTGGTGCTATTCAGGACTACAATCGCGGCCTCATTATTGGCAACCAGACATTCGGCAAGGGTACAGTTCAAGCTCTTCAGCAATTAGAACAGGGCCAGATAAAATTAACCCATGCTAAATTTTATCGCATCTCAGGAGACAGCACACAAAATCTGGGGGTGATACCAGACATTATTTTTCCTGCACTCTATGATAAGGATGATATTGGTGAAAGCTCTTTACCAGAGGCATTACCATGGGATCAGGTCGCGAATGCTGAATTTACTCATTTTACAAATTTCAGCAGCTTATTTCCAACTCTAAAAGACAAGCACAACAAACGCAGTAACGTTGATCCAGACTTCCTCTATGTTCAGGAAACCGTCGCTCGAATTGATAAGAAAAAAGATCAAAAAATATTATCTCTCAATTATAAACTAAGAGAGAAAGAATATAATGAGTCACGTCAGGAACAATTGGAAATAGAGAATAAACGTCGTATATCTAAAGGTGAAAAACCATTTAAAAATATTAAAGAACTTGATGATGATGAAGATGTCCTGGGCTTAAATGGTGATCATGATGACAAAGACGATGATGATGAAGAAGACAGTGATAGTCGAACTTTTTTACTTGAGTCAGCCAATATTTTATTGGACTTTATTCAATTAAAACAAAAATCTCTGGCAAAAAAATAAAAGGCTACAACTTATTTTAGAATAATAAAAGCGTTGAATTTCAATAAGTTAGATTTTATTGATTGTTTTTTAATCAGATCTGCTCTGCAACATTTTGAATTATCAAGTAATTGTAAAATAAAGCATTTTATTTGAGTCATTTTCTTGCTCAATCCATAATCCTGACCCATAGTTAATAACAGACCTAAAATATCAGCCTAGCTCTCAACTTAGTTATCAGCTGATATTTTTCAGGTTTTCGTTTAATTATGAGGGAATATAAAATGTTTCATTACACTAAACTTGATATATTTTGCAATGATGTCATAAAGTATGCTGACGCTGATGGATACGTACCTGAAGCTGAGGATATTTGCCTGGATTTTAGCTATCCAGTAGAGAAATTCAAGAATCTAAAAACCTGGACTCAGCATATTAAAAACTCTGTCCACGCCACTCGCTCTGCCCAACAAAAACTCTATGCCTGGCGCAACCGGCTCTGATCAGAAGGGCAATATTGAATTACATCAATTAACCTAACTGGTTCAGGACAGCAAGAAATTCATCCCCATATTTATCCAGTTTACTGGCACCAACACCACTGATTTGGCTAAGTTCATGACGTGTGGTCGGGTGCAATTCCACCATTTCCATTAATGTGGCATCATGAAAAATAATATAAGCGGGAACACCTTGCTCCTGAGCCAAATCAGTTCTTTTTACCCGTAAAGCTTCCCAGATAGTTTTTGCTTCTGACTTATCAGAAAAACTATCAGCATAACGGCCAGCCTGTTTTGATTTTTTCCGTCTGCCTGATTTTTTAGCTCGAGTAACATCTTTTCTAAAATAGATGCTTTCTTCACCCCTAAGCACAGGGCGGCTCTCTGAGGTCAGTTTAAGAGAACCAAATTCCATATCAACCGCTATAAAGCCTCTTGCCATCAGCTGACGAAATACTGAACGCCATTGGACATCACTCAGTTCCTGGCCAATACCAAAGGTTGAAACCTGATCGTGTCTGAACTGCTCTATACGAGGCGTTTTTTTCCCTCGCAGCACATCTATCAGATAATTAACACCAAAGCGCTGTCCTGTTCGAAAGACACAAGAAAGGGCTTTTTGCGCTTCAGTTGTCCCCTCCCAACTCTCAACAGGTTCAAGGCAATTGTCACAATTACCACAGGGTTCCTTCAATTGCTCACCAAAATAATTCAGCAAACTACTTCGTCGGCATGAGATAATTTCACAAAAGCCCAGCATAGCTTCAAGTTTTCTCTGTTCCAACCTTTTTACTTCTTCCACAGCTTCTGAACTGGATAGCATCTGTCTGAGCATAATGACATCTTGCAGACCATAAACCATCCAGGCATCTGCAGGTGCTCCATCTCTCCCGGCACGGCCGGTTTCCTGATAGTATGACTCAATACTTTTGGGTAAATCCAGATGGGCAACATAGCGTACATCAGGTTTGTCGATCCCCATACCAAAAGCAACTGTAGCAACAATAACAACTTCATCTTCTCTGAGAAATCGTTCTTGATGTGTTTGCCGCACCGATGTTGACAAACCAGCATGATAGGGTATGGCTTTTATTCCCTGCTGCTCTAGCCATAAGGCTGTTTCATCAACTTTTTTTCGGCTCAGACAGTAAACAATACCAGCATCCTGTGGGTGCTCAGTCTCTATAAACTGGAGTAATTGCGCACGAGCATTATTCTTTTGTCTGACTCGATAACGAATATTAGGGCGATCAAAGCTGCTGATAAATAAATGAGCATTACCCAGATCCAGCCTCAATGAAATTTCATTACGAGTTGTTTCATCAGCCGTTGCAGTTAATGCAATACGGGGAACTTTTGGAAATTGTTCATGAAGAATAGAGAGTTGTATATATTCCGGTCTGAAATCATGCCCCCACTGGGACACACAATGGGCTTCATCAATAGCGAACAAAGCCACATCAATCTGATGCAATAAATTAAGAGTACGTTCCTGGCACAAGCGCTCTGGAGCAACATAGAGTAAATCCAGCTCACCACGCATTAATTGTCCTTCAACTTGCTGTACTTCCTGAAACGACAGACTGGAGTTTAGAAAAGCAACGGCAACCCCCTGCAATTTCAGAGCAGCAACCTGATCCTGCATTAAAGCAATTAAAGGTGAGACAATAATGCCGGTACCATCACGAATGATTGCCGGGATCTGGTAACAAAGAGACTTTCCACCACCAGTAGGCATTAGAACCAGAGCATCCTGCCCTGATATGATCTGATTAATAATAGACTCTTGTTCACCACGAAAGGCAGGATAACCAAAAACACGGTTAAGAACATCCAGGGAAGAAATACTTTGTTCAGATGGCATTGACATCCTTGTTTACCAGCAAAAACAAGCTAGAGAGAGAATTTTCCACCACACAATAATACGCAAGGAAGAACAGAACGTATTAATCTGAACTTCCGAGTATTCCATGATGAAAAATTTACCTCAGCTGTTCATGTAACAGATTAAGAATACGATAGGACGTTTTGGATGTATCAGGCTTACCATTAGAATCCAGAACAATAATAACCGTATCGTCACCACGAGCAAATAATTTAATCTGATATTTACTCTTATCAACAGCTACTTTATCTTTCCAGAATTTCAGACCCGAGAAGAAACCATCATCTGCTTCTTCTGCCAATGGATCAGCATACTGAACATAATAAACACCTTCTTCACGATTACGATCTTCCACCACAAAGCTGATGCGATCCAGTGAAGCACCAGTGCGACGCCATGCTCTTGGGAAGGTTTCTCTAACCACAAGACGAGAATTACCCTGATCATTACGAGAAATGGTTGCTCTATCCACTTTCTTGGTTGCAGAACGAGCAAGAAGCGCCTTAGCTTTCTGTTCTTCCACTCCCATATAAACCATCAAGCGACCCAGCATTTCTGCTTCAAGCTCAGGATCTCTGGGACGTGGTTTCCAGATAGTGCGTTCTGTGACATCACTTTCAATAATTTCTTCCATGCCATAGTGAGTCAGATAAAGATTCATTTTACCTGGCTGATCACTACTTTCAATTCGGACGCGGTATTTATCTCGAGTTGCGGCAGAATAAAAAGATTCAAGCACATAACTTAAAGCAGAGCGTATGAAATCCTGTGGAATGTCAGCACGATTTTCAGACCATTCTGTTTCTAAAATACCCGTAGCCGGATTCTCACGTTTAACCAGCATACCGCTATTAAGCCAGAATTCCCGCATTTTCTCCCAGGTCTGGGCCTTTGTGCCGGTAATAATCAGATGTCTGACATCTACACCTTCACGGATCAGCTCAATGTCATTTTGCTCAGGCAAAACTTTATCAACAACAATTCGATTCCCACCCTGACGCTCACTGGCATAGTCCTGATACGAAGCACTTCCACCAGTATTAATATCAGGAACCACCATCATTTCATCATAGGTTGCAGTGGTTAAATCTGGTGGAATTTCTAAAGAATCAACATCTCTGCTTTGTTTTTTATAGTCTACTTTTCGCCCGGCAAAAGTATCATCCAGATCAGGCATTGAATCACATGCAATTAAGGCTGATGAAATGGCCGCAACGATAGCCAGTTTAGTGAAGGCCAGCTTAGTAAATTTCATGCGGCTGTTAGTTATATTTTTTGAAGCGCTTTGATTCATCACTCACCCTGTTGTCTATCTATTTTAACGGTTGTACTTTAAACTGATTAAGAGGCAGAAGCTTGCTTGATGGCACCACGCACCACATCATGATATTGTGCGTCCAGTACGGTCAGCGGCAGCCGAATACCTTCAGGAATTAACCCCATATCATACAATGCCCATTTTACCGGAATAGGATTAGACTCAACAAATAATTTGCTGTGCAAGCCCAATAATCGTTCATTGATAGTCGCCGCAGTATCACGATCACCCGCCAATGCAGCAGCACACATTTCATGCATGGCTTTAGGTGCAATATTAGCTGTGACGGAAATATCCCCCTTAGCGCCAAGCAGTATTAATTCCATCGCAGTTGCATCATCACCCGAATAGATATCCAGCTTATCTCCACATTCGTTGATAAGCTGCTGTCCACGCTGCAGATCGCCTGTTGCATCTTTAATACCAATGATATTAGAAATTCCAGAAAGCCGCAGAACGGTTTCCGGCAGCATATCAACGGCTGTACGCCCAGGAACATTATACAAAATCTGTGGAATCGCTACAGTTTCAGCTATTTTTTTAAAATGCTGGTATAAACCTTCCTGAGTAGGCTTATTATAATAAGGTGTCACTAAAAGGCAGGCGTCTGCGCCTGCTTCCATAGCACACTGAGTCAGTTCAATAGCCTCTGTTGTAGAATTTGCGCCCGTACCGGCAATCACAGGGATGCGATCATTGACCATCTCGACAACTTGTTTTATCACCTGACAGTGTTCTTTTTCATCCAGGGTTGCAGATTCACCTGTTGTCCCCATTGCAACGATAGCGTCAGTGCCATTTTCTATATGAAATTCAATCAGTTTTTCCAGAGACTCTTGATGCACACGCCCATCCGTATGCATCGGTGTCACTAAAGCAACCATACTGCCACTAAACATTCACAATCTCCAAATCATAACTGATTGTCACTCGATAAATTTATTCAAGCAACTTGAGTACATTAAACAGTCGCCTATTATCCTTGATTCCTATACAGAAAACCACTACTAGAATGCAGGATATGAATGAATCGCAATCAAAAGCTTTATTTATTGTACTATGTAGATAATAATTTAAAATATTTATCACACACAGGTGACAACACTTATGGCAACCCACTCTGAAAATAGTTCAACTCAGTTAGTCATTTCCGCAATCGGCAGTGATCGTCCAGGCATTGTAAATGCACTCTCACAACTCATCGTTCAGAATAATGGCAATATTGATGACAGCCGTATGACTGTTTTAGGCGGTGAATTTGCCATCATTCTACTAATTTCAGCATCACCAGAACAATTAGTAACCATTGAGCAGGTTATAAAACAGCAGGCAGACTCTCTTGAACTGAATATTATCAGCAAACAAACAAGTGGGGGTATACTGTCTGACAGTGCAACGGCAAAGAAAAAGCTCCCTTATATCGTAGAAGTGCTTGCCATGGATAATCCCGGAATTGTTTATAAACTGGCTGATTTTTTTTCTTCAAGGGAGATAAATATCCAAAGCCTGCAGACAGATCGATACCCTGCCCCACACACGGGCACACAAATGTTTGCCATTGAAATGATCATCAGCGTACCACAAACAATCATTATCAACGATCTCCGGGAAGATTTTATGAACCTCTGCGATGATATGAACCTTGATGCTTCTATCGAAGCCCCCAGGCTTTAACCCGAAGAAATCATATAACACGCCCCGGAGACACTTCCCTTGGGGCTTAAGATTAAGAGAAATACAAAGGATTTTTATGAGCAAAATTGAAACAGGTAAAAAAGTACCCGATTTTTCTGGCCAGGCAACCAGTGAAATTGATTTTAAGCTAAGTAACTATAAGGGCTCACCAGTTTTAATCTATTTTTATCCCAGAGATAACACCCCTGGCTGCACCCAGGAAGGAAAAGATTTTCGCGATCACTACACCGTATTTGAGAAAAAAGGTATTATCATTTTTGGTCTTTCAAGAGACAGTGTTAAAGTTCATGAGAATTTTAAAGCTAAATATGAATTCCCTTTTGATCTTATTTCAGACAAGGACGAAACCATTTGCACTCTTTTTGATGTCATAAAAGAGAAAAAACTCTATGGTAAAATTCATATGGGCATAGAGCGCAGTACATTTCTCATTAACGGTGATGGCAAGCTGGTTAAGGAGTGGCGCAAGGTTAAAGTAAAAGAACACATAAACCAGGTTCTTGAAGCCATTGAAGCAGACTTATAACTCTCCTGCTTATAACAAAACAAAAAACGAGAAAAAATAATAATGACTGAAAATGAAAATAAATCTTTGAGCAACACCCAACATGACAAAACTGAAAGCAATAGTGAAAAACGTTTATTTGTTCTTGATACTAATGTTTTAATTCATGATCCCAGTGCTTTATTTCGTTTTTCTGAACATGATATTTTTCTGCCTATGGTCGTCCTGGAAGAGTTGGATAATAATAAAAAAGGGCATTCTGAAGTAGCAAGAAATGCTCGTCAGGCAAGTCGCTTTCTTGATGATCTCACCTCAAGTTCAACACCTCAGGAAATAAAAGATGGCCTTGAGCTTAATCTGCGTATTGGTTTTGATGAAGACAGTGAAGAAGCACTTATCGCCAGCGGAAAATTATTTCTGCAAACTGAAAATATCGGCGAAAACCTCCCCATAAACTTACCAGGGCAAAAAAATGATAATTTAATATTAGGCATTTCTCTTGCTCTGCAAAATAATCCCAAACTTCCAAAAGTATCCTTAATCAGTAAGGATATTAATTTGCGAATTAAAGCCGTTGCTATAGGAATTCATGTCGAAGATTATAACAATGATCAAGTTCTCGAAGACGTAAATCTGCTTTACAGCGGCATTCAAACCCTTCCAGAAAGCTTCTGGGATACCAATGATAAAGAAGTTGACAGTTGGTCTGAAGAGGGGCATACCTATCATAAAATATCCGGCGACGAGGTAAAAAAATGGCTGCCCAATCAATTTGTTACTATTGGCAATGATGGTGACTTTGAGGCCATTGTCAGAAATAATACTGAAAATGGAGTCATTGTCGAACAAGTCCGTCATTTTTACTCTGAAAAACAAAGTGTCTGGGGGATCTCTGCCCGCAACAAAGAGCAGAATTATGCCTTAAACTTATTAATGGATCCAGAAGTTGATTTTGTATCGCTGGTAGGACAGGCAGGAACAGGTAAAACACTCCTTGCTCTTGCCGCAGGTTTAAATCAGGTCATGGATGAAAAAATCTATCAGGAAATCATTATGACCCGAGCCACTATTTCAGTAGGTGAAGATATCGGCTTTTTACCAGGAACCGAAGAAGAAAAAATGGCCCCCTGGATGGGCGCATTAATGGATAATCTGGAAGTACTCACTCACAATGATGATGCTGGTGAATGGGGCAAGCAGGCAACCAATGATCTACTTGCAAGCCGGATCAAAATCCGCTCAATGAATTTTATGCGAGGTCGAACCTTCCTGAACCGCTATATTATCCTTGATGAAGCACAAAACCTGACATCTAAACAAATGAAAACCCTCATCACCCGTGCAGGCCCCGGCAGTAAAATTATCTGTCTGGGTAATATCGCTCAGATCGATACACCATACCTGACTGAAACCACCTCAGGTCTCACTTTTGTGGTAGATCGCTTCCGTAAATGGGAACATAGCGGCCATATTACTCTCAAACGAGGTGAACGCTCCAGACTGGCTGATTATGCTTCAGATGTTTTGTGAAGGTAGATTTATCAACTTCAACCCCATATTGAAAAATTTTCGTAACTATTCAATATGGGTCACCTTTACCAAGTCAATTTCAATCTTCCCCAGTGGCGCATCCATAGCCATTCTCAAAGGGACTTTTTTCTCATCATTGCTTAACCAGACATAATAGTAGTTATCTTTTTTTTCATCTGTCTGAATTTGATATTTAATTCCCGAATAAATCTTGTCATTGATAGAAAGTTCTTCCAGAATTAACGGAGTTACATGGTATTGGCGTATATCATCAGACACCACAACTGAAAAATTTCTTACCATCATTGAGTCAGAACCGGGCTCAAAATCAAACTCCTGGGAACGTAAAGTATAGATTAGAGATAAGGGATCAAGAATTTGTAAATACTCAATTTTATCACCAGACTCTTTATGGATCAGGTAGCTTTGTTGCTCAGCAAGTGGTGGAAATTGACCTAAAAATTCAGGAACAGGCTGAGTGCCGTCTTTTTCCCAGCTCTCCCTGACATCCATTCCTAAAAAGCCATGATGTTGCTGTTCTTTTTCACGCTTTTTATAAAGTTGAGTTTTTTTATTTTGCCAGTCAAGCCAAAGAAAATCATGGCTTTGATTTTTCCCCTCATCAATTTCTTCTATCAATACCGTTCGCTGGAGTGAGGCGTCTAAAGTCGTTGTATAGGTGTATCGAACAGGCTGGAACATTTCAGCTTTACTATAATGTTCCGTACTGAGAAATAATTCAAATTGATAAGCTTTTTGATTATCCGGTGTGTGTGTTTCATTCAAATAAGTCATTCTGACATCTGCGAGATCAGCCCAGATCATTGATGTTAATAAACCTCTATAACTGAGCTTATAATGAAGTATTTCACCCGATGAAAAAGGAAAGTCTGGAACAATTATGTTTGTATTTTCAGATAAATTCTCAGCAAAAACATTTAGGTTAAGGATACAACAAAAGCCAATAATTCCCCATCGTTTTATTGCTAAAAATAGACCTATACTTTTATTTTCTACGACTGGAAGCACAGGTATCCTACCAGTGAGAAATAAACGAGCGAGGCACCCATTCGTCCAGCATGTGAATTTGACATTTCAAGAACTCTCAACACTATTAGCATTAGGGAGTGAAGGCCATGCAGTGATCACTGAATTAACCAGAGTGCCGAGAGGAATTGCAAAAAACACACCCCAGAAGCCCCACAAACCACCAAAAAACAAGATGGCAACAATAATCGCCACGGGATGAATATTCACCACTTCAGAAAATAGTAATGGTACGATAACATTACCATCCAATGCCTGAATAATACCATAAGCCAGCATTAACCAGGCAAAATCAGCTGTCCACCCCCACTGAAAGAATGCAATTAAAGCAACAGGAATGGTCACTACCGTCGCTCCAATATAGGGCACAACTACGGATAAACCCACAAGAATTGATATCAGGAGTGCATACTTCAGCCCGAGAAATGAAAAAGTAATAAAGCAGGCAACTGAAATAATTGTTATTTCCCAAAACTTACCTCTAATATAGTTGCCTATCTGTTGATCCATATCCAACCAGACTTTAGTCGATAACTGAGTATCTCTGGGGAAAAAGCCTGTAAACCAGCCCAAGATCATTTCTTTATCTTTTAAAAAGAAAAAAACCAGTAAAGGAGCCAGAATCAAATAAATCATTATGGTGATACTACTTTGAATTGAGCTCAAAGAAAGTGTCAAAACATGTTTACCCATTGAAGTAACTTCTGACTGAATCAAAGCAAATATTTCCAACACAGCCTCTTCAGAAATAAAGCTGTAATTTGAAGGCAGTTGTAAAATAAGCTGACGCCCCTGCTCAATATATTTGGGGGTGTCAGTAATTAAGTCTGTGATCTGCCCCCATAAGAGAGGTGAAATAATAAATAAAGTAACCAGTAGGGCAGTCAAAAAACCGACAAAAACAAGGATCACTGAAATAATACGTCGTTTGAGCCGTTGGTTCAGAATGACCACAAGTCCTTCCAGTAGATAGGCAATGACGATGGCAGCAAAAACAGGTGCCAGTGTATCATTGAAGCCAATCACTACAGCAAATGACAGGACTAAAAAAACCACCAGAAAAATGACCTGAGGATCGGAGAAATGTCTCTGAAACCAGCGATTAAAAATATCTATCATAAGCCTGTTGCTGCTCCGCTATCTGGTTCACGCAGCCGACAAAAGTCCTCATATCGGGCTTTGAAGAGAGCCTCTAATTCATCAATCACATCTTTTGCTGCCCGGCCCTTAAGAATATGCTGCGACATTAATTCAGCTGTTTCATTGAGCATGCTATTTTTTTTAAGCATGGGAAAAGTAGCAGATAAGCGTTTTATCGCTGCAACAACCCGCTCTTCTTCAGGTCTTGGGATATCTGCAGGCTGATCAAGCACAATAAGACGCCCGTCCTGCTTAGCCTTTTCCAGCAAAAATTCAGCAAAAGAGATAATACTGCTCTGATCATTTTTATCCAGATCAGAAAAAATATTCAGTAATTTTGATTCAGTTTTATTCATAGATTAAACAAATGTCCTGATTACACCCCAGATTTTAGTCGTGCTATTATATCACCTTTTACCAGCTTCAAGATCAAATCTGGTTCAAGTGTATTTAAAATTGAGCGGAAAGCATCTTTAGCACTATCCTCTTCCCCATAATTTTCCTTGTTTGGATATTATGTTGGCCGGCTTTAACAAAACCCAGGGGAATAGAAGTTAACATACGTTGAAGAAGGGGGATGTTTCATAGGGAGGGAGAAAGAAGGTTTATGGTTTAAGGATAAATCAAAAGCTGGATGAGTATCTGCAATAAATACTGAGGAGATCAGCCAACTTTTCTGCTACCTTAAACCTTAGTTTTCCTAAAAACCAAAACCTCCAGAAGATGCAGCTTCTGATTTGCCTCCTGATGCTGAAGTCAAAGCTTTTCTGATGGCATCAGGAGATGCCATAATGCCCATAAAGCTATGTTCGCCAGCCATGGATAGATCCGGAAAACTAATAGCAATTCGAAACTTTGCACTCAGGGCATAAACCTTGCCATCTTCATGGATCAGCATCTCATAAGGCAGATGGGCAGTGGCTCGAATATCCTTAAAGTCAATTTCCTTCATAATGGTCACATCGCTGCTCATGTCTTTAGTCATGGCGACCCCAACAATCGTTTGTTTCTTTCCAGGTATCTCCAGCATGTAGACCTTGCTGACACCACCTTTATTTGCAGCCAGTGCTGCCTGTACATTTTTAACAGCATCATCGTAACTGCCATGTTCAGAAAGCACATCCGGCTCATCAAAATAAGGCATGCCAAACATATAGTGGTATCCTCGCAGCTCCTTACCAGGCAAACCATCTTTAGAGCCATAGGCTTCCTGCACACCCAGGGAATTTTTCAAAGCAGAGGAAACAACTTCAAGCTGTCCTTCCATTCTATAGCTATTTGCCAGATAGGTGGGGTTTGTGTAGGTCACCTGAATGGTACCCTCTCGATCGGTAATAGCAACACGCTGAACCGCACCATAACCACCGAACTTGGTTGCTTTAGCATTTGCTTTGAGGGCATCACTGGTCACAACAATAATATTTGCACCATCATAGGGCGCATATTCACCAATAATTTCAAAACCACCATCATTCAATTTAGATTTTGTATCAGCAATAGTCTGAGCAAAATCACCACTACTGGTACTGGCTAAAAAAAATGGTTTTAAATTCTCTGCCTGAACAGCAGATAAACCCAGCAATAAAAAAAGAGCAATCATAAGTAATAATTTTGAAAATAAAGCATTAAACATTTTTAAATCTCCCTGACATTTTAATGACCGTTTCATGGGCGTATTTTTATATAAAATGTAGTTTACGATTAATAATAAAGCAGTTAGCCAAACGGCTAAATACTTCTATATAGTTGTCACATTAATGATTAATTATAATATGAAAAGACACAAAAAAAGGGTCATAAAGACCCCCTTTTTTGTGAGTTGCTTAGGAAGTTTTAGAAATTCCAACCATAAGCAATACCCCACGCATCCTGAGACATTTTGATGTTAGCTTCGCCACCACCAAATGCACCTGGAATTGAGTTATTGCCTTTAACTTCATTTTCAAAGGCATGCATATAGAACATAGAAATTTCGCTACCCTGAGGTAAGATATAAGTCATACCAATTGTAGCATGATCTTCAATTACCGCTGGAGCAAGAATATTGAAGAAGGTCTGATCTTTATCCACTGGCTGATCAGAATGGCTGTAACCCGCACGGAGTGTCAGTTGCTCATTCCATTTATATTCACTTCCGAATTTGTATACAGTCATATCATCCCAGCCGAATGCTGAACCATTCTTTGTGCCAAGATAAGATGTAGGATTAAACATATTCCCACCTGAATTATTTGGTCCTGCCTGCAAAGGATTGCCGATAGCCTTAACATCACTATAGTTAATTTGTTGGACATCAAAACCTAGCAGTAATTTATCAGTTGCTTTAAATGCAACACCAATACCATAGTTTTCCGGAATGTCCAGACTTCCACCGTCTGCGAATAAACCTTTGTAATCATCCAGCTCATCCATATCAATCTCAGAGTTATAGACTACACCGACCGTGAGACGATCATCCATAAAACTACCTTGCCAACCCAAAGACAGTCCAAAGCCCCATGAATCTTCACGTCCCTTCCCAGACAATTGGTTAGGAGCCTGAGAGACTTGAGGATCAAAAACTTGCCCAGGAGGTCCAGGAGGAGATGGAACAGGAGTAGAATTGGTTCCGGTAAAACCGTCTAAACCCCATGCTTTAAACTGTTGATAAGCAATTTGCAATGAAACGCCAACAGAGTGTTGCTCATTAATCCTGTATGATAATGTGGGCAAAATTCTAACTTGTTCAAGATTAATACCCACATCAGTAGGAAAAGCTGCGCCATTAAATGGAATGATGCCCTCATCATAGTTTGTGTTCATACCGCCAGTACCGACAATAGTTAAGCCTACAGACATATCATTACTCAGCATGTAGTTAAAACCACCTTCTGGAATATAGAAAGGATCATCGGTGTTAGCATCTTGCTCAAAATTGTAAGAAGTTGGCAAGCTAAAAGGATTACCAGGAAGAGCAGAAAGAGGATTACCACTGCTTCCAGTAATTTCTGCTGAGCGCTCAGGATCAAAAACCTGGAAACCAAAATCAATACGATTACCTACACGAACCATTGCTGCAGGATTATCAGCACCAGAAATAGCACTATCGTGCATAGCAATACCTACACCAGCACGGCCATTTGCTTTAGTACCATTACCCATCATAAACATGCCGTTGGTGGCCATGGCAGTGGTCGGGATTAAGATTGCAGCAGTTACTGCTGCAGCGAGAAGACGATTTTTAATCATTACGGTTGAGCTCCTTCAAAACTATTTTTATTTTAGCATCAGTTAAATTTGTTGCTTTGTCCATCCATCTATAATAAATAGATAAATTTAAGTGCACTGAAACAAAAAATCATGATTACATTTTTATAAGACCTTTCAACAAGAATATTTCAAAAGGCTATGCATTTACAAAATCACGCTTAAGCGTTTGTTATTATTGATATTACCCATAAGCTGTACAAAAAAACAACTTTGATATAAAGTTAAAAGGTAATATCCTTTTTTATTATTGGAAAAATGTTGTAAACACACAACACCAATTAATAATGTAGGACATTTTCTACATTTAGCAGACAAATGTCAAGTAAAAATAACCTTGCAAGTACTTGATTTATTAACTTTTTCACACGTTAATGCATGCTTATATACTAATAAAATATATATAAAAACATCGAAAGAGAGTTTATAAACAATAAGTTATTAGGTAAACATTATAACAAACTTAAACTTTGTCAAGTAAATATGCATAAATTGCTCGACAATAGAATAAAAAATTGCTATTTTTGACAGATATACTTTTAAAATTGTTGCTTTTTTTCAATTTTTGTAAGCAGCCAGTAAATTATTTAGCAAATTTATATGACATTGTGTGTTAAATACAACAAATCTCAACTTCACTGAGATTCAATACTTTCTACTTATAACAAGCATGTTTCACACAAATACAGTTTACAACTTTGGTTTAAAAAAAGTTTTAAAGAATAAAAGGGACTATCCACAATGAACAAACCACTTCAACTTGCCGTTGCAGTTTCTACACTGACTTCAGCCCTAAGTTTGACAACAACTACATTTGCATCTGGCTTTGCAATTATTGAAAACAGTGCCAGCGGTATGGGACAGGCATTTGCCGGTGCTGCTGCAGTTGCTGAAGATCCATCAACCATTTATTTCAACCCTGCTGGTATGATGTATCTTGAAGGTACACAGGTGACAGCAGGCATGCACATCATTAAATCAGATGCCAAATTCAAAGATAAAGGCAGTACAAATCTGGCACTCGCTGGTGTTCCACAGGGAGAAAACGGCGGCAATGCAGGAGACACATTTTATGTACCAAACTTTTATTATGTCCGTGACTTTGGTGAAAAATATAAAATAGGATTGGGTGTAAATGCACCATTTGGCCTGGGAACAGAATATAAAGATGACTGGATGGGCCGTTACGCAGCCACTAATTCTGAACTTAAGTCAATAAACTTTAACCCCTCAATTGCTTTTCGTGCTAATGAAAAATTATCTATTGGACTGGGCATGAACATCCAGTACCTTGAAGCAACACTGGAAAAAGACATTTACCAATTTGGATTGCCAGCTCCATTTGCTGGTACTCCGGACGGTGCTGTTAAAGTTAATGGTGACTCATGGGCATTTGGTTTTAATGGTGGATTCATTTATGAAATGACCCCCAGAACCAGACTTGGCATCCATTATCGACATGAAGTATCACATACTCTTGACGGGGATATTAAGTACAAAGGAATTTCACCTGCTCTGACAGGAAATCCGGCAACTGCACCTGTGTTTACCAATCAGGGTGCTGAAGCCAAAATAGATACTCCTTCAACTCTATCTCTTAGTTTAACACACCAACTTAATGAACGTTTAACCTTGCTGGGTGATATTACCTACACAAAATGGAGTAATTTTAAAGAACTCAGCATAGTTGGCGATAATGGTGTAGAAGTCTCACAAGTTGATGAAAAATGGAATGATGCTTACCGTATCTCCGCAGGTATGAAATACCAATATAATAGTCAGTGGATTTTTAGGACAGGTATAGCTCATGATGAAACACCAATTGATGATAAGCACCGTACCGCAAGGATCCCTGGAGATGATAGAACCTGGTTAAGTTTTGGAGCCAGTTATTCCCCAACTAAAAGCTTAACAGTCGATGTCGGTTATTCTCACTTATGGGTAGAAGATGCAAAAATTAATGAAGACTATCCCCTTCTATCAGCTTCAGGTACTCTCAACGGTGAATTTGATTCCGATGTTGATATTTTAAGCGTCCAGGCAACCTGGAAGTTTTAAACAGGTATAATGTTTTAAAGGAAAGGTTTAAGAAAAGAAGCAAGGCAAGAGGTTCATTAAAACTCCCTCTTAAAACAAAAAAAGCCCGCTGTATCAAAGATACAGCGGGCTTTTTTCAGAAACAGAGGTAATTAAGCTTTCTTGATTAAGAACTCAAATTTACCGCCATTTTCGCTGCTTTCCATCAACTCGTTACCAGTCTGGTTAGCAAAAGCTTCAAAGTCTTTTACTGAACCTGGATCAGTAGCAATAATGTGAAGAACCTGACCCGCATCTAATTCTGCTAGTGCTTTCTTAGCACGTAAGATTGGAAGTGGACAGTTTAATCCTGAAGCATCTAATTCTTTATCAAAATCAGCCATTAATATTCCCTCGTCTCGTTATGAGTCTTATTGAGTTATATGTTTATATATTCGTGTGCTGATTCTAGCTTAAAAATTTACTAACCACCAGCACCTTTAGCTGAATATTCTAATACAGTTTATCAGTAATAAACAAGTCTGCCAAAAGAGATAGACCGTTTGGTCAAAATCATACCGCTATTGGTAATCCCATTTGCGCCCAGGTAACAATTCCACCACGCAGGTTATAGACATTCTCAACGCCTTTTGAAGTCATAAAGGCACATGCCTGAGCTGAGCGAGCTCCAGTCTGGCAGTAAAATATGATTGTATCTTCATTAGAAAACTCGTCCACTTTCAATGGAATGACATGAAGAGGAAGGTTTTCTGAGCCGGTAATTTTACCTCTGGCCACTTCTGCCGGAGTACGTACATCAATTAATTTAATATTCTTCGGAGGATTTTCCAGCTGAAGACTCAGTTCATTTACATCAATTTCTTTTATACCGTACATTAAAAGAACCCCCTGTACAAAGTGCAAGTATCTATTATAAAATTAGTCAAAATTACACGACCCAAAAAAGCATTTAATTATATACTAATATCTATTAATTTCAACACATAATAGTTGATTTATTAAGTCAGAAATAATTAAAAATTGAACTATGAACTCAATTTGTTTTCTAATCCACAAAATAGCTGTTACTTATTTTTACACAAGGGCATATCTCATTAATGCAAATCACTCCATGACTCTAACTATTACGGATTTTTTCTAACTGTGAAAAAATATTTGACACTCGGCATACACCTGTTTATATGCATATGCCTGCTCTACCGACCACTTTACAGCAAAGAAATTAAGTTGCCAGAAATGGGCGCCTCATCCAGTATTTCTTTAACGCCTCACATGGAAGAACAGATAGGTCGTGAAATAGCAACACAAATTCGTAATTCACATCAAGTTATCGATGATCTGGAGCTGAATGAATACCTGCAAAACCTTGGCTATTCGCTGGTTGCAAATAGTGATGATGCCTATCAGAATTTCCATTTTTTTCTAATAGGTTCCAACCAGATTAACGCATTTGCAACACCCGGAGGCGTTATTGCCGTTTATAGCGGGCTATTTTTAACAACGGATACTGAGAGTGAGCTGGCTTCAGTACTAGGACATGAAATTGCTCACGTCACTCAAAGGCATCTGGCTCGAACCTTTGAAAAAGCCAGTCAGATGAGCCTGCCCATTTTAGCCGGAATGATTGCAGGCATTCTTCTAGGCGCAGCCTCAGGAGACGGTGGCCTCGGTGCCGCAGCAGCAATTGGTGTATCTGCAGCCGGGCAGCAGGCACAAATCAATTACACCCGGGCCAATGAAAAAGAGGCTGACCGTGTCGGTATGCGATACCTTGCACGTTCTGGTTATGATCCTGAAGGCATGCCCGGCTTTTTCCAGAAACTTGAAAGAAAAAATCGTTATGTCGGTAAAAATTATCCTGAATTTTTAAGAACACATCCGATTACCATTGATCGGATTGCTGAAGCAAGCCAAAGAGCCGAGCAATACAAAAGAAAAATGGTTACGTTTAAAAACCCTCTGGGTTATCGTATGATGAAAGCTAAACTCAAGGTACTCACTACAGCCAATGCAAATAGAGCCGTACAGTACTATCAGGCAAAAATTGAACATCATAGCCAGTCCACTCATCCCGAATACTATTATGGTTATGGCCTTGCCTTATTTAAACAACAGTCTTATACCAAAGCCATTAAAGTATTAAAAAAGCTCCATGTATCTAACCCCCAGAGTGTTTCTTATACGATAGCCCTGGCAAAAACTCATATTGCAATCGATGAAACATCTTCAATCAAAACTGGACTAAAATTACTCTCTGACGCCTTAAAGAACAAACCCTACAACCTGGTACTGACTGCAAACTATGCTTATGCATTAATACAAACAGGAAAACTCACCAGCAGTATTCAATTACTTGAGAGATACAATAAGGATAATTTGAAACATCCTGCCATTTATAAGCTGCTTTCTATTGCTCTGGGCAAAAAGAAAGATCTCGTGGAGGCACATATTGCTGAGTCAAACTACTATTACCTGAACGGGCTACTGGAAGAAGCAATTGAGCAACTGGAAATAGCAAAAAGAATAACCCCTAAAAATGACTTTTATACACTATCAAAACTTGATGCCCGTAAACGTGCACTTAAAGAAGAAAAATCCCTCTACCAACTTGATGATAAGTAGGCGCCTTAAGCTTAGTTATCAACCTTAAGTCTGAATAACAACCCCCAGCCAAATAAAGTTTTATAAGCCTTCCCAGAGTTTACAGTTAAGACCCTACATATTATACACTTTTATTCTAAGCTGCAGTTTTTTTAACCAATTAAAACAATAATTTAAGATTTCTCTAACTTACTAATTTTATTAGAACTTGCTGTCTTTTTCCTTTTTATAGCACCAAGCTATTGTATTAACCTACTAATACTGCTATTTTTATATCAGTTCATACTGAACAGAACTTAATAATAGCATCTAAAACTTTATTTGTACTTGCTAAAAGCATGCACTAATAAGTCTTAGGTATATAATAAGTCTTAGGTATATAATAAGTCACCTCACGGTGGGATAACTTTTAATAGGAGGAGTCGATGCGACGTTTTTCAAAAATCGTATCTACAACATCAATTATTGCTGTTGCAATTACAGGTCTGGGCTTAGCCTCAACCTCAGTAAATGCTGCGGGAAGCAGTCAAACTGACATCAAGAAAGGCCAGGAAATAGCCTTCAGTCGAAAAAAAGGCAATTGTCTTGCCTGTCATAATATTAAAGGGGGCCAGTTACCTGGAAACATAGCACCACCGCTGGTTGCTATGCAGCAGCGCTTTCCTGATAAAGCTGAACTAAGGGCACAGATATATGACTCAACCGTTGCAAATCCAAACTCAATTATGCCTCCTTTCGGGCGTCACAAGATCATCAGTGACAAAGAAATTGACTTGGTCACAACTTTTATTTATCAGCTTTAATACTGGTTAACATCTGGAACTAGTCTTAAATCATGCCATTAAATAAACAATTTAATAAGGATGTGTGTAGTAGCCGGAGGCTCTTTTTAAAAAGCACCCTGAGTTCTACAGCGATAACACTTGCTGTGAGTTCTGGTCTTCTTTTCCCCATGCAGGCATTTGCATCATGGAATGAAGTCGCTTTTACAGCCAAAAATCTACAAACAGCCATTAAATCTGTATTAGGCAGTGATTTATCACAAGCCAGTAACAAAATCAGCATCAAAACACCTGATGTAGTCGAAAATGGTGCCATAGTACCGGTTACCGTATCCAGCACTCTAAAAGAGGTCAGCACCATCACTCTCTTTTCTGAGCAAAATAATGCGCCTCTGGTTGCACAATTTGAACTGGATAAAGACTGTAATGCTTATATTTCAACTCGTATTAAAATGAGCCAGACATCCAATGTCATCGCCATCATAACTGCAAGTGGAAAAAACTACAGTACTCGAAAAAAAGTCAAAGTCACCATCGGTGGCTGTGGCGATTAACAGGTGATTTGATATGACCAGAAGCTCGATTAAAATTCGTGCCCAAATTAATAACGGCATAACAACGGTAAAGGCTCTAATCAGCCATCCAATGGAAACTGGCCTGCGTATAGATAGAAAAACAGGGCAGCCAATTCCAGCAAAATTTATTAGCAATGTGACATGCGTGTCAAATAAAAAAGTACTTTTAAATTCACAGTGGGGAGTAGCAGTTGCAAAAAACCCTTACGTGTCATTTAAGTACTCTGGCGGTAGTATAGGAGATATTATTAAACTCTTCTGGCTCGACAATACCAACCAGTCTGACAGCATTGAAGCTAAAGTGAAATAGCAAGGATAATATCCAAAATGAAACCTTTAAAAATAAAATCTTCTCATATAAAAAGAGCCGTATTAGCATTAACCACCGCTGGAGTTATGGGAGGCCTGTTCAGTAATGCAATGGCGACCACACCAGAAGATGATCTACAGAATTTCCGTGAATATTTTTATAAAAAATTTCCTGGAATACCGCTGAGTGAATACGGTAATGGTGTCTATGGCATCGATCAGAAATCAAGACAGACCTGGGAAGCGATTGAAGAATTTCCTCCCTATGAAATCGACATAGAAACAGGTGAAGAGCTTTTTAACACACCCTTTGCCAACGGTAATACCTATGCATCATGCTTTAAAAATGAGGGCATTGGCATTCGCCAAAACTTCCCATTCTATAGCGAAGAGTTCAAACAGGTTAAAACTCTTGAGCAGGTAATCAATGAGTGTCGTACAAAAAATGGTGAAAAGCCACTAGGATGGAAAAAAGGCAAAATTGCTTCTATCTCAGCTTATATGGCCTACACCTCTCGCGGTAAAGCAATACATGTTAAAACCCCAACCACTCCTGATGAAATCGAATGGTATGAGCGTGGTCGTAAGCATTTTTATGCAAAGCGCGGTCAGTTGAACATGTCCTGTGCAAACTGTCATCAGGATAATGCCGGCAACTACATCCGTGCAGATATCCTGAGTCCTGCTTTAGGCCATGCCACACACTTCCCGGTTTACCGTGCCAAGTGGGGCAGCCTGGGTACAATGCACCGTCGCTATGGTGGTTGTAATAAACAAGTTCGTGCCCTGCCATTTAAAGCTCAGAGTGATGAGTACAAAGCACTTGAGTATTACCATACCTATATGAGTAATGGTATTGAAGTCAATGGCCCCGGCTCACGTAAGTAAATAACAAGCTGAGCTATAAACAAAAAAAGCCCGCCATCTGAAGACAGATGGCGGGCTTTTTTAATTATTAATGTTGAATGCTTAACTTTTGATTAAGGTCAGAAAAGACTATTGATTATATAATCTCTTTTAACGAAAAATATATAACACTCAACATTTAAAATTAAGCAGTTTCCTGCTTTTGCGCTCCAGGGTAAGTCAGAGGACAGTTTGCAGAATCAAACTCTGATGTATCACCTAACCTATTGTAAATAGATTCCAGCGCCATATCTTCATTAGCAAAGATATTTTCCTGGCCAATTTGATCAAACAGACCCGTCTCACGCATAACCACCAGAACTTGACGCTTCAGCCCACTAAAAACAATCTGGATATTATTTTCATTCAAACGCTCAGTCAAATGATGCAGCACTTCTTCTCCCGAAGCATCCAGTTGGTTAATTGCATCACTAACAACCAGAATAAATTCAGCATCAGGCTTTTCACTCACGGCTTCAAGGATAGCATCTTCAAAATAAGAAACATTAGCAAAATATAAGGAACCATCAAAGCGTATAGCTATGATTTGATCGCTGGTTTCCAGATCATTTACTTTCACATCACGTAAAGTACCATCCTTATAACGTCCTAAAATGGCCACACGAGGCGTCATAGTACGATACAAATAAAGAAGAATTGCCAGACCAGCACCAACTTCAATACCTTTATCCAGATGGGGAGCAAAAGCTAATGTTGCAACAAATGTGACTATCGAAGCAATGCCATCATGACGTGAGGCATGCCATGCATGTTTAACTGACTTGAAGTTTATCAGACCAAAAACTGCAGTCATAATAACCGCCGCCAATACCGCTTTGGGTAAATGATAAAGCAGCGGCGTTAAAAAGAGTAAAGTGATTAATACAATGATCCCAGTATAAACTGATGACATGCCAGTAAGAGCACCGGCATTGATATTAACTGCGGAGCGTGAAAAAGAACCACTGGTTGGATAGGAAGAACTCAGCGCACCAATCATATTCCCCAGGCCCTGCCCCATTAATTCCTGGCTCGGATCAATCCGCTCTTTTGTTTTTGCAGCCATAGCCTTGGCAATAGAAATAGCTTCCATAAAACCAATCAAAGAAATAACAATCGCACTGCTGACAAGAGTTCCAAAAACATCCAGATTAAAAGTAGGAATTGCAAGTGAAGGCAAGCCTTCAGGGATTGTTCCCACTACAGCACCACCCATACCTTCAAAGTCAATAGCCCAACTAATAATAATAGTCCCTGCAACAGCAATCAAAACACCAGGCAGTTTGGGCCACTTCTTTTTAGCAAACATAATACCAAAAACAGAAGTCGCGCCAAAAGCCAGAGTAACCAGATGAGTATCACCTAAATTTAGCACAACACTCCAGATATCCCCCAGGAAAAATTCACTGCTGGGCTTTTCGACACCAAAGATTTTGTTAACCTGAGAAAGGGCAATAACCATGGCCGCCGCATTAGTAAAACCAACAATAACAGGATGGGATAAAAAGTTGACCACCACACCAAGTTTAAAAACACCCAGCATAAATTGGAATACACCAACCATAAAGGCCAGCATAATAGCCAGGGAAATAAACTCTGGTGAACCTACAGGCGCCAGTGGTGTAATGGCTGATGCGGTTAATAAGGAAACAACAGCGACAGGACCTGTTCCTAACTGACTGGAAGATCCCCATAGTGCCGCAACCATGACGGGTAGAAATGCTGCATATAAACCAAAATAGGCAGGCAGACCAGCCAGAGAAGCATAAGCCATAGACTGTGGAATTAATACCAGTGCAACGGTGATACCAGCAATAATATCAGCCTTGACAGTATTTCCATCCATGGGAAACCACCTTAAAAAAGGTAAAAATCGTCTGATTGAATTCATTATCTTATACTTACCCAGAAAATCAAATTTTGGAAGATAAATATCATTGCAAGCCAAAAGCTTTTCAGACAATGCTCATGAGTCTACACATGAGACCTATTTTGCCTAATTAGGCATAATCAGATTGAAGCAGGCTTGGAACAAACTCTTGCAACAAACCATAATGCACAACCGATTATAGTTTTGGTCTGGATTAGTTTCAGCAAAAAAAATGATATTAGCGAGAATATTAGAAGCGGAATTTTATGCTATTTTTATCATAAAATCAATGACTTTTAGAGTGTGAGCACTTACTTACTTTGTTTTTTTGTTCTCACTGCAAGCACATCACAGGGAGCATGATGCAAGATTGCATTGGCTGTTGAACCTAGTAGCAATTCAAAGCCGCTGCGCCCATGAGAGCCGCAAACAATCAAATCAACCTGTTGTTCTTCACTCAGACGTAATATTTCAGTTTTTGGAATACCAGAAATGACATCACTCTTAACTTGGATGTTTTCCTCTACTTCCAGTTTCGCAATCAGACCAAGCATTTTTTCCTTGCTGATTTTTATTAACTCTTCTTCATTCTTCCCCAGATCCTCAAAAACCGGATAAAACATTGGATCATAAGCAACATTAACCTGATAGACGAACTCAACCACATGAACAATAAAAATATCTGTCCGGTTCTTCCCCGCAACTTCAACTGCCTTACGAACGACCTGAAAAGAATCTTCAGTTAGATCCACGGCAACTAAAATTTGTTTGTATGCATTCATGTCAGTGTACCTTTAATAAGTTCAGCTAATAGCTTTAAATTAATTATCTAAGATGTTTGAAATAAGTTAAAATAACTCCTGAGTATAAGTACAGTATAAATTTTAGAGATCTCAATGCAAGTCCAATTTATTGATAATAAAGAAAGTTTGGTAGAAATATGTCAGCAATTCGCGCAAAGTGACTTTCTGGCTCTGGATACAGAATTTGTTCGGCAGACAACGTATTATCCCATTCTGGCTTTAATACAAGTTTGTGATGGTCAGCAGATTGCCATTATTGACCCTGTCGCCATTAAAGATCTAAGCCCTTTAATGTCTGTATTATATAATAAAGCTATCCCAAAGGTCATACACTCTGCACGCCAGGATATGGAAATTTTTTACTATCTAAACCAGTCGGTGCCTGAGGCATTATTTGATACTCAGGTCAGTGCTGCATTATTAGGCTATGGTGAGCAAATTGGTTACGCCTCTTTGGTCAAACAGCTATTAAATGTGAGTTTAGATAAATCACAAACACGTACCGACTGGTTAAAACGGCCGCTGACTCAAAAGCAGATTGACTATGCTGCGGACGATGTTCGCTATCTGGCAAAACTCTATCCGATTCAAAAAGAAAAATTACAGACATTAGGCCGCCTGAGCTGGCTGGAAAAAGATTTTCAGTTTTTATCCAGCAGTTCAACCTATGCCCCCAGTCCCGAAACCATCTGGAAAAAAACCAAAGGGCTCAACCGACTAAAAAAACAGAAGCTGGCTATATTACAAAATTTGGCGGCATTTCGCGAAGAGCTGGCCATCAAACAAAATAGACCCCGACGCAGGGTTATCACTGATGACACCTTAATAGAGCTGTCAATGAATCCTCCTTCTAATAATGATGAGCTCCAACAGTATAACGGCTTAAGCTATAAGTTCCTGCAATACAACGGCGCAGCAATTCTCTCTCGGATCCACCAAGGTCTGAATACTTCTGATGAAGACTGTCCTAAATTACCGGTTTATGAAAAACTCTCTCAAAATGAAGAAGCTTTAGCGGATTGCCTTATGGCCATTGTCCACCTCTCAGCTCATAACAATAGCATTAGCCCTCGCTGCCTGTGCTCTCGAAAAGAACTGGACTTCTTAATCAAAGGACAACGAGAACTGGCCATTTTATCTGGTTGGAGAAATGAGCTGATAGGCAAACACCTGCTGGAGTTTTTATCCGGCAAGGCACAGCTGAGCTATCATTCAGGACAACTTCTCTTTAGTCATTAAGAAAGTGATATTATGAATGAAATAAACAGCCTCAATCATTTTTTTTCTGCAATCGATTGTCATTTCCAATGTTATAATATGGGCCGTCGAATATTCCCTGCAGAGCAACAGACATTTATTGACTTCGAAAACACTCTTATCCCCTGGAACACACCTTATTTACAGCATGCCTGGATTGGCTTAACGTTTTGGCCTAAAAAAAGTGGCCAAAACGACCACCACTCAGAACACCATGTCTGGTTTCTGAAGCTGCCTCTTGATGAACAGGCAAAGCTCAATCTTGCAGCCCGCGATGATTTTTTACGACGCTTATTTGATGCTCTGGGTGATTTCTTAAGCAACACAAGAAAGCACCAGCAACAACAGCAAGCTGACTCTACCCTTAAACTCCAGCCGTTGGAAAATGCCATGCAAGACAACCCTTATGGGTTTCAGCCAAAAGCAGAACAACTGGCTAATTTTCACGCCATGATCCACAAACAACTATCATTACCAGCATCCTCTTACTATAAGGACACTCAGGATTACCTGCGGGGTAATCCTGTTCAGGAAAAACATAATTTTAACCATTGGGATAAACTGGGGTTTCAGGGTTTTGCAGACATTGCGGCACGCCTTGATGAAACTTGTGGCACTTTAAAACCTAAAACCAACGAACAAGTTATTAATGAAGCCATTATTCACCTGCCAATAGAACCCTTTAAGGTACTTGGCAGCTGCCTGGAAAATCATTCTGTTGCAAAAGAAACCACAGGAGCTATCTATAAGCATCTGATGGCAGAGCTGGGCCAGAACAAAAAAACAAACAATTTAATTCAGTTATGCATTTCATCAATACAGGCAAGTGCTCAGAGTGTGGATCAAACACTGCAGGTGCAACTTTTAAGTCAAATCCTTAATTCAAAAATCAGCACTAATATTGAAATACTGGCAACCATATCAGGCCGGTGCTGGCCATTAATTGCACATCCAAAAATACTCCCTGATTTTCTGGAAGCACTGGCCACCAGCGATATTGAACATCCCGGAGCATTTAATGCAATATTATCCGACTTAATGTTTATTCCAGGCATGCGCGATACCATTTTACAGGCATTTCGCTCGTCTGAACGATCTCAGCAACTTAGCCATGCAATTGGTACATTTTTCAGCTCAATATGAGCCTTCAGCTTATTAAAGAGCTTTTAGCTTATAAAGAGCCCTCAGCTTATAATAGAGTTTTCAGCTCACAAAGAGCCTTTAGCCTGAAAAGGCCCTCAGTCAGATAAGAGAATTTTGACAAACATGACAGATAAGAGCGAAATCATTGAAGACTATTCCGGATTAAACCCTGATGCAGTCATAAATGCAGTTGAAAGCAAGGGATTTCTTTCAGATGCCCGCGTGCTTGCATTAAACAGCTATGAAAATAGAGTTTATCAAGTTGGTATTGAAGATGAAGCACCACTTATAGCCAAATTTTATCGCCCGGGACGTTGGACAAATGAACAAATACTGGAAGAGCATATTTTTTCACAAGAACTACATGAATTAGAAATACCGGCAGTCCCCCCGATTTATCTGACGGAGCCATCTTCCACAGAACAGCAAAGCCTGTTTCAATATAAAGGCTATCGTTTTTCCCTATATAAACGCCGGGGTGGGCGGGCACCTGAACTGACCGATCTAGATCAACTTCACTGGCTGGGTAAATTAATGGGGCGCATTCATGCTATTGGTCGAATTAAAAGCTTTCAATCTCGCCCAACTCTTTCAATTGAATCATTTATTACCCGTCCATATAACTATATTCTAGAACACAATTTTATGCCCCCTCTTTTTATAGAATCTTACCAAGCAATTGTGGCGGATATTCTGCACCATGTTGAGAGCAATTATCAAAAATTTCCACCCCACTTAATCCGCCTGCATGGAGATTGTCATCCGGGAAATATTTTATGGACAGATAATGGACCCCATTTTGTGGATTTTGATGACAGTCGAAACGGCCCCGCCATCCAGGATCTGTGGATGTTGCTGTCAGGTGAACGCAATGAACAGGAAAAGCAACTACGTGAAATATTGGAAGGCTATGAAGAATTTTGTGATTTTGACGCAACAGAATTAAACCTGATTGAATCATTAAGAAGTATGCGCATCATACATTATGCAGGCTGGTTAGCAAAACGCTGGACTGACCCGGCTTTCCCAAGGGCTTTCCCCTGGTTTAATACAGAACAGTTCTGGGGAGAGCATATTCTGCAATTAAAAGAGCAGCTCGCTATCTTGCAGGAGCCACCACTGCAGATTTACCCCTAGTCTATTTTGTATGCATCCATATCAATGCTTTCAAATTTTAATCCGCTCAGACTAATGTAACCTTTATAACGACTATTGCCATCACTACTGAACTCAAACTCATAAACACGACAAAACTGCATATAACCATGAGGATGTCGACATAAACGCAACTTAATCACATCAAGCGTATCATCCAGAAACTGCAAATCCAGCCTGGAACATGCATCTTTTGCCTGTTTATAAGCAACTTCATAAGCACTCACAGAATGCCACCAATACCAGATTATTCCTACAATTATAAAAAAAACAACAAAATTAAGCATTAATGTTCTACTAAATCCCAAAAAAATTAAAATTTCTCTTGCAACATCTTATACTGCAAGCTATCCTTGGACATGATAAATCATTTTAAAAGAAAAGGGATCGTTATGTCTATAAAAAAACTATTCGCTATGTCAGCTATCGGCTTAGCTATGGGTATCGTATCAGCTTCAGCAGTTGCATCTGGTGATGGTTTTGTTGAAGAATATGTTACTAACTCTTCTGGTCAGGTTTGGAAAAATAGCTTCGGCGAATGCTGGCGTGATCGTTTTGCAGCAACTGATACTAAATTAGAAGAATGCGGCTACGAAAAAGAAATGGGTGTTGCTGAAGTTGTCGTTACTGATGGTGTTAAAGAAGTCATCATGACTGAAAACCCACCAGCATGTCCTGATGTTATCGTTCTTAAGAACCTCCACTTTGATTTTGACAGCACTGCAGTTTCTGCTGAAGACGAAGAAAAGTTAGCCTCTGCAAGAGACTTCATCCGTGCAGAAGTTCCAGCAGGTTGTAATAAAACTGAAGATATTCTGGTCACTGGTCACACTGACAGCACTGGCCCAGAAGCATACAATGATGGCCTTTCTATGAGACGTGCAGAAGCAGTCGTCAGCTATCTGAAATCAATTGGTGTAGAAGCTAACCTGATTGCAGAAGGCAAGGGCGAAACTGATCCTGCTGCTGATAACTCAACTAAAGAAGGCCGCGCTGAAAACCGTCGTGTTGTTATTGACATCGATACAACTAATAACTAAATCTTTAGTTTTTAGTTCGTCAAACATTTCAATTTTTTAGTTTACATAAGCCAAAAAATTGAAATACAAAAGAGCTGTGACAGTTAAAGCTGTTACAGCTCTTTTTATTTTTACTATCACAAATTATGATATCAATTACCAGCTCTGATACCAGTCTCAGATCAAAAGCTCAGAGCCTTGCAGCTCAATGGGGATTCAAATTTTCTAAAACACCCCCTCAGGAAGCATTTTTTTTACAAGTCACACCAGCTCGGCTGCAGCTAATCCAGTCAGACAGACACTCTCCCGGCCCAATTTATATCGACTTTAGCTCAGGCTCAATTGCGCACCGCAGGCTTTTTGGCGGCGGAAAAGGTCAAACCATAGCCAAGGCTGTCGGTTTAAATAAACATCCATCACCACTCATTTTAGATGCTACGGCAGGCATGGGAAAAGACGCATTTATTTTCGCATCATTAGGAGCTGAAGTTATACTAATGGAACGCTCACCTATTTCTGCTGTTTTACTGACAGATGCACTGCATCGGGCCGCATTGGATGAATCAATTTCAGAAATTATTCAGCGGATGAGTTTTATTTTTTCTGATGCGCGAAATTTGGATAGCCAAAAGCTGATCAGAGAGCCTGATGTTATTTATCTGGATCCTATGTTCCCTCATAGAAAAAAATCAGCTTTAGTCAAAAAAGAAATGCTAGCCTTTCAAAACCTCATTGGAGATGATAATGACAGCAATGAACTGCTCAGCACTTGTCTGAAGAGAGCCAGGAAAAGAGTTGTTGTCAAACGCCCTATAAAAGCCTCGTATCTTAATGAACAAAAACCGACATATTCTCTGAATATGAAAAAACATCGGTTTGATATTTATATCAAGTGAAAAGTCACAAAGCTGTCAAGCCTCAATCATCTCATAATCATGGGTAATTTCCACCGTTTGAGCCAGCATAATTGAGGCAGAACAATATTTGGTTGCCGATAACTCAACAGCTCTCTGTACCATTTTTTCTTTCAGCTTGTTACCTGTAACAACAAAATGAATATGAATTTTAGTAAAAACTTTAGGGTCGCTTTTTGCTCTTTCTGCACTTAATTCAGCAACGCAATCGGTTACATCCTGACGAGAGCGCTTAAGGATCAGCATCACATCAAATGAAGTACATCCTCCAAGGCCCATCAGCATCATTTCCATAGGTCGAATACCCATATTTTTACCACCCAGATCCGGGGGGCCATCCATAACAACTGCATGCCCACTTCCCGACTGCCCCATAAACATCATATCTTCGACCCATTTAATTTTTGCTTTCATTTTATGACCTTCCAGATGATAACCAAATTTATAAATTACAATATAACCTGACATTATTTCATGCATTCACGATAAATATCTACTTAATAGATAATTAAATGTGAAATCCTCTGAAAAATTGCCATTAATATTCTCGCACTTTTGTTTTTTCATGCTATTCTAGTACTTATAAGAACTTATTCACTCTTTTTGTTAAGGTTTAATTAGTGCCTATCTGTACCCCAAACACTACTTGTCTTAAAGAGCAAAACATTCATTTATATATTTCAAGCAGATGATTATGTCAATAATAAATTTAAAAAAAGAAAATCCTGCCATTACAGATTTCCTGACCCATTGCCACAAACGAAAGTATCCAACTAAAAAAACAATTATTCATGCAGGAACCGAATCTGATACTCTATATTTTATTGTTAAAGGTTCAGTCTCTGTTCTATTAGAAGATAAAGATGATCATGAGATTGTGCTGGACTATTTAAACGACGGTGATTTTTTTGGTGAGATGGGTTTATTTTCTCAGCCATCAAATCGCAGTGCCTGGGTCAAAGCCAGAACAGATTGTGAAATAGCAGAAATAAGTTATACCAAGTTTAATAGTTTACGCCAGAACATTCCTGATGTTTTGTTTGAGATCTCAACACAAATTGCCAATCGCTTACGTAAAACAAGCCGAAAGGTTGGTGACCTGGCATTTCTAGATGTAACCGGGCGTATTGCCGGAACCTTGCTGGAACTTGCTAAGCAACCAGATGCAATGACACATCCGGATGGAATGCAAATTAAAATCACCCGCCAGGAATTAGGGAAAATTGTTGGTTGCTCTCGTGAAATGGCTGGAAGAGTATTAAAAATACTTGAAGAGCAAAAGCTAATCTATGTCAAAGGTAAAACAATTGTTATCTTTGGTACTCGTTAAAGACATCTATTGAGGAAAAAATGAGCCTTACAATTACTTATTACTCAGATGTGCTTTGCATCTGGGGATACTCTGCAAAGATAAAAATTGATGAAATAAAAAAGCAGTTTGGCGATCAAATTGCTCTCGACTATCGTTATACTCCTTTATTTGTTGATATGCATACCATGCTGGAAAAAAACTGGGCAGATAAAGGTGGCTTGCAGGGATATAATAAAATGATGCACAAACTCAATGGCATGTTCCCATACGTTGAGATACACCCGGATATTGGCTTAAAAAACTTACCCCGCTCATCCGCATCCTGTCATCAGTTTTTAAAAGCCATTGGGCTTCTTGAGCAGCGTGGTGAAATACAATCTGATGATACTCAGAACAGCTTGCTTGAACAAGCTGACTGGCAAATACGCCTGGGCTATTTTCGTGATGCTGAAGACGTTTCTCAAACAGCAAAACTCATGTCTATTGCAGAACAGTTAAACATTCCTCTAAACTCAATTGAAACATTGCTGAGCAGTGGTGAGGCCATGGCGGCACTTGCTTCCTGCACCACTGATAACAAGCAAAAACTCATTGAAGGCAGTCCAACCTTTGAACTTAATGAAGGCAGACAAAAGCTCTATGGTAATGTCGGTTATCAAATTATTGAAGCCAATATAAAAGCTCTATTAGAGCCCCCCAAAAACAAGCCTTCCTGGTTTTAAGACACTTTAATATTTTAGGGATCTCAATGAAAAAAATTGTCATTACTCTGTTTGCCTTAAGTATTTTACTTTTTGCATTAGTTAAGGGCAGCTTATGGTATTTTACTCAGCAGTTTGTTGATGATCAGATCACTCAGGCAAAACCATTTGCTCAGATTTCTTATAAAGAAATTAAAACATCTTTCACGGGCAGTGCCACTGTAAATCAGATCCAGGTTTACATACCGGCACTTGACGAAAGTTTTTCTATTGAAGCCATTAAATTTGCAGCGCCCAATCTCATTACCTTACTCAGCCTTGACAGCAAGTTGCAAAACAATGAACTGCCTGAATCACTTAGTTTAATCATTCTGGGCATTGCCATTGATCTCGATAGTAGTCTGATGAAAATGACTGATGATCCTGATGTAGAACCTACTCAGCTGGATGTTTTTTCTACTTTAGCCTGTGGTGAAATTCATCGAATTGGCCGTAAGGCATTAGGAAGAATGGGTTATGATTCAATCACCACTGATATTTTTTTAAATTATCAGTTTAATAAACGAAATAAAATACTTCGTTATAATCTTAAGAATAGTATTCGTGATATGACCCACTTTAATTTTTCTGGTGAACTTCATGATGTTAGCGACATAAACTCTCTGGCCAATAATTCAGCTCAGCCCGGCCCGATTACACTTGAAATTATTGATGATTCTTATATTCAACGAAAAAATAATTTTTGCGCTAACCAGGAAGGCCGGAAAGTTGAAGAGTATATCAATGAACATATCCTTCAGATTAAAGAATATTTATTATCATATGGGGTCAAACCAGAAGAAGGTCTTTTAAATGCCTATAAGACTATTGTGGAAACTTCCAACCCGATTAGAATAGAAGCAGACTTGAGCAACCTGACCGGAACAGAAGAAATTATGTCTTTTGAACCCAATGACCTTATTCAATTTGTCCGTCTAAAATTATATGTAGACAATAAACGCATCAATGAAATTTCAATTGATATTGATAAAGACAAATTGATTAAAACAGCAACGGATACCGAAGTTGAATTGGAAACGCCCGATCAGATCCAGAAAAAGCGAGCGATTATTATCAAGAAATATCGCCCGGTCTCTGTTGCCAACCTAAAAAACTTTAAAGGCTTTAGAGTCCGTATTGTGACAGACAAGGGTAAGAAATACACAGGTGCACTTAGAACAGGTGCTATTGGAGTTTACGAAATTGTCACACGTTTACGCTCAGGCAGTATTAGCTACCACATTCCCATTGCAACAATTACTACGGCTGAGGTTTATAATTAACTAAAACTTTATAAATTGATGTCGTTAATAGCATCAGTTCATTTTGCTTGATAATATAGGGCGGCATAATATAAACCAGTTTGTTAAACGGCCTGATCCAGACACCCTGTTCAACAAAATCAGCCTGCATGGTTTTCATATTTACAGGTTCTTTAAGTTCAACCACGCCGATTGCACCCTTTACTCTGACCTCTTTCACAATAGGAAGCTCCTGGCAAACTGATAATTCCTTTTGCAATTGACTTTCTATTTGTCTAATGTTCATTTCCCAGGAAGAGGATAGCAATAAATCTATACTGGCATTAGCCACCTGACAAGCAAGAGGATTTGCCATAAAAGTCGGCCCATGCATTAATATACCTGAGCCGTCCGCACTGATACCCTGTACCACTTTTTTACTGGTCATTGTTGTGGCCAGGGTCAAATAACCTCCAGTTAATGCCTTACCCAGACAAAGTATATCTGGCACAACGTCCGCTTGCTCATAGGCAAATAATGTCCCTGTACGACCAAAACCCGTAGCAATTTCATCAAAAATTAGTAACACATCATATTCATCACATATTATTCTCAACTGCTGTAAATATTCAGAGCAATAAAAACGCATGCCGCCTGCACCCTGAACAAGCGGTTCAAGAATAACCGCTGCAATTTCAGACTGATGCTGCTGTAATTGTCTTTGCAGAGTATTAATATTTGTTGTGCCATCAGCAAAACAGTCTGGTGCTGAGGCAAAAAAATGTTCCGGTAATACCCCCTGGAACATGATATGCATACCATTCACCGGATCACAAACAGACATACCGCCCAAAGTATCACCATGATAGCCATTACGTACGGTCAATAGTTTTTGTTTTTTTGTTTGACCCTGTGCATACCAATATTGAATGGCCATTTTAATCGCCACTTCAACCGTAACTGAGCCGGAGTCTGCAAAGAAGACATGCTGTAAGGGTTCTGCGGTCATATTGACCAGCTTTTCTGCAAGAGTCACTGCGGGCAGATGGGTTAGTCCGCCAAACATCACATGGGACACTGAATGTATCTGCTGCTCAAGGGCAGCATTAAGAACAGGATGGTTATAACCATGAATGGCAGCCCACCAGGATGACATGCCATCAATTAGCTCACGTCCATCCGCCAGCTTTAGTTTAACGCCATGAGCTGATTCAACAGGATAGGTGGGCAGTGGATTGGTCATACTGGTATAAGGATGCCAGAGATGCTCTTTATCGTAGCTTAACCAGTCTGAAGTATTTTTAAAAGACATAATAGTTTAGAAAAAAAGTTCAGCTAGTTTTTCACCCGGTTGCTCAGCACGCATAAATGATTCACCCACTAAAAAAGCATTCACTTCGTGCTGTCTCATCAGAGATACATCTTCAGGCAGATGAATAGCACTCTCTGTGACCACAATTCGATCATCCGGAATTTTATCGAGTAATTCAATAGTCGTATTCAGGGTGGTCTCAAAGGTTCTTAAGTTGCGATTATTAATACCCATTAACCGAACAGGCAGCTTAAGTGCACGTTCTAATTCTTCCAGATCATGAACTTCAACCAGAACATCCAGCTCAAGCTCATGTGCCAGAGCAGTAAACTCACTTAACTGAGCATCACTCAGACAAGCAACAATCAATAAAATAGCATCGGCACCAATTAAACGTGCTTCATAAATCTGATAGGGATCGATAACAAAGTCTTTACGCAGTACCGGTAATTGGCATGCCTTACGAGCTTGCTGGAGATAAGCATCACTGCCCTGGAAAAAGTCAATATCCGTTAAAACAGACAAACAGGCAGCACCGCCTTGTTCATAGGATTGAGCAATTTCAGAAGGAATAAAGTTTTCCCTGATCAATCCCTTGCTGGGTGAAGCTTTTTTTATTTCTGCAATCACTGCAGATTGACTGGAATTAGTCTTGTATTCAATTGCATTAACAAATCCACGGGTAGCACCAATACCATCCAAAGCATTGATAATTGACGGTAAAGGTTTTACCGAGTACAGAGCATCCACTTCTTCCTGTTTACGGTTTAAAATTTTTACTAAAATATCCGGTGGATTTGGTTTATTCATAAGCCTTTAGTCATAAATTTGAGTATTTTTTATTGCTGGAAAAATGGACAGCTTGCCCATTTTTACGATTAAGCATATGCCATGAGCAACACCACCCATGCTCCCAGGTGTTCGATCTCTTAGTTCAAAAAACCTTGTGTAAAGCTGGCCAGTCTGGTCAGTTTTTCTTTTGCTGCACCAGAGGAAATTGCCGCACGTGCCTTTTCAATACCATCATCCAGGGTGTCACTCAGACCAGCACAATAAATTGCAGCACCGGAATTAAGTGTCACAATATCTCTTGCCGGACCCGCTTCATCTGCCAATACACTTTGTACCATATTCAGAGACTCTTCAGCACCATTCACAGTAATTTCTTCAATACTTCCACGAGCCATACCAAATTGTTCTGGTGTTATAGTATATTGAGTCAACTGTCCCTGCTTCAGCTCACAAACATAGGTTTCATCCGCCATGCTGATTTCATCCATACCATCTGCAGAATGAACCACCATAACATGATCACTATTCAGGTTTTTAAGCACTTTAGCGAGGGGTTCAAGCCAGTGTTTATCAAAAACACCCAATAGCTGGTTTGGTGCCCCGGCAGGATTTGTTAAAGGCCCCAGAAGATTAAACATGGTTCTAATAGCCATTTCCTTACGGGGTCCAATAGCATGTTTCATTGCACTATGGTGCAGAGGTGCAAACATAAAACCAATGCCAAGTTCTTTAATACACTGTTCTACCTGATGGGAGCTGATATTAAGATTAATCCCGGCGGCTTCCAGAATATCCGCACTGCCAGAGGTACTACTCACAGAGCGGTTACCATGTTTTGCTACCGTTCCACCTGCTGCAGCTACAACAAAACTAGCAGTTGTAGAAACATTAAACGTATGTAGACCATCACCGCCGGTACCCACAATATCAATAATATGTTCACCATCCACTTTAACCGGCGTCACTAATTCACGCATCACACTGGCAGAAGCGGTTAATTCATCAACAGTTTCACCCTTCATGCGTAACGCAACCAGTAAGGCAGCAATTTGGGCTGAAGTGGTTTCACCCGTCATAATCTGACGCATGACATTTTCCATGTCCAGAATATGAATATCCTGCTCCTCAACTACTCTCGCGATGGCTGTTTTAATATCCATTTTTAGTCCTTAGCATGCCTGTGCTATTAGTTTATTAGTTTTCCAGGAATGTTTGCAACATTTTGTGACCATGTTGGCTGAGAATCGATTCCGGATGAAACTGAACCCCTTCAATCGCTAGTTGTTTATGTCTGACACCCATAATTTCATCCATATTTCCCTGCTCATCTTCCGTCCATGCAGTGATCTCAAGACACTCTGGAAGGGATGCTTTATCAATCACTAAGGAATGATAACGGGTAGCTTCAAAGGGTGATCCCAGAGAATGAAAAACACCTTTACCATTATGAAACATCAGCGATGTTTTACCATGCATAATTTCTTTAGCATGGACAATTTTACCCCCAAATGCCTGACCTATGCTCTGATGACCAAGACAAACTCCGAGGATTGGTATATTTCCAGAGAAGTGTTTAATCGCTTCAATAGAAATACCGGCTTCATTGGGAGTACAGGGGCCGGGAGAAATCATTAGATGATCAGGTGCCATTTTTTCAATTTCTGCCACCGTGATTTCATCATTGCGAAAGACTTTAACATCCGCTTTTAATTCCCCCAGATATTGCACCAGGTTGTAAGTAAAGGAGTCATAGTTATCAATCATTATCAACATATTATTTCTCCTGACACTGACTATTTGCATTTGAATCCAGACCGCACTCAGCCATGGCAACTGCACGAAAGACGCCACGTCCTTTATTCATTGTTTCATCCCACTCATTTTGCGGCACTGAATCAGCAACAATTCCGGCCCCGGCCTGAATATATAGCTGTTTATCTTTAATCACAGCAGTACGAATAGCAATGGCAGTATCCATATTTCCAGACCATGAAATATAACCCACAGCTCCAGAATAAATACCCCGTTTCACAGGCTCTAATTCATTAATGATTTCCATAGCTCGAATTTTTGGTGCACCACTCACAGTTCCGGCAGGAAATGTGGCTTTTAATGCATCCATGGTACTCATATTTTTATTCAGCTCACCCTCAACATTGGACACAATATGCATCACATGAGAATAACGCTCAATGATCATTTTATCCGTTAATTTGACCGTACCGATTTCAGAGACTCGTCCGGCATCATTACGCCCCAGATCAATGAGCATCAGATGCTCAGCCAGCTCTTTTGGATCGGATAATAAATCCTCTTCCAGTTGCTTATCTTCTTCTTCCGTTTGTCCTCTGGGACGTGTTCCTGCAATGGGACGAACCGTAATTTTACCATCTTCAACACGAGTTAAAATTTCCGGTGATGAACCCACAATATGAAACTCATCCAGATCCAGAAAATACATATAGGGTGATGGATTCAAACTGCGCAAGGCTCGATAAAGATCCAGCGGCGGTGCATTATAGGGTATCGACATACGCTGAGACACGACAACCTGCATGGCATCCCCCTCAACGATGTAGTCTTTAATGCGTGCTACCGCACTTTTAAAACCTTCTTCAGTAAAGCCGGAAACAAAATCACTTTCCTTAACTTTTGTCACATTAGAGTGTGCTTTATAAGCCGTATCAGACTGACGTAGTTGACTTGCTAATGCTTTGAGATGCGAAGTTGCTTTTTCCCATTGCGCTTCAATCTCTGTCGCACTGGGTAAAGAGCCTTCAGCAGTTGTATTTGACCCTGATTGATCAAAATGGGCATGAACAATGATATAAAGTTTTCCGCTGAGATTATCAAACACCAGAACTTCTTCTGAAACCATCAAGAGAATATCAGGTGTACCCAGAGGATCATCTTTGCCGCTATATTTGAGTCGGGGTTCAATATAACCAATGGTTTCATAACCAAAGTAACCCACCAGTCCTCCGGTAAAACGAGGCAATTCAGACTGCTCAGTCAGATATCCCGGAATATTGTACTGCTGCTGATATTCCTCAATCCAGCCCAATGGATCAGCATGATTAAGCTCTTCAATAACCTGGCCATCATGGGTGACTTTAATCAGCCCATTAACAACACTGATAATGGTTTTACAGGGCAGACCAATAATAGAATAACGTCCCCATTTTTCACCGCCATGGACAGATTCTAACAAATAGGAGTAAGGGCCGGAGGCGAGTTTAAGATAAGCACTCAAAGGCGTATCTAAATCGGCAAGGATTTCATGGACAACTGGAATTCGGTTATAGCCTTCCCCAGCAAGTTTTATAAACTGTTCTTTATTAACAATTGACATAATAATTACTCAAAAAATAACAAATGAAATTGTGCTCAGATTATTGTTAACCTGAGCCAGATGCCTTGCAGCGTGTTCAGCGTTCCAGATAATGTACGACTAAACTAATGTCCACAAACAACCTAGAGGCTTATTATTACAATGTTAAAGCAACCATCGTTCTTTCATTTGTTTTTTATTGAGTAAGTTCATATGTTTTTCTATTTATATTATATTTTTTAATTCAGCCATAGAATCAATGACCACATCTGGATTAGATTCTCGAATGTCAACACCATGATTATAACCATAGCTCATACAAATGATCTGAAAGCCAGCAGCACGAGCAGCTTTAACATCACTGATTGAATCACCCAGCATCAAAGAGTCTTCTGGTGAAACGCCCAGTTTTTCAGCTGAAAAAAGTAATGGCATAGGATCAGGCTTTTTCTTTTCCAGAGTATCACCGCTGACAATTGACTCAAAGTAATCAAATAAGCCCAGATCTTTTAATAAAGGATGCGTAAAGGCTTCTGCTTTATTGGTTACACAACCCAACTTATAACCGGCTTGTTGCAGATAATCAATACCTTCTTTAACGCCAGGGTAAAGACAACTGCGCTTTGAGGTATTCTCTTTATATAAGTCCATAAAGATAGGATAGGCCTTATCAAACAAAGCCTCATCAGGCTCACCGTCTAACTGTCCAATCAGCGCACGCCGAACCAGACGCTCGACCCCATTACCAACCCAGTGCCGAACTTCTGCTTCACCATGAGGCGTCATATCAACAGCTTTAAGCATTTCATCAACGCAAAAAGCAAGATCTGGTACACTGTCAACTAATGTACCATCAACATCAATCAGCACCATTTTAGGCTTTACTATTTCTTTTGCCGGAGTTGTATTCGTTACTGAGTTCAAGCTTATTTACCTACTTTAGCAAGCTCAGCTCGCATTTGATCAATAGTGTCTTTGTAATTATCTGTGTTAAAAATTGCAGAGCCTGCGACAAACATATCAGCACCGGCTTCAGCAATTTCGGCAATATTGTTAATTTTAACGCCACCGTCAATTTCTAAACGGATATCATAACCACTGTCATCAATCAGTTTACGTGCTTCACGCAGCTTATTCAGGGTTTCAGGAATAAAACTCTGACCACCAAAACCAGGGTTCACAGACATCAGTAAAATGACATCCACTTTATCCATAACATGCTTTAACACAGAAAGTGGTGTTGCTGGATTAAAAACCAGACCGGATTTACAGCCAGATTCACGAATCAACGATAAGCTGCGATCGATATGCTCTGAAGCTTCGGGATGGAAAGTGATATAACTTGCACCGGCTTTAGCAAACTCTGGAATAATGACATCAACAGGTTTCACCATCAGGTGAACATCAATCTCCTGTTTAATACCATGATTTCTTAATGCTTCACAAATCATCGGCCCAATGGTCAAAACAGGTACATAGTGATTATCCATAACATCAAAGTGGATGACATCAGCACCACTATCCAGTACATTGACACATTCTTCACCCAGACGAGCGAAATCAGCAGATAAAATAGATGGTGCAATTAAAGACTTTGCCATGACAAATCTCCATAAAATTATTAAACTGTGAGAAACTTCGCTTTATAAACTATCATAGAAACGAATATAGCTCACTTAAAACAGTAAATAAGCAACTGTGTATTTGCTTATACTATAAGACAATCAATTATTTTAAACGATAACTATGAATATTTCAGCATTTAATCCTAAATATAGCCCTAAAAAAAGCTTTTTTTTACTTGCAGCCAGCCTTACATTCCTCATAGCCATGGATGGTTTTGCTGCAAATGCCGCCAGTGAAAAGCGTTGGGCTGAACAGTTAAGAGATAATATTGTTATCGGTGACCCGGTTGATATTCCCTTTACAGACACAGCAGCTGGCAATAGCAGTGATACTACTTTTTTTGCTATATACACGCCTGAAGAAACTGCTTCTGCCAAAGGGGGGGTTATTCTAATGCATGGCACAGGAGCTCATCCTGACTGGGAAGATATTATTCATCCTTTACGTTCAGAATTACCCGATAAAGGCTGGGCAACACTGTCAATACAGCTTCCTTTAGCATTTCCTGATAAAAAAGATAGCGACAGTCAAAAAAAAATCATTGAATCTTCAGTGCCTCGAATAGACGCAGCCATCAAATTTATGAAATCAAAGTCATATAATCGGCTTGTTATTGTTTCACATAGTTTTGGTACACTGATGGCGCTTAACTTTTTACAACTTAAAGCCGATGAAACCAACCCGGATAAAACACCCATCATTAACGCTGCAGTCATCATCGGCACTCCCTCATCCAGTGACATCATGCCGTTGAACAGCCCATTAATGATTGAACAAATCAAAATTCCATTACTCGATTTATATGGCAGTAATGATCTTGACTCCGTTATACGTTCAGCCAAAGCACGAAAAACAGCTGCAACTAAAGCAGGGAACAAAAAATACAGACAAGTTGAATCCATTGGCGCCAATCATTTTTATCATGGATTAAGTGATGAACTTGTCACTTATGTCTACCACTGGCTCAATAAAACCTTTTCTGCTCCATTATAAAAGCACTTGAAATAAAGATGGCTGGGGAGCACCTTCCCCTCAGCCAATAAAACCATTCTCCGCCATTTCTGCTAAATTTTTCTGTATTAAAAAGGAATTGAGTATGCACCCTGTCTATTTCAGCTTTATCTTTACCATCCTCATTGCTGTCTCTGGATGTCAAAGCAATACAGTCAGCCTTAAAGAAGCACAGGAAATCACTGCTGAATTTAGCGGCACTGGCTTCACTCCCCCTCCGAGAACAATAAATGATTTACTGATTAAGCTTGCCACACCGCAAATTAATCCAGAAGAAAACCTGGCCTTAAGCTGCAATGGCAAGGAAAAAGATGGTCATTGGATACGTACATTTAAAGAATATTTAACACGCTACAATCCAGCTGAACGAATTGATACTGAGTCTGATCCGATTGGCCTCTTTCGTATTGATTATGGATGGCAGCTTTATCGCGGCATCAGCGTTTTGGAAATTCGACGCGGTAATCTGGAAAATGCTGAACGAGCACAAACTAAATATTTAAGCTTAATACCCGAAACTAGTAAAGGTGCAAGAATTCCCGGCTATGCACATCTTGCCATCATACAAATCAGTCGCGGTGATTTATCCAAAGCAGCCGCATCAATTTCTGAAGCCAAATACTGGGAAAATAAACTAAAAAGAAGAAAAGCACACTACATTAAAATCCATACAGCCTGGCTAGCCAATGCTGAAGGAACACTGGCTAAAGCCAGAGGTCGGTTAAAAACTGCCGAGAATCTCTTTCGAAAATCCATTGATAACTTCACTCAGTTTGATAAGCAGTTAGCAATGGCAGCAGTTGTCCGCAGTAAATTAGCTGAAGTCATAGCGGCCCAGGGACGTCTTCTTGAGGCTGAAAATGAAGCACGCATGGCATTAGCCCATATGATTGAATATAACCGCATCGGCCGTATTAACAGTGCACCTACTATTTTTGGTTTTGCAAAAATTCTTATCGATCAAGGCCGAATTAAAGAAGCACAAAAACTTGCTGCCTCTGCTGTCTGGATCTACCAGGAAAAATGCAGTCCTGCAAATTCCATTAAGTTTGCCGACGCCAGGAGAATACTTGCAGAAACATATGCTTTACATGGTGACTATGACAAAACCCTGTCTATTTACAATGCTATTAAGACTTCATTAGGAGCTCAATCAGCTGAGTACAAGTATCGATTTGATCATGACCTGACATTATCATATACATTAATGGATCAGGGAATGCAGCAACAGGCTATCTCCCGACTAAGCAGGACGGTAAATCAACTTAATCAATCCCATGGCCGTAATCATCCCTTAAATGCAGAAGCAAAAGGTTTTCTCGCTCTTGCACAATGGAAGGCAGGCGACAAAATTCAGGCAAAAAAACATTTTTTTGAAGCCATTAGCATTTTACAGGATCCCATGCAGCGCACTGGTGTCAGACCTCACAATCTTCGTTTAATCATTGAAACTTATCTGGATATCATGTCAGATAAGGCGCAAAATGATTGGGATAAGGCCAATGAACTCTTTCTTCTTTCTGCTGTATTACGAGGTTCAACAGTCCAGGAGTCTATCTCTGCTATGGGGGCACGAGCTGCAGTCAGAACACCTGAATTAGCCTCTTTGCTTCGCCAGGAACAAAATACCCGGGCGACTATTTCAGCACTTGAATCGACTTTGAGCAATGCAATCGCTAATAAAGTAAGCACCACTAAACTTAAAAAGGATATTGAACATTTACGTAAGGCTCAGGCTGCATTGTTAAATGAAATTACTAATAATTTTCCAGATTATGCAGAATTATTACATCCATCACCCCTGAGTTTAAAAAATGTCCAGGCATTATTAAACCCTGATGAAGCATTTATTGCGACCTATACCAGTAAAAATAAAACTTATATATGGACAATTAGCAACGATAAAGCCGTGCATTTTTCTATATCATCTCTTGGCTCTGCCGCGTTACAGCAGAAAGTTGATACACTACGTTACGCTTTTTCACCTACAGGAAACAGTTTAGCCAGTATTCCCACCTTTGATGTCAATGAGTCTTATGATCTGTTTTTTGAAATTTTTAAACCTTCACAACATATCTGGAAAAGCAAATCTACACTATTTATTGTGGCACATGGCCCATTAGGGCATCTTCCTGTTGCAGTCTTATCTACTAAAAAAATCATACTAGCTGCAGAATCTGCACCTTTATTTTCACGTTATCAAGAGGTTCCTTTTCTGGCAAAAACACATGCCATTGCAAATTTACCCTCTGCCAACGCTCTAAAAACCTTACGTTCAATTAAAACCTCTTTAACACCCAGAGAGCCCTTAGTTGCCTTCGGCGATCCCTTATTTAATAAAGAGCAGGCAGTCGCTGCCACCAAAAAATCAGATACAATTGAAGTCGCTACTCGTGGTGTTGTAGCATTTCGTGCAACACCTCAGTTGACTGAGGCTGCCACTACAAATATCAGTATTTTACCTCGACTACCGGAAACTGCAGAAGAATTAAAAGAAATTGCCAGTGCATTAGGTGTAAACACTGCAGGCAATCTCTATCTGGGTATGCAGGCCAATGAATCTTTAGTTAAATCAATCGACTTAACACAATTTCGTATTGTTGTTTTTGCAACTCATGGCTTAATTCCCGGCGACCTGGATGGATTAACACAACCGGCATTAGCTTTAAGCTCACCCGATGTAAGCACAACGAAGGGAGATGGTCTGCTGACCATGGATGAAATTATGAACCTGAACCTGAATGCTGACTGGGTTATTCTTTCGGCATGTAATACTGGCAGCAGTGATAGTGCAGGTGCTGAAGCAGTTTCTGGATTGGGGCGAGCATTCTTTTATGCAGGAGCTCGTTCACTGCTGGTCAGTAACTGGCCAGTCGAGTCTAATTCGGCTCGAAAATTAACAACCGGTTTATTTAATTCTGATCACTCATCAAAAAGCCGTGCTGAAGCCTTGCAACAAAGTATGATAAAAGTTATTGAGCAAGGTGTTTATAAAAACCCTATAAGCGGAAAGGTAATATACAGTTATGCTCATCCAATTTTCTGGGCACCTTTCACTTTAATCGGGGATACTATTTGATTAATATATGATTTGGATAAACGTTTTTTTATTTGACTGAAGGCTATTTTATTTGGCTGAAGGTCATTTTATTTGGCTGAAGGCTCTTATCCCGATATAATACTCAACTATATATCAATCATTGAGGCTTTTTATGAGTTATTCTTTTGCATTTACCCTGCACTTATTGGGTGCGGTTATCTGGGTCGGCGGGATGTTTTTTGCACATATGGTACTTCGGCCTTCTGCGGTTGAAGAACTTGAACCACCTCAGCGCTTGCCATTGTGGGCCGCTGTATTCGGGCGTTTTTTCTTTTGGGTATGGGTCGCTATCGGTACAATTCTTATCTCAGGCTACTGGATGATTTTTGATGTTTTTGGTGGTTTACTCGGCTTAAAAGCACTTTATATACAGATTATGCATGTCATTGGACTAATTATGTCAGGTATTTTTGTTTATATCTTTTTTGTCCCTTACCAAAAATTGAAAATTGCCGTAGCCAACAAAGAGTTTCCGACAGGCGGTGCTTTGATGAATAAAATTCGCCTATTGGTGACCACCAATCTTGTGCTGGGCCTGATAACCATTGTTGTTGCCAGTGGTGGAAAATATATTAATTTTAATTTTAATTTTAATTTTTAATTTTTAATTTTTAAGGCTTAAGGCTTAAGGCTTAAGGCTTAAGGCAGTGTAACATTGTCTTTGGTCTTTCCTTAAACCTTGAACTTGATCTTCTGCTATTTTTTCCGACTATCTTTAACCATCTCATAAGCTGCTTTAATTTGTTGTGTTTTTTCTGTGGCCATCTGAATCATTTCTTCAGGCAAGCCCTTAGAAACCAGTTTATCAGGATGGTGCTGATTCATTAAACGCCGGTAGGCTTTTTTTACTTCGGCATCCGAAGATGATGCCGGAACACCTAACATCTCATAAGCTTCTTTAAGTAAAGCAGAATGACTTTTTTGTTCATTACCTTGTCCGTAATAATAATTATTACCTCCCAGACCAAGATTAGAGCGAACAAGCGAAACGAGTTGGTCAACATGGCGAGTGCTAAAACCTAATTGCTGAGCAATTTTATTAATAATCAACTGTTCTGCGGGATCAATTTTTCCATCTGCCAGAGCAGCATGAAGTTGAATCTCAAGGAACATCTGCAACAACGTTGTTCGCCTGTGAGCAACTTGTATAAATTGAAATAAAACACCCTCTAAGTCAAAATCTGACTGCTTGCCTTTATTGAACAAATCAATTGCCGCTTTCTTTTGCTCCTCATCCAGCTTCATATGATCCATAATCTGCTTTGCCATGGCAATTTCATCTTTGCTCACCACACCATCGGCTTTTCCAATATGCCCCATGATTGAAAATGTTGCAGAGAAAAAAGCAGCCTGGGTTAATTCATTATTTCCCCCCAGGCTTTCCTGCATAGGCTTATCCACTAGTTTATGACCAATAACACCACCAATTAATAAACCCAGAGGCCCACCCATAGAAAAACCTACCGCACCACCTAAAAATTTACCCCACCAACTCATCTCATTTCCCCCATAAAACACTCAATATATCTTTTGTAACGGATCATAATGTTGCTAAATCATACCAAAAAGACGCGACTTATTAAATTCTATGTTAATTTATTCACAGAAATATACAAAAATAAACAGGAACAATCACAAATGCCTAATACAAACTGCCTTTTTTGCCAAATTGCTGAAAAAAAAATACCGGCAAAAATAGCCTATGAAGATGAACAGGTCATCGCCTTTCATGATATCGCACCACAAGCACCTATACATATTCTCATCATCCCAAAACAACACATTGCAACAGTCAATGACTTCAATGAGCAAGAAATCGGACTTCTCGGGCATATGATCCTGACAGCAAAAAATCTGGCTAATGAATTAAAAATTGCAGAGGACGGTTACCGACTGAATATCAATTGTAATCAACTGGGTGGACAAACCGTATTTCATACTCACTTACATCTTCTTGCAGGAAGACAATTTCACTGGCCTCCTGGATAAACATTCGATTGGTAAAAAACTAGTAGCTATTTTCCGATATGAACAATAAGAGTACGCTGTCCGCGCTGCTTCCGATGTTCCCACAGGTAAAGTCCCTGCCATGTGCCTAAAGCCATTTTACCTTGCACAACAGGAATGGCAATAGATGTTGCTGTAATGGCTGATTTTATATGCGCAGGCATATCATCTGCCCCCTCAAATGTGTGAGTATAAAGTGGATCGTTTTCACTAACTAAACGGTTCAACCAATTTTCTAAATCATGCCGGGCAGAGGGATCGGCATTTTCCTGAATGATCAGACTTGCTGAAGTATGCTGAACAAATACAGTGCACAAACCTTCATTTATATTTTTACCATTGATAAGCTGATCGATCTGATCTGTAATGTTGTGTAAACCCTGTCCTGAGACCCCTATTTTTATCGATTCAATCACAATTTATACCTTTTTTTCACTTTCTTGCATAGAACACTGAAATAAGTGTACTTTTTTAGCATTTTACAGTTTTTTTTCATAAAAAAACTATACATATCTTTAATCAGTGATTATGCTTACATAACAGTCTAATATTTAGTCGTGTTATTTGAGCCTACATTATAAGCCTTATAAAGATCTTTATTTAAATCTAACATACTGGAGTCCATCATGGCCGTAAAAAAGAAAGCTGCAAGCAAAAAAAAAGTTGCCAATAAAAAGGTTGCTAAGAAGAAAGTTGTAATAAAAAAAGCTGTAAAGAAAGCAGTTGCTAAAAAAACTGCTGTAAAAAAATCTGTCGCTAAAAAAAGAATGGTTAAAAAGAAAGTCACTGTAAAAAAAGCAACTGTCGCAAGAAAAGCAACAGCAATTCAGAATAAGATGACTAAATCTCAAATTTTGACTGAGATTTCAGAAAACACTGACATCAGTAAAAAAGATGTTGCCAGTGTTATGGCTGAATTGGACTTATTAATTGAACGCCATATCAAAAAACGTGCTTGTGGCGAATTTTTACTCCCAGGGCTGTTAAAAATTGTTACCGTAAAAAAACCTGCAGTTAAAGCAAGAAAAGGCACCAACCCCTTCACTGGCGAAGAAATGATGTTTAAAGCTAAAAAAGCAACAACCGTTGTTAAGGTCAGAGCTCTTAAAAAATTAAAAGAGATGGCACTTTAACCAGCCCTATAAAATTGGCCTTATAGTTCATTGACCCACCATTATATTAATGGACTAAGGGTTTTAATGGACTAAGGGCTTATCGATTCACCCTGCCTATTTAAATCGTTCGTAACTACTCAGCGTATTCATCTTTTTTTCATTTTTCATTGTATTTCATAGTTTCTTTGTCTACTATTTGATTTTAAAGGTAAAGCGTTTGATTCATTCACATGGTTAATTTAGTTTTTATTATTCAGACTTTTTTGTTAGATCATGTAGAGACCATTAGGGAGATGTAGTATGCCTTGTAACTATCAAGAACTCGAAATAACAACACTTCAGGTTGCAGCAACTTTATGTGAACCTGAATTTTATCCCAGCGGGACAGTGAGCATGGAAGATCCTGCCAGTAAAGTGATGACTGATTTAACAACTGTCACGGCAGTTACCATCTCACCCTCCTGTTCGCTGGATGAAACCACTGACCGAATGTTAAAAATGAAGGTCAAGCTCTTATTTGTCACTGATTCTAAAGATCGAATTATTGGCTTAATCACCTATAGTGATTTACAGGGTGAAAGACCAATACAGTTTCAACAATCTAACGGTGTACCCAGAAGCGAGGTCTGTGTCCTGGATATTATGACGGGCATTGAAACAATTGATGTCATGGATTTCTCTACAGTTAAAAAAGCCCGTGTCGGAGATGTTGCAATGACTATGCGGAAAATGAACCGCCAACATGCATTGGTTATGGAACATTCTTCCGATGACAACCATAAAATACGTGGTATTTTTTCCACCAGCTTACTCAGTAAGTTATTAGGGATCCAAATTGACAGCACAGAAGTGGCACAAACATTTGCTGAATTTGAGCGTGTTCTTGGTTGTGGTACTTAAGCCAGCTAAACCTAAAGGCTGTCTTTTTCAAGTTGAGCAATGATATCCAGATACTGCTTTTCTTTCTTACCCCAGATATTCATCATAATGGCGAGAAGAATGATCAGTACAAACAGGGCTGAAACAGCAGTTGCTCCTGTCACTGCCAATAAAGCGATATCGGTGATGTGCGTTAAATCGATACCGCTGTCGTTTTTCCCTTTTATAAGTTCTAAAACAGACTGTGAGCTCACCATTTCAGGCTTAAACCAATAGATTACTCCCCAGGCCGCTGCTGTGGAAAAACCGACACTCCAGGAAATATAAGCAGAAATCTTTTGAAACATGGTTCGTTTAAAGATAAATTGTGTTTGTTTCTCAGTCAGCATAAAATACCCTAATTAAACTAACACTCTCAAGAAACCCCTTCTTTTTTGAGCATTTAAACCCCATATTATAACTCAACAAACTTTAAAAAAAATACCTTAACACTTTATAAACTTATGTCACAAAAAGATTATTATACGACACTTGGTGTCAAACGCGATGCCAGTGAAGCTGAGATAAAAAAGCAATACCGCAAACTGGCTAGAAAATATCACCCGGATGTCAGTAAAATCGATAATTCGGAAGAAAAATTTAAAGAAGTCAACGAAGCTTACGATGTCCTTAAAGACAAGGAAAAACGTGCTAATTTTGACCGTTTTGGCTCCGCAGATGCTCACTCCTTTCAGGGTGGTGGGTTTACACCACCGCCAGGAGGCAGTGGCTTTGGTGGCTTTGGTCAAGGCAGTTTCAATGACATCTTTGATGGTATGTTTCGCAACTCCCGCGACGGACAATTTGGCGGCGGGGAAGACACATTTACCCGGCAGCAAAGACGCCCGCAAAAAGGTCAGGATGAAACCGTTATTATTTCAGTTGATCTGGATGACTCATATCACGGAGCTCAACGTTCCCTGAATGTCCATATACCAGGAACAAGCGGTATAAAAAAGCTCAAGGTTAAAATTCCAAAGGGCATCAAAGAAGGACAAAAAATTCGCTTAAGCGGTCAGGGCGGCCCCGGACAAATCAAAGGGGATCTTTTTCTGGAGGTAAAATTTAATCGCCATAAACATTTCACCATAGAGGGAAAGAATATTAACCTTATTTTGCCAATCACCCCCTGGGAAGCTGCACTGGGTACAAAGTTATCTATTCCAACTCTGGGTGGTACTGTCGAAATGAAAATCTCAGCCAATACCAAAGGTGGCAAGAAGCTTCGATTAAAAGGGCGTGGACTGCCGGGTAAAGAAGCTGGCGATCAATATGTTATTTTGCAGATTTTGACACCCGAGGCTACCACCGATGACCTTAAAGAGCTCTATGAGAAGATGCAGAAATTAAGTCAATTTAACCCCAGAGAAGGATTTTGAACTAATACATTCCAGAGTAGTCACATAAAGTAACTCATTTAACTGAATTGGGGAATAGTAACTAGAAATAGTGACAAAATAAGCATTCCCAAATAGCAAGCATTATTTATGCTCCGCATCTGAGCCTGTTATTTAGAAAAAGTTACAAGGTATTTTATGACAAAAAAACATTTAATCACTGCTCTGTCTGTTTTACTATTATTAAGCCTTTTTTTAACTAAGCTTCAAGCCTTACCCACACACGATAGTCAAAACAAAGCACTGCCCACTCTGGCCCCCATGCTGGAAAAAGTTACTCCTGCTGTAGTTAATATTTCAGCAAAGAGAAGCAATGATAGAGTGCAAGTGCAGTCTCGCCAGCAGTTACCTGATTTCCTCAATGACCCACGATTTAGACACTTTTTTAAATTTGATGCACCTCAACAACCTGAGCTACAACAGGCTCATACATTAGGTTCTGGCGTGATTATAAGTGCGGAAAAAGGATACATCCTCACCAACAACCATGTTATTGCTGGTGCCAGCGAAATTCTGATCACTTTAAAAGATGGCCGAAAAATAGTCGCCGAGCTGGTTGGAACCGATCCACAAACTGATATCGCAGTACTTAAGATCAATGGCTCAAACCTCTCTGAGATTAAACTTTCGAACTCAGATCAACTGCGTGTCGGCGACTTTGCTTTAGCCATTGGCCATCCCTTTGGTCTGGATCAAACCGTCACATCAGGTATTGTCAGCGGCTTAGGGCGCAGCGGCTTGGGTATTGAAGGCTATGAAGATTTTATTCAGACTGATGCCTCAATTAATCTGGGCAATTCCGGAGGTGCTTTGGTTAATCTTCATGGTGAACTGATAGGCATTAACACTGCTATTTTTTCCCGCAGTGGCGGTAATGTTGGCATTGGCTTTGCTATTCCCGTGAATATGGCTAAATCAGTCATGGACCAACTCATTAAACACGGCACCATTCAACGAGGTTTACTGGGTGTTCAAATCCAGGATTTTACTCCTGAACTGGCTTCAGCCTTTAAGATCGATGTGACACATGGTGCAATTGTTGCCCAGGTGATTCCTGACTCTGCTGCCAGTCAGGCTGGTGTCAAAGCAGGCGATATAATTATTGCCGTTAATAACCGAATCATTAATAACTCATCAGCCTTACGTAATTACATTGGTTTAAAGCGCCCGGGAGAACTGACTAAATTAAAAATCATTCGCGGCAAAAAAACAATGGAAATCAAAGCCATTATCGGCGGCGAAAAATTACTTTCGTCCAGAGCACCAGAAGATAAACAATCTGGAGCATTTAATGGACAGCAGCTTCATCCTGCATTAGAAGGTGCCCAGTTTGCCTCAATTGCTAAAAATCAGGCTAAGGGTATAGAGGTACTACATGTCATAAAAGCCTCTCCGGCATGGCGAGTTGGATTACGTCCCAAGGATGTAGTCATTTCTATCAATAGAAAAGCAATCAATTCTATCAGTGATTTAAAAAAACAGGCTGGCACAAAGCACCACCGAAGCATTGCTTTAAATATCCACCGTGGCCGTTCAGCTCTATTTCTGGTATTAAATTAAGTCACTATTGTAAATTTTACCTGTCTGGATATCAGTAGAATATTTAAATTCCAGTTATTCACAGTATTGCACACTATACAACCAGAATAGCAATTATGAGACTCTAATAATTCAAGCATTACAAATGCCTGCCATTAATAACCAGCATAAGTATTTAGTTACATTCGATCTTGCAAGACTCGGAACAAACAAGTGAAGAACTTTTCAAATTACTGGATGCCATGAGGCATGAATTAAGTCATAAAAATAACAGACCCAGATATTTAGTGTACACTGAGTAGCAACACTCGTAGAACTATTACTTTTTAAATCTATTTCAAGACAATTTAATGTCTTGAAAAAAGCACCATTCTTGCCTACTCTTAAAGCATAATCCACATTGCTTATCAAAATAATTATTTTTGCATGAGGTTGCCTGTGTACTTTGGATTTCATAACACACAAAAGCTGCATTTATTGCTTCCTCTCTTATTGCTTCTATTTTCAGAATCAATCCTGGCAGCTAAATGTCTTTATATTTCATCCTACCATAAAGGCTATGAGTGGTCAGATGGCATTGAAAAAGGTGTACGGAGTACACTTGGAGAAAAGTGTGAATTGAAGCAATTTAATATGGATACTAAACGAAATAAGGATGAGGCCTTTAAAAAAGATGTGGCATTAAAAGCAAAACAACTCATTGAGTCATGGCAACCCGATGTTGTTATTGTATCAGATGATAATGCTGCACGATATATCATTCAGCCATACTTTAAAGATCATGCTATCCCTTTTGTTTTTTGTGGCATCAACTGGAATGTTGATGCTTATAACTTCCCCTACAGTAATACAACAGGAATGGTTGAAGTTGCTCCTATCACAGCCTTATTTGATAAAATCAAAAAAATAAAGGGTAAGCCCGGTAGTGCTTTTTACATTGGAGCAAATACATTAACAGAAAAAAAGAATCTAGATCGCTTTGAGCAAGAAGCTGTTGATGCTGATATCAAACTGGATAAAGGACTTACTAATAACCTTGATGAATGGCTTCAATATTATAAAAAGGCACAAGAATATGACTTCATTATAATAGGTAGCAATTCCGGGATTAATGACTGGAATCAATTAATCATACAAAAAGAAATCAAGCAATCAACTCACACACTAAGTGTCACAAATCATCGCTGGATGATGCCGTATACAATACTAGGCCTGACAAAAATCCCGGAAGAGCAAGGCAAATGGGCTGCTCTGGCTGCTCTGGAGATCCTTAATGGTGTCAATCCCTCAGATATTCCAATAATATCTAATCGCAAGTGGGACTTATGGATAAATGAAGTAATTCTCAGTAAAACCAAAATTAATATGCCTCATTCATTAATCAAAAAAGCAAAAAAAATAATTAAGTAAACTTATAGGTTAGTTTTTTATGAATATCACAAAATTCTTTTTACCTGTTTCAAGTACTTTTATTATTTCGATCTTTTCAATACTTATTTCATTAACAATTGATTTTCAACAAATCAATTCTGATTTTAAAGCTGATGTCATGCAGGTTGACCGCCTGTTAACACAACAAATCGCCAGTCTGGAAACAGTACTTGTTTCATTAGCAGGTCTTCATCATGCAAGCGATGATCTTAATCTTGCTGAGCTGAGCAGTTTTTCTGAAGAAATGCTTAAAGCTTACCCTTTTATTAATACGATTATTAGAATCGAAAAGCTTCCCTCCAATGAGATTTTTTCATTTGAAAAACGGATGCACAAACTGGGTTTTATCAATTTACAGCTGAAAAGTTCAGGTGGCTCTCGTCATCCCATTGAAACCTTTTATCTCCCAGTCAATTTTATCGAACCCATGACACCATCATCGGCTAAACTTCTGGGCTTAGACATAGCATCATTGCCTCAAATATTATCTGTAATTAATATTGCTATCAACACAGGAAATATATCTGCATCAACCCCTTTGGTTTTAAGCGACTCAAAAAAAGACATCATTTTATTATTTAAAGCTTTATATTTAGGGCGATATCCACCACAAACTAAGACCGAAAAATCTTCTATGTTTGATGGCTTTGTCACACTTAAAGTTAACATAGATCATTTTATGAATTACTTAAAATTACCTGCGTATAATTTAACAGGCAAGCTTTATAGTGTAAAAGCAACAAACAAACATGAAGAATTCAAATTAAATCACGACTTAACAACTCTGTCTTTTACTAAATATTTCAAAAAATATAACCAGAGTTACTATTTTAGTTTGAGTCGAACTATTACCATTGGAATGATTAATAAATGGCAAATGTTAGTCATTTGGCTTTTATCTATAATATTTTTATTTTTTATTATGTTAATTTTAAACAAACGCAAAGACTCTGAAGATAAAATCAGACATCTTGCTTTTTATGACTCATTAACCAATTTACCCAATAGAGTATTATTTAAACAACAGCTAAGTTTAGCGCTCAAGAATGCTTCAGATAATAAATCTTCAGGAGCTGTTCTTTATATGGATCTTGATGAATTTAAACGAATTAATGACACATTGGGGCACAGTTTTGGTGATGAGTTATTAGTGCAGGTCTCTAAAAGACTAGTGCGGCATATGAGGCAAAGTGATTCAGTCCTGATAAACAGTCTTAGAACAAACGATTCTGTTACTCGTTTGGGAGGAGATGAGTTTACGGTGTTGCTGATAAATATTAAAGATTCAGAGTCTGTAAGGCATATTGCAAAACGAATTCAAAAAACTATTGAACAGCCATTTAATTTAAATAATCATAAAGTTTATGTGACCTCAAGTATTGGTATTGCAATTTTTCCACTCGACGGTGATGATGTTGAACAAATTTTAAAACATGCTGATACGGCAATGTACCATGCCAAGGCTTTGGGTAAAAATAATTACCAGTTTTACTCCGATCAAATGAACAGCAATACTATAAATAAATTACTCATGGAAGAAAAATTACATCAAGCAATAGAGAAAAATGAATTGCATCTTTTTTACCAACCTCAAATTAACATTGAGACTAATAAAATTGTAGCAGCTGAGGCTTTAATTCGTTGGCAACAGAGTGAATTAGGCATGATTTACCCGGATGATTTCATACCACTGGCAGAAGAAACGGGACAAATATTCAGTATTGGTGAGTGGGTTCTTAATGAAGCCTGTCGTCAAAATAAAGCATGGCAGGAAATGGGCTTTCAACCCATCCGCATTGCGGTTAATTTATCAGGCTTACAGTTTATGCAGGATGATCTCGGTCTGAAGATCGCCCAGATCCTTAAAACAACTGCCCTCAATCCTGAAGATCTTGAATTAGAAATCACTGAAAGTATTATGATGAAAAATATTGATGATACTATTTCAACCATCATTGATTTTACCAATATGGGCATAGGAGTTTCTATTGATGATTTTGGCACAGGCTATTCTTCACTCAGTTATTTAAAGAAATTTCCCTTAGAATCTCTGAAAATTGATAAATCTTTTGTTTCAGATATCCCTGAAGATAAAGATGATATGATGATCACCGCAGCCATTATCTCCATGGCTAAAAGTCTAGGCCTGAAAGTAGTTGCAGAAGGTGTTGAAAAAAAACAGCAAATCGAATTTTTAAAAGAACATCAATGCGATTTAATGCAGGGTTATTATTTTAGCCGTCCAGTTCCTGCGAAAGAATTCGAGAAGTTACTTGCCAAACAATATATCAAATAAAAATAGACAAACCAACAGTTAAAGTCTAAAGTTTTAGATTAGTTTAGTGAACTTAACAGGGCTTGAATTTCTTATGAAAAAAACAACAAAACTTATTCTGGCTTCTTCATTACTGATTGCTTCAACAATTAGTTTTGCTGATGGCAACTATCGCTATGGATACAGCCAATACGATGATAATGACTGGAGTGATACACCCTGGGGGCAAAATAATTCATCCCAAAATAACAATAGTAACGGGATGCCATGGAGTGGAAATAATATGCCATGGGGAAGTGATAACCCTTTCTGGGATAGCGGCAGCTCTGCCTGGAGGAACTGGGATACAAATAAATGGGGAGGGAACGGAATGCCATGGGGTGGAAATAGTACGCCATGGGGGCAAAATAGCATGCCCTGGTCCAAAAACAGAAATCAAAACCGTGGTTATGGCCAAGGTTATCCTAATCCTTATGGACAAGGCTATCCTAGTCCTTATAGCCAAGGTTATTCTAATCCTTACAGCAGAGGAGGCTATGGCGATCCCTATCAAGGTGGAGGCTATGGTAATCCTTATAATCCTGGCCAGGGTTATTAAGTCATTCAGAGGTTTATTTGCATTGATGCATAATTTTCTAATTCCGGGCTGAGACTACCTGTAGTTATTGCTTGTTTAAAAGCTTTAACTGCACTCTCATTTTCTCCTGTACCACGATAGGCAAGCGCAATTCCAATCCAGAGTTCACCCTGATATGGGGCTATTTCAAGTGCTTTTCGATAGGAAATAATGGCACCATCATATTGCTTCTGACGTTGTTGAAGATTTGCCAGTAATGAATAATAATCCACATCAGGTTTGATAAGCTTTAGATTATCTTTTAGCAGCTGAATCGCTGCATTCTGATTGCTGAGCATCACTTCCCTTGCCTGATAGACAATCTGCTCTATGGTTTTTTTATTGACTGTTTTTGTTGCGGAAGTTGTTTTAATTTTCACAACAGTATTTGTATTTGAGCTGGATTTTGTTTTATTTCCAGAAGGACTGGCAGTCTTGATTATACTTCCAGACTTAATTTTAACACTTGTTTTCTCACTCGCTTTTACTTTTCCCTTAACTGTTTCTGATTGGCTTATCGGCTTAATTTTTACTTTAACAGCCGGTGTTATAGTCTCTTTTTGTTCATTTATTTTAATCCTGGGTTTTAGCTCAACTGTTGTTTTTACTGAGGGTTGTTGATAAGTATCTTCAGAATTATCTCTTGCCGCTGCTATCAAATCAGATTCTATTTTTTTTTCTACCGGTTTTATCTCAGAAATATCAACTGGTAGTTTTGAAAGCTCTTCTTTGTTTGAATAACTGGAAATCGTATCAGGAGTATTTTCATTAGAGAACCAGTAGAAATAGAGTCCCGTAAGTAGTAACACTGTAAGCAGAGACAACAAAGCCCACCAGATATTAAGTTTTGTTTTTACAACGATATTAACTTTATCAATATAGTGCTCAGAAACAGGCGTGTTATGCTTTCGATGCTCCAGATCTCGAAGCATCTGATTAATGACACTCATAATAATACCCTATAAGCGACCAATAAAAGTCCTGTTAATAAAAAAGCCGATAAGATAAATCGATAATGATAGTTTTTATTTTCTTTCTCAATATAAGCATCTTCAGTATCAGCAATAGCCTGTTTCATAATTGCCTTACTGATTTGTCGTTCACCTTTACCATAACAGAGAATTAAAGCCTTATGGACAATCACATTAATAAGCCTGGGGATGCCTCGGCTGTGGCGGTGCAATAGATTGAGTGCAGAGAGTTGAAATAGTTCTCCTCCAGCATAACCTGCCATTGTTAATCGATGACTAATATAGGCAATCATCACAGGCATATCCAGCCGCTTAAGTTTAAAGGAAAAACTCACTCGCTGCCTGAATTGTCTAAGATGTCTTGATTGTAATTTTTCATCTAATTCCGGCTGCCCAAATAAAACAACCTGCAATAATTTGCTCTTTTCTGTTTCCAGATTAGTAAGCAATCTTAAAGCTTCCAGGGTTTTATCCGGCATTGCCTGGGCTTCATCAATACAAAGGATAACTTTTTTGTTGTCATTATAAAAAGTAATTAATTTTTCAGTAATTAATTGCTGAAGAGTATATTCATTTGCAGCAGCAGGAAATTTTAAACCTAGCTCTTTTGCCAGAGCCAGAGTTAAGGTCTTTGATGAAATGTTAGGGTTAGGAATATAACTGGTGACAATGTCATCAGGCACACTATTAAGCAGTTTTCGACATAGCAAGGTTTTTCCTGTTCCAACCTCACCGGTAACTTTAATAAATCCTTCGCCATTGTTTACCGCTACCATCAATGTTTCCAGAGCATCTTTAAACGGCCCGGAATCAAGAAAGAAGTGGGTGTCGGGTGTCAGAGAAAAAGGTTCTTTATTCAGATAAAAGAAATCAAGATACATATCAGTTTACAATTTGCATTACGGATCATGGCACCATTCACTTAAACCATTCTGAAGGTGTTTTTGTTGAAGGCCTGCCGCTGACATCATATTTTTCCAGTCGTCTAAAGCGCTCCTGTGTTTCCTGCAGAGTGTCATTGATCACCTTATCGCTTTCCAGATAGGTGGCTTTAAGCATAATAACCAGCTCTGATTTTACCGCCAGCTCACGCTGATGTTTAAAGGCATTGCCCAGAATTGGAATATCACCAAAAAATGGTATGCTGGAATTATCATCGGTCGCCTTGGTACTCATCAAGCCGCCAATAATAACCATCTGGCCATTCTTAGCACGAATAATACTGTCAGACTCCCTGATAGTACTTTTTGCCAGAGGCAGGGAAATAGCAATATCATCAGAAAAAGAAATCACTCGATTGTCTTCCGTGACATTACTGATAGATGGATGTATATGCAATATGATTTCACCAGATTCATCAATCTGAGGAGTCACATCCAGTGCCACACCAGAAAAGAAGGGGGTTAATTCAATATCAGGGATTTCACTGGCACTGCCGTCAGTGCCTGAAGTATTACTGGAATTGAGATCAGTCACAAAATAGCGATCCGTGCCAACTTTAATCACCGCCTTCTGGTTATTCATGGTTGCAATTCTTGGGCTGGACAGCACCTGAACATTACCCTGCGTACCCAGTAACTCAATCATTGCTCTAAAATCATTTAGATCCAGAGCAAGAGCAAAAACACCACCAAAAGGTCCTGATAACTCACTGCTCAAGGTCTTAAATGGAGCATTTGCTGAAATGCCGCCCAGAGCGACATTACTGGCAATGGTGTTGATTCCGACCTGTCCTCCGGTAATTGTCTTACCCGTGCCGGGCTTACCCAGAGCAGTCCAGCTAATGCCTGCCTGGAAACCATCAGACAACTCAACTTCAACAATTTTAGCTTCTAATAACACTTGCCGTCCAACAATCAACTGCGTCGCTTGTAAAAACTCTTCGACACGTGAAAGTTCACCCGGCATCGCCTTAACCAGCACCACACCGGTTTGCGGGTTAACCACGATATCACGCCCGGCTTCACTGCCGATAATTGTCCGCAATGAGGCATTAAGCTCCGACCACAAATCCACTTGAAATTCCGTCTGCAGTTGCGTACCAAATTTGGTATTTGCCGTACCACTATCGGAACCTGAGTCTGAGCCTGAATCTGAAGAGTCTGAGTCACCGTCTGATTTTGTGATCTGACCGGAACTGACATCAATATTGGATGACCCACTGCGTTTTAAATTAATATAGTTAATACGAAACAATCGAGTTTGCAGAGCATTGGGATAAATAAAATAGTTATTTCCCCTTTTCTTATAATCAAAGCCATAAACTTCACGAACAATCATCAACACTTCTGAAACTGTGACATTTTTCAGGCTTAAGCTAATATTACCGCTGACTCCAGGGTGAACAATAATATTAATGTGAGTATCTTCAACCAATCCCAGATAAAATTGTCTGGCTGATAATTCACTCACCTCAACATCAAAACGGTTTTCTTTTTTTACATAGCGCCCTTGTGGTACCGGTGGTAACAGAGCATCCAGGACCTGCGTGCTTGTACGGTTCTGCTGCTCTCTCTTATTCTGCTGTGCGGCTATTTTTTTATTTTGTTCCAGAGCCTGGTTAAAAGTTTCATCAATTTCACTGCTATCCCGTGCTGGGGGTAATTCTTTTTCCAGAGCGCACCCGGTCAGCTCCAGAGATAAAATAACAATAAAAAGAAACAGCCAGTTGATTGATTTTAGTTTTATTAACATAAATATTATCTTTAATTATTTCTTATACTGCTTAATAGAAGGGATAATTGTAATTTCTGTAATGCTGCCATCCACCAGTAGACTAACACTACCGGACTTTATGGCAAGTACTTCCGCGCCACCTATACTATCACCCATTTTTACTTTCTGGCCATTGATAATAGCCATTTGAGTTTTCTGACTGATATATATCTGTGATACATTATAATTCTGTCCACCAGCCTGCTGATCCTCAGTATTCTCTGTTTGCATAATTCTGACTGCCGCCGGTCGGGTCGGGTCAGATAATTCATTATTCACAGTCAGTGCCAGGACATTACCCACAGCACACAGCAAAAATGAAATTAAAAAAAAGATAACAACAGGATTAAACACTTAGCCACCCATCTTTTAGACTAAAGGTATGCACTTTAATATGTACTTTAACTTTTGGATATTCTACAACTTCCAGCCTGACCTGATCCCAAAAGACTTTCCATCCCATATTCTCTAAAGCTTCCAGATAACTGAGAACATCCAGATAGCGGCCCTGTAATTGAATCTCCAGGGGATGCATAAAAATCCCTACCAGTTTAGGATCAACCGCTGGCTGTTTTTCCTGAACCGAGAGAGGTTCATCCTTGTCTTTTTTATCCTTTTTACGATCAGCAAAGGGAATAGCAGGTAAGTTATGGATACTGATCAGTTCCAGATCCTGATTTTTCTGCAACACATCATTCAACAGACTCGACATAAATTCGGGAGCTACCCGTCCTTGTAAGCGCTCCAAAATTTCACTATCAAATGTATTTATTTGTTTTTCAACCGCTTGTATTTCACCTAATATCTGCTTGCGCTTTGAATTTTTCAATAAACCATTGGCTGACAAACTCCGAGTTTGCAGCGTAGTCATTTGTTCCTGGATAGTCATTCGCTCATTGATCAGTTTTTTATTACTACTTTGTATGGGTGTAACCAGAAAAGTATCCCACAGTACATAAATAATAGACAAGACACCCAACAGAACCAGTACTCTTTCTCTGGTCGAAAGATTATTAATAATATTTTGTAATAGATTAACTGGTGTGCTCATAAGCCCTTAGCCAAAAATAGCATTTTTATGTTTATTCATTACTATTAACCTGTTCTGTTTTATCGGCTTCAGTTTGTAGAATAAAATTTAGACTACTGTCATTATCATGCTTCTGCACTCTGAACAATTTAAAGTTCACTCCGTCAAAAGCAGACTCTTCATTTAGTGATGAAACAAAACCTGGAATATATTTCGCATCGGAGGTTTGACCCAGTAATGTCATCTGCTGCCCTCCTGAATAGATATCAATCTTTTCAAACCAGATTGGCTCAATATTTTTCCTCGCCAGGGCAGAATAATAGCTCGATAAGCCTGTGTCATTACCTCTAACCATAGTCGATAATTCAATTAATGCACTTTGCTTGCTGATGAATAATCTTTTTAAATGCTGCAGCCTCTGCTGATCTTTCTTTGAGTCAGTTAAGTTAGCAACCGTTGCCTCAAGCTTTTCTACCGTTTCAGTCGTCTCTTCAAATTGCATCCTTAAAGTAACCAGCTCATCTTGCAGAGATTTTTTTTGCCAGAACAAGCTTGCATAAAAAGCCATCATTACGGCACAGGTAAAACCGATCAGACTCAGTATCATTATTGCTGAAAAGGGTTCATTATTAGACTTCGTCGAGGGTTGGTATAAGTTTATTTGCTGTTGCATGGGTTAACCACTCATCCCCTGCTCTGCTTCATAACGTAAAGCCAGTCCAATCGCATCAAAACAATGCGCCTGTAGTTCACGGCTCAAAGGCTTTGTAATACCAAGACATTGGTTAAAATCTAAAACTTCGACCTTAATTCCCAGCATATCATGAATATATTCAAGTACTCCAGGTACTTCCTTTGGCGCTGGTGCAAATATAATTTTGGCCACAGGTCGCTGATTAAAATGACTGATGTAATAGTCTAATGAACGCTGAATTTCCAGGATCACTTCATCAATAATCAGTTTACCCTGTTCATTAAGTTCTAATTGATGCGACTCATCATTATGCATCTCATGCGCTTCAGTGACAGACTCTGTGCTGAAATTAACCTCGTCTATCTCATCGATTGAAAGCTCAACCTCATCTTCCTCATCTTCCTCATCAAGACCTGAATCCAGAACCTGAGTCAGCTGGTTAATTCCAAAATCAATTTTTCGAGTCAGGAAAAGGGTCCCGTTTCGGGTAATGGTCAGCAAGCCGCTGTCTTCATTAAAACGTAACATCACAATGCCATCTTTATCTTCAGGCAAAATTGAGGCAATATTTCGTTGTGTCAGCTCATAAATGTCAATGGATTGAATATCCAGGTTGGCCTGTGTTAACTGTTTAACACGACTTGCAATAATAGTTTTTTGTGAGGCAACCACATACATCAACTGGGTGCGACCGGATTGTTGTCCGGGTATACCAAAAACATCAATCACTGCATCGTCTATATGATATGACAGCTGATCTTTTATGCGCCAGCGAACCGCTTGTTTCAATTCAGTAGATTCAACCTTGGGGGCATCAATCAGGAGCAATTCATAGGCTGACATTTCAATGGAAGAGTTACAATAAAAATGACTGGTGGGGAATTTTTGTGATAAGTTGGCTAATGCCTGATCTTGCTCTTCCTCAGAGCCATTCTCCAGAACTTCATAGGCGCATAGTTTTAGTTTTGGTTTTTCTGCAGACTTATGCGCGTGCAGAATATGTGCAATAGCCACACGACTTGATCGAAAATCAACACCAATCAAGCCCTTTCTATTCTTTTTTTTATTAAAAAAAGGGAACTGCATCATCAACCTATTTTAAGTAATTTTTTTGTAAAGAACAGATAATATTAACCTATCTATACTCCTTCTTGTTTACTATGGCAAATAATTTAGAAAAATGCCAATAAATATGACCATTCCAAGCCAATGATTATTCAAAAAAGCCTGAAAACATTTTTTTTCATCTCGATCACGGATCAAATACTGCTGATAAATAGAAAAAATAACAGAAATACCGATGCCAATATAGAAAAAAGGACCGCCCTGTACTAACCAGGCCACAAAAAACAGACCCAGAGTAAAGCATAATTGCAGCAAGCCAATAATCATTTTATCATTGTCAGCAAAAACAATAGCCGTTGATTTGACCCCTATTTTCAAATCCTCCCTTCGATCAGCCATAGCATACATTGTGTCATAACTTACAATCCAGAGAATTGTTACCGGATATAAAATCCAGACCACATCGGGGATATAATTTAATTGTGCGGCGAACGCCATAGGTATTGCCCAGCTATAGGCCATACCCAGAAAAATTTGCGGATAATAAGTATGACGTTTCATAAAAGGATAAATGGCTGCCAGCAACAGGGCAACACTACTTAAAAGAATGGTGTACCAATTCAAAAACAGAACCAGAATAAAAGCAATTAAAATACCTGATGCAAATAACCACAAAGCTTCCTGTGGGGAAACCATACCAGAAGTAATAGGACGGTTTTTTGTCCGCTCAATGTGTTTATCGATATGACGATCAGCATAATCATTAATCACACAACCTGCTGAACGCATAACAAAAACACCCAGAGCAAAGACAATAATATTAACTAATGGCGGAATACCTTCTGCTGCAATCCATAATGCCCAGAAAGTTGGCCACAACAGCAGCCAGGTACCAATGGGACGATCCATTCGCATTAACAGGTAATATTGATATAGGCGTTCTTTTGAAAGAAACATTTAGTCAGTCCGGTTATCAAATATTTGAAGCTAAATTTTAACACTCGTCAGCACAGGAGGATAGAGATGATTACCTGGATGGATATTCACTGATGCCATTGACAGGAGATCAGGCAGAAACACTTCAGCCACTAATAAGGGCTTGTGTCCCAGGCGAAAGATAGAACGTCTTGCCCAGACATCAGAAGGACTGTCATCACTTATATGATTAACAGCACTATCAAACAATTGGTGTCCACGGTTTAAAACAGCAAGTTCCATTGCATCTCTTTGCAAACCCGGTTGAGCAAAAAGAAATTCACCTAATGGTCGATTACCCAGATGACTCAGTTGTCGTTGTGATCCTGTTAAGGTTTTTATCGGGATAACCGTTCGAGCGAAAACGACTGGCATTTCCCCGCAATAGAGTAAAACTTCACGTATCAGTGCATAACGACGACTGCGTAGTTTAAGCCTCTGCACTTCATCATTTGATGGGATCCCCATACCCTGGCGCAACAGCTTAACGGAAAAACACCCCATATCATTAGATCGGCAATGTTTTTTTATTCTTAAAGTTAAAGAGGCACTATCAACCAGCCACTCTCGGGTACTATCCTGCATATGTAAAATAGAGGCATAATCAACAGCAACCCAGTGTGGGATGCGTTTAAATTGTCGAATAAAGGCTGGCATATATTAAGAAATGCTTTCGCTGAGAAATTGATTTAAAGTGGTCAATAATACTAACACAAAGCCATAGGTATCTGTCCGAGAATAAATAATCTACCTTAGGGGGATCCATTTAGGAACATATTTTACTATCATTTTCATCAAATAGGACAACTATTTTCCTTAATTGACAGTAAAATCGGATTCAAAATGGATTTTCCTCATTACAATTTCTATTCTCAGACAAGTTTCTGGCGCTAAAAACTAATAGACTTAATTTCTGATAATGAATGCTCAAAGGATCCAGTAGCTGTTTTCCCAATAATACGAGTATAGGGTGTCGACATAACTTCCATTTTGATTTCCTGCGTTTTTAATTTAACAGCAACCAATAGTTGATTTTTCCCTGTCGGACGAACTCTGATACTTTGAATTTCAGTAAAGGGGATTGTTTCCTTATTGCTGAAAATAAACCTTGCTCCTCGGCTTTTTTGACTGCCTTTGGCACTTGCAAGATCATTGCGATGCAGGATCATTTTTTTCTTATTTACAAAATCAACCTGAATATCTGTTGTTTGAGAAGCCTTCTGTGGTTTTGGAACTCTTTTCTTACTTGTCTGGCTGCTATTCTTAACTTCTTTTTGTTTGTTCTTAAGGGGAATTACTTTTTTCTGAGGCAGTTGGTGCGTGAGATCTAACTCAATCACTGAGACTTCATCTTTTTTGGGCAGTGCTTTTTTTACCATTGGCTTTGTAATCGATGAAGACTTATTTTGTGGCACTTTGTTCCCGAGCTCTTTCAACAGCATCTTTGAGTTAAAAAATTCAATTTGTTTGATATCCTGTAATGATTTTCTAAAGCGTCCAATCCTGGCTGAACCGGATATCACAGGAAAGGGTTTATGCATAGCTTTTATTTCTTCATAACCATCATCCATGATAAAACGCATCTGCAATTTGGTTTTACCATATTGATGAGTCACAATAATTTTCTGAACTCTTAATAAATCAACAGTAATACCATCAGAGAGAATGAGCTCTGGTACTTCAGTTGTTTTGCCGTTAAGAGAGCTTCGTAGAGAGGATGTTTCCAACTCCAGTTGTGTGGTGGTTAATAAGGACAGCAGAACATAAGCTTCATTATTTTTTTTTGCTTTTTTTGCCGTTTTTTTCGCTTGAGTCGTGTTTGAAGAACCAGGCTTCTTGCTGTATTTTTTCCTGGAGCCTGTATCCTTGAGCCAATTCAAACGTTCACTTACCTCCCCTTTTGAACAAGGTTCATCAGAAAAACGGATTGCACCAATATTATTTTCACAGCGATAAACCTGAGCCTGTACTGAGTGGCTCAAACCTAAAACAACAAGAAACATCCATCCCAGACATTGTTTATACATTCTGATAATCCATTTTTTTCCCAATCCATCGCTTGATAAGCGGCTCAACTGTTTCAGGATAATCATTAATCAACGTTTGAGCAAGCTCATTCACTCTGGAAATGAGATGTTGATCTCGAATTATATCCGCAATTTTCATTTCAGCCAGACCGGTTTGCCGTGTTCCCAAAACTTCTCCCGGCCCTCGAAGTGCCAGATCCTTTCGGGCAACCTCAAAGCCATCATTGGTTTCTCTCAAAGTCATCAATCGGGCTTTACCATTCTTTGATAATGGACTGCCATACATCAATACACAAGCACTGCTTTGACTACCGCGCCCCACTCGCCCTCTAAGCTGATGTAATTGAGATAAACCCAGACGTTCTGCATTTTCAATAATCATCAAACTGGCATTAGGAACATCAACCCCCACTTCAATGACGGTGGTTGCAATTAATAATGAAATCTCAGCCTTTTTAAAAGACTGCATAACTGCCTTTTTTTCATCCGTTTTCATACGCCCATGAACCAGACCTATTGATAAATCAGGTAGTTGATTACTTAATAGTTCATGAGTTTGCTCTGCTGCCTGACACTGCAGTACTTCTGATTCTTCTATCAGAGTACACACCCAATAGGCCTGACGACCATTCAGGCAAGCCTGATGTACCCGCTGTAAAACAGCCTCACGCCGCTGCTCACTTAAAACAACTGTCTCAACGGGAGTACGACCCGGCGGCAATTCATCAATAATTGAACAGTCCAGATCTGCATAGGCTGTCATTGCCAGAGTTCTGGGGATCGGAGTGGCCGTCATGATCAGCTGGTGCGGATAAAATTCCTGGTGTTGTTTATTGTCAGACTGAGACTGCTTATTATCTGGCCGAAATCCATTTTTATCCACGTGAAGCTCCTGCCCTTTTTGTAACAGAGCTAATCGTTGATGAACACCAAAGCGATGCTGCTCATCAATGATGGCCAGCCCTAAATGATTAAACACCACTTCAGCCTGAAACAAAGCATGCGTTCCTATAATCATATGTGCTGACCCATCGGCAATACTTTTAAGTGCTTCTCTGCGCTGCTTCACTTTACTCTTACCACTTAACCAGGCCACATTTAATCCCAGGGGCTCAAACCATTGCTGAAAATTGTTTCTATGTTGCTCTGCCAACAGTTCAGTAGGGGCCATCAAAGCAGCCTGAAAACCATTTTCAATCGCATATAATGCCGCTAAAGCGGCTACCACCGTTTTACCTGAGCCAACATCTCCCTGAACAAGACGCTGCATAGGATGAGGTTGTTGTACATCGGTAGCAATTTCAGCAATGACTCGTGATTGAGCAGAAGTTAACTTAAAAGGCAGTTGTTCAATAAACAACTGCCTGTAATGATTTTTTAATTGCTTAGAGGCAGAGTGAAAAGCATAAGAAAGGTGCTGCCTTTGTTTCTGGTAGGCACACTTCATACTCAGCTGATGTGCCAGTAATTCTTCAAAAACAAGACTTTGACGGTAGGGATCATCACCTTCAATTAATTCAAAAACAGCACAGTCAGGTGGTGGTGCATGTAAATAGATTAGAGCCTGGAGTAATGGGGGCAGTTTCAATTGCTGTCGTATTGAACTGGGCAAAAGGTCATGAACCAGCTCATCAGCAATGCTTGCACTGTGCTCTGCATCAATGTTATGGCGTTTCAGATATTCAATCACCTGCGCAATTGCATTTCTCAACGCCAGTTGTGATAAACCATCCGTAGTCGGGTAAATCGGGGTCAGGGTCTCATCCACCTGAATCAACTGATGTGCTTCTATAATCCGATATTCAGGATGGATCATTTCCAGTGATCGACGACCTCTTTTGACTTCACCAAAAAAACGGAGCCACTTACCCTGCTCCAGAGCAAAAGCCAGACTCGTTGCCTGCTGCTTGTTAAAATGGAAAAATCGAAGATTAATAACACCACTGCCATCATTAATGGTGCAATTTAACATGGCTCTCCGTGCATACTGTGTTTTACACTGAACTAATTCTCCCGTCACCAGAGCACTCTCACCAATGCGCAGCTCTGAAATGGGTACAACCCGTGTCTTATCCTGATATTTTATCGGCAGGTGAAATAACAGATCATTGAGAGAATACAAAGAGCGTCGGGCAAACCGCTCCAGCATCTTATCACCTACCCCCTTAAGGACAATAATGGACTGCTCAAGCCAGCTTTCCTCTGTCGATATTTTTTCATGTAACATAGCTATCAGAGTTAAAGATAGTTATTAATAGTTATGAACATTGCCCTGAACAAAAGACTGGTAAACCACCAATACGATCTTTTGCCCCTGTTCATTAATTTTGAATTTTTTATAAACTCCATTTTGCTCCATAACAATTCGGCAACTCATTTTATCTCTATAGCTGACACAAATTTCACCTTTATCATTAACCTTCCATTTCGAAGAGAATTTGTGACCGTTCTGCATACCCCTCATTGTGCCATCAGGATCAACATAAACAGTCATTTTTAACTTTCTGGATGGAATTACAGCAACATAGGTATTTCCAGAGAACAATTCAACTAATTCCTCTGAGGAGAGAGTACGCTCAGTACAAGCAAGTGGTGAGTAAGAAATAACATCTGGATTTGAACAGGCAGTACAGCCATTGGAGTAAGTTTTTGAGGTATTATCATGATTAACACCACAGACAGGTTGATATTCTCTGGTGCAGATCATTGGACGTTCATCCGGACAAAGCACCTTATTGCTGCTGTTAATATCATTGATACCACTAGCTGAAGCACCCAACACACTCACTAATAAGCCAAAGAATACACTCATTAATATTTTCATAAATAATTACCCACTCTTTAAAAACAGTTTCTGTGCCCTCTGATTCTATACAACAAACGTACATTTATCAAAGGTATTTTGTTATTGAGAAGAGAATAAAGAGTGAAGAGTGAATAATTACGAACAAATTACAATCGTGTCAGCGTTGCCACGATACCTAACAACCTCAGGTTTCGCATAATATCGGCCAGATGAGTTCTATTCCGAACTGAAAGAGTAAAATCAAGAGAATAAAGCTGATCTTCACGATCGGCTGTAACAACATGCTCTATATTAGCTTCACTATCCGCTATTGCAGAAGCAATTGTAGCCAGAACACCTTTACGATGTTCAACCACCACTCTTAAGGCAACACTGAATTCAGCATTAATTTCATCGCTCCATTCAACATCAATCCATTTTTGCATTTGCTTTTGGGCATCCTTGGCATTTTTACAGGCTTTAGTATGGATAACAATACCCCGCCCGGAGCTGATATAACCAACAATTGAGTCACCAGGTATAGGATGGCAACAACGTCCATAATGGATCACCATGCCCTCCGTCCCTCTGATATCAAGAGAGTGCCCATTTTCTTTGCTTGCCTGTTCCATAGCATTGCATTGTTCCGGCAGCAAATGACGAACCACCAATTGGGGAATACGATTGCCAAGTCCAATTTCACATAATAAGTCATTAAACGATTTTAGTTTATATTCTTTGATCACGCGTTCAATGCGACTTTGAGAAAGATCCTGGACAGATAATTTAAGATTACCGAGGCATTTATTTAACAAACGAATACCCAAAGCAATGGATTCATCCCGCTGTAAATTTTTCAGCATATTTCGAATATTACTTCGAGCCTTGGCAGTAAAAACAAAGTTCAGCCAGGATGGATTTGGAGAGGCTCCAGGCGCAGTAATAATTTCAATCGTCTGACCATTTTTTAATTGTGTACTTAAAGGCGCATGCTGCTGATTAATTTTACCCGCAATACAGGAATTGCCGACATGAGTATGCACTGCATAGGCAAAATCAACAATCGTCGCCCCTCTTGGAAGCTCCATTATTTGCCCTTTAGGAGTGAATACATACACCTCGGATGGAAACAGATCCACTTTGACACTTTCCAGGAACTCAATAGAATCACCCGCATTCTGCTGGAGATCCAATAAGCTTTTTAGCCACTCTCTGGCTTTTGCCTTGGCAATAATCCCGCCATTATTAGCCCCTTCTTTATAACCCCAATGTGCGGCAATGCCATTTTCAGCAACACGATGCATATCCTTTGTTCGTAATTGAACTTCAATCGGCATACCAAAAGGACTGAACAGAATAGTGTGCAATGATTGGTATCCATTAACCTTAGGAATCGCAATATAATCTTTGAATTTTCCAGGAACCGGCTTATACAAAGCATGTACAGCACCTAGCGCGCGATAACAACTGTCAACGCTGTCAACCACAATGCGAAAAGCATAAACATCATATACTTCAGAAAAAGGCAGGTTTTTGCTCTGCATTTTTCGATAAATGCTGTACAAATGTTTTTCACGTCCCAGAACATCACACTGAATTCCCTCATGGGACAAACGATTTTCCAACGCAATCTGTATTTTCTGCACAATGGTTTTTCTATTGCCCCGAACTTTCATAATTGAATCTTTCAGGACTCGATATCGCATAGGGTAATAGGCTTTAAAACCCAGGTCTTCCAACTCATGGCGGAGCACATTCATACCCAGACGATTGGCAATCGGAGAATAGACTTCCAGAGTTTCAGCTGCAATACGACGTGCTTTCTCTGGTCTCATAATACCCAGAGTTCGCATATTGTGAAGTCGATCAGCCAGTTTAATCAAAATGACACGAATGTCCTTGACCATGGCCAGAATCATTTTTCGAAAACTTTCCGCCTTGGCTTCCTGCTTGTTGTCAAAATGAATGTGGTCGAGTTTAGTCACACCATCAACAATTTCAGCCACTTCTTTGCCAAATTTTATGGCGATTTGTTCTTTATGAGTTTCAGTATCTTCGATAACATCGTGCAGGATAGCAGCGATCAGGGATTTTTCATCCATACGCATTTCAGCAAGGATTCGGGCAACAGCAATCGGGTGATAGATATAAGGTTCACCCGTCATTCGGGTCTGACCTTCATGGGCTTCAGCGCCGAATAAATAGGCATGATATACCGCACTAACCTTATCTTCATCCAGATAAGTATTCAACATGCTACATAAATCACTGATTAGAAACAAAGGAGGAATCCCTGTCAGAATCACTCCCCCGCCCTCTTTAATAATACATTGAGAGCGCAGGAAGCAGGTAAGAAGTCAGAGCAGATATAGAGCAAATAGTTATAACTTTAGAATATGCTCCAGGCTCGTTGCAGCATTAATCTTCGCTAACCATCTCCTGGCCAGCTTCCTCAACAGAAGTCAGAGAAGCACCCATATGGGCCAGAGCAGAAACTTCAGTTAGAATTTCAGGACCAATCTTACCCTCAGCAATCTCTCTTAAAGCGATTACAGTTGGTTTATCATTTTCTGCTTCAACCAGAGGTTCCTGACCATTGGCAATCTGGCGAGCACGCTTAGTTGCAACCATTACTAATTCAAAACGATTTTCTACATTATCAAGACAATCTTCAACTGTCACTCGTGCCATTGGTGTTTTACCCCTGAATCTTTAACTTATATAATCCATTAACTTACAAAGACTTACATAAGAGATATTAAATATGCGCTAGAGAACTCGACATTTTACTAAAATATACCAACAGGCACAAGAAAAAACATTTCCTGCAAAAAAACGTAACAGTTTTTAGGAATGATTATTTAGATGTATCGTAACTTACCCAGCATACCCACCTTTGTCAGCATATTTATGCTTGTATTAAACCAGCAATGCATCAATCAAACTCTGATGTCGACGGCACTGTGATGACTGGCGCAGCCGGAAAGCATAAATTAGTGCTTTGAGTTCACCCAGAGCATGTGAGAACTGATCATTAACAATGAGGTATTCAAATTCATCATAATGTGACATTTGCTCAATAAATTCATCCATCCTTTGTTCTATCACTTCTGATGAATCCTGAGCTCGTTCCTGTAAGCGTGACAAAAGTTCTCGCCGTGAAGGAGGTATAATAAAAACATTAGTGCAGCAATCAAATTGTTTTCTCACCTGCTGTGCACCCTGCCAATCAATTTCCAGAATAATATCAATACCGGCTTTTAGCTTTTCCTTGATTTGTCTTTTAGACGTTCCATAATAGTTGCCGAACACTTCAGCATGTTCAATAAATTGCTCATCATCAATCATCTGCTTAAAACGTTCTTGTGAAATGTAGTGATAATCTACACCCTCACGTTCTCCTGCTCGTTTCTCCCGGGTAGTATATGAAACAGATACCTCAATCAGATCGGTTTCTTCAAGCAGTGCCTTCAGCAAACTGGTTTTTCCGGCACCAGAGGGTGCACTGATAATATATAACATGCCGCAGTTAGTTTCAGGGCTGTGGTTAAACATAGTTGATTCTCTCTATCCAAAGACTTAAGGTTTAATTATTCAATATTCTGTATTTGCTCACGCATCTGCTCAATTAGAACTTTCATGTCGACGGAAGCCTGAGTGGTCATTATCGAAATAGACTTGGAACCCAGGGTGTTTGCTTCCCGGTTTAGTTCCTGCATCAAAAAATCCAGACGTCGGCCAATCGCCTCATCATATTCCATAGTACGATCAATTTCATTAAGATGGGTTTCCAGACGATCAATTTCTTCTGCAATGTCTGCTTTATGGATAATATAAACCATTTCCTGCTCCAGGCGGTTAGTATCCATATCAGCTTTCAGAGTCTGTAGTTTCTCCTCCAGGCGCTGCCGCTGAAATTGCAGAAGCTCCGGTATTTTATCTTTAACGTTTTGGATAATATCGCACATCTCATTTGAGCGCTGAACAATCATCTGAGCCAGGGCCTGACCTTCTCTTTTTTTGTTTTCAAGTAATTCATCAAGCACAGAATCTAATAATGGCAACAAGGCTTGTTTAATTGTCTCCGGTTCAATCATCTGGTTGTCCATAATGCCCGGCCAGCCCAAGACATCAACTGCATTCACCGGAGCAGCATTATAAATCAGTTTATCAATTTCATGCAGAGTTTTGGCAAGTTGCTCTGCCAGTTCATGATTATAACTGACCTGGCTGACTTCACCGGGCTGGATTTTTAAGCGAATCGATAAATCCAGCTTACCGCGATGCAGTTTTGCTTTTACCTGATTTCTAATGGTCATTTCCAACGACCTCAGCTCATCAGGCAACCTGATACCCATTTCTAAAAATCGATGATTAACACTGCGCAGCTCAATAACAATAGAACCCCATGGTACCTTGACTTCTTTTCGGGCATAGGCTGTCATACTTTTAACCATAGGGACTCCATAATGTTTGATTTTCATGAATGATTGTAGCATAGTCGATAGTAATTCCTGATTTATCTGACTATAATCTTAATTAGGGGACATTTTTGCATACGGTTCTGGATACTGTCCGCAGCAACATACATTTACCAATAATAATACACATTAAACTATCAGGATTATTCAACACCCATGGCGCATAATATAGCCCCATTACCTAATGGCACTCAAGTCGATGAATACATCATTGACAGCGTGCTGGGGGGCGGTGGATTCAGCATTGTTTATAACGCACACTTAGTTTCAGATGATCAGCAGACCGTAATTATCAAAGAGTTTATGCCCAAAAAACTTGCCGTCCGCGTTAATGATACGGATGTGACCAGCCTTGATCCATCTGCACCTGAATCCTACAACAAAGGACGCAAACTTTTTTTTCAGGAAGCAAGCACTCTTGCCACCCTGAAGCACCCTAATATTGTTGATGTCACCACCTTTTTTCAAACTAATGGTACGGCTTACATGGTAATGAAAGATGAGAAAGGGGTTAATTTACAGGACTATATTCGCAAATATAAAGGTAAATTAAGTGAAAAGCTCCTACGTAAGGTGTTCCCGCAATTATTATCCGGGGTTAAGCTGCTACATGACAAGAATTTACTTCATCTGGACATTAAACCCAGCAATATTCATCTACGGCAGGGTGGGCGACCATTACTACTGGACTTCGGGGCTGTCAGAGAAAAAATGAAAACACGTCTCTACGATGCCCGTATTGTTGCTACTGCTGGTTTTGCGCCCATTGAGCAGGTCACAGAACGTGGCTATATGGGGCCATGGACCGACATTTATGCAATTGGTGCTACGATGAGAAGTTGTATCGAAGGCTCACCACCGCCACCGGCAAATAAACGCAAAGATAATAATGATCCAATGAAACCTGCAGTCGATGCCTTCAAAAGAAAATACAGCAGAGTATTGTTAGAAGCAATTGACTGGGCAATGGAGCCTGATCCCCGGTTGCGCCCTCAAACTTGTGATGAGTTATTGGACATGCTTAAACAAATGCCAGAAGAAGATGAGTCTAAATCTTTACTGGATAAAATAAATCTGAATTCAATTGCAAAAGTTCTGCCCTGGACAAAATAAATCAGGTGACACCTTTAGCAGTCAGGAACTTTGTATAGGCCATATCAGTTTTTAATATGTGATTAGTCAGCCATTCTTTTAAGAACACCATGACTTCAACACTAATTATGAAATTACCATCATTCATTTTTTGCTGCAGCTTTACAACCTGTTCAATTAACGCGTCATGTTCATTTTTATGCATCTCAGACTTCTCATAGCCATATTGTGCAAATAACGCTTCTTCATAACCAAAATGTTTCACAGTATAAACAGCCAGGCCATCAAATATCTTTGCCAGAACCTCATCAGCCTGCCCTTCAGCTAAAGCATCATTTAGAGCATTAATCATATTGATTAGTTTTTTATGTTGTTCATCAATTGAAACAATACCGACACTCAATTGTTTATTCCACTGAATTAGCGGCATTGAGCCCCCTTTTTTTACTGAATGACAATTAAAGATAATATTTTGTAACTATTCAGCATGTTTAGGTTTTGTCCGAGTTCAAGGCACAATACCTGCGGCACCTCAAAGAGGCGCACGGAGAATGTAAGCATATAAGTATATGTGACCATTTCCAAGTGCCCCTTGTGGGTAGAGTACAAAAATAACGCAGAAATCGGGTAAAAGATAAATACGCTGAGTAGTTACAATATTTTAAGAGTATAGTTCAATAGATAAAGGGAAACTACTTATTCAGTTTAAATAAATAAACTCACGTCAGCTTTTGCTGCAGTGGGTAAAAAACTAGCGGCCCCCACCCACTCACTGACTTCATCAATAAACTCATTCTGCGAAAAATTAAAAAGATCTACTGTCATCTGACAAGCAACCATATTCACTCCTGCCTCAAGGGACAATTCTCTGAGCTCATCAATACCTGCAACCCCTTTTGCTTCAGTCGTTTGCTTCATCATCACTGTAGCCAGATTCTCAAAACCTGGAACATTAGATGCAACAGCATTAGGTATATTAATATTGATATTTTTTAACCATTGCGGCCCAAAAGGCATTTTCATCGGCATGGCAGGATTCCCCAAAGGGCTGACTTTAAGATCGAGATCTTTTTTAAGCAATTCCAGTCCATAAAAAGTAAAAAATATTGAAACATCCCAGCCCAGTGCAGCAGCCGTTGAGGCCAGGATAAATGGAGGATAAGCCATATCCATAGTACCTTTCGTAGCAATAATAGTCATAGAAGGAGTTTTATTGTCCTCATGCTTTTCCATTTCTTCCTCAAATTTTTGATGAAACCAGGAATCCAGTTGTTCAGGTTTAAGCAATAAATTATCAGCAATCGTTTCATTTTTTACAGCAAGTTCAGTTGACATAGTAGTTCTCCTTTTAGACATTTTGCATCATCTCTTTTGCCTGAATAGCAGGCCCCAATCAAGAGCAGTTTAATGCCCTCAAAACATCACAATAGTAGACTGGTCAGTTTAAATTAAAAGAAAAAAACTGAAAACATTTTACTCATTAAACATGTAACCGACCGGTCTATTATATTTTTGGCACTTTAAAAAGCGAATAAGTCGCTTTTTAATCTTAGTGCAGGTACTAGTACTAATTCGCACCCACAGTATTTATTTATGTTTAAAGCCAATTAATTTCGACACATGAGGCAATAATTGTTTCACCACCTCTGGATCATTTTTTGTCTTTGCCATCAGCAATACACCTTCACCATAAGCCAGACATACCTGAGCCAGTTCTGATGTATCTGCATTATTGTCAATTTCACCCACTGCCTTAGCATCATCTAAGACATCTACAAAGACATGAAAAATTGACTCAAATAACATTTCTACTTTTTTTCGTATTTCTTCGTCCTGAGTACTCATTTCCAGAGCAATATTGCCCATAGGGCAGCCTAACACATAACCATATTCTTCCTGGATCTGCACCTGATAATGATATGCATATTCAATAAACCGTTCAAACCGTTTTGCCGGCGTCAAATCTTTTGCAAATGCAGGCAATAATATGCTTTTAATCATTTGCATTTTAAGCTGTTCCAGTACTTCGACTGTCAGTGAACTTTTTGAAGAGAAAAAATGATAAAAACTCCCTTTCTGTACTTTTGCATCCTTACATATCTCTTGCACACCGACATCACTATAACTTCTGGAATACATTAATTGCTGTGCGCTATCCAGCAGACGTTGTCTGGTTTCCTGACCTTTGGACATAGTACTTTTAACCTTTAACTTGATTTTATTCTAGTTGACCGCTCGGTAAAGTCAACCTTTTTATTAAATTTATATGAGAAAATAGCAATATTCATACGTATTTCTATTGACAGAATGTTATAATTTTATCACTTTTTCACTTATTTTATTTATATTTTATCTAATCCACAGGAACATACTCTATGAGCCCCAACGGAATGAAACGTCCCAGCGGCCGCGCGAATGATGAACAGCGCATTGTCAAAATCACCCGTAATTACACTAAACATGCTGAAGGTTCAGTATTAATTGAAAGTGGTGAAACCAAAGTGCTCTGCACTGCATCCGTTGAAAGTCGGGTTCCAGGATTTTTAAGAGGCAAAGGCCAGGGTTGGGTCACCGCTGAATATGGCATGCTGCCACGCTCAACAGGAAACAGAATGCGTCGTGAATCCTCTGCTGGTAAGCAAAGTGGGCGAAGCATGGAGATTCAACGTCTTATCGGCCGTTCTTTACGGGCAGTCATTGATCTGGAAGCCCTGGGTGAAAATACTATTACTCTGGATTGTGATGTAATACAGGCCGACGGCGGCACTCGCACAGCTTCAATCACTGGTGCTTATGTGGCTCTGGTTGATGCAGTGAACCACATGCTAAAAAAGAACATAATTACTAAGAGCCCTGTTCATGGTCACGTCGCGTCAATCTCTGTCGGCATCTATAATGGCGAGCCAGTACTGGATCTGGATTATGACGAAGATTCTAATGCTGAAACCGATATGAACATAGTTATGAATGAAGCCGGTGGTTTTATTGAAATTCAGGGCACCGCAGAAGGCCATGCATTTCAGCCTGAAGAATTAACGGCTATGCTGGAACTGGGCAAAAAAGGCGTTACACATCTTATCGAAAAACAAACCGAAGCACTGACATAAGTCCGGAGTAAAGAATGAGTTTAGAAAATAAAATTGTTTTAGCCAGCGGCAACAAAGGCAAAGTCAGAGAGTTTGTTAAAATGTTTACTGATCTGGGAGTCAATATTATTCCCCAGACTGAATTAGGCGTTGGCGATATCCCGGAAACGGGGACAACTTTTGTTGAAAATGCCATTATCAAAGCACGCTATGCCTCAGAAATCACAGGCATGCCAGCCATCGCAGATGACTCCGGAATTGAAGTTGACTACCTTAACGGTGTACCGGGCATATACTCTGCACGTTATTCCACTCTGGGTGGTGATAAGGGCGAATACGGCGGTGCAACAAAAGATGAAAATAATAATTTAAAATTACTGGATGCATTAAAAGATGTTGACGATGATGCACTTCGCAGCGCTCGCTACCAGTGCATTCTTGTCTATATGCGTCATGCTGCCGATCCCACTCCCATCATTTGCCAGGCAGCCTGGGAAGGGATTATTATGCATGAGGAAGTAGGTGATAATGGCTTTGGTTATGATCCGCTGTTTTGGGTTCCAGAACATAAAATATCCTCAGCTCAACTTGATCCAGACATCAAAAACGGCATGAGTCATCGTGGTAAAGCTTTACGCTTATTGCATGATGAGTTAACTGCTTTATATAAAAAATAATCAGGAATAAATACATGTCCAGCCCGGTCTCTTTTCGACAAGCAACCCGGGCTGATCTTGCTGAGATTTTACATTTCCCCATCAATGAAATCGAACTTTTTTATTTCTCCCCTTCTGCACATTACCCTTTAAAAATAGAGCACCTGGACAAACAACTCAGCGATCGCCATGAGTCAACAGTCATGATTGAACATACCCCACAAGGCAAAAAAAACATTATTGGCTTTGCTAATTTCTATAACGTTGAAAACAAAAATATTGCCTTTATCGGCAATGTAATTATCAAACCTGAAAAAAGGCGGCAGGGCTTTGGTAAAAAACTAATAAAGGCTATGCTAAAATTTGGATTTGAAAAATTAAAACTTCAAGAAATACATCTCTCATGTTATGAGGCCAATAGCAAAGCTCTGTTATTTTACAAAGATCTTGGTTTTGAACCCTATGCAACTGAAGCCCGTAAAGATCTGCACAACCTGCCAACGACATTAATTCACTTAAAATTGACATCCCTAAAGACCCGCAAGCCTGCCAGCTCATTACTATTGTAAGATATAAACCACAACAACTATTATTTATTATGACAAACTGCTCATTTCCTTAAAAACTGACGACTAAAAAAACCAAAAAGTGGGAGGAATTGCACTTTATGTATAAACTGTGAAGCCATTCACAACTCTACTGTGAATAGTGCTGTATTTTGTAAGGGAATTATTATAAGCATATAACCACTTACTGAATAATGGAGAGCAGGGATGCATCGCCAAATCAAAATCGCTCTATTAAACAGTCTTTTTCTCTTATCAGCATCAAGTTTTGCAGCCGGTGTATCATCTCTACCCAAAATTCTTAATAATGATATTACCCGTGAACAACAGCTACGCATAGAACAACAACGCCAGACAATAGAACAGCAGCAAGAACAAAAATCTCATCGCTTAGGATCACCACAGCAGCAACCCAAACCAGAGGCTGAACAATCTCAGGTTTGCTTTGATATCAACCAGATCACACTCCATAATGCCAGCCAGTTATCAACAGAGCAGCAACAGCAATTAGTGCAGCCCTATCAACAACAATGTCTGGGCATAAACCAGCTTGAACAACTGCAGCAAGCGATTACTCAGTGGTATTATGAGCAAGGCTTTGTTACCACGCGCGTTTATTTTCCCCAGCAAGATCTCAGTGATGGTCACTTAACACTGACGATCCAGGAGGGCTTTATTGAAAGCATGGCCTTTACTCAGAATGACACTAATCAACGTTTATCACTTGAACAGGCAATGCCCGCAACAGCAGGGCAGTTACTAAATTTACGAGACATTGAACAGGGCCTGGAACAACTCAACCGGCTGCAATCCAATCAAGCTCAAGTACAATTTATCCCAGGTACACAAGCGGGCAGTACTCAAATACAAGTCGATAACAGCCCACAAAAAATTTGGCGATTAAGCCTTGCTTATAATAATAGCGGTCAGCAAGAAACAGGCAAACAACAACGCAGTTTATTTGCCGATATTGATAGTCCCTTCAAACATAATGGCTATGCTTATTTTAGTTATCAAGGTGATGTTAAAGATGATCAGCGTGATGGTAAAGGCAGTGAAAATATTGCGCTTCATTATGATATCCCAAAGGGCTATTGGAATTTTTCCTTTGATGCCAGTTGGTCTGAATATTTAACCACGGTAAAGGGACAACTGACTCATTTTCGTTTTACCGGTAAAAGCAACCAACAACGACTGGGCTTATCCCGTATCCTTTTTCGGGATAATAACAGTAAATGGCGTCTGGCAGGCAATCTCATCCGAAAAGATAATAAAAATTTTATTGAGGGAGAGCTTATCGATATTAATAGCCGCACATTGTCACTTGTTGAGTTAGCCTTGAGTTATTGGTGGTATGGACAAAACAATGCATCATTGAATGGCACGCTCGCTTATCAGCAAGGTTTAAAGTGGTTTAATGCCCCTGATGACAGTCAGTTAGCTGCTCACCAATTGCCTAAAGCACAATTTAACAAAACCACACTGAGCATTAATTTCCTGCAACCTTTCCAATGGGGTGAGCAAACCTTTCGCTGGCAATCGAATTTTCAGGGACAATATACGGATGACTTACTCTTTGGTACAGAACGCATTTCCATTACCGGACAGTACAGTGTCAGAGCCTATAGTGAAACCAGCTTAAGTGGTGATCGGGGTGCATATTGGCGTAATGAACTCAATACATTTTTACCGGCGCACTGGTTTAAGACAGCAAAAGGCAACCTGCAGCTCAAAGCAGGTATTGATATGGGCAAAGTCAATTTTCAAGGCCTGGAACACACCCATTGGCAGTCACTTTCAGGCTGGTTTATTGGTGCCAGTTGGTACAGCCCCCATCTTAACGTGAGCCTTACCTATGCCAAACCCATTAATACCCCTAAAGAGTGGCCCGCAGATGAATCAAGTACCTGGTTCAATATCAGTATTAATATTTAGAGAAGGATCTTACTCATGACCCACAAACACAGTCCCAAATATCGCCTATTCAAACCTCATTATACCCAAACCATGCCCCTGGGCAATCAAGTCCTGACCACCCTGCTCTGTATCTACCTGAGCCTCAGCCCCTTATTATCACAAGCAGCGCAATCAAACAAAGCCCAAAATGGCGTCCCCGTTATTCACATCAAAGCCCCCAACAGCAAAGGCATCTCCCACAATCGCTATTCCAAATTCAATATCAGCAAACAAGGCCTTATCCTCAACAACAGCGGCGCCATCAGCAACACCCAGCTGGGGGGTCATATTCGTGGCAACCCCAACCTCAGTGACGGCCGCACTGCCCAACTCATTATCAATGAAGTCACCGGGGCACAGGCCTCACAGCTCAACGGGTATCTGGAAGTGGCCGGT
>JADGDG010000055.1 GCA_016744995.1 Gammaproteobacteria bacterium
TCCTATCAAACCAGAACTTGACGGCAGAGATCTGTCTGGCATCAAAGATCCCGATGGCAACCTTCTGTTTGTTGACTTCGTCAATATGGTAAAGAGTAATAGTGCAGGTAATGTACCCTATTTATGGCCTAAACCGGGTTCAGAAAATCCAGTACAAAAGATTTCCTATGTAAAAGGCTTCAAACCCTGGGGATGGGTTATTGGTTCAGGCATTTATGTTGATGATGTTGGTATAATTTTCTGGGAAAATGCCACCACGCTTACTGGTATTTCTATTATAGTCCTCCTGCCAGTGATGCTGCTGTCGATGTTAATTGCCCGTAGTGTTTGCACCCCATTGAGAACAACAACCGCTGCATTGCATGATATTGCCCAGGGAGAAGGTGACTTAACTCAACGATTAAATACTGAAGGCAATGATGAGATAGGTAAATTATCAACGGAATTTAATGCCTTTATCAGTAAGATACAACAGACGATAACAAAAGTTGGCTCAGCCTGTGAGCAATTGACTACAGCTTCGAATGAACTCTCTGGAGTGACCAATGAAGGCAGCAGCAGCATGGCACAACAGCATGAAGAAACCGAACAAGTTTCAACGGCAGTTACTGAGATGTCAGCTACAGTACAGGAAATTGCAAGAAGTGCTGAAGTAGCCGCTGCATCAGCAAATGATGCAGAAGAAGAAGCTCAGGCCGGCATGCAAGTGATGAAACAAAGCACTACTGCAATTAACACTCTGTCAAATGAGGTCAACAATGCTGCCAAAGTCATTAATCAAGTTGAACAAGATAGTGAGAATATCGGTTCTGTTCTGGATGTGATCCGCGGCATTGCTGAGCAAACTAACTTGCTGGCTCTTAATGCTGCAATTGAAGCAGCCAGAGCAGGAGAGCAAGGCCGTGGCTTTGCTGTAGTGGCAGATGAAGTTCGTACTTTGGCAAGCAGAACTCAGGAATCCACCCAGGAGATCCAGACCATGATTGAGCGCCTGCAAAATGGCAGTCGTAAGGCAGTCGAGGTAATGAATAGCGGCAGCAATACTGCGCAGTCAACGGTAGAAACAGCCAGTAAAGCCGCCAGTTCACTCACTAATATTGTTCAGGCTATCAATACCATCTCAGATATGAATACACAAATTGCCAGTGCAGCAGAAGAACAATCAGCAGTGGCACAGGCCATTGATGAGAGTATCGTGCGTATTTCAACATTGTCTGAAAAAACAGCAGAAGGCAGTGGTATCGTTGCTAATTCAAGTAATAATCTGAAAAATCTGGGAGTAGAAATGAAAAGCCTGATTGGTACGTTTAAAATCAGTTAAAAGAATTATTAAGGACAAATATTACAGGACATATATGGACACCCCATATATGTCAACTAATTATGACCTGATTCACTTGTCATTTTTTTACTCACATGTTTTATTAAAATTTGATATGTAACCAGCAGTAAAAGCAAAGCTATTAATCCAGATAATGGCCCGTGGGTATTTACCTCAAGAGCACTCCATTTAGAAACAATTTGTTCAATAGCATCAGAAAATACAAAAAGTAGTAAAAAAAACATGGATATTGCAATTAGTGTTTTAATTGATTTTAATGAATAATTTTTAATCACATTAAAACCTATTAAAAAAAGCAATGCTCCAAAAGGAACAAATAGTATAAGTGAAATTAATTTTAATTCATCAATTGCAATATATAAACCAAGCAACATAATACCTGAACCCACAATACACAGGAACCATGAATAACTCAAAATGGAAATTTTTAATTTATTATCAGTCATTTTCTTTAAAAACCGCTACGCCCCAGTGATACAAAAAAACCTTTTGTCAGGCTAGACTCTTGATATAATGCATATGCAATAAAAACAAAAATGGTTGCTTCTACCATGCATACAATTAAGTATAATACATCACTACTGTATATTGTATAACGATGAATACTAAAAAAAACATAAAGTGTCGTATCAAATATTGCAAACTTTAATGAGTAAATGCTTTTCTTTAATAATTTAATTGCAATATATAATTTTAGGAAAATCAATATGCTTGCAAAAATAAAAATTGAAGGAATTATTATTCCCAAAATGGCTATTGGCAACATAATAATTGCATGAAGAATATATATGACACCAACTATATTTTTTAATTTAAAAGTTTCAAGCAAGGCAACATCTTGCTTATTTGTATGTAAATCTGACTTAGGTGGAAAGTAGATATTTCTCATTTTTATTTCCTAACGTCGGACTGTTGATTAAAAAATATTTTGGGCTTCAATCACTCTTCACTTATTGATCAATTTTAAGTTGTTATTTCAACTTCTACTTTTATTTTTAAAAAATGACAATGTATTAAAAACACCTAGCAATAGTGGCACTCCTACTGCAGACAATAATATGATAGTATTTTTATCTTTTCCAGCAATATGAATTAATACAACCAATAAAAACATAACAATAAAACTTCTACCCCAAATCCATGTTAAATTATTGTTGTTGTACCAATCAGTCATTCTATTATTGTCATTATTTTTCATTTCGATTGATTTTTAAGCATTTTATTCAGAACAGTTAAGGACACCCATCACTTGTCAATTATTTTATAAGTGCTCCTATTATTTTTCAGTCAATATTAAATTTATCCAAAAACTCCACCATTTTTTAATATCAAAATTGTGGATATCTTCAATCACAGTCTCAACCAGATTTTACGGAGCAATCATTTGTTATAATTTTATTTTGATGTTCCAGAACTTGGTTCATATCTTAGATCCAGTTCATGTTTCATTTTAACTTTTTTTCCATTCTTAAAATATACAAATGCGTTTATTGTAAAAGTTCCCCAACCGTTTGTTTTAAGCCTAAAGCCACCTTCTGGATCATTTACAACTCGAATAGGGTTCTTGAATGTTGGATGAAGCATATATTTAACACTATCAATTTCACTTAAACCATTTGGCTCATCAGAAACCAAATACAATTCCCACTTCCAGCGATCATCACCAACATACTTCCAGTCATTTTTTAATTGGATTTTCATACTTTTTCCATCTCCGCTTTCACCACACTAGGACTAAAATAGTCTGATTCCCATATTTCATTGGAGGAACTCACTAGCTTAACTTTCACTAACTCCTGCTCTGTCGGTGATATAAGAAACATTGATAAATATCCATTTGCTCTTTTTGGCGATCCATCTATAGTCTGCTCTTCATCAGTGTCCTGATTAAAAATAGTAATGGTACATGTGTGAGGATCTGAGGAGCGTGGAAATGACTCTTTGGGAAGCATGACAATACTTACCTTAGAAGTATCCTGGTCTTGGTCTTGGCCTTCATTTTTATTTTGATCTTCTTCAAAGAAATTCGTTTTTTTAAATAACGCGATGACTGGAGCAATAGTTTCAGCAATTAACAAATAAAACAACTTGTCCAAATAGCCAGGAGCAATCAAGTCATCAACAATTAACCCCAATAGAGTAATTATCGCAGTTGCCAAAAATATAAATATAAACGTGTAAAAAAGTACTTTTTTCATATTCATTAATTAATTACACCTATATTTCCATAAGATTCTAATAATAGTTATCGATGCAAATGAAAACATCCATCATTTGTCACTTAATGCTGATCGTTGAATTTTGGTAATTTAATCTCATTTTTTACCTTGAAACCATTCAAGCTAATGTAAGCTGTAAAGCCTTGGTTTTCACGAGAATACAAAATAGCTATAACTTCTTTATTAATAAGCTCATAGCCTATTACACTATCAATATTTTTTAACACTTCTGTATAATTATTGCCATTTGGTTCAGATAGTGAAATTATGAGCTTATCACTTTCTGTAAGCCGAGAATCATTATTTGTATCATTTTTTACAATTTTGTAAAGAATTGTGATTATATTTTCATCACTACTGTATGAGTTTGACTCATTTATAAGTTTATACTTAGTAATGAGAAACTTATTATGTGGTAAAAGCCATTTATTTGTTTCATTGTGTAGGTCAGAAAACAATATGTTTCGTGTTGATGTTGTTGACTTGCTACCAGAATAATTTAAAGAAAAGCTTTGATCAGAATAAAGAGGGACAATCACTGACATGAAGCCTTTTATATGTTGTAAATTACCTAAACGAAACTTTTCTTCAATGTTTGTTTTAGCATCAATATTTACAATTTCTCTTTTATACCTATCTCTGGAAGTTTCTTTGTAAATTAAATAGCCACTGAAAAGTAGAACAATGACTCCAAGAATACCTGCTATTGCAATAATAATAGCATTGAATCTCCATATGTTTTTAAAAATTTTTTTATCTTCCATAGTTTTTAAAATGTTTGGTGTTATAACGTCAAAATCAGCGTGACGTCTCTTTACCTCCGCTGAATTTTCTGGTTAGCCCTTCATGGTTTCCAATGCCATTTAGATCTGTAGACTTTGATATTATCATCTAGAAACTCCCAGTTTTTTCTTTCCCACATATTTTTATTATCCTGCCCACCATACTTGGAGTTATTATTAAGCATATTATAAACACTGGCTGTTATGAATGTGTGATAAGGTGACGCCCTTAAATCGCTTAATTTTGCTGCCAAATTTGGGGCACGACCAATCCAAATTAAGTCATTGGAACCTCTCGCACCAGCCCGTACTGTAATGACAGTGCCAGTATCGACACCAACTCCATGTCGTATTTTAAATGACACATCTCTAACGCATTCATATTTTTTTTCAAATTTCGGCTTTATTACTTCCTTGACGACATAGTTGATTTTTAGTGCACACTTAGCAGCATTTGAGTTTTTTGAATCACCAACAAATACTCCCATTACTCGATCACCATCAAAGCTTTGAATGGTTCCGCCAAGTGTATTAATTAAACGGCATGACGTGGCCAGAAAAGACTTCATTATTTTTGCAGCTACACGCCGATCAAGTTCCTTTGCCATTTTTGACGAACTTGCTAAATCAGCATATAAAAATGTGGCATCTAATTCTACTGCACCACCCGATAGAGCCACATCAGTAGTAGAAGGCACAACACGTCCTTTTCTAAGATTCCAAGGTGTATCTATTATGCCTTGAATATCAGTTTTTATATCATCAGATAAACTCATAATTAAGGCTTAATACTGTAAAGAAGATAAATAGAAATAACCCAAGGAGCAGCAGAAATGAAGATGCAACCTAATGCCCTCTGAATCCAAGTAAACTTCCTTTCTGCAATCTGTGCATTGCGATGACACTGTCTAGTTAAGTCTTCTATATAGTCTTCTTTTGATAGGTTTTTAACTGCTTTCTCATACTGCTCAAGCTCTTTTGAAACAACTCCACCAAAATAAATTAGAGAGCCTTTAGGTCCTGTTGTTCTCGGAAATGAAGAAAGAGCCGAAAAAATAATACTTAACACGAGAAAGAACACTGTAAACGTCGAGATAATGGCTGGAAATACTGTCCATTTGCTAGCTGTGGGAGCTAATAAAGCCAATGCACCGAGCATTGCAGTTGATAGAGGCAATACCCAACTCATACGGATTTCAACAGACTGTGTCCATAATAATAGTCTGCTCAGTTCTTTTTCCAATAAATCAATTCTCTGTTCTGGTTCAAAATTCATCTTTCAGGACACCTTCCTTTTATGGGCTAACGATTATAAATAACCACAACTTCTAAGTTCATTATTGATTTCTTCCTTCCATGATTCATCATTGGTCATTTTAACGTAAACAACCCCACTTATATCATTCGGAGTTTCAACATCTCCTTTAACAAGAGCAACAACTCTAGCCCTGCCAATTTTACCGATGAGATAACCATGCTCAAAAACAACATTCTGTCGTGCTCTTCTCTTGAAAATCAAAGAATCCTTTTTTGTACCAATATCACACTCAGTATATAAAACAATGGCAAACCCAACATTCGAATAATGGCCAATCTTTTCTATTATTGTCATCCCACTACTAGCTTGCATATGCAAGATAATAGGCTCTTTACCAATATCTTGTACATATTGTCTTACATCGTTTTTTGCTAAATCATCATGCCCATGAACGATAAATATTTGTTGATTATTAAACCCACCTGCAGTATCTGGTGAGAGGTTAATTGCATTAATCACGTTGCCTGTTGCAATATTACTTAAAAGAACTTGTGTTTGTGTTATTACGCCATTGTTAGCCAAGATGCTATACAAGTCTTCATCTTTAATTGCCCAATGGGTTCGATGAAATTCAAAATCATGTATATCAAGTGCAACTGAAATATTAGGAATTGCACCCTTCGCAATATCAGGCACTTCAGCTATACGTTCAAAATTAATAACCAAATTATTTCCGCGATCTCGAATTCTTGTAATTTTACCTAAAAAAGTTGGCGATTCTTCAGTCTCACACATGAAGAGTGCTGGAAACTCTTTGAGTTCATTTATTCGCTCCTCATTCAATTCAGAAAATCTACTCAATATTTCATTATCTGTATATTCTAAGAATCTGTCTTTTGATATGGTTGCTGGACTTTTTGCCCAAGAATTTTCACCATAGTGCACTAAAAGATGGTACATATGTCTCCTTGGCTAACGATGTAAATTAATGGAAAATTTTCCACTTAAAATGATATTGAACTACAAAACATTGAAAAATTCCACTAAACAGTCAACTAATTATTTATCTTGTAAGATTTTTCGTACTAAATTGTATAGTGGAAGCTAATACACCCAACAAATGTGTAAATCAAGAGAATAACAAAGGGGGGATGGTGTTCGAGTAAATGTGTATAAAACGATTTCAGGGGATTTATTCTTTCTGAGTGTACCCAAAGGCAAAGAAAAAGCTAGAGCCAGAGCAACAGCTAACCCCCTCAATCCCCCTTTAAAAAAGGGGGAAGCAACAGCATGATAGCTCTAACAAATGAGCTTCCTACGCTTGTGATTTTTCTTTGGTTTTTTCTTTGCTTTTGGACAACACCAGTAAGGACAACTGAGGTAGAAGAGTGTACACGATACTGGTTCGTCTAACTGGGGTGTCAGAAAACATGGACGTTTTCTGTCAAGCGTCACATGGATGTGTTTAAAGCGTCCCCAGCTAGACGAACCAGTGTCGGGTGCAATCGGCAGGCTCAGCACTTCGTCCGAACACCCCCTTCTTTTGATTTTCAAACACCCTAAATAATCGCCATAACCATAAAAAGCTAAACCTAATTCAACCCGTAAATACCCGCTTCAATTGCTCAAGTTTATCATTCATTGAAGTTGTTTTAATGGTTTCAATTAATTCACTCACATTAAATGAGTGATGTTTCTCATAGACAACACCCACCTGCGGCATGTC